>NZ_CP123923.1:0-4800000 GCF_030450125.1 Streptomyces sp. WP-1
ACCCGGGACAACCGGCTGGGGGACGACCAACCGGCCGGAAACCACAGCCCCAGCCGGCAGGACCCCGCACCACGAACGAAACAGCACCGGCGCCGGTGGTCGAACCGGTGCCGGTGCCGGTGCCGGTGGCCAAGCCGACGAAGACCTCCCCCACACGGCAACCCGACAACACCACAGGCCCTCGCCGAGCACCCCGGCAGGAGTCAGGGAGCAGCCCGGGGCGGCGAGTCAAGGCACCCGCCCCCGCACACGCCGGCCGACACCGCGTCAGCCCCGTCGGCGCGATCTCCGGGACCGGCCGGCCGACGAAGCGGCAGCGGCAGGAGGAGGGCCGGACCGCGCCGGGCCTCCCCGGGACGCCGAAGCAGAGAGGAGCAACGGCGGCTCACGGGAGGGGCGTTCACCGGCTCACTGCTCCAGAGCGCGAACGGACTCCTCGGCAGCGGCCGCTCCGCGCGGATGCATGATCCGCTCGTAACCCCGCACCGCCGCGTCGAGACCGGAGCCTTCCGCCACCGCACCGGCGACAGCCGTGGCGAGATCGGCCGCGTCGATGAGAGCGAGGTTCGCGCCCTGACCCGCCGGAGGCATGAGATGGGCCGCATCACCGAGCAGAGTGACACCCGCAGTGTGCTGCCAGGTGTGGGGACAGGGCAGACGGTAGACGGGCCGGCTCACGAACGGCCCCTCACTCTCACGCAGCACACGGAGCAGATCCTCGTGCCAGCCCGCGAACACCGCCAGGAAATGAACACGAACGGCCTCGGTGTCCGCCAGATCGACACCCACCCGCTCAGCCCAGTCCAGCGGGCACCTGAGACCGATCCAGACACGGACACTCCCGTCACCACCCCGCTGACCGATAAGCAGACGGGTGGGATCACTTGCCTCGGTGGCGAGCATCATGCCGTTGCCGACCATCCCGGCCAACACCGGATACCGCCTGTCCACATCGGTGAACCAGGTCTCGACCAAAGTACTGCCCGTATAGAACGGAACAGCCCCGGACACGACAGCACGCACCCTCGACCACGCACCATCAGCCCCGACGACAAGGTCATAGTCCTCCACGGCCCCGTCACCGAGCACAAGCCGCGCCCGCCCACCGGCAACCAGCCCCACCCGCCGGACCGGAGTACCCCACCGCACACCGTCCGCCCCAAGGCCATCGAGCAGCAGATCACGCAGGACCGCCCGGTCGATCTCCGGACGCGCCGGCTCCCCCGTACCGTCCTCGTGGGCGACCAGAGTGCCCGCATGATCGTACTCGCGCATCTCCTGCCCCTCGGGACGGGACAGGTCCAGAAAAGCGTCGTACACACCCGCAGTACGCAAAGCCGCCTGCCCGGTGTCCTCATGCAGATCCAGGCTCCCGCCCTGACCACGATGGCCAGCACCGGCATCACGCTCGAACACGGTGGCACGGATGCCGTGACGACGCAGCACCACAGCACACAACAGACCGCCCAAACCTGCGCCGACGATCGCGATACGAGGGGTGGGATTCGACATGACAGAAAGTCCTTTCGACGAGAGGAAGCCCGCGGATACGGGCGCTTATGCGCTGGCGACTGGTTGGCGGGCAACGCCGGCCCCGGCGCGAAACAGCAGCGCGGCAGCAGCACAGCGGCAACAACGATCAGGAGGAAGCCGAGGGTGTACGGGGTGGCGTGGCCCCGTGCTCGCATGCAGCCGACCGGCGAGCAGCGGCGCGGCCATCTGGATCGCAGAGCCGACCGAGGAGATCCCGCCGGCCAGCCGCCCCTGTTCGTCCGCGCCGACCGCATTCGACATCAGCCCGTCCAGCGCCACGTCACGGCACCCTGACCAGAGACGAACAACAAGGCAGCCACGGCCAGGAGTTGGGGTGCGTCGAGACAGAGCCGGGACCCAGCCGACGCCGTCCTCGCCGAGCACGCAGAGGTTGTCGACGTAGAAGCAGAACGGGACGGCGATCAGCGCGGTCGTGCAGACCGGCGCGTCCAGGCTGATCCCGGACAGGACGCAGCCGATCGCGGGGCCGATCGCCATGCCGACTCCGGCCAGGGACCGCACCGAGCAGGCCGTAGCACTTGGTGCGGTCCCTGGCCGGGGTGATGTCAGCGACGCGGGCGAAGACCGCCGGCATGTCGCCCGCCGCGCGACCCTGCACCGCCCGCGCGGCGACCAGGACCCACAGCGCGCCGCCGACACAGAGCAGCGCGCAGCCGGCTGCGGCACCGAACGCGCCGCTGACCAGCATCGGGCGCCGCCCGAGCCGGCCGGACAGAGCGCCGAGCGGCAGCGCCACCAGGAAGGCGCAGTGCGCGTTCACCCACTCCAGCACACCGACCCACAAGGCCGGTGAGCCCTCGTGGACGTACTCGAATGTGACGAACGGCAGGGCCGGGAACACCACGGTCGTCCCGGGCGAGTCCAGCAGCGTCAGACAGACGACCACCGCCGCCGACGCCCGGCGCGGAGGAGACGTGCGAGAGCCCCTGGCGAGGGCGAGTTCGAGCGTGTCCTGCACGGCGTCCTCCCGCACGGCGATGGGCTGGGGGCGACGCCTCCAGAAGCATTTTCCAGAACGAGACTATAAACAGAACTGTTCTGACTTTACAACTGGTATGGTTCTCGCCATGGGGACGAACGACCAGCTCGGCGGCCGTCGCGAGCGCAAGAAGGCACAGACCCGCAAGCTGATCGCGGACACGGCCCTGCGGCTGTTCCTCGAACGCGGCTACGACAACGTCGGCGTACGCGAGGTCGCCCAGGAGGCAGACCTCGCCACCGCGACCCTGTTCGCCCACTTCCCGTCCAAAGAAGCCCTCGTCTTCGACCAGGACGACGAGCAGGAGCAGATGCTCCTCGCCGCCGTCCGCGAGCGCCCCAGCGGCGTCTCCATCCCCGAGGCGCTGCGCCGCTGGCTCCTGCGGATGGCCGAAACAGCGCGCACGGAACCCGCACTGGTCCAGTTCCACGCGCTGATCGAGAGCGCCCCCGCCCTGCGGGACTACTCGGCCAAGATGTGGCTGCGCCACGAACAGGCCCTCGCCGACGTCATCGCCGCCGAGATCGGCCTGCACTCCCCCGACACCGCGTGCGGCCTCGTCGCCCGCACCGCCCTGGGAATCATCCCCTCCATCCGCTCACTCGACGACGCCGAACAGATCATCGACGTCACATTCCGGTTCATCGAAGCCGGCTGGGCGGCAACCGCCCAGCCCGCCTCCACATAGCGGTCGCCCGCTCCGCCCACGCACGCTTCTCCGAGACCCGCAGGGACAGGGACGAACACGGCGGCGACGGCGGCACCCCACAGCAGTGCATGGACGGCCGGCGCCAGAACAGGCAGTGGAACGCCGGCGGTGACAGCCCCCACCCGACCCACTGCCAGGCCCCGCGCAACGCAGACGACCGCCCCGTCGCCCCGGGCGCAGCCCCTGACAACGCGTTCGCCGCCAACTCGCCCGGAGCATCGGCAGATCCGGGCACACCAGCCCTTCGAACGAGCCCTTTCAACGGCAGTTTCAAATCGGCGAAGGCTCACTCCACTCCCCACCGAACCATCCCCGGACTTCGCGCGTCTTCAAGTGCGCAGACGCGCGCTGACCTCGCGCGTCGATCCACAGCCGAAGGGGACCCGAAACTTCATGAAGCACAAGCTGACCGCCCTGGCCCTGGCAGCCGTCGCCGTCGCCGGCACCGCCGCTGCCGCCGTCCCCGCCTCCGCCGTCCCCGCCGCGCCGACGCGCTGCCACACCGCCGACCTGAAGGCCGGGTTCGCCACGGGGGGCGACGCCACGCCGGAAATGGGACAGACCGAGAAGCAGACGCAGGCGTTCATCTGGTTCACCAACAAGAGCAACCACGCCTGTACCCTGACCGGCTTCGCAGGCGTCGACATGGTCGGGGCCCAGAAGACCGACGGCACATGGTCCCTCGTGCGCTCCGCCAAGAAGCCCCCGAAGATGACCCTCCAGCAGGGCAGCACGGTCGACTTCAGCATCACGCTGCTCCCCGTCGCCAAGTCCACCGCGCAGAAGGAGAAGTTCGTCCCGGCGAAGTTCCTCGTCACCCCGCCCGACGAGACGACGCACTTCACCCTGGACTGGCCGTTCGGCGGCCAGATCCTCAAGCAGGACGGCGCCACCCACCCCGGCACCTACATCAACCCCGTCGGACTCTGACCAACAGCGACAAACCCGCAGCCCAGGGCAGCCTCCGCGCCCTGGGCTGCGGCTCTTCACCGGTTCGCGCTCCTGCTGGTCGAGTCGCCGATCTGCACCAAGAGCTGGACACCGCGAACACGGCCCAGGACGCTCTGGCCACGCAGGCAGAGCGGCAGGAGGCGCCACCGGCTACCGGGCACCGGACAATCGCGACGAGCCCGGGACGGAGCGTCGTGAACGCCAGCGGCCCGCATGATCCGGCGGACCGCCCGGATCTCCGGGCGGAGACGAGGACGCCGGTATCGCGGGCACATCCACCTCGTCAGCCTTCTTGCCGACGAGCGCCGCGAAGGTCTGACGGAGCGCTTCAACCGCCGAGCGCCACTCGTGCCTGATGTACTGCTCCTCGGCGTCCCGGTAGTGGTCGAGGGCAACGGCGAACTCCGCGGGCCGACTCCCAACCGGCGCGTCCAGCTCGACCAGGAGCAGACGGCAGCACAGCATCCGCTCAAGGACCGCCACCCAGTTGCTTCGGCTCACCCCATACTCGACGCAGCCGCCCCCAGCGCCCCGACCAACGACCGGGCCTGCTGCGACGACATCCTCGGACTCAGATCTGAGAGCGGTCGAGGTCGGTCCTGTCGTGGTGTGATTCGTCGCGCCCGCCGAGTGGTCCGGACGCGGGGACCGCGCCGGGCTTGCGTCGGGGAGCCGGCGTTCGGGGAGGGTCGGTCGGGTCGCGCAGGGGGCGGATGATGATGTCGTCGCTGCTGTGGTCGACCACGCTGAGGGCCTCGGCGTGATCGCGGGCCGCCTGCTGGAGCGCGTCGACCGCCGCCTTGGCCGCAGTGGCGCCGTCACCGTGGCCGGTGCGCCAGAGCGTCCGCGTGATCTGGCTGCCGGTCACGGGCAGTCCGGTCACCGTGACCTGATCGAGCCGCGCGGCGAGGTACGAGGGCAGCACCGCCGCTCCGACCTGCCCGGCCAGCATCGCCTGGACGACACTCACGTGGTCGGCAAGATGCTCGACCGACGGCGTGATCCCGTGGGCGTCGGCGAAGCGGGCGAAGGCGCGGCCTCGCGCGGAGTGGGCCGGGGCGGTGATCCAGGGGCGGCCGGAGAGTTCGGCCGCGGTCGGCGTGCCCCACGTGACCGGGACGACCACGCGGTACTCGTCCTCGCTCAGGATCTGCGCGCGCACCGCGGGCGGCAGCGGCACCGCCGTGTCCCGGTCGTCGACGACGACCAGGACGTCCAACTCGCCCAGCCGCAGCTGCTGCAGGCCTTCGGGAAGGGAGGTCTCGGTGAGCCTCGGCTCGACGTGCGGGAACCATCGTTCGAGCAGCCGCAGCGCCAGGACCGCGATCCGCGCGAGCACTGCGGACGGCGCGCCGATCACCACCGGGCCCTGTACGAGGTGGCGGTTCGCGGTGCCCAACTGCTCGGCGACGGAGGTCAGTTCGTGGGCGATGCGGCCGCCGGTGGCGGCCAGGAGCCGTCCGGCCGCGGTGAGTTCCAGCCGTACGCCCGAGCGGTCCACCAATACGAGCCCGGCTTCCCTCTCCAGAGTGGCCAGTTGCTGCGACACCGCCGAGCGCGTGTGGCCGAGGGCCCGGGCCGCCGGGGCGAGCCCGCCGTGTTCCGCTATCGCGTGCAGAACCAGCAGGCGCCTGGGATCGAGGTCCATCCGCCGCCCTCCTTCGCGTCCTTCGTGCCCCCGCGTCCCGGCATCGTGCCACGCGGGTGCGCCCGGCACCAGCTCTGCTACCAGGGGGTGGAAAGCGCTGCTGTACGAGGGGGCTACCACCCGGGTCCGCGGCTGCCAGACTTGCCCGCGTCCCCAGGGCTTCGCCGGCAGCCGTCCTGGTCCCGCCCCCGGAAACGGGGGTCCGTACTCCGAGGAGGCCGCACATGGCACGTACCGTCCCGCCGCGCACACGAACATCGGCCGCTGTCGTCCTGGCCTCGGCCTGCGCGCTGCTGTCGGCCTGCGGCCCCGCTCACCCCGGGGCCGACGCCCCCGCCACCTCGGCCGCCCAGCACGGCGCCGCCCAGCACGGCGCCGCCGAGCACGGCGCCGCCGCACAAGGCGGGACAGGCGCACACGGCACTGCCGGCGGCGGCACCTCGTACGTGCTCACCGCTCCGCAGACCGCGGCCGGATACCCGCAGGGGCAGCCCTCGGCCGACCTGGTGCAGCGGGTGAACAGCGACCTCCAGCAGTCCGCCAAGCGGCTCGACGTGTCCGGTACGCCGGTGCACGCCTACTACGACGACCGCGCGGACGGCGCGTGGATCTTCTACAGCGGCGTCAACGGCTCCGGCTTCGACCCCGACCGCCTGCACGACGCCCTCGACCAGCCCCCGGCCGTCAAGGAGGACGGCGCCGGCGACCGGGTCACCACCAGCGCCGCCGACACCGACCCCGGTCCCCACGGCGGCCGCGCGATCTGCGACACCTACATGATCGAGAACACGATGCTCGCCACCGCGGCCACCACGTGCTCCTGGTTCACCCCGACCACGGCCGGTGCCGTCACCCTCGTCATCAAAGGCGACGGCACCAACACCAAGACCGGCTTCACAGCCACCGACGTCGCCCCCGTCATGCGTGCCATCCGCGCCTCGACGGAAAAGCCTCGGCCCTGACCCCGACGGACCGACGCGACGACCCCCGGCGGCCGCCAACGGGTGGCGGCGGCGTTACCAGCTCAGCTCCACGCGAGCAGGACGCGCGGGTAGCCTAGGCTCATCGCGCTGGTCGCGGCCATCGACGAGTGGCGCGGCCTGCCCGGCATACCGGCTCAGGCAAGGTGCTTCCTGAAGAACCCGACGAACTCGGCGGCTGCGGACGCCACGTACTGGTCGCGGTCGTACAGGTCGACGTGGGCGGCGCCCTCGACGAGGAACAGCTCGGCGTTGCCGGGGCTGCCGGCCACCGCCTTCTCGGAGAATCCACGGGTCACCGCCCCGGTGTGCACCCGCACCCCACGCGGTCGCTCGGACAGCTCACCGACACACCCGCCATCGTCTTCGGGCCACGGCTCGACATCCTCGAGTGGAACCCGCTGGCGGCGCGGTTGCTGCGCGACTTCGCGTCCGTGCCCGAAGCCGAACGCAACTACGCTCGCATGGTCTTCACCGACCCCGTGATGCGCGAGATCTGCTCCGAGTGGGAGGACGTGGCTCGCACGTGCCGCGAGGTCCTGAAGATGGAAGCGGTACCAACCCCGCTGATCCAGCTCTCACGGCTCTCGTGAGCGAACTGTCCGTGTCCGACCAGCAGTTCCGGGTCTGGTAGGCCGAACACCGCGTCACACACCAGGACTTCGGCAGCAAGCGCATCACCCACCCCGCCGTCGGCGAACTCACCCTCGACTGGGACACCTTCCGCTACGGCGGCGCACCGGAGCAGCAACTCGTGCCCTGGTCAGCCGATCGACCTGAACACCACCGCCGCCGACGTTCTCAACGGATCAGCCGCCAGGACGCGTTCGGTCGGTGAACCACGGACTGCTCTCGCTCCGCGACGAAACATCCCGTTAACACAAATTTACCTGTAAGAAACGCCACACAGGAGAGCGGCGGCTCCGCGTGGGTCAACTGCGTGTACAGGGCAGCAATCACCCAGGGCAACCTTCTTCGACCGGATCGAGGTTCGCATGTGCGGAATCACCGGATGGGTCTCCTACCGGCGTGACCTGACGCAGCACCGCGACGACATCGACGCCATGACGCAGACCATGTCGTGCCGCGGTCCCGACGCCGCAGGCGTGTGGGTGGCACCTCACGTCGCCCTGGGACACAGGCGGCTTGCCGTGATCGACCTGCCGGGCGGTGCTCAGCCGATGACCGTGGAGACTCCCGAGGGAGCGGTCGCCATGGTCTACTCCGGTGAGGCGTACAACTTCACCGAGCTGCGCTCGGAACTACGCCGGGCCGGACAGCGGTTCGACACCGACTCGGACACCGAGGTGGTGCTGCGCGGCTACCTCGTGTGGGGCGAGAAGCTCGTGGAACACCTCAACGGCATGTACGCCTTCGCCATCTGGGACGCCCGCACCGAGCGCCTGGTGATGATCCGCGACCGTATGGGCATCAAGCCGTTCTACTACTACGAGACCGAGGACGGCGTCGTCTTCGGCTCGGAGCCCAAGGCGATCCTGGCCAACCCCACCGCCGCCCCCGTCGTCGGCCCCGACGGACTGCGTGAGCTCTTCGCCGGCGCCAAGACCCCCGGCGCCGCGGTGTGGGAGGGCATGCGCGAGGTGCGTCCCGGTGAGATCATCGTCCTCGACCACGGGGGTATGCGCCGCCACACCTACTGGCGGCTGCGTTCCGAACCGCACACCGACAGCAAGGACGAGACGGTCGCGCACGTACGCGAACTGCTCGACGACATCGTCCGGCGCCAGCTCGTCGCCGACGTGCCCCGCTGCACGCTGCTCTCCGGCGGCCTCGACTCCTCCGCGCTCACCTCCCTCTCGCAGATCCACCTCGCGCCCCAGGGTGAGACGGTGCGCAGCTTCGCCGTCGACTTCCCCGACCAGGACAAGCACTTCCAGGCCATCGACGTCTCGCCCACCCAGGACACCCCCTACGTCCACGCCGTCGCCGAACACGTGGGCTGCGACCACCAGGACATCGTCCTGGACGGGGCGGCCCTGTCCGCCCCGGAGGTCCGTCGCGCGGCGGTCGGCGCCCGCGACCTGCCGATCGGCATCGGCGACCGCGACAACTCCCTCTACCTGCTCTTCGCCGCGATCCGCCGGCACTCCACCGTGGCGCTGTCCGGCGAGTCGGCGGACGAGGTGTTCGGCGGCTACCCGTGGTTCCACGACGAACGGCGGTACACCGAGACCTTCCCCTGGCTCGCGGGCCGGCATTCGCTGGTCGAATCGAGCAGCCAGATCAGCGAAGACCTCAAACCCGTGCTCGACCTGGGCGACTTCATCGCCGAGAGTTACCGCACGGCCGTCGCGGAGACCCCCGCTCTGGACGGTGAAACCGGACTGGACCAGCGTATGCGGGTCGTCAGCTACCTCCATCTGACCCGCATGGTGCAGACCCTCCTGGACCGCAAGGACCGGATGAGCATGGCTGTCGGCCTGGAGGTCCGCGTCCCCTTCTGCGACCACCGCCTCGTGCAGTACGTCTTCAACACCCCCTGGTCCCTGAAAACCTTCGACGGCCGCGAGAAGAGCCTGCTGCGCGCCGCCACCCGCGACGTCCTGCCCGAGTCGGTCGCCAACCGCAAGAAAAGCGGATACCCCGGCACCTTCGATCCCACCTACGTCCAGGCCATCCAGTCCCAGGGAGCCGACCTGCTGCGGACCGGGCACACAGCCACGGACCTGGTCAACCGCGAACGCCTCATCGAAGCCACCCGCCTCCCCGCCACCGAGCTGAACCAGCAGCAACGGATGCTCCTGGAACGGACCCTCGACCTGGGAGCGTGGTTCGACATCCACCACCCGACAGTCAAGCTCTGACCCCGCCGAGGAGCGGGCCCCGGCCCGCTCCTCCTGGAGACCGGAGACGGCTCCGACGCGGTTTCCGGGGCCGTTTCCGGACGGCTGCCGTCTCAGGCGCTCAGCGGGCCCGGACTCGCCATGGCCTCGCCGCCCCGACCGGTTCCTCGGTACGGCCCGCGCCGGACAGGGCTCTGGCTGCCTCCGACACGAACACGCCGCCGCCGAATCCTTCGCAGCCCGCGGATGCGCCTGTCACGGCTGGGACTTGCGGGGGCACATGTCCGCCTTCCACCGGCCGTTCTCCCGCAGCCAGTCCTGCCCGGTCTGTGAGAGCGCCGGGTCGTCGTAGGTGTAGCTGACCTGGGCGCTGGTGCCCCGTATCCGGTCGATGGTGACGGTGCGAAGGGCCGGGTGACCGTATGACGCGGCGGCTGCGTCGAGGAGTCTGCCGAGGACGTCCCGGCTCACTACGGCGGCGCACCTCCGCGAGAGCATGCCGTACGCCGTGTCGGCGTCCGGTGCGAAGTTCGCCTGCGAGTAGGCCCGGACAGCCGCTTCCAGCTCCGCCGTCGGCTTCGCCGCCGGGGACAGGGCCGGGCGGGCGGCGTGGCGGCCGGACGCGTCGGTGCCGGAGCAGGCGGTGGCGAGAAGGAAGACGGCCGCCAGGGTGACGGCGACGGATGCGGGGCGCATGCGGGAAAGCCTCGGCTCTCAACGAGTGGGGGCGGGGAGGAGAGATCGGTGGACTCAGGAAACCGTGGTGCCGGTGAGCAGGGTGAGCAACGTGCGGCGGAGCACGTCGTCGGTGCGCGGGGTACGGCGTCCGGCGATCCCGGAACGGAAGATCGCGGCCCCTTCCACGACCATCACGAACACCTCGGCACGTGCGCGGGCCTCCGCCTCGTCCAGTTCCGGCAGGTGCCGGCGCACGATCGCGATGACATGTCCGGCGTAGTCGGCGTAGAAGGAACGGAGAGCCTCGGCGGCGGGCTCGTCGTGCGCCGCCATCGACCACACCTTGGTGAACAGGCTCACCAGGGACGGTTCGTCGTGGTCACCGAGCACGCTGTCCAGCACGACGGCGGGTGCGGCCGCCTCTCCGGCCGGCTCAGTGCGTTCGGCGATCCGTTCCAGCGACGTGGTCAGCACCCGGTCGAGCAGTGCGGCCAGCAGATCGGCGCGGGTCGGGAAGTAGTGCTGGAGATGGCCCAGTCGGACACCGGCCTCGTCGGCGACGGCGCGCAGGGTGAGTGCCTCCCCGGTGGCGGAGAGCAGCCGTTCGGCGGCGTCGAGCAGTTCGTTCCTGCGGCGCAGTCCCTTGGCGGTCGGGCCCGCTCCGGTGGTCGCGGCGCTCATGCGGCGGCCCCTCGCTGGTCGGTCGTTCCGGCCCGTTCGACGTCGAGGCGCACCCCCAGGCCGGTCAGCAGCCGCACGGCTGCCGCGGGGTCGGGGTGCTGCTCGGGAAAGACCACGCCGCTCGGGGCGGGCGAGCCGTCGGCGCCGAGCACGCGCAGCAGGCCCAAGTAGCCTCCTGCGGCGGTGAGATGGCTCTGTCCGGCCGGGTCGGTGACGGTGGCGGTACGGGTCTCGGCCCGGTGGGCCACGTCGATACGGAGCCGGGCGGTTCCGCCGGTGCCGGGGGAATGGATCACCGCGCGGCGGGCCCGGGTCCAGCGTTCGCCGTCCGCCCAGCGGAAGAAGCCCGCGCCGCGCAGTGCGAGGAGCATCCGGGTGGCGGCCGGGGAACTGAAGCCGATCCGGGTGGCGGCCGTGGCGGTGCCCATGGTGAGCGGCAAGGTGTACTGCTCGGGTGTGTCGATGCGGGCGACCCGCACCGAGTCCTCGCCGATGCGCACCGTACGGCCGTCGCTCAGCGGTGCGGCGAGGCGTCGCCTGCCGTCCTCCACGACCTCGAAGTCGATGCCGAGGCGGTCCATGAACTCCACCGAGTCCGCGCCCGCCCGGTCGGCCATGTCCCAGCGGACAGCGGTCTCCACCCGCTCCGCTCCGCCCAGTTCCCGGGCGAGGGCGGCGGTGACCAGGCTGGTGACCCCGCCCATCCAGCCGGACGACAGCAGGACGGGGGCGGTCGGCCGCGCCAACGTGGCTATGGTGACCGCCCGTTGGAGCCGGGCCGTCCACCGGGTGATGTCGACCTGGGGCACTCCGGCGTGCGCGGCGGCACGCAGTACCCGGTCGTCCGGGTCGTTGACGGCACTCACCACGGCCCGCACGGCGGCGCGGAACGGTGTCGCGGAGGCCAGGTCCCAGGCCCGCGCCTCGCCGCCCAACTCGTCGGCGAGGGCCTGCCCTCGCTCAGGGTTACGTCCGGTCAGCAGAAGGGGCAGTCCTGCGGCGGCGGTCATCCGGGCGAGTTCGGCACCCACCGTCCCGTAACCGCCGGTGATGAGCACCGGACCGGCCGGATCAGATATCAGTTCGTCGATCACAGCCTGATTATAGGTCGCATGACCTATTTTCTGTCCAGCGGTTCACCGACTACAGCCGGGCGGCCGGCCGCCGCACCGGCTTCGCCGCCGACCGGAAGCCGGGCGCCGGGCGACAGCCGCCGCGCCGTCAGGCGAAGTCGGCCTCGGTGTCGTCGCCCGCTGCCACCCCCGCCCCGTCGTCCGTCCGTCCGGCCGGCCCTTGCGCCAGGCCCGGCATGAGCAGGGCCACCGCCTGGTCAGCCAGGGTCTCGGGGACAGCCGCGCCCAGGTGGGTCACGTGCAGGTGGATCAGTCCGCCGAGGGTGAGGACAACGAGCCGCGCGTCGACGCCCTCGGCGACCTCGCCGCGCCTCTTGCCCCGTTCGACGATCTCCTCCGCCGCCACGAGCCGTTGGCGCCAGAACTCGCCGCGCGCCTCCTCGATCCCGGGATCCTCGTCCAGGACGACGGTGAAGCAGATCAGAGCGGTGCCGATCGGGGTCCGGGCGAAACGCGCCAGGTCGGAGGTGAACAGCTCCAGGTCCCTGCGCACGCTCCCGGTGTCCGGGACGGGCACCTCGCTCTCCGTGCGGTCCGTCAACGCGTCCACGATGAGCCGGGGCACGGTGCGCCAGCGACGGTAGAGGGAGCTTTCGTGCACCCCGGCCTCGGCGGCCACGTCCGCGAAGCGCACCTGGTCGATGCCGACTTCGGCGATCCTCGTGATCGTCGCGTCCAGGACGAGGGCACGGAGCTTGGCGCCGCGTACCGCGACGCGCCGTTCTTCATTGGTCTGACCTGCCATGCTCCCCATCATCGCAAAGAACTTTGCGTTATGTGGTCCTGCGGGCTACGGTGCGGCTATCGCAAGAATATTCGCGATACAGCCGGAGGTGGCATGCGCACGGTCTCGGCCCCGTCGGGGCGCTGGAGCGGCAGGCAGAACGAGGGAGCCGTGATCTTCCACGGCATCCCCTACGCACACGCGGCCCGCTTCGCCCCGCCACGGCGCGAACCGCCCCGTGACAGTCCCGGACAGCGGCACCGGTCCGGCGCCGGTGCTGGTATGGCTGCACGGCGGGGCCTACCTGGGCGGCAGCGGCGAGTGGAACCTGTACGACGCCACCCGGCTGGTGCGCGAGACGGGCATCGTGGTGGTGTCGGTGAGCTACCGGCTCGGTGTGCTCGGATACCTGCGGGCCCCCGGTGTCGCACCGGGCAATCTGGGTCTGCTCGACCAGATAGCGGCCCTCGAATGGGTCCGGGACAACATCGCGGCATTCGGCGGCGATCCGGGCCGCGTCACCGTCTCAGGGCAATCGGCCGGAGCGCACTCCGTCGCCGCCCTGCTGGGCATCGACCGCGCCCGCCCGCTGTTCACCCGGGCCATACTCCAAAGCGCCCCGCTCGGCCTGGGCTTCCACACCTATCAGCGTCACCTCGTGCGCCTCATCTCTTCCTTCTTACTTGAAGGGCGATGACGGCGATGTCGTCCCGGCGTTCCTGTACGGGTGGCAGAAGGCTCTGAACCAGCGTGGACAGGGTCAGTCCTCGTCGGACCAGTGTCTCGGCGTGTACGCGCAGGTTTTCGAGGCTGTGGGTGATGTCCCTCCCCGGTACTTCCACGAGTCCGTCGGTGTAGAGCACCAGGGTGTCGCCCTCTCGCAGGAACGCCTGCAGGTCGGTGCGCGGTACGTCGTCGGAGACACACAGGGGTGGGTCGGGGGCGGAGAGTTCGTGCAGATACCTGGGCGGTGCGTCGGCCGGGATCAACAGGGGCGGCGGGTGACCCGCGTTGGACAGAACGAGGTGCCAGCCATCGGGCGGGGCCGGGTTCAGAACGGCATGCACCACGGTGACCAGCGAGGGGGTGTCGAGCGCCTGCACGATGCGGTCGAGGCGGCCGAGGGTGGCCGCCGGGCTCGCGGTCGGTCCGCTGTCGTACGCGAGCCCCCGAAGCATGCTGTTGACGCGGCCCATGGTGGTGGCGGCGTCCATGTCGTGACCGGCGATGTCACCGATGGTCAGAGCGACGGCGCCGCCGGAGAGGTTGATCGCGTCGTACCAGTCGCCGCCCACTTCCGCGGTCGAGTCCGCCGGGTGGTAGACCGCCGTGACGACCGCCCCTTCGACGGCAGGCGGGGCAGCGAGGAAGGACTGCTGAAGGGCGAGGGCCATACCGCGTACACCCTGGAGCTCCAGGGTCCGGCGCAGAGGACCGCTCATCTGCTGCAAGACGTCGTGCAAGAGCGCGAGATCCGTCTCGTCCGGGGGCGGGTTGCCCCGGCAGTTCGCCGCACTCGCCAGCGCCACGGTCCGGCCCTCCACCACGACGGGCAGCAGGACCAGGCTTGTCGCTCCGGCCTGGCGCAGCCACCGCACGGAGGCGTCCGAGATCGGGCCCTCGGGGGGCCTGCCGGCCGGGAAGGTGAGCTGCTTTGTGACCTGGTTGTCCATCACCTCCTTCGCGGCAGATCCCAGCGCGAAGTCCTCCGTCAGGGGCGGCAGGGGCGGCAGACCGGGTGCCAGCGCCACGCGTGCCGTGGGAGCCGCGCTCAGTGCGCCCTCGACGGCCCGGAAGCCGACATCGGTGGGGTGGTGAACCTGGAAAATGGCGATGCAGTCGACCAGGTCGGGTACGACAGCCGACGCGGTCGTCATGAACGCCTCGGTCAGGTCCCGTGCGGCCGGTACCGCCGCCATGCAGGCAAGCAAACGTTCCCGCATACGGGTGCGCCAGTGATCCTCCGCGTCGGTGATGGTACCGACCCATTCCGGTTCCCCGCTGCCGTCCAGGACGGGCGCCGCGATGACCTTGACGTGCCGATAGCGTTCCGGATCGCTCCGCAGCCGTACGCGTACGACGATATCGATGACGGACTGCTTCCGGGTGGCTTCCTGCCACACCCGTCCGAACCAGCCCCGGTCCTTCGGGTGCACGGCGTCACTCCACGTCGCCTCACCGTCAGGGCGCCACAACCCCTCCGGTGTCCGTCCCGCCCTGTTCGCCAGCGGAGTCACCGTCCCGTCCTTCGTCATCACCCAGACGACCTGGGGGGCAGCGGACAAGAGTGCCTCGTACCGGCTGAGAAGGCGCCGGTCGTCCATCGCTCCCCCGGCCTGTGCCAAGACGGCGGGCGGAGCGGTCCACGCTACGAGGATCAGCAGAGCGGGCTCCTGGAAGCTGCTCACCAACGAGCAGCTCACGAGGCACATGCCATCCTCGTCCGGTCCGTCGGTCGGGTATGACAGGCTGACATGGGCGCTCCCTCCCGCCGCCCAGACCCGGCGCAACACCTTCCGGAGGGGACGGGCCCACCGCGGCGTGAGGACGGCATCGGCCTGCTGGCCCAATCCCCAGAATCCGAACAGCTCGGTGAAGACGCCGGTGCGTTCCCGCAGCCGGAACGGGGGGCCTGTGACCAGCCCGGCGCCGGTCACCGCCCCTTCGAGGCCCCGCAGGCCCGGCACCTGGCCGGCCGCACGTGGATCGCCGCGGCTCACCCTCCGATCATGCCCTCTGCTCCGTCCGAGGGCACGCCGCCCCGCGTCTGCCGACCCCGCGCTTGCAGCATCCACCGAAAAAGCCGATCACGCCCCGCGATCGCCAGCCGCAGGCCGTCTGAGGGAGGGGAAGGACATCGGGCACTCTTCACGCCATGGACAAGGACGCATGGATCTCCGCAGCATCACAGATCTGCGCCCGACATCGAGTCCGACCTGGCGCCGCTGGAAGACATGGACGAGATCGCCGAGCTGATCAAGCTCTCCGGCCGGGTCATCGCCGATCCGACCGGCATCCTGCGCGCCGCCAAGAGGCGGTTCGCCCCTGACAGCCATCTGTTCGGCGCGAGCGGCGGGCTCGGGGAGTGATCCTTTCCGCCACGGCCCCAGCGGCCCAGCGGCCCAGCGGCCCAGCGGCCCCAGAACGGTTATCCGCCTATCCGTACATTCTGCGGGCGTTCTCCCGGGCCGGGACTGCCGAGACGTCCCCGGCGGCGTCAAGCGGTTCACCGAGTCCAACCGCCAAGTGGACCGATGCCGGCCGAGGCCGGGGCAGCCCTCGGCGTCGCCCGACACGTCGTACTTTCGCTCTTCGGACCGCAGCACCCGCAGCCAGACGGTGGCGGCGTCCAGACAACGGATCATCCACAAGCACGGGCAGCCGCACCGAGCTGGTCCTGCATCTGCAGCAAGTCGAGCCAGCGTGTGCAGAAGCTGCTCGTCGCTGAGCAGGAGCAGATCCTGCTGGAGGGACGTCCCCCGGCGCGGAAGAAGACCGGCTGCTCGACCTGTTGTACGACGACACCGAGCGACACGCTGAGGCCATCCGCTCGCGCGCACACGATCTTCGGTGTGACCGCCGAGGGCCTGGCCCTGTCGCGCGGTATGAACCCGCAGATCACGAAGGAGACCGGCCGGGCACCATGATCACCCGTGGTGCCCAGGACGATCTCGTTCGGATCTGCACCAAGGGCGCAGCTGTCGGCATGCCCGCACTGCACACGCCGGACACTCACCTCGTGGCCAAGGTGTCCGATGGGGCGCCGACTCGCTGCCGCGGTGCGCGTCCGACATCCGTCTCGCACGAGCGGGTGGTGCTGGAGCCGGGATACGAGCCGGACGAGGACCTGGCTGCCGAGATCACCAACCCGCACGCCCGGGAGGCACGGCGCCGGCTCCGGTGACGAGCCGGAGCCGGGCGCCGACACCGAGCTGACGGCCGAGTCGCCGTCGCCGCGGCGGCGAAAGACCGCCAAGACCAACGAGTAATCCTTGAGCCACCGCAGCGGGCTGCCGCAGACGCGGTGGGGGCGGCCCACGGTCATCCAGGAGCCCTGATGGACCCGACCTTCCGTTCAGCGTCAGCCGACCGTTCGGCAGGACGTCGAGCGACACGTTCGCGTCCTTGCCGACGGACTTCAGGCACTCGGCCATCTGCTTCCAGCCGGCGTCCAGGGCCGGCACCAGCTTCGCCAGGTGCTCGGTGACGGGCATATTCAGGCTCAGCCCGGCACGCAAGAGACTACGAACGGCTCATCCAGTACTCCGAGACCCTGATCGCCTCGGGCCGCCGTCACGCTAATGACCAGGCGTCTCGCCAGGCATGGCGTCACACCTAGTTGGCCGGGGAATCCGGCACACTTCCGGCCAGCCGAGCGTCGGTCTTCCTCGTCCCCGGACTCGCGGTCGACCTCCGGCCCGTTCCGTCGTCCGAATCATCTCCCCGAGTACAGCTCACTGCACATCGGCGCAGAAGCACCCACTGAGCCTTTTCCATCTTCGGTCCGAGTTGGCCGAATGCAGGGTGAGGACGGCCTGGACGAGGCCGGTGAGCCGGGTGGTGACGCACCGGAGCTTGCGAAGGAGTCGCCAGGATTTGAGGGTCGCCCTGGCCTGCTCGGCGAGCGCAAGGGCGTCGATGATGTCGTGTTCGCGAGCCGCGCCGACATCGTGGACGGCTACGGGAAGTGCCGGTGAGGCGCACAACGGTCGACCGAAGAGATCGGCGAGGACTTGTACGGTCATCCCGTGTCTCTCGTGCTTCCCCTCGGAAGTAGGTCCGGTCCGCTGCGATCCGGTCGATCGGCAGCAGGGTCCCGTCCAACAGCGCGGACGCCTTCGACGATGCAGTCCGCGCCGTCTCCGCGAGGGTCGGCGCGAGAGCAGGCAAGACCTCAACGGACCTCTCCGATGTACCGGTACGCCGTCGTGGTCCGGATGCCGCACCCCGCCGCGAGCTGCGCATACGGGCGACCGCCGCCGTCGGAGATGGGCAAGGGTAAGCAGGGCCTCGCGGTCGGCACGCAGGCGCCGCCACCGGGTACCGAGATCCCGGCGGCGCCGACGGAGCTTGGCGGGCAGGAAGCGCGGGGGCAGAACTGGACACGTCGATACCCGATGGGTAGACAAGCACACGAAGCCTGTGGTGGAGTCGGATTTCTTGGTCGAAGCCCCACCTACCAGGGGCTTCACTTGTCTGTCAGCGCAACTTACCGTCCAATTCGCCAGGCCGGGAAGAGCTCATTCACGGAAATAAACAGGCGGACAGGCCAGCGTCAAATTCCGGTCGAGTGCGCCTTTACAAAGTCGGCTGCGGGAAGGCCGCTCAGCGCCTGGACGGAGCCGACCGATCGGCCTCATCTGCGGGGCTACTGGCTGCAGCACGGCACGCCCCGATTCCCTGAGCCTCAACATGGAGGTGCGGCAGTGACATCGGTCGTCTTCATTCTGTCTTCGGGCCGGCTGTCGTGAGTATCGGCTCCGCTCCCCGCGCTCCACTGGACCCGGCCATGATCCGCGCAGCCGTGGACCGGCTGCTTCACGGCTTCCTGAACGAGCAGCAGCGAATGAGACCTTATTTACCCGAGTTATCTTTGTTTACCGGCATGCTGCACGACATGTTCAACGCCGGGGGTAAGCGCATCCGCCCTCTCCTATGCGTCACAGGCTGGTGTGCCATCACCGAGCAGTTGCCGACCACTGCGGTCTTCCGCGCGGCCGCCTCGCTTGAACTGTTCCACGCCTTTGCCCTCATTCATGACGACATCATGGATCACTCCGACACGCGTCGCGGCCGTCCCAGTGCCCACCGCATCCTCGCCGCCGGGCATACACACCACGCCGACGCTGCCGCGCTAGGAAGCAACGCCGCGATCCTCCTTGGTGACCTGGCTCTGGGCTGGTCGTACGAGATCCTTCAAGACTTGGACACCGCACCCGAGCAAATTGCACGGATCTTGCCGCTGTTCGACGCACTGCGCGTGGAGACGCTGGTCGGCCAGTACCTCGATCTGGCTGCCGCCCGGAACCCCGCTTCCGACACGGGCACCGCTTGGCGCATCGTCCGCTACAAGACCGCCAAGTACACCATCGAACGCCCCCTGCACATCGGTGCCGGCCTCGCCGCCGCCACAGACCCTCAACTACGAGTCCTGTCGGCCTACGCACTTCCGCTCGGCGAAGCCTTCCAACTGCGCGACGACCTTCTGGGTGTCTACGGTAACTGCGCGGCGACCGGTAAGTCACGCTTGGACGACCTGCGAGAAGGCAAACACACGGTCCTGTACGCCATCGCCCGTGAGCGCGCGACCGTGCCCCAGCAGCAGTGCCTGACACGGTACTTCGGCGACCCCTGTCTCACCGACTCGCAGGCCGAACAGCTCCGCGACGTCCTGACCGCCACCGGTGCCCGATCCGCCGTTGAACGGTCCATCGCCGAGAAGACCGCCCAAGCCCTCGATGCCTTGGATACATCCGACTTTCAGCCCGTTGGCCTGCAAGGGCTGCGCGCTCTTGCCCACACCGCGGCCAAGCGCACTGGATGAGGGCCCAGTCCCCCCGTTGCCCAGCCCCCAACGATCACCGGCCACGGGTGACGACTCGCGCTGCCATATGCCTCCTCCCCGTCATCACGGACCGCGGGCGATCGCGAACGCAGCTCTCCTACCGAAAGACAGGCCATGCCACAGCAGCAGTTCAGCCCCCTCCAGGACCTGGATGGGCTGTTCCCGGACCATCTCGCGATCTTCTGCCCGATCCCGCTGACCTTCCACCCCTCGGGGCCCAGTGCGTACGAGGAGCCAGCTGCGCGGTGGGCCGTCGGGCACCAGCTGTGCGCTCCAGGTTCGCGCATGACCCGGGCAGGATTCGGCCGGTTCATCGCGGCCGGCATGCCCCACATCACCGGTGAAGCGGGCCTGGCGATGGCCTACTACACCTATTGGGCACTGCTGTGGGACGACCACCTCGACTCCTTCGCGGGGAACCTCGCCCCGGTGATCGAGTTGACCGCGGAGGCCAACCGCGTGATGTACGAGCCCGCCGCAGCGCCGCTGTCGGACGACAAGTGGTTGACCAGTCTGCGCGACCTGCGCGGCGTGATGGAACGCTGCCTGTCTCCGGACGGCATGGAGATGGTCCGATCGGAAAACACCCAGTGGATGGGCGCCCAGCTATGGAAACTGGCCATGCAGCAGCGCACCGCACCGCCCTCGGTAGGTGAGTACTTGCGCATGCGCTGGCCCAAGTGCGGTGCCGGGCCGCTCGCGGCATACACCGCGCCGGGAGCCGGTTACCTGCTCTCGCCGGCCGAGCTCTACGACCCCGCGGTACGGGCCTTCACCTTGAGCGTCTTCCACCCCTGCACGATCATCAACGATCTGATGAGCCTGTTCAAGGAGGAGAGCCCCGGCCAACGCCAGGTCAACATACTGACCGCTGTGGCCACCGAAGGCGGTCTGGGCCTTCCGGACGCGCTCTTCAGGGTCTGGGAGTTGTACGAGCGCATGGTCGGGGTGATGCTGCGCCTTCAGCAACGGCTGCTCGTCGATCCTCGGCCCGCAGTCGCCCGATACGCGGCAGAGCTTCCACAATGGATCCCCTCCACCATTGACTTCTCGGCCAACAGCGCCCGCTACCTCGAAACCCGAAAGGTCTCGTTCACCCCGCCCGCCATCACCATGTCCGACACCCCGTTCCTGTGGGACCAGAGTGATCTCACCCCGCCGCCCTACCCGGATATCGCCTGGTGGTGGCAGCAATGCACCCGATGACCGCAACACCGGCCTGGACGCGACGGCATTCCATGTGGCTGCCGCATGTCCGGTCGGAGGTGCGGCCGCCGCGCCTGACGGGGTTGAGTGAATCGCCGATGCCTACACTTGGCGCTGACCTCCCGGGTCTTGTCGATGGGGCCGTAACCGGCGGCGCCGCTCCTTCACCGCACGCCTTGCCCGGTGCGGGCGCCTCTCTGTTCGGGGCGCTGGCCACTGGCCCGGCCGGGTGCTCACCGCGCGTTCGTCCATGGCGTGGAAGCCGCGTGTCGGCGGTCACGCAATTCCCCACTCCGGCGTTCACGACTTCCCACCGGGATGCTGACCATCGGGGGTGCCGCTGGTCGTGATCGGCTGATGCGCTGTCCTGTCGGGTCTCCCATCGACATGCCGGTGCCGGGTTGGGGGCTTCGATCTCTCGGAGTCGTCGCGGCCCCTCGGTCTGCGAGCCGAAAGGCCGGCGGAGGCGGCCGGGGTTACCCCGGGCGGGCCGCCCATGAGCGGGACGGGCTGAGCCAGGCTCGCAGGCCCAGATCGACTACGGCTTCCTGCGGCAGTGGATCAACCCGGCCGCGGAAAGCGGCACCGGATCTGGGCGCTCGTGATGGAGCCGCCCACCTCGCGACACATGTTCGTACGCCCGGTGGTGCCCATGAACCAGCACACCCTGGACCCTCGCGCACGTGGAAGCGTTCCGTTTCTTCGGTGGTTCCTCGGCGTCCGGTGCCGGACGACTTGAAGACTGGCGTGGACAAGCCGAATCTCTAGGAGCCGCAGATCAACAAGTCGCATGCCGAACTCGCCTGGCGAGAAGGTCGGCAAGGATGCCTGCCAGCTCGACTTCCTGGCCGGAGGCCGTGGAATAGCGTCGTTCTGTGTTCGGTCCCCGCGGCTGGGCGCGGATCATCAAACGCGTCGCCCCCACGCTGGAACGATCGGGCGACCGCGTCATCCGCGCTCCTGTCCCGGCAGCGAAGGCACACCGGTCCCCCTTGGACAGATGTTCCGTCCTGCTCACAGAGGAGAGCCGGGCGCTGATGCCGTTCGTCACCGCCTTCAGGACGGAACGCTCACCGCAACACCACAGCACCGCATACCGCACCTCGGACAGGTGGCAGGGAGTCCACTCCACACCAGCCCCGCGTCGTAGCGAGAGACCGTCGCAGGTTGCGTCGGTCGGGTAAGAACATTCGCTAGAGGCCATCAGCACCCCCTGCCGGCTGCGCAGCAGCCGGCGACGGAGGCGCGTGAATCCGCGACGGCCTTCCCCTGACATGGACGTTGAACAACAAGCTAAGGGACGCTGCTGTGTGCTGCTGGCGCGCGGGGCGGTCACCGGCGGGGTCAGTCGTTGCCCCGGCCTTGGAGGAGGGTGCGGGTGGCGCGGGCGGCGACCTGGGGGTCGCGCATGCCCTGGTAGACGGGCGGGATGGGACGGTCGACGCCGAACAGGGTGTACATGGCCTGCATCGCGGCGTGGACGGAGTACTCCACGGTGAAGACGACGTCGTCGGGCATCTCGACGAACTGGCCGGCGAAGGCGAAGTTACGGGCGCCGTCGGGGACGACCTGGGGCCGGTCCCCCGGCGCGCGGCAGGCGAAGAGGGCCGAGGCGTACGGCATCATCACCGTGGTGACGTCCGTGGTCTCGAGTACGTGCTCAAGGAGGTCGTCGAAGCCGAGCTGGTGGATGAGTTCGGTGAGGATCTCCTTGCCCGTCGCCTGCGCCATGGGCTTGCGGACGTAGTCGCCCTGCCGGTCGATCTCGAAGCCGTAGCCCCACAGGGTGTAAGTGTTCTCGGGCATGTCGGGGAAGTGCGGCTGGTACGGGACCACGACGGACAGGTGCCAGCCCGACTCGACCCAGGTCATCAGCGCGCCCGTTCCCGGTTCGTTGCCGGTGTAGGCGGTGATGCGCTTCAGCAGGGCGTCGTCGCGCATGGTGAGGGTGAACGACTCCCACTTGTGTTCGTCGACGTTGCCGTAGAAGGACATGGGGCGTCCGAAGTCGTCGGCCTTACGGGCGATGGTCTCCCACAGGGACCAGCCCTGGTCGCGGCGGTCCCGGACGAGTTCCGGCACGGTGTCGTTCCCGCCGTACGTGGAGTCCGCGGTGATGGAGCCGAGGGTGAGCAGGGCGTAGTCCGCCGGGCCGAGGTCGATGCGGCCGGTGCCGTCGGAGTCCTGGATGTGCAGGCAGGTGGCGCGGCGGCCGGTCGCCGGGGTGCCGCTGAAGTCGACGTCCAGGACGCGGGTGCCGAAGCGCACATCGACGCCCTGCGCCGTCAGCCAGCGCTGAAGCGGTACGACCATGGAGTCGTACTGGTTGTAGACGGTGCGGCGCACTCCGGACAGGGTGTGGATGCGTGGGAACTCCTGGATGAACCGCAGGAAGTAGCGGCGCAGTTCGGCTGCCGAGTGCCAGCGCTGGAAGGCGAAGGTGGTGCGCCACATCTGCCAGAAGTTGGTGGTGAAGAAGTGCGGGCCGAACACCTCGTCGATGCGCTTGCTGCCGAGCAGCTTCTCCGGGGTGCCCATGAGGCGGGACAGTTCGGTGCGGTCCCGGACGGAGAAACCGAAGTCGGAGGCATCGAGGACGTTGTGTCCGCCGTCGATGAGGCGGGCCTTGGCATGTGTCCTGATCTTCTCGTTGAACGCCCGGATCTCGTCGGTGACGCTGGTGTCCACGTCGTCCCGGGACGGTATGGAGCCGAAGAGGTCCCACACGCACTGATACGCCTCTTCCTCCAGCATGCGCCCGCCCCGTGTCACGTAGGCGTCGCGGTGCGCCGGGGACTCGGCGCCGTCCAGGGAACCGCCCTGGACGTTCAGTTCCTCCAGGATGTGGATCTGCTCGCCGGACATGCCGGCGTCCCGGATGGCGAAGGCCGCGGCCGCCATGCCCGCGATCCCGCCGCCGACGATCCACAGCTGCCGGTTGTCGTCGCTCATTGTCAATACCCTCTTTTCGGACTGGACTCCTTTTCGAACGTACTCCGGTTTCCGGTTTCTCGTTCTATCCTGAACAAACACAGGACCTTCGGCCCCCCTTCGCTCACTGGATCAGAGCCGTCCGGCCCTCGGGGACGGCCCTCTGACGGGAAGGCGCTCATGTCGTCCAGGACTTCGCAGCCGGAGCACGCGACGGTCCCGGCCGACCGCCCGTTCGGCCGACGGGAGCGCAATAAACAGGACAAACTTCACCGCATCCTGGAAGCGGCCACCGAGCTGTTCACCGAACAGGGCTACTCGGCCGTGACCACGCAGGAGATCGCAGAGGCGGCGGATGTCGGCATCGGCACCCTCTTCCGCCACGCCGGGTCCAAGGCGGGACTGCTCATGCTGGTCATGAACGAACAGCTCCGGCTGGGCGTCGAGCGGGGCATCACACTCGCCCGCTCCGGGGCCGAGCCCACCGACGCGATCCTCGCTCTGGTCACACCACTCGTGGACGCCAGCTCCCGGCACCCCGAGAACACCGCGGTCTACCAACGCGAGACACTCTTCGGCACCGGCCCGGAACGCGAGACCGCCGCCGCCCAGGTGGCCCGGATCGAGTCCGCGATCGAGGAGATCCTGCGCGGCCGAACCGCCTTCCGTCTCGCGCGTGATCTCGACCGGACCGCGCACGCCGTCTACGCGACGATGTACATGGACATCGTGCGCGTCTGCATGGCCCGCGCCCCGGCCGACGACCTCACCACCCGTCTGCGACGATCGATCGACCACCTCCTCGACGCACTGCTGCCACCGGACCACGAAACCCGCACTGCGGCCCACTGACCACCATGACCGCCGCCGCACGCGCCTCGCCCCGAGCGGTACGGCCAGGAGAACGAGCCCCACGGCAACCACCACGCCTAAACTGTCGGTTCGCGAAGTCCTCCGGGCTTGATGCAGCCACGGTGACGGAGGGCGCTTCTTGTCGGTCGGCGAGGGCGTGTCGGTCGAGTTGGGCCAGCAGGTCGTTTAGGTCAGCGGGTTGAACTTCCACCTGGGTCAGTTCCGTGCAGTCGTGCCCCGAGGCCAGGGCCGGGCGGCAGCGGGCCTGCATCGAGGTCTTCCGTCGCTGGAGATGACGTACTCGTCCTCGACCAACGCCTCCTGGGCCAACCCGGTCGAGGCCCGCTTCGGACCACCCTGACAGTTCGCACTTGCCAACTCCGAGCACCCCCGTCACACCGTCCAGACCCGTGCGGTCCACCGCTACCTGCGCCGGCGCGACGCCAACGCCCGCCACCCCGATGTGCTGGCCGCCCAACGCCGTGAGCGTGCCCGTATGTGCGGCGAGAAAGGCATCCGCTGGGGGGCTGTCTCTCCTCGCAGCGTGATCAATCCGTCGATGTGCTTTTCTGCCAGCCGGCGAGACCGGCCCTGTGGATCCTCGTCGCCACTGCACCAGGAACGGCGTAACCAACCGGTCGCCGACCAACGTGTTGAGCCGTCCGGCTCTGGCGTCGTCGAGGAAGAAGAGAGTCATGGCCTGACCGTTGCGCCTCACGTAGAACCGCTCACCGTCGTGCTCCAGATCGTCCATGAGATAACCGACCACCATCAGGTCGGCCCAGTCGTCCCTGACCTCGACGCTCCAGCGGCGTCGCCGGCCACCGATCGAATACTCGATCCACGCCTCCCCCGAGCCGGTGTCAACATGGTCCCGCAGATCGGCCAGAGCATCCGAACGGCCGGCAATCCGGCACAGCTGCCTGGCGATCGCGACATACGCGCCCTGGCCATGCACACGTTCGGTGTCGAAATTCCACGCCCGGTCGCATATCCATCGTCCCCATGGCTCGGCCTCAGCTTCACTGACCAGCACGAACAACACCAAATCGAACGGTCTGCGCTCATACGACTCTCGCGGACACGAGTACAGCAAATCGTCCACGGTTCTGCCGACTGCGAGCGGCAGCCCTAAAGGGTGTCCCGTAACGGGCGGCCGGGTCCGTCGTTGGCCTGGGCATGGGTGGGGACCTTGCCGAGGCTTGGACATGGGCCGGTGAACTGGATGCTCTGCATGGCCGTTTCGCTCGTCGTTTCAGCCGGACTGAGCCGCGAGAGTCGGCTCTGGCTTTCATGTGAGGGCTGATAGCCCCGCTGGAGCGGAAGAACGGCTGGACACTTGCGGAGGAAGCCAACCATACAGGCCCGGACCGGCTGCACCGGTTGCTGACCGGATCGGGTGAGATGCCGACCTGGTCCTCGACGACGTCCGGAGCTATGTGGTCGAGCATCTCGGAAACCAGGACGCGGTCCTGATCGTCGACGGCACCGGTTTCCTGAAGAAGGGCGACCGGTCGGCCGGTGTCCGGCATCAGTACTCCGGAACTGCCGGACACACGGAGAACTGCCAGGTCGGCGTCTTTCTCGCCTACGCCGCCAACCGCGGGCGGACGCTGATCGACCGGCGCCTTTACCTGCCCGCCTCTTGGACCGAGGACCGCCGAAGATGCCGCCGCGCCGGCATCGAGGACACTCGCCTTCGCCACCAAGGTCGCCATCGCCCGGGAGATGCTCCGCCGGGCGGTCACCGAGAAGATCCCGTTCCGGTGGGTGACGGCGGACGCCGGTTACGGCTACAGCAAGAGCTGGTGGACCGAACACGAACAAGCCGACATCTTCCACGTCATGGCCACCACCCGCCAGGACACCGTCGTCACCCGCTGGGCACCGGACCGTCTCGTCCGCGACCTGTTCACCGACCTGCCCCGCCAGAATGCGGAAGTTGACCGTCTCGTTCTTCGCGCGCCCCCGGCCCCCTTGGCGGGGAATGTGCTCTGGCCGTCGACGAGCTCGAACTCCAGATACGTGAAGTCGCCCGAGGTTCCGCCGGAGCCGAGCGCGACCGTGTTGTCAAACCCCGCGTTGGAACGGTCCAGTCCCATGCTCGCCCTCAGCGTCCCCAAAAACGTGTACCCGGCGGGCCCGTCCGGCTCCACCTCGCCCTCGAACGTCGCTGACGATCCGAACTTGGTCCTGGAGACATCGATCTTCACCGCTGTCATGTCAATCCCTTCGCGCACCCGCCGCCTTGCCGGACGGCCGCCGTCGACAGTTCGCCGCGTCGCATATGGCGCGCTAAACGATCAAGGGATGGCGGGGGCCCTGCCCAGGTTCGAGGATCCGATCGAGTGAACGGCAGATGCGCGACGGGTCACCAGGACTTCTCAGCCGGTCCCGCGACAGGGTCAGAGCGGAGGTGGGCGAGGGCGTCGGCGAGATTGAACCGGACGGTGAAGACGGCGGAGGTGCCGGTCATATCCAGCCGGAGCCGCATGATCGCACACAGGGGGCCGACGAGAACGAACCGGTGACAGGCATGGGCATGCAGCAGCACCACCAGGAGATCCTCGTCGCAGTAGCGCAGACCGCCGACATCGACGACGAGGTCGCGGCAGCCGGCGCGGGCGAAGGCGGCGTTGAGACGGGCGCAGTCGACGTCCCAGACGGAGGGTATGCCGCGCAGGACGATCAGATGAGCGGGAGGGTCATCGAGGTCGGCATGGATGATCTCAAGTTCACGCCACGAGTCCCGGCCGACACGAGAACATGCTCCTCGCTCATATGACCATTCTGGCACCCCCGACTTGCACGAGTACAAGGCTGTCCGGCCCACCATCGCCGTGACCGATCGGCGGCCGCACGCGTTGTGCACGGCGCGTGCGCCGAGTCCGATCCCCCGCGGATGCACGCATGAGGCCCCGCCCCGACACACCGCGGCAGCGGGGCCTTTCCCCAACCCGTACGCGTGCCACGGCCCGCAAACACCGCCCTACCGAACGCGGAGGGCCGCCGGGCGGCCGCAGGCGCCGACGCGATGTCGGCCCGCCGCCGTGGAGATGCCCAACAACGAGCCGCCCGGTCAAGGAGTTGGTCGACGACGGCTGCGGCTTCGTCAGGGCGGTCGCCCCACCGCAGGTGTTCGGCCGACGTGCAGGCGCGGGGTGGACACGGCCGTCGCTGGTGATCCCCCACAGGGTGTGGTGCGGGACGAGCGAGACGAGTTCCGCACCGCCGGCCGGGAGAGACAGCGGTGCGTAGAACCGCCACACCTGCTTGCCGCCGTCGCCGGGGGTGCGCAGGACGGGCATGTCGGTGAGCGGGTCGATGAAGAACGCCTCCGTCTTGGCGTCCTGGGCGAGCACGGCATGAGCGGCGATTGGGTCACACATCGTCAGCCGGTGGGTCACCGGTCGCTGATAGTGCACGGCCGGACGGGGATATCGGTGACGGCCTCGCAGGGCAGCAGGTCCGGCTCACGGCCGTCGGTGACCTCGGACGCGGCATCGGCATCGGCATCGGCATCGGCATCGGCATCGGCATCGGCCCAGGTTCACCTGTCCAGGTGACTCATCAGCCCACGCGCGGTGCGATCAGCGGACGGCACCTCAGAATGATCAACCGGGATGGGACACGCTCGTCACTCGGCGAGCCGGACGACCCTGCAGGCCGTCCCACGACGTGCGGGCCTTGCTCGTTTGATCGCCGTACCGACTTCAGCCGTGAACACCATGGCGTTGAGGAGCAGGATTTCTGTGAACAGGTTCTCGTCGGCACGCATCGCCGCAGTGGCGGCATTCGCCCTTGGAGCGGTTCCTGTCGCGGGCATGGGCAGCACCGCGGCTGCCACCCCGACGGCCGGCGCGACAGCCGCAGGAGCGCCGCACTGCACCGAGGGCGAGTCGTGGAAGGGCGGTGGGTGGGGCCAGTACGCCGATGTGTGGGCGTGCATGAAGACCGACGGAAAGACGCTTAACATCACCGCACACGCGGCCTGCTACTACGCGCTGGGCACGTACGAACGCTGCTCCGCCACCGGGAATTGGACACTCCGGAAGAATGGGGAGGCCGTCGTGTCGGGGGGCGAAGCGCCTTACCCGGGCCCAGGCACCTATGAACTGGACATGTACATCGTGGCGGAAGGGCGCTCCGCCGGCAGCTCGTCGCCCAACCTCCGTGTCAGTGGCCGACATGTCCGCACCGTCACCTTCGACACGCCTTTCACCAACGGCCCGCACCTGCTCGGCGCCAACGGGCCGTCCGACAGCTCGAAGTCGACGCTGACAGTCATGAACAAGGGCGACCAGACCGCGAAGGCAGTGGTGGTCACCCTCTCTAGTCCCCAAAACGCCGGGGGTGCAGCGAAGCTGTCTGACGACCGGCGCTGCAAGCTGAACCACTGGGGCAACACGGAGTGCGCCCTGGGCGACGTTGCACCGAACTCATCAGTGTCACTGCCGGTGTCCGACGATGCGTGCCGTATGAGCTCGGAGGACGGATCCCGCTACTGGAGTTACAAGGCTGAGAACTTCCCCGAGTTCCACGCGCCCCTGTGCGGCTGACACTGCGTACGCGTCGGCTCGCACCGCTCTGTGCGGGCGAACGGTGAGAGGTGAATCCGAGGGAAGGGCCGATGAGGTTCTTCCCTCGGTGAGCCGCGGGATCCTCGTAGGAGGCGTTCCCGTCGCGCAGGGGCCGCACTTTGCCGGTCAGGTCGGGACACTGGGAGGATTTCCGGCCCGGCACGTTGATGTGGTGGTGCAAGAATGGCCGACAGTCGGGCGACGGCCTCGTCAGGGATCTCCAATTTTTTGCTGCTGAGCCGGGCGAGGGCGGCGTCCATGGAACGGGTCTTGAACAGCACGAGCGCGTTGAGGGGCTGGATTGAGGGCGCCGAGGCATCGGCCATTGAGCTGACAGCTGCCGCAGCCCTCAATGTGCCAGTGCCACACGATGTATGTCATCACCTTCATGACCCGCGCCTTGACGCACGGCGTGCAGGCGCGTAGGCCCCTGTCGAGCGGCATTCCGTCCAGACGACGTAACGCGGTCGGGGCGCCAGCCGCACACCACATGCGCGTTTCCCCGGCATGCTGCGGTGGTGGAAGGCGAGCAGTTGCCTTCCAGCGGGCGGGGCTGTGGGTGCGGCCCTGACCCGAGACGGCCGCCGTGGGGGTGCGTCGGCGCGAGGCCCTCGTGAGCACCAGGACGAGGGCGGGGGCGGGCACGACGGCCACGAACACGGACAGGCCGGTGATCACCCACACGACGGCGGCGCCGCCTTGTTCTCGGAGTGGTCGAGGAGCGCCTGCACGACGCGGGCCAAGCGCCGGCCGTACCCCACCTCGCCGTCGGGTCCGCGGCCCGGCCGCGCCGTGAGCTTGCCGCGGGCCCCGCCGGCGCAGGCGCTCGCGCAGTACCGGGCGGTGCCCTCCTTCGACATCCGAATGGGCATCTTCTCCACCTCGGGGATGAGCAGCTCCAAGTCGCGCAGTTGGCCGATGAGGATGTCAAGGCTCTCGTGCGCCGGGAGCGGCGCGTCGGTCTCGCTCTCGGGCCCGAGCACTCGGGCAGCGGTCTCGCGCATGATGGTGGTGTCCACGGGCTCCGTGCCGGTGGTCTGCTTCACGGGGGCGCTCACCGGGCTACCGCCTGTCCAGCGCGGTGGAGCGGGCAGCCGCACGGCGGGGAGCGGTCCGCCTGGGGCAGCGGCGGCAGCTTGCTGTCGACGGCCCCGGTGACCGTGCCGCAGTCCTGGGTGATCGTGCCGCAGCGGTCCACGGTGTAGACCCGCATCGCCATTCTCCCGCCCCGTGCGCTGGGCATCGGGCAGAGCGGTACCGTTCGTCATGTCGACGCTCCTTCGCTGGTATGAGCGCTGGCCATACCTGGGGCCGTTCGCGCGGTCGCCGGGCCCTGCGTGGCACCTTCCGGGTGCGGTCGTCGCGGCGCCGTCCGAGGCCGGCCGCATGAGCGGATCTGCCAGACTCGGGGAGCGCCGGAGACGACGACTTCGCCCGCCGCGCGCAGAGGACGGTTCACGGCTCCGCAGTCGAAGCATGACTCGCCGTGGAGGCGGACGATGCTCACACGACGGTCGACGACCGCTGAAGTGAGCGAACGTACTTCCTGCATCTCCGTGCCCATCTTTGGTGCCTGCGCGCGGCACTCATGTTGGGGCTGAGAGAACGTCCCAAGTACCCCGGTGAGGGGCACTTGGGAGCCGCTGGTGTTCAGGTTGCGGCGCGCCACTCCGCGAAGGACGCCAGTGTCTCCGAGTCGGCGCGGCGCAGGCACCGGAGTGTCGAAGCGTCTTCCCTGACCCGGGAATGGTCACGGGTGTACTGAGGTGCGATCTTGCGAGCGACCATCAGCGACTCGAGCGCGCCGTCGGGCATGCCGCCCAAGCTGGGCACGTGCCAGTTCGATGTAAAAACCCGAGCGGCGCTCCGCGGCGAGGCTGGTCGGGGGCTTCCACCGGAACTCTGCCGCCCACCAGCCCAACTGCCGAGCCCCTGAACCAAAACTCATCCTGAACTGATCAGTAAGGGAGATCTTCCCCGTGGGGTGCCTGCGGCCGGCGGTCAGCGCCCATGCGACGAGCCCGTTTTCGCGAGCCGACCGGAGCCGAATGCGTGCGGCAGATTCCGGGAGCCGCGCACACGTGGGAACCGTGCGCAGTGGGCAGAGCACAGGGGCGGGCTCGATCAGTCGGCCGACGTGTTCCGTGTCATCTCGGCCGCCTCGGTAATGGCGCGTTGTCTGAGATCGCCGAACAGCTGCATCGTGACGGCGGCCAGGACGTCGTCCCCGCCAACAGTCCGTCCGTCCCCGCGACGGGTGGACAGGGCGAGGAGGGGGTCCTTGAGCAGCGGGGCCGGGGCTGGCTCGCCCGGCACCGCCAGCCTTACCGTCCCGAACCGCTTGACCCCGCCCTCGCGGACGACCTCGGCCGCGTCCCGGGCCAGGGCCGTCAGGAACACGCTCGCGATTCCGTCCAGGTCGCGGACCATCGCCGGGACCGCCCTCACCCCCCGGCTCACCAGCAGCCTTCTCACTCCGGCCTCGAACCGGTGGGCGCCAGCCACACCACTCGGTGTACGCGCCCCGCGGCGCTCACGAAGAGACGCGAGCGCACCATCGGCGTTGCGCACCTCGCCCATCAGGCCGTGGAAGGTCGGGCTGTGCAGGTACCACGCCGATCCCACCTCCACCTCGATGTTCCGGTCGATCGCCGAGATGAGGTCCTTGGGGATCAGCCTCTTCCTGGCCTCCTCAGCCGCCGCGCTTCTCGCGCCCTCGATGATCTCCGTCAGCACGGTCCGCGTCACTGACGCGGCGGCCCACGCAGCCGACCGGGAGACGTGCAACGAGGTCACGTCCCTGAACACCGCTTTGACGAGCTGAGGCTTGAACGGCAGGTCGGTCACGACGGAAGCGGTCTGTGGACCGCTGCGCTCGGTGCGTACGAGTTGTGTGGTCATCGAAGAATGTGCTTTCTACTGTCGGAGGTGTCAGTGGCCCATGCCGCACCGGGCGGCGAGACCACAGAGCTCTGCGGAGGGAACCGAGCCGACACAGGGCCTGCCGGGCGGTGCCGCCGGCACACAGAGGTGCAGGCGCCCCCGCCCGGATTCTCGGCGTTCCGGCGACCGGGCGTGCGGCAGGGGGTGCCACCCGGGCGACGCGCTGTGGTGCGGCGCCGTGCTGGTCAGGCGACCTGGTACCTGCCGACTTCCAGGAAGTGGCGCAGCGCCTCGGGTATGTTGTCGTCCAGGGCAGCGTTGGCTGCCGCGCGCAGGGCCGGGCTGATGGACGAATCAGCGAGGATGCGGGCGATGGCGACTCGGTCGTCCTCGGCCTGGGCGATGCCGTAGCCGGTCTCCAGCCAGGCGCGCATCACCTCGGGGTCGTTGGCGTCCAGGAGGGCGTTGGCTTCTCGTGTCACACGCCGGCCGCTGTCCGGGGCAGCGAGGATCCGGACTATGGCCACCCTCAGGTCGTCGGCGTCCGGCTCGTCCGCGGACGAGGACACCGCGGGCACCGTCATTGCGGTCGGTTCCGCCGTGGCGGCGAAGGATGGGGTGGCGAGCAGGAGAGCCGGGGCAACGATGCCCGCGGCGATGCCGGGCGCTACGCGATGCAGTCGCAAGGGGAATGCTCCTCTTCGTTCGCGACGGAGGTGAGTTGAGGACGCCTCAGGGCGTTCACTTCGGTGATGCTGCCACCTGGGTCTGACAGTGGCAGTCGGCCCGCTGCGGTTGCAGGGCACCGTCGCCGCAGACGTGTCCGGTTTGTCATGGCGACGCTCCTTGGAGAAGAGCGGCCTTGAGCGCGGCTCGTGGCTAGCGGGGCTGATCGGGGCGAGACGATTCCTGGGGGCGGTCGTGGTGTGGTCCGAGCGTGTGGTGGTGCGCGACGGGGTACGGCTTGTCCGCCGGGACCGGGGCGGGCCGGGGGAGCCCGTCGTGCTGTTGCACGGCTTGGCCGGTCATGCGGGTGAGCGGGAGGTGGTGGCCTCGCGGCTGATTGCCCGGTATCGGGTCGTCGCGGTCGACCAGCGCGGGCACGGCGCGAGCGAGCGTCATCCGTACGCGCGGACATCCACCTCAACCTGCTCCAACTCGCCTGCAGCATCACCTGTTTGAGACGACTCCAAGCTTCATCTTGAAACGATCAGTAAGACCTCACACGCCCGGTTTCATCACTCCAAAGAACCACTCACACCGCAACACGGCACGGTGGGTCGTACGGAGGGCCTGCGAAGCTGCGGGATCTGTCCGGCCGACAGGGCAACTCGGTGGCGGAGTCAGCGACGGCCCAAGCCGGAGCCTGCAGGGCAGGCATGGCCATCGACGCTGCCCAGTCGACGCCTGAGGGCCTGTTACGAACAGTGGGCCGTCTGTCAGACCTCTCTGGGAAGCTCCGGGCCTGGATATGACAGCGCAACTGACGATCGCACGCTCCGATCCGCAGAAAATGGTGGCGGTCTGGGGGCCAGGCCTATAGGCGGTTTCGTTTGGGTCAGCGCGCGGACCAGAGGAAGGTGCCAGCGATATGGAGTCCGGCCAGGTAAACGGTCGCGGTCTTCTCGTAGCGGGTGGCGACGCCGCGCCACTGCTTCAAGCGGTTGATGCACCGCTCCACGGTGCTGCGTGTTCGTACGCCGCTTGGTCGAAGGCAGACGGGCTGCCGCCGGCCCGTCCGCGCCGCATCCGGTTGATCCGCTGATCGGCCCGTTCCGGGATCACCGCGCTGATACCGCGTCTGCGCAGGTGGTGGTACCGGATCTCGCAAGAGGAGTACGCCCTTGTCAGCCAGGATCATGTCCGGCCTGGTACGGGGGCGTCCACGGCGGCGGGGAACGCGCGGCCGGGCCATGACGTCCGTGAAGGCGAGTGCGTCGCCGGCCTGTCCGGCGGTGAGGACGAACGTGAGTAGCCGGGCACCGGCCGGCGGCCGCGAGGTGGATCTTCGTGGTCAGTCCGCCGCGGGAGCGGCCGATGGCGTGGTCGTCCGGCTCACAGATCGGCGCCCCTTTTGCGCGCTCCGGCCGCGTGCTGGTGAGCGCGCATGATCGTGGAGTCCACCGAAACGGCCCAGGCCACGTGAACATCGAGGACCTGGACCTCGCCGCCCGGTGAAGGCCAAGGGCGCGCGGAGCAAGGTCTGCCGCCGCGGTCGAGCGCGCGAGGACTTCGTCCTGGAGACCGTCTGCTGGGACGCCGACCCTGCCCGGCTCCTGTGCGGCCGCGCCCGCAGCCCGGTCTTCGTCACCCACCACCGCCCCGGACCGGGGAAGGTGGTCAGCCCGCGTGGCATGTGCCCGGATACCGGCCTGGGCCGCCTCTCCTACGGCCAGGCCCGCGCCCTCCTCGATGAGCACACCGCCGCACGGGGGGCCGGGCACCGGCTGGGACCTGCACGAGTGCCGACACTCCGCCCCCCTAGCCGAATCAGCGCGTGGCGTACGCGCGGATGAACGCGTGGGCTCCGTCGATCATGGTCTGGCGGATCTGATCGGGGTCGGCGTTGGCGGGGACCGGTTGGCGTTCATAGGCCAACAGGAGAGTCAGGGCGCCGAAGTGATCGGCGGCCAGGCGCGGGTTGTCCGTGTCCAAGAGCCCGGCATCGACAAAGTGGGCGATGCGTTCCGCGAGCGCTGCCTGCATCGGCGCCGTCTCGATGTCGTCCTCGGTCGTCGGCGTCCGCAGACGCTCCTGGGCGACGAGGGCGAACCCGGCGGAGTAGTCGGCAGAGCCGACGACCGTCACGCCGAGGTCGATCGCCAACGCGGTGAACGCCGCCTCCAGTTGCGGCACCGTCGTGATCGGCGCGTCTTCCGGGAGGTGCTCCTCAAGTGCCCGGCGCCCCGTGGCCAGTAGTGATTCGGACACGTCGGAGAGGATGGCCAGGAAGAGGCGCCGCTTGTCGCCGAAGTAGTCGTACACGGTGCGTTTCGAGACGGCAGCCCGGGCCGCGACGGCATCCATGCTGACGCGGTCCACACCCTCGTGGACGAACAGGTCCCGGGCGGCGGCGAGGATCGCCTTCCGCTTTTCCGAGGACCCCTCGCGCACCGTCTTCTCCATACCGACAGATTTCACTTCCACCTCCGAAGGGCATTCTACACTGCACAGTTTACTTACTGCACTGCACGGTGTAGTTTCGACGCGGCACCACCGCCAGGACCTCCTGAAGAGGAATCCCCCATGCCACAAGCGCCCGCCGTCATCGCCAACCTCGTCGAATCCGTCCTGGGGCGGCCGGCTCATCTGCTCGACGCCAGTGAGCCCGCCCCCGGCTTCCTCAAGCTGGAACTGCACGCCGAGCCGCCGCCCGGCGGCTGGCATCCCGGCCACGAGATACAGGTCCGCGCCACCCCCACCCAAGGGCGCCGCTACACCGTGCAAACAGTGGGCGGCACGGACTCCGAGCGCATCGGCATCCTCGCCGCCACCGAGGCCGAAGGGCCCGGCACGGCGTGGATACGCCGACTGCGCGTCGGAAGTCGCACGACGGTGCTGGCCGGGCGCCACCGGCCGTTACGTGAGCACGGAACCCGCCGCCTCTACCTCGGCGACGGCTGCGCCCTCGGCACCCTCGACGCCTACGCCCAAGGCAGTGATGCACCGATCGTGGCCGTCGAGGTACCGGCGGACGCCGTCGAGCCCCTCGCCGACCGCCGGCCCCGGTTCCGCTTCCTGGCCGCCGCGGGAGCGCCGGGCGACGCACTGCAGTCCTGGCTCGAACGGGCCGTCGGCGACGATGAGTTCAGGAACCTCGACGGCGCCGTGCTGCTGGGCCACGCCCAGTCGATCCAGCGCCAGCGGCGGGTGCTCACCGACAGCCTGAACCTGTCGCGCCGCGCCATCACCACGAGGCCGTACTGGGCCACCGGCAGGGCAGGGCTGTAGTGCTCGCCGACACGACCCGCGCGGAGCAGTACCCCGAAAAGCTTGTCCCGCCGAAGGCGCACCTCCAGAAAACACCGACAAACCCGAAAGACTGAACGTGACCGAGACACACCGCCCCCGCCGCAACCGCTCCGTCCTCGTCTCCGGCGCGAGTATCGCCGGCCCTGCGATCGCCTACTGGCTGCACCGTCACGGCTTCGACGTCACCGTCGTCGAAAAGGCAGGCACCGTGCGCGGCGGCGGCTACCCCATCGACATCCGCGGCACCGCCCTGGAGGTCGTGCGGCGCATGGACATCCTGCCCCAGCTGCAGAAGGCCCATGTCAACACGCATCGCATCACGTTCGTGGACACCGACGGCAGCACCATCGCCGCCCTGAGCGCCGAGAGTATGGCGATCGGCGCGGACGGAGACCTCGAGGTACAGCGCGGTGACCTGACCGAGACCATCTACGACGCCGTCCGCGAATCCGTCACGTTCATGTTCAACGACTCCATCGCCACCCTCGACGACCGCCCCGACGGCATCGCGGTGACCTTCCGCAGCGGCGCCCGCCACACCTTCGACATCGTCATCGGGGCGGACGGAATCCACTCCCACACCCGCCGACTGATCTTCGGCCCCGAGGAGCCCTTCCACCACTACCTCGGCGCGTGCTTCGCCGGTTTCACCGTGCCCAACCACCTCGGTCTCTCCCACGAGGGCATGCTGTGGAACACCCCCAGCCAGCGCGCCGCCCTCTACGCCGCCGGTTCCGGCGGGCAGGTGTTCGGGCTGCTCTCCTTCAGGCGCCCCGACCTGCCCTTCGACATCTTCCGCAACCTGGACGCGCAACGCGAACTGGTCGCCGCCGCTTTCCCGGACGAGTGCTGGGAGATTCCGCGGATGGTCGCCGGGATGCGTGCCGCCGAGGACCTGTTCTTCGACGCCATCAGCCAGATACGGATGACGAGCTGGTCCCAGGGCCGGGTCGCGCTGGTCGGCGACGCCGCCTACGCCCCGTCGTTCCTGACGGGGCAGGGCACCAGCCTCGCCCTGGTCGGCGCGTATGTCCTGGCCGGAGAGCTGGCCACGCACACCGACCACGCCGAGGCGTTCGACGCCTACGACAGGGTGCTGCGGCCGTTCGTGACCCTCAACCAGGAACTCGCGAACGGCGGCGACACGGCCCTCTTCCCCGCCACCGAGGAGTCCCTCCAGGAACGCAACGCGGCCCTCCGCACGCTCTCGGCCCTCCCCGCCGAGCCCGAGCACGCCACATACAGCGCGCTCACACTGCCTGACTACGAGTGACCTTGACCTCCTGGGTCAGCCACAGGCCCGAGACCCAGGTTGGGTGACGACAACTAACGCGGTGCCCGACATGTACCAGCAGGCGATCGCCGAGGGCCGGCAGGTGCGGGCCGCGGTACCGGAGAGCGACCCCCGCCCCCGCGGGGACGACTTCTTGAAGTCGCCGGACAACCCCCAGGGCGCCTGTCTGATTGTGATCAATGGGCGGCTCGGGTGCGGTCTTTGGTCCAGATCATTGAGACGCTTAGGGTCTGTTGCGAAAGTGGATCTTGTTTGTTGATGATCACGTTCTGTGGGACGTGGGGATCTGACGAATGGGCAGTGGGCCCGGCTTGAGCCGTTGCTGCCGCGGGCATCAAGCCGGGCCGGCCGCAGGTGTGGTCGAGGCCGCAGCTGATAGACGGCATACGGTGGCGGACCCGGGCCGGTGCTCCGTGGCGGGACGTGCCCGAACGTTATGGGCCGTGGGACCGGGTCTATGACCTGTTCCGGCGCTGGCAGCGGGACGGCACCTGGGCGAGGATCCTCACTCAGCTCCAGGCCGAGGCGGACGCGAAGGGCCTGATCACCTGGGACGTGAACGTCGACTCGACGGTCTGCCGGGCCCATCAGCACGCCGCCGGGGCGGTGAAAAGGGGGACTTGCAGAAGGAGTCGCCCGGTGGGGTCTTCGTCGAGCCGGCCGACCACGGTCTCGGACGGTCCCGCGGCGGACTGAGCAGCAAAATCCATCTCGCGGTCGAGCAGGGGCAGAAGCCCTTGTCGGTGGTGATCACGGCAGGGCAGCGGGGTGACTCCCCGCAGTTCGAGCCGGTCCTGGAGGCCATCCGGGTCCCTCGCCTGGGGCCCGGCAGGCCGCGCAAGCGCCCGGACCGGGTCCGGGCCGACAAGGCGTACGACTCGCGCGGCAATCGCTCCTACCTGCGCAGACGCGGGATCAAGGCCACCATCCCGGTGCCGGCGGACCGGGTCCGCAACCGCCTCAAGCGCGGATCGCATGGCGGGCGGCCGCCGAAGTTCGACAAGGACGACTACAAGCAGCGGCACGCGGTCGAGTGCGGGATCAACCGGCTCAAGCGCCACCGGGCCGTCGCCACAAGGTACGACAAACTCGCCGTCCGCTACGAAGCGACCGTGCTGGTCGCAGCCATCAACGAGTGGCTGTGACCAGCACTTTCACAACAGACCCTAGACGGTGCTCCTCACCTTGTAGAGCTCGGCGTCATGACTCGCAGGCCGACCGCCTCCTGAGCCCTTCCTCCTCCGATTGGCGGCCTGGTCGGTCTTCTCCGGGACGACGGCTCGATGCCGGGATTGCGCGCTGCGCGGCCAGGCGCAGGAGCTCGTACGGCTTCGCCCCGACGCCGTCGGCAGCGCACAGATACCCGCTGATACCCAACCGCCGCCATCACACCGCACATTCACGGCGGCGGAGAGGGGCACGCCAGGATCTCCCCTCCCCTCCCCCGCCAGCCGCCGCGTCGGAGCGAAGGAGGGTATGCCCTCGCTGCCGCCGGGGGGGGATGGCCCCGGTCGTGTGTGGTGCGCGCCGGAGGGAGTGCGGCGGTGGGAGCCGAATGTGAGGACACCCCCACCGCTGTCCGGTCGTCGTCACTGAGCCGCGTGCGGCGGCCTCCAGCCAGTTCAGGAACTCGCATGCGAAGTGCCACTTGTGGCCGGTGAAGACGTGCTCCGGGGTACTCGCGGGAATCTGGATCGTCAGGCGGATACGCAACCCGTGCCGGCCGTCACGAACTCATGCATGACACGGGCGACTTCGGTGCCGTCGGCGAGCCGACCGGTACCGCCGATCCGGACGGGGTAGGTTTCGTGCCCCTCGCCCTCGATCGGCACGCCGTCGTGGAAGGCGAGAAAGAAGCGCAGTGGCCCGAAGCCGATGGTCTCGATGATCTCGACCGTGTCGTCGGTGGAGTCGGCGAGGTAGTGCTCCGGGTTGGCCGCGAGCAGAGCGGCTCGGTCAGCGCCTGCGAGCCGGCCCTGCCACCAGGTAGGAAATTCGTCCGCGTCGATGCCGTCGATCTCCATCTCGGTTACAGCGGATCGCCACTCGCCGCCCGAGGTGTCGAGCAGTGGTGCCATCGCTTGGTCCGACTCACGAATGTCCGGTGAGCAGCTCCCTCATCAGGTCGTCCCCGACCCGCGCCTTGAGCAGGGTGAGCGCCGCGCGGGAGCGGCCCAGTTCCCATCGGCGGATGTCGTCCTGCGTGTACTCCGTGCCGTCGATCACGGTCCGGACAGCCAGCGCGCTCGTCATGGCGTGCTCCCCTCACGATGAACCACAAAAGGAGACTTTTTCTCCGCTTCGCGGACGATAGGACGCGAACCCCGTTATGGGGCGAGTCGCGTCAGCGACCAGCCGATGCCACGGCGGTCAGCAGTACGGTGGCTGGTCGGCCAGGGAGGCTGCCACTCGTATCCACACGCCGAACAGCCGATGAAGGCTGGGCAGGTCGCCCGCGCCTGGACGGTCCGCGTGACCGACGAGGTGCCCCAGGGAATCCCCGTACTTCACGGCCCCGGCCCTCACCGAGGCGTCCCGCTCCGTCATCTCCGCGCAGGCGAAGTCGTCACCGGTGAGGACGGCCACCGGAACACCGATCGCGGCCGCGGCGGCGTGGGCCAGTCCGATCTCGCCCGCGGGCCGGCCGTCCAGCTACTTGTCCTCGATCCCCTGCCCCATGGAGCTGTGACTCAGCACGCCGAGCGCGCTGACCCGCGAGTGATAGCCGACGCAAATCACGGCGCCGCGCTCGGGGGTGAGGCCTTCGAGCATGAGCAACGGACGGCGGCGTCGACGTCCTCCGCCATCATCCCCTCTCCTCCGCCGTCCACGCTCATGGTCCCGGCCGCCGGGCTGGACGAAGCATGCCCGGACCCGCGCCGGGTGATAGGGCAGCAGCATCTCACCCGGAGAATCTCCACCGGCTTCGGGCCAGGAGTGCTGGTCCCATCCAAGTCGGGCACCGTGCCGGGCGGCATCGGCAACGACGTCGGCGTGGCCACCTTCCCGACAGCCGGCGGTATGCGATCGCCGTCCTCACCCGGCCGCTGGCACTCGGGGCACCCACTCGCACTCGCGACGACATCCTCGGCTCTGCGGCCCGGGCGGGCCCTGGACCACCTTCGCGCGAACGGGGCACCCTCTCCGAGCGAGGCTCGTGGGAGACGTGGCAGACACCGGCGTCCGCCTGGCCAAGTGAAACGGCGTCTTAGCCGTGGTTGCCGACTGTGTTACAGGTTATTTAATTCGCCGGGATCGTCCACCCCTACGAGAAGCGTCAGCGCACCGGAGAAACCGGCGTTTCGTGTGGCGACCGAGCGGGGTGCGCCCTCAATGAACTCACCATGCGAGGGCACTCGATGGACTGGAACGAGCCAGCGAGAATGAGAATCGGCCATTCCATGGAACGGAACACTTCGTTCCCTCGGTGCGGTGAAATCCGGGGTGCACCGACCCCTTACATCCGGACATACCTGAATTGCCTTCCCCAAACGAACGCGAGATCGGTGCAGTCTCGTGGTTGACACGCACGGCATCAGGTCGTGAACATGCAGTGCGGATCACGGCGCATGATCCCACCCGGTCCCGAAACAAGGGGCGTACGGCGACTGTCTTCCTCGCCCGCCCCGTCATCCAGATCAGCTCCGCCCGGGAGGGAATTCCAGGCTCAAGGAAGGTACCCGACAGCGCTCCGCGTCCAGCTGCGGCTTTCGGGCCGTTGGCCCTCCTCTGCCCGGCAGAGGTGGTGTTCGGGCGAACCTGCTGAAGAAATTCATTTCGCCGTCATATCCGTTACCCACTTATGACACCCGCGATTCCGTGTGCCCGGACGCGGGTGACGAAGGAGTGTGCACATGACGTTCAACGCTCTGATGGGCACGTCCCCGAACGGCGACGAACTGCCGCGGGCCGGCGCCACCGCGCGGCTCCACGCCGTGATCAGCGGCCACTGGTCCTCGGACGTCCTGCTGCGCCTGCACCTGAGGCGATGGCCGGATTCGGCGGAGCCGCGTCCGGAGGGCCATGAGGTGGTCGCCCTCGACGACGGCGGCTACGCGCACACCGTGGACACCGGCACCGGCTTCGTCACGGTGCAGTTCACGCCCGAGCCGGACTCCGCGCCGCACTCGCTGGAGCACAGCGATCCGCCCACCCCGCGCTGGCGCGCGGCCGTGCTGACGGAGAGCGTCCGGCCGGACGATCCGACGCCGGCCGCGGTCGCCCGGGCGCTGGCCGAGGCCCTGCGGAGCGAAGGCGCCGCCTTCAGCGAGGCCGAGGTGGCGAGACTGTGGGAGGCGATGCCGCTGCTGCGCCGGTATGCCACCGAGGAGAGCGCTCTCGCCGACTGGGCGCTGATATTCCGCGACCATTACGTGGAGAACAGCGTCGGCTTCCTGCTGGCCGCCGAACGCGCCGGGTTCGCACCGCAGTGGATCTACGCCCTGGACAAGGGCGACAAGACGTTGCGCCGGGACCGTGTGCACGGTTGGTTCCTGTCCCGGGGCTACCGCAGCGCGACCCTCGACAACTCCGTCGTGAACGGCACCGCCACCGACGAGGAAGTCCGCCGGGCGCGCGAGGTGGGCTCCGACGTGGACGCCTTCATCCGGGCGGCACACGCCGAGGGCCGGCGCGTGCTCATGGTCGACGACGGCGGCATCATCGCCCTCGGCTCCGCAAGCGAACGACTGGTCACCGAACAGCCGGACGCCGCACTGGAGTTGACCGTCAGCGGCCTCAAACGCATATCGGCGGCCACCGACATGAGCCTGCCCGTCCTCAACATGGCGCGCTCCGAGGTCAAGACGCACCTGGCCTACAACGAGATCGCCGATTCCTGCGTGCGGCGGCTGCGCGCCATCGTGCCGGGGGAAAAGTTCGTCGGCCGGCGGGTGCTGACCCTGGGCTTCGGCACTCTGGGCGCCCGGGTCGCAAGGGCCCTGCGTGCGACCGGATGCCGCGTCACCGTCGTGGACACCGACCTCCTCGCCCTCGTACGCGCCGCCGAGGAGGGCTTCGACACCAGCCGCTCGGCCCATGAGGCGCTGCGGCGCGCCCGCCCCTTCCTGATCATCGGGACCACCGGCGAGGACGCGCTCACCGAGGCCGACCTGGCACTGCTGCCCGACGGCGTGCTCCTCGCCGGATTCGCCACCCGGGACTTCAGCCTGCTCAGCGAGCGCCGCGTCGCCACGACGGCGTCGGACGTCCCCGGCGTGGGGGTCCGCTACACGTTGCCCGAGGGCCGCTCGGCCGTCCTCCTCGGCGACGGCCGGTCCCTGAACCTCTACACCTACGAGGGCATCCCCAACCGGGGCTATGACGCCTACCGCGCCGCCACCCTGGTCACCGCCAAGCACCTGTGCCGGACCGCCGCGGACCTGGCGCCCGGCATCCACCTCGGGATCGTGGACGAAGTGGTGCGCGGCGCGGGGCTGTTCGACGCGTACTACGACACGTATCTCGCCGACACCGCCCAGCCGGCCGAAGGCGGCGTCGAGGACGGTGGGGACGCGCATGAGTGACCTGCCCCGCGTGTGCGTCGTCGGCTACGGAGTGGCCGGCAAACTGCACCACCGCCTCCTGGAAGCCGCCGGTCTGCGCGTGTGCGCCGTGGACCCGGCCCTGACCGGCACGCCCCTCGGCGTCCACCGCCGGCAGCCCGTCGAACACAGCGCCACCGTGCGGGACATGGCGGGCCCCGTGCACCTGTGGTCGCTCTGCACACCCACCCAGGCACACGTCGACGTCCTGGCACAGGTCCTGGAGCGTGACCCGCGGGCCCGCGTCATCATGGAGAAACCGGCCTGCCGGGTACAGGACGTGCCCCGCCTCCTGGACCTGCTGGAGCGGCATCCCGGGGCGCGCGTGGTCGTGATGAACCAGTACCGGCACGCCCACGCGCTGCGCCTGCTGGACGACCTGCGGCGCCATCACATGCCGGACCACCCGGTGACGGCTGTGCGCGTCGCCTTCAGCAAGGACCGGCGGCCCGACATGGAGGCGGGCCGGTTCGTCGACCGCGACCACGGCGTCTTCGGCTACGAGTGGCCGCACATGCTGGCGGTGGCGAGCCGGCTGCTGCCGTCCGACGTCTACCGCGCCTACGTGGAGAGCCCGGTCGAGGACGTACGGGGCGTCGTCCACGAGGACTACTTCGTCACGGCCGCCCGGGAACGCGCCGTGGTGGCGGACGGCGTGGAGCTGGAGCTGTACTCGTCGGTCGTCGGCGACGCGCTGGAGGACACCGACGTCCCCGACTGGGCCCGTCCCTTCGGCCACTCCACCGGCGGCCGCCGACGGCTCGCCCAACTCCAGGTCGGCCCGGCGCTGTTCACGGCGGAGATGGACCCCGTAGCGCTCCCGGACGGCAGCCGGCTGCCCAGTAACACCCACCGGCTGACGGCCGAGCTGCCGGGCGGCTGCCAGGAGACGCTGGTGAACGACTCCCCCATGGACAACGCCCTGCGCACCGCGGTGGCCCGGCTGCTGGGCGACCTGCCGCTGCCCCCGGTCGACCTGCGGCCCGTGCACCGCATCAGCGCCTTGGCGGGCCACTTCCGGCACGTTCCTGCGACCGCCGCCGCGGCGGCCGGACGGCTGAGCGGAGGCGCCGTATGAGCAGGCTTCGTTTCGGCGTCATCGGCTGCGGTGTCATCGGCGGTCTGCACGCCCGGGTGCTCAACTCCTACGCCCCGCTCGCCGAACGGGCGCGGCTCGTCGCCGTCGCATCGCCCTCACCCGAGCGCGCACACCGGCTGGCCGAGGAGACCGGCAGCGAGGCGACGGACATCGCCGCCCTGATCGAGCGCTCTGATATCGATGTCATCAGCGTGTGCACCCCCAGTGGCCTCCACGCCGAGCTGGGGCTGCGGGCACTGGCCGCGGGCAAGCACGTCGTCGTGGAGAAGCCCATCGACGTGTCCGCCCGAGCGGCGGACCGGCTGATCGCCGGCGCACGACAGGCCGGGCGCGCCCTGGCCGTCATCAGCCAGCGCCGCTTCGACCCCGCCTCCCGGACGCTGCGTACCGCCCTGGACGCCGGGGAGTTCGGGACGCTGACGTCCGGGCTGGTGGAAGTCCCCCTGTGGCGGGGCCAGTCGTACTACGACTCGGGCGGCTGGCGCGGCAGCCGGGCGCTGGACGGCGGTGGCGCGCTCCTCAACCAAGGGGTGCACGCCGTCGACCTCGTCCAGTGGCTGATGGGCCCGGTCGTCGAGGTGGCCGCGCACACCGCCCTCAAGGGGCACCGCGGCATCGAGGTCGAGGACGTCGTCACCGCGAGTCTGCGGCATGCCAGCGGTGCCCTGACGTCCCTGCTGGCGACGACCGCGGCGTATCCGGGGCGCACCACGCGCCTGACGGTCCACGGCGACCGGGGAAGCGCCCTGATCGACAACGACGAACTCACCTGGTTCCACGCCGCCGGACCGCAGGACGACACCTCCGCCTACGGTGCCTACGGAGCGGGCAACCAGGCCGCCGAGCGCCGACCGGCCGCTCCCGCCGAGCAGCGGGACGCCAGCGGACTGCTCCCCTCGCCGCACGGCGACCAACTCCTCGATCTCTGCGACGCGATCGCCGAGGGCCGCACTCCCGCCGTCGACGGCGAGGAGGGCCGCAGGGCCCTGCTGACCGTGCTCGCGGTGTACGAGGCGGCGCGCACCGGCGCCGTCACCCAGGTGGCATCGGTCTTTGAGTCGTCACCCACCCCATCCGCCCCCATGACCCCGGAGCCGGCATGACCAGTGTGAGTTTCGTCGTCGCCGACGACGAGTTCGAGCGTGACTTCCTGCAGCTTCCCCTGGATGTGGCCAACGCGGCCGCCTTCCTCGCACGGGACGGGGTGGACGTCGTCGTCTGGGACCGTCGTCTGAGCGGCGAGGCGCCCCGCGTCGACGCGGTCGACGTGGCCGTCGTCGTCACGGCGATCGCGGACCGCGCCCAGTGCTACCCCCTCGATCTGGGCCCGGTGCGCACCGCCGTGGAACAGGTGCGGCGGACCTGGCCGGGGGCCACCGTCCTCGCCGTCGGCCCGCACGCCACCCAACTGCCCACGGCCACGCTCCGCGAGCTGGGCGTGGACCACGTGGCACGCGGCGAGGCGGACGCGGCGGCGGTGCACGGCGTACGGGAGCTGCTGAGCGGCAAACCGGTGCTGGGCGAGCTGCCGCTGAGCGGGACGTATCCGCCGCTGGACTTCGACGCAGCGCCCCTGCCCGCCTACGACCTGCTGGACCTGACGGCCTACACGGCCGAGACGTTCACCGGCGGGCGGGTCAGGCGCGGGCCGTGCGGCATGGTGCTGGGCGTGCGCGGCTGCACCTATGGATGCACGTTCTGCCATCTTCCGTTCGGCACACGGATGCGCCCGGAGCCCGTGGAGCGCACGCTCGCGGAGATCACGGCGATGCGCGAACGCGGCGTCGACTCGCTGTTCTTCCTCGACTACGTCTTCGGTCTGCACCCGACCTTCTACAAGGAGCTGTGCACCGGACTCGTCGGACGGGGTCTGGATCTGGGCTGGAGCGGGCAGAGCCGGGCCGAGGTGGTCCTGCGCCAGGACGTGGACCTGTGGGCCGCCGCGGGATGCAACGGGATGTGGCTGGGCGCCGAGTCGCCGGCCGTCGCGGAGACCGGCGTCGGCAAACGTGTCCCGGCGGAGAAGATCGACGCGGCGATCCGCCGGCTCTCGACGGCCGGGATCACACCGTTCGCCTTCATCCTGCTGGGCCTGCCCGGTGACCCGGCCTGCCTGAGCGGCGAAGTGGTCGACTGGGCCGCCTCGCTGCCCGGATACTTCGGGCTCAACCAGCTCTTCCTGCGCCCCGGCACCCCGCTCTACGACGAATTGGCGGCCGACTACAACGGCGGTGCCATGCCCGCTTCGTGGGCCGAGGTGGAGGCGGTGACGCGGCGCTACCGGGAGCGTTATCCGGTCAGCCTCGACGACCTGTGGCAGCGGCTCGTCAAGCTGCCGAACTACATCGGCAACGCGATGGCCGCCGTATGAGCACCGGCCACCTCGTATCCGCCGCCGGACCGGTGCGGGTCGCCGGGCCCGGCGGCGGACGGCAGGAGTCCGTCGTACCGTGACCGCGAATGCCCAGAGTGCGGCACGCGAGGCGACTGCCGCCGGGCCGGTGCTGCCGCGCGCGTTCTGGTGGCTGTGGACCGCCACGCTCGTCAACCGGCTCGGCGGCTTCGTCGTCGTGTTCCTGTCGCTGTACGTCACGCTCGACCGGGGCTACTCGGCGTCCTTCGCGGGGCTCGTCACCACTTTGTACGGTGTCGGCGGCGCCGTCGGCTCGATCGTCGGCGGCCTGCTCGCCGACCGGTTCGGCCGGCGGCAGACGCTGTTGGGTGCTCAGCTCCTGAGCGCCCTCGGCACCGGGACGCTGGCGTTCACCCAGGGGCGGGCCGCGCTCGCGGTCACCGCGTGCCTGGTCGGCCTGGCGGGGAACGCCTCCCGGCCGGTCGTCCAAGCCGTGGTGGCCGACATGGTCACCGCGAAGGCACGTGTCAGGGCCTTCTCCCTCGTCTACTGGGCCGTCAACATCGGCGTGGCGGTCTCCGCCGCGCTCGCCGGAGTGCTGGCGCAGCGCGGATACACCCTGCTGTTCCTCGGTGAGGCGGCCCTGACCGTGGTGTGCGCGCTGACCGTGTACCTCGCGGTGCCCGAGACGCGTCCCGATCCGGCCCGGCACCGAGAGGACACCCACCGGGGCACGGAGGCGGGGGAACTGTCGCGAGGGCGACGCTTCCTCGCCTTCGTGGCCGTGACCTTCCTGGTCGGGCTGCTGATGCAGGAGGTCAGCACCGCGCTGCCGCTCACCATGACACGGGCGGGCCTCAGCGCACGCGACTACGGCCTGGTCATCAGTCTCAACGGCCTTCTCGTGGTGGCGCTGCAACTGCCCGCGGGGCGGATCCTCGGGCGGCTCGGTCCGGCGGGCCCCCTGGCCGTCGGGACGCTGCTGCTGGGCGGGGGGCTGGGGATGACGGCCATGGCGGCCTCCCTGTGGACGTACGCCCTGACCGTCGTGGTGTGGACGGTCGGCGAGATCCTGGTGGCCCCGACCGCCATGGCCGCCGTGGCCGACCTCGTGCCGGGCCACGCGCACGGGCGCTACCAGGGGATGTACAGCTTCGCCTGGTCCGCGGCGGCGTGCGTCGCGCCGGCGGCCTCGGGATACGCCTTGGACACCGTGGGCCCGGCCACCCTGTGGGGCGTGAGCGCGGCGCTTGGCGCGCTGGCGGCCGCAGGGTACTTCCTCGTCCTGCGCGGACGGCGCGACGGCTGACGGCCGGGACGACCGACGAACAGCATGGACGAGCAGCACGATCGACGACCAGGACGATCGACGAGCAGGACGATCGACGAGCAGAAGGATGCACAGGGATGGCTGATGAGATCACGTTCTGGGACTTCTCCAGGTCGCAGGCGCTCAGCCGCTACAACGGTTCGAGCATCGACGTGCGGGAGATCGCGGAGTTGTGCGCTCTCCGCGCCCAGACCGAAGCCGTCGATCCCGAACTCCCGTCCGCGGACGAGATGGTGGGAATCCACCCCCTGGCACTGAAGCGGCCGCGCCGGTGGGAGGCGGCGATCGCCGCGATGATCTACGCCTCCAGCGGGCAGATCGCCCTGCGGGAGGAGATCATCAAGGGGCGGGAGCTGCTGGACCGGCTGCCGAAGCCCGATCGAAGCGCTCTCACCGTGTCACGCATGCTGGCGCTGGTCCCCGCCATGACCGCCGGCTTCCGCTTCAGCCGGCAGAGCCAGACGTTCAACCCGGAGGCGAACCGCTATCCGGAAGGCGCGCGTTTCCTGTCGGCGCTGCTGGAGGAGCGGCCGGCCCTCGATGTGGAGATCGGACTGTGCGCGCACCGGGCCGGCGTGAGCAATCCGGTCCTTCCGGAGCACGTCAGCCCGACGGGCGCGACCCGCATGGTCGCGTTCGTGGCCGCGCTGCTGGACAACTCGCGGGCGACGCGGCGTACGGTCAGCGTCTCCCAGCAGACGGCGACCGACCGGGCCGCCGGCACCGTCAACTCCCTCGTCTTCCTGCACTACGCGCGCGAAGGAAAGCTGGAACACTTCCTCCGCACCCTCGACCAGCACGCGGACGACATACGGGCGGTCCTGGCGCGGCACAACGCCGTCTCGGCGACGTGTTTCCGGTTCACCCCGCTCGACCCGTTCAGCGAGGTGGTGGAGCGGGACATGGAGGAGGCGTTCGGACCGGGCTGGACCGGTGCGCCCACCGATCCGCGCTGGAGAAGCGGGGGGACGCTGGACTCGGCCGTCGAGGACGCGAAGGGGAAGATGGCGCGGTTCATGCGGGACGCGCCGCTGGACATCGACCATCTGCTCAGGCGGCACAAGGACTCCGAGACCCCCAGTGAGCGCGGTGTGTCGGCGCTCCACTGGTTCGACCGGCACCAACGCCAATCGCTCGACGTCCGGGCCCGTTACGACGTCGCCTTCCACCACCGCCTGGCCCTGACCACGCTGGAGAAGGACGGCGTGGGGATCGGCATGGAACGGGGATGGGACGCGTACCAGTGGCTGGCCTGGAGCGCCGCGTACGGCTCCGCCCGAGCGCCGATGCCGCTCCTGTACGCCAGAAGCTCGACCGAGCCCGCGAGCCATGTCTCTCTGCGGAGCTTCAATCTGCGGCAGTTCTGGTGAGAGGTGAGAGGTGAGACGCCGGTATCGCGGGGAGCACCTGGACATGGCATCCGGCGCCGCGCGCGTCAGGGCGGTCACGGTGACTGATTCGGGGAGGGCGAGGCGTGCTCGGCCCCATTGAGTACGGCCATGAGGTCCAGCACCTCGGCAGGCTCACGGTGCTCACGCGGCGGGTCCCCCGCCGCTGCCGGACCGGTCCATCAGACGGGGCCTGGGCTGACGCGCCCGTCTTCGGGGACCAAGTCTCGCTCGGGCGCCGGTTGCCGTCGTAGGCGAAGCACTGGTGGTCGGCCTTGGCCGTGCCTGTCCGCGGGGACTTCGCCGCTCAGGTCGCCCTGGCCTTCGACCGGTTGCGGTCGGCGCCGGCCGGTACGGGGCTCGGATACCAGCATGTGGTCGCCTCGGCACCTTCGTGATGGAGCACGACCTGGACAAGCTGAACGTCCTCGGCAAGGAACTGCACGCCCGGTTCGGGGACAGGCCGCCGGCCCAGACACTGAGCGGGGCGGCCTCGCTCGCTCTGCCGGGGATGCTGTTCGAGGTGGATGCCGTGGCGGTACGGCCGTAACGGCATGACGGCATGACGGCATGACGGCGTAACCGTGGCAGGTACCCGGGCCCGGTGGGCTGCGGTCCTACGGCCGCCCGGCGGGGTCCGGCGCCGACCGCCATACCTCTCGTACCCGGTCACGCAGCCACCGATGGGCCGGGTCGGCGTCGTCACGCGGGTGCCAGGCCATACCGATGTCCAAGGGCGGTAGTGACACCGGGACTTCGAAGGTGCACAGCCCCAATGCGGCCGGGCAGTGTTCGGCGGCGCCGACGGGGGTGAGGCAGACCAGATCGGTCTCCCGGCACAGGAACAGCGCGGCGGTGTAGCTCGGCAGGGTCGCCACCACGCGCCGCCGCAGGCCCAGTTCGGCCAGGCGCTCGTCCACCGGGCCGTGCACCCGGCCCTTCCGGGACACACCGATGTGGTCGGCGGCGGCGAACGCCCGTGCCAAGGCGCGCTTGCCCTGCCCGACCGCTTCCAGCACGGGATGGCCGGGCCGGACCACGCCCACCAGCCGCGTCCCACCGAGAGGTTCGACCAGGATCTCGGGCTCGGGGCGCGCGAGCACTCCGATCTCCAGGTCCAGACGGCCGTCCCGCAGCGCCGGGGTCTCCTCCGATGCCTCGGGGAGGAAACGCAGCACGACGCCGGGCGCGTGGCGCGAGACGGTTCCGATCAGCTGTGCGGCGAAGGCGGTCAGGATCATCTCGTTGGCCTGGAGAGTGAAGCGCCGGGTGAGTTCGGCGGGGTCGGCGGCCGGCTGCGGTGCCAGGACCGTCCGGGCCTGCTCCACCAACACCCGTACGCGCGGGCGCAGTTCCAGGGCGTACGGCGTGGGGACCAGGTTGCGGCCGGCCCGCACCAGGACGGCGTCGCCCAGGACCGTGCGGATCCTGCCGAGCGTACGGCTCACGGCGGGCGCCGACAGCCGCAGCCGCTCGGCGGCGCCGGTGACGCTTCCCTCCTCCAGCAGCGCGTCCAGCGTGACCAGGAGGTTCAGGTCGAGCGAACCCGGATGCGGCACGTCGGCGGACGAGTGGACGACCGAGATCACGGTGTGACTCCTCTCACTGAACGGCGGGTCGGCTCGGCCCCCCGCCAGCTCGTTTGCGTCTGACGCAAGCCATCCTTGCGTACCTTGCACTGGAGTCAATCGACGTCCGTTGCCAGGCTTGGGTTCATGACCAACACACCTGACACAGCCCGCTCTTCGGCCGCCACGGCCGCCGCCACCGCCGCTGAGACCCGGTCGCCGAGGACGGGCGACATGCTCGCGGTGGTGAGCCAGGGCAGCTCCACCGTCACCTTCTTCGACGCCGTCGGCCACGGCCGGCTCGGCGCGCTTGCCCTCCCCAGCCAGCCGCACGAGCTGTGCTACGACCCGGCCAGGCGACTGCTCTACGCCAGCATCACCTACCGTTCCGGCTACTACCACGCGAACGCCGGCCGGGCCCGGGAACTGGTGGTCATCGACGCGGACGCCCGCCGGATCGTGGACACGGTGGACCTCGCCCCCGACCACGCCCCGCACGACATCCGGCTGGACCCGGTGCGCGACCTGATCTGGATCAGCGTCGAGGCCACCGCCGAGGAGACGGGCGGCCTGCTCGCCCTGGACGCCGACACGCGCGAGCGGGTACGGCGGGTCCCGGTGCACGCCCCGGGGCCCCACTGGTTCGCGCTCACCCCGGACGGCCGCCGGGCCTACTCCGCCAACAAGGAAGCGCCCTTCGTCTCCGTCGCGGACCTGGAGACCGGCGAGTCGCTGGAGCCGATCGCGGTACCGGGCAGCGAGGGCATCGACATCTCACCCGACGGCCGTCACGTGTACGTCGCCGCGCCCAAGGGGGACTACCACCCGGGGACGGTGCCCGGAGCGGGGGTCCGGATCATCGACACGGCAACCGGCCGGACCGTACGGACCCTCGCCACCGACAACGTGGTCTTCCCCGTGCACACGACGTCCCAGGGCCTGCTGCTGGCCGGTGAACTCCGGGTGACCGCCGGATCCGACGGAGCCTCCCTCGGCGCGCAGCAAGGCGGCGTGCTCCACATCTCCGACGCCGAGGGAGAGCCGCGCGGGCGACTCCCCGTCGGAGCCTTCCCCCTCACCATCACCTCCTCGCCGGACGGCCGGCTCGGCTACGTCGCCGCCATCCTCGACAGCACGGTGACGGTGGTCGACCTGGCGGAGATGAAGGTCGTCACCACCCTGGAGGTCGAACACGAGGGTGAATCCGGCGCCCACGGCCTGGCGTACATCCCCGCACCCTGACCGCGAGCGGATGAGGGATCGCCTCCTCCGCCATGCACAACCCCGCCCGAGCCCTCGCCGCCTGTGGTGCGGCCACGCCCGTGGCCAACACGCGTCGGGGTTCGGTGACGGCGGTGGTGACTGTCGGCCGAGCAGATCCCCACCGCCTGGGGCGAGGCGCGCTCCCGCTGGGAGGGCTCGTACGACCTGATCGACTCGGCGCCGAACACACTGTGCCCGGTCCGGCGGCACCGGCCTGAACCTCGCCATGGGCGTCCTCGGCGCGCTGTCGGCCAGGGCATGAGCCCAGGTCCCGACTGCTTGGACGACTCCTTGTTGGAGCCCAGCGAGTTCCAGCCACCGGCCCCGTCCCGCACGGATCAGCGGCGGCGCACGGTGCCGGTGCCTCCGTCCCGGCCGCTCGGCTCCGCCTCCCCGCGGCGGCCGTTCTCCGCGTGGCGCCTCAGATCATGCACCCTCCGGCCCACGTTCTCCCTCCGCAAGTACCGCTTTCGGGTGAACCGGATCGACTTCGGTTCGCGGTCCTTGTTCTTGATCTCTACTGGAGAACCGCCGTCGGAATGATCAACGGAAGGACCAGTCGATGCGGATGAGGGACCGGTCGGGAGCGAGAACCTGGCCTGCCTCTGAGATGCCTCCGGGAAGCGCGTCGGCGCGTGGCCGTATGGTCGCCGCCCTGGCCGCACGGGTGGGGCCGGACGGAGCCTTGCGGGACCCGTGTGAGAGCCGTGTGCTCGAAACGGCCTTGGCCGTGGCCCTGTTGGACCGCGTCGGCGGCTACCCGGCGGAGTCGGGGGCGATGCGGGGGTTCCTGCGGCAGGGGCCACGAGCCGGCACGCTCACCGGGGTGGAACGGGCGCTGGCTCGCGCCGTACTGGAAGGCGGGACGGTCGCCGTGACGGACGCGCTGGTCGAGGAAGTGGCGGCGGCCGCCCCGCACTTCACGGCCGGACGCAAGCGGGCGCTCGTGCAGGCGTTCGCAACGGCCGTGGACGAAAGGTTTTTGCCCGGGTGGGACGGCGCGGCGTTCGACCGTTCGGGCCTGCATGCCTGGGCCGTCGTCCAGATGACCGCGAGCAAGGTGATCCTGGCGCACGCGACCGGGAACACGCACGCGGTCGACGACGAGGACGTACGGATCCTGCTCGACACCCAGCGCGGCACCGGTGTGTGGGAGGGCAATGTGCTGCTGCACCTCTCCGCGCTGCACGCCCTGTCCCGTCTACCCGGTACGGGCCGGGTGGTGACCGATGGCGTCCGCGCGGCGCTGGAGCAGCAACGCGCCGACGGCGGCCTCCCGTTCGTGACCGACACCGACACCTGGGTGACCGCGACGGCGGGGATCGCGCTGGCGAGCGCGGGCGCTCCACGGGACGTGCTGCACCGGCTGGCCTCCCACCTGGTGGGCCGTCAGCTTCCCGGAGGGGGGTGGTCGTACACCGACGCGTCCTGTCAGGCGGACGTGGACGACACCTCCGTCGCCGTGCAGTTCCTCCATGTCCTGGACGCCGCCCGGTACGAGGAGGCGATCACGCGGGGGATCCGGTCGATGACGTCGGTCGCGGGACCGGACGGCGGCTTCCCCACGTACCGCCATGGGGCGCCGTCGGAGCCCTGCATGACCGCCGCCGTCGTCGACGCCCTGACCCTCCGGCCCGCCGGACACGAGGTCCGGATCCGCGCGGGGCTCGACTATCTGGCGGAACTCCAGTGCCCCGACGGGTTCTTCCCGCCCGACTGGAGCAGCAGCACCCTGCACACGGTCTTCCGGGTCCTGCTGGCCGCCTCCCGCGGTCCCGGCGGAAGATCGCCCGGGGTCGAGCGGATGGCGCAACGCGCCCTGGGCGCCGTCCTGTCGCGCCAGAATCCCGACGGGGGCTGGGGGATGCGGGAGGGCGACGAGAGCGATGTCCTGTCCACGGCCTACGGTCTGATCGCCGTGTGCGGGCAGGACGATCCAGGGCCCGCGCGCGGCGCCGTCTCCTTCCTGATGGCGGCCGAGCACGACGGCGGGGTCCGGGGCGCGCTCTCCGATTCGATCGGGCCCCGGCCGTTCGTCTTCACCGTGCCCGTCCTGGCCGACGTCTTCACCGTCCTGGCGCTGGGGCATCTGGCGGGCCGGACGGCCCCGGCGCCGCTCGGGCCCGGCCGGCGTCTGGCGGTGGCGCGTTGAGCGGGCCGGTCCCCCGGCATCTGGGCATCGTGCCGGACGGCAACCGGCGCTGGGCGCGTGCGCGCGGCGTTCCGGTCCGGGCGGGGTACGCGCGCGGGGCGGAGCGGACCGTCCAGGTGCTGCGGTGGTGCGAGGAGGCGGGGGTGGAGACGGTCACCGTCTGGGCCCTGTCGCTGGAGAACATGGTGAAGCGTCCCGAACTGCCCGTCATGCTGGACGCGATCGGCGCGCTCGTGGAGCGGGTTCGGGCCGCGGGCGCATGGGACGTCCGGGTCGTCGGATCACCGGAGCGGCTGGCCGCCGCCGGGCTGCCCTCCCCCGACTCCTTCGACCGGAGTCCCGGACCGGCGGGAGCGGCACGGCGGCTCACGGTCAACCTGGCCGTGGCGTACGACGGCCGGGAGGAGGTCGTGGCGGCCGCACGCGCCGTACTGGCCGAGTCCGGGCCCGGGAGCCTCGACAGCGCGGCGATCGGCGACCGCCTCGCCCGGTGGGGGCTGCCCGACTGCGACCTGATCCTGCGCGCCTCGGGCGAACAGCGGCTGTCGGGCTTCCTACTGTGGCAGAGCGCGCCCGCGGAGCTGTACTTCAGCCCGGAGCTGTGGCCGGACTTCGACCGCAGGTCCTTCGACACCATGCTCGCCTCGTTCGCCCGCCGACAGCGCAGGTTCGGGGCATGACCGGTCCGGCAGGGAACGACGCGCGGGCGCTGGCCGCGTTCGCCCGGCACCATCTGCTCAGGCTGTCTCCCCCGGCCGGGGACCACCCCATGGCCCGGGAGCTGGAGACGGACGTACGGTCCTGGGCCGAACGCGCGGGTCTGACGGCCGACGGCGGGCGAGCGGGGCTGGAGCGCCGGAGGATCGGCCGTCTCGTCGGCCGCTGCATGCCGGACGTGCCCTTCGGGGTGGCCCGGTTGACGGCACGCCAGCTGGCCTGGGTGTTCCACTTCGACGACACGGTCGCCGAGGACACGCGGCGGCTGGCGGCGCACCGCTCCTGGGACCCGCCCGGGGTGCTGCTGACCGGGCGGCTGCCGGCCGGGGCACGCTCGTGTGCGCACCTGAACGCGCTGAAGTCCTTGCGCGCCGGCATCACGGCCGCGGGCGGCACCGCGCTGCTCCCGCGGCTCGCGGACGGACTGCGCCGGTACGTGGAGAGCTGTGCGCGGGAGGCTCCGTGGCGTGCGACGGGTACTCCCCCGGATCTGGAGACCTATCTGGCCGAGCGGGTCCACACCTCGGGCGGCCATCCGATGTACCTGCACCTGCTCGCCCCCGGAATGCCACCGGCCGCGGAGCCGCTGCCCGCCTCCCTCACCGGTCTCGCGGAACTCGCCTTCCTGCTCGGCGCGCTCGCCAACGACCTCCTCGGTCACGCCGCCGAGCACGAACGCGGAGACCCCGTGAACGCCGTCACGGTCCTCGCCCGCGCCTACGCGCTGCCCCTGCCCGAGGCGTACCGGGCCACCGTCGTGCTCCACGCGGCACACCAGCACCGCTTCGAGACCGAACGGGCCCGTCTGGCGGACGACATGACGCTCACCGAGGCCCAGCACCGCTTCGTCCAGGCCGTCACGGGCTGGGTGCGGGGCAGCGCGGCGGCCGTCGAGCCGTACTGGCACCACCTCCTCGCCGACCACCCATACGACAGAACAGGTTGATCACTGTGCCCACTTCGCCCACCGTCATCGTCGTGGGAGCCGGCATCGCCGGGCTGACCGCCGCCTGGCGCCTTCAGCAGGCCGGGGTGTCGGTACGCGTCCTCGAACGCGACAGCGCGCCCGGCGGCCGTATGCGCACCATCGACCACCACGGGTTCCGGATCGAGACCGGTGCCAGCATCCTCGGCCGCAACTACACCGGCATGCTCCGCCTCATCGAAGAACTCGGCCTCACCCGCCAGTTCGGGCCCGCCAACACCCTCTGCGCGTTCCAGCGCGGTGACGCCGTCCACCGGCTGCACACCCATGCGCGGACCGACCTGCTGCGCACCCGTCTGATCGGCGCGCGGACCAAGGCGGCGGTGTTCCGCGCGCTGCCGACGTTTCTCGCCCACCGCCGGTGTCTCGACTGGGACAGCATGGACCGCAACACCTACCTGGACGGCCTCAGCGCCACCGAGTACGCGCACCGCCATCTCACCCAGGAAGCGATCGACTATCTGATCGAGCCGCTCTTCGGCGGGGGCATCGTCCTCGCCTCACCGGACCGGCTGGCCGCCGCCGACATGCTGTTCTACACCGCGAAACTCCTCGTCCCGCACATCAACAGCCCCCAGGGGGTCGGGCTCCTCACCCGCACACTGGCCCACCGGGTTCCCGTACAGCTCGACGCCCGCGTCCGCCGCGTCCGCCCGGAGGGCGAGGGCGTCCGCGTCACATGGCAGGACGCCGACGGCCGCGCGCACACGGAACAGGCCGAAGCCGCCGTCGTGGCGGTACCCGCTCCCCAGGTTCCGGCTCTGCTGCCCGGCCTTCCCCGCGCGGACGGCGCCTATCTCGCCTCCGTCCCCTACTCCCGAGCCCTGATCATCTCTCTCGCGACGGAACGCCCGCCCGCGGAGAGGGCGTTCGCGCTGTTCCTCTCCCAGCGGGAGCACCCCGCACTCGTCGGTGTCGAACTCCACCACAACAAGATCACCGGGCGGGTCGACGACGGGCGCGGGCTCATGACCCTCCATCCCCGCCAGGACTTCACGGACCGCTGGTGGGACGCACCCGACGACATCGTCACCGAACAGGCCGTCGCCGCCGCCGAACGCGTCTTCCCCGGCATCCGGAGCACCGTCCTGACCAGCCACGTCAGCCGCCAGGACCCCGCCCTCGTCGTCCGGCCGCCCGGCGGCTACGCCGAACTGCGCGCCTTCAACAGCCGGCGCCGCTCGCGGGACCCCCGAATCCAGCTCGCGGGTGACTACTTCGGCCCCTCCAGCACCTACGGCGCCCTCCGCTCCGCAGAACAGGCCACGGCCCGGCTCCTGCGCCACCTCGGGCTCAACACCCGGGCCGCCCACCGGCCTCGGCGGGACACCTCGTCGCCACGTTCGGCGTGAGGGCGGCTCGCCCATGCCCCTGCAAACCGGCCGGGGAGGCGCTCCACGCACACCGGGCGAAGTCTCGCCACCAAGGCCCGGCTGGGCGAACGGTGTTCACGCCCGCGGCCGGAGTCGTGATCCCCCCTGATCGGTTTCGGCCATCGGCTATACACTCTCCGCCGGGAGCGACTTCTGTGGGGGGCGGCCGTCATGAGCACCGAGATCTACTTCAACAACAACCACCGCGACCTGTGCGTCCAGCAAGGCACCGGCGCGGGTTTCCAGTTCGAGTTCTCGTGCTCGCGCTGCTCGGACTGCTGGCGTTCGCCGTTCGAACCGTTTCGGGCCGGGCAGATGGCGGGCTGGCTGTCCCGGGGTGTGAGTGCCGCCTGGTCGATCATCGGCGGCAGCACCGGCCAGAGCGTGACCAACGCCGCGGACGGCCTGGCGGGAGCGAACTTCGGCAGCCAGCGGGACGCCGCCTTCACCCGCGCCATCGAGCGCGCGCAGGGCCATTTCAACCGCTGCCCGCGCTGCACCTCCTATGTCTGCGCCCGCTGCTGGAACCAGGGGCAGGGGCTGTGCCTGACGTGTTCGCCGGACACCGCGGCGGAGGCACAGGCGGCCCAGCAGCGTGGACTGAACGACATGGTCTCCCAGCGCGCGTACGGCGTCGGCCAGCAGCAGGGCGTGGGGTACGACGTCACCACCCCCCGCCAGCTGGTCTGCCCCAACTGCCGTACGGAAACCCGAGGCGGCGCGTTCTGCCACGGCTGCGGCCACCATCTGGCCCAGACCGCGAGCTGCTCCGCGTGCCATCAGAGCCTCCCGGACGACGCCGCCTTCTGCCCCTCCTGCGGCTCCAGACGCTGACCGCAAGTACCGGAGTCGTACCCTCCCGGGGACGAATTCCACGTGTGCCGCGCGGTCGCAGCGGTACGCCTGGTCGACCTTGCCCAGGGGGGACGGGCTCCCGGGGGGCTCACGCCCACCGGCGGCGGTGCGCCAGGATCGCGGCACGGGGTGCGGGATCAACCGCCGCGAGAGGCGCCGCGCCGTTGCCGCGCGACACGACCAGTCCGGCAGTCGACTACGAGGCGGCCGTACACGAGGCGGCCGTACTCGAACCCGTCATCGACCCGGGGCCGGCGGCTCTCACTCTTCCTCTCCCCCTTCCCGCCACGTCTGCCCGGCTTCGGCGAGCTGGTTGTTCCGGTCGATCTCCGGCATGTGCGTCTCGGCCCACACCCGCAGGGCGGAGAGCGGTCCTTCGAGGGACTGGCCCAGCTCGGTGAGCCGGTAGTGGACGGCGGGCGGCACGGTCGGTTCGACCCTGCGCGCGACCAGGCCGTCACGAGCCAGGCTCTGCAGAGTGACCGACAGCATCTTCTGCGAGATGCCCGGAATACGGCGCCTCAGTTCCGCGAAGCGGAGCTCGCCGGGTGCCGCCTCGGCCAGCACCTTGACCACCATCGACGTCCACTTGGTGCCGATGCGGTCGAGCAACCGGCGGGTCGGGCAGCGCGGATCCAGCAGATCACCGCGCGCACCGGGCCGTCGACCGGGTCCACCGGACCTGGATGTGGTCACCCGCAGCTCACCACCTGAGGGGAAAGTGCCGTCTTGGACGGCCCAGGGTAGTTCCCTAGCGTGACCCTGTCACCATTCCTCACCACCCCTGGAGTCCTCTCGTGCCCGAGCTGCGGCGCATCCCTGTCAACGATGTCGAACTGAACGTCGCCCTCGCCGGATCAGGCCCGCCCGTCCTGTTGCTGCACGGCTTTCCGCACACCTGGGAGCTGTGGACGGACATCATGGCCGACCTGTCCGACCGCTACCGCGTCATCGCGCCGGACCTGCGCGGTTTCGGCGCGAGCGGCGGGGCCGCCTCCGGGTACGACGCCGGCACCCTGGCCGACGACGCCGCCGCGCTGCTCACCACGCTCGGCGTGTCCCCGGCCGCGGTCGTCGGGATCGACGCGGGCGCCCCGCCGGCCTTCCTCCTCGCCCTGCGTCACCCCCGTCTCGTCCGGCGCCTGGTCGTCATGGAGTCCCTGCTGGGCCGGCTGCCCGGCGCCGAGGACTTCCTCGCCGACGGCCCGCCGTGGTGGTTCGGCTTCCACGCCGCCGCGCCCGGACTCGCCGAGACCGTGCTGCAAGGCCATGAGGCCGCCTATGTCGACTGGTTCCTGCGCACCGGTACGCTCGGCGACGGAGTGTCCCCCGCCGTCCGGGATGCCTTTGTCCGCGCGTACACGGGCAGGGATGCGCTGAGCCGCGCGTTCTCGTACTACCGGGCCCTGCCCGAGAGCGCACTGCAGATCGAGCAGGCGACCGCCACCGCCCGTCTGACCGTGCCGACCATGGCGCTGGGTGCCAGGCCCGTCGGCTCCGCGCTGGAACGCCAGCTCCGCCCGGTCACCGACGACCTCATCGGACACGTCATCGAGGACTGCGGCCACATCATTCCACTGCACCGACCGGACGCCCTGCTCACCCTGCTGCGTCCGTTCCTGGCCGGCGAGGACGCGATCAGGGCGTGACATCGGCATGAGGGCGGCCCTTTCTGTCCGCGCACCCCGGTGCCGAGCCCTGCCGCATCCACCAGAGAGCCGCTTCCACGCCCGCGCGAACGGAAACGCCCGGACGGCACACAAGCGCGATGTAACTGTTATGGTTACATCTGGGAGGTGGTACGGGTGAGCGCCAACAGCCGACTGACGGTCGCGGCCCATGTGCTCGTATGGATGGAGCTGTACCGGCGCCAGGGCGGCACGGTCGCCACGTCCGAGCAGATCTCCGAGAGCGTGAACACCAATCCGGTCGTGATCCGGCGCCTGCTCGGCGACCTGCGCAAGGCCGGTCTCGTCTCCTCCCGGCGAGGCGCGGGCGCGGGCTGGGTCCTGGCCCGCGACCCGGCGCAGATCAGCCTCCTGGAGGTGTACGACGCCGTCGAGCCGGGGCCCCTGTTCGCCATGCACCGCACCCTGCCCAACCAGGAGTGTCCGGTGGGCCGGGGGATCCAGCCCGCCATCGGCGAGGTGTACGACCGGGCGGAGGCCGCGGTGCGGCAGGAGTTCGCCGGGTCGAGCCTGGCCGACGTCCTGCGCGGCGTTCTCGCCGCTCACTGACCGCGGGCCGGGGCCCGTCCGGCGTACGGGAGGCCCGCCCTCGCCCATAGACGTAACCGTCATAGTTACAAGGAGCGAAATCATGGGACAGCTCGACAACAAGATCGCCCTCGTCACCGGCGCCTCGACCGGTATCGGACTCGGCATCGCCGAGCGCTTCGTGAAGGAGGGCGCGACCGTCTACATCACCGGCCGCCGCGAGAACGAACTCAAGGCCGCGGCCGAGCAGCTCGGCGACAGGGCCGTCCCGGTCCGCGGTGACGTGTCCGACCTCGACGACATCGACCGTCTCTTCGCCCACGTCCGTGACCGCTCGGGCCGTCTGGACATCCTCGTCGCCAACGCGGGCGGCGGTGAGCTGGCACGGCTGGGGGACATCACCGAGGAGGACTACGACCGTACCTTCGCGATCAACGTCAAGGGCATCGTCTTCACCGCCCAGAAGGCGCTGCCCCTGCTGGACCGAGGAGGGTCGATCATCCTGCTGTCCTCCACCAACGCCTCCAAGGGCGTGCCCGCCATGAGCGTCTACAGTGCGACGAAGGCGGCCATCCGCAGTCTCGCCCGCTCCTGGGCCGCGGAACTGGCCGAGCGCGGTATCCGCGTCAACGCCGTGAGCCCCGGCCCGATCGAGACTCCCGGCATCCTCGGTCTCGCGGGTGACAACCCCGCGGCCCGCCGGCGGCTGGCGGACAGTTTCACCACCCAGGTTCCGCTCGGCCGGATGGGGCGTACGGACGAGGTCGCCGCCCTCGCGCTCTTCCTGGCCGGCGACGAAAGTTCCTTCAGCACAGGCGGGGAGTTCTTCGTCGACGGCGGTCTCGCTCAGATCTGACCACGCCCACGGGCCCCCGGCGCGACGGTCGGCGGACGAACAGAACGGGCGCCGGCCGGAATCGATGGGATCAGGAGCCGACATGCAGTCGGCTCCGGGCAAGCTGATCAAATTCCGGCGACGTCGCTGTCCGCGGCGGTGTCTGGATGGCGCTGTCTGAATGTCGGTGCGCCGTAGCCTGCCCGTGAGGACCCGTGAGGATTCGACGTCATTCTCGGGCCATGGTCCGCAGTGGCCAGCGGGCCTCGGTCAGCCAGACGAGGAGTGCCAGGGCGGGGAAAACGGCACCGAGCAGGCAGACTCCGTTCCAGCCGTAGGCGCCGTAGGCGGCGCCGGCCAGTCCGGAGCCGGCGACTCCGCCGACGAAGTAGGTGCACATATAACCGGTGGTGAGCCGGCTGCGCGCTTCCGGGCGCAGCCGGTAGACCTCGCTCTGGTTGGAGATATGGGTGCCCTGCACCCCCAGGTCGAGCAGCAGGACCCCGGCGACCAGCCAGCCGACGCGGGAGCCACCGGCCCACCCGGCGATCCAGCTGACCGCGGTGAGCCCGATGAACCCCGCTGTCGCCACGCGTCCCCAGCCCGCGTCGGCGATGCGCCCGGCCATCTGCGCGCAGCAGGCGCCGGCGACGCCGAGCAGACCGAACAGCCCGATCACCGTCTGGCTGAAGTGGTAGTGACCGGCCAGCTGGAAGGCGATCGCGGTCCAGAAGGTGCTGAACGACGCGAACACGAGGGCCCCGTAGAGTCCGCGGCGGCGGAGAGCGGGTTCGTCCAGGTAGATCCGCACCACCGAGCCGAGCAACCGGTGATAGGCGGTGCGTGTGGTCGGCGCCGAGGACGGCAGCTCCATGCGGCAGGCGACGGACAGTGCGAACGTCAGCACGGCTGCGGCCAGGTAGACGACCCGCCAGCTCGTGGCTCCGGCGATGACGCCGGACACGGTCCGGGCGAGCAGAATGCCGACCAGCAGCCCGCTCATGACGATCCCCACGGAGCGCCCGCGATTCGCCGGGGTCGCCAGATGGGCCGCGAAGGGGACGAAGATCTGGGCCGTCACCGTGCAGAAGCCCACGACCGCCGCCAGCGCCATCAGCACCCCGATGTTCGGTGCCGCGGCCATCCCCAGCAGCCCCAGCCCGGTGACCACCGTCGTGATCGTCACCAGACGGCGACGCTCCACCAGGTCCCCCATCGGCACGATCAGGGCCAGCCCCAGGACGTAACCGACCTGGCCGAAGGTCGTGACCAGCCCGGCGATGCCACTGCCGACCCCGAAGTCATGGCTGAGCGTGTCGAGCAGCGGCTGCACGTAGTACGTGTTGGCCGCCGACATACCCGCTCCGACGGCCATGAGCACGAGAAGACGGGTCGACAGGCCCGAGCCCGCCACCCCCTCCGCGGGGCTTCCCTGGGCCCCGGCGCCGGGCTCCCCGGGGGTGGTCTCCTCGGCTGATGCGGCTCCTCGCCTTCTGCGCGTCACGACGTCCAGCATTCAACCAGCCGGATCACCGGTCAAACGGATGAGCCCTCTCCTTTCACCGACGCCGCCCGGCCGCCTCGCCATGAGCAAGCCGGTCCTCCGCCATGATCACCCGCACTGCTGGTTGCGCGGCGCTTCGAGCTGTTGTGCGCCGGGCTCACCGTGGCGGGGGGTTTCCCGTCGCAAGCCCCGCCATTCGGGTGAACCCGGAGCTTCGGCTGTTGATCTTCCTGATGGGATCAAAGCCTCGGTGCCCGATCCGGTGGCACCCCTCAGAAAGGCAGTACGTGTCTCACGGCCAGCACAAGCACGCCCGCGTCATCTGTCCGCCGGCTGCTGCGACCTTGGGGACCGATGGTCACCGCTCCGGTGACAGGTGGCTGTCCTCGCGAGAGTCGGGACAGGTCTTCATGATGGGAGACAACCCGACGCTTCCCCCCATGCCCGAGCGGCCCACCCTCGCCGACTTCTTCCGCCGCAGGCTCGCGCTCGATCCCTTCACCACGCGCCACATGATGCAGAGCGCGCGCAAGGCACGGGAGCAGGGAGCGGACGAGAAGGTGGTGCTGGCCTGCCTGCTGCACGACATCTCGGTCGCCGGCCTGCTGCGCAGCCAGCACGGCCACTGGGGCGCCCAGCTGGTGGGTCCCTATGTCGACGAGGAAGTGGCCTGGGCGATCCGCCAGCACGAGATCCTGCGCTACTTCCCCGACGAGAGCGTCGGCTATGGCTACCCGGAGGCGTACAGCGACTTCTTCGGCGCCGAGTACCAGCCACCCGCCCACACCCGGGCCGCCTATCTTGAGGCCCGCCGACACCGCTGGTACATGTCGGCGCGCATGGTCACCATCAACGACCTGTACACCTTCGACCCCGATGTCCATGTCGACTTCGAGGAGTTCGAGGACGTGGTCGGCCGCCACTTCCGCCAGCCCGCGCAGGGCCTGGGCTTTGACAGCTCTCCCGTGGCCCACATGTGGCGCACCATGATCTGGCCGAACAACTTCCTCTGACCGGCGGCGGCTCGTCGGCGGAGAATGCCTCAGCGGGCGTGGCCATCCCGGCGTCGCTTACTCCCAGGGGAGTCGGTGTGCCCCCGCGGAGCGGCAGGCGAAAGGAACAGCAGCCGCCGCACGCGTTGCCGAGCGAACTGTCCACCATGGCCTCGGAATCTCTCGCCAGGTGATCGTCGTACTGCCCGGCGAGGGCGTTCCGACTCCTCGCCGGGCAACTCTGGTCGAGGGCCTGTCCCAGCCCGCCTCCGGCATCACCATACGGGACAACACCCTGGCTGATGCCCCGGAAACGGAGCCGCCGTCACGGCCGCTCTCACCACCGCCCCCCAGGCGATCCTCGCCCACCGGCTCGGCAACATCCGCACCGCGGACCGCGTGGTCTTCCTCAAAGAGGGGCGTGTCGTCGAGGAGGGCCCGCTTTCCGTCCCGGGCCCCTGGCCCCTGGCCCCTGGCCCCTGGTGGGCGTGTAATTCACCTGCTGGGGCCAGGGAGCGCGCCGGCTGTCCGGCGAGCTGGTGACCGAGCCCGTCCCCGCCGCTCGAAACGGCAACCACGCAGGTGGTGTTGACGCAACCGGTGCAGCGGCACGTCCACCGCCGCCGTCAACGGCCCCACTCCCCCACGCCCGCACCTTCCGGGCCGGGGCCGGACGGGTTGGCAGGATGTGCGTCGCGGCGTGCGTTACGAGAGCGACAGTGGTCCCGGTCAACCGTTCGACGGCGCCCGTGCCGAAGCCTCCTTCGGGGGCGCCGCCGACGGTTCCGTGGCCCTGGCCGGGCTACTGCCCTGCGGCGTTGAGGAGATCGAGAACGCTCTGCTGGCACCCGTAGTCGGTGGTGCCCGAACCGCCGTTCCAGTGCGGGCCGTACTGGTCGAGAGTGCTGCGGTCCTTGGCGTAGGCCGTGTCCGCCCACCGGGTGAGCGTCGCGGCGTAGGGATGGCCGGACAACTGCGCGTTCAGTTTGCCGAGCCCGCGTACGTAGGCGCCCTTGAAGGAAGGCCCGTCGCCGGTGCAGCCGTCGGACTCCCCGGGTTCACGGAGCACACCGTCGGTCTGGAGCCGTGTGGTGGAGGCGTCGGCCAGTTGGCGGGCGGTGTCCAGGAGGCCGGTGTCGCCGGTCGCCCGGTACAGCTCGGTGAGGCCACCGAGCACGACGCCCTGGTTGTACGTCCACGTGGTCTGGCCGTTGTTGGCGCAGGCGTCGGTGAGGCCGTCGTTGATCATGTGGTCTTGGTTGATCATGCCGCTCTGCCGGAACCAGGACCATTCCTGCCGGGCACGGTCCAGGTAGACGCTGTCACCGGCAATCCGGTTGTGGAGCGCCGCGTTGAGCTGGAGGAACAGCTCGTTGGTGATCGCGTTCTTGTAGGTCTTGGACTCGTTCCACAGCACCCCGCCGCCGCATGTGCCCGTCCAGTAGGCGTTCATGTGGTCCGCGTCGGTGCGAGCGGTGCTGAGGTACCGGCTGTCACCGGTCGCGTCGTACGCGGCGACCCAGGCCAGCCCCCACCAACCGGTGTCGTCCAGATAGTCGTTGGTGAAGTTGCCGCCCTGCGCACCGAGGTTCTTGTCGTAGGTGGTGGAGAGGGCGTACTTGTAGCTGGGCATGCCGCTGACCCGGGCATTGTCGATGACGGCCGTCAGCGCGTTCGCGCCGGTCCACCAGCCGTTGCCGCCGAACAGCCCGGTGCCCCGGTCGTAGGACATCATCAGTGCCGTGGCCGCCGCGGTGCCCCGGCTCCAGGCGTTCCGGTTGACCCGGGCCCAGGGGGTGCAGGTGATCTCCGCCCGGTCACCGGCTTTGCCGCACGCGCGCAAAGCTCCGACTCCGGCGGTGTTCCAATCGTCCACGTTGTACATCTGGGTCCGCCAGCCGCGGTATCCCTGCGGGGTCTTGGTGTCGCCGAGCTTGCTTCCGGAGGACCAGGTCCGGCCGCCGTCGAAACTGCGGTCCAGCCACACCTCGTCGCCGGGGTTTCCGTCGTCGATGGACGCCCAGCCCATGACATCGTTGTCGGAGAGGTGGAGCCGGACGGTCCGGCCGTACAGGGAACTGCTGACCGGGATCCGGTCCGAGGTGGCGGCGGAGGGATCGCGCGCGTCACAGTACGTGTCACAGACCACCGCTGCCGCGACCGCGTGGGCGTCGGCGCCGGTACGGGGGCCTCCGGTGGCAGCAGCGGGGGTCGCGGTGAGCAGGGCGACGACGAGCGACAGCCCGGTCGCCGCCGGGCCTTTCCTGAACGGGGACATACCGGCCTCCTGTCGGGCGGGGCGATGCCCGCCCCGGATGAATATTGACGACTGAATTGTTACGCACATGTCAAGATGGCAAGGTGAATCTGGAGGCCCTGGCAGCGGCGCCCGGGAACCGTGAGGCGGTGCGGCGGCCCGCCGTGGAGTACGCAACCTCGAAGGAGGAACACGCGATTGACCGGAGCGGACGGACTCGCGGCCTCAGCTCGTGTCCGTGAGGATCCGCCCCCGTATGCCGTCCGCCACCCTTCGGGGCCCCGAACTTGTCCGCAGCCCGGAGGGGGGCCGGGGTTGTCGCCCTGAACCGCCCGCGTGATTGATGCCCTGGACGTCCGCCGACTTGCCTTCGCCGGGCCGGCTCTACGACATGCTCGACTCGGAACTGACCAGGTGACCAGTGTCATGGAGGACCAGATCCGCACCGTTCTGGCGGGCTGGACACGCTCCGGTGTCGCCGACCACCCGCTAGAACAGGTGTACAACCCGCCTGGTGCCTTGAGGACAGGAAAGTCCCATCCGAGAGGTCCTTGCAACCGCGATGCCGCTCAACGGCGCCGACCTGACCCGGGGGGGCTCAGCCGGGAGACCGTGACCGTCCGTGGGGAAATATCGTCGGGGAATGCCCTCTCCTGAGGGCAGTTCGGCCGACCGTGGGGCGGCGGAGGCACTCGTCTGTCGCGTGGCGGAGGGCGAGAGAGGTGAATCCGCCGTCATCAAGGGCGAGTTCAGCTCGGACACCGTCTTCGAAGTGGGTCGGTTCCGAGGGCAGCATGGTGTGCTCCACCACGATATCGGCGCACACCACGGGTACAGCGCGTATTACGTTGTGCGCACTGCCGAAGACCGACACGGACCGTCGGGTCCAGCAGCGGATGCCCCGGAGAACTCCAGGGCATCCGGCATCCGACATCTCACGCCTCCCCGTCGTACCTGCCTCATCCGGCTTCCGGGACGGCCCGGTGGTACCGCGGTGACGGGCCGTCGGCCGCGTCGCGGAGCCTCACGGCCGGGCCGTGGCGCGGCGGCGCAGTTCCTTCTTGTCGGGCTTGCCCACGTCGGTGAGGGGCAGTTCGGTGGGGAAGGTGATGTGGGCCGGCTCGTACATCGGCCCGCGTTCGGCGCGTACGAAGGCACGCAGTTCGTCCGCGTCGAGGGTGGCACCGGGGGCGAGCAGCACGGCGGCGTGGACGCGTTCCGTGCGGTCCTCGTCGCGGACACCGAAGACGGCGCTCTGCCCGACCTGCGGGTGGCTGTTGAGCAGGTCCTCCAGTTCGGTGGTGTACACGTGGCCGCCGACCACCACGATCATGTCCTTCAGCCGGTCGACGACGGTCAAGTAGCCGTCGGGGTCCCGGAATCCGATGTCGCCGGTGTGCAGCCAGCCGTCCCGGAGGATCTCCGCGGTGAGCCGCGGTTGCTTCCAGTAGCCCTCCATGACCATGTCCGAGCGCACCACGATCTCGCCGTGTTCACCGTCGGGGAGCACGTTGCCGTCCTCGTCCCGGATCTCGACCTCGACGCCGTCCAGGATCTTTCCCGCGCTGCGCAGCCGCTCGGGGCGGGTGTGGTCGTCAGCGGACAGGATGCTGATCAGGCCCGCCTCGTTCTGTCCGTACCCCTGGAGCAGTACGGGGCCGAGGCGGCGTACGGCGTCGGTCAGTCGTGCCGGGGACGCCTGGCAGCCGCCGTAGAGGACCTGGCGCAGTGTGGAGGTGTCGGTGTGCTCCATGCGCGGGTGGTCGAGCAACTGGTAGAGCAGGGGCGGCAGTAGCCACAGGTGGGTGATGCGCTCGCGCTCGATGGTCTCGAGCACCTGCCCCGGCTCGAAGTCGTCGAGCAGGACCACGGCGCCGCCGTACTCCAGCACGGCGTCCATGAGCATGCCGGCGACGTGGGCCATGGTGGTGGCCACGAGCTGACGGTGTGTCAGGGCGGCGGTCTCGTCGACCGGGCGCGCGGAGCGCTGCGCCTGCACCTGACGGTAGGTGGTGCAAATGCCCTTCGGATGGCCGGTGGTGCCGCCCGTGTGCCGGATGGCGCATATGTCGTCCGGCTGCGCCTGGCTGGCGAAGGGCTCTGCGGGCTGGGCCGCGCAGAGCGCCAGCAGGTCCTCGCCCGTTTCGGTCGGGCCGAGCACCAGCACCGACTTGACCGGTACCGACTCGGTGATGTCGGCGGCGCGGTCGGTCATCCGCGGGTCGACGACCAGTGCCCGGCTCTCCACGTCGCGAACGATCGCGGCCTGTACGTCGGCGGCGAGCTTGCTGTACAGGTGATTGACCCGGGCGCCGATCAGATTGGCCGCATATCGCACGGCCAGGGCCTCCGGGAGGTTGCCGCTGAGCAGAGTCACCGTCTGGCCGCGCTCGATGCCCTGGGCCTGCATGGCCCACGCCATCCGGTACACCAGGCTGCGCAGCTCGCCCGCGGTGACCCGCTGGTCGCCGTATACCAGTGCCTCGCGGTCGGGGTTCTCCCGCAGGGCGTCGAGGATGTGCTCCACATGGTTGCGGAAGCCTGGGGCGACATCGGACATGTGTGATCCTCCTGAGCCGGAACGCGGCGCTGCGTGACCCGGCCTGATGGTTGTTCATCTGTGGGGGGTGGTCAGGAGACGTGCGCCTCATGGCCTCGGTCGCGTGGGCGCTACTCCACGCGGGGTGGCGGCACACCTGCAACAAAGGTTGCCTGGGCCAACCATGTGACGACTCTAAGGCGTTACGCCGATGAGCACGAAATTCGGCAGCCGATCGGCGCGACAATCGGCCACTGCCTCGCGCGTGGCACATAGAACCTGGTCAGGGGCGTTTTTCGGTCACCTTGCGGGCGTGGGCGGGGAGCCGCTTGGGCGCTTGGGACCGTGTGTCGGGGGGTGCCCGTGCGCCGGGTGCGGCCTGGTCGTGGTGCCCGTCCGGTCCGGCCCGGTCATCCTTGGCCGCGGACGCTTCCCCGCCTCAGAGGGTCTCCTGGAGCCAGTCGAAGACCACCTCGCAGTGGAGTTGGGGAGCCATCGGCGAGCAGTGCAGCTGGGCGCCCTCGGCGGCGGTGAGTTTCACGTAGTCCTTGGGGGAGGCCAGCTTGTCGTACAGCTCGCGGGCCTGGCCGGGGTAGAACTGCTCACCCTCGTAGTCGAGGACCAGCATCGGCGTCCTGATCCTGCTCACCACGTCGGTGATCGTGAGCGCCTGGACGGCTCGGGCCGGGGTGTAGAAGTCCGTGAACATCTTCCCCTGGCGGGCGGCGAGCATCGCCGGGACGGAGAACGGCTCGAAGCGCTTCTTCATCGTCGCCGCGTCGGCTGCGGGCAGGTGCGGGACGACCTCCTTGGTCCAGATGGCGTTGGTCTCCGCCTTGCCCGGCCGCAGGATCTCCCGGATCTCCGGGGGAAAGCCCCGCCACGGTTCCACGCAGCCGGGCATCGCGACGGCGGCGGCGAGCCGTGGTTCGAACGCGGCCGCCCGGGGCACCAGGTCGCCCGCCATGCTCAGCCCGGTGAGCGCGATCTTCCCGGTGTCCACGTCCTGCCGCCGGGACAGCCAGTCGATCAGCGGGGCGACGACCTTCTCCCAGGTCGGCGTGAACGTCACCTGGTCGACGAACAGCAGCTGTCCCTGCCCGGGACCGTCGTAGACGAGCGCGTTCCAGCCCCGGTCCAGCGCCGCGGGCACCCCGTACGTCCACATGTCGACGTTCTGGCCGTCGCTGCCGTTGGTGAGGATGACCGTGGGCCGCCGCCTCCCGGACCCGTCGGGCCGGAAGAACCAGACCGGCAGGGGGGTCCTCCCGTACGGGACGCGGTCCGTCACCGGCGGCGGGTCGCACAGCGAGCAGAATTTGTCCCAGGCGGCGCGACCTGCCTTGTACAGCCGCTCCTCGTCGCCGGGAGCGTCGGAGCCGAGGACGAAGAAGAGCGCCTGGCCGTAGTACTGCGCCGCGCGAAGAGCCCGGAAGCGTGTGGTCCGGCCGTCCGGTTCGCCGCCCGCGGGTGCCGCCATGAGCCGGTCGCCCAGCCGGCTGAACGTCGTGACGTACGACTGTGCGGACAGGCCCGCCCCATTGACCGCGTTGACGGCGGTGAGCACCTCTCCGACCTCGGCCGCGCCCGCGCCGGACGCGCCGAGGGCGAAAAGCCCGTTGAAGTTGTACGCCGCGTCCTTGAAGAGCGTCATCGCTCCGGGCGTCAGATCGGCGCCCGCCGTGGTGCCGGAGGACGACGGGCCCGCCCCGAGGTCCGGGGCGGCCACCAAGCGGCTGCACCCCGTGGCGAGGACGGCCCCGGCGCCGACGGTCAGAAGGTTGCGCCTCGCGGGGCCGGTTGCTGGTCTGTTCGTCTCGTGCGTCACACCAGCCGACAGTAGGAGCACCCACGCCGGTGCCCGCCGCGCCGCACCCGGAGGTTCCCTCCACGGATGCCCACCGCCCCACGGTCGGCCCAGCCCGGAGTCGTGGGCCCCGACCGTGAGGTCCCCAATGACTCAATCGCCAAGACCGCCGCCGACCGGACGGTTCCGCGGTCCTCGATCAGCGCCTTGGACTGCAGTCTGGGCAGACGTTGTCGTCGTTGAACTCAAAGTGCACGTCGCTCGGCTCTAGGTGGTTGGATCCGCAGACAGTGCACAGGTCACCGCCGCAGTTTCCACAGCCCATGTAGCGGCCGCCGGCGTACTCGTAACGCCGCTTCTCGATCCAGGGGGCGTCACATGCCATGCCGGGTCTCCCTTCGGTGAGATCATCTTCTTTCGCTTCGGGCCAACGAGCGCACCCACAAGGCGGTTACGGGAGGCAGGACGTACAGCTGCCGAGGGCGAGGGCCAGGACCGGGAGCAGGACGACAGCGAGCCCCGGGGTCTGGTAGCCGTTGGGTGGAACATGGCCGATCTCCGCGCAAGGGCGGTCGCGGCAACGGCCCGAAGGGGGCCGCCGCACGCGCGCGGCGGCGGACGGCGACCGGCCCGGACTGGAACTGTCCCTGGCCACTCAACCGGCAGCGCCACCACCGCGTCCTCGCCGACCTGGACGCCCTCGGCCCCGGCCTGTGGCAGCTGTGGCCGTACGGCCCTGTGCCGCCGGAGTCACGGAGACAGCGGACGCGGATTCCGTGTGGGCGGTTGCGGCGCGGGCCGTCCGGTCACACCCGTGCCGCGAGCAGTTCGGGCAGTGCCCTCATGTCTCCGAAGACCCGGACGCGCCCCGAGCACCGGCTCTCCTCCGACCGGTCGGGCCGGTACCAGTGGACGCGCAGGCCCGCGTCGTGGGCGGAGCGCACGCCGACCTCGCTGTCCTCGACCGCGACGACGGTCTCGGGGTCCACCCCCAGCGTCCGTACCGCCTGCCGGTAGAGGCCGGGGTCCGGTTTCCACGTGCCCAGTTCGTACGCCGAGAAGTGGGGGCCGGTGAAGAAGCCGGCGAGGCCGGTGCGGCGCAGGCGGTCCTCGATCATGCCGAGCGGGGAGTTCGACACCACGTACGCGGGTGCCGTGATCTCCCGCAGGGCCGCCACCATCCCGGGGGTGGCGCGCAACCGGGTCGCCAGGTAGCGCTCGGCGATCTCCCTGACCCGCGCCACCGCGTCGTTCGGCAACGGGTCGTCCGTGTACTGCCCGATGATCGCGACCGACTCGCTCATCCGGCGGCCCGCGACCCGCTCGGCGAAGCCCTCGGCCGGGACCCGGGCGTGCACGGTCCCGGCGAACTCCAGCAGGGCCAGCACCTCGGCGTCCTGGCTGTCCACGAGGACGCCGTCGAGGTCGAAGAGCACGGTGCGCGCGGTCATGCGCCCAGTCCGTGCCGGCGCAGGAAGGCGTCGTAGCGCCCGGCCAGTTCGGTCGCCGCGGAGCGGGCGTCGGCGATCTTCAGCTCGGTGCAGTGGTAGCCCAGCATCTGCCGCATCACCGCCATCCGTTCCTCGGTGAACTGGACCGTTCCGTTGGCGTTCACGCGCTCGATCCCGTCCAGGAGCTGGCAGCGCCGATTGACGGCCTGGGCCGCCGAGGGGGTGGTGCCGGGCGCAAGGTCGAGCCGTACGCCGTCGCGCGACACCCGCACCGGGTAGCCCCCGGTCATGCCGCCAGGGGCGGGCGCGTGCAGGGTGTGCTCCGTGCGGGACAGCAGCGCGAGCAGGAGGCGCGCGGCGGAGGTGGCCGTCAGCTGCTGGCCCTCCTTGCCGCCCTGGCGCCGCAGGCCGCCGGCCAGCCGGGCGTACAGCGCGTCGGCGTCGAGCGTGGCCGGCGTCCCCGCGACGCGGACGTCGAGCAGGTGCGGGATGCCGCGGGCCTCGCCGAACCGGTGCACGTGGTGGCTGAAGTAGTGGTGCCCCACGGCCTTTACCTCGGCCTCGGCCGGGGAGACGCCCAGTTCCTCGGCGGCCGCCCAGGTGATGCCGGGCACGATGTTGCCGATGTTGCCGATCCCGACGTCGGGCGCCAGGTCGAGCGCCGCGAGGGCGGGGCCGACCGCGTCGGGGTAGGCGGCGTTGACGACGACGGCCCGCGACTCCGCGAGGCGGACGGCCTGCATCAGCTCGTGCACGAGCGTGAGGTGCATCGGCAGCCAGGGGCCGAGCTGTGCCTCGTCAAGCCGTCGGAACAGGTCCCCGGGCAGGTCCATGATGGCGCGGGCGGCCTGGATGGAGGCGCCCATGAAGATGATCGTCGGCCGGATGCGCCTCAGTTGCTCCGCGGTGCGGTCCACGTCGGCCATGTCCATGGCCACCGCCTCGACCTCGCGTATCCGGCCGAGGTTGGCGGCCGCCAGCTTGGTCAGGTTCGCGAAGCGCGTGGCGCGCTCCGCCGAGCGGCTCGCGAGGACGAGCCGGGTCTCCGGTTCCGCGCTCGCCAGCAGATGACCCAACCGTGTGGTGAGGTCACCGGAACCGATGAGGAGGATCTTCGGTATCTCACCGGTCGTGATGCCTGACATGTCTCCTCCGCAGCGGGTCGACGTGGTGGTGGGCGCGCGCCCCGGCCGGGCGCGCGGCTCAGTGCGGTGCCTGTCCGGGGTCGGGCGCCGGGGCCGGCAGCGAGCGGCGGTCGGTCTTGCCGTTGGTGTTCAGCGGGAACGACTCCCGGTGCAGGAAGCGGCTCGGCAGCATGTAGCGCGGAAGCCGCTCGCGGAGGAAGCCGGTGAGTTCGGCGGCCGGGGTGACGGTCCCCGTGTAGTGGGCGACCAGCGTCGCCTCCGCCCCGGCGTGGTGGGCGACCACGACGGCTTCCCGGACCGCGGGGTGGCACGCCAACTGCGCCTCCACCTCGCCCACTTCGATGCGATGACCGCGCACCTTCACCTGGTCGTCCAGCCTGCCGAGGAAGACCAGTCCCTCCCCCTCGGCGCGGACCAGGTCGCCGGTGCGGTACCAGTCGGTGTCGCGGGGCGTCTCCCCCGCCGGCAGGGCGAGCGCGGCCGCCCCGGGCCGGCGGCGCAGGAACCGCCCCTCGTTGTGGGCCGGGTCGAGGTAGCCGGCGAACCGCTGGGGCCCGCGCAGACACAACTCGCCGGTCGGGGCCGGCTGTCCGTCCTCCCCGAGCACGACGCTCTCCAGGTGCGGCAGCACCTCACCGATGGGCATCGTCCCGTTGGAGCCGGCGGGCACGAGCCGGCCGACGCTCCCGAGGTCCTTGTGCACGCAGACGACGCTCACCTCGGTCGGCCCGTACATGTTGTGCAGTACGGCGTTGGGCGCGGCCTCGGCCCACTGCCGCGCCTGTTCGGCGGTGAGGCGTTCGCCGCCCAGCATGACCTTGGTCAGGGTGGGCATCGAGCCGGGGGCGAGCGCGCCGGTGCGCTCGGCGAGGCTGCCGAGGGACGGCACGCAGAACCAGTGGGTGATCCGGTGCTCGTTGACGAACCGGGAGGGCCGCAGCACGTCGTTGGCGCGGGGCACGACCAGCGCGCCGCCGGCCGCCCAGGTCACGAACATCTCGTAGACGGCCACGTCGAAGGAGAACTCGACGTTCTGGGAGGTGCGGTCCTGCGGGCCAAAACCGCAGGCGTCGACAGCCCATTCGATGAACGGCACGATGTTCGTGTGCCGGACGGGCACACCGCGCGGCGCACCGGTGGAGCCCGAGGTGTACAGGATGTAGGCGATGTCGTCCGGCCGTGGCGGCGCGGCGGCTGTTCCGTCCGGCCGGTCCCCGCCGTCGTCGCCCTTTGCCCCGCCGGTTCCGTCGGCCGGTTCCGTCAGCGACACCTCGTCGACGAGCAGCCAGGGCACGCCGAGGTCGGGCCGCGCCTGGGCCCCGTTCCGCGTGCGCGAGGGCGCGCCGACGACGAGATCGAGGGTGCCGTCCTTGACGATCGCCAGCTGCCGGGCGGGCGGGTGCGCGGGGTTGATCGGCACCGCCGCCGCGCCCAGCCGCAGCGCGGCCAGATAGCCCGCGTAGGCCGTGAGGCTGCGGGCGGCCAGCAGCCCCACCCGTGCGGGGCGGCGGCCGGCCCGACGCAGGATCCGTCCGGCCAGCCGGTCCGACAGGCGGTCCAGTTCCGCGTAGCTGAACGTCCGGCCGTCCACTTCCAGCGCGGTGCGGTCCGGATGGCGTGCGGCGGAACGGGCGAACAGCTCATGAAGGGTCGCGGGGGCGGCCGCTGCCACGGGCGGCTCCTTTCGTTGCGTACCGGGAGTCGTCACACCAGCTCCGCGACGGCGCGCAGCACGGCGGGCCAGGATTCGGTGAGGTACATGTGGCCGCCGGGGAACTCGACGGTCCAAAAGCCCGCCGAGGTGTAGGCCGCCCAGTCCCGCCAGTCGGTGACCGGGACGGAGGCGTCCAAGGTGCCGCGAAGGGCCATGAGCGGGACCGGCAGCGGACGGTGCGGCTGCGGGCGGTAGCCCTCGGCCATCGCGATGTCGGCGCGCAGGGCGGGCAGCAGCAGGTCGCGGATCTCGGGGTCGGCGAAGGCTTCCGGCTGCCCGGTCAGCTCGCGCAACTGGGCGACGGCCCGCGCCGGGTCGTCGGACAGTTTCTCGGGGCGGCGGCGCCGGGGGCTCACCGAGCCGCTGACCACCAGGTGCCGGGGCGCCGGACCGCCGGTCTCCAGCAGGTGGCGGGTCGCCTCGTAGGCGAGGAGGGCGCCGAGGCTGTGGCCGAAGAGGATGTAGGGGGCCCCGTCGGCGAGCCCGGCGACCCGGCCGGCGACGTCCTCGGCGGCCGCCCGGACCGTACGGTGGAACGGCGCCGTGAACTCTTCCTCCCGCCCGGGGAGTTGGACCGGCACCACGTCGAGTTCGGCGCCGGGTTCCGGCCGCCGTCCCCGGTACACGCCGGCGCCCGCTCCCGCGTAGGGGACGCACATCATCCGCAGGGGCCGGGGAGCGCCCGGTTCAGGGGAGGCCGTCTCTTCCGCGGCACGCGGAGCGGACACGTGTTTCCTCCGATCGCGGATTCTCATCTTCGGGGCCCACCGTCCGATTGCGTCAGGACGAGTCGGCCGCGGAGCGCACAAGGTCGCGCACTGCGTGGGCGTTCTCGCTCTCCAGGATGTCGAGGAAATCTATCTCGACGCCCGTCTCCTCATGGATCATGGTGGAGAGAGTGAGGGCCCGGAAAGAATCCCCACCGTTCTCCAGAAAACCCAGATCCGGGTCGGAACCCGTTCCGAGGACTTCTGCCCACAACACCGTAATACGGTCCGCACCGTTTTCCGTACCGGGAATCTGGTTCATCTGACTCCTCACCTCATCAAACGCACGACGATTCCGAGACCGACGCGGACCCACGGACGGGATTGGGCTGCCAACGCTAGGAAATTGGTCGGCGCCGCATGTGGCGAAACCTTCCGCCAGTTGATGTGACGCAGCTCACTCCGCAATCCCCGGAGAAATCACCCGGAAAGCGATGGCTGAAAATCGATCATTGTCGGAGCCCTGGTCAATGACTATGCTTCTGCCGCCTCTCATGTCGATCACTTGGGAAGGACCACCCACTTGAGCGATTCACCGGTACTCCTCGCCGTCTACGACGTCGGAAGTCTCGCGCCGCTCCGTCTTTCCCAGGTGGCCCGCGACAATGACTGCGAAATCGCGTTCGTGGCCACGGACTCGGCACACGCACAGCAGATGATCCCACTCCTCGGCAGAATGGGCCGGGTGGTGAACACGGCGGGCCGTACCGAAGCGTCGGTCGTCGATGAATTACGCGGGCTGAACCCCACCGGAATCATCACGTTCAGCGAATTCCGTATCGCGGACACGGTCCGGCTGGCCGCCGCGCTCGGCCTGCCCTATCACTCCCCCGCCCTGCGGGAGGCGGTCACCAACAAGGACCGCCAGCGCGAGCGGTTCGCCGAAGTGGGCCTGGACACCGTGCGGTTCTGCACCGTGACCGCCACCGACCAGGTGGACGCGGCCATCGCGCGGGTGGGACTGCCCGCGATCGTCAAACCGGTCGTCGGCGCGTCGAGCCGCAACACCACCGCCGTCGCCACGGCGGACGAGTGCCGCGCGGTGGTCGCGGCGGCGCTCGGCGGTATCGGCGGCCCCGCCGAAACCGCGGTCGTCCTGGAGGAGTTGCTGGTCGGCATGCCGGTCGAGGCCCCCTGGGGCGACTACATGGCGGTGGACTGCGTCGCCCGCGGCGACGACGTGCGCCCGGTCTTCGTCAGCAGCAAGTTCGCGCTCGCCGAGCCCTTCCGGGAACGCGGCGCGTACGGCGGGCAGTCGGTGGTGCCGGACGACCTGGTCCGGGAGGTGGCCGACCTGGCGTGCCGGGCGGTCGGCGCCCTCGGTGTGCACGGGGTGGCCGATGTCGAGATCAAGCTGAGCCCCGACGGCCCGCGGGTCATCGAGGTCAACGGCCGCCTGGGCGCCTGGGTGGACGACCTCGGCGTGCGCGCGGGCAGCAGTGTGCCGGCCGACATCGCCGTCAAGGCGGCGCTGGGACGCCCGTACACCACCCCCGACCCGGTGGGGCGCGGCCCCGCCGTCTTCCATTATCTGATCGTGCCGCCCGTGGGGGCCACCCGCGTCAAGGCGATGCGCGACCTGACCGGGCTGCGCCGGCTGCCGTACGTGGACCGGGTGGTACCGCTGGTCGAACCGGGCGCGCCGGTCGACTGGCGGATCGGCGCGGCCGGCAACGTGGCCGCGCTCAGCGGGTCCGCTCCCGATCCGGCGGCGCTCGCCGAGACGGTGGCCGCGATCGAGGCCATGGACTGGATCGACTATGAGTGAGCCGGTCTGCGCGGGGCCGCGCGCACGGGACGGTGGACACAGCCGTACCGTCCGGCCCCGGGCGACCGGCCGGCGTTCCGCGCCGCGGCGCGGCCCCTCACCAGCAGGACACGCACCGACTGGAGGCAAGCCGTGATCGACCGCAGTGGCGGGTTCGTGGGGCCGGCCCCGGACGACGGCGCAATCGACGGCGGCGGCCCGGCGGCCGGCGCCCGTCCGGCCGGGGCCGGCTGGCCGCTCGCACCCAATCAGGTCGGCGTCCACCTCGCCGACGCCCTGGCCGAACGGCCGGGCCTGCACACGGTGGTCGCCGCCTACCGCCTGACCGGCACGTTCGACGGTGAGCTGCTCGCGGAGCGGTTCCGCGCCCTCGTGCGCAGGCATCCGGCCTTGTCCTCGCGCCTCGTCGACGACGGCCCGGCCCTCGGCATGGCCCGGTCGGACACCGCCCCGGAGTGGCGGGACGAGATCCTTCCGCCGTCCGCGGCGGACGACGACGGCGCGGCCCGGCGCCTGGCGGAGTGCCTGCGCCCGATCGACACGCGGAACGGACCGCTGATGCGCGGGGCGCTGCTGCGCCGCCAGGACGGCAGCGCCGATCTGGTGCTGACCGCCAGTCACCTCGTCGTCGACGACCAGGCGATGGAGACGGCCGTCACCGAGGTGCTCACGGGCGACACCACACGGCCCCCGGGCGACTACCCGGGCTGGGCGACGGCCGCGGCCGGGGCCGCCCGGCGCGGCGCCGGCCGGGCGGCCGCCCGCCGCGCCGAACTGTCCGCCCTCCCGCTCGGCTCCGCAGCGGGCTGGGGGTGCGGCGACGGCGACGCGGCCGACGCTGACGGCGGCCAGCTGCCGTTCACCGTTCCGGAGGACGTATGGCGGGAACTGGCCGGCACCGCCCGCGGCCTGGGCATCTCCCGCTACTCGGCGCTGACCGCCGCGGCGGGGCTGGTGCTCGCGCGCAACGGCGGCACGGACGCCTCGCTGGTCGGCAGTTTCGTCACCCGCCGGCCGGCCGCGCAGCGGCACACCATCGGCTACTTCAGTAACACCGTCCCCGTTCCGGTGCGCCTGGCGGAGGACGGCACCGTGGCCGGTTACCTGCGCACCTGCCACCGCCAGTGCCTCGCCGCCTACCGGGACGCGGACCTGCCGCTCTTCGACGTGCTGCCCACCGGCCACCCCTCGGGCGCCGGTCCGCTGACCGCCGCGGTCGCCCCCCTGTGGACCCCGCCGCCGCTGCGTCTGCCGGGGCTCACCGCGCGGCCGCTCCCCCACCCCTTCGCGGGCGCCGCGAAGTTCCCCCTGCTCGTTTACGTCGACCTGGCGGCCGAGGGCGCCGCGCGGGGGCTGCTCCAGTTCCGGCACCGGTGGTTCTCGGCCGACCAGGCGGCGCTGTTCACCCGCCAAATCGTCGCCGTACTGCGCGAGTTCGCCGAGCGGCCCGAGGCGCGCCTGGCCTCGGTGACCGTCCTCGACGAGGCGGACCGGCAGCGGGTCCTGGACGCCGGGCGCGGCGCCCCTCTCGCGCCCGAAGAACGGTCCGTGCCCGCGCTGTTCACCCGGCGCGCCGGGCTGTCGCCCGACCGTATCGCCGTCAACGACGGGCGGACCGCGCTGCGTTACGCCGAGGTCGAGGAGCGTTCCAGCACGGTGGCCCGCGCGCTGGCGGAGGCCGGGGTGCGGGCCGGGGACCGGGTGGGCGTGCGCATGGAACGCTCCTGCGATCTGATCGTCGCCCTGCTGGGCGTGCTGAAGACCGGAGCGGCGTACGTGCCGCTGGACCCCTCCTACCCCGAGGCGCGACTGGCCCTCGTGATCGGCGACGCGGACGTGCGGGTCGTGGTCGGCGACGCGGACTCCCGCCCGGCGGACCTGCCGGAGCACATCGACTGGCTGCCGGTGCACACCCGGCCACGGGACCCGGCCCGGCCACTGCCCGCCGTCGACCCGGATCTGCCCTGCTACGCCATCCACACCTCCGGGTCCACCGGACGGCCCAAGGGCGTGCTGGTGACACACCGCAACGTGACCTCGCTGCTGAACGCGACGCGCGACGGCTTCGGCCTCGGCCCGGACGACGTGTGGTCGCTGTTCCACTCGTTCGCCTTCGACTTCTCCGCCTGGGAGATCTGGGTCTGTCTGCTCACCGGCGGCCGGCTGGTGGTCGTACCGCGGGCGGTCTCGCGCAATCCGGAGGAGTTCCACCAGTTGCTGGAGGACGAGGAGGTGACCGTCCTCAGCCAGACACCGACGGCGTTCGGGCTGCTGCTCGCCACCGACCGGCTGGCGCGGGGCCGCCTGTCGGTGCGTCTGGTGGTCTTTGGTGGCGAACCGCTGGACACCCGCACCCTGTCGCCCTGGTTCGCGCGTTATCCCCGGGTGCGTGTGGAGAACATGTACGGCATCACCGAGACGACCGTGCACAGCACCACCCACACGGTCACCCCCGAGGATGCCCGTACCGGCAGCCGGGTCGTCGGCCGTCCGCTGCCCGGCTGGGAGCTATACGTCCTGGACGCGCGTGGCCGTCCGGTGGCGCCCGGCGTCGCGGGAGAACTGCATGTGGGCGGCGCGGGGGTCGCGCTCGGCTATCTCGACCGTCCCGAGCTGACGGCCGAACGCTTCACGGCCGACCGCCATCCGCGGGTGCCGGGAGGACGGCTCTACCGCAGCGGCGACCAGGGCCGGCTGCTGCCCGGCGGGGAGCTGGAACATCTGGGGCGGCTGGACGACCAGGTGAAGGTGCGCGGCTTCCGTATCGAACTCGGCGAGGTCCGCGACGTTCTGCTGCGGGACCCGTCGGTCACGTCCGCGGCGGTCGTCGTGCACGGCGCCGGCACCGCCGAGGCCCGGCTCGACGCCTATGTGGTGCTCACGGCCGGGGGCTCCACCGACGGGCTGCTCCGACGGGCGGCGGCCCGGCTGCCCGAGTACATGGTCCCGCAGACCGTCACCGCGCTCACGACCCTTCCGGTCACCGCCAACGGCAAGCTCGACACCGCGCTGCTGCCCGCCCCCGAGCCGGACGCGGACGCCCCGGCCGGCCCTGCCGGCTCCCCGGACGCGTCCGGTGACGTCCTCGACCGGGTCGTCGGGGCTTGGCGCGACGTGCTGGACGTACCCGTGGCCCCGGACGACAACTTCTTCGACCTCGGCGGCACCTCCCTGCTCGCGCTGCGGCTCAAAACGGCGCTGCGCGGCGCCGGACTGCCGGAACTGGCCCTGAAAGAGGTCATCCGCCATGCCACCCCGGCGGCCATGACGGCACTGCTGCGCGTCAGGGCCGGCACACGTCCGGAGAGCACCGGATGAGCCGCGCCGACACCCGCCCGGCCACCCCCGGACAGCTGCGGTTCTACCTGCTGGACCAGCAGGACGGCGGCGCCGCCCGCACCCTCGTCAAGCGGATCACCGCGGAAGGTGCGGCCGATCCAGGGCGGCTCCGGGACGCGCTGCGCGCGGTGGTCACGGCCCATCCGGCGCTGCGCACCTCGCTGCACCTCGACCCCGAGGGGCTGCGCCGGCGGGTGCACGACCCCGAAACCGTGGACATGGTGATCCGGACGACCCCGGACCCGGACGCGCTGGTGGCGGCGGAGTCCGCGGCGCTGGCGGTACCGTTCGAACACGGCGGCGGCCCGTTGTGCCGGATCAGGGCGCTGGTCGGCCCGCGGCGCACCCACTGTCTGATCGCCGTGCACCACGCGGTCTTCGACGACGACTCCACGGCCCTGCTGCTGTCGGCGCTCACCGGCGCCTACGCCGGCCCCGCCACGACCGGACCGGCCGTCGGCACCCTGGACGACGACGAGCCGGCGCCACCGGCGGACGGAGAACGACTGTGCGCCTTCTGGCGGCGGTACCTGGAGGGCTGCCCGCAGCGGACCGAACTGCCCTGGGCGCGGCCCGCGGCCGGCCGGCGCAAGCGGACCGTCGTCCGGGACCTGCCGGCCGCGCTCCGCGACCGGCTGCGGCACCGCGCGCGGACCACCGGCGCCAGTCCGTTCGTCCAGTTCCTCGGCGCGGTGGGCGCGGTGACGGCCTGGTACCTGGACCGGGACGACGTCGTCCTCGCGGTCCCGGTGAGCGGCCGCAGGGGCGGCGGCGACCGGCGCATCGACTGTCTCCAGAACACCGTCCCGGTCCGCGTCGGCCTGGCCGGGGCGGACACCTCGACGGTGGTGGACCGAACCATGGACGCCCTGTTCGACGCGCTCGACCACGCCGAACTGCCCTTCGAGGAGATCCTGTCCGGCGTGCGCGCCGTACGGGAGCCCGGCCGCAAGCCGCTCGCCCAGATCCTGTGCACCGAGACCGTCCCGGTGCCGGCGGTCGAGGCGGGCGGGCTGCGCTGGACGGTCGGCGAGACGGACACCGGGGAGGCGGAGTACGACTGCTGCCTCGCCCTGCGCCATCTGCCCGACGGCGGGATACGGCTGGAACTCGTCCACCGCGAGGGCGCGTTGCCGCCGGAGCGGGCCCGCAACACCGTGGACCACGTGGTCCGTCTCCTGGAGCGGCTCACCGAGGACCCGGCGCGCCCGCTCGCCGCCGTCGACCTCCTCGGCGAGACGGAGAAGGCCGAACTGGCCGTCCTGGAGGGCGCCCCGCTGGACCCCGACCCGCGGCCGGTGCACGAACTCGTCCTGCGGCACGCCCGTACGATTCCGGAGGCCGCCGCCGTCACCGACGGGGGCCGGGTGCTCTCCTACGCCGCCCTGGAGCGGCGGGCGGGCGCGGTGGCTCGGGCGCTCATGGGGCGGGGGGTGCGGCCCGGAGACCGGGTGGGTATCTGCCTGCCGAGGGGCACGGACCTGGTGGTGGCCGTGCTCGCCGTCTGGCGGGCGGGCGCGGTGTACGTGCCACTGGATCCCGAGTACCCGGCCGAGCGGCTGCGGTTCATCGTGGCGGACACCGCCCCGGCCGTCGTCCTGGGCGACCGGGCCCTGCCGGGGGCGCTGCGGGACACGCCCGGCGTCCTGCCTCTGGACATGGCCGACGTCGGGCCTGCCGTACCGGCGGACGGCGAGGCGGGCGATGCCGCGCCGGCGGACCCGGCCGGTCGCGCGTACATCCTGCACACCTCCGGCTCGACCGGCCGGCCCAAGGGCGTCGTGGTGGGACACGCCCGGCTGACCGCGCTCTTCGACGCGTGCGACCGGGCCCTGCCCGGGGCGCCGTTGACCGTCGCGGGCACCAGCCTGTCCTTCGACATCAGCGTCCTGGAACTGCTGTGGCCGCTCACCCGGGGCCGCACCGTCCTGGTGACCGGGCACCGGCAGGCGGCCGAGCAGGACGTGCCGGCCGGATCGCTGTACCAGTGCACGCCCACCATCGCCCGGCTGCTGCTCGCCGACCCGGCGGGCCGCGCCCTGCTGGGCCGGCTGGGCGCCCTGCTGGTGGGCGGCGAGCCCCTCGCCCGCGATCTGGCGCAGGAGTTGACGGCGACCGTCCCGGGGCCGGTCGTCAACTGCTACGGCCCCACCGAGACCACCGTGTGGTCCACCACCTGGCGGGTCTCCCGGGGCGCCGCCGTCCGGATCGGGCTGCCGCTGCCGGGCGAGTCCTGCCAGGTGCTGGACGGGCTGGGCCGGCGGCTGCCCCCGGGCTGCCCCGGCCGGCTGGTCATCGGCGGCCTGGGGGTCGCCGAGGGGTACTGGCACCGCCCGGAGCTGACCGCCGAGCGGTTCGTGGCGCTCGGCGGGGGCCGCGGACGCGGCTACGACACCGGGGACCTGGTCGTCCTCGACGGCCCGGAGGGGCTGCGGTTCCTCGGCCGCCGGGACGGACAGTGCAAGATCCTCGGCCAGCGGATCGAGGTGGAGGAGGTGGAGGCCACCCTGCGCGCGGGCGGCGCGCCGCAGGTCGCCGTGGCCCCGAACGCCGACTCCACCCACCTGGTGGCTTTCCTGCCGGACGGCGTCGCGGCGGACGGGACGCCCCGCCCGGCGGCCCCCGGCCCGCTGCGGGAGCTGCGCGCCCACGCCGAGGCCTGGCTCCCCGCGGCCGCGGTCCCCGGCGCATGGCTGCGCGTCCCCGCGCTGCCGCAACTGCCCAACGGCAAACTCGACCGCGACACCCTGGCGCGCTGGGCGGCCGACCGGCGGCCGGCCGCGACCACCGGGCCGCCCCCGGCGGACGGGTCCACCGCGGCGCGCCTGTGCCAGGTGTGGGAGACCGTCCTCGGTCGTCCCGTGCGGGACCACGACGCGACCTTCTTCGAGCTCGGCGGGACCTCGCACGGGGTGCTGCGGGTGCTGGCGGCGCTGCGCACCGCCCATCCCCAGCTAACGGCGGCCGAGTTGTTCCGCCACACCACCGTGCGCGCCCTCGCGGCACACCTCGACGGCGCCGCCGTCGCCGACGGACCCGCGGCGCAAGGCGCGGCCCGGGGCCGCGACCGCTCCCGCGCCCTCAGCGGCTGGCGCGCCGGCCGGCGGCCCTCATCGACCCTCTAGGTACCAGGAATCGAGGCGGACGCAGATGCAGGCACCCGAGAACGCGGTGGCGGTGATCGGAGTGGCCCTCCGAGTGCCCGGAGCCGCCGACCCGGACACCTTCTGGGCCGACGTGGTCCGCGGGCACGTCGCACTGCCGGGGGCGCTGCCCGACGGCACCCTGGGCGTCGGCGGGATCGACCGCGTCGACCGGTTCGACGCGGAGCTGTTCGGCGTGAGCCCGACCCAGGCCGCGGTGACCGACCCCCAGCAGCGGATCATCACCGAGGTCGCCTGGCAGGCGCTGGAGGACGCGGGCGTCGACACCGAGCGCGACCCGGGCCGGGTGGGAGTCTTCCTCGGCTGCGGCGACAGCGGCTACCGGCACCGCTATGTCGACGCCGACCCCACGCTGGTGCGGGCCGCGGGCCGCCAGCAGATCTCCCTCGGCAACGACAAGGACTACCTGGCGACCTCCCTCGCGTTCCGGCTGGGCCTCACCGGCCCGGCGCTCACCGTGCAGACCGCCTGCTCCACCTCGCTGGTCGCCGTCCACGTGGCCCTGCGCAGCCTGCTCACCTACGAGTGCGACCTCGCGATCGCGGGCGGGGTCACCGTCCAACTGCCGCCGGGCGCGGGCTACACCTACCAGGAGGGCGACGTGCTGTCCCCCGACGGCCGCTGCCGGCCCTTCACCCGGGGCAGCGGGGGCACCGTGCCCGCCAGCGGCGCCGGGGTGGTGGTGCTGCGCCGGGCCGAGGAGGCCGGGCGCGGCGCCCGTGCGGTGCTGCTGGGCAGCGCGGTCAACAACGACGGCGCCGACCGGATGAGCCTCGTCGCGCCCAGCCCCCGGGGCCAGGCGGCGGTGCTGGAGGAGGCGCTGGCGGTGGCCGGGCGCAAACCTGCGGACATCGGCTTCATCGAGACGCACGGCACCGCGACCGAACTCGGCGACCAGGTCGAACTGGCGGCGCTGGCCCAGGCGTACGGCGGCGCGGCGGAGCCGTGCGCGCTCGGCGCGGTGAAGGCCGGCATCGGGCACACGGACACCGCCGCGGGCGTGGTCGGTCTGATCAAGGCGGTGCTCGCCGTCCAGCACGGGGTGATCCCGCCGATCCCCGCACAGCCCGGGGACGGCCCCGACGCGCCGCTGGGCGCGGACCGCTTCCACCTGCCGCGCGAGGCGATGCCCTGGCCCGACGGCCGCACCCGGTACGCGGCGGTCAGCTCCTTCGGGCTGGGCGGCACCAACGCCCATGTCGTCCTCGCCGAACCGGCCGTCGCCGCAGGGCCGCCGGAACCGCCCGCGGGCCCGCCCGGGCGCGGACCCGCGGTGCTCTCCGCCGCGAGCCCGGACGCGCTGGAGCGCACCGCGGCCGGGCTCGCCGCCGCGGCGCGCGAGGGTACCCTGCCGGTGGACGACGTCCTCGGCACGCTCTGGCACGGTCGGCGGCGACTGCCGTACCGCTGGGCCTGCCCGATCGAGGCGGCGGACGAGGCAGCGGCGCGCGCCGCGCTGGCGGACGCGCTGGAGTCGGCGGCGGCCCAGGCGAAGGCGGTGCCCGAGCCGACCGTGGCCGTGCTGTTGCCGGGCCAGGGGGTGGCCCTGGCCGGTACCGGGCGCGGACTGCTCGCGGCCGACGAGGGGTTCGCCCGGGAGTGGGCCGGCACCCGGGCCCTCGTCCGCGCGTGTGACGGGCCGGACCTGGAGGGCTGCTGGACCTGGCCGGACGACGATCCGCGCTGGCTGCGCACCGATGTCGTCCAGCCACTGCTGTTCAGCGTGGAACTCGCCCTGCTGCACGGGCTGCGGCGGCACGGTGTCACCCCCTCGGTCCTCCTCGGCCACAGCGTCGGGGAACTGGTCGCCGCCACCTGGGCGGGTGTGTTCTCCGAGGCGGACGGGGCGCGGGCGGTGGTCGAACGCGGCCGGCTGATGAGCCGCGCGCCGGCCGGTGCGATGGCCGCCGTGCTGACCGGGGAGAACACGGCGCGGGAGCTGGCGGCGGGGCTGCCGGTGGACGTCTGCGCGGTGAACTCGCCCGACACCGTGGTCCTCGGCGGGGCGGCGGAGCATCTGGCGGAGGTGGAACGCCGGTGCGCCGCCGCGGGGGTGAAGGTGCGCCGGCTGGCCACCGCGCACGCCTTCCACTCCCGGTCCATGGCCGAGGCCGCCGAGGCGTTCACCGAGGTGGTGGGCGGCCTCTCCCTGCACGCGCCGCGCGAGCCGGTGCTGTCCAACGTCACCGGGGCGCCGCTGGACGCGGCGCAGGCCACCGACCCGGCCTACTGGGGCCGTCAGCTGGGCACCACCGTCCGCTTCGCCCAGGGGGTGCAGGTGCTGCTCGACGCGGCGCCCCACGTGGTGCTGGAGGCCGGGCCGGGGCGGACGTTCGCCTCGCAGCTGCGGCGCGCCACCCGGGGCGCGGAGCACCGTCCCGTCATCGCCGAGCTCCTCGGCGACGGGAAGCGCGACGAGGCGACGGTACATCTGGCCGCGCTCGGCGCCGCGTGGACGGCGGGCTGCGCGACCGGCGACCTCGTCGCCCCGCCGGCCGCCCCGGCCCGGGTGCCCGGGTACGCGTTCGCCGACACCCGCCACTGGCCGGCCGCCGGTCCGGACGGCACGCCCGCGCAGGATGCGGCCTCGGGGGGCGCGCCCTCGCGGGGGGCGGCCGCGACGGGCGTCCCCGAGACGGTGCCGGCCCGCTCGGGGCAGGACGAGCCGGGTGCCGGAGACGCGCCCGACGACGCGGGGACGCGGTCCCTGCTGGCCGCCCTGTGGCAGGAGTCGTTCGGCGGCCCGGCGATCCGCCCGCAGGACAACTTCTTCGAACTGGGCGGCACTTCGCTCCAGGCGGCGCAGCTGATCTCCGTCGTCAACGACCAGTTGCTGGTCGAGGTGCGTCTTCAGGACCTGTACGAGCACTCCACGTTCGGCGACTTCGCGGCACGGGTGGACGAGATCCTCGGCGAACGCGACGACGCCGAACTGCTGGCGCTGCTGGCCGAGATCGAGGGGCAGGGCGAAGAAGAGGAGGGACAGGCGTGAGCGGCATCGGCGAACGACTCGGACAGCTGAGCCCCGAGCAGCGCGCGGCCCTGCGGCTGCGGCTGCGCGAACGCGCCCGGCAGGTCCCGGCCGCCGACGGGCCGCCGGACGCGGTGCCGCGGGTCCGGCTCAGCCTGTACTTCTTCCCGCAGGCCCGCGCGCTCGCGGCCCCCGACTACTACGCCATGATGCTGCGGGCCTGCGAGTTCGCCGACGAGCGGGGATTCCACGCCGCGTGGTTCCCGGAGCGGCACTTCGTGGACTTCGGCGGCTCGCACCCCAACCCCTCCGTCCTCGCCGCCGCGGTGGCGGCCGTGACCCGGCGGCTGCGGCTGCGGGCCGGCAGCGTCGCCGCGCCGCTGCACCATCCGGTCCGCGTCGCCGAGGAGTGGGCGGTGGTGGACAACATCTCCGGCGGACGGGTGGGCGTCTCCTTCGCGAGCGGCTGGCACCCGGACGACTTCGTGCTGGCCCGGGAACCGTACGACGAGCGCAAGGAGACGCTGATGCGCACCGTCGAACAGGTGCGGCGGCTGTGGGCGGGCGAGGAGCTGGCCTTCCCCGGCACCGCGGGCACGACGGCACGGGTGCTCACCCAGCCGCGCCCGGTGCAGCCCGAACTGCCGGTGTGGATCACCGCGGCCGGGCACCCGGAGACCTTCCGGGCCGCGGGCACCGCCGGGTACGGCGTGATGACCGCGCTGCTCGGCCAGACGCTGCCCCAGCTGAGGGAGAACGTGGCCCGGTACCGGGCCGCCTGGCGGGACGCCGGGCACGCCGGGCACGGTGACGTCGTGGTGATGACCCACGCGCACGTCAGCGACGAGCCCGACGTGGAGGACAGGCTGCGGCCCGCGCTGCACGACTACCTGTCCTCCTACCGGGCGCAGACCGGCGGCGGCGACGAACCCGTCCTGCTGGAGGCCGCTTTCCAGGACTACCTGGCAGGCCCCTCGCTCCTGGGCACACCGGCCAAGGCCGCCCGGGTGCTGGCCCGGCTCGCCGAGGCGGGCGCCGACGAGGTGGGCTGCCTCGTCGACTTCGGGCTGCCGGCCGGGGACGTGCTGGCCGGCCTGCCCCGGCTGGCCGAGCTGCTGCCGGCCGACCGACCCACCACCGCCGATGCCGTCAGGAGCCAGTGACCGTGACTCGACCGCGCACCGTCGCCGACCGGCTGGCCCGGCTGACGCCCGAGCAGCGGGCGGCCCTCCAGCGCCGACTGCGGCACGCGGAGGAGGGCCCGGCCGCCGAGCCTGAACTCACCCGGCGCTCCGGCGACCGCTCCGTCTTTCCGCTGGGCCTTGACCAGGAGCGCATCTGGATCCTCGACCAGCTCGATCCCGGCCGGCACACGTACAACATCAGCACCGGGCTGCGGTTCAAGGGCGCCTTCGACGAGGAGGCGTTCCGGGCGGCCGTCACCGCGCTGGTGCGCCGCCACGAACTGCTGCGCTCCCGCGTGGAGGTCCGTGACGGCCTGCCGGTGCTGCGGGTGAGCGAGGAGTTCGCGACGCCGGTCGAGTTCCTCGACCTGCGGGCCGAGCCGGACACCGTCGCACAGACCGTGCGGGAGCTGGTGCGGCGGCCGTTCGACCTCGCCGCCGGCGGACTGCTGCGGGTGGTCGTGGTGCGCGCCGCGGACGACGAGTACCAGGTGATCGAGACGATGCACCACTCGGTGACCGACCAGTGGTCGTTCGTCCGCCTCAACCGGGAACTCCTGGAGCACTACCGCGCGGCCCGCGAGCACCGTCTGGCACAGGTGCCCGAACTCCCCGTGCAGTACGGCGACTTCGCCGTCTGGCAGCGGCAGTGCTTCACCGGTGACCGCCGCCGGACGCACCGCGACTTCTGGCGCGCCCACCTGGAGGGCGTGCCGCCGCATCTGCCGCTGCCCTACGACGCGCCCCCGGAGGGCCGCGGGCACGAGGGCAGGCACCACTACTTCCGGCTCGACGACGGGCTCAGCGCCGCCTTCCTGGCGATGTGCCGCTCCGCACGGCTGACCCTGTCCGACGCGCTGCTGGCCGTCTACGTGGGCCTGCTGCACGAGGAGACCGCGTCGCGTGACATCGTCGTCGGCCTGCCGAGCGCGACCCGCGGCCGGCCCGAGACCCACGACCTGATCGGCTTCCTGCTGACCAACGTCCCGCTGCGCGCCAGGCTGCCCGCCGACCCGACGCCGACGCAGATCCTGCACGTGGTGCGGCAGGCCTCGGCCGCCGTCGCCGACCACCGTGAAGTGCCCTTCAGCGAGATCGTCGACGCGGTGTCGCCCGAGCGGAGTCTCGACCGGTATCCCTTGTTGCAGACCATGCACCTCGTGCTGGACTTCGACGACACCGTGGTCCGGGTGCCCGACGCCGAGGTGCACGGCGTCGAGGTCGAGGACGGCGTGTCGCCGATGGACATCACGGTCGGCTGGTGGCGGGCGGGTGACCGGATGTACGGGCGGTTCGAGTACCGCACCGAGCTGTTCATGGACGCCACCGTCGACCGGCTCGTCGGGCGTCTCCTGGAACTGGTACGGGTCTTCGTGGAGCGGCCGGACGAACCGTTGCGCGCCCGTGCCGCGGCTCCCGCCCCCGCCCCCGCGCGGACCGCCGCGGCGGCGCCCGCGGCCCCCGCTCCGGTGGATCCGGGCGAGCTGCGCCGGATCGCGGCGGTCTGGCGGGAGGTGCTGGGCACCGAGCCGGGCCCGGACGACAACTTCTTCGAGTGCGGCGGTACGTCCCTGACGGCGGTCCGGCTGGCCCACGCGCTGCGCGGGGCCGGGTTCGCCCTCACCGCCCGGCAGCTGTTCCGCGCCCCCACCATGCGCGGTCAACTGGCTCTGGCCCAACCGGAGTCGGCCGCTGTCCGGGGCGGTGCCGAGACGGTGGAGGGGGCGGTCAGCCCCGAGCAGGAGGATCTGCTGGAGGGCGGCCTGCCGCGCCCGGAGCTGTGGGCGCACAGCCTGGTGCTCACCGCCGCCCGGCCGCTGGACCCCGAGTGGCTGGCCGTGGTCGTCAAACGGGTGGCGGCCGCCCATCCCGGCCTGTGCTCGGCGTTCCGGCGCGCGGACACCGGCTGGCGTGCGGACGCCACGGATCGCCGGCTGTGGCGCGTCGAGGCGCCGGGCACCGATCCGGCCGCGGTGGCGGCCGCCCACCGGGCCGCCTTCGACCTGCGCGAGGGACCGCTGTTCGCGGCCTCCCTGATCCCCGGCGAACCGGACCGGATCGTCCTGACCGCACACCACCTGGTCGTGGACGGTCTGTCCTGGCAGATCCTGGTGGACGACCTCGACCGGGCCTATCACGGCGCCCGGCCGGCCGCCGAGGCCCGGCACCCGTCGGCGTACGCGGCCGCCTGGCGCGACCACGACGTGCGAGGCCAACGCGACTACTGGCGGTACCAGTTGGCGGGTGCCGCTCCCCTGGGCTGCCGCACCGGCGGGCCGGACCGGATCGGCGGCGAGACGGCGTACCGGGTGCTCGCGGCGATACCGTCGGGCGCGGACGCCGCGGACCGGCCGGCCACGGCGCTGACGGCGGTCGCCAGGGCCACCCGGCCCTGGTTCGGCGGCCGGGACGTCGTCCTCGATCTCATCGCCCCCGGGCGGGAGTTGCCGCCCGTCGACGGCTGGGATCCGGGCCGCGCCGTGGGCTTCTACGCCACCAGCCACCCGCTGCGCCTCCCCTTCGCCGACGACCCCGGCCGCCACCTGGGGCAGGTGGGCCGCGCCCTGGACGCCGTACCGGACGGTGGCAAGGGCTATCTGGCGCTGCGCTGGTCCGCCGATCCCGAGGTGCGCCGCGAGGCCGCCGGCTGGGGACGGGCCGAACTGTCCTTCAACTACCTGGGGACGCTGCTCGCGGGCGCGGAGAGCGGGCGGTTGTTCACCGTCGGCGAGCAGATCGGGCCTTCGGGGAACGACGACGCCACGCGCTACCACGCCGTCGCCGTCCTCTTCGAAACCGACGGCGAACAAGCCGTGTTCACCTGGAAGTTCGACCCGGAGGCCGTCGACGGGGCGGCCGTGCGGGCCGCTGCGGCCGGCGCCGCCGAGGAGTTCACCCGGCTGGCCGGGCAGCGCGGTGCCCAGCCGCCCTCGACGGCGGGCATGTCCCTGCACGAAGTGAACCGCATGCTCGCCGAACTGACCCGAGAGAAGAAGAGCCCTACCGCATGACATCGACGACCACCCGTGACAGGCGCCCCCTCACCGCGCTGGTGACGGCGAACTACCTGTCCTGGATCGGCAACACCATGACCTTGGTCGCGGTGCCGCTCTACGTGCTCCAGATCTCGTCCAGCGCCACCGAGGCGGGCGCGGCGGGGTTCGCCAACGCGCTGCCCATGATCGTGGCCGGCCTCGCCGGGGGCGTGATCGCCGACCGGGTCGGCCCGAAGCGCACCAGTGTGGTCGCCGACCTGGCCGCCGGGGCGTGCATGGCCGCGGTGCCGTTGCTGCACGGCACGGTGGGTCTGGCGCTGCCGGCCCTGATGGCGTTGCTGTTCCTGCGCACCCTCGCCGACGCGCCGGGCGCCGCGGCCCGGCTGGCGCTGCTGCCCCGGGTGACCGCCCGCGGGCAAGTGCGCTCGGACACCGCCAACTCGCTGTTCGCCTCGGCCCAGCGGGTGGCGTTCGTGGTCGGTCCGCCGCTCGCCGCGCTGATGGCGGGCCTGACCGGTCCGACCGCCGTGCTCTACGTGGACGCGGGCACATTCCTCGCCTCGGCCCTGCTGATCATGGCGGTGCCGGGCGGGGAACCGGCCGCGCGCTCCCGGAAGGCGGAGCCGGGCGACACGGCGGAGCCCGCCGGGGCCCGTCCGGGCCTGCTGCGAGAGGTCACCGAGGGCGCGCGCTACATCCTGCGCACCCCGGTGCTGGCGGCCATCATCAGCGTGGTGGTGTGCACCAACTTCCTGGACGACGCGCTGACTCCGGTGGTGCTGCCGGTCTACAGCCGTGAACTGCTGGGCGGCGAGCGGGCGGTGGGGCTGCTGCTGGCGGCCAACGGCATCGGCGCGGTCGTCGGATCGTTCGCCTACGCCCCGGCGAGCCGCAGGCTGCTGGCCAACCGGTGGGCGACCTTCGTGGGCTGCTTCGCGCTGATCTGCGCCGCCCGGCTGGCCATGGTCGCCGAACCCGGGCTGTGGATCATGCTGGCGATCACCTTCGCCATCGGACTGGCCAGCGGACCGGTCAACCCCCTCGTCACCGGCGTCGTGGAGCGCTCCACCCCGCCGGACGCGCTGGGCCGGGTCTGGGGTGCGGTGATGGCCATGGCCTTCGCCGCCGCGCCGGTCGGCATCTTCGCCACGGGCTGGCTCGCCCAGAACATCGGCCTGCGCCCCACCCTCGGACTGTTCGGCGGCCTGTACGTGCTGCTCATCTGCTACGTGGTCAGGAACCGCCCGCTGCGGGGCCTCGCCGGGCCCGTGGAGGCAGGTACACGGGTCTCCGAGGACGCGGCGACGACCGGCTGACGCCGCGCCCGAACCGGGCGGCACGGTTTCGCCACACGCGCAAAGACCACCGCCCGGCGGGGCCTCACCCTAGCCTCCTGACATGCAGTCACCGATCGTTTCCGTACAGGCCCAACCGCGAGACGCCGCCTCCTGGACCGCGCTGGCCCGGCGCGCGGAGGCAGGGGGGTACGACGCGCTGCTCGCGGCCGACCACCCGGGCACCGCCGCCTCCCCGTTCGTCGCGCTGGCCGCCGCGGCGGCGGTCACCGAACGCCTCGGCGTGGGCTCCTACGTCTCCCACGCGGGGGTGCGCGAGCCGCTGCTGCTGGCGTCGGACGTCGCGACCCTGGACCTCGTCTCCGGCGGACGCGCGCGCCTGGCCCTGGGCGCGGGCCACACCCCGGCCGAGTGGGAGATGCTGGGCGGGCGGCGGCCGGACGTGGCGGGGCGCGTCCGGCGCTTCCAGGTCGTGGCCGAAGCCTGCCGCGCGCTCCTCGCGGGCGAGACCGTCACCCTCGACGGCCCCGAGGCGCGCGCCCACCAGGCCCGGCTCACCGGGCCGCGCCCGGTCCGGGGCGATGTGCCGTTCACCTTCGGGGGCGGCAACACCGCGCTGCTGCGCTGGGCGGGGGCGCACGCGGACGCCGTGGGCCTGAGCGGGCTGGGCCGCACCCTGCCCGACGGCCACACGCACGAGGCGCGCTGGAACGCCGAGGACATCGACCGCCAGGTCGACCTGATCCAACAGGGCGCCGCCGGCCGGTCCACCGCCCCGGCGCGCGAAGCACTGGTCCAGATGGTGGAGGTCACCGACGACGCCGAGGCCGCGGCCCACCGCATCGCCGGGCAAATGAACTGCTCCGCGGCCGACGTGCTCGCCTCGCCCTACGCATGGATCGGCACGGCGCGGGAGATCACGGGCGCCCTGGACGAGCACCGGCGCCGCTGGGGCATCACCCGCTACGTCGTCCGCGAGTCGCACCTGGACGCGGTGGACCGCGTGCGCGCCCACTTCGCGGAAGATGGCGGTGCGGCCGTTATCGAAGGCGGGCAGAAGGTGACGAACAAGGTGACGAACAACTCCTAGCCGAGGCTCATTCGACGACGCGCAGGGCGCCAGCAGAGGCGGCCGACCGGCATGCGCGAGCGGGCGGCGGCCGGGACCACGCCTGTGGACGCCCCGTGTCGGGGGGCTCGGATCATGACCACTCGCCGTGTCTTCCGCTCCGTCGGCCCTGACGGCCGTCGCCACCGCTGCCCTCTCACTGGCCGTCTGCCGGAGCGGAGGCCAAGGACGCCGCTACCGGTGGACCGTCGCCGGACCCGGACTGTTCATCGGCAACGTCCTGCGCCCGGACGACGAACTCGAACGGCTCCGCACAGGTCACCGGGCCGTGCTCCTCGAACACGTCGGCCGACTCGCGCCGAGGCGGTGCACCGGGCGCGGAGCGCTGGTCGCTCCCCGCCTGCCGGGGTCACCGGTCCGCGGCGCTGGTGGCGTCCCGGTCCGCGGCGGCCGCCGCGAACTCGGCCGCGTCCAGCCTGCCTTCCATCTCGTCGTAGCCCGAGGGGGCGCCGGTGGCGGCCGGTGCCGACGGGGAGGCGCCCGGTGCCTTGGGCGACGGGGCGTCGTCCTGGTGCGAGCAGCCCGTGGCAAAGGCCACCAGGACGGCGGCCGTCCCCGCGGCCCGGACCGGCCACCGGCTCCGCATCAGCTCGCCGCCTTCCCGTCGTCGTTCTTCTGGCACCACGTCTTGACGGCCGCCATGTCCTTCTGCCGCTGCTGCAAGGTGGTGCGCAGCGTCTTGCGGAAGGTCAGCCGGTTCTGGAGGTAGGTGGCGATCTCGGTGTGCCCGGCCTTCTTCGCGTTGTCCACACGCTTCTCCAGCCGCGCCACCGAACCGCGCGTACCCGCCTTGGCGTCAAGTCGCTTCAGGGCCCGCTCGACGCGCCGGTCGACCTTGGGCAGCCGCTTGCACAACGCCTTCGCCCCGTCACCGGACGGACCCGCCGAGGAGGTGCCGTCGGCGGCGGCCGCCGCTGTCGCCGAGCCCGCCAGCACGGCTGTCACGGCCACACCGGCGAGCAGGGTGCGCGTGCGTCGTCGTCCGTTCATCTGCCTCTCCGTTCACTTCCCGGACGGCCACCGTCGGCCGCCCGTCGTGAGGGAGGCTAGGAAGGCTTCTTGGGGAAACCTTGTGACCGGTTCGTCCCGGCGGTGCCGATCAGCCAGTCCCGCCGGCCGGGCAGTCCGCCGTCGCCCGAGGGCAGCAGCACCTCGAAGCGGGCGCCCGTCCCGCCGGGCGCGTCCGTGACGGTCACGCTCCCCCGGTGCAGCGCCGCCTGCTGGGCGACGAGGGTGAGGCCGAGCCCGGAACCGTCGCCGGCGGGGCCGCGCCGGAAGCGTTCGAAGACGGACTCGCGGGCGTCCGGGGGCACGCCCGGCCCTTGGTCGTCCACCGTGATCGTCACCAGGTCCGGTCCGCCGTGCACGCCCACCCGCACCACGGCCCGGCCCCGGTCGTCGCGGCCGTGGGCCAGTGCGTTGCCGACCAGGTTGTCGAGCAGCATCCGCAGGCCCGGCTCCCAGCCGTGCACGGTGACGCCGGGCGCCGCGTCCAGGCGCACGTCGGCGTCCGGTGCCGCGCGGCGCGCCCCGGCGACGGCCGCCTCGGCCAGCTCGGACACGTCGACGGCGCCCAGGGACTCCGCCTCCACCAGGTCGCCGCGCCCCAGCGCGCGCAGCATCATCAGCAGGTTGAGCAGGCGGGCGTGTTCGCCGCACAGGTCGGCCACGATCTCGTCCCGGTCGGCGGCGGGCAGGCCCGGGTGCCCGGCGAGGATGTCGAGGTTCGTGCCCATGCTCATCAGCGGGGTGCGCAGTTCGTGCGCGGCGGCCGAGGAGAAGGAGCGGGCCGTGTCGAGGGCTTCGGCGGTGCGGGCGGCCTGCTCGTCGTAGCGGGCGAGTACGGTCCGCACGGTGGCCGCCAGTTCGTCCACCTCGGTCACCCCGGTGGGCCGGTGATCGAGCCGGGCGGTGCTGGTGCGCGGGTCGAGGCCCGCGGTACGGCGGGTCAGCCGGCGCAACGGTGCCCCGGCACCGGCGGCCAGGCCCCAGGCGAGCAGCCCGGACAGCGGCGCGGCGAGCAGCGCGGTGAACAGCACGCGGCGCCGGACCAGCCGCAGTTGGGTGCGGTCGGCGGTGTCGGGCGCGAACACCCACAGCGTGCCGGTGCCGTCGGCCACCTGGACGGGCCGGGACAGGACGCGCCAGCCCCTGGCACCGTCGTGCACGGTGACCGGTGCGGTGGCGTGGGCCGGCAGCGGGGTCGCGGGGCCGGGCTGGGGTCCGCCGCGGAAGTCGGCGTCCGCCGCGGTGACGCGTACGCCGACGTCGAGGGCGGCGCTGAACAGCCGTCGTTCCCGGGTGTCGGCAACCTTGGAGCGGTCGTTCGCCGTGGCGCGCAGCAGGGCCCGGGCCTGGGGGGCGAGTGCCGCGGCGCGCTGTTTCAGATGCTGGTCCTCGGCGCGGTGCAGGTCGCGGGCGACCAGGTGCAGCAGCAGCCAGCCGGCGGCCAGGACCAGCAGCGGGACGGTGCAGCCGACGGCGAGGCCGATCCGGGTGGAGAGCCTCACCGGGCGCCCTGTTCCTCGCGGAGCACGAACCCGACCCCGCGGACCGTGTGGACGAGCCGGCCGCGCCCGCCGGTCTCCAGCTTGCGCCGCAGATAGCTGACGAAGGTGTCCACCGTGTCGGTACGCACGTCGAAGTCGTAGCCCCACACCCGCTCCAGCAGCTGGGTCCGGGTGAGTACCAGGCCCGCGTTGCGGGCGAGCACCTCCAGCAGCTCGAACTCGCGACGGGTCAGCTCCAGCGGGTGGCCGTCGCGGGTGGCGGTGCGGGCTGCCGGGTCGATCACCAGGCCCGCGACCCGCAGCGTGTCCCGGACGTCCGGGGGCCTTCGGCGCAGCAGGGCGTGCAGCCTCAGCACCAGCTCCTGGAGGGCGAAGGGTTTGACGAGATAGTCGTCGCCCCCGGCCTGGAGGCCGGCGATGCGGTCGGCGGTCTCGTCCAGCGCGGAGAGCATGAGCACCGGCAGGTCGCTGCCCTCGTCCCGGAGCCGGACGCACACGTCGATACCGCTGATGCCGGGCATGGAGACGTCCAGGACGAGCACGTCGGGAGGCGTCTCACCGATCGCGTCCAGCGCCTGGGCGCCGTCGGCGGCGGTGCGTACCGTGAAGCCGCCCAGCCGCAGCCCGCGCTCCAGCGAACGGCGGATCGCGGCGTCGTCGTCCACGACCAGCACCGTGCCCGAGCCTGCCCCCACAGCCATGCGCCCCTCCTCGTCGCCCGGTCGTCAGAGTACGGCGCGGCATGAGCCAGGTTCCGCCCGGACGGCCGGCTGGCGCCCAGCTTCGGGAACACCGTGCAAGTGCCCGCGATGAGCGTGTTGACGCCGATCGCCCAGAGAATCCGCAGCTGCCGATGGGTGTCGGGCCGGTGCTTATTCGCGGAGAGCAGTGTTCCTGGGACGCTGTCGCTGTCGGGGGCGTTCGTTATCGGCGGGCGCTGGCGCTGATGTGGTGGGCGAGGCTGACCCACCACACGGACAGGCGCCGGGCGGGTGCGGCCCGGTCCCGTTCCTGTTCGATGAGGCGCGTGAGCAGAGGAAGTTCGCCGGCCATCGCGAAGCAGTAGACCAGTCGCTTGACCACGGTGTACTGGTCGGCCGCGGCGATCGTCGCGGTGTGGTGGTCGAAGAGAGCGCGCCAGTAGCTTTCGGGGCTGCGGCCGCCGACATGGCTCAGTGCGTGGACGGCGGCCAGCGCGACGCCTGCCGGCACTCCCCGTTCCAGGGTGAGGTTCGCGACGGTGTCGCGCTGCTCGGGGCCTGCGAGGACGCGTAGCGCGTGCAGCAGCGGTATGGCGCGGTGCTCTGCGCGCGCCGTGGCGGACCGGCGTAGTTCGGCGGCGAGCGCGGCGGCCACCGCGGGGCCGAACGGGCTGGCCCGCAGCAGCATCGCCGTGTACAGGCGGACGTCAGCCACCGGGTGGTGGAGAAGGTTGTCCAGGAGGCCGCTGAGGACCGTGGCGGTCTGCGGGGGCACTTCGGCGGTGAGCCGCGAGAGGATGCGGCTGACGCCGACCGAGGCCGAGGCGGGATCCGTCAGCGAGCCGTGCAGCACGATCGCCCGGACGGTGTCGTTCTGGTGGGTGACCGTGCGCAGGAGCCGTGCGCAGTGGGCGGGTGTGAGCGGGAGCTCGTGCAGAAGGACGGCGGCGGCCTCGACGGCGGCCGGGGACAGTTCCGGTCCCGGACCGCTCGTCAGGATCGCGTCGGCCACGTCCACCAGGGTGCGTGTCTGCCCGGCGTCGAAGTGACGCCTGCGGCTTTTGCGGGCGCAGGCCAGCAGGGCTCCGTACCTGCTGTCCTGGGTCGTCGGGTGCGTGAGCTGTCGCAGTACCGCGCGTCCGGCGTCCGGGTGCGGGCTGCCGTCCAGCGCGCACACCGCTTCGATCAGGCCGACGTGTCCGGGCTGCTCGGCCGCGCCGGAGCAGACGGCTGTCACCTCCGGGCCCCACCGCGGATCGGCCATCAGTCTTCCCAGCGATTCGAAACGCCGCATCCACGAGGTGCCGTCCGACACCAGTGTCTCCTCCAGCAGCCGCCGGGCGACGGCGCTGCGGACCCGTCCCGGTGTCACGTGTGCCGGCCCGTGTACGGCGGTGCGGCTGAGGCTGTCCCAGTCGTCGCCGGTGAGTACGCCGCCGTCCAGCGCCCGGTCCAGGAGCGACTCGAAACGGATGCCCGGTACGCCGGACACCGGTGGGCCGCTTCCTCCCCGCAGGAAGACCGCCGCGGTGGCACCGCCCTCGTGGCGTGCGACGGTCTGGATCGCGGCGAGCAGGGAGTACGGGGGCAGGCCGAGGACCTCCTCGTACCGTCTGACGGCTTCCTGTGTCACAGGGACGCGGCCGGTTTCCCAGCGGGACAGCGAGCTGGGGCTCCTTCCCGCCGCGCCCTGATAGCCGTCGTGGAAGGCGCGGGCGAATGCGGGCAGGGATCGCAGGGACGTACGGGCGGAGCACAGCCGGTGGGCACGCAGCAGCCAGCCCGCGCACACCTGCCACGGCATGTACCGGATGGCCGCCGGGCCGGCCAAGGCGTTGCCCTTCACACGGCCCCCTCTGCACACCGGCCGATCCGCTCTGCCGCGTTTGCCCGTTCACCCCACCCTGAAGCACTTTGTCCCTCGCTACGAGCCGATTTTCGGACGAGGGGCGCCACATACTGCGCGGCGGCGCGCTATACCACACGGCGCCCGGGCACGGCAGCGCGTGTGCACGGGCGACGGGCCCGTGCACACTCGGGCCCGGGCGGCCGCACCGCGGTCTACAAAAGACGGCACCGGGCGGCACCACCGGTGGCAAGCCCGGCCGAACCGAAGGGAATCGTCATGTCTGAAGACACATCCGTTCCGTCGGCAGCCGTCCCCGGGGCCCGCCGCCCCGCCCGCCGCGTGCGCCGACTGCTGGTGGCGGCCGCCCTGCTGGCGGGCGCCGTAGTGCCCGGCGTGGTGGGAGCGGGCACCGCCTCGGCGTCGGGTCTCTACGACTGCGGCTCCGGCATCGACGCCGGCAGCGGCAACACCTGGGGATGGGGAGCCTGTTCGGGCAGCGGGACGTTCAGTCTCCGCCTGAACTGCACCTACGGACAGAACAAGACCTCCGCGCCGATCATCGTCAACGGCGGCCGGACACGCACCGATGTCGAGTGCCCGCTGGGCACCACCATCCGCAACACTCAGATCAACATCCTCAACTGATCCCCGCCTGCTGAACGTCCGGTCGACCCGCAGCAGCGCGTCGTCCTGGAAACCGCGGCTGCCGCCCAGCGGAGTGGAGTCCACCCGGTGGAGCCCACCGGGTGGACTCCACTGCTCCTCCTTCTTCTTCTTCGCAGCCATCGGCCTCGGCTTCCGGGGGTGCTTCCAGACCGGCTGCCCCCGGGAGCTCATCGGGCCCGGGTCCGGGCTCCTGGTCCTCGTCGAGCGCGGCGGCCGTCTCCGCGCGGGCCGCACGGGCGCGTGCGAGTGCGGCGACGGGGTCGGGGCGTTCTTCCGGGATGCTCGCACAACTCCTCCAGTGGTCCGGCCCGGCGTGTGCCGGGTGCCGGGCTGCCGGGTGCCCGGCTGCCGGGCCGTCGCCAGGGCGGGCAGTAGCCGGGGCATGGGCGACGGCGCGCTCCCACGTGCCGTCCTGGAGCCGGGCGGCCAGCCGGGCGGCGGCTTCGAACATCCGGCGGGTCTGCTCCACCGTGTCGACACCGGTCTCCAACTCCAGGAGGCGGCGGCCGTCCTTCGGGCCGGAGCGGAACGGCTGCGAGTCGGGGGCGGCCTCCAGACGGCGGGCACGGAGACGGCGTACGGCCGGGAGCCCGATCGCTCCGTACACCGCGCGGCACGCATCCGGGCCGCCAGAGCGGCCGGCGACGAGGCGTGCCCGCTCGTACAGGGGCGCGGTGCGGTTCGGATCCAGCGGCGGTCGCCCCAGTGCGTCGCGGACGACCCTCCTCGTGAGGTGGCCGTCGGCGTCGTCGAGGCAGGAGAGGCCGAGGAGTTGATCCTCGCCGGTCTCCGGGGGACGCGCCGAGATTCAAGCCTCGGGCATGCTGCCAGGCACGAGGTCGACCGGGGCCTCGACGACGCCGTCAACGAGGCCGACGCCCTCTCCCACGTCGGCGGACCAAGCTCGCCATGGGAGACCCCGGGGGCACCCGCGAGGCGTGGGGGACGGCCCTGGCCATCTGCGAGGCACTGGACCCGCACGCGGCCGCACGTGTCGCCGTTCCTGCAAGGCCTCTCCGTCTCGCGGGTCCGGCCGGGCGGCGAGGGCTGAACAGGCGGCTCGCGCGGGGGTGTTCCCGTCCCCCTTTCCGGCGCTTTCGCGGTGCTTTCCCGGCCGGGCGAGCGGGGAAGGCGGGCGTTAAGAGCCTGGTAAGCGCCCTCTCCGATGGTGGGTCTCGTTCAGTTTTCAACGAGCACAGGTGTCCGGCCTCACCACCGGCACGCATCGGGGACAGCATGAGACTCAGTACGGGCAACCGGGGGACGGCGCCGGGCCGGCCGATCGAGGCCGGGCAGGAACGCGGCGCGGGGAACGGGGACAGAGCTGGCCGGAAGAGGGAAGAGCAACGGCAAGGCGACGAGGCGTTCATCCGCGCCGTCTACGACAAGCACGGCGTCCACCTCCTGAGGTTCGCGACCGGGCTCCTCCTCGGGGACTCCCACCAGGCGCAGGACGTGGTGCAGGAGGCCGTCCTGCGCGCATGGCGGCACGCGGCTCGGCTCGACCCGGAGGCGGAGGGCGTACGGCCCTGGCTCGTCACCGTGATCCGCAACCTCGTCATCGACGGCCACCGGGCCCGGCAGACCCGCCCCCCGGAGACCGGGGACGCCGCGCTGAACGACCTGCCCGGCCCGGAGCACGTGGAGCGCTCCCTCAGCAAGAAGATCGTGCGCGAGGCACTCGGGGACCTGTCGCTCCAGCACCGGGAGATACTCGTCCACGTCCACTACCTCGACCGGCCCGTCGCGCAGACGGCGCAGCTCCTCGGCATCCCCTCGGGCACGGTGAAGTCCCGCACCCACCTGGCCCTGAAGTCGCTGCGCGAAGCACTGGCCAAGCGGGGACACACCGCCTGAACACGCCACCGGGAGGGCATGGCGCGCGCCGTCGCGCCGTCGGACGGAGGGAGGAGGTCCGGGCCCAGCGCCGGGAGGGACAAGTGGGCCCGGACCGGCCGGGAAGGGACACCTTTCCGGCCGCAGCTGTCATACGACCGCGGTGCGCCTGTGGTTCACCGGACCGGCCCCGTAGACGTGCCGCCTCTCCCCGCCCGGAACTACTCCCGTTCGGGCAGGTGGCGAGGGCACGGCACAATGACCTCCATGCAGTTCCGCTTGCTCGGCCGTCTGGAGCTGGACAGCCGCGAAGGCGCGGTCCTCCTGCCCGGCGCCCTCTCCCGCGCGATCGTCGGCCGGCTCCTCCTCGCCGAGGGCGCCACCGTACGACGCGACACCCTCATCGACGAGTTGTGGCAGGACCGGGAGGCGAAGGACCCGGTCAACGCCCTCCAGGTCCAGGTGGCCAAGACCCGCGCCGTCCTGGCCGCGCACGGTGAGGAGGGCCGGCTGCTGTTCGGGCACGGCGGCTACCGGCTGCAGCTGGAACCGGACGACGAGAGGGACGTCGCTCTCTTCGACTCGGCGGTGGCGCGCGGCCGGGCCCAACTCGCCGCGGGGCGGCACCTGGAGGCCCTGCACGCCTTCCGGCAGGGCGTGTCCCTGTGGCGCGGGTCCGCGCTGGAGGACCTGGAGGGGCCGGCTTTCGACGCGGAGCGGGCCCGCCTGGAGGAACTGCGGCTGAGCGCCCTGGAGGACAGCGCGTCGGCCGCACTCGAACTCGGCCGGGCCGAGGAACTCGTCCCGGAACTGAAGGCTCTGGTGTCCCGCTCACCGTTGCGCGAGGGGCTGCGGGGCCGCCTCATGCTGGCCCTCTACCGTGCCGGACGCGTCGCCGAAGCCCTGGAGGCGTACGAGGAGGGGCGGCGGTTCCTCAAGGCCGAGATCGGTACCGTGCCCTCCGTCGAACTGCGCTCCCTGCACGCCTCGATGGTGCGCCAGGACGCCTCCCTGAGTCCGGTTGCCGGACCTTCCCGCACCCCTGCGGGGCCCGCCCCCTCCTCTGCCGGACCCGGTGCCTTCGCCGGACCCGCCCGCGCCCCTGCCGAAGGCACCCGCGCCGCGAGTCCCCGCGCCGCCGGGGCACCCTCCGCCGAGCCGCTGCCCGCGGGCAACCTCAGCCCCTCCCTCGGGCCGTTCGTCGGTCGGCACCGCGAGCTGGACGACCTGTGTGCCGCGGTCGTACGCGAGCGGCTGGTGACCGTGCTCGGGCCCGGAGGGGTCGGAAAGACGCGGCTGTCCCTGGAGGCCTGCGCCCGGCTCCAGCCGTCCTGCGACGGCGTCTGGTGGGTCGAACTGGCCTCGGCGGACGCCACCGACGTCATCGCGGCGGTCGCCGTCGCCCTGGGCCTGTCCGACGCCTCCGTCCGTCCCGACCAGCCCCCGCACGACACCACGCACCGCCTCGTGTCGTTCCTCACCGGCCGCGAGGTGATCCTCGTGCTCGACAACTGTGAGCACGTGCTGGAGCCCGTGGCCTCGCTGGTGGCGGCCCTCCTTGGACGCTGCCCCGCCCTGACCGTGCTGACCACCAGCAGGGAGCCGCTCGGCATCCACGGCGAGGCCGTCCACACCCTGGCACCGCTGCCCGACGACGAGGCGGCCGACCTGTTCAGCGCGCGCGCCGTCATGATCGACCCGTCCTTCGGACGGGAAGGCTCCGCACGGCAGGACATCCGCTCCCTGTGCCGCCGGCTCGACGGTCTGCCGCTGGCCGTCGAACTGGCCGCGGCCCATGTCCGGGTCCTGTCGGTCCAGGAGATCGAGGCGCGTCTCGACAACCGCTTCGCCCTGCTGGTCAAGGGCGAACGGACCGCCCCGGCCCGGCACCGCACCCTGCGCGCCGTCCTCGACTGGAGCTACGCGCTGCTCGAGCCGGCCGAACAGAAGCTGCTGACCGAACTCTCCCTCTACGCCGGCGGCTGCTGTGTGGAGGTGGCCGAGTCGGCGGCCCGGCTCGCCGGCGAGGACAGCTCCGAAATCCTGCACGTGCTCGCGCAATTGGTCGACAAGTCCCTCCTCGTTCCGGCCCCCGGCGCGCACGGGACGCGGCTGCGGATGCTGGAGACCGTCCGCGAGTACGCGGGTGCGCGGCTCCGTGAGGAGGGCACGGCGGACGAGGCCGAGGAGCGTTTCACGCGGTGGGCCGTCCATTTCGTGGCCGAGGGCACCCGCGACCTCGCCTCCGGGGACCAGGCCCGGTGGGCCGCACGGCTCACCGAGGAGTCCGCCAACATCAAGGCCGCCTCCGACCTGCTGAAGGCCCGCTCACGAACCGTCACCTGCCTGCTGCTGGAGGCCCGGCTCGGCTACTACTGGTTCATCAGCGGCCGCGAGGAAGAGGGCATCGACCGCCTCCGGCGCGGTCTGCGTGCCTACGACGCGGCACTCGCGGAGCGGACGACGGCCTCCGGTGAGCCGTCCCCGGTTCCCACGCAGGAAGAGGAGTGGGCACTCTTCTACACCATCGCCTGGCTCGCCTGGCTCAACCACGTCGCCGGCCGGCACGAGGAGGCCGGCTCCTTCATCGAGCGGCACGAAGCTGCCTGGCACCACGCGAGCAACCCCGCCCTCGCCGTCGTCGGACCGTGCTACGACACCCTGCACGCGATGCTCAACGGGTACGACGACGTCACCGAACGCTTCGCCCGCGCCGAGTCCGTCGTCCGGCACACCGACTTCCACTGGGAACGGGCCGTCCTCCAGACCAACTGGTCGACCTACTGCCTCCAGCACGGCGACGTCGACGGCGCCCGGCGGCACGGACTGATCGCGGTCTCGGCGTCCCGCGCCGGCAACGACGACTTCGCGCGCGCCTTCTCGCTCATGCTCTGCGGCGACGCCGACGAGAGCGACGGCCTGCGCGAACGCGCCCGCGACCAGTGGGCCGAGGCCGCGCGCGTCCTGCGGCCCATCGGGGCCCGCGCCCGGTACGCGTACGTGGTGCTCAGGATCGTCTTCCTGGACCTGTCCGAGGGAGCCCTCGCCGAGGCCGAGCGGCGGCTGGTGGAGGCGGTGCGGATCGCGCAGGAGCTGAGCGCGGACGACCTCCTGGCGGCCACGGCCGGCCTGCGCGGGTTCCTCGCGCTGCACGGCCGCGACTTCGGCGACGCGGAAACGATCTTCCGGGACGTCTGGGATTCCCCGGCCGCGCCGCTGGACCGCCGGGCGGTGGCCGCCGCCGGTCTCGCGGCCGTCGCGCTGTGCGGCTTCCCGGACCCTCGAAAGGCCCGCGAAACCTCCGCGTTGTGGACAGGCCGAGCCCGGGAGGCCCACGGCCGGGTGCTCGAACCCCTCGCCCGTCGCGCCATCGGCGTCCTGCTGGAGCGGCTCGACGCCGGCCGGTCGGCCGCCGGTGCCGCCGCCGTCGACGTGAGCACGGTCCACGCCTGGTTCGCCGCCACGCCCTCCGTACTGGCGTGCTTCTGCTGAGGCAGCCCACGGGAACGCGCGACCGGTGGGCGCCGCGTGTGCGAGTGGCCCCCCGCACACGGCTGTGCGGGGGCCCACTGGTCAACCGGGGGAAGCCCCCCCCGGAGCGAAGAGGATCAGCCGGAGAAGCGGACCGACCTGATGGGGCCGATGTCCAGCGAGTCCAGGTCGGCGACATTGCTGTCGATCACCTTCGACTTGCCGGTGCAGTTGTCACCCGACCACACCTTCGCGGTACCGGAGATGGAGACCGAGCCACCGAACCGTACGGCCTGGCAGCCGGGACCGCCCAGACCCTGGGCCGGCTCACCGAAGTTCGGCGCGTCGAAGAAGGTCGCGTTCGCCGCGGCCGAGGCGCTCGGGCTCGGGCTGCCGGCCGAGTCGCCGGAGGTGAAGCCGATGGACCTGACCGGGCCGATGCCCAGCGCCTTCAGGTCCTTGACGTTCTTGTCGATACGCGCGGACTTGCCGGTGCAGTTGTCACCGGACCACACCTTCGCGAAACCGGTGATGGAGACCGAACCGTCGAACCGGACGGGCTTGCAGCCGGGGCCGACGATGCCCTCGGCCGGCTCGGCGAAGTCGGCCGAGTCGAAGAAGGTGGCGCTGGTGGCCGCCGGAGTGGTGCCGGGGCCGGACGGCAGCGGCGGGAGAGCCCCCTTGCCGTCGCCCTTCCGGCCCGCGCGCTGCCCGTCGGGGGTCGCACCGAACCAAGTGCCCTGGCGTCCCTGCCCGTTGGTGTCACCGGCCTTCGTGTCCATGCTGAAGAGGTAGACCGGGCTGCCGCCGATGGTCACCTGGAAGCCGCCGTCCCGCCGGATGAACCCGACGTTCTCCTTCTTGACGCCGTCCAGGAAGACCCGGCCGCCCGGAGCCACCAGGTACGGCGGCCACATGGTGGCGCAGTCGCCGGAGCAGTTCGACTTGGACGGGTCGGTCGAGTCCTTGTCGAATCGGTAGAGGACGAATCCCGCGCCGTTGATCGTCACCGGATTCAGGTCGCCGGCCTTTCCGGCGGACAGCTGGACCCACTTGCGCAGGATCGGCTTCGGATTCCTCGTCACAACGCTCGGCACCGCGCCGGCCGCGGTGTCGCCCTGGGTCAGGTCGGCATTGTTCTGCTTGGCCGTACCGGACAGAAACCGGAATGCGCTCGTGTCGACCGCAGCCGCGTCGCTCTTGGTCTCGCCGCCGCCACCGCCATTGCAGGCGGAAAGCAGCAGTGCACCGGTCACGGCGGCAACGGCAGCCATGGTGCGCGTACGGAACATCTCGTACCCCTTGGTAATCGGAACATGGAACAACCTCAGCCCCACACCGTCGCGGTGGGACGCTGACACTCGGATTACGGGGATTCATCGGAAGCGGTTCGCCGGACAATGCGTCGAGACAGTTCTGTGACAATTCGCTTTCCGGTGTGCGGACATGCCTCCGCCCTGCCCCCGCGACGGGTGCGGGGGCAGGGCGGACGGACCGGGGCGGGCGGCGCTTTCGTCAGACCGCTTCCAGTTCGATGAGTGAGTAGAGCGACCGGGTGGGACGGATGTCCGTACGCTTCCAGCCGGTGGCGCCGAAGAGGGCGTCGAACTCGCCCAGGTCGCGTTCCTGTCCGCTGGAGACGGCCAACATGTTCATGTCCAGCACGGCGGCCGGGTCGGGTCCGCCGGTCTCCCCGACCAGGGCCTCGATCACCAGCATGCGGGCGCCCGGCCGTGCCGCCTCGCGGCAGTTGGCGAGGATGGTCCGGCACTGCTCGTCCGCCCAGTCGTGCAGGACCCACTTCAGCAGGTAGTAGTCGGCTTCCGGCACGCCTTCGAAGAAGTCCCCGGCAACCGGCGTGAAGCGGTCGGACACACCGGCCCTGGCCGCCGCCTGCTCGGCGCCGCCCACCACGTGCGGCAGGTCGAACACCTGACCCTCAAGACGCGGGTGCGCCCGCATCAGCGCGATGACCAGGGCGCCGTCCGCGCCACCGAGGTCCACGACCCGCTCGGCACCGGCCAGGTCCAGCAGCGCGACCGTGTCCTCCACGACCAGACCGGTCATGTTGGACATGGCCTTGGAGAACAGCGCGGCCTCGGCGGGATTCTTGCCGAAGTAGTCGAACAGGCTCTCACCGAGGGCGAGTTCGCTGCCGTTGCCACCCACCCTGACGGCCTCGGGGAAGACCCCCCAGCTCTGCCAGTGGCCGGGGGCGCCCTGGGCGAGAGCCGCCTCGCGGAGCGAACCCGGCACGCCCTCGCGCAGCACCTCGCCGAGCGGCGTGAGCGTGAAGCGGCCCTCTCCCTCATGGGCCAGCAGCCCGAGCGAGGCACAGGCACGCATCAGACGGTAGGTGGTCGCGGGGTCACTCCTCTCCCGCCGCGCGACGTCGTCCGCCGTACGGTCCCCGGCCGCGAGGTGGTCCGCGATCCGCAGATGCGCGGCGGCCCGCACCGTCTGCGCGACCCAGTGCCCCGTGAGCATCTGAAAGACGGTGTCGATATGGCGGACCGCCTGCTCCTCGGCGGGAGAGGGCTGGGCGAGGTTTCCTGTGAGCGGCATGTCGATTCCTTCGTATGAGGGGAAAAACTCGGTCGTGGATGGTTACGGACGGCGCATGCCGGTGGTTCACCGTGCTCGACGCCGTTTCACGCCTGGCTACGGCGGCTGCCGCACCCCGGTTCACCGCGGCCCGGTACGCCGGGGCCCGCGCACCGCGGGTGGACCGGCCTTCACGCGGGCCCGTGCGGCTGTGCGGGCGGTCCGCTCCACGCGCGGGCGGCGAGGCGGGCATGGGCGGGAAGCCACTGTTCGTGGTAGACGCGGGTCATGCCGGCGGGGAACGCGGAGAGGATGACCTGCCGTCGGGACGGCGGCAGCGTCTCGCACAGCCAGGGCAGGACGAAGGCGAGGGTGTCCCCGGCTGCCTGAACGGCCAGGACCGAGGCCTCGACCCGCAGCCGGTCGGCAGGCGTGAGGGACCGTGCCGCCAGGGGGAGGAACTCGCGCTCCTCCCAGAAGGCGGTCGCCGTCGCCTCCTCGTGGAAACGGATGAAGGGCAGCTGCGCCGAGCTGGACGGCCGGCCGGTGTCGAGGACGTGGGTCAGGAACATGCCGGCGTCGGCGCGCGACGCGGCCAGCAGGGCGTGCCGTGTGGCCAGCGCGGAGAGCGCGGATTCGGCCTCGGGGTCCGTCGCGGCCGGCAGCGCCCGGAAGGTCGCCTCCAAGGCCTGGTGGTGTGCGGTCATGACCGTGGTGAGGGTGTTCCACCAGTCCAGCAGGGCCTGCGCGCGGTCGTACGGGACCCGCGTGGCGGAGGCGAGCAGCCACCGGTACCGGGCCAGGTCGCGCAGGTACCGCTGGTTCATCAGCGGGGTGAGGACCACGCCGGCGTCCTCGACGTCCGGCGTGGTCCAGGAGGATGCCGCGTCGGGGCGATCCACGGGGTTGGCCATCTGGGCTCCTTGTTCGGTGAGCCCAGTGCACCTGTCGCCGCTGTCCCGGCCCTTTCCGCGCGCTGTCCCGGTGGTGGCTCAGAACCCGGTGAGCGTGGTCTTGCCGACCGTCTTCCCGGACTCCTGGAGCTGGTGCGCCCGGCGCAGGTTCGCGGCATTGACCGGACCGAGGTCCCGGGTGGCGGTCGTGGTGAGGTGGCCCGCGTCGACCAGGCGGGCCACCTGGGCCAGGATGTGGTGCTGTGCGGCCTGGTCGGGTGTGCCGAACATCGAGCGGGTGAACATGAACTCCCAGTGGAACGAGATGCTCTTCGGCTTGAGGAGACCGACGGGCAGGCTCTCGAAGTCGTCGACGGCCACGATGTGCCCGAACGGCCTGAGCGCCTCGGCGTAGGCCTCCAGGTTGCGGTCGGTGCCGGCGGTGCTGAAGACGTGCTCCAGGCCGTCGGGCGCCACCTCCGACAGCTGGGGCAGCAGCGGCTGGTGGTGGTCGACCACGTGCCGGGCGCCCATCCTGCGGGCGAAGTCGGCCGTCTCGGGGCGGGAGGCGGTGCCGATGACCGTGAGACTGGTGAGCGCCCGCGCCAGTTGCGTCACCATGGCGCCCACGCCGCCCGCCGCCGCGGTGACGAGCAGGCTGCCCGTCCGCTCCATGGGGCGCTCCCGCAGGTTCAGCCGCTCGAAGAGGCCCTCCCAGGCGGTGAGCGAGGTCAGCGGCAGCGCCGCCGCCTCGGTGAAGCTGAGGGTGGCCGGCTTGTGGGCGACGAGACGCTCGTCGACGGCGTGGTATGCGCAGTTCGCGCCGGGCCGGTCGAGAGCGCCCGCGTAGTAGACCTCGTCGCCGGGGGAGAACAGCTCGACCTCGTCGCCCACGGCCGCGACGGTGCCGGCCGCGTCCCAGCCCAACACCTTCGCCTCACCGCCCGGGTCGGTGCTCTGCCGCACCTTGTGATCCACCGGGTTGAGGGCGATCGCCTCGACCTTCACCAGCAGATCGCGCGGCCCGGGTTCCGGCACGTCCAGTACGACGTCGAGCAGGCTCTCCGGATCATCGGCCTGCAAAGGAGTGCGGTACGCCACCGCGGGCATCGTCTTCGGAATCCGCGTAGGTGACTTGGTCCGGCTCATGAAAAAGGTCCTTATCGCTTGTACGGTCCTCGGCCGCGTCGCGCGGCCGAACGAACAGACACCGGCAACACCTTCCCGGTGCCCGTGCGGGGCGAACGCACCGCGCTCGCGCCCGGTTCTCGGCTCCTTTCCGTCCATGGCGTGAACCCGGCCGTGTTTCACGCCGTAACCATCTGTCGGCGAAGGACGTCCGCGTGTCCGCGGACGCGGACCACAGCGCGGCGGCACCGGATCCGGATGCCGCCCGCGGACGCGTCCGGTACTACGGAGACACCGGGGCCCCGGTTCACCGGACAGGTGTCACGGCCCGGTCCAGGCTGTCGGCCAAGGCGTCCTCGAATGCCGCAGCGTCGGTCACCGGCCTCGGTACTGGTAGGGGCTCGTATTCAACTGTCGCCAGTTTCTCGTGGGACCCAGCCTGCTGGTGACTTTGCGTGATCTCCGGTGGCGTATCGGCTCCAGGTCCCGCCGGTCTCCTTGAGGAGGCGGGTGGTGGTCTTGTCGTGGTAGCCGAGAGCGTCTGCGACGACGGGGGCGGGCATTTCCAGGAGTTGTTGCCGGATGGCGGCGCCGCGGGCTGCTGCCACTGGGACACCGATCTCGTTGAGGAGTGCGGACAGGTGGTCGGGGCGGAAGGGCTGGCCCGCACCGCGGCCGGGGAACAGCCAGGGGGACGCCTGGTTGGTGGCGGTGTTCATGTGGTCGCGGTCGGCGATGTAGTCCCGCAGCAGGGAGGCGGCCGGCTCGGGGACGGGTGAGGCCGGTTCCCCGAGCCGGAGCAGGACTGCGTCTCCGTCGTGGATCACGTCGTCGACGGTGAGCCGGACGATCCGGGTGAGGGGCTGGGCATAGAGAAGCACGATGACGCCGGCGACGCGGAGGTTCGTCGGCGTGTCCGGATCGGTCAACAGTCGACCGAGGGCGTCCAGGCGTTCGTCTTCGCTCAGCGCGGCTCGCCGGGTGGTCTTCATCGCGGGTAGCGAGAGCGAGCGTCGGCAGTGGCGGCTCTGCATGGCCCAGTTGAGGAAGGCCCGAAGGCAGTTGCGGCCGTGCTCGCTGTTCTCGGCCCACCAGGCGTCGACGTCGGTCTGGCCACAGGTGGCGAGGGTGGTGTTCCGATCGCCGAGCCACTGGAGGAAGGCGGTCGCGTGCTTGATCTGCTCGGCGGCGAAGCGGCGGATGCTGGGTGTGATGTGGCCGCGGTCGGCTCGTGCCCGCAGTCGAGGAAGGACGCGCCAGGTCGCGAAGAGCCTGATCGTCTTCGCGTGCTCGGGGTTGGCGATATCGGCCAGATGACCGGGCAGCCAGCGCTGGAACGAGCAGATGTACTTGTCGACGGCGGGTAGGACCCCACTCGCCATCAGCAGTTCTTCCAGGTGAGCGCCCGACCGCCAGGGCTGGAGTTCGTGGAAGGCGTCGTGGGTCAGCGGGATCTGGCCGAGGCCGAGCTGCCGGAGCCGCTCGGAGGCGTTTCCCGGTTGGTCGCGGCGCATGGCCAGCCAGGCCAGCCCGCTGCTGGGCTTATCCATCGCCACCAGCAGGTCGAACAGCGGTGTCAGTTCCGGGCGGACGCGGCCAGTGCCGTCGTCCAGCAGAGCGGTGAGCCGGTCGGCGAGCGTGCAGCGTTCGCAGAGCCGCCCGCCCAGGAGCTTGCCTTCGAAGCCGCAGCGTGAACAGTCGAAGGTCTGGGAGAAACCTGCGCAGGTCGTGCAGATCGCGGCGCCGTCGCCGGGACGGAGACCGGGAAGCGCCCGGTCCTGGCCGCATCCGGGGCAGGTGCCCCGTGTCCGAACCGCGCGGTCCGAACAGGTCCGGCAGACGTAGCCGTCCGGCCAGGTGCCGGCCTTGTGCTTGCGGCGTCCGCAGCGGCAGCACTCCGCCAGGAACCAGCGTTCGTACTGCTCGTCGGTGGCATAGGTCCGACTCATGCGTCGGGCAGGATGCGGGCCGCGCGGGGCCGCAGCTTGGCGACGTTCGCGGACAGGGCCGGAAGGTCGCCGGTGGCGGTCTTGCGGACCCCGGCGTTCTCGGCGGTGGTGGCCACCAGGTCGGCCGGGGTGCAGGTGAGGATGTCGCAGAGTGCGGCCATGACCTGCAACGACAGCCGTTCCGGGGTCCCGGAGACCAGACGGTGGACCTGCGAGGCGGACAGGTCGATCCCGCGTTCACGCAGCAGCGGGACCAGCTCGGTGGCCGTGAAGATCTGATGTTGGGCCATCACCTCGCGCAGCCGCCAGGTGTAGCCGACCTTGCGCTTCATGCGTTCCTCCCGCTTCGGGTCTGAAGGGCCGCAGCGATGGTGTCGTCCAGGTGCCGGCGCAGGGTCCGGGTGCGGAAGTCCGACGAGACACAGGTGTAGATGGAGGTGGTGCTGGCGTGCTCGTGACCGACCTGTTCCTGGACGAAGCGGGGGTCCCACCCGTCCTCGATCAGGTGGGTGACGTAGGACCTCCGCAGCGAGTGGAAGTCCAGTCCGTCGTCCAGGCCCAGGGCCTCGCGGTATGCCTTGAAACGGGAGTTGATCCGCTGGCAGCCGATCCGCAGGCCCCGTTCGGACGGCCACGCTGCCGGGTTGCCGTCGGTCCCGAAGTGAGGGCGGACCTCGGTGAACCACTCGTCCAGGACGTCCGGGGTCCAGTCGAACACGGTCAGCACTCCGCGGCGCTTGGGCGGCGAGCCCTTCTTCGCCTTGCCGAACCTCACCTGGCAGCGGCCGAACTCGCCGAACTCGGCCCCGTGGGGGTTCCGGCCGAAGTCGGCGGCATCGAGCATCCGCGTTTCGTTGCGCCGTGTCCCGTAGGCGTAGGCGGTCTTGAACACGGTGGCGTCGCGGAACGCGGGCAGCCAGCCCTTGCGGCCCAGCGAGCGGATGCGGGCGACCTCGTCGTCGCAGTGGGCGAAGAAGGCGTGCAGCTCAGCCTTGGTGAACGCCCGCTTCTTCGGGTCGGACTCATTGTCCTGGACGTGCACCGCGGTGTTCCACTCGTGCACCACCTGAACCGGGTGGGTGCCGAAGCGCTCCTCGCAGGTCGCGGTCCACTCATAGAGGGGGTCGGTCACGAAGTGGCAGAAGGACCGGACGGCCTCCGAGTACGAACGGATCGTCGAACGCTTCAGATCGCGCAGCGAGCGCAGATCCCCGAGCCACTCGTCGACCATCGCCGGCGTCCAGTTCCACGGGTAGGTGTTCACGTACGCGGTGAACGCCTTCACCGCGTTCTCCCGGCCCTCCACGGTCGTGCGGGCCAGATTCCGCGCCAGCTGCTGATTGGCGAACCCCGTCAGCATCGCCGTGAAGACCTGTTCCTCCGGCCGCAGCAGCGCGACCCCGTCCACCAGATGCAGCCTTGCCGCACCCGGTATCGACCCGTTGAACCCCACCGATTCACCACTCTCCGCGACTCGCATCTGATGCGAGGAAATCGCATCCTATGCGAGTCGCCAGAAAACCCGCAGGTCAGCCCCCTGGATGGGTGGCGGCAAGGCTGTGTCTGCCGCTACTGTCACCGGTAGCTCAAGCGCCCAACGCCACGAATCCGCAGCGCGGTTGGCGCCCCCCTTCAGGGCGATTCGCACGCTGTCGCCAATTCGCATCTGATGCAATTGGCGGCGGTTGGAACATCGGTACAGCGGTTGTCGGTGAGAACGATCTTGGTCAGGGTGTGAGGGTGGCCTACCCGGTTCTGGTACTCACGGCGGGCCTTGGGCCGAGCCGGAACACCGTGTCCACCGTCGACCGGCTGGCAGCGGGCGAGGAGCTGGGGGCACCGTTGCTGGTCGTCTCGGTGCCGCGAAGCCGGCCCATGGGCTCGCCGATGCGATTGCGCTGGGCCCGGATCTCGTGGTGTGCCTGGGTGAGGCCGTGCTCGACCTTGAGGGCACGCTCGTGCCAGGCCGCCTCGACACGGTCGTGCTCGTCGGTGACGCGGCGGGTGCGCTATTCGGGCGGTGGCGACCACGTCCTGGATCAGGAGGCGGGCCTGTGGGTTCTCGTGGAGGAAGGTGCTGGAGACGCCGGCGCGACGGGCGATGGCTGTGACGGTGAGTTGTCCGGTCTCGCGGCGCAGCCGGGCGATGGCGGCCTGGACGTCGGCGAGCCCGCGCTCGGTCTGCCGGTGCCGTGCGGCGAGGGCGGCCGCGGGCGGGATGATGGACGTCATCGTTCAGCCGGCCCGGGGGCTGAGGTCGTCGAGGTCGGTCTCGAACCCGTCCTGCTGGTAGGCGAGTTCACCGGCCCGGAAGGCGGCGGACCAGACGCGGCCGCAGAAGTGCTGCGGGCGGCGCAGGTCGAGGCCGAGGGCCTCTTCGAGCAGGCCGACGGCGGTCAAAGCGCCCTCCAGCCCGTCGATCGCGCGGGCGGTGGGGTCGGAGTACTTGTGCGGGTAGCCCCGGTGGCGGGGGTCGGGGGCGCCTTCGGCAAGCGTGCGCCAGTGCTCGCGTTTGCGGTGCCAGTGGACGAGACCGGCGCCCGTCATGGCGAACTTGTCGCAGTTGTGGCAGTCGAAGTTCCAGGGGCAGGTGCCGCCGTCCACGACGGGCTGGAAGTCGCAGAAGCCTCCTTCCGCCGGCGTCGAGCGGTGCGGAGTCGCCGCCCGCGCCGCGTGCCAGGGAGGCAGCGCCCTCGTCTCAGGGCCGCGGTCAGGGATCGACGTCCGACGGTGCGGGGGCCGTCGGGTTCCGGGCGGCCCAGCCCACCAGTTTCAGTATCGCCTCTGAGCGGCTGTGCACCTGTAACTTCCGGTAGGCGGACTGCAGATGGTTCTTGACCGTGCGCTCGGAGAGGCCCATCCTCTTCGCGATGATCCGGTTGGAGGCGCCGGTGACGAGCAAGTCGACCGCTTGCCTCTCCCGGTCGGTGAGCTGCGACCAGGGAAATTCGTCGTCCTTTCCCTTCGTGGACTGCCCCGTTGGAGAGGGGACGAGCGGGGAACTCCCGCATTCGCCGTGCCCACCATTGCATCTCTCTTCAATCCTGCTCAAAGTGTCGGAGATCTTTCGGAGAGAAGATCGCAGTTCGCACTTCAGGCAACATTCGGAGCACACGTGCGCATGCTCTCCGCCCACTTCGCAGACGTGTGGCATGATGGAAGATCAACTTCTTTCCGGCGGAGATCGTGCGAGGGTGGCGCGGCGGTAACACTTCTCAGCGCTCGTACTTCGTGATACTCCTTGCCGCCTCGGCGAAGCAACACACCGGCGGGGCCGTGGACATATTGCCCGGAACTTTTCCCGTGGTGACCGGTCAGCGATGTGCCGAATCATGCTCATCGGTGTGATGCGTGTTCCGGGAGAGAGAGGGAGAGAGATCGGGAGACGGATCCGGTACCACCGGACACGGCGATTCCCTGTCTTCCCGTACGGACCAGCCCGAAGGTACCAGTGCAGTTACGGCATAGGGTCCGCGGCGCGGGCTATTCGTGCATGGTCGACCGGCTCAGACGAAAGAGCCGCACGAACCGCGTGATCGTGCCGCGAACTCGACCACGTGGAAAGACCTTTCGCCCTCAAGTCACCCGAAGCACCATCCGTATGCCACGCATCCGACCCATGAGGAGGGTTACCCATGGCAGCCACGGAGTTCATCGACGCGGTCGGCGCGAACGTCGCCGACCATGTCAGGAGCAACGAGCTGATCGCCCTGGCCCGTGAGGGAAACATCGACACGTCGCATCTGAGGCGATTCGCCCTGGCTGAATTCCAGTCGCAGGAGGCGGAGTTCACGGCCTATGGACTTCTGTTGTCGCGCTACCCGCACGAAGTGCCAGGCGGTTTCTTCTCGTTCGTGGCCCACGAACTCATGAAGGCGCGGCACCGGATGGTGTCCGGTGCCGCCGCCTCGGTGGGGCTGTCCGCGGACGAGATGCGCACCGCGCCGGTCGCGGAACCGGTGCGTCGCTTCACCGAGTTCATCTCCTGGGTGGCGCTCCACGCGGGAGCGGCGGAGGCCGCCCTGCTGGCGCGCACCGACTTCACCCTGTGGTGCAACACCTGCGCCGCGCTCGGCGACGTCCTGCGGGAGGTACCCGACGTGCCGAGCGAGATCGTCGATTACGTCGACGCCTACCGTCAGAACCCGCCGGAGGTCGCGGACGGTGTCCTGGAGGTCATCGAGTACGGCCTGGGCCGGGGCGAGCGCGAGGAGTGGGTCGCCCGGAGCGCGGTGCGGATGGAGCCGGCCCTGCGTGCCTGGTGGCGGTCCGTCGCCTCGGGAACAGGACAAGCGGACCACTGATGGGCCGGGCGATCAGCCGGGAGGCTTTCGACGAAACGGACCTCGCGACGTCCGCCCGCCGCCTGCGCGAGGACCTCACCGAACTGGCACGGGTGCTGGTCGCCCCCGGGTTCGGCCAGGTGCCACCGACCGTCGGCGCTGAGCTGGAGTTCTTTCTGAGCAGCCGGGCGGGGCGGCCGGTGTTCCGCGCCGATGCCGTACGCACGGCCGTGGCCGACCGGCGCCTGGCCCCCGAGGTGAGCCAGTGCGACCTGGAGCTGAACCTCACCCCCCTCCCCCTGGCCGGGGCGCCCTTCAGCGCCATGAGCCACGAGATCGACGAGATGCTGGACCGCGTGGCGCGGGAGCCGGCGGCTCTGGGGGCGCGAGCCGTGCCCATCGGCAGCCTTCCCTCCCTGACGCCGGACGACCTCGGGCCCTCCGCCCTCACCGCGCTGCCGCGCTTTTTGGCGCTGGAGCGGTCGATGGCCGACCGCCGGCCCACACCGTTCACCGTCGCCCTGCCGGGGCCGGAGGGCCGGTCCCTGCGCTGTGAGTCGATCGCCGTGCAGGGCGCGGCCTGTTCCTGGCAGGTACACCTCACTGTCCCTCCGGATGCGCTCGTGCGCACCTACGACGCGGCGCAGCTCGCCACCGGACCGGTACTGTCCGTCTGCGGCAACTCGTCCCTTGTGCTGGGGCGGCGCCTGTGGCACGAGGGGCGCGTCCCCCTGTACGAGCGCGGTTTCGGCGACCGTGCCGCGCGGCGCCCGAGCAGGGTCGCCTTCGGCGGTGTCGGGACGAGTGGCCGCGCGTACGATCTGTTCGCGGAGCCGGCCCTGTCACACCCGGTCCTGCTGCCCGCGTCGTCCCCCGCCGCGGCTTCCCGCCGGCACCCGCACAGCGGTCTGCCGCTGCTGGACGAACTGCGCGTGCACCTGAGCACCGTATGGCGCTGGAACCGGCCCGTCTACGATCCGGCGGGGCACCTGCGCATCGAGTTCCGGGCCCTGCCCTCCGGTCCCACAGCCACCGACATGGCGGCCAACACCGCGTTCCTCGTCGGCCTCACCGCCCGGCTGGCGGCCGATCCGGGCGTACGCGCCGAGCTGTCCCCCGAGCACGCGGCCGCGAACTTCTACGGCGCCGCCCGCTCGGGCCCCGATGCCCGTCTGTGGTGGCCGTCCGGCCGGGGCGGCGGCCCCGATCGTCATCCGGCGCGCGTCCTCGTACCCGGGCTGCTGCCGTACGCGGCCGAGGGGCTGGACCTGCTCGGAGTCGACCCGCGGGAGACGGGGCGGCTGCTGGACACCATCGGCCGCCGCGTCATCACGGGCATGACCGGAGCCGTGTGGCAGCAGCGCCGGCTGTCCGCCCAGGAACGGCACGCCGACCGGACCACCGCGCTGCGCCGGGTCACCGCCGAGTACGCCGAACTCTCCGCCGGTGGTGCCCCGGTGCACACCTGGCCGTGCCCCGAACGCCGCCTCACCCTCCGCCCGACCGGACCCAAGCACGACAAGGAGCGCTGAATGCCATGGACCTGACGCCTCCACCCGCCTGCGACCTACAGGTCGACTTCCCCTTCGACTACGCCGCCCACATCGCCGGAACCCGGCGTGTCGGCCGTCTGCCCGAGACGGCTCTCGGCACGCCGGTGGCTGTCATCGGCGCGGGCGGGAGCGGCTTGGCGGCGGCCTACGAGCTGATGCGGGCCGGCTGCCGACCCGTGCTGTACGAAGCGGAGTCCGACACGAGCGGACCCGGCGGACGCCGGCTGGGCGGACGCATGCACAGCGTCCGGCTGAACCCCGCGGACAGCGCCGTCGTGGAGCTGGGCTGCATGCGCTTCCCCGACTCCGCCCGGCTGCTGCGCCAGTATGCCGACACCTTCGGCATCCACTGGGACCCGTTCCGTGAGAACTACGCCAAGGGCACCACCCCCGTGACCGTATGGGACGTGGACGGCAAGCAGTACCCCGCCGAGGAGATCACCGACCTGCACGACCTGCACGAGGATTTCCGCCGCGCCCACACGCGGTGGCAGCAGGCCCTCACGCGCGTCGGGTTCCAGCAGGTACAGCGCGATGTCGCGGCGCGGGCCCTCGGCGCACTGCGTTCCCACTGGACCCGGCTGGTGCGCGACTACGAGCAGTGGACCTTCTACCGCTTCCTGCGCGATCCCGGCGGTGCCGGACTCAGCGCCGACCAGGCCCGTCTGCTGGGCACGGCCGGCATCGGCCCCGCCGCCTGGGACAGCTTCTTCGACATCAGCATGCTGGAGGTCTTCCGGCTGCTGCTCTGCACCCAGGGAGGCACCATGTACCGCCCCCGCGAGGGGATCAGCGCCCTGGCCGAGGGCTTCTGGTGCCACCGGGTGTCCTCCCCCGCCGGCCGGTCCACCAGTCTCGAAGAGATCAACGAGGGCGCGCCCCGGCCAGCCGTGACCGTGCTGGAGGTGGCGGAGGACCCGGACCGCGGCGTGGTCGTGCACAGTGAAGACGGCCTAAGCGAACGGTTCGCCGCGGCCGTCTTCACCCCGCAGCTGCATCTGCTGGAGACGGACGTCGACCTTCGCTCCACCACTGCGGGGCGGTCTCCGCTCGGTCCACGGCTGTGGCGTGCCGTCCGCGGGCTCAGCTACCGGCCCTGCTCCAAGACGGCTCTGGTGCTGGAACAGCCCTTCTGGCAAGGCACCACTCTCGACGGCGTGACCCTCACCGACCGGCTGCCCCGTGCCGCCTACACCGTCGACTACGGGCCGGCGCGCGGGGAGGGCGGCCGCCGGGCGGTGCTCGACCTGTCGTTCACCTGGGCCCAGGACGCCATGAAGGTCGCCTCCTCCGGCCTCGGCGACCGGGTACGCCTCTTCGTCCGCGACCTCGCCCGTATCCACCCCGACGTGGCCACCGAGCTGACGCGGTACGCGGACACGGCGGAGGCGGTGACCATCTCGTGGGAGAACGAGCCCCATTTCCGCGGTCTGTGCCGCTTCTCCCGCCCAGGAGAGGCGGCGTACGTGCGTGACCTGTTCGCCCACTTCATGAAGAACTTCACCGGAGCGCCCGCGGTACCGGGCGAACCGTGCAACGCCCTCTTCCTCGCCGGCGACGACACCAGTTGGTCCCCGGGCTGGCTCGACCACGCTCTCGCCTCGGGTCTCAACGCCGCGTGGGGCGTGCTGCGTCTGCTCGGCGGCAGCCATGAGCCGGGCAATCCCGGCCCCGGTGATGTGTGGTCCGATCCCGACTACACGCCCCTCGTCTTCGACGGACAGGACATCCCGCCTCGCTCCCCAGGAGGATCCTCATGAGCGAACATTCCCACCAGGACGTCCTGCTGCGGCCCGACCGGGTCTGGAACGGGGTCGACGACGCGCCGGTGACCGGCCTGGGCGTCCTCGTGCGGGACGGACTCGTCGCGGCCGTCGGCGACCTCGCCCAACCACCGGCCGGTGCCCTCGTCGTGGACCTCCCCGGCTGCACCCTCACGCCCGGTTTCATCGACTGCCACGTCCATCTGCTGGACGAGGCCGCGGAAACCGCGCCGGCCGGCTACCAACTGCTCACCGCCGTACCCGCGCTGCGCGCCCTGCTCGACGGCGGCTTCACCACCGTACGGGATCTCGGCAGCGCGCACCTGCCGCTGAACGTGTCACTGGCGCGGGCCGTGGACGACGGGCTGGTCGAGGGGCCGCGCGTACTCGCGGCACCGAACATCCTGTCCCCCAGGTCGGGCCACGGCGACAAGGAGCCCGACCTGGGCCAGCGTTACGGCACCGAGGTCGGCACCCTGGCCGACGGTGCCGAGGAGATACGGCGCGCGGTGCGTGAGCAGGCACGTGCGGGGGCGGACTGGATCAAGTACGCGGGCAGCGGCGGCTTTTCTTCGCCGGTCGACAGCCCGTCGAGCGTGCCCTACTCGCAGGACGAGGTGAACACGCTCGTGGCGACGGCCGGCGACCTCGGCCTGCCGTGTGCCGCCCACGCTTTCACCGACGAGGCCGTCGTCCGGGCGGTGCGGGCAGGAGTCCGCAGCGTCGAGCACGCCTGCCTGGCGACCGACACCTCCTACGCGCTGATGGCACGCCAGGGGATCTATCTCGTTCCCACCCACTACGCGCAGACGTACTTCCTGGACCGGCTGGACGACGACGACTTCTGGAACGGCTCGGCGACCATGCGCTCCCAGTACCGGAAGTACGCCGCCGCGCTCCGCGCCGGACTGCTGAGGCCGGCCGCCTCCAAAGTCCGGGTGGCGTTCGGCACGGACGCCGGAATGTTCCCCCACGCCGAGAACTGGCGGGAGTTCCCCACCATGCTGGCTCACGGAATCACCGCCCCGCGGGCTCTGCGCGCCGCCACCACCGTCGCCGCCGACCTGCTGCGACGGCCCGACCTCGGCCGGATCACCACAGGAGTAACCGCCGATCTGATCGCGCTGCACGGTGACCCGTTCGAGGACATCACCGCCACCGGCCGCGTCCGTTTCGTCATGAAGGGCGGGGCCGTCCACCGCCGGGACCTGTGAGCGGCGAGGCCGTGACGTCCTGGCTCTCCTCCCCCGCCCGGGCGATAGGGTACGGCGTCGCGCCGTGCGTCGCCGGGCACGAGGAGGCCGGTCAGCTCAATGCCGTGGTGACCGGGTGTGTTGAAACAGCCTATCGGCGCGGATGCATGCAGGTCCTTCGAGGCCGCGGCCTGCGGACGAAATCAGCTCCTGAACGCACGGCGCCCGCCCGGCGAAAGTCGCGGGGCGGGTGCCGAGAGCAGCGTGGGGCGGGGCTCAGGCGGGGGTGATGTTCTCCGCCTGGGGGCCCTTCTGGCCCTGGGTGATGTCGAAGTTCACCTTCTGGCCTTCCTGGAGCTCACGGAAACCGGAGCTGGCGATGTTGGAGTAGTGGGCGAAGACGTCGGGGCCGCCGCCGTCCTGCTCGATGAAGCCGAAGCCCTTTTCCGAGTTGAACCACTTGACGGTTCCGCTGGCCATTGTGCCCTCCAAGGGGACTCGCAGGTCGGCTCCCGCACCGTGCGGGAACCGGAGGTGATCGCCCTGGTCCTCAGAGACTGTGAACAGCAGAATCGCCCGTGCGCGTTGCTCACGGGCGACCGGTACTTCGGAACCACGACAGCTGACCCTGACGCTACACGGAGAGGCTCGTCCGCGCCACGAAAAACGCTCAGGTCATAAGCGGCCCGAGCAGCCCACGGCGATCAGCTGCCACACGTCGGCCTGCGGCCGATCGCGAGTCCGTACTCCACATGGGGGCAGGTGACCACGTGCCGGATCAGGTCGGCGGACAACTCGGGGTCGAACGGCATGAGGGCGACCAGCGCGCTGCCGAGATCCAGGCCGCCGTCCAGGTCGACGCGGCGTACACCGCCGCAGGTGACGCGGGCTCAGGCCCCGAACGGCGCAAGCCGCTCCGTCAGGTGGTCCCGCAGCCGCGGGGGCGATCGGCGCCGCAGCAGGCGAAGTCCAGACGATGAAGCATCTTGCTGCCCCGCGACGCACCTGTCGACGCGCGCTCGCCGACGTGGCCCGGAACTGCGCCCCGCGCCTGCGCTACCGCGGCAGTGACCTCGCGCGTATGGTCCGGTCGGCGCCACCCCGTGAACAGGACGCCCAGGGCAAGACGATGCTGATCGTCTCCGAGTTGCTGAAGAACGCGCTCCTTCACGGCGGTACTCAGGAGATCCGGCTATGTCTCATCCGACAGCATGGCTCACTCCGGGTCGCCGTTGGCGAGGGATGCCGGCCTCGATCGACCCTCGCGCCGTGGGCGACCGCGCCGCAGCGGGCAGGGGCCTCGCCGACGACCGGACTGTCCGGCAGCTCCCGGCCCGGCTTCGGTGGGGAACGCGGCGAAGGCGGCTGCACGGTTCGTGGCCCCGAACTGAAAGCAACTCAGTTCTCTTCGGCACCGCGATCACTCGCCTAATGTGACGAATCGTCGGTTTGATGCCGTACGGCGGGGCACAGGGGCCTATGAAAGGCGGTGATTTCATGGACGAGAGAATCCGCAGGTACTTCACCCTCGCCTCGTTGGTGGGACTGCTGGCCGGAGCTTTGGTCGGCTTCGCGTCGGGAGGGGGCTTCGGTGCTCCGGTGGGCGCGGGGATCGGCTTCTCCCTGGCCGCCGGCAGCGTCCTGTACTGGGGTGAGCACGGTGGCGCGCGTCGCGGCAAGCCGGCAGGTGAGGTGCCGTCGGTTCGCCGGGACCAGCGCCTCGTAGGGACGGGCCGGGTGCCCGGCCAGAGGACCGGCTCCGGTCGGCCGCACCTGCGTCACTGAGCCGGCGAGCGGCCGTACCGTACGGCTTCGTCGGTCCGGGGACCTCCGCTCGCCGCGCACGGCTCTCCCGGTCGTGTGCGGCGAGCGGAGGAACCCCCTGCCAGCCGGGCCTCGGCCTGGCCCAGGAGGGTGTCCAGTACGACCGGATAGGCGCTGAGGTTCATCCGGTCCGCCAGCAGGTGCGCGGTGGCGGCGATGTGCGGATGGGTCTCGGCGGGCAGCCGGGCGTACGTCGAGGTCCAGACCTCCTCGTCCGCCTCCCTGTCCTCGTCCTTGATGGCGAGTGCGCCCGCGTCCAGGGCGGCGAAGGCGAGCGTCAGGTCGATGAAGGCGTGGTAGACGCCGACGGCGTCCGCGTCGTCGAAGCCCGCACCGCGCAGGATGCCGAGGATCGTCTCGTCGACCGCGATCTCGCGGGGCCGGCCGGTGACGCGGCTGGCGGTGAGCAGCGCGGCGTGGGGGTGGGCGAGGTACGAGGCGTGGATGGCGAGGCCGAGGGCGCGCAGGTCGGCGCGCCACTTCCCGGTGGGCGTCCAGCTGTCCAGGGCCCTGCCCATCAGCTCCTCGCCGATGGCCCGGGTCAGTCCGTCCAGGCCGGCGAAGTAGCGGTAGAGCGTGCTCGGGTCGGCGCCCAGAGCGGCCCCCAGGCGGCGGGCGGTCAGCCCGGCGGCTCCGTGCTCGTGGAGCATCCGCAGGGCCGTCCGCACGATCAGCCCCTCCGACAGGACGGTGCCCTGCCGGGTCGGCCGCCGTCTGCGCCGTTCCGCCTCCGGAACCACTTTCTTGGGCATCGCGTCACCGCCTCGTGCTCCTTATGCCAACGCCGTAGACCTTAACAAGCCGCCTCGTGTTCCATCGGGTCACCTCCCGGGGCTCCCGCCCGTGGGACCGTCTCAACGAAGTGGTGTGTGACATGCGCGTACTCCTCGTCGGTGCGGGCGGTGTCGGAACCGCCGTCACCCGCATCGCGGCCCGTCGCGGCTTCCTGGCCCACATGATCGTCGCCGACTACGACCTCGCCCGTGCCGAGGCGGCCGTCGCCGCGCTCGACGACCCCGGCGGCCGCTTCAGCGCGTGCCGCCTGGACGCCTCCGACGAGGAGGCGGTGCGGCGGCTCCTCGTCGCGCAGCGCTGTGACGTGCTGCTCAACGCGACGGACCCGCGTTTCGTGATGCCGCTGTTCGACGCCGCGCTCGCGGCGGGCGCGCACTATCTGGACATGGCGATGTCGCTGTCCGTGCCGCACGCGACCGCGCCGTACGAGCGGTGCGGGGTGAAGCTCGGCGACGAGCAGTTCGCCCGCGCCGCGGACTGGGCGGAGGCCGGCCGCCTCGCCCTGGTGGGGATGGGGGTGGAGCCGGGTCTGTCGGACGTCTTCGCCCGCTACGCCGCCGACGAACTCTTCGACGAGATCGAGGAGCTGGGGGTCCGCGACGGCGCGAATCTCACCGTCGAGGGCCACGACTTCGCGCCCTCCTTCAGCATCTGGACGACCATCGAGGAGTGCCTCAACCCGCCCGTGGTCTATGAGAGGGACCGCGGCTGGTTCACCACGCCGCCGTTCAGCGAGCCGGAGGTCTTCGACTTTCCCGAGGGCATCGGCCCGGTGGAGTGCGTGAACGTCGAGCACGAGGAGGTGCTGCTGATGCCCCGCTGGGTGGACGCGCGCCGGGTGACGTTCAAGTACGGTCTGGGCGACGACTTCATCGCCAGGCTCAAGACCCTCCACGAGCTGGGGCTCGACGCCACGGCGAAGGTCGCCGTCCCCGGCGCGGACGGACCGGTCGAGGTCTCCCCGCGCGACGTGGTCGCCGCCTGTCTGCCCGACCCGGCCACGCTCGGCGAGCGGATGAAGGGCAAGACCTGCGCGGGCACGTGGGTCAAGGGCACGAAGGACGGCGCCGCGCGCGAGGTGTACCTGTACCACGTCGTCGACAACGAGTGGTCGATGCGTGAGTACGGCTCCCAGGCCGTGGTCTGGCAGACGGCCGTCAACCCGGTCATCGCCCTCGAACTGATCGCGGGCGGCGCGTGGCGGGGCACCGGCGTCCTCGGCCCCGAGGCGCTCCCGCCCCGGCCCTTCCTCGACCTGCTGATCGAGTACGGGACTCCGTGGGGGCTGCGCGAGGAGCGCTGACCCCGTCGCCGGCGTCCTCGCGGCCGGACCCGCCGTCCAGGCCGCCGTCTTGCCTCGGCCCGGGAACCCCTCGCGGTAAAGGGAGTTGAAGCTTCCCCTGGGATATTGAACGATGATTCAATTCTTGCCGTGCCGACGGGATCGTCCGGCACGGCAGCCCCACCGGAACGCGGAGGACCCTGCGGTGAACCTGACATGGATGCTGGAGGCGTCGGCCCGCGGTCGCGGCGAGAAGCCGGCCCTCGTTTCCGATCTGGGGTCGATGACGTACGCCGAGTTGCTCGCGGCCTCGAAGCGGGCCGCCGCCGTGCTGCGGGAGCGCGGGGTGCGGCCGGGGGATCGCGTCGGGGTGATGACGTACAACACCCCCGCCTTCGCCGTGGCGGCGTTCGGGATCTGGCGGGCCGGGGCGGCACTGGTGCCGGTCAATCACAAGTTGACCGCGCCCGAACTGTCGTACGTCGCACGGCATTCGAAGCTGCGGGTCGCCGTCGTCGCGGCGGAACTGTCCGGGCGCATGCGCGAGGGCGCCCCCGAGGTCGATGTCCTCACCACGGACGACACCGGTGGCGGAGAGTTCGACGGGCTGGTCGCCGGGGCGCCGGAATGGGAGGGGGTGGAGGTCGGACCGGATGCCGTCGCGCAGGTGCTGTACACCTCCGGGACGACCGGCGCGCCCAAGGGCTGTCTGCACTCGCACCGCGGGCTGTCCGCCGTACCCGCGTACACCACGGCCGCCGCAGGGCTGCGCCGCGAGGACCGGTTCCTGCTGGCCATGCCGATCTGGCACGCATCGCCCCTGAACAACTGGTTCCTGTCGATGATCTACCTGGGCGGCACCGTCGTCCTGCTGAAGGAGTACCAGCCGCTCGCTTTCCTGGAGGCCGTGCGCAGGCACCGGGTCACCGCCTTCTTCGGCGCCCCCATCGCCTACCTCGCCCCGCTGAAGGCCCTGCCCGCGGCGGGGGTCGAGCTGTCCGGATTCGATCTGTCGAGCGTGCGGCTGTGGGCCTACGGCGGGGCGTCGCTGGGCGCCGAGACGGTGCGGACGCTGGAGGCGGCGTACGGCCCGGACCGCTTCTGCCAGGTGTACGGGATGAGCGAGATGGGGCCGGTGGGTGCCGTGCTCCGCCCGCGGGAGCAGCTCGCCAAGGCGGGGTCGATCGGGGCGGGCGGCATGCCCGGCGTGGACATATGCGTGGTCAAGGACGACGGCGTGGACGCCGGGGCCGGCGAGACCGGGGAGCTGTGGCTGCGCTCGGGGACCCGCATGCTGGGGTATCTCGACGACCCGGAGGCGACCGAGCGTGCCTTCGTGGGCGACTGGTACCGGTCCGGGGATCTCGCGCGGGTGGACGAGGACGGGTACCTGTTCATCGTCGGCCGGATCAAGGACGTCGTGATCACCGGCGGGGAGAACGTCTACTCGCCCGAGGTGGAGGAGGCGATCCTCCAGCATCCGGCGATCCGGGACGCCGCCGTCGTCGGGCGGACGCACCCGGACTGGGGCGAGACGGTCGTCGCCGTGGTCGAGGCGGACCCGGCGGTGACGCTGGAGCAGTTGCGCGGCTTCCTCTCCACCAGGCTGGCCAAGTACAAGATCCCCCGGGATCTGGTGGTGGTCCCGTCGCTGCCGCGCACGCCCTCCGGCAAGGTGCAGAAGCACATCCTGCGCGAGCAGGTGCGGACCGGCCCCTGACACGCCTGGCGCCAGGGGCCGGTCGGCCGCCGGCCGCCCGACCGGCCCCGCGCGGCGTCTCAGTCCTCCTGCTTGCCCGCCCGTACGATCGTCCCCTGCGCCACGGCGACCAGGCGCTCCTCCCCCTGCTCCGAGACGACGTAGACCGAGCACTGGCACACGGCCTGACGCCGGGTCGTGACGGTCGCCTTGGCGCGGGCGACGACGGACTCGCCCACGGCCGGCCGCACATAGTTGATCTTGTATTCGGCGGTGAGCGCGTCACCGCCCAGGGCGAGTCCGCCCGCGAAGGTCAGCGCGTTGTCGGCCAGATAGCTGAGCACTCCCCCGTGCACGAAGCCGTGCTGCTGCTGGATCTCCGGCCGGTTGGCCACGCGGATCTCGGCCGAGTCAGGCCCCGCGGAGGTGAGTTCGGCGCCCAGGAACATGCTGAACGGCTGGGCCTTGAAGATGCTCTGCGCGAAACCGGCGTGGTCCATGGTCATGAGTGGCGTCCTGATGCTTGAGGGGTGGTGGGGGTGTCCGCGTCCGGGTCGGTGAGCCGCTCGTCGATGTTCTGCTGGAACATCGCGAGCAGGCCCTCCGCCAGCCCCAGGACGTGGTGGTCGCTGCCCCCGTGGGGCAGATGCCGCTGCACGTCCTCGGCGATGGCGAAGTCCTCCTGGTCGAAGACCGTGTCGTTGGTGAAGTGGAAGCGCTTGGCCAGCGCGCTCTGTCCGGCGGATCCGGCGAAGTCACCGTCGCGGTAGAGCATTTCGTGGGTCCAGATCGTGCGGTTCGCCGCCAGGGGCCAGAAGGTGTTGATGGAGACGTAGTCGGGATGGAGGATGAAGAAGGTGTTGGGGAAGAGCGTGTAGTACACCGAGGCGTAGTCCAGGATGCGCCACTCCTCCCGCGGCTTCAGGGCCGTCTCGCCGATGTTGCTGCGCGCCGCGGACAGCCGGATGTGCGGTCCGTCCTCGTCGTGCGCGATCACCCCCTTCTTGAAGGCGAAGGCGAGGGTGTCCCGGTGCAGATACGGGACGTGGTAGCCCTCCAGATACGTCTTGATCAGCAGCTTCCAGTTGGCCTCCTTGACCACCTTGGTCTTCTTGTACCGGACGAGCGAGGCCACGTCGAAGTTCACCAGGTCGTCGTGGAACGTCCCGAGGAATCCGGGGATGTCGAGCGTCTGCCCGGGTGTGCGGCCGACCCAGATCAGGCCGCCCGACTCGGCGGCGGGCAGTTCCACCAGGCCGTAGTCGCAGGTCTTGACGCCGGGGAAGTCATGGGCCCGGGTGATGCCCTTCAGGGTGCCGTCGAGCCCGTAGACCCAGCCGTGGAAGGGGCAGATGAAGTTCTGCACCGTGCCCGTCGGCTGGTCGGCGAGGCGGGCCCCGCGGTGGCGGCACTGGTTGTAGAAGGCGCGGACCCGGCCGTCCTCGCCCCTGACGGCGACATAGGGGAACTGGTCCCAGTCGCTGGTGAGATAGGCCCCCGGTTCGCCGAGCGCGGAGGCGTGCCCCGCGATCAGCGGGTAGCGGGAGAAGGCCGAGGCGATCTCCCGCTCCAGGAGCGTCTCGTCGGTGTACTTGCTGACCGGAATCGTGACGACCTCGTCGAGCATCTTCTCGTCACGGCGCGTCTCGCGCAGCGCGAGAAGGCGGTCGATCATTGCCACTTGTTCACTGTGCCGCATGGGGTCCCCGTCGCAGTTCAAGCTATGAATGCTCGTTCAATTCATGTTACGGAACGGTACGGGGGCGAGGCAATGGGACTTCGGTAGTACGAAGCCGTCGGTCACGAAGATGTGCGGCCGAGGGCGCGGAGGCAGAAGTCGCGGATCTCGGCGACCAGTTGCCCGTCCGGCACCTCCGGCTTCTGCGCGACCTCCGGTGAGAGTCTGCCGACCAGTGCCTCGGAGATGGCGCCGATGGCGGCGCCGGCCGAGACCGCCGCGTTCTGGGGGGCGAACAGCCCGGCCGCGACGCCGTCCCGGATGACGCCCTCGCACAGCTGGGCGTACTCCCGCCGGTACAGCAGCCGTTCGCGTTCCACCACCGGCGAGACCGGTTCGAAGAGCAGGGACCACGCCAGCCGCCGGCCGCGCAGGGCACGCCCCGTGAACGTGTCGGCGAACGCCTTGAGCCGGGCCTCGGGGTCCCCGGGCGCGGTGTCCACCGCGGCGCGCACCGCGTCCAGTTCACGTCCCGCGGCACGCCGGAAGACCCGGGCCAGCAGCTCGTCCCTGCTGCCGAAGTACGAGTAGAGCGAGCCCGCGCTCACCCCGCACGCGCCGGCCACCGCGGCCACCTTCGCCCCGGCGAAGCCCTCCCGGGCCACCAACTCGTGCGCGGCTCGCACGAAGGCCTCTTCCTTCGTGCGAGCGTGCCGCTCCGTGCGTTCCGTACGCCGATACACCATGGCGGGAGCTGGGCCTTCCGTGTCGCTGCCGGGAAGCACCAGTGAACCAGGAAACGCCCCGGGGGTGCGGGGTGGGCCCCGCGTCACCGCAGGCGGTTCAGGACGGCCCGACGCCCGTCATCTCCTGGACGCCGAGGAGCCACGCGGCGCACGCGGGCGTGCCCAGCAGGCCGGAGTGGCCGCCCGGGAAGGTGCGCCGGGTGAACGGGCCGGTCGTGGTGTGCTGCCACGCGGCGATCGTGTCGTCCGTCGTCAGCGGGTCCTCGCTGCCCCGTGCGGCCAGCACCGGGCAGCGCAGACCGGGAACGGCCGCGGGGTCGAACCCCTTCAGCAGGCGCAGGTCCTGGGCGGCCGTCTCGGCGACCACGGCGCGCCAGTCGTCCGACGGTGCCCCGGCCAGGGCGCCGGGGTCCGCCCGGTCCAGGAAGGCCGCCGCCCCGGCCGGGCCGGCGGCGGCCTGTTCCGGCACCCGCAGCCGGGCGGGTCCGGCGGCGCCCACCGCCACCAGCGCCGTGACCTCCGTACCGGCCGCGCGCAGACGGGCCGCGGTGGCGTAGGCGACGTACGCGCCGTAGCTGTGCCCGAACAGCAGTATCCGGGCGGCGGCCCGGCGGAGGATCTGGTCGGCGCAGGACCCCACCACCGCGTCGAAGGAGTCGGCGGGGATCCCGAAGTCCCGGCCGGGCCGTCCCGGATAGCGCACCGCCCAGGACGTCCGGCCCAGTTCCTTCGTCAGCGGACGGAACTCCGTGCCGAAGGAGCCGGCGCCGGGGAAGAACACAGTATTGACGCTGTCCATGGTTCCGGCCTCCGTTGCCGTGGGTTCGCCGTCGGGCTCACCGGTCCGCGCTCTCGTACTCGGGTTCGACCTTCGACGGGCGCCGGGTGAGCGCGGCGGTGGCCAGCCAGACGACGGCGAACAGCGCCCAGCACAACCACATCGGCGGACCGGCGAGCGCGGTCACGGCGACCACCGTGACCGCGCAGAGCACGGCGACCGCCCGGGGCGCGCCGGGCCCGGCCAGCTTCGAGTAGGAGGCCGCGCCCAGCCCGTAGAGCACGAAGTAGATCCCGCCGGAGAGCACGAAGAGCAGTTGGAAGGACATCACGCCCGTGGAGCCGAGCAGCGCGATCAGGGTCAGGACGGCGCCGACCGCCAGCACGGAGGTCACCGGGTTGCCGTCCCGGGTGCGTACCCGGGCCAGCGGGCCGGGCAGGTACCCGCTGCGTGCCATGCCGTACACCAGCCGGGACAGGGCGAGCACGGAGGCGCACACGTTCGCGGCGATGGCGGCGACGACCAGCGCCAGCGTCACCGGGCGGCCCAGCTCCCCGAGCGAGCGCTCCGCCAGTCGGAGCAGCGGGGCCTGGTCGAGGGCCTTGTCGCCGGGGTCCACCGCGCTGAACAGGCCCAGCAGCACCAGCCCGTACAGGGCGACCACGATGACGTAGGAGGCGGCGAAGATGCGCGGGATGGCATCCGGGCGTTTGTGCTCCTCGAAGGTGAAGGCCACGGTCTCCCAGCCGGTGAAGGCGACGTAGACGGCGGTGAGGACGCCGCCCAGTTTCCCCAGCGGCGGTACCGCGGTGCTCGGCGCGCGCACCCCGTGCACCCCGAGCGCGACCAGGGCCGTACAGGTGATCAGGGCGAACAGGGCGAGCACCAGGGTGACCTGCACCTTCCCGGAGACGTTCGTGCCCAGGCAGCCGATCAGGGTGGCGGCGGCGAGGACGGCGACCGGGAACAGCCAGGCGAGGCTCGGCAGGCCGGAGAACTGGGCGACGTAACGCCCGCCGGTGATGGCCGTCGCCGGGATGCCGGCGACCAGCGCGAGAGTGGCCAGCAGTCCGGCGGAGCGTCCGACGGGCCGCCCGAAGGCCACCTCCGAGTAGTGGGCGACGCCGGAGGCCGACGGGTGGCGGCGGCCCAGCCAGGCGTAGCAGTACAGCAGCGGGATGACCGATACGGCGGCGACGGCCCAGGGCAGCCACGCGGAGCGGCCCAGTTCCTGGTAGCTGGTGCCGGGCAGGATCATCATCCCGCTGCCCAGGATGGTGGAGAGCGCGAGGAAGGTGCCGACGGCGCCGCCCAGCGACTTCTGGAGTCCGCTCACGCCGCCTCCTTCGCGGCCGGGGTCGTGGCGAGCACGCCGGTGAGGGCGCGGTCGAGGGCGGCGGCCCAGGTGGGGTCCGGGCTGTGTCCGCCGGGGACGACCGTCAGGTGGAACTCCCCCGACACCCGGTGGGCCCAGGCGGCGCAGCGTTCGGGTGGGATGAACCGGTCGTCCCGGCCGCACAGCACGTGCAGGCCGGTGAGGTGGTCGGCGGGGTCCAGGCGTTCGGCCAGGCGGTCGGCCACCACGGTGTCGCCGCGCAGGCCGTGGGCGATCTCCGCCAGCATGTTCTCGTCGTCGAGCACCTCCTGGGGAAAGCCGTCGTGGGCGAGGATCCGGGCGATCTCGGGGTCGGGCAGTCGTGACATCGTCGGTATGCGTCCTGAGGAGTCGGGGCACGGCGTATTGATCACCAGTGCCCCGATCGGGCGGGTCTCTCGCACACCGAGGGCCGGGAGCAGACGGATGGCGGACAGTCCGCCCATGGAGTGCCCGGCGAGGACGAGGCGGCGGGCGGCCCCGTGGTCCGCCGCGCGCCGGATCGCCTCGACGCTCCGGCGCTCCCATTGCCCCGAGTCGAGGTCGGTCACGGACTCGGCGTTCGGCAGGGCCAGCGCGGTCAGTCCGAGCCGGGCGGCGGCGTCCCTCATCAGGGCGAGCGGGGCGCCGCCGCCCCCGGCGGCCGGGAAGCAGACGCACAGGTCCCGGTCCGCGGCGGCCCGGCTCACGTGTGGAACTCCTTGGCGTCGACGACTTCCACCTGGAGTTCGGTCAGTCCGAGCATGAAGTTCGAGCGCAGCCTGCGCGGCTCCTCCAGCACCGCGAACGCCTTGTCCCAGGCCGCCAGTTCCTCGACGAACGTCTGGATCTCCAGGGTGGCCGCGGGGGCGCCGACGCAGCGGTGCACCCCGGCTCCGAAGGCGAGCTGCCTGTTGTCCGCGCGGTCGATCAGGAAGTCGTCGGGGCGGTCGAAGACGTCGGCGTCCCGGTTGGCCGACATGTTCCACAGGGTGACGAAGCTGCCGGCGGGGATGACGTGGCCGCCGACGTGGAAGTCCTCCACGGCCAGCCGCTGCACGTAGCTGTTGGTGGAGGTCCACCGCAGGAACTCCTGGGTGGCCACGTCGCAGCCGGTGTCGCCGTCGGCCACCGTGCGCCACTGGTCCCGGTGCCCGTCGATGGTGTGGACGGTCAGGCTCGCGGTGTGCGGGGTGGTCTCGTTGCCGCCGACGGCGACGTTGAGGCCGTTGAGCACCGCGACGTCGCGGGGCATGGTGCCGTCGGCCACGCACCGGGCGAGGAAGCCGATCATGTCGTCGGCCTGTCCGGAGTCGAGCCGGTGCCCGATCAGCTCGTCGATGAACTCCAGCACGTCCAGCTGGGCGTCCACGAGCGCGTCGAGCGGGGAGGTGCCGGCGTACACCTCGTCCCGGTAGCCGATCATGGTGCGGGTGTCCTCCAGGAGCTTGTTCGCGTCCCCGGGGCCGATGCCGAACAGCACCTCCAGGACGCCCTTGGGCAGCTCGGGTGCGACGACGCTGCCGAAGTCGAGCCGGTCGCCGACCGACAGCTCGCCGAGGGCGTCGCGGATGTTGCGGCGCACCGTGCGGCCGACCCTGGCGAGCATCTCCCGGCTGAATCCGCTCGTCTTGATCGGCTTGCGGATGCCGGTGTGCTCGGGGTGGTCGGTGACGATGAGCATGCGGCCCGAGGCCGAGTCCTTCTGCGGCAGGTAGGAGCCGTCGACCATGGTCCCGTAGGACGAGCTGAGCCGCTGGTGGTCGACGTAGGCCGCGTAGATGTCGGCGTACCGGGTCAGCGCGTGGAACTCGTAGCCGTCGTCCCGGCGGTGCACGGACACCGGGTGGTGTGCGCGCAGGTCGGCCAGGTACGACCACGGGTCGCCGTCGGCGAAGAACTCCGGCGAGTACAGCGGGCTGTCCTCAACGACGAGCATGCGGGCCTCCGATCAGGCCGGCGATGCGTGCCGGGGTGCGGCCCTCGAAGAAGACGTGTCCGGGGACCTTGACCCCGGTCCGCTCCTTCAGCAGGGCGCGGCAGCGCAGCACGGCCAGCGAGTCGACACCGGCGGCGAATATGTCGGTGTCGTCGGCGAGTTCGCGGTCGAGTACGGTGCGTACGCAGTCGGTGATGGCAGCTGGCGAGATGTCTGTCATGTCTCCTCGGCCCTGTCTGTCGTATCGGCCCTGTCGGTCGTTTCGGCCTTGTCTGTCGTTCGGTAGTGGTCCATCAGGGTGGGGACGTCGACCTTGCCGCCGGCCCGGACCGGGTAGCGGTCCACGAGGCGGACCCCGATCGCGGGTGAGAAGCCCTGGACGACGGTCTCGATGCGGGTCCGGGCGGCCGGGTCCTCGATCGTGGGCCGGTCGGTCCGGACGAAGGCCACGGTGTGCCGTTCGTGCTGGACGACCCGGCAGTCCCGCACCCGGGGCAGGGCGGTGACCCGCTGTTCCAGGTCGGCCGTGTCGACCCGCATCCCGTTGACCTTGACCCCGCCGTCCAGCCTTCCGGCGAACACGAGGTCGCCGTCGCCGTCGACGCGCACCAGGTCACCGGTGTCGTACGACGGCACGCCGTCCGCGTCGCGGAACCGGCGGGCCATGACGCCCCGGTCGATGTAGCCCAGGCAGACGAACGGGCCGCTCACGACCAGTTCGCGGACGTCGGGCGCGCCGTCCCGCGGTGGGCGCAGCAGTTGCTGGCACCCGTCCAGCGGGCGGCCGATGGGTACGGCGGGTGCGTCGAGGTCCTCCGGCAGCCGGTAGTGGTGGGTGGCGAAGGTGGCCTCGGTCGGCCCGTACAGGTTGACGAACTGCCGCCGCAGGCCCGCCTCCCTCGCCTGCCGGTACGTCGACATCCGGAACTGCTCGCCGCCGCTGAACAGGCGGGGGACGTCGGCGACGGCCTCGGGCAGCACCTCGACGACCGTCGCGAGGACGGCGGCCGGCAGCAGCAGTCGGCCGATGCCGTACGTCCGCGTGAGGCCGGGCCAGGCGAAGATGTCGTCGTTGACGTGGGGCAGGCAGACCACGCGTCCGCCCGCCGCGACCGTGCGCCAGGTGTCGAACCACCAGCCGTCGTAGGTCGGGGTGGCGAAGCCGCCCGCCGTGAGCCGGCCGGGCTCGGGTACGTCCAGGTCCCGGCAGCCGAACAGCGCCAGCAGGTTGCCGCGGGTGACCGCGACGGCCTTGCGGGTGCCGGTGCTCCCGGAGGTGTAGTTGACGGCGACGACCTCTTCGGGGAGCCGCTCCGGGGGCAGCCGGTCGTCCGCGCGCCCGGCGGGCTCGACGGACGGGTGGGGGCCCGCCGACACGGTGAGGACGAGGTCGGGCCGGACGCGGTCGAGGTCCGGTTCGGTGAGGGTGTGGTCGTCGGCGACGGCGACGGAGCCGGCGCGCCAGGCGCCCAGCTGTCCCGCGAAGCAGCCGAGCCGGTCCCGCGACCGGACGACGACCACCCGGGCCGGGCCCTCGGCGCGGACGGCGGCCTCCACCGCCGCCGCGAGCCGGTCGACGTCCGCCCAGCTGTACTCGGTGCCGTCCTCGACCCACACGGTGTCCGCGCCGGACCACTGCGGGCCGTGCAGCAGGTCGTGCCAGGTGTCCGTCATGACCGCAGTCCCAACTCGTCGATGATCGCGCTGATACTGATCAGGCTCAGCCGGACGTCCCACTTGTCGGGGGTGGGGTCGGCGGCCAGGGCGGTCAGCGCGTCGGGGCTGAAGACGCCGGTGGCCGCGACCAGGTCCCGCCAGCGCGCCATGGTCCGCTCGTCGGCCGTGTCGGCGAGGCCGTAGGCGGTGAAGCCCTGCTTGGCGCGGTGCAGGACGCGTTCGGGCACGATGCCTTCGTAGGCCTCCTTCAGGCACGCCTTGCCCTCGAAGTCGGCCACCTTCCGCTCGTCGGGGATGCCGAGCGCCAGCGTGACCACGGGTTCCCCGAGGAAGGGGTAGCGGCCCTCGACGGAGTTCGCCATGAGCATCATGTCGCCGTGGTCGCCGAGCAGATGTCCGCTCAGCTGCACGTACACGTCGGCGATCGACCGCAGTTGCATCGGGGTCAGCGCGGCGGTCTCCCGGTCGTCGAACGGGATGAGCCGGTCCTGCCAGTACTCCTTGCCGGGCAGTGCCCGGAGCGCCTGCGGTGCGAGGCACAGCTCCCGTCGGCGCGCGGTGCGGGCGCGGTCGGTCTCCCAGGCGAAGTCGGCCCGGCCCCAGGCCTGTTCGTTCTCGGCGTGCGGCTCGGGCGGCTTTCTGCGGGCGCCGTCGAACGCGTAGGAGTCGTAGCCGAAGAACAGTTCGTCGGCGCCTTCGCCGGAGATCACGCCCTTGAGTCCGGTGCGCCGGACCTTCCGGGCGAGCATCAGGGCCGCGACGTTGTAGGTCTCCCGCTGCGGATAGCAGCAGTGGCGCACCATGTCCTCGAACTCGGCGGCGACATGGGCCGGGGTGCAGCGGATCTGGTGGTGCTCGCTGCCCACGGCGTCGGCGACCTCGCGCTGGAAGCGCCCCTCGTCGAGAGCGGCGTCGTCGAAGAGCACGGAGTACGTACGGGTGGGTTTCCCCCGGGCGCGGGCCGCCTCCAGCACGAGCGTGCTGGAGTCGAATCCGCCGCTGAGGTAGGCGCCGATCTCGACGTCCGCGTGCAGCCGGTCCGCCACCGAGCGTTCCACGGCCGCGCGGATCTCCTCCCCGGTGACGGGTCGGCCGGCCGGTTCGAAGTCCCCGTACCGCCAGTAGCGCACGGTCTCGGGCGCTCCGTCGCCGAAGCGGACCACGCAGCCGGGAGGCACGGCGCGCACGTCCTCGACCAGGGTCCGGGGTGCGACGATGTTGCCGAGCGCCAGGTACTGGTCGACCGCGCCGAGGTCGAGCCGCCAGGTGCGCGGCACGCTGCGCACGAGCGGCTTCAGTTCGGAGCAGAAGTGCACCTGGGTGCCGAGCACGGCGTAGAACAGGGGGCAGATGCCGAAGCGGTCCCGGCCCAGGTAGAGGGTGTCGTCGGCCCGGTCGTGGATGACGGTGGCGAACTGCCCGTCGACGCGGGCCAGCCCGGCGGGCCCGTGGCGGGCGAACAGCTCCGGCAGTACGGCGACGTCGAGCCGGTTGTCGGGCGGGGCGCCGCCGAGCAGGGCGCGCAGTTCGGCGGTGTTGTAGATCTCGCCGTTCGTCAGGGCCGTGTACCGGCCGCTCGGGTCCTCGGCCGGCTGCCAGCCGTCCTTCAGCGCGGTCATCCCGAGCCGGCCGAGCTTGGCGGAGAGGGTGGGTGTGTCGAGGGAGTAGGTCTCGTCCGGACCGCGGTGCACCAGCCGGGTGTGCATCGCGGCGGCGACGGACCGGTCCAGGGTCTTGTCCGGGGCGTAGGTCCCGCACAGGCCGCACATCGTGTCACACGCTCCGTTCCCGCAGCCGGTCGGCGAGGACCCGCAGGTCCTCCGCCCGGAGCACGTCACGGACGCCGGCGTCGGTCCAGCCGAGCTTCTTCATACCGGTGACCAGTACGACGGCCGAGGCGGAGTCGCCGCCCAGCTCGAAGAAGTTGTCGTCCAGCCGGGCGTCCCGCACCCCGGTGAGGGTGCGTACGAGGTGCAGCAGCTGCTCGTCCGGGCCGTCGGGGGCGTCCGCGGGGGTGGGGGCGTGCCGCCGTGTGCGCAGGGCGTCCCGGTCGATCTTGCCGTTGGGGGTGCTGGGGAAGACGTCGACGCGTTCCAGCACCGAGGGGATCTTGTAGGGGTCGAGGAGACCGTCGAGGTGCGCCCGCAGGGTGCGCGGGTCGGCGCCGCCCTGGTAGTAGCAGACCAGGGTGTCGGCGGCGGGGGCGGCGTCGGTGTGGGGTTCGGCCGCGTCGGTGCGGGCTTCGCCCATGTCCGTGTGGGTCTCGGCCGCGTCGGTCTGGGCCTCGGCCACCACCACGGCCTCCCGTACATCCGGGTGGCGGCACACCGCGGCCTCGATCTCGCCGGGGTCGAGCCGGTAGCCGCGCACCTTCACCTGGCGGTCCAGCCGCTCCACGAAGTACAGCCGCCCGTCGCGGAGTTCGACGATGTCACCGGTGGCGTAGCCGCCCGTCCCGGCGGGGCCGGGCAGCGGGGTGACCCCCTCCTCGGTGAGGTATCCGGCCGCCACGGAGGCGCCGGTGACGACGAGTTCGCCCCGCCGGACCCCGGGCCCGGTGGCGCCCGTGCGGGCGTCGCGCAGGACGTACGCGCAGTCGCCGACGCGTTCGCCCAGCGGTACGGCGTCCTGGCATTCGTCCGGGTCCAGGGCGTCGCTGAGCAGGTTGCAGACGGTGGTCTCCGTCAGGCCGTAGGCGTTGTGGAAGCTCGCCGCCTTCGACCAGGTGCGCACCACGGCCGGGCGGCACGGGCCGCCCCCGTTGACGACGTGTTCCAGGCGCATCCCGTCGGTGGGTTCGGTGACCGTCAGGGCGAACGGTGTCGTCTTGAGGTGGGTGATGCCGAACCGTTCGAGGGTGTCGGCGAGCACGGCGCCCGGCGCGAGGCGCTTCTCGTCCACGACGACGAGGCAGGCGCCGGCGGTGAGCGTCCACAGGATCTCGGTGAGGCAGCCGTCGAAGGTGAGCCGGGCGAACTGGAGGGTGCGGCTGCCCGGTCCGACGGACAGCCGGGTGATGTGGTCCCGGACGACCGGGGCGAGCGGGGCGGCCCGGACGAGGACGCACTTGGGGGTGCCGGTGGAGCCCGAGGTGTGGATCGCGTAGCCGATCTCGCCGTCCGCGAAGGGCAGATGGCGCGTCTCGGGTGTGCCGACCGTGGTGCGCCAGCGGGCGGGCAGTTCGGTGAGTTCCACGTCGCCGTCGACATCACCGTTGATGTCGCCGTCACCGTCGCCGCCCGAGCCGCGGGCCAGCAGCCGGACGCCCAGCAGGCCGGTCTTCGCGGTGTTGGACGTGTCGCTGTCCCGTTCGTCGACGAAGACGAACGGCCGCCGCGCCTTCAGCGCGCCGAGGAGGGCGACGATCGCCGCCGTGCCTCGGGTGCCGAGCAGGGCGACGCATTCGTCCGGGCGGGTCCGCTGCCGTAACTGCTGCGCGAACTCGTCGGCCAGGCCGCCCAGTTCACGGTAGGTCAGGACGGAACTCGTGGTGCGCAGTGCCTCGTTGTCCGGATACTCCCGGACGGCGCGGTCGAATCCGTCGACCACCGGTTGTGCTGTGGCTGTCATGTCACCCTCCTTCGCTGTGGACTGCCGGGAACCGTGCCTCGTGGCGGCCCGCCCCTTGCTGCCGGACGGGGTGGGTGAGCGTGCCGACGTCCTGTACGACCGCCTGCACCGTGTCCCCGGCGTCGATGACCGCCGCTCCGGGGGTGCCGGTGCAGATGACGGTGCCGGCTTCGAGGGTGCGTCCCGCGCTGAAGTACTCCACCAGGCGGTCCAGGCCGAACTTCATGTCGGCGGGGGTGGCGGCGGCGATCGTCTCTCCGTTGCGGACGGTGGCGATGCGCAGGGCGGTGAGGTCGTCGTCGCCGAACTCGTCGAGTGTGACCAGGACCGGGCCGACACTGCAGAAGGTGTCGAATCCCTTGGCCCAGGGGATGTGCCGGGGGTTCTCGCGGATGACGTCCTCGGCCGTCATGTCGAGGACGGCGGTGACGCCCGCCACGACGGAGCGCCAGTCGGCGCGGTCGACGTTCTTGCAGGTGGTCTTGATGACCAGGCCGAGTTCGGCCTCGGCGGTGACCCGCCGGGACTGCCGGGGCAGTTCGATGTGATCGCCGTTGCCGATCAGGCAGTTGGCGGGGCGCAGATAGGAACCGGGCCCGGAGCGGGGCTGCTCGGACGCCAGGTCCTGTGAGTGACGACGGTAGTTGAGACCGGCGCCCCAGATGTCGGCTCCGGGGTCGACGACGGTGGGGGCGAGGTCGAGGTCGGGTGGTGCGGGGAGGTGGGCGTCCGCGTTCCGTTCGAGGGAGCGGGTCAGCTCCTGGGACTCGGTCTCGCCGAGGAGGTCGCCGATCCGGGTCCTGTCGGCGTGGCCGGGTATGTCGGACAGGTCGAACCACTGGTCGCGGTGGTGGACGGCGATGCCGTGTCCACCGGTGGACGTGCCGGTCCTGCCGGTCCTGGTGATTCTCATGGTGGTCTCCCGTGGGTGGGCGTACCGGGCCGCCGGTCGGCTGGGCCCTGCTTCCGGTTCCGGCCGCTCCGAGCGGGCGCGGCGGGCCGACGGGTGAGGGGGGATGGAGTACGGCCCGCGCCGCCCCGGACTACGGTGGCCGGGCAAGGTGCTGGATCCCCGCGCAGGGCTGTGGCCGGTGACGACGCCTGATACGCGTGGTGGGCGCGGCGAGCGCGGCCCGTGGGGCGGTCAGGCGCTGATCCGCCTGGCGGCGGTGCGGAAGTCGGCCTTGCGCGGGCTGTGGTCGGCGATCTCTACGGCCGTCTCCATCACCCGCGCCGGCTCGGTGTGGTATTCCTCGGCCAATTCCTCCACCAGCGGGAAATAGCCCGAGTGGATTCCGATCACCGCGCCGAGTACCTGCATCGTACGGTCCTCGGGAATGGGGACCATGTTTTCCCGGCAGTACTCGGCGAGTTTGGCGAGTTCCTGGTAGTCGAACAGGTCGGTGCCCAGCATTTTGATGACACCGGCCAGCGCTTCGATGGCGGCGTTGCCGGATCCTCGGCCGATGCCGTCGAGGGTGGCGTCGACGACGGTGGCGCCCGCCTGCATGGCGGTGATGCTGTTGATGTTGGCCATGCCGAGGTTGTCGTGTCCGTGGAAGCCGACGACCGGGAAGTACTTACCCACCGCGCTCACATAGGTCTGCACGTCGGCGGGGAGCATCGCGCCGTAGGAGTCCACCACGTAGACGCCCGCGATCTCTGGGGTCACGCCGTCGAGCAGCTGGACGAGCTGCCGCACGGGCGTGGCGCTGGACTTCATCAGGTTCAGGTAGACCTGACCGCACAGTTCGGTGGCGCGCCGCAGGTAGTCGAGGTGCTCCGGAACCCGGTCGGGCTCCATGCCGACCCGGACGAAGGACATGCCCCGGGCGCTCATCTCCCCGATGGTGTCCAGGCGGGTGAACTCCGGCTGGGCGAACATGCCCCAGGGCTTGCGGGTCAGGGCGGAGCGGGCGATCTCGGCCCAGCGGTAGTGGTCGATGTTGCACGGCTTGATGCCGCTGCGTTCGGCTTCCAGACCGATCCCGTGGCCCACCTCCACCTTGGCGACCGGTATGCGGTCGAGCCGGGTGAGCAGGTGCGTCACGAACTCTTCGTCGAGCTGGAAGTCGACGGCGTAGGAGCCGTCGCGCAGGGTGCAGTCGAGCAGCTCGATGGCCGGCGCTCCTTCGGGCCGGCCGCCCGCTAACGACATGGCGTTCTCCTTGTTTTCGACAGCACGGATGACGCCCTCGGAAAGGGCGGGTGAATCGGAGAATCAGTGATGCGGAAAATGTGGGGCCCCGGTATCCCCTTGTGGTGTGTGCCGTACGCGTTACGGGGTTCCCAACCCCGGTTGCCATAGACACCGCTACGGGCTTTGACCGAATAACGCGCCCATTGCCCTGAATGAATTGACTTGAGGCGATCATCCGTCCACCGGGGCCCGTGGGCGGTGGCGCCGGCCGTCCTGACTGGTGGGAGCCGCAACGCGCGATCCGGGTCCGCCGGGTCGGCGGGAGGTCCGTCTGCGGGCTTCGGTGCGCCGATACCGGCCTCAGGGGAAACGATTCCGGTCGAGATGGCCCGCTCCCCCGGCTACCCCCTTGACGGCGAGCGCCCTGCGGGTCCTGGCGCGGCCCCGGAACGGGTGGGTGATCTCCGCCCCGTCTGCGGCTCCCTGGCGGCCTCGCCCACCGATGTCGATGGTCGGCACACTTGTCTCCCGCCAGAGTATTGACCTCTCATTCATTCGAAACCATCCTGCATGGACGCATTCAGCCGGTGGTGTATCCGCGGAAGAGGACATCCTTATGGCAGGCATGGTCGAACAGCGCTCGATCGACGTGGTTCCCGACGCCGAACGGCACGGCACCGCGTTCAGCCAGTTCACGCTCTGGCTCGGCGCCAACCTTCAGATCACCGCGGTCGTGACCGGGGCGCTCGCCGTCGTCCTCGGCGGGGGCGCCCTCTGGTCGCTCATCGGCCTGCTGCTCGGGAATCTGCTCGGCGGTGCGGTCATGGCCCTGCACTCCGCCCAGGGGCCCCGGCTCGGGCTGCCGCAGATGATCTCCAGCAGGGCACAGTTCGGCGTCCGCGGCGCCGTCGTACCCCTGGCCCTGGTCATCATCATGTACATCGGCTTCTTCGCCAGCGGCAGCGTGCTGGCCGGTGAGGCCGTCGGCGACCTCACGCACCTCGGCGACACCACCGGCATCGTGATCTTCGCCCTGGTCACAGCGGTCACCACGGTCATCGGCTACCGGCTCATCCACACCCTGGGCCGAGTGGCCGGCATCGTGTGCGCGCTCGCCTTCGTCTACCTCGGGATCCGCCTGCTGGAGCGCGCCGACCTGACCACCCTCCTGGCCGACCGCTCCTTCCACCTGCCGCTGTTCCTCCTCGCCGTCTCCCTCTCGGCGTCCTGGCAGCTGGCCTTCGGCCCGTACGTCGCCGACTACTCGCGCTATCTGCCCCGTGACACCTCTCCCCGCGCCACCTTCTGGTGGACCCTCGGCGGCTCGGCCCTGGGGTCCCAGTGGTCCATGACCTTCGGCGTCCTCGTGGCGGCGACGGCCGGCGGCGCCTTCCTCGACGACCAGGTCGGTTACGTCGTCGGTCTGGGCGGTGCCGGTCTGATCGCCTCCTTCCTGTACTTCGTCATCGCCCTCGGCAAGTTGACGGTCAACGTGCTCAACACCTACGGCGGTTTCATGTCGCTGGTGACCGGAATCGGCGGTTTCCGTCAGCAGCGCACGATCTCGCCGCGCGTCCGCGCCCTCTACATCGCCGGAATCATGGTCGCGGGCACCGCGATCGCCCTCGTGGGCAAGGACAGCTTCCTCACCTCCTTCAAGGACTTCCTGCTCTTCCTGCTCACGGCCTTCACCCCCTGGTCGGCGATCAACCTGGTGGACTACTACCTGATCGCCAAGGAGCGTTACGACCTGCCCGCGCTGAGCGACCCGCACGGCCGCTACGGCGCCTGGCGCGTCGGCGCCCTCGTCGTCTACGGCGTCGGACTTCTGGCCCAACTGCCGTTCCTGGCCACCAGCTTCTACACCGGTCCGCTGGTCGCTCCGCTCGGCGGTACGGACATCTCCTGGATCGTGGGACTGCTGGTCCCGGCCGTCCTCTACTGGCTCGTGGGCCGCCGGGACACCGGACACGTACCGGACCGGATGATCCTCTCCGCCGAGCCGGAGACGAGGGCCGAGGCCACCGTCCGCTGACGGCGGTGCGAGCCGGAACGGCAAGCTCGCCCACGTGGCCGGGGGGTGCGGTTTCGCTCGGCAGTTGTAGGGCCCGCGCGGGACGAGACGGCCGACAGGCCACGGGGTGGTCCGTCGAGCGGCTGCCGCCGGGATGTCGTACGGTGGTCGGCGTCGAGGTGAAGCGTCGGAACGCCTCGACGCCGGTTGCGGCTCCATGGCGCGTGGTTCTACGTGCATTGGAGCTTGCCCCATGTCCCACTCCGACAGCCGGCCCACCCTCGTCATGGGCGCCCGCGGCAGCATCGGGGCGTACGTTCTCAGCGCTCTGCGTGAGCAGGGCCTGGCGGTGCGTGCCTCGGCCCGCACGCCGCAGCCGGGGCAATTCCCGGCGGGCACCGAGGTGTTCGCCGCGGACCTGGGCGACCCGGCCGGCCTGCGCACCGCGTTCGCCGGTGTGCGCCAGGTCTTCCTCTACGCTCATCGCGGCGGTACGGACGGTGTGATCGCCGCCGCTCGGGCCGCCGGGGTGGAGAAGCTGGTGCTGCTGTCCTCGGGCAGCGTGATCCACTCGTCCTCGGTGGGCAACACCATCACCGAGGAGCACCGCGCGATCGAGAACGCCTTCGCGGCGGCGTCCGATCTGACCGTGGTGCCGGTGCGGCCGCTCGTGCTGGCGGCCAACGCGCTCAACTGGGCGTGGCCGATCAAGGCCGGCAACGCCGTGGCCCTGTACAAGCCTGATGCCCTGACCGCTCCGGTCCACGAGCGCGACATCGCCGCGGTCGCCGTCGCTGCGCTGACGGGGAATACCTCGCCGTGGGTGAGTGGCCTGCTGACCGGCCCGGCGCGCCTGAGCCGGCGCGACCAGGTCGCGGTGATCGCGGCCGCCACAGGCAAGGACATCACCGTCACCGAGCTCTCCCGCCGCCAGGCTTCGGACCGGTTCTCGCGGTTCATGCCCGCCGACCAGGCCGAGGCGGTGCTGCGGTTCCTCGACGACGCCGAGGCCGGCAACTCGCCCGCCACCGACACCGTCACGCGGGTCACGGGGCGCCCGGCGACCGGGTTCGACATCTGGGCGGCGGACCACGCCGCCGATTTCTGACCCGCGCCCGGCTCCGGCCTCGGTCCGGGGCACGGGTCAAGCGACGGCTTCAGGTCGCCACGGGCGCCGCGCCCGAGACACCGCGCCTCAGGGACACCGGGCCTCGGGCGCGCTCCGGCCGGGCCGGTGGTCGGTCCGGCCGGAGCGTGCTCACTCGTCGTCGGTGGGGTCGCAGGACCCTCGCGATCCGCCCGCACGCCGCGATCACGCCGGTCGACTGCGCCGAACTCCTGGGCTCGGAGGCGGGCCCAGGAGCGGTGGTCTACCGAGGAGCGTCGGGGTAGGCCGCGGTCGCGCGGATCTCCACGAGGAGTCCCGGGCTGGCGAGGCCGCTGACCCCGATGATCGTCCAGGTCGGGTAGGGCGCCTCGACGAGGCGCCGCTTGGCTTCGATGAAGCCGGGCAGATGGCGACGGATGTCGACGTGGTAGCTGGTGACGTCGACCAGGGCGGACAGGTCGAGGTTCTCCAGCCGGAGGATCTCCTCGATCTTCCGCAGGGCGATCCCGGTCTGCTCCTCGATGGTGTCCGGGACGGTCCCGTCGGCGCGGCGGCCGATCGTTCCGGCGATGAACAGGAGACCGTGCGCGCGGACGGCGGCGGAGTAGCCGAAGTCCGCGAAGGCGCTGGTGGTCTCTCCGAAGACCGGGTTGTCCTCGGGGATCGCGATGGTGCGGACGGTCATTGCCGTGTGTCCTTCTCTTTGCCGATGGGTTGGATGGGCCGTGGAGGTCGTCGAGCCGGTGGTGTCAGTCGCCCCAGCGGGACGAACGGCAGGCGTGCTCCAGCCGGGTCCGGCCGTAGGTCTCGCGTTCACGGAGCAGTTCGCCGGGGACCGTGTGGCGGGGCGCGTTCCTCGGGTCTTTCGCGGCCTGCGCGACGATCGCGTCGGTGAGGGAACGGACCATGTCCAGCCGCGGATAGGCGGCGTGCAGTGCCTCGGCCTGCTCGTCGGTGACGACGTCGAGGTGGTCGGCGCCCCCGGGGCCACCGAAGTCGAGGGCCACGCCCTCACGCACGAGCGTGCACAGCGTGCCGCGGCGTTCCGCGATGCCCGGGGAGGTGTGCAGGGCGATGGCCTGCCAGACCTGGTCGGCGTCGGCCTCGGACACCGCGTGGTCGATGAGGAACGAGGCGGCCCGGTCGGCGCCTTCCACTTCGAACCGCTGGGTGTGCGGCCCGTCCGAGGCCACGCCGAGGTCGTGCATCGCGCACGCGGCGAACAACAGGTCGTCGTCGTAGTCGCGGTCGGCGGCGAGGCCCCGCCGGACGGCGAGCAGCCGGGCGAACAGGTAGCTGCGGATGCTGTGGTGGAAGACGGACGGCGTCTCCACCGATCGGATGAGACCGATGACGGCGTCGGCAAGTGGCGTGCCGGGCAGCGTGGTCGGGTCGGCGGTCGCCTCGTGAGTAGGTCCGGTCATGCCTTCAGCCTGGCCGCGACGGCTGTGACCTGGCGAGCGGCAAAATTTCCATGCTTCGTTAGGATCTTGCCATGACAGTGCATCATGTCGCCGTACTGGCGCTGGACGGGGTCACCCCGCTCGACCTGGCGATCCCGACGCAGATCTTCACCGCCCGGCCGGAAACCACCTACGAGATGACCCTGTGCGCGCTGGACACGAAGGTGCGGACCACCGCGGGTTTCGCCCTCGTCGCCGACGGGGGCCTGGAGCAGGTGCGCGCCGCCGACACCGTGATCGTGCCGGGATTCGAACCGATCACCGCGGTGCCGGACACCGTGCTCGACACGCTGGCCGAAGCCCGCGACCGGGGCAGGCGCGTGGTGTCGATCTGCACGGGCGCCTTCGCGCTGGCCGCGGCGGGCGTGCTGGACGGGCTGCACGCCACGACCCACTGGAAGCACATCGACGACTTCGAGCGGGACTTCCCGGCCGTCACGGTCGACCATGACGTGCTCTACGTCGACGAGGGCGACGTCCTCACCTCGGCCGGGGTGTGCTGCGGCATCGACCTGTGCCTGCACATCGTTCGCCGCGACCTCGGCGCGGAGGTGGCGAACGAGATCGCCCGCGGTCTGGTCGCCGCCCCGCACCGGGACGGTGGGCAGTCCCAGTACGTGCCGGCTCCCGTCGCGGTGGCCGGTGAGGCTTCGCTCTCCGGTACCCGCGGCTGGGCCCTGCACCGGCTCGGCGAGCCGCTCACGCTGCGCGTTCTCGCCCGGCACGCGGGCCTCTCGCAGCGCACCTTCATGCGCCGGTTCACCGAGGAGACGGGCACGACCCCGTTGCAGTGGCTGCTCGGCGCCCGGCTCGGCAGGGCGCGGGAACTGCTGGAATCCACGGACCGGTCGGTGGACCAGGTGGCGCGGGACTGCGGGCTGGGCACGGCGGCCAATCTGCGGCTGCACTTCCGGCGCGCGCTGGACACCACCCCCACCGCCTACCGCCGCGCCTTCACGCGCCTGGCCTCGCGGGGCCCGGCCGGTTCGCCGGATCCCATGGCGCGCCCCCGCACCGGTGCCGCCGCTGCCGCCCGCTGAAGGAGCCCTTCCGGCCCGTCGGCGAGGGCGGCATGCCACAATCCCTACCGACTGGTAACTCCCAGGGTGTCGACGTCGAGGAAAGGTGCCCCATGGCCCGCGTGTTCACGGTGAGCGACAGCATCCACATCGACGTATCGCCCGATGTGGCCTACCAGGCCATCTGCCGCCCCGGTGACATGGGCCGCTGGAGTCCGGAGAATCTCGGCACCACGGAGGGGACGGGGCACGCGCCGGCGGAGCTCGGCACCACGTTCGTCGGACGGAACAAGCGCGGCCGGTTCCGCTGGGTGACCCGGTGCACGGTCACGGCGGCCGAGCCGGGCCACCGCTTCGCCTTCCGTGTGCATGCCATCGGCATCGGCCGGCCGCGCCTGCGCGGCCCGATCGCCGGCTGGGAGTACCGCTTCGAGCCCGCCGACGGCGGTACGCGGGTCACCGAGACCTGGACGGACGACCGGCGCGCCTGGCCCGCCTTCGTGGCCGACACCTTCGACCGGATCGCCACCGGGGGACACACCTTCGCCGCCTTCCAGGCCCGCAACATCCGTGCGACGCTGCGCAACCTCAAGCGGGAGCTGGAGACCGGCGCGAACTGACACCGGCCCGTGCGGGCATGTCGGCCACGACTCCCGTACCGGGCGGCTGCCGCCCCGGCGCGGTCCGCGCGGGGCCGGGCGCGACGGCAGCCGGGGCGGGGCGGGCTCAGGACGGCAGCGTCCAGGTCTGGTTGGCGGCGCCGGTGCAGGACCAGATCTGCAACCGGGTGCCGTTGGCCGAGCTCTGGCCGGTGGCGTCGAGGCACTTGCCGGACTGGGGGTTCACCAGCGAGCCGTCGCCGCCCTTCCGCCAGAGTTGTGAGCCGGTGCCGTTGCAGTCGTACAGCTGCACCTTCGTGCCGTTGGCGGTACCGGCCGACGTGACGTCCATGCACTTGCCCAGCGCCCGCAGCGTCCCGTCGGAGCCGGCGGTCCACGTCTGGGCGCCGGTGCCGTTGCAGTCGTAGAGCTGGACGGCCGTGCCGTTCGCCGTGCTCGCGGAGGCGACGTCCACGCACTTGCCGCCGATGCCCTTGATCGCGCCCGAACCGCCGCCGGGCGGCGGGGTGACCGGGCCGGACGCGCCGCCGAGCCAGCGCAGCCCCTGGAGCAGCAGCTTGTTCTGCTCGGCGCTGGCGAACGTGGACGACAGCGTCGTGTTCGTGGCGTAGTCCATGGCGTTGTGGCCGAAGTTGTTGTAGATCATCTTGTAGTTGCGGTTGGACCATACGATCGGGTAGTAGCCGCTGTACCACGACTGACCGGGGTCCGTGCCGACCGGGAAGGTCGACTGGTCCATCGACGCCAGGATGTCGATGTCCGGGTTCTGCCGCAGGTCGTGCTGCCAGCTGTACCACTCGCTGACCGACGAGGTGATGGTCGCGGGCAGGCCGGCCGTCGCCGGGTGGTCCGGGTCCTCGATCTTCAGCGTCTCGGAGGTCGGACCCCAGGTGTTGGACCGGAACGTGCCGGTGCCGAGAAAGGTCTCGTGGTACCAGGACCAGTCGCTGGGCGTCTGGTCGTTGTACGCCGACACATGGAAGCCCATCCAGGCGCCGCCGTTGTTCATGTACGTCTGGAACGCGCTGCGCTGGGCCGCGGTCTGCGGGTAGTTGTCCAGGAACATCACGACCTGGTAGTCCGCCAGGTTCGCCGCGTTCAGCTTGCTCCAGTCGTTGGTCGCGGTGTACGAGTAGCCGTTCGCCGCCGCCTGCTGCGGGAACCACGCGTTGGCCTCGTGGACGAAGCTGATGTGCGCGGCGTCGTAGGTCCCGTCGTAGAACGCCAGGATCTTGAACGGCGTGGCGCCGTGCGCCCGGTGGGCGGGGACCGCCAGGACGCCGAGCACGACGGCCAGCAGGGCGAACAGACGGAGCAGGGTGCGGGGAAGCCGGATGACGCTGGGTCTGGCCATGGGAACTTCCTTGCGTGGGGGGTGGTTTGAGCCGTGGGGGCGTCGCCGGTCCGGCGGGGGTCAGCCCAGCGTCCAGCTCTGGTTCGCGGTGCCGGTGCAGGTCCAGATCTGGAGTTGGTTTCCGTCGGCGGTGCTCCAGTCGGTGTCGTCCAGGCACTTGCCCGAGCCGGTGTTGACCAGGCTGCCGTTCGAACCGGCCGTCCACGCCTGGGCGTTGGTCCCGTTGCAGTCGTAGAGCTGGACCTTGGCGCCGTTGGCCGTGCCGGCGGCGGTGACGTCGAGGCACTTGCCCAGCGCGGTGAGGGTGTTGCCGCTGTGCGTCCACTGCTGTGCGTTGGTGCCGTTGCACGTGTACAGGGTGACCGGGGTGCCGTTGGCCGAGTCGGCCCCGGCGACGTCGACGCACTTGCCGCCGTAGCCGTGGATGGGCGCGGTGCCACCGGTCGGGGGCGGCGTGGTGCCGCCGCCGGTGATGGCCTTGAAGATGCCGGTGAACTGGTGGTCGCTCTGCGCGGTGCCGCTGGAGCCCTGGTTGTCCCGGCTGAGCGCCCAGAAGGTCAGCTCCTGGATGCCGTTGGTGGCCGCGAAGGACTCCAGTTCCTGGGCGTCCTGGACGGTGAAGACCTCGGCGCCGGTGTCGTTCACGCCGATCATCGGGCAGTTGCCCTCCATGGCCCACAGCTGGGCGGAGGTCTTGGTGTTCCAGATCTGGCCGAGCTGGCCGTGCAGGCCGTCGGCGGCGCTGATCGCGGCCTGGCCCATGTCCATGGCCGGTCCGTAGTCCATGGTCATGATGTTGACCAGGTTGACGCTCAGATTGTGGCTCTTGGCGTTCTGCAGCAGGGCGACACCGTTGGACTCCAGGCCGTTCGGGCTGACGGGCAGCGTGTAGTCCACGTCCAGCTTCCTGCCCTGGGCGGCGTACTGCTGCTGGAGGTTGGCGAGCGCCTGGTTGCGCCGGTCGTTGGCGGCGGTGTTGTCCAGGGTGCCGCCCTCGATGTCCAGGTCGACGCGGGTCAGACCGAACTGGTCGATGACCTTCTTGTACTGGGCCTGCATGGCCGCGACCGTGCCGCACGAGGTGAGTTCGGAGCCGCTCGCACCGCCGAAGGAGGCGATGACGTCGCCGCCCTTCGCGCGCAGGCTGTCGATGGCGTTGTTCCAGCCGGAGTCGGTGACCGGGGTGTCACCGTTGATCGTGGCGTTGCAGGTGCCCTGGCTGATGATGAAGGCGAGCGTGTAGTACTTGTTCCCGGTCGCGTTGTACGCGTTCATCAGCGACGACGGGTCGTTCCACATCTCCGCGTACGGGGCGGCGTAGTGGGCCGGGAAGCCGGGGCCGGGGCCGGGGCCGGGGCCGGCGGCGGCCGAGGCCGTTCCGGCGGTGGCGAGGAGGCCGCCGGCGACCAGCGGAAGGACGCAGATCGAGGCGGCCAACCATCTTCTGAGGGCTCGTATCACGGGGGTTCCTCCTGGCACGGCTGGTGTGGGGGTGTCCCGCGCTCGGGGCGGCTACGGGCAGTTCGTCAGGTACGCCACGTTGTTGCCCGGGGTGACGGCCGCGCCGGTGACATCGAGGCACTTGCCGTTGCCCAGGCTGGTGAGGGCACCCGCGGTCGCGGCGCGGGCCGGCCCGGAGTCGACGGCCACCAGGGCGCCGGCCACGGCCAGGGAGGCTGCCAGCACGATGGCCAGGGGCGCGCGCGACCGGCGGCGGTGGCGGTCGCGGTGGCGGTGGCGGTCGCGGTCGCGGTCGCGGTGGCGGTGGCGGCGGGACGAAAGAGGCACGGGGCGAGTCCCTTCCGGGGTGAAATGCCTTGCCGGACAAGCCAGATGCCGTGCTCGTCTTACCGCTTTTTACAAGCCGTGAAATTAGGGCCGTCCGGCGATCCCGTCAACCCCCGTGACGCGGCGAGAGCGCGGCTCCTTCCGTCCCGGCCGGTCAGCGGCTGGGCCCTGCGCGCGAGCAGGCTCCGCACCGGCCCGGTAGCCGATGGGTGGCCCTGTTACGCAGCCTTGACGGTATTGGTATGCGCCAATACCCTCTGCCTCGCCCAGAACTCCACACGGTTCAACACCGCTGCTTCGCAGCAGAGTTGACGATGCATCCGCCGGTCGGGGGCGGGATATCGAACAGACCCGATCATCTCCTTCTTCGGAGGCCAGACCTATGCAACTACCCCCTGCAAGGGCACGCCGCGTCGGGTGGAAGAGAGCGCTCTCTCTGCTTCCCGTCGTCATGATGACGGTGGCCGCCACCGTCACCACGACACTGAACGCCCAGGCGGCGGTGCCCTCGCCACCGTCGGGCTTCACGCTCACCTGGAGCGACGACTTCAACGGTGCGTCCGGCACCGGCATCGATCAGAGCCTGTGGAAGTACGACACCGGGCCGGGCAGCAACTTCGGCACCGGTGAGATCGAGACGATGACCAACAGCACCTCGAACGTCTACTACGACGGTCAGGGTCATCTCGTGCTCCAGGCCCTGCACTCGGGTTCCGACGCGCGCAGCGGATGGACCTCCGGGCGTGTGGAGACCCAGTCGGCGGGCTTCGGCGCCCCGGCGGGCGGTGTCGTACGCATCGAGTCCGTCCTCCAGCAGCCGAACGTCACCACCGCCAACGGGGCGGGCTACTGGCCGGCGTTCTGGATGCTCGGCGCGCCGCTGCGCGACGGTGTGACCTGGCCGAAGTCCGGCGAGGTCGACATCATGGAGGACATCAACGGCCGCAGCTCCGTCTTCAGCACCCTGCACTGCGGGGTGAACCCGGGTGGGCCGTGCAACGAGTCGACCGGCATCGGCTCGGGTGAACGCGCCTGTCCGGGCTGCCAGACCGGCTTCCACGACTACGCGGCGGAGATCGACCGCTCGGTGTCACCGGAGCAGATCAGGTTCTACCTCGACGGGAACAACTTCTACACGATCAACGCCAACCAGGTGGACGCCACGACCTGGTCCGACGCGGTCGACCACCCCTTCTTCATCATCTACGACCTGGCGATCGGCGGCGGCTTCCCGGACGCCTTCGGCGGGGGCCCGAACGCGGCCACGGTCTCCGGCGGCAAGCTGGTCATCGACTCGGTGGCCGTCTACAACAAGGGACCCGGCTCCGGGGGCGGCGGCGGTTCGGTGAGCGGCCAGACGATCACCGGGCCCGGCGGCAAGTGCGTGGACGTGGCCGGTGACGACACCGGCGGTGACGGCACCGCGGTCCAGCTCTGGGACTGCCAGTCGGCGGCCAAGGACCAGCACTGGACCTGGAACGGGCAGACCCTCCAGACCCTGGGCAAGTGCCTGGACATCGCCGGTGGCAACAGCGCCGCCGGTACGAAGCTGCAGCTCGCCACGTGCAACAGCGGCGGCTACCAGTCGTGGGTGCGGCAGCCCGACGGCTCGCTGCGGAACCCGACCAGCGGCCGGTGCATCGACTCGCCGTCGGGTGCGACCGCGAACGGCACCCGCCTGCAGATCTGGGACTGCAACGGTTCCGGCGCCCAGCAGTTCGCCATCGGGACCCCGATCTACGGACCGGGCGGCAAGTGCGTGGACGTGGCCGGTGACGACACCGGCGGTGACGGCACCGCGGTCCAGCTCTGGGACTGCCAGCAGGCCACGTCGCTCGACCAGAAGTGGACGTGGAGCGGCCAGACCCTGCGCACCCTGGGCAAGTGCCTGGACATCGCGGGTGGTGTGAACGCGGCCGGCACAAAGCTTCAGCTGGCCAACTGCAACGGCGGCGGTTACCAGAACTGGGTCGCCAACGCCGACGGTTCGGTGTCCAATCCGACCACCGGCCGGTGCATCGACTCACCCTCGGGCGCCACCGCGAACGGCACCCGCCTGCAGATCTGGGACTGCAACGGCTCCGCCGCCCAGAAGTTCTCGCTGGCGTGATCGGGAAGAGCCCTGCCTGAGATGAGGCGGGCGTGTCGAAGGGCCGCATCTCGGCTGGTGCGGCCCTTCGGTGCATCGCCACCGACCGTGCTCTGGAGCGTTCGAGCGGCCGGGCCGCGCGGCACCACCGTCGCCGACTTCGGACAGGGCGCCGAGACCACCCGCAACCTCTACCGCGGCGTGTCGAGCACACGGGAGCCGCGGCCACGGCGGCCTGGATCCGCCACAACACCCGCCAACCCGGGCCGGCTGCGGGAGGCCCTGGACGGCCGCCCCGAGGACTGGGCGGCCGTCCGGGCGCACGCCGTGCACTCCCACCTGTGCAATGCCACCGCTCGGGCCGACGCGGCGACGGGACCGGATCTCGCCGCCCAGGCCGGCCCCGAATTCCGGCACGGCCCCGCCGTACTGACCATCCCGGCCCGACTTCCTCACCCGAGCGCTGACAGGGCATCGCTCATGTCGCTCGACGTCTCCCCTCGCCTGCTCACCGAAGCCGAGAACGGCGCGGTGAAGGGCGAGGACTTCATGGAAACGGTCCGCACGTCTCTGCCGTACGCCTACGCCCTCGTCGCTCGCCGCAGCTGTGCCGGGGTTCCGGTCGCCGTGGACGCCATCCGCGTCGACCGGGTTGGCACGGCGGTGGGACACGGCACGGTCCGCTGAGCCGCCGCGTCACCGGCCGGCCGGCACGGTCCGCAGATAGGCACCGAGCCGTGCGATCGCCGACGGGTTGCGGGGGCTTTCGACCAGGTCGGCGTAGTCCAGGGAGATGATCCGCCGGTGTGCGACGGCGGCGACGTTCCGCAGCGGAGGGTAGGAGAGCAGGAACTTCTTCTTCTGCTCGGCGCTGACGTCGCCGTAGTCGCAGATGACGATGACGTCCGGGTTCCGCTGCACGACGCTCTCCCAGCCGACCGTGGTCCAGGAGTCCGCCAGGTCGTGCATGACGTTGACGCCGCCGGCCTCGGTGATGATCTGCTCCGGGGCGGCGTAGCGGCCGGAGGTGAAGGGCGTGTCCTGGCCGCTGTCGTAGAGGAAGACCGAGGGACGGTCGGCGCCCTTGGGCGCCTTGGCCCGCACGTCCGCGATCTGCTTCTTGAAATCGGCGATCAGCGCGGCCGCGCGCTTCTGCACGCCGAAGAGCCTGCCGAGGTTGGTGAGGTCGGCGTACAGGGCGTCGAGGGGCGGCATGATGCCCCGGGCGGACTTCCCGCGCCCGTTGTGGCAGGACTCCGTGAGGATGTACGAGGCGATGCCGAGCTTCTTCAGGCTGTCGGGGGTGAAGCCGCCGTCCTCCCGGAAGCCGTAGTTCCAGCCGGCGAAGACGAGGTCGGCACGGGCGTCGAGTACGTTCTCCTTGGTGAGCTGGTCCTTGGACAGCCACGTCACCTTGTCGTAGCCGTCCTTCCAGGGCAGATCGCGCACATCGCCCTTGTCGTCGGGCATGGCGAAGCCGGCCATGCGGTTCTCCAGCCCGAGGGCGAACATCAACTCGGTGATGCCGACGTCGTTGGTGACGACCCTCTCGGGAACCTTGTCGTAGGTCACCTGGCGACCGCAGTTGGTGAGGGTGACCGCGGACGCCGGTTTCGCGTCCTCGGCCCGTTCCACCGTCGCGCCGCATCCCGTGGCGGTCGCGGCGAGACAGAGGGTGGTGGCGACAAGCTGCTTGCGCATGGTCGTCCTTCAGGTGGTGGGCGGGAGCAGGTCGAACAGGAGCCGCACGGCGTCCGTCTCGGGGTGCCGGACAGCATGGGCCCGGACGCCGAACACCTCTGCCAGCAGCGGGGGTTGAAGGACGTCCCGGGGCGGTCCGGAGGCGACGATCCGGCCGCCGTCGAGGACATGGAGGACATCGCAGTGCGCCGCCGCCAAGTTGAGGTCGTGGAGGGCGGCCAGCACGGTCAGACCACTGCCGCGCACCAGGGACAGGATGTCCAACTGATGGGCGATGTCGAGGTGGTTGGTGGGTTCGTCGAGGATCAGAATCCTCGGTTGCTGGGCCAGGGCCCGGGCGATGAGGACCCGCTGCTTCTCGCCGCCGGACAGGCCGAGGATCCCCCGCTCGGCGAGGTGGTCAACGCCGGTGCGTGCCATCGCCCGGTCGCAGATCTCCCGGTCCGAGGCGGCCGTACGGCCCTGGTGCGGCAGCCGGCCCATGGCGACCACCTCGGCGACGGTGAAGTCGAACTCGGCGGACGACTCCTGTGGCAGCGCGGCCAGCACCCGGGCGGCGGACCGCGCGTCCATGGCGTGCAGATCGCGGCCGTCCAGCCGCACCACTCCCCCGGCCGGCCGCAGCGCCCGGTAGAGGGAGCGCAACAACGTCGACTTGCCGCTGCCGTTGGGGCCGACGACTCCGACGAACGCCCCGCTGTCCACGGTGAGATCGATGTGCTCGACCAGGCGGGTCCCGGCCGCCTCGATCGTCACGTCATCGATGTCGAGTCGCATGTTCAACGCCCTCCGAACGCGTAGCCGGCCTGCCGCATCAGCAGCAGGAACGCGGGCACACCCACCATCGCGGTGATCACCCCGACCGGCAGCTCGGCGGGAGTGAACAGCAACCGGGACAACAGGTCCGCCCACACCAGCAGCACGGCTCCCGCGAGCGGGGCGACCGCCAGCACCCGTCGGTGGTCGGCGCCGACCAGCATCCGTACGACGTGCGGCACCATCAGTCCGACGAACCCGATGGCTCCGCTGACCGCCACCACCGTCCCCGTCATGGCCGCGGTGACGAGGAACAGCTCCCGGCGCAGCCGAGCCGGTCCGACGCCGAGCGCGGCGGCGGTCTCGTCCCCCATGGCGAGGGCGTTGAGCGGCTCGGCCCGCCATCGCAGCCAGGCCCATCCCGCCGCGACGGTCACCGCGGCGAGCGGCAGTTGGGCCCAGGTGGCACCGCCCAGACTGCCCAGCAGCCACATCATCGCCGACCGGGCCGCTTCGCCGCGGGCCGCGCCGAAGACCATGACCGTGGTGACGGCCTCGAAGCCGTACGCCAGTGCCGTACCGGTGAGGATCAGCCGCAAGGGCGTCAGGCCCCGCGGGGAACGGGCCACCGCGTACACCAGCGCCATGGCGGCGAGCGCCGAGGCGAACGCCGACGCGGACAGCGCCCACACCCCGAGCCCGGCGAACGCTCCGAGCAGGATGACGGCGTTGGCGCCCACCGCCGCGCCCGAGGAGATGCCGAGGACGAAGGGATCGGCCAGCGCGTTGCGGACCATCGCCTGCACGGCCACCCCGACGGCCGCGAGACCCGCTCCGACCACGGCGCCGAGCAGCACCCGCGGCAGCCGGAGCTCCCAGACGATGGTGTACGCGGCCTCGTCACGCGCGTGCACGGTGCCGCCGCTGAGTCCGGCCCACAAGAAGCGCAGCACGTCGGCCCAGCCGACGCCGGCGGCCCCGAGGCCCACCCCGCTCACGAGGGAGAGCAGGAGCAGCACCGCCAGGGCGAAGCCGAGCGGCAGCACGGGTATGTGGCCGGGGGCCGTACCTCGACGCACGGGAGAGCCGTCCTTCACGCGGGCCGCCGTGGGACGTCGAGCAGGAGCACCCCGTGCGGCCGATCCGGCGGCCCGGCCCCCTTCTCGCAGTCCACGGCGAGCAGTCATCGGGTCGATACGCCCCCGCAGGCGATCGGGCTCGCACGACGACCGTCGGACCGGTCGTCGTGCACACCGTTGCGGGTCAGCGCCGGACTCTCACCGGACTTCCCCCACGGGAGACAAGGGGAGCCTAACAAATGTCCCGTCCGGCTCTGTTCGGCACAGATGCCGCTCGTATGCGGGCGAGTAGAGGTGACCGTCGCGGAACTGCTCCACTCCCGGCTTGCGGACGATCCCGTCCAGGGCACCTCTGATGATCAGCTCACCCGGGCGGGGAGGCGCAGGCCACGACTTCGGCGGGTGCCACCGGTAACCGGTGGCGGGTGATCCCTCAGCGGTAGTCGCCGGCCGGAGTCCACCATTTCTGTTGGGTGCCGCCCCAGCAGTCGAAGAGTTCGAGGTTCTTGTCGCCCCGGGTGGTGGAGGCGTTCGCGACCTCCAGGCAGCGGCCGGACACGGGGTTGTACACCTGTCCGTAGCGGCCCAGGACCCACCTCTGGTTCTGTCCCCCGTCGCACCGGTCGAGGCCGACGGGCGTGTGGTCGGCCGTGCCGTCTCCGGACGCGCTCAGGCACATGCCGTGCACCTGGAGGGTGTCGTCCTGGCCCATGGTCCAGTCCTGCGCGTCGCCGCCGTTGCAGTCCCAGATGTCGGCGACGGCCGGGGGCTGCGTGGCGTTGTCGTAGTCGTCCAGGCACAGGGACTGCCCCTCGCTGCCCTTGAGGCCGTACGTCAGGGGTGCGTGGACGGGTGCGTTCGGCGTCATGCGCGCGTCGACGTCGCTGACCGAGGCGGTCGTGGAACTGCCCGTGTTGCTGCTGACGATCTGCACGCCACGCAGGACGAAGTCGGACTTCGGGAGGTGCTCGGGGTTGACGTAGTCCACGTACTTGTCGAACAACTGGCTGAAGTCGTCGTCGATCGACGCCCAGGTGGCGTCCTTCATCAGGTCGGGGCTGCGCACCATGACCCGGCAGCCGTCGGGACAGGTCTTCGTCGTGTCGTCCCTCGTGTACCAGACGACACCGTTGGCGTCGGGAGCCTTGAACGTGCCGGGGTCGTAGTGCACGACGGAGATCACGTCAGGGTGCGCCGAGCCGTGCTCGGAGTCCTCGAAGATGAGGTCCGTGGTGAGGAGCGCGCGCTTCTCGTCGCAGGTGAAGGGCTTGGTCTGCTGGACCTTCGCGCGGTAGGAGACATCGATCCGGCCGTCCGCCGCGGTGCGGTACGCGCGGTCGGGCCCGGGTTCGAGCTGGGAGTCGGGGTAGGTGTAGCTGACATTGGTCTCGTGCAGCCCGCAGACCCCGGAGGCGTCGTTCTGCATGGTCACCGTCTTGGCGGCGGTCTGGGTGGTGAACGAGTAACCGGGTGAGGCCCCCCAGGCGGAGGTGTTCCATCCGTAGGTGCCGATGTCCCAGGTGGGGCGCTCGGGGCTCTTCCGGGTGAACTCCTCGGTACCGGCGAAGGCGCCGCAGCCGGCGCTGCTGGTACGCCCGGGATCGGGCGTCGTGTTCTTGTCCGGCGGATCCTCCACGACCAGCGAATAGCAGTCGTGCGAGGGGCCGGGGTCGTACAGCAGCGAGAAGGAGCCGGTGCCGGCCGACGCGGGCTGCGTCAGCGGCGGCCACAGGACGGGTAGGAAGAGAAGCAGTGCGGACAATGTCAGCAGGGCGATTCTGCGGGGTGGGGCTGGTAGGGCCCTCATATAGCGCTCCGGTGGGTGAGAGGGGCCATGCACGCGGCCTGTGGGGCCGCCGGCGAGGGGCGCGTGCGGCACCGTGTCGCCGGTGTGGCGCCTCCCGCCGACCGCGGTGGGGGGCGCGGTCGGCGGGAGGCGGTTCATGGCGCCGTCATGGAGCGGGAATCGCTGCCCGACGGCGCCATCTGCGCGGTCCTGGAGGCCGGCCTGGTGGCCGACGGCGCAGGACCGCGGGTCATGACGGCCGGCGGCGGGGACCGGCCGGGGTCAGCCGACGGTGTTCACCTCGGCGGACCAGTACGAGGGGAGGGTGTCCCACGGGTTGCCCCATTCCTGGCCCGGGGCGTGGGAGTTGTCGTCGTCGGTGGCGTAGACGTAGCCCGCGTTGCGCTGCTTCGAGAGGGCGATGGCGTTCTGCATCCGCGCCTGGCTGCCCGTGGTGTGGATCAGGTGCCAGATCTTGGACGGGTCGGCCGTCGCCTCCCAGGACTCGCGGTCGTCGCCGTAGTGGTTCACATAGTCGTCGTAGGTGCCCTCGAAGGTGACCAGGGTGTCGGCGGCCTGTGTGTAGCACTCCTCGGGCGAGGCGCCCGGGTTGGCGACGACCTCGGCGCCGGCGTCCTTCCCCTTCACATAGGACCGGAGCCTCTTGTAGGCGTCGACGTAGGCGTTGGCGTCGGACGGGGTGCCGCAGGCGGTGAGGCCGTCGTCGAAGAAGATCCCGTCCAGGCCGGAACCGCCGTAGTAGCTGTACCACTTGTCGATGTTCCGCTCCGCGCCGTCGACCCAGTCGTCGATGGACGTGCCGCCGTCGGGCGCGGTCCAGCCCTTGGTGCCGAGGTATCCGGAGTCGACGTATCCGACCACCTTCGTCCCGGCGTTGTGCGCCGCCTTGATCGCGTTCGCGTAGCCGGTGTCCTTGCTGTCGCCGGGTCCGGTCTGCGGGTTGGCGACGGCCAGGCCCGCGCCGGGGGCCGAACTGGACAGCTGTGCCCACAGGTTGCCGTCGCCCGGGTTGAAGTACGCCGGTACGGCCACTCTCTGCTGGATGCCGGCGGCAGCGGACGCGTCGCCGACCGGGAGGGAGACCAGGGCGCCGGCGGCCATGCCCGCGCTCACGGCCGCCGCGCACAGACGGCGCCTCCTTCCGGCGCCCGGGCTGCGGTCCAGGTCACTCCTGCTTCTCATTGCGGCGTGCCTCCACTTTCTTTTCCTCCGGCGCGCTGCCGGAATCATTCGGCCTTCGCGAGGAGAGGGACTGTTCGTGAGCAAGGAGGCGGCCTGAGGGGTGAATGAATCCGTGAGGGGGGTGTTTGTTCCGGCCGGCTCCGCGATGCGTTTTAGTCCCCGGGGTCGATTCTCGTCAAGGCATCCAATTTCCGCATGCGTTGGGGATCCGGAGCCCCGGAACCGGCGCTTCGGCCCCGGATCCGAACCACCACGCGCGCCTGCGGCACGGCTCTCGGCCCGCCCCGAAGCCACTCCACACCGGAGTGACCAGCGGTGATCCATCGGCAACGGTCCCGGGCGACCCCGCGACGGCGTGGTCCGGGACATCGTCCCCCTGCGGCGGACCGGGGCAACCGGAGGGTATGACGACGGGCTGGAAACGCTCACCGTTCGTGCACGATCCGTCCGAACGCTTTCCCGAGGAATTGCCCGGTTTTCTTTCCGTTCCGGCGACTCGGCACGGCGGGGTCGGTGTAATGGATTCGGTGCGGAATTCGTGTGCTGGGGCGGGCCGAGTTACCCGTCCGGCCAGCCTCGGGGCGAGAGACGGCGGCTGGGGAACACGATCCGGCGCGTGCGGACGGCAGGGCCCGTGGAGGGCGTCCCGGGCACCCCCGACCCCGCACCGCGGCTTTGCTCCGTCGCCGGTGGCATAGGCTGCCGTTCCACAGTGCGGAGCCGAGGTCACGGCCTGGATGGCCAGGCGTACGGGCCCGGCGGAGAGAGCAAGTACGGCCAGACCAGCATGAGAGCACCAGGGAACCGGTTCCAGGATCGTGGCGGTGACGACGTGGAGATGTTCACGGGCCGCCTGAGCGAGTCGCGGGCGCTGCGCGCCGCCGCCGACTCGGCCCACGCGGGCACGGCCACGGTCGTACTCGTACAGGGGCCGCCCGGCATCGGAAAGACGACCCTCGTGCGGCAGTTCCTGGCCGGGCTGGGTGACTTCACCGTGCTGGACGGCGCGGCGACACCGTCCGCCGCGCCCGCCGACTTCGACTGCCTGTCCCGCCTGCTGCATCAGGCGACGGTGCGGGTGCCGCACCGCTTGCCCACCGGAGGGCCGAGTGCGCCGGGGCCGGAGCGGCCCGCCGCCGCTCCTTCGGGGCCGGGTGCGCTGCGGGAGTTGCTGGACACGTCGGCGGCGGCCCCCTGGGCCCTGTTCGTGGACGACGCCCAGTGGGCGGACAGCCCCTCCCTGAAGGCGCTGCTGGAGGCCGCGCGCGAGGGCGGCCCCCTGTGTCTCGTGCTGGCCGCGCGGCACTCGCGCGGCTGGGACGAGGAGGTCCTGCGGGCGCTGCACACGGTGGCTCCCCTGACCCATGTCGACCTGGCCGAGCTGGGGGAGGCGGATGCCGGGGCCCTGGTGGCCACCGCGCTCGGCGATCTCGCCGACGACGCGCTCATACGTCGCCTGGTGCTGCGGTCCGGCGGCCATCCGCTGTACCTCAGGAGCCTGCTCGACGGCCACGGCACCGCCCGGCCCAGCGGCCCGCCCCGGCACGCCCTGCCCGCGTCCGTGGTGCGACGTCAGCTGAAGGGCGTTCCGCCCGAGGGCGTGGCGGCCCTTCAGGCGCTGGCCGTGCTCGGCGGTTCCGCGACCGTGCCGGCCCTGGGCGCCGTCCTGGGCTCCCCCGACTGCGCCTCGGCGCTGGATCCGCTCGTCCACGAGGAGTTCATCACGCGGACGGATGTCCATGTGCCCACCGTCGCGTTCAGGCACGGCGTGTTCCGTGACGCGCTGTACGGCACGCTTCCGGCCGCGCGGCGGCGCGCGTTGCACGTCGCCGCGGTCGAGGTGGTCGACGAGCGGCAGGCGCTGGCGCACAAGGTGGCGGCCGCCGAGGCCGTCGACACGCGCCTGGCCGCCGACCTCCTGGAGACCACGACCCGCGAACTCGCCGAGGGCGGGATCCTGCACGCGGCACGGACGCTGCTGTCGGCGGCGTCCCTCTCGCCCGCCGACGACCACCGGACCGACCATCTGCTCTACGGCGCCGTGCGGCTCCTCTTCTGGGCCGGTGCCGACGCGGAGCTGACCCGGCACGGGCCCGCGCTGGCCACCCGTCGGCCCTGTCCTTGGCGGGACGAGGCGCTGGGCCTGGCCGAGTTCGCCGCCGGGCGCCTCACCTCGGCACGGCGGCTGCTGGACCGGGCAGAGGAGTCCCTGCGCGAGGCTGATCCCGGCCAACAGGCCGTCATCCGCACCGAATTGGCTCTGGTGCACGCGATCCTGGGACAGGGGGAAGCCACCCGGCTCCACGCCGACCAGGCCCTCCACTCGGCTCCCCCGGCGGGGGATGTGTGCCCGTACGGTCCCGTGGGACGCCGCCGGGGAACCGGCCCGGCCGTGGTCGAGCCGGTGCCGGGCGGCCCCGCCGACGCCCGCCCGCCGTCCGGTGGAGACCCGGATGTCTGCGCGCAGGCGCCGTACGTCGTCGTACCCCCGGGTGTCCGGCAGGCGGCGGGGGCTCTGGCCGCCTACGGTACGGCGCTGCGGGACGGCCCCCGGGCCGGGCTGGACCTCTTGGCGGGCCTGCCCGAGGACGCGGACCGGATCGGTGAGGAGGACCTTCCGGCCCTGACCGTCCGGGGCATACTCCGGCTCGCGGACGCGCAGCTGTCGTCCGGGACGGCCGACCTGACCATGGTGACGGCCCGCCGCCGCCCCGCCGCCGCCCGCCTCCTCGGTACGAGTGCCTCGGTGCACCTCGTCATGTGTCATCTGCTCGGGGGCGACTGGAACCGGGCGGTACGGGAGGTGGAGACGGCACTCGACGACGATCAGGGACGCTGCTTCGACCCGCCCGCCCTGTGGTCCCTGCGCTCGGTCCTCGACGCGTTCCGGGGCGACGACAGGGCGGCCGAGGCCAGTCTGAGCCAGGCCCAACGACTCGCAAAACCGCTGGACTTCGGGGGTCCGCAGTACCACACGGCCATGGCCCGGGCCATGCGGGCGCGGGCGCGGGGGGACCACCGGGGTGTGGTGGACGCCCTTCAGATACTGGCCGAGCGTTCCGCGCACTCCGAGCGCGTGCGCATCGTCTCCACGAGCTGGCTGCCCTTCCTCGCCGAGTCGCTCGTCTCGTGCGGGCTCGCCGACCTCGCGCGTGCGGCCCTGGAGGAGTTGCGGTCCGCCGGCGCCGCGTCCAACCCGCACCTGCGTGTCGCCGACGCCTGGCTGCGGGGCCGTACGGCGGAGGCGGCGGGCGCGCACGAGGACGCGCTCGGCCGGTACGCCGAGGCGGTCGGACTGCTCGGGCCCGGCCGGGACATCCCGTTGGTGCGAGGGCTGCTGGAGATCTCGCGCGGGCGGGTGTCGGCGGCGCTCGGCAGGCAGGGCTCGGCGGCCGCGTACTTCGACAGTGCCGAAGACCTGTTCACCCGCCTGGGCGCGCGGCCGTTCCTGGAGGAGTGCCGGGCCGAGCGCCGGGTTTGCGTGCCCGAGCGCGGGGACGCGTCGGCCCTGGACCACCTGCTGACCGGACGAGAGCGCGAGGTGGCCCGCCTGGTGGGGCTCGGCTGCACCAACCGGGAGATCGCCGACGAGCTGACGCTCAGTGCGAAGACGATCGAGTACCACCTGCGGAGCGTGTTCGTGAAGCTGGGTATCCGCAGCCGTAGAGAACTGCGCCGACGGGTCCAGGAGGCGGGCGGCGCGGGCGATCGCCGGTGAAGCGGGCGCGGAACGCCCCGGGCCGCGGCGACCGCGTCTGTCAGGAGGAGCGGCGACGGTGGGGCCGCAGGGCCGAGGGCATGGCCACGAGGACCATGTTCAGGCCGGTAGCGCGCAGTTGGGCGACCAGGTCCGTGCTCGCGTGCGAGTCCGTGACCACGGTATGGACGGCGTCGATGTCGGCGATCTTGGCCTGGTGCACCTGCCCCAGTTTCGAACTGTCGGCCACGACGATCCGCTGTGTCGCCTGCTCCAGCATGACCCGGTCGATCTCCGCTCCGTCGGAGCTGTACTGGGTGAACCCGGCCGCCGGGCTGATGCCGTCGGCACCCACGATCGCGTAGTCGAAGCGGTAGGAACGCAGTGTCTTCTCGGCGGGTCTGCCGACGAGGTCGTTGGACAGCGGCCGTGCGGTGCCGCCGGTGACCACCACCCTCGCCGCCTGACGCTCCGTCAGTATCGTCGCCGTGTCCAGCCCGTTGGTGATCACAGTCAGGTCCGACCTGCCGGCCAGGCTCCTCGCCACGAAGCCCGCCGTGCTGCCTCCGCTGAGCGCCAGGGTGAGCGGGCGGCCGGGGACGAGGGAGGAGGCGAGCGCACCGATCCGGCGTTTCGCCTCGGTGTTCTGCGACCGCCGCAGGCTCACCGGGAGTTCGGCGCTGCGCCGGGCGGCGGCGATCCTTCCGTACGACCGCCGGATCAGTCCCCTCTCCTCCATGACGGCGAGGTCCCGGCGCACGGTGGGACCGGAGACGCCCAGGACGGAGGGCAGCAGACGGACATGGAGTTCCGCGCGCTGCGACAACAGGGTCAGGATGGTCGAGATGCGGGTGTCACGCGTTCCCTCGATCATCCGCGTCCCCGCCCCGCGGTGCGCGCCGGACGGATGGTTGCGGAGGGGTACCGCTCCCCCGCTCCCCGCCTCCCACCGGTCCGTGCGTGCGACGGCCTTCCCGACTCGGGCGTCCCATGGGTCAAGGAATGCAAACTTCGAAACTCCGCTCATGATCCGCCCCGTGCGTGGGACCTCGTGTCCCGGTCACGGAGTGGTGCTGTCGATGACGGCTTCCACCGCTGTCCCGCCGCTGACCGCCAGCTTCTCCGAAGCGCGTGCCGAGCGGATCAGGGAAAGTTCCTAGGGTTCGCGCGCCACGTCCACCACCGACGACGAAGTGCTCGTCCTTGCTGAGCAGTTCGGGCGAGTGCGACCGCTGGGTCAACCCCGCCCGTAGCACGTGGGCCACGGCATCCGAGCCGTTGCGCGGGCCGAAGCCGCGACCGATGTCGGCGGGTGCACCCTGCCGGGCGAGAACACCATCAGCGGCACCGTCGTCGGCGCGGACGCCGTGGTGGAGCGCGCCCGGAAGATCGCCTCCTACGGCCTGTCCTTCGAGCTGCTGCACATCCTGGTCAGCCGCGAGAACATGGCCCTGTCGCTCCACAACACCGCCCAGCGCCCGGACGCGGTCCTCGACGAATACCTGAGCACCGTCTGCCGCCTGCGCGACGGCAGGATCGCCGGCATCGAGACCTATCTGTCCGACGTTCCCGGCATGAACGCCTTCTTCGTCTGACGGGAAGCCAGGTTCCGGGCACGACAGTGAACCCCGGCCCCGGGTCTCACAGTTCCCGGGCCCGGGGTTTTTCCGGCTCAAGGTTTTGAGCGATCGCTCAAAGCGGTGTACCTTCCCTCGCAGAGTGTTTGAGCGATCGCTCAAACGCCGAGGAACCGGGGGGAACACGATGGGTCTCTACGTGGAGGCGCATATACGCGCCGACCTGGACGAACTCTGGTCACGCACCCAGGAACCCGCCCAGCACCGGCGCTGGGACCTGCGGTTCTCGGAGATCGACTACCTTCCGCGCGCGGCGGGCGAGCCCCAGCGCTTCCGTTACGCCGTGCGTGTCCTGCCCTTCCTCACGATCTCCGGCACCGGGATCGCCGCCGGCGAGCGGGAGCGCCCCGACGGCACCCGCACCTCGGCCCTGCGCTTCGCCTCCCCGCACCCGCTCTCTCTGCTCGCCCACGGCAGCGGCTACTGGCGCTACGTGCCCGACGCGCACGGCGTGCGCTTCCTCACCGGCTACGACTACCGGCCCCGCTGGGGCGTCCTCGGCGCGTTCGCCGACCGGCTGTTGTTCCGCCCCCTGATGGGCTGGGCGACCGCCTGGTCCTTCGACCGGCTGCGGCTGTGGCTGGAGCGGGGCATCAGCCCCGAGCGCGCCCGGGCCAACTGGCTGGCCGAACTGGCCGTCCGGGCGCTGCTGTTCGCCGGGTGCCTTACCGGCCTGGGGCTGGAGCCCGCCATCGGCGCCCTCGGCCGGTTCGGGACCGGCGTGGCCTGCCTCTGCCCGCTCCTGCTGGCGGCCGTGATGGCGCTCGCCCTCTTCAAGGCTCCCCTCGCCCGCACCCCCGCCGCCCGCCGGTGCCTGCGCGCCCCGGCGGAACACACCCGGACCCCCCGCGTCCTGCGCACCCTGGAGAAGCACTGATGACCGCCCCCGCCTCGATGTTCCGCACCGTCCTCGGCGACGGCTTCGACCGCCTCCACCCCGAACTGCGGCGCCGCTTCTCGGTGGGCCTGGCGAGCGGGGAAGCCTGCACCGGGCGAGGCGTCATGGACCGGATATGGCACGGCCCGGCCTACATAAAGCCGTTCCTCGCCCTCGGCGCCACCCGCAACATCCTTGTCCCCCGGGCCGGCCGCGACATCCCGTTCGTGATCGAGAACGTCCCGTACACCGACACCTTCGGCCGGGAGACGGTGAGTTTCGTGCGCACCTTCGACCTGCCCGGCGGCCCCCGCCGCTTCGACGCCCAGATGGTGCTCAGCCCCAAGGGCGACCGGATCCTCGACTACCTCGGCACCCATCAGCACCTCGCCAGCGAACTGCACTTCGCGGCCGAGGCGGACGGCTCGCTGCTCATCCGATCCGGCGAACACCGTTTCCGGGAAGGCCCGGTGGATGTGCGCATACCGGAACTCATCGGCGCCACGGCCGAGGTGCGCGAGTCCTTCGACGACACCACCGGGCGCTTCCGGATCCGGGTGCGCGTGGTGAACCGCCGCTTCGGGCCGCTCTTCGGCTACGACGGCTCCTTCACGGCGTCGTACACGGACGCCGGCTCCTGCGGGACGCGGCCGGGACTGCGCCCGGTGCGGGAGGAGGCGCGCGCATGAGCCCGCAGCGACGGCACTCACTGGGGCAGCTGCCCTTGAAGTCACCGGGCGGATCTTTCGGCTACGACTGGATTACCTGGAGTATCACAAGGCTCCGGCTGTCGTCTCGGCCAGCTTCTGGAATTCACCGAGATCGTAGTTGGCGAGCGCCGAATCGAGATTGGTCAGTGCGCCGAGATGCTCGATGAATCCCTTCGGGTCGTACTCGATCTGCAAGGTGACACGACTGGTCGTATCACTCAGGCGATGGAAGGTGACCACTCCCGCGTGCTCGACGCCGTTCACCGTGTGCCAGGCGATACGGTCTTCCGGGATCACCTCGGTCAGCTCCGCGATGAAGGCCTTGTCGGCTCCCGGCAGCTCCAGTTGCCAGCCGAAGCGCCGCTCGTCCAGCTTGTCCACCCTGGCCACGTGACTCAGGAACTCCGGCCACCGGGCCACATCGCTCCACAGCGCCCAGGCAACGGAAACGGGAGCCTGGAGATCAACGGTTTCCACCAACGACGCGGACAATTGACGCCTCCTCAGTTCTCAGGGTTGTGATCCACCGCGTACCCCTTCAAGGACCGCTCATACGGCCCGTGGCACAGCGGACGGAGGTGCGCTGTCGCCCACACTTCTCCTCGGGAGCAATCCGCAGCCCGCGTGGCCCCGGATTACAGGTGATGTTCGGTGACGGCCACGGGAGAGAACCACGGTGAAAGAACCAGTTCCAGTACATATCGGCACGAACCCCTCCGCGAAACCCGATCTGCAGCGCCTGCTGCACGAGGTGGCGCTGGGGGACCAGGAGGCTTTCGCGGCGGTCTATGACACCGTCGCCGGATCCGTTCTCGGGGTCGTCCGGGCGGTTCTGCGCGATCAGGCGCAGTCGGAGGAGGTGGCGCAGGACGTGCTGGTGGAGGTGTGGCGCACGGCCCCGCGCTACCAGCCCGAGCGCGGCAGTGCCGTCAACTGGATCCTCACCCTCGCCCACCGGCGGGCCGTGGACCGGGTCCGGTCGGTGGAGGCGGCCGCGGCCCGTGACACCAAGGCCGCGCTTCTCGATCATCAGCCCGCGTACGACGAGGTGACCGAGCAGGTGGAGAGCCGGCTGGAGCAGGAGCAGGTGCGGCGCTGTCTGCGCACCCTGACCGATCTCCAGCGCCAGTCGGTCACCCTGGCCTACTACCGTGGTCTGACCTACCGTGAGGTCGCCGAGGCACTCGCGTTGCCGCTCGGCACGGTGAAGACCCGCCTGCGCGACGGACTCATCCGGCTCCGCGACTGCCTGGGGGTGACGGCATGACCACGACCGATCCGCACGCCCTGACCGGTGCCTACGCGGTGCACGCGCTGGAGGACGAGGAGCGTGCCGCCTTCGAGCATCATCTGGCCGACTGCGCCGCCTGCGCGCAGGAGGTCGCGGAGTTCACGGCCACGGCCGGGCGCCTGGCCCTGGCCGCCACGGTGCGCACGCGCCCCGGCATGCGGGAACAGGTCCTCACGCGCATCACCACCGTGCGGCAGGTGCCGCCCGGCGCGGCGCCCTCGGAGCGGGTACGCCGCGGTGTACGGCGTGGACGGCGCCTGACCCGATGGGCGCTGGCCGCCAGTGTGGCCGCCGCTGCCGCGTTCGGCGGGACCGCCGCCTGGCAGTACGAGCGTGCCCGGGACGCCCGGCATCAGGCGGCCGAGTCCGAACGGCACGCCGAGGAGATCGCGGGGGTGCTGGCCGCACCGGACGCGAAGACGCGTTCGGCGCGGGTGGCGGGCGGTACGGGCACCGTGGTGGTCTCGGCCCGACGTGACCGGGCGGTGTTCGTGACCTCGGGCATGGCCGAGCCTCCCCGGGGCAAGGTCTACCAGCTGTGGTTCGCCGTCGGCGGGACGATGCGTTCGGCCGGGCTCATGAGTCCTGACCGCGCCAGTCAGACCGTGCTGATGCGGGGCGGCGTGGACGGGGCCTCGGGCGTCGGAATCACCGTGGAGCCGGCCGGTGGCTCGGCGCGGCCGACCAGTGCGCCCATCGGACTGCTGGCGCTCCCGTCCTGAACCCGCGACACGCGCGTCCGCTTTCCCGACTCTCCAGGGACCGGCGCGTGCGGACGCCAGCCGCCATCTGAGAGGGCGGGAAGATGGCCCCCGGCACCGGTTCGCCGGTGCCGGGGGCTGTGCTGTCGGTCAACGGCGGTCGCGGGGCGGGCGGGGGAAGAAGCCGCTCGTGCGCGCCGCGTACTCGGCCCAGCCCGGCCTGCCCGCCATGCGCTGCTCCAGCAGCCGCTTCCCGCTGCCCTTGATCAGCAGCAGGCTCATGACCAGGGGCGAGACGAGGGACACGGCGGCGGGGGCGGCTCCGCCGTCGCAGGCGACGAGGAACAGCCCCCACCAGACACAGAAGTCCCCGAAGTAGTTCGGGTGCCGGGTCAGCCGCCACAGGCCCCGGTCCATGATCCGGCCCCGGTTGGCCGGGTCGGCCTTGAACCGGGCCAACTGCGCGTCCCCGACGGCCTCGAAGAACATCCCGACGCCCCAGAGGGCCGTACCGGTCCAGGCCGGGCCGGACAGCGGTCCGGGCGCGTACGCCGCCGCCTGCACCGGCAGCGAGACCAGCCAGACCAGTCCGGCCTGCAACAGGTAGATCGTCCGCAGCGCGTACAGCGCGCGGCCGCGCGGCGCGCGTGACAGCAGGTCCTCGTAGCGGGGGTCCTCGCCGTGGCCGCGGCCCCGGTAGGCGATGTGCACCGCCAGCCGCAGCCCCCATACGGCCGTGAGCAGCGCGACGAGGGCGCGCCGGCCCCCGTCGCCGGTGCCCGCCGACAGGCCGTAGGTCAGCAGCGCGACCGCGGCGAAGGCGGCTCCCCAGGCGCTGTCGACGATCCGGTGCACGCCCTTGCGCAGGGCGAGCAGGAACGTGGCGAGCAGGACCGCGAGGGCGCACCCCGCCGCCCAGCCGAGGTTCACCGCGTAGGCGCCCCACGGAAAGGCGCTCACGTCGCCCCCAGGTTCCGGTACCAGTCGGCGGTCTCGGCGGCCGTCAGACCGCTGTCGCCGTCGGTGGTGGGCCGGACGCACAGGATCTGGTCCACGCCCATGCGGCGCTCCCGGAAGGCCAGGGCCCCGCCGACCAGGTACAGCCGCCACACCCGGGCCGTCTCCTCGCCGACCAGGCGCACCACGTCGTGCCGGCGCTCTTCCAGCCTGCGGTGCCAGGCGTCGACGGTGCGCGCGTAGTGCTCGCGCAGCGACTCCACCGAGCACACCTCCAGCCCGGCCGTCTCCAGGAGCCCGACGGTCTCCCCGATCGGCCGCATGTGCATGTCGGGGGCGATGTACGCCTCGATGAACGCGCCGCCGCCCGGTGCGCGGGTGCCCCGGGACATCTGCTGGACCAGGACGCGTCCGCGCGGGCGGACCAGCCGGTGCAGGGCGGCGGCGAAGGCGGGGTACTCGTCGTCCCCGACGTGTTCGCCCATCTCGATGGTGGCGACGGCGTCGTAGGCGGAGCCGGTGATGTCCCGGTAGTCCTGGCACACCACGTCGACCCGGTGCCCCAGCCGCCGTTCCCGTACCTGCTCGCGGACGTACGCGGCTTGTTCCCGGGCCAGGGTGACGGCGGTGACCTGCGCCTTGTGCACTTCGGCCGCGTACAAGGCGAGCGAGCCCCAGCCGCAGCCGATGTCGAGCAGGCGGCCGCCGGGCACGAGGCCGAGCTTGCGGCAGACCAGTTCCAGTTTGGCGCGCTGCGCGTCGGCCGAGCCGATCGGGGGCTCCGTATCGGGCCAGTAGCCGCAGGAGTAGGCCATGGTGTCGTCGAGCAGGAGGCGGTAGAAGTCGTTGGACAGGTCGTAGTGGTGGCTGATCGCGGCCCGGTCCCGGGCCTTGCTGTGCAGGCCGCCGCGCAGCCGGGCCTGGGTGGCGGGGGCGGGCGGGCGCGGGCCGAGGGCGCCGAGTCGCAGAGCCTCGCCGATCATGCGCGCCCGGTCGGCCGCCGAGGGCGTCGGCGTGTGCAGGCCGCGCTCCCGTACGGCGGTCCACATGGCACGGAGCCCCTCGGCCAGATCGCCCTCGACGTCGAGTTCGCCGGTGACATACGCCTGGGCGAGGCCGAGTTCGCCGGGCTGCCACAGCAGGCGGCGCAGCGCGCGCCGGGAGCGTACGACGACCACGGGGGCGTCCGCGGGGCCGGTCGAGCTGCCGTCCCAGGCGCGCAGCCGCACGGGCAGCGGGCCGCCGAGCGTGTCCTCCGCGAGGGCGGCGAGCCGTTGCGCGGCCCCGGTGCGGACCGGGGTGCGGGTGGTGGTCATCGGGCCGGGTCCTCCTTGGTGAACAGGTACTGCTGGACATCGAGGTATCCGGAGCGGAAACCCGCCTCGGAATAGGCCAGGTAGAAGGTCCACAAGCGGCGGAAGGTCTCGTCGAAGCCGAGTGCGGCGACGTCGTCGGCACGGTCCGTGAACCGCTCCCGCCACAGGCGCAGCGTCTCGGCGTAGTGCGCGCCGAAGCCGTCCCGCGCGGCGAAGGCGAGACCCGTGTGGTCGCGGACCGTCTCCTCGACGGCCGTCGTCGAGGGGATGAGGCCGCCGGGGAAGACGTACTTCTGGATCCAGGTGTACGTGTCGCGGCCGGCCAGCATCCGCTCGTGCGGCATGGTGATCGCCTGGAGGGCCAGCCGGCCGCCGGGTGCCAGGCGTTCGTCGAGGGTCCGGAAGTAGAGGGGCCAGAACTCCGCGCCGACGGCCTCGATCATCTCCACGCTGACGACGGCGTCGTAGGTGCCGTGCGCGTCGCGGTAGTCGCACAGTTCGATCGAGACGCGGTCGTCGTACCCGGCCTCGCGTACCCGTCGCAGTGCCAGTTCGCGTTGCTCCCGGGACAGGGTGAGCGAGGTGACGTGCGCGCCGCGGGCGGCGGCCCGCAGCGCCAGTTCGCCCCAGCCGGTGCCGATCTCCAGCAGCCGGGTGCCCTCGCGCACCTCGGCCAGGTCCAGCAGCCGGTCGGTCTTGCGCCGCTGGGCGGCCGCCAGCAGCGAGCGGTCGGCGGGGAAGCCGCGGAACACGGCCGAGGAATAGCTGAGCGTCTCGTCGAGGAACGTCGCGAACAGGTCGTTGGACAGGTCGTAGTGGCGGCTGATGTTGGTACGCGACCCGTCGGGGGTGTTGCGTTGCGCGTGAGGTTGGCGCTGCGCCCACAGGCCGCGCAGCCGTTGCAGGCCGGGCGGGATCAGGTCGGCCGAGTGGGCGGCGAGGACCGTGAGCGCGCCGACCAGGTCCGGGGCGTCCCACTCCCCCGCCAGGTAGGACTCGCCGAACCCGATCAGCCCGCTGGTGCCGATGCGGGAGTGGAACGCCTTCCGGTCGTACACCGCTATCAGTGGTCCGCCCAGGCCGAGGATGGTGCCGTCGGCGAACCGTACGCGCAGGGGCAGTTGCCGCAGGGCGCGTTCCAGTACGGCCGCGGTGACGGCCCGTACCGGCCAGGACGCCCCCGGTACGGCGGCCACGTCGGGCCAGCGTCCGGCGTCGACGGGGGTGGTCCGGGGGTGGCGGGTGGCGGGGCGGTCTTCGATCGTGGTCATGGCGCACTCTCCGGGGTACGGCGGCCCGGGCGCGGCTGCACCGGCAGGCCGCGCAGGAACAGGCGGACACCGTGGAAGCGGATGGCGGCCGACACCAGGAGCGTCGGCCAGGGGTGGCACAGGGTCAGGCGCAGCAGTTCCGGGACCGTCGCGGGGCGGCGGGTGCCGCGGACTGCGGCCGTGAAGGGCGGGGTGCCGGGCCGGTGCAGTCGTATCGACAGGTGCAGCAGCTCACCGGGCGGCGGGAGCCGCATCTCGTAGTGGCCGTCGACCGGGTGGAACGGTGACACGTAGAAGTCCTTGGCGACCGCGGCGGTTCCGGTCGTGTCGGTGTGCAGCAGGTAGGCGTGGCGCCCGCCGTAGGTGTTGTGGACCTCGGCCACCACGCAGCGCATGGTGCCGTCGGGGCCGTAACACCAGTACAGGGTCAGGGGGTTGAAGACGTGTCCGAGGATCCGGGGGTGCGCGAGCATCAGCACCCGGCCGCCGCGCAGGTCGATGCCGTGCTCGTCCAGGAAGCCGTCGAGGGCGGCCCTGATCGACGGGGCTCGTCCGGTGAAGTGGTCACGGGCGGTGAAGCGGGCGAACGGCCGCAGTGGGAGGGGCAGTTCGGGAAGGTGGTCGGGGTCGACCAGCCACAGGTAGGTGCGGTGCCGCAGGAGGTAGCGCTGTGGTGCGCGGCGCTGGTGGGTGATCACGCACGGGTACAGGGCGGCTGCCGGTGGCCCGGCGGACGCGGTGGTCACCACCTCACCCCCAGGGCGGCGGCGGCCTCGGCGCCCGAACGGCAGCCGTCCTCGTGGAACCCCCAGCCGTGGTAGGCGCCCGCGAACGCGGTGACGGCCGTGTTCAGTTCGGGCAGCCGGTGCTGTGCGGCGACCGACTCGGGTGTGTACACGGGATGTTCGTAGGTCATACGGGCCAACACCCGGTCGGAGTCGACGCGTTCCTGGCCGCCGAGGGTGACGACGTACGTCACCGGGGCGTCGAGTCGCTGGAGCCGGTTCATGTCGTAGCTCACCCGCACCCGGTCGGCGCCGGCCCGGCAGTGGGGCATCAGGTAGTTCCAGGAGGCGCGGGCCCCGCTCGACCTCGGGAGCAGCGAGGTGTCGGTGTGCAGCAGGGTGGTGTTGCGCAAGTAGCGGAAGGCGCCGAGGACGTCCTTCTCGACCGGGGTCGCGTCGCCGAGCAGCCGTAGTGCCTGTTCGGGGTGGGTGGCGACGACGAGGTGGTCGTAGGAGGCGGTGCTTCCGTCGGCCGCAGTCACCGCCACGCCGTCGGCGTGCCGCAGCACGGACCGTACCGGGGTGCCGGCGCGGACCTCGTGCAGGGCGGCGGCGATCCGTGCGACGTACGTGCCGGAGCCGCCCGTGACGGTACGCCACACCGGTGATCCGCTCACCGAGAGCATGCCGTGGTGGGCGAGGAACCGGAACAGGTGGGCGGCCGGGTGGCGCAGGGCCGTCTGCGCGTCGCAGGACCACACGGCGGACACCACCGGCGTCATGAAGTGGGCTCGGAAGTACGGCGAGAAGCCCGCCGCGTCGAGGAACTCCCCCAGGGTGAGCGTGTCGTCGGCGCCCCGCTCCAGCAGGCCGCGGGCGGCCCGGTGCAAGCGCGGCACCTCGGCCAGCATCCGCAGGTACGGCACGCGCAGGGCGTTGCGCGGCTGGGCCAGCAGTCCGCGAAGGCCGCGGGCCCCGGCGTACTCCAGTCCGCAGCCCTCGCACCGCACGGACATGCTCATCTCCGACTCCTGTGTGGTGACGCCGAGTTCGGAGAAGAGGCGCAGCAGGTTCGGGTAGGTGCGGTGGTTGTGCACGATGAAACCGGAGTCGACGCGGTACGCGCGCCCGTCCGGCGCGGTCAGGTCGTGTGTGTGGGCGTGGCCGCCCAGTCGGTCGTCGGCCTCGTAGAGGGTGACGTGGTGGGCGCGGGCCAGGATGTGCGCGGCGGTCAGCCCCGCGACGCCGCTGCCGATGACGGCCGTACGGCGCGGACCGCCGGCGCCGGTTGCCGCTGCGCTCGGCGCCGCGTGGGACGGTCGTTCCATGGTGTGGTCTGCCTCCCCTTCGGGTGAAGAACTCCTCGGGGCCGGTGCGCGGGCGTCGTCGCTCGCGCACCGGCCCGGGAGCAGGGCACCGGCCGCGCCCTGCCGGTCGGGCGGCAGGCGGGTGCCCTGGTACAAGGGGACGCGCGGCGGCGGGTCGCTCCCGTCGAGGCGACCCGGTCGGGCGCGCGTCCCCGGTCTGCGGTGGTGTCAGCTCTTCGGCATGAGGACGGTGTCGATGATGTAGACGTTGGCGTTGGCGGTCTGGACGTTGCCGCAGACGACCTTGGCGGAGCCGTCGACCATGTAGGACTCGCCCGAGCCGGTGGTCGTCACCTTCGACTTCTCCAGCGTGTCGAAGGAGCCGTTCACCAGGTCCTTCGGCGTGAGCTTCTGGCCGACGACGTGGTAGGTGAGGATCTTCGTCAGCTGCGCCTTGTCGTTGAGGACCTTGTCCAGGGTGGCCTTCGGGATCTTGGCGAAGGCGTCGTTGGTGGGCGCGAACACGGTGATGTTCTGGGCGTTGTTGAGGGTGTCGACCAGACCGGCCTTCTTCACCGCCGTCACGAGGGTGGACAGGGCCGGGTTGTTGGAGGCGGCGGTGGCCACCGGGTCCTTGGCCATGCCGTTGAAGGAGCCGGCACCGTTCTTCGGCACGGACGAACAGGCCGGGCCGAACGGCTGGTCCATCGTGCTCATGTCGTTGCCGCCCGTGGTGGCCGAGGCCGAGGCCCGGTCGGAGGAGTCGGACTTGCCCGAGTCGCTGCCGCTGCCGGAGCAGGCGGTCAGGACCAGGGGGAGCACGGCGGCGGCGGTGAGGAGACCGGCGGTACGGCGGATACGGGTGTTCATCATCTTCTCCTGGTGAAAGGCACAGCGCTCTGCTGCGTCCGGGGTGTTGCGGGAAGGTGGTCCGGGGCGGGCCGCAGGCCCTTGTCGTGGGGCGAGTGGTCAGTCGACGGTCACGACGACGGAGTGCCATCCGCTGGCGCCGTCGGGGATCGTGCGGGTCCGTCTGTCGGTCTGCACGGTGCCGGTGCGGTCGGTGGCGCGGACGGTGAGGGTGTGGCCGCCTTTGGCCGCCTGCCAGGGCAGCGACCACTGGCGCCATGTGTCGCGGGTGTACTCGGCGGCCAGGTGGGCTTCCTGCCAGGGGCCGTCGTCGATGCGGACCTCGACCTTGTCGACGCCCCGGTGCTGGGCCCAGGCGACCCCGGCGATCATGACCGTGCCGGTCTTGGGCCGGGCGAACGGCTTGGGGGTGTCGATACGGGACTCGGTCCTGATCGGGGCCCGGCGGGCCCAGCCGCGCCTGACCCAGTAGGGGTCGTAGGAATCGAAGGTGGTGAGTTCGATGTCCTCGATCCATTTGCAGGCGGACACGAAGCCGTACAGGCCGGGGACGACCATGCGGACCGGGAAGCCGTGTGCGAAGGGCAGGGGCTCGCCGTTCATGCCGAGGGCGAGCATCGCGTCCCGGCCGTCCATCAGGTCCTCGACGGGGCTGCCGATCGTCATGCCGTCCACCGAGCGGGCCACCAGCTGGTCCGCGCGGCCGCCCCGGGACGGGGGTGCCACCCCGCACTCGGCGAGGAGGTCGGCCAGTCGGACGCCGATCCAGCGGGCGTTGCCCACGTACGGGCCGCCCACTTCGTTCGACACGCACGTCAAGGTGATGTCCCGCTCGATCAGTTCCCTGCGCAGCAGGTCGTCCAGGGAGTAGGCGGCCGGACGGCGTACGCCCTTGCCGTGGACGCGCATCCGCCAGGCGGTCGCGTCGACCTTGGGCACCACCAGTGCGGTGTCCACCCGGTAGAAGTCCTGGTTCGGGGTGACGAAGGGGCTGATCCCGGCGACCCGCAGCCCGGCCCTCTTCGGTACCGGGGGCGCCGGTGAGCCGGGGAGAGGGAGCACGACCCTCGCGCGCGAGGCGACCGCGTTCCGGCCGCTGGAGCCGTTCAGTGACCGGCCGGCGGCGCCCACCACGGCGGAAGCGGCCGCTGCGGACGCCGCCGCGAGGACGAACCCCCGCCGGTCCCATGCCTCGGGCGCAGGCGCACCACCTGCCGTCTCCTCGCTCACGGCGCCGGAGTCCGACAACGTCGATCGAGCGGGCGCGGTGAGGCGCCCCGCCAGGCCGTACAGGAGCAGAGCCCCGGCTACGGCCCCCGCGACGGAGGGCAGCGCGTCGGCGATGCCGATGGAGTCGGGACGGTTGAGGGCGGCGGCCGCACCGACGGCTCCGAAGAGAAGGACCCCGGCGGACCCGACCCGCCGCAACCGCACCGCCAGCGCGCCCAACGCCAGCGCCGACACCGCGAGCACGGCCAGGATGCCGAGTTGCAGCACGAGTTTGTCGTCGGTGCCGAAGTGGCGGATCGTCCAGTCCTTGACCGGCGCGGGCGTCGCGTCGATGGACGCGCCGCCCACCACGACGACCGGACCGGACTGCGGACGTACCGCCGCCGCGACCAGTTCGGCCACCGCCAGCGCGCTGAAGCCGGCCAGCGCCCCGCTCAGCGCGCCCAGCGCCAGACGCGGCAGGCCCGGCCGGCCTCGTTGATCCTTCTCTTCGTCCCTCACGCGGGGAATCCGGTTCTGGCCGCCCCGCCGGATTGGTCCGCGACCTGATCGGGTGAAAAAAGATCGCGGACCAATCCGGCGCGTGTTCCGCAACGGATCAGTGGGCTGGGCGCCGACGGGTACGCCGTCCCGGCCCAGGGGGTGGACTCGGTGTCGCCCTGGGGCCGTCGGAGCCGTGCCTGCCATGGCGGCCATGACGAAAACGCAGGTGGGAGCGGCCGAAAGGCTCCTGCGAGAGATGGTTGACGGAGCGTCACCTGGGAGCGGACGTGGGCCGTTGGCGCGGGCTGCACGACGCGCTCGCCGGGCACCGGGGCACTCTGCCCGAGTTGCTTGCCGCGCCGCCGGTGCCGCCGGTGTCCGACGACACGCTCCGGGCTCCCGCGCCCCGCAGTGTCCACCGCGCGCTCGGCCCGCTCCTGGAGCACGCCGGGCCGCAGCATGCCACCGCCGCGTCGACCGCCCTGCCCGAGCGGATGACGACGGACGTGCTCGCCGGTGGGCCGCTGCCGGGGGCCGCTCTCCTCACCGCCGTTGTCGACCGGCGTCCACAGCCGCCTCGGAGGGGCTGGCCTGGGCCGAGTCGGTGGAGCGCACGGTCTGGAGCCGTCCCGGCGGCGAGCCCGGGGACGTCCATCAGCGGCACCGCCGGCCGGGCCCCCGAGGAGGCGATCAAGCTTCTGGAGCGCGGTGACCATTTGTGGGCCTGGCCTGCGGGCACGCTGCTCTGCCTCGCGGACACCGAGGCGGTCGACGCCGTACTCCCCCGGCTCGGCCTCGACGGGTCCAGGCGTCGGCCGACCTCGCTGCGGTCGTCCGTGCCCGGCTCGACCGTGAAACGGCGCCGGACAAGCTCGTCCGGAAGCTGCGGAGTGCCCGGAGCGGCTCGCACGCACGTGATCTTGTCGCCTCCCTGGCGCCCGGCGAGCCCGTGGACTGGGCCGCCCACGCGCAGGAACCACTCCCCCACCGGCAGGACATCGTCCGCTAGGACGGTGCCTCCGATGAGGTACGGCTGCGGCATGCGGCGCTGGTGCCCGAACCGGGCCCCGACGGCCTGGCCGGCAGCACGCGGCTCACCCGGGAGCGGGCCCGGCACGCTCTGGGCGGCCGGTTCCGCTGAGCGCCGTCCACCCAGCTGGACGGCCTGCTCACGGCGGGGCTCCTCGGCGGCGCGGACCTGGTGCGCCTCGCGGCTCCGGCCGGGCTGCCGCTCGGCTGCCTGGGCAGCGCCGCACGGCGTACGGACGCACCGCCGGAGGCCGCCGAGGCCCGTAGCGTCCTCGCGGACCTCGTGCGCTCCGAACTCGGCACGGACCCCGGTGGCCCGGCACCGGGGGGCCGGGCGGCTGGCCGGACTCGATCCCGAGTGGGGTCCGGTGTCGACGGCGGAAGCGCTGCTCGCCGAAAGGTGTGAAACACGCCGGTGGCCCTGCGTGAAGGGTGGAGGCCTGCTTCGTAGCATGATCCGGTGATCATGTCCGGCGGGCAATGTCGTCAGCAGCGGTGGTCGCGGCAGAGGTCGGCGTGTCGTCACCTGCTCGCCCTCTGTCTGCTCGGGGCCGGTGCGGTGGTTCTCGCGGCGTGCGCGTTCCGTGGCGGCTCCGGGAATTCGGCTGCCACCGGGACGGCCCGGCCCCCCGCGCGGCCGGCCGGGACCCCGGCGTCCGGTGCGCCGGCGGCGCCGCTCCCCCGAGGGGTCGTACACATCGCCGCCGTGGGGGACGTCGTCATGGGCACGCTGCCGGACAGCCTGCCGCCGGACGACGGCGCCTCGTTCTTCGACCCCGTCGACGACCTGCTCACCGGGGATGTGGTGCTCGGGAACCTGGAAGGCACGCTCACCACCGGTGGCTCCAGCAAGTGCGAGTACATCGACGGCCCGAACTGCTTCGCGTTCCACGCCCCGCCGTCCTACGGCCACCGGCTCGCACAGGCCGGGTTCACGGTCATGAACACGGCGAACAATCACATCGACGACTTCGGGGCGGAGGGGCGGCGCGAGACGTTCGCGGCGCTGCGTTCCGCGCGGGTGCGGTTCACCGGGCGGCTCGGCCAGATCACCGTCCAGCGGGTGCGCGGCATCAGGGTCGCGCTGATCGGGTTCGCCCCCGACCGCGGGGCGAACGACCTGACCGACATCCCCGCCGCGCGGCGGCTCACCGCCCGCGCCGCGGCGATGGCGGACGTCGTGATCGTCACGATGCACGCCGGTGCGGAGGGTTCGGACCGCACCCACGTAGAACCCGGCACCGAGTACTTCCTCGGCGAGAACCGGGGCGACAGCTACCGCTTCAGCCACGCCGTGATCGACGCCGGGGCGGACCTCGTCGTGGGCAGCGGCCCGCACGTGATGCGCGGAATGGAGTTCTACAAGGGGCGGCTGATCGCCTACAGCCTGGGCAACTTCACCGGCTACAAGGTGCTCGGTCTCGGCGGCAACCTCTCCACCAGCGGCGTCCTTCAGGTCGACCTCCGCGCCGACGGCACCTATGTGTCCGGGCAGCTGCGCCCGACCCGGATCGTGCCGCCCGGCACACCGGAGCCGGGCGGCGAGGCGATCGACCTCGTCTCCGGGGTGTCGGAGGAGGACTTCGGCCCGCACGCCGCCCGCATCTCGGCGGAGGGGACGATCCGGCGGCCGTAGCCCCGCACGGCCCGCGTCACTCTCCTGCCTCACCTGAGTCATCAACGCGGCCGGCGAGGGTATGCGAAAGGCTCCCCGTCGTTCGTAACGAAAGTGGTGCCACTGCCATGGCCGAGACCCAGGACGTCGTCGAGCTGATCCTCAAGGACCACCGGCGCATGGAGGATCTGTTCCATCTGATGCGCAGCGTCGAGGCCGACCGGGCGGCCGCGCTCCAAGAGTTCGCGGGTCTGCTGATCGCCCACGCGCAGGCCGAGGAGGCCGAGGTCTATCCCGCGCTGAAGCGGTACAAGCACATCGACGACGAAGAGGTGGAGCACGGCGAGCACGAGCACGACGAGGGCAACCAAGCTCTTCTGGACCTCCTGGAGGTGGCGGAGGTCGGCTCCGAGGAGTGGGACTCCAAGCTGGAGGCGCTGGTGGAAGCCGTCAACCACCACACCGACGAGGAGGAGCGCACCATCCTCAACGGCGCGCGCGAGAACGTGGCGATGGAGCGGCGCGAGGAGCTGGGAGCGGCGTTCCGGGAGGAGCGCGGGCGCCGGCTGAAGGCCGACTGCGGGTCGGTCGACAACGTGCGCCGCGTCGTCCACTCCTGAGCGCACCCCGGCGTGGGAGGTCCCGCGCCGGTTCGGGCCCACCACTCGTGGTGGGCCCGTTTTCAGGGTGTGCCGTCCGGTGGTTCCTCGTGCCGGGGCTCGGGTGGCCGCTCGAAACGCACGCTGACCTTCTGGAACCCCTTGAACGCCTCGGTGGCGGCGTACGACCGGTAGGCGCGGCGGTCGGCCGCGCTCAGCCGCACCCGGTCGGTGAACGGCGTGAGCAGGCTGCGGGGCCACAGTCGCATGACCCGTACGGCGCCCGCCTCGGCCGTCGCGACGAAGATCAGGGCTCCGACGTAGAGCCAGGCGAGCAGGCCCAGGACGATGCCGAACATGCCGTAGGTGGCGGTGGCGCCGCGCAGCACATGGCTGACGTAGTAGGAGCCCACCCACTGCAGCACCTGCCAGGCGAGGGCGCCGCCCAGGGCCACGCCCGCGAGTCGGCGCAGCGGCAGGGTCCGCTGGGTCAGCAGCCGGTAGCTCAGAAGCAGCAGAAAGGCGTTCAGGCACACGGACCCCGCGCTCGCGGCGATCCAGCTTCCGCCCCTCAGGCGCACGCCGAACAGGTAGCTCTGCGCGGCCACCGCCGACAGCAGGGTGGACGCGCACAGCCCGACCGCGAGGAGCAGCAGGAACACCAGCCCCTTCAGCCGCGAGCGGAGCGGGTCCGGGCGGGCGTGCCGGGGGACCGCCCAGATCTTGTTGAGGGCGTACTGCGCGGCCTGGGCGACACCGAGCGAGCCGTAGACGCTGCCCACGATGCCCGCGCCGAGGACGACTCCGCTGCCGTGGAAGGAGTGGATGTTGTGCCCGAGCTGGTCGCCGATGACCGGGAACTCGCTCAGCGCGGAGTCCATGACCCGCTGCTGGAGCGCCGGATCGCCGCTGAGGATGGTGCTCAGGACGGCGACCAGGATCAGGAGCAGCGGGAAGAGCGAGAGGAAGCCGTAGTAGGCGAGCAGCGCCGCGAGGTACGCGGCCTGATCGTCGTAGAACTTGTACACGACGGCGAGCGGCAGGCCCACCCACTTGTGGCGCCGTTGGAAGCCGTCGACGCGTTCGAGGAATTTCCTGCCCTGTGCCCGGTTCGCACCGGGGCGGAGGGCCGTGGTGGTTCCGGGCGGTATCCGCCTGGATCCGGACAGCGGCTGCATGGGAACCACTCCTCGGTTGTCCGCACCGCGCTCGGGGAAGTCTGCGCACACGGGTGCAGTGTCAGGAGTCTCCCGCCGCCCGGCCCCGAAACGGGAAGTAGGGACCATTGGCCCCGCATACGCCGACCCATCCGGGATATGCGGAAGCACGTGAGGGCCCCGCACCGGGGTCGCACAGCGGAACGGAAGGAACAATCTCGTGGGCATCATCGCCTGGATCCTGATCGGCCTCATCGCGGGCGCCATCGCGAAGGCACTGACCCCCGGCAAGGACCCGGGCGGCTGCCTGGTGACGATGCTGATCGGCATCGTGGGCGGGCTGCTGGGCGGCTGGCTGGGCAAGGTGATCTTCGGCGTCCACTCGATCAACGGCTTCTTCAGCCTCTCGACCTGGATCGCGGCGGTCGTGGGTTCCGTGATCGTGCTGCTGCTCTACCGGGTGGTGACAGGGCGCTCGCGCTGACGGCGTACGCAAGGGGCGGCTTCCTCGGGGAGCCGCCCCTTTCGTGTGCGTGGACGTTCCGGGTACCGGTCAGCCGGGCTGTCCGGTGAAGAAGTCCGCGAGGGAGGCCGCGAGCGCTTCCGGAGCCTCTTCGGCCACGTGGTGTCCGGCGTCGATGCCGTGGCCGCGCGCATCCGGCGCCCACCGGCGCCAGATCTTCACCGGGTCCCCGTAGAGGTCTTCGAGGTCGTCCCGGCGCGACCAGAGGATCAGCGCGGGGCACCGGATCAGTGTCCCGGCGGCACGGTCCGCCTCCTCGTGCCGCCGGTCGACGGTGAGGCCGGCCCGGTAGTCCTCCAGCATCGCGCGCACCACGTCGGGGTTCCTGGTGGCCGAGCGCCACTCCTCGTAGTTCTCCCGTCCCATGCTCCGGGGGTCGCCTCGGTACCAGCTGTCCGGGTCGGCGTCGATGACCCGCTCGGGGATGTCCGGCTGGGCGAAGAAGAACCAGTGCCACCACTGGGTGGCGAACCGGGCCGTGATGCGCGAGAGGTGCTCGGTGACGGGCAGGCAGTCGATGAACGCCGCCCTGGAGACCGTGTCGGGATGATCGAGCGCGAGACGCAGTGCGACGGCGCCTCCGCGGTCGTGTCCGGCGAGTGCGAACCGGGTATGGCCGAGGGCGCGCAGCACCTCGACCACGTCACCGGCGACGGCCCGCTTGGAGTACCCGGCGTGGTCCGCCGTGGGCGTCGGGCCGGTGGACCGGCCGTATCCCCGGAGGTCGGGACAGACCACGGTGAAACCGCTCCGGACGAGGAGCGGGGCGACACGATGCCAGGTCGCGGAGGTCCGGGGGTGGCCGTGCAGCAGCACCACCGGCGGCCCTTCCCCGCCGTGGCGGACGAGGATCGACGCTTCGTCCAGCCGCACCCGCCTGGTCTCGAAATCCTCGAACACGCCCCGGCCTCCCCTGCTCGTCACCGCACCGTCCACCGCGCCGATCGGTCCAGGACACATGCCCCCGCAGGCGCCATGGACACAACCCGCCCGCTCGGACGGTCCGCTGCCACGGACGGTCCGCTGCCACGGGCGGGCCCGGCCGTCGGGTGTGGCGCGGCTCGTGGCAGGAAGGAGCTCGTGGCAGGAAGGAGGGGAAGCCCCCCACGCCGACCCGCACGGCCTGACCCTCGCGCGCCGCTCGGAGTGCGCGTTCCCCCGGCGGGAGTCACGGGTATCGGGGGCGTGACCGCTCGTACGCAGGCAGAATCGGTGCCGGGGGCGGCGGGGTTTCAGGCGAGGTCTTCAGGAAGGGGAAGGTGAACGGCCATGGTGGAGGCGGAGAGCGCGCGGACCGAGCCGGAGCGGCCCGCGGCAGGCTTCGCCCCGCGCCTCATGCCGGCGCTGGAGGCCATCGGGGCGGGCGCCTACGTCACGGACGCGCAAGGTCTCATCGTCGCCGCCAACCACCGGGCCGAGGACCTTCTGGGCCGCCCTGCCGGGGAACTGGTCGGACATGACGCGCACGATCTGCTGCACCGCGGGCCGCAGGGCCAGCGGCTGCCCGCGACACAGTGCGGCATGCGGCAGGCGTTCCTCGCGAGGATCCCGGCCCAGGGCGGCGAGGAGTACTTCGCGCGCGGCGACGGCTCCCTGCTCCCCGTCTCCTGGACCATCACGCCGTACGACACCGGTGGCCGAGGCGCCGACACGCTGGTCCTCTTCTACACCCTCGGGCAGGACCCTGGCGCGGGCTCCCGTCCGGGGCGGGCGGCGAAAACGCTGAGCGACTTCGAGCGGCTCGCCCTCCTCGCCGAGACCACCACCCAGCTGACGTCCACCTTCGACGTCGAGGAGGCGCTGCGGCGGCTGGTGGGCCTGGTCCTGCCGCGCCTGGCGGACTGGGCCGTGATCGATCTGATCACGGAGCGCGACGAGGTGTGGCGCACCGCGGTGGTCCAGGCCGACGGCGACGCCCTGGTCCACCACGAGGACCTCGAAGGGCCCATGCCGCCCGTCCCGGAGGAGTCGCTGATGCCCCTGTCGAAGGCGCTGCGCGGCGTCGCCTCCGCGGTGGCCGGCCCCGACACCTACCGCGATCCCCCGGATTCCGGCATCACGGCCGAGCAGCACCGTCTCTTCGAGGTCTCCGGCATCCACTCCGCGGCGATGGCGCCCTTGCGCAGCCCCCGGGACGTGCTGGGGGCCCTCACGCTCGGCCGTACCGAGGAGTCCGGCGCCTTCACCGTCGCCGACCTGCCCCTGCTGGAGGACATCGCCCGCCGCGCCGGCCTCGCCCTGGACAACGCCCGGCTCTACCAGCGCCAGCGCAAGGTCGCCGAGACCATGCAGAACCATCTGCTGCCCCAGATGCCGCGCGTGCCCGGTCTGCAGATGACCGTCCGCTATCTGCCCGCCCCCGACGCCTCGCAGGTCGGCGGCGACTGGTACGACGCCTTCACGCTGCCCGACGGTGCCACCGCGCTGGCCGTCGGCGATGTCGTCGGCCACGACCTGGAGGCCGCCGCCGGTATGGCGCAGCTGCGCAACATGCTCCGCGCGTACGCCTGGTCGCAGGAGGGTCCTCCCAGCCGGGTCGTCGAACGCCTCGACGAGGCGATCATGCCGATCACCGACGTCCCCATGGCCACCCTCATCCTCGCCCGGGTGACCCGTACCGACGACGGCCACTGGGAGCTGTCCTGGACCAATGCCGGTCACCCACCGCCCCTGCTCATCACACGTGACGGACTGGCTCGCTTCCTCACCGGCGGTCACGGGCTCCTGCTCGGCACGGGCGTGCCCACGTCGCGCCCCGACGACACCCTCCGACTGCCCGCGGGTTCCACCCTCGTGCTCTACACCGACGGTCTCATCGAGAGACCCGGCCACACCCTCGACGACGGCCTGGACCGGCTGCGCCAGCACGCCGCCGCCCTCGCCCACCGCCCCCTGCCCTCCTTCACGGACCAACTCCTGCACCGCGTCCACCCACCGGGTCTCGACGACGTCGCCCTCCTCACCCTGCGCACGCCCGCACGAGCGCACAGCCGCCCGGCCCCGCCGAGGGACGGGTAGCCGCGTCCGGTCCCCGGTGAGGGGCCCTTGCCGGCGGCCGGCCGCGAGTCCGGTGGAGTGGAACCCGGACGAGTGATTCGGGCGAGTGGGCGGGGCGTGCGCGGGCAGAGCGCATTCTGAGGGGACAGTGATGACGTCCCCGCCCTGCTGCTTCTCCGAAAGGGGTGTCACGGCCATGGCCGACGATGCCTTGTTGTTCCTTCTGCCCGAGCGTCACCCGCGTCTGGGGGCGGCCCTGTCGGCGGTCGGCGACCTGGAGTGCGCCGAGAGTCCCGCGGTCCGTGGCTGGCTCCACGCGCACGGGACGCCGGCTTCCTCCGAGCGCGTCAGGATCGTCCCGGCGGGCTCCGAAGTGCTCATCCCCGAGGACGCGGAGCGGCTGCCGGTCCCCCTCGGCGAGGAGGAGACGCTGCGGGTCGAGCACGCGTGCGCGCCCGCGTCCCTGACGGACATGGAGTCCGAGCTGCTCAGCTTCCGGGACACCACCCAGGACTGGCAGTCGCTGGTGCACCGCGCCCTCACCGCCGGCATCCCCGAGCCGCGCATCGCCCAGCTCACCGGCCTGGATCCGCAGGACATCGTCCAGGCCGTCGGCGAGTGACCCGGGGCGCCCGCCGACGGCGCCCCGGGCCTCGTCCCGCCCGTCCCGCCGGTCATCCGGGGTCGGTGCAACCGAACAGACCCGCGTGCCCCGGCGGCAGTTGGGTGAGCAGCCGGCGCAGCAGCGCATGGTCCGCGGCATCGGCCAGGGTGGGCAGTACGGCGTCGATCTCGCGCCTGGCCTCGGCCACGTCCTCGTTGCTGTGCTCGGCCACGGCCCGGACGAACGACGCGGGTGACAGCGGTTCGCTGGCCGGCTCGGCCGCGGTCAGCAGCGGCCCGCATCCCTCGGGGAGCAGGGCGGCCAGGTCCGTGCGGTCGTCGCCCACCAGGTGGGCGCCGAGGACCTCCAGCACGTTCCGTACGGCCCTGGCTCCCTGTTGCGGGCTGTCGTAGCGTGCGCGTTCGTTGACCTGGGTGATGAAGGTGTCCAGGTTCCATTCCATGGTGGCTCCTGTCGTAGGTCTGTCCCCCCGTGGCGGTCCGGCTCGTCCTGCCGGTGCGCATCGGTGTCACACGGGGGCGGCGGTCCGCACCACGCGGTGCACGTTGGCGAGGCTGCCGCAGCGCGCCGTCAGCAGGTCGGCCTCCGTCCGGGCGAACCCGGCGCCGAGTTCCTCCCGGCAGTGCCGACTGAGGCTCTCCCGCACCTTGTTGACGAGCGTGCGCTCCTCCTCGTCGGTGTGGCGGGCGGTGGCGGAGGCCAGCTGCTGGAGCCGCCAGTCCCATTCGGCCGAGCCGATCTCCCGCACCCGCAGCAGGGCGTAGAGGACCTTGACGGCTTCCAGGTGCGCGTTCTCGATGTGCTCGACGGTGTCCGTGTCCTCGAAGGAGGCGAGGACCGGGTGGACCGAGGCCCTTTCGGCCTCGCCGTGGGCGATCATCAGGTGCGCGAAGTCGTGGAGCGCGGTCTGGCGATCGGCCTCCGTGCTGCGCATGAGGCGGAGCAGGTCCTCCATCGTCCGGTGATCCTCCAGGATCATCTCGACGACATCCCGGGTCGGTGTCATGCGATGCGCCTCCCAACTGGAGTGGCTTTCACCTCCCGCTACCCGCACCCATACCAGAGATTCCCAGATATGACCCGTTTGCCCAGTTCCCCCAGGTCAAGCGAGGTCCAGCGCCGTCCCATCGCCCAACAGGCTTGCTGAGAAAAGAAGATGACGGATCATCACGTACGGCGCGCCGCCCCCGTGCTCTCCCGTTCGATCAGCCGGGGTACCGGCACCCTGACCGTTCCGGCCGGGCCGCCGTCGAGCAGTGCGGTCAGTTCGCGGGCGGCGGTGCGGCCGAACTCCATGGTGTCGCGGGACAGGGCCGAGAGCCACGGCTTGACCATGCGGCACAGGGCCGAGTCCTCCCAGGCCACCACGGAGACGTCGGCCGGTACGGAGAAGCCGAGTTCGGTGGCGGTGGCGACGCCCGCGAGGGCCATGACGTCGTTGTCGTAGATCAGGGCGGTCGCAGGTGTGGCCGAGCCGAGGACGCGGCGGGTGACGGCGGCGCCCTCCGCGTCCGAGTAGTCCGTGGTGATCGACTCCACGCCGGTCAGCCCACGCCGCGCGGCCTCGGCCCGCAGCGTGCGGATCCGCCGCTCGGTGTGGGCGAGGCCGGACAGCCCGGCGATGTGCACGATCCGCCGGTGGCCGAGGGCGTACAGCCCGTCCACCACCGAGGCCATCGCGCCCGCGTCGTCGGCCCACACCGTGGACAGCCCGGGGTGCCGCTCGTCCGGCGCGCCCCCGATCACCACGGCGGGCAGGCCGAGTTCGTCGAGCAGGCCGGGGCGCGGGTCCTCGGTGCGCGGGTCCACCACCAGGACGCCGTCCACCCGGTGCTCGGCCCACCATCTGCGGTAGACCGCGCACTCGTCCGGCACGTCCTCCACCACCTGGAACAGCAGCCCGAGGTGGCGCTCCGCGAGCACTTCCTGGATGCCGGAGACGAGCTGGAGGAAGAAGGAGTCGACACCGAGGGTGTGCGCGGGCCGGGCCAGCACCAGGCCGACCGTGGCGGCGCCCTCGCCCGACAGCGCGCGGGCCGCCGTGCTGGGCAGCCAGCCCAGTTGCTCGGCGACCCGGCGCACCCGTTCGCGGGTGACGTCGGAGACGCCCGGTCTGCCGTTGAGGGCGAAGGAGACGGCGCTCTCCGAGACACCGGCGCGGCGGGCGATGTCCTTCATCGTCGGCCGGCGCGCCGGGGACCGCTTGGCCGGCATGTTCGCCTCATTTCTCGGCAGTGATCGCTAAAGCGCTTGAGTGGAAGAAGCCTAAAGCGCTTTAGCCCGACTGACAAGTCTCACTTCATTTCCCTCTGACCTGCACTAATGTCTCGTTCTCGACTTCAGCGATGACGAATCCATTGACTTTCTCCGAACCCGGCGTGCATGGTCCTTTCCGTCACCCGCCGCAGACGCCGCAGACGCCGCAAGGGAGCCGTGTCACCGTGCCCATATCCCGCAGAGCACTCGCCGCCGCCGTCACCGCCCTCCTCCTGCCGCTGAGTGCCTGCGGTTCCGGTGGCGGGGGCGGCGGCTCGACGGACGCCTCCGGCAAGGTCGAGGGCGACATCACCTTCCAGACCTGGAACCTGCGCGCCAACTTCAAGGGCTACTTCGACGGCCTGATCGGCGACTTCGAGAAGAAGTACCCGGGCACCCACGTCAAGTGGGTCGACCAGCCCGCCGAGGGCTACGCCGACAAGATCAGCGCCGACGCGGCCGGGGGGACCCTGCCGGACGTCGTCAACGTCTCCCCCGACCTGGTCGCGCCGCTCGCCAAGGCGGGCCTGGCCATGGACCTCGACAAGGCCGCCGCGAAGTACAAGGGCGAGTACCTGCCCGGTGCCTGGGCCAGCCACCAGGTCCCCGGCATGACGGGCACGTACGCCTTCCCCTGGTACCTGAACACCGGCCCGATGTTCTACAACAAGGGCCTGTTCGAGAAGGCCGGGCTGGACCCGGCGAAGCCCCCGAAGACGTACGACGAGCTGTTCGCCGACGCGGTGCGGATGGCGCACACGTCGGGCGGCAAGGTGGCCACCCTCGCCAACATCCCCACCATCGAGGACTTCGGCCGCTACGGCGCCTCCCTGATGGACAAGGACGGCACCGGCTTCACCTTCAACGACGCCAAGGGGGTGGAACTCCTCACCAAGTACAAGCAGTTGTACGACGCCAAGGGGCTGGATCCGCAGGCGCTGAACGCCACTCCGGAGTCGGCCGGGAAGGAGTTCCTGACCCAGGCCGTCGCCATGAACCCCGGCAGCGCCCTGGACCTGGACAACTTCAAGAAGCAGGCGCCGAGCCTGTACAAGAACATCGGCATCACCGACCAGATCACCAACACCGGCCACGTCAACATGTATGTGATGGGCGTGATGGTGAACTCCCGGACCAGGAACACGCCCGCCGCCGTCGCCTTCGCCCACTACGTCACCGACGCCGCCCACCAGATGTCCTTCGCCAAGAAGGTCGCCATCTTCCCGTCCACCGCCGGATCCCTCGACGATCCGTACTTCACCGAGGAGGACGGCACCGACGAGACCCGGGTGCGCGTCGCCGCCGCCAAGTCGCTGAAGAACGCGGTCAACTACACGCCCGTGCTGTTCAGCGACCAGATGAAGACCGCGCTGCGCAACGAGGTCGGCAAGGCGCTCCAGGGCAAGCAGAGCCCGAAGGCGGCTCTCGACAACGCTGTCACGGCGTGCGACCGGCTTCTGAAGCAGCAGGGATAGCGCACCATGGCCACCTCGACCGTCTCCCGGACGCGCCCGTCGCGTCCGGCGCGGCGCCCGGAGCGGCGACCGGCGCTCCGGATACGGCGCCAACTGCCCACCAGTCCCTGGCTGTTCGCCGCCCCGGGGCTGCTGATCACCGGCGCGTTCATCCTCTACCCGTTCGTCTCCACGGTGCTCAACGCCTTCACCGACCGCCGCACCCTGATCCCGGGACAGTACGTCGGCCTCGCCAACTTCCGCGAGCTGCTGCACGACGACATGTTCTGGATCGGCCTGCGCAACAGTGCGTTGTACGTCGTGGGCGTCGTCCCCGCGCTGGTGCTCCTGCCGCTGCTGCTCGCCCTGCTGGTGCAGAAGAACATCCCCGGCATCACCTTCTTCCGGTCCGCCTTCTACACCCCGGTCGTCGCCTCGATCGTCGTGGTGGGCCTGATCTGGGTGTGGCTGCTGGACGAGCGCGGCCTGGTGAACTCGCTCCTGGAGACGATCGGGGTGGGCAAGGTCGGCTTCCTCAGCGACCAGTGGCTGCTCCTGCTGAGCGCGATGGCCGTCACGGTCTGGAAGGGCCTCGGCTACTACATGATCATCTATCTGGCGGCGCTGGCGAATGTGCCGCGTGAGCTGCACGAGGCCGCCGCCGTGGACGGCGCGGGCCCGGTCCGCCGCTTCTTCACCGTGACCGTGCCGGCCATCCGCTCCACCATGGTCCTGGTCGCCGCGCTCTCCTCGGTCTCCGCCTTCAAGGTGTTCTCCGAGGTGTATCTGCTGGCCTCGCCGAGCGGTGGCCCGGCGGGCGAGGACACCACCCTGGTGATGCTCGTCCAGCGCACCGGCACCGGTCTGACCGGCCGGGTCGGCTATGCCTCCGCGATCTCGCTGGTCGTCTTCGCGGTCACCGTCGTCCTGATGCTGCTCGTCCTGCGCGCCGACCGGAAGGAGGACTCGTGAGCGTCGCCGAGAAGGCACCCGAGGCCGGTACCCGGCCGGCCCGCCCCCGCGCGCCCCGCTTCACCGACGAGAACGGCCGCCGTATCCCGGGGTGGGAACTGGTCCTGCGCTACGTGCTGCTGACCGCCGTACTCGTGCTGACCGTCGGCCCGTTCGTGTGGCAGCTGTCCACCTCGTTCAAGGGGCCCACCGAGGACATCTTCAGCTCCCCGCCGAAGTTCCTGCCGGGCCACCCCACCCTGCACAACTACGAGCGGGTGTCCGAGACCATCCCGGTCTGGGACTACGCCCTCAACTCCCTGAAGGTCGCCGCCGCGAACGTGGTCACCAACTGCGTCGGCTCCGCCCTCGCCGGCTACGCCCTGGCCCGGCTGCGCTACCGGGGCCGCCGGGTGGCCGCCCTGGTCTTCGTCCTCGCGATGCTCGTGCCCGCGGAGGGCATCATCATCGCCCAGTTCACGACCATGCGGGAACTCGGCCTGAACAACACGCTCATCGGCGTCGTCCTGCCCGGCTCGATCGGCGCGATGAACGTCCTGCTGATGCGCAACGCCTTCCTCAACCTGCCCTACGAGATCGAGGAGGCCGCCTACGTCGACGGCGCGAACGTCTGGCAGCGGTTCCTGCGGATCGCGCTGCCCTCGGTCAGGGGCACCCTCGCCGTGGTGGCGATCTTCGCCTTCATGGGTGCCTGGGACGACTTCCTGTGGCCGCTGATCGTGCTCAGCGACCCGTCCAGGTTCACCCTGACCATCGGCCTCAACTACCTCCACGGCACCTTCGCCAACGACGAACGCCTCGTCGCCGCCGGCACGATCATCGCCGTGGCACCGCTGATCGCCCTCTTCGCCTGCCTCCAGCGCTACTTCTTCCGCGGGGTCGGCGAGGGCGCGGTCAAGGGCTGATCCCGGGCCCCCTCCCCTGTCCCGCTTCCGCAAGGACCCCGTATGCCTGCTGCCGTGCGCTTCGGCGTCAACTACACCCCGAGCCAGGGGTGGTTCCACCACTGGCTCGACTTCGACCTCGACGCCGTACGCGCCGATCTGGACTCCGTCTCCGCGCTCGGCCTGGACCACATCCGGGTCTTCCCGCTGTGGCCGTACTTCCAGCCCGACCGCGCGCTGATCCGCCCCCGCGCCGTGGAGCAGCTGGTGCGACTGGTCGACGCCGCGGCCGAACGCGGACTCGACGTCAATGTGGACGGCCTGCAAGGGCACCTGTCCAGCTTCGACTTCCTGCCCGCGTGGACCCGCACCTGGCACCGGCGCAACCTCTTCACCGACCCCGAGGTGCTGGAGGGCCAGGCCGCCTATCTGCGCACCCTCGCCGCCGCCCTGGCCGACCGGCCGAACTTCCTCGGCATGACCCTCGGCAACGAGGTCAACCAGTTCTCCGCCGGCCCCCACCCCGACCCCGACCGGGCCACCGCCGACCAGATCGACGCCTGGCTGGAACGCATGCTCGCCGCCTGCGAGCGGGGCGCCCCCGGCAAGCTGCATCTGCACGCCGAGTACGACGCCACCTGGTACCAGGACGACATGCCGTTCACCCCGGCCCAGGCGGCCCGGCGCGGCGCCCTCACCGCCGTGCACTCCTGGGTCTTCAACGGCACCGCCCAGCGGCACGGCCGTACCTCCGTGGCCACCGAGCACCACGCCGCGTACCTGATCGAGCTGAGCAAGGCATGGGCCGAGGACCCGCACCGGCCCGTGTGGCTCCAGGAGGTCGGCGCCCCGGCCCCCCTCGTCCCCGCCGAGCACGCCGCCGCCTTCACCGAGGCCACCGTGGCGAACGCGCTGGACTGCCCCGACCTGTGGGGCATCACCTGGTGGTGCTCCCACGACGTCTCCCGCGACCTCGCCGATTTCCCCGAACTCGAATACGGTCTCGGCCTGTTGACGAACGATCGCCGTCCCAAGGACCTCGCCCGCGTCCTGTCCCGCGCGGCCCGCGACCACGCCGCCGTGCCGGCGCCGCGCACCCTCGCCCTCACCGTCCCCGCCGACCCGGGCGCCCGCTCCCGCTGCGCCCCGGGCGGCGACGTCTTCGAGGCGTTCTTCCGGCTGACCGCCGACGGCGCCCGTCCCACCACCGTCCTCGACACCCGGGCGGCCGACCAGGACCATCTGACCGCCCGCGCCGTCACGGAGGTCGTCACACCCGACCAGGTACTGCGCACATCCCGAGGAGGCATCCGCTCGTGAACCCCACCAGACGCACCGTCCTGCTCGCAGGCGCCGCCGCCGCGTTCCTGCCCGCGCTGTCCGCCGGCACCGCCGAGGCCGCCCCGAAGGCGACGGCCGCGCTCCAGCCGTACGCCTCCTACTGGTACCCGGACTCCCTGCCCTCCGGCAGTCCCGGGCCCGGCATCACCTGGCGCAGTCTGAAGAGCTGGCGCGCCGCCACCGACGCCGATCTGCCCTTCAACACCGCCTCCGTCCCGCTCGCGCCCCGCTTCACCCCGACCCCGGCGAACACCACCGCCCGCGCCGGGCAGGCCCGGATCCAGTCCCTGGTCTCCTTCGGGCCCACCTCCGCCAATCCCTCCCAGGGCTCGGCCACCGCCGACTACTACGCCCTCACCCACTGGGCGTACATGGACGAGCTGGTGTTCTGGGGCGGCTCGTCCGGGGAGGGCCTGATCCTCGCCCCGAACGCGCCCGTCGTGGACGCCGCCCACCGGCACGGCGTTCCCGTCCTCGGCAACATCTTCCTGCCGCCCGCCGCGTACGGCGGACAGCTCCGGTGGACCCGCGACCTGGTGCGCAAGGACAGCTCCGGGCACTACCCGCTCGCCGCCCAGCTCGTCGCGGTCGCCTCGGCCCACGGCTTCGACGGGTGGTTCGTCAACGCCGAGACGGACGGCGGCGACAGCGCCCTCGGCGCCGACATGCTCGGCTTCGTCAAGGAATTGAAGCGGCTCGCCACGGCCGCGGGGCAGCGGATCACCTGGTACGACGCGATGACCGTGAACGGCTCGGTGAGCTGGCAGGGCGCGCTCAACGGGCAGAACCAGGCCCTCTTCCAGGCCGCCGACGCCATGTTCCTCGACTTCCGCTGGAGCGCGTCCTCGCTCGCCTCCTCCGGGCAGAAGGCCGTACAACTGGGCCGCAGCCGCTACGCGTTGTGGGCCGGTGTCGACGTGGAGTCGGGCGGCTGGAACAGCTCCGTGGACTGGGACGCGATCGTGCCCGCCGACCGCGCGCACCTCACCTCGATCGGCCTGTACCGGCCCGAGTGGACCCGCAACCACCTGCCCGCCGGCCACACCCCGGAGGACTTCCACGCCGCCGACGACCGGTTCTGGACCGGCCGCTCCCTCGATCCGTCCCGTCCCGACCCCACCGACGGCTGGCGGGCCCCCGCCGTGTCCGTCGCCGACCGGTCGACCGTCGCCGCGCTGCCGTTCGCGAGCGTCTTCAACACCGGCCACGGGCTGCGCTGGTACGAGGACGGCGAGGTCGCCTCGGACACCCCCTGGAACCACCTCGGCCTCCAGGACCGGCTGCCCTCCCGGCGCTGGGTGGTGCGCACCGACGGTCAACGCCCCACCGTCGCCCTCGACTTCGCGGACGCCTGGCGCGGCGGCAGCAGCGTCCTCCTGACCGGCGCGCTCGACCGCCCGGCCGAGCTGGACCTGTACGCGACCCGGCTGCCGGTCTCCCCCGGCACCGTGGTCGAGCTGACCCATCGCACGGACGCGGGGGCCGTCCGTGTCGAGCTGGCCGTGGCGACCGCCGAGCCGGGCACGGCCGGGACCGCGCCGCCGTACACCTATCTGCCCGTGCCCGCCGGGCCGGGCGACGGCTGGCACACCTCGGCCGTACGGCTCACCGGCCTGTCCGGGACCGTGCACGCCCTCGGCGTCCGGCTCAGCGCCATCGGCGGGGGCCCGGTGAGCTGGCGGCTCGGCGGACTCGCCGTCCACGACGGCACCGACACCCCGGCCGCCCCCAGCGGTCTGCGGATCACCGCCGCGTCCGGCGGCGACCTGCGCCTGGCCTGGGACCACCCGGCCCCGGGCACGGTACGCCACTACACCGTGCACCGTGTGCTGCCCGACGGCACCCGCCGCTTCCTGGGCGGCACCGGCCAGCGGGCGTATTTCACCGGGGGGCAGACGCCCGCGCCGGGCGAGCGCGGGGTGCGGATCGAGGTGCGTGCGGTAGGAGAGCTGTACACCTCGTCCGCGCCCTCGACCGTCACCCACCTCCGATGACCGCCCGCTCCCCCTGGTGACCACCCGCTGATCCCCCGCTGACCCACGACCTACGGAGCATCCCGCATGCATGACGACCGCAGTCTGGTCGAAGCCCGGCTCAAGCGCGTCCTCGACGAGCGCATCCGCCCCGCCGTGTACCCCGCGTCCGTCCCCCTCGATGTCGCGGTGTGGCACGCGCCCGGCGAGCCCGTGCCGGTCGCCGAGGGGCTGGCCGCCGAACCGGAGCCGATCCGGACGGGCGCCCGGTGGGGTGCTCCGTGGGGCACCAGCTGGTTCCGGGTGACCGGCACCGTGCCCGAGGAGTGGGCCGGGCGGACCGTGGAGGCGCTGCTGGACCTCGGCTTCGACGAGAACATGCCCGGTTTCCAGTGCGAGGGCCTGGTCTACCGGCCCGACGGCACCCCGGTGAAGGGCCTCAATCCGCGCAACCAGTGGGTGCGCGTCGGCGCGCCCGTCGCGGGCGGCGAGGAGGTACGGCTGCACATCGAGGCCGCGTCCAACCCCGTCATCCTCGACTACCACCCCTTCCTGCCCACGCAGTTGGGCGACAAGGAGACCGCGGGCAGCGAGCCGCAGTACACGCTGACCCGTATGGATCTCGCGGTCTTCGACGAGGGTGTGTGGCAGCTGGTGATCGACCTGGAGGTGCTCGGCGAGCTGATGGCCGAGCTGCCGGTGGACTCCCCGCGCCGCTACGAGATCCTGCGTGCCGTGGACAGGGCGCTCGACGCCGTCGACCTCCAGGATGTGGGCGGCACCGCCGGCCGCGCCCGCGCGCTGCTCGGCGACGTGCTGTCCGCGCCCGCCGTGCCCTCCGCGCACCGGATCAGCGCCGTCGGGCACGCGCACATCGACTCCGCCTGGCTGTGGCCGCTGCGCGAGACCGTGCGCAAGGTGGCCCGGACCACGTCCAACATGACCGCCCTGCTGGAGGACGAACCGGACTTCGTCTTCGCCATGTCCCAGGCGCAGCAGTGGGCATGGGTCAAGGAGCACCGGCCCGAGGTGTGGGCGCGGGTGAAGAAGGCGGTGGCGGACGGGCGGTTCGTGCCGGCGGGCGGCATGTGGGTGGAGTCGGACACCAACATGCCCGGCTCGGAGGCGATGGCCCGGCAGTTCGTGCACGGCAAGCGGTTCTTCCTCGACGAGTTCGGCATCGAGAACGACGAGGCGTGGCTGCCCGACACCTTCGGCTTCGCCGCCGGACTGCCGCAGATCATCAGGGCGGCGGGCGCCACCCGGCTGCTGACGCAGAAGATCTCCTGGTCGCAGACGAACAAGTTCCCGCACCACACCTTCCAGTGGGAGGGCATCGACGGCACGCGCGTCTTCACGCACTTCCCGCCCGTCGACACCTACAACTGCTCCATGAAGGGCAGCGAGATCGCGCACGCCGCCCGCAACTTCAAGGACAAGGGCGTCGCCCGGCACTCGCTCGCCCCCACCGGCTGGGGCGACGGGGGCGGCGGCACCACCCGCGAGATGGTCGCCAAGGCGGCCCGGCTGCGTGATCTGGAGGGCTCGGCGCGGGTGGTGTGGGAGACCCCGCGGGCCTTCTTCGACAGGGCCGAGGCCGAGTACCCCGAGCCGCCGGTGTGGGTCGGCGAGCTGTACCTGGAGCTGCACCGGGCCACCCTCACCAGTCAGGCCGGGACCAAGCAGGGCAACCGGCGCAGCGAACACCTTTTGCGCGAGGCCGAGTTGTGGGCGGCGACGGCGGCCGTACGGACCGGGTTCCGCTATCCGTACGAGGAGTTCGACCGCATCTGGAAGACGGTGCTGCTCCACCAGTTCCACGACATCCTGCCCGGCTCCTCCATCGCCTGGGTGCACCGTGAGGCACGGGCGACCTACGGGCGCGTCGCACGGGAACTGGACGAGATCATCGAGGGCGCCCAGCGCGCGCTGGCGGGCGAGGGCGGCACACCGCTGGTCTTCAACGCGGCCCCGCACGCCCGCGCGGGCGTCCCGGCCGGCGCCGCGGCCACCCCCGCGACCGAGGGCCGTACCCGCCTCGCGGCCCGCGCGGGCGGCGGGCACGTCCTGGACAACGGGCTGCTGCGCGTCGAGATCGACGGCCGGGGTCTGGTCGTCTCGGCGTACGACATCGAGGCCGACCGGGAGACGGTCGCGCCCGGCCGGGCCGCGAACCTCCTCCAACTGCACCCCGACTTCCCGAACATGTGGGACGCCTGGGACGTGGACGAGTTCTACCGCAACACCGTCACCGACCTCACCGACGCCGAGTCGGTCGCGCCCGGCGAGGACGGCGCGTCGGTGCGGATCGTCCGGTCCTTCGGTTCCTCCCGGGTCACCCAGGTGCTGTCGCTGGCGGCGGGTGAGCGGCGGCTGGTGCTGGACACCGAGGTGGACTGGCACGAGACGGAGAAGTTCCTCAAGCTGGCCTTCCCGCTGGACGTGCACGCCGAACGGTACGCGTCCGAGACCCAGTTCGGGCACTTCTACCGGCCCACCCACACCAACACCTCGTGGGAGGCCGCCCGGTTCGAGGCGTGCAACCACCGCTTCGTCCAGCTGGAGGAGCCGGGCTGGGGCGTGGCGGTCGTCAACGACTCGACGTACGGCCACGATGTGACCCGCACCGTCCGCGCCGGCGGCGACCACGGCACCACCACGACGGTCCGGGTGTCGCTGCTGCGCGCCCCGCGCTTCCCCGACCCGGAGACGGACCAGGGCGTGCACCGCTTCCGGCACGCGCTGGTGCCGGGCGCGGGCATCGCCGACGCGGTGCGCGAGGGCTGGCGGATCAATGTGCCCGAGCGGCGGGCGACCGGTGCCGGGGAGGTCGCGCCGCTGGTGTCGGTGGACGAGGACGCGGTGGTCGTGACGGCGGTGAAGCTGGCCGACGACGGCAGCGGCGATGTGGTGGTGCGCTTCCACGAGGCCCACGGCGGCCGGGCCCGGGCCACGCTGACCGCCGGGTTCGAGGTCACCGGGGCCACGGTGACCGACCTGCTGGAGCGGCCCCTGCCCGAGGCGGCGGCACCCCGGCGGGACGGCGACCGGATCGCGGTGCGCCTGCGGCCGTTCGAACTGGTGACGCTGCGGCTGCGGCGGGCCTCGTGAACCTCCCTGCCGGAACCGCGGCTTCCCGGTCGACGGGGCCGTCGCGCCGACGAACACCGAGGTTCAGATGCACCATTCCCATTGAGCACTCAACTGCCTTGGCCTAACCTCTTGTTCATCGAACGGCTGCTCTAGCCGTGAGTGCACCACCGGGAGCCCAGCCGTGCCCGCGGCGGCCTGAAAAAGGGGAGATCCATCATGGTCAAGCACTACATCAAGTACGCCTTCAGCACGCTCACCGCGGCGATGTTCGCCAGCATGGCCTGACGATCGGTCCCGGCCTGGACCGGGAGTCGGATTCCCGGTCCAGGAACAGGGAGGCGTACGTGTTCGGCACGGCGTTCAGACAGCTGCGGTACAGCACGGCGATCCTGCGCAACCGCCGGATCCGGCCGGGGGACCTCGAACGGATCGCCCGCGATCTGATCGAGACGCTGGCGGAGTTCGGCGAGCCGGGCGAGGACTCGGCACTGCTGCCCGGACAGTCCGGGGCCGTCGACCCCGAGGTGCGCCGCACCGTCACCGCGCGCAGCCTGCGGGCCACCGCCCGCGCCGCCGTCCGGCACACCGCCTACTACCGCCGGGCCTTCGAGGATCTGGCCCTCGACCCGGACACGCTCACCCCGGAGACCTGGGAACAGGTGCCGGTCACCCCCAAGTCCGCCCTGCGCGGACTGCCCGCCGCCTTCGTCTCCGCCGCCTCGGTCCCCTCGCTGATGGCGCTCACCACCGGGACCAGCGGGACCCCGACCAGCGTCTGGTTCTCGCGGGCCGAGGTGGAGATCATGGTCGCGATGAGCACCGTGTCCGCCGTGCTCGGCATGGGACTTCGGCCCCGGCACGCCATGGCCTACGCGGGCTGCTCCCGGGCGACCCTGCCACTGCTCAACGTGGCGGAGTCGGTCACCCGGATCGGCGCGGCGTTCGTACCGATCGGCACCGTGGACCCGGCGGTGACGCTCGACCGGCTCGCGGCACCGCTCGGGCTGCGCGGCAAGGCCCCGCAGATCACCCACCTCACGGTCGCGGCGTCCTATCTGTCCGCCCTGGTCGAGGAGGCCGAGCGGCACGACTGGCAGGCGTCCGACTTCGGCCTGGAGTCGGTCGGCGTCGGCGGCGAGGTGCTCTCCGAACCGCTGCGCAAACGGGCGGAGGCGGTCTTCGGGGCCCGGGTCACCAGCTCGTACATGATGACGGAGACCGTGCCGTCCGGCGGCAGCGTCTGCCGCGCGGGGCATCTGCACCACACCACCGAGTTCGGGCACCTGGAGGTGCTCGACCCCGAGACATGGGAGCCGACACCGCCCGGCGGGATGGGCGTCATCGTGCAGACGCCGTACGTCCCCTACCGGGAGTGCACCCTGCTGCTGCGCTACGACACGGGCGACCTGGTCCGGCGGCCCGAGACCGCGCCGGAGTGCGAACTCGCCCATATGCCGGCGACCTCGCTCATCCTCGGCCGCTGGTCGGGGCCGGCCAGCCGGGCGGTGACCACCCGGTCGCTGCTGGACCTGCTGGAGGCCGAGCCCGACATCCCGCTGCCCGCCCGCTACGCCCTGACGGAAGGGCCCGGGGGCCCGCTGCTCCACGTCCTCACCCGCCGCCGGGCCGGTGCCGGTCTGCTCGGGAGGCTGGAGGACCGGGCCACCGCGGCGGGCCTGGCGCTGGACGCCATCGTGCTCCACGACGACCCGGCCGGGATGCCGCCCACCGGTCCGGTCCGCGCCGATCTGCGCGAGCACACCTTCGAATCGGTGCGCCCGGCCACCGCGCCCCTCGGGAGCCCGGCATGAACACCGCCGCTCTGGTCGGCCTCAACTGCTGTGTCCTCGTGGCCATGGTGGCGAGCGCCGCCTACTTCGGCCGGGTGCGGATGCCCCGCCCTCCGGTGGGGCGGTACGAACTGCCCGACATCGCCGTGATGTGTGTCGTGGTGGCGGCGGCTCCGCTGCTCTACCTGTTCCTGCCGCGCGCCGCGGTGGCGACCGTGTTCGGCCTGGTGCTGTGTACGGCGCTCCAGTTCACCCTCGCCCCGCTGACCGGCGCCGGCCGGGCCTGGCTGATCGCGGTGGCCGCCATCGCCGCCGACGCCGTACTGGCTCTCCTCGGCCGCCCGCTCGCCGTGATGGTGGTCACCGACGTGCTGCTCGTCGTGGCGGTGGCGGGGGTCGCCACCATGTGGGCGCAGAGCGGGATGCGGTCCGCGCAGGCGGCGTGGTTCGCGGGCGCGCTCGCCTGCTACGACCTGGTGGCCACCGGGCTCACCTCGGTCATGGACCGGTTCGCCGACCAGGTCATGGGGCTGCCGTTCGCCCCGCTGCTCGCGGTGACGCGCGGGGCGCCGCCGGTGGCGCTGGGCCTGGGCGATCTGCTGCTCCTGGTGCTCTTCCCGCTGACGGCGGTCAAGGCGTTCGGCCGGGCCGCCGGAATCCTCGCGGCCGCCGTCGGGCTCGCGGTGTCCTGCGCGGTCGACACGCTGTTCGCGCGGGGCGTGCTGACCGATGCCTTTCCGCTGCTGACGGTGCTGGGGCCGCTGATCGTGGTGCAGCACCTGGTGTGGACGCGGGTGCGGGGCGGCGAGCGCACCACCGCCGAGTGGCGGGCGGGCCGCCCACGGCCGACACCGCCCGCGGCATCGGCGGAACCCGACCCCGCGATCCTCCGGGCGCTGCGGCCGTCCGGTACGGCGGATCCCGCCCAGGGCGAGTGGCTGGCCGTCGCCGACGGCCGGGTGGTGGGGGCGGGAGCGTCCCCGGGCCGGGCCCGCAGGGACGCCCGGCTGCGCGGCTGCGACTCCGTGCCCGTGGTCCGGCGGGCGTAGCGGCCGGTACGGGAGCGGCACAAACCGGTCCCGGGCCCGGCCCGCTACGCCCGCCGGATCCGGACGGCTCTCAGACGATCAGGACCCGGCGCCCACGGGTGTGGCCCGCCTGGCTGTCGAGGTGGGCCGCGGCGGCCTCGGCGAGCGGGTACGCCTTCTCGACCGGGATGTGGAGCTTTCCCCGCGCGATGAGGTCGGCGGTCACGGCGAGCGCGTCCGGCACGCTTCCGGCCACGCCGGAGAAGCGGACCCCGAGGTCCGGCGCGCCGAGGTCGGCGATGGAGACGACCTTCCGCGGGTCGCCGACCAGTTCGACGAGTTCGCGGATCACGCCCGAGCCGGCCAGATCGAGGGCCGCGTCGACCCTGCCGAGCCGTCGTACCCGCTCGACCCAGCCCGCGCCGTACGTCGTGGCGAGGGCGCCCAGGCCGCGCAGATAGTCCTGGTTCGCGCGGCCGGCCGTGCCGATCACCGTGATGCCGCGGTCCCGGGCGATCTGCAGCACCGCCGATCCCACTCCCCCGGACGCGCCGCTGACCAGCAGCGTCTGTCCGGGCCGTACCCCGACCTCGCGGATGATGCGCAGCGCGGTCTCCATCACGGAGGGGTATCCGGCCGCCTCCTCGAACGTCAGGCCCTCGGGCATCCGGGCCCAGGCCGTCAGCACGGCGAACTCGGCGTAGGTGCTGATGCCTTCGCCGAACACACGGTCACCGACCTCGACCCCTTCGACGCCCTCGCCGACCTCGTCCACCACCCCGGCGGCGTCCAGCCCGACCCCGGAGGGCAGCTCGATCGGATGGGCCCCCAGCTTCTGGCCCTCGCGGATCCTCCAGTCGACGGGGTTCACACCCGCCGCCCGCACGGCGACGCGTATCCGGCCGGGGCCCGCGTGGGGCTCCTCGGCGTCCAGGAGGCGCAGGACATTCGGACCGCCGAACTCGGCGAAGCTCACTTTCTTCATGCGGTGACCGTAGCACTAACGGTTAGCGTTTTGGAGTTGGTGCGGGTTCGTATTTGATAGTGTCACGGCATGACCGTGCCGCTCGGACGCCGTGAACGCAAGAAGGCCGCGACCCGTCAGAAGATCGCCGACACCGCTCTGCGGCTCTTTCTGGAGCGGGGGTACGAGGCGGTGGGGATCCGTGATGTGGCCGCCGAGGCCGACGTGGCCGTCACCACGCTCTTCTCCCACTTCGCCTCGAAAGAGGCCCTGGTGTTCGAGCGGGACGACGACTTCGAGCGACGCCTCACGGGGGCGGTCACCGACCGGGCGCCGCACGAGCCGCTCATCCCCGCGCTGCGCCGCGAGGTCCGGTCGATGGTCCGGCACTGCACGGCGGACGGCGCCGCCCCGGTCTGGCGCATGATCGACGGGTCCCCCGCCCTGCGGGAGTACGAGGAGTCGATGAGGCTGCGGCACGCGGAGTCGCTGGCCGCGGCCATCGCCGCCGACCCCGAGCTGTCGCAGGGGGCGACGGCGAGCCGGGCGCTCGCGAGGTTCGTGATCGACGCGTACTCGCTGGCGCGCGAGGCGGACGATCCGGACGCCGCGCTGGACGAGATCTTCCGGATGATCGAAGCGGCCTGGGCCGTCGCCCGCCCCTCGGGCGCCTTCGTCGGCGGGGCCGGACTGTAGTCAGCGCAGCCGTCGTACGCGCAGCACCAGGTCGTCGGTGTGGTGTGCGCCGGCGCCGCCTTCGGGTGCCACGCGTGGCCGCTGCTCGTCCACCTCTGTCCGCCAGTCGTCGTCGAGCAGATCGGCGACCATCGAGGGCCAGACGTAGTCGGCCGGGTCGAAGCCGCTCTCGTGCGCCTGCCTGCTGTCCATCCCCGCGTGGTGGACGAGCAGCAGCACACCGCCGGGCGCGACGGCCGCGAGCAGGGCTCGCTCGGCCGCCGCGTCGGGGGTGCGCAGCAGGGCCGGGTACTGCGCGGAGACCAGGTCGAAGGAGGCCGGCGGGAGCGCGGCCTCGGTGAGCGCGGCGTGGACCCAGTGGACGGTGAGGCCGGCGTCCCGCGCGTGCCCGGCCGCCCGCTCCAGTGCCACGCCCGAGACTTCGAGCGCGGTCACGTCCCAGCCGCCGCGCGCGAGCCAGACGGCGTCCGCGCCCTCGCCGCAGCCGACGTCGAGCACCCGTCCCGGGGTGAGTCCGGCGGTCTCGGCGACGAGCGCGCCATTGGGCCGGCCGCTCCACAGCTGCGGCCGGTCGGCGTACCTCTTGTCCCACTCGGCCCGCAGCGCGGGGTCTCCGGTGTATCCGCCGAGGGGCGCGGGGGATCCTTGTGCGATGTTGTCGGTCACGGGCCCACCGTCACCCAGGGCGCACCGGTCGCACCACTCTTGTTGCCGGTCCGGCAAAACGGCGTTTTCAAGACCTGGGGCGGGCGCGTGCCGGGCGCCGGTGCGACCGCCCCGGGGTGCTTCGGGGTGGGCCGGTCTACGGAGCCATCTCGTACGACCCGGACAGCGCCGCCACCTGCTGCCAGACCCGGTCCGTGCGGGCCTGGTCCGCGACGGGGCGGCGGATCGCGCCGAGGGCCCAGGTCCGCTGCTCCTCGGTTGCCGAATCCTTGCCGTGCAGTTCGACGGCCTGTGCGGAGAAGTCCCGTACGAGGACGGCGAAGAGTTCGTCGAGCACGTCCGTGTCGAGGCCGGTCAGCGCGGCCTGCTCCAGGACGAGCTGGCCGTGCACGACGAGGGCGAAGAGCTGGCCGACCGCGAGGACGAGGTCGAGGTCGCGGCTCTGCTCCGCGTCGGGGGCGGCGGTGGCGACGAACGCGCAGAGGGCGTCGGCCTGTTCGCGGAACCGGCTCACGTTGGGCAGGTGCGCGTAGGTGTCGAAGGCGGGCCGCCAGTCGTGGAAGCGCACCGCGCCCAGGCCGCGGGCCGGGCCCTGCCGGAACAGGAAGTCGTCGTCCGCCGCTTCGTGGCGGGTCGGCACGGCGGGGTAGTCGGCCGGATCGAGGAGGTGGCTGCGCAGGAACTTCAGGATCAGCGCCAGGTTGACGTGGACCGTGCCCTCCAGCTTCGGCAGGCTGCGGATCTCCACGGCCGCCTGGGCGAAGTAGTTGTCCCTCTCGAAGCCCTTGGCGGCGATGACGTCCCACATCAGGTCGATGACCTTCTCGCCCTCCGTGGTCACCTTCATCTTCGTCATCGGGTTGAAGAGCAGATAGCGGCGGTCGTCGGGGCCCGCGGTGCGGAAGTAGTCGACCGCGCGGTCGCTGAACGCCTTCATGCCGACGAGCCGGACGTACGCGTCGGTCAACTCGCGCCGTACGTGCGGGAAGTCGGTGACGGGGCGGCCGTAGAGGACGCGGTTGTGGGCGTGGGTGACGGCCTCGTACATCGCGTGCTCGCAGATGCCGATGGAGGCGGTGCACAGGTTGAACTTGCCGACGTTGACGGTGTTGAGGGCGGCGTCGAAGGCGGCGCGGCCGGTGTGCAGGACGTCCTCGGCCGCGACCGGGTAGTCCTCCAGGCGGAACTCGCTGACGAACTTCGAGGAGTCGACGACGTTCTTGACCAGGTGGTAGGCGGGGTGGCGGCTGTCGGCGGCGAAGAAGACGTAGCCGTCGGGCCCGTCGATGTCGCTGCGGCGGCCGAAGACGGAGACGAGTCCGGCGGCGTTGCCGTTGCCGATGTAGTACTTGGAGCCGGTGGCCCGGAAGCCGCCGTCGCCGTCGGGTGCGAGCAGCATGTCGGTGGAGTAGATGTCGGCGCCGTGGGCCTTCTCGGAGAGCCCGAACGCGAACACCTCGCCCTGGTCGAGGAGTTGCGCGGCGCGGGCGCGGGCGGCGGCGTTGTCGCTCTGCCACACCGGGCCGAGGCCGAGGATCGTGACCTGCCAGGCGTACCAGTAGTCCAGGCCGTAGAAGCCGAGGATCTCGTTGAGCGCCGCGATCCGCGCGGTGTCCCAGCGCTTGTCCGGCTCGCCCTCGCCCGCGGCGGACGACGGGGTGAGGAAGGTGGCGAACAGGTTCTCCTTCGCCGCGAACGCGAGGAAGTCGCCGAGCCACGCGCGGCTGCGGTAGTCCTCGATCAGCCGCCGCTTCCCGCGCTCCTCGAACCAGTCGACGGTGGCCCGCAGCAGGCGGCGCGTCTCGGGGTCGAAGTGCGCGGGGTCGTACGTGCGCGGGTTGAGCAGCAGCTGGTCAGCCATGGGTGAGGGCGCCTTTCGGCTGGTGGGCTTGTGGGAGTCGGGTGGCCCGACGGCAGGAGGGGCCGGGCCGGCGGGGATCAGCGGTCCGGACCGAACCGGGACAGGGTGGCGAGCACGTCGTCCAGCCAGCCGATCATCATCCGCTCGTACGCGATGCCGCCGCGCAGGACGGCGTGCTGAAGCTCGCGCTCCGCGTCGGGCGGCTCCTGCGGACCGGCGCCGGGCTCCGTGAAGTCCCGGGCCTGGCCCGCGAGATAGTGCGTCAGCCGGTCCCGGTGCGCCCGGCGGTGCCGCTCCGCCTCGCGGATCAGGGCGGCCGGGTCGTCGAAGGCGGCGCCCCGGATCTTGACGGCCAGGTCGTGGCGGACGCTCTCCGGTTCGATCGGGTCGTGCAGCCAGGAGGACAGCGCGGCGCGGCCGAGGTCGGCGACGCGGTACTCCCTCTTGTCCGGCCGTCCTTGTTGCGGGACGTCCCGGGCGTCGACCCAGCCGTCGTTCTCCATGCGCTTGAGCACGCGGTAGATCTGCTGGTGGGTCGCGGTCCAGAAGTAGCCGATGGAGCGCTCGAAACGCCGGGCCAGCTCATAGCCGGAGCCCGGCTTCTCCAAGAGCGACACCAGGATCGCGTGTTCGAGCGCCATGCCGTCGATCCTGCTATGCAACTCGTTGCATAGCAAGCCCTGCCCGCTCCGATGCGACGCGGGTCACCCTCCGGCCGGCCCCCGCCCCGTGCTCATGGCTGTGCGGGCGCCCGCAGCCGGGAGGTGATGAGGCGGATGATCTCCGGCTGGTGCTCGGCCAGGAAGAAGTGGCCGCCGGGGAAGACCCTCAGGGCGAAGGGGCCCTCCGTGTGCTCGGACCAGGCGGCGGCCTCCTCCACCGTGGCCTTCGGGTCGTCGTCGCCGACGAGGCTGGTCACCGGGCAGCGCAGGGACGGTCCGGGTGTCCAGGTGTACGTCTCGGCCGCGCGGTAGTCCGCCCGGATGGCCGGGAGGATCATGCGCAGGATCTCCTCGTCGCCGAGCAGTTGGGGGTTGGTGCCGCTGAGGGCGCGCATCTCGGCGACCAGGCCCTCGTCGTCGCGCAGGTGGACGGTCTCGGTGCGGTGCGTGGAGGGGGCGCGGCGGCCGGAGGCGATGAGGGCGGCGAGCACGATGTCCTGGTCCCGCTCCAGGCGCCGGGCGACCTCGTAGGCGAGGGAGGCGCCCATGCTGTGGCCGAACAGGGCGAGGGGCCGGTCGGTCCAGGGCAGCAGCGCCTCGTGGACCTTCTCGGCGAGCGCCGGTACGGAGTCCACGAGCGGTTCGCCGCGGCGGTCCTGGCGGCCGGGGTACTGCACGCACAGCACGTCCACGTCCTCGGGCATCGACCGGGAGACGGGGAAGTAGAAGCTGGCGGAGCCGCCCGCGTGGGGCAGGCAGACCAGCCGGACACGGGCGTCGGGGCGCGGGTGGAACCTGCGGATCCACAGGTTGTCGGCCCCGGTGAGCGGGGAGTTCACTGAAGCGTTCCCTTTCGGGTCGGGGATCGGCCGCCCACCGTGGCGGGGCGTGCGTCGCGGGGCATGCGTCGCGGGGCGGGGCATGCGTCGCGGGAGAAGGGGCGGGCGTCGCGGGAGAAGGGGCGGGCGTCGCGGGAGAAGGGCAGGGCGAAGGGGCGGGGCACCGGTGCGCCCCGCCCCTTCGCTCGTCAGGAACCCGCGACGTCCTCCTTGATGACGCGCTCGACGTTCCGCTCGGCCAGCGCCGTGATGGTCACGAACGGGTTGACGCCGATGCTGCCGGGGATGAGCGAGCCGTCGGTGACGTAGAGGTTCTTGTACCCGGAGACGCGGCCGTAGTTGTCGGTGGCCTTGCCGAGGACGCAGCCGCCGAGCGGGTGGTAGCAGAAGTCGTCGGCGAAGGCCTTGATCTGCTTGCCGAAGAGGTCGTACCGGTAGATGGTGGTGTTGGCCTTGTTGACGCGGTCGAACAGCGACTTGGCGGCGGCGACCGCGGGCGCGTTCTGGTCCCGGGTCCAGCGCAGGTCCGCGCGGTCCTTGGCGGCGTCGTAGACGAAGGTGCCGCGCTCCGGGTTCTTGGTGATGGCCAGGTAGAGGCTGACCCAGGTCTCGAGGCCCGCCGGCATGGGGGCGATCTCGGCGAAGACGGGGTTGTCGGGGTTGTCCCAGTCGTCGATGCCGAGGGCGGGGATCGACGACTGCTTGCTGCCCGTGGGGTTCCACACATGGTTGGCGCGGGCGGTCATGATGTTGCCGTTGGGGCCCCAGCCGCCGCCGATCGCGGAGCTGAGGCCGGGGAGGGTGCCGGTCTCCCGGGCGCGCAGCAGCAGTTCGGTGGTGCCGAGGCTGCCGGCGCCGAGGAAGAGGTGGCGGCAGGAGATCTCCTTGGTCCCGAGCAGCTTGCCGTCGGGGTCCTTCTGCTCGACGGTCAGCAGGTAGGTGCCGTCGTTCTGCTGACGGATCGTCTTGACCTGGTGGAGCGTCTCGATGGTGACCTTGCCGGTGCCCAGGGCGGCCGCCAGGTAGCTCTTGTCGAGGGAGACCTTGCCGTGGTTGTTGCCGTAGATGACCTCGGCGGCCAGCGCGGACTTGGGTACGGTGCCGTCCGCCTCCCCGCGCATGTAGTTCCAGTCGTACACGTTGGGCACGAAGGTGGTGTTCAGGCCGGCGTTCTGGGCCTGCTGGCGGGCGACGCGCGCGAACTGGTACCACTCGGTCTGCTCGAACCAGTCCTTGTCGATGTTGTTGACGCGCAGGCCGGAGTTCGCGCGCGGGAAATACGTGCTGTACATCTCGTCGGCGTCGACCTGGGGCAGCACCTCCTGGAAGTAGGAGCGCCGGGGCGTGACGGCCATGCCGCCGTTGACGAGGGAACCGCCGCCGACCCCGCGGCCCACGTACACGGACATCTGGTCGAAGTTGACCCGGTCCAGGACGCCCGCGTACGGGTCGATGTCCCGGTTGGCGAGGTCGAGCCAGAGGAACGAGCCGAGCGGGGCCTCGGTGCGGGTCTTGAACCAGCTGGAGCGCTTGTCGGGCTTGAGCATGCCGCAGAAGATGTTGCCGTCCGGGCCGGGCTGGTTCCACAGCTGGCCCATCTCCAGCATCAGGGTGGGGACTCCGGCCTCGCCGAGCCGCAGGGCGGAGACGGCCGCGCCGTACCCGGTGCCGACCACGACGGCGGGCACGAACGTGCTGCCGGAACCGCCGTCGGCGGTGGCGGCGGCCGCGCGGGGGGCCGCGCTGATCGTGGTCTGCCCGGTGAGTGCGGCGGCGCCCAAGGCGGCCAGGCCGAGCATGCGGCGGCGCGACAGAGGCTGGTGTGCGTTCACGCTGTTGCTCCTGAGCTTCGAGAGGGGACTGAGAGGTATCGGAGGGCCGGTCGGGAGGCGGCCCTGGGGACGGTCGGGGAGATCGGCGGACGTCGGGGCCGAGAGGGGTCGGGTCACCCGGTGTGCGGAAGCGGACATGGGCGTGGGGTCGCCCCGGCGTGCGGAAGCGGACGTGGGGGGTGTGGAAGCGGACGGGGTGCCGGGTGCGGGCGGGGATGCCCGCTCACCTCGCGAAGTGGGCGCGTCCCACGCTCACTTCACGAAGTCCTCGACGACCTCGGGCGGCCAGGCGCCGACCTTGAGCACGCCCATGGAGTAGGCGCGGGAGACCAGTGCGGCGCGGTTGGGGACCTTCAGCTTCCGCAGCAGGCAGGTCACGTGGTACTCGACGCCCTGCCGGCTGAGGTAGAGGCTCGCGGCGAGGGGGACGGTGGAGACCCCGGCGGCGATGCCTTCGAGGATCCGGGCGTCCATCGCGGAGAGGATCTTCTTGCGCCTGGTCACCACGCGTGCCCCTTCGCCGTCCCCGGCGGTGGGCATCATGACCAGGATCGCGGTCGTGTCGGGTACTCCCCCGCGCACGGCGACCGCGGTGAGGGGGACGGTGAAAGCGGCCTCCTCGCCTGGTCCCACGGCGATGACGGGCGTGACGAACCGCTGGTGTCTGCCTTCCAACAAATTGGAGAATTGGCGCACCAACGGCTGCTGCACGCTCGGGTGGACCACGTCGCGAAAATTGCGGCCGCATATGTCCTCGGACGAGGCGTTGAACTGCCTGAAGAACTCCTGGTTCGCCTGCTGGATGGCCAGTGTTTTATCGAGGCTTGCCACGCACAGGCCCGGAGCAGCAGGTGCTGGACTCAGCAAGAATGGGCTCCCTGTCAGAGACTTGAGCGCGAAATCAATTCGGAGGCTGGTGAGCGGCCGTGGGGGCCGGCAGGGGCGTCATCGGCCCTGGACCAGCAGTATCTCCGGACCCGCACATCCTGCGTCACCGACCTTGCGGGGTCCTGGTCGAGTCGCTGACGGACCCTTGCCGTTCGCTGCCGTCGTTTTCCGGACCCCTTGTCGAAATCCTTGCCCAACACCTTCTGCTTTCTTGCCAATCGACGGAACCCCAGCTCAGCACGCGCTTTCACTATGTCATGATCGGTAGCGGACGCCCTGCGATCAGCCCGTGCGCGAAGCCGTCCGCCAGCCAGCCGTACCCGTAACAGATCGGGGACCGTCATGTCCGCACCTCCGACCGTGACCGCGTCGCCCATGGCCAACCGGGCCGAGCCCTTCCTGAGCGTTCTGGGGCCCATGTCGGCGCGGCTGGACGGATACGACCTCCCACTCGGCCCACCACGTCGGCGCACCCTGCTGGCCCTGCTGCTCATCCGGCTCGGCCGGGTGGTGCCCACGGAACTGCTCGTGGAGGAGCTGTGGGGTGACGGAGCGCCCCGGCATGCCGTCGCGACCCTCCAGAGTCATGTCTCCCATCTGCGCCGCACTCTGGACACGGCGCAAACGGGCCAACTTTCGGTGCTCCGCCATCGGTCGCCCGGTTATGTCCTGGAACTCGATCCGGAACACGTCGACGCCTGCCGCTTCGAGCGTCTGGTCACCGACGGGCGGCGGCTGCTGGAGCAGCACGATCCGCGTACCGCGCACGCCCGGTTCACCGAGGCCCTCGGACTGTGGCGCGACTCACCCTACGCGGAGTTCGACGGCCATCCGCCGCTCAGCGACGAATGCGCCCGGCTCGAACAGATCCGGCTCACCGCCGTGGAGTCCTGCGCGGAGGCGCGGCTGGCGCTCGGCGCCGCCGCGGAGGTCGCCGCGGACCTGGACGGGGAGGCGCGCCGCCATCCCACGCGCGAACGGCTGGTCGGCCATCTCATGACCGCCCTGTCCCGGCTCGGCCGGCAGGCCGAGGCGCTTGAGGTGTACGAGCGGACGCGCAGTCATCTCGTGGAGGAGTTCGGGGTGGACACCGCGGCCGAGCTGCGCGAGGTCCGCAACGCGATTCTGCGCCAGGAGCCGGGGGCGAGCACTCCGTCCGGGAATTCGTCTCTGGAGCGGGTTGCGCCCGCCGTGGTGTCCGCTGTTCCGCGCGTGCGGGAGGAGGCGGGCGGTCCCGCGTCATCGGATGGCAGGGTCTTAGCGGGGTTATCGGGGTTATCCGGATCCGAGCACGCCGACAGCGGCGAGTCGGGCGCAGCCGCCGTACACGAGGAGGGCGCGGCGACCGGCGGGCGCCCGGAGGCACGGGCCGATGTGTCCCCGGGCGGCCGGACGGATGCCGCCGAGCCCCGGGACAGGGCGGGACGTCGGCCCGAGGACCGGCCGGAGGACGGGCCGGCGGCCCAAGAGACGGTCGGGTTCGAGGAGTTCACGTCGGAGTGGGCGGCCGTACCCTCGCCGTTCACCGGTCGCTGCCAGGAACTGGACCGGCTGACGACCGGCGCCGCCAGCGCGATCGTGGGGCACGGGCATGTGGCCGGTGTCCTCGGTCCCCCGGGCGTCGGCAAGACCCGGCTGCTGCTCGAACTCGCCGCGCGGCTGGAGAACATGGACGCGCAGGAGGAGGGCTCCCGGCTGGAAGTGGTCTGGAGCCACTGCTTCCCCGGTGAGGGCGTCCCCGCCTACTGGCTGTGGACACAGATCCTGCGGCGGCTGTCCAAGACCCGGCCGGACGCCTTCCGCGAGGCGACGGGTCCCTACGGCGCCCTCCTCGCCCCGCTGATGCCCGAGCGGTCGACGCTCCGGACCGACGGTCCGGAACCGGCCGCCGACTGGTGCCAGGCCCGCTTCCTCGCCCATGACGCGGTGTGCGAGGTGCTGCTCACCCTCGCCGCGCGCCGCCCGCTCGTCCTGCTCCTCGAAGACCTCCAGTGGGCGGACACCGCCTCCCTCGATCTGCTCAGGCTGCTGAGCACCCGCTGCCAGGGCCGTCCGCTCGGCATCGTGCTCACGGCCCGGGAGTTCGAGGCCGAATCGGACGCGACGCTGCGCCGGGTGGTCTCCGACGTGCTGCGCGGGCCCAGGACGGACACGCTGCGGCTGCACGGGCTGTCCCCGCGGGCCGTCGGCGCGCTGGTCGAGGCGCACGCGGGACCCGGCGTCGACCCGCAGGTGGTCGAGGTGCTGCACCGGCGCAGCGAGGGCAACCCGTACTTCGTGATGCAGCTGCTGTCCCTCGTGAGCAACGCCCGCGATCTCCAACGCCCGGACGCGGTCGACGTGTTGCTGGCACACATACCCACCGGGGTACGCGAGGCACTGCGCCAGCGGTTCGCCGCGCTGCCCGAGCCGGTGCTGCGGGTGCTGCGGCTGTGCGCCGTCATCGGTGCCGAGGTGGACACGGATCTGCTGCACCGGACCGCCGCGCCCGACGAACCGGTCATCGCCGGCCTGGAGTCGGCCATCCGCGCCGGACTGCTCGGGGAGGACCCGCACCATCCGGGGCGGCTGCACTTCGCGCACGCCCTGGTCCAGGAGGCGCTCGTCGAGGAACTCCCGCGCGCCGACCGCCACCGGCTGCACGCGCGGATCGCCGAGGCGCTGCACGCCCGCCACCGGGGGCAGATGGGCGACGAGGAGATCGAGCGGGTGGCCCACCACAGCTGGCACGCCAAGAGCGCGCTGCCCGCCGCCGAGGTGCTGCCCCGGCTGCTGCTCGCCACGGAGCACGCCGAGCGGTCCATGGCGTACGAGCAGGCGGAGATCTGGCTGCGCCGCGCGGTGCACCTGATCGGCTACCTGCCGCCGGACGAGGCCGCGACGGCACGGCTGGAGCAGCGGCTGCACATCCAGCTCGGCCAGATCCTCGCCACCACACGCGGCTACGGCCACCAGGAGGCGGAGACGGCGCTGACCCGCGGGCGTGCCCTCAGCGCGGCCACGCAGGCCCCCGAGGACGCGTCGGTGCTGTGGGCGCTGTGCGCGTCGCGCCTGGTCACCGGCCGCTACGACGCCTCACGGCAGCTCTCCGGACTGCTGCGGGACATCGCGCGCCAAACCAGAGAACCCGTGGCGGCGCTCGGCGCGGCGTACGGCGAGGGCATCGTGCTGCATGTGCGCGGCATGCTGCCGCAGGCGCTCGCCGAACTGGAGCGCGGCGTCGGCCTGGCGGACCGGCTGGCCGACGAGGCGCACGCGCTGGCGCGCACCTTCCAGCACGACCCCCGGGTCTCCTGCCGCTCCTACGACACCTTCACCCACTGGCTCCTCGGGAACCGGGAGACCGCCGGGGAGCGGCGGCGTGAGCTGCTGTGCCTCACGGAGTTCGACAGCAGGCCGTCCGACCGCTCGTTCGCGCTGTACGTGGACGGGGTGGTGGCGGCCTGGGAGGGCGACACGCGGACCGCGCTCGCGTCGAGCGAGGAGGGCGTGCGGGTCGCGGGCGAGCACGGACTGCTCTACTGGAAGGCGATGCTGGGCGTCGTCCAGGGGTGGGGCCTGGCCCACTCGGGGGACCGGGACGACGGTCTGGCCCTGATGCACGCCTCGCTGGCCGAGCTGGGCCGGTCCCGGACGTGCCTGCGCCATCCGCTGCACCTGGGTCTGCTGGGTCAGGCGCAGCGGCACGGCGGGCGGACCGAGGAGGCGCGGGGCACCTTCCGGGCGCTGCTGGCCGCCGTGGAGCAGCGCCGTGAGCGGGTGTACCTCCATCCGGCGCTGCCGGCGACCCCGCTGCTGCGGGAACTGCTGGACCTCGGTGACGACGACGTGCTCGACGCGTACGGTCGGACGGCCCCGTAGTGCCGCGCACGCCGCCGCCGCTCAGTCCTCGGTGATCGCGACCGCCTGGACCGGACAGGCCATGGGCACGTCACGGACGCGGGGGTCCCCCGCGCCGTCCTCCTGTCCCGGGACCAGGGCGACCAGTGCCTCGTCGTCCTGGGTGAAGACGCCGGGTGCGGTCATGACGCACTGGCCGGAGCCGATGCACCGGTCGCGGTCGATGGTGATGCGCAAGGCGTGGCCCGCCCCCCTTCGTTCGGTTGCTGTCGTGCGCGACGTCACCAGGTGACGGGCAGTTCGATCGGACCCTGGGCGTCGTGGCCGGCCTTGAGCGGCACCTCGTCCAGGGGTACGGCCAGCCGCAGGCCGGGGATGCGGGTGAAGAGCGTGCCGAGGGCGATCTCCAGTTCGGCGCGGGCGAGGTTCTGCCCCAGGCACTGGTGGATGCCGTGGCCGAAGCCGACATGGTGCCGTGCGTTGCGGCGGGCGTCGAAGACGTCGGGGTCGTCGTACGCCTTGGCGTCGCGGTTCATCAGCGTGATGGAGACCAGCACGGCGTCCCCGGCCTTGACCGTCGTGCCGCCGACCTCGATGTCCTCCTTGGCCATCCGGACCATGTAGTCGGAGACGGAGGTGAAGCGCAGCAGCTCCTCGACCACGCCCGGCACCGCGGCGGGGTCGTTCAGCAGCACCTCGATCTGCTCGGGGTGCTGCATGAGGGTGAGGGCGCCGAGGGCGATGGCGTTGACGGTGGTCTCGTGGCCGGCCACCAGCAGGACGAGCGCGATCATGACCACCTCGTTGTGGTCCAGTTCGCCCTCCTCCAGCTGGCGGGCGATCAGCTCGTCCAGGAGGCCGTCACCGGGCTCGGCCTGCTTCTTGGCGACCAGGCCGTGCAGGTACTGGTGCAGCTTGGCGAAGGCCGCGTCGGCCTCCCCGGACGTGGCGGCGCCCACGAAGTCGCGGGAGCACTCCTCGAAGAAGTCGTGGTCGCCGTAGGGCACGCCGAGGAGTTCGCAGATCGCCATGGAGGGCACCGGCAGGGCGAAGGCCGACACCAGGTCCACGACCGGTCCCTTGGCCAGCATGTCGTCCAGGAGCCGGTCGACCAGGCTCTGCAGGCTGGGCCGGATGGCGTTCATGCGCTTGACGCCGAAGCTCGGGATCAGCATGCGCCGCTGCCGGGCGTGCAGCGGGTCGTCCACGCCGATCAGCGGGAAGGCGAGTCCCCCGCGGTCCTCGGTGCGCTGGACGACGACGGGGAAGACCGGGTGGCCCCAGTCGGAGGACAGCCGGGGGTCGGCGAGCAGCGCCCGTCCCTCGGCGTGCCCGGTGATCAGCCACGCCGGCCGGCCGTCGAACAGCGTGACCCGTGTCAGCGGGCTCTCGCCCCGCCATTCCGTGTACGCCTGCGGCGGCTGGTACGGGCAGGTCCGGTCCTGGGGGAAGGCCGGGGCCTCTGACCCGGTGTGGCGGATGTCGGTCTCGGTCATGTCGTGCCTTTCGGGCGATCGGCGTGCGGTGGTTCGGCGAGGCGATGGTTCGGCGGTGCGGGAACTGCCCCGGGAGCCGGGGGCGTCACCAGGTGACGGGCAGCTCGTGCACGCCGTAGAAGACCATGTCGTCGCGGAAGCGGAGTTCCTCGACGGGCTTGGCCAGGCGCAGGGTCGGGAAGCGGCGGAACAGCGACTCGAAGGCGATCTGCAGCTCGATCCGGGCGAGTTGCTGGCCGATGCACTGGTGCGCGCCGAACCCGAAGGCGAGGTGCGGTGCGGGGCGGCGGGTGATGTCGAAGCGCTCCGGGTCCTCGACGAAGGCGGGGTCGAAGTCGGCGGCGAGGACGTGCGCGACGACCTGCTCGCCCTCGGCGATGCGTACGCCGCCCAGCTCCACGTCCCGGGTGGCGACGCGCTCGCCGCCGAACTGGCCGATGGTGAGGTAGCGCAGCAGTTCCTCGACCGCGTTGCCGATCAGCGACGGGTCCTCGCGCAGCAGGGCCAGCTGGTCGGGGCGGTCCAGGAGGAGTGCCGCGCCGAGGCCGATCATGCAGGCGGTGGTGTCGTGGGCGGCGATCAGCAGGGTGCCGGCCGCGTTCATGAGGAACATGTCGTCGAGGACGCCGTCGGGGTCCTCGGTGGTGGTGAGCGCCGAGATCAGGTCGTCGCCGGGGCTGGCCCGGCGTTCCTGGACGAGCTGGTAGAGCAGGCCGCCCAGGCGCATGCCGGCGGCCTCGGTGGCGGCGGCGTCCTGGTCGACGCGCATCATCGCCTCGGCGATCTCCTGGAACTCTGGCCGGCGCTCGACGGGGACGCCGAACAGGTCGGAGATGACCATGGCGGGCACCGGGTTGGCGAAGGCCTTCACCAGGTCGACGGTGCCGCCCTGGGCCGCGATGGCGTCGAGGCGTTCGTCGACGATGCGCTGGATGTTCGGCCGCAGCGCCTGCATGCGGCGGACGGTGAACTCCTTGGCGAGCAGCTTGCGGTCGGCGGTGTGTTCCGGCTCGTCCTGCCACAGCAGGCTGCCGCGGCCGGGCTTCTGGGTGACGACGCCGTCCTGGGTGTGCAGGGCGTGCGGCACCTGGACGCTGAAGGAGGGGTCCCGCAGCAGGGTGCGCACCTCCTCGTAGCCGGTCACCAGCCAGGCCTCGTGGCCGCTGGTGAAGGTGGCCCGGGTCACCGGGGCGGCCGCCCGGACCTCGGCGATGCCGTCCGGGGGCAGGAACGGGCAGCTGCGGGCCTTGGGTACGGCGGGTGCGGCGGCGGTGGGCTCGGGCATGACTCTCCTTGCGCTGGGGTGTGGGGGTGGGCCGTACGACGGGCGGTCAGGCGGCGGGGAGTTGGAGCGTGCTCTCGCCGCGCCGGGGCGCGTTCACGAGGACGGCCATGTTCCCGGAGGGGTGCACGTTGTCGTGCATCATCTGGTGCATGCGCCCGATGTCCTGGAAGGTCTCGCAGGCGGCCAGGCAGGGGTCGAGCATGCCGCTGCCGACGAGTTCGATGACCTCGCGGCACTCGCGGGTGTCGGCGTAGTGCGAGCCCTGGAGGCGCTTGGAGCGCATCCACAGGTGGCGCAGGTCGACGTCCCCGTTGTAGCCGGAGGTGCCGCCGCAGATCACCACCATGCCCGCGTTGTCGCACAGGTACATCGAGGTGGGCAGGGTGTCCTGGCCGCTGTGCTCCAGGACGATCCGCGGTGACCTGCGCTCGCCGAGGATCTCCCAGATCTTCTTGCCGATGCCGCGGGCCCCGCGCAGGAACCGTGCCGAGGCCTCCGCGTCCCCGACGTCGGGCAGCCGCCCCCAGTGGTCGAAGTCGCGGCGGTTGATGGTGCCCGCGGCGCCGAGGCGGCGGCAGTACTCCGAGCGGTCCTCGCTGGAGACCATGGCGATCGGGATGCCGCCGGCCAGCCGGACGAGCTGGATGGCCATGGAGCCGAGGCCGCCCGCGCCGCCCCAGATCAGCACGGGGTCGCCGGGGCGGACCGTGTTGCCCTGCCAGCCGAACAGCTGCCGGTAGGCGGTGGGCCCGGTGAGCAGGAAGGCCGCCGACTCCTCCCAGGTCAGCCGGGCGGGCTTGGGGTGGCACTGGTACTCGTCGACGCGGCAGAACTGGGCGAAGGAGCCATAGTTGGTCTCGTAGCCCCAGGCCTTGATGCTGTCCGAGACCAGCGGGTCGGTGCCGAGCCGGATGTCCTTCGCGGCCTCGTCCCACTGGCCGCTGGTGAGCAGCACGTGGTCGCCGACCTTGACGTGGCGGACGCCCTCGCCGACGGCCCACACCACGCCGGATGCCTCGGAGCCGCCGATGTGGAAGTCCTCGGGCTCGCCCTGGCGCTGCCGCATCCCGATGACGTCGACCGGCTTGCCCAGCGAGGACCACACGTTGTTGTAGTTGATGCCGGCGGCCATCACATAGACGAGCACCTGTCCCCGGCCGACCGCCGGGGTGTCGACGACCTCGGTGCGGAACGCCTGCTTGGGTTCGCCGAAGCGGTTCTGGCGGATCACGGAGGCGTACATCCGCTCCGGTACCTCGCCGAGCGGCGGGGTCTCGCCGATCTCGTAAAGGGCCTTGGTCATGGTTGTTCTCCCACGTCTGCTCGGTCCGTGTCTGGGGTGCCCGCGGTGGCCGCGGGCGGTCATGCGGTGGTGGTGTCCTCGGATGCGGCGGGGCGGATCGCGCCGGTGACGACGTCCGCCAGCCAGGAGTCCACGGCCGCGGCGGTGGTGCCGGCGTGGTCCTCCAGCATCGAGTAGTGGTTTCCGGTGACCTCGACGGTCGTGTCCACGTGCTCGGGCGGTGCCGCGCGCCCGCCGCCGTCCGGTACGGGCTCGCCCGCCCGCACCAGGAGGGTCGGGGCGGTGATCTCCGGCGCGGCCCAGTCGTCGAACAGGCGCATGTAGCGGCCCATCGCGGTGAGTTGCTCGCCGCCGGACCTCATGAAGTCCAGCCGCTCGGACTGCGCCTGCGCCATGGCGTTGAGCACCTGGTGGTCGAAGGGGATGGCGCGGCTGAAGCTGTCGACCATCACCACGGCCGCGGGCCGCTCCCCCGTCGCCTCCAGGTGTGCGGCGACGCCGTGGGCGATCCAGCCGCCCGAGGAGTAGCCGAGCAGGACGACCGGCTTGCCGCCCGCGCACTCGCGTACGGTCCGGGCGTGCAGCCGGAGCACCGCGTCCGGGTCGGCGGGAACCGGCTCGTCCTTCTCGTAGCCGGGGTTGACCAGCGCCCACATGTCCAGCCGGTCGCGGAAGGGCGCGGCGAACCGCGCGTACTGGTGCGCCCCGGCCGGTACGACGTACGGCGAGAAGCACATCACCGCGTACGGGAGGTCGTCGCCCCGGGACAGCCGTACGGGGGCCGGGAGCCGGGTGAGGTCCTCGGGCTTGTCGAAGGAGGGCCGGAAGCGGGCCGCCTCCATCAGCATCCCCATGGCCTCGGCGGCCGTGCCGGTCTCGCTCGCGTGCCGGTAGAGCTGGACCAGCATGTCGGCGGGCCGCTCCTGCGCCGCGCCGCCGCCCGCTCCCTGAAGGAGGGTCAGCAGGTGCCGGGCCAGTTTGGCGGGCGTGGGGTGGTCGAAGGCCAGTCCGGCGGGCAGCCGCAGACCGGTCGCGGCCGACAGGCGGCGGCGCAGGTCGATCGCGGTGAGCGAGTCGAAGCCGAGTTCCAGGAAGTGCGCGGTGGGCAGGACGTCCTCGGCGGACGCGTGCCCGAGGACCACGGCGCTCTGGGAGCGGATGTGCTCCAGCAGCCGCTCCTCCCGCTCGGCCGGGTCGAGCCGGGCCAGTTCGGTGGCCAGGGCCGCTCCGGCACCGCTCTCCTCGCCCGCGGCCTGCTCGTCCCGTTCCGCCGCCAGGAGCCTTTGTACGTCGGGCAGTTCGGCCAGCAGCGGGCTGGGCCGGCCCACGGTGAAGGCGGGCAGGAACTTCTCCCAGTCGATCGGGGCGACGGTGAGGGCGGCCTCGTCGTGGTCGACGGCCTGGCGGAGCGCGGAGATCGCGAGTTCGGGGGGCATCACGCCGAGGCCCCGCCGCTCACCGCGTTCCCGCACCGTGTCGTCGACCATGCCGCCGTCGGCCCAGCCGCCCCAGGCGACCGAGGTCGCGGTCAGGCCGCGGGCCCGCCGCCGCAGGGCGAGGGCGTCGAGGAAGGCGTTGGCACTGGCGTAGGAGGCCTGCCCGCCGCTGCCCCAGACGCCCGCGCCGGAGGCGAAGAGGACGAAGGCGTCCAGCTCACGGCCGTCGAGGAGGTCGTCCAGGTGGCGGGCGCCGGTGACCTTGGCGGCCGCGGCGTCCGCGAACTCCTGGAGGTCGGCGTCGGCCAGCAGGGACGACCGTGCCGTACCGGCCGCGTGCAGGACCGCGGTGAGGGGGTGCCGGGACTCGATGCCGTCGAGCAGCCGGGCGAGCGCGTCTCGGTCGGCGATGTCGCAGGCGGCGATGGTGACGTCGACGCCCAGGGCGGTCAGCTCGGCGTGCAGTTCGCGCGCGCCGGGGGCGTCGGGTCCGCGCCTGCTGGTGAGCACCAGGTGTTGGGCGCCCGCACCGGCGAGATGGCGGGCGAGATGGCGGCCCACACCGCCGGTTCCGCCGGTGACGAGGACGGTGCCGCGCGGCTGCCACGGTGTGGCCGGCTCGGTGTCGGCGGGCCGGGCCCGGACCAGGCGGCGGCCGTAGACGCCGTCGGCGCGTACGGCGAGCTGGTCCTCGTCGTGCTGGGCCAGCACCGCGGCCAGTCGGCGCAGCGTGTGCCGGTCGACGGTCTCGGGCAGGTCGACCAGGCCGCCCCAGCGGCGGGGCAGTTCGAGGGCGGCGACGATGCCCAGGCCCCACAGCTGTGCCTGGCCGACGTCGTGCAGCGGGTCGGCGGTCCCGGTGGACACGGCGCCGCGGGTCGCGCACCACAGGGGTGCCTGGACGTCCAGGTCGCCCAGCGCCTGGATCAGGGTGACGGTGGCGGCGAGGCTCGCGGACAGCGCCGGGTGGTCCGGGTGGGTGCCGGGGGCGAGTCCGAGCAGGGAGAGGACTCCGGTGGGCTGTTCGCCGCCGAGTTCCTCGGCGAGCAGCCGCGCCGTCCGCGCGCGGTCGCCGTCGACGGGGATCTCCACGACGCGCACCTTGGCGCCGTGGGCGCCGAGCACGCCGACGACGCAGGGCGGCCACTGTCCGTCCGCCAGACCGGCGGGGAGGACGGCGAGCCACAGGCCGTCCAGGCCGGGTGCCGGGTCGTCGGTCAGCCGCCGGAAGGAGACGCGGTAACGCCAGCCGTCCACCGTGGACTTCTCGCGGTTCGTGCGGCGCCACGCGGACAGCACCGGCAGCGCCGGGCCGACGAGGGCGGCGTCCTCCGCCCCGAGCCGGTCGGCGAGTGCGGTGAGGTCCGCGTTCTCCACCAGTTCCCAGAACCCGGCCTCGACCGGGTCGACGCCCGCGGGGACCGGGTCGGCGCTCTCCAGCCAGTACCGGCGCCGCTGGAACGCGTACGTCGGCAGGTCCACGCGCCGTACCGGATGCCCGGCGAAGGGGACCGCCAGGTCCACGGGCACGCCGCTGACGTGCAGTTCGGACACGGAGCGCAGGAAGCGGTCCATGCCGCCCTGGTCCCGGCGCAGCGAGCCGCCGGTCACGGCCTCCGTCTCGGCGTCCTCCGCGATCTCCTGCACGGCGTCGGCGAGCAGCGGGTGCGGGCTGCACTCGACGAACACCCCGTGCCCGTCGGCCAGCAGCGCGCGTACGGTCCCTTCGAACTCCACCGTGTGGCGCGCGTTGCGGTACCAGTAGTCGGCGTCCAGGGCGGCGGTGTCCTGCGGGGCGCAGGTCAGCGTGGAGTAGAAGGGGATGCCGGCGGTGGCCGGGGTGACCGGGGCCAGCAGTTCGAGCATCTCCTCGCGCAGGCTCTCGACCTGGGCGGAGTGCCCGGCGCCGGTGGCACCGCGGACCTTGCGCACGCGCACGCCCTCGGCCTGGAGTTCCGCAAGGAGGTCGTCGACGGCGTCGGGCGCTCCGGAGACGGTCAGGGCGGCGGGCCCGTTCACGGCGGCGACCGACAGCCGGTCGCCGTACTTCTCCAGGCGTGCGCGCACCCGGTCGGCGGGCAGGGCCACGGCGAGCATCGCGCCCTTGCCGATGAGCTTGGTCAGGGTGCGGCTGCGCAGGGCGACGATCCGGGCGGCGTCGTCCAGGGTGAGCGCGCCCGCGACGTACGCGGCGGCGACCTCGCCCTGCGAGTGGCCGACGACGGCTGCGGGGGTGATGCCGTACGACCGCCACAGCGCGGCCAGCGACACCATCACGGTGAACAGCGCGGGCTGGGCGACCTCCACCTCGGCCATGCCGGGCGCGCCCGGTTCGGCGCGCAGCACGTCGAGCAGGGACCAGTCGAGGTAGGGGGCGAACGCCTCGGCGCAGGCGGTGGCCTGTGCGGCGAACACCGGTGCGGTGTCGAGGAGTTCGCGGGCCATCTCGGTCCACTGCGAGCCGTGGCCGGGGAAGACGAAGGCGACCTTGCCGCCGGCCGCTGCGGTGCCCTGGATCACGTGGTCGGCGGGGGTGCCGGCGGCGAGCGCGGTGAGTCCGGCGCGCATGTCGTGCCGGTCGCGGCCGACGATCACGGCGCGCTGCTCCAGCCGGGTCCGGGTGGTGACGAGGGCGCGGCCGACGTCGGGCAGGGAGAGCCCTTCGTCGCGGTCGAGGTGGGCGAGGAGCCGGCGGGCCTGCTCGCGCAGGGATCCGGCGGTCTTGGCGGACAGCGGCCAGGGGTAGACCTCGGCGGGCGGGACGGCGCCGACGGGCTCGGCCTGCTCCTCGCGAGGCGGCCCGGACGCGGCGCGCGGTACGGGCGGCTGGTCGTCGGCCGCGGCGGGCGCGGGCCGGGGGGCCTGTTCGATGATCGTATGCACGTTGGTGCCGCTCATCCCGAAGGAGGAGACGGCCGCGCGCCGGGGCCTGTCCCGCTCGGGCCAGGCGGTCTGCTCGGTGAGCAGGCGTACGTGTCCGCCGGACCAGTCGACGTCCGGGGTCGGCGCGTCGATGTGCAGCGTGCGCGGGAGGACGCCGTTGCGGATGGCCATCACCATCTTGATGACACCGCCGACGCCCGCGGCGGCCTGCGTGTGGCCGATGTTGGACTTCAGGGAGCCCAGCCACAGCGGCCGGTCCTCGTCGCGCTCCTTGCCGTAGGTGGCCAGCAGCGCCTGTGCCTCGATCGGGTCGCCGAGCCGGGTGCCGGTGCCGTGGCCCTCCACGGCGTCCACCTCGTCCGGGGTGAGCCGGGCGTTGGCCAGGGCCTGCCGGATGACCTGCCGCTGGGCCCTGCCGCTGGGCGCGGTCAGGCCGTTGGAGGCGCCGTCCTGGTTGACGGCGCTGCCGCGGACGACGGCCAGCACCTGGTGTCCGTTGCGGCGGGCGTCGGACAGCCGCTCCACCAGGACCAGGCCCACGCCCTCGGCGAAGCCGGTGCCGTCGGCGGACGCGGAGAACGCCTTGCAGCGGCCGTCGGCGGACAGGGCGCGCTGCCGGCTCGACATCGTGAACGCGGACGGGCCGGTCATCACCATCACACCGCCGGCCAGTGCCATGGCGCACTCACCGCCCCGCAACGCCTGTACGGCGAGGTGGAGGGCGGTCAGCGAGGACGAGCAGGCGGTGTCGACGGTGACCGAGGGGCCCTGGAGGCCGAAGGTGTAGGAGAGCCGCCCGGAGATCACGCTGGCCGCGTTGCCGCTGGGCAGGTAGCCCTCGACGCCGTCGGGGACCTTGAGCGGGCGGCCGGTGTAGTCCTGGTAGCCGGAGCCGACGAAGACGCCCGTGGCGGTGGCGCGCATCGTGTCGGGGGCGATCCCGGCGCGTTCGAAGACCTCCCAGGTGGTCTCCAGCAGCAGGCGCTGCTGCGGGTCCATGGCGACGGCCTCGCGGGGGCTGATCCCGAACAGCGCGGGGTCGAACTCGTCCGCGTCGTGCAGGAATCCGCCCTGGGTGGTGTACGTCGTACCGGAGTGGTCGGGGTCCGGGTGGTAGAGGGCCTCGATGTCCCAGCCTCGGTTGCCGGGGAAGCCGGTGATCGCGTCGCGGCCGTCGGCGACCAGCTCCCACAGGTCCTCGGGCGAGCGGACGCCGCCGGGGTAGCGGCAGGCCATGCCGATGATGGCGATCGGCTCGTCCAGTACGGCGGCGGCCGCCCCCGTGGTGCTCATGTCCTCCTGTTCGCCGGTGAGTTCGGCGAGCAGGCGGTCGGCGAGGTCGGCGGCCGTGGGGTGGTCGAAGACCAGGGTGGTGGGCAGGGTGAGACCGGTGGCCTCGTTGATCCGGTTGCGCAGTTCCACCGCGGTCAGGGAGTCGAAGCCGAGGTCCCGGAAGGGCCGGTCCGCCTCGACGGCGCCCGCCGTGCGGTGGCCGAGCACGGCGGCGGCGTGCGTGCGCACGAGGTCCACGACGGCGCGTGCCCGGTCCTCCGGTGACAGCCCGGCGAGGCTCTGGGCGAGCGCGCCGGTGCCGGAAGCCGCCTCGGGGGCCTCCTCGGTGAGTGCCGCGCGGACCTCGGGGAGGTCGCCGAGCAGCGGGCTGGGGCGGCCGAGGGTGAACGGCACGATGAAGCGCGCCCAGTCCACGTCGGCCACGGTCACCAGGGTCTCGTCCCGGTCGAGCGCGCGCTGGAGGGCGCCGATCGCCGAGGCGGGAGGCATCGCGCACAGGCCGCGGCGGCGCAGCCGCTCCTCGTCGTCACCGTCCTCCACCATGCCGCCGTCGGCCCACGGGCCCCAGGACACGGCGGTCGCGGTGCGGCCCCGGGCCCTCCGGTGCTGTGCGAGGGCGTCGAGGGAGGCGTTGCCGGCGGCGTAGGCGGCCTGGCCGCCGCTGCCCCAGACGCCGGAGATGGAGGAGAACAGGACGAAGGCGTCCAGTTCCTGGTCGCCGAGCAGTTCGTCCAGGTGTGCCGCGCCGTCGGCCTTGGCGGCGAGCGCGGCGGCGAAGGCGTCCGGGGTGGTGGCGTCCAGCATGCCGGGGTCGGCGACCCCGGCGGCGTGTACGACGGCGGTGAAGGTGTGCTCGGCGAGCAGGGCCGCGACGGCGTCCCGGTCGGCGATGTCGCAGGCGGCGAGCGTGACGCGGGCGCCGAGTTCCACCAGTTCGTCCCGCAGTGCGGCGGCGCCCGGCGCGTCGGCGCCCCGGCGGCTGGTCAGGACGAGGTGTTCGGCGCCGCCTCGGGCCAGCCAGCGGGCGACGTGACCGCCGAGGGCGCCGGTCCCGCCGGTGACGAGGACGGTGCCGCGCGGCTGCCAGTGGCGGGTGGCGGGGCGTGCCGGTGCGTGGACGAGCCGCCGGGCGAAGACGCCGGAAGCGCGGACCGCGAGCTGGTCCTCCGCCGACCGGCCCGTGAGCGCCTGCCCCAGCACGTCGGCCAGGCGGGCGGCGGTCCGGTCGTCGAGGGTCTCCGGCAGGTCGATCAGGCCGCCCCAGCGCCGGGACAGTTCGAGGGCGGCGGTGCGGCCGAGCCCCCAGACCCGGGCGTGCCGGGGGTCGCGTACGGCGTCGGAACCGGTCGCGGCCACCGCGCCCGAGGTGAGGCACCACAGCGGGGCGTCGAGGCCCGCGTCGCCCAGGGCTTGGAGGAGCCGCAGGGTGGGGAGCACCGGGTCGCCGGTGAGGAGCAGGGAGAGCACGCCGTCGACCGGCCCGGTCCCGGCCAGTTCCCCGGCCAGCGCGGCCCGGTCGTCCGCCGAGCCGACGACCAGCGTCCTCAGCGTGGCCCCACGGGCGGCGAGCGCGGCACGGATCGCCTCGGCCCGCTCGTCCTCCTCCTCGGGGACGGCCAGCAGCCAGGTGCCGCCGGTTCCGGCCGGGGCGGGTTCGCTCAGGCGCTGCCAGGACTCGCGATAGCACCGACTGTCCGCGGCGGACTGTTCCTTGCGCTGCCGCCGCCATGACGACAGCCTCGGCAGTACATCCCCGAAGGTGTCGCCCGCGTCGATGTCCAGGGTGTCGGCGAGGGCTCGCAGATCCTCGCGTTCCACCGTGTCCCAGAACTCGGCGTCCACCGGGTCCACCGCCGCATCGGCCACGGCCTCCGGTACTTCGACCCAGTACCGCTCGTGCTGGAACGCGTACGTCGGCAGATCAATCTTCCGCGCACCCGCGAAGAACACACTCCAGTCCACCGCCACGCCGTACGTGTGCAGTTGGGCCAGCGCGGTCACGAGCGCCCGCCGCTCGGAACGCTCGCCGCGCAGCACCGGCACGGTGACAGCCTCGTCCAGACAGCCCTGCGCCATACCGCTCAGGACACCGCCCGGACCGACCTCCACGAACGTGGTGACACCCAGGTCGTGGAGTGTCCGGACACCGTCGGCGAAGCGCACCGCCTCACGGACGTGTCGTACCCAGTACTCCGCGGTGTAGGTCTCCACGGGTTGGCCCGTGAGGTTGGAGACGACGGGGAGTCGGGGCTGCTCGAAGGTCAGGCCGCGGACGACGCGGGCGAACTCCTCCAGCATCGGCTCCATCAGCGGCGAGTGGAAGGCGTGGCTGACCTTGAGGCGGGACGTCTTGCGGCCCTGTTCGGCGAAGGCGGCGGCGATCGCCAGGGCCGCCTGCTCGTCACCGGAGACGACCACCGAGGAGGGGCCGTTGACGGCGGCGATGCTCACGGCGTCGGTGAGGTGGGGCAGGACTTCCTCTTCGGTGGCCTGTACGGCGACCATCGCGCCGCCCGTGGGCAGGGCCTGCATCAGTGCGGCGCGGGCGGAGACCAGTTTCGCCGCGTCGTCCAGGGAGAGCGCGCCGGCCACGTGCGCGGCGGCGATCTCGCCCACGGAGTGCCCCATCACGAAGTCGGGCCGCACTCCCAGGGATTCGAGGAGCCGGAACAGCGCCACCTCGACCGCGAAGAGCGCGGGCTGTGTGCACCCGGTCCGGTGCAGGGACTCGGAGTCGACGTCCAACGGCGCGTCAAGGCGTGCGCACACCTCGTCGTAGGCGACGGCGAACACGGGGAACGCCTCGTACAACTCGCGTCCCATACCCAGGCGTTGGGAACCCTGGCCGGAGAAGAGGAAGCCGGTTCTGCCGCCGGCCGGGCGGCCCAGCAGGACCCGGGACGAAGGGGTCCCGGACGCCAAATCCGCCAGTGCGAGGAGGAGTTCGGCGTGGTTCTCCCCCACGACGGCGGCCCGGTGGCGCATGGCCGTGCGGGTGGTGGCCAGCGAGAGCCCGATGTCGTGGGGCCGGGCCTCCTCGCGTACGAGGGGAAGCAGCCGGGCGGCCTGGTCCCGCAGAGCCGCGTCGCTCTTGGCCGAGAGCACCCATGCCAGGGGGCCGTCGGCGGAGGGTTCGGCGGTGGGCTCCGCGTCCTCGGCCGGTGCCTGTTCGATGATGGTGTGGGCGTTGGTGCCGCTGACGCCGAAGGAGGACACGGCGGCCCGGCGCGGGTGATCGGTCCGGGGCCAGTCGACGGATTCGGTCAGCAGCCGGACGTCACCGGCCGACCAGTCCACGTGCGGTGTCGGCTCGTCCACGTGCAGGGTCCGGGGCAGGACACCGTGGCGCATCGCCATGACCATCTTGATGATGCCGCCGACACCCGCGGCGGCCTGCGCGTGGCCGATGTTGGACTTCAGCGAGCCCAGCCACAGCGGCCGGTCCTCCGGGCGCTCGCGGCCGTAGGTGGCGAGGAGCGCCTGCGCCTCGATCGGGTCGCCGAGCGTGGTCCCCGTACCGTGCGCCTCCACGGCGTCGATCTGGGCGGGAGACAGTCCGGCCGACGCCAGGGCCTGGCGGATGACACGCTGCTGCGCGGGGCCGTTGGGCGCGGTCAGGCCGTTGGAGGCGCCGTCCTGGTTGACCGCGCTCCCCCGGACGACGGCCAGCACCTGGTGCCCGTTGCGGCGGGCGTCGGACAGCCGCTCCACCAGCAGCATCCCGACGCCCTCGGCCCACCCGGTGCCGTCCGCCCCGGCGCCGAACGCCTTGCAGCGGCCGTCGGGGGACAGTCCGCGCTGACGGCTGAACTCCACGAACGGAGTGGGGGTGGTCATGACCTGCACACCGCCGGCCAGCGCCATGGAGCACTCGCCGCCCCGCAGTGCCTGGATCGCCCAGTGCAGGGCGACCAGCGACGACGAGCACGCCGTGTCGACGGTGACCGCCGGGCCCTCCAGGCCGAAGGTGTAGGAGATGCGGCCGGACATCACGCTGGCGGAGTTGCCGGTCCCGAGGTGGCCGTCGGACTCGCCGCCCACTCCGACGAGGAGGTTGACGTAGTCCTGGTAACCGGAGCCGACGAAGACCCCGGTACGGCTGCCACGCACCGACTCCGCGTCGATACCGGCCCGCTCGAACGTCTCCCACGTCGTCTCCAGCAGCAGCCGCTGCTGCGGATCCATCGCCACCGCCTCACGCGGAGAGATCCCGAAGAACCCGGGGTCGAACTCCCCCGCGTCGTACAGGAATCCACCGTGGCGCGCGTACGTCTTCCCGGCCGCCTGCGGGTCCGGGTCGTATATACCGTCGACGTCCCAGCCACGGTCCCCGGGGAACTCGCCGACCGCGTCACCACCGGAGGCCACCAGCCGCCACAGGTCCTCGGGCGAACGCACCCCGCCCGGGTAGCGGCAGGCCATGCCGACGATCGCGATGGGTTCCTGGTTCTTCTCCTCGACCTCGCGCAGACGCTCCCGGACCTGGCGAAGGTCTGCGGTGACGCGCTTGAGATATTCGAGAAGCCTGTCTTCGTTGCTGCTCATCCGCCTCATCCGTCCTCGGCTGTCGTCAAAGGTAGGGCGCCAAGAACTAGGAATTTTCTAGATCTTGATCGATCAGATCGAAGATGTCGTCGACCGTCGCGTCCTGGAGCTGCCGCTGTGCGTCGGCCGATCCGGTGTGCTGTTCGCCGGCGGAGTTCACCAGGGCCAGCAGCTCCTGGAGCCGCCTGCGCACCCCCGAGCGGACCGTCTCCTCCGCGGTGGCGGCCGTTCCGATCACCGACTCCAGCCGGTCGAGTTCGCCGAAGACCGAGACCTCGTCCGGGCTTGTCCCGCCGGTGAGTTCGCCATCCAGGTGGCGGGCGATCGCCTCGGGGGTCGGGTGGTCGAAGACCAGGGTCGCGGGGAGGGTGAGACCGGTGTCGGCGGTGAGCAGGTTGCGCAGCTCCACCGCGGTCAGGGAGTCGAAGCCGAGGTCCCGGAAGGCCAGGTCCGGTTCCACCGCCGTGGCGCCGCTGTGGCCGAGTACGGCCGCCGCGTGCGCGCACACCGTGTCCACGAGCAGGCGTCGCCGCTCGTCCTCGGACAGAGTGGCCAGCTTCTCCCGCAGCGCGGACGGCTCCGCGCCCTGCCCGGTGGGCGGACGCCGCTCCGCGAGGGCGTTTCGGACCTCGGGCAGGTCGCCCAGGAGCGCGCTGGGCCTGCTGACGGTGAACGGGACGACGAACCGCGCCCAGTCCACGTCGGCCACGGTGACCGTGCCGTCCGTGCCGCTCAGCGCGCCGTGCAGCGCGGCGATCGCCCGGTCCGGCCGCAGGGTGGTCAGGCCGCGCCGGCGCAGCCGTTCCTCGTCCCCGGCGTCGGCGACCATGCCGCCCTCGGCCCAGGGGCCCCAGGCGATGGCGGTCGCGGTGCGGCCCAGGGACCGCCGGTGCTGCGCCAGGCCGTCGAGGAAGGCGTTGGCGGCCGAGTACGCGGCCTGGCCGCCGCCTCCCCACACGCCGGAGATGGAGGAGAAGAGCACGAAGGCGTCCAGCTCCCGTTCGCCGAGCAGCTCGTGGAGGTGCAGGGCGCCGAGGGCCTTCGCGGCGACCGTCGCCGCGAAGTCGTCGAGGCTCGTCTCGGCGAGCATGCCCGCCTCGGCGGTGCCGGCCGCGTGGACCACGGCGTCGACGGGGTGCTCGGCGAGCAGCGCGGCCAGCGCCTCGCGGTCGGCGACGTCACACGCGGCGACCGTCACCCGTACGCCCGACTCCGCCAACTCCGCTTGCAGGGCGGCGGCACCGGGCGCGTCGAGACCACGACGGCTGGTCAGCACCAGGTGTTCCGCACCCGCACCGGCGAGCCACCGGGCCACATGCCCGCCCAGCGCACCCGTACCGCCCGTGATCAGCACCGTGCCGCGCGGCGACCACGAACGCTCGCTCCGCGCCGCGGGCAGCCGCGACAGGCGCCGTGCGAACACCCCACGCTCACGGATCGCGACCTGGTCCTCGGCCGACTGTCCGAGGACCGCGACGAGTCGGCCCGCGATCCGGTCGTCGACCGTGCCGGGAAGGTCCACGAGACCGCCCCAGCGCTCCGCGTGCTCCAGCGCCGCCACCCGGCCGAGCCCCCAGATCTGGGACTGGTGGGGGTCCGCCACCGTCTCGGCGGGGCTCACGCCCACCGCGTTGCGGGTCACGCACCACAGCGGGGCACCGATCCCGGCGTCGCCCAGGGCCTGGACGAGCAGGACGGACAGCGCGACACCGACGGTCAGGGCGGCGGCCACCGGGGCGGCCTCGCCGTCGACGGCGAGCAGCGACAGGACGCCCGCCACGGTCTCCTCGCCGACGACCGCAGCGAGTTGAGCGGTCAGGGCCGCCCGGTCCGTGGCCGGCTCGACCGGGACCGGCAGCGTGGTCAGGCCCCGTTCGGCCAGCCCGCGCAGGCAGGCGGTGACCCAGTCGTCGCCGAGGTGCGCGGCGCTCACCGGAACCAGCCATACACCGCCGTTGTGGGCAGGGCTTTGCGGGGCGGGGTCCGGTATCGCCTTCCAGGTGATGCCGTAGCGCCAACTGTCCACGGCGGACTGTTCCTTGCGCTGCCGCCGCCATGACGACAGCCTCGGCAGTACGTCCCCGAAGGTGTCGGCCGCGTCGATGTCCAGGGTGTCGGCGAGGGCTCGCAGATCCTCGCGTTCCACCGTGTCCCAGAACTCGGCGTCCACCGGGTCCACCACCGCATCGGCCACGGCTTCCGGTGCTTCGACCCAGTACCGCTCGTGCTGGAACGCGTACGTCGGCAGATCAATCTTCCGCGCACCCGCGAAGAACACACTCCAGTCCACCGCCACGCCGTACGTGTGCAGTTGGGCCAGCGCGGTCACGAGCGCCCGCCGCTCGGAACGCTCGCCGCGCAGCACCGGCACGGTCACGGCCTCGTCCAGGCAGCCCTGCGCCATACCGCTCAGGACACCGCCCGGACCGACCTCCACGAACGTGGTGACACCCAGGTCGTGGAGTGTCCGGACACCGTCGGCGAAGCGCACCGCCTCACGGACGTGTCGTACCCAGTACTCCGCGGTGTAGGGCTCGGCCAGTCGTCCGGTCAGGTTCGAAACCACCGGGACGCGCGGCTCGTTGAAGGTCAGGCCGTGGACGGCCTGCGCGAACTCGTCCAGCATCGGCTCCATCAGTGGCGAGTGGAACGCGTGGCTGACCTTCAGCCGGGAGGTCTTACGGCCCTGAGCGGCGAACGCCTCGGCGACCGTGAGGACCGCGTCCTCGGTACCGGAAACCACGACCGACCGAGGTCCGTTGATCGCCGCGATGCCGACGCCATCGGTCAGATGCGGCAGCACCTCGTCCTCGGTGGCCTGTACGGCGACCATCGCGCCGCCACCCGGCAACGCCTGCATCAGCGCGGCACGCGCCGACACCAGCTTCACCGCGTCGTCCAGCGACAGCACCCCGGCCACATGCGCGGCAGCGATCTCGCCGACCGAGTGACCGGCGACGTAGTCCGGGCGCACACCCCACGACTCCAGCAGGCGGAACAACGCCACCTCGACCGCGAACAATGCCGGTTGTGTGCATCCCGTCTGGTGCAGGGACTCGGCGTCGATGTCGAACGGCGTCTCCAGACGCGCGCACACCGCGTCGTACGCATCGGCGAACACGGGGAACGCCTCGTACAACTCGCGCCCCATACCGAGGCGTTGCGAGCCCTGGCCCGAGAACAGGAAGCCGACCTTGCCTCCCGGCCGGCCCTGGACGACTCCCGGGGACGGCGTACCGGCGGCCAAAAGGCCCAGTTCGTGGCGGAGTTCGGCGCCGGTCTCGCCGATGACGGCCGCCCGGTGGCGCAGGGCGGTGCGGGTGGTGGCCAGGGAGAAGCCGACGTCGGCCGGTGAGGTGTCGTCCCGTACCTGGGCCAGCAGCCGTCGCGCCTGGTCGCGCAGCGCGGCGGCGCTCTTGGCGGAGAGCACCCAGGGCAGGAGGCCCGAGGCGGAAATCGACTCCTCGGCCTCGGCGGGCGGGGCCTGTTCGATGATGGTGTGGGCGTTGGTGCCGCTGACGCCGAAGGACGAGATCGCGGCCCGGCGCGGGCGGTCCGCCTCCGGCCAGTCCACGGGCTCCGTCAACAGCCGTACCGCACCCGCCGACCAGTCCACATGCGGCGTCGGCTCGTCGGCGTGCAGGGTCCGGGGCAGGACACCGTGGCGCATCGCCATGACCATCTTGATGATGCCGCCGACACCCGCGGCGGCCTGCGCGTGGCCGATGTTGGACTTCAGCGAGCCCAGCCACAGCGGCCGGCCCTCCGGGCGCTCGCGGCCGTAGGTGGCGAGGAGCGCCTGCGCCTCGATCGGGTCGCCGAGCGTGGTGCCCGTACCGTGCGCCTCGACCGCGTCGATGTCGGCGGAGGTGAGCCCGGCGGAGGTGAGCGCCTGGCGGATGACACGCTGCTGCGCGGGGCCGTTGGGCGCGGTCAGGCCGTTGGAGGCGCCGTCCTGGTTGACCGCGCTCCCCCGGACGACGGCCAGCACCTGGTGCCCGTTGCGGCGGGCGTCGGACAGCCGCTCCACCAGCAGCATCCCGACGCCCTCGGCCCAGCCGGTGCCGTCCGCCCCGGCCCCGAACGCCTTGCAGCGGCCGTCGGGTGACAGCCCGCGCTGCCGGCTGAACTCCACGAAGGCGCGCGGGGTGGACATGACCATCACACCGCCGGCCAGTGCCATGGAGCACTCGCCGCCGCGCAGCGCCTGGACCGCCCAGTGCAGGGCGACCAGCGAGGAGGAGCAGGCCGTGTCGACGGTGACGGCCGGCCCTTCCAGGCCGAGGGTGTAGGCGATACGGCCGGACATGATGCTGGCCGAGTTGCCCGTGCCGAAGAAGCCCTCGGAGTCGTCGATCGCGTGGAAGGCCGTGGCGGCGTAGTCCTGGTAACCGGAGCCGACGAACACTCCGGTACGGCTGCCGCGCACCGACTCCGCGTCGATACCGGCCCGCTCGAACGTCTCCCACGTCGTCTCCAGCAGCAGCCGCTGCTGCGGATCCATCGCCACCGCCTCACGCGGAGAGATCCCGAAGAACCCGGGGTCGAACTCCCCCGCGTCGTACAGGAATCCACCGTGGCGCGCGTACGTCTTCCCGGCCGCCTGCGGGTCCGGGTCGTATATACCGTCGACGTCCCAGCCACGGTCCCCGGGGAACTCGCCGACCGCGTCACCACCGGAGGCCACCAGCCGCCACAGGTCCTCGGGCGAACGCACCCCGCCCGGGTAGCGGCAGGCCATGCCGACGATCGCGATGGGTTCGTCGTCGGGGGCGGTCGCGAGGGTCGCTTCGTCTACGGCCGATGGGGTGCGGCCGGTGATCTCGGTGCGCAACTGGCGTGCGAGCGCTTGGGCGTTGGGGTGGTCGAAGACCAGTGTGGCGGGCAGGTTGAGGCCGGTCTCGGCGTTGAGCCTGTTGCGCAGTTCGACGGCGGTCAGGGAGTCGAAGCCGAGATCCTTGAAGGCCCGGTCGGCCTCCACCTCACCGATGCCGCTGTGGCCGAGGACGGCAGCCGCGTGGGTGCGGACGAGGTCGACCAGCAGGGTGTGCTGTTCGGCCTCGGGCACCTTGGTGAGGCGGTCGGCCAGGGGCGAGGCGGTGGCCGCGCCGGGCTCGTCCGGGGTGTTGTCCGCGGTGCGGATGCGCTCGGCCTGCGGGAGGTCGCCGAGCAGGGCGCTCGGGCGGCTCATGGTGAACGGGGGCAGGAACCGGTCCCAGTCGATGTCGGCCACCGTGGTGGTCGCCGCGCCGGATTCCAGTGCCCGTCCGAGTGCGGCCACGGCGAGCGGGGCGGGCATCGGGAGCAGGCCGCGCCTGCGCAGCCGTTCGTCCGCGCCGTCGCCCTCGGCCATGCCGCCGCCCGCCCACGGGCCCCAGGCCACGGCGGTCGCCGGCAGTCCCCGGGCACGGCGGTGTTCGGCGAGTCCGTCGAGCAGGGCGTTGGCCGCCGCGTAGGCGGCCTGGTGGCCGCTGCCCCACACACCGGCGATGGAGGAGAAGAGGACGAAGGCGTCCAGCGGCCGGCCGTCGAGGAGCGCGTCGAGGTGCAGGGCGCCCGCCGCCTTCGCGGAGAGTACGTCGGCGAAGGCGTCCGGCGTCATGGTCTCCAGCGGGTCCAGGTGATCCACGCCCGCCGTGTGGACGACGGCGTTCACCGGGTGCTCGGCGAGCAGCGCGGCCAGCGCCTCGCGGTCGGCGACGTCACACGCGGCGACCGTCACCCGTACGCCCGACTCCGCCAACTCCGCTTGCAGGGCGGCGGCACCGGGCGCGCCGAGACCACGACGGCTGGTCAGCACCAGGTGTTCCGCACCCGCACCGGCGAGCCACCGGGCCACATGCCCGCCCAGCGCACCCGTACCGCCCGTGATCAGCACGGTGCCGCGCGGCGACCACCCGTGGGCGGCGCCGGTGTCGCGGCGGGCGGTGGCCTGGGGGAGCCTGCGGCTCTGGGTGAGCCTGCGGCCGAAGACGCCTCGGGCGCGGATGGCGACCTGGTCCTCGGCGGACTGGGTGAGGGTCGCGGCGAGACGGCCGGTGACCCGGTCGTCGATCGTGTCCGGGAGGTCGATCAGGCCGCCCCAGCGCCGCGCGTGCTCCAGCGCGGCGACCCGGCCCAGCCCCCAGACGGCGTGCTGGGATGCGCTCGGCACCGGGTCGGCGCGGCCGGTGGACATGGCGGACCTGGTCAGCGCCCACAGCGGGGCGCCGATCCCGGCGTCGCCCAGGGCCTGGACGAGCGCGAGGGTCAGCGCGGTGCCGACGGAGAGGGCCGGGTGCGCGGTGTGCGGCCGCTCGTCGGCGCCGAGGAGGGAGATCACCCCGTCGACCGGGAACTCACCGACGACATCGCCGAGTTGGCGCAGCAGTGCGTCCCGGTCGGCGGCGGGGTCGACCGTCACCCGGATCAGCCGGGCACCTCGGGCGGTGAGCCCGTCGGCGACGGCGGACGCCCACTCGGCGGCGGTCGGCTCGGCTGCGGCCGACGCGTCTTCGCCGGGCCACGGACCCTCCGCGCCCGACGAGGACCCGCCGGACGGGGCCTCGTCCGACCGGGTCTCGGCGGTGGTCAAGAACAGCCAGTCGCCCGGCAGTTCATGTGTCCGCAGACCGCTGAGCGGTTTCCAGCTCGTGTCGTAGGACCAGCCCTCCACGGCCGACTCCCGGCGCCGCTGCCGGCGCCACGCGGACAGCCGGGGCAGCACCGCGTCCAGCTGTTCGGCGGGCAGGTCGAGGGTGGCGGCGAGGGACTGGGCGTCCTCGCGCTCCACGGTCTCCCAGAACCCGGCCTCCACGGCGTCGGTCGGCGCGGCGGTGGCCGTGGGCGCGGTGGTGCGGAGCCAGTACCGCTGGTGCTGGAAGGCGTAGGTGGGCAGTTCGGCGCGCCGGGCGCCGCGCCCGGCGAAGAACGCCGCCCAGTCGACGGGGACGCCGAGCACGTGCAGCCGCGCGACGGCGCCGGTGATCGCCTCGGGCTCGGCGCTCCCGGACCGTGTGGAGGGCACGGTGACCGCGTCGTCCAGGCAGCCCTGGGTCATGGCGCTCAGCACCCCGCCGGGGCCGGTCTCCACGAACGTGGTCACGCCCAGCTCGCCCAGGGTGCGGACGCCGTCCGCGAAGCGCACGGCCTCGCGGACGTGCCGGACCCAGTAGTCCGGGGTGTACGTGTCGACGAGTTCGCCGGTGAGGTTCGAGACGACCGGTGTCCGGGGCGTCTCGAAGCGCAGACCGCTGACGACGCGGGTGAAGTCCGCCAGCACGGGGTCCATCAGCGGCGAGTGGAAGGCGTGGCTCACCGTGAGCCGGTTCGTCTTGCGGCCCTGGCGGGCGAAGAGGTCCGCGACGGCCGTCACGGCGTCCTTGGTTCCGGAGACCACGACGGACTCCGGGCCGTTGACCGCCGCGATGTCGGTGCCGTCGGTGAGGTGCGGTCGTACCTCGTCCTCGGTGGCCTGTACGGCGATCATCGCGCCGCCGGCGGGCAGGGCCTGCATGAGCGCGGCACGGGCGGTCACCAGGGTGGCGGCGTCCTCCAGTGAGAGGGCCCCGGCGACGTGCGCCGCCGCGATCTCGCCCACGGAGTGTCCGGCCAGGTAGTCCGGTCGTACGCCCCAGGACTCCAGCAGGCGGTGGACGGCGATCTCGTGGGCGAACAGGGCGGGCTGGGTGAAGGCGGTGCGGTTCAGGTCCGCGCCGTCGTCGTGGCCGTTCTCGCCGAAGGCCACCTCCCGCAGCGGCCGGTCGAGATGCCGGTCGAGGTGGGCGCACGCCTCGTCGTAGGCCGCCGCGAAGACCGGGAAGGCGTCGTACAGTTCCCGTCCCATGCCGACGCGCTGGGAGCCCTGGCCGGAGAACAGGAATCCGACCTGGCCGGTGTCGGCGCGGCCGAGGGCGACGCCGGGGGCGGGCGCTCCGCAGGCCAGGGCCCGCAGGCCCTCGGTGATCCGGTCGTGGTCGGCGCCGACCACGGCGGCGCGGTGCTCCAGGGCGGCTCGCGTGGTGGCCAGCGAGAACGCGGTGTCGGTGAGGGAGGGTCCGGCGCCGTCGGCGGCGAGGGCGAGCAGGCGTTCGGCCTGGGCGCGCAGCGCGGCCTCGGTCTTGCCGGACAGTACCCACGGCACGGTCGGGGAGGTGACCTCGACCGGTGCGACGGGGGCCGGTTCGGCCGTCGGCGCCTGTTCGATGATGGTGTGGGCGTTGGTGCCGCTGACCCCGAAGGACGAGATCGCGGCCCGGCGCGGGCGGTCCGCCTCCGGCCAGTCCACGGGCTCCGTCAACAGCCGTACCGCGCCCGCCGACCAGTCCACATGCGGCGTCGGCTCGTCGGCGTGCAGGGTCCGGGGCAGGACGCCATGGCGCATCGCCATGACCATCTTGATGACGCCGGCCACGCCGGACGCCGCCTGGGCGTGGCCGATGTTGGACTTCAACGAGCCGAGCAGGAGAGGCCGTTCGCGGTCCTGTCCGTAGGTCGCGAGCAGCGCCTGCGCCTCGATCGGGTCGCCCAGCTTCGTCCCCGTACCGTGTGCCTCCACGGCGTCCACGTCGGCCGGTGTGAGACCGGCGGAGGCGAGGGCCTGCCGGATGACCCGCTGCTGCGCCGGACCGTTCGGGGCGGTCAGACCGTTGGACGCGCCGTCCTGGTTGACCGCGCTCCCCCGGACCACCGCGAGAACCTCATGGCCGTTGCGCACGGCGTCGGACAGGCGCTCCACGAGCACCACACCCACGCCCTCCGCCCAGCCGGTGCCGTCCGCCCCGGCCCCGAACGCCTTGCAGCGGCCGTCGGCGGCCAGCCCGCGCTGGCGGCTGAACTCCACGAACGCGGCCGGTACGGCCATGACGTTGACCCCGCCCGCGACGGCCATCGTGCTCTCGCCGCCGCGCAGCGACTGGATGGCGAGGTGCAGGGCGACCAGCGACGAGGAGCACGCCGTGTCGACGGTGACGGCCGGGCCCTCCAGACCGAAGGTGTAGGCCACGCGCCCGGAGACGACGCTGGCGGCGCTGCCGGTGAGCAGGTGGCCCTCGACGCCCTCGGGGACCTCCGGGAGGCCGGCGCCGTACCCCTGGTAGGACATGCCGACGAACACACCGGTGCGGCTGCCCTTCATGGCGGCCGGGTCGATTCCGGCGCGCTCGAACGCCTCCCAGGTGGTCTCCAGGAGCAGGCGCTGCTGGGGGTCCATGGCGAGCGCCTCGCGCGGTGAGACCCCGAACAGCGCGGCGTCGAAGTCGCCCGCGTCGTAGAGGAATCCGCCGTCGCGCGCGTACGTCCTGCCCGGGGTGCCCGGGTCGGGGTCGTAGAGGCCCTCGACGTCCCAGCCGCGGTCCTCGGGGAACCCGGAGATGGCGTCGCCGCCGGACGTCACGAGCCGCCACAGGTCCTCGGGTGAGCCGACTCCGCCGGGGAGGCGGCAGCTCATGGCCACGATGGCGATCGGTTCGTCGCCGTCGGCGGCGGTGCGCCCCTCGGGCCGGGCGGTGTCCTGCGCGCCGAGCAGTTCGGTGCGCAGGAACTGGGCCAGGGTGGTGGCGTTGGGGTAGTCGAAGACCAGGGTGGTGGGCAGTTTCAGACCGGTGTCGGCCGTGAGCTTGTTGCGCAGGTCGACGGCGGTGAGGGAGTCGAAGCCGAGGTCGTTGAACGCCCGGTCCGGTGCCACGGCCGCGCTGCCGTCGTGGCCGAGCACGGCGGCGGCGTGGCCCCGGACGAGGTCCACCAGGGTGCGGTCCCGCTCGGCCGCCGGCAGCCCGGCCAGCCGTGCGGCGAGCGCGTTGCCCGTGTCGGCGCCACCGGCGGCCGGGGCGTCCAGGGCGCGGGCCGCCTCGGGGACGTCGGAGAACAGGGCGCTGGGCCGGGTGACGGTGAAGGGGCCGATGAACCGCTGCCAGTCGAAGTCCGCGACGGTGAGGGTGGTCTCGTCGTCGGCCAGCGCCTGCTGGAGCGCGGAGAGGGCGAGGGCGGGGCGCATCGGCGGCAGGCCGCGTCGGCGCAGCATCTCCTCGCCGTCGCCGACCCCGGCCATGCCGCCCTCGGCCCAGCCGCCCCAGGAGACGGCGAGCGCGGTGCGTCCGCGTGCCCGCCGGTGTTCGGCGAGGGCGTCCAGGTAGGCGTTGGCCGCCGCGTAGGCGGCCTGGCTGGCGCCGCCCCAGATGCCGGCGCCCGAGGAGAACATGACGAACGCGTCGAGTTCCTCGTCGGCCAGCAGTTCGTCCAGGTGGGTGGCGCCCGCGGCCTTCGCGGACACCGTACGGGCGAACCCGGCCGGGTCGCTGTCCTCGATCATGGCGTGGTCGCCGACGCCCGCGGCGTGCACGACGGCGGTCACCGGGTGCTCGGCGAGCAGCGCGGCCAGCGCCTCGCGGTCGGCCATGTCGCAGGCGACGACGGTCACGCGTACGCCCGTCTCCTCCAGCTCCGCCTGCAGCGCGGCGGCACCGGGGGCGTCGAGGCCGCGACGGCTGGTCAGCACCAGGTGCTCGGCGCCCGCACCGGCGAGCCAGCGGGCCACATGGCCGCCCAGCGCGCCGGTGCCACCCGTGATCAGCACGGTGCCGCGCGGCGACCACTCCGGTGCGGGGTGGGTGGTGCGGGTGGCCCGGACGAGCCGGCGCCCGTAGACACCGGAGGCGCGGACCGCCACCTGGTCCTCGGCCCGCTGGCCGAGGACGGCGGTGAGGCGGGCCGCCGTACGGGCGTCCAGCAGGTCCGGCAGGTCGATCAACCCGCCCCAGCGTCGCGGGTGTTCGAGCGCGGCGGCCCGGCCGAAGCCCCACACCTGGGACTGGAGCGGGCGGTCGACGCGGTCGGAGCGTCCGGTGGCCACCGCGCCGCGCGTGGCGCACCACAGCGGGGCATCGATGCCCGCGTCGCCGAGCGCCTGCGTCAGGCAGAGGGTCGCGGCGAGGCCGTACGACAGACCGGGCGGCCCGGCCGGGGCGGTCTCGGTATCGGAGTCAGAGTCGGCGTTGGTATCGGCGTCGGCATCGGCGAGCAGGGAGAGTACGCCGGTCACCGGGCCGATGTCGGCCAGTTCGCGGGCCAGTGTGCGGCGGTCGGTGCCGGGGCCGGCGACGAGCGTGACCGGTGCCGGGCCGCGCCCGGTGAGCGCGCCGCGGACCGAGGCGGTCCACTCGTTCTCCTCGGCCACCACGAGCAGCCAGGCGCCGGTCACACCGGGCTGCGGGAGCGCGCCGAGCGGCTTCCAGGTGACGCGGTAGCGCCAGCCGTCGACCACGGACCGCTCGCGGCGCTGCCGGCGCCACGCGGACAGCCGGGGCAGAAGCGCGCTGAGCGAGGCGTCCGCGCTCACGCCGAGGGTCGCGGCGAGGGACTCGGCGTCCTCGCGCTCCACGCTGTCCCAGAACCCGGAGTCCGCCGCGTCGGCCGGGTCGCCGGCGGCGGCGGCCGGGTCCTCGTCGCCCGCCAGCCAGTAGCGCTCGTGCTGGAAGGCGTAGGTGGGCAAGGTGACCCGGTGGGCGCCGGGGAGGAGGGCCCGCCAGTCGGGGGACGCGCCGCGCACGTAAAGTTCGGCGAGCGCGGCGACGACGGCCTGCCGTTCGGGACGGTCGCCGCGCAGCACGGGCACGGCGGCGGTGTCGTCCAGGCAGCCCTGCGTCAGGGCGGTGAGGACACCGCCGGGGCCGATCTCGACGAACGTGGTCACACCCGACTCGTCGAGGGTGTGCACGCCGTCGGCGAAACGGACCGCCTCGCGGACGTGTCGTACCCAGTACTCCGGGGTGTACGGCTCCGCCAGTCGGCCGGTCAGGTTCGAAACGACGGGAATCCGGGGCTCGTTGAAGGTCAGGTCCCCGATGGTCCGGGCGAACTCGTCCAGCATCGGGTCCATCAGCGGCGAGTGGAACGCGTGGCTGACCTTCAGCCGGGATGTCCTGCGGCCCTGCCGGGCGAAGACCTCCGCGATCTCCAGCACGGCGCCCTCGGCCCCGGAGAGCACCACGGACCGGGGGCCGTTGACCGCCGCGACGCCGACCTGCTCGGTCAGATGCGGCAGCACCTCTTCCTCGGTCGCCTGTACGGCGACCATCGCGCCGCCACCGGGCAGCGCCTGCATGAGCGCGGCACGGGCCGAGACCAGCTTCACCGCGTCGTCCAGCGACAGCACTCCCGCCACATGCGCGGCAGCGATCTCGCCGACCGAGTGACCGGCGACGTAGTCCGGGCGCACACCCCACGATTCGAGGAGGCGGTACAGCGCCACCTCGACCGCGAACAGCGCCGGTTGGGCGTTCCCGGTCTGGTGCAGCGACTCGGCGTCGACGTCGAACGGCGTCTCCAGACGCGCGCACACCTCGTCGTACGCATCGGCGAACACGGGGAACGCCTCGTACAACTCACGTCCCATACCCGGGCGTTGGGATCCCTGACCCGAGAACAGGAAGCCGACCTTGCCCTCGGAGCGGGCGCGCCCCAATATCACGTTGGGGGCCGGTTCGCCGCCTGCGAGGGCGGTGAGGGCGTGGCGGAGTTCGGCGGGGTCCTGGGCCAGGAGTACGGCGCGGTCCTCGAAGGTCTCGCGGGTGGCCAGGGAGTAGCCGATGTCGGGGGCCGTCCAGCCGTCCGTCGCGTCGAGGTGGCCGGCGAGCCGGGCCGCCTGGGCACGCAGGGCCGGCTCGCTCTTGCCCGACAGGATCCACGGCACGAGTGCGCCGGAGTCCGGGGTCGGGGGCAACTCCGCTGCGGCGGGGGCCTGTTCGATGATGGTGTGGGCGTTGGTGCCGCTGACCCCGAAGGACGAGATCGCGGCGCGGCGCGGGCGGTCCGAGGCGGGCCAGTCGACGGCCTCGGTCAGCAGCCGTACCGCGCCCGTCGACCAGTCCACGTGCGGCGTCGGCTCGTCGGCGTGCAGGGTCCGGGGCAGGACGCCGTGGCGCATCGCCATGACCATCTTGATCACACCGGCGACGCCCGCGGCGGCCTGGGTGTGGCCGATGTTGGACTTCAACGAGCCGAGCAGGAGCGGCTGTTCGCGGTCCTGTCCGTAGGTCGCGAGCAGCGCCTGCGCCTCGATCGGGTCGCCCAGCTTCGTCCCCGTACCGTGTGCCTCCACGGCGTCCACGTCGGCCGGTGTGAGACCGGCGGAGGCGAGGGCCTGCCGGATGACCCGCTGCTGCGCCGGACCGTTCGGGGCGGTCAGACCGTTGGACGCGCCGTCCTGGTTGACCGCGCTCCCCCGGACCACCGCGAGAACCTCATGGCCGTTGCGCACGGCGTCGGACAGGCGCTCCACGAGCACCACACCCACGCCCTCGGACCAGCCGGTGCCGTCCGCGTCCGCGCCGAAGGCCCGGCAGCGGCCGTCGGGTGACAGTCCGCGCTGGCGGCTGAACTCCACGAAGACGTTCGGACTGGCCATGACGGTGACACCGCCGGCCAGGGCCATCGTGCACTCGCCGGCGCGCAGCGACTGCATGGCCAGGTGCAGGGCGACCAGGGAGGAGGAGCAGGCGGTGTCGATGGTGACGGCGGGGCCTTCGAGGCCGAAGGTGTAGGCCACGCGCCCGGAGACGACGCTGGAGGCGCCGCCGACGAGCCGGTGTCCCTCGACGCCTTCGGGCGTGCGGTGCGCGTCGGCTCCGTAGCCCTGGTAGGCCATGCCGACGAAGACGCCGGTGCGGCTGCCGCGCAGCCGGCCGGGGGTGATCCCGGCGCGTTCGAACGCCTCCCACGAGGTTTCCAGCAGCAGCCGCTGCTGCGGGTCCATGGCCAGTGCCTCGCGCGGGGAGATCCCGAAGAAGCCCGCGTCGAAGCCGGTCGCGCCGTAGAGGAATCCGCCGTCGCGCGCGTAGGTCTTGCCGGGGCGTTCGGGGTCGGGGTCGTAGAGGCCCTCGACGTCCCAGCCGCGGTCCTCGGGGAACCCGGAGATCGCGTCGCCGCCGGACGCCACCAGGTCCCACAGGGCCTCGGGCGAGTCGACGCCGCCGGGCAGGTGGCAGCTCATCGCGACGATGGCGATGGGCTCGTCGTCGGCCGGGTGCCGTCCTCGCTCCTGCGGTACGGCGGTCCGCGCGCCGAGGAGTTCGCTTTCCAGGAAGCGGGCGAGCGCACCGGCGCTGGGGTGGTCGAAGACCAGGGTGGGCGGCAGTGCGAGGCCGGTCGCCGCGTTGATCCTGTCGCGGAGTTCGACGGCGGTCAGGGAGTCGAAGCCGAGGTCCTTGAAGGCCCGGTCGGGCTCGATCTCACCGCTGCCGCTGTGGCCGAGGACGGCCGCGACATGCGCGCGGACCAGGTCGAGCAGGGTCCGGCTGCGTTCGGCCTGCGGCAGTTCGGCGAGCCGGGCCGTCAGTGACGCGGCGCCGGTCCCGGCGCCGGCAGGCGCCGCGGTGCGGGCGCGACGCACCTCGGGCACGTCGGACAGCAGGGCGCTGGGGCGGCCGAGGGTGAACGGTCCGATGAACCGTTCCCAGTCGATGTCGGCCACGACGACCGCGGTGTCGTCGCAGTCCAGGGCGCGCTGGACCGCGGTCACGGCGAGCGCGGCGGGCAGGGTGACGACGCCGCGGCGGCGCAGGTGTGCCTCGTCGGCGTCGGTGACCATGCCGCCGTCGGCCCAGGGGCCCCAGGCGATCGCGGTGGCGGTCAGGCCCCGGGCCCGGCGCCGGGCGGCGAGCCCGTCGAGATGGGCGTTGGCGGCGGCGTAGGCGGTCTGGCCGCCGCTGCCCCACACGCCGGCGATCGAGGAGAAGAGCACGAAGGCGTCCAGCTCCTGGTCGCCGAGCAGTTCGTCCAGGTGGGTGGCGCCGTGGGCCTTCGCCGCGAGGGTGCGGGCGAAGTCGTCCGGTGTCAGTTCGTCGAAGGGGGTGAACTGGGGCACGCCCGCGGCGTGGAAGACGGCGGTGACGGTGTGTTCGGCGAGCAGGGCCGCCACCGCGTCGCGGTCGGCGATGTCGCAGGCGGCGAGGGTGACGCGGGCGCCCAGCTCCTCCAGTTCGGCCTGGAGCGCGGGCGCGCCGGGGGCGTCGGCGCCGTGGCGGCTGGTGAGCACCAGGTGCTCGGCGCCCGCAGCGGCGAGCCAGCGGGCGATGTGCCCGCCGAGGGCGCCGGTACCGCCGGTGACCAGGACGGTGCCGCGCGGCGACCACGGCCGGCCGGTGCCGCCGCGGGCGTGGTCGAGCCGGGCGGTGAACACACCGGAGGCGCGGACGGCGACCTGGTCCTCCCGCTCCCCCGGGCCGTCCGTGGCACCGGTTCCCTCGCCGTCCATGGCGCCGGATCCCGGGGCGTCCATGGTGCCGGTTCCCTGGGCGAGTACGGCGGCGACACGTCCGGCGGCGCGTTCGTCCACGGTCGCGGGCAGGTCGATCAGGCCGCCCCAGCGGTGGGGGTGTTCCAGCGCGAGGGTGCGGCCGAGGCCCCACACCTGGTGCTGTACGGCGCTGAGCGGGGCGTCGTCGGAACGGCCGGTGGCGGCCGCGCCACGAGTGGCGCACCACAGCGGCGCGTCGATGCCGGCGTCGCCCAGCGCCTGCGCCAGGGCCACGGTCCGGGCGAGGCCCTGGGAGAGCGCGGGGTGCGCGGGCGAGGGCGTCTCGTCGGTCGCGAGCAAGGACAGAACGCCGTCGAAGGATCCGGCCCGGGCCAACTCACCCGCCAGGAGGGCGCGGTCGGCGGTGGCGTCCACGGTCAGGGGGATCAGCCTTGCGCCGCGTCCGGTGAGGGCCGCGTGGACCGTCCGGGCCCACTCGTCGCCCTCGTTCGCGACGAACAGCCAGGTGCTGCCCGAGAGATCGCCCGCGGACAGGCCGTTCAGCGGCTGCCAGGTCAGGTGGTAGCGCCAGCCGTCCACGGCGGACTGCTCGCGCCGCCTGCGTCGCCAGGCGGACAACTTCGGTACGACGACGTCCAGTTCGTCGGGGCTCAGCTCCAGCGTCGCGGCGAGGGACTCGGCGTCCTCGCGCTCGACGCTCGCCCAGAAGTCGGCGTCGACCGCGTCCACGGCGGCCGTCTCGGCCTCGGGGGTCTCCAGCCAGTAGCGCTGCTGCTGGAAGGCGTAGGTGGGCAGGTCGACGCGGCGGGCGCCCGGGAAGAGGGCTCCCCAGTCGGGGGACGCGCCGTGCACGTGCAGTTCGGCGAGCGCGGTGACGACGGCCCGGGGTTCGGGGCGGTCGGCGCGCAGGACGGGGATGGTGACGATGCCGTCCGCACAGCCCTGCGCCATGCCGCTGAGGACACCGCCGGGGCCGATCTCCACGAAGGTGGTCACGCCCAACTCGTGCAGGGTGTGCACGCCGTCGGCGAAACGGACCGCCTCACGGACGTGTCGTACCCAGTACTCCGGGGTGTACGGCTCCGCCAGTCGGCCGGTCAGGTTCGAAACCACGGGAATCCGGGGCTCGTTGAAGGTCAGGTCCCCGATGGCCCGGGCGAACTCGTCCAGCATCGGGTCCATCAGCGGCGAGTGGAACGCGTGGCTGACCTTCAGCCGGGACGTCCTGCGGCCCTGGGCGGCGAACGCCTCGGCGATCGCGGCGACTTCGTCCTCGGCACCGGAGACCACGGTCGACCGGGGCCCGTTGACCGCCGCGATGCCGACCCGGCCGGTCAGGTACGGCAGTACCTCGTCCTCGGTCGCCTCGACGGCGGCCATCGCGCCGCCCTCGGGGAGCGCCTGCATCAGCGCCGCACGCGCCGACACCAGCTTCGCGGCGTCCTGGAGCGACAGCACCCCGGCCACATGCGCGGCCGCGATCTCGCCCACCGAGTGACCGGCCACGTAGTCCGGCCGCACGCCCCAGGACTCCAGCAGCCGGAAGAGGGCCACCTCAAGGGCGAACAGCGCCGGCTGGGTGTGGCCGGTACGGTTCAGCTGCTCGGCGTCCAGGTCGAGCGTGACGTCGAGGTGGGCGCGGATCTCGTCGTAGGCGGCGGCGAACGCGGGGAAGGCGTCGTACAGTTCACGGCCCATGCCGAGCCGCTGGGAGCCCTGGCCGGAGAAGAGGAACCCGGTCCTGTCGCCGAGGCGGCCCGTGTTCTGCACGACAGTCGCCGAGGGGGTGCCGGACGCCAGGGCCCGTACGCCCTCGGTGAGTTCTGCCAGACTCCCGCCGACGACCGCCGCCCGGCGGTCCCAGGCGGTGCGGGTCGTGGCGAGGGAGAAGCCGATGTCGGCCGGTGCGCAGCCGCGGCCGTGGTCCTCCACGAAGGCGAGCAGGCGTTGGGCCTGGGCGCGCAGCGCGGCCTCGGTCCTCGCCGAGAGCACCCACGGCCGCACACCCGCGGCGGGGGCTTCCGCCGGTTCGGTGGCGGGCTCCGCTTCGAGGGGCGGGGCCTGCTCGATGATCGTGTGCGCGTTGGTGCCGCTGACGCCGAAGGAGGAGACGGCGGCGCGCCGGGGGTGGTCGGACTCGGGCCAGTCGACGGCCTCGGTGAGCAGCCGTACCCCGCCCGCCGACCAGTCGACCTGATCGGTCGGCGCGTCCACGTGCAGCGTCCGCGGCAGCACGCCGTTGCGGATGGCCATGACCATCTTGATGACCCCGGCGACGCCGGAAGCCGCCTGGGTGTGCCCGAGGTTGGACTTGACGGACCCGAGCCACAGCGGCCGGTCCTCCGGGTGCTCCTGGCCGTAGGTGGCAAGCAGCGCCTCCGCCTCGATCGGGTCGCCGAGGGTGGTGGCCGTGCCATGCGCCTCGACCGCGTCGACCTGGGAGGCGGTCAGACGGGCGTTCTCCAGCGCCTGCCGGATCACCCGTTCCTGGGAGGGGCCGTTCGGGGCGGTGAGGCCGTTGGAGGCGCCGTCCTGGTTGACGGCGCTGCCACGGATGACGGCGAGGACGTCATGGCCGAGCCGGCGGGCGTCGGACAGCCGCTCCAGCAGCAGGACGCCGACGCCCTCGGACATGCCCGTGCCGTCGGCGGTGGCGGAGAACGCGCGGCAGCGGCCGTCAGGCGACAGGCCGCGCTGGGCGCTGAACGCGACGAAGGTGTTCGGGGTGGCCATCACGGTGGCACCGCCCGCCAGGGCGAGCGAGCACTCGCCCCGGCGCAGCGCCTGCGCGGCCAGGTGGAGCGCGACCAGGGAGGACGAGCAGGCCGTGTCGACGGTGACCGCCGGGCCTTCGAGACCGAGGGCGTAGGAGATGCGGCCGGAGACCACGGCGGCGGTGTTCGCGGTGACGAGGTGGGCCTCGATGTCGCTGTCGCCCGGCCGCTGGAGGTAGGCGTGGTCCTGTCCGTTGGTGCCGACGAACACACCGGCCCGGGTGCCGCGCGCGGTGACGGGATCGATGCCCGCGCGTTCGAACGCCTCCCACGAGGTCTCCAGCAGCAGCCGCTGCTGCGGGTCCATGACGAGGGCCTCGCGCGGCGAGATCCCGAAGAACGCGGGGTCGAAGTCCCCGGCGTCGTGAAGGAATCCGCCCTCGCGCACATAGCTGCGGCCGGTCCGGCCGGGCTCGGGGTCGTAGAGCGCGCCGAGGTCCCAGCCCCGGTCGGTGGGGAACCCGGAGATGCCGTCGCCGCCCGAGGCGACAAGCCGCCACAGGTCCTCGGGCGAGGCGACACCGCCCGGGTAGCGGCAGGCCATACCGACGATGGCGACGGGCTCGGTGTCCTTCGCCTCCAGCTCACCCAGCTGCCTGCGGGTCTGGCGCAGGTCCACCATCACGCGCTTGAGGTAGTCCCTGAGCTTGTCGTCGTTCGACATGTTTTACGTCCTCGGTAGCAGTGCGTGAGAGAGGTTCAGAGAGACCCGAGCTCTTGGTCGATGAGGTCGAACATCTCGTCGTCGGTGGCCGCGTCGATCCGGTCGAGGTCGAGCTCGCCGTCGGCGCCGGGGCCGGTGTCGGCGGTGTTCGACGCGCCGCCCTGGTGGGTGTCGGTCCACTTCCACAGCAGCGCCTTCAGCCGGGCGGTGACCTTGTCCCGTACCGCGTCCTGCGGGGCGAGCGCCCCGAGCAGCGCCTCCAGCCGGTCCAGTTCGCCGAGCACGGGCGGAGCTTCGGCGTCCGGTTCCCGTACGAGGTTCTTGTGCAGGAGCCGGGCGATGGCGACGGGGTTGGGGTGGTCGAAGACCAGGGTGGGCTTGAGCCGGAGCCCGGTCGCGGCCTTGAGCCGGTTGCGCAGTTCCACGGCGGTCAGGGAGTCGAAGCCGATGTCCCGGAAGGCGGTGGTGGGTTCGACGCGGGCGGCGGTGGCGTGGCCGAGGGCGGCCGCCGCCTGGTTGCGCACCAGGTCCAGCAGGATCTTCTCCTGGTCGGCCTCCGGCATCCCGGCGAGCCGTCGGGCCAGGGCGGGGGTGCCCGGGGCCGTGGCCTCGCCGGACGCGGCGCCGGTGTCGCCGACGAGGCCGCGCAGGACGGCGGGCAGCATGCCGGCGCGGGCCATGGCGCGCAGCCCCGGCATGTCCAGCCGGACCGGCACGATCACCGGGCGGTCCGCGGTGAGGGCGGCGTCGAACAGGGCGAGCCCCTCCGCCGGGGTGAACGGTACGACGCCGGCGCGCCCCATCCGGTTGCGGTCGGCGTCGGTGATCCGGTCGCCCATGCCGCCGTTGTCCGTCCACAGGCCCCAGGCCAGCGAGGTGGCGGGCAGGCCCGCGGCCCGGCGGCGGCGCGCCAGCCCGTCCAGGAAGGCGTTCGCGGCGGCGTAGCCCGCGGCGCCCGCGCTGCCCAGGACCCCGGCCAGGGAGGAGAAGAGCACGAACGCGGAGAGGTCCAGGTCCCGGGTCAACTCGTGCAGGTTCAGCGCTCCGTCGGCCTTCGGGCGCAGCACGGTGTCCAGGCGCTGCGGGGTCAGGGCGGTGATCACCCCGTCGTCCAGGGCAGCGGCCGCGTGCACCACGGCGACGAGCGGGTGTGCGGCCGGGACCGAGGCCAGGAGCGCGGCGAGGGCGTCCCGGTCGGCGATGTCACAGGCGGCCACGTCGACATGCGCGCCCAAGTCGGCCAGTTCGGCGACGAGTTCGCCGACGCCCTCAGCTTCGGGGCCCCGGCGGCTGGCCAACAGGAGCCTGCGGGCGCCGTGTTCGGCGACGAGGTGGCGTGCGAGGGAGCGTCCGAGGCCGCCGGTCGCGCCGGTGAGCAGCACGGTCCCCTCGGGGTCCCACGCGGGACCGGCGGGTTCCGCGGGCGGGGTGAGGCGGGCGAGGCGCGGCACGTACAGCTTTCCGTCGCGCAGGGCGGCCTGCGGCTCGTCCAGGGCGGCGAGCGCGGCGGCCAGTGCCGGGTCGGCAGTGACATCCGGGACCGAGCCGTCCGTGTCCACGAGCAGGATCCGGTCCGGGTGCTCGGTCTGCGCCGACTTCACCAGACCGGTGACGGCGACGTGCGCCAAGTCGGTCTCGGGTCCGTCCAGTTCGGCTGCTCCCCGGGTCAGGACCACGAGTCGCGCGTCGGAGAACCGCTCGTCCGCGACCCACTCCTGGACGACCGCCAGCACACCGGCCAGCGCCGCACGCGTCGCCGTGGCGATGTCGCCCCGGCTCGGGGCGCAGGGCAGCAGGACGTGTCCGGGCACGGCCGTACCGTCGTCCACGGCCCCGCGCAGCGCGTCGAGGCCGGGGTAGCGGCCCCCGTCGCCGAGAACCGCCCACCCCGCGTCGGAAGCGGTGGCGGGAGCGGACGTCGCGGTGTGCTCGACCCAGTCGACCCCGAACATCCGGTCCTGGTGCGCCACGCGCGAGGCCACGACCTGCTGCGCGGACATGGTCCGGGTCCGCACGGAGGCGGCCGAGGCGACGGGGGAGCCGTCGGCGTCGGCCAGTTCGACCGCCACCGCGTCCTCGCCGACCGGCCGGACGCGGATGCGCACGGCGCCGGACCCGGGCGTCCGCACGGACAGTCCGCTCCAGGCGTACGGCAGGGACACCTCGCCCGCTATCTCGGCGCGCGACAGGCCGAGGGCGGCGTCCAGCAGTGCGGGGTGCAGTGTGTAGCGGCCCGCCCGGCCCTGCTCGGTGGCGGGCAGTACGGCCTCGGCGTACAGCTCCTCCCCCGCGCGCCAGGCGGCGCTCAGATACGGGCGGTCCTCCACGTCCAGGGGTTCGGCGTCCGTCGGCGGCCAGAGCATCAGGTCGAAGTCCGGCGCCGGGGCGTTCCGGGTCAGTTCCCCGGTGGCGTGCCGGACCCATGGCTCGTCGGCGCCGGCCGTGGCGGGCCGGCTGAAGACGCGTACCGGGCGCCGGTCGGGGTCGTCGCCCGCGCCGAGCTGCACCTGGACGCGGACGGCGCCCTGTTCGGCCAGGACCAGCGGGGCGTCCACGTCCAGCTGGTCCAGGTGCGGGAACCCGGCCTGCCGTCCGGCGGACAGGGCGAGTTCCACGAGCGCGGCGACCGGGAGCACCGGGACACCGCCGACGGTGTGCTCCGCGGTCCAGGGCAGCTCGGCCGGGGACAGCCGGCCGGTGAACAGCATGTCCCGCGCCCCGGCGGTCTCCACCACCGCGCCGAGCAGGGCATGTCCGGCGGGGTCCAGTCCCGCCGAGGAGACGTCGGGCGCGGCCGTGCCTTCGAGCCAGTAGCGCTCGCGCTGGAAGGCGTACGTGGGCAGCTCGACCCGCTGGGCGCCGGGGAACAGCGCCCGCCAGTCCGGGGAGACGCCGTGCGCGTGCAACTGCCCGAGAGCGAGCGTGAGCGCCTGCGGTTCGGGCCGGTCGGTGCGCAGGGCGGGGACGGTGACGATGTCCGCGTCGTCCAGGCAGCCCTGGGCGAGGGCGCTGAGGACGCCGCCCGGGCCGATCTCCACGAACGTGGTCACGCCCAGGCCGTCAAGGGTCTTGATGCCCTCGGCGAAACGAACGGCCTCTCGGACGTGCCGGACCCAGTACGCGGGGGTGTACGGCCCGGCGAGGCGACCGGTGAGGTTCGAAACGACCGGAACGCGCGGCTCGTTGAAGGCCAACCCGCTGACGGCCTCGGCGAACTCCTCCAGCATCGGATCCATCAACGGCGAGTGGAACGCGTGGCTCACCTTCAGCCGGGACGTCTTACGGCCCTGACCGGCGAACCGCTCCGCGACCGCCAAAACCGCGTCCTCGGTGCCCGAAACGACCACCGCCTCCGGGCCGTTGACCGCCGCGACACCCACCCCATCGGTCAGATACGGCAGCACCTCGTCCTCGGTGGCCTGCACGGCGACCATCGCACCGCCACCCGGCAACGCCTGCATCAGCCGGGCCCGAGCCGACACCAACTTCGCCGCGTCCTCAAGCGACAGCACACCCGCCACATGAGCAGCCGCGATCTCACCCACCGAATGACCGGCCACATAATCCGGCCGCACGCCCCACGACTCCAGCAGCCGGAACAACGCCACCTCGACCGCGAACAACGCGGGCTGCGTCGAACCCGTCTGGTCCAACTCCTCCGAGTCCACGTCCACCGGTGTGTCCAGAAGCGCGCACACCTCGTCGTACGCCGCCGCGAACACGGGGTACGCCTCGTACAACTCACGCCCCATGCCGAGGCGTTGGGAGCCCTGCCCGGAGAACAGGAAGCCGACCTTGCCCCGGTCGGCCCGGGCGCGTCCCGTCACCAGCAGGGGCGTGGGCTCGCCCGTCGCGAGGGCGGTCAGTCCCGCGCGCAGCTCTTCGCCGTCGGCGCCGACGATCACGGCCCGGTGCTCCAGCGCCGAGCGGGTGGCCGCCAGCGAGAAGCCGGTGTCGGCCGGTGCGGCGGCCGCGAGGCCGGCGCAGGACAGCAGTCGTCGTGCCTGTTCCCGCAGCGCCTGTCCGGTCCTGGCGGAGAGCACCCAGGGCACCACGGTGGTCCGGGCCCGCGGCAGTTCCTCGGCCGGGGTCTCTCCCCCGGGCTCGGGGGCCGGTTCCTCGGGGGCCTCTTCGAGGATGATGTGCGCGTTGGTGCCGCTGATCCCGAAGGAGGAGATCCCGGCCCGGCGGGGGTGGTCCGTCTCCGGCCACGCGGTCGCCTCGGTCAGCAGCTCGACGGAGCCGGCCGACCAGTCGACCCGGGGGGTGGGCCGGTCCACGTGCAGCGTCTTCGGCAGCACGCCGTGCCGCATCGCCAGCACCATCTTCATCACTCCGGCGACACCGGCCGCCGCCTGCGCGTGTCCGATGTTGGACTTCAGCGAGCCGACCAGCAGCGGGCGTTGACGGCCCTGTCCGTAGGTGGCCAGCAGCGCCTGCGCCTCGATCGGGTCGCCGAGTTCGGTGCCCGTGCCGTGTGCCTCCACGGCGTCGACCTCCTCGGCGGACAGCCCGGCGCCGGCCAGCGCTTCGAGGATCACGCGCTGCTGCGAGGGGCCGTTGGGCGCGGTCAGACCGTTGGAGGCGCCGTCCTGGTTGACGGCGCTGCCCCGCACGACCGCGAGCACCTGGTGGCCGAGCCGCCGGGCGTCCCGCAGCCGCTCCACGAGCAGCAGCCCGGCGCCCTCGGACCAGGACGCGCCGTCCGCCGCCGCCGCGAAGGACTTGCAGCGGCCGTCGGGGGCGAGCCCGCGCTGACGGCTGAACTCGACGAAGGCGGACGGGCCCGCCATGACCGTCACTCCCCCGGCGAGCGCCATCGTGCACTCGCCGCCCCGCAGCGCCCGCACGGCGAGGTGCAGGGCGACGAGCGAGGACGAGCAGGCGGTGTCGACGGTGACCGCGGGTCCCTCCAGGCCGAAGGTGTAGGCGATGCGTCCGGAGGCGACGCTGCCGGAGTTGCCGGTGCTCATCAGCCCCTCGACCCCTTCGGGGAGGTCGCCGGGCGTGAAGCCGTAGTCGTGGTACATCAGGCCCGCGAAGACGCCGGTGCGGCTGCCCTTGAGGGTGGCCGGGTCGATGCCCGCGTGTTCGAAGGTCTCCCAGGCGGTCTCCAGCAGCAGCCGCTGCTGCGGGTCCATCGCCAGTGCCTCGCGCGGTGAGATCCCGAAGAAGTCCGCGTCGAAGTCCGCCGCGTCGCGCAGGAAGCCGCCCTGCCGGGTGTAGACCTTGCCGGGCCGCTCGGGGTCGGGGTCGTAAAGGGCGTCGACGTCCCAGCCGCGGTCCTCGGGGAACCCGGAGACGGCGTCCGTGCCCTCGGCCAGCAGCCGCCACAGCTCCCCGGGGCCGCCGACACCGCCGGGGAACCGGCAGCCCATGCCCACGATGGCGATGGGCTCCTGGTCGCGGGACTCCAGCTCGCGTACGCGGCGCCGGGCCTGGCGCAGGTCGGTGGTGGCCCGCTTGAGGTAGTCCCGGAGCTTGTCTTCGTTCATCATGGGTGTTGCCCGCCCCTTTTGGCCTGCGCGGTTCAGGAGTTGCCGAGTTCGTCGTCGAGGAGGTCGTACAGCTCCTCGTCGCTGGCCGAGCTGAGGTCGTCGTCGGTCCCGGCTCGGCCGGTGTCTCCGGGGTCGGCCGGCTCGTTCCCGTTCCAGCGGGCGAGCAGTGCCTGGAGACGCATGTTGATCCTGGTCCGGGTGACGTTGTCGAGACCGTGCGCGCCGGCGCCGTCCAGGGCGGCGGCGAGTCGGTCCAGTTCGTCGAAGACCGGTGCGGTGCCCGCCGTACCGCCGGGGAGGTCCTTCAGCACCCGCTGGGCGAGCGCGGCGGGTGTCGGGTGGTCGAAGACCAGCGTCGCGGGCAGGCGCAGGCCGGTGGCCCGGTTCAGCCGGTTGCGCAGTTCCACCGCGGTCAGCGAGTCGAAGCCGAGGTCGCCGAATGCCTGGTCGGGCTGGACGGCCTTGGCCGAGCTGTGTCCGAGGACGGCGGCGGCCTCGGAGCGCACGAGGACGAGTACGACGTCCGCGCGCTCGCTCTCGGGCAGCCCCGCGATCCGCTGTGCCAGCGGTACGGCGGACGCCCGGTCGCTACGGCGCGACCGGCCGCCCACGAGTGCCTTGAGCAGCGGCGGGACCGGCGCGGTCGCGTTGCGCAGCGCGGCCAGGTCCAGCCGTGCCGGCACCACCACCGGTTCGTCCGACGCGAGGGCGGCGTCGAGGAGTTCGAGGCCGTCCTCGTCGGACAGCGGCAGCACACCGCCACGGGCGAGCCGGCCGCGGTCGGCGCCGCCGAGGTCCTCGGTCATGGCGCCGGTGCGCTGCCACAGGCCCCACGGCAGTGACAGCGCGGGCAGCCCCTGTCCCCGGCGTTGTGCGGCGAAGGCGTCCAGGTAGGCGTTGGCCGCCGCGTAGTTGGCCTGGCCGGGGGTGCCGAGGGTGCCCGCGAGGGACGAGAAGACGACGAACGCCGAGACGTCGCCGGCCAGTTCGTGCAGGTTGAGCACGGCGTCGACCTTGGGTCGCAGGACCGTCTCCAGGCGCTCCGGGGTGAGCGCGGGGAGCACGCCGTCGTCGAGGACACCGGCCGTGTGCACCACGGCCGTCACCGGTGTGCCGGACAGCGCGTCGGCGAGGGCGTCCCGGTCGGCCACGTCGCAGGCCGCCCAGCGCACTTCGGCACCGGCCGCGGTCAGTTCCGCCGCGAGTTCCGCCGCGCCCTCCGCGTCCGCGCCGCGCCGGCTCATCAACAGCAGTTCGCGCACGCCGTGTTCGGCGACCAGGTGCCGGGCGACGAGTCCGCCGAGGGCACCGGAGGCACCGGTCAGCAGGACGGGGCCGGGCCCGAAGTCCACGATGGCCCGCGGGGCGTCGGCGGCGGTCCTGGTGAGCCGGGGCAGCAGGAGCGTGTCGCCGCGCAGCGCGGCCTGCGGCTCCTCGAAGGCGAGGAGCCGGGGGACGACGGTCGCCGCGATCCGCTCCACATCGGTGTCCCCGTCGGCGTCGTCCGCGCTCTCCGCGTCCGGGTGCGCGTCGCCGCCGTACTCGCTCCCCGCGCCGGTACGCGCGTCGGCGTCGATGAGGACGATGCGGTCCGGGTTCTCGGACTGCGCCGAGCGGATCAGGCCCCACACGGCGGCCTGCACCGGGTCGGCCGTCGCCGGGCCGCCCGTTTTCGGACCGTCCCCCGCTTCCGGACCGTCCCCGGCCGCGACCGCGCCCCTGGTCACCAGCACCAGCCGGGCCACCCGCTCCTCGGCCAGCCACCACTGCACCAGCCCGAGCACCTTGCGCAGGACGTCCCGGACACGCTCGGCGTCGGCGCCCGACCCCACGGGGCAGGGCACGACCACGGCGTCCGCGTACGCCCGCGCCCCGGTCTCCGACGCGGGAGCGGCGAGCAGGGCGGAGATGTCCTCGTAGGCCCGTACGACGGTGGTGTGCCCGTCGGCCTGTGCGGTGAGCGGTGCCCACTCCACGGTGAACAGGGAGTCCCGGGCGCTCGTGCGCAGCTGCTCGGCCGACACCGGGCGCAGCGTCAGCGACTCCACCGAGACGACGGGTCGGCCCGTGCCGTCGGCGGCCTCCAGCCGTACGGTGTCCCCGCCTGCCGGGGAGAGCCGCACCCGCAGCTCGGCCGCTCCGGTGCCGTGCGGGGTGACGCGGGACCACGCGAAGGGCAGCAGGGGCCCGTCGGCGGCCGGTACGAGGCCGCCCGCGCCCAGCGCGTGCAGCGCCGAGTCGAGCAGGGCCGGGTGCACGCCGAACGTGTCCGGCCGCGCCTCCTCGGCGACGGCGAGTTCCGCGTACACCGCGTCGTGGCCGCGCCAGGCGGCACGCAGTCCCTGGAAGACCGGGCCGTAGCTCAGTCCGAGGCCCGCCAGGCGGTCGTAGAAGCCGTCCAGGTCCACCGGCTGCGCGTCGGCCGGGGGCCAGCTGCGCAGGTCGGTGCCGGGCGGGGTCGCGCCCGTGGTGAGGACTCCGGTGGCGTTGCGGACCCAGGATCCGGCACCGGCGCGCGAGTGCACGCTCAGCGGGCGGCGGCCGGAGTCGTCCTGGGCGCCCACCAGCACCTGGAGTGCGACGCCGCCCTCCTCGGGCAGTATCAGCGGTGCGTGCAGGGTGAGTTCCTCCACCAGGTCGCAGCCGGTCTCGGCGGCGGCGTGGGCGGCGAGTTCCACGAAGGCCGTGCCCGGCAGCAGGACCGTACCGAGCACCGCGTGGTCGGCCAGCCAGGGCTGGGCGCGCAGGGACAGCACCCCGGTGAGCAGATGGCCGCCGGCGTCCGGCAGCTCCACCGCCGCGCCCAGGAACGGGTGGTCGGTGGCGTCCAGCCCGGCCGCCCGTACGTCACCGGCGGGGGCGTCCGCCGCCAGCCAGTACCGCTCGTGCTGGAACGCGTAGGTCGGCAGGTCGGTGCGGCGCGCGCCCGGCAGGACGGTGTCCCAGTCGATGCCGACGCCGTGCACATGCGCCTGGGCGAGGGAGAGCATCAGCCGGTCGGGGCCGCCGTCGCGGCGGCGCAGTGTCGGTACGACCGCCGCGTCCGTCTCGGCGGCCTCGATGGTGTCCTGGATGCCCGCCGACTGCACCGGGTGCGGGCTGACCTCGACGAACACGTCGTAGCCGTCGGCCAGGGCGGCCCGGATCGCGTCGTGGAACCGTACCGTCTCGCGCATGTTGCGGTACCAGTAACCGGAGTCCAGCTCACCGGTGTCCAGTTTTGTGCCGGTCACCGTGGAGTAGAAGGGCACGGCGCCGGGGCGCGGGCCGACGCCGGCGAACCCCTCGGCGGCCAGGGCCTGGACGCGTTCGATCTGCGGTGAGTGCGCGGCGTAGTCGACGGCGACCCGGCGGGCCTGGATCCCCTCCTGCCGGCAGTGCGCGAGGAGTTCGTCCAGGGCGTCGGTGTCACCGGAGACCACGGCGGTCGCGGGGCCGTTCACGGCGGCGATGCCGAGACGGCCGTCCCAGCGGCCGACGAGTTCCCGCACCTCCTCGTCCGGGAGCGGCACCGAGGCCATGGCGCCGAGTCCCTGGAGTTCGCGTACCGCGAGGCTGCGCCGCACCACGATGCGGGCCCCGTCCTCCAGGGAGAGCGCGCCGGCGATCACCGCGGCGGAGACCTCGCCCTGGGAGTGCCCGACGACCGCGTCGGGGGTCACCCCGAAGGAGCGCCACACCTCGGCGAGGGCGACCGTCATCGCCCAGAGCACGGGTTGCAGCACGTCGACCCGGTCCTGTTCGACCTCGGAGGTGCCGCGCAGTACGGCGGTGAGGGACCAGTCGACGTGCGGTGCGAGGGCGCGTTCGCAGGCGTCGAGGCGGTCGCGGAAGACCGGGGAGGAGTCCAGTAGTCCGGCGGCCATGCCCACCCACTGCGAGCCCTGTCCGGGGAAGACGAAGACGGTCCTGCCCTCGCCGCGTGCGCTGCCGGTCACCGCGCCGGGCGGTGTGGCCCCGGCCGCGACACCGGCCAGTTGCTGCCGGAGTTCCCGGAGGGTCTGGCCGACGACCACGGCGCGGTGTTCGAAGGCGGCCCTGGTGGTGGCCAGCGAGTGCGCCACGTCGGTCAGGAGGGCCGCTTCGCCGTCACCGTCGCCGTCGCGGTCGCTCTCGTCGAGGTGGGACAGCAGACGGGCGGCCTGGGCCCGCAGTGCCGCCTCGGTCCTGCCGGACAGCGCCCACGGCACGGCCGCGCCGGATCCGGCGGCCGGCGGTGCGTCCGCGCTGGTGGGGGCCTGTTCGATGATGGTGTGGGCGTTGGTGCCGCTGACCCCGAAGGAGGACACGGCGGCCCGGCGCGGGCGGTCCGTCTCCGGCCAGTCCACGGGGTCGGTCAGCAGCCGCACCTCGCCCGCCGACCAGTCCACGTGCGGCGTCGGCTCGTCCACGTGCAGGGTCCGCGGCAGGAGTCCGTGCCGCATCGCCATGACCATCTTGATCACACCGGCGACACCCGCGGCGGCCTGCGTATGGCCGATGTTGGACTTCAGCGAGCCCAGCCACAGCGGCTGTCCCCCGGCCCGCTCCCGCCCGTACGTGGCGAGCAGCGCCTGCGCCTCGATCGGGTCGCCGAGTTTCGTCCCCGTACCGTGCGCCTCTACGGCGTCCACGTCGGCCGGGGTGAGCCCGGCGGAGGCCAGCGCCTGCCGGATCACCCGCTGCTGCGAGGGGCCGTTGGGCGCGGTCAGGCCGTTGGAGGCGCCGTCCTGGTTGACGGCGCTCCCCCGGACGACGGCCAGCACGCGATGGCCGTTGCGCTCGGCGTCGGACAGCCGTTCCACGAGGAGCATGCCGACGCCCTCGCCCCAGCCCGTGCCGTCGGCACCGGCGGCGAACGCCTTGCACCGGCCGTCGGGGGCCAGTCCGCGCTGGCGGCTGAACTCCACGAAGACCGTCGGGCTCGCCATCACGGTGACGCCGCCGGCCAGTGCCATCGTGCACTCGCCGCTCCGGAGGGCCTGGACGGCCAGGTGCAGGGCGACGAGCGAGGAGGAGCAGGCCGTGTCGACGGTGACGGCGGGACCCTCCAGGCCGAAGGTGTAGGAGACGCGCCCGGAGGCGACGCTGCCGGATCCTCCGGTGGTGAGCAATCCCTCGACGCCTTCGGGCAGTTGGCGCGGCCCCTGCCCGTAGTCGTGGTACATCAGGCCGGTGAAGACACCGGTACGGCTGCCCCGCAGGACCGCCGGGTCGATCCCGGCGCTCTCGAACGCCTCCCAGGACGCCTCCAGCAGCAGCCGCTGCTGCGGGTCCATGGCGAGCGCCTCGCGCGGCGAGATCCCGAAGAACCCGGCGTCGAACTCGGCCGCGTCGTGCAGGAATCCGCCGTCGCGCGCGTAGGTCTTGCCGAGGCGCTCCGGGTCGGGGTCGTACAGCCCCTCGATGTCCCAGCCCCGGTCGTCGGGGAACCGGGAGATGCCGTCGCGGCCGGAGGCCACCAGCCGCCACAGGTCCTCCGGTGAGCGCACGCCGCCCGGGAGGCGGCAGCTCATGCCGACGATGGCGATCGGCTCGTCCGCGTCGGCCACGGTCCGCCGCGCCCCGGCCCCGGCTCCGGCTGTCACGGCGGGGGCCTCGTCGAGGAGTTCGCCGCCGATGTGCCGGGCGAGGGCGGTGGGGGTGGGGTGGTCGAAGACGAGGGTGGCGGGCAGCCGCAGGCCGGTGGCGGCGGCGAGGCGGTTGCGCAGTTCGACGGCGGTCAGCGAGTCGAAGCCCAGGTCCTGGAAGGCGTGCGTGGGCTGGACGGCCCGGGGCGAGGCGTGCCCGAGGACGGCGGCGACCTCGCTGCGGACCAGTTCGAGGAGCGCCTCGGCGCGCTCGTCGCCGGTCAGCGCGGTGAGGCGCTCGGCCAGGGATCCGGTGGCCGCGCGCTGGGCCGTGCCGCGCGGGGTGCCACGGACGAGTCCGCGCAGCAGGGCCGGTACGGTGTCCGCCGGGCGGTCGCGCAGGGCCGCGGTGTCGAGGCGGACCGGTACGAGCACGGGCTGGTCGGCGGCGAGCGCCGCGTCGAACAGCCGTAGGCCGTCCTCGGTGGTCAGCGCCAGGACACCGGAGCGCGCCATCCGTGTCCGGCCCGCCTCGTCCAGGGCGTCGGCCATGGCGCCCTCCTGCTCCCACAGGCCCCAGGCGAGGGAGACCGTGGGCCGGCCCTGGGCGCGGCGGTGCCGGGCGAAGGCGTCGAGGAAGGCGTTGGCGGCGGCGTAGTTGCCCTGGCCGGGGTTGCCGAAGACGCCCGCGGCGGAGGAGAACAGCACGAACTTCGTCTCGGCGGCGGTGAGTTCGTCCAGGTGGAGTACGGCGTCGGCCTTGGGTGCGAGGACGGCGTGGACACGCTCCGGGGTGAGCGCGGCGATCACGCCGTCGTCGAGGACTCCCGCGGTGTGTACGACGGAGTCGACCGGGTGGGCGGCCAGCAGCCCGGCGACGGCGGCACGGCCGGCGAGGTCGCAGGCGGCCCACGTCGCTTCGGCGCCGAGCGCTTCGAGTTCGGCCGCAAGCTCGGTGGCGCCCGGCGCGTCGGCGCCCCGGCGGCTGACGAGGAGCAGCCGACGCACGCCGTGTCCGGTCACCAGGTGCCGGGCGAGGGCGCCGCCCAGCGCGCCGGAGGCGCCGGTGAGGAGCACGGTGCCGAGGCCGGTGGCGGGGGTGTCCACGGCAGGGGCGGGGGCGCCCCTGTGGGCGGTGCCGTCGGCGTGGTCCGTGGTCGCGTCCGGTGTCGTGGGGGCGGTGGCGCGGACCAGGCGTGGTACGGCGGCCTCGCCCTCGCGGACGACGACATGGGGCTCCCCGGAGCGTACGACGCCGGGCACGAGCGCGGTCACGTCGTCCGGGCGGTCGGTTTCGAGCAGCACGATCCGGCCGGGGTTCTCCGCCTGCGCCGAGCGCACCAGCCCGGCCGCCGCGGCGTGCGCGAGGTCGTCGCAGCGCGCCACCAGGACGAGGCGCGCCGTGTGGTCCTCGGCGAGCCGCTGCTGGACCAGCCGCAGCACCTCGGTGGTGACCGCGCGCACCCGCTCGGCCCCGCTCGCCCCTTGCGGCCCGTCGGGGAACGGCACCACGACCACGTCCGGCTGCGACGCCCCGTCGGCGTCGGCCGGTGCGTCGATGTCCGCGACGTACGCGACGACCGTCCCGTCCGTGTCGTCGGCGGCCAGGTTCAACGGCAGCGGCTCGACGGTGAACAGGGCGTCACCGGAGCGCTCGCGGAGCTGCTCGGCCGACACGGGACGCAGCGTCAGCGACTCGACGGACGCCACCGGCTGACCGGTGCCGTCGGCCACCGTCAGGGACACGGCGTCCGTACCGGCCGCCGCCAGCCTCACCCGCACGGTGGACGCGCCCGTGGCGTGCACGGACACCCCGGACCAGGCGAACGGCAGGAGCGGCCCGTCGGTCTCGGCCACGAGCGAGCCGCCCGCGCCGATGGCGTGCAGCGCGGCGTCCAGCAGCGCCGGGTGCAGAAGGAAGGAGCCGGTGTCCGTGCCGTCGGGCAGGGCGACCTCCGCGAGGACTTCGCCGTCCTTGCGCCAGGCGCTCCGCAGCCCGCGGAACAGGGGCCCGTAGGCCAGACCGAGGTCGGCCAACCGGTCGTAGAAGCCGTCGAGTCCGATCGGTTCGGAGCCCGCGGGCGGCCATGCGGTGAGCGCCCGGCCGCCGGTCTTGTCGTCCTCGCCGCCCCCCGCCGCGGTCCCCTCGGTGACGAAGCCGGTCGCGTGGCGGACCCACGGCAGGTCGGTGTCGTCCTCGGGGCGCGCGTGCACGGTCAGCGGCCTGCGACCGGAGCCGTCGGCCGCGCCCACCCACACCTGCACCGCGACACCGCCCTGCTCGGGCACCACCAGGGGCGCTTCGAGGGTGAGGTCCTCCAGCAGGTCGCAGCCGGCCTCGTCGGCGGCGCGCACGGCCAGTTCGACGAAGGCGGTGCCGGGCAGCAGCACGGTCCCGAGCACGGCGTGCTCGCTCAGCCAGGGGTGCGTGCGCAGGGACAGCCTGCCGGTCAGCAGCCGCTCGTCGCCGCCGGCCAGGGAGACGGCGGCGCCGAGCAGCGGGTGGTCGGCCGAGCCGAGACCGGCGGCGCGGACGTCGCCGTGAGCGGCCGGTGCGGTGTCGAGCCAGTAGCGCTCGTACTGGAAGGCGTAGGTGGGCAGGTCGACCCGGCGGGCGCCGGGGAAGAAGGCGTGCCAGTCCGGGGAGACGCCGTGCACGTGCAGTTCGGCGACGGCGGCGACGAGCGCGGCCCGCTCGGGGCGGTCGGCGCGCAGGGCGGGCACGGTGACCGTGTCGTCGTCCAGGCAGCCCTGGGTGAGCGCGCTCAGCACACCGCCCGGGCCGATCTCCACGAACGTGGTCACGCCCAGGTCGGCGAGCGTCTTCACACCGTCGGCGAAACGCACCGCCTCGCGGACATGACGGACCCAGTACTCGGGCGTGTACGGCTCGGCCAGCCGCCCGGTGAGGTTGGACACCACCGGGAGCTTCGGCCGCGCGAACGTCAACCCGCCGATGGCAGAGGCAAATTGGTCCAGCATCGGATCCATCAGAGGCGAGTGGAAGGCGTGGCTGACCTTCAGCCGGGACGTCTTACGGCCCTGCTCCCGGAATGCCTCGCCGATCGCGACGACCGCGTCCTCCGCCCCCGAAACCACCACCGACTGAGGGCCGTTGACCGCTGCTATGCCCACGCCCTCGGTCAGGTACGGCAGCACCTCGTCCTCGGTGGCCTGCACGGCGACCATCGCACCGCCTGCGGGCAGCGCCTGCATGAGACGGGCCCGGGCCGACACCAGCTTGGCCGCGTCCTCAAGCGAGAGCACACCCGCCACATGCGCGGCAGCGATCTCACCCACCGAGTGGCCGGCGACGTAGTCCGGCCGAATGCCCCACGACTCCAGGAGCCGGAACAGGGCGATCTCGACCGCGAAGAGCGCGGGCTGCGTCGAACCCGTCTGGTCCAACTCCTCCGAGTCGACGTCCACGGGCGCGTCCAGGAGCGCGCACACCTCGTCGTACGCCGCCGCGAACACGGGGTACGCCTCGTACAAATCCCGCCCCATGCCGAGGCGTTGCGAACCCTGGCCGGAGAACAGGAACCCGACCCGTCCGCCGGTGCCGGACAGGCCGCGTGCGACGCCCGGGGCCGGGGAGCCGGAGGCCACGGCCCTCAGTCCCGCGGCGAGTTCGTCCGGAGTCTCGCCCTGGACCACCGCGCGATGGTCGAGGGCCGTGCGTGTCGTCGCGAGCGAGAACGCGACGTCGTACGGGGCGACTTGCGCGTCGGTGCGGGACAGCAGCCGTCCGGCCTGTGCGCGCAGGGCCTCCTCGGTCTTGCCCGAGAGCACCCACGGCACCGGTCCGCCCTCGGCGGGGCGCGCGGCCTCCGGGGCGACGGCCTCGGCGTTGCCCGCGCCCTCCTCCGGGGTGATGGCCCCCGTGCTGCCCGCGCTCTCCTCCGGTGCTTCCGGGTCCTCGGTGTCCGGCGCGAACGCCTCGGTGGGCGGGGCCTCTTCGATGATCGTGTGCGCGTTGGTGCCGCTGATCCCGAAGGAGGAGATGCCGGCGCGGCGCGGCTGGTCGGACGCGGGCCAGGGGGTGTTCTCGGTGAGCAGCCGTACGGCGCCCGCCGTCCAGTCGACGTGCGGGGAGGGGGCGTCGATGTGCAGGGTGCGCGGCAGTTCGCCGTGGCGCAGGGCCATGACCATCTTGATGATGCCCGCCACACCGGCCGCGGCCTGGGTGTGGCCGATGTTGGACTTGATGGAGCCCAGCATCAGCGGCTTGTCGTCGGGGCGGCCCTGCCCGTACGTGGCGAGGAGCGCCTGCGCCTCGATCGGATCGCCGAGCCGGGTGCCCGTGCCGTGCGCCTCGACCGCGTCGACCTGTGCGGTGGTCAGCCGGGCCGCCGCCAGGGCCTGGCGGATCACCCGTTGCTGGGAGGGGCCGTTGGGGGCGGTGAGGCCGTTGGAGGCGCCGTCCTGGTTGACGGCGGAGCCCCGGACGACGGCGAGGATCCGGTGTCCGTTGCGCCGGGCGTCGGAGAGGCGTTCCACGAGAAGCAGGCCGGCGCCCTCGCCCCAGCCGGTGCCGTCGGCGCCGGCCGCGAACGCCTTGCAGCGGCCGTCGGGCGCGAGCCCGCGCTGGCGGCTGAAGCCGACGAAGGTGGCGGGGCCGACCATCGCGGTGACACCGCCCGCCACGGCCAGCGAGCACTCGCCGTTGCGCAGCGACTGTACGGCCAGGTGCAGGGCGACCAGGGAGGAGGAGCAGGCCGTGTCGATGGTGACGGCCGGGCCTTCGAGGCCGAAGGTGTAGGCCACCCGGCCGGAGGCGACACTGCCCGAGGTCCCCGTGCCCAGGTAACCCTCCAGGTCCTCCGGGGAGTTCTGGAGGGCGGCGAGGAACTCGTGGTTCATCACGCCGGTGAACACGCCGGTCCTGCTGCCCGCGAGCGAGGCGGCGTCGATGCCGGCCCGCTCGAAGAGTTCCCACGACGTCTCCAGCAGCAGCCGCTGCTGGGGATCCATGGCGAGCGCCTCGCGGGGCGAGATCCCGAAGAGACCGGCGTCGAACCGCGCGAGGTCGCTCAGGAACCCGCCCTCGCGGGCGTAACTGGTGCCACGGGCTTCCGGATCCGGGTCGTAGAGCGCGTCCAGGTCCCAGCCGCGGTCGGCCGGGAATGCGGCGACGGCGTCGCGGCCACCCGAGACCAGTTCCCACAGGTCCTCGGGCGAGTCGACGCCTCCCGGATAGCGGCAGCTCATGCCGATGATGGCCACCGGTTCCCCGGCGGCGTCCTCGTAGTCACGAAGGCGCCGCCGGGTCTCCTGGAGGTCCGCGGTGACTCGCTTCAGGAAATAGCGGAGCTTGTCCTCGTTCGCCACCGAAATCGTCCCTCACCCCTGCGATGACTTACCGGAATTCGGCAAAGGGACACCGGGACGCGCCGGAGCGGTCAGGAAATCCCGAATTCCTTGCCGAGCAGATCGAATACTTCGTCGTCCGTGGCCGATTCCAGATCGCTGCCGCCCGCACCAGGGACTTCCTGGTCCGATGCCTTGCCGGAATCACCGGCGGTCAGCAGCACTTCCTGGAGTTTCGCCAGGATCCGGTCGCGAGCTTCGCTCGCTGCCAACTTCGTGACCAATTCTTGTTCGACCTTGTCCAAGTCTGCAAGTAGGGAATCCACTAGGGCCGGTTCGGCGGCTCCCGCTATCTCCGTCCACACATGACGGGCCAGGAGAGCGGGTGTCGGGTGGTCGAAGACCAGGGTGGCGGGGAGCCGCAGCCCGGTGGTCCGGTTCAGCCGGTTGCGCAGTTCGACGGCCGTGAGGGAGTCGAAGCCCAGATCCTGGAAGGCGTGTTCCGGCCGTACCGTGCGGTCCGAGGCGTGCCCGAGGACCGCGGCGACCTCGCCGCGCACCAGATCCAGCACGCTCTTCTCCCGTTCGCTCTCCGGCAGTTCCGCCAGGCGCTCGGCCAGTGAGGGCCCGTGCGAGGGCGCGGAGGAGGTGGTGGCCCGCACGGCCCTGCGGCCGGCCGGGGCCGGCGCGAGGGCGCGGAGCACCGGCGGTGCCTCGCCGTCGCGCAGGGCGCCGGTGTCGATACGGACCGGGGCGAGCAGCGCCTCGTCCGAGGCCAGCGCCGCGTCGAACAGCCGCAGTCCCTCCCGCGTCGGCAGCGGCAGCACACCGCCGCGGGCCATGCGCGCCCGGTCGGCGGCGGCGAGACCGTCCGTCATCGCACCGGACTGTTCCCACACCCCCCACGCCAGCGAGGTGGCGGGCAGGCCCGCCCGCCGCCGGTGGGCCGAGAAGGCGTCGAGGAAGGAGTTCGCCGCCGCGTAACTCGCCTGACCGGCGCCGCCGACCAGACCGGCGACGGACGAGAACACCACGAAGGCCGCCAAATCCATGTCCCGGGTGCACTCGTGCAGGTTCAGCACGGCGTCCACCTTGGGACGGAAGACCGCCCTCAGCCTGTCCGGCGTGACCGAGCCGAGCACTCCGTCGTCCAGCACGCCCGCGGTGTGCACGACGGCCGACAGCGCATGCCCACCCAGCATCGCGGAGACGGCCTCCCGGTCCCCGATGTCGCAGGCCGCCCACACGATCTCGGCACCCCGCGCGGTGAGTTCGGCCGCCAGCTCGGCGGCGCCCGGCGCGTCCGCGCCCCGGCGGCTCGCCAGCAGCAGTCGCCGTACCTTGTGCTCGGACACCAGGTGCCGCGCGACGAGCGCGCCCAGCGACCCGGAGGCACCTGTCACCAGTACCGTGCCGTCGGCGAGTTCCGGCGCGCCGTCACGCGCCCCGGTGGCCTTCACCAGACGCGGCACGCGCACCTCCCCGTCGCGGACCGCGAACTGCGGCTCGTCATAGGCGAGTACGGCGGGCAACGCGCGGACCACCTCGTTGACGCCCTCGGCCTCCGCCAGTACGAACCGGCCCGGATTCTCCGACTGCGCGGACCGCACCAGCCCCCGTACGGCCGCGTGAGCCAGGTCGTCCGGACGCGTCACCAGCACCAGACGCCCCGTACGCTCCTGCTCCAACCACCGCTGCACGAGCGCCAGAACCTCGCTCGCGACGCGGTGCACGCGGTCGGCGGTCGGCGTACCGGGGGTGTCCGGGCACGGTACGACCGTGACGACCTCGGCCTCGGTGTCGGTGTCGGTGTCGGTCTGGGTCTGGGCCTCGGTCTCGGCCTCGGTCTCGGGAAGGTCGGCGGTCAGAGCGGCCAGGTCCGGATAGACCCGTACGTCGAGCGGGGCGGCACCCTCCGTGAGGGCCATGGGCTGCCATGCGAGGCCGAACAGCGAGTCGTCGGCCTGCTCACCGGGACCACCGGCCGCGAGCAGCTGTTCGCGCGACACCGGCCGCAACGACAGCGCACCGACCGTGGCGACCAGACCGCCCGAGGCGTCGGCGAGGGTCAGCGACACCGCGTCCGTGCCCGTACGGGAGATCTTGATCCGCAGCGCGGTCGCGCCCGTGGCCCGGACCCCCACCTCGGACCAGGCGAAGGGCAGCAGCGGCCCGTCGGCCACGGGGACCAGGCCGCCCGCGCCGATCGCGTGCAGCGCCGCGTCCAGCAGGGCCGGATGAACGGCGAACGTGTCCGCCTCCGTGCCCTCGGGCAGGGCGACCTCGGCGAGGACGTCGTCCCCGTCGCGCCACACGGAGCGCAAGCCACGGAAGACCGGGCCGTACGACAGGCCGAGTCCGTCCAGGCCCTCGTAGTACTCGCTCAGTTCGACGGGCTCCGCACCCGCCGGCGGCCATGCGCCGAGATCCACGCCGTGCGGCGGCTCGGGCAGCTGGTCCGTCAGGCAGCCGACGGCATGCCGTACCCAGGGCGCGTCGTCGGGGGCGCCGTCCGGCCGCGAGTGCACGCTCAGCGCGCGCCTGCCGGACTCCTCCTCGGGACCGACCCACACCTGCACGGCGACACCGCCCTGGTCCGGGACGATCAGCGGTGCTTCCAGCGTCAGATCCTCGACCTGTGCGCAACCGGCTTCATCACCCGCGCGCACCGCCAGTTCCACGAGCGCGGTGCCCGGCAGCAGCACACTGCCCATCACCGTGTGGTCGGCGAGCCAGGGGTGCGTCCGGAGCGACAGCCGCCCGGTGACCAGGAACCCACCGGCGCCGGGCAGCGCGACCACCGCACCGGCCAACGGGTGCTCCGCCGCGCCCAGCCCGAGCCCGGCGGCAGCGGCGTCACCGCTGAACTCCTCCGGCACCTCCAGCCAGAAACGCTCGTACTGGAAGGCGTAGGTCGGCAGATCGACCCGCCGGCCGCCCGGGAGGACCGCCCGCCAGTCCGGGGAGACACCGTGCACATGCAGCTCGGCGAGCGCGGTGACGACGGCCTGCGGCTCGGGACGGTCTGCCCGTACGACGGGGACGGTCACGATGTCGTCCACGCAGCCCTGGGCAAGTGCGCTCAGCACACCCCCCGGACCGATCTCCACGAACGTCGACACACCCAGCTCGTGCAGAGTCCGGACACCATCGGCGAAACGGACCGCCTCACGGACGTGCCGCACCCAGTACGACGGGGTGTACGGCTCGGCCAGACGACCGGTGAGGTTCGAAACCACCGGGATCCGCGTTTCGTTGAAGGTCAGGTCCGCGATCGCCTGCGCGAACTCCTCCAGCATCGGATCCATCAACGGCGAGTGGAACGCGTGGCTCACCTTCAGCCGGGACGTCTTACGGCCCTGCTCCCGGAAGGCCTCGCCGATCGCGACGACCGCGTCCTCCGCCCCCGAAACCACCACCGACTGCGGGCCGTTGACCGCCGCTATGCCCACGCCCTCGGTCAGATACGGCAGCACCTCGTCCTCAGTGGCCTGTACAGCGACCATCGCGCCACCTGCGGGCAGCGCCTGCATGAGACGGGCACGCGCCGACACAAGCTTGGCCGCGTCCTCAAGCGAGAGCACACCCGCCACATGAGCAGCAGCGATCTCACCCACCGAATGACCGGCCACATAATCCGGCCGGACACCCCACGACTCCAACAGCCGGAACAACGCCACCTCAACCGCAAAGAGCGCGGGCTGCGTCGAACCCGTCTGATTCAACCCCTCCGAGTCCACGTCCACCGGTGCGTCCAGGAGCGCACACGCCTCGTCGTACGCCGCAGCGAACACGGGATACGCCTCGTACAACTCACGCCCCATGCCCAGGCGTTGCGAGCCCTGTCCCGAGAACAGGAACCCGACCTTGCCGCCGCTGCCCGGTTCGCCCAGGACGACCCGGGTGGACGGGGACCCGGCGGCCAACGCGCGCAGTCCATCGAGGAGTTCGTCGCGCCCCTCTCCCACCACGGCAGCCCGGCGTTCCATGGCCGAACGCGTGGTGGCAAGGGAGTAGGCGAGGTCGGCCGGCCGGAGGTCCGTGGTCGAGGCCAGGGACAGCAGGCGCTCCGCCTGGGCTCGCAGCGCCATGTCGCTCTTCGCGGACAGCACCAACGGTACGACCGCACCGGGCTCGGGCTCGGGCCCGGACGCCATCTCCGTCCCGACCGGGGCTTGTTCCACGATCACATGGGCGTTGGTGCCACTGATGCCGAAGGACGACACGGCGGCGCGGCGCGGCCCGTCATGGGCAGGCCAGTCCACGGCCTCGGTCAGCAGGCGGACGTCGCCCGCCGACCAGTCCACGTGCGGTGTCGGCTCGTCCACATGCAAGGTCTGGGGCAGCACACCGTGCCGCATCGCCATGACCATCTTGATCACACCACCGACACCCGCGGCAGCCTGCGCATGACCGATGTTCGACTTCAACGACCCCAGCCACAAAGGCCGTTCCGCAGAACGCTCCTGACCATAAGTCGCGATCAACGCCTGCGCCTCGATCGGGTCACCCAGCCGCGTCCCCGTACCATGCGCCTCCACGGCATCCACCTGGTCCGAGGACACACCGGCATTCGCCAACGCCTGCCGGATCACCCGCTGCTGAGAGGGCCCGTTCGGCGCGGTCAGGCCGTTCGACGCACCGTCCTGATTCACCGCCGTACCCCGGACAACCGCCAGCACCTGATGACCGTTACGACGGGCATCGGACAGCCGCTCCACCAGCAGCATGCCCGCGCCCTCCGCCCAACCCGTGCCATCGGCACCGGCCGCGAACGCCTTGCACCGACCGTCCGCCGACAGACCCCGCTGACGGCTGAACTCCACGAACGTCGAAGGGGTGGCCATCACGGTGACGCCCCCGACGAGCGCCATCGAGCACTCACCGCTGCGCAGCGCCTGCGCCGCCAGATGCAGGGCCACCAGGGACGACGAGCACGCCGTGTCCACCGTGACCGCCGGGCCTTCAAGGCCGAAGGTGTACGAGACCCGGCCGGAGGCGATGCTGCCCGCGCTGCCGCTGCCCAGGTAGGCGTCCATGCCCTCCGCCGGCGTCTTCACGCGAGCGCCGTAGTCGTGGTACATCACACCGGCGAAGACACCTGTCCTGCTCCCCCGCACCGTCGCCGGATCGATCCCGGCCCGCTCGAACGCCTCCCACGACGTCTCCAGCAGCAACCGCTGCTGCGGGTCCATCGCCAGCGCCTCACGCGGCGAGATACCGAAGAAGGCCGGGTCGAACTCGGCGGCCTCGTGGAGGAAGCCACCGTGGCGCACGGAGGACTTGCCGGAGCGGTCGGGGTCCGGGTCGTAGAGGTTCTCGACGTCCCAGCCTCGGTCCTCGGGGAAGCCCGAGATCGCGTCGCCACCGGAGGCGACGAGCCGCCACAGGTCTTCGGGCGACCGCACCTCGCCGGGGAACCGGCAGGCCATGCCGACGATCGCGATCGGCTCGTCCGTGCCGGTCGGCGCGGCCACCGCGGCCTCGGGCCGCTCCTGGACGCCCAGTGTCTCGGCCAGCAGGAACCGGGACAGCGCGACGGGCGTGGGGTGGTCGAAGACCAGGGTCGCGGGGAGCCGCAGCCCGGTCGCCGTGTTCAGGCGGTTGCGGAGTTCCACCGAGGTGAGCGAGTCGAAACCGGCGTCCTGGAAGGCGTGTTCCGGCTGGACGGCCTGGGCCGAGGCGTGCCCGAGCACGGCGGCGACCTCGGTACGCACCAGGTCCAGCACCACCTGCTCGCGCTCGGTCGCCGGCAGCCCGGCCAGCCGTTGGCCCAGCGAGCCCTTCGGCGCGCTCTGCGCCGTACGCCGTGCGTTGCCCCGTACGGGTCCGCGCAGCCCGCGCAGGACCGGCGGCACCGTGCCCTGGAGGCCGCCGAGGTCCAGTCGCAGGGGGGCGACGGTGGCCCGGTCCAGGGTCAGGGCCGCGTCGAAGAGCCGCAGTCCTTCGTCGACGGCTATCGGGGCCAGGCCGACCCGCCTGAGCCGGGTGAGGTCCGCCTGGTCGAGCCGGTCGGCCATGCCGCCGCCCTGCTCCCACAGGCCCCAGGCGAGTGAGATGGCGGGGAGTCCCTGCGCTCGGCGGGATGCGGCGAAGGCGTCGAGGAAGGTGTTCGCCGCCGCGTAGTTGCCCTGTCCCGCGCTGCCCAGGATGCCGGACACCGAGGAGAACACGATGAACGCCGACAACTCGCCCGTCAGTTCATGGAGGTTGAGCACGGCGTCGACCTTCGGCCGCAGCACCTTCGCCATTCGCTCGGGGGTGAGCGAGGGGATCACGCCGTCGTCCAGGACACCGGCGGTGTGCACCACGGCCGTCACCGGTGTGCCGGACAGTACCCCGGCGAGGGCGTCCCGGTCGGCCGCGTCGCAGGCCGCCCAGCTCACCTCGGCGCCCCACGCGGTCAGTTCGGCTTCCAGCTCGACCGCGCCGGGGGCCTCCGCGCCACGTCGGCTGAGCAGCAGCAGGCTCCGTACGCCGTGCTCGGCGACCAGGTGCCGGGCGACGAGCCCGCCCAGCGCCCCGGAGGCACCGGTCAGCAGAACAGGGCCGGCACCAAAGTCCGGTGTGCCGGTGACGGTTCCGGTGGCCTTCATCAGTCGCGGGACGACCACCTCCCCGCCCCGCACCGCGAACTGCGGTTCGTCGGAGGCGAGTACGGCGGGCAGCACGCGGACCACCTCGTCGGTCCCCTCGGCCTCCGCCAGCACGAACCGGCCCGGATTCTCCGACTGCGCGGACCGCACCAGCCCCCACACCGCCGCGTGAGCCAGGTCGTCCGGACGCGTCACCAGCACCAGACGCCCCGCACGTTCCTCCGCCAACCACCACTGCACGAGCGCCAGAACCTCATCCGTGACGCTGTGCACCCGGTCGGCCTCCGCGCCGGTCTCCGCCGGGCACGGTACGACAACGACCTCCGCTGTACCTGCCGACTCCCGCAGCGCGTCGAAGCCGTCGACCGTCTCGATCGTCACCGCCTCGGTGGCGGAGGGGAGGGCGAACGGCGTCCACTCCAGCCCGAACAGCTGCTCGTTGCCACCAGTGTCACGCAGCTGCTCCGTCGAGACCTTCCGCAGCGACAGCGACTCGACCGAGGCCACCGGTTCACCGGCGCCGTCGGCCACGGCCAGCATGAACGAACCGGTCGCCGTCCGCGACAGCTTCACCCTGAGCATCGCCGCACCGGCCGCCTGCACGGAGACGCCGGACCAGGCGAACGGCAGCGCCGGGCCGCCTTCCGACGACACCAGCCCACCGGCGGCCAGCGCGTGCAGGGCCGCATCCAGCAGGGCCGGGTGCAGGGCGAACGCCGTCGCCTCAGCGGCCGACTCCGCCGGCAACTCGACCTCGGCGTAGACATCGTCGCCGCCGCGCCACACCGAGCGCAGGCCCTGGAACAGCGGCCCGTAGTCCAGGCCCAGGGCGGCCATGCCCTCGTAGAACGCCGTCAGGTCGACGGCCTCCGCACCCGCCGGTGGCCAGGCTCCGACTTCCAGGGCGGACGATGCCGGGGCCGACGCCGAGGACAGCACGCCCGTCGCGTGCCGCTGCCAGGGGCCCTCACCGATCCGCGAGTGCACGCTCAACTGCCGACGGCCCGACTCGTCCTCGGCACCGGCAGCGACCTGGAGGGTGACGCCGTCACGTTCCGGCACGATCAGGGGCAGCTCAAGGGTGAGTTCCTCGATGCATCCGCACCCGGTCTCGTCGCCCGCCCGGATCGCCAACTCCACGAACGCGGTGCCGGGCAGCAGCACGCTCCCGTGCACGGCGTGGTCGGCGAGCCACGGGTGGGTTTCGAGGGAGAGCAGACCGGTGAGCAGGACGCCGTCGCTGTCGGCCGTCACGATCGCGGCACCGAGCAGCGGATGATCCGCCGCCCCCAGACCGGCGGCCCGGACATCGCCGGACACCCGGGGAACGTCGAGCCAGAAGCGCTCACGCTGGAAGGCGTAGGTGGGCAGATCGACGCGGCGGGCACCCGGGAGGAGCGCCCGCCAGTCGGGCGAGACGCCGTACGTGTGCAGCGACCCGATCGCCGCGGTGATCGCGTACGGCTCGGGGCGGTCGGCGCGCAGGGTGGGCACGGTGACGATGTCGTCCACACAGCCCTGGGCCAGGGCGCTCAGCACACCCCCCGGACCGATCTCCACGAACGTCGTCACACCCAGGTCGTTCAAGGTCCGGACGCCATCGGCGAAGCGGACCGCCTCACGGACGTGCCGCACCCAGTACGACCGGGTGTACGGCTCAGCCAGTCGACCGGTGAGGTTCGAAACGACCGGGATCCGGGCCTCGTTGAAGACCAACCCGCTGACGGCCTCGCCGAACTCCTCCAGCATCGGATCCATCAACGGCGAGTGGAACGCGTGGCTCACCTTCAGCCGGGACGTCTTACGACCCTGCTCCCGGAAGGCCTCGCCGATCGCGACGACCGCGTCCTCCGCCCCCGAAACCACCACCGACTGCGGGCCATTGACCGCCGCGATACCCACCCCGTCGGTCAGGTACGGCAGCACCTCGTCCTCGGTGGCCTGCACGGCGACCATCGCACCGCCACCCGGCAACGCCTGCATCAGCGCCGCACGCGCCGACACCAACTTCGCCGCGTCCTCAAGCGACAACACACCCGCCACATGAGCAGCCGCGATCTCACCCACCGAATGACCGGCCACATAATCCGGCCGCACGCCCCACGATTCGAGCAGCCTGAACAACGCCACCTCAACCGCAAAGAGCGCGGGCTGCGTCGAACCCGTCTGGTCCAACTCCTCCGAGTCGACGTCCACAGGCGCGTCCAGGAGCGCACACACCTTGTCGTACGCAGCGGCGAACACGGGATACGCCTCGTACAACTCACGCCCCATGCCGAGCCGTTGCGACCCCTGACCCGAGAACAAGAACCCGACCTTGCCCCCGACGGCACCGCCCACCGAAGCGGCGCCGGAAACGAGCGCCTCCAACTCCTGTCGCAGCTCCGCGAGATCAGCACCCACGACCGCCGTACGGCGTTCCAGTACCGCACGCGATGTGGCCAGCGAGAACGCCACGTCTTCGGGACGGAGACCGGCACCCCCGGCGTCCTCAACGTCCTCAGCGTCCAGGAAGGACAGCAACCGGGACGCCTGCTCCCGCAGTGCCGCGTCGCTCTTCCCGGACAGCACCCACGGTACGACCGCACCCGATGCCGAAGCCGGGGTCTCCCCCGCCACGCCGGGCGCCTGCTCGACGATCACATGGGCGTTGGTGCCGCTCACGCCGAAGGAGGAGACGGCGGCGCGGCGCGGCCCGTCGTGCGCAGGCCAGTCCACGGCCTCGGTCAGCAGGCGTACCTCGCCCGCCGACCAGTCCACGTGCGGTGTCGGCTCGTCCACATGCAAGGTCTGGGGCAGCACACCGTGCCGCATCGCCATGACCATCTTGATCACACCACCGACACCCGCGGCAGCCTGCGCATGACCGATGTTCGACTTCAACGACCCCAGCCACAAAGGCCGTTCCGCAGAACGCTCCTGACCATAAGTCGCGATCAACGCCTGCGCCTCGATCGGGTCACCCAGCCGCGTCCCCGTACCATGCGCCTCCACGGCATCCACCTGGTCCGAGGACACACCGGCATTCGCCAACGCCTGCCGGATCACCCGCTGCTGCGACGGCCCGTTCGGCGCGGTCAGGCCGTTCGACGCACCGTCCTGATTCACCGCCGTACCCCGGACAACCGCCAACACCTGATGACCGTTACGACGGGCATCGGACAGCCGCTCCACCAGCAGCATGCCCGCGCCCTCCGCCCAACCCGTGCCATCGGCACCGGCCGCGAACGCCTTGCACCGACCGTCCGCCGACAGACCCCGCTGACGGCTGAACTCCACGAAGACGCTCGGGCCGGCCATGACGGTGACGCCACCGACGAGGGCCATCGAGCACTCGCCGCTGCGCAACGCCTGGGCGGCCAGGTGCAGGGCCACCAGCGAGGACGAGCACGCGGTGTCGACGGTGACAGCGGGGCCTTCAAGGCCGAACGTGTAGGAGACGCGGCCCGAAGCGACGCTGCCCGCGCTGCCGTTGACGAGGTAGCCCTCCAGTCCTGGCGGCGAGGTGTGCACACGGCCGCCGTAGTCGTGGTACATCACACCGGCGAAGACACCTGTCCTGCTCCCCCGCACCGTCGCCGGATCGATTCCGGCCCGCTCGAACGCCTCCCACGACGTCTCCAGCAGCAACCGCTGCTGCGGGTCCATCGCCAGCGCCTCACGCGGCGAGATACCGAAGAACTCGGCGTCGAAGTCCGCCGCGTCGCGCAGGAAGCCGCCCTCGCGGGTGTAGCTGGTGCCCCACCGGTCGGGGTCCGGGTCGTAGAGGTTCTCGACGTCCCAGCCACGGTCCTCGGGGAAGCCCGACACGGCGTCGCGACCGGAGAACACCAGCTCCCACAGCTCTTCGGGCGACCGCACATCGCCGGGGTAGCGGCAGGCCATGCCCACGATCGCGATCGGCTCGTCGGCCGCCGCGCCGGACGCCGGCCGGGTCGTCGGCACGGTTGCCGCCGCCGCTTCGGTGCCGTCGGCCTCGGCGGTGAGGAAGCGGGCGAGGGCGAGCGGGTTCGGGTAGTCGAAGATCAGGGTGGCGGGCAGGCGCATGCCGACGGCCGCGTTCAGCCGGTTCCGCAGCTCGACGGCGGTCAGCGAGTCGAACCCGATGTCCTTGAACGCGTCGTCCGCGCCGACCGACTGGGCGCCGGTGTGGCCGAGCACCGCGGCGACCTCGCCGCGCACCAGGTCCAGCACCGCCTGCTCCCGCTCGGCCACCGGCAGCCCGGCCAGCCGCTGGCCCAGTGAGCCCTTGGGGGCGGTACGCGCCGTACGCCGTGCCGGTGTGACCCGTACGAGTCCGCGCAGCACCGACGGCACGGGCCGGCCCTGTCCTTCGCGCGACTGGCCCTGTCCGTCACGGAAGGCGGACGTGTCGAGGCGGATCGGGGCGACGGCCGCCCGGTCGGTGGCCAGTGCCGCGTCGAACATCCGCAGGCCGTCGGCCGACGGGATCGGGGCGAGGCCCATGCGCTTGATGCGGGTGAGATCGGTGTGGTCGAGGCGGCCGGTCATGGCGCTCTCGCTGTCCTGCGCCCACAGGCCCCAGGCCAGCGACGTGGCTCGCAGGCCCAGCGCGCGGCGGTGCTCGGCGAGGGCGTCGAGGAACGTGTTGGCGGCGGCGTAGTTGCCCTGTCCCGGCGTGCCGAGGGTGCCCGCCACCGAGGAGAAGAGCACGAACGCGGACAGGTCGCCGCACAGCTCGGCCGCGAGGTCGTGCAGGTGCAGCGCCGCGTCGACCTTGGGCCGGAACACGGTGTCCAGCCGCTCGGGGGTCAGCGATCCGATGATTCCGTCGTCCAGGACGCCGGCGGTGTGCACGATCGCGGACAGGTTCCGCCCCGGACCGGCCAGGAGCGCGCGGACGGCGTCGCGGTCGGCCACGTCGCACGCGGCCCAGGTGACGTCGGCGCCCCGCGCGGTCAGCTCGGCGGTGAGTTCGGCCGCGCCGGGGGCGTCCCCGCCACGGCGGCTGACGAGGAGCAGGCTGCGCACGCCATGCTCGGCGACGAGGTGCCGGGCGAACAGGCCGCCCAGGCCACCGGACGCGCCGGTCAGCAGGACGGTGCCGGTGCCGAGGGCGGGGGTCGTCGGCTCGGGGTCCGGCGTGGCGACGCGGACCAGCCTCGGCACCCGGACCTCGCCGTCCGCGTCCACCGACGCCTGCGGCTCGCCGGAGGCGAGCAGGCCGGGCAGGACGCGGGCAAGAGCGGAGTGGTCAGCGCCACTGTCGGCATCGGCGTCCGTCGGGGTCTCGACCAGCACGATGCGGTCGGGGTTCTCGGTCTGCGCCGAGCGCACCAGTCCGCGGACCGCCGCCTGGGCGAGGTCCCCCGTACGGGTCACCAGCACCAGGCGCGCCGGACGGTCCCCGGCCAGCCACCACTGAAGCAACTCCAGTACGGCACAGGTGACTTCACGCACCCGGGCGGCCAGGTCCGTGCCGGTGCCGGTGCCGGTCGGGCAGGGCACGATCACGGCATCGGCTCCGGTTCCGGCCTCCGCCACGGCTGGTGCGTCGGTGTCCCGGAGGGCGGCGAGATCGTCGTACGACTCGATCCTCATGCCGTCCGGCGCGGACGGCAGGCCGACCGGTGTCCACTCCAGGCCGAAGACCGCGTCGTCGCCGCCGGTACCGGCGCGCAGTTGGTCGGCGGGTACCGGGCGCAGGGTCAGCGAGTCGATCCGCGCGACCGGCTCACCGGTGCCGTCGGCCAGCAGCAGCGACACCGTGGCGGTGCCGGCGCGCGAGACCTTCACCCGCAGGGCGGAGGCTCCGGTGGCCGCCAGTCGCACCCCGCTCCAGGCGAACGGGAGCAGCCCGTGTCCGGTTCCGGCGTCGGGTTCCACCGCGCCGAGCCAGACGGTGTGCAGGGCGGCGTCGAACAAGGCGGGGTGCAGGCCGTAGGCGCCCGCGTCCCTGCCGTACGCGCCCGCCTCCGTGCCCTCCGCGCCGGGCAGTTCCACCTCGGCGAAGAAGTCGTCCCCGGCGCGCCAGGCGGCGCGCAGCCCTTGGAAGACGGGGCCGTAGTCGAGTGCCATACCGGCGAGGCGTTCGTAGAACCCGTCGACGTCGATCGGCTCGGCGCCCGCGGGCGGCCACGCGGTGAGTGAACCGTCCACGCGATCTTCGGTGGCGACGGTCAGCGAGCCGGAGGCGTGCCGGATCCAGGCTCGCGCGGGGTCGTCCTGGTGGGTGTGCGTGTCGCCGTCGTCGGTGCGCGAGTGCACGGTCAGCGGCCTGCGGCCCGTGCCGTCGTCGGCGCCGACGCGCACCTGGAGGGCCACGCCGCCGCGCTGGGGCACGAGCAGCGGTGTCTCCAGCGTCAGCTCTTCCAGCAGGTCGCAGCCCACGGCGTCGGCGGCGGTGACGGCCAGCTCCACGAACGCGGTGCCGGGCAGCAGTGCGACCCCGCTGACCGCGTGGTCCATCAGCCATGGGTGCGTGTGTGCCGAGAGCCGCCCGGTGAGGAGGTGTCCGTCGCCGTCGGCCAGCGGCACGGCGGCGCCGAGGAGCGGATGACCGGCCTCGTCCTGGCCCACCGCGCTCATGTCGCCCGCGGAGGCGGGGGCGTTGAGCCAGTAGCGCTCGCGCTGGAAGGCGTAGGTGGGCAGGTCGATACGCCGGGCGGTCGGGAAGAAGGCGCTCCAGTCCACCTCGACGCCGCTGACGTGCAGTTGGGCGTACGCGGTGGTGAGTGCCTGTGGTTCGGGGCGGTCGGCGCGCAGGACGGGGACGGTGACGATGTCGTCCACACAGCCCTGCGCCATGCCGCTGAGGACGCCGCCGGGACCGATCTCCACGAACGTACCGACACCCAGCTCGTGCAGGGTCCGCACACCGTCCGCGAAACGAACCGCTTCGCGTACGTGCCGCACCCAGTACTCCGGCGTGTACGGCTCGGCCAGACGACCGGTGAGGTTCGAAACCACCGGGATGCGCGGCTCGTTGAAGGCCAACCCGCTGACGGCCTCGCCGAACTCCTCCAGCATCGGATCCATCAACGGCGAGTGGAACGCGTGACTGACCTTCAACCGGGACGTCTTACGACCCCGGCCCGCGAACAGCTCGGCAGCCGCCAGGACCGCGTCCTCGGCGCCCGAAACCACCACCGACTGCGGGCCATTGACCGCCGCGATACCCACCCCGTCGGTCAGATACGGCAGCACCTCGTCCTCGGTGGCCTGCACGGCGACCATCGCACCGCCACCCGGCAACGCCTGCATCAGCCGGGCCCGAGCCGACACCAACTTCGCCGCGTCCTCAAGCGACAACACACCCGCCACATGCGCGGCAGCGATCTCACCCACCGAATGACCGGCCACATAATCCGGCCGCACGCCCCACGACTCCAGCAGCCGGAACAACGCCACCTCAACCGCAAAGAGCGCGGGCTGCGTCGAACCCGTCTGATTCAACTCCTCCGAGTCGACGTCAACCGGCGCGTCCAGGAGCGCACACACCTCGTCGTACGCAGCGGCGAACACCGGGAACGCCTCATACAACTCACGCCCCATGCCGAGCCGCTGCGAGCCCTGACCCGAGAACAGGAAGCCGACCTTGCCCGTCGGGTGGGCGCGTCCAGTGATGACGTTCGTCGCCGGTTCGCCCGCCGCGAGGGCCGCGAGGGCCGTCCGCAGTTCGGCCGGGTCGGTGCCGATCACCGCGGCGCGGTGTTCCAGGGCCGACCGGGTCGTGGCCGCCGAGAATCCGGCGTCGACGGGCGACACGCCGTCGGTGGCGAAGGCCAGCAGCCGCTCGGCCTGGGCGCGCAGTGCCGCTTCGCTCTTCGCCGACAGCACCCAGGGCACGGGCACCGGGCGGTGCTCCCGGGCCGGCTCGGCGACGGCCGTGGCGGGTGCTTCTTCGAGGATGGTGTGCGCGTTGGTGCCGCCGATGCCGAAGGACGAGACCGCGGCCCGGCGGGGCTCGGCGGTTCCGGGCCAGGGCATCGCTTCGGTCAGCAGCCGTACGGTGCCCGCCGACCAGTCGACGTGCCCGGTCGGCTCGTCCACGTGGAGCGTCCGGGGCAGCGTGCCGTGCCGCATCGCCATGACCATCTTGATCACACCGGCGACACCGGCGGCGGCCTGGGTGTGACCGATGTTGGACTTGACCGAGCCCAGCCACACCGGCCGGTCGGCGGAGTGCTCGCGGCCGTACGTGGCGAGCAGCGCCTGCGCCTCGATGGGGTCGCCGAGTTTCGTCCCCGTACCGTGCGCTTCTACGGCGTCCACGTCTGCCGGGGTGAGCCCGGCGGAGGCCAGCGCCTGCCGGATCACCCGCTGCTGCGAGGGCCCGTTCGGAGCCGTGAGGCCGTTGGACGCGCCGTCCTGGTTGACCGCGCTGCCCCGGACCACGGCCAGCACCTGGTGGCCGTGGCGGCGGGCGTCGGACAGCCGTTCCACCAGCAGCAGGCCGACGCCTTCGCCCCAGCCCGTGCCGTCGGCACCGGCGGCGAACGCCTTGCACCGGCCGTCCGCCGACAGGCCACGCTGGCGGCTGAACTCCACGAACAGGTCCGGCGTGGTCATCACGGTGACGCCCCCGACCAGGGCCATGGAGCACTCGCCGCTCCGCAGCGCCTGGGCCGCGAGATGCAGGGCGACCAGGGACGACGAGCACGCCGTGTCCACCGTGACCGCCGGGCCCTCAAGGCCGAACGTGTAGGAGATGCGCCCGGAGACGACCGAGGCCGCCTTGCCGGTGAGCGCGTAGCCCTCGATCTCCTCGGGCGCGTTGCGCAGCCCGTTGGCGTAGTCCTGGCCGTTGGTGCCGATGAACACGCCGATGCGGCCGGCGCGGACGGAGGCGGGGGCGATCCCGGCGCGCTCGAAGGCCTCCCACGAGGTCTCCAGCAGCAGCCGCTGCTGCGGGTCCATGGCCAGCGCCTCGCGCGGCGAGATCCCGAACAGACCGGCGTCGAAGCGGTCGGCGCCCTCGATGAAGCCGCCCTGGCGGGTGTACGTCGTGCCGGGCCGGTCGGGGTCGGGGTCGTAGAGGGCGTCGATGTCCCAGCCACGGTCGGTGGGGAAGCCGGACATCGCGTCCCGGCCGGAGCTGAGCAGCTCCCACAGGTCCTCCGGCGTCCGGACGCCGCCGGGGAAGCGGCAGCTCATGCTGACGATCGCGAGCGGCTCGTCGGCCGCGACGGTGGTCGTCGTGTGCGGTACGGCGGTCTCCGGGCCGTGCCCGCCGAGGAGTTCGTCGCTCAGGTGGCGGGCGAGGGCGGCGGGGGTCGGATGGTCGAAGACCAGGGTGGCGGGCAGGGGGATGCCGGTGGCCGTGCTCAGCCGGTGCCGCAGTTCGACGGCGGTGAGCGAGTCGAAGCCGGTCGCGCGGAACGTCCGGTCGGCTTCGAAGGCGCCCTTTCCGGAGTGGCCGAGGACCATGGCGGCCTGCTCGCGCACCAGGTCCAGCAGGATGCGTATCCGCTCCTCCGGTGTGGCGGCGAGGAGGCGCCGGCCCAGCGCGGACGCGGGCACCTCGGTGCTCCGCGCGGTCCGGGCGCGTGCTTCGAGGGCCTCGCGGGCCTCGGGTACGCCGTGCAGCAGCGGGCAGGGGCGCGTGCCGGTGAAGGCCGGGACGAAGCGGTCCCAGTCCACGTCCGCGATGGTCACGCTGGTCTCGCCGTGGGTCAGCGCGCCGTGCAGTGCGGAGACGGCGGGGAGCGCCGGGAGCGGGCGTACGCCGCGTCGCCGCAGGTGGTCACCGGCGGCGCCGTCGGCCATGCCGCCGTCCGCCCAGGAGCCCCAGGCGACGGCCAGCGCGGGCAGCCCCTGGCCCCGGCGCTGTTCGGCGAGGGCGTCGAGGAAGGCGTTCGCGGCGGCGTAGGCGCCCTGGCCGCCGTTGCCCCAGACACCGGTCATGGAGGAGAAGAGCACGAAGGCGTCGAGGTCCTGGCGGTCCCGGGTCAGCTCGTGCAGGTGGCGCGCGGCGTCCGCCTTGGGGCGCAGTACGCCGTCGAGGCGCTCGGGCGTGAGCGCGTCGATCAGGCCGTCGTCCAGGACGCCGGCCGTGTGCACCACGGCGTTCACGGTGTGCCGGGCGAACAGTTCGGCGAGGGCGTCGCGGTCGGCGGCGTCGCAGGCGGCGACGGTGACCCGGGTTCCCAACTCCTCAAGTTCCGCCGCGAGTTCGGCGGCGCCGGGGGCCTCGGGTCCTCGGCGGCTGATCAGCAGCAGGTGCTCGGCGCCGGCACCGGCGAGCCAGCGGGCCACATGGCCGCCCAGCGCGCCCGTGCCACCGGTCACGAGCACGGTGCCGCGCGGCGACCAGGCCGCGTCCGCCACCGCGTTCTGTGGCGCGCGGACGAGACGCCGTGCCGACACGCCCGGGGCGCGTACGGCGAGCTGGTCCTCCTCGGCCTGGTCCAGCAGACCGGCCAGGCGTGCCAGTGCGCGGGGGTCCGGTTCGGCGGGCAGGTCGACGAGGCCACCCCAGCGCCGGGGCTGTTCCAGGGCGACGATCCGGCCCAGGCCCCAGAGCTGTGCGGAGGCCGGGTCGGTCAGCGGGTCCGTCGGACCGGTGGACACCGCGCCGCTGGTCAGGCACCACAGCGGGGCCTCGATCCCGGCGTCGCCGAGGGCCTGGACGAGAAGGACGAGCCGGTGGAGGGCGCCCGCTCCCGCACCGTCCCCCACCGCGCCGCCCGTCGCCGCGTCACCCGCTCCCGCGTGGCCCGTCGCCGCGTCGCCCGTCGCCGGCGCCGCCGCGAACAGGACGCCGTCCAGCTGCTCGTGCCCGGCCTCGGCCAGGGAGCGGGCGAGCGCGTCGCGGTCGGTGTCCTCGGGTACCGCGAACGGTACGAGCGTCACACCGAGTGCCGTGAGCCCCGCGCTTATCGCCTCGGTCCAGGCGGTCTCCTCGGGGACCACGTACAGCCAGGTCCCCGACGGGGCGGCTCCGACCGGGTCGCCGAGCGGCTGCCAGGTGATCCGATAGCGCCAGCCGTCGGCGACGGACTGCTCACGCCGCTGCCGACGCCAGGCGGACAACTTGGGCGCCACCACGTCCAGTTCGGCGGGCTCCAGCCCCAGGAGCGCGCCGAGCGACGCCTGGTCCTCGCTCTCGACGGAGTCCCAGAACTCGGCGTCCGCCGTCTCCTGGACGCCACCGGTCGCCGCCCGGGGTACGTCGAGCCAGTAGCGCTCGCGCTGGAAGGCGTAGGTGGGCAGATCGACGCGGCGGGCGTCCGGGAAGAAGGCACGCCAGTCCACTTCGGCACCGCCGACGCGCAGTTCGGCGAGCGCGGTCACGGCGGCCCGTTGTTCGGGGCGATCGGCTCGCAGTACGGGGACGGTGACGATGCCGTCCGCGCATCCCTGGGCGAGGGCGCTCAGGACGCCGCCGGGACCGATCTCCACGAACGTACCGACACCCAGCTCGTGCAGGGTCCGCACACCGTCCGCGAAACGAACCGCTTCGCGTACGTGCCGCACCCAGTACTCCGGCGTGTACGGCTCGGCCAGACGACCGGTGAGGTTCGAAACGACCGGGATCCGGGCCTCGTTGAAGACCAGTCCGCCGACGACCTCGCCGAACTCCTCCAGCATCGGCTCCATCAACGGCGAGTGGAACGCGTGACTGACCTTCAACCGGGACGTCTTACGACCCTGCTCCCGGAAGGCCTCGCCGATCGCGGCGACCGCGTCCTCCACGCCCGAAACCACCACCGACTGCGGGCCGTTGACCGCCGCGATACCCACCCCGTCGGTCAGGTACGGCAGCACCTCGTCCTCGGTGGCCTGTACGGCGACCATCGCACCGCCACCCGGCAACGCCTGCATCAGCGCCGCACGCGCCGACACCAGCTTGGCCGCGTCCTCAAGCGACAGCACACCCGCCACATGCGCGGCAGCGATCTCACCCACCGAATGGCCGGCCACGTAATCCGGCCGGACACCCCACGACTCCAGCAGCCGGAACAGCGCCACCTCGACGGCGAACAGCGCGGGCTGCGTCGAACCCGTCTGATGCAGAGTCTCCGCGTCGACATCGACCTCGGCGTCGAGGAGCGCGCACACCTCGTCGTAGGCCGCGGCGAACACCGGGTAGGCCGCGTACAGTTCGCGCCCCATCCCCAACCGCTGCGACCCCTGACCCGAGAACAGGAACCCGACCTTGCCGCCGAGGGCGGCGCCCAGCGGAGCGGCACCGGAGACGATCGCCTCCAGCCCGTCGCGGAATTCGCCGAGTTCCGCCCCCACGACGGCCGCACGGCGCTCCAGCCCCGCGCGTGTCGTCGCCAGCGAGAACGCCACGTCCTCCGGTCGGACCCCCGCGCCTTCGCCGTCCAGGAAGGACAGCAGCCGGGCCGCCTGTTCCCGGAGCGCCGTGTCGTTCCTCGCCGACAGCACCCACGGTACGACCGCGCCCGAGCCCGGAGCCGGGGCCGGGGCCGGGGGTTCTTCGGCCGTGCCGGGTGCCTGCTCGACGATGACGTGCGCGTTGGTGCCGCTGATGCCGAAGGAGGACACCGCCGCCCGGCGCGGGAGATCGCCCGCGCTCCACTCCACAGGCTCGGTCAGCAGTCGTACGTCGCTCGCCGACCAGTCCACGTGCGGGGTCGGCTCGTCCACGTGCAGCGTCCGCGGCAGCACACCGTGGCGCATCGCCATGACCATCTTGATCACACCGGCCACACCGGCGGCGGCCTGCGTGTGGCCGATGTTCGACTTGAGCGAGCCGAGCCACAACGGCCGTTCCTCGGACCGGCCTTGGCCGTACGTGGCGATGAGGGCTTCCGCCTCGATCGGGTCACCGAGCTTCGTCCCCGTACCGTGCGCCTCGACGGCGTCGACGTCGGCGGGCGTGAGTCCGGCGGCGGCGAGGGCCTGGCGGATGACGCACTGCTGGGAGGGGCCGTTGGGCGCCGTGAGGCCGTTCGACGCGCCGTCCTGGTTGACGGCGGAGCCCCGTACGACGGCGAGGACCTGGTGGCCGTTGCGCCGGGCGTCGGAGAGCCGCTCCACCAGGAGCATGCCGACGCCCTCGGCCCAGCCCGTGCCGTCCGCGCCGGCCGCGAACGCCTTGCAGCGGCCGTCCGCCGACAGGCCGCCCTGGCGGCTGAACTCCACGAACATGCCGGGTGTGGACATCACGGTGACGCCACCGGCCAGGGCCATCGTGCACTCGCCGCCGCGCAGCGACTGGACGGCCAGGTGCAGGGCGACCAGGGAGGAGGAGCAGGCCGTGTCGACCGTGACGGCGGGGCCTTCGAGACCGAACGAGTAGGCCACGCGGCCCGAGGCGACGCTGGTCGTCGTGCCGGTCAGCAGGTATCCCCCGGCCTCGTCGGCCGGCTCGTGCAGCCGGGGGCCGTAGTCCTGGGCCGTCGCGCCGATGAACACGCCCGCCCGGCTGCCGCGCAGGGTGGCCGGGTCGATACCGGCCCGTTCGAACGCCTCCCAGGCGGTCTCCAGGACCAGCCGCTGCTGGGGGTCGATCGCGGCGGCCTCGCGCGGGCTGATGCCGAAGAAGGCGGCGTCGAAGTCGGCCGCGCCGTGCAGGAAGCCGCCGTGCCGTGTCGAGGACGTGCCGGGAGTGCCGGGCTCCGGGTCCCAGAGCGCCTCGATGTCCCAGCCGCGATCGGTCGGGAACCCGGAGACGGCGTCACCGCCGGAGGCGAGCAGCCGCCACAGGTCCTCGGGGGAGCCGATGCCGCCGGGCAGGCGGCAGCTCATGGCCACGATGGCGATGGGCTCGTCGGGATCGGCCGCCGCCGTCGTGGGAGTCGGGTCCGATGTGTCCTCGGTGCCCAGGGAGCGGGCGGCGAGGTGGCGGGCGAGGGCGGCCGGGGTGGGGTGGTCGAACAGCAGGCCGCTGGGCAGGCGCAGGCCGGTGACGGCGCCGAGCCTATTGCGCAGTTCGACCGAGCTGAGCGAGTCGAAGCCGAGATCCTTGAAGGTCCACTCGCTCTCGACCTGACCTGCCTCGGCGTGGCCGAGAACGGCGGCGATGTGAGCGCGGACCAGGTCGAGGACGGCCTCCTCGCGTGCGGACCCGGACAGCCCGGCCAGTCGTCGGCCGAGGGCGCCGACCGGTGCGTCATCGGTTTCGGCGACGGAATCTACTCGGGGGCCCCCGGCTTCCGGACCCGTGGTGGTGAGGGGTGCGGTGGTGGCGCCGTCCAGCCAGTACCGCTGCCGTTCGAACGCGTAGGTGGGGAGCGCGACCTTGCGGTGTGCGCCCTGTCCCCCGCCGAACAGGGCGTCCCAGTCGGGTTCCAGGCCGTGGACGTGCAGTGCGGCGACGGCCGTCAGCAGGGCGGAGGTCTCGGGGCGGCGGGCGCGCAGGGCGGGGACGAACAGGGACTCGCCGTCGGCGCCCGCGCGGGCCATGGAGGTGAGGACGCCGCCGGGGCCGAGTTCGAGGTAGGTGCGTACGCCGTGCGCGTCGAGGCGGGCGACGCCGTCGGCGAAGCGGACCGCCTCGCGCACATGGCGGACCCAGTACGCGGCCTCGCAGCCCTCGTACGCCGGGAGTTCCTCGGCGAGCCGGCCCGTCACGTTGGACACGATCGGGATGCGCGGGGCGTGGTAGGTCAGGCTCTCGGCCACCTCGCGGAACTCCGCCAGCATGGGTTCCATGTGCGGGGAGTGGAAGGCGTGGCTGACCCTGAGCCGGCTGGACTTGCGGCCCAGGGCGGTGAAGGCGTCGGCGATCTCGGTGGCGAGGTCCTCGTCGCCGGAGACGACGACGGAGTCCGGGCCGTTCAACGCCGCGATGCTCACGCGGTCGGTGTGCTCGCCGATGCGGTCACGGACCTCGGCCTCGGTGGCCTGCACGGCGATCATGGCGCCACCGGCGGGCAGCGCCTGCATCAGGCGGCCGCGTGCGGCCACGAGGGTGCAGGCGTCGGCGAGCGAGAGGACACCGGCCACATGCGCGGCGGCGAGTTCGCCGATGGAGTGGCCCATGAGCACGTCGGGGGTGATGCCCCAGCTCTCCAGCGCCCGGAACAGGGCGACTTCGAGGGCGAACAGCGAGGTCTGGGTGTAGAGGGTCCGGTCGAGTTCGGCGGCCTCCCCGGTGCCTTCGGCGGCGGACATCACCGCGCGCAGCGGCCTCGGCAGCAGCGGGTCGAGGTGTGCGCACACCTCGTCCAGCGCGGCGGCGAACGCCGGTACGGTCTCGGCCAGTTCACGGCCCATGCCGGCGCGCTGGCTGCCCTGGCCCGAGAAGAGGAAGGCGAGTCGGCCGCGCGGTGTCGTACGGCCCGTGGTCAGGGCCGCGTCGACGCCGTCGGCGGACAGCGCGCGCAGGGCGCGCAGGAAGTCGTCGCGGTCCTCGCCGACGACGACGGCCCGGTGTTCGAAGGCGGTGCGGCCGATGGCCAGCGACCGGCCGACGTCGGGCAGGGCGAGCGCGGGGTGTGCCTCGGCGTGCGCGAGCAGGGCGGCGGCCTGGCCGCGCAGTCCGGACGCGGTCTTGGCGGACAGCGGCCAGCAGGTCGCGGCCGTATCCGGCACTCCCGGGTCCGGCGCTCCCGTGCCCGACTCTCCCGTATCCGGCTCCCCGGCCCCCGGTCCTCGCGTCCCCGGCTCTCCCGTGCCCGCTTCCGTGTCCGCGCCTTCCGGGCCCGCTTCCGTGCCCTTCTCCGCGCCCGGGGCTGCCGCCGCCCGGTGTTCCACCAGTACGACGTGGCAGTTGGTGCCGCCCATGCCGAACGAGCTGACCCCGGCGAGCAGCGGGCGGCCGTCCTCCGGGGCCCATGTGCTGTGCTCGGTCTGCACGCGCAGGTTCAGCCGGTCCAGCGGGATCGCCGGGTTCGGCGTCTCGAAGTTGAGGCTGGCGGGCAGTTCCCGGTGGTGGAGCGCGAGGGCCGCCTTGAGCAGGCCGGTGATGCCGGCGGCGCCCTCCAGGTGGCCGACGTTCGTCTTGGCCGAGCCGACCCGCAGCGGATCGCCGGGCTCGCGCCCCGTGCCGAGCACCGCGCCGAGCGCGGCCGCCTCGACGGGGTCGCCGACCTTGGTGCCGGTGCCGTGCAACTCGACGTAGCCGACGTGCGCGGGGTCGATCCCGGCGCGCTCGTAGGCGAGCCGGAGCACCTGTTCCTGGCCGGACCGCAGGGGCACGGTCAGTCCGTCGCCGCCGCCGTCGTTGTTGACGGCGCTGCCGCGGATCACGCAGTAGACGGGATCGCCGTCCGCGACGGCTCGGGCGAGGGGTTTGAGGACGACGATGCCGCCGCCCTCGCCGCGGACGTAGCCGTTGGCGCGGGCGTCGAAGGTGAAGCAGCGGCCGTCGGGGGAGAGTCCGCCGAACTTGGCTGCGCCCAGGGTGCTTTCGGGCACGAGGTTGAGGTTGACGCCGCCGGCGAGGGCGACCGTCGACTCGCCCTTGCGCAGGCTCTCGCAGGCCAGGTGGACCGAGACCAGGGACGAGGACTGGCCGGAGTCCACGGTCAGGCTGGGGCCGTGCAGACCGAGGAAGTACGACACCCGGTTGGCGATGATGCCGCGGTGCAGGCCGGTGACGGTGTGCGGGGAGATGGCCGTGAGCCCGGAGCGGTGGTGCAGGGTCGCGTAGTCGTCCCAGATCGCGCCGACGAACACTCCGGTGCGGGTGGAGCGCAGCGTCCAGGGACGTACGTGCGCGTCCTCCAGCGCCTCCCAGGCCAGTTCCAGGACGAGCCGCTGCTGCGGGTCCATCGCGGCGGCCTCCTTCGGGGAGAGCCCGAAGAACCCGGCGTCGAAATGGCCGACACGGTCGAGGAATCCGCCCCGGCGGATGTCGGTCCTCCCGGGCTCGGACGCGTCGGCGTCGGCCACCGCGGCCCCGTCCCACCGGTCCGGAGGTACGTCGGTGATCGCGTCCGCGCCCTCGCTGAGCAGCCGCCAGAAGGCTGCCGGGTCGGCGGCGCCCGGCAGCCGGCAGGCCAGGCCGATGACGGCTATGTCACCGGCCGAGTCCGCCGAGGCCGAACCGGCCCGATTCCCCGTCCCGTTGCGCTCGGACTCGACCATTTGCACTCCACCCGCCCACACAGAGAACGAAAAGGCACCGCACCGTGGCGGCCCCGGCACGGGCGATCGGTACGACCGGGGCGGCAACGGATTGCGGTGTGGCCCCAGTTTCGGTCCCGCGGGCGTGCCCCGCCGCTGTGGCGGATCAGTTCTAGGGGAATCCCCAAGGACGCAATTCCCGGCGGCCGGAAATCTCTAAGGAGAACCCTAGGGGCGGTCGTGAGACAACTGCACGTCATACGGCTTTCCCCAGTTCTCCGCCGATGACGAGGTCCGAGGATTTTCATGGTGCATTCGCGAGCTGCCGAGAATCCCTCGGCCCAGTCTTTTCCCACGGCGCGCCCCGCGGGTTGTCCTTTCGACCCACCCGCTCCCTTCGCACAGGCGCGCGCGGAATGCCCGATGACCCCGCTGCGGTATCCCGACGGGCACGTCGGTCATCTGGTCACCGGTCTCCAGGCCGCGCGGTCCGTGCTGGCCGACACCCGGTTCAGCTCCCTGCCCGCCGGGAAGCGTTCGCCGGTGAAGGTGCCCGGCTCGGAGCTGAGCACCGACGCGCTGCCCGCGGGGATGTTCGTGAACATGGACCCGCCCGAGCACACCCGCTACCGCCGGCTGCTGAGCAAGCACTTCACCATCCGCCGGGTACGGGAACTCCGGCCGCGCATCCAGGAGCTGACGGACCGTCTGCTGGACGAGATGGCGGGCGCGAGCGGTCCCGTCGATCTCGTCCAGGCCTTCGCCAAGCCCCTTCCCACGCTGGTCACCTCGGAACTGCTCGGCCTGCCGGAGGCGGACCGCGCGGAGTTCGGGCGCCATGTGGACGTGCTCTTCAGCCTCTCCACCACCGGAGAGGAGATGCAGCAGTCGATGGCGATCCTCGGCGGCATGCTCCACGCCCTGATCGCGGCCGCGCGCAAGGACGCGGGCCCGGACATCCTGGGCAGGCTCACCGTGGAGACGGACCTGACCGACGAGGAGCTGCTCGGGATCACGATCGTCCTTCTCATCGCCGGGCTGGAGACGACCACCAACATGCTGGCGCTGGGGACTTACGCCCTGCTGCGCCACCCCGAGCAGCTGGCCGCGCTGCGCGCCGACTGGTCACTGATGGACGACGCCGTCGAGGAACTGCTGCGCTACCTCAGCGTGGTGCAGATCGGGCCGATCCGGGTGGCCGCCGAGGACTTCGAGTTCGAGGGGCGGCCGATCCGCGCGGGCGAGGTCGTCACGGTGTCGCTGCCCGCGGCCAACCGTGACCCGCAGGGCTTCGAGGACGCCGACACCTTCGACATCCGCCGGGGCCCGTCCCGGCACGTGGCCTTCGGCAACGGCCCGCACCAGTGCATGGGGCACCACTTGGCCCGGCTGGAACTCGCCATCGGCTACGAGTCGTTGCTGCGCCGCTTCCCCCGCCTGGAACTGGCCGTGCCGGCCGAGGAGATCGGCACCCGGGAGATGATGGTGACGTACGGCGTCCTCGAACTGCCCGTACGCTGGTGAGGGGCGGCCCGGTGACGAGGATCGAGATCGAGATGGACCTCTGCTGCGGCGCGGGAGCCTGTGTCCTCGCCGCCCCGGCGGTCTTCGACCAGAACGACGACGACGGCACGGTGATCCTGCTCGACGCCACTCCCCCGGCCGACCAGCGGGAGGCGGCACAGGAGGCGGCCGCGCGGTGTCCGACGTCGGCCATCAGAGTCGTATGACCGGTCGGCCGAGGCGGGAGCTTCGGCGGCCCGAAGCCGTGGGGTTTCAGAACGGGCGAATCCGGTCGGCCGCGACGGCGACGGACGAACTGGTCGAGGGCACGGGCGTGGACTACCGGGCACCGGCCCTGCCGTTCTTCATGGAGAACCCGCTCCGCCGGGCCGGGACCCTGGGGGCGCAGGGATCGTTCTCCCTGGCGAACACCGCGGACCGGCCGCTGCCGACCGTCGCCACCCGGGACGTCGCGGCCACCGCCGCGGCGCTTCTCCTGGACATCTCCTGGAGCGGTCAGGCCCGCGTCCCGTTGGTCGGCCCCGACAACCTGACCCCCGACGCGATGGCCGAGGTCATCTCCGGCGTCCTGGGCCGCACGGTCCACTACCGCCAGGTCCCGCTCGCCGACTACCGGGCCACGCTGGTGCGGCACGGCGCGAGCCGGACGACGGCGCGGGAGTTCGCGGCCATGATCGAGGCCCAGAACGACGGGATCCACGACGTCGAACCCCACACCCCGGGCACCGCCGCCACCGGCTTCCGCCAGTGGTGCGAGGACACCCTCAAGTCGGCCGCCCGGTCCTGAAGCCGCTCCGGATCGGACACCGTCGCGATCCGGCGGCTGCGCTTGACGGGATCCCCGTAACCGGCCCGGCTCGCAATGGATTTGACGACCATCGCCCGTTGCCGGTAGTCGTCGAGGCGGACAGCACCGAGGCGCCGGACAGGGCGTGGGCGCCGGCTGCCATATGGACGGGGGTCGTCATGAGTGCTTGGGGCTGGACACTTCTGCTCGCTCTGGCCGCCGCGGCCGCGGCCGGCAGACAGCTCTACCTCTATCCGGGCGGCTGGAAGTTCGCCTTCGGCCCCGAGTACGGCGCCGAGCGCGGCGATCTCGACCGTGCACGCGGCGCCCTGCGCGGCCTGGAGCGTTCCGCGCGGAAAGAGCTGGCCGGTGCGCGCGGCGCCGTCGACACCGCTGTCACGGCTCACCGGCGCCGGGTGCGCGACGCCGAGGAGCACATCGCCCGTCTGCGCGACCCCGGCCGCGGGGCCTACCGCGACGAACTCGGCGCGCTGTCCCTCTACGAACACGTCCTCGCCGTCTCGACCGACGACTTCAGCGGAGATCTGCCCCTGCACGGGATAGCCGTACGCTCCGACCACACCAGGACGGCCGGCCACCTCTATCTCGTCGGCCCGGACGGGCGCCAGCATCTGGTGACCTACGCCACGGCCGACATCGCGGAGGAACGGGTCCGCAGGTTCGTCGTCGACGTCCACAACGCCATCGCCGCCGCCAAGACGCTCCGACGGGACCGGCCCGCCCAGCTCCGACAGGCGAAGGCCGAACTCCACCGGGTGACGAACGACACTTCCGCACAGGAGGACGCCCGGCTGTACCTCGAAGAGGTCACCGCCCGGCAGAACGATGACCTCCGCATCCCCGCGGCACGCAAGAACCTCGCCGCCGCCCACGACCGCTGGCAGGAACTCACCGGGCACCGCCCCTCCTGAAGTCCGCGCCCCGTGACCCGGCGGTCCCCGTCACTCCGGAGGGATGCGGAACTCGAACTCGGGACGGTCCCACGGCACGGCGGGCGGGTTCGCGAGGGCGGTTCCGGTGCGGATGGCGCCGACGCGGTGGTAGAAGTCCTGGGCGGGAAGATGCGACACGACCTTGACGCGGTCGATCCCGGCGGCGCGCGCCTCGGACTGCATGTGCGCGACGAGCAGCCGTCCGATACCCCGTCCCTGCGCCTCGTCGGCGACGAACAGCAGGTCGAGCTCCGGCGGGTCGAGGACGAGCGCGTAGAACCCGAGGACCCGGCCGCCGTCCTCCTCGCCGCCGACGGCCACGAAGGCGCGGTGGGCCTCCAGGTAATCGGGACCGACCCGGTAGCCCGCGACCGCGGAGGCGTACTTGCCCGCGTAGGCACCCGAGCCACGCACGAGCCGCGTGAGCCGTTTGGCGTCCCGGGCGACGGATCTCCGTATCGTGATCTGCCGGCCGATCGGGGAAGTGCGTGAACTCATCGGAAGAGTATTTCGCACCGGGGAGCGCCCCGGTGCGGCGGGTCGGTCACTCGACCTCGGCGCGAATGATCCCCCGTGCCCCGACCACGCGCGCGCGTGCCCTGCGGCTCCGCGCCATGACCCGCAGCACCTCGGCCGATGACCTCGCCGTCGGAGTCGATGACGGCTTGGTCGACCTGCTGGTGGACACGGCCTACGGCGACATCGTCCGGATTCCCTTGCTGAAGGTGGCCGTCACCGCCGCCACGACGACCAGTGCCGGGAAGACCAGCATGGCCGGGCCCGGGCGCCAGTGGGAGAGGAGGGCGCCGGCCAGGACGGGGGCGAGGGCGGCGGCCGAGCCGGCGGCGAGCAGGACGCCGCTGACCACGCGGCCCTGTAAGTGGTCGGGGGTGACGGCGGCCTGGTGGCCGAAGAGCGTGGCGTTCGCGGTGGGGCCGAGGAAGACCGCGGCGGCCAGCGGCACCGCGGCCAGGACGGAGCCGGACAGCAGCGTGCTGACCGCCATCAGGGCGGCGGTCGCCCAGCACAGCAGCGTGATCAGGACGGGCAGCCGCAGCCGCCGCTGGAGTGCCGGGGCGGCGAAGGCCCCGAGGAGGCCGCCGAGCGCGAAGATCGCACCGGCGAGGCCCACCAGGACCGGTGCGACACCGGCCCGGCGCAGGGCGAGGGTCATCGCGAAGATCATGCCGGTGAAGGCCATGTTCAGCGGCGCCGCGATCGCCAGCAGGGCCCGCAGGAACGGATGCCCCAGCAGGAACCGCAGCCCCTCCGCGGTGGACGCGCCGACGGGCGCGGCCACCTCCTCGCGGGGCTGCTGGAGGGGCCGTCTGATCCAGCAGACGGCCACCAGGGACACCACGAAGCTGACCGCGTTGCCCAGGAAGGGCAGGAACCGGCCGAGCCCGAACAGCAGGCCGCCCAGTGGTGGTCCGGCCAGCGACACGCCGTAGGTCCGCGCCTCGTTGCGGGCGACCGCGGAGGCGAGCTGGTCCGGGCGGACCAGGCTGCGTACCGAGGCGTGTTCGGCGGTGCTGAAGACGGCGGTGGCGGCGGCCCCGGCGATCACCACCGCGAGGATCACCGGCAGACCGGCCGCGCCGCTCAGGACCGCCCAGCCGAGCAGGGCGTACACGGCGATCCGCAGCGCGTCGCAGGCGATCATCAGCCGGCGCCGGTCGTACCGGTCGGCGAGGACACCGGCCGGCAGCCGGCACACCAGGGTGGTGACGAGCCCGGCGGTGCCGACGACCCCGGCCCGCGTCGGGGACCCGGTCTGCTGGAGCACCAGCAGCGGCAGCGCCAGGTCGACCATGGCGCCGCCCAGGTCGGACAGGGACTGCCCGGTCCACAGCAGGTTGAAGTCGCGGTTGCGCCACAGGCCGGGCGGTGGACCGGTGTCCGCCGCCCCGGTGGTCTCCTCGGCGAGCGGCGGCCGGCTCATCCCGCCTCCCCGGCGCTCGCCGCCCCGGCCAGACCCTCGGTAGTCGCCGTCCCGGCCAGACCCTCGGTACCCGCCGTCCCGGCCACCACCTCGCCACGCACCGCTCCCGCCAGGCCCTCCCCACTCGCCACGCCGACGACATCCTTGGCGCCCGGCGCCCCCACGGGCACCGGGCCGTCCGTCGCGCCGGTGCCGGTCGCCGGGGTCTGTGCGCCGGCCTCGGCGGCCGTACGCTCCGCGCTGTCCGCCCAACCCGCCGCCGTCGGGATGATCAGCAGCTTGGTCACCGAGCCGTCGTCGCCGATGACGTCGCGCAGGTGGCGGAAGCCCACGCGGCGGCACATGGCCAGGCTGGCGGTGTTCTCGGCGCCGACCATGCCGTACGCCTCGGTGAGGCCGAGGTTCTCGGCGGCGTGCCGGAGCAGGCCGCGGATCACCTCGCCGCCCAGTCCCCGGCCCCAGTAGCCGGGGGCGAGGGCGGTGACGAGTTCGTGGCCCTCGACGTTGCCCGTCGGTTTGACCTCGGCGTGGCCGACGTAGCGGCCCGCCAGCCACAGGCCCCAGACGTCGAACCGCCCCTCGGGGTAGATGTCGGTGAGGATGGCGCGGAACACCTCGCGGATCTGCGGTTCGGGCACGAGGTCCTGGCCCATCCAGCGGCACACCTCCTCGTCGCGCAGCAGCTCGACGAAGACGTCCTCGTGCTCTGGCCGGTAGGGGAGGAACTCCAGGCGTTCGGTGCGCAGTTCGGGGGTCATGACGGGCTCCTCGGGAGTGATGCGGTGGGGTGAGGGCCGAGGGCGGTGGGGCGCCGGTGCGGCGGTCCGTGGGGGTGGGGTGTGGGGGTGGGGTGTGGGGGTGGGGTGTGGGGGTGGGGTGTGGGGGTGGGACGCGGGGTGGGGGGAGGTGTGGGGGTGCGGTGCGCCGCCGGGCCGGTGCGGGTGGTGCGGCCGGCCCGGCGGGTGGTGGGGGTACGGCCGGTCAGGCGCCCGCGTTCTCCATGCGCTCGCGCAGGCTCTTGGGCCGCATGTCGGTCCACACCTCGTCGACGTACGCGGAGCACTCGGCCTCGGTGCCCTCCTTGCCGGCGGGCTGCCAGCCGGCGGGCACCTCGATGTCGACGGGCCAGAGGGAGTACTGCTCCTCGTCGTTGCGCAGCACCTGGTAGCGGGTGTTCTCGTCCATGTCGGTCTCCTTCGTGTGCGGTCGTGTTCGGTTCGGGCCGGTCGGCCGAAGGCCGCGGGCGGCGGGCAGCGAGCGGCAGGCGGCCGTCGGGGCGCGGGGCGCGCGAGGCCCGTACCGGGCGGTGCGCCGGGACGGTGCCTCGTGGGGGAACGCCGTCATCGGCCTCCCCTGGCGTGCCGGGCGAGTTGGCGCAGGGCCTCGGCGAAGTCCTCCGCCACCCGGCGCACGCTCGCCGTGTCGTGGAGGCCGGGCCGGTGGTGCCAGGTGAAGGCGAGCCGGCCGTGCTGGACGGCGCCCACCACTTCCACCGGGTGCGAGCCGGGGTCCCGGGGATCGTGGTCCTGCCCGAAGGAGCCGTGTTCGGCGCGGACCAGGCCGCCGTCACCGGTCTCGGGGCGGGCGTCCCACTGGCCGAGGTAGTTGAACACCACCTGGCTGTGGGCGTGGTCGCCGAGGCGTTCACGGACCTCGGGCGGACCGAAGGTGCGCAGCGCGCCGAAGCCGATCCCGTTGCCGGGCACGGCGCGCAGCTGGCGCCGTACCGACTTCACCAGGGACCGCCAGTCGCGGTCGGGGCCGAGGTCGCCGGGGTCGGACACCTGGAGGGCGACGGGATAGACGGTGGTGAACCAGCCGACGGTGCGGGACAGGTCGACGCCGTCGAGCAGGTCCTCGCGGCCGTGCCCCTCCAGGTCGAGGCGGACGCGGTCGTGCCCGGTCCAGCGGGCCAGCGCGAGGGCGAGGGCCGCGAGCAGCACGTCGTTGACGCGGGTGCGGTAGGCGGTGGGCGCGGCGCGGAGCAGGGCGGTGGTGTCCTCCTCGCCGAGTTCCACGCTCACGGTGGCGGCCGGCCCCGCGTCGGCCCCGGGCGCGGGCGGCACGGAGGCGGGTTCGGAGCGTACGGCCTCTTCCCAGTGGGGCAGTTCGTGGTCGAGGCCGCCCTCGGCGACGTACGCGGACAGCCGGGTGGACCAGTCCCGGAAGCTGGTGCCGCGCTCCCCCAGGCCGACGGGGTCGCCCGCGCGGGCCTGCCGGTAGGCGGTCTCCAGGTCGTCGCGCAGGACGCGCCAGGAGACGGCGTCCACCACGAGGTGGTGGGCGACCAGCAGCAGGAACACGGGCCGGTCCGGGTCGCCGGTGAACAGGGCGGCGCGCAGTTGCGGGCCGTGGGCCAGGTCGAAGCCGGCGTGCAGTTCGTCGGCGGCCTTCGCCATGGCCGCGTCGGCGTCCTCGGCGGACAGTCCGCTCAGGTCGTGCCGGACGAGGATGTCCTGGCCGGGGGCGGGCGGCGGGTTGAACTGCCGCCAGCCGTGTTCGTCCCGGGTGAACCGCATGCGCAGGGCGTCGTGGTGGTCCAGCAGGGCGTCGAGCGCGGCGCGCAGCGCCTCGGGGTCGGGGGCGCCGTCGAGTTCGAGGAGCGCCGACTGGTTGAAGTGGTGGTGGGCCGCGCGGGGCTTGGTGAGGAACCACTCCTGGATCGGGGTGAGCGGCACCTCGCCGGTGACCGGGCCGTCGTCGGACGGCCGGGGCGCGGTGCGGACCACGGCGGCGAGTTCGGCGACGGTCTGGTGCGTGAACAGGTCGCGGGTGGCGACGTGCAGTCCGTCGCGGCGCAGCCGGGAGACGACCTGCATGCTGAGGATGGAGTCGCCGCCGAGCGCGAAGAAGTTGTCGTCGGCGCCGACCTCCTCGATGCCGAGGACGTCGGCCCAGATGCGGGCGACCCGGCGTTCGGTGTCGGTGCGGGGCGCGGTGCGCGGTCCGTCGGCGGCCTGCGCCGGGCCGGGGGCGGGCAGGGCGTTCCGGTCGGTCTTGCCGTTGGGGGTGAGCGGCAGCCGCTCCAGCGGTACGAACACCGACGGCACCATGTGCGGCGGCAGCAGCCCGGCGAGGTGCAGCCGCAGCTCGCTGACGGACAGCGCGGCGCCGGAGTGCTCGGGGGTGGACGGGGGCGCCGGTACGACGTAGCCGACGAGCCGGTCCGGTGCGCCGGGCATCTCCCCCGGGCGTACGACCACCACGGCGTCCCGCACCAGGGGGCTGGTGCGCAGCGCGCTCTCGATCTCGCCGGGCTCGATGCGGAAGCCGCGCAGCTTGACCTGGTCGTCGGCGCGTCCGGCGAACCTGAGCAGGCCGTCGGCGGTCCAGCGGACCAGGTCCCCGGTGCGGTACATCCGCTCCCCCGGGCCGCCGAACGGGTCGGCCACGAACCGCTGGGCGGTGAGTCCCGGCCGGCCGAGGTAGCCGCGGGCGAGGCCGGGTCCCGCGATGTACAGCTCGCCGGTCACGCCGGGCGGTACGGGGCGCAGGGCGGCGTCGAGGACATGGACGCGGGTGCTGCCGGAGGGGCGGCCGATGGGCGGCGCGCCGGTGCCGGGGGCGAGCGGTCCGGTCCAGGTGGCGACGACGGTCGCCTCGGTGGGCCCGTACGAGTTGATCATGCGGCGGCCCGGCGCCCAGGCGGCGACGAGGTCGGCGGGGCAGGCCTCCGCGCCCACGATGAGGGTGCGCAGGTGGGGCAGGGCGGCGGCGGTCTCGGGCGGGACGGTGGCGAGCGCGGCCGGCGGGATCAGCGTGTGGCTGACGCGTCGTACGGCGAGGACCTCGGCCAGCCGCTCGCCGACCAGCGGTCCCTCCTCGCCGGTCACCAGCGCGGCCCCGCTGAGCAGGGACACGCACAGTTCCAGCACGGAGGCGTCGAAGCTGGGCGAGGCGAACTGGAGCACCCGGTCGCCGGGGCCCGCCTCGTACCGTTCGGCGGCCGCGGCGGCGAAGGAGGCCAGGCCCCGGTGGGTGACGACGACGCCCTTGGGTGTGCCGGTGGAGCCGGAGGTGTAGATGACGTAGGCGGGGCGGGCGGGGGTCAGCGGGCGGGCGCGGTCGGCGTCCGTGGGCGCGGACTCCGGTCCGTCGGCCGCCCATACCCCGGCGGGGTCGTCGAGGACCAGGTGGGCGCCCGCGTCCCGGATCATGAACTCCCGTCGCTGCTCGGGGTAGTTCGGGTCGACGGGCAGGAAGGCGCCGCCGGCCTTGGCGACGGCGAGCTGGGCCACGACGGTCGCCGCCGAGCGGGGCAGCGCCAGGGCGACCACCCGCTCGGGTCCGACGCCGTCCCGGATGAGCCGGTGGGCCAGCCGGTTGGCCGCCCGGTCCACCTCGGCGTAGCTCAGCTCGCGGTCGCCGTCCACCAGCGCGACCGCGTCCGGGGTGCGGGCCGCCTGCTGTTCGAACAGGTCCGGCAGGGTGCGCTCGGGCACCGGCGGGAAGTCGCCGCGGCCCTGGTCGAGCAGTGCCTTCAGCTCGCCGTCGGAGGACAGCGGCAGGGCGCCCAGCGGGCGGTGCGGGTCGGTGGCGACGGCGTGCAGCAGGGTGCCGAGCTGACCGGCCATCCGCTCGGCCGTGGCCGGGTCGAACAGGTCGGTGTTGTAGGTGAGCAGGCCGTGCAGTTCCCCCGAGTCGCTCTCGGCGAACTCCAGGGTGAGGTCGAACGCGGCCTGGTCCGAGTCGGGTTCGACGTCGGTGACGTCCAGTCCGGGCAGGTCGAGGCCGGCGGCCGGGGTGTTCTGGAGGACGACCATGACCTGGAAGAGCGGGCTGCGGCTGGTGTCCCGGACCGGCTGCACCTCGTCGACGACCCGTTCGAAGGGCACGTCCTGGTGGGCGAAGGCGTCCAGGACGGTCCCCCGTACGGCGGTGAGGAACCCGGAGAAGGGGGTCCCCGCCTCGGCCCGGGAGCGCAGCACCAGGGTGTTCACGAAGAACCCGACGAGGGCCTGGGTCTCGGGCCGGTCGCGGCCGGAGGTGACGGTGCCGACGGCGATGTCCTCGGCACCGGAGAGCCGGGCCAGGTAGGCCTGGGCGGCGGCGACGAGCGTGGTGAACAGGGTGGTGCCGTGGTCGCGGGCGAGCCGGGTCAGGCCGCGTACGGTCCGGGCGGGCACCACCAGCCGGGCGGTGGCGCCGGCGCTGGTGCGCACCGGCGGCCGGGGCCGGTCGGTGGGCAGCTCCAGGGGGGCGGTGTCGGCCAGGTGCGCCTTCCAGTAGGCGAGGTGTTCGTCGGCGCCGGTGTCCCCGGTGGTGCGCTGCCAGTGGGCGTAGTCGGCGTACTGCACCGGGAGCGGCGGCAACGGCGCCTGGGCGACGCCGAGTTCGGCCCGGTAGTAGTGGGCGAGGTCGCCGAGCAGGACGGAGGTGGACCAGCCGTCGGTGACGATGTGGTGCAGGGCGAGGGTGAGCACGTGGTCGTCGTCGGCGAGCCGGACCAGGCCGGCCCGCAGCAGCGGGCCCTCGCGCAGGTCGAACGGCCGGGCGCGTTCGGCGGCGAGCAGGCGGCGCAGCCCGGGTTCCCGGTCGGCCGGGGCGAGACCGGTCAGGTCGTGCTCCGGCAGCGGGACCTCGCGCGGCGGGTGCACACGCTGGATGCCGTGCCCGTCGACGCTGTCGAAGGTGGTGCGCAGTGCCTCGTGCCGGGCGACCACGGCGGCGAGGGCCGCGCGGAGCGCCGCGGTGTCCGGGGTGCCGCGCAGCCGCAGGGCGAGCGCGGTGACGTACTCGGCGCCCGCGGGCTCGAACTCGTGGAGGAACCACAGGCGTTGCTGGGCGTGGGACATCGGGGCGACCGCGTCCCGGGCGACCGGGACGATGGCCGGGCGGCCGGAGCCCTGCCGGTCGCCGAGCAGCCGGGCCAGCGCCGCCGGTGTGGGGTGGGTGAACACCGCGCGGGGTGTCACCTCGGTGTCGAAGACCTCCGCGAGGCGGGAGGCGAGCCGGATGCTGAGGATCGAGTCGCCGCCCAGCTGGAAGAAGTCGTCCTCGGCACCGGGCGGTTCGCTGCCCAGCACCTCGCCGAAGACGTCCGCGGTGCGGCGCTCGGCCTCGGTGCGGGGCGCCACCCGTGCACGCCCGGGCTGGGTGTCGGGCGCGGGCAGGGCGGCGCGGTCGACCTTGCCGTTGCGGCTCAGCGGGAGGGCGTCGAGCGGGACGAAGGCGGTGGGGACGAGGTAGTCGGGCAGGGTGCGGACGGCGAAGGCCCGCAGTTCCTCGATGCCGTCGGCGGCGGGTCCGACGACGTACGCCACGAGCCGCTTGGCGCCGGGCCGGTCCTCGCGGGCCACCACGGTGATGTCGGTGATGTCCGGGTGGGCGGCGAGCGCGGCCTCGGCCTCGCCGGGCTCCACCCGGAAGCCGCGGATCTTGACCTGGTCGTCGGCGCGGCCGAGGAACTCGACGGTGCCGTCCGGCCGCCTGCGGGCCAGGTCGCCGGTGCGGTACATCCGCTCGCCGGGCGCCCCGAACGGGTCGGGGAGGAAGCGGGCGGCGGTGTCGCCGGGGCGGCCGAGGTAGCCGCGGGCGACGCCTTCCCCGGCGAGGTACAGCTCGCCCGCGCAGCCCGGCGGTACGGGCCGTAGCCGGGCGTCGAGGACGTGGACGCGCATGTCGTCGAGCGGGTGGCCGATGGGCAGGGTGTCGGGGACCGTCGCCGGGTCGGCGAGCGCGAAGGACGTGGCGAAGGTCGTCGTCTCGGTGGGGCCGTAGCCGTCCACGACGGTCAGGCCGGGGCAGGCGGTGAGGACCCGGCGCACGGCCGGGGCGGGCACCACGTCACCGCCGGTCCACACCTGCCGCAGGCCCCGGAAGCAGTCGGGGGCGTCCTGGGCGAGCAGCCGGAACAGTCCGGCGGTCAGCCACAGCGCGGTCAGCCCGCCGCCGTCGGCGTACCGGCGCAGCAGGGCGGCGTCCACGCTGCCGTCCGGCGCGACGATCACCCGGCCGCCGTTGAGGAGTGGCGCCCACACCTCGAAGGTGGCGGCGTCGAAGGCCACCGGCGAGTGCAGCAGCACCCGGTCGCACACGCCGTCGGCGAACCGGCTGTCGGTGGCGAGCGCGGCCACGTCCCGGTGCCGTACCGCGACCGCCTTGGGCAGGCCGGTGGAGCCGGAGGTGAACATCACGTAGGCCAGCCGGTCGGGGTCGGCGGCCGGGAGGTGCTGTGCGGCGCTGCCGGTCCGGGCGGCGGCCACGTCGGCGGCGGTGAGCCGGACCGTCGCGCCGGCCCCGTCGAGCAGGGTGCGGCGGCGTTCCTCGGGGGCGCGGGTGTCGACGGGCAGGTAGGCGCCGCCGGCCATGAGCACGGCGAGCTGGGCGACGACGAGTTCGGCGGAGCGGTCCAGGAGCAGCGCCACCCGGTCCTCGGCCGCGAGCCCGTCCGCCAGCAGCCGGGCGGCCAGCGCGGCGGCCCGGTCGTGCAGCTGCCGGTAGGTCAGTTCCCGGTCGCCGTCCTGGACCGCGACGGCGTCGGGGGTGCGCCGGGCCTGGTCGGCGAACAGGTCGACCGGGCTGCGCGGGTCGGCCCGCCGGGCGGTGGTGTTCCAGGCGGCGAGCAGTGCGCGGTCGGCCGGGACGAGCAGGTCGAGCCCGTCCAGGCCGGTGTCGAAGCCGTCGGCGAGGGCGGTCAGCAGCGCGGCCAGGCGGTCCGCGGCGCGCTCGGCGGTGGCGGGGTCGAACAGGGCGGGGTCGTAGGCGAGGTCGAAACCGAGCCGTTCGGCGAGGTGGGCGCGCAGGCACCAGGGGAAGGTGGTGGCGTCGTCGGCGCGCACCTCCTCGACCCGGACGCCGGTACGGGCCGTCGCCGACTCGTCCACGGGGTAGTTCTCGAAGACCAGCATGCTGTCGAACAGGAACTCGCCGGGCGGGACTTCGCTCATGGCCTGGATGCGGGGCAGGGCGAGGAAGTCGAAGCGGCGGGCGTCGCTCTGCCGTTCCTGGAGGCCGCGCAGCCACGGCAGGACCGGTCCGGAGGGGATCCGGACCCGGGTCGGCACGGTGTTGATGAACATGCCGATCATGCCTTCGACGCCCGGCAGTTCGGCCGGACGGCCGGAGACCGTGGTGCCGAACACCACGTCGTCCTGGCCGCTGGAGCGGGCCAGCAGCAGGGCCCAGGCGCCCTCCAGGACGGTGTTGACGGTGAGTCCGGCGCGTGCGGCGCTCTCCCGCAGCCTGCGCGAGACGTCCGCGTCCAGCTCGTGGTGGACGGCGGCGGCCGACCGGGCGCGGTGGGCCTCGGCGGGCGTGCGGTCGTACGGCAGCGGGGTGCGGGCGGTGAAGCCGGACAGCGCCTCGGACCAGTGCCGTTCGGCCGCCGTCTCGTCCTGGGCGGCGAGCCAGTGCAGGAAGTCCGCGAACGGCCGTCGGGCCGGGGGCGCCGGGTCCGGGCCGCCGGTGAGGGCGGCGTAGCGTTCGCACACCTCGGTGAGCAGCTGCCCGGTGCTCCAGCCGTCCAGGACGATGTGGTGGGTGGACCACACCAGCAGGACCTCGTCGCCGGGCAGGGCGGCCAGGGTGAGCCGGGTGAGGGGTGCGGTGGTGAGGTCCATGCCGGCCGCGCGGTCCTCGGCGAGCAGCCGCTCGGTGGCCGCCGCGCGCTGTGCGGGTGTCAGGGCGCGCCAGTCGAGCCGGGTGACGGGCAGTTCGGCGTGCCGGTGGACCACCTGGACGGGGTGGGGCAGGCCGTGCCAGTGCACGGAGCCGCGCAGGGCCGGGGTGCGGTCCGCGATCTGCTGCCAGGCGGTGGCGAAGGCCCCCGGGTCGGCCACTCCGGCGAGCCGTACGGCCGTGCGGTCGAAGTAGGCGTGCTCGGTGTCCACGAGGCCGTGGAAGAGCATGCCGGCCTGGAGCGGGGTGAGCGGCAGGACGTCCTCGACGTCCCGGCCGGTGCCGATGAGCCGGTCCAGCTGGTCCTGGGCGAGCCCGGCGAGCGGGAAGTCGGAGGGTGTGCGGCCGCCCGCCGTGGGCTGGGCGCAGTGGGCCACGATGTCCCGCAGCGCGGCGAGGGTCTCCTCGGCGAGCCGGCGGACGGTGTCCTCGTCGTGGACGGCCGCCGGGTAGGTCCAGCCGAACTCCAGGCGCCCGTCCTGGACGACCCCGGTGATGTCCAGCACGTAGGGGCGGGGTTCGTCCGGGTCGGTGTCGCGGCCGGCCGGGGGCAGGGCGCCGCGGACCAGGCCGCCGCCGTCGGCGTTGCCGGTGTCCCACTGGCCGTGGTAGTTGAAGCCGATCTGCGGGGCCGGGGCGCCGGTCAGCGGGCTGCCGGGGACGAGGCGGCGCAGGGCGCCGTGGCTCAGTCCGTGCAGCGGCACCGCGCGCAGCTGCTCCTTGACCGAGCGGAGGGTGTCGTGCCACCCGGCGTCGGGGTCGGTGGTGAGGGCGAGCGGGTACTCGGCGGTGAACCAGCCGACGGTCCGCGACAGGTCGGCGTCCTCGAACAGGTCCTCCCGGCCGTGTCCCTCCACGCCCAGCAGCACGGTGCCGTGCCCGCACCAGCGGGCCAGGGTGCGGCCGAGGGCGCTGAGCAGCACGTCGTTGACCTGGGTGCGGTAGGTGTCCGGGACCTTGCGCAGCAGGGCGTCGGTGGTCGCGGCGTCCAGGGTGACCGTGAGGGTGGCGGCGGTGCCGTGGGTGTTGGGGCCGGGGCGGCCCGCGGGCAGGGCGGCGGGGGCGTCGGCGGTGCGTGTCCAGTACGCCAGGTCGGCGTCCAGGGCACCGGAGCGGGTGTGCCGGTCGAGCCGGGTGGCCCATTGGGTGAACGAGGTTCCGGTGGCGGGGAGTTCGACGGGCCGGCCGGCCGCGGCAGCCCGGTGGGCGGTCTCCAGGTCGGCCAGCAGGATGCGCCAGGAGACGCCGTCGATCACCAGGTGGTGGGCGGTGATGACGAGCTGGGGCGCCTGTGCCGGGCCCCGGTCGAAGAACAGGGCGCGCACGACGCGGCCCTCGACGGGGTCGAGCGCGGACTGCGCCTCGTCGGTGAGCCGCTGGACCTCGGCCTCCAGTGCGGCGCCGGTGAGCGCGGCCGTGTCGTGGTGGCTGAAGACGCCGTCCGGTGCCTGCGGCAGGGCTTCCTGGCGCCAGCCGTCGGCGGTGCGGTGGAACCGGGTGCGCAGGGCCGCGTGGTGGCGCACGAGGGCGTCGACGGCCTCACGGACGGCCGACTCGCTTATGCCGGGGGCGAGTTCGAGGCGCTGGGTCATGGTGAAGCGGAGCCGGTCCCCGGGGTCGCGGCCGTCGAGGTACCAGTGCTGGATCGGGGTGAGCGGTGCCTCGCCGGTCTGCTCGGCGGCGACGGACCGGGGCGCCGACTCCTCGGTGCGCAGGGCCAGTTCGGCGATGGTCTGGTGACGGAAGACGTCCTTGGTGGTGAGGGCGAGTCCGGCCTGCCGGGCGCGGGCGACGATCTGGATGCTCAGGATGGAGTCGCCGCCGAGCGCGAAGAAGTTGTCACGGGTGCCGACCCGTTCGACGCCGAGGACCTGGGCCCAGATCGCGGCCAGGCGTTCCTCGGCGCCGGGCCGGGGGGCGACGTAGGGGGTGGTGCTGTCGGGCTGCGCGGGCGGGGCGGGCAGGGCGCGCCGGTCGGTCTTGCCGCTGGTGGTGCGCGGGATGCGGGCCAGCGGGACGAACGCGGTGGGCACCATGTGGTCGGGCAGGGTGCGGCGCAGCGCGAGGCGCAGGTCGTCGGCGGACGGGACGCGGTCGCCGGCCGGCACCACGTAGCCGACGAGGATGAAGCGCCCCGCGTGTTCGCGTGCGGCGACGGCGGCGTCGGTGATGTCCGGGTGGCCGAGGAGGGCGGCCTCCACCTCGCCGGGCTCGATGCGGAACCCGCGGATCTTGACCTGCTCGTCCACCCGGCCGAGGAACTCCAGCAGCCCGTCCCGGTCCCAGCGGGCCCGGTCCCCGGTGCGGTACATCCGCTCGCCCGGCGCCCCGAACGGGTCGGCGACGAAGCGGGCGGCGGTGAGGCCGGGCCGGTTCAGGTAGCCGCGGGCGACCTGGGCCCCGGCCAGGTACAGCTCGCCGGGTACCCCGGGCGGCACCGGGCGCAGGGCGCCGTCGAGCACATAGGCGCGCAGGTTGCCGCCGGGGCGGCCGATGACGGGCCGGTCGGGGCGGTCGGCGACGCGGCCGTAGACGGCGTCGACGGTGCATTCGGTGGGGCCGTACATGTTGTACACGGCGATCCCCGACTCCCGCTCCACCCGCGCGAGTTCGCGCCAGTCGGCCGGGGTGACGGCCTCGCCGCCGACGAGCAGCAGGCCCGGGTGGTGGCGGCCGGGGGCCAGCAGGCCGGCGGAGGTCAGCTCCCGCAGGAAGGAGGGGGTGACGTTCACCAGGTCGAGCCGGCGGTCGGCGACCTGGGCGCAGAACGCCTCTGGGTCCAGGCGTACGTCCTCGTCGATGAGGTGCACCTCGTGGCCGAGGGCGAGCAGCAGCGGCCCTTCCCAGGAGGTGTCGAAGGAGAAGGAGGCGCTGAGCGCGGCGCGCAGCCGGCGGCCGTCGCCGGTGTGCGGGGCGAGCAGGCCCCTCTCGTGGTCGTGGCACAGGTTGACCAGCTGCCGGTGTTCGACGGCGACGCCCTTGGGCCGGCCGGTGGAGCCGGAGGTGTAGATGACGTAGGCGGTGTGCCCGGGCAGCAGGGGCCGGACGCGGTCGGCGTCGGTCGGGTCGTGGGCGGGCAGCCGGTCCCAGGGCACTTCGGCGAGGTCGGCGAGCAGGGTGTGCGGACGGGCGTCGGCCAGCAGGAAGTCCGCCCGTTCCTTCGGGAGTTCGGGATCGAGGCTGAGCAGGGCGGCGCCCGCCTTGGCGACCGCGAGCAGCGCGATCACCTGCTCGGAGGTGCGCGGGAGGCGTACGGCGACGATGTCCTCGGGGCCGGCGCCCTGGGCGATGAGGTGGTGGGCGAGCCGGTTGGCGCGCTCGTCGAGCGTGGCGAAGTCGAGGGTGGTGTCGCGGGCGACCAGGGCGGTGTGGTGCGGGGTGCGGGCGGCCCGGGCCTCGAACAGGGCGGGGAAGGTGGTGTCCGGCTCGGGCAGCCGGACGCCCTCGCCGTGGCGGAGCACCTGCCGCCGTTCGTCGTCGGTCATCAGGGGCAGCGCGCCGACGGCCCGCTCCGGGGCCTCGGTGGCGGCCTCCAGCAGGACGCGCAGCCGGCCGGCCAGGCGCTCGGCGGTGTCGCGGTCGAAGAGCCCGGTGTTGTACTCCAGATAGCCGGTCAGACCACTGTCGGTCTCGACGAAGTCGAAGGCCAGGTCGAAGGTGGCGTTGCGGACCGGCGGGGTGACCGGCTCGGCGGTCAGACCGGGCAGCCGGGGCGGCTCGGCGTCGAGGTTGTGCAGGGCGACCATGACCTGGAACAGCGGGGTGCGGCTGGTGTCCCGCTCGGGCTGGACGGCGTCCACCACCCGCTCGAAGGGCACCTCCTGGTGGGCGAACGCGTCCAGGACGGTCGTGCGGACCTCGGACAGCAGCTCACGGAAGGGCAGTTCGGGACGGACCCGGGAGCGCAGCACCAGGGTGTTGACGAACATGCCGACCACGTCGTGCAGTTCGGGCCGGTCGCGTCCCGCGGTCACGGTGCCGACGGTGATGTCCTCCTGTCCGGCCCAGCGCGCGAGCAGGATCTGGCAGGCCGCCACCAGCGTCATGTACAGGGTGGCGTCGGCCTCCCGGCCGCGCTCGCGCAGCCGCCCGGTCAGCGCGGCGGGCAGGGTGAAGGTCACCAGGTCGCCGTCGCGGGTGCGGACCGCCGGGCGCGGCCGGTCGGTGGGCAGTTCCAGCGGGGTGACACCGTCCAGGGCTTCTCGCCAGTGGGCGAGTTCGGTCTCGGCCCGGTCGGCGCGGGCCCGCTGCCAGGCGGCGTGGTCGGCGTAACGGACGGGCAGCGCGGGCAGTTCGGGGCGACGGTCCGCGAGGGCCGCCGCGTACAGCTCGCTCAGGTCACGGCCGAGCACGCCGATGGACCAGCCGTCGGTGACGATGTGGTGCACGGCCAGGACGAGGACGTGGTCGTCGGCGGCCAGCCGGGCCAGGCGGGCGCGCAGCAGCGGTCCGGTGGTCAGGTCGAAGGGGGTGGCGGCCACCCGCTCCAGGAAGCCGTCCAGGGCCGTGATGTCCGGGAGTTCGGTCACCGGCAGGTCGACGGGCCGCGCCGGTTGGACGATCTGCCGGGCCTGCCCGTCGTGTTCGGCGAACGTGGTGCGCAGGGTCTCGTGCCGGGCGACCAGGCCGTCCAGGGCGGCGCCGAGGGCGGCGGTGTCCAGCGGGCCGCGCAGCCGCAGCGCGGACAGGGTGGTGTACTCGGTGCTGCCGGGTTCGAACCGGTCGAGGAACCACAGGCGTTGCTGCGCGTACGACAGCGGCGCGGGGGTGTCCGCGGGGAGGGCCGGGATGACGTCGGCGGTGTGCGCGGCCCCCGCCGGTTCGCCGAGCGCGGTCGCGAGGTCGGACAGCGTGGAGTGGGTGAACAGCAGCCGGGGCGAGACGTCGGTGCCGAAGGCGGCGCGCAGCCGGGAGGTGACCCGCACGGCGAGGATGGAGTCGCCGCCGAGGGCGAAGAAGTCGTCGTCGGCGCCGACCTCGTCGGTGTCCAGGACGTCCGTCCAGGCGGCGGCGACCAGCCGTTCGGCGGGGGTGCGCAGCGGGGTCCGCTCGCGGTCGGCGGCGAAGCCGTCGGGGCCGGGGGCGGGCAGGGCGCGCCGGTCGAGCTTGCCGTTCACGGTGAGCGGCAGCGCGGCCATCGGTACGTAGGCCGCCGGCACCATGTGCGCGGGCAGCAACGCCTCCAGGTGGGCGCGCAGTTCGGCGGCGGGCGGCGGTGGCGCGGTGCGGTCGCCGGAGCCGGTGCCGACGACGTGGGCGACCAGGCGGCGGGTCCCGGTGGCGTCCTCGTACACGCCGACGGCGGCGGCGCCCACGCCCGGGTGGGTGTGCAGGGCGGCCTCGATCTCGCCGGGTTCGATGCGGTAGCCGCGGATCTTCACCTGCTGGTCGGCGCGGCCGAGGTACTCCAGGGAGCCGTCGGCCCGGCGGCGGGCCCGGTCCCCGGTGCGGTACATGCGGGTGCCGGGCCGTCCGAACGGGTCGGCGAGGAACCGGGTCGCGGTGAGGCCGGGCCGGTTCAGGTAGCCGCGCGCCAGGCCCTCGCCCGCGACGAACAGCTCGCCGACGGCGCCGGGGGGCACGGGCCGCAGCAGGTCGTCCAGCACATGCACCCGCAGGTCCGGGATGCCGGTGCCGATGGGGCTCGCGGCCCCGGTGCGGGCGGTGAAGCGGTCCAGCGGGGCGTAGGTGACGTGCACGGTGGTCTCGGTGATGCCGTACATGTTCACCAGGCGCGGCGCGGTGTCCGGGTGGCGCAGGTACCAGTCGGCGAGCCGGTCCACGTCCAGTGCCTCACCGCCGAAGATCACCGTGCGCAGGGCCAACCGGGCGCTGACGTCGGGGAGTTCGGCGTCCGCCCGGACCAGCGGGTAGAACGCGGAGGGGGTCTGGTTGAGGACGGTGACCCGTTCGTCGGCGAGCAGCCGCAGGAAGTCCTCCGGGGAGCGCGCGGTGTCCTCGGGGACGATCACCAGCCGGCCGCCGTGCAGCAGCGGGCCCCACAGCTCCCACACGGAGAAGTCGAAGGCGTAGGAGTGGAACAGCGTCCACACGTCGTCGGGGCCGAAGTCGAACCAGTGCCGGGTGCGGCCGAACAGGCGGACCACGTTGGCGTGCGGGACGACGACGCCCTTGGGCCGGCCGGTGGAGCCGGAGGTGTAGATGGCGTAGGCGGGGCTGTCGGGCAGGGCGCGGCGGGCCGGGCCGGTGGCCGGGCGGCGGGCCAGGTCGGCGCGGACCCCGGGGTCGTCCAGCGGCAGCAGGGGTACGACGGGGCCGCCCTCGGCCCCGCCGGTGGTCACGAGCGCCACCGGGGCGGCGTCGGCGAGCAGGTGCCGTACCCGTTCGGCGGGCAGCCGGGGGTCGATGGGCAGGTACGCGGCGCCGGTCTTCAGCACGGCGAGGACGGCCACCACGAGGTCGGTGGAGCGGGGCAGTGCCAGGGCCACGAACGTCTCGGGTCCGGCGCCGAGTTCGGCGAGCCGGTGGGCGAGCTGTCCGGAGCGCGCGTCGAGGGTGGCGTAGTCGAGCCGGTCGGTGCCGCAGCTGACGGCCTCGGCGCCGGGCGTGCGGGCGGCCTGGGCGGTGAAGAGGCCGTCCAGGGTGTCGGTGGGCCGGCCCTCCTCGGTGCCGTTCCACTCGGCCGGGAGGCGCCGCCGTTCCTCGGCGGTGATCCAGGCGAGGTCGCGCACCGGCCGCTCCGGGTCCTCGGCCAGCTCGGTGAGCAGCAGGCACAGCCGGTCGGCGACGTCCCGTACGGTCGCGGGTTCGAAGAGCTGCGGGTCGTAGGCGAGGTCGAAGCCGAACCGGTCGCCCTGGTAGGCGCGCAGCACGAGCGCGTAGTTGGTGGCGTCGCGGGCGGAGACGTCCGCCAGGCGTATCCCGGTGCCGTCCGAACGGGCCTCGTCGAAGGGGTAGTTCTCGAAGGCGACCATGCTGTCGAACAGGGGGCTGCCGGACGGCACGTCGCTCAGCGCGGTCAGCTCGGCGAGGGACACCGCCGCGAACCGCCGTGCGTCGGCCTGTGCTTCCTGGAGTTCCCTGAGCCAGGCGGTGGCGGTACGGCGGCCGTCGACGCGGACGCGGGTGGGCAGGGTGTTGATGAACATGCCGACCATCGACTCGACGCCGGGCAGGTCGTCGGGGCGCCCGGAGACGGTGGTGCCGAACAGCACGTCCGGCTCGGCGCTGTAGCGGGACAGCAGCAGCGCCCAGGCGCCCTGCACCACGGTGCCGAGGGTGAGCCCGGCGGCGCGGGCGGTGCGGGCCAGCCGCGCGGAGACCTCGTCGGACAGACCGGCCGTGTGCAGGCCGCCGGAGCGGGTCTCGTGTCCCGGGCGCCGGGTCCGGTCGGCGGGCAGCGGGGTGGGGGTGGCGAACCCGGCGAGGACGTCCCGCCAGTGCGCGCGGGCCGCCGCGCCGTCCTGCCCGGCGAGCCAGCGCACATAGTCGCCGAACGGCCGGCGGGCCGGGGGCCGGGGCGCGGTGCCGGTGGTCAGCGCCGTGTACTCGGCGAACACCTCGGTGAGGACCTGGGCCAGGCTCCAGCCGTCCAGGATGAGGTGGTGGGAGGTCCACAGCAGGTGCAGCCGGTCCCCGGGCAGCCGGACGAGGGTGAGCCGCATCAGCGGGGCGGCGGTGAGGTCCAGCCCCCGCGCGAGGTCGTCGGCGCGCAGCCGGTCCCAGCGCGCGTCCCGCTCCGCCGGGTCCAGCTCGCGCCAGTCCACCTGCTCGACGGGCACGGTGACCTGGCGGTGCACGACCTGGAGCGGGACCGGCACGCCCTCCCACACCACGGAGGTGCGCAGGGCGGGGGTGCGGTCGGTGACCCGCTGCCAGGCCAGGGCGAGCGCACCGGGGTCGGTGACGCCTTCCAGGAGCAGCGCGGCCTGGTCGACGTAGACGTCGTCGGGTCCGCCGACCAGCCGGTGGAAGAGCATGCCCTCCTGGAGCGGGGTGAGCGGCAGCAGGTCCTCGGTGTCCCGGCCGTCGCCGGCGATGCGGTCCACCGCGGCCTGGTCGAGGCGGGCCAGCGGGAAGTCGGAGGGGGTACGGCCGCCCGCGCCGGGGCGCGCGCAGTGCTCGGCGAGGGCGCCGAGGGCCCCCACCATGCCGTCGGCCAGCCGCCGTACGGTGTCGGCCCGGTGCACCTGGTCGCTGTAGTGCCAGGTGATCTCCAGCTCGCCGTCGGCGACCAGCGCGGACACGTCCAGCAGGTGGTCGAGCGGCTCATCGGGGTCGGTGTCCCGGCCGGGCACGTCGGCGGCGGGCGCGAAGTCGCCGCCGCCGGGCGCCTCCCACTGGCCGTGGTAGGTGAAGCAGACCTGGGGCAGCGGGAGTTCGCCGAGGGCGCGGGCCTCCGGGCGGGGCGAGCCGAGGTGCGCGAGCGCCTGGTAGCCGAGGCCGCGCCGGGGCACGGCCCGCAGCCGCTCCTTGACGGCCTTGAGGGTGCTCCCCCAGTCGTCCGGTGCGGCCGGGGTCAGGGTGACCGGGTACTGGGTGGTGAACCAGCCCACCGTGCGGGACAGGTCGGTGCCCTCGGCCAGGTCCTCCTCGCGGCCGTGGCCCTCCAGCGCGACGGTCACCCGGTCGGTGCCCGTCCAGTCGGCCAGCACCCGGCCGAGCGCGCTCAGCAGGACGTCGTTGACCTGGGTGCGGTACACCCCCGGGACGCGGCGCAGCAGCGCCTCGGTGGTGGCGCGGTCCACGCGGGTGCGGACGGTGCGCACGGATCCGGCGAGCGGGGTGCCGGGCAGGTCGACGGGGAGCGGGCTGCGGGGCTGCGCCACCTCCTGTGTCCAGTAGGGCAGGTCGTCGTCGAGGTCGCCGGCGCGTACCAGGTCGGCCAGTTCGCGTGCCCAGTCGGCGAACGCGGTGTGCTCGGGCTCGGGCCGGGACTCCTCCCCCGCCGCCGCCTGCCGGTAGGCCTCCGCCAGGCCGGTGAGCAGCACCCGCCAGGAGACGCTGTCGACGGCCAGGTGGTGGGCGGTGAGGAAGAGCCGCGGACGCTGCCCGCCGGTGAGCAGGGCCGCGCGCAGCAGGGTGCCGGTGGCCGGGTCGAGGGCCGCGCGGGCCTGCTCGGCGGCCTCGGCGGGCGGGGTGCCGGGGGCGTGGCGGGTCAGTGGCGGGGTGTCCGGGCCGGCGCCGGGGTGCTGGAGCCAGGTGTCACCGGAGCGGACGAAGCGGGTGCGCAGGGCCGGGTGCCGGGCGACCAGGGCGGCCAGCGCCTGTTCCAGCGCCCGCTCGTCGAGGTCGTACGGCAGGTCGAGCAGCATCGACATGCTGAAGTGCCGCAGCGGGCCGTGTGTGGCGAAGAACCACTCCTGGACCGGGGTGAGCGGGGCGGGTCCCTCCTGCCGCGGGCGGCGGGGCGCCGGCACGGCGGCGGTGCGCAGGCTCGCGGCGGCGGCCAGATCGGCGACGGTCTGGTGCCGGAAGACGTCCTGCGAGCCGATCCGCAGCCCGGCGGCACGGGCCCGGGAGACGGCCTGGATGCTCAGGATCGAGTCGCCGCCCAGTTCGAAGAAGTTGTCCGTGACCCCGACGCGGTCCACCCCCAGCACCTCGGCCCAGACGGCCGCGAGGGTCTCCTCCTCGGGGGTGCGGGGGGCGACGAACTCCCTCTCCACGTCCGGGGTTTCCGGTGCGGGCAGGGCACGGCGGTCCAGCTTGCCGCTGGTGGTCAGCGGCAGTGTGTCCAGGGCGGTGAAGGAGGACGGCACCCAGGCGTCGGGCAGGACGCGGCGCAGGGCGGCCCGCAGTTCGGCGGGGACGGGCCGGGGGGCGCCGGGCGCGGGCACGACGTAGGCCGCGAGGCGGGTGTGCCCGTGCGCGTCGGGCACGGCGACGACCGCGGCGGCGGTGAGGCCGTCCAGCGCGAGCAGCGCGGCCTCGATCTCGCCGGGCTCGATGCGGTGGCCGCGCACCTTGACCTGGTCGTCGGCGCGCCCGAGGTAGTCGAGGCGGCCGTCGGCGGTCCAGCGGGCCAGGTCGCCGGTGCGGTACATGCGGGTGCCGGCCGGGCCGTACGGGTCGGGCAGGAACCGGGTGGCGGTCAGACCGGGGCGGCCGGTGTAGCCCCGGGCCAGCTGGCCGCCCGCGAGGTACAGTTCGCCGCCGACCCCGGGCGGTACCGGCTGGAGCCGGTCGTCCAGCACATAGGCCCGCACACCGAGCAGCGGTCGGCCCACCAGCGGGCGGTCCCCGCCGTCGATGCGGCAGGACAGCGCGTCCACGGTGCACTCGGTGGGGCCGTAGAAGTTGTGGGCGGCCACGTCCGGGTGGGCGGCCAGCTCCCGCCACAGCGCGGGTCCGACCGCCTCACCGCCGAGCATGAGGACGCGGGGGTGGTGCCGGGGGTCGGTGAGCAGCCCGGCGGGCAGCAGTTGCCGCAGGTAGGAGGGGGTGACGTCGAGGAAGTCCACGCGGTGCTCGACGACGTACTCGACCAGGGCGGCCGGGTCCATCCGGGTCACCTCGTCGACCAGGTGCAGGGGATGGCCGTCGGCCATCAGCAGCACGCCCTCCAGGGAGGTGTCGAAGGAGAACGAGGCGGTGAGCGCGACCCTGAGCGGGCCGCCGCCCGCCTCGGCGACGAAGCCCGCCCGGTGCGCCGCGAGCAGGTGCGCCGCCGAGCGGTGGGACACGGCGACGCCCTTGGGGCGGCCGGTGGAGCCGGAGGTGTGGATGACGTACGCGGTGTGGTCCGGGTCCAGCGGGGCGCGCCGGTCGGCGTCGGTCGGGTCGGTGTCCGGGGCGGTCGCGGGTACGGCGCGCAGGGCGGCCTCGTCCAGCACCAGGGCCGGACGGGCGTCGTCCAGCAGGTACCGGACGCGTTCCTCGGGCAGGGCGGTGTCGAGCGGGAGGTAGCCGGCGCCGGACTTCCAGACGGCGAGGATCGCGGTGATCATGTCGGCGGTGCGCGGCAGCCGCAGCGCGACCAGCCGCTCCGGTCCGGCGCCGCGTGCGATGAGGTGGTGGGCGAGCCGGTTGGCGCGGGCGTTGAGCGTGCCGTAGTCGAGCCGTTCGCCGCCCGCGACGAGGGCGAGGGCGCCCGGGGTGCGGGCGGCACGGCGTTCGAACAGCTCCGCGTGGAGGGCGTCGGGCTCGGGCTGGTGCGGGCCGGGGTTCCCGAAGGCGAGGACCTGGCGTATCCCGGCCTCGGACAGGAGCGGCAGGGTGCCCAGCGGGCGGTCCGGGGTGGCGGTGGCGCCCTCCAGCAGGCGCAGCAGCTGTCCGGCCAGCCGTTCGGCCGTGGCCGCGTCGAACAGGTCGGTGCGGTACTCCAGCAGTCCGGTCAGGCCTTCGCCGTCCGGTACGAACTCCACGCTGAGGTCGAAGGTGGCCGCCTGCCGGGGCACGTCGACCGGGCTGGTGGCGAGGCCGTGCGGGGCGGTCGCGGCGGGCGGGTCGGGGTGCAGCAGGACGAGGACGTCGAACAGCGGGTTGCGGCCGGCCTCGCGGGGTGCGCCGACCGCCTCCACGACCCGTTCGAACGGCGTGTCGCCGTGCGCGAAGGCGTCGTTGACGGTGTCGGCGGCCCGCTCCAGCAGCGCCCGGAACGAGCCGGAGCGGTCCACCGCGGTGCGCAGCACGACGGTGTTCACGAAGAAGCCGACCGTGCGTTCCAGTTCGGTGCGGGAGCGGCCGGGGGTCAGGGAGCCGACGGTGATGTCGTCCTGCCCCGACCAGCGGGCCAGCAGGGCCTGCGTCGCCGCGACCAGGGCGGTGTGCAGGGTGCTGTGCTGCTCCCGGGCGAGGGCGCGCAGCCGGGTGGTGAGCGCGGCGGGGACGGTGAAGGTGTGGACGGCGCCGGTGCCCGCCTCCTCGCCGCGCCGGGGCCGGTCCAGGGGCAGTTCCGGTGCCACCGCGCCGGTCAACCGCTTCTTCCAGTGCGCGAGTTGGTCGTCGAGCCGGGCGCCCGAGAGCTGTTCGCGCTGCCATACGGCGAAGTCCGGGTACTGCGTGGCCACCGGCGGCAGCTGCGGTGCGGCACCCCGGGCGAGGGCGTCGTAGGCGGTGCACAGCTCGTCCAGGACGACGCCCATGGACCAGCCGTCGGTGACGATGTGATGAGCCGTCAGCAGCAGGACATGCGCGGTGGCGGACTCGCGCAGCAGCAGGGCGCGCAGCAGCGGACCCTGCCGCAGGTCGAAGGGGCGGGCGTACTCCGCCCTCAGGTCCGCGTCCAGGTCGGCGGTGTCCCGGACCGGGAGCGGCACCGGGCCCGCCGGGTGCACCCGCTGGGCCGGACGGCCGTCGGTCTCCTCGAAGGTGGTGCGCAGCCCCTCGTGCCGGGCCACGACGGCGGCCAGGGCGGCCTCCAGGGCCGCCCGGTCCAGCGGGCCGGTGAAGCGGACCGCGACCGCGCTGTTGTAGCGGGGGTCGCCGGGCGTGAGCCGGTCCAGGAACCACAGGCGCTGCTGGGCGAAGGACAGCGGCAGCGGGCGGTCCCGGTCGGCGCGCGGGATGCCCTGCCGGGCGGCCGGGGCGGTGCCGCCGGCCCGCCCGGCGAGTCGGCGGCGCAGTGCCTCCCGCATCTGCTCGGGCAGTGCCTCGGCGCGGTCCCGCCGGGAGGGACGGGCGGGGCCGGAGGGGTTCGAAGGGGTCGAAGACGTCATGGTCGTCGGATCCTCACCGTTCGTGGTCGTTGCCGCCGAGCGCGGCGTCTTCGTCGTCGTGGCCGCCGAACGCGGCGTCCTCGTGGCCGGTGCCCTGGCCGTCGGCGCCGTCGTATCCGGTGCCGTGGTCGTCGTCGCCGTACGCGGCGTCCTCGAACTCGCTGAGGATCTGCTCCTCCACCAGGAGCGCCAGGGCGGCGACGGTGCGGGAGACCAGGACGTCCCGGGGGGTCAGCGTGATGGCGAACGCGTCGTTGGCGCGGGAGGCGATGAGCAGGGCGCGCATGGAGTCGCCGCCGAGCAGGAAGTAGTCGTCCTCGGCGCCGACGGACGTCCCCAGGGTCTCCTCCCAGATGTCCGCCAGTGCCTCCTCGGTGGGGGTGCGCGGTGCCACGTACTCGGGCCGGTCCCGTTCCTCGGTGTCCGGTGCCGGTGCGGGCAGGGCCGCCCGGTCGGTCTTGCCGTTCTCGGTGAGCGGGAAGCGCTCCAGCGCCACGAACGCCGACGGGACCATGTGGCCGGGCAGGAACCGGGCGGCCAGCGCCCGCAGTTCGGCCGGGGCCGGGGGTTCGGCGCCGGGGGCCGTGAGCAGGTGGGCGACCAGGCGCGGCAGGCCGGGTTCGTCCTCGCGTACGGTCACCACGGCGTCCAGCACGTCCGGGTGGCGTACCAGGGTCGCCTCCACCTCGCCCGCCTCGATGCGGTGGCCGCGCAGCTTGAGCTGGTGGTCGGTGCGCCCCAGGTAGTGCAGTTCGCCCCCGCTGTCGCGGCGCACCAGGTCGCCGGTGCGGTACATGCGGCTGCCGGGCGGCCCGAACGGGTCGGCGCGGAACCGGGCGGCGGTCAGTCCCGGGCGGCCGAGGTAGCCGCGGGCCAGCACCGGTCCGGACAGCCAGAGTTCGCCCGCGACACCGTCGGGGACCGGCCGCAGCCGGGCGTCGAGGACGTAGGCGCCGGTGGCGGGCAGCGGGCGCCCGATGGGGGGTGCGCCGCCGTCCGCCGTCAGCGGTGCCGACCAGGTGGCGACGACGGTGGCCTCGGTGGGGCCGTAGGAGTTGACCATGCGGTGGTGCGGCGCCCAGCGGGCCACGAGGTCGGCGCCGCACGCCTCGGCGCCGACGATGAGGGTCTTGAGGTCCGGCAGGGTGCCGGGCGTGCCGGCGGGCAGGGTGGCGAGCGCGGCCGGGGGCAGCAGGGTGTGGGTGATGCGCTCGGCCCGCAGGACGTCGGCCAGTTCGGCGCCGAGCAGCGGTCCGGGCCGGGGGACGACGAGCCTGGCGCCGTGCGGCAGGGACATGCACAGCTCCAGCACGGAGGCGTCGAAGCTGGGGGTGGCGAAGGCCAGCACCCGGTCGCCCTCGGCCACCTGGTAGTGGGCGGCCTCGGCGGCGGCGAACGCGGCGAGCCCGCGATGGGTGACCACGACCCCCTTCGGGGTGCCGGTGGAGCCGGAGGTGTAGATGACGTAGGCCGGGTCGTCCAGGTCCAGCGGGCGGGTCCGGTCGGCGTCGCCGGGCCGGTGTCCGGGGACCTCGTCCGGCGGCGCGGCGAGCAGCCCGGCGATCTCCTTGGCGTCGAGGGTGAGGGCGGGGGCCGCGTCGCGCAGCATCAGCGCGATCCGCTCCTCGGGGTAGGCGGGGTCCACGGGCAGGAACGCGGCACCCGCCTTGGTCACCGCCAGCTGGGCCAGCACCATGTCCACGGAGCGGGGCAGCAGCAGCGCGACGACGTCGCCGGGTCCGGCGCCCCGGGCGATGAGCCGGTGCGCCAGCCGGTTGGCCCGCGCCTCCGCCTCGGCGAAGGTGAGCAGGGAGCCGGACGCGGCGAGCGCCGGGGCGTCCGGGCGGCGGTCGACGGCGGCCTCCACGAGGGCGGGCAGGGTGACGGCGGGCACCGCGCCGCAGGCCGGGCGGGAGGGCCCGCGCAGCAGCCGCTCGCGCTGGGCGGGCGGCAGTACGTCGACATCGTCGAGGCGGACGGCGCCGTCCGTGCCGGCCAGGGTGTGCAGGGTGTGCAGCAGCTGCGCGGCGAGCGAGTCGGCGGTGTCCGCGTCGAAGCACCGCGGGTCGTAACCGAGTTCGACGGCGAGCCGGTCGCCGGGCGAGACGACCACGGTGAGCGGGTAGTTGGTGGCCTCCCGGGCGTCCAGGTCGCGCAGGGCGAGCCCGTGGGCGCCCGCGGTCGCGTCGCCGACCGGATAGTTCTCGAAGACCACCAGGCTGTCGAACAGGCCGGTGCCGGACGGCAGTTCGGTGAGGGAGCGCAGTGCGTTGAGGGGCAGGTGGTCGTGGCGCCGGTCCTCCGCCCGCGCCTCCTGCACCGCGCGCAGCCAGCCGGCCGCGGGCGCGCCGCCGTCGACGGCGATCCGGGCGGGCAGCGTGGTGATGAACAGGCCGGTGATGGTGTCGGCGCCGGGCAGGTCGGCGGGCCGTCCGGAGACGGTGGTGCCGAAGCACACCTCCGCCTCCCCGCTCCACCGGGCCAGCAGCAGCGCCCAGACGCCCTGCACCAGGGTGTTCAGGGTGAGCCGGTGCCGGCGCGCGAACTCCTGGAGCCTGCGGGTCTCCTCGGTGCCGAGCCGCTGCGACAGCCAGGTGCCCGAGCGGGCCGTGGTGCCGGGGGCGGGCCTGCGGTCGTACGGCAGCGGGGTCGGTGTGCGCAGGCCGGACAGGACGGCCCGCCAGTGGTCCTCGGCGGGGCCGGAGCCCCGGGCGGCCAGCCAGGCGGCGTAGTCGGCGAACGGGCGGCGCTCGGGCAGCCGGGGCCGCTCGCCCCGGACCAGGGCCTCGTGCGCGGCCATCACGTCGGCCAGGACGTGGAAGACGCTCCAGCCGTCCAGCAGGACGTGGTGGAAGGTCCACACGACCCGTACCGCGTCCGGACCGAGCCGGACCAGGGCGAGCCGCAGCAGCGGGGCGTGCTCCAGGGCGAGGCCCCGGGCCCGTTCGTCGGCGAGCAGCCGCTCCAGCTCCGCCTCCCGCCGGTCCTTCGGCAGTGTGCTCCAGTCGTGCTCGGTGACCGGCAGGGTCGCGTCCCGGTGGACGAGCTGGAGCGGTACGGGCACGCCGTGCAGGGCGACGGAGGTGCGCAGCACGGGGGTGCGGTCGACGACGTGCTGCCAGGCGGCGGCCAGGGTGCCCGGGTCGCGGGCGCCGTCGGCCACGAAGGTGATCTGCTCGACGTACAGGCCGTGTTCGGCCTCGTCCAGGCCGTGCATCACCATGCCGGTCTGGGTGGGTGTGAGCGGGTACACGTCCGTGACGTCCGCCCCGCTGCCGACCAGGCGGTCGACAGCGGTCTGGTCCAATGGCGCGAGCGGGAAGTCGGAGGGTGTACGGCCGCCCGCGCCGGGTTCGGCGCAGTGCCGGACGATCGCGCGCAGTTCGTCGGCCAGTTCGGCCGCGAGCCGGGCGACGGTCTGCGGCCGGTGCACCTCGCGGGAGTACGACCAGGTGAACTCCAGCCGGTCGCCGGTGACCCGGCCGAGGACGTCCAGCAGGTGGGGGCGGTCCGCCGTGCGGTCCATGCCGCCGGAGAGGCCGTCGCCGTGGGGCGCGCCCAGCAGGCCGCCGGGTGCGGCGGTGCGGTCCTGCCGGCCGAGGTAGTTGAAGCACACCTGCGGCAGACCGGGCAGTCCGGCGCCCGCCGTCGGGTGCAGATGGCGCAGCGCGCCGTAGCCGAGGCCACCGTTCGGTACGGCCCGCAGGTTCTCCTTGACGGACTTCAGCACGGCGCCGGTACCGGCGTCCCGGGGCACGTCCAGGGCGACCGGGTACACGGTCGTGAACCAGCCCGTGGTGCGGGCGAGGTCCGTGCCGGCGAAGAGTTCCTCGCGGCCGTGGCCCTCCAGGGTGACCGCCACCCGGTCCCGGCCGGTCCAGCGGGCCAGGACCCGGCCCAGCGCGGTGAGCAGGACGTCGTTGACGCGGGTGCGGTAGACGTCCGGGACGTCCTGGAGCAGGCGGCGGGTCTCCTCGGCGTCGAGTCCGGCGGTCAGGCTCTCCTCGACGGCGACGGTGTTCGCGCCGCCGGTGTGGTCGGCCGGCAGGGTGGTCCCGGTGTCGACGCCCCGCCAGTGGCCGAGTTCGGCGTCGAAGCCGCCCGCCTCGGTGTGCTCGGCGAGCCGCCTGGCCCACGCCTGGAACGAGGTGCTCTTGGCGCCGAGTCCGGGCCGTTCCCCGTCCCGCAGGGCACGGTAGGCGCTCTCCAGGTCCTCCAGGACCAGCCGCCAGGACACGGCGTCCACGACGAGGTGGTGGGCGGCGAGCAGCAGCACCGGCCGTCCGGCGCCGCCCGTCCGGCACAGGGCGGCGCGCAGCAGCGGCCCGTGGGCCAGGTCGAACCCGGCGCCGAGGGCGGCGGCCACCTCGCGGGGCTCCGCGTCCCGGTGCACCTCCAGGTGCGGGACGGTGTCGCCGGGCGCGGTGCCGTACTGCCGCCACCGGCCGTCCCCGGCCGCCTCGAAGCGGTGCCGCAGCGCGTCGTGGTGCTCCAGTACGGCGGCCAGCGCGGCCCGCAGCACCGTCTCGTCGGGGTCCTCGGCCAGTTCGTAGGAGACGGTCTGGCTGAAGTGCGCGGGGTCCCCGGTGAGCGTGTCGAGCAGCCAGTGCTGTACGGGGGTGAGCGGGACCTCGCCGGTCACCGGGCCCTGCTCGGCACCGGCGGACGCGGCGCCGTCCGGCAACCGCTCGGCCGCGGCGGCGAGTTCGGCGAGGGTCTGGTGGGTGAACAGGTGCCGGGGGTTCAGGGCGAGCCCGGCCCGGCGGGCGGCGGAGACGATCTGGATGCCGAGGATGGAGTCGCCGCCGAGCATGAAGTAGTTGTCGTCGGCTCCCACTTCGGGCACGCCCAGCACATCGGACCAGATGGCCGCGAGGGTGTGCTCCGCCTCGGTGCGCGGCGGGCGGCCCGCTCCCGTACCGGCGCCCGGTGCGGCCCGCTCGGGGGCGGGCAGGGCGCGCCGGTCGAGCTTGCCGGTGGCGCCGAGCGGCAGCCGCTCCAGCGGCAGGACGAGGGCGGGGACCAGGTGGTCGGGGAGGCTGCCGGCGAGGAAGGCGCGCAGTTCGGCGGGGTCCGGCAGACCGGCCGCGCGGGGTACCGCGTAGCCGATGAGGCGGCGGTGGCCGTCCTGCTCCACCACCCGGGCCGCTGCCGCCGCCACGGCCGGGTGGCGGGCCAGCGCGGCCTCCACCTCGCCGAGTTCGATGCGGAAGCCGCGCACCTTCACCTGGTCGTCGCCGCGCCCGAGGTAGACCAGGTCGCCGTCGGCCGTCCAGCGGACCCGGTCGCCGGTGCGGTACATGCGGCTGCCGGCGGGGCCGAACGGGTCGGGCAGGAAGCGGGACGCGGTCAGGCCGGGGCGGCGCAGATAGCCGCGGGCGACACCGGTCCCGGCGAGGAACAGCTCGCCGGGCGCGCCGACGGGCACCGGGCGCATCCGCTCGTCCAGCACATAGGCGCGGGCGCCGCCGAGGGGCCGGCCGATGGGCGGGTCCCGGTCGGGGTCGGCCGGGTCGCAGGTGAAGGCGGTGGCGTAGACGGTGGCCTCGGTGGGCCCGTAGATGTTGCGCACCTCGCTGCCGGGGACGGCGTCGCGGACCCGGCGCACGGTCCGGGCGGGCAGCCCCTCCCCCGCGAGGACGACGGTGTCGGCGGTGAGCTGTACGGCGTCCTCGGCGAGCAGCCGGTCGAGGGCGGAGGGCACCGCGCTGAGCAGTCCGGCCCGCCAGGGCCCGGGGCGTTCGGCGAGGGCCAGCAGGTCGCGGACGACCTCGACGCAGCCGCCGGAGAGCAGCGGGGAGAAGATCTCGAAGACCGACACGTCGAAGTTGAGCGAGGTGGAGGCGATCACATGGGAGAGCCCCCGGCCGCTGAACTCGGCCGCCGCCCAGTCGGTCAGGGCGAGGACGGAGGCGTGGCTGACGACGACGCCCTTGGGGCGGCCGGTCGAGCCGGAGGTGTGGATCACGTAGGCGGGGTGGCCGGGCAGCAGGGCGGTACGGCGGTCGCCGTCGCCGACCGGGGTGTCCGGTACCCGGGGGTCCGGTTCCTCGTCCAGCAGGATGCGGGTGAACGGTCCCTCGGGCAGCCGTCCGGCGGTCGCCTCGGCGGTGATCACGGCGTCGGGCCGTACGTCCTCGAAGAGGAACGCGACGCGCTCGGCCGGGTACTGGGGGTCGACCGGCAGGTATGCGGCGCCGCTCTTGAGCACCGCGAGGAGGGCCACGATCAGGTCGGCGGTGCGCGGCAGGCACAGGGCGACGAACCGCTCGGGTCCGGCGCCGGCGGCGATGAGCCGGCGGGCCAGCCGGTCGGCGCGGGCGTCGAGTTCGGCGTAGGTGAGGCACTGGTCGCCGTGGCGGACGGCGATGGCGTCCGGGGTGCGCTCGGCCTGCCGTCGGAACGCCTCCGGCAGGGTGCCGTGCGGCAGCGCGGCCACGGGCCCGCTCAGGCGGTCCACCAGCGTCCGTGCCCCGGCCGCGTCGAGCAGGGGCAGTTCGGCGAGGGTGCGGCCGGGGTCGTCGGCCATGCCGGTCAGCAGGGTGCGCAGGCTCTCGCCGAGCACCCGTACGGTCTCGGCGTCGAAGGCGTCCGGGTCGTAGTCCAGGTTCACGGCCAGGGTCTCGCCGGGCGCGACGACCACGCTCAGCGCGTAGTTGGTCGGTTCCAGGTCCCGTTCCTGCTCCATGGACAGGCCGTGCCGGGCCAGCGCGTTCTCGTCGAACGGGTAGTTCTCGAAGACCACGATGGAGTCGAACAGGCCGGTGCCGCCGGGCACTTCGCTCCAGGACTGCAACTGCGCGAGGGAGACGAAGTCGTGGCGGCGGGCCTCGGACTGCGCGGCCTGGAGTTCGCGCAGCCAGTCCAGCAGCGGGCGCTCCCCGTCGACGCGGGCCCGGGTGGGCAGGGTGTTGATGAACAGGCCCACCATCGAGGTGACGCCGGGCAGTTCGGCGGGCCGCCCGGAGACGGTGGTGCCGAACACCACGTCGGTGCCGCCGCCGTAGCGGGCCAGCAGCAGCGCCCAGGCGCCCTGGAGGACGGTGTTCAGGGTGAGCCCGGAGCGCTGGGCGGTCTCGCGCAGCCGTGCCGAGACGTCCGGGGCCAGCGTCATCCGCACGGTTCCGCAGGAGGAGGCGCGGTGGGCCTCGGCGGGCCGCCGGTCGCGGGGCAGTTCGGTGGGGGCCTGGAAGCCGGCGAGGGCGGCCCGCCAGTGCCGTTCGGCCCGTTCGGTGTCCTGTCCGGCGAGCCAGCGCAGATACTCGGCGAACGGCCTGCGCTCGGTCGGCCGCGGGCGGCGCCCGGAGGTCAGCGCGGCGTAGCGCTCGCAGACCTCGTCGAAGACCTGGGCGGCGCTCCAGCCGTCGAGCAGGACGTGGTGGAACGTCCACACCAGGCGGACCCGGTCGGGGGCCAGCCGGATCAGGGTCAGCCGCATCAGGGGCGCGGCGCCCAGGTCGATGCCCTGCTCCCGGTCCTCGGCGAGCAGTCGTTCCAGGTCGTCCGTGCACTGGTCGGCGGGCCGGCCGGACCAGTCGTGCTGGGTGACGGGCACGGTGGCGCGGTGCCGGACGACCTGGAGCGGTTCCGGGGTCTCCTGCCACACCAGGTGGGTGCACAGCACCGGGTTGGCGTCCGCGGTGTGCTGCCACGCCTCGGCGAGCGCCCCCGGGTCGGTGACCCCGTTCAGCACCAGCTGCACCTGGTTGACGTAGGTGCGTCCGGCCGGGTCGAGCAGGCTGTGGAAGAGCATCCCGGCCTGCATCGGGGTGAGCGGGTAGATGTCCGCGACGTCCCGGCCGGTCCCGGCGACGCGGTCGACGGCGGTCTGGTCCAGGCGGGCCAGCGGGAAGTCCGAGGGGGTACGGCCGCCCGCCTCGGGCCGGGCGCAGTGCGCGACGATGTCGCCCAGCGCCCGCAGCACGCCCTCGGCGAGCGCGGTGACGGTCTCCTCGTGGTGCCGTCCGGCGCTGTAGTACCAGGTGATCTCCAGCCGGTCGTCCTCGACCCGGGCCACCACGTCCAGCAGGTGCGGGCGTTCGGTGCCGGGCGCCTCGGCGCCGCCCAGGCCGCCGGGCACCGCCCCGACCAGGGTGCCCCCGGGCCCGGACCAGTCGAAGCGGCCCAGGTAGTTGAAGCTGATGGCGGGCTCGGGCGCGCCGGTGAGCCGGGGCTCGCGGACGAGGTGGCGCAGGACGCCGTAGCCGAGGCCCCGGTCGGGCACGGCGCGCAGCTGCTCCTTGACGGTCTTCAGGGCGGTGCCCCAGTCGCCGTCGGGGACGGTCAGGGCGACCGGGAAGAGCGAGGTGAACCAGCCGACGGTGCGGGACAGGTCGACGTCCTCGAACAGCTGGTCCTCGCGGCCGTGGCCCTCCAGGCCGACGGCGACGGTGCCGTGGCCGGTCCAGTCGGCGAGGACCCGGCCGAGCGCGGTGAGCAGGACGTCGTCGACGCGGGTGCGGTAGACACCGGGGACGCGGCGCAGCAGGGCGTCGGTGTGGTCACGGTCCAGTCGTACGGTGACCTCGCGGACGTCGGCCATGGTGTTGCCGCCGGTGCCGTCCACGGGCAGCGGGTCGGCGCAGTGCCGGGCGGCCCGCTCCCAGTGGTCCAGCCGGGCGGCGAAGGCGTCGGCGTGCTCGCGCAGCCGGCCGACCCACGCGTCGACGGAGGTGGTGCGGGCGGGCAGTCGTACGGGCTCTCGGGCCAGGGCCTGCCGGTAGGCGGTCTCCAGGTCCTCCAGCAGGATGCGCCAGGAGACGCCGTCGACCACCAGGTGGTGGGCGACGAGGAGCAGCCGGGCGGGCCGGGTGCCGTCGGCCGTGAACAGGCGGGCGGTGAACAGCGGTCCGGTCGCCAGCCGGAGTCCGGCGTGGGCCGCCGCCGTGACGGACTGCTCGGCCCCCGGGCCGTGGACCTGGAGCAGTTCGGGCGCCGGGGCGTCGGCGGCGGGGACGTCCTGCCGCCAGGTGCCGTCGGCGTCGGCGGTGAACCGGGCGCGCAGGGCGTCGTGCTGCGCCCACAGGGCGGTGAGGGCGTGGCGCAGCGCGTCCTCGTCCACCGGTCCCGCCGCCTCGATGACGACGGACTGGTCGAAGAAGTCGGCGTGCGGCGGCCGGGGGTCGAGGAACCAGTGCTGGATCGGGGTGAGGTCCACCGCCCCGCTGACCGGCGCGGTGCCGGTGACGGCGGGCGCGGACGAGCCGTCGGCGGCGGCCAGTTCGGCGACCGTGGGGTGCCGGAAGAGGTCGCGCGGGGTGAGGGTGAGTCCGGCGGCACGGGCGCGGGAGACGACCTGGATGCTGAGGATCGAGTCGCCGCCCAGCATGAAGAAGTTGTCGTCGACGCCGACCCGTTCCACGCCCAGCAGCTCCGCCCAGATCCCGGCGAGCAGCCGTTCGGTGTCGGTGCTCGGGGCCCGGTGGGCCGACTCGGCGCCGGCTCCCCAGTCGGGTGCGGGCAGCCGCCGCCGGTCGACCTTGCCGTTGACGGTCAGCGGCAGCTCACAGACGGTGACGAAGGCGGCGGGCAGCATGTAGTCGGGCAGGCCGTCCGCGAGGTGGGCGCGCAGCTCGGCGGCGGCCGGCACCTCGGCGCCGGGGGCCGGGACGAGGTGGGCGGCGAGCCGCTTGCGTCCGGCGTCCTGGTAGAGGGAGACGACGGCCTCGGCGACGGCGGGGTGGGCGGTGAGCCGGGCCTCGATCTCGGCGGGTTCGACGCGGAAGCCGCGGATCTTGATCTGGTCGTCCGCGCGGCCGACGAAGTGCAGTTCGCCGTCGGCGCTCCAGCGCACGATGTCGCCGGTGCGGTACATCCGTTCCCCGGCCGGGCCGAAGGGGTCGGCGAGATAGCGGGCGGCGGTCGCGCCGGGCCGGCCCGCGTAGCCCCGGGCCAGTCCGGCGCCCGCGACGTACAGCTCGCCGGGGATGCCCGGCGGCTGCGGCCGGAGGGCGGCGTCCAGGACGTAGACGCGGGTGTCGTCCAGCGGGCGGCCGATGGGCAGTACGGCGGGCAGTGCGTCACCGGCGCGGAAGGCGCGGCGGGTGGCGAAGGTGGTCGTCTCGGTGGGGCCGTAGCCGTCCACGACGGTCAGGCCGGGGCAGGCGTCCAGCACCCGGCGCACGACCGCGCCCGGCACCGCCTCGCCGCCCGTCCACACCTCGCGCGCGCCGCGCAGGCAGCCGGGGTCCTCCTGGGCGAGGAGCCGGAACAGTCCCGCGGTCAGCCACAGGCAGCTCACCCGCCACTGCGTGACGGCCCTGCGGACGAGGGCGGTGTCCAGGTCGGCGGGCGGGGCGAGCACGGCGGTGCCGCCGCGCAGCAGCGGCACCCACACCTCGTAGGTGGCGGCGTCGAAGGCGTGCGGCGAGTGCACGAGGACCCGGTCGTGGCCTTCGAAGGCCCGGTCCAGGGCGAGGGCGGCGACGTCCCGCTGGCGCACCGCGACGCCCTTGGGGGTGCCGGTGGAGCCCGAAGTGAACATCAGGTACTGGGCGTTGTCGGGGTGGACCGCGGGGAGGGAGGGAGCGGGTACGGGGCCGTCCGCGTCCGGGGCGCCGTCGGCGCGCAGCACACCGTCGCCGGGCAGCACCTCCCGGGCGGTCTCCTCCCAGGCGGCGTCGGTGAGCAGCAGGCCGGCGCCGGCCTCGGCCAGCATCCGGCGCAGCCGTTCGGCGGGCGCCCTGCCGTCCAGCGGCACGTACACCCCGCCGGTGCGGACGAGGGCCAGCTGGGCGACGACCAGTGCCACGGACCGGTCCATCAGCACGCCGACGGGGCGTTCGGGCCGTACGCCGAGGCCGGTCAGCCGGGCGGCCAACCGGGCGGCGCGGGCGTCGAGTTCGCCGTAGGTGAGGTGTTCGCCGGCGGCTTCCAGGGCCACGGCGTCGGGGGTGCGGCGCACCTGGGCGGCGAAGAGGTCCGCGACGGTCGTGGCGGGCCGGTCGGTGGTGGTGTCGTTCCAGGCGCGCAGCACCTGTTCGCGGCGGTCCGGGGCGAGCAGCGGGAGCCGGGCGGGCGGGCGCGTGGCGCCGTCGGGCATCCCGGTGAGCAGCACGGTCAGGTACTCGGCCAGCCGCTCGGCGGTCCCCGCGTCGAACAGGTCGGGGTCGTAGCCCACGCGCAGGGTCAGTTCCTCGCCGGGGTAAGCGGTCAGGCTCAGCGGGTAGTTGGTGGTCTCGATGCCCTCCAGGCCGCTCAGGCGCAGTCCGTGGGCGGCGGCGAGGTCGTCGTCCACCGGGTAGTTCTCGAAGACGACGATGCTGTCGAACAGGCCGACGCGCTCCGGGAGTCCGGTGAGGGCGCGCAGCCGGGTGAGCGGTACGTGGTCGAACCGCCGGTCCTCGCTCTGGTCCTGCTGGAGGGCGCGCAGCCAGTCGAGCAGGTTCCCGTGGCCGGGTACGGCGGCCCGGGTCGGCAGGGTGGTGATGAACAGGCCGGTCATGGCGTCGGCGCCGGGCAGCTCGGGCGGGCGGCCGGACACGGTGGTGCCGAACACCACCTCGTCCCGGCCGGACAGCCGGGCCAGCAGCAGCGCCCAGGCGCCCTGCACCAGGGTGTTGAGGGTCAGTCCGGAGGTCCGGGCCAGCTCTTCCAGCGCCCGGCCCGCGGCCTCGGGCAGGGTGGCCCGTACGGCGTGGGTGGACTCGGCGCGGTGGCTCTCGCGCGGCTCGCGGTCGTACGGCAGCGGGGTGGCCTCGGTCAGGTGGGCGAGCCGGCGCCGCCAGTGCCGTTCGGCCTCCGCGGTGTCGCGGGCGCGCAGCCAGGCGACGTAGTCCCGGTACGGCGGGCGGTCCGGGAGGGCGTCGGGGCCGTCGCCGCCGTGCAGGGCGAAGACGTCCGAGAGGACCTGGAACAGGCTCCAGCCGTCGAGGAGCAGGTGGTGGAAGGACCACACCACGCGCACCGCGGTGTCGGAGACCCGGGCGAGGAGCAGCCGCTGGAGCGGGGCCCGCCCGAGGTCGATGCCCTCGGCGCGGTCGCGGTCCAGGACGTCGTCGAGCCGGGTGCGCCGCTCCTGCTCCGTCAGGTCCCGCCAGTCCAGGTGGGTGACGGGCACGGGCGCGTGCCGCCGCACCACGAGCAGCGGCTCGGGCACGTCCTGCCAGACGACGCCGCCGCGCAGCACCTCGGCGCGGTCGGTCACCTCCTGCCAGGCGGCGGCGAGGGCCGCCGGGTCGGGCACGCCGTCGAGGACGAAGGTGAGCTGCTGGAAGTAGACGCCCCGGTCGTCCTGGGACAGGCCGTGGAAGAGCATGCCCGCCTGGGTCGGGGTGAGCGGCAGGATGTCCGCGACGGCCGCCGGGTCGGTGCCGGTGAGGCGGTCCACGGCGTCCTGGTCGAGCCGGGCCAGCGGGAAGTCGGAGGGGGTGCGCCCGGCGGCCCCGGCCCCGGCGGCGAACCGGGCGAGGTCCGCGAGCGCGTCGGAGAAGCCCGCGGCCAGCTCCCCGATCGTGTCCTCGGCGTGCAGCCGGTCCGAGTAGAACCAGGTGAACTCCAGCTGGTCGTCCACGAGTTGGCCGACGACCTCCAGGGCGTGCGGGCGCTCGGCCGCCGGGTCGGCGTCCAGCTCCAGCGGCCGGACGGTGCCCCGGTACAGCCCGTCGGGCGCGGCCGACGCCCCCATCCGGCCCAGGTAGTTGAAGCTGATCTGCGCCGGTGGCGTGCCGGGATCGCCGCCGGGTCCGGCCAGGTGGCGCAGCGCGTCATGGCCCAGGCCGTGCCGGGGTATCGCGCGCAACTGCTCCTTGACGCGCTTGAGTACGGCGTCCCAGCCGTCCGCACCGGCGACGGTGAGGGCGACCGGGTAGCGGGTGGTGAACCAGCCGACCGTGCGGCTGATGTCCAGCTCGGGGAAGAGTTCCTCGCGGCCGTGTCCCTCGACGTCCACCACCACCCGGTCCCTGCCGCTCCAGCCGCACAGGGCCCGGCCGAGGGCGCTGAGCAGGACGTCGTTGACCTGGGTGCGGTAGGTGTCGGGCAGGGTGTGCAGCAGGACCGAGGTGTCCTCGGGGGCCAGCCGTACGGTGAACGCCCGCTGGGCGGCGTAGGTGTTGGCGCCCTGCTCCGGACCCGCCGGTACGAGCGGTTCGGTGTCCGGGACCGCGCGGGTCCAGTACTCCCGCTCGTCCTCGAAGCCGCCGTCCGCCGCGTGGGCGGCCAGCCGGCGGGCCCACTGCCGCAGCGGTGAGGACTTCGCGGGCAGTGCCGCCGCGCCGTCGGCGCCGGTGCGGCGGGCCCGGTAGGCGCGGTCGAGGTCCTCCAGCAGCACGCGCCAGGACACGCCGTCGACCACCAGGTGGTGGACCGCGAGATGCAGTACGGCCGGACGGCCGGATCCGCTGTCGTGCAGCACGGCGCGCAGCAGCGGCCCCCGGGCGAGGTCGAAGGGCCCGAAGTGGGGGGTGTCCGTGTCCGGGCCGGTGTGCCGGGCCAGCCGGATCCGGGGCGTCCGCTCGTCGATGAACCAGACGGCCTCGCGCCCCTGCCCGCCGGTGTCGGCGAACCGGGAGCGCAGGGCGTCATGGTGCCCGGCGAGGTCGTTCAGCGCGTCCTCCAGCGCGGCCGCGTCCAGGTCGTCGGGCATCTGGAGGGACAGCGCCTGGGAGAAGTGCCCGGCGTCGCGCACGGCGGAGCCGAACAGCCAGTGCTGGATGGGCGTCAGCGGGGCCGTGCCGGTGGCCTCCTCCGGCGCGGGGGCGGCCTCGCCGAGCCGCCCCGCGGCATCCGCGCAGCGGGCCAGGGCGGCGACCGTCTGGTGCTGGTAGATGTCCCGCGAGGTCAGCGGCAGGCCGTCCTGCCGGGCGCGGGCCACGACCTGGATGCTGAGGATCGAGTCGCCGCCGAGCTCGAAGAAGTTGTCGTCCACGCCGATGCGTTCCGCGCGCAGCACCTCCGCCCAGATCGCGGCGAGGGCGCGCTCGGTGGGCGTGCGGGGCGCGACATGCCGTACGGCGCGCACGGCGGGGCCCGGATCGGGGAGCTTGGCGCGGTCGACCTTGCCGTTCGGGCTGAGCGGCAGGCCGTCCAGTACGACGACCGTCGAGGGGACCATGTAGTCGGGCAGGGTGCGGCCGAGTTCCCGGCGTACGGCCTCCGGTTCCACCGGCTCGCCGGCGGCCGGGACGACGTAGCCGACCAGGCGCCGGTGGTTCTCGCCCTCGCCGGTGACGGCGGTGGCGGCGGCCTCGGCGACGCCCGCGCAGCCGCGCAGCGCCTCCTCCACCTCGCCCAGTTCGATGCGGAAGCCGCGCACCTTGACCTGCTGGTCGATCCGGCCCACGTATTCGAGCCCGCCGTCGGCGGCGCGGCGCACCAGGTCGCCGGTGCGGTACATGCGCTCCCCCGGCGCGCCGAACGGGTCGGCGACGAACCGGGCGGCGGTCAGTCCGGGGCGGCGCAGATAGCCGCGGGCCAGACCGGCGCCGCCGAGGTACAGCTCGCCGGTGACGCCGGCCGGCTGGGGCCGCAGGCAGCCGTCGAGGACGTAGGCCCGGGTGAGCGCGACCGGTTCGCCGATGGGCGGGGCCTGGTCGGGCAGCCGGTCGCCGGCGAACCAGGCGGTGGCGTAGACGGTGGCCTCGGTGGGGCCGTAGATGTTGGCGATACGGGCCGCGGGCATGGCGGCGCGCAGATCCTGCACGGTCTGCGCGGGGAGGGCCTCACCGGCGAGGACGACGGTGTCCGCGGCCAGCGGCGCCGTACCGCCCGCGATCAGGCGGGAGACGACGGAGGGCACCCCGCTGAGCAGCCCGGCGTGCCGGGGGCCCGAGCCGTCGGCGAGGGCGGGGAGATCGGCGACCACCTCGACCGTGCCGCCGGCCGTCAGGGGGCACAGCAGCTCGAAGACCGAGACGTCGAAGTTGAGGGAGGTGGAGGCGATCACATGGCCGAGTCCGGCGTCCGCGAACCGCTCGCCCGCCCAGGCGGACAGGGCGGCGACGCTGCGGTGGGTCACCACCACGCCCTTGGGCCGGCCGGTGGAACCGGAGGTGTAGATGACGTACGCGGGATGGTCCGGGAGCAGCGGCCGCAGCCGGTCGGCGTCGGTGAGATCCGTATCGGCCCACACCGTGCCGTCGGCCCGTGCGGCGTCGTCGCACTCGTCCAGCAGCAGCGGCGCGCAGTCGTCGGGCAGGGCGGCGGCGGTCTCGCGGGTGGCGAGGACCAGGGCGGGCCGGGCGTCGCCGAGCATCAGCCGGATGCGCTCGACCGGATAGCCGGGGTCGACGGGGAGGTAGGCGGCGCCCGAGGTGAGCACGGCCCACAGCACGGGTACGAGGTCGGCGGAGCGCGGCAGGCAGAGCGCGACCAGGGTCTCGGGTCCCGCGCCGCGCGCGACGAGCAGCCGGGCCAGCCGGTTGGCGCGCCGGGCGACCTCGGCGTAGTCGAGCCGGGTGGCGCCGCAGGCGACGGCGGTACGGTCCGGGGTGCGGGCCGCCTGCGCGTGGAACAGCTCGGGCAGCGTGCCGTGTCCGGTGCTCGCGGAGCGGCGGGCGGGCGGGTTCCAGGTGTCCACCAGCGTGCGCTGCTCCTCGGCCGAGAGCATGGACAGCTCGGCGAGCGGGCGGCCGGGGCCGTCGGCCATGCCCTCCAGCAGATGGTGCAGGTGTGCGGTCAGGCGGGCCACGGTCGCCGCCTCGAACAGGTCCGTGTTGAACTCGGCGGTCAGCACGCAGCCGCCGTCCGCGTCCGGGGTGAACTCCAGGACCAGGTCGAAGCGGGCGGCCGGGCGGGGCAGCGGGTGCTCCGCCAGGCGCAGCGCACCGGCGGACGGCGGGACGGGCAGCGCGGTCTGCTGCACGACGAGCACCTGGACCAGCGGGGTGCGGCTGGGGTCGCGGGGCGGGGCCAGTTCCTCCACGACCCGGTCGAACGGCACCCCGTCGTGGGCGAAGGCGTCCAGCACCGTCGTGCGCATGGTCTCCACGAACCGGTCGACGGTGGCCCGTTCGTCCACTTCGCCGCGCAGCACCACGGTGTTGGCGAAGAAGCCCGCCACGTCCTCCAGGTCACGCCGGCCGCGTCCGGTGGTGACGGTGCCGAACGCGACGTCCCGCTGGCCCGAGTAGCGGGCGAACAGCAGCGCGGCGGCGCCCGCGTACAGGGTGAACACGGTGGTGCCGCGTCCCGTGGCCAGCTGCCGCAGCCGGGACACCAGTTCGGCGGGCAGCGCGTGCCGGTGGGCGGCTCCGGCGGTGGTGCGCACGGCCGGGCGCGTCCGGTCGGCGGGCAGGTCCAGGTGCTGGAGTCCGGCGAGGTGCCGCTTCCAGTAGGCGAGGTCGGCCGCGTCCGCGCCGGAGGTCCGCTGCCGCCGTTCCCACACCGCGAAGTCCGGGTACTGCACGCCCGGTTGCGGGAGGCCGTCCGGTTCGCCGGTGGTCTCGGCGTGGTAGAGGGCGGCGAGTTCGCGGGTCAGGATGCCCACCGACCAGCCGTCGGTGACGATGTGGTGCTGGGCGAGCAGGAGCAGGTGGTCCTCGTCGGTGAGCCGGACCAGCAGGGCGCGGGTGAGCGGCCCGGCCGCCAGGTCGTGGGGCCGGCCCAGTTCCTCGGTGAGCAGGTCCTCGGCGGCTTCGGCGCGGCGCTCCGCGGGCAGGTCGCCGACGTCGGCCGTGCGCAGGGGCAGGTCCGGTTCCGCCGCGATCCGCTGGAGGGCCTGCCCGTCCGCGGTGGCGAAGGTGGTGCGCAGGGCGGCGTGCCGGGCGGCGAGGCGGTGCAGGGAGCGGCGCAGCGCGTCCGGGTCCAGGGCGCCGCGCAGCCGCAGGGAGACACCGGTGTTGTACTCGGTGCCGCCCGCGCTGAGTTCGTCCAGGTACCACAGCCGCCGTTGCGCGCTGGACAGCGGCAGACCGTCCGCGTGCGGGGCCGGGGCTATCGGCTCGGTGGGCGCGGCGGCCGAGGGGTCGGCGAGGAGCGGGGCGAGCGCGGCGACGGTGCGCGCCGAGAAGATGTCCCGCACGGTCAGCCGGACACCCAGTTCGTCGCGGATCCGGGACAGGGCGCGGGCGGCGAGGATGGATTCGCCGCCGAGGTCGAAGAAGTCGTCCGTCACGCCGACCTCGGCCACGCCCAGGACGTCCGCCCAGATCGCCGCGAGTGCCCGTTCCTCGTCGGTGCGCGGTGCCAGGTGGCCGGCCGCGGCCGTGCGCTCCGGCGCGGGCAGGGCCCGCCGGTCGATCTTGTTCTGCGGGGTGAGCGGCATCCGGTCCAGCACCACGACGGCGGCCGGCACCATGTGCGCGGGCAACCGCGCGGCCACGGCGGCCCGCAGCGCCGCGGGGTCCAGGGGGCGATCCGCCCGGGGCGCGGGGCCCGCCGGGTCCGGGGCGGTGGCGGGCACCGGCCCGGCCGGGGTGACGTAGCCGACGAGGCGCTGGTGCCCCGGCTCGTCCTCGCGTACGACGACCACGGCCTCGCCGACGGCCCCGGCCCGGCGCAGGGCGGCCTCGATCTCGCCGGGCTCGATCCGGAAGCCGCGGATCTTCACCTGCCGGTCGAGGCGGCCCAGGAACTCCAGTTCACCCTCGGGGGTTCGGCGCACCCGGTCCCCGGTGCGGTACAGCCGGGCCCCGGCCGGGCCGAAGGGGTCGGGCACGAAGCGGGTGGCGGTCAGTCCGGGGCGGCCGAGGTAGCCGCGGGCCACCGCGTCGCCGCCGACGAACAACTCGCCGTCCGTGCCGGGCGGTACGGGCCGCATCGCGGCGTCGAGCACGTACGCCCGGGTGTGCGGCAGGGCGTCGCCGATCGTCGGGGTGCCCCGGCCCGCGGTGAGCGGTCCGGTCCAGGTGGCGACGATGGTGGCCTCGGTCGGACCATAGGAGTTGATCATGCGGCGGCCGGGTGCCCAGGTGTCGACGAGCCCGCCCGGGCAGGCCTCGGCGCCCACGATCAGCGTGCGCAGATGACGCCCCGTGCCGGTCTCGGGCCGTGGCAGGGTGGCGAGGGCGGCCGGCGGGATGAGGGCGTGGGTGATGCGGTGCTCGTCCAGGACACCGGCGAGTTCGTCGCCCAGCCAGGGGCCGTGCGGCGGTACGACGAGGGTGGCGCCGGACAGCACCGAGATGAACAGCTCCAGCACGGAGGCGTCGAAGCTCGGCGAGGAGAACTGGAGCACACGGTCGCCGGGACCCACGGCGTACCGCTCGGCCGCGGCGGTGACGAAGCCGCCGATGCCGCGGTGGGTGACCGTCACGCCCTTGGGGGTGCCGGTGGAACCGGAGGTGTAGATGACGTACGCCGCACTGTCGGCCCCGGCGAGGACCCCGGCGGTCGGCTCACCGTCGCGCTCCCCCGCGGGCGCCGCGCCGTCGGTGTCGAGCAGCGCGCCGACCCGGCCCGCGTCGTCGAGGGTGACGGCGGGTGCGGCGTCGGCGAGCATCAGGGCCCGGCGCTCGGCGGGGTAGGCGGGGTCCACGGGCAGGAAGGCGGCACCGGCTCGGGCGACGGCCAGTTCGGCGGCGATGAGTTCCATGGAGCGCGGCAGGACCAGGGCGACCACCCGGTCGGGCCCGGCGCCCCGGCGTATCAGGTGTGCGGCCAACCGGTCGGCCCGATCGGCCAGTTGGCGGTAGGTCCAGGTCCGGCGGCCGTCCGTGAGGGCCGGCGCGTCCGGGGTGCGGTCCACCCAGGCGGCGAACAGCGCGCCGAGCATCGGGTGCGCCCCGGTCGTGCCGCTCTCGACCGCACCGGCGGGGCCGGGGTGCGGCAGGGAGGGCGCCGATGCGGGCTTGTCGTGCGGGTCCGTCATGGGTGTAGTCCTTTGGAGAGCGGGACGATGGGGCACGGGCCATGAGGGCGACCCGGGCCCACCGCGGGGGCGGCGCGCTGGAACGGGGGGCGCACCGGGCGGGGACGACGGTGCTGGACGAACGGGCTGCCGGGGCCGGTCGGGGTGACCGGTCCCGGGGTGTGGCGAACGGTGAGGCGACACCGGTGCGTTGACGACTGACACGCGTCCGCCGGCAGGGCGACGGCCGGCCCGCCGCACCGGGTGGCACGGCGGGACGCGGGCCGGGTACGCGCCGTCGGGCGGACCGCGCGTACCGGGTGCGGGCGCCCCGGCTTGAGCGGATGACAGGGCGGTGCCGGGCGGTCGGGGCGACGGGGTCCGGGCCGGACATCTGCCCTACCCGGGCCGGAACCGGACATCGGCACCCCGACCGGACCGGACCCACCCGGGTCATGACCGGGGACCGGGCCCCGAACAGGACCGGACCGGCGGGTCGGGACCGGTGACCGGCCCGGCCCGCTCGGGGTCCGGAGCCGAGACCGACACGCGGTCCGGGCCGCCCCGTCGGCCCCGGCTGTCAGCCGTCGTCGGTGCGGCGCGCCGTGCGGCCGGATATCTGTATTCGGTCGATGCTCCCGGTGACCGGATCGCGGTGGAAACGGCCGCCGGGCTCCAGGCTTCCGGTGGCCGGATCGCGCAGGTCGCACGACAGGTCGGCGTAGCAGACCAGCGGGAGCGCCAGGTCGCCGTCCACGGACAGGGCGGGCTCGCCGTCCGGACCGGCCGTGACCCGGTAGGTCGTGCCGCCGTTGCGGTACGTGCCCACGCAGTCGGGCAGCGCGGCGCGTCGTCCGCCGTCCACGGGGCGTCCGCCGGCGGGCACCCGGATGCCGGTCAGCCGGGCGATCTCCCCGGTGAGGTCGCGCCACAGCGCGGTCGCGCCACCGGCATTGCCCGTGAAGGCGACCACCACCCCGCCCTCCGGGTCGGTGCGCAGATGGCAGGACGTGCCCTGGGCGTTGCCGTCGTGGCCGAACCAGGCGCGGTCGCCCTGCTGGTACAGGGCGAGTCCGGGGCTCCAGCCGTCCGCCAGGGTGCCGGGCCGGGCGGCGGGCTCGGGGCGGCGCATGTCCTTGGCGACGGCGGGCGGCAGCAGGTCGCTGCGGCCGATCAGCGCGTTGCCGAACGCGGCCAGGTCCGCGGCGCTCGCGAGCAGCGCGCCGGCCGGCGCCTCCAGCGGTGCCAGGTTCTGCCGGGCCGCGAGGGCCTGTCCGGTGGCGGTGTTGACCGCGTGTCCCGCGGCCACGGGCCGGCCGGGCGCCGCCTCGCCGATGAACGCCGGTACGACACCGAGCGGTTCGAGCAGCAGCGACCGGACCGCCTCGGCCCACGGCATCCCGGTGACGGCCTCCACCAGCCGTCCGGCGGCGACGTAACCGGCGTTGGAGTAGGAGAAGTCGGTGCCCGGCGGGAAGAGCAGGTCACGGGCGGTGCACACCGATGCGAGATAGCGGGCGGCGCTGGTGGCAGCGGCGGTGTCGGAGTCCGGCCCGGTGGGCAGCCCGCCGGTGTGGCTGAGCAGCTGGCGGATGGTCACCTCGGGGACGGAGCGCAGCTCCTGGAGGTGTACGGCGGCGGGCTCGTCGAGGTCCAGGTCACCGTCGTCGGCCAGCAGCATGACGAGGGCCGCGGTGAAGGGCTTGGTGAGCGAGCCCAGGGGGACTGCCGTCTCCTGGGTGAGGAGGGTGGCGGCGGAGACGTCGGCGGTGCCGGTGTGTATGGATATGAGGTCCGTACCAATGTCGAGGACCAGTTGGGCGCCGGGCACCCGGTGGGTCCGGGCGAGCGCGTCGAGGCGGTCCCGCAGTTCCCGGCGTAACAGCGAGGGCGTCCGGGAGACGGGCGGAGCGGCGGGGATGGTGTACGGCATGAGAAGGGGACTCCCGTTGGATGGGTCTCATGTGCGGGTGTTCTTCCGGTCCGGCCCGGGTGTGAGCGGTACGGGGGCCGGCCGGGGCGCTTCGTGTGCGCCGGGGCTTACGCTTCGGTGACCTCGACGGGCAGATGCCGCACGCCGACGATCACGGCCGGGTTCTGGTAGGTGATGTCCTTGTGAGACGGGATCACCAGCATGCGGAATCGTTCATGCAACATACGCAGAGCGATCCGTGCCTCCAGCCGGGCCAGCGGCGCGCCGAAACAGAAGTGGATGCCGTGTCCGAAGGTCAGATGGGGATTGGGTGAGCGGGTCACGTCGAAGACGTCGGGCGCGTCGAAGCGGGCGGGGTCCCGGTTGGCGGCGCCCAGATGTGCCATGAGCAGGGTGTCGGCGGGGATCTCGTGGCCGCCGAGGACGACGGGCCTGGTCACCCGGCGGCCCAGTTCGGGGAAGGGGGGCAGCCAGCGCAGCACCTCCTCGACGGCGGCCGGGATGCGCAGCGGATCGGCGCGCAGCGCCGCGTCGGTCTCGGGGTAGCGGTCGAAGGTGACGACGGCGTTGCCCAGCAGCGCGGTGGTGGTGATGTGCCCGGCGACCAGCAGCAGCGCCACGAAGCCGACCATCTCCTGGTCGCGCAGGCGCACTCCGTCCACCTCGGCGCCGATGAGTCTGCTGGTCAGGTCGTCACCGGGGGTGGCGCGCCGGGCGCGTATGTAGTCCAGCATGTAGCTGTTCATCTCGCGCACGGTCGGGGCGATGGCCTCCAGCGCCCGTTCCAGGTCGGCCATGTCCGGCGCCTCGCCGAGCTGGTCGCCGCCGAACAGGACGCTCGCCCACTCCTGGAAGAGCCGGTGTTCCTCGGCGGGGATGCCGAGCAGTTCGGCGATCACGATGATCGGCAGCGGATAGGCCAGCGCGTCGACGAGGTCGAACCGGTCCTGGTCGGCGACGTCGTCCAGCAGCCGGGCGCAGATGGCCTCGATCCGGGGTTCGAGCCCCTGGACGACCCGGGGGGTGAACGCCTGGCTGACCAGGGTGCGCAGCTTGCGGTGCTCCGGGGGGTCCATGGCGACGAAGTTGCCCTGGGTGAAGGTCTCGAAGTCGGGCTGGGTGGGGCTGAGGGCGGAGAGGTCCGAGGAGTACGTCGCCGGGTCGGCGAGCACGGCGGCGACGTTCTCGTGGTCGAGCACCTGCCAGGTGCCCAGGACCTCGTCGTGCCGTACCGGGCCGGCCTCGCGTAGATCCCGCCAGCGGTCGGGCAGTTCCTCCAGGAGGAGCCGGCCGTCCGTCGGTTGCCTGCTGATCACCTTGTCTCCTTGCTAGCGCGTGCGGGCACAGGGGAGCCACACACACGGGGAAAGGGCGCGAACCGGCACGGGCCGGCCGGCCGAAGATCCCGGGCACCGCCGCGCGACCGTCCGGACGGAAGCGGCGCGTGACCCGTGTGGCGTGCTGATGACTTGCCGTGGAGCGGCGGGACGGTCAGATGCCGTCGGCCCGCCGCCGGTATGGACCGGGGACCGTCAACACATACGGCGCAGGACGCGGCGGCTGCGCGGCCGGCCGCGGCCCCGCGGCGAGCCCGGTCGTACGGCGCACCAACCCGACATAGCCCATCCCCCTTGGCGAAACCTCCCGCGCGGTGACGGCGCGGGACCCTCCCGGTTCGTATACGGACAGCAGGGCCCGAGGGCCCCGACTACTCGGAACGCGATGTGACGATACGCAATCGCGGAGCATGCCGCCCCACGAATGGCATGATGCGCAGCCCGTCACGCCTTCGTTTCGATGGATCTCGGCCACAGTCTTCACGGTGAGTCACACGTAAGCAACCCCCTGAAGTTGAACGGAGAGTACTCTGCCGGTGTTTTTGCGTCACCGTGGGGCAATCTCCGACGGGCCGTGCGCGCCCACGGAATCGCGGCCGGATCGTCGCCCGCGCGGGTGCCCGGACGCCCCGACCGCAAACCGGCCCGGCGAAAAATTCTCCGTCCGGACCCAGGTCGGAGCGCCGCGCGCCGCTCCGGCTCCGCGACCCGGCGCCGCGCGACACGCCGGGGCCCGCCGGCCGAATCCGGCCCTGATCTGGGCTGATTATCTGACAGAGAGGATCCCTCGCACGCCTCTTCGGAGATGACGCGAGATATGCCGGAGGCACCTCCCACATCTGTCCGACACGCCACCCCACCCCGCGCGCCCCTGCCGCATCTCTTGACAGCCTCCGGACGGAGGAAGCAAAGGTTCCGGCCGGAACGCTCGATTTCAGCCAACATGGCGCGTCGGGGGCGCACTTCGTGATCCCACTCACCACCCGCACTCCCCCGGCGTGTCCGACCGCGCGCCGTCCGACACGCGGGGGCTCCGCGGTCCGGTCGCGGGTGATGCCGGTGCCCGGGGTTTCCCCCCGGGCACCGGCACCTGGAGACGGCTCCGGCGAGCCGCCCCGTTCGGAGCGGGACGTCAGGACGTGAGGTATGCCTCCACCTCGCTGAACTGCCCGGCCGGCCAGCCCGTGTTGGCGCTGACGGTCAGCCGCAGGTACCGCAGGTTCGTGCCGCTCGGCAGGGAGACCGTGGCGGTGTTGCCGGTGGCCGGGTCGAAGCGGTAGCCCTGGGAGCCGACCACGGTGGAGTAGGCGGAGCCGTCGGTGCTGCCGAGCACGGTGACGGTCTGGGTGCGGGCGCCCCACGCCGGGGACGGCGGCAGCTTCAGCACCAGCCGGCGCACCGCGTACGACGAACCGAGGTCGACCGTCAGGGACTGCGGGAAGGCGTTGTTGGTGGACTCCCAGTACGAGTTGGCGTCACCGTCGACCGCCTTGCCCGGCGTGTAGACGTCCTGGGAACCGGTCGCGGTGGCCGGCCGGCCCTTGGCCAGGTTGCGGCCGGGATCGGGCGCCGGGTTGCCCTGGCCGGGCTGGGGCCAGCTGGAGCAGTCCGACCAGGTGCTGGACCAGCCGGAGTTGCCACCGCCGTCGGTGAGGGCGAAGGGCCCGGAGTTCGCCGGGTACGGGCAGTTGTACACCCCGGCCGAGCCGACACCGGTGGCGGTGACGTTCTTGAACGTGGCCGCCCCCTGCGCCTCCCCCTGCACCACGACCGTGCCGGTGTTCCGCACCGTCGCGCCGGTCACGTCGACGTTCCGCACCGGATAGCCCTGCCCGCCGCCGGAGACGAACTCGAAGGCGCTGTACGGGCTGTCGGTGATCGTCGTATCGGTGATGTTCACGGTGGCGTTGATGGCGCTGTCGTACGAGTCGACGCGCAGCGCGCCCATCGGGTGGTTCCAGTTGGGGTTCAGCGCGCCGGTGCGCACCAGTGTGTTGCCGTCGACCGTGATGGTGCCGGACAGCGGCGAGAACGGGTCCAGGAACTTCTGGTTGGAGATGGCGATGCCGCTGCCCAGGGCGTTGGTGTCGGAGACCAGGTTGTTCCGCACGGTGATGTCGGTGCCGCCGTAGATGGCGATGCCGTTGGCCAGGTTGGGCTGGGAGACGGTGTTGTTCTCGAAGCTGGAGCCCGTGTCCGGGCCGTACAGCGACCACATGGCGAGGGAGTCGTCGCCCTGGTTGCGCAGGAAGTTGTTGCTGACCCGGACCCCCTTGGCGGTGCCGTTGAGGTTGATGCCGTCGGCGGTGGTGTCGAGGATGCGGTTGTTCTCCACGACCAGGTTGTCGTTGGTGCCGGTCAGCCACAGGCCGCACTTCAGGTGCTGGATCCACATGCCGGAGACGGACGAGCCCGGTCCGAGGGAGCCGTTGACGAAGTTGTCCGGGTTGGAGTCGACGCGTTCGGTGACCTCGCCGATCACCGCGAAGTCCTTGATGTGGACGTTGCCCGCGGAGCTGGACTGGTCGATGAAGCGGGAGGTGTGCACGACCGAGTACCAGCCGCCCGCCCCCTGAAGGGTCACGTTGTGCACGCCGTTGAGGGAGGAGGTGAGCTTGTAGTCGCCCGGCGGGATCCACACGGTTCCGCCCTGGGCGGCGGAGACGGCGTCCCGGAAGGCCTGGGTGGAGTCGCCGTTGCCGCTGGGGTCGGCGCCCTTGGAGACGACGGACACCGAACCGGCCGGCTGGGCGGTGGCCGCCGCGACCTGCTCGAAGTCGGCGACGTCCACGGTGACTTGGGTACCGGTCGCGACGAACGCGACCTTGTCACCGGCCTGGACGTTCTGCCCCAGCAGCAGCCGGGCGTCGTCGAAGAAGTGGTGCGTCCTGCTGCCGGCGATCCAACCGGTGTCGACGTAGGAGTACTTGGACGTCACCGGAAGGGTCTTGGCCAGCTTGGTGCCGTTGACGTACACGTCGAGCGAGCCGGACTGGCCGTCCGGGACGCTGTAGGAGACGTTCACCGCGTTGGCCGCGCGCGGCACGGTGAACTCCACCCGCTGGCCGGAGGACAGCTGGACGGCCTGGCGGCCGGACGCCTCCGAGGCGAGCGTGCCCTGGGTGTAGTCCGGCCCGATCTTCGTGCCGGTGGTGGTGGCCGACTCGGCCTCGACCGAGGTGAAGGGCAGGGTGGCGCCCGCGGCCGCGTGCGCGGCGGGCGCCAGGGCGACGAGCATGCCGGCGGCGAGGGCCACGACCGCCCCGATTACTGGCATGCTCCTGACATATCTGACGGTGCTGCTGTGCATGAGCTGTTCCCTTCGTGGTGGGGGTGCGCGGGACAGCGGTGCGCCGCGGCTCAGGCGTCCAGCCAGACCGCGGTGTCCTGCGGCAGCTGGCCGGATTCGTCCAAGGGTCCGCTGCCGAGCAGGAGTTCGGAGTGCGCGGGGAGGTCGGCGGGGGTGGCGGAGAAGTTGACCGCGCAGATCGCGCCGCCCGCGCGGGCGAAGGCGAGGACGCCGCCCGGGGCGGGGAGCCAGGTGAGGGGGCCGGTGCCGAAGCGGGGGCGCAGGGCGATCGCCCTGCGGTAGAGGGTCAGCATGGAGCCGGGGTCGTCCTCCTGGAGATCGGCCGCGTACGACGGCCAGCCGTCGGGCTGCGGCAGCCACGGCTCGCCCCGTGAGCCGAAGCCCGCGTACGGCGTTCCGGCGGCCCACGGCAGCGGCACCCGGCAGCCGTCGCGGCCAGGGTCGGCGCCGCCCGAGCGGTGGTACATCGGATCCTGGATGTGCCCGGCCGGGATCTCCGCCTCCGGCAGCCCCAGTTCCTCGCCCTGGTACAGGTACACCGAACCGGGCAGCGCGAGGGACAGCAGGGCGGCGGCCCGTGCCCTGCGGGTGCCGAGCGCCGGGTCGGTCGGGGTGCCGAAGGCCTTGGTGGCGAAGTCGAAGGCGGTGTCCTCGCGGCCGTAGCGGGTGACCGTGCGGGTGACGTCGTGGTTGCACAGCACCCAGGTGGCGGGGGCCCCGACCGGGGCGTGCTCGGCGAGCGTGGTGTCGATGGCGGCGCGCAGCCGCCCGGGGTGCCAGGGGCAGGACAGGAAGGAGAAGTTGAAGGCGGTGTGGAGTTCGTCGGGGCGCAGATAGCGGGCGAAGCGTTCGGCGTCGGGGAGCCAGACCTCGCCGACGAAGACACCGCCGTAGGCGTCGGCGACGGCGCGCCAGGAGCGGTAGATGTCGTGGAGTTCGTCGCGGTCGACGAACGGGTGCGGCTGCGGGCGCGTGGCGAGGTCCGGGAGGCCGGGGTCCTTGGCGAGCAGGGCCGCGGAGTCGATGCGGACACCGGCGACCCCCCGGTCGAACCAGAAGCGGAGGATGTCCTCGTGTTCCTGGCGGACGGCCGGGTGGGCCCAGTTGAGGTCGGGCTGCTCGGGGGTGAACAGGTGCAGGTACCAGTCGCCGTCGGGCAGCCGGGTCCACACCGGTTCGGTGGTGCCGGCGAACTGTGACGGCCAGTCGTTCGGCGGGAGTTCACCGTGGGCGCCGCGTCCGGGCCGGAAGTGGAACAGGTCCCGCTCGGGGCTGCCGGGGCCCGCGGCGAGGGCGGCCCGGAACCACGGGTGCTGGTCGGAGACGTGGTTGGGGACGATGTCGATGATGGTCCGGATGCCCAGTGAGCGGGCCTCGTCGATGAGTTTCTCCGCCTCGGCGAGGGTGCCGAACGCCGGGTCGACGGCGCGGTAGTCGGCGACGTCGTAGCCGCCGTCCTTCATCGGTGACCGGTACCAGGGGTTGAACCACAGTGCGTCCACGCCGAGTTCGGCCAGGTAGGGCAGCCGGGAGCGGACGCCCGCGAGGTCTCCGGTGCCGTCGCCGTCGCCGTCGGCGAAGCTGCGGACGTAGACCTGGTAGATGACGGCGGAGCGCCACCACTCGTGGTCGCTGAAGGCATGGGTGGGCTGTCCCACTGGGCTCTGCCTTTCTGTAGACGGGCGGTCGGCGGACGTGCGGTCGGCGTCAGCCCTTGGTGCTGCCCGCGCTGATCCCGGCGATGATGTGCCGCTGGAAGACGAGGAACAGCGCCACCATGGGGATGCCGGCGATCACCATCGCGGCGAGGAGCACGGTGAGCTGGATGTTCTGCGACAGCTGGACCAGGGCCACGCTGATCGGCTGTTTGTCGGTGTCGGAGAAGACCATCAGCGGCCACAGGAAGTCCTGCCAGACGGCGACCAGCGCGAAGATGGACACGACGCCGAGCACCGGCCGGGACATGGGCAGCACGACGGACCACAGGGTGCGCAGCTTGCCCGCCCCGTCGATCTCGGCGGCCTCCAGGACATCGCGGGGCAGCTGGTCGAAGAACCGCTTGAGCAGATAGAGGTTGAAGGCGTTGGCGACCGCCGGGAGCCAGATGGCGAGGGGGTCGTTGAGCAGGCTGGTGTGCAGCAGCGGCAGATCGGCGACGGTGAGGTACTTGGGTACGACGAGCGCCTGGGCCGGCACCATGAGGGTGGCGAGGATGCCGCCGAGGATCACCTTGCCGAAGGCGGGCCGCAGCTTGGACAGGGCGTAGGCGGCGGCCGTGCAGAACACCAGCTGGAGGGCCCAGGCGCCGGCCGCCTGGACGACGGTGTTCCACAGGTGCTGCGGCAGCTGCATCAGGTCCCAGGCGTCGCTGTAGGCACCGGTGTGCCAGTGCTCGGGCAGGAGTGTCGGCGGGGTCCGGGCCACCTCGTCGGGGGACTTCATCGCGCCGGTGACCATCCAGTACACCGGGAAGAGGAAGGCGAGCGCGAAGAGGACGACGACGGCGGTGAACACCGTCCAGTAGATCGCTCGGCCGCGTGGGCGGGCGAGGGTGGCCGGGGAGATCAGGGTGCGGGTGGCGGTCATGCGGTGTCCCCCTCGCTCCGGGTGAGCCGCAGGTAGCCGGCGGAGAAGACACCGAGCAGCAGCAGGAGCATGACGCTGAGGGCGCAGGCGCCGCCGAAGTCGTTGTAGAGGAAGGCGTATTTGTAGATGAGGTAGAGCACGGTGACGGTGGCGCTCTCGGGGCCGCCGCCGGTGATGACGAACGGCTCGGTGAACACCTGCATGGTGGCGATGATCTGAAGGAGCATCAGCATCATGATCACGAAGCGGGTCTGCGGGACCGTGACGTGCCGGATGCGCTGGAGGAGGTTCGCGCCGTCGAGTTCGGCGGCCTCGTACAGCTCGCCGGGGATGGACTGGAGGGCGGCCAGATAGACGAGGACGGTGCCGCCCATGTTGGCCCAGGTCGCCACGATCACCAGGGAGACGAGTGCGGTGTCGGTGCCGTTGGACCAGTTCGAGGTGGGCAGGTGGGCGAAGCGCAGCGCCTCGTTGGCGAGTCCGGCCCCGGGGTCGTAGAACCACTTCCACAGCAGGGCGCTGACCACCGGCGGGATCATCACCGGCAGGTAGACCACGACCCTGAAGAAGGCCTTGGCGTGCCGCAGTTCATTGAGGACGAGGGCCAGCAGGAAGGGGACGGCGAAGCCGATGAGCAGGGCGAGCACGGTGAAGGAGAAGGTGTTGCGCCAGGCGGCGGCGAAGTCCGGGTCGTGCCAGACGCGGGTGAAGTTGGCGGTGCCGACCCACCGGGGCGGGGAGCCGGGGGTGTACTTCTGGAAGGCGATCACGACGGCGCGGATCGCCGGGTACCAGGAGAACAGCACGAAGCAGAGCAGCCCGCCGAGGAGGAAGGCGTAGGCGCGCAGCTGGTCGATCAGGCGGCGCCGGCCCCGGTCCCCTGCCGGGGCCGGCGCCGGGACCGGGAGGACGGCGGTGGCCGTCCGCTGCCGCTCGGCCGTCTTCGTCATGGCGGTCAGCTCCGGGCCAGAATGCTGTCGATCTTGCCGGACGCGTCCTTCAGGAGGCCGTCGATGTCGGCGTCCTTCTTGGTGAGCACGGCGGAGACGGTGCCGTCGAGGACGGAGTAGATCTGCTGCGCGTCCGGCGGCTCGATCTTCATCCGGAGCTTGGCGTTGCCGTCGAGAAAGCTCTGGTAGTTCTCCACCGGGACGTTGGCGTTGGCCTTCTTGATCTTCTGGTCCTCGGCGTCGGCGGCGCCGGTGAACAGGCGCGGCTCGGGCAGGCCGACGGGGGCGTTGTTCCGCTTCGCGCGGGCGTAGTCGCCGAGGAAGCCCTTGCCGGGGGTGAGGTACATGTACTCCAGCCACTTGAGGCCGGCGCGGATCTGGGCGGGCGTGTCGTGCTTGTTGAACATGTAGCCGTCGCCGCCGATCAGGGTGCCCTGGCCGCCGGGCATCGGGCCGATGGCGATGTCGTCGTAGTCGGCACCCTTCTCCTTGACGAGGATCGGGATGTTGTCGGGGGCGGCGAGGTACATGCCGAGCTTCCCGGCGCCCATCATCTGCTGCGCGTCGTTGATGACGAGGAGCTGCTTGCTGCCCATGGAGTCGTCGTCCCACCGCATGTCGTGCAGGTTCTCCAGGACGGCGTGGCCCGCGGGGGTGTCGACGGTCGCCTTCTTGCCGGCGGCGCTGACGACGTCGCCGCCCTGGGAGTACAGCTCGGCAGTGAAGTGCCAGCCGCCCTGGTTCTGGGCGCTGTAGTCGGCGTACCCGACGGTGCCGTCGCCGAGGGCGGCGATCTTCTTGGCGTCGGCGCGGACCTCGTCCCAGGTGGTGGGGGGCTGGTCGGGGTCGAGGCCGGCCCTCTCGAACAGGGCGCGGTTGTAGATCAGCCCCATGCTGTATCCGGTGCGCGGTATGCCGTAGACCTTCCCGTTCACCGTGTAGATGTCCCGCAGCTGCTTCTGGAGGGTGCCGTAGCTCTTCATCCCTTTGAGGTACGGCGTGAGATCGGCGGCCTGGTTGATGTCCACGACATGCCCGGCGTCGGTGAAGTACGTGTAGAACACGTCCTCCATCTGGCCGCCGGCGAGCTTGGCGTCGAAGGTCTTGGGGTCCTCGCAGGGGAAGGCGTCGTGGGTGACGACGTCGATGTCCGGGTTCTGCCGCTCGAAGGAGGCGACGTCCGCGTCGAAGAACTTCCGGTCGGTTCTGGAGCTCTTCGGCGGCTCGCAGTTGACGGTGATGCGTGTCTTGCCGCTCGCCGAGCCGCCGCCCGACCCGCAGGCGGTGGCGGCGAGGGCGAGGGAGGAGCAGAGGCCGATCGCGACGAAGGTGCGGCGGAACCCGGTACTGGTCATTCGTTGGACCCCTCGGTGGCACTCATGGCGGGAGCTGCGGGCGCGGCACACTCAAGCACCGCCGACAAGGGTCCGCAAGATGTCGCGCGACTTCTGTAATTATTTGACAGCTGCCCGGATGTACCTGCGCCTCAGTCGTGCGGGGCCTGCCCGGTCGATCCGCGCACCACCAGTTCGGGTTCGAACAGAAGCTCCTCGGCGGGTACGGCGGTGCCGCCGATCTGCGCGTTCAGCAGTTCCACGGCCGCGCGGCCCATGGCCTCGATGGGCTGGCGGACGGTGGTGAGCGGGGGCTCGGTGCAGTTCATGAACGCCGAGTCGTCGTAGCCGACGACGGAGATCCGGCCCGGGACGTCGCGGCCCTTGCGCCGGGCGGCCCGGATCGCGCCGAGGGCGAGGGGGTCGCTGGCGCAGATGATGCCGGTGACGCCCCGGTCGATCAGCCGCGAGGCGGCGGCGTGGCCGCCCTCGATGGAGAAGATGGCCCGCGCGACCCGCTCGTCCGCAAGGCCGCCGGTCAGGGCGTGCGCGGCGGCCAGTTTGCGGGCGGAGGGCATGTGGTCGCCGGGGCCGAGGACCAGCCCGATGCGCTCGTGGCCGAGCGAGGCGAGGTGCCGCCAGGCCTGTTCGACGGCGACCGCGTCGTCGCAGGACACGCCCGGGAAGCCGAGGTGGTCGATGGCCGCGTTGACCAGGACGACGGGGATGTTGCGGTCGGCGAGCCGCCGGTAGTGGTCGTGCGGGGCGTCGGCCTGGGCGTAGAGACCGCCGGCGAAGACGACGCCGGACACCTGCTGCTGGAGCAGCAGTTCGACGTAGTCCGCCTCCGAGACGCCACCCTTGGTCTGGGTGCACAGCACCGGGGTGAGCCCGAGCTGGGCGAGCGCACCGCCGATGACCTCGGCGAACGCGGGGAAGATGGGGTTCTGCAACTCCGGCAGCACCAGCCCCACGAGCCGGGCGCGTTCACCGCGCAGCTGGGTGGGGCGCTCGTAGCCCAGGACGTCGAGGGCCGTCAGCACCGCCTGCCGGGTGGCGTCGGAGACCCCGGGCCTGCCGTTGAGCACCCGGCTGACCGTGGCCTCGCTGACCCCGACCTTCTTCGCCACTTCCGCAAGTCGTCGCGTCATGCGCGCAAGAATAGCGCGGCTTACGTAAGCGGCTTGCGTAAGGTTGCGGGGAGGCGACCGGGCGCGCGGCCGGCCTGACGGGACTCGCGGCCGGCCGAACAGGACAGGACTGCGGAGCGGGCCCCTGACGGGCGGTCACCAGTCGGCGACGGCTACGGGTTCGACCTCGCAGTGCGCGATCTTTTCGACGCGCCCACCGCCGATGGCGGATATCCGGTAGGTCGTCCTGCCCTTCGCGGGGACCGGCACCTGGCCGCCCGAGTCCACGAGGGCGAGGCCGCGCCCGTTCTTGAAGGTCATGTTCACGGAGAAGACGGCGTCGCGTCCGTTCGGATTCCTGACCTCGATGATCGCGTGGGGATCCGCCACGCTCGCGCACCGTACAAGCACCGCGGTGCCGTTCTTGAGAGGCCGGGGAGTGGCGGACTCCGTGGGGGTGGCGGGGCCGGTGGACCGTGGCCGGGACGATCCGCCGACGCCACCGGCACTCCTCGCGGACCCGTCCGAGTCGGTGGCGGCGGACGAGCCGTTGTCGGACGCGCCGCCGCCCGGCGACGACGCCGACGAACTGTCGTGGTCCCGGCGGGAATTGCCGCAACCGCCGCCGTCATCACCGTGCCGGCCCCGGCTCCCGTGACCATGGCCCGACGAGAACCCCGTCAGTGCCGGCACGACCATCGCCGGCACCGCTGTGACCTTGAGTCCCCGCCCCTGTGCATACATCCGGCCACCCTATCGACAGCCGTCACGGACCGGTCCACGTGGCCGGGACGAGGACCGTCGGCGCAGTGCTGCCCCGAAGGTACCGTCCGACTCCGACACCCCGTGACCGACCGCAGGAGTTGAGCCGAGCGGTGCGGGCGTCGGCCCGGTTCACGCGCTGTCGTCGCCGTCCGCGAAGGCGGTGCGGGCGGCGCCCAAGAGCCGCGCGCAGCGCTCGGTCATGGCCTCGGCCGACTGGTCGGGGTGGTTGATCCACCAGCGGACCAGCGCGGTGCACAGGCCGCGCCAGGCGTACTTGAGGGCGTCGGCGTCGAGCGGGTCGCTGGTCCCGGCGGCGCGCAGGAGGTCGGCGGTGCCGGTCGCGGCGAGGTCGTCGACGGCGTCGCGGTAGCTGGCCGCGCGGCGGGCGGCCTCACTGCCGGGCGGCAGCGAAGGATCGTAGAGGACGAACCATGCCTCGCGCCGCCCGTCGAGAGCCGTGAACAGGGCGTGCAGCACACGCAGGGGCGTGGACGGCGCGCCGGTGCCCTGTGCGGCCATGGCGGCGCGGATCGCGCCCAGCAGCAGGTCGCCGACCGGGTCGAGGCAGGCGAGGTAGAGGTCCTGCTTGCTGCCGAAGTACTGGTGCACGAGCGGCTTGGTGACGCCGACCCGGGCGGCGACGGCGGCCACGGTGGTGGCCTCGTACCCGTGCCGGCCGAACTCCTCGGTGGCCGCGGCCAAAACCTGTCGTTCGCGCGCGGCCCTCGGCACGCCCTTGGTACCGGCCCTGGAGGAGAGCGTTGTCATGGGACCTGAGCTTACCCTAAGGTAATTTACCGTCGGGTAAATTCCTGTCCCCCGGACCCCGTTGGAGCGCGCCCATGCCTGCCACCGCGACCGACCCGCACAGCTCCCGCACCCGCTCCTGGTGGGGCTGGGGCTATGCCGACGCCCACCCCGACGACGCCGAATGCGTCGCGACCGGGGCCTTGTTGCCGGGCACGCTCGCCCGCCCGCTGCCGGTCCCCCGCGTCGCTGACCTGCCCATCGGCCGCCCCGCCGCGACGCCCCCGGCCGCCCTGGCCCACCTGGTCACGGCCGACCCGCGGGCGCGCGCCGCCCACGCCATGGGCAAGGCGTACCGCGATGTCATCCGCGCCCTGCGCGGCCGCCCCGGCCGGATCCCCGATCTCGTCGCCCGTCCGGCCCGCGACCGGGACGTGGCGGACCTGCTGCACTGGGCCGGCGAGCACGGCGTGGCCGTCATCCCCTTCGGCGGCGGCTCCTCGGTGGTCGGCGGCGTGGAGTACCGGGGCGACACCCATCGCGCCGTACTCTCCCTCGACCTGACCTCGATGGACCGGGTCCTGGAGATCGACACCGCCGGCCGCTCGGCCCGTATCCAGGCCGGTGCCCTCGGCCCCGCGCTGGAGGCCCAACTGCGGCCCCACGGGCTGACGTTGCGCCACTTCCCGCAGAGCTTCGAGTTCTCCACGCTCGGCGGCTGGCTGGCCACCCGGGCGGGCGGCCACTACGCCACCGGCCACACCCGCATCGACGACTTCGTGCAGTCCCTGCGGGTGATCACGCCCGCCGGGACCGGCACGTCCTGGCGACTGCCCGCATCCGGCGCCGGACCGTCGCCGGACCGGTTCTTCCTCGGTTCCGAGGGCACGCTCGGCGTCATCACGGAGGCGTGGATGCGCCTCCAGGAGCGCCCCCGGCACAAGGCCTCCGCCTCCGTGGCCTTCGCCGACTTCCAGCGCGCGCTGGACGCGGTGCGGGCCGTCGCCCGGTCCGACTTGGCCCCGGCCAACTGCCGTCTGCTCGACCCGGGCGAGGCCCTGCTGTCCGGCGCCTCCCACGACGGCTCGGCCGTCCTGGTCCTGGGCTTCGAGTCCGCCACCGCCCCCGTCGACGGCCGGCTCGCGGCCGCCGTGGAGCTGGCCCGTGCCCACGGCGGTCGCGGCGAGGCCACTGCGGCGGACCGGGACGCCCCGCCGGACGCGGCGGTGGGCGCCTGGCGCTCGGCGTTCCTGCGGATGCCGTACCTGCGCGACGGTCTGGCCCGCATGGGGGCCGTCGTCGAGACGTTCGAGACCGCCGCCACCTGGGACCGGATCCCCGCCCTGATCGACGCCGTCCGCACCGAGGTCGGCGCCGCCGCCACGAAGGCCACCGGCCACCCCGCCACCATCAACTGCCGCCTCACCCACGTCTATCCGGACGGCGCCGCCCCCTACTTCACCGTGGCCGTCGCCGGCCGTCCCGGCGACGAGGTCGAGGTCTGGGACGACATCAAGGCCGTCGCGACCGATGTCCTGCACCGCCACCGCGCCACCATCACGCACCACCACGCCGTCGGCCGCGACCACCGCCCCGGCTACGACCGCCAGCGCCCGGATCCCTTCGCACTGGCGCTGCGCGCCGCCAAGGACGCCCTGGACCCCCACCGCATCCTCAACCCGGGCGTTCTGCTCGACTGACCGGACGCCCGTGGTGTCCCCGGGAGGCCGGCGGCCGCCGGCCATGGCGCGGCCCGGCAGCCGCCACCGGCTAGGGAGCCGTGGCCAAAGTGACGCCCGCCCAGCGACCCTGCCGCGATCAGCTACCGCGCGGCGGGCGTCGATCCGCCGGGAGCCGCTTCGTGATCCGGTCGAACAGGTCCGTCAGCGGCTCGCCGATGTCCTGGCCGAACTCGGTGAGCCCGTAGGTGACCTGGGGCGGCGTCGTCGGCTCGACCTCTCGCCAGACCAGGCCGTCCTGGACCAGCGCGCGCAAGGTCTGGGCGAGCATCTTCTCGCTGATGCCCTGGATGCTGTCCCGCAGCTCGTAGAACCGAAGGGCGTTGCTCCGCAAGGAGATCAGCACCCAGATGCCCCACCTGCTGGTGACATGGTCGACCATGTCACGCGCGGGGCAGTCGGTGTGAAACACGTCATACCGCTTGCCCGTCCCGGCCTGTTTCAGCTGCGCGCCTTCCCCCATGTCCGGAGCTTACCTCTGGGTATGTTCTTACGGAAAGTAAGCCCTGGCTCCTAGCGTCAACGGCCTTAGCGCACAACGGACTAGGAGCTGAACATGATCGTGGTGACCGGGGCTACCGGGAACGTGGGCCGGGCTCTGACACAGGCCCTGGCCGAGGCGGGCGAACGGGTGACGGCGGTGTCGCGGCACACGGCGGCGGTGCCGGAGGGGGTCCGGCACGTACCGGCCGACCTGGCCGAGCCGCAGGGCCTCGCCCCCGTACTGGACGGGGCGAAGGCACTGTTCCTCCTGCTGTCCGGCGACCTGCACGCCCCCGAGGCCAGGCCCGCCGACATCATCGCTCTGGCCGCGGCGAGCGGGGTCCGCCGGATCGTCCTGCTGTCCTCGCAGGGCGTGGCGACCAGGCCGCTCGGCCCGTCGCGGATCGCGATGCGCGCGCTGGAGGACGCGTTGAAGGAGTCCGGCGTCGACTGGGCCGTCCTGCGACCGGGCGGCTTCGCCTCCAACGCCTTCGCCTGGGCGGAGTCCGTCCGCACGCGGAGGGTGGTCGCCGCGCCCTTCGGCGACGTCGGGGTCCCGGTCGTCGACCCGGCGGACATCGCCGAGGTCGCGGCGGCCTGCCTGCTGGACGACCGGCACACCGGCGGGGTCTTCGAACTGACCGGGCCCGAGGTGATCACGCCCCGTCGGCAGGCGGAAGTCATCGCCGCAGAGCTGGGCTCGCCGGTCCGGTTCCACGAACTCACCCGCGAGGAGGCCAAGGCCGCGATGACCCGCTTCGTGCCGGCGGAACTCGCCGACGACACCCTGGACATCATCGGCGCCCCGAACCCCGCCGAACTGCGCATCAGTCCGGACGTCGAGCGAGTCCTCGGCCGCGCCCCGAGGCCCTTCGCGGACTGGGTCGCCCGTAACATCGCCGCTTTCCGCTGAGGCGGGCACGGCCGTTGCCGACGGCTCGCACCACCGCGCGCCGACTGAATCGAGCGGCTGGGGATATCCGCAGAAGAGGTCACCCCCCGGGAGGAAGCATGACATTGGTGAAGGCGGGCGTCGTGGTCCTCGACTGCGCCGAGCCCGAGAAACTGGCCGTGTTCTACAAGGAGTTCCTGGAGGCCGAGCAGACGCACGCCTCCGCCAACCTCGTGGAGATCCGCAGCGCCGACGGCATGCGGCTGGGCTTCCGCCGTGACGTGAACGCCGTTTCGCCCAGCTGGCCCCGCCCGGAGAACTCCCTCCAGTCCCATCTGCTCTTCCTCGTCGAGGACTTGGACGCGGCCGAGCGGCGAGTGGTGGGGCTCGGCGGCCGCCCGATCGAGACGAAGGACCCGGCGGGGCCGTACGAGGAACGCGGCTACACCGACCCGGCCGGCCACTCCTTCACCCTGCGCCTGGTGCCCATCACCGCACCCAAACAGGGCTGAACACCAAGGCCCGCGCGCACTCGGGCACATGCCCCGCGCGCGGGCCGTCACGGGGGTCGGCCACGACGCCGGGCCGGACCGGCTCGAAGCACCGTCCCGGGTACTCCCGCAGGAAAAAACCCGACGCACCACCACTCACCGGCGCTGTCCTCCCCATGCTCACCCACGCCCGTCATACCGGGCACCGAACTGGGTCACTTCGGGAGGCGCCCTGTGAAGAGGTTCTTCGGACCGGTGAAGATGGCGGAGCCCCGGGTCTCCGACGCGGAGCAGAAGCTGTTCGGCGGCCCGCTGCGCTACGACCTGGGCTGGTCCCAGCACGAACACGCGGGGCCGGACCTGACCATGATGTCCGCGCTGCGCTCCATGCCCGCGCTCGTCGGCACCACGCTGCGCACGGCGTGGCAGGCCGACCGGCGCGCGCTGCTCGCCGTGGCGGCCGGCGAGATCGGCCAGGGCATCGCCGCCGCGGTGAGCCTGCTGGCCGTCAACGCCGTCATGCACGCCCTGCTCGCCGGAAGCGGCACCGCCACCCAGCGGCTGCACGCGCTGTTACCCGGCCTGGCGGCGGCCGCCGCCGTCGCCGTCGTCAACTCCGCGCTCTCCGCATGGTCCACCTCGCGCGCGGGGCGCCTGGAACCGAAGGTCGAGCGGATCGCCACCACCCAGTACCTGACCGCCGCCGTCGGCGTCGAACTGGAGGCCACCGACGACCCCGACTTCCGGTGGCTCGTCGATGTCGCCGAGCACGGCCCCGGCGCCGCCCGTTCGGGGGGACCGTACGCCCGGACGGACGTCCCGGCGCGCGCGCTGCCGTGGAGCGGCGCAGGATGCGGTGGGTGATCCTGCCGACGGCGAAGGGCTGACTGCCGCGTGAGCGATGCGACGTCCGACGGGCCCACCGGCCCGCTCGGGAACACCAGGCTGCCGAAGTCCGTCGTGGAGATGCCACGACAGGTACGGGACGAACTGACGCGGCGGCTGCGCCGTATCAAACGGGCCTTCCGCGAGGACGACATCCAGGTCGTCGAGGGTCCGCTGCTCCGGCGCGCGGTCGGCGCCTCCGCCCTGGGCAACTGCATGGAATGGTTCGACTTCGGCATCTACAGCTACCTTGCGGCCATCATCGGCAAGGTGTTCTTCCCGTCGGCCTCGCCGACCGCCCAGCTGATCTCCTCGTTCGCGACGTTCGCCGCCGCCTTCGTGGTGCGACCGCTCGGCGGGCTCGTCTTCGGGCCGCTCGGGGACCGCGTCGGGCGGCAGAAGGTGCTGGCCACCACCATGATCATGATGGCGGCCGGGACCTTCTCCATCGGGCTGATCCCGGGCTACACGACCATCGGTGTCGCGGCTCCGGTGCTGCTGCTGATCGCCCGGATGGTGCAGGGCTTCTCGACCGGGGGCGAGTACGGCGGAGCCTCCACGTTCGTCTCCGAGTACGCGCCGGACCGCCGCCGGGGCTTTCTCTCCAGCTGGCTCGACTTCGGCACCTTCGTCGGCTACGCGCTCGGCTCCGCCCTGGTCACCGTGCTGAACCTGGCCCTGAGCGATGCCGCGATGCTCTCCTGGGGCTGGCGCGTGCCGTTCCTCATCGCCGGTCCGCTCGGCGCCATCGGTCTGTACATCCGGCTCAGGCTGGAGGAGTCCCCGGCCTTCCAGCAGCAGCTGGACGAGCACGAGAAGAGCCTCGCGCAGTCCTCGGTGGGCGGCGAGTTCAAGGACATCATCGGCAGGCACTGGCGTGAGCTGCTGCTGTGCATGGGCATCGTGCTGCTCTACAACGTCACCAACTACATGGTCACGGGGTTCATGCCGACCTATCTGACCGTGGACCTGCACCGCTCGGCCACCTTCGCCGACCTGCTGGTCCTCATCGGCATGCTGTGGATCGTGCTGCTGATCACGTTCATCGGCCGGCTCAGCGACCGCGTCGGCCGGCGCCCGGTCTACGCGGTGAGCGCGGCCGCCATGATCGTCCTCGCGGTCCCCTCGTTCCTCTTGCTCACGCGCGGGGGGACCTGGCTGCCGCTGCTCGGGATGCTGATCCTCGCCACCCTGCTGGCGTGCTTCGCCGCGCCCAGCGCGGCCACCCTGCCCGCCCTGTTCCCGACGGCGGTGCGCTATGCCGCCATGGGGATCGGCTTCAATGTCGCGGTGGCCGCGTTCGGCGGTACGACACCGCTGGTCACCGAGGCGCTGGTGAATCTCACCGGTGACAATCTGGCGCCCGCCTACTATCTGATGCTCGCCGGTGCCATCGGCCTGCTCACGGTGCGGTTCCTCCCGGAGACGGCCCAGATGCCGCTGAACGGATCCCGGCCGATGGTCGGCTCCCGGCAGGAGGAACAGGAACTGATCAGCACCTCGCAGGAGCTGTATCTGCTGTCGAAGGGCGGTCCGCGCCCCGTCTGAGGCGGACGGGACGCGGACCGAGGCGAGCCCGGCGCCCGTGACTTTCCGGGCGCGGTCGGGCACTCAGGACTGGGGGCGCTTGCCGTGGTTGGCGGGGTGGTTGCGTCGCGCCTTCTTCTTCCGGCGTCGCTTCGACGACATGGAAACCTCCGGGGTGGACATACCGATTCGGGGAAAGCACCAGCGGGGACGGACGGTGACCGTCAGTCCTCCTCGCGCTCCGTCTCCATCTCCGCCTGCTCCTCCTTCACATCCCGCCGGTCCTCACGGGTGCGCCTGGCGAGTTCCGCCTCGTCCGGCCGGCGCGGCATACCGCGGCCGTGACCGGTGTCCGGATCTCCTTCGACCTGTTCATTGGACTTGTGGTGATGGTGCGACATGGGATCCTCCTCGGATGAGTACCCCGGGGTCGTGCCACGCCCGGACGTGATCACAGGGGCGGCTCCTGGGCGCGCGAGCCCGCGATCCACGAGGGCGCTGTTTCGAGGGTCCGTACTCACTGAACCCCGCTGGGCACGACGTCGCAAACGGAGGAAGGCGCCACCCCCGCCGCTCTCCCCGGCACCCGATGCCACCGCTCGGCGCGCCGCATCCTCGGCCGGTCTCCGGTGCGACTCGTGTCATAAGCCGGTCGCCGAATCCGAGGGATCGTACGACGCGCTCAGGGCCGCTGAGCTGGAGGGCGACACGGACCGTGTCTTCGCTCTCGGACCGCAGCCCGTGCCGGTGCGGTGGATGCCCCCGCCGGTCACTCGGTCCAGGTGCGCCGCTGCCGCTCGTACTCGTCCCAGTCGGCCGGCGGATACGTCGCCTGCGGGGCGGCGAGGGCCACATCGACCGCGATGGAGATCTCCGCGTCGAAGAAGCCGAGGTCCCGGATCAATTCCATGGCCCGCACGGTGGCTTCGCCGAGCGGACGTGCCATGCGGTCCGCGCCGGACGGGAAGCCCACCGGGTACATCCGGGCCGTGACCAGTTCGTGCTCGGCCCGCTTGTCCATGCCGAAGGCGGAGTAGCCGGCGGCCAGGGCGACCCGGGTGAGCGCCTGGGACATGGCCCCGGACAGCAGCGTGACACCGTAGAGCGTCTGCGTGGGACTGCCCGCCGTGCCGTCGGCGTACGACTTCCGGTCGCACTGCTGCTCCAGGCGCTTGCGGTCCGTCTCCAGCAGCGCGTGCGCCTCCTCCAGCGCGTGGCCGAAACGCGTCAGCTCGGTCAGGTCAAGGGACATCTCGTTTCCTTCCCGTCAACTGGCCCGACTCTATGGGTGGTTGCGGTGCGCGCGGAGGCCCTCACGCAGAGTCGGCCTGATGTCGTCACCGGGAGCGGACGCCCCCGGCGCGTTCCGCGCCATCAGGCCGAGGCCATCGAGGTCGAGTCGGTACGCGACGCGTACCCGCGCCACCAGGTGTCCGTCGTCGGCCGAGCGAGCGGCCCGTTCCTCTGCCACCCTGAACGTAGCCGACGAACGGGCGACGCCGGCCTCCTCCGGACCGGGAGGGTTGCCATGACCACTGCGGGCGCGGGGCAGAGCGGCGACGTACCGGAGACACCGCGGGCCCGGATCCTCCTGGCGGCCGACGCGACGGTCACCGAGTGGAGCCCGGAGGCGGAACGGCTCCTCGGCCACCGGTCCCAGGAGATGGCGGGCCGGCCGCTGTCGTCGCTCCTCGTCCGACCGGGACCGGCCGAGGGGGCCGCCCTCCCGCACGCCCCGCCCGCCTGTGGCGGCTGCCGGGCGCGCCTGCGCGACCGGTCCGGGCGGCCCGTGGAGGTCGAATGGTGGATGTGCCCCCTCCCTGCCGCCGAGGGCCCCGCGACCTGGGCCGTCTTCCTCGCCCCCGCGCGCGCCACGCCCCCGTGCGCGTTCGACCGGGCGATCCTCGACGCGCTGCTGACCGAGTCACCGGTCGGACTGCACGTCCTCGACACCGATCTGCGCCTGATGCGGTTCAACATCGCCTCGCCCGGGATGCGCGGTGTTCCCGCCGAGGGCGTCGTCGGGAAACCGGCCCGCGAGGTCGCGCCGACCGTGGTGACCGACACCGCCGAGCGCCTGATGCGGGAGGTCCTGAGCACGGGCGAGCCCGTCATCGACTTCGTCCAGCCGGGATATCCGCCCGCCGACCCCCACGACGAACACACGTTCTCCCTGTCGGCCTTCCGGCTGTGCGACCCCGCCGGGGAACCCCTCGGCGTGGCGACCCTGGCCATCGACATCACCGAGCGCCACCGGTACCGGGAGCGGCTCGAACTCCTCAACGACGCCAGCACGCGCATCGGTACGACCCTCGACCTGACCCGGACCGCGCGGGAACTGGCCGAGACCGCGGTGGGCCGGGTGGCCGACGCCGTCAGCGTGGACGTGCTCGACTCCGTCCACCGGGGCGAGGCACCCGAGCCCGGTCCGATACCCCCCGAGATGACCTTCTGCCGCACCGCGTTCCGCACGACCGAGGCCGCCGGGCTCCAGCCCGCCTACGCCGTCGGCGAGAAGGCCTCGTACCGCTTTCCGACACCACTCACCCAGTGTCTGGCCGATCTGCGGCCCCGGCTGATCCGGGAGGTCGAGGACGGCGAATGGCTGGCGCACGATCCGCTCCGCGCCGGCCATATGCGCGCCGGGCGGGTGCACTCGATGATGGTCGTGCCGCTGACCGCGCGCGGGGTCGTGCTCGGTGTGGCCGGTTTCTACCGTTCCGTGACGTCCGCGCCGTTCGACGACGGCGATCTGACCATCGCCGGGGAACTCGCCGCCTACACCGCCCTGGGCCTGGACAACGCCCGCCGCTACACGCGCGAGCACACCGCCGCGCTGGTCCTCCAGAACAGCCTGCTGCCGGGCCGGCTGCCCGCCCAGAACGCCGTCGAGGCGGCGTTCGGCTATCTGCCGGGGCACGCGGGCGGCCCGTGGTACGACGTCATCCCGCTGTCCGGCGCGCGGACCGCCCTGGTGGTCGGTGATGTGGCGGGGCAGGGCATGCGCGCCGTGGCGAGCATGGGCCGGCTGCGCGCCGCGATCCGCACCCTGGCCGCCCTGGATCTGGCCCCCGACGAGGTCCTGGCACACCTGGGCGACCTGGTGCTCGAACTCGCCGAGGAGGGCCACCCGGCCCTCGCCAACGACCCGCTGGACGTCCCGCCCACCACCGCCACCTGCGCCTGCGCGGTCTACGACCCGGTGAGCCGGCGCCTGGTCGTGGCCCGCGCGGGGCATCCCGCGCCGCTGCTCGTCCACCCCGACGGGCATGTGGCACCGGCCGACGCGCCGTGCGGCCCGCCGCTGGGCGTGGACGGACCGTCCTACGAGGCGTGGGAGACGGAGCTGCCGGAAGGAAGCCTGATCGCCCTCTACACCGAGGGCCTCGTCGGCGGGTCGCCGGAGGACGGCCCGGGTGCCGCACGGCTGCGCCGCGTCCTGGCCCAGCAGCACACGTGCGTACGGGAGGCGTGCGACACGGTGGTCTACACGCAGCTGTCCGGACGGACCGAGGACAACGTCGTACTCCTCCTCGCCCGGACCCGCGTGCTGCACGACGACCAGGTGGCCTCCTGGACCTTCCCCAGCGATCCGGCGATCGTGGCCACCGCGCGCACCCTGGCCGAGCGGCAACTGGCCAGTTGGGGGCTGTCCGATCTCGCGTTCACGACCGAGATGATCGTCAGTGAGCTGGTCACCAACGCCATCCGGTACGCCCCGGGCACCATCCAGGTACGGCTGATCCGGGACCGCGCGCTGATCTGCGAGGTCACCGACGGCAACAGCGCGGCCCCGCATGTGCGCCATCCCCGGACCACCGACGAGAGCGGCCGCGGACTGCTCCTGGTCGCCCAGCTCACCGCCCGCTGGGGCACCCGCGGCACCCACCACGGCAAGACCATCTGGACCGAACAGACGCTGCCGCCGCCCGCGGCCGCCCCCCCGTCCGCCGCCCCGGACACCGGAGGGGCGTCCTAGCAGAGCGCGGCGAAGCCCGTGCAGAGCAGGCGGATGCTCCGGGTGAACTTGTCGTCCTCGCCCAACCGGGGGATCACATCCCCCATCACCAGGGGGAATCGCTCGCACAGGTCGGCGTAGAGGTCGGCGGTGACGGCCGGTGGGGCGGTCGGCCGGTTCTCCTCCTGGAGGACGAAGCCGGTGATGTGACTGAGCAGGGTGTCGGCGGCGATGCCGCAGTGGGCGACGGGCACTCCCGCGTCGAGGAGGGTCCGCAGCAGGCGTTCCATCAGGGAGAACGCGCCGGTGCTGAGCATGCCCGGACTCTCGGCGAGGAGTTGGGCGCCCCCGGGGTGTTCCCTGATCTCCGCGCGCAGGGCGGTGGCCTGGGCTTCGACGCGGTCCTGCCAGGTGGCGGCGGACGGCAGGGCGGCCAGGGCGTCGGTGCCCGCGTCGTAGGCGCGGCGGCAGACCCGGTCGGCCATCAGGGCGAGCAGTTCCTCCTTGCCGCGTACGTGGTAGTAGAGGCTGCCGGCGTGGGCGTCGAGGCGGTCGGCGACCTGGCGCATGGACAGGTTGTGGTAGCCGACCTCGGCGAAGACGGCCATGCCCGCGTCGACGATGCGCTCCTTGGTGAGCTTCATGGATTCACCGTACCGCCCTTTCCAACACCGTTCGAAAACTGTGTTAGTTTTGCGCCGACCGATTTTCGAACGGCGTTGGAAACGCTGGAACACGGGGGGAGCGGCAATCATGGGGGCGATCGTCTTCAATGTGACCACGGCTGCGCTGATGGTCATGATGGTCAACTGCGGTCTCGGGGTGGTCGGCCGGGACACCCTGCGCGGGCGGCCGATCCCATGGGCGGCGGTCGCGCTGACCGCGATCGCCGTCGGCGGCGTCCTGCTCCAGCTGGTCTGGCCCGGCGCCATGGACGCCCTGGACGCGGACCCCGCCAGATCCGGCTGGTGGCGCGAGTTCACCTCGGTGTTCATGCAGAACGGCGGCATCCTCGGCGCCCTGTGGAACCTCGTCACCCTCGCCGTCGTCGCCGCGCTCGCCCAGTGGTACTGGGGCGGCTCGCTGACCCTCGGCTTCTTCCTCGCCGGCATCGTGCTGCCCGGCCGGATCGACACGCTGCTCGGCTTCGGCGGCGGCCCCAGCACCGACCCCCGGAACTTCGCCGGCAGTTCCGGCGCCACCTACTTCCTCGGCGCCACCCTCGCCCTGGCCTTCCTGACCCGCACCCGCCTCCCCAAGGAACTCGCCCTGGCGATCGGTGTCCCGGTCCTGGGCCTGGCGATGTGGTTCGCCCAGGACAACGGCCACGGCCTGGTCTCCGTCTACGGCTTCGTCCTCGGCGGAGCGGCCTGGGCGGTCCGCACCCGGTGGCGCGGCAGTGACGCGGGCTCGGACCGCGCCCCGGAGCGCGCCCACTGACCAAGTCCGGATGGGGCCGACGCCGCTGAGGCGTCGGCCCCGGGCATCACTCCTGCGCAGCCACGCCTTCCGAGGATGCGGAGGCCAGCAGTCGGGCGGCGAAGTCCGCCAACCGCGCCCGCATCCTTTCCCTCGGCACGCGCTCTTCTCCGGCCAGGTGCTCGACGAGGTCGGCGCGCGTCGCGGCGAGCAGGGCATGGGCGATGAAGTCGCCGTCGGTCAGGCCGGGGATCTGTTCCAGTACGGCCCGGAGCAGGCCGTGCCACCGCTCGTAATGCTCCGCCCGGTACGGGCTGCCGCTGCCGCCGCCTTCCTCCAGGGCCAGCGCGAGGCGCCGGTTGTCGAGTTTGAAGCACAGGACGGCGTCGAGCAGCGCGGGTACGCGCTCCTGCGGTGCGGCCGCGGGCCCCAGCGGCGGCGGCCCGGCCTCGACCGCCTCCCTGACCGGTTCGAGTCGCACCTCGTACAACGCGCGAAGCAGCCCGGCGCGATCACCGAAGGCCCGGAAGATCGTGCCCTTGCCGACCCCGGCCGCCGCCGCGACGTCGGCCATCGTGACGTCCTCGGGACTGCCGCAGCGGGTGAAGAGATCATCGGCGGCCGCCAGCACGGCCTCCCGGTTACGGGCGGCGTCCTTGCGGGACCTGCGCTCCGTCATGGCGCTCCTTCGTTCACGCTGCTCCTCCTTCATTCACGCCGCCCCTCGGTCATTCATGCTGCTCCTCGTTTGCAAAGCGGACCCGTGGTCCGTATCGTCGAACCGGACCCGCAGTCCGGATTCTACGAGCTGGAGGACACCCATGTCCGCACCGACTTCCCCGGCGGATCTGTACCGCCACAGCCTGCGACTACTGCTCGACAAGGACATCCCCGCCTGGGTGGCGTTGTGGGCCGAGGACGGCCTCATGGAGTTCCCCTTCGCCCCCGACGGCCGGCCCCGGCGCCTGGAGGGCAAGGAGGCCATCGCCGCGTACATGCGTCCCTATCCCGACCACATCGATCTGCACGACTTCCCCGACCTGCGGATCCATCAGACCACCGAGCCGGAGACGATCGTGGTCGAGATGCGCGGCGTCGGCCGCATGGCGGCGACCGGCGCCCCCTTCGACATGACGTACATCGCCGTGGTGACCGTCCGGGACGGGCACTTCACCTCCTACCGCGACTACTGGAACCCCCTGGCCGTCCAGGAGCCCGGCACCGACTTCGCGGGGAGCAGCCGATGACCACCACCGGCACCACTCTGGTCATCGGCGCCACCGGCACCACCGGCGGCCGCACCGCCGCACAACTGACGGCCGCCGACCACCGCGTCAAGGCCGCCAGCCGCCGGGCCACCCCGGTCACCGGCGCCGAACCGGTCGCGTTCGACTGGTACGACCCCGCCACCCACCCAGCCGCCCTCGACGGGGCCGACCGCGTCTACCTCATACCGCCGCTGGGAGAGCCCGACCCCGCGGCCATCATGCTCCCGTTCCTCCAGCAGGCCCGCGCCGCGGGTGTACGGCGAGCCGTGCTGCTGAGCTCATCAGCGATCCCTTCGGGCGGCCCGGCGGTGGGAACGGTGCACCAGGCACTGCCCGACCTGTTCGACCAGTGGGCGGTCCTTAGGCCCTCATGGTTCATGCAGAACTTCACCGGCGCCCACGCACACAGTCACAGCATCCGCGACGAAGGCATCCTCTGGACCGCCACGGAAGACGGCCGGGTCGGCTTCGTCGACGCCGAGGACATCGCGGCCGTAGCCGTCCGCGCCCTGACCGACGAACAGGCCCCGGACACCGACCTCGTCCTCACCGGCCCCGAGGCACTCAGCTACGACGACATCGCCACGGCCATCACCGACGTCACCGGCCGGCCGGTGCTCCACCGCCGCCTGTCCTACGAGCAGATGCGCGACCGGCTCGCAACGCAGCTGCCGTTGGAGTTCGCCGCGATACTCGCCGGCATGGACCGCGCCATCGCCGAAGGAGCCGAGGACCGCGTCACCGACACGGTCCAGCGCCTCACGGGCCGGCCCCCGCGCACCTTCCGGGCCCTTCTGGAGAGGGAGCTGCGGCTCGGCGGCTGAGGCTCCAGGGCGACGGGGTCAGCGGGACGACTTCGCGTCCGGGTGCAGGGCGGCACGGGTGAGGGACGCCGCGGTCGCCACGACGCTGGTGATGGCCTCCTCCGGGTCGAGGCCGTACAGGTCGGTGAGGTTGAAGAGCGCCTCGGCGCTGACCACCACGGCGAGGCCACGCCTGAGCTGCTCCAAGGCGGCGGGGTCGACCGCCTCGGCCTGGGGAGCCAGCGCGTGGTCGATCAGTCCGAAGCGCAGGCCGGGGCGGGCGGACCGTTCGGGGCGGGCGACGGTTCCGGCGATCATGGCGCGGACCACGCCCTGCCGGGCCAGCACGTGGCGCAGCAGGAACTCGGCCGCGGCGGCGACGCGTGCCACCGGATCGGTGGACTGCTCGACCCCGGCGAGCGCCTCGCCCGGCTCGGGGAGCTGACCGCTGATGGCCTCCTGGAGGAGACTGACCAGATCGGGAAAATAACGGTAGGCCGTGGCCTCGGACACGAGGGCCGCCGCGGCGATCTCGGCCATCGTCACGTCGTGCCCCGTACGACTCAGTTCGGCCGCGGCCTGCACGATCGCCCGCCGCGTACGCAGCTTCTGGTTCGCGCGGCCGGTCATACCGGAAGTCGGCGAGGTCTGCGAGGACATGGATCCACCTTTCGGTCCGCGACGGGGTCAACTTTCCTGCGATCAAGACTTGCATCATACGATGCGACCAGCCTACTTTCATGCGAGGTAACTCTCACGAAGGAGTCCGACCATGAACAGCGTCGCGATCATTCCCCCTGACGGCGGTGAGGTGATCGAGTTGGGACCGGCGAGAGTGCGCATCCTGGAGGACGGCGGCACGACCGCGCACCGCCTCGGAATCGGCGAGATCACCCTCGCCCCGCACAGCGCCGGCCCGCCCCAGCACCGCCACGCCGAGCACGACGAGGGCTTCTACGTGGTCTCCGGTACAGCCCGGTTCACCGTGGGCCACGACGGCTACGACGCACCGCCCGGAACGCTGGTGATGGTCCCGCCCGGCGTGCCCCACACCTTCGCCAACCCGGGCGACGAACCACTGGTGATGGTCAACACCTTCACGCCCGACCTGTATGTGCAGTACTTCCGCGACCTGCGCGACGCGACGACGCGGGACGGCGAGCCGACGGGACCCGCCACCGTACGGGTGATGGCCCGTTACGCGACCACGCCGGCCACGGAGTACGACTAGGGGTCGGCCGAGCGCGTTCTTCAGGCCGCGGACGGCGAGTTCACCACGGTGTCGGCGAAGTCGCCGATGGCGGCGAGGGTGCGCCCCAGCTGCTCGATGTGCGGGAAGTGCCCGGCCTCGGGGATGGGCGTGAAGCGGCCGTTCGAGAAGGACGTGGCATAGCCGCGCCCGTAGGCCGTGGAGGCGATGCCGTCCCGCTCACCCCAGACGACCAGCACCGGCACACCGACACGGTGCAGGCGACCGCGCAGCTTCGGGTCGTACGAGAACTCCTCGCCCCCGTATACCGCGAGGGTCCGCTGGTTGGCGGCCCCCTGTGCCCGCTGCTCGTCGCTGAAGGAGGAGAAGTCGGGGCGGAACGCCGGGTCGGCGAAGGACAGTTGAGCGAGTTCGGCCGGCGCCAGGGTGCGGACGTCCACGACCGCGTCCTCCTTCTGCGCCGCGTCGACGCCCACCGCGTTGAGCAGGGCGAGACTGCCTATCCGGCCCTTCGTGTCACGTAGGGCCATCTCGGAGGCAATCCACCCGCCGACCGAACTGCCGATCACCATGACCTCGTCGAGGCCGAGCACATCGAGCAGATCCAGGTAGGCGACGGCGAGGTCGGCGGGCGAATCGACCCGCTCCGGACGGGGCGTTCCCTGGAAACCCGGGTGGGTCGGGACGACGGTGTACGCGTGCTCGGCAAGGGCCTCGGCCAGCCCGGCCATCGTCCAGGGGCCCGCACCACCGTGCAGCAGCAGGAACCCTTTGCCGCCGGAACTGCTTCCGCGCTCCTCGATGGTCACAGAGAGGCCGCCGGGGAGGTCGACGGTGCGGGTGTTGCCGGTGGAAACAGGGGAGGTCATTGGCACGCCTTTCACGAGAGCTGACTCTCATGAATATAGGGTGGTCGCACAACTTCATGCAAGTACACTCTCACGACAAGAACACCCTCCCGTCGACGGTTCAAGCCTCTCCGCCTCAGATCCGATCAGTCGGGCGGGTCGAGCAGTGTGGGCACCAGACAGCGCTGCGCGTGGCGGACGTACTCCCGTACGCGTTCCCAGCCGTCCTCCTCCCCCGCCAGCCGGGTGCACAGCCCCCAAGCCTCGGGCAGCGCGTGCTCCTTGACCCACAGCATGTAGCGGCAGACCACCTCGCGCCGGTCGCCGATCGCCTCCAGGCGGCGGGCGAGGGCGCCGTCGTGGCGGGCGCGGGCGAGCGCGGCGAACATGTCCACGACGGCGTAGTAGCTGAGCACGGCCTCGGTCGTGCGGTTCATGCAGGCCAGCACGACGCCGGCCTCGTACCGTGCCTGCTCCTCCAGCCGCCGGGCCCGGCCGATCCGGCTCGGCCGCCCGGGGTGGAAATGGCGCCGGATGGTGTCGAAGTCGGGCACGAAGGGGCCGTCCCGGCCGGCCCCCATGATGAGGGCGTTCATCGTATGGACGTACGCCGCGCAGTCCGCCTGTGCCTCCGGGCGGGCCCCCCGGGGCAGCCCGGCGGTGAACGGCACCAGGGGTGCTCCGGTCCCGTCGCCGAACCTGCTCCGGAGGATCGGGGTGAGTTCGCGGGCGATGAGGAAGAGCGCGCACGCGTCGAAGACCACATAGGGGTCCCCGGGGCCGTAGCGGCTCTCGTCCTCCGGCATGTCCATCGGGATGAGCGGCCGGGGCGGGAGCAGGTCGGCGCCGCGCGGGGGTCGCCAGGAGCGCAGATAGGAGGCCACGGTGGTGTCGACGTCGGCCCAGGCGCGGTCGCGGTCGAAGGCGCGGGAGTCGTCGTCCGCCGCTGTCCCGCCGGCGGAGAAGAGGGTGGGCAGGGCCCAGGACACGTTGGCCATCAACTCGCGGGTCTGCGGCGGCAGTCCGATGACGAAGCCCGGCCGGCCGTCGGCGAGGGGGCGGGTCAGCACCCGGGACTCCGGGTCGGTGGACGGCTGGACGAACACCTCGACGGTGGAGGCCACTTGGCGGACCTCGTCGAGGCCGGGTATGCGCGGGTCGCGCACGCGGTGATCGCCGTCGTCGGTACGGGAGGAGGCGTGGGCGAGCAGGAGCAGGTCGAGCAGTCTGCGGGGCCTGCCGGACACCTCGGCCAGCTTCTTCGGGTTGTCGAGCAGGGCCCCGGTGGGGTCGGCGCCGCTGACGAAGTCCGGGTCGGTGAACACCCGGGCGAGCCGGGTGGCCTCGGCGGCGAGTTCGGGGCTCTGGTGCTCGCCGAACAAGGGGCTGCGCGCGTACGGGAAGGGGTCCGGGTCCGGCGGCGCCTGCGCCAGCAGCCCGTTGAGCGCGGAGCGCAGGGCCGCGCCGTCCCGTACGGGCACATCGCGGCGCGGCTTGCGGATGACGATCTGCCCGTGCTCGATGCGGGGGTCCGACCGTACGACGACATCGCAGGGCCCGGCGAGGCGTAGGGCGATGCCGTACCGGAAGAGGTGACGCAGCGCGTCGACGGTGTCCGCGAGGGCGGCAGGCGTGGCGGTGCCGGTGAGGAGGTCGTCGCCGGGGGCGTCGGCGCCCGGTGGGCACAGGTCCGTGTACATGATGCCGGCCCGGCTCAACACGTCCCTCGCGGCGGCCGATTCCGCGCGGTCAGAGGCGGCGAACAGGTGGAGGACCACCACCACTTCGCCGGCGGCCGTCGATCGTGTCTTTTCCCCCATATCTCGACAGCATGACGGCGAGCGGAGGGAGGAATCAACCGATCGGAGCGATATCGGGGCAGTGAGCGCGCGTCTCGTGACTCCCGTTCCCCGAGGGGCAGTATCGCGTCAGGTGCGGAGCGGGGCGGCCCGGTGCGGGCGAACACGGGAGCGACGGCCGCCACGATGGTCGATGGTGGCGGCGACCCCCTGCTCGCCCCCGGCCGAGGCAATCGATGTGCACGAATCCCGTCCCTCCCGGGCACACGCATCCCATGACCTCATCGTGGAGCAGGCCGAGCCGTCCGAACTCCGTACGAAAGTCCCGTCGTCGCGGCCGGGTGGCCTGGGCCGGGTGTGCGCTGGTGCCGCTCCTCGCGTTGGCGGCCTGCGACCACGGCGGTGAGCGGGCGGTGCCGGGGGCCGTGCCCGCCGGCCACGGAGGGGAGTTCAAGCAGGCCGCGCTCGCGGAGGGCGGGCGTCTCGTCATCACCACCCAGGGCGGTGTGCGGGTCGTCGGGACGGACGACGGCAGCGTGTCGGTGGACGACGGGACCCTCGCCCGCTGGGACGGGGACGGCGGCACGCACACCCTCGATCTGCCCTGCGACGAGGGCGATGACCGGGCCCGGGACAACTGCGGCGGGATGCCGCTCGTCCACGTGCCCCGAGGGGTCGCGCTCACCGTGCGGGCCCACGACGCCGGGATCGATGTGAGCGATGTGCGGGGCGAGTTGAGCCTGAGCACGGTCAACGGCGATGTCACCGTGCAGGATTCGGGCGTGAAGGGGGCCCGTCAGCACCTGGTGACCCGCAACGGCTCCGTCCGCGCGACCGGTCTGGCTGCGCGCGAGGTGGGGGCCGAGACGGTCAACGGTGACGTCGACCTGCTGTGCACGACGTCGCCGGACGCGCTCGACGGTGTGACCCGCAACGGCTCCGTGCGCGTGACCCTCCCGGCGGGCGCGCCGCCGTACGCGACCGATGCGAGCACCGTCAACGGCCGCTCCACCGTGGATATTCCGGCCGCCGGCTCCTCCGACCACCGGCATCGGCTGACCCTGCGCACGGTCAACGGGGACACCGAGGTCCACCGGGGGTGACCCGCGTCGCCGTCGTCGTGGCCGGCCGGCTCGTACAGGCGTTTGACAGCAGCGGGTCGGGTCACACGGACAGGCGGCCTTCGTCGCTGCCGGGCTCGGTGTCGACGAGCAATTCGGGACTGGGGAAAAGGGGTTGGTCGTGATGACCGTGGCGACGCAGGGTGGTGGCGGTGGTGGATCCAGTGGCCTCTACGACGTGCTGGAACTCATTCTCGACCGCGGGCTGGTGATCGACGCGTTCGTGCGGGTCTCCCTCGTCGGTATCGAGATCCTCAAGGTCGACATTCGTATCGTGGTCGCCAGCGTCGACACGTATCTGCGCTTCGCCGAGGCGTGCAACCGTCTGGACCTGGAGTCGGGGCCGCGGAAACCGGCCGGGCTCACCGAACTCCCCGGGCAGCTCAAGGGATCCGGCGGGCGGGGTATCGCCAAGGGCGTCCTGTCCGGTGCCGCGGAGGCGCTGTCGGACGGCTTCCACCAGGCGCGGGACGAGAGCCGGGGACGGCGGGGCGACCGGTCCCGGCGCGGATGAAGCGTGCGGGTGCCGTAGGGCGGAACGAGGCGCGAGGGTGCCGTAGGGCGGAACGACGTGTGCGGGTCCCGTACGGCGGATCAGATGTGGAAGAGCGCGCCGATGAACTCCGTCAGCATCCGCTCCTTCAGCCGGGACGGCAGGGCGTCCAGCAGGGCCAGCACCGGCGCCATCCGCGACGGCAGGCCCCGTTCGCCGCCCAGCCCGGCGAAGGCCAGGAACCCCGCCACGTCCTCCGGTGTGAGGGTGTCCGGGTCGAGCGTGGCGGCCAGTCCGGCCAGCGCCGGGTCCACGGTCAGCGGCCCGCACGCTCGCGCGGCCACCAGCGACTCGGCCAGATCCGCCAGCAGTGGTTCGACCCGGTCGCTGATGGCCGGGGTCAGGGTCAGGTGCAGGTTCGGCGGGAGGCCGGCGCTGGAGAGCTGCGGTTGGAGGTACCAGCCGCGCTCCCGCATCTCGTCCGCCACATGCAGCACCAGGTCCAGATCGGGGGTTCCGGTGGGGCCCTGCACGGTGAACGCGATCAGGCTGCCCGTCGGTTCGCCGAGGACCCGGATGCCGTCCAACGCCCGTAGTCCGGCAAGCAGTTGGTCGGCGGCCCGGGCCACACGGCGGGCCAGGGCCGTGTACCCGTTGTGGCCGAGGTGGTGCAGCACCGCCCACGCCTGCGCCAGCAGCCCGCCGGACTTGGTGCCCTGCGCGGTCGGGTTGACCACCGGGTAGCCGGGCCAGCCCGCGTACGCGAAGTACTGGTGGCGGCGCAGTTCGGCGTCCCGGTACAGGACGACCGAGGCCCCCTTGTGGGCGTAGCCGTACTTGTGCAGGTCCACCGAGATGGAGGTGACGCCCGGGACGGACAGGCCGAACGGTTCGATCGGGACGCCCGCGCGGGCGAGGAAGGGCAGGAACCAGCCGCCGATACACGCGTCGACATGGCACAGCACACCCCGCGCCTCGGCGGCCGCGGCGATCTCGGCCACGGGATCCAGTACCCCGTGCGCGTACGACGGGGCGGACGCGACCACCAGTACGGTGCGGTCGGTGACCGCGTTCGCCATGGCCGGCGCGTCGGCGCGGAACGTCAGCGGGTCGACCGGGACGACCACCGTCTCAAGACCCAGGTAGTGGGCCGCCTTGTGGAAGGCCGCGTGTGCCGTCGAGGGCAGCACCAGCTGCGGCCGGGTCACCCCGCGCACGGCACGGGCGTGGTCCCGGGCGGTCTTGACGGCGAGCAGGATCGACTCGGTGCCGCCGCTGGTGAAGCTGCCCTGCGCGCCGGGCACCCCGAGGATCGCGGAGACCGCGCCCACCACGTCGTTCTCCAGCCGGGCCACGCTCGGGAAGACCGTCGGGTCCAGGCCGTTGACCGTGGCGAACACGCCGTACGCGGCTTCGGCCAGCTCGTCCACGCCGGGCAGCCCCGTGTCGTAGACGTAGGCGAACGTCCGGCCGCCCCGGGTCGCCGCGTCCGCGGCACGCACGTCGCGCAGCTCGGCCAGCAGTTGGTCGGCCGGGCGGCCAGGGGGCAGCGCGGACGCGGGGCGGATGGCGGAGGCGGTCGGCTCGGCGGGCTCGGCTGCGGAGTCACTGGCCACGGTCGGCTCCTGTCTGTCTCGGGCACGAGGGGTGTTTCCGTGTCCGAAGGGCGTGGGAAGCGCGGCGCAGCGTCAGGGTTATCCGCAATTCCCCGTCCGCACAAGGTGCTTGGCGCAGTGATGTCCGGCCGAGCCGCGGCGCGCTCACTTTCCGCCGAGGTCCTCCAGTACCTCCCGGGCCGCCCGCGCACCGGAGGCGAGGGCGCCCTGCACGGAGCCCGTCCCCCGGTGGTCCCCGCAGACGTAACGGCCCTGGCCGGTACGGCAGGTCCGGGTCAGCGGCCAGGGCGGCGGCATGGCGGGCAGCGCGCCCTCGATGGTGCGCGCGACCAGCAGATCCCAGCCGGTGGTGTCGGTGCCGTACATCTCGGCCAGGGCGGCGATCACGGCCGACCGTGCGGGTTCGGTGTCGTCACCCAGCACGGAGGTGGCGACGAGGGCACTGCCGCGTGGCGCGTACTCGGGGGCGACATCGCTGAGGACGCAGGTGTTCAGCACGCGGCGGCGGGTGTCGACCAGCAGGACGGGCTGCCCGAGGGGTGAGCGCGGGGCGACGTGGTAGTACGTGGTGACCGTGCGCTGGGCGGGCACCTCCAGGCCGGGCAGCATCCGCGCGGCGGCACCGGCGCCGGTGGCCACCACGACGGCGCGCGACGGCAGTTCCGTACCGTCCGCCGTGAGGACGCCCCCGTCGGCGAGCCCTGACACGGGCGTGCCGAGCCGTACGATGCCCTCGGGCAGGGCCGCGGCCAGGGCGCGGGGGACGGACCGCACGCCGAAGGCCGGCAGGCACAGGGCGCCGCGCAGCATGCTGCGCCACACGAGATGGAACACCCGGCTGGACGTCTCCAGGGTGTCCTCCAGGAAGACCCCGGAGAGGAACGGCCGGAAGAAGTCCGCCACGAACGATTCGGAGAAGCCCGCGTCGGCCAGTGCGGTGCGGGTGGTGTGCTCGGGTGCGCGCTTGATGGTCCGGGCCGGGGCGAGCGCGTCGCGGGCGCCGAGCGCGGCCAGCGCCATCAGGTCGCGCGGCCCGGCGAACCGCCCGGAGAGCAGCGGGGCCACCGCGTCGGGGCGGCGGCGCGGGTCGGCCAGCAGCACGCGCCGGTCGCCGGTGTGCACGAGGACGCCCGGCAGGAAGGGGCGCGGGTCGACGAACCGCATGGGCAGGCGGCGGCGCAGCTGCGGGTAGGCGGGGTTGACGACCTGGAATCCCCGGTCCACCGTGAAGCCGTCGAGGCGGTCCGTCCGCATCCGTCCGCCCACCGCGTCGTCCGCCTCCAGCACGATGACGTCGAGCCCGGCGGCGGCCAGGTCGTGGGCGCACGCCAGCCCGGCGACCCCGGCACCCACCACGACGACGTCCGCGACCACGGATCCGTCCACCACGGCCATCACCTCTCCTCGCTCCTCAAGGGCTGCCCCCGGGCGGCGCCTGTCGCACGGCACGGGTCCGCCGCCGGGCTCGGGCGGCCCGTCGGGAGCACGCGCCTGGACGCCGGCGACCGGACACCGGATGCCTGCCCGGGCGCCGTACGTCCTTCTCGGGTACTTCCCCGTTCGGCCGCCGCCGTGGACGCAACCCCGCGCCCGAACGGGTGACTGCCGATGGCCCGCCGCATTCGCCGCGCCGCCGTGGGGGCGGATCCGTCCGAGAGTTGCCCCACCGGAGGCGGAAGCCCGCGGCGGCGGGGGCGCGGCCTGCGCGGCGCGGAGCGTCCGTCCCCGGCCCGGCTCGCACCCGCACACCCCCCGCCGTACGAAAGGCCTCCCGCCCATGACGACCCCGCACTGGCTCTTCGGCGATCAGCTCGGCCCGCACTTCCTCGCCCCGGGCGGCGAGGACGGGCCCGGACGCGGGGCTCCCGTGGTGATGATCGAGGCCAGGTCGGTCTTCCGGCGGCGCCGCTTCCACCGGGCCAAGGCGCACCTGGTGCTCTCCGCGATGCGGCACCGCGCGGCGGAGCTGGGCGAGCGGGTGACGTACGTACGGGCCGAGACCTACCGCGAGGGACTGCGGCGCGCGGTGGGGGACGCGCCGGTCACGGTGTGCCATCCGACCTCGTACGCGGCGCTGCGGCTGGTGCGGTCCCTGCCCCAGGTGCGGGTGCTGCCCGCCCGGGGCTTCCTGGTGGCCCACGAGGAGTTCGCCCGCTGGGCCGAGTGGCGCGGTGAACGGCGGCTGCTCCAGGACGACTTCTACCGCTGGGTGCGTGAGGAGCACGACCTGCTGATGGAGGGCGACCACCCGGCGGGCGGCAGGTTCAACCACGACCACGCCAACCGGGAACCCCCGCCGGGCGGCGCCCGGAAGCTCGACGTACCGGGACCGTACCGGCCGCGCGAGGACGACATCGACGCGGAGGTGCGCGACGACCTCGACCGGTGGGAGCGCGAGGACGGCGTGCGCTTCGTCGGCCGGGACGGGCCCCGCCGCTTCCCCGCCACGCGCCGGGAGGCGCTGTCGGCCCTGCGGCGTTTCGTGGCGGACCGGTTGGCGTCCTTCGGGCCGTACGAGGACGCGATGCTCACCGGTGATCCGGTGATGAGCCACAGCCTGCTGTCGTCCTCGCTGAACCTGGGCCTGCTGCACCCCGCGGAGTGCGTGGAGCGAGCCGAGCGGGCCTGGCGGGCGGGCGCCGTCCCGGTGAACAGCGCGGAGGGTTTCGTACGGCAGGTGGCGGGCTGGCGGGAGTACGTCTGGCAGCTGTACTGGCACTTCGGGGAGGACTACCGGCACGGGAACGCGCTCGGGCACACGGCGGAACTGCCGGACTACTTCGCCGAGTTGGACGCCGACGCGGTCACCGCGCGCTGTCTGGCCACCGTGCTCGCCCAGGTGCGCGACACCGGGTGGACGCATCACATCCCCCGGCTGATGGTGCTGGGCAGCCACGCCCTCCAGCGCGGCTGGGACCCGGTCGCGGTGACCGACTGGTTCCATCGCTGCTTCGTCGACGGCTACGACTGGGTGATGGTGCCGAACGTGGTGGGCATGTCCCAGTACGCGGACGGCGGCAGGATGACCACCAAGCCGTACACGTCGGGCGGTGCCTACATCCACCGCATGAGCGATCTGTGCGGGGGGTGCGCCTACCGGCCCACCGAGCGCACCGGCCCGCGCGCCTGTCCCTACGCCGCCGGGTACTGGGCCTTTCTGCACCGGCACCGGCGGCTGCTGTCCGGCAACGCCCGTATGCGGCGGGCGGTGCGGGGCCTGGACCGGCTCGGCGACCTCGACGAGGTGCTGCGGCAGGAGCGGCGGCGGGCGGACGAGGCGCCATGAGCGGCCGTACGGGTGGTCAGGTGACGCGGGTCAGCGGGGGGCACTCCCAGGTCGCGTCGATCACCGCCGGGCTGGGCCGGTACATGCGCAGGGTCACGAACCAGGTGCCTTCCGCCGCGGTGGGCAGCCAGTTGGCTTCCTCGTCCCGGCCGGGCGGCTCGCTCTGGAGGCGCAGGGTCAGTCCGCCGTCGGCGTCGCGCCGCAGGCCGGGGATGCGGTCGCCCACCGCGTACCGGTCCGCCGGGTTGGGGATGAGGTTCATGTCCTGCCCGTAGGCGGTCAGCGACCAGAAGGCGTCGACCGGGGGCAACGCGTCGGCGGGGAAACGCAGTTCGTACCGGCCCCCGGAATCCAGTCTGTTCCCGTCCGCGTCCTCGAAGTTGAGCAAGTGGACCGCTTCGGCGGGGTCGTCGGCGGCGACGCCGATCAGCGACTGGTCGGCGGCCCGTTTGAGGAAGTCGTCGCCGAAGCGACCCGTCTCCGGCGGCGGGTAGCGCCAGCCGTTGACGAGTTCGGCCCAATCGCCGCTGAGGACCTGCCGTTTGAGCAGGGGCACGCCGACGGCGGCGGCCCGGACCAGGCTCCGTCTGACGGCCTCGGGCTGCTCCTCGACGTCGAGGCCGGGGCCGATGCCGATCCGGGCGAACTGCTGGAGGAGGACCCGGTGACGGGACGGCGGCGGGTTCTCGGCCAGCATCAGGTTGAGGGTCTTCCAGGGCCCCAGGGGGTCCTCCTCCGCCGGGACGGGCCTCAGGACGTCACGGTTCTCGGGGACCTCCGCGTGCTTCTTTCCGTACAGGCCGAGCGGGGTCAGCCTGTACTGCTCCTGGAGTTCACGGACGCGGGGCACGTCGTCCGGGCCGTCGACCCGGGTGCGGCCGAGGACGAGGGCCCAGGGGCTGGGTGCCTTCTTCAAGCGGCTTACGCCGGCCGGGAGTTTGCCCTTCCAGCCCGGGCCGACGAGCGCGAAGCTGCCCGCCCCGGACCCGGTGGTGCGCTGGCCGACGTAGTCGAAGTTGTCGGAGGTGATCCCCACCAGTTCGAAGGTGAAGTACCGATCCCCCATGTCGGGGTGGGACAGGATGACCGGCTCGCGGCCGAGATCCACCCAGGCCGTCGAGTACAGGGTGTCGTTGTCGGGGCATCCGCCGTCGCGGTACGTCGCGTCCGGCAGGCGCTCGGCATGCCAGAAGTGGTTGACGGGCGCGTACGGGGTCGTGGCCGGGTTCCGTGGGGTCGTCACCCAGTCGTACCTGAGCCGGGCGTTGTAGATGTACGGGAACCCGTAGACGAACGCCTGCTCGCCGAGCGTGTAGGCGTACTCACCGCGCCAGTCGCCCATGTGGCCCGTCAGGACCGGTTTCACCGCCCGGCCGAGGGCGGGCACGATCTCCGGCAGCTGGCGCGCGCGGTCGATCGTGGCCCTCGGATGGAGGGCCACGTGCCCGGCGGCCCGTGCCACCGTGAGGGCGGCGCCGGCGACGTCCTCGGGGATACGCCGCCAGGCGGGGCTCCGAGATGGTTCGGACCTCGGTTCGGACATGTCGACACCACTTCGCTCAGCGTATGAAGGGCCCCGGGGCATGGAGGGTCCCGCTCGCGGGCGCCTCGCCGCTTCTCCCCCGGGAACCATCCTCCCCCGCGTCGCCGGTCGTCGCAGCCGGGCGGGAACGGGGCAGGCCAGGGGGTTCACCGGGGCGGGGTGTCGTCGCCCCGGGCTTCGAGATGCGGTCATCCGCGCCTGCTGGATACGCTCGCTGGACAGCCGGGGAGTGGCCCAGGGCCGTGGCGCGGCAGCCGCCCACCCCGTGCTCGGAAGCGAGGATGCGCGCGGGGACGAGGGTCTCCGCGGTTCCCGCCTCTGCACAGTGTTCACGCCTCCACGGGAGGAAGGTCGCCCATGAGGTTCACCGGCACGCGTACAGCGAAGGCCACCGCGGCGGCTCTGGTCGCCGTACCGCTCGCGCTCGGAGGTATGGCGTCGCGGAGCCAGGCGCAGACGTCGTCTCCCAGCCCGTCGGGGACGTCTCCCAGTGCGTCGGGGATGTTCGGTCCCGGATGTCCGTCGGTCTCGCAGAAGGCCGACACGGTCAAGGACAAGGTCACGGAGGCCGCCGCCGCGTATCCGCAGCTCAGCCAGCTGGTCTCGGCCGCGGTCCGGGCGGGGCTGAACGGCACCCTCGACGGGAAGTCACACATCACCGTGTTCGCGCCCAACGACCAGGCGTTCCAGAAGGTGACCGCCTCGCAGCTCACCTCGCTGCTCAAGAACCAGGGCGAGCTGAAGAAGGTGCTGACCTACCATGTCGTGGACAAGCAGATCACGCCGGACGAACTGTCCCACGGCTCCTTCACGACGGTGGAGGGCAGCAAGCTGACCACGTCGGGCTCGGGCAGCGACTTCAAGGTCAACGGGAAGGCGAGCGTCGTCTGCGGCGACATCAAGGCCGCGAACGCCACGATCTATGTCGTCGACGCGGTGCTCCGGCCTCCGTCGTCCTGACTCACCGCAGGTGGATTCCGCGCGCCGCCGCGGCCATCGGCGGCACCGGTGGCTGGGCACGTGTCGTCACCGTCCTCCGCTCGCCCGTCCCCCGCTCCCCCGTGCCCCGCTCCCCCGTCGCGCGCGAGCGGCCGGGCCGCGTACGTGATCCGGATGATGCCGTCGGCGTGCCGTTCGGTGCGGGCCTGGACACCGAACACGGTGGCGAGGAGGTCCGGGGAGAGCACCTTCAGGACCGGTCCGGCCGCGGCCACGGTTCCCCCGCACAGGACGACGAGGTGGTCGCAGAGGCGGGCGGCGAGATCGAGGTCGTGCAGCACGGCGAGCGTGGTGACGCCGGTGGCGCGGATCAGGTCCAGGAGTTCGAACCGGGCCCGGATGTCCAGGTGGTTGGTGAGTTCGTCCAGGACGAGAAGCCTGGGTTTCTGGGCCAACGCCCGTGCCAGCAGGACGCGTTGGCGTTCACCGCCCGACAGCGAGGCGTAGTCGCGGTCCGCGAAGGGTCGTACGCCGCAGCGGTCGACGGCATCGGACACGGCCTCGCGGTCCTCGGCTCCGTCGCGGCCGAGCAGCCCGTGATGGGGGGCGCGGCCGAGGGCCACGATCTCGGTGACCGTCAGTCCGGTGGTGCTGCCGCCGGTGTCCTGGAGGACGGCCGCGGTACGGCGGGCGGCGGCGCGGGGGGACAGTTCCCACACGTCGTCGCCGCCCACCCGGACCACCCCGTCCGCCGGGCGCAGTGAGCGGTAGACGGTGCGCAGCAGGGTGGACTTGCCGCTGCCGTTGGGTCCGACGAGGCCGACGACGTCGCCCTCGCGGACTTCGAGGCTCACGTCGCGCAGGATCGGGTTGCGGTCGAGGGTGACGTGGAGCCGGTCGACGATGAGTTTCATGCTTCAGTCCAGGCCCTTGTTGCGGCGCAGCAGCCACAGGAAGAAGGGGGCGCCGAGGAGTGCGGTGATGATCCCCAGGGGCAGTTCGTCGGGGCGGTCCAGGGTGCGCGAGAGCAGGTCGACGAGGACCAGGTAGAGGGCTCCCAGCAGAGCCGTCAGGGGCAGCAGCCGGCGGTGGTCGGCGCCGGTGGTCAGCCGTACCAGGTGGGGGATCATCAGTCCGACGAAGCCGATGCTGCCGGCGACCGCGACGACCGTGCCGGTCAGCAGCGCGCTGAGGACCAGGAGGACGGCGCGCAGCCGGTTCACGTCGACGCCGAGCGCGGTCGCCGACTCGTCGCCGGCGAGGAGCACGTTGAGGCGGCGGCCGAACAGCGACAGCAGGACGGTCGTGGTGAGCACGACGGCGGCCACCGTGGGGAGTTGGTCCCACTGGGCGCCCGCGACGCTGCCCAGCATCCAGAACATCACCGTCCGCAACTCGGTCGGGGTGGCCTGGAGTTGCACGAAGCTGGTCGCGGAGAGGAAGACGTAGCCGACGGCGACACCGGCCAGGACCAGCCGAGTCGGCGCCATCCGGCCATGGCGTCGGCCGAGCGCGAAGACCAGCGCCCCGGCGGCCACCGCGCCGAGGAAGGCCGCAGCGGACACCCCCAGCCCGGCGAGCGCGACACCCCCGCCGAGGGTGATGACGAGGACCGCGCCGAGCGTGGCGCCGTAGGAGAAGCCCAGCACGGTGGGGTCGGCCAGCGGGTTGGACACCACGGTCTGGAGCACCGCGCCGGACACGGCGAGGCCCGCGCCGACCAGGGCGGCCAGGACGACCCGCGGGGTGCGGAAGTTCCAGACGATCTGGTCGAGGGCCGGGTCGGCGGACCCCGTCCGCGCGCCGGTGACATGGTGGAGGACGATCGCCCACACTTCGCCGACAGGTACGTCGACCGCGCCGATGCTGATCGCCACGATCATGGTGGCGGGCAGCAGCGCGAGGGCGAGCGGGACCCTGAGCCGGGTCAGAAGGCGTCCGGGTGCAGCAACTCGGCGATCCTCCGGACGGCCACGTCGTTGCTGGGGCCGAGGTACATCGAGTCGGAGAGCGTCACGTACCTGGTGTTCTTCGCGGCCGGCCACTGGGGGAACTCCTTGAGCAGTTTCCTGGCGTAGGCCGCCGGGTTCGGGTCGTGGTAGCCGATGACGACGAGCGCGTCCACGTCGGTGGCGGCCACCTTCTCCTTGCTCAGGTCGGCGAAGGAGGTCCTGGAGGCGTTCTCGAAGGCGTTGGAGCCGCCGGCCCTGGCGAGGATGTCGTTGTAGATGCCCTTGGCGACGACCGAGCTGAAGTCGTTGCCGCCCATGGACATGTTGGAGAAGAGCACCATGACCCTCGGTTTCTTCTTCCCCTTCACCTTGGCGGTGACGGCCGCAATGTTCTTCTCGGAGGCGGCGATCAGTTTCTCGGCCCTGTCGCGCACCCCGAAGACCTTGCCCATGTCGCGCAGCAGCCGGTAGCTGTCGGCGATGGTCATCCCGGACGTGTCCTGGTCACAACCCTGCGGTGAGACGTAGGTGTTGGCGCCGACGTCCTTCAACTGCGCGCGGGTGGCGAAGCCGTTCTTCTGGTCGAAGCCGTACGACGTCGTGGACAGCACCAGGTCCGGGCGCAGGCCGAGCATGGTCTCCCGGGGGATGTCGTAGGCGTCGTTGGGCTTCACGTCCCCCGTGGGCAGCTTCTTGATCGCCGCGGCCCGGCCCGGCACCTCGGACATGCCGTAGCTCTGCTCGTTGGCGACGATCCTGTCACCGAGACCGAGGGCGAGCAGGGTGGAGACCTCGGCGACGGAGGCGCCGTTCATCACGACGACCCGGCTGGGAGCCTTCTCGAAGGTCTCCTTCACACCGCAGTTCCCGACGGTCACCGGGTATCCGCTCACCGAGGCCGCGGCCGTCGTGCCGGTCGCTTTCTCAGCGGACGGCGATCCGCACCCCGCCGCCGGCAGACAGAGTGCTGCGGCCAGGGCGGCGGCGGCCGGCCGGTTCATCGACATGCGGGCTCCTTGCGTGAGGCGTCTGCCCGTGGGGTGCGGGCTCCGGTGCAGTAGTCGGAGCGGAGCGCGCTCGGGTTCCCACGAGTTGCCGACCGGGGTCCGGCACGCCCGGCCGGAGGCCGCCACACCGGCCGTGGACGCGGCGGCCCTTCGGCCGATACCGCTGCTCGCCCAGTCGTACGGCCCAGGGACTCACTGGGGTACGACCGTGACACCCCGGGCCGTACGAAGGTCAGGTCGTGATGGTGGCGACGGGTTCGAGGCCGTACGTCCGGGCGTAGCCGTTCTCGGTGCCGACGAGGAGGTCCACGATCTCGAAGTATCGGTCCCAGAACGGGGTTTCGCGCAGTGCGTCGACAAGGAGCTGGTAGGCGTGGTGGTCCTCGGCCTCCCACACCCAGACGTCGGTGACGCGCGCGGAGTAGAACTCGGTGTCGTAGAAGCGGGACCGGACGCCGGTGGTCCTGGCCTCGATGGCCGGCAGGACCTGGGTGGTGAAGGCGTCCACGCGTTCCTGGACGGTCAGGGCGAGCCATTCCGGCGTGGTCTTGACGAGCATGAACGCGGTGACGGGCGGTTCGGTGTGGTCGGTCGTGTCGACGGGCATGGAAATACCTCCGCAAAGGGTGGGGTGCCGGGGCTCAGGAGAGGACGGCGGGCTTGAGGGTCCGGGCGCACCACTGCTCGAAGGTGGTGGGGGACGCGGTGTCCGGGGTGCGGGCGACACCGGCGTCCAGCCCCTCGTCCTTGGCCCGCTTCATGTCGACGACCCCCTGTGCGAACGCCTGGTCGAGGCCGTAGTCGACGAGGGTGGTGTACAGCTCGTCGAGCGGCTGGCGTTCGTAGCGGACGGGGCGGCCGAGCTGTTCGGTCATGATGCGGGCCAGGTCGTCGGCCGACAGGTCCTGCGGCCCGAGGACCGGGACGCTGCCGGTGCCGGTCCAGGAGCGGTCCAGCAGCAGGCGGGCAGCGGCCGCCGCGATGTCGGCGACGGCGACGAGGGGGGCCTTGCGGTCGGCGTCGACGGTGTCGGTGAAGACGCCCTTCTCGCGGATCGAGTCGGCCTCCTCCAGGAGGTTCTCGAAGAAGGAGGGGTTGGCCAGGGCCCGGTAGGCGACGCCGGTGCCGGCGATCAGGTCGTCCACGGCGAGCGAGGCGGTGACGAGACCGGCCCGGTCGGCGAGCGGGGTGCCGCGGCCCAGCGCGGAGACACCGACGACATGGCCGACGCCGTGGGCGGTGAGCGCCTCGGCGGCGGGGCGGGTGAAGCCGGTGTAGGCGTCCCGTGGGGGCAGGGAGGCGTCCGGGGGCACGAGCCAGAAGACGGCGTCGGCGCCCTCGAAGGCCCGGTCGAGGACGTCGGCGTCCCCGTGCGAGCCGGTGACCACCTCGACGCGTCCGCGCGCCGCGTCCGGAAGCCGGGCGGGATCACGCGCGATCACGCGCAGTTCCTCGCCCGCGGCGGGGGCGGACTCCAGGAGCAGGGAGAGCAGATGACGGCCGATGTTCCCGGTGGGAGCCGTAATGACGATCATGAAAACCTCGTAGGTCGTGCCGATCGGGTACGTCCCTCATCCTGCTGAGCCGCTCCGTGCTGCCACAATGGGAACTTCGGCACGGAATCATTGACTGAAATGGAATGATGCTGGTGAGCAGCCCGGATCCGGTCATCGACGCCAATCTCGCCATCGCGCTGGACGCCCTGCTGACCGAGCACAGCGTCACGCGCGCCGCCGCGCGTCTGCACACCTCGCCCGCCGCCATGAGCCGTACGCTCGCCCGGCTGCGCCGCGTCCTCCAGGACCCCCTGCTGGTCCGGGCCGGACAGGCCATGGTTCCCACCCCGCGCGCCCAGGCCCTGCGCGAGGAGGCCGCCGCCGTGGTGCGCGGTCTCGGCGCGCTGCTCAGTCCCGGCGCGAGCGTCGACCCGGCCGGCCTGAGCTGCACCTTCACCCTTCAGGCCGCCGACCTGGTGGGCGCGGCGCTGGCCCCGGGGCTGCTGCGGCTGTCGCGGCGGGAGGCGCCGGGGGTCTCGTTCCGGATCCGGGCCGAGGAGCTGGAGGCGGGGCCCGCCCTGCGCGACGGCCGGATCGACCTGGAGGTCGGTGCCATCGGCCATGTGGACCCCGAGACCCGGGTCGAGGAGCTGGTCGGCCTCCGTATGGTGGCGGCCGTGCGGTCCGGTCATCCGCTCGCCGAGGGGCCGCTGACCCCGGCCCGGTTCGCGGCCGCCCAGCATGTCGCGGTCAGCCGCCGGGGCCGGTTCACCGGACCGCTCGACGCCGCCCTGGCCGAGCGGGATCTACGGCGGCGGGTCAGCGTCGTCCTCCCCAGCCATCTGGCCGCGATGGCGCTCGCCGCCCGCAGCGACCTCGTCTGCCTCGTGCCCGCCGCGCTCCCCGGCGCCGCCCCCTCGCCCCTCACCCATGACGCCCACGCCTTCGGGCTGTGCCTCCTCGACATCCCCTTGGAGCTGCCGCGGCTGACCATCGGCATGGCCTGGCATCCCCGGCACACGGCCGACGGAGCCCACCGCTGGCTGCGGGACGCCGTACGCCGGGCCCTCAGGGCACCGGCAGCGCCTTCGGACGCGCCCGTGACGGAGGCGGGCGGGTCCGAGTAGTACGACAAGCAGCGGCCAATGTAAGGGAGTTGAGTTCAGGGAGTTGGGCCCAGTTCACCGGGAGGGGGCGGGCAGCGCGCCCGTCGTCACGCAGTGGTCCAAGGAGCGGAAGAACAGAGCGCGGTCGACGGGCGGGCAGGTGATGCCGCTGCCGGCCAGGCCCGCGCGGACCCGGTCGGCGTGGACGTGCCCGAGGCGCAGGTCGGTCGCGGGGTCCTGGCCGGTCGCGGGGTCCTGGCCGGTCGCGTCTTCGTCGGTGGAGTCGAAGAAGGCGAGCGCCGTGGCCGCCGCGTCGGCCGAACGGGGAAGCCGCTGCCGCCAGTTCGCGAGTGGCAGGGCCCGTACCGGATAGCCGTACTCCCGCAGCCAGTCGTACACGTCCGCGAGCCGGACGCGGGGCAGGGTGGCGTGGTTGAAGACGGTGGCCGTCCCGTCGTCCCGGCGCAGGCACAGATGGACGAGCGAGCGCGCGACGAAGTCCACCGGGGTCCAGACCTCGTCCTCGAAGAGTTCGGGCACGATCCCCGCGGGGATACCGGCCCGCAGCACGCCCCACAGGAAGTCCCGCTCGTTGACGTGTCCCGTGCGGGCGGGCCCGATGACGCGGCCCAGCCGGTGGACGGTGACGGGCAGACCGCGTTCCGCCGCCTGTTCCAGGAGGTGTTCGGAGGCCCACTTGGACTGCTGGTAGCCGTACCGCAGGCCCTCGTGCGGCGGCAGGAACTCCTCCGGCACCTCGGGCCTGCGGCTCGCCGGCGGGGCGACGGAGAGGGTGGAGACGTAGTGCAGGGGCGTGGTGCCGACGGCCGCGAGGCGCAGCAGGCGCCGGGTGGACTCGGTGTTGGCGGCGCGCAGGGTGGCGTAGTCGCGCAGGACGCTGACGGCCGCCGCGTTGTGGAAGATCGCGTCGCAACTCGCCGCGAGACCGGCCAGGGTTTCCGGGGGCAGGCCGAGGTCGGTACGGGCCAGGTCGGCGGGCAGGGCCGTCAGGCGGGCCGACGCCCGGTCACCCGGGGTGAGGCCGTGCCGGTTGAGGGCCGCGTGGACGCGGGCGGTGGCCTGCGGTACGTCGGTGGCCCGTACCGTGCAGACGATCTCGGCGTCCGTGTCGGCGAGTAGCCGTGCCAGCAGGTGTGCGCCGACGAAGCCGGTGGCGCCGGTGAGCAGGATGCGTCGAGGGGGGTGGTGGAGGGTGCGCTTCGCGCCCGGCCGGATGTCCGGATCGAGGGCGGCGTCGGCGAGGAGGGCCGGGGCTGTGAGGGCGCGTACGGCGCGTACGGGAGGGGCGGGGCGCGGGCGTACGGGGGTGGGGGCGGCTTCCACTCCCGCATCGGCTTTCGCTCCCGCATCGGCTTTCGCCGCCGCTTCGGCTTCGGCTGCCGCTTCGGCATCGGCTTCGGCTCCGGCTCCGGCTCCGGCTCCGGCTTCGGCTCCGGCTTCGGCTCCGGCTTCGGCTTCGGCTTCGGCTTCGGTGAGGAACTGGGCGAGGCCCGCGACGGTGGGGTGCTGGAAGAGCCAGGCGACCTTCATGTCCCGGCCGAGTGCCACGCCGAGCCGGTTGGCCGCCTGGATGACCTGGAGGGACTGGGCGCCGAGGTCGAACACGTCGTCGTCCGCGGCGACGGCGTCGATGCCGAGGATCTGCCGCCAGATACCGGTGACGGTCCGCTCCAGGGGGCTGCCGTCGACGGACGCCCGGTGGGCGGGCGGTTCGGCGAGGGCGGCCCGGTCGATCTTCCCCGAGCTGGTGCGGGGCAGCCGGTCGACGAACTCAATGGCGGAGGGGACCATCGCCGCGGGCAGCCTCGTCCGAAGGTGTGCCCTGATCTCGGCGGCGGACGGTGCCGGGGGCTCGGCCACGGCCTGCGCGACCAGCCGCCGGGTGCCGTCCGGCAGGACCTGTCCGGCGACGGCCGCCTCCCGGACGGCGCAATGGGTGAGCAGGGCGTTCTCCACCTCGGCGGGCTGCACCCGATGCCCGCTGAGCTTGAACTCGGCGTCGGCCCGGCCGACATGGCGTAGTTGCCCGTCCTCCCCGATACGGACCAGGTCCCCGGTGCGGTAGGCACGCGACGCGCCCGTGAGGGCCGTGAGCGGGGCGAAGCGCGCTCCGTCCGGCACGTCTCCCCGGTAGCCGTCGGCGAGGGTCGGGCCCAGCAGGTACAGCTCACCGTCGACGACGGCCGCCCTGGTGCCGGGCAGGGGCAGGCCGATCGGCGCCTCACCGGGGGCGAGTTCGGGGGTGCTCAGGTCGGCGACGGTGGCGACCACGGTGGCCTCGGTGGGGCCGTAGGTGTTCAGCAGCGTGACCGAGGTGCCCACCGCCTCGCGCCAGCGCTCGACCCGTTCGGGCAGGGCGGTCTCACCGCCGATGACGACGGTCCGCACGCCCTTCGGCAAGGTGGCGGCGCCGGTCGACACCGCGTGCGCGAGCTCGTGCCAGTAAGCGGTCGGCAGATCCAGCACGCTCACCCGCAGCCGGGCGCAGGTGTCGAGGAAGCCCGGCACCGACTCCGTCATGTCGTCGGTCCGCACCACCAGGGTGGCGCCGGCGCACAGGGTCAGGAAGATTTCTTCCACGCTGGCGTCGAAGTGCGGCGGCGCGAACTGGAGGACGCGGTCCTCCCCGCGCAGCCCGTAGCGGTGCGTGGCCGCGGCGACGAAGTGGGCGAGCGCGGCATGCCCGACCGCCACGCCCTTCGGTCGGCCGGTGGAGCCCGAGGTGTGCAGGACGTACGCGAGGTCCGTGGGCGCGGGAGCCGAGGGGGTGCCGGTGGTGCCGCGTTCGCGGGCCGTCGTCTCCGGTGGGGTCCCTTCCAGCGTGACTACGGGGCGATCCGTGAAGTCGGCCGCGCGGTCAGCCGTGGTGAGGACGAGCGCCGGGGCGGTGTCGGCGAGCAGCCGGGCCGTACGGTGGGCGGGTGCTCCGGGGTCGAGGGGGCAGTAGGCGGCGCCGGACAGGAGCACTCCGAGCAGGGCGGTGACGGCGTCCGCTCCCCGGGGCAGGGCTACGGCCACCAGGTCGCCCCTTCCGACGCCGCGACCGGTGAGTTCCCGGGCGATGTTACGCGCGGCGCCGAAGAGTTGGGCGTAGGTCAGGGTCGCTCCGGCGTGCTCGACGGCGACGGCCGCTCCGCGTCGGGCGGCGTGCTCGGCGATGAGGCTCAGCACCGGGCGGACGGGGACGGGCAGGGGGCCGCCGTCGAGCACGGACACCGTACGGCGCGCCCGTGTTCCGCCGAGCGGCCGGTCCGGGTCGGCGAGCGCCTCCGCCAGCAGGGTGAGGAGTCCTTCCTGGAACGCGGCCGCCTCGGACTCGGTGTACAGCTCGGGGTTGGCGTCGACGGCGATGCGCGCCCCGGTGCCGTCCGCGCGGTCGTAGACGTTGACGGCCAGGTCGTCGACGGGGCCGGCGGACACGTTGTGGGCGGTGCTCGGACACCCGGCGAACTTCAGGTCGTACGCGAACGGCATGACGTTCACGCCCGGCCCGGACAGCCGGCGCCGGCCGCCCACCAGCTTCAGGTCGCGCCGCAACTGCTCGTAGCGGTAACGCTGGTGCGGCAGCGCGGCGCGCAGTTCGCGCGAGACCCGGGGGGCGAGGACACGGAGACTGTCGTCGGGAGTGACGGGGACCCGCAGGGGCAGGATGTTGCGCACCGTGGTGGGCACCCGCAGCGCCACCGATCCGAGGCGGCCCGTCACGGGCAGGCTCAGGACGATCTCCGGGGCCCGGGTGAGCCGGTGCAGACGGGCGACGGTCACCGCGAGGAGAATGTCCGACCAGGTGACCGACAATTCGCGGGCTACGGCGCGCAGTCGGCCGGTCGTGGCCGGGTCGAGGTCGGCGATGTGCCGGTGGAAGGCGCGGGCGGGCAGAGCGGCGCGGCCCGCCGGACCTGAGACCGGCGGGTGGTCGGCATAGCGACCGGTCCAGTAGGCGCGGTCCTCGGTGTGCCGGGCGGATTCCCGGTAGGCGCGTTCCTCGGCGAGCACGGAATCCAGGGTGCCGAAGCCGTTCGGCGGTACGGGTGCACCGGCCATGAGAGCGGTGTAGACCTCGGCGACGCGCCGGGCGACGAGGGAGAGGCCGAAGCCGTCGAGGGCGATGTGGTGGACGCGGTGGTACCAGAGGAACTCCTCCGGCGCGGTCCGCAGCAGGGCGTGGCCGAAGAGCGGGCCTCGGGTGAGGTCGACGGGACGGGCGATGTCCTGGCTCATCCAGGCCAACGCGCCGACATGCGGGTCGGGTTGAGAGGTGAGGTCCGCGAGGTGGAGGTGCCAGTCGCCGGCCGGGGTGTCGACCTGCCGGGGGCGGCCGGTGTCGTCGGTGTCGAAGGTGACGTTCAGGGCCTCGGTCTCGGCGACGACATGGCGCAGCGCTCGCTCGAAGACGGCCGCGTCCAGCGGACCGGTGATACGCAGGTACTCGGCGGTGTTGTACGCCGGGCTCTCCAGGTCGAGTTGCTGTCCGGCCCAGATGCCCTCCTGGGCGGCCAGCAGCGGACGCCGCTCAGACGTCCCGGACGTCGGCATGACCGGCTCCTCGTATGCGTTCGGTGAGCAGCTGCCACCACTGGGCGAAGGATGTGCGCTCGGCGAGGTCGACGAAGCTCACCTCGGCGCCCGCCGCCTGCCAGCGCTCCAGCAGGGAGACAATGCGCAGCGAGTCGAGCCCGGCGTCCAACGGGCTTTCCGCCAGGTCGACTTCACCGGGCAACAGGAACAGGCACTCCGCGAGGTCCGCACGGAAACCGTCCAAGGTGAGCTGTCCGGGCACGGGTTCAAAGACGGATTCAGACACGGGTTCAGACACGGGTTCAGACACGGGTTCAGGCACGACTCCAGGTACGGATCCAGGCAGGAGTTCAGGCACGAGTGCAGGCATGGACTCAGACATGGGTTGAGGCATGGGTTCAGCCAGAGGCTCAGACATGGGGGGGCTCTCTCTCGGTGGCTCGTCCGTCGGTGCGGCAGGGGCCCGCCGGTTGGTCCGCGCCGGACATGAACGGCGCAGCCGGGACTGCTCAGTTGACCTTGCGGGCGGAGTCACGCCAGTAGCGGTCGCGCAGCTCGCGGCGGAGGATCTTGCCGCTCGGGTTGCGCGGCACGTGGTCCGTGAACTCGTAGCTCGCGGGCAGTTTGAACGCCGCCAGCCTCGGGACGAGGAACGTGTGCAGATCCCGCCCGGTGGGCCGGGCACCGGCCGCGGGGACGACGAAGGCGTGGACCCGCTCGCCCCACCGCTCGTCGGGGATCCCGATCACCACCGCCTCCCCCACCGCGGGGTGGCGTTCCAGCACGTTCTCGATCTCGGCGGGATAGACGTTCTCGCCCGCGACCAGGATGGCGTCCTTGATGCGGTCGTGGATGAAGAGGTAGCCGTCCGCATCGAGGTACCCGGCGTCACCGGTGTGGACCCAGCCGTCCACGAGCGTCTGCGCGGTCATGTCCGGCAGGCCCCAGTACTCGACCATCCGGGCGGGGGTGCGCAGGCAGACCTCGCCCACGGCGCCCGGCGGCAGTTCACGGCCCCGTCCGTCGATCACCCTGACCCCCACCCCCGGGTAGGGGCGCCCGGCGGCCCGCATGAGGGGGCCGCCGGGGACGTGGGCGGCCGGGGGCAGGCACACCGCGGTGTTGCCGGTCTCGGTCAGGCCGTAGATCTGGGCGAACTCGCAGTCCAGGACGGCGAGGCTCTGCTCCAGCAGCGCCTCGGAGATCGGGGAGCCGCCGTACACCGTTTTGCGCAGGGTGTTGAAGTCCCGGGCGCCGACGCCGGGTTCGGTGAGCATCATGCGCAGCATGGCCGGGACCACACAGGCGGTGGTGACGCCGAGGTCGCGGATGAGGTCCACGGCCTGCCGGGCGGCGAAGGAGCGCAGGGCGACGATCGTCGTTCCGGCGTTGAGGTTCTGGGTGGCCCACCACAGGCCGCCGACGTGGAAGCCGGGGATGCCGATCAGGGCGATGTCGCCCTCCCGCCAGTCGATCCAGTCCAGTTGCTCGCTCGCGAGTGCGTCACGGATCGCGAAGAAGCTGCGGTGGGCGAGCACGACCCCCTTCGGCAGTCCGGTGGTACCGCTGGTGTAGAGCTGTGCGACCGGTGTGTCGGGGTCGGCCTCGAACTCCGTTTCGCTGTCTGGACGTTGGGCGCGCCAGGTGACGATCGATTCGACCGGGACGACGGTCTCCGGGGGCCGGGTGGGCATGGCCGCCACGATCGGGGCGAACTCGCCCTCCAGGAAGAGCAGTCGGGTCCCGGAGTCCTGAAGGATGTGGCTCACCTCGGGCGCGGCGAGCCGCCAGTTGACCGGGACGAGCACGGTGCCGGTCTTGGCACAGGCGAAGAGCGCCTCGTAGTAGTGCTCGGACTCCTTCCCCAGGTACGCGACCCGGTCGCCCTCCCGGAGGCCCGCGGCGCGCAGGGCGTGCGCCATGCGGTTGCTGTTGCGGTGCAGTTCCCCGTACGTCAGGGTGCGGCCCTCGCAGATCACCGCGGCGGCCTCGGGCCGGCGGGCGGCGTGGAAGCGCGTGGTGTGGACGAGGGTGCTCAGTTCGGGGTGGTGGATCCTCGGGCCCCGGGGCGGCGGCGCCGTGGTCGACTCCATGAGCGGTCTCCCTTCGGTGAGTTGGTCAGGGGACGTTGACGAACGCGAGGGTCACCTCGCCGTTGCACCGGCCGCCGTGGGCGTCCTGGTAGCGGAACACGGTCGGGGCGTGGAGGAAGGGACCGGCCGCGCCGGAGGTGCGCCGGGTCACGGAGCGGAACTCCATCTCCCCCGTGAAGCGGCGAGGGTCGACGGGCCGCCGGAAGTTCGCCGCGAACCGGGCGATGAGGATGTCCGGGAGCTGGTGGCGCCAGAAGTCGTCCAGGGTCCAGTCCTCGAAGCCGGTCAGCAGCCGCTCCTTCACGGACTTGGCGACCAGGTAGTACATCATCTGGTTGTAGGCGATGTTGACCTCGACCGAGTTCAGATGCCCGGTGTCGTCGATGTAGCAGGACTCCTCGATCGCGAACGCGCAGCGGGCGGAGGCGAGTCCGTCGGACGCCGTGACCTCGGCTGACCTCAGGTACGCGCAGTGCTCCTTGTAGGGCGCCAGGACCCGGGCCAGCAGTTCCTCGTCGGTGGCGTACGACCGTCGCGGCGCGGCGGCCACCGGGTCGGCGGGGAGTGCCGAGTTGGCGGCGGGCACCGAGTTGGCAGTGGGCGCCGTGTTGGCGGCGGGCGCGCTCACGCGGCGTCCATCCCGTCGTACAGTCCCCGCTCGTCGTGGACGGTGACCCGGTACGACACGGTGGGTTCCGGGGTGGTGGTGTGGCGGGCCCGGTGGACGAGGCTGCGGTTGTCCCAGACCAGCAGGTCGCCCTGCTCGAAGCCCTGCGGGTGGATGCCCTCGTGTTCGAAGGTGTCGTCGAGCTGGCCGGTGGCTTCGAAGAGACGCTCCAGCAGCTTCGCGTCGAGCGGTTCGCCGTCCTGGCCCTCGATGCCGACGGTGAAGCCCTCACTGACGTAGAGGACCGTCTCTCCGGTCATCGGGTGGGTGAAGGTGGTGGGCCGGACGACCGGCGGGGTCCTGGTCTCGACCTCCTCGATGATCTCGGAGAGCGGGCGGTAGACGTCCTGCGGCCGGATCTTGAAGTACTTGCGCACGGAGTGCCGGCAGCGCGTTCCGGCGATCGCCGCTCTCAGCTCCCCGGGCAGCCGCTCGTACGCCCTGCCCATGTCGATGAAGTAGGTGCCCCGGTTCTTCTCCGGGATCACCTGCGGGTGGATCAGGGTGATGCCGAACGGGTCGGGCATGAACTGGTAGTCGGCGTGCCAGAACTTGCCCGTCTTCGGCACCCCTATCCGCCGGCCGTCCTCCGGCACGTTGGAGGAGACGAACACCTCCGGTACGTCCGGGTGCCGGTACATCGGTTCGTAGTACGTCTCGGGACGGCCCAGGCGCCTGCCGAGGGCGAGAAACTGGGCGGGAGTGAGGTCCTGTCCCTTCAGTACGGCGATCTTCTTCGTGTACACGGCCCTCTTCAGGGCCTGGACGTCGGCCTCGGAGGCCGTGGTGTGGTCGAAGCCCTCGACGATGACGCCGAGCGCGGCACCGGGCTGGTCCTTGATCTGCATCTGCATGGCTGCCGGTCCTTCCGGATTTTGGGCGGTGTGGTGCGGGGTCAGGCGGTGGTGGTGCGGGGCATGGGTGTTCTCCTCATGGGGGTCGTCGGTCGGGGACGGGGGCGGGGCAGACCCGCTACGCGGCGGGGGTACGGCTCGTGCGCAGGGCCAGGGTGAGCGGGGCGCCGCAGCATAGACCGGCCGCGATGGCGAAGACGGCGACGCGTATGCCGGTGAGCTGGTGTTCGTCCGGCGGGCCCTGGCCGGTGCCCGAGGACAGGGCGACCAGGAGAGCGAGCCCGATCGCGCCGCCCACCTGGAGGGTGGTGGACGCCATACCGGAGGCCACCCCCTGGTCCTCGGCGGCCACTCCGGAGGCGGCGGCGATCCACATGCCGGTCCAGGCGGCGCCCTGCCCGACCCCCAGGAGCACGATGCCGGGCAGCAGCAGGGAGTACGGCCCGTGCCCGGTGAGCGCGAGTCCGAGCACGACGGCCCCGCCCGCGCCCAGCGCCATGCCGCCGCCCAGCACCCGCCCCGACCCGGCTCGGGCCACGGCCAGTTCACCGGCCTTGGTACCCAGGGCGGTCACCACGGCGGGGACGAGGAACGCGAGGCCGGTCGTGAACGCGCCGTAGCCGCGCACGTTCTGGAAGTAGAGGGTCATGAAGTACGGCAGTGAGCTGAACGTCGCGCTGTAGAGGGCGGTGAGCCCCATCGCCGCGCGCAGCCCCCGGTGGGTGAACAGCCGTACCGGCACCAGCGGATCGCGCGCCCGGGCCTCCACGACCGCGAAGGCGGCCAGCAGGGTGACCGCGAGTGCGGCGCCGAGCAGCACGGACGAGCTTGCCCAGCCCGACTCGGGGGCGCGCACCAGCGAGAACACCAGGAGCGTGATGCCCCCGGTGCCGAGCAGGGCGCCCGTCACGTCGTACCGGCGAGGACCGGTGCGCGGGCCGTCTCCCGGGAAGAGCCGCCACCCCGCCCATGCCAGTGCCCCCGCCAAGGGCACGTTGACGAAGAAGACGGACCGCCAGCCGAACGCCTCCACGAGCACGCCGCCCAGCAGCGAGCCGAAGCAGAGGCCGCCGGCCCCGGCGGCGCCCCACACCGCCACCGCGCGGTTGCGGGCGGGGCCCTCCGCGTACAGGGTGTTGATCAGGGCGAGGGTGGCCGGGAACAGCAGTGAGCCGCCGATGCCCTGTGCCGCGCGGACGGTGATCAGGGCGCCCGCCGACTCGGCCAGGCCGCCCACCAGCGAGGACCCCGCGTACAGGAGGGCCGCGGCGACGAAGGTCCGGCGCCGTCCCAGCAGATCGGCCGTGCGGCCGCCCAGCAGGAGGAAGCCGCCCGTCGTCACGACATAGGCGCTCACCACCCACTGGAGGTCGTGCGGGGCGAAGCCGAGACCGGCGCCTATGTCGGGAAGGGCGACGTAGACGATGTTGTAGTCGAGCGCGATGACCAGCTGGGCCAGCGCCAGGACGAGCAGGGAGAGCCCCCGCACATCCTTGCCAATGCCCTTGCGTGGCAATGGAGTTGTCCGCCCGGTCGGTTCGCCGTTGTTTCCCACACCGCAGTAGTCGCACGCCCCTGCCGTCGAGTTCCCGGCGGCACGGTCCCCTGCCGAGGACCGTGCCGCCACATACGCGGTCAAGGACGTCCGGCCCCGAGCGGGCCCGGGGTCAGCCGGCGAGGCTGCTCGCCGACTCGGCCTCCCGCAGCACCCGTTCGAGACTCGCGCGGGCTCGGGAGACCCGGGAGCGGACCGTGCCGACGGGACAGCCGACGAACCCGGCCGCCTCCTCGTACGACAGCCCGACCACCTGGGTCAGCAGGAACGCCTCCCGGCGCTCGTCGGGCAGGGTCTCCAGGAGGTCGAGCAGGGCGATGCCGTCGTCGAAGCCCGGCAGGCCGCGGGGCTGGGTGCCCTCCACCGCCGTCTGCCAGTCGACGGTGTCCGCGATCCGGGGGCGGACCGCGGCGCGGCGCAGACTGTCGGCGACCGCGCGGCGCGCGATGGAGAGCAGCCAGGTACGGGCCGAGGCCCGGCCCTCGTAGCGGTGCAGGCTGCCGAACGCCCGCGCGAAGGTGTCCTGGGTCAGATCGTGGGCGGTCTGGGGATCGCCGCTGAGGTAGGTGACGTACCGCAGGACGTCGGCGTGCAGGGCGCGGACGAAGTGGTCGGCGGCGTCGGGGTCTCCACCTCGGGCGGCCAGCGCCCAGGCGGTCGCCGACGCGTCCACGGAGGCACGATCCGCCCGTGGAACGGGCATGACAGAGATCATCGTGAGATGTCCTTCTCGGGTCTTCCGGGGCCGGACCCGCACAGGGGCACGGCTCACCGGGGCATGGGGTGCGCCCGTACGCGGAGGTAGGGCGATGCCCGGAGCCCGTGGGGAACGGTCCGCTCACGGCGGCGCGTGGGGGTGCCGAGCAGAGGAGCGTGGGCACACCCGCGCGCGAGAACACCGCAGGACGAGGGGCTCCGGTGGATCCGGCTGTCTCAGCGGACAGCGGCACCCGCGGGCGGCCCCCGGAAGGTGAGGGAACAGCACAGGAGCAGACGCACCGGGGCGGGCGCGTCGACGGCGCGGCGCCGGTGTACGCCGGGGCGGCGGTACGGCGTGGGGAGCGCCCCGAGCAGCAGCCGCAGCGGGGCCGCCAGCCAGGCCGCCGTCGCCCGCAGGACGCGGAAGACGGCCCGCTCACCGTAGGCGAGCCACAGCCCGCACAGGACAGCGGCGAGGACGTGGGCGGCGAGCATGCCGACCGAGGCCGCGCCGCTCATGCCGGCCATGTCGTGCAGGGCGCCGGGAGCGGCCATCCCGTGGGCCGTGTGGGCCGCGTGACCGGCGGACCCCATGTCCATCCCGCCCATGGAGCCCATGTCCATCCTCATGGAACCCATGGAGCCCATGCCCATCGCGCCGTTGCCCATCGAGCCCATTGAGTGCATCGAGCCCATGTGCGGGGCGGCCGGGTCCGTCTGCGGACCGCCGTGGGACATGGCCGCGGGGCCGGACGCCGAGGACTGCGCCAGTGAGAAGGTCTCGTGAAGCACCATCTGGGCGGCGGTCACGACCGCGACGATCGACGTGCGGCCGCGCTCCCGTCCGGCCAGCAGCCAGCCCGCCGCGCCGGTCCCGAGCGCGCCCGCGGCCATGGCCCACCAGGGGACGGGGGTTCCCGACATGGTCGCGTGGCCGAGGGCGGCCAGCAGCACGCAGGCCGCGGCGAACACGCCGGCCCGCGCTGTACGGCACCACCCCGGGACAGTCATAGCCCGCTCATCCTCGCACCCGGAGTCCGACCGTCGGCAGGGGGGAGGCAGGAACCCTCGCCTTCCGGTTCGCGCCCCTCGCCGACCTCACCGACCTCGGCGACCCCGCCGACTCCACCAACTTCGCCGACTTCGCCGAGTTCGCCGAGTTCGCCGACCAGGAGGCGCGGTACAACTCACGCCAGCCACAAGGCAACTCGGGAAGCACAGAAAACGACTACCGGAACGCCACCGTGCCCGGCCGCACCACCACGGCCAGAACCGTGACCGGTCCGCCGCGCCGGAACTCCAGGGTGAACGGCACGCGATCCCCGGCGTACCACGCCCCCGAGGGAACCGGCACGGTGAGGTCGATCCCGGTCGGCGACATGCGGAGGTCCTCGCCCGCCGCGACGGAGACGGAGTCGATCGCGGACCGGTAGGCCGTGTTGCCCGCCGTCATACGGTGCTGGGAGAGCGTGACCGCGCCGGGAACGTCCCGCGCGGTGACCCGTACGAGCGTGTCGGCGGAGCCGCCCTCATTGGCGACGCGGAAGAACGCCGCCGTCTCCGGGACCCCGACGGACGGCAGCAGGACCCGCCCCTCGGTGACACGGATCCGCGCCGGGCTGCCCGCGCGGCCCGCGCCGACCCAGACGGCCAGCCCCACCAGCGCCGTACAACATGCCACGACGGGCACCAGGACGGCCAGGGTGCCGTCCCTCAGCCGCCGCCGGCCGAGACCCCTCAGGGAGGAGGCCCGGTCCATGATCCGCTTCATCGCACGACCGCCTTCCCGCCGCGCGTCCCCCGCGTCCCCCGCGTCCCGCGCGCCCGGCTTCGGGCCCCTGACGGCTGCCAGCCCCGCAGCCGCAGGCTGTTCGCCACCACGAGCACGGAGCTCACCGACATCGCCGCGGCCGCGACCATGGGATCGAGCAGGCCGACCATGGCCAGCGGCACGGTGACGACGTTGTAGCCGAACGCCCAGGCCAGGTTGGCCCGGATCGTGCCCAGGGTGCGCCGGGCCAGGCGCACCGCGTCCACCAGGGCCTCGATGTCCCCCCGGGCCAGCGTCAGGTCGGCCGCGCCGATGGCCACGTCGGCGCCGCCGCCCATGGCGATGCCCAGATCGGCACCGGCGAGCGCGGCGGCGTCGTTCACCCCGTCGCCCACCACCGCGACCCGAGCGCCCCGCTGCCTCAACTCCCGCACGAGGGCGGCCTTGCCCTCGGGAGTGCAACGGGCGTGCACCTCGTCGACACCGAGCGCGGCGGCGACGGCCGCGGCGGGCGCCTCGCGGTCGCCGGTGGCCAGCACCGGGCGGATGCCGAGCCGGCGCAGCCGGTCCACGGCCCGGTAGCTGCCGGGGCGCAGCACATCGCCGACGGCGATCAGCGCCTCGGCCCGGCCGTCCACCCGTACCAGGACCGGTGTGTGCGCGGCCTCCTCCGCCGCGGCCAGCGCTTCGGCCAACGCGCGCGGCAATCGACCGCCCGGCGCCCCCACCTCGACGACCAGGCCGTCCACCCGGCCGCTGACCCCGTGCCCGGGGAGGGCGGCGAAATCCGTGACGTCCGGGAGAGACCCAGGTTCGCCCCTACGGCGCGCGTACGCGGTGACGGCCTGTCCGATCGGATGCTCGGAGCCCTGCTCCACGGCCCCGGCCAGCCGTACCAGCGCGTCCTGCCCGCGCCCGCCCGGCAGCGCGGTCACCCGGGCCACCGTCATACGGCCGGTGGTCAACGTGCCGGTCTTGTCGAGGACGACCGTGTCCACCTGCCGAAGGGCTTCCAGCGTCTGCGGTCCCCGCACCAGCACGCCCAGTTGCGCCCCGCGCCCGGTGGCGGCCATCAGGGCGGTCGGTGTGGCCAGCCCCAGCGCGCACGGGCAGGCCACGACGAGGACGGCCACGCAGGCGGTGAGGGCCGCCTGCGGATCGGCTCCGGCTCCCAGCCAGAACCCGAGGACGGTCACCGCGAGGGCGAGGACGGCGGGTACGAACACTCCGGCGACCGTGTCGGCCAGCCGCTGCGCCCGCGCCTTGCCGGTCTGGGCCTCCGTGACGAGACGGGTGATCCGCGCCAGCCGGATGTCCGCGCCGACCGCCGTGGCCGCCACGAACAGCAGTCCGCCGGCGTTGACGGCGCCGCCGACCAGAGCCGAGCCGGGGCCCACCTCCACGGGCTCGCTCTCGCCGGTGACCAGGGACAGATCCACGGCGGAGGTGCCCCGCACCACCCGTCCGTCGGTCGCGACCCGCTCCCCCGGGCGCACCACGAAGGTCTGCCCCACCCGCAGCCGCTCGATCGGGATCGACCGCTCGCCGGACTCGTCCCGTACCGACACCTTCTTGGCCGCCAGTTCGGCGAGCGACCGCAGCGCCGCCCCGGTCCCCCGCCGGGCCCGCCCCTCCAGGAACCGCCCGGTCAGCACGAACAGCGGGACGCTCACGGCCGCTTCCAGATACAGGTGCGCCATGCCGTCCGACGCTGCGGGCAGGAGGCTGAACGACATCCGCGTCCCGGGCCGGCCCGCCCCGCCGAAGAACAGCGCGTACGCCGACCACGCGAACGACGCGACGGTCCCCAGCGAGACCAGGGTGTCCATCGTGGCCGTCGAGTGGCGCAGGCCCCGCAGCGCCCTGACGTGGAACGGCCAGGCGCTCCATACGGCCACCGGGGCGGCCAGCACGAAGCACAGCCACTGCCAATCACGGAACTGCAGGGCCGGCACCATCGAGAGCACCAGCACCGGTACGGCCAGCAGCGCGGTGACCGTGATCCGTTCCCGCTCGCGCCGGTCCGCGGCCTCCTCCTCGTCCGGCGCCTCGGGGCCCTCGTCGTCCTCGCTCACCGGCAACGCGGCCTGGTACCCGGCCTGTTCGACCGCGGCGACGAGGCTGTCGGGCGCGGTGTCGGCCGGGTGGCTGACCCGGGCGAGTCCCGTGGCGAGGTTGACCGTGGCCGTGACGCCCGCCAGCTTGCCGAGTTTCCTCTCCACGCGCCGGACACAGGCCGCGCAGGTCATCCCGCCGACGGTGATGTCCGTGACGACGCGTTCCGCCGCCGGTTCGAGAGCGGTCACTCACCGCTCCCATGGCTCATCCCGGGCATGTCGCCATTGCCACCGCCGCCCCCGCCGTCCCCGCCACTCCCGCCGCTCCCGGTGCCGTGCATGCCGGGCGCCACCGGCCCGACCGCCGCGCCGACGGCGTAGGACGCCGCGAACAGCAGCATCAGCAGGAGCAGGAATCCACAGAGCGCGGGAGGCGGCAGCAGCTTGCCACGGGTCGTACCGGGGGAGCGGGGTGACAACGGAATATCGGCCATGCCCGACCTTCCTGGTCCCATCGGACCGTCGTGCGAGAGATGGCGGTGGAAGCCGTACCGTCGCAGTAGTCGGACCGGTGGAGCGTCGAGTTCCGGGACGTGATCGTGACGTACGCCATAACGGCCGCACCGGCGGCACGCATCGGCGACGTCGGCAGCTCACGGAAGTCCGCGACGCGGCCGCAGCGTCAGCCGCCCTCGCCGAGCCGGCCCGCCCACCTCTCCTCCACCCTGGCCAGCCGCCAGTACGCCAGCGCCGCCGCCCACACGACCACGAACAGGCCGACGATGACGTACCCCACGTTGTCCAGGTCCAGTCCGGCGATCCAGCCGGTCACCGCGTCGCTCAGATCGAGCTTCTCGCGCAGCACCCCGACCAGTTCGATGGTGCCGATCAGAAAGGCGACCGCGATGGACAGGCCGGTGATGGTCAGGTTGTAGAACACCTTGCGCACCGGGTTGGAGAACGCCCACTGGTAGGCGAAGTTCATGAAGGTGCCGTCGAGCGTGTCGAACAGGCTCATCCCCGCCGCGAACAGCAGCGGCAGGCACAGGATCGCGTACCACGGGAGCCCGGCCGCGGCGCCGCTGCCCGCCATCACCATCAGGGTGACCTCGGTCGCGGTGTCGAAGCCGATCCCGAACAGGAAGCCCAGCGGGAACATCTGCCCGGGCCGGGTGATCGACCTGGTGAAGCGGCCCAGGATCCGGTTCATGAACCCCCGGGAATCCAGGTGCTGTTCCAGGGCGGCCTCGTCGTACCTGCCCGCTCGCATCGCCCGGAACACCCGCACGATGCCCGCGAGCGCCACCAGGTTGAGGGCCGCGATGAGGTACAGGAAGGTCCCGGAGACGGTGGTGCCGACGACACCGAGGGTCTGGTGGGTACGGGAGTCGTCGTCGAGCAGGATCCCGGCGAGCTGTGCGCCGCCCGCGACCAGGGCCGCCATGGCGACCACCACGCTGGAATGGCCGAGCGCGAACCAGAAGCCGACCGACACCGGCCGCTTGCCGTCGGCCATCAGCTTGCGGGTGGTGTTGTCGATCGCGGCGATGTGATCGGCGTCGAACGCGTGCCGCATGCCCAGCGTGTACGCGGTCACGCCGAGGCCGATCCCGAACGCCTTGGAGCCGACCTCGTAGTGCCCGGGCACGACCAGCAGGAACAGGATGCCGAACGCCACAACGTGCAGGGCGGCGATCACCACCAGCAGCCCGGCGGTCCGCACGGAGTCCTCGCGCCGCCAGCGAAAACGGGTCGGCTCTGCGGACAGGGTCATGGGGTCACGCTCCAGCACCTCGTGGATCAGCTCGTGAAGTGCCGTGGCCGGTCTCCTGGCTTACGGGTGCTCGCGTGTCCGTCCCGGCCTTCCCGTCCGCCGGGCGGCGAACAGTGACCGTGCACGACGTGGGACGGATACTCCCCGATCACAGTGGCGAGGGCCGCTCCGGCATGAGCCCCGCTGAGGGCTGTCACCGGTCTTCCCGAACACCACGGCCCGCCCACCGTAGGACCGACCACCCCCTTCCGCACAACCGGACGGTCCCCCAGGTATCCAAGATCACATCGGACCGCCGCCAGGAGGTCTCCGGCGCGTCCTCACTCGCGCGGCACCACCACGAGCAGCACCACCAACGCGATCAGCGGCGCGCCGCCGACCGACGCCAGGGTGATCTTCGCCGCGCTGTACGGCCGTTCGCCGAGGACCCCGCCGGTGCGGGCGTCGACCATGACGGGCCGGACCTTGCCGACGTGGAGGTAGGCCAGGAACCAGACGGGCAGCAGCACCAGTTGCAGTATGGGCAGGGCAGCGCGTACGTCCCGGGCGCGTCCTCACTCGGCGTCGCGCATAGTCACCGGGTTCTGGGTGCCCCACTTGAAGTCGGTGAACTGCCAGGTGGTGACGGAGCAGACCTCGGCCTTGAACGGCGACTCGAAGCGGACGGGAGTCAAGATTTTTGCCAATCTTGAGGCAACCATTTGATGATGCGGAGGTTCTGACGTCTCGCGTGCCGCAATCGACGGGAGAGACGAGATGGAGAGACGAGATGAAGCCTCGCACGGCGCCGACCCACCGGCACCGGCGCTCCGTGTCCGCCTGGGCTCCGACAGCGGTGCTGCTCCTGGCCATGACGACGTCCTGCGCCGGCCCCGGGCCGGTGGGCGGCCACGCGGCCGCGAAGCCCGGCGCGGCGGGAGTGGGTGACCGGCTGTTCCCGACGCTCGGCAACGGCGGCTACGACGTGACGCATTACGGGCTGACGCTGGATTACACACCGCAGACCAATCACCTGAAGGGCACGGCGGTCATCACGGCGCGGGCCACCCAGGACCTGAGCCGCTTCGACCTCGACCTGTCGGGCCTGCGGGTACGCACCGCGACGGTGCAGGGGTCGAAAGCCCAATTCTCCCGTTCGGGTGACGAGTTGGTCGTCACACCGGCGAAGACATTGAAGAACGACGAGATCTTCAAGACGGTCGTCACGTACGACGGCACCCCGCGAACGATCAAAGGCGACGACGGAGGTCTCGAAGGCTGGATCGAGACCGATGACGGCTCGACCGCCCTGGGCCAGCCGACCGGCTCCATGACCTGGTTCCCCGGTAACCATCACCCCTCGGACAAGGCCACGTTCGACATATGGGTCACCGTGCCCAGGGACGAGGACGGCGACTTCTACGACGCGGTGGGCAACGGCGAGCTGATCGCGGAGGAGGACAAGGGCGGGTCGATGACACGGCACTGGCGTACTGCGGAGCCCATGGCCGGCTACCTCGCCCATGTCTCCGTCGGCTACTTCGAGATTCACAAGGGCCGGACACACGACCGCCTGCCCGTCTACGTCGCCGTCGACCCGGACGAGTCCGCAGACGCCGGCGACGTCCCGCACCTGGTGCCCGAGATCGTCGACTGGGCGGACGGGCTCTTCGGCCCCTACCCCTTCTCCTCGACCGGCGCCGTCGTCGACCATCTGCCCGAACTCGGCTATGCCCTGGAGACCCAGACCAAGCCCTACTTCGCCGGGGCTCCCGACGAGGCCCTGCTCGTCCACGAGTTGGCGCACCAGTGGTTCGGCAACTCGGTGACCCCGCGAACGTGGCAGGACATGTGGCTCAGCGAGGGAATGGCCACCTACGCGGAGTGGCTGTGGGAGGAGAAGCGGGGCGGCAGGAGCACCGACGAGATCTTCGAGGACTTCTACGACGGCACGGACGACGAGGCCGAGGGCATCTGGGCCTTCCCGCCCGCCGCTCCGCCCAGCGGTGGGCGTGTTTCCGACCCGCCCGTCTACGGCCGCGGCGCCATGGTCGTACACAAGGTGCGCAAGGCCGTCGGCGACGACGTCTTCTTCGACATACTCCGCACCTGGACGCGACAGCACCGGCACGGCAACGCCGGCACCCGGCAGTTCGTCACCCTGTGCGAGAACGCGTCCGGGAAGGACTTGACCGAACTCTTCGACACCTGGCTCTTCGACAAGGGGAAGCCGTCCCGGATGTGAGGAGAACGATCCGGTGCGGGAAGGCTTTTCCCCAGCGGGTACCGCACCCGAAAAGCGTTCGTCGCCGGTCATGGGAGCACGAGCGCGGTACGTGGTGGTCGAGAACGGCGCCTGGCAGCGGTACTACTCGCACCGGACCGCCAACCAGGCGGTCAGCGATCTGCTGCCCCGGCCTGATCGACCTGCTCCTCCCGTCAACGGCCTCCGCGCCCCGTCGCCCGGCATGAACCCGCTCCTCGCCGGGGCGGAGGCCGACCGACCACCGCCCCCTCGGCTCCCCGTGGACGGGGCAGGACGCGGTGTGTCAGGCCTCGGTCCGCTCCCCCCTCCCCCGGGCCCGCGCCTGCCGGTACGCCTGCGCCCGGGCGAGGTAGTTGCGGTGCTCCTGCTCCTGGTCCGGCGGGAGGTCCGGCTCGTCGGTGGTGGCGAAGAACTGCACCAGGGCGTCGTTGGAGCTCGCGGCCAGTTCCCCGGAGCGGGCGAACATGGCCGACTCGTAATCGGCGACCGCCTCGTCGAGACCGGCCGCCGGATCGGGGCCGACCGCCCGGCGGACGGCGTGCGCGAGTTCCGCGCCGTCCAGCATCGCGAGGTTGGCACCGTGACCGCCGAAGGGCGCCATCAGGTGGGCCGCGTCCCCGATCAGTGTGACGCCGGGGACGTGTTCCCAGGTGAGCGGGGCGGGCAGCGCCCAGAAGGACCGCGGGACGTAGTCGCCGTCGTTCCGGACGATCAACTCGCGCATGGCCGACGACCAGTGGCCGAACTCCCGTACGAGATGGGCACGGATGCTCTCCCGGTCGGTGAGGTCCACCCCGGCCGCGACATGCCAGTCCGGTGCGGCGCGGAAGGCGATGTAGCCGCGGACCACGCCGTCGCCGTTGCGCTGGAGGATCACCGCGCGGCCGTCGTTGTCGTTGGAGAACATGTGGCCGTCTCCGACGATCTTGGCGACCTCGGGGTGGCGTGAGTCGACCTCGTCGAACCGGGCGTCCAGGAAGCACACCCCGAGGTGCCGCGGGGCCGCCTCGCTGACCAGGGGGCGGACCTTCGACCACGCCCCGTCGGCGCCGATCACCAGATCGGCCTCCGCGGTGGTGCCGTCCGCGAACTCCAGGCCGTGCCCGCCGTAGCCGAGCGGGTTCACACGGACGAGCCGGTGGCCCCAGCGGACGGTGCCGGGCCGCAGGTGGTCGAAGAGCATGCGGCGCAGGCGGCCGCGGTCGATCTCCGGCGCGGCCTCGTCGCCGGGGCCCGGGACGAACTCCGCCAGGACCGTGCCGTGGTGGTCGCGGCGGGTCTTGGCCTGCCCCTCCGGCCGGGCCCGCGCCATGAAGGCGTCGAGCAGCCCGGCGTCCTCCAGGGCGATCTGCCCGGAGTCGGCGTGCAGGTCGAGCGTGCCGCCGGGGTCGCGGGAGTCCACGGCGTCGTCGGCGTCGTACACCGTGACCTCGATGCCGTGTCCTTGCAGGACGCGGGCGCAGGTCAGACCGGCGGGCCCGCCGCCGATCACAGCGATGCGGGGCGTGCTGGGCCGGGGTGTGCTGTTCGTCATCGGGACCTTCCCCTCGGGTGGCGCGGGTCGCGAACGGGTCGCGACAGCACCCAGTGGGTGCAACCGCTAAAAAAGCGTAACAGCTAAACTTTCTAATTCGCTCCACGATCGCGATAAGGTGGCCCGGTGACCGAGATGGGGCGCCGAGAGCGCAAGAAGGCAGCCACCCGCCAAGCCCTTGCCGACGCGGCACTGCGGCTGTTCTCCGAGCGGGGATACGACGACGTCGGGGTGCGCGAGATCGCCGACGCGGCCGATGTCTCGGTGACGACGCTCTTCAAGCACTTCCCCGACGGCAAGGAGGCGCTGGTCTTCGACCAGGACGTGGACCGCGAGGCGGCGCTGGTCGCGGCGGTCCGCGAGCGCCCCGCCGGTCAGTCCGTCCCGCAGGCCCTGCACCGGCTGCTGCTGGGCGAGCACTCCCGGCGGGTCCACACCGACCCCCGGTTCGACGACTTCCTGCGCCTGATCGACACCACCCCGGCGCTGCGCGAGTACGCCCGCCGGATGTGGCTACGGCACGAGCACGCCCTGGCCGCCGCGATCGCCGACGACGCCGGACTGCCCGCCGACGACCCGGGCTGCCAGGCCCTCGCCCACTTCGCCCTGGAGGCGCCCGTCCTCGTCCGCGGCGCCCGCGACCCCGACACCGCCCTCGACCGGGTGTTCGACCTGCTCACCAGCGGCTGGACCGGCACCCGCGCCGACTGACCTCGGCGTGCACACACCGTCGTCCCGTAGCGCCCGCTTGAGGCCACTGCCCGCGAACGCGGGACAGGCAGAAGTACCCGTACGACAGTTCTGCCTGCCCTTCCGCATGGTCCGGCGCGACGCCACCGTGATCGACTTCCTCTCGTCGGTGACGGCGCATCAGCCCCGACCCCACCACCGACCGGAACCTCGACTCGCGTGAAGGAATCGGACATGAACAAGATCAAGGCCGCCCTCGTCGCCGCCACCATCGCCCTGGGCGGGCTCGGCATCGCCGCAGCGCCGGCGCAGGCGGACACCTGCAAGCTCATGGGCAAGGCCTACGACTGCGGCTACACCGTGACGTCCGAGGCGCTGCCGAACGGTACGAAGCAGGTGTTCGTCATCGGCACCGACCGCGCGGTGTGGACGAACTGGAGCCTGCCAGACGGCAGTTGGTACGGATGGGAGTCCATGGGCGGCATCGCTCGGAGCGGGGTCTCCATCTGGGACGTGAGCGACGGCGGCTGGGTGTTCTCGATCGTCGTCACGGGCACCGACGACAACCCCTGGCACCGCACCCGCTCCGCCGGCGGCACCTGGTCGCCCTGGTCCCTTCCCACCTGCCCCGAACCGGACTACAACTCGTCCTGCTGACGCCCGCCGCAAGCGGGCTCGCACCCCGGCGACATCGGCCGATCCCCGTCGTACGGCATTCGACCGGCCGGCGCCCGCACCGGCCGAGCGGGTGAGGCAGGCCGGGCGGGGACGGCGCCCGCGGCCTAGGTTGGGGGCAGGGCACCGGCGGCAGCGGGTACGAGGAGCGGCGAGATGGCGGCACAAGTGGATCACGCGGCCCTGTTCGCAGCCGTCCCGAGCCCGTGTCTGGTGCTGGGCCCGGACCTGGTGATCGTGGACGTCAACCGCGCCTACCTGGAGACCACCGGCCGGACCCGGGACGACCTGGTGGGGCGGCACATCTTTCAGGCGTTCCCCGACAACCCGAGCGATCCGGAGGCCGACGGGGTACGGAACATGAACGCCTCCCTGCACCGGGTGCTGGCCACCCGGAAAGCGGACACGATGCCGCTCCAGAAGTACGACATCCCCGTACCGCACCGGCGCGGCCTGTTCGAGGAACGCTGGTGGTCCCCGGTGAACACCCCCGTCTTCGGGCCGGACGGGCAGGTGGCGTGGATCATCCACCGGGGCGAGGACGTCACCGCCTACGTCAAGGCCCACCAGGACACCCGGCCCACGGGCGCCCAAGTGGAGAAGGACCTGGAGGCGGCCGAGTCGCTGGAGGCGGAGCTGTATGTACGGGCCCGGGAGCTTCAGCGGCTGAACGAGGAACTGCGCCAGGCCCACACCCGCGAGCGTGAGGTCGCCGTCACCTTGCAGGAGGCCATGCTGCGCACCCCCGACCTGGAGCATCACTCCCAGGACGTGGCGGTGCGCTACCAGCCGGCGGTCGGTTCGCTGAACGTGTGCGGTGACTGGTACGACGTCGTCGACATCCCCCCGGACCAGGTGGCGCTGGCGGTCGGCGACGTCATCGGCCACGGTCTCCGGGCCGCCGCGGTCATGGGCATGCTGCGCAGCGCCCTGTCGGCGGCCGTACGCGCCCTCGCGCGCCCCGCGCAGGCGCTGGAGGTACTGGGTCTGTACGCCCGGTCGATCGACGACGCGCTGGGCACGACCGCGGTCAAGGCCATCGTCGACCGGCGGAGCCGGCTGATCACCTACAGCAGCGCCGGGCACCCGCCCCCGGTCCTGGTGCATGCCGACGGCCGGACCGAGCTGCTGGACCAGGCGACCGACCCACCGCTGGGAGCGCGGCCGCAGCACGTCCCCCGCCCGCAGGCCAGCCTCCACTACAAGCCGGGCGACACGCTGGTGATGTACACCGACGGGCTCATCGAACGCCGCCATGAGGACATCGACGTCGGCCTGAACCGCCTGACCGATGTCCTGTCCGAGTGCGGCCGTCTGGGCCCGGAACAGGTGGCCGACACCGTCCTGGCCCGCCTCGGCATGGCCGGCGGCGGCCGGGACGACATCGCCCTCGTCGTCGTCCGCCTCTGACCGGCCCCCTGCGCTCCTCCGTCTCCGGCAGTCGGCGGACTGCGTAGACCGGGGTGTCGTCGGTGAGCCGGTGCCCACTGTGCCGCAACACGCCGTCGCGGATGCGGCGGACCAGGAGGTCGGGGGCGGCACAGCCCGGATCGGCGGCGACGTCACCGTGCGGGGAGGAGAACCTGCCCTTGCTGTCACGGGAAGCCGCCCGATGGGACCCCCGGCTCGGGAGCGGTCTACGACCTGGGCAGCTGGAGCGCGGCTCGCGCGGAGGCGTCGGGCTGTCGCATCGGCAGCGGGCTGGTGGAGAGGGCGGGCAACGACATTCCCCCCATCACATGGTCGAGTTCGCGCAATATGCTCGTCGCCGCGTCCCGTACGCGCGCAGGTACATCGCCACGCTCCGCGACAAGTTGGTGGTAGATCGGAGCGTCCTGGAACATGGGGTCCCTTCCCGTAGTGATCATGACTGGTACGGGCGCCGAGTCTAAGGGCTGTCCGCGGTCGGTTGTGCCTGGTGGCGGAAGGGTGACCGATTACGTCGAGTCCGGGGCCAGGGCCCGGATGCCCATCCGCCAGGGCCCGGATGCCCATCCGGAAGCATGGCCGGGCTGCGCCGATCCCCGTCCGCCGGCCGACATTTCGGAGACCGTGGCACCCACTTCCCACCAGGTCGTGATCGAACTCACGCCACGTATGCCCCCTGGGTCACACCCCACGGCAGCCGTCTTCCGCCCGAGCGTCCCGGAACCGAGCGGTTCGTTCGACGGCCCGCGTGACGACCATCGGCGTTTCGGCCACCACGCGGTCCGGCGACCGGTCCGCCCAGGCAAGGGTCGATGTATCCGGCACGAACGTGTATTCGCCCGGCGCCGGGATTTCCACCACGTCCGAAAGACGTGTGTTCGACACGGGGACCCTTCTCGTTGATCCCGGTGTCCCATCCCCGTCGCCGGAGGCCACCATGGACCGCTTGCTCGATCCCCACACCGTCCTTCCGCCCGCTCCCGCCACGCCAGCTCCCGCCACGCCCGCTCCCGCCACGCCCGCTCCTGCCACGTCCGCCCAGCTCGCCGTCACACCGGCGCGTGCCCGGTGCGCCGTCGACTCCGTCCGTGCGGCAAGTCCGGATACGGGGTGGGCGGCATGAGCAGGGCCACCGATGAGTCGGCCGACCGCGTGCCCGAGCCGCGCACCGCCCCGGCGGCGGAGTCCGGCAAAGCCCCCGCCCCCGGGGAGCAGGAAACTCCGCCCCCGCCGAAGTCCGGCGCCGAGCCGCAGATGCGGTACGTCGACCTGACCGGCAGCCGGGAAGCGGCCGGCCGTTCGATCCGGCTGCGTGACATGGCCCGGCGGCTGCCGCAGCTGGTGCGCCGCTCACTGGCCCTGGCCTGGCAGGTCGACCGACCGGCGACCATCGGCCTCCTGCTGTGCCAGGCCACCGCCGGCGTCATGCAGGCCCTCGGCCTGGTCGCCATCAGCGGCACCCTCACCGCGCTCCTCACCAGCGACGACGTCTACGACCGGCTCCTTGAGGCATGGCCGTCCGTCGCCCTGCTGGCCGGTGCCGCAGGTGTGCGCGCGCTGCTCGGCATCACCGTCAACTGGCTGTCCTCCCGGCTCGGCCCGATGATGTCGCGCGAGGCCGAGCAGCAACTGCTCCTCGGCTGCGCCGCCGTCGAGTTGTGCGCCTACGACGACCCCGAGTTCAACCGTGCCCGTGAGGCGGCCGACCGCGGCGCACAGGTCACCGGTGACCTGATCGACGAGGGACAGGACCTCATCGCCTCGGCCGCCTCCTTCGTCGCCGGAGCGCTCGTACTGGCCGGGGTGAACTGGCTGCTGCTGCCGCTCCTGATCGCCGCGAGCCTGCCGCAGGCCATGGCCCAGATCAGTGCCGCGCGGGTGCGGTACCTGGCGAACCTGCGCAGCAACGGCGACCTGCGCATGCTGTCGGTGCTGCGCTGGCACATCTACAACAGGGACGCCGCCGACCAGATCCGCGCCGGCACCATGGCACCGTTCCTGTCCGGCCGGTACCGGGAGACGGTCGCCCGGATCAACCGCGAGGACCGGACCGCGGCCGACAAGGGCGCCCGTATGTCCCTCGTCGGCGCGCTGTGCGGCGGGCTGGGGTCGGCCGTCGTCTGGGCGGCGGTCGTACTGCTGCTGGCCGACGGGCGGATCAGCGTCGGTCACGCGGGGACGGCCATCTTCGCGCTCCAGATGGTGGGCCAGTCGGTCCGCGGCCTGGTGGCGATCGGCGCGCGAGCCGTCCGCACGGGCCTGTACATGGACGACTGGAGCGACTTCCTGGAGCGCGCGGGCGGCTTCCGCATGCGCCGGGGCACACGCCGTCCCGAGCCGCCGGGGACGATCGAGGTCAAGTCGGTCACCCACCGCTACGCGGGCAAGGACCGCGACGCCCTGTCCGATGTCTCCCTGACCTTGCGCCGCGGGGAGGTCACCGCTCTGGTCGGTTTCAACGGGTCGGGGAAGTCGACGCTGTCCAAGCTGATCAGCGGCCTGAACCTGCCCACGGCCGGCGAGGTGCTGTGGGACGGCAAGCCCGTCGGCGAGGCCGACCCCCAGGCCCTGTGGCGGCAGGTGGCGCTGGTGCCCCAGGACTACGCGCACTGGCCGCTGACCGTCCGCGAGAACGTGCACCTGGGACAGCCCACGGCACGCGGCGACGCCGCGGTGCGGGAGGCGTGCGAGGCGGCCGGCGCGGACGAGGTGGTCGACCAGCTCGCCTCCGGCCTGGACACCCTGCTCGCGCGCGAGTGGCTCAACGGCGAGGAACTCAGCGGCGGCCAGTGGCAGCGCATCGCGCTGGCCAGGGCGTTCTTCCGGGAGGCCGGGCTGCTGGTCCTCGACGAACCGACCGCGAACCTCGATCCCCGCGCCGAGTACCGCATCTTCCAGCGTCTGCGGGACCTGGCCCAGGACCGCGTGGTGCTGCTGGTCACCCACCGGATCACCAATGTGGCCGTGGCCGACCGGATCGTCGTCCTCGACGAGGGCAGGGTCGTACAGGAGGGCACCTACCAGGAACTGTCCCAACAGGCAGGCATGTTCCAGCAGTTGCTGTCCTATCAGGTCACCTCCGAACACTCCGCCGAGCAGACCGGGACCCGCTCATGAGTAACACCCCGCTCCCCCTTCTCCCGAGGTGATGACGTGCCGCCCACTCGTTCCCACATCCGTACGACCACCGAGCGATACCTGGCCCGACACCCGCCCTGGACCCGTATGCGCACGACGAGTTGCGGGTCCTGCCGTTGCCCGAGTGGCAGGCGCTGATGCCGCCCGGTGACTTCGCACGTCTCAACGCCCTGGCGGCGGCCCGACGCACCGGCCGGGCCGCCTGCTTCGACACCTGGGACTGGGGCCCGACGGAATGAACGGCGGCAAGCACGCCGACCAGCTGTCGCTCGGGCCCGGTCGGCTCACGTCAGAGCCGGGTCTTGTCCGCGAACACCCACCGGTTTCCCTCCAGCGCGTCGTTCGGTTCGGGGAGGGGGCCGCGGCCGTGTCGGTGGGTGAACTCGAAGGGGGTGTGGACGGAGGTGGACCAGCCCTTGGCCGTCAGGTGGCCCGCGGAATCGGGCCGGGGCCCCTTGTCGAAGAGGTGGAGCAGGTCGATGCCGATCTGCTCGTGCGTCGCGGTGTAGATGGCGCTGTCACGGTACTGGAGCAGGTCCTTCTCCAGCTTGGCCTCGTAGGCCAAAGCGCTGCCCTCGGCGCTCAGCTGCTCCACCCTGTCGATGAGGGCGGTCTCGGCGGGACCCGGCAGGTAGAAGAGGAGCCCCTCGGCCAGCCAGACGCTCGGTACGGCCGGGTCGAAGCCGGCGGCGGACAGCGCGGTGACCCAGTCCTCGCGCAGATCGACCGGCACGGGGACGCGCTTCACCTTCGGCGTGGCCGACAGGCCCGTGAGCACCTGGTGCTTGAACGCCAGCACGCCGGCCCTGTCGATCTCGAAGACCACGCAGTCGGACGGCCAGTCCAGCCGGAAGGCGCGGGTGTCCAACCCCGCCCCCAGCAACACCACTTGGCGGGCGCTCGCACGGACCGACCGGAGGAGGAAGTCGTCGAGGACCCTGGTGCGCAGGCCGAAGTAGCGGGCGAACCGCCCCCAGAGCGGATTGTCGTCCCCGCCCGCTACCTGCTGGATCCGCACCGGCCAGTCCGCGCACACCGGGGCGGCGCGCACGAAGGTTTCCGCGTAGATGTCCTGGGCGAGGCTGTCGTGACGGTAAGTCTCGATCGCCCGTGCCGCGGCGACCAGGAGGGCGGTCAGGCCCACTCCCCCGTCCACGCCTTCCCTGTCCGTGTGCTGCGGCGCCGTACCGACCATGTTTCCTCCGTTGGCGGGGGTGGGGACTGCGAGGGGTCTGCTCGTCGGATGCGGTGGGTCCGGGGTGCCGTATGCCACGCTCATCGGCCTTTTCCTTCCGGCACGAGCACGGGTTTGACGACGCGGCCCGCCGCGCAGTCGCGTTCGGCCCTGTTGATGTCGGACAGGGGGTAGGTGCGGATCAGTTGGTCGAAGGGGAAGCGTCCGGCCTGCCACAGCCCGGTCAGCCGGGGTATCAGCAGTCCGGGTACGGCGTCCCCCTCGCAGATGTGGCGGATGGTGCGGCCCCGGTCGAGCGTGCCGGGTGCGAGCGACAGGGCGATGTGGAGCCGTGCCACCAGGCCGAGGCTTCCGGTGGGGCGCAGTGCGCGGAGCGCGTCGTTGATGAGCGGGGGCGAGGCCGTGGTGTCCAGCGCGTACTGCGCGCCGCCGTCGGTCAGCCGCCGGATCCGCTCGGGCAGCCCGGCCGTCTCGGCGGGCAGCGGGAGGGCGCCGAACCGTTCGGCGAGGGCCAGCCGTTGGGGATACCGGTCGACGGCCACGGTCAGCGCGCCCGCGGCGGTGGCCGCCATCACCGCGGCCAGGCCCACCGCTCCCGCGCCGAGGACCACGAGGGTGTCGCCGGGGCCCGCGCGGAAGGTGTTCAGCACGGCTCCGGCGCCGGTGAGGAAGCCGCAGCCGAGCGGTCCGAGCAGTTCGACGGGCAGCGCGGGGTCCACTCGTACGGCGTTGCGGGCGGGGACGAGCGCGTACCGGGCGAACGAGGACTGGCCGAACCACCGGGGTGCCAGCGCTCCCCCGGCCGCGTCGGTGAGGCGTGGGGTGTCCTCCTTGCGCCCTCCGAAGAGGTTGAGGGCGGCGAAGGAGTCGCAGTAGGCAGGGGCCGCGCTGCGGCAGTTGCGGCAGTGCCCGCAGGAGTCGAAGCTCAGTACGACATGGTCACCGACGCCGATCGCGGTGTCCGGTCCGCCGCCCGTCCGCACCACGATCCCGGCCCCTTCGTGGCCGAGCACCGCGGGCAGCGGGCTGCGGCCGGCGGACCGTACGGCGAGATCGGTGCGGCACATTCCGCAGCCGGCGATCTCGACCAGGATCTCGCCGTCGGCGGGTTCCGTGCGCAGGGCCACCTCCTCGACCGTGAACGGGTCGTCGTACGAGCGCAGTACGGCCGCCTGGAACCTCATCCTCAATCCTCCCGTGGGCGGTGGACGACGAAGGGCCGGAGGTTGCCGTAGAGCCCCCATGGTCCGCCCGCGACGCCGACGCCGCTGTTCTTGATGCCGGCGAAGGGCTGGGCGAGGGACAGTTCGGCATGGTGGTTGATCCAGGCGGTGCCGCATTCGAGCCGGTCGGCCACCGCCTCGGCCCGGTCGGGATCGGTGCCCCATACGGAGCAGCCCAGGCCGAAGCCGGTGCCGTTGGCCGCGTCGATGGCCTGGTCGAGGCTCCGGTAGGGCAGCACTGGCAGAACGGGGCCGAACTGTTCCCCGGTCACCACCGGGCTGTCGGGCGGGACGTCGGTGAGGATCGTGGGTGCGAAGAAGTAGCCCGGCCCGTCCAGCCGGTGGCCGCCGGCCGCGGCCCGGGCGCCGTCCGCCAGGGCCTGCCGCGTGACCTGCTCGACCCGGGCCAGTTGGGGCGCGTTGTTGACCGGGCCCAGCCGGGTGTCCGGGTCGAGTCCCGGCCCGACGGCGACGCTCTTCGCGCGCTGGGCGAGGGCTTCCACGACCTCGGTGTGGAGCCGTGCGGGGGCGTAGACGCGTTTGACCGCCATGCAGACCTGCCCGCAGTTGCGGAACGCGGCCCAGAACAGCCGGTCCGCGATCCGGTCCACGTCGACGTCGTCCAGCAGTACGGCGGGGTCGTTGCCGCCCAGTTCGAGGGTGACCATGGCGAGCGAGGCCGCCGCCGCGCCGGCGACGGCCCGCCCGGTGGGCACCGAGCCGGTGAAGGTGACATGGCGGATCCCCGGGTGGGAGGCGAGGCGGGCGCCGAGGGGTTCGCGGCCGGTGACGACGGTCAGTACGTCCCCGGGAAGTGCGGTGGCGAGGACGGAGCCGAGCAGTCGGGTGGCGAGGGGCGTGAAGGGCGACGGTTTGAGGACGACGGTGTTGCCCGCCGCGAGCGCGGGCGCGAACTTGGCCGCCGCGAGCTGGAGCGGAAAGTTCCACGGCACGATCGCGGCGACGGGCCCGAGGGGCCGCCAGCGGACCTCGCTCCGCACCGGCCGGCCATCGGTGATCACCCTGGTTCTGGGGGCCAGGCCGGCGAAGTAGCGCAGGCGGGCGGCCGTACGGGCGATCTCCGCGTACGACTCGGTCAGGGGCTTGCCCTGTTCCCGGGTGAGCAGCCGGGCGAGGTCGTCACCGGCCGTCTCCACGGCGTCGGCCGCCCCGCGCAGGGCGGTGGTGCGGGCGGCGGGGTCGGCGCGCCAGTCGTGCCAGACCCGGTGGGCCCGGTCGACCACGGCGTCCAACTCGTCCGGTCGCTGGTCGGGGGCTTCGTCAAAGGTCTCCCCGGTCGCCGGGTCCACGACGGCGAAACGCGCGCCCCCGCGCCCGGCGGCGCGGTCGGGCTCGGATGTCGGCATGCCCGCGGTCAGTTCACGGCGGCGACGCCGGCCGCGTGCTCCTGGGCCTGCCGGTCCATCTCGGCCCGGAAGGCGGCCACCAGATGCGGCTGAATCCTTCCGGCATTGCGGTCACCGCCCTCGCAGACCGCTCCGCGCACGCCCACGATGTCCGTGCCGATACGGGTCAGCGGACCGAGGTCGGCCTGTTCGACACTGCCGGCGAGAGCGGCGAGCCGCCCGGCCGCGTGCGCCAGCCGGACGAACTCGGCGCAGACGTCCGGCGGCACGTGGTCGAACAGCCGGGTCCCGTCCTTGATGGCGGTGTCGAGCATGGCCGCGTCGGCGCCGGAGCGGGCGGCGATGTCGGGTACCGCGAGCGGGTTGACGCAGCCGATGCGGTGCGCGTCGGCGTATCCGGAGGCGACGACGAGCGCGTCGGGGCGGTGGTCCTTCACCGCGCGTACGACCGCGCGCATGACCTCGATGCCCTGCTCGGGCGTCGTGCATCCGTAGAGGCCGACCTTGATGTACGTGGCGCCGGAGACGACCGCGCCGAGCGCCGCCTGGGCGACCGTGCCGGGCTTGTACGGTACGTCCCCCACGGTGGCGGACACCGGTTTGTCCGCCGGAACGGCGTCGCGGATCTCCCGGATGACCCAGGGGAAGTTGGCGCCGAGCGACCCCTCGTCGGGTTTCTTGACGTCGACGATGTCGAGGTGTTCGGCCGCCTTCGCACAGTCGAGGGCCTCCTCGACACTGTCCGGGGAGATGAGAAGCAACACGATGAGCTCCTTCCGCCGCGGGCCCGCCCGGCCGAGGTCAGGGGGTGCGGATCACCTGGTTCATGTGCGGTGCGCTCATCATTTCCGCCGCTCGTGGGCGGCGGTAGAGCGTGCGGGGTTCCCGCAGGGCGCGCGTGAGTATGCGCAGTGCGCCGCGCGGACCGGCGTGAACCGGCCCTGTTCTACGGCCGGTTGGGGGCCGTACGCCGGGCGATATGTCGCTCGGAGCCCTGGTGGGATTCTCCTGGGACGGCGGGGTCGACCGGTCCATCGACGCCGTACTCAGGTCGTTCTCGGCTCAGGCCGTTCTCGCCTCAGGTCTCTCTCGCCCCGGCCATGTAGTTCGTCGCCAGCAGGGTGAGTTCGTCGATCAGTTCCTCGCGCCGGATGGCGGGCCGTTCGAGGATCCAGCGGACGCTGAGCGCCTCCATCGCGGACACGATCACCCAGGAGCGCGTCGTCCCGCTCCGCTCCCCCGGCGCGCGCCCCGCGAGATAGGCCGAGCCCAGGTCCTGGACGCGGCGCCGGAGGGCGTGCAGATGAGCCTCGCTGTATCTCGGCGGGACCTCCTCGACCACAACGCGAAGCAGTTGCGAGTCGTGCTCCAGCGCGAAGAGCAGGGCTTCCACCGCATTGCGGATCAGCCGGTCGGGAGGATCGTTGAGACGGTCGGCCAGCGCGGCCGCCACCCGGTCGCCGGTCTCCGCCCAGTACCGTTCCATGAGGACGGTGAGCAGTTCGTCCTTGTCACGAAAGTACTGGTAGAGCGAGCCGGGGCTGATTCCGGCCTCGTTCGCGACGCGGGTGGTGACGAACCGCGCGTAGCCGTCGCGCGCCAGGACCGACCGGCCCGCCGTGACGATCCGCTCGACCATCCGGCGCGACCGCTCCTGCCGCGGTTCCTTCCGCATAACGCGAATTGTATGCGAATGAATGTTCGCGTTACAACGGATGGTATGACGCAGAGCAGCGAGGTTCGTGACGGCGCCCGCTTTCCCCGCCGCTTCCGGGAGGCCGAGGAACGCGGCCGCAGGATCGCCCGCGCGCTGTTCCTCTTCACCGACATCGGCAGAGAAGTCGACGAGGCACTCATGGAACGCGTGGGTGGCGCTCTGCTCCAGCGGGACGAGCCGGGCGCCGCCCTCGCCGAGGCGATGCGGCTGCCGGCCGGCGACCCGGACCGGGTCACGCCCGCGCGGATCGACCAGGCTCTGCGCGCGGCGGACGTATCCCAGGATCTGCCGTCGGCGTTGCGGGAGTTCCTCGATCAGGCGAGGGCCGTGCCCGAATGGGTGGACTGGGACCGGGTCGAGCGCGGAGCCGCCGCGTACCGATTCCTCGGCCGCAACAGCGGCGACGTGCTCACCCTTCTCTCCCTCATCGGCGGTTACCGCTTCGGCGGACCGGCCGACCTGCTCGTCCTCACCGGCGGGCTGTCGGGCGGGACGACTCTGCGCCGCCTCGGCGAGACGACCAAGTGGTCCCATGCCGTCACCCGGGCCGGGGGCCTGCGACCCGGCGCGGAGGGCTGGCGCCTCACGGTGCATGTGCGCGCCATGCACGCCCTGGTGAACGCGCGGTTCGAGCCCCGCTGGGACACCGGGCGCTGGGGCTACCCGATCAACCAGGCCGACCAGGCGGCCACCCTCGGGCTCTTCGACAGCACGGTGATCATCGGCTGCCTCGGCCTGGGTGTGCGGCTGACCCGCGCGCAGCGCGACGACCTCATGCATCTGTGGCGGTACGTCGGCTGGCTGATGGGTGTCTCGCCGGAGTGGCTGACCGATGTCGAGAACGTCCGGCACCGCTGGAACTACCACATCCTGCTGGCCGCGGGCGGGCAGACCCAGGCCGGCCGGGATCTGGCCCGGCTGACCCTGGACGCCCAGGCAGAACGCGACTTCGGGCACCGCGCTCCCGCCGTCGAGCGGCTCCACCGCCGCTACGAGCGGGCCCGCCGGGCGAGCATCCTCAGCGCCTTCATGGGGAAGGACGGAATGCGCGATCTGGGGCTGCGACGCCGGTTCCCCTGGGCCCTGCTGCTCGCCCTGGCGGGCAACACCCTCCGGTACCGGGTTCTCGGGGTCCTACCGGGAGGCCGGGAGCGGCTCGAGGTGCGTGGGGCACGGGTCCAGGACCGGCAGTTGGCCTCGATGTTCCATGACGGGCGGCCTGCCGACGTGGCCCGCTTGCCGGGAGCCGCGCGGGAGGCCGCCGTCTGAGGGCCGCAGGCCGCTGCCTGAGGGCTGTCGGCGGCCGTCTGAGGGCTGGGGCGCGAACGCGTGCGCGCGACTCAGCTCGTCGGCGTGGCCGGGGGTCGCATGCCGAGCCACTGCTCGGCGTCCCATGCCTCGAACCGCTCCACCTCGGTGAACCCCAGCCTCACCGCGAGCCGCATCGAACCGGCGTTGGCGCTCTGGGTGGTGAGCACCACCGGCTCGCCGGGAAGCGTGTCTTCGAGCCAGCCGAGTGCCGCCGTGCACGCCTCGGCGGCGTACCCGAATCCCCAGGCCCGCGGCAGGAACAGATAGCCGAGGTCGGTCTTCCCCGCGGCGGCCGGTCGGCGGTGCCCCGTTGCCCGCCTGAGCAGGACATGGCCGATCATCGACCCGTCGAGTTCCACGGCGAAGCTTCCGGGCCATCGCTCGGGCACCTCGGGCAACTCGCGTTCGAGCTGGTCACGGGGGCGGGGGCCGCCAAGGTAGGTGTGCACCTGTGGTGAGGCGAGCAGTTCGACGAACGCCGCACGGTCCCGGCTCTCTGGTTCACGGAGCACGAGCCTCTCGGTCCTGATCGGCTCAGGCGGCCAGGCTACGGCTCCAAGATCTTCCATCCGCGCACGCTATCAGGGTCCCCGAGGGCCCTTTCGAACTCGACGACGAAGGACACGCGGACTACCTCAACTGACCGCCAGTCTCGCCGCCCAGTCGTGTCCGGGGTGCACGCGCGTCAGCCACGCCCCGAGAAAGTCGCGCCGCGCCCGGCTCAGCAGCGGGAGGATTCCCTCGAAGTCCGCCTGGTCCTTGGGGCGTGCCGCCTTCGCCTTGAACAGCAGGACCAGTTCCGGAATCAGATAGGGGATCCCGTCCGTGGTCCGCTCGATGATCGCGTCGTACGGCAGCCGCAGGCGCTCGTCCCGCCGGCAGATCCACGTCCCGCCCTCATGCGGCTCACGGAAGACGTCGAACAGGAACTGACCGCTCGCCGGGTCCCGGAGCCATGTCTGGTGGGTGGCCGCGAGTTCCTCGGCTCCCGGGCTCGCCCAGACCTTTCCCGAACCCACCGCGTCAAACGCGTACTCGGGGAAGCGGTCCCGGATCTCCGTGAACCGCGCGGCGGGTACCGCGAGTTCCAGATCGCCGTGGGGCCGGGTCTGTTCGCCACGGAACAGATCAAGCGCCCAACCTCCCGCGACGCACCAGGGCACACCGACCCCGTTCAACCGCTCCGCGACCTGCTCCGGGCGCCAGGCATCCGCCCACCGGGCATCCAGTTCGTCCATGTCGAGAACAGCACCGCCGGGCGGCAGGGATTCGGTCATCGGACCAACCTACTGCCAGGCCCCCTACGGGTTGCGGCCTTTTTCTGGCAGGGGTGGTGCTTGCGAGGTGGCAACCCGTTTGAGGGACAAAGCGCCTATGCGGCTGTTTCCGGGGCATCGCTGGCACTGACCGAATCAGCACCCGAAAGAGAGATCCCTGTGTCTGCTCGCTCCCTCACGGCAGCCCTCGGCGCCGCCTGTAGTGCCTTCGTTCTGCTGCTGGCCGCGCCTGGTTCGGCCTCGGCGGCGACCGGCCAGTTCCGCTACTCGTACACCACCGCCGAGGGATACGAAGCCGTCGGCTTCCTGAACAACCCCGTCAGCGGCGAGTGCATCAATCTGAGTGGGCCCGGTTCGGAGCCGGGATCGGCCGGCAGGGCCCCCAAGAACCGCACGGACGCCACCGCCACCGTCTTCCTCGACCCCGACTGCGAGGGCGACATCTACTACACCCTGACGCCCGGCAGGGGCGCGGGCGACCGACTCCGCATGCGGTCCGTCGTCTTCTCCTGACCCACCGGTCCGGGGAAGGCCGAGCCTCAGGCGGCCCCGTGTTCGTGAGGCCATCCGCGAACGAGGCTTCGGCATGGCCCACGACACGGGGGTCTTCCCCGACTTGATCACAGCGGGGCCGGTCGGAGGGGCGTCGGCCCGGTCGGCATGCCGCCGGTGGCCGAGCGGACGCGAGCGTCGTATCCGCGTTGCCGCCGTACCTCATCGCCGCCGTACCTCAGGCGGGCGACTCCCGGTGAAGGGCCAGCGCTTCCAGGGGGCGGGGCCGCGCGTCCGAGGGGGCGTACACCAAGGGATCGGCCCTCATGGCCGGACCACGCGGGGCGGGCTCGCCGCGCAACGCCGCCCCGACGAATTTCCGCATGCGCTCCCCGCACCGCCGGTAGAAACGCAGTTGGGTACGGCGGCCGAACAGCCGCCAGCCGAGCGCGACGACCGGACCGAGTGTGGGCGCGCCCTGGGAATGGCAGGTGACCAGGAACTCGACCGCACCCGTCCGGCTGTTCTTCACCACCTCGTAGGTGACTTTGCCGCGCTCCAAGTGGCCGTCGAGGGTCTCGTAGGCCCAGCCCCAGACGCGGTCGGTGCCGTCGCGCGTCTCGTCGACCACCTGGGTGACGCGTACGCCGCAGTAGAAGTGCAGGCCGTGGAACCTGGCTTCGAGCAGCATGTCACGGCCGAGGAGGGGGGCCGCCGGGTCGTACAGCGCCCGGACGATCTCCGGTGGCGAGAACTCGTAGTCGCGGACGAGTCGGCAGGCGTGCGTCCAGGAGCCGCCGGGCACGGGAGGGCCCGGCGGCTCGGCGGGCAGCGGGATGCGGTGGACGTCGATGTTCCACGCGGGGCGGCGTACCTCGTCGAGCGAGTAGTTGACGGACGCCTCCGCGAGCCTTTCCCATGCCCGTACCGCGTCGAACCGTCCGAAGAGCCGGTCGCCCAAAGGTCATCACTCCGGCTGCCGTAGTGATTCACCGATCAACCACAAGGTCGGCGGCCACAGGCCCACGAAGAGCGCCCGCCGTTCGGCGTTGCCCCGCTGCTCCTGGTCGACGGACTTCGCGCGCACCCACAGCGTCACGCACAGACCGATCGCGCCGAACGAGGCGAGATGCAGATGAGCGCTGCGCACGCCCGCTCGGTGCAGCAGCCGGACCACCATGCGCGCCTCCTGGTTCATCCGCTTGTGTCACACCACCGTGTCATCAGCGCTATACCAGGGTATGCACCTATTCATTCCTATTTATGCCCATCCGATGATGTGAGGGGAATGCGATGCCCCGACAGCGCTGGCAACGGGGGCTGACCGTGCTGGCGCGGTGGCTCCTGGGCACGATGCTGGTCACCTGGCGTTATCTCTGGGAGACGACGCCCCTGTACCGTGCCGGCGAGTGCGAGGGCGACGAGCGGGACCGCCCGCCACCGCTTCCCGCCACGGCGGTCGACGACAGGGTGCAGCCGGCCGAGGACGGCTGCGGTCCCCTGTTCCACCGGGTCTTCCAGGTGCGTATCGCCGGGGCCGATGTCGACGGCGCCCGGCTCGTCGAGCACGTCTGCCGTAACTTCGAGCGTTTCGTCCCGACGGAGGTGGTCGGTATCCGCGCGGGTGAGCTGCGCGCCCAGGGCCTGGATGTCGCGGACGAGCTGGTGGTGGAGATGCCGGGCCCCTGGAACGGCCCGGTGCGGGTCCTGCGCCGCGAGCGGGGGTTGCTGCACCTGGTGACGCTGCGCGGCCACATGGAGGCCGGGCAGGTGCAGTTCCGCGCCCACGAGGACGGCGAACTGCTCGTCTTCGAGATCGAGTTGTGGGCACGCGCCGCTACCCGCCTGGTGCACGTCCTCTACTCGTACCTGCGCGTGGCGAAGGAGATCCAGCTCAATATGTGGGTCCGCTTCTGCCTGTCCGCCGTCGCGGACTCGGGCGGCCGGCTGGTGGACGGCGTGCACATCCGCACCCGTCGGCTCCGCCCGCCGCACGCAGCAGCGCGGGAGGGGTGAGGGTCACCCCATGCCGAACAGTCCCCTCCAGGACCGGACCGTCGTGGTCACCGGAGCCGCGCGCGGGTTGGGCGCGGCGCTGGCGCGCGCACTGGCCCGGCGCGGGGCGCGCGTCGCGCTCCTGGGCCATGACGCGGCCGGTCTGAGCGCCGTGGCGGCGTCCCTGCCGACCGCGTCCGTGGCGATCGAGGTCGACGTCACCGATCACACCGCCCTGGGTGAGGCGGCGGCCGGGGTACGCGGTCGGCTCGGCCGGCCGTCGGTGGTCGTGGCCAACGCGGGGATCGCGCACGGCGGCCCGTTCGCGACGTCCGACCCCGGCGCGTGGGGCCGTGTCGTCGACGTCAATCTGACGGGCAGCGCCCACACGGCGCGGGCCTTCCTGCCCGACCTCGTCGCGACGGCCGGCTACTACCTCCAGATCGCCTCGCTGGCCTCGCTCGGCGCGACCCCCATGCTGAGTGCCTACTGCGCCTCCAAGGCGGGTGTGGAGGCGTTCGCGCACGCGCTGCGGGCCGAGGTCGCTCACCAAGGGGTCGCCGTGGGCATCGCCTATCCCGCCTGGGCGGACACCGCCATGATCCGTGCTGCCGAACGCTTCACCGCCCTGCACGAGTTGCGCGTCCACATGCCGCCTCCCCTGCGCACCATCCACCCGCCCGACGCGGTCGCCGAACGGCTGGCGCGCGCGGTGGAGTCGCGTCGTACGGCGGTCTACATGCCCTCCTGGCTGCGCTGCGTCCAGGCGGTCCGCTCCGCCCTGCCTCCCGTCGTGCTACGGCTGACCCGGCGCGAGCTTCCCCGCCTGGACGCCGGGCAACCCCTGCCGTCCACGGGCCCGCTCGGCGCCGGCGGGCGCTCCGGCGGCGGCGCGGCAGAACCGGGAGAGGGCTGACCGCCCGGTCCGTTGCGGGTACGCGTGGGCGGCCCTCGGGCAGCGGCGGAGTCCGGAGTCGGGGGCAACTGCGCTGTGGCGGGGGCCTGTCGGCAATGAGAGCGGCGACGTCTGCGGCCCTCGGTCGTTGATCCCGGTGGGCAACCGGCCCGATAGCGCAGCCGTCCTCAACGACGGGTCACCTCAAGGGGGTCATGCGGTGAGTGCATACGCCGATGTCGTCAAGCCGCTGCCGGAGCTGATCGGGGATCACGCTCGTCGTCGCGGGGCCAAAGTCGCTTTCCGGGACCGGTTCCGGCGGGTGACCTACCGGGAGTTGGCGGAGCGGACCGCGTGGCTGGCCGGTCACCTGGTGGGGCTCGGTGTGGCGCGTGGTGACCGGGTGGCCGTGCTGCTCGGCAACCGTGTCGAGGCGGTCGAGAGTCTGCTCGCGGTCACCCGGGCGAGCGGCGTGGGCGTACCGCTGGACCCGGGGAGTTCGGAGGAGGAGCTGGCCCGCTTGCTGGACGACAGCGGGGCGCGGCTGCTCATCACCGATGACGCCGGTCTGGCGCGACGGCGCACGCTGGCGTTCCGGCCCGGACTGACCGTGGTCGTGGCCGAGGGCGGTGACGACGAGGAGGGGAGCGGGAGTTCGGCTTCGCGCGCGGACGGGGACCGGCCCGGCATCGCGAACCATCCGCTGTCGTACGAGGACTTGGCGGGTACGGCGTCCCGGACGCCCGCCCGGGACGATCTCGCGCTGGACGAAGTGGCCTGGCTGCTCTACACCTCGGGCTCCTCCGGCGTGCCCAAGGGCGTTCTGTCCACGCAGCGCAACCGTCTCTCGCCGGTCGCGACGGGCCTCGTCGGCGTCCTGGGTCTGTCCGAACGGGACCGTCTGCTCTGGCCGTTACCCCTCCATCACGCGATGAGCCAGATCGTGTGCTTCCTCGGAGTGACCGCGGTGGGAGCGAGCGCGCTGCTGCTGCCCCGGTTCTCGGTGGCGGACGTACTCCGTGAACTACGCGGTGGGGGCGCCTCGTTCACCTTGCTCGGCGGGGTGCCGACGACGTACTCCGCGCTGCTCGACGTGGTCCGGGGTGCGCAGGACGGTACCGGTCTCGGCGCTCCCGCGCTGCGCGGCTGCATCAGTGGTGGCGCCGCCGCGGGGCCCGGGTTCCGTGAGTCCTTCGAGGCGGTCTGCCGCGCCCCCTATCTGGAGCACTACGGCAGTACGGAGGCCGGTCCGGTCACCATGGCGGGGCCGGGCGGGACGACGGTGGACGGGGCGTGCGGCCGGGTGCTGCCCGGAACCCGGGTCCGGGTCGGCGGGGGTGCCGACGGGCGGGACACCGGCGAGGGCGAGTTATGGGTCGACGGACCCGGGATCATGGCCGGTTACCACGGCCGGCCTGAGGCCACGGCGGAGGTGCTGCGCGACGGCTGGTTCCGCACGGGCGACCTGGCCAGGATCGACGCCTCCGGTGAGCTGGTGATCACCGGCCGGGCGAGTGATCTGATCATCCGGGGCGGCGTGAACATCCACCCCTCGGAGGTGGAAGCGGTGTTACGGCGGTTCCCGGGGGTGGCGGACGCCGCCGTGGCCGGGCGCCCGCACCCCGTCTTCGGCGAGGTGCCGGTCGGCTATCTGGTCGCGCGGCCCGATGGCGGCACGCTGGACAGGGGGCGTGTCCTCGCCGCCTGCCGTGCCCGGCTGTCCGCCACCAAGGTGCCGGTCGAGCTGTTCGAGGTGGCGGCCATCCCCCGAACCGTCTCCGGTAAGATCGTACGCCGGGACCTCGCCGGTCTGCCCGCACGGGCGTTGGGCGCGGAGGCCACCGAGGAGTCTGCGCGGCGGCAGGGCCGTACGCTCGCCGGGAGGAACCGGTCGGCCTCGGGGGATCTGCTGGACCTGGTGCGGAGCGAGGTGGCGGCCGTACTCGGGTGTACGCCTCGGTCGGTGGAGCCGGGCACCGCGCTGCGCGATCTGGGTATGGACTCGCTGACGGCGACGGTGCTGCGGGAGCGGCTGTCGGCGGTGACCGGGCTGCCGCTCTCCGAGGCCGTCGCGTTCGATTTCCCGACGGCCGCCGCGCTCGCCGCCCACCTCGGGGAGCGCACCGCCGCCGCGCCGACCGGTACCGGGCTCGCGCCCCGGGCGGCGGTCCGGTCGGACGACGATCCCGTGGTGATCGTGGGGATGGCGTGCCGCTATCCCGGGGAGGTGACCTCCCCGGAGGAACTGTGGCGGCTGGTCGCCGACGGCAGGGACGCCATCGGCCCCTTTCCCACCGACCGGGGCTGGGACACCGAGGCGCTGTACGACCCGGATCCCGGGCGGCCGGGGCAGACGTACGTGCGCGAGGGCGGTTTCCTTTCCGGCGTGGACCGTTTCGACCCCGCCTTCTTCGGCATCTCGCCTCGCGAGGCGCCGGCCATGGACCCGCAGCACCGGCTGCTGCTCGAAGTGGCGTGGGAGACCTTCGAGTACGCCGGGCTCGTCCCCGCCGCTCTGCGCGGTTCACCGACCGGGGTGTACGTCGGGCTGATGTACAGCGACTACGCGCGCCGGCTGACCAGGACGCCCGAGCATGTCGAGGGGTACCTCGGACTCGGCAACGCCGGAAGCGTCGCCTCGGGCCGGATCGCGTACACCTTCGGTCTCGAAGGTCCGGCCCTCACGGTGGACACGGCGTGTTCCTCGTCCCTGGTGGCCCTGCATCTGGCCGCCCAGGCGCTGTGCCGGGGTGAGTGCGCCTTCGCGTTGGCCGGGGGCGCCACGGTGATGTCGGGACCCTCGTCGTTCGTGGAGTTCAGCCGCCAGCGGGCGCTGGCACCGGACGGCCGCTGCAAGGCGTTCGGCGCGTCCGCCGACGGTACGGGGTGGGCCGAGGGCGCCGGAATGCTGCTGCTGAGCCGGTTGTCGGAGGCGCGCGACGCGGGACTTCCGGCGCTGGCCGTGGTGCGTGGCTCGGCGGTGAACCAGGACGGCGCGAGCAACGGGCTGACCGCGCCGCACGGACCGGCGCAGCAGCGGGTGATCCGGCAGGCGCTCGCGGACGCGGGGCTGGCCCCCGGAGACATCGACGCGGTGGAGGCGCACGGCACCGGCACCCGGCTGGGGGACGTCATCGAGGCGGAGGCGTTCTTCGCGACGTACGGCCGGGCCCCGCGGCGGCGTCCCCTCCTGCTGGGCTCGGTGAAGTCGAACATCGGCCACAGCCAGGCCGCCGCCGGAGTGGCCGGCGTCATCAAGATGGTGCAGGCCATGCGGCACGGCGTACTGCCGCGCACGCTGCACGCCGACGAGCCGACCCCCCGCGTCGACTGGTCCTCCGAGCAGATCGCGCTGCTGCACCGGGCGGTGGAGTGGCCCGCGACGGACCGTCCGCGCCGGGCGGGGGTGTCGTCCTTCGGTATCAGCGGCACCAACGCCCATGTGGTGCTCGAAGAGCCCCCGGGGCACGGGGCAGCGAGCCGCCATGAGGTGCGGGAGGGTACGGCGTCTGCCGGACCGGGTGTGACGACGCCACCCGAGCGGGCAGCGGTGGCGTTTCCGGTCTCGGCCCGGAACGCCCCGGCGCTGCGAGCCCAGGCACGACGGCTGTACGACCATGTGGTCGCCGCTCCCGACACGTCCCTGGTGGACCTCGGGTACTCACTCGCCACCACGCGCACGGCCTTCGAGCACCGGGCGGTGGTGGTGGCCCGGGACCATTCCGAACTGCTGGGCTCCCTGAGGGCGTTGACGGAGGACGACGGCCGGCCCGGAGTGCACAGGGGCACGTCCCGCAGCCAGAGCCGCCTGGCCCTGCTGTTCACCGGCCAGGGCAGCCAACGGGCTGAAATGGGACGTGAGTTGTACGAGTCGCGGAATCTGCACCCCGCCTTCGCCCACTCGCTGGACGAGTGCTGTGTCCTGCTCGACCCGCTGTTGCCGGTGCCCCTGCGGGACGTCGTGTTCGCCGCGCCCGGTACGGAGTTCAGCGAGCTGCTCCGGACGACCCGGTTCGCACAGCCGGCGCTCTTCGCCCTGGAGACGGCCCTGTTCCGGCAGTTCGAGGCCTGGGGTGTGGGTCCCGGGCTGGTGGCCGGGCACTCGGTGGGCGAGGTGACGGCCGCCCATGTCGCCGGGGTGTTGTCCCTCGCGGACGCGTGCACGCTGGTGGCGGCCCGAGGACGGCTGATGGACGCGCTGCCCGCGGGCGGCGGGATGGTGGCGGTGGCCGCCGGTGCGGACGAGGTGGCCGGGTATCTCGCCGGGACCGGGTGTGCGGCGGAGATCGCGGCGGTCAACGGTCCCGCCTCGGTGGTCGTGTCCGGCGACGAGACCGCCGTGCGGGAGGTCGCCGAGCACTTCCGGACGCAGGGCCGTCCGGTGACCCCGCTGCGGGTCGGCCATGCCTTCCACTCCGCCCGGATGGAGCCCATGCTGGCGGAGTTCGCGGACGTGGTCCGGCATCTGTCCTTCGCCGCACCCCAGTTGCCGCTGCTGACCGCCGTCGCGGGCCGGGCGGCCACCGATGAAGAGCTGTGTACACCGGAGTTCTGGGTCGACCATGTCCGCCGTCCGGTCCGCTTCGCCGATTCGGTGGCGTACCTGGATGGACAAGGGACCACGGAGTACGTCGAGTTGGGGCCGGACGGGGTGCTCACCGGTCTGGTGCGGGATTGCCTCGCCGTGACCGGAACGCCTTCGGCAGCAGGCGCTGGTGAGCAGGGCCCGCCACCTCTGGTCCTGCCGACTCTGCGCACGTCCCGGCCGGCAGGGCGGGCCCTGCTCGACACGCTGGCCGCGCTGCACGCGCACGGCGTACCCGTCGACTGGCCGGCCGTCTTCGCCGGGCGCGGCGGACGGCGTGTCGCACTGCCCACGTACGCCTTCCAGCGCCGCCGGTACTGGCTGGAGGACACCGCCGCCGCGCCGTCACCCGTGATCCCGGCGACCGAGGCCGGCCACCCCCTCCTGCGGTCGTACACCCGCGTCGCCGAGGACGGCGGCCTGCTGCTGAGCGCGGTGCTCCTGGTGCGCGACCAGCCGTGGCTCGCCGACCATGTGGTGGCCGGGGAGATCCTGCTGCCGGCGACCGCCTTCGTCGACATGGCCCTGTACGCGGGTGAGCTGGCGGACGCGGCCGTCCTGGCCGAGCTGGTCCTGACCGCGCCGCTGCCGTTGCCGCCGGACGGCGCCGTCGCCTTGCAGGTGAAGGTGGCGGGGCCCGACGACGCGGGACGACGGGCCGTGTCCTTCCACTCCCGGCCGCACACCACGGCGGACGAGGAGCCCTGGGTCCGGAACGCCGTCGGAACCCTCTCACCGACGTTGCCGCCCGTGGACCGGGGAAGGGCCGGGGCCGAGGACGCGATCTGGCCGCCGGAGGGGGCGGTACCGCTGGGAGCCGACGGTTCGGGGAGCGGATCGTACGGCCGGCTGGCCGCCCACGGGCTGCGCTACGGTCCCGCCTTCCGGGGCGTGCGCGCCGCCTGGAGGCGCGGGGAGGAGCTGTACGCCGACGTCGAGCTGCCCGAAGCGGCCCGCGCGCCGCAACCGGGGGCGGACGGACCGGAGTTCGTCCTGCACCCCGCGCTGCTCGACGCGGCCCTGCACGTCCGGGCCTTGGACGGCCTGGTCCCGGGCGTCCTGGTCCCGGGCGGCTCCGGGGCAGACGCTCCGACGGCCGACGGGCTGTCCCTGCCGTTCGCCTTCAGCGGCGTGCGCGTGCACACCACAGGCGTACGACGCCTGCGGGTACGGATGGCCCCAGGACCCGACGGGCAGCCCCAGGTGGAGCTGACCGCTGAGACGAACTCACCGGTCGCGACGATCCGTTCACTGACGCTCCGGCCCCTGCCGCGCACCGGATCGGCGACGGCGGACGCGCTCACCGGTGCTCTGCACCGTACGGACTGGGTGCCGCTGACCGAGCCGCCCGTGCCTGCGGCGATGCCCCGCTGGGCGGTTCTGGGTACGGCGGGCACACGGCTGGTGGACGCCCTCGCGCCGTCCGGTTCCGGCGTCCCGGTGTACGCGGGCCCGGCGCTGTGCGACGCCTCGACGGCCGTCGTCGCGGCACCGTGCCCACCGCCCGGCACGGACGGCGACGCACGGGACCAGGCCGCCGAGTTGCTGCGGACAGCGGACCGGGCGCTGAGGCTCGTACAGGAGTGGCTCGCGGAACCGCACCTGTCCCGCTCGCGGCTCGTCCTCGTGACGTCCGGCGCCGTCGCTCTGTCCGACGACGGTCCCGCCACGGCGGCTGTCGATGGTGGCCGGTCGGGCGACGCGGCGGCCGTACCGTCGCACACACCGGTGTGGGGGCTGGTCCGCTCGGCGCTGCGCGAGCACCCGGGCCGTTTCGCCCTGATCGACGTGGACGAACACCCCGGCTCCTGGGCCGCTCTGCCCGCCCTGCTGGCCGCCCCGATGCCGGAGGCAGCCGTACGCCGGGGGGCGGTGTACGTACCGAAGCTGGTACGACTGGCCGACGCGGCACCGGAGTCGCTGAGGCGACGGCCGCTCGATCCGGAGGGCACCGTCCTGGTCACCGGCGGCACCGGTTCCCTCGGCATGCTGGTGGCGCGGCATCTGGTCGTCGCCCACGGCGTTCGTCATCTGCTGCTCGCCGGCCGACGCGGGCCGGACGCGCCGGGGGCGCGGGAACTCGTCGCGGAGTTGCGCGGGGCGGGCGCCCAAGTCACCGTACGCGCCTGCGACGTGGCGGACCGGACCGCGCTCGCCGCCCTGCTCGACGCGGTACCGGCGGCCCACCCGCTGACCGGCGTCGTGCACACCGCGGGAGTGCTGGACGACGGTGTCGTCACGGCCCTCACCACCGACCGGCTGCGGCGGGTGCTGCGCCCCAAGGTGGATGCCGCGCTCGCGCTGCACGAACTGACGCGTAGTCATGATCTCGCCCTGTTCGCACTGTTCTCCTCCGTGGCAGGCGTCTTCGGCTCTGCGGGGCAGGCCAACTACGCTGCCGCGAACTGCGTGCTGGACGCCTTGGCAGGGCGTCGCGCCCGGCTCGGACTGCCCGGTACGTCGATCGCCTGGGGCCCCTGGCGGCAGGACGACGGCATGATGGCGCACCTCGACGAAGCGGACCGGCGGCGGATGGCCCGTGCCGGGTTCGTACCGCTCGGGCAGGAGGAGGGCCTGGCCCTCTTCGACGCCGCCGTGGACGGTGACGAACCCGTCGTGGTGGCGGCCCGGCTCGCCCCGGCCGCCCTCCGTGGCACCGACCCCGCGGCCGACCGGATCCGAACCCGTACCGCCGACAGGGGCGGGGCCCGACTCGGCCGGGCCCTGGCCGCCGCCTCCCCCCGCGAGCAGGCCGGGGTGCTGCTCACCGAGGTCCGGACCCTGGCGGCCCGCGTCCTGGGCCACACGGGCGGGGCGAGCGAGATCGGCGCGGACGACCTGCTGGCGGACCTGGGGCTGGACTCCCTGGCGGCGGTGGATCTGCGCAATGAACTCGCGGCCTGGACGGGGCTGGCGCTGCCGACCACGCTGCTGTTCGACTTCCCGACGCCGCGCGCGCTCGCCACCGAGCTGGGCCGACGGTATGCCGCCGAGATGCCTTCCGGGCGCGCCGCGTCCGATGGCCCGGCAGTACCTGAGGCCTTCGGACCTCCGTCTTCCCCTGGCCAAGAGGCGGGCGGAAAGGCGGCGTTCGCTCCCCGGGCCGCCTCCGGACCACAAGCCGCCGACGCGCCGAACACCGACGAGGCCCCGGACTCCCTGGGCGCTCTCTTCCGTACCGCATGTGCCCGGGGGCGGACCTGGGACGGCATGGTTCTCCTCACCGTCGCCGCGCGCCTGCGCCCGGTGTTCGGCAGGGCCGGCGCGCCCGGCGCGACGCACGAACCCGTCATGCTCGCGACGGGCGGTACGGGGGCCCGGCTGGTCTGCTCCCCCGCGCTCAGCGCGTTGTCCGGGCCGCAGGAGTACGCGCGTCTCGGGGCCGGTCTGCGCGGGCTGCGGCCGGTCTCCGCCGTACGGCACCCCGGGTTCGAGCCCGGAGAGGCGCTGCCCGCCACGCTGGACGCGCTGGTCACCGCCCAGGCCATGGCCGTCCGCACGGCCGCGCCCGATGGGCCCCTGGTCCTGCTGGGGCGGTCGGCCGGTGGCTGGGTGGCCCATGCCGTGGCCGAGCGTCTGGAGTCCGAGGGCACCGGCCCGGCGGCCGTGGTGCTGCTGGACACCTATCCGCCGGGCCACGGCGACCGGGATCAGGCACTCTCCGCGATGACGTCGGACATGCTGCGCCGGGCGGCGACCTTCGCCTCCGCGAGCCCCGACCGGCTCACCGCGATGGCCGGATACTTCGAACTCTTCGACGGCTGGAAGCCCGCGCCGCTCGCCTGTCCCACCCTGTACGTGCGAGCCCAGGACCGCCTGCCCGGCGCCGAGCCCGCCCCGGCCTGGAGCCCGCCGCACGCCGAGATCACCGTGCCCGGGGACCACTTCACCATGCTGGAGGAGCATGCCCGCACCACCGCGGCCGCCGTCCACCAGTGGTTGGGGGGCGGGGCGGTCTGAGGGCGTCCGGGGCGGACCCACGGGAACGCCCACCACCCCGTGGCCGGAGGCCCGTACCGGGATGTCACATCCGACGCCGCGGAGGTCGTCCCCCTGAGCGGGCCGACCCGGCGGAGCCGGCCGCCGCGAGGGCCTTCGCCGGGCAACCGCGCGAGAGGCGAGGGCCGGTGTCCTGACGAGGACCGCCCGGGAGTCGTACCGAAGGAACGTGCCGCACAACCCCTTTGACCGCCCTGCGGCGGGCCGTCTACCTTCACCCGATGGACATCCTGCGCTACGTGGCCTTCAGCAGCGACCCCCTCGGCGGGAACCCGGCGGGTGTGGTGCTGGACGCCGCCGGTATCGACGAGGCGGAGATGGCCGCAACCGCGGCCGAAGTCGGCTACTCCGAAACGGCGTTCACCGTTCCCCGCCCCGACGGGTCGCTCGACATCCGGTACTTCAGCCCGCAGGCGGAGGTCCCGTTCTGCGGCCACGCCACCATCGCGACGGCCGTCGCGCACGCCTCCCGGCACGGCGTCGGCCGCCTGCTGCTGCACACCCAGGCGGGGCCCGTCCACGTGACCACCTCGACCGCCCCGGACGGCGCGGTCACGGCCACCCTGGTCAGCGTCGAGCCCCGTACGACGGAACTCTCCGACGCCGACCTCGCCGAACTCCTCGCCGCCCTGCGCTGGTCCGCCGCCGACCTCGATCCGGCGTTGCCGCCGCAGGTCGCCTACGCGGGTGCCTGGCATCCGGTCATCGCAACCGCCGACCGGGCGCGGCTCGCCGATCTCGACTACGACATGCCGGCGCTCAACGCCCTGATGGCGAGGCGGGGTTGGACGACGATCGCCCTTGTGCACCGCGAGTCGGACACGGTCTTCCATGCCCGCAACCCCTTCCCGCCGGGCGGCGTCGTCGAGGACCCGGCCACCGGCGCGGCGGCCGCGGCCTTCGGCGGGTACCTCCGCGGCAACGGCCTCGTCGCGCCGCCCGCCGTGCTGACCATCCACCAAGGCGTGGACATGGGCCGCCCGAGCCTGCTGACCGTGGGCATCCCGGCGGATCCGTCCAGCGGCATCGAGGTCACGGGCGCGGCGGTCCCCATCTCCTGAACGGCCCGAACTCCTCGGCGGGACGCGTCGACGAGCGGGGTGTGCCGCCGTCCGGTGCCCGGCTGAACCTGCTCGCGCAGGCGGTGGCCGCCTCGGCCGAGCGGAGTGACGGTCAGCCCCTTGAGGATCGTTGTCCGTGTCATGGCGGCGGAGCCCTTCGGGCCTTCCCGGTGCCCGATGATCCACCGCCGTGTGATCGCCGTCCTGACCCACCCGCTTCCCCATCGGGGACGCGATGCGACCCTCGGCGTCCTAAGCTGCTGGTATGCGCATGCGTCCGATCGTCGGCCCCATACCCGACACCGGTATACGTCCCGCGGGCGGGATGGACGAGATCGCCGGGCAACTGGCCGCCGGCGGGGTGGCGGTGCTGACCGGGGCCGGGATCTCCACCGAGTCCGGTATCCCCGACTACCGGGGTGTGACCGGGCGGCACCGGCGGCACTCCCCCATGACCTACCAGGACTTCGTCTCGGACGAGGAGAACCGGCGCCGCTACTGGGCCCGCGGCTACGTCGGGCGCCGTGCCATCGCCGAGGCACGGCCCAACGCCGGTCACCGCGCCGTGCAGGCGCTGCGCGCGTCCGGGTACGTCGATGCCGTGATCACGCAGAACGTGGACGGGCTGCACCAGGCGGCCGGGACGACGGACGCCGTCGCCCTGCACGGCAGTCTGGACCGCGTCGTATGCCTCGACTGCGGGACGATCGGCCCGCGCGACGAACTCGACGCGCGGCTGCTCGACGCCAACGGGGAGTTCCTCGCCGCGCAGGACGCCGCCGGGCTCCGGGTCAACCCCGACGGCGACATCGAGCTGCCCGACGACATCGTGCACACGTTCCGCGTCGTGCCGTGCGCGCGGTGCGGTGGTGTGCTCAAGCCGTACGTCGTGTTCTTCGGTGAGAACGTGCCCAAGCCGCGCACCCAGCGCTGCCTGGATCTGATCGACGCGGCCGACTCTCTCCTCGTCCTCGGCTCGTCCCTGGCCGTCCTGTCGGGCCTGCGGTTCGTACGCCGCGCCGCGAAGGACGGCAAGCCCGTCGCGATCATCAACCTCGGCCCGACCCGCGGCGACGACCTCGCCCACGCACACGTGGCACTGCCGCTCGGCCAGGCCCTCACCGAACTGACCCAACGCCTCGCCGTCGCCTGAACCACGGCGCGGGTGGACGGCCCAGTACCCGGCCGCGGTGACTGCCGAGCAACACCACGTCGTGGAAGTCCCCGGCCAGGGACCCGTGTTGGCGCAGTCGTGTATCAGTGTTTCCCGGCGGCCGGGCCCTTCCGGGGAGCCCGGTCGGTGTCGGCGCCGGTGTTCGCGTCGCGGCCCTCGGGGTGGGGGCCGTGCCAGTCGAGGCACATCACGGTGGCGTCGTCCTGGAGGTGCCCGCCGCAGGCGTCGTTGACCGCCGAGGTCAGGGCGCGTACCACCTCACGGGGATGCTCATCGGCGGTGTCACGCAGCAGACCGGGCAGGTCGACGGTCTGCGCCCGGCGTTCCAGCATGCCGTCGGTGTAGAGCACGAGGCGGTCGCCCGGACGCAGGTCGAGGTCCTGCGCCCGGTAGGAGCTGTACGCGGCGGGGACGCCGAAGGGCAGGCCGGCCTCCAGGGGGACCTCGGCGACCGTGCCGTCGCGCAGCCGCAGCGGCCGGGGGTGGCCCGCGTTGACGAACCGGGCGCCGGTCCCGTCGAGGGCGATGCGGAGCAGCTGGCCGGTGGCGAAGGTGTGGCGGCCGTGTTCGAGCATCGCCTGGTGGGTCCGGCATGCCTGTTCCACGATGTCGGCCCCGGCACGGCGGGCGCCCCGGGAGGCGTTGACCAGGAGGGTCGCCATCAAGGAGGCGTCGACGTCGTGGCCCATGGCGTCGGTGACGGACAGGTGCAGGGTGTCGTGGTCGAGGGTGTAGTCGTAGGTGTCGCCGGCGATGGTGTCGGCGGGGACGAGGGCGCAGGCGAGGGCGAACTCGGCCGCCTCGCAGGAGGGAGCCGAGGGCAGGAGCTGGCGCTGGATCTCGGCGGCCAGGCTGAGCCCGGTGGTCCGCTGGCCCCATTGGTAGAGATCGGTGAAACGCCGGTCGGTGACGACGAGGTACGCCAGCGCGTGGGCGGCCTCCTCCACCTGCTCCAGCACGTCCTCGCCGAGGTCGGGCAGGGACAGCTCCAGGACGCCGATGGTGTCGCCGCGGTTGGTGACCGGGACGATCACCCGTGGCCACCGCTCACCCTCCGACGAGGCGCACACCGGTCGCTGGGAGCGCAGGACGTCGTCGTAGACGCTGCCGTGCAGGTCGACCTGGTCGGCGCGCCGGCCCTCCTGGGTGGCGGTCTCCTCGCTGAACCGCACCAGCTTCCGGCCGATGACGTCCACGAAGAGGAACGAGACGTACCGCGCGCCGAACCGGTCCCGCAGGTTTCGCGCGACCACGTCCAGCGAAGCCATCGGCGCGGCGTTCTCCGCCGCGGCCAGCACCTCGGCCGGCCCGATCCGATCACGCGCCACCTCAGCCTCCCTGCGTTCCCCCCTTCTCCTTTCCCGCTGGCTCCTCCGGCATCACGGGCACCGCTCACGGTCCCCCGTTTCGGCTTCCGTCCCGGTCGGGGGACGGGCGGCCGTCAGGCGGACAGGAGGGAATCGTCCTCGACACGGGCGCCGGGCAGGCGGTGGCGGGCCGCGATGAGGGCGGCGTCGATGTCGCTGGTGCCCGTGGCGACGCACAGCGTGTAGGCGAGGTCGTCCATGCGCCGCCGCACCTCCTCGTCGCCCTCCTCGGCGTGCAGAACCCGCAGGGTCTCGTACTGCTCGATCAGGTTCTTCAGGACAGCGGGGTGCGCCATGAGCATCGTGAGCCTCCTTGTGGCCACCGTTCACATGAGTCGTACACCGCCTCGTGTGCCCCGCCTCCGCTCCGCCATTCAGGTGAAGATCGGCAACCTGGTCCACGGGGCCGAACGGGGGTGCGGCACGGGTGATCCGCGGCGACGCCACACCGACTGCTGTGTCATGAGCCGGATAGGCGGCGGTGCTCGGGGTAGAAACGATGTCGGCTCCTACTGCCAAGGGAGCCGGAGCGGCCCGGGACATGGGTGGCTCCCGGTATGAACGAAGGATCGATCGATGGCCAGCGGCACCGTGAAATGGTTCAACTCCGAGAAGGGGTACGGCTTCATCGCCCAGGACGGCGGAGGGGCTGACGTCTTCGCGCACTATTCCGAGATCCAGGGCGGTGGATTCCGCGAGCTCACCGAGGGCGAGCAGGTCACCTTCGACATCGGCCAGGGCCAGAAGGGTCCGCAGGCCCAGAACATCATCCGGGGCTGACCGGCCATACCCGTGACATACCGAGGCGGCTGCCGTACGGCAGCCGCCTCTCGTCACGCGGGTCGCCCGTGATCCGTCGTGGCCAGGGCCTCGGCGGCGCGGTTGCGGTGGGCGCGGAACCGGCGCAGGTACGACCGCGCCATGGGGCCCGGCGGGACGCCCCGGGCGAAGGCCCGCATATTGCGTTCGCCCGTGTTGTAGCCGAGGGCGAGCAGTTCGTCGCGGCTGTAGCGGCGCACGTGCCGCCGCGGCAGTCCGCGGTCGAGGTCCTTCAGATGCAGCGCCGCCGCGTGGATGGCGAAGGCGGGGTCGTCGCGCAGGTCCTGCCACCGCCCCGGCAGGTCGTGGGCCCGTCGTACCCGCTCGAACGTCGCGCGGTGCATGTTGGCCAGGCCGAAGGACGCCCCGGGCTTCCACCACTGCCACAGCCGCTCCAGCAGCGGGTGGTGCGGCTTGTACGCCTCGTTGTGGAGCACCGTCATGACGAGCAGCGCGGACACTCCGGCTTCCTCGGCGGCGCGCGCCACGGCTTCGGCGTAGTCGGCCGGATCGTAGCCGCCGGGCCGGATCGGCGGCAGCCGCACCTCATCGCGGTCCGCCGACGAGGACCCCTGCCCCGGCTGCAACGTCGATTGTCCGGTCATCCGCACACCCACACCTCTTCCGCCGCCTTCGCTTCGGGCCACTGCCCCGGCGAGGGCGCGTCCATCGGCCTGAGGTGCGCCTTCCCGCCATGCTGGGCCGCAATCCAGGAGATGGACGACGGCTGCGCAACCGGTCGGTCCGGGTCGTACCCGACGACGTGGTGGTTCGTCTCGTACTCGCCGCGGCGCCCGATCCGCGGAGCGGGCGCCGCGGCCGTTCACCGTCAGGCCGGTACGGTGACCGCCCGGCCGAGGTGCCGGGCGAGGAACCGGACCGCGCTGTCGGCCTCGAACCTGGGCCAGTCGAAGTGCTTGCCCGCGTTGGCGTGCAGCGTCTTCTCCTTCGAGGCGAAGGCGTCGAACAGCGCGAGGCCGGCCTTACGCGGGATGCGCTCGTTGTCCCACTGCATGTCGAACTCGATCGGCACGGTGATCCGCTCGGCCGTCTCGATCAGGGCGTCGGGCCAGTGCATGCCGAAGACCGCGGCCGTGATCCTGGGTTCGGCCGCCACCAGCGGTATCCCGATCGCGGTGCCCAGGCCGAGGCCGGTGTAGCCCACCGGCCCGTCGGCGCCGATCTCCGGAAGCTGCTGGAGGGCGTCCAGGACCGCCTGCCACTCGGGCACGGCGACCTCTGCCAGACGGGCGTTGTACGGGACGACGACCGGGCCTTCCGGCTCGCCCGCGGCCTGCGCGGCGCGCAGTGCGGCGATGTCCCGCTCGTCGCGCGCGGTGCGGGGCCGGTCGCCGTGACCGGGCGCGTCGATGACGGCGGCATGGAAGCCGCAGCCGTTCACGAGGAGGCGGGCGCGGCCCGTCATGGCCGGCTCCTTCTTGTGCCGACCGCCGCCGTGGCCCATCAGGACCAGGGGCGCGCGATCGCCGCCGGACGCCGGCGACCAGAGGACTCCGGGGATGTCGCCCAGGGTGAAATCGCGCTCGATCACGCCGTCCGCCGACGACTCGGCGGTGAAGTGCAGAGAAAGCACAGGTGTTGCCTTTCGGGAGTGCCTTGGTGGGGAGGCGCTCCCGGCGACGCCTACGTCGGTCGCCGGCCGTGACGGGAAAGGGGGAGCACCCACGTCGATACAGCGTTCATGGGTCTCACCTCCTCGGGCGGTGTCACGGTCGACTGCAAGCTATAGGCCCGGTCGCCGCCCCGTCCAGGCCTTTTCCGGGGCCCGCCCACCTCCAGGTCACACGGTGAACCGATCGGGATCCGCGCTCTCCCAGTCGGCCGCCCAGGACTGTGGTGGCTCGGCGAGCAGCTGCCCGGGTTCGAGCCACTCGTACAGTTGTTCGTAGGAGCGTTCGGTGTGGGGGTCGATGCGGCGGTGGAGCATGTGGGGGCGCAGGTCCGCGGGATGGGTGACGCCCATGGAGGCCATGAGTTGCATCGCGCTGGCCACGGTCGCTTCCTGGAAGCGGTGGACGCGTGGGGCCTTGTCGGTGACGTCCAGGGCGCGGGCGCGGTGGGGGTCCTGGGTGGTGATGCCGGTGGGGCAGGTGTTGGTGTGGCAGCGCTGTGCCTGGATGCAGCCGACGGCGAACATCATCGCCCGGGCGGCGTTGGCGTAATCGGCGCCCTGGACCATGCGTTTGAGGAGATCGCTGCCGGTGGCGACCTTGCCGCTCGCCCCGATCCTGATCCGGTCGCGCAGGCCCGCCCCCACGAGGGCGTTGTGCACCGTGAGCAGGCCCTCGGTGAGCGGGGTGCCCATATGGTCGGCGAACTCCAGCGGTGCCGCGCCCGTTCCGCCTTCCGCGCCGTCCACCACGATGAAGTCGGGTGCGGTGCCCTCCTCCAGCATGGCCCTGCACACCGCGAGGAACTGCCGGCGTGAGCCCACGCACAGCTTGAACCCGGCGGGCTTGCCACCGGACAGCTCACGCATGCGGGCGATGAAGCGGACGAGTTCGCGCGGGGTGGAGAACACCCGGTGGTACGGCGGGGAGACGACCGTACGCCCCTCGGGCACGCCCCGGACCCGGGCGATCTCCGCGTTCACCTTGGCCCCCGGCAGCACGCCCCCGATGCCGGGCTTCGCCCCCTGGGACAGCTTCAGGGACACGCACCTGACCTGGTCGTGCGCCGCCTTCCCGGCGAACTGCGCCGCGTCGAAGTCCCCGTCCCGGGTACGGCAGCCGAAGTACCCGGTACCGATCTCCCACACCAGGTCGCCCCCCGGACGCAGGTGGTACTCCGACAGCCCGCCCTCACCGGTGTCCTGGGCGAAACCCCCCGCCGCGGCACCACCGCCCAGCGCCAGGACCGCGTTGGCCGACAACGAACCGAAACTCATCGCCGACACGTTCAGCAGCGCCATCTCGTACGGCCGACCGCAGTCCGGCCCGCCGATCCGCACCCGCGGCGGGGTCGTCGGCACCGGGCACGGCGCCATCGACGGCACCAGGAACTCATGACCCGGCCGGTACACATCGCGCTCGGTACCGAACGGCTCCTCCGCGTCCGTACCCTTGGCACGCTCATAGACGATGCTGCGCACATCCCGGTCGAAGGGACGCCCGTCGAAGTTCCGCTCGATGAAATACTGCTGGAGCTCCGGGCGCAGACGCTCCAAGAGAAAGCGGGCATGGCCCAGAACGGGATAGTTGCGCAGCACCGAATGCCGGCGCTGCACCAGATCCCACCCGCCCAGCAGACCCAGCAGGGTCACCGGTGCGGCGGCGAACAGCCACCAGGGGGAGAGGCAGGCGCTCGCCGCGGACGCGAGCACACCCACGGCAACGATCAGAGTGACGGTGGCGATGCGTGTCATCACTTGCTCGTTGCCGTGGGCGCGCCCTCCAGTCCTGCGGTTACGTCAAGAGCACTTCAAGCACGGCGCTTCGGGCTTGGTGCTTCAAGCGCCGCGGTGGCTCAGGACGTTGATCACGCGGCCGCTGGGATCGCGGACGAAGAAGCGCCGCACCCCCCAGTCCTCGTCCCGCAGCGGGTGGACGATCTCCGCGCCGGCGGCCCGCACGGCCGCGTAGGCCGCGTCCACGTCGTCCACCTCGATGCTCATGTCCGGGGTGACCGGGGCGGTTCTGTCGGCTGATACGACGCTGATCTGGGCCGTCGGGGTCGACGGCGCGGCAAGCGTCATCACCCAGTCGAGGTTCATGACCTCCTCGAAGCCCAGCAGGCCGTAGAAATCGCGGCTCTCCTCCGCCGCCGCGGAATGAATGATGGGCATGACTCGGCGAACGGCCATCTGCGACTCCAAGGGCAAGAGGACACGACGGGTACGGGTACGAGGCTACGAGACCGTCCGTATGTCCTGCGGCGCCTTCCGTCGTACATCCGTGCGCCGGGTCCTCGGTCAGCTGGCGGCGAGGAGGCCGAGGGTGTCGATCACGCGGTTCGAGAAGCCCCACTCGTTGTCGTACCACGCGACGACCTTGATGTGGCGGCCGTCGACGCGGGTGAGGGCCGAGTCGAAGATCGACGAGGCGGGGTTGCCGGTGATGTCGGAGGAGACGAGCGGGTCCTCCGAGTATTCGAGGACACCGGCGAGGGGGCCCTCCGCCGCGGCGCGGTAGGCCGCCAGCACCTCGTCGCGGGTCACGTCGCGGGCGACGGTCGTGTTGAGTTCGACGATCGAGCCCACCGGCACCGGGACACGGATCGAGTCGCCCGACAGCTTGCCTTCGAGGTTCGGCAGCACCAGCCCGATCGCCTTGGCGGCGCCGGTCGTGGTCGGCACGATGTTGACACCGGCCGCACGGGCGCGGCGTGCGTCGCGGTGCGGACCGTCCTGGAGGTTCTGCTCCTGGGTGTAGGCGTGCACCGTGGTCATGAACCCGTGCTCGATACCGGCGAGTTCGTCGAGGACGGCGGCGAGCGGCGCCAGCGCGTTGGTGGTGCAGGAGGCGTTCGAGACGATGGTGTGCACCGCCGGGTCGTAGGCGTCGGTGTTGACGCCGAACGCGAGGGTGACGTCGGCGCCGTCGGACGGCGCGCTGACGAGCACCTTCCTCGCACCCGCGTCGAGGTGGGCGCGGGCGGCCTTCGCCGAGGTGAAGCGGCCGGTGGCCTCCAGGACGATGTCGACGCCGAGTTCGCCCCAGGGCAGCTGCGCCGGCTCGCGCTCGGCCAGCACGGTGATCCGGCGGCCGTCGACGACGAGGGTGTTGCCGTCGACGGTGACCGGGCGCCCGAGCCGGCCGGCCGTGCTGTCGTAGGCGAGCAGTCGCGCGAGGGTGGCGGGCTCCGTCAGGTCGTTGACGGCGACGACCTCAAGCGCGCTGTCCCGTTCGAGCAGTGCGCGCAGCACATTGCGTCCGATGCGGCCGAACCCGTTGATGGCGATGCGAGTCATGAGTGGTGTCCCTTCCGTTCGCCACCAGGCTCGCCTGTGGAGCGCGCCGCTGACAGTGGCGGGATGGCCATGGTTCAAAAGGATTCCGCCACCGTGCCGCCGGGCGGGTCACTCGCCCCGGGTGAAGGTGCGCCGGTACTCGCTCGGGGTGGTGCCGAGGATGCGCTGGAAGTGCAGGCGCAGGTTCGCGCCGGTGCCCAGTCCGACGTCGGCGGCGATCTGTTCGACACCGCGCTGGGAGCGTTCGAGCAGTTCGCGGGCCAGGTCGATGCGGGCGCGCATCACCCACTGCATCGGCGTGTAGCCGGTCTCCTCGACGAAGCGCCGGGAGAAGGTGCGCGGCGAGACCCCGGCCGCACGCGCCAGGGTGTCGAGGGTGAGGGGCTCGCCGAGCCGGTGCAGCGCCCACTCGCGGGTGGCGCCGAAGCGTTCGCCGTGCGGCTCGGGGACGCTGCGCGGCACGTACTGGGCCTGGCCGCCGCTGCGGTAGGGGGCGGCGACCAGGCGCCGGGCCGCGTGGTTGGAGGCGGCCACTCCGACGTCGCCGCGCAGGATGTGCAGGCACAGGTCGATACCGGAGGCGGCGCCGGCCGAGGTGAGCACGCTGCCCTCGTCCACGAACAGCACGTTCTCGTCGACCCGGACGAGGGGGTGCCGGGCCGCGAGTGCCTGGGTGTAGTGCCAGTGCGTCGTGGCGCGCCTGCCGTCGAGCAGGCCGGTGGCGGCGAGCGCGAAGGCCCCCGTCGAGATGGCCGCGAGCCGCGCGCCCCGCTCGTGGGCGGCGATCAGCGCGTCGACGACGGCCTGCGGCGGGTCTTCGCGGTCCGGGTGCCGGTAGCCGGGCACGAACACGATGTCGGCCCACCCGAGCGCGTCCAGGCCGTGGGCGACGTAGTACGCGAGCCCGTCACCCCCGGCCACGAGCCCGGGCGCCGCCCCGCACACCCGCACCTCGTACGGCATGCTCGCGCGGGTCGTGAACACCTGCGCGGGGATCCCGACATCGAGCGGCTTCGCGCCTTCGAGGACGAGGACGGCGACGCGATACAGGCGAGGGGCGGACACAGGATGAGGGTACGTGGGGAGGTGACCCCGGCACGCCCGCGTGGTGCCCCCGTGATCACGGCGCCAGTCCGGCCTCGGCTGCCCGGCGGAAGACGTCACCGCAGGTGGAGGACCGCGTCGGCGTGCGTGCGGCGAGTACGGCCAGGGCGTGGCGCACTTCGCCGCTCAGCCGGAAGACGTTGACGGCCTGTTCCTTGCGGACGTCGGCGAAGGTGTCCGGGAGCCCGGCGAGCAGTTCGAAATCGCGCTTACAGGTCACGGCCTCGGCCACGGCGAGAAGCGGCAGGCCGTCGAACTCCGCCGCGGACAGGGAGGCGTCGAGCGCGACGGCGTGGGCGGCCAGGACCGCGAAGATCTCGATCAGCCGCTCCCCCACCGCCGTGTCGATGCCCCGGTCCCGCAGACTCTCCCGGCGGCGGGGCCGACGCCACGGCTCCTGGTCCACCAGCGGCAGCAGGACACGGCCCAGGTACGCACACCGACGCCACACCATGTCGTGGTCCGAGGTCATGAGCGATCCTCCCGCCGGGGAGCGGAGGTGTCCATGGGCTCGCCGCCACCGATCCGCTCGGCGGGTGCGCGGGGCCGCGGCCCCGGTCCTCAGTCCACCCTGATCCCCACGATGCAGGTGTCGTCGTCGGTGTCCGACCTGCTGTACGTGAGGAGTCTGTCCAGGTGCTGGTCCAGGGTGCGGGGGCCCGAGCGGGCCGTGTCCAGGAGGTGGGTGAGGGATTCCTCGACCGAGCGGTCGCGGCGTTCGATCAGGCCGTCGGTGTACATGAGGAGGGTGTCGCCCGCGGCCAGGTTCAGTTCGGTCTCCTCGTAGACCGCCTCCGGGAGGGCGCCCAGCAGGAGGCCGCTGAGGGTGGGGAGGGTGGTGGCCTCCTGCTCGCGGACGAGGACGGGCGGCAGATGGCCGGCCCGTGCCCAGCGCAGGGTGCGGTTCTCGCCGTCGTACAGGCCGCACACGGCGGTCGCGGTGACGGCGCCCGTCAGATGGTGGGCGACGATGTTCAGCCAGGACAGCAGCTGAGCGGGCCCGGCTCCGGTGACGGCGAGGCCGCGCAGCGCGTTGCGCAGGACGACCATGCTGGTGGCCGCCTCGATGCCGTGCCCGGCGACGTCGCCGACGCACAGCAGGACGAGCCCCGAGGGCAGCACCACGGCGTCGTACCAGTCGCCGCCGACCAGGTGCTCGGTCTCGGCCGGCCGGTAACGGACCGCCACCTGGAGGCCGGGCACGCGCAGCGGTGCCTGGGTGGGGGGCATGATCGCGTGCTGGAGCTGGAGGGTGAGCCGGTTGCGCTCGGCGGCCTGCTGCTCGGTGTGGGCGAGCTGGTCGCGGGTCGCGGCGAGGGCGACCTCGGTCCAGTGCTGGGCGGAGATGTCCTGGTAGGCGCCGCGCACACCGAACAGCTGGCCGTCGGTGTCGAGGACCGGTTCGGCGACCAGGCGCATGTGCCGGGACACCCCGTCCGGCCGCTGCAAGCGGAACGCCGCCGAGGCCGGCCTGCGGTGGTGCAGCAGGGTGCGCAGGAACCGCCCGATCTGGACGGCGTCGTCCGGGTGGGAGTAGGCGGGCAGCTCCTCCAGGGCGACCGGGGAGCTGGTGGCCGCCCGGCCGTAGAGGCTGAACATCTGCCCGTTCCAGGTGATCTCGCCGGTCAGCAGGTTCTCCTCGAACCCGCCGATCCGGCCGAGCCGCTGCGCGTGCTGGAGCAGGCTGGCCAGGCGCGCGGTCTCGTCCTCGATGCGCCAGATGAGCAGCAGGCTGGAGCCGTGGCGGCTGATGCTGATGTCGGCGACCGCGGACAGCGGGACCTGGTCGACCAGCGCGGTGAGCCGCACGCGCTGGGCGCGGAACGGCTCCCCGGTGGCGTAGACCCGCTCCACACGCTGGAACAGCTCGCTGGTGCCGGCGGACATCGGGTACGCCTCCAGCAGCAGGGCGCCGCCGATGACGGCACGCGGGCGGCCCGCCGGGTCGAGGAAGCGGCTGTTGACGTGCTGGATGCGGAAGTCGACGAGCCGGCCCGTGTCGTCGAGGTGCGGCACCAGGACCAGGGCCGGGTCGTGCAGTCCGTCCGCGAGGTCCATCAGCTCCGCGGCGTCGGGCATGGCCCGGGATTCCGGGTGGGGCACGGCGGGGGCCACGAAGTCGTCCAGGGTGTGCGCGCACAGTTCGGCGAGCGTCTCCACCTGACGCAGCACGGGGCGCGGCAGCGGCTCCTCGGGCTTGGGCCAGGCGATCTCCAGGACGCCGTGGATACGGCCGCCCGCACCGGCGGGTACGGCGATCCGCGCGCCGTCGGCGTACTCGCGCCGCCCGATGGTGGGCAGCCCGGACTCGGCGAGCGAGGGCAGCCACTGTCCGCCGGGCTCGGTCAGGCCCCGGCGGGCCACCGTGGCCACGTCCGGCGGGACGTAGCACCAGCGGGCCGCCTCGGCCGGGGCGAAGCCCGCGCTGCCCGCGAGGGTCAGCGAACCGTCCGAGCCGGCCGCCCAGATGGCGACGGCGACGGCGCCGAGCGGGCGCAGCGCGTGTTCGAGCAGGGAGGCGGCCATCGCCTCGGTGTCGTGGGCGGCCAGCACCCCGCTCTCGGCGGCGCGCAGCCGTACGGCGGCGGAGTCCTCGTCCGCGCCACCGGGGTCCGCGGTGGTGGAGAGGAACGCCTCGGTCACCTCGGCGACCCGGTCCCTGGCCGCCTGGTTGATGACGTCCACCGCGAGTTCCAGCGGCGTCACCTGGGCCTGTTCGGTCAGTTCGGCGAGCTGCCGGGCGGCCTGGGCGGGCCCGCAGCCGAGGCGTTCGACCAGGATGCCCTTGGCCAGTTCGATCAGCGCCCGGCCCTCGGCCTCCGCCTGCGCGGTCCGCACCTCGCGGCGCAACCGCTCCACGGTGGCGGCGAGCCTGCCCACCGGGGAGTCGGCGGGCACGTCGGTCACTGCCACCGTGTCCACCGGCGGCAGCGGGGCGGGCTGGGCCGGCACGCCGCTCGACGGGTCGAACGGGGTGCCGGGATCGGTGGACGGCTGGATGTTCACCGGACGGGTACTCCTCGGCCTGCGGTAGGACGGTTGCGCGGTGTCGTTGTCCGGTCTCATGCCGGCAGCCAGCGCCGGACGCAGGCGATGAGGTCGCGGGTGTCCACCGGTTTCGTGACGTAGTCGCTGGCGCCGGAGGCGAGGCTCTTCTCCCGGTCGCCCTGCATCGCCTTCGCGGTGACGGCGATCACCGGCAGGTCCGCGTACCGGGGCATGCTGCGGATCTCGGCGGTGGCGGCGTAGCCGTCCATCTCGGGCATCATCACATCCATCAGGACGAGTTCGATGTCCGAGTTGTTCACCAGCGTCTCGATGCCCTTGCGGCCGTTCTCCGCGTGCAGCACGCGGAAGCCGTGCAGTTCGAGGATGCCGCTGAGCGCGAAGAGGTTGCGCGCGTCGTCGTCGACGACGAGGACGGTACGGCCGCGGGTGTGTTCGTCGACCTGGTCCGGGGTGTGCTGGAGTTCCTCGCCGCGGACGAAGGTGAGCACCTCGCCGGGCTCCTCCGCGGACAGGTGGAGGGCGATCCGCTCCCGCAGCTCGTCCAGGCTGGAGAGGTACTCCAGCGAGCCGCCCGGCTCCGCCTCGGGGTACTCGGCGCGGTGGGAGCCGTTGTGCACCAGCACGGGGACGCCGGCGAGGGCCGAGTCGCCGTGCAGCGCCTGGAGGAACCGGGCCGACTCCCCGTCGGGGGCGCCCAGTTCGACGACGACGCAGTGGCAGGGTTCGGCGGCGAGGGCGCCGGCCGCCTCCTGGGCGCCGACCGCGGTGATGATGTCGACGGGGATGCCGTCGGCGTGCCCGTGGTCGAGATCGCCCACGACACTCTCGGCGACCAGGGTCAGCAGGCCGCGCGGACGCTCCTCCACGACGAGCAGCCGACGGGCCCGCTGCCGCTTGGCGGAGACGAGGGGCGGCGCCGCCTTGAGCTCGTGCGGGGCGGCGGCGTCCGTCTGCTCCAGTTCGGCCGGTTCGACGGTGCCGCGGACGCCGCGCAGGTGTTCGTCGAAGTCGGGCCGGGCCACGGGCAGGAAGAGGGTGAAGGTGCTGCCCCTGCCGGGTGTGCTGTCGACGGTGACGGCGCCGCCGAGCAGATGGGCGATCTCCCGGGTGATGGACAGGCCGAGCCCGGTGCCGCCGTACTTGCGGCTGGTGGTGCCGTCGGCCTGCTGGAACGCGCCGAAGATGCTCTCCAGTTGCTGCTCCGGGATGCCGATGCCGGTGTCCTTCACCCGGAAGGCGACCACCGCGCCGCCGCGGACCACGTCGCGCGGCACCTCGTCGTCGGTGGCGGGTTCGACGCGCAGTTCGACCCCGCCCTGCTCGGTGAACTTCACCGCGTTGGACAGCAGGTTGCGCAGGATCTGGCGGAGCCGGGAGTCGTCGGTGAGGAGGTCGGCGGGCGCCCCGGCCGAGGTGGTGACGGTGAAGCCGAGGCTCTTCTGCGAGGTCATCGGCCGGAAGGTGGCCTCGACGTACTCGATGAGCTGGCGCAGCGAGACCCGTTCCGGGGTGACGTCCATCTTGCCGGCCTCGACCTTGGACAGGTCGAGGATGTCGTTGATCAGCTGGAGCAGGTCGGAGCCCGCCGAGTGGATGATGCCCGCGTATTCGACCTGCTTCGGGGTGAGGTTGCGGGACGGGTTCTGGGCGAGCAGCTGGGCCAGGATGAGCAGGCTGTTGAGCGGGGTGCGCAGCTCGTGGCTCATGTTGGCGAGGAACTCGGACTTGTACTTGGAGGCCAGCGACAACTGCTGGGCGCGTGCCTCCAGTTCCTGCCGGGCCTGCTCGATCTGGAGGTTCTTGCCCTCGATGTCGCGGTTCTGCTCGGCGAGCAGTGAGGCCTTCTCCTCCAGTTCCGCGTTGGAGCGCTGGAGTTCCTCCTGCTGGGCCTGCAACTCGGCGGAGCGGGCCTGGAGTTCGCTGGTGAGACGCTGGGACTCTTCGAGCAGTTCGTCGGTGCGGGCGTTGGCGACGATCGTGTTCACGTTGACGCCGATGGTGTCCACGAGCTGCTGGAGGAAGTCCCGTTGCACGGTGGTGAACCGGGTGACGGAGGCCAGTTCGATGACGCCGAGTACCTGCTCCTCGAAGAGGATAGGCAGCAGGAGCAGCGCGGTGGGCTCGATCTGTCCGAGTCCGGAGGAGATGGTGACGTAGCGGGGCGGCAGCTCGTCGACCGCGATCGTACGGCGGCTGCGCGCGGCCTGGCCGACCAGGGAGCGGCCGAAGGGGATCCGCTCGGGGCGCTCGTCCTGGTCGGGGCGGCCGTAGTCGCCGACGAGCCGCAGCTCGGGGCCGGCGGCGCTGTCCTCGGCGAGGTAGAAGGCGCCGTACTGGGCGGACACCTGGGGTACCAGCTCGTCCATGATCAGCTCGGCCACGACGCGCAGGTCGCGGTGGCCCTGCATGAGGCCGGAGAGCCGGGCGAGGTTGGTCTTGAGCCAGTCCTGTTCCTGGTTGGCCCGGGTGGTCTCGCGCAGGGACTCCACCATGGAGTTGATGTTGTCCTTGAGGTCGGCGACCTCTCCGGAGGCGTCGACGGTGATGGAGCGGGTCAGGTCGCCCTCGGCGACGGCGCTGGCGACGTCGGCGATGGCGCGGACCTGCCGGGTGAGGTTCCCGGCGAGTTCGTTGACGTTCTCGGTGAGCCGCTTCCAGGTGCCGGAGACGCCCTCGACCTCGGCCTGGCCGCCGAGGCGGCCCTCGGTGCCGACCTCGCGGGCGACACGGGTGACCTCGTCGGCGAACGCGGACAGCTGGTCCACCATCGTGTTGATGGTCGTCTTCAGTTCGAGGATCTCGCCGCGCGCGTCGACGTCGATCTTCTTCGACAGGTCGCCCTTGGCCACGGCGGTGGTCACCAGCGCGATGTTGCGCACCTGGCCGGTGAGGTTGTTGGCCATGGAGTTGACGTTGTCGGTGAGGTCCTTCCAGGTGCCGGCCACGTTGGGCACATGGGCCTGGCCGCCGAGACGGCCCTCGGTGCCGACCTCACGGGCGACACGCGTCACCTCGTCCGCGAACGCCGAGAGGGTGTCGACCATGGTGTTGATGACGTCGGCGAGCGCGGCGACCTCGCCCTTGGCCTCCACCATGATCTTCTGCGAGAGGTCGCCCTTGGCGACGGCGGTGGCGACCTGGGTGATGGAGCGGACCTGGCCGGTGAGGTTGGAGGCCATCACGTTGACGTTGTCGGTGAGGTCCTTCCAGGTGCCGGCGACGCCCCGCACCTGCGCCTGGCCGCCGAGGCGGCCCTCGGTGCCGACCTCGCGGGCGACACGGGTGACCTCGTCCGCGAACGCGGACAGCTGGTCCACCATCGTGTTGATGGTCGACTTCAGCTCCAGGATCTCGCCCCGGGCATCCACCGTGATCTTCTGCGACAGATCGCCCTGGGCCACGGCGGTGGCCACCTGGGCGACGTTGCGCACCTGGTTGGTCAGGTTTCCGGCCATGAAGTTGACCGAGTCCGTGAGGTCCCGCCAGGTGCCCTTGACGCCCTTGACGTCGGCCTGGCCGCCGAGGCGGCCCTCGGTGCCGACCTCACGGGCGACACGCGTCACCTCGTCCGCGAACGCGGACAGCTGGTCCACCATCGTGTTGATGGTCGACTTCAGCTCCAGGATCTCGCCCCGGGCATCCACCGTGATCTTCTGCGACAGATCGCCCTGGGCGACGGCCGTCGTCACCTGGGCGACGTTACGCACCTGGGCGGTGAGGTTTCCGGCCATGAAGTTGACCGAATCCGTGAGGTCGCGCCAGACGCCGGCGACGCCCGGGACCTGCGCCTGGCCGCCGAGCCGGCCCTCGGTGCCGACCTCGCGGGCGACGCGTGTCACCTCGTCGGCGAAGGCGGAGAGCTGGTCGACCATCGTGTTGACGGTCTCCTTCAGCTGAAGGATCTCGCCGCGCGCCGGGACGTCGATCTTCTGCGACAGGTCACCCTTGGCGACCGCGGTGGCCACCTGGGCGATGTCGCGGACCTGGGTGGTGAGGTTGCCCGCCATCGCGTTGACCGAGTCGGTCAGGTCGGCCCAGGTGCCCGAGACTCCCGGCACCTGCGCCTGGCCGCCGAGGGTGCCCTCGGTGCCCACCTCGCGGGACACGCGGGTGACTTCGGAGGTGAAGACGGACAGCTGGTCGACCATGCCGTTGAAGACGGTGGCGATGTCGCCCATGAGGCCCGGGGAGTCGTCCGGCAGCCGGGTGCCGAAGTCTCCGTCACGGACCGCGGTCAGCCCCGCGAGCAGTCTTCTCAGTTCCTCGTCGCCCGGTACCGCGTCGGTCGTCCCCGTCGCCTTGCCGGCCATGCGCGCCTCATTCCGCTCCCCAGGAGCCTCCGGGCATGGGAGAGCTCCGAACCAACGCCGGGCACGCGGCCTGACCCGGCGGTTCAAGTGTGCATTTCCCCAGTTCACGGATTTACACGAAGGGAAAATACGCCGAAGGTTAACCCAGTCCCCCGGCCTCGCACAAAAGCCGCCGTCGGCCCCGGACGATCAGGGAATCGATCGGTCGCCAGGTGGGTACGACCACTTTTCGGGCCCTCGGGATCCAGGCGCGCGGCGCCGGCAGGGCGGGCCGGGGCGTGCGGCCGGACCCTCCGCTTCGCAGTCGTACCGGCACCGACTCAGCCGCGCCGCTTAACCGTCGATTCCCGCACCACGAGTTCGAAGCCCGGCAGGATGCGGCGAGGGACCGGTGCGGTGCGGGCGCCGATGCGTTCCACGACGCAGTCGACGGCGATCTGGGCGATGGCGCGTTTGTCGGGGGCGACGGTGGTCAGGGCGACGGCCGCGTAGCGGGCCTCCTCGATGTCGTCGAAGCCGGCGACCGCGATGTCCTGGGGGACGCGCAGCCCGCGTCTGGCCAGGACCCGCATGGCGCCCAGGGCGACGAGGTCGTTGAAGGCGAACACGGCGTCCGGCCGTTCACCGCGGTCCAGGAGGGCGGCCATGGCCACGGCGCCGTCCTGGCGGTCGTAGCCGTCGGTGGCCACGACCAGGGGCTCGGGCGGCCGCAGACCGGCGGCGGTGTGTGCCTCGCGCCATCCGCGCAGGCGCAGATGGGCGGGTTCCCGCGCGCTCTCGTGGCGGGCGCCGAGGAAGGCCACGCGGCGGCGGCCGGTGTCGAGCAGATGCTGCACCGCGGCGCGGGCCGCCGCCACGTTGTCGATGGCGATGTGGTCGAAGGGGGCGTCGTACTCGCGCTCCCCGAGGAGGACGAGGGGGGAGGTGTCCGTGCGGGCGAGCAGGTCCTCCGTCGCCATCCGGATCGGGCTGAGGATCAGACCGTCGATGATCTGCGCGCGAAAGCCCTGGCAGACCAGGATCTCCTTCTCCCGCAGTCCCGCCGTGTGGTCGAGCAGCACCGTGTAGTCGTGCCGGGCGGCCGCGTCGATGACGGCGCCGGCCACCTCGGAGAAGTACGGGTTGCCCAGTTCGGGGACGGCCAGCGCGATGATGCCGGTGCGGCCGTTGCGCAGATGGCGGGCGACGAGGTTGGGCCGGTAGCCGAGTTCGTCGATGGCCCGCTGCACCCGTGCCCGGGTACCGGGGGAGACATGGACATAGTTGTTCACGACGTTCGACACAGTCTTGACGGAAACCCCGGCGCGCTGTGCGACGTCCTTCAGGCTGACGCCCACGGGACTCCTTCGGTAGGTCGGCGGCGTCAGTCCGTCTGCCGGGTGCGGCTGAGCAGGGTCTGGACGAGGACCACCACGGCCAGGAAGGCGCCGTTGACCGTGTCGGTGAACGCGGAGCCGTACTGGGAGAAGTAATGGTCGATCAGGTTGTGGATGACGGCCAGTACCAGTACGCCGCACGCCGTGCCGCCGATGGAGCCGCTGCCGCCGGCCAGCAGCGTGCCGCCGATCACCACCGAGGCGATGGCGGTGAGTTCGTAGCCCACGCCGATGGTGGTGACGCCGGAGCCCAGGCGGGCGCTGCCGAGCGCGCCGGCGGTCGCGGCGAGGGTGGCGGACAGGACGTAGACGAGGACCTTGGTGCGGGCCACGGGAAGGCCCATGAGGGTGGCCGCGTTCTCGTTGCCGCCCGTCGCGGTGACCGTGGCGCCGAACCGGGTGCGGGTGAGCAGCAGCGCGCCGAGCCCGAAGAGGGCCGCGACGAGGAGGACGGGCACCCAAGTGCCGTCGCCCAGGCGGCGGAAGGCGGAGTCGGCGGGGACCAGATAGGTGGTGGCCCCTTCGTTGGTCAGCGCCTGGAGCAGGCCGCGTGCGCCGAGGAGTCCGGCGAGGGTGACGATGAAGGGGGCCATGCGGGCGCGGGCGACGAGGAGTCCCTGCGCGGTGCCCCAGAGCGCGCCGACGGCCAGGGGCAGGACGACGGCGAGCCAGGTGCCGCCGGTGTGCGCGCCGTAGGCGCCGAGCACCCCGCCCAGCGCGTACACGGAGCCCACGGACAGGTCGATGCCGCCGGTGAGGATGACGAAGGTCATGCCGAGCGCCAGCAGCCACACGAAGGCGTTGTTGCCGAGGATGCTGGAGATGTTGGACCAGGTGGGGAAGGTGGCCGAGGTCGCGGAGGCGAGGGCGACCATCAGCACCAGCACGGCCAGCGCGCCCCGGCGCTGGATGTGGGAGGCCAGCCGTTCGCGCGGGGCGGCCGGCTGCGCGGCATCGGGCGCCGGGCGCGGCGGCCGGGCGGCGGGCCGCAGGGCGGAGGGGGTCATCGGGTACCTCGCTCCTGTGAGGCGTAGACCGCGAAGCAGATGATGACGGCCTCCACGAGTTGGGTGTAGGAGGTGTGCACGTTGTGCTGGGTGAGGACGGCGGTGATGAGCTGCATGAACAGCGCGCCGGCCACGGTGCCGAGGACCCGGACCCGGCCGCCGGTGAGCGGGGTGCCGCCGACCACGACCGCGGTGATGGCGTTGAGTTCCATGTTGAGGCCCTGGTTGGCGGGGTCCGCCTCGGCGCCGTGCCCGACGATCATCGCGCCGGCCAGGGCGGCGAGGACGCCGGACAGGACGTAGACGGTGACGAGGACCCGGCGCACCGGCAGACCGGCCAGCTTGCTCGCCCGGCGGTTGTCGCCGATGGCCACCAGTTGCCGGCCGAAGGTGGTCCGGCGCACCAGCAGCGCGGTCAGCACCGCGCACGCCCCGGCGGTCCACGCCATGACCGGGACCCCGGCGAACCCGTCCGAACCGAGGCCCAGCAGCCCGGCGTCGGTGACCGGCTTGGCGGAGTTGCCGTTGATCAGCTCGGCGACGCCCCGCAGTCCGATCATCAGGGAGAGGGTGGCGACGATCGGCTGGACGCGGGCGAGGGCGACCATGGTGCCGCCGACCGCGCCGGACACCGCGCCGCAGACCAGGGCGATCAGCACCGCGAGCGGCGCGCCGTAGCCGAGGTAGAGGGGGACGACCGAGGCGGCCAGGGCGATGACGGCGCCGACCGAGAGGTCGACGCCCTCCGTGCCGATGACCAGGGCCATGCCGAGGGCGACGATCAGGGTGGGGGCGACCTGGAAGAGCTGGATGCGGACATTGCCCGTGGAGAGGAACGAGCTGTCCAGGGCGGCGGCCACGACGAACAGGACGAGCAGCGCGGCGTAGACGCCGTACGACTGGAGCAGGCGGGTCAGGCGGGCCCTGTCCAGCGGGCCGGGGGCGGTCCAGGCCGTGGGAGTCATCGGGGCTCCTCCTTCGTCACGGCCGGGGCGGTCGGGCGTCCTTGGGCCTGCGTCGGGTTGTCGTCGGGGGGCGGGGCGGGGTCTTCGCCGTTCGGTTCCCCGGAGGGCGGTTTTGCGGAAAGCGGCTCTGCGGAGGCCAGGTCTTCCGAAGGCAGTTCTCCCGAGGGCGGTTCTCCTGAAGCCAGTTCTCCCGAGGGCGGTTCTCCTGAAGCCAGTTCTCCCGAGGGCGGGGCGGAGGCGAGCGTGTCCAGCACGGTCTGTTCGGTGATGTCCTCGCCCTGGAGGTGGCCGACCGCGCGTCCGTCCTTGAGGACGACGAGCCGGTCCGAGCCCTCGATCAGCTCCTCCAGGTCGGAGGAGATCAGCAGCACCCCGAGTCCCTGCTCGGCGAGTTCGTCGATGAGCGCCTGCACCTCGGCCTTGGCGCCCACGTCGATGCCCCGGGTGGGTTCGTCCAGGAGCAGCACCTTGGGGTCCAGGCACAGCCAGCGGGCCAGCAGCACCTTCTGCTGGTTGCCGCCGGACAGGTCGCTGACCTTCTGGTCCGGGCTGGACGCCTTGATGCGCAGCCGCTCCATGAAGAAGCGCACGATCTCGTCCTGCTTGGCCCCCGAGACCACACCGGCGCGGGCGAGCCGGGGCAGCAGGGCCAGGGAGATGTTCTCGCGCACGGAGAGGTTGGGCAGGATGCCCTCGGTCTTGCGGTCCTCGGCGAGCATCACGACACCGGCCTTGATGGCGGCGGCCGGGCTCCGGCGGGCGAGGGGGACGCCGTCCACCTCGACGGTGCCGCCGTCGGTGGCCAGGGCACCGGTGATCGCCTTGGCCGTCTCGCTGCGCCCGGCGCCGAGCAGCCCGCCGAGCCCCACGACCTCGCCGTGGTGGATGTCGAGGCCGACGCCGTGGACCTTGTGGCGGACCGTCAGGCCGGTGGCACGCAGCACGGGACCGGCCGTGTGTCCGCCATGCCCGCCGTCTCCGCCGCGTCGACCGAGTTGGCCGCGTTGACCGTGTTGGCCCTGCTGGCCGTGCTGGCCCTGCTGGCCGTGCTGGCCGTGCTGGCCGTGCTGGCCGTGCTGGCCGTGCTGGCCGTGCTGGCCGTCGCCGAACGCCGTGGCGCCCTTGGCCCGCACGGTGGACATCTCGCGGCCGAGCATCAGTGAGATGAGCTTCAGCCGCTCCAGTCCGGCCATGTCCCCGGTGTGCACGACCGCGCCGTCGCGCATCACGGTGACGCGGTCGCAGATCTCGTACAACTCGTCGAGGCGGTGGCTGACGTAGACGACGGCGACGCCCTGGCCGCGCAGGCCGCGGATCACCGAGAAGAGGGTCTCGACCTCGCGGGGTTCCAGCGAGGAGGTCGGCTCGTCCATCACGACCACGCGGGCGTCGATCCGCATCGCGCGGGCCAGGGCCACCATCTGCTGGGCGCCCAGTCCGAGACTGCCGAGCGGGCGGGTGACGTCCACGTCGACGCCGTAGCGTTTCAGCGTCTCGCGGGCCATGCGGTTGACGGCCCGTACGTCGACCAGGCCGAAGCGGCGCGGTTCGCGGCCCAGGCACAGGTTGCGGGCCACCGACATCAGCGGGACGAGGTTCACCTCCTGGTAGATGGTGGAGATGCCGGCCGCCTGCGCCTCCAGGGGATTGCGGAAGGCGCGGTCCTCGCCCGCGAGGCTGACCCGCCCCGCGTCGGGCCGGTACACACCGGTCATCACCTTGATCAACGTCGACTTTCCGGCGCCGTTCTCGCCGATGAGCGCGTGCACCTCACCGGGGCGCAGGCGGAAGTCCACCCCGCGCAGGGCGTGGACGCCCGCGAAGCTCTTGTCCACCTCGGCGACTTCGAGGATCCAGTCGCTGTGAGGTGCCCGGCCCTGCTGGACCAACGTCTTCCTCCTCGTGCGGGCCGCCGGTGGCAGCCGCCGGCCTTGCCGGGCCGGAGCACCGGCGTCCTGGCTCCGGCCCGTCTGCTGATGGCCCAAGGCCGTGGCTCAGTAGACGAGGCCCTGGTCGAGGGCCTGCTTGGCGTTGCCGGCGGTGAAGTGGCCGTCCTTGATGATCACCTTGGGCTGTACGCCGGTGGTGCCGTAGAAGTCCTTGAGCGCCTGGAAGGCCAGCGGGCCGAAGCGCGGGTTGGTCTCGATGTCGGACACCATCTGGCCCGCGCCGACGTTCTTGACGGCCTGCTCGATGCCGTCGATGGAGACGACCTTGACGTCCTTGCCGGGCGTCTTGCCCGCGGATCTGATGGCCTGGATCGCGCCGAGCGCCATCTCGTCGTTCTCCGCGTAGACGGCGTTGATGTCGGAGTGGGACTGGAGCAGCTGCTCCATGACCTTCTGGCCGTCGGTCTGGGCGAAGTTGCCGGTCTGCGAGGCGACGATCTTCATCTTCGGGTACTTCGCCTTGGCCCGGTCCTCGAAGCCCTTGGTCCGGTCGGTGGTGACGTTGTTGCCGGGGGTGCCGGTGAGGATGGCGACATGGGCGTCACCGCCCCCGGTGGCGCCGGCGAGGTCGTCGGCCGCGAGTTGCGCCTGGTGGTAGAAGTCCGAGCCGATGAAGGCCATGAAGTCGGTGCAGGCGGCGCCGCCCACGGTGCGGTCGATGGTGAGCACGGGGACCTTGGCGGACTTGGCCTTGGCGAGGGCGGGGCCGAGGCCGTCGGAGTTCTCCGGCGCGACGATCAGGACCTTGGCACCCTGCGCGATCATGTCCTCGATCTGCGAGTTCTGGGTGTTGACGTCCGCGTTGGCGTTGCGCTCGATGAGCTTCACGCCGAGCTTCTCGGCCTGCTGCTCGATGCTCTTGGTCTCGGTGGCGCGGAAGGGGTTGCTGGTCGACTCCGACTGGGAGAAGCCGACGATCGTCTTGCCGTCGGTGATGTCCAGTCGGGGAACGCCGCCGCTGTAGCTCCTGTAGGTACAGCCTGGGCCCGCCGCCGAGGGTGAGGCGACCTGCTGGGAGGCGGCCGAGTCGTTGTTCGCGGCCGCCGAGGCGCCCGAGCCACCGCCGGAGGAGGAGTCCGACTTGGTGCATCCGGTGGCGGCCAGGCAGAGGCCGGCGGTGAGCACTGCGGCGGTAAGAGCCTTGGCTCGGGGGGAGACGTTCACGCGCCGATCACATCCTCAACGATGCAACGAAGGGGCGGGGCTGAAGAGACGAGGCCACCTGGACCCTCGATCGCGGAGGGTGGTACGACAGGCGGGCTTTTCAACGTTGTAGACATTGAGGGAACGTCAAACCCGGTGTCAACCCGCGGTACGCAACTCTTCGAGCGGGGCGTTCCGTTCGCGTGCGAGGCGGCCCGGCAGGGGCTCCCGAGCACCCGAACTCTTCGATGACCGCGCGCCCGGCGCCACCAACTCCCTTGTGAGCTGCGGGTTTACGACTCTCAGCAGGATCGCGGCCATGCGTGCGGCCGGATTCGCGCACGGGGATGGACGCCCCCGTGGGGGCTGTGCTGTCATGTGGCGGATCCCGTTTACAACGTTGGTAGAGCCCGGCGCCGTGCAGGCGCCGAGCCGAGCGCGCTCTGCCGCCGTCTCGGCAGTCCGGGCTCCATTCCCCCCTCTCCCCCAGCACCGGGAGCACACCATGCGCAGAGAGAAATCCACCGCGGGAGGCGGTCTTCGCCGGTCCGCGCGGTGGGCGCACCTCCGTCCCGTGCGGTATCTGCTGTCCGCCCTCGCGGCGATCGGGCTCGTCCTCGGGGCCCTGATCGCCCTGCCGGGCGTCTCGCAGGCGGCGGGCTCGCTGCCGTGCGACATCTACGGCGCCGCCGGTACCCCCTGCGTCGCCGCGCACAGCACGACGCGTGCCCTGCTGTCCTCGTACAACGGCCCCCTGTACCAGGTCACACGCGCCTCGGACGGGGCCCGCGCGGACATCGGGCTGCTGTCCGCGGGCGGTTACGCCAACGCCGCCCAGCAGGACACGTTCTGCCAGAACACCACCTGCCGTATCACCAAGGTCTACGACCAGACCGCGCGGCACAACGACCTGACCCCGGGCCCGGCCGGCACCTCCGGCATGGGCGCCGACCGAGGCGCGGACGCGAGCGAGATCGCGGTGACGGCCGGCGGCCACAAGGTGTACGGCATCTGGATCTCGCCGGGCGTCGGCTACCGCTACACCGGGGTGGCCTCCGGCGTCGCGGTCGACGGGCAGCCCGAGGGCGCCTACATGGTGGCCAGCGGGACGCACGTCGGCTCCGACTGCTGCTTCGACTACGGCAACGCGGAGAGCACCCCGGCGGACACCGGCAACGGCCACATGGACGCCGTGTCCATCGCCACCACCTGCTACTTCGCGCCGTGCACCGGGTCGGGGCCGTGGATCGAGGCCGACATGGAGAACGGCATGTTCCAGGGCGACAACGGCTCCAACACCGCCAACCGGGGGAACAACAGCCCCTTCGTCACAGCCGTGTTGAAGAACGACGGGCAGACCAAGTACGCGCTCAAGGGGGGCAACTCCCAGTCGGGCGCGCTGAGTACATGGTGGGACGGCGCTCTGCCGACCCGCGGCGGGTACCGGCCCATGCATCAGGAGGGCGGCATCATCCTGGGCACGGGCGGTGACAACAGCAACTGGAACCGGGGGACCTTCTTCGAGGGCGTGATGGTCGCCGGTTACCCGTCCGACGCCGCCGAGAACGCCGTCCAGTCGAACGTGGTCTCCGTCGGCTACTCCGGTGAGACGGACGTGCCCAACGGGCCCCAGGGCACGGTCACCGGGCCGGGCGGCAAGTGCGTGGACGTCGCCGCGGACGACACCGGCACCAACGGCACCGCCGTACAGTTGTGGGACTGCCAGAACTGGGCCGAGGACCAGCACTGGCAGCACAACGCCGACGGTTCCCTGAGCACGATCGGCCGGTGCCTGGACATCGAGGGCAACGGCACGGCGAACGGCGCCAAGGTCGAGCTGTGGGACTGCGACGGCGTCGGCGGACAGAAATGGATCCAGCAGGCCGACGGATCACTCCTCAACCCCCAGTCCGGCCGCTGCCTGGACTCCCCCAGCGGCGCGACCGCCAACGGCACCCGTCTCCAGATCTGGGACTGCAACGGATCCGCCGCGCAGAAGTTCTCCGTCAACGGCGGTGCGCCGGTCGTCGGCACGGGGTCGAAGTGCGTCGACGTGGCCGCCGACGACAGCGGCGGCAACGGTACGGCCGTACAGCTGTGGGACTGCCAGTCCTGGGCCGTCGACCAGCACTGGTACCACAACGCCGACGGCTCGCTGCGCACCCTCGGCCGGTGCCTCGACATCAACGGCAACGGCACCGCCAACGGCACCCAGGTCGAGCTGTGGGACTGCGACGGCGCCGGTGGACAGAAATGGGTCCAGCAGGCCGACGGATCACTCCTCAACCCCCAGTCCGGCCGCTGCCTGGACTCCCCCAGCGGCGCGACCGCCAACGGCACCCGTCTCCAGGTCTGGGACTGCAACGGATCCGCCGCGCAGAAGTTCAAGCTGAGCTGACGATTCGTCAAATCATTGTCCGGCGTGCTGTGTTCCAGGGGTGCGGGAGCCTGTCACGGCTCCCGCACTGCCTCCCCCGGCCCTCGCCGGTGACCAGGGTTGCCAGGACGGAGCGCGGCCCCGTATAACGTTGGAAAACCGGCGTCGGCTCCTTGCGGCGCGCCGGGGTTCGGTCCGGTTGCCGGGCCTGGAGCGGTTCGTCGGCCCGGGGTTCTCGCCCGGACGGGGAGGAACGTCGTGCGGGTGAGCCTCAAGGACGTCGCGGCGCACGCGGGTGTCTCCATCAAGACCGTGTCCAATGTGGTCAACGACCAGCCGCATGTCACCCCCGCGATGCGGGCGCGCGTCCAGAAGTCGATCGACGAGCTGGGCTACCGTCCCAACCTCACCGCCCGGCATCTGCGCAAGGGCCGGACCGGGATAGTCGCCCTGGCCCTGCCCGAACTGGGCAATCCCTACTTCGCCGAGCTGGCCGCCGAGGTCGTGGACGCCGCCGCGGCGCACGACTACACCGTGCTGCTCGATCACACGGGCGGCCGTCGTGACCAGGAGACCCTGGTCAGCCAGGGCTTTCGCAGCCGGGTGATCGACGGGCTGATCCTCAGCCCCATCGAGCTGGAGGCGGACGATCTGCGCGAGCGGGCGCCCGTCCCGCTCGTCCTGCTCGGCGAGCGCGCGTACGACCTGCCGTACGACCACATCTCCATCGACAATGTCGCCGCGGCCCGCGAGGCGGTGCGCCATCTGATCTCCCTGGGGCGGCGGGACATCGCCTTCCTGGGCGCCCGGCGCGGTCGCAGCCAGCCCGCCCACCTGCGGCTGCGCGGCTGGCGCGAGGAGCTGGACGCGGCGGGTCTCGTCGCCGACGACCGGCTGGTGGCCGCGACCGACGGCTGGGGTCACGCCGACGGGGCGGCGGCCATGGCGCGCCTCCTGGACGCGGGCCACCGGCCGGACGCGGTGTTCGCCTACAACGACCTCATCGCGATCGGCGCCATGCGCGTCCTGTCCGAACGCGGGCTGCGCGTGCCCGAGGACGTCGCGGTCGTCGGGTTCGACGATGTGGTGGAGGGCCGCTTCGGCGCCGTCACCCTCACCTCGATCTCCCCCGACAAGGCGTCCATCGCCCGCATGGCGGTCGAGTCGGTCCTCTCCCAACTCGACGGCACCCCACGGCAGCAGGGTCGCCGCATCCACGCCGGCTACACGCTGGTGCGCCGCGAGAGCACCCTCGGAAACGGCTGACCGCCTCCCTTTCGGGGCGGCCCCCGCCACGGTGTCCGCTGCCTCAGGACTGCCGTACGCCTCAGCGCCGGCCCACCGGCATCTGCGCGGGCCGCGCGCGGACCTCCGGGTATGGCTCGTAACCTGGACCGATGCCGAGGTGGCGGCGGAGCCGTTCCGCACCGATCCGCCGCCCGAGCGGCTGAAGGCGGGCGACGTCTGCCGGGTGGGGGTGCCGCCGACCGTGATCCATGTGACGGCCGTCGACCGTCACGACCCTCCCCTGGAGACGGGCTGGCCGCCCCGCCCCGCGCCGACCGTCTCCGTGCTGCCGCGCGGCCTGTCCCGCCGGGAGTTCCCGGACGGCAGCCATCTCGACGGCACGGGGTACGGCCTTCATCCGGGCGACGGTACGCCGTTCACCTTCGAGCTGTTGATGCGGCCGTACGCATTCCTTTCGCCCGGCGACGAGGTCGCCGACGCCGCCGGCCGGGCATGGCGAATTCGACGGGCCCTGGAACTGGACGGCGTTCAACGGAGCGGGCCACGGCTCCGGCCCCGGCCCCGGCCCCGAGTGGCCGCTCGTCTCCGGTCGTTCGTCGGCCGACCCGGCTCGAACACCAGCACCATGGGTGAATCTCCTCCTGCTGGCACGCCGTGCGCGCTCGTGAGGTGGCAATGTGCCAACTGGTGATCAGCTCATACGCACGCGTCGGGGCGGGGTCCGCCCGGATGGTGGCCAGTCCCTGAGTGGTGGGCGGCCGTCGTCGCGTGGGGTTGGGGGGAAGGCATGGCGTCTCGGTCGGCCGTCGAGGGCTCGGGCTCCTTACCGGAGAGTTCCGGCAGGCGCCCGATCCCTCGGCACGTCGCCTGTGTGATGGACGGGAACGGCAGGTGGGCGGCGCAGCGTTCGTTGCCGCGTACGGCGGGTCACCGGGCCGCGGAGAGTACGGTGATCGACGTCATCGAGGCCGCGCGGTCGGCCGGGGTCCAGTGGCTGAGCCTGTACGCGTTCTCGACGGAGAACTGGCGTCGGCCCGACGAGGAAGTCACCTTCCTCATGGAGCTGGTACGGCGCGCGGTGCGCAAGCACGCCCCGCTGTTGCAGGCGCGGGGGATCCGTTGCCGCTTCCTCGGCGTGACCCACCCGCGCATCCCCCCGGCACTGAGTCAGGACTTCGCCGACCTGACGACCCTGACCGGCAGGAACCGGGGCATGACCCTGACCGTCGCCTTCGATCACGGCGGGCGCCGGGACATCGTCGCGGCGGCGAGATCGCTGATCCGCAGCGGGGTGCCGGCCGAGGCCGTGACCGAGGAGAGCTTCGCCGCGCACCTGCCCTTCCCCGACACACCGGACGTCGACCTGGTCATCCGCACCTCGGGGGAACAGCGCATCTCCAACTTCATGCTCTGGCAGGTCGCCTACGCCGAATGGGTCTTCCCACCGGTCCTGTGGCCCGACTTCCGTGCACCGCACTTCCTCGAATGCCTGCACACCTATCAGCAGCGCCAGCGCCGCTTCGGCGGACTGCTGCCGAAGCAGAACGGAGAACCGTCACCGTGAGCAACGCAGCCGACGACACCGCGCAACCCCCCTTGTTCGGGCCGGGATCGCAGTTCCACGAGCTCTCCGACGACCCGCGCTGGGCACTCGCCCTGATCCGGGCCACCGTGCTGGAGGCCGCGCACCCGCAGATCGGCGCCGCGCTGATCGACAACTCGACCTTCGTCACCCATCCTTGGCGCCGGTTGCGCAATACCCTGCTGAGCCTCCAGCGCATGTTCGGCGGCGACGACCAGGTGCGCGCCAAGGAGGCCGCACGCCTCAATCGCCTGCACACCCGGCTGAAGGGACGGGACGCGAACGACCGGCCGTACGATGCGATGGACCCCGGCGTACGGGCCTGGGTGGTCGCGACGCTGTTCGAAGGCGCCGTCACCATGTGCCGGTTGAGCGGTCGGCCGCTGCCGCCCAGTGCCGTGGAGCGGCTGTACGGCGAATTCCGGGCGTACCAGGCTGCCTTCGGTGACGAGACCGGTCAACTACCGCTGACTCTGCATGAGTTCTGGTCCTACTACGACCGCATGGTGGAGGAGGAGCTGGAGAACACCGAGGCGATGCGCATCATCCTCTACAAGCTCTTCGACCACCTCCCCGCTCCCCCGCTGTTCCACGGCCTGCCCACCCTGTGGGCGCTCGGCCGGGCCGTCGTCGGACCCGCCATCGGGGCGATCACGGTGGCCTCCCTTCCCGAACCCTTCCGGCGCCGGGCCGGTCTGCCGGAGGTGCTCGGCGCGGGAGCCCTGATGCAGGGCGCCTACCTGACCGTCGACCTGGCCCGGTTCCTGCCCGAGGGCTGGCTGCGGGACCAGAACATCGCCGATCTGCTGGCCCTCTCCCCCGGCAGCGACGACCCCCGGGCCAGGACCGTCACCGCTCTGCACGAGCGGATGCGGCGGGCCGGCGCCCTGCTCCGCCTCATCACCCCCGCGTCCTTCCCGCCCGCCCCCGCGGCACCGCCCTCGGGTCAGCGCAGCGCGGAGGAGTTCTTCCGCGACGTACTCGACCAGACCGGCGACGGGTACCTCACCTGGCCCGATCTCGCCGCCATGGCACGGGAGTTGTGCGGCCGCCTCGACCTGGACGAGCCTGCGGAGACCCGGCTCTACGACGCCTTCGCCGACTGGTGGCGCGAGCTCCAGACGGCCCTCGACACCGACGGCGACGGCCGCGTCAGCGCCGAGGAGTACGCCGCGGCCGCGCCCTCCCTGGCCGGACCCGCGCTGATCAGAACCGCAGAGGTCCTCTTCGACGCCGCCGACAAGGACGGCAACCAACACATCGACGAGGCCGAGTACCGCGCCCTGTTCCGCACCGCGTTCCACCGCGACACCACCGGCGGGGCCGCCACCGGCACCACCGTCTACACCCGTGGCGCGTTCGTGCGGGACTTCCTGTCCTTCATGTCCGGCCGCCAACTCTCCACTCCCTACGACCCTCTCCTCGCCGAGGCCTGAACTCCCGCCCCGACAGCGGGCGTCACCACCGTGTCAGCGCCCGCTGCCGCTCTCATCCATGTGAACGGCGGACGGGAGGAACACCCGCCGCCAGGAGCGAGGAGAGGTGCCCGGAGTGGTTGATCGGGGACCAACGAGCATGTCCCGAGGTCGGGCCTCCCGGGGCCCACGCAGGTTCAAATCCTGCCCTCTCCGCCAGGTGCCCTACCGCCCGGGGCACGCTGCTCTTCCCCGCTCACCGGTCAGCCCGAGCCGAAGATTCGGTCCGGCAGGTGGCGATACGGCACCTCGCGGCGGTGCGGTGACCCGGTCCTGTTTCCGTCCCGATCCGGCACGGTCTCCCGGATCGGATCCCGGGCCGGAGTGCGCCGGCCCGGAACCCGATGGCTTCACTGTGCCGCGCCCGGCCGAGCCGCGCGATTACCTCATAGGTAATGGCGTATCGAGGGCCGTGTCGGCGACGACTCTTCGGTTGCCACGGGCCACCAGGCCACTGCCGTACCGCCCGACGGCATGTGAGCACGGGCTCGGCGAGGCCGACGGTCCGTTGGGGCGTCGTACCCCGTGCCCGTCGTCCGGCTGCCTACAACTCGTAGTCGAACCAGACGCGATGCGGCACCTCACCGTGGTGAGGAACTCCGCCGTACGATCGCTGCCGGAGGTCGTCGCCGCCGAGTGCACGAAGTTAAAGGAACCCGCCCGGCCGCTCAGCGAGCCTTCGAACGGCTCCATGGCCACATAGGTGCCGACGCCGGTCGTCCGGTCGAACGCGGCGGTGAACAGTGTCGCGGAACGACCGACGACCCCACCGTCCCGCCCGTTACCGCCGTCTCCCTCGGCCCCGAAGCACTTCTCCCTCGTCGCGACACCCACTGGAAGCCCGCGCACCCTCCGTCAGCGATCACTCTTTGGCCAATAAACGATCATTGAACTCACGCCGGTTGCGCATAGGGTGCCATGAGCATTGCTGCAGTCCCGCGAGCTCTGGGAGCACATCGGTGGAGTCGACGCCGCTGCCCGAGACCCTTCGGCGTCTTGACGCGCTGATCCAGCAGGAGGGTCTCGAACGGTCGGAGTTCCTCGACGCCGGCAGGCTGGCGGTCAGGACCGCGCTGCCCGAGGACGTCGTAGGCGCACTGCTGCGCGGTGGACGGCCGCCCGCCGAGACGGTCAACGAGCGGGTCCGGTCCCGGATCAGGGCGCTCGCGGACGACCGGCTGGCCCGCGCGGGGCAGCGGATGTCGGACCTCGCGGGCGCAATTTCCCGGCAGTTGGGGGTCTCCGCGTTCTGGGCCCGGCAGGTCTGCGCGGGCGACAAGGTGCCCAGCGTGGAACTGCTGCACGGCCTGGTCGACTTCTTCGGGGTCGAGGGAGGCGAGGCGTTCTTCACCGCGCCGGCCGACGAGGCCCTCGATCGAGAGCTGGGCTCCCTGCTCGCCACGCTTTCCACGCCCGAGAGGCGGACGGCCGTACCGTCGCCCTCGTCCGGCCGGGACGACGTGCGCGGCTTCGCGCTGCGGCAGGCACGGGACCTTCCGGAGGAGCGCTGGAACGTCCTCAACGCGACCCTGAAGGCCCTGCTGGAACTCGACGACCAGGAGGGGGACCGGTGAGCGCGGCGGCGAGGGCGATGCGACGGCTCAGCGCCCGGCTCCTGGAAAGTCTGCCGACGCCGGACGGCGACGCGGACCTGATCCCGCTCCTCGGCCAGGCCTTGACCACGGTACGCGGCCGGACGGTGCGGTTGCCTGCGGCGGCCTTCCCGCCGATGGCCGCCAGCGGGCTGTGGGTGGACCGGACGAGCCACGATCAGATCCTCTACGAGGAGAACACCGACCCCGAGCACCAGCTGGTGGTCATCGGGCACGAGGCATGGCACATGTTCCACGGGGATCGTACGGACACGGCCCTTCATCACGGCCCTTCATCACGCCGCGCGGTCGGACAGCCGAGAGGTGGCCGAGGAGTTCGAGGCCGAGCGTTTCGGCCTGCGGCTCGCCACCGATCTCCAGGCGACCCTGCGGCTGCGGGACGCCCCCGTCGATCCCCACGCGGACGGATCTGTCCCCGCTCGCCCGTCGACGGCGCGACCCCCTGCTGCGGTCGGCGTTCACGCAGTTGTTCGCCGGTGGGTGCATCATGCTGCTCGCCGCCCCGGAGTCCATCACCGCGCTCAACCGGGCCACCGGCGTCACGAATCGCGCGGCCGTGGTCGTCTACGCGGCGCTCACCGCGTACTCCGGCGCGAGCCTCCTGCTGATCGCCCGCTGGCGCCCGGCGCGCCGCGCGCTGGTGCGTCGCGGCGTACAGCGTGGCCGTACTGACCGTCGTGCTTCTCTTCCGGGCCGGGAACGCGCCGGTGGAGGAGGTCACGCTTTTCGACTCGTACTGCGCCGGCACACCCTGGATCCGGGAGACGATCCTCACGTATCTCCTCGCCCCCCCCCGCGAGCGGATGCCGGACGCGCCCGGTTCGACGGCCTGGCGTTCCAAGGATCTGGTCCCGCTGTCCCTCGCGTTCGACTCGCTCATGGTCCAAGATCTCCGCGCACACCATCGTTTCCCCGCAGAAAGCAGCCGACCATGAGTGAAACCATCCGGCACAGCCCCGCCCGCGCCGTCGTCATCGGGGGCAGTATGGCCGGCATGCTCGCCGCGGCCGCCGTCAAGGACCAGGTCGGAGCGGTGGAGATCATCGAGTGCCACGATCTTCCCGAGGGGCCGGAGCCGCGCGTCGGTGTCCCGCAGGCCGTACATATCCATCTCCTCCAGTCCGGTGGCGTGGACGCGTTGGAGGAGTTGCTGCCCGGTGTGATCGACCAGTTGGAGTCCGCGGGCGCGCATCGCATACCGGTGACCACCAATATGGTCATCTATTCGCCCGAGGGCTGGTACCGGCGCTGGCAACGCGCCACGCACCGGCTTGTGACCGCGAGCCGGGACCTGACGGACCATGTCGTCCGGGAACGGGTGCTCAAGGAACCTCATGTCAGCGTTCGTACGCGCACCCGGGTGACCGGGTTGCTCGGTGACGGGCGCCGGGTCACCGGCGTGCGCGTCCACACCTCGGGCGGGAGTGAGGGCGAGCGTGAGACCGAACTGCGTGCCGATCTGGTGATCGACGCGTCCGGCCGGGCCTCCCGTATGCCCCAGTGGCTCGCCGAGCTGGGGATCGGCAATCTCGCCGAGGACCGCGTCGACTCCGGTCTCGTCTACGCGAGCCGTATGTACCGCGCTCCGGTTCCCACCCGCGGCTGGCCGGTGGTCAGCGTGAACGCCGACCCGAGGCTGCCCGAACCCGCCAGTGCCGGTGGCATCCTGCCGATCGAGGGCGACCGCTGGCATGTCAGCCTGATGGGCGGCCCCGGCGGACAGCCGACCCGGGACGCGGACGCGTTCGAGCCCTTCGCGCGTACCCTGCGGCACCCGATCATCGCCGACCTCCTCGAACGTGCCGAGCCGCTCACCGACGTCAGCATCACGCACAGCACGGTCAACCGGCGGTACTACTACGAGCGGCTCAAGTCCTGGCCCGACGGACTGGTGGCGCTGGGCGACTCGGTCGCGGCCTTCAATCCCATGTACGGACAGGGCCTTTCGGTGATCGCCCGAGGCGCCCTGGCGCTGCGCGATCTGGCCCGCGGCGGGCTGGTCCCGGGGTTGTCGCGGCGCGCCCAGCGGGCGATCGCGCGGCCGGTCGAGGCGGCATGGGCGCTGACCATCGGGCAGGACATCCACTTCTCCACGACCACCGGCAGGAACCCGCACTTCGCCGACCGGCTTCTCCAGCGGTACGTCAACCGTCTCTCCCTCGCCGCGACCGGCTCCTTCCGCACGGCCACGGCCCTGACCGACGTGCTGACCCTCCAGGCCCCGCCCACGTCCCTGGTCCGGCCCGGTGTGCTGCTCTCCGCTCTGGTGGGGCCGCTGCGACCGCGGCTGGAGGGGCCGCAGTTCACACCGGAGGAGCTGAGGCTTCTCGACGGCGTGCGTGAGCGGTCGTAGACCGGGCAGGTCGTCGACCGGGCAGGTCGTCGACCGGGCAGGTCGTCGACCGGGCAGGTCGTCGACCGGGCAGGTCGTCGACCGGGCAGGTCGTCGACCGGGCAGGTCGTCGACCGGGCAGGTCGTCGACCGGGCAGGTCGTCGACCGGGCAGGTCGTCGACCGGGCAGGTCGTCGACCGGGCAGGTCGTCGACCGGGCAGGGCTCGGGCATGTCAGTGGCGCGTCAGCCGCCCGTCAGCGGGCCCTGCCACTCTCTTCCATGTGAACGGTTCGGGGCGCCGCCCGGAGCCGGGAATGAGGAGAGGTGCCCGGAGCGGTTTATCGGGGACCACCGAGCCACGCCTCATGGTCGGGTCCTTCGCGGCCCACGCAGGTTCAAATCCTGCCCTCTCCGCCATGGTGGGTCAGCAGGGAAGTCAGGCTGAAACACGTTTCGTCCGTCGCTCCGACGCCTCTACTGTGGCGCGGTGACGACTCAGGTGATCGTGGTCAACGGCGGTTCCAGCTCCGGGAAGTCCGGGATCATCCGGTGCCTCCAGGCGATCCTGCCGGATCCATGGCTGGCGCTCGGCACGGACACCATGGTGGAAGCGCTGCCCGCCGCCATGCGGGCGTCGGACGGCGGGATCGAGTTCGCCGCGGACGGGCAGGTCAGCGTCGGGCCCGAGTTCCGGGCGCTGGAGGCGGCGTGGATCGAGGGAATCGCCGCGATGGCCCGTGCGGGCGCACGGGTCGTCGTCGACGAGGTCTTCCTCGGCGGGTCGTCGTCGCAGCAGCGATGGCAGAAAGCCCTGGAGGGGCTGCGGGTGCTGTGGGTCGGAGTCCGCTGCGAGGCCGCAGTGGCGGCGGGCCGTGAACTCGCGCGCGGTGACCGGGCGGTGGGGATGGCGGCCTCCCAGGCGGACGTGGTCCACCGAGGCGTGACGTACGACCTGGAGGTCGACACCACGCACACGGAGGCGCTGGAGTGCGCTCGGGCCATCGCGGCACGGGTCGAGTGACTCGCTGGCTCAAGTTCCGCTCAGAAGGTGCGCGTACGGCGGCGAAACTGGTGCACAATTCCTTCCAGGACCGCGTTCACCTGGGGGAACACGCATGAAGAACTTGCTTGCCCGCGTCATGACTCGTATTCAGGACACCGTTTCCGGCCGTCGGGACATCAAGGAGTACGAGGCCCGCGAGGCCGAACACCGCAGCGCGCACAACCGTGACGCCAACCTGGCCCAGCACTACATTCCGACGGCACCGCAGATCCCCACGAGCGGTCCCGGCAACATGTGAGTGCTTTTGCAGGAGGGTGGCGGCATGCGCGGGACGGGGCCGCGCATCCGCTGTGGAGGAAGGCCCGGCCGGGTCAGGGCACCGTCACGGCCTCTGGAGCGGGGGCCGTCAGGTCGGGGCGCAGTCGCGCGCGGAGTTGTTCGAACGCCGCCGGGATTGGGCGTCGGGGCAGGAAGGCGCTGATCCGGCGGACGCAGTCCAGGGGGCTCGTCGTGGCTGAGCACATGGTCGACCACGACGTGGTTGCCGACGGCTGCCATGCTGGCGACCGCGCGGTGGAAGCCCATCCATGTGCGTCTCAGAATGGCGGGCAGCTCTTGCGGGTCGGCCCCCCGGCGGGTGCGCATCGCGTGGATGGCGTCCACCGGCAGGTGGAAGCTCGGCTCGGTCAGCATCTCCAGCAGTTCCCTCGCGATGCTGAGCGCGAAGGTCCACCTGGCCGCGGACGGCGGGGCACGGGCTCTGCTCTTCACCATCACCGCAGGTCACGCTGGTGACGCGCCTGCCTTCGAGACCGTGATGTCCCGCAACCGCGTCCCGCGCAGCGGCCTCGAAAGACCACGGACCCGGCCCCTCGCCCCGCCGGCCGACCGGGCCTGCTCCTCCCGCGCCGTCCGCAGCCACCTCCGGCGCCGGGGAATCCGGGCGGTGATCCCGCAGCCTCCCGACCAGATCAGCCACCGCCTGCGGCGGGGCCGCAGAGGCGGCCGCCCACCCGGCTTCGACCGCGAGACATACAAGCAGCGGAACACCGTCGAGCGGTGCATCAACCGGCTCAAGCAGTGGCACGGCCCGGCCACACGAACCGACAAACTCGCCATCGCCCACCAGGCCGCACTCCACCTCGCCGGCATCCTCATCTGGATCCGACGCTGACCGAAAAGGCAGCACCTGGGCCCACTTCGCGGCGACGTCGAAGACCTTGAGCAGCGGGCCGCTCCAGGCCAGCGCCTGCTGGGTGGCGATGTTGTACCGGCGGGCCAGGTATTCGAGCGGTGAGGCGACGTCGTAACGGCGGCGCAGCCGGTTCCGGCGCTGGGCGGACAGCCAGGCGCCGACGCCGGTCGCGAGCGCGAGCGGCAGGAAGGCCCAGACGTAGAGCGTGATGCCGTGGCTGTAGGCGACCGCCGCGTAGGCGACGAACACCGCGGCGCTGTAAACGGTAGGGCGGTAGGGGTAAGAGGCCGTCATGAGCGCCGACGGCCCCGGCCTCCATCGACATGGACGGAAGCTCGACTTGACCAAGCAGTCTGCGTATGTAGACTCAGTTCTCATCCATGCTTTCAGTGCGCACGTTAGCCTTGCGTACAGGGGCGGTCAATGTCGCGGGAGGAGTTCGTTGACGCGACGGGGAGAGGACGCCTTGTCCGGTAGGTCGGGACGCCGACTGTGGTCAGAGAGGCCCGAGTTGACGGTCGAGAGGTCGGAATGGGGGGGGCACGCATGACCGGGACAGGTGACACCGGGCGCGGGCCGGTGAAATCGGCGGAGCGCACCGTTCAGCTCATGGAGGTGCTGTCGGCCTCGCCGGAGCGGCTCACCCTGGGCCGGCTCCAGGAACTCACCGGCTACCCGCGCTCAAGCCTGTACGCGCTGCTGCGCACCCTGGTGGCGCTGAAGTGGATCGAGGTCGAGGAGGGCGGCGAGGCGGCCGGCTTCGGCATCGGCCCACGCGCCCTGCTGTGCGGCACGGCGTATCTGGACCGGGACCCGGCACTGCCGTACGCGGTGCGCCAGATCGAGCAGCTGCGCGCGGACGTCGGCTACACCACCCACTACGCCCGCCTGGACGGCTCGAACGTCATCTACCTCGCCACCCGCGAGGCCACGGACTCCCGCCGGCTGACCTCCCGCGTGGGCCGCCAACTCCCCGCGCATGCCACGGCCTTGGGCAAGGCACTGCTCTCCGAGCTGACCGCGCGGGAGGTGGACGCACTGCTGTCCGAGCAGCCTCTGGAGGCGCTCACCCCCCACACGGTCACCCGCCGCCCGGCCCTGCGCGAGGAGCTGGAGCAGACGCGTACCCGCGGCTGGGCGCTGGAGAGCGAGCAGAACACGCCTGGACTGTGCTGTGTCGCGGCGACGGTGTCGTACCGCATCCCGGCGACCGACGCGATCAGCTGCTCGATCCCGCTGGACCACGCCACGGACCAGGAGATCGAACGGGTCGCGGAGGCGGTGACCCGGCACGCCACGGCACTGGCGGGAACACTGCGGCGCAACGGCATCCGCTGAGGCCCGTCACGCGCCGCGTCCGGCACGAACCGGGCAGCCCCGGCGCAGGGCATGATGCCCAGCGGTGCGACGCGCAAGGCATGGGTGCCCCGCCGGTCCGACGCGCGGGGCACCGCCGCTCTCGTTCCTCGCGGCCAGGGGGCCTCACCAGCGCGGGACCTTCTTCTCGTACGACGGATCGACGCGCCGCATGTATCCGGTGTCGTCGCGGTTGCGCAGGCCGCAGGAGACGTACTGCTCGTGCAGCCGGGCCAGCGCGTCGCGGTCGAGTTCGACACCGAGGCCGGGGCTGGTGGGTACGGCGACGGAGCCGTCGCGGAACTCCAGGGCGCCCGGCGCGACGACCTCCTCGGTCTTCCACGGCCAGTGGGTGTCGCAGGCGTACGTCAGGTTCGGTGTGGCCGACGCCAGATGGGTCATCGCGGCAAGGCTGATGCCGAGATGCGAGTTGGAGTGCATGGACAGGCCCAGGTCGAAGGTGTCGCAGATCCCGGCGAGCACCTTCGAGCGCTGGAGGCCGCCCCAGTAGTGGTGGTCGGAGAGGACGACCTGGACCGCGTCCAGGGCCACGGCGGACTTGAGTTCGTCGAAGGCGACCACGCACATGTTGGTGGCGAGCGGCATGGGCGCCTCGCGGGCGACCCGGGCCATGCCCTCCTGTCCCGGTGTGGGGTCCTCCAGGTATTCGAGGACGCCGTCGAGTTCGCGGGCGACCATCAGGGAAGTGTCCACCGTCCAGGCCGCGTTCGGGTCGAGCCGCAGCGGCCGGCCGGGGAACGCCTCGCGCAGGGCGCGGACCGCCTCGATCTCCTCCTCGGGCCGGAAGACGCCGCCCTTGAGCTTGATGGCCGTGAATCCGTAGCCGTCGATCATGCGCCGGGCCTGCGCGACGATGCCCTCGGGGTCGAGCGCCGCGCCCCAGGCGTCGGGGTCGTCGCCGGGGTGCCCGGCCCACTTGTAGAACAGGTAGGCGCTGAAGGGTACTTGGTCCCGTACGGCGCCGCCGAGCAGGTCGGAGACCGGCCGTCCGGCGGCCTTGCCCTGGATGTCGAGGCAGGCGACCTCGAACGGCGAGAAGACCCGGTCCACCGTGCCGCTGCTGGTGATCATGCCGGTGAGGCCGTGGCCGTCGCTGCCGGTGTCCCCGCCGAGCGCGGCCGCGACCGCGGCGTACATCCGGCCCAGGTGGTGGACGTCCAGGCCCACCAGGGCGTCGGCGGCCTGCCGCAGCCTGCGCAGATGCCCCTCGTCGGCGTAGGTCTCGCCGAGGCCGGTGATCCCCTGATCGGTGTGCACCTCCAGGACGGCGCGCAGCGCGTACGGCTCGTGCACGCCGACCGCGTTGAGCAGAGCCTGGTCACGGAAGGCGACGGGGGTGACGGTGACGTCGGTGACGCGGATCGTGTCGCTCATCGGGCGGAGTCCTCCACCAGGGCCAGGCCCGCGTCGGTGATCCGGCGCAGGGCGTCGAGGTGTTCGGGGGCCGGGTCGACCAGCGGGGGCCGCACTCCGCCGACGTCCAGACCCTGTTGGCGTACACCGGCCTTCACCAGTGAGACGGCGTAGCCCGGTACCAGGTCGCGCAGGGCCACGAGCGGGTGGAAGAACTCCCGCTGGAGCCGCTCCACTGTGGCCGTGTCCCCCTTCTCGACCGCCCGGTAGAAGGCGTTGGAGATCTCGGGGGCGAAGCAGAAGACGGCGGAGGAGTACAGGGTGACACCGATGCCGCGGTAGGCGGGGACGGTCACCTCGGCGGTGGGCATGCCGTTGAAGAACTGGAACTCCTTTCCGGTGCCCGCGAGTTCGTGTCGTACGGCGGTCACGATGCGGGAGAGCCGGTCGAGGTCGCCGACGCCGTCCTTGAAACCGACCACCTTGTCGTGGCGGGCGAGTTCGGCGGCGGTCCCGGCGTCGAAGCGGGCGTTGGAACGGTTGTAGACGATGAGGGGCAGGTCGCCGGTGTCCGCGACCTCGCGCACGTAGGCGGCGAGTCCGGCCGCCGGGGCCTGGACCAGGTAGGGCGGCAGCAGGAGCAGACCGTCGGCGCCCGCGTCCTGGGCGATGCGCGCGTATGCGCGGGCCAGTGGCAGCGGGCCGCCGGTGCCGGCGTACACCGGGACGCGGCCGGCCACGGTATCGACGGCGGTGCGCACGGCCGCGCCGTACTCCTCGGGGCTCAGCGCGTGGAACTCGCCCGTACCGCAGGCGACGAAGACCCCGCCGGGGACGGCGGCCAGGCCACGGCGCAGGTGCTCGGCAAGCACCTCCCGGTCGACCTGCCCCGACGCCGCGAAGGGCGTCACCGGAAAGAACAGCACGCCGTCGAACATGGGCACGTGACACTCCTCGTCGTCTACATATGCAGACAGGCTCCACATTTGCGAACTAGCCTTCGAACTGTAAGACTCGCCCCGGAGTACGGTCAAGACGCCCATGGACACGCCGGGCCGCCATGGAGCCGGCGCGGAGCCGCCACGAAGGAGATGAGGCGAGTGAGTCAGCGCATCGTGATCACCGGAGCCGCCGGAGGGGTCGGCACCCTGCTCCGTCCCCGGCTGGCCCGCGCGGACCGGACCCTGCGGCTGCTCGACGTGGCGCCGGTGCCCGAGGCGGCCGTGGGCGAGGACGTGGAGACCGTCCGGTTGTCGGTGACGGACCTGCCGGGGATGCGCGAGGCCCTCACCGGCGCCGACGCGGTGATCCACCTCGGCGGACTGAGCGTCGAGGGGCCGTGGGACGAGATCCTCGACATCAACATCAACGGCACCCGCACGGTCCTCGAAGCGGCCCGCCGGGCCGGTGTACCCCGGGTGATCATCGCGAGCAGCAGCCACGCGGTGGGGTTCTACCCCCGCAGCGAGGACGAGGCGCCCGACTACCTCTTCCCCCGCCCGGACACCTACTACGGTGTGAGCAAGGTGGCCGCCGAGGCCCTGGGCAGCCTCTACCACGACCGTTACGGCCTGGACGTGGTCTGCGTCCGTATCGGCGGCTGCTTCGAACGCCCCATCGCCACCCGCCAGTTGGCCACCTGGCTCTCCCCCGACGACTGCGCCCGCCTGATGGAGGCCCTGATCGCGGCGCCCTCCCCCGGGTTCCGCGTGGTGTGGGGCGTCTCGGACAACACCCGCCGCTGGTTCTCGCTGGACGAGGCACGCGCACTGGGCTACGAGCCCCAGGACGACGCCGAGCGCTTCGCCGGGGAACTCGAAGGCCGCCACGACCCGTTGGACGAGATCTACCTGGGCGGGGCCTTCTGCTCGCCTTCACTGGACGCCGATGACGGCGCGGGCGACCCGGCCGACCCCCACGGCGCGCACGACACTCACGACTCCCACGACTCCCACGACACGGACACGAACGCCTGAAGCCACACGCAACTCCGCTACCGCTTCCGCGAGTTCACCCTCACCGCCCCCGCTCGACCCGGAGGTTCGATCGATGACCGAGACCACGTCCGCCCCGCTGCGGGGCGTCAGCCCGCGTACCGGTGAGCCCGTCGGCGATCCGGTCGCCGTGTCCACCGCGCGGGACGTCGACGCGGCGGCGCGCGCCGCCGCCCGCGCGTTCCCTCTCTGGTCCGCGGTGCCCGCCGCCGACCGGGCGCGGGCCCTCGACGCCTCCGCCGACGCGCTGGACGCGGCCCGCGACCAACTGGTCGCCGTCGCCGACGCGGAGACCGCGCTGGGCCAGGTCCGGCTGACCGGTGAGGTGGGCCGCGCCAGTGGTCAGCTCCGCCTGTTCGCCGAGGTGCTGCGCGACGGCGGCCATGTGCAGGCCGTACTCACCCCCGCCGACCCGGCCGCCGGACGCCCCGACATCCGCCGGATGCGGCAGGCGATCGGACCGGTGGCGGTGTTCAGCGCCTCCAACTTCCCCTTCGCCTTCTCCGTGGCGGGCGGCGACACGGCCTCGGCGCTCGCGGCCGGCTGCCCGGTGGTCGTCAAGGCGCACGAGGGCCACCCGGCGACCTCGGCCGCGGTCGCGCGCGTCGTCACCGGGGCGCTGCGCGAGGCAGGGGCTCCCGAGGGTGTCCTCGGCCTCGTCGCCGGTTTCGAGGCCGGGGTGGCGCTGGTGAACCACCCGGCGGTCAAGGCCGCCGGCTTCACCGGCTCGCAGTCCGGCGGACGGGCCCTGTACGACCTCGCCGCGGCCCGCCCGGAGCCGATCCCGTTCTACGGTGAACTCGGCAGCGTCAACCCGGTGGTGGTCCTGCCGGGCGCGGCGGCCGAGCGCACCCGGGAGATCGCGGAGGGGTACACGCAGTCGCTCACCCTGGGCACCGGACAGTTCTGCACCAACCCGGGTCTGCTGTTCGTCCCCGAGGACGGCGCGCTGTTGGACGCCGTCGCGGCCGCGGTCGGCGCGGCGACGACCGGGGCGATGCTGACGTCCCGGATCCGGGACGGGTACCAGGCCCGGGTGGCGGAACTGGACGCGGCCGCCGACCTCGTCCCGCTGGCCTCCGGAAACGCGGGCGACGACTCGTTCGCGGTGGTCCCGCGCGTCTGGCGGCTGCCCCTGAAGTCCTTCGCGGCCCGTCTGGACACCCTGGCCGAGGAGTGCTTCGGCCCGGCCGGACTGGTCGTGACCTACCCGGACCTGGAATCGCTGACCCAGGTCCTGGCCTCCCTGCCGGGCAGCCTCACCGGCTCGGTGCACGCCACGGCAGACGACGCGGCGGCGGCCGCGCGGGTGGTGACGGCCCTGCGGCACCGCGTGGGCCGCCTCATCCACAACGGCTGGCCGACCGGCGTCGCCGTCTGCTGGGCCATGCACCACGGCGGCCCCTGGCCCTCGACAACAGCGCCCCTGCACACCTCGGTCGGCGCGACGGCGATCGACCGCTGGCTGGTCCCGATCGCCTACCAGGACTGGCCCGACGATCTCCTCCCGCCCGAACTCCAGGACGCGAACCCGCTGGGGATCCCCCGCCGGTCGGGCTGATCCGCCGGCCTCGGGACAGCCGGCTGCCACGGCGCCGACGGACGTCATCGTAACGACGTGGCGCCGGGGCGGGGGGCGGGGCGGCGGGCCCGTCGGCCTCGCCGCCCGCAAGCTGTTGACCGGCGCCGAACGCCCTGGGCACACTACCCGCCATGTCCACCCCTGAGCGCCTGATCGAGGACGGTCTTCGCCGTTGGGGCCGCCTGCCCGATCGACCCGCCGTCGTCGACCCCCTTGAGGTGTACGGCGGGCTCGCGCGGCGGCTGAAGAGGATGCGGCTCAAGGAGTGGGTCGGGTTCACGCTGTCGCACCCGGACTGGTACGCGTCGCTGATCATCCAGGACGCGCACTATCTCGCTGGCGCGGAGATCTACGCCTATGACAGGGCGGTCCGGGTTCTTCACCAGCACGCGGCCCATGCCGCCGGTGGCAGTCCCGTGCTGCCCGCCGAACTGCTGGAGAGTGCCTGCCGGTTCGAGCGTGTCGGGTATCGGGTCGTCTATTCCTTTTCGCGTGCGTCGGCGCGGCATCGGATCGAGATCGACATCGCCGCGACGGCGAAGGCCCCGGCCATCCGTGGTGAGTCGGAGCTCGACGCCGTGGAGTCCACCGCTCCGCTCTCGGTGAGTTCACGGTTGCCGGGCGGAAGCATCTACACGCACAAGGCCGCCTTCCCCGCTGCCGGGGTGCTCCGTGTCGGGGACGCCGAGGTCGTCTTCGAGCCGGATCGCGATCTGGCGGTACTCGACGAACACCGCTCGCTGCTGCCGTACCGGACCAACTGGGTCTGGGGTACGTTCGCGACGCCGACGGACGCCGGCCCGGTCGTCGGGGCGAACTTCGCGGCGCGGCCCGAACTGGCCGGGGAGCCCGAGGAGTCCTGTCTGTGGACGCCCGGCAGGTGCGAGCCGCTCGGTGACATCACCTTCGAGCCCGCGGCGGCCGACCCGTCGGCCGCCTGGCACATCGCCTCCCGGGACGGCCGCCTCGATGTCGTCTTCGAACCGGAGGGCCGTAAGCAGGTGCGGCACAACCTCGGCCTCTTCGCGGTCGACTACTTCCAGCTCTTCGGACGCTGTCGCGGTGTACTCCGCGGCGCCGGGGGCGACTTCGAGATCGGGGACGTGCCCGGGGTCTGCGAGAGCATGAAGGCCCGTCTGTAAGCCGTGCGCGTCAGTCCCGCGTCAGCCGGGTCTGCCACTCTTCTTCATGTGAACGGGGCCCGGGAGACCGGGAACCGGGAGCGAGGAGAGGTGCCCGGAGTGGTTGATCGGGGACCGGCGAGCACGTCTCGAGGTCGGATCCGCAAGGGTCCACGCAGGTTCGAATCCTGCCCTCTCCGCATCACCTGAGTGTCCCGCGGCCGTACGGCCGCGGGACACTCAGGCTTTTCCGGCGGTGCCGGTCAGGCGCCGCGCTGGACCGGGCCGATCAGGGTGCCGGGGGCCACGGAGAACTTGCCTTCGGCGAAGGACGTGCCGGGGATCTCACCGCCCGGGGCCTGAAGCGTGAACGACGCCTCGTTCGAGGCCGTGCCGCGGTGCAGGTTCGGCACCTGGATGTCGAAGTGCACCGGGTGGCCCGGACCGAAGGTCACCTTCGTCTTCTGGTCGCCGTAGTGCCCGGCGGCCACACCGGTCTGCTTGCCGTGGTTCGAGAACCGTACGCCGGTGGGCGAACCGGCCAGCACGCACGACTCGTACCCGCGCGCGGCGGTCAGGGTCACGCGATAGTGGCTGTGCCCCGAACTGGCGGGCGCCGCCTTGATCGTCGCCGTGTGGTTGGCCGGACGGCACGCCGAGGGCGCGACGTTCTCGGCCGTCGCGGGTGCGGCCACGGCGATTCCCCCGCCCGCCGTGAACGCCAGCGCGAGTGCGGCCACCGCGGCGAATGTGTGCTTCTTGCTCATACGGACACTCCTTGTCGTGCAATGGCCCTGCGGATGTTCTCCGCGGGAACCATGGTCGACTTGAGCCTGCCCCCGATCTGGCGTTCGGAATGTCTCAGTATGGGTACAGATGTCACAGGTCGGTCACGGGGTTGCCGCTCGCCGTGCCGCCGGACGGCGTTCGGTGTCCTCCAGCCCGAGCATGGCCTCTTCGTCGCCGGTGCCGGAAGCCCTTCTCTCCGCCGCCGCGTTCGCAGACGTCGTACCGTTCCCACAGGCGGGCGAATTCCGGCGATTTGAGGACCAGTTCGCCGACGAGGGTGGTCAGTTCCGGGTTGTCCGGGTCGGCGCCTGCCACTGCCCGCAGGTGCGCGACCGAGAGGGCGACGGTGTCCTCCCAGGGTTCGTACAGCGTCCTGCCCGTCGGGTGGAGGAAGAGGTAACGGGTCACATTGCGCTGGTGTCCGGGCCAGTCCCACAGGCCGGGCAGCAGGCGCCGGCCCGGCGGGTTGGCGGCCAGGACTCGGTTGTAGCGGCTCACGACATAGGCGGGCAGCGGGCGTACCAACTCCAGCAGGAGCAGGACGGAGTCGCGGACGGTGTGGTCCGCGCAGGCCGGGAGTTCGGAGGTGCGACCGGAGGCCAACTCGGCCAGTTCGTGAAGGCGTTCGTAGCCGTCGCCGCGCAGGCGCAGCGCCCGGCCGAGGGCGTCGACGACAGCGATCGAGGGGTTGGTCTCGCGGCCGCGTTCCAGGCGGCCTGCTCGCGGGTACCGACGGCGGCTTCTCCCTCCACGGGATGCGTATCGGGCTGTTGGCCGTCGCCGCGCTGCTCCTTGTCACGGCGGGGATGACACGGCTGCTGCTGGCGCGGGACTGACCGGCGTCGGCGAGGGGCTCCGCGAGCGGGCGGCCGACCGAGTTCCGGCCGACCGGTCGGCCATGGAAGGTGCGGGGTCGGCTTCCTCGTCAGCGGACCTGGTCGTTCTGCGGCCCGATGCCTTTGATCCTGGTGGGGGTTCCGTCCGGGGCGAACGGGTGGTGGAAGGTGAAGGCGTGCGGCGCGGGGCCGTGCTCGTGGAGGTGTTCCAGCCTGGAAACCCCGTCCTGCCAGGTGGGTATCTCGCCGTCGGCGACCCACCAGAACACGTAATTCGGGTGTCCGGTCCTCTCGAACCAGTCGTAACGCCTGTTCAGCGCGGCACGGTGCAGACCGGTGTAGATGGCGTCGAAGACGGGGCTCAGGTCGGTCCAGAGCGAGAGGGTCGCGGCCAGCGCGGTGGTCTCCACGGTACGGCCCTTGCCGTACCAGGTCGGTACGGCGAACTCTCCCCACGCACCCCAGTCCGCCCCGAAGAGCATGCCCCGGTCACCGTCCGCCGCTTCAGCGTGCGCGAGGTACCCGGGGTGCCCGCCGATCTTCCGGTAGACGGCCTCACCGATGTCGTAGAACTCGCGCGTGAGAGGGGCGGGATCGGCGAGAGGTGACTTCAGGACGCCGAATGTGTACAGAGCAAGATGGGGCATGCTTCTCTCCCTGGTTGAGGGTGCCCGGCGTGGTCCCGCGGTCGGTGGCCCGTGCCTGAAGGAACCCCGGTGCGACCGCGGGTGACCGCCGAGGACGCGATGAAGGTAGCTGTCCCCGCGCGACATGTCGAAGTTGCGATTCCCTTGTCGAAATGGCTCTCCGCAAAGCGACTTGACCTCGAAGACCGCGCCTGCGTCCGCGGTCATGAACCAGCGGGTGTCCCCGCCGATGTGAGGGTTCCACCGCGCACCGGCTCTACGGCGGCACACACCGCGGAATGAACCGCGCGGGCCAGACGCGCGCCCCACAGGGAGCGGGGGCCGGCGAAGGACTGCGGCTCCTCGCCGGGTCGGGGGATCCGGGCGGCGACGCACACCGCGTCCGTGGGGGTGCCGGAGCAGTCGTAGCCGGAGTCGAGGAGGGCCTGGACCTTGGCCTCGGTGGCGGTGGTGACCGCGTTGACCAGCGCGGCGTCGGTCAGGGCGGTGGGGACGGCGACGACGATGTTGATGGTGCCGGGCGCGGGCGGCGAGAGCGTGCCCGGGGCGGGGGCGGCGGCCCAGCCGTGGACGCCGAGACCCGCGGTGACCACCGCCTCGACACCGTCGTCGTACCCTCGGCCGTACCGGAGGACGTCGGCGGCCGTCATCAGACCGACGCCCGGCCCCCGCGCCCCGGCGTCCTGGGCGAGGCTTGCGAGGTGGCTGTCGGGGTCGGTGCGGCTGTAGCCGTGCGAGACCTGGGCGTTGAGCACCCAGGAGCGCTCACCGATGCCCCCGCCGAGAACCGCGCTGCTGATCATCCGCCAGCCGGATCCGGCCCGCCACAGCAGGGCCGACAGCTGCTCGTCGTCCTCGACGCGGGTGAGCGTCCGTATCGGAAGGACGCCGGCGACGGCACGGGGCGGTGGGGCGACGGTCACTGAGCTGGACTCCTCGGAGCGGATGATCCTGATGATCGTACCGAGGGCGTTCTTCGGGGCTTGGGGCCGAGGTTTCCGCCGGAAAGCATCCAGTCGGGTTCATGACGACGTGACTAATGTGACCGGGTGACAGAATTCAGCGTTGTCGATGACGGCACGGTGTGGCTGAAGGACTTCGAGCGACGGCTCGTCGCCGCGTATCGCGCGGCCGGGCTCGGCATGGACGCGGCGGCGGAGTTCGTGTCGAAGGGGCGCGCCACGGTCGGGGACTGGACCGTCGCCGGGATCATGGACGCCGGGGTCCGGGTGGGCTTCGTGGCCGTGAGCGTGGCCGAGAGGAACGGGCAGCTCGCAGGGCGTATCGGGGATCTGCGCGTAACCACGGAGTATGCCGGGCAGGGGCATGAGGAGGCCGCCCGGGAGTGGGCGCGGGGATGGTGTGCGGAGCGGGGCGCGCGGCGGGTGAGCGTCCGGTTCACCGAACCCGCCCTGCGTGAGGTGTCCGCCGGTTAACGCGTCAACGGGCAGCTCAGGGCGCGCCGGGTGGACGCCCCACCGGAGCCGGTCGACGGTGCCACCGCGCGGCCGATGACACCGGCCGGGTCTTCCGACTGGCTCGCCCTCGAAAAGGCGTCCTACGTCGGTGACATCGTCCGCTCGGGGACCCTGAGCCGCGATGGCGGTCGGCGAACGGGCCACCTTCGCGGCCGGTGAATCGGCGCTGATGTTCTCGGTGCGGGGCGGGAACGAGGTGGCCATGAACCTCCACACCAGCGCGGGCTACCGGATCCTGGACGAGGAACGCTCCATCGAGCTGCCCTGACGGATCCTCACGGCGCCAAGTCGCGCCTCGCTCACACCCAGGTGTGGTTCTCGTCGGCGACGGTGGCCAGGGCGGCGGCCTTGCGGTAGTCGACGCGGTAGTCGACCCATTCGAGTTCGACGCGGTAATCGACCCTTTCGAGGGCATCGGGCCCGACGGCACGGCCCGGGCCTCCTGGGCCCGCCCGGCGCCGGATCCGGACCCGGGCGGCCCGCCATGGAGGTCCCTCGGCCCCTGTCGGCGCGGGACCCTTGCCAGGCACCGTCGGAGGCAAGGGATTCGGGACGAGGCGGAGGTCTCCGTGATGAGCGGCAAACGGCATCTGTGGCGGTGGCGGAGCAACCCGCTGCGACGGCGCGAGGACGTCCTGGAGGCGTGGACCGTGCTGGCCGTCTGGGCGGTCGTGGTGCTCGTCGGCGCGGTCGTCGCACCGCTGGTGTTCCGTGCCGCCGAGCACCGCTTCGCGGAGCAGCGCGCCCAGCGGCATCCCGTGCGGGCGGTCCTGATGGCCGACGCGCCGCAGGGCGTCGCCGCGCAGTGGTCGGCGGACGGCCGGGTGCGGGACACCGTGCGCTGGGTGGCGCCGGACGGTACGCCCCGTACCGGGCACACGCTGGTGGACCCGAGCCTGCCCCGGGGCACCACGGTCCACCTGTGGCAGGACGACCGGGGCCGGCTCGTCACGACCGCGCCCACGGACCTCGCCGAGGGGCGCATCGAGGCCGGTCTCCTCGCCGCCGGTGCCGCGCTGGTCGCCGCGGCTCCGGTGCTCGGCGCGGGCGCGTTCGCGCGGTCCCGTCTCGACCGGCGCCGGCTGGCCCGGTGGGACCGGGAGTGGGATCTGGTGGGGCCCCGCTGAGCCGCGCTCGCGAGGGCCGGCCGTCAGCTGTCCGGGAACCGGGACGCCGCCGAGTGGGCGTCGCGGGCACCAGTCCGGTCAGTTCCACGATGCCGTCGTACGCGGCTCCCCGCACGGCGTCCCGGACGGTGCCCCGATTCCCTGTCGTCGTGCCGAGGGGCCCCGCCGGGGGCCGGTGGTCCCCTGGCAGGGCCCCCGGTTCCGGGCTTTCATGGAAGTCGCGGCGGCGCTCCGCCGCAGGGAGGAGATGGGGCGATGTCCGCTCCCGTACCCGCGAGCAAGGACGACCGGAACCCCGGCTCCGGTCGCCGGCCGATCGTGGTGGGGCTCGATCCCGGCCCCGCCCGCCGCACGGCACCCGCCTGGGCCGCGGACGAGCCCGCCCGCCGACGGCTGCCACTGCGTCTGGTCCATGTCGAGGGCGTACCGACCCCCGGCGACCGCAGAACGGCGGTCCCGCCCTCCTGGGAGGGATGGAACGAGGCGCTGCACGAGGCCGGGAAGAAGGTGCTGGAGGAGGCCGCGGAGTTCGTGTCGGCCCGGCACCCGGGCCTGGCGGTGGACACGCTGCTCGCGGAGGGCGATCCGGTGTGGACGCTGTGCGAGCAGAGTCGCGACGCCACCTCGCTCGTCCTCGGCTCGCACCATCTGAGCCGGCGCCAGGAGGTGTTCGGCTCCGCGTCGATCGCCCTCCCGGTGATGGCCCGTACACACTGTCCCCTGATGGTCGTGCCCGAGCCGGAACACACCACCCAGGATCCGCCGTACTACGTCGTCGGCGTCGACGGCAGCGAACGCTCCGCGGCGGCGGTGGACGTGGCGTTCGAGGAGGCGGCGCTGCGCGGCGCGGGGCTGCGGGCCCTGCTGGTATGGGAGCACGGCCCACTGCGGGTCTTCGACGAGCGCGGGCCGCAGGAGGAGTCCCGCCGCCTCCTCTCCGAGATCGTGGCGGGCCGCCACGCCCGCTACCCCGAGGTGGACCTGCACCACGAAGTGGTCGCGGGCCATCCGGTGCAGGTGCTCACCGAGGCCTCGGAACACGCGCTCGGCCTGGTGGTGGGCACGCGGGGGCGCGGCGGCTTCGCGGGCATGCTGCTGGGCTCGGTGAGCCAGGGCGTGCTGCACCACGCCCGCTGCCCCGTGATCGCCGTTCCGACCCACGGGTGAGCCGGGGGCTCCGGCGGGTGGTCGGCCTCCGTCCGGAACCGGTGCTCACACCCCGGTGAGCGCGTCCCGGGCGTGGTCCGTCCGGAAGGTGGGGTCCCCGGACACCGACACCACCCCGTCGACCTCGCGGCGCAGCTGCTCGGTGACCCGGCCATCGCGCGCGTCCGCCGTCACATCGCGGGGGTCGGGCCTTCCAGGTTCCGACGCGGTCCACGCGGCGCAGCTGCTGGCGGCCCATAGGCACATCGAGGCCCCCGCCGCGTTTCGATGAGGCGGTCGGCGACGGTGGTGCGCAGTTCCACGGGCTTCTGGTTGTCGTACTTGAACTTGGCCCGCACCTCGACCACGTCCAGTTCCAGCCGCGGATGCCCGGCAGCATCCGGCCGTAGGGCAGCCGGTCGACCTCGACGGGGGCGTGGTCGCCGTCGGGCTGGAAGTGCGCCAGCTGGCGGCGCAGCAGTTCGGCCTTGGCCTCGGGGCCGTCGATGACGCGGGCGCGGCAGGTGAACTGGACGGCCGCGTAGTAGCTGGTCGGCACGCCGTCGGTGGGCGGAACCCCGGGCGCGGCGCGCCAGGTGCCCGGGATGAAGGCGTAGTCGCCGCTGACGTCGAAGGTGACGTTCGGGTCGTGCTCGACCGCCTTCCAGACCGGCGTCCCAGGGCTCGGCGGAGGCCGGACGGCGGGGCCCGCATAAATCAGTGTCCGGGGCGGGCCCCGGACCACGATCATGGAAAGACCCGTCGCAGCCGAGCCCATCAGGGGGACCCCACCATGCCCGTACCGGCCGATCCGACCGTCCTGCATCCGATGCCCGGGCAGCCGCGCGTCGCCCTGCTGAAGCCGCTGGTGAAGTCCCCGCTGATCAAGGTCGGGGAGTACTCGTACTACGACGACCCCGACGACGCGACCGCCTTCGAGACGCGCAACGTGCTCTACCACTACGGGCCGGAGAAGCTGATCATCGGCAGGTTCTGCGCGCTCGGCACCGGCGTGCGGTTCATCATGAACGGCGCCAACCACCGCATGGACGGCCCCTCGACCTTCCCCTTCCCCACCATGGGCGGCTCCTGGTCCGAGCACTTCGACCTGCTCACCGGCCTGCCGAACCGGGGGGACACCGTCGTCGGCAACGACGTCTGGTTCGGGCACGGCGCGACGGTGATGCCTGGCGTGCGGATCGGCCACGGCGCGATCATCGCGACCGGCGCCGTGGTCACCGCGGACGTCCCCGACTACGGCATCGTCGGCGGCAACCCGGCCCGCCTCATCCGCACCCGCTACAGCGCCGAGGACACCGCCCGGCTCCTCGCGGTGGCCTGGTGGGACTGGCCTGCGGAGCACATCACCGAGCACATCCGCACCATCATGGCGGGCAGCATCGCCGGCTTGGAGGCGGCCGCCCCCGCGCGTGCTGGCGGAGAGTAGTCCTCAGGCGTAGCGAATGCCTCCAAGGGTCGTCGCGATGTGTGAGGAGCTGCTCGCAACGCAGGGCGCCTACCAGAGCCTTATCCAGAGGATCCGGGAGATCTACGGGCTTTAAGGGGCTCCTGGGGATCTACGCGCCGGTCCGTTCCGGGGCGTTCGGTCGCGCAGGGCGAGCAGGGTCCAGCCGCGGCCTGCTGGATCGAGTGGTCTGGTCGCGGCGGTGAAGAGTTCCGCGGCTCGGCGGTAGGAAAGCCGTCCCCGGCCCGTCACCGGGCAGCGGTCGGCTGCCGGTGTGCCGACGGGGGCCCGTCGGTCGGTGACGAACACCGGCCCCGCGGTGCGCCCGGCCAGCAGCATGGGCAGCAGGTGTGCCGTGCCCGGTCCCCAGCTCAGGGGCCCTACGACATGCTCCTTGGTACGTCGCCGGGGAAGGTCCAGGTGGTCGATGTCGAGGGCGAGCACCTGCTCGATGGGGGCGCGCGACTCGTGGAGGAGATGCCACAGGGTCAACTCCCTGAGTGCGGCCCGCAGGGCGAGGACGGCACGGGCCCGATCCTGGCCAGCGGCAGCCGCCCCCGCAGCCGAGGGAGCGTCAGAGGGGACGGGTGCCGGCCCAGGGCCCGGCGTCGGCGGTTCCAGTCCGATCGCTGGGTCCGTGGCGATCCAGCCCTGTGCCACCCACCATGCCGTGGCTGCTCGGAGGCAGGTCAATTCGCGGGCCAGTGTGCGTGGTTGCGTGGCGGCGGCACGGTCGTCCAGACCCTGTTGCAGCCGCTGCGGAGCCTCCGGGTCGTCGAGCAGGGCCAGCGGTACGACGGGCGGACGGGCTCCCCTGCGCTCGCGGCCGGTCGGAGCCCGGCGGTCGACCAGCGGCCAGGCCCAGCCGTGCAGCGAGATGCGGTAGACGCGGCGGGAGGCGCTGCCGAGATCGGCCGCGGCGAGGTAGCGATCGACGGCGGCGCTGTATTCCACCGGGGCTGGACGGAGCGTGCCCACGTCGCCGGTTTGGCGCTTACCCATGCTGGCCATCCGCAGTAAATGAGTTTCACGAGGACTGTCTTGCTCTTGCGTAACTGAGCCTACCACCAGGCGTGTTGCAGTAAATGAAGGCTATTTACTGCGCCAATTCAGACAGAAGTGAATTGGCTCGTTAAAGGCTCGGCTTTATTTCCGGAAACGCTTGCAGGGAATAGCTTGGTGGAGGAAGAGTGCGGCCCCATGACGCTTCGCACTAGCCCTCCCGCTGTCTCCAGGCCCCGGACGGCTGCTCACCGTCTTCGCGCGCTGCGGCACTCCCGGCTCCGCCGTTTCCTCGTCGGCCAGAGCACGTCGCTGCTCGGCTCCGGGATGAACACGATCGCTACGACCTTCGCCGTGCTGCAGCTGCCGGGCGGCGGGGTCGACGCTGTCGGCGTGGTGATGGCGGCCCGGATTCTCGCGGTGCTGGCCGTACTGCTGCTCGGCGGAGTGTTCACCGATCGGCTCGGGGCCCGTGCGGTCATGCTGACGGCGGATCTGCTCAGGTTCGCCTCCCAGAGCGTGCTCGCCGTGCTGCTGCTCACCCACACCGCGAGAATCTGGGAAGTGGTCGCCCTGGCGGTGATCCTCGGAATCGGTGAGGGCGGATTCAGCCCGGGCCTGGCGGCCCTGGTGCCCGGCCTCGTTCCCGCGGACGACCTTGCGGACGCCAACGCGGTGCTGCAGATCACCCAGGCCGTGGCCTCGGTCGCGGGGCCAGGTCTGGCCGGTCTGCTCATCGCGGTTTCCGATCCGGGCTCAGTCGTCGCTGTCGACGCGGTCAGCTACGGCGTGAGCGTCGTGGCCCTGGCCGGGCTGCCCCTGTCGCAGTCGTCGGCACCACGCCGCGGATTGTTCAGCGAACTGGGACGCGGCTGGAAGGAGTTCACCTCCCGCACCTGGTTGTGGGTCACGACCCTCCATATCAGCCTGTTCAACTTCCTGCTCTGGGCGCCGTTCCTGGTGCTTGGACCGACTCTCGCCCAGCAGCGGCTCGGCGGCGCGCGGGCGTGGGGGCTGGTACTGGCCTTGTACGGCACCGGCTCGATCGTCGGCGGCCTGGCGCTGCTCGGCCGGAACCCCAGCCGGGCACTCGCCTGGTCCATGGCCGCGTCCGCCGGCTGGGCCATTCCGGCGGCCGCGCTGGCCGCGCGGGCGCCCCTGGTTGGGGTGGCAGCCGCCGCTCTTCTCGCGGGCGGCGGCGCGGCGGTATGCAGCACCCTCGTGACGACGGTCATCCAGCGTGAGATCCCCGCCGAGATCCGCGGACGCATCAGCGCCTTCGACAGCCTGGGCGCCTTCGCTCTGGGGCCGCTCGGACTGGCACTGGCCGGGCCGGTGTCGGGCGTCGTCGGAGCAGACCGGCTCCTGGGGCTCGGCGTGCTGTGGCAGCTGACCGCGGTCGCGGTGGTACTGGCGCTCCCGTCCGTGCGAAGGCATGGCGTGAAGTGACAGACGAGTCGAGCGCACATCCGACGACCCGCGGGTCTGCGGAGGCCGGGCTCGTGTCCGCGTCGACGCCGCCGGCGTCGTCCAGCGCTTGTTGCCCTCGCTGCATCAAGTCCGCTCTGCGCGTCCGGAAGATAAATGCGGTGCGGCGATGTCCCGGCACGGCTAGAGTCGCGGGCATGTATTTCACTCAGATCTACGGCTGAACGGGTCGGGGCCTCGCCCCGGTTCCCCTCCGCATGCCTCAGCGCGCCCGCCACGACGACCGAGTTCCGTCGGCGCGCCGGCCTGCCGTATTCCTGTCGCCGTAGACCAGAAACGAGTGAGTCCTCTTGTCTTCCCTGCCTTCCGCCTCGCGCCACCCTGCCCATATCGCCATGGTCGGCATCCCCCTCGTCAGTCATGTCCTGCCCAGCCTCGCGGTCATCCGTGAACTGGTGGCGCGCGGCCACCGGGTGACGTACGCCAACGACCCGGCGGTCACCGACCTGGTCACGGGCGCCGGCGCCGAGCTTGTGCCCTACTCGTCCGGGCTGCCGTTCGCCGACAACATCTGGCCGGAGGACCCCATCGCCACGATGGACCTCTTCCTCTCCGACGCGGTGCGGGCACTCCCCCGGCTGCGCGCCACCTACGACCGGGACCCGGCGGATCTGTATCTGTACGACATCGGCGCCTACGCCGGGCGCGCCCTCGCCGAGGTGCAGAACCGGCCGCTGCTTCAGCTGTCTCCGACGTTCGTGGCGTGGGAGGGCTACGCCGAGGAAGTCTCGGCACCCATCCGGCAGTTGCCGGGCGCCGACGCCCACTGGGCGAGGTTCGCCGAGTGGCTCGCCGGGTGCGGGGCGTCCACGACCGATGTGGACTCCTTCTTCGGTCGGCCCGCGCGTACCCTGGCGCTGATCTCCCGCGCGATGCAGCCGCACTCCGACCGCGTCGACACCGGCACCGTGACCTATGTCGGACCCTGCTTCGACCAGGCCACGCCCGCCACGGAGGAGTGGGCCCGACCGGCGGGAGCCGAGAAGGTGCTGCTGGTCTCCCTGGGTTCGGCGTTCACCCGGCAACCGGAGTTCTACCGACAGTGTCTGGCGGCCTACGGGAATCTGCCCGGCTGGCATGTCGTCCTCCAGATCGGCAAGTACACGGATCCTCACGAACTCGGCACCATCCCGCCCCATGTCGAGGTCCACTCCTGGGTCCCGCAGCGGGCGATCCTCGACCGGGCGGACGCCTTCGTCACCCACGCCGGCATGGGCGGCTGCGGCGAGGGCCTGCTGGCGGGGGTACCGATGATCGCCGTACCGCAGGCCGCCGAGCAGTTCATGAACGCCGACCGGCTGGTGGAGCTGGGCGTGGCCCGCCGCATCGACACCGCGGATGCCACCGCCGACGCCCTCCGGGCCGCTCTGCTGGACCTGGTCGGGGATCCGGAGGTGGCACGACGCTCGGCGCGGCTGAGTGCCGAGGCGCGGGCCGAGGGCGGCACCGCGCGGGCCGCCGACCTCATCGAGGAGATGGTGGGCTGACCTTGCGGGTCCCCGGGGCGCAGGCCGAGAGCGGGAGGCTCCGGGGGCCGTATGTCAGAACTCCTCCCTGCGCTGCCGCCTGATCGGTTCCCCCACCCGGTGCATATGGGTGAGCGCCTCGCGGTAGGACCGGATCAGTCCGGTCTCGTGGTACGGCACGCCTATCTCCGCGCAGTACGCCCGCACGATGGTCCGGGCCCGGCGCAGATGGGGTGTGGGCATGCTCGGGAACAGGTGGTGTTCGATCTGGTAGTTGAGCCCGCCGAGCATCACATCGGTGAGCGGACCGCCGCGCACATTGCGGGAGGTGAGCACCTGGCGGCGCAGGAAGTCGGGCCGTTCGCCACCGCTGAGGGTCGGCATGCCCTTGTGGTTCGGCGCGAAGGTGCAGCCCAGATAGACACCGAACAGGCACTGGTGCACGGCGAGGAACGCCACCGCCTTCCCGGGAGGGAGCACCAGGAACAGCGCGGACAGATAGGCCGCCATGTGGAGGAAGAGCAGGGAGCCCTCCAGGAGCCGGTTCTTCATCGACGGCGAGCGCAGCGCGCGCACGCTCGCCACATGCAGGTTGAAGCCCTCCAGGGTCAGCAACGGGAAGAACAGGAATGCCTGGTGACCGCCGATGAACCGGGCCATGCCCTTGCTGTTGCGGGCCTGGTCGGTGGACCAGACCAGGATGTCCGGGGCGACATCGGGGTCGAGTTCCTCATGGTTGGGGTTGGCGTGGTGGCGGGTGTGCTTGTTCATCCACCAGCCGTAGCTCATGCCGATGGCGAGGTTGCCGAAGAGCCGGCCCCATGTCTCGCTCGGGCGGCGCCGCCGGAAGACCTGCCGGTGGGCCAGGTCGTGTGCCACCAGGGCGACCTGGCCGAAGGCCAGGGCGAGGAAGGCGGCGACCGCGAGCTGCCACCAGGTGTCGCCGAGCACGGCGAAGGTTCCCCAGCCCGCCGACAGCAGTGCGATCACCAGGCCGAGCCGCACCGTGTAGTAACCGGGGCGCCGCTTCAGCAGACCCGCCTCGGTGATGCGCTGGGAGAGTCCGGCGAAGTCGCTGCCCGCCCGGGAGGGCGAGGTGCGGGATGGGGCGGCAGATGGTCCCGTGACCACGGACGCGTCGGTGGAAATCGTCATGCGTCGAGTCTCCCGACGGCCGTCCGCCCGAGACAGCCTGCCAGCCTCCGGACCGGCCGGGGGCTGCCCCCCGGCCGGGACAGGGGGGCTACCACCCCGAAGCGGCCGTTCGGGCGAGGGCGGCCCGCTCCGGGGCGGTCGGTGAGGGGCGTCAGGAGTCGGACGGGGGCTTGTACAGGCGCACCGTGGCGGCGATCTTCCGTACCGTCTCGTCCGTCACCTCGCCGGAGACACCCTTGGCGCCGAAGAAGGACCAGGAGACCAGGTCGCCCTGGGCGTTCTTGAAGGCGAAGGTCCACGCCTTGCCGTCCGTCACGCATTTCTGCGCCTTCTTCACCCCCGTGGACCAGGCGCTGCCCAGATCGCCCTTGAGGCCGGAGGTGGTGGTGAAGGGTTCGACGGTGCCGGACTTCACCTTGGTCTTGTCGGGCTGGGTGTAGGCGCCGTAGACCCAGGTCCTCGGGTCTGCGCCGGCTATCTCCTGGGTGCTGCGGGCCCCGTTGTCGCGCCTGCTGCCCGCGGTGGCCAGGGCGGTGTCGTCCACGGTGCCGTTCTTGTCGGTGTCCGCGGAGCACCACTCGGGCTGGAGGGACGCGGGGGCCTGGACCGCGATGAGCGGCTTGTCGTCGGGGTCGTCGTTCTTGGCGACGTAGGTGACCCAGTCGGGCGTCTGCAGCTTCCACTGCGGCGGGACGTCGAAGGCGATGCCCTGGGCCGGGTTGGTGACGACCTTCCAGCCCTTGACCGTGGCGGTACGGCCGTCGGGGCTGCGCGGGTTGTCCGTGCTCTGCTGCGCCGCCCCGGTCGGCGCCGGGGTGGGGCCCGGGTCCACCCGGTCGTGCTTGCCGCCGAGCAGCACGAAGCCGGTGACACCCGCGGCGACGACGACGGCCGCGGCGGCGATGACGGCGACGAGCTTGGTACGGTCCCGGCCGCCACCGCCGCCCGTGGGCGGGGGCGCGGGTGCGCCGACCGGCTGAGTGGGCGCGTTCCACTGCTGGGGCTGCTGGTAGGGATTCGGCTGGTGGTACCCGGCCTGCTGATAGGGGTTCGGCTGATGTTCGACCGGGGGCTGCTGCGGGTTCTGTCCGCCCCCCGGTGGCTGCTCTCCTGGCCACATGCGAGGCAACGATACGGCGGGTGACCCCCGCCCTCGGACGGGGGTGATCGCCACGAGGGACGGTCTCCACACACGTCCGCCCACGGCCGGGCACACCGGGGCGAAGGCACGCACATCCGGCTCACCGGATACCTACGATGACGCCGACGACGCTCCCGAGGAAGGGAAGTTGGCCATGAAGGCGGACGAGGGCGGCCAGGCGCCGAGCATTGCCCGGGTGTACGACTATCTGCTCGGCGGCAAGGACAACTACCCGGTCGACCGGGAGATCGGCGACCACTTCAAGGTGAACCTGCCGGGGTCGGCCGCCATCGCCCACACCAACCGAGGGGCGTTGATCCGCGCGGTCCGCGCCCTCGGGCGCGGCGGCGTCCGGCAGTTCGTCGATCTGGGGAGCGGGCTGCCGACCGCCGACAATGTGCACCAGGTCGCGCAGCGCCATCAGCCCGGGGCGGCCGTCGTCCAGGTCGACACGGACCCGACCGTCCTCGCGCACGGCCGGGCGCTGCTGGCGGAGGACGACACCACGACGATCATCGAGGGCGACGTCCGCGACCCCGGCACCATCCGCCACCACCCGGAGACCGAGCAGCTGATCGGCTTCGGGCAGCCGGTCGGCGTCATCCTCAGTGCCGTTCCGCACCATCTCAACGACGACGAGGACCCGGCCGGGATCGTCCGCTACTGGGCCGAGCCGATCGCGCCCGGCGGCTACGTCTTCATCTCCCACTTCCGCTCCGGCCACAACGAGCAGACCGAGGCCGCCCAGGCCAAGCTCATCGGCACCTTCGGCCGTGGCCGCTGGCGCACGGACGCCGAACCGCGTGCCCTCTTCGGCACCTTGACCCTCCGGCCTCCGGGCATCGTCCCCGCCTTCCAATGGCATCCGGACGCATCGGAGGAGCCCCGGACACCGACCGTCTGGGAACAACTCATCGCGGCGGGACTCGCCAGGAAGGCGTAGCCGCCTTCCTCCCACTCCAGGCACGTCTCCGGCCGGCAGGCGGGCATTCCCTTGATCCGGCAGCCATACAGGAGAAACTGTACAGGTGAGACTGTACAGATTAAGGTGCGGAGTATGAGTGAGAATCCGAGTCTGTCGCCGTCGGCGGTCGAGGCGTCGCGTGAGGTTCGCGCGGTGATCAGCCGGTTGCGGCGGCGCATCCTGAAAGCCTCCGAGACCGAGGACATCACATTGGGGCAGGCGTCCGTGCTGGCCCGGCTGGCCGACAAGGGCGGTGTCACGGCGAGCGAGCTGGCCACGGCCGAGGGGGTGCGGCACCAGTCGATGACGGCGATGGTCGCCGCGCTCGTAGCACTGGAGCTGGTGGAACGCGCCCCGGACCCGGACGACGGCCGGCGGCTGCTGATCGAGCTGACCGCGGCGGGCCGGCGCCGGGTGGAGAAGGGGCGACAGGCCCGCACGGAGTGGCTCGCCGGCCGGTTGCAGGAGCGGTGCACGGAGGAGGAACGCCGCAATGTGATCGCCGCGATGACCGTACTGGAGCGGCTGACCCATGACTGAAACGGAGCCGGGGGCGATACGGGAGACGGACCGGCCCGGATTCGACCGGCGGCTGCTGCCGCCGATGATGCTGGGCTCGATCCTGAACCCGATCAACTCCACCATCATCTCGGTCGCGCTCGTCCCCATCGGCAAGGCCCTGGGCGCACCGGCCTCGCAGACCGCGTGGCTGGTCTCCGCCCTCTATCTGGCCACCTCGCTCGGGCAGCCCGTCGTGGGGCGGCTCATCGACCTCTTCGGGCCGCGCAGGCTCTTCCTCGCGAGCACCAGCCTCGTCGGGGTCGCCGGTGTCGTCGGCACCCTGGCCCCCAACATGGCGGTACTGATCGTCGCCCGTGTCCTGCTCGGGTTCGGCACCTGCTCCGGTTACCCCGCCGCGATGGCCCTGGTACGCAGCGAGGCCAAGCGCACCGGGCGGGACAGCCCGGGCGGGGTGCTGACCGCGCTGGCGGTCGCCAACCAGACGATCGCGGTCATCGGCCCCCTGCTCGGCGGACTGCTGATCGCGGTGGGCGGCTGGCGGGCCACCTTCGCGCTGAACGTGCCGCTGTCCGTCGCCTCCGTGGTGCTGGGCCTGCTCTGGCTGCCCAAGTCGGCGCCCGTGGCGGATGATCCGGCCGAGCGGCGCGGCAGCCTGGTCTCCCAGCTCGACCTGCCCGGCATGGCCCTGTTCGCGGCGACCCTCACCTCGCTGCTGCTGTTCCTGATGAACCCGCATGCGCGCGACTGGTATCTGCTGGTCGTCGCCGCGGCCCTGGGCGCCGGGTTCGCGGTGCGGGAGCTGCGCGCCGCCGCCCCCTTCATCGACCTGCGGGTGTTCGGCGGGAACATGCCGCTGCTGGCCACGTACCTGCGCGCCCTCGTCGCGTACGTCGTCGCCTACGCCTTCCTGTACGGCTTCAGCCAGTGGACCGAAGAGGGCTACGGGCTGTCCCCCTTCCGCGCGGGACTGGTGCAGATCCCCACGTTCCTGGTCGCGATCGGCGTCTCCATCGTCTCCGGGCGGCGGCCGGGCGTGCGCGGCAAGCTGCTGGTCGGCGCGGCGGGGCAGATCGTCGCCTGCCTGCTGATGCTCACGCTCGCCGGAAGCAGCCCGCTGTGGACGCTGTTCCTCGTCACGCTGGTCTTCGGTATCCCGCAGGGGCTGAACAATCTGGCCCTCCAGAACTCCGTCTACTTCCAGGCCGATCCCGAGCGGATCGCGTCCTCGGCCGGGCTGCTGCGCACCTTCGCCTACATCGGCTCGATGATCGCCTCCTCCGCGGCCGCCGCGTCCTTCGGGAGGCACATCGACACTGGCGGCATGCACCACCTAGTGTGGATCATGATCGGCGCCGGCGTGCTCTACCTGCTGCTGACCGTCCTCGACCGCTCCCTCGACCGGGCCCCGGCGCCGGACACCCAGGCGGCGAAGTAGCCCCGGAGTCCCCCCTCCCGGGGGCCGAAGACCGCACCACCGTAGGACCGCACCACCGTAAGACCGCACGACCGTACGAAAGGCACCACCATGCCCCGCACCGCTCTCCTGCTCATGGACGTCCAGAACTGCCACGTCCCCCAGGTGGCCGACGGCTACCTCCCCCATGCCGTGCGCGCCCTGCGCACCGCCCGCGACGCCGGTGTCCCGGTCATCCATGTGGCGCTCCAGCTGCGTCCCGGGCATGTCGACGCCCACCCCTTCAACAAGACCTTCGGCGCCCTGCCGACGCACCTGTTCACGGCGGACGACCCCGGTGCCGCGATCCACCCGGACGTCGCCCCCGCGGACGGGGAGATCGTCGTGTACAAGAACCGGGTCAGCGCGTTCACCGGGAACAATCTCCAGCAGATCCTGGCCGCCCAGGGCATCGACCATCTCGTCCTGGCGGGCATCGCCACCAGTGGGATCGTGCTGTCCACCGCGCTCCAGGCCGCCGACCTCGACTACCGGGTCACCGTTCTGTCCGACGCCTGCGCCGACCCCAAGCCCTCGCTGCACGACGCCCTCGTGAGCGGCGTCCTCACCCAGCGCGGCGAGGTCACCACGGTCGAGGCCTGGGGACACACGCTCCGCACCGGGTCCTGAGCGGTCCCGTCCGGCTCAGGTCTGGCGCATCGGCGCGTACTCCGCCTCCTCCAGGCCGAAGGTCCAGGCGACGCCCTCCCGTGCGGTGCGGGTGCGGGGCGGGACGCGGAGCCAGTAGGTGCGGTGGGTGCCGTCGGGTTCCGGGGTGGAGTTGACGACCTCGACCATCACCTGCGGCTCGTCGCCCTCCAGTTCGAGGCGCCAGAGCACGCCCGTCTCGTCCCGCTGGACCGGTGCGGCATCGGACTCCTTGAGGTAGCGGTCGTAGCCGTAGTGCTCCAGCATCACGCGGCGCAGTTCGGCGTTCTTCTCCTCGCGTATCCGCCGGGGCGTCAACTCGCTGAGGCCATCGAGGAATTCGGGCGGGACGGGCATGCCGCGCCAGGCGTACAGGGCGAAGCCGTCGGGGAAGGCGAGCGCGGGGCCGTCGCCCCGGTCGAGCCGGCCCGCCTCGTCCAGGTGGAGTTCCACGGGGCGCTCGCAGACGACCGCCGTCTTCTCGTACGGCCACCACCAGCCCGCGGCGCGGGCCACCGCGGCGATCCCCGCGAGCCCCTCCGCGCCCTCCTGGCCGTCGAACGCCGCCAGCCACGCGGCGTCGTGCTGGCCCAGGACGGCGTCGAGGAGTGTCAGGCGGACGGCCTGCTCGGCGGCCGCCGCTTCCTTCGCCGCCTTCCTGGCATCGGCCGGGGTATCGGCCGTACCGTCCGAAGTGGCCGCGGTTCCGGCCAGTTCCTCGATCAGGCCGGTCCGTATCCGCTCGGTCAGCATCACCAGGCCGTCCCACAATTGAGCCCCGGTCAGGGCCCAGTGCCCGGCCCAGCCGTCCGGGCCCACCCGGTCGAGGAGGCGTCCGCGTGCGGTCGCCCACGGCCGGGTGCGTACCGCGTCGCGGACGCTGCGCCCGGCCGTGCCCTCCGCCGTCAGCCGCATGACCACAGCCGCGCCCGCGCGGGGCGAGTCCGCCCAGACGATGTTCTCCGGCTCGGGCAGACCCGCCAGCCGGTAGGCCAGGCACACGCCCTCCTCGGCGGCCGCGCGGTCCGCGGCACCGGTCGCCGAGGCCACCGCCCGCCAGGTGTGGGCCGTCTCCGCCGTGGCCACCGCGCCGTCCTCCATCGTCACCGCACCACTCCCGGTCGTCACCGCACCGCTCCCCGCCGTCACCGCACCGCTCCCGGTCATCACCACACCGCTCCCCACCGTCATCGTCTCCCCGGCTTCCCCGCCGACCGCACTCATCGATCCCTCGACTCCCCCGACAACCGCCGCCATGACAGCCCCGGTCCTCGCTCCGACCGCCACCACGGCTCCCCCTGCTTCCCCGCCGACCGCCGCCATCGTTCCCCCGTCTTCCTGTTCCTCACCGACCGCCGTCACCGTCGCGCCCCGCCGTCTCAGTCCGCCACGACGCGGACCGCGCCGGGTACGTACTCGCGCTGGCGCACCACGCGGTACCAGCCCTTGGGCAGCGGTATCGCCGCGTGTTCCTCGTGCACCACCCGTCCGCCGTCCGGGAGATGGAGGTAGGCGGTGCCGAACGGCCCGGTCTCGCGGACCAGGGTGCCGGGCCCGACCACGGCGTGCGCGTGGCCGGTGACCTCGCCGAGGGCCAGCACCAGCCGGCCCCGGGCGTCCCGCGGCTGGCGCGGCAGCCGGTCGGTGCCGGGCGGCACGGCCTCCTCCGCCACGGGCACGATCAGGACGTCTCCTTGCCGGTACACAGGTGTCTCCCTTCCCCGTCGGCACCTCGCTGACCGATGACCACGACGCTACGCGGGGGGTCTGACAACGGCCCCGCGAGCGGTTTCCCCACAGCCCGTCATCCGCGTTGTCAGTGCGGGTTGGTAGAACTCTTGCAACCACCGCACGATCACGGTCCCAGGAGGCCAGCGCGTCATGTCGAACGTCGAGCATCTGAAGGAACTGCACGGCCTCCCGGCCTTCGAGTTCGAAACCGGGTCGAAGCGGGAGCTGCCGGAGGCGGGTGCCGTGGCGTGGCGGGTGGCCGTCGATCCGTACGGGGACTCGGACATCGCGTTCGAGGAACTGTGGGACAGCTTCCTCCAGACCGTGGATCCCGCAGGGATACGCGCGATCATCGTGGGCCCGTGGGGCGAGGCGTACGACAACGACTCCGAACTCATCGTGAACTGCCTCGTGAAGGACCGGGAGCGGCTGACCGGTCTGCGGGCCGTGTTCATCGGTGACCTGGAGATGGAGGAGGCGGAGATCTCCTGGATCGAGCAGTCCGACGTCACCCCGGTCCTCGCCGCCTATCCGCAGTTGGCGGAACTCGGGATCCGCGGCGGCACCGGGCTGCGCTTCCCGGCGGTGCGCCATGAGCACCTGCGCACGCTCCGGTTCGAGACCGGCGGTCTGCCCGGCGAGGTCGTGCGCGGTGTCGCCGGGAGTGAACTGCCCGCGCTGGCGCACCTCGACCTGTGGCTCGGCGTGTCGGAGTACGGCGGTGACGCGACGGTGGCCGACCTCGCCCCGTTCCTCGCCGGGGGCGGCTTCCCGGCGCTGCGCCATCTCGGTCTGCGCAACAGCGAGATCCAGGACGAGATCGCCGCCGCCGTCGCGAGCGCCCCGGTCGTCGCCCAGCTGACCTCGCTCGACCTGTCCATGGGCGTGCTCACCGACGAGGGCATGGTCGCGCTGCTCGGCGGGCAGCCGCTCACCCATCTGACCAAGCTCGACCTGCACCACAACTACGTCACCGAGGCGGTGGCCGAGCGGGTCCGGGCGGCGCTGGAGCCGTCCGGGGTCGAGGTCGACCTGTCCGAGCCGGGCGACACCTGGGAGCACGAGGGCGTCGTGCACCGCTACACCGCGGTCGCGGAGTGAGGCCGGCATGACCTTCGCCGATCATTTCGAGACCTTTCACGGGCTGCCCGTCTTCACCCTGCCCGAGCCGGGCGAGGAGCCGCTTCCGGCCGCAAGCGACGTGGCCTGGCGGCTGGACTGCTTCGAGGCCGGGGACATTCCCTTCCCCGAGGTGTGGCAGAGCTTCACGGAGCGGGTGCCGAGCGCGCGGGTCCGGGCGCTCGTCATCGGGCCCTGGTGGGAGGACGAGTACAGCGAGCTGCGTCCGGTGCTGGAGCTGATCCTGGCCGACGCCGGGCGCTTCCCGGCGCTGCGCGCCCTGTTCCTCGCCGATGTCACCGGCGAGGAGTGCGAGATCTCCTGGCTCCAGCTCACCGACGTCACCCCGGTCCTGGAGACCTTCCCGCTGCTGGAGGAACTGGGGGTGCGCGGCGGCGACTCGCAGGGGCTCGGCGAGGAGCCCCTGTCGCTGCGGCCCGTACGGCACGAGGCGCTGCGGGTGCTGCGGTTCGAGTCCGGCGGCCTGCCGGGGCAGGTGGTGCGGGCGGTCGGCGCCTGCGAACTGCCCGCCCTGGAGCGGCTGGAGCTGTGGCTCGGCGTGGCGACGTACGGCGGCGACGCGACGGTGGCCGACCTCGCGCCCGTCCTCGCCGGGGGCCGTTTCCCGGCGCTGCGCCATCTCGGCCTCCAGGACAGCGAGGTGCAGGACGAGATCGCGGCCGCGATCGCCGCCGCGCCCGTCGTGGCCCAGCTGGAGTCGCTGAACCTGTCCATGGGCATCCTCACCGACGCCGGCGGCGAGGCCCTGCTGCGCGGCCAGCCGCTCACCCACCTCAAGCGGCTCGACCTGCACCACCACTTCCTCGGCGACGCCGTCGCCGAGCGGATCAGGACGGCCGTCGGCTCCGCCGGGACCGACGTCGACCTGTCGGGGCGTCAGGAGCCGCGCCGGTGGCGGGACGAGGAGTGGCGTTATGTCGCCGTCTCCGAGTGAGCCGTCGGTCGGCGCGGGCCTCCGGTTCGCCGTCGTCGGCAACCCCGAGAACCGCCGGACGACCATGTTCGCCGACGCCGTACGCGCCGCGGGACACCCTGCGCCGCGCGTGCTCGCCTGGCGGGACGTGCTGCGCGGCCGGTACGGCTTCGCGCCGGGCGAGCGGGTGCGGATCGACTCCCCCGGTGAGAACGCCGAGGTCGACCGGCTCCTGCGGGGCGTCGACGAGCCGACCCGGGTCGAGGGCACGGCGCTGTGGTACCGCCGTTTCACCTCCGTGGTAAGGGAGTTGACTCAGGCGGCGCGCCACGCGGGTGCGGTGCCGAGCGCGGACCCGCAGGAGATCGCCGTGATGTTCGACAAGCGGCGCTGCCATGCCCGGCTCGCCGCCGCCGGCGTCCCGGTACCGCCCGCGCTGACCGGCCCGTTCGACGGCTGGGGCGGGCTGCGGCGGCAGCTCAAGGAGGCCCGGTTCTCGCGGGTGTTCGTGAAGGCGGCGCACGGCTCGTCGGCCTCCGGTGTCGTGGCGCTGTCGGTGGCGGGCCCGGGGCGGGTCAAGGCGACGACGTCCGTGGAGCGGACCGAGGACGGCCGGCTGTACAACTCGCTGCGGGTGCGGGACTACACCTCGGAGCGTGAGGTCGCCGCCCTGGTCGACGCGCTGGTCCCGGACGGGATCCATGTGGAGCGGTGGCTGCCGAAGGCCATGCGGGACGGCCGGGCGGCCGATCTGCGGGTGGTCGTGGTCGCGGGCCGTGCCACGCATGCCGTCGTACGGACCAGCCGGCACCCCATGACCAATCTGCATCTCGGCGGCGCCCGGGGCGACCTGGACGCGGTCCGCGCGGCGATCCGGGCCGCGGGCGGCGACTTCGCCGAGGTCCTGGAGGTGGCCGAGCGGGCTGCCGCGTGCTTCCCGGGCACGCTCTGCGTCGGCGTGGACATCCTGCCGGCCACCGGATGGCGTCGCTTCACCGTCGGCGAGGTGAACGCCTTCGGGGACCTGCTCCCCCGGCTGACCGGCCTCCCCGGCAGCGGCGCCGAGCACCTGGACACCTACGCCGCGCAGGTCGCCGCGGCCCGGACCGCCGTACGGCCGACGGAACAGGCCGGCCCCCGGCCCGAGCACGTCGTACAACCTCCGGAATCCGTCGTACGACCTCCCCATCACGTCGCTCGACGGCCGGAACACGAGGAGCACCACCATGACATCCCCGCTTGACATGACCGAGATCGTGGGCAGCCACGATCTGCTGCTGGTCACGCTGGACACCCTGCGCTACGACGTCGCGCAGGAGCTGGCGGCGGCCGGGCGCATCCCGCATCTGGCCCGGCATCTGCCGGGCGGTGTGTGGGAGCGGCGGCACGCGCCGGGCAGTTTCACCTACGCCTCCCATCAGGCGATGTTCGCGGGTTTCCTGCCGACGCCGGCCACGCCGGGTCCGCACCCGCGGCTGTTCGCCGCCCGTTTCGCGGGCAGTGAGAGCACCGCTACGGGCACCTTCGTCTACGACACCCCCGACCTGGTGACGGGACTGGCCGCCGTGGGCTATCGCACGGTGTGCATCGGCGGGGTGGGCTTCTTCAACAAGCAGGGCCCGCTCGGCTCGGTGCTGCCCGGGATGTTCCAGGAGAGCCACTGGGAGCCGGAGTTCGGGGTGGCTTCCCCCACCTCGTTCGAGGCCCAGGTGGCGTGCGCCGAGAAGGTCGTCGCCGGTCTCCCCGCGGACCAGCCGCTGTTCCTGTTCGTGAACGTGGCGGCGCTGCACCAGCCCAACTGGTTCCATCTGCCCGGCGCCACCAAGGAGGCGGGCGACACCCGGGAGTCCCACGCGGCGGCCCTGGAGTACGTGGACCGGCACATGGGCCGCCTCCTGGCCGCCGCCTCCGCGCGCCGCCCGTGCCTCGCGATCGTCTGCTCCGACCACGGCACCGCGTACGGCGAGGACGGCTACACGGGCCACCGCATCGGCCATGACGTCGTCTGGACCGTCCCCTACGCCCACTTCTTCGTCGACGAGGCCCGATGACCAGCGCCATCGCGACGGCCACCGCCGTCCGCCCGTACCAGCAGTACGTCTACGCCTATCCGCACAAGACCGCCTACCGCCCGCTGCCCCGTGCGCGGGCGTCGCTGCGCGATCTGTGGGCGGACGAACCGAAGGGCGCGCTGTCGCTCTACTTCCACATCCCGTTCTGCGAGGTGCGCTGCGGTTTCTGCAACCTCTTCACCCGGATCGGCGCGCCGGACGGCCTGACCGGTGCCTATCTGGACGCGCTGGAGCGGCAGGCGTCGGCGGTGCGCGAGGCGCTGGGCGAGGGGGCGCGGTTCGCGAACGCGGCCTTCGGCGGCGGCACTCCGACGTTCCTGGAGGCGGCGGAGCTGGAGCGGCTGTGCGATCTGGCCGAGCACGGACTGGGCGCCGATCTGACCGCGATCCCGCTGTCCATGGAGGCCTCGCCCGCCACCGCGACGGCCGACCGGCTGGCGGTGCTGGCCGAGCGGGGCATAACCCGGCTGAGCCTGGGCGTGCAGAGCTTCGTGGACGCGGAGGCGCGCACCGCCGTACGGCCGCAGCGGCGGGCGGACGTGGAGGCGGCCCTCGCCCGGGTCCGCGACGTGGCGATCCCCGTCCTGAACATCGACCTGATCTACGGCATCGACGGCCAGACCGAGGAGTCCTTCACCCGTTCCCTGGACGCGGCCCTCGCCTGGCGGCCGGAGGAGCTGTATCTGTATCCCCTCTACGTGCGCCCGCTGACCGGTCTCGGCCGGCAGCGCGAGCGCGCGGTGTCGGCGGACGCCGAGTGGGACGAGCAGCGGCTGCGGCTGTACCGGCACGGCCGCGACCATCTGCTCGCGCACGGCTACGAGCAGGTGTCGATGCGCATGTTCCGCCGCGCGGACGCCCCGGACACCGGTGCGGGCGACTACGCGTGCCAGACGGACGGCATGGTCGGTCTCGGCTGCGGCGCGCGGTCGTACACCTCCCGGCTGCACTACTCGTTCGACTACGCGGTGGACATGCACCGCATACGCGGGATCATCGACACGTACACCGCCCGCTCCACCGACGGCTTCCGGCACGCGGACTTCGGCTGGGAGATGACCGGGGACGAGGCGCGCCGCCGTCATCTGCTCCAGTCGCTGCTCCAGGCCGAGGGCATGCCGGTGGCCGGGTACCGGGAGCGGTTCGGCAGCGCGCCCGGCGAGGACTTCGCGGCCGAACTGGACCGGTTCGCCGAGCGGGGCTGGCTGGACGGTTCGGCGGGCCCCGGGCTGCTGCGGCTGAGCCCCGAGGGGCTGGCGCACTCGGACGCGGTGGGTCCCGAGCTGTTCTCCGCCGCCGTGCGGGCGCGGATGGCCGCGTACGAGGTGAAGTGACGGTGCGCGCATGGATCTGACGATTCTCTACCGGGGCCCGCTGGCGTCGTGCGACTACGACTGCCCGTACTGCCCGTTCGCCAAGCGGCGCGACAGCCGCGCCCAGCTGTCCGCCGACCGTGCCGCGTTGGAGCGGTTCGCCGACTGGGTGGCCGCGCAGGAAGGCGACCGGCTCTCGCTGCTGTTCACCCCGTGGGGTGAGGGCCTGGTGCGGTCCTGGTACCGGCGGGCGCTCGTGGAGCTGAGCCGGTTGCCGCACATCCGCAGGGTGGCGATCCAGACCAACCTCAGCTGCCGCACCGACTGGCTCGCGGCCGCCGACCTGGACACGCTCGCGCTGTGGTGCACGTACCACCCGGGGCAGACGCCGTACGACCGTTTCCTCGCCAAGTGCCATGACCTGGCGGACCGAGGGGTCCGGCACAGTGTCGGCGTGGTCGGCCTGCCCGAGCATCTGGAGCACGCCCGGCGGTTGCGCGCCGAGCTGCCCGAGCAGGTCTATCTCTGGGTCAACGCCGCCGAGGGGCACACCTACACCGACGGCGAGGCCGACGCTTGGACCGCGCTGGACCCGCTCTTCCCGTACAGCCGCCACCCGCACCGCAGCGCGGGCCTGCCCTGCCGTACCGGGGAGTCGGTCATATCGGTGGACGGCGAGGGCACGGTGCGCCGCTGCCACTTCGTCCGCGCCGAGCTGGGAAACCTGTACGACGGCTCGTATCGGGACGCGCTGCGGCCCCGCGCCTGTCCGCTCGCGGTCTGCGACTGCCACATCGGCTATGTCCACCTGGAGACGCTGCCGCTGTACGACGTTTTCGCGGGCGGGGTGCTGGAGCGGATACCGGCGCCGGGTCCCGGCCGGGGCCCGGTCGGGGGTGGTCGAGGCCGCACCGTCGTCGGAATGCCGTCGCCACCGCCATGAGCGCGGCCGACACCACCGTGATGCCCAGCGGCAGTCCCAGGTGCGCGGCGCGGGGCTGGCGCACGGAGCGGCCCTCGGTGGTGGACAGGAAGCCGCTCCCGAGTGACCGCTCGCCCGTCTCCGTACCCGTACCCGCCCCTGTCCCTGTCCCTGTCCTGATGCCAGGACAGACCAGCAACTGTGGCCCGGCTCAGACCGTCGAGGTGATCGCGCGAAGGACGTCGGCGATCCCCGGGCCCGGTCGGCCGGGGAGGCGGGCCGTGAGGATCCGGCGGACCTCGGCGGGTACCCCCTCCACACGCAGCAGGCTCACGCCGGGCGGCAGCACGGTGGACATGCGGGCCGGGATGGTCGTCACGCCGAAACCGCCCGCGACCAGCTGGAGTTTCGTCAGCCAGTCCCGTGTGGTGTGGACGATCCGCGGCCGCCCGGGCAGTCCCGGCCAGACGCCGAGCAGGGGTTCGGCGCCCGTGGACGGGGCGGCGATCCAGGGGGCGTCCACGAGTTCGTCGATGTGCACCTCCTCGCGGCCGGAGAACGGCCCGTTCGTCGGGGCTCCGAGCAGCAGTTCGGTGTCCTCGACCGGCTCGATGCGCAGCCGGGGCGACTCGCCGTCCGAGGGCCGGTGCGGTGGGCGGGACGTCAGTACGGCGATGTCGATCGAGCCCGCGCGCAGGGCCCGGAGCAGGGCGGGCGTGGTGCCCTCGCGGGTCGTGACGTCGATGTGCGGGGCGGCGGTCGCGAGCCGGGCGAGCACACCGGGGAGGATCACCGCGCCCGCGCTGGGGACCGTCCCCAGCCGCACCCGTGCCGTCGGCGCGGCAGAGCCGGTGAGCTCCCGCTCGGCCGCCGCGACGGAGCCCAGGATCGTCCGCGCGTGCCGCAGCAGCGTCAGACCGGCGGGAGTGAGCCGCACCCCGTCGAAGCGGCGCTCGAACAGGGCGGCACCCGCGCTCCGTTCGAGGGCCGCCGCCTGGCGGGAGATCGCCGACTGGGTGTAGCCGAGCTGGGCGGCGGCCGCGGTGAAGCTCCCCGAGTCGGCGACCTGCCGCAGAACCCGTAGAGCCGTGCTGGAGAAGTCCATGCGCACTACGCATACCAGGTGTGCGAGATCGTCGCTTGGCGCATGCCCTGCGCGTCCCTAGCCTCGGGACAGGCGATCAAGGAGGCCGCAGATGCGAGCAGCAGTTCTGACCGGGTTCGGTGCCCCGCTGACCGTGCGATCGGTGCCCGAGCCCCGGGCCGGCGGTGGCGAAGTCGTGGTCGACGTCCTGGCCACCTGTGTCCTGCCGTACACCGAGGAGGTCTTCAGCGGTCGGCGGAACTACCCCCTCGAACCCCCGGTGGTGCCGGGTCCCGGTGGCGTGGGGCGTGTCGTGCGGGTCGGTCCGGACGCCACCCGGCTGCGCGTGGGTGATCTGGTGTGGTGCGATCCGACGGTGCGTTCGCGTGACGACGCGCTGACTCCCGACATCATGCTCCAGGGCTTGAGTTCCCGGGGCGAGGGCGGTGCCAGGCTGGCCCGGCATCTGCCCGACGGGGCGTTCGCCGAATCCATGCGGGTGCCCACGGAGAACGTCCACCCCCTCCCGCCGGAGGCGCGGGACGACCCGGCCCGCTGGTCCCCCCTCGTCGTCTACGCCATCCCCTACGGAGGGCTGCTGGCGGCGGGTCTCGAAGCCGGGGAGACGGTGCTCGTCAGCGGGTCGACCGGCAACCTCGGCAGCGCCGCCGTCGCCGTGGCACTCGCCATGGGGGCCGGCCGCGTGGTCGCTCCGGGCCGCAACCGCGCCGCGCTCGACCTCCTCGCGGACCGGTTCGGCCGACGGGTGCGGCCGGTCGAGCTGACCGGCGACGAGGACACGGACCGCGACGCCATGTCCGCGGCCGCGCAGGGCCCGGTCGATGTGGTGATCGACCTGCTTCCGCCGTCCGCGCCCACCTCGGTGACCCGGGCGGCGGCCATGACCGTCCGCGAGTACGGCCGTGTGGTCCTCATGGGCGGCGTCGGCATGCTCGGCGGCGCGGATCTCTCCCTCCCCTACCCATGGCTCATGCGCAACTCGGTCACCGTGCGCGGCCAGTGGCTGGGCCCGCGCGCGGCGAACGTCGGCCTGATCCGGCTCATCGCCTCCGGCACGCTCGACCTCGCCCCCGACCGGGTCCGGACCTTCCCGCTCGACGCCGTGAACGACGCCATCGCGTACGCGGCCGCGCACGGCGGTCCGTTCGACCGTACGGTCCTCACCCCGCGCGCCGGCTGACAGCCGCACGCTCCTCGACCCGGGTTGCCGGGAAGGCTGCGCTGCCCTTTCCCCCGGACCAGAGACGCCTGGGTCGGCGTCCGGTACGACGATGTCGGTGCTCTCCTGATGCCGCCCCCTATCGTTCGTTGCCCGCGCGCAGCCAGCCGATGTAGTCGGCGGCGGCCGCGGCGGTGTCGTACTCCGGGGTGAAGCCGGTGTCCTCGCGCAGGCGGGTCGTGTCGAGCCACTGACGCGGTGCCGTGGTGTCCCGGGAGGGCAGTTCGGTGTGGAAGCCGGGCTCGGTGGCGGCGATCGCGGCGATCACCTCGGCGTTGCTCGTCGCACGGCCCGAGCCGACGTTGTACGTGGTGTGGCGCAGCACCGGCGTGCGCTGGAGGAGGGCGAGGGCGCGGCCGGTGTCCTTGACGTAGCAGAGGTCGAGGGAGTCCTCGGCGTACGGCTGGTGCGCGAGGCCGGAGAGGTCGGGGACGGTGCGACGCGCTGCGGCGTGGGCGAGCGACGGGGCCGGGAAGAACGGGTCGGGCAGGTGGCCGCCCGGGCCCCAGGTGCCGGAGATGCGCGCGGCGACGATCTCGATGCCGGACTCGGCCGCGAGCTGTCCGGCCAGCAGTTCGGTGACCTTCTTCAGGGTCGGGATGGCATGGAAGTACCCCATCGGCAGCGGCAGATCCTCGCCGAGCGCACCCTCGGCGGCCACGCCGCCGTAGACGCCGATGGTGCTGGCGACGACGACACGCCGTACGCCCCATTCCTCGGCGACCCGCACGATGTTGAGGAATCCGTCGAGCGCACGGCCCACGGCCCCGACCGCGTCCTCGCCGCCCGCCGCCCACGGCGGTGTGATGGCGAGATGGACGATCCCGGCGATGGTGTGCCGACGGCCCACCTCACGCAGGCTCTCCAGGTCGGCGATGTCGCCCTGAGCCATCGCCGCGGGCACGTCGTGCAGCTGCGGCGGCAGCGCGGGGGTGCGGCGCTGGAGGAGCACGCACTTCTCCCCCGCCGCATGGAGCGCGCGAACGGTGTGCGAGCCGATGAACCCGGCTCCGCCTGTCACAAGAATCATCATTGCCTCTTTCGTCGGCACAGCTGATTGTCAGTTTCGCTGATTATCAGCCTAGAGATAGGATGGCGGGTATGCCAACCCCCGCCCCGCATGCCAGGGAGCCGCACGACGCGCTCGGATATCTCGTCAAGCACGCTCACCTGCGGCTGACGGCGCTGACCGACGCCGCGCTCGCCCCGCTCGGCATCGACAGCAAGGACTTCGGCGTGCTGCGCGTGCTCGTCGGGCGCGAGCCGATGTCGCAGCAGGCGGTCGCGGCGAAGCTCGGTGTCGACCGCACCACGATGGTCACCCTGATCGACGGCTTCGAGGCCAAGGGCATCGTCACCCGCAAGCCCGATCCGGCCGACCGCCGGCGCAACGCGATCGAGCTGACCGAGAACGGGCTCGCGCTCTACAAGAAGGCCGACGCGGCGTACCTCGCGGCCGAGGACGCGTTCCTCGCCCCGCTCGACGCGCCCACGGCCGCGCTGTTCCGGCAGGCGCTACGGGCCGTACTCGCTCCGCCGGAAGGACGCGATTGACGTGACTGTCGGCGCGGGACGATCGTGGGCGCCATGAACGATCACCGACCGGCACCCACCGACGCCACCGATCCCGTCGCAGCCACCTCCGCGAGCCGCTCCGACGAGGAGGCTGCCGAGGTCCGCCGATTCTGGGACCGGCTCGGGCTGCCCGGTCTGATCGACGTGCACACGCACTTCATGCCCGAACGTGTCCTGCACAAGGTCTGGGAGTACTTCGACGCGCAGGGTCCGCTGACCGGCGGGCTGGCCTGGCCGATCAGCTACCGGCAGCAGGAGGCGGAACGCGCGGCACTGCTGCGGCGGTTCGGCGTCCGTGCCTTCACCGCCATGCTCTACCCGCACAAGCCCGGCATGGCCCGGTGGCTCAACGGCTGGGCGGCCGGCTTCGCCCGACGGACCCCCGACTGCCTGCACACCGCCACGCTGTTCCCCGAGCCTGGCGTCGAGACGTACGTCCGCGAGGCGATCGAGGCGGGCGCGCGTGTGTTCAAGGCGCATGTGCAGGTGGGGGCGTACGACCCGGCCGACGAGCTGCTTCGGCCGGCCTGGGGAGTCCTTGCCGAGGCCCAGGTACCCGTGGTGATCCACTGCGGGTCCGGGCCCGCGCCCGGGAAGCACACCGGCCCGGAACCGATCGCGCGGGTGCTGGCGCGGCACCCGAGGCTGCGGCTGATCGTCGCGCACCTGGGGATGCCCGAGTACGAGGATTTCCTCGGCCTCGCCGAGCGGTACCCGGAGATACGGCTGGACACGACGATGGCGTTCACCGACTTCACCGAGGCGTTGATGCCGTTCCCCGGCCACGCCCTGCCCCGGCTCGCGGACCTCGGCGACCGCGTCCTGCTCGGCTCCGACTTCCCCAACATCCCCTACCCCTACCTCCACCAACTCCAGGCCCTGGAACGGCTGGACCTCGGAGAGGAGTGGCTGCGGGCCGTCTGCCACCACAACGCGGCGGAGCTGTTCGAGCTGGCGTGACGTCGGCGCGGCAGGTTACGGCAGCGTGCGGGATGTCATGTGTCCCGCGCGGGACGGCCCGGTGGGCAAGCAAGTAGCCCCGGCGGTGGGCGTATCGGCCGGTGATGAGCGTCCTCGGCTCGGCAACGAACACGTCATCCGTCCGACGGCACCTTGGACTCGGTGTCGTAGGCGCTCCCCCGCCATGAGCGGCGAGACGGTCGGCGAGCGGTTGCGGGTCATGCCGAGCAATGCCAGGTACGGAGAGGTGGCCGAGGTGTTCGCGCGGCAGTACGAGAGCGTGAGCTTCGCCGAGGCGCACCGGGAGGTTCTGCACCAGTTCCCCTCCCGGCCGGGTTCCGTGCTGGACGCCGGGGCGGCCAGCGGGCGCGACGCGGCGGCGCCGGTGGCGCGGGGAGGCCGGTTCGACCTGATCCATGGCGGAAGGCCCTGCCACTTACGCCCTGCGCCGCCCGCCCGGTTCCGGCCACCGGACCGGCTCAGAACAGCAGCACGACCTTGCCCGACAGACCGCCCGCCTCGAAGCGTTCATGGGCCGCCCGCACCTCCGTGAGGGGATAGTGCGCGGCCACCCGCACCTTCAGCCGCCCCGCGTCGACCAGGTCCACCAGTTCCGCCAGGTCCTTGCTGCTCTCCTGGACGTAACTCTTCGCGGCGCCCGCAACATCGGGCAGCGGCGCGTCGGAGACCGAGATGTACGATCCACCGTCGGCGAGCGCCCGGGTGACGTCGACGCCCGCGGTGTCCAGCACCGCGTCGTACGTGCCCTGGGGAAGCTCCGCGACGGAGTGCGTCACGGCCGCGGCGCCGAACTCCCTCACGACCTCGATGTGTTCGGGGCGGGAGACCAGCGCGTCGACCGACACGCCCGCCCGGTGGGCCAGTTGGACCGCGAGGCCGCCCACGGCGCCCGCGGCTCCGGTGACCAGGAGCCGGGCGCGGCTCTCCGGGCGCAGCGCGGCGAGGGCCTGCACCGCCGTGGTCCCGGCGAGCGGCAGCGTCGCGGCCTCGGCCAGGGTGAGCGTCCTCGGGGCGTGGGCGAGCAGCCGTACCGGCAGGCGGACCAGTTCGGCCCAGGTGCCCAGGCCGGTGGCCAGTTGCGCGGACATCGCGATCACCCGGTCGCCGACCGCGAATTCCGGCGCCGAACTCGCCACGACGATCCCGGCCAGGTCCCAGCCCAGCGTCACCGGCAGGGCGGGGCCCACGTCCCAGGCCCGGGTCTTCCAGTCCACCGGGTTCAGACTGCTCGCGACCGTCCGCACCAGCACCTCACCGGCACCCGGCGCCGACTCCGCGTCCGCACTCGAATCCGCATCCGACGCCGGCCCAGATTCCGGCTCCGGGTCGGCGATCTCCTCCACGGTGAGCACCTCGGGCCCGCCGTGGGCATGGATCCGAACGGCACGCATGGCGTCAACTCCTCATGTTCCGGGCCGCGTTACGGCCGGGGCGGCGACCGTCGTGGTGCCGCGTCGGAGCTCACGTCAAAGTCTGACACCGATGTGAGAGTCAAGCCGGGGAGGCCGCCATGCGGATCGGTGAGATGGTGCGGCGCACGGGGGTCAGCGAGCGGCTGCTGCGCTACTACGAGGAGCAGGGCCTGCTGTCGCCGGAGCGCCTGCCCAGCGGGTACCGCGTGTACGACGAGCAGGATGTCGAGACGGTCCGCCGGGTCCGCGCCCTGCTCGCCGCCGGGCTCACCACGGACACCATCGCGAAGGTGCTGCCGTGTGTCCGCGAGGAGGGCGAGCGGCTGGTGCCGGTCTGCGCGGACCTCGTCGCGGGGCTGCGCAAGGAACGGGAGCGGATCAGCCGCGCGATCGACGATCTCCAGGCGTCGCGCGGCCTCCTGGACATCGTCATCGAGGCGGGTCCGCAGCCGGTGGCGGCGGGATCGCGGTAGGACGGGAGTCACTCGGGCAGGGGGACGGGCTCCAACTCCAGCAGTTCACAGTCCAGTTGGTACAGAGCCCGGTCTATCCCCGGCCGGGTGGCGAGCCGGGGTGTGCGGGCCACGTCGTTGACGACGGTGAGGACGGTCTGCACCCGGACGCGGGCCTCGGCCGGGGTCATGGCCGGGTGGACCGCGTGCAGCAGCTCCAGCCACTCGGCGATGTAGTCCCGCTGGAACTGCCGGGTGCGCAGCCGGTCCGCCTCCTGGAGGTGCTCGGCCTCGGTGGCGATCACGGTCACCAGGTGCCGGGAGACCAGCGCCATACGGACGTAGCGCCACACCAGGTGCCGTAGCGCGCCCGCGTGGTCGAGCGCCGAGGCGAGCACCTCGGCCAGGTCGACCCAGAGCCGCTCGGCACCGCGGTGCACGGCGGTGGCGAGGAGGTCGTGCTTGCTGGCGAAGTGGTGGTAGATGCTCTGCCCGGCGATCCCGACGGCCGCGCCGGTGTCCTCCAGGCTGACCGAGGCGTAGCCGCGCTCGGCGAACAGCTCGGTGGCGGCGGCGAGCAGCGCCTCCCGGCGGGAGCGGTGGCGCAGGGTGCCCCGGGGCGCGTCGAGCCGGGGCTCGCCGAGTCCGGGCGGGGCCGAGGTTGCGACGCGGTGCATCAGACGTGCGACGAGGTCCGGCGTCGTCAGTTCCACGTGCTGGTAGGCGAGGCTCGCCGCCACCCCGAGGGTGCCCCAGGACAGCAGCTCGGTGTGGGCGGGTCCCAACTCCGGGCGGGCGGCGCTCAGTTGCCCGGCGAGGGTGCGCCGGGCCGCGTGCAGCCGCCGGGTGAGTTCCGCGTGCTGCTCGGCGGGCAGGTGCCGGGCCTCGCGCTGCCACAGCACGCCCAGTTCGCGCCGGGCCAGCGCGGACGCGGCGAAGTCCTGTACCAGGGCGTCGAGTTCGCCGGGCCCGGCCGGGTAGAGGCCGGCCAGGCAGGAGTCGAGGGCCTCGGTGACGACGGCGTGCAGCAGCTCCTGCTTGCCGCCGAAGTGCCGGTACAGGGCGGAGGGGCCGATGCCCACGGCCGCCGCGATGTCGCTCATCGCCGCGTTGGCGTAGCCGTCCCGGGAGAACAGCTCCCGCGCGGCGGCGATGATCAGCTCGCGGCGGTTGCGCGGCCGCGTCGCCCGCACGGGCGGGGCGGCGGGCTCCGCCCCGGGTCCCGTCGCCGCCGTACCGCTCGGGGCGACCGTCTCCACACCGGGTCCCATCACCGCCGTACCCCTCCGCGAAACCGTTTCCACACCGGATCCCACCGCGAGCCGTCTCCTCCTGGACCGGCGGTCTAGCCGAGTTCCAGCGAACGGCCGATGATCTCCTTCATGATCTCGGTCGTGCCCGCGTAGATCCGGCTCACCCTACTGTCCTGCCAGGCCCGCGCGATCGGGTACTCCAGCATGTAGCCGTACCCGCCGTGCAGCTGCACGCAGGCGTCCATGACCCGGCCTTGCAGCTCGGTGCACCACCACTTGGCCTTGGCGGCGTCGACCACCGTCAACTCGCCCGAGTTCAGGGCGAGTACGCAGCGGTCGAGGTAGTGCTGGGCGATCTCGATCTCGGTGTCCAGCTCGGCGAGGCGGTGCCGGATCACCTGGAGGGAGCCGATCGGCTTGCCGAACGCCTTGCGCTCGCGCACGTACTCGACGGTCCAGTCGAAGGCCGCCACCGCCTGCGCCAGACCGGCGATCGCCACCGACATCCGCTCCTGCGCGAGATTGCGCGTCAGGGCGAAGAAGCCCTCGCCCTCCGCGCCGAGCAGGTTGGCCGCCGGCACCCTGGCGCCGGTGAAGACCAGCTCGGCGGTGTCCTGGGCGTGCAGGCCGACCTTCTCCAGCTTGCGGCCGCGCTCGAAGCCGGGGGTGCCGCGCTCCACGACGATCAGGCTGAGCCCGCGGTGCGGGTGCTCGCCGGTGCGCACGGCGACGACGACCAGGTCCGCGTTGATGCCGTTGGTGATGAACGTCTTCGCGCCGTCGATGACGTAGTGGTCGCCGTCGCGGACGGCCTTGGTGCGGATGCCGGACAGGTCGGAACCGGTGCCGGGCTCGGTCATCGCGACCGCTGTGATCGTCTCACCGGAGGCGATGCCGGGCAGCCAGCGGGCCTTCTGCTCGTCGTTCGTCTGATCGAGGAAATAGGGCAGGACCACGTCCGCGTGCAGGGTCGGGCCGAGGATCGCCGGGATGGCGCCCACCCGCGCGCCCTCCTCGTGCAGGATCGTGTTGTAGCGGAAGTCCTTGATCCCCGCGCCGCCGAACTCCTCGGGCACCGCGATGCCGAGCGCGCCCAGCTCGCCCAGGCCCGTGAACAGCTCACGGGGCACGATCCCCGCCTTGTCCCAGTCCGCGTAGTGCGGCACCACATGCTTGGTGATGAAGGCCCGCACGCTCTCGCGGTAGTCCTCGTGCTCGGCTTCGAAAAGGGTTCGCTTCATGATCAGCTTTCTCAGAGGGATCGAGAACCGCGGCGGTGCCGTCGTGCGACCGGATGCGCCAGCGGAGACTACTCGGGATTCACTTGAGGCGAAAGTGGTGAGGTGATGGCGCGTGAAGCGGGGTCACTGGTTCCGGCGCACCACTTGCGCACACTGATCCGGATTCACAAAGGCGCGCCGCCGACTGTGCCGCTGCTCACATCGGCTACGACTACTGCGGTTTACTAGGGCGTCCTAGTATTTCTCTGATCAGCGTCCCCCCGACCTGTCCCGGAAGGCCCCCGATGAGCGAACTGCACTCGCCTGTGCACCCCGTACGCCTGGTCACCGCATCCGCTCTGTTCGACGGGCACGACGCGTCGATCAACATCATGCGGCGCATCTTCCAGTCCCAGGGCGCCGAAGTGATCCACCTCGGGCACAACCGGTCGGTGCAGGAGGTCGTGAACGCGGCGCTGGAGGAGGACGCGCACGGCGTGGCCGTCTCCTCCTACCAGGGCGGCCATGTCGAGTACTTCGAGTACCTGGTCGAGTCGCTGCGCGAGCGGGGCGCGGAGCACATCCGAGTGGTCGGCGGCGGTGGTGGGGTGATCGTGCCCGAGGAGATCACCCGGCTGCGCGCGCACGGGGTGACCATCTTCTCGCCCGAGGACGGCCAGCGGATGGGCCTCGCCGGGATGATCAACTCCGTCGTACGGGACTGCGACTTCGACCTCTGGGAGGGCAAGCCCGCCGACGCCGACGCCGTGCTCGCGGGCGACCGGTTCGCCACCGCGCGGGCCATCACGGGCGCCGAACTCGGCAAGCTGCCCCCGGAGTTCCTCGACCGGCTGCGGGCCGCCGCGGCCGGCCGGGTGGTGCCGGTCCTCGGCATCACCGGCACCGGCGGCTCCGGCAAGTCCTCGCTGACCGACGAGCTGGTGCGCCGCTTCCGCGTGGACCAGCAGGACAAGCTGCGCATCGCGGTGATCGCGGTCGACCCGACCCGCCGGCGCGGCGGCGGCGCCCTGCTCGGCGACCGGATCCGGATGAACTCCCTGGACGGGAACCGGGTGTTCTTCCGCAGCCTGGCCACCCGTGGCAGCCATGAGCTGCCCGAGCACCTCACCGATGTGATCGACGTGGTCAAGGCGGCCGGGTACGACCTGGTGATCGTGGAGACCCCGGGCATCGGCCAGGGCGACGCGGCGATCGTGCCGTTCGTCGACACCTCCCTGTACGTGATGACGCCGGAGTTCGGCGCCGCGTCCCAGCTGGAGAAGATCGACATGCTCGACTTCGCCGACGTGGTCGCGGTCAACAAGTTCGAGCGGCGCGGCGCCAAGGACGCGCTGCGCGATGTGAGCCGCCAACTGGTGCGCAACCGCGAGGCGTTCGACAAGAGGCCCGAGGACATGCCGGTGTACGGCACCTCGGCCGCGACCTTCCACGACGACGGGGTCACCGCGCTCTTCCAGCACCTGAAGACGGAGCTGGACGGGAAGGGACTGCACCTCCAGGAGGGCACCCTCGCGCCCGTCGATGTGCGCCACTCCTCCGGGATCCGCCAGGTGGTGCCCGCCGACCGGGTGCGCTATCTCGCGGAGATCACCGAGTCGGTCCGCGCGTACCACGCCGAGACCGAGGTGCTCGCCGAGGCGGCCCGTCGGGTGCAGCGCCTCGACCTGGTCAAGGGCGAGCTGGCGGCGGCCGGTTCGGACGCGGACAACGTGGACGCGCTGCTCACCGACGCCCGCGGGCAGCTCCCGCACGAGATCCGCCGGCAGATCGAGACCTGGCCGGCCGTCGTGGCGTCGTACTCCGGTGACGAGCAGGTCGTGAAGATCCGCGACCGGGAGATCCGCACCAAGCTGACCCGTGAGTCGCTGTCGGGCAACAAGGTGCCCCGGGTGGCGCTGCCCCGGTTCACCGACCACGGCGAGCTGGTGCGGTTCTGGCGGCGGGAGAACCTGCCCGGCTACTTCCCGTTCACCGCGGGCGTGTTCCCCTTCAAGCGCGACGGCGAGGACCCGGCGCGGATGTTCGCCGGCGAGGGCGACCCGTTCCGCACCAACCGCCGCTTCAAGCTGCTCTCCGAGGGCCAGCCCGCCACCCGGCTGTCCACCGCCTTCGACTCGGTCACCCTCTACGGCCGCGACCCGGGCGAGCGCCCCGACGTCTACGGCAAGATCGGCACCTCAGGCGTCTCGGTCGCGAACCTGGACGACATGAAGGCGCTGTACGACGGCTTCGACCTGATCGCGCCGACGACCTCGGTGTCGATGACGATCAACGGCCCGGCGCCCACCGTGCTGGCGTTCTTCCTCAACACCGCGATCGACCAGCAGATCGAGCGGTTCCGCGCCGCCGAGGGCCGCGACCCCTCCGCCGAGGAGGCGGAGCAGCTGCGCGCCCACGCGCTGGCGAGCGTGCGGGGCACGGTGCAGGCCGACATCCTCAAGGAGGACCAGGGCCAGAACACCTGTCTGTTCTCGACCGAGTTCTCGCTGCGGATGATGGCCGACATCCAGGAGTGGTTCATCGCGCACAAGGTCCGCAACTTCTACTCGGTGTCCATCTCCGGCTACCACATCGCCGAGGCGGGCGCGAACCCGATCAGCCAGCTGGCGTTCACCCTGGCCAACGGCTTCACCTATGTGGAGGCGTACCTGGCGCGCGGCATGGACGTGGACGACTTCGCGCCGAACCTGTCGTTCTTCTTCTCCAACGGCATGGACCCCGAGTACTCGGTGCTCGGCCGGGTCGCCCGCCGGATCTGGGCGGTCGCGATGAAGCGGAAGTACGGCGCCAACGAGCGTTCCCAGAAGCTCAAGTACCACGTCCAGACCTCGGGCCGCTCGCTGCACGCCCAGGAGATGGACTTCAACGACATCCGCACCACGCTCCAGGCGCTCATCGCCATCTACGACAACTGCAACAGCCTGCACACCAACGCCTACGACGAGGCGGTCACCACCCCGACCGAGGAATCCGTCCGCCGGGCGCTGGCCATCCAGCTGATCATCAACCGGGAGTGGGGCCTCGCGATGAACGAGAACCCGCTCCAGGGGTCGTTCATCATCGATGAGCTGACCGACCTGGTCGAGGAGGCGGTGCTGCTGGAGTTCGAGCGGATCAGCGAGCGCGGCGGCGTGCTCGGCGCGATGGAGACCGGCTACCAGCGCGGCCGTATCCAGGACGAGTCGATGCTCTACGAGCAGCGCAAGCACGACGGTTCGCTGCCGATCATCGGCGTCAACACCTTCCGCAACCCGCACACCGAGGGTGCCGAGCCGGGCGCCATCGAGCTGGCCCGCGCGACGGAGCAGGAGAAGCGTTCCCAGCTGGAGCGGGTGCACGACTTCCAGGCCCGGCACCAGCAGGAGGCGCACGCCGCGCTGAGCGCCCTGAAGGCGGCGGCGGTCGCGGGCGAGAACGTGTTCTCGGTGCTCATGGACGCCGCGCGGGTGTGCACCCTCCAGCAGATCACCGAGGCGTTCTTCGAGGTGGGCGGCCAGTACCGGCGCAACGTCTGACATACGTGCGCATACGCGGAGGGGGGAGCGGGCTCGGTCCGCTCCCCCCTCCCCGCGCTGTCAGGCCGTGTACGCCAGCAGCGCCATCATCCCCGCCTCGCCGTGGTAGGCGTTGTGGCAGTGCAGCATCCACTGGCCCGGGTTGTCGGCGTCGAAGTACACGGACACCGTGCGGCCGGGCAGCACGATGGTGGTGTCCTTGCGCGGGCCGCCCGTACCGAGCTGGTACGTATGTCCGTGCAGGTGCATGGGGTGCCACATGTCGGTCTTGTTGACGAAGTCCAGCCGGACCCGCTGGCCCTGCTCGACCAGGACGGGGTCGGCGGTGGGGTGCTTCATGTCGTACCGCCGGCCGTTGATGCCCCAGTCGTACTCGGCCATGCCGCCGGTGAGTTCGATCCGGTGGACGCGGTCGGTCTTCCTCGTGTCCAGGCGCACGTCGTCGGCGGCCTTCAGCGCGGCGGCGTTCATGATCATGCCGTCCAGTTCCTTCGGGCGGACGGTCGCCTTCGGCGCGGCGCCGGAACCGGTGCGCACCAGTGCCAGGCCGCTCGCGTCCTTGCCCTCGGCGAGGGCGACCAGCGGGAAGACCCCGTCGGCGAGCGTGACGAGGATGTCGTACCGCTCCCCCATGCCCACCAGCAGCGCGTCCACCTGCTGATGGGCGACCGGGAAGCCGTCCGTGTGGGTGATGGTCAGCTTGTGGCCGCCGAGCGCGACGCGGTACGCCGTGTCGCCGCCGGCGTTGATGACGCGCAGCCGCACCCGCTTGCCGGGCTTGCCGGTGTAGACGTCGGGGTCGGCCGGCACGCGGCCGTTGATCAGGTGGTACGGGTACTTGACGTCACCGGCGTCGCCGCCGAGCAGACTGCTTCGCGCGCTCATGAGCATGAACTTCATCGAGCCGGACGACGACGCCTTGCCGCCCCCCTTGCCCGCATCACTGCCGCTCATGTCCATGCCGGCCATGTCCATCCCGCCCATGTCGCCCATGTCATGGCCGGAGGAGCCACCGTGGCTCGCGCCGCCGTGGCCCGAGCCGTCACCCGAACCGCCCCCCGAACCGCCCATGTCCATGTCGCCCATGCCGTGGCTCAGTTCGGCGAGGACCTGGTCGGGGGAGCCGGTGACACCGTCGACCCAGTCGTCCAGCACGACGACCCACTCGTCGTCGTACGACAGCGGTTCCCTCGGGTCCTCCACGATGAGCGGGGCGTGCAGTCCCCGGTCGAGCTGGACGCCCACGTGGGGGTGGAAGAAGTAGGTGCCGGGGGTGTCGGCGAGGAAGCGGTAGGTGAAGTTGTGGCCGGCGCGCACCGCATTCTGGGTGGCCGGGGGCACGCCGTCCATGTCGGCGCGCAGGGCGATACCGTGCCAGTGGACGGACGTGGTGGTCCGGTCCGGGAGCTGGTTGGAGAGTTCGGCGGCGAGGGTGTCACCGGCCGGGAGCCGGATCTCCTGGCCCGGGGTGCGACCGCCGTAGGCCCAGCTCTTCGCCGTCACCTTGCCGCCGATGTCGAGCAGGGCGGGCGCGGCGGTCAGGGTCACCTCGCGCACCTTGCCGGTGCCCTTGCGCTTCCTCTCGGTGGTCGCGACCACCTTGCTGTCGGGGCTCACCAGGGCCGGCGTGGCCCCGGAGCCGCCGCACGCGGCGAGCGCTCCGGTCCCGGCGACGGCGAGACCGGCCAGCAGGGTGGAACGACGGTTGATGCTGTTCATAGGGGATGCCTCTTCTCGAATTGCCGTCGACCTGCGCCCATGCGGCATCGCTCCCACGGAGTACAGGGGAACGGGCCGCTCGGGGGCGGCCTAGATCAGCAGTCGGGAGAGGACGGAGAGGTCGGGCGGCGCGCGATGCGGGTTGCCCGGCAGGCCGCGCCCGGCGAGGACGCCCCGGGGCGGGGCGGCCCGGACGGTGTGCGTCGGCACGGTCGGCGGATCGAGCCACTGCGGTGAGCCGACGGCCCCCGAGGTGCAGTGCTGCATGTCGGCACCGGAGCAGGCGCCGCCCATGTCATGGTCCATGGCCGAGGTCAGGGCCTGGGCGGCCCTGTCCTGCCCGGTCATGCGGTGCGCGGTGCGAGCCGTCCCGGGCATCGCGCTCATGGCGGTCCCGGGTGCGACGGGGGCCGCGCTCATGGCGGTCGCCGGTGCGGCGGGGGCCGAGCCCAGGTCGTGGTGGACCAGGACGACGAAGGCGGCGAGCAGGGCCAGGACGGCGGCCCACGACCGGCGCGCCGCGCCGCCACGGGAACCGGTCCGCCGGTACGTCACCTGCCGCCCTCCCTGTCCGAGACCACGCCTGCGATCACACACGCGTCGCGGGACCACGTCCCGTGCGCCACAGGCTCCAGGCACGCCACTATACCCCCTAGGGGTACGACGTCCAGGCGCCGTCAGGCCCTGGCCGCCTCCGCCCTGCCGGTGCCGTTGCACCTGCGCAGCGGGTCCTCGCCCAGTTCTGCGGTGACTTGCCGAGTTCTGCGGTGACTTGCCGACGCTGATCCGCCGCTACGCCGGCCGCCCGCTCGTCGGGTCTCCGCTGTCAGCTGCCGGGCGCCACGGAGAAGGAGCTGCGCATCCACCGGTGAGCGGCCTCACGGTGACAACGGGTGCCATTCGGTCCTGACGATCCGGAGCGCCTCCGCGAGGCGGCCCGTGGGCAGACCACCCGCATCGGCATGTTCGGCGAGCCGGTCGAGCAGCATCCCGGCGGGGTCCCCTCAATCGGACTGGAACAGCGCGCCGCCGAGCCCGAACGAGGCGCCGACCAGCAGCCCGGCGGACGGTCACAGCGAGAAGACTCTCCGGCGCGGCGCGGTCTGCGGACTCGGCCCTGAACTCTTCCGTCCCGTCGACCCTGTTGGGCGGCAGACCGGCCGGACAAGGCGGCCCCGGTGACGCATCGACGCCATGACATCAATGCGCCAGGCCAATAGTCGGCGCTCCCCCGATATTTTGGTGACCCAAAACAAGGTCGCAACCACGTCTCGGAGGCCACCAGCATGTGCAGGATCTTCGGCTCCTTCGCGGTCGCGGCCACCGGCGCCGAGCTGGCCACGGTGTCGGCCCGGCAACGGCACGGGGGACCGGACGAGCGCGGGCTGCGCACCGGCCGCGGTTGGTCCCTCGGCTGTGACCGGCTCGCCGTGACCGACCCGGCGGGCGGCTCCCAGCCCTTCGCCCTGCCGACGGCGCCGGGCGTGCTGGCCGTACTCAACGGCGAGATCTACAACCACCAAGAGCTGCGAAGGCACTTGACCGCCCGTGGCCATCGTTTCCCGGACCGCTGCGACGGAGGGCTACTGCCCGCCCTCTACACGGAGTTCGGCCCCGCGTTCGCCGACCGGCTGGACGGGATGTTCGCGATCGCCGTCCTGGACCTGCGCGAACGCCGTCCCCGACTCGTCCTGGCCGTCGACGGGATGGGCATGAAGCCGCTGCACTACCACCAGGGTCCGCGCGGTGCCCTGCGGTTCGCCTCGGAGATCCCCGCGTTGCTCGCGTTCGACGGGGTGCCCGCCGTCCCGCGCGAGGACGCCCTCGACACCGTCCTGTCCACCAGGACACCCTTCGGTACGGAGACCGCCCTGCGCGACATCCGCGTGCTGCCGCCCGGGAGCGTCGCGGTGGCCCGTGGCGGTGAGGGGCTGCGGATGCTGCGCTGCGGGCCGCGCGCCTCGGTGCCCCACCCCGGGCCGGCGCCGTCGGGCGCGGACGTGCTGACGACGCTGCGCCGCGAGGTGCACCGGCTCGCCGACGTCGATCTGCCGCTGTGCGCCCTGACCAGCGGCGGCCTGGACTCCGGCCTGGTGACCGCGCTCGCCGCCGAGCACACCGAGCCGCTGCACACCTTCCACCTCGGCTACCGCGGCCGCTGGCCCCGAGCCGAGCACACGTATGCGAAGGCTGTCGCCAGGCGCGCCCGTACCCTCCACCACCATGTCTCCCTGGATCCCGCCGAGTTGCCCTCACTGCTGACCCGCACGATGCGCCATCTGGGCCAGCCCAACGCCGATCCCGTCACCGTCAGCACCTACGCGCTCTTCCGGGCCGTACGCGAGGCCGGGTTCACCGTGGCGCTCACCGGGGACGGCGCCGACGAACTCTTCGGCGGCTACGACCGGATCGGCACCGCCCTGACCGCGCCCGCCGGGACCGACTGGACGGCTCCCTACGCCGACGCGCTGGCGGCCGCGCCCCGGCTGCTGCGGGAATGGCTCTACACCCCCGAATACCGGGCGTTCATCGCCGAGCACGGCTCCGCGGCCGACCGGGTCATGGCCGAACTGCGCGCCTGCGGCACCGAACGGGCCGGTGCACTCCAGCGGTTCGAGACGCGGCGCCGGCTGCCCGCGTACCACCTGCGGCGCATGGACCATCTGAGCATGGCGTGGGCGGTCGAGGCCCGCATGCCGTTCTGCCAGCCGGACATGGTCTCCCTGGCCCGCCGACTGCCCGTCGAACTGCGCACCGGGAAACGGGCGTTGTACGAGGCCGGGCGTGGGCTGCTCCCGGCCGCCACGCTGCGCCGACCCAACCAGCCCTTCACGCTGCCCCTTTCGGCCATGCTCGCCGTCGACGGACCGCTGGTGTGGACCCTGCGCGAACTGCTCTCGCCCGCGCGGCTGCGGCGCACCGGGCAGCTGCGCGCCGACCGGGTGCAGGCCCTGTTCGCCCGGCACGCCGAACGCCCCTCCGACCAGGACGCGCTGGCCCTCTGGTCGCTGGGCGTGCACGAGTTGTGGGCCGATGTCGTACAGGGCCTTCGGGTGTCGGCCGACCTCGCCGCGTGATCGCCTGGCGCATCCGCGTCGTGGAGGAAGAACCCTGACCAGGGTGAAGAACGCCTCGCTCGCCCCGGGCGACTGTCCCGAGCCCGGCCCGCGCATGCCGCGGGCGCGGGTGTCCCGAGGTGGGGCAGGAGCGGCGGCACGCCCCTGCCCCGGCGGCCGCTTCCTCCCGGAGGTACAAAAGGGCCGCGATCGCAGCCTAGCATTTCATTTGAGTGGACCAAAGGTACTGGCTCATCCAAAAAGACGCTCGGCCTGATTTATTCGATTGGCCGAATGAAGCCCTTGTGGTGATTCCATCGGGCACCACCCGTCCCGGCGCTGTCATATCCGCGCCATGGCAGGTCCACGACTCGAAGAAACATGGACTCCGGGTCCAGGAAGGGTGATTATAGAAATGTCTTCGGAACAAGCTCGGCGGCACGGGCCCGAAGGCGAAAACCACCGATCACTTCCTGGAGGAAAAGTGTCCGCGTCTTCCCTCATCGCCGGTTTCCGCACCACCGCCCGCCAGTTCGCCCTGGCCACCCTTGTCTGCACCGCGGTAACGGGCGGAGCGGTCGCGGCCACCGTCACGGGAACGCACTCCGCGCACCACTCGGTGGCCGACAACAACTGGCCCAGCGCCTACGCGGTCCCGGCGGACAACAACTGGCCCGCCACTCCCGCGCCGACGGACAACAACTGGCCGGTGACACCTGCGGCTGCCTGACGCGGCACTTTCCCCCGGGGCCGGGAGGGATGGGCAGCCATCTCCCCGGCCCGTCCGTCATCCGGCCGCGGCAACCACGGAACGGCAGTCCGGGCACAGCCCCTTGAATACAATATCGGCGTCGTCGACTTGCCAGTCGGGCAGATCTTTTCGCGGCAGCGTCGGAGCGCGGTGCATGACATTCTCCACCCGCCCGCATTGCACACACAGCGCATGCTGATGGCGTGGTCCCGCTATTTCGAAGACCGCCGGCCAGCCGGGGCGCTCGAATTTCGCCGCCAGGCCCGCTTCCAGAAAATGCCGCAGCATTTCATAGACAGCCTGGGAAGTGAGCGTACCCAACCGCTCGCGTGCCGTGGCCGTCAAACCCTCGACGTCGAAATGATCGCCCGACGCGAGCACCTGGAGCACTTCCAGGCGCGGACTGGTGACCCGCAGCCCCGCATCGCGGAGTTGCTGGATCGCCGCCTCGCGCCCCTGAGCCACCGCTTCGCGTGCCATGTTCCCGCCATCTGGTGAGACCAAAAGTTTGAACGCATCGTAGCTCTTGGTCCGCCGGGTGCGAGGGGGCCACGCGGAGGGCGACGACCGAGACAACTCCCGCGCCCGGCGGTGGCGTTCAGCCCAGCCAGCCGAGCCGGGCGGCCCGCGCTCCCAGTTCGAAGCGGCTGGACGCGCCCAGTTCCTGCATCAGCTCGGAGATCATCCGGCTCACCGTCCGCAGCGAGACGCCGAGGCTGCGCGCGACCTTCTCGTCTTTCATCCCCGACGCCAGCATGCGCAGCGCCGCCCGCTGCTGCTCCGAGAGCCCGCCCCCGCCCCGGGCGGGCAGCACCTGCTCGCCGTAGGGCGTCGCGGTGTGCCAGCAATGTTCGAACAAGGTCTGGTACGAGCGCACGATCGCGGAGCCATGGGCGAGGATGGCACCGGCGGCGCCGTCCTCCGGGTCGACCGGGAGGATCGCGAACTGCTCGTCCGCGATGATCATGTTCATGGGGACGACGGGCGAGAGGCGCACCTGGACGCCCAGCTTCGCCTTCATCCGCAGATGCTCCGCGTCCTCGGACACCGAGGTCAGACGCTGGCTGAAAATGGAGCGGACCTGGACGCCCTTCTCGATCTGCCGCCGGTCCCGGTCGAGGGCCCGCTCGGGGATCTCCCGCCCGCGCGTGATCGGGTGCATCGAGGCGAGGTTGCCCTGGACCGTCACCGTGATGTCCTCCAGCACCTGCTGGATGCGGCGGTAGTCGGACAGGATCTCGATCTCCACGCCGACCGTCCGCGCCAGCGTCTCCGTGCGCAGGAAGTTGCCGGCGAGTGTCTTCAGCGTGTGGTGCGCCCGGTCGGCCTGCTCCAGATGGTCACGCAGCCGGGTGCGCTCGCGCTCCAGCAGCCGCAGCAGGGCGATCTCGGGGGCGATGACCGTGACGACATCGGTCTCCGCCTCGTCCGGAGCGGCGGGGTCCAGGCGGCTGGCGTGCAGTTGACCGGTTCGGACGACCAGACCGAGGTCGATCAGTTCCTCACGACATTGCGCGAGATCACCCTCCGACAAACCCATGTCGGACGCGACTTGGTGCAGGCTCGACGCCCCCTGTGCCCGAAGGCGCCGGTAGAGAGTGAGCGCAAGATCAGTGGATTGCGTTGCTGCACCGCCACTGCCATTGATCACCGCGACGCGGCCCCCCTTGTGATTGCGCGAAGCCCTCCCATCACACCTTGTCACAGAGGAGGCCAAAGATCTCCGATGCTGCTTAGTAATGTGACGGTCGTCACGTATCGGTGCGGCAGGTCAGGAGCACGCTTCGCGTCCACTCGTCGATCTGGTACTGCCGCTCATCGACGACGCGCAGTCCCGCGACGCGCAGATCCCGGTGCAGATCAGAGGAGTTGACGATCCATTTGTCGGTCGTCACCAGCACGGCGCGGCCGTTTCTCGACTCCGAGCGCTCAATGACATAGGAGATGCGCTCCCGCATAGCCACCGCATCGAAGTCCTGCCGAGCCACGGCCCGTTCCGTGATCCCGTCGAAGCGCGGCACCTCGAACGACCAGACGCGGTGCGGGCGTTCGGCAAGCCCCGTGGGGTCGTGGGCGGTGTAGTCGAAGGCGAGCACGCCGCGCGGTCCGAGGTGGCCGGCGATCTCACGCAGCACACGGGGGCGTGACCTCGGGGGGACGGCAGCGATCATCGACCCTGCCATCAGGGCGAGTTGGCAGGACCGGTGCGGGGGCAGGCGGAGCAGATCGGCGGGGATCGCGGTGATCCGGTCGCACACCTCGGGGCCGAGGCGGCGGGACCGGTCGAGCAACCGGTGCAGGCTGCGCCGGTCCCGGTCGACGGCGTCCACCGTGAAGCCGTGACGCGCGAGGGGTACGGCGATCCGGCCCGCGCCCGCGCCGAGGTCGAGCACCGGACCGCCGGTGGCCCTGGCCAGCGCCAGGTACTCCAGGATGTCGTCGCTGAACGGGCCGAGCAGGGCGTCCTGGAGCCATACGTCCTCGTCCGTGAGCGGGGCGAGGCATTCGAGGCCGGGCAGCCGGTCGGAGCGGAGCGGGATGGCGGTGGCGGTGGCGGTTCGGGACGCCGAGGCCGGTGCGGGCGCGGGCGCGGGCAGCACCGGGGTGCCGTTCTGTATGAGCATCGCTCCTCCAGGTGGCCTCGGCCGCTCCCGGCCGTCCGGGCGGACGCCGTGCCGTGGGGGGCCACGGCGCCCGATCATCGTGTCCGGGCGCGCCCGCGGCGGTCCAGCCAGGGGGAATGCGCGTTCACGCCAACGCGTGCGTGCGCCACAGCAGTTGTGCCGGGCGGCAGCGTGGCACACGATCCGTACCGGCCTGTGTCCTGTGCCGGTAAGTCCATGGGCCGTGAAGACAGGCAGCTCGGGGTCGTCGTCTTGGAGAGGGCCGGTTGGGTCCGCGGCCCGCTGGGGGCGCATCCGGTCGGTGAGCGGGCCAGCAGCGTGCTGCCGATGTCGCGACGGCGGTGCCGATCGGGCGTGGTGCACAGGGCGTAGCTGGCACACAGGGCGTAGATCGCGCGCTGGCCGATGCCGGGGACACCGCCAACGCCGCATCGCCGACGACCCGCCCGCCGACCTCCGCCGCCACCAGCCGAGCGAGCCGGCCCGGGGTGCCGCCCGTCCAGCCGTGCCGTGTCGCGGTGGCGAGCGGATGCGGGATCGGGGCGGCGTCCACGGGCACGGCGGACCGCACGTCCACGCTCACCAGGGCAGAACCTTCGGGGGCCTTCGCCCGGTCAGCTGCAGGGGCCCGGGGCCGAGCAGTACACCGCCGCCAGTATGAGCAGGCCGACCGCCAGGGCGAGGGCGAGCAGGGTGACACCCAGCACCGTGGGGCGCTCGGTGGGTGGTTGAAGGATGCGCCGCATGCGCAGCAGCGCCGACGAGCCGCCCGCCGCGAGGGCCGCGCGTGGTGCTTGTCCGGCCGCGACCACGTACAGGGCGACGGCCAGTGCCTGGCGCGAGCAGCGGCGCAATGCCCGGTCGTCGGCGGCCATTTCGAGCAGGAGCGGCACCTCGTCGCGGACGAGCCGGGCCAGCGGCAGCCGCCGGGAAAGCGCCCCGAAGGCAGAGGCGGCGGCCGCGAGGAGGTGGTGGCGGCCCGCGATGTGCGCGCGTTCGTGTTCCAGCGCGGCCGTGAGCTGTTCCCCGGTCAGGGCGTGTACGGCGCCCTCGCTGACCACCACCTGCGGCGCGCGGCCGGGCAGGCAGTAGACGGCGGGGGTGGTGTGCGGCAGCACCGTGGCCCGCAGTTCGGAGCGCCAACTCCCCACCATGCCGAGGAGTTCGGCGTGCCGGGCCCGGCGGCGCCGGAAGTCGAACACCTGCCGCCCGAAGGCCAGGGCGAGGGCGAGGGGCGGGCAGACGGCGGCGGAGAATCCCGCCCACGCGAGGGCGCTGGGCCGTTCCAGGCCGTTCAGCATGACGGCGACACAGCGTCCGGCGCTGGTGAGGAGGAAGTCTCCGGCCGCCTCGGGGAAGTGGTGGCTCTCGGCGACCGGGAAGAAGAGTTGCAGGATTGCGAGGGACAGGGACGCGGTGAGGACGAGCACCAGCAGTCCCCATAATCCGAGGGTGAACCGCGGCACCCGGTGCGCCCAGCGGCTGCGCACGAGGAACCGCGGCAGGATCACCCCGGCCGCGACGGCCAGCACCAGCGGCGGCAGGACATGATGGAACCGCACAAGGAACTCCCCGGCGCGGCAGCGGAGTTGGCTCACAACGGTCTCTCCGGTGGCGCCTCGCCGACGGGCCGGTGCCCCGAGGCGCGCAGGGCGGCCTCCAACACGGAGACGTCCTCAGGGGACATGTGCTCCACGAAGCGCTGGAGCGCGGCCTGCCGGTCCTCGGTACTGCCGAGGGCCTCCTGCATCAGGCTCGCGGTGTATTCCTCGCGGCTGCGCAGCGCTTCGTACAGCCAGGCGCGCCCGGCCTTTTCACGCTGGAGCATGCCCTTGCGGTACAGGATGTCCGCGACCGTCATGACCGTCGTATAGGCGACCGGCCGGATCCGGTTGATGTCGTCCACGACCTCCCGGACCGTGGCGGGCCGTCCCCAGTTCCAGAGACGGTCCATGATTTCGGCTTCCAGATCACCGAGCCGTCGCACCTGTTCCCCTCCGCCGCCTGCCACCGAGGCGCTTCACATCGTAGGACAAGCCTTCCGGACGCGGCATCACCCGCCACATTCCGATACCGGGCGGGGTACGGTCGAGGCATGGTGTGCTTCGGCAGGCAGGTCGCCGTCGGGGGCGGGGAAGGGTGAAGACGTCGATGCGGTAGGCGGGGACCTCGCCTGATTACACGTCCGCCCGTCGGGCGAGCCGGGTGACGGTACGGCGGAACCGGGGCCGAAGGCCTCCTACACGGTGGCGCCCCGCACCCTGGCCCACTGGCTTTTGGCCGGGCACCCGAGGCGAACGATCACCCTTGGCGTGCCGTCCCGGTTGTGGGTCCGAACATGTGCCCTTTCCCGTTGACCCATGGAAATATCCGGTCTTTTGTGTGCTTGCGGAAATGAAGCAAGGGCATTCGAGGGCCAGGAGGTTGATAACGATGGTTCCCCTGATTCTGGTTCTTCTTCTGGCCCTGATCCTCTTCGGCGCCGGCTTCGCGCTGAAGGCGCTGTGGTGGATCGCGGTGATCGTGCTCGTGCTGTGGCTGCTGGGCTTCCTCGTCCGGCCGACCGGGAGCGGTGGCCGCCGGGGGCGTTGGTACCGGTGGTAGACCCGAGAAGACGGGTCGCGAGCCGGTAGACGACGCGGACGTCGCGGTACTCCCGGCCGGGGACGACCCGGTCGGGGAGGTTGGTCCGCTCGCTGCGGGAGGATGACTCCCGTTCGCCGTCGCCGGTGAAACCGACGGCGGCGCGGGGCTCCTCCGCGAAGCGGAGACGGTCACCGCGGACCGTCGCCTCGAACGAGATGTCCGGTTCCGGGGATCCACCGGAGCCGCGCGCGGCAGGTGACCGACTCACCGGCCCCGTATCGGCTCCACCGGATCCCCGGCGGGCCCCCGTTCACGGCGGCTCCTCCCGCGCCCTCCGGGCCCGGCGACGGGCGGGACGCTCCGGCCGCTCGTCATCACGACCACGGTCGCCTCCTCGTCGCCCCTCGCCGTCGTCCCCGCCGTCGTCATCCGCCTCGCGGGAGCGCCGCGTCCTGGCGGTCCGCCCGCGTTCCGTCTCACCGTTTCTGCCGGCGGCCCTCCTCGCCGACCGCGCCGTTCGTCGGGCGGCGCTGCGCTCGGCGGCAGTCCCTTCGACGTCGACCGCCGCTCCCCCGGCGTCGACCGTCTCCCCCGCCTCATCGACCGCCTCGCCCGCGACGTCTCCCGCCCTCTGCACGGTGCGCCCCGCAACCCGGCCGGTCCCCCGCACCACCCCGCCCGCGTCGCCCACGACCTGCCCGGCCCGGCCTCCGACGTCCTCCACCGCACGTCCAGCCCCAGCCCCGACGTCCTCCACCACGCGCCCGGCCCCGCCACCGACGTCCTCCACCACCCGCCCCACTCCCCCACCTACGTCCCCGACGGCTCCCCCCGCGCCCGCGCCGACATCCCGCACCGCCGAGGCCGCGCCCCGGCCCACGTCCTCGACGGCGCCGCCGACTCCGCGCCCGACGCCCTCCACGGCGTACCCGGCGCCATGGCCGACGTCCTCGACGGCTCTGCCCGCCCCGGTGCCCAGTTCGCCCACGGCCAGCCGGGCCCCGCTCCCGACGTCCCGCACCGCCGAGCCGACGCCACGCGCCAGTTCCTCCAGGATCTGCGGGTTGCGGTCGAGGGTGGTGAGCACCCGGTGGATGATCGACGCGACGTTGTCGAGCCGCACCTTGAGCTGCGCCTGCGCCTCCACACCCGAGATCCCCAAGTGCACCCGCCCGAGGGCGACATCGGCGCCCACGTTCAGCTTCAGCAGGTCCAGAACCTCGGCCTGGAGCGAGACGCGGGCCCGCAGATCCTCCACGTCCAGGTCGATCTCGTCGATACTGAGGTGCGGGACGTCGAGGAAGACATCGGGCTCCGCGTCGGCGCCACCCCTGCGGGCCAGCACCGGGGCACCCTCCGGGTACGGCTCGGTCCCGGCGTACTCATCGGGGCCGTCGACCTCGTACTCGTACTCTTCTTCGTACTCGTCCCCGGCCCCTTCCTGGTCCTCGTCCTCGTCGTACGGCTCGGGTTCCTCGACGGGCCCGTCGTCGTTCTCGACGTCGTCGCGCATCCTGGCACCTCCGCGAGTTCTGCGGGTGTTCTGCGGGTTTTCTGCCTCTTTCGAGCCAGTATGGTGCGCTGTCGTACGCCACCCCCGGCCACGGAAGGCCCCGGCAGGGCCGCACCCTGCCGCGCACCCACGGCGCACACGGGAGCGCGCGACAGGGATACGGCGCGAACCCGGTGCGCCGGACGGGTGACGGCGGCGGACATCTCATCCCACAGACCGCACGGTCCGTGGGATCCGGCGGCATCCGGTGGATGCCGCCGGGGGCCGACGGGTGTTGGCGGGGGCCGACGGGTGCCGGTCAGGATGCGAACGCGTTCACCCCGGTCAGCTCGGCCGACAGCGTCCACAGGCGGGCCGCCTGCTCCGGGTCGATCGCCCAGTCCTTGACGCCCTCACGGTCGTCGGTGTCCGGGGCGGGCTCGGCGATGTCGCAGTCCTCCAGGTAGAGGCCGCCCAGACCGTCGAGCTGCGGAGAGGTCGCCGCCCAGACCTGGGTGGCCGCGCCCTGCTGCGGGGTCTTGAACATTTCGGGGTGGAGCAGGTTGCCCTGCTCGTCGATCCAGCCGCGCTCGATCATCTCCTCCTGGGCCAGGTGCCGTTGGAGCGGCGTAAGGATGCCGCCGGGGTGCAGGGCGAAGGCGCGGACCCCGGCGTCGCGGCCGAGCCTGTCCAGGTGGACGGCGAACAGGACGTTGGCGGTCTTGGCCTGGCCGTACGCCTCCCACTTGTCGTAACCCTGGCGCCAGTGGACGTCGTCCCAGCGGATGCCGGAGGCGTGGTGGCCGCGTGAGGACACGGAGACGACCCGGGCGCCGCCCGGCGCGATCGCGGGCCACAGCCGGTTGACGAGGGCGAAGTGGCCGAGGTGGTTGGTGGCGAACTGCGCCTCCCAGCCGTCGCCCACCCGGGTCTCCGGGCAGGCCATGATCCCGGCGCTGTCGATCACGATGTCCAGGCTCCGCCCGGAGGCGAGGAACCGCTCCGCGAACCGGCGTACGCTCTCCAGGTCGCCGAGGTCCAGCTCGTCCACCTCGACGCCGGACAGACCGGCCAGCGCCTGCTCGGCGGTCTCCGGACGCCGTGCCGGTACGACGACCCGGGCGCCGGCCTTGACGAGCGCGCGCGTGGTCTCCAGCCCGATGCCCGAGTAACCTCCGGTGACCAGGGCCAGCTTGCCGCTGAGGTCGATGCCCTCCAGAACCTCGTCCGCCGTGCTGGTGGCGCCGAATCCGGATCCGATCTTGTGCTGTGCAGTACTCATGTCCGGAACGCTACGAATTGGAGTGCTCTCCAAGTCAAGCGGCACACTGGACCGTCGTCCCCGCGCACCTCCGTCGGCCGCTCTCGCACGGCCCTCACCGGTCTCAGCAGCAACTGCCCGGCGCTCTAAGGTGATCGCCATGCCGATACCCGTACACGCCCTCGCCCACCGGCCGTTGACCGTCGAGGCAGTCGCCGAACTGGTGGCGCTGCCCTACGTTTCGCCCGTGGACGAGGGCGACGAAGCCGCCGTCGAGGCGGAGCTGCGGCGGCGCGGCCGGCAGTCGGAGGACCTGGTGTGCGAGTCGTTCCGCACCGGGCACGGGCATGTGCTGTGCAGCGATGCCTTCAGCCCGTTCGGGGAGCTGAAGGCGCGCGCCTTCCTTGTCTTCGGGGAGCTGTACCCGGTGGGTCCGGACGACGAGGGGATGGTCAACGGCACTTGGCTGAACGGGTACATGGAGGGGTGGGAGCAGTTGCCCGGCTGGCGCGGCTTGCGGCCCGCCACCGGTCAGGACTGCGAGACCGTGCTCGCGCGGGCGGCGGGGGTGGTCGCCGAGGTGATCGGCGCGGCCCCGGAGCGGGCCCTGGTCTCCGCGCACACCACGGGCCCCGGCCCCGCGCTGACGCACCGCGTCTGGCGCACCCCCGCCCACGCCCTGATCCTCGGCCCGCGCGCCGACGAGGGTCCCTACGGCTACCTCACCCACCTCCAGCTCTCCTCCACTCCCCTGACCTGCGCCTCGGACCTGTCGGCCGCCACCACCCGAGAGAGCCGCGCCATCCGGGAGTCCCCCACTACCCGAGATACACCCACTGCCCGAGAGACCCCCACCAATGGTCAGATCCCCACCGTCGGACAGACCGCCGCCGACGGTCAGGCCCTGGCCGACCGGATCACCGCCCACACCAACTGGTGACCACGGCACCTGCCCGCCCCACCTCAACGCCCCCGCTTTGACGCCCCCCTCAACGCCGCCGCGCGACCGTCACCCCGTCGCGCACCGGCAGCATCACCGAGTCCACCCGCTCGTCCGCGGCGATCAGATCGTTGAGCCGCCGCATCGTCACATGGCGCGCCTCCTGGTACGCCGGGGCGAGGACCCGGCCGCCGAGGAAGACGTTGTCCAACACCCGGCCTGCCGCCGGACGGCGACGCGGACTGACCGGGCGGCGGCCTTTCGCATCGAAGAATCCGACGCCCTTCCCTCACCAGGGTCCCGCACATGACATCAGGGCCCGTGATCCGGTGGATCGCGGGCCCTGATCGGACTCCCCCGAGGGGCTTTCCGTGCGCGTTACCTGACGGTGTCCTCGTGGGACAGTTCGAGGTCGAAGTCCGTGGTGCCGCCGGCGTCCACGCGGACGGAGGTGGCGACCGGGGCGTACCCGCTGGCGATGACGGTGTACTCACCGAGGTCGAGGTCGGTGAACCCGTAGGCGCCGTCGGGGCCGGTGGTGGCGGTGCCGAGCACGTTGCCGGCCGCGTCCAGGAGCGTCACCTTGGCGTCGCCGAGCGGTCCGCCGGTGGCGGCGCTGATGACGCCGTGCAGCTGGGCCCCGGCTTCGAGACGGATCTCGCAGGGCTCGGCCGCACCCGGGGTGACCTCGACGGGGACGGCGGCCGGACGGTAGCCCGGCGCGTTCACGGCGAGGGTGTAGCTGCCCGGGACCAGGTCCACCAGCGAGAAGCCGCCGTCGGCGGCCGAGGTCGCGGAGGTCACGACCTCACCGCGCAGGTCGGTCGCGACCAGCAGGGCGCCCGGCAGCGGGTTCCCGTGGGCCGCGTCCCGGACGGAACCGGCGAGCGCGGCGCTGCTGCCGCCGAGGACGAGGTCGCAGACCACGGGCTCGTCGCCGACCAGCACGGTGACGGCCTGCGGCTGACGGGCACCGGCGGCGCCGATCAGCACGTAGGTGCCGGCGCCGGGCACCGACACCGTGTAGGTGCCGTCCGCGCCGCTGACCGCGCGGTCGAGCTGCCGGCCGCGGACGTCGATCAGGGTGATCGCCGCCTGCGTGACCGGGGCGTTCGCGTCGTCGAGGACCCGGCCGCTGACGAGCTGCCCAGCGGCGGGCACGGATTCGACGGCCACGGTGGCGTCCTCGACGAGCGGGACGGCGGGCGCCTGACCGCTGTCCGCCGCGACGGCGTTCACCTGGGCGTCCTTCACATCGGCGGCCTTCACATCGGCGGCCTCGGCCTGCGTGCCGTTCGCCTCGGCGGCCCGTGCCTCCAGCCCGGATACCTTGCGCAGCGGCACCTCCTTGGTCCACACCGCGACCAGGAAGCCGAGGACCATGATGGCCGCGGCGCACAGGAACACCACGTGCATGGCGTCGGTGAAGCCCTCCTTGAAGGGCTGCGCCAGCCGCGGGTCGAGCTGCTGGATGAAGGAGGAGTCGTCCAGCACGCCCGAGCCGCCGCCGCTGGACGCGGGGTGCTTGAGCATGTCCAGCACGGGCGCGTTCGCCGGGTCGGCGCGGACGGCCGGGTCGTGCAGGGCGGCCTGGAACGCGGGCGTCTGGGCGGCCGACCGGAACGCGGAGCTGATCTTGTCGCCGACGGTGCTGAACAGCACGGACAGGAAGATCGCCGTACCGGCGGTGCCGCCCATCTGCCGGAAGAAGGTGGCCGACGCGGTGGCGACGCCCATGTCCTTGGGTTCGACGGAGTTCTGCACGGACAGGGTCAGGATCTGCATACAGCCGCTGAGGCCGAGGCCGAACAGCGCCATGTAGGCCATGGTCTCCGGCAGCGGGCTGTCCCACTGGACCCGGTAGTGGAACAGCAGCATGGCGGCGACCAGCAGGACGGTGCCGATGATCGGGAAGATCTTGTACTTGCCGGTCTTGGAGATGATGCGGCCGACCACCATGGTGCCGGCGATCATGCCCACCATCAGCGGGAGCATCAGCAGGCCGGACTTGGTGGGGCTGACGCCCTTCACGATCTGGAGGTACAGCGGGACCATCATCATCCCGCCGAACATGCCCATGCCGATGAGCACGGACAGCAGGCTCATCTTGCTGAACACGGAGCTGCGGAACAGGCGCATCGGGATCAGCGCCTCGTCACCCATGGCCCGCTCCACGAAGACCCAGGCCACCAGGCCGACCACGCCGATCGCGTAGCAGGCGTACGACTTGGTGGACGTCCAGCCCCAGGTCTGGCCCTGCTCGGCCACCAGCAGCAGCGGCACCACGCCGATGGCGATGGTGAGCGCGCCCCACCAGTCGATGCGGTGCTCGCGCCGGGTGTGCGGAAGGTTCAGCACCTTGGCGACGACGAAGAGCGCGACGATGCCGACCGGGACGTTGACGAGGAACACCCAGCGCCAGCCCGCGATGGCCAGGATGCTGCTGCGACCGGCGAGGAAGCCGCCGATCAGCGGGCCGAGGACGCTGGAGGAGCCGAACATGGCGAGCATGTAGCCCTGGTACCGGGCGCGCTCACGGGGCGGCACGATGTCGCCGATGATCGCCAGCGCCAGCGACATCAGACCGCCGGCGCCGATGCCCTGGAAGGCGCGGAAGGCCGACAGCTCGTTCATCGAGGTGGCGAAGGAGCAGGCCGCCGAGCCGGCGATGAAGATCGTGATGGCCGCGAGGAAGAAGGGTTTGCGGCCGTAGAGGTCGGAGAGCTTGCCGTACAGCGGGGTGCTGATGGTCGACGTGATCAGGTAGGCGGTGGTGACCCACGCCTGCGCGCTGAGTCCGTGCAGATCGTCCGCGATGGTGCGGATCGAGGTGCTGACGATGGTCTGGTCGAGGGCGGCGAGGAACATGCCCAGCATGAGACCGCTGAGGATCGTCATGATCTGGCGGTGCGTCAGCCGGCCGGCCGGTGGTGGCGGCGCGGATATCGCTGTTGTTCCCCCGCGGGCCGGGGACGCGGACATGGTCATGCGTGCAGATCTCCTTGCCTCGCCTCGCCCACCGGGTGCTGCCCGGTTCCGAGGCTCGTGTACGTGCTGTCCACCAGGTCGTCGTTGAGGCGCTTCAGCAGACGGGTGAGAAGGGTGCGGTCCGCGGCCGGCCACGGTTCGAGGAGCCGGGCCAGCTCCGCCTCGCGGCGGCGTACGGCGCTCTGGTACGCGGCGCGTCCGGCCTCGGTCGCGCTGAGCAGCGAGCCGCGCCGGTCCTCCGGGTCCGGGTGGCGTTCCACCAGCCCCCGGTCCACCAGTGAGCGCACCTGCCGGCTGACCGTCGACAGGTCGAGGAAGACGTCCGCGGCCAGGTCGGTCGCGCGGCGCCGGCCGCAGGTCACCAGCCGGGCGAGCAGCACGCGGTCGGCGGCCCCGCACTCGAATCCGGCGCGCTGGGTCCAGGCGGCGAAGAGCCGCATGAGGCGGACCATCTCGGCGCCCAGACCCGACGCGGCGGCCTCGGCGCTCACGCCCTCCGCGAGCACGGCCTCGACGCTCACGGCGTCCGCGATCGAGGTCGCCGTCGCGATCGCTGTCGCGGGGTACGCCGCCCCGACGGACCCGAGGGACCCGACGGACCCGGCGGACCCGGCGGACGGCGCCTCGTCCGTGCGCGTGTCGCTGGCCCGTACGGCGTCCATCCGTACGGCGTCCATCCGTGCGGCGCTTTCATGCCCTCTGCGGCTGTCTGTGCCGATCATCACTCACATTCCGTTGCTTGCGGCTACCAAGTGAGTGTAGGGCCTGGCCGACGCCACCTGTACGCCGGTGTCCGGTCATGCTTCGGCAATACGGCGTCCGGTGTGATGGGGGGAGCAGGGTACCCGGCCGACCTGTGTGCCCGGACCGCGCGCGCCGCCGGCCGGGCATCGCGGTACGGCCCCGCCGCCGGGCGGAACGCGCTCCAGGGGGACCGTTGCGGCTCTCCGCCCGTGGGACACGGGAGGCGCGTCGGCGCCCAGGTCGCGGACACCGGTCGCCTGGACTACACGCAGTTCACGGCGCTGCCCGACCGGGTCCCGCCGACCGACGGTCCGAGCACTCCGCCGTCCTGCGGTACGGACACCCCGGCGCCGCAGGACCCACAGACCGCCCCGGTGCCGTACCCCGGTGAGGAGAAGCTGTACGCGCGAACGACGTCCCGATCGCGTACATCCCGTCGTCGGAGACCTCTCGGAGACCTCCCCCGTCGGAGAACGACGGCTGAGGCGCCCCGGCCGGGGGCCGTCCCCTGTTTCCGGTGGGGTCTGCCGGTGCAGGGTTCCCCCATGGCTGATTCCTTCGCTGGAGCGTGGCCGGCCGGCTATCGGGTCCGCCCCGCCGACACCGCCGACACCGCCGCTGTGCACCGCCTGGTGGGCGCGGGCGAGCGCGCGCTGCACGGCCTGGCCACGACCGACGCCGATCGCATCGCGGCCGATCTCGGCATGGCCGGGGGCGGGTCGGCGGGTGACACGGTGCTGGTCACCGGTCCTGCCGGGGACCCGGCGGCGTGGGGCTGGGTACGGGGGCGGCGGGCGACCGTGCATGTGCATCCCGGGCACCGGGCGCGGGGGCTGGGCGCCGCCCTGCTCGCCTGGTCCGAGGCGCGGGCCCGGGAGCTGGGCGCCGACCGGCTGGCGCAGACGATCTCCGGCAGTGATCTCGGGGCCGTGGCGCTGCTGCGTTCCGGCGGTTACGTCGGGGTGGTCACCGAGTGGCTGCTGGAGATGCCGCTGACCGGCGAACCGGTGGTGCCGGAGCCGCCCGCGGGGATCACGGTGCGGGCGTTTCGCGCGGGCGACGAGGAGGCCGCGTACCGGCTCACCGAGGACGCGTTCGACGAGTGGCAGCAGCGGCGGAAACCGTACGCGGAGTGGGCGCGGCGCACGGTCGGCCGGGCGACGTTCGCACCGGGGGCGTCGCCGCTCGCCTTCGAGGGTGACCGGTTGGCCGGTGTGGTGCTGTCGTCGGATCCGGGGGCGGGTTCAGAGGCGGACGCGGGTCCCGTGCCGGGGACTTTGGGCGGCGGCGAGGGGTACGTCGACCGGGTGGCGGTCCGCCGCGATCAGCGCGACCGGGGCATCGCACGGCTGCTGCTGCAAGAGGCGTTCCGTGCCTTCTACCTCCAGGGGAAGCGGAGTTGCGTCCTGTGGACGCATTCGGACACGGGGGCGCTGGGGCTGTACGAGCGGCTCGGGATGACGGTGCGGCGCAGTTCCACGGTGTACGGCAAGGCGCTCGTCGCGGGCTAGCCGACCGAGGAGGGCTTCCGGTTTGCCACCGTGCGCGGGCTGGTGCCAGCCCCCGTACAGGTCCGGCTGCCTGCCGGAGTGATCGTGCCGTGGGCGATCTCTACCGTGTTGCGCATGGCAATTCCTTTACTTTCGACCGTGCTTCGCAGAGGTGCCGCGCTCGTGGCCGGGGCCGTCGCCATGGTGCTGCTCGCCGCGCCGCTGTCCGCCGCCCGGGCACCGGACGCGTCCCGGGCGTGCGGCACGCACGAGGCCGTACGGCGGTCGGTGCACCGGCTGGTCGCCGAGGACCGGATCGCCGGGGCCGCGGTTCTCGTCGACGGGCCTGCGGCCGGGCCGGGTTGCGCGCGCTGGTCCGTCACGGACGGGGTCGCCGACCTGCGCACCGGCCGCCTTACGAACACCACGGACCGGCTGCGGATCGGCAGCGTCACCAAGACCTTCACCGCCACGGTGGTCCTGCAACTCGCCGCCGAGCACCGGCTGTCCCTGGACGCGCCGGTCGAGCGCTATCTGCCCGGCCTGATCCGGGGACACGGCTACGACGGCCGCCGGATCACCGTCCGCCGACTCCTCCAGCACACCAGCGGCCTTCCCGACTACCTCGAAGCGCCCGAGTGGAAGCACCCCGAGGCGCTGCGCCATCGCCATTTCGAGCCGCGCGAACTCGTCTCCCGTGCACTCCAGTTGCCGCACCCCGGCCAGACCTGGCACTACGCGACCACCAACTACGTCGTCGCCGGGCTGATCGTCCAGGCGGTCACCGGGCACTCGCCCGAGGCGGAGATCACCCGCCGCGTCATCGTGCCGCTCGGGCTGCACGACACCTACTGGCCCGGCGACGACACCCGGATCCAAGGCCCCCATTCCCGGAGCTACTTCACGGACGCCGAGGGCCACCGAGTGGACGGCACCGACTGGAACATGACCTTCGGGGACGTCGGCGGCGCTTTGGTGTCCACGCCGGAGGACCTGACGCGGTTCGCCACCGCGCTGTTCGGCGGGCGCCTGCTGCCGGCGGCCCGACTCGCCGAGATGCGGCGCACGGTGGCCGCCGACCCCGACCGGCTCTGGCCCGGTGCGCGCTACGGACTCGGTCTGATCATGACCCCGCTGACCTGCGGCGGCGCCTGGTGGAGGCATGCCGGGACGGTGCCGGGCGGACACCGGGCACTGGTGGCCGTGGGCCCGGGCGGGCGCAGCGTCGCCGTGGCGCTGAACGAGATACCCGCGACCCTCCAGGCCGAACAGGACTTCCTCGACGTCGTGGACACGGCCTTCTGCACGCAAGGCTCCCCCATCGGAAGGACGACCGCATGACCACCTCCCTCGCGGGTGACCGGCACCGAGGACACCGCTTACGCCGGCTCGTGACACGGTCCGGCCCGATGACCGCGCTGAGCCTGGCCGCGGCACTCACCCTGGGCGCCGCCCCCGCCGCCCCCGCCGCCCCTGCGGCCCCCGCCGATCCCCTGGCCCGCTACCACCATCAGCACCTCACCTGGAAGAGCTGCCTGCTCGGCCCGGACGACGAGACCGGCAAGGAACTGGAGCAGGCAGGCGCCCGATGCACCGAAGTCACCGTGCCGTTGGACTACGCACGCCCCGACGGCCGTACGATCACCGTCGCGCTCTCCCGGATCCGGGCCACCGACTCCGCGCACCGCGTCGGCACGCTCGTGCTCAACAGCGGCGGTCCCGGCGGGCCGACCATCGGTGATCCGCCGTGGGTGCGCAAGGCGATGAAGGACGTCGGCGGGCGGTACGACGTGGTGGGGGTGGATCCCCGCTTCGTGGGCCGCAGCACCGCGCTGGACTGCGGATGGCCGACCGGCAGCATGATCCGCGGGGCGGGCAGGGACCGCGCCGAGTTCGACGGCATGGTCGCCTTCTCCGCCGACCTCGCCCGCCGCTGCCGCACCCACGCGGGCGACCTGGTGCCGTACGCGAACACCCGCAACACCGCCCGCGACATGGATGTGATCCGCGCCGCGCTGGGCGAGCGCCGGATCTCCTACCTCGGCTACTCGTACGGCAGTTACCTCGGTGAGGTGTACACCACGATGTTCCCCGGCCGCACCGACCGGGTGGTGCTGGACGGTGTGATCGACCCCGCCCGCTACGGTCCCCGGCTGCTGCGGGGCACGGAGGCCGCCGGGAAGCACGCCCTGCGCGACTGGGCGGACTGGGCCGCCGCGCATGACGAGGACTACGGCCTGGGCCGTACCGGGAGTGCGGTCCTCGCGACGGTGGAGGAGATCCAGTCGGCCGCCGAGCGCGCCCCGCTGCGGGTCGGCGGCTACCGGGTGGACGACCGGATCACCCCCACCCTCGTCCTCAACGGCCTCTCCCAGGATCTCCCCTCGGCCTACGGCGACTTCGCCCAGGGGGTGCGGGAGCTGCGGCGCGCCGCCGGGGGAGAGCCGGTGTCCCCGTCACCCTGGCTGGCCGGCCTGCTCCAGTTCCTGCTGACGGGACACGACTCCGCCTACGGCAGTGCGCAGACGGCGATCCTGTGCGGTGACGGAACCGCGCCCCGCGATCCGGAGACCTACTGGCGCGATCTGCGGCAGGCCGACCCCCGGGACCGGTTCTTCGCTCCCGTCACGAACGCCATCAACCCCTACGCGTTCTGGGGGCCGCCGCGCGAACGGCCGACCACCGTCCGCGCCGACCTCCCGGCCCTGCTGGTGAACGCCACCGGCGACCCGCGCACCCTCTACTCGGGCGCCGAGAGGGTCCACCGCGGCTGGCCCGGCTCCCGGCTGATAACCCTGCACGACGCCGACCAGCACGCCGTGTTCGGCATCTTCGGCAGCGCGTGCGTGGACGACGCGGTGAACGCCTACCTCGCGACCGACCGGCTGCCGGCCGTGGACCTGTCCTGCCCCCGGGGCCGGCCCTGACCCGTCAGGGGCACATCAGCACCCGGTCAGGGGCCGCTGCCATCCTCTTCTTGTGAACGGAACGGGGCACCACACCGGGCCGGGAACAAGGAGAGGTGCCCGGAGCGGTTGATCGGGGACCGACGAGTTCGTCTCAAGGTCGGATCCTTATGGGGTCCACGCAGGTTCGAATCCTGCCCTCTCCGCCGAGGCGGTCCGCGTTCAGTCCTTGTCGTCCGTCGGCGGGGACCAGGGCTGTTCCGGGGGCGGCGGCCCCTCCCACGCGCCGCGGAGCATCTCCTTGAGAGTCTTCGGCGGGGTCTCCTTCTCCTCCCGCACATGCATGAGCCGGGCGGTGCTCACCCGTATGTGGCACTGGTGTCCCCGCAGCCCGACGAGGACCACCCACGAGCCGTCCTGGGCGAGGAAGGCGTGCCGCGCGGGCTGGTCCCCCGGTTTGGCGTGGCGGGCCAGGGTGGTCGGCAGGTAGTGCAGCGCCGCGTCCTCGGCCACGGCGGCGATCCTGGCCTCGTCCCCCCGGACGCGGTGTGCGGCCGCGAGCTTCCAGTGGTGCAGCCTGAACTCGATGGCCTGCAGATGTTTCGTGTCCCGTATGTCTTCCTCGACGAGGATGTACCAGTCAGCACTCATGATCCGCGCATCCTGTCATGCGCCCCGGCGCACGCCTCCACCGAGCGGGTGCCTTCCGGCGCGCCGGGCCGGTGTCCCCTCGGCGTCGGTCGCCGGTGGCTCCTAGCCTCGGAGCATGCCCCGGCTTCCCGCACATGTACGCGCCTGTCTGTTCGATCTCGACGGGGTGCTCACCCAGACCGCCAAGGTGCACGCGGCGGCCTGGAAGGAGATGTTCGACGCCTATCTGCGAGAACGCGCGCGCCGGGAGGGCACGGAGTTCGTGCCCTTCGACGCGGTGCGCGACTACGACGAGTACGTGGACGGGCGGCCGAGGGAGGACGGGGTGCGCACGTTCCTCGCGGCGCGCGGGGTGCGGTTGCCCGAGGGGTCGCCGCAGGATCCGCCGGACGCCGAGACGGTGCAGGCGCTGGGCGCCCGGAAGAACGAGCTGGTGCTGCGCCGGATCCGGGAGGACGGCGTGGAGCCGTACGAGGGTTCGGTCCGCTTTCTGCACGAGGTCCGCGCGGCGGGCCTGGCCTGCGCGGTGGTGTCGTCCAGTGCGAACGCCCGGGACGTGCTGGCCGCGGCCGGTATCGCGGACCTGTTCGACGAGTGGGTCGACGGGGTGGTGACCCGCGAGCGGCACTTGCGCGGCAAGCCCGCCGCGGACACCTATCTGGAGGCGGCACGGGAGTTGTCCGTGGAGCCCGGCGCGGCGGCCGTGTTCGAGGACGCGCCGGCCGGTGTCGAGGCCGGGCGGGCGGGGCGGTTCGGGCTGGTCGTGGGGGTGGACCGGGTGGGGCAGGCGGAGCAGCTTCGGGCGCACGGCGCCGACGTGGTCGTACGCGACCTGGCGGAACTTCTGGAGTCGTCGTGATCACGCATCCCAGCTACACCGTCGAGCCGTGGTCCCTGCGCGAGACCGAGCTGAATCTGGACGTGCTCGCGCAGAGCGAGTCGGTGTTCGCGCTGTCCAACGGGCATGTCGGCTGGCGCGGCAACCTGGACGAGGGCGAGCCGCACGGGCTGCCCGGCGCCTACCTCAACGGGGTCCACGAGCGGCATCCGCTGCCGTACGCGGAGGCCGGGTACGGCTATCCCGAGTCCGGCCAGACGGCGATCAACGTGACCGACGGCAAGGTCGTCCGGCTGCTGGTGGACGACCATCCGTACGATCTGCGCTACGGGCGGCTGCTGTCCCATGAGCGGGTCCTGGACTTCCGTACCGGTGTGCTCAGCCGCACCGCCCGCTGGACCTCGCCCGGTGGCCGTACGGTCCGTATCACCTCGCGGCGGCTGGTGTCCTTCACCCAGCGCGCGGTGGCCGCCGTCGTCTACGAGGTGGAGCCGGAGGACGGCCCGGCCTCGGTGGCCATCCAGTCCGAGCTGATCGCCAACGAACAACTCCCCCATGTCGAAGGGGATCCCCGGGTCGCGGCCGTGACCGATTCCCCGCTGACGGCGGAGGAGCACTACGCCGAGGAGACCCGGCTGCGCCTGGTGCACCACACCGACCGCAGCGGGCTGCGGGTGGGCGCGGCGGCCGACCATCTGGTGGAGGGGCCCGAGAGCACCCGCTGGTCGGCGCAGTGCGAGCCCGACGTCAGCCGGCTGACGGTGACGGCGGACCTGGCGCCCGGACAGCCGTTGCGGCTGGTCAAGTTCGTGGCCCACGGCTGGTCCGCGGAGCGTTCGCTGCCCAGCATGCGCGACCAGGTGGACGGGGCGGTGGCGGTCGCGGTCAGTACCGGCTGGGACGGGCTGGTCGCCGAGCAGCGGGCCTATCTGGACGAGTTCTGGGCGGGCGCGGACGTCGAGGTGGAGGGGGACCCGCAGATCCAGCAGGCGGTGCGGTTCGCCCTCTTCCATGTGCTTCAGGCGGCGGCCCGCGGCGAGAACCGGGCGATCCCCGCGAAGGGACTGACCGGGACCGGGTACGACGGGCACTCCTTCTGGGACACCGAGGCGTATGTGATGCCGGTGCTGACGTTCACCGCGCCGCAGGCCGTGGCGTCCGCCCTGCGCTGGCGGCACAGCACCCTGCCCGCGGCCCGTGAGCGCGCCCGCCAACTGGGCCTGGAGGGCGCCACGTTCCCCTGGCGGACCATCGACGGCGCCGAGTGCTCCGCCTACTGGCCGGCCGGGACCGCCGCCTTCCACATCAACGCGGACATCGCGCTGGCCACGGTCCGGTACATCGCGGCGACCGGGGACGAGGACTTCGAGCGCGGGGTCGGGTTCGACATCCTGGTGGAAACGGCCCGGCTGTGGCGCTCCCTCGGCCACCACGACCCGGAGGGCGTCTTCCACATCGACGGGGTCACCGGCCCCGACGAGTACAGCGCCATCGCCCGGGACAACCTCTACACCAACCTGATGGCCCGCCAGAACCTGCTGGCCGCAGCGGATGTGGCGATCCGCCACCCCGACCGGGCCGACGAACTCGGCGTGGACGACGAGGAGGCCGCGGCCTGGCGGGACGCGGCGGCCCGGATGGCGCTCCCGTACAACGAGGCGCTGGGTGTGCACGAGCAGTCCGCCGGATACACGCACTTGCAGCGCTGGGACTTCGAGGGGACCCCGCCCGAGAACTACCCGCTCCTGCTCAACTACCCCTACTTCGACCTGTATCGCAAGCAGGTGGTGAAGCAGGCGGACGTGGTGCTGGCGATGATGGAGTGCCCGTACGCGTTCAGCGAGGAGGAGAAGGCGCGCAACTTCGCCTACTACGAGGCGCTGACGGTGCGCGACTCCTCGCTGTCGGCGTGCTGCCAGGCGGTGCTCGCCGCCGAGACCGGGCACCTCCGGCTGGCGTACGCCTATCTCGGCGAGGCCGCGCTGATGGACCTGGACGACCTGGAGCACAACACCCGCGACGGGCTGCACATCGCCTCCCTCGCCGGGACGTGGATCGCCGTCGTCGGCGGTTTCGGCGGTCTGCGCTGGCATCTCGGCAAGGACGAGCGGCCCGATGTGCTCGGCTTCGGGCCCCGGCTGCCGGAGACGCTGTCCCGGGTGGTGTTCACGGTGCAGGTGCGCGGGCGCCGGCTGAAGGTGGACATCGGCCCGAAGCAGGTGCGCTACGGGCTGGTGGAGGGCGATCCGCTGACGATCCTCCACTACGGCGACCCGCTCACCGTGTCCGTCGACGCGCCGCAGGACCGCCCCATCCCGCCCCCGCCGGTGCACCCGGAGCCGCAGCAGCCCCGGGGGCGGCACCCGCAGGGGCTGGCCGAGCAGGACGAAACCGCGGAGCAATAGCCGTACGGCGGAGCAACTGCCGTACGGGCGGGCCGAGTTCACCCGGGCCGCGCGCACGCGGAGCCGCCGGCCGAGGAGGCCGACCCCCGGGGAGGGCATACCGGCCGTTCACCCGGATGGGTACATCCCGACAAGAGTCACGGCTCGGGCGCATGACCGGCCTCCAGGCGGTGAGACATCGGTCATGGCGATGAACATGGACGAACCGCCGCGGGGCGACCCGTTATCGGACGCCCCGCGTTTCCCGGCCGCGACCGACGTGGTGTTCACGGCGGACTTCACCTCCACGACCCAGTGGGTCGCGGGCCGTTCGCGGGCGTTCCCGGGCGGCGGCCCGGCCCATCCGGACGAGGACCGGCTGGACCGGCTGGTGGCCGATCCCGGCTACTGCCGCTCCGGGGTCTTCCGGGCCACCCGCCGGGCGGACGGGCGGTGGGACACGGGGCTGCTGACCACGGAGGGCAGCCGGGAGGGGTTCACCGTGCAGCCGGGCGATGTGCTGGAGGCGCGGGTGCGGCTGCCCCGGGAGACCGGCGCCTGGCCGGCGATCAGGACCTGGCGGGACGGCGGCCAGGGCGTGGACGTGTTCGAGTACCACGTGGACAACCCCGACCATCTGGAGTTCACCAACCGTGTGCGCAGCGCCAGTTGCTACCTCCGCGACGAGGCGGTCGGTCCCGGCGCCTGGGTGGATCTGCGCACCGAGTTCGGGCCGCGCTGTGTGATCTGGTCACTGAACGGCGCCTCGGTCTTCGCCGACCACCGGGGCGTGGGGCAGGCCTGGCGGGCCCATCTCATCGTCGCCCTCTCGGTGTGCGCCGGGCGCTACCACCCGCCGCCGGAGCCCGGGACGAGCGAGATGTCGTTCGAGGTGAGCGGCCTGACCGTGCGCCGTCCGTTCGGTGGTGTCCGTACGGCGTACGCGGGGCCGGTATGAGCGGTCCTCCGGCTCCCGATGGCGAAGATGGCCCGTCCGTGTCCGTGCCGAGTCTGCTCGCGGTGTTCGCCCACCCGGACGACGAGTCGCTGTCGGCGGGCGGGGTGCTGGCCCGGCACGCGGCCGCGGGCGCCCGTACCGGGGTCGTCACCTCGACGTGGGCCGCGGGCACCGGCCGTGCGGCGGAGCTGGCCGAGGCGCTGCGGATCCTCGGCGCCGGGGAGCCCCGGCTGCTGGGGTACGCCGACGCGCGGGTGCCGTGGTCGGCACCGGGCCGCGCGCGGTTCTGCGACGCACCGTTGGACGAGGCGGTACGGCGGCTGGTGGCGCACATCCGCGCGTTCCGGCCGGAGATCGTCGTCACGCACGACGCGTACGGCGGGGTGACGGGGCACCCCGATCATGTGCACACCCACCGGGTGACGCTGCTCGCCGCCCGGGCCGCCGGGCTGGCGCGGTTCCATCCGGAGGAGGGTGCTCCCTGGCAGCCGCGCGCCCTGTATCTGGCGACCCATCCGCACTCGGTCGTGCCGGCGCTGCGGGAGGTGGTCGGGGAGCGCAAGACGGTGTACAGCGTGCCGGACGAGCAGGTCACGGCGACGGTCGATGTCGTCCCCTGGCTGGCCCGGAAGACCGCCGCCGTGCTGGCGCACCGCTCGGAGGTGGAGCGCGGTGCCGCACCGGGTCTGCTCGCCCGTCTCCCCGTACCGGAGCGTAAGCGGCTGATGGGCACGGAGTGGTTCATCCGGCAGGATCTCGCCACCACCGCACCGGCGGGCACGGAGCTGACCGTCTGACCGGCCGCCGAGAGGCGGGCGCCCGGCCGATTGGCCATGCTGGGCTGAGACCGGCAGTTCTGCGCGACAAGGAGCACGGCATGCCGACGGACGCGATCGGACGATTCATGGCGGCTCTGGATCCCGGCCGGCGGGAGGCCATCGGCGCGAAACCGCACGCCGAACAGGAGCAGCTGGCCGCGGCCTGGGAGCGGGAGCTGGAGGCCGACGACGAGCTGGACACCCTGGACGAGCTGTCCCCACCGGCGGCCGAGGCCGAGGCGGCACGCCGAGTGCTGCACCGCGAGGCGGGCTGAGCGGCCGGGGCGTCGCTCACGCGCGCAGCGCACCGTCCAAGCCGCGCAGGTACTCCCCCACGCGGCCGCCCCCGGCAGGAGCCGCGGGCAGGCGGCCGAGGACGGCGGTGACGGCGGCCGGGGCGTGCGCGCGGGCCCAAGCGAGGGCGTCGGCGGCGACCGTCGGGTCCTCGTCCGCCGCCAGTTCCAGCGCGCGTGCGGCGTGGGCCGCCGCGCCGAGGATGTGTTTGACCTGGTGGGCGTCGGCGAGGGGGTGGAGGAACGCGGCGCCCGCCGCGTGGCTCGCCGCGCGGGCCGCGTCGGCGGCGGCCGGCGCGGCGGGCTCGCGGGCCGCGCGGAACGCCGCGAAGCCGCTCATCCGCAGCGCCTGGGTGCGGCGGCCGCCGTCAGCGAAGGCGCGGGCCGCCTCGACGGCCTCGCGGGGGCGCGGGTCGGCGGGACGGCTCTGTTCGAACAGGTGCAGGGCCCGGCCTGCGCAGTCGGCCGCGTAGCCCGTGATCTCCCGCAGCTCGTCCTCGGTCAGCGCTATCCGGTCGGCCCGGTCCGTTTCGTTCGAGTTCGTCGGCACAGGGCCATCCTGCCGTAGACCGGGTTGACGCCGGGGTCGTTCAGCGGCCCGGAGGTGGACCGAACGGCCCCGTGGCGATCGCGGGGTGGACACGGAGACTGGTGACCGAGCGGCCGGGAGGCCGGCGTCCCGTCGGGCAGGAGTGTTCTCGTCATGCGGCATCCCAGCGGCAGCGAATTCGGCGCCCGGACATGGTGACCACGGCCGTGGGCGCCGGGCCCGGCGCCGCGAGCGGAATCGGCGCGGCGGCGACGCGGCCCGGCGAGGACGTGCTGGGCGAGCTGGAGGTGACGCCGGCCGGGCTGACCGAGCAGGAGGCGGCGCGGCGGCTGGAGCGCTGGGGGCCGAACGCGGTCCGCTCGCACCGGGCGCGCGGGCTGCTGGTCCTCTGGCACCAGGTGCGCTCCCCGCTGCTCGGCCTGCTGCTGGCCGCCGCCGTCGTGTCGTACTTCGTGGGCGAGCGCAGCGACGCGGTGATCATCGCGGTGATCGTGGCGCTCTCGGTGGGCCTCGGTTTCGTCAACGAGTACCGGGCGGAGAAGACCGCCGAGTCGCTGCACGCCCGCATCACGCACCAGGTGCTGGTGCTGCGCGACGGCCGGCCGCGCGAGGTCGACGTCACTCGGCTCGTCCCCGGTGACGTGGTGGAGCTGCGGCTCGGCGATGTGGTGCCCGCGGATCTGCGGCTGCTGTCGGTGACGGAGCTGAGCTGCGACGAGTCGGCGCTGACCGGCGAGTCCCTGCCGGTCGCCAAGGACACGTCGGCCGTGTCGGCCGGGGCTCCGCTGGCGGAGCTGACCGGGTGCGCGCTGATGGGCAGCGTGGTGCACGCGGGCAGCGGGCGCGGGGTGGTGGTCGCGACGGGACCGCGTACCGAGTTCGGGGCGATCGCGGCCGGGCTCGGCGAGCACCAGCTGGAGACCGAGTTCCAGCTGGGCCTGCGGCGGTTCTCCATGCTGCTGGTGTACGTGGCCGGAGCGCTCACCACGACGATCTTCGTGATCAACGTGGTGCTGCACAGGCCGCTCATCGACGCGCTGCTGTTCTCCCTGGCGATCGCGGTCGGCATCACCCCCCAGCTGCTCCCGGCGGTGGTCTCCACGTCCCTCGCGGCCGGCTCCCGGCGGCTGAGCCGACTGAAGGTGCTGGTCAAGCGGCTGGTGTGCATCGAGGACCTCGGGGACGTGGATGTCCTGTTCACCGACAAGACCGGCACGCTGACCCTCGGGCGCATCGAGTTCATGCGCTCGGTGCCGCTGGGCGACGCCTGCGCGCAGGACGTGCTGCGGTGGGGGCTGCTGTGCACGGAGACGGAGTTCGACCAGGGCCGGGCGGTGGGCGGCAATCCGCTGGACGCGGCGCTGTGGGACTCCCCCGCGGCCGACGCCCAGCGCGCTGCCGTGGCCGGGTGCGCCAAGGCGGGGCTGCTGCCGTTCGACCATGAGCGGCGGCTGGTCTCCGTGACCGTCACCGACGCCTCGGGCGCCGCGCTGCTGGTGACGAAGGGCGCCCCCGAGGCCGTACTGGAGCGCTGTGCGCGGGTACCGGAGGAGGCGCGGCGGCGGCTGGAGGCGGAGTTCGCGGCGGGCAACCGGGTGGTGGCCGTCGCCACCCGCGCCCTGCCGGCCGCCGTGGCGCCCACCGCCGAGGACGAGCGGGGGTTGCGGCTCGCCGGGCTGCTGGTCTTCCTCGACCCGCCGAAGCCCGACGCGGCGGCCGCGCTGGAGCGGCTGGCAGGGCTCGGGATCGGCGTGAAGATCGTGACCGGCGACAACGCGGCGGTGGCGGTGAAGGTCTGCCGCGATCTGGGACTCGGCGAGGTCGCCGCGCTCACCGGAGCGGACCTGGACGGCATGGACGATGCCGGGCTGACCGCGGCGATCGCGCGCACGACCGTGTTCGCGCGGGTGAGTCCGGAGCAGAAGGCGCGGATCGTCCGGTTGCAGCGGGGGACCGGCAGCGATGTCGCCTTCCTGGGTGACGGTGTCAACGACGCGCTCGCCCTGCACGCCGCCGACGTGGGGATCTCGGTGGACTCGGCCACCGATGTCGCCAAGGACGCCGCCGACATCATCCTGCTGGAGAAGAGCCTCGGCGTGCTCGCGGACGGGGTCGCCGAGGGGCGGCGCATCTTCGCGAACACGATCAAGTACGTGCTGATGGGGACGTCCAGCAACTTCGGCAACATGTTCAGCGCCGCCGGTGCCTCGCTCTTCCTGGGCTTCCTGCCGATGCTGCCCTCGCAGATCCTGCTGAACAACCTGCTGTACGACACCAGTCAGCTGGCCATCCCGACCGACGAGGTGGACGAGGAGCAGGTGCGCCGCCCGGCGCACTGGGACATCGCGTTCATCCGCCGGTTCATGCTGTGCTTCGGACCGATCAGCTCGGTGTTCGACTTCGCCACCTTCGGCGTGATGCTGTGGGTCTTCCACGCGGGGCCCGCGCAGTTCCGCACCGGATGGTTCGTGGAATCCCTCGCCACCCAGACGCTGGTCATCTTCGCGATCCGGACCCGGCGCAGCCCGTTCTGGCGCAGCCGGGCGAGTCTGCCGCTGGTGCTGACCACCCTTTTGGTGGTCGTGCTGGGCGCCCTGCTGCCGATCACCCCGCTCGCGCCCGCCCTCGGCTTCCAGCGGCTCCCCCTCGGCTATTTCGCCGCGCTGGCCGGGATGGTGCTGTGCTATCTCGCCCTGGTGGAGGTGGCCAAGCGCCTCTTCTACCGGACCCGGCCCGGCGCGGTCGGCCCGCGCGCCGAGGTCGGCCACCGGCATCTGCGGCGTCTCGCGGCCCGCTTCAGCACGTCCGGCCGGCTGGCCCACTGAGGCCGACCCTGCCGACGGGCCGCGCGCCGTCAGCGGCTACTGTCACCTGTCGTCCGGTGTGCTCCCTGTAGGCAGGTGGAGGAAGCTTTTCCATGTCTGGTCACGCGACGGCCGCCGCGGCGGTCGGCAGCCTGCCGGAGCTGACAACCGCACGCGCACTGGGCTCCTGGCAGCTCGACGTACCCGCGCTGATCCTGATCGCCCTCCTGGCCGGTCTCTACGGCTGGGGCGTGCTCCGGGTGCGCCGGGCGGGCGGGACCTGGTCGCCGGGCCGGACCCTGGCGTTCACGCTGCTGGGCCTCGGCGGGCTCGCGGTGGCCACCATGTCGAGTCTCGCGGTCTACGACCATGTGCTGTTCTGGCCGGCCGCGGTGCAGAACGTCCTGCTGGACCTCATCACCCCGCTGGGCCTGGCGCTCGGCGATCCGCTGCGGCTCGCCATCGAGGCGCTGCCGGGCGAGGGCGCCGGGCGGGTGCAGAAGGTGATGAGCGGCCGGGTCGTACGACTGCTCACCTTCCCCCTGGTCAGCACGGCGCTGGTGCTGGGGACCGAGCTGACGGTCTACTTCACGCCGTACTTCGCCACCGCCCTGCGCGTCGGCTGGCTGCACGAGCTGATGTATCTGCACCTGTTGGCGGCCGGCTGTCTGTTCGTCGTACCGGTGCTCACCCGGGAGGAGGCGCTGCCCACGTGGTGCAACCACCCGGTGCGCGCGGCGCTGGTGTTCCTGGACGGCATCATCGACGCGGTGCCCGGCCTGGTGGTGATGACCCACGGCACGCTGATCGCGGGGGCCTGGTACCTGCACCACGCGCCCGCCTGGTCGCCGGACGTCCGGCACGACCAGCAGATCGGCGGCGGCGCCATGCTGAGCATCGCCGAGCTGGTCGCGCTGCCCTTCCTGCTGGCGATCCTGGCGCAGTGGGCGCGCGCCGAGCGGGTGCAGGCCGCGGCCCTCGACCGGCGGCTGGACCGGGACCTCACGCCGGTCGCGTCCCCGGTGTCCGCGCCCGGCCGCGCGGAGGCCGCGTCCGACGAGGCCGAGGCCGTACGGGTACGGCCCTGGTGGGAGACGGAGCAGAACGAGGTGGCCGCCCGGATCCGCCGCCAGCACGGCGAGGACTGACCGGCGCGTGCCGTCGGCCCGGACCGACCGACGCGGAGTGACCGGCACGGGCCGACCGGAGCGGGCTGACCGGCGCGGATCAGGGCCGGGCGCCCCGGGCCAGGATGACGGCGTAGCGGCACTCGGCGCCGGTGGTGTTGGCGAAGACGCGCGGGGCGGGATCGCCGAGTTCGAGGGTGTCGCCCGGCCCGAGTTCATGGATCTCGTCGCCGTCGTGGAAGGTCAGGCGGCCGTCCAGGACCCAGACGACCTGATGCACGAAGGCGAAGGCCGCGGCCGGGTACGGCACCCGGGCCCCGGCGGGCAGCCGGATCTCGGCGACCTCCGCGGGAAAGTGCGCGCCGGTGATCTGGCGGCGCCGGTAGCCGGTGGCGGGGTCCTGCCATTCCGGCGCCTCGGTACGACGGCGTACGCCCGCTTCCTCCGCGTTCTCCGGCCGCGTGCCCTCCGCGAGGGCGAGCAGCGAGGCGACGCTCAGCTGGAAGGCGGCGGACAGCTTGCCCAGCACGACGGCGGTGGGGCTGCTCTCGCCGCGCTCGATCCGGTTGATCATGGCGCGGGAGACCCCGGACGCCTCCGCCAGCTGGGTCAGGGTCCAGCCGCGCCGTTCCCGTTCGGCGCGGATCCGGGCCGCGATCCGCCCCACCAGGGGATCTACTATGTTGGACATGCTTCCAATATATGAGAGAGAAGAAGCGCGAGGTCGCGCGGTGACCGTGCGCTCGGCGTGCGCCGGTGATGCGGAGGCGGTGCGGGCGATCCGCAATCACGCGATCGAGCACTCGACGGCCCTGTGGACGGAGATCCCGCAGTCGCCGGCCGAGGGCGCGGCCTGGCTGGCACGGCATCTGGAGCGCGGTTCGGCGTTCGTCGCCGAGGTGGCCGGCGAGGTGGCGGGGTTCGCCGTGTTCGCGCCGTGGCGGGACCTGGAGGGCTACCGGCACACGGTGGAGGACTCGGTCTACGTCCGCGAGGGCCGGCACGGACTCGGCATCGGCTCGACCCTGCTGGCCACGCTCATCACGGCGGCGCGCGCGGCGGGCCACCACCTCGTGATCGCCGGTATCGAGTCCGGCAACGGTGCCTCGATCCGGCTCCACGAGCGCTTCGGGTTCGAGCACGCCGGAACGGTCCGGGAGGCCGGGATCAAGTTCGGCCGCCGGCTCGACCTGACCCTCATGCGGCTGGCGCTGGACAAGGCCGCCGCGCCCGGGTCCCCGGGCTGATCAGGCGCCCGCCGAGATGCGGGTCGGGGCGGGCGGTCGTTTACTGAAGCCCGCCCGGTGCGTTGCCGAACGCCGTCCGAGGGCGCCATGGGCGGTGGAGGTGGAGCGGGCGTGAGCGGCACGGTCGGGCAGCCTCCCGCGGCCGACGACGGGCGGTCCCCCGCGGCCGACAACGGGCGGTTCCCCGCGGCCGACGACGGGCCGCCCCCTGCGGCCGACGACCCGGCGCGGACCCTGCTGAGCCGCGGCTACCTGCGACTGCTGGCCCTATCCCTGGCCCTCGGCGTGCCCATCGCGCTCGCCAGCTTCTTCTTCGTCAGCCTCCAGCACTGGCTCCAGCACCAGGTGTGGCAGGAGCTGCCGCACGCGCTCGGGCTCGGGCACGCCCCCTGGTGGTGGCCGCTGCCCGCGCTGACGCTGGCCGGACTGCTCCTGGCCCCGATCATCACCCGGCTGCCCGGAGCCGGCGGGCATGTCCCGGTGCACGGTCTGGGCGGGGCTCCCATCGGCCCCCGCGCCCTGCCCGGCGTGGTGCTGGCGGCCGTCCTCACGCTTCCGCTGGGTGTGCCGCTCGGTCCCGAGGCGCCGCTGATGGCGGTCGGGTCCGCGCTGGCCCTGCTCGGGGTGCGGGTGCTGCGACGGCACCCGGCGGACGCCGCCTCGGCGACGGTCGTGGCGACGGCGGGCTCCACAGCGGCCATCTCCACCATCCTGGGCGGCCCGGTGGTGGCCGCCATCATGGTCATGGAGGCCGCCGGTCTCGCCGGGCCGCGGCTCGCCGTGCTGTTGCTGCCCTGTCTGGCAGCGAGCGGGGCGGGCGCGCTCGTGTTCACCGGGTTCGGCCGCTGGACCGGCCTGTCGATCGGCGCCCTCGGGCTGCCGGAGGTGCCGCCGGACACCGTCCCGGACGCGGGCGACTTCCTGTGGGGGCTGCCCGCGGCCGCGCTGATCGCCGTGCTCGTCTCGGTGGCCCACGGGCTCGGCGAGCGCACCCAGCGCTGGACCTCGGCGCACGCCACAGCGGTCCGCACCGTGGTGTGCGCCGTGGCCGCCGGCATCTGTCTGACGGCGTACGCCCTGCTCACCGGCCGCTCGCCCGAGGAGGCGGCCCTGTCCGGGCAGACGACGCTCGGACAGCTGGCCCAGAACCCGCACGGCTGGTCGGTGCCCGCGCTGGTGGCGTTGGTCCTGTGCAAGGCGCTCGCCTGGGGCATCAGCCTGGGCAGCCTGCGCGGCGGTCCGATCTTCCCGGCCGTGCTGCTCGGGGTGGCGACCGGGCTGGCCTGCGCGGGCCTGCCGGGGTTCGGGACCGCCCCCGCGTTCGCGCTGGGCATCTCGGCGGCGGCGACCGTCGTCACCGGGCAGCCGCTCACCAGCTGCGTCCTGGCCGTACTGCTGCTCGGCCGCGACGCGTACAACCAGATGCCGCTGATCGTCCTCGCGGCGGTGACCGCCCTCCTCGTCAGCCGCCTGCGGACGAGCCGCCGCCCGAAGCCCGCCCCGGCCGCCGCCTAGCCGACGTCACGCCGCGCGTCCGCCGAACCGCCAGGCGTGGACCTCGGCCTCGGCCTCGGCGTACCGGTCCTCGGTCAGCGGGGCGCGGGCGGCGTCCGGCCCCGGGGCCCGTACCAGGGCCGCCGTACCCGGCCGGGCGGCGCCGTCGTCGGACAGCAGCGGGCCGTAGGCGATCATCTCCTTGCCGAACCGGTCCCTGGAGGACCGGTGCTCCTCCAGCGACGCCCCGCGCGCACCCTCTCGCCCCCGCGCCCGGCGCCCGCGGTTTCTCCGCGTGCGGCACCCGGAGAAAACGTGCAGGGTGGGAACGTCGGCCGTTCGCCCGTCGGTCCGGCGGCCCGGAGATGTTTCGAGGAGAACCGATGTCCGATGCCGTAGCGCCCCCGCAGCCGGTACTGGAGCCCGCGGCGGCCGAGTTCGCGGCGGCGACCGCGAAGCCGCCGTTCCTGTTCGACCTGCCACCCGCGGAGGGCCGCAAGGCGGTCGACGAGGTGCAGTCCGGGGACATCGAGAAACCGGCGGTAGACGAGGAGTGGATCACCGTCTCGGGCGGGCCCACCGGCAGTGTCCGGGCGCGGATCGTGCGGCCCGCCGGCGCCTCGGGCACCCTCCCGGTCGTCCTCTATGTGCACGGCGCAGGCTGGGTGTTCGGCAACGCCCACACCCACGACCGTCTGGTGCGCGAACTCGCCGTCGGCGCCGGGGCGGCGGTGGTCTTCCCCGAGTACGACCTCTCCCCCGAGGCCCGCTACCCCGTCGCCGTCGAGCAGAACTACACCGTCGCCCAGTGGGTGGTGGAGCAGGGCGCGACCAAGGACCTGGACGGCTCCCGGATGGCGGTGGCCGGGGACTCGGTCGGCGGCAACATGAGCGCCGCCCTCACCCTGATGGCCAAGGAGCGCGGCGGTCCCGCGCTGGTCCAGCAGGTGCTGTTCTACCCGGTGACCGACGCGAACTTCGACACGCCGTCGTACCACCAGTTCGCCACCGGCTACTTCCTGCGCCGCGACGGCATGCAGTGGTTCTGGGACCAGTACACGACCGACGCGACCGACCGCGCCCAGATCACCGCCTCCCCGCTGCGCGCCACCACCGAGCAGCTCAGCGGTCTGCCGCCCGCGCTGGTCATCACCGGTGAGGCGGATGTGCTGCGCGACGAGGGCGAGGCGTACGCGACCAAGCTGCGCGCGGCCGGTGTCCCGGTGACCGCCGTGCGGTTCCAGGGCATCATCCACGACTTCGTCATGCTGAACGCCCTGCGCGACACCCACGCGGCGCGGACGGCCATCGAGCTGGCGACCCGCACCCTGCACCGGGCGCTGCACGCGAACTGACGCCGGGACCCTGCGGATTGACCGGCCCCGGGGCAGCGGGCTTTCATGAGGACCATGTCTGGCGGCTCATCCCACGCGACCGATCCGGTGCTGTTCTTCGCCACCCCCGAGGAGTGGGAGAAGTGGCTGGCGGACCACCACGCGGACGCCACGGGGGTCTGGCTGAAGCTGGCCCGCAAGAGCGTCTCCGGGCCCGACGGCGTCGACTACCAGGGCGCGCTGGAGGCGGCGCTCTGCTTCGGCTGGATCGACGGCCAGAAGCGGAAGCTGGACGAGCAGCACTGGCTCCAGCGCTTCACCCCCCGGCGGCCCACGAGCAGATGGTCCCAGGTCAACCGGGAGAAGGCCACGCGGCTCATCGAGGAGGGCCGGATGCGGCCCGCCGGGCTGCGCGAGGTGGAGCGGGCCCGCGCGGACGGCCGCTGGGCGGCGGCCTACGCCGGTCCGCGCGCGGCCACCGTGCCCGACGACCTGCGGGCGGCCCTGGACGCCGAACCGGACGCCGCCGCGTTCTTCACCACCCTGGACAGCCGCAACCGCTACTCCGTCCTCCACCGGATCGAGGAGGCGAAGAAGCCCGAGACCAGGGCGGCCCGCATCGCGAAGTTCGTCGCCATGCTCGCCGACGGGAAAAAGCTCCACCCCTAGGGCGAGCCGGGTTCCGGTCCTCCGCCGGTCCAGCGCATACGATACGGAAGCGAGTCCCTTTTGCCCCGTTTCGTTTCCCTTCGATCCGTCTGGATCCGTCCCGATCCCTGTCGACTGGAGCAGCGATGACCGATGGCCCCGAACCGATCAGTGCCGAAGCGCGGCGTGCGCTGGAGCAGGAGCTGGCGGATCTGCGGGAGGAACGGCAGCTGGTCGCCGGGACGCTGAAGGGCAATCCCGACGTGGGCGACCAGGCCGATCAGGCGGACGAGTTGCAGCGGGTGGACCAGCTCGACCGGCTGGAGCGGCGGATCGCGGACATCGACGAGCGGCTGCGCGGGGCGGACCAGGCCGGGCCCGCGCGCACCGATGTGGTCGGGGTGGGCAGCACGGTCACCGTGCGGTTCGCGAACGGCTCGGTGGAGACTCTGTCCATCGGCGAGGGGGCCGAGGCGCTGGACCAGAACCTGGTCACCGAGGACAGCCCGCTCGGCCGGGCCCTGCTCGGGCGGCGGGCCGGGGAGAGCGTGCGGTACGACACCCCGGACGGGCCCGCGAGCGCGGTGGTCGAGTCGATCGGCGGGGCGTCCTCGTAGCCGCGGGCGCCGCAGGGGCGGGCGTCAGCTCTCGGACCTGCTGACCGAGCAGTGCAGCGTGTCCTTCACCACGTCGGCGACGATCGTGTCCCCGGGCTCGGCCTCACCGCCGAGCAGCAGCGTGGCGATGCGGTTGTCCAGCTCCGCCTGGATGGTGCGGCGCAGCGGGCGGGCGCCGAACTCCGGCTGGTGGCCATGGGCGATGAGCAGCTTCTTCGCGGCCTCCGTGACCTCCAGCTTCATGCCCTGGGCGTGCACCCGGTGCTTGCTCTGGTCCAGGAGGTGGTCCACGATCTGCGACAGATCGTCCTCGGTGAGCCCGTGGAAGATGATGATGTCGTCGATGCGGTTGAGGAACTCCGGCAGGAAGCGGCCCCGCAGGTCGTCCGTCAACTCGTCCTTCAGATCGGACACATCGCCCTTGTGGTCGAGGATGCGGTGCGCGCCGATGTTGGACGTCATGATGATGACGCAGTGCCGGAAGTCGACGGTGCGGCCCTGGGAGTCGGTGAGGCGGCCGTCGTCCAGGATCTGGAGCAGGGTGTTGAAGACATCGGGGTGCGCCTTCTCCACCTCGTCGAACAGCACGACGCTGTACGGCTTTCTGCGCACCTTCTCGGTGAGCTGACCCGCCTCCTCGTAGCCGACGTATCCGGGCGGGGCGCCGACGAGCCGGGCGACGGTGTGCTTCTCCTGGAACTCGCTCATGTCGAAGCGGACCATGCGGTCCTCCTCGCCGAACAGCAACTCCGCGAGGGTCTTGGCGAGTTCGGTCTTGCCGACACCGGTCGGGCCGAGGAACAGGAAGGAGCCGACCGGCCGGTTGGGGTCGCCCATGCCGGCGCGGTTGCGCCGTACGGCCTGGGAGACCGCGGTGACGGCCTCGTCCTGGCCGACGATGCGGGCGTGCATCTCCTCCTCCAGCTTGAGGAGTTTCTCCTTCTCGCTGGCGGTGAGCTGGGAGACGGGGATGCCGGTGCGCCGGGAGACGATGTCGGCGACGTCGGCGGCGGTGACGGAGACGACGCCCTCGCGGCGCTCCTCGATGCCGGCGAGTTCTGCCTCCAACTCGGCAAGCTGCCGCTTCAGTTCAGAGGCCCGCTCGAAGTCCTCGGCGGACACGGCCTGTTCGAGTTCGCGGCGTAGTTTGGCGATGCGGTCCTCGCGGCTGACGACCTCGGTGGAGCGGCTGGCGCTGCGCAGCCGTACCCGGGCGCCCGCCTGGTCCATGACGTCGATGGCCTTGTCGGGCAGGAAGCGGTCGGTGACGTACCGGTCGGACATCTCGGCTGCGGCGGCCAACGCGCCGTCGTCGAAGCGGACTTGGTGGTGCGCCTCGTAGGCGTCCCGCAGCCCTTCGAGGATCTGCACCGTCTCCTCGACGGTCGGCTCGGGGACCAGGACCGGCTGGAACCGGCGCTCCAGGGCGGCGTCCTTCTCGACGTACTTGCGGTACTCGTCGATGGTGGTGGCGCCGACGACGTGCAACTCGCCGCGCGCGAGGGCGGGTTTGAGCATGTTGGCCGCGTCCATGGAGCCCTCGCCGGTGGCGCCGGCGCCGACGACCGTGTGCAGCTCGTCGATGAAGAGGATGACGCTGCCGCTCGCGGCCTGGACGTCCTCGATGACCTTCTTCAGCCGTTCCTCGAACTGGCCGCGGTACTGGGCGCCCGCCACCATGCCCGACAGGTCGAGCGCGACGACCCGCTTGTCCTTCAGGGTGTCGGGGACCTCGCCGGCCACGATGCGCTGGGCGAGGCCCTCCACGATGGCGGTCTTGCCGACACCGGGTTCGCCGATCAGCACGGGGTTGTTCTTGGAGCGCCGGGACAGGATCTCCACGGTCTGCTCGATCTCCTCGGCGCGGCCCACCACCGGGTCCAGCTTGCCGGCCTTGGCCTCGTCGGTCAGGTCGCGGCCGTACTCGTCCAGGGTGGTGGCCGGCTGCTTGCGCTCGGCCGGCGTGTTCTCGGCGCGGGCGGTCTGTTCGGCGAGGCCCGAGAGCTTCTGGGTGTCCATGCCCTCGGCCCGCAGCAGCCGGGCGGCACCGGTGTCGTTGTCGCCGAGCAGCGCGGCGAGGATGTGCTCGGGGCCGATGTACGACACCCCGGCCGCCTGGGACTGGGCGTAGGCGGCGCCGAGGGTGCGCTTGGCGGCGGGGGTGAGCCCGGGTTGCGCGGAGGGCTGTCCCGACTCGTGCGGCAGGGCCTTGGCGATCTCGTTCGCGAGGGTGTCGGGGTCGACGTCCACCTGGAGGAGCAGCCTGCGGGAGGGCTCGACCTTGGTGGCCGCCCACAGCAGATGCTCGGTGTCCAGGTCGGAGGTGCCGTCCTCGGCGGCCCGCTGCGCGGCCAGGTTGAGGAGTTGCTGCGAGGACTCCGTCAGCAGTCTCCCGACCGGGACCCGCTGCACGGCCGGCGGCGAGGACGCCGGCGACATCCCGAAGAAGCGATTCAACAGTTCACTGAACGGGTCCTGGGAACCGAAAGGGGCGCCGAACGACATCGACATGAGAACTCCTGGGGCGCAAGGGGTCAGTTCTCACTGAACCCTGGCGCCGAGTGGCCCGCAAGCGGAGGCCGGGCCGGGAGATCGTCGAGGAAGTCGATGGTCGGCACATGGAAGAGACAGCCCGTGACCGGCACGGAGAATTCGAGGATCCGGTCGTGCGACGCGGGGCCCCGGCCGAGGAACATGTTGCGCAGCATGGACTCGGTGACCTCGGGGGTACGGGCGTAGCCGATGAAGTAGGTGCCGTACTCGCCCTGCGCGATGTTCCCGAAGGGCATGTTCTCGCGCACGATCTTGCGTTCGTCGCCGTGCTCGTCGGTGACGGTGTTGAGGGCCACATGGGAGTCGGCGGGTTTCACGCCGTCGGGGAACTCGATGTTGGTGAGCCGGGTGCGCCCGATGGTCTTCTCCTGTTCCTCGACGGGCAGCGCGTTCCAGCTCTTCATGTCGTGCAGGTACTTCTGCACGATCACATAGCTGCCGCCGCGGAAGCCGGGATCCTCGTCGCCGATGAAGACCGCGTCGTCCGCGATCTCGCCCTCGGGGTTCTCGCTGCCGTCCACGAAGCCGAGCAGATCGCGTTCGTCGAAGAACTTGAAGCCGTGCACCTCGTCCACCACGGTGGCGGCGCCCTCCAGCCGCTCGGCGAACAGCCGGGCCAGTTCGAAGCAGAGGTCCATGCGGCGGCAGCGGACGTGGAAGAGGATGTCGCCGGGGGTGCCCGGGGCCTGGTGGCGGGGGCCGTCCAGTTCCTCGAACGGGTGCAGGTCGCGCGGGCGCGGGCCGCTGAACAACCGGCTCCAGGCGGCGGAGCCGATACCGACGACGCAGCTCAGCTCCTCGGGCGGGGCGCGGAAGGCGACCGAACGGCGCAGGGCGGACACGTCCTGCAACAGGTCCCGGACGGTGTCCTCGCCGCCCTGGCCGACGGTGACGACGAGGAACACGGCGGCCCTGGCGGGCGGGACGACGACGGGCTGCGACTCGGGCACGGGGACCTGCCTCCTCGTACGGGGCGGAGCCGGACCGTTCCAGCATGGCCCGGCCCCGCGGGCTCGGCAGGTCGGGCTCGGCAGGTCGGCGGGCCCGTCGGCGTCCTGACGTGGGGGGATGCGCGACGAGGTGAGCGAGGTCCGTCAGGTGAGCGATGCCGACACCGCACGGGCGCTGGGCAGCGGCGAGGTGCCCGTGCTCGGCACGCCCCGGCTGATCGCGTGGCTGGAGGCGGCGACCGTGCGCGCCGCCGCGCCGTTCACGGGTGCGGGCGAGACCACCGTGGGGACCGCCGTCCGGGTGCGGCATCTGCGCGCGGCACACGTCGGCGGCCGGGCCGAGGTGACGGGCCGGCCGCCGGCCCGGACGGGCGCGCGGCGGCTCACCTTCGCGGTGCGGGCCGTCGACGTGGAGGGCCTGCCGGTGGCGGAGGGCGAGATCGACCGGGTGGTCGTGGACCGGCGGCGGTTCCTAGGACAGCGCACCTGAGCCGGGGCGCGGCTCCGCGAAGGTGACCCCTGAGCCGGGTCACACGGGGGTGTGCCCCTCCAGGTACTCGCGCACGGCCTCGGGCAGCGCGAGGGCCGCGGCCTGCTCGTTCGGCGTCCAGCGGATGTCCTCGGGGGCGAGCCGGGCGCCGTCCGAGGGGTCCTCGCTGAGGAGTTGGCACAGCACGGCCGGGCCGCCGTCCAGCGCCGCTGAGCCGTCGGCCAGATAGCCGGTGAGCTCGTAGACGACGCGTGCGGCGGTGGCCTCCGCCGTCTCGGCCGGCTGCCCGGCGCCCGACGGCAGCCCCCACCCGTCCGCATCCCGGACCAGCAGCAGCCGCCCGTCGTACACGACGACCGCCTGTACGGCGTTCTCCATGCGCTTCCTCCCCCTCGTCCACCGCTCCCCCGGTCGCCGCTCCCCTACCCACGCGGCCGGGCCCGCACACGGGTCAGGCGGTGTCCGCGGGCCGGTACAGCACCGGCAGGTCGCCGGGCCGTACCCGGACGGTCACCGGCAAGGTGGCCTCCACCTCGCCGTCGGCGCCGTAGGGGACGGGCCCGGCGGACTCGATGCGCAGCTCCTTGGCGCGCAGGACGCGTACCTCGGGGCGGCGTATGTGCGTTCCGGTCTTCAGCTCGTTCATCAGGGTGAAGAAGAGCCGGCGGGGCGCCTCCTTGATCATCACGATGTGCAGCAGGCCGTCGTCGACCCGGGCGCCGGGGGCGATCTGCCGGCCGGAGCCGTAATAGGGGGAGTTGGCGGCGACGACCGTGTAGCCGCGGTGGCTGTGCTCCTCGCCGTCGACGGTGACGCGGTAGTCGGCGGCCCGCCAGGTGGTCACCGCGCGCAGGCCGCCCGCGTAGTAGGCGGCGGCGCCGCGCAGCAGCCGGGTCCGGTTGGCGTGCCGGTTGGCCAGCGCGTCGACCCCGGCGTACACGCTGCCGAGGACCACGGTGCGCCGGTGCACGGCGGACTCCACCTCGATGGTGTCGACGGCCCGGGGCTCGGCGCGCAGCAGGATGTCGGCGAGCGCGGCGGGGTCGGCCGGCAGGCCGAGGGCGCGGGCGAAGTCGTTGCCGCGTCCGGCCGGGACGATGCCGAACACGGTTCCGGTGCCGCTCAGCGCGCCCCCGATGCCGCCGGTGATGCCGTCGCCGCCGACGGCGAGCACGGCCCGGCCCCGCTCGCCGGCCTTGCGGGCGATGTCCTGGGCGTGGGCCAGGCTGTGGCTGTACTCGGTCTCCAGACCGGCCCCGGCCTCCCTGAGCAGGCGGGCCACCTGGAGCAGCGTGGCCGCCGCGGTGGAGCCGCCCGCGGTCGGGTTGACGACGGCGGTGAACTGGCGCATCGGGAGTGCCTCCGGGACAGGCGGTGGGGTGGGGTCAGTCGGTGGGCAGCAGGACGCCGGGGTTGAGCAGCCCGTCGGGGTCCAGGCGGCGCTTGACGGCGCGCAGTGCCTCGACGGCCAGCTCTCCGGTCTCCCTGACATACCAGTCGCGGTGGTCGGTGCCCACCCCGTGGTGGTGGGAGATGGTGCCGCCGGCGGCGAGGATCGCCTCGTTGGCCGCGTGCTTGGCGGGCGTCCAGTGGGCCACCGGGTCCTCGCCCTGGGCGCTGACGACGGTGAAGTACAGCGAGGCGCCGTTCTCGTACACATGGGAGATGTGGCACATCACCAGCGGCGGGGTGCCCGCCTCGGTGAGGGTGTCGGTGAGCGCGGTGCGCACGGCCGCGTACAGCTCGGGGACGCGGGACCAGAAGGCGGCGGTCTCCAGGGTCTCGGCGAAGGCGCCGACGTCGAGGAGGGCGTCGCGCAGGTACGGCGCGGAGAAGCGGCCGTGCGCCCAGCGCTCGCCGGACTCGGTGCCGAGCGGGGTGCCGCCGCAGGCGGTGAGGACGGCGGCGGCCCGTTCGCGCCGGTACGCGGTCTCCTCGGGCGTGCCCTCGTAGCCGGTGATGGCGAGGCAGCCGGCGTCGCTCCGGCCGAGGCCGGCGCCGATCTTGTCGGGCGAGGCGAGGCCGATGAGGGTCTCGGTCTCGTCGGACAGGCGCAGCACGGTGGGGCGCGGTCCGTCCTGGGCGAGCCTGCGCAGCGCGGCGGCGCCCTCCTCGAAGGAGGCGAACCGCCAGCCCTCGTAGACCTTCGTCTCGGGCAGCGGGCGCACCCGCACGGTGACGGAGGTGATGACGCCGAAGGCGCCCTCGGAGCCGAGGATCAGCTGGCGCAGGTCGGGGCCCGCGGCGGAGCGGGGGGCGCGGCCGGTCTCGACGGTGCCCTCCGGGGTGGCGAGGGTGAGGCCGAGGACCATCTCGTCGAAGCGGCCGTACCCGGCGGAAGCCTGGCCGCTGGAGCGGGCCGCGGCGAAGCCGCCGATGCTGGCCCACTCGAAGGACTGCGGGAAGTGGCCGAGGGTGAAGCCCTGTTCGGCGAGGAGCGCCTCGGCCTCGGGGGCGCGCAGGCCGGGCTGGAGGACGGCGGTGCGCGAGACGGGGTCGAGGTCGAGCAGGGCGTCCATGCGGCGCAGGTCGAGGGCGACGAACGCGCCGCGCTCGGGGGCGAGTCCGCCGACGACGGAGGTGCCGCCGCCGAACGGGACGGCGGCCAGGCCGTGGTCCGCGCAGGCGCGCAGTACGGCGAGGACCTCGTCGTGGGTGGCGGGCAGGGCCACGGCCTGCGGGACGTCGCTGAGATCGCCGGTGCGGATGCGCAGCAGGTCGGGGGTGGACTTGCCGCGGGTGTGCCGGATGCGGCTCTCGGCGTCGGTGCGCACGTGCTCGGCGCCGCCGACGGCCTCGGCGAGTGCCGCGAGGGCGGCGGGACGGGCCGTGGGGGCGGGCAGGTCGAGGTCGTCCAGGGCGAGCGCGGGGGTGCTGCGCGGCTTGACGCCGAGCAGGTCGCGCAGCAGCCCGGTCACCGATTCGGGCAGCGGTGCCGCCTTGGCCGGGTCGCCCCAGCCGTTCCACAGCATGTCCATTGAACGGTCGTCCTCACAGGTCGGTGGCTCGGTCCGGGCGGGCGTCGGGCGGGCCGTGCGGCGGGCCGCACGGTGACGGTCCGCTGGTTTCCGCCCGGCCCGGGGCGTTACACTGTTACACATGACGCCTATTCGTCACAACGGTGCGGAAGACACGGAGAGCGATCCGATCCTCGACGCGGTGCGCGACTGCGTGCTGGCCGTCGGGGTGCGCCGCACGACCCTCGCCGACGTGGCCCGCCGCGCCGGTGTCTCCCGGATGACCCTGTACCGGCGCTGGCCGGATCTGCGCACGCTGGTGGGCGATCTGATGACCCGTGAGTGGATCGGCGTGGCCACCCGGGCGATCCCCGCGCCCGCGCCCGGCCTCGACACCCGCACCCGGATGGTGGAGGGGCTGGTGGCGGGCGTCGAGGCGTTCCGGGCGCACCCGCTGTTCCGCAAGATCGTCGACGTCGATCCGGAGCTGCTGCTCCCCTATGTGCTCGACCGGCGCGGGGCGAGCCAGCTGGCGCTGCTCGCGCTGCTGACCGAGGGCCTGCGCGAGGGCCACGAGGACGGCTCCGTGCGTCCCGCGCACACCGAACGGCAGGCGCGAGCCCTGCTGCTGACGGTGCAGTCCTTCACCCTGTCCCTGCGCACCATGACCGACGAGGACGACCCGGAGCTGGACTCCGCCGCCTTCCTCGGCGAGCTGCGCACCCTCCTGGAGAGGATCCTCAGGCCATGAGTCACACCGAGGCGATACCCGGCTCGTCCCTCAGCGCGGCCCGGCGTACCCGGGAACTGACCGAGGCGGCGGGGCGGGTGGCCGATGTGCTGGTCGTCGGGCTCGGCGCCACCGGGGCCGGGGTCGCCCTGGACGCGGCGGCCCGCGGACTGGACGTCGTCGCGGTGGACGCCCACGACCTGGCCTTCGGCACCTCGCGCTGGAGCTCCAAGCTGATCCACGGCGGGCTGCGGTATCTGGCGTCCGCGCAGTTCGAGGTGGCGCACGAGAGCGCGGTGGAGCGGGGGGTGCTGATGACCCGTACCGCCCCGCATCTGGTCTCCGCGCAGCCGTTCGTGCTGCCGCTGACGCCGATGGTGTCGACGGCTCAGGCATCCCTCGCCTGGGCCGGGCTGCGGGCCGGGGACATGCTGCGGCTGGCCGCGCGCACCCCGCGCCAGGTGCTGCCCGCGCCGCGCCGGCTGTCGGCGACGGAGGCGCGCCACCTGGCACCCGCGGTGCGCGGGGCCGGGCTGCGCGGCGGGCTGCTGTCCTGGGACGGGCGGGTCACCGACGACGCCCGGCTGGTGACCGCGCTGGCCCGTACGGCGGCGGCGCGCGGGGCGCGGGTGCTGACCCGGGTCCGGGTGCTGGAACTGACCGGTGGCGGCGCCCGGGTCCGTGACGAACTCACCGGCGAGGAGGGCGAGATCAGGGCCCGGGTGGTGATCAACGCCGCCGGGGTGTGGGCGGACGGTCTGGTGGACGGCATCCGGATCCGGCCCTCGCGCGGCACGCATCTGGTGCTGCGCTCGGAGCGGCTCGGGGAGCTGCCGGCCGGTCTGCACATCCCGATCCCGGGCGAGACGAACCGCTTCGTGCTGGTGCTGCCGCAGGGGGACGGCCGGGTGTACGTCGGCCTCACCGACGAGCCGGTCGAGGGGGGCGTTGCCGATGTGCCGGAGGTGCCCGAGACGGACATCGGCTTCCTGCTCGACGTGCTCGGCTCGGCGCTGGACGTGCCCGTCGCCCGGGACGAGGTCGTCGGCGCGTTCGCCGGGCTGCGGCCCCTGCTGGACATGTCGGGGGGCGGCGCGGGGACCCGTACGTCCGACATCTCGCGCCGGCACGCGGTGCTGACCTCGGCGGACGGGGTGACGACAGTGGTCGGCGGCAAGCTCACCACGTACCGCCGGATGGCCCAGGACGCCGTGGACGCGGCCGCCGCGGCCGAGGGGCTCTCCGTGCCCCCGTCCCCCACCGCGGGCCTGCCGCTGGTCGGTGCCGCCGCGCCCGAGCGGCTGCGGGCCCTGCCGGTGCCGAGCCGGCTGGTCCGCCGCTACGGCACGGAGGCCCTGGCCGTCCATGCCCTCGCCGCCGAGGACCCCGCCCTCGCCGCGCCCGTGCTGCCCGGCCATCCGGTCACCCGCGCCGAACTCGTGTGGGCGGCCCGGCACGAGGGCGCCCTGGACGAGTCCGACCTGCTGGACCGCCGCACCCGCATCGGCCTGGTCCCGGCGGACCGGGAGGCGGCGCTGGACGCGGCGCGGGAGGTGGTGACGGAGGGGGTGTCGGGCTGAGGGGGAGGTGCCGGGCTGAGGGGCGTACGTCGGCGATCGCCGTCGCGTTCCTCGTCCCCGCCCCTCACACGAGCCGCCGGATGTCCCCCCGCACCCGGTAGAAACCCCCCGCCGCCGGGTGCAGGGCGTCCACGACGTAGCGGGCGCCCGGGACGCGTATCGCGCGGGGGAACTGGACGTTCCAGGAGGATTCGTAGCCGCCGGAGATGACGTGGACCCGGAGGCGGCCGGATTCCTGGACACACTCGACGACGACCGAGCCGGTCGGGGCCTGGGCCACGGTGGCGACGGCCTCGACGGCGGTGGCGGGGGCGTACGCCGGGAGCGCGGCGGCGAGTTTGACGTCGCGCACGACCGGTACCGAGCCCTGCTGGGCCGCGCCGACGGCGGCCTCGCTCGCGTCCACGCACACCAGGGAGCCGTCCGTGGTCACCAGGTACAGCCGTTCGTCGCGGTACTGCATCGACAGCGCCGAGCCGCTGCCCGTGCCGAGCTTCCACAGCCGGGTGCCGTCGCGGTCGAAGCAGTAGACGGACGAGGCCGCGTCCCCGGCGAACACGAACCGGCCGCCCGGCGAGGTCGCGCAGGAGTACACCGCGCTGTCGCAGGCGTACGTCGCCTCGATCGCGCCGGTCGCCTTCGACAGCCGCTGCACCACGCGGTGCCCGGTGCCCGCGTACACCGCGTCGTCCTCCTGCCAGCCGAACAGCACCCCGCCGCGAGTGCGGGTGTGCCACAACTCGCCGCCGCCGTCCGGCCGGTAGGCGGTGACGCCCTGGTGGTGGCCGTGGTAGACGGCGCGGTCGTCGGCGCGCACCATCCAGGCGTGCTCGCCCTGGCTGCGGCGGGCCCACTGGTGCTCGTCCTCGTGGTCGATGACGGTGAGCCGGCCTTCACGGTCGGACACGTTGAGCACGCCCTCGTGGATGTCCAGCCAGAAGATGTCGACGTCGGCGTTGATGTCGTACGCGGCGAAGGGCAGTTTGGAGGACAGGTCGTACACCTTGCCGTCGTCGCAGCCCGCGTAGATCCAGAAGTCGTCGGCGACCAGGCACTTCACGCCGTCCGGCAGCCCGAAGCGGGCCAGTACGGCGCCCTCGTGGTCCAGGGTGTAGACGTCGCCCGCCTGATTGCCGACCCAGCAGTGGTCGTCGTCCACATGGATGCCGAACGCCGCGGAGCCGGTCCGGAACCGCCACAGCACCGGTGCCACGGCGCGGGCGGTGGACGGGGCCGAGCTGACCTGGCGCCGGGTCACCGGCCGGGGCGCGCGGCCGCCCGGCACCGCGGGGGCGTACCCCTTGCGGACCTTCTCCCCCACCTTCTTCGCCGCGGCGGCCCGCGCCTTCTCCACGGTCGGGAAGGTGCTGATCTGCGTCTGGCCGCCGGCGCCGATCCGGCCGTACCGCACCGTCACCACCGGTCCGTCGACGCTCACCTCGTAGAACTTGTGCGCGCCGCCGCCCTCCTGCGACAGCTCCAGATACGTCGTCTCCGCCGCGGACACCGCAGACATGGCACACCCCTCCCCACAGCGGACCGGCGGCCGTTCCCGCAGGTCCTCAACTGGTGACACCGTAGGCGGGGGCACTGACAATCGACCGGGACGGCGAGGCGCCCGCACCGCTCAGCCGCCGAGCAGCTCCGCGAACCGGCGGGCGTCGATGTTGCCGCCCGAGGCGATGACGCCGACCCGGGGCGGGAGGTCGCCGACGCGCCCGGCGAGGAGGGCGGCAAGACCGGTGGCGCCGCTGGGTTCGAAGACGGCCTTCAGCCGGTCGAAGGCGAAGCGCATGGCGTCGATGATCTCGGCGTCGCCGACCAGCGCGACGGAGTCCACCAGGTGCCGGTTGACGGCGAAGGTCAACTCGCCCGGAACGGCGACCGCCTGGCCGTCGGCGACGGTGCGGGGCACGGGGACGGCCACCCGGGCGCCGCGCTCCAGGGAACGCTTGGTGTCGTCGCTGCCCTCGGGTTCCACGCCGATGACCCGGATGTCCCGGTGCAGCCCCTTGGCCGCGACCGCGCTGCCGGCGATCAGCCCGCCGCCTCCGACGGGCACCAGCAGCGCGTCCAACGGGCCGGTTTCTTCGAGGAGTTCGAGGGCGGCCGTACCCTGGCCCGCGATGACGTCCGGGTGGTCGTACGGCGGGATGAGGGTCAGGCCCCGCTCCTCGGCGAGCGCCGTGCCGAGCGCGACGCGGTCCTCGGTGTAGCGGTCGTAGGTGACGATCTCGGCGCCGTACCCGGCGGTGGCCTCCATCTTGGAGCGCGGGGCGTCCTCGGGCATCAGGATGACGGCGGTGGTGCCGAGTTCGCGGGCGGCGAGGGCGGTGGCCTGGGCGTGGTTGCCGGAGGAGAACGCGGCGACGCCCTTGGCCCGTTCCTCGGGCGCGAGTCCGGCGATGGCGTTGTAGGCGCCGCGGATCTTGAAGGCGCCCATCCGCTGGAGGTTCTCGCACTTGATGAACACCCGCGCGCCCACCCGTTCGTCGAGGGTGCGCGAGGTGAGGACCGGGGTGCGGTGGGTGAAGCCCTCGATGCGCGCGGCGGCCGCGCGGATGTCGTCGAGGCTCACGGGCAGGGCGGCGGCGCCGGACATGGCGAAGTCCTCTTTCTGTACCGGGTGTTCATCGGGTGCTGCGGCTCCGGCCGGGTGCGGGCCCCTACGGGTCCGACGGCGGTTTCGCGTAGTTGTAGACGGTCGCCCGGGACACACCGAGGAGATCGGCGATGGTCCGGGCGGCGTCACGGGACTCGAAGTAGCCGTCGCGGTTGAGCTGTTGCACGAGGGCCTTCTTGTCCGTCCGGCTGAGCGACCGGGGCGGGGCGCCGCGCTCGGCGGAGAACTCCTCCACCACCCGGCGCAGTTCGCGCGCGTGGCGGTCGCGCAGTGTCTCCAGGGGCGTGTCGCCGTGCCCGTCGTCGGTGGCCACGAGGTTCGCCAGGGTGAGCGTCACGGGCGACAGGACGGAGACGTCGAGGTTGAGGCAGAGCGCCGCGATGTACCGCCCCTCGGCGTTCTTGATGCCGATGGAGGTGCTTTTGGCCGGGCGGCCGTCGGGGAAGCGGTTGGGGTAGTTCTGGACGACATCGGGGTAGGCGGGGTCGGCGATGCGGCTCAGCCCCAACTCCGTCGCTGGATCACCCACCTGACGGCCCGACAGGTTGTTCTCGATGGCCCGGATCGAGCGGTCCGGGTCGCGCAGGTCGTGCAGGACCACTTCGCACAGGCCCGGGAACATCCGCCCCAGGGCGACGGCGATCTTCTCGGCCTCTTGGACGAGATGCTCGTCCGCCGCCCCGCTCTCCATCCGCCCCCCAAGCCTCACTTTGGCCTCAAAATCTATTTCTGGACGATGAGGCTAAGCGATCGGTCGGCCGCTGTCCAGGGAGTGGCTGTCCCAGGGAGCGGCTGTTCCAGGGAGTACCTGCGGCGCAGGCCCACGTCAGCGGTCCTTGGCCAGGGCGACGAGTTCCGCGAACAGCCCGCCGCCCGCCACGAGTTCGTCGTAGTGCCCCTGCTCCACGATGCGGCCCTCGCGCATGACGACGATCCGGTCGGCGAGGCGGGTGTTCTCCAGCTGGTGGGTGACCACGATGGTCATGCGCCGGGCGGCGATCCGCTTGATCTCCAGGAAGATGCGGTGCTCGCCGCGCGGATCCATCTGCGAGGTGGGTTCGTCCAGGATGAGCAGGGGCGTGCGGCGGTACAGCGCGCGGGCGCAGGCCAGCCGCTGCCACTGCCCGCCGGACAGCTCGACGCCACCGTAGACCTCCCGCGCGAGCAGTGTGTCGAGGCCGTGCGGCAGCCCCTCGATCACCTCGCGCATGCCGACGGCCTCCGCGGCCGCCCACACCGGGTCGTCGTCGTGGGTGCGCGGCTGGCCGAGGGTGATGTTCTCCCGGGTGCGCAGCGGCCAGCAGGCGAAGTTCTGCGGCACGAGCGCGGTGCGGGACCAGACGGACTCGGGCCGGGCGCCCGCCAGATCGATGCCGTCCCACAGGACGCGGCCCTTGTCTGGCAGGAGGATGCCGGTGATCAGCCTGGTCAGCGTGGACTTGCCGGAGCCGTTCTCGCCGACGACCGCGAGGATCTCACCGCGGCGCAGGGTGAGCGAGACACCGTCCACGGCGGGCATCTCCTTGCCGGGGTAGCGGTGCGCCACCTCGTCCAGGCGGATCTCCGCCACCTCCGCCGGGACGACCGACTCCCCGCGCCGCGGGGCGCGTTCGGCGGCCAGGTCGAGGAAGGCGCGCATGTCGGCGAGGTAGAGGGAGGTGTGGAACATGGCGGCGCCGTTCTGCACGAACTGGGTCAGCGCGCCGAGCGTGGTCTGCACGGCGACGACCGCGGTGGCGGCGACGGGCAGCGCCACCCGCCCGGTCATCGCCAGCCAGGCGAGCGCGGCCCAGGTGACGAGCAGGAACAGTCCGCCGAGCGCGGAGGTCGCGAGGACGATGCGGAGCATGCGGGGCGCGGTGTCCAGGACGCGCCGGTCGATCCGCTCGGACAGCGCGCGGTACCAGTAGACGAGGTAACCGGTCATCCCGTTCGCGCGGACCTCGTCGCCGTGCCGGGAGTACGCGGCCCACCAGCGCATCATGCCGCGTACGTTGCGGTCGGCGAGGTTGAGGTAGTGGGTCTCGTAGTCGACGCGGGCCGAGAGCACCGCTCCGAGGCCGGCGGGCAGCACCGCCAGCAACAGCAGGGGCAGCATCAGCCAGTGCAGCGCGGTGATCACACCGCCGGCGGCGATCATGCGGACGAGGGCGGCCATGAACCGCTGGGCGTCCTTGACCATGGTGGTGGTGCGGGTGACGCCGACCTCCGCGGCCTCCTGCCGGTCGGCGAAACCGTCCTCGCCGTACGCCGACGCCTCCACATGGCAGACGGCGGAGACGAGCGCCACGTCGGCCTCGGTGACCAGGCGCGGGGTGATCCGGCCGTCGGCGTAGGAGGCGAGGGCCGAGCTGATCCGGCCGGTGGCGGCGGCCGCGGTGACGACGGCGAGGGCGGGCAAGGCTCCGTGCAGGCGTTCGGAGACCGGGCCCGGGCCGAGGACGTGGGTCATGGCCCGCGAGGTGGCGGTCAGGACGAGGGCGGCGGCGACTCCGGTGACGAGCTGGCACCCGAGCAGCAGGAGGACACCGGTCCGGTCCACCGCCCAGGCCATGCGTGCGGTCCGGCCGAGCACCGAGGGGAGCCGGCCGCACATGGTGCGGAAACTGGCCTCTTCCAGCGGATTCTTGCCGGACTCCCCCTCGTAGCCGATCGTGGCCGGTGGCGGTGGTGGCGGCGACGGTGGGGTCGGGGAGCTTTCGGTCGAGGCGTCGGTCACCTGCGTCCCTCCTCGGGGTCGGCACCGCACCTGGGTGGTCCGGTGGCGCCAGGTTCAACGAGGAGGCGGCGATTCGAACGCGCTCGATTCCGGACGAAGAGGCGGTCCGTGATCCGGGGGCGTCGAACGCACGGTCGCGACCGTGCGCAGTCGGCACAGGGGCTCTCGCGTCGACGGGCGTGGCCGAAACGCCGGTGCCGGACTCGGGTGGGGCGGGTGCGACGGATGGGGTCACCGGTTCGTCCGGGCTCGGCGGGAGAGGGCAGGCGGGGAGACAGGACGGGGCGGGGAACTACCCGAGCGCAGTGGATTAACCGTTCCCCGCCCCGGGTCGACCACCGCCGGTACATCGCCGGTATGTCGACGATCGGCGGGGGCCGGTCTGGGGCGCTGCGGCACACGGGGGCGTACCGCGGGCGTGCTGAGGCGGGCCGCGAGGCGCTGAGGCGGACCGCGGCGATCGAAGACCTCGTTCAGACCTTGCGTCGCCGCCCGCCGGGAGGCCAACGGAGACGGACCGACCGGGTGACGCTCGATCTCGCCGGGGCCCGGCCCGTGCACAGCCGCATGGTGGCTCCCCACCGATGGTGCGACATTGGGAGGAGACTGTCCGACGAGGAGACTGTCCGACGAGGGGTAATCCTGGAGGGGCGATGGGGCGTGACGTCCCGGCGCTCGTGTTCACCCGCGAGGACCGCCGCCGGTACCGGGTCAAGATGCAGGAGTGCCTGGACGCGTTCGCGAAGATGCTCCGGGAGGCACGGTTCGACTCCGAGCGGCCGCAGGTGGGCCTGGAGATAGAGCTGAATCTGGTGGACGACGACGCCGAGCCCGCCATGCGCAACAGCGATGTGCTGGACGCGATCTCCGATCCCGCGTGGTCCACCGAGCTGGGCCGGTTCAATCTGGAGGTCAATGTGCCGCCGCGGCGGCTCACGGCGGGCGGTCCGGACGCCTGGGAGTCGGAGATCCGGGCCGCGCTCGACCACGCCGACGAGCGGGCCCGCTCGGTCGGCGCCCGGCTGATCACGGTCGGGATCCTGCCGACGCTGCGGCAGGAGGACATCGGCGAGGAGACGCTCTCGGAGAACCCGCGCTACCGGCTGCTCAACGACCAGGTCTTCGCGGCGCGGGGCGAGGATCTGCGTATCGAGGTGGACGGCGTCGACCGGCTGCGCACCTACGCGGACAGCATCACCCCGGAGGCCGCCTGCACCAGCACCCAGTTCCATCTCCAGGTCTCCCCCGAGGAGTTCGCCGACTACTGGAACGCCGCGCAGGCCATCGCCGGTGTCCAGGTGGCGCTGGCGGCGAACGCGCCCTTCCTGTTCGGCAAGGAACTGTGGCACGAGACCCGGATCCCGCTGTTCGAGCAGGCCACGGACACCCGCCCGCAGGAGATCAAGGTGCAGGGCGTACGGCCCCGGGTGTGGTTCGGGGAGCGGTGGATCACCAGCGTCTTCGATCTGTTCGAGGAGAACGTGCGCTACTTCCCCGCCCTGCTCCCGCTGTGCGACGACCAGGACCCGGCGGAGACCCTGGATCGCGGCGATGTGCCCGAACTCGGTGAACTCACCCTGCACAACGGCACGATCTACCGCTGGAACCGCCCCGTCTACGCCGTCTCCCGGGACCGGCCGCACATCCGTGTGGAGAACCGGGTGCTGCCCGCCGGTCCGACCGTCGCCGACACCCTCGCCAACGGCGCCTTCTACTACGGGCTCACCCGCGCGCTGGTCGAGGAGGACCGGCCGGTGTGGTCGCGGATGTCCTTCAAGGCCGCCGAGGAGAACCTGCACAGCGCCGCCCGGTACGGCATGGAGGCGCTGCTGTACTGGCCCGGCGCCGGTGAGGTCACCGCGCCCGAACTGGTGCTGCGCCGCCTGCTGCCGCTCGCCCATCGCGGGCTGGAACGCTCCGGGATGGACGCGGCCTGGCGGGAGCCGCTGCTCGGCATCATCGAGCAGCGCTGTGTGGCGGCGCGCAACGGCGCCGTGTGGCAGAAGGAGATGTTCCACCACATCATCGACTCCACCCACTGCTCCCGGCACGAGGCGCTGCGGCGCATGACCGAGCTGTACATCGACTACATGCACCTCAACGCCCCGGTCCACACCTGGCCGGTCGACTGAGACGCGGCAGCCTCGACTCCTCCGGCCGGGTGTGCGCCGGGGCGCGGACACGCGCGGGGGCGGGCCGGTCCGGGTGTGGCGGGCGCCGTGATGGAACCCTGCGGCCCATGAGCAACCCACCGAGCGTGAACAGCTATGTCGACCGGGTCACCGCGGGACCCGGCGGGGCGATGACGGACGAGGCCGGCGTCATCACCGGCGATCTCACCGTGGCGACGATCCTGCGGTCCGACGGCCGCAGCGCGCGCGTCGCCGTCCAGCACTTCGGCGGTGACACCTGGTACACCCTCACCGGCAGTCCGGCGCCCGTCCCCGAGGGGCGGCTCGCCGCCTATCACCGGGATCTGCTGGGCCGTATCCGCCGAGGTGGCGGCACCCGAGCGACCTGACCGGCAGTCAGTTCCGGTGGGCGAGCGAACAGTTGATTCTTTCATGAACACGCAAAAAGGCGGCTCCCGCACCTTGACCGGGGTTTGGTCCAGACCAATTATGGCCTAGACCAGTTAGCCCGGCCGGGCCCTACCGTGCGCCACCCCCGCTCGATCGACTGTCGTTCGCCAACCGGGAGTACCCGATGACACGTCCGAGATCCGTACGCGCCCTGCTCACCGGCGTGGCCACCCTGGCCGCGTCCGCGGGGCTGGCCCTGGGGATCGGGGGCACCGCGCACGCGGCGACCCCGCTGCCCGCGCATGTCTTCGCCCCCTATTTCGAGGCCTACAACGGCGACAGCCCCGCCGCGCTCGCCCAGTCCTCCGGCGCCAAGTACCTCACCATGGCGTTCATCCAGACCGAGAAGAAGGGATCCTGCACGCCCTACTGGGACGGTGACACCAGCACCCCCATCTCCTCCTCGGTCTACGGCTCCGACTTCGGCACCATCCGCTCGCGCGGCGGCGACGTCATCCCCTCGCTCGGCGGATACGCCGCCGACAACGGCGGCACCGAGATAGCCGACAGCTGCACCGACGTCGACTCCATCGCCGCCGCGTACGAGAAGATCATCACCACGTACGACGTCTCCCGGCTCGACATGGACGTCGAGGACAACTCACTGACCAACCAGGCCGGCATCGACCGCCGCAACCAGGCGATCAAGAAGGTCCAGGACTGGGCCGCCGCCAACGGGCGCTCGGTGCAGTTCTCGTACACCCTGCCCACCACCACGAGCGGGCTCGCCGACAGCGGGCTCGCGGTGCTGCGCAGCGCCAAGAACGCGGGCGCCAAGGTGGACGTCGTCAACCTCATGACGTTCGACTACTACGACGGCGCCACCCACCACATGGCCACCGACACCCAGACGGCCGCGACCGGGCTGCACGACCAGCTCGCCTCGCTGTACCCGAACCTGTCGGACAGCCAGCTGTGGAACATGATCGGCGTCACCGAGATGCCCGGCATCGACGACTACGGCGCGGCCGAGACCTTCACCACCGCCGACGCCACATCGGTGTACAACTGGGCGGTCTCCAAGGGCCTGAACACCCTGTCCTTCTGGGCGCTCCAGCGCGACAACGGCGGCTGCCCCGGCACCGGCGGCTCCGACAGCTGCTCGGGCATCAGCCAGGACACCTGGTACTTCACGCACACCTTCGCGCCGTTCTCGGGCGGTACGACCACCCCGCCGGCCAACGACTTCTCGGTCTCCCTCTCCCCCGCCACCGCCGCCCTCGACCCCGGCACCGCCACGACGGCGACCGTGAAGACGTCGGTGACCTCGGGCAGCGCCCAGTCCGTCGACCTGGCGGTCAGCGGCGCGCCGAGCGGGGTGACGGCGACGCTGAGCCCCACCTCGGTCACCGCGGGCGGCAGTTCCACGCTCACCGTGAAGACGGCCGCCTCCACCGCGCCGGGCACCTACTCGCTGACCGTCACCGGCACGGCGGGCGCGGCCACGCACAGCTCGACCTTCAGCCTCACCGTGAACGGGTCCGGCGGCGGCACCCCGACGGCGCCGGCCAACGGTGACTTCGAGAGCGGTTCGCTGTCGCCCTGGACCTGCGACAGCGGGGCATCCGTGGTCACCTCCCCGGCGCACGGCGGCAGCCACGCCCTGAAGACCGCGCCGACCTCCTCGGCGACCGGCCAGTGCGCCCAGACCCTCACCCTCAAGCCCAACACCTCGTACTCGCTCAGCGGCTGGGTGCAGGGGTCGTACGCCTACCTCGGTGTCAGCGGTGGGGCGACGGCCAGCACCTGGACCTCCGCCACCGCCTGGCAGAAGCTGACGGTGCCGTTCACCACCGGCTCCTCCGGCACGGTCACCGTGTATGTGCACGGCTGGTACGGCCAGGGCACGGTCTACGCGGACGACCTCGCCGTCTCCTGACCCGTCCCTGCGGCTGGGCCCGTCCGGTGAGCGCACCGGGTGGGCCCGGCCGTCGTTGCCGCCCCGCCACGCGGTGATCTTCCGCGGTCTGAGAGAGGCTGTGGGTGAGACTCCTCGGGAAGCATGACCGCAGGCAGGAGAGACGGCCGTGATCGAACTGGCCGCGGCGTTCGCCGTCGCGGGCGCGGCGAGCAACGCCGTCGGCACCGCGTTCCAGCGCAAGGCCGCCGCCGCGAGCAGTCGCGGCGGGATCCGGCTGCTCGCGGAGCTGGTGCGCCGGCCGTTCTGGATGATCGGCATGGCCGGTGTGATCTGCGCGGCCCTGTTCCAGAGTCTGGCGCTGGTCAACGGGCCGCTGGCGCTGGTCCAGCCGCTGTTCATCCTGGAGCTGCCCTTCGCGCTGCTGGTCGCCGCCCCGCTGATGCACCGGCGGCTGCCGCCCTCGGGCTGGTGGGGCGTCGCGAGCTGTGTGGCGGGGCTCGCCGTGCTGCTGATCGCGGCCGCACCGCACGGCGCGCTCGACCAGGCGCCGCTCACCCGGTGGATCCCGGCGCTGTGTCTGTGCGTCGGTGTCATGGCCGGTACCGTGCTCCTCGCCGCCCCGGGACGCCCGGCGGCCCGGCGCGCCGCGCTGCTGGCGGCCGCTTCCGCCACGGGCAACGCGCTGACCGCGGCGCTGCTGAAGTCGGCCTCGGGCACCTTCGCCGACGAGGGGTTCCTGGCGTTCCTGCGGTCGTGGCAGACGTACGGCTTCGCGCTCGCCGGGGTGGCCGCCGTCCTGCTGCTGGAGAACGCGCTCCAGGCGGGCCCGCTGGCCGCCGCCCAGCCCGCGCTGACCATCGGTGACGCGGTGGTGAGCCTGGCCCTCGGCATCGCGCTGTTCCACGAGCGGATCCGTACGGGCTGGTGGCTGGCGCCGGAGGTGTGCGGGGCGCTGATGATCGTCGCGGGCGTGCTGGTGCTGAGCCGGGCCGTGCAGCGGATCACGGTGGTGCCGGTGGCGGCCGAGGAGGAGATCGAGGCCTGAACGGCCCGGGGCGTCGGCCCTGAGCGTCCCTGGAGCGGGTCTCATGGCCGTCCTTTTATGCACCACGCCGCACCAAATGCCGCTTTTCATATGTTTATCGCTCATATTATGCGACACGTCAGACGAATCGAATGCCCCGGTCGAGGAGGCGATGGCGTGCCGTCGAGTGGAATCAGCCGTCGGAGTGCGGCGCGTCTGGGCCTCGGCGCCGGTCTCGGCGTGGCGGCCGCCGCGCTGACCGGATGCGACGGCGGCGGGCTGGGCCTCGGCTCCTCGGGACCCGGCGGGCAGCGGCAGGCGCCCCGGCTGATCGGCGACGGCTCGACCTCCTACACCGGGCGCCAGCCGAACCAGCCGGACGCGCCCACCCGGCTGGAACCGGGCGAGGCCCCGCCGCAGTTCGTGGTGTTCTCCTGGGACGGCGCGGGCGAACTGGGCACCGGGCTCTTCCCGCGCTTCCTGGAACTGGCCCGCGAGCACGACGCCCGGATGACCTTCTTCCTGTCCGGCCTCTATCTGCTGCCGGAGGACAAGAAGCGGCTGTACCGTCCGCCCAACAACCCGGTCGGCGCCTCGGACATCGGCTATCTCACGAACGAGCACATCAAGGAGACCCTGAAGTACGTGCGCCAGGCCTGGCTCGACGGGCACGAGATCGGCACACACTTCAACGGGCACTTCTGCGAGGGCTCCGGATCGGTGGCCGACTGGACCCCGGCGCAGTGGCGCTCGGAGATCGAGCAGGCCCAAGGCTTCGTCAAGTCCTGGCGCACCAACACCGGCTGGCACGACGAGCCGCCGCTGCCCTTCGACTACGACAAGGAACTCGTGGGCGGCCGCACCCCCTGCCTGCTCGGCCAGGAGAACCTGCTGCCGACCGCGCGCGAACTGGGGTGGCGCTACGACGCCTCGTCACCGGGCGGGGTGCAGCGCTGGCCCCGGAAGCGGGACGGCGTATGGGATCTGCCGTTGCAGGGCATCCCGTTCCCGGGGCGCAGCTTCGAGGTGCTGTCCATGGACTGGAACATGCTGGCCAACCAGTCCCGGAACTCGACGCGCGCGCCGTCGTACAACTACCCCTACTGGCGCGCCCAGACCTCGCAGGCGTACCAGGCGGGGTTCGACCGGGCCTATGAGACGAACCGCGCGCCGCTGTTCATCGGCAACCACTTCGAGCAGTGGAACGGCGGCATCTACATGGACGCGGTCGAGGAGGCGTTTCGGCAGATCGCCGGGCGGCCGGAGGTACGGCTGGTCTCCTTCCGGCAGTTCGTCGACTGGCTCGACGCCCAGGACCCGGCGATCCTCGCGCGACTGCGCACCCTGGAGGTCGGCGAGAAGCCGGTGGGCGGCTGGAGTTCGTTCCTGCGCTCCGCCAAGTAGGGCCGGTACCGGGCGGGTTCAGTCGGCGGCGCGGCGGGCGTACACCTCGATCTCGATCTTCATCCGCGGGTCGGCGAGGCCGCACTCCATCATCGTGGCGGCCGGACGGATCTCGCCGAAGCAGGCGCGCAGCGCAGGCCAGCAGGGCTCGAAGTCCGCGCGGTCGGGCAGCAGATAGCGGACCCGCACCACATCGGCGAACGCGCACCCGGCCTCGGCCAGCGCGGCCCCGATGTTGCGCAGGCACTGCTCGGCCTGCTCCACCACGTCCTCCGAGATGGTCATGGCGGTGTAGTCGAACCCGGTGGTCCCGGACACATGCACCCAGTCGCCGTCGACCACGGCGCGGGCGTAACCGATCTGCTCCTCGAAGACCGAACCGCTGAGGATGGCACGTCGCTCTGTCATGATCCGAACGCTAAGCCGAGGGCCGTGATCCCGTCCAACGCGCGCTCAGCCGGGGGTCGTCATGCGCTGGGTGCCGATGACCGCCAGCAGCCGCAGGGCCTGCTCGGAGGACGAGCCGGGAACGGCGGTGTAGATGACGACCTGCTGGTCGCGGTCGGTCAGTTCGAGGGCGTCGCAGTCGACGGTGACCGGTCCCACCAGCGGGTGCCGGAAGGTCTTGCGCACGGTGGGTTCGGCCACCTCGCGGGCTGCCCACAGACGGGCGAACTCCTCGCTGCCGTCGAGGAGTTCGCGGATCAGCCCGGTCACCTCGGGGTCGTCGGGATAGCGGACGGCGGCGGTGCGCAGGCGGTGCGCCACGTGTCGCGCGAACGCGGCGGCGTCGGACACCCCGTACAGCCGGCGGTCCTCGGGACGCGGCCCGAGGAAGGCCCGGCGGGCGAGGTTGCGGTCGCGGCGCGGCAGGGCCGAGAAGTCCTCCATGAGGGCGGCCGCCAGGTCGTTCCAGGCGAGCACCTCCAGGGTGGCCGAGGTGACGAAGGCGGCGGCGCCCGGCAGCCGGTGCACCAGGTCGAGGATGCTCTGCCGGACCTCGCGCGGGGGCCCGGGCGCGGGGCTCGGCGGGGCGCCGGCCAGCCGGTGGAGGTGGTCGCGTTCGGCTTCCGTCAGCCGCAGGGCGCGGGTCAGCCCGGCCAGCACCTCCCGCGAGGGGCGCGGGGCGCGGGCCTGTTCGAGCCGGGCGTAGTACTCGGTGGAGATGAACGCCAGCGCCGCCACCTCCTCGCGCCGCAGTCCCGGCGTGCGACGGCGCGGCCCGAGGGGCAGTCCGACGTCGGCCGGTCCGATCCGCTCGCGCCTGCTGCGCAGGAAGGCGCCCAGTTCCGCTCTGTCCACCGTTCCAGTGTGCGCGCCCGCCGGACGGCCGATCCAGGTACAGGTGGTGCCTGGATACGGGCCGGGACAGGGCGCAGGCTCAGAGGTATGAACAGCACACAGAACACCGAGACACCTCGCCCGGCGTCCGCCGGGCTGCTGGCCGGCAAGGTCGCCTTCGTCACCGGTGCCGGGCGCGGCATCGGCGCGGCGGCGGCCCGGCTGTTCGCCCGGGAGGGCGCGCGGGTGCTGCTCGCGGCCCGCACGGAGGAGCAGCTGAGGGCGGTGGCCGAGGAGATCCGGGCGGCGGGCGGCACCGCGGAGCACGTGGTGTGCGATCTGGCCGACGGGGCGAGCGTGCGCGCCGCGGTGGACCGTGCCGTGGCGCGGTTCGGCCGGCTCGACGTCGCGTTCAACAACGGTGCGACGATCCAGCGGCCCGGCCCCATGGACGAACTGCCGGAGGCCGACCTCGACCAGATCTACACGGTGAACATGAAGGGCGTCTGGCTGGCCATGGCCGCCGAGGTCGCCGCGATCCGGGCGAGCGCCGGGACCGGCGCCATCGTCAACAACTCGTCCGTGGGCAGCCTGCGCGGCAACCCCGAACTGCCCGCCTACGCCGCGACGAAGCGGGCGGTGAACAGCCTGACCGCGTCGGCCGCCGTGACCTACGGCCCGGAGGGCATCCGCGTCAACGCGATCGCGCCCGGGTTCACACTGACGGAGATGACCCGGACCTGGGAGGCGGAGTCGCCGGGTGTCCGGGAGCGGATCACGGCGGGGATCCCGCTGGGCCGGGCGGCCGCCCCGGAGGAGATCGCCGAGGCCGCCGCGTGGCTCCTCAGCGACCGCTCCTCCTTCGTGACCGGCACGGTGCTCCGGGTCGACGGGGGCGCCCGCGCCTGACCAGGTCCGCGTCAGCCGAGGCCCATGACGCTCGTCGTGCGCTCAGCCATCCGCTGCTCGCCGAGCGCGTTGGGGTGGACCGGCACGATGTTCGAGCCGAACAGCAGCGGCTCGATCCACCGGGTGCCCGAGGGCTGGCAGGCGTCGTGCCCGTTGGACGCCTGGGAGAAGTCCACGAAGGTGGCCCCGGTCTCCTGGGCGGCGCGCTGCACGACGGAGTTGAGGTGGGCCTGGAGCGCCCGCAGGTACGGGATGTCACCGGAGGCGATCGGCAGCTTCACGAAGCAGGACGCGTCGAAGGCGGAGGGCACGATCCAGGGGTAACCCAGCACCGCCACCCGGGCGTTGGGCGCCTTGGCCCGCAGGGCGGTCAGGGCGCTCTTCAGCGCGGGGTAGGTGTTCGCGTCGATCGCGTCGTCGAAGGACGTGCCGTACTTGTCCTTGCAGGGGTGGCCGAAGCCGGCGCTGAGGACGCCGGCGGTGCCGCAGTCCACGATGGCGCTCAGGAACGTGCTGTTGTCGTTGCCGCCGATGGTCAGCGTCACCAGGTCGGTGTTCGCGTTCACCGCGTCCAACTGCGGTGCCACGCCCGGGTACTGGGACTGGCTGAAGTCCTTGGTCTCGGCGCCGCCGCAGGTGACGTCCGTCAGCGAGGCACCGGTCGACTTCGCGAGGACGTGCGGGTAGTTGGCGGTGGAGCGCAGACAGAGCAGATTGCTGGTGTCGATGGGCGTGACGCCCGAGCCCGCGCTGTAACTGTCGCCGAGCGCGACATAGTTGAGGGGAGTCGCGGCATGGGCGGGGGCGGCGGTGAGGCCGAGGGCCAGCGTGCCGGCGAGTGCGGTGGCCGCGGCGGCGGCACGGCGCAGGGCAGGGGTGGGCATGGGGAGTGGCTCCCTCTTCTGTGCGACGGGTGCGGGGCAGGGGGGATCGCCGGGCGTCGAGGCGCTGCGTGGGGTGCGCACAACGACGGCCGTGGAGCAGGGAGTTGCGGTACTACCAGCGAGTTCTACTGCTAGGTAATGTGCGGGCGACTGATCGCCGAGTCAACATTGCGGACCGAAGTTCTTGAAATGCTCATGAAATATGGATGTCAAAACGCCGTCACAACGGGCGGATTTGGCGCCGGTATGACAGGGCGGCTCCGGCGATGGGCCCGCAGCGTGTCCCGGCGGTACAAGGGGTGCATGACGGATCATTCGAGCACGGATGCACCCGGGAGCGGTGGACCGCGGCCTTGGACCCGGTCGTGTCGGTGCCGGTAATCTTCCGCGTCCCGTCGACACCGGTGACCCCTCCCCCGAAAGGACGACCATGGACCAGTCCTCCCCCGCGCCCACCGTGGAGCGCGTGGACGCACGGCACCGTTACGAGATCCTGGTCGGCGGCGAACGCGCCGGCCTCACCGCCTACCGCGACCGGGGCGAGCAGCGGGTCTTCTTCCACACCGAGATCGACGACGCCCACGCGGGTCAGGGTCTGGCCGGGCAGCTGGTCGAGTACTCCCTCACGGATGTGCGGGCGCTCGGCAAGCGGATCGTGCCGGTGTGCCCGTACGTCGCCAAGTTCCTGAAGAAACACGAGGAGTTCGCCGACATCACGGACGAGGTGACCCCCGAGATCCTGAGCTGGCTCGACACCCAGCACGGCTGACCCGTAAGGCCCGACCCGGCCCCGGCGCAAAGGGCTTGCCATCCCCGTTCGGGCGATGGCAAGATCCCACCAGCTCGAACAGCGGCTTCACCGGCCGCACTTCTGACCGCACTTCTGACCGCACTTCTTCACGAAGGACTGAAGTCCATGGTTTCGGCGTCCCACAGCGGCCGCCGTCGGAACTGATCCCCCTGCCATACGGCAGCGTGCTCCCCGTTCCCACGCTCTCCTCACGGCGGCCCGACGACGCGGTGTCCAGCACACCGCCGCCTCGCTCACCGAGGCGACCCCTCGTACGCACGACCGCTTTCACCGTGAGGAATTCTCCGCGTGCACACCGATGTCCAGAGCTTCGCCGTCGCCCATCTCCTGCGCCGCCCCGCGGCCTGCCGAGTGGGCGGCTTCGTCGTGGGGTTCGATCCGGCCACGACGAGCCCGTACGTCAACTACGCCACCCCCGTCCCGGGCGCCGCGCCCACCGACGCGGACGTGGCGGACCTGATCGCCGCGTTCCGCACCCGCGGCCTCATGCCCCGGCTGGAGTTCGCCCCGGACGCCGCCCCCGGGGTCGAACCGGCGCTCCGGCGCGCGGGGTTCACCACGGAGGCGGTGCACGCATACCTGGTCTGCACCCCCGCGACGCTCACCGTCCCGGGAGCCGCGCCGGAACCGGGGACCACACCGAGGCCGGCCCCCGCGCCGGAACCCGGGGCCCGGGTCCGGGTCGAGGCGCCGGTCACCGACGAGGACTACATCGCGATCGACACGGCGCTCTCCGGGGCGTTCGGCGGCGAATGGCCCCCGTCCGCGGAGGGCGCGGCCCGGTTGCGGCGCACCGAGGAGGGCGGCGGGGCGGTCCGCTTCGTCCGCGCCGAGGACGGCGGTTGCGCGGGCGGCGCCCTGTGCTCGGCACCGGCCGAGGGCACCGCGGAGCTGGCGGGCGTCGGCACCCTCCCCGCGTACCGGGGCCGGGGCATCGCCGCGGCGGTCACCGCGGCCCTGGCCGAAACCCTGTTCACCCGGGGCGCCCGGACCGTATGGCTGGAATACTCCGGCGCCGGCTCCCGCCGCGTATACGAACGCGTGGGGTTCAGGCCCGGTGGGACGCGGGTGTATCTGAGGCACGAGGGCTGACGCGAGCAGTGCCGCAGGGGCGGGTGGGGCGGAAGAGGAGGAGCATCAGCGGGGCAGCGGTCGGCACGAACACCGCGAGGGCCGGGGCGCGTCCGCCCGGTGGGCCGGGCAGGGTGACCAGCGCCGTGCCCGCCCAGGTGGCGCCGAGGACGCACAGGGCGCAGGCCGCACCGCCGTCCCAGACGAGCCGACGAGCCGACGAGCCGTCAGGGACGCCACGAACACCAGGAGCAGCAGCATCAGCGAGGCCGTCCGGGCCATGGGCACCCGGTGCGGCCGCTCGGCGGAGAGCAGCACGCTGCCGGTGCCGAAGGCGAAGAAGCCCAGCGGGAGGCTGCCGGCCGGCGGCCTGAGCATGAACCTGGTCAGGACCGCGGGGCGCGGCGGCCCGCTCCTCGGGCCGTACGGCCCCCCTCCTGGCGGTGGCATCCGGACCACCCCGTTCCAGAGGCCTGGTGCCGTGTGTCTCTGTCACGGGGTGCCCCTTCGGCGCCGGTGCGTGTCCCCCTCGGCGCGGGACACCAGGTCCAGGCGTTGTCGCGGAATTGTCCTTGATCGGTAACAGCGGGAGCGCGGGCGCCCTCCCCGCCGTCCTGGCAGATGCAGTGCACGACACACGAGCCGGGGACACGGCGGGGAGCAGGGGGCGGGACATGGCGCGGCACGCTGGGCGGGGATGGTACGCACGGGTGATCGGGGCGGCGGTCGGAGTCACCGCGGTGGCGGCCGGGGCCTCGGTGTGGACCGCGCAGGCGGGGCAGAACAGCGCCCCGGCCGCGCCGGCTCACCACACCGCGCCGAGGACGGTGGCCGTGTCCCCCGTCATCGCCCACTCCTCCGACGGCGGCGCGCACGCCGTCAACATCACCATCGACGACGGCCCGGACCCGACCTGGACCCCGCAGGTGCTCCGGGTGCTGCGCGAGAACGGCGTCAAGGCGACGTTCTGCATGATCGGCCCCGAGGCGCAGGCGCACCCGGACATGGTCAAGCAGGTGGTCGCGGCCGGGCACCGGCTGTGCGACCACACGGTGTCCCACGACACCGGCATGGACCACAAGTCCGAGTCCTACCAGTCGCAGCAGATCCTGGACGCCGAGCGGCAGATAACCGAGGCGTCCGGGGGCGTCCGCCCGATGTACTACCGGGCGCCGGGCGGCGCGTTCACGCCGTACAGCCGCAAGCTCGCCGCGTCGCACGGGATGCGGCCGCTGGGCTGGAACGTGGACTCCAAGGACTTCGAGCGGCCGGGCACGGACGCCATCGTCGCCACCGTCCGCGGCGAACTGGCCAACGGGCCCACCCTGCTCTTCCACGACGCGGGCGGCGACCGCTCGCAGACCGTGGCCGCGCTGCGCACCCTGCTGCCATGGCTGAAGCAGCAGGGCTACGGCTTCGGCTTCCCCGTGCGCTGAACGAGGCACCCGGGGCCGGTCCCTGGTCCACCCACCGGCCGACCCACCGGCCGACCCCCGATCCCTTCACCGGCCGGGCCCATGGTCGAGCCTCCGGCCGGTGAACCCCCGGGAAATTCTTGGCCACCGAACGCCCCGGACGGGTGTTCGGTTCCTTCCGGTTGTCTACGATGAGGCCGTTCCGCCGGCGATCAACCCGCCCCGCGGACCCCTGCGTACGTCGTCCGGAAAGGCTCAGCATGCCGTTGCCCCGCCTCGGCACGCGGTCGCATCGTCTCCGGACGGCGCCGACCGTGTTCCTCGTACTCGCCGTGGCCCTCGCCCTGGTGGCCCTGTGCTTCGGCGGCTCCGAGCAGAAGAAGACCGCCGCCCGGCGCCTCGTCGTCGAGGTCTCCGAGAGCCACTGCGGCCGGGGCTGGACCCGGCCCGAGCCCGGGATGCGGACCTTCGACCTGCACAACACCTCCGACGGCGCCGCCGAGGTCTACCTCGAAGACCCCGGCACGCACGTGGTGTACGGGGAGGTGGAGGACATCGGCCCCGGCACCACACGGCAGTTGACGGTCCAGCTGGGCAAGGGCGCGTACGCCTTCAAGTGCGTGCCCGACGACGCCGACGCCGTCACCGGCCCCACCGTCCGGGTCACCGGCGGCCGGCGCGGTCCCGGCGCCGCCCCGGTCACCGAGCACGATCTGATCCCGCCCGCGCTCACCTACCAGAAGTGGGTGGGCGGCGGACTCTCCACGGCCGTACGGCTTTCGGCCGAGCTGAAGGACGCGATCGACCGCGGCGACCTCGCGGCCGCCCGCTCCGCCTGGCTGCCGGCGCACCTCCAGTACGAGCGGCTCGGGGCGGCGTACGACGCCTTCGGTGACGTGGACGGCGAGATCAACGGCACCGACGCCGGGCTGCCCGGCGGGGTGCGCGACAAGGACTTCACCGGGTTCCACCGCATCGAGTACGGGCTGTGGCACGGCGAGTCAGCGAGCGGGCTGCGCGCCCCGGCGGCCGCCCTGGTCAAGGCGCTCACCGGGCTGCGCGACAGCTGGGCGCAGAGCCGTATGGACCCCGCCCAGCTCGGGCTGCGCGCGCACGAGATCCTGGAGAACACCGTCCAGTTCGAACTGACCGGCCGCACCGACTACGGCAGCGGCAGCAACCTCGCCACCGCCCGCGCCAACCTCGACGGCACCCGCGAGGTGCTGTCCCGGCTGCGTCCCCTGCTCAGCACCCGGTACGCCGATCTGCCGGGCCTGGACCGGGAGTCGACACGGGCCGGGCAGACCCTCGACGGGTTCCGGCACGACGGGCGCTGGACCGCGCTCGACCGACTGACCCGCGCCCAGCGGGAGCGGATCGACTCCGTGCTCGACGACCTCGTGGAGCGGCTGGCGTCGGTGGCGACCCTGTGCGACCCCCGGAGGACCGTGTGAGCACCGCCGAACGACCCCATGGACTCGCCCGGCGCGGCTTTCTGCGCGGCGCCGCGCTCGCGGGAGCGGGGCTCGCCACCAGCGCAGCGGCGCCGGACCCCGGCACGGCCGAGGCGGCGTCCGCCCTCGCCCCGTTCCACGGCGTCCACCAGGCGGCGGCGATCGCGGCTCCCCGCCGTACCTGTGTGTTCGCCGCGCTGGACGTGACCGCCGAGAGCCGCGCCGAACTCACCGATCTGCTGCGCACGTTGACCGAGCGGGCCCGGCTGCTCACCACCGGCGGCACCCCGGACCCGGTGGGCGTCACCGGGCCGCCCGCGGACTCGGGCATCCTCGGCGACCGGCTGCCCGGCGGGCAGTTGGCCGTCACCGTGGGCGTCGGCGCCTCGCTGTTCGACGACCGGTACGGGCTGAGCGCGCGCAAGCCGAAGCGGCTGACCGCCATGCCCGCATTCCCCGACGACGACCTCAAGCCCGAGTGGTGCCACGGCGACCTCAGCCTCCAACTGCACGCCGACGACCCGGACACCACCCTGCACGCGCTGCGCGACATCGCCCGGCACACCCGGGGCGGCATCCAGGTCCGCTGGCGGATGGACGGCTTCGCCAGCCCGCCGCGGCCCTCCGGCACCCCGCGCAATCTGCTGGGCTTCCGGGACGGCACCGCCAACCCGGACACCGCCGGCGCCCGCGAGATGGACCAACTGGTCTGGGTGGACCGGGACTCGGGCGAGCCGGACTGGGCCGTCGGCGGCAGCTATCAGGTCGTACGGCTGATCCGGATGCTCGTGGAGTTCTGGGACCGGGTCTCGCTCAGCGAGCAGGAGCGGATGATCGGCCGGTCCCGTTCCTCCGGCGCGCCGCTGGACGGCGACCGCGAGCACGACGTGCCGAAGTACGCCGACGACCCCAAGGGCGACGTCATCCCGCTGGACGCGCACATCCGGCTGGCCAACCCGCGCACCGCGGCCACCGACCGCCAGCGCCTGCTGCGCCGCGCCTACAACTACGACCTGGGCATGGACGCCAACGGCAACCTCGACATGGGCCTGCTGTTCTCCTGCTACCAGCAGGATCTTGTACGGCAGTTCGAGACCGTCCAGCACCGGCTGGCCGGTGAGCCGCTGACCGACTACATCAGCCCGTTCGGCGGCGGCTACTTCTTCGCGCTGCCCGGGGTACGCGATGTCCAGGACTGGTACGGACGCGCCCTGTTCGCCTGACGTGTCCGGTCCCCAGTGGACCGGACCCGGCCTTTTCCCCTGCCTGACCGGGCAGTTCACCCGAACCTGTCCGGACGACCCGGCGGCCCGCTCGGTCAACACACCGTCAAGTTTTCCCACAGCTTCCCTGACTCGGTGTTCACCCGCGCGACATCATGGCTCCGCCGGCGCGCCCCGCAAGGAGCGCAGCATGCCTGCTCGTACACCGCACAGACGTTCTGTCCAAAGGGGTAGACCACCATGGCCAGCAGAGGAAGACGAGCCGCGATGCGCAGCCTGGGCGCGCTCGCGGGAGTCGCGGCGCTCACCGCGCTCGGCAGCAACGCGCCCGGGTGGGCGGCGACGTCCGCCCACGGTCACGGGGCCTCGTCGACCGCGACGCCGATCAAGCACGTCGTCGTGCTCTTCGACGAGAACATCTCCTTCGACCACTACTTCGCCACGTACCCGAAGGCCGCCAACACGGACGGCACGAAGTTCACGGCGTCGAAGAAGACCCCGAAGGACATCGACACCCTCGCCAACGCCGGGCTGCTGGAGCACAACCCGAACCAGTACGCGCCGAAGCGGCTGTCCCCGTCCCAGGCGCTGACCTGCGACCAGAACCACTCCTACGGCCCGGAGCAGTACGCCTACAACGGCGGCAAGGCCGACCAGTTCGTGCAGAACACCGAGGTCGACAAGTGCAGCGGCGGCCTGTTCGGCGAGCCGGGCCTGGCGATGGACTACTACGACGGCAACACCGTCACCGCGCTGTGGAACTACGCCCAGCACTACACGCTGAGCGACCGCTCCTACAGCTCCAACTACGGGCCGTCCACCCCCGGTGCGCTCAACCTCGCGTCCGGCAACACGCACGGCGTGGTCTCCATCGACCCGGCGACCGGCGAGCAGACCGCCAAGCCGGACTCGTACGCGGTCCAGTCCCCCGACGCCGACGGTGTCGGCACGGTCGTCAACGACCCCGACCCGGCCTGGGACGACTGCTCCGACAAGGACCACACCAGCAGCAACGCGCTGGCGTCGATGCAGGGCAGGAACGTCGGTGACCTGCTCAACACCAAGAAGGTGTCCTGGGGTTGGTTCCAGGGCGGCTTCCGTCCGTCGACCGCGTGGGACGGCCAGTCCGGCTCGCACGCGAAGTGCGACACCACGCACGCCAACGTGGGCGGCGCGGCCGCGGTGGACTACAGCCCGCACCACAACCCGTTCTCGTACTACAAGTCGACGGCCAACCCGCATCACCTGCCGCCGAAGTCCGTCTCCGAGATCGGCCACAACGGTCAGGCCAACCACAACTACGACCTGACCGATTTCTCCGCCGCGCTCAAGGCGGGCCACCTCCCGTCCGTCAGCTTCCTCAAGGCCGGCGAGTACCAGGACGGCCACGCCGCGTACTCGGACCCGCTGGACGAGCAGCACTTCCTGGTCGGCGAGATCAACGCGATCCAGAGCTCGCCGCAGTGGAAGTCCACCGCGATCGTGGTCGCCTACGACGACTCCGACGGCTGGTACGACCACGCGTTCGTCGCCCCGCGCAACGGCTCGACCGACTCCTCGGTCGGCTCCAACGGCAAGGCCACCGACAGCCCGGCCTGCCAGAGCGGCCCGAAGGCGGCCGGCGGCTACGCGGACCGCTGCGGCCCCGGCACCCGTCAGCCGCTGCTGGTCATCTCGCCCTACAGCAAGGTGAACAAGGTCGACCACACGCTGACCGACCAGGCGTCCATCACCCGCTTCATCGAGGACAACTGGCACACCGGCCGCATCGGTGACGCCTCCTTCGACGCCAAGGCCGGCTCGCTACGCGGGATGTTCGACTTCCGGCACCCGAACAACAAGCAGGTGCTGCTGAACACCGACGGCTCCGTGAAGTCCGTCGGCCCGATCAGGCACGTCGCCCCGGTGCACACCAGCATCACCCCGGGCCCCGCCCTCCAGAACGCGGCCGACACCTCGGACGCGTCCTTCCCGGCCCTCCCGGTCGGCCTCGGCGTCGGCGCCCTGCTGGCCGCCGGTCTGACGGGCACGTACTTCACGATGCGCCGCCGTCAGCAGGCCTGACGACAGCGGGTTCCCCGGTGTGCCCCCGGCCGACGGCCGGGGGCACACCCGTGTCCGCGCCGGAAAAACCGGTGGTCGGGGCCGTGGCCCTGCTGCTGGGATGGCGTGATGCACAGTGAGATCTTGACGACCGTGGACCGGGGCGGCTTCCCGGACGCGGTGACACCGTGGGAGCAGGAGTCCTGGCGGGCCGCGGCCCTCGACTGGATCCGGGAGCGGCTGGCGGAGCACGGCCTGCGCGCGGACGGCGAGCTGCGGGTGCGGCTGCGGCCGTGGTCGGTGCTGGCACGGGTGCCCGTGGCGGGCCGGGAGGCGGTCTGGTTCAAGGCGAACCCGCGGGCCGCCGCCTTCGAGGGCCCGCTGACCGCCGCGCTGGCCCGCTGGGTGCCCGGACATGTGCTGGAGCCGCTGGCCGTGGACGCGGCGCGCGCCTGGTCGCTGCTCCCGGACGGCGGCGATCTGTTCCGGCAGGTGCTGGCGCGGGAGCCGGTGGGACCGGAGGTCTGGGAGGACCTGCTGCGCCAGTACGCGGGCATGCAGCGCGCTCTGATCCCGTACGCCGGGGAACTGGAGCGGCTGGGCGTCCCGAAGGCCCGCACCCGCGATCTGCCCGAGGTGTTCGACCGGCTGCTCGCGGCGAACACCGCGCTCGGACCCGAGGCACGCGCCCGGGTGGCGGCCGTACGGCCCCGGCTCGTGGACTGGTGCGCCGAACTCGCCGCCCTCGGCATCGAGGACACCCTCGACCACGCGGATCTGCACGACGGGCAACTGTTCCGCCCGGCACCGGGCCGGTTCACGTTCTTCGACTGGGGGGACGCGGCCGTGTCCCACCCGTTCTGCAGCCTGCGGGTCACCGGCGAGCAGGTCCGCGAACGGTACGGCGCGCAGGCACTGCCCCGGCTGCGCGACGCCTATCTGGAGCCGTGGACGGGCACCGGGCTCCCGGCCGCCGACCTGCGCCGGGCCGCGAGCCTCGCCTGGCGGCTCAGCGCCCTGGGCCGCGCCGCCTCCTGGAGCCGGATGTTCCCCGACCCGGACCGCCCCGCGCCCGGCGTCGCACAGAGCGCGGAATGGCTGCTGAACCTTCTCGACGAGCCGCCGCTCTAGGCAGATCGCGGACCCGGCCGCCCGAAGCCGCCGGTTCCCGGTCAGGCCCCGTTCGACCGCAGCTGCAGCTGGCGGGCCTTGTTGAACAGGCGCCACAGGTGCTTGGCCACGGCGCACGGCGCGGAGTCGGCGCGGCACTGGCGGCAGGCGCGGGTGTGCTGCTCGTACTGGATACGGGCGTCTTCTAATGCGTCACTGACAGCAGACATGGACATCTCCGGGAAAGGCAGGACATCGAACGGCGCGCCGACTTGACTGGCCGATACAACCAGTCCCAAAGGTGATCATGTTACTGGCGGTACTGGGAAATTCGGGGGACCTCAGGAGCCATGGGTTCCGGACAGCGTCCGGGCATGCTCCATGAAGGCGGTCAGACCGACCTCGAAGGCGCGGTCGGCCCGTTGGTCGCCCACGGCGGCGAGGGCCGCGGCGAGATGGGGCGTCGCGGCGCGGTCCGGGAGCTCCCACATGGTCTCGGGGGCGGCGAGGTCGAGGGCCGAGCCCAGCACCAGGTTCTCCAGCGCGGTGATCAGCGCCATGATCCCGGCGGGCTCGAACCCGGCGTCCAGGAGCCGGGTGACCGCGCGCTCGTACTGGTCAAGGACCCGGGGCGCGCGCACCGGCGAGGTCATCAGCAGCGGGATCGTGCGGGGGTGCGCGGCGAAGGCGGCGCGGTAGGAGCGGGCCCAGGCCTCGACGGCCGTGTCCCAGGGTTCGAGGTCGAGGGTGGCCGTCTCGATCGCGGAGGCGACCCGTTCGCGCAGCAGTTCCACGATGCCGTCCCGGCCGTCCACGTGATGGTAGAGCGAGCCGGTCTGCACGCCGAGCCGCCTGGCTATCTGCGGGACGCTGAAGTCGCCGCTCTCGTCGACGAGTTGGAGCGCGGTCGTGGTGATGCGCTCACGGTCGAGGAGCGGGGTGCGCGGCCGTCCCATGATCGGTGTTCTCCCTGAGGTCTTCCCGGATGCCCAACCGCAGGTTACATTGCGGAAACCAAAAGCCTTTAGGTTTACGGCTCCGGGCGCCCGCCATCCCTTCCGCGCGCCCGTACGGCCGTACGCCCGGGAGCGTTCGCGCGGGCCCTTCCCCCGGGCCGCCGCGACCGCGCCCGCCCGTCTCCGGGACCCCCTCCCCTCCGCCGCCAGAAGGGCTCCCCCGTATGCCCGTCACCACCTCCGAACTGCCCGAGGAGAAGGCGCCGTCCGCCGCGGCCACCCTCCGCCCCGGCTCCCTCGGCACGGCCGACATCGCCTTCTTCGTCGTCTCCGCCGCCGCGCCCCTGACCGTCATGGCCGGGGTCGCGCCGCTCGCGATCCTGCTGGGCGGCATAGGCGCCCCGGTCGGCTATCTCCTCGCCGGGCTGACCCTCGCCGTCTTCGCCGTCGGCTTCACCACCATGAGCCGCCATGTCACCGGCGGCGGCGCCTTCTACGCCTTCATCACCCGGGGCCTCGGCCGCCCGGCGGGTGTCGGCGCCGCCCTGCTCGCGCTGCTCGGCTACAACGGCATGGAGATCGGCGTCTACGGCCTGCTCGCCTCCGCCTCCCGCGACACCCTGCACGCCCTGTTCGGCGCCGACGTCCCCTGGCTGCCCGTCTCGCTGGCCGGGCTGCTGCTCATCGGCTACGGCGGCTTCCGCTCCATCGACTTCGGCGCCAAGCTGCTCGGCGTCCTGCTGGTCGCCGAGACGGGGATACTCGTGCTGCTGGCCGGCGGGGTGCTGCTGGAGGGCGGCGCGCACGGGCTGTCCCTGGCCTCCCTCGCGCCCTCGCATGTGTTCGTGCCCGGCACGGCCGCCGTACTCGCCTTCGCGTTCGCCGCGTTCACCGGTTTCGAGTCGACCGTCATCTACCGCCGCGAGGCCCGCGACCCGGGGCGCACCGTGCCCCGCGCCACCTATCTGGCCGTCGGATTCCTCGGCCTGTTCTACGCGTTCGTGGTGTGGATCGCCGTCCAGGCGTTCGGCGACGACCAGGTGGTGCGCGCCGCCGGGAAGGATCCGGCCGGGCTGTTCTTCACCGCGATCACCACCTACGTGGGCGGCTGGGCCGCGGACCTGATGCACGTCTTCATCGTCACCAGCGTCCTCGCCTCCCTCCTCGCCTTCCACAACGCCATCAACCGCTACGCGCTCGCGCTGGCGGAGGAGGGCGTGCTGCCCCGCCGGCTCGGCCGGATCCACCCGCGCCACCGCTCCCCGTACATGGCCGGTACCGCCCAGACCGTGCTCGGCGCGGTGGTCGTCCTCGCCTTCTGGGCCACGCACGCCGATCCCTACCAGCAGCTGCTGTTGTGGGTGAACACCCCGGGGATGATCGGCCTGATGCTGCTCCAGCTGCTCGCCGCGCTCGCGGTGCCCTGCTACTTCCGGCGGGTGCGGCACGGCGAGGGGAGCCTGCGGACCGTGGTGGCGCCGGTCCTCGCCACGGTGCTGCTCGCGACCGCGCTCGTCCTGGTGGTGGGGCACATCGACCTGTTCACCGGCGCCTCGTCCGCCGTGAACACCCTGCTGGTGCTCGCGGCGCCGGTCGCCTTCCTGCTCGGGCTGCCGCTCGCGTGGTGGCTGCGGCGCAGCCGACCGGAGGTGTACGCGTCTTTCGCCGCCGAGCCCGCGACGCCGACCGAACCCACGGTGCCGACCGAGTCCGCCGTATGACCCCCGTTCACAAAGCCGAATCACCCCCCTTCGCAGAGGAGTTCCTGGCATGCCTGCCGCCGATCTCGTCCTCACCGGTGCCCAGGTGCGCACCCTCGACCCCGACCGTCCCGCCGCCACGGCGGTCGCAGTGCGCGCGGGGGTGATCACCGCGGTCGGGGAGGCGGCCGACGTACGGGACTGGCGCGGCCCCGGCACCGAGGTGGTCGAGCTGGGCGGGGCGCATCTGGTGCCCGGCCTGGTCGACGCCCACAGCCATCCGGTGTGGGGCCTGGAGATGGCGACCGGCGTGGACCTGTCGGGCGTACGCGATCTGACCGGGCTGCGCGCCGAGTTGGCGGCCACCGGGCGGATCGGTGGCTGGGTGCTCGGGCACAGCCTGGATCACAACGCCTTCGGGGGCCGCCCGATCCACCACGACCTGGTGGCCGACGTCCTCGGCGATTCCCCCGCCCTGCTGCGCCTGTACGACGGCCACTCCGCCCTCGCCAACGCCGCCGCCCTGGCCGCCGCCGGGGTGTCCGGGCCCCGCTCCTTCGACCAGCGCGCGGAAATCGTGTGCGACGCCTCGGGCCGGCCCACCGGGCATCTGGTTGAACATGCCGCGATGGACCTGGTGACGGCCGTCGCGCCCCGCCCCTCGGACGCCGAACGCCGGTCGCGGCTCGTGGAGTTGCTGTCCGCGATGGCCGCCACGGGGCTGACCGGCGCCCATGTGATGGACGGCGGTGACCTGGAGCTGGTGGCGGCGGTGGCACGGGAGACGGTGCTGCCGGTGCGGCTGCGGTTCGCGCCCTGGTGCATGCCGGGCGCGGACGCGGAGGCGCTGCGTGAGCTGGTCGCGCTCCAGGGGCGCGGCGGGCGGCACTGGCTGGTCGGCGGGGTGAAGTTCTTCATGGACGGCACCGTGGAGGGCGGCACGGCGTGGCTGGAGCATCCCGACTGCCACGGGCAGGGCACGGCCGCGTTCTGGCCGGACCCGCAGGCCTACGCCGAGGCCGTCCGCACCCTGCACGCGGCCGGGGTGCGCACCGCCACCCACGCCATCGGGGACGCCGCCGTACGGCATGTACTGGACACCGTGGCGTCGCTCGGGCCGAGCGGGCGCGGGGCGCACCGGATCGAACACATCGAGACCGCACCGGACGAACTCCTGCCCCGTTTCGCGGAGTTGGGTGTAGCGGCCTCCATGCAGCCGCCGCACACCGGGTACACCCGGGACGACGGCAGCGACGAGTGGTCCCGCCGCCTGGGGGGTGAACGGGCCGCCCGTGCCTGGCGGTTGCGGGATCTGCGGGACGCGGGCGCCACCGTCGCGCTCGGCTCGGACTGGCCCATCGCGCACTTCGACGCCCGTGCCGTGCTGGCGACCGCCCGCCGCCCCCGGGGCGCCGCCGCGCGCCACGAGGGCCTGACCGCGTTGCAGGCCCTGGAGGGCTGCACCAGCCACGCGGCCGCCGCGGCGGGCGAGCCGGGGATCGCCGGACGTGTCGCGCCCGGGTTCCGCGCCGACCTCACCGCGCTGGGCGTGGACCCCGTGCGCGCGTCCGTCGACGAACTCGTCGACGCGCCGGTGGCGTTGACAGTGACGGGCGGGCGGGTGACGCACCGGTCCGCCCGCTGACGGTCGCCCGGGGTCAGCCGTGCGTCAGCGGGCGGTCAGCGCCTCCTGGCACTGTTGTTCCTGTGAGCGGGACGGAGAACCGGAACCGGTCACAGGAACGACAGGGAGAGGTGCCCGGAGTGGTTTATCGGGGACCAGCGAGCACAGCTCACGGTCGGGCCCTTCGGGGCCCGCGCAGGTTCGAATCCTGCCCTCTCCGCTCGATACGGCTCTCCGCCGTACTCAGTCGTGCGGGACGACCGCGACCGGGCACTCGGCGTGCTGGACCACCGCGTGGGCGACCTGGCCGAGGCGTTCGCCGAGCCTGCTGCCGCTGATCCGGCGCCCCACCACGACCAGTCCGGCGCCGTCCGTGGCCCGTACGAGTTCGTCCCCTGCCCGGCCCTCGGTGACGGTCGTGGCGACGGACACGTCCGGGTACTTCTCGTGCCAGGGCCGCAGCAGCGCGATGACGGCGTGCTCGGCGGCGACCGCCCCCTCGGGACCGGAACCGCCGTCCGCCTCGTGGACATGGCACACACGCAGCTCGGTGCGGCGGCGCCGGGCGGCCTCGAAGGCGAACCCGATCGGCTCGTCGCACGCGCTGTCGACGTCCAGGCCGAGCACGACGGCGCGGTACGGGATGCTCGGGATCTCGTCCGGCGCGAGTCCGGGAGCGGTCGGCAGATGCTCGTCGGCGGCGCTGCGGCCCGCCCGCACCAGCACCACCGGGCAGGGGGCGCGGCCCGCGACCCGCAGCGAGACCGAGCCGACGAGGACCCCGGCGGCCCGGCCGAGCCCGAGCGTGCCCACCACCAGCGTGTCCGTCTCCGCGGCCACGGACAGCAGCGCGGTCACGGGCGACTCGGCGATCAGCCTGCCGGTCACGGCCAGCGTCGGATGCGCCGCGCGCACGCTGTCGACCGCCTCCCGCAGCACCCGCTCCGCCCAGCCGCGTTCCGTGCTGTCCCGGGTCACCGGCGGCGCCGGCCGCACATCGGCGACCCACGCGTGCGCCACGACCAGCTCGGCGCCCCGGCGCACCGCCTCCTGCGCGGCCCAGTGAGCGGCGGCGACACTCTGCGGGGACCCGTCGACTCCCACCGCGATACGACCAGCCATGACGTGTCCCTCCGGATCCGACCCGACGCTTCCCGCCGTCCACCGAGCGCTCTCCCGTACGACAAGCGTGCCCCTTGAAGGGGACTCGCGCCCGTGGGCCGTCCGGGTCGTCCTTGGGGCCGGGCGCCCCCTGGAGAAGCAGCCCGCCGACGCGGACGAGCCGCCCGGCCCCCGACCGGCGCGGCGCACACCCGGTACGCGACATACGCAGGCCCGGTACGCGGCGCACGCACGGCCGGGTGCCGTCCGCGCGCGAGCCCGAGCACGTCGGCGATACGGCCGGGCCCCTTCCGGCTCCGCCCACCCCGGCGGAGCCGGAAGGGGCCCGGGGACGGGACCAAAGGTCCCGTTCACGGGGGCGCCCGGCCCTCGGCCCAGGGCGCGGGACGCGGCACGCTGGTGGTACCGGCTCGAAACGGACAGCGGGGACGCGCGTGGCCGGGGCGTCGAGCGGGCTCACGAAGGCGGGGGATCCACCGCCGCCCGGCGCAAAAGGCCCGCCCACCCTGAAGGAGGAAGAGCCGTGATCCAGAGCACGATCGGCGAGGTGATGACCGGCGATGTCGTCACCGCGTCGGAGACCATGTCGTCCGCGGCCGTGACCCGGCTGCTGGACCGGTACGGGATCGGCGGGCTGCCGGTGATCGACCACGACGACAAGGTGCTCGGCGTCGTCTCGGTCTCCGATCTGGTCCGCGAACGGGCCGACCGGCAGGCGCAGGCCCCCGGCGAGCCCGTACGGGAGTCACCGGCACGTGAGCTGATGTCGACACCCGCCGTCACCGTCCACCCCGAGCAGCGGGTCCCGGACGCCGCCCGGCTGATGGAGCGGCGTGGTGTGGAGCGCCTGCCCGTGGTGGACGAGGAGGACCGGCTGATCGGCATCGTCACCCGCCGTGACCTGCTCCGGGTCTTTCTGCGCGGAGACGACGAGATCCGCCGCCAGGTGTCCGAGGAGATCGTGTCGGGCGAGCTGGGGCTGCCGCCGGAGGCCGTCACCGTGTCCGTGCGGGACGGCATCGTCACCCTCGCGGGCGGCGCGGAACTGCGCGGCGCCATCGCCCGCGCCGGCTTCGCGGCCTGGCGGCTGGACGGGGTCGTCGGCGTGGTCAACCTGGTGCCGACGGTGACCCCCGAGGGGATGGCTCGCCCGGGGTGACCCTCGTACGGCGGGGCTCGTCAACGCGAGGCGGGCCCCGTCGCGCGGAGAGGCGGGCCCCGTCGCGCGGAGAGGCGGGCCCCGTCGCGCGGAAGGGGGGCGGCACCCGCGGGTGCCGCCCCCCTTCCGCTCTCATCCCGCTTCGATACGACGGCCCGTGTACGCCGTGGGCTCGATCCGCACCCACAGATCGCGGTCCCCGCCGGCCCACGGGGTGCTGTACGCGCGCCCGGCCAGCCGCTCCGCCTCGACGGGATCGTCCACCACGCGGGCGGTCCCGCGCACCAGCACGCTCCAGCCCTCGCTCAACGCGTCGTCCACCCGGTCCACCTCGAAGGCCACCTCGCGGTCGAGGCCCTGGCTGATCACCGAGCCCTCACGGGTCCGGAACACGATCGCGCCGTCCACGACGGTGTAGTTCACCGGGAGGACGACGGGCGCGCCCTCGGTGCTGCGGGAGAACCTTCCGACGCCGTGCGTCGACAGCAGCTCCCTGCACTCCTGTTCGTCGAGTTCGCCCGTCCGGGGACTGCGGGCGGCCTGTCCCAGCCCGGACGGCAGCCCGGAGTATCCGCCGCCGAGTTCCTGGGGGCTGGTGCGCAGCGCCCCGGCGAGCCTCAGCAGGGTGCCGGAGTCGGGCGCGGCGGTGCTGTGCTGCTCCAGATGGGCGACATACGCCTCGGCCATGCCGGCGCGTTCGGCCACCTCTTCCCGGCTGAGACCGAGTTCCGACCGGCGCCGCTGGAGCCGGCGTCCGAGGTCGCCCCGCGCGGGCCCGTCCTGCGGCTCCGGCGCGCCGTGCCCAGGTGTGGGGCGTTCTGCCATGCTCGCTCACTCCTCGCCGGGTTCCCGGACTACCGGTGCGCACGGTGTCCGCGTCCGCCCCCGGGGCCGCGTGTTCGCCCCTCGGGCGGCCGGGGCCCTGGCTCGTACCACGTCTACCACCGGGGCACCCGGGCTACCACTCGGCTGCGCCGGGGCATCCGGAGACCGTCGTGTCCGGCCTCCCCCCACCGGGGGCCGGACACGACGTCGCACGATCAGAAACCCTAGGCCCGCCCCGCCCCGTCCGCCTTGGGCCGAACGGCCCTGCCCGCAGTGGTGTGTCGGGGGCGGCGCGCACGGCTCGCGGCCGGGCCCTTCGGGGCCCGCGCGGGTTCGCGTCCTGCCCGCTCCGCTGCGCCGAACGGCTGACTACACTGGACGGCGGCATCGCGTGCCGGTCACCGGCCGGGTGAGGCATGGAGGTGCCGGGAGATGCCTCTGGAGGCATTCTTTGTCGGTCGATCTGAATCACACCATCGTCCATGCCCGGGACAACCGGGAATCCGCCCGCTTCTTCACCGAGATAGTGGGCCTGGACATCGCCGGGGAGTGGGGCCCGTTCGTGGCCGTCGCCCTGGGCAACGGCGTCACGCTGGACTTCGCCACCGTCCCCGAGGACAGGATCACCCCGCAGCACTACGCGTTCCTGGTCTCCGAGGAGGAGTTCGACGCCGCGTACGCCCGCATCACCGAGCGCGGCATAGAGCACTACGCCGATCCGCACCAGAAGCAGCCCGGCACCATCAACCGCAACGACGGCGGCAAGGGCGTGTACTTCATGGATCCGGTGGGACACGCCATGGAACTGCTCACCGTGCCCTACGGCGGCTGGCCGACCGCGTAAGCGCCAGCGGGGTGTCCTGGGGGCCGATTCGGTCCCTGCGGGGCCCGCGGGTGAGGATGGTCCCCATGGTGTTGACGTATGGGTCGATGGGACGGGCCGAGACCGGGCCGCAGGGGGCGGGTCGCCGGACCGGTGAAGGGACGACGGTCCGGTGAGCAAGCCGCTGTACCAGCTGAAGGCCGAGTTCTTCAAGACGCTCGGCCATCCCGCGCGTATCCGCGTGCTGGAACTGCTCAGCGAACGCGAGCACGCGGTCGCCGAGATGCTGCCCGAGGTGGGCATCGAACCCGCCCACCTCTCCCAGCAGCTGGCCGTGCTGCGCCGCGCCAACCTGGTCAAGACCCGCAAGGAAGGCTCGAACGTCTACTACTCCCTCACCAGCCCGCATGTGGCCGAACTGCTGCGGGTGGCGCGGACGATCCTGTCCGGGGTCCTCGCGGAACAGGCGGAGCTGCTCGCCGACCTCCAGGCGGCGCAGGGGGAGCAGCCGGGGCGGGCCTGACCCCGGTGGGTCGGGCCTCGGCCGCATCGCCCGGGCGGCCCTGATCCCGGTGGGTCCGGCCCCGGCCGCGTCGCCCGGCCCCTCCGGGTCTCACTCCCCGGGCGCCACCGTCCGCGCGGCGATGCGGGCCGCCTCCGCGATGAGTGCCTCGTCGACGGGGGCGTCCTTGTCGTTCTTGCCCTCCTTGGTCGACAGGACGGCCAGTACGACGGGGGTGCGCCGGGTGGTCCAGGCGACGCCGAGGTCATTGGCGCTGGCGTAGTCGCCGGTCCCGGTCTTGTCGGCGATGGTCCAGCCCGCGGGCAGTCCGGCGCGGAACCGCGCGCCGCTGGTGGTGTTGCCCTTCAGCCAGCCGACGAACCGCTCGCGGTCGGGGGCGGCCAGGGCCCGGCCGAGGGCCAGCCGCTCGATGCTCGTGGCGAGGGCCTCGGGGCTCGTGGTGTCGCGCGGGTCCCCGGGGATCGCCGTGTTCAGCTCGGGCTCCCACCGGTCGAGCCGGCTCACCTCGTCGCCGAGCGAGCGGAAGAACCGGGTGAGGCCGCCCGGCCCGTCCAGCCGGCGCAGCAGCAGATTGCCGGCCGCGTTGTCGCTGTACTGGATCGCCGCCGCGCACACATCGGCCATGGCCATGCCGGTGGCCTGGTTCTCCTCCGTGCGGGGCGAGTTGGGCAGCAGGTCGTGCGGCGGGTAGTGGATCACCTTGTCCATCGGCGCGCAGCGCGCCTCGTCACGCAGCACGGCGGCCGCCGCGAACGCCTTGAACACCGAGCACATCGCGAACCGTTCGCCCGCCCGGTGGGCGAGCACCCGCCCGGTGCGCACATTGCGCGCGTACACGCCGAGCCGGGCGCCGTAGCGCCGCTCCAGATCGGCCAGCTCGCCGGAGACCGGGGCGGCCGGTGCGGCCGGGCCCGCCGGGGCGGCGGCGGCACGGCCGGTGGAGGCCGCGGCGGCCACGGAGGTGAGCGCGATGCCTGCCTTCAACAGGCCACGGCGTGCGAGCGGTCCGGAAGCGGTCATGGTGAAGTCCTCCCAGGTCATGCCCTGTCGGGCGGGGTGATCCGTGGGAAACAGCGAAACAGCACGAGGACGCTCATGTCCAAGAGTGAACCGTGCACATCTCATGCCTTATTGATATGACTACAGGATGGATCTACTCGCGCATCTGGAGGCGTACGTGGCGACCGCCGACGAGATGAGCTTCTCCCGGGCGGCCGACCGGCTCGGCATCGCGCAGCCGTTGCTCAGCCGACGGATCAAGACACTGGAGGGCCACTTCGGCGGTCCGCTGTTCGACCGTTCCCGGCGCCAGGTCGCCACCACCGAGCTGGGCGTGCTGCTCCTCCCCTACGCCCGCGACGTCCTGGACCGCGCCCAGCGGCTGCGGCAGGCCGCCCACTCGGCGCGGCACGCGCGGGTGCGTGCCGTCGGCGTGCCCGCGGACTGCGCCCCCGCCGCCCTGGCCCGCGCCCTGCACGCCGGCACCGAGCGCGGGATCACCCTCGGCATGCGTGAACTGCCGCCCCTGGAGCGGGAGTCGGGCCTGGCCGACGGCTCGCTCGCCTACGCGCTCGTCCGCGTCGTACCCGAACGCGCCGCCCTCCGGGTGCCGTTGGGGCTGGCCTCCGCACCGGCCGACACCCGTGAGGCGCCGCGCACCCTGCACCTCGAAGAGCTACGGCCGCGTCGCCGCCGTACCGGCGAACCGCCCGCGTCCCCGCCGCCGATCCTCGTCCTGGCCGAGGACCAGGTCCCCTGCTTCGAGGACCGGTTCGCCCGGGCCGTCGCGCGCGCCGGGCTGCCCGAGGGGCGGATCGGGCCGGCCGGCCCGGCGGCCGACGCGCTCACCGAGACCCTGGCCGGGCGCGCCCTGCTGCTGTGCGCCGAGCCGTACGCACGCCGGTACGACGCCCGGTGGGCACCCCTGGGCGACACCGCCCTGCACCGGGGGTACGACGTGAGCGCGCCACCGGGTCCGCGCGGCACACCGGACGTACCGGCGTGGCTGACCCGGCTGCTGGCCACGGCGGTCGGGGCCGTCGGGTCGGCCCGGCACGGTGACACCGGTGACCTCCGGGCCGCCGGTGACGCCCCCTCCCGGCTGGCGGCCCGCGGATGAGCCCGGTGGAGACGGGCGGCACCCGCAACCGGCCCGTCTGCGTGGGCGACGACGGTGCCCTGCTGGATGTCGCCGAGGCGGCCGCGGCGAACTGGCGCGCGCTCGGGGTGCGCGGCTCCTTCCTCGCCCTGAACCTGGACACGGGTGCGCGACTCGGCTTCGACATCGACGAGCCGACGCCGCTCGCGTCCGTCGCGAAGGTCCCGCTGGCCCTGGTCGTACTGGACCGGATCGCGGCCGGGGAACTGGACGCGGCGCGGCCGGTGACCGTCGATCCGGCCGGGAGCAGCGTCGGCTCCACCGGCCTGTCGGCATTCCGGCACCCGGCCACCGTGGCGGTCGGCGATCTGCTCCTGCTGATGCTGTCGGTGAGCGACAACGCCGCCGCGGACGCGCTGTTCGACCTGGTGCCGGTGGCCGAGGTGGACACGCGGCTGCGGGCATGGGGGTGCGACGGCATCCGGATGCGGCACCGGATGAACCACATGTACGAGTGCGCGGCCGGCGCCGCCGGCAACGACTTCTCGCTCGCGCTGGAGCTGGCCGTACGGGACGAGCGGGCGGGCCTGCCGACCATCGAGACCCTGGACCCGGCACACGCCAACACCGGCTCGGCGGCGGCCCTCGTCGCCCTGCTGCGGCGGGTGTGGTGCGACGAGATCGCCGCGTCCGGGGCGACGGCCGAGCTGCGGCGGCTGATGGGCTTCCAGGTCTTCACCCAGCGTCTCGCGTGCGAGCTGCGCGCGGACTCGCTGCGGTGGAGCGGGAAGACGGGCACGTTCCTGCATCTGCGGCACGAGATCGGCGTGGTGGAGGCGGAGTCCGGCGACCGGGTGGCCATGGCCGCGCTCACCCGCGCGGACCGGCGGGCCGGTCTCGCCCCGGACATCGAGCTGGCGATGGGCACGGCGGCCCGGGACGCCTTCGAGGCACTGCGCCGCTGAACGGGCCGGGGCCGCCGCGTCGATGTGCCGGTCAGGACAGCAGCCGCTGCTCCTTCGCCACCCCGACCGCGCCCGCGCGCGTGTCCACGCCGAGCTTGTCGTAGATGCGCCGCAGATGCGTCTTCACCGTGGCCTCGCTGATGAACAGGGCGCGGGCGATGGCGTGGTTGGGCAGGCCCTGGGCGAGCTGGGCGAGGATGTCGCGTTCGCGCGGGGTGAGGGCGGGGCGCGGGTTGCGCAGCCGGGACATGACCCGGTCGGCGACCGGGGGCGAGAGGGCGGGGCGGCCCTGGGCGGCGGCGTGGATCGCGGTGAACAGGTCCTCGGCGCGTTCGGCCTTGAGCAGATAGCCGGTGGCGCCCGCCTCGACGGCCCGGGTGACGTCGGCGTCCGTGTCGTACGTGGTGAGCACGAGGACGTGCGGCGCGGGACTCGTGGCGCGCAGCCGCCGGGTGGTCTCGACGCCGTCGATGCCCGCGCCGAGCTGGAGATCCATCAGGACGACGTCCGGCGCGGTCCTGCGGGCCAGCGCCAGGGCCTCCTCGCCGCCGCCGGCCTCGCCGACGACCTCGATGTCCGGGGCGCTGCGCAACAGGGCGAGCAGTCCGGCGCGTACGACGGCGTGGTCGTCGCAGACCAGGATGCGTACGGGGCGTTCGGTCATGGTCGCTCCAGGGGGATCGCCGCCGACAGGGCCGTGCCCGCGCCGGGCGCCGACTCGATGGTGAGGGTGCCGCCGAGCTGGCGCAGCCGGGCGCGGACGGCGGGCAGACCGTGGCCCCGGCCCGCGCTCGCGGTGGCGTCGCGACCGGCTTCGGCGGGGTCGAAGCCCCGGCCGTCGTCCATGACGTCCAGGACGATCTGGTCGTCCAGGCAGGTCAGGGTGAGGGTGGCGGTCGTGGCGTCCGCGTGTTCGCGGACGTTGGCGAGGGCGCCCTGGGCGATGCGCAGCAGGGCGGACTCGACGGGCGCGGGCAGCCGTTCGGGCGGGGTGCCCTCGGTGTGCACGCGGACGGTGAGTCCGGGTGTCGTCTCGCGGGCGGCGACCGCGCGCAGAGCCTGCGGCAGGCCGCCGCCCTCGGCGAGGTCGGCCGGAGTCAGATCGTGCACGAAGCGGCGGGCCTCGGCGAGGCTGCGCTCGGCGATCAGCGCGGCGGTGCGGACGTGCTCGTGGGCGGTGCCGGGCGCGGTGTCCCAGAGCCGGTCGGCGGCCTGGAGCAGCATGCGCTGGCTGGACAGGCCCTGGGCGAGGGTGTCGTGGATCTCCCGGGCGAGCCGTTCGCGTTCGGCGAGGGTGCCCTCGCGGCGCTCGGTGGCGGCGAGTTCGCGCCGGGTGCGGACCAGGTCGTCGATGAGGGCGCTCTGCCGGGCGGCCTGGCGGTGCATGACGACGTAGACGGTGGCGGCGACGGCGGCCACGGCCGGCGGGGCGAGCAGCACGTTCGGGTCGGGCCAGCCGGCGAGTTCGAGCTGGGCGGCCACCGCGAGCGCGGTCAGCAGCCCGACCAGCGGGATCGCGGCGCGCGGCGGCAGAGTGCGCAGGCCGGTGTAGAAGAGCGGGACCGCGCACCAGGCGAAGCTCGGGGCCAGGACGACCAGTAGCGCCCAGGCCGCCACGACCAGGCCGAGCCAGGTCAGACGGCGCGGGGTGGGACGGGTGCCGAGGGCGGGGCCGAGGACGTAGAGCACGGCGAGCAGCGCGGTGAGGGCGACGATCCAGGGGGTGTGGGGGCCTTCGCCGTGCCGGGCGAGATAGCGGGCGAGCGACGCGCCCAGCAGTACGAAGAACGCGGTGTGCATGACGATCGTGAGGGCGCGGGGGTCGTCCGGTGCGGGTTCCGGCATCGCCACCACCTCCCGTGTCACCGCGCTGAACTGGGCGAACAAGGTCCATTGTTCCCCGGCCCCGAGCGGGCGGGGTCATCCGATCGGATGACCCCGGGGACCACCGGTCCGTCGACGGGAGACGGCGGAGGGCGGGCCGAGGATCGGTACCGAGGCGATCGCGTCTCGGCCCGGCCGCGTCTCGGCCGCGGCCCCACCGCCACCGGAAGGTTGCCCGTCATGTCCAGCCGCAGGAAGCCGTCCCGCCGTACCCGTGTCCTCGTGGGCGGTGCCGCCCTGGCCGTCGTGGGCGCGGGTGTCGTCGGCACCGTCACCGCCCATGCCGCCGATTCGGCCGGCGCCGCCCCGGCCGCCGCGCCCGCCGCGGTCCGCCCCGGCGATCTCACCCGGAGCACGCACCTCACCGTCAAGGCCGCGGAGAAGGCGGCGCGGGCCGCGCTGGACGCCGCGGTCAAGGACGGCCGCCAGGTGTCCGTGGCCGTGGTCGACCGCGACGGCGACACGCTGGTCACGCTGCGCGGGGACGGCGCGGGCCCGCAGTCGTACGAGTCCGCCGGGCGCAAGGCGTTCACGGCGGTGTCCTGGAACGCCCCCACCTCGGAGCTGGCCGGACGGCTGGCGCAGGCGCCGACCCTGAAGGACATTCCGGGGACGCTGTTCCTCGCGGGCGGCACCCCGGTGACCGTCAAGGGCGCCCCGGTCGCGGGCATCGGCGTCGCGGGCGCCCCCTCCGGCGACCTGGACGAGAAGTACGCCCGGGCGGGCGCGGCGGCGCTGGACCGCTGACGGCCGGGACGCGCCGGGACGCGCCGGGACGCGCCGGGACGCGCCGGGACGCGCCGGGACGCGCCGGGGGCGTCGTAACCGCTCGTTCCCCACGCACGCATTCCCACCGTGCTGATGAGGCGACGATGTCCGGGCCGCCCGCCAAGGGGCGGCCCGGACATGGTGCCGGCGGATCAGGCCAGGTCGAACCGGTCCAGGTTCATGACCTTGTCCCAGGCGGCGACGAAGTCCTTGACGAACTTCTCCTTCGCGTCGTCGCTCGCGTAGACCTCGGCGAGGGCGCGCAGTTCGGAGTTGGAGCCGAAGACGAGGTCGGCACGGCTGCCGGCCCACTTCAGCTCGCCCGTCACGGCGTCGCGGCCCTCGAAGGTGGTCTGGTCCTCGGAGGTCGACTTCCAGGTCGTGCCCATGTCGAGCAGGTTGACGAAGAAGTCGTTGGTGAGGACGCCCGGCGTCCTGGTGAGGACGCCCTGCTGCTGGGCCTGGGCGTGGTTGGCGCCGAGCACGCGCAGGCCGCCGATGAGGACGGTCAGCTCGGGGGCGCTGAGGGTGAGCAGGTTGGCGCGGTCGAGCAGCAGGTACTCGGCCGGCAGCCGGTTGCCCTTGCCGAGGTAGTTGCGGAAGCCGTCCGCGGTCGGCTCCAGCGCCTCGAAGGACTCGGAGTCGGTGTGCTCCTCACGGGCGTCCACCCGGCCCGGCGTGAACGGCACCCGGACCTCGAAGCCGCCCTCCTTGGCCGCCTTCTCGACCCCGGCGACACCGCCGAGGACGATGAGGTCGGCCAGCGAGACCTTCTTGGCGCCGGAGGAGGCGTTGAAGTCCTGCTGGATGCCCTCCAGGGTGCGCAGCACCTGGGCCAGCTCGTCGGGCTGGTTGACCTCCCAGCCGCGCTGCGGCGCGAGGCGGATACGGGCGCCGTTGGCGCCGCCGCGCTTGTCGCTGCCGCGGAAGGTGGACGCGGAGGCCCACGCGGTGGTGACCAACTGGCCGACGCTCAGCCCGGAGTCGAGCAGCTTGCTCTTCAGGGCCGCGATGTCCGCGTCGTCGATCGGCTCGCCCTCGCGCTCCGGCAGCGGGTCCTGCCAGATCAGGGTCTCCTCGGGGACCTCGGGGCCGAGGTAGAGGGACTTCGGGCCCATGTCGCGGTGGGTGAGCTTGTACCAGGCGCGGGCGAAGGCGTCGGCGAACTCCTGCGGGTTCTCGTGGAAACGACGGGAGATCGGCTCGTAGATCGGGTCGAAGCGCAGGGAGAGGTCCGTGGTGAGCATCGTGGGCAGACGCTTCTTGGCCGGGTCCTGCGGGTCGGGGATCGTGGGCTCGGCGTCCTTGGCGACCCACTGCTTGGCGCCGGCCGGGGACTCGGTCAGCTCCCACTCGTAGCGGAACAGGTTGTCGAAGAAGCCGTTGCTCCAGCGGGTCGGCGTCGAGGTCCAGGTGACCTCCAGGCCGGAAGTGATGGCATCCCTGCCCTTGCCACTGGCGTAGGTGCTGCGCCAGCCCAGGCCCTGCTCGTCCAGGCCGGCGGCCTCGGGGTCGAGGCCGACGTGGTCGGCGGGGCCGGCGCCGTGGGTCTTGCCGAAGGTGTGGCCGCCGGCGATCAGGGCGACGGTCTCCTCGTCGTTCATCGCCATGCGGCCGAACGTCTCACGGATGTCGCGGGCCGCGGCCAGCGGGTCCGGGTTGCCGTTGGGGCCCTCGGGGTTGACGTAGATGAGGCCCATCTGGACGGCGCCGAGCGGGTTCTCCAGCTCGCGGTCGCCGGTGTAGCGGCGGTCGTCGAGCCAGGTGGTCTCGGGGCCCCAGTAGACGTCCTCCTCCGGCTCCCAGACGTCCTGGCGGCCGCCGCCGAAGCCGAAGGTCTCGAAGCCCATGGACTCCAGGGCCACATTGCCCGCGAGGACCATCAGGTCGCCCCAGGAGATCTTCTGGCCGTACTTCTTCTTCACCGGCCACAGCAGGCGGCGGGCCTTGTCCAGGTTGGCGTTGTCGGGCCAGCTGTTCAGCGGGGCGAAGCGCTGCTGGCCGTGGCCGGCGCCGCCGCGGCCGTCGCTGATGCGGTAGGTGCCGGCGGCATGCCAGGCCATACGGATGATCAGACCGCCGTAGTGGCCGAAGTCGGCGGGCCACCAGTCCTGGGAGGTGGTGAGCACCTCTTCGATGTCCCGTTTCACCGCCGGGAGGTCGAGGCTCCGGAAGGCCGCCGCGTAGTCGAATTCCTCACCCAGCGGGTTGGCCGCGGGCGGGTTCTTGGCGAGGATCTTCAGGTTGAGCCGCTCCGGCCACCACTGGCGGTTGCCGCCGCCCTGGGTCGGGTGCAGGGCCCGGTCGTGAACGACGGGGCAGCCGCCGCTCCCCTCCTCCGCCTTCGCGTCTGTGACGATCGCGTCGTGGTTCTCAGTCATGGCAATCCTTCCGAACTAAGCGGAACCAGGTGCTCAGGAACTGCGGCCGGTGGAACAGTCGGGGCACACGCCCCAATAGACGACCTCGGCTTCGTCGATGGCGAAGCCCCGGTCGTCGGCGGCGGTCAGGCAGGGCGCTTCCCCGGCGGCGCAGTCGACGTCGGCGACGGCCCCGCACGACCGGCACACGAGGTGGTGGTGGTTGTCGCCGACGCGCCCCTCGAACCGGGCCGGATGACCGGCCGGCTCGATGCGGCGCACGAGTCCCGCCGCGGTGAGCGCGTGCAGAGCCTCGTAGACGGCTTGCAGGGATATATGGCCTACGCGGTCACGGACCCCGGAGGCGATCGCCTCGACACCGAGGTGGTCGCCGTCCCGGACGGTCTCCAGCAGCGCGACGCGAGCCGCCGTCACGCGCAGGCCGGCACCGCGGAGCTCCTCGGCGGTGGTCGGAGTCGGGGAGGCGGTCATGGGGGCGAACCTACTCTCACAAACACGAAGGATTCAAGAAAACGAACGATGCAATTCTGGTCGTGCGCCGGTGTACGCGCCGATGTACGGCGTTCACCTCCGCGTTCACGGCTGCGCGGCTTTGCGCCGCCCGCCGGGCGCCGTCGGTCGGACGCCACGCCGGGGCACGCACGGATCACGCGCCCCACCCGTCTCTCCCCGGCCGACGCGAGTCGAACCGTCCACCGATCGGGTGAGAGGGAACCATCCGGCACCGGGGCTCTTCCTCGGCGCCTTCGCCATGCCGTCGACGGGGCAGAACGGGCAGGAGGCGCGGTGGCGGGCGGGGACGGCCTTCGCGTTCGCCGTCGTGGACGGGAGAGGCACCGTCCTCGGCCATGTGGCCGTGAGCGCGATCGACCGGCGTCACTCGACGGGCTGGCTGTCCTACTGGACCACCAGGGCGGCCCGGGGACGCGGGGCGGCCTCCGCGGCCTGCCGGTCCCTGGCCCGCCGGGCCTTCGACGACGCCGGACCCTCCCGCCTCGAACTCGGCCATCGCGTCGACAACCGGGTGCTGCCGGGTCGCCGGTGCGGCCGGGTTCGCGGTGGAGGGCCTGCGACGGCAGAAGCCGGAGTACGACGGGGTGCGCCATGACGTCGAGACGCACGCCCGGCCGGCCTCCGTCCCGGAGCCCGCCGAGGCCGGTCGCCCTGTCCGCCCACCCGCCGCCTGAGGACTCCGTCCGCTACCTGAGGACGTTGACGGCGCGGGCCACCACGAGGCCGACGGTCACCAGGGACACCGACGACTGGAGCATCATCAGCATCTTGGCCCACCTGGACAGGGGCATCACATCGGTCGGGCTGAAGGCGGTGGCGTTGGTGAACGAGAGGTACAGGTAGTCGAGGAACTCCGGCTCCCAGTCCGGGGGCGCCATGTCGGGGCTCTGCATCTGGACGAACAGGAAGTCGGCGTACTGCTGCTGCCCGCGCACCCGCGCCATCGGGCCGCCGCGGTCCGACTCCCAGTACCAGAGCGCGAAGACGATGACATTGGTGAACCAGATGACCGCGCCGGCCCGCAGCAGCGGCACCGCGTCCTGCCCTCCGATGCCGTGCACCAGGTCCCATACGAGCTGGGCCGCCGACCAGCCGTTGGCCAGGCTGATGACACCGATCAGGAGCAGCCCCAGCCATCGCCACCACACCGTGCTGGGCTCCACCCGCCGGGGGTTGCCCGCCACCAGGGCGGCCAGCAGGACCAGTTCCAGCACCGGCAGGGCCCAGACCGGACGCAGCAGCACGAGCCGGTGCGGCAGGACCAGTTGCAGGGCGACCGCCGCCAGCATGACGGTGGTCACGGCCCATCGCGTCTCACCCCGGGTCGCCCGCCGCCACGCCGGCTCCAGTTCGCGCTCCCCGCTCTGGAGGAGCCGTTCGATCCTGGCCAGGCGTCCGTCGGCGTCGTCCATGTCCTCGCTCATGCCGCACATTGTCGCGGGCGCGGGGGTGCGCGGGTGCGTCGGCACGGGGGTGGGCGCCGGTGGCGCCGGGACGGCAGGGCCGGGGGCTGGGACGACGCCATGACCGGTACGACGGTCACGCCGATGAGCGGTACGACGGTCACGCCGATGAGCGGTACGGCCTCACGCCTCCCCCGTCAGACGGATCGCTCGTCGTGACGCACCCGTTCGCCCGGCTCGGTCCGGCCCGGAAGCGAGCCGAGCGGCACCACGGTGCGCCCGTGCGCCGCGTTGATGACACCGGCCGCCGACGCGTACCAGGCGGCGAGCCCCGTGAGGATGCCGAACCAGCCGCCCACCTCGGTCATGGCGTGCCCGGCGCCGCCCTGGAACGACCCGATGGCCAGGAACAGGAAGGTCAGCGTCAGCAGGACGAACACCGCGAGCACCGGAAGGCTGACCCGCAGGGCGCCGATGGTCATGTAGGCGGTGAAGATCGCCCAGCCGAGCAGGAACAGGCCCAGCGCGTTGTGGGCGTCACCGGCGAGCGCCACGCGCGGCGCGATCCACCAGTAGGACAGCCAGAAGGCGGCGAAGGAGACGAACGCCGTCGCACCGAAGGTGTTGCCCCGGCGGAACTCCATGAGTCCCGCGGCGAACTGGGCGAGGCCGCCGTAGAACAGGGCGAGGCCCAGGACCGGCAGGATACCGGCGGTCTCCTTCAGGAGATTGGTGTTGATGATCGACAGCAGCAGAGTCGTGAGGGCGAAGCCGGCCAGGCCCAGAGGGGCGGGATCGGCCCAGGCCGCCGCGCGCGGGGCCGCCTCGGGCGCGGCCGCCTCGGGCGCGGCCGCCTCGGGCGCGGCCGCCCTGGGCGGGACCGCCCCGGGCGGCGGCTGCTCCGGGTACGGGCTCCTCGTGTCCTCGTTCATAACCGGCATCCCTTCGACCAATGGTCAGCAGGGCCGGAGGCCCTTGCTCGCCGAGCCCGCAAACATGCTGGTCAGTGCCCCCGAGGCGGGCTGTGACACTCGCGTGCCACGTAGATACACCTGTACAGAATGTACCCATTTACCCGACTTCATAGCATTTGCGGCTCGCATGGCTTCGCCGCTGATGCCGCCCCACCTCGCCGGCCGGGCGGGGCCGGAGCGGGTCCGGATCAGGGGGTCCGCCGACGCGACCGTCACTACGCGGCTCGGCGGGGCCGCGTGGTGCCGTGGTGCGTTCTTCCGCCGCGTCGGCCCCGGGCCTAGGGTGAGCCGTCATGTACCCGTGCTCCGAAGGGAACTGATGGTGCGTAGGATCCCGGGCTTACGTCACCTCGCCGTCTGCGCGACCGCTCTGCTGCTGTCGGGCGGCCCGGCCGCGGCGGCTTCGGCTTCACCACCTCCGCCTCCGTCGCCGAATGCGACGGGTTCGTTGGGTTCGACGGACTCGTTCGGTTCGACGGGTTCGACGGGTTCGACGAGTGGGGCGAGGGATACGACGGCCGGGCCGAATCCGGTCGCCGCGCGGCTCGACGCCTATTGGACGGCGGCTCGTATGACGGCCGCCCTGCCCGCCGGCGCGGCGAAGGGCTCCGGGGCGGCGAGCCCGGCCCTCTCCCCCGCGGTGGACGGTCCCCGGCCGGGCGAGTACATTCCGCCCAGCCACAGTTTCGACGGCGTCCCGCAGGCCGGCACCTTCTTCTGGACCGACGCCCAGGGCACCGGGCGTACCTGCAGCGGCTCGGTCGTCCGCAGCCCCGGGCGCGACCTGGTCCTGAGCGCGGGCCACTGCCTGAAGGGCTACTCGGGCACCGCCCCGCAGCGCCGGCTGGCCTTCGTCCCCCAGTACCACGACGGGGTCAAGCCCTACGGGGTCTTCCCCGTCGGGGCCAACGGTGTCTATGTGCCGCAGCAGTACTACGACCTGGGCGAACACGCGGGCGCCGCCTACGATTTCGGCTTCGCGGTGACGGAGCCCAACCAGGACGGGACGTCCTTGCAGGACGCGGTCGGCGGGGTACGGCTGCTCACCGGGACGGGGTACCGCCACGCACCGGTGCGGATGATCGGTTACCCGGCGGGCGCGGACAAGCCGCTGGAGTGCTGGAGCCGGACCACGCGGTGGGCCAGCGACGATCCGGCCGACCCGGGGACGTTCCCGCGCATCGCCTGCGACGCCTTCGTCGGCGGCACGAGCGGTGGCCCCATGCTCGTGCCGTGGGTCGACGGGTGGGCGGTCATCGGCGTGATCGGCGGGTACCACACGGGCGGCAACACCGCGCAGGTCTCGTACAGCGCGTACTTCGGCTCCGCGACCCGCGCACTGTACGACGCCGCCGTGACCGGGGCTCCGCCCGCGGGGGCGGGCCCCGGCCAGTCCAGGGTCGGACATCGGGCATCCCCTACGGATACCCCGGGCGAAAAGACCCGGGTTCGTATGACCGGCGACCTCGGCACGATCCCTCCAACCACGGCGATCCGTATGACCGAGGCATATGTGGCCTCGTGCTTCGACACTGGTTGCGCGGCCGCGACGGACGGCTGCCGGGGAGACCGTCACCGATGTACCCGGCCGTGGAGTTCGTGGACTGAGGGCGCCGACCGGGGCGAGGGCGGCGGGCCCGCGTCAGCCCTGGCCGAGAGCGGCGGGCGCGTACCGGGCCAGCTGGTCCTTCACCCACGGGTCGAACACGGCCAGACGGCGCTTGGCGGCGGGGTCGAACTGCGCCAGCTGCCCCTCGATCCAGGGGTCGAGCCGGTGCCCGGCGCGGTGGGCGGAGCCGCTGGGGCCGCCGGTCTGGCTCGCGGTGGTGCGGGCGGGGAGGTGTGCGGTGTGCTGCGGGGCCGCCGTCGCGGTCCCGGCGGTGGCGAGCAGGGCGCCACCGAGCAGCGCCGCCGAGGCTCCGACCGTACCCGCGTGCCGTGCCAGCTTGATCATGTTCTTCTCCTTCCTGTACGGCCGGTGACGAGCCCCGGGCACCATGTAACGGATTGCCCGACTTTGCCGCTCGACCGGCCGGTGGGGGCGCCTACCCCACCAGTCACACCTCACTCATCGAAGTGTTCCCGCCCATGACGACGGCCCTGAGCTCGTCGAGCGATTCCCGCGCGAGCCGGGCCAGCGGACGCGTCTCGTCGGCGGTGATCCAGCGCTCGAAGGCCACCTTGAAGACGGCGACGCCGGTCTCGGCGGTGAGGCCGGCCACGGAAAGCGGGACACCTCGGCCACGGAGCGTGTCGGTGAGGGCGGTGGCCAGGGAGGCGAGTTTGATCAGTTCGCGTTCCCGCAGTTCCGCGGTCGCCGAGATCACGGCCTGGCGCTTGCGCGCGAAGTCGCGCCGCTCCTCGAACACCGCGCACATCGCGTCCAGGCCCGCCGCCACCGCCTCGATCGGCGCGGCGGACGGCGGGGCGTCGGCGACCGCCTTCGCCAGCAGCTGCTCGAGTTCGACGGCGCCGGAGAAGAGCACCTCGCGCTTGTCGGCGTAGTGCCGGAAGAACGTGCGCTCGGTGAGTCCCGCGCTCCTGGCGATCTCCGCCACGGTGGTCTGCTCGAACCCGCGCTCGCCGTACAGGTCCAACGCCGCCTTCGCCAGGCGCTCGCGCGTGTTCGGCTCCCATCTGCCCATGGCCCGCATCCTACGCGATGACAGCGGCTGACATCAGTGCTAGCGTCGATGTCAGTAACTGACATCAAACTGTCTGGGGATCTCTCATGCGTGTTTTCGTGACCGGGGCGTCGGGCTGGATCGGTTCGGCCGTCGTTCCTGAGCTCATCGGGGCGGGTCACCAGGTCGTCGGCCTGGCCCGTTCCGACGCCTCCGCGCAGGCGCTGACCGCGGCCGGCGCCGAGGTCGTCCGGGGCAGCCTGGACGACCTGGATGTCCTGCGCGCCGCGGCCGCCGGCTCGGACGGGGTGATCCACCTCGCCTTCAAGCACGACGTGGCCTTCTCCGGCGGCTTCCAGAGCGCCGCGGAGGCCGACCGCAGGGCCGTCGACGTGCTCACCGAGGCGCTCGCGGGCAGCGACCGCCCGTTCGTGCTCGCCTCCGGGCTGGCCGGGCTGAAGCCGGGGCGGGTGGCGACGGAGCAGGACATGCCGGTGGTCGAGGGCGACTCGCCGATCCTGATCCGTGCCGTCACCGCGCAGGCCGTCCTCGCGTGCGCGGAGCGCGGGGTGCGGTCGTCCGTGGTGCGGCTCTCCCCCACCTGCCACGGCGACGGGGACAACGGCTTCATGGCCTCGCTGATCGGCACCGCACGGGAGAAGGGCGTCTCCGGCTACCCCGGTGAGGGCGCCAACCGCTGGCCGGCCGTCCACCGGCTGGACGCGGCGCGGCTGTTCCGGCTCGCGGTCGAGAAGGCCCCGGCCGGCACGGTGCTGCACGGAGCCGCCGAAGAGGGTGTGCCGCTCCGTGAGATCGCCGAGGTGATCGGCCGCCGGCTGAAGCTGCCGACGGCGTCGGTGGGTGCCGAGGACCTGGCCGGGCACTTCGGCTGGTTGAGCGGCTTCGTCGGCCTCGACGCCCCCGCTTCGAGCGCCGCCACCCGCGCGTTGCTCGACTGGGAGCCGACCGGACCGGCCCTCCTCGCCGACCTGGAGGAGGGCCACTACTTCCGGGCCGCCGAGGACAGCGCCGTCTGACACCGAGGGGCGGGCCCCGGGGCGCGCGTCCACGCGTGCGCGCCCCGGGCGGCTCGTCTCGCGAAGCACCTTCGCCGGGACGGGAATCGGGGACCGAGACCGGTCCCGTACCCGGCGCGCGTGCCGGGCCGGTCGCTCCTAGCGGGGCGACCCGGGTGCGCCGAACCACCTCGGCAGTCGTTCGGCGAGACCGGACGGGTCCTCGCCGGCCCAGGCCACATGGCCGTCGGGCCGCAGGAGCACGGCGGGGACGTCCAGTCGGTCGCTGCCGTCGACGACATGGTCGATCCGGTCGGCCCAGCCGGACACCGAGAGGCGGCCGGTACGGTCGAGCAGCAGGCCGCGGCCCTCACGCAGCAGCTCGTAGAGGCGTCCCTGCTTCAGGGGCATGTCCGGGAGGCGGCGGCCGAGGAGTTCGTGGCCGTCGCCGAGGTCGTAGCGGATGCCGGTCGCGATGATCTTCTCGGTCAGACGGCGGTTCACCTCCTCGAAGTCCATGAGTTCCGAGAGCAGCCGGCGTACCGCCTGGGCCCCCGGTTCGAGGGAGACCAGTTCCATCTGGGCCCGGGTGTTGTCGAGCACGTCGGCGGCGACGGGGTGGCGTTCGCGCTCGTAGGTGTCGAGCAGCCCCTGGGGCGCCCAGCCGGCAATCTCGGCGGCCAGTTTCCAGCCGAGGTTGAACGCGTCCTGGACGCCGAGGTTGAGCCCCTGGCCACCCATCGGCGGGTGGACATGGGCCGCGTCGCCGGCCAGCAGGACGCGGCCGACCCGGTAGCGCTCGGCCTGCCGGGTGCCGTCGCCGAAGCGGGAGAGCCAGCGCGGCGCGTGGATGCCGAAGTCGGTCCCGGCGACGGCCCGCAGCTGCCGTCGTACCTCGTCCAGGGTCGGCGGGGCCGTACGGTCCTCGGCCACGCCGTCGGCCGGTACGACGACGCGGTACACCCCGTCGCCGAGGGGCCCGGCGCCGAACCGCAGCTGGGTCTTGCGGATCTCGGTCACCACGGCGTCCACCTCCTCGGGCGAGGCGGTCAGCCGTGCCTCGCCGAGCAGGGTGTCGACGCGGGAGGGCTCCCCGGGGAAGGCGACGCCGAGCAGCTTGCGCACCGTACTGCGGCCGCCGTCGCAGCCGACGAGGTAGCGCGAGCGCAGCCGTGTGCCGTCGGCCAGTGCGACGCTCACCCCGTCCTCGTCCTGGCTCAGCCCGGCCACCTCGCCGCCCCGGCGGATCTCGGCGCCCAGCTCCGTGGCGCGCTCGGCCAGCAGGCGGTCGGTGACGGGCTGCGGGATGCCGAGGACGTACCCGTGCGCGGTGTCCAGGCCCGCCGGCGACGGCTTGCGGATGCCCGCGAAGAAGCCGCCGAGCGGGTACTGCTTGCCCTGGGCCAGGAAACGTTCCAGCAGGCCGCGCTGGTCCAGTACCTCGATGCTGCGCGCGTGCAGCCCGAGCGCCCGGACGATCCGGGTGGGCTCCGCCTCCTTCTCCAGCACGACGGTGCGGACGCCGTGCAGCCGTAGCTCGGCGGCCAGCATCAGACCGGTCGGTCCGCCACCCGCGATGATCACGTCGATCATGAAACCCCTCACCCACATAAGGCGTCCCACCTGCGGTTCGCCGTCCGGAGCGGAGATTGTGCGCCAGGGGAGGGGCCTTGCCGCAAGGCCCCCCACCCGCTATAACTTGAGAGTGGCAAGGAGTACGCACTCCTTGCCTTTTTCATTTCCGTTCGTCCGTGCGGGTGACGTCCTTTCGGGTGAACGCCGGGCGGGCGGCGGTCCCGCGACACCGTGCTCGGCGCCTTCCGCCCCGAGCCCCGGCCCCGGGCGCATCGACGGAGCGGATTGTCAACGTCGCGGACGGTGACGGAGCGGGGGCGTCATGGGTGCGCGATAAACGGGGGCATGAGACCGTTCCGCATCCAGTCCTGGGCCGCCGCCGTGTCCCTCGCGGGCGCCTGCACCCTCGCCGGTCCCGCCAGCGCCCCGGCGGCACCGAACCGCGCGGCCCTGGACTACGTGGCTCTCGGGGACTCCTACTCGGCCGGTGTCGGTGCCGGCGACTACCTCCCCGAGGGCGCGAGCTGTCTACGCAGCAGCCGGGCGTACCCCGCGCTGTGGGCGTCGGTGCACGCCTCGTCCTTCGCCTTCGCCGCCTGCAACGGCGCCAAGACCGGGGACGTGCTGAACAAGCAGCTCGGGGCGCTGAGCGGCCGTACCGACCTGGTCAGCGTCACCGTCGGCGGCAGTGACGCGAGCTGGGCCAAGGTGATGGGGATCTGCGCGCTGCCCGGCACCAAGGCGTGCCTCAACGCCGTCGACAGCGCGCGCACCTACGTCGACGAGACGCTGCCCGCGAACCTCGACCGGCTCTACTCGGCGATCAGGGGCAAGGCGCCGGGCGCCCGCGTCGTGGTGCTCGGCTATCCGCACTTCTACCAGCTCCACGGCACCTGCTCGCGGGGCCTGGAGGACACGGAACGGGCGGCGCTCAACGCGGCCATCGACCACCTCGACGGGGTGATCGCCCGGCATGCCACCGGTCACGGGTTCGCGTTCGCGGACGCCCGGAGCGCGTTCGACGGGCACGAGATCTGTTCCGCGGGGCCGTGGCTGCGCAGCGTCGAGGTGCTGGACCTCACCGAGTCGTACCACCCGAACGCCTCCGGGCAGTCCCTCGGCTACCTGCCCCTGTTCACGCGCGCGGCCTGAGACCGATCGCGCCCCGACGCAGACGACACAGACCGAACATGCGGCACAGACGGCACGGACGTCAGCGGTCGTCCGACGCCCTGTTCCGGCGGCCGCCGCTCGCACCGAAGCCCGTCTCGTGGTCCCAGACGTGGGTGCAGGTCGGGCACTGGAGGTGGAGCATGCTGCCGGTGTTCGAGAGCAGATAGCGCCAGTGCCGTGTGCACCTGCGGCGTTCCCCGCAGGTGGCGCAGCCCTGGTGGTCCGAGCAGTTCGGACAGGTCACCCAGGCGCGCCGGCCGATGTCCGCCTGCGGATCAAGCGGTAGCACGGCCGTCTCCGCGCCGGGGCAGGACACCGGCGGCGACCAGCTCGTCGTAGATGCGCTGCTGCTCCTCGTCGAGGTCGGAGTAGAGCAGGTCCTGGGCCGCGTCCTCCTCCCGCAGCGCCTTGACGGGGTCCCACGTGGGGCCGACGGCGTCCATGACATGGGCGCGCCGGAGCATCTCGTGGGCGGTGAGGTCGACGGAGAACTCGACCGGCTGGGCGGACGGGGTGGGGTCATAAGCGGACATACATACGAACTTAGGTAGCCCTTCCACGCCACGACAAGGGTGGGTGGGAGACATCACAGCAGGCCGGTGCGGCCCCGGACGGCGAGCGGCCCGGTGCCGCCATTCGCGGAACCGGACCGGTCGATCATCGGGTTTCCCGGGGCGACCCCGGGGCTCAGCGCTCCTCGCGGAACGCGACGTGCTCGCCGGCGACCGGGTCGTACTTGCGCAGCACGAGGCGGTCGGGGTCGTTGAGGCGGTTCTTCCGCGTCACATAGGTGACGCCGGTCCCGGCCGTCGACTTCAGCCTGACGACGGGACGCGCGGTGCTGCGTGCCATGGGATACCTTTCCGCCCGGTCCTCGCCCCCACCCTGGTCGGGCTCTGTTCCGGGCATGCCAATCAGGTCACGTCAACGGGGCCCCCGCCCCGGATATTCCGGCACCGGCGAGCCCTCGCCGACAGGGCCCCGCGCCCCGTCGTCACAGGCCGACGGTGGCCCTGCGCTGCGCCTGGTCGTACTCGGCGAGGGCCTCGCCGCCGAGGCTCCAGGGCCAGGAGGTGACGATGCCGCCCAGGGCCTCGAAGACGGGCGCGGCGTCGCGGCGGCGGTCGGCGGCCATCAGGGCGTAGGCGAGCAGATTGAGATCGGCGAGCGCCTTCGCGTGGCGCAGGAATCCCGGCTGGGGCCAGGTGTGGGCCACGCGGTCGAGGGCCTGGGCGGCCATCGCGTGGGACCAGTGGTTGCGGGCCACCAGCGCCTCGAATCCGCCGCGGCCGAGGACGGAGTGGTACTGGAGGACCTGGGCGGTGAGCTCGACGCCCGCGCAGGGGGCGTTCGCCGGCATGCGGGCGCACAGGGTGTCCACGAACTCCAGGACCTGGATGCGCGAGCCGCCCTCCTCGGGGCTGAGGTAGCCGAGCATGCCGAGGTAGGCCTCGCGGTTCCAGCGGTCGCGGGCGAGCACCTCGTTCCAGACGCCGAACGCCTGGGGCTGCTGCCAGCGCTGGAGGCGGGCCACCGCCAGCAGGGCGACCCAGGGGGTGGGGTCGTCGGGGGCGATCTCGGCGGCCCGCAGACAGAGGTCGGTGGCCTTGGAGGCGTCCTCCGGGCGGCCCTGGGCGCGGGCGTCGGCGACCATGGTCCAGGCGTGCAGCACGAGCGCGTCGGCGCTGCGCGGCTCGCGCGCGGCCCAGGACCGCGGCAGGTGCGACGCCGTCAGGAAGTCCGCCAGCACGTCGATGCGGTGGGTACGGCGGTCCCAGTCGCCCGGGTCCTGATCGAGCAGGCGGGTGATCTGCGCCGCGCACAGGTCGGTCGTCGCGATCGTCCCCGTCCGGGTGGTCGCCCGCAGGGACTTGAGAAGTCTGCCCAGCTCCTGGTCGTCCAGCTCGGGAGCCAGACGCGTTCTGCTGCGGCGACTTGAAAGAAAAGCCATGGGGGGAGGCTAGGGGCGTTCGTCCCTTGCGCAAGGTCTGCGCCAAGATCGTTATGGATTACCCCGCTTACCCGAGGTTACCTGTCCATTCACTGGGATTTTCCTGTACGGACGACACCCCGTCAGTAGCTTTTCCCGGTCGCTACGACGCCTCGCCCGGACCCCCTTCGCCGACCCGGGCGGGCTTGCGGACCGCCGCCGCGGGTGGCCGCTCGCGCCGGGCGCCGTAGGCGATGAAGTAGGCGGGCAGCCTGCGCAACCGCCGGGAGCCGGCGAGCAGATGGGCGACGCGCCGGGCCCGGTCCGCGTTGCCGAGCGGCGGCCGGCCCTCCAGCACGGGGCGGATGAGGCGGGCGTGGGCCAGCCGCTGGAGGGTCTGGGTGGCGACCGTCGTGGGCCGGCGGCGCCGCTGCACCCCACGCAGCTCGCGCTCGCTCACGGCACCCCGGCGCAGCGGTCCGGCGAGACGGCGGGCGGTGGCCACGGCGTCCTGGACCGCGAGGTTGATGCCGATGCCGAAGACCGGGGACATGGCGTGGGCCGCGTCGCCGATGCACAGCAGTCCGGGGCGGTACCAGCGGCGCAGTCGGTCCAGGCGTACGTCGAGGAGCTTGACCTCGTCCCAGGAGCGCAGGGTGTCGGCGCGGTCGGCGAGCCAGGGCACGGCGGCGGTGAACTGGGCCCGGAATGTGCCGAGTCCGGCGGCGCGGCGGCTGCCGTCGGTGCCCTTGGGGATGAGCGCTGCGCACTGCCAGTACTCGCCGCGGTCGATCATCGCGGTGAGGAAGCGGTCGCCCGCGCCGCCGACCAGCCCGCTCGGATCGTCCACGCGGCGCGGCAGCCGGAACCACCAGGCGTCCATCGGGCAGTCGAAGGAGCGCGGTCCCAGCTCCCGCCGGGCGCGGGCGAGCGAGCCGCGGCCGTCGCAGGCGACGGTGAGCAGGGCGCGCAGTTCCCCGGTGCGGCCGTCGGCGGTGCGGTAGCGCACCCCGGTCACCCGTCCCCCCTCCGTCAGGAAGCCGGTGGCCTCCGTGTTCATCCGCAGCCGGAAGGAGGGTTCGCGGCGGGCCTCGTCGGCGAGCAGGTCGAGGAGATCCCATTGGGGCACCATTGCCACGTAGTTGTAGGGGCCGCGCAGCACCGAGAGGTCGGCGACGGTGACCTGGGGGCGGCCGGGGTCGACCGGCAGCCGTACGGTGCGCACCCGGCGCTGCGGCAGCCGGGCGAACCGCTCGGCCAGGCCCAGTTCGTCCAGCAGCGCCAGGGTGGAGGGGTGGACGGTGTCGCCGCGGAAGTCGCGCAGGAAGTCGGCGTGCTTCTCCAGCACCGTCACCTCCACGCCGGAGCGGGCCAGCAGCAGGGCGAGCACCATGCCCGCGGGGCCGCCGCCCACCACACAGCAGGTGGTCCGCTCCCCGGGGTCGTCCATGTCCACCGTCTCCATCGCGTTCCCGCCCTTCGTCGGAGCAGTAATTCATCGAACGGTGAATAGCCTGGTCCTTCCCTACCCACCGTCGTCGTCTCATACGCCCGCCGCCACGGCGGATGGCCGGTTCCGGTGGATCGGCGCCCGGCCGCCGGTCAGCGGCGCGCCGGTGCCGCCCCGCCGGGCGGCGACGATCTCCGCCGTGATGGACAGGGCGGTCTCCTCGGGCGTACGGGCGCCCAGGTCGAGGCCGATCGGCGAGCGCAGCCGGGCCAGTTGGCGCTCGCTCACGCCCTCCGCGCGCAGCCGCCGCGCCCGGTCCTCGTGGGTGCGCCGGGAGCCCATCGCGCCGACGAACGCGAGCGGCATGCCGAGGGCCACCTTGAGCAGCGGTACGTCGAACTTCGCGTCGTGGGTGAGCACGCACAGCACGGTCCGCGCGTCGGTCGCGGTGCGCCGCAGATAGCGGTGCGGCCAGTCGACCACCACCTCGTCGGCGTCGGGGAAGCGGGCCGCGGTGGCGAAGACGGGGCGGGCGTCGCAGACGGTCACATGGTGGCCGAGGAACTTGCCGGCCCGCGCCAGCGCCGAGGCGAAGTCCACCGCACCGAAGATGATCATGCGCGGGGGCGGCACGTCGGACTCGACCAGCAGGGTGAGGCCGCCGGGGCAGTGCGAGCCGTCGGCGGAGATCTCCACCGTGCCGGTGCGGCCCGCCTCCAGCAGGGCGCCCGCCTCGGCCGCAGCCCGCCGGTCGAGGTCCGCGTGGCCGCCGAGCGTGCCCTCGTGGGCGCCGTCGGGCCGCACCAGCAGGGTCCGGCCCAGCAGGTCGTCGGGGCCACGGGCGATCCGGGCGAGGGCCACCGGCTCGCCCTCGGCGACGAGTGCGAGGGCCGCGGCGAGGACCGGCCGGACGGGCGCCCGCGCGCTTACCGGCGTGACCAGGACGTCGATCACCCCGCCGCAGGTCAGCCCGACCGCGAAGGCGTCCTTGTCGCTGTACCCGAACCGCTCGACGACGCTCCGGCCGCTCTCCAGCGCCTCCTGGCACAGCGCGTAGACCGCGCCCTCGACGCAGCCGCCGGAGACCGAGCCGATCACGGTCCCCGCGCGGTCGACGGCGAGGGCGGCGCCGGGATCGCGCGGGGCGCTGCCGCCGACGGACACCACGGTGGCGACCGCGAACTCCCGCCCCTCGCCCAGCCATCGGGTCAGCTCGGCGGCCAGGTCAAGCATCCGGCGCCCCCGCCGTCAGGACGCGCCGCGGAGTGATCGGCAGATCGCGGTGGCGGACGCCGGTGGCGTGCCGGACGGCGTTGGCGACGGCGGCCGCGGCGCCCACGATGCCGATCTCGCCGATGCCCTTGATGCCGACCGGGTCGTCCGGGTCCGGGTCCTCGATCCAGTCGGCCTCGATGCGCGGGACGTCCGCGTGGGTCGCGACGTGATACCCGGCGAGGTCGGCGCCCACGAGACCGCCCGAGGCATGGTCGCGCAGCGCCTCCTCGTGCAGGGCCATGGAGATGCCCCAGGTCATGCCGCCGAGGAACTGGTTGCGCGCGGTGAGCGGATTGATGATCCGGCCCGCCGCGAAGATCCCGAGCATCCGGCGCACCCGCACCTCGCCGGTGGTGACGTCCACGGCCACCTCGGCGAACTGGGCGCCGAAGGAGTGCCGTTCGGCGGCGGCGAGCGCGCCGATGGCCGCGGTGGTGTCGGAGCGGACGGTGATGCCCTCGGCCGGGATGTCGGCGCCGAGGGCGAGCCGCTCGCGCAGTTCCTCGGCCGCGAGCTTGACCGCCCAGGACCAGGAGCGGGTGCCCATGGAGCCGCCGGCGATCATCGCCGGTCCGAAGGCGCTGTCGCCGATGCGGACCCGGACCCGCTCGGGTGCCACGCCCAGCGCGTCCGCGGCGACCAGGGTGAGGGCCGTACGGGCGCCGGTGCCGATGTCGGCGGCGGCGATCCGGACGGTGAAGGCACCGTCCGGGTGGGCGGTGGCGGTCGCGGTGGAGGGTGCCGCGCCCGCCTGGAAGGAGGCCGCGGCGGTGCCGGTGCCCAGCAGCCAGCGGCCGTCGCGGCGCGCGCCGGGGCGCGGGTCGCGGCCGGCCCAGCCGAACCGGCGGGCGCCCTCCCGGAAGCATTCGGCCAGCCGCCGGCCCGCGAACGGCAGGCCCGAGACCGGCCCGCGCCGGGCGTCGTTGCGCAGCCGCAGTTCGATCGGGTCGAGCCCGCAGGCGACGGCGAGTTCGTCCAGCGCGGACTCCAGCGCGAAGGAACCCGGCGCCTCGCCCGGGGCACGCATGAAGGTCGGGCTCGGCACATCGAGCCGTACCACGCGGTTCTCGGTGCGGTGGGCGTCGGCGTCGTACATCACCCGCGCCACCCCGGCGCTCGGCTCCACGAACTCGTAGACGGTGGAGGTGTGGCTGAGGGCGCGGTGTTCCAGGGCCCGCAGCCGCCCCTCGGCGTCGGCGCCGAGCCTGATCCGCTGCACGGTGGGGCTGCGGTGGCCGGCCAGGGTGAACATCTGACGGCGGGTCATGACCACGCGGACGGGGCGCTTGAGCACGCTCGCGGCCATCGCGGCGGCCACCTGGTGGGCGCGCACGCCCTTGCTGCCGAAGCCGCCGCCGACGTGTTCGGAGCGCACCCGTACGGCGGCCGGGTCGAGCGAGAAGAGGCTGGCCAGGTCGCCCCCGACCCAGGTGGCGCCCTGGTTGGAGTCGACCACTTCGAGGCGGCCGTCGTCCCACCGGGCGGTGGCCGCGTGCGGCTCCATCGGGTTGTGGTGCTCTTCGGGGGTGGTGTACTCGGCGTCCAACGTCACGGCGGAGGCGGCGAGTTCGGCCTCGATGTCGCCCTTCTCCGTCAGCGCCGGCATGACTCCGTCCAGCGGGTAGGCGTCGGGGCTTTGCGCGGTGAAGTCGGTTGTGGACGGCTCCGGTTCGTAGTGCACCACCAGCGACTCGGCTGCCTCCCGGGCCTGTTCGGAGGTCTCGGCCACGACGAGCGCCACCGGCCAGCCCAGGTGCGGCACCCGGTCGTGCTGGAACACCGCGCAGGTCGGGTCGGGCCGCATGCCCAGCAGACCGGCGAAGTCGGTGTTCAGGCGCAGCGCGTTGCGGTGGTCGAGGACCGCGAGGACGCCGGGCATGGCGAGCACCGCGTCGGTGTCGAGGGCACTGACGCGGCCGCGGGCGACCGTGGAGAGGGCCAGCCAGCCGTGGGCGAGGTCGGCGAACGGGATCTCGCCCGCGTACCGGGCGGCGCCGGTGACCTTCTCGACGCCCTCGACGCGGGTGCGGGCGGTGCCGACGGACGGTGCGCGGGTGGCCGTCCCGGTGGCGGTGACGGTGGTCATCGGGCGGCCTCCTCGGCGAGTTCGGTGAGGACGGATACGACGAGGTTGCGCATCAGGGTCACCTTGTATCCGTTGTGCGGCAGCGGCCGGGCGGCGGCCAGTTCGGCCTCGGCCGCGGCGGCGTAGGTCTCGGGTACGGCCGGCGCCCCGGTCAGTACCGCTTCGGCGGCCCGGGCCCGCCAGGGCCGGGAGGCGACCGCGCCGAGGGCCAGCCTCGCCTCGCGCACGACGCCGTCCCCGATGTCGAGCGCGGCCGCGAGGGAGCCGATGGCGAACGCGTACGAGGCGCGCTCGCGCACCTTGCGGTAGCGGGAGCGGGCGGCGACGGGCGCGGGCGGCAGGACGACGCCGGTGATCAGCGCGCCGGGCGGCAGGGCGGTCTCCAGGTGCGGGGTGTCGCCGACCGGCAGATAGAACTCGGTGAGCGGCAACTCGCCCGGTCCGTCGGCGGTTTCGTACTGGACGACGGCGTCGAAGGCGGTGAGCGGGACGGCCATGTCCGAGGGGTGTACGGCCACGCAGTGCTCGGAGGCGCCGAGGATCGCGTGGTTGTGGTGCTCGCCCTCGACGGCGGGGCAACCGCTGCCCGGGATCCGCTTGTTGCAGGGCCGGGTGACATCGGTGAAGTAGCCGCAGCGGGTGCGCTGGAGCAGGTTCCCGCCGACCGTGGCCATGTTGCGCAGCTGCCCGGAGGCACCGGCCAGCACGGCCTGGGCCAGCGCCGGGTAGCGGCGGCGCACCTCGGGGTGGGCGGCGAGGTCGGCGTTGGTGACGGTGGCGCCGATGCGCAGACCGCCGTCGCGCGTCGACTCGACCCGGTCGAGCGGGAGTTCACGGATGTCGACCAGCCGGGTGGGGCGTTCGACGCCGGTCTTCATCAGGTCCACGAGATTGGTGCCGCCGCCGAGGTAGCGGGTGTCCGGGTCGGCGCCGAGCAGGGCGACGGCGCCCGCGACGTCGGTGGCCCGCCGGTAGTCGAACTCCCTCATGCCACGGCCTCCTCGGACTCGGTCGCGGCAGCCGTGCGCTCGCCGTCCGCCGCCGCCCTGGCCACGGCCTCGACGATGGCGACGTAGGCACCGCACCGGCACAGGTTGCCGCTCATGCGCTCCCGGATCTCCTCGGCGCTCAGCGGGGGCGGTCCGGCCTCGGGCCGGATGTCGTCGGTGACGGCGCTCGGCAGGCCCTCCGCGTGTTCCCGGAGCATCCCGATCGCCGAACAGATCTGGCCCGGGGTGCAGTAACCGCACTGGTAGCCGTCGAGTTCGAGGAACGCCCGCTGCACGGGATGCAGCCGGTCCCCCTCGGCGACGCCCTCGATCGTGGTGATCTCCCGCCCCTCGGCCGCCACGGCCAGTTGCAGACAGGAGACCGTCCTGCGTCCGTCCGACAGGACGGTGCAGGCCCCGCATTGCCCTTGATCACAGCCTTTCTTGGTGCCGGTCAGGGTGAGGTGTTCACGCAGCGCGTCGAGCAGGGTGGTGCGGTGGTCGACGGGCAGTGTGAACTTCTCGCCGTTGATGTGCAGGGTGATGACACTGGACGTCGAGGAGGCCATGGCAGCTTCTTTCGCATTTCCAGAAAACACATGAGGTGCGGAGCCGTTGTATGCCGAGCCGTTGATATGCGGAGCGGTGACTTTTGGTATGTGGAGCGGTGACATGCGGAGCCGGTGCGGAGCGCCGTGCGGGGCGATGCGGATCGCCGTGGTGGGGGGCGGCGGCCCGATGGCTGCCGCGGTGGCGGTTCCGCGGCTATCGTGGAGTCAACCGGACAGCTGTCCGTTACTTCGGAAACGTAACGGACACTTGTCCGCTCAGCAAGGGCGAGGTTCGGCCACGCCCCTCGGGGAGGACGAGTGCCGCACATGCAGGACTCACCACGGCGCTCGGACGCGCAGCGCAACCGGGAGCGCATCCTGGAGGTGGCGCTGGCCGAGCTGTCGCGCTGCCCGGACGTCCCGCTGAGCGCCATCGCCCGCAAGGCGGGGGTCGGCCAGGGGACCTTCTACCGCAACTTCCCGGGCCGCGAGTCCCTGGTCCTGGAGATCTACCGCCACGAGATGGGCCATGTCGCCGACAGCGCGGCGCAGTTGCTGGACACCCTGCCGCCCGCGCAGGCCCTGCGCGCCTGGATGGACCGGCTCTCCGAGTTCGCCATGACCAAGGCCGGTCTTGCCGACGCGATCCGGCAGGTCACCGGCGCGCCGGGCGGCCCGGCCAAGCCCGCGCACACCCCGGTGACCGACGCGGCGGCGCTGCTGCTGCGGGCCGGCGAGGAGGCCGGCACCATCCGGCCCGGCGTCACCGCGGACGACTTCATGCTCGCCATCGCCGGCCTGTGGCAGCTCGACCCGCGCGAGGACTGGCGGCCGCGCGCCACCCGGCTCCTCGACCTGGTGATGGACGGCCTGCGCCGGGGCGCGCCCGGAGGCTGAGCCGCGGCGGGTCCCGCGCGAACGGCACCCCCGAAGAAACCCGGACAGATTTTCGCATCCCGGATGATGACTCGGCCTACTTCGGGGCACACGGTACCCAGGAACGTTCGTCGACAGGAGGCGGGCCATGATCGCCCTCGGCATCATCTTGCTCATCGTCGGATTCCTCACCGGGATATCCATTCTGTGGACCATCGGAATCATCCTTCTGGTGGTCGGCGCGGTGCTGTGGATCCTCGGATCGGTGGGACACGCGGTCGGAGGCCGCCGGCACTACTGGTGAACCGTTCCCCCGGCCGGGCTCCCCGGTCCCCCGGTAGGGCCCGTTGGCCCCCGGGTACCGGAACATGCCGCTGAGTGGAGCAATGACCGGTGCGGCGTGGACCCGCACACCAGGCTGGATCCTTGTCCAGCCCGTGTGACAGGAGTCCCGTGTGCGAAGTCCACGTCGCCTGCCGGAGGTCGGTGCCGCCACGCGCACCGGAGCACCGGCGCCTCCGAGGTGGATGCGCTGGCTCCCGGTGTTCTACGTCGCGGCCGTACTGATCCTCGAACCGATCACGCCCGTCGACTGGCCCGTGAGCTTTCTGCTGGTCGCCCTTCCGCTGGTGACCGCGTTCGCGCACGGGCCCCGTACGGTCGCGGGGGCCACGGTCTTCGCCGTCGTCATGGAGGGGATCCTGGCCGGCACGCCGTGCTGCGCCGGCCGACCGGTCGGCTATCTGTGGGACCGCCACTACGTCGCCGACTACGTCTGCACGGCCCTGGTGGGCGCGCTCGGCACGATCCTCGCCGCGCACCGCATCCGCCGTGAACGCACCCTGGCCGACGTGCGGTTCGTGGCCGACATCGCGCAGCGCGTGCTGCTGCGCCCGCTTCCGCAGCGGATCGGCAATCTGCTCCTGGAGAGCCTGTATCTGTCCGCCGCCGCGGAGGCGCGCATCGGCGGCGACCTCTACGAGGCGGTGCCCACCGCGTTCGGTGTACGGCTGCTCATCGGCGATGTGCGCGGCAAGGGGCTGCTCGCGGTGGAGACGGCCGCGGCGCTGCTCGGCGCGTTCCGCGAGGCCGCGCACGACGAGCCCGATCTCGCCGCCCTGGCCCTGCGCATGGAGCGCAGCATGACGCGCCGGGCCGAGCACCTCGGCGGCAGCGAGATCGGCGAGCGGTTCGTGACCGCGATCTTCGCCGAGATCCCGGCCGACGGGCGGACCGTCCGGGTCGTCAACTGCGGCCATCCGCCGCCGCTGCTGATCCGCGCCGACGAGGTGCTGGAGCTGGACAGCGGCTGCTCGGGCCCCCCGCTGAACCTCGGCGTACTGCTGCCGGACCCGCACCACGTCGACAGCTACCCCTTCGAACCCGGCGAGCAGTTGCTGCTGTACACGGACGGCGTGACCGAGACCCGGGACCCGTCCGGCACCTTCTACCCCCTGGCGCGGCGCCTGCGCTCCTTCGGCCCGCTGCCCCCGCACGAGCTGCTGGAGCGGCTGCACCACGATCTGCTGGAGTACAGCGGCGACAGCCTCCAGGACGACACGGCGGCCCTCGCGGCGTGTCTGCTCGCCGACGACGGGATCCGCGCCGTGGACAAGCCGCACACGCCCTAGCCGAGCCATCCGTCCCCTACAAGATCCCCCGGTCGTCGGGGTACCGGTACTCGGCCTTGAGCTGCTGCTCGGCGGGAATGCTCTGCTCGGCCCAGATGATCTTTCCCTCGCCGGTGTAGCGGGCGCCCCAGCGCAACGACATCTGGGCGACAAGGAACAGCCCGCGGCCGCCCTCGTCGGTGCTGCGGGCGTGCCTGAGGCGGGGCGCGGTGCTGCTGGCGTCGGCGACCTCGCAGGTCAGCCGGGAGTCCCGGAGGAGCCGTACCCGGATGGGCGGGGCGGCGTAGCGGATCGCGTTGGTGACCAGCTCGCTCACCAGCAGTTCCGTCGTCATGGCCAGCTCCCCGAGGCCCCATTCGGTGACCTGGCGGGCGGCCAGGGTGCGGATCTCGCCGACGGCGGCCGGGTCGTCGGGGACGTCCCAGGAGACGGCGTGGTCGGCGCCCAGGGCGTGGGTGCGGGTCAGCAGCAGCGCGATGTCGTCGGGCTGCGGCCCGGGAACGAGGTCGCGCACGACGGCGGCGCACAGCCTCTCCAGGTCCGGCTCGGGGCGGGCGAGGGCCTCGGCGAGCCGGGACATACCGCACTCGACGTCGTCGTCGGCCTGGATGAGGCCATTGGTGAACAGGCCGAACAGGCTGTGCTCGGCCAGCTCGATCTCGGTGGCCTCGAAGGCCATGCCACCCAGGCCCAGCGGCGGCCCTGCGGGGATCTCCGGGAAGTAGGCGGGCCCGTCCGGGGGGACGACGACGGGCGGCGGGTGGCCGGCGCGGGCCATGGTGCAGCGCCGGGTGACGGGGTCGTACACGGCGTAGAGGCAGGTCGCGCCGGTGAGGGCGGCGGCGCCCCGGACGTCGGCGCCGGAGACGGTCTCCTCGCCGCCCAGCCGCAGGACGAGATCGTCCAGGTGGGCGAGGAGTTCGTCGGGGGGCAGCTCCATGTCGGCGAGCGTCTGTACGGCGGTGCGCAGCCGGCCCATGCTCGCGGCGGCGCTGATGCCGTGTCCCACCACATCGCCGACGACGAGCCCGACCCGCGCCCCGGACAGCGGGATCACATCGAACCAGTCGCCGCCGACGCCGCCGGCCGAGTCGGCCGGGAGGTAGGAGGAGGCCACGTCCAGCGCGGTGCCGCCGGTCAGGGCCGGGGGCAGCAGGCTGCGCTGGAGGGTGAGGGCGGCCGTGTGCTCCCGGGTGTAGCGGCGGGCGTTGTCCAGGCAGACCGCCGCCCGTGCCACCAGTTCCCGGGCCAGCAGTACGTCGTCGGAGCCGAAGGGCGCCTGGTTGGTCGTACGGGCGAAGGTGGCGAGGCCGAGCGCGGTGTCGCGGGCCCGCAGGGGGACGCAGATCAGCGAGTGGATACCGAACTCGCGGATGCGGTCGGCGCGCCGCGGTTCGGCGTCGGTCCAGGGGCCCTCTTCCGCGTCGAGGACCGGGATGAACAGCGGGTCGCCCTTGATGAGCGTCTTCGCGTCGTGCGGCGGGCCGAGGAACCCGACCCGCTCGCCGACCCGGTGGACGGCCTCGGGGCAGCCCTCGCGCACCGAGCGCAGGGCGGCGCGGCGCAGCGTGGGCCGGGCGGGCGCGGACCCGGCGTCGTCGAGCAGTGCCTCGTGGGTCTCGCTGCCGAGCACGGGTTCGAGCAGGTCCACGATCACGAGGTCGGCGAAGCGCGGGACGGCGAAGTCGGCCAGTTCCTCGGCCGTGCGCAGCACGTCGAGGGTGGTGCCGATGCTGGTGCCGGCCTCGTTGACCATCGACAGGATGCGGCGGGCGGCCCAGCGCTCGGTGACGTCCAGGACCATGTAGCAGATGCCGGTGACGGCGTCGTCGGCGTCCACCAGGGGGAAGAAGGACGCCGAGTAGGCGTGCCTGAGGTGCGGGTCGGCCCAGCTCCAGCCGTCGTACTCGTAGTCGGTGACGGGCACGCCGGTGGCGAGCACCTTGCGCATCAGCTTCTCCAGGGCCTCGCCCTGTAGTCCCGGCAGCACTTCGCTCAGGCGCCGGCCGAGCCGCTCCTCCTGGGGTACCCCGCCGAGCTGCTCCAGGGTGCCGTTCAACCATACGTAGCGCAGGTCGCGGTCCAGGACGGCCATGCCGACCGGTGAGCGGGTGAGGAATCCGTCGAGGACGGACTGGGCCATCGTCCACCGCCCGCGCTCCTCGTGCGCCGACAGCAGGAAGCAGTCCCGTCCGTCCATGCGGAAGGCGGCCGAGACCCGCAGCAGGAGGTCGATCGGGTGGCCGTCGCGGTGGCGGACGCGGACCGTGCCGTTCCAGCCGTTCCCGGCGCGGCAGCGTTCGGCGATGCCACCGACCCGGGCGGGGGCCTCGGGCGCGGCGAGCAGCCGCCCGGCGGGGGTGCCGACCATCTCCGGCGCGGTGTGGCCGAGCAGGGCCTCGGCGCCGCGGGTCCAGCCCACCACCGCACCGTCCTGCGAGATCACCGCGGCCGCGTCCGTGGACGCGTCGAAGAGGTCCGCCGACCCCACGGACGTCGCTGCGGTGTCGCTCTTGCGCGCTGGTTCCATCAGTCTCACTTTTACACCAGTATCGACCGGTTTAATCGTCCGATAGCTGGGGAGGGCCGCCCCGCCGGGTTGGGCGATCCCCCTCGTGCCGGATTTTTGAGCGGTCCGTATCGACATTTCGGTAACGATCCCGCCGTAGTCGTCTCGTCACTTCATGGAACGTACATACGATCCGGCGCATGAACAGAGCTGTGAAGATCGGCATTGCCGGTACGTCCACCGCCCTGCTCGTTCTGGGGGGAATAGGCACCTACAACCTCCTGCACGGGCTGACCGGCGGTACGGCCGGGGACCGGGCGCAGGACACGGGCTTCGACCCGTCGGCGACGTCGACCACGCCGCCCTCCGGAACCGAGGCGGTGAAGTCGGCCCGCGCGTTCCTGGACCACTGGGCCGGGCAGAACGTCGGCGGGGCGGCCGCCGAGACCGACGAGCCGGACGCGGCCGCCCTGGCGCTGCGGCAGTACAAGGACGGCCTGCACCTGGAGAAGGTGACGTTCGACAACGTTCTCCCGGCCGGTCCGTCGACCGTGACGCCGTGGGCGACGAAGGTCACCTTCACCGTCACCGCGCAGGTGGCGGGCGGCAGTTGGAGCTATCCGAGCGCGGTGGCCGTGCGCAAGAGCGACAACGGCGCCACGGCGGTGCACTGGAACAACTCGGTGCTGTACCCGGGCCTCGGGGACGGCCAGTCGCTGACCGCGGGCACGCTGCCCGCGGGTTCGATCGACGCGAAGGTGGTGGCGAGCGACGGCAGGACGGACCTGTCCGGGTTCGACTCGCTGCGGGACATCGCGGCGACGATCCGGCAGAACGGCGATGCCACCGGCGGCCGTCCGGGCACCGGAGTGGCCGTCGTGGACGCCGACGGGGCGGGCGTGAAGACGCTGAAGACGTTCAAGAAGGGCGGCGCGCCGGTCATCAGGACCACGATCGACGCGCGGCTCCAGTCGGCGGCGGAGCAGGCCGTGAAGGACCCGCACCTCGCGGGCAGGCCCGCCGGTTCGGTGGCCGTCGACTGGAGCAACGGGCACATCCTGGCGGTGGCGCACACGGGCGCGGACGGGGACATCGCCATCAACGGCATCAAGTCGCCCGGCTCCACGATGAAGATCATCACGTCGGCGGCCCTGTTCGACAAGGCGGGCCTGACCCCGGCGAGCCCGGCGCCGTGCACCGACTCCCTGACGGCCAACAGCCAGTCGTTCCACAACGACCCCGGTGTGAAGGCGAATCCGGGGTCCGACCTGGCGCAGGCCTTCGCCGTGTCGTGCAACACCTCCTTCATCAAGGACGGTTTCCACTACCTCGTGCACGACGGTGACGCCTCCGCGCTGCACGACGAGGCGGTGAACGTCTTCGGCATGGGCAGCTGGTCCATCGGCGGCGGGGTCGCCACCACCGACCCGAGCATCCCGGTGGACGCCGAGGGCGGCGACCAGGCGGCCCAGTTCATCGGTCAGGGCCGGGTCTCCGCCACCCCGCTGTTCATGGCGTCCGTGGCGGCGACGGTGCGGGCCGGCGGCTTCCGGCAGCCCATCATCGTGCCGGGGCAGCAGCAGACGAGCGCGCCGCGCCCCATCACGCCCCGCACCGCGGGCTACCTCCGGTCGATGATGCGCGCGACCGCCACCGGTGGCACCGCCGCACCGCGCCTGGCCGGCCTCGCCGGGGTCGGCGCCAAGACGGGCACCGCGGAGGAGGGCGACCACACCAACGGCTGGCTGACCGCGTACAACGCGCACATCGCGGTCGCGGCCCTGGTCGAGGGCGGCACCTCCGGCGTGGACTCCGCCGGTTATGTCGTACGACGCCTGCTGACCACCGGCTGACCGGCGGCCCCCGGCGCGGTGGACGTGAACCGCGCCGGGGGCCGTTCCGGTGCGCATGACTCCCGGAGAATCCGCCCAGGAACAACAGCACCGCCTGCACACAGCCTCACCTCAGCGGCTCGCGCGTCGACCTCGCCGGAGCGGTTCTGCGTGCCGGTGCTCCGCATCGGCTGGGCGCCCCTCATGTCTTACGGAGCCGTGACATGACCCGCGCGTTCCGGGAGCGCGGTGCGGGGCCCGTCTAGCGTGGCCGTATGCGTGTACTGGTCACCGGCGGCGCCGGGTTCATCGGTTCCCATGTCATCGAGGCACTGCGGGCGCACGGCCATGAGCCGGTGGTGTACGACGTCCGTACGGATCCCGGCGCGGACGTCCGGGACCCGGCGGCGGTGGCGCGGGCGCTGGCCGGGGTGGACGCCGTATGCCATCAGGCGGCGATGGTCGGACTCGGCAACGGCGTCGCGGACGCCCCGGAGTACGTCTCGCGCAACGACCTGGGCACGGCCGTGCTGCTCGCCGCGATGGCGGAGGCGGGCGTGCGGCGCCTGGTGGTCGCCGGGTCCATGGTCGTCTACGGCGAGGGCCGGTACACCTGCCCGCGCCACGGTGTCGTACGGCCGGGCCCGCGCGCCGTGGCCGACCTCGACGCCGGCCGGTTCGAGCCCCGGTGCCCGGAGTGCGGGGCGGAGCTGTCCCCCGGCCTGGTCGGGGAGGACGCCCCGGCCGATCCCCGTAACGTGTACGCGGCGACCAAGCTCGCCCAGGAACACCTGGCCGCCGCCTGGGCCCGGTCCACGGGCGGTACGGCGGTGTCCCTGCGCTACCACAATGTGTACGGCCCCCGGATGCCCCGCGACACCCCCTATGCCGGGGTCGCCTCCTTCTTCCGCTCCGCGCTCGCCCGTGGACAGGCGCCCCGGGTCTTCGAGGACGGCGGCCAGCGGCGGGACTTCGTGCATGTCCGGGACGTGGCCGCGGCGAACGTGGCCGCGCTGGAGGCGGAGTCCGCGCCGGGCGCGCTCACCGCGTACAACACCGGCAGCGGTGAGCCCCGTACCGTCGGCGAACTGGCGCGGGCGCTCGCCGAGGCGTGCGGCGGACCGGAGCCGGTGGTCACCGGGGAGTACCGGCTGGGGGACGTACGGCACATCACGGCGGACTCCGGGCGGCTGCGGGCCGCACTGGGGTGGCAGCCGCAGGTCGAATTCGCCGAGGGGATGCGGGAGTTCGCGCGGGCCGGTCTCCGGGTGGAATGAACTCGCGCGCCCTATCGCGCTGTCGGCAGCACCACCTCGAAACGGCAGCCGCCCGGAATGTTGCGGACGGTGGCCCGGCCCCGGTGTGCCTCCACGATGCCCCTGACGATGGCCAGGCCGAGACCCGCGCCGGCCGGCGGCGTCCGGGCGTCGGTGCCGCGCCAGCCGGTGTCGAAGACGCGCGGCAGATCCTCCTCCGGGATGCCGCCGCAGCCGTCGGTGACGGACAGCAGCACACCCGCGTCGGTGCGTTCGGCGGCGATCGCGACCGTGCCGTCGGCGGGCGTCCGGCGGATGGCGTTGACCAGCAGATTGCCGAGCACCCGGCTCATCTCCCTCCCGTCGACCTCCACCGGCACGGGTTCGACCCGCTCCCCCACCAGCCGCACCCCGTGTTCCCTGGCCAGCGGGTCGGCCCCGGCCAGGGCGTCGCCGACCAGGTCGTACAGGGAGATCCGGGCGAGGCTCAGGGAGAGGGTGCCCGCGTGTATCCGGGAGAGTTCGAAGAGGTCGCCGACCATGCCGTTGAGGCGTTCCACCTCGGCGCGGATCTGCTTCAGGTAGCGGTCGGGGTCGGCGGCCACGCCGTCCTCCAGGGCCTCCGCCATGGCCCGCAGTCCGGCCAGCGGGGTGCGCAGGTCGTGCGAGATCCAGGCGACCAGCTCCCGCCGCGATGCCTCCAACGCCCGCTCCCGCTCCCGGGATTCGGCGAGCCGGGCACTGGTGGCCGCCAGCTCGCGGCTGAGGGCCTCCAGTTCGGCGGTCGCGGGTCCGTCCGGTGCGGCGAAGGCCCCGCCGTCGCCGAACGAGCGGGCGGCGTCGGTGAGTTCGCGGCTGCGGGCGACCACCCAGCGGCCCATCAGCAGCGCGGTGGCCAGGGAGACCACGGCCGCCATGGCGACGACGGTGGTGACCACGGACAGGTCGTGCGGGGACAGGAACATCGCCCAGGCGACCGCGAGCGTCCCGGCGAGCATGGCGACGACACCGACGGCCGCGACCACGGCGAGGGAGGCCGTGAGCGAGCGGCGCCGGATCAGCCGCAGCACGCAGGCTCCGGCGAGTCCGGTCGCGGCGGCCCCGGCGAAGGCGTAGAGGGCGATGAGGGGCATGGCGCGCATGGTCAGTCCACCGCCCCGCCGGGCCCGAAGCGGTAGCCGACGCCCCACACGGTCTGGATCAGCCGGGGCCGGGCCGGGTCGTCCTCGACCTTGCCGCGCAGCCGGCGCACATGCACCGTGACCGTCGAGAGGTCGCCGAAGTCCCAGCCCCACACCTCCCGCATCAGGTCCTCCCGGCCGAAGGCGCGGCCCGGATTGCGCAGGAAGAAGGCGAGCAGGTCGAACTCCCGCAGCGTGAGGGCGAGTTCGCCGCCGTTCTTGGTGGCGCGGCGGGCGTCCGGGTCGACCGAGAGTCCCGCCGCGGCCAGCCGGTGCCCGCCGTCGGCGGCGGGGCGGCTGCGGCGCAGCACGGACTCGACGCGCAGCACGAGCTCCCGGGGGCTGAAGGGTTTGGTGACGTAGTCGTCCGCGCCGACCTCCAGGCCGAGGACGCGGTCCTCCTCGTCGCCGCGGGCGGTGAGCATGATGACGGGCACGGGCCCCTGCTCCCGCAGCCGGCGGCACACCTCCAGGCCGTCCATGCCGGGCAGCATCAGGTCGAGCACGACGAGGTCGGGCCACCGGGCGCGGGCGCGGCCGAGCGCCGCCGGGCCGTCGTCGGCGCGGTCGACCGCGTAGCCGGCCCGGTCCAGATATCCGGCGACCACCTCGGCGACGGTGGGGTCGTCGTCCACGACCAGAACCCGGGCGCGGGCTCCGTCCCGGTCTCGGTCTCGTACCGGGTCGTCCCTGGTGGCGGCCCGGTGGGGCTCGTACGGCGATCGCATGCCTCAAGCGTCGCACCGCCCGCGCCCGGCGGGCGGGGCGGCGGGTCCGGTGTCCGCGTTTCGTAAGGACCGGAAGCCCGTTATGTCCGGTTCGCGTTCGTAGGGTGAGAGCCATGACGATCTCTTCTTCGGACGTCGACGTGGTCCTGCCCTGTCTGGACGAGGCCGAGGCGCTGCCCTGGGTGCTCGGCCGGATCCCGGCGGGCTGGCGCGCTCTCGTCGTCGACAACGGCTCCCGCGACGGCTCGGCCCGGATCGCCCGGGCGCTGGGCGCGACCGTGGTGGACGAGCCGCGGCGCGGCTTCGGCGCCGCGTGCCATGCCGGGCTGACCGCCGCCACGGCCGGCATCGTGTGCTTCTGCGACTGCGACGCCTCACTGGACCCGGCACTGCTCGCGCCCTTCGTCCAGCGGATCCACGAGGGGACGGCCGATCTGGTGCTGGGCCGACGGCGCCCGGTGGCCCGGGGCACCTGGCCGGTGCACGCCCGGGCCGGGAACCTCGCGCTGGCGCGGATGCTGCGCCGCCGCACCGGTCTGCGGCTGCACGACCTGGGGCCGCTGCGGGCCGCCCGGCGCGAGGCGCTGCTCGGGCTCGGTCTCGCCGACCGGCGCAGTGGGTACCCGCTGGAGATGGTGGTCCGTGCCGCCGACGCCGGCTGGCGGGTCGCCGAATACGACGTGCCGTACCTCCCGCGTACCGGTACGTCCAAGGTGACGGGTACCTGGGCCGGCACCTGGCACGCGGTGCGGGACATGCGCCGGGTGCTGAGCGCGGCCCCGGCCCGGGAGAGGGCGGCGCGGTGACCACCTTGCTCGTGATCGCCAAGGAGCCCCGACCCGGAAGGGTCAAGACCCGGCTCACGCCGCCGTTCACCCCACAGGAGGCGGCCGAGCTGGCGGAGGCGGCGCTCGCCGACACCCTGGACACGGTGGCGCGTACGCCCGCGGCCCGGCGGGTCCTGGTGCTGGACGGGAGCCCGGGGGCCTGGCTGCCGCCGGGCTTCGAGGTCGTACCGCAGTGCGCGGGCGGGCTGGACGAGCGGCTGGCGGACGCCTTCGCGCGCTGCTCCGGCCCGGCGCTGCTGATCGGCATGGACACCCCGCAGGTCACGCCGGAGCTGCTGACCGTGGACTTCGCGGACTGCGACGCGTGGCTGGGCCCGGCGCGGGACGGCGGGTTCTGGGCGCTCGGGCTGGCCGAGCCCGACCCGGCGCTGCTGCGCGGCGTGCCCATGTCGACGCCCGGCACCGGCGCGGCGCAGCGGGCGCGGCTGACCAGCGCCGGGCTGCGGGTGCGTGAGCTGCCCCGGCTGCGGGACGTCGATGTCGCCGCCGACACCCGGGCGGTCGCCGCGCTGGCCCCGCACGGCCGGTTCGCCGCCCGGCTGGCCCGCTGCGCCGCGGGGCTGCCCCGATGAGCGGCACCGTCGCCTGGGCCGCCGCCGACCCGTACGCCACCGCGCTGCGCGCCGGGCGGGGCCCGCTGTTCCTGCGCCGTGCCGACGGCTGGCTGCTGCCACTGGAGGTGGAGCGCTGGTGCGGCCGGGCCGACCCCGTCGATCTCGCGGTGCTGGACCGCTGCGAGGGCGCCGTGCTGGACGTCGGCTGCGGGCCGGGGCGGCTCGTGGCGGAACTCGCCGCCCGGGGACGTACCGTGCTCGGCATCGATGTCAGCGACGCGGCGGTGGAGCACACCACCGGGCTCGGCGGTCCGGCGCTGCGCCGCTCGGTGTTCGAGGCGCTGCCCCGCGAGGGCCACTGGGGCACCGTGCTGCTCATGGACGGCAACATCGGCATCGGCGGCGACCCGGCCGCGCTGCTGGCGCGGGTGGCCGGGCTGCTGCGGCCGGGCGGCCTGCTGATCGCGGAGACCGCGCCGGTCGATGTCGACGAACGCGCCCACGTCGAGGTGGTCGACGTGACCGCGGGCCCGGACGCCAGTGGCGCCGTGTTCCCGTGGGCCCGGCTCGGCACCCCGGCCCTGCTGCGCCGTGCGCGCGGGGCCGGGTGGCGGCGCGTCGCTCAGTGGGGCGCCGGCGGCCGGTGCTTCGCCGCCCTGCGCACCCGCCACGCCAGCAGCCCGGCGGAACCGCCGAAGAGCACGGCGGTGATCAGCAGCCAGCGGGTGAGGAAGCCGTCCGGGGACAGGCCGGTCGCCGACCGGTAGCGCTCGGCGGTCCTGCCGCTGATCAGCGGGAACCACACGAGGAGCAGCAGCGCGGACAGCGCGGCCGGGACCCGTGCGTAGGGGGTCCAGGTGCGCCGTCCGGCCGCCGCGAGACCGTGGATCACCGCCCGGTCGGCCGCCGCGTACAGGGGCACCAGCACGAGGTCGTGCAGCAGGGCGGCGCCCACGATCCACAGCGCCACCGCGAGCCAGTCACCGGCCAGCAGCCGGATCCCGGCGTACGCCGCGAGCGCGAACGAGCAGGCGAGCAGCAGCAGTCGGAAGGGGCTGCCGAGGGCGACGCGCAGCCGTCGGGGCGTCATCACAGGGCTCCGAAGGTCAGCCGGGCCACCCATTTGGTGTTGAGCACACCGGGTGCGGCGGGCACGATGACGCGTGCCGGGTGGCCGTGGTCGGGGGACAGTTCCTCGCCGTTGACGTACAGGGCGAGCAGGGTGCGCGGATCGGCCACCTGGTTGGCGCGCAGGGCCGCACGGCGGAAGGCGCCGTGGCGTTGCAGGGACTCCACGAGCACGTCCGGCGGTTCGCCGTCGTGGCCGACGAGCGCGGCGAGGTCGCGCAGCCGTACCCCTCGCCACCACTGGTCGGCGGTCGACCAGCCCTCCACGCAGGCGATGGGCAACGAGGAGCTGTGCAGGGGCAGTCGGAGCAGCTGGGCACGGCTGAGGCGGACGGTGCCGGTGCGGCCGGTGACCACGAGCCGCCAGGCGTCCTCGTGGGTGTCGGACGCGGTGATCCCGGCGTACGCGGCGGTCTTGTTGATCTGGAAGCCGTTGGGTCCGCCGTTCGGATCGGCCGTGCCGTGCGGTGCGAGCAGGGCGGTACGGCGGAAGGGTCCGCCGAGGCTCTGTCCGACCGTGGTCAGGAACAGCAGCAGCGAGCCGCCGCCGACCAGCCCGAGAGCGCCGCGCCGGGAGACGGTGGGCCGGTCGGGACGCGGGGGGATCAGACTGTCCGCCGCGGGCGTGACGCCTTCCTCGGGTTCGTCGCGCAGCCGCCGCCGTACGGCGCGCAGCGCCATGGGCGCCTTCAGTACGGCGTGGGCGACGAAGGCCGCGAAGAACACCCAGGCGCCGTAGAAGTGCAGGGGGTAGAAGGAGCCCGGGAAGACGTAGTCCAGCTGGATGTTGAGCACGCCGGTGATGAACTCGAACAGACCGCCGCCGACCAGCAGCAACAGGGAGATCCGTTCCAGCGCGTGGGCGACGGAGCGGGCCGGGGGCAGGGCGAACAGCCGGGGCACCACCGACCACAGCTTGGCCAGCAGGACGGGGATCAGGGTGATGCCCAGGGTGACGTGGACACCCTGGGTGAGGCGGTACAGCCACACCGGGTCGGTCGGCCAGGCGAACAGGTAGAAGCCGAGCAGGCCCTTGTCCGGGGTCGTGTCGTTCACCCCGGACAGGTTCGGGTTGTAGGCGGCGTACGACACCAGGCCGGTCACGAACAGCACGGTGATGCCGACGAGGAGGACGAGGCCGAGCACCGAGGTGAACCACGGGCCGCGCAGGGGGCTGCGCCAGAAACCCGGTGAGGTGGGGAGACGGTCTTGGTCGCGCATGGCCCGACCGTAAGCCGCGAGACGTCCGGAACAGGGGGTACGACTGGTGACGAAACCCTGACGTCCGGCCCGGACGGCGGCCCGGTGCCGCACGCCCGGCCTAGCGTTCCGGTGTGACCCGCTCCTCCTGCCGAGACCTCGCCCCCGGCCACGCCGCAGACTCCCCCCGTGCCACGCGCCGTGATCTGTACGCCGCCGCTGCCGCCGCCCTGCTCGTGACGGCGGCCGTCCTGGTCGGCCGCCACATCCAGGACGTCCACCGCACGCTGTTCGTGCACTGGCCCCCGCTGTTCGCCGACTGGGACCCGCACCTCGGCCCCGGTACCCCCGCCGCACTGGCCGTGGCCGCGGCGGCCGTGGCCCAGGGCCCCGCGCTCGCGGCCCGGCTGCCCTGGCGCCGGCTGCTCGCGGCGGCCTGGGCGACCGCGCTGGCGTGGATCGTCTCGCTGGCGCTGGTGGACGGCTGGCAGCGGGGCATCGCGGGCCGGCTGACCACCCGTGAGGAGTACCTCCGGGTGATCGGCCGGTTCCACGACATCCCGGCCGCCCTGCGCGACTTCACCCACCACATCGTCAGCGGCTCCCCGGCGCCGTGGCCCGCCCACATCGCGGGGCACCCCCCGGCGGCCACGCTGACCTTCGTGCTGCTCGACCGGATCGGGCTGCGGGGCGGCGGCTGGGCCGGGATGTACTGCGTGGTCGTCGGCGCGAGCGGATGCGTGGCGGTGCTGATCGCCGTGCGCGCCCTGGCCGGGGAGGCGCTCGCGCGGCGGGCGGCCCCGTTCACGGTGCTGGCCCCGGCCGCGGTGTGGCAGGGCGTCTCCGCCGACGGCTATTTCGCGGCGGTCGCCGCCTGGTCCGTGGCCCTGCTCGCCCTCGCCCTGACCCGCCCCTCCCCCTGGGCGGCGGCCGGCTCGGGCCTGCTGTTCGGACTGACCTGCTACCTCTCGTACGGCCTCACGCTCTTCGCCCTCGTCGGCGCCGCGGTCCTCTTCCTCGCCCGCCGTGAACTACGCGCCGGACCAACACTGTTGCTGCCCTTGCTCGTCGGACTCGCGGTGTTCCCAGCCGTGTTCACCGTCGCCGGTTTCAACTGGTGGGACGGATACCAGCTCCTGACAACCCGTTACTACCAAGGCGTGGGCGGGGTCCGCCCTTACAGCTACTGGGTGTGGGCCGATCTCGCCTGCGCCGCGGTCATCACCGGCCCGGCCACCGCGGCGGGCCTGCGCCGCACCGGCGCCGTGCTCCCGCACCGCCGTACCGGCCCCCCGGCCCGGCTCGCCCTCCTCGTCGGGGCCGCGCTGCTCGCCCTGCTGGTGGCCGACCTGTCCGGCATGAGCAAGGCCGAGACCGAGCGGATCTGGCTGCCCTTCGCGCTGTGGCTGCTGCCCGCCTGCGCGCTGCTCCCCCGTCCCCGCCCCTGGCTCGCCGCCCAGGTGGTGCTCGCCCTGCTCCTCAATCATCTGCTGCTGACCGGCTGGTGACGGTGATCTCCGCAGGCCCCCGGCCCCCGGCCCTGCGGGTGCCGGGGGCCGGGTCGCGTGGGCATCATGGGAGGTGGGACATCCGGGCCTTGTCGCTCGGCGAAAACGGCGCCCCGGGAAGGGTTGAGGCCGATGATCTCCGAGATGGTTCTCGTCCGCATGGACGACGCCGCGCTCCACGGCGACCTCGTGGTCCAGGCATCCGCGCGTGCGGTGGTGCTCTTCGCGCACGGCAACGGCAGCTCCCGGCACAGCACCCGCAACCGGACCGTGGCCGCCGAGCTGCGCGCGGCCGGGTACGGCACGCTGCTGCTCGATCTGCTCAACGAACGGGAGGAGCGGCACGACGCGCTGAACGGCGAGCACCGCTACGACATCCCGCTCCTCGCGCACCGGCTGGTGGGGGCGATCGACTGGCTCGCGGAGCAGCCCGACACCCGGGGGACGCCGGTGGTGCTGTTCGGCGCGAGCACCGGCACCGCCGCCGCGCTGACGGCCGCCGCCGAGCGGCCCGACCGGGTCCTGGCCGTGGTCTCCCGGGACGGGCGGCCCGATCTGGCGGGCGACGCGCTGGAGCGGGTCCGGGCGCCGGTGCTGCTGGTCGTCGGCGGGCAGGACCACGAGATCCTGCGGCTCAACCAGGACGCGGCCCGGCGGATGCGGGCCCCGCACGCCCTGCATGTCGTACCCGACGCCACCCATCTCTTCGAGGATCCGCGCGCGCTGGCCCAGGTCTCCGCCGCGGCCAGGCGGTGGTGCGACGAGCGGCTGCGGGCCGCCCAGGAGGAGCAGGGCCGGGAACGGGAGCAGGAACGGGAACGGGAGCAGGAACGGGAGCAGGAGCTGGAGACATACGGGCAGTGAGACAGCGCCCTCCCGGCACTCCCCTGACCAGCCTGCCCCGACCCCGCACTCAACCCGGCTCCGGCCTCCCGGACAGCGCCACGTGGTCGACCGGCAGCCGGGCCGGCCCGAAGGACTCGGCGGAGCCCCGGTTCCGGCGGGCGGCGGTGCCCCGTCCGGCGGGGCTCTCGAACGCCGCTCCCCTCACCACCGTACGGCCGTGAAGTCGACGGGACGCGGGCGCAGCGAGCTGGCGCGCTCGGTCAGGGCGCGCAGCCGGCGGGACATCTCGTCGGCGGGCAGGTGCCTGCGGTCGCCGTGGCCCGGCAGGACCCACTCGAAGCGCAGCCGGTCCGCCGTACGCGCCAGGGAGGCGGCCAACTCCTCGATGGAGTACCAGGTCACGCTGTCCGCGACGGCGAGATCGCCGGACGCGCGCGACCAGTAGAAGCTGTCGCCGGTGAAGCAGTACCGGTCGTCCGCGAGATAGAGCACGCTGCCCCGGGTGTGGCCGGGCAGCGGGTGCACGGTGACGCCCGCGCCGATCTCCGCCGGGTCGAGGCCCCGGATCACCCGGTCCGCGTCGGGCGCGGCGTCGAGGTCGCCCTCGTGGATCCACAGCCGGGCGCCGAGGTGGTCGGCCCAGCGGCGGCCGTGGGCGGCGTGGTCGCGGTGGGTGAGCAGGACGTCCGTGATCCGGCCGAGAGCCGTGTAACGGTCGGCGAGGGCGGGGCTCCAGCGCGGGGTGTCGATCATCATCTGGGTGCCGTCGGGGCGGCGCAGCAGATAGGCGTTGGCGGCGGCGGTGCGCCGCGAGTTGTGGCCGCACAGCAGCACACCGTCGTCCAGGGCCATGGGGAACGGGTCGAGCGCCTGGTCGGGCTGCCCGGTGGTGGGGCGGATCGAGCGGGTGGGGCAGGCGAAGACGGCCGCGTGCAGGCGCCGGTTCTCCTCCTCGGTCTCGGGCTGCCGCACGATCCGGGACGTGCCGTTCTCCTCGTCGATCAGGTCCGGCGCCAGCTGCCGGGCGACGTCGCAGTTGGTGCAGCGGTCGTCGACGTACCAGCCGTCCACAGGGGCTCCTTCCGCGGGGCGCGGCCCCGGGCGGGCCCGCCGTTCCAGGATGGCCCGCGCGCACCGGGACCGATAGGGGCATCCGGTCTTGTGTTTTCCCGTGTACAACGCTCTGACCAGCAGATGAATCGAGACAGAAGTGGCTTGATCGGCGTGGTCCCATTGCACGGACGTCCGGCTCCGATGAAGGTCGGGGGGTGAGTACGTTCTTCCCGCAGCACGGTGCTGCCTCCGCCTTCGAACGGCCCGGTTCGTCCCTGGAGGGGCGCGAGCGGCGGACCTGGCCGCCCGGTGTCCAGCGGGCGCTCGTCCTCTTCGGTGCCGTCCGGCTGGCCGGGGCGGTCCTCGTCGTCGTGGTGAACCTGCTCACCGGCCGTTCGATACTCAAGGGCCTGGCCCATTCCTGGGACTCGGTCTGGTATCTCCACATCGCCACGCACGGCTACGGCACCCGGGTGCACATCACGAGCTCCGGCGCGGTGCAGACCGACTGGGCGTTCTTCCCGCTCTACCCGGGACTCGTCCGGGTCCTCGACTGGATCCCCCTGCTGACCCCGGGCGTGGCGGCGCTGCTGATCGCCTGGACCGCGACCGCGCTGGCCGCCGTCGGCGTCTACGCGATCGGGTACCGGCTGTACGGCCGTGCGGTCGCCACCGCGATGGTCGCCCTGTGGGCCGTACTGCCGCACTCGGTCGTCCTCACCCTCGCCTACACCGAGCCCCTGTTCATCGCGCTCGCCGTCTGGTGCCTGTACGCGCTGCTGGACCAGCGCTGGCTGACGGCGGGCACGCTCGCCGCGCTCGCGGGCCTGACCCGGCCGAACGGCTACGCGGCCGCCGCGGCCGTCCTCGGCGTGGCCGCCTTCGAGGTCGTACGGAGACGGGGGCGGGTGCCGCTCGGCCTGTGGGCCGGCGCCCTCGTAGCGCCGCTCGGCTGGACGGCGTACCTGCTGCTGGTGGGGCATCGCACGGGCGCCCTGCTGCGCGGCTACTTCCAGGTGCAGAGTGCCTGGGAGTCCCGCTTCGACGGGGGTCTGGGCACCCTCCGCTTCCTCGCGACGGTGCCGCTCACCGACGGTGTCATCTACCCGGTGGCGCTGGTGGTCGTGGCGGTCGGCGTGTACCTGTTCGTGCGGCTGTGCCGGGAGCGCGTCCCCCTGGCGCTGCTGCTGTACACCGCCGCGCTGCTGCTGCCGGTCGTGCTGGTCTCGGGCCCCTTCGAGTCCAAGCCGCGCTTTCTGCTGCCGGCGTTCCCGCTGCTCGTCCCCGCGGCGCGGGCGCTGGTCCACCGCTGGCGCACCGACCCCGACACCACCCGCAGGCTGTGCGGGTATCTCGCCGCCTTCTCCCTGCTCTACGGCACGTACCTGGCGACCTTCGCCAACCACTCCCCCTGAGTCCCGGCCCGCCGGTCCGCCCCCACCGCCCCGTTGCGCCGAACGGGGTGTGCGGATGCTCCGTTCGGGTGCGAGCGTCAGCCGTTCGGCCGTGTCCCGGCCGCCGAGGGCTCCGGCGGTCGGCCCGGTGCCGCAAGGATGTCGGGTGACTGCCGTCTGCGAGCGCCGGGAGGCGTACCAGCTGTGAGCATTCTGAACGAGCCCAAGGGGCCGGCCGACACCTACGACACCGAGGTGCCGGTGCGGCGCAAGCAGCCCGGCAATGTCGTGGTGAAGTGGCTGACGACCACCGATCACAAGACGATCGGCACGCTGTACCTGGCGACGTCGTTCGCGTTCTTCCTGATCGGCGGCCTGATGGCGCTCATCATTCGCGCCGAGCTGGCCCGCCCGGGGCTGCAGATCGTCTCCAAGGAGCAGTACAACCAGCTGTTCACGATGCACGGCACCGTGATGCTGCTGATGTTCGCGACGCCGCTGTTCGCCGGGTTCACCAACTGGATCATGCCGCTCCAGATCGGTGCGCCCGATGTCGCCTTCCCACGGCTGAACATGCTCGCCTACTGGCTGTATCTGTTCGGCTCGCTCATCGCGGTGGGCGGCTTCCTCACCCCCGAGGGCGCGGCCGACTTCGGCTGGTTCGCCTACGCCCCCCTGCACAACGAGGTGTTCTCGCCCTACGTCGGCTCCGACCTGTGGATCATGGGTCTGGCCTTCTCCGGCTTCGGGACGATCCTCGGCTCGGTCAACTTCATCGCCACGATCATCTGCATGCGCGCGCCCGGCATGACGATGTTCCGTATGCCGATCTTCGTATGGAATGTGCTGCTGACCGCTGTCCTGGTGCTCCTGGCCTTCCCCGTCCTGGCCGCCGCGCTGTTCGCCATCGAGGCGGACCGCCAGTTCGGCGCTCATATCTATGACTCCGCCAACGGCGGCGCCCTGCTGTGGCAGCACCTCTTCTGGTTCTTCGGCCATCCCGAGGTCTACATCATCGCGCTGCCGTTCTTCGGCATCGTCTCCGAGATCATCCCGGTCTTCTCCCGCAAGCCGATGTTCGGTTACATGGGCCTGATCGCGGCGACGATCTCCATCGCGGGCCTGTCCGTGACGGTGTGGGCGCACCACATGTACGTCACCGGCGGTGTGCTGCTGCCGTTCTTCTCCTTCATGACCTTCCTGATCGCCGTGCCGACCGGGGTGAAGTTCTTCAACTGGATCGGCACCATGTGGAAGGGCTCGGTGTCCTTCGAGACACCGATGCTCTGGGCGACCGGCTTCCTCGTCACATTCCTCTTCGGCGGTCTGACCGGCGTCATCCTGGCCTCGCCGCCGATGGACTTCCATGTGTCCGACTCGTACTTCGTGGTGGCCCACTTCCACTACGTCGTCTTCGGCACGGTCGTGTTCGCCATGTTCGCCGGATTCCACTTCTGGTGGCCGAAGTTCACCGGCAAGATGCTGGACGAACGCCTCGGCAAGATCACCTTCTGGACGCTGTTCATCGGCTTCCACACCACGTTCCTCGTCCAGCACTGGCTGGGCGCCGAGGGCATGCCGCGCCGGTACGCCGACTATCTGGCCGCCGACGGCTTCACCGCGCTGAACACGGTCTCCACCATCGGTTCGTTCCTGCTGGGCCTGTCGATGCTGCCGTTCCTCTACAACGTCTGGAAGACGGCCCGATTCGGGGTACCGGTCGGCGTGGACGACCCGTGGGGCTACGGCCGCTCGCTGGAGTGGGCGACCTCCTGCCCGCCGCCGCGCCACAACTTCCTGACCCTGCCGCGGGTCCGCAGCGAGGCCCCGGCGTTCGATCTGCACCACCCGGACATCGCGCTGGCGGAGGCCGAGGCGCAGGGCGCGGTATGAGCGACCCGAGCCTGCGGCAGGGGGCCACCGAGGGGGACCTGGGCAACGAGGTGGAGGGGTACCTGCTCTGGCAGGCCCGGATCGCGGAGGCCGAGCAGCGCGCCCGGGAGTTCGTGCGGCCCATGGACTGGCTGACGACCGCCCAGCGCACCGAGATCGAGCAGAGTTACGTCGAGGACGCCCTGCGCCGCGCCCGGAAGGATCTGGAGCGCATCGCCGCCCGCTGCACCTCGCTGCGCGCCGAGTACGAGAACCGGTACCGGGAGCTGCGGCGGCGGTGCGTGGGCTGGACGCTCGGGGTGTGCGCGGGGCTGGCGGCGGCGGTGACGCTGCTGCTGCTTCTCTGAACCCCGGGCGGTCAGCGGTACCGGTGGGCCGCGCCGATCAGCCCGTAGGTGACCAGGCCGTAGGCCAGGTGCGGGAGGGCGTCCGCGGTCCAGTCGGCTGGGGACCAGGTGCGGGGATCGCTGATGCCGAACCCGGCGATCGGGGCGTCGGACAGGGCCATCGCCAGGGCCCCGGTGGCGGGGCCGCCCAGCCACCCGGGCGGGCGGACGCCGGCCCGGTGGAGCAGGGCGACGGCGGCTCCGGTACCGGCCCCGACAGCGATGCCCGTGAGCGCGCCGAGGCCGGACAGCCGGTTGTCCCGGCCGTCCGTCTCCGGGACCGGGTGCCCTGCCTTCTCCGTGGCCTTCTCCACCACGTCTTCGGGCGCGCTGCTGGCGGGACGGCCGCGCAGCGCCATGTCGAGGTAGGTCATGGCGTTCAGTGCGGTGGTACCGGCGGCCCCGGCGGCGCAGCCGCGCACGATGCTGCGGAACATGGGCCTCCGGGTACCGCGGCGGTCCCGGCGCGAAACGTCGCCGCGGGCCCCCGGCGGGTCAGCGGGAGAAGCGCGAGGTGCCCAGGTTCACCAGATGGCCGACCATGTCGATCCGTACGCCGTCCGGGGTGGCGCGGGCGGCGCTGAAGCCGACGTTCTCCGGGAGTTCGACACGCCAGGTGGCCACGGGCCGTTCGGTGCCGGGCATGTCGAGGGAGATCTCGTTCCCCTGGGCGAGCAGCGTACCGGTGCCGTCGGCCCGCCGGCCGCCGACGGTGCCGCTGATCCCGACCCGTGCCGCCTGGCCGTTCGAACCCGGCGCCTGCGCCACCTTGACGGGACCACCGGCGCCGGCCAACCGCGTGAGGACGCCGGACAGTTGGTCGTACGACAGGGTCAGCGTGCCGGTGACGAGGTTCGCCTCGGCGCTGCGGGCGGTCAGCGAGGTCACCGTCACGCCGTGCAGGTCGAGGCGAAGCCGCTCGACGTTCAGGTACCCGCCCTGCGCGTTGCTCGTGGTGTCGACGGTGAAGTTCTCGGCCGTCAGGGCGACATGGCCGAAGTCCTGGGCGAACGCCTGGGTCAGGAAGGGGAAGCCCTTGATCGACACGTCGATGCCGCTGTCGGTCGTGTTGCCGTAGCCGTACTTCTGCCCGGCGAGCCGGGCGGCCTCCTTGTCCGCGTAGTGCACGGCGACCCGGTCGGCGACGGTGAACAGCACGGCCAGGATCACCACCGTGATCGCCAGCACCTTCACCCAGCGTCGTCTCATCCCAATTCCCCCTGTACTAAGTGGAGTTGATCCGCACGCCCCCCCGCGTGCGCCCCCGATCATGCCCCACGGGCGGGCCGCCGTGGGCAGCGGGGGCACACCGGGGCCCGCGCCCTGGTGTGCCCCCGCCGAGTGGTGCCCGGTGTCAGCGGCCGTGACCCGCCGGGTCACGGTCGTCCGCGGCCCGCGCGGGGACGATGCCGGGGGTCTCCGCCGCCCGGTCGCCGTGGCCCGGCCACCAGGCCGCGTGGCCGATGAGCGCGGTGAGGCTCGGCGTGAAGAACATCGCCATGACGAACGCGGCGATCGCGATGCCGAAGGAGACCGCGAAGCCCATCTCCGTGAGCAGCGCGTTGCCGGCCAGCATCATCGTGGCGAAGGTCGCCGCCAGGATGAACCCGGCCGCGGCCACGGTCGGTCCGGCGTGCCGCAGGGCCTGGCCCGCCGCCTCGCGCGGATCGCGGCCTTCGCGGGCCTCCTCCCGCAGCCGGGCGATCATGAGGATGTTGTAGTCCGTGCCGATGGCGACCACGAAGAGATACATGATCACCGGGAGCATGAACATCAGGCCGGAGTGCCCCTCCCCCTTCTGGAAGATCCACACCGTGGCGCCGAGGGTGGCGCCGAACCCGAGGCCCACCGAGGCCATCAGGTACCAGGGCGCCACCACACTGCGCAGCAGCAGGCCGAGGATGACCATGATGAGGAGGGCGGCGACGGGGAACACCGTGCGGTAGTCGTGGTTGACCGCCGTGTCGATGTCCTTGTAGATCGAGGACATGCCGCCGACCAGCGCCTCGGTGCCGGCGGGCGCGTCCGCGTGGGCGGTGTCGCGCACCCGCTGCACGGCGTCGATCGCCTGGTCCGTGGACGCCTCGTACTTCAGGGTGACGGTGAAGTCCGCGGTGGTGCCGTCCTTGTTGAGCTGGCTCATCCGGACGCTCGCGACGCCGTCGACCGCGCCGAGCTTGTGCGCGTACCCGGTGAATCCGCTCTTGTCGAGCGGCTTGTCGCCGGTGCTGGAGAGGTAGACGTCGGTGGGCGCGGCGGCGCCCGCGGAGTACGCCTGCTGCATCCGGTCCTGGACGACCATGGACTCCTTGGTCTTGGGCATGGAGCCCGAGGCCAGGTCGAAGGTGGCCTGGTAGCCGAGGCTGCCGGCCGACAGTGCGAGCAGGACCAGGCCGGAGGCGACGGCGGCCAGCGCCGGGCGGCGGCGCACCGCGTGGCCGAGCGCGGCGAACCGGGCGTTCTCCGGCTCCCGCTGCCAGGACTTGGAGGGCCAGAAGACCTTGGGACCGATCAGGGAGACCACGGCCGGGATCAGGGTGAGGCCCGCGACGAGAGTGGCGGCGACCGCGATGGCGAGGGCCGGGCCCATCTGCTTGAGGAAGCCGAGGGTGGACAGGACCAGCGCGAGGAAGGCGATGATGACCGCGCCGGCGGCCGAGGCGATGGCCTCGCCGACCCGGCCGACCGCGTTGATCATCGCCTCCTTGGACTCGTCACCGGCCCTGAGGCGTTCGCGGTAGCGGAACATCAGGAACAGGAAGTAGTCCGTGCCCACGCCGAAGAGCACCACGATCAGGATGGACGAGATCGAGCTGTTGGCCTGGAGCCCGAACAGCTTGGTGGCGTAGGCGATCAGCCCGTTGGCGACGGCCGAGACAAGGCCGATGAGGATCAGCGGCAGGACGGCCAGGACCGGCGCGCGGAAGATGATCAGCAGGGTCACCAGGATGATGACGAAGGTGCCGATGCCGATCAGCGCCTGGCCGCGCTGGGAGGAGTCCTGCTGGTCGAGGGCCTGCGCGGCGGAACCGCCGAGCTTCACGTCGAGGTGGGTGCCCCGGGCCAGTTGTTCGACGTCGGCGCGCAGGGTCTTGGCGGCGTCGGCCTGCTTGGGCTGGCCGGCGTTCTTGCTGTCCATCTGGACCAGGGTCAGGGAGTACCTGCCGTCCTTCGACGGCGGGCCGGGGACCACCTTCTGCACCTGATCGATCTTCTTCTCGCCCAGCTCGGTGGTGATCCGGGCGATGTCCTTCTGGTCGGCGGCGGTCAGCCGGCCGCCGTCGGTGCGCTGGTAGAGCGCGATCGCGGACGGGGTGAACGCGCTGGGGAACGCCTTCTGCTGGAGATTCGCCGCTTGGATGGACTCGTAACTCTTGGGCAGGAAACTGCTCTCGTCACTGTTGGAGGGCAGGCCTGGGGCGGTGGCGACGATCGCCACCGCGGCGATCAGCCATGCCACGATCGTCCAGACCGGATGCCGGACGACGGCAGCGCCAATACGTCGGAACATGCGGGAGGGTCCTCCTGTTACAGGAAGATCACCGCAGCCCGGGGAGCGGTCCCTGGCATCGGCGACCCCGACCGGCCCAGTCCGGCGAGCCGGTCGAATGGTTGTCTGAGGGATCACATCGTAGTGACCGACGATATGTTTTTCGCACTGAATTCTCGGTGGCCTGTACCGCGTCTCAAGCGGATCAAACCGGTCCGGAATTCCGCCAGATGAACACCTCGGTACTGGGGGCTCGCTCGGCGAAACGCCCCTTCGGGGAGACCTCCGCGAGCAGCCCGCGCAGATCCTCCTCGAAGGAGTCCAGCCGCGGGCCGAAGAGGTGCGGGGCGGCGAAGGAGTGCGAGAAGGTCCAGGCGACGACGTCGTCGGCGGTGCGCTCCAGTACCCCGCCACCGGGTACGACATGACGCTCGGGGCCGAGGAATCCCGCCTCCGCCAGGATCCGGGCCTCGCCCCCGGGCGTGCCCTGGGGCAGCAGCCCGCGACCCGCGCGGCGGACGGGCCCGAGGTACTCCTTGACCAGCGCGGCGATGCCCTCGTGGGGCACGGCGGGGTACGGCGATCCCCCGGTCGTCCGGCGCTCGCCCTTGAGGTCGGCGAGGTGGACCAGCGCGCCGCCGGGCCGGAGCAGCGCGCGGACAGTGCGGGCCACCCGGGCGCGGTCGGTCCAGTGGAAGGACTGCGCGAAGACCACGGCGCCGAACAGGCCGAGTCCGGCCGGGAGTTCCTCGGCACGCAGCCGTGCCCAGCGGGTCCGCCCGGCCATCCCCGCGGCGGCGGCCCGGCGTTCGGCCGCGCGGATCATCCCCGGGTCGGGATCGATCCCGACGGCCTCGTGGAACAGGGCGGCCAGTGGCACGGTGACGGTGCCCGGACCGCAGCCCACGTCGAGCAGCCGGCCCCGCCCGTCGGCGGACAGCGCCCCGGCGAGCAGGGGCACCAGACCCGGGGCGTACGGCAGCCTGCCGCGCTCGTAGTGCTCGGCGGCTCCGGCGAACAGGGTCTCGTCCCACTCCCAGGTCACGTGACGGCCTTTCCTGCGGGGGCGGTTCGGGTGGAGGGGGCCAGGGTGGGCGACTCGGGCCGGGGGGCGGATCGGGTGAAGGGGGCCAGGGCGAGCGACTCGGGCCGGGGGCCGGTTCAGGTGACGGGGGTCAGGGCGAACGATTCGGGCCGGGGGCCGGTTCAGGTGACGGGACTCAGGTGGACGGCCTCGGCCGAAGAGGCTGATCGGGCTGCGGGCGGACCCGGGCCTGTGACGTTTCAGCTGGAGGCGCCGGCCAGCGCGGCCCGTGAGCGGCGTCGGGCCTCGGCGATCACCCGCGCGCCACGGTCGGGGGCGGTGTCGAGCCGGACCAGGACGGACGGGACGGCGATGGCGGGCAGCAGATGGCCGAAGAGCGCCGACATCCGCTGGTCCAGATCGGCCCAGTCGGCGACGGCCTGCGAGACGAGCTGCACCCCTATCCACGCCCCGAGGAAGACCTGCGCGGTCTCCTCCGGCACCACGTGCGGCAGCACCTCGTCCCTGGCCTGGGCCTCCGCCAGCAGGGACGCGGTGAGTCCGGCCCAGGCCGGCCAGGCGCTGCCGAAGACGTCCCGCCCCTGGAGGTCGGCCGAGAGCCGGACCGCGGCCAGCAGCAGGGGCTCACGCGGCAGCCGGTCGGCCAGGGTCATCCCGGCGTCCACCCACTCCTGGAGCTTCAGCTCCCGGGGGACGTGGTACTCGCCCGAGATCCGCTCCTCCAGCACGCCCCTCGCGAGGGCCGCCTTGGAGTCGAAATGGAAGTAGAGGGCGCCCTTGGTGACACCGGCCCGGTTCAGTATCTCGGCGATGGTCGCCGCGGCATAGCCACGCTCGGCGAACACCCCGGCGGCGGCCTCCAGGACAGCCCGTCGGGTCCGCACAGCTCGCTCCTGCTGAGCCATGGACCCTCCTCAAGCTGAACGTTAAACCAATCAATAGCCTACCCCACGGCCTCTCTACCACCGGGTCCGCGCGGGCCGTTGGGAGATCCGGGGCACCGGGGGCGGGACGGGAGACGGAGTGCGAGGACACACCCGGGGAACGCTCATGGCGTGCGCCGCGAACCGGGTCGGTTCGGGTTTGAATCTGAGGAGACATCAGAAGGCATCACACCCTGTCGCCGCCCCAGGAGGACGTCATGCGCGTCGCGATCACCGGGTCCCATGGGCTCATCGGTTCCGCCCTCGTCCGTTCCCTGTCGGGGGACGGGCATCAGGTCGTCAGGCTCGTCCGGGAGGGGGCGGATCATGCTCCGGGGGACGGCAGCGAGGCGGTGACCTGGGACCCGTCCGGGGGCGGGGTGCGCCTTGAGGGGGTGGACGCGGTGGTGCATCTGGCGGGGGCCGGGGTCGGGGACCACCGGTGGAGCGCGTCGTACAAGCGGGAGATCCGGGAGAGCCGGGTGCGGGGGACCCGGGCGATCGCGCGGGCGTGCGCCGACGCCGACGAGCCGCCCCGGGTGCTCGTCTCGGCGTCCGCGACCGGTTACTACGGGGACACCGGTGAGCGGATCGTGGACGAGAGCGCGCCGCCCGGGGACGACTTCCTGGCATCCGTCTGCGTCGACTGGGAGGCCGCGGCCGGGCCGGCCCGGGAGGCGGGGATCCGGGTGGTGCATCCGCGGACCGGGCTGGTGGTCGCGGGCGAGGGCGGGGCGTTCGGGCGGCTGCTGCCGCTGTTCCGGCTCGGGCTGGGCGGCCGGATCGGGTCCGGCGACCAGTACTGGCCGTTCGTCTCGCTGACCGACCACATCGCGGCGCTGCGGTTCGCCCTCGACACCGACGCGCTCTCGGGGCCGGTCAACTTCACGGCCCCCGAGCCGCTGAGGGAACGTGAGGTCACCCGGGTGACGGCCCGTCTGCTGCACCGCCCGGCCGTCGTGCCCGCCCCGGCCTTCGCGCTCCGCGCCGCGCTCGGGGAGTTCGCGACGACCGTCACATGCAGCACCCGCGCGGTCCCGGCGGCGCTGACGAAGGCGGGCTTCGCCTTCCGCCATCCCACCTTCGAACAGGCCCTGGGGTCGGTGCTCTGAACCGCCGTCACACCGACGGGCGGTGCGCCGCTCCGGGAGCCGCGCACCGCCCGCACCGTTCACCTCAGCCGGCCGGCGTTCAGTGGCGGCCGCCGCCCTGGCGCGAGTGGCCCGTGGCGCGGTGCTGGTTCCAGGCGACCTGGTCGACCAGGCGCCCGCGGTCGTTGCGCAGCTTGGCGGTGTCCGACTTGTCCCAGACCTGGGAGTGGCGGTCCTGGAACAGGTCGGACCGGGTGTTCCGGCCGACGCCGGTGTGGACGCGGACCGTGGCGCGGGCGCCGAGGGAGTAGTGGCGGAAGGTGAAGGTGTGCCCGGCGGCGTCCGACAGCGTCCAGCCGTTGAGGTTCACCGCCTTGCGCGACTCGTTGGTGACGGCCACCCACTGCTGGTTCAGCGCGACGTTGGTACGGGCCCCCCGGCCCGTGCTGTCGTACCGCACATTGCTGATGTACACCACGCCGTGCGAGCGGCCCGAGTGGTGGCCGGCGGCCGCGGCGGGCAGCGCGGCGGCGCCGACGACGGCCGCCGCCACAGCGGTGGCGGCGCTCAGCCGACGGACGGTCGTGAGAACAGAAACGGACACAGAGGTCCCCCTTTGTACATGGTGCTGTGCATGGTGCGTGGTGCTGGTGTCGGCCGGGTGACCGCACCCCCACACTGTGCAGCGCTTCGGGGGGATTCCGTGGGGAAAACGGGATGCATTGCGCTTCCTTCAGGTTTCCATGACTCTTACTCCCTTTACCGGTATCTTCCTTTTGCCTGGGGTATGAACGGATTGACCTTCTGTTCGGAGGAGCCGTCACTTCGGAGGATCCCGTGTGCCGTCTGTTCGGGCTGACCAGCGCTCCCCGGCGCACCCGTGCCACCTTCTGGCTGCTGGAGGCGCCCGACAGCCTCAGCGCGCAGAGCCACCGCGAACCGGACGGCACCGGCCTCGGGTACTACGCGGCCGACGGCACACCCGAGGTGCACAAGGCGCCGATCGCCGCCTACGAGGACCGGGCCTTCGCCGAGGAGGCCCGCGAGGTGGAGTCGGCCACCTTCCTCGCGCACATCCGGTACGCCTCGACGGGCGGCCTCGATCTGCGCAACACGCACCCCTTCGAGCAGCGCGGGCGTCTGTTCGCGCACAACGGGGTGATCGAGGGGCTCGATCTGCTCGACCGTCACCTGGGCGAGGACCGCGCCCTGGTGCACGGCGACACCGACTCCGAGCGGTTCTTCGCCCTCGTCACCCGGGACTCCGAGGCGAACGGCGGTGACGTGTCCGCGGGACTGGTGACGGCGGCCCGCTGGGTCGCCGAGAACCTGCCGCTGTTCGCGCTGAACGTCATCCTCGTCACAGCCGACGAACTGTGGGCGCTGCGCTATCCGGACACCCATGAGCTGTACGTCCTGGAGCGGCCCGCGGGCGGCCACCACGGCTCACGTCATCTGGACCACACCGGCCGGCACGGGCGGCTGCGGGTGCGCTCGGCGGGGCTGGCCGGTCTGTCGTCGGTCGTCGTGGCCAGCGAGCCCCTGGACGAGAGCCCGCACTGGCGACTGCTGGCGCCCGGCGAACTGCTGCGCGTGGGCCCCGACCTCGGTGTCACGTCCCGTATCGCGCTGCCCGACCCGCCGGCGCATCCGCTCACCCTCGCCGATCTGCGCCCCGACGCGGCCGCCTCGCAGCGGCCCTCCTGACGGCGCACCAGACCAGGAGTCCGAGGTCAGGAGCCTGAGGTCAGGAGTCCGAGTCCGGCTTGTCCCTGGCCTCCGCGTACGCCTCGGACGGCGTCATGGACACCCCGTCGAGGGTGACGGTCTTGTACGGGCTGACCTTGGCGCACGCCTTGGCCTGGTCGGCCGTGGAGGCGTGGGCGTTGGAGACCGCCGTCTTGGTGTCGGCGGTCCCGGCGGAGCCGCCCGGGAAGGTGGTGCCGGAGGCCCAGTCGCCGCCGATGACGAGGGTCAGGCCGGTGCCGGTGCCCTGCTTGAGGTGCGAGCCGGACAGTCCGATCGCCTTGGCGACCGTCTGGGCCTCGCCCTTCTGACCGTCGCCGTAGGTGAGCGTGGTGGTCGCCGACGGGCTCGGCGCGTTGGCCGTGGTCGTACCGGAGCTGAAGCCCTGGTCGGTGAGGGCGGTGGCGATGTCGGAGGCGCGGCCGGTGACGGCCGTACCGTTCTCCACCGTGACCGCGATCTGCGCGGCGGGCACGCTCGGTGTGGTGGCCTTCTTGGTGGCGGAGGCCGCCGCGCTCTTGCCGCCGGACCCGGTGGTCAGGGACTGGTCGCCGGCGATGGTGGCGAAGAGCGTCTTGGCGCCGGGGCCCACCACCACGCGGTTGTCGTTGGCCGGGTCGGCCGCCGTCTGCATGGTCGTGAAGGTCATCCGCTTGGTGGGGACCTTGTTCACGTCCGAGGCGAGGCCGATCAGCTTCTTCACCGTGTCGAGGCCGTCGTCCACGGTGAGCGCCTTGGTGGCGGCGTCCGCGAGGTCGTAGACCGCGCCGGGGTCGGTGAGGGTGCCCGCGCTCTTGAACTTGCGGATCATCGAGCTGAGGAAGATGTGCTGGGAGATCGTCCGGCCCAGGTCGCTGCCGTCGCCGAAGCCGTGCCGGGAGCGCACGAACTCCAGGGCCGCGACGCCCTTGAGGGTGTGGGTGCCCTTGGACAGCTTCAGGTGCGAGTAGGTGTCGTACACGTTGTCGCTGACGCATACGGGGACGCCGCCGACCGCGTCGGACATCTTGACCACGCCGGAGAAGTCCAGCTTGACGAAGTGGTCGATGGTGATGCCGGTGAGCTGGTGGACGGTCTCCACCTGGCAGGCGGGGCCGTACTGGAGGGCGCTGTTGATCTGGCCGAAGTAGCCCGCGGTGGACTGGCCGTTCTCGGGGTTCTTGCAGCTCGGCACCTGCGTCATGGTGTCGCGCGGGATGCTCATCACGGTGGCGTTGGAGCGGTCGGCGGATATGTGGACGACCATTTCCACGTCCGCGTTGCTGCCGGTCTGCACCCCGGTGTGGGAGCAGCCGCCGCCGAGCTTGCAGTCCGCCGCGTTGGTGCGGCCGTCCGAACCCATCACCAGGATGTTGATCGGGGTGCGCCCGAAGGCGTCGGGCTTCTCCGTGCCGCCCTTGCCGTCGAGGGAGAGGCTGTGGATGTTGCCGTTCAGATGGTCGTAGAACCACCAGCCGGCGCCGGCGGTGACCACGATGACCGTCGACAGCGATATCGCGGCGATCTTCAGCACGCGCCTGGCGCGCGACACCGGGCGGGCCCTGCCCCTGCGGGAGCGCTTTCCGCCACCGGAGCGGGCGGCCGCGCGGGCCGCGGCCCGGCCGCCCTGGGGGCGGGCCTCGGAAGGTGGCGCCTCGGCACCTGCCGGGTCCGGCTCGGGGGCCCGCTGGCCGGGCACCCGGCGGTCACGGCGGCGCGTGGCCTGGCCGGCCGGCCCGTCCCACGGGTCGCTCATCTCCCACTCCCCTGAAGGGTCGGGCCGGGCCGTCGACGCTGCGGACCGGCATGCGCGGTGGTGTACGAGGCGGTGACGTGCCGCCCCACCTCGATTGCGTAGTTGCGCAATCTAACAAACAAATGGCCCGGAACTGCAGGGATGCACATGAGATTCACAGGTGAGGCACCTCATCGCACCGGCGGCCCTGGGCGGGGTGGTACGGCAGCCGGAGTCTACGCGCCCCGTCTGTGAGCGGAGCGTACAGGTGAGCGCTCTTACCTGGGCCTGAGTGCCCGGTGGACCGGAAGGGCCGGTGACGCTCAGCCGCCGATCCCGTGCAGCCGGCGAACAGGGGCGGCGGCGGTGTCCCGGGCGCGGGCGGTCAGCTGCCCGACCATCGCACGCACGAGGGTCACCACGTCCGGGTCGTCGATGTAGTAGACCTGCCGTCGTCCCTCACGGCGGGAGCGGACGAGTCCGGCGAGCTTCAGCTTGGCCAGGTGCTGGCTGACCGCGGGCAGGGCGCCGCCCACCCGGCCGGCGAGGTGCGTGACATCGCTCTCACCCTGTGACAGGGCCCACATCAGATGGAGCCGGGCGGAGGAGGCGAGCAGTCCGAACGCGGCGGCGGCCTCGGTCAGCACCTCGGCGGGCGGATCGTCGTACCCCCCGGCGTTGTCCGTCACGGTCCTCTCCCGTCCCCACCCTCCGCACAGCCGACGCATATGCGCCGACCCAGTGTAGGCGTCCGGGGCCGACGGCGGTCCGGGAACGGGAACGGACCGCCACGGGACGGGAGGGGTGCGCCGCGCGAGGGGCGGCGCACGGTGGTCGGGCGGGCGTCAGTCCTCGTAGAAGTTGTTGACGACGTCCGGTTCGTCGTCGTCGAACGCCTCGTTCAGCAGCGCGCCGCCGATGAGTCCGGCCGCGCCGGCGCCGATCAGCGCGCCGGTGCCGAACCGGCGGCCGCCGCCGCGCTCGTCGTGGTCGTGGTGGTGGTAGTCGTGCGCACGGTCGTCGTACGGCTGCCCGTAGCCCTGCTGGGGATAGCCCTGCTGGGGATAGCCCTGGGGGTAGCCCTGCTGCGGGTAGCCCGGTGCCACCGGCTGGGGGTAGCCCTGCTGGGGCGGGGTGTAGAAGGGCGGCACCGTGGTCTGCACCCGCTGGGCGCAGCCGCCGCAGGCCTGCACGGGCCGGGGCACGCCCCACTGCGGGGACCAGGTCACGGTCGTCACACCGGGGCCGTGGTTGGGGTCGAAGAAACAGGTCATGGGGGAACTCCCGGTGGGATGCGCGGATACGGCGGACGCGGGGGCGGGTGGTACGGGCGCCGGCGGCGGGGCGGGCGGCAGCGGGGCAGGGGCCGGGGCCTGACGGGGCATCGGTCCGGGCGCCGACGAGGGCTTGTACGGGGCCGGTTCGGGTCCCGCCGAAGGCTTGTACGGGGCCGGTTCGGGTGCCGTCGGGGCCTTGTGCGGGGCCGGTTCGGGCGCCGCCGCCTCCCCCAGCACCGTCACCCCGTAGTCGCTCGCGATGCCCGCGAGGCCGGAGGCGTACCCCTGGCCCACCGCGCGGAACTTCCACTCCGCGCCGTGCCGGTACAGCTCGCCGAGGACCAGTGCCGTCTCCTGCCCGAGGGCGCCGCCGGTCACCTCGTAGCGGGCCAGTTCGGTGTCGCCGTCCTGGTCCAGGACGCGGATGTGGGCGCGCCGCACCTGTCCGAAGGTGTGGCCGCGGCCCGCCGCGTCGTACAGGGAGACCGGGAAGACGACCTTCTCCACGGCGTCCGGGAGCCGGGTCAGGTCGATCCGGATCCGCTGGTCGTCCGCACCGGCGGGGCGGCCCTGGCCGTCGTGCCGGACCGAACCGTCGGGGCTGCTCGGGTTGTTGAAGAAGACGAAGTGCTCGTCGGAGAGCACCCGGCCGGTGGCATCGCACAACAGCGCGCTGCCGTCCGGCTCGTAACCGGGGTCGGCCTGCCAGCCCAGCCCGACCGTCACGGCAGTCAGGCCGGGGGCCTGCCTGCTCAGCGACACATTGCCGCCCTTGGCCAGGGTCGTGCTCATGCATCTCCTCCAGAGCCACCGCGGTGATCCGCGTCCATGATGATCAACGTGTTCCGCCCGTCACCGGTTCCACGCCCGCGCAAAGATGTGATCAAGAAGGGTCACAGGTGCGCGGAGATCGCGGGCAGCAGGTCCTGGAAGGTGCGGCCGGAGGCCGGTGCGCCGAGGGCCTGCAACTGCCAGCCGGTGCCGGTGCGGTGGAGCTTCGCCATGATCTGCGCCGTGTAGGCGCCACCGCCGCTGAGGGTGTAGCGGGCGAGTTCCGTGCCGGTCCGCTCGTCGACCAGCCGGCAGAAGGCGTCCTGCACCTCGCCGAAGGTCTGCCCGGTGAAGGAGTTGACGGTGAACACGATCTGGTCGACATGGCCGGGGACGCGCGCCAGGTCCACCAGGATGACCTCGTCGTCGCTCCCGGCGCCCGCGCCGCCGACGAGGTTGTCGCCGAGGTGCCGTACCGAGCCGTCGTCGCTGGCCAGATGGCGGAAGAAGACGACGTCCGCGAGCTGCCCGCCCGCGAACAGCAGCGCGGAGGCGTCCAGGTCGATCTCGCGGGCACCGACCAGTTTGGCCAGGAACCCCTTGCGCGGCGCGGCCCGCCAGCCGAGCCCCATCCGTACGGCGTCCAGCGCGCCGCCGTCCGCCTTGTCCAGACTGATCCGCTGACCCTTGCTCAGGTTGACCGACACGGGTCCGCTCCCTTGCTCTCGTCGCCCTCACCGGTTCGCCGGTGCGAATCTACAACACTGTAGAAGAAAGCCGCCGCAGGTCCGCTCTGTACGATGTGACGCTCCTTCGGGACGAGGGGTTGAGGCACACGGACGGCCACGCAGGAAGGGAGAACGCGGGTGGCGGAGCCGGACGCGCACCGTCGGCGCAGGGCGCAGGGGGCGTTGGAGACACGGGTGCTCGGGGCACTGCACGAGGCCGGCGGTCCGGTGACCGCGGGCTGGGTGCGCGACCATCTGGCCGCCGGTCTCGCCTATACGACCGTGATGACGGTCCTGGGCCGGCTGCTGGTGAAGAACGCCGTCACCCGCAGGCGCGAGGGACGCTCCTTCGTGTGGCTGCCGGCCGCGGACGAGGCGGGGCTCGCCGCGCTGAAGATGCGCCGGGTCCTGGACGGCGAGCAGGACCGGCACGCGGTGCTGGCCAGCTTCATCACCGCGCTGCCCGAGGGCGACGAGCGGCTGCTGCGCGCGCTGCTGGAACCCGGCGACGACTGAGCGCGCATGGGAATCTTCGTCTTCCTGCCCCTCGTCCTGCCGCTGACCGCCTGGCCGATCGCCCGGCTGGCCGAGCAGCGGCTGCATCCGCGCACCGCGACCGTGCTGCTGACGTCGGTGTCCACCGTGCTGGCGCTGTGCAGCACGGTGTGCCTGGTCCTGTTGATGGTGGTCGGCACCGCCCAACTGCCCGGCAATCCGCTGCCGGACGGCTGGTCCGACCCGGAGGTGCGCGAGAGCGTGCCCCGGCACGAGATCGCGGGCAAGGCCGCGATCCCGGCGCTGCTCGCGGTCCTCGCCGCGTGCGGCCGCACCCTCGCGCGTCATGTGCGGGTACGGCGGCGGGCCCACCGGGCGCTCGCCGGGTTACCGGGCACCGAGGTGGCCGTGCTGCCGGACGCGGCGCCGTACGCCTACGCGCTGCCGGGCGGGCGGCGGGACCGGATCGTGGTGTCCCGGGGGATGCTCGGGTCGCTGGCCGCGCGGGAGCGCCGCGCGCTGTTCGCGCACGAGCGGGCCCATCTCGCCGCCCGGCACCACCGCCATCTGCTGCTGGTCCGACTCGCGGCCTGCGCCAACCCGTTCCTGCTGCCGCTGCGCACGGCGGTGGCGTACACGGCGGAGCGGTGGGCGGACGAGGAGGCCGCGCGGGCCGTGGGCAGCCGCCGGGTGGTGGCCCGCGCGATCGGCCGGGCGGCGCTGGCCGCCACCGGCCCCGCGCCCGCGCTGCCCGCGTTCGCCGCGCCGGGTCCGCTCCCCCGCCGGGTCGCGGCCCTCCTCGGTCCCGAACCCGCCGCCCGCGCCTGGCCGTCCCTGTTCACGACGGCCGGTCTCGCGGTGTGGACCGCGGCCACCGGAGCCCTCCTGTCCGCGATGTTCTCGGCCAACTCCGCGCTCACCCTGGCGTTTCTGCTGCACGCCGCCACACCTCTGTGACCGGCCGGGCAGAATCGGGGCCATGACCGTCACCGCGCCCACGGACCGTGCCGCCGCCCACCGCAGCCTGGAGGGCCTGGCGCTCGGCGACGCCTTCGGCGAACGCTGGTTCCCGCTCTTCCGCGAACCCCGCCGCGCGCTGCGGGAGATACGCGCCCGGCAGACGCCCGGGGAATCGCCGTGGCCCTGGACCGACGACACCGCGATGGCCCTCGCCGTGCTGCGGGTGCTGGACGAGCACGGCGAGATCCGTCCGCGCGAACTGGCCCTGTCCTTCGCGCTCGGCCACGACGCCGATCCCGCCCGGGGTTACGGCCACGGCATGCACCAGTTGCTGCCGCGTCTGCTCGAACTCCCGGATTCCTGGCGTGAGTTCGCGCGTGAGCTGTTCGGCGGCGAGGGCAGTCTCGGCAACGGCGCGGCGATGCGGGTGGCCCCGCTCGGCGCGTTCTTCCACGGCAGCCTCCCGCGGGTGGTCGCGCAGGCGACGCGCTCCGCCGAGGTCACCCATGCCCATCCCGAGGGCATCGCCGGAGCGGTCGCCGTGGCGGTCGCGGCCGCCCTGTCGGTGCGCGGCACGCTGAGCGTCGCCGAGGTGGCGGCCCTGACCCCGCGCGGCGCGGTCCGCGACGGACTGGCCCGCGCCGCCGAGGTGCCCTTCGCCACCGAGCCGTGGCGCGCGGCGGAATCGCTCGGCAGCGGGCAGCGGATCCGCGCCGACGACACGGTGCCGTTCGCCGTGTGGTGCGCGGCCCGCCACCCCGGTGACCTGGTGTCCGCCCTGTGGACCACGGCGGAGGGGTTCGGCGACGTGGACACCACCTGTGCCATCGCCGGGGGCATCGTGGCCGCGCGCACCGGCGTGACGGCCGTACCGCGCGCCTGGCTGGAACGCCGGGAGCCGCTGCCGTGCGGCACCGGTGCGGCATCGTCCGGGGAAAACGGGGCAGGCTGCCCCTGAGCGGGGGCCGAACAGGGACTTGAGGAACCTTCGAAGGGCCGAGGTACGGGTGACGGACAGCGTGAGCATCGACGAATCAGTGGAGCCGGGCGGGCTGGCGATCGGCCGCGCGCCGCGCGGCGGGGCCGTCGTCGTGACGGTGGCCGGCGAGGTCGACCACCAGACCGCCGGTGTCCTGCGGAGCGCGCTGATGCCCCCGGCCACGGCGGACACCCCGCGCACGGTCGCCGACCTCGCCGGGGTGGGGTTCATGGACTCCAGCGGCATCAACGTCCTCATCGCCGTCCACCAGGCGCATGAGCCGACGGGCTGGCTGCGCCTGGCCGGGGTGCGCAGACCCGTGCTGCGCACCCTGGAGATGGTCGGGCTCACCGGCCTGATCCACTGCTATCCGGACGTGGACGCGGCACTGGACGCCTGACCCGGCCGCGGCGGCGCCGTGCCGCTACGGGGCGGCGGTCTGGTGGAACCGGGGGACGGTGGCCGCGGCGCCGGCCCTGATGGACTCGACGACCTCCTGGTGCAGGTCCCGGCTGGCCCGCTCGGAGCGGCAGGGCACCGGGCTGCCGCTGAGCGTGAACCACTGGGAGGTGCCGCTGTACTGCACCGCCACATCGGCCCTGCGCCCGTCCCAGGTGGTGTGGACGGTCAGGTCCCCGGTGAGGATGCCCGCCTCCACGGTGCGGGCGCCGCCCCGGCCGGTGAAGACCCCGGGGGTGGTCCAAGATGCGAAGACCATGCTCTCAGCCTCTCTTCTCCGCTCCACGCCCCCATGACGGGTTTGCGTGTTTCTATCCCCGTACGCTTGCCCTCCATGGTGCGCCACCGGGGCGCGATACGGCTGGGGCCGTACGGCCCCCTTCCCGGGAGCGCCCCGGTACCGGACGGCACTGGTGCGCCGACGGTTCTCGTGGTGTGCTGGTAGTGGCGGGAAGAGCCGTTGAGACGTGGAGAAGCGGCCGGGAGCCGCGCACCGCGCAATCCGGATCCGCGAGAAGCGGGTGGCCCTTCCCGTCCTTCGCGTCTCCGCCCCTCGGGTCCACGCCCCGGACCGCTGCCCGGCCCTCCGTCCCTGGGCCGAAAGGCCCCCGCCCGGGTCCGGGCGACCTGTGGCGGCGGCGCGCGGACGCGCTCACGCTGGGACCACCACCCCAGGAAGGGAGCCGGTGCGATGACCTCCGCCACCACCATGACCACGGCGCTCGACCCCGTGCGGCGCGAGCGGCTGATGAGCCTCGCCCGCGAGGTCTCCTTCGAGGCCGGCACCCGGCTGTTCGAGGAGGGGCGGCGCGCCGACCGCTTCTGGATCGTGCGCACCGGCACGATCGCCCTCGACCTGCGCGTACCCGGCCGCCGGCCGGCCGTCATCGAGACCCTCGGGCACGGTGAACTGATCGGCTGGTCCTGGCACTTCCCGCCGCACATCTGGCAGCTGGGCGCCGAGGCGATGAGCCCGGTGCGGGCCTGGGAGTTCGACGCCGCCTCCGTGCTCGCGCTGTGCGAGGAGGACCCGGAGTTCGGGCGGGCGATCGCGCTGTGGGTCGGCCGCGTGGTCGCCCAGCGGCTGCACGCCTCCCGGGTCAGGCTGCTCGACCTCTACGCGCCCTACGGCAGCGGGAGCGCCGAGTGACCGCCCGGCAGCCCGCCGCACAGGCCCGTACCGGGGGCCCGAGCCGGGTCGGCGACGTGATGACGCGCGCCGCGGTGGCGGTGGGTCGTACGGCCCTGTTCAAGGACATCGTGGCGCGGATGGAGCGGTGGGACATCAGTGCCCTGCCGGTCCTGGAGGGCGACGGCCGGGTGGTCGGGGTGGTCTCGGAGGCGGATCTGCTGCCCAAGGAGGAGTTCCGGGACAGCGATCCCGACCGGCTCACCCAGCGGCAGCGGCTGGGCGACCTGGCCAAGGCCGGCGGGCTGACCGCCGAGGACCTGATGAGCACGCCCGCCGTCACCGTGCACGCCGACGCCACGCTCGCGGAGGCGGCGCGCGTCATGGCGCTCAAGCGCGTCAAGCGGCTGCCGGTGGTGACCGCGGAGGGCGTGCTGGAGGGCGTGGTCAGCCGGGGCGACCTGCTCAAGGTGTTCCTGCGCGACGATCGTGAACTGGCCGACGAGATCCGGCGCGAGGTGCTGGACGTGCTGTTCCCGGCGCCGGTCGAGCCGTTGCACGTCGTGGTGGTCGACGGCGTCGTGACGCTGACCGGGAAGGTCACGGACGGCACGCGGATCCCGCTCGCGCTGCGCATGGTGCGGGGTGTGGAGGGCGTGGTGGGGGTGGACTGCCACCTCGCGGAGGGCTGAGCACCGGCTCGGGCACTGCCGGGAGATTCTCGGAGCCCCGGGGTCCGGCGTCGTCGTTCATCCGCGGCCGCCGCTGAGGTTGCCCCAGCGTGGCCCTATCTGCTTCCACTCCTCGTCCCACTCGGTCATCCTGCGCCGGATCAGCCGGCCCCGGACCAGCCGGCCCGCGCACCAGACGGCGGCACCGGCCGAGGGGCCCACGAGGACACCGGTGAGGGCCGCCTGGAGGTCGGCCGAGGCGCCGGTGACCGGCGGGGCGACCACATGGTCGGCGTGGTCGGCCCAGACCGTGACGCTGCTGCCGGCGGGGGCGCCGGACGCGACCTTCGCCCGGTCCGTGTGCACCGAGCCGTCCGCGTCGGTCCAGCGCACGCTCGCCCACACCCGCCCGTCGTCGTAGCCGGTACCGGCGGCCGGGGTGGCGGCCGGGCCGGTGAGCACCGCCGTGACCGGGTGCACCTGGGCGAGCCGGGCGGCGTACGAGGCGGCGGACGCCCGGGCCGCGAGAAGACCGGCGACGACACCGCAGACGAGGACGAGCACCCAGGTGGCGAGGACGATCCACGCCTCGACGGCGTCACTGTGCCGCCGCAGCGGATTGCGCCGCCACCGCCACAGCCGTACCGGCCTGACCGTCGCGGCAGGTGTACGTGTCATCGTCACCGCCTCCTCTCGCGCCCGGCGGCCCCTCAGCGGGTGCGGGCCGACCCGGCGTCCGGCAGGTCCGGGTCCAGATCCGGGTGGCGCGGCGGCCCGGCCAGCGCGCACCGCACGTCCACCACGCCGGGCACGGCCCGCGCGAGGCGCGCGGCGAGCGGTACGAGCGCGGTCTCCCGGACCCGGCCGCTGAGCGTCACGACACCATCGTGCACCTCCACCCGGATCCCGGCCGCTTCAGCGCCGAAGAGCCGGGTGACGACGTCGGCGCCGACCTCGCCGGCGATCTCCGCGTCGCCGCGCAGGAACACCTTCAGCAGGTCGGAACGGCTCACGATGCCCAGCAGGGTGCCCTCGGGATCCACGACCGGGAGCTGCTTGACGCGGGCGCGGGCCATGACGCGCGCGGCCCGGCCGAGGGTGGCGTCCGGGGCCACGGTGACCGCCGGGGTGGTCATCAGCGCCTCCGCGCTCGCCGCCCCGGCCTTGGTCAGCTCGGCGAGGTGGCGCATCCTGCCGTACCGGTCGAGGTCGCTGTCGCGGTACTCCTCCTTGGGCAGCAGGTCCGCCTCGGAGACCACGCCGACCACGTGTCCGGCGTCGTCCAGCACGGGCACGGCGCCGACCCGCCACTCGCGCATGGCCTGCACGATGTCCTTGAAGCCCGCGCCGGTGCGCAGGGCGAGCACCCTGCGGGTCATCACGTCGTCCACGGTGGTCGGAGTGCCGTCCATGGCTTCCTCCAGGGGCTCTGGTGCCGCGCCGCACGTTCAGCCTGTGGCCGCCGCCCGGCCGCCGTCATGGGCCGACCGGACCCTTCCGGGTGCCCACCGGTCCCGCGCCCCCGGGATCGCCGGGGTTACGAGGCTCGCAGCGGGACCCGCCACTCCAGTGTGGCCCCGCCCCCTTCGGTTCTCGCCATGTCGAGCCGGCCGCCGAGCCGTTCCGCGCGTTCCGCCATGTTGCGCAGCCCGCTGCGGCGGCCGCCGGAGGGGATGCCGACGCCGTTGTCGCTGATGCGCAGGCGCACCTCGCGGCCGTCGGTGGCGAGCAGCACCTCGGCCCGGCCGGCGTGGGCGTGCCGGGCGATGTTGGTGAGGGCCTCGGAGAGTACGGCCACCACATGGTCGGCGATCTCGCCCGGTACGTCGGTGTCGACCAGGCCCTCCATGCGCACGCTGGGCGCGAAGCCCAGCACCGGGGCGGCCTCGCCCGCCACCCGGACCGCGCGGGCCCGCAGTCCGCCGGCCGCCGCGCCCTCGCGGGCGCGCAGTCCGAAGATGGTCGAACGGATGATCTTGATGGTCTCGTCCAGGTCGTCCACGGCGCGCAGGACCCGCTCGGACGCCTCCGGGTGCTCGATGAAGCGGCCCGCGCTCTGGAGGGTCATGCCGGTGGCGAAGAGCCGCTGGATGGCGAGGTCGTGCAGGTCCCGGGCGATGCGGTCGCGGTCCTCCAGGAGGGCGATCTGCTGGGCGGCCTGCCGGCGCTCGGCCAGCTCCATGGCGATCGCGGCCTGCGCGGCGAAGCCCCGCAGCATCTCGGTCTCCTTGCCGGAGAACGCCGGCCGGTCGCTGTCGCGGGCCAGCAGCAGCACACCGCGGGCGCCGCCCTCGCCGGTGCCGATCGGGACGGCGACGGCGGGGCCGAGTCCCTCGAAGCGCGGCGGGTCCTGGCCGACGCGGGTGTCACGGGCGACGTCGTCGCTGGTGACCGGGGCGGCGGCGGTGAAGGCCAGGCCCATCAGGCTGTTGTCCAGGGGCAGTACGAGGCCGCGGTGGGCGTCGGCCTGGGCGCCGACCGCGATCTCCACGCCGAGCGCCTCGGTGTCCGGCATCGGCATCGCGACGGCGGCGAGCGCCGAGCCGGTGATCTCCCGGGCGCGTTCGGCGATCAGGTCCAGGGCCTCGGCGCGCTCGCTGCCGGACATCAGGCTGTGGCTGATCTCGGCGTTGGCCAGCAGCCAGCGTTCGCGCAGCCGGGAGTCCTCGTAGAGGCGGGCGTTGTCGATGGCGACGCCCGCGGCGACGGCGAGGGTGGCGAGGACCGACTCGTCCTCCTCGTCGAAGTCGGCGCCGCCGCGCTTCTCGGTGAGGTACAGATTGCCGAAGACCTGGCCGCGGACGCGGATCGGGACGCCGAGGAAGGTGTTCATCGGCGGATGCCCGGCCGGGAAGCCGTACGACGACGGGTGCGCGGAGAGCTTCGGCAGGCGCAGGGGCTCCGGGTGGCGGATCAGCTCGCCCAGGATGCCGTGGCCCTCCGGATAGGGGCCGATGTCGGCGATCCGCTCCTCGGACAGGCCCACGGTGTGGAACGCGGCGAGGGTCGTGCCGTCCGGGCCGATGACGCCCAGCGCCGCGTACTCCGCGTCCACCAGCGCCGCCGCGGCCTCCACGATGGAGTGCAGGACCTGTTCCAGGTCCAGCTCGCGGCCGACGGAGAGGACCGCCTCCAGCAGGCTGTGCACCCGGTCCCGGGTACCGCGGGCCGCGTCGATCCTGGCCTGCAGTTCCTCCAGCAGCTCGTCCAGCTTCAGCTGCGGCAGCCGCACGCCGGGCTCCTCCGCTTCGATCACCACGCCCTCCACTTCCCATCAGCCCATGCCTCGGACCGACGGGTTCCGAGGGACACGGTAGCCGCTCGGAGCAGGGAAGGGATACGCCGCCCTGGGTACCGCGCGCTGTGATCCTCGGCATGCCGGGGGCATGTGCCCACCCGGACGGGCGGGGCCGTACGGCCCAGGAGCGGGTCCGAACGGCACTGTCGAGCGTCGTACGACAGGGGCGAGAGTGTCCTCAGGAGCGGCACCGATCCCCCGCGGTGCCGCTCCCTTCCGTGCAAGAGCACCCTCGGTCCGCGCGGGGAGCAACCCGTGGACCGCTGCCCGCCGTCGGCCGCGCACCGCGAAGAAGCCAGCCATGATCCCTCGTCACGACACGGCACAGCGCCGCATCGACCTCGACCGTACGGAGGCGCTGCGGCTGCTGGGCAGCGTGTCCCTGGGCCGGATCGTGTTCACCCGGCAGGCGCTGCCGACCGTCCGCCCGGTCAACCACGTGCTGGACGGCGGGGACATCGTGATCCGCACCCATGAGGCCGCCGCGCTGACCTCGCACGCCCGCCGGGGCGCGGACGGCGGGGTCGTCGTCGCGTACGAGGCCGACGCCATCGACCCCGAGACCCATCTCGGCTGGAGCGTCGTGGTGACGGGGTACGCCCGGCTGGTCACGGACCCGGCCGAACTGGCCCGGCTGCGGGAGCTGTTGCATCCCTGGGCGCCGCCGGAGGACATGGACCAGGCGGTGCGCATCCGCCCGGACCTGGTCACCGGGGTGCGGCTGGCGGGCGGGGCCGGCTGAGCCACCGGTCGGCCGGATCAGGCCGCGGGGACGGCCGGTTCGCGCTGTTCCCCGCCGAGGACGACCTTGAAGGCGCCGGTCTCGGCGACGGCCGTCTTCAGCGGGGCCGGGGTGGAGGAGGTGTCCACCAGGCCGGTGGTGATGGTGACGTCCCTGATCCACGGGTCTTCGAGGTGCAGCGTGACGGGCCTGCCGTGCACGCCGACGTCGGCCACGTGTCCGCCGGGGCGCACCACGCGGGTGCACAGTTCGAAGCCGTCCGGCACGCCGACGGCCTCGATGGCGACGTCCGCGCCGAGCCCGTCGGTGAGGTCCGCGACCAGCTGGTGCGGGGCCTCGTACGCATCCGCGACCGCGTCGGCGCCGAACCGCCGGGCGGCCTCCGGACGGCCCGGTGCAAGGTGGACGGCGATGATTGGCTCCGGTGTGAACAGGCGTGCCGTGGATCGCCGCGAGCCCGGTCGGTCCGGCGCCGACGACCACGACGGTGTCCCCGGGGCGCACCCGGCCGTTGCGGACGCTCACCTCGTAGGCGGTGGGGAAGATGCCGGCGAGCAGTACGGCGTCCTCGCCCGCCAGGGCGCCGGCCAGCGGGTGCACGGACAGGTCGGCGTACGGGACGCGGACGTACTCGGCCCGGGTGCCGTCGATCAGGTGGCCGAGGATCCAGCCGCCGCCCAGGCACTGGCCGTAGCCGCCCTCCCGGCAGTAGCGGCAGCGGCGGCAGGAAGTGACGCAGGAGAGCAGCACCCGGTCGCCGGGGCGTACGGTGCGCACATCGCCGCCGGTCTCGACGATCTCTCCGACGGCACCGTGCCGGGCCGCTCCTCGGGCACCTCGCCCTTGAGATGTGCCGGTCGGTGCCGTAGATCGTGACCGCCCCGACCTTCACGACGGCGTCGGTCGGCTCCTTGATCCCCGGGTCCGGGACGTCCTCCCAGGAGGCCGCTGCGGGACCGTGGAAGACATGGCCCTTCATGCCGCTCCTCACCCTCTTCGCCCGGGTCGATGTGTCCCGGCATGTCCAGGTCGGGCGATCCGAGGGTGCGCGCAGGGGCCGTCCGGCCCGCGTGCCCCGCCGGACGGGGCGGGGCACGCGGGCCGGGCGCCGGGGCTCAGCCTCTCCGAGGCCTCTCGGTGGCCTCAGCCGCCCCAGGTCCACTCCGCGACCTCGGGCAGATCCGTGCCGTGCTCGCGGATCCAGTCGTGGTGGCGGCTGCGGGCGTCGGCCATGGTCTGGCGGACGGCGGCGGCGCGCACCGCGAGGCCCGGGACGCGGTCGATGACGTCCATGACGAGGCGGTAGCGGTCGAGGTCGTTGCGGACGACCATGTCGAACGGGGTGGTCGTGGTGCCCGACTCCTTGTAGCCGCGCACATGGAGGTTCTGGTGGCCGGTGCGGCGGTAGGCGAGGCGGTGGATCAGCCAGGGGTAGCCGTGGTATGCGAAGATGACGGGCTTGTCGGTGGTGAACAGGCCGTCGTACTCGAAGTCGGTCATGCCGTGCGGGTGTTCGTCGTGCGGCAGCAGCCGGGTCATGTCGACCACGTTGACGACCCGCACCGCGAGATCGGGCAGGTGCCGGCGCAGCAACTGGGCGGCGGCCAGCACCTCTTGGGTGGGGACGTCACCGGCGCAGGCGAGGACGACATCGGGTTCGCCGCCGTTCTCGGTGCCGGCCCACTCCCAGATCCCGGCGCCGCGCGCGCAGTGGGCGCGGGCCTGGTCCATGGTCAGCCAGTCGAAGCAGGGCTGCTTGCCGGCGACGACGACATTGACGTAGTCGCGGCTGCGCAGCACATGATCGGCCACCGAGAGCAGGGTGTTGGCGTCCGGCGGCAGATAGACGCGGACGACCTCGGGGCTCTTGTTGAGGACGTGGTCCACGAAGCCGGGGTCCTGGTGCGAGAACCCGTTGTGGTCCTGGCGCCAGACGTGCGAGGTGAGCAGGTAGTTGAGGGAAGCGATGGGAGCCCGCCATGTCAACTGCCGTGAGGTCTTGAGCCACTTGATGTGCTGGTTGACCATCGAGTCGACGATGTGCACGAACGCCTCGTAGCAGGAGAACAGTCCGTGCCGGCCGGTGAGCAGATAGCCCTCCAGCCAGCCCTGGCAGAGGTGTTCGGAGAGGATCTCCAGCACCCGGCCGTGCCGTGAGAGGTGCTCGTCCACCGGGAGCACCTCGGCCTGCCATGCCTTGCCGCTGGCGTCGAAGACGGCCTGGAGCCGGTTGGAGGCGGTCTCGTCCGGGCCGACGAGCCGGAAGTCCCGGCGTTCGCGGGTGTCCTCCATGACCTGTTCGAGGAGGTCGCCGAGGATCCGGGTGGGTTCGTGCAGGGCGGTGCCCGGCTTGTCGACGGCCACGGCGAAGGTGTCCAGGGGCGGCAGCGGCAGATCGCGCAGCAGGACACCGCCGTTGGCGTGCGGGTTGGCGCCGAGGCGGCGGGCGCCCTCGGGGACGCAGGCGAGGACGTCGGCGCTGGGCCGGCCGTCCGGGCCGAACAGTTCCTCGGGGCGGTAGGAGCGCAGCCACTGCTCCAACTGCCGCAGATGCGCGGGGTTCTCGCGCACGCCCGGCAGCGGGACCTGGTGGGCGCGCCAGGTGCCCTCGACGGGCAGGCCGTCCACCTCGGCGGGTCCGGTCCAGCCCTTGGGGGTGCGCAGCACGATCATCGGCCAGTGCACCCGCTCGGTGCTCCCGCCCTCCCGGGCGCCGCGCTGCATCCGCGCGATCCGGTCCAGCGCGTCGTCCAGGGCGGCGGCGAGGGCGCGGTGCACCTCGGTGGGGTCCTCGCCGGTGACGTACAGCGGCTCGTGGCCGTATCCGCGCAGCAGGGCGTCGAGTTCGCTCTCGGGGAGCCGGGAGAGCACGGTCGGGTTGGCGATCTTGTAGCCGTTGAGGTGCAGGATGGGCAGGACGGCGCCGTCGTGCACCGGGTCGAGGAACTTGTCGGAGTGCCAGGACGCGGCGAGCGGCCCGGTCTCCGCCTCGCCGTCGCCGATCACGCAGGTCACGAGCAGACCGGGGTTGTCGAAGGCGGCGCCGTAGGCGTGTGCGAGGGAGTAGCCGAGTTCGCCGCCCTCGTGGATGGAGCCGGGCGTCTCGGGGGCCACATGGCTGGGCACGCCGCCGGGGAAGGAGAACTGCCGGAACAGCTGCTCCATGCCGGCCCCGTCCCGGCTGATGTCCGGGTAGGTCTCGCTGTAACTGCCCTCCAGCCAGGAGCCCGCGAGGACCGCCGGGCCGCCGTGCCCCGGCCCCCAGACGCACAGCGCGTCCAGGTCGCGGGCCTTGATGACGCGGTTGAGGTGGGTGTAGACGAGGTTGAGCCCGGGCGAGGTGCCCCAGTGGCCGAGCAGCCGCGGCTTGATGTGCTCGGGGCGCAGTGGTTCGGTCAGCAGCGGGTTGGCCATGAGGTAGATCTGGCCGGCGGCCAGGTAGTTGGCGGCGCGCCAGTGCGCGTCCAGGGTGCGCAGCTCCTCCTCGCTGAGAGCGGCTTCCTGGGGGGCGGCCTCGGTCATGGGGACTCCGATCATCGTCAGGTTCGTGCGCGTCATCGTCAGGTTCGTGCGCGGCCGGTGGTGCGAAAGCGTGTCGGGGGGCGGGGATCAGTCGGTTTCCGGTACGACGGCCACCGGGCAGGCCGCGTGGTGCAGTACGCCGTGGGCGACCCGGCCGAGCTGGGGGCCGAACCGTCCGGAGCGGCGCCGGGCGCCGACGACGAGCAGTCCGGCGTCCCGGGAGGCGTCGACGAGGACGTCGCGGGCGGGCCCCTCGGCGGTGCGCCGCCGCTCCAGCCCCTCGGGGAGGTCCCGCAGGGCCTCCTCCAGCGCGTCGGCGGCCTCTTCCTCCTGTGCCTGGGCGGGCCCGTCGGCGAGCAGGGGATGCCCGGTGGTGCCGTGCGCGGGCCGCCGCCACGCCCGTACGGCCTCCAGGGGCACCCCGCGCAGCGCCGCCTCCTCGGCGGCGAACCGTACGGCGGCCGGTCCCGCGTCCTTGTCGGCGACGCCGAGCACGACGCGGCCGGGGGTCGTCCGCCGCTCGGGGCCGCCGCGCAGCACGATCACCGGGCAGTGGGCGCGGGCGGCGACCGACAGGCTCACGGAGCCGAGCAGCAGCTCGGTGACGGCGTTGCGGCCCCGGCAGCCGACGACCAGGAGGCGGGCGGTGCCGCTCTCGTTCACCAGTCCGAACGAGGGTTCGTCGGCCAGCACGGCGGTGGTGAGCCGCAGTTCCGGGTGGTGCCGGTGGGCCCGGCGTTCGGCGGCGTCCATGATGTCCTGGCCCATCACCTCCTCGGCCGGTTTCCCGACCTCCTGGGCGATGAGGGAACCCTCGTAGCGCTCCCAGAGCGAGGCGTAGACCAGCCGGAGCGGCGCCCCGCGCAGGGCGGCCTCCTCGGCGGCCCGGTCCACGGCGCGCAGGCTCTCCTCGGAGCCGTCGACCCCCACGAGAACGGGCAGGTCCATCGTGTTCACTCTCCCTGGTACAGGTCGACGAGGAGGCGGGCCCGCACCCCATCGTTGACGGATTCACCGGCGCACGCGAGCCGTGCCGCGCGGTTTCGGCCGTTTCGGCCATGGGCCCCGCCGCGCGCGGCCCGCTGTCCGGCCACGGGTGTCGTCTCAGCTGTGCGCGACGACGGCCACGGGCGCGGCGACGTGGTGCAGGACGGCGTGGGTGACATGGCCGATGTGGATGCCGTACGGGCTCGTGCGGATGCGGCGGCCCACGACCACCAGGGAGGCGTCCCGGGCGGCGTCGATCAGGACCGGCGCGGAGTTGCCGGCCCGGCTCGCCTCGCTCACCTCGACGTCCGGGAACTTCTGCCGCCAGGGCCGCAGCACCCCGGTGAGCAGGGTCGCGGCCCGGCGCCCGAAGGAGGGCGGGACCGGCGGGTCGGCGGGGATGCCGTACGCGGCGTACGGCGGCGGCGTCCAGCCGTGCACGACCCGCAGCGCGGCGCCGCGGCGCGCGGCGGCGTCGAAGGCGAACTCCAGCAGGGCCTCGCTGGGGCCCTCGGGGTCGTCGATGTCGAGGCCGAGGACGACGGGCCGGAAGGCGGTCGCGGCGGAGGGGACGCCCGAGGGGTCCGGCTGGTGTTCGTCGGCGGCCGCCTCACCCGCGCGGACCAGTACCACCGGACGCGTCGTGTGCGCGATGGTGTACAGCCCGGCCGAGCCGACCAGGAACCCGCCGAGCCGGCCGAGCCCCCGGGAGCCGAGCGCCAGCAGTTCCGCGCCGTCGGCCGCCTCGGCCAGGGCCCCGGCCGGTTCGCCGATGACCTCGTCGGTGACCACCTCGATGCCGGGGTGGCGCAGCCGCAGGCCCGCCGCGGACTCCCGGACCGTGCGGGCCCATTCCTCGGCGGCGGCACGGTCGGTGTCGGTGCCGGCCTCGGGCTCGCGCACATGCAGGATCCGCAACGGCAGGTCGCGCAGCGCGGCTTCGCGCGCCGCCCATTCGACGGCGGCCCGGCTCTCGGGCGAGTCGTCGAGGCCCGCGGTGACGGTTCGGGTCATGGTTCCACCTCTCTGGGGCGTCGCCTCGGGAGACAGGAGCGACGATTCCAGCCTCGGTCAGGACCGGCGAGCCGGTCAGGGGCCGCTGGTCCCCGGCCGGGACCGAACGGCCCGGACCGCGGCGCCTCGCGGGGGCCGGGCGGCCCCTGTGCCGACCGGGCGCGTCCGGCGCACGCTGGGGACAGCGGACCTCCCGTCGAGAAACCGCGCCGAGAAGCTACGGAGTCACCATGTACGGCACCCCGCACACCGTCAGCGACGTCATGACGACCACCGTCGCCGCCGTCGGCCGCCGTGCTCCCTTCAAGGAGCTGGTGGAGATGATGCAGGACTGGCAGGTCAGCGCCCTGCCCGTGATCGAGGGCGAGGGCCTGGTGGTCGGCGTGGTCTCCGAGGCCGACATGCTGCCCAAGGAGGAGCTGCGGGACGACCCGGCCGAGGAGTACCGGCAGCTGCGGCCGCCCGCCGACATGGCCAAGGGCGAGGCGCTCACCGCCGGGGACCTGATGACCTCCCCCGCCGTCACCGTGCGCGCGGACGCCACCCTCGCGGAGGCCGCCCGGACCATGGCCCGCGCCCGGGTCAAGCGGCTGCCCGTGGTGGACGGGACCGGGATGCTGGAGGGCGTCGTCAGCCGCGCCGATCTGCTCAAGGTCTTCCTGCGCGGCGACCAGGAGATCGAGGAGGAGGTGCGCCGGGAGATCGTGGCGCGGCTCTTCCCGCCGCCGGACTCGGCCGTGGAACTGCGGGTGGAGGACGGCGTGGTGACCGTCGTCGGGCGGATTCGGGACACCTCCCTGGTCCCGGTGGCGGCCCGGCTGGTGCGGGCGGTCGAGGGCGTGGTGGACGTGTGCTTCGACCTGGCACCCGGTCGGCGGCCGGGACAGGCGTGACACCCTGGGGACGGGGCCGGTCCCGGGAAGTGGGGCCGGTCGGCCCTAGTGCGCGCGGCGCCGCCCGGCGATGATCGGCCGGGTGGCAGGCCGTAGTCTGTCCGCTTTACGGGAACGAGAGGCCGAGATGACCGAGACACGCACCTTCACGGCACAGGACCCGATCCGGGTGTTCCTCCTGGACGACCATGAGGTCGTCCGGCGCGGCCTGGCGGATCTCCTGGACGCCGAGCCGGACATCTCCGTCGTCGGCGACGCCGACACCGCCGCGCACGCGCTGGTCCGGGGCCCCGCCCTGCGCCCGCATGTCGCGGTGCTGGACGTACGGCTGCCCGACGGGGACGGCATCTCGGTCTGCCGCGAGCTGCGCGACAAGATGCCGGAGCTGGCGTGCCTGATGCTCACCTCGTTCGACGACGAGGACGCCCTGCTGGACGCGATCATGGCCGGCGCGTCCGGCTATGTGCTCAAGCAGATCAAGGGCTCGGACCTGGTCTCGGCGGTGCGCACGGTCGCCTCCGGGCAGTCGATGCTGGACCCGGCGACGACGGCCCGGCTGATGCGCTCGCTGCGGGCCGACCCGGCGGAGACGCCGTCGCTGCCGCCGGAGCTGGCGAGCCTGTCGCCGCGTGAGCGGGACATCCTGGCGCTGATCGGGGACGGTCTGACCAACCGTGAGATCGGCAGGCGGCTGTACCTGTCGGAGAAGACGGTCAAGAACCACATCTCCCGGCTGCTGGCCAAGCTCGGTGTGCAGCGCCGGGTCCAGGCCGCCGTGCTCGCCTCGCAACTGGAGCCGCAGGGCACGAAGGAGCACTCCGGCCGCTGACCCCGGCCCGACACGGCTGCCCCTCAAGGGAGTCGGGGTACGACGGCCACCGGGCACTTGGCGTGGTGCAGCAACCGGTGCGTCACCCGGCCCAGTTGGAGCCCGGTGTGCCCGCGCTCCCGCCGTACCCCGAGGACCAGCAGATCGGCGGCGGCCGAGCGGTGCAGGAGGACCGTGCCGGCCGGGCCCTCCAGCACGGTCCGGGCGGCCCGTACGTCCGGGTGCTCGGTCAGCGGGGCCCGGAGCAGCTTGTCGATCAGGTCGGCGGCCTCGTCCTCGTGATCCGGTGCGGTCCCGTCCTCGGACCGGTCGCCGCAGCGGCGCCAGGCGCGCACCGCGTCCAGGACGCACCGGCGGGCGGCGGCCTCGCGCAGCGCGAAGCGGGCGGCGGTGTCACTGGTGCCGGGCTCGCCGACGCCGAGCAGCACCCGCTCATGGGTGCCGCCGAGCCCCGCCGCGTCCCCGCGGACCACGATCACCGGACCGGACGCCCGACCGGCGAGGGCCGGTCCCATCGAGCCGAGCAGCAGCCCCTTCAGCTCGCCCCGGCCCCGGCTGCCGGTCACCACGGCGGTGGCGTTGTCGCCCTCGGCGAGCAGCGCGGCGACCGGGTCCTCGGCCAGGACGGCGGAGTCCACCTTCAGGTCCGGGGTGCGCCGGTGGACGCGCTCGGTCGCCGAGGCCACGATGTGCTCGGCCCTCGCCTGGGGAGCGGACGGTTCGCCGCCGGGCGAGGGGAGCCGGCCCTCGTAGCGCTCCCAGAGCGAGGCGTGCACGAGCCGCAGCGGCAGGCCCAGCCGGACCGCCTCGTCGGCCGCCCAGTCCACCGCCAGCAGGCCGCAATCGGAGCCGTCGACACCCACGACCAGGGGCAGGGGCATCGTCCTCACCGCCCTCCTCGGACCTCGGGCCGCGCGCCAGTGCGCCCCCCCGTCCGGCTCTCCACGCTCGCACGGCCGAACGGGTGGGCCAATGGGCACATTGTCCCTTCCGGCGGGAATCGGACCACCCCGACGAGGCCCGGGCGGCCCCTGCCCCGGGGCGGCCCGCCCGGCGCAGTCTGGAGACGGCATCGTCCCGGTGCCGGTGTCCCCGCCGGTGCCCGAAAAGGTTCGGAAGAGGTCCGAAAGAGGTCCTGATGACCCATCTCCCCCAGGCCGGTCCCCCGCCCGGCGCGCCCTCCGTGGCGGGTCGGGCCGGCGTCGGCCGGCTGATGACCGCGCCGCCCGTGACCGTCGCGCCGGACGCCACCCTGGCACAGGCCACCCGGCTGATGGCCGAGACCGCCGTCGGCTCCCTGCTGGTCGTCGAGGACGGCGCCCTGCGCGGCATCGTCACCGACCGCGATCTGGCGCTGCGCGGTCTCGGCGAGGGGCTGCCGCCGGACAGCCGGATCGACGCGGTGATGTCGCCCCGGGTGGTCACCCTGGACGCGGGCGACGAGATCCACGAGGCGTACCGCACCTTCCGCCGCACCGGTGTGCGCCGGCTGCCCGTGCTGGACGAGGGCCGTCCGGTGGGCGTGCTCACCCTGGACGATCTGCTGCTGGACGTGTTCCGGCGGATGGCGGACCTGCTGGGGCCGGTGGCCTGGAGCGTGCTGCGGGAGCCGCCGGGGCCGCCGTGAGCCCGGTGCTCAGGTCTCCTCGGCGCGGACGACCACCACCGGGCACGCGGCGTGCGCGGCGACGCGCTGGCTGACCGAGCCGAGCATGACGCGGGCGAAACCGCCCCGGCCCCGGCTGCCGACGACCAGGACCTCGGCGCCCTCGGCGGCCCGGAGCAGGATCTCGGCGGGGTCGCCGTGGGCCAGGCGGGTGCGCACCCCGGCGGCCGCGTCCGCGCCGAGCACCTCGGTCAGCTCCCGCGTCATCTGCTCGCGGGTGGCCTCCTCGTCGATGTACATGTCCACCGCGGGCGCGGACCAGCCGTACAGCGGCACCTCCCAGGCCGCGACGGCCTCCACCGCGCCGCCGACGAGCCCGGCGTAGCGCACGGCCCAGCGCACCGCCGCGAAGGAGGACGGCGAGCCGTCGACCCCCACCACGACCCGGGGCTCGGAGACGTCCTGGTCCATCGGTCCCACCTCTCTGCGGCGGCGGCGCTCTCTGCGGCGGCCACGGCTGTCGCCCCCTGTCCCCCACGCTGCGCGACCCGCCGCCGCCCCGCCAGAAAAGAGCGTCCGTTCGGCCCTGCCGCCGGGGGCCGGGGCGGTGCATCCTGCCGTAAGGGGAACGCCGTAAGGGGTACGCCTTAGGGGGAACCGGTAGGAACGGGAGGTGAGGCACGGATGGGCAAGCAGAGCAGGAAGAACGGCAAGGCGAAGGCAGCGGGGCCTCGTACCGGCCGCGACTGCGGGGCCCCGCTGCCCGCACGCCGGGGATCGCGTCCCCGCGCCGGCGACGCGATCCCCGGCACGGGCCGCCGGCGCGGCCACGGCCCCGGCAACCAGTGGCTGCTGCTGCCCGGCGGCACCTGGCGCCGGGTGGAGACGATCCGGGTGCGCGGGCTGTTCGGCTGAGCGGACGCCCCCGCCTCCAGCCCGGGGTGATCGCTCCCGCCCGGGGTGATCGCCCTAGCCCGGGGTGATCGGCAGATCGTCGCTGAAGGCGTTGATCGGCCGGGCGATCGGGGTGGTCTGGCGGACGTCGAGCGCGGCCGGTGCCGACTTGGTGCCGAGGATGCCCGCGGGGTGCCAGGTGCCGGTGACCGCGAGCCAGGTGTCGGCGGCGGGCGGCTCGGTGGAGCCGGGGCCGTAGACATGGACCTTGACGGTCTGGGAGTCGGCGGCGCAGCAGGTGAAGATGATCCGGGTCAGGTACCAGCCATCGCCCGCCGCGTCGGGCGTGACGAAGCCGGTCAGGCGGACGGTACGGCCCTCGATGGCCCGGCTGCGGTCCTGCTGGACGCGCTTGGTGAAGTCCGTGAGGGTCAGCGGCAGCGGGGAGGTCGCGGGCAGCGGCTCGAAGCCCTTCTTCTGCACGGCGACCGGCTCGGGTCCGGAGCGGGCGGCGGTGTAGGCGCCGAGGGCCGGCGGGGCGAAGAGGAGGAGGCTCAGCGCGGGGAGGGCGAGCAGCCAGGCGATCCTGGGGGTGCCGGAGTGGTCGTGGCCGTCGTGCCCCTCGTGGCCGCCGTCGTCACGGTCGTGCGTGTGCCCTTCGTGGGCGTCATGGGCGTGCCCTTCGCGGGCTTCAGGCGTGTGTCCTTCGTGGCCGCCGTGGGCGTGCCCCCGGTTCCCGGTCCGGGAGAAGGCCGCCGCGATCCCCAGCAGGAGCAGGACGACACCGGAGGCGATGAGCACGGGGCGCAGTCCGGGCTTGACGTAGCGCAGGTACGTGTCGTCGAGCAGCGTGATGCGCAGCAGGCCGAGGCCGGTCAGCTTCAGCAGCAGACTCTGGACGAGGCGTCTCACAGCAGGGCCCCTCCGGTCAGGGCGCTGGCGGCGACGGCCACGACCGTGGTCGCCGTACAGAACCGCCAGGCGAAGGCGCGGCCGAACGTGCCCGCCTGGAGGGCGATCAGCTTCAGGTCGACCATGGGCCCGACCACCATGAACGCGAGCCGGGCGGTCGGCGAGAACCCGGTCAGCGAGGCCGCGACGAACGCGTCGGCCTCCGAGCAGACCGCCAGCAGGACCGCGAGGCCCGCCAGGAACAGCACCGAGAGCCAGGGCGTGCCGGAGAAGGCGTCGAGGACGGCGCGCGGCACGGCGACGTTGAAGGTGGCGGCGGCCATCGCGCCGAGCACGAGGAAGCCGCCGGCCTGGAGGAAGTCGTACTGGAAGCCGGTCCGGAACTCCCGCCAGCGGCTGCCGCCGTGCGCGTGCCCGGTGTGCCGGTGGCGCAGCGCCGGGCGCAGCCACTTCTCGTCGCCCCGCCAGAGCCACAGCCAGCCCATCACGGCCGCCGTGCCGAGGGAGGCGAGCAGCCGGGCGGCGATCATCGCGGGGTCGCCCGGGAAGGCGACGGCGGTGGCGGTGAGCACGACGGGGTTGATGGCGGGCGCGGACAGCAGGAAGGCGAAGGCGGCGGCCGGGGTGACGCCCCGGCGGATCAGGCTGTTGGCGACCGGTACGGGGGCGCACTCGCAGCCCGGCAGCACCGCGCCGGCGACGCCCGCGACGGGCACGGCGAGCGCGGCCCGCTTCGGCAGCACGCGGGTGAACAGGTCGGCGGGCACGAAGGCGTTGATGGCCCCGGAGAGCACGGTGCCGAGCAGCAGGAACGGAATCGCCTGGACGACGATGGCCAGGCAGACCGTACGCCAGGCCCCTACGGCGGGCCGGTCCAGCCACCCCGTGTCGCCGAGGAGGAGTACGGCCGTCGCGCCCGCCGCGAGCAGCACGGCCGCTCCGAGCGGCCAGGACCCAGGGCGGCGGCGCGCGGCGGGAGGCGGAGGGACGGGGACGACCGCCACACCCTCCCCCACGGCAACCAGTTCATCCGTTTTTTCCATGATCGCTCCGGATGTCGGTGTCCGGCCGACGATAAGCGAGGACCGGGGCCGGGCCGTGTATACACGCCGCCGCGACGACCGCCGTGCACCGCTTGGCCGCCCCCGGACTTCCCTCGGTGACTCTTCTAACAATTCGGGCGAAACGGGGGCCGGAGTGACGGCAGCCACTTCGCACGCGGCGGGATTTGCCTACGTTCGGGTGCCATGTCCTCGCACCCGCGCCGCACGGCCGGCGTCCTTCTGGCCTCGGTGACCGCCCTGCTCACCGCCGGCATCCCGGCGGCGGCCGCCGCCACGCCCACCCCGAAGCCCAAGCCGACCCCGGCGACCGAGGCTCCGTCGGCTCCCGCCCCCACCCCTCCCGCCCCCGTCCCCGATCCGCACGCCACCGTCGCCGTCCTCGATCTCGACGCGGGCGCCGCCACCCCCGTGATCCAGGGCGAGGACCGCACCTACGACACCGCCAGCATCGTCAAGGTCGACATCCTCGCCGCGCTGCTGCTCAAGGCGCAGGACGAGCGGCGCGCGCTGACCGACGAGGAGCGCGGCCACGCCGAGCCGATGATCAGGCAGAGCGACAACGACTCGGCGGACGCCCTGTGGAAGGAGATCGGCCGGGACGCCGGTCTCACCGCGGCCAACGAGCGCCTGGGGCTGATCTCGACCACGGCCGGCACCGGCGGCAGGTGGGGGCTGACCCGGACCACCGCGAGCGATCAGATACGGCTGCTGCGCGCGGTCTTCGACGACGGCGCCGAGGGCCCCCTCACCCCCGGCTCCCGCGCCTACGTCCGCACCCTGATGAGCGAGGTCCTGCCCGAGCAGTCCTGGGGCGTCTCGGCGGTGGACGCGGCCGGGGCGGAGCTGAAGAACGGCTGGCTCCAGCGCTCCACCACGGGCCTGTGGGACGTCAACAGCATCGGCGAGGTCACCCTCGGCGGCCACCGCTGCCTCGTCGCCGTCCTCTCCGACGGCAGCGCCTCCATGGACGACGGCGTCTCCCTGGTGGAGCGGACCGCCCGCGCCGCCGTGGCGTGACGGCCGGGCGGGGGCGCTTTTCGGCCGCCGCGGAAGGGGCACGCGGGCGGGGTACGACTCCCGACCCGAGGAGCGATGCCACCATGGCCGAGTACGAACGTTCCCGCACGATGCCCGCCCAGCCCGAGCACGTCTTCGACCAGGCGGCCAATCTCCACCAGCTGGACTCCTGGCTCCCGGGCGCCCTGCACGTGGCCCCCGAGGAACTGCCCGCCGTCAGCGTGCACGAGGCCGGTTCCGACAAGGACACCCCGGCCCTGCTGCGCGCCGAACCCGACCAGATGCGCCTGGAGTGGGGCACCCGCGAGCAGGGCGAGTACGCGGGCTGGCTCCAGGTCGCGGGCATCGGCAGCGGCGCCAGCGAGGTCACCGTCCACCTGTCCTTCTTCGACCAACGCCATGACCCGGGTGAGCGCGCGGCCGCGCAGGCCCTGGAGGACAGCCTGCGCCGCCTGGAGGAGCAGGTGCGCCTGCGCACGGACAACGCGGCCGGCTGAGGCACCCGAGAGGGCGCGGACGGAGCGAGGGGCAGGCCACGAGGCAGGGGCGAGGAGCGCGGCGGAGCCGGAACGATCTCCCGTACAACCGTTCCGGTGACACAGACGTCTCACAGAGTGGGGAACTCCCGTTCCCCCACCGACCGTTCGTCCGCCACTGTCGCTCCAGTCAGAGGATTCCATGCCTTTCAGCTCTCCCGGCCCCCGTGCGGTGCGCCAGACCGCGGGCGCGTTCGGCGCCGTCGCCCTGATCGCGCTGTGCGCCGCGCCGGCCGTGGCCGCCGACGGTCCCGCGACCGGTCTGGCGCTGGGCACCATCGCGCCGTTCGACCAGGTGAAGCCGGGCAGCGAGCTCCCGCTGTCGCCCGTCTTCACCGACACGGGCACGGCGGCACTCGACAAGGTCTGGCTGTCGTACACCGTCACCCGCGGCCTCGGCCGGACCGCGGTGCCTTCCAACTGCCTGAGCTACGCGGTCGGTCCGGCCGACGAGGAGCCGGGTCACACGCAGGTGGTGTGCGAGTTCGACCAGCCGGTGCGGCCCGGTGCCGCGTACGCCCCGGAGCGGCCGCTGACCCTCAAGGCCCTGGACCGCGCCCTGTACGAGCACATCCAGGTGACGGTCGACTCCTCGGCCCCGGTCCCGGACGACGGCGCCGCCGCCCCGGTGCACGGCACGGCCGCCGCCCTGAAGCTGGTCGAGCGGACCGGCGAGAAGGCCCCGCCGGCGGGTGCCGCGTCCAGCGCGGACGTCGCGGTGAACGCCGCCGGCTCGGCCGATTTCCAGGTCGGCGGCGCCCAGTTGAAGGGCAAGACGGGGGACACGGTCACGCTGCGGGTGAAGTTCGCGAACGCCGGGCCCGCCTGGGTGCTGCCGCAGCCGGGCCAGCGCGCGGCCCATGTCCTGGTCACGCTGCCCGAGGGCACCTCGGCGGTGCGCACCGACACGCTGTGCACGAACACGGGGGCCGAGTCCTACGCGTGCGGCACCGGCGCGCCCTGGGTGAACGAGCACGAGAGCAGGACGTACACCTTCAAGGTGAAGCTCGACAAGGCGGTGCCCGGCGCCCGCGGCTATGTGGAACTCGGTTCGGAGGCCCGGCCGTTCGACCATGTCAAGAAGAACGACACCGCGCGCATCACGCTCGCCGTCAGTGGCGGCACCGACACCACGGGCGGCGGCTCCACCGGGGACGGCGGCTCGAAGGGCGGCGGCGACTCGACCGGCGGCACCGGCTCGACGACGTCCACGGGCGGCACCGGCACGAGCACCGGCGGCGGTACCACCACGACGGGCGGCACCACCGGCACCACGTCCGGCACCGGCACCACCGGTGACCTCACCACCGGCGGTTCCGGCACCACCGGCGGCAGCCTCGCGAGCACCGGCGCCGGGCCCGCGCTGCCCCTCGCGGGCGCCGCGGCCGTGGCCGTGGTCGTCGGCGCGGGCGCCGTGGTGGCCGCCCGCCGCCGGGGCGGCCGCGAGGACTGATCCCCCGCTCGGCCTGACCGGCGGCGACGCCGGTCAGGTCCCCGGGCCGCCGAAGCCCTGGGTGGTGTACGCGCACTCGGTGTAGAGGTACCCGGGGCGCAGTCGGGCGGTGTCGGAGCCCGCGGTCGTCACCTGGCCGCCGTTCGGCTTGTGCACGAAGTACGTGGTGCCGACCGGGAGTCGCAGGGTGCGCTGCGGATAGTCCTTGCCGCCGGCACAGGGCTTGAAGGTGGACATCAGCGTGTCGGCGAGCAGGTACGACCGGCAGCCGCCGCAGGCCTTCAGGGTGAAGCTGCCGGTGACCGGTCCGGTGTAGAGGACGGTGACGTCGTCCGGGCTGTCGTTCTTCACCGTGACGGAGATGCTGCCGCCGCCGGCGGTGGTGGGCAGCTTCCTGCCGGCCGCCGGGATGGTCTGGGCGACCTCGGCGGCGATGGCGATCTTCTGGGCGCGCGCCCGGTTCCTGTGGTGCGGGTGCCCGGCGACGAACTTGTCCATGGTCTGCTGGGCGTTACTGAAGTCGCCGCTCTCGTACTCCTGGACACCGCAGTCGTAGGCGCCGTCGTCACCGCCGCGCCCGGCCCGGGCCGCGGCCGACGCGAGCCCGCCGCCGGGGTCGCCCGCGGCCGTCTTCAGGTCGCCGATCCTGGTGTCGAGCTGCCGCAACTCCTCGACGGCCGCGCAGGATCCGGAGCCGCCCACGCCGTTCTGCGCCTTCTTCACGGCCGCGTCGACGGCGGGGACCACCTTCGTCGTCTGCGTGGCGTGCGGGAAGGTCTTCATCAGGTCGCCGAAGCGGGTGACCCAGTCCTGGTCGCCCGAGGACAGGCCCTGTGATCCGCACGCGTACAGCGAGGTCGCGAGGCGGTCGTCGGGCCAGCCGGCGAGGGTGCCGACGGTGGCCCTGGGCAGCTCGCCGGGCGCCGTGCGCAGATATGTCAGCGGGGCCACGGCGGTGCAGTGGTCCTGGCTGTCGTAGGGCGCGGCGACCTCGGAGTAGTAGGTGCGCAGGCTGGCGGGTACCTTGCGGGCGGCGCGGGAGCCGGGGTGGCCGGTGACGAGGTCGTGGTAGACCCCGAGGGCCTCGCGGTAGTCCGGTTCGGCGGTGCCGAAGGGCTTGCCGGTGTCCGCCGCCACCAGCTGGTCGGCGCTCGTCAGGCGGTCCAGGAGGGCCTGCTGTACGGCCTCGTCGTGGGCGTCCTGGTACCAGAGCGCGCCACCGGCCGGTACGGCGAGCAGCACCAGGCCCAGCAGCAGCGCGAGGGGGACGCGGCCGGGCCGGACCAGGGGGGTGCGCAGTCCGAGGTACGCGCCGTGGGCGGCCGCCAGCAGCAGGAGGAGCGCGTAAGCCGCCAGGAGGGCGCCGGGGACGCCGTCGGCATCGGCGGGCAGGGCGATGACCAGCAGGACCGCGGTCGCCACCCAGCAGGCGGCCATGAGCGGCCGGCGCCGTGTGAGCGCGTAGCCGAGGCCGAGTCCGCTGAGGTTGAGCAGGGCGACGGCGAGGGCCCGGCCGCGGTCCGGGGGCGCGGGCGGCGGACCGGCGGGCATGGGAGGCATGGGCGGCACGGCGAAGCCCTGGCCCGGGCCGTACGGACCAGGCGCCGGGGGTTGCTCCGGGCCCTCCAGGGGCTCCCGCCGGGCTTCCGAATCCCCCGGGACTCCCAGGAGCCCCGGGTCCACCGACCCCACCGACCCCGGCGGGCCCGCCGGGCGCACCGGATCCGGATCCCCAGGATCCCCCGGGCCCGCCCGGCCCTCCCGGACCCCAGGATCCCCCGGGCCCGCCCGGCCCTCCCGGACCCCGGGTTTCCCCTGGTTCTGCCGCGTCTCTCGGGCCCTCCGGGCCCCCGAAACCTCCGGACATGGCGACTCCCCCCGTGTGCGACAACCCCCGCTGTACGTGGCCTTCGATTCCAGCGGCCGGGGCCCCCGGTGGAGCCTCAACTCCTTTCCATCCAGCGGAACTTGGGGACCATCTCCGCCCTCCCTCCACCCAGGCCGCACCCGGCGCGCCGGTCCGCCCGTCCGCAACCCGGAAACGGACACATCGCCTGACCGGCCCAATGCGGGTGCGTCGGAGGGGCGCGGAGCCGGAACGGGTGTGACCGTGGTGAAAAGAATTCCGGGTGCGCGACTGACCGCCCGGTTGCCCAGCGACGAGGAGGCGGGATGCCGGACCAGGTCGGCGTGCGCGAACCCCTGCTCAGGGACGATGCCGACGCCGAGCACGCGCGGGCCTTCGAGCAGCTGGGCGCCGTCGCGGACGCCGTGCTGTACGAGGGCTATCTGCTGTACCCGTACCGCCGGTCCTCCCCCAAGAACCGGGTCCGCTGGCAGTTCGGGGTGCTGCTGCCGCGCGGCTGGGTGGAGCGCTTCGGTCCGGTGGCGCCCGGTCTCTCCGGCTCCGCGGACTCCTGGTACCAGCAGACCGAGTGCCTGGTGCGCGCCCAGAACGACGCGGTCGTACGGCTGCGGGTGCGCTACCTCCAGATGCAGCACAAGCAGGTGGAGGACGCGGGCGGGTCCCCGGTGGAGTCCCTGCGCACGGCGGACGGCACCACGCATCTCACCTTCGACGAGGCGATCCCGCGCGAGACCGAGCTGGCGGTGCCGCTCGCCGAGCTGCTGGACGGCGGTCGTACGGTCGACGTCGGCGCGCCCGGCGGGGACGAGTACGAGCCGCTGCCGGCGGCCGGGGGCCGGATCGTGCGGCGGCACCGGGAGCTGCGGGCCGCGACGACGGTGGCCGCCGAGCCGCTCGCGCCGGGCCTCTTCCGGCTGCGGGTGCGCACCGAGAACACGGGCGAGACGGCCGATCCGGGTTCCTGCCGGAACGAGGCGCTGCGCGACGCGCTGATCGCCACCCACACGGTACTCGGCGGGGAGGGCGTGGAGTTCGCCTCGCTGATCGACCCGCCCGCGGCGCTGGCCGAGCGGGCGCGCGGCTGCCGCAACGCGTTCACGTTCCCCGTGCTCGGCGGCCCGCCCCCGGAGGCCGCCGGCGGCGAGGGCGAAGGTGAGACCGGCCCGGCGATGCTCTCGGCACCGATCATCCTCCCGGACCATCCGCAGGTGGCGCCGGAGAGTCCCGGCGATCTGCACGACGCGGCGGAGATCGACGAGATCCTGACGCTGCGCACGATGCTGCTGACCGACGCGGAGAAGGCGGAGGCGCGGGCCACCGATCCACGGGCCGCGCGGATCCTGGACCGGGTCGACAGCATGCCCCGCGAGGTCTTCGAACGACTGCACGGCGCGATCCGCTCGCTGACACCGGCGGGCTCGTCGGCCTCCCGGGCCTCCGACCGCTCGACCGGGACGCACGCCTCGACCGGGACGCGTGCTTCGGCCATGACCCGTGCCTCGACCGGGACCCGCGCCTCAGCCGGGGCCGCCCGGCCCGGGGCTCCGGCGCCCGAGCCGCCCGCCGAGGCCCGCGCGTCCACCGCGCGGGCCGACCGCGAAACCCCGGCACCGGAGCGGCCCTCCCCCACCCCCCAGCGCCCCGCCTGGTGGCAGGAGGGCGGGGACGAGGGGCTGTCGCCGACGACCGACACCGTGCTCGTGGCCGATGTGCCCGTCGGTGCCGGCAGCCCGGTGCTGCTGCGGCCGCGCACGCGCGGGGCCGACGCCCAGGACATGTTCCTGGACGGGCGGCCCGCCACCGTGGCCGGGGTCTTCCACGACGTGGACGGCAGCGTGCGGCTCGCCGTGACCGTGGACGACGATCCGGCCGCCGAACTGCACGGCTGGTACGGCCGTTTCCACTACTTCCGGCCCGACGAGGTCGAACCCCTCGCAACCACGGGCACCCCGGCCGCCCCCGGCCGGGACCACGACCGACTGCGACGGAGGCCGCAGAGATGACCACACAGAGCGGTACCACCGAGACCCGCGCCGACGCCCCCCGGGGCTTCGACGAGATCACCATCCTGTGGATCTCCGAGGGCATGAGCTGCGACGGCGACACCGTGTCGCTGACCGCCGCCGGGCAGCCGTCCATCGAGGACGTGGTGCTCGGTCTCATCCCGGGCCTGCCCAGGGTCAACCTCGTCAACAAGGTCCTCTCCCCGAGCCTGGGCGGCGAGGACTTCCTCGCCCCCTACCGCAAGGCGGCCCGCGGCGAGCTGGAGCCGTTCATCCTGGTGATCGAGGGCTCGGTCCCGAACCAGAACATCATCGAGGGCGACGGCTACTGGACGTCGTTCGGCAACGACCCGGCCACCGGTGAGCCGCAGACCCTGAACTGGTGGATCGACCAACTCGCGCCCAAGGCATGGGCGGTGGTCGCGGCCGGCACCTGCGCCACGTTCGGCGGCATCCACGCCATGGCCGGCAACCCGACCGGATGCATGGGCCTCGCGGACTACCTGGGCTGGGAGTTCAAGGCGCGCTCGGGCCTCCCGGTGGTCAACGTGCCCGGCTGTCCGATCCAGCCGGAGAACTTCATGGAGACCCTGGTGTGGGTGCTCCAGCACGCCGCCGGCACCGCTCCCCCGCCGCCGCTGGACCACATGCTGCGGCCGCAGTGGCTGTTCGGCAAGACCGTGCACGAGGGCTGCGACCGGGCCGCGTACTACGAGCAGGCCGACTTCGCCAAGGACTACAACTCCCCCAAGTGCCAGGTGAAGGTGGGCTGCTGGGGCCCGGTCGTCAACTGCAACGTGCCCAAGCGGGGCTGGATGTCCGGCATCGGCGGCTGTCCGAACGTCGGCGGCATCTGCATCGGCTGCACCATGCCCAGCTTCCCCGACGCCTTCATGCCGTTCATGGACGAGCCGCCGGGCGGCACGCTCTCGTCGATGGTGATCAAGCCGTACGGGGCGGTCATCCGCCGGCTGCGCGGGCTGACCAACGACATGGTGAACCACGAGCCCCGCTGGCGGCACAACAAGCAGAAGCTGACCAGCGGTTACGACCCGCACTGGCGCGCGTGACGCCGTACTCGCCCCTGCCGCCCGCCCCGCCATCCGCTCCACCCGACCCGAACAGCGAGGGACAGTACCGCAGATGACCACCACCGACGCGCGGACCTCAGGACGCAAACCAGCCCAGCTCGTGGACATGAACTGGGACCCGATCACCCGGATCATCGGCAACCTGGGCATCTACACGAAGATCGACTTCGCCAACCGCGAGGTCGTGGAGTGCCACAGCACCTCGTCGCTGTTCCGCGGCTACTCGGTGTTCATGAAGGGCAAGGACCCGCGCGACGCCGGGTTCATCACCTCGCGGATCTGCGGCATCTGCGGCGACAACCACACCACCTGCTCCAACTACGCCCAGCAGATGGCCTATGGCGTCAAGCCGCCGAAGCTGGCCGAGCACATCACCAACCTGGGCGAGGCGGCGGAGTACATCTTCGACCACACCCTCTTCCAGGACAACCTGGTCTTCGTGGACTTCTGCGAGGCGATGGTCAAGGCCACCAACCCGGGCGTGCTGGCCCGCGCCGAGCGCACCGACGCGCCCCGCGGCGATGTGCACGGCTACCGCACCATCGCGGAGATCATGAAGGCCTTCAACCCCTTCGAGGGCGAGGTCTACAAGGAGGCGCTGAAGGTCAGCCGGATCACCCGGGAGATGTTCTGCCTGATGGAGGGGCGCCATGTGCACCCCTCCACGCTCTACCCGGGCGGCGTCGGCACGATGCCGCAGCCGAGCGTCTTCACCGACTACCTCAGCCGGCTGATGCGCGTCATCGACTTCGTGAAGAAGGCGGTGGCGATGAACGACGACGTCTTCGACTTCTTCTACGAGGCGCTGCCGGGCTACGAGGAGGTCGGCAAGCGCCGTATTCTGCTGGGCTGCTGGGGCGCCTTCCAGAACCCGGACGTGGTCGACTACCGCTACGCCACCATGAACGAGTGGGGCAAGGCGATGTACGTCACCCCGGGCATCGTGGTGGACGGCAAGCTGGTCACCAACAACCTGGTCGACATCAACCTCGGGCTGCGCATCATGCTGGGCAGCTCGTTCTACGAGGACTGGGTGAACGAGGACCCGTTCGTCACCCACGACCCGCTGGGCAACCCCGTCGACATGCGCCACCCGTGGAACCAGACCACCGTGCCGGTGCCGCAGAAGCGGGACTTCGAGGGCAACTACAGCTGGGTGATGAGCCCGCGCTGGTACCACCCGGGCACCGGCGAGCACCTCGCGCTGGACACCGGCGGCGGCCCGCTCGCCCGGCTCTGGTCGACCGCGCTGAGCGGTCTGGTGGACACCCCGTACGTGAAGGCGACCGGGGGCGGCATCCGCATCACCCTGCCCAAGGGCGAGAAGCTGCCGGAGACCACCCTGGAGTGGCGCATCCCGAAGTGGAGCAACACCCTCGAACGCGACCGCGCCCGGCCGTACTTCATCGCCTACGCCGCCGCCATGGCCCTGCAGTTCCTGGAGGAGGCCATGGGGATGCTGCAGAGCGGCGACACCAAGGTCTTCGAGAACTTCGAGGTGCCGGACGAGTCGATCGGCTGCGGCTTCCACGAGGCGGTGCGCGGGGTCCTCTCGCACCACCTGGTGATCCGGGACAAGAAGATCGCCAACTACCACCCGTACCCGCCGACCCCGTGGAACGCCAGCCCCCGCGACATCTACGGCACGCCCGGTCCCTACGAGGACGCGGTGCAGGGCCAGCCGATCTTCGAGGAGAACGGGCCCGACGACTTCAAGGGCGTCGACATCATGCGCACGGTGCGCAGCTTCGACCCCTGTCTGCCGTGCGGCGTCCACATGTACATGGGCAAGGGCAAGACCCTGAGCACCGTGCACTCGCCGACGTACGGGGCCAACCATGGCTGATCCGGCCGGGCGCCTGGCGGATCCGGCGGTGGAGGCCCGGCTCGCCCGGCTCGACGAGGTGCTGGCGGGCCTCGAGCACACCCCGGGTCCGGCCCTGGAGGCGGTGCGGCTGCTGACCGAGGTCTACGGGGAGGCCCTCGCCCGGGTCCTGGACGGCGCCGACGAGCGGCTGGGCGCGCGGCTGGCCGGTGACGAACTGGTCGGGCACCTCATGGTGCTGCACGGCGTGCACCCGCTGCCCCTGGCCGAGCGGGCCGAGGGCGCGGTGGAGCGGCTGCGGCCCGCGGTGCGCGAGCGCGGCGGCGACCTGTCGTGGGCCGGGGTCGAGGGCGCGGTCGCACGGGTGCGGCTCGACTCCGGCTCCAAGGGCGGCTGCGGCGGTGGGTGCGGGGGCGGCTCCGCGGACATCGCGGCGGCGGTCCGGGAGGCCGTGCTGGCGGTGGCACCGGAGCTGACCGAGGTGGAGATCGTGGCGGCCGGCGAGGAGCGCAAGGCCGCCCCCGCCTTCGTGCCGCTGAGCACGATCAAGCGCCGGTCCGTGCCGCAGGAGGCCGGGTGAGCGCGGACGGGGCACTCGCCCGGGTCATCCGCTCCGCCGCCGACCGCGCGGCCACGGCCGGCGCGGAGAGCTGCGAGCTGTGCGCGGCCCTGGTGGCGGACGAGCACCCCCATCTGTACGACACCGGGGCCGCCGAGGTGCGCTGTGTGTGCGGCCCCTGCTCGGTGCTGTTCGCGGACGGCGCGGCGGGCGAGGGCCGCTACCGGCTGGTGCCCCGGCGCCGGCTGCGGCTCCCGCCCGTCGACACGGGAGTGCTGGGCGTCCCGGTGGGGCTGGTGTTCTTCGTGCCGCGCTCCGACGGGACGGTCACCGCGCAGGGGCCGAGCCCGGCCGGGGCGATGCGCTGGGAGGTGGACGCGGACGCCTGGCGTCGGCTGGCCGCCGAGGTCCCGCAGGTGGCGTCCATGACCCCGGACGTGGAGGCGCTGCTGGTGAACACCGTGCGGGGCCTCACGGAGCACTGGATCGTACCGGTCGACGACTGTTTCCGGATGACGGCGCTGGTCCGCCGCGAGTGGCGGGGCCTCTCCGGTGGCGGGCAGGTCTGGCCCGCCGTAGAACAGTTCTTCAGGGACCTCACCGAACGGTCGTAGTCGTACGACCTGGAAGGAGAGCGGACATGGGCACCATCCGAGTGGGCCGCCCCCAGGCGAAGCCCGACACCCCGAGCCATGTTCCCGGACTGCACCAGGGCAACAAGGGCCCGTACCAGGAGCAGACCGGGCACCACCGGGACGGCAGCTCCGACGCGCGCCGCTCCACCGGTATCCACTGGAAGCGGCATGACGCCCTGGGCGAGAGCATGCCGAACATCTCGCCCGGCTGAGAGAAACGGAAGGTGACCGCCATGAGCGATTGCAGAAGCAGAAGGCGCAGACGAGCGCGGATGTCCGGACGGCAGCTGCTGCTGCTCCAGGCCGCGCTGGCCGGCGGTGTGGTCACCGCCCTGGTCATCAAGGAACTCCCGGGCATCATGCGGGAGTTGCGGATCTTCCGGATGACCGGCGGGCCGGGCGCGAACCGGCGCTACCCCTGAGGCGGCCGTGCACGAACTGTCGATCGCGTCGGCGATCGTGGAGCAGGCCGAGGAGATCGCCCGCGCGGACGGTGCGGACCGGGTGTCCGCGGTGACCGTCCGGGTCGGCGAGCTGTCCGGGGTGGTGCCCGACGCGCTGGACTTCGCCTTCGAGGTGGCCCGCGACGGTACGGCGCTCGCGGACGCCCGGCTCGTGGTGGAGGCGGTGCCCGCGCTGGCGTGGTGCGACGGGTGCGCCGCGGAGTTCGCGGTGGGCATGCCGCCGTTCTTCTGGTGCCCGCACTGCGACCGGCCCTCCCAGGAGCTGCGCAGCGGACGCGAGCTGGAGATCACGGGCGTCGATACGTAGGAACGGATGTCAATACGTAGGGACGGATGTCAATACGTAGGGACGGATGTCAATACGTAGGGACGGATAAGGGTCCGGCCCCCGCCGATGACGGCGGGGGCCGGGCCTTTCCGTACCGTCCCCGGTCAGCAGATCCGGGGCAGCTGCTCGCCCAGCGGCAGGTCCACGACCCGGGTGCCGCCGAGGCCGGTGGCGACGACGACCATTCCCGGGTGGTCGGCCACGCACTCGCCGATCAGGGCCGCGCCGGCGCCCTGCGGGTGGGCGTGCATGGCGGCGAGCACCGCCTCGGCGTGCCCGGGGGGTACGAAGGCGACCAGCCGGCCCTCGTTGGCCACGTACAGCGGGTCCAGGCCCAGGAAGCCGCAGGCGTTCGCGACCTCCTCCGGGACCGGGATCGCCCGCTCGCGCAGGTGAACGCCGGTGCCGGAGGCGCGGGCGATCTCGTTCAGGGAGGCGCCGAGGCCGCCCCGGGTCGGATCGCGCAGGACGTGGAGGTCCTTGGTGACCTCCAGCATGGCCGCGACCAGACCGGCCAGCGGGGCGGTGTCGGAGACGGTCCGCACCCCGAACTCCAGGCCCTCGCGCACGCTCATGACGGCCACGCCGTGCTGCCCGATCGGCCCGCTGACGATGACCGCGTCACCGGGCCGGGCGCGCTGCGGGCGGATGTCGACGCCGTCCGGGACCAGGCCGACGCCCGCCGTGGTGACGTAGACGCCGTCGCCGTGCCCGGACTCCACCACCTTGGTGTCGCCGGTGGCCACGGTGACGTCGGCGGCCCGGGCGGCGGCGCCGATGGCGCGGGCGATCCGCCCGACCACGGCCAGTTCCACGCCCTCCTCCAGGACGAAGGCGGTGGAGAGGAAGGCGGGCCGGGCGCCGCTCATCGCGAGGTCGTTGACGGTGCCGTTGACGGCGAGGTCGCCGAGGCTGCCGCCGGGGAAGAACAGGGGCCGTACGACGTAGGAGTCGGTGGAGAAGGCGAGCCGGGCGCCACCGAGGTCGAACACGGCGGAGTCGGTGAGGGCGGCGAGGACGGGGTTGCCGTACGCCGGGGCGAAGACCTGCTCGATCAGCTCGGCGGAGAGGGCACCGCCGCCGCCGTGGCCCATGACGACGACGGGCTGGTCGCGCAGCGGGGCGGGGCAGGTCCAGTTCGCCGGGTCGACGGCGGTGTCCGGGGCGGCGGCGGTGGCAGGGGTGGCGAGGTCAGCCAACGGGGTTCATCTCCTCCCGCGGGATGCGCGATCCCTGCGGTGCCGGGGTGTTCATGCGGCGGTAGAGGTAGTAGGCGGCGCAGGCGCCCTCGCTGGAGACCATGGTGGCGCCGAGCGGGGTGCGGGGGGTGCAGGCCGTGCCGAACGCCTCGCACTCGGTCGGCTTGATCAGGCCCTGGAGGACCTCGCCGGCCCGGCACACGGCCGGCTCCTCGGTGCGGATGCCGGAGACGTCGAAGCGGTGCTCGGCGTCGTGGTCGCGGAAGGCGTCGGTCAGCCGCCAGCCGCTGGCCGGGATGCGGCCGATGCCGCGCCAGTTGCGGTCGACGACCTCGAAGACCTCCTCCAGCATGCGCAGGGCGGCCGGGTTGCCCTGCTCGCGCACGGCCCGCGGGTAGGCGTTCTCCACCCGGTGCTCGCCGCGCTCCAGCTGGTGCACGGCGCGCCGGATGCCCTCCAGGATGTCGAGGGGTTCGAAGCCGGTGACGACGAGGGGGACACGGTGCTTCTCGGCGAGGTCCGGATACTCGGCGGTGCCCATCACGCTGCACACGTGTCCGGCGGCGAGGAAGCCCTGCACCCGGCAGCTGGGCGCGGTCATGATCGCCTCGATGGCCGGGGGGACCCGGACATGGGAGACCAGCAGGCTGAAGTTGCGAAGGCCCAGGCGGCGGGCCTGGTGGACGGCCATGGCGTTGGCGGGGGCGGTGGTCTCGAAGCCGATGGCGAAGAACACCACCTGCCGGTCGGGGTTCCCGCGGGCGATTTCGAGCGCGTCGAGCGGGGAGTACACCACGCGTACGTCGCCGCCCTCGCCCTTGACCCGGAACAGGTCGCGGTCGGTGCCGGGCACCCGCAGCATGTCCCCGAAGGAGCAGAAGATCACCTCGGGGCGGGCGGCGATGTCCAGGGCCTTGTCGATGACGTCCAGCGGGGTGACGCACACCGGGCAGCCGGGGCCGTGGATCAACTCGACTTCTTCCGGCAGGAGTTGGTCGATGCCGTGCCGGATGATGGAGTGGGTCTGGCCGCCGCAGACCTCCATCAGGGCCCAGGGCCGGGTGACCGTGGCGCGGATCTCGTCCAGCAGCCGGTGGGCGCGCGCGGGGTCGTTGAACTCCTCGATGTACTTCACCGGGCCTCGCTCTCGTTCTCCTGGCGGGCCGCCTGCTCCCACGCGTCACCGAACTCCTCCTCCAGCAGTCCGAGTTGGTCGAACAGCTCCAGGGAGGCGCGGGCCGACTCCTCGTCGAGGCGCTGGAGCGCGAAGCCGACGTGCACGATCACGTACTCGCCGACTTTCACATCGGGCAGGTACTCCAGGCAGGCCTGCTTCTGGACGCCGCCGAAGTCGATCAGGCCGGTGAGGGGGTCGGCCTGGTGGTCGATGGACACGACCTTGCCGGGCACTGCCAGACACATGGCTCACTCCGTCTCGTGGTGGGGTGCGGTGGCCGCGACCATCAGCTGGCCGAGCGCCAACCCGCCGTCGTTCGGGGGGACTTCGCCGTGCCGCAGGACCGTGAAGCCGTCGGCGCGCAGCAGGGCCGTGCACTTCTCCTCCAGCAGGGCGTTGGCGAACACCCCGCCGGTGAGGGCGACCGTGCCGAGGCCGGTCGCGCCGCGCGCCCGGCGGCAGATCTCGGTGACGGCGCGGGCCACGCCCCGGTGGAAGCGGGCCGCGAGGACCGGGGGCGGGGTGCGGCGGCGCCGGTCGGCGAGCAGGGCCCGCAGCATCGGCGCGGGATCGCAGGCGAGGGTGGCGCCGCCGGTGAGCCCGAAGGGGTACGCCACCGCGTCCGCGTCCCGTGCGTCGAGGGCCGCGGCCTCCAGCTCCAGGGCGGCCTGCGCCTCGTATCCGGCGCGGTGGCAGACACCGGCGAGGGAGGCGACCGCGTCGAAGAGGCGGCCCATGCTGGAGGTGGGCACGCAGGCCACCTGGCGGTCCAACTGCTGACGCAGGAGGGTGAGTTCGGTCGGGGAGCAGGCGGTGACGCTGGGCAGTTCCGCGTCCCAGGGCAGGCCCGCGGCCCAGAGCCGGGCCAGGGCGAGCCGGCAGGGGTTGGCCACGCCCGCGTCGCCGCCGGGCAGCGGAGCGGGGGTCAGGTGGGCGAAGCGGCGGTAGCCGGTGTAGTCGGCGAGCAGGATCTCGCCGCCCCACACGGTGCCGTCGTCGCCGTATCCGGTGCCGTCGAAGGCGACCCCGATGACCGGGGTGGTGCCGTCGAGGCCGTGTTCGGCCATGGCGGAGGCGATGTGGGCGTGGTGGTGCTGGACGAGCCGCAGCGGGAGCCGGGCGCCCGCGCGTCTGCGGGCCCAGCCGGTGGAGTGGTACCCGGGGTGCCGGTCGGCGGCGATCAGCCGGGGGGTGACATGGGTCAGCCGGCTCAGCTGCCGTTCGGCCCGCCGGGCGGCGTCCAGCGTGGCCAGGTCGCCCATGTCGCCGATGTGCGGCCCGAACCAGGCGAGGTCGCCGTCACCGAGGCAGGGCGCGTTCTTCAGGTCGCCGCCGACGGCGAGCGCGGGCCGCACCGGGACCGGCAGCCGCAGGGGGCGCGGGACGTAGCCGCGCGAGCGGCGCAGCACCTGTTCGGTGCCGTCGGGGCGGATGCGCAGCAGGGAGTCGTCGCAGGGCGCGGCGATGGGCCGGTCGTGGGCGAGCCAGGCGTCGGCGAGTCCCGCGAGCCGGGTGCGGGCCTCGGTGTCGTCGGTGACGATGGGTTCGCCGGAGCGGTTGCCGCTGGTCATGACCAGGACCCGGGGTCCGGGCGGGTCGCCGGGCAGTCCGAACAGCAGGGTGTGCAGGGGGGTGTAGGGCAGCATGATGCCGAGGTGCGGGCTGCCCGGGCAGACCTGGTCGGCCAGTTCCCCGGCGGGGGTGCGGCGGCGCACCAGCACGATGGGGCGGCGGGGCCCCGTCAGCGCGGCGCGCTCGGCGGGGGTCGGGACCGCGAGGCTTTCGGCGACCGCGAGATCGGCGCACATCACGGCGAACGCCTTGCCGCCGCGCTCCTTGCGGTCGCGCAGCGTGGCGACGGCCCGCGGGTCGGTGGCGTCGCAGGCCAGGTGGTAGCCGCCGAGCCCCTTAACGGCGACGATCCGTCCGGCGGCGAGCAGTCCGCGTGCCGCGGCGAGCGCGTCCGCGTCCCGTGCCGGGCGGAGGCCGGGGCCCGTCAGGGTGAGGCGGGGGCCGCAGCCTGGGCAGGCGACGGGCTGGGCGTGGAAGCGCCGGTCGGCCGGATCGCCGTACTCCCGGGCGCAGTCGGGGCACATCGGGAAGCCGGACATGGTGGTGGCCGCCCGGTCGTAGGGCATGCCGGTGGCGATGGTGAAGCGGGGGCCGCAGTGGGTGCAGGTGACGAACGGGTGCCGGTGCCTGCGGTCGGCCGGGTCGGCGAGTTCCCGCAGGCAGTCGGCGCAGGTCGCGGTGTCGGGCGGGAGCTGGGCGCGGCCGCTCGCCCGGTCGGTGGAGCGGATCGCGAAGGGTCCGGCGGCGCCCGTGGCGGGCAGTTCCTCGTGGGCGACGCGGGTCACCGTGGCCAGCGGCGGGGGCCGGTGGGCCAGCAGGTCGCAGAACCGGGCCACCTCCGCCGCCGGGCCCTCGACCTCGATCAGCACGCCGTCGCCGGTGTTGCCGACGAACCCGGCCAGGCCCGTCTCGGCGGCCAGCCGGTGCACATACGGCCGGAAGCCCACCCCCTGTACGGTGCCGTGCACGGTGAGCCGGCGGCGGACCGGTCCGGTCCCGGTCGCGGGAGCGGTCATGCGACGGGCGCGGACTCGGTGTGCTGATGGTGGTGTCCGTGCTGGTGGTGGTGGCCGTGCGGGTGCGGGGCGAGCGGCGGCCGGTGCGCGGGGGCGCCGTCGCGGGCGGCGAGGGCGTGGTCGAGGAGGGGGCCGACGCCGTCCCCGGTGCGGGCGCAGGACCGTACGATCTCCACCCCCGGGTTGACCCGCTGGACGTTCGCGCGGAACGTGCTCTCGTCGAAGCCGGCGGCCTCGGCGAGGTCGGTCTTGGTGATGACGACGACATGGGCGGAGCCGAACGCGGTCGGGTACTTCAGCGGCTTGTCCTCGCCCTCGGTGACCGCCATCAGCACGATCCGCAGGTTCTCGCCGAGGTCGTAGGAGGCGGGGCAGACCAGGTTGCCGACGTTCTCCACGAAGAGCACCGAGGTGTCCTCGGGCAGCCAGCCCGTGAGCCGTTCGCGGACCTGGCGGGCCTCCAGGTGGCAGAGCCCGTCGGTGAGGACCTGCTGGACGGGGGCGCCGGAGCGGGCGAGCCGGGTGGCGTCGTTCTCGGTGGCCAGGTCGGCGGTGAGCGCGGCCACGGGCACGCCCCGCGCCACCGCGTCGGCGAGCATCCGGCCGAGGAGTTCGGTCTTGCCGCTCCCCGGGCTGGACAGCAGGTTGACGACGGCCACCCTCTGTTCCGCCAGTTCCTCGCGCAGGCGCGCGGCGAGGTCGTCGTTCTTCGCCAGGACGGCCTGTCGGACGTCGTCGGACCGGCACATGGGCGCTGCTCCTCGGGTTCGGCGGCTGGGCCCCGGGCCGCGTCCCGCGCGGCCCGGGTGTCATCGATCTTCGGCCGTGGCGGGCGCGTGGGCGGGCAGCGCAGCCGGGTGCGCCGGGCCGTTTTCCATCGAGCGGCCCAATGCGCCGGCCGGTGCGGCCGGGTCGGCCAGCAGCAGCGGGACGAGCGTGTGCAGCGCGGTGACGGCGGGTTCGACGGCGGCGCGCACGGCCGCGCTGAGTCCGGGCAGGATGTCCTCGTCCCCGGCGGGCAGCACCTCCGGCTCGCAGGCCAGCACCAGCACCCGGGGCAGCGGCTCCTCGCCCATGTGGGTGGCCAGGGCCAGCACCTTCGCCGGGTCCATGCCGTGCGCCTCCGGCGGGACGATCCCGTCGGGGGGTTCGGCCTCGATCAGGGACAGCGTGCCGGGCCGCTGCCCGCGGCGGGCGGCGTCCACGAGTACGGCGGTGGCGCATCCGCCGAGCAGGTCGTAGGCGAGGTCCAGGCCGCGGATGCCGTAGTCCCGCACCCGCGCCTCGGGAGGCAGGGGGCGCTGTTCGAGGGCGCGGATCACCTCGGGTCCGAAGGCGTCGTCGGCGAGGAAGATGTTGCCGACACCGGCGACGAGGAGGGGGGCGGTCATCGGGCGGCTCCGGCTTCGGCGGGGTCGGTTCGGGCGGTGAGCGGCTGCCGCGGGTCGGCGGGTGCGGCCAGGGGGCGGGGCGAGCCCGTCGGCGTCCTGCGGACGAAGGCGGCGCGCAGGGCGTGGTAGGGGGCGTGCGGGTCGAAGAACGGGGCGTGCATACGGGCCAGTTCGGCGCGCCGGTACGTGGCGAGGGGCCGGTGCCGTTCGCCGGCGGCGCGGGGGGCCGCCTTCGCGGCGATACGGCGGCCGAGGTCGGGGTGGCGGCGAGGGCGGCCCGCGACGGCCCGGTCCGGCGCGGAGGGCCGGTGCTGTTCGCCGGGCGGCCCCGGATGCACGATCGGACAGGGGCGCTCCCGCCATCCGCCCTCCGGCAGGGCGGTCGTGGGCATCGGGGCGATCACCAGATCCGGGTCCCGCTCCCGTACGGCGGCCCGCACCGGCTCCGCGCCCCGGGCCGCCAGGACGACGTCCACGCGGTGACCCCGGTCGGACAGCTCGGCGTACACACGCCGGCAGAGGCCGTTGAAGGCGCCGGCCACGAGCAGGATGTCCATGACGCGGCATGCTCACCCCTGCGGCGCGCCCCGCGAAGGACCGCCACGGGGATTCACCCCCGCCGCGCGGCGCCCTTGCGCCATCCGGACCGCGCGACGGGACCCGTCCCGCCCTTCGGGGCCGGGCGTCACTCCTCGTCGGACGCCGGGATCAGCTCTATGTCGAGCACGCCCTCGTCCTGGAACAGTTCCGAGGTCAGCCGGGCCGGGTCCTCGGTGCCCTCCAGTTCGAGCAGGACGCGGGCCGCGTCGTCCGTGCGGCCGGGCAGCCGTTCCAGCTTGACCTGCACGATGCGGAAGCCGAGCCGGGTGCAGATCTCCATCAGGCGGGGCAGCAGCGCGGTGCCGGTGCGATAGGTCAGCCGGGCCTCGAAGGCGGCGGCGGTGGTGCCGGGGACCAGCCGGCCGGAGAAGTAGGAGTAGCCGCGCACCACCAGGAAGTGCAGCGCCGTCACCGCGATCGCGAGCACGGGCAGCCCGCCGCCGCAGGCCATGCCGACGGCGCAGGTCAGCCAGACGGTGGCGGCGGTCGTCAGGCCCCGTACCGCGTCCCGTCGTACGAAGATCAGACCGCCGCCGATGAAGCCGATACCGGAGACGATCTGGGCGGCGACGCGGGAGGGGTCGAAGGAGACGTGCTCCAGGCCGAGCACCGCGGTGAACCCGTGCTGGGACACCTCCATCATCAGCGCGCTGGCGATGCCGACCAGCGTGTGGGTGCGCAGACCCGCGCTCTTCTGCTGGGTCGCGCGCTCCCAGCCGATCAGGGTCGACAGCAGCAGCGCGAGCCCCAGCTCGGCCAGTTGCCTGGGTCCCTGGCCGTTGTGTATGTCCCACAACGGTGCCGCCAGCCACACTCCCGCCATGCACACCTCGCATGTCCTCGTGCCGATTCGTCCTGCCGCTGGCGCCTACCCCGGAGGTGGTCTCCTGACGCTACCGGCCGCCCTGTCCCCGGGCATCCGGGAGCTACGGCCGGTTGCGTGGGCGAGCGAAGGGGGCCGCCGGGACCGGAGCGGTCAGCGACGCCCGGACCTGACCCGGCGGTGCCTGCGCACACGGTCGGCACGGGGCTTCGAGGGGCGGGTCACCCATCGGTCCTCGACCTGATCGAGTCCGAAGAGCAGAAGGCTGAGAACGGGGAGCAGCAGAACCGCGACGGTGATCACTGGAGGTGCACCTCCTGGCCGACGACACCCCGCGAGTGCCCCGGCGCGCACCCGCCCACCAGGGAGAGCTGTGAAGGTCCCGTGAGCACCCACACCCGCACCAGGGCCGCGTGGCCCACGTCCACTGTCACATCACTCGGCCCCCGCCACATCTCCTGACGGTGCGGGAGCGCGGTCCAAAACCGGCGGACGGTGACGTTCACGGGCGCGGTGTGACCCGGGCGCGGGCGCTGGAGGGGCCGGGTGGGCGGGGGTGTGCCTACGGTGCTTCCAGGAGCGTGGGACGGGAGCGACGGTGGGCGATGCGCGGCGGCGGACGGCCGGACCGCGGGGCGGCGGGCGGCGGGCGGGGCTCGGCAGCAGGCCCGCGTACTCCGTACGGCTCGCGGCCTCCCCGCGTCCCGAGCCGTCGGAGCCGGTGACCGAACGCACCGTGCCCTGGCTGCGCGTCGCCGCGGCCTACGCCTGGCGGCTCATCCTCGTCGGCATCGTCGTCTACGGTGTGTTCGTCGTCCTCGGCAGCTTCCAGCTGATCGCCGTCGCCCTGTTCCTGGCACTGGTCGTCACCTCGGTGCTGCGCCCGCTCGCCGATCTGCTGAACCGGTTCCTGCCGAGGCCGCCGGCCGTCGCCGCCGCGCTGGTCGGCAGCCTGCTGGTGCTGTTCACGCTGCTCGCGCTGGTGGGCAACGCGGTCGCGGGCGAGTCGCCGAAGCTCGCGGGCGAGTTCCGCGGCGGTGTGCACCGGATCGAGGAGTGGCTCCAGCGGCCGCCGTTGCGGCTGAGCCCCGGTCGGCTCACCGCCCTCGAACGCCAATTCACCCACTATCTCGCCGCGCACCGCTCGAACCTGCTCAGCAGTGCCGTCAGCGGCCTCGGCCGGGTGGTGGAGCTGGCGGCGGGCGGGGCCCTGGCGCTGTTCGCCTCGGTGTTCTTCATCCACTCCGGGGAACGGCTGTGGGCCTGGGCCCGCGAGGAACTGCTGCCGGCCGGGGCGCGTACGGCTTGGGACCGGGCGGGGCGGGCGGCCTGGCGGAGCTTCGCCGGGTACACGCGCGGCATCATCATCGTGGCCGCCACCAACGCCGTCCTGGTGGGCATCGCGCTGCTGTTGCTGCGGGTGCCGCTGGCGCTGCCGCTGACCCTGCTGGAGTTCTTCGCCGCGTTCGTCCCGCTGGTGGGCTCGCCGGTGGCGCTCGCGGTCGCCACGGTGGTGGCGCTGGCCGGGCGCGGGCCGCTCACCGCCCTGGCCGTGCTGGCGCTGATCGTGGTGATCGGCCAGCTGGAGGGGCATGTGCTGCATCCCGTGGTGATGAGCTGGGCGGTCCGGCTGCATCCACTGGTCGTCGCCGTGTCGGTGATCGCGGGCAGCATCGTGGCGGGGGTGATCGGCGCGATCGTCGCGGTTCCGCTGATCTCGGTGGTGTGGGCGGTGCTGCGGGCGCTGCGGGCCGTACCGCCCTGAGTGGCACCCGCCTGACCCGAACACGGGATCACCTGTTCCCTCGAACAGGTGGACGTCGTTCATCAGAGCGCCTTGGCTACTCCGACCGGGTGATACTTACGGTGTGCGAGTGACGGGCTGCAGACCGTGTTCGAGCACAGGTCCCACGAGAAACATCGCAAGGAGCGACACGACCATGAACATCCTCACGAACGTCCTCGCCGGTCTCGTCCACCTCGTCGGGTGGCTGGTCTGACGCCGCGGGGCGTGTGAAGAAGAGCGGCGCCGCCTCCTCGTCCCAAGGAGGCGGCGCCGCCGTCGTACGGCCCGAGGACTCGAACGACTGTGCGTAACCCGCGGCCCTCTGGTCACCCGTGCCCCATGCGAAATGGCCGTTCGGAACACGCCGTACGACGGGCGATCCGCGCCGCCCGGCTCGATCTGTCAGCCGCGGCGGGGAGTCTGCGCCGGGCCTGTGCCGGGCCCGGACGGGAGCGGGATCTGACCGCGCAGGCGCTGAAGGCGGCGCTGGCCGCGTGGCTGACCTGGATGATCGCGGGCTGGTGGCTGCACACGCCGGTGGCGTTCGTCGCGCCCTGGGTCGCGGTGGTCCTGGTGGAGTCCACGGTCTACCGGTCCCTCGCGCACGGCCTCCAGCAGCTCGGGGCGCTCACCGCGGGCACGGTCACCGCCACCGCGGTCGGCCTGGTGCTGCACAGCACGGCCGTGGCGATGGCCGTGGTACTGCCGCTCGGGCTGCTGCTCGGGCACTGGCGGCGCCTGGGCAACCAGGGCATCTACGCGGCCACGGGTGCCCTGTTCGTCCTCACCGACGGCGCGGTCACCGTCACCACCTCCGCCTTCCGGATCGCGGCCGCGCTCTTCGGCGCGGGGGTCGGCATCGCCGTGAACGCGCTGGTCCGCCCGCCGCTGTATCTGCGCGACACCCGGGCCGTGCTGCGGGACGCGACCGAGGAGACCCACGACATCCTGCACGCGGTGGCCGACGGGCTGGCCTCGGGACGCTGGGACGCCGAGGAGGCGGGCACCTGGCACGAACGGGCGCTGCGGCTGCACCGGCGCGTGGACGAGGCCCGCGCGTCGGTCGAGTGGAGCCGCGAGAGCCTGCGCGGCAACATGCGCCGCCGCGGTGCCGTGCCGGCGCCCGGCAAGGGGTACGACGACGCCCTCGCGGTGCTGGACTACGCGGCCGTACACACGGCCGGGGTGACCCGCACGGTCCTGGAGGTCACCGCCGAGGACCGCGCGGTACCCCGCCCGCACCCCGAACTCGCCCTCAGCTACGCCCGGTTCCTGTGCCGTACCGCCCGCGCCCTGCGCCTGTACAGCCACAGCCGCTTCGACGCCGCCCACGAGGACGAGCTGCGCGCCGAGGTGACCGGGCTGCGCGACAATCTCGACACCCTGCGCCAGGAGCTGGCCCGCTCCACGACGGACCACCCCGACGACATCGCCACCTACGGCACGCTCCTCGCCCAGGCCAACCGTCTGGCCGACCAGCTCCTGGCCTCCACCGCGTGAGGGCCGTCAGATGCCCGCGGCCCGCAGCACCCCGAACTCGGCGGTCCCCACCGCGAGCACCCCGTCGCTCACCGGGCGGCACCGCACTCCCCCGCCGCCGCGCAGCGCCCGCTGGGCGCCGGGTCCGAGGGTGACGTCCATCCAGGCGCAGGGCCGCGCCGCACCGCGCACCTCCAGCTCCACCCGGCCGGTGCCGCGGTCGAGGAAGACGGTCGCGCCGATGTGGCCGTCGATGTCGACGCCCCGCAGCAGGACGTTGCGCCGGGTGAGCAGCAGGCCCGGTTCCGGCGGGCCCCGGTGCGGGAGCCGTTCGGCGGCCATGAGGGTGAGGGAGGCGTTGCGGTGGGCGGGGTGGTTGAAGTGCCGGTCGCCGACGATGCCGAGGCCCGCGCGCACCCGCACGCTCTCCACCAGTTCCCCGGACGGCAGCTCGGGCACGCCGCGCCCGGGCGGCCGGCGAGCCGGTGGACCGGGGAGACCAGCAGCTGGAGGATCTCGACGCGTGCCACGCTTCGAGCCTGCTCGCCGTCCCGCTCCCGGCGATCGAGGAGCACCAGCAGGCCGAGGGCGCCCGCCGGTTCGATCGGGTTCAGGGCGGGGGTGATCGCGGAGCGGAAGGCGTGGGCGGCCGACAGCGTCTCGCGCACGGCGATGTCGGCGGCCTCGATGCCCGGCGCGATCCGCAGGCCCCCGCCCGCCCGGGCGTGGTCCGCGAGCGCGGCGCCGGCCGGCCACCGGGTCCGCTCCGGGGTGAGCGCGGCGCGGAGCCGGTCGAGGGTGGCGATCAGCCTGGGGATGCCCCGGACGACGAAGGTGAACCGGCCGTGCGGGCGATTGACCCGGTGAGCGTCGAAGACGAGCCGGTGGTCGGTGACATGGAGCCTGTCACCGTTCCTCCCCTGGTCGACGGCCGCCCCTGGCGCGGAACGTCGGGCGCGGGGTGACGGCGGCCGCCGACAGCGGGTCAGCGGGTCAGCGGGAGGCGAACGTCTTCAGTTGCGCCGTACTGCCGTTGAAGCGGTCGTGGTCGCCCACGGTCTTGCCGGTGGAGGTGTACTGCCACATCGTGTAGTACGCCCAGCCGGCCGGCAGCGTGCCCGCCGTCGAGGCGTAGCGGGCGATCCACAGCGGGTTGGTCGCGCCGAAGCCGCTGTAGTTCCCGGTGCACGCGGTCCACCAGTTGGTGGCGGTGTAGATCACCGCGGCGCGGCCGGTACGGGCCTTGTAGCGGTTGAGGAAGTCACGGATCCAGGTGACCATCTGGCTCTTGGTCTTGCCGTAGCAGTCGCCGCCGTACGGGTTCCACTCGATGTCGAGCACCCCGGGGAGCGTCTTGCCGTCCGCCGACCAGCCGCCGCCGTGGTTCACGAAGTAGTCCGCCTGGGCGGCGCCGCCGGTGCTGTCCGGGGTCGCGAAGTGGTAGGCGCCGCGCACGATGCCGACGTCGTAGGAGCCGGTGTACTGCTGGTTGAAGTAGGCGTTCTTGTACGAGGTTCCTTCCGTGGCCTTGGTGTACGCCCAGCGCACCCCACTGCCGTACAGGGTCGACCAGGCGACATTGCGCTGGTAGCTGGAGACGTCCACGCCCTCGGTCTGGCCGGTGCGGGAGTCGGAGAGCGAGTCGGCGGTGGGGGCGGGGGCGACACCGTCGTGGGCGAGCACGCCCATGCCCATGTAGGCGCTGCCCCGCTCGGGGGTCACGGCGCCGTTCTCTGGCACGGCCGCCGGGACGGACAGGGTGAGGAGGATGCCGGTCAGCACGCCGGTGACGGTCAGGCGTGAGCGGCCGCGGGAAAGAGCTCTCGAGCTTCGCACGGCTTCCATCTGACCCGGCATCGGGCCGTACCGCACGCCGGGTTGCGCCCAACGATGGCGGCCACCGGCCGGTTTGGTCCATCCGGGTGGCCCGCCGGCCGGTCGCGGGCACCCCTTACGGGGGTCCGCGACCGGCCGGTGGTCCGTCAGCCGTCGATGCGGTGCTGGGTCCAGAAGGAGGTCAGGTCCGTGCTGGTGGCGGCCTGGGCCGCGGCCTTGAACTCGGCCGTGGTGGAGACGCCGTACCAGTGCGCGGTCGCGTAGTCCTTCAGCAGCTTGGCCATGGCGGTGTCGCCGAGGACGCGCCGGAGGTCGTGCAGGGCGCACTTGCCGTAGCCGTAGACCACGGTGGAGTAGCGGGAGGAGTGCGCGTCCCAGTACGCCATCGAGTTGGTGATCTTCTCCGTGCTGGAGGCCCAGGAGACGCTGTTCCAGCAGTTGGCGCCGGTGATGCCCTGGGCGAGGTCGGTCGAGTAGTCCGCGAACGACTCGTCCAGCCAGGGGTTGTTGTACTCGTCGTCGCCGACGATGCCGTACCACCACTGGTGGGCGATCTCATGGGTGAGCGCGGTGCTGCTGACCAGGTCGAGGACGAAGCCGGGGTACTCCATTCCGCCGAACCAGTAGTTGTTGTCGAGGACCGCGTCGAGTTCCCCGTAGGGGTAGGCCCCGAAGCGGCCGGCGTGGGTGTCGACGGCGGACTTGGCGGTGCTGAGCATCGACTGGGCGCTGGAGGAGCTGATGCCGGACACCGAGTAGACGTTGACCGCGACACCGGCCGGTGAGGTGCCGGATATCTTGCTGAAGGGCCCGGCGGCCCAGGCGAAGTCGCGGACCTTGGAGGCGGTGGCGGTGGTGATCGTACGGCCGCTCGTGCCGGGCGTGTCGGTGGAGGTGCCGGTGGCCGGGACCAGCAGGCTGGTCGGATGGTCGAGGGTGACCTTGAAGTCGGCGGCCAGCGAGTAGAACGCCTCGCCGTTGTTGGTGTACGGGTCGAGGTGCCAGCCCGCGCCGTCGCGGATCGCGAGGACGGGCAGGGCGTTGCCGATGAAGCTGTACGCGCCGTCGTGGCCGAAGCGGTCGGCGCCGCTGGGCACGGTGATGCCGAGGTCGAAGCCGATGGTGGCGCTCTGTCCCTGGGCGAGCGGGGCGGGCAGGGTGATCTTCAGCGCGGTGCAGGCCACGGAGAGGTCGCCCGCGGTGCCGCCGGTGACGTTGGTGACCTTGATGGGCATCGCGGAGCAGGTGCCGTGGTAGTTGTCCCACAGCCGCAGGTAGACCTCGTTCAGCGCGGTGGCGGAGGCGTTGGTGAAGGTCGCGCTCTCGTGCCCGGTCCAGGCGGTGCCGCTCGTGTCGCTGCTGAGGTTCACGGTGTAGCCGGGCGCGGCGGGGGTGCGGGTGGTGTCGGTGGCCGGGGGCGCGGTGCCGCCGGAGGTGTCGAGGGCGATGTCGTCCAGGACGAAGCTGGTCTGGAGACTGGAGTCCTCGGTGCCGGTGAAGGACAGGTTCACCGTCTGCCCGGCGAAGGAGGACACGTCGAACGACTTCTGCACGAAGCCGGTGTTCTTGTCGAGGTTGGACCAACTGGCCAGCGTGGTGCTGCCGATCTTGGCGGTCAGCTTGTCGTAGGCGGTGCTCGACGTCGTCTCGGCGGTGTCGATGTGCAGGTAGAAGCTGAGGGTGGCCGTGGCGCACCCGCTCGGGACGGTGACGCTCTGGGTGAGGCTGTCGGTGCGGCTCTTCCCGGTGCCGTCCAGCCAGGCGTACGAGCTGCCGCCGTGGGGGCTCTGCCCGGTGCGGCTGGTGATCACGGTCGACGGGGACGCGGTCCACGCCGGACTCGCGTTCTCGAAGCCGCCGTCGGTGACCACCTGGGCGGGCGTGCAGTCGGCGGCCGCACGCGCGGACGCGGTGTGCGCGGCGGCGGGTACGGCCGGGAGGAAGAAGGCGGCCAGTGCGGCGGCGGTGAGCGCGGCAACACCTGCGGCCTTGTGGGGGGGCGTTCTCACACGCTACTCCTTCGGGGCGGCCGGGGTCCCGGCCTGCTCGACGGCCGCCCGGCCGGCTGGGATGCGCCGGGGCGGCCGCGTACGGGGCTTGCGCGAGCGCTGTGCTGAGGAACCGGTCGCCTCCCCCGCTGGGGTCGGGGCGACGACTGCCGAAAGAGTGCCAGATTTGACCCGTCCATGCCAGACGGTTCCGTCGGTTCGGCCTGGGAAGGGTGGGAGAGGAGGGGCCGGCGGACGTGACCCCGGGGCCGGGCGGGCGCGGTTGAGCCGCCCGGCCACCGCCCGCCAAAGGACGGCCGGCGGCCGGGCGGCCCGGTCGGGTCAGTGCCGCTGCACGGTCAGCAGCACCGCGCGCAGGCGGTCGCCCGACGGCGCGGGCCAGCCCGTGGCGACATGGCCGAGGCAGGGCGTCGCCGGGACCGGGGGGTTCTGGTCCGCCGGGGCGAGGACGCGGTGCAGGCGCAGGGCGGTGCCGTGCGGGGTGGGCAGATGGGTGCCGTCCGCGTCGTCGACCGGGGTCGGGGTGAAGGCCACCGGGGTGAACGGGGCGCCGGTGTAGGCGTGCGTCACCTCGTGGTCCGGGAAGTCGGTGATGCTCTGCGCCATCGCCTGCGTCTCACCCGCGAGGAGCCGCAGCAGCTCGGTGACCAGCACCGGGTCGCGCATGCCGTCGTACGCCCAGCGCCTGCCCAGGACGCCGTGCTCCATCGTGCCGACGAGCGCGTGCTCGGCGCCCTCCAGCGGCGTGCCCCGGTAGCTCAGCGGCACCAGGTACGCGGTCCGCTCGGGGCTCGTGGTGTCGGTGGCGATCATGATCTCGATGCCGACCTCGCCCTCGGGGTCGTCGAGCCGGAAGCCGCCGGTCTTCTCCAGGACGGGGGTGCCGGAACCGCCGCGGTACCACGGGCGGGTGGGCAGCCACTCGGCGAGCAGTTCGGCCTTGGAGGGGGTGAGGGTCGTGTGGTGGATGACGGCCATGAGGTGGTGGTCTCCCCGGTGTGAGCGTGCTGATCGCGCTCAGCCTCGCACACCGTCCGCGAACTCCAGCGCGGGACTCAACGCCGCCCAAGGGTTGGGTCCTTCACCGGTCACCGGCCCGCACACCCCGGCCCCCCGCTCCCGCGCGGTGCGCACGGCGAGCGGTACCAGGGCGGCGGGGACGCCGTACACCAGATGGCAGATCCGGTCGGGTGGCTGACGCGCGACCCAGGTCGGCCGGGTGAACGCGGAGACGTACGTCGACCAGTGTCCCTCGAACGTGACGGTGAGATCGGCGAGCCGGGCGTACCCGGGCGCCGGGTGGACGCCGGGGTTGAGCACCACGGTGCCGGTGCCGAGCCGCCGCAGCTCCCGGACCAGCCGGCGGCAGTCGGGCAGCCCCTCGGCGGTCGCGGTGACCCGGTCGAGGAAGCAGCCGTCGGTGCGGTACCAGAGCCGGTGCCGGCGCACGTCCTCGGTGATCGCGGCCCGCTCCCGCGTCCCGTAGTCGGTGTCGACGTAGCCGAGCAGCCGGGCGCCCGCCGTGCGCAGCGCCTGTGCCGCCGCCGTGTACGCGGGGTCGGGCGCGGCGCCGGGCCCGCTCGCGGGGTTGAGGACGACGGCCCAGGTGCGGGCCGCCGCCGTGATCAGCCGGTGCCAGGCGCCGGGGTCCTGAGCCGGATGCACGTACAGCGGTATCAGCAGGCTCATGGCGTCGCCGCCCACAGCGCGGCGAGGGCCTCGTCCAGGCCGTGGGCCGGGCGCCAGCCGAGGGCGCGTTCGACGGCGCCGATGTCCGAGCACTGCCAGGACACCTGGGCGGAGCGCGCCGAGCCGCCCCCGTCCTCCGCCAACCGCCCACGGAATCCGGCGAGTCGGGCCAGCCCGTGCACCAGGTCGCGCACCGGTACGGCCCCGCCGCCGCCGATGTTGAGCACGGGCGGCAGCGGTCCGGGCGCGGTGACGGCGAGGGCGACGGCCCGGGCCACGTCGCGGACGTCCACGAAGTCACGGTAGGCCGACAGGTCCCCGAGCCGCAGCACGGCGCCGGGATCGGGGCCGGCCGCCCGCAGCAGCGCGGCCATCCGGCCGGGCAGGCTCGCCGCGGGCGCCCCGGGCCCGACCGGGTTGCCGACCCGGAGCACCACCGCGTCCAGCCCGGCCGAGGTCACCGCGAGGGTGCCGGCCAGCTTGGTGGCGCCGTACGGGGTGACGGGGCAGGCGGGCGCCGACTCGGTGACCGCCGCGCACGGGGTGCCGGGGCCGTACTCGGCGGCGGAGCCGAGGTGGACCAGGCGGGCCGCGGGAGCCGCCTCGCGCAGCGCGGCGCAGAGCACGGCGGGCCCCCGGGCGTTGACCTCCGCGAGGGTCACCGGGTCGCCGCCGGTGGCGCCCGCGCAGTTGACCACGGCGTCGGGCGCGGCCGCCGCCAGGGTCTTGGCCAGCCGCTCGGGCGGGTCGGTGGCGAGGTCGACGGCGTACTCGGCGCCGGTGCGGCCCCCGGCGAGCAGGTGCGCGCCGGGGAGGGCGCGCACCTGCTCGGTCACCCGGCGGCCCAGATATCCGGTGCCGCCCAGGACGAGAATGCGCATGCGGGACTCAGGCTCCCTTGAGCAGCAGGGACTTGCGGCTGGTGAACTCGGCGTTGGCCCGGTCGTAGTCGTCGGGGCGCCCTATGTCCAGCCAGTATCCGTCGAACTCGTAGGCGTGCGGCGGGTTCTGGGATCTGAGCAGGTCGAGGACGAGTTCGTCGAAGCCGAGCGGCAGGCCGGGGGTGTAGCCGTCGAGGGTGGCCCGGGAGAGGCCGTAGACGCCCATGGAGACCCGGTAGTCCATGCTGGGTTTCTCCGTGAACGCGACGACCTTGCTGGCGTCGGTGGTGAGCACGCCGAAGTCGATGTGCACCTTGCGGGCGTAGGTGGCGATGGTGAGCGGCGCGCCGGACGCGCGGTGGTGGCGCAGTACGTCCGCGTAGTCGAGGTCGGTGAGGATGTCGCCGTTCATCACGAGGAAGTCCTCGGGCAGCCGGTCCTTCAGGTTGAGCAGGGGGCCCATGGTGCCGAGCGGGCTCTCCTCGGTGGCGTAGTCGACGTTCATGCCCCACTGGGAGCCGTCGCCGACATAGGCGCGGATGATCTCGCCGAGGTGGCCGATGGCGAGGGTGCAGCGGGTGAAGCCGGCCGAGGAGAGCTGGCGCAGCACGATCTCCAGGATGGCGTGCTGGTCGCCGATGGGCACGAGCGGTTTGGGCAGCGCGGTGGTGTAGGGCCGCAGCCGGACGCCCTTGCCTCCCGCCAGGATCACTGCGTGCATGGGATGCCTCCTTGGAAGTCGTCGTGACGTGCCGGACGGGTCAGATGTTGTAGATGCCGGTCTTGTAGCGGGACAGGTTGGCCGCATCGCGGAAGAACTCCACGGTCTGCGCGAGGCCTTGCTCCAGGGTGTGGGCGGGCCCCCAGCCGGTGGCGGCGGTGAGCCGGCCGGCGTCGGCGACCAGCCGCATCACCTCGGAGTTCGCGGGCCGGATGCGCGCGGGGTCGGCCCGGATGTCGAGGGCGGTGTCCATGACCTTGCCGATCAGGGCGACGAGGTCGCCGACCGAGATCTCGCCGCCGGTACCGGCGTTGAAGGTGCGCCCGACGACCTGCTCGGCGGGGGCGCCGCCCACGGCGAGGAAGGCTTGCGCGGTGTCCTTGACGAACAGGAAGTCGCGGGTGGGCCGCAGATCGCCGAGGGTGATGGTCCGCTCCCCCGCCGCGACCTGCCCGATGACGGTGGGGATGACGGCGCGCATCGACTGGCGCGGTCCGAAGGTGTTGAACGGCCGCAGGGTGACCACCGGGGTGCCGAAGCTGGCGTGGTAGCTGTCGGCGAGCCGGTCCCCGCCGGCCTTCGAAGCGGCGTACGGGGACTGGGTGTTGATGGGGTGGTCCTCGGTGATCGGCACGGTCCGCGCGGTGCCGTAGGTCTCGCTGGTGGAGGTGTGCACCAGTCGGGGGGTGCCGAGGGCGCGGACCGCTTCGAGCACGTTGAGGGTGCCGGTGACGTTGGTCTCCACATAGCTGTGGGGCGCCTGGTAGGAGTACGGGATGGCGATCAGGGCGGCCAAGTGGTAGACCACGTCGGCCCCTTCGGCGAGGCCGCGCACGGAGCCGGGGTCGCGGACGTCGCCGAGGACGATCTCCACCTGGTCCAGGACGTCCGGGGCGAGGGTCTCCAGCCAGCCGTAGGAGGAGAAGGAGTTGTACTGGGCCATGGCGCGCACCCGGTGCCCGGAGGCGACCAGGGCCTCGGTGAGGTGGGAGCCGATGAAGCCCTCCGCGCCGGTGACGGCGGCGAGCGGTTGGGAGGTCAACTGGTGGGTCCTTCCGGTGAGTCGAGGAAGAAGAGGGGTCTGGTTCAGGCGTGCCGGGCCGGGCGGCCGAGCAGCCGCAGCGCGCATGCCAGGAGACACGGCACGGCGGCCGCGCAGGCGAGCGGCAGGGCGGCGGAGCCGGGTGGCAGACGCAGCGCGGTGACCGCGCCGGCCGTGCCCGCGGCGGCCAGGCAGATCACGGCGGGCGGCCAGGCGGTCCCGAACGCCTGGAGGAGCAGCGCGGTCCACAGGGTGGCGGCGAGCAGCAGCAGCGGGGCCGGTGGGGCGCCCGTCAGGTACGCGGCGGGGAGCAGCGGCAGCAGATAGCCGAGCAGGCACAGGCCGAGGACGCCGGTGGAGCGCAGCAGGAATCCGGCCGGGGTGGCGGTGGCGCGCAGGGCGGCGACGGACAGGCCCCGGTAGCGGTAGAGCAGCCATTCGGCGGGGCCCATGCTGAGGGTCAGCACGATCACCGCGTACGGCTCCCGGCGCCCTTCGAGCAGCACCAGCAGCCCGGCGGCAAGACCGAACAGGCCGTACGGCAGTGACCAGCGCAGCGGGGGCCGCCTGCCGCCGTCCGCGCCGGGCTCCTTGAGCAGGCCGCGCAGGGCGTGGGCGGTGGCGGCGAGGGTGGCGAGCAGCGCCAGCAGGGGAAGGCCGAGCCGCGGCAGGGTCCCCGGGTCCCAGCGGAGCAGGTAGGCGGCGCCCGCGAGCAGCGGGCTCAGCGCGGCGAGCAGCGTCTTCTCCCGGGCCAGGACCAGCAGGACGCCGGCGGCCGCGAGGTAGAGCGACTGGGCGGCGACGGCGAGCAGGACCGGGCCGCCGCCGGTGAGCGGGGCGGCGAGGGCGGTGGCGAGCGCGGCGCCCAGGGGTGCGCCCGCGGCCAGGGTGCGGGCGGCCTCCCGGGGGCCGGTCGCCTTGCGCACATGGGCGCGGTGGCCGAGCCCTTGGCCCCAGGCCCAGGAGATCAGGCCCGCGAGGATCAGCGCGGCGGCGTGCCGGCCGGGGTGCCACAGGGGTGCGGTGAGCGGGTAGGCGAGGCCCGGCAGGGCGAAGAGCAGCCCGCGCAGCAGGCAGCGGACGTGGTCGGGACGCCAGGGGTCGGCGGCCTGCGCGGGTTCGGGGAAGGCGCGGGGCACCTGCTCGTAGAGGGCGGTGGCCAGCGAGAACAGGTTCGGATGGCCGTACCGGTCCTTGACCGTCTCGGCGGTGAGGCCCTCGGCCTCCAGCAGGGCGGCGACCTCGTAGGGGTGGACGGCGGGGCCGATGCGGTCGGCGAGTTCGGCGGCCAGCAGGCTGACGGCCGCCTCGTCGGTGCCGAGGCCGGGCAGGCGCAGGGACAGGGTGCGGTCGTCGGGGCGGGCGAGCCGGAGGGCGAGGGTGTCCTGTTCGGTGCCGCCCGGCTCCAGGGCCATGGGTCCGCTCATCCGGCCAGGCTCCCCGCTGCGGTCCGGCGCCCGGACTCGCGCTCCGGGGCGGACGACGTCATGAACTCCTTCGTGTGGTAAGGGAGTTCGAGATATATGGAGCGGAAGGTGTCGATGGTCTGGCGGAGGGTGAACTGCTCGATCACCCGCAGCCGCGCGGCCTCTCCCATGGCCCGGCGCCGGTCGCCGTCGCGGAGCAGTTCCAGGGCGGCCGCGGCCATCCGCTCCGGGTCGCGCGGTGGTACGACGAGGCCGGTGTCGCCCACCGCCTCGCGCACCCCGCCGACATCGGTGGAGACGGTGGCCCGGCCGCAGGACATGGCCTCGATCAGGGTGAACGGGAAGCCCTCGCTGATGCTGGAGAGCATCACCACGTTCCCGGCCGCGTAGGCGTCCTTGATGTCCTCGACGCGGCCCTCGAAGGCGACGGCGTCGCCATGGCCCAGCTCGGCCGCCAGCGCGGCGCAGCGCTCCCGGTACGCCTCGCCGCCGCGGGGCGTACCGCCGAAGAGCCGGAGCCGGGCCTCGGGTATCTCGGCTCTGACCAGGGAGAACGCGCGTATGAGCGTCTCCAGGTCCTTGATGGGGTCGACCCGGCCCGCCCAGCTCAGGGTCGGTGTCCCGGGTTCGGGTCCGGCGGGTGGGAAGGCGGCCGGGTCCACGCCGTTGTAGACGGTGCGGATGGCCTTCGGGTCGGCGCCGCCCTGTTCCTCCCAGAGCCGGTTGTAGCGGTTGCCGGGGGTGATCAGGGCGGCCCTGCGGTAGCTCTCCTCGGCGAGCAGCCGGAAGAAGCCGAGCACGACGGCCTTCACGGGCCAGCGGTAGGGCGCGGTGCGGTAGCCGAGGTAGCGCTCGCGCAGATAGACGCCGTGCTCGGTGAGCAGCAGCGGGACCCCGTGCCGGTCGAGGGCGGCGAGTCCGGGCAGTACGGCCACTCCCCCGCTGACCGCGTGGGCCACGCCGTGCCGGGGCGCGGGTGCGGCGAGCGGGCGCAGGGCGTGTTCCAGCAGGGCGGTGGCGGTGACCGCGTCGTGCAGGGTGGGGCGGGCCTCGCGCACGGCGAGGCCCGGGCGGTTCCACACGGTGGCGAGCAGGGCGATGGCCCGGTCGCCGCGCAGGAACGGGCTCAGCGTCCCGTCGGCGGCGGCCCGCGCCAGCAGGTACAGGGCGGGCGGGAACTGGTCCTCGGCGCACGGGTCGAGGAGCGCGGTGAGGAAGCGTTCGTAGGCGGCGGTGAGCCGGGTGAGCGTGCGGCCCCGGGGCGCGCGGCCCTCGGGCGGCTCGCCCCACATGGGGACGGACAGCACCTGGCCGACCTGGGCGGGCAGCTCCCAGACGACGGGTTCGCGTCCGGTGCCGGTGACGGCGATGACGTCGAAGTCCAGGTCGGGCATGCCCTGGACGAGCTGATCGCACCAGACGCTGACGCCCCCGTGGCTGTGCGGGTAGGTGCCTTCGGTGAGCAGGGTGACGTGCGCCGCGCCGGGGCGGCGTGCACCGTCGTGAACGTGCATCGATCGGGCTCCACGGCCAGAGTTGTGGGGTGGTCGTGCGGGTCCCGGCCGCGTCGGGGCGGCCGGGATCCGGGGCCCGTCCGAGGGTGTCGGACGGGCCCTCGGGTCGGTGCGCGTTCAGTGGTGCGAGGAGTGCCTGACCTGATGGCGCGGGGCGTACGGGACCTGCTCGGTGACGCCCTTGGGGAGCCTGGTGCGCGGTGCCGGTGCGGTGGCCGCCGGGTGGGTGTGGCCGTGGGTGCCCGGGGTGGCGGCGGATGCGGTGGCCGGCAGGGTGAAGGTCTGCGCGAGGCCGAGGGAGGCGGTCCAGCCGGACAGTTCACCCCCGTAGGCGCTGCCGAAGCCGCCCAGGATGTAGGTGCTGCCGGTGGGCAGGGTGGCGTCGGTGTAGGTACCGCTGGGCGCCTGGACGGTGACGGTGTTGCCGATGCGGTAGGCGGTGACCTGGCCGGCGTTCAGGGCGTTGGCCCAGGCGGTGCGGCGCTGGAGTTCGGTGCCGATGTCCTTCATCCGCAGGTTGACCAGCGGGGTGTTGGCGTTGAACAGGCTGCTGTAACCGTCGAGCACACCGTTGAGGACGGGGTAGGCGATGCGGTCCTCGGTGAGGTTGGACTGGTGGATGAAGTGCGGCTTCGGGTCGTTGGAGAGCACATGCCCGAGGTCGATGTGGGTCTCCAGCGGCACGATGTAGTCCTGGTAGCCGGTGCTGGTGTCCAGCGGGGCGGGCAGGCACGTGGTGGTCGCGGGGTTGTCCTCGCACACCCCGCTGCCGCCCTGGGCGCGGCTGGTGTAGAGCCAGTTGTACTCGTCGGCCTCCTCGGAGGCCTTGCCCGCGTTGTAGAAGACGTTCATCGGGTAGCGGGCAACCGTTTCGGCGGGGCCGACCTGGCGCTGGGCGGGGTCGCGGGAGGCGTCCGAGCCGAGCCACTTGACGCCGCTGTCGGTGAGCGCGGGGCCGAGGTTGGGGTTGTCGTCGGGCTGCTGCGGCAGGATCCGCATCCCGGAGTGCTCGCCGGTGACCAACTCGGTGTTGTCCAGGGGCAGTCCGTTGGTGAGGCCCCAGACGCGGTTGTTGGTGATCTCGTCGTCGATGGTCTGCCGGCTGACCCACTGGGTGCTGCCGTCGGCGTTGGTCTCGCACTTCCACGGCACCACGGTGGTGTCCTGCTCGCAGCCGAGGAAGGCGTGCGTGTAGGTGTGGTTGATCCAGCGGAACTTGTTGCGGTCGGCGATGAACTTGTCGGCGAGCTGGTCGACGCCGTCGTTGTCCGCGCGCTGGTCGACGCTGCCGGAGCCGTTGAAGGCGAGGTCGAGGGTGAAGTTGTGGCTCTGCTCCCAGGCGGCGGCGTAGTCGACGTCCGCCGGGGTCATCCGGATCGGGCTCGGCGTGCCGGAGCTGTTGGTGCAGTCGACGTCGCCGGGCGTGCAGTTGAGCTGGGTGTCCCAGCGGTCGTCGGCCGCGAACACGTCGTCCACGTGCACGGCGAAGTAGTTGCGGGAGGCGCCGAGGTGCACCCCGCCGGTCATCCAGTCCACGATGCCGCGGGCCAGCAGCCGGAACTGCTGCTGGTACTGGTTGTAGACGAAGGTGATGACCAGCTCGCGCCGCCCGTCGTGCCGGTACTCGCCGACGAGCGAGCCCTGGGTGGTGGTGCCGGGGATGGTCGCCTGGACGTACGGGGTGAAGTCGGCACCGGGCGCGGGGGTCGACAGATAGCCGTAACTCTCGGCCACGGTCGGCGAGTTGTCCTCGAAGGGCACGGCACCCTTGAGGTAGCCGAAGGGTCCCGCCTTGCCCGCCGCGGAGACCTGGGCCTGGACGCCGTCGACGCTGCCGGAGTAGCCGCCGGTGGTCGGGACCTGGAGCCCGGCCTGGGGGCGGGCGTAGGTGTAGGCGTCGACCTGCGGGATGCCGTACGTCTGCTCGTAGGCGGCGAGCGCGCTCATCTCGGCGCTGCCGGCGGCGAACGGGTTGTCGTTGGGCAGGACGACGGCCTGGTACTTGGCGCGGGCCCGGCCGTTCACCGTGTCGGCGAGGAAGCCGGCGTCGATGGTGGGGCGGCCGCCACTGGTCAGGTCGACCTTCGTGAACGGCGTTCCCTCCGAGGTGAGTTCGGCGGTGATGGCGTCGGTGGCCGGGCCGCCGTCGCTCACCACCAGGACTCTGAGGTCGATACGTGGTGTGCCGCCGTCGGCCTGGGCCGGTCCGGCCTGGAGGCCGAGTGCGGCGATGAGCGCGCCCACCGTGAGCGTGGTGGTGCGAATGGTCCGCTTCATGCGGTGAAGTTCCCCTCCCCGGACAGGGGTGAGCACGGCTCGCATGGAGCGGACGCACCCCCTCGCACGACCCCGGCGTCCCCCTCAGAAGCCGGTCGTCGTGCATCCGTCGCGTCACATAGTGATGGATGTGTGTAGCTTTTGTGGTCGGGTCACGGAACCTGACGGAAAATGGCGGGTGTCCAACTGCTTTGTGACGCAACCCGATTGACCTTTTCTCCGTCGTGCCCCGCATCGCCCGGCGGGCCGTCGGGTCCACCGGGCGACGTACCGGCTTCCGCGAGTGGTGCGGGCGGGCCGTCAGGAACAGAGCACGCGCGTCTCGGGCGTGTACACCGGGCCGCCGTTGCTGTTGGTGCCGTCACTGAACTCGGCGTAGAAGTACGAGTAGAAGCCGATGTTGCCGTTGCAGCCGGAGTCGGCGGCGACCTGGAGGGTCAGGGTGACGGTACGGCTCTGGCCGGGCGGGATGGTGGCGCCGTAGTTGGTGCCGAGGTTGGTCGGGCCGGTACCGGAGCAGGAGGTGGTGCTGCCGTCGGCGGCGGCCAGGGTGCAGCCGGCGAAGCTGTACTTCAGGTCCGGACGCTGGGTGGTCAGCCAGGTCGGATCGATCGTCTGGTACACGAACAGGACGTCGTACGTCTTGTTGTTGGTCAGCGTCATCGACAGCTTGACCGACCCGCCGGGGGTGGTGGTGGCGCTGTCGGCGCTGAAGGTGAGGGCGGCCGGGGCCGGGTCCGCGCTGGCGACGGTGCTGAAGCCGAAGACGGCGAGGACGGCGGCGAGGACGGCGGCGAGACCGAGGCGTCTCAGCAGAGGTGATCGCATGGCCCGGGAGGCTAGGCGCGGGGCGCGCGCCGCGTCTGCCCCGTCACGAGGGCCCGAAGCACGATCGGCCGAAAGCGGTCGTTCGGTGAAGGCGATGTGATGATGATGTGACGATCTTGCCGGAGGGGCATCGCTGCACGATACGGGCCGTGATGACTGAGGTGCATGGGGTTACCGGAAACGTCGTCGCAAAGCCGGGGTAATGGCGAAGACCCGACCCGCACTCGCGTGCGGAATCGGGTCATCCGGTTGTACGGCCACGCGCTTCCCGGCCATTCGGAGAATTCCGGCCGCGCCGGTCCCCCGCGAGAGGACCGGCGCGACCGCGCACGGGTCACCCCCGGGCGTGCGCCCGCTCGAACGCCGCGAACGCGGCCTCCTGGCGCCACTCCAGGCGTGCCCGGGGGCTGCCGTCGAGGAGCCGCCGGCAGGCCGCGCCGCGCACGGGCTGTCCGGGGCGCTCGGCGCGGCAGGCCGCGACCGGGTGGTAGCCCTGGGCGGTGGGGTTGCCCTGCCACAGGCTCGCGCCGGGCAGGAAGGCGTACTGGAGGGAGGCGCGGGCCAGGTCCTTCAGCTCCGGGTAGCCGAGGCCGTAGGTGGCGGCGGCGTACTGGTACTCGTGGCTGATGTCGATGCGCGAGACTCCGGGGTCGTCGGTGGCGAGGACGACCGGGACGCCGTAGCGGCGGTACGTGGTGAAGGGGTGCTCGGCGCCCTTGACGCCGAGGATCTGGGCGTTGCTGGAGAAGGGCACCTCGACGGCGATCTGCCGGGCCGCCATGGTGCGGGCGGTGCGCTGCCAGTCGTCCTCGTGGACGAGGTCGACACCGTGTCCGACGCGCTGGGTGTGCGCGACGTCGACCGCCTCGGCGATATGGAACTTCAGCGCCTCGGGCTTGACCAGTCCGGGCCACAACTCGCCCGCGTGCAGGGTGACATGGGCCTTCGGGTACACGGTGCGCAGATAGCCGACCATGCGCATCTGGAGGCTGTAGTTCGCCAGCGAGCTGTCCCAGTCCTCCGGCTGCACCAGGTTGACGGCGACGTAGCGGGAGTCCGCCTCGGCGAGCCGCATGCCGAGGTCCAGCTGGGTGAAGACCCGCACCGGTGAACCGCCCCGGGACGCCTGGGAGATCCAGCGGACGGTGAGCCCGCAGGCGGGCCGGGCCTTGGCGGTGCCGCAGCGCTCGGCGGCGCGGAACTCCGCGTCGCCGTCGTCGGTCTCCTTGCGGGCGTCCGCGACCAGCTTGTCCAGCTTGCCGCCCGCGACCAGCCTGCGGTGCAGGGCGGTGAGGTCGGCGTCCCAGCCCACCTGGTCGGCGAGCTGCTTGGCGCCGTCGGAGGCGGGGGTGACCATCGTCTCCAGGTACGACTGGTTGTCGGCCACGACGGTGTCGGCGACCTGGGCGAGCAGCTTGCCCCGGTGCCGCCAGGTGACCTCGCCGAACTTGCCGAAGGTGTCGAAGAAGTGGTCGTGCCCGTTCTCGTCGGGCGGGAAGTCCTGCATGGACCAGGCGCGCACGATCGCGTCGTGGAAGGCGCGGTCGGTGCGGGCGTCGGCGGCGGGCCGGGTGCCGGGGCCGCAGGGCGCGGCGACGGCGGTCATCGTCGCGTCGATGCACAGGCCGTCCTCGGCGGCCAGCTCGATGAGGTAGTCCGTGCTCACCGCTCCGGAGAGGTGGTTGTGCAGGTCCCCGCCCTTGGGGAGCTGCCGGAAGAAGGCCCGCAGAGCGGCGGGCCGGTTCTTGACCGAGCGGAGGTAGGCGTCGGTCCGCGCCTCGGCGGCCGTGGCCTGCCGGGACGGCGGCGCGGCGGGCCGGACCGCCGGGCGCGCGGGCTGCGCGGCGGCGGGCAGGGCGGACAGCAGGGACAGGACACTGAGGGTGCCGAGCACGGCCGGAACGACCCGGCGCGGTACGGAACTTCGGGTGTGCAGACTCACAGGTGCATGATCAGCCAAGGAGTACGGCGACGCGGGCGCGACCGGCGCATACCGACCGGAGAGCACCCGTGCGGGTGATGTGTCCGTCTCCCTGTCCGGTGCGGGCAGTGCGCGCGGGACCGGGGACCATCGGGGTGGCATGCCGGGCGCAGGCCCGGGTATGCGCGCCTGCGACGTCGTACATCGGCGACATACCAGGAGGCCGACCCCATGCTGATGGCACACCCCGCCGTACTCAAGGACCTCATCACCCAGTACGAGACCCTCGCGCTGCTCGGCGCCGAGGAGAGCACCCCGGGGGCGCGGCAGCGGCTCGCGGACGTCTCGTACACGCTGTGCGTGGCCACCGGGACGCGGGATGTCGACATGGCCCTGATCGCGGCCCGCCACCGGCTGTCCGGGGCCCGCCCGGAGGACGACTCGGTGCTCCAGGACCCCGAGCCGGCCGTCGCCTGAGGCCGGGGCGCGGGGCCGCGCACCGCCGCCCCGGCACCGCGCCCCACCAGCGGCTCACCGCCGCGCTCCCCCGAACTCATGGGCTCCCGCTTCTGGTCGGCGGGGCCTACCGGACGGTATACAGACCCAGTCGATCGCGTGCGGGCCGCTCCATGGCGCCGCCGTCCGCGTGGTGTACCGGTCCCAGGGGGGAACGATGACGAACGACAGGCGTCCGGCCGGCGGGGCGAGAGCCCGGCGGCGGCTCGCGGTGCTGGCGGCGGTGGGCGGATGCGCCCTGGTCGCCGCCGGCACCACTGCGGCCGCGGCGCACCCGGCGGGCCACGGCCACCGCCTCGCCTACGTGGCGCTCGGCGACTCCTACACCTCGGGCCCGGGCATACCCACCCAGGTGGACGCCGACTGCGCCCGCTCCGACCGGAACTACCCCTCCCTGGTGGGGCACCGGGAGCGGGCGACGGCGTTCACGGACGTCAGCTGCTCGGGAGCGACGACCGTGCAGATGTGGCAGGCCCAGGGCACCAACCGGCCCCAGCTGGAGGCCGTTTCGCGCCACACCGACCTGGTGTCGCTCCAAATAGGCGGCAATGACGTCGGATTCGGCACCATCATCGCCACCTGCGCCCGGCTCGGTGTCCAGGACCCGGCGGGCAATCCGTGCGAGCGCTCCTACGAGGCGTCCGGACAGGACGCGCTGGCGCTCGCGGTGCGGCAGACCGCGCCGAAGATCACCGAGGTGCTGCGGGCCGTGCACAGGCGGGCGCCGCACGCCCGGGTCGTGGTCGTCGGCTACCCCGATCTGCTGCCCGACGACGGCGTCGGCTGCTTCCCGCAAGTCCCCTTCGCGCAGGGCGATTTCGGCTACCTGCGGGACACCGAGAAGCGGCTGAACCTGATGCTGCGCACGGTGGCCGGGCGCAACCGCGCCGAGTACGTGGACACGTACGGCCCGACCGTGGGCCACGACATGTGCAAGGCGCCCGCGGACCGCTGGATCGAGCCGCTCCAGCCGGCCGCGCCCGCGGCCCCGGCACATCCCAACGCCCGGGGCGAGGAGGCCATGGCGGGCGCGGTCCTGCACCGGCTCACGGGGAAGCACGGGCACCGCTGAGCACGGCGGGCGGCGGCCTGTGCACATCGGTGCGGAGGCCGCCGCCCGCCGATGCCGGTGATCGGCACCGATATGTCTCCGCTCAGCCGCCCAGCGCGCCCTGCACCACCGCCCGGGCCTCCTCCTGCACCCGGGCCAGATGGTCCCGGCCGAGGAAGGACTCGGCGTAGATCTTGTAGACGTCCTCGGTGCCCGAGGGGCGGGCCGCGAACCAGGCGTTGTCGGTGGTGACCTTGATACCGCCGATGGCCGCGCCGTTGCCGGGCGCCTCGGTGAGCACCGCCGTGACCGGCTCCCCGGCGAGGGTGTCCGCGGTGACCTGGGCGGGCGACAACTTGCCGAGCAGCGCCTTCTGTTCGCGGGTGGCGGGGGCGTCGATGCGGGCGTAGGCGGGCTCGCCGAAGCGGGCGGTCAGACCCGCGTAGTGCTCGGAGGGGGTGCGGTCCATGACGGCCGTGATCTCGGAGGCGAGCAGGGCGAGGATGATGCCGTCCTTGTCGGTGGTCCACACCGAGCCGTCGCGGCGCAGGAAGGAGGCGCCGGCCGACTCCTCGCCGCCGAAGCCGAGTTCCCCGCCGATCAGCCCGTCCACGAACCACTTGAAGCCGACGGGCACCTCGACCAGGCGGCGGCCGAGGTCGGCGGCGACCCGGTCGATCATCGTGGAGGACACCAGGGTCTTGCCGACACCCGCCCCGGCGGACCAGTCCTCGCGGTGCCGGAAGAGGTAGTCGATGGCGACCGCGAGGTAGTGGTTGGGGTTCATCAGGCCCCCGTCCGGGGTGACGATGCCGTGCCGGTCGGCGTCGGCGTCGTTGCCGGTGGCGATGCGGTAGGTGTCGCGCTGCTCGATCAGCGAGGCCATCGCGTAGGGCGAGGAGCAGTCCATGCGGATCTGGCCGTCCCAGTCCAGGGTCATGAACCGCCAGGTGGGGTCGGTGCCCGGGTTGACCACCGTGAGGTCGATGCGGTGCTGCTCGGCGATCCGGCCCCAGTAGGCGACGGAGGCACCGCCGAGCGGGTCGGCGCCGATGCGCACCCCGGCCGCGCGGATCGCGTCGAGGTCCAGGACGCCGGGCAGGTCGTCGACGTACGTGCCGAGGAAGTCGTAGCGGACGGTGGTGTCCGCGGCGAGCGCGCGGGCGTACGGCAGCCGTCGTACGTCCTTGAGGCCGCCGGTGATGATCTCGTTGGCGCGGTCCTGGATCCAGGAGGTGGCGTCGGAGGCGGCCGGCCCGCCGCTCGGCGGGTTGTACTTGAAGCCGCCGTCGGCCGGCGGGTTGTGCGAGGGGGTCACGACCACGCCGTCGGCGAGCCCCGTGGTGCGGCCCCGGTTGTGGGTGAGGATGGCGTGCGAGACGGCGGGGGTGGGCGTGTAGCCGTCCGCGCTGTCGATGAGCACGGTCACGCCGCCCGCCGCGAACACCTCCAGCGCGGTGACCTTCGCGGGCTCCGACAGGGCGTGGGTGTCGGCGCCCAGGAAGAGCGGGCCGTCGATGCCCTGGGCGGCGCGGTACTCGCAGATGGCCTGGCTGGTGGCGGCGATGTGGTCCTCGTTGAAGGCGCTCGCCAGGGACGAGCCCCGGTGCCCCGAGGTGCCGAACGCCACCCGCTGGGCCGGGTCGGCCGGGTCCGGGTGCAGCGCGTAGTACGCCGTGACCAGCCTCGCCACATCGACAAGGTCCTCGGGACCGGCCGGCCGGCCGGCTCGCTCGTGCGCCATGAGTGCGTTCCTCCGCGTCGGTTTCGGTCGCTCGCTCACGCCCATCTTTCCTCGTCAGGAGCATGACGCGCGAGTACGCCCCACCTTATGATCCGTCGCTCCCGGTGCCGTCCGGCCACCCGCGCGGCACGCGTCGAGGCGGGCCCGCCACCGTGACCGCGCCCGCCTGCGCACCCGTTCCCGGAACTCCTTGGACCGCCGCGCGCGGCTGCCGTCGCCGGGCCGTGGCGCCCGCGTCCGCCGGTCTGCCACGGCCTCGCAGCGGCGGGCGGCCGTCAGCCGATGTGGTAACGGTCCCCGTACACCTTCCAGTCGAGCGGAGTCTTCAGGTCGAGGTTGCCCTTGCGCAGGAAGACCCGCTGTTCGGTGTCGACGCGGGTGGTGTCGCTGTGGGCCTCCTCCTGCTTCATGGCCCAGACCCGGGCGTCGAGGAAGGCGCCGAGGTACGCCGTCTCGTCGCCGCCCCGCGCCGGGGGCTCGGCCGTGCGCAGGGCGCGCCTGCGGATGTTACGGAAGCTGGTGGGGTCGTCGCCGTCGCCGTGCATGACGATGGCGTCGTAGTAGCAGAACTGGCCGAGGGCGCGCAGTCCGTCGGTCTTGCCCTGGGCGACGGCGGGGCCGAAGCAGACGCGGTCGCACTCGTCGTCCTGGCACTTCTGGAACACCGTGTCCTGCGCGGCCTTGCGCCAGTCCTTGGGGAAGTCCGGGTCGAGCCCCGAGTGCGAGTCGCTGCCGTCGACCCTGCGCAGCGCGGGGAGGTACTGCGCGAGGATGTTGCCGGCCTTGCGGTCGGCGTAGAGCTGGACGAGGTCGAGCATGTCGCCGGTGCCGGAGCAGAAGCCGATGATGCCGCCGGTGTAGCCGCGGCCGTCGCCGATGTCCTCGATGTACTTGTACTGGGCCTTCCAGTCGAGCGAGGAGTTCTCCGCGCTCGACACCAGCTTCATCGCGATCTCCTTCTTCGCGGGATCGTCGAGGCCGCTCGCGGCGGCGGTGCCGGGCTGCGCCGCCGCGACGGCGCGCGGGACACCGAGCGCGGCACCGGCGGCCACGGCGCCGAGCGCGGCGACGAGGGTACGGCGGGAAAGCCGGGCAGGGGCTGCGGATCCGCGGTGTTCGTGCACCACTGGGGTCTCCAAGGAGGTGTGGGGGGTGGCGAGTTGGGCCAGTACGAAGGCGCTGGCGAGTATTGGTAGGAAAGTTTCCTATCAGACCTGGAAGAGGCCGGTAACCCGGCCCGCGTGAAATTCGTAGGATCGGACAGTCCGCACTCAGAAACAGGACCGCTCAATCCCATCCGGCTGTGCAATTGGACTTATGGATCACCTCGGCGCAGGGTGGACTGACCCCCCTCGGACCCCTGGGGACACCCGTACCGCACCACCCGGAGAACACCCGATGACCCACGTCGCGGACCCCGCTCGCTACGACGGCACCATGCGCTACCGGCGCACCGGCCGCTCAGGCCTCGACCTGCCGCTCCTGTCCCTGGGCTACTGGCACAACTTCGGTGACGACCGCGCCTTCGAGACCCAGCGCGAGATCGCCCTGCGCGCCTTCGACCTGGGGATCACCCATCACGACCTGGCGAACAACTACGGCCCGCCGTACGGCTCGGCGGAGACCAACTTCGGCCGGCTGATGCGGCAGGACCTCGCGCCGTACCGCGACGAGATGGTGATCTCCACCAAGGCGGGCTGGGACATGTGGCCGGGCCCCTACGGGCAGGGCGGCGGATCCCGCAAGTACCTGCTGGCCTCGCTGGACCAGTCGCTGCGCCGGATGGGCGTGGACTACGTGGACATCTTCTACTCCCACCGGCTGGACGCGAGCACGCCGCTGGAGGAGACGATGGGCGCCCTCGACACGGCCGTCCGCCAGGGCAAGGCGCTCTACGTCGGCATCTCCTCCTACGACGCCGAGCGCACCCGGCAGGCCGCCGCGATCCTGCGCGACCTCGGCACCCCGCTGCTGATCCACCAGCCGTCGTACAACATGTTCAACCGCTGGATCGAGACCGAGGGCCTGCTGGACGTCGCCCAGGAGGAGGGCTTCGGCGTCATCGGCTTCACGGCGCTCGCCCAGGGCCTGCTGACCGGCCGCTACCTGGACGGCGTGCCGGGCGACTCGCGGGCCGCGCGCGGCGACTCCTTCGACCGCTCCTGGCTGACCGAGGACGTGTTGCGCCGGCTGCGCGCCCTGAACGGCATCGCCGCCCGGCGCGGGCAGACCCTCGCCCAGCTGGCGCTCGCCTGGGCGCTGCGCGACCAGCGGGTGACGTCCCTGGTCATCGGCGCCTCCCGCACCGAGCAGCTGGAGCAGAACGTGGCCGCCCTGGACAACCTCGGCTTCACCGACGAGGAACTGGCCGAGATCGACTCGTACGCCATGGACGGCGGCGTCGACCTGTGGCGCGAGGCCCGGCTGGGAAATCTGGACTGACTTCGGGGTATGTGACGTACGCCACAGAAATGAAGGATAAATAAGACTTAATCTGGCAACTCGGACATCCTTACGACTCTCTCACCACCGCAAGGAGCCGCTCGCCGTATGGTGCACGCAGCCCGTCCCAGCCACGTCCCGCCGCCCCACCCGGACCTGAGCCGCGCCCGCGACTGCGAGCGCTGCCTCGGCTGGGGGACCGTCGTCAGCCGCGACGGCGAGCACGAGCTGTGCCCCAGTTGCCAGCGGGCCCCCGGTAGCGCCGGGGGCCCGGCCCTGTGAGGGCCCCCATCGGCGTCGGCCCGTACCGTTGAGGCATGGCCGCCCCTCCGCTCCCCGGACCGCTGGCCCATCTGGCGCCGCTGCTCGGCCACTACGGCTACTGGGCCGTGGGGGCCGTGATCCTCGTGGAGGACTTCGGCATCCCGGCACCCGGTGAGACGATCCTGCTCGCGGCCGGGGTGTACGCGGGCGCGGGTGCGCTGGACGTCGTGAAGGTGGGTCTCATCGCGTTCGCCGCGGCCGTCGTCGGGGACAACATCGGCTTTCTCATCGGCCACTTCGGCGGGCGCGCCTTCGTGCACCGCTGGGGGAAGTACGTCCTTCTGACCCCGAAGCGGTTCGCGGCCGCCGAGGACTTCTTCACCCGGCACGGCGCCGTGATCGTGACCGTGGCCCGGTTCGTCGAGGGCCTGCGCCAGGCCAACGGCATCGTCGCGGGCACCTCGGGCATGCACTGGCGCCGCTTCCTCGCCTTCAACGCCCTCGGCGCCGCCCTGTGGGTGGGCCTGTGGACCACCCTGGCCTATCTGGCGGGCAGCCACATCGACGCGGTGTACGAGGAGATCAAGCGCTACGAGCTCTACTTCCTCCCGGCCCTCGCGGTCCTGGTCCTCGCGCTCGTGGCCCGCCATGTCGTACGACGGCGCCACGAGCGCGCGGAGTCCGAGGGGACCGGCTGACTCCAGGGGCCCGGAGCCTCAGGAGGGGCGCGCCGCACCGCTCGGCTTCGGCGCGGGCTGCCCGGTGCCGGCCGTCGGCGCCTCCTCGGCGCGTTCATGGCCGCCGCGCAGCGCGGAGGCCACGGCGGAGACCAGGGCCATCCCGGCGGCCACGCTGAAGACGATGGTCAGGCCGTGGTGGAAGGGACCGGAGACCAGTTCGGGGAAGAACGTGTGCCCGGTCAGGGTGGCGCGCTGGGCGGCGGTCAGGCGGTCCAGGGTGCCGCCCGCGAGCAGATGGCCGATGGGGTTGTCGCCGAGGAACGTCGCGAACAGGGTGCTGACCGGCGGCAGCGAGGCCACCTGGTGCGCGGTCGCGGCGGGCACCCCGTGCGCCGCGAGGCCGCTGCTCAGCGTCTTCGGCAGGGTGGCGGCCAGGCCGGAGACCATCAGCGAGAAGAACACGCCGATGGACAGGGCCGTACCGGAGTTCTGGAAGGTGGAGCGCATCCCGGAGGCCACGCCCCGGTACCTCGCCGGCACGCTGCCCATGATCGACGAGGTGTTGGGCGAGGAGAACATGCCCTGGCCCAGCCCGTTGAGCAGCAGCAGCGCGGCGAACGGCCCGTAGTCGAAGTCAACCGGCAGGGCCAGCAGCCCGAGGAAGGACCCGGCGACCACCAGCAGCCCGGCGGTGGAGAAGATCCGGGCGCCGAACCGGTCGGAGAGATAACCGGAGACGGGACCGGCGAGCAGGAAGCCGAGGGTGAGCGGCAGCATGAAGATGCCCGCCCAGAGCGGGGTGTCCTCGAAGTCGTAGCCGTGCAGCGGCAGCCAGATGCCCTGGAGCCAGATGATCAGCATGAACTGGAGCCCGCCGCGGGCGATCGCGGTCAGCAGGGCGGCCAGGTTGCCCGCCGCGAAGGCCCGCACCTTGAACAGCGAGAGGCGGAACATCGGCTCGGCGACCGTCTTCTCCACCACGCAGAAGACGAGCAGCAGGAACACACCGCCGATCAGCCCGGTGAGGACGAGCGGGTTGGTCCAGCCGGTGGGGTGGCCGCCGTACGGCTGGATGCCGTAGGTGATGCCCGCGAGCAGGATGCCCGCGCCCGAGGCGAAGGTGATGTTGCCGAGCCAGTCGACCCGGCCGCGCCCGCCGGCCGCGGTCTCGCGCAGGCTGAGATACGACCAGATGGTGCCGGTGACGCTGATCGGGACGCTCACCCAGAACACGGCCCGCCAGTCCACGGCGGCCAGCAGACCGCCGGCGAGCAGGCCGAGGAACTGCCCGGCGAGCGCGGTGATCTGGTTGATGCCGAGCGCCATGCCGCGCTGCCGGGAGGGGAAGGCGTCGGTGAGGATCGCGGCCGAGTTGGCGGTGAGCATGGAACCGCCGAACGCCTGCACGACGCGCCACAGGATCAGCCACAGCGCGCCCGCCCCGGCCCGGAACGGATCGAGGGACAGGGCGATGGAGGCGATGGCGAAGACCAGGAAGCCCAGGTTGTAGATGCGCACCCGGCCGAACATGTCGCCGAGCCGGCCGAGGACCACCACCAGGACGGCCGAGACCAGCAGATAGCCGAGGATCATCCACAGCAGATAGCCGATGTTGCCCGGGGCGAGCGGGTCCAGGCCGATGCCGCGGAAGATGGCCGGCAGCGAGATGATCACGATGGAGGCGTCCATCGTGGCGATCAGGACGCCGAGCGTGGTGTTGGACAGGGCGACCCACTTGTAGCCGGGGCCGGGGGGTGTGTCCCGCTGCCGGGCCGAGCGGGCGAGCAGCCGGGCGCGTATGCCGCCCGCGGGCGTGCCGGCGTTCACAGCTGTTCCGCCAGTCGGTCGAGGAGGGGCAGTACGTCGGTCAGAGCCTGCCGTTCCCGCGCGGTGAACCCGTCCAGGGCGTGGGCGAGGCGGTCGGCGGACTCGGAGCGGCGCCGCTCCAGCACGGTCCGGCCCTCCTCGGTGATCGCGATGACGGCCCGGCGCCGGTCGACCGGATCGGGCGAACGGCTGACCAGGCCGCGCTGCTCCAGGGCGGCCAGGGTGCCGGCCATCGCCTGCGGCCGTACCCGCTCCTGCTCGGCGAGCGCGCCCGGCGAGTCGGGGCCGCTGCCCGAGAGCCGGGCCAGCACCGAGGCACCGGACAGGGTGAGGTCGCCCACCGCGTGGGCCTGGCGCAGCCTGCGCACGATCCGGCCCATGGCCAGCCGGAGCGAGCCCGCGAGCGCGCTGGTCCCCGGGTCGCCGCCCGGGCCTTCCGCGGCCGTCTCCGCCGCGTCTTCCGTCGCCACATCCATGATTAGTAACAATAGGTTTAGCAGTCTGGCCTGTACAACCAAAGGCGGGTAATCGGTTTGAGGGGCGTCGCAGGGGCAAACCGAATGGCGAACGGACTTCACGCGACGTTGGGAGTGAGACCCGATGGCAGGCAACCAGAAGGCGAAGGGCAAGGCGGAGCAGGCCAAGGGCAAGGCCAAGGAGGCCATCGGCCGCACCGTCGGCAACGAGAAGATGGAGGCCGAGGGCCGCATGGAAGGCGCCAAGGGCGATGCCCGGCAGGCCAAGGAGAAGGCCAAGGACACCTTCAAGCACTGAAGCCCGCCGTCAGCCATGGCGCTGACCCGGACGATCGACTCCCACGGGTCCCGGGAATCCACCCCCAGCGGATTTCCGGGACCCGTTGTCACGTCCGGCATCCGCTGCCGGCAGGGGCTCGTGTGCAACCGAAGGATTCCCGGTGCACGTCCCCTTGATCGACGGAGCAGCGGGTAGCCGAACCGACAGGACGGCACATTCCCCGCACGCGCGCAGGAAGGGACCCCGAACCCCGGAGGGAAAAGGGCGACGAGGTATGGACATCTCGCTGAGGACGCATCCGAGGACGCAGGATCTGGGCTACAGCCGCACCTGGGACACCGGCAGGTGCAGCAGCGCCGACGCGCGTGACGCCGTCGCCGCCCTGCTCGCCGCGGCACACCCGGCGCCGTTGCGACGCTCGGTCCAGGACGCGCAGCTTGTCGTGAGCGAACTGGTGACGAACGCGGAGAAACACGCGCCGGGCCCGTGCGCCCTCAGCCTGGAGCTGAGGCCCGGTGGCCACGCGCTGCGGATCTGCGTGACGGACACCTCCACCTCGCCGCCGCATCCCCGGCCGCCCGACCCCGGGCGGGTCGGCGGCCACGGTCTGCACCTGGTGACGATGCTCTCGCGGGACCTGGAGGTGACGATGCTGCCGGAGGGCAAGCGGGTCACCGCGACGGTGCCGCTCGTCACCGAGGGCGGCGGACCCCGGGACGGCGGACCCCGGGGCGAGGGGTGAGCCCACGCCACGGCGGCTGAGGACGGCGGCCTCCTCTTCGCCGCCCGCCCCCCACGGACCACGAGGTCTCGCCGCGCGTACGCCGCGCGCACCCGGCCCCGCGGGCGGTGCCCCGTCGGGCGCGCGGAGTGCCGGTCCCCGTGCCACGCTCGGAAGAAGGCACCGAGAGTGAACGACCGGCACCGGGCGGTGGGCAGGGGGATCGTGCGCGAGTCGTCCCCGGACACCGGTCGCGAGGAGGCGTGTCATGGGCGACGGCCCCGAGGTCTACGGGAACCAGTGGTACGGCCCCCAGCCGGACGTGGCCGGCGCCTCCGGCTATCCGGACGCACCGCCGCGGCTGGGGTTCTTCACCGACACCTCGGTGTGCATCGGCTGCAAGGCGTGCGAGGTGGCCTGCAAGGAGTGGAACGCGGTCCCGGAGGACGGCCTCGAACTGACCGGGATGTCCTACGACAACACGGGGACCCTCGGCGCGGACACCTGGCGGCATGTGGCGTTCATCGAGCAGCGGGGGCCGTTCGGCGGCCAGGAACCCGGCGTCCGGCACGAGGACACGGATGTCTTCGCGGCGGCCGCGCGACTCGGCACCGGTGCCCCCTCCCCCGGTTCCGGCGCCCCCGCTCCCCCGCCGCCGGGCTCCCCCGAGGGCACTCCCGCCGGGCAGATCTCCCCGCTCTCCCCCGACGGCCGCACCGAGCTGCGCTGGCTGATGTCCTCGGACGTGTGCAAGCACTGCACGCACGCGGCCTGTCTGGACGTGTGCCCCACCGGGGCGCTGTTCCGCACCGAGTTCGGGACGGTCGTCGTACAGCCGGACGTCTGCAACGGCTGCGGCTACTGCGTGCCCGCCTGCCCCTACGGCGTCATCGACCAGCGCGAGGACGACGGCCGGGTGTGGAAGTGCACGCTGTGCTACGACCGGCTGGGCGTCGGCATGGAGCCCGCCTGCGCCAAGGCATGCCCGACGGACTCCATCCAGTTCGGGCCGCTGGACGAGCTGCGGGAGCGGGCGGCGGCCCGGGTGGCGCGGCTGCACGCGGCCGGGGTGGCGGACGCGCGGCTGTACGGGGCGGACCCGGAGGACGGGGTCGGCGGCGACGGCGCGTTCTTCCTGCTGCTGGACGAGCCCGAGGTCTACGGGCTGCCCCCGGACCCGGTGGTCACCACCCGGGATCTGCCCGACATGTGGCGGCACGCGGCGCTGGCGGCGGTGACGCTGGCGGGGCTCGCGGTGGGCGGCTTCGCCGGTCGTCGAAGGAGGGCGTGATGAGCGCGGACGACGGCGCGATGAGCGGACCGGGGGCCGGGCCGGGCGGTGCCGGGGGCGGTCGGGGCGGCCCCGGGGGCGGGCGCCCCGGCCGGGAGGCGCCGGCCGGGGTGTACGCCGGGCGCCGACGTCGGCGGCGCGGGCGGGGCGAGCAGCCCATGGTGCCGGACGCGTCCTTCTCGTCGTACTACGGCAGACCCGTGCTGAACAAGCCCACGTGGAAGGCGGTGGACATCGCCGGATACCTGTTCCTGGGCGGGCTCGCGGGGGCCTCCTCGCTGCTGGCCGCGGGGGGTGAGCTGACGGGCCGGCCGGGGCTCGCGGCACCGGCGAAACTGGGGGCGGCCGGGGCGATCTCCCTGTCGCTGGCCGCGCTGGTGCACGACCTGGGCCGCCCGGCCCGGTTCCTGAACATGCTGCGGGTGTTCAAACCGACCTCGCCGATGAGCTTGGGCTCGTGGATCCTGGTGGGGTACGCGCCGCTGACCATGGCGGCGGCGGCCTTCGAAGCGGCGGGCCGCTACCGGCTGTTGGGCTCGACCGCCGCCGAAGTGGCCTGCCGTTACCGGTTGTCGGGCTCCGCCGCCACCGTCGCATCGGCGGTGCTGGGCCCCGCCGTCGCCACCTACACCGCGGTGCTGCTCTCGAACACGGCGGTCCCTTCCTGGCACGAGGGCTACCGTCAACTCCCCTTCGTCTTCGCGGGTTCCGCCGCGGCCGCCGCATCCGGCCTCGCGCTGGCCACCGCGCCGATCGAGGAGGCCGGACCGGCCCGCCGGACGGCGCTGCTCGGCGCCGGACTGGAGCTGGGCGCCTTCCAGCTGATGAAACGCCGGACGGGGATCGCGGCCGAGCCCTTCGACCAGGGCAGGCCCCGCGTCCTGCTCCGCGCCTCCGAGGCCCTGACCGTCGCCGGTGCCGCCCTGGCCCTCCTTTCCGGCCGCTTGCGCGACCGCCGTGTGGCGCTGGCCGCCGGCACCGCCCTCCTCACCGGCTCGGCGGCCCTGCGCTTCGGCGTCTTCCACGCGGGCGTGGCCTCGGCGGAGGACCCGCGCTACACGGTCGTACCGCAGCGGGAGAGGCTGACGGCGCGGGGGTGTTGAGCGGCTGCTCCGGCTACGGCGGACGGGAATCGAACCCGCCTGCCCCCGGCTGTCCGCGCTCCCAGGCCCCGCCCGCTGCCGTTCGCCCCTGGGTACCGGCACACGAGATGCCGTCCCCGCACCCCCGCGCGACAATCGGGACGACGAGTGTGAGAGGAGTGGCCATGGGCGTACGCACCTGGATCGACTCCTGGCCGGTCTACCGTCAGCTCACCGGGACGGACCCGCTGGGCCGGGGTGCCGCCGCGAAGAGCGGGACCAGTGAACGGCTCACGCCCCGGGTCGCCTCGGCCGACCGGGTGGTGAAGTCCGTCTGTCCGTACTGCGCGGTGGGCTGCGGCCAGAACGTGTACGTCCAGGACGGGAAGGTCACCCAGATCGAGGGCGACCCCGACTCCCCCGTCTCCCGTGGCCGGCTGTGCCCCAAGGGCTCGGCGAGCCTCCAGCTGACCACCGGCGCCGCCCGCGAGCACCAGGTGCTGCACCGGCGCCCGGGTGGCACCGAGTGGGAGCGCCTCGACCTCGGCACCGCGATGGACATGATCGCCGACCGGGTGATCGCGGCCCGCCGGGCGGGCTGGGAATGGGAGGTCGACCGGACCCGCACCCGGCGCACCCTGGGCATCGCGAGCCTCGGCGGGGCCACACTGGACAACGAGGAGAACTACCTCATCAAGAAGTTGTTCACGGCGCTCGGCGCGATCCAGATCGAGAACCAGGCGCGCGTTTGACACTCCTCCACCGTTCCCAGTCTGGGAACCTCGTTCGGACGCGGCGGCGCGACCACCTTCCAGCAGGACCTGCAGAACTCGGACTGCATCGTCATCGAGGGCTCGAACATGGCCGAGTGCCATCCGGTCGGGTTCCAGTGGGTGATGGAGGCCAAGGCGCGGGGCGCGAAGGTGATCCATGTCGACCCGCGGTTCACCCGCACCAGCGCGCTCGCCGATCTGCATGTGCCGCTGCGCGCGGGCTCGGACATCGCCTTCCTCGGCGCGATCGTCAACTACGTGCTGGAGCAGGGGAAGTACTTCCGCGACTACATCGTGGCGTACACCAACGCGCCGACGATCCTGCGCGAGGACTTCTGTGACACCGAGGATCTGGCCGGCGTCTTCTCGGGTCTGAACGGCGAGACCCGCTCGTACGACAACTCCAGCTGGCAGTACGAGGGTTCGGAGGTACAGGCACCCTCCGGGGAGCGCGACCAGGAGTACGACGAGCGCACCCGGGACGGCAGTTCGGTGACCGAGGCGGCGCGCGGCGAGGCGCACGGCTCCGGTGGCGCGGTGATCGGCGAGGGCGAGCCGGAGCGGGACGAGACGCTGACGCACCCGCGCTGTGTCTTCCAGGTGCTCAGGCGGCACTTCGCCCGCTACACACCGGAGATGGTGGAGCAGGTGTGCGGTGTGCCGCGCGAGCTGTTCCGGCGGGTGTGCGAGCTGGTCACGGAGAACTCCGGGCGGGAGCGTACGACGGCCTTCGCCTACGCGGTGGGCTGGACCCAGCACACGGTGGGTGTGCAGTACATCCGCACGGCCTGCGTCCTCCAGCTGCTCCTCGGCAACATCGGCCGGCCGGGCGGCGGCATCCTCGCGCTGCGCGGGCACGCCTCCATCCAGGGCTCCACGGACATCCCGACCCTGTTCAACCTGCTGCCGGGCTACATCCCGATGCCGCACGCGCACCAGGACCAGGACCTGGCCGCGTTCGTGGAGGCGGAGTCGGCGCACAAGGGCTACTGGGGCAACATGCGCTCGTACCTGGTGAGCCTGCTCAAGGCGTACTGGGGCGACGCGGCGACGCAGGAGAACGACTTCTGCTTCGACTACCTGCCGCGGCTGACCGGTTCGCACTCGACGTACGAGACGACGATGGCCCAGCTGGAGGGCGTCTGCAAGGGCTACTTCCTGATGGGCGAGAACCCCGCGGTGGGCAACGCCAACGCCAAGCTGATGCGGCTCGGCATGGCGAACCTGGACTGGCTGGTGGTGCGCGACTTCTCGCTGATCGAGTCGGCGACCTGGTGGAAGGACGGCCCGGAGATCGAGACCGGGGAGCTGCGCACCAAGGACATCGGGACGGAGGTGTTCTTCCTGCCGGCGGCCGCGCACACCGAGAAGGACGGCAGTTTCACCAACACGCAGCGGCTGCTGCAATGGCACCACCAGGCGGTCGAGCCGCCCGGCGAGGCACGCAGCGACCTGTGGTTCGCCTTCCATCTGGGGCGGATCATCCGGGAGAAGCTCGCCGGGTCGGCCGACGAGATGGACCGGCCGGTGCTGGACCTCGCCTGGGACTACCCGACGAGGGGCCCGCTGGCCGAGCCGGACGCGGAGGCGGTGCTCGCCGAGATCAACGGCCATGACGCGAACGGCGGACCGCTGTCCTCGTACGAGCAGTTGAAGCCCGACGGCTCGACCGCCTGCGGCTGCTGGATCTACTGCGGGGTGCGCGCCGACGGTGTCAACCAGGCCGCCCGCCGCAAGCCCGGCGGGGAGCAGGACTGGGTGGCCGCCGAGTGGGCGTGGGCGTGGCCCGCCAACCGCCGGGTGCTGTACAACCGCGCCTCCGCCGATCCCGAGGGCCGGCCGTGGAGCGCGCGGAAGGCGCTGGTGTGGTGGGATGCGGACAAGGGCGAGTGGGCGGGGCACGACGTCCCCGACTTCAAGAAGGACAAGGCGCCAAACTTCGAGCCGGACGAGGACGCCACCGGGCCCGCGGCGCTGTCCGGCCGGGACCCGTTCATCATGCAGGCCGACGGCAAGGCGTGGCTGTACGTGCCGTCCGGGCTCACGGACGGCCCGCTGCCCGTGCACTACGAGCCGCAGGACTCGCCGTTCCCGAATCTCCTCTACGACCAGCAGCGCAACCCCGTACGGCAGTTGCTGCCCACGCTGCCCGACAACCGCTACCAGCCGAGCGGTGACGAGCGCGGCTCCCAGGTCTACCCGTACGTGGCGACCACCTACCGGCTCACCGAGCACCACACGGCGGGCGGCATGTCCCGCTGGCAGCCCTATCTGGCCGAGCTGCAACCGGAGTTCTTCTGCGAGGTCTCCCCGGAGCTGGCGGCCGAGCGGGGTCTGGAGCACACCGGCTGGGCGACGATCGTCAGTGCCCGCGGGGTGATCGAGGCACGGGTGCTGGTCACCGACCGGATCGCCCCGCTGACCGTGCACGGCCGCCGGCTGCACCAGGTGGGCCTGCCCTACCACTGGGGCCCCAACGGCTACAGCACCGGCGACGCGGCCAACGAGCTGCTGCACCTGTCCCTGGACCCCAACACCCATATCCAGGAGGCCAAGGCGTTCGCGGTGGACATCCGGCCGGGGCGCAGGCCGCGCGGCCCCGCGGCCACGGAGCTGGTGCGGGCCTACCGGGCGCGGGCGGGCGTCGACGCGCACACGGGCACCGAGCCGTAAGCCCCCGGTGGCGGCGGGCTAGTGGAGCACGAGGGTGTGGGAGCCGTCGTACGGCACCAGCTCCCCCACCACCGGCGCGCCCGGCACCTCCCCGGCGACCAGCAGTCCGCCGGAGGTCTGGGCGTCGGCCAGCAGCAGCCGGGTGTCGGCGTCGGTGGTGCCGAACGCGGTGTGGGGGGCGACCCATTCGAGGTTGCGCCGGGTGCCGCCGCTGACGTAGCCGTCCCGTACGGCCTCCCGGGCGCCGTCCAGGTAGGGCACGGCGGCGGTGTCGAGCACGGCGGTCACCCCGGACGCCTTGGCCAGCTTGTGCAGATGGCCGAGGAGGCCGAACCCGGTGATGTCGGTGGCGCAGGTGGCCCCGGCGGCGAGCGCGGCCTCGGACGCCTCGCGGTTGAGCGCGGTCATGGTGGCGACGGCCTGTTCGAAGCGTTCGCCGGTGGCCTTGTGCCGGTTGTTGAGGACGCCGAGACCGAGCGGTTTGGTCAGGGACAGCGGGAGACCTGGGCGCCCGGTGTCGTTGCGCAGCAGCCGCCCGGGGTCGGCGATTCCGGTGACGGCCATGCCGTACTTGGGTTCCGGGTCGTCCACGCTGTGGCCGCCGCCGACATGGCAGCCCGCCTCGGTGGCGATGTCCAGGCCGCCGCGCAGCACCTCGCGGGCCAGCTCGAAGGGGAGCGTGTCGCGCGGCCAGGCCAGCAGATTGACGGCGAGCACCGGGCGGCCGCCCATGGCGTACACGTCGGACAGGGCGTTGGCGGCGGCGATCCGCCCCCAGTCGTAGGGGTCGTCCACCACCGGGGTGAAGAAGTCGGCCGTGCACACCACGGCCGTGCCCGGCTGTCCGGGCAGGGTGACGACGGCCGCGTCGTCACCGGTGGCGAGGCCGACCAGCAGCGGGGTGAAGGCCCCGGTGAGCCGGGGTGCGGTCAGTCCGCTGACCACCTGCTCCAGCTCACCGGGCGGGATCTTGCAGGCGCAGCCGCCGCCGTGGGCGAACTGCGTGAGCCGGACGGCCGCTTGGCGGGTCGTTGTCATCGTGGTCTCCTCGGGCACTAGCCTGGCGAGCGGTGGAGGCGTGTGGGTGCCTGGTGGCCCTCCCGGTCTTCAAAACCGAGGTGCCCGAGGATCTCGGGCAGGCGGGTTCGATTCCCGTCCGCCTCCGCTCCCCGGCCCGGTACGGCAGCGCCTGCGCCGGTCGTCGACGCGTTCCGTGTGTCCCCGGGCGTCCAGGAACTCCAGCAGCGGCACGGCCACCCGGCGGGTGGTGTCCAGGGCGCGGCGGGCCTCGCTGAGCGTGAAGGGCTGGGGCAGGGCGCGCAGTACGGCGGCGGCCTCGGCGTCGGCACCGGGCAGCAGCACGATCCCCTCGGCGATCCGCAGCAACGCCCCGGCGCGCACGGCGGCGACCAACGCCCTGCGGTCCAGGCCGAGTTCGGCGAGCCGCCCCGCCTCGGGCGCGCGGAACGGCGTCCGCTCCAGGTCCCGGCGTACGGCGTCCACGGCCGGGGGCAGGTCGGGGCGGGAGTTGTCGGAGGCGAACAACCTGCCCTGGTCGCCCCGGAGTCGGGGGGACGTGTCGGCCAGCGTGTCGACGAGGGCGCGGTCGGGCAGGCCGAGCAGGCGGCGGGCGGCCTCGGTGGGCAGTCCGGGGTCCAACGGGTGGGCGCGGGCGTGCCGTTCGACCTCGGCGGTGAGCCGGTCGCGCAGTTCGGCCCAGTGCGCCGGGTCGGCCAGCCAGTCGCCGGTGACGGGGTCGCCGGGGGCCGGGACGCCCATCGCGTTGAGGTCGGCGCGGCGGATCAGCTTGCGGCGGCGGAGTTCGGCGGCCGGGTCGGGGTGGCCGGTCAGGGCGGCGAGTTCGGCGGCGCGGGCCCGGCCGGCGCCGCGCCGGGTCAGCCGGGGCGGCCGTACGTCGAGGACGGTGACCCCGCGGGGCGGCCGGCCGCCGCCGGGTGCGCGCAGCACCGCGCGGTCGCCGATCCGCAGGGGCAGGGGGCGGGCGAGGGTGAGCCGGGCGGTGTCGGTGCCGAGCGGGCGGACGGTGACCGGCACGGCGGCGGTCCCGAGGTGCAGGGTGACCTGGCGGGGCAGGTCGGCCACCGGCTCGCCGTCGATCCTCGCGTCGAGCACCTCGCTGGCCCGCCAGCACCCGGGGCTCAGCAGCACCTGCCCCCGGCACAGTCCCGCGTCCCCGGGCCCGTGCACATTGACCGCGACGCGGGCCACCCCGCTGACGGCCTCCCGCTCCTCGTGCAGGCTCTGGAGCCCGCGCACCCGCAGCACCGCCGAGCCGTCCCCGGTCACCAGCCGGTCGCCGACGCGCAGGGTGCCCGCGCCGAGCGTGCCGGTCACCACGGTGCCGTGACCGCGCACGGTGAACGCCCGGTCCAGCCACAGGCGTACGTCGGCGTCCGGGTCGGGGGCAGGCAACTCCCGTGCCAGTAGGGCGAGTTCGGCGCGCAGTTCATCGAGTCCCGTGCCGGTGACAGCGCTCACGGCGACCGACCCCACTTTGCCGAGGGAGGTGTCCGCCAGCCGCGCCACGGCGTCCGCGCGCACCGGTTCGGGGTCGGCGAGGTCGCTGCGGGTCACCGCGAGGACGGCGTACCGCACGCCCAGCGCGTCGAGGACGGCGAGGTGTTCCCCCGACTGAGGCTGCCAGCCCTGGTCGGCGGCGACCACGAACAGCACGGCGGGCACCGGCCCGACCCCGGCGAGCATGGTCGGCACGAACCGCTCATGGCCGGGCACGTCCACGAAGGCGAGATGGTCGCCGAGCGCGTCGAGACGCGTCCACACAAAGCCCAGATCGAGGGTGAGGCCCCGGCGGCGCTCCTCCTCGTACCGGTCGGGTTCCATCCCGGTGAGCGCCCTGACCAGGGCGGACTTGCCGTGGTCGACATGCCCCGCGGTGGCGAGGACCCGCATCAGGCCCGGCCCTCGCGGGCGACCGGACCGCCGCTCGTGCGCACCGCGCGTACGGCTCCCGCGAGCCGCTCGTCGTCGGCCGGGGGCACGGAGCGTAGATCCAGCAGGCAGCGCCCGGCCTCCAGACGTCCGACGACCGGGGTACGGCCGGTGCGCAGCGCGGCGGCGTACGGCTCGGGCAGGGAGAGCGCGGCGCTGGACAGCCCGACCCCGGGCGCCCCGCCCCCGCCGACCGTGGCGGTGCTCTTGACGGCGCGGGCGTCGATCCCGTGCGCGGCCAGCTCGGCGGCGAGCCGGTCGGCGCGGGCCCGGAGGGCGCCGGGGTCGGTGGTCAGGGCGTGGGCGGTGGGGGTGGGCGGCCCGGTGAGGGTGGCCTCCAGGGCGGCCAGGGTCAGCTTGTCGACGCGCAGGGCGCGGGCCAGCGGGTGCCGGGCGAGGACGCGCACCAGGTCGCGGTCGCCGAGCAGCAGTCCGCACTGGGGTCCGCCGAGCAGCTTGTCGCCGCTCGCGGTGACCAGGGCGGCGCCCGCGCGCAGCTGCGTGTCGGCGTCGGGCTCCTCGGGCAGGCCCGGGTGCGGGGCGAGCAGCCCGGAGCCGATGTCCACGACGACCGGGACGCCCAGCGAGGCGAGTTCCCCGGTCTGGGCCGCACGGGTGAAGCCGGTGACGCGGAAGTTGGACGGGTGCACCTTGAGCACGAACCCGGTCCCCGGGCCGATCGCGTCGGCGTAGTCGGCGGCGGTCGTACGGTTCGTCGTGCCCACCTCGCGCAGCCGCGCGCCGGTGGAGACCAGCAGGTCGGGCAGCCGGAAGCCGTCGCCGATCTCCACCATCTCGCCCCGGCTGACGACGATCTCCCGGCCGGCCGCGAGCGCGGTGGCGGCGAGGACGAGGGCGGCGGCGCCGTTGTTTGCGACATGGACGTCACCGGCGGCGGGCACCCGGGCACGCAGGGCGGCGAGGGCGGAGCGGCCCCGGCGGGCCCGGGCGCCGGTCGCCAGGTCGAGTTCCACGTCGGTGGGTCCGGCGGCCTCGGTCACGGCACGCCGGGCGGCGTCCGAGAGGGGGGCGCGGCCGAGGTTGGTGTGGAGCAGCACCCCGGTGGCGTTGAGCACCGGACGCAGTCCGCTCGCGGTGTCGGGGAGCAGACCCAGGACCGTCTCCGGCACGCGTTCGGGCGGCAGCTCCCCGTCCCTGGCCCGCCGCTGCGCCTCCTGTACGGCCCCTTTGACGACGGCGTCTCCGAGCCGGTGCGTGGCTTCGGCCAAACGGGGGTCGCGCAGGAGATCGTCGGTACGAGGGATACGGCGGCGGGGGTCGGGGGCGCCGGGGTCCCGGCCGGCCGGGGGTGTCGTAGCCGCCGTATCGGCCTCGGTATCGGTCTCGCGGGCCGCACCGGCCGTGTCGTCCGCCGGGGCCGCCTCATGTCCCGCACCGGCGCCGTCCCGCGCCCGCGCGGTCATCCGCTGTTCCATTCCGCCCTTGCCGCCCTTCCCTCCGCCCCTCCCTGCCCCGGCGGGGCCCGCCCATCGTCCCCCGGCGCCCCGGGGCGGCCGGCCGACACGCCGGGAGGGGCGTTGCGGTGGCCGGGGCGGGGGTACCCGGCGCCGTATGAACGCACGTGATGACCAGCGGCAGAGCCGACAGGAACAGCGGGACGCCAACCGTCGCCACGAGACGGAGCGCCGTCACGCCGCCGAGAGGTCCGGCAGCTCGCCGACGCCCACGCCCACGCCCCGGGACGTCGCCGAACGCAGCTCCAGGAGCAGGGGCACCGAGGAACGGGGCGGCGACCAGGAGCCGCACCACCCGCACTGAGGAAGCGGACGGACCACCGCCCGCCCTCACCTGACCGCCGCACGCCTCACCGCGTCGGCGAGGACCGGCCCCCGGTGTCGTCGTCGTCGCCCTCCGTCCCGTCGGGGTCCGTCTGGGGCAGGGGCAGCGGGACATCGCCAGCGGTCAGGTGTTCGAGAACCTGGACCAGTTCCTGGCATGCCCGCTCCACCGAGCGGCGCGTGTTGCGCTGCTCGGCGATGAGGGCGGACATCAGCAGCGCGGTGAGCGCCATCGTCCCGTTGAAGGCCTGGAGCTTGGCCATGATCTCGACCGGGCTCAGCCCCTGGAACGCGCCGCTGCCGTCCGTGGCGGCGATGGTCGCCATCACGGACGTGAAGAGCGCGCACAGCACCGCGCCCGCGAGCTGGAAGCGCAGGGCGGCCCAGATGATCAGCGGATAGACCAGGAAGAGCAGGCTGATCGAGCTGTAGGTGGCCAGCGGGACGAGCACGCAGGCGATGACGGCGAGCGCGGTCGCCTCCCGCCAGCGGCCCAGCGGCGGCGGACGGCGCAGCCTCCCCAGCATCAGCAGCAGCGGGGTGACCAGCAGGACCCCCATCGCGTCGCCGACCCACCAGGCGAGCCACACCGGCCAGAATTCGTTCACGTCCAGCTTGTCCGTGAGCACGAGCATCCCCACACCGACGGTCGCACTGATCGTCATGGCGGCCAGCGCGCCGAGGAACACCAGGGCGAGACCGTCCCGGAAGCGGCCGAGGTCGGGGCGGAAGCGCGCCCAGTGCAGCAGGATCGCCGCGCACACGGGGGCGGCGGTGTTGCCGAAGAGGATGCCGACCAGGTCGGGGCCGGGTGACGAGATGGTCAGGATGAAGGCGAGGGCGCCGAGGGTGATGCCGGGCCAGCAGCCGATGCCGAAGAGCAGCAGGGCGGCGACGGAGACGCCGGTCGGCGGGTAGATCGGGGTGACGACGGCGCTCTCCACGGTCAGCTCGCGCAGCAGTCCGAGGCGGGCGGAGCCGTAGTAGAGGGCCGCGACGGCCAGCACCTGGACGACATAGCCGCCCGGCCGGCGCAGTTCCGCGTTACCCACCACAGCAGCCATCTCACACCGCCCGGCGCGGCTCGGCGAGGCGAGAGCGCCCGGGATCCGGCCCTCTGGCTGAAATGAGGGACGCTACGGCCGTGCGGGTCCGTCGAGGCCGACGACGAGTACGGCGGCGTCGTCCTCGTGTCCGACGTTCTCGGCGCCCTTGATCACGGCGGCGGCCAGCGCGTGGCTCTCCAGGCCCGCGACGGCGGCTATGCCCGCGAGCCGGGTCACCTGTTCCAGGCCGTCCTCGACGGCCAGCGAAGGCCCCTCCACCACCCCGTCGGTGAGCAGCACGAACAGCCCGCCGGCGGTCAGCCGGTGCCGGGTCACCGGGTACTCGACGCCCCGCTGGATGCCGAGCGGCGGCCCGCCCTCGTCGTCGACGACACCCGACTTGCCGTCCGCCGTGGCCCATACGAAGGGGATGTGGCCGGCGCGGGCGCTCTCCATCGCGCCGGTGGCCGGGTCGAGCCGCATGAAGGTGCAGGTGGCGAAGAGTTCGCTGCCGAGGGAGAGCAGCAGGTCGTTGGTGCGGGCGAGCAGTTCGCCGGGCTCGCCGGTGGCGAAGGCGAGGGCGCGCAGTCCGGCGCGTACCTGGCCCATGAAGGCGGCGGCCTCGATGTTGTGCCCCTGTACGTCGCCGATGGCCAGCCCGATCCGGCCGTCGGGCAGCGGGAAGGCGTCGTACCAGTCGCCGCCCACGTTGAGGCCGTAGCAGGCGGGGGCGTAGCGGACCGCCAGATGCAGTCCGGGGGCGGTGGGCAGGTCCCGGGGCAGCATGCCGCGCTGGAGGGCGATGGCCAGCTCGACCTGGGTGCGCTGGAGTTCCGCGCGCTCGCGCGCCTGCGCGGTGAGCGAACCGAGTCTGGCCAGCAGTTCGTCGCCGTCGTCGGTGGAGCGCTTGCGGGGCATCGGTTCACTTCCGGCGGAGGGTGCCCTCGGAGACGGCCGCCTCCGAGGAGCACGGCTGCCCGAATCATTGGCAAACGCCTCGATTTTACCCAAAGTGACCGAACTCGGCGCGGCCCGCCGGGGCGGGCCGCTCAGCCGGTGTCCCGGCCGCAGTCCGCGCCGGCTCAGCTCGCGTCGGAGTCGATCCCGGTGATCACCGCCGGGCCCAGCGGCGCGCTGCGTTCGTCCAGGCCGGCGCCGCGCAGCGCGGAGTCCGCGAGCCTGCGGGCCTCCTCCTCGGCGTGCGGGCCGGTGTCGGCCTCGACGGTCAGGCGGAGGGTGAACGTGTTGTCGTCGTTGACGTTGAGCACATCCAGGTCCTCGCTGCTGCCCATCCGGGTGCTGTGCGGGTCCACGGGGCGCAGCGCGCGGGTCAGGCGGGTCCGGGTGTCCGCGCCGACCCCGGCGGTGAAGGTGCCGGGGACGCTGATCAGGTAGGTCGTCATGACGGTCCTTTCCTCGGGCGTCCCCTCGACTACCCCGTTTCCCGGCCTTCGCACGGGGTGTCCGGGGTGATCGGCTTCTTACGGACTCCTCACCGGGTCCGGGCGCTCACAGCGGGGAATGGGCCACCGCCGTGACGTAGGCGCCGAAGAACAGGGACACGAGGGTGAGCGCGCCGTAGACGAGGACCGCCTGGACGGGCCGCACCCGCCAGGTCCGGGCGAGGGCGCGGGCCATCGGGATGAGCAGGGGGAACGCCGGGAGCAGGAAGCGGGGCTTGGAGGAGAAGGAGCCGGAGCCGCCGAGCACGAGCAGGATCAGCACCCCGGCGAAGACGGCCAGGACCAGCGGGGGGCGGTCCAGGCACAGCAGGGCGAACAGCAGCACCCCGGTGGCCACGACCAGCAGCGCGACCGTGTAGACGACGCCGCCGCCGTGCAGCAGCAGCGCCTTGACGAAGCGGGCCGCGCCGACGCCGAAGTCGAAGCGGGAGTCCCAGGCGCTCTGCACCTTGAAGTAGCCGCCGAAGAGGTTACCCACCTGGGTGCCGACCCACAGCACATAGCCGAGGAAGCCGAGTGGGGCGAGGACGGCCCCGGCCCACAGGCGCCAGGAGACCCTCCCGCGGCGGCGCCACGCCTCGTACACGGCGGCGAGGGCGACGGCGCCGGCCACCGCGAAGCCGCTGGGCCGGGCGAGACCGGCGAACGCGGCCAGTGCCCCGGCCCACAGCCAGCGGCCCTTGAGCACGCAGTACAGGGCCCAGATGGCGAGCGCGGCGAACAGCGACTCGGTGTAGGCGATGGTCAGTTCGACGGCGTGCGGCATGACCGCCCACAGTCCGACCAGCGCGGTGGCCACGCCCCGGCCGTACAGCAGATGTCCGATGACGTAGACGCCGTACGCGGCCACGCCCGCGGCGAGCCAGGCGATCAGCAGCGCGGCCCGGCCCGGGGTGAGCGGCAGCACGGTGGTGAGCGCTCGGATGAGCGCCGGGTAGAGGGGGAAGAACGCCCAGTCGGTCTGGACGGCGCCCTGCGGGGTGATCCACATCTTGTGGCCGTAGCCCTGGGCCGCGATGTGCAGGTACCAGCGGGAGTCCCAGGAGTGGGCGAGGGTGCGGACCAGCGGGTGCCCGCGCAGGGCGTTGGTCACGATCACCGCGAGTATCCCGGCGAGCCGGACGCACGCGAACAACGCGAGGGCCGGCACCGCCCCTTCGGGGATTCCGCGCCGGACGATCCGGGGCAGATCGAAGCGGCCCGCGGGGCGGGACGGGGCGGCCGGTTCGGGCCGGGGTACGGAGGAGGTGCTCACGCTGTCGACCTTGGGCACGCCGGGTAAGACGTGCAATCCACGACTCGGGTTTCTTACGTACTTCCACCCTGAATCAGGAATTGGTCAAGAAATGGGTGTAAGTCCCTTACGGTCACTCGTTCCAGCGCCTCGAACCCCTCTTCGAGCACCCCCCTGCGAACCCCCGGGAGGACCCCCGTAGGGTGTGGTTATCATATGAGCGCTGCCTAGCTCGAAAGATGGACCGGACCTGTGACTGTCAACGACGACTCGTTCACCAACTGGAAGAACCGCGAGGAGATCGCGGAGTCCATGATCCCGCTCATCGGGAAGCTGCACCGCGAGCGGGACGTGACCGTCCTGCTGCACAGCCGCTCCCTGGTGAACAAGTCGGTGGTCAGCATCCTCAAGACGCACCGCTTCGCCCGGCAGATCGCCGGCCAGGAGCTGTCCGTCACCGAGACGATGCCCTTCCTGAAGGCCCTGACCGCCCTGGACCTCGGCCCCTCCCAGATCGACCTGGGCATGCTCGCCACCCTCCACCAGGCCGACGAACGCGGCCTGAGCGTCGAGGAGTTCACCGCCGAGGCGGTCGCCGGCGCCACCGGCGCCAACAAGATCGACCGGCGTGAGCCGCGCGATGTCGTGCTGTACGGCTTCGGCCGCATCGGCCGCCTCGTGGCCCGCCTGCTGATCGAGAAGGCCGGCTCCGGCAACGGGCTGCGCCTGCGGGCCATCGTGGTGCGCGGCGGCGGCGCCGAGGACATCGTCAAGCGCGCCTCGCTGCTGCGGCGCGACTCGATCCACGGCCAGTTCCAGGGCACCATCACGGTGGACGAGGAGAACAGCACGATCATCGCCAACGGCAATGCCGTCAAGGTGATCTACGCCGACGACCCCTCGCAGGTGGACTACACCGAGTACGGCATCCGCGACGCCATCCTCATCGACAACACCGGCAAGTGGCGCGACCGCGCGGGCCTGTCCGAGCACCTGCGCCCCGGTATCGAGAAGGTCGTCCTGACCGCGCCGGGCAAGGGCGACGTCCCGAACATCGTGCACGGCGTCAACCACGACACCATCAAGCCGGACGAGCAGATCCTGTCCTGCGCCTCCTGCACCACCAACGCGATCGTCCCGCCGCTGAAGGCCATGGACGACGAGTACGGCGTGCTGCGCGGCCACGTGGAGACGGTCCACTCGTTCACCAACGACCAGAATCTGCTGGACAATTACCACAAGGCCGAGCGCCGCGGCCGCTCCGCGCCGCTGAACATGGTGATCACCGAGACCGGTGCCGCCTCGGCCGTGGCGAAGGCGCTGCCCGACCTCAAGGCGCCGATCTCCGGCAGCTCGATCCGCGTCCCGGTGCCGGACGTCTCGATCGCGATCCTCAACCTCCAGCTGGCCCGTGAGACCACCCGCGAGGAGGTCCACGACTACCTGCGCGACGTCTCGCTGACCTCGCCGCTCAAGCGCCAGATCGACTTCACCACGGCGCCCGACGCGGTCTCCAGCGACTTCATCGGCTCGCGCCACGCCTCGATCGTGGACGCCGGCGCGCTGAAGGTGGACGGCGACAACGCGATCCTCTACCTCTGGTACGACAACGAGTTCGGCTACTCGTGCCAGGTCGTGCGGGTCGTGCAGCACGTGTCGGGCGTGGAGTACCCGACGTACCCGGCGACGGCGGTCTGACGCCCCAGCCTCCGGCGCCCTCGCGGCCGCCGACCGGACTCCCCGGTCGGCGGCCGTTCGCGTTCCCGGGCAGCCTCCGGGCGCCTTGACTGCTCAGCCGTTTGCCTAAAAGCTTTAGGCAGTCGCATAATCCCTATCGGAAAGAGGGAGGAAGCTGATGGCGCGTGTGGGACTGACCACCGGCCGGCTGGTCCGCGCGGGCGCGGAGCTGGCCGACGAGGTGGGCTTCGAGCAGGTGACCGTGTCGGCGCTGGCCCGGCGGTTCGACGTCAAGGTCGCGAGCCTGTACTCGCACCTGAAGAACTCCCAGGACCTCAAGACGCGGATCGCGCTGCTCGCCCTCGCGGAGATGGCCGACCGCGCCGCCGAGGCGCTCGCCGGACGCTCCGGCAAGGACGCGCTCGGCGCCTTCGCGGACGTCTACCGCGACTACGCCCTCGCCCACCCCGGCCGCTACACCGCGGCCCGGTACCCGCTGGACGCCGAGACGGCCGCCGCGAGCGCGGGCCCCCGGCACGCCCAGCTGACCCGGGCGATCCTGCGCGGCTACGACCTGCCCGAACCCGACCAGACCCACGCGGTGCGCCTTCTGGGCGGCGTCTTCCACGGCTACGTCAGCCTGGAGACGGCCGGCGGGTTCGCGCACAGCGCCCCCGACTCCCAGGAGTCCTGGACGCGGATCGTGGACGCCCTGGATTCCCTGCTCCGCAACTGGCCCACCCGCTGAGCCGACGTCTCCCCACGAAACACAGGCCGACATCATGCACACCACCGCCCTCACCGCCGACCTCGTACGCGGGGCCCTCGACCTCGAACGCACCGAGCGGGGACTGCTGCCGCACCGGCTGCCCGCCAGGGCCCGCGCCCAGTGCGCCGACCCGCAGCTCGCCCTGGCCGAGTCGCAGCCCGCCGGGGTACGGCTGGTGTTCCGCACCCGCGCCACCACCGTCGAGCTGGACACCCTGCCGACCAAGCGGGTCTACACCGGCCTTCCCCCGCGCCCCGACGGGGTGTACGACCTGCTGGTGGACGGACGCCCGGCGGGCAGCGCCAGCGCGGCCGGGGGTGACGTGCTCACCATCGACATGGCCACCGGGAGCACGGAGCACACGCCGGGCCCGGTCGCCACCGTACGGTTCGGCGGGCTGCCGGACACGCCCAAGGACGTGGAGATCTGGCTGCCGCACAACGAGCGGACCGAGCTGGTCGCGCTGCGCTCCGACGCCCCGGTGACGGCCGTACCGGACCGGGGCCGCAAGGTCTGGCTGCACCACGGCAGTTCGATCAGCCACGGCTCCGACGCCGCGAGCCCCACCACCACGTGGCCGGCGCTGGCCGCCGCTCTCGGCGGGGTTGAGCTGATCAATCTGGGCCTCGGCGGCAGCGCGCTGCTCGACCCGTTCACCGCCCGCGCGCTGCGGGACACCCCGGCCGATCTGATCAGCGTCAAGCTGGGCATCAACGTCGTCAACAGCGACCTGATGCGGCTGCGCGCTTTCGGGCCCGCGGTGCACGGCTTCCTCGACACGATCCGCGAGGGGCACCCGGACACACCGCTGCTCGTCGTCTCGCCGGTGCTGTGCCCGATGCACGAGGACACGCCCGGGCCCACGGCCTGGGATCTCGCGGCGCTCGCCGAGGGCAGGCTCGCGTTCCATGCCTCCGGTGATCCGGCGGAGACGGCGGCCGGCAAGCTCACGCTCGGGGTCGTGCGGGCGGAGCTTGCGCGGATCGTGCGGGAGCGGGCGGCCGAGGACGGCCAGCTGTTCCATCTCGACGGGCGCGAGCTGTACGGCGAGGCCGACTTCGCGGAACTTCCGCTGGCGGACGGGCTCCACCCGGGCGCGGCGGCGCATCGCAGGATCGGTGAGCGGTTCGCGACGGTGGCCTTCGGCCGGGGTGGCGCGTTCTCGTCATCGGCGGGGTGAGTGGGCCAGGCCGTTGGGGGGGCGCGCCGTCGGGGTGCGGTTCGTGGAGGCGTGCGAGTGCGTCGTGGCTGGTCGCGCAGTTCCCCGCGCCCCTAGGGAACTGCCGGGCCGTCGGCTGCGGGGGGGGCGCGTCGGCGGCGGTTCGTCGACAGCCGCGGGTGCGTCGTGGTTGATCGCGCAGTTCCCCGCGCCCCCCGAGGGGAACTGCGCAGCCGTCGGCTGTGAGCGTGCCCGCGGCTGCGGGTGGGGGAACCGCTGTGCGGCCCGTTGTGCGTCATACGAGGTGGGCGAAGACCACCAGGTTGTCGGTGTAGTCCTTGGCCGTGTGGTCGTAGTCGCCGGCGCAGGTGATGAGGCGGGCCTCGGGGCGGGAGGTGTCGGCGTAGACGCGGTCGCTCGGGAAGTCGTCCTTGGCGAAGGTCGAGGCGCTGTCCACCACGAAGTTCGCGGTGCGGCCGTCGGCGCGCTCCACGGAGAAGCGGTCGCCGGTGTCCAGTTGGTCGAGGTTGACGAAGACGGCCGCGGAGACCTTGGTGTCCACGTGCCCGGCGATGATGGCGGTGCCCTTCTCGCCGGGTGCGGCGCCCCCGGCGTACCAGCCGACGAGATTGGTGTTCGCCGCGGGCGGCGGCTGGAGCTGCCCCGTGGCACTGAGCGTCAGCTGCGTGAAGGGGGCGTCGACGCCGATCTTCGGGATGACCAGCCTGACCGGCTCCGACCGGGGCAGCCCCACACGCACCGGGGCGCGCCCCGTGGAGCTGGCCCCGGAGGCCGGGGTCGCCCGCGGCGCCGGGAACGATCCGTGATGCCCGCCGAACATGCTGACGGCGAGGAAGAGGATCGCCACCCCCCAGAGCACCAGCCGCCCGCCACGAGCGGCACCTGACGCGTCCGGCTCCGGTTCGGGGGGCTGCGCGGGGGACGGATCCGCTGCCATCGGACATCACCTCACTGGGACACGGCGGTACGGGATGGATGGTGACGGCGGGGGTTCGCCCTTGCAGGAGGGCGCCGCACGCCCGCGCGAGGGGCACGCGCCGCCGGCGCTCGCAGCGCGCCGGCGGCGTCCGTGGCCCCGGTCAGGACGCCGGCTGCGCGGCCTTCTTGCGGCGCAGCGCGTACATGCCGGCCGCGCCCACCCCGAGGACCGCGAGGCCACCCGTGGTGACGCCGGGGTTGGCGAGCGCGCCGCCACCGGTGTGCATGCCGCCGCGCGGCTTGCCGCCGCCGCCGTCCGAGCCGCCCCAGTCGCTGCCGCTGTCGTCGCCGCCCTTGCCCCGGCCACCGCCGCCACCGCTGTCGTCGTCACTACCCTTGCCGCGACCGCCACCGCCGCCGCTGTCGTCGTCACCACCCTTGCCCCGGCCGCCACCGCCGCCGCTGTCGTCGTCACCACCCTTGCCGCGACCGCCACCGCCGCCGCCCTCGTCGCTGCCGCCCCTGCCCCCGCCGTCCTCCTGGTAGGACTCGGGGTCGAAGCGGATGTCACCACTGCTGTCGGTGCGCAGCACGGTGGCGAGCGCTCCGCCACCCGTGTGCATTCCGCCGCGGGGCCGGTCGTGTCCGCGGTCGTTGTCGCCTCCGCTGCCGTTGTCTTGGTCCCGGTCGGATCCCTTGTCGCGGTCACCGCCGGAGTCGCTGTTGTACGAGGAATCGCCGCGGCCCGAGTCGTGCCCGGCCGGGACCGCGAACGCGGCGCCGGGCGTGGCGAAGGCCAGGGCGGCCGCGGCGGCTGCCGTGGCCAGGAGGGTACGGGCAGAACGCATCGTGTAGTCCTTCCGCCGTGACCGGGCAGCGGACGCCTCATCAGCTGGATGGACCCGGTCTCGACATGAACCACCGTCAGTGAGGCCCCCGGCTCCCACCATCCGAGCCGCCCAGCCGTGTCAACGGCCCACCCGTCTGCCACAGTGCGCCCTGTCCCGCGCCCCCCGTCCGGTCCAATCCGAACCCCCGCCGGACCGTGTCGCGTCCCGCCGGGCGGAAGCCCGGCGGAGAAGCCGGGAGGGGTTCGCGGGTCGTCCTTGTTATGACAGCGGTCATAGCGCAGTCTGGTGCCGGACGGTACGACGGCACACGGCCCCAGAGCGGCCGAGGCGGTGGGAGGCGGCAGTGGCGGACGGGATGGCGCGGGCCCTGTGGGAGCGCTACGAACCGGTGCACGACCTCGTGTACTTCGCGCCGCAGGCGCACCAGGCCGCGAAGGACCTCGGTCTGCGCGGCTACTGGATGGGCTACTTCGCGCTGCGGGCCGCCCCGCTCGGCCCGGTCTCCCCCGCCGTCGTGACGAGCGGCTTCTACGTCTTCCACCCCGACCGGGTGGCCAGGGCGCTGCCGGATGCCTGGGGGTACGCGGCCCCCGAGCGGATCCTCGCGGCCCGCGAGGCCGCCATGGACGCGGCGATGACCGGGCTGTACGGACCGGAGGCCACCGGTTCCGCCGCGTTCGCCGAGGCCGCCGATCTCGCCTGGGAGGCCGCGGCGGCCGCGGACACCACGGGCCGGGTGCTGGCTGCCGCCAACCAGGCGCTGGAGCGCCCGGAGCGGCCCACGGCCCGGCTGTGGCAGGCGCTGACGACCCTGCGCGAGCACCGGGGCGACGGGCATGTCGCGGTACTGGTGGGCCAGGGGCTCGGGCCGGTCGAGGCCATGGTGCTCAAGGCGGCCGCCGGCGAGTCGGACGAGGGGTTTTTGCGGGAGACCCGCAAGTGGGCGCCGAGCGACTGGACGGCGGCTGGCGTCCGGCTGCGGGAGCGCGGGCTGCTCGCCGAGGACGGATCGCTCACCGCGTCCGGGGCGGCGGCGCGCGCGCAGGTCGAGGCGCTGACCGACGCGGCGGCCGAGAGCCCCTGGCGCGCCCTCGGCCCGGACCGCACCGCCCGGCTGGCCGCGCTGCTGGATCCCCTGGCCCGCGCGGTGCAGGACTCGGATCTGCTGCCGCCCGGCAACCCGGTGGGTCTGCCCGCGCGTTCGGCCCCGGTCGGCGACTGACGGTACGGCGGGCGCCTCGTGTGGCCACTTCGCGCACTCACGCCGCCCACGCGGCACCGATCCGCGCGCGAGGCTCCGCCGAATGGCCTGAAAGCGTCGTAGTAACGGTCGAAGTAGCCTCTCCTGACCTGGTGTTGTCCGCCGTACTCTGAAGCCGTGGTCACGCGAGACGAGGATCCTGGACAGGCGGCGTCCCGGCTCACCGGGCGCCCCGTCGGCGCGGCGCGGGGGCTGTCCGGGTCGCCCGTGGAGGTGCTGCTGGACGACGGCACCCCGGTGATGGTCAAGCGCGCCGACGCCCCCGGTGCGGTCCGCGCGGAGGTGGCGGGGCTGCGCTGGCTGGCCGCGGCGGGCGCCGTACGGGTGCCGGAGGTGCTCGGGCACGACGAGCGCTGGATGGTGACCGAGCGGGTGGCGACCGGGGAACCCGACGCGAAGGCTGCGCTCCGTTTCGGTCAGGCCCTGGCCGCCCTGCACGCGTCCGGCGCGCCCCGCTTCGGTTCGGCGCCGCCCGGCGGCCCGAAGGACGCGTACATCGGGCTCGCACCCATGCGCAACACCGAGGGCGCCGAGTGGTCCGGCTGGTACGCCGAGCACCGGGTGCTGCCGTACGTGCGCGGCGCGGTCGGGCGCGGGACGCTCCGGCCGGGCGAGGCGGCGGTGTTCGAGCGGCTCTGCGCCCGGCTGCCGGAACTGGCGGGGCCCGCGGAACCGCCCGCGCGGCTGCACGGCGACCTGTGGAACGGCAATGTGCTGTGGGGCGCCGACGGCGAGGTGCGGCTCATCGACCCGGCCGCGCACGGCGGGCACCGGGAGACCGATCTGGCGATGCTCCAGCTCTTCGGCTGCCCGCACCTCGACCGGGTCCTCGCGGGGTACCGGGAATCGGCGCCGCTCGCCGACGGCTGGCGCGAACGCGTCGGCGTCCACCAGCTCTTCCCGCTCCTCGTGCACGCGGTGCTGTTCGGCCGCGGATACGCGGAGCAGGCACTGTCCGTGGCGCGCGGGGCACTCGCTGTGTGAGCGGGGGCGTCCGGCACCGCGGCGGAAGGCGCCCATCCGCGCCATGGTCACGCAGCGTAAGGAAACCAATCACCCGTTCGAATCGTATAAGGACGTGAAAGCCGAACCAGGGAGAGACCATGCAACCGTTCACGCTCAACTACGCGCGCCCGGCTGTGCAGTTGGAAGTAACCGTTCCGTACGCGTACGACTCCGGACTGCAGTTGAACGTCCTCCCGGACGGGCGGATCGCCGCGACGGACCACGCGACCCTGCGCGCGCTGGGGACCACGACCTCGACCGCCGGTTCCAAGACGCACTTCGACGACTGAGCCACGGACCCGAAGACGATGACCGTGCTCATCCTGACCAGTGACGAAGACGTGACGGCGGACATGGTGGTCCTCCGCCTCCGCGAGGCCCAGGTGCCCGTCGTCCGGCTCGACCCCGCCGATCTGACCGACGGGGTCGCGCTGTCGGGCGAGTACGCGCACGGCGCCTGCCACGGGCAACTGTCCGTCGGCGGGCGCCTGGTGGACCTGGACGGCCTGCGCTCCGTCTGGGTGCGCAGGCCCGGGGCGGCGGCGGCGCGCGCCGCCCAGCCGTCCGCCTGGCTGACCGAGGAGTCCGCGCAGGCGCTGTACGGCATGCTCCGCTGCACGGACGCACGCTGGATGAACCATCCGGACGCCGCCCGCCGCGCCCGGTACAAGCCCTGGCAGCTTCGGCACGCCCAGCGCAGCGGACTCGGCGTGCCGGCCACACTGATCACCACGTTCCCGGGCGCGGCAAGGGAGTTCGCGGAGCGTCACCCGGACCTGGTGGTCAAGCCGGTCTCCGGAGCGCATCCGCAGGAGCCGCCGCGGGCGGTGCCGACCAGCAGGGTCGCGCCGGACGCGGACTTCTCGGCGGTCGCCTACGGCCCGACGCTGCTCCAGCAACGCGTCGTGAAGCAGGCCGACATCCGGCTCACCGCCGTCGGCGACACCCTGCTGGCGGCCCGCAAGCCGGTGGATCCGGACGCCCATCCCGACGACGTGGACGTCCGGTTCGCCCCGTCCGTGTCACCGTGGCTGCCGGTGACGGTGCCCGCGTGGGTCGCCGAGGGGGTCCTGCGCTATCTCCGGGGAGCGGAACTGGCGTACGGTGCGTTCGACTTCGCGGAGGACGCGGACGGCGTCTGGTGGTTCCTGGAGTGCAACCAGTCCGGCCAGTTCGGGTTCGTGGAGATGGACACCGGGCAGCCGATCGCCGCGACCATCGCCGAATGGCTCGCGGGGGACGGGCTTTCGGGGGACGGACGGACGAACGCCGCCACGGGCGCGGGCCGTTGAGGTCGCCAGGACCGGTTCGGAGAGAGGAACGTCATATGCGCATCGGACTGCTGGGAACGGGCCCCTGGGCGACGGCGGCCTACGCCCCCGCCCTCGCCGGGCACCCCGGCCTGGAGTTCGCCGGGGTGTGGGGCCGCCGCCCGGAGGCGGCCGCCGAGCTGGCCCAGCGGTACGACGTCAGGCCGTACGCCGACGTGGACGCGCTGCTGGCCGACGTGGACGCGGTAGCGGTCGCCCTGCCGCCCTCCGTGCAGGCCCCGCTGGCGGCGCGGGCGGCGCGGGCCGGGCGGCATCTGCTCCTCGACAAGCCGCTCGCGCTGTCGGTCGCCGACGCGCGTGCGGTGGCCGAGGAGGCGGAGCGTACCGGGGTGGCCTCGGTGGTGTTCTTCACCGCGCGCTTCCAGAAGGAGCCCCAGGCGTGGATCGAGGAACAGGCCGCGCTGGCGGGCTGGTTCACGGCGCGGGCGCACTGGCTGGGGGCGGTGTTCACGACCGACAGCCCCTTCGCGGCCTCTCCGTGGCGTCAGGAGAAGGGCGCGCTGTGGGACCTGGGCCCGCACGCGCTGTCCGTGCTGATGCCGATCCTCGGTGACGTCACCCGGGTGGTGGCGGCGGGCCACGGCCCGCAAGGCACCGTGCACCTGATCCTCGACCATGCCGCCGGGGCCTCCAGCACGGTCACCCTCAGCCAGACGGTGCCACCGGCGGCCGCGGGCACCGAGTACGAGCTGCGCGGCGAATCCGGCGCCACGGTCATGCCCGCCGCCTCCGAGGACGCCGTCACCGCCCTCACCCGAGCCGCCGACGCCCTCCTGGTCTCCGCCGGGACCGGCCGCCCGCACCCCTGCGACGCGTCCTTCGGTCTGCGGGTCACGGAGATCCTGGCGGCGGCGGAGGCCCGCCTGGCGGCGCACACGGAGTGACCACGGGCGCCCTGTCCCGCGACGCCGCCGCGAAGATCCAGCGGTTGGCGGCCAGGGCGTCGTTCGGTTCCGGGAGCGGGCCGCGGCCGTGGCGGCGGGTGAAGTCGTAGGGCGTGCGGACGGTCACCGTCCAGTCCAGGGCGGCGAGTTCGGCGGCCGAGTCGGGGCGGGGCTCGCCGTCGAAGAGGGCGAGCAGGTCGATGCCGATGCGCCGGCGGGTGTCGGTGTAGACGGGGCTCGAGCGCACCTGCGGGGACTCCGCGAGGTCCTTGATCTCGTACGCCAGGGTGCTGTCCGCCGCGCTGAGCCGGTCGATCGTGGCGACGAGCCGCCGTTCGGCCGCCGCCGGGAGATACAGCAGCAGCCCCTCGGCCAGCCACGCCGTGGGTTCGGCCGGGTCGAAGCCCGCGGACAGCAGCCCGTCGGCCCAGTCCTCGCGCAGGTCGGCCGCGAGCGGGCGGCGCTCGGCCGCGGGGGCGGCCCGGAGCCGGTCGAGGACCGTCTGCTTGAAGGCCAGCACCTCCGCCGTGTCCACCTCGTACACCGCGCACCCCGGCGGCCAGTCCAGCCGGTACGCCCGGCAGTCCAGGCCCGCGCCGAGGATGACCACCTGGCGCACGCCCAGATGGGCGGAGCGCAGCAGATGGTCGTCCAGGACGCGGGTGCGCAGCGCGAAGTACCGGCCGAGCCGGCCCCACAGCGGGTCGGCGTCCCCGTCGGGCACCTGCCCGGGACGCACCGGCCAGTTCGCCGAGGCCGCCGCCGCGCGCACGAAGTGCTCGGCGAACGGGTCCCGGGCCAGCGCGTCGGGGCGATGCGTCTCGATGGCGCGGGCCGCGGCCACCAGCAGGGCGGTGCGGCCCACGCCCCGGGCCACCCCGGCGGTCAGGCCTCCTGCCGTACGCACGGCACCTCCTCGGGCCCGAGGGCCGGTGCGGTCCAGGCCGCCGGGTCGCGGGAGGTGGTCGTCCGGGCGCCGTAGACGACGCGCATGAAGCGCAGGACGTCGTCGTAGGGCAGATGCAGGGCCGTGGTGCAGTCCGTCAGGACGGTCACATGGAAGCCCTTCTGGAACGCCGTGCGGGCGGTGGTGTCCACGCACACGTCGGCGTACACCCCGGCGAAGACCAGGTGGCCGACGCCCCGGGCGCCGAGGTGGTCCTCGAAGCCCTCGCCGAGGAAGGCGTCGAAGCGGGCGCGCTTGGTGAAGACGTGCTCGCCCGGGGCCGGGGCGACCCGGTGGAACTCGGCGCCCCAGGAGCCCTCCAGGCACTTCGGCCGCTTGCCGAGGGCGTGGTCCCGCGACCGCCAGGCGGCGCCCTGGTGTTCGGGGTCGCCGGTGAACCGTACGAAGACCACCTCCACGTCGCGCGCGCGGGCCTCGGCCACCGCCCGGACGGTGCCGGCGACGGCCGCGTCCAGGACGGCGGGGTCGCCGCCGAAGCGGGCCAGGGCGGTCGGGCCGGTGCAGAAGTCGTTCTGCACGTCCACGACGACCAGGGCCGTGCGCTCCCCCGTCGGGCCGGTCATGAGCCGCCGGCCAGGGCGGCGTCCGACGGTGTCCCGGCGCCGGGGGTGTCGAGGGCGTCGAGCAGGGCGTCGGCCACGGCGGTGGTGGAGTGCCGGCCGCCGAGGTCGGGCGTGGATATGCCCCGTTCCTCCAGGATCCGCAGCGCCTTCTCGACGGCCTCGACCGCGCCGGTTCGTCCGGCGTGTCCCTCGGCGACGCGCGCGGCGGCGCGGATGGTCGCCACCGGATTGACGAGGCCCCGGCCCGCGATGTCGTCGGCGGAGCCGTGCACCGTCTGGTACTCGGTGAGTCCGGCCAGCGCCGGGTCGAGGAAGACGTTCTCGGTGCAACGGTTCTCCTGCCGGTCGGAGCCGAACCGGTCGAGGAGCATGACGTGCATGATGTCGGCCCATTCGTTCCCGGCGATCAGCAGCGTCCGGTCGGGCAGGCCGTGGGTGATGAGGTTGCGGTTGACCGTGTCCGGCTGGAACAGGCCGATCTCCACGCCGAGTTCCGCCGCGAGTTCGCTCACCCAGGCGTCCAGCGCGCCGTCCAGGAGATGGAACTTGTACGCCATGACGACGCGGCCGATCCGCCCGTCCGGCCACTCCTGCCGGGCCCGGCGCAGGGCGTAGCGGACCACGCTGCGGGTGATCTCCCGGCCGAAGGTCATGGTGCGGGTGATCTCGCCGGGCGTGTGCGCGTTCTCCCCGGTGTAGAACCCCTGTGCCTGGTCGCGCACCAGCAGCAGGGAGCGGCCGTCGGCGCCGAGGAGGTCCACCTTGACGGCGCGCAGGCGCCGGCGGACGAGGTACAGGGACTGGGCGTTGACGGCGGTCCGGAAGACCGCCGTCGTGCCCCGCTCGGCACGGGTGCGGCAGAACCGTTCGTAGTGGTCGGCGTCCGCGGCGGTCAGCTCGCGGATCCGGGCGATGTCGGGTTCGCCGCGCAGCGAGTGGTAGGAGTGGTAGAGCCGCGGGGAGCGCTCGATCGTCACGGTGCCCGGGTGCCCGGCGGTCAGCGCGCCGAGCACCCGCTCGAAGACGTCCGCGAGTTCGGGTCCGGTGCCCCGGCCCACGGCCAGTCCGATGACGGGGGCGCTCGGGTCGTGGGTCACTGGCCGGTGCCCGTGGTGAGGTGGTCGCCGGGGATGCCGGACTTCTCGGGGCGGTAGTAGTCGCGGATGCCGTCGGCCCAGGTGACCACGGGGACGCGGTCGCCGTGGACCGGCTCGAAGGCGTCGAACAGGGCCTCGATGTTGGGGCGCTGGAAGCCGATGGCCGTCATCAGGGCGACGAAGTGCGGGCGTTCGACATAGCCGTCGCCGTCCGGGTCGCCCAGCGCGGCGAGGGATTCGGCGAACTCGTTGACGGTGACGTCGAACCTCTGGGGGTCGAGCACGATGGCGTTGAACTCCTCGGGGCTGACCTGCCCGTCGCCGTCGGCGTCCAGCTCGGTGCGCAGGGTGTCCCAGTAGCCCTGGAACGCCTTGAGCATCCGGTGCTTCGCGCCGTCCGCGGCCTCGGGCACGGCCTCGACCACCCGCCTGCCCATCAGCTCGAAGTCCCCGGGGTCCAGGACGCCGTTGCCGTTGGCGTCGAACAGTGAGAAGACGAGCTCGACGCGGTTGTTCGCCTCGGTGGTGGCCATGGTGTTTTCCCCTCCGGTCGTACGGTGCTCAAGAACCGCCGGTCTTCGCGGGCCCGGCGGCGGCTCCACTATCGGCTCGCCACCGGCTCCCGGTGAGAAAAAGCCGCCCAAGTGCCCCCGAAGGAAGGAATTTCCCGGCCGGAGGCATGAACCACCCGATCTTGGAAAGCGCCCCGTCTCCACCCCTGTCAACCGCCCTCCCGCCCGGCCCCGCCGTCCTCCTCGAACGGCTCGTCGCTCCACCGGAACCACGCCCGGTCCCCCTCGATGCGCAGCAGGAACTCGGGGACCGGCCCCGCGGGGGGACGCGAGGGTGACCCGGCGCCGTATCTCCTCGTACACGAGATCGGCCCCCTCCCAGTCCTCCTCGTCCATCAGGACCAGCTCCCGGGCGAACAGCTCGCGTACGGCGGCGAAGCCGGCGGCGGGGGTGAACGCGCCGTTCAGCCACGGGAAGCCTGCCTCTTCGATCACGATCTCGCCGACCGGCTCCTCGCCGGACCGCACACGCCACACCTGGTCCTCGAACCCCATGGCCCCTCCTCCGTCCCGCCGCCGGTCACCGCGCGCTCAGCATGTCACCCGGCACTGACAGCGCCCTCGGCCCGGTAGAAGATGTCCAGCTCCTCCTGGGCGGCCTGTTCGGCGCCGCCCTGCGCGACGGCCCGGCGGGCGGGCGCGTCGAGGGTGACGGAGTGGACGCGGCTCAGCAGGCCGAGGAAGACGGCGTCGTCCGGTTCCGGGGGTGAAGACCAGGCGGCCGGGGCGCTCGGGCAGGCCGCAGGCCGGGGTCCAGCGGCAGAGGAAGCGCTCGACCAGGGGCGTGTAGCCGGCCATGCGCGCCGCGGTGGCGCGGGTCTCGGCGGCGGCCCGCAGCCCCGGGTCGTCGCGCCAGCCGCCCGGCAGGTCGAGTTCGAGCTCGTCGGGGCGCCAGGGCGCGGTCCGCAGCGGTTCGGCGCCGGCCGTCTCCTCGCCCTCGGCCACGTCCAGCCAGTTGATCAGCAGTGGTTCGGTGTCCGCGGCGCGCCCCCACCGGGCGGCGCGGGCCACGGTGCGGCCGTCGCGCAGGGCGACGCGCTGCCATACGGGGCGGAAGGTGACCAGCCGGTGCTTCTCGGCGAGGGCCAGCGGGTCGGGCATGGTGTGGAACAGGTGTGCACGGTGCGCGTCGCTCACACGCTGACCAGGCCGCTCGGCCGACGTCCGTCGGTTGTCCGTACCGCTCATCCGCGTACGGGGGAGCGACCGACGGGCCCTCCTCCCGGGGGCGGCGTAGCGTGGGCTTGTGCTATCGGTGCGCGCATGGTCCTCGCGAAGGAGCCAGGAGGATCGCGGCTGGCTGCGGGGCGCGCCGCCGCCGTGGTGGATCCGGCTGCTGCCGGTGCTGCTGCTGGTCGGGGTGACGCTGGCCTCGACCGTCACCACCCACGCCGGCGACCTCGGATTCCTGCTGGGCGCGATCCCGCCGCTGGCGGTCCTGTCGTACGGCCCGCTCGTCACCGCCCTGCTCGGCGTCCTGGTGGTCGTGGCCCTGAACGTGCCCGAGACCCATCTGAACCGGCCCGGCAACACCGATCTGCTCACCATCGTCTTCGTCGCCCTGCTCAGCGTGTTCGTGTCGTTCGTGCGCAGCCGCCGCGACGCCCAGCTCCAGGTGGAGCGCACGATCGGCGAGGCCGTGCAGCGGGCGGTGATGCCGCCGCTGCCCGAGCGGGTCGGGCGTGTCGGCTGCACGGGTTTCTACCGGGCGGCGGAGAACGGCACGCTGGTGGGCGGGGACTTCTTCGATGTGCGCGAAGGGCCGTACGGCGTACGGGCGGTGATGGGCGATGTGCGCGGGCACGGGCTGGCGGCGGTCTCGACCGTGGTGTCCCTGCTGGGCGCTTTCCGGGAGGCGGTCCTGGACCAGCAGGACCTGGAGTCGGTGGCGGCCCGGATGGACCGCCGGCTGGAGACGGACGCGGCGGGCACGCCGGACGGGGAGCTGTTCGCGACGGCGGTGCTGGTGGAGTTCCCGGCCGGCGCGCCCACGATGCGGGTGGTGGCCTGCGGGCATCCGGCGCCGGTCCTGCTGCGGGAGGGCGACGCGCGGGAGATCACCGCGACACCCGGCGCCCCGCTGGGGATCGGTCTGGTCGGGGCCGATCCGCCGAAGGAGGTCACGGTGCCGCTGGAACCGGGCGACCGGCTGCTGGTGGCCTCCGACGGGGTGTGGGAGGCACGGAACCGCTCCGGGGTCTTCTATCCGCTGCCGGACCGGCTGGCCGCCCTCGCGGACACCCGGGACGGCGAGCTGCCCACCGCCGTGTGGGACGACCTGGCGCGGCTGCGCTACGAGGTCCGCGACGACGCGACGATGCTGGTCCTGGCCCCGGTGCCGGGCGGCCGGCCCGCCTGACCCGGTCGGCAGGCCCGCGTCCGCGCCGTACCAGGGCGGGCTCTTCGCCCGGCCCCGGTCACCCCACGTCCCACAGGAACCGGTGGGTGTGAATGCCGAAGTACGGGAAGGACCTGATCTCGCGGACGCCCTCGATCGGGCGGACCACGTCGTTGACGAGGTCCAGCAGGGCCTTCGGGCCGGGCGCGACCACCTCGGCGAAGAGGTCGAAGCCGCCGGAGGTGAGCACCGAGTACACGACCTCGGGCCGCTCGGCGAGGGCGTCGGCGACGGCGCGCGGGTCGCCGTCCACGCCGATGCCGAGCAGTGCCATGGCCTGGCCGCCCATCGCCATCGGGTCGGTGACGCCGACCACTTGGACGGCCCGGGAGTCCAGCAGCCGCTGGAGCCGCTGCCGGGCCGCCGAGGCGGACAGGCCCACCTTGGGTCCGAGGTCGGCGTAGGCGATACGGCCGTCGGTCTGGAGTTCGCGCAGGATGGCCCGGTCGATGTCGTCCATGGCCGTCATCATGCCTCTTTGCTCATCCCGCCAGTTCGGCGAGGGCGGCGGCGAACACCTCGGTGTGCCGGTCGACGTCCTGCTCGGTGGTGTCGGGGCACATCAGGGCCATGTTGTGGAACGGGGTGAGCAGGATGCCCCGGTTGGCGAGGTAGAGGTGCAGGAAGTCCTCCAGCCCGGCGTCGGCGGCCGCCGCGGACTCGGTGCCGGTGCGCGGCGCGGGCGCGGTGAAGCGGTACTCGGTCCGCGCTCCGAGCCGGCTCACCGACCAGGGCAGGGCGTACGCCTCGATGCCGGAGCGCACGCCCGCCTCGAAGCGTTCGCACAGCTTGCCCATCCGGTCGAACGCCTCGTCGGTGAGGACGTGTTCGAGGGTGGCGCGGGTGGCCGCGACCGACAGGGCGTTGCCCGCGAGGGTGCCGCCGACGCCGCCCATGTCGACGAGGTCGAGGTCGGCGCGGGCCAGCAGCCGGTCGGCCAGCTCGGCGGAGAGGCCGTAGGCACCGGCCGGGATGCCGCCGCCGATGGCCTTGCCGATGGTGAGCATGTCCGGTTCCAGGTCCCAGGCGCCGGTGCAGCCGCCGGGGCCCGCGGAGAAGGTGTGCGTCTCGTCGTTGATCAGCAGCGTGCCGTAGCGCCTGGTCAGCTCGCGGACACCGGCGAGGTAGCCGGGTTCGGGCAGCACGATGCCGATGTTGGTGAGGGCGGGTTCCATGAGGACCGCGGCCACGTCGCCGTGGGCGAGTTCGCGCTCCAGCGCGGCGAGGTCGTTGAACTCGGCGACCCGGCTGGTGAGGGTCACCTCGCAGGGCGCGCCGACGTTCCCGGGGCGGGCGGTGCCCTCGCCGTCCGGGCCGGTGACGATCAGCGACTCGTCCACGCTGCCGTGGTAGCAGTAGCTGTTGAAGAGGATCTTCGGGCGCCCGGTGACGGCGCGGGCGAGCCGGATCGCCCAGCGGTTGGCGTCGGTCGCGGTGAGCGAGAAGCTCCAGCGGGCCGGGCCGAAGCGCCGGGTCAGCTCGGCGCCGACCCACTCGGCGTCCTCGGTGGGCAGCATGGCGGTGGCGCCGCCGAGTCCGGCGAAGCGCCGCTGGACCGCCTCGGTGACCGCCGCGGGCGAGTGGCCCGCCATCGCTCCGGTGTCGCCGAGGCAGAAGTCGATGTACTCGTGCCCGTCCACATCGCTCACCCGGGCGCCGCGCGCCCCCGCCAGATACCGGGGGAAGGCTCCGGCCGTCTTGTTCATCCAGGTCATCGGCACCCGGCCGAAGAGATGGCCGGCCCCGGCGTACGCGGCGCGCGAGCGCGGGTTACGACGCTCGGCCTCGGCGCTCTCGCGGGCCAGGAGGGTGCGCAGGCGGGTGCGGTCCATGGAAAACCTCGCTGAATCGGTCGACGGAACAGCGTGAGGCTACGACCGGAACCATGTCCTTCTCAAGAGCTTGGCGCATGATTCGATCGCTGAGACACTCGAATCATGCGTCATAGCGGCACGCCACGCTCGGAAGGGTGACCTCTCCCCTTCGTCCGGCTGACGAATCGGCACGCGGAGTTCGAACGCTTCGACAGAAACGCCAGGCCGCGCCACCCCTTCCGCCGCATAGAAATATCTACGAACATGCATATGCCGGGTTGCTGTGCGGACGCACCGAGTGCCCGAGAACGCGGAGCAGTGCATGACGAACACGATGTGGATGCGGGGCGTGGAGTGGCTGGCGGCATCGGCGGCCGACCCGCGCGCGTGCAAGTGGGAGTGGGATCACGGGGAGGGGATCGCACTGCTGGAGGCGGGGCGCTTCTGGGACGTGCTCAGCGTTCCCGAGCGGCTGGGGCTGCTCACCCTGGACCTGCTGTGGCGGCCCGCGCTGCCGGTGCCGGGCCCGACCCTGGTGGACCTCACGGCCGGCCGGGTCGGCTTCTTCCTGCCGCCGGACCCGGACGGGGGCTGGGTCGGCGCGGGGCTTCGCTACGCGACCAGGGGCTCCTGGGTCGCCGTACCGCCGCCCTACCGGCCCGCCCGCTCCCTGGAGTGGCTGGTACCGCCCGACGGCACCGGCATCCTGCACTCCCCCGGCACCCTGGAGGACGCCCTGCGGCAGGCCAACGGCACACTGACCGTCCTCGCCGCCCCGCCGCGCGGGCCGCAGGAGTCCTAGCGGGCGGCCCGGACAGGTGCGGTACGACGCCTCAGGTGCGCTCGGGCTCCGGCCCGGCGGTGCGCAGGGCGAGGCTCGCGAGACCGGCGAGCGGGGCCCCGACCGGCCCCCCGTCCCGGTCGTGCCCCGCTGAGAAGTGAACTTACGTGCGACACACGGTCCGTACCAGCGCACCGGTGCCCGGCGCCACGCGCGTAGCACTCACCGGTGCACAGCCGCGTCCGCTTGGTCCCGGTTCGCCGTGCCGAGGGCGGGGACGGGGAGTTCACCGGTGACGAGATGGGCGAGGACGACCTCGTACAGATCGGTGCCCCCGGCCAGCAGCCGGCGCTCCAGGACGGGTTCGGCGGCCCGCACATGCTCCCGTACGGTCTGGGCGTGCACCCCCCGCGCCGTCGCGGCGGGCCCGGCGTTGGCGTCGGCGGCCAGCCAGGCGCGCAGGGTGCCGCGCAGATCCCGGCCGTCGGCGTCGAGGCGCCCGAGCAGCCCCTCGGCCCAGGAGCGCAGCGCGTCCCCGCCGAGCAGGTCCGCGAACCCGGTCGGCGCGGCGGGGGCGCTGCCCTCGGTGTCGTACGGGCCGTGCGCCGCCTCGGTGTTGAGCGCGATGTGCGCCACCGCGCGCACGGCCAGGGCGGAGAAGTCGGCGCCGAGGAGCGCGGCGACCCGGTCCATGCGGGCGCGCACCGTGTTGCGGCTGACGCCGAGCACCTTGGCCGTGCTCACGGCGGTGAACTCCAGGCCCAGCCGGGTGGTGGCGAGCAGTTCGGCGCGCACGTGGTACGGCAGCGTGTCGAGCGGACGCAGCACGGCGGCCGACCAGGCGTGCAGCGCGGCCGGGTCCATCAGGCGGGCGGGGCGGGTGCGTTCGGCGTAGACGGCGGTCCGCTCCGGGCTGAAGCGGGCCACGGCGAGGGCGGTGACGGCCTGTCCGTAGGCGGTGGCGGTCAGGGCGAGGCGCTGGCGGGGGCTGCCGCCGAGGTAGGTGCCGGGCCGTACGGCGACCAGGGAGCGCAGCCGCTCCTCCACCTCGGTGGCCGGGCCGAGCACGATGACGTGCTCGTCCATCGCCGGGCAGCGCACCACGAGGGCGCCGCCGCTGGTGGCCGCCCCGCAGTCGTCGGCGAGCCGGTCGCGTTCGGCGGCGGTGCCCTCGATGACGTACACACGGGCGGTGTCGTTCTCCAGCAGTCCGGGCCACAGTCCCGCGGCGACCCGGCGGGCGGAGACGATGTCCTCCACCATCAGCAGTTGCAGGATGGCGAGGCGCAGATCGGCGGTGGCCCGCCGCAGCCGGTAGCCGGCGTGTGCCAACTCGCGCTCGCGCAGCAGGAGTTCGAGTATGCCCGCGGTGTGCCCGAGGATGTCGGTGGTGTGCCGGTCGAAGGGCTCGGGGCGGGCCACGGCCAGTACGGCGGAGGCGGCCGGGGCGGGGCCCGGGTGCCGTATCCCGACCAGGCGCACATGGCGGGTGCCGTCCTCCAGCGCGGCGGCGGAGACCCGGCCCGCGGCCACCTCGGCGACGACGGCGGGGTCCAGGGCGGGCCGCTCCCCCGCTTCGGCGAGGAGGGCGCCGCGCGCGTCCTGGAGACGCACCGCGGATCCGGTGCTGCGGGCGAGCCAGGCGATCAGCCGGTCGAGACCGCGCCCCGCGGGGCGCAGCTGGTCGAGCAGCTCGCGCGCCCAGGCGCTGTCGGTTCCGTACGACGGCCGGGACACCGGCTCCTCCTCCGTTCGGCGGGCCACGTGTCCCTCCCCTGTCTTTCCTGTCGGCCGATGTTCGCAGCGGGACGTTACCCGACGGTTCACCTGGCCGTCCGGCCGGACATGGCTCCGCCGGCGACCCGGGGGGGTGGGGCCGCCGACGGAGGCAACGCCTCCGGGGCCGGGGGGAGGGCTCCGGATGGCTCAGGGTTCGGGTGCCCGCCGGTACCGGGGATACACCAGGGGATTTTCCGGGGTCGCACCAGGGGATTCCCGGGGATCCCGGGGCGCCGCGGACCGGGTGCGCGCGGGGCTACCGGGGTTCGTGCGCCAGGCGGTCCGTGCGACAGACGGCGCACCCCGCTGCCCGCGTCGCCCCGGGCGACGGCATAAGCTCGGTGAATGGCGAAGTACTTCGATGTGCACCCCGAGAACCCGCAGGCCCGCAGCATCGCGCAGATCGCCGACTCGGTGCGGTCGGGGGCGCTGATCGCATATCCGACCGACTCCTGCTACGCGCTCGGCTGCCGGCTGGGCAGCCAGGACGGCGTGGACCGGATCCGGGCCATCCGCCGGCTGGACGACCGCCATCACTTCACGCTGATGTGCCGTGACTTCGCGCAGCTCGGGCAGTTCGTGCGGGTGGACAACGATGTGTTCCGGGCCGTGAAGGCGTCCACCCCCGGCAGCTACACCTTCATCCTCCCGGCCACCCGTGAGGTCCCGCGCAAGCTGATGCACCCGAAGAAGAAGACCGTGGGTGTGCGCATCCCGGACCATGTGGTCACCCAGGCGCTGCTGGCCGAGCTGGGCGAGCCGCTGCTGTCCAGCACGCTGCTGCTGCCGGACGAGGAGGAGCCGATGACCCAGGGCTGGGAGATCAAGGACCGCCTCGACCATGTGGTGGACGCGGTGGTCGACTCCGGGGAGTGCGGCACCGAGCCGACCACGGTGGTCGACTTCTCCGGTGGCGAGGCGGAGATCGTGCGGCGGGGCGCGGGCGACACGTCACGGTTCGAGTGACGGCGGGGGGGCGGTTCGGCGGACCGCCCGCGAGGGTCCGGATCTTGCGTGGCAGCATGAGTTCCGCCCGCTCGCGCCGCCTGTTCGCGCAGGACACCGGCGTACCCGGGCACCCGCCGCCCGCCATCCCTTCCCGCCATCCCTTCCCCCCAGGAGGCCCGTCATCATGACCGACGTACAGGGAGCATCCGTCGAGATCCCCACCGAGGACGGCACCGCCGACGCCTACCTCGCCCATCCCGCCGACGGCGAGCCGCACCCGGGGGTCCTGCTGTACCAGGACGCCTACGGACTGCGTCCCCAGCTGCGCTCGATGGCCGACCGGCTGGCGTCGGCCGGGTACACGGTCCTGGTGCCGAACGTCTTCTACCGGCACGGCACCACCCCGCTCGGCGAGCTGCCGGAGTTCATCGACCCGGCGGCCGACCCGGGCATCTGGCAGCGCATCGGCCCGGTGATGGGCTCCCTCACCCCCGAGCAGTCCCGGCGGGACGCCGACGCCTACCTGGGCTTCCTCGCGGACAACCCGTTCGTCACCGACGGCCCCGTCGCGCTGACCGGCTACTGCATGGGTGCCCGGCTCGCCCTGCGCACGGCCGCCACGCACCCCCGCCGGGTGGCCGCGGCGGCCGGTTTCCACGGCGGCAAGCTGGTCACGGACGCCCCGGACAGCCCGCACCGGGGTGTCCGGGACGTCACCGCCGAGCTGTACTTCGGCTTCGCCGACCAGGACGCCTCCATGCCGGCCGAGCAGATCCGCGAGCTGGAGCAGGCGCTGGACGCGGCCGGGGTGCGCCACACCTGCGAGGTGTATCCGGGCGCGCAGCACGGCTACACCCAGGCCGACACCCCCGCGTACGACCGGGAGGCCGACGAGCGCCACTGGTCGGCGCTGCTGGCCCTGCTCGACCGCGCCTTCTGAGCCCGCGGAGCCTTCTGCACCCGCGGAGCGTCCCCAACCTCCCGCGCTCTCCGAACCGTTCGGCACCGGCCCACGGCGCCCGCCCCGTGGTGGGCGCCGGGTGGGTGCGGTGACACCTTCGGGCAACGGGAAGTCACGCCGAAGTCGTTGACATGGCTACGACTTCGGCACCAGTCTGAGAGCGCTCTCAGACAGGTACGGGCCCGAGATCGGCGGTCCGTACGACCCCGACCCCCACACGGAGGTGGAGAGTGCCGCACACTCGAACCCGGCGCGCGCTGCCCCTGGCCGCCGCCACCGCCCTCGTCGGCGGAGCGCTCGCCCTCGGCGTCCCCCAACACGCCAGGGCGGCCGTACCGGACACCATCGCGCTGACCATCACCAACAACTCGGGCCGCACCCAGCCCGTCTACCTCTACGACCTCGGCACCCAGCTGTCCTCCGGGCAGCAGGGCTGGGCGGACGCGAACGGCGCCTTCCACGCCTGGCCGGCGGGCGGCAATCCGCCGACTCCCGCGCCGGACGCGGCGATTCCGGGACCGGCCGCCGGGCAGTCGGCCACGATCCGCATACCGAAGTTCTCCGGCCGGATCTACTTCTCCTACGGCCAGAAGCTCGTCTTCAAGCTCACCACGGGCGGTCTGGTGCAGCCGGCCGTGCAGAACCCGTCCGACCCCAACCACGACATCCTCTTCAACTGGTCCGAGTACACGCTCAACGACTCCGGGCTGTGGCTCAACAGCACCCAGGTGGACATGTTCTCGGCGCCGTACTCCGTCGGGGTGCGCCGCGCCGACGGGAGCGTCAGCACCACCGGGCAGCTCAAGCAGGGCGGGTGGTCGGGGTTCTTCGACGCCCTGCGCGCCCAGCCGGGCGGCTGGTCGGGGCTGATCCAGACGGGCTCCGACGGCTCGGTGCTGCGCGCGCTGTCGCCGCTGTACGGCGTGGAGACCGGCGCGCTGCCCGCGAGCGCGATGGACGACTACGTGAACCGGGTCTGGCAGAAGTACGCGTCGTCGACGCTGACCGTCACGCCGTTCGCCGATCAGCCGGACAAGAAGTTCTACGGCCGGGTCTCGGGGGACGTCATGAACTTCACCGACACCTCCGGCGCGGTCGTCACCAGCTTCCAGAAGCCGGACGCGGACAGCGTGTTCGGCTGCCACAAGCTGCTCGACGCGCCCAACGACGCCGTGCGCGGGCCCATCTCCCGCACGCTGTGCGCGGGCTTCAACCGCTCGACGCTGCTGGTGAGTTCGCAGGCGCCGGACAACACGCCGGGCGACTTCTACCAGGACGCGGTGACCAACCAGTACGCGAAGGCGGTGCACGCGCGGATGTCCGACGGCAAGGCGTACGCGTTCGCCTTCGACGACGTCGGCAACCAGGAGTCGCTGGTCAACGACGGCGATCCGCAGCAGGCGTACCTCGCACTGGGTCCGCTGGACTGACCGCATGAGAAGGTCCCGCTCCCCGGCCGGGGAGCGGGACCCTTCGGTTCGGCCGGTGTTCAGCCGGTGCGGGCGATCAGCTGGTGGTCAGGGACGTGTCGTCCACGACGAAGCTGGTCTGGAGCGAGGAGTCCTCGACGCCGTTGAACTTCAGCGTGACCGTCTGGCCCGCCAGCGAGGACAGGTCGAAGGTCTTCTGGACGTAGCCCGAGGCCTTGTTCAGGTTCGAGTACGAGGCGAGGGTGGTCGAACCGGCGGTCACCGTCAGCTTGTCGTACGCGGTGCTGGTGGTGGTCTCGGCGGTGTCGATGTGCAGGTAGAAGGACAGGCTCGCCTTGCAGCCCGCGGGGATCGTCACCGACTGGGACAGGCTGTCGGTGTGCGTGGTGCCGTAGCCGTTCAGCCACGCCTTGTAGGAGCCGCCGTGGGCCGCCTGGCCGCTGTCCGTGGTGATGACACCGCTGCTCGCGGTCCAGCCGGTGCTGCCCGACTCGAAGCCCGGGTTGGCCAGCAGCTGGGTCGAGGAGCAGCCGCCGCCACCGCCGGTGCTGACGGTCCAGGAGAAGGTCGCGGTACCGGTCGCGCCGGTGGAGTCCTTCACCGTGACGGTGGTGCTGTAGCTGCCGGCCGCGGACGGCGTACCGGAGATCACACCGGTGGAGCCGTTGATCGACAGACCGGTCGGCAGGCCCGAGGCGCTGTAGGTCAGGGAGCCGCTGTTGGTGCTGCTCGCCTGGACCTGGAGGCTGACCGCCGTGCCCACGGTGGAGGACTGGCTGCCCGGGTTGGTGACCGTCACACCGCTGCTCGGCGGGGTGATGTGGCTGCCGACGTTGATGCCCGCGAAGGCGTTGCCGACACCCGCGTACTGCGCGGAGTTGGCGCCGTAGAGCGCGGCGGCCGCGTTGAGCGCCGCGGTGCGGGCGGCGGCGTAGTTCGTGCTGGACGTCATGTACGACGTCAGCGCCTTGTACCAGATCTGGAGGGCGGCGTCCCGGCCGATGCCGGTGACGGCGACACCGTCGGAGGTCGGGCTGTTGTAGGTCACACCGTTGATGACCTTGGTGCCGCTGCCCTCGGAGAGCAGGTAGAACATGTGGTTCGCCGGACCCGAGGAGTAGTGCACGTCGAGGTTGCCGACGCCCGAGTACCAGCTGTCCGCCGAACCGCCGTCCTTGCTCGGCTTGTCCATGTAGCGCAGCGGGGTGCCGTCGCCGTTGATGTTGATCTTCTCGCCGATGAGGTAGTCACCGGGGTCCGAGCTGTTGTTCGCGTAGAACTCCACGCCGGTGCCGAAGATGTCGGAGGTCGCCTCGTTCAGACCGCCCGACTCGCCCGAGTATTCGAGGCCGGCGGTGTTGGAGGTGACACCGTGGCTCATCTCGTGGCCGGCCACGTCCAGCGCGGTCAGCGGGTCGTTGTTCCCGGAGCCGTCGCCGTACGTCATGCAGAAGCAGCTGTCGTCCCAGAACGCGTTCACGTACGAGTTGCCGTAGTGCGTCCGGGAGTAGGCGCCGACACCGTCGTTCTTGATGCCGCTGCGCCCGAAGGTGTTCTTGTAGAAGTCCCACGTCTCCTGCGCGCCGTAGGCGGCGTCCGCGCCGGCCGTGGCGGCGTTGGAGTTGGTGCCGTCGCCCCAGGTGTCGCTGCTCTGCGAGAACAGGGTGCCGGTGCCGGAGGAGCCGTGGTTCAGGTTGTACGTCTTGTGCCCGCCGCGCGTATTGTCGGTCAGGTTGTACGACGAGCCCGACTGGGTCGAGGTCAGCGAGACCTGGCCGCTGTAGCGGGTGTTGCCGACGCCGGTCTCGATGCCCTGGTACCGGTACAGCTCCTTGCCGGTGGTGGCATCGGTGATGACGTGCAGCTTGCTCGGCGTGCCGTCGTCCTGGAAGCCGCCGATCACGGTCTCCCAGGCAAGCTTCGGGGTGCCGCTGCCGGCCCAGATCACCTTGCGGGCGCTGTCCGCGGCGGGCTTCGCGGCGTCCAGGGCCTTGGCGGTCTTCAGCGCCTTGCTCTCGGCGGCGGCCTTGGTGTAGGTCGCCGTGGTCGAGGCGACCTGGATCTTGTTCTTGTTGTTGTACGTGGCGCTCACGGTGCCGGCCGCCAGCGAGGCGGGCGGGGTGTGCACGATGAGGTCGCCGCCGAGGACGGGCAGACCGTCGTAGGTCCGCTCGTAGCGGGTGTGCAGGGTACCGTCGGCGTCCTTGGTGACGTCCTTGACGACCAGCTTCTCCTTGGCGCCGAGGCCGAGGGTGCGGGCGGTGTCGGATGTCCTGTCCTGGGCGCTCTGGATCAGGGCCTTGTGCTGGGCCGGGCTGAGCCTGGCCTCCAGGGCGCCGACGCGCAGGGGGCTGAGGTGGTGCGCGGTGGGCGCGGCCGTCGCCGGGCCGGCCTGCATACCGACGGCGAAGAGGGCCGCGGTGGAGAGCAGCGCGGCTCCGACCGTGGCCCGCTTGGAGAGACGTCCCTGGGGAAGACGTCCGTGAGAAAGGGGTCTGTGGGGTCTCACTCTTACTCCTCCTGCGGAGGCCGCCGGGTCGCGGCCGGTGAGGGACCGGACAGCCGGGTCTGCTGTCCGGTGGGCGGTGCTGTGCGGGACCGAGATCCGTGGTGCGCTCGTGGGGGATCGGCGTGCGCTGGGAGAATGACAGTCTTGAACCGTCCATGTCATCAGCGTGGGAGCCAATCGAGGGTTTTCCCTATGACGTCGCTGTGAGCTTCCCCAGTGGCCGATTCACGTTCATGAAACAAGTGTTGGGGCGCCTGTGACAGGGGAGGCCGCCCTGGGAAGATCGTCTCCATGGCGGTCGACGAGGTACGGGCAGTCTTCGAGCGGGCCGGGTGCACGGGCACTCTGTTCGTCCAACCCCTGGATGGAAATGAGGAGTTCGGGTTCGGCGCCGATCAACCCGTGGTGCCGGCGTCGGTGGTGAAGGTGCTGGTGGCGCCGGCGGCGGAGACCTGGTTCGCCGAGGGCCTGCTGGATCCACGGGAGCGGATGGTGCTGGGCGCCCCCGAACGCACCCCCGGTTTGGCCGGGGTGTCGCTGTTCGAGGACGATGTCGCGCTGTCCTGGCGGGACATGGTGGTCCTGATGCTGACCATCAGCGACAACCCGTGCACCGACGCGCTGATGAACCGGCTCGGTGTCGACACCCTGAACGCGACGGCCGCGCGGCTCGGGCTGCGGAACACGGCCGTCCGGTCCGATCTGCGCACCCTGCTGGACTCCATCGGCCAGGACCTCGGCCGCGCGGGCTGGGCGGATCTCGTGGACTGGTCGGGGCGTGCCCCGGCGGCCGAATCGGCGCTCGCCGACGCAGGGCCGCCGACGACGCGGGCGCTGACCCCCGGCGTGGGCACCCGTACGACGGCGCGCGACATGGTGCGGCTGCTGCGGCTCCTGTGGAGCGGGCAGGCGGGGCCGGCGGAAGCCTGCGCGCGGGTGCGGGCCGTCATGGGCCGCCAGCTCACCCGGCACCGGATCGCGAGCGGGTTCCGGACGCCCGTGCGGGTGGCCGCCAAGAGCGGCGGGCTCGCCGGGATCGTACGCGATGAGGTGGGCGTCGTCTCGTACCCGGACGGCCGCCGGTACGCCGCCGCCGTCTTCACCCGGTCGTCGGCGGGCGCGGACGACGCCGCGATCAATGCCGCGATCGGCACCGCGACCGCGCACGCCATCGCCTCGTTGCACCGCGAAACGGCCTGAATTCCCCTTCACCCGACAGCCGAAGTCCACTCGACAGCCCATGGGAGGGCTCATGACACACCCCACCGAACCGACGCACCGCCTGGTGTCCACCGAGACCGGGCGGATCCACCTCGTGGAACAGGGCAGCGGCCCGCTGGTGCTGCTGGTGCACGGCTTCCCGGAGTCCTGGTACTCCTGGCGCCACCAGCTGCCGGCCCTCGCGGCGGCCGGGTACCGGGCGGTGGCCATCGATGTGCGCGGCTACGGCAGGTCCTCCAAACCGGCCGCGGTGGACGCCTACCGGCTGACCGAACTCGTGGCGGACAACGTCTCGGTGGTGCGCGCCCTCGGTGAGGAGTCGGCGGTGATCGTCGGCCACGACTGGGGCTCCCCCATCGCCTCCACCTCGGGTCTGTTCCGGCCCGAGGTGTTCCGGGCGGTGGGCATGCTCAGCGTGCCGTTCACCCCGCGCGGCGGCCCGCGGCCCACCGAGCTCTTCGCCCACATGGGCGGCGAGCAGGGCGAGTTCTACATCTCCTACTTCCAGGAGCCGGGCCGCGCCGAGGCCGAGATCGAGCCGGATGTGCGCGGCTGGCTCGCGGGCTTCTACCGGGCCCTGTCCGCCGGGACCATGCCCGGACCCGACGAACCCGCCCCGTACCTCATCAGCCCCGGCGGCACCCTGCGCGACCGGTGCCCCGACGGCCCGCCGCCCGGCTGGCTCGGCAAGGAGGAACTCGACTTCTACGCGGGCGAGTTCGAGCGGACCGGGCTGACCGGACCGCTCAACCGCTACCGGAACATGGACCGCGACTGGACCGACCTCGCCGCCCATGACGGCGCCCCGCTCACCCAGCCGTCCCTGTTCATCGCCGGTGCCCAGGACGTCACCCTGTCCTGGCTGTCCGGCGCCGTCAAGGCGTTCCCGGTCACCCTGCCCGGCCTGGTCTCCTCGCATCTGCTCGACGACTGCGGCCACTGGGTCCAGCAGGAGCGCCCCGAGGAGACGAACCGCCTGCTCATCGACTGGCTGGCCGGTCTGCCCGGATAGCTCGCGCGCCCGCGCCGAACGGGCCCGCCGCCGCGCGGAGTCGGCCCGAGCCCCGGCCTCCCGCCGCTGGTCGGCGCGTTGTTACGGTGCTTCGCGTGTCCGACTCCTCACGCGACACCGCAAAGGGCGCCGACTGGGGCTCGGCCGAGCCGGGGGCCTACCGGCAGTTGCTGCCGCCCCACGTCCGGAGGGTGTCCTGGCTGGACCCCAGGACGCTGTGGGCGGCCCGCAACGGCGCGCCGGCCTCCTGGTTCGGCGACCCCACCGGCCGCACCCGCGGCCGGCGGGTGGCCCGGCGCCGATGTACGCGATACCCGGCAACCACGACTGGTACGAGGACCTCGGTGCCCTCATACGGGTCTTCCGCGCCGACACCCCGCCGCTCGGCCCCACGCCCGCGCCCGCGCCCGCGCCCGAAGATCCTGATCACCGGGTCGCCGCTGTACGTCGACGGCGAGCACCACCCCTGCCCCATCGACGGCGGCGGCACGGTGGACGACGTCGTCCGGGACCCGGAGCACCACTACGTGGCCGCGATCGGCGGCGACATCCACAACTACCAGCGCTGTCCGCTGCGCGGCGACTCGCTCGCGTTCCGCAGCCACCTCTACGCCCGCAGGAACTGGACACCCCCCGATCGAGGACGAGGTCGTCATCCCGCTGAAGCAACCCCCTGAAGTGAACCCGCCGACGCCACCCCGCCGGTGGGTGCGGGCCCCGCTCCGAAAACCGATCACACAGTTGTCACACTCGGCTGCCACACTCGACGCAGAACCGCTGTACGACCGCTGGAGGAGCCCGTGCCGTCCACCCCACGCCCCCTGCGCAAGCTGGGCTTCCTCACCATCGGCCTGTTCGACCCGGCGGACCCGGCCCGGGGCCACGAGTCCACGCTGGAGATCATCGAACTGGGCGAGCGGCTCGGCTTCGACAGCGCCTGGGTGCGCCACCGCCATCTCCAGTACGGCATCTCGTCCCCGGTCGCCGTCCTCGCCGCCGCCTCCCAGCGCACCCGCCGCATCGAACTGGGCACCGCGGTCATACCGCTCGGCTGGGAGAACCCGCTGCGCCTCGCCGAGGACCTGGCGACCGTCGACCTGCTGTCCGGCGGCCGGCTGAACCCGGGGCTCAGCGTGGGCCCGCCGATGCACTACGACCAGGTGAAGGACGCCCTGTACCCGGACACCGGCGACATCGAGGACTTCGGCTACGAGCGGGTGCGGCGGCTCCTGGACCTCGTGCGCGGCAAGCCCGCCAGCGACTTCAGCGGGACCCGGGGCTTCGAGGTGTTCAGCGATGTGGTGCAGCCGCACTCCCCCGGGCTCGGCGGCCGGCTGTGGTACGGCGGCGGCAGCCTTGGCTCGGCGCGCTGGGCGGGCGAGCACGGCATGAACTTCCTGACCAGCAGCGTCGTCAAGGCGGCGGGCCCGGGTGAGGGGCCGTACGACTTCGCGGAGATACAGCGGTCCCTCGTCCGGGAGTTCCGGGCGCACCACCCCGACGGCGAGGCGGCCCGCATCTCGCAGGGCCTGGTGGTGATACCCACCGACTCGGCGACCCCCGGACAGCGCGCCCGGTACGCCGAGTTCGCGGCGAAGCGGCTGCCGCGCACCACCGCCCCGCAGGGCCCGGCGCGGCTGCTGTTCGCGCCGGACCTGGTCGGCACCTCGGCGGAACTGGCCGAGCGGCTGCGGGCGGACCCGGCGTTCCGGGAGGTGGACGAGGTGGCCTTCGCGCTGCCGTTCACCTTCGCGCACGAGGACTATGTGCAGATCCTCACCGACATGGCGACGAAGCTCGGTCCCGCGCTCGGCTGGCGTCCGGCGGTCTGACCGTCGTACCGGCGCTACCAGCGGCCCGCCTCGGTGCCCGTGACCGGTGTGGAGGGCCTGCCGTCCACGCCGACCGGCACCTCGCCGTGCAGCATCACCCGGTGCATGATCCGGGGCGCGTCGAGCCGGGTGTGGTCGCTGGGGGCCAGATGGATGGTGGCCCGGTTGTCCCAGAAGGCGACGCTGCCGGGTGCCCAGCGGAAGCGGACCGTGTACTCGGGGCGGACCGCCTGGTCGAGGAGCATCTGGAGCAGGGCGGCGCTCTCCGGGCGGGATACGCCGCTGATCTGCTCGACGTAGTAGCCGTTGATGAACAGCACCCGCTCCCCGGTCTCCGGGTGCACCCGCACCAGGGGGTGCTCGGACGCCATCTGGTGGTCCAGGAGGTGGCGCAGATAGGCGTCGTCGCCGGGGCGTGGCTGGTAGCCGACGCCGAGGCGGTGCTCGGCGCGCAGCCCGTCGACGAAGGCGCGCACGGGCGCGGAGAGGCCCGCGTAGGCGGCGGCCAGGTTGGCCCAGGTGGTGTCGCCGCCGTAGGGCGGGACGGACTCGGCGCGCAGGATGGTCGCGGCGGGCGGGTCGACGCGCGCGCCGTGGTCGCAGTGCCAGCCGCGCAGCAGGTGGGGGCGGCGGCGGGCGAGCCACTCCTCGTGGTCCATGCCGTAGCGGCCGCCCAGTTCCAGCCGGTCGGCCGTGGTCTCCACCTCGGGGAAGTCCGGGGGTGAGGCGCCGCCGCGGCGGCCGAGGACGACCGGTTCGCCGAAGCGGCGGGCGAAGGCGACATGCCCGGCGTGGTCCAGGCGCTGGTCCCGGAAGAACACCACCTTCCAGCGCTGCACGGCCCGCCGGATCAGGTCGGCCACCGCGTCGTCGAGGGGGGCGGCGAGGTCGACGCCGGTGATCTCGGCGCCGATGTGCCCGGCGACCGGCCGTACCTCCACGCCTCCGGCCCGCATGTCCACACCGGCGGCCGGATCCGGCCGGTCCGGCCGGTCCGCCCGTCCGGGCCGCACAGGCCCCTGCGGACGCTCCGCCCGGTCCCGCCGTTCCGGCTGTCCCGCCTGTTCCGGCCGCTCCTGCTGCTGCGCGGCGGCCCTGTCCGTCGTCATGCGCGCGCTCCGCTGCTCGTCCGTACCGGCCCCGGGCCCGTGCCGTCCGCCGGCCTCGTCGCGTCCGTCCGGTTGATCACCACTCACCCTATCGGTGAGGCTGGTGGCACGACACTGTCGAGCGGAAGGTCTACCCGTGAACGGCATACCGGCGCACACGCTCAACGACGGAACGACGATCCCCGCCCTCGGCCTCGGCACCTGGCCACTGGACGACACCGCGGCCGAGCGGGCCGTACGCGACGCGCTCGGCCTCGGCTACCGGCTGGTGGACACCGCGGTGAACTACCGCAACGAGACCGGTGTGGGCCGGGCCCTCGCGGACGCCGGGGTGCCCCGCGAGGAGCTGGTGGTGACCACCAAGCTCCCGGGCCGCCACCACGGCTACCAGGAGACCCTGGCCTCCTTCGAGGAGTCCCGGCGGCGGCTCGGCGTGGAGTACGTGGACCTGTACCTGATCCACTGGCCCAACCCCCGGGTCGGCAAGTACGTCGACTCCTGGAAGGCGATGATCAAGCTCCGGGAGGACGGTCTGATCCGCTCGATCGGCGTCTCCAACTTCACCCCGGAGCACATCGTGCGTCTGGAGAAGGAGACCGGGGTGCTGCCCTCGGTGAACCAGATCGAGCTGCACCCGCTGTTCCCGCAGGAGGAGCTGCGCGCCTTCCACGCCGACCAGGGCATCCTCACCGAGAGCTGGAGCCCGCTGGGCCGGGGCGGCCATCTGCTGGGCGATCCGCGGGTCGCCCAGATCGCCGACGAGCACGGGGTGGGCCCCGGGCAGGTGCTGCTGCGCTGGCACGTCCAGCTGGGCGCGCTGCCCATCCCGAAGTCCGCCGACCCCGGGCGGCAGCGCGCCAACCTGGACGTCTTCGGCTTCGAGCTGGACTCGGACCAGATGGCCGCGATCGCCCGGCACGCCCCGACCCGGCTCGGCGGGGACCCGGAGACGCACGAGGAGTTCTGAGACCGGGGTGAGCGGGGTACCCGGGGCGCGGTGAGGCGGACGCACGGAAGGAGCCGCACGTGGCAGCGGAGGACCGGCTGCGGACGTACCGCGCGAAGCGCGGCTTCGAGCGGACCCGGGAACCCGCGGACGAAGGCCGGGAAGCTGCGGACGAAGGCCGGGAAGCTGCGGGCGGAGGCCGGGAGCCCTCGGCGGCACAGGACGCCGGGGGCCGGGGCGGCGGGCGGCCCCGGTTCGTGGTGCAGATCCACGACGCGCGCCGGATGCACTTCGACTTCCGGCTCCAGGTGGGCGACGTCCTGAAGTCCTGGTCCGTGCCGAGGGGACCCTCCGCCGACCCGGGCGACAAGCGGCTCGCGGTGCCGACGGAGGACCATCCGCTGGCGTACGAGGACTTCGAGGGCGTGATCCCCAAGGGCCAGTACGGGGGCGGCACGGTGATCGTGTGGGACCGGGGGACGTACGAGCCGCTGAGCCATGACCGGCAGGGGCGGCCGGTGGACTTCGCCGGGTCGCTGGCGCGCGGACATGCCACGTTCCGGCTGCACGGCGCCAAACTGCGCGGCGAGTACGCCCTGACCCGCTTCCGGGGCCGGGACGGGGAGGACGCCTGGCTGCTGGTGCGCAAGGGTGCGGCGCGCCGGGCCGGGCACGGGTCCCCCGACCCCCGGCGGGCCCGTTCGGTGCGCACCGGGCGCACCCTCGCCCAGGTCGCGGCGGACGGCGGCGCGCGCTGACCGGGCGGGCACCGGCAATCCGGATTCCCTGATTCCGGCCCCGAGGGGTGTGCGAGGAGCCTATGGTCACGCCGACATCCCTCGCTGCCCTGGAGGCATCCGACATGCGCACAGCACCACGCGGCGTCGCCCTGATCGGCGCCGTGACCGCCGCCACCGTACTGACCTGCCAAACCGCGGGGGCGACCCCGGCGGGCCCCGGGGTGACGGCCCGTACGATCGGTGAACGGACCGTCGGGAGCACCGACTACACCCTGCGGGAGATCACCGTCCCGCCCGGCCGGAGCACCGGCTGGCACTTCCACGACGGCCCGCTGTACGGCGTGGTGCGCCAGGGCACGCTGAGCCACTTCGACTCCTCCTGCGCCCCGGACGGGGTGTACGGGGCGGGCGCGCCGATACAGGAGCCGGCCGGGCCGGGGAACGTGCACATAGGCCGCAACCTCGGGGACACCCCGGTCGTGCTCGATGTGCTGTACGTGCTGCCGCACGGCGCGCCGTTCTCCGAGGACGCGCCGAACCCGGGCTGCGCCTTCGAGTAGGAGTGTGATCAGGCGTCGGGGAGCGGCTGTTCGGCCCAGATGGTCTTGCCCGCGGCCGTCTGCCTGCTCCCCCAGCGCCGGGTGAGCTGTGCGACCAGCAGCAGTCCCCGGCCGCCCTCGTCGTAGGCGTGCGCCCGGCGCAGGTGCGGGGAGGTGGAACTGCCGTCGGAGACCTCGCAGATGAGGGCGCGGTCGCGGATCAGCCGTAGCTGGATGGGCGGTTCGCCGTAGCGGATCGCGTTGGTGACGAGTTCGCTGACGACGAGTTCGGTGACGAACGCGGTCTCCTCCAGCCCCCAGGCCGCCAGTTGCTCCCCGGCGGCCTGCCGGAGGACGGCGACCTGGGCGGGGTGCGCGGGCACCTCCCAGGTGGCGACCCGGTCGGCGCCGAGGGCGCGGGTGCGCACCAGCAGCAGCGCCACGTCGTCGCCGGGCTGGTCGGGCAGTACGGCCTTGAGGATGCCGTCGGCGAGGGCGTCGAGGGAGTCGGCGGACGCCCCGACGGCGCGCCGCAGTTCGTCGTCGGCGCCGTCCGGGTTCCCGGCGCGGTGGGCGACCAGGCCGTCGGTGAACAGGGCCACGACGGAGCCCTCGGGCAGTTCCAGCTCCGTCGCCTCGAAGGGCAGTCCGCCGATGCCGAGGGGCGGCCCGGCGGTCATGGGCACGAGTTCGGCGCCGTCGCCGCCGGGCAGGACGAGGAACGGGGCCGGGTGGCCGGCGGTGGCGAGCGTGAGACGGCGCGAGACGGGGTCGTAGACGGCGTACACGCAGGTGGCGCCGATCTCGGCGACCTCATCGCGGCCGTTCTCGGCGGCCAGGTGGGTCACCAGGTCGTCGAGGTGGGTGAGGAGTTCGTCCGGCGGCAGATCCACGTCGGCGAGGGTGCGCACGGCGGTGCGCAGCCGGCCCATGGTGGCCGAGGAGCTGATGCCGTGGCCCACCACATCGCCGACGACCAGTCCGACCCGGCCGCCGGAGAGCGGGATGACATCGAACCAGTCGCCGCCGATCCCGGCCTGGGAGCCGCACGGCAGATAGCGGTGGGCCACGTCGAGCGCGGCCTGTCCGGGCAGTCCGCTCGGCAGCAGGCTGTGCTGGAGGGCGAGGGCGGTGCTGCGTTCGCGGGCGAAGCGGCGGGCGTTGTCGATGCAGACGGCGGCGCGGCTGGCCAGTTCCTCCGCGAAGACGGCGTCGTCGGGGCCGTAGTCCTCCGGATGGGCGAGCCGCACGCAGACCGCGACGCCCAGGGTGGTGCCACGGGCGCGCAGCGGTACGGCGATCATGGAGTGGACGCCCTCCCGGAAGGGGCGGCCCCGGGGCGCGCGCTCGTCGCGGTCCGCGAGCCAGGCCCGGAATCCCGGTTCGCCCGCCTGGCTGAGGATCGCGTGGCCCTCGCGCAGCGCGCAGGCGGGCGGCGCGGAGGGCGGGTAGATCTGGGTCTCGCCGACCCGGACGGCCACTCCGGGGCTGCCGGGCCGGGTGGACGTGTAGGCGACGCGGTGCAGCTCGATGTCGTCGACGGCGGCCATCGGGGGCTCGTCGGCGCCGAGCACCCAGTCGAGCAGGTCGACGGTCGCGAAGTCGGCGTAGCGCGGGACGAGGATCTCGATCAGTTCCTCGGCGGTGCGCACCACGTCGAGAGTGGTGCCGATGCGGGTGGCGGCCTCGTTGAGCAGGGCGAGCCGGCGTCTGGCCCAGTACTGCTCGTTGTTGTCGTAGGCGGCCAGGGCGACGGCGGTGGGGGTGCCCGAGGCGTCGCGCAGCGGCCACATCTCCAGGCTCCAGAAGTGCTCCCGGTTCAGCGCGGGCGCGGCGGCGAAGCTCTCGTAGCGCACGGGCAGGCCGGTCTCGGCGACCTCGCGCAGATGGCGCAGAAAGCCCCGGTTGGACTCGGTGTCGGCCACGGTGTCCAGGAAGAACCTGCCGGTCAGCCCCTCCTCGGGGACGCCGATGACCTTGCAGGCGGCGTCGTTGAGGCGCAGGTAGCGCTGCTGGAGGTCGAAGACGGACATCGACATGGACGCCTGCTCGAAAGCCTGTGCGGCGAGCGCGACGCCGGGCGGTTCGGCCGTCACGGCGTAGCCCGCGGGCCGTCCGTCGCCGCCGTCGAGGGGGCAGGCGGTGACGGCGAGGTCGAGGCGGTGGCCGTCGCGGTGGCGCAGGGCGACGGTGCCGTGCCGCGTCCCCGTCCGCGCGCTGCGGGCCTCCCCGGGGAGTTCCGCGGCGAGCAGCTCCGCCGCGGGGCGGCCCACGACCTCCTCGGCCGGGTGGCCCGTGAGCAGCCGCGCGCCCTCGCTCCACCCGGTCACCCAGCCCCGAGTGTCGATGATCGCCACGGCGGCGACACGGTCCATAAGGCCCAGAATGATCCGATTGTCGCGGCTCCTCAAGCGCGGGGGCCGCGAGCGGGGTCAGGCCAGGTGGGCGCGCAGGGCGGCGAGGGCCTTGTCGGCGTGGGTGTTCATGCGCAGCTCGCTGCGGACGATCTCCAGTACGGTGCGGTCCCCGGCGATGACGAAGGTGACGCGTTTGGTGGGGGCGAGGGTGAAACCGCGCTTGACCCCGAAGCGCTCGCGGACCGTGCCGTCGGCGTCGGACAGGAGGGGCATGCCGAGCGTGTGGCGGCCGGCGAACTCCCGCTGCTTGTCGACGTCGTCGCCGCTGATGCCGACGGGCCGGGCGCCGAGCGCGGCGAACTCGGCGGCGAGGTCGCGGAAGTGGCAGGCTTCGGCGGTGCAGCCCGGGGTGAGGGCGGCGGGGTAGAAGAAGAGGACCACGGGCCCGTCGGCGAGCAGTTCGCCGAGGCTGCGGAGGGTCCCGGACTCGTCGGGGAGGGCGAAGTCCTCCGCCTTGTCCCCGACCTCGACACGCTCACTCATGACCGGTTCCTCCTCTGGTGGCCTGCCGCCGGATATTACTGGACGGTAAGCCGCCGGGCGGCCGGTTCGCGGGACTACTTCTCCGCAGCCGCCACGTCTGCCGTCCCGTCCGCCGTCACGTCCGCCTCCACCTCGGTCTCCGTCGCGGCCGAGTGCGCGGGGAAGTCGTCGGCCATCCGGTGAAACGGCGTGGCCGGCTGCCGCGTCTCGCCGGCGCCGGCCGCCCAGGGCCGACCGACGGCGAGCCGGCCCACGTCGGTGAGCCGACCCGCTCCGGCGGACCGGATCCGCCGGGCACGCCGGTCGTCGGGGTCGGGCGCCCGGGTGACGTACCCCGCCCACTGGAGCTGCGCACGGTCCGGGTCACAGGCAGGGCGTCGACCCCGAAGCGGTGCGCCACCTCCCCCGGTCGCATCGGCTCGCGGTCCGCGAACTGCCGCGGCAGCGCCACGGCGGCCCGGTCCAGCGGTACGTCGGCCGGGGCGCGCAGCCGGTCGTGGTGGCGGGTGCGGGTGCCGGGGCGGGTGAGGCGGGTGAGGGCGCGCTCGATCTCGGCGACCGCCGGGAGGGCCGCGTGCGGACCGGACGGCGAGGGCGCGGGCACGTCCTGGCCGGACGGCGAGGGCGCGGGCACGCCTTCGAGGCCACGCAGACCGGGCGGGCCCGGCCCTTCGTGTCGGTGGCTCGGGCGGCTTCGTCCCGGTGACTCGGGCGGCCCCTCGTCCCGGTGGCTCCGGCGGCACGGACCGAGTCGCTCCGGTACGCCCTCGCGGCCCCCGCGCCTCCGCCGAGACCAGGCCCCGCCGCCCGTCCCCCGGGACGTCCCACGCCGTCCCAGGGGACACGGAAACGGCATGGCGAGGGGTTCGCACGGCAAGGCTGGGCGGCGTGATCACGGTTCGTGGTCACGAGATCGACAGCCGGAGGTTTCCATGATCCGTCGGGCCCTCAAGAGCGTTCTGCCGGCCGCGGCCGCGGCTCTCGCACTGCTCCCCGTGTCGGCCGGTGCCGCCGCGGCGAGCAGCGTCACCGCGCACCCCGTGGCCGCCGTCGCCACCGCCCAGCACCCCGTCCAGACCTACCCCCACCACACCGGCCTGATCGCCACCGGCGGCGTCCGGCTCAACGTCCGCTCCGGCCCGGGCACCGGCTACCGGGCGGTCGGCAGCCGGCACACCGACCGGCTCATCTCGGTCAGCTGCAAGACCTACGGCTCCCGGGTGCGCGGCAACCACGTCTGGTACCGGCTCCCGCAGCACCGGGGCTACGTCTCCGCCCACTACGTGACCACCCACCGGTACGTCCCCTGGTGCTGACGGGCGTCCGCCGCACCACCCACTGAGCGCCGAGGGCCTGTTCGGGAACCGCGTCCCGAACGGGCCTTCGGCATGGGGGCGCTTGACCCGGCCCATACCTCGTCCGGTGTTGCAGCGGCCGTCCGGCAGGGAAACCATCCCGGCATCAGGGGCGAAACGCCCATAGGGGAATGGGAGTCGAGGAACGCACGATGCGGCACCCCCAAGGATCGACCGCGCCGGACGAGTCGCTGGTGGTGACACTGCGCGACCTGAAGGACCGTACGGGGCTGAGTCTGGCGGCGCTGGCCGCGCGCACCCCGTACAGCAAGTCCGCCTGGCACCGCTATCTCTCGGGCGGCAAGCGCCCGCCGCGGGCCGCGGTGGAGGCCCTGTGCCGGCTGGCCGACGCCGATGCCGCGGCCGTACTGGCGCTGTGGGAGGCGGCCGACGAGCCCGCTCCCCCGGAGCCGCCCGAAAAGCGCCCCGGTGGCCGCCGCTCACCCTGGCTCCCGCTGTGGATCCCGGTGTCGGCGCTCGCCCTGTTCGGCGCGGCCGCGGCGGTGGCCGCGGCCGTGGCCCTGTCCGGGCGCCCGGGGTCCGCGCCGGTGGCCCAGCCCCTGAGCGAGGTGCAGCGCTGTCACGGGGCGTCCTGCCAGGGCGAGTTGCCGGACGCCTCGGTGTGCGCCCGGGACGCGCAGACCAGGAGCAGGGTCGCCGACCACGCCTATGCCGTACGGCTGCGCTACTCGCCGTCCTGCCGTACCGCCTGGTCGGAGGTGCGGGTGCGCGGCCGGCTGGCCCGGGAGGTGTCGGTGCGCGCGGGCGACGACATCCTCTCCGCGAGCTACCCGGCCGATGATGTGACCGGCGTCAACAGCCCGATGCTGTCGGTGGGTTCGCCCCGGGGCGTGGAGGCGTGCGCCGAGGTGGGCGGGAAGGTGGCGTGCACGGGCCTGGACGCGGACGGGCCGCCGGCGCCGGTGGACTGACGCGCCGACCGGGCGGCGACCGCGCGGGACACCCCGTTCAGGGGAACCGGGGGCCGAAGGCGCGTGACGGGGCCGGGTTCGGTCGACATCTTCTGCCGTGACCCCCACCGCCCTGCCGTTCATCGCGCCGATGCTCGCCACCCCCGGCTCGCTGCCGCCCGCCGCGCAGGACGCGCGCTGGGCCTACGAGACCAAGCAGGACGGGCAGCGGGTGATGGTCTATCTGCCCGGCGACGGCACCCTGGTGCTGCGCGCCCGTTCGGGCGAGGAGATCACCGGGGCGTATCCCGAACTGGCGCCGCTGGGCGGTGCGCTGGGCGCCACTCCCGCGGTCCTCGACGGGGAGGTGCTGGCCCTGGACGCGGACGGCCGGGCCGACTTCCAGCTGCTGCAGAGCCGGATGGGCCTCGCCCACGCGCCTGCCCGGGCGGCCCGCCGGTCCGCGCAGGTGCCGGTGCACCTGGTGCTGTTCGACGTGCCGTACCTGGCCGGGCCGCTGCTGCGGGAGCCGTACGCACGGCGCCGGGACCGGCTGACGGAGCTGGGGCTGGCCGGGCCGTACTGGTCGACGCCCGGCGCGGTGACCGGGCACGGCGCGCGGGCGCTCGCGGCCACCCGGGAGCACGGCCTGGAGGGCCTGGTGTGCAAGCGGCTCGACTCGGTGTACGAGCCGGGGGTGCGCTCGCGCGCCTGGATCAAGATCCGCAATCTGCGTGCCGAGGACGTGATCGTGGGCGGCTGGCTGCCCGGCAAGGGGCGGCTGACCGGGCTGCCCGGCGCGGTGCTGGTGGGCCAGCGGGACGCGGCCGGCCGGCTGCGGTACGTCGGCGGGGTGGGCACCGGCTGGAGCGAGGCGGAGCGGACCCGGCTGGCGGAACTGCTCGCGGACGCGGCGAGCGGGCGCTGCCCCTTCGAGCCGGCGCCCCGCGTGCCGGGCGCGCGCTGGGTCCTGCCCCGGCTGGTCGGGGAGGTCGGTTACAGCACCCGTACCCGGACCGGGCTGCTGCGTCAGCCGTCCTGGCTAAGGCTGCGTCCCGATCTTTCACCGCAGGACTCGGCGGCGGACCTGCCCATGGACCTGGCATGAGGTGGGGGGGTCTATCGTGTGCGCATGCCGGTTCCCGAACTGATCCGAATCGTCTCCCGTGACTCGCCCATGGCCCTGGCCCAAGTGGAGCGGGTCCGCGCCGAGTTGAGTGCCATGCACCCGGGGGTGCGCACCGAGGTCGTCCCCGTGAAGACCACCGGCGACAAGTGGCTCGGCGATCTGGCCCAGGTCGAGGGCAAGGGGGCGTTCACCAAGGAGGTGGACGCGGCCCTGCTGGCCGGGGCGGCGGATCTCGCGGTGCACTGCGTGAAGGACGTGCCCGCCGACCGGCCGCTGCCCGCCGGGACGGTGTTCGCCGCCTTCCTGAAGCGGGACGACATCCGCGACGCGCTGGTGCACCCGGGCGGTCTCACCCTGGACGAGCTGCCGGCCGGCACCCGGATCGGCACCTCGGCGGTGCGCAAGATCGCCCAACTGGCCGCCACCCACCCGCATCTGGAGTGCGTGCCGTTCCGCGGCAACGCCAACCGCAGGCTCCAGAAGCTGGCCGACGGCGAGGCGGACGCGCTGCTGCTCGCGGTGGCCGGTCTGGAGCGCATCGGCCGTACCGATGTGATCAGCGAGGTGCTGTCCCCGGAGACGATGATGCCGCCGATCGGCGCGGGCATCCTCGCCCTGCAGTGCCGGGAGGGCGACACCGGGCTGATCGACGCGGTCAGCGGGCTCGGCGACCCGGACACCCACCGGGAGGCGACGGCCGAGCGGATGTTCCTGCATGTGCTCCAGGGCCACTGCAACAGCCCGATCTCCGGGTACGCGCGGGTCGACGCCGGCGGTGAACTGTCCTTGCGGGCCTGTGTGTTCACGCCCGACGGCAAGACCCGGCTGAACGCCCACGAATGGGCGGGCCGGCTCGACGCGGCCACGCTCGGCACCTCGGTCGCGGTGGCGCTGCTGCGGCAGGGCGCGCGGGAGATCATCGACGGCATCCCGCACTGAGCGGGGCCGGGGGCGGCCGGGGCTCAGGCGGTGCCGGGCTCCGTCTGCTCCTTGAGGAAGGCGCTGACCTGGTGGGCCAGGTCGCCCTGTGCGGAGCCCACGGGGGCGGCCTGCGCGGTCGTCTCCTGGACGCCGGTGCCGCCGGCCCACAGCCGGCGCTCGGTCCACTCCTCGTCCACCCGCAGCTGCACCTGGATGTCCACATGGGTGAGCGCGGCCTCGGGGGCGGCGGCGTACAGCACGGCGGTGGCCCGGCGCAGCGGATAGACGTCGAAGCCCTCGATGAACTGCGAGTTGCGCCAGTCGATGAAGGCGCCCTCACCGTCCGGTCCGACCCGGACGTCGAGCTGGCCGTCCTCCAGATGGATGCCGAAGTGCCGCGTGCCGCGGTTCTCGATCGTCACCCGGACACTGAAGTACGTCAGCCCGGCCGCGGCGTCGTCGCGTCCGCGCGGGGGTTCGGCGGCCTCCAGGCGGTGGACGCGGACCCGCAGACCGGCATGCTCCTCGTACTCCTGCCAGTCACCGACCACGTTCGGCTCGTACACAGTGCCCCTCTCGACCCCCGAGTGTCTATCTGTGGGCTCAGCGCACTGTCAAATGAGCGGAATGCGCCGTGGCCAGGGGGTTCGCCCGCTTTGATCGTTGATCAAGCGCTGCCCAGGAAGAATCCCCCCGCGCCCGTTCCCGGCGGGCCACGGTGCGTGCCGCACATCACGTTCCGGGCGAGATCACCGGGCCAGTCGGCCGAGCAGTGAGGAGGCCGCCGTGATGCCGAGCGCGGCGGCGATCGCCAGCACCCCGAAATCGGCGCCGAGATGCGAGGGCGTACCGAGCAGCAGCCCGCGCAGCGCGTCGACTTGGTAGCTCAGCGGGTTGACCTTGCTGACGGCCTGGAGCCAGCCCGGCATCACGGAGACGGGGTACAGGGCGTTGGAGCCGAAGAAGAGCGGCATGGTGATCGCCTGCCCGAACCCCATCAGCCGGTCGCGGCTGAGCACGATGCCCGCGATGGTCATGGAGAGGCAGGAGAAGAACACCGAGGCGAGGATCACCGCGAGGGCGACGCCGAGCAGCTTCAGCGGGTTCCAGGTGAGGGCGACGCCGAGCAGGGCGGCGATCACGATCACCACGATGGCCTGCACCAGCGACTTCACTCCGGCCGCGAACGCCTTGCCGGTGATCAGCGCCGAGCGCGGGGTCGGGGTGACGAGCAGCTTGTTCAGGATGCCCGCGTCCCGTTCCCAGATGATCTGGATGCCGTAGAAGATCGCGATGAACATGGCGGACTGGGCGATGATGCCGGGCGCCATGTAGTCGATGTAGGGGATGCCGCCGGTGGGGATCGCCCGGATCCGGGTGAAGGTCTGACCGAAGATCAGCAGCCACAGGGCGGGCTGGACGGCGCGGGTGTACAGCTCGGTGCGGTCGTGGCGCAGCTTCTGGAGCTCCACGGTGCACATGGCGAGCACCCGGGCGGGCAGCAGCCGCCAGCCGGCGCGCGGCACCGGAGGGGTGAGCAGCAGCGCGGTGTCCTTGCCGAGGGTGCGGTCAGCCGACGCGGCGTGCGGTGCGGCGGGTGCTTCGGACTTCACGGAAACCTCCTCCGGTGTTGTCGTCGAGGCCACTGCCGGCGACGTCGCGGAAGACGTCCTCCAGCGTGGGCAGGGTGTCGGCGCCCTTGCGTTCGGCGAGGCCCCGGCGCAGCTCCTCGGGGGTGCCGAGGGCACGGATCCGGCCGCGGTGCATCAGGCCGACCCGGTCGCAGTACTGGTCGGCCTCGTCCATGTAGTGGGTGGTGACGAGGACGGTCATGCCGGTCGCCTCGCGTACGGCGTTGATGTGCTCCCACACGCCGGTGCGGGCGATCGGGTCCAGGCCGATGGTCGGCTCGTCCAGGATCAGCAGCCGGGGGGCGCTGACCAGGGCCTGGGCGAGTTCGAGGCGGCGCACCATGCCACCGGAGTAGGTACTGGCGAGCCGTTCGGCGGCGTCGGAGAGGTCGACGGCACGGAGCGCCAGGTCGACCCGCGCGGCGCGCTCCCGGCGCGGCACGTCGAACACCCGGGCGAACAGGGCGACGTTCTCGCGCCCGGTGAGCCCGCCGTCGGCGGACAGCTGCTGGGGGACGTAGCCGAGCAGGCGGCGCACTCCCATGCGCTCCCTGGCGGCGTCGTGCCCGAAGACGCGGACCATGCCGACGGGGACCGGCAGCAGGGTGGTGATGCAGCGGATGGCGGTGGTCTTGCCGGCGCCGTTCGGTCCGAGCAGCCCGAAGACCTCGCCCTCGTGGACGCCCAGGTCGAGGTCGTCGACGGCCTTGGTCTCGCCGAAGGCGTAGGTGAGCCCGGTGCAGCTGACGGCCTCGGCGGGGGCGTCCGCCGCCTCGGCCGCGGCGGTGGCGGTGACCGCCGGGGTGGCGGACGTGTCCGCCGGGTCGGTCGTCATGATGGCGTCCCCTCCGTCCAGGGTCCCTCGGGGGCGGCTCCCGCCCCGGCCGGCGCGCCCACGGACGCCGTCGTCAGGTCCTCGCCCGCCTCGTCGTCCTCGCGCAGCAGACCGGCGAGCCTGCGCAGCGCCGGGAGGGCCGCGCGCAGGGCGTCCCGGTCGGCCCCGTCGAGGCGGGCGAGACGGCCGCCGACCAGCTCGGCACGGCGGCGGTGCCAGTCCTCCAGGCGTTTCTCGGCGGCCCCGGTCAGCCGCAGCCGCGCGGCCCGCCGGTCGGCCGGGTCGGTCTCCCGGACCAGGTAGGCGTCCCGCACGAGCTGGTTGACCAGCGTCGAGACGGAATTGCCGGCCAGGTGCAGTTCCTTGGCGGCTTCCGAGACACCGATCCCCGGGCGGGTCCCGACCAGCCGCAGCAGCTCCACCTCGGCACCGCGCAGCCGGGGCCCGGCCAGGCCGCCCCGCAGCCGGCGCCGGATCAGCCGCTGGATGCCGACGAGCGCGTCGGTCAGCTCGGCCGGGAAGGTCTCGGGCGCCCCGGGCGGCGCGTCGCCGCCGGGCCCGCGTATCGCTTCGTCTTCCACGCCTGAAGATTACCTCTGCTACAGACCTATCACCCCTCGGGCGGCCCCAAGATGCGGTCAAGGCGGGCACGCCGCTGTGCCGTGCGATTTATGAGGTTATCGGGTGAATTGTTTTGTGATGTCCGCGAGCGGGAAAACGCACCTATGTGCTTCGGACAGGAGGCACTTCCGTGGGAGCCGGCCCTCAGCGCGGCCTGCCGCCCCCGAGTCCCTTCCCGTGACCGAGCGCGCGCTTCTCCCACGGTGTCTGTCCAACCGGCGCGAAAGAGGTGCGCGCGATGCGTGTCACTGGCAGCACCAGCACCAAGCCCAGGTCCCACCCCCATCCCCATGACGACGCGCCCGACACGGGCGAGTCCTTCGCGCGGCTCGCGGAGCTGCCCGACGGCCCCGAGCGGCAGGCGCTGCGGGACGAACTGGTGCGGCTGTGGCTGCCCATGGCCGAGCGGATCGCCGTACGGTTCCGCGGTCGCGGGGAGTCCCTGGAGGATCTGTACCAGGTGGCCGCGCTGGGCCTGGTGAAGGCCGTCGACCATTACGACCCGGAGCGCGGCCGCGCCTTCGAGGCGTACGCGGTGCCGACCATCACGGGTGAGATCAAGCGGCACTTCCGGGACCACATGTGGACGCTGCACGTGCCGCGCCGGGTCCAGGATCTGCGCAACCGGGTGCGTACGGCCGTGAAGGAGCTGTCCCAGTCCACGCCGGGCCGGCCGCCCACGGTCGCCGAGATAGCCGAGTACACCCGGCTCGACGAGGACGAGGTGCGCACCGGGATGGAGGCGCTGGAGTGCTTCTCCGCGCTGTCCCTGGACGCCGAGGTGGCGGGCACGGACGGCTACGCCCTGGGCGACTCGCTCGGCGGCCTCGATCCCGGGTTCGACCTCGTGGTGGACCGGGCCGCCGTCCGGCCCTGCCTCGCGGCGCTCCCGGAGCGCGAGCGGACCATCCTCTACCTGCGGTTCTTCCGGGGGATGACGCAGAACCGGATCGCGCAGCAGCTGGGGATCTCGCAGATGCATGTGTCGCGGCTGCTCAGCGGCTGCTTCGACCGGCTGCGGGAGGAACTGCTGGCGGAGCCGCGGTGAGACTCCGCCTCGGCCCGGGGGCGGCCGGTCCACGGCGTCCTCCGGTTCCGCGCTGATCCCCGGTCACCGGGGGTACTCGACAGGCGCCCCACCCGCTTCCGGTTGGACACTGGAGCCAGAGCGGTGACCCCCGGCCCCGAGAGCAGGACGTTACCGAACATGAACCGAGAGACACCCGTCAGCGACGGAGCGAACGGCACCGGGAACGGGCCGCGCGCGCGTACGGTCGTCGATACGCACTCCGTCTTCGGCGCGCCGTGCTGGGTGAGCCTGACCAGCCGCGATCTCCAGGCCACCCAGGACTTCTACACGGCCGTGCTGGGCTGGCGCTGGCGCGGCGCGAAGCTCGGTGAGCACTTCCGGGTCGCGCTCGCGGACGGGGTGCCGGTGGCCGGGATCGCCGCGGTGGCCTCGATGTGGCAGATGGCGGTGGCGTGGACGCCGTACTTCGCGGTGCCGGACGCGGATGTCGCGGTGGCGCGGGCACGGGAGCGGGGCGGTACGGCGGCGGTCGGACCGCTCTCCTTCCAGCCGGGCCGGGCCGCGCTGCTCGCCGACCGCGACGGGGCGACGTTCGGGATCTGGCAGGGCGAGCTGGTCTCCAACTGGGAGGCGTGGCGGCGGGCGGCGCCCACGTTCATCCGGCTGCACACCCGCAACGCCTTCGACTCCGCGATGTTCTACGGCGAGATCCTCGACTGGGCGTCGGGGAAGCCGGGCTGCTGCGAGGTCGAGTACGACGGCGACGAGGTGGTGCTGCGCAGCCAGGGGGACGCGGTGGCCCGCATCGACTCGGGCGCGGTGGAGGCCGCCCCCGACCCCTCCGTACGGCCGCACTGGCAGGTCCACTTCGCGGTGGCGGACGTGCCCGGGTGCGCCCGGGCGGCGGAGAAGCACGGGGGCAGCGTCCTGAAGGAGAACGACACGGAGGCGATCCTGCGGGACGCCGACGGCGCCCAGTTCACGGTGATGTCGCGGCCCGCGCGCTGAGAATCCGCGCGGGCCCGCGCGCCGAGATCCGCAGGCCCGCCGATCGACTTCCGCGGGCCCACGCGCCGACTTCCGCGGGCCCGCGGATCGTGCCCCGCGGGCCCGCGTGCCGGGATCCGCTAATCCGCCGCCCGTGAGGGACGGGTCAGCAGGACCAGGCTCCTGGCCTCGACCCGCAGCCTCGTGCCCGCCTTCCGCTCCCGCTCGTCCGGCACGCCCTCCGCGTCCGCGGTGTCGACGAGTGTCGTCCAGCGCTCCCCGAACGTCTCGTCCGGCAGCCGGAAGTCCACCGGCTCCCAGTAGCCGTTGAGGAGGAGCAGGAAGGAGTCGTCGGTCAGCTTCCCTCCGTACGGGTCCCGTTCGGCGATGGCGTCGCCGTTGAGGAAGACGCCGACGGAGTGCGCGTCGCCGCGCTGCCAGTCTCGCGCGGTCATCTCGCGGGCGTCGGGCCGCAGCCACATGAGGTCGGGCAGCGGCTGCGCGGCGTTCGTCGCGGTCTCGCCTCGGAAAAAGCGGCGCCGGCGCAGCACGGGGTGCGCGGCGCGCAGCGCGATGAGGTTCCGGGTGAAGTCCGCCAGGTTCCGCTGCTCGTGGTCGAGTTCCCAGTCCACCCAGGAGATCTCGTTGTCCTGGCAGTACGCGTTGTTGTTGCCGCGCTGGGTGCGCCCGAGTTCGTCGCCGTGGCAGAGCATGGGGATGCCCTGCGAAAGGAGCAGCGTGGCAAGGAGGTTGCGCTGCTGGCGCCCGCGCAGTTCGAGCACGGCGGGATCGTCGCTGTCCCCCTCCGCCCCGCAGTTCCAGGACCGGTTGTGGCTCTCCCCGTCCCGGTTGTCCTCGCCGTTCGCCTCGTTGTGCTTGTCGTTGTACGACACCAGGTCGCGCAGGGTGAACCCGTCGTGCGCGGTGACGAAGTTGACGCTCGCGCGCGGCCGGCGCCTGCTGTGCTGGTACAGGTCGGAGGAGCCGGTCAGCCGGGACGCGAACTCGCCCAGCGAGCCGGGCTCGGCACGCCAGAAGTCCCGTACGGCGTCCCGGTACCTGCCGTTCCACTCCGACCACAGCGGCGGGAAGTTGCCCACCTGGTAGCCGCCCTCGCCCACGTCCCAGGGCTCGGCGATCAGCTTGACGCGGCTGATCACCGGGTCCTGCTGGATCAGGTCGAAGAACGCCGAGAGCCGGTCCACCTCGTGGAACTGCCGGGCCAGGGTGGCCGCGAGGTCGAAGCGGAAGCCGTCGACACGCATCTCGGTGACCCAGTACCGCAGCGAGTCCATGATCAGCTGGAGCACGTACGGGTGCCGCATCAGCAGGCTGTTGCCGGTGCCCGTGGTGTCGTAGTAGTGCGCCCAGTCCCCGTCCACCAGGCGGTAGTAGGAGGCGTTGTCGATGCCCCGGAAGGACAGCGTGGGGCCGAACTCGTTGCCCTCGGCGGTGTGGTTGTAGACCACGTCGAGGATGACTTCGAGGCCGGCCGCGTGCAGCGCCTTCACCATGGCCTTGAACTCGTTGACCTGCTGGCCCCGGGTGCCGAAGGCGGCGTAGGAGTTGTGCGGCGCGAAGAAGCCGATGGTGTTGTAGCCCCAGTAGTTGGACAGGCCCTGGTCCTGGAGCACCCCGTCCTGGACGAACTGGTGCACCGGCATCAGCTCGACCGCCGTCACCCCGAGCGAGGTCAGGTGCTCGACGACGGCGGGATGGGCGAGGCCCGCGTAGCTGCCGCGCAGCTGTTCGGGGACGTCCGGGTGGGTGCGGGTCAGTCCGCGCACATGGGCCTCGTAGATCACGGAGTCCGCGTACGCGGTGCGCGGCGGCCGGTCGTCGCCCCAGTCGAAGTACGGGTCGGTGACCACGCCCAGCATGGAGTGCCCGGCGCTGTCGGCGGGGGCCGGGCCGTCCGGCGCGCGCTCGTACAGGGAGGCGTGGTTGTCGATCTGGCCGTCCACGGCGCGCGCGTACGGGTCGAGCAGCAGCTTCTTCGGGTTGCAGCGGTGGCCGAGGGAGGGCTGCCAGGGGCCGTGCACCCGGTAGCCGTAGCGCTGCCCGGGGGCGATGCCGGGCAGATAGGCGTGCCAGACGAAGCCGTCGACCTCGTGCAGCCGCACGGAGGTCTGCCGGCCGTCCTCGTCCACGAGGATCAGGTCGACCCGCTCGGCGACCTCGCTGAACAGCGCGAAGTTGGTGCCCTGTCCGTCGTAGGAGGCGCCCAACGGGTAGGGCTGCCCGCTCCAGACGGGCAGCCCTTTCCTGGTGGTGCGGGCGTTCACCGGCTGCCCTCCAGGCTGTGGTCGCCGACGGGCACGGGCGCGGCGAGGACGGCCACCTGATGCCGCCGCGGCTCCTTGAGACCCGTGCTCAGGAACGGCTCCGGCGGCAGCGGCACCAGGGGCACCCGTTCGCCGGCGCGGGCGCGCTGCGAGAACCAGATGATCTTGGCTCCGGTCTCGGCGGCGCAGCAGCCCCAGCCGTCGCTCATGGCGGCGATGTCCGCGAGGGCGGCGCGCAGATCCTGGTCCGGGCGCAGTTCCGGGTCGTCGTCACCGAAGGCGGTGATGAGGTGCTGGCCGTTCCACCACATCTCGATGGAGGTGTGCTTGTCACGGGCGTGCTGGTCGATCGCCCGCAGCAGCAGTTCGGCGCCGCGGCAGACGGGGGCCACGAGATTGTCGAGGTCCCAGTGGCGGAGGTGGGCGGCCAGGATGCGGCTGACCTGTCCCACCCGTTCCGGGCTGACTTCCACGTCGAGGTGGTAGTAGCAGGGCACTGCGGTCTTCATCGTCGCTTGCTCCTCACCGGCGAAGCTCTCGCTCCCCTCGCCCTGTCCGGGAGGGATCCCGGACACACAGCGTGAGCGGTGATCGCTTCTGAGTCATCTCCAACGGTGCGGGCGCTACGCCATTCGTGCAACACGAGCACACACCGTTCCCAATGGTTGAAGCTCCAACAAGACGCTGCGTCCACGCGCGTGCACCATGAGTGAAAGCCTCGATCGCCGTAACGGTGCCGTGCCCACCCCTGCGCGGACGCCACCCGACCGTCGGGAACGCGCCCAGTCGAGAGCGTGGAGGGTGAACAGGGCCATGCTGCTACCCGCCAAGGCCGAAGTGGCCCGGCAGTTGCGGCGTTACCGGGCGTGGGAGCGCGTGATGCTCGCCTCGCCGTACGACCGCACGGTCCGGGCCACGTTCGAGGACTCGGGCTACACCTTGTGCGTTCTGATGGGCAAACGCTGTGCCCGCGAGGCGGCGGACGCGGCGGAGCGGTATCTGCGCACGAGTCGGGTCGGCCACCTGCGCGAGCAGGACGGCCGGCCGGTGTCGCGCCGTTCGGTGCGAAGGGCGCCGGCTTCGGAGCGGCGTTCCACGGCGCCGAGCTCCTGAGCTGGCACCGTACAAGGCGTTCCCTTCGGGGACCGGCACGGGCCGGCCCCGCTCTCGGAGCGCGAAGCCGGGCCGGTGCCCGGCTTCGCGCACGGCGGAGGTGATGACATGCGCAGGACCCCGGCCATCGGCCGTGTACCGGTACGTGACGTCCGGCCGGCCGTGGAGTGCGGCAGGCGCCCGGCGAAGGCGGTGGCCGGGGAGACCTTCCAGGTCACCGCCACCGTGTTCCGGGAGGGACACGATGCCGTCGGTGCCAATGTGGTCCTGCGCGATCCCCGGGGCCGGCGCGGCCCCTGGACCCCGATGCGCGAGCTGTCCCCCGGCAGCGATGTGTGGGGCGCCGAGATCACCCCGGACGTGACCGGCCGTTGGACCTTCCGGGTGGAGGCGTGGAGCCATCCGCTGGCGACCTGGCGGCACACCGCCTCGGTGAAGGTGCCGGCCGGGATCGACACCGGGCTGGTCCTGGAGGAGGGCGCCGAGCTGTACGAGCGCGCCGCCGCCGGGGTGCCCAAGGGCCCGGAGCGCGAACTGGTGGCGGCCGCCGCCCGCGCCCTCGGCGACGACTCCCTCTCGGTCCACGAGCGCTTCCGGCCCGCCCTCTCCCCCGGTGTGCGGGAGGTGCTGGACCGTTACCCGCTGCGGGAGTTGGTCACCGCCTCGGACCCGATGCCGCTGCTGGTCGAGCGGGAGCGGGCCCTGTACGGCTCCTGGTACGAGTTCTTCCCGCGCAGCGAGGGGACCGCCGAGCATCCGCACGGTACGTTCCGTACGGCGGCCCGGCGGCTGAAGCCGATCGCGGAGATGGGCTTCGACGTCGTCTACCTGCCGCCGGTTCACCCGATCGGCAGCACGTTCCGCAAGGGCCCCAACAACACCCTCGGCGCCGGTCCGGACGACGTCGGCGTCCCCTGGGCGATCGGTTCCCCCGAGGGCGGGCACGACGCGGTCCACCCGGACCTCGGCACCATCGAGGACTTCGACCACTTCGTGGGCGAGGCGCGGAAGTCGGGCCTGGAGATCGCCCTGGACTTCGCCCTCCAGTGCTCCCCGGACCACCCCTGGGTGCAGAAGCACCCGGAGTGGTTCCACCACCGTCCGGACGGGACGATCGCCTACGCCGAGAACCCGCCGAAGAAGTACCAGGACATCTACCCGATCGCCTTCGACGCCGACATGGACGGGCTGATCGCGGAGACGGTCCGGGTGCTGCGGCACTGGATGGACCACGGGGTGCGGATCTTCCGGGTCGACAACCCGCACACCAAGCCGGTGGTGTTCTGGGAGCGGGTCATCGCCGAGATCAACCGCAAGGACCCGGACGTGATCTTCCTGGCGGAGGCCTTCACCCGCCCGGCCATGATGCACACCCTGGCGCAGATCGGCTTCCAGCAGTCGTACACCTACTTCACCTGGCGCGAGACGAAGCAGGAACTCATCGAATACATGGGTGAGTTGTCGGGCGAGGCGGCGGCCTACATGCGGCCCAACTTCTTCGCGAACACCCCGGACATCCTGCCCGGTCACCTCCAGCACGGCGGCCGGCCCGCCTTCGAGGTGCGTGCCGTGCTCGCGGCGACCCTCTCCCCCGCCTGGGGCATCTACAGCGGCTACGAGCTGTGCGAGAACACCCCCCTGCGGGAAGGCGGCGAGGAGTACCGCGACTCCGAGAAGTACCAACTGCGGCCCCGGGACTGGGAGTCGGCCGAACGTGAGGGCCGTACGATCGCGCCGCTCATCACCCGGCTGAACGCCGTCCGCCGCGCACACCCGGCGCTACAGCGCCTGCGCAACCTCCGCTTCCACCGGACCGACAACGACGCCGTGCTCGCCTACAGCAAGAGCACGGGGACGGACACGGTCATCGTGGTCGTCAATCTCGACCCGCATCACGCCCAGGAGGCCACGGTCTCGTTGGACATGCCGCAACTCGGCCTGGACTGGGACGCCGACCTGCCCGTACACGACGAACTGTCGGGCGAGGCGTACCACTGGGGCAGGACCAACTACGTGCGCCTCACGCCGGGCCGCGCGCCGGCGCATGTGCTCCACGTCCAGCGATCGACGCACCGCAACGGAGGGCCCGCAGCGTCATGACCGTGAACGAACCCGTACTGGACACCTTCGAGGACACCCCCGCCCGGGACCGCGACCCGCAGTGGTTCAAGCGTGCCGTCTTCTACGAGGTCCTGGTCCGCTCCTTCCACGACAGCAACGGCGACGGCGTCGGCGACCTGAAGGGCCTGACCGCCAAGCTCGACTATCTCCAGTGGCTCGGCGTGGACTGCCTGTGGCTGCCGCCGTTCTTCAAATCGCCCTTGCGGGACGGCGGTTACGATGTCTCGGACTACACCGCCGTGCTCCCGGAGTTCGGTGACCTCGCCGACTTCGTGGAGTTCGTCGACGCGGCCCACCAGCGGGGCATGCGCCTGATCATCGACTTCGTCATGAACCACACCAGCGACCAGCACCCGTGGTTCCAGGAGTCCCGCAAGGACCCCGACGGCCCCTACGGGGACTACTACGTGTGGGCCGACGACGACAAGCGGTACGAGGACGCGCGGATCATCTTCGTGGACACGGAGGCCTCCAACTGGACGTACGACCCGGTGCGCGGCCAGTACTACTTCCACCGCTTCTTCTCCCACCAGCCGGACCTCAACTACGAGAACCCGGCGGTGCAGGAGGAGATCCTGGCCGCCCTGAAGTTCTGGCTGGACCTGGGCATCGACGGCTACCGGCTGGACGCGGTCCCCTACCTCTACGCGCAGGAGGGCACCAACTGCGAGAACCTGCCGGCCACCCACCAGTTCCTGAAGCGGGTGCGCCGGGAGATCGACGCGGGCTACCCGGACACCGTGCTGCTGGCCGAGGCCAACCAGTGGCCCGAGGACGTGGTCGACTACTTCGGCGACTACGCACGCGGCGGCGACGAGTGCCACATGGCGTTCCACTTCCCCGTGATGCCGCGCATCTTCATGGCCGTTCGGCGCGAGTCCCGCCACCCCGTCTCCGAGATCCTCGCCAAGACCCCGGCCATCCCGTCCGGTTGCCAGTGGGGCATCTTCCTGCGCAACCACGACGAGCTGACCCTGGAGATGGTCACCGACGAGGAACGCGACTACATGTGGGCGGAGTACGCCAAGGACCCCCGCATGCGCGCCAACATCGGCATCCGCCGCCGCCTCGCGCCGCTGCTCGACAACGACCGCAACCAGATCGAGCTGTTCACCGCCCTGCTGCTGTCCCTGCCCGGCTCGCCGATCCTCTACTACGGCGACGAGATCGGCATGGGCGACAACATCTGGCTCGGCGACCGCGACGCCGTCCGCACCCCCATGCAGTGGACCCCCGACCGCAACGCCGGCTTCTCGACATGCGACCCGGGGCGGCTGTATCTGCCCACGATCATGGACCCGGTCCACGGCTACCAGGTCACCAACGTCGAGGCGTCGATGTCCTCGCCCTCGTCGCTGCTGCACTGGACCCGGCGCATGATCGAGATCCGCAAGCAGAACCCCGCCTTCGGACTCGGCTCGTTCACCGAACTGACCTCGTCCAACCCGGCGGTGCTCGCCTTCCTGCGCGAGTACGAGGACGACCTCGTGCTCTGCGTCCACAACTTCTCCCGCTTCGCCCAGCCCACCGAGCTGGATCTGCGCGCCTACGACGGCCGCCATCCGGTGGAGCTGATCGGCGGGGTGCGCTTCCCCGCCATCGGTGAACTGCCCTATCTCCTCACCCTTCAGGGCCACGGCTTCTACTGGTTCCGGCTCACCCGAGTCGCATCCCGCATCGGCCGCCGCCGCTGAGCGCACGGCGCCGAGGAAAGGACGCGTCACCATGCCGAAGACCATCACCCTCCGGCCGAGAACCGCGGCCGGCGTCGACGGTCCCCTCGCCTCGCTCGGCGGGCTGCTGCGCGAGTGGCTGCCGCGCCAGCGCTGGTTCGCGGGCAAGGACCGGCCCGTGACCGATCTGTCGGTGCTCAGTGTGACCGAGCTGTTCCCCGGGTGTCTGCATCTGCTGGTGCACGCCTCGCACGCGCCGGTGCCCGCCCCCGGCGGCACTCCCCCGCCGGGCGACTGCTACCAGCTGCTGCTCGGGGTGCGCGAGCAACTCGCGCCGCGCCTGGAACGGGCGTTCATCGGGCGGTCCGCCGCGGGACCGCTGGCCGGGCTCGCGGTCTACGACGCGCTCTACGACCCGCGTGCGGCGAGCCTGCTCCTGGAGCGGCTGCGCCGGCCGGGCAGCGCGGGCCCGCTGCGCTTCGAGGCGGACCCCGCCGCCCCGGTGCCCGGGGGCCTGCCGCCGCGGCTGCTGGACGCCGAGCAGTCCAACACCTCGCTGGTGTACGGCGACGCGTACATCCTGAAGCTCTTCCGCCGCATCCAGCCGGGCGTCAACCCCGACCTGGAGGTGTCGGCGGCGCTCGCCGCGCAGGGCTGCACCCGGGTACCGGCGCCGGTCGCCTGGTTCTCCACCAGCGCGCCGCGCCCGGCCACGCTCGGGGTGCTCCAGCCGTTCCTGCCGGACGCCACCGACGGCTGGACGCTGGCGCTGGGCGCGCTCGCCGCGGGCGACGACTTCACCGCCGAGGCCCGTGAACTGGGCCGCGCCATGGCCGAGGTGCACCTCGCGCTGGCCGAGGCGTTCCCGTCGGCCGGGCCCGGCGAGAACGGCCGTACCGCCGACGCGATGTGCGCCCGCCTGGAGGCCGCCGCGCACGCCGTGCCGGGGCTCAAGCCCTTCGTGCCCGGTCTGCGGGCCGCGTTCGGGGCGCTCGCCACCTGCGACACCGGGCCGCCCGCCCAGCGCATCCACGGCGATCTGCACCTCGGACAGGTGCTGCGGGCGGGCCGCGACTGGTTCGTCATCGACTTCGAGGGCGAGCCGTCCAGGCCGCTGACCGAGCGGCGGGCTCCGCAGTCCCCGGTGCGGGACGTGGCGGGGATGCTGCGCTCCTTCGACTACGCGGCCCGGCAGCGCCGCCCCTGGCGACCCGAGTGGGCGCGCCGCTGCCGGGAGGCGTTCTGCGCGGGCTACGCGGCCCGCGCGGGCTGGGATCCACGCAAGAAGCACGCGCTGCTGCGCGCACACGAGACGGACAGGGCGGTGTACGAGGTGCTGTACGAAGCGAGACACCGGCCGGACTGGCTGCCGGTACCGATGGCCGCGATCAAGCGGCTCGCGGTCTGGGGAGGCTGAGGGCATGGCACTGCGCGACACGACGCCGCCCGAGACCGCGGGCCCGGGGCAGGCCGCGGCCACCGCGCTGGACCCCGCCGAGCGCGACCGGCTGCTGGCCGGGGCGCACCACGATCCGCACGCCCTGCTGGGCGCCCACCCGGTGCCGGGCGGCACCCTGTTCCGGGCGCTGCGCCCGAACGCGCGGGCGGTGAGCGTCCTGGTCGACGGGATGGCCAACCCGCTCGTCTCCGAGGGCGGCGGGCTGTTCGCGGCCGTGCTGCCCTACCCGGAGATCCCGCCGTACACCCTGCTGGTGACGTACGACGAGGACGAGCGGGAGGTGCACGACCCGTACCGCTTCCTGCCCGCGCTCGGCGAGCTGGACCTGCACCTGATCCGCGAGGGCCGGCACGAGCAGCTGTGGCAGGCGCTCGGCGCCGAGCCGATGACCCACGAGGGCGTGGCCGGCACCCGGTTCACCGTGTGGGCGCCCAATGCCCGAGGGGTGCGGGTGGCCGGGGACTTCACGTTCTGGGACGGCACCCAGTACCCGATGCGTTCGCTCGGCGCGTCCGGGGTGTGGGAGCTGTTCCTGCCCGGGATCGGCGAGGGCGACCGCTACAAGTTCGAGATCACCTCCCGCCACGGCCACCGCTTCCTCAAGGCGGACCCGATGGCCCGGCGCACCGAGGTGCCGCCGGACACCGCCTCGATCGTGACGGTCTCGCACTACGCGTGGGGCGACGAGCGGTGGATGGCGCACCGCGGTGACATCCCGGTCCACGAGGCGCCGTTCTCCGTGTACGAGGTGCATCTGCCCTCCTGGCGACCGGGATTGACGTATCGTCAGCTCGCGGACGAACTGCCCGCGTACGTCGTGGAGATGGGCTTCACGCATGTGGAGCTGATGCCGGTGGCCGGCCACCCGTTCAGCGGCTCCTGGGGCTACCAGGTCACCTCGTACTACGCGCCGACCCCCCGGCTCGGCTCGCCGGACGACTTCCGGTACCTGGTGGACGCGCTGCACCGGGCGGGCATCGGCGTGATCATGGACTGGGTGCCGGCGCACTTCCCCAAGGACGACTGGGCGCTGGCCCGGTTCGACGGGGACCCGCTGTACGAGCCCGGGAACGCGACGCGCGCCGAGCACCCCGACTGGGGGACGTACGAGTTCGACTACGGCCGTATCGAGGTGCGCAACTTCCTTGTCGCCAACGCCGTCTACTGGTGCGAGGAGTTCCATGTCGACGGCCTGCGGGTGGACGCGGTCGCCTCCATGCTCTACCTCGACTACTCCCGGGACTCCGGGCAGTGGGAGCCGAATGTGTTCGGCGGGCGCGAGGACCTGGACGCGGTGGCGTTCCTCCAGGAGATGAACGCCACGGTCTACCGGCGCTGCCCGGGTGTGGTGACCATCGCCGAGGAGTCCACCGCCTGGGACGGGGTGACCCGGCCGACCGACAGCGGCGGGCTCGGGTTCGGGCTGAAGTGGAACATGGGCTGGATGCACGACTCGCTCCAGTACATCCAGAAGGAGCCCGTGCACCGCAAGTACCACCACAACGAGATGACCTTCTCGATGGTGTACGCCTACAGCGAGAACTACGTGCTGCCCATCTCGCACGACGAGGTGGTGCACGGCAAGCAGGCGCTGGTGTCGAAGATGCCGGGCGACTGGTGGCAGCGGCGCGCCAACCACCGCGCCTACCTGGGCTTCATGTGGGCTCACCCGGGCAAGCAACTGCTGTTCATGGGACAGGAGTTCGCGCAGGGCGCCGAGTGGGCGGAGCAGCAGGGGCCCGAGTGGTGGCTGCTGGCCGACGACTACCACTCCGCCGGTGACCACCGGGGCGTGCGGGCGCTGGTGCGGGACCTGAACGCGCTGTACCGGGCGACGCCCGCGCTGTGGCAGCGCGACACCGACCCGGGCGGCTTCTGCTGGGTGCTGGGCGACGCGGCGGAGGACAACGTCTTCGCGTTCCTGCGCTACGCGGCCGACGGCACCCCGCTGCTCGCGGTGTCGAACTTCTCGCCCGTGGTCCGCGAGGACTACCGGCTGCCGGTGCCCGCGGAGGTGCCGGCCTGGCGTGAGCTGCTGAACACCGACGACATCGGCTACGGGGGCGGCGGCATCCCGGTCGGCGCGCCGGGGCCGCTGGAGCCGGCCGACGGCGGGCTGCGGCTCACGCTGCCGCCGCTGGCCACGGTGTTCCTGGGCCCGGCGCGCTGAAGCCGCAGGTGTCGGCGCCCGTCGCAGGGGCAGTCGGGGTTCATACGAGATCCTGGCTGCCCCTGGTCACAGGGCGGAAAGGCGGCACCGAGTGCGCACGGTCGGAGTGGAGGAGGAGCTCCTTCTGGTCGATCCGGACACGGGCGACCCGAAGGCGCTGGCGGCGCCCGTACTCGCACGGGCCGACCGGGACGATCCCGGTCAGGACGTGTTCGAGAAGGAACTGTTCGGACAGATGCTGGAGTTCGCCACGCATCCGCAGTCGGACATGGCGGACCTCGGCGACGAGATCGTGCGCTGCCGCAAGGAGGCGGCCCGGCACGCCGGGCAGATCGGCTGCACGGTCGCCGCGCTGGCCACCTCGCCGCTTCCGGTGAACCCCTCGCTCACCGTGAACGAGCGCTATCAGTGGCTGTCCGAGCGCTACGGCATCGGCACCCGGGACCAGTTGGTCTGCGGCTGCCATGTGCATGTGTCGGTGGAGTCCGACGAGGAGGGCGTCGCGGTGCTCGACCGGCTGCGGCCCTGGCTCCCGGTGCTCACCGCGATCAGCGCCAACTCCCCCTTCTGGCAAGGCCACGACAGCGGCTATGAGAGCTATCGCAGCCGGGTGTGGTCGCGCTGGCCCTCGGCCGGGCCGACCGAGCTGTTCGGCTCGCCCGAGGACTATCACCGCCGGGTCGCGGACATGGTGTCCACCGGGGTGATCCTGGACGAGGGCATGGTCTACTTCGACGCGCGGCTGTCGGCGAGCTATCCGACGGTCGAGGTGCGGGTCTCGGACGTGTGTCTGCGCGCGGACACCGCGCTGCTCGTCGCGACCCTGACCCGGGGCCTGGTGGAGACGGCCGCCCGGGACTGGCGGGCGGGCCGGCCGGCGCCCGACCACAGCGTGAGCCTGCTCCGGCTCGCCTCCTGGCAGGCGGCGCGCTCGGGACTGGAGGAGAAGCTGCTGGACCCCGTGAGCCTGCGGCCCCGGCCCGCCGCGCGGGTGCTGTACTCACTGCTCGACACGGTCGGGGACGCGCTCGACGCCTGCGGGGACACGGACCGCGCCGAGAAGGGCGTCGAGGATCTGCTCCGGCACGGCAACGGCGCGCGCGAGCAGCGGCGGATCATGGAGGGCGGCGGCACCCTGCGGGACGTCGTCACGGAGTGCGTGCGGCACACGCAGGGGTGAGCGGGCCCACCGGGCCGGGCTGATCGGCGCCGGGCCGCCGATCGGGGCGGATCGGTCAGCGGATCAGGACCAGGGCGTACACCAGGAAGAACGCGGCGAACAGCACCACGAGGGCCAGGATCAGCGCCAGCGGCGCCTTGGCCCAGCCGCGCTGGGTGGCGCCCCGCTCGCGCACGGCGGCCTGGGGCATGCTGCTCTCCGCGGGCGGGGTCTCGCCGGGCGGCACCGAGCCGCCGGGTTCGAGTCCGGTGGTGCTCTCGGGGTCCGGATCCGGGCTCACATGGCTCATGTCTGCACTCATGTCCACCGAGTCCCCACCGGCGCCCGTCTCACCGGTCGATTGCGCGGCCGTCCGAGCGGCCGACAGGGCGGTGTGCCGCGCCGGGTGTCCCAGGGTCTACGGTGGTCCCCCGGAGCCGTTCGCACCGCGCGACGGGCTGCTCGCAGCCCGTGAGACCGTGCCGCAGGCGATCAGAAGGACGGATATCCGGCCCGGCTGTGGGAACCCGCAGCGCAGCGAGAGATCAGCGACGACGACCGTCCTGGCCGCGATGGGGCAGCACAGGGGCCCCGCGTGTGGCCGAGGCCGGGGGATGCGGAGATGACGACGGAGCCGCGAGGGGACGAGACACCGCCTTCGGAGGAGACGTACGAGCGTGAGTTCTCCTTCGCGGGTGAACTGCGCAACGTCACGGAGGCGCGGCTCGCCGCGGAGGACTTCCTGGGCGCACTGGCCCGGGTCGCGCCGCCCGGCGAGCACGAGTACTGGGACGACATCCTGCTGGTGGTGACCGAACTCGCCGCCAACGTCATCCAGTACGCGCCCGGCCCGTTCGATCTGCGGATGCGGCGCACCTTCGACGGTGTGCACGTGACGATGCGCGACACCAGCACCACCAGGCCGGAGCCCCGGCCCTTCCATCCGCGCACGGGCGGCGGCGGCATCGGCTGGCATCTGGTGCACACGCTGTGCAGCCAGGTCAGTGTGGTGGTGCACGACGCGGGCAAGGACATCCATGTGTTCCTGCCCTGGTGAGGGCCGCGAGGTGTAACTCCGTGTGGAGCGGTTACTCCACCGCGTGCCGCACCCGACTGGCGCAGCGGCCCGGGTCGCGGTGGTATCGGAGTTGGTGCGCAGCGCTCCGGGGTATGCGAACGGCGTCGAGCCGGGCCACCACCCGGAACCGCGGAAAGGGATGGACACCGTGACACGACCCAGGATCCTCGTGGTCGGCGCAGGCTTCGCCGGAGTCGAGTGCGTCCGCCGGCTGGAGCGGAAACTCGCCCCCGACGAGGCCGACGTCACCCTGGTGACGCCCGTCTCCTACCAGCTGTACCTGCCCCTGCTGCCGCAGGTCGCCTCCGGTGTGCTGACACCGCAGTCGATCGCGCTCTCCCTGCGCCGCAGCAGGCGCTACCGCACCCGGATCCTGCCGGGCGGCGCGATCGGCGTGGACCTGAAGGCCAAGGTCTGTGTCGTGCGCACCATCACCGACAAGATCGTCGACGAGCCGTACGACTACATCGTGCTGGCCCCGGGCAGTGTGACCCGCACCTTCGACATCCCGGGCCTGACCGAGCACGCCTTCGGCATGAAGACGCTCGCCGAGGCGGCGTACATCCGTGACCACGTCATCTCCCAGCTGGACCTCGCCGACGCCAGCGACGACCCGGCCGAACGGGCCGCGCGGCTCCAGTTCGTGGTGGTCGGCGGCGGTTACGCCGGCACCGAGACCGCCGCCTGCCTCCAGCGGCTCACGCACGCCGCCGTACGGCGCTATCCGCGCCTGGACCCCGGGCTGATCCGCTGGCATCTGATCGACATCGCGCCCAAGCTGATGCCGGAGCTGGGCGACAAGCTCGGGCGCAGTGCGCAGGAGATCCTGCGGCGGCGCGGCATCGACGTGTCCCTCGGGGTGTCGATCGACAAGGCCGGCGCGGAGGAGGTCACCTTCACCGACGGCCGGGTGGTGCCGACGCACACCCTGATCTGGACCGCGGGTGTGGTGGCCAGTCCGCTGATCGCCACGCTGGGCGCGGAGACGGTCCGCGGCCGGCTCGCCGTCGATCCCGAGCTGACCGTGCCGGGGCAGGACGGGGTGTTCGCGCTCGGCGACTCGGCCGCCGTGCCCGATCTCGCCAAGGGCCAGGAGGGCGCGGTCTGCCCGCCGACCGCGCAGCACGCCTCGCGCCAGGGCAAGCGGGTCGCCGAGAACGTCATCGCGACCCTGCGCGGCGAGCCCCTCCAGCCGTACCACCACAAGGATCTCGGCCTGGTCGTGGACCTCGGCGGCAAGGACGCGGTGTCCAAGCCGCTCGGCATCGAACTGAGCGGGATGCCGGCGCAGGCGGTGGCCCGCGGCTACCACTGGTCGGCGCTGCGCACCGGCGTCGCCAAGGCCCGGGTGATGACCAACTGGACGCTCAACGCGCTGGCCGGCGACGATTTCGTGCGCACCGGCTTCCAGGCCCGCAAGCCCGCCCGGCTGAAGGACTTCGAGTTCACGGACTCGTATCTGACGCCGGAGCAGGTACGGGCCCGGGCGGAGGGCGGCGTCAACAGCCCCTGATGTGATCGACAGCCCCTGATGTGACGCGGATCACCGAGGGCCGCCGATCAGTGCACGCGCGATCGGCGGGCTTCCCGGGGCGCCCGACCGGGGCGTGGCAGGAGCCGATCCGCTCCTCGCCGCCGACCAGGCACATGGAGCTGGTCGCCCGGCTCAGGGCCGAGCACGGTCTGGGGCACGGGCACGCCGACGCGCTGGTGGCCGCGAACCTGGCCGAGGGCAGGTAGTCCGGCCGCACGTGCGATGCTGGAGCAAAGATCGATTCTGGCACGGGTTCACGGACGGGAGAGCGCGGCGGCGTGAGGGCAGCGGGGCGGTCGGGGCGGGTACGGATCTGGGACCGGGTCGCGGCATGGGATCCCGGGCTGCTCAGACTGACCGCGGGGCTGCGCACGGTCGTCTCGATCGCCCTGACCCTCGCCGTGCTCGCCGCGCTGGGCGCCCCGGTGGCCCTGCTGGTCGCCGGGGCCATCGCGGCGATGGTCGCGACGTTCGCGATCCGTGAGAAGCAACGCCACCAGCAGGCCCTCACGCTCGCGATCGGACTGCCGGTGGCGCTCGTCTCGGTCACCCTGGGCACGCTGCTGAGCCGGTACGTCGTCGCGGGTGACCTGTTCTTCGTCGCGCTCATGTTCAGCGCGGTCTACAGCCGCCGGTTCGGCGACCGGGGCCATGCCCTCGGGCTGATCGGCTTCCAGACGTACTTCCTCTCCCTGTTCGTGCACGCCACCCCGGACCTGCTGCCGAAGCTGTACGGCGTCGTGGCGGTGGCGTTCGGCTGCGCCGCCCTGGCCCGGTTCGTGCTGCTGCCGCAGACCCCGGCGGGCACGCTGGACCGGCTGCGGCAGGCGTTCCGGGCCCGGCTCGCGCAGCTGATCGACACCCAGATCGAGCTGCTGGACGCGGGGCCCGAGGACGCGGAGAAGGTTCTGGAGGAGCTGCGCACCGGCACCGCGCGGCTGCACGAGACGGCGCTGCTGATCCAGGGCCGGCTGGACGACGGCACCTCCGACGAGACGACGGCCCGGCTGCTCCAGCGCCGGATCGCGGACGCCGAGATCGCCGCCGAGCGGCTCGGTCTGCTGCTGCTCACGGCCCGCAGCGCCGAGCGCACCGACACCCTCACGCTGCATCTGCCGGGCGCCCCGCTGCCCTCGGGCGGCGAGCTGCCGGTGCGGGACGAGGCCGGGGCCGAGCTGCGCCGGGATCTCAAGGCGCTGCGGCTGCTGGCGCTGCGCCCGGCCGGCGAGGCCGCGGGCGTCGCGCTCGCGCAGGTGCGCAACCGGCTGCTCGGCTACCGCGAGGAGGAGAACCTGCCGCAGGCCGCCCCGGCCGTGCAGGACGTCTTCCGGGGCCTCGGTGAGACGGCGCGCGCCGCGCTGGGGCTGCGGCTCGCGCTCGACGGGCCGCAGGACGAGTCCGAGGACTCCCCCGCCACCGCCCGCTCGCGCGAGGAGCTGGACGCGGAGGACGCCGCGATCGAGGTCAGCGAGGAGACCGAGCCCGAGGAGACGGAGCCGGGTGGCCTGCGCCGGCCCACCACCCGGGCCGCCGTGCAGATCGCCGTCGGCTCCTCGCTGGCCATCGTCGGCGGCGAGCTGCTGTCCAGCCAGCGCTGGTACTGGGCGGTGCTGACCTGCTGGATCGTGTTCATCAACACCGCGTCCACCGGGGAGATCCTGGTCAAGGGCTACCGGCGGCTCCTCGGCACGGTGCTCGGCGTGATCGCCGGTATCGGGCTCGCCGGGCTGGTCGGACACCACACCTGGACGGCGTTCGCGCTGGTGCTGCTGCTGGTGTTCGCGATGTTCTACACCGCGCCGCTGTCGTACACCCTGATGTCGTTCTTCGTGACGGCCGCGCTGGGGCTGCTGTACACGCTGCTCAACACCTACACCGCGGCCGTGCTGGTGCTGCGGATCGAGGAGACGGCGCTGGGCGCGGCCTGCGGGGTGATCGCGGCCGCGCTGGTGCTGCCGATCCACACGGACCGCAGGACGAACGAGCTGCTGGTGGAGGTCCTCGACCGGCTCGCGGAGGTCACCCGGGGCGCGGTCGACCAGCTCAGCGGCGGGTGGGGCGGCGATCTGGTGGAGCGGGCGCGGGAGTTGGACCAGGCGCTGGCGGATCTGCGCGCCGCCACCCAGCCGCTGACGCATCCGATCACCCCGATGCGGGCCCGGCGCGACACCGCCCGCTATGTGGTGGCGCTGCTGGAGACCTGCGCCTACCACGGGCGGTCCCTCGCGGCGACGGCGGAGCTGCTGCCCACGCATCCCTCGATCGCGGCGGACCCCCGGCTGCGCGGGGCGGGCGCGCGGATCGTGCGGAACATCGAGACGATCGCCGCGCAGGTGGCGGACCCGCGTGCGGACGGGGAGATCGAGACCGGCCCCAGCATCGCCTCGATGCTGGAGCCGGGAACTCTGCGTACGCCGCGCTACGGCCGGGTCACCGACCGGGTGCTGCGACATCTGCAACGCCTCGACGAGGCGGTCTCCGGTCTCGCCCGCCCGCTGGGGCTGCGGCCGGAGGCGGTGCCCGCGAAGCAGCGGTGACGGGTCGCCCGGCGGACGCCGGATCGGCGGGCGCTCACTCGGCGCCGCCGGAACGGCGGCCCACCGCCTCGTCGCGGACACGGGCGCAGCTGCGGCTGATCAGCCGGGAGACATGCATCTGCGAGATGCCCAGCTGATCGGCGATGCGGCTCTGCGTCATGTCCTCGAAGAAGCGCATGTAGAGGATGGCCCGCTCCCGCTCGGGCAGCCGGCGCAGCCCCTCCTTGGCGGCCTCCCGGTCCACCACGACGTCGTACGACGTGTCGGTGGCACCCAGGGTGTCGGCGAGGCTGTAGCCGTCGTCGCCACTGGCCAGTTCGGCGTCGAGGGAGAGCGTGCTGAAGCTCTCCAGCGCCTCCAGGCCCGCGGCGACCTCCTCCTCGGTGAGCCCGGTGTGGGCGGCGATCGCGGCGTTGGTGGGTTCGGGGCTGCCCGGGTTCTGGGTCAGCTCGCGGCGGGCCACGCGCACCCGGTTGCGCAGTTCCTGTACCCGGCGGGGCACGCGCAGCGCCCACATCCGGTCCCGGAAGTGGCGCTTGACCTCGCCGGTGATGGTCGGCACGGCGTAACTCTCGAACGCGCCGCGCGAGGGGTCGTACCGATCGACGGCCTTGACCAGGCCCAGCGCCGCCACCTGGCGCAGATCCTCCACGGACTCGCCGCGGTCGCGGAACCGGCCGGCGATACGGTGCGCCATGGGGAGCCAGGCGTTGACCAGTTCATCGCGTACGGCGTCCCGCTCGGGACCCTCTTCCAGGTCGGCGAGCCGGGTGAACAGTTCCGCGGTCTCCGGGGCGTCGTCATGGCTCCGGCGCGCGGTGTGGGTGGCGGGGTCGGGCGTGCCGGGACGGCCTGTCGACATATCGGTCAGCATGCGGAATCGCTCCTGAACGTGGTGTCTGGGCACGGCCGGAATGGGGATTCCGGTCCAAGCCCGAACGGTGCTTGTCAGGTTCGCCGCGGGTATGCCGGGGCCCGCCCGGAGGGGGCCCCAACGGTCGGTTCACCCGCTGGGCTTGCGCCTCCGGTCCGAAGCACGAGATTCCGCCTGCCCGCTGCCCCGGAGGGCAAACACCCTTGTCGGAAGGAATCCGGTGGACGGGGTGAAACCCGAGGTCAGGGGGGTGTCGAAGGGATAAGTGGGGGTGCTCGGGCGGCTCACGCCAGCGGGACCACCGCGGTGATGCGCTTGCCGCCGCAGGGCAGCTCGCTGACCCGGACGTCACGGGCGAGGTGGCAGACGATCGGCCAGCCCCGGCCGTGGCACTGGGCGTGGCCGGGCGGGGAGGTCCGCGCGACCGGGAGTTCGGTGCTGTGGTCGCTGACCGAGACGCGGACACCGGCGGAGTCGACGTCGACGTCGAAACCGGTGATGCCGCCGCCGTGCACGATCGCGTTGGTGGTGAGTTCGGAGGCGACCAGGAGGGCATCGTCCATGGCCCCCGGGCCGAGCCGCTGATGACGGGCCCGGCAGCGTTCGGCGACCACGCGCCGTACGGTGCGACGGGCGTCGGCCGGGCGGCACGGCGGCCTCGGCCGGGCCTCGTCGACGGGTATGGAGTACGTTTCTGGCATCCCTTCCCTCCCTGGGCGGTGCCGGCGTCGCGCTCTCTCCCCTTTCGGCTGACCACCGGCGGCGCCCTCAAACACGCTGGGTACGGAAGTCATCACCGGGCCCGGACGGGGTACCCGCCCCACATGAGCGATGTCGTGGACGCGGACGAACTGCTGCGACGCATCCGGCGGGGCAGGGACCGCGCGGCCGAGGAGCAGGCACGCTGGACGGACCGCGCGGGGCGCCTCGCGGCGACCGAGCCGGACGGCGCCCGGGACGCCGCGGCCAGTGCCAGGGCGTACGAGGCCGTGCTGCGGGTGCTGGACGAGATCGTGCGGCCGGGCGCGCATCCGGCGGCGAACCCCGCGGAGGAGGACGGCGTGAGACGGACTATTTAGATCAGTGTCCGATTACCAGAACAGCCCTCAAATGGTTTATCGTTCATCCATACGTGATGGCGGCAGGGCCTCGGAGCCCGCCGTGTCACCCTCAGCGGCCCTGGCTTCCCCCGTCCAGCCAGGGCTTTTTTCTGCCCGGACGACGGCCGGCGGAAAGAAATCCGCTTCCTTCGAGGTGCCCTGCCCGCCGCCAGCGGATGAAATGGGTGTACGCAACGCACCGGCCCCCACACGAGGCACCGCAGCACCCGAACCGTCGCCGGCGAGGAGCCCGCGCCATGACCAAAGCGATAAAACTGCTGACCGCCCTGCCCCAGGCGCAGCGCGAACGCCTGATGGAGCTGGCCAAGGAGGTGTCCTTCCCGGAGGACAGCCGCATCTTCGAGGCGGGCGGCACGGCCGACCGGTTCTGGGTGATCCGCTCCGGCGCGGTCCATCTGGACCAGCAGGTCACCTCGCGGCAGCGGGTCACCGTGGCCACGCTCGGCGCGGGCGACCTGCTGGGGTGGTCCTGGCTCTTCCCGCCGTACCAGTGGGACTTCGGCTCGGTGGCCTTCAGCAACGTACGAGCCTACGAGTTCGACGGGCCCTCGGTGCTCGCGCTGTGCGTGGAGGATCCGCTGCTCGGGCTGTCCCTGGTGCGCTCGGTGGCCGAGATCCTCGCCCACCGTCTGGAGACCACCCGCGGCAAGCTGATGGACCAGTACGCGCTCGGCCGCCGCAGCCCGCTGTAGATCACGGGCGCGGCGGCCTGCGCGCTTCCTCAGATCCGGTAGCGCCGCAGCGCGGGCACCATCGCCGCCAGCGCCAGCATCAGTACGACGACCAGCGCACCGCCGCCCGCCACCGCCGCGCGCGGCCCGAACACGGCGCCGGCGGTGCCGTGCAGCACGTCCGCGAGGCGGGGGCCGCCGGCCACCACGACCGTGAACACGCCCTGCATCCGGCCGCGCATCTCGTCGGTCGCGGCGGACAGCAGGATCGCGCCGCGGAACACCATCGAGACCATGTCGGCGACACCGGCCACGGCGAGGAAGGCGAGGGCGATCCAGAGGTTGCCGCTGAGCCCGAACCCGGCGATGGCCACGCCCCAGGCGACGACCGCGCCGATGACCATCCAGCCGTGCCGCCGGGCGCGGGAGAACACGCCCGAGAACAGGCCGCCGAGCACCGCGCCGACCGGGATGCCCGCGAACAGCACACCGAGCGCGAGGCCCGAGCCCCAGGAGTGGTACGTCTGCGCGGCCAGCTGCGGGAACAGGGCGCGGGGCATGCCGAACACCATGGCGACGATGTCGGCGAGGAAGGACAGCAGCAGCACCTTGTGCCGGGATATGTACCGGAAGCCCTCGGCTATCTCGCGCACCCCGGCGCGGCGCGTGGGGGCGTCGCCGAGCGGGGGCAGCGCGGGCAGCCGGAAGACGGCCCACACGGTGACGCACAGCGCGAGGGCGTCGATGAGGTACAGCTCGGGCAGGCCGATGACCGGGATGAGCACACCGGCGAGCAGCGGGCCCGCCACCAGGCCGGTCTGCATCACGGTGGAGCTGAGCGCGTTGGCCGCGGGCAGTTCCGCGGCCGGGACCAGCCGCGCGATGGAGGCGTTGCGGGCCGGGGAGTTGAGGCCGAAGAACGCCTGCTGGAGCGCGAGCAGCACCATCAGGACCACGACGGAGTCCAGCTTGGTCGCGGCCTGCGCCCAGAACAGCAGCGAGGTGACCGCGATCCCGATGTTGGTCCACAGCAGCAGCTTGCGCCGGTCCACGGTGTCCGCGACCGCGCCGCCCCACAGCGCGAACAGCACCATGGGCACGAGCCCGGCGAGGCTGGCGTAGCCGACCCAGGCGGAGGAGTGCGTGATGTCGTAGATCTGCTTGGGCACGGCGACGGCGGTGAGCTGGCTGCCGACGGACGTCACGATGGTGGAGGACCACAGGCGCCGGTAGGCGGGGATGCGCAGCGGGCGGGTGTCCATGGCCCAGCGGCGCCAGCCGCGGTGGGGCGGGGGCGCGGCCGCGGGGGCGTCGTCGCCGGTCTCGGTACTGCTCTCGCTGGTGTTCACGGATGTCCTGGTTGCTCGTTACATCTTTTCGATTCGAGAGCCTAACTATCTCATCGCACCGGCGGGAGAACGTCTCGGTCCGGAAGACCGGGCCCGGCCACCGGTCCCGGCTTCCGGTCTCAGCCCTCGGCGAGCAGCGAGACGCCGAGGACGAGCATGGTGAGGGCGACCAGGCCGTCCAGGACGCGCCAGGCGCCGGGGCGGGCCAGAAAGCGGCCGAGCAGCCGGGCGCCGAAGCCCAGCGCGGTGAACCAGCACAGGCTGGCGAACGCGGCCCCGAGCCCGAACGTCCAGCGCAGCGGGCCCCGGTCGGCGGCGAGCGAGCCCAGCAGGAAGACGGTGTCCAGGTAGACGTGCGGATTGAGCCAGGTCATGGCGAGGCAGGTGAGCACGGCCCGGCGCGGCGACCCAGCCGCCCCGCCCGCCGCGGTCAGTGCGGACCCGGCCGGCCGTACGACGCGGCGGGCGGCCAGCACGCCGTAGCAGAGCAGGAAGACGCCGCCGACGATGCCGACCGCCCGCACCACGCCCGGCCAGGCCACCACCACCGCGCCGACGCCGCCCACGCCGAGCGCGATGAGCAGCGCGTCGGACAGGGCGCAGATGCCGACCACGGCGAGTACGGCGTCGCGGCGCACCCCCTGGCGCAGGACGAAGGCGTTCTGGGCGCCGATGGCGACGATCAGGGAGAGGCCGGTGCCGAAGCCGGCGACCGCGGCGGTCAGGGCGGTGTGGTTCATGGCTCGAAGCTAAGGACACCTGGGCTCTCAAGTACAGCTAAAGATTCTTACGTATCCTTAGCGCTCGTGATGGACCTTCCCCTGGATCAGGTGCGGACGCTGCTCGCGGTGGTGGACGAGGGCACCTTCGACGCGGCGGCCGCCGCCCTGCATGTGACGCCGTCGGCGGTGAGCCAGCGGGTCAAGGCCCTCGAACAGCGCACCGGCCGGGTGCTGCTCCAGCGCACCAAGCCGGTCCGGCCCACGGAGTCGGGCGCGGTGCTGGTGCGCTACGCCCGTCAGCTCGCCCGGCTGGAGCGGGACGCGTGGGGCGAGCTGGGGCTCAGCGGCGCCGGGGAGCCCACCCGGGTCTCGGTCGCGGTGAACGCGGACTCGCTGGCGACCTGGTTCCTGCCCGCGCTGAGCCGGGCGCCGGGGCTCTGCTTCGAGCTGCACCGCGAGGACGAGGGGCATACGGCGGTCCTGCTGCGCGAGGGACTGGTGATGGCGGCGGTGACCTCCTCGCCGGACCCGGTCCCGGGCTGCACGGCGCGGCCGCTCGGCCGGATGCGCTATCTCCCGGTCGCGGAACCGGAGTTCGCCCGCACCAGGGTCGCCGGGCGCCCCCTGCCGGACGCCCTCGCCACGGAGCCCGTGATCGTCTTCGACCGCAAGGACGACTTCCAGGACGGCTATGTCCGCCGGCTCGGCGGCACCTCGGCCGCCCCGCTGCGCCACTATGTGCCCACCTCGGAGGGCTTCCTCGACGCCGTCGCGGCGGGCCTCGGCTGGGGCATGGTCCCGGAGGTCCAGGCCGGCCCCCTGCTGGCCGACGGCCGGCTGGCCCTGCTCGCGCCCGGCGAGTGGATGGACGTCACCCTGTACTGGCAGCAGTGGAGGCTCGACTCCCCCGCGCTGGCGGCACTGGCCGCGGCGGTGACGGCAACTGCGGCGGCGGCACTGCGGAGTTGAGGCCGGGCCGTTTCACAGCGCCGTGACCGGTGACCCGCATACGGCAGAACGACTTCGGCAGAACGCGGACGACTCCCGATCCACACCAAGGAGACTCCCATGGAGAACTGGCGCGAAGAAGCAGCGTGCCGTTACGAGGACCCCGATCTGTTCTTCCCGATCGGCAGTACCGGGCCCGCGCAGGTGCAGGCCGAGCAGGCCAAGCGGGTGTGCGAGCGGTGCCCGGTCCGACAGCAGTGCCTGGACTGGGCGTTGGACACCGGTCAGGCCATCGGTGTCTGGGGCGGCACCACCGAACTGGAACGCCGCAAGCTGCGCCGCCGGGCCCGCTCCCACTCCCGCTCGGGCTGAACCGGCGTGACGACAAGGGCCTTCGCGGGGCCGGGGTGCACCCGGACTCGGAGCAGTTCGAGCCCGCCCTACGGCTCCTCCCCCGGTGCCTGCGTCGCGGGCAGCCGGAGGGTGAAGACCGCGCCCTCGCCGTGCTCGCTGGTGGCATGCGCCGTGCCCCCGTGGGCCGTGAGCAGCTGGCGGACGATCGGGAGTCCGAGGCCGCTGCCCCCGGTGCGGCGGCTGCGGGACTTCTCGGCGCGCCAGAACCGTTCGAAGACATGCGGCAGATCCTCGGCGGCGATGCCGGCGCCGGTGTCGGCGACGGTGAGCACGGCGTCGGTGTCGTCCCGGCGGGCCGTCAGGGTGACCGTGCCGTCGGCCGGGGTGTGCCGCAGCGCGTTGGAGACGAGGTTGCCGAGCACCTGCCGCATCCGCACCGGGTCGGCGTCCAGCCAGACCGCCGGGTCGGCCTCGGTCAGCAGCGCGACCCCGGCCGCGTCGGCGGCCACCCGGTGGGCCGCGGCGACCTGATCGAGCAGCTCGCCCGCGGCCAGCGGTTCGCGGTGCAGGCGCAGGGTGCCCGCGTCGGCGGCGGCCAGGTCCTGGAGGTCGTCGATGATCCGCTGGAGGACGAGCGCCTCCTCGTGCAGCGAGTCCAGCAGGCCCGGATCCGGCTCGACGACGCCGTCGCGCATCACCTCCAGCCAGCCGCGGATATTGGTGAGCGGGCTGCGCAGTTCGTGCGCGATGTCGCTGACCATGGCCTTGCGCTGGGCCTCCAGGCGTGCACGGCGCTCGGTGAGTTCGTTGAACGCCTCCGCGAGGATGCCGGTCTCGTCCCGCGTGGTCACCGGCACCCTGACATGCTGCTCGGGCGGCGCCTGCGCGGCCTCGGTCAGCGCGCGCAGCGGCCGTACCAGCCGGATGGCGACGGCGGCGGTCACCGCGACGGTGACGGCGAGGACCAGCCCGGCCGCGGAGACCACCTTGGACTTGTTCGCCGGTGAGATGTCGAAGCGGGACGGGTTCTGGTCGCCGATGCCGAGGAAGAGGTCGGCGGCCGGGGCGACATAGGGCTCCAGCTGGGCGCGGCGCGCGCCGAGCACACAGCTCTGGGCCGAGCGGACGGTCGCCTCCTTGTCCTTGCCCCCGACCTTGGCGAGCAGCGGGCCACCGCCGAAGTGGTCCTCGGCCTGCGGGTCGAAGGCGAGGAACAGCGGGCCGCCGCCGACGTCCAGACCCGCCTGCCGCAGACAGGGGCGGGCGAGCCCGGACAGTGTGTCCAGGGCCCGGGTCTCGGTGGGCGTGGGGGCGTCGAACCCGTCGGCCCCGCACGCCGCCACGCCGTAGCGGGACGGGTCGGAGCCGTCGCCGCCGGTGAGCACGGGGCGCCCGCTGGGCGTGTGCCGCACGGTGGTCCGCAGGCCGTAGCGGGCGTAGCACTGCCTGTCCCGGGTGGCCAGCGACTCCAGCGCGGCGCGTTCCTTCGCGGGCAGCCGGTAGGGGCCGACGGCGCGCGGGTCGATGCCGCTGAGCTGGGCGCCGGTCTCGCTGTAGGTGTCGGTGCGCAGCGGGTCGACGCTCGCGGCCGGGCGGGGCGGCAGCGGGGTGCCGCGCGGCGCGGAGTCGGCGACGAGGGTGCGGTCGGGGGTGGTGAGCGCGATCCGCCGGCCGGTCCGCGCGGCCAGGTCGCGCACGGAGCGCTGGACGCCGGACCAGTCGGAGTGGGTGGCCGCGTACCCGCTGAGCTGGGCGAGGATGCTGTTGTCGGCGGCGAGGTCCTGGCCCTGCTCCTCCTTGAGGGCGCTGGTGGTGGTGGTCACCGCGAGCCAGGCGGTGGCCGCCACCGAGCAGACGGCGATCAGGGCGGAGACGGACAGCAGCCGGACCAGCAGCCGCTTGCGCAGCGGTATCCGGCGCCGGGCGCCCCGGCCCCGGCTCCCCCGCTCCGGCCGGGTCTTCACAGCCGGCCGCTGAGCTTGTAGCCGACGCCGAACACGGTGAGCAGCCGTACCGGACGCCGGGAGTCGGCCTCTATCTTGCGGCGCAGGTTCATGATGTGGACGTCCACGGCCCGTTCGGTGGAGGACCGGTCGAACCCCCGCGTGCACTGGAGGAGTTGGCGCCGGGTGAACACCCGCTCCGGCTCGGCCGCCATCGCCAGCAGGATCTGGAACTCGGCCGGGGTGACGTCCACCGGCACGCCGTCGCAGCGCACTTCGTGCCGTACCGGGTCGACGCTGAGCCCGGCGGCCCGCACCGCCGGGTCCTCGCCGCGCGCGCCGGGGCCCCGGCCGCTGCGCCGCAGCACCGTGCGGATGCGGGCCATCAGCTCGCGCGGGCTGTACGGCTTGGTGAGGTAGTCGTCGGCGCCCAGTTCGAGGCCGAGCAGCAGATCGTCCTCGGCGGAGCGGGCGGTGAGCATCACCACGGGGACGTCCAGCTCACCGTCGTCGCCGCGCAGTCCGCGGCAGACGCCGAAGCCGTCCAGGACCGGCAGCATCAGGTCGAGGACGAGGAGGTCGGGCCGCAGCCGGCGGGCCGTGTCCAGGGCGGCCGCGCCGTCGTGCACCACCGTCGCGGTATGTCCGTCGGCCAGCAGGGAGCGGCGGATCAGTTCGGCCTGCTTCTCGTCGTCCTCGGCGACCAGCACATGTGCGCACACAATTGCGGATCCTAAGCGGCTCAGACCGCGAGCCAGTCGGCGTACCCCATCGCGACGACCGGGTGCCGGGCCGGGTCGAGCGTGCGCAGCAGGTCCTTCATGTGCGCCTTGGCGACGCTGACGCAGCCGTGGGTGGGGCCGCCGTGGTCGACGTGCAGCCAGACCCCGCCACCGCGCTCGGCGCCGAGCGGGCGGGTCCAGTCCAGCGGGGAGGTGCCGGGCTTGCGGTTGTAATTTATGGCGATGACGTAGTCGAACGAGCCGTCCAGGGGTTCGCCCTCGAAGCCGGTGCCGGGCGAGTGGAATCCGGCGGACTCGTGGTACGGCAGTCTGCTGCCGGGGTCGGGCAGCAGTCCCCCGGCGTCGGACAGGGTGTACACACCGAGCGGGGAGCGCAGGTCGCCCAGCATGTGGTGGGCGCTCCAGCCCTTCAGCGCGTTGTGCGCGGGCCAACTCGGGCCCGCCTGCCAGCCGTCGGCGGTGCGCTGGTGCAGGACGACCGTGCACTGCGGGGAGTTCGGGCCGCGCCCGGTGGCGACGACGGCCTGGGTGCACTGCCCCGGTATCGCCGCCGTCCGGGTGGGGCCGAGCCCGGGTATGCCGTGGGGGGCCTGTTCGGCCTGCGAGGTGGTGCCGGTGGCGGGCGCGGGCCGGGTGGGCCGCGCCCGGTGCCCGGCCTCCCCGCCGCTCCCGCCGCAGCCGGTGAGCAGCAGCGGGGAGGCGAGGAGGGGAAGAGCGGTTCTGCGGTTGATCATGCTGTCGAGCTTCGCCGACAGTTATGTGGAATTGGTAAGAACTCAGGCCTTGTTCGGCTTGCCCTTCGTGAACAGCCAGGTGTGGAAGAGGGAGTCCAGCGGCTTTCCGGACTTCTGCTCGGCGAGCCGGACGAACTGCGCGGTGGTGCCGTGTCCGCCCCGGTGCTCGGCGGCCCAGGCGCGCAGGATCGCGAGGAACGTCCGGTCGCCGACCGCCTTGCGCAGCTCGTGCAGGGCCATCGCGCCGCGGTCGTAGACGGGCGTGCCGAAGATGTTCTCGCCGCTGCCCGGGGCGCCGGCCGGGTAGGCCCACAGCTCGTTGCCCGCGGGGCGGGCGTACAGCTCGTCGAAGGTCTTCTGGGCGCTCGCGCCGCCGTGCTGCTCGGAGTAGAGCCACTCGGCGTAGGTCGCGAAGCCCTCGTTGAGCCAGATGTCCTTCCAGGAGGTCAGGGACACCGAGTCGCCGTACCACTGGTGGGCGCTCTCGTGCACGAGGGTGAGGATGTCGGGCGCGGAGTCGTAGAGCGGGCGGGTCTGCGTCTCCAGGGCGTAGCCGACCTTCGCGTGGTCCACGATGGCTCCGGCGGACGTGAACGGGTAGGGCCCGAACAGCTTGCTCTCCCACTCCAGGACCGAGGGCAGCTGCTTGAGCACCGGGGCCGCGGCCTTGGCCTCGCGGGGGTCGACGGCGTCGTAGACCCGGATGCCGTCGCGGGTGGTGTATTGCCTGACCTGGAAGGTGCCGATGGTGGCGGTGGCGAGGTAGGCGGCCATGGGCTGGGTCTCGCGCCAGCGGAAGGTGGTCCGGTCCTTGGCGGTGCGCTGTCCGAGCAGGTCCCCGTTGGCGACGGCGGTGCGGCCCTTGGGCACGGTGATCGTGAAGTCGTACGACGACTTGTCCTTGGGGTGGGCGTTCGCCGGGAACCAGGTCATGGCGCCCTGCGGCTCGCTCGCGACGAACGCCCCGTCGTCGGTGGGGATCCAGCCGTCCGCCGAGCCGTCGGGGTCGGTGACCGGCTCGGGCGTGCCGTGGTAGGTGACGGTGACCTTGAAGTCCTGGCCCGCGCGCAGGGCGTGGCGCGGGGTGACGACGAGTTCCTGACCGGAGCGCTTGACGCCCGCGGCGGTGCGGTCGACCTCGACGCCGCCGACCGTCAGCCCCTTGAGGTCGAGGTCGAAGCGGGTGAGCGGCTGGGTGGCGCGGGCGGTGAGGACCGCGGTGCCGTCCAGGCGGCCGTCGCTCTGGTAGCGCAGCGTCAGGTCGTAGTGCCGCACGTGGTACCCGCCGTTGCCGCTGAGCGGGAAGTAGGGGTCGCCCGCGCCGGCCGCGCCGGTGGTGCCCGTGCCGGCCGGTCCGGCGGCACCGACGAGTGCGGCCACGGCGACGGGCACGGTGGCGAGCACCGCCCTGCGGCCGAGGACCGTGGTACGACGGCGTGCGGGCTGTCTGCGGGGTGACGTCACGTGCGCTCCTCAAAAGGTGTTCGACTGGCCCACAGACTAGAGGCGCCGGTGTCTCCGGGTCTCCGGTTTCCTTCTGGCCGTCCGGTGGCGAGATCGCTGCTCGGCGGGGGTGGGACCGGACGAGGGCCGGGTCGCCGACCGGCGCCCCCGGGGCCCGCGCAGTACGCTCGCCGAAGGTGGCCGCCGTCATGGGGGGAGGGCCCGATCGTGAGCGTACGTGTGCGCCGGATCTAGGATCCGCCCGAGCCCGATGACGGGCTGCGGGTGCTGGTCGACCGGCTGTGGCCGCGGGGGGTGACCAAGGAGGCCGCGCACCTGGACGAGTGGCCCAAGGGGCTCACCCCGTCGGCGAAGCTGCGCACCTGGTTCCACAGCGGGGGGTCGTACGAGGGGTTCCGTGCCCTGTACGAGGCGGAGCCGGCCGCCCCCGAGGCCGCCGAACTGCTCGACGGCCTGCGGGAGTCGGTCCGCGAGGGCCCGGTGACGCTGCTGACGGCGAGGAAGCTGCCGGAGCGCGGCCGCGCCCAGGTGCTCCTGGAGTTGCTCGGAGGCTGAGGTCAGCCGGTGTGCCGGGCCGCGTGCCGGCCCGCGGCGCGGCCCGAGAAGAGGCAGCCGCCGAGGAAGGTGCCCTCCAGGGAGTTGTAGCCGTGCACCCCGCCGCCGCCGAACCCGGCCACCTCACCGGCCGCGTACAGCCCCTCGATCGGCGTCCCGTCGGCGCCGAGGGCGCGTGAGTCGAGGTCGGTCTGGATGCCGCCGAGCGTCTTGCGGGTCAGCACATGCATCCGTACCCCGATCAGGGGGCCCGCGGCCGGGTCCAGGAGACGGTGCGGCGCGGCCACCCGGCCGAGCCGGTCGCCGAGGTAGCGGCGGGCGTTGCGGATGCCCTGGACCTGGGAGTCCTTGCTGTACGGGTTGGCCATCTGGAGGTCGCGGGCCTCGATCTGGCGGCGCACCCCGGCCGCGTCCAGCAGCGGCTGCCCGGCGAGGCCGTTCATCTTCTCGACCAGCCGCTCCAGGCTGTCCGCGGTGACGAAGTCGGCGCCCTTGTCGAGGAACGCCTGCACCGGGGCGGGCGCGCCCTTGCCGACGAGCCGGTTGCGCACCACCGCCCTGCGGTCCTTGGCGGTGATGTCGGGGTTCTGCTCGGAGCCGGAGAGCGCGAACTCCTTCTCGATGATCTTCCGGGTGAGGATGAACCAGGAGTGGTCGTAGCCCGCGATGTCCTCGGTGGTGCGCAGGTACTTGAGCGTGTTGAGGGTGTCGTAGCCGGGCAGGCAGGGGTCGGGCAGGCGGCGGCCGAGGGCGTCCAGCCAGATGGCGGACGGGCCGGGCAGGATGCGGATGCCGTGGCCGGGCCAGATCGGGTCCCAGTTCCGCAGCCCCTCGGTGTAGTGCCACATCCGGTCCCGGTTGACCAGACGGACGCCCGCCGCCGCGCTGATGTCGAGCATCCGGCCGTCCACATGGGCGGGGACGCCGGTGACCATCTCGGCGGGGGGTGTGCCGAGCCGCTCGGGCCAGTAGCGGCGCACGATGTCGTGGTCGGCGCCGATGCCGCCGGTGGTGACGACGACGGCCTGGGCGGTGAGTTCGAAGTCGCCGGCGCGCTCGCGGCTGGAGGCGACACCGCGCGGGGAGTCGTCGGGGGCCAGCACCGTGCCGCGCACCCCGCGGGCGGTGCCGTCCTCGATGACCAGGTCGTCCACCTGGTGGCGGTGGTGGAAGGTGAGCAGCCCGTCCCGGGCGGCCTGCCGGGCGTGATCGACGAAGGGCTCGACCACTCCGGTGCCGGTGCCCCAGGCGATGTGGAAGCGGGGCACGGAGTTGCCGTGCCCGTCGGCCCTGAGGTCGCCGCGCTCGGCCCAGCCGACGGTGGGCAGCAGTTCGATGCCGTGCCCCTGGAGCCAGGACCGCTTCTCGCCGGCCGCGAACTCCACGTAGGCGCGGGCCCAGCGCACCGCCCAGGAGTCCTCGTCCTCGATCCGGTCGAAGCGCGCGCTGCCGCGCCAGTCGCTCCAGGCCAGTTCGAAGGAGTCCTTGATGCCGATCCGGCGCTGTTCGGGCGAGTTGACGAGGAAGAGGCCGCCGAAGGACCAGTACGCCTGGCCGCCGAGGTTGGCGGCGTTCTCCTGGTCGACCAGGGCCACCCGGCGTCCCCGGCTGGTGAGTTCGTGGGCCGCGACCAGACCGGCGAGGCCCGCTCCGACGACGATGACGTCCGCGTCCATGGCGTCGAGGTTCCTTCCTCAGTGCGTTGTCGAGGGGGCGGCCGGCGCGCCGCCGTCCGTGAGCAGCGCGGTGAGCAGCTGCTTGAGCCGGCTCCGCGCGTGCTCGACGTCCTTGTCCAGCAGCAGCTGGGTGGTGACGCCGTCGTAGGCCGCGACCACGGCGTGCGCGGCGCCGGCCGTGCCGCCGAGCACGGCGGGGAGTCCGGTGTGGCCCCGGGCCCGGAAGAGGCGGTCGGCGACGGCCTCCCGGAGCCGGGCGCGGTGGCCGAGCAGGACGCGGGCGACCTCCGGGTCGCGGGCCGCGTGCACCAGGAAGTCGGTCTTCACCAGCAGCCAGTCCACGTCGAGCAGCAGCACCTCGGTGACGCGGTCCACGGCGGCCGGTACGTCGAGGCCGGGGCCGTCCTCGGCGAGGGCGTCCGCGACCTGGCCGGCGATGAGGTCGGCGCGCTCCTGGTAGAGGGCGAAGAACAGCTCGTCCAGGGTGGCGAAGTTCGAGTAGAAGGCGCCCCGGCTGTACCCGGCCGCCTCGCAGACCTCCTCGATGGAGACCCGCCCGAACCCCTTGGCCGCGAACACCCCGAACGCGGCTCCGAGCAGCCGGGCCCGGGTCTCGGCCCGGCGCCGGGTGACGCGCTTGGCGGTCTCCCGCGTGACCATGACGACACCTCCGTTCGATACACGAATGTATCGGATACACCGTTGTATCGAAAGACCCCGGCGAGTCCGTCCGGGCCGGTGATCATATTGGAACGTATTTTCGAATAAGGAGTACGCTGGGCCGCATGGCCACGCACCTCCAGGGCTCCCTGTTCGACCAGACCGACGAGCTGCGCCTGGGCCCCCTGCGCGGACTGCGCCGCACCGTGCTCGGCGCCGGCGCCTGGATCGACGTGCTGCCCGGCTGGCTGACCGGCGCGGACGCCCTGTTCGAACGGCTCGCGGCGGAGGTCCCCTGGCGCGCCGAGCGGCGGAAGATGTACGACAACGTCGTCGCCGTACCCCGCCTCCTGGCCTTCTACGGCGCCGCGGACCCCCTCCCCCACCCCGTCCTGGACGAGGCCCGCGCCGCCCTGTCCCGGCACTACGCGAAGGAGCTGGGCGAGCCGTTCACCACCGCCGGACTGTGCTACTACCGCGACGGCCGGGACAGCGTGGCCTGGCACGGCGACCGGATCGGAAAGGGCGCCCACGCGGACACCATGGTCGCGATCCTCTCCGTGGGCGAGCCCCGCGATCTGCTGCTGCGCCCGGCCGGCGGGGGCGGACCGGCGGTACGGCGGCCGCTCGGGCACGGCGACCTGATCGTGATGGGCGGCTCCTGCCAGCGCACCTGGGAGCACTGCGTGCCCAAGTCGGCGCGGGCGGCGGGGCCCCGGATCAGCGTGCAGTTCCGCCCGCACGGCGTGCGCTGAGACAAGCCGGAACAACCGGACAACTCGCCGCCCCCTCGCGCCCCACGGCGGCGGATCTGGTTGGCTGTCCCCTCGAAGATCACTGGCACTCGGGCGCGGAGAAACCATGCGGGCAGAAGTACATCAAGTGGCCGACGGCACCTACCTGGTGCACGGCAACAACGTCAACTGGGTGATCCTGAAGGACGGGGACGCCCTCACCCTGATCGACACCGGGTATCCCGGGGACCGGCCGGGGATCCTGGAGTCCCTCGCCGCGGTGGGCGGTTCACCTCAGGCGGTGTCCGCCGTGCTGATCACCCACGCGCACAACGACCATCTGGGCTCGGCCGAGTACCTGCGGTCCACCTACGGCACGCCCGTCTATCTCCACCCGGCCGAAGTCCCGCACGCCCGGCGGGAGTTCCTGCACCAGGCCACGCTCGGCGACGTCGTGCGCAACGTCTGGCGGCCGGGCATGCTGCCGTGGGCCGCGCATGTCATCAAGGTGGGCGGCATGGAGCACAACCCGGTCACCGCGCCCGAGCCGTTCCCCGGCGCGGGCGCGCTCGACCTGCCGGGCCGCCCGGTGCCCGTGCACACCCCCGGCCACACCGACGGACACTGCGTCTACCACCTGCCGGAGGCCGGCATCGTGGTCTCCGGGGACGCCCTGGTCAGCGGGCACGCCGTGTCCTGGACCAAGGGGCCGCAGCTGCTGCCCGGCTTCTTCGACCACGACCGCGGCCGGGTCGTGGCCTCCCTCGACCTGATCGCCGCGCTCGACGGCGACACCCTGCTGCCCGGTCACGGCCCGGTCCACCGGGGCGCGGTGCGCGCCGCCGCCGAACAGGCCCGGGACCGGGCCACCCGCAAGTCCCCCGCCACCAAGGCGGGTTGACGCCGGGTCAGTCGTGCGGGACCACCGCCACCGGGCAGTCGGCGTGGTGCAGCACCCCGTGCGCGACCGAGCCGATGCGGGCGCCCACGGCGGTGCGGCGGGCCCGGCGGCCGACGACCATCAGCTGGGCGCGGCCGACCAGCGACAGCAGCACCTGCCCCGCGCTGCCCATCTCCACCTGCTCGGCCACGGGCACCTCGGGGAACCGCTCGCGCCAGGGCCGCAGCGCGTCGGCCAGCGCCTGCTTCTCGTACGGTTCCAGTCCCCCGGCCTCGTCCAGCAGCCTGAGCGAGCCGGGGCTGTAGGCGAAGACCGGCGGCAGCGTCCAGGCCCGTACGGCGCGCACGGCGGCGCCCCGGGCGGCCGCCGTCTCGAAGGCGAAGCGCAGCGCCGCCGCGCTGTCCTCGGCGTCGCCCTGCTGGCCGACCACCACCTCGCGCCCGGCGGCCTCCAGGGCGGCACGGTCGCCGGCGCGCACCAGCACCACGGGCCGGGTGGCCTCGGCGATCACGTGCTGGCCCACCGAGCCCAGCAGGAAGCCCACGACCGGGCCGTGTCCGCGCGAGCCCAGCACCAGCGTCTCCGCGTCCCGGGCCGCGCGCCCCAGCGCCTCGGCCGCGTCCTCCTCGACCACGTCGACCCTCACCGTGAGCTCCGGATGCCGCTCGGCGACCTGGCGCACCGCCTCCGCCACGCCCTCCTCGGCCCACCCGCGCTGGGTGTCCCGGCCGGCTCCGGCGAGCTTCTCGGCGTGGTGCCACGCGTGCAGGACCCGCAGGGGCAGCCCCCGGCGCACGGCCTCCCTGGCCGCCCAGTCCAGCGCGGCCAGGCTCTCCTCCGTGCCGTCGAGCCCTGCCGTGATCGCCCGTGTCATCCGTGGCCTCCTCGTCGTGCCGACCGTTCATGCTGCTGATCCCCACTATCGGACACGGCGCGCCCCGCCCGGACCCCGGCCCTCCGTCATGGGGGCGGGCCCGGACGCCGGGGCGAAGCCGGGCGATCGAACATACGATGGGCGCGTACCGGTGCGAGGGTGCCCGTGCCACCGCGCCGCGGGATTCCGACGCTCGGGGTGGAGATCCATGACACAGGCCGCGCCCGGCACCCGGGCCCCGATGACACCGGCCGCCGACGCGACGCGGACCGTCATCCTGACCGTGGACGACGACCCGGGGGTCTCCCGCGCCGTCGCCCGTGATCTCCGGCGCCGCTACGGAGCGTCGTACCGGATCGTGCGCGCCGAGTCCGGGCCGTCCGCGCTGGAAGCGCTGCGCGAGCTGAAGCTGCGCGGCGACCTGGTGGCGGTGATCCTGGCCGACTACCGGATGCCGCGGATGAACGGCATCGAGTTCCTGGAGCAGGCGCTCGACGTGTACCCGGGGGCACGGCGGGTGCTGCTGACCGCGTACGCGGACACGAACGCGGCGATCGACGCGATCAACGTGGTGGACCTCGACCACTATCTGCTCAAGCCGTGGGACCCACCGGAGGAGAAGCTCTATCCGGTGCTGGACGATCTCCTGACGGCATGGCGCGCCAGCGACCACAGGCCGGTGCCGAGCACCAAGGTGGTGGGGCACCGCTGGTCGGCGCCGTCCTCGCAGGTCCGGGAGTTCCTGGCCCGCAACCAGGTGCCGTACCGCTGGTACTCGGTGGAGGAGCCGGAGGGGCAGCGGCTGCTGGCCGCGGCCGGGCTGGACGGGCAGCGGCTGCCGGTGGTGGTCACCCCGGACGGCTCGGCCCTGGTCGAGCCCGAGGCGCCCGAACTGGCCGCGCGGGTGGGACTGGCCACGACGCCCACGGCCGACTTCTACGACCTGGTGGTGATCGGCGGCGGCCCGGCCGGGCTCGGCGCGGCCGTGTACGGGGCCTCGGAGGGGCTGCGCACGGTGCTCGTGGAGCGCTCGGCGACCGGCGGGCAGGCCGGGCAGAGTTCCCGCATCGAGAACTACCTGGGCTTCCCGGACGGTGTCTCCGGTGCCCAGCTCACCGGCCGGGCCCGGCGGCAGGCGGCCCGGTTCGGTGCCGAGATCCTGACCGCGCGCGAGGTGACGGCCCTGGAGACGTGCGGCGCCGCCCGGGTCGTGCGGTTCGCGGACGGTACGGCGATCGCCGCGCACAGCGTGATCCTGGCGACCGGCGTGCAGTACCGGCAACTCGACGCCCGGGGCTGCGTCGACCTGACGGGCTGCGGGGTGTACTACGGCTCGGCGCTGACCGAGGCGGCCGGCTGCCAGGGCGAGGACGTGTACATCGTCGGCGGCGCCAACTCGGCGGGCCAGGCGGCGATGTACCTCGCCCGGGGCGCCAAGTCGGTGACGCTGCTGGTACGCGGCGCGGATCTGTCGGCGTCGATGTCGTACTACCTGATCCAGCAGATCACCGAGGCGCCCAACATCGAGGTGCGCTGCCGCACGGTGGTGGAGGCGGCCCATGGCTCGGGGCGCCTGGAGCAGCTGACGCTGCGTCATACCGGGACCGGGGAGACCGAACGGGTCGACGCCCGGTGGATGTTCGTGTTCATCGGCGCGGCCCCGCTGACCGACTGGCTCGGCGACGGCGTGCTGCGCGACGAGCGCGGTTTCATCCTGGCCGGGCCCGATCTGACCGCCGACGGGCGGCCACCGGCCGGCTGGGAGCTGGACCGGCCGCCGTACCACCTGGAGACCAGCGTACCCGGCGTGTTCGTGGCGGGCGACGCGCGCGCCGAGTCCGCGAAGCGCGTCGCGTCCGCCGTCGGCGAGGGCGCGATGGCCGTCATGCTCGTCCACCGGTATCTGGAGCAGTCATGAGCGGGCAGATCATGCCGTGCGACCCGAAGGAGATCCGGTCGCTCTTCCTCTTCGAGAAGCTCACCCCCGAGCAGGTGGGGCGGCTGTGCGCCGAGGGGCGGGTGGAGCTGTTCCAGCCCGGCCCGGTGTACACCGAGGGCGACCCGGCGACCTGCTTCTTCGTGATGGTCGAGGGGACGGTGGTGATCTCGCGCCGGGTCGGCGGGGACGACGTGGAGGTCTCCCGGACCTCGCAGCGCGGGGTGTACGGCGGGGCGATGCAGGCGTATCTGGGCGACCGGGTGCGGCAGGTGTACGCCAACTCGCTGCGGGCCACCGAGCCGACGCGGTTCTTCGTGCTGCCCGCCGACCTGTTCGCGGACGTGATGCACGAGTGGTTCCCGATGGCGGTGCATCTGCTGGAGGGCCTGTTCTTCGGGTCGAAGAACACCCAGGCGGCCATCGGGCAGCGGGAGCGGCTGCTGGCGCTCGGCTCGCTGTCGGCGGGGCTCACCCATGAGCTGAACAACCCGGCGGCCGCGGCCGTGCGGGCCACCTCCGCTCTGCGGGAGCGGGTGGCGAGGATGCGGCGCAAGCTGGCCGTGATCGCCGAAGGGCCGTTCTCCCGGGACGCGTTGGCGAGTCTGGTCGAGATCCAGGAGCGCACCGCCGAGCGGGTGGCGAAGGCCCCGGCGCTCAGTCCGCTGGAGGCCGCCGACCGGGAGGACCTGCTCGGGGACTGGCTGGCGGACCACGGCATCGAGCAGGGCTGGCAGCCGGCGGCGACCTTCGTCCAGGCGGGGCTCGACGTCGACTGGCTGGAGCAGGTGGCGGCGGCCGTGGACGAGGAGATCCTGCCGGGCGCGGTGGGCTGGCTCAACTACACCGTCGAGACCGAGCTGTTGATGACCGAGATCGAGGACTCCACCACCCGCATCTCGCACCTGGTGGACGCGGCCAAGCAGTACGCGCAGCTGGACCGGGCGCCGTACCGCGCGGTGGACGTGCACGAACTGCTGGAGAGCACGCTGCTGATGCTGTCGGCCAAGTTCGGCTCCGGCATCCGGGTCATCAAGGAGTACGACCGGACGCTCCCGCCGGTGCCCGCCTACCCGGCGGAGCTGAACCAGGTGTGGACCAACCTCGTCGACAACGCGGTCTCCGCGATGCGGGGTTCGGGCGGCGAGGGCACTCTGACGGTGCGCACCGCGCGCGACCACGACCGGGTGCTGGTGGAGTTCCGGGACACCGGGCCCGGGATCCCGGCGGAGATCAAGGACCGGATCTTCGACCCGTTCTTCACCACCAAGCCGGTCGGCGAGGGCACCGGGCTCGGTCTGGACATCTCCTGGCGGATCGTCGTCAACAAGCACCACGGCACGCTGCGGGTCGACTCCGAACCCGGTGACACCCGCTTCCAGGTGCTGCTGCCGCTGAGTGCCGGACAACCCGAACCGGCCGAACCGGCCGGGGAACGACCAGAGGAGGCCGTATGAGCGGCGTCGAGGGCATCGATCCGAACGTCCCGCCGAGCGGCACCGGTTGCGCGGAGTGCGAGGCGGCGGGCGGGTGGTGGTTCCATCTGCGGCGCTGTGCCCAGTGCGGGCACATCGGCTGCTGCGACGACTCGCCCGCCCGGCACGCCACCGCGCACTACCGGGCCACCGGGCATCCGGTGATCCGCAGCTTCGAGCCGGACGAGGCGTGGTTCTGGAACTTCGCCACCGAGGAACTGTCCGCCGAGGGGCCCGAACTCGCCCCGCCGTCCGGGCATCCGGCCGACCAGCCGGTGCCGGGCCCCGCCGGACGGGTGCCGCAGGACTGGGCGCGGACCCTGGGGTGAGCCGGGGCGTGCGGGCCTCAGCGCCCGCAGTCCAGCCGCTTCAGGTCGACGGAGTCGGCGAGGGCGCGCATGCCCCGGTCGCCGGGGTGCAGATGGTCGCCGCCGTCGTACGCCGGCCGCAGGCGCTCGGGGTCACGGGGGTCGCGCAGCGTCCGGTCGAAGTCGGCGACGGCGTCGAAGCCCCCGCGCGTGCGGAGGTAGTGGTTGACCTCGCGCCGTACGGTCTCCGCGGCGCGGTCCCACTCCGGCCAGCCCTTGAAGGGGCTGATGGTGGCGGCCGTCACACACAGATGGGCCGCGTGCGCGCGGTGCGCCGACTCACGGTATCCGGCGATCAGTTGGGCGGCGGTGACGCCGGTGTGCGCCTTCAGGTCGTTGACGCCCGCGAAGAGGACGACGGTGCGCACCCCGGGCTGGGACAGCACATCGCGGTCCAGGCGGTGCAGGATGCTCTGCCCGGCGCCGTCCCCGGTGCCGTCCGCGAGCAGCTTGTCGCCGGATATGCCCTCGTCGGCCACACCCTGTACGGCGCCGTGGGCCGTGTGCAGGCGCCGGGCCAGGTAGTCGGGCCAGCGGCGGTTGCGGTCCACGGTGGACTGCCAGCCGTCGGTGAGGGAGTCGCCGAGCGCGGCCACGGCCCCGGTGGCCGGGCGGTCGGGGCGTACGGCGACGGCGTCGACGTACCACCAGGCGCCGGTGGTCCGCGTCCAGTGGGCGCCGCCGTCCTCGGCGGTGAGATCGCCGCCCAGCCCCATGTACGACGTCTGGAGGGCCAGCGCGTGGCCGCTGGCCGGGCCCCCGGCCGCCGGGGTGCGCAGGCTCACCACTAGGTCGGCACCGGCGGGCACCCGGCCGGGCAGCGGATCGCTCCAGGCGACGGAACCGGCGGGGACGGTGATGCGGTGGGCGCCGCCGAAGGTCAGGGCGTGGTTGCCGCCGGGGCGCAGGGCGGCGCCCCGGGCGCGCAGGCCCGCGTAGACGTGGTCGAGGGTCAGCGGGCGGTCACCGAAGGCGTTGGTGAAGCGGATCCGCGGCGCACCGCCGCCGACGCTGGTGTGCACGATCATCCGGTACTGCGCGCCCGCGACGCCCGGGCCCATGCGTTCGGCGCTCGCCGCCCAGGTCAGCACGCCGGAGGCGCGGCCCGGGGCGCCCGGCGGGTGGAGGACCGTGCGGGCGGGCCCGGACTGGCAGGCGGCGACCGCCAGCAGGGCGGCGGCGACGCGGCAGCCGCGCCCGAACCGGCCGTTCACGAGGCGCCCGGCCCATCGGAACCCGGCCGTACCCCCGCGGCCGTACCCGCGTATCCCACGCTGGACATGGTCCCGCCACGGGCCCCGGTCCGCACCTCGGTGGGCGGTCATCGCTCTCCTCCCTCGCCGGCCCGCCGCCTGCCATGAGGCCGACGGCATCGGGAGGTCCGGTTGCCCCGCACCGGCCCGGACATGCGGATGCCCCGCGCGGGGCGGGGCATCCGGTCGTGCGCGAGGCCGTCAGTGCTTGGCGGCCGGCGTGTTCGCGACGGTCACATTGACCGCCGCCCACGCCTGGTTCACCGTCTTGTACTCGGTGCTGCTCGCGCCGTACAGGTCCTTGGCCGCCTGGAGCGTCGCGAGGCGCGCGCCGTGGAAGTCGGTCGTGGACACCATGTAGCGGGTCAGCGCGCGGTAGAAGATGGCGGTGGCCTTGGCGCGGCCGATGCCCTTCACCGTGGACTTGTCGTACGTCGGCGAGTTGTACGCCACGCCGTTGATCGTCTTCTTGCCGCTGCCCTCCGCGAGGAGGTAGTAGGCGTGCGACGAGACACCGGAACCGGCGTGCACCTCGGTGTCGTAGGTGGCCGGGGTCCAGTAGTCGATCGTGCCCTCGAGCTTGTCGAGCGAGGGGTGGTCCAGGCGGCGCAGGAACTTCTGCGCGAGGCCCAGCTTCTCGCCGATCAGGTAGTCGGGCGTGTCCTGCTTGTTGTTGGCGTAGAACTCGACGTTGGAGCCGAAGATGTCCGCCAGCGACTCGTTGAGCGCGCCCGGCTCGCCGTACTGGTTGCCGTCCGCGTCGACGTAGGTCGGCTCCAGCTTGGCGGTCGCGTCGACCACGCCGTGGGTCAGCTCGTGACCGGTGACGTCGAGGACGACCAGCGGCTTCTTGAAGGTCTGGCCGTCACCGTCGCCGTAGAGCATGCAGGAGCAGGTCGGGTCCCAGAAGGCGTTGGCGACCTTGTTGCCCCAGTGCACCAGGCCGTGGGCGGCCTTGCCGTTGTCGGCGATGCCCTTGCGGCCGAAGGTCTTCTTGTAGAAGTCCAGCGTCTTGGTGATGCCGTACTGGGCGTCGGCGGCGGCGCTGGCGCGGTTGGAGGTCGCGCCGTTGCCCCACACGTTGCTGGTGCCGGTGAACTTCGTGCCGGCGCCGAAGCTCTCCGTGGTCTTGCCCTTGGCGTCGCGCACCTCGGTGCCGTACCGGCTCGGGTCGGCGAGCTGGTAGTGGCCGCGCGAGGTCTGCGTGGTGGTGAGACCGACGCTGCCGACGTAGAGGGTCTTGCCGGTGCCGTTCGCGGCGGACGGGAAGGCCGTCTTGGCGCCGGTGGGGGCGTCGGCGCGGCCCAGCGCGGCGGCGCGGGCGTCACCCGTGGACGGGGTGGCCGTCGCGCCGCTCTTCTGGAGGCTCTTGACGAGCTTCGGCGACAGGAACTGGTCGCTGTCGGGCGTGTTGCTGCGCACCTTGCCGGTGACGGCGTCGACCACGACGGTGTTGGTGCCGTCCTGGTCGGTCACGGTCACCTGGTAGGCGAGCGCGGAGGCGCCGTCGCGGGCGTCCACGACGAGCTGGGCGGTACCGGCCTCGCCCTTCGCGGCCTGGGCGGCCTTGGCGGCGGCCTGACCCGCGGTCAGCTTGGCCTGGGCGGCGGCGGCAGGCTTGACGGCCTGGGCGGCGGCGCGGGTCACGCCCGTGTAGGCGAGCTTGTGGTCGAGGTGGACCACGAGGTCACCGCCGAGCACCGGCAGGCCGTTGTGGGTGCGCTCGAAGCGGACGTGCCGGGCACCCTCGGGGTCCAGCATGACGTCCTGGGCCTGGAGTTCGTCACCCGTGGAGACACCGGACGCGGACGCGTGCGCGAAGGCCGCGGTGCGGGCCGCGGTCACCACGGCACCGGCATCGGTGACGGACGCGACGGAGCGCGCCTCCCCCGTCGTGGGGCCCGCGAAGGCCGTACCGGCGAGGCCCGTGGCGGCGGTGGCCACCGCGACCGCGACCGCCACTGAGCGTATGTGCGGTTTACGCAATCTGATCAGGGTTCCTTCTGTGAAGGGCGGCGCGACGTCAACCGCCCTGTAGACATGGCGCCCTTCGGCGCCAGGGGGCTGGTCGGGCCCCGAAGGCTCACCCTTACGGATCAGTCATGTGCACGTAAACCAGGAATGATCTATTTCGCGATCTTCTATGGCAATCCTTTACAAATGAGCGCCAGAGAGTGATCGAGGAATGACCAACTGTGTGTCGGCTGTGGAGACGTGGCCTCGATCCCCTAGGTTCCCAGGCCGGAATGTGACCGATGTCGCATCGGTGGTCGTACGGATGGGAGTGGATGCCCGATGGTGTCAGCCAGGGTGAGCAGGGGCGCGGTCCTCGGAGCGGTCGCGCTGTCGCTGCTCGCGGTACCGGCGGTGGAGTCGGCCGCGGCGGAGTCGGCCGCGGCGGACGGGCTTTCGGCGCCCGACACGGCGGGCCTGACCGCGGTGCTGCGGTCGGCGGTGGCCGGTGGCGCGCCGGGCGCGCTGGCCCGGATCGACGACCACGGCACGGTGTACCGGACGACGTACGGGTACGCCGACCGCGGCACCCGGCGGGCCATGGACGCCGGGGACCGGTTCCGCGTGGGCAGCGTCACCAAGTCCTTCTCGGCGGTCGTCCTGCTGCAACTCGTCGACGAGCACCGGCTGGCGCTGGACGCGCCGGTGAACCGCTATCTGCCGGGGCTGCTGCCGGACGACGCGATCACGGTGCGCCAGGTGCTCGGCCACCGCAGCGGGCTGTACGACTTCACGAACGACATGTTCGCCGACAGCGTTCCGGGGTTCGAGGCGGTCCGCAACAAGGTGTTCACGTACCGGCAGTTGGTGGCGCTGTCCCTGAAGCACCCCCGCACCAACGCGCCCGGCGCGGCGTACTCGTACTCGAACACCAACTTCGTGGTCGCCGGCATGCTCATCGAGAAGATCACCGGGCACTCCGTGCGGACCGAGTACCAGAACCGGATCTTCGGGCCACTGAAGCTCCAGGACACGTTCTACGTCCACCCCGACACCGCGATCCCCGGCGCCCACGCGCACGGCTACCTCACCCCCGACAAGGCGGGCGATCCGCTGGTGGACGCCACCGAGCAGACGGTGTCGTGGGCGCAGAGCGCGGGCGCCATCATCTCCAGCGCGCGGGACCTGGACACGTTCTACAGCGCGCTGCTCGGCGGCAGGCTGATGTCCCCGGCGCGGCTCGCGGACATGGAGAAGATGAACCGGGTCAACGCCACCACCGCGTACGGGCTCGGGCTGCGGCGCCGCGATCTGTCGTGCGGGATCTCGGTGTACGGGCACACGGGGACGGTGCAGGGCTACTACACGTACGCGTTCGCGACGAAGGACGGCGGCCGGAGCATGACGGCCGTCGCCACCACGTCCAACAACGGCAAGGTGCTCAACACGCTCGCGGGGACGCTGGATTCGGCGTTCTGCGGCAAGCAGGGCAAGCGGTGGCCCCCGGCGGCGGGCAAGGAGTAGGCCGCGAGCGTCCTGATCTTGGCAGAAGGCGTGTCCTCGGGTCAGGATGCCCGCATGAAGGGTGATCTCTTTTCCAGTCGGCACATGGTGCGGGCGGCCACCGGACCCGGGATGTCCGTCGAGAACGCCAAGTGCCTTCGGTACGCGGTGGACGGCGAGATGTACGCCCGGCAGGGCGCGATGGTCGCCCACCGCGGTGACCTGCGGTTCGAGCGCAAGGGGCAGGGCGTCGGGGGCATGCTCAAGCGCGCGGTCACCGGGGAGGGCCTGCCCCTGATGGCGGTGCGCGGGCGGGGCGAGGTCTGGCTCGCGCACGAGGCGCAGAACTGCTTCGTCGTGGAGATGGAGCCCGGCGACCGGTTCACCGTGGGCGGCCGGCATGTGCTGTGCTTCGACCCCTCGCTGTCGTACGAGATCCGGACCGTCAAGGGCTCCGGCGTCACCGCGGGCGGCCTGTTCAACAGCGTGTTCAGCGGCAGCGGCCGGCTCGGTCTGGTCTGCGAGGGCGATCCGCTGGTCATCCCGGTCTCGGCGGAGCAGCCGGTGTACGTCGACACGGACGCGGTGGTCGGCTGGAGCGAGGCCCTGGAGACCTCGCTGCACCGCTCGCAGTCGGTAGGGTCGATGCTGCGCGGCGGCTCCGGCGAGGCCGTGCAGCTGATGCTCCGGGGCGAGGGCGTGGTCGTCGTACGTCCGAGCGAGCTGACCCGGCACAAGCCGCAGCAGCACTGAACGGGAAGGGTGGCACACCGTGATCGGCATCTCCGAGATCGAAGCCGCGGCCGGGCTGATCGCCCCGCATGTGGTGCGGACACCGACCGTGGCGAGCCCCGGGCTCGGCGCGCTGCTCGGCGTCCCGGTCACCGCCAAGCTCGAACTGCTCCAGCGCACCGGCTCGTTCAAGGCGCGCGGGGCGGCGGCGAAGCTGCTGTCGCTGAGCGAGGCGGAGCGGGCGGCGGGCGTGGTCGCGGTCAGCGGCGGCAACCACGGGATCGCGCTCGCGGTGATGGCGGCGGCCCTCGATGTGAAGGCGACCGTGGTGATACCCCGCACCGCGCCCGCGCGTTCGCTCGCGCTCGCCGAGGAGGCCGGGGCGTCGCTGCGGCTGACCGACGGCATGGACGGCGCCTTCGCGCTGGGGATGCGGCTCGCGGACGAAGGGCGCACACTGGTCCACCCGTTCGACGACCCGGCCGTGATCGCCGGGCAGGGCACGGTCGGCCTCGAACTGGCCGAGGACGCCGACGACGGGCTGACGGACGTCCTCGTCAGCATCGGCGGGGGCGGGCTGATCTCGGGCATCGCGGCGGCGCTGCGGGCCCGGCGGCCCGGGGTGCGGGTGTGGGGCGTGGAGACGGCGGGCGCGGAGGCGATGTCGGCCGCGCTGAAGGCGGGCGGCCCGGTGCCGGTCCCGCTGTCCTCCCTGGTCACCACGCTCAGCGCGCCCAGCGTCTGCCGGCTGACCTACGACCACACCGCCGAGTTGGTCGAGGACGTGCTGGTGGTCCCGGACCGGGAGGCCGTCCGCGGCTGCCTGGACCTCTCCACCCACGCCAAACTCTGGGCGGAACCCGCCGCGGGCTGCCTGCTCCCGGCCGCCCGTGAGATCCTCTCCCGCGTCGGCCCCGCCGCCCATCTGGGCCTGGTGGTGTGCGGCGGCAACACGACCCTGGCAGAGGTGACGGACTGGGCGGAGCGGTTCGGGCTGGGGTAGGGGTGGCGGGACCGCTGCCCCTCGCCCACCGTCCATCGCCCACCGCGCATCAGCCTTCGGTCTTCGGCCTTCGGAGGCTCCTCCGTTTTCATGGGCGTCAGGCCGGGGACTCGGGGCCCATGGTGCGAATCGGATACACGATGATGACCGAGCAGGCCGGGCCCCGGGAGTTGGTGGAGCATGTGGTGGGGGCCGAGGAGGTCGGGTTCGACTTCTCGGTGATCTCGGACCACTACTTTCCGTGGCTGCGGGCACAGGGGCACGCCCCCTACGCGTGGAGCGTGCTGGGTGCCGCCGCGCAGGCCACCTCGCGGATCCCGCTGATGACCTACGTGACCTGTCCCATCCGGCGCTACCACCCGGCCGTCGTGGCCCAGAAGGCGGCGACCGTGCAACTGCTGTCCGAGGGCAGGTTCCGGCTCGGGCTCGGCGCGGGTGAGAACCTGAACGAGCATGTGGTGGGCGGCGGTTGGCCCCCGGTGGATGTGCGCCACGAGATGCTGGAAGAGGCCGTGGAGATCATCCGCGCGCTGTTCGAGGGCAAGCACGTCACCCACCACGGCCGGCACTACCAGGTGGAGTCGGCCCGGCTGTGGGACGTGCCGGGGCCGCCCCCGCCGATCGGTATCGCGGTCTCCGGCGAGCAGTCCTGCCGGCTCGCGGGACAACTCGGCGACCTGGTGATCGCGACCGAGCCGAAGCCCGACCTGCTCGCGGCGTTCGACCGCCACGGCGGCCGCGGCAAGCCCCGCGTCGGCCAGCTGCCGGTGTGCTACGACCCGGACCGGGACACGGCCGTCAAGCGGGCCCACGCCCAGTTCCGCTGGTTCGGCCTCGGCTGGAAGGTGAACGCCGAACTGCCCCACCCCGACTCCTTCGAGTCCGCGACCCAGTTCGTCACCCCCGACGACGTGGCCGCCTCCATTCCGTGCGGCGACGACCCGGACGCCTTCATCGAGGCCGTACGGCCGTACGCGCAGGCCGGGTTCGAGGAGGTCGCCCTGGTGCAGATCGGCGGTGACACCCAGCCGGAGTTCCTGAAGTGGTCGGCGAAGACCCTGCTGCCCGCGCTGCGGGAGGCGTTCGGCTGACGGGGGCTCGACCGGGGCGAACGGGGTACCAGAGCTTCGATACGCCGATCGTCCCGGGAGGTTCCCAGCGTGAACACCGTCGTGCACAAGACCCTGGTGGTGCAGCTCCATGCCCCCGGCACCGGCCGCTTCCCGGTCCTCGCCCATCTCGGGTACGACGCCGACGACCCCTTCGCCGTCACCATCGTATTCGCCCACGACGGCCATGTGCTGGCCACCTGGCGCCTCGACCGGGAGATGCTCGCCGAGGGCCTGGACAGGCCGGTCGGCGTCGGCGACGTACGGCTGCGGCCCGCCGACACGGGGATGTGGCAGGAGCTGCGCATGGAGTTCCTCGGGGAGCCGCGCCCGGACGGCGGGCGGCAGCGCGCGGTGGTGTACGCCTGGGCACCGGCCGTGGCCATGTTCGTGCGCGAGACCCGCGAGATCGTACCGCCGGGCCGCGAACGCGTCCCGGTGGACGAGCTGTTGGCGGACATCCTCGCCACGGGATGAGCGGCTGATGTCACGGGACGCTCGTCAGCGAGCGGCGGCAGGTGAGGCCCGCGTCAGCGACCGGCGGCCGGTGAGGCCCGGCAGTCCGGACAGCCGGGTCTCACCGGCCACGGTGAACCCGGCACGGCCCGCGAGGCCAGGTTCTCCACCCTGCTCGCGGCCGTCAGAAAGGTCAGCCCGTACACCTCGGCGGCCCGTGCGACATCTCCCGTACGGCCCAGGCCCGCGGCGCGCTCGGCGATCCGTCAGCCGGGAGCGGCGCCGCCGTCCGCGCGGGGGCGTGGTCGGGGCGCAGCGGTCGCAGCTCGGGCGTGGCGGGACCCTGCGCGTCCCGCCCGCCCGGTCGTCACCGGTCTTCCGTGCCGGTGGTGTGCCGGCGCCGGGCCCACAGCGGGAGGCCGTACCAGCATGTCAGGTACCAGGCGACGACGGCCGCGACCAGCCAGGGCACATAGGCGTCCTGCGTGGCCACCCGCAGGATGAGCAGCAGGGCCGAGGTCATGGTGGCCAGCAGCAGCACCAGGCCGACGAAGGTCAGCCGCGCGGCGATCCGTACCGCCCGGGGCTTGACCCGGCGGCCGGAGACCAGGCGGTGCAGCGAGACCGGCCCGATGAGGGCGCCGGTGGCGCAGGCGCCGAGCACCACGGTGACGATGTAGATGTGCTGGTCGGTCTCGGGCAGCCGGACGTACTTCGGCTGGAAGACCACGGTCAGCAGGAAGCCGAACAGGATCTGCACGCCCGTCTGGGCGACGCGGACCTCCTGGATGAGTTCACCCCACATCCGGTCCGCCCGCTCCTCCTCGCTCTCGTCGCGCCCCGTGCGGCGGTCGTCCTCTGTCATGCGGTGCTGGTAACCGGCCCGCCGTTCCTTCAAACGGCGGACCGGTTCCTTCGAACGGCGGGCGCCGGCACCGCTACCAGCGGTGTTCGACCTGCTCCGCGATCCGCCGCTCGTACAGGTCCCGGATCGCGGTGAACGTCTCCGGGGGCAGCGGGGGCAGCTTCGCCGCGGCGGCGTTGGCGCGGGCCTGTTCGGGGTCGCGAGCGCCGGGGATGACCGTGGTGACGCCCTCCTGCTCGATGATCCAGCGCAGCGCCAGCTGGGCCGGGGTGCAGCCCTCGGGGGCGAGCGCCGCGAACTCGGCGGCGGCCTCCACGCCGGTCCCGTAGTCGACGCCGGAGAAGGTCTCGCCCTGGTCGAACGCCTCGCCGTGCCGGTTGAAGGTGCGGTGGTCGTTCGCGGCGAAGACGGTGTCCTTGGTGTACTTGCCGGTCAGCAGCCCGGAGGCGAGCGGCACCCGGGCGATGATGCCGACACCGGCCGCGCGGGCGGCGGGCAGCACCTCGCGCAGCGGCTTCATCCGGAACGGGTTGAGGATGATCTGTACGCTGGCGACGTTCGGCCGGGCGATCGCGGCCAGCGCCTCCGCGCAGGTCTCCACGCTCACGCCGTACGCGGCGATGCGCTCCTCCTCGACGAGGGTGTCCAGCGCGTCGTACACCGCGTCGGCGGAGTAGACCGGGGTGGGCGGGCAGTGCAGCTGCACCAGGTCGATCCGGTCGACGCCGAGGTTGCGCCGCGAACGGTCGTTCCAGGCGCGGAAGTTGTCGAGGACGTAGTTCTCGGGGAGCTGGTCGACGCGGCGGCCCATCTTGGTGGCCACCAGCACGTGCAGATCGGGGCGGCCGCTCAGGAAGGCGGCGATGGTCTGCTCGCTGCGCCCGTCGCCGTAGACGTCGGCGGTGTCGAAGAAGGTGACCCCGGACTCGGCCGCGGCCTCCAGGACGGCCAGCGCGTCCTTGTCGTTGACGTCGCCCCAGTCCGCGCCCAGCTGCCAGGTGCCGAGTCCGACCACCGACGCCCACTGACCCGACCTGTCGATCACACGTTCGTCCATGACGACAGTCTGTCACCCGGCGCCCGCTCCCACGGGGGAGGCGGGTCGCTCGGGGCGGCGGCCCGCTCAGGCCTCGGCCGTGCGGCACTCCGGATGGCCCCAGCCCTGCGCGTTCTTGGCGATGGACTCGCCCGCCGCGTAGGCGCGGCCGCACAGGCAGCGGCCGGGGAACTTCGCCTTGATGGTGCGCGACGCGGAGGACGAGGCCGACGCGCCCCCGCAGCGGCGGGCCGTCTTCTTGCGCGGGGCGGCCGACTTGGGGGTGTCGGGCGAGGGCGGCGGCACCGGTGAGCCCAGCTCGCTGCCCGCCGGTTCCTGCACGACGGCGGCCTGGCTGGCCGCGCGGTCGGCGAAGTCGTTGAGCGGGTCGCCGTCGACCTGGTGGGCCGGGACGTAGCGGAACTCCACCGAGCGGCCCTCCAGGAGCGCGTCGATGGCGACCACCAGCTCCTGGTTGGCGACCGGCTTGCCGCCGGACGTCTTCCAGCCGTTGCGCTTCCAGCCGGGCAGCCAGGTGGTGACGGCCTTCATCGCGTACTGGGAGTCCATCCGGATCTCCAGCTCGACGGCCGGGTCGACGGAGCTCAACAGCCGTTCCAGGGCGGTGAGTTCGGCGATGTTGTTGGTGGCCCGGCCGAGCGGGCCCGCCTCCCAGCGAGCGGGCGTCCGCTCGTCGTCGGCCGAGACCACCCATGCCCATCCGGCCGGTCCGGGGTTTCCCTTCGAAGCCCCGTCGCACGCGGCCACCACTCGTTCACGCATGCGCACGATCATCCCATGACGGCACGAGTGCCCCGACCGGACCGGCGGGGCCCTCGCTCAGGTCTCCTCGATCCGGGGCACCTCTCCCTCGGTGGTCGTGATGTCGATCACCGAGAAGTCGGCGCCCTGCGGATCGCTGAGCGTCGCGAACCGGCCGAAGGGGCTGCTCATCGGTCCGAAGCGGACGATGCCGCCGAGCCGGGCCGCCGCGGCGACGGCCGCGTCGCAGTCGGCCACGGTGAAGTAGACGTTGATGTACGAGGGCACCTCGGGCGGGAAGTCCTCGGTCATCCGCATCCGCCCGAGCACGGTGTCCTCGCCGACCTCGAACATCCGGAAGTCCACCGCGTCGTCCACGATGTCCTTCGTGCGGTACGGGAAGACCGCGCGGAAGAAGGCGTCCGCCTTCTCGGGTTCGCGGGTGTAGACCTCGGCCCAGCAGTAGGCGCCCGGCTCGGCCGTCGCCTCGAAACCCTCGTGGGTGCCCGCCTGCCACACCCCGAACACGGCCCCGCTGGGCTCGCGGGCCAGGCACATGGTGCCGGTGTCGCCGACCCGCATCGGCTCCATCAGTACGTCGCCGCCGTGCCGCCGTACCTTCTCGGCCGTGGCGGCGGCGTCCGGGGAGGCGAAGTACAGGCACCACCGCGACTGGCCCTCCTGGCCGGGCATGGGCGGGACGACGGCGGCGACGGCCCGGCCGTCCACGGATGCCTGCGTGTAGTGGCCGTACGCCGCGGTGGAGGTGCCGAAGGTCCAGCCGAGGACCTCGCCGTAGAACCTCTTGGCGCCCTCCAGATCGGTGAACATCGCATCGGCCCAGCAGGGCGTTCCCTCGGGGTGTACGGCCATGGTCGCCGCCCTCCTGGAGTCGTCGCGGCCCCCCGCCTGCTCACGCTAGCCAGCCGCCGGGCGGGCCGCGCGCCGAGCGGGGCGCTGCCGGACACTGGGGAGGGGCCGCCTGCGGAAGGGCTTGGACGATGACGATGCGGGCGTGGTCGGTGCTGGCGCCGGGACCGGTCGAGGGCGAGCCGCTGGAGCTGGTGGAGCGGCCGGTGCCCACCCCGGGCCCGGACGAGCTGCTGGTGCGGGTGCGGGCGTGCGGGGTGTGCCGGACCGATCTGCATGTCACCGAGGGCGAGCTGCCGGTGCGCCGGGCCGGGGTGACGCCCGGGCACGAGGTGGTCGGCGAGGTGGCGGGGCTCGGCTCGCAGGTCTTCGGGTTCGCGCCGGGCGACCGGGTGGGCGTGGCCTGGCTGCGCCGCACCGACGGGGTGTGCGCCTACTGCGCGCGGGGCGCCGAGAACCTGTGCCCGCGCTCCCGATACACCGGGTGGGACGCGGACGGCGGCTACGCCGAGTACACGACCGTGCCGGCCGCCTTCGCCTACCGGCTGCCCGAGGCGCTGGACGACGTGTCGGCGGCGCCGCTGCTGTGCGCCGGGATCATCGGGTTCCGCGCGCTGCGCCGCACCTCGCTGCCACGGGGCGGGCGCCTCGGCCTGTACGGCTTCGGGGGCAGCGCCCATCTGTGCGCGCAGGTCGCGCTCGCCGAGGGCGCGATAGTGCATGTGATCACCCGGGACGAGGTCGCGCGCAGGCTCGCCCTGGAGCTGGGCGCGGCCTCCGCGCGGGACCTTGACGAGGCGCCGCCGGAGCCGCTGGACGCGGCGATCCTCTTCGCCCCGGTCGGCGATCTGGTGCCGGTCGCGCTGCGCGCCCTGGACCGGGGCGGGGTGCTGGCGGTGGCGGGCATCCACCTCAGCGACGTACCGCCGCTGAGGTACGAGACGGACCTGTTCTACGAGAAGGAGCTGCGCAGCGTCACCGCCAACACCCGTGCGGACGGCCGGGAGTTCCTGACCCTGGCGGCCCGCTACGGCGTCCGCGCGACCACCCACCCCTATCCGCTCGACCGGGCCCCGGACGCGCTGCGCGATCTGAAGGCGGGCCGCTTCGACGGCGCGGCGGTGCTGGTGCCCGGGCGCTGAGAACCCCTCGTCACTCCCCCGCGTAGGCCTGCTCCAGCGCGGCGACGTCCAGCTTGCCCATGCTCATCATGGCGCGGGTGGCCCGGGCGGCCCGCTCCGGGTCGGGGTCGCTCAGCATGGGGAGCAGCCGGTCGTAGACGATCTGCCAGGACACGCCGTACTTGTCCTTGAGCCAGCCGCAGGGGCCGCCCTCGCCGCCGTTCTCGGTGAGCCGGTTCCAGTAGTGGTCGATCTCCTGCTGGTCGGAGCAGAAGAGCTGGAAGGAGACCGATTCGTTGAAGGTGAACTGGGGGCCGCCGTTGAGCGCCATGAACCGCTGGCCGTTGGCCGTGAACTCGACGGCCAGCACGGATCCCGCCGGACCGGGCCCGGCCTCGGTGTGGCGGCCGACGCGGTCCACGCGGGAGTTCTCGAAGATCGACACGTAGTGGTGCGCGGCCTCCTCGGCCTGGCCGTCGAACCAGAGACATGTGGTGAAACCGTCGGTGGTCATGAGCACCTCCTGGATGGGGGAAACACGGTCGGAGTACAGACCGGCACCCGGCCGAAAACTCATCGGCGGGCCGGTGGACGGACGGAATCCGGCCGAGCATGGCGCGGCCAGGGGGCGGCGCGGGTGCTCTGACCTGGGAGGAACGGCGAATTTCAGCCAAGTGCAGTATCGGGCGGGCATGCACCGAGTCACCGGGGGTACCCGCGCCGTGAACGCCCCCACCGGCAGGAATGATCTGCCGGATCCGGGGTACACGCCGAGCACACAACAGCGCAGGGACCGGACGCAGCGGTCCGAAAAGGGCAGACGTCGAACCGTGACTTTCGTGGGAGAGGTAATGGATACCGCTGGGATCCGGTCGCAGACAGTGGTCATCGAGAGGACCGAGCAGGACGGCACGGACACGGGGGCCCTGCCCGGCATCGCGGACCCCACCTCCGTCGCCCCGCGGGACGCGCGCCAGCTGTCCCGCCAGTTCTTCCGCCGGCTGACCCAGCTGGAGGAGGGGACCCACGAGTACCAGTACGCGCGCAACACCCTCATCGAGATGAACATGTCGCTCGTGCGGTTCGCGGCCGGCCGTTTCCGGGGCCGCGGCGACGACATGGAGGACATCGTCCAGACCGGCATGATCGGCCTGATCAAGGCCATCGACCGGTTCGAGCTGTCCCGGGAGGTGGAGTTCACCTCCTTCGCGCTGCCGTACATCGTCGGTGAGATCAAGCGGTTCTTCCGCGACACCACCTGGGCGGTGCACGTCCCGCGGCGGCTCCAGGAGCTGCGGGTGGAGCTGGCCAAGGCGCGCGAGGAGCTGTCCAGCCGCCTCGACCGGGACCCGACGGTCGCCGAGCTGGCCACCTTGATGAACCTCTCCGAGGAGCAGGTGCTGGAGGGGCAGCTCGCCGCCAACGGCTACAACTCCTCCTCGCTGGACGCCGCGCTCACCGGTGACGGCCCCGAGGACGGCGAGGCGGTGCTCGCCGACTTCATCGGGGTGGAGGAGGAGGGGCTGCGCCTGGTGGAGGACTTCCACGCGCTGGCGCCGCTGATGGCGGAGCTGAGCGAGCGGGACCGGCAGATCATCCACCTGCGGTTCGTGGAGGAGGCCACCCAGGCGGAGATCGGGGAACGGCTCGGCTGCTCCCAGATGCATGTCTCGCGGCTGATCAAGCGGATCATCACCCGGCTGCGCCAGGGGATGCTGGGCGAGCTGGGCTGCGCCTGAGCCGTAAGGCGGACGAGGCAGAGGTCCGACGAAGCAGAGAATCCCGCGCACGCTGAACGCCCGGTACCGACACGGTCCGGGCGTTCAGCGTCTCAGTGCGAAGCGGGCGATCACCCGCTTGCCGACCGGGATCCGCTCGACGGCGACCTCGGTGGCGATCGCGTGCACGATCTCCAGGCCGTGCCGCCCGATGCGCTGCGGGTTCTTCGGGAAGAGCTGGGGCAGCGCCGTACTGCTGTCGCAGACGGACACCGTGACGGAGGCGTCCGTGCCCTCCAGCTCCAGGATGTAGGGGCCGTCGCTGTGCCGGTCGGCGTTGGTGACCAGCTCGCTCACCAGCAGGAGCAGCTCCCCGTCGGCGCCGCGGTCGATGGTGGCGCACCACTCGGTGCGCAGCTGTTCCAGGAACTGGGCCGCGAAGGCCCGTGCCTCGGCGATGCAGCCGGGTTCGCCGGTGAAATGCGTCGCGCGTCTCAGCGGCTCGACGGGTACGTCGAAACCGGTCGGTATCACTGCCCCGCCCAGATGCTCGGTCATGCTGTCTCTCTCGCGGGCCGCGGGCCCGGTCCGTTCGGCCGTATTCGCACCAGTCCTCTTACCCCGAGCCGCGCATCGCAGTCCAGGCGTTCGCCGGCCGCGCACAGTGGCGAGCGTCACGGTCCCGGCGGTGCGGACATCACGGTACCGGCCGGGGCCCGGCGCGGACGGACCACCCGGCGCGCGGGGTGCCCGGCCGCTGCCTAGCGTGGCAGACGTGAGCCCCCTGACCGTCTCCGCACGGCCCGCCGCCCGGCACGGCTGGCCCCAGGCGCTGGCCGTGGTGCTGACCGGGCTCGCGGTGATGGTGCTGGTGGCCGCGGCCGGGCTGTGGGCGGCGGGTGCGGCGGGACTGCCGGACGGCGCGTTCCCCCGGGTGCTGGCGGCGACCGTGGTGACGGCGGTCGGCGGCAGCGTCCGGCTCGCCGGTGACGCCGGCGCCCTGGCCAGGACCGAGGCCGGGATCACCGTACTCCCCCTGTCGGTGGCGCTGGCGGGTGCCCTGGTGGTCGGCGCGGGCTTTCTGCGCCCGCTGCGGCACCGCACGGTCGCCTCGGCCCGGAAGCTGGCCCGGTGGGCGGCGCGGCTCGCCGTCCTGTGGCTGCTGGTGCTGACCGGGCTCGCCCTCGCGGCCCGGGAGACGTTCGCGGTGGACGTGGGCAGCGGGACGCTCAGCGATCTGACCTCGCTGTTCGAGGCGGAGCCGCGGATCGGGTTCGCCGCGGACGTGCCGCCGACCGTGCTGTTCGCGCTGCTGTGGCTGGCCGGGGTGCTGCTGGTGGCGCTGCTGGTGGCGCACCGGGTGCCGCTGCCGGGGCGGCTGCCGCGGTGGCGGGAGGGGGCGCGTCCCGTCTCCCGCGCGATGCTGGAGCTGCTGCTGGCCTCGGTCGTCGTGGGCCTCGTGGTGGCGCTGGTCACGGCGGCCTCCCGGGGGCACGCGCGGACGACCTTCGCGCTGATCCTGCTCGGCCTGCCCAACCTGGTCTGGCCCGCGCTGACCGTCGGTCTCGGCGCGACCTGGAACGGCCGGGTGGACGGCCCCTTCGGGCTGCCGGTCCCGCACATCCTGGACGTGCTGCTGCGCACCCCCGACGTCTCGGAGGTGGATCTGCGCACGCTGACGGAGTACGACGGCCGGACGGCATGGCTGCCGGTGGCGGCCGGGGTGCTGCTGCTCGTGGTCGCGGTCCGGGCGGCCCTGTGCGCACCGCCCCGGACCCCGCTGTGGCGGCACGCCGTGCGCCTCGCCGTCGCACTCGCCCTCACCGTGCTCGCGATCTGCCTGCTGTGCCGGATCTCCGCGCACTACGGGCTGTCCCTGCTCGGCATCGGCGACCTGGGCGGGGGCCTGTCCGGGGAGCTGCTGCTGCGGCCGCGGACCTGGCAGGCGGTGGGCCTGGGCGCGCTGTGGGGGCTGGCCGCCGGGTTCCTCGGCGCTCTGCTCGCCCTGCCGGTGCGCCGCCGCCGGTCACCCGATGGGCACCACGAGCGCCGGGACGGTGCGCTGCATCCGTAGGGCGTCGACGGACTCGGCGAGCAGTTCGTACTCGGTGGTGTCGTCGTTCGCGGCGATCCGCACCAGCCGCCCCTGCGCCAGCTGCTCGGCCACCCGCTCCTGCCGGCCGTCGTCGGCGCACCAGGCGCGCAGCAGCGTGGGTACGTCGGCGACCGTCTCCGCGACCGGCACCAGCGCCCCCGCCGGGAAGGGGGCGGCCTCCGGGCTGGGGTCGAGCCGCTCGGCGATCCAGGACGCGCGGTCGCGCAGCCACCACAGAGCCAGTGCCAGGGTCGGCGCGCGGTAGGTGCCGAGCGGTACGCCGACGCGCCGGCCGCCGCACACCCCGTATGCCGTGACATGGCACAGGAATTCGTCGTGCACGTATCACTCCCCGTCGCCTCGTCCGGGTGTGCCGGGCGGACCTCGCTCTCCGTGCGGCTCCGTGCGGTGAAGTGCCCCTCGTTGTTCGAGTATCGCCACGGCCGAAACACTGTCACCATGACTTTCCGGCCACTCTGTTGGCATATTCCCCACCCTTTTTGGTCGAAATGATGGGGTCCGGCGGGCCGGTACGAGCATGACCCCGGAGGTAATCGACCCGTCGGGGGCCCCTCGGGCATGGTGGTTCCACCGGGTCGGCGAAACTCCGATCCGGGGTCCGACCAGCACAGACGACTCCGATGGAGGCTGATTCGCCATGTCCGTGAACACCGAACGCTACGAGAGTGCCGCCGCGCGTTACTTCGAGGCCTGGAACGCCACCGAGCCGGAGGCGCTGCGCAAGGCGGTCGCCGCCGCCTGGGCCGCGGACGGCTCCTACACCGACCCGCTCGCCGACGTCCGCGGCCACGAGGGCGTGGCGGCCGTGATCGCCGCGGCCCACGAGCAGTTCCCGGGGTTCGTCTTCCGCCCGCTCGGCGCGGTGGACGGGCACCACGACATCGCGCGCTTCGGCTGGGAGCTGGTGAACGAGGCCGACGGCTCGGCGCCGGTCGCCGGGTTCGACGTCGTCACCCTGGACGGCGAGGGCCGTATCCGCCACGTGATGGGGTTCCTGGACCGGGTCCCCGAGGGTGCGTGACGGCACGCGGCCCGGCTTCCGTGCCCCGGGTGGGGCGGAGGCCGGGCCGCGTGCGGGGGTCCGCGCAAAGGGGCGGTGTTGTCACGACCGTACGATCGCGTCGATCCGCTTCAGTTCCTCCGCGTCGAAGTCCAGGTTGCGCAGGGCGCCGACGCTGTCCTCCAGCTGGCGCGCGCTGCTCGCGCCGACCAGGGCGGAGGTGATCCGGCCGCCGCGCAGCACCCAGGCGAGAGCCAGCTGGGCGAGGCTCTGGCCGCGGGACTCGGCGATCTCCTGGAGCGCGCGCAGCCGTCCGACGAGATCCTCGGTGACCGCCTCGGAACTCAGGAACGGGCTGTCGCCGGCGGCGCGGGAGCCCTCGGGGATGCCCTTCAGATAGCGGCCGGTGAGCAGGCCCTGCTCCAGGGGCGAGTAGACGACGGAGCCGACGTTCAGTTCGTCCAGGGCGTCGAGCAGGCCCTCGTCCTCGGGGCGCCGGTCGAGCATCGAGTAGCGCGGCTGGTGGATGAGGAGCGGGGTGCCGAGGCCGGCGAGGATGCGGGCGGCCTCCCGGGTCTGCTCGGCGGAGTAGTTGGAGACGCCGACGTAGAGCGCCTTGCCCTGCTGGACGGCCGTGTGCAGCGCGCCCATCGTCTCCTCCAGCGGAGTGTCCGGGTCGGGGCGGTGCGAGTAGAAGATGTCGACGTACTCCAGGCCCGTCCGCCTCAGGCTCTGGTCGAGCGAGGCGAGCAGGTGCTTGCGCGAGCCCCATTCGCCGTACGGGCCGGGCCACATGAGGTAGCCGGCCTTGGTGGAGATGACCAGCTCGTCGCGGTAGGGCGCGAGGTCGGCGGCGAGGGCGGCGCCGAGCGCGGACTCGGCGGCGCCGGGCGGCGGGCCGTAGTTGTCGGCCAGGTCGAAGTGGGTGACACCGAGGTCGAGGGCGCGGCGCAGGATGGCCCGCTGGGTCTCCACGGGGCGGTCGGGACCGAAGTTGTGCCACAGGCCGAGCGACAGCGCGGGGAGCTTGAGGCCGCTGCGTCCGGTGCGCCGGTAGGGCATCTCGGCGTAACGGTCGGGGGATGCGGTGTACAACGCGACTCCAGAAGGTCGGGCACGGATCTTCCGGCCCAGGATTCCCCGGGCCGCGCCCTGCGGTCCAATGGGAGAATCGGATGGAATTCAGCGGCTAGGCTGCTCAATCATGGAACTGCGTCATCTCCAGCACTTCGTCGCGGTCGCCGAGGACCAGCACTTCACCCGGGCCGCCGAGCGGCTGATGGTGTCCCAGTCGGGCCTGTCCGCGTCCATCCGGGCGCTGGAGCGGGAGCTGCGGGCACCGCTGTTCGTGCGCACCACGCGGCGGGTGACGCTGACGGAGGCGGGGCGGGCGCTGCTGGCGGAGGCCGAGCGGATCCTCGCGCAGGTGCGCGCGGCGCACGAGGCGGTCGCTGCGGTGCAGGGCGTGCTGCGCGGCACGCTGGCGCTGGGCACCGAGCAGTGCGTCGCCGGGGTGCATGTGGCCCGGCTGCTGGCGGCGTTCCGGGGCGCGCACCCGGACGTGGAGATCCGGCTGCGCCAGGCGGGCTCGGGCGCGCTGGCGGAGGAGGTCGCGGCGGGCCGCCTCGATCTGGCCTTCGCCTACCGCACCCGGGCGGACGGCGACCAGCTGCGCTCGGTGTCGCTGACCAGCGAGCCGATGACCGTGCTGTGCCATCCCCGACACCGGCTCGCCGCGGCCGGGGCGCTGCTGGGCACGGCCGACCTCGCCGGTGAGGTCTTCGTCGACTTCCACCCGGACTGGGGCCCGCGCCGGGCCACCGACGCCGCCTTCGCCGCGGCGGGGGTGCGGCGCACGGTCGCGCTGGAGGTCAACGACGTGCACACGCTGCTGGACCTGGTGGACGAGAACCTGGGTGTCGCGGTCGTACCCCGGCACTTCCGGCACAAGCGGCCCACGCTGACCGCGCTGCCGCTCAAGGGGACGGGCGAGGCCGAGTACGAGACGGTGGCGCTGCTGCCGCCCGAGCACTCCACCAGCCCCGCGGCCCGCGCCCTGGTGGCACTGCTGGAGGCGGAGGGCCTGGCGCCGTACCGGTCGTCCTGAATTGCGGACGCGGGCGCGCCGTCCATCTGTGATGGTGGACGGTATGCATGCCAAGGACATCCTCATCGACGGCTACGGCCGCATCCAGGAAGAAGTCCACGACACCCTCGGCGGCCTCGGTCCGAACGAGCTGCACCACGGCCCGGTCCCGGGCGCCAACACCATCGCCTGGCTGGTCTGGCATCTCACCCGGGTGCAGGACGACCACATCGCCGACGCCTTCGGTCTCGACCAGGTGTGGCTCTCCGACGGCTGGGAGAAGCGCTTCGGCCTCGATCTGCCGCGCGCCGACACCGGCTACGGGCACACCCCGGCCAAGGTCGCGAAGGTGCGGGTGGACAGCGCCGACCTGCTGAGCGGGTACTACGACGCGGTGCACGAGCAGACGCTGGGCGCGCTGCGCTCACTGGCCGCCAAGGACCTCGAACGCGTCGTGGACGAGCGCTGGGACCCGCCGGTGACGCTCGGCGCCCGCCTGGTGAGCGTCCTGTCCGACGATCTCCAGCACATCGGACAGGCCGCCTACCTCAAGGGGCTGGTTCAGAGCGCGGCGGCGTAGCCGGGCAGGACCACGTCCTCGATGAGGGCCTTGCGCTCGTCGAAGGGGATGAACGCGCTCTTGAGCGCGTTCACCGTGACCGTCCGCAGGTCCTCGACGCCCCAGCCGGCCTCCTCGACCAGCAGCGCCATCTCCCGGGTCATCGTGGTGCCGGACACCAGGCGGTTGTCGGTGTTCAGGGTGACCCGGAAGCCGAGGTCCTTCATCGCGGTGATGGGGTGCTCGGCGATCGAGGTGGCGCAGCCGGTCTGGAGGTTGGAGGTGGGGCACATCTCCAGGGCGATACGGCGGTCGCGCACCCAGGAGGCGAGCCGGCCGAGCTTGCCGTCCACGATGTCCTCGGTCAGCCGCACGCCGTGCCCGATGCGCTGGGCGCCGCACACCTGGACCGCCTGGTGGATGCTGGGCAGGCCGTACGCCTCGCCGGCGTGGATGGTGAAGGGCACGCTCTCGCGGCGCAGGTGCTCGAAGGCGGCCAGGTGGTCGGCGGGCGGGAAGCCGTCCTCGGCGCCGGCGATGTCGAAGCCGACGACCCCGGCGTCCCGATAGGCCACGGCCAGGTCGGCGGCCTCGGCGACGCGGTCGAACATCCGCATGCCGCACAGCAGGGTGCCCACGCGCACCGGGGTGCCCGCGGCGGCGGCCTTCGCCATACCGGCGGCCAGGCCCTCCTGCACGCTCTCCACGACCTCGGCGAGGCTCAGGCCGCCCCGGGTGTTCAGCTCGGGGGCGTAGCGCACCTCGCCGTAGACCACGCCGTCGGCGGCGAGGTCCAGGACGTACTCCTCGGCGGTGCGCAGCAGGCCCTCACGGGTCTGCATCACGGCGAGGGTGTGCTCGAAGGTGGCGATGTAGCGCACCAGGTCACCGGAGTTGGCGGCCTCGACGTACCAGGCGGCCAGCTCGTCCGGGTCCGTGGTGGGCAGCTGGTGCCCGACCTCGGCGGCCAGCTCGACCAGGGTGGCGGGGCGCAGGCCGCCGTCGAGGTGGTCGTGCAGCACGGCCTTGGGGAGGCGGCGGAGGGTGTCGGTGTCGATGCGGGGGGCGGTCATGGCAGGGCGTTCCTCAGCGAGTTGTACCGGGGTCGATCAGGCGGCCGACGGTGCCGACGGGGTTGGTTAGCCGGTGAGGTTATACGTAAAACCAGATACTTGTCTACGCGCGTTGCCATGGAGTTGTCTACGCGCGTCGCAAAGGCGTCGGCCGGGTGCCGTGACGAGACCGCCGGGGGTGTCGCGGCGAGACCGCCGGGGGTGTCGTGACGAGACCGCCGGGGCGTTCCCGCGAGGGCGCTTCGCACCGGGATGCCCCTCGCCCCGCCGCACCGAGGCGCCCTCACCGCTGCGTCGGGGCGCCCTCACTGCCACGTCGGGGTGCTCTCACCGCCGACACCGGGGTGCTCTCACACCGCGTCAGGGCGCTTCCTCGCCCTGCGCCACCTCCACCCGGTGGTGGAAGTCCACCAGCCCGGCCGCGGAGGCCGCCCCGGACAGGGCGGTGCAGGCGATGAGCAGCGCGGCGACGGCCCGGCCCGCACGGGGCCTGCCGGGCGTACCCAGCAGGGCCTGGACCCGCTGCGGCACCGGGCCCGTGGCCGCCCCGGCCGCGAAGTCGGGCCGCGGGGTGCCGGCGTCGTGCCCGGCGAGGGCGGCACGGGCGATGGCCCGCGCGGTCAGCCGACGGTCCCCCACCCGCGCGGCGGCGGCCTCGTCGGCGGCCCGCTCGGCGGCGAGCCGGATGGTCGTACGGACCGGCCGGAGCGCGGGGTGGCAGTGGGCGGCGAGTTCGGCGGCGGCGAGGAAGTAGTGGTGGCCGCCCTCGTTGTGCGCCCGCTCGTGCGCGAACAACGCCTCCCGCTCGGGCCCGTCCAGGCTGCGCAGCATCGCGGTGGTGACGACGATGCGGTGCGGGCGGCCGGGCAGCGCGTAGGCGTCGGGGCGGGGCGAGTCCACCACGCACAGGTCACCGGCGGCGGGCCGCCGACCGGCCTCGGTGCGGGCGACGCGGAAGGCCCGGCCCTGCCGCAGTACCGAGCGCGCCGAGGTCCAGCAGCAGACGGCGAGGACACCGACCGAGGTGGCGGCGGCCGGCACCACGATCAGGGCGGGGGCGGTGCGCAGCGGGTGGACGAACTCGCCGAACGCGGCGAACAGGGGCAGCCGCAGCAGCCCGATCAGCACGAAGGCGCCGAGCGCGGCCAGCGAGCAGCCGCCGAGGACCACCGCGCAGCCCGTGACGGCCCACAGCGCGGCGGCGGGGGCCAGCCGGGCGAGGGCCCACCGGGCCAGTACCGGCAGGGCGCAGGGCAGCAGCAGGGGCAGCAGGAGGAGGGCGGTCATCGGCCGGGGGCTCCCCTCAGCCGTCGGATTCCAGGAGATCCCGCAGGATGCGCTCGTCGTCGGGGTTGAGCTGGGCGACGAAGCGGGCGAGCACGGTCTCGCGGTCGCTGTCCCGGTCCAGCTCGGTGTGCATCCGGCGGGCGGTGAGGCCGTGGGCGTCCTGGACCTCCTGGACCGGGGAGTACACGAAGCCGCGGCCCCGGCGCTGCCGCTCGACGACGCCCTTGTCGTGCAGGCGGCTGAGGATGGTCGTCACCGTCGTACGCGCCAGGTCCGCGCCCAGACCGGCCTGGACCTGCCCGGGGGTCAGGGGGCCGTCGGCGGCCCAGAGCGCGGCCATGACGCTCGCCTCCAGTCCACCGGCCGGTCGGCGTTCGTCCTTGCCGTCGGTCATGGAAACGTCCTCACCCTCCTCGTCGTCCGTGCGGTCCCTGTGCGGACTGTCTACACGATGGTAGTCATACGGGCGCGCGAGGCGTCTCCGCCCGCCGTTCGGCGCGACCCCATACATGACAAACCGTCCTACGGCTACACATAAACGGCGAACAAGCGCAAAATGGGTAGTGCGGTGCTCGCTGAACACCGCACCATCAGCGGTCTGGCCTGCGCATTCGAAGGAGACGAAAGTCATGGCCAACGTGTCGCACAGGGGTGACATATCGACCCACCCCGATGTCCCCGAAATGCGGGAACGCTACGCCCGCATGCTCGGCGGTCGTGATGTGGCGCTCGTGGACGGGCCGGTGTTCCTGCTCGGTCTGTACTGCGCGGCATCGCCCTGGATCCTGCACTACACCATCAGTCAGCCGGCGCTCATGACGCACAACCTGATCATGGGCATCGCGATCGGGCTGCTGGCGCTGGGATTCACCAGGGCCCCCGAGCGGATGTACGGCCTCAGCTGGGCGATGTGCGCGTTGGGCGTCTGGATGATCATCGCCCCGTGGATCGTGGGGAGCGCCCCGGACACCGGTGTGATCATCAACAACGTCGTGATCGGCGCACTGGCCCTCCTCCTCGGCATCGTCTGCGCCGCGTCGTCGGCGAAGGCCACGAAGAGCACGCCCAGGCCCTAGTGGGGAAGGAAGCACGACGAGAACGCGCGAGGAAGGAGCCGATCGTCGAGAACGAGGAAGAGAAGAAGAACACGGAAGGAAGAAGGACGGAGGGCCGGTGCGCCCAGCGGACCGGCCCTCTCCCTCTGCGCCGGCGCCCTTGTGTCCGGGGCTCGTTCAGCGGCTCACGGTGAAGCTCAGCCACAGGTCCGCGGGCAGTTCCGGCCGCCCCGGCACCGCACGCTCGGTACGGCTCCACCCGCCCGGCGCGACCTCCTCCGCGACCCGGTGCCAGAAGGCCGCCCCGCCCGCGTTGTCCCGCTGGAACGCCACCTCCCACCGTCCCGGATGCCGCCGCAGCACCTCCCGTACGGCCCGCAGCCCCACTCCCCCGCGCCGGGCGCCTCGCACCACGAAGAAGCTGTTCAGCACGCGCACCGGCCCGTCGAGCCCCCGTACGAAGGCGAACCCGGCGAGGCGGTCCCCGCGGCTCAGCAGGTACGCCGCCCAGCCGTCCTCGGTGAACGCGGACTCCACCCGCTCGCCGCGGAACGTGCCGTCGGCCGCGGGCAGTCGGCCCTGGTACTCGGACATGTCATGGCGGAACATCAGCCACAGCCGCTCGACGGCGGGCCGGTCCTGGAGGGTCGCGAGGCGGACGCACGGGGCCACGCTCATGGTCCCGCCGATCTCTTCGTGCACGTTCTCGTCCATGCTCTCGTTCATGTTGTCGGTCATGAACGAGAGCCTCCCCGGGCGGACTTCCGTCCGGCCGGGGAGGCTCCTCACGCCGACCGGATCATAGCCCCCCGGGGCTCATACGGTCTCGGCGTCCCGTCCGGCGGAGCGCTCCTCGTCCGTCTCCTTCGCCCCGAACGGCCAGACCCGCTCCCGCCGCGCCCAGACCAGGAAGGCCGCGCAGCCGAGGGCCAGCCAGGCCAGGGACCACTCGGCGGGGTGGCGGCCCGGTGAGTTGTGGTCGGCGCAGGCGTAGATCACGCACCAGCCGGTGAAGGCCACGAGGGACGGCAGCGGGTAGAGCCACATGCGGTACGGGCGGCGCAGATCGGGCCGCCGGGAGCGCAGCACCGTCAGGGCGACGATCTGGGCCAGCGCCTGCACGATCACCATCACGGTGGTGAGCAGCTGGATCAGGGTCGCGAGATCGGTGTGCCGGCCGATGAGGAAGCCGACCGCGGTGATCACGCCCATGGTCGCCAGGCCCAGCGTGGGGAAGCGGTGCCGGGGGTGCAGCCTGGCGTACGGCCGGAAGAAGACCCGGTCGCGCGCGGCGTCGTACGGCACCCGGGAGCCGCCCAGCAGGCCCGTGAACACGGAGGCGAAGGCGGTGATCAGGATGAGCACGGTGACAGTGTCGGCGGCGCCCCGGCCCCAGGTCCGCTCCAGGACCGCGGAGGCCACCGAGGTGGACGCCATGTCGCCCGGGTCGCTCATGCGGTGCCAGTCGACCACGCCGAGCGTGCCGATCTGGAGCAGCAGGTAGATCGCCATGATGCCGAGGATCGAGTAGAGGATGGAGCGCGGCAGCACGCGGCCGGGGTCCTTGATCTCGGCGCCCATGTAGGCGGTGGTGTTGTAGCCGAGGTAGTCGTAGACGCCGATGGTCAGGCCCGCGGCGAAGCCGGCCCAGAAGTGGCCGCCGGTCAGGTCGAAGGCGCCCGCCGGGTAGGTGAAGGCGAGTCGGGGGCTGAAGTCGGTCGCGGCGGCGGCGATCACCAGGACCACGGAGGCGATCATCACGGTCCACATCACGGCCGTGATCCGCGCGATGTGCTCGATGCCGCGCCACAGCAGCAGCACCACCAGGGCGATGACGCCGAGGCCGGTCAGGTCGCCGGCCGGGCCGCCGAGGCCGGGGGCGAGATAGCCGAGGTACTGGACGAAGCCGACCACGCCCGTGGACATGATCAGCGGCACGAACAGCATCGCCGTCCACACGAACAGGAACGGCATCAGCGTGCCGGTGCGATACCGGAAGGCCTCGCGCAGATAGACGTAACTGCCGCCGGAGCCGGGCAGCGCGGCGCCCAGCTCGGCCCAGACCAGCCCGTCGCACAGGGCCAGCACCGCGCCCGCGACGAAGCCGACGACCGCCTGGGGCCCGCCGAACGCGGCGACCATCAGCGGGATGGTGACGAACGGGCCGATGCCGCACATCTGGCTCATGTTGATGGCCGTGGCCTGGAACAGCCCGACCCGGCGGACGAAGCCGTCCGGGGAGGGCGGGCTACCGGACATGGGGACTCCTGGAGGCGTCGGGGAGGGGACCCTACGAGAATCCGGCCGCCGGATGAAGGCGGTTGACGGACATTCAGCGGGCGCTGTGGCGACGGTCGTTGACAGCCCTGGGACGGCGACCTAGCTTAAGCCCGGTTAGTAAAGTTTCCTAACTTTACGAGCCTGGAGACCGTCTGTGTTCCCTCGCCCCGCCCCCGGCCATCGGCTCGCCACGGCCACCGGGCTCCTCGCCCTGCTGGGCTACCTCACCACCGGCGCCTGGGCCGACCCGCACGTCCCCGCGCCGCCGCTGCGGCCGGTCGCGGAGCTGAAGGCGGCCACCCGGAGCACCGAGGTGTCCTCGGCCGCCGGAAGCACCACCCCGCTCGCCGCCTTCACCGTCCAGTCCACGGCGAAGGTGAGCGACTCACCCGCGGCCGTCTCCTCCCCCGGCTACGCGGCGCGCGGCTGGTACCCGGCGGGCCCGCGCTCCACGGTGCTGGCCGCGCTGCTGGCCGCCGGGGTGTACGACGACCCGTTCCGCTCCACCAACCTGGCGAAGATCCCGAAGGCCGACTTCGAGGTGCCCTGGTGGTACCGCTCCGACTTCACCGTCGCCGACACCGCGCGGCGCACCCTGCTCGACTTCAGCGGGGTCGTCTCCGCCGCCGACGTCTATGTCAACGGCCGCCAGGTGGCCGCCGCACGGGATGTGACCGGTGCCTTCACCCACCACGAGCTGGACGTCACCGCCCTGGTGCGCCGCGGCGTCAACACGGTCGCCTTCCGCATCCGGCCCAACGATCCGGGCAAGGACCTGACCATCGGCTGGCTGGACTGGCTCCAGCCGCCGCCCGACCGGAACATGGGCATCGTCCGGGACGTCCTGGTGCGCCGGGGCGGCCCGGTGGCGCTGCGCGACGCGCACGTGGTCACCAAGCTGGCCGTGCCCTCCCTCGCCGCCGCCGACCTCACCGTCCGCGCGCAGGCCCGCAACGACTCCGCCGCGCCGGTCACCGCCGAGGTCACCGGCACCGTCGGCCCGGCGCGCTTCGGCAGGACGGTCCGGCTCGCCGCGCACGAGACGCGGACCCTCACCTTCTCCCCCGCCGACGTGCCCGCGCTGCACCTGACCGCGCCGAAGGTGTGGTGGCCGGCCGGGATGGGCGGACAGCCGCTGTACGCCCTCGACCTCACCGCGCGCGTGGCGGGCACCGCCTCGGACACCGCGCACGAGTCCTTCGGCATCCGCGACGTCCGGGCACCGCTGAACGCGGCCGGGGCCCGCCAGTACCGGATCAACGGCCGGCCACTGCTGATCAAGGGCGGCGGCTGGTCGCCGGACGAGTTCCTGCGCTGGGACCGCGCCTATGCCGAGGACCGGCTGCGGTACGCCGTCGACCTCGGTCTGAACACCCTGCGGCTGGAAGGCCATCTGGAGCCGGACGAGTTCTTCGGGCTGGCCGACCGGTACGGGGTGCTCACGCTGCCGGGCTGGGAGTGCTGCACCAAGTGGGAGGGGCAGGTCAACGGCACGGAGAACGGGGAGAAGTGGACCCCGGCCGACTACCCGGTGGCGAAGGCGTCCATGGCCGCCGAGGCCGCCCGGCTGCGGGACCACCCCAGCGTGATCTCCTTCCTGATCGGCAGCGACTTCGCGCCCGACGCGAGGATCGAGAAGAACTACCTGGACGCGCTGCGGGCCGCCGACTGGAACCTCCCGGTCGTCCCCGCCGCCTCCGACAAGTCCTCGCCCCGGCTGGGAAGTTCGGGCATGAAGATGACCGGCCCCTACGACTGGGTGCCGCCCGGCTACTGGTATGCCAAGCGCGAGGGCGGGGCCACCGGCTTCAACTCCGAGACCAGCGCGGGCCCCAGCATCCCCACCCTGGACACCCTGCGCCGGATGCTCACCCCGGCCGAGCTGGACAGCCTCTGGCAGGACCCCGGGGCCAAGCAGTACCACCGCTCGCCGTCCGCCACCTTCGGCACGCTCTCGCTCTACGACGCCGCGCTCGCCGCCCGCTACGGCGCCCCCACCGGCCTCGCCGACTACGTCCGCAAGGCCCAGCTGGCCCAGTACGAGAACGTGCGGGCCCAGTTCGAGGCGTACGGGCGCAACGCGACGGACCCCGAGGCGCCCGCGACCGGGGTGATCCACTGGATGTTCAACAGCGGCTGGACGTCCCTGCACTGGCAGCTGACGGACCGCTATCTCGACCAGGGCGGCGCCTACTTCGGCGCGAAGAAGGCCAACGAGCCGCTGCACATCCAGTACGGCTACGACGACCGCTCGGTGGCGGTGGTCAACAACCGGCACACGACGGCGCGCGGTCTGGCCGCGCGGGCCACGCTGTTCGATCCCGACGGCACCCTGCGCTACGACGGGGCGGCCGCCGGTCTGTCGGTGCCCGGGGACGGGGCGCACGCGAACGCGCTGACCCTGCCGGACTCGGTGCCGGGGCTGGCGCGGACGTATCTGCTGCGGCTGGTGCTGACCGACGCGGGCGGCCGGGAGGTGAGCCGGAACGTGTACTGGCTCTCCGGCAGGCAGGACACGCTCGACTGGCCGGGCACCACCTGGTGGTACACGCCGACGACCGGTTACGCCGACCTCACCGGACTGGCCTCGATGGCGCCGGTCCCGGTGGCCGCGACGGCCACCACCCGCTCGGACGGCGGCACGTCGACCACCACGGTGACCCTGCGCAACACGACGGACGGGCGGACGCCCGCGCTGCTGACCGATGTGCACCTGGTCGACGGGCGCGGGGTGCCGGTGCTGCCGGTGCGCTGGTCGGACAACGAGGTCGGGCTGTGGCCGGGTGAGTCGGTGACGCTGACCGCCGTCTACCGGACGGCCGATCTGCGCGGCGCGGCCCCCCGGGTGCGGGTCTCCGGGTGGAACACCCCGGAGCGGACCGTGCCGGCGGCATGACGAAGGGGGTGGGTCCCGCCGGACCCACCCCCCTCGCGTGCGGGGCGCTCAGCTCACGGTGAGCGCGGTGTCGTCCACGACGAACGAGGTCTGGTACTTGGAGCCCTCGGTGCCGGTGAACTGAAGGGTGATGTTCTGCCCGGCGTAGCCGCTGAGGTCGAAGCTGCGCTGGGTGTAGCCGGATCCCGCGTTGAGGTTCGAGTACGTCGCCAGGGTGCCGAGCACCGTGCCGGACCCGTTCAGCACCTGCACCTTGAGGGTGTCGTAGGCGGTGGTGGTCGAGGTCTCGGCCGTGTCCACGTGCAGGTAGAAGCTCAGCTTGGCCGAGGTGCAGCCCGCCGGGACGGCCACCGGCTGGGAGAGCGTGTCGGTGGTGGCGGTGCCGTAGCCGTCGAGCCAGGCGTAGTACGAACCCGAGTGGGCGGACTCGGCCGCGGCGTTGGTGATGACCTTGCCGGACGCGCTCCAGGTCGTGTCGCCCGACTCGAAGCCGTTGTTGCCGAGCAGCTGGCCCGCGGTACAGGTGCCGGTGCCGCCGCCACCCGTGCCACCGCCACCGCCGCCGGTGCCGCCACCGCCGCCGCTGGTGCCGCCGGCACCGGCGAGCCACGCGGTGGCGTTCAGGGCGAGCGGCGCGTTGGTGGCGCCGGGGTCGTTCCAGCCGTCGTACAGGGTGTTGCCGGAGCTGCCGGTGCCGTCGTCGATCGGGGAGCTGTCGCCCCAGAACGCGACGCGGCCCGCGCCGAAGGTGCTGGTCAGGAAGAAGGCGCCGGTGTTGCCCGAGTAACCGCTGCGGTAGACCAGGCCCTTGACGGCCGCGTTGTCGGCGGGCTTGAGGGTGGCGGTCGTACCGTCGGCGAACAGGCTCTTGGTGACCTTGCCGAAGGAGCCGTTCAGCACCGGGTCGGTGCTGTCGCTGATCGCGGCCGGGTAGCCGGACTTGACGTCCAGCGCGTCGATGGAGAAGCCGAACGGGTCGGTGTTGTCGACACCGTTGTTCGTCATCAGGTCGTTGAGGATCTCGACCGCGTCGTTGCCGTCGTTGTTGCGGTCGGCACCGGTGTGGTCGGAGATCATGAACAGACCGCCGCCGTTCTTCACGAAGTTCATGATCGCCGTCTTCTCGGCGGCCGAGAACATCGTGTTGGGCTCGGGCAGGACCAGCGTGTCGAAGTTCGACAGGTCCTGCGCGGACGAGCCGCCGTAGGTCAGGCTCTGGCCGGAAGGCAGCGTCTTCAGGCTGTAGTCGCCGGTCTTCTGGAGCGCCACGCCCCAGGAGGAGAGCGCGCCGGTCCAGTCCGTCTCGGACTGCGGGTTCGCGTTCTGGCCCAGCGGGTCGGGCTGGCTGGTGGAGATGACCCAGTCGGCGTTGCCGGCCGTCTCGGCGTGGGCGTTGTCGAACAGGACGCGGTGTGTGGTCGCCGCCTGGGCGGGGGCGCTCGCACCGACCTGGACGGCGGCTCCGGTCAGGAGCAGGCCGAAACCGGCGAGTGCGGTGGTGACTCTGCGTCGGGATCTCGTGGATCCGGGCATCCGGCGAACCTCCGTTGTGCGGTGTGGGGGTGGGGAGAGGGCGTTGCGGCGCCAAGTCTGCGCGCGTAGAACCCGCTTGAGGGTTCTACACGCGTCGATGGCTTGAAAGGTACATGGCATGAAGGGCCGGTGAACAGAAAGTCCCGGCAATAAAGCGCGCCGGACTGTCCGGCTCTCCAGCGGGCACCTTCTCCAAGGACGGGTTCACGCCGTGCGAAGGGGTGGAGATGGAGATTTCAGGCATCATCAGCGCGATCATCATCGGCCTGATCATCGGTGTGCTGGGCAGGCTGGTCGTCCCGGGGAGGCAGCACATCGGGGTGCTGTGGACCATCGTCGTCGGCATCGTGGCCGCGCTGATCGGCTCCGCGATCGCGGCGGGGATCGGGGTCGCGGACACCAAGGGGCCCGACTGGATCGAGTGGCTCATCCAGATCGCCCTGGCGGCGGCGGGGATCGCCGCACTCGATCGGGCGTTGGCACGTCGTTGACATACCGTCAACTTCCCTTGACCTCATAGAGGTAAGGGGTCGTGGTGCTCAGCGGGAGGAAGCCGAGCCGCTCCAGGACGGGGCGGCTCATCGGCGAGGCGTCGACCTGGAGGTAGCAGCAGCCGCGGGCGGCGGCGATCCGGGCGCGGCGGGCGACGAGGGCGCGGTACAGGCCCCGGCCCCGCCACGCCTCGGCGGTGCCGCCGCCCCACAACCCCGCGAACGGGGTGCCGGGCACCAGTTCCATCCGGGCGGCACTGACGGTCTCGGCCCCGGCCAGCGCGACGACGGCCACCAACGCGCCCGGATCGGCGGCCAGTTGGCTGAGCAGCCGACGGCGCAACCGGGTCCCGTCGGTGCCGAACGCCTTCTCGTGCGTCTCGGTGAAGAGATCGACGCCCGCCTCGTCCACGACCTCCACCAGCCGTACCCCCGCGGGGAGCCGGGCGGCCAGGTCGAGCCGGTCGATCTCGCCGATCATCAGCGTCTCGGCCGGCTCGGCCCGGAATCCGGCCGCGGTGAGCCGGGCGCCGAGGTCGGCGGGCCGGTCGTGGCTGTAGAGCTTCCACTCGAAGTCGTGGCCGAGGGCGGTGAAGGCGGCGATCTGCTCCTGGATCGCCGCGTCCGCGCCCGCCTCGTCGAGGCCGGTCCACAGCACCCCGTTCCAGCCATGCGCGTCGGCGCGTTGCCGCACCACCTCCCCGACGCGTTCGACATGGGCGCCGGGCCCGTCGGGGGCGGCGTGTTCGCGCAGGTCGCGGTCGTACAGGGCGAGGATCTCGTTCTTCTCCATGGCCGCCCACCCGATCACGCGGGAGGGGGCGCGGCAACGCGATTACCCGGTCAGCCCAGTTCGAGGGTGGTCACGCCGAAGACGCGGTCCTGGGCGTGGGCGCGGACCGGTCCGGTGTACATGCGGGCCGTCTCGAAGGAGGGGGCGAGCCCGGCGGCCTCGGCGAGGGCGATACCCGCGGCGTTGGGTTCGGGGACGTCGACGGCGAGTTCGCGGCCGGCGGCCTCGCGGGCCAGCGCGGCGAACAGGGCGCGGGCGTCCTCGGCGGTGTCGGCGAAGAGCGGGCCGACGCGCAGGCTGTCGCGGCCGGGGCGGATCACGCCGTACCCGGTGAGGCGGCCTTCGTGGTGGCGTACGACGGTGTGGTGGCCCGGGGTGGTGAGCCACTCGGCGAGGAAGCGGGGGCGGTCGGCGGGGTGGCAGGCACTGTCGTAGGCGGTGATCGCGGCGAGGTCGGCGGGCCCGGCCCGGCGGACTCCCTCGGAGGTCTCCGTCCCGGGGGCGATGCCGGTGAACCGGACGGTGCGGTAGGCGAGCTGGAAGCCGGACTGGCGGTAGTTGTCCTGCTGGGCGACGACTCCGTCGAGGCCGACGGTGCGGGTGCCGGCGTGGGCCAGGGCGGTCTTCCAGGTGGTGAGGCCGTGCCCCTGGCCGCGCAGATCGGGGCGGACGAGGTAGCAGCCGAGGAAGGCGTGGTCGGCGCCGTAGTTGACGACGGAGATGGCCGAGACCGGTTCGCCGCCGATCCGGCCGAGGAAGAAGCCCTCGGGGTCCTGGGCGAAGAACGCGGGTCCGTCGGCGAGTCCGGGGTTCCAGCCCTCCGCCGCCGCCCACCCGCTGATCACCGGCCAGTCGGCGAGGCCGGCCCGGGTGACGACGAGGTCGTGGGGGGCGGGAGAAGTCATCGGTGCGCTCCATTGCGTCGGGGGCCGGCCGCCGTACCGGACGGCCCGTGTCCGCAGCATCCTCGCGGATCAACGGCCGGCGCACCACGGGGAGATCAGCCGACCGGCACCGGCCGCGGGGTGGTCAGCGCACGCGCCGGCGGGAGCGCGGAGACGAGGACGAACAGGCCGAAGAGGGTGATGGGGAGCATCCCCACCGGGTGCGGCAGCCGGGTCCAGTCGGCGTGCAGCCAGGACCAGTTGGCGTACCAGTTGCCGAGGGTGTCCGCGGTCATCGCCACGGCGCCGAGCAGGACGCCCGCCGGGCGTGCGTACAGCAGCGGGACGGCGACCAGGGGGTCGAGGACGACCAGCGCGCTGAAGAAGACCTGGAGCGGGGCGCGAAGGAGGAGTAGGCGCCCAGCCCGTGCCGGGCGAGGTCGAGGGCGTGCGCGCCCGTGCCTTCGAGGAAGCCCCCGATGGCGACGACCAGGAGTACCCGGGTCCAGGGGGCAGTGTGCGCCACCGCCGTCGGATGCAGTCCGTCACCGGGCCACCGTACTTCCCGGGGCCGCGAGAGGGCCGGGGCGCCTCTGCGGGGGTGCGCCGCCGTGGAGGTGTCCGGCTGTGAAGGTGTCGCCGCTGCGCGGGGGTTCGCCGCGAGGCTCCACCGGGCCGGCGTCCGCTCGACTGCTGGACGGTGGGGGCCCGGTGGCCGGTGGAGGCCTGGGTCGGGGTGGGGGTCAGCGCATACGGCTCGGGCGGAAACGGCGGTAGAGGATGGTGCCCGTGAGCAGCAGCGCCGCGCTGCCGGCCGCCGCGGGGGTGGTCAGGTCCGTACCGGTGTGGGCCAGCGAGGCGGTGACCGGCTCCGGCGCGGGCCGCGGGGTGTGCGGCTTGGCCGGGTGGGACTTGGCGGGGGCCGGCGGCGGCGGGGTGGGCTTCACCGGGTGGCTCGGGGTCTCGCCGCCGTTGACGGAGGTGTTGCCCATGGCCGGGTTGAGCAGTCCCACCACATTGACGCTGTTGCCGCTGATATTGACCGGCAGGTCGATGGGGAGCTGGATCCCATTGCCCGAGATCACTCCCGGGGAGTGGTGGGCGCCGCCGTGGGCCGCGGCCCCGCCGGAGGTGGTCGAGCCGCCCTTGGCGCCACCGGTCTCGTTCGCGCACGTGTTGCCCATGGCGGGGTTGAGCAGCCCCACCACGTCGACCGTGTTGCCGCACACGTTCACCGGGACGTCCACCGGCAGCTGGATGCCGTTGCCGGAGATCAGTCCGGGCGAGCCGGCCGCGACGCCGTCGGCACTCGCGCCGTCGGCCGCGAAAGCGGCGGACACCGGCCACGCCAGGGCCATCGCACCGGAGGCGGCGACGGCGGCGATCACACCGTTTCGGGTAGCCCGTCTCATTGGTTCCTGCCTTCCAGACAAGTTCGCGGGCAGTCACCCGCACCCGGTAAAACGCGGGCGAACCAGCCGAGTTATGGCCCATCGGGCTTTCACCCCATCGAGTGGCAGCGTCGATAAACCGCTTGTAAGGCCGATGAATGATCACCAATCGGGCGCGGAGCATACGGCACCCGGTGGCGTTCCGCTCGTCCGGAGGCGGGCCGAACGGGGCCCACTTATGGTGAGCGAAAGGGCGCCGTCCCGGTCCGCTGCGGGCGCCTCGGGAGGCGATCGATGCTGGCCAAGCTGTGCACGCGGTCCGCGGTGCGGCGCTGTGCGGGTACCGGAGTCCTCGCCCTGACGCTGCTCGGCTCCGTACTGCCCACGCCCGCGGTCGCGGCCTCGGTTCCGTCCGCGGCCGGCCGCCCCGACCTGTCCCGGTTCTACCGGCAGAAGGTGGCCTGGGGCGTCTGCGCGGGTCCGGGCATGCCGAGGGACATGCAGTGCGGGAAGGTGACGGTGCCGCTCGACTACGCCCGGCCCGGCACCGGCACGCTCGACCTCGCGGTGGCCCGCTATCGCGGCACCGGCGGCTCCCGCCACTCGGTGCTGCTGAACTTCGGCGGCCCCGGCGGCGCGGGCGTGAACGAACTGGCGTACGACGGCAAGCAGTTCATGGGGCTGGCCAACGGCTACGACGTGGTCACCTTCGACCCGCGCGGCGTCGGCCGCTCCTCCCCCGTCAGCTGCGGCGACGGCGGCGACCAGGCCGCGGCGGTCGCCGGCGCGGACGCCGACCTCGCCCACCCCCAGGCGCTGCTGCGGCAGTTGCGGCGGAGCGCGGACGCGTGCGCGCGCGGTTCCGGCGACGTGCTGCCGTACATAGGGACCGTGAACGCCGCCCGGGACCTGGACGTGATCCGCCAGGCCCTCGGCGAGCGGAAGCTCAACTACCTGGGTTTCTCCTACGGGACGCGGCTCGGTTCCGTGTACGCGGCGCAGTTCCCGCACAACGTGGGGCGGATGGCGCTGGACGGCGTGGACACCCTGACCGAGTCGCTCGCCGAGCAGGGCATCGACGGGGCGCGCGGGCAGCAGACCGCGCTGGAGGACTTCCTGGACTGGTGCGCGAGGGACGCCGGCTGCCCGTTCGGGCGGGACCGGCGCGCGGCCGGCGACGCGGTGGTCCGGCTGGTGCGCTCGCTGGACCGGCGGCCGGTCACGACGGACGGCGGCGACCCGTTCTCCGGGCAGGACCTGGTCACGGCCATCGTGCAGGCCCTCTACAGCAAGGACCTGTGGCCGCCGCTGGAGCGGGCGCTGGGCACGCTGACCCGCGACGGCGATCCCCGGGGCGTCATGGGCTTCGCCACCGGCGGCGCCGGGCCGGTCCTGGGCCCGGCGGCCCCCGGGCACGACGGCCTGGTCGACCCCCAGGACGTGCCGCCCGACAACCTCCAGGCCGCCCTGCTGGCGATCAACTGCGCGGACGACCCCGACCGGCCCTCCGCAGCCCGGATCGCCGGGGACCTGAAGCGGCTGCGGGCCGCGTACGACGAGGCGTCCCCGGTCTTCGGCCGCTACCGGCTCACCCAGGTGCTGATGTGCTACGGCCGCCCCAAGGGCACCGACTTCATCCGCGCCGAGGTGAAGGACGTCGACACGCCGCGGATGCTGCTGGTGGGCACGCGCGGCGACCCGGCGACGCCGTACCCGTGGGCCGTCAGGACCGCGCAGCGGCTCGGCCCCGCGGCCGTCGTCCTCGACAACAAGGGCGACGGGCACACCGGCTACGGCTCCTCCGTGTGCGTGCACCGCACGGTGGACGACTTCCTGCTCCACGGCTCCCTGCCCGCGTACGGCAGCTCCTGCCCGGCGGACGGGAAGGAGTGGAGCGTCTTCCCGAACCGCATCGACCGATGAAGGCACCGGCCGCCGACCGGCGTCCGTGACCTCGACCGGAGGGACACCATCATGCGCATGCGCGCCGCCATCGCCGTACCCACCGCCGCTGCCGCCGTCGCGGCCCTGCTGCTGACCGCGCCGCCGGGACAGGCGGCCCCCCGGGCCCCACGGGTGGCACCCTGCGTCCAGGGGGAGCTGACGCTGCGGGCGGCCACCGTGCCGCACCGGCCCACCGTGGTGCGCGTCAGCGTCACCAACCGCAGCGGGCGCGCCTGCGCCATCGACCGGGTGCCGCTGGTGACCTTCGGCGGCCTGGACGGGGCGGCGCTGCCGGTGTCGGGGGACGGCACGGGCCGGCTGCGGCTCCCGGCGGGCGCGACCGTCCACGCCGATGTGCGCACCATCGGCCGCGCCTCGGACCCGCAGGCCCGCCGGGCGGCCTCGGTCACCGTCGGCGACTGGACGGGCCGCTGGGGCCGGGTCTTCGCCCCCACCCGCCTCGGCACCGGGTCCAAGGTGGCGGTGTGGGAGCCGGTGACGACGTCCTGGCAGCCCTCGGCGGGGGCCGCGGACCGCGCGCTGGGGCTCGGTGCGGGGACCCGGACGAGCCCGAAGCCGACGCCGACGCCGACGAAGGCGACGCCGAGCCCGGCCCCGGCCACCACGACGCCGAGCCCGAGCCCGACACCCCCGGCGAGCCCGAGCCCGGCGAGCCCCTCGCAGGCCGGCCCGAGCCCGACCGGTTCCGCATCGGCGAGCCCGGTCGGCCCGGCCGCGAGCAGCCCCGGCCCCAGCTGAGCGGGCCGCTCAGCCGAGGACGAGTTCCGGCGCGTACAGGTCCAGCCACTGCGCGAGGTCCAGGGTGCGTTCCAGGCCGCGCCGGGCGGCCTGGTCGGACACCGGGGCCTCGCGTTCGGCGGCCTTGCGTACGCGGTCCCGGTCCACCAGGTCGAAGACGCGGTGCGAGGGCCGGGCCAGCAGATCCTTGGCCTGGTCCTGGAGGGCGCGGGCGTAGCGCGGGTCCTGGGTGGACGGGTAGGGGCTCTTGACCCTGTCGTACACGCTCTGCGGCAGGACGTCCCTGGACGCCTCGCGCAGCAGGCTCTTCTCCCGGCCGTCGAAGGACTTCAGGGCCCAGGGGGCGTTGAACACGTACTCGACCAGGCGGTGGTCGCAGAACGGCACCCGCACCTCCAGTCCGGTGGCCATGCTCATCCGGTCCTTGCGGTCGAGCAGGATGCGCACGAACCGGGTCAGGTGCAGATGGCAGATCTGCCGCATCCGGAACTCGAAGTCGCTCTCCCCGGCGAGGCGTTCGATGCCCGCGACGGCCGTGCGGTAGCCGTCGGCCGTGTAGCCGTCCAGGTCGAGGCTCTTGAGCAGGTCGGTGCGCAGTACGTCGGAGTCGTCGCCGAAGTGGCGGCCGAAGCGCACCAGCCAGGGGAAGGTGTCGGCGCTGCGGGCGTCCTCGTCGAAGAACTGGAGGTAGCCGCCGAAGACCTCGTCGGCGGACTCGCCGGACAGGGCGACCGTGGACTTCTGCCGGATGGCGCGGAAGAGCAGCAGCAGTGAGGCGTCCATGTCGCCGAAGCCGGTCGGCAGATCGCGGGCCCGGATGACGTGTTCGCGCACGGCGGGGTCGGCGAGCGCCTCGGCGTCGAGCACGATGTCCTGGTGCTCGGTGCGGGAGTTGCGGGCGACGTCGTGCACGAAGGGGGTGTCGGGGGTGCCGCGCAGTTCGTCGGCGACGAAGTTCTCGGTCTGGCCGACGAAGTCGACGGCGAAGGAGCGCACCGTCTCGCCCTGTTCGGCGAGTTGCCGGGCGGCGATGGCGGTCATGGCGGAGGAGTCGAGGCCGCCGGAGAGCAGGGTGCAGCGGGGCACGTCGGCGACGAGCTGGCGGCGCACGATGTCGTCCAGCAGGGTGCGCACGGTGGCGATGGTGGTGTCGCGGTCGTCCTCGTGCGGGCGGGTCTCCAGGCGCCAGTAGACGCGGGTGGACAGTCCGGAGCGGTCGACGGTGACGACCGTGCCGGGCTCCACCTCGCGCATGCCGTCCCAGACGGCGTGCCCCGGGGTCTTGATCATCACGAGCAGCTCGCGCAGCCCGTCGAGGGTCACCCGGGGGCGGGCCAGCGGGTTGGCGAGGATCGCCTTGGGCTCGGAGCCGAACAGGACGCCGTCGGGCGTGCGGTAGTAGTAGAACGGCTTGATGCCCATGCGGTCGCGGATCATCACGAGCTGGTCGCGGCGGCCGTCCCAGATGGCGAACGCGTACATGCCGTTGAGGCGTTCGGCCAGCGCGTCGCCCCATTCGACGTAGGCGTGCAGGACCACCTCGGTGTCGGAGTCGGTGGTGAACCGGTGGCCCCGGTCGGTCAGTTCGCGGCGCAGCTCGGTGAAGTTGTAGGTCTCCCCGGAGTAGACCAGCGCGACGGTGCCCTCGGGGGTGTCGAGGGACATCGGCTGGCGGCCGCCGGGCAGGTCGATGATGGCGAGCCGGCGGTGTCCCAGGGCTGCGGGCCCCTCGGCCCAGGTGCCGCGGTCGTCCGGGCCGCGGCAGGCCATCGTCTCGGTCATCGCATGCAATGTGGTGGCCTCGGCGCTCAGGTCACGGTCGAAGGACACCCATCCGGTGATGCCGCACATGCGCTGCCTCCTGCCTCCGGCCGACCGCCGGCGCCGCGCTCATCTGCGCTTTCGCGCGGGCCGCGGCTCCGGCCGACGAACCAGTTGTATCGAGCACCTATATGACGAGCGTCCGCCCGCGCCGGGTGCCGGTCAACGCGGACGTAACACGGCCGCGGCCGTCCGCCCGATGGTTTCGGCCGCGTTTTGCCTTCGCGAGGTCCGGGAATCGCGACGCCGGGGCGCCACGGGCGCCGGGAACCGGCCACTGGGCAAAAAGTTCCCCAAGCGTGGCGCGCCGTGTGGCATCGCGGTCGAGAACCGCTCCGGCGCCCGGGTGGCCCGGCCGCCGGGGCACCGCGGGCGCGTCCCGGCACGCGGTCATACGTCTTGAATACCCCGAATGCCGTACATGTGAATCAGCCCTATGGTTCTGTCATGGAGCACGCACTGAGTCCCGCGACCCTTGCCGAACTGCGGCGTCCGCGGCCCTATCCGGCGGTGTCGGTGCTGACCCCGACGCACCGCCGCGGATCCGGCAACAAGCAGGATCCGGTCCGGCTGCGCAACATGCTGGCCGAGGCCCGCAAGCGCCTGGAGGCCGATCCCGCCGTGACCCGGGAGCGGCGGGCGGACGTGGACGCCCAGCTCGACCGGGCGCTCGCCGAGGTGGATCTCGCGCACGCCGAGGAGGGTCTGGTGATCTTCGCGGCGCCGGGTGAGCACCAGGTCTGGTCGCTGGCCCGCAGCGTCCCCGAGCGTGTGGTGCTCGCGGACACCTTCCTCACCCGCAATCTGGTCGCCGCGCAGGCGGCCGAGCGGCCTTTCTGGGTGCTGTCGGTCTCGGCCGACCAGGTCACCCTGTGGAGCGGCGGCGTGGACCGGGTGGCGGAGGAGCACGCCGGGGGCTTCCCGCTGATCCGCAGCCGCCCGAACTTCGACGCCGAGCGGCAGATGCGCGTCGGTGACCAGCCGAGCACCTTCCGCGACGAGGGCACCCGGCAGTTCCTGCGCGAGGCGGACAACGCGATGGCCGCCGTGCTGCGCGAGCACCCCCGGCCGCTGTACGTCACCGGCGAACGGGCCGCGCTCTCCCTGCTGGACGAGGCCGGTACGGTCGCCAGGGGCGCGGTGCACGTGGGGCACGGCGGGCTCGCGAACTCCGGTCCCGAGGCGGTGTGGCAGGCCATCCGCCCGGTCCTGGAGGCGGAGGAGTCCAAGGGCACCCACTCCGTCGTCGAGGAACTGACCTCCGCGCGCGGCCGCAAGGCCTTCGCGGCCGGTCTGGACGAGCTGTGGCTCAGCGCCCGGGAGGGCCGGGTGCGGCTGCTCGCCGTGGAGGACGGCTTCCGGGCCGTGGTCCGCGACGACGGCGACCACCTGGTGCCGGCCGAGCCCGGCGACCTGGACGCCCGCGACGACATCGTGGACGAGATCGTGGAGCAGTGCCTGGAGACCGGCGCCGACGTCCGCTTCGTGCCCGACGGCACGCTGGGCGAAGAGGACGGGATCGCGGGGGTGCTGCGGTTCTGATCCGCCCGTGCGGCCCGCGCGGGCCCGGGAGATCGTCGGCTGTCCTGTCCGACGACACCTTCGCGGGCCTGCTCGTCATGTCACCGGCCGGTGGGGCGGGAACCACGGTCGTCGCCCGGCGGGAGGCTGCCGGCGAGACCGTCGAGGATCCGGTCGAGTCCATGGGCGAAGCGGTCCTCGCGCACCTGCCGCGGGTCCGCCTCCCCGCCGGAGTCCGGGCTGTGGTCCGACAGCCGTTCGTGCTCGGGGACACCGCTTCGGTCGACCAGTGAGAGGTATGCGGCCTCGCTGGTGGCGATCCCGACGACGTAGGACATGAGCGCCCCCGCGGCCAGGTCCTCCTCCCCCGCGGGGAAACCGGCCGCCTCGAACTGCGCGAGGAGACCCGATGTCATGCGGACGGCGTCCGGGCCGACGTGGAGAAGCCCGACCTGGCCGAGTTCGGGGCCGGCCCAGGGGTGGCGCAGGACCATGGCGCGCAGGTCGACGGCGGCGCGGGTGACCGCCGTGCGCCATGTGCGGGCCCGTACGGCAGGGTCATCGCCACCGCGGGCGACCTCGCACGGCTCGCCCGGATGCACCTTGCCGGCGGCGTGGCCGAGGACGGCACCCGCGTGCTCTCCGAGGAGACAGTCGCGCTGATGCAACGCCGGGTGGTGGACTGCCCCGACAAGTGGACGGTCAGCTCGGACGGCTGGGGCCTGGGCTGGACCCTGTACGACTGGAACGGCGTCGGCGGCTACGGCCACGACGGCGCCTCCATCGGACAGTACGCCTACCTGCGCGTGGTGCCGTCGGCCGGCGTCGCCGTCGCGCTGCTCACCAACGGCGGCGGCGCGCGCGAGGTGTACGCGGCGCTCCACCGCGAGCTGCTCGCCGATCTGGCAGGCGTGGCCGTGCCGGAACCCTTCGGCCCGTCGGCCACGCCACCCGTGGTGGACCGGGCACCGCTCGTCGGCACGTACCGGCGCGAGGGCGTGGTCATCACGGTGACCGAGAAGAACGGTGCCGGGCACGCGCTCTACGAGTTCGTCGACGGCATGAAGGACCCTTTCGGAGCCCCTGCGGATCAACCTGCTGCCGGTCACGGAGACGGCCTTCGCCGGCACAGGCGTGGGTTCGGCCTTCAGCACGGACTACACACCGGTGATCTTCTCCAGCCTGCCCGACGGCACAGGCTGCGTCCGCATCGGCATGCGCTGCGCCCCCAGGGCCGGCTGATCGGCGTCGTCGACCGGCCGGGGCGGCCCGGACCGGCCGGGGGCAGATCACCCTCGTCGACGGCCCGCTGGAACCGGTGGCGGAGGCGAGCACGGCCGTCGTCGCGCCAGGCGATCAGGGCACCCCGGACCGTCCTGCCGGAGTGTCCGGCGGCCGGAGGGGACGCCCCGGAGGCGGTCGCCGCCGTGGCCTTCCTCGCCTCCCCGGACAGCGGCCTCATGCTCGGCACCACCCCGCGCGTCAACGGCGGCGAGAACCAGTTCCGACCCCGCCGCGCGGGGGTCCGGGCGCTGGAGGGCGGTGGGCGGCTGGCCGCCGGACTCGCCCCGCGCCCGGACCTGGACGCGGCGGTCAGCCGCTGACGCTGGTGGCGCCCGTCTCCAGGTGTCCGGTGAACCGGCGCGACCAGGACGCGTCGGAGTCCACCGTGATCGTGAAGTCGTACCAGCCGTTGTTGTACGCGACCGCGTTGAAGAAGTCCTCCGTCGAGGCGCCGGCGGCGACGGTGTACGTCCAGGGGCCGTCGGAGCGGTAGTGGTTGGAGGTGATGGTGAACTTCACCGGCGAGGAACCGGAGTTGACCATCTTGAAGTAGAGGGCGAGCTTCCCGCTGCCCGGCTCGACCGCGTAACGGGTGCTCACCTCGGCGGACTTGCCCGCCTTGGTGGCATCGCCCTGGAAGCGGCGCAGGAACCGGTTGGGGCCGACCATCGACAGGTCGTACTTGCCGTCGCCGTAGCCCGAGCCGATGTTGAAGAAGTCGGTGGCGGTGCCGCCCGCGTCCACCGTGTACTGCCAGGGCGTGGTGTCACGGTAGGCGTTGGGGTGGATGGAGAAGTGGGCCGCGCGGGAGGCGGGGCCGCCCTGGTTGGTCATGACGAACCAGGCGAGCGTCTTGCCGCCCGCGTCGAACTCCAGGCGGTCCAGACAGCCGCCCGGCTGGTACGGCAGCGCGCGGGCCGGGCGGGTGCCGGGCTCCTGCGCGGGCAGCGCGTTGTCGGTCGGCACCGGGTTGGGCAGCGAGGTGCAGTTGTCGATGCCGATGACGCTGGTCGCGGGCAGCGGGACCGGGCCCTTGACCGGGTGGGCGAAGTCGAACACACCGGTGAGGTCGCCGCTCACCTTGCGCCGCCAGTCGCTGATGTTGGCGCACTTCGCGGGCGTGCCGAGGGCGGCGGTCCAGGTCTCCAGGAAGCGCAGCACCGAGGTGTGCTCGAAGACCTCCGAGGAGACCCAGCCACCGCGTGTCCAGGGCGAGATGACGATCATCGGCACCCGGAAGCCGAAGCCGAACGGCACCCCGTTGAGGAACTCGCCGGCCGTGCCGGAGGGCGGGGACGGCGGGGGCACATGGTCGAAGTAGCCGTCGTTCTCGTCGTAGTTGAGGAACATGACGGTGGAGTCGAAGACGTCCTCGTCGGCGGCCAGGGCCTGGTAGACGAGGTTGACGAAGTGGGCGCCGTCGCCGGGCGGGGCGTAGGGGTGCTCGGAGAACGCCTGGTTGGCCACCACCCAGGAGACCTGCGGGAGAGTGCCCGCCTGGACGTCGGCCCTGATGGCGGCGGCGATGTCGTCCGGGGTGGAGCCGGTCACCTTCGGCACCGAGGACATGCCCCGGTCGTACAGCGGGTCGCCCGCCTTGGCGTTGGCGAACCTGCTGAAGTACGCGCAGGCGTTGTCGCCGTAGTTGTCCGAGGCGTTCTGGTAGACCTTCCAGCTCACCCCGGCGGCCTGGAGCGCCTCGGCGTAGGTCTGCCAGGTGAGGCCGGACTCGTCGCCGCCGTCGTTGCTGGAGGAGTCGACCTTGCCGCTCCACAGATAGGTGCGGTTGGGGCCGGTGGCGCTCAGTGTGGAGCAGAAGTAGGCGTCGCAGATGGTGTAGTTGTCGGCGAGCGCGTAGTGGAAGGGGATGTCGGAGCGGTCCAGGTAGCCGAGCGAGCGGACGTTGCCGACACCCAGGACCCAGTTGTCCAGGCGGCCCTTGTTCCAGGCGGAGTGCTGCGAGGACCAGGAGTGCGGCAGGTCGCCGTTGCACTGCGCGAGGGTCTCGCCGTCCTTGCCGGCCGCCGACGGGGTGGAGCTGAGCTTCCACGGGTACTGGCGGGAGAGCAGATTGGGCTGGTTGAAGACGGAGTAGTTGCCGCCGAGAGTGATGCCGCTGCGGTCGTCGAAGCCGCGCACGCCCTTGAGACGGCCGAAGTAGTGGTCGAAGCTGCGGTTCTCCTGCATCAGGATCACCACGTGCTTGACGTCCTTGATCGTGCCGGTCGCCGTGGTGGCGGCAGCCGCGGTGGTGCGCGTGGTGGCGCCCAGCGCCACTCCCGCCGCCACGGATGCGCCCAGCCCCACGAAGCCCCTTCGGCTGATCGGTGTCATTCGTCCGCCCTCGGTCACGGTAGTGCCCCTGCGGCACACCGCGGGCCAGGGTGCCCGCGCCGGTCGTCCGGGTCCATACCCGTGCGGTGAGGCGAAGGTGAACAATGTTCAAAACCGGCCGGGGCTCACCCGGACAACTCCGGCGGACGCCTCACACCCCTCCGAACAGCGCGTTCAGCCCCCGCTCCACCACCGCCTCCATGTCCTCCTGGCCGGCCGCGACCACCTCGTAGGTGCGCACCAGGAAGCGGCGCAGGGTCGAGGTGGGGAACTGGAGCAGGGCGAGACCGAAGGGCGAGTGGAACTCCAGTACGGTCCGGGTGCGGCCGTAGGGCCAGATCTGCACATCGCCGTGGCCGGCCGGGGTGCGCAGCCCCTGGTCCAGCAGGGAGCGGGCGAAGGTCCAGCTGACGTCCTCGCCCTCCAGCGCCGCCTCGGCCGGGAAGTCCACGAAGACGGCGAGCGGGTCGCCGGTGGTGTAGCGCAGGGTGGCCGTGAGCGGGATCTCCTGGTCCTCGGCGGTCACGAGCCGGGCAAGGGCGGGCAGTTCGATGGTGGTCTCCATGCCTTTATGGAGTGCGGGGAGGCCCTTCGCATGCCGCCAAATCCGGTCAGAGTTCGATGGGTACCGGCCGGTCCCGAACGGCGGGGAACACAAGGCCCTCGAACAGACGGTTGACTACCTGGTCCGGGGGCCTCGACGCAGGACCGCCGGATCCGTCAACTCCCGTAGGACGTCTACGACTTGATTGCCCGACCGGGCACTGCGGGAGCGCTCGGGATCGCTTCGGGAAGACTCTGGCATATGCCGGAAGCACCACCGTATCGTGTGTTGCCAAATCCCTTACGGGGCGTCCCGCGCTGTGCGAGAGTCGTTACGGTCCCCCGTTCCGCCCGGCCCTGCCGTCCCCCTCGTTCGGAGTGCGAAATGCCGTCATCGGTCTCCGCGGACCGCGCCGCCGCCCAGCCGCCCGGGCACGACCCGGTCGAGGCGTTGATCACCCAGGCGCGGCGGCTCAAGGGCGACATGGACGCGGTACGGCGGGACGTCCGCCACGACGACACGGACCCCGAGGAACGCTGGCAGCGCGCCCTGTACGACCTGGCACTGCACCAACTGGACGACGTGGACGCCCACTTGGCCCAGCTGCGCGACGGACCCGCACCCCTGCCCCCGGCCGCCGAGCCACCGGAGCCTTTGGAGCCCGCCGAGGCGGTCGCCGTCCGCCCGGCCCCCGCCGGCGCCCCGCGCGGCGCGCTGCTCAGCCGGGTCGGCAGCGCCGAGTGGAATCTGCTCACCGACGAGGCGTCCTGGTCCGGGGAGCTGTACCGGATCCTCGGCCGCGACCCCGCCCTGCCCGCCCTCACCCTGGACGAACTGCCCTCGCTCGTCCTGGAGGAGGACCGTCCGAAACTGACCGCGATGGTCACGGACTGCCTGATCGACGGCCGCCCGATCGACGGCGAGTTCCGGGTGTGCCGCCCCGACGGCTCCGTGCGCAGCGTGCACATGATGGGCGAGCCGGTGCTCGGCGCCGACGGCGGCACCGTCTCGATGTGGGCCGTGCTGCGCGACGTCAGCACGCTGCGCCGCAGCCGGCGCACGGTGCGCGAGACGCATGACTCGCTGCGCCGGCACCGCCAGCGGGAGCAGACCGAGCACCGGGTCGCCACCGCGCTCCAGGAAGCCGTACTGCCGCCCTGGCGCGGCTCCCTGCGCCCCCCGCACCAGGGCCCGCGCACCCTGGACCTCGCCGCGCACCGGCTGCCCTCGGACGGCGGGACGCCGATCGGCGGGGACTGGTACGACGCCCTGGAGCTGGCCGACGGCGAGACGCTGCTCAGCGTCGGCGACCTCACCGGGCACGGGGTGGCCGTCGCCTCCGGCATGGCGACCCTGCTCGGCGCGGTGCGCGGCATGGCGATGACGGGCACCCAGCCCGGCCAACTCCTGTCCCTGCTCAATCAGTTACTGGACGCCACGGTGCAGCCGGCTCTCGGCAGCGCCGTCTGCGCCCGCTACCGGCCCAGCACCCGGACCCTGGTCTGGGGGCAGGCCGGACACCCCGCCCCGCTGCTGTTCCGCGACGGGACGGGGTGCGCGCTCGACGCCCCCGAGGGCGTGCTGCTCGGGGCCACCTCGGGCGCCGTCTACGGGCAGGCCGAGGTGATCCTCGTACCGGGCGATCTGCTCCTGCTGCACACCGAGGGCCTGGTACCCGGGCACAGCCGGACGGCGGCCGTGGACCGGCTGCTGGGTCTCGCCCCACGGTTCGACGACGCCCGGGACGCACAGGACTGCGCGCGGGTGCTCGTGGAGGAGTTCGGCGGGGCCGGGCGGGTGGACGACGCGTGTGTGCTCGTCGCCAGGGTCACGGCCTGAGCGGACGCCTGTGAACATGACCGGACGTCAGATGTGCTGCCCGGTATGAGGGAACGCGGCGCGCGGCCCCCTACGCCTGCGCGCTGTTCGCGCCCTTGCTCCTCGGCTTGGGCAGGGCCAGTCTGATCTCCTCCCGCAGTTCATGGATCTTCGGGTATCCGGCGTACTGCGCGGTGAGCCGGTACATCTGGCGCAGCCGGTCCCAGGTGCGGCGCGAGGAGTTCGCGCCCATGGACATCAGGGCGAGCCGCGCGTAGCGTTCGGCCTGCTCGGGGTCGTCGGCGATGAAGCAGGCCGAGGCCATGGAGAGATGGTCGAAGATCTTCGAGCGCTCCCGGCCGTCGACGCGCAGCGCCAGGGCCCGGTCCGCGAAGTGCTGGGCGTGCACGGCCGCGTCCGGGTCGAACTCGGCCAGCGTGCGGTAGGCCAGGGCCTGCATGCCGTACAGGTCCTCGGCCTTGAAGGTCTGCATCCAGTCGAGGGGCTCGCCGTCGCCCCGGTCGGCCACGAACAGGTCCTCCGCCTGTCCGAGGGTGCGGCGCATCGCCTGGCCCTTGCCCATCGCCGCCTGCGCCCAGGCCTCGATGGTGTGGAACATCGCCTTGGTACGCGGCTGGAGGCGCTCGCCCCCGCCGGACTGGGCGAGCTTCATCAGGTCCAGCGCGTCGCCGGGCCGGCCCAGATGGACCATCTGGCGGGCCGCCCGGGACAGCGCCTCCCCGGCGCGCGGCCGGTCACCGCCCTCCCGGGCGGCGTGCGCGGCGATGACGAAGTACTTCTGCGCCGTGGGTTCCAGGCCGACGTCGTGGGACATCCAGCCCGCGAGGACGGCCAGATTGGCGGCGACGCCCCACAGGCGCCGCTGGAGGTGGGGTGGGTGGCGGTAGGAGAGCATGCCGCCCACCTCGTTGAGCTGGCCCACCACCGCCTTGCGCTGGAGGCCGCCGCCGCGGGCCGCGTCCCAGGCCCGGAAGACCTCGACGGAGCGCTCCAGCTCCGCGACCTCCTCCGAGCCGATGGGGGCGGCCTCGTAGCGGTCGAAACCGGCGGGGTCGGGGTGCAGGGGGTCGTCCAGGGCGGGGCCGTCCGCCCTGAGGACCGGGTCGGTGTGCAGCCAGTCGTGCATGGCGCTGCTGAGTGTGGATCCCGCGGCGAGCGCGGCACCCGCGCCCACCAAGCCGCGTCGGTTGAGCATGAGGTCCATTCCCGTGAATTCGGTGAGGACCGCGGCGGTCCGCTCGGGCGCCCACGGCACTCCGTCGGGATGTTCCTCGATCCCGTCGCCCTGCCGTTTCCCTGCCCGCCCGTGGCGCACCAGACCGAGGTCCTCGATGGTCACGACACGGCCGAGACGCTCGGTGAACAGAGCCGCCAGCACCCGCGGCACGGGATCGCGCGGGATCTCTCCCATGTCGATCCAGCGCCGGACCCGGGAGGTGTCGGTCGCCAGCTGGGGGTGGCCCATGGCCGCCGCCTGCCGGTTGACCAGTCTCGCGAGTTCGCCCTTCGACCAGCCGGCCAGGCCGAACAGGTCACAAAGGCGGGTGTTGGGTCGTCCGCTCACGTCAAGCCCCCAGGTTCTCGGCTGAGTTGACAGTAGACCCGGGAGAGTTGCCGGGCGACTATTCGCCAGGGTTCGCCAGGGTGCGCCAGATGGTGTGCCACGGGTCAGCAGGTGTCAGGTAGGAAAGCGCCACCCCGACCCGGTCTCCCCGGGGACATTCCCCAGGGTGTGACCGGGGACCGGGCCGGGCTGACGCAAGGACCTCTCTGGCAGGCACCGCAGGCAACGAAGGGATCTGGATCTCCCATGTACGCGGCAACGTCCTCCGTGTCCGCCCCGCTTCGGCCGTTGCGCCCCCGCCCGGCGGGCGGCGGACCGTATCTCGACCCGGCGGTGCGTCCGGGCGGCTCCGTGCTGGGCGCGCCCCGCCCCCGGCGGGTCCCGGGGCAGCCCGTCCCGCCGCTCAGCGGGAGGCTGGACCTCTCCGGACCCCAGGGCGCCCCGCTGCGCACCGCGCTCGCCGCGGTGCAGCGGATCTGCCCGGAGTTCGCGCCGGTCCAGGTGCTGCGGCGCAGCGCGCGCTCCGTGCTGTTCGTGGGCACCACGGGCCGCAGCACGGCCGTGGCCAAGTGCCTGCTGGACCACACGCCGGGATGGGCGGAGCGGAGCCGCCACGAAATAGCCGTATACCGCTCGTTCGTCCGGCACCGGCCCCCGGTCCGGGCGCCCCGGCTGATCGCGGCGGATCCGGACAACTGCGCCCTGGTGATCGAGCGGATGCCCGGCCGGGTGGCGGCACTTCAGCGGCATCCGATGGAGGCGCCGCCCCGCGCCGACATCCGCGCGGCGCTGGGCGCGATCTGCCGGGTGAACGCCTGGCGGCCGCCCGCCGGTCTGTTCGACATGCCCCTGGACTATGTCGAACAGATGTCCCGCTACCACGAGTTGGGGCTGCTCACCGACCGGGACCTCGGCGACCTCCAGAAGCTGCTGCACGGCATCGCACAGGAGGTGGGCCGGGGCGCCATGCTCCAGTTCTGCCACGGCGACGCCCTGCTGTCGAACATCCTGGTGTCCCCGGCGGGCCCGGTGCTGGTGGACTGGGAGCACGCCGGCTGGTACCTGCCGGGCCACGACCTGGCCACGCTGTGGCTGGTGCTCGGCCAGGCCCCGGCGGCGCGGCGGCAGATCAGCCAGATCGCCCAGTCGGCGGGCCCGGCCTCCCGGGACGCCTTCCTGGTGAACCTGATGCTGCTGCTGACCCGTGAGATCCGGCGTTACGAGACGGCCGTCCAGCGCGCGATGCAGGACCCGCCCCCGGCGGCCCCCGGCCTGCCCCACCCGGGCGCCGTGACCTCCGGCGAGGAGCAGCGGCTGCTGCTGCGGCGGCTGCACGACGACTGCCAGATGGCCCGCAAGGCGGTGCGTGCGGCGGTCGGCACCCGCTGACGGGGCGAGGGCCCGCGGTGCGCCAGGAGTGGCGGCGCACCGCGGGCCTTCGTATGCGCGGATACGACCTCTGTACGGGTACGGCCGCGCGTGCGGGCGGGTACAGCCACGCTCGCGGGCGGGTACGACCGCGCATGCGTTCGGACATACGGCCGCGTGGAGGAATCGTTTCAGCCGTACGGCGGCGAGCACCCGGGGCCGGTGCGGCCGGCACCGCGCGACGTCCGTACGGCCGCGACCAGCGACGCGACCCATTGGTCTATGCCACTGACGCCCCCCAGGCCCGCCCGCCGCCGTCGCGAAACTCGCCGAAACCCTCCGTGACGTGGGAAATCTCCGTGGTGATTGCATCATTGACGGATCGTCGGCCAGCCGATACCACTGACCCAGTTCGGCGCCGCACGCCCCGCCACGCCCGCCCGTCCCAGGAGGCCGCATTGCGAGGTTCCGCCCCCGATTCCCCGTCCACTCCCGGCCACAGACATCTGAGGCGGGCCGCCGTACCGCTCGCCGCGGCGGCCCTGCTGCTGCCGCTGTTCGGCGCGGCCCCCGCCCGGAGCGCCCCGGACCCCTCCCCCGGCCGGCTGCAGTCGGCGTTCGCCTCCGCGTCCGCCGCGTACCACGTGCCGCAGAGCGTGCTGCTGGCCGTCTCCTACCTCCAGTCCCGCTGGGACTACCACGGCGGCGCGCCCAGCGTCTCCGGCGGCTACGGCCCGATGCACCTCACCGACGCCCGTACCGCGATCGCCGCCACGGAGCACTTCGCCGACGGCACCGAGGACGCGCGCGGCGACAGCTCCCGCCCCGCGCCGCACCCCGAGTCGAAGGTGCCGGCCGACTCCGCGCTGCCGGCCCGGCTGAAGACCCTGCCCCGGGCCGCGCGGCTGACCGGCATCCCGGCCGCGAAGCTGCGCACCGACCCGGCGGCGAACATCTCCGGCGGCGCCGCCCTGCTGGCCGCCGCACAGCGTGGGCTGGGCGAGCCGCTGAGCGCCGACCCGGCCGACTGGTACGGCGCGGTGGCCCGCTTCTCCGGGGCCGACGACACGGCGACGGCGGCAGCGTACGCCCATGACGTGTACGACGTGCTCCGCACGGGTGAGCGGCGCACCACGGACGCCGGGCAGCGGGTCGCCCTGGCCGCCGAGCCGGGTCTCGCCCCGCGGACCGCGCAGCTGTCCCGGACCGGGCCGCGCACCGTCAAGGACGACGGCGCGCAGTGCCCGAAGTCGGTGTCCTGCGAGTGGCTCCCGGCGGCGTACGCGCAGTTCGGCGACGACGACTACGGCAATCACGACCTCGGCGACCGCCCGGCCTCGCAGGCGATCAAGTACATCGTCATCCACGACACCGAGGGCGCCTGGGACGGCGTCCTGAACCTGATCCAGGACCCCACCTACGTGTCCTGGAACTACACCGTCCGCTCCACCGACGGCCTGATCGCCCAGCACGTCAAGGCGAAGGACGTGGCCTGGCACGCGGGCAACTGGGACGTCAACGCGCGCTCGATCGGCATCGAGCACGAGGGCTTCCTGGCCGACCCGGACGCCTGGTTCACGGAGGCGATGTACCGGTCCTCGGCGCGGCTGGTGACGTACCTGTCCTCGCGGTACGGCATTCCGCTGGACCGGCAGCACATCCTGGGCCATGACAATGTGCCCGGCCCGACGGCGTCCACCATCGCGGGGATGCACACCGACCCGGGGCCGTACTGGGACTGGGCGCACTACTTCCAGCTGCTCGGCCACCCGTTCAAGAAGACCGCGGGCAGGCAGGGCGGCCTGGTGACGATCCGGCCGGACTACGCCACGAACCAGCCGGCCTACACGGGCTGCACCACGGCGGGCGAGCCCTGCGCGGCGCACGCCTCCAGCGAGGTGCGGCTGTACTCGGACCACGATGTGAACGCGCCGCTGATCACGGACGTCGGGCGCGGTACGCCGCCGACGACCGACGTCAACGACGTGTCCTCGCGGGCCGCCACCGGCCAGCAGTACGCGGTCGCCGATCACTGGGGCGACTGGACGGCCATCTGGTACCTCGGCCAGAAGGCGTGGTTCCAGAACCCGGCGAAGCATCCGACGGCCGTCTCCGCCAAGGGGCGCGTGATCACCCCGAAGGAGGGGCTGACCAGCATCCCGGTGTACGGCCGCGCCTACCCGGAGAAGTCCGCCTATCCGGCGGGGGTGCCCGTCCAGTCGGTGGTGCCGCTGCCGTACACCGTCCCGGCCGGGCAGAAGTACGTGATCGGTGACGAGATGCCGGGCGAGTACTACTACTCGGTCACCTTCACCCCGGACTCGCACCAGGTGGTGCGGGGCGACGACCTGTACTACGAGATCCAGTACGGCCACCGGGTCGAGTTCGTCCGGGCGGCGGACGTGACCGTGGAGAACTCGGCGAGCTGACCGCTCCCGGGCCTCAGCCCTGCTGGAAAAGCTCCGCCGGGAGCGGCTTCAGCAGGGCGTACAGGTCGTCGGTGATGGGCCGGTCCCAGGCGGCGATGGTCACGAGGACGCCGTCGCTGCGGTCGAACTGGACACAGGAGATCCGGCTCTCGGAGAGCTTCAGCCGGCGCACGATCAGGAGGTTGTCGCCCTGGAGCACCGGGGTGTCCTCGGTGCCGACGACGGTGACCTCCTCGTCGTTCTCCAGCGCCAGCAGCAGCTGGCCCACCTCGAAGGGGATCTCCGCCTCTTCCACCTCGCGGGCCGGGGAGCCCTGCGGCAGATTGCCGATGATCATCGCGGGGCCGCGGCCGCCGAAGAGGTCGTAGCGCAGGAAGACACCCTGGCAGGTGCCGTCGGGCGCGGGCAGCAGACCCGCGCCGAGATTGCCCGGCCAGTCGCCCGGGTCCATGGCCAGCACGTCGAAGTCGGGCCCGGCGGGAGTGGCACTGCGGCGGCGGAGGAACGACATGCCGCAATGGTACGTGCCCCGGCACAGCGGAGTGACCTGCGGGCACCCGGTGGTGGAGCGGGGCAGGCATGCCGGGAGGGCGGGGTGCGGAACTCGCGGTGTGGAGGCGCGCGCTCGTCGCTCGGGCTCGGGGACAGGGGCCGTACCCGCGTCCGCCGTGCCGGGCCGACCACCGGCGGCGGGCACCGGGCAGGGGTCCGCGAGACCGGCTCGGGCCGGGGCCGGGGCCGTACCGGGGTCGGGGCCGTACCGGGGTCGGGGCCGTACCGGGGCCGGACGGGCGGACTCCGGGCCCCTCACTCCCTGTCACCGGCCACCCGCTCGGCGGCCACACGCCCGGCGGCCGCGGCGGGCCGGCCCGGCACCCGCCGTCACCGCACCCCGTCCTCACCCGCTCACGACTTCCCTCATTCCTCCCCCTCCCCCGGCGTCGGCGGCAGCACCGCCACCGGGGCGGCCGCGTGCAGCAGGACGGCCTGGGTGACGGAGCCCATCATGCGGGCCGGGGCGAGCAGGCGGCGGCGGTGGCGGCCGACGACGACCAGTTCGGCGGCGCGGGAGGCGGCCACGAGGTTGCCCGCCGCGTCGCCCGGCAGGGCCTCCGAGTCGGCGCGGACGCTCGGGTGGCGCTCGCGGTGCGGGGCGAGGAAGCCCTCGGCGAGGGCCCGGGTCTCGTTGGCGATGGCCTCCTCGTCGGGCATGGGCGGCACCAGCTGGCCGGGCGCCGACCAGGTCTGAAGGGGCCACGGATAGGCGGCGATCGCCTGCACCCGGGCGCCGCGCAGGGCCGCCTCGGTGAAGGCGAAGGCGAGCGTGGCCTCGTCGGGGCTGTCGACGTTCACACCGACCACCACCCGGGGTCCGGGCTCGGCGGGGCCCTCGCCGTGCACCTCGCGGTCGGGCGGCGGTACGACGACGACCGGGCACTCGGCGTCCCGCGCGGCGGCGAGGCTGTTGGAGCCGAGCAGCAGGCTGGCGAAGCCGCCCCGGCCGCGGGAGCCGATCACCATCAGCTGGGCGTCGACGCCGAGTTCGGGCAGCACCGCGCCGGGCGCCCCCTCCAGCGCGATGTACTCCACGGTCTCGGGCGCGTGGTCCGCGAGCCGGGCGCGCACCTCGTCGAGGACGGGGTCGCCCTCCTCGTCGGACGGCCCGGCCACCAGGACGTCGGTCTGCCCCCAGGCGGCGTACTGACGGACATGGACCACCCGCAGCGGTGCCGCACGGCGACGGGCGGCGTCCGCCGCCCGCTCCATCGCGCGCAGACTGTCCTCGGAACCGTCCACCGCGGCGATGACCGGCGCAGCGCTCATACTTCCTCACCTCCGGAACACGACCTTCTCCCTTGCTGGGGCCAGCCTCCATCAGGCATCGGCCCCGGCAGGGCGCTGTAGGTCACGTGTCCGGAAATCGGCGCGCAACACCCCCGGTTCAGATCAGGCCCGTGGTGCGGCCCGTCCTCAGGTGAGGTCGAACTCCCCTTCCCGTGCGTCGGAGACGAAGGCGCCCCACTCCGCGGGGGTGAAGATCAGGGAGGGGCTCTCCGGTCGCTCGCTGTTGCGCATCGCGATGAAGCCCTCGACGAAGGCGATCTGGACATCGCCCTTGCCTCGGCTGCTGGACCGCCACTCCGCCTCACTGAGGTCCAGGTCCGGCTTGTCCCAGCCCTTGAGCGGCTTGTGCTGGGTGGTGCTCTCGGCCACGTCCGTGCTCCTCCCGGTGTCGTCGTCCGCGGCTCAGCCTAGCGACCGCTCCCGGTGCCCAACAGCCCACGTGGGAAGGACGTTCAGCGCTCCGGTGGTTCGGCGCCGACCAGCCACATGGCGAAGAACTGCGATCCGCCGCCGTACGCGTGCCCGAGCACCCTTCTGGCCCCGGGCACCTGGTGTTCCCCGGCCTGGCCGCGCACCTGGAGGGCGGCCTCGGCGAAGCGCAGCATGCCGGAGGCGCCGATGGGGTTGGTGGACAGCACCCCGCCCGACATGTTGACGGGGAGGTCGCCGTCGAGCGCGGTCACCCCGGCCTCGGTGAGCTTCCAGCCCTCGCCCTCCGCGGCGAAGCCCAGGTTCTCCAGCCACATGGGCTCGTACCAGGAGAACGGCACGTACATCTCGACGGCGTCGATGTCCCGGCGCGGGTCGGTGATCCCGGCCTGCCGGTAGACGTCGGCGGCGCAGTCCCGGCCGGCCCGCGGGGAGACGAAGTCCTTGCCCGCGAACAGGGTGGGTTCGCTGCGCATGGCGCCGCCGAGCAGCCAGGCGGGCGGCCGGGGCGCGCGGGCGGCTCCGGCGCGGTCGGTGAGGACCATGGCGCAGGCGCCGTCCGAGGAGGGGCAGGTCTCGGAGTAGCGGACGGGGTCCCAGAGCATGGGCGCGGCCATCACCTTCTCCAGGGTGATGTCGTGTTCGTGCAGGTGGGCGTAGGGGTTCTTGAGGGCGTTGCGCCGGTCCTTGTGGGCGACCAGCGCGCCGACGGTGTCGGGGGCGCCGCTGCGCCGCATGTAGGCGCGCACATGCGGGGCGAAGAAGCCGCCCGCCCCGGCGAGCAGGGGCTGCTGGAAGGGGACGGGCAGGGACAGCCCCCACATGGCGTTGGACTCGGACTGCTTCTCGAAGGCGACGGTGAGGACGGTTCCGTGCAGCCGGGCGGCCACGAGGTTCGCGGCGACCAGCGCGGTGGAGCCGCCGACGGAGCCCGCGGTGTGCACGCGCAGCACGGGTTTGCCGACGGCGCCGAGCGCGTCGGCGAGGTACAGCTCGGGCATCATCACGCCCTCGAAGAAGTCGGGCGCCTTCCCGATGACCACGGCGTCGACGTCCTACTGTGATCGACTGATCGTCGTACCGCCGTCACCCTGCCGAGGGTCCCTGCCCTCCTCCCCCGAGGATCCGCCATGACGCACCCGCCCGTGCCGCTCGGCACCTTCCCCACCCCGCTCGAACCGGCGCCCCGGCTGGCCGCCGCGCTGGGGCTCGGCCCGGAGGACCTGTGGGTCAAGCGGGACGATCTGACCGGTCTGGGCGGCGGCGGGAACAAGATCCGCAAGCTGGAGTGGACGGTGGGCGCGGCGCTCGCGGAGGGCGCGGACACGCTGGTGACCACGGGCGCGGCGCAGAGCAACCACGCCCGGCTGACCGCCGCCGCGGCCGCCCGGCTGGGCCTCGACGCCGTGCTGGTGCTGCGCGGCACCCCCGGTGCCTCCCGCTCCGGGAACCTCGCGCTCGACTGGCTGTTCGGGGCCCGGCTCACCTGGGCGGGCGATGTGGACCAGGCGGGCCTGGACACGGCCGCGGCCGAGGTGTGCGCCCGGCTGCGCGCGGCCGGGAAGCGCCCCGCGCTGATCCCGTTCGGCGGCTCCGGGACCCTGGGCGCCCGGGGCTACGCGCGCTGCGGCGAGGAACTGCGCTCCCAGCTGCCGGAGTTGCGCACGGCGGTGGTCGCGCTCGGCTCGGGCGGCACCATGGCGGGCCTCGTCGCCGCCCTCGGCACCGACCGCGTCCTCGGCGTCGATGTCGGCGCGCTGGCCGACCCGGCCGCCGCGGTGGTGGCGTTCGCTACGCCGCTCACCTCGCGGGAGGTCACGGCGGAGCGGCTACGGGTGCGGCGGGACCAGGTGGGCGCGGGGTACGCGGCGCTGACGGAGCCGGTGTCCGAGGCACTGCGGCTGGCCGCGCGGACCGAGGGGATCGTGCTGGACCCGACGTACACGGGGCGGGCCCTGGCCGGGCTGCGGGCGGCGGTGCGCGACGGCGACGTACGCCCCGGGGAGAAGACGGTGTTCGTGCACACCGGGGGGCTGCCGGGGCTGTTCGGTCACGCGGCGGCGGTGGCGGCCGCGGAGGAGGGGGCGGGGGCTTACTGAGGGGCAGGCCCAGGGGAGATCGGGGCGGTGAAGGGCGTACAGAAATTCTTCGGCCGGTACCCGCAACCTCGACCGGGGTCGGACGTCTGTCCGGGTGGAGGCCTCCACTTCGACCAGTTGTCCGACCAGCCCTGAAGGAACCCATGTCCGCACACCGTGTCCCCCGCCCGAGCCGCGCCCGCAAGCTGCGCACCGTCCTGGGGGTCTCCGCGCTGGGCGCGGCGCTCGCCGTCACCGGCACCGTGGCCGCGCAGGCCGCGCAGTCCGACCACCACGCCGCCGCGACGCCGAAGCCGGTGCCGTCGGTCCCGACCCGTACGGCGACGCCGACCCCCGTCCCCTCGGTCCCGGGCGGTACGGCGACCCCGCGTCCCGTGCCCTCGGTCCCGGGCGGTACCGCGACCCCGCGTCCCGTGCCCTCGGTCCCGGGCGGTACCGCGACCCCGCGCCCCGTGCCGTCCGTCCCGGGCGGTACCGCGACCCCGTCGCCCGTGCCGCCGCCCGCGCACTCCGCGTCCCCGTCGCCGGTGCCGTCGACGCCCGCCCACCCGCACCACGGGCCGGCCGTCCCGGCGCCGGTTCCGCCGCAGCACTGAGGTAGGGGCGGGTGCGGGGAGCCGTCGTACGGCGGTTCCCCGCACCCGGTCCCGGGAGATCCATGACGACAGCCACCCCACCGGCGGCCCTGCCCTGGGAACGGGCCGGTGCCGCCCGGCTCCCGTCCCGCCGGCGGCGATTCACCCGGCTCCTCGCCCGTATCGGCATGGGCCAGGACACCGTGTCCGAGCCGCGTCCCCCGACCAGGGGAGCGGCAACCGCCGCCGAACGCCCGCCCGGGATCGAGGAGTTGTACCACCACCGCCGGCTGCCCCTGGTGCGCCTTGCGGTGCTGCTGGTGGACGATCTGCCCACGGCCGAGGACGTCGTACAGGACGCGTTCACCGCGCTGTTCCGCCGGCACGGCCATCGGCTGGCCGCCCTGGACGACCCGGAGGCGTATCTGCGGACCAGCGTGGTCAACACGGCCCGCTCGGTGCTGCGTCGGCGCAGGACCGTACGGGCGCACCCCCCGGCGCCGGAGGGGCACGCGCCCGCGCCCGAGGAGGACGTGCTCATCCATGAGGACCACCGGGAGGTGCTGGCGGCGCTGGGCACCCTGACCCGGCGCCAACGGGAGGTACTGGTGCTGCGCTACTGGTCGCATCTGACGGAGGCCGAGATCGCGGCGACGCTCGGTCTGTCGAGAGGGGCCGTCAAGTCCACGGCCAGCCGGGCCCTGGACGCGCTCGGCCGGCGTCTGGAGGGTCTGCGATGAACCACTCCCCCGTCGACGGATCCGTCCGGGAACCCGTCGAGGAACGGCTGCGCGCCGCCCTGGCCGCCCGCGCGAACGCCGTCGGACCGGCCGATCTGCGCCCCCTGCGCTCGCCGACCGGCGCGCTCAAGTCGTACCGTCTGCCGCTGCGCGGCACCGTGGTGGGGCTGCTGGCCCTGGCGGCGGTGGCGGCCCTCGTCCTGTTCACCCTCCACGGCGGCGGGACCCGTCCGGCACCGCCGGCCCACCATCCGCGCCCGACCGTCGGCACGCCCTCACCGGTGCCGAGTTCCGCGTCGCCCACGCCCGTGGCGAGCCCTTCCGCCCCGGAGCCGGACCCGCGGTGAGCACGGTGCGGGCCCTGAGCGCGGTGAGCGCGGTGAATGCGGTGAGCGCGGTGAGCGCGGTGGCGAATTGCACCCGTCCGCGCCCACCGGTCCGGCACCCGCACCGCTAAGTTGGGCGGCATGAGCAACCTTGACCGCGCGCCCGAGCCGACCGTCTGCGGTGGCCGCGGATTCGTCGTCGCGGAACCCGTCCGCGAACTGCTGAGCCCCCGCTCCGTCAAGCTGGGGGAATCGACCGAGGTGCGACGGCTGCTGCCGAACCTCGGCCGCCGCATGATCGGCGCGTGGGCCTTCGTCGACCACTACGGCCCGGACGACATCGCCGACGAGCCCGGCATGCAGGCCCCGCCGCACCCCCACATCGGGCTGCAGACGGTCAGCTGGCTGCACGAGGGCGAGGTGCTGCACCGCGACTCCACGGGCAGCCTCCAGACGATCCGGCCCCGGCAGCTGGGCCTGATGACCGCGGGGCGCGCGATCAGCCACTCCGAGGAGAGCCCCCGCCCGCACGCCCGCCTCCTGCACGGCGCCCAGCTGTGGGTGGCGCTGCCCGACGCGCACCGGCACACGGAACCGAGGTTCGAGTTCCACGCCGAGCTGCCCACGGTCACCGCGCCCGGCCTGACCGCCACGGTGCTCCTCGGCGACCTCGACGGCTCCGTCTCCCCCGGCACGGCCTACACCCCGATCGTCGGCGCCGACCTCACCCTCACCCGGGGCGCCGATGTCCGGCTGCCCCTGGACCCCGACTTCGAGTACGGCGTCCTCGCGATGTCCGGCGAGGTCCACGTGGACGGCGTGCCGGTGCTGCCCGGCTCGATGCTCTACCTCGGCTGCGGCCGCTCCGAACTCCCCCTGCGCGCCGAGTCCGACGCCGGCGTCATGCTCCTGGGCGGCGAGCCCTTCGCCGAGGAGCTGATCATGTGGTGGAACTTCGTGGCCCGCACCGAGTCCGAGATCGAACAGGCCCGCGAGGACTGGATGAAGGGGGTTCGTTTCGGCGAGGTGAAGGGCTACGACGGGGCTCCGCTGCGCGCACCGCAGCTGCCGGAGGTACCGCTGAAACCGCGCGGAAGAGTGCGTTGACCTGGGGAGACTCTGATTTGCGGTCCAAGGCGTTCGAGACCGTCCTTTCGCCTGACCTCCAACGAGGATCGCTGGTGGCGCTGACTCTTGGATACTGCCTGCGGGACGCCTCCGAGGCTGCCCGCGTTTCCAAGGTCTGGTCATATGAGGGCAGCTTTGGCCGGACGAATGCTGACCCAATGCTGACTTTACTGACGAGTCATCAGCACATGGTGAAGCGGTGTGATCGCTCCTTGGAGCGCGGCTGGGGGAGAGATTATCTGCATCGTGTTGTCGGCTGATGCTGCCCCGGAGTCGATTAGCCTTCGGGGCCAGTCGTCGTTGGCCGGCCGCTCGGGCAGTTGTGGGAACCAAACAGCTTCAGGTGTAGGCGACACGGGCACTCGTCCGACCGCATCACCGTCGAACACGCCCTTGCCGATCACAAACGCTGGAAGCAACTGACCCGCTGGACCCGCCGCCGCGACCGCCTGCCCGACACCTACCGCGCCATGGCCGGCCTCGTCTCCGACCGCACCGCCAACGTCTGAGTACCGGCCACGGCCAGGCCGAACACACCTCACCCGCTACCACGCACCAACTCGTAGGAGGCCGGGCGAGGGCGAGCAGATGTCACTGCTCTGACGGCGGTGTCAGTGCGGAGAACCGGATTCGCTGCCCTGCTCGCCTCTACCCGTCAAGCCGACTCTCGCGGAGCGCGTCAAGGCATGTACTGGATCCTCGGCGCACTCACTGTCCGGTGTTGCATCGGTGTCAACAGTGCCGTTCTTTCGGCTGCGGCCTCGGAGCGCCTCGCGCAGCTTTCGCCAAGCCTCCACCAGCGGAAGGAGCTGCCCCAGGATTCCGGTCACCACAAAGATGGCAATAGAAACCACGCCCGACCAAGCAAGAATCCACAGAACCGCCGACGAGTCCACTGTTCAGTCCCTTCTGATCGGGACCGAGCTGGCGGCGCACGCACTCAGCTCGATCCACATAGGTATGTGGCTGAGCTGAGTTCTGCGCCAGCGTAAGAACTCAGGTAGTCGTGATTGGCGCGTTGAGTGGGTTTCGAGTGTAGGAGCCGGGGCCAACCGTGGATTGATGAGGTAGAGGCAACGCGCTGGCGTTGCCTCTACCTCATCAATCCATTTGGGCTGCGCGGAGCAATGCCATTCCCACGGCATTGCTCCGCGCAGCCCAAGCGTCCTTTGCGCCACCGTATCGGACGACGGATGGTGTTGTCCTGGGAACAGCAAGAGAGGCGGCGGGTGGGCCGCCTCTCGAATGGTGCGATCATGGAGTCGGCCGCGGGGGCGCACCCGAGCCGTGGAGGATTCCCACCGTGGGACGTCCCGACAAAGCCGCGCGTGCGGCCATCGCACGCCGCCGCTCGGAGGCCATCGACCTACGCCTCGCCGGCGTCGACTGGTTGACCATCGCGCGCAAGCTCGCTGCCGATCCGATAGCCAACTCCGACGGCATTGCCTACCCGCAGGGTTACGGCATCGAGCGGTACCGTAAGTCAATCGACCCGCCCACCGATGAGGCATTGAGCTTCTTCGACTTGGCCACCGATCGGGTGATGGGGCGTGAAGCGCAACGAGCGAGGCCCCCGGGCTGTTGATCGAGATGTCTGACGTCTCAATCACGTTGCTCGGGGGCCTCGTTGGTTATCCATCCTGCCGCACTCGACCTGCCGCATGCACTCGTGGAGTGGGTCACCATGCTGATCGTCACCCGTGAGGGCGACCGGCGCTGCAAACTCCGCCCGTCCCAGCGCGCGATGGTGGCACTGGTGTACCTGCGCGAGCACACCACTCTGGCGAAGATCGCCGCCGGGTTCGGGATCAGCGAGTCCACCGCCCACGCCTACACCAGCGCGGTCGTCGGCCTGCTCGCCGAACGCGCACCGGGCCTGCTGAAGACGCTCCGCGCGCACGACCCCGAGTTCGTCCTGCTCGACGGAACCCTCGCCGAGTGCGACCGGGTCGGCGACGGCCGGGCCGACTACTCCCACAAACACCGGCGCCACGGCGTGAACGTGCAGGTCGTCACCGACCCCGGCGGCCGGCTGCTGTGGCTCTCGCCCGCCCTGCCGGGCCGCACCCACGACCTGACCGCCGCCCGCACCCACCAGATCATCCGAATCTGCGAGCGCCAGGGCGTTCCCATCCTGGCCGATCTCGCCTACCAGGGCGCCGGCCCGTGGCTGACCACCGGCATCAAGCGCAGACCCCTGCAGGAACTCACTCCCACCGAAAAGACCCTCAACCGGGCACTGGCCGCAGCACGAGCGCCCGTCGAACGCGGCGTCGCGAGGCTGAAGTCCTGGCGTATCTTCCACCGGTCCCGATGCAGCCCCAACCGCATGACGTCAATCGCCAAGGCCATCCTCACACTGGAGCGGCAACGCTGAAGAAGCTCAGTAATGTCCTCATTGGCCATTGTTATGCCCATTAGGGTAATGGTGTGCTTGCGGCATGAAGAAGATCGCAACAGCCGTAGCGACGTTAGTGACCGTGGGTTCCCTGTCAGCGGGGTCTGCCGCCTCCGCAGTCTCCCTGCTCGCACAGCCGCACCCTTGGGACAAGCGCATCAAGTGCCAGGCCAAGGACCCCCAGGGGCGGAAGATCGTCACCCGGTACGGGAATGCCGACTTCGGCTGGCAGCACTTCACCGGCCGCCACAACATCAAGAAGTGCGGGACGATCGCAGCCATCGTCAACGAACACCCCGAGTCCGATGACCATCACGGCCGACTCACCTACGGCGGGGTAGAGTTCGAGACTGGCGTGCCCCGGCCCAGGATGGTGAAGATCGTGGTCATCGTTCAGTACTCCCGTAAGACCAAGGACCAGAAGTACGACGCTGGCAGCGGGCAAACGATCGGCGTGATCAACGCGTTCTGCAAGAACCAGCCGGCCAACAAATGCCCGGCCTGGGCGAAGCTGTGACCGGCCAGAACCTCCACCAAGGGGTCTTCGAGCACCTGCCCGGGATCGTCCGCGCCCTGGTCGCCGATCACACGCCGGACCTTCCTGTCTTCAAGGGCCTGGTGGTCACCGGCGATGACCGGATGCGGCTGTACCTCACAGCACCCGACGGGAGCCTCACCTACGGCGCCGACGTGATCATCAGCCACGCCGGTCCCGGCCTGCTGGCCGGCATCGGGTCCGGATACCTCGAAAACGAGTACGAACAGAAGCCGACCGACGACCCGCTGTGCGACGTGGTCGTAGATCTGACCAGCTACTGAACAGCCTCTGGGGCGGGTGGCTGGCCACGGCGTCTGGCTGTCAGAGCGGTGCACTCCGTCGCGGTCATCCAGGCAGCCGTGGCATCGGCCCTCCAGGGCAGCGGTACCGGCGTCGGTCAGCCGCCAAGGGCAGGTAGACGCGTGCAAGAGGCACCGCGCGGAGACTGCGTGCGGGGCCTCGGCCTCGTGGCGAAGTCGATCAGGCGACGAAGGAGATGAACGCCTTCCACGCCTTGGGCTGGATGGCGAACGCTGGTCCGTTGTCGTGCTTCGAGTCACACACGGCCACGTAGCCATGTGTAAGAGTCGGACCGGCCATCTTGATGCAGTTGTTGCCGTTGCCACTGTAGGAAGAGACGATGAAGTCGCCTTCAGGGGCGAGGCCTTGGGCGTTAAAAGCCATCTCTTAGATCTCTCGGGCTAGTCGTTGCAGAAACTCCGGCGTCTTTGCCACTGGCACAGCGCCGTCCCGCAAGGCATCAAACCTGCGGGTGAACATTTAGACCTCAGTGTCTTTGTCGCTGAGGGTGGAAGTGCCGTCGACCGTGTCCATCTGGACCACGGTCGGAATGCGGTCGTCGAACTCCATCAGCGTGAAGTCAAACGGATGACGGTAGGTGGGGTTTGCCAGGGGAAGGATCTGGATCGTCACGTTGTCCAGGGCCGCGAGTTCGCAGAGCCGGTCCATCTGTCCTCTCATGACCTGCGAGCTACCCATGACGCGGCGCAGGGCAGCCTCGTCGAGGATGGCCCGAACCTCCACGGGATTGTCCCTGATGATGATCTCCTGCCGCTCCATGCGCAGGCGGATGCCCTTCTTCACGAACTCTGTCGTGCGCTCTTCGACAGGCTTGCCGACCTCGAACACGGCTCGCGCGTACTCCTCCGTCTGGAAGAGTCCGAGCACCACGTCGGGCTGCCAGGCCCTTATGGCCTTAGCTCCGTCTTCCAAGCCGATGTACATCGCCATCCCGGATGGCATGGTGCGAGCGTAGGTCGACCACCAGCCCCTGTTCAGGCTGTCTCGGTGAATACTGACGAGGAAATCAATGTCGTTCTTGTCGGTCACGCCGTAGGCATTGAGGACCGCCACAAGGTCGACGGACCGTCGAAATGCGCTTGTGCCTCGCTCAACTCGGTACAACCGCGTGGTGCTGATGCCGTCCATCTGCTTGACGGCATCAGCAGTGGCGTTGAAGCCGGCTCGGATACGCAGGCGTCGAGTTCCGTGCCGAGCTGTACCCGCCTGACTGTCGGTCCTGTCGGTCCTGTCGGAGCTGCCACGCCTGTCCTCCCGCAGTCGCGAGTCCATCCGATTCTGCCCGAAGTCCACCAAAACCAGTCGAGAGCCCCCCCCAACTCGGCGGAGAGCTGGGGCATTTCTGTCGAGAGGTTTGCTGGATCGGGCGCGAGCCCTGAGTCTGCCATCTCCAGTCACCCTTGCAAAGGCCAGAGTCTCTAGCGTTTACACATGCTTTCTCAAGTGAAAAGTGCACTTGGGTTTGCATTGCAACTGTCGCATGGAGCAGCCTAGATGTGCACGGAGACGACCTCGCCCGACAGCGGGACGTGACCAGTGCTGGGCGTCTGCGACCCACTCGCAGAGCTGTCCAAACCCTCCCCCGAGGAGCGGCCCGCCGCCATTCGAGTGCTCCCTTTCGGCGGCGGCCCGCAGGGGCCCACTGACGTCCAGGACGCTGCTGGCGACCTGTAACTAAACCCCAAACGGAGACACCCCCATGTCACCGATGTCACCGAGCACTACGCAGGCACAAAACGGAATGCCCCGCGAAGACGAGAGCGGCAATGTCGAGCCCTCCCAGTCAGTCACGGTGACGTCCGGCGGGTCGCTGGCGCCAATGCCTCGCGGAGAGGCCTTGGTGCGGCGAACCCAGGCAGCACGGTGGATGCTTAAGGCCGCCGAGTCGCAGGAAGCAGTCGGCAGGGAGTGGAGACACCACGGCGCAGCTCTGATGGCCGCCGGGATCATGTGGGACGTCGTACGGACGCCCTACACCGCCCTCGGCCTTGGTTTCGAACGCTCCACCGACGTCCAAGATCTCCGCCGTCAGGTGGCGGAGATGGGGGTTGGGGCGGTCTGGTGTGACCCCTTCAGGCCGTTCCTCTACTTCCTGGTGCCGCCCGGCACGGACCGGCACTGGCCGAGCGACATGAGCCAGGCCGGCTTGGACTGCCTGGGGGGCACCCCGCCGTACACCCGCCATACCGGCGTGCCGCGTCTGGACCGCCTCTCGCCGCCGGGGCACTACTGGCTCGTCCCGCCCGACTACGGCGGCGATGTCCTCGCGGACCCGGCGCACCTGTACAAGGTGCTACGGGAGCGCGCGAGCGAGCTGGATGCGTCGACGCCGAGCACCCCATGAGCAGGTGTCGGCCGCGCCGCTCTCCCGGCCCGGCCGACACCTCTTCGCCCTCCGACTTTGTGAGAGACATGTCCGCCCAACACCCCCTGCTGCCCCTTTTACGCAAACGAAGCGCGGAACTGGTAGGCGCTGTCCCGGCGACGCTGGTCGTTGCCGACCACCTCGCTGCCCACGCGCTCATCGGCGTCACCGTCCATGAAGACCTCGACAAGCCCCAGGCGGGCACGGCCATGTCTGTGCCGGACATGCCCGTCGACCAGTCCGGCGTCTCACCCGAAGGGCCCGCCGCGTGATCACCATGCTCCATGAGACGCGGACTCCCGAGTACTGGGACAGCCTCTACAGCGCGAGCTATCGCGTCGCCCCGTCCCGCGCCGAGGAGCGGCAGATGATGCGGGCCCTCACCGGCGCCGAGTGCGGCATGCGCGTCCTGGACGTCGGATGCGGCACGGGCGAGCTGAGCGCGCGCATGGCCGACTGGGGAATGAGGGTCACCGGACTCGACTTCAGCCTGGCCGCGATCACGTCGGCGAGGGACACGCACCCCGACCGCGAGGGGCTGCTGGACTTCTGCCTGTACGACGTCACCGCCGCCAGGCCGCTCGTCCCCGCGCCAGAGCCCGCTGACCTGGTGACCTGCCGACTCAGCTTCGAGTTCGTGGACAGCCCCCGCTTCATGGTCCACCTCGGCCGCTGGCTCAAGCCTGGCGGAGTCCTCTACATCGCGACGCACATCGCCGAGAAGGTGTCGCGCGGTGTCGCAAACCGCGGCATATCGGCGGCCCGCGTCGCCGAGTTGGGCGACACATGGAAGCACATGACCGTGTATCGCCTCCCCGACAACCTGCTCGGCATCGTCCTGCGGGGCTGATCAGACTCCCGTCCCCTGTAGGCGATCGGACTCAGGGGACGGGACCGGCCCGTCTTCGCCGCTCGGACGTCACGGTCGCGGCGGAAGGCGGTGCTGGCTGCCGGCGTAGGCGCCTCCCTGTCGTCACGAGGCCCACGTCGGCCTCCCGGCTCGTACCGCGTCGCTCTGGTGCGCCCCGCGGTCCGCCACACCAGTGGCGGAGTGCCAGATGCGGTGCGAGCCGGGAGAACTGCGTCCCAGCACCACCCAGATCGAACCGAGTTGCCCGCTCGCGCTGCGGCACCGCCGAGGGCGCACTGGCAGCACAGCTCAGACCTAAGGTGATCATGACTCAGGCAATACCAAGACCCGCGTTGGTGGACAACTCCCGGCTGGTGCACGGCCGGGCCGAAACTGAGGCCCTGGTGGGCGCCCCGGCTCAATGGGAGCCGATCGTCGGTGGGGCCGGTGTAGAGATTTGACGGGTGGCCGGCCCGCTGGGCGTGCGGATGTTCAAGCTCGGCGTGGGCGCCGGCGCGGCGAGGGTGGCTCGTGAGGCGGCAGTGCGGAGCCTGCTCGAAGGACTCGTCCCGGCGGGCTCGCGCCTTCCTGCCCAGGGCTGGCACGGCCAGGGTGGGGACTCTGCCTGGCTGACCGTGCCGTGGCTCAACGGGCCGACGATGTGGCAGGTGTTCGCGCCGGTCCGCAGACGCGGCGAGGGGACCGACGAGGCGTTGGCTGCCGCAGTCCTGACCTGCATATCGGTCGCGACCGTCCATCAGGCGAACTGGGTTCCCGCACCACGTCATCCTCGGGCCGGGCGGGGCCCGGATGGTCGACTGGGCGTCGGCCTGGTCCCCGGCCGAGGATCTACCCCCCCCGTGGACACGACCGGCAGCCCCGTTCATCTGTCCAGCCCCGAGAGCCTCGCCCGCTGGAGCCGGCGGCCCGTATGCCCCACGGTGGCAGACGAGGTCTGGACGCCGGCCGCGTCGATCTGGTGGGCGGCGAGCGGCCAGTGGCCGCGTGACTACCGCGCCCTGGCCATAGATCCCTCGGTGTTCACCGAATCCGAGCTGGCGAAGGTACTCGTCCGCTATGGCGCCCCTCTCGCCCTTCTCGCCCACTGGCCGGAGCTGGAGGCAGTGCTGCGGTACGTACTCGAAGCGCCCGCCGAGAGCCGGCCGTCCGCGTTGGACCTGGTCCAGCACCTGTGCGCGCTGCGGGTCTGATCCCGGCTCTACCCATGATCTCCGCGACCGCCCTCCCTCTCACGGGCGATCACGGGCGCCCCCGTTCACGTCCATGCATCAGGAGACCCACTTGAGTATGAAGACCCTCGCGCCGATGTTCCCGGCGCGCTTTCTGACCTGGAACCTGTTCGTAGGCGGCCTGGACGCCGGCGACGACACGCGCCTTCGCGAACAGGCGAAGGTCGTGGCAGGTCTGGAGCACGACTTCGTCTTTGACGGACACCATCGGTGTGGTGGTCAGGCTGCCAAGGCGGCCTCGTGGTCGGCGGGGCCGCGGTAGCCGAGACTGCTGTGCAACCGGTGCAATTTGTACCAGCCCTCGGTCCATTCGAAGACCACGGTGCGGGCGACGGACCCGCTCGGCCAGGAACGGTCGCCGAACAGTCCGCCCTTCGGCGTGGCGAAGAACGACTCGGCCAACGCGTCGTCCCAGCACTGGCCGGTGCGGCTGATCGACAGGCGAATATTGAATTCATCTGCCAGCAGGGAGAATTCGCGGCTGGTGGTGCCGACAGCCGCGGTCTGAATGGAAAAGCGCCGTCCCGGCGGGGCGGCGTCGGCGGCAGACGGACCGCAGCACCTCGACGACCAGCTCGGTGCGCAGATGGTCGGCCATGACCCAGCCGACCACTCGCCGGGAGGCGATCTCGATGACGAATGTACGGAGGATTCCAAGAGGTCGCCAGCCGCGGACTCGGCTTCTTCCCCATGCTCTCCATGATGGACATCCTTCCGGGGCAGAGCCCCTGATCCCGGATGTCCGCCAAAGCAGATCAAGCCCACGGAGATTCTTCGCCGGACGGAATCGTGGCTTCGGCAGGGCGAATCGAGTGCTCTGTCTAGGCCGAATGAGGCCATGTGACGTGTTGTGCGGGGGACGGCGGTCGGGTTGGGCGAGGCATAACGATGGTTCGTTGTCCATCCAGCAGAAATGAGGTTTGCGATGCGTACGACACTGACCCGAGCCGCGGTGGTTCTGATGGTGGGCCTGGGCGCGGTTGTGCCCCTGGCCGCCGCAGCCCAGGCCGACGACTGGAACGGCCCCGAGAAGCAGTACAGCCACATGATGGGCGCGGGCCAGGAGGGCGTCGGCAGCGCGGCGGGCGCGGGCTACGAGTACGTGAACGCCGGCGGACGCGACGGCGCCACCGCCGCCAGTGGGGGCTTCTTCATGACGGGCGCGGGTCATGAGGGCACCGGCAGCGTGGCGGCCGGGAGCAACGAGTACGTGAACGCCGGCGGACCCGACGGCGCCACCGCCGCCAGCGGCGTCTTCTTCACAGCCGACCGGTACTGACCCCTCAAGACGACACGTCGTCCACCGGGCCCGCTCCATCTCTGGGCCCGGTAGGCGCGGATGAAGCCACGCGGCCGAGGCTGCCCTGTCTCCGGTAGGACGTGCGGGGTTGCACGCGGTGCCGGCGGCACTGGCCGGAACAGCCGCCGTCATGATGCTTGTCGATGGGTCTGGGAGGCGCCCTGTTCCAACGATGCGGGAGCTTGGGCGCAGGCACGGCCTGACATGGCGGACGGTGTGGAAGGCCTTGGACTCGGCCTGGCCAGCGGCGCGCAAGCAGCGGCCCGCCGTCACCGGGATCTGCCACCGGCTGGTCGAGCAACACGGCGCCGACGTCGCCTACGGGATGGTCCGCCCTTTTGACGGGCCCCGGCCCCGCACCCGGACGGTCCACGTCCTCAGCGACAAGGGCTACGGCTCCCGGGCCATCCGCACCTGGCTGCGGAACCGGGGCATCGCCCACGCCGACGCCCTTTCCGCTTGGCAGGCAGTGCCCCCACGAGGAAGCGCAGCGCATCTCCCGCAACGCCGCCGCCCGGGCCGCCGCCGGAATCTCGGAGAAGGTGGGGGAGCTTCTCGGAGCCGTCCTTCCCAAACCGATCGGCGCGCTGGTCGAGGCCGCCTTCAAGATCCGCGCGATCGTCATCCAGGCCATAGGCGAGCACTACGGCTGCCGTCTGGTCTCGCCCTGGACCGGCCCCGCTGATGGTCATCCCCCTCCCCCTGGCCCCCAAGCCGGACACCTCGCTGTGGTGGACGGTCATGAACTCCTCCCACAACTGGAGCCAGGACGAGAAATTCCCCCGCCACCTCAGCGTCGACGGCCCGGCCCTGGCGGTCTACAACGACCGGTTGTGTTGAGGGAGGTGTAGGCGTGCCGCTCGGAAATCAGCGGATCGGGAAGGTACTCGACGTAACAGCCCCCGGCTGCGGTCAGGTGCAGCCGCTGTGTCGGTGGTCCTGCTCCATCCGGTAGATCTTGGTGGCCGCCTGCGTGGTGAACAGGAGCGGCGGGGGCAGGTGCATCCGAGGATCGGTGTCTGGAACAGGCCGGACACCAGTACGGGAAGGCTCAACCACCATGGCGGGACCGATTCTTATCACCGGCGCGGGCAGCGGCTTCGGCAAGGAGGTCGCGCTGCGGCTCGCAGCCGGTGGGCACCAGGTGATCGCGGGCGTGGAGATCATCGCCCAGGTCGCCGCGGTCCGTGCCGAGGCTCGGGAGCGGGGCGTCGAACTACGCGTCGAGAAACTCGACGTCACCGACCCCGGCGACCGCGAGAACGCCTGGACCTGGGACGTCGAGGTCCTCCTCAACAACGCCGGCGTCTCCGAAGGCGGCGCCACCGTTGACATCCCCGAGGAACGGCTGCGCCGCCAGTTCGAGGTGAACGTCTTCGGGCCCGTGCTGCTCACCCAGGGCATCGCCCGTCAGATGGCCGCGCGCCGCAGTGGGCGCATCGTCTTCATGTCCTCGGTCGCCGGACTCACCGTCGACCCGTTCACCGGCGCCTACGCCGGGTCGAAGCACGCGGTGGAGGCGTTCGCCGACGCGTTGGACCAGGAGCTGGCCGAGTTCGGCGTCACGGTCGCCACGATCAATCCCGGGCCCTTCCTGACCGGTTTCAACGACACCATGTTCGAGACGTGGAAGGAATGGCGCGACGACCCCGCCGGCCGCCTCTACGACTACGCCGAGCTGGCCTTTCCGCACGAGCAGTACGACCCCGAACCGGTCTACGAGCGCACGGTACGGGTCCTGCTCGGCGAGGAGCGGCGCTACCGCAACCTGCTGCCCGAAGAGATGGAGCCGCAGGCCCGCCACCAGGTCGACTCCCTGTGGGACCGGCAGCTCAACGACGGCAGCCGCCCCGCCCTGGTGCAGAAGGCGTACGACATCACTCCGGGCACACCGGTCCAGGACTGACTCCCCGCAGCCCCGACCTGCCCGTCAACTATCTGACCGCACCTCCCAGCCACAGGGATCGCCCCGGCTGACGCTCACTCGTCGTCGGCGCCGTCCTCGTCGCGCAGAGGTCGCAGCCCGCCGAGCAGGTCGGAAAGCTGGAAGGTGCGCCCGGACCATGGGCTGCGGCCTACGGCGGGGTTCGCGATGGGGCTCGGCGCACGGTGCGGAGCCGGTTCCTCGCGGGTGCCCCTCCCCCGCGCCCCTATCTCAAGAAGGGCCCGCAGGCGCGAACATCGTCCGCGGCTGAACGGCCGAGAGACAAGGGAGTGAGGCGGCTGCCCGGGAAGTGTGGACAGCCGACTCACCTGCTGACGTTCCGGCAGGTCGCCCACGCGCGGGGGGCCGAGTTCGAGGGCGGCTGTTCAGGGCTTGCTGATCGCGGGCGCGGGAAGCGGGTCTCCGCGCGCCTTGCTCCCGGTGACCGCCCCGTCGGCGCCGGCGTCGCTGCCGCCCGGACAGCGGCGGGCCGCAGGCCCGCTTCGCCTCTCGCGTCCGTCAGCGCGAGAGGCGGGTGACGGTCTCCAGGTAGAAGGCGTCGATGCTCTGGACGGCGCGTTCGAAGTCGTCGAGGTTGACGGGCTTGGTGACGTAGGCGTTGGCGTACTGCTGGTAGGCACCGGCGACGTCGTCCGGGGCCGACGAGGTGGTCAGGACGACGACCGGGATGGTGCGCAGGTCCCGGTCCTCCTTGATGACGGCGAGCAGCTCGCGGCCGTTCATGCGTGGCATGTTGAGGTCCAGGACGATCAGGTCGGGACGAGAGCGGGAGGGGTCCCGGAGATAGGCGAGGCCGGCCACGCCGTCGTGGACCTTGACGAGATTGCGGGCGCCGCGGGCCAGCAGCGCGTCCTCGATGAGAAGAGCGTCGGCTTCGTCGTCCTCGACGAGGAGCACGTCATAGGGACGGGCGGGGGCGGTGATCATTGGATACTCCCGGTTTCGGGGGGCGTCGAGGGGGGCTGCTGGTCGAGCAGGCCGGGCCATCGCCGGCGGGCTCCTTGCCGGGTCATGTTGGAGGCCCGGCCGATCTGCGGGTAGCCGGCTCCGGCGTCGGCCGCCTCGTTGGCGGCTCTGGCTTCCAGCTGTTCGACGGCTTGCTGGAAGTAGGTGAGCAGGTGCAGCTGTGCCAGGGCCTGCGCCTGTCCCGCCGTGTGGTCGCCATCGCCACGTATGGTCTCGAACACCTCGGGGACAAGGCGTGACACGAGTTCGTGGACCTCGCGGACGGCCACCTCTGCGATCTCGCTGTCGGTCATCCGCAGCCGGAAATGGATGCCTGGCATACCCGGAGTGTAAGGGGCTCTGACCAGCGATGACAACCAGTGTTGTCGTGCCGGTAAGGTAATGGCGCCGCGTACACGTCACCGCGGCCACGACGGGACACCGAGGAGCACCCGCGATGACCGCAGAGCACGTCCCAGCCGCTCCGGGCACCCGCCCCCTGGCGAACTGGACGACACGACGCTGGCTGCGTGTCGGCGTGAGCGCCTCGCTCGCCCTGCTGGCCGTCCTCAGCGGTCTGGGCGTCTGGGCGATGGGCCGGGCCACCTCGATCAGCAACGACCTCGTCAACACACGCTCACCCGCGCTGACCAACTCCGTGCGCCTGGAAACGGCGCTGGTCAACCAGGAGACCGGGGTCCGCGGCTACGGCCTGACCGGCGAGAAGCAGTTCCTCGAGCCCTACCGGCAGGGCCTGGCCGACGAGAAGTCCGCTGTCGACAGGCTCCACCAGCTCCTGTCCGGCGACGCGCGCGAGCAGGCCGACCTGCGCACCGTCCTCGGCCGCGCACGCACCTGGCAGCAGCGCATCGCCACCCCTATCTCCGGTGCCCCGGCCGGTGCCCCCGTACCCATCGCCACCGACCGGGCCGCGGAGGGCAAAGCCGCCTTCGACCACCTCCGGCAGGCGATGACAGCCCAGCAGAACCACCTCCTGAGCGCCCGCATGAGCGCGGTCGGCGACCTGAACCGTGCCCAGACGCTGTGCGACTGGGTCTTCGCGGCCGTGGCACTGGTCATCGTCCTGCTGGCCGCCGCGGTCTTCGAGGGGCTGCGCCGTGGTGTCAGCGGGCCACTGACCCGGCTCAGCAGCGACGCCGGGCGGGTCACCCGCGGCGACTTCACCCACCGCATCGCCGCATCCGGTCCGGCCGACCTGCGCAAACTGAGCACCGACATCGACGCCATGCGCAGCCGGCTCGCCGACGAACTCGCCACCAGCGAGCACACCCGCCGGCTCCTCGACGAACAGGCCGCCGACCTCAAACGCTCCAACGAGGAATTGGAGCAGTTCGCCTACATCGCCTCCCACGACCTGCAGGAACCCCTGCGCAAGGTCTCCAGCTTCACCCAGCTCCTCCAGCGGCGCTACAGCGGCCAGCTCGACGAACGCGCCGACCAGTACATCGGCTACGCCGTCGACGGCGCGAACCGCATGCAGACCCTGATCAACGATCTGCTCGCCTTCTCCCGGATCGGCCGTGTCCTCAACAACCATGAGACCGTCGACCTCGACACACTCCTCGACGACACGCTCGACGCCCTCAGCGTCTCCATCGCGGAAGCCGGTGCCCGCGTCACCCGGGACGACCTCCCCGCCGTCGCGGGCGACTCCACCCAGCTCGGCATGCTGTGGCAGAACCTCATCTCCAATGCCGTGAAATTCCGCGCCCCCGACCGCTCTCCCGAGATCCACATCTCGGCAGCCGAGGAAGACGGTGTCTGGCGGTTCTCCGTCACCGACAACGGCATCGGCATCGATCCCGAGTACGCCGACCGTGTCTTCGTCATCTTCCAGCGCCTGCACACCAAGGACCGCTATCCCGGCAGCGGCATCGGACTGGCCATGTGCAAGAAAGTCGTCGAACACCATGGCGGCACCATCGCCGTGGCGCCCCTCTCCACCCCTGGAACCCGTATCACCTTCACCCTGCCGAGCACCCCACCGCCCACACAGCACCTTCCGGTGAAGTGATCTTCTGGACGGTCGGACGCCTGTGCGGGCGCCGGCACCAGTGGTGAAGCGGCGTGGATTCGGCTTCGAGCACCGAACGCCCTGGGCCCTGGATGTACATCCCGATCCGGGCCGACGGGTTCGTTCCGCTGGACGAGCTCTCGCGCTCAGGTGCGGAGCAGGATCAACACGGTTCCGCCGTCCAAGACCCTCGCCAATGCCACGGCACAGCCCTCCCGCCTGCCCTTTCGGCTGCCCTTCCGGTCCTTGTGGGGGTCGGGCCGAGGGCCTAGCCTCGGCCCCTCCGAGACGATGGTGGCCTGAGTGACCGGAGGGCTGGTCAGCGCGTGCGAGACAGAGCGACATCCCCGATACCGGCGGCGCCCGTGTCGGCGCCGAGGAGGCGAATACCGGGCCCGGCCCCGCAGTTCGCCGCCGGGCGGGCGCCGCAACCCGCCGGGTTCGCCGCCCTCCAGCGGACCGTGGGCAACGCGGCCGTCACCCGTCATGTCCAACGTGTGCAGGGCCAGGGGGCTCCCGACGTCAGGGAGGTGGCACGGCGTCATGCCGCCGATCCCACCGCACACGGCGAGTGGGACACATTCCGCGACATGATGGACAAGGTGGGCTTCCCCCAGGACGTCACGGACGCCGCTTGGCAGCTGATCCTGGGCGGCATCGCGGAACAGGGGCAGCTCAACGACGAGGCGCCGGCGATGTTCACCGAACGCCAGGAGCAGCGCGACCACCGCGCGTCGAACAGCTGGTACCAGGAGTTGGTGCGGCTCGTCGGCGACTACCTGGAGATCGACCGGCCGACGATGGCCCTGTGGTCCGGCGGCATCGACACCAGCGTCTACGCCCGCTCCAAGGGTCATACGCCTCTGGAGTCCACCCCGTTCGGCGGCGTGGTCAACGAACTCCAGCTGACCATGGACTGGATGCTCAAGACGCCGATGTGGAACGTCCTGTCCAAGGCGTTCGTGACCCGGGCCCGCGGCCCCGTCCACATCTTCCTGCGGGCGTACAACCCCGACAGCGTCCTCATCGCACAGGAGGTCCCGCAGCTGCGCGTGGTCATGGCGCTCAACCCGGCGGTGGAACTCATCTGGCACCCGGTCTACACCACGGTCGACGGCAAGCTGATGGAGGTCACCGAGGACCTCGAACTGGCCTCGGACGCGACCTACCGGACCCGGGATCTGTGCGTACGGGCCCTGTACGACTACCTCCGGCTCAAGCACGACCGGGCCAACAGCCGGTCCGAACGCGCCAACGCCGAGATGGGCGCCCGCCTCGCCTCCAACGGCAACCAGCCGTGACCCTGCGGCGCCGGAGACCCGAGCGGGTCCGGGAGGGCCGACCGGGCCGCCACGGCTTGCGCGGTGGCGGCCCGGGTGGCGGATCGAGGTGGGATCGGTCGGTCAGGGGTGGGTGGTGAGGTAGCCGCCCATGGACGTGAAGTACTCGGTCGCGGGCAGCTCGCGGCCGTCGTCGGTCCGTACCCGGGTGATGGCCAGTCCGTGGTTGCGGCCGGTGCGGGCGTCGGCTCCGGCGACGATCACCACGCCGTCGCCCTCGCGGTAGAAGACGCGGCCCGGTGTGCCGCCGTAGCGGCTCCGGGAGACGACGGCGCCGAGGACTTCGAGGCGCCTGCCGCGGTGGTGGGTGAAGGCGGCCGGGTACGGGGCGGACTGGGCCCGGACCAGGCGCTCCAGGTCCTCGGCGGGCCAGGTCCAGTCGATCCGGATGTCGTCCTCGGCGCGCTTGTGGAAGAAGGTGGCCTGGGACCGGTCCTGGCGGGTGAACTCGGTCTGTCCGGACGCGATGAGGTCGAGCGCGCCGATGGTGACCGGGGCGATCAGGTCGACGGTCTTGTGGAACAGGTCGGTCGCCGTGTCCGAGGGTCCCACGGCCACCGCTCGCTGGGCGACGATGTCACCGGCGTCGAGTTCCTCGTTCATCATGTGGGCGGTGACGCCGACCTCCTTCTCCCCGTTGATGAGGGCCCAGATCAGGGGGGAGAAACCGGCGTACTTCGGCAGCAGCGAGTCATGGACGTTCAGCGTGCCGCGGCGGGGCAGGGAGTAGACGCGCGGCGGGATCCAGGTGCGCCAGTTGTTGGCGACGATGATGTCCGGGTCCGCCTCCTTGAGCAGCGTGAGCAGCTCCTCGTCGTCGGGCCGGTTGCGGATGACGACCGGGACGCCGTGCTCCGCCGCCAGGTCCGCCACGGAGTCGCTCCAGATCTTCTCGTAGGCGTGCTCGCTCTTGGGGTGCGTGACCACCATGACCACCTCGTGGTCGGAGTCGAGAAGCGCTTGCAGGGTCCGGTGGCCCCAGGTCTGGTAACCGAACATGACGACGCGCATGGAGATTCCTCCTTGGAACAGGGTCTGCGGGAATAACTTAGGTAAGGCTTACCTAATGTGCAAATGAGTGGATGTCAGGCGCGCCGCGCACGGCGGCGGTTGGCGGCCAGCGCCAGCATGTCGAGCAGCGGGAGGGTGCGGGACCAGCCCAGACAGGCGTCGGTGACGCTGAGGTCGCGCCGGAGGACGGTCGCCGCGAGATCCTGGCGGCCGTCGGAGAGGTACGACTCGATCATGACGCCGGTCAGGCCCGGCTCCCCGTCGCCGATCCGCTCGGCGAGGTCGGCGACGACCACCGGCTGACGGTTGTGGTCCTTGCCGCTGTTGCCGTGCGAGGCGTCCACGACGAGGGACAGCGGCAGACCGGCCGCCGTCAGCAGCGACCGGGCGTGCTCGGTGCCGGCGGCGTCGTAGTTGGGCACCGGGCCGCCCCGCAGCACCAGGTGTGCGTGGGAGTTGCCGACGGTGTGCGTCACGGTGAGACGGCCGTCCGGTGCCAGGACGGGCAGGGCATGGGGATGGGAGGCGACCTGGACGGCGTCGACGGCGGAACCCAGGGCGCCGGACACGCAGTTCTTCATGCCGACCGGCATCGGGAGCCAGGAGCCCAGGTGCCGGTGCGGCTGGCTGGCCACCGTCCGGGCACCGATCGCGGCCCAGGACACCGTGTCGGCCACGTACGGCGCGAGCAGCGGGTCGACGAACTCGTAGGCGAGGGGCAGCCCCAGGGCGGCGGCCTCGGTGAGGAACGCGCGGCCGGTGCGCAGCCCGGTCGCCAGGTCGCTCTTGCCGTCCAGGGCGGGGTAGTTGAGCAGCCCGGTCCAGCCCAGCGCCGTACGCGGCTTCTCCAGGTAGGCCCGCAGGACGACGACCAGGTCGTCCGCGTAGCGGCGCGCGGCGGCGGCGAGCAGGCTCGCGTACTCCAGGGCGGCGGCGGGGTCGTGGACCGAGCAGGGACCGGCTATCACGAGCAGCCGGGGGTCCCTGCCGTCGAGCACGGCGGCGACCGTGTCGCGGTGGTCGGCGACGGCCCGGGCCGTCGCGGTGGACAGGGGAAGGGCCGTGGTGAGGTCGGCGGGGGCGGGCAGTGTGTGCATCATCAGGCTCTCCTGAGGGCGCGGGTCCGGGGCAGTCTCGTCGTCCCGGCCGCGGCCAGCAGCCCGAGTCCGACGACCCACCAGAAGGTGTCGGCGAACGCCGCGGGGACGTCCTGGTGCCGGGCGCCGAGCCGGTCCTGGAGGACCACGGCGAGGGCCGCGGTCCCCAGGGAACCGCCGACGGTGTTGAGGAGGTTGAGCGCTCCGGAGGCGCGGGCGATCTGCTGGGGTTCGATCCGGCTGTAGACGATGTTCATCACGGGGGCGCCGATCATGGCCATCCCGAAGCCGCGCACCAGGAGCGCCAGGGCGATCGCGATGTCGGGCAGTCCGTGGTCGAGTTGGGTGAAGGGGACCGTGCCGGCCAGGACCAGGGTGACGCCGGTGATCACCAGGGTCCTCGGGGCCACCGCGTCGATGGTGCGGTTGACCAGCACGGACCCGGCCGCCGCGCCGAGCCCCTGGGGGGCCAGCAGCAGTCCGGTCCCCCAGGCCGACAGTCCGCGTCCGGTCTGGAAGTACAGGGGCAGCAGGAACGTCGTACCGAACACGGACGCGCCGAGGACCAGCAGGGCCAGGGCCGCCGCGCCGAGTGGTGGCCGGGTGAACAGCCGGGGGTCGATCAGCGGGGTGCCCCGGGTGCGCAGGCCGTGCACGACGAAGCCCGCCAGCATGAGCAGGCCCGCGCCCACGCCCACGGCCGCCGCGGGCGTGTTGCCGTGGGCGACCTCGGTGAGGCCGAACACCAGGACGGCGAGGCCGGGTGACAGCAGTACGGCCCCCCGCACATCGAACGCGGCCCGCCCGGACGCCGGTTCCACCACCGGCACATAGCGGCGGGCGAGCAGGATCGCGGCGACGCCGACCGGCAGGTTGACCAGGAACAGCCACGGCCAGGAGGCCGCCCCGAGCAGGGCGCCGCCGGCCAGCGGGCCGAGCACGGGTGAGAGCAGCGGGACGACCGCGACGACGCTGATCACCCGTCCGGTGCGGGAGGGTCCGGCGATCCGGGCCAGCAGCGCCTGCCCGGTCGGCGGCAGCAGTCCGCCGCCCAGGCCCTGGAGGACCCGGAAGACGATCAGGCTGGTCACGGACCAGGACAGGGCGCACAGTGCGGACCCGCACAGGAAGATCCCCACGGCGACCAGCCAGACCCGCCGGCCGCCGAGGCGGTCGGCGAGCCAGCCGGAGGCGGGTACGGCGGTGACGATGGCCAGCAGATAGGCGGTGCTGACCCACTGGATCTCGGCGAGCGAGGCGTGGAAGTCGTCCGCCAGGGTGTCGATGCCGACGCTGACGATCGTGGCGTCGATGGACGCCATGAACGTGCCGAGGACCAGGATGAACGCGATGCGCAGCAGCGGTGCGTCGACCTTCTCGGCCGGTGCGGCGGTCTTCTCGGTCATCGTCGCTCCAGGAGGGTGCGGACGTCTCGGTCGAGGTGGTCCTCCAGGTGGCGCAGCAGGTCGAGCAGTTCCTCGGCGAGTCCGTCGGCGGCGGCCGCGGAGCGGTGGGCGAGCACACCGGTCCAGGTGTCGCCGTCCGGCATGACGGTCAGGGTCACCGGGTGGTGGGTGGCCTCGCGGAAGCGGGTGCCCGTGAGGGTGAGTCCGGGGGCGGGCTCGCGCAGCCGGTCCCGGTCCACCGGGTAGTTCTCGAACACCACGAGGCTGTCGAAGAGCCTGCGCCGCCCGGTGACGCGTTCCAGGTCGGACAGGGCCACATGATGGTGTTCGACCAGGGCCCGCTGGCGGGTCTGGAGCGCGGTGAGGGTGTCGGCGAACGTGCCCGTCAGGCGGGCCCGTACGGGCACGGTGTTGGCGAGCAGTCCGACGATCTCCTCGACGCCCTCCAGCTCCGGGGGCCGGCAGGCGACCATGGCGCCGAAGCAGACGTCCGGGTGCCCGGAGCGCCGGGCGAGCAGCACCGCCCACGCGCCCTGCACCAGGGTGCTGCGGGTCAGACCGCGCCGGGCCGCGAGCCGGGTGAGCCGGTCCACCAGCGGCGCCTCGAAGGTGATCACCTCGGGCTCCTGCCAGGCGGGGCCCGGTTCACCGGCGCCCAGGTAGTCCCCTTCGGGCAGGCCCGCCAGTTCGTCGGCCCAGACGCCGAGGTCGGGCTCGTGGGCGGCGCGCCAGGCGAGGTAGTCGCCGAACGGCACGGGAGCGGGCAGATCCGCCTCCTCGCCGCGCAGCCGTGCCGTGTAGAGGGCGAACAGCTCGGTGAGGATACGGGGCGCCGACCAGCCGTCGGAGAGCACATGATGGCTGGTCAGGACCAGGTCGAAGCGCCGGGGGTCGTGGCGGATCACGGTCAGCCGGACCAGCGGGCCCGTGCTCAGGTCGAACGGTTCCGCCAGGTCGGCGGCGAGAACCTCCTCGGCCGGTCCGTCGGAGACCCGGAAGTCCGGTTCCGGGGACTTCGGGACGAGCGCGAGGTCCGCCGGGAACACGGCGCCCAGGTTCGGGTGCCGGGCCAGCAGGTCGGCGCCGGCGCCGCGCAGCGCCTCGATGTCCAGGGACCCGGTGAGGGAGAAGGCCGACTGCACGGTGTACGGGTCGGGGCGCTCGGTGCGCGAGTGCCGCAGCATCACCTCCTGCAACGGCGTCAGCGGCTGCACCTCGGCGATCTGCCGGCCGGCGTCGAGCGAGCCGATCTCCGGCGCGGCGGCGACGTCGAGCAGCGCGCTCCGCAGGTGTTCGGCCAGCCGCTCGATCTCGGCGCCGGTGAACAGCGCGCCGGGCCAGGTCAGCCGGATGCCGAGCCGGTCCTCGCGGACCAGCGCGTTGACCATCAGCGCGTGCGGCAGCGGCATGCCGTCGGTGCCGCCGGAGCCGAGCGGGTCCGCGTCCGGGGGTGCCTGCCAGGCGGTCTCGGTGTCCGGGGCGCCCGCGTAGCGGCCGAGGTAGTTCCAGGCGATCTCGGGTGCGACCGGGTCCAGCAGACCGGCCGTGGTGAGGATGCCGTGGCCGAGGCCGTCGCCCTGGGCGCGCAGCCGTTCGGCGACCGCCTTCGGGTCGTCGTCGGCGTCGAGCAGCACCGGGTGGACGGCGGTGAACCAGCCGACGGTCTGGGAGAGGTCCGCGTCGGCGGGGCGGCCGTGGCTCTCCAGCGCGACGAGCAGCCGGGGGGTGCCGCGCCAGGCGCGTACGGCCCGGACGAGCGCCGCGAGCAGGGGCGCGTCCGGTGTGCTGCGCAGGGCCGCGGGCAGGGCCGTCGTCAGGGCCCGGGTGGTGTCGGCGTCGAGGGCGATCTCGTGGTGCGCTGCGGTGGCCACGGTGTCCCGGGCGGGGTCCAGCGGCCGGGCCGCCAGTGCCTCGGTGGCGGTCATCCGCTGCCAGTGCGGCAGTTCGGCGCCGCGGTCGGCCGCGCGGAGCGTGCGCGCCCAGGCCAGGAAGGACAGCCCGTGCCGGGCCGGGGTGCCGCCGTCGTACGCGTGGCGCACGTCGTCCAGCAGGATGCGCCAGGAGACGCCGTCCACGAGGAGGTGATGGGCGATCAGGACGAGCCGGCCGGGCCGTGCGGCTCCGGTGTCGAGCCAGATCGCGCGCAGCAGCGGTCCGGTGCGCGGGTCCAGCGCGGCGCGGGTCTCGGCGGTCCACTCGTCGGCCAGGGCGCGCAGGCCCTCGGCCGTGAGGTCCGGCGCCACCGGCACCCGGACCAGCACATCGGCGCCGGTCACCGCACCGGCCGGCGGGATGCGCAGCGCGTCCGCGACCAGATGGGCGCGCAGCACGTCATGGCGGGCCAGCACCTTGTCGAACACGGTCCGCCAGGAGTGCTCGTCGCCGCCGGGCGGGACGCAGACCTCCACCCACTGGCAGAAGCCGTCGGCGGCGGTGCCCGCGCGGCGCAGCAGGTCCCGCATGAGGGGGGTCAGCGGGGCGTCGCCGACCGCCGGGGCGCGGTCCTCGGTGAGGGCCCGGGCGCGGGCGGCGATCCCGGCGACCGTGGCGCCCTCGAACACGTCCCGCGCGGTCAGTCCGAGTCCCTGGCGGCGGGCGCGGGAGACCACCTGGAGGGAGACGATGCTGTCCCCGCCGATCGCGAAGAAGTCGTCGTCGGGTCCGATGTCGTCGCTGCCGAGGATGTCCCGGAAGACACCGAGCAGCACCGCTTCCGCGGGGGTGGCGGGTTCGCGGCGGCCGGCGGTCGCGGTGTCGGGGGCGGGCAGGGCGGCGGTGTCGAGCTTTCCGCCGGGGCCCAGCGGCAGCCGGTCGAGGACCACCAGCGCGGTGGGCACCATGTGGTCCGGCAGCCCGGCGGCCAGGTGCTCGCGGATCCGGGCGGTGTCGCACTCGGCGCCGTCGACCGGGATGACGTAGCCGACGAGCCGTCCCTCGCGCAGGACCACCGCGCAGGCGCGTACGTCGGGGTGGCGGGTCAGCGCGGACTCGATCTCGCCCAGTTCGACCCGGAAGCCGCGGATCTTGATCTGGTGGTCGGCGCGGCCGAGGAACACCAGGTGGCCGTCCGCCCGCCAGCGCACCAGGTCGCCCGTGCGGTACATGCGTTCGCCGGGCGGCCCGAAGGGGTCGGCCACGAACGCGGCGGCGGTCAGGTCGGGCCGGCCGAGGTAACCGCGCGCCAGGCTCGGTCCGGCGAGGTACAGCTCGCCCGTCACACCGGTGCCCACGGGGTGCAGACCGCGGTCCAGGACGTAGGCGCGGACGTTGGGGTCGGGGCGGCCGATCGGCAGCGGGCCGGGGTCGGCCGGATCATACTTCCAGGTGACGGAGTTGATGGTGACCTCGGTGGGGCCGTAGGCGTTGAACAGCGCCCGCCGGCCCTCGCCCCAGCGCCGGGCCAGTTCGGGATCGAGGCGTTCGGCGCCGACGACGAAGAACACGTCGGGGTCGACGGTGCGGTCGTCGGGCATCGCCGCCAGGAACGACGGCAGCAGGTTCACGCCGGTCACCCGGTGCTCGACGATGTAGTCCAGCAGTTCGTCCCCGGGAACGCGTACCTCCTCGGGGGCGATCACGGAGGTGCCTCCGGACAGCAGCGGCACCATGGTCTGCCAGAACGCCACGTCGAAGCCGGTCGAGGCGAAGTGCAGATAGCGGTCGTGCTCGGTGACCTGGACGACGTCCTCCTGGAGGGCGATCAGGTCGGGTACGCCGCGGTGGGTGACGCCGACGCCCTTGGGCCGTCCGGTGGTGCCGGAGGTGTAGATGACGTAGGCGAGCGCGTCCTCGGTGAGACTGGCGCGGGCCCCGGCCGGGTCGGTGCCGGGCATACCGGCGAGGGTGTCCGGGTCGTCGAGGCGCAGCACCGGTATGTCGCGGGCGGTGGGCAGTTCGGCGCCCGTGGTGACGGCGGCGGCCGGTGCGATGTCGTCCAGCATGTACGCCAGCCGGTCTTGGGGGTAGCTCGCGTCCATCGGCACGTACACCGCGCCCGCCTTGGCCACGCCGAACAGTGCCACCGTCATCTCGATGTCCCGGCCGAGGAACACCGCGACCGGGTCCTGCGGCCGGACGCCGCGCCGGATCAGCGCGTGCGCGAGCCGGTTGGCCTCCCGGTCCAGTTCCGCGTAGGTCAGGGCGCGGTCGCGGCAGACGAGGGCCTCGGCGTCGGGCTTGCGGCGCACCCAGGAGGCGAACTCCGCCAGCCATGGGCCGCGTTCACGGACCGGGCGGGCCCCGGTGCCGGTGCGCAGCATCCGCTCCCGCTCGGCCTCGTCGAGCAGGGGCAGGGCGAGCACGGGCCGTGCGGGATCGGCGACGATCTCGCGCAGCAGATGGTGCAGGCGGCGGCCGTGGTCGCGCACCGTCGGCTCGTCGAAGGCGCTGGGCTGGTAGCCGAGTCCGATGGTGAGGGTGTCCCCGGGGAGCACGATCACGGTGAGGGCGTAGTGGGTGGCGTCGGTGATGTCCACCGCGGCCAGGTCGAGTCCGGGGGCCAGCGGGGTGCGGGCGCGGTCGGAGAGCGGGAAGTTCTCCATCACCAGCATGGTGTCGAAGAGTTCACCCGCGCCCGCGATCCGCTGGATGCCGGGCAGGCCGACGTAGTGGTGGTCGGCCAGCGCGACGCTCTCGGAGTGCACCTGTGCCAGCAGTTCCCGGACGGTCGTGTCCTGGGTGTGCCGCACCCGCACGGGGATGGTGGTGCCGAGCTGGCCGATCATGCCGGCCACGCCGTCCACCTCGGCGGGCCGCCCGGACACCGGGCAGCCGAACACCACGTCGTCGCGCCCGGTGAGCCTGCCGAGGAGCAGGCCCCACGCGGTCTGGAGCACCGTGGTCAGGGTGACGCCCCGGTCGCGGGCGAAGGCGCGCAGCCGTTCGCTGAAGTCCGGGCCCAGGTCGATGGCGATCCGGCCGGGCCGCTCGACCGAGGTCCCGGCCGTCGCCGGTGCCAGCCGGGTGGCGCCGTCGACACCGTCGAGTGCCTCGCGCCACGCGGCCAGGGACGCCTCGCGGTCCCGGCCGGCCAGCCAGCGGTAGTACTCGCGGACGTCGGCGGCGGGCGGCACCTGCGGTCCGCCGCCCAGTTCGGCGTAGATGCCGAGCAGGGTGCGGCCGACCAGCGGCATGGACCAGCCGTCCAGCAGCGCGTGGTGGTTGGTGATCACCAGTCTGTGCTCGGCGGGGCCGACGCGGGAGAGCAGGAAACGGATCAGCGGCGGCCCGGACGGGTCGAAGGGGCGCGCCAGTTCGGCCTGGACGGCCCGCTCGAAGTCGTCGTCGCGGCGCCACTCCAGGGTGACCTCGGCGGGCACCACCTGCACCACCTCGTCGCCCGTCTGCGCCAGATGCACGCGCAGCGACGGGTTGCGGCGCAGCAGTTCCCGCGCGGCCCGCGCCATCCGCTCGGGGTCGAGTTCGCCCTCCAGGGTGGTGACGGCCTGGACGACGTACACATCGGTGTCCGGGTCGTCGCGGACCAGGGTGTGGAAGGACAGTCCGACCTGGAGCGGGGTGGCGGGCCACACGTCCTCGACGGGGCCGGAGCGCTCCAGCGCCCGGATGGTGTCCTGGTCGAGGCCGACCAGCGGGAGGTCGGACGGGGTCAGGCCGCCGGTGGCGTGCCGGGCGTGGTCGGCCAGCAGTTCCAGGGCCCGGTCCCACGCCGTGTGCAGGGCGGCCACCGCCTCGGCGCCGAGGACGCCGGTGGCGGCCGTCCATTCGACGGCGAGCCGGGGCTCGTCCCCCTCGTGGACGAAGCAGTTGAGGGCCAGTACCTGTTCCAGGGCCTTGGCGCCGGGTTCGAGCACCGAGAAGGCGTCCTCCTCGGGCAGTCGCCATCCGGTGCCGGTCAACGGCGCGAAGCGGCCGAGGTAGTTGAGCAGCACGTCCGGCGGCGGTACGGCGGCCAGTTCGGCGCCCGCCGGGTCCAGGTGGCGGAGCACGCCGTAGCCGAGTCCCTGTCCGGGGACGCCCCGCTTGGCCTCCTTGGCGGCCCGCAGCACGTCCCCCGGGTCGCCGGCCGCCGGTACCCGCACCGGGTACTCGCTGGTGAACCAGCCGACGGTGCGGGCGAGATCGAGGTGTTCGCGGCCGTGTCCCTCCAGGGTGACGGTCACCGCGTCCCCCTCGGCGCCCCACTCGCGCAGCGCCAGGACCAGGGCCGCGAGCAGGATCTCGTCGACACCTGCGCGGTAGGCCGCGGGCAGTGTGGTCAGCAGGGCCTCGGTGACGGCCGGGGAGGCGGTGGTGACCGAGCGGTGGGCGGTCGAGACCGTGTCCTTCGTCCGGTCCAGGGGCCGGGTGCCGAGGCGGGTCGCGGAGGCGAGGGCGGTGCGCCAGTGGCCGAGTTCGTCCCGCCGGGTTCCGGCGGCGCCCTGTTCGGCGAGGAGGGTGGCGTGCCGCCGCCAGGAGGCACCGGCCGGCGGCAGGGTGCCGCCCGTGCAGGCCGCGTGCAGATCGGGGATGACGATCCGCCAGGAGACGCCGTCCATGGCGAGGTGGTGCACGACGAGGACCACCTCGTCCGGGGCGTCCGGGCCGGTGCGGAGCAGGGCCGCCCGCAGCAGGTCGCCGCGGCGCGGGTCCAGTTCGTCCGCCAGCTGACGGGCGACCGTGGCGGCGTCCGCGCCGTGGACCTCGGTGACGACGGCGGGCACCGCGCCCCGGGGCAGGATCTCCAGGCCGTCCTCGCCGGCCCGCAGCCGCAGCGCGTCATGCCGGTCGAGGATCGCCCGGACCCCCATGTCCAGGGTTTCCAGGGTGAGTTCGGGGACGCGCAGGGCCGTCCACTGGGCGTATCCGGCGACCACGTCGAGGTCCGGGTGGGCATCGAGCAGGTCGCGCACGATGGGCGGCGCGGTGACGGGCCCGGTCGGGTCGTCGGCCGGTTCGTCCGTCGCCTCGGCGGGTACGGCAAAGGCGGCGAGGGAGGCGAAGGTGCGGCGGGCCAGCAGGTCCCGGGGCCGCAGTTCGAGGCCCAGCGCGCGCAGCCTGCTGCTGACCGTGATCGCGGAGATGCTGTCCCCGCCGAGGGTGAAGAAGTCGTCGTCCACACCGACCCGTTCGACCTCGAACACCTCGGCGAGCGCCGCGCACAGCAGGCGTTCCGGCTCGGTGCGGGGCTCCCGGCCGCCGCCCGCACTGACGGGTGCGGGCAGCGCGGCGCGGTCGAGCTTGCCGTTGGGGGTGAGGGGCAGCGCGTCGAGCACCACCACGGCGGCGGGTACGAGGTGTTCGGGCAGCGTCTCGGCCAGCCGGGCGCGCACCACGTCGGCGGTGACGGTGGCGGACACGACGTAGCCGACCAGCCGGGAGGAGCGTACGGCGGCGGCAGCGGCGGTGACTCCGGGCAGCGCGGCCAGCGCGGCCTCGACCTCGCCGGTCTCCACCCGGTGGCCGCGCACCTTCACCTGGCCGTCGGCACGGCCCAGGTAGTCCAGGCCGCGCCCGGGGACCCAGCGGGCCAGGTCGCCGGTGCGGTACATCCGCTCCCCGGGCGCCCCGTACGGGTCGGCGACGAAACGCTCGGCACTCGTACCGGGCATGCCGAGGTAGCCGCGGGCCAGGTGCGGGCCCGCCAGGTACAGCTCGCCCACCGCGCCCGGCGGCACCGGGTGCAGGGCGTGGTCCAGGACGTAGGCGCGGGTGCCGGCGAGCGGCCGGCCGATGGTGGGCGCGTCCCCGGTGACGGGCGCGGTGGTGCTGTCCACGGTCGCCTCGGTCGGCCCGTACATGTTGCGGGCGCCGACGCCGGAGGCCACGATCCGCTGCCACAGCGCCGGGGGTGTGGCCTCGCCGCCGAGGACGAGCAGGGCCGGGCGCAGGTCGAGCAGTCCCCCGTCGACCAGGGCCGCCGCCATCGAGGGCGTGGTGTCGACGACATCGATGCCGTCCCGGGCGTACGCCGCGAGCAGCGCGTCGGCGTCGCGGACGGTCTCGGCGTCGTAGACGTGGAGTTCGTGTCCGCACAGCAGCCATACGAGGTGGTCGAAGGCCGAGTCGAAGGCGAACGAGTAGGTGTGGGCGACGCGCAGGCGGCGGCCCGTGGCGCGCTCCGTCTCGGCGACGACCGCGGCGCGCTGGTGGTGCAGCAGCGCCGCCAGGCCGCCCGCCCGGCCGAGCACGCCCTTGGGGCGTCCGGCGGAACCGGAGGTGTGGATGACGTAGGCCAGGTGCTCCGGGTGGCGGGGCGCGGCCAGTTCGCCCGGTGCCAGCGGTGCGGTGGACAGCGGCGCGGCCTCGGCGAGCAGGGTGTCCCAGGGGAGGCCGTCGACCGCGCCGGAGGTGACCACCAGGGCCGGGCGGGCGTCCTCGACGAGGGCGCGCAGCCGCTGGGGCGGGTAGGCGGTGTCCAGGGGGAGGAAGGCCGCGCCCGCGTCCAGGACCGCGAGCAGCGCGGTGACCAGGTCGGCGGAGCGGGGCAGCGCGAGGGCCACGACGTCGTCGGGTCCGATGCCCCGGGCCCGCAGCGCGCGGGCCAACCGGTGGACCCGGCCCGCCAGTTCACCGGCGGACAGCCGGTCCGTGCCGCAGACGAGGGCGGTGTCACCGGCGGCGGCCGCGGCGGCCATGGCGTCGAACGCGTCCGGCACGAGGAGCGGCGTGCCGGGCAGGGCCGCGGGCGTCCAGGGGGCCGGGACCTCGCCGTCGGCACCGCCCATGGGGACGCGGGCCACGGTCCGTCCGTCGAGCAGGCCGGTCAGCAGCGCGCGGAATCCGGCCAGTTTGCCGTCGACGCTCTCCTGGTCGTTGTCGCGGGCGTCCACCTCGAAGCCGAGGTGCAGTCCGCCGTCGGGGGTGGGGAGCACCGCGAGGCCCATGTCCTCGGGCGGGCCGCCCGCGACATTGCGCATCAGGCCCGTCGCCCCGTCGAAGTCCAGTGCCAGGTCGAACGCCTTGAGGTTGATGCCGCGGCCGTGCAGCAGCGCGCCCGCGCCGGGCACCTTGAGGTCGCGCGGCAGGTCCTCGCCCCGGTAGCGCTGGTGCCGGCGCGTCTCGCGCAGCGCGGCGGCGACCCGGCGGGTCAGCTCGCCGAAGTCGTCCCCGCCGTGCACGTCCACCCGCAGCGGCAGCACATTGACGGCCATGACCGGGGTGCGCAGTTCGGCGGAGGCGGTCCGGCACATCAGCGGCAGCGCGAAGACCACGTCGGTGCGGCCCAGCATGCGGTGCAGGAAGGCGGCGTAGCAGGCGATCAGCGCCTCGCCCCAGGTGGCCTTCTCCCGGTCGGCGAACTCGCGCAGCCGGGCGGTCTGTTCGGGGGTGAGGCGGGTGCGGGCGCTCAGCGAGCGGCCGGAGGGGCCGGCAAAGGTGCGCACGTCGTCCAGGTCGGGCAGCGGGGTGAACCGGTCCACCCAGTAGGCGCGGTCGGCCGCCGCGCGCTCGCTCTCCCGGTACTCACGGTCCGCGGCGACGACGTCGGCGAGCGTCCCGAAGGTGCGGCGCGGCGGTTCGGTCCCCCGCACCAGGGCGGTGTAGTGGGCGGCGGTGCGGCGGGCCACCATGGCTCCGCTGTAGCCGTCGAAGACCAGGTGGTGGCCCAGCTGGGTGTACCAGACCTCCCGGTCGGAGAGCCGGATGACGACGGGCTCGTACAGCGGCCGGTCCACCATCGCGCGGCAGTGCTCGGCCGCGCGGGCCCGCTCGGCCTCGACGAGGGCGGCGGCCGCGGCCGTGGGGTCGCTCGCGCCGCCGACGTCGATGATCCGGGGCAGCTCCACCGGGGTGTCGCTGACCGTCTGGCGCGGGCCCGAGGGGGTGTCGTACACCCGCAGGCGCAGGCTCTCGGCCTCCTCGGTGGTCGCCCGGACGGCCTCGGCGAGCGCCTGCGGGTCGATCGGCCGCTCGCCGCCGGATATCTCCACCACGTCCCCGACCACGTAGTACGGCGAGTCCGGTTCCAGACGTTGCGCGTTCCAGATGCCCGACTGGGCGCCGGTCAGGGGTAGCAGTCGGTCCGCGGGGGCGGGTGGGGTGGTCAACTCACTCTCCTTGCAGTGTGGGGACGACCATCGGGGTGGCGGCCACCGGGTCGGGCACGATGACGCTGGGCAGATCGAAGACGTCCTTGATCAGCGCGGCGTCCACGATGTCCGCGGGCCTGCCCTCGGCCACCACCCGTCCGTCGCGCATGGCCACCAGGTGGTCCGCGAAGCGGCACGCCTGGTTGATGTCGTGCAGTACGGCGATGACGGTGCGGCCCTGGTCGCGCAGCTGGGCCAGCAGGCGCAGCAGTTGGTACTGGTGGGTGATGTCCAGGAAGGACGTGGGTTCGTCGAGCAGCAAATACGGGGTCTGCTGGGCGAGCGCCATGGCGATCCAGACCCGCTGCCGCTGCCCGCCGGACAGCTCCTGGACGGGCCGGCCGGCCAGTTCCAAGACGCCGGCGGCGGCCATCGCCTCGGTGACGGCCCGCTCGTCGCTCTCGGACCACAGGGACAGCAGCGACTGGTGCGGGAACCGGCCGCGGGCGACCAGTTGCCGGACCTTGACGTCGTCCGGGGCCAGCGGGTCCTGGGGCAGGAAGCCGACCTGGCGGGCCAGTTCCTTGGACGGGTACGACCCGACCTCGCGCCCGTCGAGTTCCACGTGTCCCTCGGCGGGGCGCAGCAGCCGGACGAACGCGCGCAGCAGGGTGGACTTCCCGCAGGCGTTGGGGCCCACGACCGCGGTGAACGCGCCGTCGGGGATGTCGAGGCTCAGCCGGGTGGCCACCACCCGGTCGCCGTAGCGCAGGGTGATCTCCCGCGCGGTCAGGCGTGCGCTCATGCGCGCCTCACCTCCTTGGTCAGCAGCCAGATCAGATAGCAGCCCCCGACGGCGGTGCTCACCACACCGACGGGCAGCGCGACCGGCGCCAGCAGCGCCTGGGCGATCAGGTCGGCGCCCTGGAGCAGGACGGCCCCGGTCAGGGCGGCCGGGAGCAGGGGGATGCCCGCCGAGCCGGCGAGCCGGCGGCCGATCTGCGGAGCGGCCAGCGAGATGAACGCGATGGGTCCGGCGACCGCGGTCACCGTCGCCGTGCAGCCGACGCCGACCAGCACCATGAGCAGCCGCAACCGGCCGAGCGCGACCCCGGTGGTGACCGCGAGCGGGTCACCGAGCGCGGTCTGGTGCATGGCGCGGGCCTGGACGGCGATGATCGTCAGCAGTACGGCGATCACCCAGAACGGGATCCACAGGTCCGACCAGTCCACGCCGTTGAGGGAACCGGCGCTCCAGCCGACCGCGGCGATCGCGATGTCCAGGTCGGCACGGAGCACGATCCAGGAGTTCAGCGCGGTCACCATCGCGTTGACCGCGATGCCGATCACCACGAGGCGCAGCCCGGAGAAGCCCCGGTCGACGGAGAGCAGGTAGACGACGGCCGAGACGAGCAGTCCGCAGACCACCGAGGAGGTGGCCAGCTGGGCGGAGGTGCCCGACAGCACGGTCATCGCGAACAGCGCTCCGGTGTAGGAGCCGGCGTCCAGGCCGATCACATCGGGGCTGCCGAGCGGATTGCGGGTCAGGTTCTGGAAGATGGCTCCCGCCACGCCGAGCGCGGCCCCGAAGACGGCGCCGGCCGCCACCCGGGGCAGCCGCCAGTCGATGATCACCACGGACCGCTCCCGCCCGGTGAGGGCGGACAGCACCTCTTGGGGGGAGGCCCAGGACGCGCCGTAGCACAGCCCGAGCAGGCCGAGCGCGAGGACCAGGACGGCCAGGACGACGGCGACCAGCAGCGGGCGGCGCGCGACCCGCGGAGCGTACCCGGTCACAGTGCCCCCGCCCCGTAGCGGCGGACGGTCCAGATCAGCATGGGGCCGCCGAGGAACGCGGTCACGATGGCCACCGGCATCTCCCCGGTGGGCAGCAGCACGCGGGCCGCGGTGTCGGCGGCCAGCAGCAGCACGGGACCGAGGACCATCGAGTACAGCACCAGCCAGGGCACCGAGCCGCCGGCCGCCCTGCGGGCGAGGTGCGGCACGATCAGGCCGACGAACAGGATGGGGCCCGCCACCGCGGTCGCGGCGCCGCTGAGCACGGTGATGAGCACCAGCGTGACGGCCTGGGTGCGGGCCACCCCGGCGCCCAGGGTCTGGGCCACGTTCTCGCCCAGTGCCAGGGCGTTGAGGGACCGCCCCAGTGCCAGCGCCGCCACGAGGGCGATGCCGATGGCGACGAGCGGCAGGGTCAGCGGTTCCTGTTCGCGTCCGGCGAGGGTCCCGACCGACCAGAACCGGTAGGCGTCGAACAGCTTCGGGTTCATCAGCCGCAGCCCCAGTGCGATGCCCCCCAGTACGGCGGTGAGGGCCACGCCGGTGAGGACGAGGCGCAGGGGCGCGCGCCGTCCCACCGACAGGACCAGCAGGGCGGCCAGCACCGAACCGGCGACGGCGCACAGGAGTTGGCCGCCCTGCCCGCCGGCCAGGCCGAGCGCGGCGCCGACCGTGACCGCGAACCCCGCGCCCGCGGTGACCCCGAGGACGCCGGGCTCGGCGAGGGGGTTGCGGGCGAGGGTCTGGATCAGCGCGCCCGCGACCGCGAGGGCGGCGCCGACGGCCGCCGCCAGCAGCGCCCGGGGGGCCCGGACGTCTCGTACGATCACGTCGTCGTTCGTTCCTCGGTAGTCGAACAGGGCCCTGACCACATCGGCGGGGGGTACGGCGTGGGCGCCGACGGCGATGCTGAGGACGGCAGCCGCGGCCAGCAGGACCAGCCCGCCAATGAGCAGGCCGGTCCTCCTCAGGTCCCGCCCGGGTGACTCCCCCTGGTCGGGGCGGTCCGTGGCGGTCACTTGTCGAGCAGGGGCGCGAACGCCTTGTCGATCGCCTTCAGGGTCTTCAGGGCGTCCCCGTAGGTCGACGCCTCGGTGTAGGCGATCGGGAACGTCATCTTCTTCTTGACCGCGGGCAGGTTCTTCCACAGCTTCGAGTCGAGGACGGACTTGACCGAGTCCGGGACGCTGCCGTCGGCGTCGACCGAGTAGGTGATGGCGTCGGCCTGGCCGAGGGAGTCCGTGATCTGCTCCATGGAGGGGTATTCGCTCACCGACTTGGAGCCGGGTCCGGCCTTCTTGACCTTGCCGTAGTACTCGGCGCCGACGTCCTGGGCCACGTTGGTGCCCCACGAGCCGTTGAACTCGCGCTGGAAGGTGCCCTTGGAGGTGTCGCCGTACGCGCCGACGTGGCCGAGCTTCAGCTGGGGCAGCACCTTCTGGTACTTCTTCCTCAGCTTCGCCGCCTCGGCCTCGTACGTGGCCTTGTCGGACTCGTACTTGGTGAGCACGCCCGCCGCGTCCGCCTGCTTGGTGGACACGTCACGCCACTGGGAGGGCAGGGTCGGGCCGATCGCGACGACGGGGGCGATGGACCTGAGCCGCTTCATGTCGATGTCACCGAGCACCGGCACCGGGACGCCGAGCACGATGAGGTCGGGCTTGGCCTCGGCGATGGCCTCGTAGTTGGTCTCCGAGGCCTGCTCGCCCGCGACCTTGGTCAGCTTCTTGTAGGTGGCCATTTCCTGGCCGTCCATCATCGGTTCCCCGCGCTGCCAGGAGGAGATGCCGACGAGCGGGGCGCCGGCCTCGATCAGCGTGGGCACGGCGTAGCCGGTGGCCACCACGCGCTTGGGGTGGACCGGGATCGTCACCTTGCCGTTGTCCGCGGTGAAGACCCGGGTGTCGTTCTTCTCGGGCTTGCCCGCGGCGTCGTCGTGGGACGATCCGCACGCGCTCAGGGTCAGGGCCAGTGCGACGGCACCGACGAGACCCGCTGATCTGCGCGTGAACATGTGCGACTCCTTCTGACATGCGAGACCGGTCCGCTCCTTCGAGCGGTTGTGCCTCGGTCCATGGCCTTCCGGCAGGTCGCCGGAAGGAATTCGTGGGTGGATAAAGGGGTGGGGGTGGTGGGACGGCCGGGACGACGTGCCGTCAGTGCTCGTGCTCGTCGTCGAAGTCGGCGATGCCGCGCTTCCAGTAACCGGTGATCTCGTAGTCGGCCCGGTCCAGGCGCAGTTCGTCGCGGACCCAGCGCCGCAGCGGTTTGATCTGTCCGGCCTCGCCGGCGATCCACGCGTACAGCCGCTCGCCCTCGGCGACGGGTACGGCGGTGACGGCCTGTACCAGGGCGTCGCCGGTGCCCGCCGGGCGGTCGCCGCGGTGCAGCCAGCGCACCTCGACGGCGGCCGGGGCGGACAGTTCGATCTCCTCCGCCGCGCCGGCGACCTCGATGAACGCCCAGCCCTCCGCGTCCCGGGGCAGCTCCTCCAGCCAGCGCGCGATCGCGGGCAGTGCCGTGATGTCGCCGACCAGCAGATAGCGGTCGTAGACGGGCGGGACGATCAGCCCGCCGGGCGGTCCCGCGACATGCAGGACGGCGCCCGGGCGTACCCGCTGGGCCCAGTCCGAGGCCAGACCGCCCTCGTGCGGGGCGATGTCGATGTCGATCTCGCCCGTCTCCGGGTCGTAGCGGCGCACGGTGTACTCCCGTGAAGTGGGCGCGGGGCGGGGCCACTTCAGCAGGTCGCCGTCGGGTTTTGGCAGGCGCAGCGATCCGTCGGGCTCGGGGAAGAGGAGTTTGACGTGGTCGATGGGCGAGTGCGCCTCGAACCCCTCGGTGCCCGGTCCGCCCAGGGTGACCCGCAGCAGACCGGCGCCGACCGTCGTGGTGCGTACGACCTCGGTGCGGCGGACGCGGATCGGGTAGCGCACCTTCTCGGGGCGGGGTCCGGCCAGGACCTCCTCGATCCGCTCCAGGTGGCCGGGCCGGTGCTCGGTGCGGCTCATGCCTTCTCGCCCGTCAGGAGGGCCTGCCAGTGGGCCAGTTCGGGACGTTCCGCCAGGTCGGGCAGTTCGAGGTCGCCGGCGCCGTCCGCCCGCCAGCGCTCGACGAGGGTCATGAGCCGTACCGAGTCGAGACCGAGGTCGCGCAGGTCGTCGTCGGGGGCTATCTCGGAGGGAGCACAGCCCAGCAGCTCCGCGACGTCCGTGCGGATGCGCTCGGGTGACAGTGCCTCACTCATCGGTTGACTCCTCGGGATATGGGTGCCGACGGCGGGGTCGGCGATCGGGCCGGACAGATGGGACGGTTGGGAAGGTCGGGACGGGCGGGGTGCCGTGCCGTTGCCGGGGTCCGCGGCTGCCGGACAGGAGGGCGGCCAGGGCCCGCGGCGCGGTTCATACGAGGTGTTCGAGGCCGAGGGCGCGCAACAGGGTGCGGAACTTGGCCGAGGTCTCGGCCAGTTCGGCCTGTGGGTCGGAACCGGGGACGATGCCGGCTCCGGCGAACAGCCGTACGGTGCGGTCGCAGACCTCGGCGCTGCGGATCGTCACCGCCCACTCGCCGTCGCCGTCGAGTCCGCTCCAGCCGACCATGCCCGCGTAGTAGCCGCGGTCCTCGGGCTCCAGTTCCGCGATGGCGGTGAGGGCCCGGGGCGCGGGCACTCCGCAGACGGCGGGGGTGGGGTGCAGCGCCTCGGCCAGGCCGAGCGCGGAGCTGGCCGGGTCCAGCGGGTCCCGCAGCCGTCCGGTGATCCGGGTGGACAGGTGCCACATCGTCGGTGTCCCGATCACCTCGGGGCGCTCGGGGACGTCGAGGTCGGCGCAGAACCGGCCGAGCACCTCGGCCACCTGGGCGGCGGTGTGCGCGTGTTCGCCGAGGTCCTTCGCCGAGTCGCGCAGCCGCGCGATCCGTTCCCGGTCGAGTCTCTCGTCACCGGCCCGGGGGGCGGACCCGGCCAGCGGGTTGGCGGTCACGTGGGCGCCGCGCCGGGACACCAGCAGCTCGGGGCTGGCGCCGACCAGGGTGCGCGGGGCGGGGTCACCGGGGGCGGTGACATCGGCGGCGAAGGCGTAGGACGCCGGGTCGGCGTGGACCAGCCGGGTCAGCAGCGCGGGCACGGCCACGGGATGTTCGCCGGTCAGCTCCAGGGAACGGGCCAGCACCACCTTGCGCAGCTCGCCGTCGCCGATCAGCTCCAGCGCCCGGCTCACCGCGGCGGTGTAGCCCTCGGGTTCGGGGCGGGGCCGAACCGTCCACCCGGTGCCGGATCCCGGCTGGGGCAGATGGCCGGCCAGGGCGGAGGGGGCGCCCGCGCGCCGTACGACCGCGGGGACCAGCAGGCCGGCGTCACCGTCCGGACGGAATCCGGCGGCCCCGACCACGACGGGATCGGGCAGTCCGGCCGCGGCCGCCGCGTCCAGCGCCTCGGCCGCGGCGAGGGCCCGGGCGCCGCTCCCGGCGCGTACCCGGGTGTGCACACCGTCGGCGAGCAGGGTGCCGCGTGCCGAGGAGAAGTAGAACGAGCCGGTGAGGTAGGCCGCCAGCAGGTCGGAGGGCCGGTGCATGGGGCTGGGGCGCATCAGGGTGGATAGGGACACGTCGGTGCATCCTTCATTCGGGCGTGCGGTCTGGGCGCCGGCGGCACGGCGGTTTCTCCGGGGTGGTCGTCCTGCCGGGAGAGGCGCGCCGGCTCGCGAGAGCGGTGACGAGCGAGGACATCGGCAGGGGTTCCGGGCGGGGAAGCAAGGGCTCCGAGAACCTGGCCGGATACGACAACCTCACCAGATAGTTAGGTTAGCCTTACTTTATTAAGAGAAAGGCTCGACGGTCAACTACGCGTCCGCACCAGGGACTTGCGTGCGGGAGTGCGCCGCCCACCGGGCCCGCGACTCTCAGGCGTCCGGCGCCGCGGCGCGCGCGTGCTCGATCAGGCTGGTGGGCCGCATGTCGGTCCAGTGCCGGCTGACGTGGGCGAGACACGCCTCGCGGGTGTCCTCGCCGTGGGCGACGGTCCAGCCCTGGGGTACGGCGGCGAAAGCGGGCCAGAGGGAGTGCTGGTTCTCGGAGTTGACGAGGACGAGGTAGCGGGCGCTGTCGTCCTCGAAGGGGTTGGTGGCGGCCATGGCCGGTCTCCTGGCGGGGTCAGGGGGTGGGGAGGGGAACGGTGCCGGTCTCGGCCGCGAGGTCGGCGGCCTCGGCGCCGGCGTCCGTGCGCTGGGCGCGGTCGAGGAGGAGCGCGTCGCAGATCTCACCGGCGCGGACGGCGAGGGTGGACAGCAGGGAGGAGGTGATGCCGTGGGTGTGCTCGGTGGCGGCGCCCTGGAGGTAGATTCCTGCGCGGACGGCGCCGGTGGTGGCGATCCGGTGGTCGCGTCCTATCCGCAGCCGCCCCTGGCCGTCGGTCAGGCAGTGTTCGGCCAGGGGGCCGAGGAGGGTGCGGGGGTCGGAGGGCCGGTAGCCGGTGGCCAGCACGACGGCGTCGCAGTCGAGGGTGCGGGGGTCGCCGTCGATCAGGGGGCGCAGCGCCACGCGGACACCCTGGGGGTGTTCCTCGACGGCGGTCAGGGCGGTGGCGTTCAGGATCCGCAGCCGTTCGGTGCCGGCGACCTTCTCCTGGTAGACGGTGCGATAGAGCTGCTCGATCAACTCGCCGTCCACGACGGAGTAGTTGGTGTTGGCGTGATAGCCGAGCAGGGATTCCTTGACCTCGTCGGGCGCCGTGTAGAAGTCGTCGACGGCCGCCGGGTCGAAGATCCGGTTGGCGAAGGGGCTGTCGTCGGCGGGGCTGTAGCCGTAGCGGCTGAAGACCGCGCAGACCTCCGCGTCCGGGAACTCGCGGTGGAGGAACTCGGCGGCCTCCGCGCCGGACTGGCCCGCGCCGACCACCACGAAGCGCCGCGCCGGGCGGTCCTTCAGGGCCGCCGCCCGCGGCAGCAGCTCCGAGCTGTGCCACACCCGCGGCCCCGGCGTCACGTTCTCCGGGAACCTGGGCACCAGTCCCGTACCCAGGACGACGTTGCGCGTCCGCAGCACTTCGTCACCGGAGGCCTCCCCGTCGGCGGGGCGGGTGTGGACCTCCAGGACGGAGGCGGGACCGTCGCCGTCCGCGGCGGGCCGCAGGGCGTACACCTGGCGCCCGTAGCGCACCTGGTCCTCCACCATGGCCGCGCACCAGCGGAGGTAGTCGTGGAACTCCACGCGGGTCGGGAAGAACGACTTCTGGTTGATGAAGTCGGCCAGCCGGCCCTTGTCGTGCAGGTAGCGCAGGAAGGTGAACCGGCTGCCCGGGTCCCGCATCGTCGCCAGGTCCTTCAGGAACGAGACCTGCATCGTCGCGCCCGGCAGCAGCATTCCCCGATGCCAGCCGAACTCCTGCTGCCGCTCCACGAACACCGAGCGCAGTCCACGACCGCCGCCGTGCGCGTTCTGCTCCGCGACCGCGACGGCCAACGCCAGATTCGCCGGACCGAAGCCCACACCGACCACATCCTGGACCGGCCACTGACCCGGCCCACCGGCAACCGCACGCCCTGCTGACATCTTCGCCCTTCGACAAGGTCCCGCGAGGGACCGACAAACGATCTTCACTTAGGCAAGCCTCGCCTAAGTTTTCCTAGGTTCGGGATGGTGTCAAGCCTCATCGGCCTATCAACACCGGCAATGCTAAAAGGAGTTGATGATTCATCAACTAACGTGCGACGCGCTGGACCCGGCGGCAACGGCCGCTCAGAAGGACTCGGCCGCCTGGTCCGTGGTGATCACCATCGCGCACCGGCCGGCCGCCCAGCGCAGGGCCATCTCGTGGTCCTCGCGGGAGAAGTCCGCCACGGCGTCGGCGACCACGAACGCCTGGATGTCCCGCATCCACGCGTCGCAGGCCGTCGTCATGACGCCGATGTGCGCGTACACACCGACGACGACCAGCTGGTCGCGTCCCTGGTCCCGCATCAGGTCCGCGAGGTCCGTGCGGGCGAACGCGCTGTATTTCCACTTGGTCAGCGTCGTGTCGCCGGGCCGGGGGGCCACGGGTTCCGGGATGGCCAGGGCCGTCGGATCGTCGGCCACGCCCGGTCCCCAGAAGTCGAGTTGGAGCCCGCGTTCCTCGGGGGTCTGGCCGCCGCGCTGGACCGAGTAGACCACGGGTGTCCCGGCCTGCCGGGCCGCGTCGAGCAGCCGGGCGGTGTTGGCCAGCATGCCGGTCAGCGGCTGTTCGCCGGGCGGGAAGGCGGAGAGGAAGTGCTGCTGGAGGTCGTGCACCAGCAGCACCGCCCGCGCCGGGTCCACGGACCAGGAGACCCGGTTGTCCGGCAACTGGCCCGCGGTGGGCAGGGGGTAGCCGGTGATGGACGGAAGTGCCATGGGGAGAGGGGCCTTTCAGCGCTGCTCGGAGGGGACCGCGGCCGAGCGCAGCCCCTTCTTGCTGACCTTGCCGACGCCGGTCTGCGGGAAGGCGTCGACGAAGCGGACGAGGTCGGGGATCTTGTAGGCGGCGACACCGCGCGCGCGGACGAACGCCTTGATCTGGGCGGCCGTCGGCGGCTCGGCGTCGGCGCGCAGGATCACATGGGCGAGGGTGCGCTCGCCGAGGTAGTCGTCGGGCACCGCGACCAGGGAGACGTCATGGACCGCCGGGTGGGCCAGGATGATGTTCTCGATCTCCTCCGGGGCGACCTTCTCGCCGCCCCGGTTGATCTGGTCCTTGGCCCGCCCCTCCACCATCAGGTGCCCGCTCGCCGTGCGGCGGACGATGTCACCGGTGCGGTAGAAGCCGTCCTCGGTGAACGCGGACCGGTTGTGCTCCGGAGCCCGCCAGTAGCCGCGGATGGTGTAGGGGCCCCGGGTCAGCAGATGCCCGAACTCGCCGTCGGGCACGTCCCGGTCGGCGTCGTCCACGATCCGGATCTCGTCGTCGGGCGAGATGGGCAGGCCCTGGGTGGTGACGATCGTCTCCGGATCGTCGTCCAGCCGGGTGTAGTTGACCAGGCCCTCGGCCATCCCGAAGACCTGCATCAGCCGGCAGCCGAGCGCCGGTTCCAGCCGCCGCGCCGCCTGCTCACTGTATTTGGCCCCGCCGACCAGCACCAGCTCCAGGCTGGCCAGGTCGCGTTCGGCGCGCGGCGCGCTGTCCGTCCACAGCAGGGCGAGCGGCGGCACCAGGCCGGTCATGGTGATCCGCTCCTGCTCGACCAGGGCGAACGCGGTCGTCGGATCGGGCTTGGGGCACATCACGACGCGGCCTCCGGCGTACAGCGTGCCGAGCCAGCCGGGGGAACTCATGGGGAAGTTGTGGGCGGCGGGCAGGACGACCAGGAAGCGGGTGTCCGCGTCGACACCGCAGATCTCGTTCGAGCCGCGCAGGGAGTAGATGTAGTCGTCGTGGGTGCGGGGGATCAGCTTGGACACCCCGGTCGTCCCGCCCGACAGCTGGAGGAAGGCCAGTTCGTGCGGTTGCGGTTCGGGCAGCGGTCCGGACGGGCCGCACGGCACGTCGGACAGCGCCGTGTGCCCGCCCGGGTCGCCCGCCACGAAGATCTCCCGGAGGCCGGGGGCGCTCTGCCGGACCCGGGTGGCGAGGTCGCGGTGGTCGAAGCCGTCGTGCACGTCCGGGATCACATAGGCGACGGCCTCGGAGAAGGCGCAGAAGTGCGTGATCTCGGTGTCGCGGTGGGCGGGCAGCGCGAACACGGGCAGCGCGCCCAGCCTGAAGAGGGCGAAGACCACTTCGGCGAACTCGGCGGTGTTGGGCAGCTGGACGACCACCCGGTCCCCGCGCCCGATGCCGCGCCCCGCGAACCCGGCGGCGAGCCGGTCGGCGGCCTCGTCCAGCTGCCGGTACGTCCGGGTGCGGCGCTCGGGCGCGAAGTCCACCAGGGCGACCCGGTCGGGATGGGCGGCGGCCCGCTCGCGGAGCATGCGGCCGAAGGTCTCGCCCCGCCAGTGACCGGCCCGCCGGTAGCGCTCGGCGAACTCCTCGGGCCAGGTGGGCGCGTCCACGCCCGGGGTGAGGCCCGAGGGGGCGGGTATCGGTTCGATGGTCACGGCGTGGCTCCACGGTGTTCGGCGGGGTTCGTCACGGGGCGGCGGTGTGCGCCGAGGGCGGTCAGGCGCGCAGGGTGGCGCCGCCGTCCACGTACAGGTCGTGCAGGGTGATGTGCCGGGCGCGGTCGGAGACCAGGAAGGCGACGGCGTCCGCGATGTCCGACGGCTCGGCGATCCGGCCGAGCGGAATGCCGGTGCGGTACGACGCCAGGTCCCCCTCGATCACCGCCCGTCGGCCGCTGTCGGGGCCGCCGGGCGCCCTGTCCCACATGGCGCGCTGCATGTCCGTGTCGGTGGAGCCCGGGGACACGGTGTTGCACCGCACCCCGTACGGGGCGACCTCCAGCCCGAGGCATTTGGTGAACATCACGGCGGCGGCCTTGGAGGCGGCGTAGGCGGCCATACCGGCGCGGGGCACACCGGCCGCGTTGGAGGCGACGGTCACGATGCTGCCCCGGCGCCGTTCGGTCATCCGGCGGGCGGCGGCCCGGCAGACATGGAAGACGCCGTCGGTGTTGACCGCGAACACGGCCGCCCAGTCGGCGTCGTCCAGGTCGACCACGGCCGCGCCGCGCAGGACGCCGGCCACGTTGACCACGATGTCCAGGGGCCCCAGGGTCCGTTCGGCCTCGGCGATCAGGTCCTCCACCGCCGTGGCGTCGGTCACGTCCAATTCCCGGCCCGTGACCCGGCCTTCGTGCCGTGCGGCCAGTTCGGCCACGGCCGCACCGTCCACATCGGTGGCGAGGACGCGTGCGCCCTGTCCGGCGAGGGCCTCGACCACGGCGGCGCCGATTCCCCGCGCCGCCCCGGTCACCAGGGCCGTACGACCGGCCAGTTCGGGCTCGCCGCTCATACGACCGCCCCCTCGTATCGGGCGCCTGATCGGTGAACGGCAGATGGGGATCTGTGGGATGACTTCATGGCCTCGGGTTTCCGGCGAACGCGCAACGGATACGACCACCCGGGGGGACACCACGGCCCGCCCCCGGCGACTTAGGTAAGGCTAACCATACCTTTACCTTGACGGTGATCGTCAACGTCGGCGCCATGTCACCCGGATCACCCCCCGAAAACCCAAGTCCCCGCGATGTCCTGCGGTTTGTGCCCAAGAGGCCCGGGGCGTACCCGTACGAGCGAGCGGGCCGCGTCGTCGGGTAACGTCCCCGGGGACGACGTCGCGACGGCCGTTCCCGGTCGGCGTCGGACTGTCGGACGCCGGAAGCAGCGGCACCGCACACCGCACCGCACCGCACCGCACCGCACCGCACCGCACCGCACCGCCGGCACACGTCACCGCGCACCGGACGCGCTGGACGCGCCGGTCCGCGCCGCGGCACTCCGCCGCACCCGCCCATCCGGCCGCACCGCGCCCACGTACGCGCGCCGCCGGCTCCCGGCCACCCGACTCCGCACCGTCCGCACGGCCCTGTGCCCGGGGCGGTCCGACGCCGGGCCGCGCGAGCCGACCCCATGGCCCCCACCAGGGGCCTCAGCGAAGGGACGAACACCCGATGACATCGACTTCCGCGCCTGCCGCACCCTCCACTCCCCCACCGGCCGACCCCACACCCCACCTGGAGGCGTCCGTGGGCAAGGTGGTCGTGGTGAAGTTCGGGGGCCACGCCATGGTCGACGAGGCGCTGCAACGGTCCTTCGCGCGGGACGTCGTGACGCTGCTGCGGGCCGGGGTCCACCCGGTGGTGGTGCACGGCGGCGGGCCCCGGATCAGCTCCCTGCTCGCCCGGCTCGACCTGGAGGTCCGCTTCACGGCCGGGCTGCGGGTCACCACGCCCGAAGTCCTCGACGTGGTGCGCATGGTGCTCGCCGGGCAGGTGCAGCGGGAGATCGTCGGCCTCATCAACGCGCACGGCCCGCTGGCGGTCGGACTGACCGGCGAGGACGCGCACACCCTCACCGCCGTCCGCAGACCGGCCTGGGTGGACGGCGAGCCGGTGGACATCGGGCTGGTGGGCGATGTCGTCCGGGTGGACCCGGAGACGATCCGCGCGCTGCTGTCCCGGGGCCGCGTCCCGGTGGTGTCACCGCTCGCCAGGGGGGCCGGGGGCGAGGTCTACAACGTCAACGCGGATCTCGCGGCGGCGGCCCTGGCGGGTGCCCTGGGCGCCGAGCGGCTGATCGTCCTCACCGATGTCACCGGGCTGCACGCCGACTGGCCGACGAGCGACGAGGTGATCGAGCGGCTGACCGCGTCGGAACTCGACGCGCTGCTGCCGGACCTGACCGGCGGGATGGTGCCCAAGATGGAGGGGTGCCTGCGGGCGGTGCGCGAGGGGGTGCGGGCGGCGCGTGTCATCGACGGGCGGGTGCCGGGCGCCCTGCTGCGCGAGGGCTTTCGCGACCGGGGCGCCGGCACCACCGTGTTCCCGGACCGGTCCGGCGAACACGGCGAGGACACCGGCCGGCGCACCCGGCCGGACCGGTCACAGGGCCCGGCTGAGCACCCGTGACCCCGGGCGGGGAGCGAGCCCGGCCGGCCAGGCCGCCGACGCGTCGGCCACGGTGAATCCATGGCGCAGGAACAGTGCCGCGTCGCCGCTGGTCGCGGCGAACACCGTGGCGGCCGAGCGGGCCGCGGCCTCGGCGAGGAGCGTGGTCAGCAGGGCCGTACCGACGCCCCGGCCCTGACTGGCCGCCGCCACGCAGAAGTTGTAGACGACTGCGGTGCGGCCGGGGTCCCGGCTCTCGGGTGCCGCGTGGATCCGCAGCCCCGCGCAGCCCTCGATCCGGCCGGTCGCCGACTCGGCGAGCAGGAAGTCGGCCGCGTCGCGCGCGTACTGCGCCAAGGTCCGCTCGCGCAGCTCACCGGTCCGGGCGAACACCCGGGAGAGGCGGTGCAGCGCGGGCGCGTCCTCGCGCCCGGCCGCGCGCACCACCACCGGAGGCGCGGGAGGGGGTACGAGGAGGGGTGCGACGTGGAGTACGGAGTGGGGAGTCACCGTGCTGTCCTAACTGGATCTGGTGGTCAGGCGGGGGCGTGGTCCTGCTCCGCCGCTGCTGCGGGGAGCACAGCGGGCTGGTCCCGGCGGGCGCCGGGCGCGAACACGGCGGCGACGACGGCGGCCGCGGCGCAGAAGCCGGCGGTGACGAGGAACGCCCGGTCGTACCCCGTGACGAGCTGGTGGACCCGCTCGGCCGGGGCGGACGAGGCGCCCTGTGTCGCGGCGACGGTGGTGAGGATCGCGAGCCCGAGGCTTCCGCCGATCTGCCGGGCCGCGTTGATGAGACCGCTGATCAGCCCGGCCTCGTGCGGGGCGGCGGCACCGGTGGCCAGGGAGGTGTTGGCCACCATGCACAGGCCGACGCCGGTCGAGGCCACGAGCGAGGCCGGCAGGAAGCCGGTCAGGAAGGCCGAGTCGGCGTGCATGAGGCCGAAGAGCAGCATGCCCGCCGCGCCGAGCACCAGGCCCGCGGTCAGTACGGCGCGGGCCCCGAAGCGCGTGGCCAGCCGGCCGGAGAGCATGGACCCGACGACGGTGCCGAAGCAGAAGGGCAGGAAGGCGGCGCCCGCCCGCAGCGGCGAGTAGCGCAGGACGTTCTGGAGGAACAGCGAGGCGAAGTAGAACCCGGCGACGGTGGCGGCGCCGAGGAACAGCACGATCACGTTGGCCAGCCACACCGGCCGGGCACGGAACACCCCGAAGCGGACCAGGGGTTCGGCCGCCGCCCGCAGCTCCCAGACCGCGAAGGCGGCTCCCGCGACGACCGCCACCGCGAAGGAGACGAGGGCGCCGCCGGACCCCCAGCCGTGCTCGCCGGCCCGGATGAGCCCGTTCACCAGGGCGGTCAGGGCGACGGTGACCAGGAGCGCGCCGGGCAGGTCGAGGCGGCTCATGCGGGTCGTGCGCCCGTCACGGACGGACAGCCGGGCCAGGATCAGGGCGGCGGCCACGATCGGTACGTTCACGAACAGCACCCAGCGCCAGGACAGCCACTCGGTGAGCACCCCACCCAGCAGCACACCGAGCGCGCTGCCCGCGGCGGACACCATGGCCCAGATCCCCACGGCCCGTGCCCGCGCGCGGGGCTCGCGGAAGGTGACCATGATGACGGCCAGGCTCAGTGGGGCCAGCAGCGCACCGGCCAGGCCCTGGCCCGCCCTGGCCGCGATGAGCTGGCCCGGTGTCTGCGCGAAGCCGCCGAGCACGGAGGTGGCCCCGAAGACCGCGAGCCCCAGGAACATCGCGACGCGGTGCCCCACGAAATCGGCGAACCGGCCGCCGAGCAGCAGCAGTCCGCCGAAGACCAGCGTGTAGGCGTTGACGACCCAGGACAGCCCGCCGGGCCGGAATCCGAGGTCGCCGGCGATCGAGGGCAGCGCCACGTTCACGACGCTCACATCGAGGACGACCATCACCTGCCCCAGACAGGCGGTGGCGAGGACCAGGCCGGGGCGCGCCCGGGGGCCTGACGCCCGGTCGGGTCCCGTGTCGGATCCCGGATCGGATCCCGGATCGGATCCCGGATCGGATCCCGGATCGGATCCCGGATCGGATCCCGTGTCGGCTGCGGTGCCGGGTGCGGTCCCGGACGGCGTCTCGGTCATGGCGCACTACTCCCGTTGCTCGGCGCGGACCTCTGCCGCGCGACGACGCGAACAATGTACGCGTAAGGCATGCCTAACTTCCACCTCGGACGTGCGGGAAGTGGGAGGATGACGGCATGTACCGCCCTCCGCAGACCTCCGACCCCGACCCGGCACGCCGACGGCGCGGGGTGCCCAGGTCGCAGCCGAGGCCGGGACTGACACCCGAGGCCGTCGCGCGGGCGGGCCGGGAGCTGATCGAGCGCGAGGGGCTGGACGCGCTCACCATGCGGGCGGTCGCGGCCGAACTGGGTACCGCCGCCGCGTCGCTGTACCGGCACGTCGCCGACCGTGACGCGCTGCTGCTGGCGATCCTGGAGGACATCGCGTCCCGGCTGCCGGTGGAGGTGCCCGGCGCGTCACCCGCGCAGCGGCTGTTCAACCGGCTGACCACCGCGCACGACTACATGGCCGAGCACATCTGGGTGCTGCACATCCTGATCCGCGGCGAACTCGTCGCCCGCAACGCCTTCCCGTTCACCGACGCCTGCCTGGCCGACTTCCTCGCGGCGGGCCTCACCGAGCGCCAGGCCTCCACCGCCTACCACGCCTGCTGGCACCTCACCACCGGCGAACTGCTCAACGAGCACCCGCTCACCCCGCCGCCCCAGCCGAGCCAGCGCCGGCAGGCCCTCGACTCGCTGGACCCCGCCGAGCTTCCGGCGCTCGCCCGGGTCCGCGCGGCGGAGCTGCGGCAGGGCCGCGACACCTACGCGACGGCGCTCAAGGCCCTGTTGACGGCCTTTCTGCCCGACGCGGCGGACTTCTGAGACACGGACACCCGTCAGCCGCCCCTGCCGCCGAAGTCGAGGGTACCGCTCCGGCCGAGGCGTAAGTTAGGTTTACCTAAGTTGCTTCCGTGTCGGCCTCGTGGTGCCGACGGCGAGGGGGGAAACGGATGACTCGGCCGTACACCCAGGGCGGGTCCGTGTGGGTGCCCACCCGTGACGGACGACGGCTGCACGCGATGGTCCTCGACCCCCGCGAGCCGGACGCCGGGCCGCCGCCTCCCGGCCGGGTGCCGCCGACGGTCGTCTTCGAGGCGGGGGTGGCGGCCGACCGTTCCTCCTGGGCCCAGGTACAGCCCGCGGTCGCCCGGTTCGCCCGGGCCGTCGTCTACGACCGGGCCGGGCTCGGCCGCAGTGCGCCGGACCCGGCGGGGCGGACGCTCACGCGGATGGCCGACGACCTCGGCGATCTGCTCGACCACTTCGGGCCCGGCCCGTTCGTCCTGGTCGGGCACAGCGCCGGCGGCCCGATCGTGCGCCGGGCCGCGGCCGGCCGCCCCGACCGGATCACCGGCCTCGTCCTGGTCGAACCCACCGACGAGGCCGCCGATGTACTGTTCACCCCGGGCTTTCGCCGGATGAGCCGGATCGTGCCCCGCGCCTACGGACTGCTCGCCCGCCTCGGTCTGCTGCACCTGCTGCACAAGCCCCTGCTCAGGGCCGCCCCCGAGGATGTGCGCGCGGCGATGCGGCGGGAGGCGTTCACGGCGGGGGCGATGTCCACCTGGGCCGAGACCAACCGCACCTTCCTCGACGAACTCGCCGCCTGGCGCGACACCCCGCCCGACACCAGGGACATCGCGCTCACCGTCGTGTCCGGCGCCCGCACCGGCAACGGCATGAGCCGCTCGGTCCGTGCCGCCGCGAACGCCTCGCACGCCCGCCGGGCCGCCGGTTCGCCCCGGGGCCGCCATGTGATCGCCGAACGCTCCGGCCACTACGTCCCGCTGACCGAGCCCGACCTCGTCGTGGCGGAGATCGCCCGGCTCGTCCGGCAGCCGGACGCCCCCGGGCCGAAGGCGCCCGTGCGCGACGACCGCAACGGCTGACCCCGCACCGGAGGTGTCCCGATGACCGGCCGAACCGCACGAACCGCCGCGTACGCCCCGTCGCCGCTGGACGACCGGGCCCGCGCGGTGGCCGACCGGCTGCACGCCCGCAGCCGCCGCCAGACCCGCACCGCTCTCGCGCCGGTCCTGGCCCACGCCGGCACCAGCCGGCTGCGCGAGGGCTCGCGGGACCCCACGCGGTCGGCGGACGGCAAGGCGTGGCTGGCCGACAAACTGGTCGCTCTCGACCCGCACAAGGCCGCCCAGTGCTACCAGTTGTGCCGCGCGATCGGCGCCCGCCGGGTCGTCGAGGCCGGCACCTCCTACGGCGTGTCCACGATCTACCTCGCCGCGGCGGTCCGCGACAACCTCGCCGACGGCATGTCCCCGGCGGGCCAGGGCGGCGGCCTGTCCGACGCCAAGGTGTTCGGCACGGAGCACGAGCCCGGCAAGGTCGCCGAGGCCCGTGCCGACATCGCCGCCGCGGGAGTGTCCGAGCATGTCGACATCCTCGTCGGCGACCTGCGCGAGACGCTGACCACCGTGCGGGGCCCCATCGACCTCATGCCGGTCGACATCTGGATCCCCATGGCGCTGCCCGCGCTCCGGATCGTCACACCGCTGCTGCGGCCCGGCGCGCTGGTCGTCTGCGACAACGTGGTCAGCGGGCGCCGCCGGTACGCCGATCACCTCGCCCATGTCCGCGACCCCGCCGGGCCGTTCACCTCCGTCACGCTCCCCGGGCACGGCGGCCTGGAGGTGTCCCGGAAGAACTGACCGCCGGGGCCCGCCCGTTGGGTGCGCCGCCGGATCAGGCCGTCCCGTACGGGCCGTGGGTCCAGCGTCCGCCGGTCATCGTGGCGTGCACCGGCATCGCCCGCAGCGTGGCGGCGTCGGCCTTCAGCGGGTCCACGTCCACGACGACCAGGTCGGCCGGGTCCCCGACCCGGACCAGCCGGCGTCCACGGGCCGCCGCCACCAGCGCGTCGGGTACGGACAGCCGCTGTTCCGGGTGCCAGGCGGGACGTTCGTCGTCGGTACGGCTGACGGCCGCCGCGACGGCGAGCCAGGGGTCCAGCGGGGACACCGGGGCGTCCGAGCCGAACTCCAGCCGGGCGCCGGCCGCGTGCAGGGCGGCGTACGCGAAGGCCCGGCCGGTGCGCCCGGCCCAGTGCCGGTCGGCCACGTCCCGGTCGTCGGTGGCGTGCCGGGGCTGCACTCCGGCCGTGACCCCCAACTGAGCGAAACGCGGCAGGTCTTCGGGGCTCAGCAGCTGCGCGTGCTCGATCCGGCCGCGGCAGCGTACGGCCGCGAAGGCGTCCAGGGCCACGGTGTTGGCGCGGTCCCCGATGGCGTGCACGGCGGGCTCGATGCCGTGCGCGGCGGCATGGCGCATCAGCCGTACCAGCTCCTCGGGGGCCGTCTCCTCGATGCCGTGCGCGCCCTCGCCGCCCGCCAGGCCCGGATAGGGGTCATGGCACAGCGCGGTACGGGTGTTGAGCGAGCCGTCGGTGAACAGCTTGAGGGGGCCCACCCGGACCAGCCCGGGGTGGCGGCCGACCCCGCCGCCGGTACGCAGGCCCCGGGCGATGGCCGCGTCGAGACGGCTCGGGTAGACGGCCGCCGCCACGCGCACGGCGGGCGCGGTGTGCGCCGTACGGCGTTCCCAGTCGCCGACGGTGTCGCCGTACTGGAAGTCGATGACACCGGTCACCCCGCGCGCGGCGGCGGCCCGGCAGGCCTCGGCGATCCGGTCGTCGACCACCTCGACGGGGGCCTTGGGCAGGGCGGACAGCGCCTCGTGGGTCTCGTGCTCGCGCAGCAGCCCGGTGGAGTGGTCGCCCCGGCCGATGAGCGCCAGGCCGGCGGAGTTGAGCCACACGGCGTGCAGATCGGCGCTGACCAGGGCCACCGGCCGGTCCGGGAGCACCGCGTCGAGCAGGTCCTTGTGCGGGGCGTCGGACCACAGACCGTCCCGGAAGCCGTACCCGAACAGGACCGTGTCGCGGGGCCCGCCGGTCTGCCGTCGCACCAGGTCGGCGACCGCCCGTGCGGATCCGGTGCCGGCCAGGTCCAGGCGGTGCCGGGCGTTCGCCCACTCCGCCAGGTGGACGTGCGCGTCCCAGAGCCCCGGCAGCAGGACGCGCCCGTCGAGGTCCACGACCCGCTCGCGGCCGTCGGGGGCCGCCCGGTCGCCGTACTCCGCGTCGGTGACGACATGGGTGACGGTGCCGTCCGCCACGCGGACCCGGCTGAGCGGGCCGCCGGCGCCGAGCCGCACCCGTTCGAGTACGAGCGCGAAGTCGGTCATGAAGCCTCCCTGGAGGACGCCGGGCGGCTCTTGGCCGAACGACCGGCGAGAAACGTGGCCTCACCTTACCCACGGCTGTGGGCAGGCGAGAGGTGAACTGTGGTGGCACGCACGGCCGTTGGCCATCGGGCGGGCCACCGCACCGGCGGGTCCGCGGCGTGCTCGGAGCCCCATGGTGTCCGCGGCATGCTGCGTCAGATCGCCATGGTGTCCGCGGCGTGCTCAGAGCGCCATGGTGTCCGCGGGCCGGCCGCTCAGATCCGCGCGCACGGCCTCGGTGACGGTGACGGTCGCGCAGGTGGCGGCCAGCCAGTGGACGGCCATGGCGTGGTCGGCGGCCGTGCGGTCGGCCACGGCGTCGGCGACGACGAACGGTTCGAGGTCCTGCATCCAGGCGTCGGCCGCGGTGAGCAGGACGTCGGTGCGCGCCGCCGCGCCCACGACCACCACCTGGTCCCGCCCGAGTTCCCTCAGGCGCGAGCGCAGCCGGGTGCCGGCGAACGCGCTGTACCGCTTGGCCGTCAGGACCGTGTCGCCGGCCTCCGGCCGCAGCACGTCCACGACGGCGCGGGCATCGGTCTCGGTGGGCGGTGCGAGCGGGACCGGCGCGGGGAACACCGGCCCCGGCCCCTCTCCCCCGACCGACCGCGATCCCGGAATGCGCGTCACGTACACGACGGGCACGCCGAAACAGCGGGCGGTCTCGGTCAACCGGCTGATGTTGTCGAGGAGTTGCGCGACCGGCGCGGTCTCCCGCAGGGCCCGCAGGACGTATTCCTGCATATGCTGTACGACGAGTGCGGCACGGCAGGGATCGATGCGCCAGGAAGGGCCGCCGTCCGGCAGCGACGCCGCGTCGGGCATGGGGTACGGGAGGACGCTGGAGGACGTCATTGTCTCGCCTTTCGGCTCAGGCCAGCAGGTGGCCGGTGTGGGAGAGGCGGCGCGCCGCCGACAGCAGGGCGTGGATCTGCGGTCCGACGTGGTCGAGGTCGCGCACGGGGGTGCGGAACGGGATGCGGGCGTCGTGGTGGGAGCGCCGGTGTTCCAGGCGGAGGGTCAGGCCGTAGCGGTCGATAGCCACCGGGACCACCTTGATCACGCCGGGCTCCGGGCGTGGCCGTACGAGCCGCAGCAGCCGGGGCACGAGGTCGGCGTGGTCGTCCACGAGGTGGGTCAGCAGGCCCGCCTCGCTGGTGGCCAGCGGATCGAGTTCGGTCGCCTCCAGTTCCTGGAGGGTGACGTACGCGCGTCCGCCGGAGTCCTCCAGGACGCCCTGTCCGAACTCCATGCACGTGCTGTCGGTGGCGTCCGGGTCGTACGGCGCACGCAGCACCCCGGTCAGGGTGACGCGGGCGCGCAGCCGGTCGCGTACCGGCGTGGGCGCTATGTCGGTGAGTTCCAGGCGGACCGGGACCCGTACGGGCGACGGGGTGCCGGTGCCTTCCCAGGCGGCGTGCAGATGGAAATGTCCCATCGCACCGGTGCCGTCGAGTCGGCGGATCTCATGGTGCCGGCCGTCGCTGACGACGGTCATCGAGTGGGCGGCGGCCAGGATCGACCGGACACGCTCGGCGGCCGTCGGCGCGCTGGCAGGACTGGGGGTACGACGCATCCGGGCCCTCCAGGACCAGGGAAAGTAAGGTAAGCCTAACCTAACTCACACCCTTCTTGGTTGGCCAGTCGCCCCGCACGCACGGAGCCCCTCCACCGGCCGGGACGATCACCGGTGAAGGGGCGTGCGCGCGTCGCGCGTGCGGGCTGACGGCTCGTCAGGCGCGCGTGAGCCGGCGAGCTGTCAGTAGCCGACCGCGACCTCCATCCACTGCGGGCCGTCCATCGAGGTGTACGCGGCCTGGCCCGCCACGTCGTCGTACGGGAAGCCGTACGCCAGGTGGCCGATCGCGTGGTCGTGCCAGTACTTGGCGTACCAGTTGGCCGGGTCGCCGCCGTAGAACTTCGACGGGTCCTGCTGCTGCGCGGCCGGCAGGTTCGCGGTGTGCCGGTTGAGCGCGGCGCACAGGGCGGCGTTGGAGGCGAGGGATCCGGCGCAGCCGAAGATGTTCGAGGTGGACTCGTTCACGCCGACCGAATTGGCGTACGCCGTGAAGTAGTTGGCGTTCGCGCCGCCCGCCCGGAAGCTCGGGTCGCTGCCGGGAGCGATGATCCGGTACGGCGCCTGGGTCTGGGCCAGGACCTTGAACTGCTGCGGCACGGAGTTCTGGAAGTTCTGGAACACCTGGTCGCGGGTCATGGTGAACAGGTCCTGGGCGTCGCCCAGTTGGATGTCCTGTCCGCTGTGCGAGTGCAGCCGGATCGCCAGCGGCAGGCCCCAGGCGTCGACCCGGGTGGTGTTGCCGCTGAACGAGGACGTGCCGGTGGTGAACTCGATGAAGTCGTAGTACTGGCCGTTCGGGGAGCCGACGTAGAAGTACATGCGCTGGGCGGGGGCGGCGACGATGTCCACGTAGGGCTGCTCGGCGATGGAGTGCTCCTGGCCGTTGTAGCTCCAGTAGACCTGGCTGTCCGGGTACGCGCCGCCCGTCCGGTTGAGCACCTTCACCTTCATGACGGCCGAGGACGGCGGGATGTCGTCGGTGGTGCCCCAGAAGGCGTCCGGAGGCGTGGTGCCGCCGGAGCCGCCGTAGACCTGGAACTCCCACAGGGAGTAGCCGTACGGGGTGGCGCGCTGGGTGCCGTACATCCGGACGTACCGTCCGGAGCCGCTCACGTTCAGGTTCTGTACGCCGCCGGGGCCGGCGGTGGTCGAATAGACGGTGGTCCAGGGGCCGTTCGGGTCCGTGGCCGTCTGGAGGGTGAAGGCCTTGGCGTAGGCGGCCTCCCATTTCAGGGTGACCTGGGTGAGGGGCTGGACCGAGCCGAGATCGACCATGATCCACTGTGGGTCGGCGAACGCGCTGGACCAGCGGGTCTGGTCATTGCCGTCCACCGCCTGCGCGGCGCCGAAGGAGGCGTTCTCGGTGGAGGAGGCGGTGGCGGGTCTGCCCTGGGAGAGCAGGGTGCCCGCGGCGCGGGCGGGGCTCTGGGAGGTGACGGTGAGTCCGAGCGCCGCGACGAGCGCGATCAGCAGCGCGAGGACGAGGTGGGGCCGGGACCGGGGTCGTCCCGGCGCGCGGCGTGGTGAGACGGAGCCGACTGGCATGGGCGCACTCCTCGAACGGGTGGGGACCGTGCTGGAGACCGAACCGTGACGCAGCCTGAGAGCGCTCTCGGGTGAGGGTGATGGTGGCAAGCCCGCCGGGGCCAGTCAATGGGTTGTTCACAAATGAACGGCAGTGCAGCGGAATTCGTTCGGCTCTCGAACACCGGGCCCGTGCGGGCGGTGCCGGTCGGCGTCCCGCTGGGGCCGTCGTTGAGCCTTCACCGACGCGCAGAGGGCCCGCCCTCTTGCGCGTGGCCGACGCCTTCCGCCTGCCGCAAGGCCAGTTCCCACCCCTTGACGGCCGGCCACCCCGTGTGACCTGGACCACACATCCGTAAGCCTTCCCACCGGACGGCCGGAGGCGTACGTTCCGGTTTACCTCGCGACGGCGCCCCCAAGGCGTCGGCCCGCCGAGCCTGGGACGGCGGGCCAGCGGGGGCCAATTCCGCTGACCCTCGAAGGCCGGCACGGGCCGGTCCGAAAAAGGAAGTCGGGCAGCGGTGCACCCTTGCTATGGTGCGCCGATGTCATCGATCAGGACGATCCAGGTCACCTTCGACTGCGCCGATCCCGAGCGTGTCGCCCGGTTCTGGTGCGAGGTGTTGGGATACGAGGTTCCGCCGCCACCGGAGGGCTTCGCCGGCTGGGGCGATTTCGACCGCTCGCTGCCGGCCGAGCGGCAGGGCGCGGCGTTCGCCTGCGCCGATCCCTCGGGTGTGGGGCCGCGGCTGTTCTTCCAGCGCGTTCCCGAGGGGAAGGTCGTGAAGAACAGGGTGCACATCGATGTCCGGGTCGGCACCGGGCTCGTGGGTGAGGAGCGGCTGGCCGCGCTGGAGGCCGAGTGCGCGCGGCTGGTCGCGCTCGGCGCGGTGCGGGTCCAGCTCCTGCGTGCCGACGGCTTCGACGAGTCGTGCCTCATCATGCGGGACATCGAGGGAAACGAGTTCTGTCTCGACTGACCTCCCCGCCGCACGCGGCCGGGAGTCGCGGGGCTGTGGATCTCGTCCGGTCCTGGAGTCGGCGAACACGCGGGCGAGGACCTGGGCGGCGGGGTCGTACGGACCGGGCTACGCGCCCCGGTCGCCCGCGTCGGTCGCCCTGGCCGCGGCCGTCCGGGCGGCCCGCGCCGCCGCCGGCCAGCCGTAACCGAACAGCCATCCGCCGAGGACATCGGTGGGCCAGTGCACCCTCAGGACGAGGCGGCTCAGGCCGACGGCGCAGCCGGCCCCGTAGGCGGCCGTCCGCGAGCCCGTGACCAGACCGGTGGCCAGCAGCGCGGTCGCCGTGTGGCGGGAGGGGTAGCTCGCCCCGTGGAAGGGGGCGAACCGGCCTGCCTGGGGCGGGCGTCGGCGGCCGACGGCTCGGCACATCGCGGTGCGGGTCACGTCTGCGGCGGCCAGGACCGCGAGGGGCAGCCGGCGGTCGGCGGCCGACCGGCGGGTCCGGCCGGATAGGCGCAGACAGCGCGCGGCGGTCGCCGTACAGGCCACCGGACGCGACCCCAGCGCGGTCACGGCCAGCCACGCCCGGCGGGAGAGCCCCGTGCGCGGGGCAGGCACCCTGATGCCCCGGTCGAGCGCGGCCAGGACCCTCTCGTGCCGGGCGGCGACGGACAGCGGCACCGCGCCCAGCAGTCCGGCCGCGGCACGGCACCGGCTCATGGGTTCCGGCACGGGTGTTCGTCCCGTCGGGAGCGGTGTGGGCCGGGGGTGCGCCGTTCCCTCGGGTCGCGCACCCCCGGCCATGTCCTTCCGCGCGACAGAGGCTCGCGGGTGTCCGCCTCGGTGGGACCCGCGCCGGAAGGACGCTTCAGGGGGGAGGAGTCCGGTCGCGGCTCCAGGCTCGCGCCGACCGGCTGGTGGCGGAGTAGCGGCCGTACGACACCGGCCGGGCTGTGCGGCGCGCCGCGCGAACGGCGGCGGGCGTCGAGTGGGGCGGGCACCCGGTACCTCCCGAGGGCATGCGGTCCTGACGTCGGTCAGGAACCATCAGCCGGGAGGCGGTTCGGACAGGAGGTCCAGGCGGGATCCATCGCCGGGGTCGAGTCAACAGGTGTACGCGGTACCGGTCAAGTGCTTCGCCGGCCGATCGGCGCGCGAACGCCCGCCCGGCGGCACACCGGTTGTCCGGTTCGCCGGGCGCTCTTACGGTGGGACGGCATACGGCGGTGGGGCTCGCCGTCAACCGCGGTCGTGCCGCCAACGGTCCCTGTTCGGTGTTCGAGCAGGGAGGACCGCTGTCATGGCTGACCGTCGTGAGCACGACCTGGTCGGGCTCGTCGCCACGCTGGTGCTGTGCCTGGTGGGTGCCGCCGTCCTCGCCGGAGCCGCCAGTCTCGTCCTCGGCCTGCCGCTGCCCGCCACCGTGATCGCCGTCCTGGTCATCGGCGTCGGTACCTGGCTGCCGTCGGCCGTGCGCGGCCGCTCGGCGCCGGACGGCGGCCCCGGGCAGCGGCCGTGACGCCCCGCTCAGGGGACGCGCAGGGCGAGTACGGCGACATCGTCGTTCTGGACGTCGCTCATCCGGTTGAGCAGTTCGTCGCGGAAGACGGCCAGTGGCTCGCGGGCGAGTGCCGTCGCGTGCTGGCGCAGCCGTGTCAGACCCCGGCCGATGTCCTCGCCGGGGCGTTCGACGAGGCCGTCGGTGTACAGGAGGAGGGTGGCGCCGGGCGGCAGCGTGATGGTCGCCGTGTCCCGGGTGAGCGCCGGGTCGACCCCGAGGATGGGGGCGTGTCCGCCTTCCAGCAGCAGTGTGTGGCCGTCGGGCTGGGCCAGCAGGGGCGGGAGGTGGCCGGCGTTGGTCCAGGTGAGCCGCCAGGGGCCGGTGCCGGATGTCTCGACGCGCGCGATGACGGCGGTCACCAGCTCGATGCTGGTCAGGCCCTGCATCACCCTGTCCAGGCGGCACATGATGCCCGCCAGGTCGTCGCCGCCGCTGTCGAAGGCGAGCGCGCGCAGCATGTTGCGCAGCTGCCCCATGCGGACGGCGGCGGCCAGGTCGTGGCCGACGACGTCCCCGATGGCGAGGACGGCCGAGCCGTCGGGCAGCGGGAAGGCGTCGTACCAGTCGCCGCCGACCTCGGCCCGTTCACGGGCGGCCAGGTAGCGGGTGGCGAGCTGGAGGTGGTCCAGGCCGGTCAGGTCGGGCAGGAGGGAGAGCTGGAGCTGCTCGGCGGTGTGCTCCTGGAGGGCGTACAGCCGGGCGTTGTCCAGGGCGAGGGCCGCGCGGTGGCCCAGGTCGGCGGCGAGCGCCTGCTCCTGCTCGTCGAACGGCGGTGCCCCGGCGCGGCGGACGAAGGTGAGGGCGCCCAGTTCCTGCCGTCGTACGCGCATGGGCACGATCAGCGCGCTGTGGGCGCCGAGCGTGCGGTACAGGGCCCACTGGGCGGCGCGCAGCGGGTCGGCCGGGTCGGGTGCGCCGAAGTCGGTGACCAGGACGGGGCCCGCGCCGCGCAGCACCTTCGCCAGCGCGCAGGCCGAGTCGTCCGGGCCGGGGAGCAGCCCTCCGGACAGCACGCGCAGCGCCCGTTCCGTGTCCCGGTCGGTGACGCTGAGACGCCGTAGCCCCTCGCCCTCCACCACGTCCACGACGCAGGCGTCGGCCAGCTGCGGCACGACCAGCCGGGCGAGTCTGCGCAACGCCTCCTGCGCGTCCAGCCCGGAGGCCAGCGCGCGGCTCACATCGGCGAGCAGCCGCAGCCGGGCGGCGGCGACCTCCGGTGGCAGCGCCTCGGACGGTACGGCCGCCTGGGGCGTCGGTTCTCGTTTCATGGCGCTCCTCCGGGCGTCCCTGGGGCGGTGGGGGCTCCGGACCGCCTGTCCGGTGGGATCGCGGGTAGAGGCCATCAGCGCGGCGCGGACCGGGCGGTTGCACACGGCGAGCCTCATCGCCGTCCTACGCACCGATGCCCCGCCCGGGCGCCGCGCAATCCCTCCTCACCCCCTCCGACCACCGGCGGCGGACGTCTTCGGCGGCCCGTACCGTGAAGGTGAGACGGACGGTGGAGGGGCCCACCGCCCACCGCGGCACGGCGCCGCCGACGGCCCCTGCCCGACGAGGGTGGTGATCCGGATGGGTGAAACCCAGGGCCGGACGGACGGCCGGGCGGCGGCCCGGCCGCCACGGTCCGACGGCGGCGCGTCATGAGCGGCCTCGCCGACCCGGTCGCCCGCGTCCTGCGCCACGGCACCGGGCCCGCCGCCCGCCGCGCCGCCGCCGAGCAGGCCGACCGGCTGTGGGCGCGGGGCGTCGCGGCACGCGCGGTCTTCCGCCCCGGGTACGGCGGCTGGGCGGTCCTCGTCTTCAGGGCTCCGGTCAGGAAGCGCCCGCGCGAGTGACCGGGGCCGGTACCGAACGGCGGGACGCGGGCGGCCTGGTCGGCGTCGGCGCGGCGGACGTGGCAGGACGCGCGCCGGATGACGCACTATGGAGTCGGCGATGAGGCTCGCCCTTGACCGCACATCCCGTGCTGATGGCCTCTACCTCTGCCGGTCGGACGGCCGCCGCGGCTGCCCGCCGGCGGTCACGAGCCAGGAGGTGCCGTCGCCCTTGCCGCTCCCGAGCACGCCGACACGAGCCCTTTCGGGGCCGTTCCACGTCCGTCTCCGCCCGGCCCTTTCACGCCTCCCCCCGAACCCGCCCTCCGCCCCGGCTGCCTGAACCCCCGCCAGAAGGAGTTGGACATGCCCGTACGACGGCTGGTCCTGGACGTCGACAAGACGATCGACGAGCCCGATCTGATCCACCTCGCGTCGGTGATCGAGTCCGCGCCCGGCGTGAAGGCGGTGAACATCGCGGTCACCGAGATCGACATCGAGACCGTCGGCACGAACGTCACGGTGGAGGGCGACGACATCGACGTCGGCGCGCTGACCGAGGCGATCCAGCACACCGGCGCGGTCGTCCACAGCATCGACGAGATCGTGGCCGGCGCCTATCTGCTGGACAACAAGCCGCGTTCGCGATGACCCCGGTCCACCGTCTGCGGACCCTGGCCGCGCGGTCCATGCTGCCGCTCGTCCTCGGCCTGGTGGACGGCCTGCTCAACGCCCTGACGCTGTCCGCCGCCTCGCTGGTGGGCTCCGGTACGCCGGTCAGTGCCTCGCTGGCGCTCCGGGTGGGGCTGGTGGCGCTGACGACGGCCGCGTTCGCGGTGTTCGTGGCCGACTACGCCGACCGCCGCGCCTATCTGATCCGCGCCTCGCAGCAGCTGAACCTGACCCGGCGCGGGCAGCTGGCCACGACCCGGCTCGGCCGCCTCGCGCTGACGCGCGCGCTCACCGCCACGGTGATCGCCTGCACCGCGAGCTTCGCCGGGGCGACGCTGCCCCTGCTGGCCGGAGCCGCGGCGCCGGAGCTGTCGTGGATCGTGGTGGTGCTGGCCGTCGTCGCCCTCACCGCGCTGGGAGCGGTCCTGGGGCGCCTGTTCGCGGGAAGTCCCGTGCGGTGGGCGGCGGTGCTCGGCTGCGGCGGGGTGGCCGTGACGTGGATCGGCGTATGGCTGCACATCACCTGAGCGGAGCACGCGGACCCGCGCCTGTCGCGTTCCCGCCGATGGCCCCGGTGAGCAGGCCGGCTGGCGGGGACGGGCCAGGTGGGCGCACCATGGACGCGATGGGCGATGAGGCTCGCCCTTGAGCGCACGCTCCGTGCTGATGGCCTCTGCGAGCACCCGCCGCCATGTCCGGCGGCCCGGCTTCCGGAGGCATCGCGGATGTACGTCTACACGATGCGCAAGGCCCGTATGGCCCACGGCGACAAGGTCGTCCTCGACGACGTCACCCTCTCCTTCCTGCCCGGCGCCAAGATCGGCGTCGTGGGCCCGAACGGCATGGGCAAGTCCACCGTCCTGCGGATCATGGCGGGACTGGAGCGGCCCACCGGGGGCGACGCCCTCGCGGCCCCCGGGATCGGCGTCGGGATCCTGGAGCAGGAGCCCCGGCTCGACGACTCGGCCACCGTCCTGGGCAACGTCGAGGAGGGCGTCGCCGGGATCCGTGCCGCGCTGCACCGGTACGAGGAGGTCACGACCCTTCTCGGCGCGGCCGGCGGTGCGCGGGCGCAGCCGCTCCTGGACGAACTCGGCGCGCTCCAGGAGCGGTTGGACGACATGGGGGCGTGGGATCTGGACTCCCGGCTGGAGCAGGCGATGGACGCGCTGCGCTGCCCGCCGCCCGACACACCGGTCGCGGAGCTGTCGGGCGGTGAGCGACGGCGGGTGGCGCTGTGCCGGCTGCTGCTGTCCCAGCCGGACCTGCTGCTGCTGGACGAGCCCACCAACCACCTGGACACGGAGTCGGTGGCCTGGCTGGAGCAGCATCTGGCGGACTACCCCGGCACCGTCGTCGCCGTCACCCACGACCGGTACTTCCTGGACAACGTCGCCCAGTGGATCCTGGAGATCGACCGGGGGCACGCCTATCCGTACGAGGGGAACTACTCCACCTACCTTCGGGCCAAGGCGGCCCGGCTCCAGGTGGAGGGCCGCAAGGACGCCAAGCGGCAGAAGCGGCTGGCCGAGGAGCTGGCGTGGGTGCGCTCCGGCGGCAAGGGGCGCCAGGCCAGGTCCAAGGCGCGGGTGCAGCGGTACGAGCAGCTGGCGGGCGAGGCCGCCCGGGTGCGGAAGCTGGACTTCGAGGAGATCCAGATCCCGCCCGGGCCGCGGCTGGGCAGCCTGGTCCTGGAGGCCGACCGCGTCACCAAGGGGTTCGGCGGCCGGCTGCTGATGGCGGAGCTGTCGTTCTCCCTGCCGCGCGGCGGACTCGTCGGGGTGCTCGGCCCCAACGGGGTCGGCAAGACCACCCTGTTCAGGATGATCGTCGGCGAGGAGCGGCCCGACGCGGGCACCCTGCGGCTCGGTGACACGGTGCGGGTCTCCTATGTGGACCAGAACCGCGCCGGGCTGGACCCGGACCTGTCGGTGTGGCAGGCGGTGTCCGGCGGTGCGGACCACATCCGCGTCGGCGACGTGGAGATGCCCTCGCGCGCGTACGTCGCCACGTTCGGTTTCAAGGGCGCCGACCAGCAGAAGCCCGTGGGGGTGATGTCCGGGGGCGAACGCAACCGGCTCAACCTCGCCCTGACGCTCAAGCAGGGCGGCAACCTCCTGCTGCTGGACGAGCCGACCGACGATCTCGACGTGGAGACGCTGGCGTCCCTGGAGAACGCGCTACTCGGCTTCCCCGGCTGCGCCGTCATAACCGCGCACGACCGGTGGTTCCTGGACCGGGTCGCCACCCACATCCTGGCCTGGGAGGGCGGCGCCGACTGGTTCTGGTTCGAGGGCAACTTCGCCGACTACGAGGCCGGCAAGCTCGACCGGCTGGGCGCGGAGGCGGCCCGTCCGCACCGGATCACCCGCCGCCGGCTGGTACGCGGCTGACCGCCCGACAGGAGCCCTGTGCCATGACACACCTCGATCAGGAGGCGGTGGCGGTGCTGCGCGCGGCCCGGCTCGTCGTCGTCAACGCCAAGTGGCACCTCTGCGAGGAACAGGCCCTCGGACGACTCGCCGCCGTACGCGGTCTGGCCTGTACCCCGCTGTTTCCCGGACACCCGGTCATCCAGGTCGTCGCGTACGACGGGCGGCTCCTCGGCCGGGTCCGGCGCCACGACGACGGCCGCCGCGCCCGCTGGATCGCCGTCCCCGCGCACACCGCCCGCGAACTCGGCGCCTGCCGCACCCTGCACGGCGCCGCCCGCGCCCTGTCCCGCCGGTCCGGCCACGGCCGCCACCGGGTGACCGACCACCCCGGCGCGGCGCCGGAACCGAGCCCCCTGCCGACCGCGTAGCGCCGACCCGACGGAGGTGTCCATGACCGTGCCCGACCGCCGTGAGCGGAACCCGGCGGCGCCGGGAGGCTCGCGTGGCGCACCGGCCAGGGGTACGGCGATGCGGTTCGTGCTGCTCATCGGTGTGGTGAGCATGTTCTCGGACATGACGCACGAGGGCGCCCGGGGCATCACCGGCCCCTTCCTCGGCTCGCTCGGCGCGAGCGGTCTCGTCGTCGCCCTGGTCGCGGGGACCGGTGAACTGCTCGGCTACGGGCTGCGTTTCGTGTTCGGCTGCGCCGCCGACCGCACCGGCGCGTACTGGCCGATCACGGCCGTCGGCTACCTGGTGCAGATGGTGGCCGTGCCGCTGCCGGCGCTCGCCGGGCACTGGCCGGTGGCCGCCGTGCTGATCATCGCCGAGCGCGGCGGCCGGGCCATGCGCAATCCCGCCCGGGACGCGATGCTCGCGCACGCCACCGCCGAGCTGGGCCGCGGCTGGGTCTTCGGCGTGCGCGAGGCCCTGGACGCGGCGGGCGCGATGACCGGCCCGCTCATCGTGGCCGGGGTCCTGGCCCTGCACGGCGGCTACCGCGTCGGCTTCGCGGTGCTCGCCGTACCGGCCGCCCTCACCCTGGTGGTGCTGGCCGGGGCGTGGCGGCGGTACCCGCGCCCGGCGGATCTGGACATCGGTGCGGACCTCCCCGACCGCCACGGCCTGCCCAGGGTCTTCTGGACCTACCTGGCCGGCATGGGGCTGATCGCCGCCGCGTACGCCGACTACCCGCTCATCGCCTACCACTTCGGCAAGGCGCACATCATCGCCACGCCATGGATCCCGGTCCTGTACGCGGGCGCCATGGCCACCGAAGCGCCGGCCGCGCTGGTGCTCGGCCGGTTGTTCGACCGGTGGGGTGTGCGGACCGTCGTCGCCGCGACGCTGCTGACGGCGTGCTTCCCGCCGCTGGTCTTCCTCGGCGGCGCGGGCGCGGCGGTCGTCGGCGTGGTGCTGTGGGGGCTGGGCATGGCGGTGCAGGAATCGGTGGTCAAGGCGGCGGTCACCGGCATGACCGGCCCACGGCGCCGGGCCTCCGCGTTCGGGCTGTTCGACACCGGTTTCGGCGTGTGCTGGTTCGCCGGCAGCCTCGCCCTGGGCGCCCTCTACGACCACTCGGTCCCCGACCTGGTGATCTTCTCGGTGGCCCTGCAGGTGGCCGCGATCCCCTTGCTCGTGGTGGTCGGGCGGACCCGGTGACGTCCGCCCGGGGCCCGGCCGACCGGTTCGGCGACCGGCTTCCGCAGCGGCCGCGTCGACAGGTCTTCGGTTCTCTTCTACGACGCCTGGCCCGTTCGGCGTACCCCCGATGCCTTGCGGGTGCGATCTTCGGGGCACACTATGGGTACGCGCCCGACGCGCCGGTGATGGGGCTCACCGCAACCGCGGCAACACGCCGCTGACGGTCCCTGGTCGAACGGATATGACCAGGAGGAGCCATGCCCGCACCCACCGCGCCGCACTCCCCCGCCCTGCCGGGCCGCCGCCGGGACGCGCCGACGCCCGCCTGCCGCCGCGCACCGCCCCCGCCGCACGGATGTGTCCGGGCGGACGTGCCCGGTACCCGTCCCGCCGAGCCCGGCCCCCGCCCGTCCGAGCCGCGCCATCGGACGGCTCCCACCTCCAGGAGGACACAGTGGAGTTCGATGTGACCGTGGAGATCCCCCAGGGGTCCCGCAACAAGTACGAGATGGACCACGAGCTGCACCGCATCCGGCTGGACCGGCTGCTGTTCACCTCCACCAAGTATCCGGCGGACTACGGCTACATCGACGACACACTGGGCCGCGACGGAGACCCCCTGGACGCCCTGGTGCTGGTGGGCGAGCCGACCTTCCCGGGCTGCACCATCGAGTGCCGGGCCGTCGGCATGTTCGTCATGAAGGACGAACACGGCCCGGACGAGAAGGTGCTGTGCGTGCCCGCCCACGACCCTCGGTACGGCCCGGTGCAGGACATCACCGACATCTCGGAGTTCGACCGGCTGGAGATCACCCACTTCTTCGAGGTCTACAAGGACCTGGAGCCCGGCAAGTCCGTCGAGGGCTCGCACTGGGAGGGCCGCGACCAGGCGTACGCCGAGATCGAGGCCTCCCGGGCCCGGGCCGTGCGAACAGGAGCCTGACCCATGAGCTTGCGGATCACCGAGCTGCACGCCGTCGAGATCCTCGACTCCCGGGCCCGCCCCACCCTCGCCGTCACCCTCACCACCGGCGACGGCAGCCGGATCCGGGCCGGGGTGCCCTCGGGTGCCTCCACCGGCTCCCGGGAGGCGGTCGAACTGCGCGACGGCGACCGGACCCGCTACGGCGGACAGGGCGTGGCCACGGCGGTCGGGCACGTCAACGGCGAGATCGCCCGGGCCCTGACCGGGCGCGACTTCGCCTCGGCCGCCGACATCGACCGGGCGCTCATCGAACTGGACGGCACCGACACCAAGTCGAAGCTCGGCGCCAATGCCGTCATCGGGGTCTCCCTGGCCGCCTGGCGCGCCGAGGCGGCCGCCGCCGGGCAGCCGCTGTGGCGGCATCTCGCCGGGGTGGCGGGCACCGTTCCGCGTCTGCCGGTGCCGCACTTCAACGTCGTCAACGGCGGTGCCCACGCCGCCAACGACCTCGACTTCCAGGAGTTCATGCTCGCCCCGCTCGGCGCACCGAGTCTGCCGGAGGCCGTGCGCGCCGGGGCCGAGGTGTACGGGCGGCTCAAGGCGCGGCTGGCCGCCGACGGCCACACCACGGGCCTGGGCGACGAGGGCGGCTTCGCCCCGGCCATCGACCGCCCCGAGGACGTCCTGGGACTCCTCGTGGAGGCGATCACCGACGCCGGGTACACACCCGGCCGTGACGGTGTCGCGATCGCCCTGGACCCGGCGGCCAGCGAGTTCCGGCTGCCGGACGGCCTGTACCGAGTCGCGGGCGAGGCCCTGGGCAGCGACGATCTGATCGACCGCTACGAGGCGATCATCGACCGCTTCCCGGTCTGGTCGATCGAGGACGGTCTGGCCGAGGACGACTGGCACGGCTGGGTCCGGCTGACCGAACGCCTCGGCGACCGGGTCCAGGTGATGGGCGACGACATCTTCGTCACCAACCCCGTCATCATCCAGGAGGCGATCAGCAAGAAGATCGGCAACTCCGCCCTGATCAAGGTCAACCAGATCGGTACCGTCACCGAGACCCTCGACGCGATGCGGATCTGCCGGGCGGCCGGCTACACCCAGATGATCTCCCATCGTTCCGGCGAGACCGAGGACTCCTTCATCGCCGACCTCGCCGTGGGCACCGGCTGCGGCCAGATCAAGTCCGGGGCCCCGGCCCGGGGCGAACGCGTCGCCAAGTACAACCGGCTGATCGAGATCGCCGACAGCGATCCGTCACTGCCGTTCGGTCTCGCCGGCGACTGACCGGCCGGGGCCGGGCCGCGCGGATCACTCCAGGCAGCCGGTGAGCCGGAGACAGGCGTGCCGGGCGCCCGCCGGCAGTTCGCCGGCTTCCACGGCCGGTCCGGCCCCCTCGACCTGGCAGGCGCTGCCCGGGGCGAGGCGTGCGGCGCCCGGGCCCGGGCCTCGGGCCGGGCGTGCCGGCGGGAGAAGTCGGCCAGGTCCGTCAGGCCGGTGAAGGGCGCGCCCTCGGCCACGAAGAGCACCTCGTCCACCGGGCCGTCCGGAGCGGCGCGGTGGAGGACGGCCACCGGCCGGGCGGCGACCTCGTCGCGCGGGACGCGGGCTCGCACATCAGGACGAGCGCCCGCATCGGGCCGCCGTCCTCGTCCAGGGTGTCCTGGACGCGGCCGTACCCCACCGGCCGGCCGTCCTTCCGGTGCGCGGGCGGCGTGTCCGCCGGGCGTCCGGTCTCGTCGTCCCGGATGCCGCCGGCGACGGTCGCCTCGACCGCCACGGCGATTGTGGTCGTCGCTGCCACCTCCGTGCCGCCCGGTGTCCCCGCATCACGTAGAGGCCATCAGCACCGGCACGGTGCGGTCGCGGCGAGCCTCATCGCCGTACGTCGCCAGTGTTCCGCGCGGCGGTGGCGGCCGCACCCAGTCGGGTCAGCGGTGGGGTGAGCACGACCCCGGTCGCGGCACGGATCCCTCGGTCGCGGAAGGCGCTGAGCAGGCGTGTCAGGGTGTCGATATCTTCTTCCATATGGATCATGACACATACATATATTGGACAGACGTGCGCCGCCGAGTGTCCACTGGTTGCTGGGCGTCGAACAGCTCGACATCGCACGCCCCGCGCCGAGAACCACCTGTCTCCTTGGAGGCTCCTGATGCAGAAGCACGACGTGGCCCGCCTCTTCACCACTCCGGTGGACTCCCCGGCCTACGCTCCCGCGCGGTACCGGTTCACCGACCGTGAGTACCTCAACATCTACTACCGCACGGACCCCGAGGTACTGCGCCGCCTCGTCCCGGAGCCGCTGACGGTCACCGATCCGATCGTGCGCTTCGAGATCATGCGCATGCCCGACACCACCGGGCTGGGCGACTACACGGAGGCCGGTCAGCTGATCGCCGTCGAACACGAGGGCGAGAAGGGCGAGTTCAACCTCGCCATGTACGTGGACAGCGTGCCCGCGATCACCAGCGGCCGCGAGTACAGCGCGTACCCGAAGAAGTCCGGCTCCCCCGCCCTCTACGTGGACTCCGACACGTTGGTCGGCACGCTCGACTACGGGACGCTGCGGGTGGCCACCGCCACCATGGGCTACAAGCACCACGCCATGGACCTGGCGGAGGCGCGCGCCCAGGTGTGCTCCCCGAACTTCATGGTCAAGACGATCCCGAACTACGACGGCAGCCCGCGCGTGTGCGACCTGGTCCGCACCCGGATCACCGACATCACCGTCAAGAGCGCCCACACCGCGCCGGGGCGCCTGGAACTGTTCGCCCACGCCATGGCCCCGCTCGCGGACCTGCCCGTGCTGGAGGTCGTCGGCGCCAGCCACATCCTCACCGACCTGACGCTCAGCCCGGTCGAGCCGGTCTTCGACTACCTCACCGCCTGATCCGGCCGCAGCACATCGGGGCCCGACCGCGCCACCACCGGCCGGGGCGACCCGTGCCCCCGCCTCGCCGGGCGCACCCACCTCTTCGAGAAAGGCCCGCGCCATGACACCCTCCCCCGAGCCCGCTCTGGAGTCCTACCGGCGTGCCGCCGTCATCGGCGGCGGCGTGATCGGCGTCTCCTGGGCCGGCCTCTTCCTCGCCCGCGGCATCGACGTCGTCGTCAACGACCCCCGCCCCGACATCGAGGACCTCGTCCGCGCCGGCCTCGCGGAGATCACCCCCGCACTGGCCGCGCTCGGCCTGCCGACCGAGAACCTGACCGCCGGTCTCACCTTCGAGGCGGACCTCGCGACCGCCGTCGCCGACGTGGACATCGTCCAGGAGAACGGCCCCGAGCGCCTCGAACTCAAGCAGCGGATCTGGCAGACGGTCGAAGCCGCCGCCCCCGCCCACGCGCTGCTGGCCACCTCGACCTCCAGCATCCCCGCGACCGACATCGCCGAGGCCATGCGGGCACCCGAGCGCCTGATCGTGGGCCACCCCTTCAACCCCCCGCACCTCGTGCCGCTGGTCGAGATCGTGCCCGGCGCGCGGACCGCCCCGGCCACCGTCGAACAGGCCACCGCCTTCTACACCGCGCTCGGCAAGAAGCCGCAGGTCCTGCGCAAGGAGGTGCCGGGCTTCGTCGCCAACCGCCTCCAGGCGGCCCTCTTCCGCGAGTGCGTCCACCTCGTCGCCGAGGGCGTGGTGACGGAGCAGCAGCTCGACGACGTCGTGACCTCCTCCATCGGAATGCGCTGGGCCGTCGCGGGCCCCTACCGCACCTTCCATCTCGGCGGCGGCCCCGGCGGCCTCCCGCACTTCCTCGACCACCTCGGGCGCGGCATGGAGACGGGCCTGTGGCCGCTGCTCGGCAACCCCACCTTCGACGACGCCACCGTCGCCCTCCTCACCGAGCAGGCACGCGAGGCGTTCGGCGACCACTCCGTGGAGCAGCTCGCCGCCGACCGCGACCGCGCGCAGATCGCGCTGATGCGCGCCCTGGGCGAGACCCCGGACGCCGAGCGCGCCCGCGCCTGAACTCCCCCGCACCCGACACGAGAAGCGAAGAAGTCATGGATCTCACCGGCAAGATCAAGAAGGCCATCGCCGCCCCGGCCACGGACGACGCCTTCGACGTGCACGCCGCGACGAACGAGGTGCTCGCGGGCATCGGCCTGAAGCCGGGCGACACCGGCGGCAGGATCACCTTCGAGGGCGCGGACCCGGTCGTCCCCAGCACCCTGCGCCTGGGCGCGGCCTCCGGTATCGCCCTGGTCGCCAAGTCCGCCGCCGTCGCCGCCCTGTGGAAGGACCGCACCGGGCGCGGCCAGGACATCCACATGGACCTGCGCGTCGGTCCGCACCGCCTGTGCCCCTTCTACGACGGGAAGTGGGAGCTGATCAACGGCTACGTCGGCGGCACCCCCTCGATGCCGAACCAGGCGTTCGCCAACTCCTTCTACCGCACCGCCGACGACCGCTGGATGATGCCGTTCAACATCTACCCCAACATCAAGGTCGCCGCGCAGCGGCTCCTCGGTGTGGGCGAGGTGCCCGAGGACGTGGCGGCCGCGATCTCCCGGTGGAACGCCCGGGACCTGGAGCAGGCCGGCGCGGAGGCCGGGTGCGTGATGCCGATGGTGCGCACGCCCGCCGAGATCCTGGAGGAGGAGCAGTACCAGCAGGTCCTCTCCGGGCTGCCGCTGGTGGAGATCACCCGTATCGGCGACAGCGACCCCGAGCCGCTGCCCGCCGACCCGACCGCGCCGTTCGACGGGGTACGCGCCCTGGGCATGGGCCACATCATCGCGGGCGCCGGAGCCGGCCGCGCCCTCGCCCTGCACGGCGCCGACGTGCTGAACCTGTGGCGGCCGTACGAGCTGGAGCACGACGTCACCTATCTGACCACCAGCGTGGGGGTGCGCTCCGCCACGGTCAGCCCGTACACGCGGGAGGGGCTGGAGCGGATCCACGAGCTGCAGTCCGGCGCCGATGTCTTCTACGCCAACCGCCGCCCGGGCTTCCTCGACTCCATCGGCCTGTCCGAGGAGGAGTCCGTCGCGCGCCGGCCCGGACTGATCCACGCCACGGTCTCGCTGAACGGCCGCAGCGGCCCCTGGAAGAACTACCTGGGCTTCGACCAGACCGCGGGCGCGCTCACCGGGCTGCTCCACCTGGAGGGCGACGGCGACAAGCCGGCCCTGCCGCCCATCACCGTCGTCAACGACTACCTGGTCTCCTGGTTCCTGACGACCGGCATCGCCGAGGCGCTGCGCCGCCGCGCCGTGGACGGCGGCAGCTACCGCGTCCATGTCTCACTGTCCCGCGTCGCCCTGTGGATCCTGTCGATGGGCATCTTCGACGCGTCGTACGCCGAGGGGATCGCGGGCACCGGTGAGCTGCACGCCTACCCGGACCCCGAGGTCTTCACCGCCGAGACGCCGCTCGGCCACTACCAGGGCGTCACCGACCAGGTGAAGATGTCGGACACCCCCGGCGCCTACCGGCAGATCCTCGTGCCCCGCGGCTCCCAGCGGGCGGAGTGGCTGCCCTCCGTCTGATCCGCCGCCCGAACCGTCCGGCTCACCCGGACCGGAAACCCGTACCGGGGTGACCTGGTACGGGTTTCCGGTCCGGGTGAGCCGGGTCGAGGGTGAAGAGCTTGCCGTCGGAGGCCGCGAGAATCAGCGCGCCCTTGTCGAACCACACCGTGGGCAGCAGCCCGCTGTCCAGTACCTCCGCGCGGGCCGGGGACTCCCACAGCAGGGTGCCGCGCGCCGTGTCGAGGGCGGCCACCCGGCCGCTCCCGCCGGCCAGATAGGCGGTACGGCCGCTCGGGTCCACCGAGACCTGGCCCGGTGTCTCCAGGGTCGTATGGGTCTGCCACAACCTGGCCCCGGTCACCGGCGAGACGGCCGTGACCAGGCCGCTGGAGGTGGCGAAGTAGAGCGTGCCGTCGGCCAGGGTCGGGGTCCCGCCCCGGTACCGCTCGGGCAGCGGGGTCGGCGCGCGCTCGCCGGTGTGCGGGTCGACCCGGACGATACGGGTGTAGACCTGGTCGGGGCTGTCGGGCGAGGGGTTGTCGGTCGATTCCACGAAGACCAGCCGGCCGTCCAGGGCGCCGATGAAGCTGCGCTGCTGGGCGGGGGACGCCAGGGTCCGCGCGGAGCCGTCGGCGGGGTTCACCACGAAAAACTTCGTGGCGTGCGAGCCCTCCGCGCGGGTGAGGCACTCGACGTACGGGCGGTTCTCGGCGGCGAGGGGATAGCAGTCGTATCCGGTGGGCACGGGGAGCCGCCCGCGCACCGATCCGTCGCGCGCCGAGCGGACGGTCACCGCGCTGCCGTCACCCTCCTGCGTCATCGTCACCCCGGCGGCGTAGGCCGAGCCCAGGCTGTCGGTGCGCACCGGGTGGGACCAGAGCCGGGTGCCGCTCGCGGCGTCGAGCCCGAGGACGGCCTGCGACTGTCCGGTGCCACCCGAGCTGAGGACCGTCAACTCCACGAGCACCACGCCCTCGTACGTGCCGAGGACGTTCGTGACGTACCGGTCGGCCGTGAGCCCGGCGGGCGCGACGCCCGAGCGCCACAGGGTGCGTCCGGTGGCGGCGTCGACCCGTTCCGGGAGGAGCTGGCTGCCCGCGCAGTAGAGGGCGCCGCCGTCCGGTACGCAGGCCGGTGTCCGGCTGCCGTCGTACCCCGGTGCCTTCTTCACGCCCTTCTCGGCGTCGGCCGTCGCGGTCGTCTGCCAGGGTTTCCAGCCGGCCGGGAGCGGGGCCCAGCGTCCGGCGGCCGTGGCCGTGGTCCGCACCGTGCCGCCGCCCGGCGGGTCGAGCAGCAGGTAGCCGGTCAGGGCGGCGGCCAGCACACCGGACACGGCCAGCAGTGTCCGGCGGCCGCGCCACCGGGGACGGCGGTCGGCGGTGGTCGGGGCGCTGGTGAGGGGCGGGCTCGCGGGTCGCGCGGAGGGCGGCCGCAGTGTCATCGTCGCCGGTTCGTCCGGGGACGGCTCGGGCAGGGCCTCGGCGAACTCCAGGGCCAGTCGGTCCGGTGCGGGCCGGTCGGCGGGCTCCTTGGCCAGGCAGCGCTCCAGCACCGCGCGCACGGAGCCGGTCACGCCGTCAAGGGCGGGTTCGTCGTGGACGACCCGGTAGCCGGTCAGATAGGGGCTGTCGGCGTCGAAGGGGCCGCGCCCGGTGACGCACCACACCAGCAGCGCGCCGAGCGAGAAGACGTCCGAGGCGGGGCCGACCGTACGGGCGTCGGTGAACTGCTCCGGGGACATGAAGGGCGGGGTGCCGATCACCTGCCCGGTCTCGGTGAGGGTGTGGTGGCTCTCCACGGCGCGGGAGATGCCGAAGTCGATGACGCGGGGACCGTCCTCGGCCAGCAGGACGTTGGCCGGTTTCAGATCGCGGTGCACCACCCCGGCCCGGTGGATGTCGCGCAGCGCCTCCGCCAGGCCGAGGGCCAGCGGCCGCAACTCGGTGAGGCGCAACGGGCCTTGGTCGCGGACGCGGTCCGCGAGGGACCGGCCGCGCACGTACTGGGTGGCCATCCAGGGCGAGGCGGCCTCCGGGTCGGCGTCCACGACGGCCGCGGTGAAGGCGCCGCTCACCCGGCGGGCGGCCTCGATCTCCTGCCGGAACCGGGCCCGGAAGACGGGGTTCTGGGCGTATTCGGCGTGGACGACCTTCACGGCGACCTCGCGTCCCGACCGCGATCTGCCCCGGTAGACCCTGCCCATGCCGCCGGCGCCGAGCCGGTCGATCAGCTTGTAGCCGCCGACGGATCTCGGGTCGTCCTTGTGCAGTGGCACGCGCCCCTCCCCTGGCCTCCCGGCGGTTCCAGCCCGCAAGCAACTCAATCACACTTGAACAGGGCCCTCCCAACTCCTCGGCGTCCGGGCCGAGTCCAGGGAGCGGCGGGCTTTGCACGGCCCCGTACCCACCTGGCCGATCCGACGGGGCCGGGGCCGACACCTGGTCCAGCTCCGACGCCTGCGCCCGCGCCTGCTTCCGGCTCCGGTGGACGCTCGCCTTGAAGGCGCCGATCAGGCGGCCCTTCGGGGTGTCGTCACGTCTCCGCGCGGCCGCGCTGCGTTCCTTGGGAGGGGGCCGCGTCCCGGACGTGCCCCGTCAGCCGGACGGACCGCCCGGCTCGTGACCTCGAAAGGTGTCCCGTATGCCCGCACAGAGTGCCGCCTCCGCGTCCCGTCCCCTGACCGCGCTGGTCACCGGGGCCACCTCCGGTATCGGCCGGGCGATCGCCAGGCGGCTGGCCGAGGACGGGCTGTCCGTCGTGGTCGTGGGCCGCAACGCCGAGCGCGGTGCCGAGGCCGTGGCGGAGATCGCCGAGGCCGGGGGCCGGGCCCGGTTCGTGGCCGCCGATCTCACCGAGCCGGACGGCGCGAGCCGGCTGGCGGCCGAGGTGGGCGAGGTGGATGTGCTGGTCAACAACGCCGGGGTCGCGCACTGGGCCCCGACCGAGGAGATGCGGCCGGCCGACTACGACGCCATGTTCGACGGCAATGTCCGCGCGCCCTTCTTCCTGGTGGCCGCCTTCGCCCCCGCGATGGCCGCGAAGGGCTCGGGCAGTGTGATCAGCATCGGCAGCATGGCGGGCAGCCTCGGTCTGGCCAACGCGGCGGCCTACGGCGCCACCAAGGCGGCCCTGGCCTCGCTGACGCAGAGCTGGACGGCCGAGTACAGCGCTCGGGGCGTCCGCTTCAACACCGTGGCGCCCGGCCCGGTGTACACCCGGCCGGAGGGGCGTGAACTGTTCGACGCGCTGGGCGCGACCACCGCGATGAAGCGCGTCGCGGAGCCCTCCGAGGTCGCCGAGGTGGTCGCCTTCCTGGCCTCGCCGAAGGCCAGTTACGTCACCGGCGCCACCATCGCCGTGGACGGCGGCCGGACCGCCATCTGAGGCGCCCCGGCTCGTGGGAGTGCCCAGCGGCCGTGCCCCGCGGGCGGTCTCGCCCGCGGGGCACGGCCGGGTCGTCAGGCGGTTCCGGACCCGTCCTCGGCCGCGGGCCGTACGCCCGCCTTGTCGACCACCGCGTGGGCGAGTTCGGCCGAGCTGAACAGCAGGGTGCCGGCCTTCCCGTACGACGTGTCCTTCGTCAGGTAGCTGCGGGAGCCGAGGAAGGAGTAGTCCCTGGTGTCGAAGACCCACTCGGTGCGCACGCCGTAGCGCTTGTCGTCGCGGACGATGCCGAGGCCCTGCCGGCCGATCGCGTCCCGCGCCCCCGACGACCGGTCGACGCCGGGGATCTTCGCGGCGGCCTGGTAGAGGGCGGCGGCCGTGCGGGGCGGCATCAGTCCGCCGAGCAGGCCGCCGATCTGCTCGAACACCGCCTGGTCGCGTTCCCGTCCCTCGGCCGCGGGCGTCTTGGCGTACAGGTAGGCGAGCAGCTTGTCCGGGTCGGTGGGCAGGGAGGCGAGCCAGTTGTACGTGGGCCGGCTGAGACCGGCCGGGGTGCCCTTGGTGTCCCCCAGTTCGGCGTTGATGGGCAGGGTCTCGCCGTCGGTGCGGGACAGGCCGAGTCTGTGCAGCGGGCCGGGCTGCTGGGCCATCCAGGACTCGGCGTCCTTGAGCGGGCTGACGACGGCCTTGCCGCTGGTCAGATCGGCCTCGCGGACCTTCTCCCGGGTGTAGAGGAACTGGTCGTCGCGCACGGTGAGCGTGCCGTGGTGCGCGGCGGCGTTCGAGATGCGGTGCAGCAGGGCGGCGGCGGGCCGCATGTCCGCGGCGGCGTGCCGTGCCGCCGCGTCGTCGTGGCCGCCGGTGCCGCTCAGGACGGCACCGGCGGTCCCCGCCGCGGCCAGGGCCAGCGCGGCGGCCGACGCGACGAGCGCGGGCCGCAGCGGGGGCCGGGCCCGCCGGACCGGCGCGGCGGCGGGTTCGGGGGCGGTGGATTCGGCCTGGTCGCGGTCGATGTGGCGCATGAGCAGATCCTTGTGACGAAGGTGCTGCTCGCGCGGGAGGTCCCAGTCGGCCGGGGCCGGCAGCAGACGGGCGATCTCGTCGCGGTCGTCGTGCCGCTCCGCAGAAGCGTGACGGTCGTTCATGTGAGTTCCTCCCGCACGGGCAGGGCCGCGATCGCGGCCGCACTGGTTGTCTCTCCGCGGCGGACCTGCGGTTCCCGACTCCGTCCGGCGCTCTCGTCCGCGAACCGGGCGAGCTTCCTGCGGGCACGGGAGAGCCGGGAGCGCACGGTGCCGACGGCGATCCCCAGCGCTTCGGCCGTCTGCCGGTAGTCGAGTCCGGACCAGACGCACAGGGCGAGGACCTCGCGCTCCTGCCTCCGCAGTCGGCCCAGCGCCGTGTGCACGGCCCGGAGCCGGCGCGCGTCGTCGATGCGCCCGGCCGAACGGGCGGCGAAGTCCTCGACGTCCGGCGGTGGCGGCTGGCGTGCCAGGAACATCTGCCGCCGCCAGGTGCTGCGGCGCGCGTTGTCCGCCTTGTGGGTGGCGATGCCCAGCAGCCAGGGCAGCAGCGAGCCGCCGTCCTCCTGGACCCGCGCACGCGTGTGCCACGCGGTCAGAAACGTCTCTGACATGACCTCTTCGGCCGTCGACCAGTCGCCGGTCAGCCGCAGCCCGTGGTTGTAGACGGGCCGGGCGAACTCCTCGTACAGCTGGGCGAACGCCTCGCGATCCCCCTCGCGTACGCGGCGGCGGATGTCGTTCTCTGACTTGTTCACACTCACTTCTCTCCGCACGACGCGGAGAGTTCCTGTGTCGTACGTCACGGCGGCGCGCCGCTCCGGGCAACCCGCCGAGGGTACGGCCTCGGGCGGGTCCGCCCTTCCGGGGGTCTCGGCGCGGGCTCCGGCCCTACCGTCCTCGGGTGGAAGAGACAAGACCCGGGTTCGGCCCGGAGTTTCTTGATCACCAACCATGACGGAGTGTCGGAGGTGAGGTGTTCGCGGATTTCACCACGGGGGCGCACGCCCGAGCGCGTGCGCTGGGCCGGGTTCCGTCCGGTCAGCGCGGCGCCGTGGTGTCGAAGGCCACGAAGCGGAGTTCGGAGGTGTAGCGGCGGTCCTGGTCGTCGGTGAGCCAGCTCTGTTCGGGGGTGGGGAGCATCTCGGTGAGGGTGACGGTCGCGGAGGGGTCCTTGCGGGCGAGGCGGCGCAGCGCCTTGGCGAGGATGGTGAGGTAGACGGGGCTGTCGAAGTCGACGTAGAACGGGCGGGATTCGGTCGGGGAGACGACGAAGACGTAGCGGGGCAGGCCGAGTTCGGCGCGCCATTGGCGGGCGGCCACGAAGCGGCGGGCCTCGTCCTTCTCGTCGGCGAAGGACGCGTGCGCGGCCGGCAGGCGCCAGGTCTCGCGGGCCACCACCATCCGGTCCAGGGTGACCCGAGGGGTGTGGTCGGCCCGGGGCAGGAGCTGGAAGAGGTCCATCGACAGGGTGGTCAGGACGTGCGAGAAGACGTCCAGCGCGGGGAACACGGAGCCGTCCGGGAGGCGGACGACGAGGTCACCGTCCCGGTTCCGCACGGTCGCGTCGGCGCTGCGGATCGTCCGCGCGGGATCCGCGGTGAAGTCGGCGAGGGCCACCTGGTGGTCCTGGGGCCGTACGAGGGTGTGGCGGACCCGGGCCGACAGACGGGCGCGGTGCTCCTTGGGTATCAGGGGCATCAGACGGGGGCCGGGGTGGTCGCGGTCGGTCAGGGCGTGGAGTTCGGCGATGTCCGGGTGCTGGTAGGTGAACAGGGAGGCGCCCAACGTGTTGGACGCCATGTGGAGTTCGCCCAGGACCAGGGTGAAGTCGCCGCGCTCGATCGCCTCCGTGCCCTCGGCCGCGATCAGGACGTCCGGGCTCAGATAGCGGGCCGCCGTCCAGCCGTCGCCGCCGGACGCGAACCGCTCCCGGACCGCCGACTCGATGTCGGCGGTCGACACGGCCACCCGGCGGGCGCCCTCCGGTACGGCCAGGATGTTCCCCCAGCGGGCGGCGAACTCCCCTTGCAGCTCGGCCGACTTGGCGCGGGCGGCGCCGTGCAGTACCGGGAGGCACGCGAACCAGAAGGAGGCGAGGTCGACCGGGCCCTCGGCGGCCAGGCGGTCGTGGACGATCCGGATCTCCTTGCGGACGGTGGCGGCGAGTTCGGAGGTGAGCCAGGCCGCGCTGTCCATCAACAGCCTGAGCGGGTACAGGGCTTCGAGCATGCCGGGGCCGAGGCGGGCGGTGGCGGAGCGGCGGGTGTCGGAGTAGACCAGCGAGCGGCAGGGCGCGGTCGACGCGGACTTCTCCCGTACGGCGGCCGTGTCGGTGAGGTCGGTGAAGTCCTGTTCGAGGGCGGTGAGGGCCTGGACGAGGGAGTCCACGTCGGTGGCCGCCGCCACGGCGGCGCGGCCTCGTTCCAGCCGGTCCAGCGCCGCCAGGCCGCGGCGGCGGGGTCCGGGCGCGCCGACGGTCTCCAGCCAGGCGCGCAGGGCGCGGTCGGGGTGGGTGTCGGCGGGTATCTCCAGGCGCCAGACCACCCAGCGGCGGGCCACCAGGTCGGCCAGCACGGCGGGGACGTCGGTGTCCGGGAGTTCGGCGGCGATCGTCCGGGCCGGGCGGGCGCCGTCGCAGCGGGCGAGGACGGCCGCCGTCTCGGCGGGCACGGTGAGGGGGCGCCGTCCGGGGACGCGGACCCGGTCGCCGTCCAGCACGAGGAAGGGCACGCGGCGGGGGGCGGTCCACTCGCGCAGGGCGGGGTCGGCGTCCAGCGTCTTCGCGAGCGCGTCGACCCCCCAACTCGCCCAGTAGACATTGGATTTCGCGATCAGGCCGGTTCCGGGGTCCACGTCGGCCGTCCGGGTGCCGGAGTCCCAGCGGCCCCAGCCGACCGGTCCGAAGAAGCCGATGGTGTCGTTCTTCACGCAGAACCGCTGCCAGTAGTGCGCGACCAGTTCCTCGCGCTGGCGCGGCATGCTGCTGCGGCTGTCCGCCGTCGGGGTCCAGCGCAGGAACGGGGCGATGCCGGAGGTGAGCACCGGCCGGTTCTGCCAGGCCACCGCCTCCCGGAAGGCCGGCGACCGGGCGATGTCCTGCAAGGTGTGCGCGGTCTCCACGGCCGCCTCCGTGAAGAGGCGGGCGAAGCCGGTCCACTCGGGGCCGTCGAGCGGTTCGCCGGCGCCGAACTTGTCGGCCGCCTCGGCCAGTCCGGGCGGGGCGAGGCGCAGCACGCCGTCGGCGGGGAAGCCCGCCCCGCGCAGGGCGAACTGCTCCCACAGCCGCCAACGGCCGAGGGACGGCACGAGATCTTCGGTCATGGCACGGCTCTCCTTGGCGAGCGCGGACGGACAGGGGCGACGACGGGGGACGGGACGCGTCGGGGGGAACGGGCGCGTCGGAGGGGTCGGAGGGTGGGGACGGGTCAGGCGGTGCCGTAGTCGGCCTCGACGACCTCGGCCAGCTCCAGCGGCGTCGGGTAGGCGAAGACCAGGGAGACCGGGACGTCGGCGCCGAGGATCTCCTGGAGGCGGCCGGTGATCTGGAACGCGGTGAGCGAGTCGCCGCCGGCCTCGTAGAAGTCGGTCTCGGCGGTGAGGTCGGGCAGGCGCAGCACGTCCCGGAAGATGTCGACCAGCAGGTCGACGGTGACGGCGGGGGTGGCGACGGGGGCGGCGGTGGCGGCGTTCGGGGTCATGGCGTGGGCTCCTTCGTTTCCGTGCGGATCAGATGTGGACGGTGCTGGTGGTGCCGGTACTGGTGCCGGTGTGGCTGTGGTGCGGGGTGTGCAGCCGGGCGGGGGTGTTGCCGCCCGAGACGATGGCCACGGCGCGTTCGCCGCGCCCGGCGCGCAGGGCGCCGGCCAGGGCGACGGCTCCGCTGGGTTCGGCGTCGACGCCGAGGCGGTGCAGCAGGGCGGTGGCGGCGAGGATCTCCGCGTCGCCGACGGCGATCAGTTCGTCGACGCGGTTGCGGATGATGGGGTAGGGGACGGCTCCGGGGCTCTGGCCGCGCAGTCCGTCCGCGACGGTGGCGCAGGGCGGAAGGCGGACCGGGTGGCCGGCGGCCAGGGAGCGGGCGTAGCGCGGGGTGAGGGCGGGTTCGACGCCGACCACCCGGACCGGGTGGTCCGCGGCGGCCAGGCACAGGCCCGCGAGGAGTCCGCCGCCGCCGGTGGGGACGTACACCGTCTCCGTGCCGGGCGCGGCGGCCAGGAGTTCGAGGCCGACGGTGCCCTGTCCGGCGACGACCAGGGGGTGGTCGGAGGACGGGACGAGGACGGCTCCCTGCTCGGCCGCGAGGGCGCGGGCCCGTTCCTCCCGTTCCGCCACTCCCCCGCCCACCTGCACGGTCTCGGCGCCGAGCGCGCGGATGGCGGCGGCCTTCGACGGCATCGCGCCCGCCGCGAGGACGACGGTCAGCCGGATGCCGAGCGTCCGGGCGATCCGGGCGAGGGCGATGCCGTGGTTCCCGGAGGAGCCGGTGACGACCCGGTCGGCGCCGAGCGCGAGGACGGCGTTGGCGGCGCCGCGCATCTTGAACGAGCCGCCGAGCTGGAGGTGTTCGGCCTTCAGCAGCAGCCCCGTCCCGTGCGCGGCGGTCACCGGGCCGCGCAGCAGGGGGGTTTGGACGATGTACGGCGCGATGCGGGAGGCGGCGGCCAGGAGGTCGGCCCTGCCCGGCGCCGCGGCGGCGGACACCGGCCGGACGGCGCCGGTCCAGGGTCCGGCCGTACCCGTGGCCGCCCCCACCTCCGTCGTGCTCATCCCAGCCTCCCGCCAGCCAGCACCCGGCGGTCGGCCTTGCCCGCACGCGTCGTCGGCAGCGCCTCAAGGCGTACGAAGCGGCGCGGCATCAGATGCGGGGGCAGGGTGCGGGCGAGGTGGCGGCGCAGGGTGGCGTCCGTCGTGTCCGACAGGGCGCCGGTGACATGGGCGAGCAGGTGGACGCGGCCCAGGTCGTCGGTGTGCGGGGTGACGACCGCGCCGGTGACGCCGGGGTGGGAGAGCAGGGCGCCCTCGATCTCGGCGGGGTCGACGCGGTAGCCGCGGATCTTGAGCTGGCGGTCGGTGCGGCCGGTGTAGCGCAGTCCGCCGGGGCCCCAGTGGCCGAGGTCGCCGGTGCGGTAGAGGCGGGAGCCGGGCGGGCCGAGGGGGTCGGGGACGAACGCGGCGGCGGTGCGGGCGGGTTGGCCGCCGTAGCCGCGGGTCACTCCGGCGCCGCCGATGTAGACCTCGCCGACCGTGCCGTCGGGGACCGGGGCGAGGCCGGCGTCCAGGACGCGGACGACGGTGCCCTCGCGCGGGGTGCCGACGAGGTCGGTGGTGGGGTCGGGGGCGGCGGGCACGCTGTGCCGGGTGGTGGTCATGGTGCACTCGGTGGGCCCGTACTGGTTGACGAGCCGGCCGGGTACGAGGCTCCGGCCGCCCGCGGCGAGGAAGGGCCGCAGGGATTCGCCGCTGGAGGCGACCAGTTCGACGCCCGCGAGGGGTTCGGTGAGGCCGGTCTGTCCGCCGAGGTGGGTGAGGAAGGACGGGGTGACGCTGAGCAGCGCGGTCACCCCGTGGTCGCGGACGGTGGCGGCGAACTCCGCGGGGCGCAGCAGCCGGGCGCGCTCCACGATCACCAGCCGGGCGCCCGCCAGCAGCGGTACGAAGGTGTCCCGGATGGAGGCGTCGTAGCCGAGCGGCGCGGTCTGGAGGGCCACGGTGTCCGGGCCGAGGCCGAAGGCCCGTGCGGTGTCGCGGAGATAGGCGTCGAGGTGCGCGTGTTCGACGAGTACGGCGCTGGGTTCACCGGTGCTGCCTGAGGTGTGGCTGACGTAGGCGAGAGCCTGGGGGTCGGCGCCCGCGTCCGGGAGCGGGCCGTCCGGAGCTGTCTCCTGGTCCAACAGGAGGGTGGGCACGCCCAGGTCGAGCGCCGGAGCGAGGGTGGAGTGGGTGAGCAGCAGCCGGGCGCCGGAGCTGCGGACGAAGGCGGCCAGCCGTTCGCGGGGCTGGCTCACGTCCAGGGTGAGGAAGGCGGCGCCGCAGCGCAACACGGCGGCCATGGCGGCGACCGCGTCGGTGCCGTGCTCGACGGCCACGGCGCAGACGGTCTCGGGGCGGGCGCCGTGGGCGCGCAGCAGGCGGGCGATCTCCTCGGTCCGGGTGGCCAGCCGGGCGTACGACACCTCGCCGGCCGGGGTGCTCAGGGCGGTGCGGCCGGGGTGGCGCAGGGCGTGCGCGGCGATGTCGTCGGCGACCGTGCGCATCACTGCTCCCCCGCGTCGGCCACGGTCATGTCGACGGCCACGAAGCGGAGTTCGGAGGTGTAGCGGCTGCCCTCGTCGTCGGTGAGCCAGGCCTGCTCGGGAGTGGGCAGCATCTCGCTGACCTTGAGCCGGGCGCCGGGGTCCTTGCGGGCGAGCCTGCGGGCCGCCTTGGCGAGGATGGTGAGGTAGACGGGGCTGTCGAAGTCGACGTAGAACGGCCGGGGTTCGGTCGGCGAGACCACGAACACGAACCGGGGCAGCTCGTGCCGGCGCTGCCAGTGCCGGGCCTTCACGAACCGGGCGGCCTCCGTCTTCTCGTCGGCGAAGCCCACCTCGGAGACAGGCAGTTGCCAGGTCTCGCGGGCCACGGTCATCCGGCCGAGGGTGATGCGCGGGGTGTGCTCGCCCTCGGGGCGCAGGGTGAAGCGGTCCATGACGCGCTGGGTGAGGGTGTTGGCGTAGGCGTCGAGCACGTCGTACGCGGTGCCGTCGGGCAGGACCGCGGTGAGCCGCCCGGCCCGGTCCTCGACCCGGACGTCGGCGCTGAGCACGGTGCGCGGGCGGTGCGGGTCGCCGGTCTGGTCGACCAGGGCGACGTAGTGGTCCTGGGGCCGGTCCAGGGAGGGCCGGCTGCGGGTGGACCACTTCAGGGGCAGCTCCTTGGGCAGCATGGGCAGCAGGCGCGGGCCGGGGAAGTCGCGGGTGGTCTCGGCGAGCAGCTCGTCGCGGTCGGGGTGCTGGTGCACGAACAGGGAGGCGCCCATGGTGTTCAGCGCGCAGTGCATCTCGCCGAGGACGAGGTCCACGTCGCCGCGGGCGAGGGCGTCCTCGTCGGCGGCGACCACCAGTACGTCGGGGCTGATGTAGCGGGCGAGGGACCAGCCGGCGCCGGGCTCGTCGAACTCGCGGCGGACCCGTTCGGCCAGCTCGGCGGTGGTCACCCGGACCCGGCGCACGCCCTCGGGCAGTTCGAGGACGCGGGCCCATCTGGCGCGCAGTTCCGCCTGGACGGCGTCGATGAGGTCGCCCGCGTCGGGGTGCGGGGAGGGCAGGGTGTGCAGCCACAGGGTGCCCAGGTCGACCTGTGCGCCGTCGGCGCTCAGCCGCTCGTACACGGTGTGCAGGCGGGCGCGGACGGCCTCGGCGAAGCGGTTGGTCATCCAGCGGGCGGCGGTCAGGCACAGCTGGAGCGGTTCGAGGTGGTCGAGCAGTGCCGCGCCGGTGGTGGCGGTGGCCGCGCGACGGGCGTCGGAGTACACCAACCCCCGGCAGGGCGCGGTGCGTTCGCCCTTGGCACGCTGGGCCTCGCTGTCGGTAAGCGCGGCGAATTCGGCCTCCAGCGCGGTGATCGCGGCGGTCAGCGCGGTGGCGTCCTCGCCGGCGGCGCGCACGGCGTCCCGGCCGCGTTCCAGTACGGCGAGGCGCTCCAACGCCCCTTCGCGCGCAGCCTGTTCGGGGACGCGCTCCAGGATCTCGCGCAGGGCGCGGTCGGGGTGGGTGGCGGCGGGCACCTCCAGCCGCCACTGCACCCAGCGGCGGGAGATCAGGTCCCGTACGACCTGGGTGACCTCGTCCTCGGGCAGGCCGAGTTCGGCGGCGACGGCGGGCAGGTGCCGGGTGCCGTCGCAGCGTTCCAGTACGGCGCGTTCGCGGTCGCCGATCTGCCGGGCGGGGCGGCCGGGCACCTGGACCGTGCCGTCGGCGCAGCGCACGAACGACACCCGGCGCGGCGGGATCCAGCGCATCAGCGCGCTGTCCGCGGCCAGGACCTTCGCCAGGGCGTCGATCGCCCAGCCGGAGAAGTACACCTCCCGGGCGGCGAGGAAGCCGTCGCCGGGGGTGACGGCGACGCCGCCCCGGTCGGCCAGGTCCCAGTGGCCCCAGCCGACCGGGCCGAAGAAGCCGATGGTGTCGTTCTTCACGCAGAACCGCTGCCAGTAGTGCGCGACCAGTTCCTCGCGCTGGCGCGGCATGCTGCTGCGGCTGTCCGCGGTCGGGGTCCAGCGCAGGAAGGGGGCGATGCCGGTGCGCAGGACGGCGGGGTTCTGCCAGGCGAGCGCGGCCTGGAAGCGGGGCCGGGCGGCGATCTCCTGGAGGTAGCGCGCGGTGTCCACGGCGGCGGTCGCGAGGTCTTCCGTGAAGGCGGCCCACTCGGGCCCGGCCAGCTCGGTGCCGGGGCCGAACTTGTCGGCGGCCTCGGCGAGTCCGGGCGGGGCGAGGCGCAGCACGCCGTCGGCGGGGAAGCCGGGGCCGCGGAGCGCGAACTGCTCCCACAGCCGCCAGCCTCCGCCCGGCAGCAGGACAGGTGCGTGCTCGTCCGACATCGCGTGCTCCTTCCGAATGGGGTGCGCGGGCAATCGCGTGGCCCGGGGTTTCCGGGGTGCCGGGCGGCCCGCGACCGAAGAGCACGGTCCCGCGTCGGGGCGGTGGGTCACCAGGGAAGTTCCGGCAGCAACGGGTGCCACCACTGCGGCGTGTTCGTCCCTGACCGGGCGGGGCGGGGGCCGGGCACTCTTGCGTCGCCGGACCCTGATCCGCGTCCGGCCCATCACCTGCGGGAGGTTCACCGTGACGCAATCCGACTCCGCGAACGGCACCGGCGGCGACGAGGTCCGCCCCGGCGCCGAGGACGTGTATCTCGTGGTGCGCAACGACGAGGAGCAGTACTCGATCTGGCGGGCGGACCGCGAGCTGCCGGCCGGCTGGCACCGGGAGGGCCGCGAGGGCAGCCGGCAGGAGTGCCTGGACCACATCGACGCCGTCTGGACGGACATGCGCCCGCTGAGCCTGCGCCGCCGGCTCGCCGGGGCCGATGTCTGAGGTCCGGCCGGCCCTGGTGCCGGCCAGGCCGGCCAACGCACCGCCGACAGCGGGCGCGCATGACGTACCGTCAATTCGGATGTCCGCAAAAGGGGTTGGTCTACTGACGACGGCGGAGTCGGGTGACGTGCTCACGGTCCCCGGCACGTCACCGGAACCGAACGGCTCACCGCTGTCGGCCGCGCCCCCCGGCCCCCTGTGCCCCGCTCTCCTGGACCTGCCCGGCCCGCAGTACCCGCCGTACCCCGTCGGCCCCCGGCCGCTGCGCGGTCCGCTGGAGCTGTATCTGACCGAGGTCGGCAGCCAGGACGACCGGTCGCTGCTGCGCGCCCAGGAGTTGCTGGACGCGCAGGAGCGGGCGCGGGCCCGTGCGTTCCGGCGGCCCCGGGACCGGGACGCGTACGTGATCGCGCATGCCACGCTGCGCGCCCTGCTCAGCCCCCTGCTGGGTGTCCCGGCGGACGAGCTGCCGCTGACGCGGGAGCCGTGCGCGGGCTGCGGGGGCCCGCACGGGCGGCCCGCGCTGCGCACCTCGGGGGTGCACTTCTCCCTGTCGCACAGCGGGGACCTGGTACTGGTGGCGCTCGCCGGCGCCCCGGTCGGGGTCGATGTGGAGGGCGTGGCCACCGTGGAGGCGGTGCGCAGCGCGCAGTGCGCGCTGCACGCGGCGGAGGTGGCGGAGCTGGCCCGGCTCCCGGCACACGAGCGGCAGGCGGCCTTCACCCGGACCTGGGTGCGCAAGGAGGCGTATCTCAAGGGGCTGGGGACGGGGCTGGTGCGCGATCCGGCCCTGGACCACGTCGGCACCGGACCACGGCCGGTGTCGCCGTCGCCGGACTGGAACCTGCGGGACGTGCTCGTCCCGGCGGGGTACGCGGCGGCCGTGGCGCTGCGACGGGAGTGAGGGCGCGACGGGAGCAGCGCACGCGAAGACGGCGGGGACCGGTCCGACGACCGGTCCCCGCCGCGTTGTCCCCCACCTGTCTTCGCGGGCCCGCTCCCGCCCGTCCTGGCGGGCACACCTCTGCCCCTCTCCGTGGGCACGCCGCCGCCCCTCTCCGTGGGCACGCTCCCGCCCGTCCCCGGGGGCACGCCTTCACGACTCCCCCACGTCCGGAGCACGTCCTGCGCGCTACGATCACCGCGTGACCGCCCCGGAACCCACCATCGTCGCCACCTCCGGAGGACATCGCGCCGCCGCACGCACCCGGGTGCTCTTCGACGCCCTGGTCCAGCACGCGGTCGATCTCTCCGGTGTGCACGGCAGGCGACCGCGCATCCTGTACGTCGGCACCGCCATCGGGGACGCCGAGCACGTCACCGCGCGGATGTCGGAGGCGGCCCGGGTGGCGGGCTTCGATCTGACACCCCTGCACCTGTTCCCCATGCCGAACGTCGAGGACGTCGAGGGCACGGTCCTGGACCACGACGTGGTCTGGGTGATGGGCGGCTCGGTGGCGAACCTGCTCGCCGTGTGGCGGGTGCACGGCCTGGACGCGGTCATGCGGCGGGCCTGGCGGGCGGGAGTGGTCCTCGCCGGGGTCAGCGCGGGTTCCATCTGCTGGTTCGAGGGCGGCGCGACCGACTCCTACGGGCCCGAACTGCGCCCGGTGACCGATGCGTTGGGGCTGCTGCCGTACGGCAACGGGGTGCACTACGACTCCGACCCGGGCCGGCGCCCGCTGATCCACCGGCTGGTCGCCGACGGCACCCTGCCCACGGCGCACTGCACCGACGACGGGGTGGGCCTGGTCTACCGGGGCACCGAACTGGTCGAGGCCGTCGCGGAGTTGCCGGACAAGGCCGCGTACGTGGTGCGCCGCGAGGGCGGGCGGGCCGTGGAGGAGCGCATCACACCCCGGCTGCTGCCGGCCCCCGGGGTGTGACCCCCGGGTCGCTGGCCGCCGCATCTCAGATCAGTCCGTGGCGCACCGCGCGCGCCACCGCGTGGGCCCGGTTGCGGGCGCCGAGCCGGGCCATGATCTCGTAGACGACGTTCTTCACGGTGTGCTCGGAGCAGTGCAGCAACTGCGCGATGCCCGCGTTGCCGTGGCCCTCCGCCATGAGCCGCAGCACGGACATCTGGCGGCTCGTCAAGGACGGTGGCCGGTCCTCGTGCGCGGGGTGGCCGCCGGGTCCCGGGCCGGTGGTCAGCAGGTGGGACAGCTCCGGGTAGGGGATGCTCGGGTGCGGCGCCCCGGCGCGGCGGACGGCCGCCGTGAGGCTCTCCTCGGTGAGGTCCGCCCGGCGCAGCACGACGGCTCCGGCGCGCAGGGCCTGGAGCAGCCCGGCGCGGCCCACCGTGTCGCACACCAGCAGCAGCGGCCCGGGCAACCGGGTGGCGCGCAGGGCCCGTTCGGCGTCGTCGGTGACGACGACGGTGACGGTCCCGGGCTGCCCGTGGCCGATCGCGCAGTCGAGTCCGGCGCGGCGGGCGAGTTCGCGTACCCGGTCCGCGTGCCGTGACGGCTGGACGCGCAGGGGCAGGATCGTGGTCACTCCGCCGGGTGCGGCGGTCAGGGTGGCGGTCACAGCAGGCCCGCTCTCAGTGCGTAGGCGACGGCGTGGGCGCGGTTGCGCAGTCGGAACCGCTGGGTGATGTCGTGCACGACGGTGGTCACGGTGCGGGGCGAGTAGGCGAGTTGCTGGGCGATCTCCGCCGTCTCGTGCCCGTCGGCGACCAGGCGCAGTACCGAGCGTTCGCGGTCGGAGAGCGATCCGCCGGCCCAGCCGCGCTCGGCGCCCTCGGGCCGGTCGAGGACCTGTTCGAGCAGGTCGGTGGGGACGGTGCAGTCGTCCTGGGCGGCGGCCAGCACCGCGTGGGCCAGGCGGGACGCGTCCGCCTCGCGGCGCAGCAGCAGGCCCCGGGCGCCGGCGGCGAGGGCGTGCAGGGCGTCTCCGGAGGCGAGCGCGCCGGCCACCAGGACGACGGCGGGACGCGTCAGGTGGGCGCGGGTGGTGCGCACCATGTCGAGTTCGGCCGGGCCGAGCCGGTCCACGGTGAGCACGGCGACCCGGGCGTTGGCGGGCTCGCACACGGTGAGCTGCGGGCAGGCGAGCAGGGTACTGCGGGTGCCGGCCTCCAGGACCGGGTCGAGGGCGACCACACCGACGGGTACGGGGACTCCCATCTTCTGCTCCTTGCAAGGTCGTTCGCCCGGTGGTGAGCACCGCGGGCGGCCTGTGGGGTACGACGCTCACCCTGCCGCCGTCACCCGGGGGCGGGCATCGGTAGTCGGTCCCCACCTTTCCGGTGCGGGGCCCCCGCAGGGCGGTGGGGGCGGTACCCGTAAGGGCGTGCGCCGCTTCCCCTGGGCATGTGCGCAGCCTCCCCCAGGGGCGTGCGCGGCGTCCCGTAAGGACCTGCGTGGCCTCCCTTAAGGGGGTACGCGGCCCCCTTAGGGGCGTGCGCGGCCTCCCCTAGGGACACGGGCGTCCCCCGTAGGGGCATGTACGGCACACGTCCGGGGGCCGATGCCCACGTGGGGGCCCACCCGCCCCGCGTGAGCGCGCCTATGGGTAGTGCACCGTACGGGGTGGCGCCCGCAGGGGCATGGGGAGCGCCCCTGGGGGCGTATGGGGGACGGCCGTAGGGGACATGGGTAGTACGGCGCCGACCTGCGGTTTCCCCATCACCCCGGGCGCCCGCACCCACCCGTGGGAAGGGCCCGGGGAGAATATGGGGGCTACTTCCCCATGTGGGGGTCGGCCCCCGTCTGGGACCTTCTTCATGTGACTGAGACCGCCAGCCTCCCGACTCCCCGGAGCGCCGGCCTGCCGCTCGCCTGGTGGGCCCCGGCGCTTTCCCTCGCGGAGCGCCTCGCCGCCCCCGGCCGACCGGCCGCGCCCGCCGACCTTGACGCCCCCGCCCGCGCCCCCTGGGCCGCCGGGGACGCGGACGGCTTCGCGCTGCGGCTGGCGCACCTCGGGGTGGACGACGCCACGGCGGCGGCCCTCGCGGCGGAGCCCGCCGAGCGGCTCGCCGCCCGCGCCGCCGAGCCCGGCTGGGTCCGGTACGTGGAGGCGGCCCTGGACGCCGCCCCCGAGTACCGCGTGGAGCCGGCCACGGACGGGACGGGTGCCGAGGCCTTCGCCCCCGTCGTACGACCGCTCGTCGCCCCGGCCGCCGCCCGCCTCGCCGAGCTGCTGCCGGGCATGGCCGCCACCGAACGGAGCGTGTGGCAGGCCGAGTTCGGCACCTGGCTGACCTCGCAGCTGGTGCGGCTGGCCGCCCGCACCCTCGTACGGGAACTCGCCGGGGCCCGGCGCGCCGGGCGCCTCGCGGGAGCGACCTCCCGGGAGCGGTTCGCCTCCTTCGTCGCCGGCGCGGGCGCCCGGCGGGGGCTCGGCGAGCTGTTCGCCGCCTACCCGGTGCTGGCCCGGATGCTCGGACAGACCGCCCTGGACGCCCTGGACGCGGCGGCCGAACTGGCCGCCCGCTTCCAGGCCGACCGGGACGACCTGGTCGCCGTCCTCCTCGACGGCCGCGAGCCGGGCGCCCTCACCCGCGTCGAACTCGGGCTCGGCGACGCCCACCAGGGCAACCGGTCGGTGGCCGTCCTGCGCTTCGCCGACGGGGCCCGCGTGGTGTACAAGCCGCGCCCGCTCGGGCAGCACGCCCTGCTGGACGAGCTGGCGGCCTGGATGGACACCAAGGTGCCCGACCTCCCGCTGCGCACCGCCCGCACCCTGCGCCGGGAGGGTTACGGCTGGCTGGAGTTCGTGTCCCACCGCTGGTGCCGCTCGGTGACCGAGACCGACGCCTTCTACCGCCGCCAGGGCGTGCTGCTCGCGCTGCTCTACGCGGTGGACGGCGCCGACATGCACTACGAGAACGTCATCGCCTGCGGCGACCAGCCGGTCCTGGTGGACGCCGAGACACTGCTGCACACCGGGCTCGGGCAGGCCATGACGGCCGGCGCCGACCCGGCGGCGGAGGCCCTGCACACCTCCGTGCACCGCACCTGCCTGCTGCCCCACCTGCTGATCGGCGAGCACGGCGCGCTGGACATCTCCGCGCTCGGCCGCTCCACCGACGGCACCTTCCCCAGCGAGGGCCTGCACTGGGCGGACAGCGGCCTGGACACCATGCGCGCCGTACGGGGGCCGCTGCTCAGCCCCGCCGCGCAGAACCAGCCGCTGCCCGACGGCCGCCCGCTGGACGGCGCCGACCACCGGGCCGCCCTGCTCGACGGCTTCCGCACGGCGTACGCGGCCATCGCGGCGCACGGCGGCGAACTGACCGGCGAGGACGGCCCGTTGGCGACGGGGGCCGACAGCCCGGCGCGGCTGATCGCCCGCGCCACCCGGCTGTACGCGACCCTGCTGGAGGAGTCCACGCATCCGGCGCTCCTCGGTGACGCGCTCGCCCGGGACGGGGTGTTCGCCGTGCTGTGGACCGAGTCCGAGCACGATGGGGCGCGCTCGTTGCTCATCGAGCACGAGACGGCCGACCTGTGGCGCGGCGACGTCCCCCTGTTCACCCATCGGCCGTCCGGAACAGGGGTCCGGACGGCCGACGGGACCTGGCTGGAGGATGTGCTGCCGGAGGCGAGCCTGGCCGCGGTGCGCAAGAAGATCGCACGGATGGACGAGATCGACTGCCGCGACCAGGAGTGGATCGTCTCGGCGGCCCTGGCCGCCCGGGGCGCCTGCGACCCGGCGGACCGGCCGAGGTCGGCGCTCGCGGTCGCGCCCGTCCCGGCCGTCGTGCCCGACGCCTCCCGGCTGCTGGCCGCGGTGTGCGGGATCGCCGACGACATCGCCGCCCGTGCGGTACGCGACGGCGGGCGCGCCAACTGGCTCGGTCTGGAAAGGGTTTCGGGCCCGCACTGGGCGGTCCTGCCGATGGGCGCCGGGCTGGCGCAGGGCTACTGCGGGGTCGCGCTCTTCCTCGCCCACACCGGCGCGCTGACCGGCGCCGACCGGTACACCGCGCTGGCCCGGGAGGCGGTACGGCCGCTGCCCGCGCTGCTCAAGGCCCTGGCCGCCGACCCCGAGCTGGGCGCGGCGGCGGGCCCCGGCGCCTACGACGGTCTCGGCGGTATCTGCTACGCCCTGGTCCGGCTGTCGGCGCTGCTGGGCGAGGAGTTGGCGCAGTGCCTGCCGGACGCGCTCACCGCGCTCGCCCACGCGGCGGCCGGGTGTACGGAACCCGGGCTGGCCGGGGGTACGGCAGGGGCGCTGGCCGCCGCCGTCGCCGTGCACGAGGCGGCCGGGACCCCGGGCGCGCTGGAGCTGGCGGACGCCCTGGCGGACCTGCTGTGCCAGGCGGGCCCCGTCGAGGACGCCGGTTTCGCGGACGGCGCCGCCGGGATCGGCTGGGCGCTGCTGCGGTACGCCGCCGCCCGCCCGGAGCGGTCCGCGGCGCATGCGAGCGCGGGCCGGGACCTGCTCCACGGCGCGGCCCGGCGAGCGGGGGACGCGGACACGGATCCGTCGTGGACGCGGGGGCTCGCCGGCACGGCGGCCGCCGCCTCGGCCCTCGCCGAACTCCCCGCCTCCCTGGCCGAGTTCTCGGCCCGGCTGCGGGACGCCGGGGTCGGTCCCGACCTCAGCCTCGGTCAGGGTGCCCTCGGCACGCTGGACGCCCTCACGGCCCTGGCCGGGCGGGGCGACACCCCGGCCGCCGAAGCCCTGACCCTGCGCACCGGCCAGGCACTCGCGTTCGTCGAGGCGCAGGGCCACCGCTGCGCCACCCCCGACCACGTTCCCTCCCCCGGACTGCTGACCGGCCTCTCCGGCATCGGCTACGGACTGCTCCGCCTGGCCCACCCCGACACCGTGCCCTCCGTCCTGCTCCTGGGACACCCCGGCCGGTACGGCAACTGACCACACCGCTCGTCTCCGCCTCCGCCCCCGCGCCCACCCGCGCGGGACCACTTGAAGGGGATCACCTCATGGACAAGAACTTCGCCGCCTCCGCCGCCACCGCCGCCGACGCCACGGAGACCGCCGCCGAGATCGCCGCCGACGAGCAGGACGCGGCCGGTGGCATCACCCTCAAGGGCCGCAACCGCGCCTGCGCCCGCGCCCGGGTGCTGGCCGGAATGGTCCTCACCAGCGGCCTTGTCATCACGCTGAGCACCATGGACACCTCGGTCTCCGCCCCCCGGTAGGCGACCGCCGGCTGCCACAGGCGTGATGGCGCGGACCCGTCTTGCGGGTCCGCGCCGCCGTGTGCCCAAGCGGAGCGGTACGGTCCGGGCGGCCGATCTGCCACAGGTGCCGATATTCCGATTATCATCAGCGTTCATGCGTTCCCATGCGCCTTCCCTGGTCGGGCGGGGTCCCCAGCTCCACCTCCTCGAACGTGCGCTGAGCGGCGCTCAACAGGGACGCGGCGGTGTGGTCTTCCTGGTCGGCGAGGCCGGGGTCGGCAAGTCGCGGCTCGCGGCCGAGGTGGTCGGCGGCGCGCTCGACGCCGGTATGCGGGTACTGCGCGGCCGCAGCAGCACCACGGGCCCGGCGGTGCCGTTCCGGCCATTGACCGAGGCGCTGATGTCCCTGTTCCGGGGCGGCGAGTCCATGGACGACCTGGCTCTGGGCCCGTACCGGCCGGTGCTCGGACGGCTGATTCCCGACTGGGACACCGGCGAGCGCGAGAGCAGCTCCATGGTCATCCTGGGCGAGGCGGTGCTGCGGCTGCTGATCGCGGCCGGGCGCGGCCAGGGCCAGCTGCTGCTCCTGGAGGACCTGCACGACGCCGACCCCGAGACGCTCGGCGTCCTCGAATACCTCGTGGACAACCTGGAGTACACGCCCGTCCTGCTCCTCGCCACCGTGCGCACCGACTTCAGCGACGCCCTGGACCTGGCCCAGTCGGCGCGCCGCCGCGGCGCCGCCACCCTGCTGGAGATCCCGCCGCTGACCCGGGGGCAGGCGGACGAGATGGTCGCGGCCCAACTGGGCGTGGCCGACCCGCGGGAGGTGCCGGAGACGGTGCTCCAGCGGCTGTGGGAGGACAGTTCCGGCAGCCCGTACCTGGTCGAGGAACTGCTCCAGACCATGATCGGGGCGGGCACCCTGGTGCAGGGCCAGGACGGCTGGCGGGCGATCGGGGATCTGCGCAGCGATGTCTCCTCCACGCTGGCGCGGGACATCCTGCGCCGTATCGACCGGCTGGGCGCGCAGGGCCTGACCCTGCTGTCGGCGGCCGCCGTGCTCGGCCGCCGCTTCCCGCTGACCGTGCTCCAGCGGATGAGCGGCGTGGACGACCGCGCGCTGCTCAGCCATCTGCACGCGGGCGTCGCGGCCCGGCTGGTGATCCCCGACGAACCGGCCCCCGACTGGTACTCCTTCCGCCACTCGCTGACCGTGGAGGCCCTGTTCACCCAGATGACACCCGGCCAGCGCGCCGATCTCGCGCGCCGGGGCGCGGAGGCGGTCGAGGAGCTGCACCCCGAACTGGGCGGCGACTGGTGCGCGTTGGCCGCGGGGCTGCGCGGCGAGGCCGGGGACCAGGGCGCGGCCGGGCTGCTGTTCGCGGACGCGGGCGGCCGGGCTCTTTCGGCCGGTGCGCTGGGCTCCGCCGTGACCCTGCTCAGCCGCGCCGAGAACCTGCTGGCCGAGGCCGGGGACGCGCAGGGGCGGGCCGCGGTCCTGGAGAACCTGCTGCCCGCGCTCGCCGAGGCCGGCGACTTCGCCCGCGCCTTCGAACTCGCCGAGGATCTCCACCTGTTGGGCGGCTCCGGGCTCAGCCCCGTCCGGCTCGCCACGCTGCACGCCCGGCTGGCCAAGGTCGCCCACACGGCGGGGCGGTGGAGCGACGGCAACCGGCAGGTGGCCCGCGCCCGTGAGGTGCTGGCGGCCTCGCCGGACGAGACGACCGCCGCCACCGTCGATGTGACGGCCGCCTACCTGGCCCTCGACACACCGGGCCCCGACCGCACCCAGCACGCGGAGAAGCTGGCCCGCGCGGCCGCCGACACCGCCGAACGCCACGGGCTGCCCGTGGTGGCCTGCCAGGCACAGGAGTTGCTCGCCACCGTGGCCCGCGAGCGGGACCCGGAGGAGTCCGAGGCGATGCTCCGCCAGGCCCTCGCCACCGCCGAACGCCACCGGCTGCCCCTGCAACGGATGTACGCGGCCACCCGGCTCGGCGGCAACGCCTGGCTCGCCGAGGGCGACACCACGGGCCTGCTGGCGGCGCGCGAGGAGGCGCTGCGGCTCGGCTCGGTCAACATCGTGCACACCGTCGACGGCATCCTCGTACTCGACGCCGTGCTGCGGGGCGACGACGACACCGCCCGCGCGACGGCCGCCGAGTGCCTGGCCGTCGTACGACGGCTGCGGCTCGCGCCCGCCGTGCGGTACGTCCTGATGGCGCAGGCCGTCCTGGCGGCGCACCACGCCGACCGTGCCGGGATGGAGGCGGCGCTGGCCGCGTTCGCGCAGTGGGACGGGGCCGGTTCGCAGGAGGAGCCGCTGAGCCACGGGCTGGCCCGGGCGTTCTGTGCGCTGCTGGAGGAGGACCGGGAGCTGGCCCGGGAGGATCTGGGCACGGTGCTGGCGCTGGAGGCGGACAACCCCTCGACCTACCATCTCAGCGGCACCCACGGCATGGTGCTGCTGCTGGACGTGCTCGCCGGGCGCGCGGACCGCACCCGGCACGCGGAGATCACCGCCACCGCGATGGCCCGGATGCGCTGGAACCGGCACTTCGTGCTGCTCACGGAGGCCGTGCTGCTGGGCCGGGAGGGCGCGGGGGCCGAGGCGGCGCGCGCGGTCGAGGCGGCGCGGGCGGTGGCGGAGCCGTATCCGCTGGCCCGGCATCTCGGGCTGCGGCTGATCGCGGACGCGGCGCAGCAGGACGGCTGGGGCGATCCGGTCAGCTGGCTGCGGCAGGCGGAGCACTACTTCCACGAGCGGGACGTCCCGGCCGTCGCGGGTGCCTGCCGGGCGGGGCTGCGCCGGCTCGGCGCCCCCGTGCGCCAGCACCGCACCGGGAGCAGCGGTATCCCGGACCAGCTGCGCGCCCAGGGCGTCACGGTCCGGGAGTTCGAGGTGTTCCGGCTGCTCGCGGAGCGGCTGTCCAACAAGGACATCGCCGACCGGCTGTTCATATCCCCCCGTACGGCGGAGAAGCACATCGCCAGTCTGATCACGAAGACGGGGGCGGCCAACCGCGCGGATCTGTGCGCGCGTTCGGCCGCCCTGCGCGATTCCTAGGGCCTGTTCCGAGGGGGCCCTAACGCATCTCGCGCACCGCCCGGGAGCCGAGCACCGCGAGCCCGGTGAGGGCGAGCACCGCCGCGACCACCCCGAACAGCGCGAGGGTGCTGGTGCGGGCCAGCGCGCCGCACACGATGAGGGAGAGCGGGGCGGCGGCGTAGCCGAGGACCATGTCGACGGAGATGACCCGGCTGAGCACGTCCTGGGGGATGTTGCGCTGGATCCAGCTCAGCCCGAACACCCCCTGGAAGCCGATGGCGAAGCCCATGGCCAGCACGGTCACGACGACCGCCGGGGTGCTGTGCACCAGCCCCAGGACCGCCATCCCGGCGCCCAGCCAGCCGGCCAGCGCGGCCACCAGCAGACCGACCCGGGGCCGGCCGCCCATCGCGCCGCCCGCCAGCGTGCCGAGCATCGCGCCGCCCGCGAGGGACCCGTTGAGCACGCCCAGGGTGGCCGAGCCGCCACGCAGCACCTGCTCGGCGAGGGTGGCGAAACCGACCGTGAAGGGCCCGGCGTAGCAGAAGTTGACGGCGGTGTCGAGGACGACGACGGTGCGCAGCCGCGGGTCGCGCAGGGTGAAGACGACGCCCTCGCGGATGCGGGCGCCGAGGGACGGCGGACGCTCAACCCCCTTGTCGCTCAGGGCCTTTGACTCCACCTTCGGCGCGGCGGCCGGGCGGGGCCGGGTGGCGATCAGGGACACGCACCAGCCGCACAGCGCGAAACAGACGGCGTCGACCACGAACGCGACCGGCGCCCGGGTCAGCGCGATGACCACACCGCCGACCGCCGGGCCGACGACGGCCGCGGTGCGCGAACCGGCGCCGAGCAGCGCGTTGGCCGGGGTGAGCAGGTCCTTGTCCACCACCGAGGGCAGGATCGACACCCGGGCGGGCTGGAAGAAGGCGTCCACCGCGCCGAACGCGGCGGCCGCCGCGCACAGCATCCAGACCGTCAAGTGCCCGCCGAGCCCGGCCAGTCCGACCCCGGCCATCAGGACGGCGCGGGTCCAGCTGGAGGCGATCATCAGGGTGCGGGTGGACCAGGAGTCGCTGAGGGTGCCGCCGACCAGGGTGAGCAGGGCGCGGGGTACGGCCTGGAAGGCGAGGACGTAGCCGAGGGTCAGGGTGGAACCGGTCAGGCCGAGGGTGATCCAGGAGAACGCGACGACGCTGAAGCCGTCGCCGAGCAGGGACAACGACTGTCCCAGCCACAGGAGTTGGAAGGGCCGCTGCCGGGCGGGTGCCCACAGCCGGGGACCGGCGCCGGCGAGGGTGGTGGCCATGATGTGCCTTTCGGGGGTGCGGACGCGTGCGGCGGTCCGGTCAGTAGCGGACGGGCAGCGCGGTGAGGCTGCGGTTGAGGAGGGACGGCTGCCAGGTGAGCGCCCCCGGGTCGGTCAGGGTCAGGCCCGGGTGGTCGCGGACCAGCGTCTCCACGGCGGCGACGGCGACCAGCCGGGCCAGCGCCGCGCCGATGCAGAAGTGGGCGCCGAAGCCGAAGCCGAGGTGGGTGGCGCCGGTGCGGCGGACGTCGAACCGGCCGGGGTCGGGGAAGCGGGCCGGGTCCCGGTTGGCGGCGGCGGTCACCAGGAAGATCCGGTCGCCCGCCCGCAGGGTGCGGCCGTCCAGCTCCAGGTCCGAGACGGCGGCGCGGATCGACATCTTGGACGGCCCGTCCAGGCGCAGTGCCTCCTCCACCGCGCCCTGCGCCAGCGCGGGATCCTCGCGTACGGCGGCGAGTTGACCGGGCCGGGTGTGCAGGGCGAGGACGGTGTTGGCGATGAGGTTGCTGGTGGTCTCCCCACCGGCGAACGCCATCTGGGTGAGCATCCCGACGAACTCCTCCTCGGTGACCGAGTCCCCCACCCGGCCCTCCTTCAGCACCTGGCTGATCAGGTCGTCGGCGGGTTCGGCGCGGCGCCGGGCGACCAGCCCCGCGAGGTAGTCCTCCAGGCTCACCAGCGCCTGGAGGGAGGCCCGGTACTCGCTCTCCTCCTGGGCGGTGCCGAGCACGAGGTCGGCGACGCGGGCGTTCCAGTACCAGAAGGCGGCCGCGTCGGTGCGCGGGATGCCGAGCCAGCGGGCGAACACCAGCGCGGGCAGCGGCTTGGCCACGTCCGCCATCAGGTCGCCGGTGCGGCCCGGGACGGCCTTGCAGGCGAGGACGGCCCGGGTGGCCTTCTCGGTGAAGGTCCGGTAGCGGGCCACCGCCCGTGCGGCGAACGCCTCCTGGAAGACCTGGCGCAGCCTGCGGTGCTGCGGCGGGTCGTTGAACACCATCCAGCGGGACAGGATCCCGAACGCCCGCTCCGCGTCCTCCCGGGCGCCCTGCGGTACGGCGTCCATCAGGGGCCGTACCCGGTCGGCCGTGACGGCCGGGTCGCGCAGGCAGCGCATCACCTGGTCGTAGCCGGTGACGAGCCAGGCGTGGTGCATCGGGCTCCAGTGCACGGGGGCGTGCGCGCGGAGGGCGTCGAGGTGGCCGTAGGGGTCGGCGATCATGTCCGGGGACAGGAGGTAGCGCTCGGTGAACGCCGTCGCGGGGGCGGTCGCCCTACCCGTAGGGGTCGCCGTATCCGTAGGGGCCGCGTTACCCGTAGGGGCCGCGTTACCCGTAGGGGCCGCCGTACCCGTAGGGACCGCCGTACTCATCGGGGTCGCCGTGGTCATCGGTTCTCCCCCTCCTTGATCGCGACAAGGATCTCGGCGATGCCGGACACCCTCGGCTCGGCCATCATCGACATGTGGTCGCCCTCGCTGATGTGCACGGTCAGTCCGCCGCCGGCCAGGTCGCGCCAGCGGGCGAGGTAGGTGTCGTAGTCGACGTCCAGGCCCGGCATGGTGCGTCCGCGCGGCAGACCCGCGGCCTCGCTGCCGACCACCAGGTGGATGTGGCCGGGGTAGGGGCGCACCTCGTAGCCGGCGAGGGCGGCGAGCAGCGAGTGCCACACCTCGATGGGCGCGTTCTCGACGAGGGCGGCCTCGGCGGGGCTCATGCCGGCGCCCAGCAGGGTGGCGGTGAGTTCGGCGGTGGCCCGGTCGCGCTCCGGGGAGGGCGGCAGCTGCCGGATCAGGTCGCGCTGGCGCCAGGCGGTGCGCAGGTCGTCGGTGACACCGTTCAGCCGGGCGCGCGCGGCGGGGTTGGGCAGGTACGGCTCGATCAGGACGAGCGGGGCCACCGGGTGCCCGGCGCGGTCGAGCTGGGTGGCCATCTCCAGGGCGATGTTGGCGCCCATGGACCAGCCGAGGAGGGCGTGCGGGGCCCGCTCGCCGGTGGCGTCCGGGACGCGCTCGGTGATCTCGGCGACGTAGTTGGCGGCGATCCCGGTGACGGTGCTCGGGTCCACCCCGCCGAGCAGCCCCCGCGCCTGGAAGGCGTGCACGGGCCGGCCGGGCGGCAGGGCGCGGGCGAGCGGTACGAACCAGGCGGCGCTGCCGCCCGTGGGGTGCACGCACCACAGCGGGTCGCCGGTGCCCTCGCGCAGCCGTACCTCGGAGGTGACCGCGGCGGGCAGGCGCACGCCGGCCGCGCGGGTGGCGTGCTCGGCGAGCTGGGCGATGGTCGGGTGCTCGATCAGATCGCCGACGGAGACGGTCAGGCCGCGTCCGGCGGACATCAGGGAGACCCGGACGGTGGACAGGGAGCTGCCGCCGATGCGGAAGAAGTCGTCGTGCACGCCGATCCGGGCGAGGCCGAGGACCTCGCGCCAGATCTCGGCGAGGACCTTCTCCGCCGGGGTGGCCGGGGCGACGAACTCGGTCTCGTCCTGGTCGAGTTCGGCGGGCGGCAGCGGCAGCGCCCGCTTGTCGATCTTGCCGCTGCGGTTGACGGGCAGTTCGTCGAGGAGCACGAACCGGGCGGGGATCATGTACGCGGACAGCGAGGCCCGCAGGGCGCGGCGCAGTTCCTCGGGCGTGGGCCGGGCACCATCTCGCGGGACGAGGTAGGCGACGAGGGCCGGCTCACCGCCCGGCAGGTCGGTGCGGTGCAGTACGACGGCCTGGCGGACCTCGGGCAGCGCCCGCAGCGCGTGTTCGATCTCGCCGAGTTCGATGCGGAAGCCGCGCAGTTTGACCTGTGAGTCGCGGCGGCCGAGCCATTCCACGGAGCCGTCGGCGCGGTGGGTGCCGAGGTCGCCGGTGCGGCACAGCCGTTCCCCGGGGAGCCCGTAGGGGTCGGGGACGTAGGTGGCGGCGGTGAGCCCGGGGCGGCCGAGGTAGCCGCGCCCCACGGCCTGTCCGCCGAGGTAGATCTCGCCGGGCACGCCCGCCGGGACGGGCTGGAGGTCGTCGTCCAGGACATGGATGCGGGTGTTGCGGATCGGGGTGCCGATGGGCGGCTGTCCCTGGCCGGGGCTGAGTTCGGCGGCGACGGACCACACGGAGGTCTCGGTGAGGCCGTAGACGTTGTGGAAGCGGCGGCCGCGCGACCAGACGTCGGCGAGTTCGGCCGGGCAGGACTCGCCGGCGACCTGGAGGACCCGCAGTTCGGGGAAGTCGTCCTCGCCGAGCACCGCGAGGGCGCTGGGCGGCAGCATGGCGCAGGTGACGCGGGCCTCGCGCAGGGTGCGGGCGAGGTCGGGGCCGGGGCGCAGGTCCTCCTTGGGCGCGGTGACCAGGCGGCCGCCGTTGGCGAGGGACCAGGTGAGTTCCAGGATCGAGGCGTCGAACCCGAAGGACGCGAACTGGAGCACCCGGTCGCCGGGGGTGGGGCGTACCAGGTCGCGCTGGCCTTCGAGCATGTTGGACAGTCCGCGGTGCGGCAGGGCGACACCCTTGGGGGTGCCGGTGGAACCGGAGGTGTAGATGATGTAGGCGAGGGTGTCGGCGTCGGGCTCCCGGCCCGGGACGGGCTCCATGTGCCCGGCGGGGGCGTCCAGATGGAGTACGGGGCCGTCGAAGGGCACCGTGCCGTCGAGGGCGCGCTGGGTCAGCAGGACCCGCATGCCGCTGTCGTCGGCCATGAACTTCAGCCGCTCGGTGGGGTGCTGGGGGTCGAGCGGCAGGAAGGCACCGCCGGAGCGCAGCACCCCGACGGCCGCGCGCACCAGGTCCGGGCCGCGCTCGACGCAGATCCCGACGACGGTCTCCGGGCCGACCCCGAGGCTCCGCAGCCGCCGGGCCACCTGCTCGGCCTGCTCGTGGAGTTCGCCGTACGACAGGCGCTGTCCGCGGTGCTCGACGGCGACCGCGTCCGGGGTGCGGGCCGCGTGGCCGGCGATGTGCTCGTGCAGCATCAGCGGCGAGGACGGGATCTGGGGTCCGCGCGCCCATACGTCGAGGGCGGTGGCGCGGGCCGCGCCGGTGAGCGCGGGCCGGGTGACCCGGGCGTCGGGCCCGGCGACCATGGCCTCCAGCTGGGCGCAGTACACGTCGGCCAGCTGCTCGGCCGTGGCGGGGGCGACGAACTCCCGGTCGATGTCGAGGGTGAAGGCGTTGACGCTGGCGTTGACCAGCAGCGGGAACATGGTCCGGGCGATCTCCAGGGAGTCGTCCCAGGAGTCGTGCGACAGCCGGTGGAAGTTGACGTAGTTGAAGACGGTGTCCGTCAGGCTGGGCTCGGTGGGCCGCAGCCGGGCGATACGGACCAGGGGCACCCGGCGGTGCGGCAGCATCTCCTGCTCGGCCTCGAACACGTCCCGCAGATAGGCGCGCCAGCTGCCGCGCGGGCGGGTGACGCCGAACGGCACGGTGTTCAGGAACAGTCCGCGCATCCGGTCGGCGCCGGGCACCTCGGGCCGTCCGTTGGTGACCAGGCCGATGCTGTGGCCGAGGGCGCTCTCGTCGCGGTCGGCGAACAGGCTCATGGTGTGGTGGAAGGCGGTGAGCAGCACGGTACGGCGCGGCACCCCGGTGTCCTTCGCCAACCTTCCGATGCGCTCGGCGAGATGGGCGTAGGAGCGCCGGACCTCGTGCACCGGCGGCCGGTCGGCGCCGGTACCGGCCCGCGCGCGGCGGCGGAAGGTCACGGGGCGCAGGTCGGCGAGGCTGTCGCGCCAGTACGTCAGCGACTCCTCGCTGTCGAGGGCGGCCCGCTCCAGGGCCACGTACTCGGCGAACGCGGGAGCCTGCGGGGGCAGGGGCGTGGTGCCGTGGGCGACGGCCTCGCGGTGCAGGGCGAGCAGGTCGGCGACGAGCGAGGTGAGGCTCCAGCCGTCCAGCACCACATGGCAGTCGGTGAGCACGAGCCGCAGCTCGTGGTCGGTGATGTGGTGCAGATGGATGCGGACCAGGGGCGCGGTGGCCAGGTCGAAGCGCCGCTCGAACTCCTCGTCCACGAACTCCCGCAGCCGCGCCCGCTGTTCGTCGCGGGGCAGGCCGCGCAGATCCGTGTAGCCGACCCGCAGGCGGGCGGCGCGGTGCACGAGCTGGAGGGGTTCGCGGTAGCCGACGAGGTCGACGGAGCTGCGCAGGATGGGGTGCCCGGCGACCACCGCGTCCACCGCGGCCTGGAACGCGTGGCGGTCGAAGCCCTCGGGGGTGCTGATCTTCAGGTCGGTGACGTTGTGGTAGGCGCCGCGCCGGGGGTCGGCGAGCATCTCGTGCAGCATGCCGGCCTGGAGCATGGTCAGCGGGTAGGCGTCCTCCAGGCCGTCGGGGAGGCGGCCCGCGTCGGCGGGGTCGAGCTGGGAGAACGGGGCGACGGGGGCGGGCGCGTCGACGTCCTCGGTGACGAGGGCGGCGAGATCGGCGAGGGTGCGGGTGCGGAAGACGTCGGCGACGGAGAAGCCGAGCCCGGCGAGCCGGCCGAGACCGACCAGGCGCAGGGCGAGGATCGAGTCGCCGCCCAGGTCGAAGAAGTTGTCGCCGCGGCCGACGTGTTCGGCGCCGAGCACCTGGCTCCACACCCCGGCCAGCGCCTCCTCCAGCGGGCCCTCGGGCGGCACATGGGTGCCGGGTCCGGCCGCGGCGGGGGCGACGGCGGTGAGCGCGGCGCGGTCCACCTTGCCGTTGGCCGTCAGCGGCAGCCGCTCGTGCCGGACGAACAGCGCGGGCACCATGTAGTCGGGCAGGGTCAGCCGCAGGCCCTCGCGCAGCGCGGGCGGATCGAGCGGGCGGGCCTCCGGGGTGACGATGTGGGCGACCAGGCGGGCCGTGTCGCCGTCCCGGCGGGCGACCACCGCGACGTCGGCGACGCCGGGCAGGGCGCGCAGCGCGGTCTCGATCTCGCCGGGTTCGATGCGGTAGCCGCGGATCTTCACCTGGTGGTCGGCGCGGCCGATGTACGCCAACTGGCCGTCGGGCAGCACCCGTACGAGGTCGCCGGTGCGGTACATCCGGGCGCCGGGCGCCCCGAAGGGGTCGTCCAGGAAGCGTTCGGCGGTCAGCTCGGGCCGGTTGCGGTAGCCGCGGGCCACGCCACCGCCGGAGACGTACAGTTCGCCGACGCTGCCGGACGGCACGAGGCGTCCCCCGGGGTCGAGGACGTACCCGTGCTGCCCGGTGAGCGGACGCCCGATGGGGGAACGGACGGTGCCACGCACATCGTCCTCGGTGATGGTGCGGAAGGTGACGTGCACCGTGGTCTCGGTGATGCCGTACATGTTCACCAGGGCGGGCTTCTCGCCCGGGGCGGTGAACCAGTCGCCGTAGTCGCGGACGTCGAAGGCGTCGCCGCCGAACACCACGGTGCGCAAGGGGAGTTCGGCGAAGTCGCTGCCGGTGCTCTTCAGGTGGGCGCGCAGGCCTTTGAAGGCGGCCGGGGTCTGGTTGAGGACGGTGACGCCCGCCTCGCGCAGCACCCGGTGCACGGCGGCCGGGTCGCGGACCTCGTCGGAGCCGAGCACGACCACGCGTCCGCCGCTGGTCAGCGGCGCCCACAGCTCCCAGACCGAGAAGTCGAAGGCGGGCGAGTGCATCAGCGTCCACACGTCGTCCGGGCCGAAGACGAAGTGCCGGTCGGCGGCGGCCAGCAGCCAGGCCAGGTTGCCGTGGGTGACCTCGACGCCCTTGGGTCGGCCGGTGGAACCGGAGGTGTAGATGACGTACGCGAGGTCTTCGGGCGCGGGCAGGATGTCGGGGGTCTCGGCCTCGGCGCCACCGTCCTCGTCCAACACCATAAGTTTGACCGGCAGTTGCGCCACGGCGCCACGGGTCGCGCCGTCGGTGACGATCCACTCGATGCCGGAGTCGGCGACGGTGAACTCGCGGCGGGCCTTCGGGTGGGAGGGATCGAGCGGGAGGTAGGCGGCTCCGGCGCGCCAGACGCCGAGCAGGGCGACGGCCAGGTCGGGGGTGCGGTCGAGGCAGACGCCGACCAGGGAGCCGGGGGTGACCCCGGCCGCGCGCAGCCGCCGGGCCAAGTGAGAAGCACGGGCGTCGAGTTCGGCGTAGGTCAGGCAGTCGGTGCCGCGCACCACCGCGATCGCGTCCGGCGCGCCGCCGATGTGCTCGGCGAGCCGGTCGGGGGCGGTGCGCGGGGCGGTCCGGGGCTCGTTGCCGGCGTTCGCGGGCCCGCCCGGGCCGAGCAGGAAGGCGCGCTCGGCGGGGGTCAGCGGGTCGATGGCGCTGAGCCGGATGTCGGGGGTGGCGCAGAACGCCTCCAGCAGGTTCACGGTGTGCCGGGCGAGGGCCGCGACGGATCCGGCGTCGTACAGGTCGGGCCGGTGGACGAACGCCAGCTCGGTGCGGCCGTCGCCGTCGCGCAGATCGAGGGTGAGGTCGAACTTGGCGGTGGTGAGGTCGATCCGGTACGGCGTCCCGGTGGCCGCGCCGAGGTCGAACGCGGAGCCGCTGATGTCGGTGTGCGTGTACAGGACCTGCACCAGCGGGTTGCGGGCGAGATCGCGCTCGGGGCTCAGCGCTTCCACGACCCGCTCGAACGGCAGCGACTGGTACGAGAACGCCTCCAGCACCCGCTCCCGGGTACGGGCGAGCAGCGCGGCCGGCGTCGGATCGTCGGCGAAGTCACCGCGCAGCACCAGGGTGTTGACGAAGAACCCGACGAGCTGCTCGGTCTCGGCCCGCTCCCGGTTGGCCACGACGGTGCCGACGGCGATGTCCTGCTGCCCGCTGTGGAAGGCCAGCGCGGCCTGGAAGGCGGCCAGCACCGTCATGTACGGCGTCGTCCCCGCGCGCCGGCCGAGTTCGGCGAGCGCGTCGGTCAGCGCGGACGGCAGGGTGAGGACGTGGGCTTCGCCGGGGCCGCCGGGGGTGTCGGGGCGGGGGTGGTCGGTGGGCAGCTCCAGCGGGGTGAGGCCGGCCAGCCGGGTGCGCCAGTGGTCGAGGGCCGCGGACTGGTCGCCGCCCCGCTGCCAGATCGCGTAGTCCGTGTAGTCCAGGGGGAGTTCGGGCAGCTCGGCGCGGCGGTGCCCGGTCCTCGCCCGGTACAGCTCGGTCAGGTCGCGGACGATCAGGCCGAGGGACCAGCCGTCGGAGACGATGTGGTGCATGCCGAGGACCAGGACATGGTCGTCGTCGCCGGCGCGGACGAGGGTGGCGCGGAAGGCGGGCTCCCGGCCCAGGTCGAAGGGGCGCAGCGCGGCGGCGTGCACGGTGGCCGCCAGCCGTCGCTCCGGGTCCGGGCCGGCCGGGGCGGTGGCGTCCACCACGTCGAGGCAGTCGGGGTCGGGCGGCAGGATCCGCTGGTGGGGCAGGCCCTCGTGCTCGGGGAAGACGGCCCGCAGCTGCTCGTGCCGGGCCGTGAGGTCGGTGACGGCGGCGCGCAGCGCGGGCAGGTCGAGCGGGCCGGTGAACCGCCAGGCGGCGGGCAGCAGATAGGTGGCGGCGCCGGGGTCGAGGCGGTCCAGGAAGTACAGGCGCTGCTGGGCGGGCGACAGCGGGATGCGGTCGGGGCGCGGGCTGATGCGGACCGGGCCGTCGTCGCGGGCTCCGGTCAGTCCGCGCAGCCGCTGCTCCAGCAGGCGCCGGGCGGCCGGGGACAGGGGCGCGGACGGGGCGGCGGGTCCCGGGCGCACGTCGGATGTGGTCATGAGGGCACTCCGATCTGAACTCATGGGGAGGAAGCGGGTGTCGGGCGGGAGGCCCTCAGAAATCGGCGGTGAGGGAGAGGTCGATCTCGTCGTCGCTCATCTGCGAGATCAGTTCCAGCAGCCGGCTCTCCACCTCGGCGGCGAGACGCCCCACCGTGGGATGCTCGAACAGGTCCCTGACCTGGAGCGGGCAGTCGAACGCGGTGCGCAGTCTGGAGGCGACGGCGACGGCGCGCAGGGAGTGGCCGCCCAGGGCGAAGAAGTCGTCGTGGACGCCGACCCGGGGCAGATCGAGCACTTCGCACCAGATCTGTGCGACGACCGTCTCGGCCGGGCTGCGGGGCGCCACGAAGGCCGCCGACTCGGGCGCCGCGGGCTCGGGCAGGGCGGCGGTGTCCAGCTTGCCCTGCACCGTCAGCGGCAGCGCGTCGAGCAGGACGAACGCCGACGGCACCAGATAGTGCGCCAGTTGGGCCCGGCAGTGTGTCTGGAGGATCTCCTCCGACAGGCCGTCGCCGACGACGTAGCCCACCAGGGCGGCCTCGCCGCGCAGGGTGCGGACGACGACCGCCGCGCCCCGCACCCCGGGGTGGCGGCGCAGCACCGCCTCGGCCTCCTTGGGCTCGACGCGGAACCCGCGGATCTTCACCTGGTCGTCGTTGCGGCCGAGGAACTCCAGTTCCCCGGAGGGCAGTCGGCGTACGACGTCCCCGGTGCGGTAGAGCCGTCCGCCGAGCGCCCCGAACGGGTCGGGCTCGAACCGCTCGGCGGTCAGCGCCGGCCGCCCCAGATACCCTCGGGCCAACTCGCGTCCTCCCACGAGAAGTTCGCCCGGCACGCCCTCGGGTACGAGTTCGCCCAGCGCGTCGACCACGTAGGTACGGCGCCCGCCCAGGGGCCGGCCGATCGGTACCCGGCCGTCGCGGGCGCCGTCGACGGTGTGGGCGGTGGCCGAGATCACCGACTCGGTGGGCCCGTAGGTGTTGAGGACGGGCACGTGGGGCAGGTGTGCGAACCACCGCTCCAGCGGGTCGGCGGGCAGCGCCTCTCCCCCGGTCACCAGCAGCCGCAGCGAGGCGAGCCGCGGGGCGAGCCGGTCCAGGTGGGAGACCAGCTCCGCCCAGTAGGACGGGGTGAGTTCCATGACGGTGATCCGCTCGGCCGCGACCCGGGCGGCCAGTTCCTCCGGCGCCCAGATCTCGTCCGGGCGCACGATCACCGTGGCGCCGGTGCTCAGCGCGGGCAGGATCTGCTCCAGCGAGGCGTCGAACGACGTGGACGCGAAGGTGAGCACCCGGTCCTCGGCCCTGAGCGCGAACCGCCGGCGGGCGGTGGCCACATGGGCGTCCAGGGCGTGGTGCTCGACCCCGACGGCCTTGGGGCGGCCGGTGGAGCCGGAGGTGAAGATGACATAGGCGAGGTCGCCCGGGTCGGGGGTGTGCGCCGGTCCGTCGGGCAGCGGTCGTACGTCCTCGACGGCTACGGCCCCCACCCCGAGCGCGGTGACCTTCTCACCGGTGTGCGCGTCGGCGACCACGTGCCGTACCCCGGCCTCCTGGAGCATGTACCGGAGCCGGTCCTCGGGCAGCAGGGCGTCGAGCGGGACGTAGACACCGCCCGCCCGCCAGACGGCGAGCATCGCGGCCACGGACCAGACGCCACGCCCGACACACACGCCGACGGGGTCACCGGGGGCCACTCCCCGGGCGGTGAGGGTGGCGGCCAACCCGCCTGTCAAGCGGTCCAGTTGGGCGTAGTCGAGACCGGCACCCTCGCACACCACGGCAGGGTCCTCGGGGCGGCCTGCCACCCGGAACGCCGGTGCGGGCGGCACCTCGCGTCCCGCCGTGGCCACCAGCAGGTCGCGCTCCCCGGCGGAGAGCAGCGGGGCCGCGTCGACCCGGGTGCCGGGGTCGGCGAGGAGGGCCTCCAGCAGGCGTCCGACATGGCGGGCGAACCGGGTGGCGGTGGCCGGCTCGAACAGGTCGGCGGCGTACTCGACGTTGAGGGCGAACCCGCCGGGGCGCACCACGAAAGTGGCCGTCAGGTCGAACTTGGCCGATCCCCAGGGCAGTTGGAAGTCGCCGGTGTCGAGCCCCGGCAGTCCGGCGCCGCCGGTGGAGGCGTCCTGGACGTCCACCATCACCTGGAACAGGGGGTTGCGGGACAGATCGCGCGCGGGGCGCAGCCGCTCCACGACCCGCTCGAACGGCACCTCCTGGTGGTCGAAGGCGCCGAGCACCACCTCGCGCACCCGGTCCACGAGCCCGGCGAAGGTGGGCCGCCCGGACAGGTCCGTGCGCAGCACCACGGTGTTGACGAAGAAGCCGACCAGCGGCTCCAGTTCGAGCCGGCCGCGCCCGGCGACGGGTGTGCCCACGGGCACGTCGGTCTGCCCGGACCAGCGGGCCAGCACGGCCTGGGCGGCGGCCAGCAGCACCATGAAGCGGGTCGCGCCGCGCTCCCGGGCGAAGGCGTCCACCCGGTGCACCAGCTCGGCGGGCAGATCGATCTCGACGGCGCCGCCCCGCCCGGTGAACGCGGCCGGCCGGGGCCGGTCGGTGGGCAGCTCCAGGGCGGGCGTCCGCGCCAGCACCTCTTCCCAGTAGGCGAGTTGGGGTTCCAGCGCGCCGCTCTCGGCACGTTCGCGCTGCCAGACGGCGAAGTCGCCGTACTGGACGGGCAACGGCGGAAGGTGCGCCTCCCGTCCCGCCCGCCGGGCGGTGTAGTGGTGGGCCAGCTCGTCCAGCAGGACGCCCTTGGACCAGCCGTCGGTGACGGCGTGGTGCAGGGCGAGCAGGACCACATGGTCGTCGTCGGCCAGCTCCCACACCCCGGCCCGCAGCAGCGGCGGCCGGGCGAGGTCGAAGCGGCGGGTGGCGAGGGCCTCGGCCCGCTGCCGTACGGCGTCGAGGCGGGAGTCCTCGTCGGGCCCGTCCGGCGCCGCCTCCCAGACCAGGGGCACGCCCACCGGGTCGCACACCTGCTGCACGGGACGGCCGTCGGACTCGATCAGCGCCGTGCGCAGCACCTCGTGCCGGGCCACCAGATCATCCAACGCCTGCTGCCAGGAGGCGTGTTCGAGGCCGCCGCGGACCCGCCAGCAGTACCACAGCAGATAGGAGTCGCCGCGGTCGGAGGTGCGGTCGAGGAACCACAGGCGCTCCTGCGCGAAGGACAGCGGCAGCGGGCGGGCACGGTCGACGGGCACCACCTCGGTGCTGCCGCAGGCGCGGGCGCCGGCCACGCGCGGCGCGAAATCGCGCACGGTCGGGTGCTCGAACACGGTGCGCAGCTCGATGTCCCGGCCGAGCCGCCCGGCGATCCGGGAGACCGCCATGGTGGCGAGCAGGGAGTGGCCGCCCAGGTCGAAGAAGCTGTCGTCGATGCCGATCCGCTCCAGGCCCAGCACATCGGCCCACACCTCGGCGACGATCCGCTCGGTCTCGTCGCGGGGCGCGGTGAACGCGGCGTCGTCGCCTGGGCCGCCGCGGTCGGGGTCGGGCAGGGCGCCGCGGTCGAGCTTGCCGGAGACGCCGACCGGGAGGGCGTCCAGGGCGACGAAGTCGGAGGGGACGGCGTAGTGCGGCAGATAGCGGGCGCACCAGGCCCGCAGCTCCGCCCTCCCGGGCGCGGCGGGTGCGTCCGGGGCGGGTACGACATAGCCGGTCAGGGCCTGTCCGGTGGCGCGGTCGGGCCGGACGGCGGCCGCGGCGACCAGCGGGCAGGCCCGCAACACGGCCTCCACCTCGCCGAGTTCGACCCGGAAGCCCCGGATCTTGACCTGGTCGTCGCGGCGGCCGACGAACTCCAGCTCCCCCTGGGGCGTCCAGCGCACGAGGTCGCCGGTGCGGTAGAGGCGGCCACCGGGCGGACCGTACGGGTCGGGCACGAAGCGGTCGGCGGTCAGCGCGGGCCGGTTGAGGTAGCCGCGCGCCAACTCGGTCCCTCCGATGAGGAGTTCACCGGAGACGCCGACCGGTACCTGCTCGTCGTCCGTGTCCACCACGTACACGCGGCGGTCGCCGAGCGGGCGGCCGATGGGCACGCTGTCGGCGGGCGGTTCCCCGGCGTCGTAGGTGGTGGCGGTGACGGTGGTCTCGGTGGGCCCGTAGGCGTTGCAGACCCGCACCCAGGGCACGGCGGCCCGCCACACGGCCAGGGTGTCGGCCGGTACCGCCTCGCCGCCGAGGACCAGCAGCCGCAGCGGGGCGAGGGCGGCGGCCAGCCTGCGGTCGAGGGAGAGGGCCAGTTCGGACCAGTAGGTGGGCGGCACGTTGACCACGGTCAGCTCGTGCCGCTGGACGATCTCCGGGACCTGGGTGGGCAGCCAGGGCTCCTCGGGCCGCATGACGACGGTGGCACCGGAGGTCAGGGCGGGCAGCACCTGGTCCAGGGAGGCGTCGAAGGAGAAGGAGGCGAAGGCCAGCACCCGGTCGGCGGCGGTGATGCCGAGGCGCTGCCGTGCGGCGGCCACGTGCGAGGCGAGCGCGGCGTGTTCGACGCCGACCGCCTTGGGGCGTCCGGTGGACCCGGAGGTGAAGATGACGTGGGCGAGCTGGCGGGGGTCGGGCCGGTGGCGGGGCCCGTCCGCGTCCGGGGTGACGGCGGTGACGTCGACGGCGACGGGCGCGAGCGGGGCGGCGGCGGTGGCCGTCGCCGGTGCGGTGACGACGCAGGCGAGCCGGGCCTCCTCGGCCATGAACGCGAGCCGCTGCGCGGGCAGTTCGGGGTCGAGCGGCACGTACACACCGCCGGCCCGCCAGATCCCCTCGATGGCGGCGACCGACCACAGGCCGCGACGCAGGACGACCCCCACCGGGCTGCCCGCGCCGACCCCGGCGGCCCGCAGCGCGGCGGCGAGTCCGCCGGACATGGCGTCGAGTTCCGCGTACGTGGCGCTGTCGTCGCCGCAGCGCAGCGCGAGCGCCTCGGGCCGTCCGGCGAAGGCGACCGGTTGCGCGGGCGTCGCGGGCCGGTCGGGCGCGTGGTGCCATTCGCTCCTGGGCCGCGCCGGCGCACCGGGCCCGGCGGGCAGGGCGCGCGCCAACTCGTGGACAGGGGTGGTGGGTTCGGCGATGACGGCCCGCAGCAGGGCGGTGTACGCGTTCGCGAAGGCGCGCATCGTGGCGACGTCGAACAGGGCGGTGGCGTACTGGAGGATGGCCGCGATGCTGCCGTCCGTGCGCAGGGTCAGGTCCAGGAAGACGTCCAGCGGGGTCTCGGTCAGCGGCGGCTCGACGAGCGCCACCTCCAGGTCCGCCATCCGCACCGGCCGGATCGGGGAGTTGAGCAGGGTGAACGACGCCTGGGCGAGCGGGTGCCGGGACAGGTCCCGGGAGCCGCCGAGCGCGCCGACCACCAGGTCGAAGGGCGCCTCGGCATGCGACAGATCGGCCGGCACCCGCCGCCGTACCCGCTCCAGCAGGGTGTCGAAGCCGGGCCGCCCGGACAGGTCCGCGCGCAGGACGACGGTGTTCACCAGCGGGCCGATCAGCTCGGCGGCGCCGCGCTGGGCCCGGTCGGCGAGCGTGCTGCACACGGCGACGTCGGTACGGCCCGACCAGTGGCCGAGCAGCGCCTGGTAGGCGGTGAGCAGCACCATGTACCGGGTGACGCGCCGGGACCGGGCCAACTTGTCCACGGCGGCGACGAGTTCGGCGGGCAGATCGAAGCGGACGACATCACCGGAACCGTCCCAGACCCGGGGCCGGGGCCGGTCGGTGGGCAGCTCCAGCGGGGTCAGCCCGGTCAGCCGCTCCCGCCAGTGCCCGAGCAGCCGCTCAAGCCGGGCGCCGGAGAGCCGTTCGGCCTGCGCGCGGGCGAGTTCGGCGTACTGCACGGCGGGCGGCTCGACCTCCTCGCCCCGGTATCCGGCGGCCAGTTCCTCCAGCAGCACCCCCCAGGACCACCCGTCCACGGCGATGTGGTGGACCTCGACCAGCAGCAGGTGCTCGTCCTCGGCGACCCGGGCGAGGGTGGCGCGCACCGGGTGCTCCTCGGCGAGGTCGACGGGGCGGCCCAGGCAGCGGGCGTACAGATCGGCGGGGCCGTCCGCGGTGACCCGGCGCAGCGTGAACCCGGCGGGCGCGTCCACGACCGGCACCGGCTCCCCGTCCACGGCGGTGAACCGGGTCCGCAGCACCTCGTGCCGGGCCACGATCCGGCCCAACGACCGCTCCAGCCGGTCGGCGTCGAGCCGTCCCCGCAGCCGCAGCACCAACGGCAGCATCGATCCGCTGGAGGACCCCGCCAACTGGTCCATGAACCACAGCCGGCGCTGCGCGAAGGACACCGTCCGGGCGTCCACGTCGTTCGGCGCCCCCGCAGGGGCCGGGCCTGTAGTCACTGTCGCCTCCCAGCCGTCTTTTCCCAGCAGCCTGCCGCCACGGCCCGCCCCACCCCAGGGAAGAAGACGCAGCGGTGTGAGCAGAGTCGGCTGCGGTTCTGGGGGGCGGGGCGGATCCGGGCCGCCGGGTGGCCGGGACGGCCGGCTCAGTGGCGTCTGGCCTTGCCGATGCCTTCGGCGACCGCCGGCTTGTCGAGATAACGGTGGACGTCATGGGCGCTGAGCCTGCCGTTGTCGACCCGGACGTCGGTGACCCCGACCGCCAGATGCGACAGGCCCCTGCCCTTGTTCACCGGATCGTTGACCGCGTACAGGTTGGTCCACTCCACACCGGCGGGAACGGACAGCGGGGTACCGGCCGTGTGGACGCCCTTCCGCACCGCGAGCCAGCCCAGCGGTGATCCGCAGGTGATCAGCGATGCCACCCCGGGTCCGCCGTCCGCCGCGGGCGGAACCTCGCCGCGGGTGAGCATGTCGTAGAACACGACAGTGCCCAGCGAGTGTGCGATGACCATCCGGGCGCCCGTGGTGACCAGTGCCTCCCGGATCACGGCGCGGACCGCGGCCGCCGTTCCCTCATGACGCAGGTAGCCGTGGGCTTCGCGGACCAGCCACAGCAGACGGTCGGTCACCCCCTTGCCCGCCACCCGGTCCACGGCCTCAGCCCGCCTGAGGATCCGCGGCGTGAGCCGCCCCGCCCCCAGAGTCCGGCCGGCCATCGGGGAATCCTGCTCCTGCGCCGCCGCGGACGGCGCGTAGGCGGCCAGCGCCTCCAGGATGAATGCCTCTTCCTCCTCGTCCACGGGCTCGTCGCCGGCCGCGCGGGCGGCGTCCGGGCCCAGCCGCATGTACCGGGTGGCCGTCTTCGGATACACGCCTTGGTACGAGGGGACGGTGAGACCGACCGGACCGGCCACGGGGGCGAGTCCCGAGCAGGCCAGCGCGTCGTCCACCGACTCCTGCCAGCTCCTGCTCAGTGCCTCCGTCGTGGCCGAAGCCCCCTGCCGGATGCCGTGCACTCCGACGATCTGCAGTGCCCCCATCGTTCCCCCTCCTCGTTCGCCGCCGGGGCCCCGGCCCCGGGCCCGATCGTAGACGCGGGCGACACGCCGTCCGCTCCGGATAGGCTGACCCGGCCGTGCGCCGCACCTCGCGCACGGAGCAGGGGAGAGCTGTGGACGCGCATGAGCTGGCGGGGATCGTCCGGCGGCGACTGATCGTGGTCGCGTTGGACGGTTACAAGGACAGTCCCCCGGGGTTCGACGAGGCCATCGACGCCCAGGTCGCGCGGATCACGGGATGGCTGGCGGACCCGGACATCGAGGACGCCCGCCGCTTCGAGGTGACCCGGGCACCGTCGGTGCGTACGGTCGGCGAATTGCGTGACTTTCTGCGCACGGAGAATCTGGCCGCGGCCAAGTACCGGGAAGCCGTCGTCGTCTACATCACCGGCCACGGCATGCGCCGGGTCGCGCCCCGCCACTTCCTGACGCTCGCCGAGACGGATCCGAATCGCCTGTTCGCCACGGCCTTCCCGACGAGCGAACTCATCACCGCGGTGCTCGACAGCTGGTCCGAGCACGTGCTTGTCCTCGTCGACTCCTGCTTCTCCGGCACCCTGCGCACGGAGCTGACCAGCCTGCTCGAAGCGCTCTCCACGGAGCGCCACGGGTTCGACGGAGCGGCCGTGGTCACCGCCGGCAATCACGAGGAGCAGCCGCTGGTCGGTTCGTTCACCGAGCGCGTGGCGCTGGCGTGCGAGCGCATGCGCGACGAGACGGCCGGGTACACCGCCCCGTATCTCTCCTTCCAGGAGTGGGAGCAGCTCCTGGACGAGGTCGGATGGGACAACCGGGGCGTCGAGAAGGATTTGGTCCGTGCCGAGTGGATCGTTCCGCATTCGCGCAGGCGGGTCCCCAGTGCCTGTCTGCCCAATCCCCGGTACCGGGCACCCGTCGGCACAGCCCGTCCGGCACTGCGCCAACTGGCCCTGACGCGGTCCGCGGACATCGGCACGAACCCCAGTGCCCTGGACGAGTTCTGGCTGGAGCGTGCTTCGGGGCGGGCGGCCGCCGACGACCCGGGCTGGTACTTCAGCGGCCGGGCCGAGCTGATGGGCCGGCTGGCCGGTTTCCTGCGCACGGGCAAGGGTGTCCTCGTCGTCACGGGCGCGGCCGGTTCCGGCAAGTCCGCCCTCCTGGCCCGTCTGGTGACCCTCTCCGACCCCGGGTTCGCCGCGGATCCGTCGTACACGGCCATGGTGGCGGAGATTCCCGAACGGCTGCGGCCGGCTCTCGGAGCGGTGGACGTCGCGGTGCTGGCCCGCAACAAGTCCGCGGGGGCGGTCGTCCAGGATCTCGTCACCAACCTCGGCCCCGGAAGCGGGGATCCGTCGCCCGGGCCGGTCGCGGAGCTGCCGCTGCCGGCCCTGCTGCGGCAGGTGCGGGACCGCGGCGACGCCGCCGGGAATCCGGTCACCGTGGTCATCGACGCGCTGGACGAGGCAAGTGACCCCCTCGCCGTCCTCAACGACGTCATCCTGCCGCTCGCCCGCCTCCGGAGTCCGGACGGGGCCCGTCTGGTCCGTCTCCTCCTCGGTGTCCGCAGTTCCCCCGACGTGGCCTACGCGTCGGGCGGGTCCCTGCTCGACGAGCGCGCGGATCACATGCTGCTGCGGCTGACCGAGGCGCTGGAGGACGAGGGTCTGCCGCCGGAGGTGCTGCGCAGTGACGGTCCCGACTGCGCCGGCGACATCGCGGCCTACGCCGCAACCCTGCTGCTGGCACCGGCCGACAGCCCCTACCGCGGTGCGCCGGAGGCAGCCGCCGAAGCCGCCACGATCATCGCGGACGCGGTCGCGCCGTCCTTCCTGGACGCCCGGATCGCCGCCGACCAGCTGAGACGGGCCGAGACCCGCCAGGACATGGCCGAGGACGGGTGGCTGGAACGTCTCGCCGACGGGACCACCGGGCTGCTCCGTGAGGATGTCACGGCCGTTTCTCTGCACACCGGCGTCCCGGACACCCTTCTGGTCGCCGCCCTGCGCGCGACGGCGTTCGCGCCCGGCGCCGGTCTTCCCTGGGCGGATGTCTGGCCGGCCGTCACGGCCGCCCTGGCCGGGCCCGTCGACGCACACGGAGACGGTCGCGGTCACGGCACCGAAGCCGTCGGCCACGCCCTGCGGACCCTCCGCCACAGCCGTCTCACCGGCTACCTGGCCATCGCCGAGGAGGACGCCCGAACGGTCTACCGTCCGGTCCACCAGCGGCTGAGCGACCTCCTGCTCGCGAACCATGAGCTGCTGCTGCCGCAGCCGTCGGTCCTGCCCGGTCCTTCACGGCATGTGCCGACCCGGGCGGAGCTGCTCACCGCGGCCCACGCCTCGATCGCCGCCGAGCTGGCCGGCCTGGTCCGGCGGTCCCCGGCACGGCACCTACACCCGTACATCCGCAGGCATTTCCTCCACCACGCGGCCACCGGGGAGATGCTGAACGATGCCGACGTACCGCTGGACCTGCTGGCCCAGGAAACCTCCGGCACGCTGAGGTCCCGCCTCGGGCTGCCGCTTCCGGCGGAGGACCCGCGGCGCCGGATGCTCACGGCGGCGGCGGTGGTCGAGCCCTACCTCGACGAGACGGTGGACGCGGCTTCGCGCCTGGGCAGCATCGCCTTCCAGCGGGGCGTACGTGGCGAGCCGTGGGAGGCGCCGGCAGGGCTGCCGGCCACCCTGGCCTGGGGCCGGTGGTCGGCGCGCGTGAACGTTCTCGCGCCGACGAGAGGGGAGACGAGAAGCCTGCACGTCCTGCCCACGCTGGACGGGCGGGCACTGATCGCGGTGTTGTCGGAGGCCGGGGCCGTGCGGATCTGGGACGCCGCGACCGGCCGCCTGGTGTCCGAGCTCGGTGACAACCAGTCCCCCGTCCGTGGCCTGTGCACCATCCAGGCGACCGGGGGCCGGACGTTCCTCGTCACCTGGCACCGCAGGGGCGTCACCCTGCACGACCCCGGCTCTGGCCAGCCCATCACCGCCCTCTCCCTGCCGGCCGTCAGCGACGTGCACGTCCTGGAGGACGGCGCCGCGCGCTGGAAGCTGTTCGTCATCACGGCGCGGAGCGCCTTCGTGTGGCGGCCGAACGCTCACGGCGTCGACGAGGGCCATATCGTCGAGGCCGAGGGTTTTCCCGGGACGGGCGCCGTGTTCAGGCACTCCACGTCGGCCGTGGTGCGTCGGGCGAGCGGACACGCGCTCGTGGCTTTCCCCACGCCGGAGGGCATCCGCCTCTGGGACCCGTTCTCGGGCCTGACCCCGCATCCGCCGTTCGGGGGCGACCGGGCGCACGTGTCCGTAGCCGTTCCCAGACCCGAGAAGGACGACCTTCTCATCGTCATACAGAGGGGGGCACCTCTCCGATGGCTGCTCTGGGACCCCTTCCGGGGTGAACCCGCTCCGTACCCCGCGCTTCCGGGTCGTCCCCGGCTGACGCTGCCCGGTGGCAGGGCGGTGGCTTACACCCGGGTCAACCGCATCGTCGTGCGGGACATCAGCAGCGGCCGGGAGAACTCCTTCGACGGCGACCTCCCGTCCATCGATGCCCTCGCCGTCCTGGACGACCCGAACGGCCGGCGCGTCGTCTCCGCCGGTCCCCAGGGGATCAGGCTGTGGCAACTCGGCCTCCGGACGGCGCTGAACGGGGGCGACCTGATGCAGACGCTGTACCGAGCGCCCCTCGGGCCGCCCAGGCGCGGGGAGGCGTGGCCGCTGTGCAGGACGCGATGCCCGGGTCTCGACGGAGCCGGCGATGTCCTCGTGGTCGGCACCGTCGTCGGACTGGAAGTCTACGACGCCCTGACGGGGCGGCTGGTGAAGCAGGTGGACACCGGGCGCGTCAGGGTGGTCGAGCCGGTCCCGTCGCCTCCCGGCAGCGCGTACATCGTGGTCGAGGACCGCGGCCAGTGGTCGGTCTGGGACCTGGTGTCCGGCACGGAGGTGCATCCCGCGCAGGCGACCGGCCCGGCCGCCGGACGGTCCTGCGTCGTCACGACGGCGGCCGGCGTGCCGATGCTCGTCCGGCTGGAGGGCCGAGGGGACCTCAGCTCCGTGGTGTGGGATGTGGCCGGCGGCGCCGAGACCACCGCCCTGCCCAGGCCGGCCACCGAGCAGCCGCGGTTCCTCGTGTCCCTTCCCGCGCGGGACTCGGGCACCACCCTGATCGCCGTGGTGGGCATGGCCGGCATCGATCTCGTGGACCTGTTCTCCGGTCGCGTCGTCACCACGCTCAGCCAGCCCGCCCATCGCCGGTCGCTGTTCCGGCACGCGTGCGCTCTCCGCTGCCACCGCAGGGTATTGCTGGTCGCGACCACATCGGCCGAGATCTTCGTCTGGGACACGGTCGACGGCTCCCTCCTCGCCCGCTGGAGAGTTTCCGACACCCTGGCTCTGGCCGCGCTGCCCCTGCCGGACGGCCGGGCCCTGATCGCCACCGCGAGCCCGAGCGGTGTCCGCCTCTGGGACCCGCTGACCGGCGAACTCCGCCACACCCTCCTCACCGGCGCCCCGGTCCACGCACTGGCCGTCGGCACCGGTGCGCCGGGCCCCGCGCTGCACGTCCTCGGCCCGGCGGGGCTGGCAACGCTCCTGGTGGACGAGCGGCTGCTCTGACTGAGGGCCGCGCCGTACCGGCCCCTCACGGCGCGGCGCGACCGTGATCAGTCCTGGTCGACCATCGCCGCCATCCCGTCCAGCAGCCGTTGCAGCCCGAACTCGAAGAGTGCGTCCAGGTCGAGGTCGTAGCCCGCCGCGGCGAGGCGGGAGAGGGTGGGGAAGCGGCCGGTGGACAGGATGTCGAGGAGTTCGGGTGCCCGGGTGTCCATCCACTGTTCGCTGTCGAGGCCGCTGTACGCCTCGGCCTCCCGTTCCGACTCCAGGTTCACGGCGATGCCGCGGGCGTAGTTGAGCAGCATCAGGTGCGCGGTGAAGGCGGTGTGCAGGTCCAGGCCGCGGGAGTGCAGGACGGAGAGCATCCACTCGCTGTACGGCAGCGCCGAGGTCACCATCTGGGGGCGGGTCACCGACAGGGCCGGCGCGAGCCACGGGTGGCGGCGGAACTGGTCCCACAGCCGCCGGGCCGCCAGCTCGATCGCCGCGCGCCAGTCCCGCGGCGGGTCGGCGGGCAGCGGGTGCCGGGCGATGACCGTGTCCATCATCCGCGTCAGCAGGTCGTCCTTGTCGGTGACGTGCCGGTACAACGACATGGTGGCCACGCCGAGTTCGGCGGCCACCCGGCGCATCGAGACCGCCGCCAGCCCCTCCGCGTCGGCGACCGCGACCGCGGCCGTGACGATCCGGTCGAGGGTGAGCGCCGACGGGGAAGGGGGCGCCTCGGAGGGTCGGCCGCCCTGGCGGGTGGCGGTGGCGGGGCGAGGGGGCCGCGCCGGGCGGGCCGGGGGTGTCACGACCGTGCCGACGCCGGGTACCGCGTGGACCAGACCCTCGCGGCGCAGTTCGGTCAGCACCTTGGTGGCCGTCGCCATGGCAACCCCCCACTGACGGGTGATCTCCCGGGTGGAGGGCACTCGCTCCCCCGGCGCCAGTTCGCCCGTCTCGATCCGCCGCCGCAACTCGCCGACGATCTGCCCGGAGCGCGACACCGCCTGACCGCTCATCGACATCCTCCGCACTAGTGCACTGAAGGGAGCCATCGTAAGCCCGCGACACCGGGGGATTCGCCGGTACGACTCCTTCCGGCACCCACGTGCACTAGTGCGGAGCACTACAGATTCCCCATCCAGCAGGCATTTTCGCGCTTGCGCACTACCTTGCGTACGGCGTACATTCGCGGCATGACCGACAACGAGATACTCATCTGCGGCGCCGGCATCGCGGGGCCCGCGCTGGCGTACTGGCTACGCGAGGGGGGCTTCACGGTCACGGTCGTGGAGCGGGCGGCGGCGCCCCGGCCGGGCGGGCAGACCGTGGATCTGCGCGGCGCCGGCCGTACCGTGATCGAGCGGATGGGCCTGATGGACCGGGCGCGGGCGGAGAGCGTGGACCAGCGCGGACTGGCCCTCGTCGACGCCTCGGGGCGCATCACCGCCGCCCTGCCGGCCGACAGCTTCGGCGGCGAGGGGATCGTCTCCGAGATCGAGATCCTCCGGGGCGACCTCGCCCGGCTGCTGTACGAGGCGAGCCTGCCCGGCACGGAGTACCTGTTCGACGACACGGTCACCGCGCTGGAGCAGGACGCGGACGGGGTCACGGTCACCTTCGAGCGGGCCGCGCCGCGCCGGTTCGGGATGGTCGTCGGCGCGGACGGACCGCACTCCGTGGTGCGCGCGCTGGCCTTCGGACCGGAGCGGGAGTTCGTCCGCCCGCTCGGCCTCTACACCGCCTGGTTCACCGCCACCGACGACCTGGACCTCGACGGCTGGTACATGATGCACAACGCGCCGCCCGGTCTGGTCGCCTCCGCCCGGCCAGGGCGGCTGCCCGGTGAGATCAAGGCGGGCCTCAGCTTCCGCTCGGCGCCCCTCGCCCACGACCGCCGGGACATCGCCGCCCAACACGAGCTGCTGGCCCGGCGTTTCGCCCGCGTCGGCTGGCAGGCCCCGCGGCTGCTGCGGGCGATGCGCACCGCCCCGGACTTCTTCCTCGACTCCATGGGCCAGGTCCGCCTGGACGGCTGGTCGCGGGGCCGGGTCGCGCTGCTGGGCGACGCCGGGTACTGCGCGACCCCGCTGACCGGCCTCGGCACCAGTCTCGCCCTGGTCGGCGCGTACGTACTGGCCGGTGAGCTGGCCACGGCCGGCGGCGACCACCGGTCCGCGCTGCGCCGTTACGACGAGGTCATGCGCCCGTACGTCGGCCAGGCACAGCAGCTTCCACCGGGCGGCGCCGCCGGATACGCGCCCTCGGGCCGCCTCGGCATCCGGCTGCGGGACCTCTCCATGCGGCGGATGACCCACTGGCCGATGCGGAACGTGCTCGCGGCGCAATTCGCCAAGGCCGGGAACATCGAACTGCCCGACTACGGGAGGGGGTTCACAACTCCCGGGGCGGCTCCAGGAGTTCGGGGTCTGATCCGGGGGTGGCGGTGAGGAATGCGCGGGCTCCGCGCACCTGGGTACGCAGGGCGCTTCTGGTACGACGGCTGTCCAGGCGGACGTCCAGGGCTCCGGGGACGCCCGAGTCCGCCCGGCGGCCGGCGGGCACGGTGGCGGGGTCCAGTCCGTCCCGGCGGGCGATCAGCAGCCCGAGTTCGTATCGGCTGAGGGCGTCGGGCCCGGCGACATGGCGGACGCCGGAGTGCTCCGAGAAGGCGAGTTCCAGCAACGCGCGGGCGAGGTCCGCGACATGGACGGGGCAGCGGACGTCATCGGTGAACAGCGCCCCGTCACGGCGGCCGGCGGCCAGCTCGCGCACGAGCCGCTCATGGGGCGAGCCGCCGTCGCCGATGATCAGCGAGGTGCGTACGACGACGGCCGCCGGGACCAGCACACGGATCGCGGTCTCGGCGGCGGCCTTCGCGGCGCCGTAGGGCGTGACCGGATCCGGGAGCGCGGATTCGTCGTAGTGCACCCGGCCGCCGGAGAACACGGCGTCGCTCGACACATGGACCAGCCGCGCGTCCAGGCGTCGCGCGGCCACCGCGACCCGGACGGCGCCCTCGGCCGTCGTCGCCCAGTCGGCCGCCCGGGAGGCGGTGTTGATCACGGTGGTCGGCCGCAACCGGTCCATGGCGGAGGCGAGTTGTTCCGGGCGCCGGATGTCCAGCGGCAGCCGGTCGGCCCCCGCGAGAGAGCCCGGGCGGGTGCCGTACGTCGCGGTGACGGCGTGTCCGGCCGCCACCGCCCGCCGGACCAGTTCCCCGCCGAGGAAGCCGCTGCCGCCGATGATGAGGAGGGTCATGGTGCGCCAGGGTATGCCTTGCCCGAAGTCCGCGAGCGAGACCGAGAGCGACGCCGAGAGGGAGGCCGAGGCGGATGACCACCAGGCCGCACGGGGAGCACGACGAACACGACGAGCACGACGAACCGGGTCCGCAGGAGGAGCCGGTGATCCGGCTGCACCGCTGGGACGCCGACTGGCCGGACGACGACCCGCACGCCAACTTCAAGTCGGACGTCGTCCGTTACGGCCGGCTCGATCCGCTCGCCACCCTGCGGGGCATGGCCGAGAACCTGGACATCCCCCGGTCGGCGCCCTCGCCCGCCATGTGCCGGCGCGCTGGGCGACCGGCGGCAGTGGGGGCTGCTGGAGGTGGGGCCGGTGATGGTGCACCGGCTGTGGGAGCCGGTCGCCGAGGCGGAGCGGCGGACAGCGACAGCGAGCGGCTGCGGGCGTACCACCGGCTGCGGCGGATGATCGCCTGGCTCAGACCGCCACTGGACGAACCGCGCGTCTATCCGGCCCGGTTCGAGGACGGTCCGGACGACACGACGCCCCGGTGAACTGCTAGAACCATGGTGGCGGCCCCCGGTTCCGACGGGCCGCGCGCCCGTAGTACCCCCGCTCGATCAGGAGTTCCCCGTGCCCGCACCGGACGTCGACACCCTCACCAGCCGCGAACGCTCCGCCAAGCCGCCCGTCCCCCACGCCGCGCTCGGCGTCGGCGCGATCGTCCTGGGCGAGCAGGGCATCCTCCTCGGCCGGCACCGGCGCGGCACCCTCGAACTCCCGGGCGGCACCGTGGAGCCCGGGGAGTCCCTGGAGGAGACCGCCGTACGCGAACTCGCCGAGGAGACCGGGCTGATCGTACGCACCGGGGACGTCAGGCTCCTGGGCACGCTGGTCGACCATGTCGAGGACGTCGTACGCGTCACCGTCGGCGCCCTCGTCACCGCGTGGCGGGGCGAACCGGCCACCCAGCCGGACGAGCGGGTCGGCGACTGGGCCTGGTACCCCCTGGACGGGCTGCCCGACGGCCTGTTCGTGTGCAGCGCGCAGATCCTCACCGCGTGGCGCCCCGAACTCCCCATCACGCACACCCCGGCGCACTTCACCCCGTACGCCTAGGGGCCTCGCAAGGCGAGGAGGCGAGGGCGAGCGCCGAGCATGGACAGGCGCGGCGGTCGCCCTCTCTCCCCCGTACGTCCCTACAGCGCCTTCTCCATCCGCTCCGCCATCAGCTTCACGAAGCGGGCGGGCTCCTTCGGCTGGCCGCCCTCCGCCAGGACCGCGAGGCCGTACAACAGCTCGGCGGTCTCGGCGAGTTCGGTGCCGTCGCCGTGCTCGCCGTACGCCTCGTTGAGGCCCTTGACCAGGGCGTGGCCGGGGTTGAGTTCGAGGATGCGCTTGGCCCGGGGGACCTCCTGGCCCATGGCGCGGTACATGTTCTCCAGGGCCGGGGTGAGCTCGTGCGCGTCGGAGACGACGCAGGCCGGGGAGACGGTGAGCCGGGAGGACAGCCGCACCTCCTTGATGTCGTCCTCCAGCCGCTTGCCCATCCACTCCAGCAGACCGGCGTACGCCTCGTTCCGCTTCTCCCGCTCGTCGTCGGCGCCCTCGTCCTCGCTCTTCGCGTCGAGGTCGAACTCGCCCTTGGCGACGGAGCGCAGCTTCTTGCCCTCGTACTCGCCGACCGCGTCCACCCACACCTCGTCCACGGCGTCGGTGAGCAGCAGCACCTCGATGCCCCGGTCGCGGAACGCCTCCATGTGCGGGGAGTTCTCGATGGCCTGGCGGGACTCGCCGGTCAGGTAGTAGATGTCGTCCTGGCCGTCCTTCATCCGCTCCACGTACTGCTTCAGCGTGGTCGGCTCGCTCTCGTGGCGCGTGCTCGCGAACGAGGACACGGCGAGGAGGGCCTCGCGGTTCTCCGCGTCGGTGACCAGGCCCTCCTTGAGGACGGTGCCGAACTCCCGCCAGAACGTGGCGTAGCGGTCCGACTCCTCGCCCATCAGGTCCTTGACGGTGGAGAGGACCTTCTTGGTCAGCCGGCGCCGCATCATCTCGATGTGGCGGTCCTGCTGGAGGATCTCGCGGGAGACGTTGAGCGTGAGGTCGGCCGCGTCGACGACGCCCTTGACGAAGCGGAGGTACGGCGGGAGCAGCGCCTCGCAGTCGTCCATGATGAACACGCGCTTGACGTAGAGCTGTACGCCCCGCCGGAAGTCCCGGGTGAACAGGTCGTGGGGAGCGTGCGCGGGCAGGAAGAGCAGCGCCTGGTACTCGAAGGTGCCCTCCGCCTGGAGCCGGATGGTCTCCAGCGGGTCGCGCCAGTCGTGGCCGATGTGCTTGTACAGCTCGTGGTACTCGTCCTCGGACACCTGGTCGCGGGGCCGCGCCCACAGCGCCTTCATGGAGTTGAGGGTCTCGGGCGCCGGCTCCTCGCCGTCGGCCGGGGCCTCGGTCACCATCCTGATCGGCCAGGTGATGAAGTCCGAGTACCGCTTGACGATCTCCCTGATCTTCCAGGGGGAGGCGTAGTCGTGGAGCTGGTTCTCCGGGTCGGCCGGCTTGAGGTGCAGGGTGACCGAGGTGCCCTGCGGCGCGTCCTCGACGGTGGTCAGGGTGTACGTCCCCTCGCCGCGCGAGGTCCAGCGGGTGCCCTGGCTCTCACCGGCCCGCCGGGTCACCAGGGTCACCTCGTCGGCCACCATGAAGCCGGAGTAGAAGCCCACGCCGAACTGGCCGATGAGCCCCTCCTCACCGGCCGCGTCCTTGGACTCGCGCAGCTCGCGCAGGAACTCGGCGGTGCCGGAGTTGGCGATGGTGCCGATGAGCTGGCCGACCTCGTCGTACGACATACCGATGCCGTTGTCCCGCACGGTGAGCGTGCGGGCGTCGCTGTCGATGTCCAACTCGATGTGCAGGTCGGACACCTCGACGTCGAGCGCGTCGTCCCGCAGCTTCTCCAGGCGCAGCTTGTCCAGCGCGTCGGAGGCGTTGGAGACGAGCTCGCGCAGAAAGACGTCCTTGTTCGAGTACACGGAGTGGATCATCAGCTGGAGCAGCTGACGGGCCTCCACCTGAAACTCAAACGTCTGCGTCGACATGTTCGCGGATACCTCACAGGTCCTGTCGTCCGAACTGGGCGTCAGCCACTGTAAAACACCATGTCGGAGCGGGGGGCCACATCAGGCCCAGAGGGACTGGGCGAGGGCGGCGCCCATGAAGGCGGCACCGAGTCCGGCGACGATGCTCGCGACGACGTTGGCGGCGGCGAAGAAGCGCGCCCCGTCCTCGGCGAGCCGCAGCGTCTCGTAGGAGAAGGTGGAGTACGTGGTCAGCGCCCCGCACAGCCCGGTGCCGATCAGCAGCTGGAAGTCCGAGGACACCCCGCCCGCGACGACCGCCCCGGTGATCAGGCCGAGGACCAGGCTGCCGACGACATTGACGGTGAAGGTGCCCCAGGGGAAGACGGTGTCGTGTCTGGACTGCACGGTACGGTCGGTCAGGTAGCGCAGGGGTGCGCCGACGACGGCTCCGGCGATGACCAGCAGCCAGTTCACGAACTCTCCTTCTCGTCATGCCCGCCCGGGCACACGATCTCGCAGGGGTCGACGGTCACGAGGCCCTCGGTGACCAGCTCGTCGAGCTGGGGCAGGAAGGCCCGGACGCGTTGCTCGGTGTCGACGATGACCACGGCCACCGGCAGGTCCTCGCTGAGGGACAGCAGCCGGCTGGTGTGGATCAGGGAGGTCGCCCCGAATCCCTCCACGCCCCGGAACACGCTGGCGCCGGCCAGCCCGGCCCGGTGCGCGCGGTGCACGATCTCGGCGAAGAGGGGTTTGTGGTGCCACATGTCGTCCTCGCCGATGAGGACCGTGAGCCGGGCGCCGGGAACGGTCGTTGTCATGATGCTCTCCACTCGATGACGCGCCGGGTGAGGTGCGCGGTGGTCCAGACGGCCGCGAGGGCGCCGAGGGCGGTCGCGACGAGGTCGAGCAGGCCGGTGGCGGCCCGGCCCGTGTCGGTCAGGCGCTCGATGTCCACGGTGTAGGTGGAGAAGGTGGTGAACCCGCCGAGCACGCCGGTGCCGAAGAAGGGTCTGACCAGGCGGTGCCCGGCGCCGATGTCGGTGATGACGACCATGAAGGCGCCGATGACGGCGCAGCCGCCGACGTTCACCCAGAACGTGGTCCACGGGAAGGCGCCGGTCGCGGTCGGCCACAGCAGCGCGGTGGCGTAGCGGGCGCAGGCTCCGAGGGCGCCGCCGACGGCGATGGCGGCGAGGACCGGGCCCTGGGTGCGCCAGGGCAGGCCCCGGCGGGCCGGGGCGCGCCGCTCGATGCCGCGTTCACCGCGTTCGGTGGATGCGTTCAGGGCGGTCCGCTCTGCCACATGGGCCTCCTCGCACAGGGCACCGGGCATGCCGGGGCGCGCTTCGTCATAAGGAGGGACCATTGGCGGCGACATTGCCGCGGTTGGGTACGGCGGGACCCACCACCGTGCGGGGACCGAGGTCGCGCCGCCCGACCAGGATAGCGCGAAGCGGGTACCGCCTGATGACGGGCCCGGCATCCGAGACGGCCGCCCGTGGCGGCGAGCCGCCCCGGGTTCCGCCGACGGCGACGGCGTCCTGGGGCTCGCCCCGCCCTCGGCGCGCCTCCGCACCCGGACGGCCGCCTGGAGAAGAACGACGCCCCGGACCACGGTGATTGCCGGAGGCCGGTGCGCTGCTCATCATGTTCGGCGACCCCTGGATGCCGCTGACGGCGGCGGCCCTGGCGACCTCCCGTATCCGCCGGGGCACGCTGCTGACGCCGGTGCCCCGGCACCGTCCGCAGCAACTGGCCCGGCAGGTCCCCACGTCGGACCAGGTGAGCGGCGGCCGGGTGATCTCCGGGGCGGGTCTGGGCGGGCCGGTCGGGGACGAGTGCGGGAGCTTCGGCGACACCGCCGCGCCGCGCGAGCCGGCCGGGCGGCTGGACGAGGGCCTGGAGCTGCTGACCCGCTTCTGGTCCGGCGAGCCGGTGGACCATCAGGGCCCCCACCACACGGCCCGGGACGTGACCCTGCTGCCCGCCACCGTCCAGCGGCCCCACCCGCCCGTCTGGATCGGCGGGTTCTGGCCGCGCCGCGCGCCCATGCGCCGCGCGCCCATGCGCCGGGCGGCGCGCCGGGACGGCTCCGCGCCTCTGTTCGAGACCGCCCGCCATGGGCAGGCCCCCGGTCCGGCCGAGGTGTGCGAGCTGGTCGCCTACGTGCGTGAGCACCGTACGGCCGAGGGCGGTCACCCCTTCGAGATCGTCCTCGGCGGCCCCACCCCGGCCGACCCCGCCGGGGCCCGGGACGTACTCGGACCGCTGCGGGACGCGGGCGCCACCTGGTGGGACGAGCGGCAGCTCCCCGAGGGCCCCGATCCGGACCGGCTGGAGCCGGTGCCGCGGCGGGTGGAGGCGGGACCGCCGACGCTCTGACACCCTCGACGACATCGACATATGCACATAATCCCCGGCGAAGCGAATAGCCGAATTGCGAAAGTTTGCAATTGGTTAGATGCTATGTTCGTTGTATTCGCCGCGAGGGAAGTCGAGGAGTCGTGTCGGTTCCGCTGTACCAGGCGAAGGCCGAGTTCTTCCGGATGCTCGGCCACCCCGTACGGATACGGGTGCTGGAGCTGCTCCAGGACGGGCCGCGCCCGGTCCGCGAGCTGCTCGCCGCCATAGAGGTGGAGCCCTCCAGCCTCTCCCAGCAGCTGGCGGTGCTGCGCCGCTCGGGGATCGTCACCTCCACCCGCGAGGGCTCGACGGTCGTCTACCAGCTGTCCGGCGGTGATGTGGCCGACCTGATGCGGGCCGCCCGCCGGATCCTCTCCGAGATGCTCACCGGGCAGCACGAACTGCTCACCGAACTGCGGGAAGCCGAGGTCGCCGCCCGATGAGCACCGCCCTCACCCGGGGCGTGCGGGCCGTACGCGCCCGGATCACCGCCCTGCTGCCCGGGCGCGCCGACCTCGTCGCGGTACGACGTGATCCGCGCCGGGACCTGCTCGCGGGCCTCACCGTCGCGATCGTCGCGCTCCCCCTCGCCCTCGGCTTCGGCGTCTCCTCCGGGCTCGGCGCCGAGGCGGGCCTGGCCACCGCGGTGATCGCGGGCGCGGTCGCGGCCGTGTTCGGCGGCTCGAACCTCCAGGTGTCGGGGCCGACCGGCGCCATGACCGTCGTCCTGGTGCCGATCGTGGGCCGGTACGGGCCCACCGGTGTGCTGACCGTCGGCCTGATGGCGGGTGTCCTGCTGATCGTGCTGGCCGCGCTGCGCGCCGGGAAGTACATGCGGTACGTGCCCGCGCCCGTGGTGGAGGGCTTCACCCTCGGCATCGCCTGTGTGATCGGGCTCCAGCAGGTGCCGAACGCGCTCGGTGTGCCCGTGCCCGAGGGCGACAAGGTGCTGGTGGTGACCTGGCGGGCGGTCGAGGAGTTCGCGAAGGCACCGAACTGGACCGCCGTGGGGCTCGCGCTCGCCGTGGCCGCGGTGATGCTGCTCGGCGCCCGCTGGCGGCCCACGGTCCCCTTCTCCATCCTCGCCGTGATCGCCGCGACCGTCGTCGCCCAGCTCGCCCACCTGGACGCGGCCAAGCCGATCGGCGACCTGCCGGCCGGGCTGCCCGCGCCCTCCCTCGCCTTCCTCCACCTCGGTGACCTGGGCTCCCTGGTGACGCCCGCCGTGGCCGTGGCCGCGCTGGCCGCGCTGGAGTCCCTCCTGTCGGCGTCGGTCGCGGACGGCATGACCGTCGGGCAGAAGCACGACCCGGACCGCGAGCTGTTCGGTCAGGGCCTGGCCAACATCGCCGCCCCGCTGTTCGGCGGCGTACCGGCCACCGGCGCGATCGCGCGCACGGCGGTCAACGTACGGACCGGAGCCGGTTCCCGCACCGCCGCGTTCACCCACGCCGTGGTCCTCGCGGTGATCGTCTTCGCCGCCGCGCCGCTGGTCGCGAGGATCCCGCTGGCCGCCCTCGCGGGGGTCCTGCTGGCCACCGCGGTGCGCATGGTCGAGGTCGGCTCGCTGAGGGCCATGGCCAGGGCGACCCGGTCGGACGCGGTGACACTCGTCCTGACCGCCGTCGGCACCCTCGCCCTGGACCTGGTCCACGCCGTGATCATCGGGCTCGCCGTGGCCGGTGCCCTGGCGCTGCGGGCCGTGGCCCGGCAGGCCCGCCTCGACCGGGTGCCGCTGGACCGGGGCGACCACAGCGCGGAGGAGCACGCGCTGCTCGCCGAGCACATCGTGGCGTACCGGCTCGACGGGCCGCTGTTCTTCGCGGGCGCGCACCGCTTCCTGCTGGAGCTGACCGAGGTCGCCGACGTCCGGGTGGTGATCCTGCGGATGTCGCGGGTGTCGACCATCGACGCCACCGGCGCCCTGGTGCTGAAGGACGCGGTGGAGAAGCTGCGCCGGCGCGGCATCGTCGTCCTGGCCTCCGGCATACGGCCCGGGCAGCTGCGCGTCCTCGACTCGGTCGGCGCGCTGGAGCTGCTGCGGCCCGACGGCCGGGACTACGCCACCACCCCCGAGGCGATCCGGGCGGCACGCGGGTGTCTGGAGGGCGTCGTGCCCGCGCTGCCCGCGCAGCGGACCGCCCCGGCGCCCCGTGCGGAAGCCGCCCGGTGAACGGGACGGCCCGCGCGGCAGACCATTACCGAGGCCCGACGGAGCGATGATGTCCCAGGCCCTTCAGGCCCTTCCCCACCGCCATGTGCTCACCCTGCCCGCCGTCCCCACGGCGGTGCGGGTCGCGCGGCAGACCGCCGAGGAGGCCCTCGTGGAATGGGGCATCGGGCTGCGCCACCGCGTCGTGGACCCGGCGCTGCTGATCCTCAGCGAGCTGGTCACCAACAGCGTCCGGCACGCGGCCCAGGTCTCCCCCGAGGTCACCGTCATCTACGCGGCGGCCCGCGACTGCTTCGCCTTCGCCGTGCACGACCGCCACCCCCACCAGCCGCAGCTGCTCACCGCGTTCACCCGGCCGGGGGGCCTGGCCACCGTGATGGAGCTGGTCCTCGGCCTGGGCGGCACCGCGGTGGTCCGCGCGGACGCCGACGGCGCGGGCAAGAGCATCTGGATCACCCTGCCTCTCTAGAACCACCAGGTCTACAACCACCAGGTCCGGAACCACCGGGTCTGGAACCACCGGGCCCGCTCCCCCACACCCCGCCTCCCCCACACCAAGGAAGCCACCCCCGCATGACCATCGACTGGCGCTACACCATCGAGCAGGACCTCGGCGTCCTCTCCGTCGCCGGCTGCCTCGGCCCGGACGCCGTGCGCCGCTTCAACGGCGCCATCGGCTGGGCCGTGGCGCGCGGCACCGGGCCGGTCGTGCTCGACCTGACCGCGCTGCGCAACTGGTCCACGGAGGGCCAGGTGGCCATCACCGAGGCCGCCCGGCTGCTCGCCGCCCGCGGCCGGGGCGTGGAGCTGGCCGCGATACCCGCCGACGGCTCGCTCGTCCCGGCGGGCGAGGGGCCCGACATCCCGGTCCACTGCGATCTGGCCGCGGCGCTCGCCGCGCACGGCCGGGGCCCGGGGACGCAGGGCGACGACCGCCAGGAGTGGCGGACGGACGGCTGGCCCGCCTCCTGACCTGCTCACGACCCCCTCACGATCCCCTTCTCGACCCACAGCTCGACCCCTGCTCAGCCGACCGCGAAAGAGTTCCATGAGCGACAACCTCCCCGCCTGCCCCGCCTGTTCGGGCACGTTCACCTACGAGATGGGCGCGCTGCTCGTCTGCCCCGAGTGCGGCCACGAATGGTCGGCTTCCTCGGACACCGCCGCCGAGGAGGGCCGGGTCATCCGGGACTCGGTCGGCAATGCGCTCACCGACGGCGACACCGTGACCGTGGTCAAGGCACTGAAGGTCAAGGGCAGCCCGTCCGGTATCAAGGCGGGCACGAAGGTGCGCAACATCCGGCTGGTGGACGGGGTCGACGGCCATGACATCGACTGCAGGATCGACGGTTTCGGCGCGATGCAGCTGAAGTCCGGTGTGGTCAAGAAGGCCTGAACCGGGAGCTGCTCAGCGAGCGTGAGCACACGCTCGGACGGCCCGACGGCCTGCTCCCGGTCTGCTTCACCCGACGGAACCCCCATACAGCGGCAAAGACTGCTGAAATCAGGCAAAACGCCGGGAAAGGCGCGTAACTCAGGCCACTGCTCCCCCTGTTGGGCCCCGCGAAAGCCCTCACCAGCAGTCGGGAGAGGTTCATGGGCCTGTTGCGCAAGATCCGGACCACCGGGCGGGTCGCGGAACCCGCCCCGCCCCGCCCGGACGGGCAACCACTGGAGAAAGCGCGGCTGTTGGGCGGCTCGGCGCAGGTGCGCTGCGTGGACGCGGGCTCCTGCAACGGCTGCGAGATCGAGATCGCCGCCGCGTTCAACCCGGTGTACGACGCCGAGCGCTACGGCGCCCGCCTGGTGGCCTCGCCCCGGCACGCGGACGTCGCCCTGGTGACCGGGCCCGTGACCCGGAACATGGCGGAGCCGCTGCGCCGCACGGTGGCCGCGATGGCCGAGCCCCGGCTGGTGGTCGCGGTGGGCGACTGCGCCCTCGACTGCGGGGAGTTCGCCGGCGGGTACGGCGTCGAGGGCGCGGTCGGTGACGTCGTACCGGTGGATCTGGCGGTGCCCGGGTGCCCACCGGAGCCCGCGGCGATCGTGGCCGCGCTGCGCCGGGTGACCGGCCGGTGAACGTGATCCCTGCCGCCCTGACGACGGCCACCGCGCTGGGCTGCGCGGGCGCGCCGGCGGCGCTCGTCCTGCCGTACCGGGCACGGATCGTGGCCGTCGGTGTGCTGACCGCCGGGGCCGGGGTGGGTGGTGCGGTGGCGGGCGTGGCCACGCTCGGCGGCGCCCGCTGGGCGGCCGTGCTGCCCGGACTGCTGCCGCTGGCCGGGACGCGGGTGGCGGTGGACGCGCTCGGGGGGCTGTTCATGGCGGTGGCGGGCACGGTCGTGGCCGCCGTCGGGGTGTACGGCATCGGGTACGCGTCCGGGCACGGCCCGCGCGGGGTCGGCTCGCGGACCGCGCAGGCGGTGCTGCCGCTGTTCGCGCTGACCCTCGTCCTCGTCCCGGTGGCGGCCTCGGTGTCGACGTTCCTGGCGCTGTGGGAACTGATGGCGCTGGCCTCCCTGTCGCTGGTGCTCACCGAGCACGCCGAGCGGCGGACGGTGCGGCAGGCCGGCCTCTGGTACGCGGTGCTGACCCATCTCGGACTCGTCCTGCTGCTCGCCGGGTTCGCGCTGTTCGCGGCCGGGGCGCACGGGGAGACCTTCACCGCGCTGCGCACCGGCGCCCACCTCCTCTCCCCCGCCGCCCGCTCAGTGGTCTTCGTGCTGGTGACGGCGGCGTTCGCGTCGAAGGCGGGCGCGGTGCCACTGCACGCCTGGCTGCCCAGGGCGCACCCCGAAGCGCCCAGCCCCGTCTCGGCGTTGATGAGTGCCGCCATGGTCAACCTCGGCGTGTACGGCCTCGTGCGCACCGGCCTCGATCTGCTGGGCGGCGGCCCCGCCTGGTGGTGGCTCGTGCTGCTGGCCCTCGGTGGCCTGAGTGCCGTGCACGGCATCCTCCAGGCCGCGATGGCCGCCGATCTCAAGCGGCTGCTGGCGTACTCGACCAGCGAGAACATGGGGCTCGTCCTCGTCGGGGTGGGCGCGTGCGGGCTGTTCGCGGCCGGCGGGGAGCGTCCGCTGGCCGCGCTGGCGCTCGCCGCGGCGCTGCTGCACCTCGTCAACCACGCCGCTTTCAAGGCCCTGTTGTTCTGCGCGGCCGGGTCCGTGCTGCGGGCCACGGGGCTGCGGGACCTGGACCGGCTGGGCGGGCTGCGCCCCCGGATGCCCGTGACGACCGCCTTCTTCGCGCTGGCCGCGCTCGGCGCCGTGGCGCTGCCGCCCGGCAACGGGTTCATCGGCGAGTGGCTGCTGCTCCAGTCCCTGATCCATGGCATGAGGGTGCCCGGGGTCGCGGTCGCCGTCGTACTGCCGCTGTCGGTGGCGCTGATCGCGCTGTCGGCCGGGATCGCCGCCGCCGTGTTCGTGAAGGCGCTCGGGGTCGGTTTCTTCGCCCGGCCGCGCGACGCGCGGGCCGCCGCGGCACGTGAGGCACCGCCGCCGATGCTCGCCGGGATGGCCCTGCTCGCGGCGGCCACGGTGGCGCTCGCGGTGGTGCCGGGGCTGCTCGGTGACGGCCTCGACCGGGTGGTGGGCACGGTCGGGCTGCCCGGCGCGGGCGCGCTGACCGGCGGCGGTCTGCGGGTGCGGCTGACCGGGATCTCCGCCTCGCTCTCCCCGCTGTGGGTGGCGGCCGCCCTCACCGCGGCGCTCGCGCTCGCCACCGGGCTGCCCCGCCGCTACGGCCGTCGCGGGCGCCGCACGGGCGCCCGGCTGTGGGACTGCGGGGGCGGGGCGCCGACGCCGCGCATGGCGTACACGGCGACCTCGTTCGCCGAGCCGTTGCAGCGGGTCTTCGACGGGGTGCTCGCCCCGGAGCAGGAGGTGTCCGTCACCTCGGTGCACGGCTCGGCGTATCTGGTGGAGCGGGTGCGGTTCCGGCGCCGGGTGCCCGACCGGATCGAACACCGGTTGTACGAGCCGGTGTTGCGGGCGCTGGACCGGACCGGCCGGGCGGCGCGGCGGCTCGCGGGCGGCCGGGTGCATGTGTATCTCGGCTACGGCTTCGCGGGTCTCGTGGTCCTGCTCTCGGCGCTGGTGGTGGGCTGGTGAGGAACGCGATCGGGTACACGGCCGTGGTCGGCCAGGTCGTGGCCGTGGTGGCCGGGGCGCCGCTGCTGACGGGGTGGATGCGGCTGGTGCGGGCCCGCCTGGAGGGGCGGGCGGGGGCCGGGGTGCTGCAACCCTGGCGGGACGCGCGCAAGTTGCTGCGCAAGGAGTCCGTCACCCCGGCCGGGACCGGACCCGCCTTCCGGGTCGCGCCCGCACTGCTGGTCGCCACCACCGTGGTGGCCGCCGCGCTGGTGCCGCTGCTGTCCACCGCCACACCGGTGAGCGGGCACGCGGATCTCATCCTGGTGGTGGCGCTGTTCGCGCTCGGCACCCTCGCGCTCGCCCTGGCTGCCCTGGACACCGGCACCGCGTTCGGCGGGATGGGCGCCTCCCGGGAGATGACGGTGGCGGCGCTGGTCGAACCGACCATCCTGCTCTCGGTGTTCGCGCTGTCGCTCCCCGCCGGGACCACCAACATCCCGGCCATCGTCGCCGACGCCGTCGGACAGCCGGCGCGGTTCGCCTCGCCGGCCGGGCTGCTCGCCGTCGCCGCGCTCGCGGTGGCGGTGCTCGCCGAGACCGGCCGGATCCCGGTGGACAACCCCTCCACGCACCTCGAACTCACCATGATCCATGAGGCGATGGTGCTGGAGTACGCGGGCCCCGACCTGGCGCTCGTCGAACTCGGGGCGCAGCTGCGGCTGACGCTGCTGCTCGGGCTGCTCTCCTCGCTGGCCGTGCCCTGGGGCATCGCCACCGGCGCCTCCTGGGCCGCGCTGCCGGTGGCCCTGGTGCTGTGCGCGGTGAAGGTGGCCGTGCTGGGCGCGCTGCTCGCGGCGGCCGAGGTGTGCTGGGCGAAGGTACGGCTGTTCCGGGTGCCCGAACTCCTCGCCGGTTCCTTCCTGTTGGCGCTGCTCTCGGTGTCCGCGTCGTACTTCCTGGACGGAGCGTCATGAGCGGCGGCCTGTACACCCGGCTCCTCGATCTGGCCTGCGGGGTCTTCCTGCTGGCGGCCGTACTGGTGCTGTGGCGGCGTGAACTCGCCGCGATCATCCGGGTGTTCGCCCTCCAGGGGGTGGCGCTGGCCGTTCTCGCGGTCCTGCTCGGGGCGCACGAGGGCCGGTGGGACCTGGTCGGGGTGGGCCTCGGCATCGGGCTGCTGCGGGCGGGTCTCCTGCCGTACCTGATGCGGCGCGCGCTGGCCGCGCCGGCCGCGGGCCGGGGCGGCGAGGAGGTCCGCGAGACCCGGCCGCTGGTCGATGTGGGGGCCTCGCTGCTGACCGCGGCCCTGCTCACGCTGCTCGCCTGCGCGGTGTCCCGGCCGCTGACCCTGCTCGATCCGACCCCGGCCACCCGGGCGCTGCCGGTGGGGCTCGCCGCCGTCCTGATCGGGTTCTTCGTACTGGCGACCCGGCGCCGGGCGCTCGCCCAGGTGGTGGGGTTCCTGCTGCTGGACAACGGCATCACCGCCACCGCCTTCCTCGCCACCTCCGGGGTGCCGCTCATCGTCGAACTGGGCGTCTCCTTCGATGTGTTGCTGGCGGTGCTGGTGCTCCAGATCCTCACCGCCCGGATGCGGGCGGCCTTCGGCACGACCGACATCGACGACCTGCGGGAGCTGCACGACTGATGAACGCGACGCCGACCGCCGCCCTGCTCACCGCGCCCGCCGCCGTACCGCTGCTCGCGGCCGCCGCGTACGCGCTCACCCCGGTGCGGCCACCCCGACCGGCTCCGGTGCGGGTGCGGGTACGACAGCCGGTGGGGGTGGGGGCGGCCGGGGGTACGGCGGACCCGCCGTCCGATCAGGTGACGGGGGCGCTCGCCGGTCACGAGGCGGGGGAGCTTCCCGGGCGGGCGTCGGGGCTGCTTCCCGGCCGGGCGTCGGGGCTGCTTCCCGGCCGGGTGAGGGGGTTGCCTCCCGGCCGGGCGACGGGGTTGCCTTCCGGCCGGGTGACGGGGTTGCCTTCCGGCCGGGTGAGGAGGCTGCTTCCCGGTCAGGCCACCGAGGCACCGGACGGCGGCCCCCGCGTCACACCGCCGGGCCCCCCGGGCCCCCCGGACCCTCCGGGCCCCCCGGGGTTCCCGCACCGGCAGCCCGCCGCCTGGGCCGGTCTCGTCTCCCCCCTGGTGATCCTGCTCTGCGGGGGCCTGCTCGCCGTCCGGGTGCCGCGCACGGGGCCGTTGACCGCCTGCTCCGGGCTGCTGCGGGCGGACGCCCTCAGCGTCTGGATGCTGCTGGTGGTGGGCGCCGTGGCGCTGACCGCGTGCGGGTCGGCGCCCGCGTACCTGGCGGGAGAGCGTGCCGCGGGGCGGGCGAGCCGCCGTACGGCCTGGCGGTACCAGGTGCTGGTGCAGGCGTTCCTGGCCGCGATGTGCCTGGCCGTGGTGACCGCGAATCTCGGGGTGCTGTGGGTGGCGGTGGAGGCCACCACCATCGTCACGGCGTTCCTGGTGGGGCACCGCCGCACCCGCACCTCGGTGGAGGCCGCCTGGAAGTACGTGGTGATCTGCTCGGCGGGCATCGCGCTCGCCTTCCTCGGCACCGTGCTGATCTACTACGCGGCCCGGCAGGCGGGCGTCGCCGAGTCCTGGGCGCTGGACTGGCCCACGCTGGTGGCCCACGCCGGCCGCCTCGACGCGGGGGTCACCCGGCTCGGCATCACCCTGATCGTCCTCGGTTTCGGCGCCAAGGCGGGCCTGGTCCCGCTGCACGCCTGGCTGCCGGACGCGCACAGCCAGGCGCCCGCGCCGGTGTCGGCGCTGATGTCGGGGGTGCTGCTGTCCGTGGCGTTCTCGGCGATCCTGCGCTACCGGGTCATCGCGGACGCGGCCCTCGGCGCCGGTTTCACCCGGGGGCTGCTGGCCGGGATCGCCCTGCTCACACTGGCCGTCGCCGCCGCTCTGCTGCTGGCGCAGCGCGACCACAAGCGGATGCTGGCCTACTCCAGCATGGAGCACATGAGCCTGATCGCCCTGGCCACGGCGGTCGGGAGCCCCCTCGCCCTGTCGGCGGCGCTGCTGCACATCGCCGGGCACGGTCTGGCCAAGTCGGCGGCGTTCTGCGCCTCGGGCCGGATCCTCCAGCTGACCGGCACCTCGCGCATCGGCCGGATCCGGGGGCTGCTCGGCCGGGCACCGCTTCTGGGCGGGGTGTTCGGCTGCGCGGTGCTCGCGCTGCTGGGCTTCCCGCCGTTCGGCCTCTTCGCCTCCGAACTCGGCATCGCCCGCGCGGGTTTCGCCGCCGGTACCAAGCTCGCCTGGGCGACGGCGGCGGCCCTGCCGCTGGTGCTCACCGCCTTCGCCGCGCTGGCCGTCCGCACCGCCCATATGCTGCTCGGCCCGGCCCCCGACCGGCCGGCGGACGAGTCACGCACGGGCACATGGCCCTCGCTGCTCGCCCTGGCCGCCTGCGCCGCCCTGGGCACCGCCACCGGACCCCTCACCGGCCTGCTGCGCGCCGCCGCCGACACGATCGGAGGGCACTGACCCCATGCGCACGACGGAGATCCTCGCCCTGTCCCAACTCCCCCCGCGCGCCGAAGCGTTGCTGAGGGACGGTCACCGGCTCGCGCTGGTCTGCGCCCATCACGACAAGCTCGGCATCCGCGTGGTGTACCTGTTCGTCGCCGGACCGCCCGACACCCGCGTCGAACTCCACGTGCTCCTCGACCCGGACCGCCCCGAGCTGCCGACGCTGGCCCATCTCTGCTACCCGGCGGGCCGGTTCGAGCGGGAGATGCGGGATCTGTTCGGCATCGTGCCGCTCGGGCATCCGCTGCCCCGCCGGCTGGTACGGCACTTCCACTGGCCGCGCGGCTGGTATCCGATGCGCCCGGACGCCGGGCCCCCGCCGCCCTTCGGGGAGCAGGAGGGGCCGTACCCCTTCCTGGAGGTCGAGGGCGACGGCGTGTACGAGATCCCGGTCGGGCCGGTGCACGCGGGGCTGATCGAGCCGGGCCACTTCCGGTTCTCCGTGGTCGGCGAGACCATCCTCCGGCTCAAGGCCCGCCTGTGGTTCGTGCACAAGGGCGTGGAGAAGCTGTTCCAGGGCCGCACCATCGCGGCCGGGCTGCCGCTGGCCGAGCGGATCAGCGGCGACACGGCCGTCGGCCACGCCCTCGCGTACTGCCTCGCCGTGGAGGAGGCGACCGGCGCCGAGGTCCCGGCCGAGGCCCGGCGCGCCCGTGCCCTGCTCCTCGAACTGGAGCGGATCCACAACCATGTGGCCGACCTCGGCATGCTCTGCAACGACGTGGGGCACGGCATCCTCAACGCCCACGCCCAGCGAGTCCGCGAGCAACTCCTGCGCCTCAACCGGGAGATCACCGGTCACCGGCTGCTGCGCGGCGGGATCGTCCCCGGCGGCGCGACCCTGCGCTCCGTGCCCGACGTACGGCGACTCACCGCGATCGGCGAGGACATCCGCGAACTCACCGGCCTCGCCCTCGGCCACTCCACGGTCCGCGACCGCTTCACCGGCACCGCCGTGCTGCCCGCCGACGCCGCCCGGGACATCGGCTGCCTCGGCTATGTGGCCCGCGCCAGCGGCCTCGGCTACGACGCCCGCGCCGCACACCCCTTCCTCGACGACCACGCGCCCCGGGCCGCCGTCCGCAGCGGCGGCGATGTACTGGCCCGCTTCCTGGTGCGGGCCGAGGAGATCGACAGCTCCCTCGCGCTGGCCGGGCGGTTCACCGAGGAACTCGCCGGGCCGGTCACCGCGCTGGGCGTGCCACCGGTGCCGGGGACGGGGCCCCGCAGCGGGGTGGGTCTGGTGGAGGGCTGGCGCGGCACCATCGCCACCCGGGTCGAACTCGCCCCCGACGGGACGCTGCGCCGGGTCAAGCCCGTCGACCCGTCCTTCTTCAACTGGCCCGCGCTGCCGGTCGCGTTGACCGACACGATCGTGCCGGACTTCCCGCTGACCAACAAGAGCTTCAACCTGTCGTACGCGGGGAACGACCTGTGAGCGCGCGGGCCCCCGGCGCCCCGGCGAACGCGCCGGTCCGGTGCTCGGCGCCGCGCGGCCACAGCACCTCCACGTCGACTCCGTGACTGCGGGCGTAGGCCACCAAGTGGGCGGTCGCGTCACGGCCGTTGGAGGGTGAGCCGTCCCAGACGGCCAGCACCCGGGCGCAGGAGCGGACCAGGGCCTCGTCGGCGCCGATGCAGGAGGCGCGGTCGCCGGGGTCGTACTCGACCAGGCGCACCATCTGCGACAGCAGCAGCAGTTCACCGGCCGCCTTGCGGTCCGGCTCGGCGACGCGGGAGGGCACGCCTTTGAGGGACGGCAGGACCGTCACCAGGGCGAGCCCCGCCTTGCGCGCGGCCCGTCCGAACACCACGGGCAGGCCCCCGCCGGCCCGGACCAGTCCGGCGCGGCCGGTGCGGGCGCTGTCGGCCAGCCGCGAGCGCAGCTCCTCCTCCAGGAGGGTCAGCGTCGGCAGGGTGAGATCCGGATGTCCGACGACGGCGATCACTGCTGGGTCTCCCTTCCTCGCATGCGCTGATCATCGTCATGCGCGGGCGCCGCGCACAGGGGCCTGTCGGCAGAGATTCCGGGGCCGGACGACCCATGGACGGGGACGGCCGTGAGGTGCCCGGCCGGGGCGCGGGGGATTCGGCCGGTTTCATGGCCCCGGAACGATCTGTGCGGTAGTTTGAGACGCAGGTCACACACGCCACGCATGCACAGGCGCATCCGTGGTGATCAGGGGAGGTTCTGGTTGACCCCGGCACAGCTGCGGGCGTTCTCGGCGACGGTCCGGCTCGGCTCCGTGAAGGCAGCGGCGGCGGACCTCGCGGTGACCGAGGCCGCCGTCTCGCTGCACATCGCCCATCTGCGCCGGGAGCTCGGCGACAAGCTGTTCACCCGTACGGGCAGCGGGCTGGCGTTCACCCCGGGCGGGCTGCGGCTCGCCAGCCGGGCGGCGCAGATGCTGGGCCTCCAGGACCAGACCGTGCTGGAGGTGCAGCAGGCCGGCTCCGGGCGGCGGCTGCTGCGGGTCGCCACATCGAGCCTGTTCGCCGAGTACGCGGCGCCCGGCCTGATCGAACTCTTCGCGGGGCGTGCCGACGACCTCGACGTGGAACTGAGCGTGCACGATCCGCAGCGTTTCCCGCTGCTGCTGATGGAACGGGCGGTGGACGTGGCCATCGGACCCCGGCCCGCCACCGTGGACGCCTCGATGAGCTGCACGCACTTCCTCAACTACCAGATGATCGCGGTCGTCGGCGCCACCCATCCGCTCGCCGCCCGCACCGGGCCCGCCGGGGTGGCGGAGCTGCGCGAGCAGACCTGGCTGCTCGGGCCCTCGGCGGTGGGGCGGGCCGGGATAGTGCCGTCCGTGCTGCGGCGGCTCCAGATCCCCGAGGACCGCCAGCGGATCTTCCAGAGCCACACCGCGGCGGTGGACGAGGCGAAGCACGGCACCGGGGTGGCGCTCGCGGTGACCTTCGCGGTCAGCAAGGACCTCGCCGACGGTGACCTGCGGCAGATCGGCGGCCCCCAGCTGCCCGCGCGCGGCTCCTGGAACCTCCTCGCCCTCGGCGACCGCGAGGCCCCGCCGGCCGCCGCCGAACTCCGCCGCTTCGTCACCACGCCCCGCGCCACCCAGGCCATGCTGCGCGGCGCCGGGGTCACGGCGGGCCGGTTCCGTCCGGCGATCCATGTGACGCTGTGGAGCTGAGCCGCGGCATCACCGCCGCGGTGCGAAACGGCGTCGCCGGAACGATCCCGACCAGAACGGCCCGATCGAGAACGGTCCCGTCCTGTGCACGCCGAGGATCGCGTCCCGGCCGGGACGACACGGCCGGGACAATACGACGGACGGGCGCGGGGGATCCTACTGCCGCGCCCTCACCTGGCGCCTGGGCGGGCCGCCGCGCCCGGTCAGCCGGGCCACCTCCGGGGCCACGCGCAGCAGGGAGGCGAACGTATCGGCGGGGAGGAGCAGGTCGATGTACGGGAGCGCGGCGGTCATCGTCGTCGTTCGGGGGGCGTAACCCGGGGCGCCCGCGCGGGGGTTGAGCCAGACGACCGTATGGGCGCGGCGGCGCAGGCGGGCCATGGCCGCGGCGAGGCGTTCGGGCGGGTCGCCGTCCCAGCCGTCGGAGGCGACGAGGACGACCGCGCCGCGCAGCGCGCCCCCGTGGTGGGAGGCGAGCAGGGTCTCCAGGCAGTGCGCGATCCTGGTGCCGCCGAACCGGTCCGCGACCCGCTGCGACGCCTCCTCGAACGCCGTCTCGGCCGAGCGGTGCGCGAGCACATTGGTGAGCCGGGTCAGCGAGGTGGCGAAGGCGAACACCTCGGCCCGCGTGGTCAGCGCGAGCGCCCGCATCAGATGCAGATACGCCACCGCCTGCGCCTGCATCGACCGGCTCACGTCGCACAGCACCACCACCCGCCGGGGCCGGTCCAGGGGCCCGGTGCGCACCAGCCTTACCGGTTCCCAGCCGGTGCGCCGGGAGCGGGCCAGCGTCTCCCGGAGCGCCACCCGGGAGCCGCCCGGGCGCCGCGCGTACCGGCGGGAGCGGCGGGTCGGCCACTGCCGCAGCCCCGTCTCCAGCCACTGCCCGAGCAGCGCCGCCTCCCGCTCCCCCAGCCGCTCGAAGGGGGTGTCCACGGCACCGGCCAGCTCGGTCGGCAGCCGCTGCGGCACGGTCAGTACGTGCTCCTCGCCCGGCTCGGCCGCCCCCACCACCGGCGGCAGCGTCACCCACGGCAGCCCCGCGTCCTCCACCGGATCGCCGTCCGCGCCCGCGGGCAGCGGGGCGCGCGCGTCGTCCCGGGCCGGTGGCACGGCGCCCCGGCCGGTACGGCGGGCATGCGGGTCCAGGGACAGCACGGCGTCCCCGAACACCGCGTCGAATACCTCGTCGAAGCGGGCCAGGTACGGCCGGTCGCGGACCAGGGTGACCCGGGCCGTCCAGTACAGGGCGGACCGCGTGGCGGGCCAGGACGCGGCCAGCGCGGACACGAAGTCCCGGGCGGCGGTCAGGCCCACGGGCACGCCCCGGCTCCGCAGCCGGTCGGCGAGCGCCACGGCGAACGCGGCCCGGTCCACGGCGGGCAGGAACGGCTGGGTCGGCGTCATCGCGCGGGCCCCGGTGCCACCGCCCCGCCGGGCTCAGCGCACCGCCCAGTAGATCACCACGCCGACGACGACCGCGCCGACCGCCACGGGGACGAGCCGCTTGTACACCGACTTCCCGGCGTACTGCATCAGGTCCAGGGGTTCGTTCTCCCGCACGGGCGGCCGCGGGCGGGTGGCCGGCCGGGGCGCGGCGGCGGCCTCGGGCCGAGGGGGCGGTGAGGGTCGTACGGCAGCGGCATCGGCAGCGGCGGCGCTCTGCTCGACGGTGCTCGGCTCGGCGGCGCTCTGCTCGACGGTGCCCGGCCCGGCGGCGCTCTGCGCTACGGTGCCCGGCCCGGCGGCGCTCTGCGCTACGGTGCCCGGCCCGGCGGCGCTCTGCGCTACGGTGCCCGGCCCGGCGGCGCTCTGCGCTACGGTGCCCGGCCCGGCGGTGGTCGAGGACGAGGGTGCGGGCTCGGCCGCCGGGGCCGGTGCCCCCGCGGAATCCCCTGATGCCCCCGGTACCTCCGTTTCCTCCGGTGTCTTGCCTCCCCCTGGCGCCGTCGCTTCCGGCTTGTGCAGCAGCTGTTCCTCCACGTTCGCCACGAACTGCGCGAACAGCTTCTCGGAGATCTCCTTGATCATGCCGCTGCCGAACTGGGCCAGTTTTCCGCTGATGTTGAGGTCGGTGCTGACGCTCACCGCGGTGCCCGTGCCGTCGGGCCGCAGCCGGGCGTGCACGGTCGCGGAGGCGTTGCCCTGGCCCCGCGTGTCCTTGCCGGACGCGCTGATGACCGCGCTGTGGTCGGCCTCGTCCTGCTCGGTGAAGCGGGCGGTGCCCTGGAACTGGCTGATCACCGGCCCGACCTTGACCTTCACCTTGCCCCGGTAGACATCGCCGTCGACCCCGGTGAGCTGGGCGCCGGGCATGCAGGGGGCGAGGCTCTCCAGATCGGTGAGCGCCTGCCAGGTCCGCTCCAGGGGCGCGTCCACCCGGAACTCGTTGTCGATCTTCATGGCTTACGGTCTCCTCGCTTCTTCGGGGTAGCCGAGCTCGCCGAGGGCCCCGGTGATGGCCGTGCGGTCGTCGGGGCTCTTGGCGACCGCGCTGAGGGTGCTGATCACATCGCGGCGGGCCAGCCGGGACACGCGCAGCGCGGCGAGCGCGGACACCCAGTCGATGGCCTCCGCCATGCCGGGCGCCTTGTCCAGGTCCAGCGCGCGGACCTTGCCGATGAACGCGGTGGCGGACGCGATCAGCGGTTCGTTCGCGGCCGGCACCGAGCGGCGCAGGATCTCCGCCGCGCGCTCGGGGCCGGGATAGTCGATCCAGTGGTAGAGGCAGCGGCGGCGCAGCGCGTCGTGGAGTTCGCGGCTGCGGTTGGAGGTGAGGACCACCACCGGGGGCCGGGCGGCGGCGAAGGTGCCCAGCTCGGGGATGGTGATGCTCCACTCCCCCAGGAACTCGAAGAGCAGCGCCTCGAATTCGTCGTCCGCGCGGTCGATCTCGTCGATCAGGAGCACGGGCGGCAGCGGTCCCTGATGGCGTACGGCGCGCAGCAGCGGCCGGTCCAGCAGGAACTCCTCGGTGAACAGGTCGGCGTCGGCCAGATGCTGCCCGCGGGCCTCGGTCAGCCGTACGGCGAGCAGTTGGCGCTGGTAGTTCCACTCGTACAGGGCCTCGCCCGCCGTCAGGCCCTCGTAGCACTGGAGGCGGATCAGGGGCGTGGCGAGGGTCTCGGCGAGCGACTTGGCCGCGCTGGTCTTGCCCACGCCCGGCTCGCCCTCCAGGAGCAGCGGCCGGTCGAGGGCGCTCGCCAGGTAGAGGGCGGTGGCGGTGCCCTCGTCCACGAGGTGGCCGACTTCGGCGAGACGGCGCCGTACGTCCTCGGCGTCCAGGAAGAGTGCGCTCACCCGTTAGCCCACCAGCCCCGCCGCGTAGCGGTCCCGGCAGCCGGTGCCGCAGAACCAGAACTCCTTGTCCCCGGCGGCGAGAGAAGGAGTGCCGGCGGTGACGGTGACCGTCATCCCGCACACCGGGTCGACGGCCTTGGCCGGCTGTTCGGGAAGGGCCGTCGGCGGTGGTGCGCCGCGCGCGTGTACGGACTCCACCACCTCCGCCAGGATGGACAGTGCCACCTCGGGCGCCGTGCGGGCGCCGATGTCCAGACCGGCCGGGGTGTGCACACGGGCCCGCTCGGCCTCGCCGAGACCGAGTTCGTCCAGCAGGGCGGCGCCCCGGCGGCGGCTGGCGACCAGGGCGATGTGCGGGACGTCCGCGTCCAGGGCGGCGCGCAGCGCCTCGGCGTCGCCCCGGCCCTGTCCGGCCACGATCACCGCGCCGGTGTACTCGGCGGGCGGGCCGTCGGGCAGGGAGCGCGCGGTGGCGTACCCGAGGACGTCGGCGAGGGCGACGAACGCCTCGGCGATCGGGGTGGTGCCGACGACCTCGATCAGCGGCGGCGGCAGCACCGGCTCCAGGAAGATCTCCAGCGCCCCGCCGGACAGGCAGGGGTTGACCACCACCTTCGCGCCCGGGGTGTCCGGGAAGGCCACCTCGCCCGCCGGCAGTACCCGCAGCAGCAGCGGCCCGCCGCCGTTGAGGGCGTTCAGCGCCGCCGTGCGCACCGAGCCCTCGGCGCACATCCCGCCGACGAATCCGTCGATCGTGCCGTCGCCGTACACGATCGCCTCGTCGCCCGGGTGCGCGGACGCGGGCGCCTGGGCGCGCACCACGCGGGCGTGCACGAACGGCACGCGCCGCTGGGCCAGTTCGAGCGCACGCGCGCTCACCGTCTTGGGCACCCCGGTCACCTCCTCGACTCCGTCACCGTCTCCTGTACGCACCGCCCCGGGTCAGATCGGCGGGCGGGGCCGGCCCTGCATCGCCTCCCAGACCCGGGAGGGGGTCAGCGGCATGTCCGCGTGCCGGATCCCGAACGGGGAGAGCGCGTCGACCACCGCGTTGACGATCGCGGGCGGGGAGCCGACGGTCGCGGACTCGCCCACGCCCTTGGCGCCGATCGGGTGGTGCGGGGACGGCGTGACCGTGAACCCGGTCTCCCAGTCGGGCACTTCGAGGGCGGTCGGGATGAGGTAGTCCATCAGGGAGCCGCTGAGGCAGTTGCCGTCCTCGTCGAAGGCGATCATCTCCATCAGCGCCATGCCGACGCCGTCGGTGAGCCCGCCGTGCACCTGGCCCTCGATGATCATCGGGTTGATCCGGGTGCCGCAGTCGTCCACCGCCACGAACCGGCGTACCGTCACCTTCGCGGTGCCCGGGTCGATGTCGACCACGCAGATGTAGGCGCCGTGCGGATAGGTGAGGTTCTCCGGGTTGTAGCAGATCTGCGCCTCCAGGCCGCCCTCGACGCCCTCGGGCAGATCGCCCGCGCCGTGCGCCCGCATCGCGATGTCCTGGATGGTCACCGAGGCGTTCGGGTCGCCCGCCACCGTGAAGGAGCCCTTCTCCCACTCCAGGTCGGCGACCGAGACCTCCAGCATCCCGGAGGCGATCAGCCGCGCCTTGTCACGGACCTTGCGGGCGACCAGGGCGGCGGCCGCGCCGGAGACCGGGGTGGAGCGACTGCCGTACGTGCCGAGGCCGAACGGGGTCTGGTCGGTGTCGCCGTGCACGACCTCGATGTCCTGGGGCGGGATGCCGAGTTCCTCGGCGACGATCTGCGCGAACGTCGTCTCGTGGCCCTGCCCCTGGGTCTGCACCGACAGCCGTACGACGGCCTTCCCGGTGGGGTGGACCCGCAGTTCGCAGCCGTCGGCCATGCCGAGGCCGAGGATGTCCATGTCCTTGCGGGGTCCGGCGCCGACCGCCTCGGTGAAGAAGGACACACCGATGCCCATGATCTCGCCGCGGGCCCGCTTCTCGGCCTGCTCGGCGCGCAACTCGTCGTATCCGGCGAGCTGTTTGGCCAGTTCCATGGTCGGGGCGTAGTTCCCGGAGTCGTACACCCAGCCGGTCTTGGTGCGGTAGGGGAACTGCTCGGGCCGGATGAAGTTCTTCATCCGCAGCTCGACCGGGTCCATCCGCAGCTCGGCGGCGAGGCAGTCGACGATCCGCTCGACCAGGTAGACCGCCTCGGTGATGCGGAAGGAGCAGGCGTACGCCACCCCGCCGGGCGCCTTGTTGGTGTAGACGGCCGTCATCTTGCAGTAGGCGGCCTCCAGGTCGTAGCTGCCGGTGAAGACGCCGAAGAAGCCGGCCGGGTACTTCACGGGCGCGGCGACGCCGTTGAACGCGCCGTGGTCGGCGAGGACATTGGTGCGGACGGCGAGGATCCTGCCGTCGCGGGTGGCCGCGATCTCGCCGCGCATGAGGTAGTCGCGGGCGAAGCCGGTGCTGATCAGGTTCTCGGCGCGGTCCTCCATCCACTTCACCGGTTTGCCGGTGAGCAGGGAGCCGACGATCGCGCACACGTAACCCGGGTAGATCGGCACCTTGTTGCCGAAGCCGCCGCCGATGTCCGGGGAGACCACGCGGATCTTGTGCTCGGGCAGTCCGGCGACGATCGCGTACAGGGTGCGGTGGGCGTGCGGGGCCTGGGTGGTGGACCACAGGGTGAGCTTGCCGTCGACCGCGTCGTAGTCGGCGACCGCGCCGCAGGTCTCCATGGGCGCCGGGTGCACCCGGGGGTAGACGATGTCCTGCGAGACGACGACGTCGGCGCGCCGGAACACCTCGTCGGTGGCGTCCGCGTCGCCGGTCTCCCAGTCGAAGACGTGGTTGTCGGCCTTGCCCTCCAGGTCGTCGCGGATGACCGGGGCCTCGGGCGAGAGCGCGGTGCGTACGTCGATCACCGCGTCCAGCGGTTCGTACTCGACGTCGATCAGTTCGAGGGCGTCGCGGGCCGCGTACCGGTCCTCGGCGACGACGAAGGCGACCTCCTGGCCCTGGAAGCGGACCTTGTCGGTGGCGAGGACGGCCTGCACGTCGTTCGACAGGGTCGGCATCCAGGCCAGGCCCTTCTCGGCGAGCATCGCGCCGGTGACCACCAGGCGGACCTTGGGGTGGGCCTCGGCGAGGGTGGTGTCGACGGAGACGACGCGGGCGTGGGCGAACGGGGAGCGCAGGATCGCCAGGTGGAGCATGCCGGGCAGCTGGAGGTCGTCCACGTAGCGGCCCCGGCCGCGGACGAAGCGGGGGTCCTCCTTGCGCAGCATCCGGCCGTGGCCGTTGGGCTTCTGGTCGTTGTCGACGAAGGCGGTGCGGCGGCCGTTGTCGGCGACGGTGGTCATGAGGTGCTCCCCTGGGCCGACGCGACGGACTGCTGGTGCCGGTCGGCGGGTGCGACGGTGCGCTCGGGCTCCTCGGCGGTGGTGCGGGTGCCGGCCTGTTCGGCGGCGGCCCAGCGGATCGAGCGGACGATGGTGGCGTAGCCGGTGCAGCGGCAGATCTGGCCGGAGATGGCCTCGCGGATCTCCTCGTCGGAGGGGTCCGGGTTCCGGTCGAGCAGGGCGCGGGAGGTCATCATCATGCCGGGGGTGCAGAAGCCGCACTGGAGGCCGTGGCATTCCATGAACCCGCGCTGGATCGGGTCGAGTTCGCCGTTCTGCTCCAGGCCCTCGACGGTGCGTACCTCGTGGCCGCCCGCCATCGCGGCCAGCACCGTACAGGACTTGACGGGCTCGCCGTCCAGCCAGACCACGCAGGTGCCGCAGTTGCTGGTGTCGCAGCCCCAGTGGGTGCCGGTCAGCTGGAGGTGGTCGCGCAGGAAGTGCACCAGCAGCAGCCGGCCCTCGATCTCCCGGGTGATCTCTTCGTCGTTGACGGTCATGGTGACCTGCACGATCACACCTCCTGTCCGTTGAGCCGGGCCATGGCCCGGCGCAGTACGCGCATCGTCAGCTCACGGGCCAGATGCCGCTTGTACTCGGCGCTGCCACGCCGGTCGGTGGCCGGGGAGCAGGACTCGGCCGCGATGTCGCCGGCCCGCGCCCACAGCTCCTCGGCGGGCGGCCGGCCGCGCAGGGCGCCGGCGATCCCGGGAATGCCGGCGGTGTTCGGTCCGACGGCGGCGAGGCCGACCCGGGCGTCCGCGATCAGCCCTGACCCGTCCAGCCAGAGCGCCGCGCCCGCCGAGACGACCGCCCAGTCCCCGGCGCGCCGCTCGACCTTCTCGTAGGCGCTGGATCCGCGCGGGCGGACCGGGAAGCGCACCTCGGTGAGGATCTCCGCGTCGCCGACGGCGGTCTCGTACGGCCCCTGGTGGAAGTCCTCCATGGGGACCACGCGCTCGCCGTCCATCCCGCGGATCACGCAGGACGCGTCCAGCGTGGTGCACACCGCCGACAGGTCCTCGGAGGGGTCCGCCTGGCACAGGGAGCCGCCCAGGGTGCCCCGGTTGCGCACCACGGGGTCGGCGATCACCCGTTCGGCGTCGCGGAAGATCGGGAAGGCGGCGGCGAGTTCGTCGGACTCCAGCAGCTCGCGGTGCCGGGTCATCGCGCCGATACGGATCAGGCCGGGTTCGACGCGGATATAGCCCAGTTCGTCGTGCAGCTCATTGATGTCGATGAGGTATTCGAAATTGGCCAGCCGGAGTTTCATCATCGGGAGGAGGCTGTGTCCGCCGGCCACCAGCCGGGCGGTGTCGCCGAGCCGGTCCAGAAGCGTGACCGCCTCGTCCACCGTGCCCACCCGCTGGTATTCGAACGGAGCGGGAACCTGCATGCCGCACTCCCCTGTCTCGCCCGGCGGGCAGCCGGGCGCGTCGGGCGCCGTTGTCCAAAGATCATTGCGCCTCCGTCCGGGCGGGGTGTCAATCGCTGCTTAAGCCTTCGCTTAACTCGCTCGACACGACGGGCGCGGTCACTTAAGCGAAGACTTAAGCTGCCGTTGACATGCGGCGGACGGCATTCGCATGATCCGGACGCCGGACGGGGGAGAACGGCCGCCACGGGGTTTGGGCGGGGGCCGGGCGCCGAGGCGCGGACCGCCGTACGGCCTGCGCAGAGGCCCGAACGGGTATGCGGTGGGTGTGGCGGTGAGGGACGCCGCCGAAGGAGGCACACGGATGCGGGACATCGCGGAGGGCCTCTCCGCCTGGAGTGCGTCGGGCAAGCGATTCGCGGTGGCGACGGTCGTACGGACCTGGAGGTCGGCGCCGCGCCAGGCGGGCTCCTCGCTGGCGGTCGCCGAGGACGGCGAGGTGATCGGGAGCGTCTCGGGAGGCTGTGTGGAGGGCGCGGTGTACGAGCTGGCGAGCGAGGTCCTGGAGAGCGGCGAGCCCGCCCTCGTGACCTACGGCGTCAGCGACGACGACGCGCTCGCGGTCGGCCTGACCTGCGGCGGGATCATCGAGATCCTGGTACGGCCGGCGGGCGCGGGCCGTTTCCCGGGGCTGCCGGGGGTGCTGGAGGCGATGGGCGCGGGGCGGCCGGTGGCGGTGGTGTCGCCGCTGCCGGACGAGGGCGGCGGCGCGGAGCCGGATCCCACGGCCGCGCCCGCCGGTCAGCTGATCGTCACGCCGTCCGGTGGGCGGGGCACGCTCGGTGACGCCCGCCTCGACGCCTCCGTGGTCGAGCGGGCGCAGGGGCTGCTGGCGCAGGGCAGTACCGGGGTGGTGCGGGTCGGGCGCGCGGGCGAGGAGCGGCGCGACGACGTCGCCGTGTTCGTGGAGTCCTTCGCGCCGCCGCCGCGGATGCTGGTGTTCGGCGCCATCGACTTCGCGTCCGCGGTGGCCCGGATCGGCAAGTTCCTCGGCTATCACGTCACCGTGTGCGACGCCCGCCCGGTGTTCGCCACCCGCCGCCGCTTCCCGGACGCGGACGAGCTGGTGGTGGAGTGGCCGCACCGGTATCTGGAGTCGACCGAGGTGGACGAGAACACGGTGATCTGCGTCCTCACCCACGACCCGAAGTTCGATGTGCCGCTGCTCCGGCGGGCGTTGCGCACACCCGCCCGCTACATCGGCGCGATGGGCAGCCGCCGTACCCATGAGGACCGGCTGCGGCGGCTGCGCGAGGAGGGCATGAGCGAGGCGGAGCTGTCCCGGCTGGCCGCGCCGATCGGGCTCGACCTGGGCGCCCGTACGCCGGAGGAGACGGCGGTGGCCATCATGGCCGAGGTCATCGCCCTGCGGTGGGGCGGCACGGGGCGGCGGCTGGTGGAGATGACCCCGCTGCCGATCCATCGCTGACGCGGGGCGCCGGCGCCGGTCCCCGGGGGTCGCGCGGGTGCCGGTGGCCGGCGTCACCGAGAAAGGCCGGCCGGACGTGGACCGGCCCCCGGGAGCGGGTAGTGGAATATTGAACTGACTGGTGCCGTTGTGGCCGCCGAAGGAGGTCACAGGTGGAGACCACGTACTACGGCCACGGCACCCCGGCCGAGCGCTGGGAGCGCGCCCAGGCGTTCTTCGCGGCCAAGGACTACGCGGGGGCGGCGCGCGTGCTGGCCGCCCTGGTGGAGGAGGTACCGGAGCAGACCGGGCCCCGGCTGCTGCTGGCCCGCGCGTACTACCACTCGGCGCAGCTGCGGCGGGCCGAGGACCAGCTGCGGACGATCGTGGAGCGCGATCCGGTGGAGCACTACGCCCGGCTGATGCTGGGCCGCACGCTCGAACGGCAGTCGCGGCACGCGGAGGCGGAGCGGCATCTGCGGATCGCCGCCGCGCTGGCGGGCGAGCCCGCGCGAGGCTGAGGCGCCGTGGCGCGACACCGGGCGCCGAGGTCCCACGCCCCGGCGCCCGGCCACGCGCCCGCCCCGGGCCGCGCGCCTCGTGCCCACCCCGGGCCGCGCCCCTCGTACCCACCCCGGGGCCGCGCGCCTCGTACCCACCCCGGGTCCGCGCCTCGTGCCCGCCCCGGGGCCGCGCCCCTCGTACCCACCCCGGGGCCGCGCCCCTCGTACCCACCCCGGGGCCGCGCGCCTCGTACCCACCCCGGGTCCGCGCCTCGTGCCCGCCCCGGGGCCGCGCCCCTCGTACCCACCCCGGGGCCGCGCCCCTCGTACCCACCCCGGGGTGGGCGCCTCGTCCCCGGCTGGGCCCCCGTGGCATCCTGGCGCGATGGCATCCGACCGTGATCACGCACCGCTCGCCGAACGGGTCGAGGAACTCCTCGCCGCCGGCGGCCCCCTGCCCATCGTCGCCGCCGGCCGGCCGGTGCTGCGCCGCCCCACCGAGGCGTACGACGGCCAGCTCGGCCCCGCCCTGCTGGCCCGTTTCGTCGAGGCGCTGCGTCTGACCATGCACGCCGCGCCCGGCGTGGGCCTCGCCGCGCCCCAGGTCGGTGTGGAGCTGCGGATCGCGGTCCTGGAGGACCCGGCACCGGTGCCGGACGAGATCGCCGCGGTCCGGGGCCGGCGTCCGCAGCCCTTCCGGGTCCTGGTGAACCCGGTGTACGAGCCCGTCGGCACGACGCGCGCCGCGTTCTTCGAGGGCTGCCTCAGCGTGCCCGGCTGGCAGGCGGTGGTGGCCCGGCACACCGAGGTGCGGCTGCGCGCCGAGGACGAGTGCGGGCGCCCGGTGGACGAGGTGTTCACCGGGTGGCCCGCCCGCATCGTGCAGCACGAGACGGACCACCTCGACGGCACCCTCTACCTCGACCGCGCCGAACCGCGCTCCCTGTCCACCAACGAGGCCGTCGCCGCCCTGTGGTCCCAGCCGACCCCCTCGACGGCGGCGACCGCCCTCGGCTTCGAACTGCCGTAACGCGCCTCTCAGTTGTCCCGGTACGCCTCCAGCAGCCGCAGCCAGACCTCGCTCAGGGTCGGGTACGAGGGGACCACGTGCCACAGGCGGCTGATCGGGACGTGGGCCGCGACGGCGATCGTGGCCGAGTGGATGAGTTCGCCGACGCCGGGGCCGACGAAGGTGACGCCCCGCAGGATCTCGTCCTCCAGGTCCACGACCATGCGGGCGCGGCCCTTGTAGCCGTCGCCGTACAGGGCCGCACCGGCGACGGAGGAGAACTCCACGTCGACCGCGCGGACCCGGTGGCCGGCCTCCTCCGCCTCGGCGAGGGAGAGCCCGACCGCGGCGGCCTCGGGGTCGGTGAACACGACCTGCGGTACGGCCTCGTGGTCGGCGGTGGCCGCGTGCGGGCCCCAGGGGCCGTCCAGCAGCGGGGTACCGGCCGCGCGGGCACCGATGGCGGCACCGGCGATACGGGCCTGGTACTTGCCCTGATGGGTGAGGAGCGCGCGGTGGTTGACGTCACCGGCGGCGTACAGCCAGTCGGTCCCGGCGACCCGCAGGGTGTCGTCGGTCTCCAGCCAGGAACCGGGCTCCAGGCCGACCGTGTCGAGGCCGATGTCGTCGGTCTGCGGGACGCGGCCGGTGGCGAAGAGGATCTCGTCGGCCTCGAACCTCTCACCCGTACGGGTGAGGGCCACGACGGTGCCGTTCTCCCGGGTGACGGAGGTGACGGACGCGCCCGTGCGCACGTCCACCCCGGCCTCGGTGAGCGCCTCGGCGACCAGTTCCCCGGCGAACGGCTCCATGCGGCCGAGCAGGCCCTTGCCGCGCACCAGCAGGGTCACCCGGGAGCCGAGCGCCGCCCAGGCGGTGGCCATCTCGGTGGCGACGACACCGCCGCCGACGACGAGCAGCCGGCCGGGGGCCGTGTCCGCGCTGGTGGCCTCCCGGCTGGTCCACGGCCGCACCTCGGCGAGTCCGGGCAGGTCGGGCAGCTGGGCGCGGGTGCCGGTGCAGACCACGACGGCGTGCCGGGCGGTGAGGGTGGTGACGCCGCCGTCGGACACGGTGACGGTGACCGTGCGCGGTCCCGCGAGGCGGCCGTGGCCCCGGTAGAGGTCGGCGCCGATGCCCTCCACCCAGTCGACCTGCCCGTCGTCCTGCCAGTGGGAGGTGAAGTTGTCGCGTCGCTCCAGCACGGCCGGGGTGTCGAGGGGGCCCTGGACCGCCGCGGCGAGGCCGGGCAGCCGGCGGCCGTCGGCCTGGGCGATGACCGGCCTGAGCAGCGCCTTGCTGGGCATGCACGCCCAGTAGGAGCACTCGCCGCCGACCAGTTCGCTCTCCACGATCGCGGTGGTGAGGCCGGCCGCGCGGGTGCGGTCGGCGACGTTCTCCCCCACGGGCCCGGCCCCGAGCACCACGACGTCGTACGCGATGGTTTCCGATTCCGTCGTTTCCGTCATGGGGTCAGTCTGGTGGGTGGTGTGCGCGGCGGCCACATGGGTACGAGCGCGCACACGGGCGCCCGGGTGCGCGAGAGGCATCCGGGTGCGCCCGGGCAGTGCCCGCGCCGACGCGGGAACTGCCCGGAATAGGCGGCCCACCGGCCGTGTTTCCGCCGTCGGCACACCCCCGGACCAGGAAGAGGGACCCAGGCCATGAGCGGCACCGTGGAACTGACCAAGGACAACTTCGACCAGACGGTCACGGACAACGACTTCGTGCTCATCGATTTCTGGGCGTCCTGGTGCGGTCCGTGCCGGCAGTTCGCGCCGGTGTACGAGAAGGCCGCGAAGGACAATCCGGACCTGGTGTTCGGCAAGGTGGACACCGAGGCCCAGCCGGAGCTGGCGCAGGCCTTCGGTATCCAGTCGATCCCCACGCTGATGATCGTGCGGGACCGGGTGGCCGTGTTCGCCCAGCCGGGCGCGCTGCCCGAGGCGGCCCTGACGGACGTCATCGGCCAGGCCCGCGGGCTGGACATGGACGAGGTCCGCAAGAGCATCGCCGCCCAGGAGGGCGCCGAGGAGGGCCAGGCCCAGTAGCCGCCGGGGGGCCGGGCCGGGACCGGGATTCAGGTGGACTCGCGTCGTACGACCGAGGAGCCGAGGACCCGGTGCACCTCGGGTTCGCCGCCCGGGTCGCGCACCGCGCGGTCGACCAGGGCGGCGAGGTCGCGGCCCGCGGGCAGTTCGATGCGGACGGTGCTCAGCCGGGGCCGCAGCAGCCGGCCGAGCATCAGGTCGTCGGCGCCGATCACGGCCACGTCCTCGGGGATGCGCCGCCCGGCGTCCTGGAGGCCGCGCATCAACAGCATGGCGTACTCGTCGTTGTAGGCGAACACCGCGTCCAACCCGGGCCAGTTCGCCGCGAGTTCGGCGGCGGCCCGCTCGGTGTAGGCGAGCGGCACGCCGATGACGCTCGCCCCGGTGCCGCGCAGCGCCTGCCGCGCGCCGTCGAGCCGGGGCCTCGAATAGACCTCCAGGCCGGGCTCCTCGGGTACGACGACCCCGATCCGCCGCCTGCCGCGTTCGTACAGGTGGGCGGCCGCGCACCGGCCCACGGCGTCATGGTCCATCAGCAGGGCGTGGGCGCCCTCGACGCGTTCGGGCCCGAGGGTGACGACCGCGCGGGCGCCGGAGCGTTTGAGGACGGCGACGCCCCGCGGGCCGATCCCGGTACCGGGCACCAGGACGGCCACGGGCCGTAACTCGGCCCAGGCGCGGGCGGCTTCGTCGCCCGGGAGGCCGACGGAGCCGTACTGGACGACGGTGTAGTCGAGCCGGCCCAGGGCGCTGTGGACCTCGTTGAGGAACGCGCTGTAGAGGGGTCCGACGGGGATCGCCGGGGCGGGCATGAGCACGGTACGGCTGTGTCCGGCGCGCAGGCTGCGGGCGGCCGCGTGGGGGACGTACCCCAGTTCCCGCGCGGCCTCGTGGACGCGCCGCCGCGTGGGTTCGCTGATCCGCACGGTGTCGGTGTTGTTGAGCACGTAGGACACGGTCGCGCGCGAGACGCCGGCCAGGCGGGCCACATCGGCACTCGTGGGAGTGTTCGGTATCTGCACCATGACAGACCGCATCTTGGCAGAGCGGTCCGGGGGTGTGGCGGGCGGGGGAATGTGGTTCGCTTTTTGACCAACTCCCGCGCGCGCACCGGCTGTTCGGCCTCTTGTCAGACGGGCCGCTGCGTGCGCGTCACCCGTGCGACCAGGTCCACCCAGGCCGCCTCCAGACGGGCCATGGGCATTCCGCGCTGCCGGGTCAGATGGTGGATGAGCGCCGGGTCGAGGGAGGCCAGCAGGGTCTGGGAGAGCAGTTCGCAGTCCGCGTCGGGCACGATCTGGCGCAGCAGCATGGTCACATGGGTGCGCAGCGCCTGCGTCGCGGGGTGGGAGAAGCGGCGGCACGCCTCGGGCTGGGCGGCGAGTTGCAGCTCCAGCTGCTCGGCCGAGCGGTAGAGCACCGCGATGCCGAACGCCCGCAGCCGCTCCAGGGGCGGCGCGCCGGGGCCGAGCGGCGGGGGGCCGCCGAGGAAGTCGGCCTGGAGCCAGCGGCCCGAGTGGTCGAGCAGGGCCATCAGGAGTCCGGTGCGGTCGCCGAAGCGCCGGAAGACCGTGCCCTTGCCGACCTGGGCCGCCGCGGCGACGGCCTCCATGGTGACGCCGGCCACGCCGTGCTCCGCGATCAGGCGGGCGGCGGCCTCCAGCAGCCGGGCGCGGTTGCGGGCCGCGTCGGCGCGCAGGCAGGGCTCCTCGGGAGCCGTGCCGAGCTCCAGCAGGGGTGGCGCGTCGGAGGGCTCCTGCGGCGTCGGGAAGGGCTGCGGCGCGCTGGACATGACGACAGAGTAAAGCATCGGGAACAGAACTGGACCCCGGTCCGGTTGTGGTGGTAGAAATTTAAACGGACCTTGGTCCGGATCGTAACGGCGATGTTTCAGCCCCTGGAGATTTCACATGTCTGTTCGTATCCTCGCGCTCGTCGGCAGCCTGCGTGCCGGTTCGCACAACCGTCAGCTGGCCGAGGCGGCCGCCAAGCTCGCCCCCGAGGGCGCCGAGGTCGTGATCTTCGAGGGCCTCGCCGATGTGCCCTTCTACAACGAGGACATCGACGTCGAGGGCAGCGTCCCGGCCGCCGCCGCGGCCCTGCGTGCGGCCGCCCAGGGCGCCGACGCGTTCCTGCTGTTCTCGCCCGAGTACAACGGCACCATGCCGGCCGTCCTGAAGAACGCCATCGACTGGCTGTCCCGCCCGTACGGCGCCGGCGCCTTCGGCGGCAAGCCCGTCGCCGTGATCGGCACCGCGTTCGGCCAGTTCGGCGGCGTGTGGGCGCAGGACGACACCCGCAAGTCGGTCGGCATCGCCGGCGGCAAGGTGATCGAGGACATCAAGCTCTCCATCCCCGGCTCCATGACCCGCTTCGCCGAGACCCACCCGGCCGACGACGCCGAGGTCGCCGCCCAGCTGACCGAGGTCGTCACGCGCCTGCACGGCACCGCGGCGCAGATCACGGCCGCCTGAGCCCACCCGAACCACCCGTAGGGACCGGAGCCGAGCGGCCTCCGGTCCCTACGGGTCTTGGGGGGCTTTGCGCCGGAAGGGTCCGGTGCCGCGCTGTCCCGGCGCCGCCGGCGAGGAGGACGGGCGAACGCGACGTCGGACTGCCGTACGGCACTCGCCGCGAACGGAGATTCGGCCGGGAGCTCCGCCGAGTCGCCCGGCGTCACGGCGGGCGTACTCGGTTCCGTGAACGACCTCGGGGGGGGGCGGCGGGCCATGTGCCCCCTGCGCACCCGTCAGCCAGGTCACGCGGACACCGGTCGATCCGCTCAGGCGGCGTCCAGGATGCCGGCGGGGACGCGCGGGCCCGAGACGAGCAGGAAGTCGCCGAGAGGGGTGGACAGCCTGCGGCGGCCCCGCAGGACGGCGGTCTCCTGGAGAGCCGGGGGCGTGTCGCCGAGGGCGGGAGTGCGGGCGTGGTCCCCGAGCGCCTCGGCGGGGATGCCGAAGGCCCACATGCCACCGCGGAACGCGGTGGGTGCGTCGATGCGCATGCTGAGCCGCTCCCAGACGGCGCTGCGCAGTCGGGACGGGCCGCGGTAGAAGCCGGCCCACTGGAGCCAGTTCAGGACGGCGATGTCCGGGCGCCGCAGCGTGGGCCTTCGGCGGCGCGGGCGGGGTGCCCCGGGCAGGAGCCCGCCGTCGGCCAGCAGTCCGGCGCGCCCCGCCGCAGCGACCATGCGCCGGTAGCCGTCGTGCAGCCCCAGCCGGTCGATCAGCTCGGTCAGCAGGGCGCGGTCCTCTGCTGTCAGCCGGACGGCGAGAAGCCAGGTGTCGACGGCGTCCCGCAGACCCAGGGCGCGTTCGAGTCCTTCGAGACAGAGGAAGAGCAGACTGGTCACGACGTCGTCCGCCGGCAGGCCCTCGCGCGCTGCGCCGTCCGCAGCGGCAGTGGCGGGAAGAGTGCGCCGGGGCATGCTGCGGCGGCCGTCACCGAGCCAGGCGACGTCGGTCAGTTCGACGTAGAGCGGGCGAGCCAGGTCGTCACCGTGCGGGCGGTAGAACGTCAGCAGGTGGGCAGGGGCGTGGTCGACCTGGCGCACCGCGAGGTCGGTGTGCTGCCAGCCGTCCGAGATCAGCGCCTGCGCGGCGCGCCACAGCCCCGCTTCATCGGGGACGTGCAGATCGAGGTCGCCCTGGTGGCGCAGCAACGGGGCGGGGTAGCAGGCGGAGATGGCCAGGCCTTTGACCGGGCTCAGCCCGGGGACCACCTGGGCGAGCCGGTCCCGGACGGCGGCGTACGCCGCCAACCGGGCGCGGGCCTCGTCGAGTTCATGGACGCGGGAGGCGGACAGCGCCCCGGGGTGCGCGTGGTGGTAGGCGCTGAGCAGGGTGAGGCGGAACTTGGGGTCCGAGCGCTCGGCCCGGTGCAGCAGGCGGTCGGGGCGGTCCTGGTCCAGGCCGTAGTAGTCGCGGGTGGCCTGCACGATGCGTTCGGCCGAGTGCGGCGGATCGAGGTGTGGTGAGGCGTCCATGACGGGCATGTCGGGCTCCGAACGGTGCGTCGCGGTCAGCGGGCGGTGAGGGGCGCGGCGGGCAGCAGGTAAGCCGGGGTGGGGTAGGGCCGTGCGCCGAGCGACTCCTTGAAGCGGGTGACGCCCCCCGGGTGGGAGTCGCCCATGTGGTAGTGGGTGCAGCCCGCGTCGGCGGCCTCCTGGAGCGCCAGTTCATGCAGCAGGTGGTTGGCGCGGGTGGGCGCGGCCAGCGGCTGGGACATGGCACCCCGCCAGTACTTCGCCTGGCGGCCCTGGCGCAGCAGGATCACCGAGGCGGCGGCTTCGCCGCGGTACCAGGCCGTCCACACGGAGCAGGCGCCGCCGAGGCGGTCGCGGACCGTGCGCAGCTTGCGCAGCGGGTCGCGGGCCTCGATCCGGCGCCGCACCTGGTCCGCCGGCTCGCCGGACCGTGTGGCCCAGCGGTCCATGGACTGCTGGTAGAGGGCGTAGAAGACCTCCAGGTCGTGCGCGGTGCTGCCGCGGGTGACGTCCAGGCCGGAGCGGGCCGCCTTGCGCATGGAGCGTCGGGCGCCGGGGTGGAGCCGCTGCCGCCAGGCGCCGGCCGGGCCCGCGAGATCGACCACATGGGTGGTGCGCGGGGTGCGCCCGGCCCGCTCGGGAACGGCCTCGGCCCAGGGCCCCGCGGTGAGCGGGCCGATGCGCAGCCGGACCCGGCCGGGCACGTCGGCCAGGTCCGCCAGGACGGCCGCGGTATGCGCCGGAGTGGGCGGCCCGTCCGGGCAGAGCGGGCCGCCCACTCCCCATTCGGTGGGCCAGGAGGCCAGTTCGGGGCTGCCGGGTCCGGGCGGTCCGGTGTGCGTGACCAGCGGGAGCACGATCCGGGTGCCGTCGTCCCACCGGTAGAGGCGGCCCGCCTCCGCCCAGGGGCCCTCGGCACAGATCGCGTCCAGCCAGCCCGGGGTCTGTGTCGCCATCGCCTGCGGGTCCTGCCGCAGAGCCTGTTCCCAGACGGCGCGCGTCAGCGGGACGACCTCGGGCGGCGCGGCGCTCGCGCGGATCACGTGGACGCGGGCGCGGGGACCGGCGCGGCGGCCCGCGGGATGCGCTCCTGAACCCTCGTCAGCCGGGACTCGGGACCGAAGATGTGGGAGTAGTGCTGCTCCGCCAGCTCGGGCGGCGTCGGTGTGGTCAGGGTGTGCCGGTTGTAGCGGCTGACCTCGGCGGTGGTCATGGTGGGCCGCAGGTCGTGCAGGGGTGTGTAGAGGGTGGGGCGCACCCGGACGTCGAGCGAGCGTGCGAAGGCGACGGTGGCGGCGGTGCCTTCGGGGGACGTACCGGGCAGGCCGACCATCACGAACGCGTTGAGTTCGATCCCCGCGTCGGCGCACCAGCGGGCCAGGCTCTCGAACCGGTCCTGGTGCACCCGCTTGGAGCGGGGCAGCGAACCGTGGCCGTCCTCGTCCAGGGTCTCCAGGCCGACCGAGATGCGCACGCAGCCGGCGGCGCCCATCAGTTGCACCATTTTCTCGTCCAGGTGCGGCACCGTGGTGGTGCACTTCCACGGCAGACGGTCGGGCTGCTCCAGCAGGCGGCGGCACAGTTCCCTGGTCCAGGGGCGGTTCAGGGTGAAGGTCGGGGCGTAGAAGGACACGTACTCGAACGAGGGTTCCGCCTCGCGGGCGGCGGCGATGTACTCCAGCACGGCGTCGACGCCCAGGCGGCGCTCGCGCAGGCCGAAGATCTCGTGCACATCGCAGTAGGAACAGCCGACGGGGCACCCCCGGGCGATCGGCACGACCAGTTCACGGCGGAACGGGATGCCGCAGAACTTGCGGTCGTCGCGGGCGTACAGGCGCTCGTAGGCCTCGTAGGGGATCTCGCGGACGTCGGGCAGCGCCCACTCGTCCGGTTCCAGGGTGCGGCCCGGGGCGGTGGGCGCGGTCCAGCCGTCGGCGGTGCGTACCTGGACACCTGGCAACGGCCGCTCGGGCTCCCCGGCGAGTACGGCCTCGACGTAGTCGCCCACCCCGCACTCGACGTCCCCCGAGCGCACCACGGCGTCAAGGTCGTAGCGCAGAAAGTGCCCGGGGTTCTGCGCGGACAGGCGGCCGAAGGTGATCACCTTGGCACCGGGGGACAGCTCGCGGGCGTAGGAGAGGAAGCGCTCGAACCCGTCGACGGCGTCGTAGTCGTTCATCATCGCGATGACGTCGTAACGGCCCTGGTACAGGGTGGCGCCGAGGTCCTTCCAGTTCACGTTCAGCGCTCCGCCGTCGAGCGCGTCGACCCGCTCGACACCGGGGCGGCGACGCAGGTACTCGGCGACTTCGAAGAGCGGCGTGTGGTGTCCGGCATTGAAGTAGCCGGGGACGTGTGGCGGCCAGACCACCAGGATTTTCGACATCAGCTCGCCTCACAGATCGACGGATCGCGACAGAGGTATATGACACCATTGATTTTCGTGAGTCAAGTAATCCTGACAGAACATGACTCGCAATATTGACTTGCATTGACAGCATGCTTACTGTGCTTTCGTGCGCTCGGTCCCGCCGCGCGCCGGTGATCAGGAAGAAGGCCGCCATGAAGGCTGCAAGCGCCGTGAGGACGCGCCCGACGATGCTGGAGGCGGTCGCCGCCTCGCCGGTGCAGGCCCTGCGGCCCTACCGCCGCCGCCGGGTCCCCGGTGCCGTCAATCTGGCCAGCAACGAACTGCGCCACCCCGTCCTGGAGCGGCTGGCGGGAGAGGCCCTGTCCGACCTGCCGGCCGCGGACCTGGCCGGCTATCCCTCCGGGACCGCGGTCACCCGGCTGCTGGCCGACCGCCTGCGCACCAGCCCCGAATCGCTGCTGCTGGTGGCCGGGTCGGACGACGCCTACCGGCTGCTCACCGAGGCGCTGGGCCCCACGCTCGGTGCCGCCGCGGTCACCCAGCAGCTCAACTACCAGTCGCTGCCGGACTACGCGCGGCTGCGCGGACTAGAGCTGCTGACCGCCCCCTACCTGCCGCAGCGGCACGCCTTCGACACCGCGGAGCTGATCCGGCTCCAGGCCGCCCGTCCCGGGCGGGCCGTGGTGTGGCTGTCCAACCCCAACGGCCCCACCGGCGCGGTGCACACGCCGGAGGAACTGGAAAACCTCTGCGCGACGGTCGCCGCCGCCGGCAACCTGCTGGTCGTCGACGAGGTGTACCGCGACTTCCAGGACGGTCCGCGCTGGGCCGGCCCCGCGCGGACCGGGCACCACCGGCACCTGCTCCGGCTCCGCTCCTTCTCCAAGGGCTACGGACTGGCCGGGGCCCGCCTGGGCTACCTGCACGGCCACCCCGACCTGATCTCCTACCTGGCCCGCTGGAACACCCCGGGGCCGGTCTCCGTCACCGCGCTGCACCTGGCCGCGCATCTGCTGCGCCACGGCGACGAGGTCGCCGCCGTCCACCGCGAGGTCGCCGCCGACCGCGCCTGGTTCGCCACGGCGGCCGACGCCCTGCCGGGCTTCACCGCGCTGCCCTCGCAGGGGAACTTCGTCGCGGTGCGCGCCGGCACCGACCAGTTGGTGCGGCGCGGGCTGGACGCCTTGGCCGAGGAGGGGATCACCGTCCGGGATCTGCGCCCGCTGGGCGTCATGGGACCGGTGCTGCGGGTCGGCATGGCGCAGCGGCCGGTGCTGCGGCGGGCGCTCACCGCGTTGTCCCAGGCGGCCGATGACCAGGCCACGCGCGACGGGGCGGGGGCGGGGCGGGAGTGACGGCGGACCGAGCAGGCGGCGGACCGGCCCCCGAGCGGGTGGTGCTCGGGGCGCTGGCGCAGGCCCGGCGGGTGGCCGTGGTCGGCTGTCCGGGCAGCGGCAAGACCTGGCTGGCGACGCGCCTCGCCGCGCTCACCGGTCTGCCCTACGTCGGCCTGGACGACCACTACTTCGACCGGGCCTGGCAGGTCCGCGGTCCTGCGGAGCGGTGGCGGGCCGACCACGAGGTTCTTGTGCAGGGCACGTCCTGGGTGATGGACGGCCTGCACAGCACGACCCTTCCCGACCGGCTGCACCGGGCCGATGCGGTGGTGTGGCTGGACTACCCCACCCGGGTCTGCGTCCTCGGCTACCTGCGCCGCACCGCCCGCTGGCGGCTGACCGGACGTGCCCCCGGCTACGCCTCGGCCGCGGACGGCGCGGTGCGGCTCCCGCCGGACGCGGCGTCCTTCCTCCGCTTCATCCTCACCTTCCGCCGCCGCAGGCGCCCGGCGCTGGCGGAACTGCTGGCCCGTCAGGGCGCGGACTGCCCGGTGGTCCGCCTGACCAGGCGGAGCCAGGTGCCGGGACTGCTGGAGGCGTTGACGGCGTCGGTGGACAGCGGTGAGGCGTTGACGGCGTCGGTGGACAGCGGTGGGCAGGGCAGGCCGGCTCGGCGGGACCGGAGGGACGCCGTGGCCGCCCCGGACGACAACCGTTAGCGGCCGCGGGCCGGCCGGCCCGCGGCCGGCCCGGAGCGACCGAGGCTCAGCGTTGTTCCGGTCGGGGCGGGGCGACGCCCAGTGCTTCCAGCGCCCGCGCGATGAACGGCGCCTTCGCGTCGTTGTAGCGGTGCACGTCCTCGGGCGCGGCCACGAGAGCGGCGCGCTTGGCGGCCTCATAGCCCGCGCGCAGCGCCGGGTCCTGGCGCAGGGCGTCGCGGAAGGCGAGGGTCTGGCGCCACATCGGATCGCCGCGGCGCACCAGGTGGACATTGGCGATCCGGACCCCGTCGGCGGTGCTGCGCGTGAGGTACCGGCGATCCGGCATGGCCGCCTCGAAGTCCGGCTTGTAGCGGTAGCCGTTCGCGACCAGCGCGCGCACGCACGCGGCACCCTCCGGCTCCAGCGCGGCCACGCCCACGAGCACGTCGAGCACGGGTTTGGCGGCCAGACCGGGCACGGCCGTGGAGCCGATGTGCTCCACGGCCGTGCCGACAGGGCACACGGCGGCGATCCGCGCCGCCTCGACGGCGAACGCCTCGGGCCAGACGGGGTCGTAAGCGGTGATGACCATGGGGTGGCGGCTCACGTGCGCTGCTGCTCCACTTCCCCGCGTTCCTCGCGGTTCGGGTGTGTGCCCACGGGCCGGAGCGTATCCGGCCTCGGGTGCGGCGGCGGATCGGGCACCGGGCCGTGGAAGGACAACAAAGGGCTGCCCTCGGCACCAGGGCGCTTGTCGCGCTGGATCACGGCATGGGTCAGCGGTTCGGTCTGGGTGTCCGCCAGCCGCCAGACCAGCTCGGCGACGTGGACCGGGTCGAGTGTGGTGCCGTAGTCCATGGCCGGGTACGGCGGCAGCGGCGGGACGGCCAGGCCGCCCAGCTCGACCAGCGTCGCCCGGCCGTCCGGTGAGTGCTCCCGTAGCTCCGGGAGCAGATTCCGGGTGAGCGCGGACTGCGCGGCGCGCAGGGCGCAGTAGTACGCCTGGTGCTGCCGGGCGCGCCAGGCGGAGACAGAGCCGACGGTGACCAGGTGCACCGGGTGCGGGTCCGCGGCGAGAATCCGGGCCAGCAGGGCGGCCGGCCCGGTGAGGCTGTGCCGGGTCAGGGCTTCGGCGTCGGCGGCGGTGAGTTCGGCGAAGGGCTGCTGGAGGAAGCGTCCGGCGACCCAGAACACCAGAGCGGGGCCGGGCAGGGCAGGGTCGACGGTCCAGGGCTGTGCGGCGTCGGCGAGGTCGACCAGGCGCGACTCGGCGCCCGGGGGGCTGCCCGCGCAGTCCTCGGCGCTGCCGAAGCGGAAGACGGGGACGCCCTGGCGCAGTGCCAGCTCCGTGAGAGCCCGGCCGAGTCCGGCGGCCTCACCGATGACGGCCGCGACCCGCGGAGCAGCGGTGGCACCCGGGGCTGCGGTGCTCACGCGGCCGCCCCCGCGGTGAGCAGCGCGCCGATGCGGTCCAGGTCCGCTGGGGAGACGCCGCGGTCCAGCAGCGCCGGGACCAGGCCGCCGTGTTCGCGGCGCATGGTGGCCAGGAACAGCAGCATCGTCTCCTGGCGGGTCTGCCCCAGGCGGGCCAGGAAGTCCTCGCGGGTGTGGCCGTAGCCGGTCCACAGCCGGGAGAAGTGATCCACATGGGGGATCAGGCCCTCGGCCGTGCGCCCGTACTCGGTGGCCACACAGGCGTCGTCGCAGCCCGCGAGGACCATCAGCGCGGCGGTGACCACGCCGGTGCGGTCCTTGCCGCAGTAGCAGGCCAGCAGGAAGGGCTCGTGCGCGACTCGGGCCACCGTGGCGAAGAGGGCGCGCAGGTCCTCGGAGCTGCTCCGGCGGACCATCCCGGTGTAGTAGCGGGCGTAGTCGGCCGCGCCGGGACGCGGGGAGCCGATCGGGTCGTGCGGGTAGCCGGTGAGCGGCACATGGTGGTCCACGAGGCCCAGCCCGGAGGCGGCCGTGGCCGGCAGTCCGTCGCGCTCGCGCTCGGGCGCGCTGCGCAGGTCGAGTACGGCGCGGACGCCGTATTCGCCGTACAGCCTGCCGCATTCCTCGGGGCTGAGGGTGCGCAGGTCGGCGGACCGGTGCAAGTGGCCCGGCCGCAGGTGCGGGCACTGCACGGGGCGGAAGTTGATGCCCAGATTCTGGAGGGCGGGGGCATCTGCCATCGCGGTGGCCTCGATTCCGGTTCGGTGATTCTCGGTTTACTCGGTCCCGGCAGCATCCCACAGTTTATTGACTGACTGCAATGACTATGCTTGACTCCAAAGTGACTAGACTTGACCACCCAATACTGGTGGGTTTTGCAGCTCAGAGGACTTCCCCCCCCGTCAGCCGATTGTCCGGCGGTCGGGAGAGCCGAAGGAGATGGCGTCCCGAATGGTGCTCATCGCGCAGGCCGTCCCGGCCTCTTCCCGATCCGCCGCGGCGGATCTCCCCGCTGTCGTCGTCCACGGCGGCGGCCGCATCGGCGGCCAGGTCCGGGTGGCCGGGCACAAACACTCGATGGTCGCGGCGTTCGCGGCCACGCTGGCCCTGGGGGTACGGGCCACGCTCACCGGCGTTCCCCAGGTGACCGAACGCGACGTGCTGCTGGAGCAACTGGAACTGCTCGGCTGCACCTGGTCGGTCGAGGGCGACCAGGTGGTGCTCGACGCCACCGCCGCCCGCCCCGCCCCGCTCAGCGCCCGGCTGACCCGGAAGATCCACGGCTCCCTCTATCTGCTGCCCGCCATGCTCGCCCGGTTCGGTGAGGTGGAGTTCCCCGGCGCCGGCGGCGACCAGCTGGGTGACTTCGAGATGGGCCAGGGGCGGCCCTTCCTGCACCTGCTGGAGATGCTGGAGCGATTCGGCTGCCGTTTCGAGGTGTCCGCCGACGGCTCCGTGCACGGCCGCCGCGACCGCCGCCTCTGCGCCGACGTCGAGTTGCTGGACTGGTCCGACGACCCGAGAACCATCGCCGGCTCCCGGATGTCGAGCGTGACCAAGGCGGCCCTGCTGCTGGCCGCGGCGACCGACGGGACCAGCCGACTGCGCCATCCGCTGGTGCTCTGGTCCACCCAGGACCTGATGTCCTTCCTCGGCGCGGCGGGCGTCGGCGTCGCGGTGGACCCGGACGGCGGCGCCGTCACCATCCGCGGCCGCGGCCCCGGGCACGGCCGGGCCGCCGCGCAGCTCGCCCCCGACTGCCTGGAATCGGTGACCTGGGCCGCCTGCGCCGTGGCGACCGGGGGCACCGTCGAGATCCGTACCGGAGCCCCGGACCGGATGCGGCGGATGATGCACCACGAACTGGCCGCGCTGGCCCAGCTCGGCGTCCAGCACGAGTGGGAGGGCGACCGCCTCACCGTCACCGGCGACCCGGGCACCCTGCGCCCGGCCGACCTGGTGGCCCGCAACGCCACCCTGTCCACCGACGCGCTCCCGCTCTACACCACCGTCATGATGCGGGCCCCCGGCCGCTCCAGCGTCAGCGACCTGGTCTGGCCCGGCCGTTATGCCTACGCCGAGCACCTCGGCCGCGTCGGGGTGCCGACCAGCACCACCGGCGCGGGCCTCACCGTCGTCGGCGGCGCCCCGCTGCGCCCGGCGGACGCGCCGCTGACACCGGGCGACACCCGCTCCGGCGCGGTCGCGCTCATCACGGCGCTCGCCGCCCCCGGCCGCACCGAGGTGCACGGCCTGGACCATGTCCACCGCGGCTACGCGGACATGCTCGGCAAACTCACCGCGCTCGGGGCCGGGCTCACACCGTGCCCGGTCCCCGCGCCCTGACCGCGCGCCCCGACCCCGCGCGGCTTCCCCGCGCCCGACCCACGCGACCCGTACTGGAGCCTGCCTTGCCGTCAGCCACCGATTCGCCCTCGGCCACCGTCCCGGGCCCGACCGCTCCCGGGGCCCCGCCCGCGCCGTGCGCCGCGCCGCGCTCCGAGTCCTTCACACTCGGCTACGCCTTCGCCGCCCTGCACGTCGACTCCCGTGTCCCGGATGTGCGGGAGTTGCTCCCGCGCGTTCTCGGACCCGCCTTCGCCACGACCGATTCCGGCGCCGGTGCCCCCGCCGGTGTGCTCCGGCTGACCGTGCGCCTACGGGGCTCCGAGGAGCCCACCGCGGCCACCGTCCACGGCCTGGAGCGCATGCCGACCCTGCTGCTCGACGGCACCCGCCAGGTCGTCCTGGCCCGCACGCCCGAGGTGGTGACGGTGCTGCAACTCGCCGAGGAGGACGCCACCGAGCTGCTGCTCACCGCACACCCCGGCACGGGCGAGGTCGACCTCGCGTTGCCCGACGGCTCACCGGGCGCGCTGCGCGCCGTGGCCCGAACGGTGAAGTTCCTGGTCGGCGCCCAGCTGACGGCCGCCGGGCTGCCCGTCTTCCACGGCTCGGCCGTGGCCAGGGACGGGGAGGGCATCGTGGTCGTCGGACCCAGCGGCAGCGGCAAGTCCTCGCTGATGTTCCTCGTCGCCACCCGCGCGGGCTGGGACTTCGTCTCCGACGACCTGGTCTTCGCCTGGGCCGGTGCCGACGGGGCGCCCCGGATGAGCGGCTGGTCCAACCGCATCGGCCTCAGCGTGGCCACGCTCAGCGGGCACCCGGCCCGGCGGCGGTTCGAAGAGGCCCGGCTGCGCCGCTACGACCAGCCGATCGGCCCGCTCGACGTGGACGCCGACCGCCCCTGGTCCCGGGCCGACCGGGTGCGGGTCTACTGCGACATCGACGAGTTCCTGGAGGTCGCCCGGATCGGCGGCGCGGCGGCGGTGCGCCCGCGCGGCGTGGTCGTCCCGGTCGCCGAACGTGACCGGAAGGGCTGGGAGATCACCGTCGAGGAGCCCGGCGACCTGCGCTGGCGCAGCGACTTCGACGCGAACATCCGGCAGCTCAAGCATGTCACCGACTTCCTGGGGCTGGTGCCGCGGCCGGCAACGGCCGGCAACGGCGCGGTAGGTGTCGGGGCGGCGCTGGACGCCATGCCCGTGGTCCGGGCGCGGTACGGGCGGGACATGCTCGACGACGTGCCCCGGTTCTGGGCCGAGGTGACCGAGGCGCTCCAGCGGGCCCGCCGATGAGCGGTGCAAAGGGGCCGCGTGGGATCGCCGCGGTGCTCGGCGGCACTCGGGGGCTCGGCCGTGAACTGGCTCGCGAGGCAATGCGGCACGACTGCGGCGTCGTCGTCTACGGCCGTTCCGCGGCCCCGGCCGAGGCGCCTGCGGCGGAGGTGCCCGAGGCGGAGACGCTCGCGGCGGAGGTGACCGCAGCGGCTGTGCCCGCGGCCCGGGCACAGCCGCTCCGCGCCCGGGCGCTGGACCTCACCGACCCTGCGGCCGTCGACGCCGTCGACCTGGCCGAACTGCGCGGGCCCGGCCCGCTGTACCTGTTCTGGGTCGCCGGGGAGTTCCGGAAACAGCCGCTCGCCGAGACCGCGGCCGAGGACGCCGACCGCCTCACCGCGCTGCTGTGGCAGGGGCCCGTGCGGCTGCTGCGCCGCCTTCTCGCCGACCGGCTGCGGCAGCCCTCGCCGCCGCAGCCGCTGCACCTGGTCACCGTCGCCTCGGCGTCCTCCTGGCGCGCCCGCGAGGAACAGAGCCTGTACTGCGGGCTCAAGGCGGCCCAGGCCGCGTTCACCCGGGCGCTCACGCCCGAACTGCTGCGCGCCGACCCGCGCAACCGCGTCACCCTGATCCAGCCCGGCGCCATGGCGACGCCCGGCTTCCACGATGTCCTCGGTCTGACACCGGAGGAGCTGGACGCCTTCATGGACCCCGCCGTGGTCGCCGCTCACATCTGGCAGCTCGTCAACCGGCCCGAACACCCCGCCCGGCGGTTCCTCGAAGCGCATCTGCTGCGTGGCCCCGCCGACCCGGTCACCGGGCACGCCGTGCCCCGCCTGCTGCTCGGCCCACAGGCTCCCGAAGCACCGCCGCCGCCCGACCGCCCGCACCGCTCCGGCCGGCCGCTGCCCGAGGCAGCCCGGCTGTGACCCCCGAACCCCATCGCACGGAGGAGACCATGCTCGACCTCGACGCTCCCGTCACGGCGCACCGGACGCCCTACATCTGGGCCCAGGCCGACGGCCTGCTGCCCCTCCCCCTGCTGGAGCGACTGCGCGGCGCGCTGCCCGCGACGGACCTGTTCGACCGCAAGGAGCGTGCCGCGGGCGGCGACAAGGCCTACGCCATGCAGGTGCTGCCGCTGGTGCGGGGGGGCGCGGACTGCGCGGTGCTGGACCGGCTGGACCCGGTCTGGCGCGACCTCGTCGACGCCCTGCGCACCCCCGCCTACCTGGACTGGGTCCAGCGCGCCGTCGAGGTGCCCGTCACCGCGAGGCACGCCGAGATCGGGCTGTTCGTCTTCGGGACCGACGACCATGTCAGCTGCCACACCGACAAGTCCGGCAAGCTCGCCAGCCACGTCATCTACCTCAACGAAGCCTGGGGCCCGGACGACGGCGGCGCCTTCGAGGTGCACACCTCCGGCAGCGGCGGCACCCCGCACGCCACGCTGCCCCCCGAGGCGCCGCGCTCGGTGGTCTTCGCCCGGTCCGAGCACTCCTGGCACGCCGTGGAGCCGGTCCGCGCCGACGTCGGCCGGCTGCGCTGGACCATCCAGGTGGAGCTGTGGGCGTGAACGCGGGCGTGATCGACCTCCAGACGCCGGGCCACCGCACGGTCCAGCAGGACCCCTATCCGTGGGCGGTGCTGCACGAGTGCTTCGGGGACCAGGGCGCCGCCGCGGACCTGGCCGCGCACTTCCCGGCCGGCGGATACACCCTGCGCGCCGGGGACGCCGCCACCGGCAAGGGCTACAGCACCTACAACCTCACCCTGGCCGACCGCGGCGAGCCCGCCCCCGAGGTGCGCGGGCTGGCGCCGCAGTGGCGCAGCCTGGTGGCGACGCTGCTCGGCGACGACTACCGGGCGTGGGTCGCGCGGACGATGGACACCGACCTGAACGGCTGTACCGCGCACCTGCGCGCCGTCCGGTACGCACAGCAGGGCTGGATCGACCCGCACACGGACCGGGCGGACAAGGCGGTCACCCAGATCTGGTACTTCAACCCGGTCTGGCCGCCCGAATGGGCGGGCGCGCTGCGGGTGCTGCGCTCAGCCGACCCGGAGGACGTGGCGGCCGAGGTACGACCGCTGCTCGGCACCTCGGTGCTGATGCGGCCCTCGGCGAATTCCTGGCACTGCGTCACCCCGGTGGCGCCCGGTGCTCCGGACCGGCTCACCCTGCTGTTGCACTTCGTGCGGCCCGAGCCGACGGAGGGCGGGCGATGACGCGGGCCACCACCCCGGGCACCGACCCGGCCGGGGGCGGCGCGGTCGCTCCTTCCCCCGGTGCGGCCGTGTCGGTGCGCGCGCTGCGCCGCACCTTCCGCACCGGAGGCCGGCGGCGTGGTGCCGACACCGGCGAGCGGGTCGCCCTCCAGGGGATCGACCTGGACATCGCCGAGGGCGAGGTGCACGGACTGCTCGGACCGAACGGTGCCGGCAAGACCACCCTGTGCAAGATCCTTTCCACGGTGCTGCTGCCCAGCTCGGGCTCCGTGCACGTGCTCGGGCACGACGTGGCCGCCGACCCGGGGGCGGTGCGCCCGCTCATCGGCATCGTCTTCGGCGGTGAGCGCGGACTCTACGACCGGCTGACCGCCCGGCAGAACCTGGTCTACTGGGCCTCGTTGTACGGCATGTCGGGCCGCCGGCTGGCGACCCGCAGCGCCGAACTGCTGGAGCAGCTGGGGCTGGGCGCGCATGCCGACGACCGGGTGGAGCGTTTCTCGCGCGGGATGAAGCAGCGCCTGCACCTGGCCCGGGGCCTGGTGCACGATCCGCAGGTGGTGCTCCTGGACGAGCCGACCGCGGGCATGGACCCGGTCTCCGCGCACGGTTTCCGCGACCTGGTGACCGGGCTGCGCGCCGAGGGCCGCACGGTGCTGGTGACCACGCACGACATGGGCGAGGCGGAGGCGATCTGCGACCGGGTCACGCTGATCAACCGGGGCACGGTCGTCGCCAGCGCCACCCCGGCCGAGCTGGGCGCATGGGTGGCGGAGAGCGAGCGGGTGGTCGCGCGCGACGTGCCGCCCGGCGTCCTGGCCCGGCTGACGGGACTCACGGACGTCGAGGTCGTTCCCGCGGACGCCCAGGGGCTCACCGTGCTGCGCGTCGGCCCGGGCGGCGACACCTCCGCCGTCCTGCAACTGCTCGTCGGCGCCGGGGTGCGGGAGCTGTCCACCTCGCAGCCCGGCCTGGAGGAGGTCTACCTCCGGCTGATCGGGCGGCGCGGCATGGAGGTGTCGCGATGAGCGCGGCAGTCACACCGCCGGGCGCGGCCAGGAGGCGGGCGGCGCGGGACACCCGGGCCGCCGCGGCGGCGTTCCGGGTGCAACTCCTGCTGATCAGACGCTCGGTGGGCGATCTGCGGGTGCTGTTCACCGTGCCGCTGTACGCGCTGATCTTCCTGTCCATCGCGGCGGTGTCCGGCGACCACTCGCTGACCGCCTATGCGGTGCTGGCGCCGGGTCTGATCTCGCTGTGGAGCATGATGCTGTTCGCGGCGGGGGACCTGATCGGCCAGGACCGTTCCGCGGGCCGGCTGGAGGCCGTGGTGGCCACCCCGGTGCCGCTGTTCACCGTCGTCGCGGCGCGCCTGTCGGCTGTGGCGGCGGTGAGCCTGCTCTCCCTGGCCGAGTCCTGGGCTGTGGCCCGTTGGGTGTTCGACGCGCATGTGACGGTCGTGCACCCGTTGGCGTTCTGCGCGAGCCTGCTGGTCACCGCGTTCGCCATGACGGGCACGGCGACGGCGATGGCGTGTGCCTTCGTGCTCAGCCGTTCGGCACGGATCTTCCAGAACTCGCTCAGCTACCCCGTATACCTGCTGGGCGGAGTGCTGACCCCGGTGAGCACGCTCCCGCAGTGGCTGCGCCCGGCCAGTCGGCTGGTGTTCCTGACCTGGTCGGGCGGGCTGCTGCGGGACTCGCTGGCCGAGCGGGCGGTATCCGATCCGGCCGGCAGGCTGCTGGCGGTGCTGGCGCTGGGGCTCGTGGGCTTCGGCGCGGCCGCATGGCTGATGCGCAACGTCCTGGCGCGGGTGCGCGCCGCGGGCACCATGGGGCTCGCATGAGTGCCCGGGTGCCCGCGTGGCGGATCGTGCGGTGCAGCGCCGTCAACGCCGCGGCCGACCTGCGGGCCACATACACCTGGTCGACCTGGCTCCTGGGCTGGCTGGTGCGGATGCTGTGCCAGGTGCTCTTCTTCACCCTGGCCGGGCGGACCTTCTCGGGCGGAACGCACGAACGGTTCCTCTTCCTGGGCAACTCGCTCGCCTTGTGCGCGATCGAGGCGATGATGGTCGTCGCCTCCAGCGCCTGGGAACGCCGTGCGGGCACGCTGCCGTTGCTGGTGGCCGCGCCCGCGGACGTGGCCTGGATCTTCGTCGGCCGCAGCCTCCAGTGGCTGCCGAGCGGCATCGGCACCTCGCTGGTGGCACTGCTCGGCCTGGGGCCCTTTTTCGGCGTCCACTGGACCCCGGCCACGGCCGCGGTGGCGGCGCTGCTGGTCGCGTCGACCGCAGTGGGCATCTACTGCTTCGGACTGCTGCTGGCCGCGCTCGTACTGGGAGCCAGTTCCTGGCGCAATGTCGCGTCCAACGTCGCCTATCTGTCGATGATGGCCGTCTGCGGCGTCGAAGTCCCGGTCGACTTCTGGCCGCCGCCCGTACGGGTGGTGGCCTGGGCCATGCCGTTGACCCATGGACTCGACGCGTTGCGGGCGCTGGTGGACGGCGGCGGCGCCGCGACCGTGGCCAGGGCCGCCCTGCTGTGCCTGGCCGTGGGCGCGGCCTGGCTGGTCGCCGCGCTCCTGCTGCTGCGCGGCATGGCGGCGCGCGGGCGGCGCGACGGCAGCATCGCATTCGCGATCTGACTTTCGTGAATTGAATGTGACAAGGGATATTGACTCTCCAGTCACGTTCATGTTGGATATAAATCACGGCGCCGGGGAAACCCCGCCGGTCAAGACCGCGGGAACTGCGCGGCGGGCTTCGGTCCGCACGCAGCCCGCCGGGGCCGCGAAGGGAGCGGACCGGTCCGCCCGCCCCTGAGGTCTTCCGAGGGCCACCGCACATCGAGAGGAGGAATCCACCATGATCCGTAACCACGCCACCGCCATGCGTCCGCGCATCGACAAGATCAAGGTCCGCGCCGGCAAGTGAGCCGCTGAGTGACCGACGGGGTGCCGCCAGGCCGAGCCTGGCGGCACCCCGCCCTCATGTCGTCGTACGCCCTACCGCCTCGCGCGTCCCCGCCACCACCAGGAGACTCCCGTGACCGAACAACTGAGGGTCGGTAACGTGCCGGTCCTGCTGACTCACGAGCCCCGGCTCCGCACCACCAGCCTCTGTCTGGCCCTCGGCTTCGGCGGCCGCCACGACCCTGCGGGCGCCGAAGGCACCGCCCACCTCTTCGAACACCTGGTCATGGCCCGCCCGCTGGACGGTGGAGCGCCCCTGTGCGAGCGGGTGGAGATGGCGGGCGGCTCGGTCAACGCCCGCACCGGCCCGGAGACGTTGCTGATCCACGCCCAGGTGCTCGCCGAGGACGCGCCGCAGACCCTGGAGTGGATGTCCCGCGCCCTGCTCGACTTCCAGCTCACCCAGGACTGCCTGGACAGCGAGCGGCGGGTGGTGCTCCAGGAGATCGCCGCAGCTGTCGCCGATCCCAGTGACACGGTCCAGGACGCCTTCCTCGCGGCCCTGTTCGCCGGGCATCCGCTCGGCTCCCCGGTGGCAGGTGATCCCGCCAGCGTCGGCGCGATCACCCTGGACGGCATCCGCGGCGCCCATGCCGACGCACTGGCCACCAGCCCCGTCGCCCTCGCCGCCGTGGGCGGCACCGACCCCGACGCGCTGCGCCGTGCTCTGGACGCCACCGGCCTCGGCGCCCTGACCGCGCAGCCGGTGCCCCGCCCCGCGGCCGAACCCGGCCCGGTGCGGCCGGCCACCGTCACTGCCTGGCCCGAGGACTTCACCTGGGTGATGGCCGGAGGCCGCGCGCCCGGCGCCGGGGACCCGCGCCGCCATGCCTACAACGTGCTCGCCCACCTGCTCGGTGCCAGCCCTGCCTCGCTTCTCTACGCCCGGCTGCGCAACAAGGAGGCGCTGGCGTACGACTTCCGCTCCTGGGCCCGCAACTACAGCGACGCCGGCGCCTGGCGGATGCTGGCGGGTGCCGAGCCCGGTAACGCGCCGCGCCTGCTCGACGCCTTCCAGGAGATCCTGCGGCACGTCGCTGCCGAGGGCCCGGGCGACGAAGCCCTCGCCACCGCCGTGCACCAGGCCGTCGTCGAGACCGTGCTGGAGTCCGAGGCCCCGCTGGACCTGGCCATGGCGTTGGCCTCGCAGCGCGTCATGGTCGAGGAACCGTGGGACCCGGCGACGGAGATCGAGGCCCTGCGCGCGGTAACGGCCGAGCAGGTGGTCACCGCCGCGACCGAGCTGACCGCCGGGCTCGTCTGCGTGGTCCAGCCCCAGTCCGCGTGAACGCCTCACCGGGCGCCGCAACGCCCGCGCCGTCGTTCGCCGTGCGCCCCGCCTACCTCGCGGCGGCGCGGGCCGCCGGGCCGGCCCGGCGGCCCGGCCCGCACTGCTGGAGGATCCGCGGCGGCTGCCCTCAGGGAAGCACGCGATCAGCCAGGCGGTGAGCGCGGCCGACCGGGGGCCGGCGTCGATCAGACGCACCCGCAGGCCGCGTGCGACCAAGGCCATGGCCGACTCGAAGGCGGTCAGGACCTTCCCGGCGCCGCCTTCCTGGTTCGCCACGGTGAGGACACGCGGCATGCGCGGGCCGGGCCGGAATGTGTCCGGGACGACGACCGAGACCCGCCGGTCGTGAGAGGCCAACCGCCGGCGATCGGGCCTCACGCCGATGGCGCCGTCCCCGTCGCCTCGATTCCACTTTGGCTCCGGTCGCGAACTACCGGAGAGACCTGATGGAGCCCTTGGCCCCGTCAAGCAGTTCCTTCACGATGTCCGCACGCCCCTCGTGCCGCCCGCTCTCCTCACCGCGATGGATGAGCATCCAGCGGGAATTGACGTTGCCGAAGCAGCAGGCGGAGCAGCGGTCGACATCCTACAAAGAGGCCGCGGCTACGATTCGCTGCTTCGGGTGCACGGCGCCTCGTACGACGCACGCGCGTGCACCCCATCGCTTCGCGGGTTCCGGATGCGCGCCACCGGCCGTCATTCAGGCCCGGGTGTAGCCGCCGTCGGCGAAGAGTTCGGCGCCGGTGACGAACGACGAGGCGTCCGAAGCCAGGAAGAGGGCGGCCGCGGCGATCTCCTCCGCGTCGGCCAGCCGGCCCAGCGGCACGACGGCCTCGGCGAACCGGTCGGCGTCCGGGCCCGCGGCGCTCAGCAGGGCCGGGGTCCGCGTGGGTCCCGGGCTGAGCACGTTGACCCGGAACCGGCGCTCCCGGGACTGCCGGGCCCAGTTGTGCACGAGGTTGCTCAGCGCCGCCTTCGAGGCGCTGTAGACCTCGAGTTGCTCATTGGGCCGCACGCTGTTGCTGGAGCCGATGACCAGAATGGAGGCGTTCTCCGCCAGCAGCGGGAGCGCCTTCTGCACGGTGAACAGCGGGCCCTTGACGTTGACGGCGAGCGTCAGGTCGACGTTCGCCTCGGTGTGGGCACCGAGCGCGGCGTCCGCGACGATTCCCGCGTTGGCCACCAGTACGTCGATGCGTCCGGCCTCTTCGCGGACCCGCGCGTAGAGAGCGTCCAGGTCGGCCAGGACCGAGACGTCGGACCGTACACCGGTGGCCGCAGGTCCGATCTCCCTGACCGCCGCTTCGAGGCGGTCGATGTCCCGGCCGGTCACGAAGACCTGTGCGCCTTCCCGGGCGAAGCGGTGGGCGATGGCCAGCCCGATCCCGCTGCTCCCTCCGGTGATCACGGCCACCTTCTCCTGCAGCACGCCTGTCATGTCGAACCCCTTCAGTTATGGAATCGATCGTCCACAACGTAGACCGTTATGGACGATCGAGTCAAGAACCGGTAGGCTGAGACCATGCCGAGACCACGCGCATTCGACGAGGGCCACGTCCTGGAGCAGGCCCGCGAACAGTTCTGGGCGACCGGCTACGCCGGCACCCGAATGGACGACATCGCCCGGGCGACCGGCCTGGGCAAGGGCAGCCTGTACGGCGCGTTCGGCGACAAGAGCAAGCTGTTCCACCGTGTGTTCGGCGACTGGTGCACCGCAGTCGTCGAGGTGGCCGAAGAGCGGCTGGCAGGCGGACCGGACGCAGAAGCCTTGGACCGGCTGTCGGGATACGTGCACCTCATGGCGGAGAACACCGCCTCCGACACCGAACACCGCGGGTGCCTGCTGGCCAAGGGCGCCGCGGAACTGGCCCAGCACGATCCGGCAGTCGCCGGGCGGTCGGCCGAGACCATGACGGCACTGCTGGCCCTCCTGCGGACGGAGATCAGCGCCGCCCAGCGCCACGGCGACATCGATAGCACCGCGGATCCGGAGCGGTTGGCGGCACTGCTGCTGACGGTGGTCCGCGGCATCGAGGCGGTAGGCAAGGCCGGCCTGGCCCCGGAGACACTGCGGGACATCGCAGACACCGCACTGGCGGTCCTGCCCATACCCGAGAACCGCAGACGCCTCGCGACCAGGCGCAGTCCGGTCCACGAGAACTAACCCGGCGCCATCGCGGCGACACCAGGGCCGCCTGGGCGAGTAGTTCCGATCGCGGGGTTGACCGCACGGTACGCGCATGTCGATGACGACTGTGGACTCCACCCCGGTCGAACGCGCCCGCTCCCGCGAGACCGTCAAGTATTCCGACCTGGCTGGATGGGCGAACCACGGCGTGGCCCAGCGGACCCTGGCGATGACCTGCGTCATCTGGCACAACCGGACCATCGGCGCACCCGTCACCAGATCACTGATCGCCTACGACCGCTGAACCGCATCGGAACTACTCATCCGGGGGACCGTTCCGCCCCTCCCCCGGGGCGTCGTTACGGCAGCCGGGCGTCCGGCGGCGCGTCGTGTCCGACTTCCGGGGCCGGTCAGGGGTATGCGGACGATGGCCGTACGGCCATGATCGTGTCAGCCGCCCGAGGAGGAAGCCGTGTCCCTGGTCCCGCCCCCGTTCGACCCGGAACTGGCCGCGTGCCTGGAGTCGCTCGGGGACGCGGCCGCGCCCGGGTTCCGGCTGGAGGATCTCGACGCCGTCCGGCGCGGCACCTCACTGGCAGCACCGGACCTCACCCTCGGCGGCACCTTCGAGGTGAGCGAGCACGCGGTGCCCGGTCCGCCGGGTGCCCCCGGGGTCCCGCTGCTGGTCTGCCGCCCGCGCGGGACGACCGCTCCGCTGCCGGTGCTCTACCACGTGCACGGCGGCGGCATGATGGCCGGCACCGACCGGGCCGGGGTGGAGGTCCCGCTGGACTGGGCGCGGGAGCTGGGCGCGGTGGTAGTGTCCGTCGACTACCGGCTCGCCCCCGAACACCCGCACCCGGCCCCGGTCGAGGACGTCTACGCGGGCCTCGTCTGGACCGCCGCGCACACGGCGGAGATCGGCGGCGCCCCGGGTCGCATCGTCGTCGCGGGGGCCAGCGCGGGCGGCGGTCTCGCGGCGGCCGCGGCGCTGCTCGCCCGGGACCGGCAAGGGCCCTGCCCGCTCGGCCAGTTGCTGATGAGCCCCATGCTGGACGACCGCAACGACACCGTCTCCAGCCGCCAGATGACCGGCCGCGGCCTGTGGGACCGCACGGCCAACGACACGGCCTGGACAGCCCTGCTGGGAGCGGACAAGGGCGGCCCGGACGTCTCCGCGTACGCGGCCCCGGCCCGCGCCGCCGACCTGTCCGGGCTGCCCCCCGCCTATCTCGACGTCGGCTCGGCGGAGACCTTCCGGGACGAGACGGTCGCCCACGCGTCCCGCCTCTGGGCAGCCGGTGGGCGGGCCGAACTCCATGTCTGGCCCGGCGCGTTCCACGGCTTCGACACCCTCGCCCCGAAGGCCGCCCTGTCCCGCACGGCACGCGCCGCCCGACTCGACTGGCTGCGGCGGCTGTTGGCGGGCTGAGTCAGGAGCCCGGGCGGAAGCCCCTCCCCGGCCCGGCTTGTTGACGTTACCGTTCGGTAGACCCGTGTCCGGAGCCTCCCGGAGGTATTCGCCCATGACACCGCCCGACCGCTCCCCCGGTCTCGCCGAGTCCGCCCGTGCGCTCGCCGCCGGGGAGGTGACCTCCCGGACGCTGGTGCAGCGGACCCTGGCCCGGATCGAGGCCAGCTCACCGGTGCTGAACGCCTTCCGCGTCGTGCGCGCCGAGGCCGCGCTCGCCGAAGCGGACGCCGCCGACCGGGAGTTGGCGGCGGGCGGGCGGCGGCCGCTGCTCGGGGTGCCGGTCGCGGTGAAGGACGACACGGACGTGGCGGGTGAGCCGACGGCGTTCGGCTGCGCGGGGGACTTCCCGCCGGTGGCCGAGGACGGGGAGGCGGTGCGGCGGCTGCGCGCGGCCGGTGCGGTGATCGTCGGCAAGACGAACACCTGCGAGCTGGGGCAGTGGCCGTTCACGGAGGGGCGGGCCTTCGGCGACACCCGCAACCCCTGGCACCCCGGGCACACCCCCGGCGGCTCCTCGGGCGGCTCGGCGGCCGCGGTGGCGGCGGGCCTGGTCCCGGCCGCGCTCGGCTCCGACGGCGCCGGTTCGGTGCGCATACCGGCCGCCTGGACCCGGCTGATCGGCATCAAGCCGCAGCGCGGCCGCATCTCCACCTGGCCGCGCCCCGACCCGTTCCAGGGGATCACGGTCAACGGCACGCTGGCCCGCACGGTCGCCGACGCGGCCCTGCTGCTCGACGCGGCGAGCGGCAGCCACGCCCGGGACGTGCACCGGCCGCCCGCGCTGACGGTGGCGGACGCGGTCGGCCGCGACCCCGGCCGGCTGCGGATCGCGCTGTCCCTGAAGCCGCCGTTCACCGCCGTACCGGCCCGGCTGCATCCGCAGATCCGCGCCCGGGTCACCGAACTCGCCGGGCAGCTGGCCGCGTTGGGGCACGAGGTGGCGGAGGACGACCCGCCGTACGGGCAGATCGGGCTGGCCTTCGTGCCCCGCGCCACCGCCGGGATCGCCGAACTGGTCGCCGAGGCCCCCGACCCCGCGCTGCTCGACGCCCGCACCCGGGGCGCGGCCCGGCTCGGCCGGCTGCTCGGCGGGGCCCCGCTGCGGGCGGCCCGGCACGCGGAGGTGGCGCTGCAACGGCGGATCGGCGCCTTCTTCCGGTCGTACGACGTGATCCTCGCCCCGACCACGGCGGCGCCCCCGCCCCGTATCGGCGCGCTGTACGGGCTCGGCGGGGCGGCCACGGACCGGGCGATGATCGGCGCGTGTCCCTATGCGTGGCCCTGGAATGTGCTGGGCTGGCCGGGGGTCAACGTGCCCGCCGGGTTCGCCGGGGACGGGCTGCCGGTGGGGGCGCAGCTGCTCGGGCCCGCGGGCAGCGAACCGCTGCTGGTGTCGCTCGCGGCGCAGTTGGAGGCGGAGTTGCGCTGGCACGAGCGGTGGCCGCCGGAACCGGCCGGGTGAGAGTGCTCGGCGCGGGCGCCCCGGACGCGCCCCGGCCGGTCGCCTCGCCGAGGGCGCCCTGGTGTTGCCGCCGCGCCGGTTCCACCCGCGGCATCGGCGCCGGTGAGCGACGCCTGGCCCGTCTCACCGCGCACAACCGCCGCCCCGGTGTGGGCGTCACCGCCCGGCCCGCCGACGGACCGTCCCGGCCCATATCCGGACCGACCCGGACAGGGCTCAACCGGGATACGACAGGCGCCCGTCACCCCTGCGGGACGTGCCACTAGGGTGCCCCCGTGAGCACGTTTACCGACACCGATGAGAACGTCCCCGGCCGCCGCGGGCCGCACGCCACCGCCGAGGCCGACCCGCGCGAGGTCGGCCGGGTGCGCACCGAGTACTCCCCTGCCCACGACGGCGACCCGGACCCCGGCGAGATCGTGTGGACCTGGGTGCCGTTCGAGGAGAACGACGGCCGGGGCAAGGACCGCCCGGTGCTGGTCGTCGCCCGCGAGGCGGCGGGCACCTTCCTGGCCGTGCAGCTCTCCAGCAAGCGGCACGACGGCGACCGGGAGTGGGTGGCCGTCGGCAGCGGCCCCTGGGACCGCTCGGGCCGGGACTCCTGGGTGGACGTGGACCGGGTACTGCGCCTCCACGAGGACGGCATGCGCCGCGAGGCCTGCGCCCTGGACCGGATGCGGTTCAACCTGGTCCGGCAGCGGCTGCGCGAGCGGTACGGCTGGACCTGACGGCCGACGGGCGAGAGGGGCGGGCCCCGGCTCACCGGGACAGGCGCCCATGAGCGCCGACGCCGGGCCGGGACCGCCCCGCCCGCCTCACACCCCGGCCGACGCGAACGCTCGTACGAATGCTTCCCGGACCGTCGTCCCGGGCGTCCGGTCCAGCACCCCGAACACGATCTGCTCGAACGTCCGCTCGAAGCGGCCCCCGGCGCCGAGCAGCTTCCGGAACGCGCCCGCGACCTGCGCCGGATCGTTCTGGAAGACGCCGCAGCCCCAGGCGCCCAGCACCAGCCTGCGGTACCCATGGGCCGCGGCGGTCTCCAGGACCCGCTCGGCGCGGGTCGCGAGGGCGGCCGGGATCTCGGCGGCGCGTCCGGGTGCCGTACGCCGCAGGACGCCCGCGTTCGGCGCGGCGGCGGTCAGGAAACCCACCTGGCAGGGCTCGGCGAGGAGCCGGCCCCGGTCGTCGCGGAAGACGGGGACGCCGGGGCTGTGGATCACCCGGTCGGAGTAGAGCGGATCCCGGTCGGCGCGGTGATGGTCGTAGAACTCCCTGGCTTCCAGCAGGCAGGTGTACAGCGCGGAGGCGCGGCACAGGGCCTCTTCCTGGGCCTGGGCGCCGTTCAGACAGCCGCCGCCGGGATTTCTCGCCGAGGCGAAGTTCAGGACGGCGACCGGCGCGTCGGCCAGCCGCCGGGCCGCCTCCGTGCTGCTCTCGCCGGTCACCTCGACGACCGTGTCCAGGCCGGGCGGCGAGGGCACCGGAACCGGCCCGGGGCCGTACGTCCGGGTGCCGGTCCGGGCGGCGGCCGTCGCGTCCGCGAGGGGCACCTCCCGGCCGTCCGGGGCCCGGTAGCGGCCCGCGGCCACGATCTGTTCCGTCTCTGAGGCGATTCCGCGCAGACGCGCGCTCATGGCGCCACCCCCGTGGACGCCATGACCGCGGCCCGCGCGGCCTCCCCCGTTGTGCTCATACGGTCATCCTGGGTGATGCTGGTGGGGCGGTGCAACGGAGTTTCCCGGCCCCGGAATCCGCCGCGAACGCACGCGGTCACGACGACGACCGGTCGGGAACGCCCGGGAGGGCGCTCTTGTGCGATCCGGCACGAGGGTCTTGGCTGGTACGAGTGCCGGGCCGGCCGACCGAACGCCGGACCGCAGACATGGTGGAATCTCAGGAGGATCCCGACATGTCCGATGCGACGGACGAGGGTGGCGACTGTACGGGGCACCGTACGGCCGTCACCGAGGCCGAGGTGGACGCCCTGGTCCAGGGCATCTGCTTCAAGAACGGCCCGCCCCGCACCCTCGGTGTGGAGCTGGAGTGGCTCATCCATGAGCGGGACCTGCCGCAGCGTCCCGTGCCACCCGAACGACTGCGCGCGGCCCACGCCGCCGTGCGTGCCCTGCCCCTCGGTTCGGCGTTCACCGTCGAACCCGGCGGCCAGCTGGAGCTGAGTTCGCCGCCCGCCGCCTCCCTGATGGAGTGCGTCGGCACCGTCTCCGCCGACCTCGCGGCCGTCCGCGCCGTCCTCGACGCGCAGGGCCTCGCCCTCGTCGGTCTCGGCCATGATCCCTTCCACGTCCCGGACCGGTTCCTGCGCGAGCCGCGCTACGACGCGATGGAGACCTGCCTGGACCGCACCGGACCGGCCGGCCGGCACATGATGCGCGCCTCCGCCTCCGTGCAGGTCTGCGTGGACGCGGGCCACGAGGAGCCGGGCCCGCTGGGGCACGGGCGGCGCTGGTGGCTGGCGCACCAGCTGGGCGCGGTCCTGGTGGCCGCGTTCGCCAACTCCCCGCTGATCGGCCGGCTGCCGACCGGCTGGCTGTCCACCCGACAGCTGATGTGGGCGCGGATCGGTGCCGACCGGGCGGGCGCGCCGCCGCTGCACGAGGAGCCGCGGTCCGCGTGGGCCCGGCATGTGCTGGACGCCCCGGTGATGTGCGTGCGCCGGGACGGCGGGCCCTGGGAGGTGCCCGAGGGGCTGACCTTCCGGGAGTGGACGCGCGGGCAGGGGCCCCGGCCGCCCACCCGGGCGGACCTCGACTACCACCTGACGACCCTGTTCCCGCCGGTCAGACCGCGTGGCCATCTGGAGCTTCGGATGATCGACGCGCAGCCGGGCGAGGACGGCTGGATCGTGCCGCTCGCGGTGACGGCGGCGCTCTTCGACGATCCGCAGGCCGCCGAGACCGCCTACCGGTGTGTGAAGCCCCTGGCCGAGCGGGCTCTGAACCTGCCGGCCCCGCACAATCCGCTGTGGAGCGACGCGGCCCGGCTCGGGCTCGCCGATCCGGAGCTGCGGGAGGCGGCCGCCGCCTGTTTCGCGGCGGCGCTGGACGCGCTGCCCCGGCTCGGTGCCGGCGCCGAGGTGACGGACGCCGTTGCGGGGTACCTGGAGCGCTATGTCGCCCGGGGCCGCTGTCCGGCCGACGATCTGCTGGACGCGCTGCCCGGCATCCGTACCGGCCCGGCCGGGAGCGGCCCCGCCGCCCAGGGCAGGAAGGACATCCCCTCATGACCGCCCCCGAGGCCGAGGCCACCACCGCGGAGCCGGACACCGAGGCGCTGCGCGAGCGCGCGCTGGCCTCGCTCACCACCGCCCGGGACCGCACCACCCTGCTGACCACGTGCGTGGACGAACCCGATCTCACCGCGCAGCACTCGCCGTTGATGTCCCCGCTGGTGTGGGACCTCGCGCACATCGGCAACCAGGAGGAGCTGTGGCTGCTGCGGACGGTCGGCGGACGGGAGGCGATGCGTCCCGAGATCGACGGCCTGTACGACGCCTTCGAGCATCCGCGCGCGGAGCGGCCCTCGCTGCCGCTGCTGCCGCCCGCGGAGGCCCGGCACTACGCGGCCGAGGTGCGCGGCCGGGTCATGGACGTACTGGAGTCCGCCGATCTGAGCGGCACCCGGCTGACCGAGGCCGGGTTCGCCTTCGGGATGGTCGCGCAGCACGAACAGCAGCACGACGAGACGATGCTGATCACCCATCAGCTGCGCACGGGTCCGGCGGTGCTGACCGCGCCGGACCCGGAGCCGGGCCCGCCGTTCACGGGCCCGGCCGAAGTCCTGGTCCCCGGTGGCCCGTTCACCATGGGCACCTCGGCCGAACCGTGGGCGCTGGACAACGAACGCCCGGCGCATCCACGGGAGGTGGCGCCGTTCTGGATCGACACCACCCCGGTGACGAACGCGGCGTACCAGGCGTTCATCGAGGACGGCGGCTACGACACCGAGCGCTGGTGGGCGCCCGAGGGCTGGGCGCACATCCGGCGGAGCGGCATCGACGCGCCGCTGTTCTGGCGCCGGGAGGGCGAGCGCTGGCTGCGCCGCCGCTTCGGCACCACCGAGGTGGTGCCGCCGGACCAGCCGGTGCTGCATGTGTGCTGGTACGAGGCCGACGCGTACGCCCGCTGGGCCGGGCGCCGGCTGCCCACCGAGGCGGAGTGGGAGAAGGCCGCCCGGCACGACCCGGCCACCGGCCGCTCCCGGCGCTACCCCTGGGGCGACGCCGACCCGGGCCCCGAGCACGCCAATCTCGGCCAGCGGCACCTGGGCCCCGCCCCGGCCGGCAGCTACCCGGCGGGGGAATCACCGCTCGGGGTACGGCAGTTGATCGGCGACGTGTGGGAGTGGACGGCGAGCGACTTCCTGCCGTACCCGGGGTTCCGGGCGTTCCCGTACAAGGAGTACTCGGAGGTGTTCTTCGGGTCCGAGCACAAGGTGCTGCGCGGCGGTTCGTTCGCCGTGGACCCGGTGGCCTGCCGGGGCACCTTCCGCAACTGGGACTATCCGATCCGGCGGCAGATCTTCTCCGGTTTCCGCACCGCCCGTTCGGAGAGCGCCTGATGTGCCGTCATCTCGCCTATGTGGGTCCGGAGTTGCCACTGGAACGGCTGCTGACGGAGCCCCCGCACAGCCTGTTCCGGCAGTCGTGGGCGCCCAGGCGGCAGCGGTACGGGACGGTCAACGCCGATGGCTTCGGCGTCGGTTGGTACGCCCCCGGTGATCCCGAGCCCGCCCGTTACCGGCGGGCCGGGCCGATCTGGGCCGACTTGTCCTTCACCGATCTGGCCCGGGTGGTGCGCTCCGGCGCGGTGCTCGCCGCCGTACGGGACGCCACCCTCGCGGGGGCGGACGCCGAGGCCGCGGCGGCGCCGTTCGCCGCGGGGCGCCGGCTGTTCAGCCACAACGGGGCGGTCGCGGGCTGGCCGGACGCGGCGGCGCCCCTGGTGACCACGCTGCCCCCGGTGGACCTGCTGTCGCTGCCCGCGCGCACCGACTCGGCGTTCGTCTGGGCCCTGGTGCTGCACCGGCTGCGCACCGGGGCGAGCCCGGAGCGGGCCCTCGCGGAGACGGTGCGCGAGGTGGCACGAGCCGCCCCCGCCTCCCGGCTGAACCTGCTGCTGACGGACGGCACCACCATCGCGGCCACCGCCTGGGGCGACAGCCTCTGGTACCGCGCGGAGCCCGGCCGGGGCACGGTCGTCGCCTCCGAGCCCTACGACGACGACCCGCTGTGGCGGGAGGTCCCCGACCGCACCGTGCTCACCGCGGACAGCACCGGTGTGCTGCTCGCCCCGGCGGCGCGACCGGCCGCCGTACCCCCTAAGGAGCCCTGCACGTGAGCCCTCTGCACGTCACCCGCACCCTCCCCGAGGACGCGACGGAGGCCGCGCTGCGCGCCGATGTCGAACACGGCCTGACCGACGACCCCAAGTGGCTGCCGCCGAAGTGGTTCTACGACGCCCGGGGCAGCGAACTCTTCGACCGGATCACCGAGTTGCCCGAGTACTACCCCACCCGGGCCGAGCGGGAGATCCTGGCCGCCCGCTCCGGTGAGATCGCCGCCGCGAGCGGGGCCCGGACGCTGGTCGAGCTGGGCTCGGGATCCTCGGAGAAGACCCGCTATCTGCTCGACGCCCTCACCTCGCTCGCCGCGTACGTCCCGGTCGACGTCAGCGAGAGCGCCCTCACCCAGGCCGGGCGGGCGCTCATCGCGGAGCGCCCGGACCTGGACGTGCACGCGCTGATCGCCGACTTCACCGCGCCGCTCGACCTGCCCGCCACGCCGGGCCCCCGGCTGGTGGCGTTCCTCGGCGGCACCATCGGCAATCTGCTGCCCGCCGAGCGCGCCGCGTTCCTCGCCTCGGTGCGCGCCCTGCTCGAACCCGGCGACGGCCTGCTGCTCGGCACCGACCTGGTCAAGGACGAGGAGGTGCTGGTGCGGGCGTACGACGACGCGGCCGGGGTGACGGCCGCGTTCGACAAGAACGTGCTGAACGTCGTCAACCGCGAACTGGGCGCCGACTTCGACCCGGACGCCTTCGAGCACGTGGCGCTGTGGGACGCCCGCCGCGAGTGGATCGAGATGCGTCTGCGCGCGCGCACCGCCCAGACGGTGAAGGTCCCCGCGCTGGGCCTCGCGGTCGAGTTCGCGCCGGGCGAGGAGCTGCGCACCGAGGTGTCGGCGAAGTTCCGCAAGGACGGGGTGAGCCGGGAACTGGCCGCCGCCGGGCTCGGGTTGACCCATTGGTGGACCGATGAGCAGGACCGGTTCGCGCTGTCGCTGAGCGTGGCGCGGTGAGCATCAGAGGTTCGGGGTGAGCTCCTCGGTGATCTTCCGTGACGCCCGGCGGGCCTCCGTCGCCGGGTCGGCCCCGTCCAGCACCCTGGTCATGTACTGCTTGATCGGGTTGTCGGCCTCGACGTCCGCCCACTGAGGGGTGTTGGGGGTCGCCCTGCCGTGCGCCGCGCCCGCGGCCATGGCGGCGACCCCCTCCTCGCCGGAGACGGCGGCGGCCAGCGTGGTCTTGTTGGGCACGTAGTTCATGGTGCGGGCCAGTTCGGTGTCCCACTTGGCGCCGGTGAGCGCCCCGACGACGGCGGTCGCCGCGAACTGGTCCTTGGTGTTCTGCGGGACGACGAGGTCGGAACCGCCGGTGAACACGGCACCGGGCCGGGAGGCGTTCGGTCCGGGGACCGGGAAGTAGCCGAGTTTTCCCTTGAGTTCCGGGTTCTGCTTCACGATCGCCTGGGCGAGCCCCGGTACGGCGACGATCTGCGCCACCTTGCCGCCGGCGAACACCCCGGCCTGGGGCGGGTGTTCCTCGTCGGCACCCTTGGGCCCGTCGCCCAGCGACTGGAGCCGCCGGTAGAAGTCCATGCCGCGCAGCGCGGCGGGGGTGTCCAGGGCGCCCTTCCACTGGTAGTCGCCGACCTTGCGGGCGAGGTCGCCGCCCTCGTCCCAGATGAAGCCGGAGAGCGTGTACCAGTCCTGTCCGGCGAGGTAGATCCCCTGGTCCGGGCCGGAGTCGAGCTTCTCGGTGTCGGCGAGCCATTCGGCGCGGGTGCGCGGCGGACGGGCGATACCGGCCTGCGCGAACAGGTCCTTGCGGTAGATGACGACGCGGTTGGCGGCGTACCAGGGGATGCCGTACTGCGAGCTGCCGTCCTTGCCGGGTTCGGCGAGACCGGGCAGCCACTTGTCCTTGCCCCAGTCGCGCATCGACTCCAGGGTCAGGTCGGCGAGCCGGCCGCCGTCGGCGTACAGCGGCACCTGGGTGTTGCCGACCTCGACCACGTCGGGCGCGTCGCCGGAGGTGTCCGCGAGCGCCTTGCGGACCTTCGCCACGATGCCGGTCCAGTCCTGGACGCGGATGTCCAGGCGCAGGTCCGGGTGGGTGCGTTCGAAGTCCTTGGTGAAGCGGTCGAGGAAGTCCGCCGAGGCGCTGTCCTTCATCAGCCACACGGTGACGGTCTCGCGCTGATGGGTGCCGGGGAGCATCCCGCAGCCGCTGACGAGGCAGCCGGTGACACAGCCGAGGGCGAGCAGACGACGTCTCACGAGGGGTCCTGTTCTGTCTGGCATGGCGCATGCGCACAGGGGTGAAGACCCGGCGTGGGGGGACGAGCGCACAGGCTCGTACGGGTGTGGCTGGATTTTGGTATGGACCAATGCCGAGGTCAAGGGGTATCGGCGACTACGCGAGGTCACGGCCGCTACGCCGTGCGGAGCGGGCCGGGATACGGCACCGTGGAGTACGGCGTGTCCCCCGGCCCAAGGAGCCCCCGATGACGAACCACACCTACCGGGTCACCGAGATCGTCGGCACCTCGCACGAGGGCCTCGACCAGGCCATCCGCAACGGCATCACGCGCGCCGGCCGGACGCTGCGCAACCTGGACTGGTTCGAGGTGACGCAGGTCCGCGGCCAGATCGAGGACGGCCGCATCGAGCACTACCAGGTGGGCCTGAAGGTGGGCTTCCGCATCGAGGACGGCGACTGACCGTCCCGCCTCAGGTACGGCCCTCCTTCTCCTGCGCCTCGTGCAGCGCGGCGGAGTCCTCGGCCCAGCGGGCCCGCACCACGGTGAATCCGGCGCGCTCGGCGTCGTCGCACACCACCGCGTCGTCGTCCGCGAGGAAGCGCACCTCGCGGCCCTGGGCGAGCCGGCGCAGGGTCGCGAGCTTGGTGAACCGGGCGGGCCTGCGGTCCGCGTCACCGCGCATGTGCAGGTCCCCCGCGGGCAGTTCGTGCGCGGCGAGCCAGTCCAGGGTGTCACGCCGGTACCGCTCCGGACGGCCGGTCAGATAGACGACCTCGCAGTCCCGGGCGCTGCGCCGGGCCAGCTCGACGCCCTCGGCGAGCGGCGGATCCGCGGGCGCGGCACCGAAGAACCCGTCCCAGTCCTTGGGCCGCCGCCGCAGGAAGTGCTGCCGGTGGGCGGTGTCCGCCAGGGTGTTGTCGAGGTCGAACACGGCGATCGGCCGCTCACTGTTGTCGCTCACACCAAGACCTTAGCGAGGTGCGGGAATCCGCGGGCGGTCGGAGCGTTGAACCGTACGTGAGCAGTTCAGTGATCGCCCGGACCAGGTTCTCCGTCCTCGACCGTTCGCGGATCCGGCAGGGGCACTCGGCCGCCGAGGCGCTGCGGGACACCGTGGCGCTGGCGCGGGAGGCGGAGGCGCTCGGCTACCACCGGTTCTGGGTGTCCGAGCACCACGGTGTGCCCGGTGTCGCCGGTTCCGCGCCGACCGTGCTGGCCGCCGCCGTGGCCGCCGCCACCCGGACCGTCCGGGTGGGCACCGGCGGGGTGATGCTGCCCAACCACCGGCCGCTGGTCGTCGCCGAGCAGTTCGGGGTGCTGGAGTCGCTGTTCCCGGGGCGGATCGACATGGGGCTCGGGCGTTCGGTGGGCTTCACGGACGGGGTGCGCCGGGCGCTCGGCCGGGACAAGGGCGACGCGGAGGAGTTCGGGGCCCAGCTCGGCGAACTGCTCGACTGGTTCTCCGGGGCGTCCCCCACGGGGGTGCGCGCCCGGCCCGCGGACGGTCTGCGGGTGCCACCGTTCGTGCTGGCCCTCGGCGAGGGCGCCGAGATCGCGGCGCGGGCCGGACTGCCCCTGGTCATCGGGGACCTGCGGGGCCGGGAGCGGCTGCTGCGCGGCATCGAGCGCTACCGTGCCGGGTTCCGCCCCTCCCCCTGGTCGGCCGAGCCGTACGTGGTGATCTCCGGGACGGTCGCGGTCGCCGGCACCGAGGAGGCGGCGCGGCGGCTGCTGGTCCCGGAGGCGTGGTCGATGGCGTACGCCCGCACGCACGGCACCTTCCCGCCGCTCGCCCCGGCCGAGGAGACCGAGGCCCGGTCGCTGACCGCGCGGGAGCGGGAGGCGTACGACGCCCAGCTCGCCGGGCAGCTCGCGGGCACCCCGGACCAGGTCGCGCACGAGCTGGAGGCGGTGCTGAAGGAGACCGGCGCGGCCGAGGTCCTGGTCACGACCAGCAGCTACGACCGTACGGCGCTGCTGGACTCCTACCGGGCGCTGGCCGCGCTCTTCGCCCCCGCTCCCTGACCCCCGGCGCGGCGCCCCGAGATGCGGGGCGGGCCCGTGCCGGTGACCCTGAGAGGGCAAGAACGCCAGCGAGGAGGAGGACCGCCATGTCCTTCATGGACAAGCTCAAGGGCATGATCAAGGGCCACGAAAGCCAGGCCGACAAGGGCATCGACAAGGGCGGGGACTACATCGACCAGCGCACCGGCAACAAGTACCAGAAGCAGGTCGACACCGCTCAGGACAAGGCGCGGGACGAGTTCGGCACCCGGCAGGACCCGGGCAACCCTCCGCGGCCCTAGCGGGCGGGGGCGGATAGGGTGTGTCTTCCATGCACCACAGCCCCCATGATCCCTACGTCCGCGTGCGCGGCGCCCGTGAGCACAATCTCCGGTGCGTCGACGTGGACGTCCCGCGTGACGTACTGGCCGTGTTCACCGGGGTGTCCGGCTCGGGGAAGTCGTCCCTGGCGTTCGGCACGATCTATGCCGAGGCCCAGCGCCGCTACTTCGAGTCGGTCGCGCCCTACGCCCGCCGGCTGATCCACCAGGTCGGCGCGCCGAAGGTCGGCGAGATCACCGGGCTGCCGCCCGCGGTCTCGCTCCAGCAGCGCCGAGCGGCCCCCACCTCGCGCTCCTCGGTGGGCACGGTCACCAATCTCTCCAACTCCCTGCGCATGCTGTTCTCGCGTGCCGGGGAGTACCCGCCGGGCGCGGAGCGCCTGGATTCCGACGCGTTCTCGCCGAACACGGCGGCGGGCGCCTGCCCCCGATGCCACGGTCTGGGGCAGGTGCACGACACCAGCGAGGAGTTGCTGGTGCCGGATCCCTCGCTGTCGGTGCGCGAGGGCGCGATCGCCGCGTGGCCGGGTGCCTGGCAGGGCAAGAACCTGCGGGACATCCTGGACGCGCTCGGCTACGACGTGGACGTCCCCTGGCGTGAGCTGCCCGCCGAGCAGCGGCACTGGATCCTGTTCACGGACGAGCAGCCCGTCGTCACCGTGCATCCGGTGCGGGACGCGGACCGTATCCAACGCCCGTACCAGGGCACCTACATGAGCGCCCGCCGGTATGTGCTCAAGACGTTCGCCGACACCAAGTCGCCGACCCTGCGCACCAAGGCGGAGCGCTTTTTGACCAGCGCGCCCTGCGCGGGGTGCGGGGGCAGCCGGCTGCGGCCCGAGTCGATGGCGGTGACCTTCGGCGGCCGGACCATCGCCGAGCTGGCGTCGCTGCCCCTGACCGGCCTCGCGCAGCTGCTGGAGGGCGACTCGGAGACGGCCCGGGTCCTCACCGAGGACCTGAAGTCGCGGATCGCGCCGGTGGTCGAACTCGGCCTCGGCTACCTCAGCCTGGACCGCTCCACACCCACGCTCTCGGCGGGCGAGCTGCAACGGCTGCGGCTGGCCACCCAGTTGCGGTCGGGGCTGTTCGGTGTGGTGTACGTGCTGGACGAACCGTCCGCCGGGCTGCATCCGGCGGACACCGAGGCGCTGCTGACCGTGCTGGCCCGGCTCAAGGCGGCGGGGAACTCGGTGTTCGTGGTGGAGCACCATCTGGAGGTGGTGCGCGGCGCCGACTGGCTGGTGGACGTGGGCCCCGGCGCGGGCGAGCACGGCGGGCGGGTGCTGTACAGCGGGCCGCCGGCCGAACTGGCGTCGGTGGAGGAGTCGGCGACGGCCGCGTTCCTCTTCGACGAGGCACCGGGACCGCCACGTGAAGTCCGCCGGCCGCGCGGCTGGTTGCAGGTCGGCCCGGTGACCCGGCACAACCTGCGCGAGGTGACGGCCGCGTTCCCGCTCGGCGCGTTCACCGCCGTCACCGGCGTCTCCGGATCCGGGAAGTCCACGCTGATCGGGGAGTTGACGCAGGAGCTGGAGGGCGTCGAGCGGCTGGTGCGGGTCGACCAGAAGCCGATCGGCCGTACCCCGCGCTCCAACCTGGCCACGTACACCGGCCTGTTCGACGTGGTGCGGAAGGTGTTCGCGGCGACCGACGAGGCGCGGACGCGCGGGTACGGCGTCGGACGGTTCTCCTTCAATGTCGCCGGGGGCCGCTGCGAGACCTGCCAGGGCGAGGGGTTCGTCAGCGTCGAGCTGCTGTTCCTGCCGAGCACGTACGCGCCCTGCCCGGACTGCGGCGGCGCCCGCTACAACCCCGAGACGCTCCAGGTGACGTACCGGGGGCGGAACATCGCCGAGGTGCTGGACCTCACGGTGGAGGCGGCGGCGGAGTTCTTCGCGGACGTCCCGGCCGCCGCCCGCAGCCTCGGCACACTGCTCGACGTGGGTCTCGGCTACCTGGGCCTCGGCCAGCCCGCGACCGAGCTGTCCGGCGGCGAGGCCCAGCGGATCAAGCTGGCGAGCGAGCTGCAACGCGGTCGCCGCGGCCACACCCTGTATCTGCTGGACGAGCCGACCACCGGGCTGCACCCGGCCGATGTCGAGGTCCTGATGGACCGGCTGCACGGCCTGGTCGACGACGGGCACACGGTCGTCGTGGTCGAGCACGACATGACGGTGGTCGCCACCGCCGACTGGGTCATCGACCTCGGCCCGGGCGGCGGCGACCAGGGCGGCCGGATCGTCGCCGCGGGGCCGCCGCAGCGGGTGGCCCGGGCGGAGGGCAGCGCGACGGCGCCGTATCTGGCCCGGGTGATGCCGTAAGTGATCCCGTGGGGGACGCTCCCCAGGGCATGACCCATGACCCATGACCCTGTCTGATCATGCTCTCCGGGTCGTCCCCTCAGGGTCACCCCCACGGGGACATCCCCTCAGGGTCGTCCCCGCCCGGTCATGCCCGCCGGGTCATCCCCGCCTGGTCGGCCGCCGGGGTCCGGCCGAGGGAGCGGGGGGCCGTGCGGTGGACGTCGACCAGGGCCGCGTGCGTCCAGGCCGGGGCGGGGGCGATCGGCTGGGCCGCGGTGGCGAGGGCGCGGCGGTCGGGGTGGGCGCCCGGGGGGATCAGCGGGCGTACCTCGACCTCGGCGACCAGGCCCCGGGTGCGCGCCACCCGCCACAGGGAGGCGAGCAGGGTGTCCTCGCCGACGAAGGCCGCGGCGGTGCCCGTGCCGCCGTCCCGGAGCCAGTACCGCAGGCGGACCGGCTGCACGGGCACGCCCGCGTCCAGCGCCGCCTGGAAGACGGCCCGGTGGAAGCGGCCGTGCGCGCGCCCGCACCAGGTGCTGCCCTCCGGGAACGCGGCCACCGCCGAGCCGGTGCGCAGGGCGTCGGCGATCACCGCGACCGTGCCGGGCAGGGCGCGCAGCCGGTCCCGTTCGATGAACAGCGTCCCGCCGCGCGCCGCCAGCGCGCCCGCCACCGGCCAGCGCCGTATCTCCGTCTTGCCGAGCATCCTGGCCGGCCGCAAGGCGGTGAGCAGCGGGACGTCCAGCCAGGACACATGGTTGGCGACCAGCAGCAGCCCGCCGCCCGGCGCGACCGCGCCGGTGACGCGCGCCCGTACCCCGATGGCCCGTACGACGGCCCGGCTCCAGCGCCCGATCCACTCGGCGGGGATCCGCCGGCCGAGCGGGGACAGGGCGATCCCGGCCAGCACCAGGACGGCGACGGCGGTCAGCCGCAGCACGGCCCGGGGTACCGCGACGGCGGCGGGCGCCGGTTCCACACAGGCGTCCGGGGTGCAGGGCGCTGTGGGCAGCCAGACACTCATCAGGCCGGTACGAGGGAGAGGAAGTGCCGCAGATAGCGCGGGTTGACCCGGCGCATCGACAGCAGCACGTACAGGTCGGCGACCCCGAACTCCGGGTCGTGCGCGGGCTCCCCGCACACCCAGGCGCCGAGGCGGAGGTAGCCGCGCAGCAGGGCGGGCAGGTCGGCGCGTCCGGCGGGGGCCTCGGCGTTCGGCGTCCAGGGTGTGAGCGGTCGTACCCGGAACTCCTCGGGCGCCAGGTGCTTGTCGCGCACCCGCTCCCAGGTGGCGGTGGCGAGGGCGCCGCCGTCGGCGAGCGGTATCGAGCAGCAGCCGGCCAGCCACTCGTGGCCGCGGTCGGTCATGTAGCGGGCGATGCCGGCCCAGATCAGGCCGATGACCGCGCCGTCGCGGTGCTCGGGGTGCACACAGGAGCGGCCGACCTCGACCAGGCCGGGCCGGATCGCGTCGAGCGCGCCGATGGTGAACTCGCCCTCGGAGTAAAGCCGTCCGGCGGCCGCGGCCCGCTCGGGCGGCAGCAGCCGGTAGGTGCCGACGACCTGCCCGGTCACGGTGTCGCGGACCAGCAGATGGTCGCAGTGGGCGTCGAAGGCGTCGATGTCGTGGCCCGGCCGGGGGGTGGCGAGCGAAGCGCCCATCTCCCCGGCGAAGACGTCGTACCGCAGCCGCTGCGCGGCCCGTACGTCGTCCTCGTCGCGGGCGAGCGCGACGGTGTAGCGGGCGGGCGCCAAGGGCCCCGGGGGACGGTCGAGGGTGGAAACGCCGGTCATGGCTCTCTCCTGTCACGGGGCCGGGTCGGCGGCAGCGGCGGCGGGCCGGTGGTCAACGGCCCGCCGCTCCTGTTCTTCCGACGCCGGTTGGCCGGCGCGTGACGGGTGCCGGGAGAGCGGATGTGGGGATGCTGAACGGCCGGGGGCGGAGGGCGCGCTCCGGGGCGAGGGCGCAGCTCCTGGGCCCGGGAAAGACCAGACGGGGCCGGGTGAGCACCATCCCCCGGCCCCGCCCGCCCGCCTTTGTCGGCGAACGGTCTGTGACGCGGACGCCGCGTCCGGTACGGATCTACCGCTTGCCCGCCTTCCGGGTGGCCCGCAGCCACTCCCGGTTCATGCCGGTGATGGACATCAGCGGGATGCCCTTGGGGCAGGCGGTGGCGCACTCCCCCGTCAGGGTGCAGCCGCCGAAGCCCTCGTCGTCCATCTGCGCCACCATGTCGAGGACCCGGGTCTCCCGCTCGGGCGCGCCCTGCGGCAGCACGTTCAGATGGTTGATCTTGGCCGAGGTGAACAGCATCGCCGCGCCGTTGGGGCACGCCGCCACACAGGCCCCGCAGCCGATGCACTCGGCGTGCTCGAAGGCGAAGTCGGCGTCGGCCTTCGGCACCGGCGTGGAGTGCGCCTCGGGCGCGGATCCGGTGGGCGCGGTGACGTAGCCGCCGGCCTGGATGATCCGGTCGAACGCGGACCGGTCGACCACGAGGTCCTTGATCACCGGAAACGCGGCGGCCCGCCAGGGCTCGATGTCGATCGTGTCGCCGTCCTCGAAGGACCGCATGTGCAGCTGGCAGGTGGTGGTCCGCTCGGGTCCGTGCGCGTCGCCGTTGATCACCAGGGAGCAGGCGCCGCAGATGCCCTCGCGGCAGTCGTGGTCGAAGGCGACCGGGTCCTCGCCGGAGAGGATGAGCCGCTCGTTGAGGAGGTCCAGCATCTCCAGGAAGGACATGTCGGACGAGATGCCGTCCACCTCGTAGGTGGACATCGTGCCGTCGGCGTCGGCGTTCTTCTGCCGCCAGACGCGCAGGGTGAGCCTCATGCGTAGCTCCGCTGGGTGGGGTGGACGTACTCGAAGACCAGGTCTTCCTTGTGCAGGACAGGAGCGGAGCCCGTACCGGTGAACTCCCAGGCGGCGGCGTAGGCGAACTCCTCGTCCCGGCGGGCGGCCTCGCCGTCCGGGGTCTGGGACTCCTCGCGGAAGTGGCCGCCGCAGGACTCGGCGCGGTGCAGTGCGTCGAGGCACATGAGTTCGGCGAGTTCGAGGTAGTCGACGACGCGGTTGGCCTTCTCCAGCGACTGGTTGAACTCCGCGCCGGTGCCGGGGACCTTGATGCGCCGCCAGAACTCCTCGCGGATCTTCGGGATGCGGTCCAGGGCCTTGCGCAGTCCCTCGTCGGTGCGGGCCATGCCACAGAACTCCCACATGATCTCGCCGAGTTCGCGGTGGAAGGAGTCCGGGGTGCGGTCGCCGTCGACCGCGAGCAGCAGGTTCAGCCGGTCCTCGGTCTCCGCCAACACCTCCTGCACGACGGGGTGTTCGGGGGTGACCGGGTCCTGGTGGGGGTGGCGGGCCAGGTAGTCGTTGATGGTGGCCGGGAGCACGAAGTAGCCGTCGGCCAGGCCCTGCATCAGGGCGGAGGCGCCGAGGCGGTTCGCGCCGTGGTCGGAGAAGTTGGCCTCGCCGATGGCGAACAGGCCGGGGACGGTGGTCTGGAGGTCGTAGTCGACCCACAGTCCGCCCATCGTGTAGTGCACGGCCGGGTAGATCCGCATCGGCACCTCGTACGGATCCTCGTCGGTGATCCGCTGGTACATGTCGAAGAGGTTGCCGTACTTGGCCTCCACCGCCCCCCGGCCCATGCGCCGGATCGCGTCGGCGAAGTCCAGGTAGACGCCCTGGCCGCCGGGGCCGACCCCCCGGCCCTCGTCGCAGACGTTCTTCGCGGCGCGGGAGGCGATGTCGCGCGGGACCAGGTTGCCGAAGGAGGGGTAGACGCGCTCCAGGTAGTAGTCGCGCTCGTCCTCGGGGATCCGGTTCGGCGGGCGGTCGTCGCCCTTGGCCCGGGGCACCCAGATCCGGCCGTCGTTGCGCAGCGACTCGCTCATCAGGGTGAGCTTGGACTGGTGGTCGCCGGTGCGCGGGATGCACGTCGGATGGATCTGGGTGAAGCAGGGGTTGGCGAAGTAGGCGCCGCGCCGGTGCGCCCGCCAGATCGCGGTCGCGTTGGAGTTCATGGCGTTGGTCGACAGGTAGAAGACGTTGCCGTAGCCGCCGGAGGCGAGGACGACCGCGTCCGCGAAGTAGGTGTCGATACGGCCCGTGATCAGGTCCCGGGCCACGATGCCGCGCGCCCGCCCGGCCACGACGATCAGGTCCAGCATCTCGGTGCGCGGATGCATCTCCACGTTCCCGGCGGCGATCTGCCGCGACAGCGCCTGGTAGGCGCCGAGAAGCAGTTGCTGGCCCGTCTGGCCGCGGGCGTAGAAGGTGCGGGAGACCTGGACGCCGCCGAAGGAGCGGGTGTCGAGCAGGCCGCCGTACTCACGGGCGAAGGGCACGCCCTGGGCCACGCACTGGTCGATGATCTCGACCGAGATCTGCGCCAGGCGGGCGACGTTGGACTCGCGGGCCCTGAAGTCGCCGCCCTTGACGGTGTCGTAGAACAGCCGGTGCACCGAGTCGCCGTCGTTGCGGTAGTTCTTCGCCGCGTTGATACCGCCCTGGGCGGCGATGGAGTGGGCGCGTCGCGGGGAGTCCTGGTAGCAGAACTGGACGACGTGGTAGCCCTGTTCGGCCAGGGTGGCGCCCGCGGAGCCGCCGGCGAGGCCGGTGCCGACCACGATCACCGTGTGCTTGCGCCGGTTGGCCGGGTTGACCAGCTTGGCCTCGAAGCGGCGGGTGTCCCAGCGCTCGTGGACCGGTCCCGCGGGGGCCTTGGTGTCGGCGACGGGTTCGCCGGTCGGGTAGTTCACGTAGTCGGTCATGTCAGCTCACCACTCCGGTCATGACGCCCACGGGCACGGCGATGAAGCCGGCCGTGAGCAGCAGCGCGAGAACGTTCGCGGCGGTCTTCAGGGCGCGGTCGCGGGCGCGGCTGCCGACGCCGAGGGTCTGCGCGGCGCTCCAGAAGCCGTGCCGGATGTGCAGGCCGAGCGCGAGCATCGCGACGATGTAGATCACGTCGCCGTACCAGGTGGAGAAGGTGTCCACGACGTTCTGGTAGGGGTGGCCGGGCTGGAAGCCGCCGGAGTGCACGGTGCCGGTGGTCAGGTCCAGGATGTGCCAGACGATGAACAGGCCGAGGATGATCCCGCCCCAGCGCATGGTGCGCGTGGCGTAGCTCGCCCGGGGCCTCGTGTGGACGTACTTGCTGGGCCGTGCCCTGATGTCGCGGCGGCTGAGCTGGTACGCGGACGTGGCGTGGGCGACCACGGCGACGACGAGGACGGCCCGGATGATCCAGAGCGTCCACTCGTAGTGCATGAAGGGTTCGCCGACGGTGCGCAGCCAGTGGGCGTAGTGGTTGAACTCGTCCGCCCCGAAGTAGATCTTCAGGTTTCCGATCATGTGCACCACCAGGTAGAGCAGCATGACCAGACCGCTGACGGCCATCACCGTCTTCTTGCCGACGGAGGAGTCCCACATCGTGCGCGCCATGGACGGCCGTCGGTCCGTCCGCGTTGCCAGAGCCATGGAACAGCACGCTAGGGCCGAAGGTCCCGATCGGTCCAAGACATGGTACGGCTCGTTTCCATAGACTGGGGCTATCGTTGCTGTATGCAGCTTCAGCAGCTCCAGTATTTCGTGGCCGTCGCCGAGACCCGGCACTTCACCCGTGCCGCCGAGCTGGTGCATGTGGCCCAGCCGTCGCTGTCGCAGCAGATCAAGGCGCTGGAGCGGGAGCTGGGCGCGGATCTGTTCCGGCGCGCGCGGGGCAACATCACGCTCACCGACGCGGGCGAGGCGCTGCTGCCGCTGGCCCGGCGGATCCTCGCCGACGCGGACACCGCCCGGCTGGAGGTGCAGGAGCTGGTGCAGCTACGGCGCGGCCGGGTGCGGCTCGGTGCCACGCCGAGCCTGTGCACGGGCCTGCTGCCGGATGTGCTGCGCGCCTTCCACGACCGCTATCCGGGCATCCGGCTCATGATCGAGGAGGGCGGCTCCCACGACCTGGTGCGGGAGCTGGCCCGGGGCGCGCTGGACCTCGCGCTGATCGTGCTGCCGCTGCCGACGCCGTCGCCCGCGCTGACCACGCGGGAGGTGCTGCGCGAGGACCTGGTCGTCGTCTCCTCCCCGGAGGCGCCGGCGCCCGGCCGGGGCGGGCGGGTCGTGCGCATCGCCGACCTGGAGCGTGAGCGCCTGGTGATGTTCCGGCACGGGTACGACCTGCGGGAGCTGACCGTCGCGGCGTGTCGCTCCGCCGGGTTCGAGCCGGAGTTCGCTGTGGAGGGGGGTGAGATGGACGCGGTGCTGGGGTTCGTGCGGGCGGGGCTGGGGGTGGCGGTCGTACCCCGGATGGTCGCGACCCGGGCGGGGCTGGGGCTGCGGGTCACTCCGCTCGCTCGGCCGGGACTGGATCGGGTGATCGCGTTGGCGCACCGCAGTGATGTGGATCCGCCGAGGGCCGCGCGGGAGCTTCAGCGGATGTTGCTGGAGCGGTGACGGATCATTTGCGCGGGGTGCGTCCGCCCCGGTAGCGCCGTCGCGGAGTGCGGGTGCGCTGTGGCTTGCCGCGCCCACGCGGCGGAGCCGCATATCGATACAGCCCCGCGCCCCTGGTGGGGGGCTGCGCCCCCACACCCCCGCGATCATCCCTTCGCGTCCGCCAGTGCCAGATCGTGCAGCCGCTCCGGTGGACCCGGGCGCGCGTAGTACCAGCCCTGGGCCGTGTCGCAGCCCAGGACGCGGAGTTGTTCGGCCTGGGCGCCGGTTTCCACGCCCTCGACGGTGACGGCGAGGTCGAGGCTGTGGGCGAGGGTGACGATGCCCTCGACGATCTTCAGGTCGACGGGGTCGGCCGGGAACTGCTGCATGCCCTGGGTGAAGGAGCGGTCCAGTTTGAGGACGCTCACCGGGAGGCGGCGCAGGTTGGCCAGGTTCGAGTAGCCGGTGCCGAAGTCGTCCAGGGCGATGTCCACGCCCATCTCGGCGAGTCTGCGCAGGGGTTTGAGCAGATCGTCGTCGGCGCCGATGAGCGCGGACTCGGTGACCTCCAGGCACAGGGCGTCGGGGGTGACGCCCGCGCGTTCCAGGATGTCCACCGTGTCCTGGACCAGGCCGGGGTGGCTGAGCTGGCACGGGGACAGGTTGACGTTGATCCGCAGCGGCCCGGCGTCCTGGCCGCCGTGCCGCTCCCGCCAGGCACGGGCCTGCCGGATCGACTCCTCCAACACCCAGCGGCCGAGCGGGACGATCAGTCCGGTGTGCTCGGCGAGCGGGATGAAGCGGTCGGGGCCGAGCACTCCGTGCTGCGGGTGCAGCCAGCGCACCAGCGCCTCCGCGCCGCGCACGCTGCCGTCGCCGAGGTGCACCAGCGGCTGGTACTCGATGAAGAACTCGCCGCGCTCCAGGGCGGTGGGCAGGGCCGTGGTCAGGCCGTGCCGGGTGATGGCGCGGGCGTCCGCCTCCGGGTCGGCCAGCTCGGAGCGGTTGCCGCCCGCCGACTTGGCCCGGTACATGGTGATGTCCGCGCTGCGCAGCACCTCGGCGGCCGTACGCTCGCCCGCCGGGCCCTCCACGATGCCGAGGCTGCCGCGCACCAGCAGGTCCCGGCCGTCGATGCTGATCGGGGTGACCAGCGCGTTCATGATCCGCTCGGCCAGCTCGTCCACGGTGCGGTCGGTGCCGGGTCCGGTGGTCAGCGCCACGAACTCGTCGCCGCCGAGCCGGGCGACCATCTCGCCGGGCGCGGTCGCACAGGACTGGAGGCGGTCGGCGACCTCCACCAGGAGCCGGTCGCCCGCCGCGTGGCCGAGGCTGTCGTTGATCGTCTTGAAGCCGTCCAGGTCGAGATAGCACAGCCCGAAGCGCTGGCCGTCCCCGGCGGCGAGGACCTTCTCCAGCCGCTCGAAGAACAGCGTGCGGTTGGGCAGTCCGGTGAGCGCGTCGTGCGTCGCCTCGTACCGCAGCCGCAGGTTGAGCAGCCGGCGCTCGGTGGTGTCCTCCATGAGCGCGAGCTGGTACTGCGGCCGGCCGTCGGCGTCGCGCAGCAGAGAGACCGTCAGATTGGTCCAGAGCACCGTGCCGTCGGGCCGGTTGAAGGCCTTCTCCAGGTGGTAGTGCTCGCGGTCGCCGCGGACCAGTTCGTCGTAGAGGCGCCAGGTCTGCGGGGCGTCGTCGGGGTGGGTCCAGTCCTGCACCCGGCGGCCGCGCAGCGACTGCCGGGGCTGGCCGAACATGCGCAGCAGCGCCTCGTTGACCTGGAGGATGTGGCCGTCGAGATCGGCGATGCCGATCCCTATGGCGGCGCCCTCGAAGACCGCGCGGAAGCGGGCCTCGCTCGCGTGCAGCGCCTGCGCCACCACGCCCTGGGCCCGCAACGCGGCCTGGGCGATGGCCTCTTGCTCGGTGAGGGTGCGCCGGCGCAGCGCGTGCGCGTAGCCCGCGGCCATGGCGTGCTGCAACCGCGAGGAACGCATGCGCAGTTCGTCCTGCGGGCCGCCCCCGCCGCAGTAGAGCACCAGGTAGGCGTCCACGCAGTCCAGGGTGCGCGAGAGCGTCTCGGGGTCGGTGCAGTGCGCCTCGACCAGGGCGGCGCCGACCGCCTTCGCGGCGTCCGCGTCGAAGCTGCGGGCTCGCAGCAGCTCGCTCAACCGGCGCGCGAGCGGCAGGAGTTGTTCCTCGAACTCGGCGCGGGTGAGCGACGTCGAGGCCACCGGGTACAGCGCCCGGCTCCAGATCGTCGTCAGCCGGCGCAGTCTGTCCTCCGGTCCGTCCGGTTCCGCGCTCACGCCGTACGCCCCACGCCGGCGTATCCGGCGAAGGCGAACGGATCCTCGTCCTGCGGCGCGGATTCCGGGCGCCAGAGCGGCATCGGCACCAGTCCGGGTTCCACCATGTCGTACCCCTCGAAGAACCGCGCGACCTCGTCGCGCGAGCGCATGATCAGCGGGTTGCGAATGTCCTTGTATACGTCCACCGCGCCCTCGGCCCGCTCCGCGGACACGGGGATTCCCTCGTACGAGGCATGGGTGAGGATCAGCATGCTGCCGGGCGCGAGCGCGTCGCGCAGCTCGGCCACCGCACTGTAGGGGTCGTCCGCGTCTTCCACGAAGTGCAGTATGGCAACGAGGAGGAGGGCGACTGGCTGGTTCAGGTCGATCAGCCGCCGCACTTCGGGGCTGTCGAGGATCTCCCGCGGCTTGCGCAGGTCCGCCGCGGCCACGCCCGCGGTGTCGTTGCCCGCGAGCACGGCCTCGCTGTGCGCGACGGCGACCGGGTCGTGGTCGACGTAGACGACACGCGCGCCGGGGACGGCGCTCTGGGCTATCTCGTGGACGTTGCCGTACGTCGGGATGCCGGAGCCGATGTCGAGGAACTGGGTGATGCCCTCCCGGCCGGCGAAGCGCACGGCCCGGCGCAGGAAAGCCCGGTTGGCCTGCATCGTCTTGGGCAGCCCCGGCATGAAGTCCATGGCCTTGCGGGCGGCCTCCCGGTCGACCTCGAAGTTGTGTGAACCGCCCAGGTAGTAGTCGTACATGCGCGAGACGCTCGGCACCGAGATGTCGATGCTGCGTGGGGCCCAGGCGGGACGCTCCATTATCTCTCCAAGGCGGGGACGTGGACGTAGGCGATCCGGTGTTCGAGCTGAGGCTACTGATCGCCCGCCAAAGGAGCGACCCGAACCGGAAATTGACCATCCGTTCCCGGTCACTGCCTGCGGGAAGTGCCCGGCCGACCCCGCTCGGTGACCTTCCGGGGCCCGGGACCGCGTCGACCCCGGTCCGCCGCAGACCATCGGTACGGGTGACACCTCGCGGGGCCCCTCGTTTGACGGCCCGGAGCCGTCGTCGCGAGGCGGCGGAGGTCGAACTGAGGTGCCTTTTCGGCCATGTCGGACTCATCCGATCGTCAAACCACTGATCGGCTTTATCCCTCCTTCGGATCAATACCGCCGCAGTCCGGGTTACGGCCGCCCCCGCACGCCCCATGATCTTCGGGTGCATGGACTCCACGTGACCCGACGCGCGCCCGCCCCAAGGGCGTTGGCGCTGCTGGCGCTGGCCTGCGCGCTGGCGGGCTGCCCGGCCGGCCATGCGTCGGCCGACGCCTGCGCCTACGCCTCCACGGGGCCGGACGGCACGGTGGCGGTGGCCTCGGCCGGCGATGTCCCGGTCGCGGTCTCGGGGGGCGGCTCCCCGGCCTTCGCGGGCGGTGCCTCGGCCTTCGCGGGCGGTGCCTCGGCCTTCGCGGGCGACGGTCCGGCCGCCGCCGGGGGGACTTCGGTCTCGGCGGGCGGTGCCTCGGTCTCCGCCGGGGGCGCCTCGGTGACCTTCTCGGGCGGCCGACACCACTGGCCGGCTCCCCCGCACCACCACCGGCCGCCGCACCGGCACTGCCCACCGCCGCCGCCCCCGCCGACGTGCCCGCCCACGCCGACCCCGACCCCGACCCCGACTCCCACACCCACCCCGACTCCTACCCCGACCCCGATCCCGCCGCCCGAGCCGAAGCCGACGCCCAGGCCGCGGCCCACGCCGAAGCCCGCGCCGCCCGTCCGGGCGCCCCGGCCGACGCCCACCCCCGCTCCCCCGCCCGCCCCGAAGCCCGTACCGGCCGCCCCGAAGCCCAGGCCCGCGCCGCGGCCCTCGGTGGCGCCGGTGAGCTTCCCGGCGTACCACCCGCATCCGGCCGGCCGGCCCGCCCCGGGCCACACCGCACCCGTCACCTACGTCCTGCTCATCGCCGTACCCGCGATCGTCGCCGTCGTGGCCCTGCGCCCGCGCTGACCCGTCGGGCAGCTCATCTCTGGAGGTTTCCGTTGTCGGATTGGCTTGTTCTCGTCCTCGGGATGCTGAGCGCCTGTGTCGTGGTGGTCCTCGTGACCTTCGTACGGCACCGGCGGGCACCCGAGGACGAGGACCCCAATGAGACCCCGGACGTCATCGAGTACATGACGATGTGGATCGGCGTTGTGTACGCGATCGTCCTGGGTCTGGCCATCGCGGGCGTGTGGGAGGCGCGCGACTCCGCCCAGAACTACGTGCAGTCCGAGGCACAGGCGCTGCACGAGATCTCGGAGCGGGTGCGGGTGTACCCGCCGGCGACCCGGGACCTCATCCGGGCCGATGTCAACTCCTATGTCAGCTACGTCGTGCACTCCGAGTGGCCCACGATGGCCCACCAGGAGCGCATCACCGACCATGGCACCGCGCTGCTCCAGAAGGTCCGTCAGGACGTCACCGACTACCAGCCGAAGAACGACTTCGAGGCACAGGCGTACCAGCCGCTGCTGGATCAGATGGCCGCCGCGGACCAGGCCCGCAACGCGCGGGGCGATTCGACGGGCGCCACCATGCCCTCGGTGGTGTGGTGGGGGCTGCTCACCGGGGCGGTGGTCACCGTCGGCATGGTGTTCGCGCTCCAGATCCGGCGCACCAGGAGGGAGTTGATCCTGGCCGGGCTGTTCTCCGCGACCATCGCCTTCATGCTGTTCCTGATCTGGGACCTGGACGCCCCCTACAGCCGGGGGATCGCGGTGACCGCCGAACCGTTCCTCAATCTGTTCCCGGGCATCACGAGCTGAACGGACCGGACAGCCCGACGACCTGAGTCCCGGACCGGCGGCCCGCGCACAGTGGCCGCCGGTCCGGGCGTTTCTCGGGGATCGCCCCTCAGGGTCTCCCCCGCGGGGATCTCCCTTCGGGGTGCTCCCCCACGGATTCCCTCAGGCCCGCCGCTCGCCCCTGCGGCGCAGCCAGTACGCCCCGCCGCCGATCAGGGCCACGCCGACCAGACCGCCGCCGATGGCCATGTCCGCGGTCGTCGCGCCGCTGGTCCTGCTGCCGCCGAGGCCGCCGTTGACCCCGCCGATCACCGTGAAGGCCCGGGGCCGGGTGATGGTGCGGCCGTCGCAGCGCACGGAGATGTCGTACCGGCCCGCGCGGGCGTTGCGGTTGACGTAGACGACCCCGCGCGAGGTGTCGTCCCTCAACGGTGTCAGCGGGGCGGTGCGGAAGGCGCGGGAGGCCATCTCGCCGCCGCGCCGGCAGCCCTGCACCGTGACCGTCAGCCGGCCCCCGGCCGCGACCACGCCCGGCGAGACGACGATGTCGCGCAGCCCGTTGTCGCCCCCGGACCCGTGGCCGAAGTCACCGCCGAGGCCGCCCTCGCCGGGACCGAAACCGTCGCCCCGGCCGAAGTCGTCGCCCCGGCCGTTGCTGCTGATACGGCCGTTGCCGCTGATGGTGCCGTTGAAGTGGCCCTCGAAACGGCCGTTCCCGTTGAAGCCGCCGTTCCCGTCGAAATTCCCGTTCCTGTTTCCGTTTCCGTTCCCGTTCCCGAAATTGCCGTTCCCGTTGCCGAAGTTGCCGCCTCCGTTCCCGTTTCCGTTGCCATTGCCGAAATTGCCGCCCCCGCCGCCACCGCCGCCTCCGCCACCGTTGCCCCCGCCGCCGAAGTTGCCGCCTCCGCCACCTCCGCCACCGCTACCGAAGTTCCCGCCCCCGCCACCGATTCCGATGGTGCCGTTCCCGAAGTTGCCGACACCGGTTCCGGGACCGACGATGGTCCCCGAGCCGGTGCCCGTGCCTCCCGTGGTGCCGCCCCCGTTGCCCATGCCGTCCGCGACGGCCACGGGGGCGGCGAGCCCGAGCACGGCCACCGCGGTGCACGCGGCCGCCAGGGCGCGTTGGTTTCGCATGTGATCCTCCGCGGAAGGCACCCCGGGGCCCGTCCCCGGTCGATCGGCGAGAAAGCACCTCCCAGCAAAACCCTCGGGCGCGCGGAACACGCCCGCATGTCGAGAATGGTCCGTCCTGGTGATCCGACACACCGCACGACAACCTGACAATCGGATATAGCCGCAGGTCACGGACCGTCAGAAAATTCCTGGGAACGGCAACTCGGATGGCGCACCACAAGGGTGACGGGCCACCCGTTCGCCACTCGGCCCGTCGCCGGGTGTCCGCGCGGGACTTAGCTTTTTCCCATGCGCAACGCAGGGGACGACCGACGGTTCGAGACGGGACGGCGCGTGTCCGCGCCCCGGCTGTACCAGCCGGCCCGGCTCCCCGAGGAGGACGAGGACGACACCGAACGGCGCCGGCGGCGCGCCCCGTGGGGCGTCATGGCGCTGCTGCTGCTCTCCGGTCTGGCCCTCATCCGCAACGGCTCGGGCGAGTTCGACGTCGGCCCGCCGCAGCCCGCCTCGGCGGCGGCCCCGGACACCCGCGCCCCGCAAAGCCCGCTGCCCACCGGGCCCGTACCGCTGACGTTCTCCGCGGCGGACCGGGTGCGCATCCCGGCGATCCATGTGGACGCGCCGGTCACGCCCGTTGGCCTGGACCCGACCGGCGCGGTGAGCGCGCCGCCGCCCGAGGACCCGGACCTCGCGGGCTGGTTCACCGGAGCGGTCTCCCCGGGCGAGAAGGGCACCTCGGTCATCGTCGGCCATGTCGACAACCAGCAGGGCCCCGCCGTGTTCTACGGCCTCGGGGCCCTGAAGAAGGGCGACCGCGTCGAGGTGCTGCGCAAGGACGGCAGGACCGCGGTGTTCGAGATCTACGGGGTCGAGGTCTTCTCCAAGGCCGGCTTCCCCGGTGACCGGGTGTACGGCTCCAAGGGCACCCCGGAGCTGCGCGTCATCACCTGCGGCGGCGGTTTCTCCAAGCAGAACGGCTACGACGGCAATGTCGTCGTCTTCGCCCGCCTGGCCGCGGTCACCTGAACCACCGCGGCCCGGCGGACGGCGGGGCGGGGGTCAGACGCGCCGGTTCGGCACCGTGAGGTGGTATCCGCTGTCGAGCAGATAGGGCAGCCACTCCTGGATGGCCTCCACGGTCTGCGAACGGTCGCCCCCGGCATCGTGCGAGAGGACCACCACGCCCGGCGCGGCGCCGCTCTCCACCCGGTCGATGATGACGTCGGTGCCGGGCGTGTCCCAGTCGGTGGTGTCGATCGTCCAGGCCATCGGCTCCATGCCCATCTCGGCGCCGATCTGGAAGGTGGCCTTGTTCCAGGCTCCGTAGGGGGCGCGGAACCATTGCGGGAGCTCGCCGTAGTACTTCTCGATGATGTGACTGGTGCGTTCCATCTCGGACTTGATCTCCGAGCGGTCGAGAGTGGTCAGCAGGGGATGCGTCCAGGTGTGGTTGCCGACGACATGGCCGTCCTCCGCCATCCGCGCCACCAGGTGCGGGTTGACCTCGACGCACTCGCCGCACAGGAAGAACATCGCGCGTACGTCGTGCTTGGCGAGGGTGTCCAGGATGTGCGGGGTGTAATCGGGGTTGGGGCCGTCGTCGAAGGTCAGCATCATCTGCCGGCCGTGTTCGGAGATCCGGAAAATGGGTTCCGTGCGCACCTTCAGCTTGGGCGGCGCGCTGTGCGGCGGGGCGCCTCCGGTGAGCGGCTGGAGCCGGAAGGCGGAGGACTTCAGGGGCGCCTGGCGGGCCTGGGGACCGGGGGCGGGCACGGGGGCGAGGGCGGCGGTCCGGGCGCCCTCCTCGTCGCCCGCCACGATGAGTCCCGCGGTGCCGGCCGCGCCCAGGGCGGCGGCACCGGCGAGGAGCATGCGACGGCGTGTGAACAACTGATCCTTCTGCATGACCCATCAGTCGCCCCCCGAGGGGTCGCCGCACCGCAACGGCACGGCGAGCGGGCGGTATTCCACCCGGTCGGACCAGCGGGGGAACCCCGGGGCGCCGCCCGGGGGGCTCTGGCGGCCCTTCGGTCGGCACGGACGTCGTGGGGACAACGGACAGGGGGCCGAGCCGAGTTGGCACCGCCCGTTTCGCCGCGCCGACCCGGCCGGTCCGGGGTTCAGCGGTGGCGCACCAGGGGGAACGGCAGGGTCTCCCGGATGGAGAGGCCGGTGAGGAACATGACGAGCCGGTCGACGCCGAGGCCGAGGCCGCCGGTCGGGGGCATCGCGTAGTCCAGGGCCTGGAGGAAGTCCTCGTCCAGTTCCATGGCCTCCGGGTCCCCGCCGGCCGCGCGCAGCGACTGCTCGGTGAGTCTGCGGCGCTGCTCGACGGGGTCGGTCAACTCGGAGTAGGCGGTGCCGAGTTCCATACCGAAGGCGACGAGGTCCCAGCGTTCGGCGAGCCGGGGGTCGGTGCGGTGCTGCCGGGTCAGCGGGGAGACGGCGGTCGGGAAGTCCTTGTAGAAGGTGGGCAGTCGGGTGCGTCCCTCGACCAGCCGCTCGTACATCTCCAGGACGACGTCGGCGGGTTGGTCGTCCGCCGTGTACGGCACCGAGGCGCGGTCGCACAGCCGGTGCAGGCGCAGCAGCTCGGTGCCGGGGCCGATCTCCTCGCCGAGGGCCTCGGACAGGGCGCCGTACACCGTCTTCACCGGCCAGCGCCCGGAGATGTCGTACTCCTCGGTGCCTCTGCGGACCACCGGGGCGCCGTGGGCGGCGGTGGCGGCGCCCTGGATCAGTTCGCGGGCGAGGTCGAGCATCACGTCGTAGTCGGCGTACGCCTGGTACGCCTCCAGCATGGTGAACTCGGGGTTGTGCTTGGGTGACACGCCCTCGTTGCGGAAGGTGCGGCCGAGTTCGAAGACCTTCTCCAGGCCGCCGACGCACAGCCGTTTGAGGTACAGCTCGGGGGCGATGCGCAGATACAGGTCGAGGTCGTAGGCGTTGCTGTGGGTGGTGAAGGGGCGGGCGTTGGCGCCGCCGTGGATCTGCTGGAGCACCGGGGTCTCGACCTCGACGTAGCCGCGCTGCGACAGGCCCTGGCGCAGGGCTCCCACGGCGGCGGAGCGGGCGCGCAGCACGGCGCGGGCGGCGGGCCGGGTGACCAGGTCGAGGTGGCGCAGCCGGACCCGGGCCTCGGGGTCGGTCAGGCCGCGGCGTTTGTCGGGCAGCGGGCGCAGGCACTTGCCGGTGAGCTGCCAGCCGGTGGCGAAGACGGTGGGCTCGCCCCGGTCGCTGAGGCCGCTTCGACCGGTGACGGTGATGTGGTCGCCGATGTCGGCGTCGGCGGTGAAGCGGGCGAGGGCGGCGCCGCAGCGGTCGCGGGTGAGGGCGATCTGGTGGTCGCCGGACCAGTCCCGCAGCACGGCGAAGACGATGCCGCCGTGGTCGCGGACCAGCATGATCCGCCCGGCGACGGTGACCTGCTCGCCGGGCGGGACGTCGGCGAGGGCGTGGGTCGGGGGGCGGACGCCGACGGGGTAGGGGTCGGTGTGCTCGGCGCGCAGCCGGTCGAGCTTGCGGCGGCGGACGCGGACCTGGTCGGGCAGTGCCGCGCCGGGGGCGGCGGGCGCGGCGCCGGTGCCGGGGGCGGGCGCGGCCGCGAGCGGTGGGGCCGGGGGCGCGGGCGGGCGGCCGGTCGCGCGGTGCCCCTTGCCCCACAGGGTGCGCAGGGACGGTACGCGGACGAAGCCCTCGGCGATGCCGGAGGCCAGGCCGATGCGGGCGAGGGAGGCGGTCTCGCCGTAGCAGATGAAGCGCGGGTACCACTCGGGGTGGTACTTGGCGTTGGAGCGGTACAGGGCCTCCAGCTGCCACCAGCGGGAGAGGAACAGCAGCAGCCGGCGCCACAGGCGCAGGACGGGACCGGCGCCGATGCGGGCGCCCTCCTCGAAGACCGAGCGGAACACGGCGAAGTTCAGGGAGATCCTGCGGATGCCCAGCTTCGGCGCGGCGGCGCACAGTTCGGCGACCATGAACTCCATCACGCCGTTGGGCGCGGCGCGGTCGCGGCGCATCAGGTCCAGGGAGACGCCGTCGCTGCCCCAGGGCACGAAGGAGAGCAGCGCGAGGAGCCTGCGGTCCTCGCCGCAGGCCTCGACGAGCAGGCAGTCGCCGTCGGCGGGGTCGCCGAGCCGGTCCAGGGCCATGGAGAAGCCGCGCTCGGTCTCGGTGTCCCGCCAGGCGTCGGCCCGCTCGACGATCTCCTCCATCTCCCGTTCGCCGAGCGAGGCGTGGCGGCGGATGCGGCAGCTGGCGCCACTGCGGCGGACCCGGTGCACGGCCTGCCGGGTGACGCGCATGTCCCGGCCGTCCAGATCGAACCCGGCGACGTGCAGGATCGCCTCGTCGCCGAGCTGGAGGGCGCCGAGTCCGGCGCGGGCGTAGGCGCGGGCGCCGTCCTCGGAGGCGCCCATGACGGCGGGCACCCAGGCGTAGCGGCGGGCCAGGTCCAGCCAGGCGGCGATGGCGTGCGGCCAGGCCTCCGGATCGCCGACGGGGTCGCCGCCGGCCAGGCACACCCCGGCCTCGACGCGGTAGGTGACGGCGGCCTTGCCGCTGGGTGAGAAGACGACGGCCTTGTCGCGGCGGGTGGCGAAGTAGCCGAGGGAGTCGCGCTCACCGTACGCCCGCAGCAGGGCGCGGATGCGGGCCTCCTCGTCGCCGTGCAGGGCGGCCTCCAGGCGCTGGGAACGGAACAGCGCGGCGGCGGCGTTGAGCAGGGCGAGGGCGCCGAGCAGGCCGAGCACGAAGGTGATCTCGCGGGGCGGGTGCCCGGTGAAGGAGCTGGCGGAGACGAGGCCGCCGCAGACCCGGTCGGCGGCCCAGGCCAGGTGCTCGTCGGCCGGAAGGGTGCCGGGGACGAGCAGGACCAGGCCCCAGCCGAGCAGGATCGCGACGGCGAGCCCGCCGAGCAGCACGGCGAGGGCGCGCCACACCGCGCCGCGGCGGGAGGCGGCGTAGAACTCCCGGCGGGCCACGAGCAGCAGGGACAGCAGCAGGCCGCACAGGATCAGGGAGGGCAGCGACTGGGTGTACAGGCCGAGGGCGAGGCCGAGCGCGTCGCTGAGGACGAGCAGGCCCAGATAGACGACGACCAGCCACCAGGCGACCTTCTTGCGGGCGGCGGTGGCCCCGGCCAGCAGGAACAGGAAGACCGCGTAGGCGAGGTTGGCGCTGATGGGGACCAGCAGCAGATCGATGGTCCGGACGAGCGGGCGCAGCACCCGGCGCAGGGGCTCCACCAGCGCGATCGCGGCGCACAGCAGCCCCAGGGCGGCGAACAGCCCCCCGAACGCCTCGGGCACCCGGCCAAGCCGCCCACCGCCGGCCGGGGGTTCCTTCCCCGCGCCGTCCCTGCGCGCGGCGGGCTCCGCGGTGGCGGTCATGGTTCCGACTCTAGGGAGGGGGGCGGGGAATGCGCGCGTCGAGGCGTGATCTCCGTGCGCCCTGGCGGTCCACAGGAAACAGCGGTTCCGATAGCCTCGGGACGTGACGGAGCAGCACGAAGAGCATGCGCAGCAGTTCGAACGGGGCACGGACGGGCCGAAGGTGATCCTCGTCGGCGTGGACGGCTCCGAGTCCTCGATGCGCGCCGCCGCGTACGCGAGCGGTCTGGCCCGGCGGCAGCACGCGCTGCTCGCGGTGGTGTACGTGCGGCCGGTGCTGGCCGCCGGGGCGGCGCTCGGGGCGCCGGTGATGGAGACGACCGACGAGATCGCCGAGGACCTGGTGACGCAGATCCGGGAGGCGGCCGAGCGGGTCCGCGGGATATTCGAGGTGCGCTGGGAGTTCCACACCTTCCGCGGCGACCCCTACGCCGGACTGGTGACGGCCGCCGAGGAGCTGAAGGCGGACGCGGTGGTGGTGGGCGCCTCGGAGCAGGCCGGGCACCGGATCATCGGGTCGGTGGCGGTGCGGCTGGTGAAGGCGGGACGGTGGCCGGTGACGGTCGTTCCGTAGCGGCCGGGCGCGGCCACAGCAGCAGCGGCGTGGCGAGCAGCAGCGCCCCGGCGAGGCCGAGCGCGGTGCGCGCGCCGACGAGGGCGGCGATCAGCCCCCACAGCGCGGTGAGGGCGGCGGTGACCGCCTTGCCGGTGACCGACCAGGCGGCCAGGACGCGGGCCACCCGGTCGTTCGGGGTCAGCTCCAGGCGCTCGGTGACGACGAGCGGGTTGAAGATGCCGCAGCAGGTGATCAGTCCGGCCTCGACGACCATCACCACCAGCAGTCCGCTCACGCCGGGCCGGACGAGGGCGAGGCCGACCGGCCAGCAGGCGCGCAGGACGCCCGAGGCGCGCAGCACCCGGCGCCTGCCGTACCGGGTGGCGAGCGGGCGGGCCAGCCGGGAGCCGAGCAGTCCGCCGAGGCAGGGCACGGCGAAGGCGAGGCCGTACTGCCAGGGCGTGAAGCCGAGACGACCGAGCATGAGGACCGCGAGCACCGGCGAGCCGGCCATGATCAGCGCGTTGTTCAGCAGGACGTTGAAGAAGAGCGGGCGCAGGGCGCGGCTGGTGAGCAGGTGCCGCCAGCCGTCGAGCAGTTCTCCGGCCCGGGGTGCGGTGGTGCGCTCGGGGACGGTCTCCTCGCGGCCGATGGCGCGGATGCCGAACGCCGAGAGCAGATAGCTGACGGCGTCCGCGGCCACCGTGGTCACCGGCCCGAGCAGGCCGACGAGGGCGCCGCCGGCCGGGGGGCCGAGCACGCTGGCGGACCAGGTCGTGGACTCGAACCTGCTCGCGGCGGTCAGCAGGCCGTCGGGCGGCACGAGCGCCTTGAGGTGGGCGCCGGAGGCGGCGGTGAAGGCGATGTCGGCGGCGGCGACGACCACGGAGACCACGAGGAGCTGCCCGAAGCCGAGCGCGCCGAGCGCGTAGGCGGCGGGCAGGGTGAGCAGCGCGGCCCCGCGCACGAGGTCCGCGGTGATCATCACCGGCCGCTTGCGCCGGAACTCGATCCAGGGCCCGAGCGGTACGGCGGCCACCGCGCCGACGGCCACGCCGACCGAGGCGAGCAGCGAGACCTGGGCGGCGCCCGCGTGCAGCACGATGACCGCGATCAGCGCCAGCGCGTCGAACGCGAGCCAGGTGCCGAACGTACTGACCGTGTACGCGGCCCACAGCCACCCGAACCGCCGGCCCAGCCTCATCCACAACCTCCCGTTGACCCGGGACATGAAAACCACCAGGTGGGGTGGGTGGCAAACAACCGGGACGATGCCTGCCACAACCAGCGGTTGTGCGGCGGAAGGTGGCGGCTACGATGACGGCGTGGATCTCAAGGCCGTACGCACCTTCGTCGCCGTGGCGGACACCGGGCAGTTCCAGGAGGCGTCGGCCGTCCTCGGCATCACCCAGCAGGCCGTCTCCAAGCGGATCGCGGCGCTGGAGAAGGAGCTGGGGGTACGGCTGTTCACGCGGGCCGCGCGCGGGGCGCGGCCGACCATCGACGGGCAGGCGTTCCTGCCGCACGCCCGCGAGCTGCTGCTGGCCGAGGAGCGCGCCGCGGCCTCGGTGCGGCCGGGTCGGCGGGCGCTGCGCGTCGATGTGGTCGGGGCCCGGCTCGGCCCGGCGGGGCTGCTGCGCGACTTCCACCGGGCGCATCCGGAGACGGCCCTGGACGTGGTGACCCTGTTCGACGCGGACACGGCCGTCGCCGCCGTGCGCGCGGGCACCATCGACGCGACGTTCCGCGCGGTCGGCATCCGGCTGCCCGCGGGGCTGCGGGCGGCCCGGGTCCACGACGAGCCGGTGCAGCTGCTGACCGGCCCGCGGCATCCGCTCGCCGGGGCCCGCTCGGTGACCCCGGCGCAGCTGGCCGGGCACCGGATCTGGATGCCGGGCCTGGTGGCGGGCACCGAGTGGGCCGCCTACTACGCGGCGCTGGCCGCCGAGTTCGGGCTGACCATCGACTCGGTGGGTCCCGACTTCGGCTCGGAGGCGCTGCTCGACACGGTCGCGGACTCCGCGACGCTCGCCACCCTGGTCGCCGAGGGCATCCGGCTGGTGTGGCCCCAGGGGCACGATCTGCGGCGCATCCCGCTCACCGACCCGACGCCGGTCTATCCGCACTCCCTGGTGTGGGACGCGGCCAACGCGCATCCGGGGCTCGCCGCGCTGCGCGCCCATCTCGCCGAGCGGCCCCTCACCCGACCGCCCTCGCGTGCGTGGACCCCGGCCTGGGCCGTGCGTGGCGCCTTCCCTGCGCGGCACCCCTGAGCCATCATGATCCGCCGTCAGCCGTTTGCCGTCGGCGAAGAGGTGAGGCGTATGGCAAGACTCCGCGCGGGTGAGGGCATTCTCCGCCGCAAACCCATCGAGCACATCGAGGAGACGGAGGTCGGCGAGGGACCCCGCCTGGAACGGTCCCTCGGGCTGTGGCAGCTCACCGCGATCGGCGTGGGCGGCATCATCGGCGCCGGCATCTTCACCCTCGCCGGTACGGTCGCCAACGGCACGGCCGGGCCCGCGGTGCTGGTGTCCTTCCTGATCGCCGGGGCGGCGAGCGCGTGCGCGGCGCTGTCGTACGCCGAGTTCGCGGGGCTCATCCCGAAGGCGGGCTCGGCGTACACGTACGGCTACGCGGTGCTCGGCGAGTTCGCGGGCTGGTTCATCGGCTGGGACCTGCTCCTGGAGTACACGGCGATCGTGGCGGTGGTCGCGATCGGCATCTCCGGCTACTTCGGCTTCCTGGTCGAACAGATGGGCGCGAAGCTGCCGCACTGGATGATGGGCGCGCCCGGCACCGGCGCCGGGCACCGGGTGGACCTGTTCGCGGTGCTGCTGTGCCTGCTGATCGCCTGGCTGCTCAACCTCGGCATCCGCAGCGCGGCCCGCTTCGAGACGATCGTGGTCGGGGTGAAGGTGCTGGTGGTGCTGCTGGTCATCGGGGTCGGCGTGTTCCATATCGACAGCGCCAACTACCACCCGTTCTTCCCCTACGGGATCGGCGGCGCCTTCACCGGTGCGGCCACGGTGTTCTTCGCGGTGTTCGGCTACGACGCGATGTCGACCGCCGCCGAGGAGTCCAAGGACGCGCAGCGGCACATGCCGAGGGCGATCATCTACTCGCTGGTGATCGCCATGGTGCTGTACGTGGCGGCCTGCCTGGTGCTGACCGGTATGCAGAACTACAAGGACATCGACAAGGAGAGCGGGTTCAGCACGGCCTTCAAGTCGGTCGGGCTCAACGCGCTCGCGGACGTGATCGCGGTGGGCGCCATCATCGGCATCCTCACCGTGATGTTCACGTTCATGCTGGGCGTCACCCGCGTCTGGTTCTCCATGTCCCGGGACGGTCTGCTGCCCCGCTGGTTCGCCAAGACGCACCCGACGCGTCATGTGCCGACCCGGGTGACGTGGATCGTCGGGGCGGCCTCCGCGCTGATCGCCGGGTTCCTGCCGATCGGGGAGGCCGCCGAGCTGACCAACATCGGCATCCTGCTGGCGTTCGTGGTGGTGTGCGTGGCGGTGATCGTGCTGCGCCGGCGGCGCCCGGACCTGCCGCGCGCCTTCCGTACGCCGTGGGTGCCGTTCGTGCCCGCGCTGGGTGTCGTCTTCTCGATCTGGCTGATCACCTTCCTCCAGTGGCAGACCTGGGTGCGGTTCGCGGTGTGGTTCCTGATCGGCTGCCTGGTCTACTTCACCTATTCCTACAAGCGTTCGGCGCTGGCCGAGCGGCGCACCGGCTGATCACTCCCCCATCACCAGTCCGTCGGCGGCGGCGCCCCGGCTGAGCACCACGTCCCGGATCCGGTCGCGGACCCCGGCGAGGTCGGCGCCACCGGCGACGGCCCGGTTCACGTCGAGCACGCGTCCGGCGTCGAGGTCGTACATCTGCGGCACGAACTCGGCCCGTGTCACCTGCCAGCGCTCACCGGCCCGCGCGGGCGGGGCGAAGGTGAAGCGGGCGAGGGTGGACTCGTTGCCGCGCGGGTCCCGGGAGCCGTTGCCGTCGTCCAGTTCGTCGGAGATCTGGTCGCCGAGGCCGTAGACCACCCAGGTGCCGTTGATCTTCTCGTACGGCTGCGGGACATGGCTGTGGCTGCCGAGGATCAGGTCGATGTCCGGGCGCCCGGCGTCGGCCGCGGCGGTCAGTCTCCGGGCGAGGGCGGCCTGGTCCTCGGTGGGGGCGTCGTCGCCGTTCGCGCCCCAGTGCAGGGAGAGGACGACCACGTCGGCACCGGCCTTGCGGGCGGCGCGGGCGTCGGCGGTGATCCGGTCGGCGTCGATCGGACCGAGCGCCCAGGGCTGCCCGTCCGGCAGCGGCTGCTCGGTGCCGAAGGTGTACGACAGCTGCGCGACCTCGGCGGAACCGGCCCGGTACAGGGCCGGGCGCCGGGACTCGTCCGCGCCGCGGGCCGTGCCGACGTGCTTGAGGCCCGCCGCGTCCAGCGTGTCCAGGGTGCCCCGGATGCCGTCGGCGCCGTTGTCCAGGGCGTGTTCGGAGGCGGTGGCGCAGCCGTCGTAGCCGGTCATGGCGAGGTCCTGGGCGAGCTGCGGCGGGGACAGCGGGGCGGCGCCGCCGGTGCCGTCCTCCAGGTGGCACAGCGCCAGATCGGCGCCGTGGACGAGGGGTTCGACGCCCGAGAGCATGGGCCGGAAGTCGTAGCCGCCGCCCGAGGCGTCGGAGGAGGCGCGTTCGAGGACGGCGGGGTGGGTGAGGATGTCGCCGGTGGCGACGAGGGTGAAGCCGTGCCGCTCCGCGGGCGGCCCGGCGGCGCCGCCCCGGCCGGGGTCCTGGCGGATCTGCTGGGAGCAGGCGGCCGCCGCCGTGAGGACGGCGGTCAGGGCCAGGGCCACCTGGTGTCTGCGTCCGATCATCGGCTCACCCCTTGGGATCTGGGTCAGTACGTCAGTACGGCTGTCGTATTTACCGACCTTGCCGTGACGGGCATATGGGTATGAAGCCGACTCTCCGTCCAAACGGTCCGGTTCCTCTCATTGACCCATCCGGGACCCTTCGCGAGAGCCCGGCGGCCGAGGCGGGCGTCGGGGTGCCGCGGCGAGGCGCCCCACCGGCGGCTGTGAAGACTCTCACGCCCCGCCACCGTGACGCGCTTGGCCTCGTGCACCGCCGCGGGACCGGTGTGGCGGAAGCGGCGCGCGCCCCCGGCACCGCGGCCGGTACCGTGAAGCCCCGGGCGTTCGCCGCGCTCCGCACCCCGCGCCGGGAGCTTCCGGGTATTGCGGCCGACCTGCGCTGAAACCGGGGGTCAGGTCAAACCTCGGCAAAGCGCCTTGCTGTGGGCCCCGTTGGGGCAATGGGCTGTCCTCATCCGTGTTCCGGGCGAGGGCGGGTCCCCGGGGATCGGGCGACCCGTACGCACCGGAGGAAGGGCAGGAAGGAAATGCCGCACACAGGTCACGAGGGCACCGACGGCGCGGACGGCGTCGGCGGTGGTGAACTGGTCGTCCCCATGGCGTGGTTGTACGCCGAGTACATCGCCGACGAGCTGCTGCGCACCGGCGATCTGATGCCGCCGACGTCCTTCGAGTTCCGGGCGGGCCGGGACGCGCTGGCGCTGACCGTCTTCCTGTCCGACACCGAGGGGGAGCTGTCCGGCATCCGGGTCGTCTCCCAGCTGGAGAACTGGCTGTCGCTGACCGCCTGCGACCATCCGTGGCAGGACTGGGTCCGCACCCGTATGGCCGACCTGACCGCCGACGCCGCCGGCTCCCCCGCCCCCGACCTGGCCCTCGCCCAGGACGCCTGGCGCTGGCTGGAGGAGACCGAACTCCTGGCCACCGACCTGGACGCGGTACCGGGCGGCGTCGTCCCGGCCGACGAGGACGACGGCCCGAAGGTGTGGACCCCGGCGTGGCAACTGGGGCTGCCGCTGGGGCACTTGGCGATCCACCTGTTCTGAGACCGCCGTCTGTTCCGGGGCGGCCGTCTGTTCCGAGGCGGCCGTCTGTTCCGGGGCGGGGCGCGCCCGGCCGTTCCCGCGACCTCGCGGACCAGCGCTCGACGGGCGCCCGCGCCCGCGTCCGGGGCCGGGTCCGGGTCCGGGTCCGGGCGCGGCCGGTGCGAGGGGTGTGGTCCGCGCAGGACGCGCCGGCGGCCCGTCACGGGCCCCGGAGGGCGTCGCGGCCGCTTGCCCCGGCGGGCCACGACCACCGTCGGCCCCGGTCTGTCACCGCCGTTCGTGTCATCCGGAGGCAGCCGCGGGCGCCTCGGAGGGGTGGTGCGAGGCGGGGCCGTGTCACGGCCGCGTCGGTGCGCGGGGCCGGGCCGGGACGTGTCACGGGCGCACGCGGGTGGACGGCCGCGTCGGCGGGCGGCTGCTCATTTCGCTTCGGTCGCCCGCCGACCTCCGGTCCTGCGGCATCCACGCGCCCATCGGTCACCGGTGCCTGGCCCCCTCACTTCAGCAGGCGGGACAGTCGTCGGTCCGCCAGGGGTTTGCCGCCCGTCTGGCAGGTGGGGCAGTACTGGAGGGAGGAGTCGCTGAAGGAGACCTCGCGAATGGTGTCGCCGCAGACCGGACAGGGCTCGCCGGTGCGGCCGTGGACGCGCAGGCCGCTCTTCTTCTCGGACTTCAGGCGGCCCGCGGCCACTCCCCGGGAGCGCTCGACCGCCTCGGTCAGCGTGCTGCGCAGCGCCTCGTAGAGGTGGTGGGTCTCCTGCGGGGTGAGGGAGGCGGCGCGTTTGAAGGGGGACATCTTCGCGGCGTGCAGGATCTCGTCGCTGTACGCGTTGCCCACCCCCGCGATCAGGGACTGGTCCCGCAGGGCGCCCTTGAGCTGGCGCCGCTCGCCCTTGAGGAGGGCCGCGAAGCGCGTCTCGTCGAAGTCGGCGGCCAGCGGATCGGGGCCGAGGCGGGCGATCCCCGGCACCTGCGCCGGATCGCGGACCACGTACACCGCGAGGCGCTTCTGGGTGCCGGCCTCGGTGAGGTCGAAGCCCTCGCCGGTCTCCAGCGCCACCCGCAGCGCGAGCGGGCCCTTGCCCGGCTTGGGCGGTCCGTCCGGCAGCCGGTCCCGCCACTGCAGCCAGCCGGCGCGGGCCAGATGCGTCACCAGGTGCAGCCCGCCGTCCGCCGCGAGGTCCAGGAACTTGCCGTACCGGCGCACCTCGGTCACCCGGGCGCCTTCGAGGGCGGTGACGGGAGGGTCGTACGTCTTCAGCACGCTGACGGCGACCGGCAGCACCCGCGCCACCCGCAGGCCGACCAGGTGCTCGGTGAGGAAATCCGTCAGCGCTTCCACCTCGGGCAGTTCCGGCATATGTCCAGAGTGCCACCCGCCACCGACAACGCCCCCGGGCTCACCCGTTCAGCCCTCCCTCGTTCGGCCCTCCCTCGTTCGGCCCTCCCTCGTTCGGCCCTCCCCCGCTCGGCTCTCCCCCTCTCGCTCCTCGCCCAGCCGGAACTCGCACCACACCGCCTTGCCGCTGCCCCGCGCCTCCACGCCCCAGTCGTCGGCCAGCATCTCCACCAGCAGCAGTCCCCGCCCGGACACCCCCTCCTCGCCCGCGTCCCGGCGCCGGGGCAGGGCGCTGGAGGAGTCCTCCACCTCGATCCGCAGCCGGCGCCCGGCGCCGACGAGGGACCGCAGGGTGACGATCGCCGCGCCCTCGGTGTGCACCAGGACATTGGTCATCAGCTCGTCCGCGGCCAGCTCGATCTCGTCGGCGCGCTCACCCGCGCCCCAGGCCCGCACCGCCGATCTGATCATGTGCCGGGCCTGGGTGAGGGCCTCCGGATCGCCGGGCGCCACATGCTGCTGGAGCCGGCCGCAGGGCCGCGCGGTCTCCGGTTCCCGGCGGCGCAGCAGAAGCAGGGCCACGTCGTCCTCGCCGCCGCGCTCCTCGGCCAGCTGGATCAGCCGGTCGGCGAGGTCGGCCACGTCCTCGGGTCCGCCGCACACCTGCTCCGCCAGACCCCGCATGCCGTCGTCCAGGTCGGCGCCGGGCTGTTCGACCAGGCCGTCGGTGCACAGCAACAGGGTCTCGCCCGGGTCGAGTTCGAGGGTGGAGACGGGATACTCCAGATCGCCGAACTCCGCCGAGAGCCCGAGCGGCAGCCCGCCCTCCGCCTGGACGCGCCGGCAGCCGCCGGGCCCGCGCATCAGCGGGTCGATGTGCCCGGCGCGCACCATCTGCACCACCCCGGTGGACAGGTCGGCCTCGGCGTACAGACAGGTGGCGAAGCGGTCGGTGTCGAGTTCGTGCAGGAAGACCGAGGCGCGGGCCATCACGGCGGCCGGGGTGTGCCCCTCGGCGGCGTAGGCGCGCAGCACGATCCGCAGCTGGCCCATCACGGCCGCCGCGTGGGTGTCATGGCCCTGGACGTCGCCGATGACCGCGCCGACCCGGCCGCCGGGCAGCGGGATCACGTCGTACCAGTCGCCGCCGATGTCCCGGCCGAGCGCGGCCGAACGGTAGCGTACGGCGATGTCGGCGCCCGGCACGTTCGGGATGGTGCGCGGCAGCATGGCCTGCTGGAGGCCCTGGGCGAGGTCCTTCTGCTGCTCGTAGAACATGGCCCGCTGAAGGCTCTGCGCGATGCTGCCGCCGAGCGCGACGAGGACGCCGCGCTCCTCGTCGGAGAAGCCGCGCCGGTCGCTGTAGAGCAGGCCCATCGCGCCGATCGCACGCCCTTGGGCGATCAGCGGCAGATAGGCGGCCGAGGCGATGTCCAGATGGGTGATCTGCGGCCACAGCAGCGGGTACTCCTCGGCGAACTCCTCCGGCGTCTCGACGAACCGGGGGCTCAGCGTGCGCACGACCTCGCTCATGGGGTACGGCTCGTCGATCCGGTTCACCTGGGTGGCGGGCACGAAGCTGCCGGGCGGCGCCTCCGCGACGAGCCGGATCCGCCCGGCCTCCACCAGGGCCATCACGAAGCTGGCCGCGCCCAGGCGGCGGATGCCGTGGGTGTCCTTGAGCACGTCGATGACGTCCTGCACGGTGCGGGCGTGCGCCAGGGCCGCGGAGACGACCTGGACGATGTTGGTCTGCTGCCGGAAGGCAAGTTCCTGCGCCGCGCGCATGCTGCGGGAGGTGCTGTCGGCCAGTTCCTCGGTGGCGTCCCGCACGATGCCGACGACCCGGCGGGGGCGCCCGGCGTCGTCGCGGCGGATGTAGCCCTGGGTGTGGGTCCAGCGCGGGGTGCCGTCGCGGCAGCGGATGCGGAAGTAGGCGCCGAAGTTCTCGCCGCCCTCCTTGATGACCTGGGCGACGAGGGCGTCGAGCCGGGCCGCCTCGGGCCGCGGCACCCGCAGGACCAGGGATTCGGGGCGCCCGTCGAACTCGTCGGGCAGCAGGTCGAAGACCTCGTGCGCCTCGGCGTCCATGTGGAACAGGCCCTTGTCCAGGTCCCAGTCGAAGGTGCCCATGTGGTTGAGCGCCAGGATCGGGTCCGGGTGGGCGGGCCAGTCCTCCGGGAGTGACAGGGCACTCGCTCCCCGATCAGCCATGGGCCCACCTTGCCAGGATTCGCCGGATTCTTCGACCGGTCCCGGGGCCAGGGCCCGGCCCGGGGTCAGCCGCCGAGCGCGCCGGCGGGGGCGGGGGCGACTTTCCCGGCGCCGCCGCCCGGAACCACCGACGCGTCGGTGCGGCTGGGGTCGGGCATGGCGGGCGTGTCCGTGACGTTGGGCGGACCGATCTCGTCGGGCTCCTGGGGTGTGGGGGAATCACCGAAGGGGGGCGGGTCGTGAAGGAGCGACGTATCGGGGGGATAGGCCAGGGGGTCGAGAAGCGAAGGCGCGGCAGAGGGGGTGGCCCTGGGAGTTGCCGGTGGCGCCGAGGCGGTCGCCGGCGCCGAGGCGGGGAGTACGGCGCGTGCCTCGGAGGAGGCGGCGGGCGCGGGCGTGCTCCGATCGGGGACGGCGGAGGTCCTGTGGGCTTCGGCCGTGGGGGTGGCGGGGCCAGCCGACGCCGGGGCGGGGGACGCGTCGGCAGTGCGGGTGCCCTGGCTGGTCGTGGCGGGAGCGGCGGAGGCGTTGGCCGTCCGGGATGCGCCGCCGATCGCAGCCGAGGGACTGGACGCGTCGGATCTCGAAGTGCCGTGGCTGGTCGTAGCCGGGGCTGCGGAGGTGTCGGCCGTACGGGTGCCCACGCCGGTCACGGCGGGAGCGGCGGAGCCCTCAGCCCTCCGGGACGTGGCGCCGGTCGCAGCCGGGGCGCTCGACGCGTCGGATGTCGGCGTGCCGTGGCCGGTCGTAGCCGGGGCCGCGGAGGCGGCCGTCCGGGGCGTGACCGGGGCGGCAGAGCCGTCGGCCTTCCGGGACGCGGCGCCGGTCGCAGACGGTGCACTGGGCGCCTCACCCGCCCGCGTCCCGCCTCCCGTCGTACCCGACGTACCGCGCGCATCGGCCGCCGAAGGCACCCGCTCGTCCGCCACGTGCGTACCGTGCCCACCGGCGGAAGCCGCGCTGTGCGAACCGTCCTCCGCCCTCCCCCCAGCGCTGTGCGAACCGTCCTCCGCCCTCCCCCCGACGCTGTGCGCACCGTCCTCCGCACTCCCCTCCGCGCTGTGCGAACCGGTCCCCGCCCTCCCCCCGACGCTGTGCGAACCCGTCCCCGTCACCCCTCCGGAACTGCCTGAACCGGCGTCCGCCCTCCCCCCGGTGCTCCGCGTCCCCGTGTCCGACCCGGCCTTTCCCCGGCCGGTCACCCCCCGGTCCACGGCCCGCGTACTCCGGACCCGCTGTCCCGTGCCGGTCCCGTCCGTCTGCGTACGACGATCCTCCGCACCCTCACCACGGCCCTCGCCCCGCCCCGGTGTCATCCGTCCCGTGTCGATCACCGCTCCCCCGATCTCGCCCGTCGCCGTGTTCGACCTGCTCTCCCGGGGACTCGGCTGACCGGAGTCCGGCCGGGACGGGTGGGGGAAGCCGGTGAGTCCCGGATCCGGGGGCGCGGTGTCGGCGACGGCCGGCGGGGCCACGAGGTGGTCGTTGCGGACGTCGGGGCCGAGCCGGCGCTCTATCCAGGTGTTCGTCCCGGCGTCCAGCAGGGTGAGGCTGCCGACCGCCTGGGGCGCCGGTGTCACCACGATGACCTGGTTCGGCCGGTAGCCCGACCACGCGGTGCCGCGCGCGCCGACGCCGCCCCGGGCCTCCTCGGGCGGCCGCAGCGGGTTGCCACAGGCGCAGCGCACCCGTGGCACACCCCGGTCGTCGACCAGTACGGCGGTGCCGGCCTGGAGCACGGCCTGGTACCCGGCGGTCTCCCCGTCCCGGTAGCCGTGGTTGGTGACACGGGTGTCGGCGCGCAGCAGGACCGGGGTCAGGGCGCGGAGATAGCCGGGCAGATCCGTGCGGGAGACACCGGCCACATGGGCGAACGCGTTCCCCCGGGCGGGGTCCGCCGTCAGCCCGCCGATCTGCCGTTCGACGTCGCAGCCGGCGACGCGGACGCTGCCGCTGTAGAGCCCCGGGGTGCCGCCGGACAGGGCGCGGGCCGCCGCCAGCGGGGCGACGGCGAGACCGGCGGGCGGCGCGCTGACGTCGGCGGTGCGCCCCGTGCCGGCCGGCCGGGGCGTACCGGTGCGGGCGGGGCCGGTGGCCGTGGAGGCGGTGAAGGGGTTGGGGCCCTGCTCGGCGGCGGGCTGGAGGAAGACCTCCTCGCCCAGTTGGGCCTCCTTGACGGCGGCGCCCGCACACCCGGTGAGGAGCAGCGCCACTGACAGCAGCACGCAGGCCATGGCCATGGATCCGGTGGGTATGCGCACCGTGGACTCCGCATCACTGTGGGTGAATTCTCACTATTATTTGCTTTGCTCCCGTTTCACTGGCAACTCGGGGGGATCGGCGCGAGGGAGACGAGGCGGTCGTGGACTGGTTCACCGCACCCGGCTACTGGCTGAGCCGGCTGGTCCTCCAGCGGTCGCTCGCCGCCGTGTACCTCGTGGCGTTCCTGGCGGCCGCCCTCCAGTTCCGGCCGCTGCTGGGCGAGCGCGGGATGCTGCCGATCCCGCGCTATGTGGCGCGGATCCGCTTCCGGCGGGCGCCGAGCCTGTTCCAGCTGCACTACTCGGACCGGTTCTTCGCGGCCGTGGCATGGCTCGGGTGCGCGGTCTCGGCGGCGCTGCTCGCCGGGGCGGACGCGCCGCTGCCGCTGTGGGCGGCGATCGTGCTGTGGCTGGTGCCGTGGGCGCTGTACCTGTCGATCGTGAACGTGGGCCAGACCTGGTACGCGTTCGGCTGGGAGTCGCTGCTGCTGGAGACCGGTTTCCTGGCCGCCTTCCTCGGCAACGGCCAGGTGGCGCCGCCGGTGCCGGTGCTGTTCCTGCTGCGCTGGATCCTGTTCCGGGTGGAGTTCGGCGCGGGGCTGATCAAGCTGCGCGGCGACGCGTGCTGGCGCAAGCTGACCTGCCTGTACTACCACCACGAGACGCAGCCGATGCCGGGCCCGCTGAGCTGGTTCTTCCACCATCTGCCGAAGCCGCTGCACCGGGTGGAGGCCGCCGCCAACCACGTCACCCAACTCGTGGTGCCGTTCCTGCTGTTCACCCCCCAGCCGATCGCCTCGGCCGCCGCCGCGCTGATGATCGTGACCCAGCTGTGGCTGGTGCTCTCCGGCAACTTCTCCTGGCTGAACTGGATCACCGTCGTGCTGGCGCTCTCCGCGCTGCGGCTCCCGGCGACGGCACCGGCCCTGCCGTCCGCGCCCCCGTGGTACGAGATCGTGGTGCTGGCCCTCGCCGCGCTGCTGCTGTTCCTCAGCTATCACCCGGTGGTGAACATGGTCTCCCGGCGCCAGGTGATGAACCGCTCCTTCGACCCGCTCCATCTGGTCAACACCTACGGCGCGTTCGGCAGTGTCAGCCGGGTGCGCTACGAGGTGGTCGTGGAGGGCACCCTGGACGAGGTGGCCCGGGAGGACGGGGACTGGCGGGAGTACGAGTTCAAGGGCAAGCCGGGCCGACCACGCCGCTGGCCGCGCCAGTTCGCGCCGTACCATCTGCGCCTGGACTGGCTGATGTGGTTCGCCGCGCTGTCGCCCGCGTACGCCGGGGAGTGGTTCGGCGGCCTGGTGGAACGCCTCCTGGAGAACGACCGCGCCACGCTACGGCTGCTGCGCCGCTCCCCCTTCCCGCCGGACACCCCGCCGCGCTACGTCCGCGCCCGCCTCTTCCGCTACCGCTACACCTCCTGGCGGGAGTTGCGGGAGACGGGGGCGTGCTGGGACCGGACGTACGTGCGCGAGTACCTGCCGCCGACCCGGCTGACCTGAGCGGCCGAGGGGGCGGCCACGGCCACGCGGTGCCCGGCGGCGGGGCCTCGACGTACCGGGCCCGACGAGGCACAGTTCTCCCTGCGCCCTGTACGTACCGGCGAGTAGCCGACGACTGACCGAGGAGTGCCGTGGGGAACTGGGCCGGGCGGAGTGCCGCCGACATAGCCGCCGCCGTACGGGAGAAGCGGGTGACGCCACGGGAGGTGGCGGCGGAGCACCTGGCGCGGATCGAGCGGTACGACGGGCGGATCGAGGCGTTCCGCACCGTACGGGCGCGGGCGGCGCTCGCCGAGGCGGACGAGGTGGGCGCGCGCGCCGATCTGACCGAACTCCCGCTCGCGGGCGTGCCGGTGGCGGTGAAGGACAACCTGGCGGTGCGCGGCGAGGCCCACCGCGACGGCTCCGCGGCGACCCCGGACACCCCGGCGGCCGAGGACCATGTCACGGTGGCGCGGCTGCGGGCGGCGGGCGCGGTGGTCGTGGGCCTGACGAACGTGCCCGAGCTGTGCGTCTTCGGTACGACCGAGGGGCCGTACGGCGCCTCGCGCAACCCCTGGGACACCACGCGCACGGCGGGCGGCTCCTCCGGGGGCAGCGCCGCCGCCGTGGCCGCGGGGTTCACGCCGGTCGCGCTCGGCAACGACGGCATGGGCTCGCTGCGCATCCCGGCGGCGAACTGCGGACTCGTCACCCTGAAGCCGGGGTTCGGGGTGGTGCCGGCGGGGATCGGCAACGGCGACTGGTTCGGCATGTCGGAGAACGGACCGCTGGCCACCACGGTCGAGGATCTGCGGCTGATGCTGGGCGTCCTGGCCGGCCGGGACCTCCCCGCCGCCGGGGAGCCCGCGCGGCGCACGATCGCCGTGGCCCTGCGCAATCCGCTGCCCGTGGCGGGCGTCGGCCGCCCGTACGCGGGCGCGGTCCGGCAGGCGGCGGGGGCGCTGGCGCGGGCGGGCCACCGGGTGCGCCGGGCGGAACCGCCGTACCCGCTGAGCATGGGTGTGAGCGCGCTCAGGCACTGGACGGCGGGGACGGCGGTGGACGCCGAGGGTCTGGACCCGGCGCGGCTGGCCCGGCGCACCCGGGTGCACGCGGCGATCGGCCGGCGCTTCGTCGGCCCGGTCCGCACCGGCGGCGAACGCGAGCGGCTGCGCGCCCGGCTGACCCCCTTCCTCACCGAGCACGATGTGCTGCTCACCCCGGCCCTGGCCCGCCGCTCCCCTGCCGCCGGGCCCTGGCACGAACGCGGCTGGCTGCGCAACGTCCTCGCGAACTCGGCCTACTCGCCGTTCACCCCGCCCTGGAACCTGACCGGCTGGCCCGCGATGTCCGTCCCCGTCGGCACCCTGCCCTCGGGCGCCCCCGCCGCCGTCCAACTGGTGGGCCGCCCCGGCACGGAGGCCGTCCTGCTGGACCTGGCGGCGGAACTGGAGCGCTCGCTCCCGTGGCGCCGCACGGCACCGCTGGGCGACTGACTGACCGGAGCGGCGCCCAGGCGCCGCTCCCACATCCCGGCCGGCGTCGGGGCGAGGGGGTCAGTCCACGCTCGGCAGGATATGGGGTTCGGCGAGGTCCTCCTCGTAGCCGGCGAGGCGGATGGGGGCGGACCTGGCCCACACGTCGAGGCTGCCGAGTTCTCCGGGCCGGCGGCCCGGGCGCTCCGGGTGGTCTTCGGGGCTCTGCTCGCGTTTCGTCTTCTCCGGTGTCACCGCGCACTCCTTATGTGTCGGGTCACCCTCGGGGCGTACCGGACAGTCTGCGCTCCGGTGCTCACCGCCCGCTCGGGTCTGGATGGAAGGCCAGTTCGGGCGCGGTGGCGCCGGTACTTCGGGCGGAGCGGGCCGATGATCCGCGGCAAGCTCCCGGCGGACGAAAGGGGTGGGGGTAGGACCCCTTTTCGCTGTCCGTCCACTCCAGATTAACCAAATGAGCGGACTGCCGCTCGATAGGGAGTGCAAACAAGGGGTAACTATCGCGTTTCGAACGGCAACCCAATACCGTCCAATATGCAGCTATACATAACAAAGCGCATCGCGGACACGACGTTCTGTATCACCCGTTCGGCCTACGCCACGCGGCTCGCGACGCCGTTCAGACGCCGTTGGCCGGGCCGCAAGCCGACCATGGTCTGCTGGCGCCCGACACGGCCCTCTCGCGGAAGGACCGACGCATGGAGCTGCGCAGCGTCGAGGAGCTGATGGATCTGCTGCACGCCGGGCGGACCCAGCACGCGCTGCGGACCGCCGCGCTGCTGCGCCGCGGCCACCCCGCCGACAAGGAGCTCCAGGTCGCGGGGCTGGTGCAGGGCATCGGGCCGCTGCCGGCCCCGGGCGGCGAGGCGGACGCGGCGCACCGCCTCGCCGCGGCGGTACGGCCGCTGCTCGGGGAGCGCGTGTTCCGGCTGGTGCGCGGGGACGCGGGCGCCGACGGCGACGTCCTGCGGCTGGCCCGCGAGGAGGGCCGTACGGCGGGCTCGGACGCCGGTGTGCTGGAGGACTGGCGTACGGTCCTGGAGCTGGTCGCCGCGCGCCACCACCGGCTCGACGCGGTCGACTGACCCCCGGGGCGGACCCCGGGGATCAGCGCGCGGCGCCTGCTACCACTTGCCGGGCGCGTAGTCCTTGAGGAAGACGCCGTACACGTCGTCGCCGTCCTCGCCGCGCACGATCGGGTCGTAGACGCGGGCCGCGCCGTCGACCAGGTCGAGGGGCGCGTGGAAACCGGCCTCGGCGAGGCGCAGCTTGTCGTAGTGCGGGCGCTCGTCGGTGATCCAGCCGGTGTCGACGGAGGTCATGAGGATGCCGTCGGTGTCGAACATCTCCTGGGCGCTGGTCCGCGTCACCATGTTCATGGCCGCCTTCGCCGCGTTGGTGTTCGGGTGCCCGGCGCCCTTGTAGCCGCGACTGAACACCCCCTCCATCGCCGAGACGTTGACGACGTACGACCGTCCGCGCGCCGCCTTGCGGGCCGCGTCGGCCATCGCCGGGCGGAGCATGCTGATCAGGATGAACGGCGCCGTGTAGTTGCACAGCTGGGTCTCCAGCAGCTCCACCGGGGAGATCTGCTCGATGGACTGCACCCAGGTGTTGGTGTCCACGACGTCCGGGACCAGGCCGCCCGCGTCGATCGCGGTGCCGTCCAGGTGCCGGGCGACGCTGGCGTTGCCCGCGACCAGCGCGAGGTCGGCGACCCGCTGCGCGTCCAGGCCGGCGGCCCGCGCCTCCAGCGCGCCGGCGCCGAGGGGCAGCGCGGCGATGCCGTCGACGGCGCCGGAGTTGAAGGCGCCGATCACCTGGTGGGCGGGCAGCTCACCGGCGGGCAGCGGGGCGCTCTCGCCCTCGACCAGCGCGGCGTACGCCGAGGGCAGCCGCCGTACGGTCTGCGTCGCGTTGTTGATCAGGATGTCGAGCGGGCCCGCCTCGCTGACCCGCTCGGCCAGGGACACGGCCTGCGCCGGGTCGCGCAGGTCGATGCCGACGACCTCCAGGCGGTGCAGCCAGTCCGCCGAGTCCTCCATCGCCTTGAAGCGGCGGATGGCGTCCTTGGGGAAGCGGGTGGTGATCGTGGTGTGCGCCCCGTCGCGCAGCAGCCGCAGCGCGATGTACATGCCGATCTTGGCGCGCCCGCCGGTGAGCAGGGCGCGCTTGCCGCCGAGGTCGGCGCGGGCGTCCCGCTTGGCGCGGTTCAGCGCGGCGCACCGGGGACAGAGCTGGTGGTAGAAGTAGTCGACCTCGACGTAGCGGGTCTTGCAGGTGTAGCAGGAGCGCGGGCGCTGGAGTATGCCCGCGATGCGCCCCTCCTCGACCTTGGAGGAGGGCAGGATGCCCTCGGTCTCGTCGTCGATGCGCTCGGCGGAGCCGGTGGCCGTGGCCTCGGTCACGGCGCGGTCGTGGGCGGTCTTGGCGGCCCGGCGCTCCTGGCGGCGGCGCTGCTTGACCGTCCGGTAGACGGAGGAGGTGGCCCGGCGCACCAGGATCGCGTCGGGGTGGTCGACGTCGATCGTGTCGAGCTCCTCCAGCACGCTGAGGCAGACGGCCAGGCGCTCGGGGTCGATCCCCGGGCCGTGGACGACCTCTTCCGCGGCCATGGGGTCCGTGGCGGCCATGGAGCCGTCTTCTGTCACCGTCATCGCGCTGCCGTTTCCCTGATCCCGCGCAGCGCTCCGACTCGCGCCCGCTGTCGAACGCGAAATTTTAACGGAGTGCGGGAGGGGGAAGCGAAACCCGATCGGAGCAGGGGCCGGGACCGGTGGGGAGCCGGTGGCCGGGCCCCGCCCCGGTCAGCAGTCGCAGGCCGCCAGCAGCGTCTCCACCTCCGCCGACACCGCGTGCGCGAACCGGTCGAGGTCCGGGACCGCCGCCGCGTCCGCGACCAGGCCGTAGTGGACCCGGCCGCGGTACGTGGAGATCGCGACCGCGAGCGACTGGCCGGGCGCGAGCGGGGCCAGCGGGTAGACCTCGGCCAGCTGGTGGCCGCCGAGCCGCAGTCCCACGCCGGGCAGCGGGACGCTGGTGACCAGGATGTCGAACCACAGCCGCGCGGCCTGGCCGACGAGCGGGCCGCCGAGCCGGTGGCCGAGGGCCGGCACATGGTCGGCGAGCAGCGCGACGGCGCCGGCGCCCCGGTCGGGGCCCGCGTCCTTGTTGCGGACCATCGCGGTGCGCACGGCGGCGAGCCGGCCGAGCGGGTCGGGTTCGTCCACGGGGAGCCGTATCAGATAGCCGGAGAGCCGGTTGCCGGGTGGCTGGGCGGTGCGCGGGCGGCGCCGGGAGACGGGGATCAGGGCGCGCGGCGCCACGCCGGTGCTGCCGTCGCCGCGTTCGTCGAGCCAGCGGCGCAGCGCGCCGGCGACGACCGCGATGAGGACGTCGTTGACGGTGCCGCCCGCCGTCTTGCGCACCCGGTGCACATCGTCGATGTCCAGGACGACGCCGGCGGTGCGGCGGGTGCCGCTGGGCGGGGAGGCGAGCGCGGTGCTGGGGCGCATCCGCAGCGTGGACAGGGCGAGGGAGGCACCGATGTCCAGGGCCCGGCCCGCGTCGCCGAGGACGCCCCTGATCAGGCCGGGGAGCCTGCCGGGCAGCTCGCGCACGTCCGGCAGGACGCGGCGCGGCGGCTCGGCGGGCCGCGCCGGCCGCTCGGGCAGGTCCATCGGGTCGAGGACGCCCGCGGCGAGTCTGAGCGCGCGCAGCCCGTCGGCGAGGGCGTGGTGGAACTTGAAGAGCACGGCGAAGGAGACCCCGTCCTCGCCGGGCAGGACATGCGCCTCCCAGGGCGGCCGGCCGCGCTCCAGCGGGCGCTCCATCAGCCGTCCGGCGGCCGCGTGGAAGTCGCCGGTCGGCGCGTGCAGCCGTACATGGTTCAGCGGGTCGAAGTCCGGGTCCGGCTCGCGGGTGGCGCCGCCGAAGGCGAGGGGGCCCCAGACGTCGCGGATGCGCAGGCGCAGCCCGGGGACGGCGGCGGCACGCGCGGCGAGCAGGTCGGCGGCGTGGGCGCCCGCGGTGGGCGAGTGGGCGCCGAAGACTCCGAGCGCGCCCAGGTGCATCGGGTGCCGGCCGGACTCGATGTTCCAGAAGGCCAGGTCGAGGGGAGCGAGCAAATCGGAGGTCACGGGCTTGCCTCGCGCGTCGACGGAAGAGAACTTCAGTCAATCCCCGGCAGTCGATTACGGTCAAGTTCGATCGATATGCGCTCAGTTAACAACGGATAAAGTCCCGCCCCTCCGAACGGGGCGGGACTCGGGAGAAGCCTGAGGTCACTTCAGTACCGGGGGCGCCGCCTGGGCCGACGTACCCCACCCTGACGGGCGCGGGCCGACCGTGAACGCCAGCGAGCGCAGGGAGCGCAGCGCACGCGTCGTCAGATACGTCCGCCCGTGGGCCGAACCGTCGGCGCGCACACCCTGGACGTAGCGGTCGGCGGCCGAGGTGCCGGGCGCGGTGACGGTCAGTCCGCCGCTCGGCCAGTAGCGGCGGTCCAGGGCGAGGTCGACGCGGTCGAAGACGGGGGTGGACAGGCCCCAGGTGTCGTAGCCGGGCTGGATCGGGAACAGCCCGATGGACGACAGCACGTTCCAGGCGGACATGGTGCCGAGGTCGTCGTTGCCGGTCATGCCGGTGGGGCCGTCGGTGAACAGGGTCAGGGCCGCGTGCACCACGTCGGTGGTCTTCCACGGCTGGCCGGTGGCGAGGTAGGTGTAGGGCGCGATGAGGTCGGGCTCGTTCATCGGGTTGTAGACGGCCGCGTTGTAGTAGGCGTAGGCGTCGCCGTGCACCCACACCTCGCGGGCCGTCCGCGCCGGGTCGGCGAGCAGCCGGTCGTAGGCGAAGAAGGAGTCCAGGCGGTCGTTGGCGGCGCGCTTGCCGCCGATCAGGCCGACCATGCCGGTCAGGTCCTGCGGGACCAGCCACTGGTACTGCCAGGCCGTGCCCTCGTGGAAGCCGGTGCCGCGCGCCGGGTCGGGGGAGCCGGTGAAGGCGCCGGAGGTGTCGCGGGCCCGGAAGAAGCCGGTCGAGGGGTCGAAGATGGTGCGGTAGTTCCGCGAGCGGGCCGCGTACCGTGCGGCGTCGGCGTCGTGCCCGAGGCCCCGGGCCATCTGGGCGAGCATGGCATCGGCCAGCGCGTACTCCAGGGTGACGGAGGCGCCGTGGTGGTAGTCGGAGTCGCCCGTCTTGGCCGGCGGCCGGTCCTTGTCGAACGGGGCGAAGCCGTCCCTGATGTACTCGGCGTTGGCCTCCCGTCCGATGCCCGGGTTGGCGGCGGGCGGCACCCCGTCCGCGTTCTTGCGCAGCGCCCGGTAGGCCCGCTCCTCGAACCCCTTCAGCAGGCCCGTCTGATAGGCCGTGGTCAGGAACGGGGTGACCGGGTCGCCGCTCATCACGTTCGTCTCGACCGGGCCGTAGCCCCACTTGGGCAGCCAGCCGCCGTCCTCGTCGATCGCCACCACCGAGCGGGCCATGTCCCGCGCCTCGCGCGGCGCGAGCAGGGCGAGCAGCTGGGCCTGGGTGCGGTAGGTGTCCCACAGCGACCAGTTCTGGTAGTACGTGAACCCGCGCGCGCGGTGGACACGCCGGTCCCAGCCGAAGTAGCGGCCGTCGGCGTCGCCGCCGATGTTGGGCGCGAGGTAGGACCGGTACAGCGAGGAGTAGAACGTACGGCGCAGGGTGTCGGTGCCGCCCCGCACCCGCACCCCCGCCAGCCGCGCCTCCCACTGCCCGCGGGCCGCCCGGCGCACGGTGTCGAACGAGCGCCCGCCCTCGGCCCGCAGATTGCCCGCAGCGCCCGCCGCGTCGACGTACGACAGCGCGGTGGTCGCCTCGACCGTACGGTCCCGGGTGGTGTCGAAGCGGACATAGGCGCCGCCACGGCCACTGCGCGAGCCCGCGGTGACGGTGGCGCCGTCCCAGGTGCCGTACGCGGTGAAGGGCCGGCTGAAACGGGTGATCGTGTAGACCGTGTACGGGCCGGTGTCCCGGCAGAAGCCGTGCCCGGTGATCTCGGTGCGCACGGTGCGGTCGTCCAGGATCTCCACCTTGCTGCCGCCCGCCTTGTGCAGCGACTGGGCCGCGTTCAGCAGGACGTTGGCCTTGGCGGTGGCGGGGAAGGTGTAGCGCTGCACTCCGGTGCGGGCGGAGGCGGTCAGCTCGGCGCGGATGCCGGAGGCGAGGCCGACACGGTAGTAGCCGGGGCTCGCGGTCTCGTCGCCGTGCGCGAAGGCGGCCGCGTACGTGGCGTCGTCGGTCTGCGTGACGTCGCCGGTGGTGGGGAGCACGGGCAGGTCGCCGCCGATCCGGCAGCCCACGCCCGACAGATGGACCAGCGAGAAGCCGCGGATCCGGCTCTGGGTGTAGTCGTAGCCGGTGTTGTGCCCGGTGTCGGGCGAGAGCTGCACCATGCCGAAGGGCACGGCGGCGCCGGGGAAGGTGTTGCCCTCGTCCTGGGTCCCGATGAAGGGGTTCACCAGGTCGGTGAGGTGGCCGTCGGTCCGCTCGGCGGCTCCTGCGGCGGGGGTGGCGATCAGCGCGGACGCTGCCATCACCCAGGCCAGGCACAGCCGTGTGCGCCGGGTCCCTCTCATCTCGGATGACCTCCGGAGGTTCGACATCGTTGCCTGCATCGTGGCGGGCGAATGCCGGGAAACCGGGCATTGCGTGACGGGGAGGGTAAACGCGTCGCGGACGAGGGTGATTTGACGGACCGTGAGATGACCGCGTGCGGTCGTTCTCCCGTCGTACGGCACCTCAGCCGGTCGGCCGATCTCCCTTTCCCGGCACGGCCGTTGGGGCGCGCGGTGCCGCCGGGGGCCGGGGGAAGCAGCAGTCGCCGCACACCCCGCCGCCGGGGACCCGGTAGTACAGGCAGCAGCTGCGGCGGCGGAAGGCGGTGCCGGTGCGGGTGCCGGTGGCCCGCAGCAGGGGGTGGCCGAAGAGCTCACCGGCGAGCGCGCGGGCGCGGTCCGCCGTGCCGGGGCGGCCCTGGGCGCGGGCCCAGCGCTCCAGTTCCCGGGCGGCCCCGGCGAGCGCGGAGCCCGCGTTGCCCCACAGCAGCCCGGCCGCGACCCCGTAATGGTTTCTCAGGGTCTCCCCCAGGGGCTCCAGATGGCCGTGCAGCACGGCGTCGGCGAGGGCGGCGGCGTCTGCGTCCCCGGGCGCCGGGCGTACCCCGGTGAGCCACAGGTCGTCGGGGGCGGACGCCTCGATGTCCCAGCGCAGCCGGCCCGGGCGCAGCTCGGGCAGCCGGCCGTACAGGACGGCGCAGCCGAGCGCGGCCGACCAGAGCCGGGCGGCCAGGCCCTGCTGGGCGAGGGAGGCGGCGACCCGGGGTTCGGGGGTGCGCAGGCGGTGGGCGACGAGGCGCACGCGTGCGGCCAGGGGATCGTCGGGGCCCTGGGGCGCGTAGGCCGCCGCGAGGGTCGGCAGCCCCGCCGGGTTCCCGTAGGGGGCTGTGCGCAGGGTGAAGAAGGGGCCCGGCGGGCGCAGGGCGGCGAGTTCGGGGTCGAGGTCCACGAGGACACTCGTACCAAACCCGTTCGCGCGCCGGTGGCCGGGGGGCTCCCCCTGGAGGGCCCACCTGAGGGATGATCACCGAACCGGTGTACTCCATCGGTAGTAGGACGCATTGCGTGCTCAGGGACGACGACGGGAAGAGCGCGGGCGGGCAGAGTGTTGACCATGGAAGCCGACCGTAGGCCGCGCCGGGCCCAGGCCCCCCGCCGCACGCACAGGAGACGCCGATGAGCGGGAGAGGCAGATGAGCGCCCTCGCGCTGTCCGTGCTGCTGTCGCTCGTGTCCGCCCTCGGCTACGCGGGCGGCGCGATCGTGCAGGAGCGCGTCGCCGTGACGTCTCCCGGCAGCGCGTATCTGCCGCTGCGCAGGCCCGGCTGGTGGGGCGCGCTCGCGCTCAACGGCCTCGGCGGGCTGCTGCACGTGTTGGCACTGGCCTACGGCCCGCTGAGCATCGTCCAGCCGCTCGGCGCGCTGACCATCGTCTTCGCCCTGCCCCTGGCCACGCTGTGTGTCGGCCGCCGGGCCGGGGCGACCGCCTGGCGGGGCGCCGTGATGGCCACCGTCGGGCTCGCCGGGCTGCTCTCCCTGGTCGGCTCCTCCCCGGACCACGCACTGGACGCCGCCCAGCGGCTGGCGGCCGCGATCGTCACCGGCGGCGCGGTGGCGGCGCTGATGTGCGCGGGCCGGGCCGCCCACCGGCACCCCGCGGTGCGCAGCGTGCTGCTCGCGACGGCGGCGGGCATAGCGTTCGGCATGTCCTCGGTGTTCACCAAGTCCGTCACCGTCGGCTGGGGCGGCGGCCTCGGCTCCCCCGGCACCCTGTTCTCGCTGACGCTGATCGCCGTGTTCTCGGTGGCCGGCGTCCTGCTGTCCCAGGCTTCCTACGCGGGCGGCGGCCTGGCCGCGCCGCTCGCCACCCTGACCGTCGTCAACCCGGTACTGGCCGCCGTCGTCGGCATCCTCATGTTCGGTGAGACCTTCCGCCACGGCACGACGGGCACCCTGCTCGCCCTGGGGTGCGGGGTGCTGGCGGCGGGCGGGCTGATCATGCTGACGACGGAGCGGATGGAGGAGACGCAGACCCCGGCCCCGCAGTCGTCGGCCCCGGCCGGGGCGCAGGCCACCGGCGCGGTGCTGTCCTCGGTGCCGACGCAGCGGGTCGACGGGGAGGATCTGCGGGTCCCCGCGGACGCGGGGACGCACCGCTCATGGAACGGGACCTGCGGGAGCTGCTGACCCCGGCGGCCGGTACCGGTCCGGGGGACCCGGGTGAGCCCGCGCCGCCCGGGGAGCGCGCGTCGGCGGCGCCGTACGCCCGACGGGACGGTCCCCCAGCGGCGGCGGCCGCGGGTCAGGTCCTGGAGGCCTTGGAGGCCCTGGGGGTCCTGAGGCGGCAGGTCAGATCCTCACGCCGTGGGCCCGGAGGTAGGCGAGCGGATCGATGTCCGAGCCGAAACCGGGCCCGGTGCGCACCTCGAAGTGCAGATGGGGGCCGGTGACATTGCCGGTGGCCCCGGAGCGGGCGATGCGACCGCCGGCGGCGACGCGCTGGCCGACCCGCACGGAGATGGCCGACAGATGGCCGTACTGGGTGTAGTGCCCGTCGGCATGCCGGAGCACCACCTGGTACCCGTAGGAGCCGCCCCAGCCCGCGGCGACCACCTCCCCGGCCTCGGCCGCGTGCACGGCGGTGCCGGTCGGCACGAGGAAGTCGACCCCGGTGTGGTAGCCCTTCGACCAGTACGACCCGGCCACGCGGTATCCGGTGCCGATGGCGGCGTGGACCGGGGCGACGATCCCGTGCGCGCCCGTCCCGGTCTCGGCGGTCTTGGTTCTCTTCGTACTCTTCGTGCTCTTGGTGCTCTTGGTCTGTTGGTGGACCTTCGGCTTCGCCGGGTGCGAAGTCGGCTTCTTCGTGGCGGACTTGGCGGTCCCGTCGGATACGGCGGTCCCGGCGGGCGCCTTCCGGGGGTGCAGGCCGAGCCGCTCGCCCGGCAGGATCAGGTCGGGGTCGGCGCCGACGGTGGCCCGGTTGGCCGCGTAGAGCTTCTGCCAGCCGCCCGGGACATGGTGTTCACCGGCGATGCCGGAGAGGGTGTCGCCGTGGACCACCGTGTACATCGTGGTGCGGCCGGCCCGGGACTGGGGCGTGGTCTGGGGACGCACATCGTGGGCGGAGGCGCCGAGGGCCTTGCCCGGCACGGCCTCCGGGGCCTCGCCCCGCGGGCTCGCGTGGGAGCCGGCCTCGGTGCCGGTGCGGGCGTCCGCCCCGGTGGCCGTGCCCGCGGCCGTACCCGCGGCGATCAGCGGGAGCGCGAGGCCCGCGCCGCCCGCCGTGACCGTGAGCGAGGCGCGGTTGATCCTGTTCGGCTGATACCGGCGGTGCCGGCCGCTTAGGGCCATGTGCGAGGTCCCCTCATGCGTCAGGAGGGGCAAAGTTATGCGCCGCGAACATGCCACGACAAGACGGCGTTTCGGCCTTCCACGGGCGCCAACTAGCCATGATCGTACGGCTGTTGACCGGATGCTCCACGGGCCGGGGCGAACCGGGCACGCGCCCCGGCCCCGGAGGTGGCGAGTCTGATGTGCGCTCGCCCAGGCGTCACGTCAGGATGGGCGGGGACCCGTACCACACGGGGGTTGTACTCACGAGGCGATCAGGGAGCAGGCGGTATGAGCACTTCAGCGCAGATCGGCGTCACCGGCCTTGCGGTCATGGGCCGCAATCTCGCCCGGAACTTCGCGCGCAACGGCTACACGGTCGCCCTGCACAACCGCACGGCGTCGCGGACGCGGGATCTGGTGAAGGAGTTCGGACAGGAGGGCGACTTCGTCCCGACCGAGACCGCCGAGGAGTTCGTGGCCGCCCTGGAGCGCCCGCGACGTCTGATGATCATGGTCAAGGCCGGTGACCCCACGGACGCGGTGATCAAGGAGTTCGCACCGCTCCTGGAGCCCGGCGACATGATCATCGACGGGGGCAACGCGCACTTCGCCGACACCCGGCGCCGGGAACGGGAGCTGCGCGAGCAGGGCATCCACTTCGTCGGCACCGGCATCTCCGGCGGCGAGGAGGGCGCGCTGCACGGGCCGAGCATCATGCCGGGCGGCTCGAAGGAGTCGTACGCCTCGCTGGGCCCGATGCTGGAGAAGATCTCCGCGAAGGCGAAGGACGGCGCGCCCTGCGTGACCCACGTGGGCGCGGACGGCGCCGGGCACTTCGTGAAGATGGTGCACAACGGCATCGAGTACGCCGACATGCAGCTCATCGGAGAGGCGTACCAGCTGCTGCGCGATGTGGCGGGCTACACCCCGGCGCAGATCGCGGACATCTTCCGCACCTGGAACACCGGGCGGCTCGACTCCTATCTGATCGAGATCACCGCCGAGGTGCTGTCCCATGTGGACGAGGCGACCGGCAAGCCGTTCGTGGACGTGGTGGTGGACCAGGCCGAGCAGAAGGGCACCGGCCGCTGGACCGTCCAGATCGCGCTCGATCTCGGCGTCCCGGTCTCCGGGATCGCGGAGGCGGTCTTCGCCCGCTCCCTGTCCGGGCATGCCGCGCTGCGGGCGGCCTCCCGCCATCTCGCCGGTCCGCAGCCCGCGCCGCTGAGCGAGGCGGAGGCGGCGGCCTTCGCGGACCGGGTGGAGCAGGCGCTGTACGCGTCCAAGATCGTGTCGTACACCCAGGGCTTCCACGAGATCGCGGCGGGCGGCGAGGAGTACGGCTGGGACATCGACCAGGGCGCCGTCTCCGCGATCTGGCGCGCGGGCTGCATCATCCGGGCGGCCTTCCTCGACCGGATCCGTGCCGCGTACGACGCCCGCCCCGACCTGCCGAGCCTGCTGTCCGACGAGACGTTCGCCCGCGAGATCGCGGCGGCCCAGGACGACTGGCGCGAGGTGCTGGCCGCGGCGGTACGGCAGGGCGTCCCCACGCCGGGCTTCGCGGCGGCGCTGTCCTACTACGACGGACTGCGCTCCCCGCGGTTGCCGGCGGCGCTCACGCAGGGGCAGCGGGACTTCTTCGGGGCGCACACGTATCGGAGGGTGGACCGGGAGGGGGCGTTCCACACGTTGTGGGGTGGGGACCGGAGCGAGGTCACGGCGTAGCGCTTCCTCGCGTAGGGGGCGCTCAAGGGGGCGCGGGGTGCTGTCGGCGGGCGGCCGCGGGTTCGTCGTGGCCGGTCGCGCGGTCCCCCGCGCCCCCTTGGGGCGCGTCGTCGCCGGGCCCCGTCTCAGGCGGTCAGGGGCGGGCCCGGCTCAGGGTTCGGTACGGGTTCCGGTCCCGGGGGGATCGGGGAGGGAGACGGCTCCGGCGGGCCGGGCGCGGGTGGGGCCGGCTGCGGACCGGGACCCGGCGGTGGTGGGGTCGGCTGCGGGCCCGGGCCGGGTGGGGGCGGGGTCGGCTCGGGACCGGGGCCGGGTTCCGGGGGTGGTACCGGGCTGGGGTAGGGGTCCGGGGGCGGGGTCGGCTCCGGGCTGGGAGGGGTGCCCGGTGGGACGGGGTCGGGGTGCGGGTTCGTCATCAGGTCCTCCGCGCGGTCGTCGATGTCACTGGACGTCGCTCCCCGCCTACCCGACCACCGCCGGGCCACTCACGCGAGCGGGCCGCCCGGGTTCAGCCCGCTACGGCCCGGGGGCTGCGCCGCTGGTCGGACCCGGGCACCGGCTCGGACGCGTCGGTGCCGAGGGCCACGATCCGGTTCTCGGCGTCGACATGCACGACCCGCGGCTTCAGCTCCCGCGCCTCGGCATCGCCGACCTGCGCATAGCTGATGATGATCACCAGGTCCCCGGGGTGCACGAGATGCGCCGCCGCCCCGTTGATCCCGACGACCCCGGACCCCCGCTCCCCCTCGATGACGTACGTCTCCAGCCGGGCACCGTTCGTGATGTCCACGATGTGCACGAGCTCCCCGGGCAGCAGATCGGCCGCGTCGAGCAGCTCGGCGTCGATCGTCACGGATCCCACGTAGTGCAGGTCGGCCTGGGTGACGGTGGCCCGGTGGATCTTGGACTTGAACATCGTTCGCAGCATCGAGGTACTCCCAGAAAGAGGCTCCCTGCCTGCGTTTGCAGGTCAAGGGCTGTATCCGGAGGCTATCGCGCTTGCCCCGCGGAGGGGTACTGCTCCCCGTACACACGACTGACAAGAAGCTGTCACACATGAGCCGGAATGCCCGTACCGCAGGGGTTCGTTCTCGTTGGTATGACTGTTGGAGTAGCACTCAGTGCGCAGGACGCGCCCAACGAGGTCGACGCCACCGTTCAGCTGGCCCAGGAGGCGGCGGACGCCGGGCTGCGGTCCGCGTGGTTCGGGCAGACCTTCGGTGCGGATTCGCCGCAGCTCGCCGCGATCGTCGGGCGGGCGGTGCCCGGGCTGCAGGTGGGCACCTCCGCGATTCCCGTCTTCGGCCGGCATCCGCTGGCCGTCTCCAGCCAGGCCCTCACCGCTCAGGCCGCCACGCACGGCCGCTATCACCTCGGTCTGGCCGTGGGCACCAAGTTGCTGGCGGAGACCGGCTACGGGCTGCCCTTCGAGCGGCCCATCGCCCGGCTGCGGGAATTCCTCACGGCGCTGCGGCAGTTGACACGGACCGGCGCGGCCGACTTCCACGGTGAGCTGCTCACCGCGACCACTCCGATCCCGGCCCGGGTGGCGGGGGCAGAGGACGGCGTTCCCCTGCTGGTCGCCGCGATGGGGCCGCAGGCGCTGCGGGTCAGCGGTGAGCTGGCGGACGGGATCCTGCCGTATCTGGCGGGGCCGCGCGCGCTGGCGGAGCACATCGTCCCGGCCGTGACCGCCGCGGCGCGGAATGCCGGCCGTCCCGCGCCCAGGGTCGTGGCCCTGGTGCCCGGCGTGGTCACGGACGACGTGGACTCGGTGCGGGCGAAGCTGACCGAGAGCCTCGCGTTCTACGAGCAGTTCCCGTCCTACGCCCGGGTCATCGAACTCTCCGGTGGCCGGCGGGCCGTCGACCTGGCCGTGATCGGCGACGAGAAGACGGTCGCGGCCGAGGTGCGGCGCTACCGCGACGCCGGCGCCACCGAGGTCGTGTTCTCCCTCACCGAGATCGCGGGGGACGCCGATCGCCGCCGTACCTGGGCACTCCTAGGCGAACTGGCCGGAAAGACGACCGGAGCGGCGAGCGGAGCGGCGACGGGATCAACGAGCGGATGACGGACCGGATGAACGGATGGCAGACGCTCCACGCCCGCGTGCACCAGGGAGATACTCATGACCACTGAGGCCGCCACGGGAGACCTCCGGGCCTTCACCGACGACTGGCTGGACTGGTACCGCGCCCACGAGGACCGGCTTGCCGATCCGCACGGGTTCCTGGCCATCACCGGCCTGCACTGGCTCGACGGCCGGCCGCGGCGCTTCCCGGACGCGCCCGGTGCGTGGCACAGCGGCCGGGACGGGGTCGTCGTAGTCCTCGACGAGGGGGAGGAACTGGTCGTCGGCGGCACGCCGGTGCGGGGCGAGCATCGGTTCGGGGTGCTCGCCGAGCGTGGCGGGGTCGACGCGGTCTGGGGGGACGCCGTCATCGAGGTCGCCAAGCGGGGCGGCCATGACATCGTGTGCCCCCGGCACCCGGACGCGCCGCTGCGCACCGCCTTCGCCGGAACGCCCGCCTACTCCCCCGACCCGCGCTGGGCCGTGACGGGCCGGTACGTCCCCTTCGACGAGCCGCGGCCGACCACCGTGGGCGCGGCCGTCGAGGGCCTTGAGCATGTGTACGACGCTCCGGGCAGGATCGAGTTCGAGCTGGGCGGGCGTGAGTTCGCCCTGACGGCCTTCCCCGGGCACGGAGGCGGCCGGCTGATGGTGCTGTTCACCGACGCGACGTCCGGGGTCACCACCTACGCGGCCAACCGGGTCCTGACCGTCGGGCCGCCCGCCGCCGACGGCACGGTCCTCCTGGACTTCAACCGCGCGGCGAACCTGCCGTGCGCGTACACGGACCTGGCCACCTGCCCGCTGCCGCCGGCCGAGAACCGGCTGCCGGTGGCGATCGAGGCGGGGCTGAAGATCCCCCGCGAGCGCGGCGGATCGTAGCGCGGATGGTGAAAAGGGCCGCTCCGCCGGAAGGCGGAGCGGCCCGCGCGCGCTACGGCGCCGTCTTGCGCGTGGTCACTTCTGCCAACCCACCGTCTCCGGCAGCGGGTTGTAGAAGATGGTCGCGCCGACGTTGGCGAGGCCCTTCTTCACGCCGTACGTCGAGGGGCCGCTGAACAGCGGGAGGAAGGCGTACTGCCGCAGCGCCTCGCGCTCGACCTGGTTGGCAGCGGCGGCCTGCTTGTCGAGGTCGGCGATCTCGGTGGTGGCGCGGATCTCCTTGTCGAGGGCGGGCGTGCCCGCGCCGGTGATGTTGGAGTCGCGGTCGGAGCAGTAGAAGTCGCACAGGTAGCGGGCGCCGAACGGGTCCATCGAGCGGTTTCCCGACAGGAACAGATCGAACTTGCGCTCGCTGAGGATCTCGGAGAAGTCCGACTCGTCGGCCTTCTGGATGTCGAGGCGGATGCCCACCGGCTTCAGCATCGCCGCGAAGGCGCCCGCGGTCGCCTTGTCCAGCGGGGCGTCGCCGAGGAGGGTGTAGCCGACTTCGAGCTTCTTGCCGTTCTTGACACGTATGCCGTCGCTCCCGGGCTTCCAGCCGGCCGCGTCGAGTGCCTTCTTCGCCTCGTCCGGGGCGTACTTCAGTACGGCCGAGACGTTGTCCCGGTAGCCCTTCTGGAAGCTGTAGAGGATGGCGGAACCGGGCAGCGGCTCCTTGTAGTCCAGGCCCTGGAACTGGATCTTCGCGATCTGGCTGCGGTCGACGCTCTCCTCGATGGCCTTGCGCACGGCGGGGTCGGCGAGGACGGAGGACTTGGCGTTCAGGTAGAGCGAGTACTCGAAGGGGCTGCCGCCGCTGCGGATCTCGGTGCCCGGGAGCCCCTTGATCTGCTTGAGGCTCTCGGCGTCGACGGCGGAGACGTTGTCCAACTGCCCGTTCTTGAAGGCGTTGACCGCCGCGGTCGACTCCAGATTGACGTAGACGCGCTTGTCGAGCTTGCCCTTCTTGCCCCACCACTTCGGGTTGCGGACGAAGGTGATGTCGCCCGAGTGGGTGTCCCAGGTGCCGACCGTGTACGGCCCGGCGCCCCACTCCGGGTGCGCCTTCTTGACGTACGCCTTGTTGAAGTTCCCGACCGTCGCGGCCTTGGGGTGCAGGAAGGTGGTGAACAGGCTCGACCAGGAGGGGTAGACCCCCTTGAAAGTGATCACGGCCTGCTTGGCGTTCTCGCCCTTGTCGACCGAGGTGATCTGGTCGTAGCCGTCCGTGGAGGAGGCGGCGTACGCCTTGTTCGAACCGTTGTTGGCCTGCCAGGTGGCCTTGATCGCGGTCCAGTCGATGGGGGTGCCGTCGTTGAAGACGGCCTTGGGGTTGATGGTGATCGTGACCTTCTGGTTCCCGCCCGCCACGGAGACCTTCACCTGGCTGAAGTAGTCCGGGTTGTACTGCACTTCACCGGTCGGCGAGTAGGTGATCGCGTCGGCGTTGTACCAGGACCAGACGCGGGACGCCGTCAGCGTGGAGTTGACGTTGAACGGATTGCCCTGGTCGTCGAAGGTCCCGACCGAAGTGTACGTGCCGCCGTCCTTGATCCGGTCGTACGGCGTGGGGTCGTAGTCGGCGACGGACGACGCGGCCTTGGGGGTGTTCCTGGCGTCCGACCCGGCGGAGTCCTTCCCCGAGGACTGGCACGCGGTGGCCGTGACGGTGATGGCGGCGATCAGGGCGACGGGCAGGGCCAGTCTGGTGCGCATGGTGGAGGGTTCCTTCGGAGATCGGTGGGGTCGGGAAGATCGGTGCGGCCGGTGGGACCGGCGGGGGGCCTCGGTGCCGGGGCCGGGGTTCAGACGCCGTGGCAGGCGTACTGGTGGCCGGGGAGTCCGGGCGCGGCGGTCGGCGCGGGGGGCTCGGTACGGCAGCGGTGCCGCAGGTCCTCGTCGGCGAGCCGGTACAGCGGGCAGCGGTCGACGAAGACGCACCCCTCGGGCAGCCGTGCGGCGCTGGGCTGCTCGCCCTCCAGGACGACGCGTTCGCGGGCGCGTTCCCGCTCCGGGTCGGGTATCGGGATCGCCGACAGCAGGGCGCGGGTGTACGGGTGCTTCGGATCGGAGAAGATCGCCTCGGTCTCCCCGGTCTCCACGATGTGGCCCAGGTACATCACGGCGATGCGATCGGAGATGTACCGGATCACGGCCAGATCGTGGGCGACCACGAGGTAGGCGAGGCCGAGTTCCCGCTTGAGCCGCGCCAGCAGGTTGATCACCCCGGCCTGTACGGAGACGTCCAGCGCGGACAGCGGTTCGTCGAGGGCGAGCAGCTTCGGCTCCGTCGCCAAGGCGCGGGCGATGCCGACCCGTTGGCGCTGGCCGCCGGAGAGCGCGGCCGGGAAGCGGTCGCCCACCGAGTCGTCCAGGCCCACCAGGGCCAGCAGTTCGCGGACCCGCGCGCGGATCGACTCGCGGTCGCGTCCGATCGCCTGCAGCGGCTCGGCCAGCAGGTGGAAGACGGGCAGCCGGGGGTCCAGCGCCCCCAGGGGGTCCTGCATGACGATCTGTACGTCCTGCCGCAGCTCGCGGGCCCGCGCGCCGGACGTGAGCGTGCCGATGTCGATGCCGGAGATCTCGATCCGGCCGCCTTCGGGCCGGGTGAGCCGCAGGATCTCCATCAGCGTGGTGGTCTTGCCGCTGCCGGACTCGCCCACCAGGCCGAGCGTCTCCCCGGCGCGCAGTTCGAAGCCGACCCCGTTGACGGCGCGCAGCGTGCCGACCCGGCGCTTGAGGAGGGCGCCCTTGGTGACCGGGAACGTCTTGACGAGATCCTCGACGCGGAGCACCACCTCGCCGGTCCCGGCGGGGCGCGCGGGCGCCGGCGGGTCGACGGGTACGGCATCGCCCGCCGGGTCCAGGGAGCCGTCGGCGATCTCGGCGGCGCGCAGGCAGGCCACGTCCCCGTGCCCGGTGACATGGCTCAGCTCGGGTTCGGCGGAGCGGCACGCGTCGAGGGCGACGGCGCACCGGGGTGCGAAGGGGCAGCCGTCGGGGAGGCCCACCAGGGCGGGCGGTTCGCCGCCGATCGGGATGAGGGGGCGCCGGGTTCCGCCGTCCACGGTGGGTACGGCGGCCAGCAGGCGCGCGGTGTACGGCATCGTCGGCCGGCGGAAGAGTTCCCCGACGGCCGCGTGCTCCACGAACCGGCCCGCGTACATCACGGCGACATCGTCGGCGTGGCCGGCGACGACACCGAGGTCGTGGGTGATCAGGACGAGCCCGGCGCCGGTCTCCCGCTGTGCGAGCCGCAGTACGTCGAGGATCTGGGCCTGCACGGTGACGTCGAGCGCGGTGGTGGGTTCGTCGGCCACGAGCACGGACGGCCGGTTGGCGATGGCCATGGCGATGACCACGCGCTGGCGCATGCCGCCGGAGAACTCGTGCGGGAAGGCGGTGGCCCGGCCGCGCGGGTCGGGGATGCCCACGAGGTCGAGCAGTTCCACGGCCTGTTCCCAGGCCTCCCGCTTCGTCAGGTCCTGGTGGACCCGCAGGGCGTCGGAGAGCAGCCTGCCCACGGAGAAGATCGGGGTGAGGGCGGACAGGGGGTCCTGGAAGACCATGCCGATGGAGTTGCCGCGGATCTTCGACAGGGCCCGGTCGTCGAGTCCGATCAGGTCCTGTCCGCGGAGCAGCACCCGGCCGCGCAGGTCGGCGGTGGGCGGGAGCAGCCCCATGATGCCCATCGCGGTGGCGGACTTGCCCGAGCCGGACTCGCCGACGATGCACAGGGTGCGGCCGGGCAGCAGGTCGAAGTCCACTCCGCGCACCGCCTCGACGGTGCCCGCCTCGGAGGGGAAGGAGATCCGCAGGTCCCGTACGGACAGGACGGGGTCGGGTCCGATGGCCGGTGCCGGGGTGGGCAGGGGGGTCGTGAGGGTCATCGTCGGCCTCCCGCCGAGGTCACCGACGTGGGGTCGAGGGCGTCGCGCAGGCCGTCGCCGATGAAGGTCATCGACACGGTGAGCAGCACGACCAGGGCGGCGGGGAAGGCGAAGAGCCAGGGGGCGCTGGTGATGGTGCTCGCGCCGTCCGCGAGCATCGTGCCGAGCGACACGTCCGGGGTCTGGACGCCGAATCCCAGGAAGGACAGGGCGGTTTCGCTGAGCACGGTCGCCACGACGCCGAGCGTCAGGTTGACGATCAGCAGGGAGCCGAGGTTGGGGATGATGTGGCGGAGGATGATCCGCAGCGGTCCGACGCCCATGAACTCGGCCGCCTTCACGTAGTCCCGTTCACGCAGTGAGGTCGAGACGGACCAGATGACCCGCGCGGTGGACATCCAGCCGAACACGGTCAGCACGATGATCAGGACCCGCCAGTCCCCGGCCAGCCGGTGGGAGACCAGGGCGAGGATGAGGAACGAGGGGACGATCAGGAGGAAGTGGATGACGGCGAGGGTCGCCCGCTCCACTCGGCCCCCGAAGTAGGCGGCGCCGGAGCCGATGACGGCGGCCAGGACGATGGTCAGTGCCGACACGCTCACGGCGATCGTCAGGGAGCGTTGGAGTCCGTGCACGGCGCAGGCGTAGATGTCGTTGCCGCCCTGGTTGGTGCCGAACCAGTGGAGTCCGCTCGGGGGCTGGGTGAGCGCGGTGAAGTCGGTGTCGGTGTACGCGTGGGAGGTGAGCAGGCCGCCGAAGGCCGCGAACAGCACCAGCAGGACGAAGATCACCACTCCGACGACGGCGAGGCGGTTGCGCAGGAAGCGGCGCAGATAGAGCCGGCCGAGGCCGAGGTTCGCCTGTTCGCGCGCGGCGGCCGCCGGTTCGGGGCTCAGCTCCGCGGGCGGGTGGGCGGGCATGTCGATGGTCATGTCAGCTCACCCGCACCCTCGGGTCGAGGAACACGGTGGCGATGTCCGCGAGGATCGCGCCGATCGCGGTGAGCGCCGCGGCGAAGGCGGCCGTGGCGACCGCGCCGTGTACGTCGTTCTTGCTGATGGTCTGGATGAAGTAGCGGCCCATGCCGTTCCAGCCGAAGATCGTCTCCGTGATGACGGCGCCGGTGAAGACGGCCGGGATGCTGAACGCCACGGACGTCGCCGTCGGGATGAGCGCGGCCCGCAGGGCGTGCCGGCGGACGGCTTGGGCGCGGGTGAGCCCGGTGGCCTGCGCGGTGCGCACGAAGTCGGCGTTGAGCGTGTCGAGCAGCAGGGAGCGCTGCGTCAGGTGGTAGCCGACATAGCCCATCAGCGTGAGTGTCAGGGTCGGCAGGATCAGGTGCAGGAGACGGTCGGCGATGGTGGGCCACAGCCCGTCGACGCCGGGTGAGTTCTCCCCGGCGACGTAGAGGAAGTGCAGTCCGGCGTGCTGGTTCAGCCAGATGGCGACGAAGACGACGGCGAGGGCGGCGACGGACGCGGGGACGTTGAACACCACGATGGACACCGCCTGCGACACGCGGTCGGCCCAGCCGTACTGGCGTGCGGCGGTGTAGACGCCGAGCGCGACGCCGACCACCACGGACAGCACGGTCGCGATGACGACCAACTCCGCGCTGACCAGGGCCCGGTAGCCCATCTCGCCGTTGACGGTGACGCCTGTCGGGGACTTTCCCCAGTCGAAGTGCAGGACCACCGAGGTCAGCCAGTCCCACCAGCGGTGCACCAGCGGCACCCGGGGGTCCAGGTTGTACGGCGCGAGGGCCCGGTCGATCTGCGCCTCGGTGCGGACGGGCCGCAGTTCCTTGAAGTTCGACCGCGGGTCCAGGAACCAACTGGCCAGGAAATAGGTGGCGTTGGTCGCCACCACGATCATCAGCAGCCAGCCGGCCGCCTTGCGCATCACATAGCGCACCATGTGCGGCACCTCCTCGCCACACACGGGATGCGTGCTTCTGGAGCACCGGAGAGACAGGGCGAATGCATGCGCGGTGACGCTTTCTGGGCGGACGGAAGGGCTGCATGGGTATGCACACGTCAGCTTGGTCCCGTGCGTCACCGTGGCACCAGGCTTTGGCCCGTGGTGCCATGAGGTCGACATGTTGCCGTTGCATTCGGCCGGTAACACGAAACAATGTGGGTGCGGTGGAAACGTGCGGCCCTCGGTCAGCCCGGCGGGTGGGGCGGTGCCCGGGCCCGGCGGAGCGGCCGGCTGCGGCGCGGGTGACGGCGCGTCATGGGGCTGCGATGCGGGGCGCGAAGGGTGACGGCGCCGGGGCGGGACGGTCCGCCAAGGGGTGGCCGAGCTGAGGAAGAGCCGGTCGGACGGTCCGTCGCCGGTTCAGGCGGGACAGGCGGCGGACCACACCCGACCGAAGTCGATGTGGTCACGGGTGACCAGACGCAGCTCGGCGTTCATGCGCTCAATTCAGCAGCACCTCTCGGTTCGCGTCAACCACGGCCCGGATGCCGGACGGACACCGGCCCCGGGCGCGCGAACGCGGTCGGTGAGGACTCGGTCCAGCAGCCGGAGTCGGCGATGACGAGGCAGCCCTCGGAGGTCTCCTGGACGCGGAACGTACGACCGCCGCGCACGACGCACCTGCGCGCGGGGCCGGTGGAGCTGTTCCACGGACCCGCTCGGCCTCCCGGAGGGTGCGCCCGTGCGCGTGAGGGCAGGGATGCCCTCCGCGTCGTCCGGCCGTCGGCGCATGGTGGTGGCGCCCGTCCCGGGGTGCGGAAATGTGGCGGTGATCCACGTGTCTCGCCCCCGGGTTCCTGCCTACGGTGTCCGACCATGGACAGTGCCAACACGCCCCAGCATCCCGGGCCCGGTGCCGCCGCGGCCGGGCTGGCCGCGACCCGGTTCCTCGTCGGCCGGGGGGCTCTGGTCACCGGTGCGGCCGGCGGGATCGGCCGGGCCTGCGCGGAGGGCTTCGCCGCGGCCGGTGCCGAGGTCTATGTGGTGGACCGGGCCGCCGAGGGCGCCGAGGAGGTGGCCGGGGCGATCGGCGGTACCGCCGTGGTGGCCGACCTCTCCGTGGCCGAGGCCGTCGACGCGTTGCCGGACGACGCGGACATCGTGGTCAACAACGCGGGTCTGCAACACATCGCGCCGGTCCACGAGTTCCCCCCCGGAGCGCTTCGCGCTGATGCAACGGGTCATGGTGGAGGCGCCGTTCCGCATCCTGCGCCGTACCCTGCCCCATATGTACGCGGGGGCGTGGGGCCGGGTGGTCAACATCTCCTCGGTGCACGGGCTGCGGGCCAGCGCCTACAAATCGGCGTACGTCACGGCGAAGCACGCGCTGGAGGGGCTGATCGAGCCGGCGGAGGTCGCCGAGGCGGCCCTGTGGCTGTGCACCGGGCGCAGCGGCTGTCTCACCGGCAGCTCGATCCCCCTGGACGGCGGCTGGACCGCGCGCTGGCGTCCGTCAACGACGTTGCGTCCTTCACCGGTTCAAGCCATCGACCCGCCGGGACCGTGGAAAACGGGCTTCCGGGGGTATCCGCAGCCGGGACCGGGACGCGGCACCAGCCGCGTCCCCCTTCGGTGAGAGGAAGATGGCGCATGGCCACCGACGCGAACTCCGCGAGGATCACGGGGAAGGTCCAGGGCCGGGACATCACCCTGGAAGGGGGTTTGTCGAAGGACGAGATCCGGAGCCGGGTGTGGTGGTGGGCGTCCGGTTCCGGGGGCGCCGGGGACGGGGACGGCCACGGCCACGAGTACGACGACTCGCAGGCGGACGTGATCGCCACCCTGGGCGGCTACTACAGAGTCGGCGGCGATCCCCGTACCCATGAGGCCGAGGAACTGGTGGAGTTGGTGTACACGGAACTCAACCCGTCCGACTGAGCTGTCCGTTGCCGCCGGACGGCGCGGGTGCATGGGCCGCGGTGGCGCGGGCAGTCGGTGATCACGTCTCGATGTGGCGAGAAGGAGATCATCGTGAACAAGGGACAGTGGATCACGGGTGGCGCGCGCCAGGAACTGGCCGACGCCTTCGCCGGGGAGTACCGGGAGGGGCGGTCGATCCGCGCCATCGCCGAGGCGCACGGCCGGTCGTACGGCTTCGTGCATCGCCTGCTCGGCGAGGCGGGTGTGCCGCTGCGGGCCCGGGGCGGCGATGTGCGGGCGGGAGCCGGCCGCTCGGCGCGATGACGTGCGAAAAGCCGCGGGAGCGGTGCATACGGCGATCCGGCGGGGGCAGTCGGGATGCCGGGGGGCACGGGTCCCCCGTCCGGCTGTCATGTCAGGGAGGATTCCGCCGTGTTGCTGCCCGCCGAGAAGGAAGTGCGCGCGCTGCTGGCCCGGTTCGCCGAGGCCCGCTTCCGCCATGATCTCCAGCCCAGCGGCCGTTCGAGCCGTGAGCTGGAGGACACCTCCTACACGCTGTGCGTGATGACCGGCACCCGGACGGTGCAGGAGGCGCTCGCCGCGGCCGACGCGCTCCTGGAGCAGTTCCGGGAGAACCGCCGTGCGGCCGACGGGCACACCCGGGCGCTGGCCGCCTGAAAAGGCCCGGGATTCGGCGCGTTGTCGGCGCTCTCGGGCATCCGTACGTCCTCGTGATTCGTTTTCTGCCCGAAAGAGAGCCAGATGACCATACCGGTGCGCCCTCTGCGGCGCGTGCGCCGGGACCGGCGGTTCGATCTGCGGACGACCACCTGGTTCTTCGTCCTGCTCGCGATCGTCCTCTGCCTGCTGGCGCTGGTGGTGCGCCTCGCGGCGGGTGTCGTCGAGCGTCGTCCGCTGTGGGCCGCCGTCCTGGCCGTGCTCGCCGTCGCCGGGGTCCTGCTGTGGCGGCCCGCGCGGGGAAGGCTGTCCGCCGGGAGGTGGGCCCGGCGGGCCGCCCGCGCGCTGGAGGAGGGAGCCGAGGCGGCGTCCGACAGTCTCCATCTGACGCCGGTGGACGAGACCGTCGTACCGGACGCCGGGGGGTGCCTCCGTACGGACGTGCTGCCGCCCCCGGTCGCCGCGCCGGGTGAGTACGGCACGGAGCCCACGCTTCTCCTCGACTCCCCCGACGCCTACGCCGAGTTGGACCCCGACGGGTTCGAGCAGGCCATCGCCGAGCTGTGCGAGCGGGAGGGGTGCAGCGAGGTGGAGGTGGTGGGCGGCGCCGGCGATCTGGGGGCGGATGTCGTCGCGGTCACGCCGGAGGGACTGCGCGTGGTCATCCAGTGCAAGCAGTACGGCGACACCAACAAGGTGGGCTCGCAGGACATGCAGCGCTTCGGCGGCACCTGTTTCACCATCCACGAGGCCGACGTCGCGGCGCTCGTCACCACCAGCGAGTTCACCACACCCGCGCTCGACTACGCGCGGCAGTGCGGCATCGTCTGCGTGGACGGGGTGGAACTGGAGGCGTGGCGCGCGGGGACGGGCCCGAGGCCCTGGGATCCCCGCTAGCCCGGCGGGAGTTGAAGCCGGAGACTCCCAACTCCTCAACCGTTCAGGTGCCGTTGCAGCCAGTCGGCGGCGGCACGGCGGAAGAGCCGGCGGTTGTCGGCGCGGAGGAAGTCGTGTCCCTCCTCGCGCAGGGTGAGGAGTTCGGCGGGCACACCGCGCTCGCGTGCCGCCCGTACGAACTGCTCCGACTCCCTGGGCGGCACATTGGTGTCGTGCTCCCCGTGCACCGCGAACACCGGTGCCCGCAGCGCGTCGATCCGGGACATCGGCGACAGCTCCCGCAGCAGTTCGCGGTCGCGTTCGGGATGGCCGTACTTGTGGGCCGCCGACTGGGCGATCCAGGGTTCGGTGCCCTCGAAGAACGTCGCCAGGTCCGACATGCCGCACACCGCGACGCCGGTCCGGAAGAGGTCCGGATGCCAGACCAGGGAGGCGAAGGTGAGGTAGCCGCCGTACGAGCGGCCCATCACCGCGAGCCGGGACGGGTCGGCGGGACCGGCCAGTACGGCGTGGGCGGTGCAGTCCGCCACGTCGTCGAGGGCGGCGAACCGGCCCCGCCCCAGGTCCGCGTCCACGAACGACCGGCCGTAGCCGGAGGATCCGCGGACATCGGGCGCGAAGATGTCCAGTCCCCGGCCGAGGATCTCGTGGTACAGCGGGTCGAGGACGGGGCGTTCCTGGTCCTCGGGGCCGCCGTGCAGATGGATGACACAGGGCGCCGGTTCGCCGGGCGCGCGCCCCGGGGCGCGGTAGTACCAGCCGTTCAACTGGAGCCCGTCCCGGGCGGTGGGGCGCAGCGGGACCGGTCGGACGGGCGGGCGGCCGGGCGGTACGGCGTCCTCGTCCCGGGAGGACCACGGGGTGCGGACCGGGGTCGCGCCGTCGGGCAGCCACCAGATGCCGGGGCGCCGACGGGACCCCGAAAGGGCCAGCGCCAGGCGGGAGTCGGCGTCCGTGATGCGGGTGACGACCTCGTGGGGCAGGGAGACGTGCCGGGAGGAGCGGGCGGTGCCCTCTCCCGGTCGGGTGTCCGCGCCCTTCCCCGTGTCCGCCTCCGTTCCGGTCTCCCTGTCCAGGATCTCCACGTCGCTCATGCCCCGGACGTTCCAGGCGAGCACGGCGGTGGCGCCGTCGCGGGTGTACCGCAGCAGTTCCAGGTCGCTGCCCTCGCGTGCGGCGACGGTCGACCAGCCGAGCGGCCGTCCGTCCGGGCCGAGTTCGGCGGCGAGCAGGACCGCGAACTCCCGGTGGGCGTTGCTGCGCAGCCGGAGGACGTCCGCGCGGGGGGAGAAGCTGCCGATCCACGGGTCCCCGTCGGCCACCGGCATCACACACGTCGTCACATGGTCGGCGGTGCGCAGCACGACCGCCTCGCGCCGGCCGCGCGGTCCCCGGCGCAGCAGGGCGAGCGTCCCGTCGCGGCTGAGGTCGCACACCCGCAGCGTCGCCGCGTCCTTCACGGCGGCGATCAGGACGGGGGCGGCGACCGCGTCGGGGTCGACCAGGTACGCCGAGAGCCCGTCGCCGAAGCCGGTGGCCGGGAGGGTCCCGCCCGGGGCGCCGACCGGGGCCCTCCCCACCGTGACGGACGGCGACGGCAGGGCCGGGCCCCCGTCCGTGTGGGGGGCGGGGCCGAGCAGTTCCGTGTCGCCCGCGCGGCCCTGCCAGTGGTCCGGGAGCCGACCGTCGGACAGGCCGAGGGCGCGACCGGTGCCGGGGTCGGACGGGCCGTCGGCGCCGGTGTTGTCGAACCCGGACGGGGCGGCCGGGGCGGGCGGCCCGGTGGGGACCGCGACGGTGACCGTGACCGCCGATCCGTCGTGCGCCCAGCAGCCCAGGTACGCGGAGCTGCCCGGTTCGGCGCCGGCCAGGATCTGCCGGTCGCTGCCGTCGGGGCGCACGCACAGCACCCGGGTGTGCTCGCCGCCGCCGGGCGCCGTGGTGTAGGCGATCCAGCGGCCGTCGGGCGCCCAGGACACCTCCCGTACGGGGTCCGGGCCGTCGTCGAGCAGTCGTACCGGCTCGCCGTCGGCGGGACCCGTCCACAGCTGGGGCACGCCGCCCCGGTCGCAGATGAAGGCGAGCCGGTTGCCGGACGGGTCGGCCGAGGGGTACCAGCAGCCGTGCGCGATGAGCCGTGTCGGCGCGTCGCGGGGCCCGGAGGCGTCCGGCAGCGGGACGCGGGCGGGCGCGGCGAAGGCGGCGGCCGGGCCGTCGGAGGTCGCCGGGCCGTCGGAGGCCGCAGAGCCGTCCGAGGCCGTCGGGGGCGGGTCGGCGGTTCCGTCCGGGTGCTGGGCGGGACGCTCGGCCGGGCGCGCGGGGGACGGCCGTCCGGCACCGGCCGTGCCGGTGTCGGGCGGGTCCTCCGCGCCGGGGTCCGCGGCCGGGTTGCGTGCGGTCGCGTCCCCTGCGGTCAGATTCCGTGTGTTTGAAGCCATATCTCCAGCAGAGCCACTTGCCACAGCGCGTTCGCTCCGCGCCTGGTGCGGTGTCGGTCGGGGGCCGCGAGGAGTGCGGCGATGTAGGAGTCCTGGAAGACGCCGCGGCGCTTCGCCTCGGGGGCGCTCAGCGCGTCGCGCACCTTTTCCAGGACGGGACCGGCCATGTGGGTGATCGCCGGGACGGGGAAGTAGCCCTTGGGACGGTCGACCACCTCGGGCGGCACGAGTTTGCGCCCGGCCTCCTTGAGAACGCCCTTGCCGCCGTCGGCCAGCTTCAGCTCCGGCGGACAGGCGGCCGCGAGTTCCACCAGCTCGTGGTCGAGGAACGGCACGCGGGCCTCCAGGCCCCAGTCCATGGTCATGTTGTCGACCCGCTTGACCGGGTCGTCCGGCAGCATGACGTGGGTGTCCAGGCGCAGGGCCGCGTCGAGTGCCGTCTCGGCCCCGGGCGCCGCCATGTGCTCCCGGACGAACCGGCCGCAGACGTCGTCCTCGGGCAGCATCTCCGGGCGCAGGACGGCGGCGAGATCCTCGTGCGACCGGTCGAAGTAGGTCTCGGCGTACCGCTCCGGCTCCTCCTCGCGGGCCGCGTCGGCCAGGCGCGGGTACCAGTGGTATCCGGCGAAGACCTCGTCGGCGCCCTGCCCGCTCTGGACGACCTTGACGTGCCGCGAGACCTGCTCGGACAGCAGGTGGAAGGCGACCACGTCGTGGCTCATCATGGGCTCGCTCATCGCCGCGACCGCCCCGTCCAGCGCCGTGGACACGCGCCGCGAGGGGACCAGCAGCTGATGGTGATCGGTGGCGAACTCCCGGGCGACCAGGTCGGAGTACCGGAACTCGTCGCCCTCGTCACCGGCCTCCGCCTCGAAGCCCACGCTGAACGTCGCCAGGTCCCGCTGCCCCTCGTCGGCCAGCAGGGCGACGATCAGACTGGAGTCCAGGCCCCCGGACAGCAGGACACCGACCGGGACGTCCGCGACCATGCGCCGCTGTACGGCGGTGCGCAGCGCGTCCAGCACCGCGTCCCGCCACTCGGCGGCGTCCATGCCGAGATGCTCGGGGCGGCGCGTGTACGACGGCTGCCAGTAGCGGTGGTCGCGGTGGGTGCCGTCCGGCTCGACGACCCGCACGGTGGCCGGGGGGAGCTTGCGCACCCCCGCCAGCACGGTGCGGGGCGCGGCCACGGTCGCGTGCCAGCTGAGGTACTGGTGCAGGGCGACCGGGTCCAGCGAGGTGTCGACGTCACCGGCCGCGAGCAGCGCGGGCAGCGAGGAGGCGAAGCGCAGCCGCCCGGCTGTCCGTGCCAGGTAGAGGGGCTTGATGCCGAGCCGGTCGCGGATCAGGATCAGCCGGCCGGTGCGGTGCTCGACCAGGGCGATCGCGAACATGCCGAGGAAGCGGTCGACGCAGGCGGTCCCCCACTGCCGGTACGCGGCGAGGACGACCTCGGTGTCGGAGGTGGACCGGAACCGGTGGCCGAGGGCGGCCAGCTCCGCCCGCAGCTCCCGGTAGTTGTAGATGCAACCGTTGAAGACGCCGGTGACCTCTCCCGTGGCGTCGGTCAGGGGCTGGGCCCCGCGTTCGGAGAGGTCGATGATCTTCAGCCGCCGGTGTCCCAGGGCCACGGCGTCCCGCGTCCAGATCCCCTGCCCGTCGGGGCCCCGGGGGGCGAGCCGGTCGCTCATCCGCTCGACGGCCGCCGGATCGGGCCGCGTGCCGTCGAAGCGCATCTCACCGCTCAGACCGCACATCCGCGACCACCTCCCCCGTGCCCGTACGGGGCGCGCGGCGCGTGCGGCCTCTGCGGCGCGGGCGGCGGTGAGGTGCGCGGGAGGCCGCGCACCGGCATGTGGCCGGGGCTGGTCGACACGGGACTGCTTCTCCTTCGCGACGAGGGGGTGTCCGGGTGGTGCCTGCGTTCTCCGTGTGCCCTCTTCCGTCCTTTCTCCGCGCCCATGGTGCGGGGGCGGCCTTCTCCGGTGCGGCTACGCGGCGGCCTGGCCCGGGGAGGTGACGCGGGGCGCGGGGGTGGTGCGCCGTGGGCGCGGGCCCTCCTCGCCCCGGGTCTCCGCGATCGCCAGATCCGTGCAGGCCAGCAGGTCGTCGTGGTGGGCGGTACGACGGATGCGGTGGGCGGCGCTGCCGTCCGCGAGCGCGCGTTCGGCGAGGCTCAGGACCGTGGGCCAGTCCCCGGCGGCCTCCAGCGCCGGGCGCACCCGCCCCAGCAGACCCCGGACGACCTGGGCCGCGGGCGCCTCGCGCCGGGTGCCGGGGTCGATCAGGGCGCCCTCCAGGCCGGAACGCGCGGCCCGCCAGGCGGCGGCGCGCAGCCATTCGTGCCGTCCCGGGCAGGCGGGCGGGTCCGCCGACTCCAGCCGCGCGCGGGCGTCGGTCACCAGGGCGCGGAAGAGCCCGGCGATCAGTACGACCGTCTCCGCGCGGGGGCAGGCGTCGCAGATGCGCAGTTCGAGGGTCTGCTGGTGGGCGGAGGGCCGGATGTCGTAGTAGATCATCCCCACGTCGCTGATGACGCCGGAACGGACCAGGCCCTGCACGACCGCGTCGTACTCGGCGGCGTCGGCGAAGCAGCCGGGCGGGCCCGCGGTGGGCCAGCGCTGCCAGACCATGGTCCGCCAGCTGGCGTACCCGGTGTCGGCGCCCGCCCAGAAGGGGGAACTGGCGGACAGGGCCAGCAGCGCGTGCAGCCACGGCGAGACCTCGCACATGACGCGTACGGCCAGGTCCCGGTCGGGGACGTCGACATGGACATGGGTCCCGCAGATCAGCTGCTCGTCGGCGATCAAGCGGTAGTCGTCGACCATACGGCGATATCGGCGCCCGGGGGTGGGACGGGTGTCCTCGGCGCGGGCCAGCGGCACGGTACCGGCGGCCACGACGGCCAGTCCGTGTGCGTTCGCCGCGGCATCGAGCCGGCGCCTGGCACCGGTCACATCGTCGTACAGGTCGGCAAGGGACTCATGCACACCACTGTTCGTCTCCACGGCCGCCTGCTGCAACTCGGTCGTGAAGGTGTACCCGGGGAGACCTTCCAGCACGGAATCGGCCCTCGGGGCGAGCCGGCCCGTCTCCACCTCGACGACGTGGAATTCCTCTTCCACTCCGATACGAACGGTCACGCAGACTCCTAGGTGACGGCCGAACGCCCACAACCGCGCCCGGAAGCCGCCCCGCCCCATCAGTCCCCCGGAGGCGAGTTGTGCCCCCCGACTTCCCACGAGGCCCATTGCTAAGCGTCCGGCCCCTGGCCGATGCGCCCGGCCCGGCGGCGGGCAGCGCACTCACGGGCCGGCGGGCGGCGGGCGGCCGTCCCCTGTCGCCCCGCTGCCGCGCGCCCCCGCCGTTGCCCGAACGGGCCGCTCATCCTGCCCGTTCGGACCTGGCGCCGGCGCTCACGAGCACGTATGCAGGAGAAGTTGATCAACACATCTTGGAGGAGAGACCCCTTGCGCGATCACGAGGACGCCAAAGCCACCGGGATCGGCAGGGACCGCAGCTCTTCCCGCAGAGCCGACTCCGCGCCGTCCGGCGAGCCGGCCGGGCTGCTCGGGCTCCAGGCGTCGGTGGGCAACACGGCGGTCGTACAGATGCTCCGCCGGTCCGGCCGGACCGAGGTGCAGAGGTCCGCCGTCCACGACGTCCTGCGCGCCGGGGGCCGGCCGCTCGACGAGGGCGTGCGGACCGACATGGAGGCGCGGCTGGGCGCGGACTTCTCGGACGTGCGCGTGCACAGTGACGCCAGGGCCAGGGCGTCGGCGGCCGCGATGGGGGCGCGTGCCTACACCTCGGGCAACCACATCGTCATCGGCGACGGCGGCGGGGACGCCCATACGCTCGCGCACGAGCTGACCCATGTCATCCAGCGGCGGGGGCCGGTCGCGGGCACGGAGACGGGCGACGGGCTGCGGGTGTCCGATCCGTCGGACCGCTTCGAGCGGGAGGCGGAGGCGACCGCGCACCGGGTCATGCGCGCAGCCCCGGCCGGACCGGCGGCGCACGGACCGGCGCGCGGACCGGCGGACGCGTCCGGGGCGACACCGGCGGGGCGGCCCGCGGTCCAGCGGCTGCTGGTCCTCGGCCAGAAGGGCGAGGCGAAGGCGGCGGAGCCCGCGTACGCGGACATCCGGGCGGAGCTCACGGACCCGGAGCTGATCAGCGCCTGGGAGGACACCGGGAACAAACCGGCGATCATGAAGGTGCTCGACGAGTGGATCACCGCCCCGAAGCAGTCCACCCCCCAGGCGACCGCGAACAGCAGGCGCGGCCCTCGGGACGCTCTCGGCCGCTCGTACGCGACGATGGACGAGGCGGCCGCCGCCGTGCTGGACCGCGTCAACGCCCTGCCGGTCGCCGAGGTGGAGAAGGCGATCTCCGACGACGTGGCCGTCGACGCGAAGATCAGGGAGGTCCTGGCCGGTTTCGTCGCGAACGCCCTGCGGCCCTGGCTCGGGGAGCAGCGCAAGCAGGCGGCGGAACTGGAGGAGATGCTGTCGAAGACCGTGGCGGAACTGGCGTCGGTGCGGCGGCTCTATCTGCCGTACATCGAGTTCGGCGAGAAGACGCTGGACGGGATACTCGGCGACCCCCAGGCCCAGGGGTTCGCCACGCTCATCAGCGCCATCCATGACATCGCCGAGATCCTCTACGGCATCAAGGATCTCGAACAGCATGTCACCGTCTCCGCGGAGCAGTTCAAGGGCTATGTGTTCAAGGACGGGGCGAAGCTCGGGGGCCCGCGGAACTCGCCCGCGTGGGCGCTGGGTGACGGGGCGGGGCAGCCGGGCGGGAGCATCGACGATCTGGAGCGGACGCCCGTCCCCAACAACTTCCGGGGGACCATGGCGACGCCGAACCAGCTCAACGACCAGGTGCGGACCGCCGGGCGGCTCGGCTACCCGGTGTCGCTGGGGCCGTCGCGGACGACGGGCAAGCTGATGAAGCTGGCCGACACCACCGGTGCCGACCCGGCGGTCAAGGAGGCCATCGCCTACGCGCTGCTGGCCCTGTGGTACACGGACTACCGGCGCGACCTCACGGACATCCACCGCTACCACTTCGTGATGGACATGGCGGCCAACTTCGGTGTCGCCTACGACCCTTACCAGGCGCCGCGCAATCCGGCGACGGGCGGGGACTACTCCCAGCTGATCGCCGCCACGCTCGACAGGTTCCGCAAGAACCACGAGGAGGAGGCGGCGCGCTACTGGAAGAAGGCCGAGGAGCTGAAGCTCGATCCGCCCGCGGTCCCCGGTCCGGTCAACGGGTCGTCGTCGGCCGCGGGTGCGCAGCCCGCACAGGCGGTGGAGGACGCGGTTCCCGCGTGGCGGACCGACCCGGTCGCACGGGCCGTGATGTCGGCCCTCAAGGCCGCGCCCAAGTTCCGGATCACGGGCGAGAAGCAGGAAGCGATCGGCCGGCTCCAGCTCACGGAGGCGCAGTTCGACGCGGCGTTCGCCCTTCTGACGTCGAAGGACCATGTGGGGAACAAGCCGCTGGTGCAGCTCGACCGCATGGGTCTGGTGCTCACGAACCCGGGCAGAACGGCGGCCAAGAAGGCGGCGGACCTGTGACCTCGGCCCCCGTCCCGGGCCGGGGGGACTTCTTCCGTCAACTCGGGGGTCTGTAGCGGATTTTGGGGGGCATCCGGACACCAGGAAGGAGGGGTGCCGGATGTCGACCGACCTCAAGCGGCCGCCCAGACGTATGCCCGGCTGGGCGAAGGTGGTGGCCGCCTTCGCGCTGGTGCTGGCGCTGCTGTTCGCCGGGATCAGGCTGGCCGTGCTCCCGGGGGTCAAGGACCTGCTCGGGACCCGGACGCACGACCGCTCGGGTCCCGCTCTCCTGAAGTCCATCAACGACATGAGCCGTTACGACGCGGCCTCGGGCGACTTCCAGGTGGTCGTCGACCTGGAGAAGGACGCCAAGTACCTGCCGGACGCCCTGCACGGCACCCGCACGCTGTACGTCGGCGCCGGCACCGTGGAGGCGTACGTGGACCTCGGCAAGGTCGGCGACAAGGACGTGACGGTGAACAAGGACCGCACGTCGGCAACGCTGCGCCTGCCGCACGCGCGACTGGGTGAACCGGCCCTGGACGCCGACCACTCCTACGCCGTCTCCAAGCAGCGCGGACTGCTCGACCGCCTGGGCGACTTCTTCTCGGACAACCCCGACAGCGAGCACGCCGTGCAGAAGCTCGCCGTGTCCCATATCGGTGAGGCGGCCAAGGGCAGCGGACTGACCGCGCGGGCCGAGACCAACACCACGGACATGCTGGAGGGTCTGCTGCACTCCCTCGGCTTCAAGGACGTGCACGTCTCCTACGGCTGACCACACTCCCTCGCAGGGTCGTCGACGACTGGAGGACCGCATGGCCCGCACCGCTCTGTTCTCACGCACCGCCTCTCCCGGCCGCGCGCCCCGGACGAGTCGCCTCGCGAAGGCGCGGGCACGATGGAACGGCGGGCCTCTCCGGCGCGCGAAGGCGGACGGCACCCGGGAGGCCGCCGAGGCGAAGCGTGCCGAAACGGCAACACCCGTGCGCCGTCGGCACGTTCTCCCCCTGCCGGTCCGGATGCTGGCGATGCTGTGCGCCTTCGTCCTCATGGTGGGCTTCGCCGTCGTCCTCGCCAAGATCACCCTGGAGCCGTCCCCGGCCTCGGTCTCCCTGGTGCACAGCAATCTGCACCCCGGCCGCTCCATCCGGGCCTACCTGGACCAGCCCCAACTGCGGGACGCCGTCAAGCAGATCGGCGGCAACATCCTGCTGGGCGTGCCGTTCGGCATACTGGTGCCGGTGCTCGCGCCGGGCGCCCGGGGCATCTGGCGGGTGCTGCTGCTGACCGCGACCGTGATGCTGCTGGTGGAGATGGCCCAGGGCGCCCTGGTCACCGGGCGGGCCTTCGACGTGGACGACGTCATCCTCAACACGTCCGGCGCGCTGCTCGGTTACCTCCTGGTGGGCCGCAGGCTGGGGCGGGTGCACGACCGCCGCGCGAGCGCCTGACCGGCGCCCGTCACCGCCCGTACGTCCAGGACGCCCACAGCCGGGCGTAGGCGCCGCCCGCGGCCCGCAGTTCGTCCGGGTGCCCCTGTTCGACCACCCGGCCGTCCGCCATCACCACCACGACATCGGCCGTCGCCGCCTGGGAGAGCCGGTGCGCCACCACGACCGCGGTCCGGCCCTCGGTCACCGCCAGGGCGGCCCGGTCGAGGGACCGGGCCATGTCGCTGCCGGCCTCGGCCGTCGCCTCGTCCAGCACGACCACCTCCGGGTCGAGCAACAGCACCCGGGCGAGGGCGAGTTGCTGAACCTGCCGGGCGGTGAGCCGGATGCCGCCCCGGCCGACGGCGGTGCCGGGGCCGTCCGGCAGGGCGTCGGTCCAGTCCGCCGCGCCCACGACGGCGAGCGCGGCCCGGATCTCCTCGTCCGACGCCTCCCGGCACGCGAGGCGGAGGTTGTCGGCCACCGTCCCGGGGAAGAGGTGGTGTTCCTGGGTGACCAGGACGATCCTCCGGTTGCCCGCCGCCCCGGGGCGGGCGAGGTCGCCGGTGGGGACGCCGTCCAGCGTGACGCCGCCCGCGTACGGCGTGCGCATCCCGGCGATCAGCGTCGCCAGGGTGGACTTGCCCGAACCGGTCGCGCCGACGACGGCCAGACGCTGCCCGGGGCGGATGCCGAGGTCGATGCCGTGCAGGACGTCAGGGCCGTCCTCCCCGTACCGGTGGCGGACGCCACGCACGGCGATCCCCTCCCCGCGCCGGGCGGACGACGGCTCGGGACTCCGCTCGGGCGCCGTCCGGCCCAGGGTGACGCCGACGACCCGGGCGAGCGCGGCGGTCGCCTGCTGCACGGTGTCGAACGTGCCGAGCAGGGTGTTCACCGGGTCGAACAGGCCGACGAAGAAGAGCGCCGCCGTGGTCGCGGCCCCCACGTCGGCGCGCCCGCTGTGGACCAGGGCCCAGGCCACGAGGAGGACCGCGCTCAGACCGGTGAACTCGGCGATGTTGAGGCGGCCGTAGAAGCGGGTGGCCGCGCGGGTCGCCCGGAACTCGTACGACATCGCCTCCTCGGAAGCCGCCTCCACCCGCGCGTACCGGCCCGGTCCGAGGCGCAGGGCGCGCAGGGTGGGCAGGGCGGTGAACGCGCCGAGCAGTGCCGAGGCGCGGCGGCCCTCGGCGGTGCGGCCGGCCGCGTAGAGCGGCTGGGAGGTGCGCAGGTACCAGCGCAGGGTGTGCGCCTGGAGGGGCACCGCGAGGAGTCCGGCGACGGCGAACCGCCAGTCCAGGGCGGCCAGTCCGGCGAGGGCGGCGAGGATGGCGAGCGCCGCCGCCGCGAAGTCGCCCAGGGCTCCGGAGGCGGCGTCCGCGACCCGTTCCGTGTCGCCGGAGACCCGGGCGACCAGGTCGCCGGTGCCGCCCGCCTCCACGAGGTCCACGGGCAGCGCGAGCGCCGAGGTGACGGCGTCCTCGCGCAGTCGGCCGGTCACCGGCAGGACGACCCGGGCCAGCAGCACGGTGGCGGCCCACGCGGTGAGCGCGCCGGCCACGGCGGCGGCGGTCAGGAGCAGGACGGGCCCGACCAGCGCGCTCGGGGCACGGTGGTCGGCGACGGCCTGGGTGATCCGGCCGATCGCCACCGGGCCCGCCAGGGTCAGGGCGCTGTCGAGGACGAGCGCGGCGAGGGCCGCCCACAGCGCGGGCCCCCGGCCGCGCAGGGCGGCGCGCAGCCGGGCGCGGGTCTGCCGCGCGGTGGCGACGGGGAGCAGCGTCGTCGCGGTCACCGGGGTCGTCACCGTGCCACCGCCCGGTCCGCCGCGGGTACGTGGACGAGTCGGTCGCAGCGCGCGAGCCAGGCCGGGCTGGTCGTGATGACCAGGGTGGTGCGGTGCTCGCGTAGGCGCCGGACCCGGTCGGCGACGGCGTCCTCCGTGGCCGCGTCCACGGCGGTGGTGGGGTCGTGCAGGACCAGTACGGGGGGCCGGGCGGCGAGGGCGCGGCCCAGGGCGACGCGCTGGCGCTGGCCGCCGGAGAGGGTCTCGCCGCGGTCGCCGACGGTGGTGTGCGCGCCGCGTGGCAGGGCGCGTACGACCTCGTCGGCGAAGGAGGCATGGGCGGCTTCGGCCACGGCGGTGGTGTCCTCGGTGAGGGCGGTCAGGTTGTCGGCGACGGTGCCGGGCAGCAGCACCGGTTCGTGGTGGCTGACCAGCACGGTGGCCCTGAGCGTGTCCAGGGGGAGCGCCGTCAGATCGGTGCCGTCCAGCAGGATCCGCCCCTCTTCGGGGTCCTCCTCGCGGGCGAGCAGCAGGGCGACGGCGTCGGCGTCGGCGGGGTCGGCACATACGAGGCCGGTCATGCCACCGGCGGGGACGGACCACTCGGCGCGGCTCCCGCCCGGCAGCGGTACGCCCCGGAAGTCGAGGGTGCCGCGTGTCTTGCCCGAGGACGCCCCGGGTCCGGAGTCCGGCGGGGCCGGTGTCCGGCGGGCTCCGCCGGTGCCGGCCGGCTCCCCGTGCGGCGGCGGGGACGGGGCCGCCGCCGGTTCCGGTACGGCCGGTGGCGTGCCGAGCACCTCGTGGACGCGCGCGGCCGACGCGAGGGCGCGGACGTAGCGTGCGTGGGCGGCGCCGACGACACGCATCGGGCCGTTCACGAACTGGGCGAGGCCGAGCAAGGCGATCAGCCGGCCGAGGCCGATCCGGCCCTCCAGGGCGAGCCCGCCGCCGACCGCGGCGACGGCGGTCAGGCAGAGCCCGGTGAGCAGGACGCCCACCGACACGAGCGCACCCTCGGCGGACACCGCCCGCCGCGCCGCGCGTACGGCCTCCTCGCTGCCCCGGGCGTAGTCGGCGGCGACCGCGCGCTCGGCGCCGATGCCCTTGAGCACCCGCAGCCCGCGGACCAGTTCCTCGGCCAGGGCGGTGGCCCGCGCCTGCCGGTCCTGCTCGGCGCCGCTGCTGCGGCGCAGGGCGTGGGAGAGGCGGTTCTGCGCGAGCAGGACCCCGGCGGTGCCGGCCACGACGAGCGCGCCGAGTCCGAGGGAGATGCGCAGCAGCAGCACCGTGGCGCCGAGCAGGACGACCACCGCGGCCACCGTGCCGGCGAGGGCACCGGCGAAGGCGCCCATCCGCTCGGCGTCACCGGACGCCCGGCCGAGCAGGTCGCCCGGCACCAGCCGCACCCCGCCGGCCGGGCGCAGCACGCGCCGCGCGAGCGCCATCCGGATCCGGTGCTCGGTGTGCTGCCGGGCGCGCACCGAAGCTCGCGCGCCGAAGCGGTACGACAGGGACAGCAGCAGGAAGTCCAGCGCCAGCAGGCCGAGCCAGCGGAGTGTCGACGCGGGGGTGGCGGACCGGACGGCCCCGCCGACCGTGGCGCCGACGAGCACCGGCACCAGCGCCTCGCCCAACTGGTGCGTGCTGAACAGCACCGACGCCAGCAGCAGGTCCCGTCGGCGGTCGCCCAGGGACCACCACAGCAGCGCCCGGGGCGAGGCGGCCGGGGCGGGAGCGGCGGTGGCAGGGGGAGCCGGGGCGGCGGGGCGGCGGGGAGGGGCGGCGGCGGGTACGGTCACCCGGCCACGTTAGGGTCACCTTACTTTTGTCGTAAACGCAGCAGGGCGCCACCGTATGTCGTGCATCGGCCACGGGCAGCGGGCAGGGCGCGTGAGCAGGAGCGGGAACGCCGGGCATGGCACACGAGCAGACCATCGATCTCGAACGGTTCGAGATGGTCCGGGGGCAGACCTTCCAGCACCACGTCCATGACGAGCACCAACTCGCCTGGGCCAGCACCGGTGTGGTCATGGTCGACATCCAGGACCGCTGCTGGGTGCTGCCCCCGCATCTGGCGCTGTGGATCCCGGGCGGTGTCCGGCACGCCACCGGGGCGCTGCGGCAGTCGGTGCTCCAGGGCGTCTATCTGGACCCGGCGACGTGTCCGCTGGCCTGGACCCGGCCGACCGTGCTCGCCGTACCGCCGCTCGCCCGGCATCTGATCGGGCACCTGGCCGGCGAACTGCCGCCCGCGGGGCGCGCGCACGCCGAGGCCGTGCTCCTGGACGTGCTGCGTCCGGCGGAGGCCACCGTGTTCGAGCTGCCGCTGCCGGCCGATCCACGGGCCAGGGAGGCCGCCGCGCTGCTGCTGGACGATCCGGCGGACCGGCGCGGGCTGGGCGAGCTGGGGCGTGCGGTCGGGGCCAGCGAGCGCACCCTGCTGCGGCTCTTCCTGGCCGAGACGGGGATGACGTTCACTCAGTGGCGGACCCATGCCCGGCTCCAGGCCGCCCTCGCCCATCTCGCCGAGGGCCTGCCCGTCGGGCGGGTGGCCGAGCGGGTGGGCTATGCGACGCCCAGCGCGTTCGTCGCCGCGTTCCGCCGGGTGACCGGGGCGACGCCCGCCGCCTATTTCGCCCGGTCGAGGGGGTCGAAGGAGCAGCCGGGCGAGCCCGAGTGACGGCCGGGGCCCTGCGGGTCCGGCCCCGGCGCGCCTGGGGGCCGACGGAATGCGCCTGGCGGATCGGCGACATGAGGTGGCGTTTGACCGGCTTGTCGCGACCGAGGCGGCGCCTCTACCTTTTTAGGTAAGGCTAAGCTAACCTCCCCCGCCGGTTCCTTGCATCGGCAGGTATGTCGATGTCGCCGAGGAGCACGATGGGCACCACCACGATCAGCACCACCGATACGGTGCCCACATCCGAGGCCGCGGACCGAAGACCGCGCGCGGCCGTGCTCGCCGTACGGCTGCTCGGGCTTCTCCTCGCCTGCGGACTGCTGGTCCTCGTCACCGTGGTGAGCGTCGCCGTCGGCGCCAAGGCCATCCCGCCCGGCGAGGTGCTGCGCGCGCTGTTCCACGGCCCGGCCTCGGTGGACGACGCGGTCGTCCTCGACCTGCGGCTGCCGCGCACGCTGCTCGGCATCGCCGTCGGCGCCGCACTGGGCCTCGCGGGCGTGCTGATGCAGGCGCTGACCCGCAATCCGCTCGCCGACCCCGGCATCCTCGGCGTCAACATGGGCGCCTCGGCGGCCGTGGTCGTCGCCATCGCGCTGTGGCGCACCACCGATCCGTCCTTCTGCGTCTGGTTCGCGTTCGCCGGCGCCGGACTGGCCGCCGCGCTGGTCCAGTTGCTCGGCACGCGCGGCCGGTCCGGTCCGCCACCGGTACGGCTCGCGCTCGCGGGTACGGCGGTCAGCGCCGTGCTCAGCGCGCTGATCTCCGTCGTCACCCTGCTGCGGCCTGACGTCTTCGACCAGTTCCGCTTCTGGGGTGTGGGCTCCCTGGCCGGGCAGCCGATGTCCGTCCTCACCGGGACACTGCCGTTCCTCGGCGCGGGCGCGCTGCTGGCCCTCGGCCTGTCCGGTGCGCTCAACGCGCTCGCCCTCGGCGACGACACAGCCCGCGCCCTCGGTACGGCCGTCCCGCGCACCCGCGTCCTCGGGATGCTCGCCGTCACCCTGCTGTGCGGAGCGGCGACGGCGGCCGTCGGCCCGATCGCCTTCGTCGGTCTGGCGGTCCCCCATCTGGCCAGGGCGTTCACCGGGCCTGACCACCGCTGGCTGCTGCCGTACTCCATGGTCCTCGGCGCGACCCTGCTGCTCGGATCCGACGTCCTCGGCCGGGTGGTCGCCCGGCCCGGCGAGATCCAGGCCGGGATCGTGACGGCCTTCGCCGGAGCGCCCGTCTTCATCGCCCTCGTCCGCCGCCGCAGGATCGCCGAACTGTGACCACCGAGATCTCTTCCCGCCCCGCCCTCCGAGGCACCGTCCTCGGCCGCGCCCGCCGGGGCACCGCCCCGCGCGGCCGGGTGCTGCGCCTGAACGGCGGCCGGATATCGCTGCGCTGGCGGCCCCGCACGGTCGTGGTCTGCCTGCTCCTGACCGCCGCGTGCCTCGCGACGGGCGTCCTCGGTCTGACCACCGGCACCTACCGTGTCCCGCTGTCGGACGTGCTCGCCTGTCTGCTGGGGCACGGCTCCGGGGCCGAGTCCTTCATCGTCGTCGGTCTGCGGCTGCCCCGGCTGGTGTGCGCCCTGCTGGCCGGTGGCGCGCTCGGGATGAGCGGCGCGGTGTTCCAGAGCATGTCCCGCAATCCGCTGGGCAGTCCCGATGTCATCGGCTTCACCAGCGGCGCGGCGAGCGGTGCCGTGGTGCAGATCGTGCTCTTCCACGGCGGACCGTTCGCCACCGCCGTCGCCTCGATCGGCGGCGGCCTGGCCACGGCGCTGGTCGTGGGCCTGGTCGCGGCGGGCCGCGGTCCGGCCGTCGGCTACCGGATCGTGCTGATCGGGATCGGCATCAGCGCCATGCTCACCTCGCTGACCGCGTACCTGCTGACCCGGGCCAGCCTGTACGAGGCGCAGGACGCGCAGATCTGGCTGATCGGCAGCCTCAACTCCGCGAGCTGGTCCGTCGTCACGCCCCTGGCCGTGGCCCTGGCGGTACTGGTGCCGGTGACCGTCGTCGCCTCCCGCGCCCTGCACTGGCTGGAACTCGGCGAGGACACCGCCCGGGGCCTGGGGGTGCCGGTGGGGCGGGCCCGGATCGTGCTGGCGGTGGCCGCCACGGCGCTCGCCGCGGCCACGACCGCCGCCGTCGGACCCATCACCTTCGTCGCGCTGGCCGCCCCGCACCTGTGCCGCCGGCTGATCCGCTCCCCCGGCGCGCCGGTGGTGCCCGCCGCTTTCATGGGCGCCCTGCTGCTGACGGCGAGCGACTTCGCCGCCCAGCGGGTGCTGCCCGGGACCGAGTTGCCGGTCGGCGCGCTGACCGGAGTGCTCGGCGGGCTCTATCTGTGCCGGGTGCTGGTCGCGCGGCACCGGGCGGGCCGGGCATGACCGGCGCCCGCGCCGCCGGGCGCCCGCGGCCGCTCCTCGCGCCGCCCCACGAGGAGTTACCCCGCACGGGCCCGTGAACTCCCGCGCCCCGTCCCCTCTTTCCGTCTCCCCCACCGCTCTCCTCGCCCTCCGGAGCGCCCGCGCTCGCCGCGCGGCCCCGGTGGCGCGCTCTCCCCTCCGCGGCCCAGCGAGCCGCACCCTCATCCCAAGGACACCCCCATGCCCAGCGCAACCCTCCCGCGTTCCCACGACACCCGGCACCTGACGGCCGCCGCCCCCGGCGCGCGCCCGACCCGGCGCGGCCTGCTCGCCGGCGGCCTGGGAACCGCCGCCCTCCTCGGCCTCTCCGCGTGCGGCACCGGCAACTCCGCCTCGGCCGACGGTTCCGGCAGCACCGCGTGGTCCTTCACCGACGACCGCGGCCATGCCGTACGGCTGCCCCGGCGGCCCAAGCGCATCGCGTTCCTCACCGACTCCGCCGGCGCCGCGCTGTGGGCGGCCGGGCTGCACCCGGTCGCCGCCACGGACTCCGGGCAGGGCATCGTCCCGGCCGTCAAGCCGGACTGGTCCGGTGTCACCAAGATCTACTCGGCGGACAAGGGCGTACGGCTCGAAGCGCTCGCCCAGGCCCGCCCGGACCTCCTGATCGACGCGGTACAGCCGGACGGCACCCTCCAGGTGGCGTCCCAGCTCCCGGAGGTCGCCAAGATCGCCCCGGTCGTCGGGCTGAGCACCTACCACTCGATCGAGCAGATCGTCGGCACCGCCGACCGGCTGACCCGCAGCCTCGGCACCACGCTCACGGACGGCGACGCGAAGTCCCGGTACCAGGCGGCGAGCACCCGGCTGCGCAAGGCGATCGCCGCCAACCGGGAGCTGCGGGTCGGCTTCGTCTTCGGCATCGACAAGAACACCCTCGGTGTGATGAACCCCAGGACCTGGGCCGTGCTGAAGACGGTGAGCGCGCTGGGGATGCGCCTGGTACCGGTGCCCGGCGGCTCCGCCAACACCTACAGCCAGGCCGTGAGCTGGGAGAACGTCCCGTCCCTCCCGGCCGACCTGCTGGTGTGGGCGGTCTCCGACCCGCTGCCGGACAACCCGCTGTGGAAGCGCACGCCCGCCGTTCACGCCGGACAGCTGTGGAAGCCGGAACTGGCCTCCTGGTACGCCTACAGCTGGGAGAACTTCACCGTCCTGCTCGACGGCCTGGCCACGCGTGTCCACTCCGCCCGCGCGGGCGTCGGACCGCACTCGGCCTCCTGACCCCCCTCACGCCCCCGGCCACGCGCTCCGGCTTCCCACCCCTGGATCCACCATGACCTCCACACCCTCCCCCGTCCGCCGCTCCGGACGTCCGCGTCTGCTGCGCCCCGCCGTCGCCGCGGCCGCGCTGGCGCTGGTCCTCACCGCCTGCGACTCGTCCTCGTCCACCACCGGCGGCTCGGACGGCAAGACCGCCGCGACCCGGGTGGTCGCCACGGCACACGGCAAGGTGACCGTGCCCGCCCGTCCGCTGCGGATCGTCTCCGTGCACTCCTGGTCCACCGAGTCGCTGTTCGACCTGGGTCTCAAGCCCGTCGGCGTGGAGAACAGCGGGGCCAACTACGTCCCGCCGCGCTATCTGAAGCGCTGGAAGGCCGCGGCGAAGGTGACGACGGGCGCCGACGTCGACTACGAGAAGATCGCCGCGCTCAAGCCGGACCTGATCGTCGGCGTCGACGTGCCCTACCTCTCCAAGGCGTACAAGAAGCTCTCGGCCATCGCGCCGACCGCGTTCGCGTCCTTCAGCGAGTCGTCCTCCTGGTCCGCGTACCCGCAGGCCACGGCCGGGTTCGTCAACGGCACGGCGCAGCTGGCCCGGCTCAAGCAGAAGTACGACGACCGGATCGCCGCGGCGCGCAAGGCGGTGGGCCCGAAGCTGACCAGCGGCAAGTGGGACGTGATCCAGGGCGGCTTCGACAGCGGCAACTACTGGATCTACAGCTCCGCCTCGCCCGTCGGCGACATCCTCTCCCGGCTGGGAGCGCGCTTCGCCTCCGCCACGGCCTCGGTCGGCAAGGGGGAGACCAAGTCCGTGTCGTACGAGCGGGCGGACCTGCTGAAGGACGCCGATCACATCGTCTACTACACGAACAACGACGGCTCCCCCGCCAACGACATCCAGAAGCTGTTCGCCCTGCGGACGTTCAAGGAGTTGCCGGCCGCCCAGAAGCACCAGGTGGTCGGCACTCCCGACTTCCTGCCCGGCTCGTACAGCGACGCCATGGGCGTGGTGGACAGCATCGAGAACGCGTTGCGGGGGCAGGCCGACTGACACTCAGGGGGCCGCCCGGCCCGGATGTCTCATGCCTTGCGCTGCATGGAACTCCGTGCCGGGTTGCCCTGTTCGGCGGCCTTGGGGTCCTTCTCGCCCGCCTTGGCCCGGACGCCGTCGGCGATGCGCTTGCCGATGGTCTCGTCGATGTTGGACCAGTACTGGAACGCGCGTTCGAGGACGGGCTCGGTCACCCCGTTGAGGAGATGCCCGACCACGTTGTCGACCAGCCGGTCACGCGCGGCGTCGTCCATGACCTCGCGCACCATCGTCCCGGGCTGCCCCCAGTCGTCGTCCTCCGGGTGGGAGACGTAGGCCGAGCGGGTGATCTCACCGTCGGCCGTCCAGCTCGGCGGGGACCCGTAACGCTCGGTGTCCGCCGCGGGGCCGCCCTTGGAGTTCGGGGCGTAGACGGGGTCGGTGGTGTTCCGGTATGCCATCGCCCCGTCCTTGGAGTACGTGTGGACGTCGACGACGGGGGCGTTCACCGGCAGTTGCTGGTAGTTGGCGCCGATCCGGTGGCGGTGGGCGTCCGCGTAGGAGAACAGCCGGGCCAGCAGCATGCGGTCCGGGCTCGGACCGATACCGGGGACGAAGTTGTTCGGCTGGAACGCGGCCTGCTCGATCTGGGCGTGGTTGTCCGTGGGGTTGCGGTCGAGCGTCATACGGCCGACCCGGATGAGCGGGTAGTCGCCGTGCGGCCACACCTTGGTGAGGTCGAACGGGTTGAACCGGTAGCTCGCCGCCTCGTCGTACGGCATCACCTGCACGTACAGGGTCCAGCTGGGGAAGTCGCCGTCCCGGATGTGCTCGAAGAGGTCCCGCGTGTGGTAGTCCGTGTCGGCCGCGGCCATCTGGTCGGCCTCGTGCTGGGTGAAGAACTCGATCCCCTGATCGGTCTTGAAGTGGTACTTCACCCAGAAGCGCTCGCCGGCGGCGTTGATCCACATGTAGGTGTGGGAGGTGTACCCGTTCATGTGGCGCCAGGTCCGCGGGATGCCCCGGTCCCCCATCAGCCAGGTCACCTGGTGGGCCGACTCCGGGGAGAGCGTCCAGAAGTCCCACTGCATGTCGTGGTCGCGCAGGTTGTTGTCGGCGCGCCGCTTCTGGGACCGGATGAAGTGCTGGAACTTCATCGGGTCCTTCACGAAGAACACCGGCGTGTTGTTGCCGACCATGTCGTAGTTGCCCTCGCTGGTGTAGAACTTCACCGCGAAGCCGCGCGGGTCGCGCCAGGTGTCCGGGCTGCCGCGCTCACCGGCGACGGTCGAGAAGCGGATGACCAGGTCGGTACGGACGCCGGGCTGGAACAGGGCCGCCTTCGTGTACGCGCTGACATCGTCCGTCACCTCGAAGTGACCGAACGCGCCGCTCCCCTTGGCGTGCGGCTGCCGCTCGGGGATCCGCTCCCGGTTGAACTGTGCCATCTGCTCGATCAGATAGGCGTCCTGCAGAAGAATCGGTCCCCCGGGTCCCACGGTGAGCGAGTGTTCGTCGCTCTCGACCGGGGCGCCGGAATCGCTGGTGGTGGCGGGTCGGATCTCCGTCATGGGTCTGCCTTTCGTGGTACGACACTGATGTCGTCGCGGCTGCCGGACGCGGACCGCCGATCGGCGACCGCACGCCACGCGGCCGCGAAGGAGTCGGTACGGTCCGGCACCCCGTTCCCACAGGCCGCGTGTCCCGGAGCGGGCGCGATAAACACAGGTGTCCCAATGAGTCGCGCGTGAGCCGCCCGGGAGCGAGCGGTCACCACAGGGCGTGACCGCCGCCCGCCGCGGCCGACGCGGGACGGTTTCCAGTCTCCTGTCCGGCCCGGCACCCTGCCACCCGCGCGTGGCGCACGGCGACACGGCGGGGGTCGCCGCGCATGTGGCGACCCCCGCCCTGCACGCCTCTCACCAGGACGACTTCGTCACCCCGGGCAGATATCCGGCGTGCGCCTGCGCCCGCACGTTCACCCGGGAGAGGCCGAACCTGCGCAGATGGCCGCGGGGGCGGCCGTCGAGGCTGTCGCGGTTGCGGACCCGGGTCGCGCTCGCGTCCCGGGGCTGGCGGGCGAGTTCCGCCCGCGCGGCGGTCTTCTCGTCGGCCGTGGCGTACGGGGACGCCAGGACGGCCTTCAGTTCGGCGCGGCGCGGGGCGTGGCGGGCCACGATCCGCTTGCGCCGCTCGTTCTTCGCGATCTTGCTCTTCTTCGCCATCAGACACGCTCCCCACGGGCCCGGATCCGCGCGACGGCGGCCTCGACGCCGAGGGCGTCCACGGCCTTGATGGCGCGCGCGCTCAGCCGCAGCCGGACATACCGCCCCTCACTGGGCAGCCAGTAGCGCTTGTTCTGGATGTTGGGGTCGAACCGGCGCGAGGTGCGCCGGTGCGAGTGGGAGATCTTCTTGCCGAAGGCCGGGCGGGCGCCGGTCAGTTGGCAGTGGGCGGACATGCGTGGTTCTGCCTTTCTCTCCACCGATGCTTATCGGTAATGGAAATCATTGTCGTATACTACCCGTCATGGCTCGCAACGAGGTACGCCCGATCGTCAAGCTCCGCTCCACCGCCGGTACCGGCTACACGTACGTGACCCGCAAGAACCGCCGGAACGACCCGGACCGGCTGGTGCTGCGCAAGTTCGACCCCGTGGCCGGACGCCATGTCGAGTTCCGCGAGGAACGCTGACCGCTCCGGCCGCCGCCCGACCGCCCTCACCCCGACCCAGGGAAGAGACACCATGAAGCCCGGAATCCACCCCGCCTACCGCCCGGTCGTCTTCCGCGACAAGGCCGGTGGCTTCGCCATCCTCACCCGCTCGACGATGACCAGCGACAAGACCGTCGAGTGGGAGGACGGCCGCACCTATCCGGTGGTCGACGTCGAGATCTCCTCGGCGAGCCACCCCTTCTACACCGGCACCGCCCGCGTGCTGGACACCGCCGGCCGCGTCGAGCGCTTCGAGCGCCGCTACGGGCGTGACGGGAACCGCCGATGAGCGTCGAGGGACCGATGCCGGTGGTGATCGTCGGCGGACTGCACGCCGACGCCCGGCGCGACACGGTCGAACAGCTGCTGCGCGAGGTGCCCGGCAGCGTCGCCCTGCACCACGATCTGTCCACCGGTCCGGCGGGCACCGTGCGCCGTACCGTCCGCGACGCCACGGGCGAGACCGCCTGGGGCGAGACGCCGCTGGTCAACGACTGCGCCTGCTGCGCCCTGCGCGAGGACCTCGTGCCCGAACTGGAGCGGCTGGCCGACGGCGGCCTCACCCGCCTCGCGGTCGTCGAGCTGTGGGACTCCGTGGAGCCCCGTGGCATGGCCGAGGTCATCGCCGCCCATGGCGGCGGCGCCTTCCGGCTCACCAACGTGCTGACCGCCGTCGACCCCGCCCTGGTGCTGCCCGCCCTGTCCAACGGCGACGATCTCGCGGAGGCCGGGCTCGCCGCGGCCCGGGCGGACCGGCGCACCGTGGGCGACACCTTCGCGCGGCAGTTGGAGTACGCTCCCGTCCTCGCCGTGACCGAGGGGCCCGCCACCGGGCTCGACGACCTGGCGCTCCTGCGGCAGTTGCATCCCCTCGCGCGTCAGATCCCCATCGATTCCGGGCAGTTGGGCACGGCAGCGGTCGCCGGGTTCGACGTGGCCGCGGCGGCGGCCGCACAGCATCCGGCCTGCGCCCGGCTCCCGCACGACTGCGACGAGGAGGGCATCGGCACCCTCGTCTGGCAGCGCCGCCGACCCTTCCACGCCGGCCGTCTCTACGCGGCGTTGGAGGATCTGTGCTGCGCCGCGGCCCGTAGCCGGGGGCGGTTCTGGCTGGCGGACAGGCCCGACAGCCTGCTCGCCTGGGAGGCCGCCGGCGGGGCGCTGTGCGTGGAGAACGCCGGGCCGTGGATGGCCGCGCTGCCGGACGCCGCCTGGGAGTTGATGCCGGCCGAGCGCCGTACCGCCGCCGCGCTGGACTGGCACCCCGAGCACGGCGACCGCGGCCAGCACCTCGTCTTCACCTCCCCCGGCCTCGACCGGGCGGGGCTGCTCTCGCTGCTCGACTCCTGCCTGCTCACCGACGCCGAGCTGGCCTCCGGCCCCGACGCCTGGCCCCGGCCCACCGGTTTCGACCAGCTGCTCGACCCCGTGTTCTGACCCGTTCCCTCCCTGCCGAGACCGTCCCCTCCGTACCGAGACCCGTCCCGCCCCCATACCGAGGAAGACTCCATGGCCCGCCCCACCAAGCCCGCTCCCGCCCGCACGAACCGCCCCAACCCGCTCGACGCGGCCGGGATCACGTACATCGACTACAAGGACACCGACCTGCTGCGGAAGTTCGTCTCCGACCGCGGCAAGATCCGCGGCCGCCGTGTCACCCGGGTCGGCCGCCGGCAGCAGCGGCAGCTCGCCGCGGCGATCAAGAACGCCCGCGAGATGGCCCTGCTCCCCCACTCCAGCCGCTGACCTCCGCGGCACCCGCCTTTTCGACGAAAGGACCGTCATGGCCGTCCCCAAGCGCAGGATGTCCCGCAGCAACACCCGTCACCGCCGGGCCCGGTGGCGGGCATCCGCCCCGGCGCTCGTCCCCGTCACCGTCGACGGCGGCACCCATCTGGTGCCCCAGCACCTCAGGAGGGCGTACGAGCGCGGCCTTCTGAAGCCGGGGGGCTGAGGCGAGGAGCTGGCATCCACTCGCCTTGACCTGGGTGTTCTCGGCCGGGTGCGCATCCCGGGGATTCTTATTGCACACTATTTGCAACAACCTAGGGTGTGCAGAAAGGGACCGAGATGGGTTCTCCGATCGTGCTCGGCATCGAGTCGTCCTGCGACGAGACGGGCGCCGGCCTGGTCCGTGACGGGCGGCTGCTGGGGCATGCGGTGGCGTCGAGCATGGCGGAGCACGCCCGGTTCGGCGGGGTGGTGCCGGAGATCGCTTCCCGGGCCCACCTGCACGCGCTCCGTCCGGTGGTCGGGCAGGCCCTGGACGAGGCGGGGCTGCGGCTCTCCGACATCGGCGCGGTCGCCGTCACCACCGGGCCCGGCCTGTCGGGCGCGCTCCAGGTGGGCCTGGCCGGGGCGAAGGGGGTCGCCTACGCGCTGGGCGTACCGCTGTACGGCGTCCACCACCTGGCCGGCCATGTCGCCGCCGACACCCTCGCGCACGGCCCGCTGCCCGACCCCTGCGTGGTGCTGATCGTCTCCGGCGGCCACACCTCGCTGCTCCTCGTCCGCGATCTGGCCCGCGACCCGATCCGCCATCTCGGCGACACCCTCGACGATGCCGCCGGGGAGTGCTTCGACAAGGTGGCTCGGGTCTTCGGGCTGCCGTATCCCGGCGGCCCGGCCATCGACCGGACGGCGCGCACGGGGGATCCGCGCGCCATCCCCTTCCCGCGTCCGCTGCCGGGGTCGTACGACTTCTCCTTCTCGGGTCTGAAGACGGCCGCCGCACGCTGGGCCGAGGGTCACGCGGGGCGGGAGCTGCCGGTCGCCGACGGGGCGGCCTCGCTCCAGGAGGCGGTGGCCGATGTCCTCAGCCGCAAGGCGGTGGCGGCCTGCGTCGAGCACGGCGTGGGCACGCTGGTCGTGGTCGGCGGCGTCGCCGCGAACTCGCGGGTGCGGGCGCTCACCGAGGAGCGCTGCCGGGCCGCAGGCGTCGAACTACGCGTGCCACCAATGGAGTTGTGCACGGACAACGGCGCGATGATCGCGGCCGTCGGTGACCTCCTCGTACGGGCCGGGGCCCAACCCGCCCCGCTGGACGTGTCGATCGACCCGTCGGCGCCGCTGGAGTACGCGGCGCTGCATCCGGTCACGGCCCGGGCGGTGGCGGCATGACCGGGATCCGCGTCCATGCGGGCGCCGAACTCCTCGCGCACATAGAGGACTTGAGGTCGGTCTACGTCGACGCCTTCTGCGCCCCGCCGTGGGACGAGGACGAGGAGCGGGCCGCCGAGTTCGCCCGGCGGCTGCGGGTGGACACCGGCAGGCCGGGCTTCACCGCCGCGACGGCGGTTCGGGAGGGGGAGTTGCTCGGCTTCGCCACGGCCCGGACCACCCTCGCCCCCTTCCCCGACGACGGCTGCCACGCGCAGGCCGCCGCCGGGCTCGGCCCCGACCACACCGTCGACTGGCTGGTCGGCGCCCGCCAGTTGGACGAACTCGCCGTCCGCCGCGCCGCCCGGGGCACCGGCCTGGCGGCCCGGCTCCTGGAGACGGTCACCGCGGACGCGCCAGGGGGCCGCTCCTGGCTGGTGACGTCCGTGCGGTCGGGCCGGGCCATGTCCTTCTACCGCCGCCAGGGCTGGACCCAGGCCACGCACCCCTCCCCCGACGGCCGGGGCGTCGCCGTCTTCCTCGGCCCCCGCCATCCGGCCCGCTCGCTGGCACCCCAGCCCCTGTGACCTGTCCGTCCGGCGGGACGCGGAACCACCGACGCGCCCCGCCACCTTCGCAAGCCCCACCCACCTTCGCAGGAGGAGAGACACGATGACGACCGTCCCCGCGACCATCGACCCGGCCCGGCCCGTGGCCACACTCATCAACGTCTTCACCGTCACCCCGGACCGCCAGGACGAACTCATCGCCCTGCTCGCCCGCGCCACCGAGGAGACGATGAAGCACCAACCGGGCTTCATCTGCGCCAACTTCCACGCCTCCGAGGACGGGGAACGCGTCGTCAACTACGCCCAGTGGGAGTCCGAGGACCACTACCGGGCGATGCTCGCCAACCCCGAGGCGCGCGTCCACATGGACCAGGCGGCGGAGTTCGCGACCGATGTCCAGCCACGGCTGTTCCAAGTCCGCTCGACGCACGGCACGGGCCGGTCCACACCGCGCTAGAAGCCGTGCCCCGGCCGGGGCTCTCAGATGCCGCCAGAGTACAGCGCCGCCGCCGGCGGGGTCTGCCGGCAGAGCACCTCGTGGCCGCGCCGTTCGGCGGTCACGAGGCCGGCGTCGCGGAGGACGGTGAGGTGGTGGGAGACGGTCGCCGGTGCCAGGCCCACCCGGCGGGCGGGACCGCTGGTCGTGCTGGGGACGAGCGTCTCCGCCAGGACGGCCGCGCGCCCGGCGCCCAGCAGTCGCGCGATCGCCGGTGGCCGCGTGGCGGGGGCCCAGAGCCGCGCGGCGCCGAGCATGGGGTAGACGAGGGACGGGGGGCGCGGCCGACGTGGCGCTGGTGGGGCCGATGCCCAGGTTCGGCCAGCCGAAGGCGGTCGGGACGAGGACCAGGCCACGGCCGCGCGGGTCGAGGCTCCCGCGCCGGAGCCCCCTCAGGTGCAGGGCGTCGTCCTCCCACCTGGCCCGCCGGTGCAGATCGGCGAAGAGCCCTTCCAGCCCGCCGTCGGCCAACTGCCGGGCGCACGTGGTGATGTCCGCGTCGAGCAGGCCGCGTACGCGGTCCCAGAGCGGTGCGACCAGGGCCCGCCATGCCTCACGCTGGTGCGCGACGAGCCTGTCCCGGGCGGCCACGGGGTCGCCGGTGAGGGCGCGGTACAGGTGCGGGGGCACCGTACGGGGGTCGAGGCGGCGGGCGTGCTCGGCGAGTTCGGCGGCGACGACGTCCGGGTCGGTGGCCCGGACCTGGGCGAGATCGTCCTCGATGGTGGTGAGCGGGCCGGTCGGGCTCGGCCACAGGAAGTCCGGCCCGTGCCCGCGCACCGGCACCGCGCCGTGTCACCCGACCCGAACCTCAGCACCAGCGTCATACCGCTCACGAGGGCAGACCTGGATTCGACGGACGCCGAATCCGCGTTCCCCCGGGCCCGGGAACGGCACCCTGTCGGTCATGGCCGAATCCTCGACCCCGCCGGTGGCGCCCCCGCCACGCACCCGTCTGCTGCGGGGGAACCCCGCGCTGCGTTCCCTGTGTGCCTCGCGGGCGGTGTCGTTCGTCGGCGACGGGATCACCGCCACCGTGCTCGTGGTGCTCGCCGCCCGGCAGGACGGGCCGGTCGGGTGCTGGAACTGGGCCACGAAGTGGTCGCGGTCGATGAATCGTCCGCCATGCCGGCGCACATCGAAGGCGCGGAAACCGTCGAGTCCAGGATCGAGGATCTGAGGCTGGCCCGCCGGTTCGACGTGGTTCTCCTGATGTCGCATCTGATCGAGAAACCGCATGTCGAGCAGGTCCGGGCATTTCTCAGGGTCTGCCGCGCCCATGTCGAGGACCGGGGGCAGGTCCTCATCCAGCGGGGCCCGCCGGGGCGGCGCTACCTGGACGAGCCGCCGTTCGCACGGGAAGTGGCGGACGGGTGCACGATCCGCATGCGCGAGCTGAGCCAGGCGTCCTCCGAGCTGCTGTCCTTCACCCTCGACTACGAGATCGACGGCTCCAGGCGGACGCAATCGGTGGTCACCAGGCCCGCCGACGACCACTGCCTCGCGTACGAACTGGGGTTGGCGGACCTGGAGATCGACCGCTTCCTGAACCCGAGCCGGTCCTGGGTCAGCGCCCGGCCGACTCCTGTGCCTCCGACCTGAACACGTAGGCACGATCGCCGGTGCCGGTCGCCGGGCGCCGAGGTGGCACATGGCGTGGTGCGCGGTGGTTGGTCAGATCCGTGGCCGCAGCACGTCGTACGCCCATGACCCCAGCGTGGTGGGGGTGGTGCTGCGCACGGTGCGGGGCTGTTCCGGTACGAAGCCGTCGCGCAGCCCGGTCGACATGCCGATGACCGCTTCGACCAGGCCGTCGGTCATGCCGGACGCGCGCAGCAGGTGCCGCATCGCGTCGTCGGCGACACGTTCGACGCGCAGGGGGCGGCCGACGGCGGCGGACACGATCTCGGCGGCCCGGGGCCAGGTGAGGTCGGCCGGGCCGTGCACCGCCTGGACATGGCGGCCGGACCAGTGGGTCGTGAGCAGGCGTGCCACGGCGACCTCCGCGATATCGCGGGGCGCGACCCAGGCGAGGGGCTGGTCCAGCGGGAGGATCACCGGGATCGCGCCCGCCCGGACGGCGTCGAGGAGGGCCTCCAGATTGCTGAAGAAGTAGCCGCAGCGCAGGTGGGTGACCGTGGCGCCGAGCGCGTCGAGGGCGGTCTCGGTGCCGGCGAGGCCGTCGATCTCACCGGCGCCGTGGCGCAGTTCGGCGCCGACGCTGCTCTGGAAGACGGTCCGTCCGATGCCGTTGGCCCGTACGGCGCGCACCACGCTCGCCGTGGCCGACGCGTAGTCGCCGAGCGGGTCCGCGCCCGTCGTCGGGGGGTCGACCCAGAAGAGGGCGTCGGCCCCGGCGGTGGCCGCGACGACCGCCTCCGGGTCCCGCTGGTCGACCGCGACGGCGTCGACCTCACGACGCACTCCGGGATCGAGCCGGCCGGGGTCGCGGGCGAGGACGAGGGGCCGCAGCCCGGCCCGGATCAGCAGGGCGACGACGTGACGTCCGACGTTCCCGGTGGGCGTGGTGACCGCGATACGCATGGCCCGGTGTCCTTTCACTGGCTGACGACTCACTGACCGACAACGCGACATTAGGCACCAAACCGGACACGTGCTGTCGTCTTTGCGGGCAGGTTCAGACGTCTGGACCATCGCCCCACCGGGGTGCCCCGCGCCGACGGCAGGACCGAGCCGGGGCGGCAGCGCCCCGATCGCGGCTCATACCGAGGGAGGTGCTCGCCGAGGGAGGTGCTCGCCGAGGGAGGTGCTCGCGGCGTCGTCCCGCCGTCCGGATACAGTGCGCGAGACGACAGCCCGGTCAGGGAGGGGAAGCGTGACCGACACCAGCAACACCCGGCCCGCCGAGGGTGAGGCGCCGGCGCCGCGGCCGAGCCGGCTGCACCGCCTGATGCGGTTCATCCCGATGATCGCCCCCGTCCTGCTGTGGGCGGTGCCCTGCGGGGTGCTCCTGTACACCGGCCAGCACTGGCCGCTCCCCGTCACGGCTGTCGGCACCGCCCTGTTCGTCCTCGGTCTCGTCGGCATGCCGCTCGCGATGGTGCGCGGCCACGGCAGACGCCAGCAGGACCGGGCGGCGATCATCGGTGACAGCCTGCTGGGCGCCAGCTGGATCCTGTTCACGTGGTCCGTTCTGCTCGGCGTCCTGTTGCGGCTCGCGCTGACCGCGGCCGGTGTCGGTGGGGGGCAGGACCGGGCCCGGATCGTCACGTGGGCCGTCCTCGGTGTGACCGCCGTACTGCTCGGCTGGGGATACGTCGAGGCCCGCCGCGTACCACGCGTGCGCCGACTCGACGTCCACCTACCGCGACTGGGCTCCGGGTTGGACGGCCTCCGTGTCGCCCTCATCACCGACACCCACTACGGCCCCCTCGACCGCGCCCGCTGGTCGGCACGGGTGTGCGAGACCGTGAACACCCTGGAGGCCGACCTGGTCTGCCACACCGGCGACATCGCGGACGGCACGGCCGAACGCCGCCGGGCCCAGGCCCTCCCCCTCGGTACCGTGCGGGCCACCCGGGCCCGGGTGTACGTCACCGGCAACCACGAGTACTACAGCGAGGCCCAGGGCTGGGTCGACCTGATGGACGAGCTGGGCTGGGAGCCGCTGCGCAACCGCCACCTGCTGCTCGAACGCGGCGGCGACACCCTCGTGGTCGCCGGTGTGGACGACGTCACCGCCGAGTCCTCCGGGCTGGCCGGCCACCGCGCCCACCTCGCCGGAGCCCTGGACGGCGCCGACCCCGACCTGCCCGTCCTGCTCCTGGCGCACCAGCCCAAGTTCATCGACCGGGCGGCAGCCGCCGGCATCGACCTCCAGCTCTCCGGTCACACCCACGGCGGCCAGATCTGGCCCTTCCACCACCTGGTCCGCATCGACCAGCCCGCCGTCGCCGGCCTCAGCCACCACGGCGCCCGCACCCTCCTCTACACCAGCCGAGGCACCGGCTTCTGGGGCCCGCCGTTCCGCGTCTTCGCCCCCAGCGAGATCACCCTGCTCGTCCTCCGCTCCGCGCAGCCGCCCGGGAGGTAGCGCACCGGCGCGTCGGCAGCCTCGGCGGCCTCGGCGGGGAGGAACGCGGCTGCCCGATCTCTTGTAATCCGGGAGCCGGCATTGTCGGTAGCGTGACCTGTTGCCGCATGGAGTGCCCATGCGTCCGGTTGGTCCGTGCGACGGCTTCCGGCGGAGAGTGATGGGGCTGCGATGAGTGAAGCGACGAAGCCGGAGGTCGATGTTCCGGAGGGTGCCGCTCCGACCGAGCTGACCGTCCGGGACCTCGTCGTCGGGGAAGGCCCCGAGATCAAGCCCGGCATGGTGGTCAGGGTCCACTACGTCGGTGTGACCTTCGAGTCCGGGAAGGAGTTCGACGCCTCCTGGGACCGGGGCCGGCCGTACAAGTTCGCCGTGGGCGGCGGCAAGGTCATCAAGGGCTGGGACCGAGGGGTGAGGGGGATGAGGGTCGGCGGCCGACGCGAGATCATCATTCCCCCGCGTCTCGGTTACGGCAATCAGTCGCCTTCGCCCTTGATCCCGGCGGGCTCGACCCTGGTCTTCGTGGTGGACCTGCTGGACGCGTATTCCAGCACGACCGGGTGGAGCAACGCCTAGGCCGTTTCTCTCGGACAGGGTCCGGTTGCCGGGGCGAGCGGAAATGGCCGGGCGAAAAGCCCCGCCGGGTCGGTACCCGACGGGGCTTCGCCGTGTCGACCGCTCTCTCGCGGCGGTCACCGACCGGGGGCCTTCACGGCATGGCCGTCCGAGCTTCCGGCGCTTCCGCGCGCCGGGCCCGGGACCGTCGCGGCGGGTTGCCGCCCGGTACCTACCGTGCGGTGACGTCGGAGGCGTAGACCAGGGCGGTGCGGTGGTTGTACTGGATGGTGTACATGCTCTTCCCCCCGGTGACGACCCGGCCGGTGGAGGGGAAGTAGTCGTCGGTGGGGGCGGGTGCGGCGGTGGTGACGTAGGCCTGGCCGACGGGGACGCTGTAGAAGGTCAGCGGGGTCTGGGTGGAGGGGGAGAGCCCGGCGGGGTATTCGTTCGCGTCCGGGTAGCTCGATCCGTACACCGCCACCGGTGCGGTGCCGGCGGCGCCGACCACCGTCACATCATGGGCGGGGGTGGTGTTGCAGCCGTGCGGGTTGAGGAACCAGACCTTCGTGCCGCTGTACCAGATGGCCGTCCAGTCGCCCTGCCGGTCGGCGACGACGAACTGCTGCCCGGCCGCCGCGGTGCTGCCCCAGTCGCTGACGCGGTCGGTGCCGATGCCGTCCGGATGGATGGCCTGGTCGCCGAAGAGCGGCGCGGTGGCGCTGGGCGCGGTGCGCAGATACACGAAGTCGGAAGGCTGGGTCCGCTCGGTGCACTCGGGTGTGGCGCCGGTGGGATCGTCGGACGGGCAGACCTGCACGGTCTGCTGGTTGCGGGCGTACCCGGGGGTGATGGTGACCACGGAGCCCACGCGGCCCACGCCGTGCCGGCCGTCCACCGGGGCGTGCAGCAGCCGCATGAAGCGCTCCCAGTCCCAGGACGGGCCCGGGTCCCAGTGCATGCCGGAGACGAGGGCCGAGCTGGGTCCGGGCACGTTGTCGTGCCCGATGATGTGCTGCCGGTCCAGCGGTATGCCGAAGCGCTCGGCCAGGTACCGGACGAGTTCCGCGCTGGTCTCGTACTCGGTCTGTGTGTACCAGGTGCCGCCCGCGGCGGCGTACCCCTCGTGCTCGATGCCTATCGAGTGCAGGTTGGTCGAGTAGTTGCCCGCCTGGAAGGAGATGTCCTTGGTGGGCACCATCTGCGTCACGGCGCCGTCGGAGGAGCGTATGACGTAGTGCGCGGACCCGCCGCCCGGTTTCTGGAAGGCGTTCAGGACGGCGTCGTAGGACGCCTCGGTGTCGTGGATGACGATGGAGTCGATCCTGATCCCGTTGGCGGGACGGTCGGACACCTGGCCGTTGGCCGCCGCGGCCGGCAGGAAGGCGCAGTCGAGGGTGGCGGGGCACTCGGTGTCGCCCGTCGCGGCCGTCGCCTTCAGGTGCAGCACGGACAGCTGCCTGGTGACCGGCCGGACGCCCGGGGAAGCGGGCAACTCGATGTGCTGTCCGTCCCGGGTGGTTTCCTCCGCGCCGTTCTCGACCGTGGTGAACACCCGGTCGGCGAAGGCTTTTGCCGCCCGCTGCCCGGAGGAGCCGCTGTAACGGGCCACTGCGGCGTACCACTTGCCCGGGTCCTTCGGAGTACCGCCGACCGTGCTCTTCGCGTAGGAGGCGAGGAGGGCGGCACCCCCACGGATGTTGGCGGCGTCGTCCCCGCGCAGCCGCTTCCCGGGCAGCCCCGTCAGCCTGGCGGCGGCCTGGAGGGTGTGCAGGGACGGATCGGCGGCCAGTTGGGCGAGGTCGGCGCGGCCGACCGCACCCGCGTCGCCCCCGGCCAGCATCCCGCTCGTCACGTCGGTCAGGTGCATCGGCCCGTAACCGCCGCCGGTGCTGCGCTCGCCGTCATGGGCGTCCCATGCGGACTCGTGGTATGCCACGGCGAGCAGGACGGGCAGCGGGACGTCGTACTCCGCCGCCGCCTGCTCGAAGGCGTGCTGACGGCTGTCGGCCGCCGTCCGATGCCCCACTGCCTGGGCGGCCGGAGAGGCGGTCGCGACTCCCGCGGCGGCCAGCACACCTGCCGCGAGAATCAGTGGCAGCCGCCGACGCGGCTTGCGCTCATGCACGTGTAAGTACCTGTCTTTCCTGCATCGAATCCGGACCTCGAAAGTCACCGTCGCGGCATTCCAAGACCGTGACACGGTCTGGAATCGCCTGACTGTCCATAAGATGATTGGCACATGATGTGACGATGATCAAGCCAGCCAGGTTCCCCGCTCGCGGATCACACTGTGGCGGGTACGGCGAGTTCGCTCGCGGAGGGCTCGGGAGAGAGACGGCGCCGGGTGTGCCGTCGTGACCTGCGCGGTGAGCGCCAACCGGCCACCTGCCGGCCGCCCTTGATGCACCCGGGGCGCCGAGGGTCCCGGCGGCATGAGACGTCTCGCCCCTGTCCTCGCCCTCGGCGGCCTGCTGTTCACCGCGCTTCCCGCGCACGCCGCGGAGGACGGTCCCGCGCACCGCGACAGCTGCGGCCGGCTCCCGTGCGGCGACCGACGGCTCGGACGCCCGGTCGATCCTCGCGCTGTGCCCCGGTCGTGCGGCGCAAGCGGCCGCAGTTCTCCGGCGCCCGGACTCCTCGCGCCCTGGCGCCTGGCCGAGGCACCCCGGCGGTACCCGTGAAAAAGGAGCGAGTTCAGCGGGAACCTTCGGTCGGGTGCCGGACACATACAGGGCATGGAAGTGAACGACGTTGGTCCCGCCGCATCTGTCGGAGCGTTGTCCGACCGGGAGTTGTGGGCGCGGGCCGTCGACGGCGATCGGGAGGCGTTCGGCCGGATCTTCGACCGTCATGCGAGGACCGTCTACAACCACCTGTTCCGGCGGACGGCCGACTGGTCGGAAGCTGAGGATCTCACCTCGGCGGTGTTCCTTCATGCTTGGCGGCGGCGTTCGGCGATCGTGCTGGACCGTGATTCGGCCCTGCCGTGGCTGCTGGGCATCGCGGAGCACCTGTTGTCGAACACCAGGCGGCGGCTGCGGCGGGCCGAGGCGCTGCTGCGGCGGCTCGTCTCACATGCCGAGTCGGTGAGTGACCACGCGGACCGGGTCGCCGGCGAGGTCGACGACGCGCGTCGGATGTCGCAGCTGCATCGGGCGCTGGCCCGGCTCCCACGGCATGAACGCGAGGTCGTCGAGCTCTGCATGTGGTCGGGCCTGGATCAGCAGGCGGCCGCGGCGGCGCTGGGAGTGGCGGTGGGGACCGTGAAGTCCCGACTGCACCGAGCGCGGCGGAGGCTGGGGGCCGACCTCGCCGGCGGGCCAGGGGGCGCGTCGTCGTCCAGTTCGCACCATCCCGTCACCGCGGAGGAGGTCGCGCGATGAACAACACGCAAGGTATTCCCGCGCCTCCCCCTGATCGTGATCTGCCGGATCACCGGCGGATCCGAGAGGACCTATTGATGAACATCGATCCCGAGGACGAGCGGACTTCGCTGGCGCGCAGGTGGGTGCTGCCGTTGGGTATCGCCGCCGGTGTCGCGGCGTTGAGCGTCGCGGCCGTATCCGCGTTCGGCGGGGAGAGGGCCGCCGAGCCTGTCCAGGCCGGCAGCGGTGGACGTCCGACGAGCGCCGCCGCGTCACCGGGTCCGAGCCGGGTTTCTCCGGCGGCCGGGGCGGACTCGACGCCGTCCTCGGCCCCCTCGGCCTCCGCTCCCGCCGCGTTCACCGTCACCAGCGTGGCCACGACCCCGATCAAGACGGGGGCAGTCGCCAAAATCCTGGCCTCCTGCCTGGGATCGGACGCCGCGAGATTCCACCCGGTGATCGCCGTCCGTACCCCTGCCGCCTCCAGGGACTGGGACGGCGCGGTCATCGCCGTCGACTCGGCCGGGCAGTACGTGCAATGCCAGGCCAAGGGCGAGCGGGGCAGCAGCCAGGACGTCCCGCCGACGTTCATCAACAACCGCCTGTGGGGCTCCGGCCACATCGTGGAGTACTTCGACTCCCTCGGCCGGCCGACCGGCCGAGGGCGGTACCTCTCACTCGGCGCCGGACACTACACATCCGGCGTCGCCAAGATCACCGTCAGCTACGGCGAGAACCCGAAGCAGTACCCGGCGGTCATGGCAGGAGGCGCGTTCTTCTACACGGCGGCCTTCTCCACCGGTTCGCTCGCCCCCAAGGCCCTCTCCGCGAAGACGACCCCGTACGTCCATGCCTACAACGCGGCCGGCAAGGAGATCTACAACCAGAAGAAGGATCCGCAGTTCACCGGCACCTCCGAGTAGGCCGGCCGCGCGACTGCCCCTGCTGGTGCCCCGGCGACAGTGCCGGGGCACCGGCGACTTCGGCGCCGCGCCCGCCCTGCCCGCCCTGCGCGGCGAGGGAAAGCCGGTCGGCCAGGGCGCGGTCCTCACGGCCGCGCCGCACCGCGCCCCGCACATCACCGGCGCCGAGATGGGCAGTGTGCAGCTGGTGGAGAACGGGATGCTGCGGCTGGAGAAGCACACCGGGCTCAACAAGCGCTTCACCGACCACTTCACCTTCGTCGAGCACTCGACGACGTGCGCGCAGGCCGCCGCCGAGGCGCGCCAGGTGACCGTCGAGGACGTCGCCGCCTGCGACACCTTCGACGAGGGTTTCCGGCGCGCGATCCTCCGGGCCGGGAGTCTCGCCTGCCACAGTGTTCCGCTGATCAGCCCGAAGGGTGCCGTGGTCGGCATGATCTCCTCCCACCATGACAAGGCCCTCGGCGACTTGACCGGCGCGCAGTCGAACTTGCTGCACGAGCTCGGTGGACAGGTCGCCCGCCGGCTCGTCCGGCACCGGGGCACCGTCGCCGGCGCCCTCAACCGTCTCCACGCCCTCGCCACCACCCGCCGCTGACCGGTCGGCGGGTGGACCGCCCGCGGTGGGTTTACGGTGTGCCCCGTCGCCGAGGTGTCGGACGGAGTCCCCGGGGCATCGGCGGAGTATGGATGCACAGTCATGGGCCCGGTCATGGGTACCGAGGAGACGCGACGAGGTGCGCCGGGCCGCGGACGGTACGGCGATGGCGGTGGCGGCCCGCTCCGGCTTCGCCGCCCGTGGGCTGATCCACGTCCTGGTGGGCGTCATCGCGCTGCGGATCGCCTTCGGCGGCGACAGCGGCCGGCAGCAGGCCGACCGGGGCGGTGCCCTGGAGGAACTCGCCGGCCGGCCGCTCGGGGTGGCGCTGCTCTGGATCGTCGGCGTCGCGCTCGCCGGGATGGCGCTGTGGCGGCTGTCGGAGGCGGTGTTCGGCGGGGCGGGACCGGGGGCGGGCAAGCCGTCGAAGCGGTTGGGGTCGGCGGCCCGGTGCGTCTTCTACGCCTTCCTCTCCTTCTCGGTGCTGGCCTACGCGGTCGGCTCCCGGGGCAGCGGCAGCGGGTCCTCCGACCGGAACACGCAGGACGTCACGGCCATGGCCCTGCGGTGGCCGGGCGGGCAGTGGCTCGTGGGCATCGGCGGCGCCGCCGTGGTCGTCAGCGGTGTGTGGATGGCGGTGCGGGCCCTGCGCAAGAAGTTCCGCAAGAATCTGCGCACCGAGGCCATGTCGCCCACGGCCAGGCGGATCACGGACTTCTTCGGTGTGGTCGGCGGCACGGCGCAGGGCGTCGTCTTCGCGGTGGCGGGCGGGTTCGCGATCGTCGCGGCCGCCCGGCATCGGGCCGGTGAGGCGAAGGGCATCGACAACACCCTGCGCTCCTTCCGCGATCTGCCGACCGGGCCCTGGCTGCTCGCCCTCATCGCGCTGGGCCTGGCGGCGTTCGGGGTCTTCTCCTGGTGCTGCGCACGGTGGCAGCGGGTGTGACCGAGCCCGCCCACAGGGGGCGGTAGGTGGGTGTGTGCGGGGCCCGCCCGCAGCCGTGGCCCGGGGGGCTCGGGCGGTCACGGAAGCGCCGGCGGCTCCAGGGGGCTGTCGGCGCGCTGACGGCGACGCGGGCCGGGGCGCCGGGTCCGGGCGCACTGCCGTCCGGTCTCCTCTCCCTGTCCGGCGTCCTCGCTGTCCCTGAGGGCGATACGGACGGTGATCCTCTTGCCCTGCGGTTCGGGCAGGATCTCGAAGGACTCGGCGACGGCCAGGACGATCTCCAGACCGTGCTGCCCCACCCGGCGGGGTTCGGCGGCCCGGACCACCGGGGGCAGGGCGACGGAGTCCCACACCGAGATCTCGATCCGCGGCTCTTCCCCCCGGGCACCGGTGATCCGCAGGTCCATACGGATCGGGCCGGGGGCGTATTTGCACGCGTTGGTGACCATTTCGCTGACGACGAGCCGCGTGAGGTCGAGGGCGCGCGCGGAGACGGCGACGGCGTGTTCGGCCTGGGCGCGGGTCAGGAACCCCACCGCCTGGTGCCGTGCCGCGGCGATGCATCCGGGGCCTCCGTCGAACTCGGCGACGGAGAGCATCGGTTGGGCGGGCACGGGCCAGCGGCCACCGGTACGGGGCCGGGGCGCCGTGCGGATCGTTGGCGCTGCGTTCACGTGGCGGCCCATACCCCGTCGCACGCACTCCATGCCTCGGATCCGCTGCGGCGTATCTCACGTGGAGGCCTGAGGCCCCCCGCACGGCTGGTCCTGGCGGCGGGTCAGCGCGATGCCGGCGGCGCCGATCGCGCAGGCGATGCCCGCCACCAGGTACGCCAGGTGGTAGCCGCTGAGCCGGTTGCCGGTGGTCGCGGCGAGGAGGACCAGGGCGGCGACGCCCGCGCTGGAGCCGATCTGCTGGGCGACGACGTTGACCGCGCCCGCGACGGCATGCTGCTTCGGGGGGACGTCGGAGAGGCCGGAGGTGGTCATGGCGGGGAAGTTCAGTCCTTGGCCGAAGCCGCTGATCACCAGGCCCGGCAGTACGTGCAGCAGATAGTTGCCGTGCGGCGGGGTGGTGATCCACAGCGCCGTGCCCGCACCGATCAGGAGGAGGCCGGTGACCATCAGGGTGCGCGGGCTGTACCTGGCCAGCAGGCGTCCGGTGGCGAAGTTGGCCGTGAGGAAGACGGTCAGGGACATCGGGACCAGGGAGAGGCCGGATTCGACCGGTGAGTAGCCCAGCATGCCCTGGAGGTACAGGGGCGCGAAGAAGACGATCGCGACCGACGCCGTGTACTGGAGGAACGCCGCCGCGGTGGCGAGCCGTACCGAGGAGACCCGGAAGAGTGCCAGCGGCAACAGCGGGTCGGGGGCGCGGTGTTCGTGTACGGCGAAGAGCACCAGAAGGACGACCGCCGCGGCGATGAGCGCCCAGGCCCACACTCCGCCGAGGCTCACGCCGATCACGAGCAGTGCGAGGCCGAGGGTGCCGGATATGGCACCGGCCATGTCCAACGGGACCCTGGTACCCGCCCCGTCGGGCAGCCCGGAGCGGGTGATCGCGAGCACGATCGCGCCGAGCAGCACCGAGAACCACAGCACCGACCGCCAGCCGAGGAACTCGGTCAGTACGCCGCCCAGCAGCATCCCGCCGCTGAAGCTGGCCGCGCCGACCGCCGCGTACACGCCCAGCGCCCGGCCCCGGCTCGGGCCCTCCGGGAACACCTCGGTCAGCAGGGCCAGCGCCGCCGGGCCCGACAGGGCCGCGCCGATGCCCTGGACCGCCCGCGCGCCGAGCAGCACCGCGCCGTCCGGCGCCAGCGCCCCGGCCAGGGCGGCCACGGTGAACAGCGCGACCCCGGCCTCGAAGACCCGGCGGCGGCCGAACACATCGGCCAGCCGGCCGCCCACCAGCAGGAAACCGGCGAAGGTGACGGAGTAGGCCGTCATGACCCACTGCAGCGTGGTGTCGCGCAGGTCGAAGCGCGCCCCGACGGACGGCAGGGCCGCGTTCAGTACGGCCATCCCGCTGAGGTCCAGTGCGAGCGCCCCGGCCAGCACCCCGAGCGCCAGGCCCGGCCGGTACGACAAGGCCCGCCCCTGTGCTGATGTGTTGAGCATCGCGGTGCTGTTTCCTCTCCCCAGGACACGAACCCCCTAAGACGATCACCGTGCCCCATCCAGGTCAATCTCCTGTATTCCAAGTGGCTTGAAACAAGGCTCAGTTCATACGGTCGGCCAGCGCGCAAGCCGGCGAACCGGCCACACGGGAGCCAAATCTTGCCAGTGCGGGATCCGGCCAGCAGACACTCTTGCCCCACCAATCACCGGATGGCAGGCTGACATATGCCGATCGGGGTGAGCACCTCGTCATACGGTCCGTCCGGGGTAAAGCGGACCGTGACTCCCGTCGGCGGCGGCCGTGCGGGCGAGGGGTTTCGCGTGTGCGTCGCCGCAGTCAACGCAACTGACCGTGAGCTGATTCTGTCGGGATGACTCAACGAGGGCGGTTCAGTGCAGTCATTGGGTATTCGGCGGCTCCGCCTTTGTGCACGGGGCCGCGCGATCCGTCGAGCGTGAGCCGGTAGCCGTCCGCTGACCACGGACGCTCGATCGCTCGGACATTCCTCCAACTCCTTGTCCCTCAGCACCTCTTGGCCGATTTCGCGTGTGTGGTGACGTGTCGGAGTGCTCGACGCGGCTGAACGAACCTTGTGTCCGTAAACCATCCCCCGCTTTCGGGCCGGCGACCGGCCCATTCCATCCGCCTTGCCGAGGAGGCGAAATGCCCCAAGAGCGCGGGGCGCGCGATGTGCGTGCCGTCACAGAATTTCTGCTTTCTCGCTTCGTGGAGCTGCTGGACGTTTCCAGGGACGCGGTGGACCGCTGGGCGCCGATGCACCAGTACGGTCTGGATTCGGCCAAGGCGGCCAGCCTCGCCGTCTCGTTGTCCGAATTCCTCGGCCGGCCGGTTCCGGTCACCTGGATGTGGCAGTATCCGACCGTCGACGAGCTGTCCCGGGCCCTGGTCGAGGGCCCGCCCGCCGCGCCGGAGGCCGCCGCCCCGGGCCGGGATCGCCGTGGGCCGTCGTACGAGCCCGTCGCGATCGTGGGCATCGGCTGCCGGTTCCCCGGTGGCCCCGATCCCTCCTCGTTCTGGCGGCTGCTGGCCGAGGGGCGCGATGCGGTGGGGCCGGTGCCGGCCGCGCGGCGCGAGCTGCTGGGCGACGCGGTGCGCTGGGGCGGGTTCATCGACGGCATCGACCGGTTCGACCCGCTGTTCTTCGGCATCTCGCCCCGCGAAGCCGTCCAGATGGACCCGCAGCAGCGGCTGATCCTGGAGCTGGCCTGGGAGGCGCTGGAGGACGCGGGTGTCCCGCCGCTCGGCCTGGTCGGCAGCGACACCGGCGTGTTCATGGCCTCCTGCTGGGGCGACTACGCGGCGCTCGCGCACTACCGGGGCCCCGGCAGCCAGATCACCCCGCACACCGCGACCGGCATGCACGACGGCATCATCGCCAACCGCGTCTCCTACATCCTCGGTCTCCAGGGCCCGAGCATGGCCATCGACGCCGCCTGCGCCGGATCGCTGGTCTCGGTGCATCTGGGCTGCCAGTCGATCTGGATGGGCGAGAGCGAGCTGGTGCTGGCCGGTGGCGTGAATCTGAGCTTCGTCGCCGACTACTACACGGCCATGGACCAGATGGGCGCGCTCGCCCCGGACGGCCGCTGCAAGACGTTCGACGCGCGCGCCGACGGCTATGTGCGCGGCGAGGGCGCCGGGGTCGTCGTACTCGCCCCGCTCAGTGTGGCGCTGGAGCGCGAGCTGCCGGTGTACTGCCTGATCAAGGGGAGTTCGGCCAACAACGACGGGCTGAGCAACGGCATGACCGCGCCCAGTCCCCAGGCGCAGGAGCTGATGCTGCGCACCGCGTACCGGCGGGCCGGGATCGCGCCGTCCCTCGTGGACTACATCGAGTGCCATGGCTCCGCGACGCCGCTCGGCGACCCGATCGAGGCCAACGCCATCGGCGCGGTCCTGGGCGGCGACCGGCCGACGCCGCTGCGGCTCGGGTCCGTCAAGTCCAACGTCGGGCATCTGGAGGCGGCGGCCGGGATCGTCGGCCTGGTCAAGCTGGCGCTGTCGGTCCGCAACGGGGTGCTGCCGGCGAGCCTGCACTACTCCGCCCCGAACCCGCAGATCCTCTTCGACGAGTACGGGCTCGCCGTGCAGGACCGGCTGACCGCGTGGCCGCGCCGGTCCGACGCGCGCCGCGGGGGTGTCAGCTCGTTCGGGTTCGGCGGCGCGATCTGCCATGTCGCCGTGGAGGAACTGCCGCGCCCCGAGGGCCGGCTGCTGCTGCTGGCCGAGGACTCCCCCGAGGCGCTGGCCGACCGGGCCCGGGCGCTGCGGGACGAGCACGATCTGCGGGAGGTCTGCGGGCGCGCGCCGGGCGAGGGCCGGTTCCGGCTCGCGGCCGCCGCCCGCGACATGGGCGAACTGCGTTCCCAGCTCGACGCGTTCGCCGCCGGTACGACGGTCCCGGGGCTCAGCGCCGGGGAGGCGGGCGGCGGCAGGCCGCGGGTGGCGTTCCTGTTCTCCGGCAACGGCTCCCAATGGGTCGGCATGGGGCGGCAGTTGCTCGCCGGGATGCCCGTGTTCCGGCGCGCCATGATGCGCTGCGACCGGCGGATGCGGGAGCTGCTGGGCTTCTCCCTGGTGGACCAGCTCCTCGCGGCCGACGGGCGCCTGGACGACATGGACGTCTTCCAGCCGCTGCTGTTCTGTATGCAGGTCGCGCTGGCCGACGCCTGGCGCTCGCTGGGGGTGCAGCCGGATGCCGTCGTGGGCCAGAGCGTCGGCGAGTTCGCAGCCTCGCACATCGCCGGGGCGCTCGACTTCGAGGACGCCGCACGGCTGGCCGCCTGCCACGGCCGGCTGCTCCAGCAGCTGGCCGTCGGCCGCGGCGAGGGCATCGTGGTCACCACCGACGCGGCGGCCGTCCAGCCGTACCTGACCGGTCAGCTCACGGTGTCCGGCCACAACGGCCCGAACTCCACGCTGGTCACCGGCACCCCGCAGGAGATCGACACGCTCGTCCAGCGGCTGACCGAGGCGGGGATCACGACCCATCGGGTACGGATGGGCCACGCGCCCCACTCCCCGCTGGTCGACCACGTCCTCGCCCCGCTGCGGGCCGAACTCGCCGGTATCAGGCCCCGGACGACCCGCGTCCCGATGATCTCGACGGTCACCGGCGAACGCGTCGACGGCGCCGAACTCGGCCCCGACTACTGGGCGGACAACCTGCGCCACGAGATCCAGGTGGTCAGGGCCCTGACGGCACTGCGCGCGTACGACATCGACGCCGTGGTCGAGCTCTCGCCGCACCCGCTCCTGCTCAAGTCCGCGTCGCAGCTCCTGGACGCGGCCACCCTGCCCTCGCTGCGGCGCGGCGCCGACGAGGCCCAGACCCTGCTGGGTTCGCTCGGCGCGCTGTACACCGCCGGCCACCCCGTCACGGCGTCCCCGTTCCGCACGGGCGACCGGGGGCGGCACATCGCACCGGTCCAGGGCGCCTTTGCGCAGGACGAGGCCCTGTGTCTCGTACCGGTGTCCGCGCACTCCGCGGCGGCGCTCGCCGACACCTGCCGCGCCCTGTCCAACCATGTCGAAAGCGATCCGGGCCTGCGGGTGTCTGACCTCGCCTACACCCTCGCGACCCGGCGCACCCATCAGAACCACCGGGTGGCGCTGCTCGCCGCGGGCCGCCAGGACGTGCTGGACGGGCTCGCCCAGGTCGCCGCCGGGCGGCCGCACCCCGGCGTCGTCACCGGCACGGTGTCCGGCGGCACGGACCGGCGGGTGGCGCTGGTGTTCTCCGGCGGCGGCACCCAATGGGTCGGCATGGGACGGGAGTTGCTGCGCGCGCACGCCGGGTTCCGTACCTGGATGCACGCCTGCGACAGCGCCGTACGCGCGGCCGGCGGCTGCTCGGTGCTCGAACAGCTCGACGCGCCCGAGAGCGAGGCCCGGTTCGAGGAGATGGACTTCCAGCAGCCGGTCCTGTTCGCCCTCCAGGTGTCGCTGGCGCAGGTCTGGCTGGGGCTCGGCATCCGGCCGGCCGCCGTCGTCGGGCACAGCCTGGGCGAGGTCGCGGCCGCGTGTGTCGCGGGGGCGCTGTCGCTGGAGGACGCCGCACGCGTCGTCGTGGCGCGGTCGCATCTGCTGGAACGCGAGGCGGCCCCCGGTGCCATGATCTCGGTCGACCTGCCGGAGCGGGAGCTGCTGCCGTGGCTCGCGCCGTACGCCGAGCACGCGGCCGTCGCCGTGGTCAACAGCCCGACCAGCGCGGCGGTCTCGGGCTCTCCGGAGGCGGTCCGCGCCCTGGAGGCGGATCTGCGGGCGGCCGGGATCTCGACCAGGAACATCCGGGTCGAGCGGCCGGTGCACAGCCCCGGCATGGATCCGCTGACCGGTCCGCTGCGTGAACTCATCGCCGGTATCAGCCCGTCGGCCGGGAGCATCGACTTCCACTCCACGGCACTGGCCGGGGCGGTGAACCCGGTCGTGGACGTCGACTACTGGGTGCACAACCTGCGCGACCAGGTCCGGTTCGCCGAGACGATCGGCGCGCTGGTCGCGGACGGCGTCGGCACCTTCGTGGAGATCGGCCCGCACGAGACGCTGCGCGGCGCGGTCGAGGAGATCGCGCTGACCCGGGGCGCCCGGGTGCACGCGGTCAATTCCCTGCGGCGCGGCGAGAGCGACGTGCGCCGCCTGCTGGAGGCGGTCGCGTCGCTGCACGTCAGGGGCGTGCCGCTGAGCTTCGACGCGTTGTTCGCGGACGATGTCGAGGTCGTACAGACCCCGCTGGTGCAGTGGCAGAAGGAGCGCTACTGGCTGGATGCGGTGCCGCGCGTCGACGGCTCCCTGGCCGCGACGGTCGTACCGGCCGCGCCCGCCCTGCCGGCCGCATCGGCCGCGCCGTCCACGGCAGTTGCGGAGGCGGCGGCCGAGCCGGTGGGTACGGCCGTGCCGGGCAGGTCGGTGGAAGAGCTGGTCCTCGGCGAGATCGCCGATGTGCTGGGCGTGCCGGAGGACCGGTTCGACGCGGGGGCGAGCCTGCGCGACTTCGGGCTCGACTCGATGCTGGCGATCCGCCTGGTCAACCGGGTGCAGTCGCTGTTCGGACAGCGGGTGTCGCCGGTGGTGTTCCTGGACGGGCGGACCATCGCCGAGATCGTCGGCCATCTCCGTGAGGTGGTCGGCGGGGAGGGTGCGGGCGCGGCGGCCGGGACGGCACCGGTCGTCCAGGGACCGCCCACACAGGCCCCGCACACCTCACCTCCGCCCGCATCGGCCTCCCCCACCCAGGCCCCGCCCGCGACACCACTGCCCACGCCCGCCTCGCCCGCCCCCGGCACCAGTCCCGCCCCGCCCCGCACCCCCCTCGACACCCTCTCCACCTTCTCCGAGCTGGACGCCGAGGAACTCCTGGACGAACTCGCCGCCCGCGGCCTCCTCGACCCCACCGACGCCCCGGCCCTCGACCAACTCCGTGCGGAAGGGCGCGGATTCGAGCTGGCACCGGCGTCGCACGGCCAGGCCTCGCTGTGGTTCATGCAGCAGATCGAGCCGGACGCCGTGCCGTACAACTTCATGGTGGCCGCCCGGGTCCGGACGGCGGTCGACGCACCGGCCCTGGAGCGCGCCGTGGCGGCCGTGATGCGGCGGCACCCCGCGCTGCGCACGATCTTCGTGGAGGCGGGCGGCAGCCCCTACCAGGTCATCCTCGACGAGCCGGAGTATGAGTTCCTGGTCGCGGACAGCACATACCTGGACGACGAGCAGGCGCGCGAGGAACTCGCCGTGTACGGCCATATGCCGCTGGACCTGGACAACGGGCCGCTGGTGCGGGTCGTCCTGATGACGCGCGGGCCGGCCGACCACTATCTGCTGGTCCTCGTGCACCACATCGCCTCGGACGCGGCATCGGCCGATGTGATGATCCGCGAACTCCAGGCGTTCTACGAAGGCGTTGATCCCGACACCGCCGAACCGGTCGCTTCCTACACGGAGTTCGTGGAGTGGGAGCGGCAGTGGCTGGCCGGTCCCGCGGCCGAGGCGGCACTGGACTGGTGGTCGCGGCGGCTCGCCGACCCGCCCGCCCACCTGGACCTGTCCCCCGTCGAGCGCCCGCCCGGCGTCACCTACGAGGGCCGCGACCTCACCTTCCGCTGGAGCGCCGAAGAGACGCGGACGCTGCGGGAGTTCGCGGTGCGCGAGGGAGTGTCGATCAGCACCGTGGTGCTGGCCGGTTTCTTCGCGACGCTGAACCGCGCGGCCGGCGTCGAGGACTCCGTCCTTGCCACCGCCATCGCCCAGCGCGCTGAATCCGGCTGGGAGTCCGCCATCGGCTACTACCTGAACACGGTCCTGGTGCGGGCGAAACCGGCCGGTGACCGGGGCTTCCGGGAGCTGCTGCGCGAGGTGCACGCGTTCTCGCTCGGCCTGCTGGAGCACATGAACTACCCGCTCGACCTGCTGGCGTCCGAACTGAAGCCCCCGCGGGCCGAGGGCCGCTCGCCATGGTTCGACGTCGTCCTCAACTGGCTCTCCTCGGACGCCTTCCCGCGCTCCGTGAAGCTCTTCCACGGCATCGGCGACACCATCGCGCCCGAGGGCGCGCTGCCCCTGGAGCCGCTGCCCGTACGCAGGCACCTCGCCAAGTTCGACCTGGAGATCTCGATGGCCGAGATCGGCGGCGAGGTCGTCGGCCACGTCCAGTACAAACCGAGCTACCTGGAGAAGCGGACCGTGACGGCACTGCTCGCGCTCTACCGCACCGTGCTCTTCGACTCGATCGCCCACCCCGACCTGGCACTCGACGAGATCGCGCCGGTCGGCGGTCCCAAGGAGACGGACCAGTGACCCAGACCCTGCACACCCGGTTCATCGAACAGGCCGGGAAGACCCCGGACGCCATCGCCGTCCACTCCGACACCGGGGTGCTGACCTACCGCGAACTGGACGAACAATCGCGGGAGTTGGCTGAGCGGCTCGTCGCCGAGGGCGCGGGGCCCGGGGTCCCGGTCGGCGTCTGCGTCGAGCGCACGCCCGGTCTGCTCGTCGCCATCCTGGCCGTCCTGCGCGCCGGCTCCTGCTATGTGCCGCTGGACCCGAGATACCCGGCCGAGCGGCTGGACCTCATGGTCCGCGACAGCGGCACGAACCTGCTGCTGACCACGCCCGCGTCCCGGGAGAACTGCCCGGCGGGCCCGACCCTGGTCGTGCTGGACGGGGCCGTGACGACCGAGCCGGGCGGGAAGCCCGTACCGGTCGTCCCCGACGACACCGCCTACGTGATCTACACCTCGGGCTCCACGGGCAAGCCCAAGGGCGTGGCGATCCGGCACAGCGGCTGCGCGGCCATGCTGTCCGCCTGGGACCGGGTCCTCGGCGACCGCGATCTCGGCGGGGTCTGCGCGGCCAGCTCGATCTGCTTCGACATGTCCGTGATGGAGATCTTCCCCGCGCTGAGCCTGGGCGGCGCCCTCGTCCTCGTGGAGAGCACCGTCCATCTGCCCGAGAGCCCCCACGCGGACAAGGTCACCCTGCTGCACGCCATCCCGTCGGTGACGAACGCCCTGCTCGACGCGGGCGGGCTGCCGCCGAACCTGCGCACGGTCGTGTTCGGCGGCGAGCCGCTGCGGCGCAAGCTGGTGGACCGGGTGTACGCGGAGACCGGCGCGGAGGTCTTCAACGCCTACGGTCCCACCGAGGGCACCGTCTTCTGCACGCTGGGCCCGGTGCCGAGGGACGGGACCGGCGAGCCCACGATCGGCGCGGCGGCGGCCGGTGCCCGGCTGTACGTGCTGGACGAGGACCGGGGGCCGGTGCCGCCCGGCGTCCCCGGTGAGCTGTACCTCGGCGGGGCGGGCGTCGCCCACGGCTACCTCAACCGGCCGGAGACCACCGCCGAACGGTTCGTGCCGGACCCGTTCCTGGGCGAGGGCCGCATGTACCGCACCGGCGATGTCGTCGTCCTCACCGGCAGCGGCGAACTGGAGTTCGTCGGGCGCACCGACAACCAGGTCAAGGTGCGCGGCCACCGCATCGAACTGGAGGAGGTCGAGTCCCGGCTGACCGGCTGTCCCGAGGTCCGCGAGGCCGCGGCCGTCGTACGGGGGCGCAGGCTCGTCGGCTACGTCGTGACCGAGGGCGGCCCCCGGGGCGGCGTACGGCTGGACGCGGGGCTCCAGGCCACCATCACCGGCAAGCTCGCCGCCGAACTGCCCGAGTACATGGTGCCGCAGGCGATCGTGGTCCTGGACGAGCTGCCGCTGACCCCGGGCGGGAAGCTCGACCGCGCCGCGCTGCCCGAGCCGCCGGCCGCCGGCAGCGGGCCCGTGACCGCCGCGGGCACCCCGACGGAGGTGGCGCTCTCCGAGATCTGGGGCCAGCTGCTCGGTCTGGAACCGGCGGGCATCGACGTCCGGGCCGCCTTCTACGACCTCGGCGGCGACTCGCTCCTGCTGGTGCGGCTGGCCCGGCTGATGACCCGGCGTTTCGACCGCCGGGTGCGGGTGCCCGACCTCTTCCGCTTCCGTGACATCCACTCGCTGGGCCGCTGGCTCGACGAGGAGGGCGACGCCACCCCCGAGGTGGTCGAGTCGGCCCGCCGTCGCGCCGCCGTACGCCGTGCCGCGCTGCGCGGCCGCGCCTCCGCCACCGGTGGCTGAGCGATCCGCCGTCACCCGTGAACCGAGCTTTCCCGCAACCCACTTGAGCAGGAGTCCCTCATGTCCGAAAGTCCCGAGCAGGACTACGACCCGGGCGACGTGGCCGTCATCGGCATCTCGTGCAGAGCGCCCGGTGCCCGCACCAAGGAGCAGTTCTGGGACAACCTCGTGCACGGCAGGGAGTCCGTACGGTTCCTGGAGAAGGACGAGATCAAGGTCGACGAGACCCTGATCAACAACCCGTACTACGTGCGGGCCTGCGGCACCCTCGACGGGTACGACGCGTTCGATCCGTCGGTGTTCGGCATCAGCGACCGGATGGCGGCCGCGATGACCCCGGAGAACCGGCTGTTCGTGGAGAGCGCCTGGGAGGCGCTGGAGGACGGCGGCTACGACCCCGAGCGGGTGCCGGGCGAGATGGGCATCTACGGCGCCAACAACCCGCAGACGGCGGCCCTCTACGGCACTCCCCCGGACCGGGTGTCGGTCGGTCCCGAGGCGATCGAGCACGGACTGGCGTGGTCGCCGGACACCATGACGTCCAACGCGCTGTACTACATCGGGCTGACCGGCGAGGCCGTCACCGTCACCACCGCGTGCGCCGGCTTCCACTACGCGGTGCATCTGGCCTGCCAGTCCCTGCTGCTGGGGCAGACCGACATGGCGATCGCGGGTGGCGCGATGGTCCGGCTGCCGCACCCGCGCGGTCATCTGTGGGAGGAGGGCCGGATCCTGTCCCGGGACGGCCACTGCCGCCCCTTCGACGCGGCCGGCACCGGCGCCGCGCTGTCCAGCGGTGTCGTCACCATGCTGCTCAAGCCGCTCGCCCAGGCCGTCGCCGACCGCGACCACGTCTACGCCGTGGTCAAGGGCTCGGCCATCAACAACAACGGGGTCAGCGCGATGGCCTACGGGCTGGCGCAGCCCGAGCGGCTCAGCGCGTGCATCGCGGCGGCCATGCAGGTCGGCGGCGTGACCCCGGACACGGTGTCCATGTACGAGGCCAACGGGCTCGGGCTGCCGATCACCGACCAGCTCGAAGTGCACGCCGTGGGCATGGCGTTCGGCAAGCAGACCGGCACCTGCTCGATCGGCGGGGTCAAGGGCAACGTCGGGCACGGCGGGGTGGTGGCGGGCGGCTTCGGCGCCATGAAGGCCACGATGGCGCTGTACCACCGGACGCTGGCGCCGACGATCAACCTGACCGAGGCCGACCCGGAGATCGACTTCCCCAGCACCCCGTTCGTGCCCCAGCTGGAGGCGGCGGACTGGGAGCCGGAGGCCGGCGTGCGGCGCGCCGGGATCACCGCGATCGGTGGCGGCGGCTACAACGGGCACCTGGTGCTCGAAGAGGCGCCGGGGCCCGTCGAGCGCGCCCCCGAGGCCGTCGGCAGGCCGCGCCTCGCCACCCTCTCCGCCCTGGACGACGACGCGCTCGCCCGGCAGCGCGCCCGGCTGCGGGACCGGCTGCTGGCCGATCCCGGTCTGCGGCTCGACGACGTGTGCTTCAGCCTCAACCTGGGCCGCCGGACGATGGACCGCCGCTGGGCGGCCGTGGTGCGCAGCCGCGAGGAGCTGATCGAGGCGCTGTCCGCCGAGACCGCGGGCGGCCCGGCCGTCACGACCGCTGCCGCGCCGCAGGTGGACGCCGACGCGCTGCCGCACGGCGACCACGGGATCGTACCGGCCGCGCCGGACGACGACCGGGCGCTGTCCGCGCTCGCCGCCGCCTGGGTGAACGGCCGGCGGGTGGACTTCCGTCCGCTCCACCAGGGGGAGGCGAGCCACCGCGTGCCGCTGCCCACCTACCCGTTCCGGCCGCGCCGGTTCTGGCGCACCGAATGGTGAGCGCGGGCGCCCCGGCGCCGGCCACCGTGGACCTGGGCGACCCGGACACCTTCGCCGACCACGACCTCGACGGGTTCTGGCGCACCCTGCGGGACACCGCGCCGGTGTACTGGAACCCCCCGGCGGGCGGCCGCCGCGGATTCTGGGTGCTGTCCCGGTACGACGACATCATGGCCGCCTACCGGGACGATCTGCACCTCACCTCCGAGCGCGGCAATGTGCTGGTCACGCTGCTGGGCGGGGGTGACGCGGGGGCGGGGCGGATGCTGGCCGTCACCGACGGGCACCGCCACCACGAGCTGCGCAAGATCCTCCAGCGGGTGCTCTCGCCCAGGGTGCTCAGCGAGGTCGCGGCGGCGGTGCGGGCCAACACCCGGCGGCTGATCCGCGAGGCGGTCGAGGCCGGCGGCTGCGACTTCGCCGAGGAGATCGCGAGCCGTATCCCGATGACCACGATCTCCAATCTGCTCGGCGTGCCCGAGCGGGACCGGGACTATCTGCTCGCCCAGACCAAGGCGGCGCTGTCGGCCGACTCGGAGGACGTCGACGAGGTCGACTCGGAGATGGCCCGCAACGAGATCCTGCTGTACTTCATGGACATGGTCGAGGAGCGGCGGGCGGCGCCCGGTGACGATGTGATCAGCATGCTGGTCGCCAGTTCCATCGACGGGGTGCCGCTGTCCGACGAGGACATCGTGCTCAACTGCTACAGCCTGATCATCGGCGGCGACGAGACCAGCCGGCTGACGATGATCGACGGCGTGCACAGCCTCGCGGCCCGGCCCGAGCAGTGGCGGCGGCTCAAGGACGGCGAGGTCGCGATCGACACCGCCGTGGACGAGGTGCTGCGCTGGGCCTCCCCCACCCTGCACTTCGGGCGCACCGTGGTCCGCGAGACCGAGGTGCACGGGGTGCGGTTGCGTCCGGGCGAGATCGTCACGCTCTGGCACGCCTCCGGCAACCGGGACGAGCGGGTCTTCGAGCGGCCCGGGGAGTTCGACCTCGGCCGCACCCCCAACAAGCATCTGGCCTTCGGCTACGGCCCGCACTTCTGCCTCGGCTCCTATCTGGCCAAGGTGGAGATCGCCGAACTTCTGCTGGCGCTGCGGGACTTCACCACCGGTTTCGAGCAGACCGGCGAGGCGCTGCGCATCCGGTCGAACTTCCTGACCGGGTTCTCCACACTGCCGGTGCGGTTGTGGCCCGACCCCCGCTCGATGAAGGAGGCGGCAGCCCGGTGAACATCTACCTTTCGGGACAAGGGGCGTTCGCGGTCCAGGTCGGGGAGGCCCTGGCGGAGGAAGGCCACCGGATCGCGGGGGTGGCCGCGCCCCGGCTGCGCAAGGGGCACTGCGAGGAGAGCAACGCGCTGTCCTGGGACCGGCTGCGGGCGTGGGCGTACCCGAGGAGCATCCCCTGGACGGACTCGGCCGAACTGCGCGCGATGCACATCCCCGACGGGGTGGACCTCATCGTCGCCGCCCACTCGCACGCCTTCATCGGCCGCGCGACCCGTGCCCGTGCCGCCGTCGCGGCCATCGGCTACCACCCGAGCCTGCTGCCGCTGCACCGCGGCCGGGACGCGATCCGGTGGACGATCCGCGACGGCGACAAGGTGACGGGCGGCAGCGTCTACCACCTCACCGAACGCACCGACGGCGGCCCGGTCGCCGCCCAGGAGCACCTGTTCGTGCCCCCGGGCTCGACCGCCGAGACCCTGTGGCGCGAGCACCTCGCGCCCCTCGGCGTGCGCCTGCTGGTCCGCGTGGTCACCGACCTCGCCAAGGGCCGTCGCGTCGAGGTCCCCCAGGACGAGCGACTGGCCACCTGGGAACCGGCGATGGGCGCGGCCCCGCTGTTCAAGCCCGAACTCATCGCCCTGCCGGGGTCGGAACCGGTCGACGGCAGCAGGTGGGCGCTGCACGCGGAGTGATGCGGTCCGCGAGGGGCTGGACTTCGCACCGTCCAGCCCCTGTTCCCCTCTCAGAGGCGGACCGCGTCGAGGACGGCCCGGGCGAAGACGGCCGGTGCCTCCTGCGGGAGGTTGTGCCCGACGCCCTCGACGACCCGGTGCTCGTAGGGTCCGGTGAAGCGGTCGCGGGTGGGGTCGCCGGGTGCGGTGAAGGGGTCCAGCTCGGGGCTCAGGGTGATGGCGGGGACGTGGATCACGGGCCGGGCGGCGAGTTCCTTCTCGTAGCGGTCGTACCGGCGTTCGCCGTCCGCGAGGCCGAGGCGCCAGCGGTAGTTGTGGATGACGACGGCGGCGTAGTCGGGGTTCTCGAAGGCGGCGGCGGTGCGCCGGAAAATAGCGTCGTCGAACTTCCAGCCGGGTGAGACCAGTTGCCACACCAGTCGGCACAACTCGTCGCGCAGCTTCGGTGTTTCCATGGCCTGGCGGCCGCGTTCGGTGGCGAAGTAGTACTGGTACCACCAGGTGTGCTCGTCGGCGGGCGCGATGGGCGACTTCTGCGCCTCGACGTTCGTGACGAGGTAGCCGCCGGTCGAGACGAGCGCGGTGACCCGTCCCGGCCACAGCGCGGCGATGATGTCGGCGGTGCGCGAGCCCCAGTCGAAGCCGGCGAGGACGGCCTCACGGATCTCCAGCGCGTCCATGAGCGCGACGATGTCCAGGGCGACGGCGGACTGCTGGGCGTTGCGGACCGTGCGGCCGGACCGGAACCGGGTGGTGCCGTGGCCGCGCAGGTAGGGCACGATCACGCGGTACCCCCGCCCGGCGAGGAGCGGGGCGACGTCGACGAAGCTGTGGATGTCGTACGGCCATCCGTGCAGGCAGATCACGACGGGACCGTGGGCCGGGCCCGTCTCGGCGTACCCGATGTCGAGCACACCCGCGTGGACCTGCTTGAGCGCGGGGAACGCGGTGTGCGTCCCGGGTGCGGGGGCCTCGTCCGCCCCGCCGGGAGCGGCCTGGGCGGCGTCCGCCGACCGCGAGCCGGTCAGGGAGAGCGCGGCCGCGCCGGTCCCCAGGCCGACGGCCTTCCCGAAGGTACGCCTGTCGATCATATGAAACCCTCCGTCGTCCGCTGCGCGCGGTGAGGTCGGCTCGCCCGCGACGCCACCGGCCGCTCCCCGCCGCCCGAAGGCGGCACGAAGGGGGCGATCGCGTTCTGCGAGCCGAACCGGCAAAGCGTCATCCCTCGGGCTCCGTGACCCGGTACGGCACGAACGTACTGGTGTCCTGGTCGATGTGCAGCCGGTGGCCGAGCGGCGGGGCGGCGCGCTGCGGGCAGGAGAGGCGTTCGCAGACGCGGCAGCCCATGCCGATGGGGGTCGCGGCGGCGGTGCCGGCGAGGTCGAGGCCGTCGGAATAGACGAGACGGTGGGCGTGGCGGACCTCGCAGCCGAGGCCGATGGCGAAGGTCTTGCCGGGTTCGCCCCAGCCGCCGCGGTGCCGGGCGACGGCGCGCGCGGTCCACAAGTAGCGCTGGCCGTCGGGCATTTCGGCGACCTGGACATGGATGCGGCCGGGTGCGGCGAACGCCTCGTACACGTTCCACAGGGGGCAGGTGCCACCCGCCCGGGAGAAGTGGAAGCCGGTCGCCGACTGGCGCTTGGACATGTTGCCGGCCCGGTCCACCCGGACGAAGGAGAAGGGCACCCCGCGCAGCCGGGGGCGCTGGAGGGTGCTCAGCCGGTGGCAGACGGTCTCGTAGCCGAGGCCGTAGCGGTCGGTGAGGCGTTCGATGTCGTAGCGCACCTCCTCGGCGGCCGTGTGGAAGGCGCGGTACGGCAGGACGAGCGCCGCCGCGAAGTAGTGGGCGATGCCGATGCGGGCGAGCGCGTGGGCGGTCGAGCCCGGGGTGAAGTCCTCGGCGGCCAAGTGGTCGAGTTCGGCGCCGTGTTCGAGCAGGGCGAGCTGGGTGGCCAGGCGGAACGCGCGCTGGCCGGGGCGCAGCCGGGTGGAGAGGTGGAGGGTGCGGGTCGGCGCGTCGTAGTGGTGGAGGTGATCGCCCGCCCCGCCGGACAGCCGGACGCCGTGCCGGTCGGCGAGGCGGGCGGTCAGGGCGGGGAGCACCTCGCCGGGGGTGATGCCGATCTCCTGGGCGAGGGCCTCGGCCGCGAGATCGGTGTCGTGGAGGTAGTTGCGGCGGCGGTAGAAGAAGTCCCGGATCTCCTCGTGGGGTGAGCGGGGCGGCTCGGGGTCGGTGCCGCGGCCGTCCGTGGCCTGCGTGAGGCGTTCGGCGAGCAGCTGGTTGCGGCGGCCGAGGCCCAGCAGCACCTGGGCGACGGCGGGCATCCGGGCGGCGAGTTCCGACAGGTCGGCGGCGGACAGGCGGGACTCGGCGAGTTCCCCGGCCAGGGCCTCGCGCAGATCGGCGACCAGGCGTGTGGTGTCGCGCTCGGAGAAGAAGCCCGGGTCGACGCCGAACGTCTCGGTCAGCCGGAGCAGGACCGGGACGGTGAGCGGCCGGGAGTCGTGTTCCATCTGGTTGAGATAGCTCGGCGAGATGGCGAGCACCCGGGCCATCTCGGCCTGGCTCAGGCGCCGCTCCTCGCGCAGGCGCCGCAGCCGCGCGCCCGCGTACGTCTTGGCCATCGCCGGGTCCTCCCCTTTTCCGTCCGGCTCCCGGTCGGCTTCCATCCGATGCCCTTCCGGCTCCCGGTCAGCGTAGGTGATCAATGCCCCGGCGGGGCCTTCGCAATGTTGGCAAATGACGGCCGGAAGATTCGCAGAAGTTGGCAGACGTCCACCATTGTTGGCACTCAGTGCCACTGCCAGAGTGTGAGTGCGGCCCGCCGGACACCGGCGACCACCGCTCGCGGACCGGGGCTCGAATCAGGCCCTTACATCGGGTTTCCCGGCGCAGGCGAGGGTCGTCACCGGCAGCACTGCTCAGCTCCGTCCCCAGGTACCGGCGGGCCGTACCCCAACTGTTCGACACGTAGTGCCACCCCGGTTCGCCGGACCGCGGACGTTGGCAGCCGAATACAGACCGAGGAGACAGTCATGGCAGAGGCGACGAGGACGCAGGCGGCCGAGGAGCTGGCGCGGCGCTGGGCGACCGATCCCCGCTGGCAGGGCGTCGAGCGCACCTACAGCGCCGAGGACGTGATCCGGCTGTCCGGCAGCGTCCGCGAGGAGCACACCCTGGCCCGGCGCGGCGCCGAGCGGCTGTGGCGGCAGCTGCACGAGCGGGACTACCTCCACGCGCTCGGCGCGCTCACCGGCGGCCAGGCGGTCCAGCAGGTCAAGGCGGGTCTCCAGGCCATCTACCTGTCCGGCTGGCAGGTCGCCGCCGACGCCAACCAGGCCGGGCACACCTACCCGGACCAGAGCCTGTACCCGGCCAACTCCGTTCCCCAGGTGGTGCGTCGGATCAACAACGCGCTGCTGCGCGCCGACCAGATCGCCACCGCCGAGGACGCCGGGGACACCACGGACTGGCTCGCGCCGATCGTCGCCGACGCCGAGGCCGGGTTCGGCGGTCCGCTCAACGCCTTCGAGCTGACCAAGGCGATGATCGCGGCGGGCGCGGCGGGCATCCACTACGAGGACCAGCTCGCCTCGGAGAAGAAGTGCGGGCACCTCGGCGGCAAGGTCCTGGTGCCGACCTCGCAGCACATCCGCACCCTGAACGCGGCGCGTCTCGCCGCCGACATCGCCGACGTGCCGAGCGTCGTCATCGCCCGCACCGACGCGCTCGCCGCCAACCTGCTCACCACCGACGTGGACGAGCGGGACGCCGAGTTCGTCACCGGCGAGCGCACGGCGGAGGGCTTCTACCGGGTGCGGCCCGGCATGGCGCCGGTGATCGCCCGCGGTCTGGCGTACGCGCCGTACGCCGATCTGCTCTGGGTGGAGACCGGCACCCCCGATCTCGCGCAGGCCCGTGAGTTCGCCGAGGCGATCCACGCCCGCCACCCGGACCAGATGCTCGCCTACAACTGCTCGCCGTCCTTCAACTGGAAGGCCGCGCTGGACGACGACCAGATCGCCAAGTTCCAGCGGGAGCTGGGCGCGATGGGCTACAAGTTCCAGTTCATCACCCTGGCCGGGTTCCACTCCCTCAACCACGGCATGTTCGACCTGGCCCGCGGCTACGCCGAGCACGGCATGACCGCCTATGTCGACCTCCAGGAGCGGGAGTTCGCCGCCCAGGCGCAGGGCTTCACCGCCGTCAGGCACCAGCGCGAGGTCGGCACCGGCTACTTCGACCTGGTCTCCACCGCCGTCAACCCCGCCTCCTCCACCACCGCGCTGGCCGGGTCGACGGAGGAAGAGCAGTTCCACTAGGCCGCCCGCCTCACCCGCAGGAGAGACCGATGTCCACCAGTGCACTGACCCACCGGGTCCGCGTGCTCGCGCCGTTCGGCGAGCGGCACGACGAGATCCTCACGCCCGCCGCCCTGGACTTCGTCGGGGCCCTCGTGGCCGCGTTCGGCGAGCGCCGCCAGGAGCTGATGAAGGAGCGGCGCCGGCAGGCCCTGCGGCTGGCCGCCGGCGCGCCGCTCGACTTCCCGATGGTCACCTCCGCCGTGCGCGCCGACCCCGGCTGGCGGGTCGCGCCGCCCGCGCCCGGTCTGACCGACCGCCGTGTGGAGATCACCGGCCCGCCGGACCGCCGTATGACGGTGAACGCGCTCAACTCCGGGGCCCAGGTGTGGATGGCCGACTTCGAGGACGCCACCGCGCCCACCTGGGGCAATGTCATCGGCGGCCAGCTGAGCCTGCTGGACGCCATCGAGCGGCGGATCGACTTCACCGCCGCGGACGGCCGAGAGTACCGGCTCGGCGAGCGGCTCGCCACGATCGTCGTACGCCCGCGTGGCTGGCACCTGGAGGAGGAGCACCTGGAGTACGACGGCCGGCCCGTGCCCGCGGCGCTGGTGGACTTCGGTCTCTACTTCTTCCACTGCGCCCAGCGGCAGATCGACGCCGGGTACGGCCCGTACTTCTATCTGCCCAAGCTGGAGAACCGGTACGAGGCGCGGCTGTGGAACGACGTCTTCGTGCACGCCCAGGAGCTGCTCAACATCCCCCGGGGCACCGTCCGCGCCACCGTGCTCATCGAGACGATCACAGCCGCGTTCGAGATGGAGGAGATCCTCCACGAGCTGCGCGAGCACAGCTCGGGGCTCAACGCGGGCCGCTGGGACTACCTGTTCAGCATCATCAAGACCTTCGGCCACCGCACCGACTTCCTGCTGCCGGACCGGGCGAAGGTCACCATGACGGCCCCGTTCATGCGGGCGTACACCGAACTCCTCGTGCGCACCTGCCACCAGCGGGGCGCGCATGCCATCGGCGGCATGGCGGCGCAGGTGCCGGGCGGCGAACCGGCCGCTCGCGAGGCCGCGTTGGCGACGGTCCGGCTGGACAAGGAGCGAGAGGCGGAGGACGGCTTCGACGGCTCCAGGGTGGCGCATCCGGGCCTGGTCCCGGTGTGCCGGGAGGTGTTCGACGGCGTCCTCGGCGGGCGGCCGCACCAACTGGACCGGCTGCGCGAGGACGTGGCGGTATCGGCGGCCGAGCTGCTGTCGGTGCGCCGGATCGCGGGACCGCCCACGGCGGAGGGGGTGCGCACCAATCTCCGGGTCGCGCTGCGCTACTTCGCCGCCTGGCTGGACGGCCGGGGTGCGGTCGCCCTGGACGGCCTCATGGAGGACGCGGCCACGGCGGAGATCGCCCGGGTGCAGATCTGGCAGTGGCTGCGGCACCGGGTGATCGAGCGGGAGACGGTGACGGAGCTGCTGGAGGAGGAGACGGCGGCGCTCGGCGCGGAGTATCCGTGGGCCCCCGTGGAGGACGTCCGCGCGCTGTTCGAACGCACCGCGCTCCAGGGAGAGTTGCCGCTGTTCTTCACACCGGACGCCTACGCCCGGCATCTCGTGCGGCGGGCGTCATGAGCGGGCGCTTCGCACGCGTCGGAGTGGTCGGCGGCGGCCGGATGGGCGCGGGCATCGCCGAGGTGTGCGCGCGGGCCGGTCTGGACACGGTGGTCTGCGAGGCCGACGCGGTGGCCGCCCGCGCGGCCCGGGACCGGGTGGCGGGCTCGCTCGAACAGGCGGTACGGCGGGGCAAGCTGGCCGAGACCGAGGCCCGGGACGCCCTCGCGCGCATCGTCTTCAGCGGCGGTCTCGACGAGTTGGCCGACCGGCAGCTCGTGATCGAGGCCGTGACCGAGAACGCGGACGCCAAGACCGAGGTGTTCGCCGCGCTCGACAAGATCGTGGCGGACCCGGCGGCGGTGCTGGCCACCAACACCTCGTCGCTGCCCGTGATGCGGCTCGGGATGGCCACCTCCCGCGCGGACCGGGTCGTCGGACTGCACTTCTTCAACCCGGTGCCGGTGCTGCCGCTGGTGGAGGTGGTCGCCTCGCTGCACACCTCGGCGCGGACCGTGACCGAGGTGGAGACCTTCGCCACCGAGGTGCTCGGCAAGACGGTCGTGCACGCCAAGGACCGGGCCGGCTTCGTCGTCAACGCGCTGCTGGTGCCGTACCTGCTGGCCGCGATCCGGATGGCGGAGTCCGGGTTCGCCTCGGCCGGTGACATCGACGCGGGGATGGAGCAGGGCTGCGCCCACCCGATGGGACCGCTGCGGCTCGCCGACCTGATCGGCCTCGACACCGTCGCCGCGATCGCGGAGTCGCTGTACGACGAGTTCCACGAACCCCTCTACGCCCCGCCCCCGCTGCTGCGGCGGATGGTCGAGGCGGGGCTGCTGGGCCGCAAGAGCGGCCGGGGGTTCCACGTGTACGGCCAGGGCTGAGGAGCCTGGTCCGGCCGGGCTGAGGGGCCCGGCCCGCGGTCACCGGCCGAGGGTCCGGACGACCGTGCGGAGGGAAGGGCGGGAAGCGCGTGTGCGGCGCTTCCCGCCCTCTGCCGTGCGGCGGCATCGCGGGCCACGGCGGCGCGGGCGGGCGACCACCTGGGCCCCGGAGTGCCAGGGGCGCGGGCCCGGCAAGCGGGCCGTCCGGGCCCTTCCGGAGCCGGGACGCGATCTGGTCCGGGGCCGTCCGTCTCGGCGCGCCATCCGAATGCTGGACTTGATCCACCACGCGAACCCTTCGGCCCGTAGGCTGGCGCGTGCAGCTGGTTCGCCCCGTCCGCCAGGCGGGAGCGTCGCAAGAGGGAACCCGGTGGGAATCCGGGACTGCCCCGCAGCGGTGAGCGGGAACGACCGCCGTCATACGCACTGGACCCGGTGAACAGGGTCTGGGAAGCGACGGCCAGTAGGTGTCCTCAGGTGATGAGGGCGTGCCCGCGAGTCCGAAGACCTGCCATCTGCCCGTGCGCGGGACGTCCCGTGCGCGGCATCCCGGTGACCTCGAGGGCGGGTCGGCGACACAGAACCGAACGGACGGCCATGGGCCGCTGCCGTACGGTCCGTCACCCCTTCGCGCTCTCGTCCCGTCCCCGGGATCTCAGGGATTCATCTCGCGAAGGAGATCTCCGTGACCACGAAGTCCGCAGCCGCGGCGGCACGGGCCACCGTGTACGGCTACCCCCGCCAGGGGGCGAACCGGGAACTGAAGAAGGCGATCGAGGGCTACTGGAAGGGCCGCGTCAGCGCTGACGAACTGCGGGCGACCGCAGCCGAGTTGCGCGGCACCGCCTGGCGCCGGCTCGCCGAGGCCGGTCTGCACGAGGTGCCGTCCGGCGACTTCTCGTACTACGACCATGTCCTGGACACCAGCGTCATGGTCGGCGCGATCCCCGACCGGCACCGGGCGGCCGTCGCCGCCGATCCGCTGGACGGCTACTTCGCGATGGCCCGCGGCACCCAGGAGGTGGCGCCGCTGGAGATGACCAAGTGGTTCGACACCAATTACCACTATCTGGTACCCGAGTTGGGGCCGGACACGGTGTTCACGGCCGACTCCGCCAAGCAGGTCGCGGAGCTGACCGAGGCCCTCGCCCTCGGGCTGAGCGCCCGCCCGGTGCTGGTGGGCCCGGTGACCTATCTGCTGCTGGCCAAGCCCGCGCCCGGGGTGCCCGCCGACTTCGAGCCGCTGACCCTGCTGGACCGGCTGCTGCCGGTGTACGCCGAGGTCCTCGCCGACCTGCGGGCGGCCGGCGCCGACTGGGTGCAGCTCGATGAGCCCGCCCTCGTCCAGGACCGCACCCCGGCCGAGCTGAACGCCGCCGAGCGCGCCTACCGCGATCTCGGCGCCCTCACCGACCGGCCCAGGCTGCTGGTGGCGTCCTACTTCGACCGGCTCGGCGAGGCCCTGCCGGTGCTCGCGAAGGCGCCGGTGGAGGGCCTGGCCCTGGACTTCACCGAGGCCGCCGCCCGGAACCTGGACGCGCTGGCCGCCGTCGGCGGGCTGCCCGGCAAGCGGCTGGTCGCGGGCGTCGTCAACGGCCGCAACGTCTGGGTCGACGACCTGGAGAAGTCCCTGGCCACCCTCGGCACCCTGCTGGGCCTGGCCGACCGGGTCGACGTCTCGGCCTCCTGCTCCCTGCTGCACGTCCCCCTCGACGCGGCCGCCGAGCACGACATCGACCCGCAGATCCGGCGCTGGCTCGCCTTCGCCGAGCAGAAGACGGCGGAACTCGCCACGCTGGCCAAGGGCCTCACCCTCGGCACGGACGCCATCGCCGCGGAGCTGTCCGCGAACCGGGCCGACCTCGCCTCCCGGGCCGGTTCCGCCCTCACCCACGACCCTGCCGTGCGCGCCCGCGCCGCCGCCGTCACCGAGGCCGATGCCCGCCGCTCCCAGCCGTACGCCGAGCGCGCCGCCGCCCAGCGCGCCCGGCTGGGGCTGCCCCTGCTGCCCACGACGACGATCGGCTCGTTCCCGCAGACCGGTGAACTGCGCGCCGCTCGCGCCGACTTGCGGGCGGGCCGGATCGACACCGCCGGGTACGAGGAGCGCGTGCGGGCCGAGATCCGGGAGGTGATCGCCTTCCAGGAGAAGGCCGGGCTCGACGTCCTGGTGCACGGCGAGGCCGAACGCAACGACATGGTCCAGTACTTCGCCGAACAGCTCACCGGCTACCTCGCCACCCAGCACGGCTGGGTCCAGTCGTACGGCACCCGGTACGTGCGGCCGCCGATCCTGGCCGGCGACATCTCCCGCCCCGGTCCGATGACGGTCCGCTGGACGTCGTACGCCCAGTCGCTCACGGACCGCCCGGTCAAGGGCATGCTCACCGGTCCGGTCACCATGCTCGCCTGGTCCTTCGTCCGCGACGACCAGCCCCTCGGGGACACCGCGCGGCAGGTCGCCCTCGCGCTGCGGGACGAGGTCGACGACCTTGAGCACGCGGGGACTTCGGTGATCCAGGTGGACGAGCCCGCGCTGCGCGAGACGCTGCCACTGCGCGCCGCCGACCGGCCCGCGTACCTGGACTGGGCGACCGAGGCGTTCCGGCTGAGCACCTGCGGGGTGCGCCCGGACACCCAGATCCACACCCATATGTGCTACGCCGAGTTCGGTGACATCGTGCGCGCCATCGACGATCTCGACGCCGATGTCATCAGCCTGGAGGCGGCCCGCTCCCATATGCAGGTCGCCCGCGAACTGGCCGCCCACGGCTATTCACGCGAGGCCGGTCCTGGTGTCTACGACATCCACTCCCCGCGCGTCCCGAGCGCCGAGGAGGCGGCCGGGCTGCTGCGCACGGGGCTCGGCGCCATCCCGGCCGAGCGGCTGTGGGTCAACCCCGACTGCGGCCTGAAGACCCGTGGCTGGCCGGAGACCCGTGAGTCCCTGGAGAACCTGGTCGCGGCCGCGCGCACGGTCCGCGCGGAGCTGGCCGGAGCCTGATCCGGACACGACGGCGGGGCCGGGGCGCACGCGTTACGGCCCCGCCCCGCAGTCCGGGCACGCCGAACCGGCCGCCGGGACCGCCCCCCTCCGACGCATGGGTATACCTAAGTTGAGCCCACGACACAACATCTGGGGCCGTGCACCCCAGACGAGTTCTAGATGCAGTGCTGGGCGTGCTGGTGGTTCGCCGGGCGCAGTGGTGCCCGGCGAGGCAAGAGGGAACCCGGTGGGAATCCGGGACTGCCCCGCGGCGGTGAGCGGGAACGACCGCCGTCATACGCATTGGACCCGGTGAACGGGGGTCTGGGAAGCGACGGCCAGTAGGTGTCCTCAGGTGATGAGGGCGTGCCCGCGAGTCCGAAGACCTGCCACCGGCGCGTACGCCGACGGACGGCGTGCGCGCTTCGAGGCCCCGCCGTGCGGGAAGGGCTGCGGACGTTTTGGGCACGACAGGCATCGGCGGCGGGGCGGCCGGCGGCATGACCACACGGGAACCGGTCCGGACGCGCAAGGACCACCACGCGCTGAACGCCATGCTGAACATGTACGACTGCGACGGCCGCATCCAGTTCGACAAGGACCGCGAGGCGGTACGCCAGTACTTCCTCCAGCACGTCAACCCGTGGGTACTACGAGGAGGCGGTGTTCCGGCGCTACGACGGGGCGTTCACCGAGCGTCTGTACCGGCGGGCGTACGCCCATGAGCACCGCTTCCGCACCTTCCTCGGCGCGTTCGAGTACTACACCTCGTACACCCTGAAGACCTTCGACGGCTCCCGCCTTGGGCGGGTCGGCGGTGCCCCCCCCTGAGCACACCGCCCCGGAGCGCAAGGAGCCCGCCACCGTGACTTCCGCGACTCAGAGCCGCCGATGGGACGTTCACCGGCTGCCGTCCGCCGAGGGCCGGACCTTCCTGGTCACCGGGGGCGACGCCGGGATCGGCTACTTCACGGCGGAGCAGCTCGCCGCCACCGGCGCCGTCGTCGTGCTCGGCAGCCGGGACGGCGCGAAGGTGGAGGCCGCCATGGCCTCGACCCGTTCGCGCGTCCCCGTCGTGCGGGTACGGCACCTTCGGCTGGACCTCGCCGACCTGTCGTCCCTGAGGGCGGGCGTGGACGGGCTGGACCTCGATCGGCTCGACGCGGTGGTGCACAACGCGGGGGTCGCGCTCGACGACCCGCCGCGCCGGGAGACCGCGGACGGCCACGAGCTGATGTTCGGCACCAACCATCTCGGCCACTTCGCGCTGACCCGGTGGCTGGTACCGCTGCTGTCCGCGGCGCCGGCGGGCCGCGTGGTGACGGTGGGCAGCTTCGCGGCGCGCTCCGAGCGACTGGACCTCGGCGACCTGCAGTCCACCCGGGACTACCGGCCCAAGCGTACGTACGGCCGCTCGAAGCCGGCGCAGATGTGTTTCGGCTTCGAACTGGACCGCCGACTGCGTGCCGCCGGCAGCACGGTGCTCAGTGTGGTGGCCCGCCCCGGGGGCGCGCTGGACTCCCTCACCCCGTCCCGCCCGCCGGTCCACCGGACGACACCCGGCGAGCGGCTTCGCGCCCTGCCCGCCGCTCTCTTGGCGCAGGGCAAGGACGCCGGGGCGTGGCCCGTCGTGCGTGCCGTCCTCGACCCACAGGTGCGGGGAGGGGAGCTGTGGGGGCCGAGGGCCTTCGGGCTGCGGGGCATGCCGCGGTCCGAGCCCGTCCCCTCCCATATGGCCGATCCGGCCGTCGCCGCTCAGCTGTGGGCCGCCGGCGAGGAGCTGACCGGCACCGCCCGCCGGCCCGGTCCCGCGTAGGAGGCGAGGGGCCGGATCAGCGCGTTGTGGGCGAGCTGTTCGGTGATGTGGGCGGTCCAGCCGGTGATCCGGCTCATCACGAAGATCGGGGTGAAGGCCGGGATGTCGAAGCCCATCAGGTGGTAGGCGAGACCGGCCGGGTAGTCCAGGTTGGGGTGGATGCCCTTGCGCTGGAGCATGGCGTTCCGCAGGGCCGTGTGCAGGGTGGCCAGGCGGGTGGTGTCCGGGTCGGCGGCGCGGGCCACCAGACGGTCCAACGCGCCCTGCATGAGGGGCACCCGGGAGTCGCCGTCCTTGTAGACGCGGTGGCCGAAGCCCATGATCTTCCGCTTGTCGGCGAGGGCCCGGTCCAGCCATTCCTCGGCGCGGTCCGGGTCGCCGATCTCCTCCAGCATGTGCATCACGGCCTCGTTGGCGCCGCCGTGCAGCGGGCCCTTGAGGGCGCCGACGGCGGCGGTGACCGCGCTGTAGAGGTCGGAGAGGGTGGAGGTGACGACGCGGGCGGTGAACGTCGAGGCGTTGAAGCTGTGTTCGGCGTACAGGACGAGGGAGATCTCGAAGCAGCGGACCGTCTCGGGGTCGGGCACCGTGCCGAAGCACATGTGGAAGAAGTTCTCCGCGTACCCGAGGTCCGGGTCGGGCGGAATGGGGGCGAGGCCGCGTCGGCGGCGCTGGTCGGCGGCGACCACGGCGGGGAGTCTCGCCAGCAGGGTCAGGGACTTGGCGCGGTGGGCGGCGAGGCTGCCGTCGTCCTCCGTCGGGTCCTCGGCGCCGAAGAAGCTGACGGCGGTGCGCAGTACGTCCATCGGGTGGCAGGTCTCGGGGAGCCGGGCCAGCAGTTCGGCGGTGGTGCGGTCGAGCGGGCGCAGGGCGCGCTCCCGGGCCTGGAACTCCCGCAGTTGGCCGGCGTCGGGGAGTTCGCCGTACCAGAGCAGGTACGCGACCTCCTCGAAGGAGCGGCGGGCGGCCAGGTCCTGGACCGGATAGCCGCGGTAGGTCAGGGAGTTGGTGTCCTGGATGACGGTGGAGATCTCGGTGGTGTCGACGACGACACCGGCGAGTCCGCGATGGATGGTCATGGGGATCGTCTCCGGTGGGTCAGGCGCCGGGCGGCAGAGTGAAGTCGTGGACGGCCGAGTCGAAGGCCGCGTAGTCCGCGTAGCCGAGGAGTTCGTAGAGGCGGGAGCGGGTCTGCATGCGGGGCAGCAGGCTCTCCTGGGTGCCTTCGGCGGCCAGGGTGCGCAGCCCGTCCTCGACGGCGCCCATGGCGAGGCGGAAGAAGGTGACGGGGTAGAGCGCGATGTCGTAGCCGAGGTTCTGAAGGGTGTGCACGTCCAGCAGGCGGGACTTGCCGAACTCGGTCATGTTGGCGAGCAGCGGCACGTCGACCGCCGCGCGAAATGCCTCGAACTCCCGCTCGTCGGCGAGGGCTTCGGGAAAGATCGCGTCGGCTCCCGCGTCGACGTATGCCTTGGCACGGTCGATCGCCGCGTCCAGCCCTTCGATGGTGCGGGCGTCGGTGCGGGCCATGAGAAGGAAGTCCGGGTCGCGGCGGGCGTCCACGGCGGCCCGGATGCGGCGGGTCATCTCCTCGCGGGCGACGACCGACTTGCCGTCGAGGTGGCCGCAGCGCTTGGGGTTGACCTGGTCCTCCAGGTGCAGCCCGGCCAGGCCCGCGTCCTCCATCAGCTGGACCGTGCGGGCGGCGTTCATCGGTTCGCCGAAGCCGGTGTCGGCGTCGATCAGGACGGGCAGGTCGGTCGCCCTGGTGGTCTGCTGGGCACGGGCGGCGATCTCGGTGGACGTGGTCAGGCCGATGTCGGGCAGGCCCAGGTCGGCGGCGAGCACGGCACCGGAGAGGTAGGCGGCCTCGAAGCCGGTGTCCTGGATCAGCCGGGCGGACAGCGGGTTGAGGGCGCCCGGCATCATCAACAGCCGGTCCTGTGCGATCCGTTGGCGCAGGACGCGGCGGCGGTCGGCGGGGGTGGTGCGGGTGTGCAGCATCAGAACAAGCCCTTCGGCAGACGTGCGTCGTACTCCGCGACGGCCCGGGTGTCGACGGCGGGGAAGAGGCCGTCCAGGTCGGGGGCGGACAGCTCGGCCAGGTGTTCGGCGGCGGTGAGGAAGCGGTCCTGGGCGGCGGGGGCGACGATTCCCTCGGCGAGGGTGCGGAACTTGCCCGCGTAGGCGGCGCGGTCGAAGGGGCGGGCACCGGCCGGGTGGGCGTCGGCGACGGCCAGCTCGTCCTCGGTCACCGTGCCGTCCTCCAGGGTGATCACGGCCCGCCCGCCGAACGCCCGGCGCGCGGGGTCGGGGTCGTGGTAGCGGCGGGTCCACTCCGGGTCCTCGACGGTGGTGATCTTCCGCCACAGCGCCACCGTCTCCGGGCGCCGCGCCCGCTCGGGAGCGTAGGAGCGCTCGTGGTGCCAGGTGCCGTCCTCCAGGGCGACCGCGAGGATGTACGGCACCGAGTGGTCGAGGGTCTCGCGGCTGGCCGTCGGGTCGTACTTCTGCGGGTCGCCCGCGCCGGAGCCGATGACGTGATGGGTGTGGTGGCTGGTGTGCAGCACCACCGAACGCACCTTCTCCAGTGGGACCTTGTCGCGCAGCCGCCGGGCCAGGTCGATGATCGCCTGGGCCTGGTACTCGGCGGAGTGCTCCTTGGTGTAGGTGTCGAGGATCGCGCGGCGCGGCTCGCCCGGTGCGGGCAGCGGCACGGTGTAGTCGGACCCGGGGCCGTCCAGCATCCGGGCCAGGAAGCCGTCCTCGCCCTCGTAGATCGGGGACGGCGAGGTCTCGCCGCGCATCGCCCGGTCGACGGCCTCGACGGCGGCCTTTCCGGCGAAGGCGGGGGCGTACGCCTTCCAGCTGGAGATCTCGCCCTTGCGGGACTGGCGGGTCGCGGTGGTGGTGTGCACGGTCTGCTGGACGGCCTGGTAGACCGTCTCGGTGGGCAGCCGCAGCAGGGCGCCCAGGCCGCAGGCGGTGGCCGCGCCGAGGTGGGCGACATGGTCGACGCGGTGCTCGTGCAGGCAGATGCCCTTGACCAGGGCGACATGGATCTCGTAGGCGGCGACGATGCCGCGCAGCAGGTCGGCGCCGGTGCGGCCGGTGTGCTGGGCGACGGCGAGCAGCGGCGGGACGTTGTCGCCGGGGTGGGAGTAGTCGGCCGCCAGGTAGGTGTCGTGGTAGTCGAGTTCGCGCACCGCCGTGCCGTTGGCCCAGGCGGCCCACTCGGGGGTGATCCGGTGCGGGGCGCCGAAGACGGAGGCGCCCCGCCGCGGCACGCGGTGGGCGGCGGCCTGGGCGCGGGCGACGGCGACCGGGCGGCGCAGCAGGGAGGCGACCGCGACCGACGCGTTGTCGATCACCCGGTTGACGGCCATGGCCGCGCTGTCCGGGGCCAGCTCCTCGGTGCCGGTGGCCACGGCGGCGAGCTTCCAGGCGAGCTGCTCCTCGCGGGGCAGGCGGTCGGCGCTGGGGTGGACACGGACGTGATGCTCGATCACGGGACTCCTCACGGTGTCGGGGCCTCGGCGGAGGGCCCTGTGCGGAAGGGCCTGGGCGGAAGGACCTGGGCGGAAGGACCTGGGGCGTATGTCATCGAGCCTGCCCCGCCGCGGACCCGGCGGCCACCACCCCGACGTGTGGATTCCCTACAGCGCGGACCTGCGAATCTGTGGAATCTGCGAATCCTGCGAATGCTATGTTCGCAGGAGAGGCACCCAGAATCGGGAGGTGTGCGCATGGCCCGGCGAACGGCCGGACGGAAGGTCTACGCCCACGCCAGGCTGCGCCGGCTGCGCCGCGAGCACGGCATGAACCAGGTCGACATGGCCCGCGCGCTCGGCATCTCCACCAGCTACGCCAACCAGCTCGAACAGAGCCAGCGCCCGCTGACCGCGCCCGTGCTGCTACGGATCGCCGAAGTCTTCGGCGTCGACACCGAGTTCTTCTCGGAGGCCGAGGGCGACCGCCTGGCGACCGAGCTGCGCTCCGCGCTGGCCGACGAGGCGTGCGGGGTGCCGCTGCCGCCCGAGGACGAGATCGCCGAGGCCGCCCGCGCCCACCCGGAGGTGGCGCGCGCCCTGGTGGCCCTGCACCGCCGCTACCGGGACACCGCCGAGCAGGCCGCCGCGCTGGCCACACCGGGCGCGGGCGGCGGCGCCCGGCTGCTGCCCGGCGAACCGCACGACGAGGTACGGGACTTCTTCTACGCGCACCACAACCACTTCGAGCCGCTGGACGCCGAGGCCGAGCGGATCGCCGAGGATCTGGCGCTGCGTCCGGGCCGGGCCGCCGAGCCGCTGGTGGCCCGGCTCGCCGAGCGGCACGGGGTACGGGTGGTGCAGGCGGGCCCGGGGCGCCTCGCCGACGCCCGCCGCTACGACCCCGCGTCCGGGCTGCTGTTCCTCTCCCCCTGGCTCAGCGACGGCCGCCGCGCCTTCCAGCTCGCCACCCAGCTCGCCCTGCTGGAGCACGGCGCGCTGCTCCGCCAACTCGCCGATCACGCGGCTGACTTGACCTCGCCCGAGTCCACCGCGCTGGCCCGCATCGGCCTCGCGAACTACTTCGCGGGCGCCCTGCTGATGCCGTACACCGCCTTCCACGCCGCGGCCGAGGAGGTGCGCTACGACATCGAGTTGCTGTCCGCCCGCTTCGGGGTCGGCTTCGAGACGGTCTGCCACCGGCTGAGCACCCTCCAGCGCACCGGGCGGCGGGGGGTGCCGTTCTCCTTCCTGCGGGTGGACCGGGCCGGCAACATCTCCAAACGGCAGTCGGCGACCGACTTCCACTTCTCCCGGCTCGGCGGCACCTGCCCGCTGTGGACGGTGTACGAGGCGTTCTCGGCGCCCGGCCGGATACTCACCCAGGTCGCCGAGATGCCGGACGGCAAGCGGTACTTCTGGGTCGCGCGGACCATCACGCGGGGCGGGTTCGGACATCACGCGCCGCGCGCCGAGTTCGCCGTCGCCCTCGGCTGCGAACTGCGCCACGCACACCGGCTCGTGTACGCCGAGGGCATCGCCCTGGACGACCCGCGCGCCGCGACCCCGATCGGCCTGGGCTGCCGGATCTGCGAGCGCCGCGACTGCGCCCAGCGGGCCCGTCCGCCGGCCGGCGGGCACCTCGCCATCGACCCGGACCGGCGCGCGTACGTGCCGTACCCGGTGGAGACCCGTACCCCATGACGACCCCGCAGGAGTGTCCCGCGTGACCAGCCGTGTCCTTCTCGTCTCCCCCGCCATGACCCCCGCGCTGCGGGGGGCCCGCTTCTACGACGGCGACTCGATCGAGGATCTCGGCGCGGCGCGGGCCCGTTCGGCGGCCGGGTCGCTGCCCGCTGCCGCCCGGGTGGTGCTCTCGGCGAGTACGCGCTGCCGGGAGACGGCGCGGGCCCTCGGTCTGGACGCCGGTGCGGAGGCGTCCGCGCTGCGGGGCGTGGACGTGGGCCGCTGGCGCGGTCGCACCCTCGACGAGGTGACGGCGGCCGAACCGGAGGCCCTCGGCCACTGGCTCACCGACCCCGAATGGGCGGGCCACGGCGGGGAGTCGGTGCGGGAGGTGTGCGCACGGGTCGCGGCGTGGCTGGACGGCGCGGAGGACGGCCGTACGGTGGCCGTGGTCGAGCCGGAGATCGTACGGGCCGCGGTCGTCCAGGCCTTGGGGCTGCCCGCGGGCGCGTTCTGGCGGCTGGACGTGGTGCCGCTGACGGCGACGGAGCTGAGCGGACGGGGCGGCCGGTGGAATCTGCGGCTCGGGGGGCCCTTGGCCGCACCGGAGGTGTGAACCGCGTAACGGGCCGAGGGCCGCGCCCTGTTCGGGGTGCGGCCCTCGGTGCGTCGTGCGCGCCGGTCGGCGTGGGTCAGGCGGTGCCGGTCGGCGTGGGTCAGGCGGCGCCGGTCGGCGTGGGTCAGGCGGCGCCGGTCGGCGTGGGTCAGGCGGCGCCGACCGGTTCCGGCTGCTGGGGTGCCGGTTTCGCGGCCGCCCGCGCCGCCGGGTCGAGCAGCCGCTCGGCCATGGGGGCGAAGACGAGGCCCAGGGTCGCCCAGAGCAGGGCCTGGGCGGCGACGGAGTAGAAGCGGAAGGAGGCCAGGACGTCCGCCGGGAAGCCCGGGTAGACGATGGTGCCCTTGGAGTTGGTCAGGGGCAGCGGGGTCTCGGTGGCGTGGTGGCCGTACTCCCGTACGTTGGCGGAGAGTTCGCCGAGCGACGGCAGCAGCGCCATCACGATGCCGATGGCCACGGCATAGGCGCCGGCGGCGAGCAGCGTGGCGTTCCAGTTGCCGAAGCGCGGCTGGAGGCGTTTGCCGAGCCAGACGGCGGCGACGAGGAGGACCACCGAGCAGACCACCATGGCCAGGTACAGGTTGCCCCGGTCCTTGATCGTCTCGGGGTGGCCGATGGCCGGCGGGTTGGCCGGGTACTTGACGAACGGCACCAGGTACATGCCGACGAAGCCGCCCAGCGCCACCAGCATCGCGAGGTTGCGCGGGCGCAGCTTGCCGACCCGCCCGAGGCAGACCGCGTAGGCGACGGCGAAGAGCGCGCCCATGGCGACGCCGAAGAGGACCATGCCCACGCCGATGCCGACGTTGGCCTGGATCGTCCGGCTGAAGATGTCGGGGCCCTCGGCCTCGGCCGTGATCCCGGCGGCCTTGTCGAGGACGGCCTGTGCGGCGTCGCGGCCGCTCTCGTAGTCGATCGCCTTGGTGATCTGGGGCTCGGCGAAGATCCGTGCGAAGACGAAGGCGAGCAGCCCGGCGACTGCGCCGGCGATGACGCCGCGCAGGATGAGTCTCTTTTCCATGTTCAGATGTCCGTGCCGGCTCTCGTCAGTGGCAGGGGAAGCCCAGGAAGTGGCGGGCGTCGTGCACGAACTCGTGGACGTGCATGTCCTTGCCGAAGACGGAGTAGGCGCCCTGGTCGACCCCGATGAAGTAGTAGATCGCCAGCGCGAACAGCGCGGTGCCGACCAGCCAGAGCACGGCTTTCGTGGCCGGGAGGACGACGGGTGTGGGGAGTGCGGCGGGCGCGGACAGACTGCTCATGAGTGAGCCTCCTTCAGGGGATCGTGCGTCCCTCAGCCAATGGAGCGTCGTGACGGCCCGGTGTCTGACTTCGCGCCCGCCCTCGCGGAGGGGCACGTACACAGTGGCGCGACCGTGCTGGATTCCCACCAGCTTCCTCAGGCCATCACTAAGAGCGGAGCGTACGGAAACGAGCATCGTCCGTCAATCAGACAAGTGGCCGAGGGGCGCCCCCGTACCGAGGAAGGCGGGCCCCGGGGTCACCGGTGCCGGAACTCCGGCGCTCGCTTGTCCGCGAAGGCGGCCATCCCCTCCTTCTGGTCGGCGGTCGCGAACACCGCGTGGAACAGCCGCCGTTCGAAGCGGACGCCCTCCGCGAGGGTGGTCTCGAAGGCCCGGCCCACCGCCTCCTTGGCCATCATCGCCACCGGCAGCGACATCCCGGCGACGACCTCCGCGACGGCGAGGGCCTCGGCGAGCAGTTCGGCGGCCGGGACGATCCGGGAGACGAGTCCGGCGCGCTCGGCCTCGGCGGCGTCCATGGTGCGGCCGGTCAGCACCAGCTCCATGGCCTTGGCCTTGCCGACGGCCCGGGTCAGCCGCTGGGAGCCGCCGATACCCGGGATCACCCCGAGTTTGATCTCGGGCTGCCCGAAGACGGCGGTGTCGGCGGCGAGCAGGATGTCGCAGAGCATGGCCAGCTCGCAGCCGCCGCCGAGGGCGTACCCGGCGACCGCGGCGACGGTCGGGGTGCGCAGCTGTCCGAGCCGGTCCCAGGCGGTGAACCAGTCGGCCAGGTACATGTCCATGTACCCCTGCGCGCTCATCTCCTTGATGTCGGCGCCCGCGGCGAACGCCTTCGCCGAGCCGGTGATCACCACGCAGCCGCAGTCCGGGTCCCGGTCCAGCGCCTCGGTGGCGGCCACGACCTCGTTCATGACCTGGAGGTTCAGGGCGTTCAGGGCCTTGGGGCGGTCGAGGGTGAGCAGGGCGGTACGGCCCTTGCGCTCGACCCGGATCGTCTCGTACTCGGTGCTCATGCCCGTTCTCCGCTCTGTTCCCTGATGGTGCGTACGATGCCCGAGAAGTCCTCGGCGGCACCGGCCCGTTCGGCGTAGTCGGCGTACAACTCGGCCGCTCTGAGTCCGAGTTCGGCGCGCACCCCGCCCGCCCTGACCGCGTTGGCGGCGAGTCCCAGGTCCTTGGCCATGAGCGCGGCGGCGAAGCCGGGCCGGTAGTCCCGGTTGGCGGGGCTCGCCGGGACCGGGCCCGGGACCGGGCAGTTGACGCTGAGCGCCCAGCACTGCCCGGAGGCCGTGGACGCGACGTCGAACAGGGCCTGGTGGGACAGCCCGAGGCGCTCGCCGAGGACGAACGCCTCGCTCACGGCGATCATGGAGACGCCGAGGATCATGTTGTTGCAGATCTTCGCCGCCTGCCCGGCACCGGGGCCGCCGCAGTGCACGGCCTTGCCGCCCATGACGTCCAGCAGGGGCCGGGCGCAGGCGAACTCGGTCTCCCCGCCACCGGCCATGAAGGTCAGTGTGCCGGCCTCGGCGCCGACCACTCCGCCGGATACGGGTGCGTCCAGCGCCCGCATCCCGGCGGCGACGGCGCGGTCCTGGGCGGTGCGGGCGTCGGCGACGTCGATGGTGGAGCAGTCGACGAAGAGGGTGCCGGGCCGGGCCGCCGGGAGCAGGGTGTCGTAGAGGTCCAGGACATGGCGGCCGGCGGGGAGCATGGTGATCACGGTGTCCGCGTCGGCCACCGCCTCGGCGGCGGATCCGGCGGGCTCCACCCCCGCCCGCGCGGCGGCCGCCAGGGCCTCGGGCGCCAGGTCGTGGCCGCGTACCCGGTGCCCGGCCCTGACCAGGTTGGCGGCCATGGGGCCACCCATGTGCCCGAGCCCGACGAAGGCGACGGTGCGACGGCTCGCCGGGACGGCTCCGCCGGCCGGGCCCTGCCCGCTCACCGCGCCGCCTCCGTCGTACCGCCGGGCCCCGCGAGCCCGAGTTCGCGGTCGCCGAGCGGGGCGAAGAAGCGCTCCACGTCGGCGTCGGTGACCTCGGCCAGGGTCGCCGGTGACCAGTGCGGGTCGCGGTCCTTGTCGATGATCTGGGCGCGGACGCCCTCCACCAGGTCGGGGCTCCTCAGCCCGGCGCACGAGACGCGGTACTCCTGGTCGAGGACCTCCTCCAGGGTCCCGAGCCGCCGGGCGCGGCGGACGGCGGCCAGGGTGACCTTGAGCGCGGTGGGCGACTTGGCGAGCAGGGTCTCGGCCGTCTCCTTCGCCTCCGTGCCGCCGTGCGCGAACAGCCGCTCGACGATCTCCTCGACGGAGTCGGCGCGATAGCAGGCGTCGATCCAGCTCCGCTGCTCGGCCAACCTGCCCTGTGGGGCCTGCTGTTCATGCCGCGCCAGAGCATCGGGCACGGGCATCCAGCCGAGGTCGTCCAGCAGGGCGTCCAGGGCGGCGGAGGGGACGTAGTGGTCGGCGAGTCCGCACAACAGGGCGTCACCGGCGCCGATCTGGTTTCCCGTCAGGGCCAGGTGCGTGCCCAGCTCGCCGGGGGTGCGGGAGAGGAGGTAGGTGCCGCCGACGTCCGGGATGAAGCCGATCCCCGTCTCCGGCATGGCGATCCGCGAGCGCTCGGTGACGACACGGACGCCGCCGTGCGCGGAGACGCCGACCCCGCCGCCCATCACGATGCCGTCCATGAGGGCGACGTACGGCTTGGGGTAGCGGGCGGTACGCGCGTTGAGGTGGTACTCGTCCCGCCAGAACGCGGCCGACGCGGTGCCGTCGCCGTCCCGGGCGTCGTCGTGGATGGCGCGGATGTCGCCGCCCGCGCACAGTCCCCGGCCCCCGGCGCCGCTGACGACGACGGTCCGCACGGCGGGATCGTGCTCCCAGTCGGTCAGCGCCGCGTCGATGCGGGTGACCATCTCGTGGGTGAGGGCGTTGAGGGCCCGGGGCCGGTTGAGGATGATCCGGGCGGCCCGGCCGCCGGTGCGCAGGAGGACGGGTTCCCCGGTGTCGTTGCTCATCCGAGGGCCTCCGTCAGGCCGCGGGCCACGATGACGCGCATGATCTCGTTGGTTCCTTCCAGGATCTGGTGGACGCGAAGGTCGCGGACGATCTTCTCAATGCCGTACTCGGCGAGGTAGCCGTATCCGCCGTGCAGTTGCAGGGCGCGGTCGGCGACCGCGTACCCGGTGTCGGTGGCGAACCGCTTCGCCATGGCGCACAGGTACGGCGCCTGCGGGTCCCCGGCGTCCAGGGCGCGGGCGGCCTGCTGGACCAGGGCGCGGGCGGCGGTCAGCTCGGTCGCCATGTCGGCGAGGCGGAAGCGCAGGGCCTGGGCGTCGAGGAGACGGGCGCCGAACGCCTCCCGGTCGGCGAGGTGGGCGAGGCTGCGGTCCAGGGCGCTGCGGGCGCCGCCGAGGGAGCAGGCGGCGATGCCGAGCCGGCCGCCGTTCAGGCCGTTCATCGCGATCCGGAAGCCCTCGCCCGCGCGGCCGAGGAGCCGGTCGGCGGGGATGCGGACGCCGTCCAGGACGACCTGGCGGGTGGGCTGGGCGTGCCAGCCCATCTTGCGTTCGTCCGGGCCGAACGAAATGCCGGGGTCGTCCTTGTCGACGAGGAACGCGGAGATGCCGCGGGCGCCGGATTCGCCGGTGCGGGCCATCACCACGTACACCTGGGCGGCGCCCGCGCCGGAGATGAACTGCTTGACGCCGGTGAGCACGTAGTGGCCGCCGTCGGGTACGGCGCGGGTGGTGAGGGCGGCCGCGTCGGAGCCGGCGCCGGGTTCGGTCAGGCAGTAGCTCGCGAGGTCGTCCATGGCGCACAGCCGGGGCAGCCACCGTTCGCGCTGGGCGTCGTCGCCGTAGCGGTCGATCATCCAGGCGACCATGTTGTGGATGGACAGGTATCCGGCGATGGCGGGGCAGCCGGAGGCCAGGGTCTCGAAGACGAGCACGCCGTCGGCCCGGGTGAGGGCGGAGCCGCCGTGCTGTTCGCGGACGTAGACGCCGCCGAGGCCGAGCCCCGCGGCCTTGCGCAGGACGTCGACGGGGAAGTGGTGGTCGCGGTCCCAGTCCAGGGCGTGCGGGGCGAGGTGGTCCTGGGCGAAGTCGAGGGTGGTCTCGACGAGGGCTCGCTGGTCCTCGGTGAGCAGGGTGGTGGTCATACGGCGCTCAGCCCATCGTGGGGATCGTGAAGGAGGCACCCTCGCGGCGGCCGGCGGGCCAGCGGGAGGTGACGGTCTTGGTGCGGGTGCAGAAGCGGATCGCGTCCGGGCCGTGCTGGCCGAGGTCGCCGAAGCCGGAGCGCTTCCAGCCGCCGAAGGTGTGGTGGGCGACGGGCACCGGGATGGGCACGTTCACGCCGACCATGCCGGTGTCCACCCGCCGGGTGAAGTCGCGGGCGGTGTCCCCGTCGCGGGTGAAGATCGCGACGCCGTTGCCGTAAAGATGCTCGCTGGGCAGGCGCAGGGCCTCCTCGTAGTCGGCCGCGCGGACGACCGAGAGGACCGGGCCGAAGATCTCCTCCTGGTGGATCCGCATGTCCGGGGTGACCCGGTCGAAGAGCGAGGCCCCGGCGAAGAAGCCCCTCTCGTGGCCGGGGAGCACGAAGTCCCGTCCGTCCACGACAAGTTCGGCGCCCTCCCGGACCCCGAGGTCGACGTACTCGCGGACCCGGCGCAGGGCCTCGGGGGCGACCAGCGGGCCGAAGTCGGCCTCGGGGTCGTCGCTGCGGCCGATACGCAGGGCGGCGATGCGTTCGGCGAGCCGGGCGACGAGGGCGTCGGCGGTGGCCTCGCCGACCGGCACGGCGACCGAGATGGCCATGCAGCGTTCACCGGCCGAGCCGTACCCGGCGCCGATCAGCGCGTCGACCGCCTGGTCCAGGTCGGCGTCCGGCATCACGACGAGGTGGTTCTTGGCGCCGCCGAAGCACTGGGCGCGCTTGCCGTGGGCGGCGGCGGTGGCGTACACGTGCGCGGCGACGGGGGTGGAACCGACGAAGCCGAGGGCGGCGACGCGCGGGTCTTCGAGGAGGGTGTCCACGGCGTCCCGGGCGCCGTTGACGACAGTGAGCACGCCGGGCGGCAGGCCCGCCTCCAGGAAGAGTTCGGCGAGCCGCAGCGGCACGGAGGGGTTGCGCTCGGAGGGCTTGAGGACGAAGGCGTTGCCGCAGGCCAGCGCGGGTGCGGCCTGCCAGAGCGGGATCATGGCGGGGAAGTTGAACGGCGTGATGCCCGCGATGACACCGAGGGGTGCGCGCAGCGAGTGCACATCGATGCCGGTGCCCGCGTTGTCGCTGAACTCGCCCTTGAGCAGATGCGGGATGCCGGCGGCGAACTCCACGACGTCCAGGCCGCGCCGAAGGTCGCCGTGGGCGTCGGCGACGGTCTTGCCGTGCTCGGCCGACAGCAGCCGGGCCAGCGCGTCCTTCTCCTGCTCGGCGAGCTGGAGGAAGCGCAGCAGGACGCGGGCGCGGCGCTGCGGGTTCCACTCGGCCCAGGCGCGCTGCGCCTCGGCGGCGGAGGCGATCGCCGCCGTGGTCTCGGCGCGGTCGGCGAGCGGTACGAGGGCCTGGACCTCGCCGGTGTTGGGGTCGTACACCTCGCCGTGGGCCCCGGAGGTGCCCGGGACGTGCTTGCCGTCGACGAAATGGGTCAACTCGCGTACGACAGAGGGGGCTTGGGGACGGATCATGGCTGCCTGCTCTCGTCAGGGGGTGATCCGGGACGGCGCGCGGCGGCGGCACACGGCCCAGGTGCGCGGGAGCGCGTGCGGGTGTGCCGGGGCGGCGCGAGAGACGCGGTGGCGGGACGAGCCCTCAGACCGGTACGGCGGGGTTGCCGCGCGGGAGGGGCCCGCGTCGGCTCGCGCCGGGGTCATGGGTGCGCGGGGGTGCCATGCGTGTCGGCTCCATCCTCGTGGACAACACGGAACATCCCGCGGCCGGTATCCTGACTCCCGGATCAGCGCGCGCCGTCCGCCTTCCCGACATCCAGCTCGTCAGTGGCGTATCCGTCGACGGCGTACTCCCCGGTCACAGTGGCGGGACCGTGCCGGATTCACACCGGCTTCCCTGCACCGCGGGCCTTCTCCCCCGAATATATAGTTGGACGTCCTAGTAAATCCAGTGTCCCCGTGGATCGGGCGCGTCTTCACGCCACGCCGTCCGCGCCCTTCGCGGGCCGGTCGCGGGGCCGGGCCGGGCGGAGCTGCCCGCCGTACGGGCCGGTCGGATCCGGGTGCGGGACGGGCCGTCGTACCACAACCGGCCGGGGTCACGGGTGGTGAAGGCGGGCCAGAACTACGGCTGTTCTCCCGGCCCGTGGCCCTCAGGAGTTCGCCGCACGCCCCGGCGGTGTGAAGGCGTACAGCCCGAGGATCTCCGGCAGCGGCGCCACGCCCGGCCCCCCGGACCGTACCCAGGTGATGACGTCCTCGGTCGCCTCCGGGTCGTTGACGAGCCCCAGCCAGACCGGGCGGGCGCCGGCGGACCGGCCGGCGGTGGAGGGCTGGACGACGATGACGTTGGCCTGGTCGCACACGTCGAGGCAGTCGGAGATCCGCGTGGGCACCTCCGCCTCCAGCCGGGCGGTCTGCGCCGCGTGGTCGACGCCGGTCACCTTCGGGGTGCCGCAGCAGCAGTCACGGCACACGACGACACGGCACGGGACCGATCCGGCCACTTCTACCCCCCGGAGTTCCGACTCGACCTGGCGATCATCATCTCATCGACTGGCGGGGTGACCAGCCCGGCGGCCCGAACACATATCCGACCCGGTCCCGCCACCGCACCGCCGCCCGGACGTCGCGCCAGGCGGCCGCGTACTCGTGGAAGGCCACCCACGCCAGGTTGTACGTGCCGATGTTCTTCGTCAGGCCGTACACCACCCGCTCCCCCTCCGGCTCGAACGTGCGGAACAGCCGGTCCCAGACGATGAGGATGCCGCCGTAATTGCGGTCCAGGTAGACCTGGTTGGAGCCGTGGTGGACGCGGTGGTGGGAGGGCGTGTTGAAGAACCACTCGACGGGGCGCCACAGCCTGTCCACCCGCTCGGTGTGCAGGAAGAACTGGTAGACGAGGCTGACCGCCTGCTGGACCAGGATCATCCACGGCGGCACGCCGAGCAGCGCCAGCGGCAGCCAGAACGGCAGGCCGGTCATCGGCGTCCAGGTCTGGCGCAGCGCGGTGGACAGGTTGTAGCGCAGGCTGGAGTGGTGGACCACATGGCTCGCCCACAGCACCCGTACCCGGTGGTGGGCCCGGTGGTAGGCGTAGTAGGCGAGGTCGTCGCCGAAGAACAGCAGCAGCCAGGTCCAGCCGGAGGACGGCGGCAGATGCCAGGGGACGGCGGTGTACGCGGCGGCGTAGACCACGATCGTCGCGGCCTTCCACGGCACCGCGATGACCTGGCTGCCCGCGCCCATGGACATGCTGGTGACGGTGTCGCGCAGCTCGTACCCGCGCTCGTCGTCGTCCGGCAGGAAGCGGTACGACAGCGCCTCCACGACGACCAGCAGCACGAACGCCGGGATCGCGTAGACCACGGCGGGGATCACCGGCGGGCCCCCTTCCGGGTGCGGGGCGCGGCGGGCACGCCGCGGGTCAGCAGTTCGCGGGCCAGTCGCTCGGCCGCCTGCGCCTCGCGGGCCGTGATGTGCCCGGCGAGGCGCCGGTGGGCCTCGACGTCGAGGATCTCGCCCGCGCCGAGGTCGGCGGGCACGTCGGCGACCGGGATCAGGCCGTCGACCAGGCTGTTGAAGGCCAGCAGGTAGGCGATGTTCCCGGAGCCCTCCACGATCAGCCGCCACCAGGCGATGTAGGTCTCGTCCAGGTCGGCCAGATCGGGACCGGCCTGCGCGTGCGCCTCGACGGCCGCGGCGATCTCGGCGGCGGCCCGCGCGGAGCAGCGCAGCGCGCACAGCCGGGCGGCGTCCGCGCCGATACAGGCCCGCATCTCCAGGGCGTCGCGGGCGATGTCCTGCACGGTGGGCCCGCTGTCGGCGGCGGCGATGCCCACGGCGAGTTCCAGACCGGCGGTGCGCCGCCAGTCCAGCACCTGGGTACGGCCGCCGTGGCTGACCTCGACCAGCCGGGCCTGCTGGAGGCGTTTGACGGCCTCCCGTACGGCGTGCCGGTTCACCCCGAACTCGGCCGCCAGTTCCCGCTCGGCGGTGAGCGCGCCGCCCGCCGGCAGCGCCCCGCCGAGAATCCTGTCGCGCAGCAGGGCGAAGAGCTGGTCGGAGACCGCCTCGCGCCGTATGTGTCCCTCGGTCATGGCGATCAGGGTGGACGCGGTTCGTACAGTGGTCAACTGGTTGGACCAGTTTTTCTCCGCGGGCCCGCGCGGATGTCGGTGTTCGTCCGGATCCGTCAAGCCGCTCTCCGGCAGCGGGCGTTGGTGCGCCGCCTCCCGGCCGTCGTCCGGGTGGCCGTGCGAGCGCCGGGGTCTCACCCCATGCTGGACGTGAGGGGGCGGTACGGCGGAGGAGGAAGTGGTTGAGATGCAGACCGTTGTCGACCTCACGCGCTGCCAGGGCTACGCACAGTGCGTGTTCCTCGCGCCGGACGTGTTCCGGCTGCACGGCGAGGAGAGCCTGCTGTACGCCCCGGCCGTCCCCGACGATCAGGTCGAACGGGTCCGCGAGGCCGCGGCGGCCTGCCCGGTGCAGGCCATCCTCCTCGGGGAAGAGGTGAACGACGGTGCCCGATGACCTCACGGACGGCCGGATCGTCGTCGTGGGCGCCTCGCTGGCCGGGCTGCGGGCCGCGGAGGCGCTGCGCGAGCAGGGTTTCACCGGCTCCCTGACCGTCGTCGGGGACGAGCCCCATCCGCCGTACGACCGCCCGCCGCTGTCCAAGCAGGTGCTGCTGGGCGTCGCACCGGCCGACTCCACCGGGCTGCCGACGCGCCGCGACCCCGAGGCGCAGTGGGTGCTCGGGGTGCGGGCCACCGGCCTGGACACGCTGGGCAAGCGGGTGCTGCTCGACAACGGGGAGTCACTGCCGTACGACCGGGTGCTGATCGCCACCGGGACCCGCGCCCGGCCCTGGCCGAACCCGAAGGAGGCCGCGCTGGACGGCGTCTGCACCGTGCGCACCCGGGAGGACGCGGCGGGGCTCGCGGCCCGGCTGGACGCGGGGCCCCGGCGGGTGCTGGTGATCGGCGGCGGGTTCACCGGCTCCGAGATCGCCTCGGCCTGCCGGGAACGCGGTCTGGAGGTCACGGTCACCGAGCGCGGCCCCGCGCCCCTGGTCGGCGCGCTCGGCGGCACCCTGTCCAAGCTCGCGGCCGTGATGCAACGCGGCCACGGCGTGGACCTGCGCACCGGGGTGACGGTGACCAGGCTGCTCGGCGAGAAGACCTTCACCGGCGTGGAGCTGTCCGACGGCAACCAGGTGGACGCTGATGTGTGCGTGGTGGCGCTCGGCGCGGTGCGCAATGTGGAGTGGCTGGCGGACTCCGGGCTCGCGGCGGGCCCGCGCGGGGTGGCCTGCGACGCCGGGTGCCGGGCCTTCACCATGTACGGCATCGTCACCGACGACGTCTTCGTGGCCGGCGACGTCTCCCGCTTCCCGCACCCGCTCTTCGGCTACCAGCTGCTGTCCCTGGAGCACTGGGGCAACGCGGTCACCCAGGCCGAGGTGGCCGCGCACAACATGGTCAACCCGGGACCGCTGCGCCGCCCGCACCTGGCCCTGCCGACGTTCTGGTCCTCACAGTTCGGGCTCAACATCAAGTCGGTGGGAGTGCCCACCTACTCCGACCACGTGGTCATCGCGCAGGGCTCCCTGGAGGCGCGCCGGCTCGCCATGGTCTACGGCTACCGGGGCCGGGTCACCGCCGCCGTCACCGTCGACATGGCCAAGTCGCTCGACTACTACCAGCACCTGATCGAGACCGGCGCGCCGTTCCCGCCGCCGCCGGGCGCCGCCGACCGGGCCATCGCGGCCGAGATCCCGATCCCCTCCGACGTACCGGACCCGTCGGTGCTGTCCCACGGCCCGACGGTCGCACTGACCGGCTATCTGCCGGACCGCCGGCTGACGGTGGTATAGCCCGCCCCGATTCGAGGAGCCGACATGGACCCCGGCACCCTGCTGGCCAGGATCACCGACTACGCCAGCCGCCCCGACCCCTACCCCCTGTACGCGGAGCTGCGGGAGGCCGGCCCGGTCGTCCCGCAGGCCGACGGCAGCCTGCTGATCGGCGGCTATCACGAGGTCGCCGCGCTGCTGCACGATCCGCGGATGAGCGCCGATCCCCGCACCCGGGGCCTGGAGACCGCCAAGCCGCCGTTCCTGCGCCTGGACGACCCGGAGCACCACCGGCTGCGCACGCTGGCCATGCGGCCGTTCGGCCCGCCGCACACACCGCACCGGGTGGACGGGATGCGCGCCGAGATCGAGAACATCACCAAGGAACTGCTGGCGCCGTTCGAGTCGGGCGGGCAGGTCGATGTCGTGGACGACTTCGCCTATCCGCTGCCGGTCTCGGTGATCTGCCGGCTGCTCGGGGTGCCGCACGAGGACGAACCGCTCTTCCGCGCCTGGTCGGACACGCTGGTGGCGTCCGCCGACGTACGGCCGGACGCGAGTTCGGCACCGCGCGACGAGGCGGAGCGGGCCCGCCAGGAGATGGGCGGATATCTGGTGGGCCTGGCCGAGCAGCGCCGTGACGACCCGCGCGACGACCTCCTGTCCGCGTTCGTCTCCGAGCCCGACCCCGAGTTGCGGCTCAGCCGGGAGGAACTCGCCGAAACGGCCGTGCTGTTGCTGATCGCCGGGCACGAGACCACGGTCAACCTCATCACCAACGGGGTCCTGACCCTGCTGCGCCATCCCGGGGAACTGGACCGGCTGCGCCGCGAACCCGAGCTGATGCCGAGGGCGGTGGAGGAACTGCTGCGCTACGAGCCGCCGGTGCACATGCGCGAGCGCATCCCGCTCGCCGACTTCGACGTCGCCGGCACCACGCTGCCGCGCGGCTCCTCCGTGTTCCTGGCCCTGGCCTCGGGCAACCGGGACCCGCGCCGCTTCACCGATCCCGACCGCTTCGACCCGGCCCGCGCCGACAACGAGCACCTCGGCTTCGGCTCCGGTATCCACCTCTGCTACGGCGCCCCGCTCGCCCGTCTGGAGGCGCAGTCCGCGCTGACGGCGCTGCTCCCCCGGCTGGGCACGGCGGAACTGGCCGAGGACCCGCCGCCGTACCGGCAGAACGCGATGCTGCGGGGACCCCGCCATCTGACGCTGCGGTTCTGACGGCTCGTGCCCCTCCCGGTGGCGGCGTCGGGCTGAGACGATCGGCCCATGGCTGAGATCATCTTGATGTCCGATCCGAAGGTCGCCGCCGTGCCCGTGCGGGAGTGCGGTGAGCGGCTGGTGGATGTGCGCCGTGACGGCCGGCTGCGGATCGACGCGCGCAAGGTGGACGGGGACGGAGCGTACGCCCGGCTGCGCGAGGGTGTGTTCGAACGGCTGCTCAAGGCACAGGAGTTGCTGCCCGAGGGGCTGCGGCTGCTCTTCGTCGAGGGGTACCGGCCGCCGTCCCTCCAGCGACGCTATTTCGAGGAGTACCGCGCGGAGTTGAGCGCCGCCCACCCCGACTGGCCCACCGAGCTGGTGCGTTCGGCGGCGAGCCGCTACGTCTCGCCGCCCGAGATCGCGCCGCACAGCGCCGGGGCGGCCGTCGATCTCACGCTCGTCGACGCCGACGGCCAGGAACTGGACATGGGAACGGCGATGAACGCCGACCCGGAGGCCAGCGCGGGCGCCTGCTACACCAGGGCCGCCGACATCAGCGACACGGCCCGCGCCCACCGCGACATCCTGACCTCGGCCCTGACCGCCGCCGGCCTGGTGAACTACCCCACGGAATGGTGGCATTGGTCGTACGGCGACCGGTACTGGGCCCTGACGACGGGGGCTCCGGCGGCACTCTACGGCCCGAGGGACCTCGGGTAGCGCGGCGGGCGGATGCCGCTCGTCCCGGTCGCGCCGGTGATCTCCGCCCGCCTGCGGTCCCCCGGGGGTCTCCGGTGGCGGGAGCCGGGAGCGGGGAGACAAGGTGCGGCCGACGTTCGTCCCCTCGCCCTGCGGGACCGGCTGATCCGCGAGGGCGACGCGCCGACCCCGGACAACCCGTACGACGTCCACACCCTCAAGAGCAGCCACTGCGGGTGGCTCGTCGCACCGGCCCCGGCGGCCCGGGTGCCGGCCGGGACCGGCGCGCCGGCGGTCGGGACCGCCTGAGCCGCCGCCCGACCGCGCGCGGGCCTCAGGCCGTCAGCCGGGTCCGCAGGAGTTCCGACAGTTCGGGGATCTGCTCGGAGAGGTAGAAGTGGCCGCCGGGGAAGATCCGCAGGTCGAAGGGGCCGGTGGTGTGGCCGCGCCAGGCGTGGGCCTCCTCGGGGGTGACGCGGGGGTCCGAGTCGCCGGTGAGGGCGGTGATGGGGGTGGCGATGACGGTGGCGGGCGTGGCCCGGTAGGTCTCGACGGCGGTGTAGTCGCTGCGCAGGGCGGGGAGGATCATCCGGACGATCTCCTCGTCGTCCAGGAGCCGGGCGTCCGTGCCGCTGAGCCGCCGCATCTCGGTGATGATGCCGTCGTCGTCCCGCTGGTGCACGTTCTCGCCCGCGTAGGCGGACGGGGCGCGGCGCGCGGAGGCGAAGAGGTGGACGGGGCCCTCGCCGTCGCGTTCGAAGCGGCGGGCCACCTCGAAGGCGACGATGGCTCCCATGCTGTGCCCGAAGAACGTCAACGGGCGGTCCGCGTACGGCTGTAGCGCCTCGTGCGCGCGGTCCGCCAGCTCCGCGATGGTCTCGATGCCCTTCTCCGCGTGCCGGTCCTGACGTCCCGGGTACTGCACCGCGACCACGTCGGCCACGCCGCGCAGGGCTGCGGAGAGCGGGAAGTAGAAGGTCGCCGAGCCGCCGGCGTGCGGGAAGCACACCAGCCGGGCGGGCGTCCGCGGCGCCGGGTGGAAGCGGCGCACCCACGGGTCGCCGGTCGGGCAGGCTGTCGTCACGGTGTGCTCCAGGGGCCAGGAGAAGGGGTGGGGCAGGATCCCTCGCCGGGGTCCGGCCGAGGGCGCTCGGCGAACCCGGTCAGGCGGTCAACCAGCCCTTTTCCCGGGCCAGTTCGACGACACGCTCCCTGACCTGGCGGATCTGCGCGGCCGTGAGGGAGTCGACCGAGGTGACCAGGACCTCGGTCAGCTCGGTGCGGAAGCGGCCCGCGCCGGTGCCCTCGCCGGACGGCGCGGCGGCGGGGCGTTCGGCGGTGGCGGAGCCGTCGGAGAAGACCGGGCGGTTGGGCAGGCGGTGCGAGGAGGGCTGGTAGACCAGCCGGATCTGGGAGGCCTTCGGGCCCTTCTCCCCTCTCTCCATGTGGAATTCGACCTCGCTGCCCTCGTGGTAGAGGTACTTCTCGTCCAGCAGATCGTTCGCGTGCATGAAGACGTCCTCGCCCGGTTCGGAAGGGGCGATGAACCCGTATCCGCGGACCTCGTCGAAACGCAGCACCTTGCCGGTCATCAGCACAGCCCACACACCTCCAGCAACACCAGCACAACGACAACGCAGGTGAACTTACACAGCTTCGGCCCCGGTTTCGACCCCGGGGAGGGACCTCACCGCGGTAGCGCGAGCCGCACCGTGCGCCCCGGCCGCACCGTCACCACCCGGCCCGTGAGGCGTACGTCGACGGGGGCGCCCATCGAGGGTGCCGGCCATCGCGCCGAGGTGGATGCCCTCGCCGGTGGTGCCGCCCTGGATGTCGGCGATGTCGCCGCGCAGCGTCTCCTGGACGTGGTGCCAGGCGTCGGCGCGGCGGGCGCGGGTCAGGATCCAGCCGTGCACGAGCCCGCTGAGGGTGGAGCCGTGGCTGGTGCGGCCCAATGGTCGACGGTCGCGGACCAGATGTCCTCGTCGATGTCGTTCTCCAACTGCCGTAACAGGGAGCGCAGTTCGCGAGGGGCGAAGAGGTAGGCCAGCATCAGCACGTCGGCCTGCTTGGACGCCCGGTAGCGGTTGACGGTGTCGCCCTCGGCCTCCAGGATCCGGTCCGGGCGCCGGATGTCGCCGCAGCGTTCGCGGTAGCCGCCCCAGTCCAGTTCGGCGAGGTCGCCGTAGCCCGCGAACTGGCTGATCACCCCGTCGCGCCAGGGCACATGGAGGGTGTGCGTGACCTCCGCCCAGCGGCCGGTCTCGCCGGGCAGGGACTCCCGCAGCCGCTCCCGTTCGGCCTGGTAGCCGTCGTACTCCCAGGTCGGCCCGGCCACCGTCAGCCCGGGGCCGGCAGATCGGCGAGGATCCGGTCGGGGGTGAGGGGCAGTTCGCGGCAGCGGACGCCGGTGGCGTGGTGGACGGCGTTGCCGATGGCGGCGGCGGTGCCGACGATGCCGATCTCGCCGATGCCCTTGCTGCCCATGGGGTTGAGGTGGGTGTCGTCCTCGTCGATCCAGTGGGCCTCGATGTCGGGCACGTCGGCGTTGGCGGGCACGTGGTAGGAGGCGAGGTCGCACTCGGGGAAGTCGCCGAACGCGGGGTCCAGGGTGCTGCTCTCGGTGAGGGCCATGCCCAGGCCCATGATCATGGCGCCGGTGAACTGGGAGCGTGCGGTACGGGAGTTGAGGATGTGCCCGGCCGCGAAGACGCCGAGCAGCCGGCGCACCCGGGTCTCGCCGGTGACGGTGTCGACGGCGACCTCGGCGAAGTGGGCGCCGAACGCGTGCCGGGCGTAGGGGACTTCGGCGTCGGCGCGGCCCGCGGTGTCGGCGTGCGCTTCGAGCCCGTCGGGGGGCAACGGCCCTTCGCGGACGGTGAGCTGGTCGGCGAGGTCGGCGCAGGCGTCGTGGACGGCCCAGCCCCAGGAGGCGGTGCCGGTGGAGCCCCCGGCCAGCCAGGCCGGGGGCAGGTCGCTGTGCCCGATCTCGATGCGCACCCGGTCCAGGGTGGTGGCGAGGGTGTCGGCGGCGATCTGGGCGAGGACGGTACGGGCCCCGGTGCCGATGTCGGTCGCGTTGATGCGCACGGTGAAGGTGCCGTCGGGCAGGGCGCGCGCCGTTGCGGTGGCCGGGACGGCGGAGGCCGGGTAGGTGGCGGCGGCGACGCCGGTGCCGAGGAGCCAGGGCCCCTCGCGGCGGGCACCCGGGCGCGGATCGCGGCCCTCCCAGCCGAACCGGCGGGCCCCCTCGCGCAGGCACTGCACCAGATGCCGGCTGCTGAACGGCATGCCGGTGCCCGGCTCGTGCTCGGGCTCGTTGCGGATGCGCAGCTCCACCGGGTCCATGGCCAGCGCCTCGGCGAGTTCGTCCATGGCGGACTCCAGGGCGTACATGCCGGGCGACTCGCCGGGGGCCCGCATCCAGGAGGGGCTGGGCACGTCGAGGGCGACCACGCGGTGGAGGGTGCGCAGGCCGGGCGTGGCGTACATGACGCGGGCGGGCACCGCGGCCTGCTCCACGAACTCCCGCACCCGTGAGGTCTGCGTGGTCACCTCGTGCACCAGCGCGGTCAGCCGCCCGTCCGGGTCGGCGCCGAGGCGCAGCCGGTGCAGGGTGGGCGCGCGATGGCCGACGACGGTGGGCAGATAGCGGCGGGGGTAGGCGAGGGTGACCGGGCGGGCGGTGCGCAGGGCGGCCATCACGGCGAGGATCAGGTCGGGGCGCGGGGTGCCCTTGGAGCCGAAACCGCCGCCGACGTGCTCGCTGACCACGGTGACCTTGTCCTCGGGCAGCTCGAACATCTGGGCGAGCACGGCGCGTGCCGTCGTACCGCCCTGGCTGGAGGTGTACACCGTGAGCCGGTCGTCGTCCCACCGGGCGGTGGTCGCGTGCGGTTCCATGGGGTGGTTGTGCAGCGGCGGCACCCGGTAGGCGACGTCGACACGGGTGGCCGCGGCCGCGAAGGCGCCCTCGGGGTCGCCGTGTTCGACACGGCCGGGCAGCCCGGCGTTCGCCTCCTGCGGTTCGTAGGCCCGCGGATGCTCCTCGCTCAGTTCGAGGTCGTACGGCTCGCTGTCGTAGCGGACGCGCACCAGCCGGGCGGCGGCCCTGGCCGTCTCCGGGGTCTCGGCGACGACGAGGGCGACGCACCAGCCCCGGTGCGGGACGTGCGGGTCCTGGAGCACGGCGAGGGTGGCGTCCTCGGGTTCGGCGACCTTGGGCGCGTCGCCGGGGCTGAGGACGGCGAGGACGCCGGGCAGGGCGCGGGCGTCCGAGCTGTCCACCTCGGTGACCCGGCCGCGCACCACGGCGGCGGGCACCGGCCAGGCGTAGGCGCGGCCGGGCTGCGGATGCTCGGCGGCGTAACGGGCGGCGCCGGTGACCTTCTGCCGCCCCTCCAGGCGCTCGGCGGGGGCGCCGAGGGCGGTGTCGGTGTGGGGCATGGGTCCTCCTGTCGCCGGAGTGGACGCGCGGTCAGGCCACGGCGGGGGCGGGGGTGAGGCGGCCGAGGACGTCGAGGGCGAGGTTGCGGGCGAGGGGCACCTTGTACGCGTTCTCGTCCAGGGGGCGGGCGGCGGCCAGTTCGAGGTCGACGGCGTGTTCGAGGGCGGCCGGGGTGGGGGCGGCGCCGCGCAGCGCCTCCTCGGCGTGCCGGGCCCGCCAGGGCTTGTGCGCGAGCCCGCCGAAGGCGAGGCCCACATGCTCGATCGTGCCGCCCGCGAGCCGCAGCACGACGGCCACGGAGGCGAGGGCGAAGGCGTACGACGCCCGGTCCCGGGCCTTGCGGTAGGCGGAGGGCACCCCCGCCGTGGCGGACGGCAGCAGCACGCCGGTGACGATCTCGCCGGGCCGGATCTCGGTGTCCCGCTCGGGGTGCTCGCCGGGCAGCCGGTGGAAGTCGGCCACGGGCATGTTCCGGGTGCCGTCGATGCCGTACAGCTCGACCTCGGCGTCCAGCGCGGCGAGGGCGACGGCCATGTCGGAGGGGTGGGTGGCGATGCACCACGCGGACCGGCCGAGAACCGCGTGGTCGCGGTGGACGCCTTCCAGGGCGCCGCAGCCGCTGCCGGGATCGCGTTTGTTGCAGGGTTTGTCCAGGGCCTGGAAGTAGGGGCAGCGGGTGCGCTGGAGGAGGTTGCCGCCGGTGGTGGCGGCGTTGCGGAGCTGCCCCGAGGCACCCGCGAGGAGGGCCTGGGAGAGCACCGGGTAGCGGTCGCGTACGCGCGGGTCGGCGGCGAGGTCGCTGTTGCGGACGGTGGCCCCCGCCCGCAGCGAGCCGTCGGGGAGTTCCTCGATGCCGTCCAGGGGCAGGGCGCCCACGTCGACGAGGAACGCGGGCTGTTCGACGCCGAGTTTGATCAGGTCGACCAGGTTGGTGCCGCCGGCCAGGTAGCGGGCGCCGGGGTGGGCGGCGTACGCCTCGGCGGCCTCCTGGAGCGTGCCGGGCCTGAGGTATCCGAAGCCGTTCACCCGATCACGTCCTCGACCGCGGCGACGATGCCCGGATAGGCGCCGCAGCGGCACAGGTTGCCGCTCATGCGCTCGCGGATCTCGGGCCGGTCCAGCGCGACGGGGCGGCCGGAGGGGGCGGCGGGGTCGGTGACGTGGGAGGGGTGGCCGGCAGCGGCCTCGGCGAGCATGCCGACGGCGGAGCAGAGCTGGCCCGGGGTGCAGTAGCCGCACTGGAAGGCGTCGCGGTCGAGGAAGGCCCGCTGGAGCGGATGCGGTTCCTCGCCGTCGCCGCCCAGGCCCTCCACGGTGGTGATGTCGGCGCCGTCGAGGGTCACCGCCAGCAGCAGACAGCTGTTGAGCCGCCGCCCGCCGGCCAGCACGGTGCAGGCCCCGCACTGGCCGTGGTCGCAGCCCTTCTTGGCACCGGTGAGCCCCAGGTCCTCGCGGAGCAGGTCCAGCAGGACGCGGCGGTGGTCGACGTACAGGGTGTGCGGCTTGCCGTTCACCCTCAGGGTGATCTCCGATGCCGGAGCGGGCGCGTTGTCACTGGTCATGGGCTGTGGGCCTTCCGGACGGACCGTGGTGCCGTGCGCTCCGCGTATCCAGGTTCGCGGGGGCTCACACGTGCGGGGGCCTCACCCGGCGTTCCCGGCCCGCCTCGGCACGGGCCGTCGTGCCGACAAGGTACGCCCGTGACCGGTACAGCCGACGGTCACTGATCACCGCTGAGGTAGCGGGTGATCATGGCGACCAGCTCCGACTCCAGCCTGTCGACCTGCCTGGGATGTGGGGTGGCCATGAGCTTGTGGGTGTTCATCTCGACCGTTCCCACGACGAGTTCCGCGGCCATGTCGAGATCCCGCACGCGGACGTCGGGGTGACGGGCGAGCACGCCGCGTACCTGGCTCACCCGCGCCTTGCCGTGCCGTTCGATCGCTTCGATCAGTTCACCGGACATGGGCGCTTCCTCGATCATGATGCGCAGGAGCTGCGGGTCGTCGCGGTGGTGGTCGATCGCGTCGCGGACCAGGGCGCGCACCGTCTCCTTCAGACTGCCGGGGCTCAGTTCCAGCTCTTCGGCTCCCTCCCAGGCCCCGCGGTCGATGTGCCGGACCAGCAGCTCGGCCAGGATGGCGTCCTTGTTCGGGAAGTACTGGTAGAGCGAGCCGATGGACAGGCGGGCGTGCTCGGCGATGCGGTTGGTGGTGCCGGCGGCGTAGCCGTGCTCGGCGAAAACCTGAGCAGCGGCGTCGAGGATGCGCTCCCGGGTGAGTTCGGCACGTACCTGGCGAGGCTTGCGACGTGGGGCGAGTCGGCGTTCCGAGGCGGTCATCCGTCGGTCCTTCCGGGCAGCGGAAAGCGAGTAGCAAAAAGCTGAGCTTCTGCTCAGAATAGTGCCATGAGCTGCGGAGATATCCGCGCAAGTGGCCGCCGGATCTGGTCGGCCGACCGCATCCGGCAGCCCCTGGCCGACGACCGCGGCTGCCTGGGCGGGACGTCTTCTTCCCCGGCTGCCCGCGACCCGGCCGGTCCGCCCCGGCCGACAAGGAGTCCCATGGAACAGACACACCGGCTGGAACAGACACACCGGCCCGACTCTGTGCACCGGCTCTCTTCCGCCGAGGAGGTCGAGGCGGTCGTCGGCCGCCCGGCCGCGATGATCACGCGCAAGCAGATCAGCGCCCTCGACGCGGGATGCCGCGAGGTCCTGGCCTTCAGCCCGGTCGCGGCCTTCGGGTACCGAGACGCGACCGGCACCGCCCGGACCACCTTCGTCGGTGGCAGGCCCGGTTTCGCGCGCGTCCACTCCCCGAAGCGGTTCTCCTTCCCCCTCACCGGGCCGGCCGCCGCCCCCGGTCCGGCCTCGCTGTTCTTCCTGCTGCCCGGTGTGGGCGAGGTGCTGCGCGTCAACGGCACCGCGTCCACCCTCACGAGCGGAGAGACAGCCGTGGACGTCACCGAGGCATACGTGCACTGCGCACAGGCCGTCATCCGCTCCGGTCTGTGGGAACCGCCCGCACCGCACCGGACGGCGGGACCCGTGGCGGGGGACGGCCCGCTGACCGGCCCCGGCGTGAGCGATTTCCTGGCCGCCGCGCCGTTCCTGGCCCTGACCACCTGGGACACCGGGAACGGCAGCGACACCAGCCCGCGCGGGGAGCGTCAGGCGGCGGCCCGCGTCGTGGACGGCCGCACCCTGGTCCTCGCCGACCGCAAGGGCAACAGGCGCGCGGACACCCTGCACAACCTGCTCCAGGACGACCGGCTCTCGCTCGCCGCGCTCGTCCCCGGCCGCAGCGGCGTGCTGCATCTGCACGGGCGCGCGGCGATCACCGACGACGCCCCGCTCCTGGAGTCGATGGCGCTGCGCGGAGTGCCACCGCACCTCGCGCTCCTCATCGACGTCGAGTACGCAGAGGTGCGCGCCAACGACGCCGTGGCCCGGGCACGGCTGTGGACGCCGGACGGCCGGACCGGTCAGGGGGAGGCACCCGACATGATGGCCCTGGGCGGCGCGCACCTGGCCGCCGGGGCGGCCGACTCCGGACGCGTGTCCGGATGGTCGGCCAAGCTCATCACCTCCATTCCCGGCGTGAGTCGGCTGATGCGGAAGGCCATCGACCGTGCCTACGTCGCCGGACTGCGCAAGGAGGGCTACGACGACGTCCGGGCCCCCGTCACCGATCGCCACCGCGAGGTGCCCGCGGAGAAGCCGGCGGACAGCCCGCTGCGGCCCGTGCGCGTCCGCGAGATACGGCAGGAGACACCCACCGCCCGCACCCTCGTCCTCGAAGACGCCGACGGAACGGCCGAGCCCTTCGATTTCCGCCCCGGACAGTTCTTCACCCTGGTCACGGAGATCGAGGGCCACCCGGTACGGCGCGCCTACTCGGCCTCCTCGGCCCCCGGTGGCCTCCGACTGGAAGTGACCGTCAAACAGGTGCCGGGCGGGCTCTTCTCCACCCACGCTCACGGCAGCCTGCGCCCCGGGGACCGCCTCGCGGTACGCGGCCCCTCCGGCACCTTCCACGCACCGGATCGGGCACCCGGACACCTGGTGCTCGTCGCGGCCGGCAGCGGCATCACGCCTCTGATGAGCATGATCCGAACCCACCTGGCCGATCCCGCGTCGGACGGCGGAATCGACCTTCTCTACAGCAGCCGCAGCCCCGAAGAGATCATCTTCCGCGACGAGTTGAGCCGTATGGAGAAGGACCATCCCGGCCGGCTGACCGTCACCCACGTCCTCACCTGCCGCGACGGCCGACTCGACGCCGAGGGCATCCGCCGGTGGGTGACCGGCCTGCCCCCGTCCGACAGCGCACACCATTACGTCTGCGGTCCCAAGGCACTCATGGCCACCGTCCACGACGTCCTTCAACAGCTCGGCGTACCGGAGGAATTCATCCACCAGGAGCGCTTCACCGGCGGCGCCACCGCTCCCGCCGTCGCCGCACAACCCCAGGAGCTGCGAGTCGAGAGGAACGGGAGCCTCGTCGGGACCACCGTGGTCGAACCCGGCCAGACCCTGCTCGACGCCGCTCTCACCGCGGGACTGCCCATGCCGTACTCCTGCACGGTCGGCAACTGCGGCGCGTGCAGGGTGCGCGTACGCGGCGGAGAAGTCACGCGGCCTGAAGGCACCTGCCTCACTCCCGAGCAGAAGGCCGACGGCCATGTGCTGACATGCGTCAGCTGTCCGCTGTCCAAGGTGACCCTCGACCTCGCCGACCCGGCGGCCCCCGGCCGGAACTGAGGGCCGAACTCCGATGGACCGCTCACCGTTCACGGGCGGGCGGACGCCGCGTCAGACCGCCCCCGCCTCCGCCGTCACGACCGCCGCGTCCCCCGCCCCGGGTCCCTGCGCGAACTGGGTGCGGTACAGCTCGGCGTACCGTCCGTCCGCCGCCAGCAGTTCCTCGTGCGTGCCCCGTTCCGCGATCCGCCCGGACTCGATGACGAGGATCTGGTCGGCGGCGCGGACGGTCGACAGGCGGTGGGCGATGACCACCGCGGTGCGGCCCTCCAGAGCCTCGGTGAGGGCCTCCTGGACGGCGGCCTCGGAGGTGTTGTCCAGGTGGGCGGTGGCCTCGTCGAGGATGACGACACGCTGGCGGGCCAGCAGCAGCCGGGCGATCGTCATCCGCTGGCGCTCGCCGCCGGACAGCCGGTAGCCGCGCTCGCCGACGACCGTGTCGAGGCCGTCGGGCAAAGACCGTACGACCTCGGCGAGGCGGGCGCGGCCGAGGGCGTCCCACAGTTCCTCGTCGGCGGCGCCGGGGCGGGCGAGCAGCAGGTTGGCGCGGACGGTGTCGTGGAAGAGGTGGCCGTCCTGGGTGACCATGCCGAGCGTGGCCCGCAGCGAGGCCGCCGTCACATCGCGCACGTCCACCCCGCCGACCCGGACGGCGCCCGCGTCGACGTCGTACAGCCGCGGCAGCAGCTGCGCGATGGTGGACTTCCCGGCGCCGGAGGAGCCGACCAGGGCGATGGTCTGTCCGGGTTCGGCGCGGAAGGAGATGCCGTGCAGGACCTCGGTGCCGCCGCGGGTGTCGAGGGCGGCGACCTCCTCCAGGGAGGCGAGGGAGACCTGGTCGGCGGCCGGGTAGGCGAAACGGACCGCGTCGAACTCGACGGCCACCGGGCCCTCGGGCACCTCGGTCGCGTCCGGCTTCTCCTCGATCAGCGGCTTCAGATCCAGCACCTCGAAGACCCGTTCGAAGCTCACGAGGGCGCTCATCACCTCCACCCGAGCCCCGGCCAGCGAGGTGAGCGGGGCGTAGAGGCGGGTCAGCAGCAGGGCCAGCGAGACGACCGCGCCGGCCTCCAGGGTGCCGCGCAGCGCGAACCAGCCGCCGAGGCCGTAGACGAGGGCGAGCGCGAGGGCGGAGACCAGGGTGAGGGAGGTGATGAACACCGACTGGGCGGTGGCCGTACGCACCCCGATGTCCCGGACCCGGGACGCGCGGGCGGCGAACTCCGCGGACTCCTCGTCGGGGCGGCCGAACAGCTTGACCAGGGTGGCGCCGGGCGCGGAGAACCGCTCGGTCATCCGGGTGCCCATGGCCGCGTTCAGCGCCGCCGCCTCCCGCTGCATCCGGGCCATCCGGCTGCCCATGCGGCGCGCGGGCAGCACGAAGACGGGCAGCAGCACGAGGGCGAGCAGGGTGATCTGCCAGGACAGGGTGAGCATCACGGCGAGCGTCAGCAGCAGGGTGACCAGGTTGGTCACCACGCCGGAGAGGGTGTTGGCGAAGGCCCGCTGGGCTCCGATCACATCGTTGTTGAGCCGGCTGACCAGCGCTCCCGTGCGGGTCCGGGTGAAGAAGGCGACGGGCATCCCCTGCACATGGTCGAACACGGCCGTCCTGAGGTCGAGGATGAGTCCCTCGCCGAGCGTGGACGACAGGCGCCGGCCGAGGATGCCGAGCCCGGCCTCGGCGAGGGCGACCAGTGCGATCAGCAGCGACAGGCGGACCACGGTCCCGGAGTCGCGCCCCGACACGATGGCGTCCACGACGTGCCCGGCGAGCACCGGGGTCGCCACGGCGAGCAGGGCGGTCAGGACCCCGAGCAGGACGAAGCGGATGATCCCGGCGCGGTGCGGGCGGGCGAAGGCGGCGATGCGGCGCAGCGTGACGCGGGCGAAGGGACGGCGCTCGGCCTGCACGTTCATCACGCTGTGCAGCTGCGTCCATGCGGTGGTCTCCATGCTCATGTGGAGAACGTAGAACCTCAAGCTTCGTCGAGGTCAACATCCGGGGGTTTTCACCCGCTCCGCCGACCACTGCCCTTAAGCCGCCGTCCCCGACGACGCCACCTCCGGTTGGGGCGGCGCCGGGACCCTCTGCGGATGTGACTGCCGTCCCCACTCCCCCGCTCTCCCGGGTACGACTCCCCCGTCGCGTGCCCGTCCGCCAGGCGCTGTGCCTGCTGCCGCTCGCGCTGGTCGCCGTGGCCGCCGTACGCGACCGCTCGCTGCTCGCCGCGGGCTTCGGCCAGCTGCGCACCGCCTCCTGGCCCTGGCTGCTCGCGGCGGCCGGTGCCACCTGTCTGACCTGGGTGGCGGCGGCCGTCACCCGGCAGGGCGCGGTGGTCCAGGCGCTGCCCAAGGGCCGGTTGCTGGCCACCCAGTTCGCGGCGGCCTCGGCCAACCATCTGCTGCCCACCGGGCTCGGCGCGGGCGCGGTGAACCTGCGCTTCATGACCGTGTGCGGGGTGCCGCCGGCCCGTTCCTCGGCGGCGCTCGCCCTGTATCTGCTCGCGGAGAGCACGGGCCGGCTCGGTCTGCTGGCCGTGCTGCTGCTCGCCTTCCCGGACGCGCTGCGGCTCGGCCCGCTGCTGCCGCACGGCTCGGCCCCGCCGCTGCTGCTGGGCGCGGCCGGGCTGCTGGTGGCCGCGGTGGCCGCCGGGGCGCTGGTACGACCGCTGCGCGTCCGGGCCGCCGCGTTCGTACGGGACGCCGTGGGCGAGGCGCGCTCCGTGCACACCCGGCCGGTCCGTGCCCTGGCCCTGTGGGGCGGTTCGCTGGCCTTCCCCGCGCTCCAGGCGGCCGGGCTCGCCGCGGTCGGCCGGGCGCTGCGACTGCCGGTGCCGCCCGCCCATATGGCGCTCGCCTATCTCGCGGCGACGGTCGCGGTGGCCCTGGTGCCCACCCCGGGCGGGCTCGGTTCGGTGGAGGCGGCGCTGATCGTGGCCCTGGTCGCGGTCGGCGGTCCGGGGGCACCGGCCACGGCGGTGGTACTGGCCTACCGGATCATCACGGTCTGGGCGCCGCTGCTGCCGGGGGCGCTGACGCTGGGGGCGCTGGTGCGGCTGAAGGTCATCTGAGGCAGAGTGGCCCTCCCAGCCGCCTGGAGAGGGAGAACCCGCCGTGCCGGTCCGTGTGGAGCGCGAGGAGTACGTCACCACCGTCGTCCTGTCCCGGCCCGCGGCCCGCAATGCCGTGGACGGTCCGACGGCGGCCGGACTCGTCGCCGCGTTCCGCGAGTTCGAGGGGGACGAGAACGCCCGGGTGGCGGTGCTGTGGGGCGAGGGCGGCACGTTCTGCGCGGGCGCAGATCTGAAGGCGATCGGCACCGAGCGGGGCAACCGGGTGGCCGAGGACGGCGACGGGCCGATGGGTCCGACCCGGCTGCGGCTGTCCAAGCCGGTGATCGCGGCCGTCGCCGGGCACGCGGTGGCGGGCGGCCTGGAGCTGGCCCTGTGGTGCGATCTGCGGGTGGCCGAGGAGGACGCGGTGTTCGGCGTGTTCTGCCGCCGCTGGGGGGTGCCGCTGATCGACGGCGGGACCGTACGACTGCCCCGGCTGATCGGGACGAGCCGGGCCATGGACCTGATCCTGACCGGCCGTCCGGTGGCGGCGCCGGAGGCGTACGCGATGGGGCTCGCCAACCGCGTGGTGCCGACCGGCACCGCCCGCGCGGAGGCGGAGGCGCTGGCCGCGGAGATCGCCCGGTTCCCGCAGGCGTGCCTGCGCAGCGACCGCGCCTCGGTCCTCGACCAGGAGGGCCTGCCGGAGGAGGCGGCGCTGCTCGGTGAACTCCGCCATGGGGCGGGCGTGCTGGCGCAGAGCGCGGAGGGCGCCGCCCGGTTCGCCTCGGGGGCGGGGCGGCACGGCTCGTTCAGCTGAACGCACCGCGCACGAGCACGAGTACGCCGCATGCGAGTACGCCACGTGCGAGAGCAGCGGATGCGAGTGCGTCGCCCGCGGGTGCAGCGTGTGCGTGTGCAGCGTGTACGGGTGCAGCGTGTACGGGCACACCGCGTACAAGCACGCCTCGTACGCGCGCAGTTCATCCGCCCACGCCTCATTCGAGCACCCCCCTCACGGTCGTCACTCCTCGGGCAGCCCGGCGTAGGCGCGCAGTGCGTCGCGCGGGGTGGGCAGGCCCCAGGAGCGGACGATGTCCCAGAAGTTCGCCCACCGCCAGGTGTCCTTGTCGAGCCCGGCGAGGACCCGGACCAGGCGGCGCTGGGGTTCGGTCAGGTCCGTGAAGGCGCCGGGTCCGTCCGGGCGGGGGTCGCCGAAGGCCAGCCGCAGCGCGGCCGTGGCGACGGGGAAGCTCGCCGGTCCGGTGGTGGCGGCGAGTCCGTCGGTCACCGCGTCCAGGGCCTCCCGCGGGTACCGGTCGGCGAGCAGGGTGAGGGAGGCCGCGGAGTAGCCGCGCGTGTCGCCCTCGTGGAACGGGACCCGGGGCTCGTCCGGCCCCGGTTCCCCGGCGCAGGACACGAGTTCGGCCAGTATGTCGGCGGTGACGGCCGCCTCGACGCCCTTGCCGCCGAGCCGGGCCAGCGCCGTGGCCGCCGCCCAGCGCACCACCGGTTCCCCGGCGGTGAGGAACGGCCGCAGCCGGAGCGCCAGTTCCGGTCCGCTGCCGTCGTCGCCGAGCAGCCCGGCGGTCACCAGGGCGGTGGCCAGGGCCACCGGGTCGCGCTCCTCGTCCAGCCTCGTGAGCAGCCTCGGCAGGCTCTCCCCGGCCGCCTCCGGGAACCAGGCCAGCACATAGGCCGCGCCCGTCCGTACGGCCGCGTCCGTGTCCCCGAGCAGGGGCAGCAGTGCCGGTATGCCCGCGCGCACCGCGTCGTAGGCGCCCAGTTCCGCCGCCATGGCCTCCAGATGCTGGTCATGGTCGTACATGTCGCGGCGGAACTCCCGCATGCGCCGCTCCCTGTCGTCGCCCGCCGCCTCGACCCACGCGTCGTACTCGGCGCGTATCGCCTCCGGGTCCTGCGCGCGGACCTCCTCGACGGCGGCCCGCCACTCGGCGATCGCGATCCCGCCGGGCAGCTGGGCCTCGTCGTAGCCGATGGCGAGGGCGGCCAGCAGTTGGAGGCACACGGCACGGTCGGGCAGGGCGGGGTCCGCCGCCATCCGGATCAGGAACGGCACCGCGGCGGCCGTGGCCGGGTACCGGCTGCCCTGGTGGAAGATGTTGCCGTACAGCGCGCCCAGGGCCTGGTGGCGCTGCTCCTCGTCCGGGGAGCACAGGGCGCGCAGCAGTCCGGGCACGTCGTCGGCGGGGCCGTAGGCGTGCGTCAGCGCGGACCAGTCGACGGCGTCGAGGCCGGACAGCGCGGCGGGCACCGCAGTGTTGATCTCAGTCACGACCGCACTGTCGCACACGCCACTGACAACGCCCCCGGCTCAGCCCGCGCTCACCCTCACCTCCCCGCCCTCGGGGTCCACCCGCCCGTGCCAGGACGCGTCGAGCTTCAGGGTGCGGTAGGGCTGGGCGGTGCCGGGGCCGAGGCGGGCGCGGTGCAGCAGGCGGCCGTCCTGGTGGACGTACAGGACGGGGCGGGGCAGGGGGGTGCCGGTGCGCAGGAGGTGGGGTGGGGGCGGGGCGGCCGGGTCGATGCGGCCGGGATCAAGGCCGTTGAGATCGAGGCCCTTGGGATCAAGGTCGTTGGGGGTGATGCGGTTGGGGGTGATCCAGCGCAGCGGCGGTTCGACGGTGACCGGGACACCGGGGCGCGGCCAGGGGGCGCCCGCCAGGTGGTGGAGGACGGCACCGGCCGCCCCGGCCCCCTCGCGGGCCGCGGTGCCGGCGGGCTCCACGGCGTGCAGGAGGTTCCCGGCGGCGAAGACGCCGGGGCGCGAGGTGTGCAGGGTGGTGGGCACGGCGGGGCCCCGCGTGCCGGGGTCGAGGGCGAGGGCGCCGCGCCGGGCGAGTTCGTGGTCCGGGACGAAGTCGCCGGTGAACACGACGGTGTCGCAGGGCAGTACGGTCGTACGGCCGTCCCGGTGGCGTACGCGGACGCCGGACAGCCGCCCGTGGCCGAGGAGTTCGGTGACCGTGGTGTCGGTCAGCAGCGGAACGCCCTGGACCAGACGGGCGGATCGCGCGCGGGCGCGGCTCGTCCGGGCCCGGGGGTGTTCCGTGACCAGCGCGACGACCTCGGCACCGGCCGTGCGGACGGTCCGGGCCGCCGCGTACGACACGTCCTGCGCGCCCACCACGACCACCCGGGTACCGATGTGCTGCCCGAACAGGTGTACTGTCTGCTGGAGTTCACCGGTGGTGTAGACGCCGGCGGGCCGGGTGCCCGGCACCAGGCGGGCCGCGCGGGGGCGTTCACGGGCCCCGGTGGCGAGGACGACGGCCCGCGCGGCGAGGGCCTCGGGTCCGTCGGGCCCGACGGTCAGCAGGACGTTCGTGCCGGAGGCGGCTCCACCTTCCCAGTCCAGCACGGTGGTTCGGGTTCTGATCACCGCGCCTGCCCGCTCGGCCGCCGTCGCGAGCAGGTGGGCGTATTGCGGGCCGGTCAGCGGTCGGGTCCAGGTGCCGAAGCCGCCGTGGGCGCAGTACCGGGGCACTCCCCCGGGCCGCGCCTCCCGCTCCAGGACCTCCACGCGTCCGGCACCGGCGGCGGCGAGCCGGGCCGCCGCGGCGAGACCCGCGGGCCCGGCCCCGACCACGAGGACGTCGACCTGTCGTACCGCCGTCACGCCCGCTCGCCCCTTCCCTGCCGCTCGAACAACTCCCGTACCGCGGCACCGCAGTAGAACCCCTGGCAGCGGCCCGCCCGGGCCCGGGTGCGGCGGCGCAGGCCGTCCAGGTCGCGCGGCGGGACCGGGGCGGCGAGGGCGTCGCGGATCTCGCCGAGGGAGACCCGCTCGCAGTGGCAGACGAGGGTGCCGTAGGCCGGGTCGGCGGCGATCGGTCCGGGCCGCTGGTAGGGGCGCGGGAACGCCTCGCCGAGGTTGGGCATGCGCACCGGATCGAGGTCGCGCTCGGGGCCGGGGTCGAGGCCCGTCGCGGCGAGCAGCGCGGTGACGTGCTCGGCGATGGCCAGGGAGGCGGTCAGGCCGGTGGATCGGATGCCGCCGACGGTGACGTACGACCGCTCGGGGTGCGCGGCGATCCGGTAGTCCTCCTGCCCGGTGGCCGCGCGCAACCCGGCGTAGACGGCGGTGACTTCCTCGTCGATCAGCGCGGGCAGGATACGGCGGCCCCGCTCCCGCAGCGTGGCGATGCCGTCGGCGGTGGTGCCGGTGGCCCGCTTGTCGTCCAGGTCCTCGGCGGTGGGGCCGAGCAGGACGTTGCCGTACACGGTGGGGGCGACCAGAATCCCCTTGCCGAGCGCGGTCGGTACGGGCAGCAGGATGTGCCGGACCAGCGGACGGGCGAACTTGTCGAACACCAGGAGCTGGCCGCGGCGCGGGGTGACGGTGAAGTCGTCGCGTCCGAGGCGGCGGTCGAGGGTGTCGGCGCCGAGCCCGGCCGCGTTCACGAGGTAGCGGGCGCGCAGGGCGCCACGGGAGGTGTGCAGGTGGTGGCCGCCGTCCCACGTCGCCTGTTCCACCGTGGCGTTCAGGTGCAGGTGGACTCCGGCGCGGACGGCCTGGGTGGCGTACGCCAGGGTGGTGGTCCAGGGGCAGATGATGCTCTCGCCGGGGATGTGCAGGGCGCCGAGCGCGCCGGGACCGAGGTGCGGCTCACGGGCGTACAGCTCCGCTCCGCTCAACGGACGCGCGTCGTGGTAGGAGTTGGCTTCCGCCTTCTCCGCGAGCCGTGGCAGGGCGGCGAGTTGTTCCTCGTCCCAGGCGACGAGCAGCGCGCCGACGGGTTCGACCGGGATGCCGGACTCGGCCGCGTAGGCCGCGAGGCGGGCGGATCCCTCGCGGACGAGCCGGGCCTCCAGGGTGCCGGGCACGGCGTCGAAACCGGTGTGCAGGATCGCGGTGTTGGCCTTGGAGGTGCCCTGGCCCACATCGTTCCGCGCCTCGATCAGGGCCACGCTCAGACGCGGGTGGCGGGCGAGCCGGCGGGCGATGGCGCAGCCGACGACCCCGGCGCCGACGACCGCGATGTCGTACGGCCGGTCGGGCAGGGGGCCCTCGGCGGTGACGGTCGGGGGCGCGGGGCCGCTCATGCGCCGGGCAGGGCGGCGACGGCCGCGCGGAAGCGGGCGCGGCGCTCGGCCGCCCGGTCGGCCGGGATACGGGGCTCGTACACGGCGGCGGGGCGCTCCTCGGGCAGGACGTCGGCGGCGTCGAGGGCGGGGTCGGCGCCGAGGCGGGCGAGGGCGGCGGCGCCGAGCGCGGTGGCGTCGGGCAACGCGGACACCTCTACGGGGAGTTGCAGCAGATCGGCCTGGGTCTGCATGAGCAGCGCGGAGCGGGTGAGGCCGCCGTCGGCGCGCAGCGCGCCGAGCGGGGTGCCGAGGTCGGTGGCGGCGGCCCCGGCGAGTTCGGCGACCTGGGCGGCGATGCCCTCGCACAGGGCGCGCACCAGATGGCCGGCGGTGGTGTCGAGGCCGAGCCCGGTGAGGGAGCCACGCAGCTCGCCGCGCCACCAGGGGGCGGCGAGTCCGGCGAGGGCGGGTACGAAGGTGACGCCGCCGCTGTCGGGGACGGTGCCGCCGACCGGGTCGAGGTCGGCGGCGGAGCCGATGACGCCGAGGTCGGCGAGCCAGCGCACGGCGGAGGCGGCCGTGTAGACCTGGCCGTCCAGGCAGTAACTGGTGGTCCCGCGCAGCCGCCACGCCACGCAGCTGACCAGCCCGCAGTCGCCGCGCCGGGGGCGTTCGCCGGTGTGGGCGAGCAGGAACGCGCCGGTGCCGTACGTGCACTTGGCGGCTCCCGGGGTGGTGACGCGCTGGGCGAGCAGCGCGGCCTGCTGGTCCACGATCAGGCCGGTGAGCGGGATGTCGTAGCCGAACTCCCTGGTGCTACCGACCGGTTGGGCGACGTCGGTGATCTCCGGGAGGCGCTCGCCGGTGAGGCCGTAGAGGTCGAGGGCGCGGGACGACCAGGCGACGTGGTCGAGGTCGAGGAGCTGGGTACGGCCGGCGGTGGCGGCGTCGGTGACGAAGGCGCCGGTGAGGCGGTGCACCAGCCAGGCGTCCGAGGTGGTGACGACGCCCTCGCGGGTGCGATGGCGGCGGATCCAGGCCATCTTGGGCGCGGCGAAGTAGGGGTCCAGGGGGAGCCCGGTGAGATGCCGCAACTCCTGGGCATTGTCGGCCAGTTCGGCGCAGATCGGCTCGGCGCGGCGGTCCTGCCAGACCAGGGCGTCGGTGAGCGGGCGGCCGGTGGCGGGGTCCCAGGCGAGGACGGTCTCGCCCTGGTTGGCGAGGCCCAGGGCGACGACGGGCTCCCCGGCCTCGGCGAGGGCGCTCCGGCCGGCCGTGACCACCGAGTCGTACAGCGCGTCCGGGTCCACCTCGACCAGCCCGCCGGGCCGGTACCGGGGACGGACCTCGGCGTATCCGGTGCCGAGGACGCCGCGCTCCGGGCAGACCACGAGCGCCTTGGTGCCGGAGGTGCCCTGGTCGACGGCGAGCACCGGCCCCGCCGTCACGCCGGTCCAGCCGTCTGCCGCTCCGGTACGGCCGTCCACCGCTCGGATCCAGCCGTCCACCACCCCGGTGCGGCCGTCCGGCCCGCCGCCCCCGTCGTCCCTCGCGGCAGCCCGGTCACCGTACCGCCCCTGCCATCCGTACCCCTCCCGCGCCCGGCACCAGAGATCACCGCGTCAGCCTGCCGCCGCGCGCATCCGGCGTCAAGCCGACCCGTGGCAGACCGATGATCTTCCAACTCACCCGGCTGGCTCATTGAGTTGGCAACAATGGTGAGGCAGAACGACCACCCCTATAGTGGCCGCCGACCACCACGCACCGCCCAGGGGAGGGCTGTTGCCACCTCATTCCGCCGCCTCGTCCGTGCGTCACCGGCTCCGGGGCATCGGCTGATGGCACGCGAGGGAGCGAGACCCTCCTACGACCCCGCAGGACCCGACCACGCCCTGCGCGCGGTCCTCCAGGAGGTGCGCGCCGGGCGCTGGGTGGCCATGCGCACCCTGCTCGCGGAGACCACCGAGTGGTGGATGTGGACCCGGCGCACCCAGATCCTCGCGGCGGCGGCCGCCGGCAGCGACGTGGTGCGCGCCTGGCTCGCGGAGGAGCCGGACAGCGCCCACGCCCAGGTGATGCGGGCCCGGATCGGTGTGGAACGGGCGTTACGGGCGCGCCGCGAACGGCATCTGCGCGCCCATGAGTTGTGGATCGAGGCATGGGACGCCGCCGAGACCGCGACCCTGCCCGCGCCGCGTGATCCCGTGCCCTGGATCTGCCTGCTCGCCCTCGCCCAGCTGGACCCCGAGCAGCGCTGGGCGGAGCACCGGGCCGATCCGCCCGAGCCGCACCTCGTGCCGGGCCCCTGGGGGCTGCTGGCCGAGGCCGCCGAGCGGGATCCGTTCAACCGCGAGGCGCATCACCGGATGCTCCAGTTCCTGTACGCGCGACGCGGCGTGGACGGTCGTACGGGAGCGCGGGGCCCCGACGAGGACGCCAACAGCCTGACGGACGCCGCCGGTTACGCCCGCTGGGCCGCGGCGCAGGCGCCACCCGGATCGGCGCTCCACCTCCTTCCCCTCCACGTCCGTGTCGAGCGCCACCGGCGCGCGCACCGCCCCGACCACACGCACTGGGCCACGGACGCCGCCGTCGACGAGGCGCGGGGTGCCCTGCATGCCTGGTTCGAGCACGCGCCACCCGGCCGGCGCGCGCAACCGGACCTCAACCATCTGGCGCACGCCCTGTGGGGTGCCCGTCAATTCGCCTGCGCGGACCGGGTGTTCGAGGCGATAGGCCCGTACTTCAGCCCGCCGCCCTGGATGTACCGCGCCCGGGACGGGGAACGCCCGGTGGACGTGTTCACACGGGCCCGCGACCACTGCCGCGCCCTGGCCGGCGACACCGCCACGGGCACCCCCGCCAAAGCCTGTGCCGATGCCTGCGCCGAGCCCCGCACCCGCACCGGAACCCGCCCCTGAGCGCCCCCACCGTCCCGGTCCACTCCCGAACCCCCAGGTCCCCCCCCACCCCCGGAGGTCCCCCCCATGTCCCCCTCCCCCGAGCTGCCCCAGCAGGACGAGGAGCGGCGCCTGCGCGAACTCGGCTACCGCCCCGTACTCGCCCGCCGCATGGGCGGTTTCGGCAACTTCGCGATCAGCTTCTCGGTGATCTCGATCCTGTCCGGCTGTATGACCCTGTACGGGTTCGGCCTGAACACGGGCGGGCCCGCCGTGATGCTGTGGGGCTGGGCGGGCGTCGGGCTGTTCGTGCTGTGCGTCGGGCTCGCGCTCGCCGAGGTCACCAGCGCGTATCCGACGTCGGGCGCCCTGTACTACATGGCCGACCGGCTCGGCGGGCGCCGCTGGGGCTGGTACACGGGCTGGCTGAACCTGCTGGGGCTGCTCGGCGCGATCGCCGGGATCGACTACGGCGCCGCCCTGTTCGCCGGCGCGTTCGCCAACCTCCAGTGGGGCTTCGTGCCGACCCCGGGCAGGACGATGCTGATCTTCTGCGCCGTCCTGCTGCTGCACGCGGTGCTGAACCTGTTCGGCGTCCGCGTCGTCAGCCTCCTCAACTCGGTCAGTGTCTGGTGGCACTTGGCGGGCGTCGCGCTGATCGTCGGCGCGCTCGCGATCGTCCCCGACCACCACCGCTCGCCGTCCTTCGTGTTCACCACGTTCGTCAACGGGACCGGCTGGTCGAACCCGGTCTACGTCGCGGCGATCGGCCTGCTGCTCGCCCAGTACACCTTCTCCGGCTACGACGCCTCCGCCCATCTCTCCGAGGAGACCTCGCGCGCCTCGGTGTCGGCGGCCAAGGGCATCGTCCGGGCCATCTGGGTCTCCTGGCTCGCGGGCTTCGTGCTGCTGGCCGGGCTGACCTTCGCCATCCAGGACTACGACGCCACGCGCACCACTGCCACCGGGGTGCCGCCCGCGCAGATCCTGCTCGACGGCCTCGGCACGGGTGGCGCGAAGGCGCTGCTGCTGGTGGTGATCGTGGCCCAGCTGTTCTGCGGGAACGCCGAGGTCGCCGCGGCCAGCCGGATGGTGTTCGCGTTCAGCCGGGACGGCGCGCTGCCCGGCTCCCGGCTGTGGCGCACGGTCAGTGGCCGCACCCAGACCCCGGTGGCCGCCGTATGGCTGTCGGTGGGGGTGGCCGGGGTCCTCGCGCTGCCGTCGCTGTACTCGGCGACTGCGTACAACGCGGTGACCGCGATCAATGTCATCGGCATCACCCCCGCGTACGCCATCCCGGTGCTGCTGCGGCTGCGGGCGGGCGACCGGTTCCGGCGCGGGCCCTGGCATCTGGGCCGGTGGAGCAGGCCGGTCGGCTGGGTCGCGGTGGTCTGGGTGGCGGGTGTCACGGTCCTGTTCTGCCTGCCGCAGTCCTCGCCGGTCACCGTCGGCACGATGAACTACGCGGCCGTGGCACTGGCCGTCGTCCTCCTCCTCGCCAGCGCCTGGTGGTACGTCGCCCGCCGCTCGTACGGCACCCCGACGGCGGCGTACGGCAGCGACCGCGACCAGGCCGAACTCGCCGAGGGCATCATCTGATCGAGGGCCCCGGTGCTCCAGCGGGCCCGGTGAGAGGGCGCGTTCCGGATACGGCAGGATGAACGCTCGTGCCGGTCACCGGAGTTCCGGGGCCGGCACGTTCGTACTTCCCGCACATCGAGCAGGTGACAACGTGACGAGACCTCGCATACGGCCCTCCGTACGGATCCCGGGTTTTGGGGGTGAGCGGTGAACCGTGCGCTGACCCTGGACGACGCGGTGGTCGCCGGCGTCGCGGTCGCGGCGGGCCTGCTGGCCGCCTTCCTCTCCCGTTCGCTGCTGCGCTGGCTGGCCAAGCACGCCAAGCGGACCCGGTGGAGCGGCGACGACATCATCGTGGACGCGCTGCGCTCGATCGTGCCGTGGGCGCTGGTCGCGGCGGGGGTGGCGGCCGCGGCGATCGTGCTCCCCCTCACCAGGTCCGTGCAGCACCACACCGACCAGGTGCTGGAGGTGTGGCTGATCCTCGTGGCCACGCTGTCCGCGGCGCGGGTGATCACCGGTCTGGTGCACACGTTCACGCAGTCGCGGTCGGGGGTGGCGGGCTCGGCGACCATCTTCGTCAACATCACCCGGGTGCTGGTCCTGGCGATCGGCTTCCTGGTGGTGCTCCAGACGCTGGGGATCTCCATCGCGCCGCTGCTCACCGCGCTGGGCGTCGGCGGTCTCGCGGTGGCGCTCGCGCTCCAGGACACTCTCGCGAACCTCTTCGCGGGCGTCCACATCCTGGCGTCCAAGACCGTCCAGCCGGGCGACTACATCCAGCTGAGCAGCGGTGAGGAGGGGTACGTCGTCGACATCAACTGGCGTCAGACGACGGTCCGCAAGCTGTCCAACAACCTGGTGGTGATCCCGAACGGCCAGCTCGCCAAGGCCAACATGACCAACTACACCCGGCCCGAGCAGCGGCTCACGGTGCCGGTGCAGGTGGGCGTGAGCTACGACGCCGACCTGGAGAAGGTGGAGCGGGTGACCGCCGAGGTGGTCGTGGAGGTCATGCGCAAGGTGCCGGGGGCGCTGCCGGACCACGAGCCCGCGATCCGCTTCCACACCTTCGGCGACTCCCGCATCGGCTTCACGGTGATCCTCGGCATCGGCGAGTTCAGCGACCAGTACCGGATCAAACACGAATTCATCAAGCGCCTGCACCGCCGCTACCAGGAGGAGAACATCCGCATCCCCTCCCCGGTCCGCACGGTCGCCATCCAGCAGGGCTCCTTCACGATTCCGCAGCAGCGGAGCGCGGGGGACGTGTCACGGGAGCCCGCCGAGTAGGGGGTCGCTGGCGGGGGCGGGGGCCCGGCCGCCGAGGGAGGTGGGGGCGCGCCATGATCGCGGGCGGGACGGAGGCCCGTCGCTCGTCGGGACGGAGGCCCGTCGCTCGTGCAGGGCGCGGGAAGCCGCTGAGCGGGGCACCGATCGGGAGGACGGGGACCCGACCGCCGACGGGGATGGGGGCGCGTCATGGTTACGGGCGGGGACGGGGGCCGTCGCTCGCGGAGATCAGGAGCGCGCGGCTGAGACCGGTCACAGAGGCGAAGCTCCGCCTCCTCGGCGGGGGCCGGCCGGGCGGGTGGGGACCCGTCACCGCAGGAGGTCGGAGACGAACGCCGACCACCGAGGCCGGACGAGCCGCACACCGGCAGCCAAAGCGGAAGCCGGGAACTGGGGGCCGCCGAGAACGCGGGCCGCAGAACAGATCGCGCCACAAAAGCCGGATCCCGCCTCCCGGCACGGCCGCCGGGCACGGGAGCCGGGCACGCCCGAGCGCGAGGGCCGTCGTACAGGCGGCCCGGGGTGGGGGCCGTACACGCAGGCCAGGGAGCGAGGCGGCCACCGGGGCGGATGCGGAAGCCCGCAGCCAAGACAGAAACACCTCACCGAGGGGCCGGCCAAGCCCTAAGCGGAACCCGCACCCCGCCTCCGACCCCGCACCCGACCACCCGGACCCGGCACCCCGCACCGCACACAGCCACCCGGACCCGGCACCCCACACCCCGCTACCCGGACCCGGACCCGGCACCCGACCCCTGCCCGCCCGACCCGACCCGGCCCGGGCCCCAGGCCCCCGGCCCCCAGCGCAGGCCCCGGTCCCCGGCCCCCGGCCCCCGCACGATCCCCGCCCCACCCCGTACCCTCGTACCGATATGACCGTTTCCCCCGACCCCCACCCCCTCGACCAGCGGCTCGACGCCCTTGCCCGGCAGCCGTTCCGGGCCCGGTTTCATCTGCGGGGGCCGGAGCGGGTCACCGCCGAGGAGAAGGGGGTGGCCACGATCCGGTGGCACGCCTATGACCTGGTCGCCAAGCGGCTCGCGCCGGCCGAGCCGTACAAGGACGGAAAGCAGACGCCGTACCGGGGCCACCCCGTCTTCGTGGCGCAGCACGCGACCGCCACCTGCTGCCGGAACTGCCTGCTCCGGTGGCACGGCATCCCCAAGGGACGACAGCTGACCAGGGACGAACACCTGTACGTCGTGGAGGTGATCTGCCGCTGGATCGAGCGCGAGCTCACCCGTGGGGCCGGGGAACCAAGCGGAGGCGCCTGACCAGGCAGGGCGGCCGGTCGGCGGAAAACAGCGGCCCCGGGAGCCACCCCTGTCGAGCCCGCCCCCGGCACGAGATATCTTGATGTCGAGCAATGTTGCAGACGTGGAGCGGAGCACCCGGTGACTGACTCGACCATCATCTACACGTATACAGACGAGGCCCCGGCCCTGGCGACGCATTCGTTCCTGCCGGTGGTCCGGGCGTACGCCTCGCAGGCCGGTGTGCCCGTGCAGACCCGCGACATCTCGCTGGCCGGGCGCATCATCGCCGTATTCCCGGAGTACCTGAACGAGGACCAGCGCATCGCGGACGCGCTGACCGAGCTGGGCGAGCTTGCCAAGACCCCCTCGGCCAACATCATCAAGCTGCCGAACATCTCGGCGTCCATCCCGCAGCTCAAGGCCGCCATCGCCGAGCTGCAGGGCAAGGGCTACGCGCTGCCGGACTACCCGGACGACCCGAAGTCGGACGAGGAGCGCGAGATCCGCGCCCGCTACGACAAGATCAAGGGCTCCGCGGTCAACCCGGTCCTGCGTGAGGGCAACTCCGACCGCCGCGCCCCGGCCTCGGTGAAGAACTACGCCAAGACCCACCCGCACCGCATGGGCGCCTGGACCGCCGAGTCCAGGACCAATGTGGCGACCATGAGCGACAACGACTTCGCCAGCACGGAGAAGTCCACCGTGATCGCCGAGGACACCACCCTGCGCTTCGAGCTGGTCGGCGCCGACGGCACCACCACCGAGCTGCGCGCGCCGCTCAAGGTCATCGCGGGTGAGGTCGTGGACGCCGCCGTGCTGCGCGCCGCCGCCCTCAACGAGTTCCTCGCCGCGCAGGTCGCCCGCGCCAAGCAGGAGGGCGTGCTGTTCTCCGTGCACCTGAAGGCCACGATGATGAAGGTCTCCGACCCGATCATCTTCGGTCACGTGGTGCGCACCTTCTTCCCGAAGACGTTCGCGAAGTACGGCGAGACTCTCAAGGCGGCCGGTCTCTCCCCGAACGACGGCCTCGGCGGCATCTACAAGGGCCTGGAGAACCTGCCCGAGGGTGCCGAGATCAAGGCGTCCTTCGACGCCGAGCTGGCCGACGGCCCGGCGCTGGCCATGGTCGACTCCGACAAGGGCATCACCAACCTGCACGTCCCCTCGGACGTCATCGTGGACGCCTCCATGCCCGCGATGATCCGTACCTCCGGCCACATGTGGGGCGCGGACGGCCAGGAGCACGACACCCTCGCGGTGCTGCCGGACCACAGCTACTCCGGCGTCTACCAGGCCGTGATCGAGGACTGCCGCGCCAACGGCGCCTTCGACCCGTCCACCATGGGCTCGGTGCCGAACGTCGGCCTCATGGCGCAGAAGGCCGAGGAGTACGGCTCCCACGACAAGACCTTCGAGATCCCGGCCGACGGCACGGTCCGCCTGGTCGACGCGGCCGGCAACGTGGTCCTGGAGCAGGCCGTGGCCCAGGGCGACATCTTCCGCGCCTGCCAGACCAAGGACGACCCGATCCGCGACTGGGTCAAGCTGGCCGTCACCCGCGCCCGCGCCACCGGCGACCCGGCCGTGTTCTGGCTGGACGAGAACCGCGCCCACGACGCGCAGCTGATCGCCAAGGTCAAGGAGTACCTGCCGGAGCACGACACCGAGGGCCTGGACATCCGGATCCTGTCCCCGATCGAGGCCACCAAGCTGTCGGTGGAGCGCATCCGCCGCGGCGAGAACACCATCTCGGTCACCGGCAACGTGCTGCGCGACTACCTGACCGACCTGTTCCCGATCCTGGAGCTGGGCACCAGCGCCAAGATGCTGTCGGTCGTCCCGCTGATGGCGGGCGGCGGCCTGTTCGAGACCGGTGCCGGCGGCTCCGCGCCCAAGCACGTCCAGCAGCTGGTCAAGGAGAACTACCTGCGCTGGGACTCGCTCGGCGAGTTCTTCGCGCTCGTCCCCTCCCTGGAGCAGTACGCGGCGGCCACCGGCAACACCCGCGCCAAGGTCCTGGCCGACGCCCTGGACCGCGCCACGGCGACCTTCCTCAACGAGGACAAGTCCCCGACCCGTCGCCTCGGCGGCATCGACAACCGCGGCAGCCACTTCTACCTGTCCCTGTACTGGGCGCAGGAGCTGGCCAAGCAGACCGACGACGCCGACCTGGCCAAGGCGTTCGCGCCGCTCGCCGAGTCCCTCGCGGCCGACGAGCAGCAGATCGTGTCCGAGCTGAACAGCGTCCAGGGCCGGCCGGTCGACCTCGGCGGCTACTACCGCGTCGACCAGGAGAAGGCGGACGCGGTGATGCGTCCGTCGGCCACCTGGAACGCGGCGCTCGCCTCGCTGAGCTGATCCCGGCTCATCACAGCGGCGCGCCCCACCGCCCTCGTCGGGTGGTGGGGCGCGCTGCTGTTCCCGCTTACGGGTGGTAGATCTCCGACAGGGCGGTGATCTGGCCCTTGGCGTTGACGTGGTAGGTGAAGTACGGGGTGTTGGCGAGCTTGTGGTTCGCCAGCCAGGTCGGCGCGACCTTCACGGTCGTGGTGTCGCGCAGGACCTCGACGGAGGCGCCCGACGCGAAGCCGAGCGAGCGGGCGGCGCCGCTCGGGGTGTAGACGACGTCCTCGTCGTTCCTCGTGTTCACCTTGCAGGTCTGCGGGGTGACGCGCACGACGGCCTTGCCCTTGACGTTCTTGGCGGAGTCCAGCTTCAGGAAGTGGCGGCCCGCGGGCAGGTGGCACGGCTTCCAGGTGGTGGCCGCGGCGGCCGGGGCGGCCGCCTGCCTCGGGGCGGCGCCGGCGGACCCGGACGCGGTGGCGAGCAGGGCCGCGGCCGAGGCGGCGACGAGGGCGGCGGAGACGTGGCGGTGGTTCATGGAGCTTCCTCTGCTACGAATGCTGCGAAGATCTGCTGACATCGGGACAGACAGCGGTCCGGGAGCACGGGTTACACCGGCCCCGAGGCTGTGACGGGACGGTGACAACCGGTACCCGGCTAAGACGATCGCCCCGGGCGCGCCGCATGGACGATCGCTCCGGGCCGCTCCCGTGTCGGGTCCCCGTGTCGGGAGCATTGCGGCCGCGTGTCGTCCATGACGTCCTCATGTCGCCTCGCGCGTAAGCCTGTCGGCCGGCGTACGCGCGTGGTTGCCTCGTGCCACGTCACCGCCTCCCGCGCACGAGGAGCCCGCACCATGAGCACGCAGCCCGACACCGCCGCCTGGTCCTTCGAGACGAAGCAGATCCACGCGGGCGCCGCCCCCGACCCCGCGACCGGCGCACGGGCCACCCCCGTCTACCAGACCACCTCGTTCGTGTTCCGGGACACCCAGCACGCGGCCGACCTGTTCTCGCTGGCCGAGCCCGGCAACATCTACACCCGGATCCACAACCCCACGACGGACGTGTTCGAGCAGCGGGTCGCCGCGCTGGAGGGCGGGGTCGGGGCGGTCGCGCTGGCCTCGGGGCAGGCCGCGGAGACCCTGGCGATCCTGACCCTGGCGGGCGCCGGTGACCACATCGTCTCCAGCACGGCGCTGTACGGCGGCACGTACAACCTCTTCCGGCACACGCTGGCGCGGCTCGGCATCGAGGTGTCGTTCGTGGACGACCCGGACGACCCCGAGGCCTGGCGGGCGGCGATCCGGCCCACCACCAAGGCGCTGTTCGCCGAGTCGCTCGGCAACCCGCGCGGCAATGTGCTGGACGTACGGGCGGTCGCGGACGTGGCGCACGCGGCCGGGGTGCCGCTGATCGTGGACAACACCGTGCCGACCCCGTATCTGCTGCGGCCGATCGAGCACGGCGCGGACATCGTGGTGCACTCGGCGACCAAGTTCCTCGGCGGGCACGGCACCGCGGTCGCCGGTGTGGTGGTGGACGGCGGCACCTTCGACTTCGGCGCCCACGCGGACCGGTTCCCGGACTTCAGCGGGCCGGACCCGAGCTATCACGGGCTGCGCTACTGGCCGGCGCTCGGACCGGGCGCGTACGCGGTGAAGCTGCGGGTGCAGCTGCTGCGCGACCTCGGCCCGGCGCTCGCCCCGCACTCGGCGTTCCTGCTGCTCCAGGGCGTGGAGACGCTGAGCCTGCGCCTTGAGCGGCACACCGCCAACGCGCAGGCGCTGGCCGAGTGGCTGGAGCGGCGCGACGAGGTGGCGAGCGTCCACTACGCGGGCCTGGAGTCCAGCCCGTGGTACGAGGCCGGGCAGAAGTACCTGCCGCGCGGGGCCGGGGCCATTGTCTCCTTCGAGCTGCGCGGCGGGATCGAGGCGGGCAAGCGGTTCGTGGACGCGGTCGAGCTGTTCAGCCATCTCGCGAACATCGGCGACGTACGCAGTCTGATCATCCACCCGGCGTCCACCACGCACAGCCAGCTCACCGAGGAGGAGGCGGCGGCCACCGGCACGGCGCCGGGTCTGGTGCGGCTGTCGGTCGGCATCGAGAACCTGGCCGATCTCAAGGCGGATCTGGAGGCCGGCTTCCGCGCGGCGAAGGGCGCGTAGGTGGGCGCGGTCACGGCGGCCGAGCGGGTGCCGGCCACCGGGGCCTGGCGGGAGGGGGACCCGCCGGGCCACCGGCGGTGGTTCACGGCCGGCCGGCCGCTGCCGCTGGAGGCGGGGGGTGAACTCCCCGGCGTACGGCTGGCGTTCGAGACCTGGGGGCGGCTGGCGCCGGACGCGTCCAACGCGGTGCTGGTGCTGCACGCGCTCACCGGTGACAGCCATGTCGCCGGTCCCGCCGGGCCCGGGCACCCCACGCCCGGCTGGTGGGAGCCGCTGGTCGGGCCCGGACGGCCGCTGGACACCGACCGGTGGTTCGTGGTGGCCCCCAATGTGCTGGGCGGCTGCCAGGGCAGCACGGGCCCGTCCTCGGCGCGTCCGGACGGCCGCCGGGCCTGGGGCGGCGCCTTCCCGTTCCTCACCCAGCGGGACCAGGTCGCGGCGGAGGCGGCTCTCGCGGACGCGCTCGGCATCGACCGCTGGGCCCTGGTGGCGGGCGGTTCGATGGGCGGGATGCGGGCGGTGGAGTGGGCGGTGTCGTACCCGGAGCGCACCGGGTCGCTGCTGCTGCTCGCCACGACGGGGGCGGCGAGCGCGGAGCAGATCGCCTGGGCGGGCATCCAGCTGCGCGCGATCCGCACGGACCCCGACTGGCGGGGCGGCGACTACCACGATGCCGCGCGCGGCCCCCACACCGGCCTCGGCCTCGCCCGCCGGCTCGCCCACGTCACCTACCGCAGCGAACCGGAGCTGGCCGCCCGCTTCGGCCGGACCCCGCAGGACCCGGAGGACCCCTGGCGGGGCGGCCGCTACCAGGTGGACTCCTACCTGGACCATCACGCCGAGAAGCTGGTACGACGCTTCGACGCGGCGAGTTACGTCGTCCTCACGGAGGCCATGAACGCCCATGACGCCGGCCGCTCCCGGGGCGGCCTGCGCCCGGCCCTCGCCCGCATCACGGCCCCCACGCTGGTCGCCGGTGTCGACTCCGACCGCCTCTACCCCCTCGCCCAGCAGCACGAGTTGGCCGCCGCGATCCCGGGCGCCGACCGGACGCGGGTGGTGGAATCGCCGTACGGGCACGACGGGTTCCTGATCGAGACGGAGCAGGTGGGCTCGCTGGTCACGGAGTTGCTGGGCTGATCGTCACCACTCGCGCGGGGCGATCAGCTCCTCCACGTCCGCCTCCTCGAAGCCGTACGCATGCGCGATGCAGCCGAACTCGCCGCCTATCTCGTCCCGGGCCACGGTCTCGATCCCGCTGCCGGCGGCCTCGAACTCGGCTTCCAGCGCGTTGAACTCCTCGGTGGCCGCGTGGGTGAGCCGGTAGAGCGCGGGCAGGTCGGCGGGCCGCTCGGCCTCGATGCGGGCGCACAGGGCGAGCAGGATCGACCGGGCCTTGTCCAGGACGTGGTCCGGGTAGTAGGCGTCCCGGTACAGCGCCGCCAGGAATGTATGTTCCTTCATACCGCGATCCTGCACCACGCCACTGACAACGACGCCACCGACAAAGACGCCACCGCCGACGCCCGGGAGCCGCCGATGCCCGCGTTCGAACTCCTGCCCGGCGCACCCGACTCCCCCGTCCTGCTGCATGTGCCGCACTCCGCCCGCGCGATCCCCGAGGACGTCCGGGCCGGGATCCTGCTGGACGACAGCGCGCTGGAGCGGGAGTTGGACCACATCACGGACGCGCACACCGCCGAGCTGGCCGGGCGGGCGGCGGGGGCGGCCGGGCGCGCGCCGTGGCGGTTCGTGAATCGGTTGTCGCGGCTGGTGGTGGACCCGGAGCGGTTCCCGGACGAGCGGGAGGAGATGCTCGCCGCCGGGATGGGCGCCGTGTACACGCACACCACGCACCGCGTGCGGCTGCGGCCCGCGGACACCGACCCGGAGCCGTTGGTCGCACGCTACTTCCGGCCGTACGCCGAGGCCATGACGCGGGCCGTGGCCGGGCGGCTGGCGGCGACCGGGCGGGCCGTGATCGTGGACGTGCACTCCTACCCGGCGCGGGCGCTCCCCTACGAGCTGCACGGGGACGGCCCGCGCCCGCCGGTGTGCCTGGGCACCGACCCCTTCCACACCCCGTCGAGACTGCTCGCCGCCGCCCGCGAGGCGTTCGCCGAGTGCGGGGAGACGGGGCTGGACAGCCCGTTCGCCGGGACCTATGTGCCGCTGGAGTACTACGGCACCGACCCCCGCGTGGAGGCGCTGATGATCGAGATCCGGCGGGACACCTACATGGACGAGCCCGGCGGACCGGCCGGCCCTGGGCTCGACCGGCTCGCGGCGGCGCTGGCCGCGCTGGCCGACGCGCTCTAGCCGGTCCCGGCGGAATGCACCGCAGCCACGCCGGTCGGCGGCCCGTACACCCTCCGCCTGGAGCAGTCCCGCACGACACCCGCCGCGCCCCGGCCCATCGTGGAGGGCATGACGACCATGGAGACCAGTGCGCCCACCGGCCAGGAACCGCCCCCCGTCCGGGACTGGCCCGCGATCGACCTGGACGGCACCGAGTTCGACCCGGTGCTCGCGGGACTGGTGCGCGAGGGGCCGCTGACCCGAATACGGCTGCCCTTCGGCGAGGGCTGGGCCTGGCTGGCCACCCGCTACGAGCACGTGAAGCTGATCACCAACGATCCGCGGTTCAGCCGCGCGGAGGTCGCCCGCGGCCGGGTCACCCGGCTGGCCCCGAACTTCGCGCCCCGCCCCGGCTCGCTCGCCTGGGCCGACCAGCCGGACCACAACCGGCTGCGCAAGCCCATCGCCGGCGCCTTCACGGTCGGCGCGATGAAGCGGCTGCGGCCCCGCGCCCAGGAGATCCTGGACGAGCTGGTGGACGGCGTGGTCCGCGAGGGCCCGCCCGCCGACCTGGTCGAGCGGGTGCTGGAGCCGTTCCCGCTGTACGTGGTCAGCGAGGTGATGGGCGTCCCCGAGACCGACCGGGAGCAGGTGCACGACTGGACGCGGCAGATCATCTCCCTGTGCGGGGGCGCGGAGGCCGCGGACCGGGCCAAGAACGGGCTGTACGGCTGGATCACCGAGATCGTCCGGGCCCGCGCCCGCAGCGCCGGCGAGGACGTCTACTCGATGCTCGGGGGCGCCGTGGCGCGCGGTGAGATCGGTGAGGAGGAGGCCGTCGGGCTCGCCGGACCGCTCCAGATCGGCGGCGAGGCGGTCACCCACAACTGCGGGCAGATGCTCTATCTGCTGCTGACCCGGCCGGAGTTGATGGCGCGCATGCGCGCACGGCCCGACGAACGCGGCCCGGTGTTCGACGAGTTGCTGCGCTGGATCCCGCACCGCAGCACCGTCGGACTCGCCCGGATCGCCCTGGAGGACGTGGAGATCGCCGGGCACCGGATCGCCGCGGGCGAGGCGGTCTACGTCTCCTACCTGGCCGCCAACCGCGACCCGGAGGTCTTCCCGGACCCGGACGGCATCGTCCCGGACCGGGACCCCAACCCGCATGTCGCCTTCGGCAACGGCCACCACTACTGCACCGGCGCGGTCCTGGCCCGCCTCCAGCTGGAGCTGCTGGTGGACACGCTCCTGGAGCGGCTGCCGGGGCTGCGGCTCGCCGTGCCGCCCGAGGAGGTCCGGTGGCGGCAGCAGACGATGATCCGGGGGCCGCGCACCCTGCCGGTGACCTGGTGAGCCGGTCGCCGCTCAGGCCCGCAGCCACTCCGTGACGATCACCTCCGTGCCGGTGCGCAGCCGCAGGGCGAAGGGCCCGCGGGGCGGGTCGTCGCTGGTGAAGCGGCCGAGGGTGTCGACGGCGACCGGGCGGGCGGCGCCCGGACCGCCGAGCACCTCGATCCGCGCCGAACCCGGCGGCAGCACCTGCCCGATCAGCCCGTCCCCCGTGACCTCGACGTCGACGGTGAGCGCGCCCGCGCGGAAGGTCAGCATGCGCGGCGCCCCGGTGGCCCCGCGCACCGGCAGCGCGTCCACCAGCGAGTCGAAGGTCAGCTCGGCGATCCGCGCGTCCGGATCGTGCAAGGCGTAGGCCTCCAGCGCGAGTTGGCGCAGGAGGTCGGGCACCGGGTCGAGGACGGCCGCGGCCTGCCGCAGCTCCTCCTCCAGCAGCGTGTCCGCCGTGAGCGCGTCCGCCGGCCCGTCTCCGTCCCCGTCCGCTCCGTCGTACGGGAACCCGTTGTCCTTGTTCATGCCGCACCCCGTTGGTCCATCCGGGCCCGCAGCCTGCGCAGACAACGCTGGCGCAGGGGGCCGATGCTGCCGACCGCGATGCCGAGCGCGGCCGAGATCTCCACATAGCTGGGCGGCGGTGAGGACACCAGCACGCGCAGCAACTGACGGCAGCGCTCGCCCAGTCCGTCCAGCTCCTGCCACAGACGGCGGACCCGTTCGGCCCGGTCCGCCGCCTCCTCGGAGTCGATCAGTGTCTGCTCCGGCGTACGGTCGTCGCTGGCCCGGTCCAGGACCTGCGGATCATCCGTGAGGGTGAGCCGCGTCATGCCCTTGATGACCTTCAGGCATTCGTGGCGGGCGGTGCTCGCCAGCCAGGCGCCGGTCTTGTCCGGTTCCCGGATCCGCCCCAGGTGCTGGGCGAAGCGGAACCACACGGTCTGGTAGACCTCGTGCCCGTCCGCGTCGGAGAGCCGGTGGGCGCGCACCACCGACCACACCAGCGGGCTCATGCCCTCCACCAGCGCCTTCCAGGCCGCGGCGTCCCCGTCGACGGCGGACCGGACGAGCGCGCCGACCTCTGTTCGGTCCACGGCTGCACCCCTCGTATAGGGCTCGTCATGGTACGCCGTGGAACGGAGGGTTCCGGCGCTCACGCGGGCAGCGCCGGGGCCGTGACCGGGACCGGGCGCCAGGTGGGCGGCCGCAGCGCGCGCACCTTCGCCCCGCGGACGTCGGTGCGGTGGGTCGCGTCCGCCAGCAGCCGGGCGCCCGCCGTGCGCGGATCGCGCTCGCGCTCGGACGTCATCAGGGCGGCGACGAGCCCGGCGGCGACCGGGGTGGCGAAGGAGGTGCCGCTCCACTGCGCGAACCCGTCGAACATCACCTGGTCCGGCTTGCCGCCGCTGCTCTCCCGCGCCTCGCTCAACGCGCCGGTGTGGCGCGGGTACTGGCAGGTGCAGGAGTAGTCGAAGCCGTACCGGCAGTCGTCGTAGGTGGAGTGCTGGTAGAGGTACGGCACCGGGGTGCCGAAGCCGGTGAGGGCGCTGGTGAGGCGCTCGCCGGGGGCGAAGACGCGTACCCAGCGGCCGTGGTTGCTGAAGCAGGCGGAGCCCTCGCCGTCCGAGCGCAGCGCGCCGACCGACACCACGCTGTCCGCGTACTCGGGCAGCGCCGAGTACGCGGCGGGCCAGAACGGCACGTCGCTGCCGTTGTTCCCGGCGGCGGCGACCAGCAGGGTGCGCTGCTCGCGCAGTTCGCGCATGAACGCGTCCAGGCCGAGCAGCCCGTGCAGACCCGGGGCGGGGCTGCCCGCGGAGAGGCTGATCACATCGGGCCAGCCGGCCCCGTCGACGGCCTCGAAGAGCCGGGCGCCGAACTCCGACTCCAGTACGGCGCCCGCGTCGTTGAGGGTGCCGCGGACGGTGATGTCGGTGTTGGGCGCGACGGCCGCGAGGATGCCCGCGATGAACGTGCCGTGGCCGACGTACTGGCGCAGCACCCCGCCGTCGTCGGTCTCGGCCGCCTGGGTGTCGCCGGTGGTGTGGGCGAGCAGCGGGTAGGCGTGGTGGTCGTGCACCAGGCCGGTGTCGACGACCAGGACGCGGACGGCGGTGCCGGGGTCGTGAGCGGTGCCGGCGGCGGCCGGGTTGGGCGCCGCGGAGCGCGCGATGGGCACCGGTTCGTCCCCGGGGCAGGCGTTGACCGCGATGTGCACCACGTGGTTGCGGCTGACCAGCCGGCGTCCGTGCCGCTCCTCGGCGGCCCGCAGGGCGCCCAGGGCGTGCGGCACGACGTCGTCCCCGAGGTCGGGGGCGCCGACCCGGATGCGGGTGACCCCGCCCCGGCCGCCGTCCGGGCCGTCGCGGCGCACATGGTCGGGGAGCAGCCCCCGGGTCTCGGTGAAGTGGGCGCGCACCGCGTCCTCCACGGCGCGGGCCTCCTCACCGGACCGGGCGAGGACGACCCCCTTCTCGTACAGCGGATGGGCGTCGTCGTCCGGGCCCATGGCCAACGGGACGTCGGGCATCGAGCGCTGGATGTGATCGAACTGCTCGCGGAATCGCTGGAGTGCCATGCCGTGTCCTCCCCCTGTGCGGCGGTGTACGACAGTGAGAGCCGCCGGTCCGCCGTCTGATACAGGCCACTACCATGCGAGGCGTGACAGCGGGAAGCGAAGCGGCCCTCCAACTGCTGCCCCTGGTGTTCGCCGACCCCGGCGAGGCACGGGCGCGCGCCGAACTGCTGCTCGCTTCCGCCCCGGCGCCGCTGCCCGCCAGCATCGCCCACCAGGTCCTCGGCATCTGGCAGCGGGACTTCGGCGATCTGCGGATCGCGCTGACGCATCTGCGCCGGGCCCGGGACCTGGCCGCGCGCGCCGACTCCGCCGACCGGGAGGCGGATGTGCTGGCGACCCTGGGGGTCGCACTGGTGCACGCGGGGCGCACACGGCAGGGGCTCGCCTCCTTCGAGCGGGGCGTCGCGCGGGGCACCGGGCACACCCGGGCCCGGGTGCTGTACCGGCGGGCGTACGTCTGGTGGGTGCTGGGGCATCACCCGGAGGCGCTGGAGGACGTACGGCGGGCGCTGCCGGTGCTGCGGCAGGTGCGCGACGACATCTGGACCGCGCGGGCGCTGACCCTGCGGGCCACGGTGCATCTGGCGCTCGGCGCGGTGGAGCGGGCCGACGCGGACTTCACGGCGGCGGAGCGGCTGTGGGACACCACGGGCCAGGAGCACGACAAGGCGGACGCGGTGGAGAGCCGGGGCCTGGCCGCGTTCCGCTCCGGGGACATCCCCCGCGCGCTGCGGCTGCTCGACGAGGCCGAGGAGCGGTACGCGAAGCTCGGCACGCCCCCCTACATGCTGTCGGTACGGCGCTGCGAGGTGCTGATGGCCGCGGGGCTCGCCCCGGAGGCGCTGGCGGAGGCGGACGCGGCGATCGCCCTGCTGGACCGGCTCGGCGGTCAGTCCACCCGCAAGGCCGAGCTGCTGCTGGCGGCCGCGCGGGCGGCCCGTTCGGCCGGGGACGCGCACACCGCGATCGCCCGCGCGGCCGTCGCCGTACGGCTGTTCGCGGCGCAGCGGCGGCTGTGGTGGGAGACGCACGCCCGGCTGGTGCTGATCGAGGCGCGGGTGGCGGCCGGGCGGCGCTCGGGGCGGCTGGTCGGGGACGCGGCGGCGGTGGCCGAGCGGCTGGCCTCCTTCGGCTCGCCCGCGGCCCCCGAGGCCTCGCTGCTCGCGGGCCGGATCGCGCTGGCGCTGGGCTGGACGGCGGACGCGGAACGGCATCTGGCGGTCGCCGCCCGCAGCCGCCGGGGCGGACCGCCCACGGCCCGGGTGACCGGCTGGGCGGCGCAGGCGCTGCGGGCCCGCGCCGCCGGGTCCCGGCGGGGTGTCCTGGAGGCGTGCCGGCGCGGTCTGGACGTCCTGGACGACCACCGGATGACGCTGGGTGCCTCGGAGCTGCGCGCCCATGTGACCGCGCAGGGCGCCGAACTGGCCGCGCTGGCCCAGGAGGCGAGCCTCACCCACGGCGGGCCCCGGCGGCTGCTGGAGTGGAGCGAGCGGTGGCGGGCGACCGTGCTGTCCACCCCGCCGACCCGGCCGCCCGCCGACGCGGCGCTGCTCAGCGGCCTGACCGCGTACCGGGAGATCGCGGCCCGTGCGGAGGAGTCCCGGATGGAGGGCCGTCCGGTGCCGGCCCTGGAGCGCGAACAGCGGCGCCTGGAACGGGAGATCCGCTCCCGCACCCGCCATATCCGGGGCTCCGCCCCGCACGAGGAGGCCCGCTTCGACGTGTCCCGGCTGCTGGACCGGCTCGGCGAGGACCGGCTGGTCGAACTCGCCGTGGTGGACGGGCGGGTGCATGTGCTGCTGTGCGGCCGGGGCAGGGTGCGGCGGTTCGTCGGCGGCCCGCTCGCGGACGCGGTGGCCGAGGCGGAGTACGTGCAGGCGGGGCTGCGAAGGCTCGCGCACCCGGGCGCGGAGGCGCGGCTGCCGCTGGTGGAGGCGGCGGGCGCCCGGCTCCAGGAGCTGCTGCTGGCCGGGGCGGTGCCGCAGCTGGGCGCGGGCCCGGTGGTGATCGTGCCGCCGGGCGCGCTGCACCGGGTGCCGTGGGCGCTGCTGCCCGCGCTGCGCGACCGGGTGCTCAGCGTGTCGCCGTCGGCGGGCAGTTGGCTGCGGGCCCGGGAGACGGAGCCGCCGCGCGACGGCCGCACCGTCCTGGTGCGCGGGCCCGGTCTCGCCACGGGCGGCGCGGAGGTGCCCGAACTCGCCGACCGCTACGGCACGGCGACGGTCCTGGAGGGTGACGACGCCCAAGTCCCCCGGGTGCTGTCCGAGTTGGACGGCGCCGGGCTCGCCCATCTCGCCGCCCACGGCACCTTCCGCGCCGACAGCCCCCTGTTCTCCGCGCTGCGGATGTCGGACGGTCCCCTGATCGTGCACGACTTCGAGCGCCTGGCCCGCAGCCCCTACCGGATCATCCTCTCCAGCTGCGACACCGCGCGGCTCGCCTCGGTCGGCGCCGACGAACTCCTCGGTCTGGTCACGGCGTTGCTCCCGCTGGGCACGGCCGGGGTGGTCGCCAGCAGCGCCCCGGTCAACGACGCCGCGGTGATCCCGCTGATGCTCGCCCTGCACAAGGGCCTCACCGCGGGCCTCTCGCTGGCCGAGTCGCTGCGGGACGCGCGGACCACCCTGCCGTCCGACACGGTGCACCAGGCGACGGGGTGGGCCTTCGCGGCGTTCGGGGCGGCGTAGGCCGGCCGGGCGGGGCGCGAGTCGGTCAGGCCGACCTGTCCAGCAGGCAGGGCAGCGCGCCCCGGTCGCCCGTACCCAGCCGCGTGTACGCGCTGTACAGATGGTTGCCGACCGTCCGCACGGACAGCGTCAGCCGCTCGGCGATCTCCCGGTTGCTCAGCCCCGCCGCCGCCAGGGCCACCACCTGCCGTTGCCGCGCGGTGAGTTCGCCGAGCACCAGGTCGGCCAGTGCCGGGGTGCGCGCGCCCTGGCAGCGGCGGGCGAGGGCGAGGGCCCGGGTGCGGGAGCGGCGCCCGGCCCGGGGGTCGCGGTGGACGCGTACGGCCTGGGCGTGGGCCTCCGCCGCGAACAGCAGGAACCCGCGCTCCGCCAGGGCGGTCGCGGCACGGTCCAGCGCGTCCCCGTCCCCCCGCGCCAGCGCCTCGGCGTGCCGCGCGAGCACACTGCCCGCGGGGAGCGCGCCTGCGGGCCGCCCGACGCGTACGGCCCCGTAGCGCGCGTACGCGTCCCCCTCGGCGAAGCCGCGCCCTGATTCGTCCGACTCGGCCTGCGCCAGGGCGAGTTCCGCCACGCACCCGGCGTCCCCCGGCGCCCATCGCAGCCCCTCCCGCGCCCATGCGGCGGCGTCCCGCACCGCGCCCCCCAGCCGGGCGAACCGGGCCCGGACGGCCGCGTACCCGGCCGGCACCGGCTGCCCCTCGGCCACCACCCAGTCCCCCACCGGTGTGGCCGGCGGCCGTACGTCCAGCTCGGCCAACCGCCCCTCCAGACATCCCTGTTCGGCTTCGAGCGCGGCGCCTCGGTCCGCTCCGGCCCGGCTCAGCCTGCGGGCGCGCAGCCGTCCGGTCACCGCCCGCAGCGCCGGTCCGTGCAGCGGGTCGGCGAGCGCGGCCCCGCCCGCGTCGTCCACGGCGATCAGGCCGGCCGTCTCCAGCCCTTCGAGGACGTCGAGGTCGAGGCCGTACAGCGGCAGCGGCGCGGGCTCGGCGAAGGCGAGGCGTTCCAGGATCTCGCGCTCGCCGGGTGTGCGGTGCTCCAGCAGGGGCGTGAGCCGGTCGCGGACGGCCGGGGTGAGGGGCAGCGGCCCGCGCCAGGCGCGCTCACCGGTGCCGGGGACGGCGAGCAGGCCCTCCCCCGCCACGAGCGCGGCCACCAGGGAGCGCAGCAGCCGCAGATCGCCCCGGCACAGCCGGTGCAGCCGCCGCACGGTGAGCGCCTCGAAGCCGGTCGCGCCGAGGAGGGCGGCGGTGTCCTCCTCGGGCAGCGGGGCGAGGGCCAGCCGGGGCAGCAGCTCCCCGGCCCACAGCCGGGAGACCGCGCCGGGCGGCGCCGTCTCGTCGCACGCGGCCACGACCAGCCGGGTGCGCCCGTTCGCGGCCAGCTGGTGGACCAGCGCGGCGGAGTCCTCGTCCAGCAGATGGGCGTCGTCCACGACGAGGAGCCGGACGCCGGACAGGGCCCGCACCACGCCGGGCAGCGAGCCGGTGCCGTCCAAGAGGTGCGCGAACGCCGCGAGGGGCAGATGGCGGGCCTCGGGCGTGCCGGTCACCCGGACGTGGTCGGTGCCCCGGACCGCCTCCGTGATCAGCCGGGTCTTGCCGCGCCCGGCCGGACCGGTCACCACGACACCGCGCCGGCCCGCGGCCGTCGCCCCCCGCACCAGCTCCAGTTCGTCCTCCCGGCCGGTGAACGGCCAGGGCAGTTCGAAAGTCCTCGCGTCCTGCTCGTAAGTCCTCACACCAACCAGAGCACGCGTACTCAGGTTTGATACAGGGCGACTTGAGTAGCCCTCGACTCAGGCGCCCGCGGCCGCGGGACGGGCACGCTGGCCGCATGACCCGACGCCTGTGCTCGCTGTCGCGGCAGCCGGCCCCGTCCTTCGGACCGGGGCTGACCGCCGAACGGCAGGCCGCGCTGCTCGCCGGACGGCGCATGTGGGTCAACGGCACGGTCCTGCACTACTGCTTCCTCGACACCGACCACGACGCCTCGGTGATCCCGGTCCCCGGGACCGGGGAGCTGCGCCGGGTGGCGTGGGCGGGCGGCAAGGAGCAGCTGGACGTGGTCCGCGAGTGCTTCGCGCAGTGGGAGGCGCTCGGCATCGGGGTCGCCTTCGCGGAGGTCGGCGACCGGGGGGAGGCCGAGCTGCGGATCGGGTTCCAGAGCGGCGGGGGTTCCTGGTCGGCGGTGGGCCGCGAGGCCCTCGCCGTCGGCCGGGGCGAGCGCACCATGAATCTCGGCTGGGACGTGACCGCGCAGGGGGAGCGCGGCACGGTCCTGCATGAGATCGGGCACGCGCTGGGCCTGGTGCACGAGCACCAGAACCCCTGCGCCGGGCTGCACTGGGACGACGAGGCCGTCTACGCGGAGTTGGCGGGGCCGCCGAACCACTGGAGCCGGGAGACGGCGTACACCAACGTCCTGCGGGCGTTGGACGCCGGGGAGTCCAGGGGCGCGGTGTGGGACCCGCGCTCGGTGATGGCCCTGCCGTTCGGTCCGGGGCTCGTGCTGGAGCCGGAGCAGTACCGCGGGGGGCTGCGTCCGGCCGAGCGACCCTCGGACCGGGACCGGGAGTTCGTCCTGCGCTGGTACCCGGGTACCGCGCCCGGACCCGACCCGCTGGTGCCGTTCCGTTCGGCACCGCTGGGCCTGGGTCCGGGCGAGCAGGCGGACTTCGTCGTCGAGCCGACGGGGACCCGCGACTACACCGTGGGGACCTTCGGCGACGCCGACACCGTGCTCGTGGTCTTCGAGGAGCGGGACGGGGAGCCGCGTTTCCTCGCCGGCCACGACGACGGCGGCACTCCGGACAGCGCCCGGCTGCGGGTGCGGCTCGTCCGGGGACGCCGCTACTTCGTCCGCGTCCGCGTCTACTCCGTCTGGGGGGCGGGGCAGACGGCGGTGATGTGCTGGTGAGCACACGCGGGCGGCACGGCCCGGGGCCCGGCTCCGGGGGAGCGGGCGCGTACGTCACCCACGGGGGAGGTGACGTACGCGCCCGCGCCGGTGCCCTGCCGGTGGCTACGAGGCGGCCCGCTCGGCCGGGGCGGTGGCGTCGGGGTGGGCCAGGCCCAGATGGTCGCGCAGGGTGGTGCCCTCGTAGTCGGCGCGGAAGACGCCCTGTTCCTGGAGGAGCGGGACCACCTTGTCGGCGAACGGGTCGAGGCCGCCCGGGGTGATGTGCGGGACGAGGATGAATCCGTCGGAGGCGTCCGCCTGCACGAACTCGTTGATGGTCCGGGCCACGGTGGCGGGGGCGCCCACGAAGGTCTGCCGGTTGCCGGTGTTGATCACCAGATCGCGGATGGACCACTTGTTGGCCTCGGCCAGCTCCCGCCACTCGCGCGCGATGGCGACCGGGTCCCGGTACATCCGCACCTGGGCGCGGCCCCGGGAGATGTGCTCCTCGCTCACCAGCGGATCGATGTCGGGCAGCGGGCCCTCCGGGTCGTACCCCGACAGGTCCCGGTTCCAGACGAACTCCAGGTGCTTGAGCGCGGTGGCGCCGCTGACCTGCTGGCGGCGCACCTCGCGGGCGAGTTCGTCGGCCTCGGCGTCGGTGTCGCCGAGTACGAAGGTGGCGGCGGGCAGGATCAGCAACTGGTCCGGTCGGCGGCCGTACTTGGCGAGCCGGCCCTTGACGTCGGCGTAGAACGCCTGGCCCTCCTCCAGGTGGGAGTACCTGCTGAAGATGGCGTCCGCGCCGGCGGCGGCGAACTCCCGGCCCTCGTCGGAGTCGCCCGCCTGGAAGATCACCGGGCGGCCCTGCGGGGAGCGCGGCACGTTGAACCGGCCGTGGATGTCGAAGTGCTGCCCCCGGTGCACGAAGGCGCCGGCCCGCGCGTCCCGCAGGAAGGCGCCGGTGGCCCGGTCGGCGAGGATCTCGTCGCCGCGCCAGGAGTCGAACAGCTCGTGCGCGGTGGCCAGGAACTCCTTGGCGCGCGAATAGCGTTCCTCCTGCGGCAGAAACCCGCCGCGGCGGAAGTTCTCGCCGGTGAAGGCGTCCCAGGAGGTGACCACGTTCCACGCGGAGCGGCCGCCGGAGAGGTGGTCGAGGCTGGCGAACTGGCGGGCCACCTCGTAGGGCTCGTTGAACGTGGAGTTGATGGTGCCGGTCAGGCCGAGCCGGTCGGTGACGGCGGCGAGCGCGGCCAGCACGGTGAAGGTGTCGGGGCGGCCGACCACGTCCAAGTCGTATATCCGACCGCCCTGTTCGCGCAGGCGCAGGCCCTCGGCGAGGAACAGGAAGTCGAACTTGGCGCGTTCGGCGGTGCGCGCGAAGTGCGCGAAGGAGCTGAACTCGATGTGGCTGCCGGCGGCCGGGTCGCTCCACACGGTGGTGTTGTTGACGCCGGGGAAGTGGGCGGCCAGATGGATCTGCTTCAGCGGCTTGCTCATGGTCGTACGGTCCTCCGGCTCAGACGGCGGTGGCCGCAGCGGCAGTGGCGGCGGCATAGCGGTTGGCGGGGCGGGCGAGGCCGAGCAGGCCGCGCAGGGTGTCCGCCTCGTAGGCGGTGCGGAACCGGTCCCGGCGCTGGAGTTCGGGCACCAGGTCGCGGCTGATCCGGGGCAGGTCGTGCCCGGTGACGGCGGGCCGCAGCCGGAACCCGGTCAGCCCGGCGCCCGCCAACTCCTCCAAGACATCCGCGAGTTGGGCCGCCGTGCCGGTGAAGACCGAGGCGTCGCCGGTGTACGGCTCTCCCGCGAGCGCGTCCAGCCGCTGCCGCCGCGCCTCGGCCTCGCCCCGGCTGTCGTCCAGGAAGACCAAAAGGTCCCCGAAGACATGCAGGGTCTCCCCCGCCCGCCCGGCGCTCTCCTGCTCGGCGCGGATCTCGGCCAGGATCGCGCGGGCGTGCTCGGCGTCGCGCGGGGTGACGTAGCCGACGTCGGCCTGCCGGGCCAGCAGCCGGTACGGCACGGTGTCGTGGGCGAGCGCGGTGACCGGCGGCTGCCCCTGGGGCGGGCGGGGTGTGATGGAGGGGCCCTTGACGCTGAAGAAGCGGCCCTCGAAGTCGATGTAGTGCAGCTTGTCCCGGTCGACGAACCGGCCGGTCGCGCGGTCGCGGATCTCGGCGTCGTCCTCCCAGCTGTCCCAGAGCCTGCGCACCACCTCCACGTAGTCGGCGGCCTCGTCGAACAGGTCGGTGACCAGGCCCCGCGCGTCCGGGCTGTCGTAGGCCCGGATCCGCTCGACACCGCGGCGGCCGAAGTGGTCGGCCTCGTCCGGCCGGGCGGTGATCCGCACCCGCAGCCCGGCACGGCCGGTGCTGACGTAGTCGAGGGTGGCGATCGCCTTGGAGATGTGGAACGGCTCGGTGTGGGTGGCCACCACGGTCGGGACCAGGCCGATGTGCCGGGTGAGCGGGGCGACGCGGGAGGCGACGAGCACCGCGTCGAGCCGGCCGCGTACCTGGTCGGTGCGGTCGTCGGGCTCCAGCAGGTGCGAGGACTGCGGGCCGAGGCCGTCCTCGATGGTCACGAAGTCGAGCAGGCCGCGCTCGGCCTCGGCGACCTGGTCGGCCCAGTATCCGGCGGTGAACAGCTCCCCGGGGCGGGCGACGGGCTCGCGCCAGGAGGCGGGGTGCCAGCCGGTGCCGTCGAGGGCGGCGGCGAGGTGCAGGCGGGCGTCGGAGTGGGGGGCGGGGTGGGCGTGGGGATGGGCGTCGGGGTGAGTGGAAGAGCTGGCAGAGGACACGGGTTGGCGCCTTCCTGGGTGTCCGTACGAGGGCGCGCCGGGCCGCGCCGGGGGCGGGGCACGGCGGCGGGCGGGCGCGGCGGGACGAAGGGATCCGCGCGGCCGCGGGGACCGGGCAGAGGGGGAGCGTCAGGAGCGACAGAGCGCGCCGGCCACGCGCTGGAGGTCGATATGGGGCCGGGAGTGCAGCACGGTGGAACGGGCGGTGCGCAGGACGCGCGCGCACGGGAGGCGCCTCGGGTCCCCGGTCATCTCCGCCACCTCCGTCCACCGCGCTCGGCGGGCCGCGTGCACGGCGGCCGCGCCCATCTCGTCATGAGGCACAACGCCCCGGCCCCACTCGGTGTTCCCGGCCGCGTGGGGCGGCCGCGGGAGATGTTGTGGCCGGCCGCTCAGGAATCGCTGAGCGGCAGTCCGGGCGGGTTGACCTCGGACTTCGCCACGGCCTCGTCGGAAAGGTTGTACGCGGCCAGCCACTTCGCGTACTGACCGCTCTCGATCAGGTGGTTGATGGCGTCCGCGAGGGGCTTGGCGAGGCCGCTGTTCTTCTTCGTGGTGGCCGCGATCAGCCCCTGCAGGCTCGCGCCCGCCCCGGAGTAGGTGCCCGCGCTGCGGGTCGGGTCCGGCGACTTCGCGGTCTGGGTGACGTGGTAGGCGACACCGGGGTTGGCCGCGAAGTAGGCGTCGATCCGGCCGCCGGACAGCGCCAGATAGGTGGCGTTCTTGCTGGCGTAGTGCTTGACGGTGAGGTTCTTGCCCTCGGCCTTCAGCTTGCTCTGCCACTCCAGGAGGATCTTCTCCTGGTTGGTGCCGTTGTCGACGGCGACGGTCTTCCCGGCGAGGTTCTCGTAGTTCCCGCCGAAATTCCAGGTGCTCCTCTTCAGCACCTCGAAGCCCACGTTGTCCTTGCGGTACGAGGCGAAGTCGTACTTCTTCTTGCGTTCCTCGGTGTCGGTGATGTTCGCGAAGCCGACGTCGGCCTTGCCGCTGTCGATGCCGACGAACATGTTCTCCCAGGTGGCGTTGGCCAGTCGGGGCTTGAGGCCGAGGACCGCGGCGACGAGGCGGCCGAAGTCGGGCTCGGCACCGGTGAGGGTCTTCTGGTCGCCGCCGATGTAGGCGAGCGGCGGGAAGCCGTCGGGCAGCGCGCCCACGACGATGTTCAGGGTGCCCCGCGCGCGGACGGCGGCGGGCAGTTCGGCGTTGAGCGACTTGACCTCGGAGACCTTCAACTCGGTCTGTCTGGCGGCGCCGTTGGACACCCGGCCCACGGTCACCGTGCCCGCGGCGTCGGTCGTGGTGGCCGCGTCGCTGCTGCCGCCGCAGGCGGCGAGGGTGCCGGCGAGGGAGGCGGCCACGGTGGCCGCGGACAGACCGCGTATCAGGCTGCGTCGGGTGGGGTGGCTGGGCATGGCTGTCCTTGTCGTTCGATGGTGCGTCTGCGGAGAGCGGAGAACGGAGAGGGAAAGGTGGGAGGAGAGGGGGCGGCGGGTTCAGAGGACCTTGGCGAGGAAGTCCCGGGTGCGGGGGTGCCGAGGGCGGTCCAACACCTCGGCGGGCGGGCCTTGTTCGACGATCCGGCCGCCGTCGATGAAGACGATCCGGTCGGCGACCTCGCGGGCGAAGCCGATCTCATGGGTGACGATGACCAGCGTGGTGCCGCTGGTGGCGAGGTCCTTGATGACGGACAGGACCTCGCCGACGAGTTCCGGGTCGAGCGCGGAGGTCGGCTCGTCGAAGAGGATGATGCCGGGGCGCAGCGCGAGGGCGCGGGCGATGGCGACGCGCTGCTGCTGGCCGCCGGAGAGCTGGCGCGGGTAGGCGCCGGTGCGCTCGCCCAGGCCGACCCGGGTGAGCAGCTCCCGGGCGAGTTCCCGTGCTTCGGCCTTGCCGAGGCGGCCGGTGGCGACGGGTGCGGCGGCCACGTTGTCGAGGACGGTCAGATGCGGGAAGAGGTTGAAGTTCTGGAAGACGAACCCGATCCGGCCGCGCTGGGCCAGGATCGCGCGCTCGCCCAGCTCCTTGAGCCGGCCGCCCACGCTGCGGACGCCGATGAGTTCGCCGCCGACGCTGACATGGCCGATCTCGGGCTTCTCCAGGTGGTTGATGACCCGCAGCAGCGTGGACTTGCCGGAGCCCGAGGGCCCGATGACGACGGTGACCTCGCCGGGGCGGACGGTCAGGTCGATGCCGTCCAGGACGCGGTGGGTGCCGTACCACTTGTGGACGTCGTGCACCTCCAGCGCGGCCGGGACCGTCTCCTGGGCGGTGGTGGCGGTGGCGGTCATACGGCGGCCTCCCTGCGCAGCCGGGCCCGGAACGCGGTGAGGCCGGCGCGTGCCTTCTGGAGCGGGGTCGGCGGCAGGGTGCGGGTGGCACCCCGGGCGAAGTACCGCTCGACGTAGAACTGGACGACGGAGACGGCGCTGGTGAGGATCAGGTACCAGACGGTGGCGACCAGCAGCAGCGGCACGATGTCGCCGGGGTAGGTGCTGCCCATGGTCTGCACGGAGCCGAACAGGTCGAGCAGCGACACGTAGAACACCAGGGACGTGCTCTTGACCAGGCCGATGAGCTGGTTGACGTAGTTGGGCGTGATGGAGCGCAGCGCCTGCGGCAGCACGATCCGGGTGAACTGGTAGCCCTTGGGCAGGCCGAGCGCGGCGGCCGCCTCGTGCTGGCCCTGGTCGACGGAGAGCAGCCCGCCGCGCACCACTTCGGCCGCGTACGCCGCCTCGTTGAGGCCGAGTCCGATGACGGCGACCGTCATGTCGGTGGCGAGCCTGGACTCGTCGAAGGTGACGAAGGCGGGTCCGAAGGGGATGCCGAGGCTCAATGTCCTGTACAGCGCGGAGAAGTTGTAGAGGAAGATCAGTACGACGATCAGCGGCACGGAGCGGAACAGCCAGGTGTAGGTCCAGCTGACGGCGCGCAGCACCGGGCTCCCGGACTGCCGCGCGAGGGCCAGCAGCACGCCTCCGGCCAAGCCCAGCAGGGCGCTCAGGGCGGCGACTTCGAGGGTGACGAGGAGACCGTTCAGGACCGTGGGCCGCAGGAACCAGTAGCGGAAGCGGTCCCACTGGTAGAACGGGTTGGTGGCCAGGCCGTGCGCGATCTGGGCGACGACCACCAGGACGACGGCGGTGGCGATCCACCGGCCGGGCCGGCGCAGCGGCTGGACGCGCTGTGCGGCGAGGGGTCTGGACGGCTCTGCGGCGGGCGGCGCCTCGGCGAGCGAGACGGCGGCGCCTGGGGGTTGGCTCATGGCGGGCTCCGGCGAGGGGCGGGGCGTGACGGGAAGGAGCGGGGGGTGCGGGGTACGACGGACCGGGCCGCGGCCCGCCGCCCGGCTCGGGGCGTGCGGCGGGACGCGCCGGAACGCGCGGCAACGGGAGGGGAGTTGATCCGGGGAGCGGGAAGCGGGGCGGGCCGCTGAGGCGGCGGGCCCGATGTCCGGGGCTACGGCCGCCGGGGCGTGGCGGTGGAAATCAGCCCCGGCAGCCGCGGATCGCGCCCGGCGCGGTACACAGCGCGCTGCTGACGCGCAGCAGGTCGACGGCGCGGTCGGCGACCAGGGCGGTGCGCGGCGGTACGCAGCCCTGGGGGCGGCTCGGGGCCGTCCGGGGAGCTGCGTACATGGCGTCACCTGTCACTGTCATGGCCCCGTGGGGCCTCGCGCTTACCGAAGTCGTCGTCCGGTCCGGTCGTCACCTGGGGCACCCCACCGCGTCGCGAGGGTTGCCGGTCAGCGAGCCAGGGCTTGGCGCTGACGCTCTTGACCGCATCTGAGCCGCAAGTAATCCAGTCGGCGCCGCGAATGTCAACGTCCGTCCGTCATGTGGACATCCCCGGGACCGATCTCACCTGCGGAAAGTGTCCGGGGAGTCGGTCGCGTGGGCCGCCCAGTCCAGGATCTGGACGGCGGCTCCGGCGGCCTCCAGGCCCCGGCACCGGCCCTGGTGGCGGCGTGCGATGCCGTCGAGGTCGAGGTGGCGGCCGAAGGCGGGGTGGCCGGCGAGGCGGCGGGCGTAGGACCACAGGGCCCGGTGCTCGGCGATGCGCTGCACGGCGGACGCGTCGAGGTGGCAGCGGTGCACCAGGTCCAACTGCACCAGGGACACCCAGAGTTCGACGTCGGCGGCGGTGAGCCTGCCGTCGGCCAGGTACTCCTCCCCCGCCAGCCGCTGCTCCAGCCGGTCCAGGGTGTCCAGCAGTACGTCGAGCGCGGCGGCCCGCTCCGCCGGGCCGGCGCCGGCCCGTCCGGCGCGCTGGGCGGCCTCCTCGATGCCCTCGGCGCACATCCGATCGACGGCCTCGATCACGGACTCCTGGCCGGGCGGGAACAGGGGGTTCTCGCAGGTGCGCGGGAAGCGGTCCAGGTCGCGCAGGATGTCACGGGTGTGGGTGCTGACGATGCGTCCGGACCAGTCGTCGCTGAGCACGGGGGCGAGCGCCGGGCCCCGGTAGTGGTGGGCGCTGGCCTCGTACAGCGGGCGCAGTTGGGCGTGGCCGCCGTCGTGGCCGTCCGGGAGGGCGGGCAGGAAGGTGACCGGACAGCTGTCGTCCAGGCCGAGCAGGGCGTGGCCGACGGCGAGGCGCAGCCCCTCGGGACAGGCGGTGGACAGGTGCAGGCGGTAGCGGTGGGGCACGGCGTAGTGGCCGCTGCGCGCGTCACGGCCGAGCCGGCCCCGGAAGTCGGGCGCGGTGACGCGATGGGCGGGTGGGACGGCGGCGAGCGGAGTGATGGACATGCGTCTCCCCGGGTCGTGGGCGTACGAGGGCGCGTCGGCGGGAGCAGTCGGACGGCGGCCGCGAGGGCCGGATCGGCGAAGGGGCGCGGTTCAGCGCGTCAGCGCGGGTCGCCCAGGGCGCTGCTGACGCGCAGCAGATCGATGTGCCGGCGGGAGGTGAGCAGCGGGGTGCGCGTCGGCGTCCGGCCCGCTCGGCCGGTGACCGCTTCGAGGCGCGCCATGTTCCCTACCTGTTCACTAGGATTCCCTGCCAGGAAGTCTCGATCCCCCTCGGCCCGGCGTCAAGAGGGTGTCCACCGCCGGGAACGGGGAACCGCCGCTCAGGGCTCCCGGTGCTCGGACGCCGCCCGTTCCAGCTCCGCCGCCTCCGCCCGTGCCAGCCGTGCCTCCGCCTCGACGTCGAGGGAGCGGGTCAGCCACAGGTACAGGAGGGCGGAGGCGGGCAGCCCGATGAACAGGGAGATGTCCGCGCCGCCGAGCGCCTTCGCGGCGGGGCCGACGTAGAGGGTGCCGACGGAGAAGAACGGGACCATGACCGCGAAGCCGGCCAGGTAGGAGATGATGCCGTGCCAGCCCCAACGGCCGTAGATGCCCCGGGGGTTGAAGATCTCGGCGACCGCGTAGTGGCCCCGGCGCACCACGTAGTAGTCCATGAGGTTGACCGCGGTCCACGGGATGAACAGATAGAGGACCAGCAGCAGGAAGTCGTTGAAGTCGGCGAGGAAGTGGGCGGTGGCGGCGAGCGCGCCGATCACGGAGAGCGCGGCGGTGAGAGCGAGGGTGAGCAGCCGCGTCGAGAGCGTCGGCCGTACCCGTCGTACCGAGTCGATGGCGCTGATCAGGGTCAGCGAGCCGCCGTACATGTTGAGCGCGGTGACGGAGATCAGGCCCAGGGCGGCGAAGAGCAGCACGATCGCGCCGAAGCCGTCGAAGACCTTGTCACCGGCCGCGTCGATCGAGGTGATCGTCTCGAAGTGCGCGCCCGCCCAGGCCGCGAGCAGGGTGCCGAGGACCATCATCCAGATGCCGCCGAGCGCGGAGCCGAAGTAGGTCCAGTAGAAGGTCCTGCGGACGGTCACGTCCGGCGGCAGGTAGCGGGAGTAGTCCGAGACGTAGATGGCCCAGCTGATCTGGTAGCCGGCGACCACGCCGAACTGGGCGAGGAACGGCGTCCACTTGAAGGCGCCGAGGTCGAAGGAGCCGGCCGGGTAGTGCAGGGTGAGCAGGATGCCGACGGTGAAGATCCCGAAGACGACCAGGAAGACGTAGGTCAGGATCCGCTCCGCCTTGTGGATGATGTCGTAGCCCACCAGGGCGATGACGAGCGCGAGCACGGTGACCGCGAGGACCCAGGGCTTCACCCCGCCGTGCAGCGTGGTGTGCAGGGCGTCGGCGGCGAGGATGCTGTTGAAGACGTTGAACCCCGCGTACTGCACATAGGCGAAGAGCCACACCAGGAGCGCGCCGACGTAGCCGAACTGCGGCCGCGACTGGATCATCTGCGGCAGGCCCAGCTGGGGTCCCTGGGCGGAGTGGAAGGCCATGAAGAAGGTGCCGAGGACAGTGCCGGCGACGATGGCCAGCAGCGACCAGATGAGATTGCCGCCGCCGGTGATGCTGATCAGTCCCACGGCCAGGGTGGCGATCTGGGCGTTGGACATGAACCACAGCGGCCCCAGGTGCCACAGTCTGCCGTGCCGCTCGTCCAGCGGGACGTAGTCGATGGACCGGACCTCGATCCCGGACGCTCTGCCCTGTGCCGACCCGCTCATGCCGCCTCCCGCGCCCGTCGCGTCACTCGGATCACATGGTGCACCGGCGCGGGCCCGGTGACGAGAGCGCGGACGACGACACCCCGGGTGATCGCGGAGGGCCCGCACGGCACCGGAGATATCGCGGCCCGAGGGCCCCTGTGGTGCAGTTTTTCCGCGCGCGGAATGCCCGGACGAGACAAGAAACGGCGATTTTGCGACAGGTAGGGGCATCGCCGACCATGACGGGGTCCCGGCGATCCCGGGACGTCGGCTTGATGAGAGGCGCACCATCCATGCACGTCACCGGAACCGCTCCCCCGCCGGCTCCGGCCCCCTCGGAGAGCCCCGCGGCGCCCGTGGGGGACCCCCGGGGCCCGTCCGGCAGCCGGCACGCGCGCCGGTTCGGGCTGCCCGTGGCCACCGCGCTGGTCATGGGCAACATCATCGGCGGCGGCATCTTCCTGCTGCCCGCCTCCATCGCCCCCTACGGCACGGTCAGCCTGGTCGCCTTCGGGGTGCTGACCGTCGGCGCCATCGCCCTCGCGCTGACCTTCGGCAGGCTCGCCGCGCGCGATCCGCGCACCGGCGGCCCGTACGTCTACGCCCGCGGGGCGTTCGGCGACTTCGCGGGCTTCCTCGCGGCCTGGTCGTACTGGATCACCACCTGGGTGTCGAACGCCGCGCTCGCCGTTGCCGCCGTCGGCTATCTGGACGTGCTGATCCCGGTGAGCGGACACCGCTGGACGGCGTGTCTGGCCGCGCTGGCGATCCAGTGGCTGCCCGCGCTCGCCAACTTCGCCGGCAGCCGGTACGTGGGCGCCGTGCAGCTGGTCTCCACGGTGCTGAAGTTCGTGCCCCTGCTGCTGGTGGCGGTCGGCGGGCTGTTCTTCTTCGACCCGTCCCGGCTCGGCCCGTTCAACTCCAGCGGCCATGGCGCGATCGGCGCGGTCTCCGCCTCCGCCGCGCTGCTGCTCTTCTCCTACCTCGGTGTGGAGTCCGCGGCGGTCAGCGCCGGTGAGGTCAGGAACGCCCGGCGCAATGTGGGCCGGGCCACCGTGATCGGCACGGCGGGCGCCGCGCTGGTGTACCTGCTGGGCACGCTGTCCGTGTTCGGTACGGTCCCGCACGACCGGCTGGTCCACTCCACCGCGCCCTTCTCGGACGCCGTGAACGCGATGTTCGGCGGCAGCTGGGGCGGCTGGGCGGTGGCGCTCGCGGCGCTGGTGTCGATGGTCGGCTGCCTGAACGGCTGGACCCTGCTCAGCGCCCAGACCCCGTACGCCGCCGCCCGCGACGGGCTCTTCCCGGCCGCCTTCACCCGGCGCCGCCGGGGCGTGCCGACGGTCGGCGTCGGCGTCACCGTGGTGCTGGCGTCCCTGCTCACCGCGTACAACTACCTCTCCGGTTCCGGCAAGGTCTTCGAGGTCCTGGTCCTCGTCACCACCTTCACCGCGACCGTCCCCTACCTGCTGGCCACCGCCGCCCAGCTCTTCCACCTCGTCTCCGGCCGCGCCGACCCGGTGGACCGGGGCCGGCTGGTCCGGGACGCGGTGGTCACCTCGGTCGCCGCCGCCTTCTCGATCTGGCTGATGGCGGGCGCCGGCTACGCGGCGGTGTACCAGGGCGCGCTGTTCCTCTTCGCCGGTGTCCTCGTCTACGCGGTGATGACGGGCCGGCGGGCCCGGACGGCCGAGCGGCAGACCTCGTAACCGCGCCCCTCGGGCCGGGGGGAGGCGGTCACTTCCCCCGGTCGCGGGCCCGGCGGAACCGGTCCAGGCCCTCGGACAGCGCGATCACCGGTTCCGGGTAGTCCAGTGCGGCACGCTCCGCGCCGGGCAGCTGCCACGGCTCGTGCACGAACCGGTCGGCGACGTCCGCGAGTTCGGGCACCCAGCGGCGCACGTAGCCGCCGTCGGGGTCGTAACGCCGGGCCTGGGCCACGGGGTTGAGGACCCGGTTGGGGCGGGTGTCCGTGCCGGTACCGGCGACCCACTGCCAGTTGAGCTGGTTGTTGGCGATGTCGCCATCGACCAGCCAGTGCAGGAAGTGGTCGGCGCCGATCCGCCAGTCGACGTAGAGCGTCTTGGTCAGGAAGGACGCGGTGAGCAGCCGGGCCCGGTTGTGCATCCAGCCCTCGTGGCGCAGCTGCCGCATCGCCGCGTCGATCACCGGATAGCCGGTACGGCCCTCCCGCCACGCCTCGATGTCGGCGCGCGCGGCCTGCCCCGTGCGCCAGCGGTCGCCCTTGGTGCGGTAGTCGGCGCGGGCGGCGGCCGGGCGGGCGGCGAGCACCTGGCGGTGGAAGTCGCGCCAGGCGAGCTGCCGTACCAGCGACTCGGCGCCCGGACCGCCGTGGCGGCGGGCCCGCTGGACCAGCTCCACCGGGGACAGGGTGCCGAAGTGGAGATGCGCGGAGAGCCGGGAGGTGGCGTCGGCGGCCAGGTCGTCGCGGGTGTCGTCGTAGGCGTCCAGGCCCGTGCGCCAGTAGGCGCTCACCCGCTTGCGGCCCTCGCTCTCGCCGCCGGCCGGCAGGGCGGGCGAGACGCCGGTGACATCCTTCCGGGCGGGCGGCTCCTCGCCCTTCACCCCGTCCGGCACGCGGATCCGGCGCGGGACGGCCAGCGGCGCGCGCAGCCCCGCCTGGGCCCAGCGCCGGTGGTACGGCGTGAAGACCGCGAAGTGGTCGGAACCGGCCGGGGTCAGCTCGCCGGGCGGTACGGCCACGGTCACCGCGTCGTGCACGAGCAGCCGCCGTCCGTCGGCCTCCAGCGCCCGCCGCAGCAGGTCCTCCCGGTGCGTGGCGAAGGCGCTGTGCGCGGCCGCCAGGTGCACCTCGCCGGCGTCCGCCTCCGCCGCCACGCCGCACACCTGCGCCACCAGGTCGCCGGAGCGCACCACGAGCCGTCCGCCGCGCCCGCGCAGGGACGCGTCCAGGTCGGCCAGGCAGTCGGCGAGGAAGGCGGAGCGGTTCGGGGTGGCGAACCCGGCCGCCTCGACGGCGCGGTCGCGGACGAACAGCGGGACGACCTCGTCGGCGTCGGCCAGCGCGGCGCGCAGCGGCGGATGGTCGTGCAGACGCAGGTCGGAGGTGAACAGGACGACCGAGACGGACATGGCGGTCAGCCTAAGCGCGGGGGGTGGCGGTGGCACGATCCCACGACGGCGCGGCGGGACCGGTCGCCCGTTCGGGGCGGGGTGGTGGCTCGGGGCGGATCGGGGCCGGGGGCCGGGTCGGGGCCGGGGGCCGGGTCAGAACCGGGCGCCGGGTCAGAACCGGGCGGCAGTCCGGGGCCGCGCGCCGCGTCAGAACCGGGCGCCGGGTCAGAACCGGGCGGCAGTCCGGGGCCGCGCGCCGCGTCAGAACCGGGGGCCGGGGCAGAACCGGGCGCCGGGTCAGAACCGGAGGGCAGGTCAGGGCGGGGGCCGGGTCAGAACCGGGTGGCAGTCCGGGGCCGCGCGCCGGGTCAGGGCCGGGGGCCGGGGCAGAACCGGGCGGCAGTCCGGGGCCGCGCGCCGGGTCAGAGCCGGGTGACAGGTCAGGGCCGGAGGTCGGGTCAGACCGGGCGGCAGTCCGGGACCGCGCGCCGGGTCAGGACCCGGGGCGCCCGGGTCAGAGCCGGGCGCCGGGACAGGACCATGCGCCAGGTCAGGGCCGGGTGGCGGGTCGGGGCCGGGGGCCGGGCTCAGCGGGAGGTGGTGTGGCCGGTCGGGGTCGGGTCGTGGTCGTGGCGTCGGTCGTCGTCCTGGGTGCGGGCGGCGGCGCGCACGATGTTGCGGGCCATGCCGCCGAAGACGACCGCGTGGAAGGGCGAGACGCTCCACCAGTACAGGTGGCCGAGCAGCCCGCGGGGATGGAACAGCGCCCGCTGCCGGTACCGTACGCCCGCGTCGCCGTCGTCCACCCGCATCTCCAGCCAGGCCAGGCCCGGCAGCCGCATCTCGGCGCGCAGCCGCAGCAGCCGGCCGTGTTCGATCTCCTCCACCCGCCAGAAGTCCAGCGAGTCGCCCACCCGCAGCCGCCGCGCGTCCCGGCGGCCCCGGCGCAGGCCCACCCCGCCGACGAGCCGGTCGAGCCAGCCGCGTACCGCCCAGGCCAGCGGGAAGGAGTACCAGCCGTTCTCCCCGCCGATGCCCTCCACCACCCGCCACAGCGCCTCGCGCGGCACGTCCGCCTCGCGTTCGCGCACATCCGTGTACAGGCTGCCGCCCGCCCAGTCCGGGTCGGTGGGCAGCGGATCGCTCGGGGCGCCCGGTACGGCGGCGGAGGACCAGCGGGTGACGACCTGCGCCTCGCGGACCCGCTGGAGGGCCAGGGCGAGCGCCCGGTCCAGGCCGAGGGGCCGGCCGGGCGTGCTCGGCACGTACCGTTCGATGTCGTTCTCGTGGCAGACGACCTCGTGCCGCAGCGACTCGGTCAGCGGGCGCGCGATGGCGGCCGGGACCGGGGTCACCAGCCCGACCCAGTGACTGGACAGGCCGGGCGTGAGCACCGGCACCCGCAGGATCACCCGCTTGGGCAGCCCGGCGGCGGCGGCGTAGCGCCGCATCATGTCCAGGTAGGTGAGCACCTCGGGGCCGCCGACGTCGAAGGGCCGGTTGACGTCCCGTGGCAGCCGCGCGCAGCCCACCAGGATGCGCAGTACGTCCCGGACGGCGATGGGCTGGATCCGGGTGCGCACCCAGCGCGGGGTGACCATCACGGGCAGCCGTTCGGTGAGGTAGCGCAGCATCTCGAAGCTGGCGGATCCGGAGCCGATGATGACGGCGGCGCGCAGCACGGCGGTCGGCACGCCCGAGTCGAGCAGGATGCGGCCGACCTCGGCCCGGGAGCGCAGATGCGGCGACAGCTCGCGCTCGGGCACCCCGGCCGGGGTCAGCCCGCCGAGGTACACCAGGCGGCCCACCCCGGCCCGGTGGGCCTGCTCGCCGAAGACGCGGGCCGCCCGCCGGTCGGTGCGCTCGAAGTCGCGGCCGGTCCCGAGGGCGTGCACCAGGTAGTAGGCCACGTCCATGCCGGCCATCGCCCGCGCCACCGAGCCGGCGTCCGTGACATCGCCTCGGACGATCTCCACCCGGTCGGCCCAGGGGTGGTCGCGCAGCTTGTGCGGGGTGCGGGCCAGGCAGCGCACCCGGTACCCGGCGTCCAGCAGTTCCGGTACGAGCCGGCCGCCGATGTATCCGCTGGCGCCGGTCACCAGGCAGGCCGGCGAACCGTCCTCGCGCGCGTCCCGGTCCCCTGTCTCGTCCGCCACGGATCCGCCCCGTCCACGCTCGTCTCCCGGTGCGTCGGATCGCGCTCCCGGCTGACTCCAGCGTGGCGCGCGCGTGGGGCGACGCGCCTGGGGTGTGGGCCGACCGGGTGATGTACGAAGGTCCCCGAACCCTGCGGGCGATGTACGAAGGACTCGGACGGGGCCCCTCGGGTGACGTACGCGGGTCTCGGGCGGGCCCCTCGGTGACGTACGCAGGTCTCGGGCGGGCCCCTCGGGTGACGTACGCAGGGCTCGGACGGGCCCCTCGGTCACTCGCTGGGTTGCAGCGGGCTCTCGTCCGTCACGCCCAGCCGTGCCTGCTCCTCCTCGACGATCCGGCGGGCCAGCTCGGTGTCCGACACGTCGACCGCGTCCGGGGTCGCCTCGGCCACGGCGCTGCGGCGCGCGTAGGCGTCGAACAGGCGGGTCTTGGCCGCGAGCAGCTTCACCAGGCGTTCGTCCACGCCGCCGGTGGCGAGCAGCCGGTACACCCGTACCGGTCTGACCTGCCCCATGCGATGGGCGCGGCCCACCGCCTGCTGCTCGATGGTCGGCTTGATCTGGGGTTCGCAGATGATGACGACGGACGCGGCCTGCAGGTTGAGGCCGACCCCGGCCGCCTGGATCTGCGCGAGGAGCACCGCGGGGCCGGCCGCGGCGGCGAAGTCGTCCACGAGCCGCTGGCGTCGGGCGGCCGGGACGCTTCCGGTGAGCGGCCCGAACAGGGCGGCGTCCGGGGCGAGTTCGTCGCGCACCACGCCCAGGACGTCCTTGAAGTTGGAGAAGACGATGGTCTTCTGTCCGTTCTCGCCGGCCTCCCGGACGATCTCGCGGAGCCGGTCCAGCTTGGCCGACCCCTTCGGGCGCATGTAGGCGGCCCGGCGCATCGCCATGAAGTTGCCGTCGCGCACGGCTTCCCGGTACTCCTCCTCGTCCGTGGCGCTGAGTTCCTCCCACTCGTCGGTCTGCTGGAGGCTGGGCAGTTCGGTCAGTACGTCCACCTGGTTGCGGCGCAGATAGACCGGGGCGACGGCCTTGCGGAAGGCCACGGAGCCGGCCGGCGCGTCCCCTTCTCCCAGGGAGTCCGCTATCTCACGGTGCAGCATCCCGACCAGGTTGCGGAACTCGACGACCCTGTTCTCCATGGGAGTTCCGGTCATGAACAGGGCCCGCTCGCAGTGCTCCGACCAGCCGGCCACGGCCTGGGACCGCTTGGCCTTCGGGTTCTTCACGCAGTGCGCCTCGTCCACGACGAGGAGTCCGACCTCGCCGCCGCCCGGCACCGGGAATCCGCGCAGCGCGTCGAACGTGGTCACCGCGACCCCGCCGCGCCCCTCCCAGTCGGCGAACGCCTCGTGCCGGTCGGGTCCGTGCAGCACCGTCACGCGCAGGGTGCTGCGGGCCTCGATCTCCCGGGTCCAGTTGACGAGGACGCTCGCCGGGCAGACGACCATGAAGTGGCTCTGCCCCTCGGCCGCGAGGTGTGCCAGTACGGCGATGGCCTGGATGGTCTTCCCGAGGCCCATCTCGTCGCCGAGGATCACCTTGCGCTGCGCGAGGACGAAGCGCGCGCCGAACGCCTGGTAGCCGCGCAGGGAGACACGCCGGTGTTCCTCGGTGAGCCGCTGGGTGCGGACCCGCTCGGCGACCTCCTCCGGCAGGAAACCCTCGGCGGCGGCCGCGTCCGGCTGACGCCCGGAGATCTCCGCGAGCAGACCGTAGTACTCGGCGGAGCGGAATTCGAAGTCCACCCGGGCCGCGATGTCGGAGGAGGTGCCGCGCAGCAGGTCCACCGAGGTCTGGGCCAGCGATTCGGGCAGCCCCGCGGTCTCCGCCTCGGCGACGAGTGAGCGGATCTCGGCGAGGGCGGCCAGGGCGCGGGCGCGCTTCTCCCGCCCGGCCAGCAGCATCCTGAACCGTCCGGCGGCGGGTTTCGCGTCGGTCAGCAGCGGGCCGAGGCGTGCCGAGAGGGTGGCGGCCCGGTCCACCGTGTGCCGGGCCGCGGGGCCCGCTTCCACGAGTACGTGCAGGGCCTCGACCAGTGCGGTGGTCGCCGGTTCCGGGCGGTCGACGTCGATATGGACGGCCACCGTCTCGTGCACGGCCTCGGACAGCCGTCGGGCGGCGGCGAGCATCTGGTCGACGGTGCGCTGTCCGACGCCGGGGATCTGCCGCAGCCGGTACGGCCCCGCTTCGAGGACCTCGCCGACCGTGCGCAGACCGCTCCTGTCGACGTTGCCCAGCCGCAGCCGTCCCTCGGTGACGTCCTGGAGCCGGGCGACCGGGATCGCGTCGAGTTCCTTCTTGACCAGCGCGTCCTGGATCGGCTTCAGCGCCGCGCGCACCGCCTCGACCGCCCTGGCGTGGTCACCGGCCACCGCCCGCGCCGCCTCGTACAGCCGCACCCCGCCCGCGAGTGCCTCCCGCCCGTCGTACCCCACCCTCGCCGCCCCCACTCCTGACAACCGACCTCACACGCCTCCAGGAACATAAGGGATGCCCTTGTGGTGGGGGGTGGAGAGGGGTGTGCGGAAGTCGGGAAGCGGTGTGGTGGGTCGTCGACCCGACCCGGAATCCTGCGGCATACGCCCCCGGTCAACGCCGGATCAGTCCGAGGTCCATCGCCGCCGCCACCGCCGCCGTACGGCGCCCACCGCGGCGAGCCACAGCGCGGCGGCCCGCCGGGAGCGGCGGACGCGGGGCAGCAGCGGCCCGGCCGCGTACACCCCGGCGCAGGCCACGGCGACGCCGACGACCGGCCAGGCGGCGCTCCGGTCCTCGGCGACGGCCCGCCAGGCGGCCGGCGTGAGCAGGCCGAGGACCAGCAGGTGCAGGCACCAGGACAGGGCCCGGGTGGTCGGGGTCGGGGCGGGGGAAGCGGTGTTCACAGTGCCTCCCAGGCTACGGAAGCCACCGGACCGCCGGCCTCTGTCGAAAGGTGCAACCCGGCCGCCGCCTTCCGGCCCGTGAAGTGCCGTCCTGCGCCGGACGCGCGCAGGGAGGCGCGGCGGCGACGGTGAGGGCCCCGCTTTCACCGCCGGAAGGACAGCCGAGGCCGTGTTCGTCGCCTGGAGAGATCTGAGGTTCGCCAAGGGGCGCTTCGCCCTGATGGGAACCGTCGTCGTACTGATCACCCTGCTGGTCGGGCTGCTGTCCGGGCTGACGGCCGGACTGGGCCGGCAGAACGTCTCGGCGATCACGGGACTGCCCGCCACCGAGATCGCCTTCCAGGCCCCCGCCCGCGGCCAGGGTCTGTCGTACGCCGATTCCACCGTCACCGAGGCCCAGCGGCGGCAGTGGGCCGGGGCCCCCGGTGTCGAGCGCGCCGAACCGCTCGGGATCAGCGCCACCAAGGCCACCGCCGGGGACCGGAGCACCGGGGTCGCCGCCTTCGGTGTCCGGCCCGGCTCCCGCCTCGCCCCGGACGGCGTGGGGCTCGACGACCGTACGGTGGTGCTCTCCACCGGGGCCGCCGACGGACTCGGCGTGACGGCCGGCGACTCCCTCACCCTCGCCGGACGGCGGCTGACGGTCGCCGCGGTCCGGGGCGACTCCTTCTTCAGCCACACCCCGGTCGTCTGGACCAGCCTCGACGTCTGGCGCGGGACCGCGCCGCCCGCCGGCGACGGGGGCCGCCCGGCCGCCACCGTCCTCGCCCTGACCACCTCCGGCGCCGACCTCGCGGCCGTCGACCGGCGGGCCGGGACCAGGACCGTCTCCCTCGCCGACTCGCTGTCCGCGATCGGCTCCTACACCTCCGAGAACGGCTCCCTCCAGCTGATGCGCGGCTTCCTGTTCGCCATCTCCGCGCTGGTCGTCGGCGCCTTCTTCACCGTGTGGACCATCCAGCGCGGCGCCGATGTCGCCGTGCTGAAGGCCCTGGGCGCCGCCACCGGCCACCTGCTCAGGGACGCGCTCGGCCAGGCCGTCGTCCTGCTCGTCGGCGGCACCCTGCTCGGCACCGGCACCGCCGCCGCCCTGGGCGCCCTCGTCGTGGGCGGTGCCGTGCCCTTCGTCCTCTCCCCCGGCACCGTCCTGGTCCCGGCCGCGGTGACGGTCGTACTCGGCGTTCTCGGGGCCGCGCTGTCCGTCCGCCGCATCACCTCCGTCGACCCGCTGACCGCTCTGGGGAGCGCCCGATGAGCCTGTGTCTGAGCGACGTCACGCTCACCTATCCCGACGGCGACACCCGGCTGACCGCTCTGGACCGGGTCGGCCTGGAGGTGCCCCGGGGCAGCCTGACCGCCGTGGTCGGGCCCTCCGGCTCCGGCAAGTCCAGCCTCCTGGCCGTCGCCGCCACCCTGATCACGCCGGACACCGGCACCGTCACCATCGACGGCACCCCCACCACCGGACTGAGCCGGGGCGAGCTGGCCGAGCTGCGCCGGGGCCGGATCGGCATCGTCTTCCAGCAGCCCCATCTGCTGCCCTCCCTCACCGCCGTCGAGCAGCTCCAGGTGATGGCCCACCTCGACGGCCGCTCCCCCGCCGGGGCGCGCGGCCGGGCCATGGCGCTCCTCGACGCGGTCGGTCTCACCGGCCAGGCCGGGCGCCGCCCCCACCAGCTCTCCGGGGGCCAGCGCCAGCGCGTCAACATCGCCCGCGCCCTGATGAACGACCCCACCGTCCTCCTCGTCGACGAGCCCACCAGCGCCCTGGACCACGAACGCGGCACCGCCGTCCTCGACCTGCTCACCCGGCTCACCCAGGAACGGGGCACCGCCACCGTCCTGGTCACCCACGACCGCGCCCACCTCGGGGTCGCCGACCGGATCGCCGAGGTCCGGGACGGGCGGCTCGCGCCGGTGCCGAGGCCCGCGAAGTGACCCGGGGCGCGCGCCGTGCCCCACCGGGCGGTCGGCCTCACCCGGCACCGGGACGGCCGCCCCGGTCGGCACGGGAACGCCTGCCTCACCCGGCGCCCGGGCGGCTGCCTCGGCCGCCACGCCCCACCGCGATCGGGCCCTTCCCGCAGCCGTGGCTCGCGGTCGGTGTCACGCTCACCGCGCGCGTGACGGCGACGAATGCGCGCGTCGGTCACCGGTGACACCCGCGTCGGTGCGGCACAGCAGGGCGGCCCACAGGTCGAGGCGGTCGGTGAGGCGGGACAGGTCGCGGCCGGTGAGGCGCTCGATCCGTCCGATGCGGTAGTGGACGGTGTTGACATGCAGATGCAGGGCCTCGGCGGTGCGGGCCCAGGAGCCGTCGCAGGCGAGGAAGGTCGTCAGGGTCTCCAGCAGCGGTATGGCGGAGGTGCCGCGGATGTCGAGCAGTGGTCCGAGGACGGAGCGGGTGTACGCGGCGCGTACCTGTGCCGGAACCCCGGTCAGCAGGGCTTCGAGGCTGGTGAGCGTCCTGGCGTCGGTGAGGAGTGACGCGTCCGGCGCGGTGCTGCGCGCGGAGGCCAGGGCGTAGCGGGCCTCGGCCAGCGCCCTGGGCAGGTCCCGGAGGTCCGTCGCCGGGGAGCCGGTTCCGCCGTGCAGCGGCAGGGGCCGCCCGCACGCGGCGACCCGCGACCACACCTCGCCGAGCGCGAGCCCGAGCCCGACCCCGGCTCCGACCCCGACCCCGGCTCCGGCTCCGGCTCCGGCTCCGGTGGTCGTGACGTCCCCCGTCGCGGCTTCGGGTACGGCGGCGAAGACGGTGCCGTCCGGCAGCCACCCGACCGCCGCGCTCCCGGCACCCACACCGGCGAGCACCTCCGCGAGCGCGCTCTCCGCCATGCCCTCCGCCCGTGTGCCGGTGGCGGCGGCCAGGACCCGGTAGGGCCCGTCGGCGGGCAGCCCGCACGCCCGCAGCGCGCCCTCGATGCCGACCGCGTCGGCCTCGTCCGCGGCGAGCAGCGCGCCGAGTTCCCCGGCCGCCCGATGAGCGGTGGCCCGGAGCAGTGCGTGCGACGCCTGGCTGCGGCCGAGGAGCGCGGCGACCTCGTACAGCAGGCGGGGTGGCGCGGCGGCGGGGTCGGGCAGATGGAGGTACCAGCGCTCGTAGGGGGACGCGGCGTCCGAGTCGACGGGAACCGCGACCCCACCGCCGTCCGCGAGCACTCGGACCGCCTCGGCCGCGGGCAGGACGTCCGCGCCCGCGGTCGCCGCGACGGTACGGCCGGCGGCGGTGAGGACGTGCGCGACGGCCCCGTCCGCGAGGTGCGCGAAGGCGGTCGCGACGATCTCCTGCGGACCGGCGTCGCGGGCCACAAGCCGGCTGAGGCGCCCCCGTACGTACTCCGGCAGCGCGTGGTGGCGGCTCAGTTCGCCCCACTGCTGGAGATAGACGGTCTCGGTGACGGCCCGGAACATCACATGGGCCGGGACCCCGGCCACCGGGATGCCGTGCCGCGAGCATGCCTCGATCAGCTCGTCCGGGACCGAGCCGTGGGTCTCCTCCCCCGCCAGCAGCACGGCGGCGTCGGCGTCCCGCAGCGCGGAGACGAACCGCTCGGCCTTGTCCCGGCCGGCCTCCGGCGTCCACCACACCAGTCCGCTGAGCACGGCCTCGCCCGGCCGGACGAAGCGGGCGGGGTCCTCCAGATCGGTGACGGTCACCCCGTTGATCTCCCGCCGCAGCAACGCGCTCTTTGCCCACAGCAGACGCAGGCCGAGGGACTCGTCCCCGAGGAGGTGTTCGACGTGCATACGTGCGCTGGCTCCCTGTGCGGCGGCCGGGCACGGGGCATGCGCCCGGCACCTCGCATTCACCAGGCGAATGCGAGTGATCGCATGGTAAATGCCAGACGGGACGGGCGGTATGCCTCTTGGTTGATCCTCCATGGATCGGCCCGGAAAAGTCCGCGTTTCCGTGTGGTGAACCAGTCGTCCCGGCCGGGCCGCGTTGCTTCACTGACGGTCATGGACCTGAACACGGTGGCCGAGGTACGGGACGCCCGGACCCCCGCGCCCTGGCGGCCGGGCGACGCCTGGCTGGGCGGCGGCACGTATCTCTTCTCCGAGCCCCAGCCGCACCTGCGGCGCCTGGTGGACCTGAGCCGCACCGGCTGGACCCCGGTGGCACTCCGCGCGGACGGTTCGCTGGAGATCGCCGCCACCTGCACCATCGCCCAGCTGTCCCGCTTCGCGAAACAGCTCACGGCGCGGGCGGCACCGCTGTTCGAGCAGTGCTGCCGGGCCTTCCTGGCCTCCTTCAAGATCTGGAACATGGCCACCGTCGGCGGCAATCTCTGCAACGCCCTCCCGGCCGGGCCGATGATCTCCCTCACCGCCGCACTGGACGGCCGGTGCCTGCTGCTGGCCCAGGACGGCGCCCTCCGTCAGGTGCGCGTCGCCGACTTCGTCACCGGCGCGGGCCGCAAGGACCTCGCCGAGGGCGAGCTGCTGCGGTCCGTCACGCTGCCGGCCCGCGCCCTGTCCTGCCGTACGGCGTTCCGGCAGGCGTCGCTGTACGGGCTGGGCCGTTCCGGGGTGCTGGTCATCGGCGCGCTGGACCCGGTCGACGGCTCCCTCGCGCTCACCGTCACCGCGTCGACCGTCCGGCCGGTGCGGCTCTGGTTCCCGCTGCCGCCGTCCGCCGGGGCGCTGCGGGCGGCCATCGGCTCGGCCGTCGCGGACGACGAGTGGTTCGACGACATCCACGGGCTGCCCGAGTGGCGGCGCCATATGACCTTGCGGTTCGCGGAGGAGATCCGCAGAGAGGTGACCGGATGAACATCGAGGTCAACGGCCGTGTCCACGACGAGGAGCCGCGCCCCGGCCAGTGTCTGCGCACCTACGTGCGCGAACGCGGCTGGTTCGGGGTGAAGAAGGGCTGCGACGCCGGGGACTGCGGTGCCTGCACGGTCCACGTCGACGGCGAGCCCGTCCACAGCTGCCTCTACCCGGCCTTCCGCGCCGACGGCCGGGCGGTCACCACCGTGGAGGGCCTGGCCGCGCCGGACGGCGAACTCCATCCCGTACAGCGGAAGTTCCTCGACGCGCAGGGCTTCCAGTGCGGTTTCTGCACCGCCGGGTACCTGATGACCACGGCCGCGCTGGACGCGGACCAACTCGCCGACCTGCCCCGGGCGTTCAAGGGCAATCTGTGCCGCTGCACCGGCTACCGGGCCATCGAGGACGCCGTACGCGGGATCAAGCACGTGGAGGCTCCCGGCGCGGGCGAGTCCGTCGGACGCAACCTGCCCGCCCCGGCCGGACCCCAGGTCGTCACCGGCACCGCCCGCTACACCTTCGACATCGACGTCCCCGGCCTGCTGCACATGAAGCTGCTGCGCTCCCCGCACGCCCATGCCCGCGTCACCGCGATCGACACGGCCGCCGCCCTGCGCGTCCCCGGCGTGCACGCCGTACTCACCCACGAGGACGCTCCCGCACGGCACTTCTCCACCGCCCGCCACGAACACCCAGAGGAGGACCCGGACGACACCCGCGTCCTCGACGACACCGTCCGGTACGTCGGCCAGCGGGTCGCCGCCGTGGTGGCGGACAGCGAGGCGGCGGCCGAGGAGGGCTGCCGGCGGATCGAGGTCGCGTACGAGGTGCTGCCCGCCGTCCTCGATCCGCAGGAGGCGATGCGGCCGGGCGCCCCGGTCGTCCACGACAAGGACCCGGTGACGGCCCGGATCGCCCGCCCCCGGGACAACGTGGTCGGCGAGGCGCACGGCGAGATCGGCGACGTCGAGGAAGGCTTCGCCGCGGCCGACGCCGTGTACGAGGCGACCTTCCCCACCCAGCGCGTGCAGCACGCCAGCCTGGAGACGCACGGCGCGGTGGCCTGGCTCGACGAGGACGACCGGCTGAACGTCCGGTCCAGCACCCAGACCCCGTTCCTCACCCGCCGCGCCCTGTGCGCCCTCTACGGCCTCCCGCACGACAGGGTCCGGGTCGTCGCGGGCCGGGTCGGCGGCGGGTTCGGCGGCAAGCAGGAGATGCTCGTCGAGGACATCGTCGCGCTGGCGGTGCTGCGGCTGCGGCGTCCGGTGAAGCTGGAGTACACCCGCGCCGAGCAGTTCTACGGCGCCACCACCCGGCACCCCTTCACCATCGGTGTGAAGGCCGGTGCCAGGAGCGACGGCACCCTCACCGCGCTCCGGTTGCGGGTGGTCTCCGATACGGGCGCGTACGGCAACCACGGCCCGGCGGTGATGTTCCACAGCGTCGGCGAGTCCACGGCCGTCTACCGCGCCCCGCACAAGAAGGTCGACGCCTACGCCGTCTACACGCACACCGTCCCGGCCGGCGCCTTCCGCGGCTACGGCCTCGGGCAGGTCATGTTCGCCGTCGAGTCCGCGCTGGACGAACTCGCCCGCCGACTCGGCCTGGACCCGCTGGAGTTCAAGGCACGCAACATCATCGGCCCCGGCGAGCCGATGCTCAGCCCGGGCGGCCACGAGGAGGACCTGCACATCGCCGGCTACGGCCTCGACCAGTGTCTGGGCATCGTCCGCCGCGCCCGGACGGAACCCCGGGGCGAGCCCGCGCCCGAGGGCTGGCTGGTCGGCGAGGGCGCGGCCCTGGCCATGATCGCCACGGGCCCGCCGGGCGGCCACATCGCCGACGCCCGCGCCGCCCTGCTGCCGGACGGAGGCTTCGATCTCGCCGTCGGCACCGCCGAGTTCGGCAACGGCACCACCACCGTGCACCGGCAGATCGCGGCCGGGGAACTGGCCACCACCGTCGAGCGGATCGCCGTCCGGCAGTCCGACACGGACGTCGTACGCCACGACACCGGCGCCTTCGCCTCGACCGGTGTGGTGGTCGCGGGCAAGGCCACGCTGCGGGCCGCCCGCGCCCTCGCCGACCTGCTTCTCGACTTCACCGCCGCCCACCTCCATGTGCCGCGTGGCGACTGCCACTTGGCGGAGGAGGCCGTCCTGCACCCGGGCGGGCGGCTGCCGCTGAAGGAGCTGTACGCGGCCGCCCGCGCGGTCGGCGTCGAGTGCGCCGCGGACGGCCACTTCGGCGGCACCCCGCGCTCGGTCGCCTTCAACGCCCAGTGGTTCCGGCTGGCCGTGGACCCCGGCACCGGCGAGATACGGATCCTGCGCAGTGTGCACGCGGCCGACGCGGGCAAGGTCATGAACCCGATGCAGTGCCGGGGCCAGGTGGAGGGCGGGGTCGCGCAGGCGCTCGGGGCCACGCTCTTCGAGAACGTCCGCATCGACGGGCACGGCGAGGTCGAGACGGCCGCGTTCCGCCGGTACCGGCTCCCCCAGTACGCCGATGTCCCGCGCACCGAGGTCCACTTCACGGAGACCGCGGACGCCATCGGCCCCCTCGGCGCCAAGTCCATGAGCGAGAGCCCCTTCAACCCGGTCGCCCCCGCCTTCGCCAACGCGCTGCGCGACGCGACCGGCCTCCGCTTCACCGAACTCCCGCTGACCCGCGACCGGGTGTGGCTCGCCCTGCACCGGGCCGGGGTGACGGGTCAGCCGAGGGTGAGCAGCTCCTCGTAGAAGCCCCCGAACTTTCGCTGCCGGTCAACGAGATGGATCTCCAGGATCCAGTGGCAGCGGCGCCCGGCCTTGTCCGTGCGCCGCAGCGGGGTCTCGTTCGCGGGGGCGATGTACGACTCCACGTCCGCGCCGTCGATCCGCTCGTGCGGGAACTCGCCCACCAGATGTCCGGCGTGCCAGCCGCCCAGCTCCCACCCGGCCTCGGCGGCCAGCCGCCGCACCTCGGCGTACAGCCGCTCGCCGGTGATGTCCGGGTCGGCCTCGAAGAAGCGGCGGCCCGCGGCGAAGACCTTCGGCAGGTCGTCCCGCAGCCGGTGCTTGACCGGGTCGTCGCCGAGGACGAAGGTCCGGCCGAAGTCGGCCTCGTACTCCTCGAAGATCGGCCCGAAGTCGGCGAACACGATGTCGTCCGCGCCGATCACCCGGTCCGGCGGGTTCTCCCGGTACGGCTTGAGCGTGTTCGGTCCGGAGCGGATGATCCGCTTGTGCCAGTGCCGGGTCGTGCCGAACAGCTCGTTGGCCAGGTCCCGGACGCGGTCGCTGACCGCCCGCTCCCCCTCTCCCGGCGCGATCAGTCCGCGCTCCTCGATCTCCACGAAGAGCCGCTCGGCCTTCGCCTGGGCGTCCAGCAGTCGCGCCGCGCGCGTGGGTTCGTCATCCGCCATGGCGCCGAAGGTAACAGCCGGACCGTCCCCGGCCGCGACGGCCGGCTCGGTTCTCCCGCCGGCCAGGGGCGGGGCGTCCGCCGCTCCCCGCGCGCTGCCGGGCATCACCAGAGGTGAGCGCCTACGCTGCAAGGGACGTAGGACAACAGGACGAGATGACGAGAAAGGGCGCGGTCCGTGGCCGAATCGCCTCCCCCCGCGGCCGGTGTCTCCGGTCGCATTCCCCCCGGGCAACGGCATGTGCACGGCTGGCCGGTCTCACACTACGGACCGGTCCCCCGCTTCCGCCCCGAGCGCTGGAACCTGCGCGTCTTCGGCGCCACCGCCTCCGGTGAGACGCACGAGTGGACCTTCGACGGCCTCGCCGACCTCCCGCGCACCACCGTCGTCGCCGATCTGCACTGCGCGAGCGGCCCCACCTCCACCGACCACGAGTGGTACGGCATCCCCGCGGCGGCCGTCCTGGAGCTGGTCCCGCCGGCGCCCGGGGTCGGGCATGTCATGGCGTGGGCGGAGTACGGCTACTCCGCCAACATGCGCCTGAGCGACTTCTCCTCACCCGAGACCCTCCTGGTCACCCACCACAACGGTGAGCCGCTCACCGCCGAACACGGCTTCCCCCTGCGCCTGGTCGTCCCCCATCTCTACGGCTACAAGAGCGCCAAGTGGCTGCGCGGCATCGAGTACATGACCGCCGACCGGCGCGGTTTCTGGGAGGAGCGCGGCTACCACAACATCGCCGACCCCTGGAAGCAGCAGCGCTACTCCTACCTGGAGGAGGACGCCGACGGACCGCACCGACCGGCTTCCTAGCGCCGTGCCCGGCAGGCGGGAGCGCGGTCAGGCGCCGTGATGGCCGCCCGCCCACACGGCGGGGGTGCGCCCCGCCCAGGGAGCGGCCTGTTCCAGCTGCCCGGCGAGACGGAAGAGGACGTCCTCGCGGCCGTATCCCGCGGCGAACTGGATGCCGATGGGGAGCCCGGTGGCGGGGTCCGTCTCCAGGGGGACGGACATGGCGGGGGTGCCGGCGACATTGAACGCGGCGGTGAACGGCGAGCGGTGGAAGACCCGTTCGAGCCAGCCGAGCCCGTCGATGCTCTCGGCGCTCCCGGCGTACGTGCCGAGGGGGACGGGCAGTTCGGGCAGGGTCGGGGTGAGCAGCAGGTCGTACTCCGTGAAGTACCGGCCGATCGCGCGCGCGACGCTGTTGCGCATCGCGAGCGCGTCCACGAACTCGGCGCCGCTGACTTGCCGTCCGTAGACGTAACTGGCGAGCGTCTCGGGTTCGAGGGTGGTGAGGTCGATCGGGCGCCCGAAGGCGGCGGCGAAGCCGTCGATCCACGTCACCAGGTTGGTGCTCCAGAGACGGGCGTTGGCGAGGACGAACTCCTCCCAGCCGATGCCGAGTTCGACCTCGGCCTCCGCCACCCGGTGCCCCAGGGACTCGGCCAGTCGCGCGGCACGGAGGGTCGCGTCGACCATGGCGCCGTCGACGGCCCGGCCGCCCCAGGGCCGTGTGAGGAGGCCGATCCGCAGACTGCCCGGGGAACGGGTGATCTCCTGTGCGTACGGCCGCTCCGGCCGCTGGGCCGCGTAGGGGTCACCGGCCTCGGGGCCCTGGACGAGATCCAGCAGCGCGGCGCTGTCGCGCACCGAGCGGCTGAGGAAGCCGTGGACGGCGAGCCCGTTGAAGACCTCGTCGGTGTCCGGTCCCATGGAGATCCGGCCCCGGGTCGGCTTCAGCCCGAACAGGCCGTTGGCGGCGGCGGGGACCCGGATGGAGCCCGCCGCGTCGGTGGCATGCGCGATCGGGACGATGCCCGCGGCGACGGCGGCCCCCGAGCCGCCGCTGGAGCCGCCGGGGCTGCGGGCCGGGTCCCAGGGGTTGCGGGTGGCGCCGTACAGGACGCCTTCCGTGGTGGTGCTGTACGCGAACTCCGGAGTCGCCGTGCGGCCGAGCGTCACCAGCCCGGCGCGGCGCAGGCGCGCCATGAGCGAGGAGTCGGCCCCGGCGACGTTCCCCGCCGCGATACGGCTGCCCAGCTCCAGCCGCCGGCCGGCCATCGCGACCGCGAGATCCTTGATCAGGAACGGCACCCCCGCCAGCGGCGTGCTGCCGGGAGCCGGTATGTCCTGGGCGGGCCAGGTCTCGACCACGGCGTTGAGCTGCGGATTCACCGCGTCGTACGCCGCCTGGGCGGTCGCGGCGAGTTCCGTGGCGGTCACCTGGCCGCGCGCCACCAGGCCGGCCAGGCCGATGCCGTCGTAGCTCACGTACTCGGAGAGTTTCATGGTCGTCCCTTCAGAAAAACGGTACCGATCAGTCCCGGACGATACCGAGCGGTATCGTCCGGGACTGATCGGTACCGTAGCATTGGGATCGGGCGGCGCACCGCCCACCGGGACCGACGAGGAGCCGTACGGCGACCATGGACAGAGCCAGCAGGCAGAGCAGGGTGGCCAAGCTGCCCCCGCGGGAACGGATCCTCGACGCGGCGGAGGAACTCTTCTCCCGCGAGGGCATCAAGGCGGTGGGGGTCCAGGCGATCGCCGACCGCGCCAAGACCACCAAGATGGCGCTGTACCGGCATTTCGCGACCAAGGACGCGCTGGTCGAGGAGTGGCTGCGCATCGTCGCGGCCGACTACACCGCCGTGTTCGACCGGCTGGCGGACGCGCACCCCGACGAGCCCCGGGAGCAGATCCTGGGGATGGCCCGGTTCATCGCCGACGGGCTTCCCGAGATCTCGCACCGGGGGTGTCCGTTCATCAACTCGCTCGCCGAACTGCCGGACCGCGCGCACCCGGCACGCCGGCTGATCGAGACCCACAAGGCCGGGCAGCTGCGCCGGCTCACCGATCTGTGCGCACGGGCCGGGCTGCCCGCTCCGGACGAGGCGGCGGCGGAGATCACCTTCATCCTCGAAGGGGCCCAGGTGAGCGCCCAGAACGGATGCGTCGAGCACGCGGGTGAACGGCTCATGAGAATCGTGGAGGCCCTCCTGGACCGCCACTCGGCCTCTGCGCCCGCCTCCTGAGGAGCCGCGCGACGGGACGCAACGGTACGCGGTCCCCTCCCTGTTGCCGACGTTGCGGGCGTTGCGAGGGTTGCGGGCGTTGCCCGTGTTGTCGGCCGTCGAGAGCGTTGCGGAGCAACACTCCGGCAACGGCCGCCACCCCAATGCCCCTGACCTGCCGGGGACTTCACGGCGAACGGCGACAACGCCCGCGCAACAGGCCCTCGTTGGAGCCCGCCGCTGATTCGTGGGCCGCAACGCTCCCGGCTTCCTCCATCCTGGTTCGGACGAATGGAGGACTTGATGGACCCGGACCCCCTGCTACCGCCGAGACCGACTGCGCCACCTCTGCCCGCCGGTACGGCGAGAAGCGGGATGACGGCCACGGGGGCGGACCATGGGTGAATTACGGCCCCTGGGAGACGACCTCAACGAGGCCTCCCGGGCCCTGGCCGAGGCGCTGCGCGAGCTGTTCGAGAGCCTTCATGTGTCCGTGCGCCGGTACGCGGCCCGGCGCGGACTCGACCCCGGCACGGTCTCCCGCTATCTGAACGGCACCCGGTTGCCCCCGTGGGGGGTGATCAACGATCTCTTCACCGATGTCGCCGAGCATCGCGGCACCGCCGTCACCACCGAGGCCATCGAGCTGGTGCGGGGCCTGTACGGATCGGCCGTGGACGCCGCGTCCTCGCCCAAGCACGCGGTGGAGATCCTGGAGCAGCAGCTGGCCGACGCCGACCATGTCTCCCGGCGGTCCAGCGTCCGCGGTGACGTCCTCGGCGACGCGCTGCTGGACCGGACCCAGCGCATCGCCGACCTGGAGACGCGGCTCAACCAGCTGGAGGCCGACCGCATCGCGGAACGGAAACGGGCGGACGAGCTCGCGGACGCGCATCCGGATGTCTACGGGCTCATCCAGGAACGCGACGAACTCCAGCTGGAGGTCGAACGGCTCGGGGCGGCCCTCCAGGAGGCACAGGCCCAGCGCGCCGCGGCGGAGAGCCGCTGCGACCTGCTCGAACGCCAGCTGGAGGCCGTCGAGCAGTCCGCCCCGGCCCCCCTGCCGCCGGGACGTCAGCGCATGCCCAAGATCCTCATCGTCGACGACCAGCCGGACAACCTGCTGGCGATGACGGCGGTCCTGGCGACGCTCGAACAGGAACTCGTCACCGTCTCCTCCGGCCGGGAAGCCCTCAAGGCCCTCCTCGACCACGACGACTTCGCCGTCATCATCATGGACGTCCAGATGCCGGAGATGGACGGCTACGAGACCTGCGCCCACATCAAGCGCCGCTCCCGGACCCGGGACATCCCCATCATCTTCCTGACCGCGATGGGCCTCGGCTCCGAGCACTCCGCACGCGGCTACGCGGCCGGCGCCGTCGACTACATCAGCAAGCCCTTCGACCCCTGGGCCCTGCGCGCCAAGGTCGCCGTGTTCACCTCCATCCACCTGGAGCGGCACAACCGGTAGACCCCGCGTCGGCAGGAACGGAGCACTGCTCCGGGTGTGTCCACCGCGCAGAGAGCGGTGGACACACCCGTCCCCGGAGTGCCGACCTCTAAGGTGTCGGCTCTACCCCCGTTGAGAGCCGCGTTCCAAAACGATAAGGGCCGGAAGACCGTCGAACCAGGACCGCGGACGCCGTCCAGGGGACCGCGTGCGACAGGACGGCTGCCGGGTCACCGGGGGGAACGCCGAGCACCGTTCCCGGCACCGGTTCGCTCGGCCTGTGCTGGGGCACCGTGTTTCCGCCCACGCGCCAGGGGACGACCTCCGGCGCCCTGACGAGGCTCGGCGTCCGTGTCGCCCGCGTCGTCGGTCTGTCCCGGGACAGCTACGGACATCCGCTGGGGCGGCCCCCGAGTACCTGTATGACGATCGGCCTCGGTGCTCCGGTGAGTTCGCTGACGTTCGCGGCCTCGGAGCTGAAGGTTCCGTCACCGCGAACGGACGGGGCGTCAGATGTGGCACACGCCCCGCTCGTAGTCGACCGTCGCGGTCTCCTTCGAGTGGGTCCACTGAGGGCTCAGCAGCTGTGCGTCGAGCTGCTGGGCCGCGCCGGGGCTCTCCACGATGTACCCGAAGTCCTGCAGCCACGCCGGGTAGAGGTTCTTCGAGCCGATGTAGAAGGCCGAGCCGTCGACCGAGACCAGCTTGTGGTGCTGGGCGTAGGGATGCCCGTCCGCCCAGCGCGCGCTCGAAGAGCTGCGGAAGGTCGCGAGCTGGAGGTTGGAGCAGAGTGCCGCCCCGGCGCTGGTCTCGTCACCGGTGATCCGGGCCAGCCGGTCCCGCAGCACGTCGCTGACCTCGGAGAGGGACTTGATCTGCGAGTAGCCTCCGCTGCCGACGGCGCCACGGTTGGCGGGGTCGCTGACGACGATCCGGACCTTCACGCCGTCGGCGAGCTTGGCGGCGAGGGCGTCGTAGACGCGGGTGTCGTAGCGGGGCAGCGGCGGGCAGGTCGCGTTGAGGTCCTGCTGCGAGATCTCGATGTGCCGGGTCGCGCTGGAGATCAGCGAACGCAGCGCGCTCTCCTCGGGGTTGACCGTGTCGTAGGCGCGGTCCCCGTTGGTGTTGTCGTGCAGGCCGACCACGCACCGGGTGTCGGCGGTGGCGGGCAGGGCCGGCCGCCAGGTGGAGGCGGGGTCGGAGTCCTCGATGCCGACGCCGAGTCCGCCGACGGCGATCACCGGCACGTCGCCGGTGGCCGGGACCGCGCGGGGGTTCGTGTCCCGCTCCATCGCGGCCATGCAGTCCGATCCGCCCGACGCGGCGTACCACACGCTGGCGGGGTTGGCCTTGTTGCGGCAGGTCCAGCCCCACAGCCGGTCCAGGTAGCGCCCGGCCGTCCCGGCGGCGGGACCGGTCAGGGCGAGGTCGACGTCGCTGACCGGATGGCCGGTGTCGAGGTAGTCGCCCTTCCAGTCGTTGATGCCGCCGGTGATCGCGGACTCGCCGTCCACGACCAGGAGTTTGGAGTGGTTCCAGGAGAAGGCGGTCTTCGACGTGGTCATCGAGGCGACGTTCAGCGTGACGGCGTCGGCGGCCGGGCCCAGCTTGTCGCGCAGGTCGTCCCGGTACTTCGAGGGCAGCACGGTCATGTGGTAGACCGGCGCGGCTCCGACCAGGACCCTGACCTTGAGCCGGTGTCCGGAGGCCACGGACGACTTCAGACCCGCGACGACGGCGTCCTGGAAGGCGCCGTCCGGGAAGGGCGCCAGACTGGAGATGTCGACGGTGCGCGTCGCCCGCGAGATGTTCTCGGTCATCTTGGCCAGCAGCCGCCGGGTTCCCACGCGGTCCCGGCAGCCGGCGTCACCCCAGCAGCCGGGCGTCTGGAGCAGCCAGCCGGCGGGATCGTCCGTCCCGGCGTCGAGCCGGTTGCCGGCCGTCCGCTCCCACACCTCCCCTTCGAGGCCGGGCGAGACCTCCCGCAACGTGCGCTCCACGGCGTCGAGATGAGGAGTGGCCGCGTCGGCGGCGGTGGCGGGCGAGGCGGGCAGCACGGTCAGGGCGAGAGCGGAGATGAGAGCGGCCCGGGCCGGCCGGGATAAGCGAAGCGAAATGATCATCTACAGAAATTACCAGGTGGGAGGCCATGCCTCCGGCCGACGGAGGTGTCCCGGCGGACGACACCGTGACACCTCCGGCGCGTGGAGTGCCTGACACCTCCGTACCGGGTTCGATCAGGAGTTGGGCGCGCAGTCGTACAGCTTGAAGCTGCCGTCCGTGTGGCGGCCGTACGCCGTGGGGCGGACGCGTGCGCAGTGGGACTTCACCCAGGCCGTGTCGGCGGTGGCGGGGCGCCGGGAGGTGAGCAGGACGTAGCGGAGCCGGTGGGTCGTCACCAGGGTGATGAGCTGCCGGGCCGCGGGGAACGGGGTGTTGCCGGTGAAGCCGCCCATGACGAGCACGGGTTCCGGCGCCGCGCGCAGCAACGGCTCGGCGGTGTACGCGGCCTGGGTGGCGAGCAGGTACTGCTCCCCGTGGCGGTGCTCGGTGAGATAGCTCAGCAGGGCCCGGTCGCGGGCGCTCGGCCGGCCGAGGCCGACCCGGACCACGGTCCGGTGGTTGTGCAGCGCCTCGGCGTACGCGTTGCCCACCGGGCCGGCCATCGGCGAGGTGGAGGCGCCCGCGTAGAGCGGGTCCAGGGTGGACAGCGCCCACCCGGCCGGTACGACCAGCGTCGCCGCGACCCCGGCGGCGAGCGCGCCGTTCACCATCCGCGGGGAGGTGCGGGGCCCCCGGGACCACAGCCCCACCGCGCCGCACAGCGCGAGCATCACGGCGACCGGCAGCAGCCAGGACACGAACCCGGTGGGCAGGTCGAGCACCAGCGCCCACAGCGCCGTGACCACGATCGCCGCCGGAAGCACCGCGCGCCGCCGCCCGCCCGCCTCGTACTCCGTGCGCAACAGCGCGAACCCGCCGCCGGCCAGCGCGGCCAGGGCCGGGGCGATGACGGCGGTGTAGTAGGCGTGGTTGCCGTTGGAGACGCTGAACACCAGCGCGTGCACCACGAGCCAGCCGCCCCAGAGGACGAACCCCGCGCGCAGCGCGTCGGTGCGCGGCTGCCCGGCGCGCCAGACGACGCCCAGCACCGCGGCGGCCGCGGCGAGCGGCAGGAGCCAGGCGATCTGGGGGCCGACCGTGTGGTTGACCAGCATCGACCAGCCGGTGTTGCCGGTGGTGCGGCTGGCGGCGGTGCTCGCGACGGCACCGAAGGCGGTGGAGTCCCCGGTGAACCGGCTCAGGCCGTTGTAGCCGAAGACCAGGGCGAAGGGATTGTTGCCGGTGGTGCCGTCCAGGTAAGGGCGGTCGGCGGCCGGGGTCGCCCAGGCGAGCAGTGTCCACGAGCAGGACACCACCAGGGCGACCGCCCCGGCCAGCAGCGAGCGCAGCGCCCGCCGCACCGGCGTGCCCGGCGCCGCGAGCTGGTATACCAGCCAGAACACCGGCAGCACCAGCCACGCCTGGAGCATCTTGGCCTGGAAGGCGAGACCCACCCAGACCCCGCAGGTGATCAGCGGCAGCAACCGGCCGGTGCGCACCGCCTTCTGCAACGCACCCGCGGCCGCCACCAGCAGCAGCGTCAGCGCGGTGTCCGGGATGGTGGCCCGGTTGAGGGCCGCGGTGACCGGAGTGAGGGTGAGCGCCAGCGCGGCGATCAGCGCGGCGAGCGGCCCGGCCCACACCCGTACGATCCGGTGCAGCAGCCATACGGTGAGCACGCCCTCGACGACCTGCGGAAGCGCCGCCGCCCAGGTGTGCGGGCCGAAGAGCCACACGCAGACGGCACCGGGCCAGAAGGCACCGGGCAGTTTGTCGATGGTGATCGAACCGCTCGCGTCGAGCCCGCCGAAGAAGAAGGCGCGCCAGCCCTCGGCCATCGACCGTATCGCCGCGCCGTAGAACGGGTGGAGCGCGGCGTGCCCGATGCCCCAGGAGTACAGCACCGCGGCGGCGACCAGCACCGCGGCGAGCGCCGGACGCTCCCAGCGCGGCGCCGCGTCCGGCCGGCCGGCGGGCGGCTCGTCCGGCCGGTGCAGCGGGCGCGCCCCGGTGGGCTGGGCGGCGGGGGTGGTGGCCATGGCAGTGGTCCTCGGATCGGCGTTCGGGTGGGGCGGCGGGTTCACAGGCGGCGGGCCGCTCGGAAGCCGCGGGCGTAGAAGTCGGTGCCGTCCAGCAGGGAGTGCCCCGAGAGGTCGCCCATGGTGGGGCCGTTCGCGGCGGAGCGGCTGGAGTAGAAGCGGTGCCGGCCCTGGTCGTCCAGGCCCAGGTACATACCGCAGTGGTCGATGAAGTTCGGCTGGTCCTTGATGATGGCGAAGAACACCAGGTCCCCGGGTTGCAGGGCGCTCAGCTCGGTCGGCTGGCGGCCCTTGTCGGGGATCACCGTCAGGCCGGGGCCGTAGGCGGCGATGGCGAAGGCGCGGCGCGGCAGGCCGACGCCCTTGGTGTTGGTGTTGTGCAGCGGGATGCCCATGCGGTAGCCCCACAGCAGCCGCTGGAACCCGGAGCAGTCGACGTCGCCGTAGCGGGCCTGCTCGGGCTGGACGCGGGTGCCGTCGGCGAAGGTCCAGGGGACGCCCAGGTAGTCGTAGAAGTCGGACTGCTCGTCGTGGAAGGCGAAGTCCAGCGGGTTGGCGACCCGTTGGTTGCGTGGCCCGAAGTGCGCGGTGCCCGCGTAGCGCACACCGGAGGAGTCGCGTTTGTCCGGTGCCCCGGCGCTGCTGTACTCGAACGCCACCGCGAACACGTCCGGTCCGGAGTCACCGAGCGTCTTGGTGAACCAGGGCGTGAACCAGGCGGACTTCTCCGCGCCCTGCTGCCAGGTGTGCGGCAGCACCCGTACCCAGGCGTTGGTGGTCAGCGTGGCGGTGGTGGTGCGCGGCTCGCTGAAGGTACGGCTGGGCCCGGTCAGTACGGCGGTACGGGCGCCGTCGGTGAAGGTGGCCAGGGTGGCGCCGTCGGCGTCCCGGACCACGGTGCGGCCGGGGCCGGTCAGCCGCTCGAAGCTGTGGGGGCCGCCCGCCCGGCCGCGCGAGCCCGTGGCACCCTCGCCGCCGCCACCGCCGTGGGCGAGGCGGTCGTACCCGAAGCCGCCCGCCACCCCGACAGCCGCCACGCCCGCGATCGTCCCGAGTACGGCGCGGCGGGTAGGGCGGCCGCGGTTGCCGGTGCGTTCAGGATGCATGGTCGGACCTCCTGGAGGGTGCGGGGTGACAGGGGCGGGCGGATCAGCCGACGGGCAGGGCGCCGAGCAGGAGTCCGGCGACCAGCACCACGTACGTGGCCAGCGTCACCGCCGTGGTCGAGATCAGCGTGGGCGCCAGCGGCTGGCGGACCATCTGGTAGGAGACCAGGCCGGGGACGATGAAGCCCAGCGTCTGCGACGTGTACAGCAGGGGGAACTCGTGGTTGAGGGCGAGCATCACGGTGGTCTGCATCAGTACGGCGCACAGCACCACGGCGGCGAACAGCCGCTTGCCGTAGAGGATCACCGTGCGCTGCAGCAGCTTCGTCATGAAGAAGGTGAGCGCGGCGACACCCACCATCAGCGCGGCCATCTGCACATCGGTGACGAGCGTGAGCGCGATCCAGCCGGGGGTGATCATGCCACCGGGGGAAAGGTTGGTGGTGAGGTAGCAGACGAGCGAGAAGATCAGCCCGAGGGCGATCCCGAGCGCGGCGGTCTGTGCGGTGAGGTGAGCGGGGATCACTTACGGGTTCCTCGGCAACTGGTGGGATTCGTAGGGGTGGTGCGGGCCGTCCTCGGGCCACTCGGCACGGGGCCGGTCCTGCCGGTCGTAGCCGTCGGGCCGGTCATGCGGCTCCTGCCGGTGGGGACCGCCGCCGTGACCGCGGTGTCCGTCGTGCCCGTCGCCGTGCCCGCTGTGGCCGTCGCCGTGCCCGCTGTGGCCGTCGTGGCGGTCGTGCCGGTCGAGCCGTTCGTGGCGGGCGGCGAGCCGGCGGGACAGCTCCCGCTGACCGGGGACGTGGAAGCCGTACGCCGGTGTCTCCAGCGGTGCCACCCAGCTGAACGGCTCCGGGGCGGGCGGCGGGGACACCGCCATCCGCCGGGGCATCGCGATCTGGATGGTCTCCTGGTCGAGGCCGTCGCCGGTGGCGCCCGCCCCGTCGGCGGGTACGGCGGAGGGCTCCTCCTCGGACTCGTCCAGCGGCAGTTCGGCCAGGCATTCGAGGAACAGCTCACCCTGGCCGTGGATGTTGCCGATCGCCACCAGCGAGGAAGCCGGGCCGAGTTCGGCGAGGATCGCCGCGGTCAGCTCCTCGGGGTCCCGGCGGTCGCCGCCGAGGTCCACCACCCGCCCGGCGAAACCGCCCGGGATGGTGTCGCGGGCGCTCTTGGTCGGATGGCCGATCAGGAAGACCGTCCCGGCGGCGAGGTCGGAGACGATCGCGCCCATCTGGCCGTTGCGCTCCACCCGGTCCGGGCGGCAGTTGATGACCACGTTCACCGGATGCTTGATCGCGCCCAGGTCCTGCAGCTGCTTGACGTTCATCAGCGTCGACTCGGGGTCGTTCGCCGCGAAGACGTTGGCGAACCGCAGCCGCTTGCCGTCGGGGGTGACATAGCGCTCCACCGACAGCACACCCGGGTCGGGCGGCGCGTCCCACATGCCCTGCAACGCGGTCTGCCGCTCCACCCCGCAGAGTTCGGCGACGGCGAGCGCGATCGCCACGTTCTCCTTGAAGGTGAACCAGCTGAAGCCACGCAGCTCGTCGTCGCTCACCGACTCCGGGTCGACCGACACCAGACGGCAGTTCCGCTTGTCGGCCTCCTCCTGGAGGATGTGCAGCCGGTCCTTCTCCGCGGTCACGCACACTCCCCCGACCGGCATCGAGCGGGACAGCGAGCGCGCCACGTCGTCCAGCGTCGGGCCCATCTCCTCCAGGTGGTCCTCACGGACGTTGCACAGCACGCCGATGGTGGAGCGGATCAGCTTCTCCTGGTTGATCTCCTGCAGCGCGGGCATCACCGCCATGCACTCGATCACCAGCGCGTCCGGCCGGTAGGTCGCCGCCCGCCGCACGATGCCGATCTGCTCCACGATGTTGGACAGCCCGAACTTGCGGTACACCGGCTCCTCGGTGGCGTCCGGGTGGATGAACCGGGCCGCGGTGCCCGTGGTCTTGGCCACGGTCACCAGACCCCCGCCGCGCAGCGCGCCCGCGCACAGCCGGGTGATGGAGGACTTGCCGCGGATGCCGTTGACCAGCACCCGCGTCGGTATCTGCTCCAGCGAGGCGAAGTGCCGTTTCTGTTCGAGGATCCCGGCGACCCACAGTGCGCAGCAGCACAGCAGGACGATGACATAGAGGAAGAGCACGCCGAATCGTCTTTCTACCGCTGGAGTGAGTTCTCGCGCCGCGGCCCGGGAAGGCCCGCGGTGGGTCCGGACCGGCCCGCCCGGCCGCGCTCCGCCAGTGCCTGGCGGATCAGCTCCAGGCCGCGGGTGACCGAGCCGACCTCGTCGTGGTTGACGGGGTGGAGCACGGTACGACGGTCGCCGGCCGCGAGCTGTTCGATGAGCCGGGCGACCGCGCGCAGCGGCCGGATCACCACGACGTGCAGCCAGCCCAGGCAGGCGGTGCCCAGGGCGAGGGCGAGGATGCCCGCGAGCATGGTGCGCTGCTGGGCCTGTACGGCGGGCAGCCGCAGGGCCGCCGCGGGCTCCGCGGTGACCACCCGCCAGCCGAGGTGGGCCGTCGGGCCACTCTGCGCGAGCGGTGCGGCGGCGTCGACCGAGGGCCCGGAGGACGAGGCGAGCACCGCCGAGGTCGCGGCCCCCACCGTGCCCGGGGCGCTCTGCGCGCCGCGGGCGAGACGGGACAGGCCCGGCTCGGGCAACGCCTGGAAGGCGCGGTACCCCACGCTGGCCGCCAGCACCTTGCCGTTCTCGTCGGTCACCCAGACACTGCCCAGATCCGGCCTGTCCAGCACCGAGTTGAGGGTCTTGACGTCGATCTCGCCGAAGAGGACCACCCCGTCCGCCGGGGTCTTGCCCCGGGCGGCCCGGACCTGCGCGTAGGCGGCGATGGCCGGTATCCGGCCGGAGTCGTTGACGGTGGTGACCCCGCCGCCCTGGGGCACGTGCACCAGGGTGCGCAGCGGGCTGTCGCCCACCCGCAGCGTGATGGCGCCGGAGCGGTCCAGCAGATACAGCGAGCGGTACTGCTTGTGCTCGTCCAGGGTCTTGCGCAGCGCCTCGCTCTGCGCGCCCCGGCTCTGTCCCGCCAGCCGGGCGGCCACATCGCTCAGCGCGCTGTACGACTCGTCGAGCGACTGCCGGACCCGGTTCGCCGCGATCTCGGTGCGCACCTGCTGACCGGAGAGGACCGGGGCGGGAACGGCGGTCGCGGTGTCGGCCCGGTTCAGCAGGAAGATCATCGGCACCGACCAGCAGGCCACCAGCAGCACACCGACCACGGCCAGCGCCCGGTAACCCGGGGTACGGCGGGCGGGGAACTCCTGCGGGCCGCTGTCACCGCGCAGTTGCCCGCGCAGCGACTCCAGTGCCCGTCCGATGCGCGCCAGTTCCCCGAAGCCGTGCACCGGGACCGGCCGGTCCAGCTCCGCCCACGCGGCCGGCCCGTTCTCGGACGCGCCCCGGGCCAGCCGGCCCGCGGACAGGTACAGCCGCAGCAGCGGCCGCTGGACGAGGAGGTACAGCCCGAGCCCGAGCAGGACGGCGAGCCCGGCGAGTGCCGCCGCGGCCCTGAGCGCGAAGCCCGAGTAGTCGACGGCGGCTGCCTGGACGGGCACCGGGCGGGAGGTGAGGACCACCAGCCCGAGGTCGTCGGTGTCACCGGGCCCGGTCGCGGAGGCGACCTGCGCCCAGCCGCCCACGGTGCGCCGGTCGCCGGTGGTGGCGCCCAGCAGGCTGCCCGAGGCGTCGGTGTCCGGTGCCGACGCGCTCGCCGCCCGGGACACCGACGCGGACAGTCCGTCGTCGGTCCCGGCCGGCGCCGCGGCGGCGTGGGCCGCGCTGCCGAGCGTGTCGCCCTTGGCGTCCAGGATCCGGGCGGTGCCGCCCTGGCCGTGCGCCGCGACGGCGGGCAGTGCCTCGGAGACCACCAGCAGCCACCGCCGCTCGGTGGTGTCCGCCTGGTTCTGGTCCTGGTTGGCGTCCTCCGCCTGCGCGGGCAGGGTCACCCGGGCGAAGTACAGCAGCCGCGCCGGGCCCTCGGAGGTCACCAGCCGGGGCGGGAGGGGGCCGTGCGCGGACGACAGCTCGGCCGCGTCCAGGCCGGCCAGCGGCACGGGTTTGCCGCCGGAGGCCAGCGGCTTACCGGTGCGCGCGTCGAGCAGCGCGCCGCCGAGGACGGCCTTCCTCCCGGACGTCAGCTCCTTGAGCGCGCTCGCGGGCGCGGAGGTGGTACGGGTCGGGGTGTAGGTGTCGGCGCTCCGCCGTACGGTGTTCGCCTCGACGTCGATCGAGGTGCGCACCGACAGCGCGGTGTCCGCGGCGATCCGCTGTTCGGCCGTGAGCACGGCCGACGGCACCCGCTCGGCGTGTATCGCGCCGAGACCGGCCACGGTCAGGGCGGCGACCACGAGGAGCAGCAGGACGAGCGAGGCTATGGGTGGGCGCACTCCGCCGAGGAGCGGCATATCGGCGCGGCGGCGGATACGGTGTCGGCGTGGCGCCCGGGACTCGGTGGGCAGGGCAGGGGTTCCTCTCTGAGGCCGAGCGCATGAGCGTTCGATGGTGCGAACGAACACTCTAGTGCCGAGTGATGGCATGTCCATCACGGTTTCGTCCCGGTCTCGTACGAGTGGGGGTGTTCCGGCCGAACGCCGGGGGTGACCGGGTGCCGACGGTGACGGAACCGGCCGTCGGCCGCGCGCGGTACCGGCCGGGACCCGGCGGCGGGAGAAGCGGCAGAAGAAGAGGGGCCGACCCGGGCAAAGCGGTCAGCCCCTCCTCGTACCACCTGGTCGCGGCCCGGGGCCGCCCGGCGGTCAGCGGACGAACGAGATCTCCGGGTACGTCTTGCTCGGCCCGTTCAGCAGAGACTGGGACTTGTGCCGCAGCTCCTGGTCGAAGAAGGCCGCGAGATAGGTGCTCTGCACCGTGAACGCGCGTTTCGGGTCGATCGTGCCGTACTGCTGCTGCAGCTGGGACTGGGAGAGCCCGAGCAGGGGCGCCTCCTGACGCACCATCCACTCGTTGTCGCTGAACGACAGGTGCGCCGCGCCATGGAGCTGGATGTCCAGCCGGTAGCCCTTGAGGTGCGACCAGAGCGTGCGCCAGGAACTGTCGTTGCTGCGGTTGTGGGTGCCGGAGCTGAAGAGCAGGAACGGGCGGTCCAGGTTCTTGCTCGGGGCCGAGCCGAAGAACTGGCCGTCCAGGTTGGCACCCGCCGCGATCCGGTGGTCGAGCTGCATGGCGGTGTCGACCGCCGCGCCGCCCAGCGACCAGCCGAACATGCCGATGTGGGACATGTCGACGGCCTTCGTCAGCCCGGTGGGCAGCGTGGCGTGCCCGGCGTCCGGGTTGCCGCCCTTGCTGAGCACGCCGAGCTGGTCGATGACGTACTTGATGTCGGCCGCGCGCACGTTGAGGGTGTCGGAGGAGTGCGCGGTGGACGGCATCGTGTTGACCTCGACCCGGTTGCCCGGGAACTGCACCTCGTTGGCGTCGTGGGTGTGGTCGACGGTGACGACGAGGTAGCCGCGGCTGGCGAGGTCCTGGACGAGCGCGGTGCCCTGCGCCCGGTCGGAGTGCAGCCCGGTCGAGTACAGCAGGACGGGCAGCTTGCCGAGCTTGGTGTCGACCGGCGCGAGGACGTGCCCGGCGGTCGTCGGCAGCGTCACCTGCTGCGGTGACAGGCCGCGCGAGGCGAGGAAGTGGGCGCCCGAGAGCGACGACATCCACGGCGCCTGGTAGTGCCCCGACGGCGCGGAGGTCGGGTAGAAGAGCGAGATCATCAGCTCGCGGGGCTTCTTGCCGGGCACGTACGGGTCGGTGCGGGACTTGTCGACCAGGTGCAGCCCGACCATGCCCACGCTGTGACTCCCGGACGGCGCGGGAACGCTGAGCTTGAGCCCGGACGCCCGTATCGAGCCGCGCGGCGTGGCCGACGGTGCGAGCGCCTTGTGCCGCGTCGACGGCTCGTCGTTCTCCGGCGCCCAGGGCGCCTTGCCGTCGGGCGCGGCCGCGCCGGCCACGTCCTTGCCGTGCGTCGCCCCGGCGGCCATCGCCGGCGGCGTCCCCGCGCCCAGGACGACGGCGAGCGCGCTCGCCGTACCGACCGCCCCGGCGATCACTCTGCGACGGCGGCGAGGGTGGCGGAATTTCATGGAACCCCCTAGTGGCTCAGCGATCGCGGAACAGGCGATCGACTGCCGCACACCGTATCGCCGTTCCCTGTACGCGGAACCGCCGCACCCTCCCTGGGTCCACACGCCCAGGCCCTGGGCGCGCGACGAGGACGGCTCCCGCGCCGTGAACCGTGAGACCGGTGCCGCGGGCCGCCGGTCCCCGGAGCCGTTGCCGTTCCCGATCAGCCCGCCGAGGATGCCTCCTCGACGAGCACCGTCCGCCTGTACGGGAGCGACGGCCCGGTAGGTCCCGCCGGGCTCCGCCCACACCTGACGCCTGCACCCGGGCACCCGGGCACCCGGGCACCCGGGCACCCACAAGACCACGGCCGTCGGCGCGGCACTTTCCGCACACCGGGTCCGTGAGATCCAGGCGGTTCGGAGACGTCCAGGTCAGCGCCACAAGCCACCGGCCGGGGTCTCTCCCGTGGTCACCCGCGCCCCTCCAGGTCCGCCCGCACGATCTTGCCCCGGCGCCGCTCATCCGCACCCCAGTCGGCGGCCAGCGCCGCCACGAGGAGCAGGCCGCGCCCACCCTCTTCGCTGTCGTCCGCCTCGCGCTCCACCGGCCGCACCTGGGAGAGGTCCGCGACACCGACACGCACCCGCGCGGTGCCGGGGCGGTCGATGACGACCCGGGTGGACTCCCGCCGGGCGTGCTGCACAGCATCCGCCACCAGCTCGGACACGATCAGCGCCCTGTCCTCGGCCAATGCGTCCAGCCCCCAGACAGCACAGGCGGTACGAACCAAGCGCCGGGCGGCGGCTGCGGGGGCCGCCAGCACACGGCCGTAGCCCTTCCTGGTCAGCTCGGCATGGATCTCCCGAAGCCTCGTTGATTGCTGCGGCACCGGATAAGGGCCCCCGGGGACGGGCACGGATGGCTTGACCGGTTTGGGACCACGCCCATCGGGCCATTGCAGCGGTGCAGGACACCAGCCCGCGTCAGCACGACCGTCACCCGTCGGCCGTGCCTGCCAGACCCGAGCCGGAACCCCACAACGCATGCTCGACCACGCCGCCACAGCCGCGAGGTCATCGGCGTGGTCGCCGATCTCGAAAAGGCCGACACCACCCGCGTCGCCGAGACCGCCCGTGATGACGTCCAAGACGTGTTCTTGGGAGGTCAGGGCGCATGGAGGCCGGTCATCGGGCAATGCGCCAATGGTGACACGCATTCTGATCGTCTTCCTGACTCTGACCGCCGCGATCGCGAGCGCCGCGGTGGCCGTCGGAAGGTCGCCCTACTGGTGGTTCGCGGCCCTTCCGCTGATGTTCCTGGGCGTGCTGGGCGGGTGGGATCTGGTGCAGCGCCGGCATTCGGTGCTGCGCAACTATCCCGTTCTGGGCCATGCCCGCTTTCTCTTGGAGCGTCTGCGCCCGGAGCTCCAGCAGTACTTCATCGAGCGGAACTTCGACGGGCGCCCCTTCGACCGGGATGTGCGCAGCATCGTCTACGAGCGTGCCAAGGGTACGGACGCGGAGGAGCCGTTCGGTACCGAGCGCGATGTGTACCGGCCGGGTCATGAGTTCCTGGTGCCGTCGATGGCGCCGTGCCCGGTGCCGACGACCCCGCCGCGGGTGCGGATCGGCGGGCCGGACTGCGGTCGGCCGTACGAGATGGCGCTGCTGAACGTGTCGGCGATGAGTTTCGGTTCGTTGTCGGCCAACGCGGTCCTGGCGCTGGGCGGTGGTGCCGCGGCGGGGGGTTTCGCCCAGGACACCGGTGAGGGCGGGCTGTCGGAGTACCACCTGCGTCCGGGGGGCGACCTGGTGTGGGAGATCGGTACCGGGTACTTCGGCTGCCGTACCCGGGACGGGGACTTCGACGCGGCGCAGTTCGCAGAGAAGGCGGCGCACGACCAGGTCAGGTGCGTGTCCCTGAAGCTGTCCCAGGGGGCGAAGCCCGGCATCGGGGGCGTGCTGCCGGGGGCCAAGGTGAACGCGGAGATCGCCCGGGTCCGGGGCGTGCCCGAGGGGCGTACGGTCGTCTCCCCGCCGTACCACCGGGTGTTCTCCACCCCGCGCGAACTCGTCCGCTTCATCGCCCGCATGCGTGAGCTGTCCGGTGGCAAACCCGCCGGGTTCAAGCTGTGCGTGGGCTCACGCCGGCAGTTCCTCGCGGTGTGCAGGGCCATGCTGGAGGAGGGCACCGCACCCGACTTCATCGTGGTGGACGGCGCGGAAGGCGGAACGGGCGCGGCACCGCTGGAGTTCGCCGACCATATGGGCACCCCGCTCACCGAGGGCCTGCTCACGGTGCACAACGCCCTCGTGGGGGCGGGCCTGCGCGACCGGATCAGGATCGGGGCGAGCGGCAAGGTCGCCACCGGCAGCGATCTCCTCAAACGCATGGTCCAGGGCGCCGATTACGCCAACGCCGCCCGGGCGATGATGTTCGCCGTCGGCTGCATCCAGGCACAGCGCTGCCACACCAACACCTGCCCCACCGGCATCACCACCCAGGACCCCCACCGCGCCCGCGCCCTGGACGTCACCGACAAGGCCCCACGCGTCCACCGCTTCCAGGAAGCGACCGTGGCCAGCGCGATGCAACTCATGGCCTCCATGGGCGTCACCCATCCCGCCGACCTGCGCCCCCACATGCTCCACCGCCGCATCGACCCCCACACCGAACGCTCCTACGAAGAACTGTACGAGTGGCTCGAACCCGGGCAACTGCTCGCCGAGCCACCACAGTCCTGGGCGGCCGACTGGCAGGCCGCCGACCCCGACCGTTTCACCGTCTGATCCGGAGGATCCACATGTCCCGTACCGTTGCCCGCGTCATCGTGGACGCGCTGAGCGAACTCGGTGTGCGCCAGGTGTTCGGCGTCGTGGGAGACGCCCTCAATCCCGTGACCGACGCCATCCGCGAAACCGAGAACCTGGAATGGGTGGGCTGCCGGCACGAGGAGGCGGCGGCCTTCGCCGCGAGCGCCCAGTCCCAGCTCACCGGAACCCTCGGCGTGTGCATGGGCACCGTCGGACCCGGTTCCGTCCACCTCCTCAACGGGCTGTACGACGCCGCCAAGAGCCACGCCCCGGTCCTCGCCATCGCCGGCCAGGTACCGCTCGCCGAACTCGGCAGCGACTACTTCCAGGAGGTCGACAACGACGCCCTCTTCAGCGACGTGGCCGTCTTCCGCGCCACCATCACCTCGCCCGACCAGCTGCCGCAGATGCTGGAGACGGCGGTGCGTACCGCGCTGGGCCGCAAGGGCGTCGCCGTCCTCACCGTGCCGGGTGACCTGGGCGAGCGGGAGCTGACCGCCGACCGCCCCGCCCGGTTCTCCCTGAACCCCCCGTTGAGCCGTCCCGACGACGAGGCCGTCCGCCACGCCGCCGAACTCCTCGACGGCTCCGAGCGGATCACGATGCTCGTCGGACAGGGCGCCCGCGCCGCCCGCGCCGACGTCCTCGCCCTCGCCGACCGGCTGGCCGCGCCGATGGTGCTCACGCTGAAGGCCAAGGCCGGTTTCGAGGGCGACACCAACCCCTTCCAGGTCGGCCAGACCGGCCTGATCGGCAACCCCGCCGCCGCCTCCGCCCTCCAGGACGCGGACACCCTGCTCCTGCTCGGCACCGACTTCCCCTACCGGGACTGGTATCCCGAGGGCCGCAAGGTGATCCAGGTCGACACCGAGGCCACGCACATCGGACGCCGGGTGCCGGTCGACATCGGACTCGTCGGCGACACCGGCGCCACCGTACGGGACCTGCTGGAGCGCCTCGACACCCCGCCGGCCGGCTCCGACGGCGCCCGCGACCGCTCCCACCTGGAGAAGGCGCGCAAGCGTTTCGACCAATGGCGCGCCGGCCAGGCCCGGCTCGCCGACCCCGGTCACGACAAGGGCGTCGTGGGCCGGATCCGGTCCGCGCTGGACAACCGCAGCCACGACATCCGCCCCGAGGCGCTCGCCGCCGTGGTCGACCGGGTCGCCGCCGACGACGCCGTCTTCACCTCCGACACCGGCATGGCCACGGTGTGGCTCTCCCGCTTCGTCGAGATGCGTGGCGAACGCCGCCTCATCGGCTCCTACAACCTCGGCTCGATGGCCAACGCCATGCCGCAGGCGCTCGGCGCACAGATCCTGGACCGCGAACGGCAGGTCGTGGCCTTCTGCGGCGACGGCGGACTGAGCATGCTGCTCGGCGACCTCATGACCCTGAAGACCTACCGGCTCCCGGTCAAGCTGGTCGTCTTCGACAATCGTCGGCTGGGCATGGTGAAGCTCGAACAGGAGCAGGTCGGCCTGCCCGAGTTCGGCACCGTCCTCGACAATCCCGACTTCGCCGCCGTCGCCGAGGCCATGGGCATCACCGGTATCCGCGTGACCGACCCGGGCGACCTGGACGCCGCGGTGCGCCGGGCGTTCAGCACCTCGGGGCCGGTGCTGCTCGACGTCCTGACCAACCCCGACGAGATCGCCGTTCCGGCCAAGCCGACCGTCGAGCAGGGCTGGGGGTTCGCGGTGGCCAAAGTGAAGGAGGTCGTACGGAGCCACGGGGACGGCGGCGGGCACTGAGCGCTTCAGGTCTCCCGCAGGGAAAGCCGTCGGCGACCGTTGAGGGTCTCGCCGACGGCAGCCCCGGCGCAGGCATACCCCGGATGGCGGCATCAGGCGTTTGCCGATCCGCTTCACGGACAGACGGAGCTTCCCGAGAGGGAAACCGGGATGCGCGGGCATCCCTCGACAAGCATCCGCGGAGGACAGGCATGACCGAGAACATGTGGGACTACACACCGACGGCCGGCCACACCCCTGACGCCGATCTCACCGGCTACACGGTGGAGGCCACGGACGGACACATCGGCAAGGTCGACAAGCACTCCAACGACGTCGGATCGCAGTACATCGTCGTCGACACCGGTGTGTGGATCTTCGGCAAGGAGGTCCTGCTCCCGGCCGCGACGATCACCCTCATCGACCACGAGGCGAGGACCGTCAGTGTCGCCCGCTCCAAGGAGCAGATCAAGAGCGCGCCGGAGTTCGACAAGGACAAGCACCTGGGCGACCCCGCCTACCGGGACCAGATCAGTGGCTACTACGGAGCCGGCGGCCCCGGGCACTGACCCGTCCGGCGCCCGTCGCACCGTACTTCGCCCGCACGGTCGCTGATCCCCGCGACCTGCGGTCCACCGCACGGCCTTCGTCGCCGTCGAGCGGCAGAGCGACGGGCCCGCCCCAGCCAGACGGGGCCGCCCCGGACGGGTTCGCCGCGGATGGAGGGGTTCGCCCCGGACAAGTTCGTGATCTGAGGACTCCGCCCGGGGTCCGGTGCCGATGCCGGCGCGGTGGGCGGCGGGGGGCGTGGGGCGGCGCGTCACCGCCGCCCCACGCCGCCCGCCGCCCAGCCCGGTCTGGGCAGGGCCCCCGCGCCCGCACCCCCGAGGAGGTCCTGGCGCCCACACATGGGATCCCCGCCGCACGCCCGGGTATCCTCCCGGCCCTCTGGCACGGCACCTACCGCTTCGGCAACCCCCGAATGGTTTCGGGAATCGACCGCTAAGCAGCGCCAGCACACCCGACCAGGGACCGCGCGCCGCCCGAGGGGCCGTGCGTGCCGCCCGGGGGGCCGTGCGTGCCACCCGCCACCGAGATCCCACCGCTGCGAGGGTGCATCGACTCCCCTGGCTATGATGGCTGGTCGTGTCCACATCATTGCCAGCCCATCAGGGAACGGCCTCTGCGGCGCTGACCCGCCTCAGTGTGAACGTCGCACACCGCGTCGGTTTGCCCCGCGGCGAGTTCGGACACCTGCTGGGTCTGGCCCCCGAGCACCTCGGTGACGACCTGTGCCGTCCCCCGGCCGCCACCATCAACCGCATCGCGGAACTCACAGTGGCGCACGCGCCCTGGACGGACGTCTCCCAGCTGCTGGCGCAACAGTCGACCGTCGGTGCCCTCGGGGTGTGGGACTACCTGATCACCTGCGCGGCCACGCCGCTGGAAGGCATCAAGGACGCCGCTGCCTCGTTCGCCGTGGTCGCCGACCCAGCCACCGAGACGCTCACCGTCACCGAAGACGGCGACCATGTCACCATCGGCCACCTCAACCACGCCGACCTGGCGAACCAGGCGGCCTGCGCCATCCGCGGCTTCGCACTCGGCCTGTACCGGCAGCGCCTGAGCCAGGCCGCAGGACGCCCCGTCATCCCCCTCCGCGTCACCCTCACCACGCAGGCGCCCCGCCGGCACGACACCCTGACCGAGCTCTACGGCACCCGCGCCATCGACTTCGAAGCCCCCGCCAGCTCGCTCACCTTCCTGGCCTCCGACCTCGAAACCCCCAACCCGCTCACCCAGCCCGGTCTGCCTCGCGTCCTGCGGCAGGTGGCCGAGCAGCAACTCACCACCGCCACCCCCCTGTACGACTGGCTGCACCTGTTCCGTAGGACCCTGTCCTTTGCCCACGCCGAGGGAGCCCCGACCCTGGCCGCCGTCGCACAACGCATGACCATCAGCACCCGCACCCTCCAGCGCCGCCTCGAAGATCACGGGACCACCTGGAACACGGAGCTCGAAGCTCTGCGCCGCACGCAGATCACACACCTGCTCCAGAAGACCGACTACGGTGTCGACGCGATAGCCGCCCGTACCGGCTACAAAGACGGACGCTCCCTGCGGCGCGCTGTACACCGCTGGTACGGCACCACCCCCTCCGCTCTGCGCGGCACGAACTCGTCGTCATCCAGCGGTTGACCAGCCGGCCTGCCCTCGACCTGGCGGTCGGCCCGCAAGTGCGGGCGGCCGTCAGCCGGGGCACGGTCAGCCGATGACGGGAGGTCGTGGGCGGTGACGCAGAGCGCGATTCCGATGGCGTCTGTGAGTAGTGCGGGTACGCCTGAGGGGTCGGGTGCCCTGCTTTACCGGCCGTCCCCGTCGCCGGGGTGCCGTAGCTGATGGTGCAGTCTTTGCCGAGGCGGTGGTGCTGTCACGGAGGCAGACGATGTGGTTCGCGCAGTCGTACATGCCGACGCCGTCGGTGCCGATGCCGTCCGAGTCACCCGGGACCGGCCTCGTCCCGGCGCCCCCGAAGACGAAGTCCTTCTCGTTCGGGCCGGTGGTGCGCGAATTGCGCAGGTGGAAGTTGTGGTCGGCAGGGTCCCACATCCCTGTCCCCGCGGTCGAGTTGAGTAGTCGGCCAGCCCTCGATGTTCGAGTTGTTGATGTTGGCGGCGGTGGGGTCGCTGGGATTGGACTCCGCGTAGCAGGTGAAGTCGCCGTTGGCCTTGTCGGTCCACTTGTTGAAAACGCCCGGTCCGAGCCGCCGCGTCGAGCACGGCCCGGCCGCATCCCTCGGGAAGTCCCCCAGCGCCGGGTGACCCAGGAAACGGCCGAGTCCACCCGGCCCCCCCGGGGGCCCGGCCATCGCCGAAGTGATGGAGCGGCAGACCGCCCGCAACGAGCACGGATTGCCGATTTCCAGGACCTTGAATCCGCCGCGAGAGTCTCACCTGCCTGATTTTATTTCCAGTTCTGGTAATTTCCGCCGTTGCACGGCTGGGCGTAGACGTTACCGCTGGAATTGCTGTCCAGGCAGTAGCCGCTTTGCCGGTTCACCAGATTCCATGTTTTACCGTTCCACTTCTCGTACCACTGCTCGTAGTAGTTAGCGGTACCGCAGGACTCGATGTAGACGGAGTTTCCATAGGCGGTGAGGCATCTGCCCCCCGACTTCTCGGTCCAGGCGCCGTCGGGATTCTCCAGGTTGCTCTGCGAGTCGATCCAGTTGGTGTTCTGATTGTTACCGGTGAAGCAGTTAAGGCCCGCGCCGGCATCCGTGTCGACCGTGTGATAGTCATAGGAATACGTTCGGAGGCAGCCGCCCGTGGCGGCATCCTGCCAACTGACCCTGGAGTCAGCGTGCGCGGACGTAGAGACCGCCAGAACGAGGGCAGGTACGGCCGCCACCGTCATGACCGCACGGCCTATGCGCTTCTTCGACATGTAAGTTCTCCCCGTATTCTTCAATTTGAACGACGCCCGACCAGAAATCCGACCGGGTCATGCCTACCCAGCCCCGACCAGTTGGTCCGGGCTCAGTACCAAACCTGGTACTGAGCACCGTTGCACGGGAGTGTCTAAACCCGCCCGGAACTGTTAGCGTCGAGGCACTGGCTCGACCAGCGGTTGACGAGGTTGAATCCGTTTCCGACCCAGCACTCCTGCCACTGCCCATTCCAGTTCGCGTGCGGAGTGATACAGGGCTCCATGTATGCCTGGCCCTGCCCATTCGCGGCCAAGCACTCACGGCTGTTTCCCGTGGGCTTCTCCGTCCAGAAGGCACGGGTCTGGGCCTATACGTTGTTCTGTGAATCGTCCCAGAAAATGTTGTTGTAGTTGTTGACGCACCATGGTGAGTCCGGCTGCGTACCGAGGTAGAAGCCGCTCGTGGATGGGTCAGTCCACGACAGACAGCGGCCAGTGGCGCGGTTGGTCCAAAGCGATCGGGGGGAGAGACCGCCGAGGCGGAGGCGATCGAGCCCGATTACGGCCGGATCGGCCCGCAGCATGCCCACGGCCCCGGGCGTAGCGCCGTGTGTCCGATTCTGTGACGGTTGATCGGATGTTCTGGACCGTGGCATATGCAGATCGCCTCGCTTTGCCGCCGGACCAGGCCGCGCTTTCTGGCCTTGCGGAAATGGCGCCAGGAGCGCGCCCTCCGGGCCATCGGCAGGACGGCTGCGAGCGTTGCTCATGACGTCACGCGGGCGGCCTTCAAATCCACTTGTTCTCCTTCAGAGTTCATCGGCCTTCAGGCGTCGGCTCTTCTCCCGAGGAGAGCCGCACTTCTAGACGGTAAGGACCGGGAGGTCGTCGAGCCAGGGACCAAAGACGCCATCCAGGGGACCACGTGCGACAGGACGACTGTCGAAGGATGGCCTCGAAGTCGGCGAGGATGCCGCCGCCGGAAGCTCACATGCGCGCTCGGTGACCAGCGCGCCGATCGCGGCTTCGAGGCCCATTGGCTCATGCCCGTCCCGGCGACACCGTACGGATCAGCCGCGGCTTCGCCTTTGCTTTCTGGCCGCCGCCGTCGGTGCGAGCCGCCTCCAACGCGGCCGCCAGCGCGATCCGGGCTCGGGTCGACGCCGGACACCACGCTGCCCCTCATGCCTGCCCCCCCACGGGATGTAACCGAGGTCCAGGTCCAAGTCCCGCGAGCGCAGGGCGGTCCGGTTGAGGGGCGGTTTCCTTCAATGTGATCGTCCGTGGAGCCGTGCATGGGGGCTGGTGGAGCGCTCAGGCGTTCCAGCCCGCGTTCCAGGCTGCTTGCGGCTGCCCTGGTCAACGGGTGCTTCCGTGTTCCAGCGTCCCGAAGTACCTGGATATTGTGGCGGCGCGGACGGGGTGCCCGGCAGGCTCGGATCGTCCAGGTGCCGTCCCGCCGCTCTGGCGCGGGGCGGCACCGAGGGTTCGGATCAAGGGAGATGTGCATGCGGCGTCTTGCCACCACACTCGGAGTACTCGGCGCGAGTGTTGCGCTCACGCTCGGTGCGACTCAGTCGGCCTCGGCCGCGAACGGAGTTCTGATCTTCAACGGTGGCCGCTGGGAGAACCCCACCGGCTGCCACGCGAGCAACTGGCCGGGCGACCCCGCCACGATCGTCAACGCCACCGACAGCATCGCCTACGTGTACTCGGACCTGGCCTGCAAGGACCTCGTCGACATTCTGCTGCCGACCTACGTCCGTACGGTGCCGCACGCCTGGTCGGTCGCCTTCTACTAGGAGCCGACACTCACGGCAGTACTGCTCGGCCCGCTGCCGTACGCGAGCCTGGCGTACGGCAGCGGGCCCGCCTCGCCGCCATCGAGGTGCACAAGGCCCTGCTGGAAGGACGACGGCTCCCCCGGCCCCGGTCTCGCTGCCCGGAGTGCGGAGCCACCTGGTACGCCGGACCAACGCTTCGACGTCCGTGAATTTCCCGCTGGTTCCCCTTGCTTTCCGGGTGGCCGGAGTGCTGGCATCCGGCAACGTGCGGGATTACACTCCGAGTTGTCGCATGACGACCCCGACTCATCGTGCATCCGGAGGCCGGGACGTCCCGAGATCACCGGTAACTCCGGGCCCTCAGGCCCGCATCGGCCCGGACCTGACCCATGGTCGGGCTCAAGATTTCATCACCACGGCCTCGCCAGAAAATGATGAAGGCGGCCAGATCGATCAGCGCGCATTCAAGCCGACGGAGAGAACACCGATACCGGCCGCGGCAGGCAACGAGGACATACGAGAAGTGCGGTGACCGCCTGTCCCGCTTTTCCGCGGCGGAGTGCCCATGGACGGAAAGAGTAAGACGACTCCGGAATACAGCGTCGTCCGAGGCGGTGTGCTTGATCCCTACGAGGAGAAGGTCGTCCGCACCTACGAGGACGACCCGGCGGACTGGCACAAGGTGCTCGGCGAACACCTGCTCTTCGAGTGGGGCGTCTACAACCACCCGGATTCCCCTCGCCCCGTGTCGCTCGACGAAGCCGGCATACGGTTCTTCGAACGACAGCTCGAACTGGCCGGGCTCACGGCAACCAGCCGTCCCCCGCTGCGCCGGATTCTCGACCTCGGGTGCGGCTGGGGTTACATCATGCGGGACCTCGCCGACCGGTTCCCCGAGTGCCCGCTGATCGACGGCATCAACATCAGCCCCCAGCAACTCGACTACTGCGCCCGGTACCTGGCCGGCCACCGGCTCACCGACCGTACCCGGCTCTACCTGTGCAATGGCCGGGACGTGGACCTGATCTCCGACCGGGGCCACCCTTACGACCTGGTCGTCGCCCGTGGGGTCTTCACCCACTTCCCGCGCGACACCTACGAGACATGCCTGGCCGCGCTGGCCCGCCGGACCGCTCCCGGCGGACTGCTGGTCATCTCGGACACACTGTTCAAGTCCCCGGAGGGCTACGAGTCCGCGATCCCCGACGAGGTAGACCGGCTGGCCTGCGGCAATCGCAAGAGCCCGGCGTACTTCGCCGGCACCATCGAGGGCGCGGGCTTCACGATCGAGGACATGCGGGTGCTGCCCTCCAACACCGACGTGGCGCACTGGTTTCTCGAAACCCGCAGCAACATCGAGACCTGGTTTCCCGACGGCGTCACCGGGGCGCTGGAGGATCTACGGGTCACCGCCCTGAACATGTCCGTGGCCCTGCTGACCGATCAGGTCTCCGCCTACAGCGTGGTCGCACGCCGGGACGAACGCTGAACCGATGCTCCCACGGAAGGTGGTGGCTTCTCACGTGGGGGACCGGAACTCTCCGCCGATCTTCGGCGACGACTTCGCCCGTGATCCGTACCGGCCCCTGGCGGCCTTACGCGCACGGGCCCCCGCGCACAAGGTGCTCACGCCCGACGGCACCGGCCTGTGGATCACCACGGGGTACCAGGACACGCGGGCGGTGCTCGACGATCCGACGATGGGCAAGGACGCCGACGGCCTCCGGGCAGCCCTCAAGCGGCCGGGAACGGTGCACGAGATCGACCGGATGATCGCGTTCACCGATCCGCCGGAGCACACCCGGCTGCGTCGGCTGATCGTCAGTGCGTTCACCACGGCGAGGGTCGCGGCGCTGCGCCCGCGCATCGAAAGCGTCGCCGAGCGCCTCGTTCACCGCATGCGCCGGGCCGACGGCCCGGCAGACCTCATCGCGGACTTCGCGGTTCCGCTGCCGTTCACGGTCATCTGCGAGCTGCTCGGCGTGCCGAACGAGGACCGGCCGGGTTTCCGGGCGGCGTGGTCCCGGTTGCGGTCGGCCGCTTCCGGAACCACGGCCCACACCGCCGCGGCCAACAAAATGGCCGAGGTTCTCTCCCGGATCGTCCGTGCCAAGCGCGGCGAGGGCACCGACGATCTGCTGGCCGCGCTCGTCAACGCTCCCGGCGACGGGGAACGGCTCACCAGAACCGAACTGGTCGCCATGGCCTACGCGTTACTGGTCGCCGGCCACGAAACCACGGCGAATCTGATCGGCAACGGCACGTTGTGCCTGCTGACCCACCCCCAGCAGTACGACCTGATCCGGACCGACGCCGGGCTCGTCCCCGGCGCGGTGCACGAACTCCTCCGCTACGAGAGCCCGGTGTACCTGGCGACACACCGGTTCACCACCGTGCCGGTCCAGCTCGGCCACGTCACCGTCCCGGCGGGCGAAGTCGTCCTCGCGGGGCTCGGGCCGGCCAACCGGGATCCGCGGCGGTTCCCCGACCCGGACCGGCTCGACATCACCAGGACCGGCGGCGGGCACCTCTCCTTCGGGCACGGCATCCACCGCTGCCTCGGCGCCCCGCTCGCCCTGCTCGAAGCCGAGGTGGCCCTCACCGTGCTGCCCGCACTGCGCCTGGCGGTCCCTCCCGACCGGCTGGACTGGCACACCACCACCGTCTTCCGCGGGCTGAACCACCTCCCGGTCACCCTCGCGACCTGAAGGGAGCACCACCGTGCAGGACACGCCCGCCGCGATCCCGGTCGTCCCGATCAGCGGGCCGACCCCGGATCCCTACCAGGCCGCCGTCGAACGCGTCTACCAAGACCCGCCGGACCGGTGGCGGCCGGTCATCGGGGAGGCGATGTGGTTCCAGTTCGGCGTCTACGACCGGGGGACGAGCCTCGACGAGGCAGGTGCGCGGCACTTCGAGATCCAGCTCGACCTCGCCGGGATCGAGCCTCCCCGTCGCGTTCTCGAACTCGGCCCCGGCTGGGGCACGGCGACCTCGTACCTCGCCACCCGGTTCCCAAACTGCCCGCGGCTCGACATCGTCAACGTCAGCCGGCCGCAGCTGGACCACGCGGCCCGGCGGCTCGCTCGGGCCGGCTTGGCCGGCCGGGTCAACCTGTACCTGTGCGCTGCGCGGGACGTCGACCGGCTGCCCGACCCCGGCGAGCACTACGACCTGGTCCTCCTGCGCGGCGCCATCGTCCACCTCAGCCCGGAGATCCTGGAGGAGACCCTCGCCGGCCTCGCGCGCCGGATGAGCCCGGGCGGCACGGTGGTGATTTCCGAGCACACCTACGCCGATCTCGATCGGTACCGCTCCGCGATACCCGATCCGGACGACCGGCTCGCCAGCGGACACCGCAAGACCGTCACCGACCTCACCCGAGCGCTCGACCGTCACGGCTTCGTGCTCCGCGACCTGCGGCAGCTTCCCTCGGTCGGCGACTCTATCCGCTGGCTGACCGACATAGGTGCGAACGTGGCGCGGCACTATCCCGGCGCGGATCGCCCCAGGGTCTTCGCCGAACTCGCCGACCACGCCCGGAACTGGAGCTCCGCACTGCGCACCGGCCAGGTCGCCGTCTCCAGCCTGATCGCCACGCTCGGACCCGCGACCAGGTCCGATCAGTCGCGCCGGACCAGGGCGGTCATGCCGTCCTTCGGCACCACGGTGCACCTGCCCCCGGTCGAGTTGACGCTTCCGGTCCTGCGGCACCCCGGCGGCGACGAGGCCGAGCGCCGCACCCGGATCGCGGACCAGCCGTACCTCGAAGCGCACTACGGGAACGCCGGGGCGGTCGCCGCCTTCGCCGCACACCGGGTTCCCGTTCTCGCCAGCCTCTGCTGGCCGCATGCCGAGGGCGACCGGATCTTCCACCTCCAGCGCGCCCTGGAACACATCGCCATGCTCGACGACGAATTCGCACGGCCGGACGTGCTGGACAACGACGACCAGTGTGCCGTGCTGCGCGAGGACCACCTGAACGTGCTCGACGGCGCCGCGCCGCGCGCCGGAGCCCCTTTGGCGAAGCTGTTCTCCGAGGTGCTCGCTTCCGTGCTGGCCGATGTCCGCCCGGCGGCCGGGGCGCGGCTCGTCGCGGCCGTCCGGAAACAGATCGAGAACCTGGCCGCCCGGCCGGCACGCCAGGTGGACGCGCTCAGTCTCGATCAGTACCTGGTATTGCGCCGAGTCGACTTCTTTCTCGACTGGATGGCCGCCTTGACCGAATACGCCCTCGGCATCGACATGAGCGGCGGACCGGCCGGGCATCCGGACCTCACGGCGCTGCGGGACACGGCTTTCGACCTCACGGTCCTGTTCGGTGATCTCTACTCCCTGCGCAAGGAGGCGGCCGAACGGGATCCCCTCAACGCGGTCTGGCTCGTCATGCGCGACGAGCACCTGGATCTGCAGGAGGCCGTCGACGCGCTCGCGGGCAGGTGCGAGGTGCTGCAGCGCCACCTTGTCGGGATCCGCGATCGAATTCTCGGGTCGGCGCTGGGCGAGCACGCCGCCGTGCGGCGTTACGTACCGGAGATCGTGCACCTGCACACCGGAATCTGCGAGTTCCATCGAGTGAGCAAGCGCTACCAGGGGCTGGGCTTTTCCGGATCCCGCTTCGACTCCGGCGACCTGACGATCGAGCCGTACCGCACTCCGGCCTCCATCGCCGACCAGGAGCGACGACACCGACCCTTCGATTCCTGAAGGCGCCGACGAGTGCTCACGCCGGGCCGGTGCGGGGCCCGGGGCGGCGGCCGCCGCGGCGGGGCCGGCCTTCACGGCGCGGGCGCCAGGACGTGCAGGGCGCGCACGTTCGCCTCCGGCACCGCCAGTTGATCGCGGCGATGAGCTTCGGGGCGCTCCAGCGCAGCTTCGTGCCGACGGCCGGGACGTCGGGAAACGACGTCCCGGCGGCCGGTGTCCTCGTCGAAGCCGGCAGCCTGGACCCGCCCGGCGAGTTCGGGGACGGCTGCGGCGAGGATGGCGTCAACCGGGCGCGGATGCTGCCGCCGGTGGCCGGGGCGGTCATGCCGTGCTTTTTCCGGGCCGTCTCAAGAAGTCGTTCGAACGGCGACGTGAGACCGGGACGGCTGACGTGTCTGGAGGTGCGCGGTTCCCGTGCGCTCACGGCAGCCGCCCCGGCATGCGTATCCCTCTACCCGCGTTCGTGTATTTCACAGGAGCCCTGCGAAAACATTTGACGTGAACCGTTGGCGGCGTCCGGGTCAGCCGGTAACGGCTTCCGATCCACGACATGCATCCGCGGGCCCCGCCCCCGGGTGGGGGTGGGGCCCGCAGTGATGCTCCTACCGACTGTCGGCAGTCGGCAGTCGGCTTTACCAGCGATACCAGCGCGCGCTGCCGCCCTTGGGCCGGGCCACGAACCCGACGAGCCACACGACGAGCACGATGACGGCGATCCACCACAGGGCCTTGAGTGCGAATCCGGCACCGAAGAGGATCAGAGCGAGCAGAAGAACGAGAAGCAGGGGAACCATGATTATCAACCTCCGGGCCACCTTGTGCCCGGCATCTCCCCCTCCAATCCCGGGTTACCGACCGCATTACTACATCCGGTCGCCCACGAGGTTGACCGTCGCAGTGACACGGGTCTGCTCCGGGCGGCCCTTCGTCGCCCATGCGGATGAGTCCGGGCACTCCATGAGCTGGTTCGAGGTTTTGCTGGAGGGACTCGACGATGCCGGGCGCGACCGCGTGGCCGCGCATGTTCACCGGCACACGCGGAGGACGCATCTCCACCGCAGTCCTACGTGACTGCCGCGAGTCCCCCGCTCCCTTCCCGGCCCTTCCCGGCCCCACTGTCCTCACCCGCTGACACGGGTCAAGGAACGCTGGACCCCACCTGGTCCCCAAAAATGATCGAGGGGCGGTTCCGGATGTCTCCGAAACCGCCCCTGATCTGCGACTCTGTCGAGTCGGGACGACAGGATTTGAACCTGCGACCCCTTGACCCCCAGTCAAGTGCGCTACCAAGCTGCGCCACGTCCCGATGCGGCCCACGCGGTGTATCGCGTGATCACGCAGGTCAACACTACCGTATGCGCGCGGGTGCCCGCTGACATCGGGGGCGGGTCACTTGATGAAGGCGTTGGCGACGACCACGACCAGGCCGAGGAGGGCGTCGCCGAGGCCCATGAGGACGGCGGCGGGCCAGGGGCGGGCCGCCTGGCGGGCGGTGGTCAGTCCCAGGGTGAAGAGGATCAGGACGTTCAGGGTGAAGGCGGGGTATTCGACGCCCTTGGCCGGCCACCATCCCCAGCCCGCGCCCGCGAGCAGGAGGACCGTCGGTGCGACGGCCGCGACCAGCGGCCACTCGTTGCGCAGCGCCCGCAGGCCGTCCCAGCGGCGGTGCGGGACGCGCTCGGCGATGTAGTGGGCGTACCCGTGGGCCAGGGCGGAGGCGAGGGCGGTCACCAGCAGCCACAGCGCGTCGTAGCGGCGGGTCGCGGGGGTGCTGGTGCCGTAGCGGGTGAGGGCGGCGACCATCGAGCTGGCGAGGACGGCGCCGTAGACCCCGCCGAAGAGGAGCGCCTCGCGGGTGCTGTGCCCGCCGGGGCGCGGTCCCTCCGCCACCTGTCCGTGGGCGTCCGCCGCGGTCGAGTCGGCCATGTCTTCCACGATCACCCCCGGCCCGCGCGCCCGCCAGTCCGCGCGGCCCGACGAAGTGTCCGGCGACCAGGCCCGATGCCGCACACTCTGTCGACGGCGCCCGGGGCGCGGGCCCCGTTAGGGTCGGGCCCATGACGCACAGCTTCGCGCTCCACATTCCCGACGCCGACCTCGAACCCGAGCCCCTCGACCCGGAACAGATCGTCTCCGGGAACCCCGAGGTCACCGGGAAGGTGCTCTGGGAGTCGGCGGACGGCCGGCAGATCCGCGGGATCTGGCAGATCACCCCCGGCGTGGTCACCGACACCGAGGCCGACGAGCTGTTCGTCGTGGTCAGCGGCTCCGCCACGATCGACGTCGAGGACGGCCCGACGCTGCGGGTCGGGCCGGGCGACATGGCGGTGCTGCGCGCGGGCGACCGTACGACGTGGACCGTGCACGAGACGCTCCGCAAGGCGTACGCCATCAATCTGTAGGGCACTCGCGGAACTGCCGGAGGCGGCGCACCGAAACCGGCGATCTCGACATCCCGCCCCGTTCGGGGCGTTGACAGCGCCACCATGTCAGGACAAAGGTGGCCGGGCGGGGGCGGTGGACCGGTCCCGGGGTGCTGACGCGGAGAGGCGGGCAGGGTGGAGGAGCTGGGTGTCGCCGTCGTCGGGTTCGGCTGGATGGGCCGGGTGCACACCCGGGCGTACGCCCGTCTCCCCCACCACTACCCCCGGCTCCCGCTGCGGCCGCGGCTGATCGCGGTCGCCGAGGAGGTGCCGGGCCGGGCCGAGGAGGCCGCCGGGCAGTTCGGTTTCGCCACCGCGACCCGCGACTGGCGGGAGGTGGCCGCCGATCCCCGGGTGCGGGCGGTCAGCGTCACCGCGCCGAACTTCCTGCACCGCAGGATCGGGGTGGCGATGGCCGAGGCGGGCAAGCACCTGTGGATCGAGAAGCCGGTGGGCCTGTCCGCCGGGGACGCCCGCGCGGTCGCGGACGCCGCCGCGCGGGCCGGGGTACAGGGCACCGTCGGCTTCAACTACCGCAACGCGCCCGCCGTGGAACGGGCCCGCGATCTGATCGCCGCGGGTGAGATCGGCGCCGTCACCCATGTGCGCATCCGGTTGTTCAGCGACTACGCCGCCCACCCCGACTCCGCCCTGACCTGGCGCTACGAGCGCGAGCGCGGCGGCAGCGGGGTGCTCGGCGATCTGGCCTCGCACGGCGCCGACCTGGCCCGCTTCCTGCTCGGCGACATCACCGCGCTGACCGCCGACACCGCGGTCTTCGTCCCCGAGCGCGCCCGCCCGGCCGGTGCCACCGCCGGTCACATCCTCACCGGCGGCGCCGAGCGCGGCCTGGTGGAGAACGAGGACTACGTCGGCTGCCTGCTGCGCTTCGCCTCCGGCGCCCGGGGTGTCCTGGAGGCGTGCCGGGTCTCGGTCGGCGAGCAGAACGCCTACGGCTTCGAGGTGCACGGCACGAGCGGCGCGGTGTTCTGGGACTTCCGGCGGATGAACGAACTCGCGGTCAGCCGGGGCACGGCCATCCAGGACCAGCCGGTGTGCACCGTGCAGGCCGGCCCGGGCGACGGCGAGTTCGCCGCGTTCCAGCCGGGCGCGGCCAACGCGATGGGCTACGACGATCTGAAGGTCGTCGAGGCCCACCGGTTCCTGCGCTCCATCGCCGAGGGCAGACCGTACGGCGCGACGCTCGCGGACGCGGTGCGCGGCGCGGTCGTCCTGGACGCGATGGCCGAGTCCGCGGCCAGTGGCAACTGGGTCGATCTGTAGGCAGGTTGAGCGACCACCCCGTGACCTCTCGCCCCTTTCGTCCGAACCCCTGAGGAGCGGCAACACCCATGCGTATCGGAATCCTCGGCCTCGGCCGCATCGGCGTCTTCCACGCCGAGACCCTCTCCGGGCTCGACGCCGTCGCATCACTCGTGTTCGCCGATCCGCTCGCGGACGCCGCGAAGGCCGCCGCCGAGCGGTTCGGGGCACAGGTCGCGGACTCGCCGGGGGCCCTGCTGGCAGCCGGGGTGGACGCCCTGGTCGTGGCGGCGGCCACGGACGCCCATCCCGCGCTGATCCGCGCCGGTGTGGCGGCGGGTGTCCCGGTCTTCTGCGAGAAGCCGGTGGCCCGCACCATGGCGGAGGGCGTGGCGCTGCGCGACCGGGTGCGCGGCAGCGGGGTGCCGGTCCAGATCGGCTACAACCGCCGCTTCGACGCGGGTTTCGCCGCCGCGCGGGCCGCCGTGCGCTCGGGCGAGTTGGGGGCGCTGCACACCGTGCGCTGTACGACGCTGGACCCGGCACCGCCGCCGGCCGCGTACGTCGCCGCCTCCGGTGGCATCTTCCGGGACTGCTCGGCGCACGACTTCGACATCATCCGGTGGGTGACGGGCCGCGAGGTCACCGAGGTGTACGCGGTCGGCGGCAACCGCGGCGCCGGCCCCATCGCGCGGGCCGGTGACGCCGACACCGCGGGCGCGGTCCTCACCCTGGACGACGGCACGATCGCGCTGGTCTCCAACTCTCGTCACAACGGCCGGGGTTACGACGTCCGCATGGAGCTGCACGGCTTCGCCGACGCCATCGCCGTGGGCCTGGACGAGCGTTTGCCGCTGCGCTCGGCCGAACCCGGGGCCGGCTTTCCGTCCGGCACCCCGCACGCCTTCTTCATGGACCGTTTCGCCGACGCCTACCGCGCCGAACTCACCGCGTTCACCGAGGTGGTGGCCGGCACCAGGACGTCCCCGTGCACCGTCGAGGACGCCCTGGAGGCGGGCTGGATCGCCGAGGCCTGCACGCTCTCCCGCGCCGAGCACCGCCCGGTGACGGTCGCGGAGGTGCGGCAGGTCTGACGGACGCGGTACCGGGGCCTTCCTCAGCCGCAGTACCGCACCAGCCACTCGTCCGCGTGATACCGGTCGCGGGCCGGGTCCGGCAGCGTGGCCGGGCTGGTCTCGACCGTGTCCTCGGGACGTATCCGCTCGGGCAGGGTGCCGAAGCGTTCCCGGCGCCGGGCCGCCGCGTCGGCGGTGTCCTGTGCCGTGTTCCGGGGTTCCGTACGGTGTGTCATCCTCGTCCTCCCGTCTGCGCGGGCGCCCCCGTTCACCTCAACAACGCCCACGTGCCCCCGGTTGGTTCCCGGCCGCGTCTGGCGCGAATCCGTCAGGGTTGCGCAGGAACGACGCCCGCCTCTCGGGCGTCATGTCCGGCAGCGCCGGACCGGCGCGGCGAGGACGCGCGACGGGTCGTACGGCGTGCGCGCGCCGTCCGCGACGACGCGGCGGGTGCCCCTCCTCACGCCCCGCAGGACCGCAGGAACCTTCGTGTCCGCTCCGCGATCGGCAGCGGCTTGTCCGGCGCGCACGGGTACATGTCCTGCTCCACGATGGCGAACAGGTCCACGCCCAGCTTCTGCGCCGCCTCCAGCACGGGGCCCAACTCCGGTACCCCGTGCGGTGGTTCGCGGAAGACGCCCCGGGCCACGGCGGGACCGAAGGGCAGCTCGCGCGCGACGACCTCGGCGAGCACGGCCGGGTCGACCTGCTTGAGATGGAGATAGCCGATGCGTTCGCCGTACGTCTCGATCAGCCTGACGCTGTCGCCGCCGCAGTAGGCGTAGTGCCCGGTGTCCAGGCACAGGCCGACCGAGCCGGAGTCGGTCGCGTCGAGGAAGCGTTCGACGTGGGCCTCGGTGTCGATATGGGTGTCGGCGTGCGGGTGCACCACGATGTCGAGGCCGTACGTCTCCTTCACCTGGCGGCCCAGCCGTTCCATGCCCCGGGCGAGGTGGCCCCACTGCTCGGCGGTCAGCTCGGACGGCTCCAGGATCTCGGCGGTCTTGTCGTCGCGCCAGAAGGACGGGATCACCACGAGGTGCCGGGCGCCCACCGCCTGGGTGAGCGCGGCGACCTGGGAGACATGGGCCCAGGTGTCGGCCCAGACGGCGGGGCCGCGGTGCAGGCCGGTGAAGACCGTGCCCGCGGAGACCTTGAGGTCGCGGCGGGCCACCTCCTCGGTGAGCCGGGCGGGGTCGGTGGGCAGGTAGCCGTAGGGGCCGAGTTCGATCCAGGCGTAGCCGGCCTCGGCGACCTCGTCCAGGAAGCGTTCCCAGGGCACCTGCCGCGGGTCGTCGGGGAACCAGACGCCCCAGGAGTCGGGGGCGGAGCCGACCCGGACGCGGTCGAGTACGTGCGGCATGATCAGGTGGTCCCTTCGGGAAAGGTGTCGCCCAGGTGGGTGATGCCACCGCGGGCGGCGGCTACGGCGGACTCGATACTGCCGTTCCGTACGGCCTTCACGAGATCCTTGTTCAGTTCGGCGCCGGTCGTGTTCAGCTTGTTCCCGAACGCCTCGCCCGCCACGCTTTCGTCCCGCCCGAAGAACTCCAGCGGCCCGAACCGCTTCCGGTCGGCCTGTCCGGAGTTCGGGCCCACCACCGGGATGTCCGCCCGCTCCGCCTTGCCGAGCGCGTTCTCAAGGGCGTCCGGCTCGGCGGAGCAGACGAGCTTGATGCCGCCCCTGGTGCCCCGGAAGGTGTCGCCGGGCGCCTGGCGGGCGACCGGGGCGGCGGTCAGCCGGGGGTGTCCGCCGTGCCCGCGGTGGCCATGACCACGAGCGGTACCGACGTGCGCGAGCCCGAGCGAGAAGAGCGGTCCATTTCCGGTCTCTGGATTATCCGACCCCGAAGACCGCTTATATGACTTATATAATTCACCTTCTTGCACCACCCCGTCGCACTCCGGGGTGGTGAAGAGGGCGCGTATTTCACGCCCCTTATGGGATCCGGCCAGAGGTGGATCATAATTGGCCGGACAATTCACCGGCATGGCAGTCGGACCAGCTGAGGGACATACTGACGACGTGCCACTCCGCTCCCGGACCGGATGGCCGGAAAGGCCGCAACGGTGGATTCGGAAACACTGCTTTCGTCGATGTTCACGGCCGAGGGGAAGGAAGACCCCTATCCGGCCCTGGCCGAACTGCGCCGTATCGCCCCCGTCTATTATCACGAGAAGCTCGACACCTACTTCCTGACCCGGTTCGCCGACTGCCAGCAGGTCCTGAGCGACCCTTCCTGTCTCACTCCCGATCTCACCTGGTGCGAAACGGAGTTGCCCGACTGGCGGGAACATCCGGCCGCCGTGTTCTTCTATTCCTCGCTGCTGCGCGCCAACGGCACCGACCATGTACGGCTGCGGCGGCTGGTGGCCGACCGCTTCAGCGCCCGCCGGATCGCCGTCCTCGCGGAGCGCATCGAGACCACCACCGCGGCACTCCTCGACCGGTTCGCCGACGCCACCCGCGACGGCGGCGCGGCCGACTTCCAGGAACTGGTCGGCTACCCGCTGCCCGTGGCCGTCGTGGGCGATCTGATCGGAGTCCCGCACGCGGACCAGGACCGCTTCCACCACTACGGGCAGGACGCCAGCCGACTGCTGGAACCGGTGCGCACCGACGAGGACTGGAAGCGCGCCGACGAGGCCGTGACCGCCCTGCGCGGCTACTTCGCCCGACTCATCGCCCTGCGCCGGCGCAGACCCGCCGACGATCTGGTCTCCGCGCTGCTCGCGGTGCGCGAGATGGACGACGGCAGGCTCGCCGAGAGCGAACTCCTGGACATGCTGCTGCTGGTGTTCGTGGCCGGCTTCGAGACGACCACCAGCCTGCTCGGCCTGACCGTGCACGCCCTGCTCAGCCATCCCGACCAGCTGGCACTGCTGCGCGAGGACCCCGCCCTGGTGCCCAACGGCGTGGAGGAGTCCCTGCGCTGGGACACACCGGTGCGGATGACGGAGCGGATCGCCACCCGCCCGCTGACCGTGGGCGGCGTCGCGATCCCCCAGGGCGGCAACATCACCACCGTGCTCGCCGCCGCGGGCCGCGACCCCGCCCGGCATCCGGACCCCGACACCTTCGACGTGCTGCGGCCCGACATCCGGGTGCTCAGCTTCAGCGCGGGCGCCCACTACTGCCTGGGCGCCGCCCTGGCCCGTCTCGAAGGGGCCGCCGTCGTACGGCAGTTGCTGGCGCGCTTCCCCGGACTGGCGCACGCCCGGCCGCCGGTGCGCCGGGACAGCATCAGCCTGCGGGCCTTCACCCGGCTGCCCCTCGTCACCTCGGGCTGAGCGCACCCGCCCGGAGCCCCGGCCCACAGAAGGGACGTCCGTGAACTTCCTGCACACCGAACGCGCCGTGCTCGACCGGCTGCTCCCCGGTCTGGACGCCGCGCTCGCCGCGCATCCGCTGGCCGAGCTGGAGCGCGCGCCGAGCCCCGCGATCGAGGCGTTCCGCGAGGCGGGCGGCCCGGGGCTGCTGGTGCCCGCCGAGCACTCCGGTGCCGGGGCCACCGTGCTCCAGGCGGTCCGGGCGCAGCGGGCCGTCGGCGCCCGCTGCCCGTCCCTCGCGGTCGCCACCACCATGCATCACTTCTCGGTCACCGGTCTGGTGGAGACCGCCAGGCACGGCACCGGGATGGAGGGTCTGCTGCTGACCGCCGTCGCCGGGGAACGGCTGCTGCTGGCCTCCGGGTTCGCGGAGGGCAACTCCGGCCAGAACATCCTGCGCCCGGCCATCAGGGCCGAACTCCGGGACGGCCGCGTGGTGTTGAACGGCAGCAAGAAACCGTGCAGCCTGTCCCGTTCGATGGACCTGCTCACCGCCTCCGTCACGCTCACCGGCGCGGACGGGGTGGCACGCCTCGCGGTGGCGATCGTACCGGCGAAGACCCCGGGGCTCTCCGTGCGGCCGTTCTGGAACAGCCCGGTGCTCGCGGGGGCCGAGAGCGACGAGGTGGTGCTCACCGAGGTGGAACTCGATCCGCAGATGGTCGTCACCACGGAGGTCACGGCCGACGCGGTGCCCGACTCGCTCAATGTCGCGGGCTTCCTCTGGTTCGAACTCCTGCTGACCGCAGGGTACTTGGGAGTGGTCAGCGCTCTGGTCGAACGGGTGCTGGCCAAACCCGGTGGCTTCGGCGGCGATCCGACGCCGTTCCTGGTCGACGTCGAGGCCGCGATGCTCGCCGTGGAGGCCGTGGCGATGGCCATGGAGACCGAGACCTGGGACGACACGCTGCTGGTGCGGGCGCTGCACGCCCGGTACGCGGCGCAGGACGCCATCGCCCGCACGGCGCCCCGCTGTCTGTCCGCCCTCGGCGGGATGGCGTTCGTCGGCTCGCCCGACGGCACCTATCTGGCCTCGGCCGCGGCCGGGCTCGGCTTCCATCCGCCGTCGCGCGCCCGCATGGCCGGGCCGCTGTGGGAGCACCTCGGCGGCGCCCGGCTGCGCATCGGCTGAGCGACGCGATGCGCGCAGGGGCTCCGGCCCTCGATCCCACCCCGTCGAGGAGGCACTCATGAGGCGAGAGCACGGTGCGGCACCGCGGCCGGGCGCACCGTCGCCCGCGCGGGCGTCCTACCGGGTCGAGATCGCCGACACCGTCGACACCGTGCCGCCGGACGTCTGGCGGAAGCTGGCCCCGGCGGACGATCCGCTGTGGGCCCAGGGCGTGTTCGCGGCGATGGAACGCGGCCGCCTCGGCCCCGAGGGCTACCGCTATCTGCTGCTGCGCCGGGGCGGCGAGTTGGTGGCCGTGCTGCCGCTGTGCCTCTTTCCCGGGCTGCGCCTGGACGACGTGGTGGGGCCGCGCGAACGCCGGCTGCTGCGCCCGCTGCGCGCCGTGTGCCCCGGGCTGCTGCGCGTGCCCATGCTGTTCTGCGGCCACCTGCTGGGCCAGGGCCACATCGCGGCGGCGGGACCGCTGCCGCCGGAGGCCGTACGACCACTGGTGGCGGCGGCCGGGGACGTGGCCGCCTGGTCCGGGCTCGGGACCGTGGTGTTCAAGGATTTCGGCGACCGGGAACTCGCCTTTCTGCGACCGGAGTTGGAGCGCGCCGGGTACTTCTTCACGCGCAGCATGCCGGACACCGAACTGCGGCTCGGGTACGAGTCGTTCGAGGCGTACGTCCGCGCGCTGCCCGCCAAGCCGCGGCGCAACGCCCGCAGCAAGCTGCGCAAGTTCGCGGCCTGGCCGGGGGCGCGCGTCGAGATCGTCGAGGACTTCACGTCCCTGCTGCCCGATGTACTCGCCCTGTACGAACAGGTGATGGACCGCGCGGACCAGACGCTGGACCGCCTGGACGCGTCCTTCCTCGCCGCCCTGGCCGAATCCGCCGAACCCCGGCGGGCGCTGGTCGCCGCGTTCGAGGACGACCGCCTGGTGGCCTTCCTGCTCTGCCTGTTCCGGGGCACCGGCGCGACCGGGGCGCGGATCGGCCTCGACTACCGGATCGCCCACGAGGCGCGGCTGTACCACGCCGTGCACTACGCGGCGATCCGGCTGGCCATCGAGTCGGGCTGCACCCATATCCGGTTCGCGCAGACCGCGTACACGCCGAAGGTGGAGCTGGGCTGCGGCCTGGTCGCCCAGTCCTACGCCCTCACCCACCGGCGCCCGCTCCCCCGCGCCCTGCTGCGTGCCCTGCTGCCGCGCGCCCTGGACACCGCCCTGGCCGAGGCCCTCGGCCCGCACGCCGATCTGCTCCCCGCACCCGTCGCCGCCCCGCCGTCCGCGCCCGAGAAGAGGACTTCGCATGCCCCGAGTTGACGTGGAACTGCGCATCGCCGCCTCGCCCGACCAGGCCTGGGCCGCCGTGGCCGACGTCGAGTCCTATCCGGGCTGCATGGACAACGTGGAGGCGGTGACGGTGGTCGAGCGCGGCGACGCCCGGCACCGTACGACGGCATGGTCGGTCCGTCTCAAGGGCTCGGTCCTGCGGTGGACCGAGGCGGAGGTGCTCGATCACGGGGCGCGGCGCTTCGACTTCCGCCAAGTCACCGGTGATCTCGGGGACTTCTCGGGCTACTGGGCCGTGACACCGGCGGGCGCGGCGCACAGCACGGTGTCCCTGCACGTCGACTTCGACATCGGCATCCCGCTGCTGGCCGAGATGCTCAACCCGGTCGCCTCGGACGCGCTGCGGGAGAACGCCGCCCAGATGCTGCGGGCGCTGGAACGGCGGCTGGGGGCCGCGGACACGGACGCGGGGGTACGGCGGTGACCGGGAGCCCGGCCGCGGGGCTCGCCCTGGATCACGAACTCCCGGACGCCCGGGAGACGTTCGACCTGGTCCGCCGGCACTTCTCGCCCCGGCTCGCCCTGACCGGGAGCTTCGCGGGGCGGGGCGCCGTGGAAGTGGGCGCCGAGGGATGCCGGGTGATCCTCTCCGACGGCCGGAGCGTGCTCGACTTCGGCTCCTACGCGGTGCCGCTGCTCGGGCACCGGCACCCGGCGGTCGTGGCGGGTGTGCGGGAGGCACTGGAGACCCTGCCCACCGCCACCCGCAGCCTCGCCAACCCGGTGACGGCGCGGGCGGCCGCCACCCTGGTGCGGTACTTCGAGGGTGCCCTGCCGAAGGTGTACTTCGGGCTGAACGGCGCCGACGCGGTGGAGGTCGCGGTCAAGCTGGCCCGGCTGGCGTCGGGGCGGGGCCGGGTCCTCGCGGTGCGCGGCGGGTTCCACGGCAAGTCCACCGGCGCGCTGGCCCTCACCCACAGCCCGCTCTTCCGCGCCGGGCTGCGCGGCAGCGTGATCGACGTGGTGCACGCCGACCCGGAGGACGCCGAGGCAGTCGAACGCGCCGCCGCTTCGGGCGAGTTGGCGGCCGTGGTCTTCGAACCGGTGCAGGGCGAGAACGGCGTCGTGGCGCTGCCCTCGGCCGTACTGCGGCGCTGGTGCGCGGACGCCCGGCGGCACGGCGCGTTCGTCGTCGCCGACGAGATCCAGTGCGGGCTGCGGCGCTGCGGCGAGCGGTCCGTGGCGCTCGCGGAGGGGCTGCCGGTGGACGCGGTGCTGGTGGGCAAACCGCTGGGCGGCGGCGTCGTACCGCTGTCGGCGGTGGTGTGCTCCGAGGAGCTGTACGCGCCGCTGGAGGCGGACCCGTTCCTGCATTCGGCGACCTTCGGCGGCCATCCACTGGCGTGCGCCGCGCTGCCACCGGCCCTCACGGCGATCGAGCAACGTGCTGCATACGGCGTCGAGTTGGCCGGTGCCATGTCCGAGGGGCTGGCCCGGCTCCGGGCCCGTCACGCCGGTGCGGTGCGCGAGGTGCGCGGCCGGGGGCTGCTGTGGGGCGTCGACTACGCCTCCCCGCATCTGGCCGGCGATGTCGTCCTCGGCCTGGCCGACGCCGGTCTGCTGGTCTCCCCCTGTCTGAGCCGCCCCACCACGGTCCGCCTGCTGCCCTCGCTCGCCTGCGGCCCCTCGGAGGTGGCGGAGGCGCTGGCCGCCCTGGATCACGCCACGGCCGAGGCCGAGGCCCGGTGCGCCGAGAGATGACCCCGAAGCCCGTCCGCGCCGCGCCCCCGCCGAAAGAGAACGGAACCCCCATGCCCACCCGGACCCGCGAACAGCTCGACCTCCTGCTGCGCACCGTCGTCTCCGATGTGATCGGGACCGAGCCGGAGGAACTCCACGGCGCCACCAGTCTGGTGGACGACTTCGGGATCGACAGTCTCGAACTCATGGAGATCGGCTCCCGGCTGGAGTCGGCGCTCGGACTGCGCATCCAGGTACGGGACTTGACGGCCGCCGAGACCCTGGGCGAGGCCGTGGAGCTGCTGGAGACCCGGCTGGCGGAGCCGCGGTGAACGCCCGGGACGCGCGCGGCCGGTTCCGGGTGGCCGTCACCGGCATCGGGGTGAAGTCACCCGCGGGCAATACGCCCGAGGAGGCGTTCCAGACCTTCCTGGCGGCCAAGTCCACGGCGGCGACGGTCGACCGGCTGGTGGCCGAGGCGGTACCGGTGCGCTTCGCCTGCCTGGTGCCGCCGTTCGAGCCCGAGGCGTATCTGACCCGCCGCGAGGCCCGGCAGATCGACCGGGTGACCATGCTGGCGCTGTGCGCGGCGGCCGACGCGGTGACCGACGCCCGGCTGCCCGGCGATCTGCCCCCGCAACGCACGGGAGTTCAGCTCGGCACCGGCATCGGCGGCCTGCCCAGCATGGAGGCGACCGCGCTCGACCACGGCGGCTTCCCGATGGGCATGCCGGTGCACACCGTGCCCCGGACCATGACCAACTCCCCGGCGTGCCGGATCGCCATGCGGTTCGGGTTCCGCGGCTCGTGCACCACGTACGCCACCGCGTGCGCGAGCGGCACCACCGCGCTCGGCGAGGCGGCCCGCAAGATCCGGCACGGCGAGCTGGACGTGGCACTCGCGGGTGGCGCCGACGCGCCGGTGACGACCGTCATCATGAGCGGCTTCGCCCGGATGCGGGCCGTCTCCCTGCGCAACGAGGAGCCCTGGCTGGCGAGTCGGCCGTTCGCCGCGGACCGCGACGGGTTCGTGGTCGGGGAGGGCGCGGCGCTGCTGGTGCTGGAGCGCTGGGACCTCGCGGTGGCGCGCGGGGCGAGCATCCACGGGGAGATCACGGGCTACGCGGACAACTGCGACGCCTTCCACATCGTGGCCCCTCACAAGGACGGTTCCGTCGCCGCGGCCTGTATGCGCTCGGCGCTCGCCGACGCTGGACTGGCACCGGCGGCGATCGGCCATGTCAACGCGCACGGCACCTCCACGCTGCTCAACGACCGTGCCGAGGCCGCCGCGATCGACCGCTGCTTCACCGGTCAGTCCCCGCCGGTCACCGCGCTCAAGGGCGTCACCGGCCATCTCATCGGCGGTTCCGGGGCGTTGGAGGCGGCGCTGGCGCTGCGCTGCGCCTCGGCGGGGCTGGTCCCGGCGATCGCCAACACCCGCCTCAGCCCCGAGGCCGACCTCGTGGACCTGGTCACCGGCGAGCCCCGGGCCATCAGTTCGGCTCCCGTGCTGTCCAACTCCTTCGGTTTCGGCGGCCAGAACGCCTGCCTCGTCCTCTCCCCCGCCCCCTGAACCCTCGCGCACGCTCGGAGACGGAACCATGCGCATCCTCGTCACCGGTGCCACCGGTGTGATCGGCACCGAGACCGTCGACACCCTGCGCGCGGCCGACGGACCGCCGCACGACCTGGTGCGTACGGCACGACGCGCGACGGACGCGGGAATCGTGCCCTGGACTCTCGGGCGGGGTCCGGCGCCGGCGCTGCTCGGCGGCCACTGGGACGTCATCGTGCACACCGCGGCCTCCACGCGCTGGACGATGACCCGTGCGGAGGCACTGGCCGCGAACGTGGAACCGCTGCGCGCGGTCCTCGCCCTCGCCGGCCGCGACACCCATCTGGTGCATGTCTCCACGGCGTACGTCTCCGGGGAACGGGCCGCAGCCGCAACGGAGTTCGACGGCTACCGCAACGGCTACGAGTGGTCCAAGGCGGTGTGCGAGGAGGTGGTGCGCGAGGAGCACCCCGGACCCCTGACGATCGTCCGCCCGCCGCTGGTCGTCGGCCGGCGGCGCGACGGCCGGATCGCCCGCTTCTCCGGCCCGTACACGCTGCTGCACGCCCTGGTGTCGGGGCTCGCCGCGGTCGTCGTCGGCGATCCGGACGGCTTCGCGGAGATCAGCCCGGTGGACGAGGTCGCCGACGCGATCACGGACGCCACCCTCTCCGTTCCGCCGCCCGCCTCCCGTACCGAGATCGTGGCGGCCGGCCCCGAGAGTCTCCGCCTCGCCACGCTCATCGATGTGACCTGCACGGCGCTGAACACCTTCCGCGCCACACACGGCGCCCCGCCGATCGCCCGCCCCCCGATCGTCCCCCCGGACGCCTGGACCCGTTTCTTCCTCCCCCTCGCCGACCGCTACCTCTCCCCCTTCCAGTCCGAGGCGGTCAAGCTCCTGGCCATGTTCCAGAGCTACACCAGCATGGCCACCCCCTTCACCCCGACGCGCCCCGTACGCAACCCTGCCGACGCCATGACGACGGCGGTCCACCACTGGGCCACCCGAAAACCCCGCTTGGCCCTGGCGGAACCTCGACCGTGGACACTGCTGACGAAGGGGGCGTGAGCGGGGTCGGCTCCGGTCCCGGTGCCGACCCCGCGGGCTCAGCTCGCCGCTGCCTCGTCCTGGGCGCCCTGGTACATCCAGGCGATGACGTCGAACACGCGCAGGACACCGATGTCCTCGCCGATCCCGGCCCGGTCGCGGAGCCGGATCAGCCGGTCACGGAACGCGTGGTCGTCCGCCCGCAGGGCCGAGGCCAGCGCCGCCCAGAAGGAGTGGTCCGTCGTCGGCCGCTCGAAGAGGCGCTTGACGCGTTCGTCGTAGACGGGGACGAGGTGAGGACGCTTGCGCGCCAGCAGTTTGCCGGCGACGGTCGGACCGCTGCCGTCGGGCTTGTGCGGACGGCCCACGCCGGCCAAGCGCTGCCACAACTCCCAGGCGGGCCCGCCCCTCTTCATGAGAGCGTCGCTCGCGGGGCTTTCCAGACGCGCGTCACGGGGAATCAGGGACAGCAGCCGCGTCCAGTGACCACCCGGGTCGGTGAGCAAGTTGATCGCTCCGTGCGGCCGGGGCGAGACACCGAGCATGCTGACGGCCACCAGGTCGTCGGCGTCGAAGCGGTTCGCGACCTCCTCCGCGTCCCCGCCACCGCCCAGACGCTCGAAGTGCGCGCCGGAATAGAAGAGATCCCCTCTGGTGCGTTCTCGGGTGAAGTACTCGGCGAGCAGACGCACGGCCTGTTCGTCGTCCCAGTAGATCGCCGGAATCTTCAGTTCCCTCACCGAGCCCCCCACCTGGCCCCAGAAACGATCGAGGGCACCGCTCGGGATGCTCCCCTGCCTGCGGTCGCGCCGTCCAGCTCTCCGGAACAAGCGGTGCGGAGCCTGCCGGGAGTGGATCAGTGCCCGCCGTCGGGATGCAGGAGCACCTTCATCCAGCCGTCGTCCCGGTTGTCGAAGTGTTCGTACGCCGACGCCGCCTCGTCCAGGGGGAGTTCGTGGGAGACGATGAAGCCGGGTTCGGCGCGGCCACCGGCGATCAGGTCGCGCAGGGCGCGGTTGTAGCGCTTCACGGGTGCCTGGCCGTTGCCCATGCGTTGGCCCTTGAACCACATCATGCCGTAGTCGAAGGGAATCTTGCCCTTGGCCTCCAGCTTGCCCTGGGCCTCGGCGCCGCCCGGGTCCTCGGGGAGGAACACTCCGACCACGCCCAGGGATCCGGTGAAGCGGACACTGTCGATGAGCCCGTTCAGCGTGAGGGCGGCGTCTTCGTGGCCTCCGGGATCGTGGGCCTGGTAGCCGACGCACTCGCAGCCGTTGTCGGCACCGAGCCCGAGCGTCGCCTCCTTGACGACCTCGGCGGGATCCTCTTCAGTCGTGTCGATCGCGATGGCGCCGATCTCTTCGGCCTTGCGCAGCCGGTCCTGCTGGTGGTCCGCCACCCACACCCTGCCGGCTCCCCTGAGGATCGCCGAGTACGCCGCCATGAGACCGACGGGCCCGGCGCCGTACACGATGGTCTGGTCTCCCGGACCGACGCCCGCCATCTCGGTGGCGTGGTAGCCCGTCGGGAAGACGTCGGCGAGCATCACGTAGTCCTTCTGCCGCTCCATCGCGTCCTCGCCCAGACGCAGGGCGTTGAAGTCGCCGTAGGGAACACGCAGGTACTCGGCCTGACCGCCCTGGTACGGCCCCATCTCGGCGAAACCGTAGGCGGCTCCGGCGAGCGCGGGTTCCGGCTGCATGGTCAGGCAGTAGTTGGTCAGGCCCTTCTCGCACTGCTTGCAGAAGCCGCAGGCGATGTTGAACGGCAGCACGACGTAGTCCCCGACCTTCACCTTGCTGACGGCGGAGCCGATCTCCACCACCTCGCCGAGGTTCTCGTGGCCGAGGCTGCGGCCCGTCTCGAACGACGTGCGGCCTTCGTACATGTGCAGGTCCGAACCGCAGATATTGGTGGTCGTGATCTTGACGAGAATGTCGCAGGGGTGCTCGATCCTGGCGTCCGGCACGTCCTTGACCGTCACCGTACGCGGTCCTTCGTATACCGCGGCCTTCATGATCACTCCCTTCCTTCCCCGGCGGTCCGACCCACCGGACGACGGACAAGCTGGCACTGCTGGTCCGTGCCGGGTCCCCCCTCGCGTTTCGGACGAAACGGGCCGGGAAGCCGGAGACCGGTCGCCTCGCACGCGCGCGGACCCCGGTGCGGGCCGTTGTCGCAGGTCGGAGGCCGTCGTACGGTCAGAGGTCGCTGAGGTGCGCCAGGCGCTCGGCGCTGGTGGAGTCCTGGTCGGCGTAGTAGACGACGATCAGCTGGCGGGCCTGTGGGCGGACCAACTTCTCGTAGTGGAGGTCGAGTTCGCCGACGCGTGGATGGTTCAGACGTGTGCGGCCGGTGTCGCGGCGGCGGACCTCGCGGCGGGTCCACAGGGTGCTGAACCGTTCGCTGGCGACGGTGAGTTCGCCGATGGTCTCCAGCAGTTCCGGGTCGGCCTCGTCGAGGTTGAGCATGGCGCGCAGTCCGGAGACGGCCTTGGCGGTCATGTCGTCCCACTGCGGGTAGAGGCCGCGCATCTCGGGTTCGAGGAAGGCGGCCCGCAGCGGGTTGTGGCCCACCGCGAAGAAGGGGCACAGCAGGACGGCCTGCCGGTTCGCCGCGACGACACGTCCGCCGGGCCCCTGGACGTAGGCGGGGGTGTGCGGCCAGCTGTCCAGGAGCGGCTGGAGATCACCTTGGTCCGTACGGGCGCGGGCGCGGGTGCGCGGTCTGCGGGCGGGCAGGGCGGGATGAGCGAGGCGGTGCAGATAGGCGAGCGCGTCCTCGTCGAGCTGGAGCGCGCCGGCCAGGGCGGCCAGGATCCGGTCGGAGGGGTTGAGGTTGCGGCCCTGTTCCAGACGCAGGTAGTACTCGGGGCTGATACCGGCGAGCTGGGCGACCTCCTCGCGCCGCAGGCCGGGTACGCGGCGCCGTGCACCGGCGGGCAGCCCGGCCTGCTGCGGGCTGATCCGCCCGCGCCGGGCCCGCAGGAACTCGCCCAGGGTGTCGGCCGTCTCGTGTGCCATGCTCTCGACGCTAACCGCTCAGCAGCCCGAGGCGGATCAGGCTCTCGGCGGTGGCCGTCACGGCGTCCTCGTTGGCACGCGGCACCCAGTCCAGTTCCTCGCGGGCCTTCGCGTTGGAGGCACGGCGTACGACGCCCAGCTGCGGCACCGTCTCACGCAGGGCGGGGTTCACCGTGGCCAGCAGGCGCAGCAGCCAGGCCGGGGCGGTTCCGGTCGGGGCCTTGGCGGCGGCCTCGCCCAGCCGTGCGCGCAGGGTCAGGGCGATCTGGTGGAAGGAGATCGGCTCGCCCGCGAGCGCGAGGTACCGCTGCCCGGCGGCCTGGGGCGCCGTCATGGCACGGAGATGCAGGTCGGCGGCGTCCCGTACGTCGACCGTGTTGGTCCAGATCGGCGGCGCGGCCCGCATCGCGCCGGTCAGCATGGCGTGGATGATCCGGACCGAGGCGGCGTAGTCGGGTCCGAGGACCGGTCCGAAGATGCCCACGGGGTTGACGACCGTCAGTTCCAGCCCGCCTCCCTCGCTCCCGATGAAGCCCCAGGCGGCGCGCTCGGCGACCGCCTTGGACTTGACGTACGCGGACACCCCCGGCCCGTCGACCACCGTCCAGTCGTCCTCGCCGAACGTCCGCCCGGCCTGCCCGGTACGCCCGGTACGCCCGGCCCGTTCGTGACCGTAGCCCACGGCCGCGAACGAGGAGGTCAGCACGGTGCGCCGGACGCCCGCGTCCCGGGCGGCGCGCAGGACCCGCAGGGCTCCGTCACGGGCCGGGACGATCACCTCGTCCTCGTGCTTCGGCCGCGCCCCGGGAAACGGCGAGGCCACGTGCAGGACGTAGTCGGCTCCCGCCACGGCCCGGTCCCAGCCGTGGTCGGAGGTCAGATCCGCCTCCGCATAGGCGACGCGGTCCGTGTGCGGGGCCCCGGCCACGGCGAGCATCCGTTCGACCTCGGATCGCCGTGCCAGTGAGCGCACCGTGGTCGTGACGGTGTGCCCGGCGGTCAGGAGCCGCGCGATCGTATGGGATCCCAGGAACCCGGTCCCGCCGGTGACGAGTACATGTGCCATGCCCTCATGGTCGGCGGCCGGATCGTCGCGTTCCAGATCTCGCCGATACCAGTACTCGGAGGGACAGGCTCAGCGCACAGCTGTCGGCGGGGACGCCGTTTTGTCTCAGCCGGTGCTCTCCGGACGGGCGAGGTCCTGGAAGCGGTCCCACTGGACGCGGGGGCGGGCGAGGCCGCGGGCACGCAGATAGCGGGAGGTCGAGCGGCGGGCCGTACGCAGTGTGCGAAAGGCGTCCCGGGGGCCGCCCGAGCCGGAGGGTTCGACCACGCGTTCGGGGATCAGTGTCCACTCGTCGTCGCGGGACACGAGTTCTCCGCAGATCAGGGCGTTGTGCATGCCGTTGAGCAGTTCGTCGTGCCGGTGCACCAGCAGACTGGCCCGTCCTGGTTCGGCGCCCTCCAGCGCCGTCGCGGGGATGCTGAAGCCGTCGGTCGTGATGCGGGGCCGTACCCGGGCCAGCAGCGGTGCGCGGGTGGCGTCGCCCGCGCCGAGGACGGCACTCGGGTAACGGGCGATGAGGTCGGCCCCCGGGATGTCCGCCGGTGCGCCCGGCGCGGCCCCGGCGGACCGGTCCTCCTGGGAGCGCGTGTCCAGGGCATGGGCGAGCGGTGGGCGTACCTCGACATGTTCGGGCTTGACCGTGATGAAGAACCGCAGGTAGTACCAGTCCATGAACCAGCGGCCCGGTCCGCGCACGAACGCCCGGGAGTGCGGCTGGCGCCGGAACATCGTGCGCCAGTACTCGGCCGCCTCGTCGGGCCCGGTGTGGATCTCCTCCGGGCAGTCGGCCGTACCGCTGACGAAGACCTGGGGCGCCTCGGGGGCACCGCTTCCGGTCGGGTCGGAGAAGAGCAGGGCCACCCGGCCGTCACGGCGTACGTTCAGCGCCTTCTGCGCGAAGGCGAGACTGGTGGTGATCAGGAAGGTCCCGTCCGGATTGCGCGAGGCGGCGGTCGGCCAGGTCAGCGGCCTGCCGCCGGAGCCGAGGGTGGTGAACTCGCAGGTGCGGTAGGCGTCGATGGCCGCACCGAGTGCGGCGTCGATCGGGTGCATGGTCCGGGTCTCTCCGACGGGGGAACCGGCTCCGCCGCGATGAGCGGGGGCCAGGGAGTGCGAGGGGTGCGGGGGGCGCGGGGGGCGCAGGGGGTTCAAGGGGTGCAGGGGGGCGGACATGGTCAGTCGGTCCCCAACGCCCCGCGCAGGGTGCGGCAACGTGCCGCGTACTGGCGTCGGCCGACGAACCGCCACAGCAGACGGCCGGCGAGCGGTGCCCTGCCGAGGAACCACGCCTGCTCCTCGGCCGTGGCGTCCTCCAGGATCGCGCCCAGTGCCGGCAGCACCTTGTTCTTCGGCAGGGCCTCCAGCCCGCGCCGTCCCACCAAGTCCCATTCGGCGACGGTGAGATGGTCGGCCACCAGGGGAAGGACCAGGCGTTCCTCGTCGTCCAGGTGCTCGGTCAGCGCGTCGCGGTGCTCGTCGAGGAGGTCGGCCAGCGCCCGTGCCCTCGCCGGGTCCGCGTCGTCGCACCACTCGCCGAGCAGGCCGGGCAGGCGGGCCAGCGTCGCGTCGATCACCGAGTGCTGACGGGTCATGCGGTCCACCGACTCCTGCTGGGCGCCCGCACGGGTGCCCAGCAGCGGCCAGATCAGCTCGTCCTCCAGGTGGTGATGGTGGTGCAGGCCGTCCGCGTACTCCCGCGCGTAGTCCGCGACCGCCCGGGCCCGCACGGTGTCACCGGCGGGTACGGCGCGCACGAGCCGGGGCAGAAGGGCGGACTCGCGCCGGAACACCCGGTGGACGATGACCATTTCGTGCGTGTACGGCCGGCCCGGGACGACGGCGGGCATGGCGGACCGGACAGGTGTGGTGCTGGGGGGCAAGGCTTTTCTCCAAGCGGGAGGAGCTGTTCCCGCGCAGCGTCGCAAGACGCGCTCTACGCCCGCTCTACGCGTGCTCTACACCCGTTCTACGCCCCGCTCCGCGCCCGTTCCACGCCCGCGCGCCACGCCCGCTCCACGGTGCGTCGACGGCCGTGGCCCGGCACGAACTCCTGTGCCACGGGGGAGGTCACGGGCCGTAGAATCGCCGTCGATCGCACATAGATCGGGTGCCGCGACCCTGGGCTCGCCACCACCAATCAGCTCAACCGGCGCGACGACCGCGCCGGCTGCCGTCCATGAGGGGGATCGGGCCACCGATGGCCAGAAGCAAGCGTTACCGGAACACCGGAATCCGCACCGCCGCAGCCGCGGCCCTGCTGGGCGTCGCCGTGCTGCTCGTGGGGGCTCGCATCACGTCCCAGCCGCCCGCCGCGGTGCGCGCGAACAGCTGGGTGAGCTGGAACAGCATGGGGACGGGTTACAACCCCTCCTGACCCGCGCTCCGCGGACGCCGTACCGGACCCCGACCGAAGTCAGGCGGCCGGTACGGCGTCCAGCAGCGCGGCGATCTCCTCGGTCTCGGGCAGCCCCAGGCGCAGGCTGCTCTCCCTGGCCCGCTCCAGGCAGCCGCGAGCCGCGGTGAAGTCGCCGAGGTCCGTCCAGATCCTGCCCAGAACCACGAGGCACTGGGCGGTGTCCCGGGCGGCCCCCGCTTCCTCCAGCGCCGCCAGCGACTCCCGCGCATGCTCCAGCGCCGGCCGCTGTCTCCCCAGGGCCCGCAGGCTGTCGGCCATCCGGAAGCGTGCCTGGGCCCCGTGGCTGCGCAGGCCCGCGTCCCGGGAGACGGTGAGGCAGTCGGTGAAGGCGGTGACGGCCTCCTCGTAGCGGCGCAGCGCGTGCAGGGCCAGACCCAAGACGTAGTGGGTGAAGGCTCGTACGACGTCGTCGGGGCGCGACCGAAGCCCGCGCAGGACCGATTCGCAGGCGGTGACCGCCTCGGCGGCCTGCCCGCTGCGCGCCCGCGCGAGTGCCGCGTTGACGGTCGTCACCAGTTCGCCCGAGCGGTGTCCCAGAGCGCGGGCGAGCGCGATCGCCTCGTCGTAGTGGCCGACGGCTTCGCCGGGGCGGCCCAGGTAGGAGGTGATCAGCCCGAGGTCGTTGGACGCCTGGCGCAGGACGACCAGGTCCTCGCTCTCCCGGCACGCCTCGGCCGCGGCACGTGCCTGCGCCTCGGCCCGTACCGGCTCCCCCGCCGCCAGGTGGTAGGTGCCGAGCAGGAACCGTGCCCGGCCCTCGGTGCGGCGGTCCTGGAGACGGACGGCCGCCTCCGCCAGCCGCCGCACGGTCGGCAGCCCCTCCCCCAGCCGCGGATCCGGGCCGAACGGCGACAGCGCGATCAGCAGGTCCACGGCCCGCCCGAGAGCCGGTCCGCCGTCCGCGCCGGGCGGGGCCGCAGGGTCGACGGCACCGTCGGTCCGGTCGACCGGACGGCCGGGGCCGAGGATGCCGTCGGCGATCCGGCCGGCGAGGGTGAGCGCGGCCTCGCTCTCGTCCACCGCCCACCGCTGGGCGGACTTGAAGTCGGCGAAGGCCAGCCCCGTGCTGCCCGTCTCCGCGAGGACCCCGCCGACGGGGTCGTCGGGGACCGCCCAGCGGAACGCCTCGCGAGCCGTGGCCAGGAGGAAGTCGAGCTGTCGACGTGGCACGGACACCGTCTCGCCCGGGTGCTCCGTCCGGGACTTCTGCCGGGCGAACAGCCGCAGCAGGTCGTGGAAGCGGTAGCGATCGGGATGCGGTGACTGGAGGACGGCCAGATCGACGAGGGACTCCAGCAGGCCCTCCGCGTCGGGCTCCGGCACCCCGAGGACCGCGGCCGCCGTGGACACCGCGACGAGGGGGCCCTCCAGGAGCGCCGCCTGCCGGAAGGCCCTCGCCTGGTCGGGCGTCAGTTGCCGGTAGCCCAGCTCGAACGTGGCCCGTACCGCGAGGTCGCCGGTGCGCAACTCGTCGATACGCCGGTGCTCGGCCCGGAGCCGCTCCCCGAGCGTGCCGATGCTCCAGCCGGGACGCGCCGACAGCCGGGCGGCCACGACGCGTACGGCCAACGGGAGGTGCCCGCAGGCGTCGAGGACCTCCCGGGCGGCGACAGGCTCGGCGTCGACGCGCCGCCGATCCGTGGTGCGCGCCAGCATCCGCAGCGCCTCGACCGGGGTCAGTACGTCGAGATCCTTCTGGAAGCAGGCCGGCAGGGAGCTCAGCCGGGTCCTGCTGGTGATCACCACGGCACAGCCCGGCGTGCCCGGCAGCAGCGGCCGTACCTGGGCGGCGTCGTGCGCGTCGTCCAGGACGAGGAGCAGGCGTCTGCCGTCGACGGCGGAGCGGAACAGGGCGGACCGGGCCGCGAGTGCCTCGGGCAGGGAGGCCGGGTCGGTGCCCAGCGCCATGAGGAAGTCGGCGAGGACCGTCTCGGCGGGCACCGGACGGCCGGCGTTGCCCCGCAGATCGGCGTAGAGCTGGCCGTCGGGGAAGGAGTGGCGTACCCGGTGGGCCGTCTGCACGGCGAGGGAGGTCTTGCCCACGCCGCCCATGCCCGACACGGCGACGATCGCCGGCGCGGACCGGTCCTGCTCGGTGAGCGCCCCGGCGAGCCCGGCGAGGAGTTCCTCACGGCCCGTGAAGTCCGGCAGGGCGGGCGGGAGTTGGGCGGGCGGGGGCGGCATCGGCCGGGGGCCGGGCGAGGCTCCGTCGTGGTCGTCGTCGGACTGGCTCTGCTCCCGTACGGCGGGCTCCGCCGGGGCACCGGTCAGGATGCTCTGGTGCAGTGCGGCCAGTTCCGGGCCCGGTTCGACGCCCAGTTCGTCGACGAGGAGCTTGCGGGCGTGCCGGAACGCGGCGAGGGCGTCGGCACGCTTGCCCTCCCGGTGGAGCGCCTCCATGAGCAGGGCGTGCGAGCGTTCACGCAGCGGATCGGCGGCCACCAGTTCGGTCAGGTCCCGGACACACTGTTCGGTGCGGCCACCGCGCAGGTCCAGGGTGATCCGCTGTTCCAGCAGGTCCAGCCGCAGCCCCCGCAGGCGCTGACGCTGGCGCTCGGCGAACGGGCCGGGCACGCCGAGAAGGGGTTCGCCGCGCCACAGGTCCTGCGCCTGTCGCAGCAGGGTGCGGGCCGTGTCCGGCTCACCGCGTCGCAGTGCCCGCTCGGCGTCGGCCATCAGGCGCTCCGCCACCAGCGCGTCCACGCAGTCGTCGGGGACGGCCAGTTCGTAGCCGTCCCCGCGCGCGACGAGCAGGCAGGGGGTGGCGGGATCCGCCTCCAGCAGTTTGCGCCAGCGCCACGCGTAGGTGCGGATGGTGCTCATGGGGCGACCGGGCGGACGGTCGCCCCACAGCGCGTCCAGCAGATCGCAGGCGGTCGCGGTCTTGTTCCGGCTGAGCAGGAGCACCGCGAGCATCGCCTGCTGCTGGGGAGGCCCGGCGGCGAGGACGTCCGCTCCGCGATGCACGCCCAGAGGTCCGAGCACCGAGAACCGATGTATCGCCACGTACGCCTCCCGAAGGCCCTACCGGGCCTGCCTCCGGCCCCGAGGCGCAGAGCCTACCGACGCGCGCGACCGACTCCAACGCGCTACGAGCACGGGCGGGTCGGTTACGGAGAGTTCCGGGGCGCGGGGGGGGGCGGGGAGGGTGGCCGTGGGGTACGCCCGTGGGGGGTGTGCGGTGGGGTGGGGGCGCCGTGGGGTGCGCCGTAGAGCCGTAGAGACGCCGTGGTGTCGTAGAGCCGTGGAGTCGCCGTGGAGTCGTGGAGTCATAGAGACGCCGTGGGGCCGGGGTCGGCCGGGGTTCTGTCGGCGCGGCCCGTCTCAGGCACCGGTCGGACCGTGCCGGGAGCGGCGTTCGCGGAGTGCGGCCAGGGTGAGGGCGACGGCCACCGCGAGTGCCGCCGCGCCCGATCTCATCGCGAGGGCGATGCCCGAGGCGGTGTCCCCCGGGTGGCGTTCGGCGAGCGAGACCAGGAAGGCGATGCCGAGCGCGGTGCCGATCTGGGTGGACATGCTGATCAGGGCACCCGCGAGACCCTGGTCGGCGGCGGGCAGGTCCTGGGTCGCGGTCACCGTCGCCGTGGTGAAGAACGGACCGAAGCCCGCTCCGCAGACGGCCATGCCGATCCACAGCAGACCGTCGTACCCGGACTCCACCGCGGCCCCCAGGACCAGCAGCCCCACCGCGAACACCGCGACTCCGCCCGCGAGCGCCCGCCGGGGCGCGAAGACGGCCATCAGCCGAGGGCTCACATGGGAGACGGCCGCGGTGACCAGGCCCAGCGGGAGCAGGGCCGCGCCGGTCGCCAGCGGGCTCAGCTCCCGTACGTCCTGGAGGAACACGGACAGCAGGAGCGTGAGCGCGCCCATCACCCCCGTCACGAGGAGCGTGACGGTGTTGACCACCGCGACCGACCGCGACCGGAAGACGCCCGGCGGCACCAGCGGCGCGGCGGCCCGGCGTTCCACCAGGACGAACAGGCCGAGCAGACCGAGTCCCAGACACAGCGGCAGCCCGGTGCGCGACGGGTCCCATCCCCGGGACCCGGCCTCGCTGATGCCGAGCAGGAGCGCGACACAGCCGGTCGTGCCGGTCACCGCCCCCGGCAGATCACGAGGCCGCCGCCGAGCGGGCGGCCCGCCGCTCGGCAGCAGACGGCCCGCGAGCGGTACGGCCACGGCGACCAGGGGGACGTTGATGAGCAGGACCGCGCGCCAGGACGCGAACTCGGTGAGCAGTCCGCCCACGACCACTCCCAGGGAGAAGCCGCTTGAGGTCGCCGCGCCGAACCAGGCCAGGGCCCGGTGGGTGGCGGGACCGGCCGGGAAGACCGTGGTGAGCAGCGACAGCAGCGCGGGCGCGATGAGCGCGGCGGCGCCGCCCTGGAGGGCCCGCATGGCCAGCAGCAGTGCCGGCCAGGGCGAGAGGCCGCCGATGAGCGAAGCGGCACCGAAGACACCGAGCCCCGTGACGAACATCCGGCGCCTGCCGAGGGTGTCGGCCAGCCGACCGCCCAGCGGCAGGAGCGCCCCGAAGGCGACGGCGTACCCGGTCACCGTCCACAGGGCGGTGCCCGGGTCGGCCGCGAACGCGGAAGTGATCCCGGGGAGGGCGAGGTTGACGACCGAGAAGTCGACCATGAGCACGAGTTGGGCGGCGCAGAGCAGGGCGAGTACGCCCCGGTGAGCGGTGGTGCGGCGGGTCTTCGTCATCGGGCCGCCACCCCCGGAAGACTCCCGACGAAACGGGTGAGCCGCGACAGCGCCTCGGCCAACAGCCGTGGATCCGTGGCGCAGTTGAGCCGCAGCATGCCCGGTTCACCGCCGAACCGGGTGCCGTCCAGCATGCGTACGCCGGTCCGCCGGTGGATCCAGGCCGCCAGATCCGGCTCCGTGGGCGGGGTGGGGAGCGCGCGGGCGTCGACCCACAGGAGGAAGCCGGCCTCCGGCGGGCTGCTGCGGAGGGGTACGGGGAGTTCGGCCAGCGCGTCCCGGACCGCGGCGGTCACCCCGGCGACGCGGGCCACGCGCGCGTCCAGCCAGGCGTGGGTGGCCGGGGACAGCAGCGACTCGGCGACGGCGTCACCGAAGTAGCTGCCCTCGTAGTAGCCCCAGGAGCCGAGCGCCCTGAGCAGCGCGGCGCGGTGCCGCGCGGTCCCGGTCACCGCGAAACAGGTCTGTAGTCCTGAGGTGTTGAAGGTCTTGCCCACACTGTGCAGGACGATCCAGTCGGGGTCGGCGGCGACCGCGCCCCAGGGGATGTGGCGGCTGCCCGGATGGACCAGGTCGCTGTGCACCTCGTCGCTCAGGACCAGGGCCCCCGCCCGGTGTGCCGCCCGCGCGGCCCCGGTCAGTTCGTCGGCGTGCCACACCCGCCCGACCGGATTGTGCGGGCTGCACAGCACGAGGGTGCGGGCACCCGTCTCCCGGAAGGCACGGTCCAGCGCCTCCGGATCCAGCACATGACGCAGCCCGGCGCCGGTGGTGAGCGCGACCGGCCGCAGTACGGCCCCCGCCGCGCGGACGACCTTGAGGATGCCGCTGTAGACGGGCGTGCACACGAGGACGGGGCGGGTCAGGTCCGCGCAGGTCTCCAGGGCCAGCCGCAGCGCGGTCTTGACCCCGAAGGGCAGCAGCAGGACGGCGTCCCGCCGCACCTGCCAGGCATGCCGGTCGGCGTACCAGCCGGCGATCCGGTCGCGCAGTGTCTCGGAGGCCAGGGTGTAGCGCATGGTCTCGGTGCGGGCGCGGAGGTGTGCCGCGGCGGAGGCGAGCGGGTGGGCGGCGAAGTCCATGTCCGCGATGTCCAGCCCGATCAGGCCGCCGCTCCGGTGCGGTCGCGCCCCCGCGGGCAGGTGGGACGGGGGCGGGAACTCGTGATGGCGGACCGTGCAGGGGGCCGTGGCGGGTACGGCTCCCCGGCCGCCCGCCCCTCCGAGGTCACGGCCGCCCGCCCGTCCGAGGTCAGGGCCGTCCGCCGGTCCGAGGTCAGGGCCGTCCGCCGGTCCGAGGTCACGGCCGCCCGCCCTTCCGAGATCGCGGGCCGCCGCACGCGCACGGGGACGGACGGTGACGCGCGCGGCGGTGCGGCCCGGGGCGTCGGCGCGTTCGTGATCGTCAGACACGGGTGAGCCCCAGTCCCCGGCGCAGCCGGCGCAGGGTGGCGTCGGCCGAGTCGCGCACCCGCTCGGTGCCGGTGGCCAGCAGGCCGTCGAGCAGGCTCCGGTCGTCCGCCAGTTCCCCGACGCGGCGGCCGATCGGGGCGATGTGGGTGAGTACGGCGGCCAGGACCAGCTCGCGGGCCTCGTCGGGGCTCGTCGTGCCGTCGGTCAGGCCACGGGTGACCCGGTCGGCCTCGGCGGTCCGCCCGAGGGCCGCGAGGTAGGCCGCGGGGACGCACGCGCCGTCCTCGGACCGGATCGCCATGGTGTGCACGCGGGCGCGCAACGTGGGCTCGTCGGCGCCGAGCAGCAGGCAGTTGCCCCGGCTGCGGCTCATCTTCCGGGCTCCGTCGAGGCCGGGCAGATCGACGGCGCCCACCGTGGCGGCCGGGACCGGCAGGTCGATGCCCCACTCGTCGCGCAGCCAGGTCAGGAGCCCGTGGCAGATCTCCATGTGCCGGGCGTTGCCGGCGCCGATCGCGACGTGGGTGGCCGAGGTGCCGATGATGTCGGCGGCTTCCAGGACGGGCCAGCCCAGCATGCCCAGCGAGGGCGGGCCGTCGGCTCTCGCGGCACGGCGGGCGTACCCGCGCTGGGGCAGCAGCTCCTCGACGGTGACGAGGTGGTGCAACAGGCCGTTGATGAGGGCGAGTTCGGGGACGTCCGACTGCCGGTAGAAGGCACACCGGTCGGCGTCGACGCCGACGGCCAGGCACTCGGCGACCAGGGTCGCGGCACAGTCGGGCACGGCGGCGGTCACGGGGCGGGACACCCGCGACGCCATCAGGTGCAGATCGGCGACGGCGAGGAAGGCCGTACGGCTGTCCGACTGCAGGGCGACGAACGGGGCCAGGGCGCCGCGGTAGTGGCCCAGGTGCAGGGGGCCGCTGGGCGGGATGCTGGTGATCGGACGGGACATGGGGCCTCCTCGGGGAGGGCTGGACAGGGGTGTCCCCGCGGACGTGGGGGTCGGCCGCGGGGACGCGTTCGGGGTGTGCGGGGGTCGTGCGAGGTGCCTGGGGGTCAGGCGGGACGTGCGGGGATCAGGCGGGACGTGCGGGGGTCAGGCGGGACGTACGGGGGTCAGGCGCGCTTGACCGAGATCTGCGCGCCGGCGCCGATGCCGTACGGCAGCAGGCCCTTGCCGCGGACCTCACCGAACTCGTGGAGATCGAACGAGCTGCCCGGGTACACCACCCAGGTGCCGTCCTCCAGTTCCATCATCCGCTTCCAGTAGACGGCCTCGAAGACCTCGCCGCCCACCTCGACGACCAGCTCGTCGCCGTACTCGAAACTCTGGTTCCCGAGGGGGAACTTGGCGTTCCCGAAGTTGTCGACGTGCACGATCGTGCCCTCGTCGGGGAGGGTGCGGCGGATCTTCTCCACGGGGAACGGGGTGCCGATCTCGGCCATGGGGCGTCCGGCCGCGAACTGGCCCACGGCGGGGCCGTGCACGAACTTGCCGCCGAACGGGACGAATCCGGGGTCGTGGACCTCGTAGCACTCGGCGACACCGAATTCCTCGATCAGCCAGCCGACGGCACCGGTGTTCGTCCCCTCGAAGACGAATCCGTGCTTCTCGGTGCGGCCGATGATGCGTTCGGTGCGCTCCCGGATGCTGTTCATGATGAACATGATCATGGTGTCCGGGGTGGATATCTCGGCCACCAGCCGCACCATGAAACCGGCGTTCAGCACGGAAAACGGCTGGACGGGAACCAGCGGTTCGATCTGGACGCGGGCGTCGGGCGCGTACGCCTCGGCGGCTCGGAAGATGGAGGAACGCATTTCCACGAACGCGACGTCCGTGCAGTCGGAGACGACGACGATGCGCTTGACGGACATGGGAAACCCTTTCGACGGTTTCTGGTGACGGAGAGGTGGTGCGGAAAACGGGAACGGCGGGGCCGGCCGGAACGCGGCGGCTTCCTAGGCGCGGGCGCCGAAGCGCAGGTCTTCGAGCCCGATGCCGAGCATGTCGAAGAGGTCCTTGCCGTCCAGCGGCTCGCATTCGGCGAGCGGGACGTCGCACGCGCGCAGGAACTCCTCGATGGTGCCCGGGAGTTCGCTCTCCAGGCCGAGGTAGGCGTGCCGCGCGCCGGGCCACAGGTTGAACTGCAGTCGCACGCCGTCGACTTCGGCACGGCTGATACGGCGCTCCTGGGCCGGACGCGCCACGTAGAGCAGTCCGCGCAACAGGTCCGCGCCCGCCTCCGGGGTGTCCACCCGGACGTGCACCTCCTCGTCGAACCGGTAGGGCCGGTCCGGCAGCAGGTTGGCCCGCTTGAACTGCACGCGGCAGGCGTCGGCGGTGACTTGGATACGGGCGCTGATGCCGCAGTAGGTCCGGGCGGGATCGTCGTAGGGCAGGATCCTCTGCACGCACTCGGTCGTGCCGGTCCCCCGGCGGCGCAGCTGTGCGAGCACCCGGTTCTGGGCGACCGGGTCGAACAGCACGGTCTCGTAGCGGCCCTGGTAGTGGTGGCCGGGCAACCCGCGCAGCCCGGCCTGGCGCATCGCGGCGAACACCGCCTTCTTCCGTTCCACCGGCGGCAGTTCGACCAGGCGGGTCACCTGTCCGCGTACGGCGTCCACGAGGACCGGAGCGGCTTCCCCTCCCCCGGGACCCGAACCGTCCGGCGCGAACCGGTCCGTCGGCAGTCCGTGCGGGTCGGTGAGGAGGATCGCCGGCAACCCCAACTCGCGGGTGAGGGCGGCCGAGTGCGACAGGGCGTTGCCCTCGCGCAGGACGAGTGCCGAGGCGTCCTTGAGGAGATCGAGCCGGCTCGCCGTGGGCATGTGGTCGAGGACGGCGACCGAGCCCAGGGGCGCAGGCCGGCCGTCGGCCACCGTGACGGGCACGCCGATGCCGTAGCCGGGAGAGAGGACGAGATCGGCCGCCGGTGCGGCGGAGGGCGCGGGCCGCGTCGCGCGCAGCGGTGCCGGAACCGGCGGGACGACGATGTCCCGGGACTGGAAGACGAACAGCCGGCCATCGGCCAGTCCCCATTCGACGTCCTGCGGGCAGCCGAACTCGGCCTCCAGGGCGAGCCCCAGCTCCTGGAGCGTCCGGGGCAGGTCCTCCTCGCCCACGGTCCGGTCCGCACGGTCCCGGTCCCGTGGCTCGGGCGCCGAACGGGAGAGGGTGAAGCGCTGGTCGGCGCCCAGTCCGGCGACCACGCGGGTGCCGAGCCCCCGGCTGGTCTCCACGAGCATCGTGGCGTCCTCGGCGACCGGATTGCGGGTGTAGAGCACGCCGGAGATCCGGCAGTCCGCCATGCGCTGGACGATGACATGCATCGGGGCGCACTCGACGCGTCCGTGCAGGACGCGGTAGGCATCGGCGTCGGCGGACACCGCGCTGGCACGGCAGGCCGCGATCGCGTCGAGCACCTCGTCGGCCGTACGGCGGTCGAGATAGGACTCGTAGACACCGGCCGCGCTGGCCAGCGGGGTGTCCTCGTCCGCGGCGGAACTGCGCACGACGACGGCGGCACCGCGAAACACCGTGTCCATCAACTCACGTACGTCCGCCGCCAGTTCCTGGGACTTCTCCGCCGCGAGGTCATCGGCGGAGATCACGTACGCCTCCGGAACCGGCAGGCCCGCCGCGAGCAGGGCGCGCAGGCGGTTGGCCTTGGACCCGACGTCGAGAGGACATCGCTCCAGGGGCAGGATCAGCTTCACGAATGGATTCCTCTTCAGGTTCTCGGTGACTGCTCGTCCCCGGACACGGCAGAGCACGTCCGCGTTCCGGGCCGGCCAGATCGAACCTAGGCAGCGGCGCTCTACGTGCGTTCGACAGCGGCCGTTCGAGGGGCGGCTGCCGTCGATCGGCCGTCGATCCGAACACCGGCCGCCATCGGTCCACCGGCGTCGACCACGGCGGTATCCATGGCGTGGCCGCGACCATTGCGCCCTGGCCCGGTCCCAGGGGTGAAAACCGCGCTGGCCGCCCACGCGGAGCGGCAACGGGCCGGCCCAGGACACCGGCCGCGCCGTCGGACAGGCGCGATCTCCGTCTGGGGTCCAGCCGGCCGCCCTTGACTCGACCGCAGGACTCGGTCAGCCCGTTCCGCCACCGACGCGTCATGGGTCACGGCCAGCAGGCCACAGCCAGGTCGCCGGGGAGCGTCGAGCAGCACGTCGGCGACCTGGTCGCGGGCCTGCTCGTCCAGCGCCCCCGTCGGCTCGTCCGCCAGCAGCAGGGACGTCTCGGACATCAAGGCGCTTGTCACGGCGGTGTGTTGAGGCTCGCCACCGGACAGATCAGCGGTGAGCGCACCGTCGACCGGCACACCGAGCCCGGCCGGCAGTCGTCCGTCGATCTCGTCGCCAAGCCCCACAGATGCACCACGGGACTTCAGCCGACACCGCTCCCACCCCACACGTCAGCCCCGCTCCGCGCCCGCACCGGCGGGGGCCCGCAACACTCTCGTCACCGCGCCCCAGGGCGGCTCCGCGCACCAGCACGCGACACCGACCCGCCCTCGGCATGCCTGTGGGGCCCGGCCGAGCGTTCGGCCGGGCCCCACAGGGCGGGTGTGCGTGGGTCAGGTCACCATCGGTACCAGCGGCCGCGGCCGCCGCCGGCGTTCGTGGAGCGCACGAGGAATCCGAGCAGCCACACCACGAGGACGACCAGAGCCACCCACCAGAGAATCTGGACGGCGAACCCGGCACCGAAAAGGATGAGCGCGAGAAGCAGTACGAGCAAAAGGGGAACCATGGTTATCAACCTCCTGACCCGCCGTATGCCCTCCATTGCTGGTGACAACCTCGCCTGCGCCTTTGTTTATGAGGGGTGCGCCGGGGCACCAGCCGGTCACGGAACAGTGAACGAACACTTCGAGGAGGCTGTCTTTCATGAGCGCCGGTGAGAAGGCCAAGGCCAAGGGCGAGCAGGCCAAGGGCAAGGCCAAGGAAGCCGTGGGCAGCGCCCTCGGCAACGACCGGATGGCCGCCGAGGGACAGGCGGAGAAGAGCACGGGCGACGCCCGCGCGGCCAAGGAGAAGACGAAGGACGCCTTCAAGCACTGACGTCACCCCCGCTCTCCGGGACACAGGGGCCCTCCTGCCGACGGCGGAGGGCCCCTGTCTCATGCGGTCGGTCAGCACCGGATTCGACGGGCGTCACGACCGGTCGGCGCCGCGCCCCTGGTCGCTCCGTACCGCCGGATCGGAGTGCCGGGCCGCCTGCCAGGCATGCCACAGGGAGGCGTAGGCGCCGTCCGCCGCGAGCAGTTCCTCGTGGCTGCCGAGTTCGACGATCCGGCCGCGTTCCATCACCGCGACGCGGTCGGCGTCCCGCACCGAGTCCAGGCGGTGCACGATGGAGATCACGGTACGGCCCTCGATCAGCGCCGCGAGCGAACGCTCGACCCGGCGCGACGCGGAGGAGTCCAGCAGCGCCGTGGCCTCGTCCAGGACCAGCGCGTGCGGGTCCGACAGCAGCAGCCGGGCCAGCGCCAGTTGCTGGGCCGCCGACGGCGACACCGGCGCGGCGCCCGGGCCGATCTCGCTGTCGAGGCCGTCGGGGAGCGCGCGCGCCCAGTCCGTCAGCAGGACGGTCTCCAGCACCGCCCACAGCCGCTCGTCCGGCAGCGCGTCCTCGCGGGCCAGTGTGAGGTTGTCCCGTACGGTGCCGGTGAACACGTGCTGCTCCTGGGTGACGAGCGCGATCTCGCGTCGCAGCTGGTCCACCGGCAGGGTGCCGATCTCGGCGCCGCCGATGCGCACGGCCCCCCGGGTCGCGTGGTGCACCCCGGCCAGCAGTTTGCCGAGGGTGGACTTGCCCGCGCCGGAGGCTCCGACCACCATCAGGCGTTCGCCGGGGGCGATGTCGAGGTCGATGCCGGACAGGACCTCCCGGCCGGGGCCGTAGCCGAAGCCGACGCCTTCCAGCCGGATGGCCTGGCCCTCGGTGGCCACCGGCGGCCGGCGCTGCTCGCAGGGCAGCCGGTCCACGCCCAGGATCCGGCGCAGCGCGGCGTTGCCGATCTGGAGTTCATCGGTCCAGGTGAGCAGGTCGTTGAGGGGCTCGCCGAGCGCCTGCACGTACAGCACCACGGCGGTCAGCTCGCCCAGTCCCACGGCACCGCGCTGGTAGGCGAGGCCACCGATGAGCAGGGTCAGCGCCATCGGCACCATGGTGGCGAGGTCCAGGCTGGGGAACCAGATGGTCTGGAGCCAGGTGGTGCGCTGCCGGGTCCGTACGACCTGGTCGACGGCCCGGCCGTGACGCCGTGTCTGACGCGGCCCGAGCCCGAGCGCCTCGACGGTCCCGGCGCCGCGGGCGGTCTCGTGCGTGACGGCCAGGATGTCGGCCTCCTGGGCGAGCAGGCGCTCGTAGGCGCGGGTCGCGCGCGGCCGGTACCACCAGGTCGACAGGGCGGCGAAGGGCACCCCGGCCAGCAGCCCGAGGGCGAGCAGGGGCGAGGTCAGCACGATCGCCGCCAGGGTGAACACCAGGGTGACGGCGGCCAGGGCGATACGGGGGACGGCCTGCCGGATGCTCTCGTTCAGCCGGTCGGCGTCGTTGGTGGCCCGGCTGAGGAGGTCGCCTGTCGCGACGCTCTCCACCTCCGACAGCGGCAGCCCCAGGACCCTGCGGACGAAGTCCTCGCGGGTACGCGCCAGGACCCGCTCGCCGAGCAGGGTGGCCTGGGTGCGGGCGGCGCGGGTGAGCAGGGCGTGGGTGGCGAGGATGGCGACGAAGGCCAGGGCGAGCAGGTCGACCCGGCCCGCAGTGGTCCCGGCCTTGACGGACTCGACCAGATGCCCCAGGAGCCGGGGCCCGGTGAGGCCCGCCACCAGGGCGGCGGCGAACAGTGCGAAGGTGCCGAGCAGCCGGGCCGCCTCGGCGCGCAGGAAGGCGCCGGCCCATGCCCGGACGTCGGCCCGGTCGGCGAGGGGCAGCCGCCCCGGGAGGCCGGGCACGCCGTCGGGCTCGGCGGCGGACGGCGGGGCGGGGGCGGCTTCCGCTAGGGCGGGGGTCTGGGGTCGGGTCGTCGTCACGAGGGCACTCCTGCGGAGCGGTCGGGGCTGCCGGAACCGGCGTCAGCGGAGCGGTCGGGGCTGCCGGGACCGGCGTCCGGAAGGCGGCGGATCTCGCGGTCGGCGACCCCGCGCCACAGAGGGCTGTCGCTGAACACGATGGTGGTGCGCCCCGCGCGCGCGGCGGCCACCCTGTGGACGACACGGGCCTCGGTGTGGGCGTCGATCGAGGAGGTCGGGTCCTCCAGCACCAGGACGTCGGGGGCGGCCAGCAACGCCCGCGCGAGGACGAGGCGCTGGCGCTGCCCCCCGGACAGGGCCCGGCCGCCCTCCTCCAACCGCGTGTCCAGGCCGGCCCGGAGGGCCTCGACCACGTCCGCGGCGTCGGCGGTGAACAACGCGCGCCGCAGCTCCTGCGCGGAGCGGTCGGCCGACGCGGTCAGCTCCTCCCGTACGGTGCCGCTGAACAGGCTGTCGGCGGGGCCGGACCGCAGTACCCGGGAGCGCAGTTCGACGGGGTCCACCCGGTCGAGCGGAACGCCGCCGAGCCGTACGGTCGGCGTGCCGCCGCCGGTGCCGGTGCCGGTGGGGCGGGTGAGCCGGTCGGCGAGGTCCCCGGTGCCGTCGGCGGGGGTCACGACCACGGTGAGCCGTCCGGCCTCGGCGGTGATGCCGGTGTGGGCGTCCACGAGGGAGAGCGGTCCCGGTGGCAGCGGCTCGGGGTGTCCGGGATCGGCGGTGCCGGGGTCCAGGCGCAGCAGGCCGCAGAGCCGGCCGGCAGCGACCTTGGCCAGGCTGAGCGTCTCGGCGGCCTCGGTCGCGGTGCTCACCGGGAGGGTGAGGAACGCCGAAGCGCCGTAGAAGGCGACCAGTTCGCCCACGGTGATGGTCCCCCGCAGGGCGAGGCGGGCGCCGAGCCAGACGATGCCCACGGTGACGAGTCCGGGCAGGAAGACTCCCGCCGCCTGGAGCCATGCCTCCATCCGGCCGGCCGACTCGCCGGCGTGGCGCACCTCTTGGCTGGTGCGGCGGAAGCGCTCGGCGAAAGCGGCCTCGCCGCCGATGCCGCGCAGGACGCGCAGGCCCGCGACGATGTCGCCGGCCTGGGAGGTGGCGATGCCCATCTGTTCGCGCTGTTCCTCGTCGCGCTCCTGGAGCGGCCGCAGCAGCGGTCCGATGGCCAGGACGGCGGCCGGGACGCCGATGAGCACGGCCAGCCCGAGAACGGGCGAGGTCGCGGTGAGGGCCACGGCCACGAGCACGGCGGCGACCACCGCGCCGATGGTACGGCCGACCACCTCGAAGGCGTTGCCGATGCTCTCGACGTCGGCGGCGGCCGACGCGGCCACGTCGCCGGAGCGGGCCTGACCGCGCAGACCGGCGCCCAGCCGGACCACATGCCGCATCAGGACGCGGTGGCTGACCGACAGGGCGTGTGCCTCGGCGCCCACGGCGGCCTGGATCAGGCCGGCGCCGGCGGCGGCCTGGACGATGCCCAGGGCGAGCGCGAGCAGCGACCACAGCCAGATGCCGGCGTCCCCGCCGCCCCGGCCGGCCTGGTCGATGGCCTTCCCGATGACGAGCGGGACCAGCGCCAGGGGGACCATCCAGACGGCGCCGAGCACGGCGCTGAGGACCAGCGGCCAGGGCCGGATACGCATCAGCCACCACAAGTAGGCCCAGGGGCCGCGCGCGTCCGCCTCGGGCAGGGTGGCCGGGGCCACCGAGGCGTCGAAGAGTCGGTTGGTCACAGGTACCGGTCCCGGGTGGCCGCGCGGCCGGTCCTGCCCGTGCGGGTGCGCGCCGGCCCGGGGACCGCGGCGATCCGGTCGGGGAGCAGGTGTGCGGGGAGCGTGGCGGGAGGCTGCGCGCGCGGCACGGCGGGTCGGTCCTCGACGCCGTCGTCGTCGGCGTCGTCCGGGACGACGAGGCCACGGGTCGGCATAGGCGGCGGGATCTCCTCCAGCCCGGTGTCGCCGTCGGTGCGCGTGAAGTCGAGGGGGACGCTGTCGGCGCGCGTGAAGTCGAGGGAGACGCCATCGGGGCCGACCGGTTCGCCGCCGTCCCGGGCCGGGGTGTGGGAGGGCTCCCGATGAGGACGCGGGGCTCGGTCGGCGCCGGGTGGCCGGTCGGTCTCGGCGGTGGCGGCCAACTCCTTGCGGCCGATGGCGCGCGGGGCCGCGCCGGCATGGTCGGCGGCGCCGCCGGGCACCGCCCGGCGGTCGCGGCCCGCCGCGGGTACGCCGGTGAGCGCGGCGATGTCCCGGACACCGTGGCGCGGGATGACGGCCACGGGCGGGTGCGGCCCGGGTGCGCGGGTGGCGACCAGGTCCGCCACCGACCCTGCCCGGTCGGCCGGTCGGCCGTACCCGGCCGTCGTTCCGTGTTCGGCGACCGCCGCCCGGCCGGGGTCGGAGCGGGCGAGGGCGGAAAAGGGGTCGAGCACGCTGGGCAGGGTCATGGGGCAGAGCGCCTTCTCTGGTCCGTCCGTGGGGTGTTCAGCTGATGCGAGTCGGGGCCGCGCCGGGTTCCGCCGCGTCGAGGAGGGCCGTGAGGGCGGCCCGGTGGCGGGCGGCGAGGCCTCGGACGGTCGCCTCGTCGTGCAGAGCGGTGGAGTACCACCACTCGACGCGCAGCACCTCGTCGTCGGTCGTGGCGATCACTTCGACCAGATGAGGCCGTGTCCAGTGCGGGGCCGTGATGTCGCCGACGGGTTCCGGCGCCACGTCGGGCAGCAGGGTGCCCAACGGCAGGGTGTCCGCGTCGTCGCCCTCGAAGTCGAAGGAGACGTCGCTGGGCGGGGCCGCGCGCAGGGCCGCCGAGACACGCGGCCGGCCATGGCGGCTGAGCGCGCCGAAGCCCACGCCCCCGCCGGGCAGGGCCGCGAGATGGCCGAGGGTCCGCGCGAGCCGTTCGGTCGCGGTGCCGGGGGCCAGGTCGAGGCGGACGGGCACGGTGGTGGTGAACCAGCCGGTGGTGCGCGCCAGATGGGTTTCGCCGACGTGCTCCTCGCGGCCGTGCCGCAGGATGTCGACCCGGACCGCGCTCTCGCCCAGCCAGTCGGCCAGCACCTCGCCCAGGGCGTGCAGGACCAGGTCGCCGGGGTGGGCGTGGTGGGCGTGGGCAGCCGCGCGGAGGCGGGCGGTGAGTTCCTGCGGGAACTCCTCGCGATGTGTCGCGGCGGTGCGGGCGGTGTTCGCGTCGCGCGGGTCGGCCACGGCGTGGTCCAGCGGTACGGCCGCGGGGGTGCGGACCACCTCCGTCCACCAGTCGGTCTCCGCCTCGGCGTCGACGGTGCGGGCGTGGGCGGCGAGCGCCTCGGCCCACTGCGGGTAGGGGGTTCCCTCGGCGCACCAGACGTCGTCGTGGCCGGCTTCCAGCGCCGTGTACAACTCCTCCAGGTCTTCAAGGAGGACGGACCACGACACCATGTCGAAGGCGATCTGGTGGACGACGATCAGCAGCCGCCCCGGGCGGGTCGGACCGGCGTCGAACCGGACGAACCGGGCCACCGGTCCGGTCCGCGGGTGCGGTGCCTCTTGTTCGACCGTGCAGCGCAGGGTGACCGCGGACGGCAGGTCGGGGTCGGCGATCTCGGAGATGTCCACCGTGTCCAGCACGGGGCCGAGGGCCGCGCCGGGCGGGCCGTCGAGCGCGATGGCCGTCACCAGCTGCCGGGGGCGCCGGGCCGGGCGATCCTCGACCGTCAGGCGCAGCGAGGCGTGTCCGGCGACCAGACGGCGGACCGCCTCGGCGAACAGCTCGCCGTCCAGGCCCGGCCGGGTGGTGAGGAGAAGCGCCTGGTTCCAGTGGCCCCGGTCGCCGGTCTGCTCCTCCCATGCCTGTTCCTGCGCGGGGGTGAGGACGACCGGCCCGTGCCCGGCGCCGGGCACGGCTGCGGAGGTACGGCGCGGCCCGGCGCGTTCGGCGACCAGCGCGGCCAGCCGGGCCGTGGTCATCTCCGGGACGGCCAGTTCGCGCAGTCGCACACGGACGCCGAAGGCGTCCTCGATGCGGCGGGCGGTACGGATGAGGTCCAGGGAGTCCACCCCGAGGTCGGCGAGCGGCGCGGACAGGTCGGCCTCCGGCGCGAGCACCGCCCCGGCGAGCCAGTCCTCCAGCCTGGCGCGAATCTCCTCGACGGCCGGACCGGGCGGGCCGCCGGGGCCGGCCCGCCCGGTGGTGGCGTCGGGGGCCGCCGGGCCCTTGCGCGCGGAGGCCGCGGGTGCGGCGCCGGTGTCCGCCGAGGCATCGGACCGCACGGGGCCGCCGGTGTGCGGGCGGGCCGCAGCGGTCATGCGCCGGCCTCCCGCGGGGCACCGTCGGGGCGCCGTACCAGGAACGGTCCGAGGGCCAGGGCGTCCATCGGCAGCCGGTGGAAGGTGGCGAGGGCGTCGCCCGGGCTGCACACGACCGGTTCGTCGCGGCCGTTGAAGGAGGTGTTCAGGACGACCGCGGCGCCGGTACGGTCGCCGACCTCGCCGATGAGCCGGTGGTAGAGGGGGTCGACATCGGCGGAGACGGTCTGCGGCCGCGTGGTGCGGTCACTGTGCACCACGGCGGGCATGACGGCGGCGCCGGCCTCGGTGACCGGGGTGGTGACGATCATGTACGGCAGCGGGGTGGTGGTGCCGATCAGGGCTTCGGCCGCCTCCTGGCACATGCTCGGGGCGAACGGCCGCCACGCCTCGCGGTCCTTGATGCGGACGTTCACCCGGTCGCGGGTCTGCTCGGGGTGGGGCACGGCGAGCATGCTGCGGTGGCCGAGGGCGCGGGGGCCGCCCTCGGCCCGGCCCTGGAACCAGCCGGCGACCCCGCCGGCGGCCAGGATGTCCGCGGTCGCGGCGGTGATGTCCGCGGGCTCGGTGTAGGCGGTTCCGGTGGTCTCCAGGACCCGGCGGATCTCCTCGGGGCTCCACTGCGGGCCCCAGGCCACCGAGCCCTTCATGGGCTGGATCCGGTCACCCTCCTGGGCCGCGGCCCAGACCGCCGCGCCGAGCGAGACGCCCTGGTCACCGGCGAGCGGCTGGACGAAGAGGTCTTGGACCTCGGGCATGCGCATGAGTTTGCCGTTGAGGGTGGCGTTGAAGCCGACGCCGCCCGCGATCAGCAGCGTGGTCTCGCCGCTCTCGCGGAGCAGGGTGCGTACGAGGGCCATGACCGCGCGTTCCAGCGCCGCCTGGGCCGTGGCCGCGATGTCCCGGTACTCGAACGGGTCCCGTTCCGTGACCTTGGTGTAGCGGCCCAGCCGGGAGGAGAAGCGGCGGGCGGAGCGGTTGGGCCCGTCGGGCAGCGCCTTCTCCAGGTGCGCCAGCCAGTGCCGTATGGTCGCCGTCTCCTCGTCGGTGTCGCCGGTGGAGCGCAGGTTTGGCGGTACGACGCCGATGGCGAAGCCCTCGTCCGTGAAGTCCAGGGCTCCGCCGAAGGTGAGGTCCTGGGGGGTGCCGTAGGAGGCCAGGCCCATCATCTTGCCGGCCGCGTCGGCGCCGAGGCCGGCGTACTCGCAGACCGCGGCGTAGAAGTAGCCCAGTGACCAGCCTGGCGTATAGGCGCGCAGGGTCTTGATCTCGCCGTCGATGCCGACGGCGAGGGTGGTGCTCACGTCCTCGCCCTGGCCGTCCAGGACCAGGACGGCGCCTCGGTCGCGCCCGGAGAGGTGGTAGGCGCTGGCGGCGTGTGCGATGTGGTGGTTGACAAAGGTCAGCCGCGGGTCGCGGGTGCGCGGGAACAGCGCCTTGGGCAGCAGGTGTTCCAGTGCGTCGGCGTCGGTGTCGAACCAGTCCAGGTCCCGGTCGCGGAAGAGTTTGGGCAGGTCCCATCCGTGGGCGACGATGTCGATGTCGTCCAGGGTCAGGCCGTGCTCCGCGAGGCAGTGTGCGGCGGCGTTGAGGGGCGCCTCTCCGTAGGCGTGCTTGTTCCGGGTGAATCGTTCCTCTTCGGCCAGGGCGACGACTTCGCCGTCCACGACGAGGCAGGCGGCACCATCATGGCTGGCCCCGGGCCAGCCGTTGACTCCGAGCACACGCATGGTCAGTCCCCAAAGGTCGGTCGGGATCGTCCGGTGCGCCCCGTGCCCGAGGGCACGGGGCGCACCGGTCACACCAACCGATCTTGTCGGCCTGCCGAGTTGTACACGACCTTCCGCGTTGTGCGGAGATCCGCGGCGAAGATCGCGGACGCCGCCTTCAGCACCTCGTTCGCGCGCCGCAGTTCCTCGACCTCAAGGCGCAGCCGCAGCAGTTCGGCCTTCTCGTCCCTCGTCAGCCCGTCGTCCGTGCGCACATCGCGCGGGGCGCCGCGCGGGGCCGGAGGGCGGCCGGAGCGGCGGGACTCCCGTCTTGTGTCCGGTCGCTCGGGTACCGGTGCGTCACCGGCTTCCAGTTTGTCGCAGACGTTCTGCCAGCGGCGGGACCACGTCTCCAGGTCGCCACCGCACGCGTCCACGTAGGCGAGGGTCACCTTCAAGGAAGGTTTGTGCAGTCCCCGCGCGGCCTCGGCGAGCGTGGACACGGAATAGTGGGCCCTTTTCGCCATGGTGCGGTACGAGGGGTTCCCCGCCCGCCTCCGCAGGGCCCGCAAGTCGTGTGCGAACGCCTCCAGTGGTCCTGCCGTGGGATCCAATAACCGCTCTGGCCTGGGCACTTTCCCCCCTGATGCTCGGTTGTCTCGTCGTAAGCACAGGTTCCGCGGGGCCGTACAACCGTGGTCAGCGGCGCACAGTCCCGACGGCACGATCAGCCGGAGACGGGCGGATTCCGATGAGAGACCCACCGCACCGGATCTTCGGCAAGTGGTACATGTCAACCATGCGTACTTCAACATCAGTTAATGATTTACGCCACCCTCTGGGCCGGTCAACCGGTACGCGAGGGTGCCCGCTCCCCTCCTCCCGCGCCGGCCCGGCACTTCCGCTTCCCGTCGTGCGATTCCCGGTTGTACAGGGGCACTCGACGACTTCACCCCGTACAACTTCCTGTCGTGTACAACCCCGCACGCTCTGCAAGATCGACGCAAGGCGATTCGGCCGAAACCGAGGGGATGGGGGTGAGGGTTGGTGGACACACCACGCGGCCAGGCCCGGCCGGCGGCGCCGGAGGGCTTCTACGAGTACCGCGGTCGTCCACTCACGGAGCCGGACTGGCGACGCCTGCCCGGCTGGCGTGACGTCACCGCGGACGAGTGGGCCGACCCCCGGTGGCAGCGCGCGAACTGTGTGAAGGACGCGAAGGGCCTGCGCGCGGTCATGGGCGATCTGCTCGCGGAGAGCTTCTACGAGGACTGGGAGCGGGACCGGCTGCACCGCGCCACCATGTCGGTGCTGCTGCCGCCCCAGATGATCAACACCATGGCGACCGCGGCCGTGGGCCGTCCGGGCGAGCTGGACAAGGCGTTCTACGACGACCCGGTGCGCCGTTACATGCTGCCCGTCTTCTCCGACCGGCACCCCGAGTGGCCCTCGCACCCGATGGCCGCCCGGGACTCCCTGCACGAGCAGGACATGTGGGTGGTGGAGGGGCTGACCCACCGTTACCCCACCAAGGTGCTGGCCGAGTTGCTGTCGACGTGCCCCCAGTACTGCGGGCACTGCACCCGGATGGACCTGGTGGGCAACTCCACGCCCCAGGTGGCCAAGAACAGGCTGAGTCTGAAGCCCGCCGAGCGGGCCGACCGCATCCTGGAGCATCTGCGCGCCTCCCCCCGCATCCGGGACGTGGTGGTCTCCGGCGGCGACCTCGCCAACATGCCGTGGCCCCGCCTGGAGCGCTTCATCGACGGCTTGCTGGAGATCGAGTCGGTCCGGGACATCCGGTTGGCCAGCAAGGGGCTGATCGGGCTGCCGCAGCACTGGCGGTCCGGTCCCGTGCTGGCGGGTGTGGCGCGGGTGGCGCGGACGGCCAGGTCCCGCGGGGTGCGCATCGCGCTGCACACCCACGCCAACGCCGCCCAGCAGATCACCCCCGCGGTGGCGGAGGCGGCCTGGGCGCTCCTGGACGCGGGACTGCACGAGGTGCGCAACCAGGGTGTGCTGATGCGCGGGGTCAATGACAGCGCGCACGACCTGCTGGACCTGTGCTTCGCGCTCACCGACCACGCGGGGATCACGCCGTACTACTTCTACATGTGCGACATGATCCCCAACGCCGAGCACTGGCGGGTGCCGCTCCACCGCGCCCAGGTGATCCAGCGTCAGATCATGGGCTACCTGCCCGGCTTCGCCACGCCACGCATCGTGTGCGACGTGCCGATGGCCGGCAAGCGCTGGGTGGACCAGGCCGACTCCTACGACCGCGAACTCGGCATATCCCACTGGAGCAAGAGCTGGCTCACCCCGCTGGAAGTGGCGGACCCGGAGGCCCGCAACGGCTCGTACCACTACTACGACCCCATCGACACGCTTCCGCTGGCCGGACAGCGGTGGTGGCGGGACACCCGGCAGAGCGCCGGCCAGGGGTAGAAGGGACAGTTGCACAACCATGAGCAGTCTGCGTCCGCCGGGTGAGGACCCCCCGGTGCTCGAAGAGTGGTACCGCCGGCACCTGGGCCCCGGCATCCACGACATCAGCTCCAGCGGCGTCCACCCGTACACCTTCGCCGAGATACGGACGATGTGCCGCATCCCGGCCGAGGACCTGGACGCGGTCGTCATGGACGACAGCGTCTCCCAGGGCGGCGCGGGCATCCGCCAGGCGATCGCCGACCGGTACGCGGGCGGCGACGCCGACAGGGTGCTGGTCACCCACGGCTCCAGCGAGGCCATCGCGCTCACGCTGGGCACGCTGCTGCGGCCCGGCGACCGGGTGGTCGTCCAGCAGGGCATCTACCATTCCCTGGGCCACTATCCCCGGGCGGCGGGCTGCGAACTCGCCGAGTTGCCGGCCGCGGCCGTGCGCGACGGCGAGATCGACCAGAGCGTGCTGGAGGGCCTGGTCACCGCGGGGACCGCGGCCGTCGTCGTCAACTTCCCGCACAACCCCTCCGGGGCCACGCTGTCGCCGCAGGGCCTGAAGGCGCTGACCGAGCGGACCGCCTCCGTCGGCGCGACCCTGGTGTGGGACGCCGCCACCGCCGAGATCACGCACCGCTGGGACGTGCTCCCGGACCCCGCCGCCACCCACGGCGACACGGTCTCCTACGGCACCTTCTCCAAGACCTTCGGCCTGCCGGGACTGCGGGTCGGCTGGGCCGTCGCGCCGCCCGGACTCATCACCGCCACCTTCCCGCTGCGCGACCGGACCACGCTGTTCCTGTCGCCGCTGGTCGAGCTGATCGCCGAGCGGGCCATGCGCCACGCCGACGTGCTGGTCCGCACCCGGGCGGCCGAGGCGCGTCGCAACCTGGCACACCTCACCGCGTGGATGGCCGAGCACGAGGACCTGGTGCGCTGGCGGCCGCCGGAGGGCGGGGTGTGCGCGCTGCCCGTCTTCCGGGAGTTGGAGCGGACCTCGGCCGGCCCCGCGACGGTGGAGCGGCTCTGCCTGGAACTGCTCTCCCGCCACCACACGCTGCTGGTGCCGGGTACGGCCTTCGGCGCGCCGTACGGCGCACGGCTCGGCTTCGGCGGACCGGAGGAGCACTTCCGGGCCGGGCTCGCGGAGCTCTCCGAGTTCCTGCGCACCCGGGGGGCCGCCCGATGACCGCCGCGGGCGCCCCCGACGTCCTGGACCTGTGGGACCGCTGCGTGCGTGAACACGCCTTACAGCCGGCTCTGGTGACGCCGAGTCATGTCTGGACGTACCGGTCGGTGGACCGGCTGACCGACGCCTGGGCCGGTTCCCTGGCCGCACGCGGCGCGGGTCCCGGGCGGCTGGTGGGCCTCGCGTTCCCGGATCCCGGGCGCACGGTGCTCGGCATGGTGGCGGCGCTGAAGGCCGGAGCGGGCTTCACCGTCCTGGACGACCGGCTGCCCGACACCGCACGGGAGTTACTGGTGCGGCGTACGCGGGCCGCGGTCTGGCTCGGCGACGGCGCCCACGCACCCGTCACGGCCTACGTGCCGGCCGGGGCGCCCGGTGCCGGCGGCGAGACGGCCGATCACGGCGGCTCGGCCCCGGACACCGGCGGCCCGGCGGGCGCGGACGGCCTCGCCTCCCGGCGGCCGGTCCGGGCCTGCGGCGGCGACGTGGCGTACGTGCTGTTCACCTCCGGGTCCACCGGGCAGCCCAAGGGCACGGTCGTCGAGCGGGACTCGCTGCGCGGGTTCGCCGTCGCGGTCGCCGAACGGCTGGAGCTGACCGCCGGTGACCGCTGGCTCCAGGTCGCCTCACCGGGGTTCGACGTCCTGATCGAGGAGGTGTTCCCCGCGCTCCTCTCCGGCGCGGCCGTGGTGTGCCGGGCCGACACACAGGCCCTGGACGCGGAGGAGCTGCACACCATGACGGCCCGCACCGGGACCACGGTGGTGGAACTGTCCACGCAGTACTGGCTGGAGTACGCCCGCTGGCTCGACACCCGCGGCCTGACCACGCCGAGGGAACTGCGCCTGGTGGTGGTCGGCGGCGAGCGGATGGACCCGGGGCCCTACCGGGAGTGGCAGGCCCGCCATCCGGCCCGGCTGGCCCACGTCTACGGACTGACCGAGTGCACCGTCAGCTCCACCTTCTACACCGGGCTGCTTCCGGCCGACGCCGAGGAGGTCCCGCTCGGCACACCGCTGCGGGACGTGGAGATCGGTGTCCGGCGCGACGGGCGGCCCGTGCCACGGGGCGAGGCCGGGGAGATCCACATCGGCGGACCGCTGCTGGCGCGCGGCTTCCTCGACGACGAGGCCGCCACCGCCCGCCGGTTCGTGCCCGACCCGCTGTCCCCCGTCCCCGGGGCCCGGGTGTACCGGACCGGCGATCTGGGGCGGATCGACGCCGACGGCCACCTGGTCTTCCTCGGGCGGCTCGACGACCAGGTGAAGATACGCGGCCACCGGCTGGAGCCGGCGCGGGTGGAGCGGGCCCTGTGCGCGGACCCCGCTGTGGACCAGGCCGTGGTGTTCCCCGACCCTCGGACCGGCACCGCGCTGTGGGCCTTCACGGTCCCGGCCGACCCGCTGCGCGCGCCACTGCCCGGCGAAGCGGTCCGGGTGGCCGGGGCGGAGAAGGACGCGCTGCTGGCACCGCTGGCGGCACACATGCCGGACTGGGCCGTGCCCAGGGTGCTGTACCGGGTGTCGGCCCTGCCGAAGAACCGGCACGGCAAGATCGACAAACGGCGGCTGAGCGGCTGGGCCGCGGCGGAGCACGTCGCCGCGCGGCAGCGGCCGGAAGCGGTGGAGGCCCCGCGGGCGCCCCTGGCGACGCCCGGAACGCAGGCGCCGGGTCCGGGTTCCGGACCGGAGCCCCGCGACGAACCGCTGTCCACGGTGACGGACCTGTTCCGCGAGGTCCTGGACGCACCGGGGATCGGCCCCGACGACGACTTCTTCGACCATGGCGGCCAGTCCCTGCTGGCCATGCGGCTGCTCGCGCGGCTGCGCGAGTCCTTCCCGGCGGCGGCCGGGCTGCGGGCGAGCGCACTGCTCCGGTGCCCGACCCCCCGGCTGCTGGCCGGGGCGCTCCGCGCCGACGAGGCCGCCCGGCTCTGAGCCGTCACGGCCCGCGCACCGCTTCGCGCCCGGCCCGGACCACCGCGCGGCCCGCACCGCCGGGACCACCGCGCAGCCGGCACCGCCCGGACCACCGGCACCGCCCGGACCACCGCACCACCGGCACCGCCGGGACCACAGCACCACCTGCACCACCCGAGGGCCCGCGGGCCCGGCTTCGGCCGCCCGCGGGCAGTAACCACCCGTCACTCAGCGAGAGTTGGCCATGTCGAACCTCACCGACCAGTCCACACGAAGCTACACCCTCAGCCCCGACGAGGCCGCCGCGACTACGGGGCTCACCCTCGAACTGGCCGCCGCCTACCCCTCCTTCGACGACGCCGGTCTGCTGCGCGACCTGCCGCGGCTCGCGGCCCGGCTGCCGCTCGGCGTGCAGCACTTCCTGCGCGACTTCAAGCTGGGCGACCGCCACGGCCATGTTCTCGTGCGCGGGCACGAGTTCGACCAGCAGCGCATCGGGCCCACCCCCGAGCACTGGCGCGGCCGCCACCGGCCCGGCCCGGAGTTCCCCGAGGAGCTGCTGCTGATGCTGTACTCGGCGCTGCTGGGCGAGCCCTTCGGCTGGGCCACGCAGCAGGACGGCCACCTCGTCCACGACATCTTCCCGATCCGCCGGCACGAGAACGACCAGCTCGGCATGGGCAGCAAGCAGCTGCTGACCTGGCACACCGAGGACGCCTTCCATCCCTACCGCAGCGACTACCTGATCCTGGGCGCACTGCGCAACCCCGACCACGTGCCCACCACGGTGGGCGAACTGGACCTGGCCTCGCTGTCCGAGGACGACATCGACATCCTCTTCGAGTCGCGCTTCTTCATCGCGCCGGACGAGTCGCATCTGCCGAAGAACAACACCATCACCTCCGAGGAGGAGGCCGCCCGCTTCGCCACCATCCAGAAGATGATCGACGAGCGGCCGCTCGGCCCGCTGCTCTACGGCTCACGGCAGGACCCGTACATGCGTCTGGACCCGTACTTCACCTCCGTGCCCGAGGACGACACCGACGCCCGGCGTGCCTATGACGCGCTGTTCAAGGTGGTGGACGCCGGAATGCGGGAGGTGGTCGCGGACCAGGGCGACGTGCTCATCATCGACAACCACCGGGCGGTGCACGGCCGCCTGCCGTTCCAGGCCCGCTACGACGGCACCGACCGGTGGCTCAAGCGGATGTGCGTCACCGCCGACCTGCGGCGCTCCCGCCCGATGCGGGCCACGGCCGAGACTCGGCTGCTGGGCTGAGCGCACCCGTGGCACTCACCCTCACCGACCTGTCCCGCGACCGGTGGCTGCTGCCCGAGGTGGACGCGCTGATCGGCGCCAACATGCCCGCGTTCATGGGCTGGGAGTCCCCCGGCAACTGGCGCTGGCACGGAATGTACGAGCGTTTCCCCGCCCATCAGCTCTGCCTGGTGGACGACAGCGGGAAGCTGGTGGCGGCGGCCAACGGGCTGCCGGTGCGGTGGGACGGCCGGGCCTCGTCACTGCCCTCCGGCAGTGACGAGATCCTGGTCGAGGCCGTCGACCACGGGCCGCCGGACCACCCGGACGCCCTCTGCATGCTGTCGGTGTCCGTCGATCCCGCGCACCGGGCGGCCGGCCACGCCGAGCGGCTGCTGGCCGAGGCCCGCACCAGGGCCGCGGAGCAGTGCCCCCGCGGCCTGATCATCCCGGTCCGGCCCACCCGCAAGCCTCGATACCCCCTGATCCCGATCGAGGAGTACGCCGCCTGGCGCCGCCCCGACGGCCGCTGCTTCGATCCATGGCTCGCTGCACACGCCGAGCTGGGCGCCCGGCAACTGGGCATCGCCAAGCGGTCCCTGGTGATCCGTCAGCCGGTGTCCCGCTGGGAGGAGTTCCTCGGCCATCCGCTGCCGGGGCCGGGCGACCATCCGCTGCCCGGCGGCCTGGTGCCGCTGCGGGTCACCGCCGACGGCCACGGGATCTACGCCGAGCCCAACGTCTGGGTTCACCACGCGCCGGCCGTGCCGTGACCCGCCCCGCGCGCCCCGGCGCCGCGGCCTGCACATCCCTCCCAAGTCACCCCCTCGCGACCCCTGGAGAATCATGCCTCCCGTACGTCTCGCCATCGTCGGGTGCGGTGCCGCCGCACGCGGCTGCCACGTGCCCGCCCTGCCGCCGCTGAAGGGCGATGTGCGGCTGACCGCGCTCATCGACCGGGACCCGCGCCAGGCGCGGGCCGCGCTCGACCTGTACCGCGAGCTGGGCGGCACCGGTGCCGACCAGGTGGTGATCGCGACCGATCCGGCCGAGGCCGCGGACGCCTTCGACGCGGCCGTGGTCGTCGTACCGCACACGTCGCACGCCCGGACCGTCGAGTCACTGCTCGCGGCCGGCAAGCACGTGCTGCTGGAGAAGCCGATGACCACCTCGGTCGAGGACGCCCGGCGCCTGGTCGCGCTCGCCGCCGACGACTTCGCGCCGCTGCTCGCGATGGCCCACCCCCGGCGGCTGTTCCCCGCGTACGCCTGGGTCAAGCGGCTCATCGAGAGCGGCGACCTGGGCGACGTGGTACGCGTCGACTGGTCGGAGGGCCACCCGTACGCCTGGGAGCCGGTCTCCTGGTCGATGTTCGACCGGCGGCTCGCGGGCGGCGGCGTGCTCACCGACACCGCCTCGCACGTCTTCGACACGCTGCTGTGGTGGCTCGGCCCCGACGCGCGGGTCGTCCGCTACGAGGACGACTCGCTGGGCGGGGTGGAGACCGACGCGACCGCCCATCTGCGTTTCGGCGGCGTCGACGTGCACTGCGCGTTCAGCCGGCTGCGCGACCTCGGTATCTCCTGCACGGTGACCGGCACCAAGGCGACCGTGACCATCGGGACCGACTTCCCGGCCGGCGAGTGCACCCTGGTCACCGCCGACGGCGTGGAACTGCACCGGGGAGACGTGGCGGCGGTGGCCCCCGCCCAGGACGAGTGGGAGCTGCTGTTCACCGAGCAGCTCGCCAACTTCGCCGCGGCCGTGCGCGGGACCGCCGCGGCGCACTCCGGTCCCGAGGACGGCCTGCGCGTCGTCGAGCTGATCCAGGAGTGCTACGGCGGCGCCCGCGAGGAGACCGCCCAGCCCTGGACCACCCGTCGCGCCGCGACCGGCGTGGCGGACGCGCTCACCGGCACCGTGGCGGTCACTGGTGCGAGCGGCTTCATCGGCGGCCGCGTCGTCGAACGGCTCGCCCTGGGCACCCGGGCCACCGTACGGCCGGTGGTACGCGGCTTCGGCCGGGCCGCGCGGCTGTCCGTCCTGCCGCAGGAGCGGCTGGAGTTCCACCGGGCCGACCTGCTGGACCCCGACGGCCTGCGGGCCGCCTTCGAGGGGTGCGACACCGTCGTGCACTGCGCCTTCGGCAGCGCCGGTGAGGAGGCGGACCGCTGGGCGGCCTCCGTCGAGGGCACCGCGAACGTCCTGGCCGCCGCCCGCGCCGCCGGCGTCCGCAGGGTGGTGCACCTGAGCACCGTCGACGTCTACGACCCCACCCTCGCCGGTGAGCTGACCGAGGAGTCACCGGGCCGCCCGGCGGACCCCGCCGACCGCGAGTACGAACAGCAGAAGCTCGCCGCCGAACAGCTGGTGCTCGACGCCCACGGCCCGGAGCTGGAGACCGTCGTCCTGCAGCCCGGCGTGGTCTACGGGCCGTGGGGCGGTCAGTGGACCACCGCCCAGCTCGGGCGCGCCGAAGGCGACTTCGCCGTGCTGCCGACGGGCGAGGACGCCGGTGTGTGCAACGCCGTGTACGTCGACGATCTGGTGGACGCGGTGCTCCTGGCCGCCGGGAAGGAGGCGGCAGCCGGTCGGCGCTTCCTCGTCGGCAACGGTGAACCGCTCGGCTGGGGCCGGTTCTTCGACGCGATCCGCGCCCTGCGCGGCCTGGGCGGTCCGGCGGGGCGGCCCGCCGGGAACCCGGTGCCTGACTGGGAGCTGGAGCTGTACCGCTCGACCGCCCGGGCCCGGTACGACAAGGCCGAACGCCTGCTCGGCTTCACCGCGCGGACGCCCTTCGCCACGGGCGTCGAGCTGACCGGGCAGTGGGCGGTCTGGGCCCGGCAGGCGCCGGAGGCGCGGTCGTGACGGGCGTCACCGATGTGCTGGTGGTCGCGCCGCACCCCGACGACGACGTCATCGGCTGCGGCGGCTCCATCGCCCAGCACGTCCGGGACGGGGCCCGGGTGACGGTGGTCGTGGTCATCGGGCGTGAGCGCAGCGCCCTGGACGACGCGGTCACCGACGCCGAGTTCGCCGCCGAGACGCAGGCCGCCGCGAAGGCACTGGGCGTGCACCGCTGCATCCGCCTCGACGAGCCGTCACGGGACTTCACGCTCTCCCGCCGGGTGCACCTGGACCTGGTGCGGGTGCTGCGGGAGGTGCGACCGCAGGTGGTCTACCTGCCGCACGACAACGACGACGACGTCGAACACCGCATGGTGCACCAACTGACCACCGAGGCGCTGTGGATGGCGCAGTCGGAGTTCTTCCAGGAGTCGGGCGGGCGGCCGATGCCGGCGCCCCGGCTGGTGCTCGGATACGAGGTGTGGGCGCCGATGGCCCGGTTCCAGTACGCGCAGAACATCGACGGACAGATCGAGACCAAGGTCGAGGCGATGCGCGCGTACGTCTCGCAGCTGCGCCACGCCGCCTGGGACGAGGGTGTCCGTGGCCTGGCCCGCTACCGGGGCACGGTGTCCGCGGGCTCGGGCCACGCGGAGGTGTTCCAGGTGCTGAGCCTGCGCACCCCGCCCGCGGCCGGCGGCCCGGACGCCGGAGAGGCGACCGGCGACGGACCGGGAGGCCGCCGTGACTGAGCGGCTCCTGGTCTGCGGTCTGGGTTCGGGAATGGACCGTTCACTGACGGAACTGCGCTCTCCGAGACGCGAGTTGCTGGTGGTCACCGACACACCGACCGACCGGGCGCGGGCGGCCGCGGACACGCTGCTGGTCTGTGACCCGACCGACAGCACGGCGGTCCTCGCCGAGCTGTCGGCGGCCGGTGTCGACCGGCTGGACGGCGTGTTCTCGCTCGGCGCGGACAATCCGCCGGTGATCAGCACCGTGGCCCACCGGTTCGGCTGCCCCGGCCTGCCCCTGGAGACGGCGCTCGACTGCACGCTCAAGGACCGCCGACTGGCGATCCTGCGCGAGGCGGGCCTGGACCTGCCCCGGTTCGCGACCGCCGGGAGTGTGCGGGAGGCGGTGCGGGCGGTCGCCGAGGTCGGCCTGCCGGCCGTCATCAAGCCGAGCGATCAGACCGGTTCGCTGGGCGTGCTGAAGGTGGAGTCGGCCGAGGCGGCATGGCAGGGGGCGGCCGAGGCGCTGCGGCTCAGCCCCGTCGGCCGGATCGTCGTCGAGGAGTTCCTCGAGGGCACCGAGCACACGCTGGCCGCGTTCATGGTCGACGGCGAGCTGCACCGGTTCGGCTTCGGGGACCGGGAGTACGGGCGCAAGGAGGAGTTCGCCCCGTACTTCTTCGAGGGCGGCGACACTCTGCCCAGCCGGCTCACCGCCGGGCAGATCGAGGAGGTCACCGAGACCGTGCGGCGCGGGGCCCGGGCCCTGCGGCTGGACCCCGCGGTGATCAACACCGACATCCTGCGCACCCGCGACGGCCGGGTGGTGCTCCTGGAGATCACCTGCCGGCTCACCGGCGCGCGGATCGCCACCGAGGTGATGCGGCTGGCCACCGGGGTGGACCCGCTGCCCAACGTGGTGCGGCTGGCGCTGGGCCGGCCGCTGGAGCTCTCCGAGCTGCGCCCGACCCGCGACGGGGCGGCGGTCCAGCGCTTCCTGCCCGCGGACGGCGGAGTGGTGGAGTGGGCCGGCGACCCGCGGGACGTCGCCCGCCGGGCGGGGGTGCACGACGTCTTCTGGGGGATGGAGCTCGCGCCCGGCACCGTGGTGCCGCGCTACCGCGGCGGGGCCGATGTGCTGGCCGGGGTGATCGCGTACGCCGACGAGCGCGCCGCGGCGGAGGCGGTCGCCGAGCGCACGCTGCGCGCGCTGCCCCTGCGGTTCAAGGCGGCGACGCAATGACCACGACACCGGCGACCACCGTGCGCGGGCCGCTGGACGCGCCCGCCCGCGCGCGCACCGACGAGACGAGGGAGAACGCAATGGCCACCGACCCGGTGGACGAGGCAGCGGTGGAGAAGGGGATCGCCCGCACCGCCGTGGTCATCGCCCTGCGCGACGACCTGCGGATCGCCGACTGCATCGCGTCGATCGACGAGGACGTCGAGATCGTACTGGCGTTGAACGGCCCCACCGAGGCCGTGCTGAAGCTGATCGCCGAGCATCCGAGGCCGCTGACGGTCACCGAGATCGAGGACGTCGGCAACCTGGGCGCGGCCTACAACGCGGGGGCCGCCGCCACCGACCGGCAGTACCTGCTGCTGATGGACTCCGACTGCACCTTCGCCCCGGGGGTGGTGCGCTCCATGGTCCGCGCGGTCCTCACCGAGCCGGTGGTCAAGGGGCAGGTGGTGTACGGGGAGTCCGACGGCCTGCTCAGCAGACTGACCGCCCGCGTGCGGGAGTTCGACGAGGGCGACTACGTCAGCGCGCTGTCCCCGCCGCTCATCTACAACAGGACGATCGTGGAGCACATCGGCGGGTACCACTTCGACGAGCTCATCCACTGGTGCGAGGACCGGGAGTTCGACTTCCGGCTCCAGCTGGCCGGCATCCCGGTGGTGTACCTGCCCGAGGCCCGGATCTTCCACGATGCCCAGCACGGCTTCGCGAACATGCGCAGCTACTTCCGCTACGGCGTCGGCGAGGGCATCGCCCAGGAGACGGGCGTGTTCACCACGCCGGCCGTGCCGGTGCTGTGGCGGTGGTACGAGGCGGTCAGGACGCTGGCGCACTGCGCCCGCGCCAAGGGAGCGGGTGCCGCGGCGTACTACGCGCTGCTGAAGATCGCCTTCCACACGGGTACCGCACACCACCTGCTCAACGACCCCTACCGGGTGCGGGACCGCTACCCGGCCTCGGCCAAGCGGGCCCGTATGGTGCGGTCGATCCCGCAGCACAGCACCCGCCTGACCGGAGCCCAGTTGCGGCGGCTGCGCCGGGCGCACTGGGAGGCGGGCCGGCGGATCGAGAAGGTGGCGGACCTCTCGGTCTTCCGTCAGGACACCGCCGGCCCCGCCGCCTCCTCAGCCGTCCCCTCGGCCGTCTCCTCGCCCGTCCCCTCGGCCGTCGGCGAGACGCGGCAGCGTCAGGCGTGAGGGATGGTCACCGCCGTGGTGGACGGTGTGGTGCGCGACCACCCGGGGGTGGACGTCGAAGCGTGGAGCGTTGCTGGCCGCGACGTCGAGGCGGACGCGGTGGCCGGGGCGGAACACATGGCCGATCGCACCGAGGCGGACGGTGACCTCGGCCGGCCGGCCGGGGGCGGCCGCTCCGCCCTCCCCCGGCGGCTCCAGCCGCTGGATGCCGTCGCACAGCAACTCCGCCCGGCCGTCGGGCCGGACGTCGACGAGCTTGCCGGTCACGTCGGCGCCCGCCGCGTCCGGCGTGACGTACACCGTCAGAACGGTGTCGCCGACCACGGTCAGCGGGGCGGTGAGCGGTGCGCCGGTGAAGCTCAGGACATCGTCGCGCCGCTCGACCTCGCGCTGGTCGAGCGGGCCGCAGTCGGCGCCGGTGAACTGGCCGGGCAGGGCGGTGGCGCCGCCGGTGGTGGGCACCGGGTCGGCCGGGTCGTGCCGGATCGTGTCGCCGGCCGCGGTCCGCGGCACGGGTCCGGGCGTGAGCCGCGGGCCGTCCAGGTGGAGCACGTACTCCTCGGTGCCGGGGACCGGCCAGTCGGGGAAGGCGCGCCACTCGTCGGCGCCGGTGAGGAAGAGCCGCACCGGCGCCGGGGCCGCCGCACCGGTCGGCCGTCCGCGCAGATGGCGGTCGAAGTGGTCCAGGTGCAGACCGGTGACATCGAGCCGCTGTTCGTCGGCGGCGAGCCCGTAACGGCGCTGGGGAAATATCCCGCCGGTGACGCAATGGGACCACGGCCCGACCACCAGACGCGACTCCACGCCCTGTTCCCGAATTCCCTGGAAATTTTCGAGGGCACCGGCGAGGAATATGTCGTACCACCCCGTCACATGGAGAGACGGAACGTCGATCAGCGGATACGAGTCACGGGGGGAGGCGGCTTTCCAGTAGGGGTGGCCGGTGGGGTGTTCGAGCCATTGCCGGTAATAGGGCGCGAGCCGGTCCAGGAGGCCGGCTGCGGCGTCCGGATCCACGTACAGGGCATCGATCCGGTCGACGGCGTCCGCCACCTCGGCCAGCTCCGGCCCGGTCAGCCCGGCCCCGTCGAGCAGCAGGTCGTACAGCACCCAGTAGAGGAGGAACCCCCGTTGCAGGGCGCCCCCCTGACGGGTCCAGCCCTCGTCGAACCCCGAGCCGGCCACGTGCGGGACGACGGCGCCCAGACCGGGCGGCCGCTCCCCCGCCGCGAGCAGCGCGGCCATGCCTTCGTACGAGCGGCCGAACAGGCCCGCCGAGCCGTCGCACCACGGCCGCCGGACGGCCCAGGCGACGGTGTCGGCACCGTCCTGAGCCTCGTTCCAGTACGGCTCGAAGGCGCCGCCGGAGGCGAACCGGCCGCGGACGTCCTGCACCAGCAACGCGTAGCCCGAACGGACCAGCCGCAGGCCGTCGACAGAGGCCCCACCGGGACTTCCCGACTTCCCGTAGGGCGTGCGCCGGACGAGCACGGGCACCGCCTCGGGCGTGTCCGGGCGGTAGAGATCGGCACTCAATAACACGCCGTCGCGCATGGGTATTTGCACATCGTGTTCCACAACAATACGCACCCGCCAATAATCCACCAGGACACGGGAATTCACAATGACGTTCTCCTCGGCATCATTTCTCAAACCATTCTTCGACACGGCGCGCGACGATCCCGGCCGGCCGGCCGTCGTCGACAACGGTCTCGTCCTCACCTACGGCACCTTCGCCGCCTGGGTGCGGAAAGTCGCCGCCGCCGTCGAGCCGCGCACGGCGGCGCCCCAGCCTCCCGTGGGCGTCGTGGCGCACCACTCGGCCCGTGATGTGGCGGCGCTCATCGGTGTGCTGGCGGCGGGACGGGCGTACGTGCCGCTGGAGGCCCACCACCCCGGGGTCCGGCTGGAGGCGATCGTGCGCCGGGTCGGCTGCCGGGAGGCGGTGGCGACCGCGGAGACCGGCTGGCAGCCCCCCGTCGAGAAGGTGATCCGGCCCCGCTGGGCGCCCGCCCCCGCGGCGGCCACGGCACCGGCCGCCCCGCCGTGGCCGGACCCGCGTCCCGAGGACCCGGCGTACGTGCTGTTCACCTCGGGCTCCACCGGCGAGCCGAAGGGAGTGGTCGTCCCGCACCGGGCGCCGGCTGCCGTGGTGCCGGCGCTGCGCGGCCTGTACGGCATCGGCGAGGACGACTCCGTGCTGCACTTCCACGGCGCGGGCGGTGACACGAGCCTGGAGGAGATCCTCCCGACCCTGACCGCGGGCGCCACCCTCGTTGTCGACGACGCCGCGCGGGAGGGGTTCGCGCGGGTGGCGGAGGAGCAGCAGCTCTCGGTGGCGGTGCTGCCCACCGGGTTCTGGGACGGTCTGACGGGCGATCTGCTGCGCCGGGGCGCCCGGCTGCCCGCGTCCCTGCGCACCGTGGTGATCGGTGGCGAGGCGGTGCGCGCCGACATGCTGGAACGCTGGCACCGGCTCGGCGGCGCCGAGGAGGTGCGGCTGCTCAACACCTACGGCGCCACGGAGACCGCGCTGGTCACGCACGCGGTGCAGCTCGCCGGGCCGGGCGCCCCCGCGCTGCCGGAGTCCGGCGGGGACCTGCCCATCGGGCTTCCCCTGCCGCACGTCGGCCAACGCATCGACGAGACGGGCGAGTTGTTTGTGTCCGGGCCCGGAGTGGCCCTCGGCTATCACGGGGACCCGGAGGCGACGGCTGCCCGCTTCACCGAACGGGACGGCACCCGCTGGTACCGCACGGGGGACCTGGTCGGCGAGGCGCCCGGCGGCGCCCTGGTGTTCAAGGGGCGCTCCGACCACCAGGTCAAGATCCGCGGCTTCCGGGTGGACCTGCTCGACGTCGAGGAGCTGATCGGGCGATGTGAGGGCGTGTCAGCGGTCGCGGCCGCCCGGGTGGACCGGGCCGGGCACTCCGCGCTGGCCGCGTTCTTCGTTCCGCTGCCGGACGCCGAGCCGGGCGAGGTCGCCGCGGCCGCCCGTGACCGGCTGACACGGACGGTGCCGCCGCATCTGGTGCCCGAACTGATCCTGCCGGTGGACGCGCTGGAGCGGACCCACACCGGCAAGGTCGACCGCGACGCCACCCGGGACCGCCGCCTGGGTGCCGTGGAGGCCGCCCGATGAGCGCTGCCACGGCGCCGGACGCGGTGGCCGCCGAGCTGGCCGCCCACGCCTCGCGGAAGCTGGGCGTGGCACTCGTACCGGAGTCCGCGCAGAACGACGACAGCGGCTGGGACTTCCGCGTCACCCACATCCGGGCCACGGACGGCACGTACTGGATCCTGCGGCGGCCGCGCCGGCCCGGGGCGGCCGGCCGGCTGGCCGTGGAGGGCGCGGTGCTCGGCGCGGTACGCGACCGGGTGCCGGTGGCCGTGCCCGACTGGCGGTTGCAGACCCCGGACCTCGTCGCCTACCCGCGGCTGCCCGGCGAGGCGGCGGGCAGCGAGGACCCGGACACCCTGGTCTACGGCTGGTCGATGGATCCGCTGGCCCACCCGGACCGCTACCTGGAGCCGCTGGCCCGCTGCCTGGCCGAGGTGCACTCCACGCCCCTGGACGGAGCCTGGGCACGGGCGGTCCCGCGGCCGTCCGGACCCGAGGCCGTGCGCTCCCGGATCGCGGACCGGCTGGCCCGCGCCCATGCCGAACTGGAGCTGCCCGCCGCCCGGGTGCGCCGCTGGCGGGAGTGGCTGGACGACGACCGGCTGTGGCCCGGCCGCCTGGTGCTCGTCCATGGCGACGTGCACCCGGGCCACACCCTGGTGGAGCGCGGGCCGTCCGCCCCTTTGGCGCTGTCGGCCCTGCTGGACTGGGCGAACGCGGGCATCGGTGATCCGGCGGCGGACTTCGTCGACATGCTGTACGCCGGTGGCACGGACGTCCTCGACCGGCTCCTGGACGCCTACCGGGCGGCGGGCGGCGACGTGCCCGGCGGCATGCGGTCGCACATCCTGGCCCGGGCGTCCTTCCTCTGGGTCCATGTGGCGCTGCGCGGCCTGGACACCGGCCGCCCGGCGTGGACGGAGACCGCACTGCGGAGGATGGCCCGGTGAGCGGGGGGACGGCGTACACGGTCCACGGCTCCGGGCGGCAGCCGGTGGTCCTGGTCGCCGGGGCGGGGGGCACCGGCCGGATCTGGGAGCACCACCAGGTGCCCGCGCTCACCGGGGCGGGCCACCGGGTCGTCACCTTCGACCACGGCGCCGCCGACTCCAGCGCCGGTGAACTGGCCGCCGCCGTGAGGGAACTCCTCATCGCACTGGGGCTGCCGCCCTGCCCGCTCGTCGGCCACTCCCTGGGGGCCCTGGCGATACAGGAGCTGCTCGTCACCGATCCGCACCTGGCGAGCGGCGCGGTACTGGCCGCGACGCGGGGCCGGCCCGACCCGGTGAGCGAGGCTCTGGCCCGCGCCGAGGCCGCGCACACCGGGACGGGCGGCCGGCTCCCGCCGGAGTACGAGGCGTTCGTCCAGCTGGTGCTGAACCTCTCGCCCCGGACCCTGGCGGACGAGGGCGCGGTCGCAGAATGGCTGGACTTGTTCGAGATCGCCGCGTTCAGCGGTGCCTTGGCCGGTGCCCGTCACCCGCGCCCGCCCGTCGCCGACCGGCTGGAGGCGTACGCGCGGATCACCGCACCCCTGCTGGTGGTGGGTTTCGCCGACGACGTGCTGGCCCCCGCCCACCTGGGCCGCGAGCTGGCCGCGGCGGTGGCCGGCGCCCGGTACACGCAGCTGGCGGACACCGGCCACCTCGGTTTCCTGGAACGGCCCGACGCCTTCAACACCGTCCTGCTGGACTTCCTGGCCACCCTCCCCACGACCGACCCCGGAGCGTCCCATGTCCCCTGAGTCCCCCGCGAAAATGGCCGCCTCGGTCGAGGTCGTGTACGTCGGCCAGGAGCCGCCCGGGTCCTGGGAAGCGGCCGTGTACCTGTGCGGGCCCACCCCCGCCGACCCGGCGGAGCCGTCCTGGCGCCCGGCCGCGGTCGCCGCTCTGCGTGCCGCCTGGAGGGTCCCGGGGCGGCTGGTGGTCTTCCTGCCGGAGCCCACCGCCGGCGGGTCCTACCCCTCGTACGGGGACCAGATCGCCTGGGAGGAGGAGGCGATGCGCCGCTCGGACGCGGTGCTGTTCTGGATCCCCCGGGACATGCGCCGGCTCCCCGGGCTGGTGTCCAACATCAAGTGGGGGGCGTGGCACGACTCGGGCCGGGCGGTGCTGGGTGCGCCGCCGGAGGCCGAGCGCATGACGTACCTCCTGCACTTCGCCGAGGCGTTCGGGGTACCGGTGGCGCGCACCCTTCCCGGGGCGGCGGAAGCGGCCCTGCGCGCGGTGGGCCGCGGCTCCCGCCGTACCGGTGGCGAGCGGGCCGTCCCGCTGGCGGTGTGGCGGTCCGAGCCCTTCCGGAAGTGGTACGCGGCCCGTCCGGCGGGCTGCCGGCTGCTGGACGCGCGCGTGGAGTGGTACGAGCGGGCCACGGCACCGGACGGCGTCCCGGCGTGGCTGCTGACCGTGACGTGCGAGACGGGTGACGGGACCGGCCCGACCGTGCGCCGGCTGCTGTCGGCTCAGGGGCAGGGCATGCTCATGTAGAGCGCCTGCTCGCCCTCGGAGGGGGTGCCGTCGTAGAGGGAGGTGTCCAGCCCGCAGAAGGCGAAGCCCATCCGCCGGTACGCGTGGATGGCCGGCGCGTTGACGTTGGTGACCTCCAGCCAGATGTGCCCGGCACCCCGCTCGCGGGCGAACTCCGCCCCGAGCCCCATCAGCGCGCGGCCGACGCCCCGGCCGCGGTGCTCCGGTGCGACCTCGATGTCCTCGACGGTCAGCCGCCGGTTCCATCCGGAGTACGAGACGGTGACGAACCCGGCCAGGTCACCGGCGGTCCCACGGGCGACGAAGGTCCGGGAATCCCCGTCGTCGCCGTCCTCGTCGTGCGCTCCGTCGTCGGGGAACACCTTGGTCAGCGGCGGGTCCACGGGGATCTCCCGCAGCGCGAACCCGTCGTCGCCGGCGGTCACCCGGAAGACCGTGCCGGTGGTGAAGGAGCCGTCCAGGGCCTCGATGGCCTCGGCGTCCTCGGGGACGGCGGTGCGGTACCGGTAGGCGGTGTCGTCAGCAGTGGTCACGGCACGACGCTAGGGCCGGCCGGAGAACGACAGGCTGCTTTCGGCCGACCAGACCCGCGTGCCACCGACCGGTCTCCGTGCCCCTGCGCCGGGCGGTGCGGGTCAGCGCAGAGAGCGGATCGTCGGGCTCGTGGCGACCAGGCCGGCGCACGCCAGGACGGCGCCGCCGCAGACCAGGAACAGCGTCGTCGTACCGTACGGGAGCAGTACGCCCGCGAGGACGTAGGAGAACGGGTCCAGCGCCACCGTGGCCAGCACGACGAGACTGAGGACGCGGCCCAGCAGGTGCTGGGGCACGCGCTCCTGCAAGGTGGCCACGACCACCACGCCGAGGAACGCGGACCCGAGGCCGACGAGCGAGACGACCGCCGTCGCGGCGGCGACGTGGGTGACGGTGCCGAGTCCGGCCACGCCCGCGCCGATCGCCGCGACCCCGCCGACCACGGTCCAGCCGCGCCGGGCGGGCGGGCGCCATCCGGCCATGAGTGAGCCGGCCAGTGCGCCCGCGCCGAACCCGGAGAGCACGATCCCCAGGGATCCCGTGCCCCCGAGGCGTTGATCGGCGAGCACCGCGCCGCCCACGAGTACGGGGCCCACGACCGCGATGTTGATCAGGGCCACGGCCGCCAGCATTCCCCGCACCAGTGGTTCGTGCCAGGCGTATCCCAGGCCCGCTCGGAGGGCACGTGTACTGCTGAGCCGTTCACCCTGGACGGGGTCGGGACCGGTGTCGTCCCCGGCGCGTTCGCCGCGTCGCACCACACGGACGAGCGTGCTGAGGGCGACGGCGGCGAGCACCGCCAGCGCCGCGATCCCACCGAGCGTCGCGTCGAATCCGACTGCGGCCACGGCCGCGGCGGCCACCGCCGGGCCGACCAGATCGCCCCCCGACTCCGCGCCCTGGATCAGCGCGTTGACCCGGGAGAGCTTCTCGGTCGGCACCATGGCGGGCAGCACGGCCAGGGCCGCCGGGAAGTACGCGGCGTCGGCGGCGCCGAGCAGTCCGGCGAGCAGCGCGACCGTCGTCACCGATGGTGAGGTGAGGGCGATGACGGCACCGAGGGCGAGCAGGACGGCGACCCGGAGCCAGGCGGCGCCGACCGCGACACGCACGGGGCCGAGGCGGTCGACCACCACGCCCGCGGGCAGCAGGAGAGCCGCTCGCGGCAGTGCCACGGCGACGAGGACGAACCCCGTGACGATCCCGGGTTTCGACAGGTCGAGCACGAAAAGCGTGAGCCATACGAGGAACAGCGCGTCGACCACGGCCGCCAGCCCTTGGCCCGCGACCAGACGGCGCAGGTGCGGATCGCCCAGCGGTCCACGCGGACGGGAGCGGGCCGTCGGCTCCGTCGTCATTGTCTGCCCCCTCGGGGTGCCGAGTGGATCGGTCCCGCGCGCGACACGCCGCCGACGCGGTCGCGCCCGGTCACGCCGGGACGGACACGACCGTAGCGCTCGTCGACCGGCACACGCGGGACGGGATCGCGCCGCTGTCCCTACGCGATGTGTGTGCCCCCGTCGACCGTCAAAGTGGTGCCGGTGATGTACGACGCCGCGTCGGAGACGAGGAAGACCAGGGCCGCGGCGAGTTCCTCGGGCTGCCCGACGCGGCCCGCGAGCACCCGCGGCATCATCGCCTCGAGGTAGCCCTCGGCGTATTCGTCGGTCATCGCGGAGGGGAAGAAGCCCGGTGCGAGGGCGTTGACGCGGATGCCCCTGCCCGGGGTCCACTGCTGGGCGAGATCGCGGGTGAGTCCGAGGAGGCCGGCCTTCGACGCCGAGTAGGCGGCCTGTGGCAGACCGCCGGTGACCAGCGCGAGGATGCTCGACACGTTGACGATGGCGCTGCCGGGCGGCATCACCGCGCCCGCGGCCTGCGCCATCCAGTAGGAGCCGTTGAGATTGATGTCGATGACCTCGCGGAACTGTTCCGGCGTCTCCTCCGTCGCGGGTCGTTCGCCGCTGATCCCGGCGTTGTTGACCAGGATGTCCACCCGCCCGAAGGCGCGCACGGCCGCGTCGACCAGGGCCCGGCAGTCCTCCGGTCTGGAGATGTCGGTGCGCACCGCGACGGCCCGGCGGCCGAGCCTTTCGACGGCCGTGCGCACAGCCGCCAGCCGCTCGACGCGCCGTGCCCCGAGCACGACATCGGCTCCGGCCTCGGCCACCGCGGTGGCGAAGGCGATACCCAGTCCGGAGGAGGCGCCGGTGACCACGGCCACGCGGCCGTCGAGCCGGAAGCGGTCAAGAACGCTCATGGCTGCCCGACGTCACCGGTGGGCGGCGATGTAGTTCACCACGTCGCCGACGGTCCTCAGTTCAGCGCCCCGGTCGTCGGGGAACTTCACCTCGAACGTGTCCTCGGCCGCCACGGTGATCTCCACCATGGAGAGGGAGTCGACGTCGAGGTCGTCGGTGAAGGACTTCTCGGCGGTCACTTCGGCGGGGTCGATGCCTGCGACCTCTTCGACGATCTTGGCAAGGGAGTCGAGAATGTCGGCGTTGTTCGCCATGGGTTCCTCCTTCTTGGGACGGGTCCTGCCGAGTCCTTGGGACGGGTCGTGCCGAGTCGGCCGTCGTGGGTGCGGGGGCGTCAGAGCCCGAGGCGGCGCCGGTAGGTGAGGAGGGTGTCCAGGAAGCCCTCCATCTGCTCCTCGGTGTGGCCCGCGTGCGGGAACAGGCGCAGCAGCGCCTGGTTGCGTGAGACCGCCGGGTAGGAGAAGACGGGTACGAGGTAGCCGTCCGCCACGAACCACTCCCGCATCTGGAGCGCGGCGGCGTCGCTGCCGATCGGCACGGAGAGCATGTACGACTCGGTCGGCGTCGTGGGCGTGCCGGCCTCGCGCATCTGCCGGCGCAGGCGGGCGGCGTGCGCCAGGTAGTCGTCGACGATGCGCGGATCGTCGGCGAGGGCGTCGATGGTGCGCTTGGCGGCGTAGGCGGTGGGCGGCTGGATGGCGGCCGTGAACATCGAGGTGCCGGAGAGCAGTTCGAAGGCGTCGATGGCCGCCGCCGGCCCGGCGATCGCGCCGCCCTCCAGACCGATGGCCTTCGACAGTGACACCATGACGAAGTCGGCCCGCTCCCGGATCGCGGCGGCCTCCGCGGCGTACGGACGGTTCTCGGGCCCGTACACCATGAAGCCGTTCGCATCGTCGATCATGCTGATGGCGCCGTGGCGGTCGCACGCGTCGAGGATGTCCACGATCGGCCCCATGGTGCCGTCGGCCGAGTAGATGCTCTCGGCGATCACCACGGTCTTGGGGGCCCGGACCCGGTCCAGGACACGGTCCAGGTCGGCGACGTCGTTGTGCCGGAAGGCGTGCGCCTTGCGGCTGTAGCCGAGCCCTTCGAGACCTTTCCAGATACTCCAGTGGACATCGCGGTCGACGACGAAGACGGTGTCGTGGTTGTGCACTTCGATCCCGGCGTCGAAGTGCGCGGAACTGCTCATGGCGTGGACGAATCCGATGTTGGCCAGGAGGCCGGTGGCGAAGCTGATGGCTCGCTCCTTGCCCGTGCGGCGGGCGATCGTCTCCTCCAGCTCCTGGTGCGGGCGGCAGATTCCCTGTGTCATCCGGGATCCGCTGGTGCTCAGTCCGTGGGCGAGCGCTCCCTGTGCGAAATGGCGTTGTACCGGGATGTGCCGCTCCAGGTCGAGGAAGCTGATGCTGGCGAAGTTCACCAGTTCGCGGCCGTTGCGGACGATGGTGGGTCCGACGGGGCCGTCCACCACCGGCGGGCGGTACGCGGTGTCGTGGGTGTTCGCCTCGACGAAGGCGGCGAAGGCCCACGGGGCCAGGCGGTCCGCGGTCGGTGCGGGGGTGTGGGACGCGGTCATGGCGAGTTTTCTCCTCCACGGTGGGCGCGGGGCGGCAGGGGCTCCAGGGCTGCGGCGAGATGGCCGAGCGAGGCCGTTCCGGCCAGTTCGTCCGACGCGATCCCGGTGAAGCCGGACCGGTGGAGCAGCGCCAGCAGACGAGGGACGGCGAGCAGAGTGATCCCGTGGTCGGCGAGGCAGCGGTTCATGTCGACGGCATCACGGGGGCTTGCCGACGGGTCAGGGGGTCGGACGGCGGTCACGGCGGCGGCCAGCGCCCGTTCGGCGTCCGTCGCGGGCGGGCGTGACGGTACGTGCGGGGTTTCCGGGCCGCCGGTGGTGGCGCGGGGCAGGTCGGGGAGACGGCCGGGTCCGGGGGTGGCCGGGCGCAGGACGTAGCGGCCCGGGGCCAGGGTGCCGGGTACTTCGCCGAGGTGGTCCAGGACGTGGCGGTGCAGGTCGCCGGGGGTGAGGCCGGAGACCGTGCGGGCATGTACGACGAGGTGAGGGTCGTCGCCCTTCGCGGTGGCGTCCCCGCCGGGTGTCACCGTCGCGTCGAGCACTCCGGGGTGGCCGCGCACCACGTCCTCGACCTTGGGCAGGCACACCCAGCCCTGCGGGGCGCGCCACCATCCGGGGGCGGGCGGGGTGAGCCGGTGTGCCGGGAGCGCGCGTTCGTCGCCGTCGGCGAGCGCGCGCAGGGCGGCGCACAGCCGGAGGGGCAACGCGGCGGCCTGCCCGGTGTCGAGGAGATGGTCCCCGACGGTGACGTCGAGGGTGACGGCCCCTCCGTCGCGGCTGAAGTCGACGTACAGCGTGTCGCAGGGCTCGTCGGGCGCGCTGCGGATCCAGGTGGCGGTCCCGCCGGGCGGGGTGTCGGGCGCGGGGACCAGGTAGTCGCGCGGCCAGGAATAGCAGTTGTACTCGATGGTGGGTACGGTCACGACACCCCGGCGGCGGTCCATCCGGGCCTGGGCGGCGACCAGTTCGGCGGGGCGCCACCGCCCGTACCGGTAGGCCGTGGCGGAGGCGGCGGCGACCGAGGCGACCACCTCGCCGAACACCGCGCCCGGGCGGAGATCGATCTGTACCGGAACCGTCAGGGCCCGGACACCGATGCTGGTCCGCAGCGCGGCGCGGGCCCGGTTGGAGACCACCACCGAGGCGAGGAACCGGTGTTCGCCGGTGCGGGCGGCGACGTCGTGGGCCAGCACGGCGAGCATGACGATCTCCGGGCTGACCCGGTGACGCCGGGCGACGCGGTCGAGGTCGTCGTACGCCTCCACCGAGCGGTGCTGGAGGCGGTGGCGCCCCTCACCGTCGTCGGTCCCGCCGAACGGGGCCAGCACGCAGGTCGGGTTGTCCGCGAGACGCGTGAGCCACTCCCGCTCCGCCGCGCGGGCGCGTTCCGGGTCCTGGTCACCGGCCGCGTCGAGGGGGTGTGCGATGGGCGGGTGCGCGGGGGTGGGCGGGGGCGCGGGGGTGGGCGCAGGCGCGGCGGTGGGCGCAGGCGCGGTGGCGGGCGCAGGCGCGGTGGCGGGCGCAGGCGCGATAGCGGGCGGAGGCGCGGGCTTCTTCGGCGGTGCGCCGGCGCCGCGCAGCAGGTCGTGCAGTTGGTCGAGCAGCACCGCCAGTCCCCATCCGTCGATCACGACATGGTGGACGGCCAGCACGACCGCGCGCGGCTCTCCCGCCTCCAGCAGCACCCGGGCGAGCCAGGGCGGATTACGCTCGGGGTCGATCGGGCGGGCGGCCAGCGCCGCCGTGGCGGCCTCCAGGATGTCGGCGGAGGCGGCGGGAACCTCGGCATGGTCGACCGGCAGGGGGGCCCAGTCCGCCCGGTGGACGTGCTGCGTCGGGTGGAGCGGGTCGACCGTGGTGCGCAGCGCCTCATGGCGGGCGGTGAGCGTCGCGAGCGCCCGGTGGACGTCGGCGACCGTCGCCGGGGGCGGGACGTGGCAGTGGTCGGCGAGCGGTGTCGGGTTCACCCGCCGTCGCGCGGGAATGGTGCGCTCGTACCAGTGCCACTGCTGGACCCAGTTCAGCGGTCCGCTGCGGATGACGGTGGCGGGGCGGCTCGGAGCCGGTCGCGGGGCATGGTTCACGGCCGGCACCTCATACGGCCCGGACCACGAGCGCGGCGTTGTGCCCGCCGAAGCCGAACGAGTTGCTGAGCGCGATCCGCACCCGCTCGTGGTGCTGCGCCCGGTGCGGCACGAAGTTGATGTCCGGGTCGATCGGCTCGTCGCAGTTGACGGTCGGCGGGACGTCACCCGTGCGCAGGACCTGGATGGAGGCCACGAGTTCGACCGCCCCGGCGGCACCGATCATGTGTCCGGTCATCGACTTGGTGGAGCTGACCGGGATCCGGGTGGCACGATCGCCCAGCACCTGGCGCAGCACGGCCGTCTCGACGGCGTCGTTCAGCAGCGTCCCGGTGCCGTGCGCGTTGACGTAGTCCACGTCCGACCCGGTGATCCCCGCGTCGCGCAGTGCCGCCTCCACGGCGAGGCACGCGCCTCGTCCCTCCGGGTGCGGGGCGGTCCAGTGATGGGCGTCGGAACTCGCTCCGTAGCCGATCAGCTCCGCCAGCGCCGTCGCCCCCCGCCGGTCGGCCACTTCGGCGGCCTCCAGCACCAGCACGGCGGCGCCCTCGCTCATCACGAATCCGTCGCGGTGCGCGTCGAACGGCCGGCACGCGGCGGTCGGGTCGTCGTTGCGGGTGGACAGCGCGCGGGCGTTGCCGCTGCCCGCGAGGTCGACGGCGGTGACGCAGGCGTCGGCGCCGCCGGCGAGGACGATGTCGGCCTCCCCCTGGCAGATCATCCGCATCGCCGCGCCCACCGCGTCGGCGCCGCTGGCGCACGCCGTGCTCTGGGCACGGCTCGGCCCCCGGGTGCCCAGCCGCATGCTGATCTCGGCGGCGGCGCTGTCCATGGCGGTGGTGACCTGGGTGAAGGGGCCGATGGCCCGCGGCCCTTTGTCCCGCAGCGTGTTCGCGGCCCGGTAGATCGACCCCACCGGGCCGTAGCCGCTGCCGATGACCACGGCGACCCGCGGTGCCGAGTGGTCGTCGACGACGAGTCCGGCGTGCTCGCATGCCTCCAGGGCCGCGGCGAGGGCGTACTGCGCGTAGGGATCGGCGCGGCGGCTGACCGGCCGGGGCATGTAGCGGCCGGGGGTGAACCCGCGGACCTGGCCGCCGATCCGGACTCCGAGGCCGGTCACGTCGATCCCGTCCACGGTGTCGATGCCGCTGCGCCCGGCCAGCATCGCCGTCCAGGTGTCGGCGACGCTGTGGCCCAGCGGTGTCACCGCCCCGTACCCGGTGACCATCACCCGGCGCCGGGACCCGCCGCGCCGGGAGTCACCCCGCTGTGTCGCGTCCGTCACGTCCGTCACCTCCGTCACTGGGGAACCACCTCGGCGTCGCGGAGGGGCGGGGGGATGTCGTCGGGGCCGACCGGCACCATCAGCACGGCCGTACCGCCCTGTGCGCAGAACCGGCGCGCGGCGCGGATCTCCTCGGTCAGCGCGGCCTTGTCGCGCAGCACCCGGCAGTGGATGTCCGGGCCGTCCACCATGGGCGGTGGCGCGCCCGGGCGGGTGAAGGGATAGCGGTCGGCGTCGAGTCCGAGGCGGGCGCGCTGGGCGTCCAGCCAGCCGTAGCCGCCGTTGCACAGCACCACGTACAGCACACCGCCGTGGGCCGGGGCGGTGACGGCGATGTCCGCGCGGGCCGCGAGGAACGCTCCGTCCCCGATGATCGCGGTGACCTCGTGGTCCGGGGCGGCCCGCTTGACCCCGATGGCCGCCGCCGCTCCGAAGCCCAGGGGGGTCTGCTCCGACGGCACGATGGACCCGCCACCGGCGTGGAAGGGGAAGCAGTAGGACCACATGTCCTGGAGCCCGTTCTCCTGGACCAGTACGCGGGGCTCGGCGGCGGTGGCGTCCAGCGCGGCGAGCAGCTCGGCGATGCGGATGCCCGGCAGTGCCGCCGCGCGGGCCAGTTCCTCCGCCATGTGGAGCGACATGGCCTCGCGGGCGGCGGCGATCCTGTCCGGCCACGCCCCGGGCGTGTCCGCGTGCCCGCCCTGCCCGCCCTGCCCGGCCTGCCCGGCCCGCCCGGCCCGCCCTGACCCCGGGTCCTCCTCCAGAGCCCGCGCCCAGCCGAGCACGGCGTGCCGGGCGTCTCCGAGCACGCGCGGGCCCGCGAACTCCGCCGAGAGGCCGCCGGGGTCGACATTGACCTGCACCACCGTGACCGGGGGCCACGGTGTTCCGCCTTCCACGGCGGTCTCCTCCAGACGCCCGGCGAGCGACACCACCAGGTCGCAGGAGGACCACAGTTCACGGGCGGGGGCGGCGGCGTACAGGCCCGCCAGACCGCAGAACAGCGGGTGCCGCTCGTCGACGGCACCGCGGCCGGACGCGGTGGTGAAGATCGCCGCGCCGAGGCGTCCGGCGAAGTGCTCGACCACCCCGTCCTCGTTGCGGTGCCGCATCCCGCCGCCCACCAGCACCACCGGGCGCCGGCTCGCGCGGATCGCCGCCAGCGCCGGTCCCGGCGTCACGGCAACGGAATCGGGGAGCAGTCGTTCGGGCGGTGTCGGCCGTGGTCCGGTGACGAGGATCTCCGCCGTGCGGACGTCGTCGGGCAGCTCCAGGTACACGGGTCCGGGCGGCGGCCCCGCGGCGCGGGTCAGCGCCGTCACCGTCGCGGGGACGACCCGGTCCGGGTGTCCCACCCGGTGCGCCCACCGCACCAGGGGCGCCACCGCGGCGACCTGGTCGAGTTCCTGGAATCCACCGCTGCCCCGGCGCCGTTCGGCCACGCCGGCGGCGAGCACGAGAACCGGCGCGCCGGACTCCCGCGCCTCCAGCAGCCCGGTGGCCGCGTGGGTGACAGCCGGCCCCTTGCCCAGTGCGCACACGGCGAGCCGGCCCGACTGGAGCGCGTAGCCGGTGGCCATGTACAGCGCGTTGCGCTGGTCACGGCACGGTACGAGGTCCAGGCCCGCGGCGTCGAGGGCGCGGAGCAACTCCAGGTCGTCGCCGGGCAGTCCGAAGCAGGTGTCCACCTCGTTGGCCACCAGCAGGTCGACGATCGCGGACCACGCGTCGGCGTATCGCTTGCTCACCGCGTTCACCTCTCACCCACCGCGTCCAGGGCGGCCGTCGGGAGATTCCGGGCCACCGCCTGTGACATGAGCAGCGGTTCGGCGTGCCGCTTCCCGCCGAAGGAGAGGTAGTTCGCCCTCATCCCGAATCCACCGAACGGGCGGTTTCCGTCCTCGACGTCCAGCAGGGTGTGGTCGACACAGGTCTGGTGCCGCTCGGACAGGACTCTCACCGTGTCCGGGTCGTTTCCGTAGACCATCGCTCCCAGCGCGCGTTCGCTGAAGAAGGGGCTCGACAACCGTTCGCGTAATCGCCGGGCACTGGGGTAGGACACGACGTTGAACACCGGGGCGAACATCTCGTCCAGGGGGATCTTGTCGTCGAAGTCCCACAGCAGGACGGTCGGTTCGACCCTGCGGGACGGCAGATCGATGCGCCCGCCGTGCCGGATGCGCCGCGCGTGACGTACCAGGTAGTCCGAGCAGTTCACCAGCGCCGAGTCGTAGTGGATCGGACCGTAGTCGGCGGCCGGGTCACGGTTGTCCCCGAAACGCAGCGCGTCCAGCTCGGCGGACAGCAGGCCGACGAATTCCTCGGTACGGCCCCGCGGTGTGAACACGACGTCGGGCCCGAAGCAGTCCTGGCCCGAGTTGTAGAGCCGGATCCTCGTGACGTCATGCACGGCAAGGGCGAGATCGGCATCGGGCGCGACCACGAAAGGGTTGATTCCGTTGCCGAAGAAGAGAAAGAGCTGATCTTCCGCCAGGCCCTCGCGGACGGTTTCGGCGTTGGCGTAATTCCCGGTGAAGACGATGAGGTCCGCCTCGCGCACCGGTCCTGTCACGAACTTGCGCTGGCTGAGTTCGAAAAGCTCGATGGGTAAACCGTGGGCCGGTGCCAGCAGAGCATGCAGACGCTGCATCTGGCTTTTCGTCTCGGAAGACGGCCGGAAGGCGATGCGGTCGCTGTAAAGCGATGCCACGAGCATGTAGAGCGCGTAGGAGTAGAGCGGGATGTTGGAGGGCATGAAGACGGCCGCGAGGGGCACGCGGCCCGGCCGGACCCGGCGGATTTCCTCCTCCGCTCCGTCGAGCGTCGCAAGGAACGAACGAATTTCCGCGACGGCGGTGCGGCGGGGGGAGACTTCGGTGAGAATGTCCACCACCGCCTCCTCGTGGTCGGCCACGTACCGGCGCACCGCACGCAGCGCGTCGACCCGGTCGGGGAAGGGGATGCGGTAGCCGGCCGCACCGGCACCCGGGCCGGACGCGGCGGGGCCGCCGGTCTCGTCCCGCGAGGCGGGCAGCGAGGTCACGGCGATGTTCCGCAGAACGGCCAGGTCGGGCTTCCCGGTTCCCGTCAGGGGCCAGGAGGGAAGCACGACGATGTGGTCGGGCTGCTCGTAGCGGGCGAGCGCGGTGCGCAGCAGTCGCTTCCAGTGCGCCGGCTCGCGAGTGTCCGGGTCCGCGACGACGAACACCAGACGGTGGCCCAGGCGGTCGTCGGGGACGGCGAGGACCTGCGTCTCCACACCGGCCTCCGCGGCCCGCCGGGCGAGGTGGTCGGGATAGAGCGTGTGGCCGTCGCGGTGCACCGCGTGCTTGCGCCCGACCGGGAACACCCGGCCGGCGTCGTCGAGCAGGCCGATGTCGCCCGTGCGGTACACGGAATCCAGGACCGGGATGATCTCGCCGTCATCGCCCAGTCGGCCGGTCATCAGACCGTCGCTGCGGACGACGAGTTCGCCGAGCCGGCCAGGGGAAAGCGGCCTGCCGTGTTCGTCGTGCACCTCGACGGTCACGCCGGGCAGGGGCGTCCCGCATCCGACCGGGTCGGCAGGGGTCGCCAGCGCGATGTTTCCCACCTCGGTCGCCCCATAGCCGTCGAGCAGGTGGCGGCCCGTACGGGCGTGGAACCGGGCGGCCAGGTTGCGTCCCAGCGGCGCGCCGCCCACGCACCAGGCCCGTACCGTCTCCAGCGCGTCGGTGAGAGCCGGACGACGGTCGAACAGGTTGAGCAGGCTGTAGTAGGTCGACGGGGCCGCGTCCACGACGGAGAGACCGTGGTCCATGCCGACCGCGAGCGCATGGTCCAGGCGGGTCGCCGGCCCGTAGACCACGAGCGTGCCGCCGCCCAGCCACCAGCAGAGGACCAGCGACAGACCGTACTGGTGGGAGTACGGCAGGACGGGCAGGAAGACGTCGTCGGGCCGGTACGCCATCCGTTCCGCGCTGAGCGCGAGGTTGTCCAGAATGGAGCGCCCGGAGCGGACGATTCCCTTGGGGGTGCCCGTCGTACCCGACGACCATGAGATCGCGGCGTCCTGACGCCGTGCCCAGGCCGCGATGTCGGGCACGGGTGCCGTAGCGGAAGTGGGTGGTGGCGGTGCGGTGCTGTCCGTCTCGGCGCCGATTTCGAGCAATGTGCGCGCCTGGGCGCGGATCTGCGCTCGTCGTGAGGAGGTGGCTCGATGATCGGTCAGCACCACCGAGGCGTCGAGGTGAATGAGCGCCAGCAGATCGACGACCCATTCCGGGGAATTCGCCCCGCTCATCATCACCCGCGAACCGGGTTCGACGCCACGGTGTGCAAGAAGTTCAGCGGCACCGAAGACTCGGGCCACGATTTCATCCGTCTCCCAGATATGCCCCTCGGGAGAAATCAAGCGCCTGATAATAGGCACCTCGTACTCCTTAACACCACCAGAGAGCGTGTTCAGCTCTCAGGCGACTGTCCCACAGCCGCAGTTCGGCGTCGAATACGGCAAGAGGAACTCCCTGACACATACGGGATGCTTGAGTGCGCAGCGACGGAAGTGACGCACCGGGCGGCCGGTTCTGATCGGTGAACTCTTGGCACGGTTGGCAGCGGCGTTTCTTTTTGAGTGCCGACAAGAATCCTGCCGATCGGGGCGGAAGCGCGGCCGATACGACCGCGGACTCATCGGAGCGCCCGACAGGCGGCCACTAAAAGTACGATTGAATGACCGGCCCGACGGCTATTCCGCGACAATTCCGACGGTGCTCCCCGCCCGGCCCCCACCGCTGTAATCAGCGATGCCGCCGGCACAAGCCCCGACGTCTCCGGACAAGCCCCGACGTCTCCGGCGACCCCGGTTCGGTCGGCATGCCCGCACCTCTCTGGTCCGCCCCAGCGGTCACCCCACCATGGAGACCTGCGCGGCGCTGGTCGCCCTGATCGGCCGCCCGGCGGCTCTGCGGTACGTCGCCGTCCCGGCCGGGGCCGCGGTCGCCACACGGACGGCGTACTTCGTGCAGCCGGCGGCCAGGCACCGCCCGTCCGACATCGTGAGGGGCGCCGGCGTCTGTCTCCTCTGGGCCCTTCTCGCCACCGCCGTCGTCCCCGGTACTGCCGAGCAGATCGCCTCCTGGCGGACGGACCGTCCGCGGGTGCTGTCCCTGTGCGCGGGCGGGACGACCGTCGCCGCCGTCCGGCGGGCTTAGGCGCAGGAATCCGCCCGGGTGCCCTGATGGTCGCAGGCGCCGTCGCCCCCTGCGCCGCTGTGGTCGCCCTGGCGTACCACCGCTTCCGCCCGCCGGTGCGGCAGCGGGCAGACGTCTTCGCCGGGCAGCCGTCCGCGCCGGTGGACCCTGACCGCGGCGGGTGTCCACGAACGACAACGCCGCCCCCGGTGCCGGGGGCGGCGTGCGGTGCGTCGGCGTGCGTCAGCGCGCGTCGATCAGGCTGTAGCTGCTCCCGTCGGGCAGGCCGGCGATCTTGACGCTGGTGGCTGCCAGCGGGCGGTTGTACGTTCCGCGCGGCGCGCCGAACCCGGTCCACTGGCCGTTGGCCTGGCGGAGGTTGTGCCAGGTGTTGCCGTCCATGCCGACGGCGAGGAGCTGGGCGGCGCCGTCCGGCGTGGCGGAGATCGCGACGGACGTGGCCTGCATCGCCTGACCGGGCGCCCACTGCGGGGTGTTCCAGCCGGAGTCGACCCGCTGCGCGTTCTGGGTCATGTGCCAGATGTTGCCGTCCTGGCCGATCGCGGCGATCTGGAGGGTGTAGTCCCGCGTGGCCGTGATCGAGAGGTCCTTGCCGACGAAGGTGGCGGCGCCGCCGACCCCGGGCAGGGTCTGCCAGCCCGACTGCTCCCACATGCCGTTCATGTAGCGCTCGGTCAGGCGCATGGCACCGTCCCGGCCGTACACGAGCACCTTGATGGAGTTGTTCGGCAGGCCGGTGACGGCGACGTCCTTGGCCTTCATGACGCCCTTGCCGGTGCCGTCCCCGACGCCTGCCCAGCCGCCCTCCTGCCAGGAGCCGTCCGGCTTGCGCAGGGTGTGCAGCAGGTTGCCGTCCTTGTCGACGGCGAGCGCCTGGAGCGTGCCGTTGGGGGTGCTGGCGAGGGCGAGCGGGCCGCCGTTCAGCTGCTTGTCGACGGCGTCGCTGTTGAGGCGGTTCCAGCCCTGCCACGAGCCGTTGGAGAAACGGATGTTGTGGTAGAGGTGCTTGTCGTTGCCGTAGGCGAGGAACTGCAGGTCGCCGTCGGGCATGGCCGCCACCGCGCGCTCACCGCCGGCGAACTCCAGCGCGCCGTAGGCGCCGGGCAGCGCCTCGGCGGCGCTCCAGGTCCCGTCGGCGCGGCGCTGGGTGCCCACCAGGGTGCCGGGTGCCGTGGTCGGGGTGTTGTTGGCGATGATGGCCGCGTTGATGTACCCGGAGCCCCTGATGGGGCCCCTGCCGTCACCCATGTTGACGTTGTCGTACGCCACGATGTTGGTGTTCCTGGCGATGCTGGAGTAGCGCCATTCGCCTTCCAGCTTCTTCACCAGGTTGTAGTTGTGCTGACGGGCCAGGTAGAGCATGTAGGGGACGCCGTCACCGCCCCTGAAGTTCATGCCGTTGTTGGCGACGTCGTAGGCCGCGTCGGGGATGGCGAGCGTGGAGTCGACGTTGCCGGAGAGCGCGAAGAACGTGTCCGGCGTGCCCAGGTCGGTGCTCAGCACCTGCTGGTCGCGGTCGAGCGCCGTGCGGCTGATCTTGTCGATCGCCGGGTCCGACGAGAAGGGGTGCGTCACCGCCTCCTTGATGAGGCCGCCCCAGTCCTTGTCCTCGACGTAGCTGTCGCGGCCGTCGATGCGGCTCTCCGGCCAGTCCCAGGGCTCGTCCGTGCTGTTGGTGGTGTCGAGCAGGATGACGTTGGCGCCGGCCGCCATGTACTGGTAGTACGTGGAGGAGGGCGTCAGCTTGTTCTTGTCGGCCATGCGGGAGGTGCCGATCGCCTTGGCCAGCAGCTCGACGGCTTCCTTGTTGTCCGCGGCCGCGGACTCCTTCGGGACGGAGGTGCGCAGATCGATCGTGACGATCTCCTCCGGGTGGTCGCGGATCCAGGCGGCGATGTCGTTGATCTCGCCCTTCTGTCCGGTGGCGGGGTCGTCGAAGAACAGACCGCCGAGCGGACCGCCGTGGTACGTGTACCACTTGCCGTTCTGCTTGCACAGCCGCAGGTCGAGATAGCGCGAGCCGGCGTCGAGCTGGGCCTTGATGGGGCCCGACTGCGTGACCGAGATGGCGGCGGCGATCTCCGGGTACTTCCGGGCCATCGACGCTTCGCTCGCGGTGTCGCAGACTCCCGACTTGTCGGTGATGCCCCACGTTCCCGCGTCGTGGCTGCCGGGCATCACGACCTTGTTGAGCGGCCGGTCGCCGATGACGTCGCGGATCTGGCCCATCCAGCGGTTCAGGAACAGGCTGTCCGGGTCGATCGGGCCGGGGGTCGGAGCGGTCGCGGTCGTGGCGCCGGCGGCGGCCGCCACCGGCGCGCCCGGCAGGCCGGCCACGGCGAGTCCGGCGGTGAGCATCACCAGAGTCAGGCCGCTGGAAGCCATACGGCGGTTCAAGGCGCGAGGGTTCACTGCTGTCATCCGTTCTGCGAAGTCCCCCGCCGAAGATGCCTGGCGGAAGGGCCGGCCTGGAGAACGCTCCAGGAAGGCGAAACGTACAGGCCCGGTCCGCGCCCCGGATGAAGATGAGGGTTCGCTGAGAAATGCGTGAAGACGCTGTGACCATCACCCGCGGAAGCGGAGAGCACGCTCTTTTCCCTGGTCGGCGCCCTGAAGCCGGTTCACTGAAGCACCTGCTGACGCACCGGCGGCCCAGTGCTGAATGCTCATCAGAAGTGAGCGATCCGGGCACCGACGGGCCGACGCGAGGAACCTTGGACCGTTTCACGCCCGGCGCCAGGACGTCGACGCTGTGGTCCCACGACAAGTCAAGGAACGCTGGTCCCCACCTGGTCCCCAAAAATGATCGGGGGGCGGTTTCGGATCTCTCCGAAACCGCCCCTGGCCTGCGACCCCTTGCCCCCAGTGAACGAAACACCGTCCAGGGGGGTCCGTGAGATCCAGGGAGAGCGGAAACGTCCAGGTCGGCGCCACAAATTCCACGTCGGTCCGTGCAGTTCGTGAGACCTGTGTGAGACGGCTGTGAGACGGCGAAGCCCCGGCTCGGTGGAGTTCACCGGCCGGGGCTTCGCCGCGCCTTGGGGCGGTCAGTCTTGCTCGTCGTCCTCGGCCTCTCCGCCGACGGCGGGCGGTCCGGGTCAGCGGGGGCCGTACTGATCCGCAGGCATCCGTCCGTACCGAACAGCTCGATCAACTGCGACAGATGGGCGCGCGCCGCACTGCGGCCAGGGGTCTCTCGCGTGGTCAACCCCGCCCCTCCAGGTCCGCCCACACGATCTTGCCCCAGTGCCGCTCGTCCGTGCCCCAGTCGGCGGCCGGCGCCGCCACGAGGCGCAGACCGCGCCCGCCCTCTTCGTTCTCGTGCGCTTCGCGCTCCACCGGCCGCGCCCGAGAGAGATCCGCGACTCCGACACGCACCCGCGCGGCGCCGGGGCGGTCGATGACGACCCGGATGGACTCCCGCCGGGCGTGCTGCACGGCGTTGGCCACCAACTCGGAGACGATCAGCGCCCCATCCTCGGCCAATGCGTCCAGCCCCCAGACGGCACAGGCGGTACGAAGCAGGAGCCGCGCGGTGGCTGCGCTCTCGGGCTGCCTCGGCAGGGTCTCGCTGTACCCGGGGTGCCCGGTCTGGCGGGCCCGGGTTGTAGGTTGCGGCATGTCGGTCTGCTTCCTTCAGATCGGCCAGCCCCGGGGCCGTTCGCGCGGTCGCCGGGGCGCTACGCGTTCAGGTAACCGGGGTGCGCGATCACGCGGAGGAGCCAACCAGGGGGCCAGGAAGGGGCCACACTGGATACGGAAGGGGGCCACCATGAGCGACACCACCGAGCGACGCCGCGAGTTCGGCGCCTACCTCGCCGGTCTGCGGCGGCACTCCGGCCGCTCGCAGCGGCAGTTCGCCGCCGTGCTGTGCGCCGTGTCCGGCGCCCAGTCGATCACGCGGAACGAGGTCTCCCGATGGGAGCGCGGGGAGCGCGTCCCGGACGCGTGGCTCCCCACCTTCGCCCAGGTGCTCGGCGTGCCGCTGCGTGAGCTGGAGCAGGCCGCCGCGTACGCCCGGGGGGACGCTCAGGCCGTCCTTCCCGGGGTCGCGGCCACCCTCGGGGACCTGCTGCCCGACGGGGACGCGCTGGAGCCGCTGTCAGCCCCCTGTGGCCGTCGGATCGGTGCCACCACAGTGGACGGTCTGGCGGCTCGCGTCCACGGTCTCCGGCTCGCGGACGATGTGCTGTCCGGCGGGGACCTGATCGCCCCCGCCTTCCGTGAGCTGCGCGCCGCCGTCCGCCTGTACCGCGAGTCCGAGCACTCCGAGGAGACGGGGCGCGGCCTGCTCGTGCAGATCGGGGAGTTGGGCCAGATCGCCGGATGGATCGCCTCGGACGCCGGTCGGGGTGACGACGCGGAGCACGCCTACCGACTCGGGCTCTCGGCCGCCCGCCAGGCCGGGGACGCGCCGCTGGTGGCACAGCTCGCGGGCAGCCTCGGCTACCACCTGACGAACAGCGGCCGGGAACGGGAGGGCCTGGAGCTGGCGAAGGCAGCCGTTGCGGAGGCCGGGCCGGACGCTCCGGCCACAACCCGCGCCCTGTTCCTGGACCGCGTGGCGTGGGCGCATACGCGTGCCGGGGAGGCTCAACCGGCCCTGCGGGCGCTCGGGGAGGCCCACGCCGCCCTGGACGCCACGGGCGGCCCTCCCGCGCCGAAGTGGGCCTACTGGGTCAACCGCGAGGAGCTGGAGGTCATGGACGCCCGGGTGTTCACCGAGCTGCGCCGCCCGCTGCGCGCGGTGCCGCTGCTCCAGGACGTGCTGGGACGCTACGACGCCACGCACGCCCGGGAGGTCGCGCTGTACCGCTCATGGTTGGCCGTGGCGCTGGCTGACGCGAACGAGCCCGAGCAGGCTGCCGAAGAGGCCCGCCGCGTCATCGGCACATCCGGCGATCTTTCCTCGGAGCGCACGGCGGAGCGGGCCCGGACGGTCCTGCACCGGCTGAGGGAGTACAAGGACGTGCCCGAGGCACGCGAAGTGCTGGCCGACCATGGGCACTTGTTGCTCGCTTAGGGGTACGCCACTCGTTTCCGATCGGTGAAGCCAGCAAAGCACCCTCAGTGAAGGCACCGAGGAAAGAGGAACTTTGTCCGACCAGCAGACACCACTACGCCTGTCATACGATCCGGACGACTATCTGCGCATACGGGATATCCCCGTCTGATTGATCAATCGGCCCGCCTGGGTTCTCGTCACACGCAGGAAGCCGCAGCGCTCACGGGCTACGGCTTCCTGGCGTTCAGGCGGCGGGAAGTTCCAGCCGCCCCTCGGTAGCCATGCCCCGCAGAAAACCGGCCATCACGTCCGGCACGCGGGCGCGCTGCGCGGCCGTCGGCTCCAAGGCGTCCGGCGTCCGGTTCATGGCCTCGAACATGATCTTCGTCTGGACCTCGGCCAGCGTCACCAGGCGCTTTTCCACGCCCATGCGCGCCACAAGATCGCACACCTTCAGCAGCCGGGGGCGGCAGTGGAGGACGGACAAGCTCCGGCGCGAGGCGCACAAGCTGATGGCCGCCACGGGCGTACGGAAGGTGCGGCTGTACGACGCGCGGGACGCCTGCCTGTCGTGGATGGCGAACAACGGGGTGCCGGACACGGTGGTCTCCGCGTGGGCCGGTCACTCGGATCTCGGCTTCACGAAGCGGGCCTACGTGCACCCCGACCCGCAGTCGCTCAGGGCGGGTTCGGAGAAGCCGCCGAACTGCTCGACTGAGCTTGATCAACAGCGTTAGTGAGAAATTGTGAGACGGCGCCCCTGGAAACGATCAAGAGGGGCCCCGAAAGACCCCTCCGACCTTGTACTTCACCGTCGGGACGACAGGATTTGAACCTGCGACCCCTTGACCCCCAGTCAAGTGCGCTACCAAGCTGCGCCACGTCCCGATGCGCTGCCTCGCGGTGAACCGCGTGATCGCGCGAGGGGAACTTTACCGCACGTACGGGGGTGCGCAGAAAGGGGCTCGGGGTGGGGGCGGGGAGAATCGGGGGCATGACGAACGCGGGTGACGGCGGGGAGCGGGACCGGGACGCGGAGGGGCGGGCCCGCAGTGCGCGGCCGCGGGACGGGCTCGGGCGGCCGTTGCCGTACGGCGCGCAGGGGGTGCCGCGGCAGCCGGAGGGTGTGGTGAGGGCGCCGCGCGAGACGGTCGCCGAGGCTCAGGCGCTGCTCGACACGGGCAGGCCGTTCCACGCGCACGAGGTGTTCGAGGACGCCTGGAAGTCGGGGCCCGAGGACGAGCGCGCCCTGTGGCGGGGGCTGGCCCAGCTGGCGGTGGGGCTCACCCACGCCGCCCGGGGCAACGCGGTCGGCGGCGCCCGGCTGCTGCGGCGCGGCGCGGACGCGGTCGAGAAGTGGGAGCGCGGCAGCGGCGAGGACCGGCCGTACGGGATGGATCTCGCCGGGCTCGTCCGCTGGGCGCGGGAGCTGGCCGGGAGGGTGGAGGCCGGGGGCGATCCGGTGGACGCCGGGGTGGAGGCGCCCAGGCTGGGGCCCTGAGGGGCGCGTTGTCAGTGGCGTACGGCAGACTCGGGGCGTGCGAGAGATTCATGTCATCGGTATCGGCGCGGGCGACCCCGAGCAGCTGACCCTCCAGGCGGTGAGGGCGCTGCGCGGCACGGACGTGTTCTTCCTGCTCGACAAGGGCGAGGAGAAGAGCGATCTCACCCGGCTCCGCCTGGACATATTGGACGCGCACCTGCCCGAGGGGTCGTACCGGGTGGTCGAGGCCCGGGACCCGGAGCGGGACCGCAAGGCGGGCGGGTCGGCGTACTCGCCGGCCGTCGGGGACTGGCGCAGCGCCCGCGCCGGTATCTACGAGCGGCTGATCGTCGAGGAGTTGGGCGACGACGAGACCGGCGCGTTCCTGGTGTGGGGCGATCCGGCGCTGTACGACAGCACGATCGGCATCCTGGACGAGGTGCTGGCGCGGGGCGCGGTCTCCTTCGAGTACGCCGTGGTGCCCGGTGTCAGCAGCGTCTCCGCGCTGGTCGCCCGTCACCGCACCGGTCTGAACCGGGTCGCCCGGCCCGTGCAGATCACCACCGGGCGGCGGCTCGCCGAGGGCTTCCCCCAGGGAGTGGACGACGTGGTCGTGATGCTCGACGCCCACCAGGCCTTCCGGCACTACGCGGACGAGGACATCGACATCTACTGGGGCGCCTACATAGGCACCCCGGACGAGATCCTCGTCTCCGGGCCCCTCGCCGAGGCGGGCCCCGAGATCGAGCGGGTGCGGGCGGAGGCCCGGGAGCGCAAGGGGTGGATCATGGACACGTATCTGCTGCGGCGGAACCCCGGGGAGCGGTAGCCCGGTTCGGGGGCCCGCCGGCTCCTCGCTCTACGCGGTTCCCTCGGCCTGCGCGGCCCCCTCGGTTGCCTCCGATCCGAGACCGAGCCGCCCCAGCACCCCCGCCACATCGGGGACGGCCGTCACCCCGTCCGGCAGCGGCGGCCGTCGTACGACCACCACCGGCAGCCCGAGTTCCCTGGCGGCCGTGAGTTTCGCCGCCGTGGCCTCGCCGCCGCTGTCCTTGGTGACCAGGACGTCGACGCGGTGCGCCCGCAGCAGTTCCCGCTCGTCGGCGACGGTGAACGGGCCGCGCGCCAGGAGGATTTCGGTGTGCGGGGGCAGCGGGGGGTCGGGGCGTTCCACCGAGCGGACCAGGAAGTGCTGCTCGGCCAGGTGCGCGAAGGCGGCCAGGCCGAGGCGCCCGGTGGTGAGGAACACCCGGTCGCCAAGTCCGGGCAGCGCCTCCGCGGCCGCGGCCAGGGACGGGACGTCGTACCAGCGATCGCCCGGGACGGGCCCCCAGCCGGGGCGGCGCAGTACGACCATCGGGACTCCGGTGGCCGCCGTCGCGCGGGCCGCGTTCGCGGTGATCGACGCGGCGAACGGATGGGTGGCGTCGACCAGCGCGTCCACCCGGTGCGCCCGCAGCCACTCCGCCAGGCCCTCGGCCCCGCCGAAGCCCCCGGTCCGTATCTCCCCCGCCGGTGCTTCCGGCCGGGCGGTGCGTCCGGCCAGGGAGGTGGTCACCCGGAGCCCGGCGGGGTGCGCGGCCAGAGCGGCGGCGAGGCTGCGGGCCTCGGTGGTGCCGCCGAGGACGAGGACGTGTCGTCGCGGGGGCTGCGGGGGCGGTGCGGGCATGAGGGTGAGCGTATCGGCAGGTCAGGGGGTGGAGAAACGCGTGCCGTGCCGTGGGCTCTCAGGGGAGTCAACGGCCGGGCGGCCGGGGATGGTTCCCGTGCCGGATGTGACTTTTCGCCCCGCCGGTCGCCCTGTCGCGGCAAGCGGCGGACGCCTCATACTCCTGGACCTGATCAGCACACCGGCCGAGGAACAGGGCGAACACAGCGGCGGCGGCAGGTACGCGGAAGCTCGGAGACCTGGAGGTGAGCCGTGTCGGCCACGGCGCGCTGCGGCTGACGGGCAACGGGATGATGGGGAACTCCGACGGCGCGCAGAGCGACCGCGCCGCCGTCGCTCTGCTGCGCCGCGCGTTCGAGCTGGGGGTCGACCACATCGACACGGCCGCCTTCTACTTCTCGCCGCTACGGTCCGCGAACGAGCTGACCAACCGTGCCCTCGCGGGCTGGTCCGGCGAGGTGGCCGTGGTGACCAAGGTCGGGCCGGGGCGGGACTCCGGTGGTGAGTGGCTGCCCATGGCGCGTCCCGAGCAGTTGCGCGGCCAGGTCGAGGACGTCAGCCCGTGTACCGCGTCCGCAGCTCCCGCTTGAGCACCTTCATGCTCGGGCCGAGCGGCAGTTCCTCGGCGAACTCCACGCGCCGCGGGTACTTGTGACGGCCGAGGTGCTCCTTGGACCACTCGATGACGGCGGTGGCGTCGAGGCCGCCGCCGGGTGCCGGGACGACGATCGCGCAGACCTCCTCGCCGTGCAGCTCGTCGGGCAGGCCGATGACGGCGACCTGGGCGATGCCGGGGTGCCGTACCAGGACCTCCTCGACCTCGCGCGGGTAGACGTTGTAGCCGCCGCGGATGATGACGTCCTTCTTGCGGTCGACGATCGTGAGGAAGCCCTGCTCGTCCTTGGTGCCGAGGTCGCCGGTGCGGAACCAGCCGTCGACCAGGGCCTCGGCGGTGGCCTCCGGGCGGCCGAGGTAACCGGAGAAGACGTTGTGGCCGCGGATGACGACCTCGCCCAGTTCGCCGGGCGGCAGCAGTTCGATCCGGCCCTCCACCTCGGCGCGCGCGATCTCCGCGTCGACGCCCCACAGCGGGTGCCCGATGGTGCCGGCCCGGGTGCCGAAGTCCGGCTGGTTGACGGTGGCCGTCGGCGAGGTCTCCGACAGCCCATACCCCTCGTAGATCCGCGCGCCGAACGCGGCCTCGAAGCGTTCGAGTACGGCGACGGGCAGCGAGGCGCCGCCGGAGATGCACACCCGCAGCTCGGGCAGGACGTCCGCGTCCGCCGCGGCCGCCGCGAGCGCGACGAACATGGTGGGCACGCCGTGGAAGGTGTTGATGTTCTCCTTCACCATCAGCTCGATCGCGCGGGCCGCGTCGAACCGGGGCAGCAGCACCAGCGTGGCGCCCGCCCGCCAGGTGGAGTTGAGCGAGACGGTCTGCCCGAACGCGTGGAAGAGGGGCAGCGCGCCGAGGGCGATGTCGTCGGGGCGCACGTCGTTGGCGTCGAAGGCGCAGACGGTCGCGTTCATCACCAGGTTGAAGTGGCTGAGCACGGCGCCCTTGGGGACGCCGGTGGTGCCGCTGGTGTAGAGGATCACGGCCGGGTCGTCGGCGGCCCGGGTGGCGTACGTCGTCAGCGGCTCGGCCTCGGCGGCGAGGGCGTCGAACTCCGCGCCCAGGGTGATTACGCGGACGCCGAGGGCGTCGGCCGCGGTCCGCCCGGCGACGGCCTGTGCCGGGTGGACGAGGAGCAGCGTGGCGCCGCTGTCCTTGAGGACGTGCTCGATCTCGCCCGGGGACAGCAGCAGATGGACGGGGACGACGACACCGCCGGCCGCGGCGACGGCGTAGTAGGCGAGCGGGAACTCCGTGGTGTTCGGGGCCATGAGGGCGACCCGGTCGCCCGGCCGGACGCCGAGGGCGGTGAGCGCGCCGGCCTGGGCCAGCGCCGCCTGCCACGCGGCGCCGAAGCTCAGCCGCCGCTCCCCTTCCACGAGTGCGGTGCGTGCGGGGCGGCGCCTGGCGTTCTCGGCCAGGATGGCGGCGACGGACAGGGTTGCCATGGAGTACGGCTCCGTTTCCTTGCTGCGGCTCGGCGCGCCGAACCGGTCGTACGGTCGTCCCTCGGCGGGGATCCCCCGTCCTCACGAGAGGGATCCCCGCGTCGGATGGTAGCTAGTGCCTCTCGACCAGCACCGCGCTGCCCTGGCCCACGCCCACGCACATGGTGGCCAGGCCGCGTTCGGCGCCGGTGCGGCGCATGCGGTGCAGCAGGGTGGTCAGGATGCGGGCGCCGGAGGAGCCGAGGGGGTGGCCGAGGGCGAGGGCGCCGCCGGTGGGGTTGATCAGGCCGGGATCGATGCCGAGCTGGTCGACGCAGGCGAGGACCTGGGCGGCGAACGCCTCGTTGAACTCGGCCTCCTGGAGGTCGGCGACCTCCCAGCCGGCCCGCGCGAGCACCTTGCGGGTGGCGGGCACCGGTCCGATGCCCATGACATCGGGGTGGACGCCCGCGGAGGCACCGGCGACGTAGCGGCCGAGGGACTCCAGGCCCAGTTCGCCGAGGGCCTCCTCGCTGACCAGGAGCAGGCCGGCGGCGCCGTCGTTCATCGGCGAGGTGTTGCCCGCGGTGACCGTGCCGCCCGCGCGGTAGACCGGCTTGAGGCGGGCCAGCTTCTCCAGCGAGGTGTCCTCGCGGATGCACTCGTCCTGCTCGACCACGATGCCGTCGGGGCGTTCGACGGGCAGGATCTCGTCCGCGAACAGGCCGTTCTTGCGGGCGGCGGCGGCGAGTTGGTGGCTGCGCAGCGCGAACTCGTCCTGCCGTTCACGGGAGATGCCGTGCCGGGTGGCGACCTCCTCGGCGGTCTCCCCCATGGCGAGCACGCCGTGCAGGTCCTTCATGGCGGGGTTGGTCAGACGCCAGCCGAGCCGGGTGTCGAAGGTCTCCATGCGGTGCGGCAGGGCCTCGTCGGGGCGGGGCAGCACGAAGGGGGCGCGGCTCATGGACTCGGAGCCGCCGGCGATCACGATGTCGGCCTCGCCCGCGGCGATGGCGCGGGCGGCGGTGGTGACGGCTTCGAGGCCGGAGGCGCACAGCCGGTTGACGGTGGCGCCGGGCACGGACTCGGGCAGGCCCGCGAGCAGGGCGGCCATCCGGGCGACGTTGCGGTTGTCCTCGCCCGCCTGGTTGGCGGCGCCCCAGTAGACGTCGTCGATCCGGGCGGGGTCGAGCGTGGGTACCTCGGCGACCAGTTGGCGGATCACGGCCGCCGCGAGATCGTCGGGCCGGACGGACGAGAGGGCGCCACGCAGCTTGCCGATGGGGGTACGGCGGGCTGCCGCGAAGTGGACGGGACGCACGGCTTCGACTCCTGACCTACGACGGTGTGGATCAGCGGACCGGAACAGCTCTTAATTAGCACTGCTAGTTTTGGACTATAGACCCAGGAACGGCCCCCTGGGAAGATCCTCCCGAACCGTACCCAGGCAGTTGGAGGAGAGATGCCCCACGTTCGCGCGCACGTCGTCGACGGCACCCGCGGCGACCTCGCCGTCCGCGCGTGGGAGCACCCCGCGCCCCGCTTCCTCGCGCTGCTGGCGCACGGGTACGGCGAGCACGCGGGCCGGTACGACGGGCTCGCCGCCGTCCTCACCGGGCACGGGGCCGCCGTGTACGCGCCCGACCACATGGGGCACGGCCGTTCGGCCGGTGAGCGGGTGCTGATCGAGGACTTCGAGGACGTGGTCGCCGATGTGGGCCGCGCGGCCCATCTCGCCCGCACCGCGCACCCGGGGCTGCCGCTGGTCCTGGTGGGCCACTCCATGGGCGGCCTGATCGCGGCCCGCTACGCGCAGCTGCACCGCCCGGAGCTGTCCGCGCTGATCCTGTCCGGGCCGGTGATCGGCGCCTGGGAGCTGCCGGGGCGGCTGCTGGCGCTGCCGGAGATCCCGGACACGCCGATCAGTCCGGGCGCGCTCTCCCGCGATCCGGCGGTGGGCGCCGCGTACGCCGCCGATCCGCTGGTCTGGCACGGGCCGATGAAGCGGCCCACCCTCCAGGCGTTCGCGCGCACCCTGGACGTGGTGGCGGAGGGCGGCGACGCGGCCGGGCTGCCGGTGCTGTGGCTGCACGGGGACGACGACCGGCTGGTGCCGCCGGCCGGCAGCCGGCCCGGCGTCGAACGGCTCGCCGGCGGCGATCTCACCGAGCGGATCTTCCCCGGGGCGCGGCACGAGGTGTTCCACGAGACGGTGCGGGACGAGGCGTTCGCGGAGGTGACGCGGTTCCTCGACCGGGTGCTCGCCCGCTGAGGCCGGGCACCCACCGGGACCGGCGCCGACCCCGCTGAGCAGGGCTGTTTGCGTCCCCGAACGTGGGGCACCCGCCTTTTCGGACGAGATCGTACGTCGCTTGTGCAAGGCGTACGACACTGATGAAAGGGGACGTAGGCACCATGACCGTGGTGAAGAGCACGCTGTCCGAGAAGGCCCTCGGCGTCACCGCGCCCGCGCTCCAGGACACCCTGATCGATCTGCTGGGTCTGTCGCTGATCGGGAAGCAGGCGCACTGGAACATCGTCGGCCCCCGGTTCCGCTCGATCCACCTCCAGCTGGACGAGGTGGTGGCGACGGCCCGTGCCCACTCCGACACGGTCGCCGAGCGTGCCGCCGCGCTGGGGGTGTCGCCGGACGGCCGGCCCGAGACGATCGCGGCGACCTTCGCGCTGCCCGGGACCAAGGACGGCTGGCTGCGGGACACCGAGGTGGTCGAGCTGATGGTCTCGACCCTGGAGGCGGCCATCGGGCGGCTGCGCGAGCGCATCGCGGCCACCGAGGAGGCCGATCCGGTGACGCAGGACCTGCTGATCTCCATCACCGCCGACCTGGAGAAGGAGCGGTGGATGTTCGCGGCGGAGAACCAGGCACTCTGACACCTCGCGCGGAAGCAGATCCGACACCCGTCCCAGAGCGAGAGGGGAGCCCCGTGGCCGATGCCCTGGAGACCGAGGCGCTGTGGGAGGACTTCCACCGCGTGGTGAACATGACCTCGGCGGAGCTGGCGGCCTGGCTCAGGGTCCGCGACGCCGGTGAGCGGACGGAGCCGCTGCCCGACGAGGCGGGCAGCGCGACCGGCCGGCATGTCCTCGCGATCCTCCAGAAGCGCCGCACCGATCTCACCGACGACGACGTCCGCGTGATGTACAAGGTCGTGGACACCGTCGGTGACCTGGTGGACATGGAGGACGAGCCGCGACCGGAGCGGACGCCGGAGGACACCCGGCGGCGGCACCGGCTGATGACGCTGGGCCACGACCCGCTCAAGCCGTAGCGGCGGCGGGGACACAGCGGCGAGGGAGTGACGCGATGAACCGGGACGAACGCGTCGTACGGGAGCTGGTGTCCGGGTACGGGCGGACCTACGCCGAGGAGGCGGGAATCCGGCTGGCGGACACCCCGCAGCCGCTGTACCGGCTGCTGGTGCTGTCACTGCTGCTGAGCGCCCGGATCCGGGCCTCGGTGGCGGTGGCCGCCGCCCGTGCCCTGCACGAGGACCGGCTGGACAGTCCGCGCCGGATGGCCGACGCGGACTGGCAGCGGCGGGTCGACGCGCTGGGCCGGGGCGGCTACCGCCGCTACGACGAGCGGACCGCCACCCAGCTCGGCGACGGTGCCGAGCTGTTGAGCGAGCGCTGGGGCGGCGATCTGCGGCGGCTGCACAAGGAGGCGGACGGCGACACCGGGGAGCTGAAGCGGCTGCTCCAGGAGGAGCCGGGGGTCGGTCCGGCCGGCGCCGACATCTTCCTGCGCGAGGCGCAGCGCGTCTGGCCGGAAGTGGGCCCCTATCTGGACGGCAAGGCCCTGGACGGCGCGGAGCGGCTCGGCCTGCCGAAGGACCCGGCGAAGCTGACCGAGCTGGCCGGGGACACCGAACCGGCCGTGCTGGCCGCCGCCTTGGTGCGGGCGGCGCTCGACAAGGACGTGGCCGAGGACTGCCTCCAGCGCGCCGCGTGATCGTGCCGGGCCGCCCTGCGTCCATCGCGAGCGGGACACCCTCAGGAGATGGCCGCAAGGCTCATGGAGGCGCCGGCGCCCGGCAGTTGTCCGGTGCTGTCGATGACGACGGGCGACTTCGAACCGGAGAACGCGGCGAAGGGCGTCGCCGCCCACGCGGTGGGCGCGGTGGCCCTGGTCGCTCGTTCCCGGGCCGAAGTGGGCGTCTTCTTCAAGGGACTTGAGCCGCTGGAGCCGGGTGTCGTGCCGGTCGCCGAGTGGCGGCCCGGCGAGGGCCCGGACGGCGACCGGCCCGTCTCCCTGTACGGCGGGGTGGCCCGCACAGCGGCCGACTGAGCGGGCCGGCTACAGCCCGAGGACCCGGCCGATCGTCCGCAGTACGCCGTTCTCGTTGTTCGACGGGGCCAGATGGCGGGCGCGCGCCCGCACGTCCGGGTGGGCGTCGGCCATGGCGAAGGACCACTCCGCCGCGTCCATCATCTCCAGGTCGTTGAGGTAGTCGCCGAAGACCATGGTCTGCGCCGGGGTGATGCCCAGGGTCCGCTGGAGGGCGCGCAGCGCGGTGCCCTTGTCGGCGGTGCGGGTCATGACGTCGACCCAGTGTTCCCCGGAGACCACGACCTGGTGGGTGGCGGCGAAGGCCCCGAGCGCGGGGGCGGTGGAGCGTTCGGCGGAGCGGAAGTCGAAGACGGCGACCTTGATGAGGTCGTCGTCCACCGCGGTGACGTCGTCGACGACGCGGTGCTCGACGTAGTAGCGGCGCACCTCGGCGAGGAACGCCTCGTCGCTCCGCTCCACGTAGGCCGCGCGCTTGCCGCAGACCACGGCGCCCGCGTCCCCGCCGGCCGCGTTCAGCCGCCGTACCGCCCGCGCGACCCCGGCCGCGGTCGCGCGCTCCAGCGGGTCGGAGCTGAGTTCGACGCCGTCGCGGACCACATAGGTGCCGTTCTCGGCGATGAAGACCATGCCCTCGGCGACCTCCGCGAACTGCCGGGCCAGGGTGGCGTACTGGCGGCCGCTCGCCGGGCTGAACAGGATCCCGCGTTCGCGCAGTTCGGCGAGCATCGGCCACAGGCCGGCCGGGATCCGCTTGTCGTCGTCCAGCAGGGTGCCGTCCATGTCGGTGACGATCAGCCGGATGTCCGCGGGGCCCGCCGAGGGGCCGGGCACGTCGAGGAGGGGCGTGGATATGGCGGGCATGTCCTGCTTCCGGCCGGGGTCAGGGTACCCGTCCAGTGTCCCTCATGGGCGGGAACGTCCCCGAGCCACCCCGAACCGCCGACCGTGCGTGGTTCCCGGGACAGCGCGAGCACCCGGCGGCACAATGACGGCGGGCACCCGCACGGAAGAGGGGCGAGAGACGTGACCGACGGTGAGGCTGTGAGCACCGGAGCGCGGCTGGACACGTCCGTGGCGCACAACGCCCGGGTCTGGAACTACTGGATCGGCGGCCGCGACAACTACGAGGTCGACCAGCGGGTCGGCGAGCAGGTCGCCGGGATGTTCCCGGTGATCCGGGAGGTGGCCCGCGCGGACCGGGAGTTCCTCGCGCGCGCCGTGCGCTTCCTCGCCGCCGGGCAGGGCATACGGCAGTTCCTGGACGTGGGCACCGGCCTGCCGACCGTGGAGAACACCCATGAGATCGCCCAGCGCCTCGCTCCCGAGTCCCGCATCGTGTACGTCGACAACGACCCGATCGTGCTGGTGCACGCCCGCTCGCTGCTCACCAGTTCACCGGAGGGCGTCACGGACTACGTGGACGCCGATGTGCACGACCCCGACGCCATCCTGCGGCGCGCCGCCGACACGCTCGACCTGGAGCGGCCGGTCGCGCTGATGATGCTGGGCATCCTCAACTTCGTCCTGGACACCGGCGAGGCCCTCGCCATCGTGCGGCGCCTGATGGCGGCGCTGCCCTCCGGCAGCCATCTGGTGCTCACCCACCCCACCACCGACGCCGAGGTGGGCGGCGCGGGCAATGTCGCCGCGATGGAGTTCTGGAACGCCCACGCCACCCCGCCGATCACCGCCCGCAGCCGCGCCGAGATCGCCTCCTTCCTGCTGGACGCCGAGGGCCTCGTCCTGGTGGAGCCGGGCCTGGTGCCCTGCTCCCAGTGGCGTGCCGGGCCGGGCGCCGCGCCGGTCCCGCAGTTCGGCGCGGTCGCCGTGAAGCGCTGACATCCGCGCGGCGGATCTCGGCGCGCCCCCCTGGGAAGCGAACCCGAAGACACTCCCCCACCTGAACCGAAGCCCCTCTCCTACCTGAACCGACTGCCCCCACCGGGCCCCGCCCGCAAAGGACACGTATGACCACTCTCGCCGACCCCGTGCCCGGCGGCCGTCCCGCCGATCTGCGTCGGGTCGCCGCGCTCACCGCCACGCTGGCCGCGCAGGACGTGCGCGGCATCGTCCTGGCGTATGTGGACACGGCGGGCGTCACCCGGGTGAAGACCGTCCCCACGGCCCGGCTGGAGGCCGCCGTCTCCTGGGGCGTCGGGATGTCCCCGGTGTTCGACACCTTCCTGGCCGACGACTCGATCGTCAGCACCGAGGTGCTCGGCTCCCCCGACGGCGACCTGAGGCTCTACCCCGACCTGGACCAGCTGGTGGCGCTGGCCGGGCAGCCCGGCTGGGCGTGGGCGCCGGTGGACCGGATCACCCAGGAGGGCGAGCGGCACCCCGGCTGCGCCCGTACCTTCCTGCGCCGCATGGTCACCGAGGCGGCCGAGCGGCACGGGCTCGTCTTCAAGGCGGCCTTCGAGATCGAGTGGGCCCTCGGGCTCGGTTCGGCGCCCGCCGGGGAGTTCGTGCCGGCGGTGTCCGGACCGGCGTACGGCGCGATCCGCCAGGTGGAGCTGGGCGACCTGCTCGCCGATCTGCTGGGCGCGCTCGACGCCCAGGGCGTGGCCGTCGACCAGGTCCATCCCGAGTACGCGGCCGGGCAGTTCGAGCTGTCGGCGGGCGCCCTGGACCCGGTGGCGGCGGCCGACCGCAGTGTGCTGGTGCGCCAGACGATCCGGGCCGTCGCCCAGCGGCACGGGCTGCGGGTGTCGTTCTCCCCCGCGGTCCTCGCCGGGAGCGTCGGCAACGGCGGCCATGTGCATCTGTCCTGCTGGCGCGACGGCGCCAACCTGCACGCGGGCGGTGAGCGCCGGTACGGTCTGACGCCGGACGCGGAGTCCTTCGCGGCCGGGATCCTCGCGCATCTGCCCGCGCTGACCGCGATCAACGCGCCCAGCCCGGCCAGCTATCTGCGGCTGCGGCCCTCCCAGTGGGCGGGCGTCTTCACCGCGTGGGGCCGCGAGACCCGGGAGGCGGCGCTGCGGCTGGTCACCGGCAGCGCGGGCCGGCAGCGGCAGGAGGCCAACCTGGAGGTGAAACCCGTCGACCTGGCCGCCAACCCGTATCTGACGCTCGGCTGCCTGATCGCCGCGGGACTCGACGGACTGGCGGCCGGACGCCCGCTGCCCGAGGAGATCACCGGCGACCCGGCGCGCTACGACGCGGACGAGGCGGCGAAGCTCGGCGTACGGCGGCTGCCGACCACGCTGGCCGGGGCGGTGACGGAGTTCCGCGCGGACGACGTGCTGCGGGCCGCGCTGGGCCCGGTCCTCGCGGACGCGGTGAGCGCCGTACGGCTCGGTGAAGTGGCCGCCGTGGAGGGGCTGGACGACGAGCGGGTGGCGGCGGCCTACCGCTGGGCGTACTGACCATGACGCCCGCCGGGCCGGTCCACGAGGCTCTGGCCGCACTGGAGTTGGTGGACCACCACTGCCATGGCGCGACGGTTTCCGACCTGTCCTTCGAGGAGTTCGAGTCACTGCTCACCGAGGGCGAGGCCTGGCCGGGTGTCTCGCCCTTCGACAGCCCGGTGGGCATCGCCGTACGACGGCACTGCGCGCCTCTGCTGGACCTGCCCCGGCACGCCCCGCCGGACGCGTACGTGGCCCGGCGCGCGGAGCTGGGGTGGCGGGAGGTGAACCGGCGGTTCCTGACGGCGGCCGGTGCCGGGGCGTTCTGCGTGGACACCGGCTACGCGCCGCGACCGCTCACCTCCCCCGCCGAGTTGGCCGAGGCGTCCGGCGCCGCCGCGTACGAGGTCGTACGGCTGGAGGGGATCGCCGAGGAGGTGGCCGCGCGGGGTGTGGAGGCGGGCGAGTACGCGGCCGTGTTCCGCGCGGCGGCGGAGGAGGCGGTGCGGCGGCCGGGTGTGGTGGCGGTGAAGTCGGTGGCCGCCTATCGCACCGGGTTCGCCCTCGATCCGCGGCGGCCCCCGGACGCCGAGGTGACCGCGGCGGCGCGGCGCTGGCTCGGCGCGGGCGGCCGCCTCGCGGACCCGGTCCTGGTGCGGCACCTGCTGTGGACCGCCGTCGACCTGGGGCTGCCGCTCCAGCTGCACACCGGTTTCGGGGACGCGGACGTACGGCTGCACCGGGCCGATCCCGCGCTGCTCACCGACTGGCTGCACCGTGTCGCCGGCACGATCCCCGTGCTGCTGCTGCACTGCTGGCCCTACCACCGCCAGGCCGCCTATCTGGCCGCGGTGTTCGAGCGGGTGTACCTGGATGTCGGGCTCGCCCTGCATCACACCGGCCCCACGCGGGCAGGGGTGGTGCTGGCGGAGGCTCTGGAGATCACCCCGTTCCGCAAGCTGCTGTACAGCTCGGACGCCTACGGTGTGGCGGAGTTCCACCACCTGGGTGCCCTGTGCTTTCGTCAGGGCCTCGCCGAGCTGCTGCGACATCGTGTGGAGGCCGATGAGCTGTCCCTGTCCGACGCCCTGCGGATCGCGGCCTGGACGGGCCGCGACAACGCCCGCCGGCTCTATGGACCGCCCGTATCCGAACCGGCCCGCGACCCCCGCGGCCGCCCCACCCGGAAAGTATGATCAAGCAATGTCTGACATGACCGATACCACGCCCGGCTGGCTGACCTCGGACGAGCTGGAGATGGCCAGGGCCCGGATGCCGATCCTGTACGTCGAGGCCGTGCCCGTGCGGGTCGACGACAGCGGCGAAGTCACCAGCATCGGACTGCTGCTGCGCATCGGCCCGGACGGTACGGTCAGCCGGACCCTGGTCTCCGGGCGGGTGCTGCACCACGAGCGGGTCCGGGACGCGCTGCTGCGCCATCTGGAGAAGGACCTCGGCCCGGTGGCGCTGCCCCGGGTCCCGGCCTCCCTCCAGCCGTTCACCGTGGCCGAGTACTTCCCGACGGCGGGCGTCACCGCGTACCACGACCCGCGTCAGCACGCGGTGTCCCTCGCCTATGTCGTCCCGGTCACCGGTGACTGCCGGCCCCGCCAGGACGCCCTGGACCTGGTGTGGTTCAGTCCGCAGGAGGCGTCCTCCGAGGCCCTGCAGAGCGAGATGCCCGGCGGTCACGGCGCGCTGCTGAAGCAGGCGCTGGCCCACGTCGGCCTGGTGTTCTGACCCCGGTCCGGTGCCGGGCGGGCGAACCCCGCCCGGCACCGGATCCCGGCCGGCCCCCGCCCCTGTCAGGTTTCTGCAAGGTCGCCGCAAGGCTTTCGTCCGGTGGCGCCGGGCAGAGCCGGAGCAACGGCCCGCAGGGGCACTCACGAGACACATCGGGGGTACATCGTGTCGGCATTGGGTTCACAGGCCGATCCATCGGCCACCGGCAGGGAATGGCGGACACTGGTCGGCCGCAAGACCGTCCTGACCGTCGCACACACGATCACCTACGCGAAACGACTGGTCGACATCCTGTCGCTGGTGGACGACGACTTCCGGGTCCAGGTGGCGTTCACGGCGCCGCCGCACGTCTTCGGCGACGAGGTGCCGCGCTATCTGGAGCGGCTCGGCTGCGCGGTGCTGCCGTGGGAGGAGGCGGTCCGGCTGCCCTTCGACGTGGCGGTGGCGGCCGGTCCGAAGGGCGTCGAGCGGCTGTCGGCGCCGCTGATCACGCTGCCGCACGGCGCGGCGTACCTCAAGCTCGTCCCGTCGGCCACCGAGCCCGGGGTGGCCGGGCTGCGCCGGACGGACCTCGCGCCCGGCGGGAAGTTACCGGCGGCGCTGGTCATGCCGCACCACGCCGATCTGGCGGAGCTGGCCCGTCACTGCCCGGAGGCGGTGCCGCTCGCCCACGTCGTCGGGGATCCGGTGTACGACCGGATGTCCGTGAGCCTGCCGCTGCGCGAGCGCTACCGCGAGGCCCTCGGACTGCGCGGCTCGCAGAAGCTGGTGGTGGTCGCGTCCACCTGGGGCGCGCGCTCCTCGTTCGGCCGGTTCGAGGCGCTGCTGCCCCGGCTGCTGGCCGAACTGCCCGGCGACGAGTACCGGTGCGTCGTCCTGGCCCACCCGAACGTGTGGTCGGGGCACGGCGCCTGGCAGGTGCGGTCCTGGCTGCGGCGCTGTGCCCGGCTGGGCATCTCGCTGCTGCCGCCGGAGGCGGAGTGGCGCAGTGTGCTGATCGCCGCGGACTGGATCATCGGCGACCACGGCTCGGTCACCCTGTACGGGACGCTCACCCCGGCGCCGATCCTGCTCGCCTCCTCACCGGCGCAGGACATCAACCCCGCCTCCCCGGCCGCCACGCTCGCCCTGACGGCACCCGCGCTGTCGCCGGTGCATCCGCTGGTCGACCAGCTCCGGTACGCGGCGGCGGAGTACCGGCGCGAGGAGTACGCGGCGATCAGCGCCCGCATCACCTCGGAACCGGGGCGCTTCCACCGCAATATGCGGCGGCTGCTGTACCGGACCCTCGGGCTCGGACAGCCCGCCCATGCGCCGGTCACGGCCCAGCTCCCGGCGCCGCCGCCGCTGAGCGCGTGGCCGGCGGCGGGGCAGGAGGTGCCGGCATGAGCGGCCTGGTCGTCGTACGGCTGCTGTCCCCGGGCGGGGAGGCGTCCGGAGCCGCCCCCTGGGTGAGGCCGGTGCTGCGGGTGCGCATGGGGGCGGCGGGATCCGGTACGGAGCTGATCGCCGAGGCGGGTCACGTCCGGTCCGGGGCGAGGGCGTTGACGGAGGGTGACGAGCACTTCGCCGTGAACGCCGATGCGGCCCCCGAGAACCGCCGGTTGGCCTGTGCGGATGTGCTGTACGGGGTACGGCCGCGGCCCCCGGCGTCGGCCGCGCGCTGGCTCACCCGGGTGGCGGCGCGCCATCCGTCGTGCGCGCTCGCCGCGGTGCCGCTGTCCGGGGGCGGCTGGCTGGCCCTGGCGGGCTCGGCCGCCGGTGGGCGGGGCGGCGGGCCGCGGATGGTGGCGGAGGCGGTCGGTCCCGACCAGCCGCTGCTGGCCTCCTGTCTGCACGCGTGGCTGGTCGAGGGCCGCTCCCTCGCCGAACTGGCGTATGTACGACCCCTGCGGCAGGCCGCCGCGGGCGGTCGTACGGCGGCGGGGGCGTGCGCTCACTCCAGGCGGCGCGCGTCGGCGGGGCTGGTGACCTCGTAGAGGGAGCGCGCCTCGGCCAGGTACTCGGCGGCTTCCGTCTCGGCGCCCTGCTCCCGTGCGCCGCGCCCCAGCATCTCCAGGGTGCGGGCCTGCCAGTGCAGGGCGCCCGAGGCGCGGAACGCCTCCAGTGCCTCGGTCAACTCATCTGTGCCCAGGGTGCGTTCGCCGCCCTGGGCATGGGCGCGGCCGAGGAAGGCCAGGGCGCGGGTCGCGTCGTGCGGGTCGGCCACCTCGATCAGGATCCGCCGGGCCTCCTCGAAGAGCGGGATCGCGGTGACCGGGTCGTCCCGGCGCAGAGCGGTCTCGCCGAGCAGGATCCCGGCGAGCGCGACGCCCCGGCGGTAGCCGCACTCCTCCCAGATCCGCACGGCGAGGTCCAGATGGCGCACGGCCTCGTCCAGCCGCCCGGTGGCCATCCGGCAGCTGCCGAGCCCGAGCCGGGCCTGTCCCTCGTCCCGGACGTCACCCGCGGCGCGGGCGGCGGCCAGTGACTGGGTGTACCAGTCGGCGGCCTCCTCGACGCGTCCCGCCGCGGAGAGGCCGATGGCGCCGGAGTTGAGCATCTGGCGTTCGGCCTCGGGGTGTTTGTCGGCGCGGGCGGCCGCCAGGCCGATGGTGTGGGCCTCGGCCCACAGGTCGTAGTAGCGCAGCCGGAGGAACAACGGCCACATGGCGTCGACCAGTTGCCAGGCGGTGGCGTGCCAGGCGCGCCCGGCGGCGGTGCGCAGCAGGGCCATGAGGTGGTGGCGGTGGGCGTCGAGCCAGTCCAGCGCGCCCTTCTCCGCCTCGAACGGCGCGGGCAGCGGGGTCGGGTGGGCGTAGGTTCGCGGGAGGGTGAACTGGGCCGGGGTGATGAGCTGTTCGGCGGCGGTGGTCGTCCGCAGATACCAGTCGGCGACGCGTCTGAGCGCCTCGGTCCGGGCGTCCTCGCCGTCGTGGGTCTCGGCGCAGGAGCGGGCGTGGACCCGGACGAGGTCGTGGAAGCGGAAGGTGTCGGGGCCGATGTCCTCGACCAGGTTGGCCTCGATCAGTTCGTCGAGCCGGCGTTCCGCCCACTGCTCGCTCTCGGCGCACCCGGCGGCGGCCGTGCGGGTGTCGAAGGTGGGCACGGGGAGCGTGCCCAGCATGCGGTAGAGGCGTGCGGCACGCTGGTCGAGCACCGCGTACGACGCGTCGAGGGCCTTGCTCACCGTGATCTCCCCTTCCACTTCCAGTGCGGCCAGCCGGTCGGCGTCCGGCGCGAGGGAATCCGCCAGGGCGGCGATGGGCTGCCGGGGGCGCGCGGCAAGCCGGGCCGCCGCCAGGCACACCGCCAGGGGGACCCCGGCGCACAGCTGGACGACCTGTTCCACGGCGCTGCGTTCACCGGCCACGCGTGCCTCGCCGACACCGCGTGTGAGCAGTTCGAGACCGGCGGCGGCATCGAGCGCGTCCAGCCGGAAGAACGCGGCTCCGTCCAGGCGCAGTCCGGTCAGCCGCTGCCGGCTGGTCACGACCACCAGGGCGCCGGAACCGCCGGGCAGCAACGGCCGGATCTGTGCCGCCGTGTAGGCGCTGTCCAGCATGACGGCGACGCGCAGCCCCGCCGTCACCGACCGCCACAGCGAAGCCTGTTCGGCTAGTCCGGCGGGCGGGGCGGCGACCCCGAGGGAGCGCAGGAACTGTCCGAGCACCTCGGCCGGGTCCGCGGGACCCTCGGCGGCGTGGCCGTACAGGTCGGCGTACAACTGCCCGTCGGGGAAGGCTGCTTCCTGGGTGCGGAGCCAGCGGGAGACCAGGGCGGTCTTGCCGATCCCGGCCGGGCCGTTGACCACGATCAGCGGGGGCCCGGTCTGCGGGTCGTCCTCGCTGGCCAAGAGGCCGTTGAGGGCGTGGAGTTCCTCGGCTCTGTCGGTGAAGTGGTGCGGCACTGGCAGGAGTTGCCGTGGTACCGGCAAGGACTCCTTCGGCGGCATGTGCACATGGACGTCACGGGCCTGGACCACCGGTCCCGAGAAGGTACCGCTCGCGATGCTGTTGCCGACCGAGCCGTCCCGGCCGCCCTCTCCTGTCGCTCCCATCCTTTTCTCCCCCGCCCGTTGTCATATTCACCTGTCACCGGGCTCTACCCCTGAGACGGCCTGCCGTATGCGGCGGCCGCACATTCCCGGCCACCGCGGGGCCCCAGGGCGCTCTTGAAGGCGGCGCGTCCACCCCGCACAGTGGAGGGGCCAGCCGAACGGGACGGGACGGGGGACCTCGCTCATGGATCCGGTGTCGATGGGGCTGCTGACGGCTCTGGCGGGTGGGGCCGGCGGGGAGCTGGGCCGCCAGGCGTGGACGGCGCTCGGGGAGTTGGTACGGCGCCCGTTCCGGCGCGGTGGCGCGGTGGACCCGGAGGGTTCCGCGCCCGAGGGGTCGGGAGAGGCGGAGCTGGCGAGGCTGGCCCGGGATCCGGGCGACGCGGCGGCGGCGCGGGCGCTGAGCAGCGCGCTGTCCCGACGGGCCGCCGCCGACGCGGAGTTCGAGGAGCGGCTGCGGCGCTGGGACGAGGCGGCCCGGCGGGTCTCCCTCACCGGCGGGGACGTCCACAACTCCATCTCGGGCGGCACGTTCTCGGCCCCCGTGATCCAGGGACGCGACTTCACGGGCACGACCTTCGGCACGCCCCCGGCCGACGGCTGACCACCACGGGCGTCGCACCGCCTCACCACCGGCATGGGCGGGGCCGGCCCCGGTCTCCTCGCCGAGGTGCCGGGTCCGGCCCCCGCGGTCTCGCGTTCGTCACCGCGAGGGCTTCTACCGGGCGGCCGTACCCGCCGCCTTCGCCCTGGGCACGGCGGCGGGCGATCTCACCGCCGGCACCGGCCTCGGGCACCTGGGCCCGGCCGTCCTGTGCGCGGTCGCCATCTCGGTTCCGGCGCTCGTTCGTCGCGGCGGTGTCCTCGGCGCGGTGACCGCGTTCCGGGCGGCGTACGTCGTCACGCGCCCGCTCGGCGCCTCCCTCGCGGACCGGATGGCCGATCCGACCGGGCGGGGCGGGCTCGGCCGGGGCCTGCGTCCGGTCACGCTCTCCTGGGCCGTGGCGATCGTCGCGTGCGTGGCGTTCCCGGCGGGCTCGCGGCGGGAGGGCGACGGGCCGTCGTACGACCGTCGTCTCCACCGCTGGCGGGAAGGCCCCGTGGGACGGGTCCCACGGGGCCTTCCCGCCGTGCCGGGCGGTGGGGATCAGCGCGTGGCGCCCGGGCGGAAGCGCCGGTACAGGGCCGCGCCGCCGACCAGCGAGGCGGCGCCCGCGAAGGCGGCCGTGAGGGTGCCGTCCGCGCCGGTGTGGGCGAGGGTGCCCGTCGGCTGGTGCGCGGCCGCGGGCGGCTCCGGGGCCGTGCGCGCGGGCGGCACGTGCGGCTGCGGGTGGGCCGGGGGCGCGGTGTGCCTCGGCGGGGTGACCCGCGGCGGCGTCACCGGCCGCGTGCCGTGCGTGCTCGACGTGTTCTCGGAGTGGTTGCCGAAGACGGGGTTGAGGATCCCCACCACGTTGACACTGTCGCCGCTGATGTTCACCGGCAGATCGATCGGCAGCTGGATGCCGTTGCCGGACACCGCGCCCGGCGAGCCCTTCTCCGCCCCGGCGGCCGTGGCCCCGCCCCCGTTGGCGGAGCCGCCCCTGGTGGCGCCGCCGCCCGTGTTGGCGCAGCTGTTGCCCATCGCGGGGTTGAGGAGCCCCACCACGTTCACCGTGTCCCCGCACACGTTCACCGGAACGTGGACCGGGAGCTGGATCCCGTTGCCGGAGATCAGCCCCGGCGAGCCGACCGCGGCGCTGTCCGCCGTGGAGTCGGCGTACACCGGCCCCGCCACAGCGATCGCGCCCGAGGCGGCCGCGAGGGCGATCACACCGTTTCGGGTGACCCGTTTCATCGGTTCCCTGCCTTCCAGACTTGAACGCGGGCACTCGCCCGCACGAGGGTGAACGCCGGGAAAAACAAGTGAGTTATGGCTTGTCAATCATTCGGCCGGTATATGCCACGATCGCTGCCCCTCGCGGCACTCAACTATGGATGTCAGGTCGTAGGAAGAAGGCGTTCTAACGCCCTTTCACCCTCCACGGGACCCCCTTTCCCGATAGGATCGCCATGTGATCGAACTGGCGGAAATGATCAGGGAGTTGGGCCAGGAGCTGAACGCCGCCCTGAGCGAAGGTCCGTCCGGGGTCGTGCGGTTCGAGCTCGGGGCCGTCGAGATCGAGGCGGATGTCGTGGTGAGCCGCAAGGGCGGCGCGGGCGGCAAGGTGCGGTTCTGGGTGGTGGAGGCCGGTGCCGAGGGGCAGTCGGAGTCCTCGCGCACCCATCGGGTCCGCCTCGCCCTGCACCCGAAACTCGTCGCGCCGGACGGCACACAGGTGAAGGTGCTGATCTCGGGGGAGGAAGAAGAGGGCGAACGCTGACGACGAGCGCCGCGGCGGTACGGCCGTTCCGCTGTCCCGACACCCTGACGTGGCGGGACGCGTGGCCGTACGCTGGTCGGCACCGCCAGTGGGAGAGAACCGGCGGCAGGTGACGATCGGAGGTCACGGGGGTGGAAGGGCGGAACCCCGCGCGGGTTCGCAACGAATTGGTGGCCAAGGTCGTCGACGTGCTCCAGGAATCGGTCACCCTGCGGCACCCGACCAGTGCCGACCTGCTGGTGACCATGCTGGGCCAGGAACTGGGCGCGCCCGTCGAGCCGTTGCAGAACAGGACGCTGCGCCCGTATCTGCTCCAGCTCGTGGAGGTGTGCGCGCGGATCCCCGACGGGCTGCCCTGCCTGGTGCGCTGCCTCGGCTATGTGGAGGAGCAGTCCGTCACCGTGCTGGCGCTGCGCCGCCTGGTGGACGAGTGGGAGGCGGTCGACTTCTTCGACGGCGCCGATCTGCACCCGCTGCGCCCCGACCTGATGGAACTGCGCTCCGCCGCCGCGCTCGCGGCGATGGCGCGCCGGGCCAGCCGCTCCCGCACCCAGGAGCTGCCCGCCTGGTGCGACACCGGCTGGGCGGTGTTCTTACGCCTGGCCGGCGGCAACTCGGCAGCCCGGGAACTGCCCGTGAGCATGGCGTTCCTGTCGCTGGCCGCGGACCAACTGGTCGAGGACGGGCTGCGGGAGGCCGCCGAGCGGCTGCGCCGCTGGAACCGCGGGCAGGCCCGCACCTGGGGCTTCGAGGACCAGATGGCCGAGTGGCAGCACGAGAGCGTCACCGATCAGCCGGCCTCGCTCATGCCCGCTTATCTGATGATCCAGTTCGAGCCGGACGGCGTCGACCCCGACCGGTACTACCTGTCCCACTGGCGCCAGTCGGACGCGGAGAGCTGGCACCCCGTCCCGGGCGAGACCCTGCATCTGCACCGCGACGACCTGCCGGCCGAGGTGGACACGCTCATCGAGCAGACCGAGGAACGCTGGTCGGACCTGCGGCAACCCGTCGTACTCGAATTCATCCTCCCGTGGGAGCTGTTGGGGGAACCGGTCGAGTGGTGGCACAAGGAGGCGGACTCCGCCTCGCCCACTCCCCTGGTGATGGACTACACGGTCCTGATCCGCAGTTTCGAACGCCTGCGCAAGGCCGCGTGGCACCGGCCCTGGCACAACAAGTGGCGCCAGTTCAAGGAGCGTCCGGCGGAGACGCACTCGTACTGGAACCGCCCCGGCCACTCGCACTTCCATCTGGAGCGGGAGCTGAAGGAGGACGAGCAGGCCGTCTGCCTGGTCCTCAGCGAGCCGCCCGGCTCGGACTCCGCCACCAGCCGCCAGGAGTACCTGGCGGGGCTGCGCGCGGGGGTCCCGGCCATGCTCTGGCACCGCGGGGACTGCTCGGATCCCGCCTTCAAGGAGGCGGCGGCCGAGATCGTGCAGGACCGGGGGCTGGCCGGGCTGCTGGAACGGACCGGACGTTGGCGCAAGGAGGCACTGGCCATGGGGCCGGAGGGGTGGGACAACCATGTGGGGCGCCATCTGGCGATCCTGCTCGACGATCCGGAGCGCAAGCCCGAGCCGCCGGGGCCCGCGCACGTGCCGGTGAAGCCGTGAGGCGGCCGGCCCGCTCCGCGTGTCCACCGACCGTCCGCGCGTGGTGAGTGGGGGTGCCCGACATGCACCGGCGTGATTCCACCGGCCCGGGTCCGTTCGCTGTCCGCCGCCCTGCTTCCGCCATGCTGCGGCGTACACCGTCCGCGTGCTTCCGTGCGTCCTTGCTTCGGGGGTGCCCACGCTGCAAGGCTTGGTGCGTGGATGTCACGCATGCCTGGAGTCTGCGGGACTCCACCGCCCTCTCACCGTCACTACGACGCCTTGAGAGCCCCCATGCACGATGACGACGAACAGCGGCCGGCCAAGGCCGCGCGGGCCCGCCGGGAGGCCGCCCGTGTGCTGAGCCGGCTCGGCCAAGAGAGCGGGCCGTATCCCGTGGAGGCGGTGCTCGTCGTCGACGCGCATCCCACCATGCGGGTGTGGGACGGCGCCGTGCGGGGCGATCTGGTCGAGGAGCTGGAGCGGGCCGGGCGGTTCACCCGGGTGCGGGTGGTACGGCTGCTGGGCACCGACGAGACGGACCCGGCGCAGACGCGCGCCGAGGAGCCGCTGGGCGCGCCGGACCCGGGCACCCGCCGGGTGGTGCTGGTGCTGACCGACGGCATCGCCACCGGCTGGCGCCTGGGCACCGTGCATCCGCTGCTGCGCGCATGGGGGCGCGCGCAGCCGGTCGCCGTGGCCCATCTGCTCTCCCCGCACCTGTGGTTCCGCACCGGGCTCGACGTGTACCGGGTGCGGATCCGCTCGCCGCGCCCCTGGGCGGCCAACAGCGCCTGGAGCTGGGCCGAGCGCGAGGCTCCGGCCGCTTCGGGGGACGGCGGGGGACGGGACGCGGAGGCGGAGGCGGCGGCCCCCGTCGTCGTACCCGTGCTGGCGCTGTCCGAGCGGTGGGCGGCCGTGCTGCTGCGGCTGGTGTCCGGCGAACCCGAGTGGCTGGATCTGGCCGCCGTCCAGGCGCGGGAGTGGAAGAGCAGGCCCGACGCGGCGCGTGCCCTGCCCTGGGCGCAGGACGTGCCCGACCCGCACAGCCCGGTGCCCGCCGCCGAACGTGTCTCCGATTTCCGGGCCGCGGCCAGCCCCACGGCGTTCACGCTGGCGACCCGGCTGGCCGCCGCGCCGCTGAGCCTGCCCGTCATCCGGGCGCTCGTCGCCGCCACCCCGGACGCGGGCCCGGTGCATGTCTCCGAGCTGCTGATGAGCGGTCTGGTACGGCCCGTACCGGCGCGGGGCGAGGGCCCGACGGACGTGGTGTTCGACTTCGCGCCCGATGTCCGCGAGGAACTGCTGGCGCTGGGCCGCCGCAGCGCCACCGCGCGGGTGCTGTACGACGTCCGGGGGTTATTGGCCGGGGACGAGTCGACCCGTTCCCTGCTGCCCGCTCCGGACGAACCGCTGGACACGCTGGCGATGCCCGGCGTCGACAGCCGCAACATCGTCTTCCTCCGGGTGGAGCTGACCGCGCTGCGCGCCCTGTCGGGGCGGTACGACCAGCGCGCCGCGATGTTGGCCAGGGTGCTGAGCTGGCACGATCGGCGCTACGCGGTCAGCCTGGAGAAGTTCACCCTGGAAAAGACGCGCCGCACATCCACGGGATCCGCGCCGTCCGCCTCGGTCCCCGACGCGGACGGGCCCGCCGCCGGGCCGGAATCCCGGACCGTTTCCGAAGGAGCCTCATCGATGCCGACACCGCCTCAGGACACCGCGGAGGGAGAGCGCACCGCACAGCCGCGCGTCTGGGGGAACCTGCCGCCGCGCAACCCCAACTTCACCGGGCGCGACGAGCTGCTGGAGCTGCTCGACCAGCGGCTGCGGGAGGGCACCACCACGGTGCTGCCGGAGGCGATCCACGGCATGGGCGGCGTCGGCAAGACCCAGCTCGCGATCGAGTACGCCTACCGGCACCAGTCCGAGTACGACATCGTGTGGTGGATCCCCTCCGAGCGGCCCGGCCAGATCGGCCAGGCGCTGGTGGAACTGGCCCAGCGGCTGGGCCTGGTGACCACCACCGAGGCCAACATCGCGGGCCCGGCGGTGCGGGAGGCGCTGCGCGAGGGCCGGCCCTACTCGCGCTGGCTGCTCATCTTCGACAACGCCGACAACCCCGAACAGGTGCGCCACTACTTCCCGCAGGGCGGCCACGGCACCATCCTCGTCACCTCCCGCAACCGGCGCTGGGGGCAGGTGGGCGGCTCCCTCGAAGTGGACGTGTTCACCCGGGAGGAGAGCAAGGAGCTGCTGCGCCGTTCGGGGCCGCCGCTGCGCGAGGAGGAGGCCGACGCGCTGGCCGAGGCGCTCGGCGATCTGCCGCTGGCCCTCGAACAGGCCGCGGCCTGGCGGGCCGAGACGGGAATGCCGGCGTCCGAGTACCTGCGGCTGTTCGAGAACAAGCGCATGGAGCTGCTGGAGGTGGCCCCGCCGCCGGACTACCAACTCCCCGTCGCCGCCGCCTGGAACGTCTCCCTGGACCACCTGGAGACCCGCAGCCCCGCCGCCCTGCGCCTGCTCCAGCTGTGCTCCTATTTCGCGCCCGACCCGATCTCCCGCTCGATCTTCTCCGGCCTCGGCAACAGCAGCATCTTCCCCGAGCTGGACGCCGCGCTGAACGACCCGATGCGGCTCGCCCGCGCCATAAGGGAGGTCAACCGGTACTCGCTGGCGCGGATCGACCACCGTACGAACTCCATCGAGATGCACCGCCTGGTGCAGCTGGTCCTCAACAACCGCATGTCGCCCCAGGAGCAGGCGCGGATGCGGCACGGTGCGCATACGCTGCTGGCCGCCGCCGACCCCAAGGCGCCCATGGAACCGGCGAGTTGGCCCCGGTACGCGGAGTTGTACAGCCATGTGATCGCCGCGGGCGCGATCAAGTCGGACCAGCCCTGGGTACGGCAGCTGGTGCGCAACATCGCGGAGTACCTGTACTGGTGGGGCGACCACGAGGTGTCGCTCGACTTCTCCGAACAGGCGTGGAAGTCCTGGCTGGACATCTTCGGCGAGGAGGACCAGCAGACCCTGCTGATGGGGCAGTGGCTCTGCTTCATGTACTGGGTGGTGGGCCGGTTCGACGACGCGGCGCGGCTGGTCGGCCACCTCCGGGAGGTGTACGAGCGCACCGCCCCCTCCGACGCCGAGGACAACCGTGAGGACGCGCTGGACGCGATCCAGCTGGAGGCGGCGGTACGGCGCGTGGAGGGCAGGTTCGCCACCGGCGCCGAGCTGGACCGGATGGCGTACGAACGGGCGCACCGGGCCTTCGGCGAGGACGACCCGACGACGCTCAACGTCGCGCACAACCTCTGTGTGAGCCTGCGTCTGGTGGGTGACTTCAAGGGGGCGCTCGAACTCGACCTGCGCACGCTGAGCCTGAAGATGCGGCTGTACGGCCGCGAGGACCGGCGGACCCTGCACTCCGAGAACCACGTCGCGATCGACACCCGCGAGACCGGGGACTACATCGGGGCGCGCTCTCTCCAGGAGTCCGTGCTCAGTGCCTGCCAGGACGTGTTCGGCCGTGACAACCCCACCACGGTCGAGGCCAAGCGCCAGCTCAGTGAGGCGTACCGCAAGGCGGGCGACCACGCGCGGTCGCTGGAGCTGGCCACCGAGGCGCACGGCCAGTTCACCCGCCGCTACGGCGAGACCCATCCGCAGTCGCTGGCCTCGGCGCTGGCCCTGTCGATCGCGCTGCGGCAGAACGGCGATCTCCAGGCGGCGCGGACACGCGGTGTGAAGGCGTGCGAGGGATACCGGCAGATCTACGACCCGCACCACCCGCATGTCCTGTCCGCGGACATCGACCTCGCCGTCACCCTGCGCCTCCTCGGGCAGCCCGAGGAGGCGCGGCGGCTGGACGAGGCGGCGCTCGCCTCGCTCACCGACCGGCTCGGCGCGGCGCACCCCCTGTCCCTCGTCTGCGCCATCAACCTGGCCAGCGACCTGGCCGCCATGGGCCGGCACGAGGAGGCGCGGCGACGCGGTGAGGAGGCGCTGGCCCTGTGCCGGGTCTCCTTCGGCGAGGACCATCCGACCACGCTCGCCTGCGCCGCCAACCTGTCCCTGGACCTCCGCGCGACCGGCGCCCAGGCCGAGTGCGCGGCGCTGCGCGAGGACACGCTGATCCGCATGGAGCGCGTCCTGGACGCCCCGCGCCTCCAGTCGGACTCGGGGACGCGGCACCCGGCGACGGTGCAGTTCCGGGACCGCGGGCGGGCCAACTGCGACATCGATCCGCTGCCGCTGTGACGGGAGTCGGGGGCCGTGCCGTCCGGCCGGCCCCCGGCCAGTCGTATTCGGGGGCCGTGTGCCGCCCGATGTCAGACCGCCAGCCAGGCCGCGAGGCGTACCGGGTCCGCGCGGCGGCCGGTCCTCGCCGCCAACGCGTCCTGTACGGCGCGGGCCCGCTCCGGGTGGTGGCGAAGGAGGCCGGCGGCGGCCCGGTGGGCCGGGTCGGCCGCGAGGGCGCGGCCGAGGCCGGCCCAGGCGGACACCGGCGCCCCCTCGGCCGACAGCCGGTCGGCGAACGCCGCGCGGGCTTCGGCGTACGCACCGTGCAGCAGCCGTACCTCGGCCGGGTCGGCGCCGTCGACACCGCCGGGGCGCCGCCAGGCTCCGCCGGGGTCGCCGAGGTGGTGGCGGGCCAGGACCGCGGTGCCGTCCGAGAAGCGGACCCCCTCGTCAGGGACCAGAAGGGGTTCCGCCGCGAGGGCCGACGGCGGTTCTTCGGCGCCCCGCTGCCAGGCGCGGACCGCTTCCTCGACGGCCTTCGCCGGTGGGCGCAGATGGTGGGCGCGCCAGCGGGCGCGGTGGTCGGCCGCCGCCTCCTCGGCCAGGCGCAGCGGTGTCGCGGGCACCTCCTCCGTCATCCACGCGGCGCAGCGTTCGGTCAGGCGCTCGACCACGTACCGGCCGAGCGGGGTGAGCCGTTCGTGTCCGCCCACCGCGTTCAGCGCGGCCCACACCTGGCCGCGCCAGAGCGCGAACTCGAAGTGGGCGAGGGGCGCGTAGCCCGGGTCGGCGGAGTCGCGGTGGGCACGCCAGAAGCGGGTCACGCCGAAGAAGGCGTAGATGCCCTGGAGCAGTCCGCCGAGCGGGCGGGGGTCGTCGCGCCAGGGGGCGTAGAGCAGGGTCTCGGGCGTCTCGGGTGCAGCAGAAGGCTCGATCAGCGGCTCCAGGTGCATCAGCCCGCCGAGCTTGGTGTGCTGGAACTCGTGTACGAGGGTCGCGGCGAGCTGGGCGACGTCGTCCGGGCGGGACGCGGTGACACCGCCGAAGGCGTCACCTGCCGTGCTGCTATGCGGCCGAAACCTTTCTCTCACGGGGGTCGGCGCCACCGACAGCAGGCCCCGGCGCATCGCCTCGGCGCTCTCCGGATCGTCGCGGAGCAGCACTTCCCACGCCTCGGCGAGCGATGCCTCCCAGTAGGCCGCCTCCACCGGGGGCAGCAGGCTGGGCTCGCTCGGGTGAGGGAACGTGCGGTAGGGGTCCAGTTCCTCCAGCACCAGGGTCTTCGTCCGGTCCCCGGCCCCCAGCGTCGTCCGGCGCACCGGTATCCAGTCCGGCGCGCGCCGGTCCGGGTCGGCGGGAACCTCTACGGCACCGCCCGCACCGGTGACGCGCACCCGGCCGGTGCGCCCCGTGACCCGGGCGGTGCCCCATGGACCGGGGTCCGGCAGCACCGCACAGCCCAGGGTGGGCAGCGGCACCAAACCGCGGCGCACGGGAACGGTGATGCCGAAGTCCAGCCCGGCCCGGGCCGCGGCGGCGGCCGCGAGGGCGGCGAGATGCCCCATGACCACCCAGTGCGGCGCGTCCTCGTAGACCCGGCCCCTGATCCGGCGCACCGCGAGCGACACCCACATGCCGGTGTTCGGGGACATCAGCAGGTCCTCGCACACCTCGGGGGCGTGTCGCTGGGCGCGTTCCAGCAGCTCCCAGCCCTGCGCGAAGGCGTCCGTGCCGTCCGGGCCGGTGTCCTTCGGGGAGGCTCCGTTGCGCAGCGCCCGCAGCAGCAGAAGCCGGCGGCTGCGCTCGGCGCGCAGCAGTTCCGCCATGACCGCGCCGTCGCCCTCGCCGGATGCGAGTGCCCGGACGCCGGCCGCCGAGAGCCGGTGGTACGGCAGATGCTCCCCCGTCGTCGTGGCGTCAGCGGCCACGTGTCCCCCACTGCACCCTGCTGATCACCTCGTCGCTCAGTCGAAGCGGGACGGGCTGTACGACAGCGTGATGGCCTGCGGCCCGTCGATGTGGTGCAGCAGCTGCTCCAGGGACTCGGTGAACGTCGTGTCGTCCAGGGAGCGCAGTGCTTCGAGGGAGATTCCCGAGAGATCGACGAGACCGGACTCGACGGCAGGCATCGGATGCTCCAAGGCTGCCAAGTCCCCTCCGTTACCTACCAGTTGTGCACGATCAGTGCCTCGACCAGCATGACCCAGCACCGCACGCCCCGCAACCCTGCGGCCTTTCGGCGCCGCGAGATCGAGTCAGCCGCGGAACCGGGCGAGCCGGGCCGCCGCGCCGTCCAGCCGGTCCACTTCGGGTGAGGGCCCCTCCAGCAGCCGTACCGCCTCCAGGAGTTGGTCGAGCGTGCCCGGATAGCGCAGACAGGTGCGCACGATGCCGTAGACGTCCATCCGCAGCCGGGGATCACGGGGGCTGTTGGCCGCCACCCGGTCGCTGATGCTGTCCAGTACGAGTCCCATGCCGTTGCCGCCGCGCAGTAGCGGCAGGGCGGTCAACGCGTCGACCAGTTCCGCGAGTTCACGCAGGGGGAGATCGGGCGGCAGCCCCGCGAGACCGACGGCCGGGCGCCGCCCGTCGACGCCGTCGGCGAGGCCGAGGGCGGTGCGCGACGGCAGACCGGCCCGCCGCCGCAAGCACGCCGACTCGTCGGCGGTGAGCGACTCGTACCACCGCTCCACCCGCCCCGCCGCGAGCCTGCCCAGGCCGTCGGAGCGGTGGTGGGCGCTCACCACGCCGATCACCGCGCCGCCGCACCACACGGGCGCGCCCGACATGCCCTCCCAGGGGGAGCGGTGCGGCTCGGGGTCGGCGGGCGGGGCGGCGACGGCCAGTTCCAGGGTGCCCTCGCGGAGGTTGGACAGGACGGAGACGGTGCCGGTGACATGGCAGGAGTCCCTGTAGCGGCCGGGCGTGTCCCCGCCCTCGCGCAGTTTGAACCGAGGGAAGCCCATCGCGCTGAAGGGCAGCACCACGTCCGCGTCGGGTACGGCGGCATAGCGCGGCGGTTCGACGCCGGTACGGTCCGCCGGTACGTCCTCGATCTCCAGCAGTGCGACATCGGCGGGCCCGGCGGAGAGTACGACCCGTGCGGGGGCGCTCCACTCCCCCGGCCGGTCGGCGTCGAACCGTACCCGTACGGATGTCGTCCCCGCGACGACATGGGCGGCCGTCAGCACATGCCCGTCCCCGACCCGGTACCCGGACCCCCGCCGCCCCGGCGCGCCCGCCACCAGCACCTCGGCGACCCGTGCCGGGTCCAGCCCCGCTTCCCCCGGTCCCCTCACGTCCGTCCTCTACCCCTCGGGCCCCGGGGGTACGCGGCGCTCGGCGTCCGGTGACTCCTCGGGTGCCGGTTTTGGACCGGCGGGGGATCCGGTCTGCGTCAGCGCGGCGAGGAGCCGCAGTTTCTCGTCGCTGTCGCTGTCCTTGTCGGGGTAGTAGACGACGAGGATGACGTCGTCCACGGGGAGTTTGTCGCGGTGCAGGCGCAGTTCGCCGACGACGGGGTGGTGCACGGTGGTCGTGCCGCCGTCCAGGCTCCGGACGTCATGGCGGGCCCACAGGGTGCGGAACCGCCGGCTGGACAGGGCGAGTTCACCGACGAGTTCGACGAAGCGCGGGTCGTCGGTGTCGTCCCCGATGGTGGTGCGCAGCGCGGCGACGAAGTCGGCGGTGGCCTTCGCCCAGTCCTGGTGGAAGGCCTGCTCCTCGGGGTCGAGGAGGAGCGAGCGGAGCCGGTTGTGGCCGGGCGTCAGGCGTGGGGAGAGCGCGACGGCCATGGGGTTGGAGGCCAGGACGTCGAACGCGCGGCCCTCCACGAACGCGGGGATCTGGAGATGGGCGAGCAGTTCGCGCACCCGCGCCGGTACCCGCTCGGGGCGCTTGCGGCGCGGCGCCCTGGGGCGGGCGGCGGCGAGGCCGAGCAGGTACGTCCGCTCGATGTCGTCGAGGCGCAGGACGCGGGCGAGCGATTCGAGGACCTGCGGTGAGGGGTTCTTGTCGCGGCCGCGCTCCAGGCGCAGGTAGTAGTCGGGGCTGATTCCGGCGAGCAGGGCGACCTCCTCGCGGCGCAGCCCGGGCACCCGGCGGTTGCCGCCGGGCGGGAGCCCCGCCTGCGCCGGGGAGACCAGCTCGCGCCGGGCCCGCAGATAGGCGCCGAGCCGGTTGCCGGATTCCTCGTCTTTCATACCGCCACCGTAATGCGGGGCGCGGGTCGCAGCGGGGGCCCTGTCAGGACCAGGGAGAACGGGGGCCCTGCCACGGACGGCGGTCGCCGCCAAGACTGATGGAGCACGGATTTCGAGCAGTTCTAAGAAGCGTTGAGAAGCGTTGAGAAGAAAGGAAGATCTCATGGATCTCTCCCACCGCACCGTTCTCGTCGTCGGCGGCACCTCGGGCATCGGGCGCGAGCTGGCCCGGCGGTTCGCCGCGGCGGGCAGCACCGTGGCCGTCGGGGGCCGCAACCCCGAGGCGCTCGCGGAACTGGCCGCGGAGGGCTTCGGCACCTTCGAGGTCGATGTCACCGACGGTACGTCCGTCGCCGCCGCCCGTGACGCCGTGCTCGCCCGGTATCCGGAGCTGGACACGGTGGTGACGATGTCGGGCGTCATGCTCATGGAGGATCTGCGCGACCCGGCGCACTTCGCGGCGGCGCGGACCACGATCGACACGAACCTGCTCGGCACCATCCGGGTGATCGACGCCTTCACCCCGCATCTGGTGGGGCGGGGCGCCGGCACCTTCGTCACCGTCACCTCCGGCATCGCCTTCCTGCCCTTCCCGCCCATGCCCAGCTACGCCGCCTCGAAGGCAGCGGTGCACGCCTACTCCGAGGCGCTGCGGGCCCAGCTCGCCGGCACCGGTGTCGGCGTCGTGGAACTCGTCCCCCCGGCCGTCGCCACGGCGGGCCAGGAGAAGGTGAACCCGCACGCGCTGCCGCTGGACGCCTTCGCCACCGAGGTCATGGACCTGCTCTCGGCCGACCCCACCCCCGACGAGATCCTCGTGCGGGGCGTCCTGACGCACCGCTGGGCCGAACGCGACGGCACGTACGACGATCTCGTCGCCCAGCGCTCCCGGGCGCTGGCGATGCTGCCCGGACGCGACGGCTGACGACGGCCGGGGAGCATCGCCCTCCCCGGTGACAAGCCCCTGTCACGCCCCTCACGACACGGCGCGGGGGCCGTACTCGCGTCAACGGATGCCGACGGAGCCTTCCGGCGTATCTTCCCCGGCCACGGCCCCCTGACCCGACAGGCGAGGTCTACCCTGCTCACACGGCCGGCTGCCGGGGGGGGAAAGCCGGACTCCGCCTCCCCTGCGGCACGCGGTGCGCGACACCTTGCCAGGGAGGCGTTCGGACATGGCACTCCTGAACCCGCGCACGGACGACGCGCTCACCGGTACCGGTCCACGCGCTCGTACCCCCCGGAGCCGACGGCGGTTCGCCTCTCGCCCGGCCCGCTGACAGGCGAACCGGGGCGACCGTGGGACCCGCGCCCTCACCGCTCCTCCGCCGTCCTTCCCGACTCCCGTCGAAGGAGCCCTGGCCGTGACCGAAGAGCAGCCTCTCGTCCTCGACCCCGCCGGTTCCGACCACCACGCCGAGCACCGGGCGCTGTACGCCCGTGGCGCGGCCACGCCCGTGGACATCCTCGGGGTGACCGCGTGGTCCGTCTCCGATCCCGACCTCCTGAAGCAGCTCCTGACGTGCGCCTCCGTCTCCAAGGACGCGCGGGCGCACTGGCCGGCCTTCGCCGCCACGGTCCCCACCTGGCCACTCGCCCTCTGGGTGGCGGTCGACAACATGTTCACCGCCTACGGCACCGACCACCGACGGCTGCGCCGGCTGATCGCCCCGGCCTTCTCGGCCCGCCGCATCGCCGCCCTGACGCCCGTCGTGGAGGCCCTGGTCACCGGCATCCTCGACGACCTGGAAGCCCTCCCGGACGGCGAAGTCGTGGACCTGCGCGAGCGGTTGGCCTATCCGCTGCCGATCGCGGTCATCGGCCGGATGATGGGACTGTCCGCCGCCCGGTCGAACGGGCTCCGTACGGTGGTGGACCGGGTGTTCGCCACCACCCTGTCCGCCGAGGAGGCCGCGGCCAACACGGCCGCCCTCTACCGGCTGTTCGACGAGTTGATCGCGGCGAAGCGTGCCTCGCCCGGCGACGACATGACCTCGCTGCTGATCGCCACCCGTGACGAGGAGGGCGACGGCGGTTCCCTGTCGGACGCCGAACTGCGCGACACCCTGGTGCTGATGGTCAGCGCCGGGTACGAGACGACCGTCAACGTCATCGACCACGCCGTCACCTCCCTGCTGACCGACCCGGCGCAGCCGGCCCATGTCGGCAGCGGCCGGTGCGGCTGGGACGACGTGGTCGAGGAGACCCTGCGCCACGAGTCCGCCGTCAAGCACCTGCCCATGCGCTTCGCGCTCCGGGACATCCCGCTGCCCGACGGGAGGACGATCCGGGCGGGGGAGGCCATCCTCGCCTCCTACGCCGCCGCCAACCGCCACCCCGGCTGGTACGGCGCGGACGCCGACCGCTTCGACGCCACCCGGACCACGAAGGATCACCTGGCGTTCGGCCACGGCGTCCACTTCTGCCTCGGCGCCCCGCTCGCCCGCCTCGAAGTGGCCGCCGCCCTGCGGCAGTTCTTCGCCCGCTTCCCCGAGGCCCGGCTCGCGGTACCCGCCACGGAACTGCGTCCGCTGCCGACCTTGATCAGCAACGGCCACACGACCCTCCCGGTCCGCCTGCGGCCCGTGGCGCAGGCCGCCCCGGCCGCCCCCGGCGCCCCGTAGTGCCGGGGCGCCGGGGGCGGCCGTCCTGCCCGGGGCCGGGTCAGCGGGTGGTGTAGCCGCCGTTGAGGAAGATCGTCTGGCCGTTGGCCCACCATCCCTCGGTCAGCAGGTGGCGGACCCAGGGCACGATGTCGTCGATCTTGGTGAGCTCGCCGTTCATCGCGGAGGACTTGTGGTAGGCGACGGAGTCGTCGTCCTCGGCGGGGTAGAAGAACGAGGTGTCCATCGGGCCGGGGGCGATGTTGTTGACCGAGATGTTCCGGCCGAACAGTTCCTTCGACAGGGCGCGGGTGAAGTGCTCGACGGGGGCCTTGCTGCCCGCGTACACGGAGTACAGGCCGGTGTACGCGGCGAGCAGCGAGGTGACGATCGTGATGATCTTCCCGCCGTCGTCCATCCGGCGGGCCGCCTCGCGCATCACGAAGAAGGCGGCCTTGGAGTTGACCGCGAACATACGGTCGTACTCCTCCTCGGTGATCTCGGTGAGCGGTTTCTTCAGCACCATGCCGGCGGTGTTGATGCTGTAGTCGAGCTTGCCGAACCGGTCCAAGACCTCTTCGAAGACCCGCTCCACCTCGGCGACCTTCGTCAGGTCGGCCTGGACGGCGAACGCCTCACCCGGACCCTTGTTGATCTGCGCGACGACGTCCTCGGCCTTGGCGCGGGAGGATTCGCTGTTGTAGTGCACCGCGACCAGGGCGCCCTCGGCGCCGAGGGTCGTGCTGATCAGCCCGCCGAGATTGCGGGACGCGCCGCCGACGAAGGCGACCTTGCCGTTGAGTGTCTTGTCCGGGGTACTGGCCATGACAGCCCTCCTGCGGTGTTCCGAACGGGGACGGCACGGCCCGGCGGACGCCGGGGCCCTGCCATGCCCATGGACTCACCCGCACCAGGGTGCGCGCATCTCGAACGATCCCCGGAAACGACCGAGGGCCGGTACCGGAGAACCTCCGGAACCAGCCCTGATCTACGACTCTCACGAGTCGGGACGACAGGATTTGAACCTGCGACCCCTTGACCCCCAGTCAAGTGCGCTACCAAGCTGCGCCACGTCCCGTTGCCGTTTGACCTGCGGTTTCCCCGGTCGCAACGTGCAGGGAAACAATACCGCACTCGGCTCGGTGATCGCGCACGACGTCCGGGGTTGACCTCAAGCTTGGTCGAGGTTGCACGCTGTCGTTCATGACGATCACAGCGGACGACCACCGCACCCACGGGTACGCCGACCTGCCCCGCCTGATGAGCCTGATGACCGGGGACGAGAAGCACGGCCCGGCGGCCACCTCCACCCTCGACGTGCTGTGGGTGCTCTACGACCGGGTCCTGCGCGTCACGCCGGAGCGGATGGCGGACCCGGGCCGGGACCGGTTCCTGCTGAGCAAGGGACACGGCCCGATGGCGTACTACGCGGTGCTGGCCGCCAAGGGGTTCCTGCCGGTCGAGTGGCTGCCCGGGTTCGGCGGGTACGACTCCCCGCTCGGCCACCACCCGGACCGGGTTCTGGTGCCGGGGGCCGAGATCGGCAGCGGATCGCTCGGCCACGGGCTGCCCATCGGGGTGGGGGCCGCGCTGGGGCTGCGGGCCCAGGGGCTCGCCGATCCGGCGGTCTGGGTGCTGATCGGGGACGCCGAGCTGGACGAGGGCAGCAATCACGAGGCCATCGCCTTCGCGGGGCCCGCCGGTCTCGACCGGCTGCACACCGTCGTGGTGGACAACTCCTCCGCGAGCCACGCCCGGCCCGGCGGGATCGCCGCCCGGTTCGAGGCCGCGGGCTGGTCGGCGGCGACCGTCGACGGGCGGGACCACACGGCCCTGTACGAGGCGTTCACGGCGCCGCATCCGGGGCGCCCGCACGTGGTCGTGGCCAGGGTCGAGCCGAAGACCGCCTGAGAAACGCCCCCCCTCTTCCGAAAGACTTCCCTCACGCTCCGAAAGGGCGACATCTCCATGGACACCATGCGTGACCGTTTCGCTCCCGTCGTCTCCCGGCTCCTGGACGAGGACCCGCGGGTCGCGGTGGTCCTCGCCGAGATCGGCAAGGACGCCTTCCACGAGGCCGTCGCCCGGCATCCCGAGCGGGTGGTCAACGTCGGCATCCGCGAGCAGCTGCTGGTGGGGGCGGCGGCCGGGATGGCGCTGACCGGGCTGCGGCCCGTCGTGCACACGTTCGCGAGTTTTCTGGTGGAGCGGCCGTTCGAGCAGGTCAAGCTGGACTTCGGGCATCAGGGCACGGGAGCGGTACTGGTCAGCGCGGCCGCCTCCTACGACTGGCCGGCCGGCGGGTTCACCCATATGGCGCCGGGCGACGTGGCCCTGCTGGACACCCTGGACGGCTGGACCGTGCACGTGCCGGGCCACCCCGACGAGGCCGGGACCCTGCTGCGGCACGCGGTCGCGGCGGGCGACGACCGGGTGTACGTACGGCTGTCCGCGCAGTCCAACCGGCGGGCGCTGCCGGTCGACGGCGAGCGGTTCGTGACCGTACGGGAGGGACGGGCCGGCGTGGTGATCGCGGTGGGCCCGCTGCTGGACGCGGTGCTGGACGCGACGGAGGGCATGGACGTGACCGTGCTGTACGCGACGACCGTACGACCGTTCGACGCGGCCGGGCTGCGCCGGGCGGCCGGTACCGCGGGGACGGACGTGGTGACGGTCGAGCCGTATCTCGCGGGCACGTCGACCGCCGCGGTGAACGACGCCCTCGCGGACCTCCCGCACCGGGTCCTCGGCCTCGGGGTCGGCCGCCGGGAGCTGCGCCGCTACGGCACCGTCGAGGAGCACACCGCCGCGCACGGTCTGGACGCGCGGAGTCTGCGCGAGCGGATCGGGGGGTTCCTGGGCGCGCGCGCCGGGGTGTGAGCGGGGGCGGGCGGGACGCGGCGTCAGCTCGGCGCCGGGGGCGTGTCCGCCACGGGCCGCCCCACCGCCCCGTCGTCCGACTCCCCGCCCGGCAGGCCCGCCACCGTGGCATCGGACCTCTCCCCCGACCGGCCCACCGCCCCGGCGTCCGGCTCCGCTGCCCGTCGGCCGTCGTCGTCCCGGCCGCCCTGTGCGTCCCCCGCGCTGCCGGATCCACCCGTCTCCGTCCCGCCCATTGCGGCTCCCTCCCTGGCGACCGCGCGGGATCATGCCACGTCGCCTCCCCGGCCGCCGGGATTCTCACCGGGTGGGCGGGGTGCCCAACTCCGGGTGGGATTCGAGGAGTCGGGGCGGGGCGGCCTGGCGCCAGGAGTCGGCGAGGATGTCCCGGAGTTCGGCCTCGTCCTCCAGGGTCGCGAGCCGTGCCCTGATCCAGGCGAACTGCGCCTCGTGTCCGGCGATCCAGAACTTCTCCGGCTCGGCCAGCACCAGTTCGTCCCGCTCCTCCTTCGGGCAGCGCACGGCGAGGGACGTCTCGTCCTCGGGCAGGGTCGCGAACATCTTCCCGGCCACCCGGAAAGTGGGCATGTTCCAGGCCGTCTTCTCCGTGGTGTCGGGGAAGGACAGCGCGATACGGCGTACGGCTTCGGCATCCGGCATGCCACGCACCGTAGCGCCGGGCACTGACAATGCCCGGCGGTCAGCCCCCCGCCGCCCCGCCCAGCGCCGCCAGCACCGGCCTGATCAGCGGATGCCCCTCCGCGCCCCGGCGCACCGCGGCGAAGACCCGGCGGGTGGGGGCCACGCCGTCCACCGGGCGTACGACCACGTCGCTGAGGTCCATGCCGCGCAGGGCGGAACGGGGCACGAGGGCGACACCCGCGTCGGCGGAGGCGAGGGCGACGACGGCGCGGAAGTCGTCGGAGGAGTGTTCGAGGCGGGGCTGGAACCCCGCGCTCTCGCAGGCGAGTACGACGACGTCGTGGCAGGGGTTGCCGGGGTAGGGCCCGATCCAGGGGTCCTTGGCCAGCTCGGCGAGGGGTACCTCGGCCGAGTCGGCGAGCCGGTGGCCGAGGGGGACCACGGCGTCGAACGGCTCCGCGTACAGCGGGACATGGGTGAGCCGGGGGTCGTCGGCGGACGGTGCGCCCCGGTACTCGACGGCCACCGCCACATCCACCTGCCGGTCCAGGACCATCGGCAGGCTGGCGTCGCCCTCCGCGTCCTTCACGCGGATGCGTATGCCGGGCGCGGTGCCGGCGAGGCGGGCCACCGCGGGGGCCACGACCTGGGCGATGCCGGTCGCGAAGGCCGCCACGGTGACCGTGCCGGCCTCGCCCGAGCCGTACGCCGCGAGTTCCGCCTCGGCGCGCTCCAGCTGGGCGAGGACCATGTTGGTGTGGCCGAGCAGGATCTCGCCGGCCGGAGTGAGCCGTACCCCCTTGGCGCCCCGCTCGACCAGCCGGTGGCCGGTCTCCTGCTCCAGGGCGGTCAGCTGCTGGGAGACGGCGGACGGGGTGAGATAGAGGGCGGCGGCCGCCGCGGTGACCGTGCGGTGGTCGGCCACCGCACGGAGGATGTGGAGCCGCCGTGCCTCGATCATGCCCCCGATTATCCCAGGTGATATCCCCTGGTCAGGCCGCCAGCTCCGCGCGCGCCGCGATGAACGCGTCCACCGCCCGGTTGACGTCCTCGGTGGAGTGCGCGGCGGACAGCTGGACGCGGATGCGGGCCTGGCCCTGCGGGACGACCGGGTAGGAGAACCCGATCACGTACACGCCCCGCTCCAGGAGCAGCTCGGCCATGCGGCCCGCCTGCGCCGCGTCGCCGATCATCACGGGGGCGATGGCGTGGTCGCCGGGGAGGACGTCGAAGCCCTCCGCGGTCATCCGGGAGCGGAACAGCTTGGTGTTCTCGGCCAGCCGCACCCGCAGGTCGTCGGCGGACTCCAGCAGGTCGAGGACCTTGAGGGAGGCGGCGGCGATCACCGGGGCGAGGGTGTTGGAGAACAGGTAGGGGCGCGAGCGCTGGCGCAGCAGGGCGACGATCTCGGCGCGGGCGGCGACATAGCCGCCGGAGGCGCCGCCGAGGGCCTTGCCGAGGGTGCCGGTGATGATGTCCACCCGGTCCATCACGCCGTGCAGCTCGGGGGTGCCGCGGCCGCTCGGGCCGACGAAGCCGACGGCGTGCGAGTCGTCGACCATGACCATCGCGTCGTAGCGGTCGGCGAGGTCGCAGATCTCGCCGAGCGGGGCGACGTAGCCGTCCATGGAGAACACGCCGTCGGTGACGATCAGCCGGCGGCGGGCGCCGGACGCCTCCTTGAGCTTCGCCTCCAGGTCGGCGAGGTCGCGGTTGGCGTAGCGGTGGCGGCGGGCCTTGGAGAGCCGGATGCCGTCGATGATGGAGGCGTGGTTGAGGGCGTCGGAGATCACCGCGTCCTCCTCGCCGAGCAGGGTCTCGAAGACACCGCCGTTGGCGTCGAAGCAGGAGGAGTAGAGGATGGTGTCCTCCTGGCCGAGGAACGCGGACAGGCGCGCCTCCAGCTCCTTGTGCACCTCCTGGGTGCCGCAGATGAAGCGGACGGAGGCCATGCCGTAGCCCCAGCGGTCCAGTGCCTCGTGGGCGGCGGCGATCACCTCGGGGTGGTCGGCGAGGCCGAGGTAGTTGTTGGCGCAGAAGTTGAGGACCTCGCCGGGGCGGCCGCCGGCGGTGACGCTGACGGTCGCGGACTGCGGGCTGCCGATGACCCGTTCGGGCTTGTGCAGGCCGGCGGCACGGATCTCGTCGAGGGTGGTGCGCAGATCGTCGCGGACGGTCTCGAACATGACAGAAGCTCCTAGGTGATGCGGGTGGCGTACGCCGAGCGGGTGACGTACGGCTCACGCGGTCCGGTCGGGTTACGCGGTCCGGTCGGGTTACGCGGTCCAGTCGAGGATGACCTTGCCGCCCTTGCCGCCGGCGGCGTCCGCGAAGGCCGACTCGAAATCGCGGTAGTCGTACCGGCCGGTGATCACGGGGGCGAGGTCGAGGCCGCCCTCCAGCAGCACCGACATCGCGTACCAGGTCTCGAACATCTCCCGGCCGTAGATGCCCTTGATGGTGATCATCGAGGTGACGATCCGGGCCCAGTCGACGGGGAACTCCTGGGCGGGCAGGCCGAGCATGGCGATCCGGCCGCCGTGCGTCATGTTGGCGATCATGTCGCGCATGGCCTCGGGCCTGCCGGACATCTCCAGGCCGATGTCGAAGCCCTCGCGCAGCCCCAGCTCCCGCTGTCCGTCGGCGATGGTGGTCTCGGCGACGTTCAGCGCGAGGCTCACGCCGATCTTGCGGGCCAGCTGGAGGCGCTCCTCGCTGACGTCGGTGACGACGACGTTGCGGGCGCCCGCGTGCCGGGCGACGGCGGCGGCCATCAGGCCGATCGGTCCGGCGCCGGTGATCAGGACGTCCTCGCCGACCAGCGGGAAGGACAGCGCGGTGTGCACGGCGTTGCCGAACGGGTCGAAGATCGCGGCGACATCGAGGTCGACCGGGACGCGGTGCACCCAGACGTTGGTCGCGGGCAGGGCGACGTACTCGGCGAACGCGCCGTCGCGGCCGACGCCGAGGCCGACGGTGGCCCGGCACAGATGGCGGCGCCCGGCCAGGCAATTGCGGCACTTGCCGCACACCAGGTGGCCCTCGCCGCTGACCCGGTCGCCGACCTGGACGTCGGTGACGCCCCGGCCGACCTCCACGACCTCGCCGACGAACTCGTGCCCGAGCACCAGCGGGGTGCTGATCGTCTGCTGCGCCCAGCCGTCCCAGGCCCGGATGTGCAGGTCGGTGCCGCAGATACCGGTCCGCTGGACCTTGATCAGTACGTCGCCGGCCCCGATCGCGGGCTCCGGGACGTCCGTCAGCCAGAGTCCGGGCTCCGCCTTGTCCTTGACCAGCGCCTTCACTCGTACGGCTCCTGTGGGTGAGGTCCCGTACACGGGCATGCCGAAGGGCCGCGCCCGCACCGGGTCAGAGGGGTGGAATCACCCTGCAATCTGCCGCATGGACGCGCCGTAATCCATCGAGCTTTTCTTAACCGGCGCCTCAGCTTTCCTTCACGCCCCTCTTGTCATATGACTTTGCCGTACGAGCCGACCGTCAGATGGGCAGCCCGTCCCGTGCGCTGCGTTCGATCCGTACGACGAGATCGGCGGCCAGCGACTTGATCGTCTCCAGCCCTGCCCTGCCCCAGGCGCGCGGCCCGGTGTCGGCGGCGCACACGGTGCCGAGCGTCATGCCGGTGCCGTCGAGGAGCGGGGCGCCGAGGTAGGAGCGGATGCCGTACTCGTCCACGACCGGGTTGCCCGCGAACCGGGGGTAGTCGCGGACGTCGTCCAGGACCAGGGCCTTGCGGCGGACCACCACATGGGGGCAGAACCCGTGGTCGCGGGGCAGGGTCCGGCCCCACTGCGCCCGGCCGCCGTCCTCCCCCGGGAGCGGCGCGACGGCCGGGACGCACAGGCCGGCGAAGTACTGCCGTTCCTCGCCGACGAAGTTGACCATGGCGTAGGGCGCGCCGGTGAGGCGGGCGAGATGGTCCGCGAAAGCGTCGAGCGCGGGGTCGGGGCGCTCCCCGAGGCCGAGTGCCCGCAGCCGCCGGACGCGGGCGGGGGCCTCCTTGTCCTCGGGGGTGAGCAGCAGACCGCGGACCGGCCGGGACGGCTCGTAGCTCATGGCCGGGCTCCGTCGCTGTGCGGGTGCCTCATCTGGGGAACTCCGTGGGCGGTCGGTCGGGTTCACCGGTGCGCGGCGCCGTGGCTCGGCGCGTGCTCCGGGGTGTGGGCGAGCAGATGGCGGACGAGGGCCAGCAGGGTCCCCACGCCGGAGCTGGAGATCCGGGCGTCGCAGCGCACGACCGGCACCTCGGGGTCGAGGTCGATGGCGGCGCGCACCTCCTCGGTGTCGTAGCGGTGGCCCCCGTCGAACTCGTTGACGGCGACGATGAAGCCGATTCCGCGTTCCTCGAAGAAGTCCACGGCGGCGAAGCAGTCCTGGAGCCGGCGGGTGTCGGCGAGGATCACCGCGCCGAGCGCGCCCTCGGACAGCTCGTCCCACATGAACCAGAACCGCTCCTGCCCGGGGGTGCCGAACAGGTAGAGCACATGGTCCGGATCGAGGGAGATCCGGCCGAAGTCCATGGCGACCGTGGTCTCCATCTTGTTCTCGATGCCTTCGAGGCTGTCGGTCGCGGCGCTGACCGTGGTGAGCAGCTCCTCCGTGCTCAGCGGGGCGATCTCGCTGACCGCGCCCACGAAGGTGGTCTTGCCGACCCCGAACCCGCCCGCCACGAGGATCTTGAGCGCGGTGGGGAACGGGTCAGAGCTGTCGTCGTAGTCCATCGAGCACTGCCTCCAGCAGGGACCGGTCGGTGGGAGTGTGGTGGAACGCGGGGGGCTTGGTGGTCAGCGCTTCGCAGTCGACCAGGTCCGCGAGCAGGATCTTGGTGACCACGGCGGGCAGTTTCAGGTGGGCGGCGACCTCGGCGACCGAGACGGGTGCCCGGCACAGGTCGAGCGCCTGGGCGTGCTCGGGGCCGAGGTAGCCGAGCGGGGTGACCCCGGTGGCCATCACCTGGGAGATCAGATCGAGTGCGACGCTGGGTTCGGTGCGGCCGTTGCTGACCGTGAACGGGCGTACCAGCCGTCCGGCCGCGTCGTCCAGCCAGGGCCCGTCGCCGGCCGCGGCCACGCTCAATGCCTCGGCGCCGTGGGTCCGCCGGCGTGTTGCCTGGGGGCGGTGATCAGGTAGGGGCGCACGCTCTTGACCAGCATCGCCATCTCGTAGCCGAGCACGGCCGCGTCGGCCTCGCGGCCCGCCATCACGGCGAGACAGGTGCCGGATCCGGCGGTGGTGACGAACAGCAGGGTCGAGGCGAGTTCCACGACGACCTGCCGTACGTCGCCGCCGTCCCCGAACCGGACGCCCGCGCTGCGGCCGAGCGAGTACAGGCCGGAGGCGAGGGCGGCCATGTGGTCGGCGCTGTCCGGGTCGAGGCCGTGCACGGCCTTCACCAGCCCGTCGCAGGACAGGAGCACCGCGCTGCTGGTGTGCGGTACGCGCTGCACGAGGCCGCTGAGCAGCCAGTCGAGGTCGGATGCGTGAGCGGTCGGCGCATCGCTCGCCATGGTGGATCGACTCCTTGGGGTCACGAAATTCGGTGGGAGCGCTGGGGGTTGGGGGGTGGTACGGCTCGTACGGGGCCCGGTGCGGGCCTGGTACGAGGGGTCAGCCGGCCGGTGCGCTTCCCTCGGACGGGCCGCTGGACAGGGGGGACGGGCCGGCAGAGGAATTCCTCAGGTCGCCCTGTATCAGGTGCCCTTGGGGTGGCTCCTGCTCCGGGCGGTGGACGCGCGGGCGCGCGGGCTCGGCGGGCGGGTGGACGGAGAGCGGTGCGTGGCCGGGGTGCCCGGCGTGCAGATGCTCACGGTCCGTTCGCGGTGGGGCCGCCTCGGCGAGCCCGATGCCGCGCTGGAAGGCCGCCATCAGTCCGGGGTCGTGGCCCCCGAGGGTGTCGCCCTCCTGCCGGGGCGCGGGGCCGCCGCGCAGCTGCGGGGCGAGGCTCTCCTGGGCCCGGCGGCGCGGCAGTTGGGGCCTGGCCATGGTGCCGCGCACCGTGTCGGCACGCGGGGTGGGCAGGACGCCGTCGTGCTCGTCGGCCACCGCGCGGTGCCGGGCGCGGATGCCGGGTGCGGCCTCGGCGGGGGTGGGGCGCTCGCGGTGGGTGTCGCGGACGGGGAGCGGGGGCGGGTCCTCGTGGGTATGAACTTCCGTATGCGCGGCGGGGCTTGGGCTCATCGGCGCGGGCGCGGGCACGGGCGCGGGTCGTACCGGCTGCGCCTGCTGTGCCTGCCACACCGGCGCGGGCGGTTCCACCCGGGGCTGTGCGGGCGGCAGGGCGGTGGTCTCCGGCGCGCACTCCGCCTGCGGCGTCCCCAGCAGGGCCTCGGGGACGACGAGTACGGCCTGGACCCCGCCGTAGATGTTGCTCTGGAGCCGGACGCCGATGCCGTGCCGGCGGGCGAGCTGGGAGACGACGTAGAGGCCGATGCGGCCGTCGGCCAGCAGGCTGGCGACGTTGACCTGGTCGGGGTCGGCCAGCAGGGCGTTCATCCGGTTCTGTTCACCGACGGGCATGCCGAGCCCGCGGTCCTCGACCTCGACGGCGAGCCCGGAGGTGACGAGGCCCGCGCGCAGCAGCACCTGGGTGCCGGGGGCGGAGAACACCGTGGCGTTCTCGATGAGTTCGGCGAGCAGGTGGATGACGTCGGCGACGGCGTGGCCGCGCAGTTCGCCGTCGATCGGGGGCACCAGCTTGACCCGGGAGTACTGCTCGACCTCGGCGATGGCGGAGCGCAGCACCTCGGTCATGCTCACCGGGTTGCTCCACTGGCGCCGGGAGACGGCACCGCCGAGCACGGCGAGGTTCTCGGCGTGCCGCCGGATGCGGGTGGCCAGGTGGTCCACGTGGAAGAGGCCCTTGAGCAGGTCGGGGTCCTCGATCTCGTGTTCCAGGTCGTCCAGGATGGAGATCTCACGGTGCACGAGCGACTGCAGCCGGCGCGCGAGGTTGACGAACACTTCGAGCTTCTGCTCGTTGCCCGCGTGGCTGGAGAGCTGGGCGGCCCGCACGACGGCGGTGACGGCGCCCTCGTGCGCGCGGGCCAGGTCGGCGGCGAGCAGTTCGAAGTCGTCGGCGTCCGTGGGCGCCCTGCGGCGGGACGGGCGCTGCGGCGGGGCCTCCCCCTGGCGCAGGGCGTCCACGAGTTCTTGCAGGTCGGCCTCGCCGCGCGCGGCGGTGCGGCGCAGGGCGTCGATGCGCTCGGCGACACCGCGGGCGGCGCGGTCGGCGGCCACGGCGGCGATCAGGATGCCCGCGACGGCCACGGTGACCGCGCCGCCGAGCACGGCCCACAGGACGGGGCCGGTGCGGGCGCCGGTGGAGCGGATGGTGAACAGGACGGCGGCGGTGGCGCCGAGGGCGACCGCGAGCGGGGGCAGCACGGCGAGCCGCATCAGCTGGGGCCGTATGTGCGTCTCGGGCAGTGCGGGAGCGGGTCGGGCGACCGGCCGCCCGTGCCGCCCGCCCTCCCGGCGGTCGGCACGGGTGGCCGGTGCGCGAAGGTGAGACATTCTGCGTCCTCGTACGGGTCCGTCGGGCCTGGGGTCGGACACTCACGGTAGTCGCCTCCGCCTCATGTGCGAGGGGCAGTTGCCAAACTCCCCCGCCCAGCGTCCCGCTCTGGTATGAGGCCCCGTACGAAAGACCGATGACCGGGTCGCGTGTGCTCCGATCGGGTCGAAAAATATCGATAAGGTCCGATCAAAAGCGGTCAGAAAGAGCGAGTGGGTCGGGACGGCCGACCAGGGCCGACCTCCCGGCCCGCAGCTCGGCCCAGGCCCCGCCCGACGGCGTTCACCGTTCGCCGAACCGCGCTCGCCCTCCCTCCCCGGACACCCGCGAATGTCACTGAGCGTGTCCCCCTTGGCCTTCGATGCGCTCGTGTCGCGTGCCCTGGCGCAGGGTGAGCGACATCAGGTCGCTGGGCGCGTCCAGCCGTACGCGGTGCCAGCGGCCACGGGGCACGATCACGGCGGAGCCCGCCCGCAGCCGCACCGTCTCCTCGGCACCGCCCGGCTCGGCGGGCCGGAAGTGGAGGCGGACGGCGCCGGTCAGGCAGCACACCGCCTCGTCCGCCTCCGGGTGCATCTCCCAGTGGTCGGCGTGCACATCGGCGTCCGTCTCCGCGTGGAACGCCGCGAGGTGCCAGGAGCCGGGGTCGCCGCCGGCCATCCGCCGCTCGGCGGCCATGACCCGGCCGTCCCGGTCGATGTGCAGCGCGGCGGCGAACAGGTCGACGGGGGCGAGGGGTGTCGTCGTCATGAGGGGTTCCTTCCAGCCGGTCCTCTGAGTTTCTATACTTGTAAGAAAAATAGCCCCGGCGCACCGCCGCTGTCGACCCGTGGGGGATGATGAGGGCATGCCGCAGCCGTCCGCACCGCGCAGGAACCCTGGCCGACCTCCCCGTTTCACCCGCGAGGAGGTCATCGGGGCGGCCCGCCGGATCGTGGCCGAGGAGGGCGTGGAACGGCTCACCATGCGGCGGCTTGCCACGGAGATCGGCAGCACGCCGATGGCGCTCTACCACCATGTCCGCAACAAGGAGGAGTTGCTCGTCCTGCTGCTGGACGACCACGCGGCGCGGACGCTGCGCCGGACCGGGATGCCCGCCGAGCCGCGCGAGCGGATCGTCGTCGCCGCCGCCGCGATCCACCGGGCGCTCGCCGACTGCCCCTGGATCGTGGAGGTGCTGACCGCGGACGACCTGATGTCCGCCGCCGCGCTGTGGTTCGTCGAGCAGATCGTCGACGGTTTCGTCGCCTGCGGCCTGACGCCCGAGCGGGCCGTCCACGGATACCGCGCGATCTGGTACTACACCGCGGGGGAGATCGTGGTCCGTACGACCGCGGACCGCCGGCGCGCGGACGACGACCGCCCCACCTACCGGGAGCAGGTCTTCACCGGCCTCGAACCGGGCGAACTCCCCCGCCTGGCGGAACTCGCGGACGCCTGGGGCCCGTTGACCGCCGAGGACACCTACCTCGACGGCCTGCGGGCCCTGGTGGAGGGTCTCACCGACAACGGCTGAGACCCCCGGATGTGTGCCTCAGCCGCGCTTCGGCGGCTCCGCGACCAGGGCGCCGACCGAGCGCCAGGTGCGGCGGACCTCGCCGGACACGCCTCGCCACCACGCCTCGGCCGGGAGCTTCCCGGCGGGCTCGAAGGGCTCGCCGGGGCGGGGCAGGGCGACCGCCTGGCCGGCCTCCTCGGCGACCTCCTTGGTCCACTCCCCCGGCTCGGCCCACGGGTGCGGGGCGAGGTTGAAGGTGCCCCAGTGGATCGGCAGCAGCACGCCGTGCGGGGCGCCGCCCTGGAGGTCCAGATGGGCGCGCAGCCCCTCGTCGGGACGCATGTGGATGTCCGGCCAGAACTCGCTGTAGGCCCCGATCTGCACCATCGTGGCGTCGAACGGGCCGTGGGCGGCGCCGATGTCCTTGAAGCCGTCGAAGTAGCCGGTGTCGCCGCTGTGGTAGATCCGGTGCTCCTCGCCGGCGACGACCCAGGAGGCCCACAGGGTGTGCTGGGTGTTGCGCAGGCCCCGGCCGCAGAAGTGGCGGGCCGGGGTGGCGGTGAGGGTGATGCCACCGATACGCGTCGACTCGTGCCAGTCCAGTTCGCGCAGCCGGTCCGGGGAGACGCCCCAGTGTTCGAGGTGGGCGCCGACGCCGAGCGGCACGGCGAAGACGGTGTCGGTCCCGGCCAGCGCCTTGATGGTGGGCAGGTCGAGGTGGTCGTAGTGGTCGTGGGAGATCACCACCACGTCGACGTCCCCGAGCGCGGCGAGCGGCAGCGGCACGGGGTGCAGCCGCTTGGGCCCGGCGAAGGGGAGCGGGGAGCAGCGCTCGCCCCACACCGGGTCGAACAGCACCCGGTGGCCGTCGATCTCGGCGAGCACGCTGGAGTGCCCCGCCCAGGTCAGCCGCAGGCCCGTGGCGGGCGGCCGGGCGAGGTCGGCGAAGGTCGTGGGGTGCACCGGGACGGTGCCTCTGGGGGCGCGCAGCGGGCGGGTCTCCTTGTCGAAGAAGACCTTCGCGAAGTCCAGCGTGGAGCCGGAGGGCCGGGTGCGCGCGGTGCCGCCGGGGTTCTGGAAGACGCCGTCCTTGAAGTGCGGGGAGCGGCGGATGCGTGCCAGCCGCTCACCGCCCGGGTCCGCGCCGAAGGCCGCCGGGCGCGGCACACGGGGCCCTGAGGTCGAGGAACGCGGACCGGTCACGGTACCTCCCGGTGGAGTGGTGGGGCCCTCCATTATGGTCGGCCCATCCGACAACCCGGAAACGACCCGGTACTACTGAATGCTGATTCAGTACGTTGACGAGCGCGGGACCCCGCCCGATACTGACTCGGCATTCAGTACGACGACCCCGAGGACCCGCCGATGACCGCCCCCTTGATCTCCCTCACCTGGACCGATCACGTGACCGGCAGGCAGGGCTTCCTCGTCGTGGACCGGCTGGTGCGGGGCGTGTCCAGCGGCGGGCTGCGGATGCGCCCCGGCTGCACGCTGGAGGAGGTGACCGGCCTGGCCCGGGGCATGACCATGAAGGAGGCCCTGCACTACGACCCCGAGGGCCGTTATGTCCCGCTCGGCGGCGCGAAGGGCGGCATCGACTGCGATCCGCGCGACCCGGCGGCGTACGGGTTGCTGGTGCGCTATCTGCGGGCGGTGCGGCCGTACGTCGAGAGCTGCTGGACGACCGGTGAGGACCTGGGCCTCACCCAGGACCTGGTGGACCGGGCGGCGGCCGAGGCGGGCCTGGTCTCCACCGTGCAGGCGGTGTACCCGCTGCTGGACGACGAGGCGGCGGCCCGGGCGCGGCTCGCGGACGCCTTCGCGGTCGAGGTGGACGGCATCGGCCTGGACGAGCTGGCCGGGGGCTGCGGGGTGGCCGAGTCGGTGCTGACCGCGCTGGACCGCGCGGGGATGCCGCACCGGGGGACGCGGGTCGCCGTGCAGGGCCTCGGCACCATGGGCGGGGCGACGGCGCGCTTCCTCTCAAGGGCGGGTCTGCGCGTGGTCGCGGTCGCCGATGTCGAGGGCACGATCGCCAACCCGGACGGCCTCGATGTCGAGGCGCTGCTCGCGGCGCGGGACGGCTACGGCACGGTCGACCGCTCCGCGTTGCGCCCCGCGGACCGCCGGCTGCCCGGTGACGCCTGGCTGGCGGCGGACGCGGAGGTGCTGGTGCCCGCGGCCGTGTCGTACGCCGTCGACGCCTCGAACCAGGCGCGGATCAGGGCCCGTTGGATAGCGGAGGCGGCCAACATGCCGGTGCTGCCGCAGGCGGAGGCGCTGCTGGCCGCGCGCGGGGTGACCGTGCTGCCGGACGTGGTGGTCAACTCGGCGACGAACGCCTGGTGGTGGTGGACCCTGTTCGGCGACATCGGCCCCGACGCGGAGGGGGCGTTCGCCCACGTCCGCCGTTCCATGCGCGCCCTGCTGACCCTGGTCCTCGACCGGGCGGCGGCCGACGGTACGACACCCCGCGCGGCGGCGCACGCCGTGGCGGCCGACCGGCTGCCGGTGCTCGCCGAGCGGTTCGGGTCGTACCGGCGGGACGGAGCGGGCGGAGTGGACGGACTAGGGTGACCGGGTGGCGAGAGTGCGGTTGAGCGTGGCCGAGCGGCAGGAGGAGCTGCTGCGGGCCGCCGTCGAGCAGATCGAGGCGCGGGGCGTGGCGGCGGTCAGGATCGCCGATGTGGCGGCCGCGCTCGGGGTGAGCAACGCGCTGGTGCTGTACCACTTCTCGACCAAGGAGAAGCTGGTCGCCGCCGCGTTCGCGCACGCCGCCGAGGGCGATCTCGCGCATCTGCGCAAGCTGCTCGGGCGGCGGACGACCGCGCTGCGCCGGCTGCGGGCCGCGGTGCGCTGGTACGCGCCGACCGGTCAGGCCAAGGGCTGGCGGCTGTGGATCGAGGGCTGGGCCGTCGCCCTGCGCGAACCCGCCCTGCGCGAGGTCACCCGCGAGCTGGACCGCCGGTGGAAGGCGGCCCTCGCCGAGGTCATCGCCGAGGGCGTCGCCGCCGGCGAGTTCACCTGCCCCGACCCCCGGGCCGCGGCCCTGCGCCTGACCGCCCTCCTCGACGGCCTCGCCGTCCAGCTGACCTCGTACCCGGGCTCGGTACCGCGAGCGCGGGCGCAGGAGTGGGTGGACGAGGCGCTGGCCCGGGAACTGGGGGTGGAGCGGGGGAGGTTGACGGGGCGGGCTTGAGGGGGCAGGGCCGCCGGGGCGGGTTCGACCGGGCGCCTGCCGGCTCCGACCGGGCCGGCCCCGGGCCCCGGCCGCTCATGGTCACCCCGTACGGGCGCCTGCTCGTGGGTGGTCGGCGCCGGAGCGGCGGCGTCCGCCGCCCGGCGCCGCCCACCACCTCAGCCGCACGCGGCCCTCGTCCGCCGCCCTCAGCCGATCGCCCTCTCCCCCGCCCCCAGCCGCGCCAACGCCCCCGTCACCATCGCCGTGATCCCCGTCTGCAACGTCAGCCGCACGCTCGGCAGGTAGCGGGGCGAGTGGTTCGCCGGCAGTGCGCGGAGTCTCGCCGCGGGGTCGGGGCCGGGGGCCGCGGCCCATTGGGCCGGGCCGGTGGCGCCGAGCATCCAGTAGCAGCCCCGGATGCCGCCGTGGCCGTGCAGCGGCGCGCCCGCGCCTGTCAGGAGCGGGAAGTCCTCGGTGGCCAGGGCGGGGGGCCAGGATGTGACGCGGGCGGCGCCGAACGCGGACCGGTGGGCGGTGCGCACGCCGTCGGTGACCTCCGGGTCGGTCACGGTGATCCCGGAGCGGGAGACGGTGGTGACGGTGACCCGGGGCCGCGGCGCGGCCGTCGCGGCCTCGGCGTGGGCCAGCCGTACGACGTCCGCGACGGCGTGGTCGAGGGCCGGTTCGGAGAAGCCGCGCAGGGAGACGAGCAGGTCGGCGCGGTCGGGGAGCACGTTCCCGGGGTGCCCGGTGTCCCCGGCGCGCAGCGCGGTGGCGGTGACGGCGGGGCGCCCGCTCTCCCCGGCCGCGACCTCGGGCAGCCGCGTCACCAGCCCGGCCGCCGCCCGCAGCGGGTCGGCGGCGAGGTGCGCGGTGGCGGCGTGGCCCCCGTCGCCCTCGAAGGCCACCGACAGGGTGCGGCTCCCGGCCAGCACCGGGCCCTCGGCGTGCGCCACCATCCCGGCCGGGAAGGGCGCGGTGTGCTGGGCGAGGACCTCGTCGGGCGGGGTGACACGGTCGTACAGGCCGTCCTCTAGCATGGCCCGGGCACCGCCGAGGGTCTCCTCCGCGGGCTGGCCGAGCAGGAGCAGCGTGCCCCGCCACCGGTCCCGCCGGGCCGCGAGCCAGCGTCCGGCGGCCGCCGCACAGGCGAGGTGGGCGTCGTGGCCGCAGGCGTGCATCACGGGCACCGGACGGCCGTCGGGCCCGGTGGTGGTGGCGGTGCTGGCGTACGGCGCGCCGGTGGCCTCGGCGACCGGCAGCGCGTCGAGTTCGGCGCGCAGCAGGACGGCGGGGCCCTCGCCGTTGCGCAGTTCGGCCGCGACGCCATGGCCGCCGATGCCGCGCAGCACCCGGTAGCCGTCGGCCTCCAGCCGGTCCGCGAACCGGGCGGCGGTGCGCGCTTCGGCGCCGGAGAGTTCGGGGTGGCGGTGCAGGTCGAGGTAGAACTCGGCCGTCGGCGCCAACAGGTCGGCCAAGCCCGGGAGTTCATAGGTGGTTCGGGTGGGTTTGGTGCTCATGTCAGTGGCTCCTCGGGCGGGTGTCAGCGAGGTGACAGCGAACGGCAAGGGGGGTGCGCGCGGACGCGCGTAGAACTGTGGAGTGCCGGAAGGCCGTGACGCTCCCGCGGTGGCGGGGTGGCGCGGTCCGCACCGCCCGGCCGGCTGTTTCGCACCGTCCCCGAAACGGAAGGAGTCGTCATGTCCGACAACGCCCTCGCCTCCCTCGCCCAGGAGATCCTGGACCTGGAGTCGGAGACCTTCGAGATCACCGACTACTCGGACGCCAGCGAGGTCATGCTCGGTTCGTCGACGAGCTGTTCCTCCACCAGCACCTGCTCCAGCACCACCAGCACCACCTCCTGCACCGCCTGACGTCCGACGTCGGCGGAGAGGTCCCCGGCCCTGCCGGGGACCTTTCGCGTTCCGGGCACGTCACGGTCGGTCAGGGGAAGGGGTGCGGCACCAGCCGCAGGTCCTCCTCCCGCAGCGGGGCGGGCACCAGCCCCGCGCGGTACGGCGCGGTCCGCAGCCTCGGCAGGTGCGGCGCCCGCTGGCGCGGCCAGCCGAAGTCGATCGGCAGCAGCCCGGGCGCGAGCGTGGCGACCGTGCGCAGACCCATCCGCCGCTGCTCCGGTGTGGTCTGGTCGACGGCGATGACATCGCAGTCCGCGTCGGCCAGCAGATCGCGCAGCAGCGTGACGTCGTCGAGCAGATCGGTGGTGCGGGGCCGGCGCCGGTCCCAGTCGGCGAACAGCTCGGCGAGCGGGGCCACTCGGGGCGGGGCGAGGTAGCTTCGGGCGTGCTCGCGCATGACGGGCAGCCCGAACAGGGCGGCGTGGTCGGGCAGTCGTACGACCTTGTCGAAGTCCTCTGCCATGGCGGCGAGTTCGGCGGGCCGTTCGGCGACCTGGCGGGGCAGGTGCGGGATGTAGGTGAGGATCTCGGAGAGCGCCGACTCCACGGCGGTCTCCGGGTCGAAGGAGGCGCCGGCCGCGAACGCCAGGGTGCCGGGTCCCTCGTCGCGGCGGACGGCGAGGCCGGTGACGACCGGTACCGGCAGGTCCACCCGGTTGTCGAAGACATGGACGTCGTAGCCCTGGAGTCCGGCGCGGGCCGCCATCGCCCGTACCCGGGCGCCGCCGACCGAGTCCAGGTCGATCTCCGGCAGCGGCAGGTCGCCGTACCAGCCGAGCAGGAAGGCGTCCCGCTCCAGGAGTTCGAGCAGTCCGAAGAAGACCGCCTCCTCCACACCGGCGCCGGTGGCGCAGCCGTTGGAGCACTCGAAGACGAAGTTGTCCTCGCGGGTGCCCGCGCTGTAGTAGACGAGCCGGGCGGGCACCAGTACGGGCCGCTCGTCGCGCAGTGACCAGCCGGTGACCCAGGGGATCGGCCTGGCCGGGTCGAAGGGTTCGACCATCGGGTCCTCGGCGTAGGTGCGCGGCGCGTACAGCCCGCAGGTGCGGGGGTCCAGGGCGCGGTCGCCGAGGTCGTCGTAGGCGGCGGTGACGACGGGGGCGCGGTGGCGGCGGTGGGTGCCGGCGTAGCGCTCCAGTCCTTCCAGGAAGGCCAACTCGCGGCTGCGGGCGAAGGAGTTGGCCTGGCCGCTCCAGGTGACGTCGGTGAGCCCGGCGTAGCCCCGCATGAAGACGCTGCCCGCGACCGGCGCGGTGGTGGGCGAGGTGACGTCGATCCAGGTGCCGCCGCCCAGCACCCCGCACACCGGGTTCGCGAGCCCCTTGACCGGCACGGGGAAGTCGCCGGGGCGGCCCGAACGGTATGCGTCGGGGCCGGTTTTGGGGCGGGAGGTCAGGGGTCCCACGGTGTGCTGGGCCGCCGCCTCGGCCACGGCTTCGGCGGTCGCGGGGCGGCAGTGCGGGCACATCGGGTCGGGCAGCAGCGGGAAGGTGCGGACCTGGAGGGTCGCCAGGTCGAGTTCGGTGACCCGGGGCAACTCCCCGTCGGGGCCGGGGGGTTCGTGCCGGGCGGCGCCAGCGGCGATGAGGCGGTGCAGGGACCAGACGGCGTCCACCAGATGGTCGGGCAGGGCGGGCCAGGGACCGGCGGCCGTGGTCCCGGTGCCGGTCTCCAGCGCGTCCCTTTCGGTGCGGGTGCGCAGCCGCTGGCGGCGCATCGCGAGGCAGGTGCCACACGCCCGGCCCGCACTGCCGGTGCCGCCCCAGGGCCCCAACAGCACGGCCTGGGCGGTGAGATGGATCTCGGCCGTGTGCGGGGGCACCGGCGTGGCCGGGACGGGACGGTCGCCGAGGACGTTGCTGTCGCCGACGCGGGAGACGGCGGGGGCGGGCAGCAGCCCCGCCGCGGCGGCGCGGGCCGCAAGGCGGTCCTGGAGGGCCGCGCGGGCGGCCTCCAGGGGTGCCGCCGCCGGGGCGGGGGCGGTGACGGTGGTCATGTCCGGTTGCTCCAGCGGAAGATCCGGGTGGCGATCAGGCCGAAGATCAGGGCGAAGACGACGAGTCCGACGCAGTCCAGGCCGATGTCCCCGAGGTCGCCGCGCCCGCCCATGGCGTCGGTGAGGCCGTCGTTGAGGTAGTGCAGCGGCAGCACCTTGGCGACCGTGCGCAGCCAGCCCGGCATCAGGTCGTCGGGGAAGAACGAGCCGGACAGGAAGGCCATCGGCACCATCACCAGGTTGGCGATGGCCGCGACCGACTCCGGGGTGTTCGCGAGGCTGCCGACGACCAGTCCCATGGCGAGGAACGCGGTGACGCCGAGCACCAGCAGCGGAACGCCCGCCCACCAGGGGCCGTTGAGTTTCAGCCCGAAGAACGGCAGCAGTGCCACGGCGGTGAACAGCACCGTCTGCGCGGCGGCGACACCGAGGGCCAGGGTCCAGCGGGAGGCGATCAGCGAGCGCAGCGGGGTCGGGGTGCGCCAGATGAGCCGCAGCAGGTCGTCACGGCGCCACTGCATCAGGGCGAACCCGACGGAGAACACGCACGCGTTGCCGACGCCCCACGAGAGGACGCCGGGGGCGGTGTAGTTGATGGAGGCCATCCCGCCGTTGACGCGCTGGCCCTGGAAGATGAGGCCGAAGAGGACCAGGAAGGCGAGCGGGAAGAGGAAGGTGAAGAAGAGGGTCGTACGGTCGCGCACGCTCGCGATGTAACCGGCCCTGGTCAGTGCGGCGTAGGCGGTCAACTGCGGTGCTCCGTTCCATGGCCGGTGAGGCTGAGGTAGGCGTCTTCGAGGGTGGCGGTGCGCACGGTGACCGACTCGATGTCGACGAGGTCGCCCAGCGCGGTCAGGACGTGGTTGACGGCCGAGGTCTCCAGGACGAGTTCGTCGCCCTCGACGGTGGCCCGGTCCACGCCGGGCAAAGCGAGCGCCGCCTCGGGCGTCAACTCGGCCGCGGGCAGCAGCAGTCGGGCGGGGGCGGCCAGGGAGCGTATGAGGCCCCGGGGGGTGTCCAGGGCGATGATCCGGCCGCCGGCCACGATCGCCACCCGGTCGCACAGCGCCTCGGCCTCGTCCAGGTGGTGGGTGGTGCACACGATGGTGCGGCCCTCGGAGCGCAACGACCGCAGCAGCGCCCACAGTTCGCGCCGTGCCTCGGGGTCGAGGGCGGCGGTGGGCTCGTCCAGGAAGATCAGCTCCGGTTCGTGCAGCAGCGCGGTGGCGATGGCGAGGCGCTGCCGCTGGCCGCCGGAGAGATGGTCGACGCGCGCGTTCTCCTTCTCGGTGAGCCCGACCCGCTCAAGGGCGATACGCACCGCGTCCGGGTCCATGCCGTAGAGCGCGGCGACGGTGCGCAGGTGCTCGCCCGCGGTGAGCCGCGCGAAGAACGCGGACGCCTGGGTCTGGACGCCGATCCGGGCGAGCAGCGCGGTGTCCCGGGGCCAGGGGCTCTGGCCGAGGAGGCTGACGGTGCCGCCGTCCGCCTCGCGCATGCCCTCGACGATCTCCACCAGGGTGGTCTTGCCCGCGCCGTTGGGGCCGAGGATGCCGAAGAACTCACCGCGCCGCACGGTGAGGGAGACGCCGTCGAGCGCGGTGACCTCCCCGTACCGCTTGATCACGCCGTCGAGGACGACGACCGGCTCGGTGGTGGCGGCGGGGCCGGGTGCGATCCCGGTCTGTGCGTGGGGTTCGTTCATCTCGCCTTTCCTTGCGGGGTCCAACAGGGCTCGGGCACCAGCGACTTGACCGGGTCCCGGAGACGTGGAGGTGGGGGCGGCGGACCGCGCGGGGCCCGGTGCCCGGCTCTCGCCAGGGCCCCGAGTGCGGCCTTCGGCACGGCTTGCGTCAGGGTCTTCCGTACGGCTCTTCGTACGGCCTTCCGTACGGCTCTCGGTACGGTCTTCCGTACGGCGTCCGCGCAGCCGTCGGCCCACGTTGCCGAGCCCCCACAGCAGGAGGGCGGCGGCGAGCAGGGCGGTCGGCAGCCACCAGGCGAGGAGCGCCATGCTGTCCGGCAGCAGATGGCGCAGGACCAGCCCGGCGAGGGCGAGCAGCGCGGCCGTCTGGGCGGCGGTGAGCAGGGCGAAGCCGCCGTACAGCAGGCGCAGCCGGGGCGGGTAGGCGCCCAGGCCGGGGCCGCGGCGCAGCAGGGCGCGGGCGGCGAGGGCGGTGAAGGCGCGGCTGCCCTCGGCGAGCCCGGAGACGCCGAGGGCGTGACCGAGGGCGCGGTAGCCGTCGAGCGGTGCCAGCGGCAGCAGGTTCGCGAGGCCGGTGACGACGCCGAGCAGCAGCAGCGCCCCGAACGCGGGCCGGGCCTGGGCATCGGCCGGGAGCAGCAGCCACGCGACGTGGAACGGCACCAGGAACAGGAGGTTGGCGAGGACGCCGGCGCAGGCGGTGGCGACCTTGCGGGCCCGGCTGCCGAGGAACTGGACGTCGTCCACCTGGCAGTAGAGGTAGGTGGCGCCGAGGATCCAGCGCAGCCCGATCTCGCTGACATGGCCGCCCCAGGTGCGCGCGAACAGGCCGTGGGCGAGTTCGTGCAGGGCGAGGCTGCACCACAGGACGCAGCCGACGGCGAACAGCAGCACGGGCTGTTCGGCGGTGTGCACCGTCTGCCGCCACAGGGTCCCGGCGCTGAGGGCGACGGCGGCGAGCACGCCGACGGCCAGGGCGGTGAGCACGGCCAGCAGGGCGGGCCTGCGGTCCAGGGCGGTGAGCCGGTGCAGGCGGTCCATGAGGGCGGGCGCGTCGGCGACCATCCGGGTGTGCCCGGAGAGGAAGCCGCTCGGCCGCTCGGCGGGGGTGGGGACCGGGGCGGACGCGATGGGCGCGGGACCGCCGTCGAGGAGGCCCCGGGCACCCAGCAGCCGCAGCATCTGCCCCCACTGGGCCTCGCCGAGCCGGGTGCCGAACACGCCCGAGTAGGCCTGCCCGATCTCCTCCAGGGACCGGGTGCCGTCGAGGCGGGTGATGATGAAGTGCTCCTTGGCGCCGACCTCCAGGCGCCGTCCGGTGCGCGGGTCCTTCAGCAGATGGATGCGGGCCGGGCCGCGCAGCAGGCTGGGGCCGAGGACGATGTCGGGGCGCACGCGCGGCCGGGCGGCCAGGAAGGCGTCGGTGGTCATCTGCTGTCCTCCGGGGCGCCGTCGCGCAGGGCGCGGGCGAGGACGTAGGAGAGGAACGCCTCGTCCCGGACGGTGATACCCAGCCGGTTGTTGGTCATGTGCGTATACGGCGACAGAAGCATCGGCAGGGCGTGCGCCGGGTCGGTGGCGTGGATGTCGCGGGTGCCGTCGAAGGAGCGGAAGACCAGGTCGCCCTGTTCCGCCGACTTCGCGGCCCGGTCGCGGAGTTCGGCGCAGTGTGCGGCCCAGCCGCGCAGGAAGGCGGGGAGCCGTTCGAGTTCGCCGCACACCACCGCCGCGCGGATGTGCCGGAAGCGTTCGGGCAGCCGGTCGCCCATGGCGGTGTACGCCCGCTCATAGCCCTTGTCGGCGGTGTAGTTGGTGGTGCTGAACGCGTTGTTCCAGAAGCCGTGGTAGCGGTCGAGGAAGGTCAGCAGGGCCTCGTCGGCGGCGAGGAAGGTACCGGAGATGACCATCATCAGCTGGGCGGAGAGGCCGAGGAGCACCGTGCGCAGATGGAGGTTCATGGTGCGCGTGGCCTCGATGACGAGGTCGCTGGAGTGCTGGAAGTGCCATTCGGCGAGCGCGATCCCGGCGGGGCCGCCGTACTTGCCGTACTCGGGTTCGTAAGGGCGGTCCTCGAAGCTGTTGTTGGGGCGCAGCTTCATCCGTCCGTCGGGGCCGAGGAATCGGGCACGTTCCTCCTGACTGTATTCCAGGGTGAACAGGGTCTCGTACAGCTCGGCGAAGAAGCCCGCCTTGACCTCGTAGAGCGCGGGGCGTTCGCGCAGGAACGCGTCGAGGGCGGCGTGGGCGCGCTCCCGGACGGTGCCGGTGTCGGCGGCGCGGGCCGGCTTCAGGCGCAGCCGCAGATGGGGGCCCTCCAGCCAGTAGTTGATGAAGAAATACCCGGTGATCAGGCCCTCTTCGGTGAGCCGGTCCACCAGGGGCTTGACGCACTGGAGGAGCAGCGGGCGGGGGCTGGCCGCGTAGAAGACGTGCACCGCGAGCCAGCTGCCGGGGGTGTCCTCGGTGGTGGTGTCCACGGCGGGGGTGGGTGCGGTCATCGGGTTTCGTCCTTTTGGGGCGGGCCGGCCGGGGCGGGCAGCATCTCTACGGCGAGTTCGGCGACATGACGGCCACGGGGCGAGGTGACGTGCAGCTCGTCCTCGCCGGGAAGCATCTCCTCGAAGACGGTCCGGGCGCGTTTTCCGGCGAGGAGTCCTTCGAGTCCGGTGAGGGAGAGCGGGCTGGCGAAGTCGACGTACTGGGGCTTGGCGCCGCCGAACCAGCCGCCGGTCCCGGCGCCGTCGCGTTCCTCGTGCACGGTGGCGAACGCCCGCTCGGGCAGGCCGTGTTCGACGCGCCAGCGGTGCCAGCCGAGGTACCAGTCGGCGTCGGTGACGCCCGGGGCGCGCAGCGGGAGGTGTCCGTCGGCGACGGTCCAGGAGCGGCGCTGGAGGACGAGCGAGTGGTGGCGGACGCGGGGGCGGCGGGTGACTCCGGCGCGCTCGGGTCCCGTGGGCACACCGCGCCAGACGTCCGGCTTGGGGCGGGCGGTCGGGGAGAACAGCAGCAGGGTGCGGGGGATCTCGGGCAGCACCATGGGCACCAGGTAGCCGAGGTAGAGGGGGACGACCTCGCGGCCCAGCCGGCGTGAGCGCAGCAGCAGCCGGTCGGTGGTCTCGTCGTGCACGGCGTACAGGTCGTCCAGGTGCAGGCGGGCCTCCTCGGGTGCCGAGCTGGTCTCGCCGGGGCAGACGATCTCGTGGTCGGTCAGCCGGCCGTGCAGATTCAGGTTGGTGGTCGCGGAACCGGCGGTGACCTCCGCGAACACGGCCCCGGGCGGCAGCAGTTCACGCAGCTCGGCGCGGATCGCGGTGGTCGGTCCGGGGCCTTCGGGGCCGTCGAAGCAGTGGGTGAAGCGGGTGAAGGGGAAGCAGAGGCCGCCGAAGGAGTCGTTGAGGACGACCAGGGGGTCGCCGTCGCGGCGGGCCAGCTGGAGGAAGTGGCTGTACGGCTGGAACGCCGGGGCGGCGCCGCCGAGGGCCCCGGCGACCTCGTCGGTGAGGGCGTCGTCCAGTACGAACTCCTGTGCGTCCGGCGGGAGTTCCGCCCAGCGTTCACGCATCCGGGCGGTGAAGGTGGCGCGGGCGCGGTCCAGCGCGGTGATCTCGGGCAGGCCGAGCCAGTTCTCCTCCGGGGCGTGGCTGCCGTCCGGCAGGAAGTCGTCCTTGGCGGAGGTGAACTGGAGGTACTGCCGGAAGATGTCCTCGTGGAAGTCGTGCACCAGGCGCAGCAGATCCTCGCAGCGTCCGCCGCGGCCGAAGCGGGCGAGGAAGAAGCCCTTGAGGGTGAGGCGCTGGGGCAGCGCCACGTCGAAGGCGGGCAGCAGCCGTCCGAGCGAACGCAGCGGGCCCTCGGCGAGCCGCGTCCACTCGGCGAGGTCGGCGGTGGTGGTACCGGCCGAGACGTCCTCGTAGACGAGGGTCTGCGGGAGGGACAGGCGTTCGGCGCCCAATTCGGCCTGGAAAGAGTGGAGTTCGGACCGGAGCGCGTCGAGCAGGGCACGGCGGGCGGGTACGTCCGCCGCCGGGAAGCGGGCCAGGAGGTCGGCGGGGCCGTCCAGGCGGGCGGCGAGCGCCTCGGCCCACGGCCGGTCCAGGGCCCGCAGCGACCGCTGGAAGGCGCGCACCGGGTCGCCGCTGTGCACACCGGTGGCGAGGCTCGAAAGTTGCAGCATGCCGAGGTCGCGCAGCGCGGCGAGATAGCGCTCGGCCTCCTCGGCGCCGGCACCGGTGGTGGTGGCCAGCCAGAGCGCCAACTCACCGTGTCTCATCGGCCCTTCGTGGTCGCGCAGCAGGGCCAGCATGCCGTCGAGGGTGCCCTGGCGGCGCAGGAAGAACAGCCGGTCCTGGGCGGCGTCGAAGCTGACGGCGGCGCTGTCGTCGCCCGCCGTGACGGCCCGCTGGACATAGCGGACGCGGTCCTCGTCCAGCTTCCAGCCGGAGGCCAGGGCGATAGGGAGATCGGCGCGGCGCGCGGGGTCGGCGGCGACGAGTTCGGCGAGGCGGGCGAGCGCGACGACGTTCAGCCGGGGGTGGCCCGTCCAGTCGTCGCCGACCCGCGTGAGCGCCGTACCGTCCCCCTCGTCCCCGAACCGGCCGACGGCGACGCCCGTGAGCGTGCTGAACGGGCTGGTCTTGCAGGCGGTGCGGTACACGTACGACAGCAGGGAGCGTTCCATCTTGCGGGCGCGCTTGCCCGGTACCGGCGCCGGGTCGGCGGCGAACGCGTCCAGCCGTTCCTCCAGCGTGGGCGAGGCCAGCAGCAGGCCGCGGCGCAGCCGGTCGTCCAGGGCCAGTTCGCGCAGTGCGGCGCGGGTGCGGCCGAACCCGGCGGCGAGCACGGCCTCGCCCTCGGCCCGCAGCTCCTCCCAGCGGACCCGGGCCGCCAGCCACTCGGCGAGATCGGCACCGGCGGCCCCGCCGAGGCTCTCGGCGAGCGCGCGGGCCGCCGAAAGGTCTCCGGGCAGACGGTTGTTGAACACCTGGCGGCGCAGCGCGAGCAGCCGGCGGCGCAGCACCGCGTCATCGGTGCCGCCGACCGCCTCGGAGAGCGGATCGCTGAGCCGGGCGCCGAGCGCGGCGAGCCGGTCCTGCTCGGCGGCGGTCCGCGCGGCCCAGTCGGCGGCCTCTGGGGCGCGCAGGGCGGCGGCGGTCTCCACCGGGAGGCCGGAGACGCGCAGCATGAAGCGGTGGCGCAGGGTCGGGGTCGCGGGTCCGGCGGGGGTGTTCTCCGCGGACGTGGCCGACTCGACCGACGGGGCCGACTCGACCGACGAAGCCGCCGACGCCGATGCCGATGCGGCCGGGGTGCCGGAAGGCGAGACCGAGGTGTCCGGACCCGGGCCGTCCTCCGCGGGGACGTCCTCGGCCGGGATGGTGGCGGTCGGGCTCACGCCCTCCCCCTTTCCTGTGGGGTGTGCGGCCGCCTCGGGGGCGGAGCGGGGTCCTCGGGTCATGGGGCCACGATGTCGAAGCGGTAACCGGCCGGGCGGGGCGCCTCGTTGCCGATCATCATCACGAGCAGCGGGATCTCGCCCCGTGCGGCGAGGCCGAGTTCCTCCGCGAAGGACACGCAGTCGAAGCCGAGCGCGACACCGCAGCCCATGCCCGCGGCCGAGGAGGCGGTGTACACGGCCTGCGCGGTGGCGCCGATGACGGCGTTGACCAGCCTGAGACCCCGGTCGCCGACCGTGTCGAGGACGGCGTGGGTACGGGCCGCGGGCACCAGGACGGCGGCGGCCTGCTCCAGGTTGTAGTTGGCGAGGAAGTAGTTCTCCTGGAGGAAGCCGCCGAAGTCACCGGACTTCATCAGAACCAACTCGCCCGACGTCCAGTCGTGTTCGTAGACGCCGGGCGCGATGCCCCGGACGTGGTTGACGAAGACGTACTGCCGGGTCAGGGGCGCCGCGCCGGGTGTCTCCGTGTCGGTGTCCAGGGTGCCGGCGGCGACGGCCGCGGCCAGCGCGGCGGAGAGCCGGGCCGGGTCGAGCGGGGCGGCGGCGCTGAACCGGCCGAAGCTGCTGCGGCGTTCACGCAGTGCCCGGCGTACGGTCGCATCGAGCGCGGGCGGCGCGGGCAGCGCGACGCGCTCACCGGGGCCGGGCGGAGTGACCAGCGCGGAGTCCAGCGCACCGGGTGCCGGGCGGTCGGCGGCGCCTTCCAGGGTGGCCGTGTGGATCGCGCGCACGGTCGGGAAGGTCAGGACGCGGCGGGACCGCTCGTCGGGGACACGGCGGACACGGGCGGCGGGGGTCGGCGGGGCGAGCGTCGGCGGGGCGGGGGTCGGCGGGGCGGCCTCCTTCCCCGCAGCCCTCTTCCCCGCAGCATCTCTCCCCGTGCCCTCCTCCCCCGCGCTCTCCTCCTCGGCCTTCTCCCATTTCAGCGGCACCACCGCGAACACCCCGTCCTCCTCGGGGTCGAGCCCGAGCACCCGGCCGAGGCGAGGCTCGTCGAACCACAGCGCGCCGCCGATGTGCAGCCCGTGCGCCCGGGCCCACATGCGCCAGGTCTGGAGCAGGGCGCCGATGTCCATCGTGACGACGTGGTAGGAGAAGCTGTTGTACTTGAAGGCGTTCTGCCAGAACGTCACGCCCAGCACCAGGAACTGGTCGGTCCCCGCGGCCTCTTCGAGATCACCGAGGGCGGCCCGCACCTCGCCGGTGACATCGCCGGACAGGATCCTGGCGAAGGCGTTGCGCGGGGTGTCGTAGTAGTGGACGCCGGGGGTGAGGGGACCGCTCGCGCCGCTGATCCAGTGGATGCCGATGGGGTAGAGGCCGCCGCCGGAGGAGGTGCCGCGCGACCAGTTGGCGTGGGTGTGGAACGGCAGGGAGCCGAGGTCGCTGTTGGCCTGGACGGCGAGGCGGCGGCCGGTCAGCCCGTAGGAGTCGCGGAGCATCGCGCCGAGCAGCGGCAGGGTGAACGCGCCGGTGCCACGGGGACCGAACAGGCCCCGGCCGAGCGTGGCGTCGTCCGCGCAGCCGCCGTCGGGCAGCGGCAGGACGGGGGCGCCGGGGAAGAACTTGCCCTTGCGGGGGCGGTCGGCCCAGTCGGGCACGAAGTCGGCGGGTTCCATGGGGATCCTGCCCCGCCGCATCACCGCGGTCGCGTACTCATGGGCGTATCCCATGGTCACTTCCCTTTCTGCTGTCTGTGGTCGGGGTCGGCCGCCCGAGCCGTGCGCGGGGCACCGGGAGACGGGGCGATGAAGGCGAGGGGGGCCGGGTCAGGGGAAGGGATGCGGCGCCGGGTTGAGATCGGCGGGCGTCAAGTCGGCGTTCCGCAGGCCCGCTTCGCGCAGCGCGGTGCGCATGCGGGGCATCAGCGGGGCGCGTTGCCGGCTGGTGCCGAAGTCGATCGGGAGCAGGCCGGGCACCAGGACCTTGACGGTGTGCAGGCCCAACTCCCGTTGTTCCGGGGCGGTCTGGTCGACAACGACGACGTCGAAGCCGTGCCCGGTGACGGCGGCGACGCATGCCGCCACGTCGGTGCGCAGGTCGGCGGCCGGTGTCAGGGCGCCCTCCCCGGTGGCGAGGGAGGCGAGCGGCACCCGTTCGGCGTCCTCGCGACCGCGCAGCAGGAAGTCGGTGTACCGGCGCATCTCGGGCAGCCCGTACAGCAGGGGGTGGTCGTGCAGCACCTGGACCTGGGCGAAGTCCCCCGCCATGCGCCGCAGCCGGGGCGCGTCGCGGGCGGTGCGGCGGCGCAGGTTGACCGCGTCGGTGGCGATCTCGCAGAGCCCGCCGGCGAGCGCGGCCTCGGGGTCGAGGGAGGCGCCCGCGCCGAAGCAGAGCAGTCCGGGCCCGCCGTCGACGCGTTCGGCGACCGCGGTCACCACGGGTACCGGGAAGGTGACGCGGGTGTCGAAGAACCGGGCACGGTAACCGTACATTTCCAGCCGGTCGACCATGGCGCGGGTCGCGGCCCGGGTGCTGCTCGCCGGGTCGATCTCGGGCAGCCGCGGCCGGCCGAACCAGGCCAGCAGGAAGGCGTCGCGTTCGACGGTCTCCATCAGCCCGTGGTAGACGGCCTCGGTCAGACTGCCGCCGGAGGCACAGCCGTTGGAGCTCTCCTGGACGAAACGCCGCCGGATGCCGCCGGGCGCGTGGTAGTAGGCGACGATCTCGGGCACGAGGACCGGCCGGTCGTCGCGCAGCGACCAGCCCCACACCCAGTCCACCGGGCGGTCCGGGGCGAAGCGCGGCACCTCGGGGGCGGCGGCGTGGAAGGCGTCGGAGTACAGGCCGGTGACGCGCGGGTCGACGGCGAGGTCCCCGAGGTCGTCGAGGGTCGCGCCGACCACGGTCCGCTTGGCGCGGGCCCGCATCCCGGCGAACCGCTCCAGTCCCTCCAGCACCCCGACCCGGACGCTGGTGCCGTAGGAGCCGGTGTGGCCGCCCCAGTAGCACTCCCGCAGGTAGTCGCCCGAGCGGGTGGTGAAGGCGCCGATCACCGAGGAGGTCGACGCGGAGGCCAGGTCGGGCGCGAAGGAGGGGCCGAGGGCGCCGGTGACGGGGTTGACGAACGCCTCCGGCACCAGGTCGTACGCGGCGAGCGGGCGTGAGCGGAAGTCGTCCGGGTCGTGCTTGGCGCCGGGGTCCAGGGTGATCCGGGCGCCCTCGGCGGTGTCGTCCGGGCGGGTTGCGCAGGACGGGCACTCGCCGTCGGGCACCAGCGCGATGCGGCTGACGCGCAGGGTCTCCAGGTCCAGCAGCCACACCCACGGGTGCCGGCCGCCCCGCTCCCCGCGGGCCACCGCCGCGACCAGCGTGGCGAGGGCGTCCACCGTGAAGCCGGCCAGCCAGGGCGGGGTGCCGGTGGCCCGGGGTCCGTCGCCGCGTTCCAGCGCGTCCCGCAGGTGTCCGGCCCGCACCGCCTGCCAGCGGCGCGCGAGGCACCGGGGGCAGCCGGGCGCGCCCTCGGCCGGTACGGGACCGACCAGGGCGTGGTGTCCGTACAGGCCGACCGGTACCGCGTCCCGCGTGAACTCATCTGCTCCGACGGCGAGTTCGTCGCGGGTGCCGAGCGGGGTCACCGTCGCCGGCGGGGTGCCCGGGTGTCCGGCGAGTGCGGTGGTGAGCGCGGCGCACACCGCGTCCCACGGCCCGGTGGCCGGGGGCGGGGCGGGGTGCGGCACGGTCTCGGTCTCAGTGGGCACGGCGCGTCCCGCGGGTCAGCACGACACGCGACGCGAACACGGCGCCCTCGGCGAGGTCGGGCGCGGCGACCCGCACCGCGAAGGCGTCCCGTCCGGCCGCGGCGAGGCCGTCGAGAACGGCGGGCCAGGTGGTCTCCACGGCGGGGGCCGGTACGACGCCGTCGGGGACGAGGGTCGCCGCGTCCAGGTCGGCCCACAGCGGGTCACCGGCGTCGGACTCGCCCCCGGCGCGGCGCAGTTGCTCCGCGCCGAGCAGATCGCGCAGCGCCTCCAGCACGGCATCGCGGTGCCGGAGCGCGCTGCCGGTGGCCCAACGCGCCGCGCCGCTCGGCGCGTCGGTGAACCGGGCGAGCACGATTGGCAGCAACGGGCTGCCCAGGTCCAGGACTTCGACGGTGACGCCGAGGTTCTCCGCCGACCGCAGCAGGAAGCGCAGCTCCGGGTCCCCGGTGAGGGTCGCGGGGTCCACGGTGCGTACGGGATTCGTGCGGCGGACGGCGGCGGCCAGGGCGTCGTGGGCGAGCGCGGTGCGCAGGGCGCGGGCGAGCGCGGCCCGGGGGCTGCCCGCGGCGCCGGTGCCGGCGGAGGTCCGTTCGAACAGGCCCGCGTCGTTCCAGCCGCCGAAGGTGCGCACGGCGCCCGCGGGCACCAGCACGGTCCGGCCGTCGAGCAGCGAGGTGGCCTCGCTGAAGTGGGCGATCCGGTCGGCGGGGACGTCCAGGCCGCTGGAGACGGCGAGTTGGGCGGGGGCGAGACGGGTCCACTTGCCCGCGGCGGCCTCCAGCGCGGCGGACGGCAGCACCTGGGGCGGGACGACGTGTTCGACGTACACCTCGGCGGCGCGGAACAGCGCGTTCAGGCGGGCCCCGGCGACATGGTGGACATCGGCGGCGGACACCTCGCGCATCCGCCCGGGCGCGAGGCCCAGCCGTACGGTGCCGATCTTGAGCGGGGTCTGCTCCCACTCGTCGTCGGCGTACGCGGTGAAGACGCCTGCCGCTTCGCGGACCAGGACGTCGCGCCGCTCCAGCGCGGCGAGCGCGGCGCGGGCGACGTCCTCGTCGGCGGCGCCGTCGGCGGGCGCGGCGGCGGACTCGTCCTCGGGGTGGGCGGTGCGCAGGGCGTCGACGGCCTCCGCGCACTCACCGTCGGGGGCGGCGGAGCAGTAGGGACATCGGGGATGCGGCAGCAGCGGCTCCGTCAGCACATCGAGGGAGCCGAGGTCCTGGACGACGAGCTGTCCACGGGTCTCGGCGGGCAGCGCCCCGGTGACCAGGCGGAACACCTCGAAGGCGAGCAGATTGCCGAGCATCCCGGCGAGCGGGCCGCCGATGAGGGGCGCGGGCGCGCCGAGCGGCGCGGCGGGTCCGACGGACGCCCACAGGTCGGCGCTGTCGGCCGCGTCGGCGCCCGCGCCGAGCCGCAGCGCGGCGCAGCACCAGCAGCCGGTGCGCCCGGCGGTCATCTCGGGGCCGATGACGGCGCGGTCGCCGAAGGTCCACGCGCCGAGCAGCCGGCGCCCGGCCGGCACGCCCTCGGTGAGCAGCCGCAGCAGCTGCCTCGGCCCGGCGGCGGGCGTCACCAGGACGGTGGCCCAGCCCTCCAGTTCGGCCCAGCCGTACGTGCCGTCGGCGGCCTCCCCGAGTCGGGCGAGCCGGGGTGCGCAGCCCGCCCCGGCGAGCGCGGCGGCCTCGGCGTCGATCTCCGCGCTGCCCTCGACCCCGTGCCGCTCGGCCCGCAACTCGCTGTAGGGCGACGCCTGTTCGGTGATGGCCACGGCGGCGCCGCCGTTGCGCAGCAGGCCGAGCGCGGCCCAGCGGGCCAGGGCGTCGTCCCCGAGGACCGCGACCGGGGTGTCACGGAAGCGCGTGAACCGTCCGGTCGCGTCGTCGGCGTAGTGGTCGAGGTAGTCGAGCTGATGCGCGAAACGCTCGCCGACCTGTGGCGCGAGCGCGTCGGCCGGGGGCTCGGGACCGGCGTCCCGGGCGAAACCACGCGCGTAGAGCGCGCGCACGAGCTGGACCACCATGTCGCGCTGCTTGTCCCCCAGCCCGGCGCACAGCTCCTCGACCCGCCGCTCGCCGTCGAGGTGCGGCACGATCAGCGTGGCGAAGCGGTACGCGTTGCGGGTACGGACGTTGAACCCGCCGTGGGCGTTGTGGAAGAGCACTCCGTCCGGGGTCCGGGTGTAGAGCACGTCCCGGCGGATGCGGGGCCGCGACTGCGCGATCTCCTCGGGGGAGGCGGGGGCGTGGGGCATGGGCGGGGAGACCTTTCGATGCTCACGGGGAGGGCCGGCCGGTGGCCGGCGGAGACAGGTCCGTCGGGTCGTGCGGGACGGCGGGGGCGCCGGGGAGGCTGGCACCGGCCGCCTGGACGAACAGCCGCAGCAGTTCGTGGACGCGATAGCGGCCGGAGGGGTCCTCCTGGAGCAGCCCGGCGTCCACGAGCGTGCTGAGCACCAGGGCCCCGGGGGCGCTGGGCGAGCCCCGCCCGAGCCCCGGGGGCGGCTCGCCGGACCCGCCGCTCCCGACCGGCAGCGGCCGGCCACCGGACACCAGGGCCGCCGCCGGTGCGCCGGGTTCGCTCGGTCCGTTCCGCCCTTCGGGCAATTCGCCTCGCAGTACGGCGAGTTGGAGGCCGCGCAGTACCGGTCCCGGCTCCACCCCGAGTTCCTCGGTGAGGTGGGCGTGGATCCTGCGGTACTCGGCGAGCGCCTCGGCTCGGCGACCGGAGCGGTACAGCGCCTCGACGAGCAGGGCGGACAGCCCCTCGTGCCCGGGGTGGGCGCGCACGGCCTCGCGCGCCTCGGGGATCAGCTCGCGGTGGCGGCCCAGACGCAGCTCGCCGTCGAACACCCGCTCCACCGCGAGGAGTCGCTCCTCGGCCAGACGGGGTACGAGGTCGCGGTGGATCTCGTCGGAGTGCACGTTCGTCAGCAGGGGTTCGCCCCACAGCGCGAGCGCGGCGCGTGCGAGGCGCAGCGCGGACTCCGGGTCGTCGGCGGCGTACGAGCGGGCGAGCAGTTCGCGGAAGTGCAGCAGGTCGACGGTGCCGGCGTCGGCGTGCAGCCGGTAGCCGCCGGGCACCGCCTCGATGGCGTGATCGGCGATGCCGTACTTGGCGAAGAGCCGGCGCAGCCGCAGCACGCAGGTGTGCAGCGCCGATCTGCCGCCCGCGGGCGGCCGGTCGCCCCAGACGACCCGCTGGAGCAGCTCCGATCCGACGACCGCGCCGGGGTGGAGCAGCAGGGCCGCGAGGAGCGAGGCGGGGCGGGAGGGCTGGAGTACGACCGTTTCGTGGCCGTCGGTGATGGCGAGCAGGCCGAGCACGAGGAACCGGGGCCGGCGGGTCCCGGGTGCGGGGAAAGCGCTGTCCGGCGCAGGGGTGCCTGTCTTCACCGTCACCTTTCAGCGTCGAGGCGGGGGATGCTCGGTGGGGGTGCACAGCGGTGGTACGGCGGCGCGGAGCCGGGCACGCCGAAGACCCGTCGGCGCGCTCAATTCCACTGCCGAGACGGGAACTTAGATTCGATGACGCAGCGCCGTCCAGTGCCCGGAGAAAAACGTCGGGTGACCTGCGAGCGGCTCAAGGGCCGCCAGGAGATGGGGCGTTGGCGATCCGATCGCAAGGGCATACGCTGCGATCCGGTGCGCCGGGCCATCCGCCGGGGCACCACGCATCCAGGGGAGGAACCATGCCGTGGTGGGCGCTGATCCCGGTCGTCTCGATGATCACCGGGCCGCTCGCTCTGTACGTCATGACCCGGCGTAAACGCGCCGGGGACAGGGCGGACGAGCGGTACGAGGAGCTCTCGCGCAAGTACACGGCCCTCTTGGAGGAGACCCGTTCGGGCGAGCTTCCGAACGGCCGCGACCGCCACCCCGAGTAGCCGGCGCGGGCGTCACCGATTTCCATGCGGGAACGAGAGAACGCGAACCGGAATTCCGAAAGCGAGTTGCATGACTTCTGCCGCCGGGCGGGGAGCGGCACGCGGGCGGCAAGCGGACATTTACGGCGAGACGCGCGCGCCCCGCACCGCACCCGGTGGGGTGCGAGGCGGGGCGTCGGCTGTTCCGGGTCGCTCAGGCCACGGAGGCGATGCGCATCCGGATGTCCTCGGGCGACAGGGTGCCCTTCGCGGTGACGTGGTCACCGGAGGACTCGCCGCGCAGCCGGCGGCCGATCCAGGGCACGAGGTGCTCGCGGGCCCAGTGCACGTCGTCGCGGCGGACGTCCAGGGTGCCCCGGGGCGGCAGCGGCGGCCACGGCTGCTCCGGGTCGGCCGGGATCTCCAGACCGAGCGCCTGCCCGGCGCGCAGCGCGACGCGGGTGTGCCCCTCGGGCGAGAGGTGCAGCCGGTCGCTGTCCCAGGCCCGGCGGTCCTGCACGGACCTCAGCGACCACAGGTCGAGCACCGGGCAGCCGTACCGGTCGGCGATGGCCCGCACATGCCCGTTGTACGTGGCGATCTTGCCGCGCAGGTGCTTGAGCAGCGGGACGCCCCGGGTGTCGAAGCCGGTGGTCACCATGACGGTGCCGGCCGTCTCGGCGAGCCGGGCCACGGCCGCCTCGAACCGCTCGGCCACCTCGTCCGGGTCGGTGCCGGGGCGGATGATGTCGTTTCCGCCCGCGCACAGGGAGACCAGATCCGGGGCGAGTTCGGCCGCCCGCGGGACCTGGTCGGCCACGACCTGGTCCAGCAGCTTCCCGCGCACGGCGAGATTGGTGTACTGGAAGTCCCCCTCGGGCCGCCGATCGGCGAGCAGTACCGCGAACCGGTCCGCCCAGCCCACGAACGCCCCGTCGGGGCCGGGATCGCCGACGCCCTCGGTGAAGCTGTCCCCCACCGCCACGTACGACCCGATCACTGATCTGCTGTCACTCTTCGAATCGTCTGCCACGTCGGGCCATGATTCACCGCGGGGTGTGACTTACGCGACCGTAGGAAGGGGTTGACGAACGGTGAGATGAGCCACTCCGCGATTTTCCCCGTTCCAGGAATACAGTCACGGGCAGGGCTGTTGGCGCCCGGCCGCCCCCCGTCGATCATGCCTGTGGACAACTCATTGCCCCACGAAACCAATGCCGTATCGTCGACGCAGCGCCCGCCGCGAGCCGTGACGGCGGGGACCGATCGGGAGGAGCCCCCGTGACGCAGCAGGTCCCGTCGACCGAGCCGGAGCTGGCCGGTGTGCGCAATTTCCGTGACGTCGGCGGGCTGCCGACCGTGGACGGACGCCGGCTGCGCCAGGGCGTGCTGTTCCGCAGCGGTCACCTGGCGCACGCGACCGCGCAGGACGCGGTCTTCCTCTCCTCCCTGGGCCTGCACACCGTCTTCGACTTCCGCAACGCGGCCGACCAGAAGCTCGAGGGCCCGGACATCGCGCTGCCCGGCGTGCGCAATGTGAATCTGCCGCTGAGCGACCCGGCGGACGGCGCCGAGTTCTGGAAGCTGGTCCGCGACGGCGACCTCGACGAGCTGCGCGCGATCCTGGACGACGGCAAGGGCGCGGCCCGCATGGTGGCCTCGTACCGCTCGACCGTGCGCAACCGCACCAGCGAGCACTCCCGGGTGCTGCACGCGATCGCCGAGGACAGCGTCCCGGCGCTGCTGCACTGCGCGGCCGGCAAGGACCGCGCGGGCATCTCCATAGCCGTCATCCTGCTCGCCGCCGGGGTGGAGCGGGACGCGATCATGGCCGACTACCTGGAGTCCAACGCCAAGCACCGCCGCTACAAGGTGCGGCGCAGCGGCAGCGAGCAGGGCGCGTACACGCCCGAGGTGATGGAGCTGCTCAGCCCGCTGTTCGACGCGCGCGCGGAGTATCTGGCGGCCGCCTTCGACAGCATCGACGAGACGTGGGGCGGCGTGGACCGCTATCTGGAGCAGGGCCTGCGGCTGACGCCCGGGACCCGGGAGCGGCTGCGGGCGCGGCTGGTGGACTGACCCCGGTGTCCGGTCCGCGCCCGCCCGGTGCGCGGGCGCGGGCTCAGCCCTTGCCGCCGAGCGCGAACAGCAGATAGAGGAACGCGGCCAGCAGGTGCCCGAAGGCGATGTAGATGATCAGCCGGATCCACAGGGAACGGGGGAACTTGGTCTCCAGGTCGCTCATGACAGCTCTCCGTTCAGGTGTCCCAGGCACAGTGCGGCCGTGGGGCTCTGCAGCAGGGTGTGGACGAACAGCAGCTCCACGCCGTCCGGGTCCTCGGCGGCGAGGCGGTGCGGGGTGAGCGAGTCGAAGTGGGCGCTGTCGCCGGGGGCGAGCAGATGCGTGGCGTCGCCGAGGCGCAGCCGCAGCCGTCCCTTCAGGACGTAGAGCCACTCCTCGCCGGGGTGGACGCGCACGATGTCGCCCTGGGTGCCGTAGGGCGCGTGCACCCGCAGGGCCTGCATCCCGCGGCCGGGGGCCCCGGCCTGGAAGTAGGTCCACCCGGCGGCCCGGGTCGGGTCCATGTCGGCGGCCCGGACGATCGCGTTCTGGTCGGCGACCCGTTCGCCGAGGAGTTCGGAGACCGTCGTACCGTAGATACGGGCGAGCGCGAGCAGCATCGGCAGCGAGGGCTGTCGCTGCCCGGTCTCCAGCCGGGACAGATGGGCCGGTGAGAGTCCGGCGTCCCGGGCCGCGGCCTCCAGGGTGAGGCCGGCCCGTCGGCGCAGTGCGCGCAGTTGCGGCGCCACGGCGGGCAGATCGTCACCCTGGCCCGCCGCGGGCGATGCGGCATCTGAGGCGTTCATGCCTCCATTCAGCGCCACTTTTGCCCGTCGGGCAAATTTCTTGCCTCCGAGGCAAAAGCGGCGGCGCCGGGCCTCGCGGGCGGCCCGTCAGGCCCGGCGTGTACCGACGGTCAGCGGTTGGCCACCGCCTGCTTGATCAGCGTCTTGCCGAAGTCCCACATCAGTCCGCCCCCGCTGTGCGCGTCGTCCATCACCGCGGCGAAGCCCTCGACGAACCGGTCCACGTCGGCCTCGCCGAAGACGAGCGGCGGGATCAGCTTGATCACTTCGAGGTGGTCGCCGGAGACCTGGGTGAGGATCCGGTGCCGCTGGAGCAGCGGTACGACGACCATCTGGGCGAACAGACCCTTGCGGGCGGCCTGGAGCATGGCCCAGCGGCTGCGCAGCTTCAGCGAGGACGGCTTGCCGAACTCGATGCCGATCATCAGACCCCGGCCGCGCACGTCCGACAGCAGCTCGTACGTGTCGATCAGCTCGGTGAGCCGGGACTTCAGCAGCTCGCCCGTGGTGCGCACGCCCGCGACGATCTGCTCGTTCTCCATGACCGACAGCACGGCGAGCCCGCACGCCATCGCCTGCGCGTTGGCGCCGAAGCTCGCCGAGTGGACCAGGACGCGGTCCATGGACGAGTAGACCTTCTTGAAGATCCAGTCCTTGCCGAGGGTCGCGCCGACCGGGACATAGCCGCCCGACAGGGCCTTGGCGACGCACACCAGGTCCGGTTCCACGCCGTCCTCGTGCTGGTAGGCGTAGAAGTCGCCGGTGCGGCCGAGGCCGGTCTGCACCTCGTCCGCGATCAGCAGGGCCTTGTGCCTGTGCAACAGCTCCTGGGCCGCGCGCAGATAGCCGGGCGGCGCCTCGTGCACGCCCTTGCCCTGGATCGGCTCCACGATCAGCGCGGCCACATCGCCCTTCTTCAACTCCCGTGCCAGGGCGTCGAGATCACCGAGGGGTACGGCGGTGTCGGGCAGCAGCGGGGCGAAGCCGTCGCGGAAGCCGTTCTCCCCGTTGACGGACAGCGAGCCGGTCGTCAGCCCGTGGAAGGCGTGCTCGCAGTACAGGACGCGGGGCCGGCCGGTGGCGTAGCGGGCGAACTTCAGGGCCGTCTCGACCGCCTCGGTGCCGCTGTTGCCGAAGAACACCCGGTCCAGGTGCGGGCTGTGGGCGAGCAGCCGCTCGGCGAGCAGTCCGGGCAGCGGCTGGCAGTCGAACCGGGTGAGGTCGGCGAGGTCCAGGTCGACGACGTCGTGCAGCGCCTTGCGGACGACCGGGTGGTGGCGGCCGAGGCCCATCACCCCGAACCCGGCGAGCATGTCCAGGTGGTCGTTGCCGTCGGCGTCGAAGAAGTGGGCGCCCTCGGCGCGCTCGTAGACCTTGTCGAAGCCGATGGTGTGCAACATGCGCGGGAGCTGCGGGTTGAGGTACTTCGTGTGCAGCTCGTAGCGCTCGGCTCCGCGCTCGGCGAGCAGGGCGCCGAGGTCGAACTCGCTGGTCATGCACTCTCCTTGACGGTGCCGTCGACATCCTTGACGGCCAGGCTCGCTGAAATGCGTCCGGCGATCTCCACCGGCGTGAGACCGAGGTCGGCCAGTACCTCACTGCGCTTGGCGTGCGGCAGGAACTGGTCCGGGATGCCGAACTGCCGTACCGGCACGTCCACTCCGGCGTCCCTGAGGGCCCCCGCGACGGCCGAACCGACGCCGGAGGCACGGCTGTTGTCCTCCACGACGACCACCAGCCGGTGCTCCGAGGCCAGTCGCGGCAGGGCGGCGTCGACCGGCTTGACCCACCGGGGGTCGACCACCGTGCATCCGGTGCCGCCCTCCGCGAGGAGTTCCGCCGCGCCGAGGCACACCGGCGCCATCACACCGACGGCGACCAGCAGCACCTTCGCGCCCTCCGCCCGGTGCAGCACGTCCATGCCGCCCACCCGGTCGACGGCCGGGATGTCCGGGCCGACGTTCTCCTTCGGGAAGCGCACCACGGTCGGCGCGTCGTCCACGGCCACCGCCTCCCGCAACTGGGCGCGCAGCCGGGTCGCGTCACGCGGGGCGGCGATCCGCAGGCCCGGCACCACCTGAAGGAGGGACATGTCCCACATGCCGTTGTGGGAGGCGCCGTCGGGGCCGGTGACGCCGGCCCGGTCGAGGACGAAGGTGACCCCGCAGCGGTGCAGGGCGACATCCATCAGCACCTGGTCGAAGGCGCGGTTGAGGAAGGTGGCGTACAGGGCGACGACCGGGTGCAGTCCGGCGGTGGCGAGCCCGGCGGCCGAGGTGACCGCGTGCTGTTCGGCGATGCCCACGTCCCAGACCCGGTCCGGGAAGCGCTCGGCGAAGGCGCCGAGGCCGACCGGGTGCAGCATCGCCGCGGTGAGCGCGACGACGTCCTCGCGCTCCTCGCCGATCCGCGCGATCTCCTCGCCGAACACCGAGGTCCAGGACCGCCCGCCGGCGGCGGTGAGCGGTTCGCAGGTCGCCGGGTCCATCACGCCGATGGCATGGAAGCGGTCCAGTTCGTCGGCGAGCGCGGGCTCGTAGCCGCGGCCCTTCTCGGTGAGGCAGTGCACCAGGACGGGCCCGCGGAAGCGTTTGGCGCGGCGCAGCGCGGACTCGACGGCCCCGATGTCGTGCCCGTCGACCGGGCCGAGGTACTTCAGGCCCAGGTCCTCGAAGAGCCCCTGCGGGGCGAAGGCGTCCTTGAAGCCCTTCTTGGCGCCGTGCAGGGACTCGTAGAGGGGCGCGCCGACGACGGGGGTGCGCTGGAGGACCTCCTTGCCCCAGGCGAGAACCTTCTCGTAGCCGTTCGTGGTGCGCAGGGTGGCCAGGTGGTCGGCGAGTCCGCCGATGGTGGGGGCGTAGGAGCGCGCGTTGTCGTTGACCACGATGATCAGCGGCCGGTCCGGGGCGTCCGCGATGTTGTTCAGCGCCTCCCAGGCCATGCCGCCGGTCAGCGCGCCGTCCCCGATGACGGCGACCACATGGCTGCGCTCCCCCTTCAGCTCGCGCGCCTTGGCGAGGCCGTCGGCCCAGCCGAGCGCGGTCGAGGCGTGGCTGTTCTCGATGACGTCGTGCTCGGACTCCTCGCGCGCGGGGTAGCCGGAGAGGCCGCCCTTGCCGCGCAGCTTGGAGAAGTCCTGACGTCCTGTCAGAAGTTTGTGCACATAGGTCTGATGGCCGGTGTCCCAGAGGATCCGGTCGACCGGTGACTCGAAGACCCGGTGCAGGGCGATGGTCAGCTCCACCACGCCCAGGTTGGGTCCGAGATGACCGCCGGTGCGCGAGACCGCTTGCACCAGGAACTCGCGTATCTCCCCGGCCAGTTCGCCGAGTTCCGCCTCGGACAGCCCCTTCAGGTCACGCGGTTGCCGGATCGTCTCCAGAATCGTCACGTTCGTGGCCCCCTCTCGCTCCGTGCTTTACGTGGACTCACTTCATCCGCTCGGCGAGCCGCTGCGCCTCCTCGATCAGGGTCTCGACGATCCGGGACTCCGGGACGGTCCGCACGACCTCCCCCTTGACGAAGATCTGCCCCTTTCCGTTGCCCGAGGCAACTCCCAGATCGGCCTCACGGGCCTCTCCGGGGCCGTTGACCACACAGCCCATCACCGCCACCCGCAGCGGCACTTCGAGGCCGTCGAGCCCCGCCGTGACCTCGTCCGCGAGCCGGTAGACATCCACCTGGGCGCGGCCGCAGGAGGGGCAGGAGACGATCTCCAGGCGGCGCTCGCGCAGACCGAGGGACTGCAGGATCTGGATGCCGACCTTGACCTCCTCGGCCGGCGGCGCGGACAGCGACACCCGGATGGTGTCGCCGATGCCCCTCGACAGCAGCGCCCCGAACGCGACGGCCGACTTGACGGTGCCCTGGAACGCGGGACCGGCCTCCGTGACACCCAGGTGCAGCGGGTAGTCGCACTGCTCGGCCAGCTGCCGGTACGCCTCGATCATCACGACCGGGTCGTTGTGCTTGACCGAGATCTTGATGTCCCGGAAGTCGTGCTCCTCGAAGAGCGACGCCTCCCACAGCGCCGACTCGACCAGCGCCTCCGGCGTGGCCCTGCCGTACTTCTGGAGCAACCGCCGGTCCAGGGAACCGGCGTTGACCCCGATCCGGACCGGCGTGCCGCGGTCCTTCGCGGCGCGCGCGATCTCGGCGATCTGGTCGTCGAACTTCTTGATGTTGCCCGGGTTGACCCGGACCGCCGCGCAGCCCGCCTCGATGGCCGCGAAGACGTACTTGGGCTGGAAGTGGATGTCCGCGATCACCGGGATCTGCGACTTGCGCGCGATGACCGCGAGGGCGTCCGCGTCGTCCTGCGTGGGGCAGGCGACGCGGACGATCTGGCAGCCGGACGCGGTGAGTTCGGCGATCTGCTGGAGGGTGGCGCCGATGTCCGACGTACGGGTCGTCGTCATCGACTGCACCGAGACCGGGGCGCCGCCCCCGACCGCCACCGGCCCGACGTGGATCTCCCGCGACCGCCGCCGCGGGGCCACCTGCCGGGCCGGCACCTCGGGAACGCCCAAGGGTACGGCGGTCATCGCCCTACGCCCGGTTTCCCGAGACCGTCTCGCGCAGGGCCCGCAGCGACTCCGACAGGGAGCCCATGGTGGCGAGCACGGAGGTGGGCTCGTAGCCGCAGTGCGCCATGCAGTTGGCGCAGCGCGGGTCCTTGCCGCGACCGTACTTGTCCCAGTCGGTGTCCTCCACCAGCTCCCGGTACGTCGGCACGTACCCGTCGCTCATCAGGTAGCAGGGGCGCTGCCAGCCGAAGAGCGAGTAGTTCGGGATCGCCCACGCGGTGCACGGGAAGTCGACCTTGCCCTCCAGGAAGTCCAGGAAGAGCGGGGAGTGGTTGAGCCGCCACTTCTTGCGGTTGCCGCCCGAGAACGCCTTCCGGAACAGCTCGCGGGTCTGCTCCACACCCAGGAAGTGCTCCTGGTCCGGGGCCTTCTCGTAGGCGTAGGCGGGCGAGATCATCATCTCGTCCACCTTCAGCTCGTCGTTGAGGAAGTTGAGCACCTCGACGACGGTCTGCGGGGTGTCGGTGTTGAAGAAGGTGGAGTTGGTGGTCACCCGGAAGCCGCGCCGCTTGGCCTCCTTGATGGCCGCCACCGCCTCGTCGAAGACGCCTTCCTTGGCAACGGACTCGTCGTGCCGCTCGCGCAGCCCGTCGATGTGCACCGCGAAGGCGAAGTACGGCGAGGGGGTGAACTTCTCCATCTTCTTGCGCAGCAGCATCGCGTTGGTGCACAGGAAGACGTACTTCCTCTTGGCCACCAACTGCCGCACGATCTCATCGATCTGAGGATGCATCAGGGGCTCGCCACCCGCGATGGAGACCATCGGCGCACCCGATTCGAGCACCGCGCCCACCGCCTGGGCGACCGGCATGCGCTGCTTGAGCACCCCGGCCGGATGCTGGATCTTGCCGCAGCCCTCGCACTTGAGGTTGCACGCGAAAAGCGGTTCGAGCTCCACGATGAGCGGGAACTTGTCCCGCTTGCGGAGCTTCTGTTCGGCCAGGTATGTAGCGACCTTGATGGACTGACGCAGCGGCATGGCCATCTGGGCTCACCTCCGGGGGAGCAGCAAAGAACGGTGCCATTCGAAATATGCGGGAAGTACGGAACGAAGAACGCGGAATGCTGATATTCCACCGCGCACCGTGCCGATCCGGACGAGTTCGTGTTCGGGAGTGTCGACGACCACCCGGACGGCGGCGACCGGGCGTTCGCCCGCGGTCACGGCGCCGAGCAGGGTGGCCGCGGACTCCATGTCGACGGCGATCGCGCCCATCGCGCGCAGGGCGGACCGTTCGGGGCCGCGGACGACATGATCGGAGCCGGTGAGCGGGCCGGTGTGGACCGCGCGGCCCGGCAGCCGCCGCGCGAGTTCCTTCACCAGCAGTTCGGTGCCCACGCACGGGACGGTCCCGTGCGGGTCCCGGGTCTCCTCGGCGACCACCAGGTCGCCAGGGTGCATGCCCGGGGTGAGGCCCGCGCAGAAGCCGGTGGCCAGCACGGCGGCGTCGGTGAGCGCGGGCCGGGCGAGGTGGCGGGTGAGGGAGCGCCGCGCCGCCCGCGGCCCCATCCCGGTACGGAGGAACGTGACCGGCCCGCCGGCCCCGCCGCGGTCGCCCGAGCGCAGGGCGAGGTGCTCGATGCCGAGCGCGCAGGCGATCAGCAGCGGGGCCGGGGCGGGCTGGACGTTCACATCAGCTCCCCTTGGCCTCGGAGAGCGGTGACCCGGCGGGCTTGGCCTCCACGGGCCGCGGCCGGGGGGCCTTGGCGAGCAGCTGCCGCTCGAAGGGGTCGCCGTGCAGATACCGGCCGAGCGCGGTGAGCGGGAACACCTGCCGGTACAGGTGGTAGTTGATGGAGAAGTCCCAGGGGAAGCCGGTGCCGGTGAAGTACGGCTCGTCCCAGGTGCCGTCCTCGCGCTGGGTGGCCGCGAGCCACTGGACGCCCCGCTCGACGGCCCTGGAGTCCTTCTCCCCCGCCGCGAGCAGCGCCATCAGCGCCCACGCGGTCTGCGAGGGGGTGGAGGCGCCCCGGCCGGCCCACTCCTTGACGTGCTGGTAGGAGCGCAGGTCCTCGCCCCAGCCGCCGTCGTCGTTCTGGACCGACTCCAGCCAGCTCACGGCCCGCCGGATCGCCGGGTGCGAGCCCGGCATCCCGGCCGCGGTCAGTGCCGGGACCACCGACCCGGTGCCGTAGATGTAGTTGACGCCCCAGCGGCCGAACCACGCCCCGTTCTGCTCCTGTTCGGCGAGCAGCCAGGCGATGCCGCGCCGGGTGCGCGGGTCGTGGGCGAGGCCCTCGGCGGCGAGCATCTCCACCACGTGCGCGGTGACGTCGGCGGACGGCGGGTCGATGACCTCGCCGAAGTCGCAGAACGGCAGCCGGTTGGGGAACGGGCTGGTGTTGTCGACGTCGAAGGCGCCCCACGCGCCGTTCTTCGACTGCATGCCGAGGTTCCAGCGCACCGCGCGCCCGATCGCCCGGTCCGTGCGCTCCGGGTCGTGGTGCCGGATCCGGCGCAGCGCCAGGGAGACCTCGGCGGTGTCGTCGATGTCCGGGTAGTTGTCGTTGTGAAACTCGAACGCCCAGCCGCCCGGGGGAAGTTGGGGGCGTTTGACCGCCCAGTCGCCGGGCCGGACGATCTCCTCGCCGAGCAGCCAGTCGGCGGCCTTGACCAGTTGGGGATGGTCGACGGGCAGTCCGGCGTCGACCAGCGCGATGGCGGCGAGGCAGGTGTCCCACACCGGGGACTGGCAGGCCTCGATCATCCGGGCGCCGTCCTCGCGCCAGACGGCGAACCGGTCCAGGGAGGCCAACCCCTCGCGCAGCACGGGGTGTTCGAGGTCGTAGCCGAGCAGGTGCAGGGCGATGACCGAGTACACGGCCGGGGGCTGGATGCCGCCCCAGCAGCCGTCGTTCTCCTGCCGCTCGATGATCCAGCGGGCGGCGGCGTTCATCGCGGCCCTGCGCAGCCGGCGCGGGACGACCTTGCGCAGCTGCCGGAGCGCCTTGTCCAGGCGCTGGAAGGCCCCGTCCCAGGTGTTCGCCGGGGCGAGGGGCCTGGCCGGGTTGGGGTTCGCCGGGTCGGTGTGCAGCTCGTCCAGGGCGAAGGGCGCGGGGCGCACCGGGCGCTTGGCCGAGACGATGGTGAGCGGCACGATCGTCTGCCGGGCCCAGCACCCGAAGTCGTAGATGTTCAGCGGCATCCAGCCGGGGAACCAGATCAGTTCCGGGGGCATCTCCGGCAGGTCTTCCCATTTCCACCAGCCGAACAGGGCGAGCCAGATGCGGGTGAAGACCCGGGCGGAGGCGATGCCGCCGCGCTCGCGGATCCAGGCGGCGGCCCGCGCCATGTGCGGGGCGTCGGGCGCGTCGCCGGCCAGGCGCAGGGCGACGTACGCCTCGATGGTGGTGGACAGTTCGCCGGGCCCGCCCCAGAAGGTGGCCCAGGTGCCGTCCGCGCGCTGCTCGCCGCGGATGAACTTCGCGGCGGCCTGCGTGGTCCGCTCGTCCTGGATGCCCAGGAACTGGCGGAGCAGCAGGTCCTCGGCGTCCATGGTGACGTTGGTCTCCAGGTCGCCCTTCCACCAGCCCTCGGCGTCCTGCCTGGAGAGCAGGAAGTCGGTGGCGCGGCGGGCGGCCCGTGCGGCGGCTTCCGGTACCCCGGCCGCCTCGGGGGTCGTGAGGGTGGTGTCGCTGGCCGCGGCAGCGCGGGACGGCAAGGTGGCCCCGGTGCTTCCGTCGGTCGTCGCTGTCATGGCTTCCCCTTCGTACAGTCGTGCGAGACGTGCTGCTGTGGGTCCGCCGTCGGCCGGTGTGCTTCCTGTCGCGCCACCGGCCGGCGACTACGCGAGGCTTGTTCGACCGATAGTGATCATCTCTTTCGTACGACGACGAAGTCGGCGAGGGCCGTGAAGGCGGCCCGCACCCGGTCCGGCATGGTGACCGCGTCCAGGGCGCTGACGGCGATGGTGTGCTGGCGGCGCGCCTCCTCGGCGGTCCATTCGCGGCCCCCGGCCTCCTCGATGAGGGCGGCGCGGGCCGCGAACTCCTCCTCGGAGAAGTTCTCGAAGTCGCTGCTCTTGGCGTCCGCGGCGAGGATCTCGCCGAGCCGCTCGGAGGCGGGTCCGCCGGCCGCGAGCGCGGCGACCACCGGCAGCGACTTCTTGCGCTGGCGCAGGTCGCTCCAGGTCTGCTTGCCGGTGGCCTCCGGGTCGCCCCAGATGCCGAGCAGGTCGTCCACGGCCTGGAAGGCGAGGCCGAGGTGGTAGCCGTAGCGCTCCAGCGCGTCGGCGGTGGCGTCGTCGGCGCCGCCGAGGACCGCGCCGATGGAGGAGGCGCAGGCGAGCAGCGCGCCGGTCTTGTTGCCCTCCATCTCCAGGCACTCCTCGACGCTGACGCGGTCGCGGTGCTCGTAGGAGATGTCCTGGGCCTGGCCGTCGATCAGGGCGCGGGTCGCGGTGGTCAGACGGCGGGTGGCGCGGCCGGCCTCGACCGAGCCGAGCTCCAGCAGCAGCTCGTTGGCCAGCGCGAACAGGGCGTCGCCGACCAGGATGGCCTGGGCGGGGCCGTGCACCTTCCAGACGGTGTCGCGGTGGCGGCGCTGCTCGTCGCCGTCCATCAGGTCGTCGTGCAGCAGCGAGAAGTTGTGGACCAGTTCGACGGCGACGGCGCCCGGCACGCCGGTCTCGGGCGCGCTGCCGGTGACCTCGGCGGAGAGCACGGCGAGCGCGGGGCGTACGGCCTTGCCGCCGTCGCCGTCGGCCGGGTTGCCGGCGGCGTCGATCCAGCCGAAGTGGTACGCGGCGACGGTGTCCATGGGAGGAGCGAGGCGGTCGACGGCCGCACGCAGGACCGGTGTGGCCAGGGTCCGTCCGCGCTCCAGCAGCGCGGTGACGTCCACCGCGGTCTCCGTCGAGGCCGGGGGCACAGTGGGCACAGTCTCTCCTCTTGTTGCGGTACCGAAGGTGCGGGGGCCTGCCGCCGGCTGCCGATGAGGCATCAGGCCGCCTCCTCGAAGGCGAAGAGACGGCTCGGGCGGGGCCGGCCCAGGGCGCGCAGCGCGGCGTCGGCCGCGCTCACTCCGCTGCGGACCGCACTCTCCATGGTCGCGGGCCACCCGGTGGCGGTCCACGCTCCGGCCAGGTACAGGCCGGATGCCTTGGTGCGGGCGCCGGGCCGCAGACGGCCGACGCCGGGGGTGGGCGCGAACGTCGCCGTGCGCTCCCGGGTCACGAAGAAGTCCTCGATCACGGCGCCGCGCGTGCCCGGGATGAGCTTCTCCAGCTCCGGGACGTAGCGCTCGCGCAGCTCCGCGACCGGGAGGTCGATGTCGTCCCGCGCGGCCGACTGGGACAGCGCGAGGTACTGGCCCGAGCGCAGCCCGGAGGCGTGGGTGCGGTCGAAGACCCATTGCACGGGGGTGCCGAGGGCGGCGAAGAAGGGCCGCGCGAGGACCTTGCGGTCGTACACCACATGCACGTTGAGGATGGGGGCGGTGCCGATCTCCAGCAGCCGCTCGGGGGCGTCGAGGGCGCCGGGCGGCAGCAGTTCGTACGCCTCGCGCTGGGGTACGGCGAGGACGACCGCGTCGGTTTCGACGCTCTCGCCGGGAACCTCGACGCGCCAGCCGCCGTTCTCCATGGCAGAGACGGAGGTGACGCGTGAACGGACCTCGGTACGCACGCCCGCGGAGTCGAGCGCCTTGCGGGCCAGCCGGTCGTGCAGTTCACCCAGCGGGACATGGGCCCAGCCGATGTCGGCCGCTCCCGGGTCGGACAGCAGACCGGTCTTGAACACCATCGCGGCGAGCCCCAGCGAGGAGTCGCCCGCGACCGCGTTGAGGGTGGCGACCCCGACCAGGTCCCACAGGGCCTCGATGGCACGCGCGGACTGGCCGTGGGCGGCCAGCCAGCTGCCGAAGTCCTGGGTGTCCAGGGCCGGATCAGCGAGATCGAGCCCCTTGAGCGCGAGCGCGGCACGCCCGACGGAGGCGCGCTCGGCGAGCGAGAGGTGCGGATAGGCGGCCAGGCTGCGCCCCAGATGCAGGGGGACGGGCAGCGGGTCGCGCCGCAGCCTGCCGAGCCGCCGGCCCTCGGGCTTGGCGAGATCCACGACGGGCACGTCCAGGCGGTCCTGCAGCGGTGCCAGCGCCGCGCCCTCGATCCGGTCGAGGAACCAGCGGTAGGCGGTGCAGCAGCGCAGGTACACGTGCTGGCCGTTGTCGACGGTCAGTCCGCCGCGCTGGAAGGAGAAGGCGAGGCCGCCCAGCCTGGGCCTGCCTTCGAGCAGGGTGACGCGCACGCCCGCGTCGGCGAGGGCGAGCGCCGCGGTGATGCCGGCGAGGCCACCGCCGATCACGACGGCGCCGCGTGCCGCGCTCTCGGGGGTGCGCTGTCCCGGTGCGGGGCGTGCGCCGTCGCTCATGGTGCGTCCTTCCGTGCGTGCCGACCGTGCTGGTTGAACGGTGCACGTACGGTCGTCGCAGTCAGGGACGCCACGCCGGGGCGCGGGGTTGAGCGGCGGAAGTCCGCTGGTTCGGTGAGGTCCATCAGGCGCGCCTCCCGACGGGCCGCCCGGCGCCGTGACGGGTGACCTGCCGGGTGTCGAGGCCGGACAGGCCGCGCACGGCGACGTACGCCTTCTCGTGTCCGGGCAGCGAGACCCGGCCGCGCAGCACCGCCTCGGGGTCGCGCGCGATGCGGTCGAGGAGACGGCGGTAGATACCGGCCATGGCGGCCACGCAGGCGCCGCTGCGCCGGTCGAGCATGGGCAGCAGCTGGTAGCCCTCGGCGAAGAGGGCGCGGGCGCGGCGGACCTCGAAGTGCACGAGCCCCGCGAAGTCGGAGCCCTCCGGCGGCGTGGGCCGCTCGAACCCGGCCGAGCAGCCGAACTTGGCCAGGTCGTCGGCGGGCAGATAGGTACGGCCGCCCAGGGCGTCCTCGCGGACGTCCCGCAGGATGTTGGTGAGCTGGAGCGCGAGGCCGAGCGTGTCGGCGTACTCGGCGGCGGGCTCGGCGCCGCGGGCGCCCGGTTCGGTGCCGAACACGCCGAGCGAGAGGCGGCCGATGGCACCGGCGACACACCGGCAGTAGACCTTCAGGTCGTCCCAGGTCTCGTAGGTCTCCCCGCGCGTGTCCATCTCGACGCCGTCGATCAGCTCGTCCAGGCCGCCGAGCGGGATCGGGAAGGCGTCGGCGGCATGGGTGAGGGCGACGGCCACCGGGTCGGTGTCGTCCTCCTCGACGCCGCCCTCCCGGATCCGGGCGAGCAGGGCCCGGGTCTCCTGGAGCCGTGCCACCTTCACGTCGTCGGCCAGATCGCCGTCGCCGATGTCGTCGACACGCCGTGAGAACGCGTACAGCGCCGACATGGCGCGCCGCTTCGGTGTGGGCAGCAGCCGGATGCCGTACGCGAAGTTACGGGCCTGCTGTCCGGTCACCGTCTCGCAGTAGCGGTAGGCGGCGAGCACCGGTGCGGACACGTGCGACGCAGACTCCACGGTCCGGATCACCCCTCTCCTCGCAGAATCACGCCCGCCTCACGCAGCAACTGGACCTTGCCTGGTTTGGGCGGGCCGGGAAGAACGTCGTATTCGGCGGCGGCGATCGCGCGGACCGCCGCCCTTCCCCCCGCCACGAACCCCGCGAGCAGCAGCTTCAACCTGCCGTGGACGCTACCCACCAGGGGGGCGCCTTCATTCAGCAGATCGCGGGCGCGTTGTGCTTCGTATGCAACCAGGGCGCGCATCGATGCGCCCGCGGTTTTCGCGGACAGATCCGTTTCCGTGACATGGAAGCGCTTCATGTCCTCGGCCGGGAGGTAGACCCGGTCGCGGCGGAAGTCCTCGGCGACGTCCTGGAGGTGTTCCACGATCTGGAGCGCGGTGCAGATCGCGTCGGACAGACGGATCCGCTCGGGGGTCGAGGTGCCGGTGACGGCGAGGACGAGGCGGCCGACGGGGTTGGCGGACAGTTCGCAGTAGGCGAGGAGGTCGTCGTACGTCTCGTACCGGGTGACGAGCTGGTCCTGGCGGTTGGCGGCGATCAGGCCGAGGAACGGCTCGGGGGTGAGCGCCCGGCGCCGTACGACGGGCTGGAGCCGGCGCAGCAGGGGATGGCCCGGGGTGCCGTCGAAGACCCGGCGCAGATCGGCCTCGAAGGCGTCGAGCAGCAGCAGCCGGTCGCCGGCGTCGGTGGCCGACACGCCGAGCAGTTCGGCGTCGGCTCCGCCGGGGGCGAGGTCGCCGTCGCCGATGTCGTCGACCAGACGGGCGAAGCCGTAGACCGCCATGAGGTCGTCGCGCCAGTCGCGGGGCAGGAAGAAGGGGGCCACGGGGAAGTTCTCGCTCGCGGCCTTGTCGAGGGTGGCGCGTTCCAGGTCCGGCGCCGGTCTGGTGGCCGTCATCGGGCGGCGCCCGGGGCGGCAACGGCACATGCTGCGTTGAGCTGGGGAGTTTCCGTAGCCATTGCCGTCACATCTCCCGTTCTACACTGCCGACCCAATACACACTATTTCGGACACGCCGCCCGGCAATTCGCGGGGCGTGGCCTGGCGCAGGGTGTCGCGCATTATCGCCCCACTTGCCGCTTTCCGGCACCGGTACAGCTTACGTTGTACAACACATCAAGATTCGAGGGGGTGTCCCGCACATCACAAGAACACACCGATTGGCGTCAAGATTCCTGAGAGCCTTGGGAGTTGACGCTTCCTTTGCAGACGCAGGGCCCCGCCGGCAGGTCGCCGGCGGGGCCCTGGCCGAAACGGTTCACTTGCCCGTGAACTTCTCGTACTCCTTGAGCACCTCTTCGGTCGGCCCGTCCATGCGCAGCTCACCGCGTTCCAGCCACAGCACGCGGTTGCAGGTGTCACGGATGGACTTGTTGTTGTGGCTGACCAGAAAGACCGTGCCGGCCTCCTTGCGCAGTTCCCGGATGCGTTCCTCGGAGCGCTTCTGGAACTTGCGGTCACCGGTGGCGAGGGCCTCGTCGATCATGAGGACGTCGTGGTCCTTGGCGGCCGCGATCGAGAAACGCAGCCGCGCCGCCATACCGGAGGAGTAGGTGCGCATCGGCAGGGTGATGAAGTCGCCCTTCTCGTTGATCCCGGAGAAGTCGACGATGTCCTGATAACGCTCCTTGATCTGCTCGCGCGACATGCCCATGGCGAGGCCGCCCAGGATGACGTTGCGCTCGCCGGTCAGGTCGTTCATCAGGGCCGCGTTCACGCCCAGCAGGGAGGGCTGGCCGTCGGTGTAGACCTTGCCCCGCTCCGCGGGCAGCAGGCCGGCGATGGCGCGCAGCAGGGTGGACTTGCCGGAGCCGTTGGAGCCGATCAGGCCGATGGCCTCGCCGCGGTAGGAGACGAAGGAGACCCCGCGTACGGCGTGCACCTTGCGCACGCCGCGCTCCTCGCCGCGCTTGAGGATCCGGCTGAGAGCGGCCGTCGCGCTGCCCTTGCCGGTCTTGGCGCCGTTGACCCGGTAGACGATGTGCAGATCGTCCGCGATGACCGTCGGGCGGCGCTCGCCGGTGTCCGTGATGCTCTGCTGGGGGTGCTGCTCGGCGTTCTGCTCAGCCACGGCCGTACCGCTCCTCCGCCTTCCAGAAGTACACGAAGCCGCCGGCGAAGACCGCCACGGCCCAGAACACCGCGATCGCCCACACGTGCGGGGGCAGGTTCGAGGCGCCGTAGCCGTCGATCAGCGCGAAGCGCATCAGGTCCATGTAGATCGCGGCCGGGTTGACCTGAAGCAGCCGCACCGCCCACTCCGGGCGGTCCGCCATCATCGTGCTGATGGAGAACATCACGCCGGAGGTGTACATCCAGGTGCGCAGCACGAACGGCATCAGCTGCGCCATGTCCGGCGTCTTGGCGCCCATGCGGGCCACGATCAGCGCGAGACCGGTGTTGAACAGGAACTGCAGCGCCAGGATCGGCACGATCAGCAGCCAGGACATGCCGGGGTAGCTGCCGAAGCCGATCGCCACGATGAACAGCACGATCATCGAGAACAGCAGCTGCTGGAGCTGCTGGAGCGAGAAGGAGACCGGCAGCGAGGCGCGCGGGAAGTGCAGGGCGCGCACCAGGCCGAGGTTCCCGGAGATGGCGCGCACGCCCGACATGACCGAGCTCTGCGTGAAGGTGAACACGAAGACGCCGGTGACCAGGAACGGGATGTACACGTCATGGGACATGCCGCGGCTGGCGTGCAGGATGACGCCGAAGATGAAGTAGTACACGGCCGCGTTCAGCAGCGGGGTGGCGACCTGCCACAGCTGGCCGAGCTTGGCCTGGCTGTACTGCGCCGTCAGCTTCGCCTGCGAGAAGGCGAGGATGAAGTGGCGCCGGCTCCACAGCTGACGGACGTACTCCACCAGCGAGGGACGGGCGCCGCTGACGGCGAGTCCGTACCTGGCGGCCAGCTCGGCCGGCGTCAGCCCCTCGTCGGGCGACGGTATCGCGCTCACCGCGACACCGGCGTCATGCGTTGTGTGACTCACGAGTAAGAACCCGGACTCTCTCGGTAAGAAGCTTGCTGTTCAGGTAAGAAGCTTCTCAGATGACCGGGGGACGGCCCAGCCGGGTGAGCCGCCAGACCGTGCGCCAGCGCATCGGACGGCGCGGACCGCAGGGCGTGGTCCAGCCCTCCTTGAAGCCGCCGAACCAGGCCGCGAGAGCCGGCCGCGAGGGGCGGCGGGCCAGCGTGAGCAGCAGCCAGACGCCCAGGTAGACGGGGACCAGCAGGGCGGGGAGGTTGCGCCGGGCGAGCCAGACGCGGTTGCGGGCCACCATGCGGTGGTAGACGGCGTGCCGGGAGGGCGCGGTCGTCGGGTGGAGCAGCACCATGTCGGAGCGGTAGTCGATCAGCCAGCCGGCGTCCAGTGCCCGCCAGGCCAGATCGGTCTCCTCGTGGGCGTAGAAGAACTCGGCGGGCAGCCCGCCGACCTCGCCGAGCACCTTGGTGCGCACCGCGTTGGCGCCGCCCAGGAAGGTGGTCACCCGCGAGGAACGCATCGGGTCCGAGGCGCGCAGCCGGGGCACATGGCGGCGCTGGGTCTCGCCGGTGACGGGATCGGCGATGCGGAAGCTGATGATGCCCAGCTCCGGGTCGGCGGCGAACGCCTCGCGGCACAGCTCGGCGGTGTCGTGCCGGGCGAGCAGGCCGTCGTCGTCCAGGAAGAGCAGGATGTCGACGTCCTGGCCGCCGGGACCGAACGCCTCTATGCCGACATTGCGGCCGCCCGGGATGCCCAGGTTCTCCGGCAGCTCGACGGTGCGCACGCCCTCGGGGACGTCGGGCACCGGGGAGCCGTTGCCGACGACGACCACCTCGACGGGGTCACCGTCCTGCTTGGCCACCGAGTCGAGCAGGGAGCGCAGCTCCTCGGGCCGGTTGCCCATGGTGATGATGACGGCGCCGACGCGCGGGGCCGCGCTCACTTCAGCCTGCTGGAGGCGAGGATGGACACCAGGTGCAGCAGCGTCTGGAGCAGGGCGATACCGGCGAGGACGGCGGTGCCGAGCCGGGTGAAGAACAGGTCGCCGTGGATCTGGTCGGCGATGGCGAGGAGCACGATCAGCAGCGAGGCCTCGATGCCGAGGATGAGCCGGTGGAACTTCAGCGCCGAGGCGGCCCGGCGGGCCAGCGCCATCCCGGAGGAGCGGGGTTCGGCGGCGGCCTCCTGCACCGGCGGCTTGCCGGTCTGGTGCCGGGCGACGCCGACCAGGTCGGTCTCCGCCTTGATCAGGATCGCGCCGAGCGCGGCCAGGGTGCCGAGGAAGGCCCACAGCCAGTCGATGCGGCCGGGGCCCCACAGGTCGGCCGCGCGCAGCCCGAGGCCGACCAGCACGGCCGCGTCGGTGAGGTAGGCGCCGACGCGGTCCAGGTAGACACCGGCCAGGGAGTACTGCCCCCGCCAGCGGGCGATCTCGCCGTCGACGCAGTCCAGCAGCAGGTACAGCTGGGTGGCGACCACGCCGAGGATGGCGCCCCAGATCCCCGGCACCAGCAGGGCCGGGGCCGCGAGCACACCGCACAGGGTCATCAGGTACGTGAGCTGGTTGGGCGTGACCCTGGTGTTCACCAGGTGGCGGTCGACGCGCAGGGAGACCTCACGCATGTAGAGGCGTCCCGCCCAGTGCTCACCGCTGCGCCGGTCCTTCACCCCGGCGGGGTGGACGACCGGACGGAGTTCAGCTACCGATGGCCTTGACATAGTCGGCGTAGATGTCCTTGATCTGGTTCGGCTTGAGGTCGAGGTGTTCGAGGATGGTGTAGCGGCCGGGCCGGGTCTCCGGCGCGAACTCCACGGCGCGGACGAACTCGTCCACGGTGAAGCCGATCTCCTCCGGCAGCACCGGGAGCCCGTGCCGGCGCAGCACCTGGGCGGTGTGCCCGGCCTCCTCGTGGGCCCCGCGCAGATACATGGCGAAGGCCGCGCCGAGCCCGCACTGCTCGCCATGGGCGGCCGCGCGCTTCGGGAACAGCAGGTCGAAGGCGTGGTTGATCTCGTGGCAGGAGCCGGAGGAGGGCCGGGAGTCGCCGGAGATCGACATCGAGATGCCGCTGAGGACCAGCGCCTCGGCGAGCACCTGGAGGAAGCCGTTGTCGCCGATGCCGCCCGGGTGCCGCAGCACCGCCTCGCCGGCCTGGCGGGCCATGGCCGCGGCGAGACCGTCGATCTTCTCGCCGTTGACCCGGTGGGACAGCTCCCAGTCCGCGATGGCGTTGATGTTGGAGATGGCGTCGCCGATGCCGGCCCGGACGAAGCGGGCCGGGGCCGCGCGGATCACGTCCAGGTCGATGACGACCGCGATCGGGTTCGGCACGCCGTAGGAGCCGCGCCCCGCGTCGTTGTCCAGCGTGGCGACCGGCGAGCACAGGCCGTCGTGCGCGAGGTTCGTGGGTACGGCGACCAGGGGCAGGCCGATGCGGGCCGCGGCGAACTTGGCGCAGTCGATGATCTTGCCGCCGCCGAGTCCGACCACCGCGTCGTAGTGGCCGGACTTCATCTCGCCGGCCAGCCGGATCGCGTCGTCCAGGGTGCCGCCGCCCACCTCGTACCAGGAGGCGCCGGGCAGCGAGGGGGCGAGGCGTTCGCGCAGCTGGGCGCCGGAGCCGCCGCTGACGGCGACGGCGAGGCGGCCCGACTGGGAGATGCGCTCGTCGGCGAGGACACCGGCCAGGTCGTCCAGGGCACCCGGGCGGATGTCCACGACGACCGGCGAGGGGATCAGCCGGGTCAGTAGCGGCACGCGATCTCCCGCCCCTTGGCCAGGTCGTCGTGGTTGTCGATCTCGACCCAGGAGACGTCGCCGATGGGCGCCACGTCGATCCGGAAGCCGCGGTCGACCAGCTCCTGGTAGCCGTGCTCGTAGAACTGCTGCGGGTCGGTCTCCCAGACCGTCTTCAGCGCGTCGCCCAGCTCCTCGGCCGCGTCGCCCTCGATCAGCGTCACACCGATGTACTCACCGGTGGCCTCGGCCGGGTCCATCAGCTTGGTGATCTTCGTCATGCCCTTCTCAGGGTCGACGACGACCTTCATCTCCTCGTCCGCCAGGGACTTCACGGTGTCCAGCGCGAGGATGATCCTCTTGCCGTCGCCGCGCGCGGCCAGCAGCGTCTTCTCGACCGAGACCGGGTGCACGGTGTCGCCGTTGGCGAGGATCACACCGTCCTTGAGCGCGTCGCGCCCGCACCACAGGGAGTAGGCGTTGTTCCACTCCTCGGCCTTGTCGTTGTCGATGAGCGTCAGCTTCAGGCCGTACTTCTCCTCAAGGGCGGCCTGGCGCGCGTAGACGGCCTCCTTGCGGTAGCCGACGATGACCGCGACCTCGGTGAGACCGATCTCCGCGAAGTTGCCGAGGGTGAGGTCGAGAACCGTGGGCTCGCCCTCTATGCCCGCGGGCCCCACCGGCACCAGCGCCTTGGGCAGGGTGTCCGTGTAGGGGCGCAGACGCCGTCCGGCGCCGGCCGCCAGCACGAGGCCGATCATGCGGTTTCTCCTTCATCGTGTACGGCGGGTGCCCCTGCGGACACCCAGAACCGGATGCTCTCCGCGAGCACCACCAGGGCGACGACCACGGCGAGCACCGTGAGCGCGGCCGTGAACTGCGCGGCGGTGAGCGCCGCGGCCAGGACGGTGACGAGCAGGGTGCGCCCGTCGTGCCCCCCTATGGAGCGCACCAGCCAGGCCGGCGGCGCTCCGGCGTTGCCGCGGATGCGGTACACCGTGTCGTAGTGATGGTAGGCGACCGCCGCCACCAGCCCGAAAGCCGCGGGAAGCGCCCCGTTCACCCCCGCTTCGGCCGCGAGCGCGAGGACGGTGCCGTACTCGGCGGCGCGGAAGAACGGCGGGACCAGCCAGTCGAGGGCGCCCTTGAGCGGGCGGGCGACGGCGAGGGCCGAGGTGAGGACGTAGACCAGGGCGCCGATCACCGGCACCACCGAGCCGTAGCCGGAGAAGGCCGAGCAGGCGACGACCGCGGCGCCGCCGAGCAGGGCGGCGGCGGGGACGGCGAGGCCGGGCAGACCGCGCCGGGCGACGCGCCCGACGGCCTCGGTGAGCGGGCCGGGGTCGGCGAGGTCGGCCAGCGCCTGCGCGGCGCGGTCGGTGCGGTGCGCCTTGCGGGTCAGCGAGCGCAGCACCCGGCCCGCGGTGGTGTACGTGGCGGCGAAGGCGCAGCCGACGAGCAGCGCGTAGAAGGTGATCCGCGGGGTGGTGACGGCGGTCAGGACCGCGATCATCGCCCAGCGCTCGCCGATCGGCAGCACTATCATCCGGCGCAGCCAGACCGTCCAGCCGACGCTGTCCAGCTTGTCGGAGAGGGCGGCGGTGGGGCTGGTGTTGGCGGTGGCGTCGTGGTTGGCCTCGTTGAAGGAGAAGTCGACCACGTGCCGGCAGGTCTGGAGGACCATCGCGCCGAGCGCGAGCGCCCAGACGTCGTCGTGTCCGCCGCGGGCCGCGCCCAGGGCGAGACCGGCGTAGTAGGCGTACTCCTTGGCCCGGTCGAAGGTGGCGTCGAGCCAGGCACCGAGGGTGGAGTACTTCAGGGCGTAGCGAGCGAGCTGGCCGTCGGTGCAGTCCAGCACGAAGGAGGCGATCAGCAGCACACCGGCGGCTATGAAACCGCCGCGGGTGCCGGTGGCCGCGCAGCCGGCCGCGATCAGCGCGGTGAGCAGCGAGGCGGTGGTGACCTGGTTCGGGGTCAGACCGCGGCGCGCGCACCAGCGGGCGAGGTAGCGCGAGTACGGGCTGACGCAGTGCGTGGTGAAGAAGCCGTCGCGGGACTTCACGGCCGACTTCAGGCGTACGGCCTCGTCGTCCACGGCGGCGACGGCCTGCCGTGCCTCGTTGCGGGCCTGCGGGTCGGCGGGTACGACGGCGACGAGGCTGCCCAGCTCGGGGCGGTGGACCTCGCTGCCGTCGGCGTCCAGCTCGGTGACGATCCGGTCGGCGAGGCTGCCGACGGCGACCGCGGTGCCGCCGCCCGAGGAGGTCTCGCGGGCCACGGCACGGGTCAGCGCCTGCCGGGCGGCCGGCTGAGCGGTGACGGCGCCGGGGACGGCGGCGAGCGGGAAGCGGGGGTCGGTCAGGCCGAGCCGCAGGGCGTGCACATGGCCGACGAAACCGGCGTCGACCACGGCCACGCGGTCACCGGCGGGGGCGGCCGCGAGCAGGGTCTCGGTCTCGGCGGTGCTCTCCGCCATCCGGACGTCGAAGCCGAGGGACCGCAGATCGCTCTCGAGCGACGATCCGGGGACCGGCTGACCGGTGACGATGGCGGTCGGCAACCGAACTCACTCCCTGGGCGCCGGCGCGTCGGCACCGGTCTTCTGCATGGTGGGGCGCCCCTGGCCTGCGGCACCCGGGCGGCATGTCGGCAGAGGGTATCGGATGAACCGAAGCCCGTGTTCACCGGCCGTTCACGACCCGTCCCGCGGCCGGGGCCCCGCCCTTTGCCGCGATCATCATGAGCGATCCCGCCCCCACCCCACAAACCGCGGCCGCAGACCCGGGCATCCGGGACACGCGCGTCAACGAGGGGTGTGCGCCCGGTCGCCGAGGGCTACAGAGTGAACCGCCAGCATAAGGTGGGGAAGCATGACGTGGCTGATCACCGGCGGTGCCGGATACATCGGGGCGCACGTGGCGCGCGCCATGACCGGCGCCGGCGAGAAGGTCGTCGTACTGGACGACCTCTCCGCCGCCGTACCCTCCCGCCTCCCCTCCGACGTCCCGCTCGTCACCGGCTCCACCCTCGACGGCCCCCGCCTGCGCGAGGCCCTCACCGAGCACGGTGTCACCGGCGTCGTCCACCTCGCCGCCCGCAAGCAGGTCGCCGAGTCCGTCGCCGACCCCACCCGCTACTACCGGGAGAACGTCGGCGGCCTCGCCACCCTCCTGGACGCCATGGCCGCGGCCGACGTCCGCCGGCTGCTGTTCTCCTCCTCCGCCGCGGTGTACGGCAACCCGGACGTGGACCTGATCACCGAGGACACCCCCTGCGCCCCGGTCAACCCCTACGGGGAGACCAAGCTGGCGGGCGAGTGGCTGGTCCGGGCGGCCGGGCGGGCGCACGGCATCTCCACCGTGTGCCTGCGCTACTTCAACGTGGCGGGCGCCGCGGCGCCCGAACTCGCGGACACCGGTGTGTTCAACATCGTGCCGATGGTCTTCGACCGGCTCACCCGCGGCGAGGCCCCCCGGATCTTCGGCGACGACTACCCGACGCCGGACGGCACCTGTGTACGGGACTACATCCACGTGGCCGACCTCGCCGAGGCCCACCTCGCCGCGGCGCGCCGTCTCGCGGGTGACACCCCGGCCGGCGATCTGACGCTGAACATCGGCCGCGGCGAGGGCGTCTCGGTCCGGGAGCTGATCACCATCGTCGGCGAGGTCTCCGGCGACCGCCGGGAACCGGTCGTGGAGCCCCGCAGGCCCGGTGACGCGCCCCGCGCGGTCGCCTCGGCCGAACGCGCCGCCCGGGAGCTGGGCTGGCGCGCCCGCCGCGACGTCCACGAGATGGTCCGCTCGGCCTGGGAGGGCTGGCGGCTGCACCACGGGAAGTAACCCGCGAGGGGGCGCGAGGCGTCCCGCAGCGCCCTGACCAGCGGATCGTTTCCGCAGGTCAGGGCACATGACAACGGTGTTCAGTACCGCGTTGCCCGATACCCCCCGCCCGTAGTTGACTGGGCCTCCGGACGACCACGGAAGGACGGTTCCGCCATGGGGGCTGGGCACGATCACGGGCATGCGCACACCCATGCGCCCCCTACGGGCACGGCCGCGGCCGCCTACCTCGGCAGGCTGCGGATCGCCCTCTGCATCACGCTGACGATCATGGTGGTGGAGATCGCGGGCGGACTCCTCTCGGACTCCCTCGCGCTGATCGCGGACGCCGCCCACATGGCGACGGACGCGGTGGGCCTCGGCATGGCGCTGCTGGCGATCCACTTCGCCAACCGCCCGCCGAGCGCCAACCGCACCTTCGGCTACGCCCGCGCCGAGATCCTCGCCGCCCTGGCCAACTGCGTGCTGCTGCTCGGCGTCGGCGGCTACGTCCTGTACGAGGCGGTGCAGCGGTTCGTCGCCCCCGCGGACACCCACGGCGGTCTGATGATCGTGTTCGGCGCGATCGGCCTGGTGGCGAACTCCATCTCGCTGACCCTGCTGATGCGCGGCCAGCAGGAGAGCCTGAACGTGCGCGGCGCGTTCCTGGAGGTCGCCGCCGACGCGCTGGGCTCGGTCGCGGTGATGATCTCCGCCGCCGTGATCCTCCTCACCGGCTTCAAGGCGGCCGACCCGATCGCCTCGATCGTCATCGGTCTGATGATCGTGCCGCGAACCCTGAAGCTGCTGCGGGAGACGCTGGACGTGCTCCTGGAGGCGGCGCCCAAGAACGTCGACATGGCGGAGGTCCGGGCGCACATCCTCGCGCTGGACGGCGTGGAGGACGTACACGATCTGCACGCCTGGACGATCACCTCCGGCATGCCGGTGCTGTCCGCGCACGTGGTGGTCAGCTCGGAGGTGCTCAACGCCATCGGGCACGAGAAGATGCTGCACGAGCTCCAGGGCTGCATCGGCACGCACTTCGACGTCGAGCACTGCACCTTCCAGCTGGAGCCGGGCGGGCACGCGGAGCACGAGGCGCGGCTCTGCCACTGAGCCGCCGGCCCCTCGGCACCGGCGGCCCGCCGCCGCAGTACCACCGGCGGTCCGTCGCCGCGCCCGACACGGAAGCCATTCATCCGTTCGATGGCACCCGGACGGTTCCCTCCCGGGGCCTGAGGGCACGATGATCTACCGGGTCCCCCTTCCGGCGCCGTCGCCCGCCCTGACATGCGAGTGTGCCGGGAAGTGCCGGGAGTGCCGGATTCGTACGGCAGACTTGGGGGGCGAAGACCGAGGCGAAGGATGGGTATGCCGATCACACCTGCCACCGAGACGCACAGCTCGACGAACGGCGCCGCACAGGCGATCCTGCTGGAACTCGTCGACGAGAAGGGCGTGACCATCGGCACCGCGGAGAAGCTCGCGGCCCATCAGGCGCCGGGGCAGCTGCACCGCGCGTTCTCGGTGTTCCTCTTCGACGAGCAGGGCCGGCTGCTGCTCCAGCAGCGGGCGCTCGGCAAGTACCACTCCCCCGGCGTGTGGTCCAACACCTGCTGCGGCCACCCCTACCCCGGTGAGGCGCCGTTCGCGGCCGCCGCCCGGCGTACGTACGAGGAGCTGGGCGTCTCCCCCTCGCTGCTGGCCGAGGCGGGCACCGTGCGCTACAACCACCCGGACCCGGCCTCGGGCCTGGTGGAGCAGGAGTTCAACCACCTGTTCGTCGGCCTGGTGCAGGCGCCGCTCGCGGCCGACCCGGAGGAGGTCGCCGCGACCGCCTTCGTGACCGCGCAGGAGCTGGCCGAGCGCCACGCCCGGGACACGTTCTCGGCCTGGTTCATGACGGTCCTGGACGCGGCCCGCCCCGCGGTCCGGGAGCTGACGGGCCCGGCCGCGGGCTGGTGACGCCTTTCACCGCGTCGGCGCCGTGAACCTCAAGGGTGCGCGGGCGCCTCAGGGATACCCGGGCTTGAGCGGCAGGGCGGCCCAGATCACCTTGCCGCCGCTCGCGGTGTGCTCCACGTCGACCACCCCGCCCGCCTCCCGGGCCACCTCGCGCACCAGGAGCAGCCCCCGCCCGCCGGTCCGGCCGTGATCGGCCTCCAGGGCCGTCGGGCGGTAGGGGTGGTTGTCCTCCACGGACACCCGCACCCACTCGGCGCCGACCGCGACCTCCACGGCCACCACGGGCGAGAGCAGCGCCGCGTGCTTCACGGCGTTCGTGACCAGCTCGGAGACGATCAGCAGCAGGCCCTGCACCAGCTCGTCGGAGACCGGCACGCCCTGGCGCAGCAGCAGGTCCCGCACCGCGTGCCGGGCCTGCGGGACCGAGGCGTCCACCGCGGCCGCGGTGAACCGCCAGACACCCTCGTACGGCAGTGGGTGGGGCGCCCGCTCGGCGTCCCCCGCCGGGCCCGGGCCGTCCCCGCGCCCGTGGTTGTCCATCGTCCGGTCGCCACCCTCACGCTCGATTGTCACCACGCGACGAGTGTTGGTAACGAGCGGCTCCGCCTCGGACATCTGACCAGAAGTCGCCGGATATCGAGCGCTTTCTGACCGACTGCTTATGACAACGTCACGTGTCGGACTGTTTTCCCGTCTGCGGCTGCTCGCTGACGAGACCGATGATCCGACGGCCGCCGTAGCCGGTGGCGATCAGGCCGAGGCCGTCGAAGAGCAGCGCGAGTGAGAAGAAGGCGCCGATGACGTACTGGCTGCTGCCGGGCCAGTGGGCGAGGACCAGGATGCCGAGCAGCAGGTCGAAGACGCCGAGCAGCAGGGTCCAGCCGAACTGGGGGCCGCGTACGACGATGCTGCCGACCATCCGGAAGAGGCCGGCGGACAGGAACAGCAGCGCGGCGAACATGGTGAGCGCGGCGGCGGCCGCGTGCGGGAGCCGGATGACGACGACGCCGGCCGCGATGTTCAGGGCGGCCACGATCACGCCGAGCCAGAAGTAGTTGGTGCCGCGGGCCTGGATCGCGTGCAGCAGTCCGACGATCCCGCCGATCAGCAGCAGCCAGCCGAACAGCAGCATCGAGGTGAGCGTGGCGACCCCGGTGTAGACGAGTCCGACGAGTCCGGCGAGGACGAGGATCACGCCGAGCACCGCGAGCAGGCCGAACCCCTGGCGCATGGAAGTCGCCCTGTCCTTGGGCTTGCGCGTCCTGGCCATCGCCACCTCCTCGGGAATCCGTCGATTCCGCTGATTCCCCTGAATCCCCTTGATAAGTATTCTCCCTTTTCCCTTTCCCGCTCGGGGGGGGGCGGCTTCCCGCTCGGGGGGGCGGCTTCCCGCTCGGGGGGCGGCTTCCCGCTCGGGGGGCGGCTTCCCGCTCGGGGGCGGTGGCGGGGCTCCGGGAGCGGGTGGATAGCATCCGGCGCATGGAGCCTCAGCTGTCCCACCAGGTCGACGACTCCGTCGCCACGGTCGTGATCGGCAATCCGGCCAAGCGCAACGCCATGACGGCCGACATGTGGCGGGCACTGCCACCGCTGCTCGCGCGACTCGCCCGCGATCCCGGTGTCCGGACGCTGGTGCTGACCGGCGAGGGCACGACCTTCTGCGCGGGCGCGGACATCTCCACGCTGCGGGATTCGGCCCATCCGGCGCAGGGGCTCGCGGTGGCGGCGGAGGAGGCGCTGGCCGCGTTCCCGAAGCCGACCGTGGCCGCGGTGCGCGGGTACTGCGTGGGCGGCGGGGTGCAGCTCGCGGCGGCCTGCGATCTCCGACTGGCCGAGGAGGGCGCCCTGTTCGGGGTGACCCCGGCGCGGCTCGGCATCGTCTACCCCTCCTCCTCGACCCGCCGGCTGGTGTCCCTGGTGGGCCCGGCCGCCGCCAAGTACCTGTTGTTCACGGCCGAATTGATCGACACCGGGCGCGCGCTGCGCACCGGCCTGGTGGACGAGGTGCTGCCCGCGGGCGAACTCGACAAACGCATCGCCGAGTTGACGCGGACGCTGGTCTCCCGCTCGGGGCTCACCCAGGCCGCCGCCAAGGAGTTCGCGAACGGCCGCGAGGACCGGGACGCCCACTGGACGGAACAGGCCCGCACCGCCGACGACACAGCGGAGGGCGTATCCGCCTTCCTGGACCGCCGCACCCCGCACTTCACCTGGACACCACCCGCGTGAGGCGCGCCCGACGGTCGCCGACGAGGTGGACGCGGCGCGGCTGCGGGAGTGGTACCGGGCGCAGTCTGCTACCCACTTCCGGGTGAGCCTGGGGGCGCGGGGGCGTGGAACCGCAGGAAGCAGGGGGACCTCGTGTCCGTTCCCGCCTCTGTCCGCAGACCGACCGCCGCCGGTGTCCTGGCCGCCGCCGTCGTGGGCGCGGCCGCCCTGCCGACCGCCGCCGCGGCCCGGCCCGCCGACCGACCGCACCACGCCGTCTCCTTTGACGCGCGGCGCTTCCCGTACCCCGGCGACCGCTGGGGCCGTGACCACCGGCGCGGCTGGGACCACCGCGACGACGGCCGCCGCTACGGCCACCGGAACGGCTGGGACGGCCGCTTCGGCGACCACGACCGCCGCGGGCACCGCCGGCACTGATCCGGTCCACGAGTCGTCGTCGGCATCGGAGCTCACCGGGGCCGGGCAGGACATCTCCTGCCCGGCCCCGCCGCCTGCGCGAAGCCCCTTCGCGGTCAGGACAGATCGAAACGGCCGCCCGCCCGCAGTTCCTCGACGAGATGGGCGGGCGCCTTGTCCGGGGACCCGGCGTCGTAGGGCGGCTGGGGGTCGTACTCGGTCAGCAGCTGGACGGCCTGGGCGTGTTCGTCGCCCGCGATCCGGCCGACCAGGGTGAGCGCCATGTCGATGCCGGAGGAGACCCCGGCCGCGGTGACGTACTTGCCCTCGGTCACCACCCGCTCGCCGGTGGGCCGGGCGCCGTACTTCTCCAGCATCGGCAGCACGGTCCAGTGGCTGGTGGCGCGGCGGCCCTCCAGCAGCCCGGCGGCGGCGAGCAGCAGCGAGCCCGAGCACACCGAGGTCGTCCAGGTGCTCGTCGCGTCGGCGGCGCGCAGCCAGTCCAGCAGCACGGGGTTCTCCAGTTGGGCCAGGGTGCCGGGACCGCCGGAGACGACCACGATGTCCGGGTGGGGCAGTTCGTGCAGAGCGCGGTCCGCGGTGAGGGCGAGGAAGCCGGTCTCGGTGCGGACGGCTCCGGCCCGCTCGGCGACGAAGGTGAGATGCGCGTCCGGGAGGCGGCTGAGGATCTCGTAGGGCCCCACGACATCGAGGGCGGTGAAGCGGTCGTAGACGACGACGGCGATCTGCACGGCGGTTCCTTTCGGTTCGGTCGGCAACGGTGGTCCTCAGTCGACGGCGGCGGGGCGGAAACGGCGCCGGTACTCGGCCGGTGCGGTGCCGAACGCCTTCAGGAAGGCGCGGCGCATGGCCTCCGGGGTGCCGTAGCCGCTGGCCCGGGAGATCTCCTCGACGCCGTCGGGGGTGTCCTCCAGCAGCCGGCGGGCGTGTTCCAGGCGGACCCGGTCGACATAGCGGCCCGGGGTCACGCCGGTCTCGTCGCGGAAGGCGCGGGCGAAGTGGCGGGGGGAGAGCGTGGCGCGGGCGGCCAGGGCCTCGACGCTCAGGTCGGTGTCCGGGTGCTCGGTGATCCACCGCTGCACGTCCCGCAGCGGCTCGCGCAGGGCGGTCTGGGCGGCCAGCTGCACGCTGAACTGGGCCTGGTTGCCCGGACGGCGCAGGAAGACCACGAGATGCCGGGCGAGGCACAGCGCGACGTCCCGGTCCAGATCCTCCTCCACCAGGGCGAGCGCCAGGTCGATGCCCGAGGTCACGCCCGCCGAGGTGGCGATGCGGCCGTCGCGGACGTAGATGGGCTCCGGGTCCACGCGCACGGCCGGACGGTCGTGCGCGAGTCGCTCGCAGTAGGCCCAGTGGGTGGTGGCCCGGCGGCCGTCGAGCAGTCCCGCGGCGGCGAGCAGGAAGGCTCCGGTGCACACCGAGACCAGCCGCCGGGCGCGCGGCCCGTGGGTCCGCAGCCAGTCGACCAGCCGCGGGTCGGGGGCGTGGGTGCCCTCACCGCCGGGGACCAGCAGCGTGTGCGGGTCCGCCGCCCCGGTGAGCGCCTCGTCCGGGACGAGCGTCAGCCCGCTGGAGGTGCGCACCGGGGCGCCGTCCAGGGACGCGGTGCGGATCCGGTACGTGCCGGGGGTGTGCGCCTCGGCACCGGCGAACACTTCGAGGGGCCCGGTGACGTCCAGGCTCTGGACCCCGTCGAAGACGACGAAGAGAAGGCTGCGCTGCGGCATGCCTCGATTCTTCGGGCCCGCCCGGATGGCCGCAATGACGAACTTCCCACCTTTTCTGCCATCGGCGCCATGCGCGGGGCGGCCGGGCCCGGCGTCGTGCCCGGCCGCCCCGCCGGAAGCCGCCCTGATCCACGGTTGTCGGTGTCACCTGCCACAATTGCCGCGCAACCTCAGTGGAGAAGGCGGTACGGGATCGTGACGACACCCGGGTCCATCGAAGCAGGATCCATCGAAGGCAGGATCGCCGAGGAACTCGGCGTACGGGAGCGGCAGGTGAAGGCCGCGGTGGAACTGCTCGACGGCGGTTCGACCGTGCCCTTCATCGCCCGCTACCGCAAGGAAGCGACCGAGATGCTCGACGACGCGCAGCTGCGCACGCTCGAGGAGCGGCTGCGCTATCTGCGGGAGCTGGAGGAGCGGCGGACCGCGATCCTGGAGTCGGTGCGCGAGCAGGGCAAGCTCACCGAGGAGTTGGCGGCCCGGATCCGCGGCGCCGAGACCAAGGCGCGCCTGGAGGACGTCTACCTCCCGTACAAGCCGAAGCGGCGCACCAAGGCGCAGATCGCGCGCGAGGCGGGCCTGGAGCCGCTGGCCGAGGGCCTGCTGGGCGACCCGTCGGTGGAACCGCTGTCCGCGGCCGCCGCGTTCGTGGACGCGGACAAGGGCGTCGCCGACCCGGCCGCCGCCCTGGAGGGCGCGCGGGCGATCCTCACCGAGCGGTTCTCCGAGGACGCCGACCTGATCGGCGAGCTGCGCGAACGCATGTGGGTGCGCGGGCGCCTGGCCGCGAAGGTGCGGGAGGGCAAGGAGGAGGCGGGCGCCAAGTTCGCCGACTACTTCGACTTCGCCGAGCCGTTCACCGACCTGCCCTCGCACCGCGTCCTCGCGATGCTGCGCGGCGAGAAGGAGGAGGTGCTCGACCTCGTCCTGGAGCCCGAGGAGGCGCCCGATTCCCCGTCGGCTCCGTCCTCGTACGAGGGGATCGTCGCCCACCGCTTCGGCATCGCCGACCGCGGCCGACCGGCCGACAAGTGGCTGACGGACACCGTCCGCTGGGCCTGGCGCACCCGCATCCTGACGCACCTCGGCATCGACCTGCGGCTGCGGCTGCGCACGGCCGCCGAGGACGAGGCGGTGAACGTGTTCGCGGCCAACCTGCGCGACCTGCTGCTCGCCGCCCCGGCCGGCACCCGCGCCACGCTGGGCCTGGACCCCGGTTTCCGCACCGGTGTGAAGGTCGCCGTGGTCGACGCCACCGGCAAGGTCGTCGCCACGGACGTGATCCACCCGCACGTCCCGGCCAACCGGTGGGACGAGGCGCTCGCCGAGCTGGCCCGGCTCGCGAAGGAGCACGCGGTCGAACTGGTCGCGATCGGCAATGGCACCGCCTCCCGCGAGACCGACAAGCTCGCCGCCGAACTCATCGCCAAGCACCCTGAGTTGAACCTCACCAAGGTGATGGTCTCGGAGGCCGGCGCCTCGGTGTACTCGGCCTCCGCGTACGCCTCCCGGGAACTGCCCGGGATGGACGTGTCGCTGCGCGGCGCGGTCTCCATCGCCCGGCGCCTCCAGGACCCGCTGGCCGAGCTGGTGAAGATCGACCCGAAGTCCATCGGTGTCGGCCAGTACCAGCACGACCTGTCCGAGGTGAAGCTCTCCCGCTCGCTGGACGCGGTGGTCGAGGACTGTGTGAACGGCGTCGGTGTGGACGTCAACACCGCCTCCGTGCCGCTGCTCGCCCGGGTGTCGGGCGTCTCGGCCGGGCTGGCGGAGAACATCGTGGCGCACCGGGACGAGAACGGCCCCTTCACCTCCCGCTCGGAGCTGAAGAAGGTGGCCCGGCTCGGCCCGAAGGCGTACGAGCAGTGCGCGGGCTTCCTGCGCATCCGCGGCGGCGCCGACCCGCTGGACGCCTCCAGCGTGCACCCGGAGTCGTACCCCGTGGTGCGGCGCATGGTGAAGACCTCGGGCCAGGAGGTGGCCTCCCTCGTCGGCAACACGGGCGTGCTGCGCTCGCTGCGCCCGGCCGACTTCGTGGACGACACCTTCGGTCTGCCGACCGTCTCGGACATCCTCAAGGAGCTGGAGAAGCCGGGCCGCGACCCGCGTCCGGCGTTCAAGACGGCCACCTTCAAGGAGGGCGTGGAGAAGATCTCCGACCTGTCCGCCGGGATGGTCCTGGAGGGCGTGGTGACGAACGTGGCGGCCTTCGGCGCGTTCGTGGACATCGGCGTCCACCAGGACGGCCTGGTCCATGTGTCGGCGATGTCCAAGACGTTCGTCAAAGACCCCCGGGACGTGGTGAAGCCGGGTGACATCGTCAAGGTGAAGGTCCTGGAGGTGGACATCCCGCGCAAGCGGATCGGGCTGACCCTGCGCCTGGACGACGAGGCGGCGCCCGTGGACCGGTCCGGCGGCGGCAGGCGCCAGCGCGGCGCCCGCCCGCCCCAGCAGCGGCAGGGCGGCCAGAGCCAGGGCCAGGGCGGTCAGAGCGGTCAGGGCGGTCAGGGACAAGACGGCCAGGGCCAGGGCCAGGGCCAGGGCCAGGGCCGGCGGCAGGGCGGTCAGGGCCAGCGGCAGGGCCGCGGTGGCGGTGACCGGGGCGGACGGCAGGCGCCGGCCCCCGCGAACAGCGCCATGGCGGACGCGCTGCGCCGCGCGGGTCTGCTGGACCCGAAGCAGCGCTGACCGACCGGTCGCGGGAGGGGCCGGGGCCGGCACGGCTCTGGCCCCTCCCGGCGTCTTCCGCACCGGCGGTCACCGGCCGAACCAGACTTTTCCCCGTATCGAGGGGTTTGGCGCGAGGAAACGCACGAAGCGGGCACAGCGCCCACCCGCCCCCTCCACACTCGCTTCTGTGCACGTGACCGTGCACGCGAAGCAATGGGGAGGACTCTGTGTTCCGCACTACCAAGCAGCGCCTGGCGGCGTGCACGGCCGCCGCCGCGGTCGCCGCGGCGGCGGCCTCGTTCGCCGCTCCGACGGCGGCCACCGGCGCCGCGGCCCGAGGTGAGCTGACGTACGGCAGCGTCATCCTGCTCCAGAACCAGTACGGCGGCGACGGCGGCTACCTCGACACCAACGGTGTCTCCAGCCAGCGGGGCGCCACCTACAACGTGAGCACCAACGACCGGCCCGACAGCCGCGGTCCGGCCACCTCGGAGTGGCGGGTCGTCTCCGCCACCGGCAAGGCCACCGGCGCCCGGGTGGTCAGCGGTGACGTCGTCTACCTGATCAACCAGTACGGCAGCCACCACACCTACCTGGACACCAACGGCGTCTCCGACCAGTCGGGCGCCAAGTACGACGTGTCCGCCACCACCACCAAGGACCGGGGTACCGGCACCGGCAAGTGGCACATCTTCGGCGTGCGGTCCTCGCCGAACGACGGGCACATCCGCACCGACGACATCGTGCATCTGCTCAACGACTACGGCTCCGCCAACGGTGGCTTCCTCGACACCAACGGCCGCTCCTCCCAGGGCGGGGGCGCCAAGTACGGCGTCTCCACCAGCCCCTACAGCGACCGCGGCACCGGCACCGGTTCCTGGAAGGTGCTGCCCTCCTGACCTGACGCCATGACCCGCCGGGCCCCGGGGACGCCGTACCCCCGGGGCCCGGCGCCGTCAGTGCTCGGTCACCTTGCCCGCCGCGACCTCCCAGCGCCTGCCCACCCGGACCGCGTCGAGCATGCGGCGGTCGTGGGTGACCAGCAGGAGGGTGCCCGTGTAGGCGTCCAGGGCGGACTCCAGCTGCTCGATGGCGGGCAGGTCGAGGTGGTTGGTGGGCTCGTCCAGGACGAGCAGGTTGACGCCCCGGCCCTGGAGCAGGGCGAGGGCGGCGCGGGTGCGTTCGCCCGGGGAGAGGCTCGTGGCCGGGCGCAGCACATGGTCCGACTTGAGGCCGAACTTGGCGAGCAGGGTGCGGACCTCTCCCGGTTCGGTGTCGGGGACGGCCGCGCAGAAGGCGTCCAGCAGCGTCTCGGGGCCGTGGAACAGGCCCCGGGCCTGGTCGACCTCGCCGATCAGCACACCCGAGCCGAGGGCCGCGTGCCCGGAGTCCAGCGGGATCCGGCCGAGCAGGGCGGCCAGCAGGGTCGACTTGCCGGCGCCGTTGGCCCCGGTGACCGCGATCCGGTCGGCCCAGTCGATCTGGAGGCTGACCGGTCCGAAGGCGAAGTCGCCGCGCCGGACCTCGGCGTCCCGCAGCGTGGCCACCACGGCGCCCGAGCGCGGCGCGGAGGCGATCTCCATCCGCAGCTCCCACTCCTTGCGCGGCTCCTCGACCACGTCCAGGCGCTCGATCATGCGCTGGGTCTGCCGGGCCTTGGCGGCCTGCTTCTCGCTGGCCTCACTGCGGAACTTGCGGCCGATCTTGTCGTTGTCGTTGCCCGCCCTGCGCCGGGCGTTCTTGACGCCCTTGTCCATCCAGGACCGCTGCATCTGCGCCCGGTCCTGGAGGGCGGCCTTCTTGTCGGCGAACTCCTCGAACTCCTCCCGCGCGTGCCGCCGGCCCGTCTCGCGCTCCTCCAGGTAGGCCTCGTAGCCGCCGCCGTAGAGGTTGATCTGCCCCTGTGCCAGGTCGAGTTCGAGGACCTTGGTGACCGTGCGGGTGAGGAACTCGCGGTCGTGGCTGACGACGACGGTGCCCGCGCGCAGTCCGGTGACGAACCGTTCCAGGCGCTCCAGGCCGTCGAGGTCGAGGTCGTTGGTGGGCTCGTCCAGGAGGAAGACGTCGTAGCGGGAGAGCAGCAGGGAGGCGAGTTGGGCGCGGGCCGCCTGGCCGCCGGAGAGGGAGGTCATCGGCTGGTCGAGGCCGACGGCGAGGCCGAGGGAGTCGGCCACCTCCGCCGCGCGCTCGTCCAGGTCGGCGCCGCCGAGGTCCAGCCAGCGCTCCAGGCTCACCGCGTAGGCGTCGTCCGCGCCGGGCGCGCCGTCGACCAGCGCCTGGGTGGCCTCGTCCATGAGCCGCTGTGCCTCGGCCACGCCGGTGCGGCGGGCCAGGAACTCCCGGACGGTCTCCCCCGGCCTGCGCTCGGGCTCCTGCGGCAGATGGCCGACGGTGGCGGTGGGCGGGGACAGGCGCAGTTCGCCCTGCTCGGGCGCGAGCAGGCCGGCGAGCATCCGCAGCAGCGTGGACTTGCCCGCGCCGTTGGCGCCGACCAGCCCGATCACATCGCCGGGCGCCACGACGAGGTCGAGCCCGGAGAAGAGCGAGCGGTCGCCGTGCCCGGCGGCGAGGTTCTTGGCGACGAGGGTGGCAGTCATCAGGACGCCGATCCTAGTGGGCCCGCCGCCCGGCCCGGTTCCGCCCGCCTCGCCTCCTGTGAGGATCCCCACCTCGGCCGATGCGTGCCGGGCCCTGACGGGGACGGCGGGACAGGGCCTATGGTCCACACGTGAACAGCGTGAGCAGCGTGGACCGTGAGACGGACGGCGAAGTGATCGTGGTCGGCGGCGGGGTCGTCGGACTCACCACGGCCGTGGTGCTGGCCGAGGCCGGGCGCCGGGTGAGCGTATGGACGCGGGAGCCCGCGGAGGCGACCACGTCGGCGGTCGCGGGCGGCCTGTGGTGGCCGTACCGCATCGATCCGGAGCGGCTCGTCGGCGCCTGGGCGCTGGAGACCCTCGCGGTGTACGAGGAGCTGGCGGCGGCGCCCGAGCGGACGGGCGTACGCCTGGTCGACGGCCTCCATCAGGGGGCCCGGCTGGAGGAGCTCGGCGACTGGGCGGCCCGGGTGCCGGGGCTGCGCGCGGTGCCGGACGGGCTGGCGGCGCGGCTGCCGGTGATCGACATGCCGACGCATCTGGCGTGGCTGCGGGAGCGGCTCGTGCGGGCCGGTGGCACGGTGGCGCTGCGCGAGGTGACCGATCTCGCCGAGGTGCCCGCGGACGTGGTGGTCAACTGCGCGGGGCTCGGGGCGCGTTCGCTGGCCGGGGACGACACGGTGCGCCCGGTGCGGGGGCAGCTGGTGCTGGTGGAGAACCCCGGGATCGACACGTACTACACGTCCGTCGACCATTCCTCGCCGGTGGCCGCGTACTTCATCCCGCAGCCGTACGGGCTGCTCCTCGGCGGTACCGCGCAGGAGGACGACTGGTCGCTGGAGCCGGATCCGGACACGGCGGCGGAGATCGTGGCCCGGTGCGCGCGGGTGCGGCCAGAGATCGCGGGGGCTCGGGTGCTGGCCCACAGGGTGGGGCTGCGGCCGTACCGGGACGCGGTACGGCTGGAGCGGCAGCCGCTGCCCGGCGGGCGGACCGTGGTGCATTCGTACGGCCATGGCGGTGCGGGCGTGACGGTGGCGTGGGGATGTGCGCGGGAGGCGGCCGGGCTGGTGCCGGACCCGGCCGCCTGAACCCGCGATCGCGGTCAGCCCGCCGGAATCCGCGTGGCCGTACGCGGTGCGCGCAGGCCCGTCAGCTGCTGCGGCGCCGGGGACTTCGCGGTCGTACCGGATGTCGCGCGGGCGAACGCCTGCGCGCCGCCCACCAGCGGCAACCGGGCCGAGGTGCCGCCCAGGTGGACCGTCACCGCCGGCTTGGTGGCCGGCGGGTCGATGAGGTCGTGGTCCGTGCCCGCGATGATCAGGGCGAGGCGGTGGCCCTTGGGGACGACGTGGTCGGTGGCGGCCAGGGTGAGGGTCATCGTGTAGGACCTGCCCGGGGTGAGGGGGACGCCCTTGGTGAGGGAGGCGTAGTGGCCGAGGTCGGCCCAGCCGCGGCTGAGGACCGTGTAGTCGACCTTGGCCGTCTTCGCGGCGGTCTCCAGGTAGCAGGCGCTGTCGCCGGCCGTGCTCGCGCCCCAGCAGGTGCGGTCCTTCAGGGTGGTGATGCCCTCGGCCTCGTCGGCGTAGTCGCGGATGGTGTCCGGGCCGACGTCGACGAGCACGGCGGAGAGATGGGCCGAGGCGGTGGTCGGGGTCGCGGTGACCGTCACCCGGGACATCCCGGACAGGCGCAGGTCCTCGGTGAGGGGCGCGGTGAGGAAGCCGGTCTTCTCGGGTGTGGACGTGGTGAGATGGGCGGCCCAGTCGGTCTCGCCGAGCTTGGGGTCGTCGGTGAAGGTCTCGGTGCCGGTGGCGCGGCGCAGGCCGAGGGTGCCGACGCCGGGCGTGGTGCCGGGGGCCGGGCGCAGGGTGGTGGCGCGGGTGCCGGCGGGCGGCCAGGTGGCGGAGGTGACCCACTGATCGGGGTGGCGTTCGACGTCGGCCACCGGCTCGCGGTCGATGCCGTTGTCGTAGCCGAGGAGTTCATGGTCGAACCAGCGGTGCAGGGTGTCGACCCAGGCGCCGCGCCGGTAGTCGAAGGGGTCGACATGGCCGGTCTGGGAGAGCCACAGCTTGCGCTCGACCCCGTTCCTCGCCAGGGCGTCCCACCACTGGCCGAAGTGCTTGGTGCGGACGTTGAGGTCCTGCATGCCCTGCGCCACGAAGACGCTGGCGCGCACCTTGGCCGCGTCCTTGACGTAGTCCCGCTCGGTCCACAGCGGGGTCCAGTCGCCGCTGCGCGGGCTGCCGTCGGTGAGTTTCTTCTGCTCGGCGGCGCAGTGGGCCCCGGCCGCGTCGCTCTCGACGTATCCGGCGAGGTCGGCGGGGCCGCCGTCGTAGAGCGGGGCGCCCTGGGCGAAGTAGTAGTCGTACCAGGAGGAGATGGCGCTGATCGGCACGATGGTCTTCAGGCCCTTGACGCCGGTGGCGGCGACGCCGTTGGCGATGGTGCCGTCCCAGCTCTTGCCGATCATGCCGGTTCTGCCGTTGGTCCAGGTGGCCTTGACGGTGTGTGTCCCGGTGCGGCTGGTGTAGGCGGTGGCGCGGCCGTTGAGCCAGTCGATCACGGCCTTCGCGGACTGCACGTCGGAGCGGCCGCCGACGTCGACGCAGCCGTCGGAGCGGTCGGTGCCGGCCAGGTCGACGCCGACGAAGGCGTAGCCGCGGGGCACGAAGTAGTTGTCGTAGAACAGCGGCATCTGGACGACATGGCCGCTCGCGTCGTACGTCTTGACCTGGTTCTCGTTGCCGCGCCCGCAGCAGGAGTAGTAGGGGCTCGCGTCCATGATGACCGGCACCTTGCGGCCCTCGCGGGCCGGTTCGGCGGGGCGGACGATGTCGGCGGCGACGCGGTCGGGCCTGCCGTCGCCGTCCTCGTCGAGGCCGGTGTCCACCCACACGGACTCGCGGACGGCGTGGGCGTAGGAGTAGACGGGGGCGCTCTCGCGGGGCGGCGCGGCCTGGGCGGCGGCCGGGGTGAGGAAGGTGGCCAGCAGGGCGGCGACGGCCGCCGTGGCGAGCGCTCTCCAGAGGGTGAGGCGCGTGCGCAGGGGCGCTCGGACAGATGTGCTCTTCGGCATGCGCGGACGATAGTCCTGTCAACTGCCGTAAAGAAGAGTGCGTTACGGCACCCGGGTGGCTGATTGCGGCCGAATGGCGATCGTGTGACAGCAGGGGTCATGGACAGGGCAAGGGGCACAGGGGGTGAATAGGCTCCGGACAGTCTCGTGAACTCACCCGCAGTCCCCACGACTTGGAGCTGACGTGCACCGCAGAATCATCGCGCCCGGCGCACTGGCGGCGGCCTCCCTCCTGCTGGCGATCCCGGCATCGGCCGCGAGCTACTCCCCCGGCGCGCCGGGCATCGGCGACCCCTACTACCCGTACTACGGCAACGGCGGTTACGACGTCTCGCACTACGGCCTGCGGCTGCGCTACCAGCCGAAGACGGACGAGTTGCGGGGCACCGCGACGATCAGGGCGCGGACCACCCAGGATCTGTCCAGTTTCGACCTGGACTTCCTGCTGGACGTGAGCGAGGTGCGGGTCAACGGCGTGAAGGCGTCCTTCACCCATGCCGAGCAGCATGAACTGGTGATCACGCCGAAGCGGCCGCTGGCGAAGGGCACGCCGATCACGGTGGAGGTCCGTTACCGCGGGGTGCCGTCCACGAAGAGCGCCTACGGCTTCACCACCTGGCACCGCACACCGGACGGCGCGGTCGCGGCGGACGAGCCGGAGTCGGCGTGGTGGTGGTTCCCGAGCAACGACCACCCGAGCGACAAGGCGACGTACGACGTCTCGGTCAGCGTGCCGGAGGGCACCCAGGCGATCTCCAACGGGGCGCTGCGCTCGGTCTCCTCGAAGCGGGGCTGGACCAGCTACTCCTGGCGGCAGGACCGGCCGCAGGCGACCTATCTGGCCACGCTCGCGGTCGGCAGGTTCGACATCACCAGGAGCCGGTCCGGGCACGGGGTGCCGGTGATCAACGCCTACAGCAAGGACCTGGGCGCCGGGGACGCGGCGGCGCGGGCGAGCGTGGAGCGCACCGGGGAGATCGTCGACTGGCTGAGCAACTATTTCGGGCCGTATCCGTTCGCCACGGCGGGTGGTTATGTCCCGAACACGACGACCGGGTACGCGCTGGAGACCCAGACCCGCGTCTACTACAGCCCCAAGCAGTTCGCGAAGGGCGCCAACCCCTTGGTGGTCGTGCACGAGCTGGCCCACCAGTGGTACGGCGACGACGTGTCGCTGAAGGGCTGGAAGGACATCTGGCTCAACGAGGGCTTCGCGACGTACGCGCAGTGGCTGTGGTCGGAGCACGAGGGCCAGGGCACGACGCGGCAGCTCGCCGACCAGGTGTACTCCGCGCATCCGGCCGACGACCCGTTCTGGAAGGTCGCGCCGGGCGATCCCGGTCCGGACGACCAGTTCGACGACGCCGTGTACGACCGGGGCGCGGCCGCGATCCAGGCGCTGCGCGACAGGGTGGGCGACCGCGCCTTCTTCCGCATCCTGAAGGGCTGGCCGAAGGCGCACGCCTACGGCAACGCGTCCGTGGCCGACTTCGAGAAGTACGCCGAGCAGATCTCGGGCAAACCTCTCGCGGGGCTCTTCGACGCCTGGCTCTACCAGCCGGTGAAGCCGACGGGGTCGGCGGCGCGCGGGTTCGCGGCCGCCGGTACGCCGCTCGCGCAGCCGAAGTCCTGGAAGGCCGTCGAGGCCGCGCACGGCGGCCACGACCGCTGACCCTCCGCACCGGGGCCGCCCGGACGGCCTGAGGCTGTCCGCCCTCCCGGCTCATCGCGCGCGCGTGACGGGGCGGGAGGGCGTGACGGACCGGGCGGGAGCGGGCCCGGCCCACCGCTCGCGGCCGACCGGACAGGCCGTCGCCGGAGCCGTCGCCCCTGGGCGCCCCGCGCAGCAGGCCGACTCAGTCCCCGTGGTCGTACACCGTCACCGGTATCCCCCGCCGGATCAGCCGCTCCGTGACGAGCGGCTCGACACGGGACCACTCGCCACCGGCCAGGCCGCAGCCTGCGCGGGGCGGCGTGTGCACGGAGGCGCCGAGGTCGCCCCAGCCGCCGATGTCGTCGCAGACATGGGTGATGGTCTTCTGGCCCTCGCCCGACGGAGTGGTGGCGTCACCCCGGACGAGTGTGTTCTCCGGCATGACGCCACCGTAGGGGCTGCCACTGACAGTGGCGCCCGGCCGCTACTTCGCCGGCTGGGTCGGCTGCTGGTCGAGGTCCGTGTTCACCCGGCGCCGGACGCCGAACCAGCCCGCGACGAGCATGATGGCGATCACCGGGATGAGCAGCAGGGTCTTGCGGCCGACCTCGTGGTCGTCCCACATCATGCCGAGGCAGACCAGCAGGAAGACGATCGTGGCGATCTCGGTGACCGGGGAGAACTTCAGCTGGAAGTGCGGCCGGGTCACCAGGCCCGCGCGGGCGCGGCGCACGAAGATCGCGTGGCAGATCATGATGATCACCCAGGTGCTGATGATGCCGAGCGAGGCGACGTTCAGCACGATCTCGAAGGCCTGGCTGGGCACGAGGTAGTTCAGGCCGACGCCGAGGACGCAGATGCCGCAGGTCAGCAGGATGCCGCCGTAGGGCACCTGGCTGCGGCTCATCACCCGGGTGAACTTGGGCGCGGAACCCGACATCGCCATGGAGCGCAGGATGCGGCCGGTGGAGTACAGGCCGGAGTTCAGCGAGGACATGGCGGCGGTGAGGACCACGAGGTTCATCACGTCGCCGGCCGCGGGAATGCCGATCTTGGACAGGACGGTCACGAAGGGGCTCTGGTCGGCGGAGTACACCGAGCTGGGCAGCAGCAGCGCGAGCAGGACGACCGAGCCGACGTAGAACAGGCCCACGCGCCACATGATCGAGTTCACCGCGCGCGGGACGATCTTCTCCGGCTCCTCGGTCTCGCCGGCGGCGACGCCGACCAGCTCCAGGGCCGCGTACGCGAAGATCACGCCCTGCATCACGAGGACGACCGGCATCATGCCGTGCGGGAGGATGCCGCCGTGGTCGCTGATGAGGCTCAGGCCCGGCGTGTAGCCGTCGACATGGTGCTGGGTGGACAGCAGGAAGATGCCGATGAGCATGAAGCCCACCAGGGTGGCGACCTTGATGATCGCGAACCAGAACTCCATCTCACCGAAGATCTTCACCGAGATCAGGTTCACGGTGAGCACCACGGCGAGCGCGATCAGCGCCAGCACCCACTGCGGGATGGGCGTGAAGAAGCTCCAGTAGTGCGTGTAGAGCGCGATCGCGGTGATGTCGGCGATACCGGTGGTCGACCAGTTCAGGAAGTACATCCAGCCGGCGACATAGGCGCCCTTCTCGCCGAGGAACTCACGCGCGTACGACACGAAGGACCCGGAGGAGGGCCGGTACAGGACCAGCTCGCCCAGGGCGCGCACCACGAAGAAGGCGAAGATGCCGCAGACCAGGTAGGCCAGGGCGAGCGCGGGGCCCGCGTTGTGCAGGCGCCCTCCGGCGCCGAGGAACAGGCCGGTTCCGATGGCGCCGCCGATGGCGATCATGTTGACGTGGCGGGCCTTGAGGTCCTTGCTGTAGCCGGCGTCGCCCGCGTCGGCGGGCGTCTGGGCCGCCTGCGCAGGTGCGGGCTGTGCCGATTCCACGGCGTCCTTGCTCACGGGTGGTACCACTTCCTGGTGCGCCCGGGCCTGGGCCCGGGGGTCGTGCAGGGCTTGGCCCGCACCACCCGATGAGTCGCGGCACAGACCAAGCCAGCAGCTTCCCAGACACGCTGGGCATTACGCGGTGTCCTACGTCACAGAGCGTTGCTTCTCACACGATCTTCTCAGCGTCCACATGATGTTCACCACGGCGCGTACCCGGCGCCCCGACGGGTTTCACAGCAGTGGTGTGACAGCGATACTGCTGCACATGACGACCGATGCCGGGGAGATGAGCCTCACCGTCGACGAGCTGGCCGCACGGGCGGGAGTGACGGTGCGGACCGTGCGCTTCTACGGGAGCAAGGGGCTGCTGCCGCCGCCGGTGATCGGACCGCGGCGGGTGGGCCGGTACGGTGCGCGGCACCTGGCGCGGCTGGCGTTGATCGAGGAGTTGCAGCGCCAGGGGATGACGCTGGCGGCGATCGAGCGGTACCTGGGGCAGCTGCCCTCCGATCTGTCCGCCTACGACCTGGCCATCCACCGGGCCGTGGTCGCCTCCTGGGTGCCGGACTCCGTGGAGACCCTCTCGCGTGCCGAGCTGGACCGGCGGGCCGGACGGGTGCTGGCCGACGAGGAGCTGGAGCGCCTCGCGGCGGCCGGGGTCCTGATCACCCGGGAGGCGAGCGGCACCGACGCGGCGGACGGCGGGGCGGACGACGGCTTCCGGGTCGACACCGGGCTGCTGCGGCTCGGCCTCGAACTGCTGGACGTGCCGTTGTCCCAGGGCACGGTCCTCGCGGCGCGCGAGGTGCTCATGGAGCACTCGCGCGCCGCGGCCCGTGAGCTCGCCCGGCTCTTCCGCGGCGAGGTGGCCGAGCGGGACACCCGCGATGTGCGGGACCTGTCCGCGCACATCCACCCGCTGGTGGTGCAGGCGCTGCTGACCACCTTCCAGCGTTCGCTGCGCGAGGAGCTGAGCGAGCTGCTCAGCGGCGAGGGACCGTCAGGCGGCTGAGTCCGTGAAGGGCTCGCCCTTGTCCGCCTTCTCCACCAGCAGCGCCGGCGGCTCGAACCGCTCGCCGTAGGTCCCGGCGAGTTCCCGGGCGCGGGCCACGAAGCCGGGCAGGCCGCCCTGGTAGCCGTTGATGTACTGGAGCACGCCGCCGGTCCAGGCCGGGAAGCCGATGCCGAGGATGGAGCCGATGTTGGCGTCGGCCACGGAGGTCAGCACGCCCTCCTCCACCAGGCGCACGGTGTCCAGCGCCTCGGCGAAGAGCATCCGCTCCCGCATGTCCTCGAACGGGATCTCGTACCCGGTCTTGGTGAAGTGCTCGCGCAGGCCCGGCCAGAGTCCGGCGCGCTTGCCGTCCTCCGCGTAGTCGTAGAAGCCGGCGCCGCCGCTGCGGCCGGGGCGCCCGAACTCGTCGACCATGCGGTCGATGACGCCGTCGGCCGGGTGCGTGGTCCAGGTGCCGCCGGCCTCCTCGACGGCCCGCTTCGTCTCGTCGCGGATCTTGCGCGGGAGGGTGAGGGTCAGCTCGTCCATCAGGGAGAGCACCTTGGCCGGGTAGCCGGCCTGGGCGGCGGCCTGCTCGATGGAGGCGGGCTCGATGCCCTCGCCGACCATGGCGACGCCCTCGTTGATGAACTGGCCGATCACCCGGGAGGTGAAGAAGCCGCGCGAGTCGTTGACGACGATCGGCGTCTTGTCGATCTGCCGGACCAGGTCGAAGGCGCGGGCGAGGGCCTCGTCGCCGGTGCGCTCGCCCTTGATGATCTCGACCAGCGGCATCTTGTCGACGGGCGAGAAGAAGTGCAGGCCGATGAAGTCGGCCTGGCGCTCGACGCCCTCGGCGAGGGTGGTGATGGGCAGGGTGGAGGTGTTGGAGCACAGCAGCGCGTCGGGCGCGAGAACGGACTCGATCTCCTGGAACACCTTGTGCTTGAGCGCGGTGTCCTCGAAGACGGCCTCGATCACCGCGTCGCAGCCGGCCACGTCGGCGGCGTCCCCGGTGGGCGTGATCCGGGCGAGCAGCGCGTCCGCCTTCTCCTGGGTGGTACGGCCCCGGGAGACGGCCTTGGCGCACAGCTTCTCGGAGTAGTCCTTGCCCTTGAGCGCGGCTTCCAGGGAGACGTCCTTGAGGACGACGTCGATGCCCGCGCGGGCGCACGAGTAGGCGATGCCCGCGCCCATCATGCCGGCGCCGAGCACGGCCACCTTGCGGACCTCGCGGGACTCGATGCCCTTGGGCCGGTTGGCGCCGGAGTTGACGGCCTGGAGGTCGAAGAAGAACGCCTGGATCATGTTCTTCGCGGTCTGCCCGGTGACCAGCTCGGTGAAGTAGCGGGTCTCGATGGTGATCGCGTTCTCGAAGTCGACCTGGGAGCCCTCGACCGCCGCGGCCATGATGTTGCGGGGGGCCGGGTAGGGCGCGCCGTTCGTCTGCTTGCGCAGGTTGGCCGGGAAGGCGGGCAGGTTGGCGGCGAACTTCGGGTGGGCCGGGGTGCCGCCCGGGATCCGGTAGCCCGGGACGTCCCAGGGCTGCTGGGACTCGGGGTGCTCGTCGATGAAGGCGCGGGCCTTGGCCAGCATCTCCTCCGGTGTCTTCGCCACCTCGTGGATCAGCCCGTTCTCCAGGGCGCGCCGCGGGTTGTACTGGGTGCCCTGGAGCAGCACCTTGAGCAGGGCGTCGGTGATGCCCATCAGGCGCACGGTACGGGTGACACCGCCGCCCGCGGGCAGCAGGCCGAGGGTGACCTCGGGCAGGCCGATCTTGGAGCCGGGGGCGTCCAGCGCGACGCGGTGGTGGGAGGCGAGGGCGATCTCGTAACCGCCGCCCAGGGCCGCGCCGTTGATGGCGGCGACGACCGGCTTGCCGAGGGTCTCGATGCGGCGCAGCGCGTTCTTGATCGCGGTCGCGGTGTCGAAGACGGCCTGGGCGTCCTCGGGACCGGCCTTGATCATCTCCTTGAGGTCGCCGCCCGCGAAGAAGGTCTTCTTGGCGGAGGTGTAGATGATGCCCCGGATGGAGTCCTTCTCGGCCACGGCGCGGTCCGCGATCGCCTCGATGGACGTCTTGAACGCCTGGTTCATGGTGTTCGCGGACTGGTTCGGGTCGTCCAGGACCAGGGTGACGACACCGGTGTCGTCCTGCTCCCAGCGGATGGTGGTGCTCTCGGTCATGACAGTCGTCTCCGTTGAAGTCGCTTGGTTCCGCGGGGAGTTCAGATGCGCTCGATGACGGTGGCGATGCCCATGCCGCCGCCCACGCACAGGGTGACGAGGCCGTAGCGCTTGTCCTGGCGCTCCAGTTCGTCCACGAGCATGCCGACGAGCATGGCGCCGGTCGCGCCGAGCGGGTGGCCCAGCGCGATGGCGCCGCCGTTGACGTTGACCTTCTCCAGCGGCAGGCCCATCTCGTCGATGAAGCGCAGCACGACGGCGGCGAACGCCTCGTTGATCTCGACCAGGTCGATGTCGTCGATGGTGAGGCCGGCCTTGGCGAGGGCCTTGCGGGTGGCGGGGGCGGGGCCGGTGAGCATGATGGTGGGCTCGGAGCCGGAGACGGCGGCCGAGACGATCCGCGCGCGCGGGGTGAGGCCGTAGCGCTCGCCGACCTCCTTGGAGCCGATCGCGACGAGCGAGGCGCCGTCCACGATGCCGGAGGAGTTGCCCGCGTGGTGGACGTGGTCGATCTTCTCCACCCAGTGGTACTTCTGCAGCGCCACGGCGTCGAAACCACCGAGTTCGCCGATGTCGGCGAAGGACGGCTTGAGCTTGGCCAGGGTGTCGGCGGTGGTGCCGGGGCGCGGGTGCTCGTCGCGGTCGAGGACGACCAGCCCGGCGCGGTCCTTGACGGGGACCACGGAGCGGGCGAAGCGGCCCTCCTTCCAGGCGTTGACGGCGCGCTCCTGGGAGAGCGCCGCGAACTCGTCCACGTCCCGGCGGGTGAAGCCGCCGATGGTGGCGATCAGGTCGGCGCCGATGCCCTGCGGCACGAAGTTGACGTCGAGGTTGGTCATCGGGTCGTTGAACCAGGCGCCGCCGTCGGAGCCCATCGGGACGCGGGACATCGACTCCACGCCGCCCGCGAGGACCAGGTCCTCCCAGCCGGAGCGGATCTTGGCGGCGGCCAGGTTGACGGCCTCGAGGCCCGAGGCACAGAAGCGGTTCTCCTGCACGCCCGCGACGGTGTCCGGCAGCCCGGCGGCGATCGCGGCGATACGGGCGATGTCGGAGCCCTGGTCGCCGACGGGGCCGACGACGCCGAGCACGATGTCGTCGACGGCGGCCGGGTCCAGGTTCGGGAAGCGGTCGCGGATCTCGTGGATGAGGCCGACGACCAGGTCGATGGGCTTGGTGCCGTGCAGGGCGCCGTTCGCCTTGCCTCGGCCGCGCGGGGTGCGGATCGCGTCGTACACGTACGCTTCGGTGCTCACTGGGATGCCTTTCGGGAGGGTCGGCCGAGCGGTTCGGTTGCGCAGCGGATGGGTGGGCGGGCTCAGTCGGCGGCCGGGGTCGGCCGGTCGTCTCCGGTGAGCGCGGGTATGTCCCAGTCCCGGGCCACGGCCTCGGCGCCCGCGCCGGGCAGCGCGGGTCCGGTGCGGACGGTGGTGGGGGTGGCGGAGAAACGGGGTGCGGGGGCGGGCTGGGTGATGCCGCCGTGGTCGGTGAAGGTGGCACGGGCGGCCAGGTGCGGGTGGTGCGGGGCCTCGCGCAGCGACAGTACGGGGGCCACGCAGGCGTCGGAGTCCGCGAACAGGGCGGTCCATTCCTCGCGGGTGCGGTCCCGGAAGCGGGCGGTGACGGCCGCGCGCAGTTCCGGCCACCTGGTGAGGTCGGTGCGGGCGCTCTGGAGGTCGTCCAGGCCGAGCAGGCGCAGGAACTCGGCCGAGAACCGGTCCTCCAGGGCGCCGACCGCCATGTAGCCGCCGTCGGCGGTCTCGTAGGTGCCGTAGTAGGGGCAGCCGCCGTCCAGGAGGTTGGCGCCGCGCCGGTCCTGCCAGGCGCCGGCGGACAGCATGCCGTGGATCATCGCGGACAGATGGGCGGTGCCGTCCACGATGGCGGCGTCCACGACCTGGCCGGTGCCGGTGGCGCGGGCGTGGTGCAGGGCGGCGAGGACGCCGACGACCAGGTAGAGCGAGCCGCCCGCGTAGTCCCCGAGGAGGTTGGCGGGCACGGCCGGGGGCTCGCCGGGGCGGCCGATCATGCCGAGGGCGCCGGTGAGGGCGATGTACGACACGTCGTGGCCGGCGCGCTCGGCGAGGGGGCCGCCCTGGCCCCAGCCGGTCATCCGGCCGTAGACCAGGCGGGGGTTGCGGGCGTGGCAGTCGGCCGGGCCGACGCCGAGGCGCTCGGCGACGCCCGGCCGGTAGCCCTCTACGAGGATGTCGGCGCGCTCGGCGAGATCCAGGACGCGGGCGGCGCCGTCCGGGGACTTGAGGTCGACCACGACGGAGCGCTTGTTGCGGTTGGTGACGTCGTGGGCGGGGTCGATGCCGAGGCCGGGGCCGCCGGGGCGGTCCACCCGGACCACGTCGGCGCCGAGGTCGGCGAGCAGCATGGCGGCGAACGGGCCCGGTCCGATGCCGGCCAGCTCCACCACGCGCACGCCACCGAGCGGGCCCCGCCCTGCTGGTGCCGCCGTGCTCATGCCGTCCCCCAAGCGTGTGACACAACTGATGTAACACCGGTGATGCTATGAACGCGTTCCATCCGGCACAAGACCTGAACGAGCAAGCGCTTAGCCAAGTGTCCATCCGGCTGAAAATCACCCGGTCGCCTCCGGGGCGCTCTCCTCACGCTAGCCTCGGCCACCGACAGCGGCGCGGGCTGCGCGACCGAGGGGTGGCATGAGCGGACGAGGTGGGTCATGAACGGGCTGGACCGTCCCTACGACGTGGTGCTCTACGGGGCGACGGGCTTCGTCGGCACCCTGACGGCGCGGTATCTGGCGGCGCACGCGCCGCAGGGCCTGCGCTGGGCGATCGCCGGACGCGACGAGATGAAGCTGCGGCGGCTGCGGGACCGGCTGCCCGCGGGCGCGGACATCGGCGTGCTGCGCGCCGACACAGGGCGGCCGGCCGAGCTGCGCGAACTCGCCGAGCGGGCCCGGGTGGTGGCCACGACCGTGGGGCCGTATCTGCGGCACGGCGAGGAGCTGGTCGCCGCCTGCGCGGACGCCGGGACGGACTACCTGGACCTGACGGGCGAGCCGGAGTTCGTGGACCTGATGTACGTACGGCACGACGCCCGCGCCCGGGAGACCGGCGCGCGCCTGGTGCACGCCTGTGGGTTCGACTCCGTGCCGCACGATCTGGGCGTGTACTTCACGGTGAGACATCTGCCGGAGGGTGTGCCGCTCCGCGTGGACGGCTATGTCACGGCCGACGCGGCGTTCTCCGGTGGCACGCTGGCCTCGGCGCTCGACCAGTTCGCGCGCGGGCGCGCGATGCTGGCCGCCGCCCGCGACCGGGCCCGGCACGAGCCGCGGCGGTACGGGCGCCGGGTGAGCGCGCCGGCCGGGGCGCCGCGGTTCGCCCGGGAGGTCGGCGCGTGGGCGCTGCCGCTGCCCACCATCGACCCGCGGATCGTGAGCCGTTCCGCGCGGGCCCTGGACCGCTACGGCCCCGACTTCCGCTACCGGCACTTCGCGGCGGTCCGCCGGCTGCCGGTCGCGCTCGGCGGGGCGGTCGCGGTCGGGGCGGCGGTGGCCGCCGCCCAGCTGCCGCCCGTGCGCCACTGGCTGTCCGGCCGGCTCGCTCCCGGCGCGGGGCCCAGCGCGGAGAAGCGGGCCAGGAGCTGGTTCAGGGTCCGCTTCGTCGGCGAGGGCGGGGGTCGCCGCGTCTACACGGAGGTCGCGGGCGGCGACCCCGGGTACGACGAGACCGCCAAGATGTTCGCGGAGGCCGCGCTCTGCCTCGCCCTCGACGAGCTGCCGAAGACATCCGGCCAGGTGACGACGGTCCAGGCGATGGGCGACGCGCTCACGGAGCGGCTGCGGGCTGCCGGGATCACCTTCCGGGTGGCCGCCGAGCGGTGACCGGGACCGTCCGGTGCGGGCGTCTTGTCCCGAGGCTCGGTGCGAGGATGGGGCGTTTGCGACCCACCGGAGCCCGAGGAGGCGCTAAGACCGTGAAGTTCGTGCTCGAAGTGACCGTGGACGAGAACACGTCGGCGCAGGAGCGTGCCGCCGAGCTGAGCCGGATCCTGCGCTACTGGGGCGGCAATCTGCACCACTACGCGCTGGAGCCGGGTGACGGCTCGCCCGTCTACGACTCCGGGTACCAGGAAGTCGGTGTCTGGCGGCTCGCCGACGACTGAGGGGGCCCGCCCGCCGTCGCCTCCTTGAGCGCCCTGCGGCACAGGCCGTCCGCGTGCCGGGTGGTCTCCGGGAGGCGGTAGGCGGGGGTGAGGGCCAGCGTGTGGGCGAGGGCATTGGCCAAGGACACCCGGTGGCCGACGGAGACGAAGACGGGTTTGACGCCGTCGCGGGTACGAAGGGCGCGGCCGACCTCCTCGGCCCCGGCGAGCAGCGGTGCGGAGCTGCCGCGGGCGGGCGCGGGCTCGTCGTACGTGAAGGTGAAGGGGTTCTTGGCGACGCCGATGGCGGGCAGTCCGGTGACGACGCCCAGATGGCTCGCCAGGCCGAAGCGGCGGGGGTGGGCGAGGCCGTAGCCGTCGCACACCACCAGGCCGGGCGCGCAGGGCAGGGCTTCCAGGGCGGCCAGGACCGCGGGCAGTTCGCGGAAGGCGAGCAGGCCGGGGACGTACGGGAAGGACACCCGGCCGACGGCGGTCGACTCGGCGACGACCTCCAGGGTGGCGGCGTCCAGGACGACGGCCGCGGCGGCGACCAGGTCGCGCTCGTCGTCGTAGGCCACGTCGACCCCGGTCACCCGGCCCGTGCCCGGCGGCGGTCCGGGCTCGTCGAGCACCACCCGGCCGCGCAGTTCGTCCTGGACCGCGCGGGCCTGCGCCTCCGTGGCGGGCCAGCCCGCCGGTATGCCTACGGTCGTCATGAGGGCCGACTGTACGTGCCCGCCCCGGGCCGCCCCGCCCCCGGGGTTAGGCTCGCGATCATGTTCGTACTGGAGCTGACCTACACCGCGCCGCTCGACGCCGTGAACGCCCTGCACGCCGACCACATGGCGTGGCTGGCGGAGCAGTTCGACAAGGGCGTCTTCCTGGCGTCGGGGCGCAAGAACCCGCGCGACGGCGGGGTGATCCTGGCCGTCGCCGAGGACCGCGCCCGCATCGAGGAGATCGTCGCGGCCGATCCGTACACCGTCGGCGAGGTGTGCGCCTACCGGATCACGGAGTTCATCGCCACCACGACGGTCCCGGAGCTGGCCCGGTACCGGCAGATCCCGGCCTGAGGCGCGCGTCCGTCAGCCCTTCTTGGCGTTCAGCGCGCGCTGGAGCTGGTCCTTGTTCATGTTCGAACGGCCCTCGATGCCGCGCTGCTTCGCCTCGTTGTACAGCTGGTCGCGGGTCGGGCCCTGGGGGCCGGTCCGGTTGCCCGACCGCTGGCCGCCGCGCTTGCCCGACGACATGTCCTGGGTCGAGGTGCGGCTCGCCGTCCGGGACTCGCCGGACCGGGCGCGCTCCTTGTTGACGGTCCGCGCGGCGATCTCCTTCGCGCGTCCCGCGCTCTCGCCCCGGTCCTGCGCGCTCTCCTTGATGTGCTCGTACTGGCGTTCGCGCTTGGGGCTGGAACCGGCCGGCATGGTCACTCCTTTCGACTCGAAGGCCCGTACGAGCGGTCTCCAAGGGCCCGTACGACGCCTTCGGGGCGCGAGTACCCGGCTGTCGGCGCGCCTACCTCACCGTTCCAGCCGGGCCACCCTGCCCTGCTCGCCGGCCGCCCAGCAGCCGAGGTCGGGGGTGCAGGAGACGGTGTCGTACGAACCGGTGCCGATGGTGCGCCAGGTGCGCCCGCCGTCCGTGGTCAGGTCGGTGCCGGTGGGGCCGACGGCGAGCGCCGAGGCGCGGCTGTGCGGGAGCCAGGCGGCGCCGGAGCGGTAGGCGGGCGGGGGTGTGGCGGACGGCTGCCAGGTGCGGCCCCCGTCCCTGGTGACGGCGGCGGCCTGCGGCGAGGGCTGGTCGGCGCGGTAGTCGCCGCCGACGGCGAGGCCGTGGGCGCGGTCGCGGAAGGCGAGCGCGAAGACCCCGCGGGCCGGGTCGCCGGCCGGCACCGGAGTGTCGGCGGCGGTCCAGGTGAGACCGCGGTCGGCGGAGTGCAGGACCCGCGCGCGGGCGCCGCCGCCGGTGGCCAGCCAGACGTCCCTGGCTCCGGAGGTGACCAGGCACTGCCCGCTCGCCGCGAAGCCCGCCTCGCCGTCCAGGGCGGGCGGCATCCCGGCCGGGGGCAGCACCCGCCAGGAGCGGCCGCCGTCGCTGGTGGACAGGATGCGGAACCTCCCGTCCACGGGGTCGCCCATGGCGAGGCCGTGGCGGCGGTCGAAGAAGGCCATGCAGTCGTAGAACGCGTCCGGGTCGGTGTTGCGGAAGGACTCCGTCCAGCTCGCCCCGCCGTCGTCGGTGCGGTACACCCGGGACGCCTCGCCCTCGCCGATGGCCAGGACCACCGCGTGCCGCGCGTCGAACGCCTCGACGTCCCGGAACTCCAGTCCGGCCGCGCCGGGCGGCGAGACATCGCGCCAGGAGGTGCCGCCGTCCCGGGTGAGCAGCACGGTGCCGGCGGTGCCGGCCAGCCAGGCGGTGTGCCGGTCGACGGCGGCCAGGCCCCGGTAGCGGACCTGCGGGGTGCCGGGGTCCTTCGCCGCCCAGTGCACGCCCTGATGCCGGTCGAGCGCGGCGGCCGACGGGACGGTCAGCGCGGCCAGCGCCGCGCCGCACGCGACTCCCGCCGCCGTGAGCCTGCTCACCCGCCGCAGGTTTCGCGCGTCCCTCATGTCCCGCTTGTCCCTCGTGCTCCCCATGCGCCTCATGGCGGGCGAAGCTAGTCCACCGCCCGGTCGCCGTCCAGAGGGCCGGCTGCCGTGCCGCCGGGGGCGGTCCCGCGTGCATGAACGCGGTGACCGAGGTCACTCGTCCCCCAGGTGCACGTACCGGCCGGTTCCGACGTCTCACCCAGTGCCGGGAGTCACCAGGCCGCAGTCCAGCCGTCACGAGGGAGCAAGGCGTTGTCCACCGTCATCGAGCAGCCCGTAGAAGCCCGCCTCGTCGCCGCCGCGCCGCGTATGCAGAGCATTCCCGCCACGCTGCGGTACGACCGCTGCGACCCGTTCGCCGTGCGGATGACCTTCCCGGCCCCGGCCACCCTGGAAGGCGTCGAGGTCTGCTGGACCTTCGCCCGGGAGCTGCTCGCCGCCGGACTGCTCGCTCCCGAGGGCCAGGGCGACGTACGGGTGCGGCCGTACGGCTACGACCGCATCGTGCTGGAGTTCCACGCCCCCGAGGGCACCGCCGTCGTCCATGTGCGCGCGGGCGAGATACGCCGCTTCCTGGAGTCGACCGGCGAACTGGTGCCGGTCGGCCTCGAACACCTCCAGCTGGACCTGGACCACCACCTGGCCGAACTGATGCGCGACGCCTGACGGGGACGCCTCGCACGACGGAGGACGGCGGCCGGGGCATGCGCACACGCGCGCCTCGCCGATAAATGCTTTGACTCCCTTCCGGGGTGCTCCTACCGTTTACCTCGGTCCTGTTGTCGTCGATCGGAGAAGGACGTTGCTCGTCTGAGGTTCGGAGACACCGCGTCGCACCGGTGAGGTGTGCGTGGCGTACGACCCTCGGCGTTCGAGCCGTCCTCCGGCACAGGCCCTTTTTTCTTTTGTACGGCCTCCGGGTGACCCTTCGGTTCCCGCCTCGCGGTGTCTCCAGACGCGTCCGCGAAATCGCACCCACTCCCCCGCGAGGCCCCCATGTCATCCGCGTCCTCCTCTTCCGTCACCCTCTCGTCCCTGTCCTTCGCCTGGCCCGACGGCACCACCGTGTTCGACGGGCTCGACCTCTCCTTCGGCCCCGGCAGGACCGGACTTGTCGGCGTCAACGGGTCCGGGAAATCCACCCTGTTGAAGCTCCTGGCGGGTGAACTCGCCCCGGCCGACGGCACCGTCAAGGTCATGGGCGAGGTCGGCTACCTCCCGCAGAACGTCACCCTGGACACCGCGCTCCGCGTGGACCAGGCCCTCGGCATCGCCGGGCAGCGGGCCGCGCTGCACGCCATCGAGGCGGGCGACGTGGCCGAAGGGCACTTCGAGACGGTCGGCGACGACTGGGACGTCGAGGAGCGCGCCCTGGTCACCCTCGGCGAACTCGGCCTGGACCGCATCGGCCTGGACCGCACCGTCGGCGAGGTCTCCGGCGGCGAGTCGGTACTGCTGCGGCTCGCGGCACTGCTGCTGCGCCGCCCGGACGTGCTGCTCCTGGACGAGCCCACCAACAACCTCGACCTGTACGCGCGCCGCCGCCTCCACCAGGCCGTCGCCGCCTGGCCCGGCGTGCTCGTCGTCGTCAGCCACGACCGTGAACTCCTCGACCTGGTCGACCAGATCGCGGAACTGCGCTCCGGCGAGGTGACCTGGTACGGCGGCAACTTCTCGGCCTACGAGGAGGCGCTGGCCCTCGAACAGGAGGCGGCCGAACGGATGGTGCGGGTCGCCGAGGCCGATGTGCGCAAACAGAAGCGCGAACTGTCCGACGCCCAGGTCAAGCTGGCCCGCCGCAAGCGGTACGGGCAGAAGATGTTCGAGTCGAAGCGCGAGCCGAAGATCGTGATGGGCGCCCGCAAACGCGCCGCCCAGGAGTCGGCGGGCAAGCACCGCATCATGCACGAGGAGCGCCTCGCCGAGGCCAAGGAGCGCCTGGACGACGCGGTGGACGCGGTGCGGGACGAGGACGAGATCCGCGTCGACCTGCCGTACACCGCCGTACCGCCGGGCCGGCAGGTGCTCACCCTGGAGAATCTGGCGATGGCCCACGGGGCGCGCGTCGAGGGCGTCCTCGATCTGCGCGGCCCGGAGCGGATCGCGCTGGTCGGGCGCAACGGCGCGGGCAAGACGACGCTGCTGCGCACGGTCGCCGGGGAGCTGGCACCGACCGAGGGCACCGTCACCGCGCATGTCCCGCTGCGGTTCCTGCCCCAGCGCCTGGACGTGCTGGACGACGAGCTGACGGTCGCCCAGAACGTGGCCCGGTTCGCGCCGGGCGCCACCAACAACCGGGTCCGGGCGCGTCTGGCCCGCTTCCTGTTCCGGGGCGCCCGCGCCGACCAGCGGGCGGCCACCCTGTCCGGCGGCGAGCGCTTCCGGGCCGCGCTGGCCGCGCTGATGCTGGCCGAACCGGCGCCCCAGCTGCTGCTGCTCGACGAGCCGACCAACAACCTCGACCTGGCGAGCGTGCGCCAGCTCACCTCGGCCCTGGACTCGTACGAGGGCGCGCTGCTGGTGGCCGGCCACGACCTGCCGTTCCTGGAGTCGATCGGCATCACCCGCTGGCTGCTGATGGCGGACGGCGAGCTGACGGAGGTCGCGCCGGAGGAGGTGGGCTAGAGGACCGGCGACGCGAGGACGGCGGAGCATCTCAGGAGGGCCACAGCCTGGTGACGAGGGTTTTGTCCTGGGCACGTCGGACTGCATGATGGCGGACCGGCGTCGCACCCGCGGCGCAGGCACCGCATCCCCGACCGGAAAGGCCCGTCGTGCCCAGCAAGAAGGCCCTCGTCCGCCGCCCGAGCCCCCGTCTCGCCGAGGGCCTGGTGACCTATGCCGAGCGGCAGAAGGTCGACGTCGGGCTCGCCACCGAGCAGTGGGAGGCGTACGTCGAGGCACTGCGGGCGCACGGCTGGGAGACGTTCGAGGTCGAACCGGCCGACGACTGCCCGGACTCGGTGTTCGTGGAGGACACCGTCGTCCTGTTCCGCAATGTCGCGCTGATCACCCGGCCGGGCAGTGCGTCCCGCCGCCCGGAGACCGCCGGCGTGGAGGAGGCGGTGGCCGGCCTCGGCTGCTCGGTGAACTGGGTCTGGGACCCGGGCACTCTGGACGGCGGCGACGTCCTGAAGGTCGGCGACACGGTCTATGTCGGCCGCAGCGGGCGCACCGACGCGGCCGGTGTGCAGCAGGTGCGGGCCGCGTTCGAGCCGCTGGGCGCCCGGGTGGTGGCCGTACCGGTGAGCAAGGTGCTGCATCTGAAGTCGGCCGTGACCGCGCTGCCGGACGGCACCGTCGTGGGGCACATTCCTAAGGTGGACCGGCCCTCGCTGTTCCCCGGTTTCCTGTCGGTGCCCGAGGAGTCCGGCGCGCACCTGGTGCTGCTCGGCGGGCACAGGCTGCTGATGGCGGCGAGCGCCCCGAAGACCGCCGAGCTGCTCACCGACCTCGGCTACGAGGTGGTCACCGTGGACATCGGCGAGTTCGAGAAGCTGGAGGGTTCGGTGACGTGCCTGTCCGTACGACTGCGGGGGCTGTACGCCTGACCGGGTGGACGCCGCCCTCCGAAAGCCCCGGGACCGACGTGTCCTGGGGCTGTTCCGTATGCCCGGTCACCCTGACGCACCCCCTGATCAGGGGGTCTCTTACGGCGACTTAACCTACGGTTTCGTAACCTACGGATTCGTAGCTTACGATCACGTAGGTTTCCCGGCACCGCTCGCCGGTACCCCTCGTTTGTGCTCTCCCCTGTTCGGCGTCCCCCTGGAGTTCCCGTGACGATCACTTCCCCCCATCTCGGCAGCCCGTCCGTCTGGACCGACGCCCGGCTGCTGTACGCCCTGGAGGAAGTGGTGGAAGGGGAGTTGAACCGGCATCTGAAGGTCGCCAAGGACTGGATGCCGCACGAGTACGTGCCCTGGGGCGACGGGCGCAACTTCCCGGGCCTGTTCGAGGACGGGGAGGCGTGGGCGAAGGACCAGTCCAAGGTGACCGAGATCGGTCGTACGGCGCTGGTCGTCAACCTGCTGACCGAGGACAACCTGCCCAGCTACCACCATGAGATCGCCAGCCTGTTCGGCCGCGACGGCGCGTGGGGCACGTGGGTGCACCGCTGGACGGCCGAGGAGGGCCGGCACGGCATCGTGATGCGGGACTATCTGCTCGCCTCGCGCGCGGTGGACCCGGACCAGCTGGAGCGGTTCCGCATGGCGCACATGAGCGAGGGTTTCGAGTCCGACAACCGGCACTCGATGCTGCACTCGGTCGCCTATGTCGCCTTCCAGGAGCTGGCCACCCGGATCTCGCACCGCAACGCGGGCCATCAGTCCGGTGACCCGGTGTGCGACCGCATGCTCGCCCGGATCGCGACCGACGAGAACCTGCACATGGTGTTCTACCGGAACCTGCTCAAGGCGGCGTTCGAGCTGGCGCCCGACCTGACGATGCGGGCGGTCCGGGACGTCGTCGTCGACTTCCGGATGCCCGGACACGGCATTCCCGGTTTCGAGCGGGCCGCCGCGCAGATGGCGATCGGCGAGGTCTACAACCTGCGCATCCACCACGACGACGTGCTCCAGCCGGTGCTGCGCTTCCTGAAGGTCATGGAGCTGGACGGCCTCGGCCCCGAGGGGCGGCGGGCGCAGGAGGAAGTCGGTCTGTACATGGGCGGTCTGGACATGGAGGCGGCCCGGTTCGACGAGAAGCTGGCGGCGCGCAAGGCGCGGATGGCGGCGCGGGCCGCCGGCCACTGATCGAGCCGGTCACCGGCCGGCCGGCGCCCGGTCGCGGGCGGCCGGTCAGCCGGAGGTGCGGCGCAGCGCGAGGCGTTCCTTCTCGGACAGCCCGCCCCAGACGCCGAAGCGCTCGTCGTTGGCGAGGGCGTACTCCAGGCAGGCCGGGCGCAGCTCGCACATCCCGCAGATGCGCTTCGCCTCGCGGACCGAGCTGCCCGGCTCGGGGAAGAAGAAGTCCGGCCCCGTCTGCGCGCACAGGGCCTGCGCCTGCCAGGTGGGGTCGGCCGGGGTGATGGTGTCGAGGTGCATGGCCAGGATCATGCCGATCGGCGAAAAACGTTCGATCAACGCGCGCTCAACGCCGTCGTCGGGGCCCCCGGCCGCATCGATGATGCTCCGGGGGGCCGGCCGGTTGCACGGCGGCGCGCGGAATTCTCGAAAACCCGGCGGACATGCGGGATCACCGAAGGTGAGGGCGCGCCCCGGCGGTACTCCGGCGGCGGTTGTCAGTGGGCGGTGCCAGACTCGGCAGTGCACGGGACGGGACCCTTCGAGGAGGGCGGCAATGCTCACCACCGATTTCGTCGACGGCGCGCCGAACTGGCTCGACCTCGGCGCACCGGACATCGACGGCGCGCGCTCCTTCTACGGCTCCCTGTTCGGCTGGCACTTCGAGTCGGCGGGCCCGGACGCCGGGGGGTACGGCTTCTTCCAGCTGGACGGGAAGACCGTCGCGGGTGGCATGCAGTGCGGGCCCGGTCAGGGGCCGCCCGCCTGGACGCTGTACTTCAGGACCCCGGACGCCGCGGCGACCGCCCGTGCGGTCGAACAGGCCCGTGGACAGGTGCTGTTCGGGCCGGTGGACGTGATGGGCCAAGGGCACATGGCGGTCCTCGGCGACCGGGCCGGTGTGCGGTTCGGGGTCTGGCAGCCCGGCCGGACCGAGGGCGTGGACGTGGCGGACGCGCCGGGCGCGCTGTGCTGGGCCGAGCTGCACACCCCGGACATCGCGGCGGCGGCGGCCTTCTACCACCGGGTGCTGGGCCTGGAGACCTCCGGTGTGTCCTTCCCGGGCGGTGTGTACACGTGCGTGAACCCGGCGGGCGCCGGGGAGGACGCGATGTTCGGCGGGATGGTGCCGCTGGCCCGGGCGGCGGACGAGCCGTACTGGCTGCCGTACTTCGCGGTCGAGGACACGGACGCGATCACGGCCGAGGCGCAGCGGCTCGGCGGCTCGGTGCGCGCCCCGGCCGTGACGGTCGAGGGCGTGGGGCGCATGGCCGGGCTGGCCGATCCGTACGGCGCGCGGTTCGCGGTGATCAGGAGCGAGCGGGCGCGGGCGCGGGGGTGAGGCGATGACCGGGGGCCGGGGCCCGGACCTGCTGGGGTGAGGGCCGGGCTCACGGCGGACGACGACCTGCCACGGGCAACTGTCGGGCGGCGGCCGGCCAGGGGCGGCTGGCCGCCGGCAGACGGCGACTCACCACCGCGGCTAGCGGCCCACGACTGACGGCTCACGGCTCACGGCTCACGGCTCACGAGCTGCGTACCGCTCAGGCGGATGCCCGGCGGACGAGGGTGGTCGGCAGGATCACACCGGGCCCCGGCGTCCGGGCCGCCGAAGCGGTGTCATCCGGGCCGGAGGCGTCACCCGGGGCAGATGTGTCGCCCCTAAGACAGGCATCACCCGGACCGGAGACGTCACCCGGACCGGAGACGTCGCCCGGACCGGAGACGTCGCCCGGACCGGAGGCGTCACCCGGACCGGAGGCACTCTCCGGACCCGGGTCCCCGTCCCCGTCCCCGGCCGACGCCCCGCGCAACGCGGACGGTCCCCGCAGCAGCAGCCGGGCCATCAGGCGGCCCATCCGCTCGATGTCCTGACGGACCGTGGTCAGCGGCGGGTCGGACTGCTCGGCCAGCGGCAGCATGTCGTCGAAGCCGACCACGGCCACGTCCTCGGGAACCCGCCGCCCCCGCTCCCGCAGCACGCGCAGCGCGCCCAGCGCGGTGAGGTCGTTCGCGGCGAACACGGCGTCCACGTCGGGGCGGCGGTCGAGGAGTTCCCGCATGGCCCGCTCCCCGCCGGCCGGGGTGAAGTCGCTCTCCACGACCAGCGAGGGATCGCCGCCCCCCTCGGCCGTCTCCGCCATGACGTCCCGGTAGCCGTCGAGCCGGTCCACGGCCGAGGTCTGGTCCAGGGCGCCGGTGATGTGCGCGATCCGGGTGCGGCCGAGCCCGGCCAGATGGCGTACGGCGGTGCGCGCGCCGCCCCGGTTGTCGGTGTCCACGTACACCGGTGTGCCGGTGCGGTCCCGCCAGCCCGGCCGGCCGCCGAACACGGTGGGCACCCCGGCGTCATGGATGAGTCCGGGCAGCGGGTCGTCCAGGTGCAGGGAGAAGACCAGCGCGCCGTCGACATGGCCCCCGGCGAGATACCGGGCCACCCGGGTGTGGTCGTCCCGGCCCTCGGTGAGCAGCAGCACCAACTGGTTGTCGTGGGCCGTCAGTTCCTTGCTGATGCCGCGCAACTGGAGGGCGAAGAAGGGGTCGGTGAAGACCCGGGCCTCGGGTTCGGCGATGACGACGGCGACGGCGTCGTGCCGCTTCGTGACGAGGCTGCGCGCCGCCTGGTTGGGGACGTAGCCGAGTTCGGCCACGGCCCGTCGTACCCGCTCGGCGAGCGGGGCCCGCACGCCGTATCCGCCGTTGACCACCCGTGACACGGTGGCTCTGGAGACCCCGGCGCGCGTCGCCACGGCCTCCAGGGTGGGACGGGACACTGCCTCGGGCACCACGGGACTCCTCATCGGCCGGTTACCGCCCAGGATATCGAGGGTTCGGTGCCCGGCGCGGCGTCCTCGGTGGTCAGGACGCGGGGTCCTTGCGGGCCCGGCTCGGCTGGACGCGTTTGGGCTCGCCGGGCATCTTCGGGTACTCCGGCGGGTACGGCAGATCGCCGAGCCCGTGGTCGTGCTCGTCGCGGCGGGCCAGCTCCAGCAGGGCGTCCAGGGAGTGCGGGTGGGCGTCCATGCCGGCGTGCACATCGCCGAGTTCGGCGAACCGGGCCGGCATGGTGACCAGGTCGAAGTCGCGGGGGCGCGCGGAGTCGACCTCCGACCAGCGCAGCGGCGCGGAGACGGTGGCCTCCGGGCGGGGCCGTACCGAGTAGGCGGAGGCGATGGTGCGGTCGCGGGCCGTCTGGTTGTAGTCGACGAAGATGCGGGAGCCGCGCTCCTCCTTCCACCACTTGATGGTGACGTGTTCGGGCATCCGGCGTTCCAGCTCCCGGCCGACGGCGATGGCGGCGCGCCGTACCTGGGTGAAGGTCCAGCGGGGCTCGATGGGCACGAAGACATGCAGTCCCCGGCCGCCGGAGGTCTTCGGCCAGCCGCGCAGTCCGCCGAACTCGTCGAGGACGGCGCGCAGTTCGTGGGCGGCCCGGACGGCGTCCGTGTAGTCGGTGCCGGGCTGCGGGTCGAGGTCGATGCGGAGTTCGTCGGGGTGGTCGACATCGCCCGCGCGCACCGGCCAGGGGTGGAAGGTGAGGGTGCCGTACTGGGCGGCCCACACCACGGCGGCCTCCTCGGTCGGGCACATCTCGTCGGCGCTGCGGCCGCTGGGGAAGGTGATGTGGGCGGTCGGGATCCAGTCGGGCATGCCCTTGGGGGCGCGTTTCTGATAGAACCACTCCCCCTCGATGCCGTCCGGGTAGCGCTCCAGGGTGGTGGGCCGCTCGCGCAGGGCGCGCAGGATGCCGGGGCCTACCGCGATGTAGTAGCGCGCGAGGTCCAGCTTGGTGAAGCCGCGCTCCGGGAAGAACACCTTGTCCGGGCTGGACAGCCGTACGGTCCGCCCGGCCACCTCCAGTTCCAGCGCTTCGGCCATGCGGCCACCGTAGGCGCCCCCCGCGCGGCTCGCACACCGGGCGCGCATGGGTGCGCATGCCGGGCGCCCGCGAGCGCGCGCGAGCAGAATCGGAGCCATGGAGCTGCCCGTGATGCCGCCCGTGAAGCCGATGCTCGCCAAGTCGGTGGCGAGGATCCCGCCGGGCATGCTCTACGAGGCGAAGTGGGACGGGTTCCGTTCGATCGTGTTCCGCGACGGCGCCGAGATCGAGCTGGGCAGCCGCACCGGCAAGCCGTTGACCAGGTACTTTCCCGAGCTGGTCGAGGCGCTGCGGGAGCGGGTGCCGGGGCGGTGCGTGCTCGACGGGGAGATCGTGATCGCGCGGGACGGGCATCTGGACTTCGACGCGCTGACCGAGCGGATCCATCCGGCGGCCTCCCGGGTGCGGACGCTTGCGGAGCGCACCCCGGCGTCGTTCGTCGCCTTCGATCTGCTGGCGCTGGACGACCACTCCCTGCTGGATGTGCCGCTCACCGACCGCCGGGCGCTGCTGGACCGGGCTCTCGCCGATGCCACCCCGCCGGTGCATCTGGCGCCCGCGACGACGGATCTCGCGGTGGCCGGGCAGTGGTTCGAACGGTACGAGGGCGCCGGGCTCGACGGGATCGTGGCCAAGCCGCTCGACCTGCGCTACCGGCAGGACGAACGGGCCATGTTCAAGATCAAGCACGAGCGCACGGCCGATGTCGTCGTGGCCGGGTACCGGCTGCACAAGAGCGGCCCGGTGGTGGGCTCGCTGCTGCTCGGCCTGTACGACGGGCGGGGCAGGCTCCAGCATGTGGGCGTGTCGGCCGCGTTCCCCATGAAGCGGCGCGCCGAACTGGTCGAGGAGCTGGCGCCGCTGCGGATGGACGACGTCACCGGGCACCCCTGGGCGGCCTGGGCCGAGGAGGCCGCGCACGAGAGCGCCCGGCTGCCCGGCGCGCCGAGCCGCTGGTCGGGCAAGAAGGACCTGTCCTGGGTGCCGCTGCGGCCCGAGCGGGTGGCCGAGGTCGCCTACGACCACATGGAGAACGGGCAGCGCTTCCGGCACACCGCCCGTTTCCGCCGCTGGCGCCCCGACCGGACGCCCGAGAGCTGCACGTACGCCCAGTTGGAGGAGCCGGTGCGGTACGACCTGGCGGAGATCCTCGGGGAGAAGGGCTGAGGTCTCCGCCGTCGCACCTCTCGGGACCCGGCCGGCTAAGGCTTCATGAGGATCTTGATCGCGCCGTCCTCCTTGCGCTGGAACATCTCGTAGGCGTGCGGCGCCTCGGACAGCGGCACCCGGTGCGTGGCGAAGTCCTCGACGCCGAGCGGGTCCTCGTCGGTGAGGTACGGCATGATCCGGTCGCTCCAGCGGCGGACGTTGGCCTGCCCCATCCGCATCTGGATCTGCTTGTCGAACAGGGTGAGCAGCGGGATCGGGTCGGCCATGCCGCCGTAGACACCGCTGAGCGAGATGGTGCCACCGCGTCGTACCAGGTCGATCGCCATGTACAGGGCGCCGAGCCGGTCCACGCCGAAGCGTTCCGCGAGGGGGGCGGCGAGTGCGCGCGGCAGGAGGGAGGTGGCCTGCTGGGCGAGCCGCGCCGCCGCGCTGCCGTGGGCCTCGGTGCCGACGGCGTCGATCACCGCGTCCGGGCCCCGGCCGCCGGTCTCGTCGCGGATGGCGTGGATCAGCGCCTTCTCGTCGTCGAAGGTCCTCAGGTCGTACGTCGTCACGCCCCGCCGGTTCGCCCGCGCGAGCCGCTCGGGCACCAGGTCGATGCCGAAGACCTGTTCGGCGCCGCGTGCCTCGGCGATCCGGCAGGACATGTCGCCGATCGGGCCGAGGCCGAGGACCGCGACGCTGCCGCCGGGCGGGACCGCCGCGTACTCGACGGCCTGCCAGGCGGTGGGCAGCACGTCGGAGAGATAGACGAAGCGGTCGTCCGGCGGGCCGTCGGGCACCTTCATCGGCCCGAACTGCGCCTGCGGCACCCGCAGGTACTCGGCCTGGGCGCCTGGTACGGCGCCGTAGAGCCGGGTGTAGCCGAACAGGGCCGCGCCCATGCCCTCGCCGGTGACCTGGGTGGTCTCGCACTGGGTGGTGAGCCCGGAGTCGCACATGAAGCAGTGCCCGCAGGAGATCTGGAAGGGCACCACGACCCGGTCGCCGGGCTTCAGGTTCGTCACCTCCGAGCCGACCTCCTCCACGATCCCCATGGGCTCGTGGCCGAGGATGTCGCCCGGGGTCATGAACGGGGTGAGCACTTCGTACAGATGCAGGTCCGAACCGCACAGCCCGCTGGAGGTGATGCGGATGACGGCGTCGGTGGGCTCCTCGATCCTCGGGTCGGGCACGTCCTCCACCCGCACGTCCCGCCTGCCCTGCCAGGTGACTGCCTTCATGAGGTCGCGCTCCCTTGATCGCGTACGTCCGGTTCCGCGGTGGCGGCCGGGTACCCGTGACGTCGGGCGCCGAATCCCCTGGTGGGCGCGGCACGGGTGCCGGACGGGGGTGCCGGGGGTATGAACCGCGTGCGTGCGGTCGGACGGCGGGTGACGGACGGGGTGGCGGGGGTGGGCGGGAGACGTGGTGCGCGAGGCGGCGCGGTGACGGCGGTCGTACTGGCCGCCGCCCTGGCGTCGGGGTGTGCCGGGCACGGCGGCCGGCACGACCGGGGCCCGGTCCCGACGGCGCCCCCGGCCTCCACGGCCGCCGGCGGTTCCCCGCTCGCCGTGAAGATCGACAATGTGCCGGCGGCCCGCCCGCAGACCGGGCTCGACGCCGCCGACGTGGTGTACGCGGAGCAGGTCGAGGGCGGTCTGAGCAGGCTGATGGCGGTGTACGCGACCCGGCTGCCGAGCACCGTCGGGCCGGTGCGCAGCGCCCGCGCGTCCGATCTGGAGCTGCTCGGCCAGTTCGACCGGCCGTATCTGGCCTCTCCGGCGCCCAGCGCAAGCTGCTGCCGCTGATCGGGCGGGCGCCGGTGCGGTCCGAGTCGCCCGACCGGGCGGCCGGTGCCTACTACCGGGACAGCACGCGGGCGGCGCCCCACAACCTCTGTCTGCGCCCCGCGCGCCTGCTGCTCTCCGCCCCGGGGGCGGGCGCGCTGACCACGGGCTTCCGCTACGGCCCCGCCCCCTCCGGCGGCACCCCGGTGACCTCGCGCACGGTGCGCTGTCCGGCGGCCCGCTTCACCTTCACCTGGTCCGCGGCCCGGCACGGCTGGCTGATCGCGCTGGACGGCACCCCCACGGTCACCACGGACGGCCCCCGCCCGGCGCCGCCCACGGTCGTCGTCCAGTACGTCGGCATCCACGACTCGCCGTACCACGACGTCCTCGGCAACCCCACCCCCTCCACCGAGACGGTCGGCGCCGGGCGGGCGGAGGTGCTGCGCGACGGGCGCTCCTTCGCGACCACCTGGTCCCGTCCGGCGGTGACCGGCGGTACGGCGTTCACCGGGGCGGACGGCGGGCCGCTGGACTTCGCCGCCGGTCAGGTGCGGGTGGTGTTCGCGCGGGCGGTCTGAACCGCCGTACGGCGCGGGAGGGTCACCGTGCCCCTCCCTCGTCGAGCGCCGCCCGCGCCTGTGCCACCAGGCCGTCCGCCCCGCAGGCGCGGGCCAGGTCGAGGCCACGGTGGAGGTCGGCGGCGGAGCGGGCGAGGATGCCGTACTCGATGCGGGCGGCCGCGTGTTCGTACTGGGAGGGCGATGCCTCCAGATAGGTGACGGCGCGGCTCGCGAGCTGGACTGCGCGGGCGCCGGTCTCCAGCGCGGCGGCACAGCGCAGGGCCTCGCCGATGGCGGTGTCCGTGCCGAAGCGCTCGGCCTGCCGGCGGGCGTCGGCGGCGAGCCGCTTGCTGCGCGCCGGGTCCTGGACCGCGAGGGCCCGGGCGAGGTCGACCGACCAGGGTGCGAGGACCGGGTTGTGGCCGCCCCGGGAGACGGCGGTCTTCTCGGCGGCCTCCAGCTCGTCGACACCCTCCTCGGTACGGCCGACGGCGAGCAGCAGCCGGCCGCGCACCGAGCGGACGTCGGGCAGCACGATGGTGGACGGATAGGGCGGGGCGAAGCCGTACTGTTCGGCGACCGACCAGGCTTCCTGGACGCGGCCGCGGGCGAGCAGGGTGTCGACCAGACCGCAGGTGGCGGACCAGTGCAACGGCAGGCGTCGGCCCACCCGTTCGGCGAGGACGAGGGCCTCGCGCAGATGGGCCTCCGCGTCCCGCAGGCGGCCCTGCCGGCGGTAGGCCAGACCCAGGTAGGCGTTGGCCAGGGAGAGATGTCCGCCGTGCCAGCCGGCACCGGTGTACACGCGCAGGGCCTGGGCGAACAGGCTCTCGGCGCGGTCGAGCCGGTCGGTGTAGACGTAGGCGCTGCCGAGCATCATCAGCAGCTCGATGCCCCACTCGCGGTCGGTCCAGCCGAGGCCGGGCGCGAGCCGCCCGTTGACGAGGGCCCGGTCGCACAGGTCGACGATCTCGGCGGCGCTCTCGCCGTGCGTCATGGCGTCGAAGCCACGCAGGATCAGCAGCGCGCGTTCGGTGTTGTCGCGGCCGGTGCAGGTGGCGGCGAGTTCGGCGAGGCTGCGGGAGCGGGCCGGGGCGGCGCCCTCGCCGTGGATGCCCTCCCACATGTACTGGAACGCCTGCAACCGCATCCGCACGGGGCCGGGTTCGTGCCGGGCGGCCTCGGCCTCGATGGTGCGGACGGCCTCCTCCAACTGGTCGTTGTGGAGCAGGGCCTGCGAGAGGCGGACCACGGCGTCGACGCGGTCGCTGCCGTCGAGGCCGCGCATGCCGAGGGCGCTGCGCAGATGGCCGATGGTGACGGCGGGCGCGGTCAGCAGGGTGGCACAGCCCAGTTCGTACAGGACATGGGCGTGGATGTCGGGGCGGGGCGGCTCCTCCAGGGCGCGTTCGAGGCAGACGCGGGCCGCGTCGGGCGCGCCGACGGCGAGGTGTTCGCGGGCGGCCTCGCGCAGCCGCTCGACCAGTGTCTCGTCGGCCTCCGGGTGGACTTCGAGGAGGTGCCGGGCCGCATCGGCGGCGCCCCGGCCCAGCTCGGTGACGATCTCGGCGGCCACGCCGTGCATGGCGGTGCACACGGCCGGCGGGATGGAGTTGTAGACGGCGGAGGCGATGAGCGGGTGCACGAACTCCAGCTCGCCGGACCGGTGTTCACCGGCGGTGGGCTCGGGCGTGGTGAGGATGCGGGCGGTGCGCAGCAGACCGGCGCAGTGCCGGGCGGTGTCCTCGTCCATGGTGGCGAGGCGGGCGACCGACTCCAGGGTGATGCCGGTGCCGAGGACGGCGGCGGCCCAGGCGAACTGGGTGGCGTGCAGGCCGAGTTCCTTGATCCGGTCGACGAGTCCGCCGCCGCGGGCCGCGCGGTTGAGGGCGCGCAGCTCCCCGGCGCGGGCCTCCACCGGCGGCAGTTCGCTCTCCTGCACCTTGGCGAGGAGTTCCACGGCGTCGTACGGATTGCCCGCGGTGACGGCCCAGACCTCGCGGCAGAACGCGTCGTCGGCGTGCCGGCCGAGGGTGGCACGGGTCAGTCCGGCCGCGGCGTCGGGGGTGAGTTCGCGCAGATTGCTGACGGGGTGGGCCGCGGCCTCGGCGACCGCTTCGAGGTACCGGGCGCTCTCCCCGCTGACGTCGCCGGGCCTGCGGGCGACCACGACCAGGACGGACAGGTCCTCCAGGCGTTCGGCGAAGGCGGCGAGCCAGCGCAGGGTCTCCTGGTCGGCCCAGTGCGCGTCGTCGATCAGCAGCACGAGCGGCCATTCGCGGCGGGCGAGCCGGCGGACGGCGGCCACCAGGCCGTCGCACACGTACTGCGGGTCGGCGCTCTCCTCCTGCGGTTCGGCTATGCCGAGGGCGGGACCGGCGATGTCGTACCAGTCGCCGAGGTACTCGCGGGCCTCCTCGGGCAGCAGCGACAGCAGCGCGGGCTGGAGCAGCTGCCGTACGACGTGGAAGGGCACGGACCGCAGGGTCTCGGCGCCGCGGGTGTACCACACGGTGCAGCCCCGGCGTTCCGCCATGCGGCGGGCCTCGGTCAGCAGCGCGGTCTTGCCGATGCCCGCCTCGCCGCGGAAGACCAGCAGGCCGCCCGCGGAGGACTCGTCGGCGCGCAGCTCCTCGATGGCCCGCGCGACGGTGTCGATCTCCGCGTCCCGCTCCCACAGGGGAGCCGAAGCGGCCGCCGCCGGCCGTCCCTCCGTCATCCCGATCCCTCCCCAAGGTCGCCCGAATGACGTACAGACCCCGAGCGTAGCCCTCCGGTGGGATATGTGGTGGACGGTCGGGGCAGCTCTTGCACAGCCGGGTGAAAGTTCGGGCGGCCGGGCGACGCGGGCCCGCCCCGATCAGCGGTGTCGTCGGCGGACGGAGCGTCAGCGGTGAGCGAGACGAGGCGGATTCCGCCCGGACGTACGGCGGTCCGGGGCCCCGGCGTGCGGGCGGTGGCGGCGGGTTCGGTCGGGAACTTCGTGGAGTGGTACGAGTTCGCGGTCTACGGCTTCCTCGCGACCGTGCTCGCCGAGCGGTTCTTCACCCCGGCGGGCGGCGGCGCGGTGGCGGGGCTGGTGCGGACGTACGCCTCCTTCGCGCTCGCGTTCTTCTTCCGGCCGCTCGGCGCGGTGCTGTTCGGCAGGCTGGGCGACCGGTACGGGCGGCGGCCGGTGCTGATCGGGGTGGTGGCGCTGATGTCGGGCGCGACGGCGCTGATCGGGGCGCTGCCGACGTACGGCGCGGTGGGGGCCCTCGCGCCCTGGCTGCTCACGCTGCTGCGGATCGTGCAGGGGCTCGCGGCGGGCGGGGAGTTCGGCGGTGCGGTGGCGGTGCTGACGGAGTTCGCCCCGCCGGGGCGGCGCGGGCTGTACGGGGCGTGGCAGTCCTTCACCGTGGCGCTGGGGCTGCTGGGCGGCGCGGGGGTCACGGCGGTGACGGCGGCGGTGCTGGGCGCGGAGCGGCTGTCCGCGTGGGGGTGGCGGCTGCCGTTCCTGCTGGCCGTGCCGCTGGGCCTGCTGGCGCTGTGGCTGCGCACCGGCCTCGCGGAGACACCGGAGTTCCTGGAACGGCCCAAATCCCCTGAGGAGAGGCTCGGTTGGGGGGCGCTCCTGCTCGCGGCCGGGCGGGTGACGGGCTGGGCGGCGGCCGGATACACCTTCCTGGTGGTGCTGCCGTCGTACCTCCAGGCCGCGCTGCACACGGGCTTCGCGCAGGCACTGCTGGCCGCGACGGTGGCCAACGCGGGGTTCGCCGCGGCGATCCTGCCGGCCGGGGTGCTCAGCGACCGGGTGGGGCGGCGGCCGGTGCTGCTCGCGGGCGCGATGCTGGTGGTGGCGGCCGCGCTGCCGGTGCTCGACCTGCTCCAGGACCCCGGCGCTTCGGCCCTGGCGAAGGCCCTCGCCCTGGCCGGTGCCGGTGCGGTGGTGGGCCTGATGGCGGGCCCCGGTCCGGCCCTGCTCGCCGAGATGTTCCCCTCCCGTATCCGCTGGACCGGCCTCGGTCTCGCCTACGCCCTGTCCAACGCGGTCTTCTCCGGCTGCGCGGGCCTGATCATCACGGAGGCGGTGCGCCGGACCGGGAACCCGGACATACCCGGGTACTACGCGGCGGCGGCGTGCGCCGTGAGCGCGGCGGCCCTGCTGAAGAGGGCACCGCAGGAGGGGAGTTGGCTCAGACGGACACCGGAAGAGGGTCCACCGGACGCGGGTTGGAGGAAGCGGTGCGAGTGATCGGGCTGATGTCCGGGACGTCGTACGACGCCGTGGACGCGGCGGCCGGTGATCTGCGGCTGGACGGCGACACGTTGGCGCTGCGGCCGCTCGGGATGGTCAGCGCGCCCTACGAGGAGCCGTTGCGCGCGGCGCTCGCGAAGGCAATGCCGCCCGCGGAGTGCGGGTTCGAGACGGTGTGCCGCCTGGACACCGGGATCGGGCGGGCGTTCGCGGCGGCTGCGGTACGGGCGGACCGTGAACTGTGCGCGGGACGGGCGGAGTTGGTGGCCTCGCACGGGCAGACGGTCTTCCACTGGGTGGCGGACGGCCGGGTGCACGGCACCTTGCAGCTCGGGCAGCCCGCGTGGATCGCGGAGGCGACCGGGCTGCCCGTGGTCGCCGACTTCCGGGCCCGGGACGTCGCGGCGGGCGGCCAGGGCGCGCCCCTGGTCAGCCTGTTCGACCTGCTGTGGCTGCGGGGGCGCCCGGGCCGCCCGGTGGCGCTGAACATCGGCGGCATCGCCAATCTGACCGCGCCGGACGGCACCGCCTTCGACACCGGACCGGGCTGCGCGCTGCTGGACGCGGCGGCCCGGGAGTTCAGCGGCGGACGACTGTCCTACGACGCGGACGGCGCCCTCGCCGCGCGCGGCCGCCCCGACCCGCGGCTGCTGGACCGGCTGCTCGCGGAGCCGTACTACGCGCTGCCCGCGCCGCGCACCACCGGCAAGGAGCTGTTCCACGCCGGGTATCTGCGGGCGGCCGGGGCCTTCGACGGGGGCCGCCCGCAGGACGTGCTGGCCACGCTCGCCCTGCTGACCGCGCGGACGGTCGCGGACGCGGTGCGGTCGGTCGGCGCGACCGAGGTGATCGCGTCCGGCGGGGGCATGCGCAATCCGGTGCTGGTGCGCCTGCTCGGGGAGTTGCTCGGGGGGATTCCGCTGCGCTCCTCGGACGGTCTCGGGCTGCCCGCCGCAGCGAAGGAGGCGTACGCCTTCGCCGTCCTCGGTTTCCTCACCGTGCACGGTCTCGCGGGCACCGATCCGCGCAGCACGGGGGCGCGGCGGCCGAGCGTGCTGGGATCGGTGACACCGGGGCGGGACGGGTTCCGGATGCCGGCGCCCGCGTCGTGCGCGCCGGTGCGGCTGGTGGTGGAGGACGGGGAGGAGGGCCGGACGGAAACGGCCGAAGAATTCGGGAGGTGATATGTCCCGGGTCGGCGGGATTGGCGGCAGATCCTCTCATCGCACTTTCACGGATGCCTCATACGGTGGGGCCATGACGCAGGTGACTCCTCCCGGGTGGTACCCCGACCCCGGGCAGACGCATGACGGCCCGCCCACCGAGCGCTGGTGGGACGGCAAGGCATGGACGGACCGGATCCGCCCGGCCGGGACGGCCGCGACGTGGGGTCCCCCGGCGCAGGTGCCTCCGGCGGGCCGGCCGGAGGGGGACGGACCGGAGAGGGATGGGACGGAGAGGGACCGACCGGAGGCGGGTCGGGCGTCGGACGACGGCCGGACGCCGGAGAACGGCCGGGCGGCGCAGGCCGACCCGGCAGCAGAGGCCGGTACGGGAGCGCAGGCCGGCACCGGCCTCCAGGCGGGCGCGGGAGCCCAGGCGGGTCCTGTACCGCCCGCCGGCCAGCCCCCTGCCGCCGGTCCCGGTCCCGCAGCGCAGACCACTCCCCTGCCGCTCACCGGCCAGGCGCCGCCCGTCGGCCAGACACCGCCCACCGGTCAGGTGCCGCCCGGCTACGGCGCCTACCCCGGCCACCAGCCCCCGCCCGGACAGCCCGGCTACCCGGCGTACACCGGCCACCCCTCCTATCCCGCGTCGCCCCCGCCGCCCTCCCGGACCCGGCTGCGGACCGGCATAGCCGTCACCGCGGCGGTCGCGGTGCTGGCCTGCATCGGGATCGGCGTGTACGCGCTCACCCATGACGACGGCCAGGACAACGACCGCGCCGGGGCACAGCACGGCGCGAGCGGCGGGCAGAACGGCGGCGGCTTCGGCGGACCGGGCGGCCCCGGTGGCTCCGACGGCTCCGGTGGCGCTTCCGGCGGGCAGGGCGCCCCGGGCGGCTCCGGTGGCCTGGGCGGCTCCGGCGGCGAGGACGGCTCGGGTGGCTCCGACGGCCAGTCGCCCTCGCCTTCGCCCGCGCCCAAGATCAAGGGCGGCGGGACCGTGCCGGACTCGATCGACGGCGTCAGCCTGCCCGTGCCGAAGGGCTGGACCGGACAGGCGATCAGCGTCGGCGCGCAGGTCACCTCGGACAACTCCTACAAGTGCCCCGGCAACAGCTCCCAGACCTGTACGGCGGGCGGCGCCTACACCGCGCCCGCCGTGGCGCTGGGCACCGACGGCGACACCGCGGAGCAGGTCGCGAAGGCGGACATCGCGGCGAACGCGAAGGAGTCGTACGGCGGCAGCACCTACGGCAGCATCACCTCGCACCAGCAACTGGCCGCCGAGGCGGTGACGGTGGCCGGGCAGAAGGGCTACCTGGTGCGCTGGAAGGCGGTCACCAGCAAGGGCGCCGACGGCCTGGTCGAGTCGGTCGCCTTCCCCTCCCCGAACGACGCCCGGCAGATGGTGGTCGTGCGCTTCGGCATCGACGTCGGGCAGGACACCTCGGTCATCGACGAGATCCTGAAGGGGATCAAGGTCTCCTCCGGCGGCGGGAACGGCCAGTCCGTCTGACCCGGGGCGAAAAGGGTCCGGCCGGGTGGGGTTCCCCTCCGCTCAAGGGGAACCCCGCCCGGCCGGGGGGTGCGCGCCGCCCCCGTCCCCACGGTGCGGCGCGGGCAGGCCGCCGTTCGGTCATCCCGTGAACGGCGGCCTGGGTCTCATGTCAGTGCGAGCGCGGGCAGCACGATGGCCTCCACGAACCGGAGCAGATAGTCGGCGTCGGCGTACTGGCCGCTGAGCACGGGCCGGACGCGCAGCACGCCGAACATCATGGCGGGGACGAACTCCAGCGCGGGATGGTCCGCGGCGATCTCGCCGCGCGCCACGCCCCGGCCGAGGATCTCCTGGAGCGCGGCGATCTCCGGGTGCACCAGCGCCTCGCGCAGCGCCTGGGCCAGCTCCTGGTCCTGGGTGACCGCGGACCCGAGCGCCTGGAGCAGCTTGGTGTCCTTGCCCGACCAGTCGCCCGCGGCCCGCGCGGCCTGGCGCAGGTCCTCGGCGAGCGAACCGGTGTCGATGCCGGCGAAGCGCACCCGCCCCCGGGCGCGCAGCGCGGCGGCCACGAACTGGGGTTTGTTCTTCCACTGCCGGTAGAGCGTGGACTTGCTGCAACGGGTGCTGGAGGCGACGCCCTCCATGGTCACGGACTCGTAGCCGCACTCGCGGATCTGTTCCAGCACGGCGTCGAAGAACTCCCGCTCACGCTCCGGCGTGATCTTGGAGCGGCGCGAGGCGACGACCGTGTCCGGTCCCTCCGCGGCCTGCGACGTCATGTGGTGTTTCCCCTCACTCATGGGCTCGGGCGCCCCCGGGGCCCAGTTTCCAGTGTGTCGCACTTCAATCGATACACGAGTGTACCGGTACTCCATCGTATCGGTACACTGCCGTATCGGTACACCAACGTATCGGTACGGAAACGTACCAACGAGTCGGCGCACCGAACCGAAGCACCGCCACACACGATCGTCAGCGAAGGGGCCGGGGGATGACTGCGCTCACCGAGCCTGCCGAGGCAGAAACGGACCCGGACGCCGCCGCGCGTCCGGGACTCATACGCGAGTTCCTGCTCGTCACGGGGCTCTTCCTCGTCTACAAGCTCGGCCGGCAGCTGGCCACCGGCCACACCCTGCGCGCCTTCCACAACGCCCGTCACGTGTGGAACCTCGAACGGTCGCTGCACCTGCCGCGCGAGACCGCCGTCCAGTCGGCACTGCTGCACAGCGGCACCCTCGTCCACGTGGCCAACACCTACTACGCCACGGTGCACTTCCCGGCCACGGTCGCCTTCCTGGTCTGGCTCTACCTGCGGCGCCCCGCGCACTACGTCTGGGCCCGCCGGGTCCTCGCCGTGGTCACCGCGGCGGCCCTGGTGCTGCCCTTCACCTTCCCGCTGGCCCCGCCGCGGATGCTGGCCGGGACCGGCCTGGTGGACACCGCCCGGATCTACGGCCCCTCCGTGTACGGCCCGCCGGCCCACGACCATCTCTCCAACCAGTTCGCCGCGATGCCCTCGCTGCACTTCGGCTGGGCGCTGATGGTGGCGATCGGCCTGATCACGGCCACCCGCTCGCGCTGGCGCCGGCTGTGGCTGCTGCACCCGCTGTTCACCCTGCTGGTGATCGTGGGCACCGCCAACCACTACTGGCTCGACGCGCTCGCCGCGACCGCCATGCTCGGCGTCGCCCTCGCCCTGCTCCGTCCCCCGCACCGCACCCCCGCCCCGACGGCGGGCCGCGGCACCGGCCGGATCGTCCCGCGCCAGCGGGTCCTGGCGGGAGCGGGCCGGTGAACGCCGCCGAGCTGGTCGCCGTCGCGCTGTCCCTGGTCTCGGCCGTGGCCTACGCGCTCGCCGCCGTCGCCCAGGAGCGCCTGGCCGCCCGCAACGCCGGAGCCGGGCTGCTGCGGCTGCTCGGCACGGGTGCCTGGTGGTCGGCGGTCGGCCTGAACGCGGGGGCGGCGCTGCTGCATGTCGCGGCCCTCAAGTACGGCCCGCTGACCGTCGTACAGCCGCTCGGCGCGCTGACCCTGGTGGCGGCCGTGCCGCTGGGCGCGCGGGCGGCCGGGCGGCGGGTCAGCGCGGTGGAGTGGCGCGGTACGGCGCTCACCCTGCTCGGTCTCGGCGCGGTGCTGGTGACCGCGTCGGGCCCCGCGCCCTCCCGGGTGCTCAGCCTGCCGGCGGCGGTCGCGGTGGCCGGTACGACGGCCGCGCTGATCGGCGCCCTGTCCTGGCCCGGTGCCCGGCCGGGGCTGCGGCACGCGACCGCGTCCGGGTTCGCCTCGGGTGTCGCCTCCGCGCTGACCCAGACGGTGACCGTGGCCGCCACCGACCGCTCGGGCCCGGTGCTGAGCACCGAGGTGATCGTGGTCGCGGTGCTGGTCGCGGCGTTCGCCGTCGGCGGGCTGCTGCTGTCGCAGACCGCCTATCGCGGCGGCCTCGGCGCCCCGCTGGCGGTCGTCACCCTGGCCAACCCGGTGGCGGCCGCGCTGATCGGGCTCACCCTGCTCGGGCAGGGCCTCACCGGCGGCGCGGGCGGGGTGCTGCTGGCGCTCGCCGGGGCGGCGCTCGCCGCCCGGGGCGTGGTGCTGCTCACCCGGGTCACCAAGGGGACGAAGGAGACGGCGGACGGCGCGGAGCCGCACGACCATCCGGTGGCCGCGGTGCTCGCCCTGGGGCCGGGCACGGCGGCGGCCGAACCCGCTCTGCGGCCCCGGCTGCCGGAGCAGCCCGAGCGGCCCGAACGGCCGGGGCATCTCACGGCGCGCTGACCGTGGTCCCCGCAGACGTCGGCGGCCGGTGCGCGCGTTCCCGCGTGCCCCGACCGCCGTTGCCGTGCTCGGTGTGCTGCCGTGCTGTCCGCTCTGTGGTGCGTGCCCCCGTACGGGAGGCGGTCAGTTCCAGCCCCGCGAGTCCTGCTTGAGCGCGGTGTCGACGGTCAGGGCCGTCGCGACCACCAGGCTCAGCAGCGGCTCGGGCAGCTGGTAGTGGATCTGGAGGACGTAGTTGTCCGCCGAGGTGAACAGCGTCTTGGCGAGGCCTTCCCAGGTCTTGGTGATCCGGGCCACCTCGCTGTCCGTGTGGTCGACGATCGCGAAGTTCCACGCCCGCCAGTTCTCCGCCTTGATCGCGCCGACCTGCTGGCCGTTCACGTTCATCGCGAAGTTGATCTTGCCGATCATGTTCTGCTGGACGATCTCGCCGACCGGCGAGCCGTCCGGCCGGGACACGATCACCCGGGACTTGAAGATCTTCGCGGGCCGGGTCAGCAGCAGCTGCGGCTGGCCGTAGGCGTCGCGGATCTCCAGCTTGTGGGTGAGGAACTGGTCCCAGCTGGAGACGAAGCGCAGGATCTTGCGCAGCGCGCCCTGCCCGACCTCGGTGACCGAGCCGAGCTCGCGGCCGTGCTGATCCATGACCTTGTACTCGTTGGTCAGCTCGATCAGCTTGGCCTTCTGGTTCACCACCAGCACGGGCTCGGTGAACAGCGTGCCGCCGCCGGGGCCGCCGGCCACGACGCCCGCCTGCTGCTGCACCTGGCGCTGCACCCGGGCGTCGGGGGCCTGCTGCTGCGGGAACTGCTGCTGCGGCGCGGCCTGCTGGGCCCCCGCGGGCTGCTGGGCCTGGTTGTTCGTGTGCTCGGTCCACTGGCTGCCGTCCCAGTAACGGAGCGTCTGCGGCGCGCCGTGCGGGTCCGGGTACCAGCCTGCCGGAGTGTTTGATTGCGTGGTCACCGGGGCACACTACCCTGCTCTGACCAGTACCTGACCAGCCCGGCGGAAGCGGTGTTCATCGCCCGCTCACTCCGTCGCGAGCGCCGGGTCGCTCACACCGGGCCGCCCGTTCTCCACGTGCCCGGCGAAGCCGCGCAGGAAGGCCGGGTCGTCCGCCGAGGTCACGGTCAGGTCGTACCAGAGGCGGCTGCCCGTCAGGTCCACGGTGTGCCGGACGCTCGCGCCGGGGCGTACGGACACGGTGACCGGGGCGCCGCCGTAGCCGCTGGCTATCTTCAGCCGGGCCGTGCCGGATCCCTTGTTGGTGAGGGTGAGTTCGACGTGGTCGCCGGTGTGCCGGGCCCTCGCCTCGGGGCCCGCCGCCTTGTTGCGGCCCTTGAAGACGCGCAGGAAGCCGTTGGGTCCGTGCACGGCGAGGTCGTAGGAGCCGCCCGAGTACACCGAGTTCCAGGTGTCGGACAGGGACTTGCCCGCCTCGGTGGTGTAGGTCCAGGGGCCGTCGGTGCGGTTGCCCGAGGTGACGAGGAAGACCGCGCCCGCCGTCGCGCCGGAGGCGAAGCTGAGGGTGAACGTGCCGGCCGAGGTGTCCGCCGAACCGTCCACGAGCGGCGCGTACTTCAGCGGGCGGGTGGGCCGGCTGCCGCGCTCCTGCCGGGGCAGCGAGGGGTTCGCCGGCGGCTTGGGCACGTAGTCGGGGTGCCGGTCGTGGTCCGGCGGCTCGTAGCCGGCCGTCGAGGGCAGCGAGACGGGCCTGGTGTCCTTGCGGGAGAAGTCGAAGGCGCTGGTGAGGTCGCCGCACACGGCCCGCCGCCAGGGCGAGATGTTCGGCTCGCGCACCCCGAAGCGCTGCTCGATGAAGCGGATGATCGAGGTGTGGTCGAAGGTCTCGGAGCAGACGTAGCCGCCCTTGCTCCAGGGCGAGACGACCAGCATCGGCACCCGCTGGCCGAGACCGTACGGTCCCGCCGTGTATCCGGCGCCGCCCGGGTACAGGTCGGCCGAGGCGTCGACCGTGGACTTGCCCTGGGCCCCGGAGGCGGCCGGGAAGGGCGGCACGACGTGGTCGAAGAAGCCGTCGTTCTCGTCGTACGTCAGGAACAGGGCCGTCTTCGCCCACACCTCGGGGTTGGAGGTGAGCGCGTCCAGGACCTGGGAGACGTACCAGGCGCCGTAGTTGGCGGGCCAGTTGGGGTGCTCGGTGAACGCCTCGGGGGCGGCGATCCAGGAGACCTGCGGCAGCGTCCCGGCCTTGACGTCGGCCTTCAGCCGGTCGAAGAAGCCCTCGCCCGCCTTCGCGTTCGTGCCGGTGCGGGCCTTGTCGTACAGCGGGTCGCCGGGCTTCGCGTCGCGGTACCGGTTGAAGTAGAGCAGCGAGTTGTCGCCGTAGTTGCCCCGGTAGGCGTCGCCGATCCAGCCCCAGCCGCCGTTCGCGTCCAGGCCGTCGCCGATGTCCTGGTAGATCTTCCAGGAGACGCCCGCCTGCTCCAGGCGCTCGGGGTACGTCGTCCAGCCGTATCCCTTCTCGTCGTTGCCGAGGACCGGGCCGCCGCCCTTGCCGTCGTTGCCGACGTAACCCGACCACATGTAGTAGCGGTTGGGGTCGGTGGAGCCGATGAACGAGCAGTGGTAGGCGTCGCAGATGGTGAAGGCGTCCGCGAGGGCGTAGTGGAAGGGGATGTCCCGGCGGGTGAGGTACGCCATCGTGGTGGCGGACTTGGCGGGTACCCACTTGTCGTACTTGCCGCCGTTGAACGCGGTGTGCCCGTCGTTCCAGCCGTGCGGCAGGTCCTGGATGAAGGCGAGGCCGAGGTCGTCGGCGTCCGGGTGGAAGGGCAGGATGTCCCGGGTGCCGTCCGACTGCTGCCAGACGGAGCGGCCGTTCTGGCTGACCGCGCGCGGGTCACCGAAGCCCCGGACGCCCCTGAGCGAGCCGAAGTAGTGGTCGAAAGAACGGTTCTCCTGCATCAGGACGACGATGTGCTCGACGTCCTCGACCGATCCGGTGCGATGGTTCGCGGGCAGTGCGGCGGCGCGCTGGATGCTGCTCGACAGCGCCGTGAACGCCGTCGTGGCGCCCGCGATCTGGAGGAAGCGCCGGCGGTTGACTTCGGTCATGGGGGGTGGGTCCTCTCGTCCTGACGTCCGTGCTGTGCCGGGCCGAGTGTTCCAAGCGCGGCGAACGTCAGGGAAGGGTGAGGTGACACCGATGTGAAAAGTGCGGCTCGTGGACGGCGTCAGCCCTCCGGCGGCGGGACCACCGTCAGATGCGCCGGCGTGGCACGCTGTCTGCGCGGACGGCGGACCGGCGCGGCGGGCCCCCGGGAGTCGCGCGGGACCAGCGTCAGGCGCCGGCAGCCCAGTTCGCGCAGGGCCTGCGGCGTCTCGTCCACGATCCGGCACTCGGTGGGGCCCCGGCGCGGATCGGGGTGCAGCAGCAGCCGTACGGCACCGTCGAGCCGGGTGCCGCGCTCGCCGACGGCCCGGATCCAGTGCGGCAGGCCCTGCCGGTAGGCGGCGTCCATGAGCGGGTCCTGCATGATGTCCCGGCGGATGGCCTGGAGTTCGGGATCGTGCCCGTAGGCGTCCATGGCGCCCTTGAACTGGGCCAGCATCGGCAGGCACCAGCCCGCCTCGTGGTCGCCGAGGACGAGCCCGGCGTCCGGGTGGAACAGCACGAACCGCAGGAAGTTGTCCCCGGGCATGGCCGTGGGGTGCGGGCGCGCCCCGCCGAAGAGCGTGGCGTAGGCGTCATTGGCCAGCACCACGTCCCAGCGGTGGTCCACCACCAGGGACGGGAAGGGCACGGCGTCCAGCAGCACGCCGTAGTCCTGTAGGTACGACTGGGTCTCGGAGGTCTCGGGGACGGGCCGCGGCGCCGGCCACTGCCCTCCTGCCTGATGTGCCATCGGGAGGTCACCCCTCTTGCCTCTGCGGCCTTCACGCGGCGATGCGATCCTGCTTCCCCACGAGGAGTGATGTCAACTATCGTGGCATTCCACGCCGGTTGACGGCTGAAATTCGCCACAGTTGTGGCGACACCTGGATGTGGGTTCACGGCACGGGCTAATCTCCGGGAAGTTCACGGCGACCGCCGGTCCTGGTACCGGGCATGCGGGATGCACGGACGCACCTGTTGCCCTTGCTCAAGAGACGTAGGAGTTCTGTCGGTGACGGATGGCTACGAGGATCCGGGCGCCGCGGCGACCGCCCAGCTGCCGGCCGTCGTCGCCCGCGTCACCGCGCTCGCCGAGCGCCTCGGGGTGACCCAGGCCGAGGTCTTCGACGTCGCGCGGCTCTCGGTCGCCTGCGGGGTGCCCGAGCCGGTGGTCAAGGCGCTGCTCAGCGGGCGTCCGGCGGGCGAACCCGATGTGCAGGCGCGGTTCCTGCAGCGCCTCGGGCTGCTGCGGCGCACCCGGCTGAAGCCGAACGGCCGCAAGTACACCCAGCAGGAGATCGCCGACGGCGCGGGCATGTCCCGGCAGCAGGCGGGTGCCCTGATCAACGGCGACCGGCGGCCCACCATGGAGCACTGCGACGCGTTGCAGCGCTTCTTCCGGGTGCACGCCGGGTTTCTGACGGCGGAGGACCCGGAGGCGCTCGCGGGCGCGCTCCAGCGCACCGAGCAGGAGCTGCTCCAGAAGCTGGCCGACCGGGAGCGGGCCGCGGCCGGGCCCGCCGAGGATCCGCTGGAGCGGCTGCTCCAGGACCACGGGGTGCGCGGCATCGCCTGGCGGGCCGCGCAGTTGCCGACCGACCAGCACCGGGACAAGGTCGCGGAATGGCTGGACATGCTCCTGGAGAGCGTGAAGCGGCCCGAGGCCTGACGGCGCCGGGACGCGGCGCCGAGGGGCGGTTTCGCCCGATTGTCAGTGGTGGGCGGCAAGCTGGTGTGCGTGCGCCGCAGCGCGCGTGACCGTGACGCCTACCCGGGGAGAGCCGACCGATGCCCACCGCCGTACTGACCGACCATGAGCGCACCGCCGTCCAGGCCTACTTGCGGCTGCTGCACACGGTGCGCGCCGCCTTCGACGGTCCACCGGTCGGGGCGCCGCCCGCCCTGGTGCCGCCGTCCGTGCTCGCCGAGGCGGAGACGGCCCTGGCACGGGCGGGCCTCACGGGCAACGAGGAGGAGTTCTTCCGGATGCTGGGCGAGTGGTGCCCGTCGGCCCGCTGAGCGGGCGCCGGGCCGGTCCGGGGGATGCGGGACCGTCGCAGCGGTGCCTGTCGGGCGCCCGGGCTCGTCGGCCGGGCGCCCGGGCCCGTCAGGCGGGGTGCGGGATGACGACCGCGGTGGTCACCAGGGCGTCCCGGGCGGCCCAGTGGCCGTCGAAGACCTGGAGGCGGCGGCCGCCGACGAGGGGGCCGGGGACCAGGAGTTCGGCGTGCAGGGTGCCGTGCGGGGCGCCGTCGGGGGACGGGCACAGGGTGATGTCGGCCTCGGAGAAGTCCAGCCACTTGCGGGTGAGCGGGAACCACGCCTTGTACACCGACTCCTTGGCGCTGAACAGGATCCGGTCCCAGTGCACGGCGGGCCGCTGCCCGGCGAGCCGCTCCAGGCGCGCCGTCTCGGCGGGCAGGAAGACGGAGGCGCCGACGCCGTCGGGCAGCGGGCCGTGCGGTTCGGCGTCGATGCCCAGCGAGGCGAGGTCGGCGGCGCGGACCAGCGCGGCGGCGCAGTAGCCGTCGCAGTGGGTCATGCTGCCGACGATGCCCGCCGGCCACTGCGGGGCGCCCCGCTCACCGCTGACCACGGGACCGGGCGGGATGCCGAGCTTCTCCATGGCGCGCCGGGCGCAGCCGCGCACGGCGGCGAACTCGCGGCGCCGCTTGGTCACCGCGCGGGCGACGAGCGCCTCCTCCTCCGGGTGCAGGGGGGTGTCCCACAGCGGGTCGTCACGCTGGGCCTCCACGGCCACGACCGACTCCGGGAGCAGTTCCTCGATCACCGGCTTCCACCTCCTCCATCGGCAGGATGCGGCGCGCCGTGCCCGGCGCCTGCGAACGCTTGCGCCACTCGCGGGGGTAGCCCACCGAGACCTCGGTGAAGCGGACCCCGTCGTGCCAGGTGGTGCGGGGGATGTGCAGATGGCCGTAGACCATGGTGGCGACGCGGAACCGGCGGTGCCAGTCGGCGGTCAGCCCGGTGCCGCACCACATGGCGAACTCGGGGTGCCACAGCACCTCGGTGGGGTGCCGGTGCAGCGGGTAGTGGTTGGCCAGCACGGTCGGCAGGTCCGCGGGCAGCGCCGCGAGCCGCTCCTCGGTCCACGCCACCCGGTCGCGGCACCATGCCTCGCGGCTCGGGTACGGGTCGGGGTGCAGCAGGTACTCGTCGTTGCAGACGATGCCGGTGCTCTCGGCGTAGGCGAGGCCCTCGGCCTTGGTGGTGCAGCCGGCGGGCAGGAAGCTGTAGTCGTAGCCGAGGAACAGCGGGGCGACGGCGACCGGTCCGCCGGGCCCCTGCCACACCGGGTAGGGGTCCTCGGGGGTGAGGACGCCGAGTTCGCGGCAGACCTCGACCAGGTGCTCGTAGCGGGCGACACCGCGCAGCTGCACGGGGTCCTTCGGATGGGTCCACAGGTCGTGGTTGCCGGGTGTCCACAGGACCTTGCGGAAGCGGGCCGCGAGGGTGGCGAGGGTCCAGCGGATGTCCTCCACCGTCTCCGCGATGTCGCCCGCGACGATCAGCCAGTCCTCGTCGCCCGTCGGGTACAGCTGCTCCACGAGCGCCCGGTTCTCCGGGTAGGAGATGTGCAGATCGCTGATGGCCAGCAACTGGCCGGGACCGGCCGTCGGCTCCACCCCGTTTCCCCCTTCTGATCAGCGGATCGTCTGGTCCACAAGAACATAATTGCGTGCGGCGTTCAAGTGCCTGCCCGGCCGGTCTACTTGAGGTAGGCCAGACCCGGATGGACCGCGAGGTAGCCGTCCGTCAGCCGGCGCGCCACGTTCACCGAGTCGACCAGGGGGTGCAGGGCGAACGCCTTGAGCGCGCCGGCCCGGGAGCCGGACTCGGCGGCGGCGAGGACCTCGCGTTCCACCGCCTTGACCGAGGAGACCAGGCCCGTGGCGTGGTCGGGCAGCGGGGCGGTGGCCAGGGGGTGGGCGCCGTTGGCGTCCACCAGGCAGGGGACCTCGATCACCGCGTCGGCGTCCAGGTTCGGCAGGGTGCCCTGGTTGCGGACGTTGAGGATGAGGGTCGTACGGGCGTCGCGGGCGATGGCGCGCATCAGGGCGAGGGCCACCTTCTCGTAGCCGCCGGACAGGTCCTCCTCCTCGCGTTCCCCGGCGCCCGCGGTCTGCCGGTTCTCCGCCATGTACGTCGCCTCGCGCTCGGCGCGGGTGCGGTCCCAGGCGCCGAGCGCGGAGACGTCCGGGTGCCCGGCCTCGGCGTAGAAGCGGGCCTGCTGGTCGCGCAGGAAGGCGCCGCGGGTCGCCTCGGCCTCCTGGTAGGCGCGGACGGTCTCGCGGTTGAAGTAGTAGTAGTGCAGGTACTCGTTGGGGATCGCGCCGAGCGAGCCGAGCCAGTCGGGGCCGAAGAGCCGGCCCTCCTCGAAGGAGCCGAGCAGCGCGGGATCGGCGAGCAGCCTGGGGAGTTCGTCGCGTCCGGCGACGCGCAGACCGCGCACCCAGCCGAGGTGGTTGAGGCCGACGTAGTCCACGAAGGCGTCCTCCGGGTCGGCGCCGAGGACGCGGGCGACGCGCCGTCCGAGACCGACCGGGGAGTCGCAGATGCCGATGACGCGGTCGCCGAGGTGCCGGGACATCGCCTCGGTGACCAGGCCGGCCGGGTTGGTGAAGTTGATCACCCAGGCGTCGGGGGCGAGCCGGGCCACCCGGCGGGCGATGTCGGTGGCGACGGGCACGGTGCGCAGCCCGTAGGCGATGCCGCCCGCGCCGACCGTCTCCTGCCCGAGCACCCCCTCGGCCAGCGCGACCCGCTCGTCGTCCGCGCGGCCCTGAAGGCCCCCGACGCGGATCGCGGAGAAGACGAAGTCGGCGCCGCGCAGGGCCTCGTCGAGGTCCGCGGTGGTGGTCACCCGGGGCGCGTCGGGGCTCTGGGCGGCCTGCTCGGCGAGGACCCGGGAGACCGCGTGCAGCCGTCCGGCGTCCAGGTCGTGCAGGACCACCTCGGTGACCCGGCCCTCGGCGCGGTCGGCCAGCAGCGCGCCGTACACGAGCGGCACGCGGAAGCCGCCACCGCCCAGAATCGTCAGCCTCACGTACCCACGCACCTTTCCCGAGTCCCGAGAACCCTGCCACGGCCCATCATCCCCGTGCGCCGCCTCCCGGCGCACGTCCCGGCCTCCCCCGCTCCCCCGTCCTGTCCCGGAAATCGCCGGGGCGTCGGCCGGAACCGGCACACCCGACGCATGGCCGTCACCCGCCGGCCGCCGATCCGTGGTTGCATGCGGGTCCCGACTCCACAGCTGTGACAGGAGCCTGATGAAGCGTCAACTCGCCGCGCTCACCGCACTGGTGGGCGCCCTCGTGTGCGCCGCCCCGAGCGCGTCCGCGTCCGAGCCGGCCCGGTGGACGGCGGCCGGGACGTCGTACACCGACACCCTGGGCGGCGGCCAGGGCCTCGCCACCCGGGCCGACGGCTCGGTGCTGCACCGCGGACTGCTGGACATCCCGCTGGATCTGCGGATCAAGGGCTGGAACCATGTGGGCGACCCGGACATCGCGCGCGGCTATGTCTTCGACGCCTACCAGGGCGCGGACACGGCGACGTCGAAGATGTACGCGGTGACCACGCCGGACGGCAAGCGGTACGACTATGTGCACCCGCTGGATCCGGGCGAGAAGGTGAACAACTCCTTCGCCGCCGTCTCGCCCGACGGACAGTGGCTGGTTTCCGGCGAGTGGGAGGACCAGGACCGGCTCCAGGTGTTCCCCGCGCCGCTGCTCAACCCGGCCACCCCGCGCACCGGCGGGACGCTGGCCCAGGCCGGGCAGATCAGCCTGGACAAGCCGGTGCGCGACATCCAGGGCTGCGACTTCGTGACCGCGACCCGGCTGGTGTGCGCCTCCGACGACGGCTCGGGCGAACTCTTCCCGCAGAGCAAGCCGCTCCTCCAGGTCGATCTGCCGCACCCGCTGGACGGCGGGCCGGTCACCGGCCGGGTGAGCAGCCTCCTCGGGCTGCCCCAGCAGAGCCTGTGCAAGGGCACGTTCGAGGCCGAGGGCGTCGACTACGACCCCGGCACCGGCACCCTGCGCACCGAGGTGATCGCACCGGGCGTGTGCGCGGTGGCGACGACGGTGTACGCGTACCACCTGGGGTAGGAGCCCGGCTCGGGGCGGCGGCCGGTAGGTGACACCGCTCGGCCGCGCCCCCCTTCATCTTCATCCGGCATCCGGCATCCGGCTTCGGCTTCGGCTTCGGCTTCGGCTTCGGCTTCGGCTTCGGCTTCGGCTTCCGGCATTGATCCGCGACCGGGCCGGGGTAGCGTTCCGGCATGACGTCAGCGCCGTCCCGGTTCCCGCCGCATCCGATCCGCGGGGTGCGGGTGCTGCACCGGAAGCAGAACTGCGCGCCCCAGTTCGCGCTGATCGTGGTGGACTTCGAGCCCGCGGCCGAGGGTGTCTCCTTCGAGGCGGCCGAGGGGCTGACGGTGGCCTACGAACCCGCCGACGCACTGCCGCGCTTCTTCGCCGCGGCCGCCGCGGGCATCGAGGAGGGGCTGAGCCTGCCTGAGCACGGGGTCGTGGCGGCCACCCGGGTGGTGCTGCGGGAGGCCCGCGCGGACACCTTCGGATCCAGCGGACTGGCCTTCAAGATCGCCGGGTACCTCGCGGCCCGTGAGGCGCTGGAGCGGGCGGCGCGGGCCGGGTCGTCCGGGGCTCAGCCGTAGCAGGCGATCTTCTCGTCGAGGACCGCCATGGCCCGGTGCAGCGCCGCCACCCGCTCCTCCAGGGCGGCGCGGCGCCCGCGCAGGAAGGCGACGCGGTCCGGCGCGGGCTGTTCGGCGCTCAGCAGGGCGACGAAGTCACGCAGGTCCGCGATGCCGAGTCCGGCCTCCCGCAAGCAGGTGACCAGGCCGATCCGGAAGACGTCGTCCTCGGTGTACTCCCGGCGGCCGCCCGGTGAGCGCCGGATCGGGCCGATGCGCCCTTCGCGCTCGTAGTAGCGCAGGGTGTCCAGGGAGACGCCGGTGCGGTCGGCGGTGGCCGCGGGCGAGAGGGTCGTCATGGGACTCCTTCGGTTCTGCCGGGGCGGGCTCCCGCACCCGTCGGGGGCCGCCGCTACCGGGCCTCGGCGAAACGCGCCATGTGCGCGTCGTCGAGCGGCGCTCGGCGCGCGGCGAGCGCCTCCTCGACATGCTCCGTCCGGCTCGCGCCGACGATGGGATCGATCCCCTGCCGCATCAGCCGGGCGAGCACGACCTGGTTCCGGGTGGCCGAGAGCCCGTCGGCGACGGCGTCCGGGACCGCGAGGACCCGCCGGGTGCCGGGGTGGTCATAGGTGGCCGGCAGCGGCTTGTCCGGGCGGGTGTACGAGCCCCACAGCAGCGAGCTGTACGACCACACCGCGAGCCCCTCCGACGCGGCGAGGTCCAGGTCCTCGGCGGTGAGCAGGCGGTGGCCGGCCTCCGCGACGGGGGTGAGCGGGCGCGGTGGAGGAGGGAGTGGCGCAGTTGCAGGGCCGTCCAGGGCGCCACGCCCCGCTCCCGCGCGAGGGACCGGGCGCGTTCGACGCGCCAGGCGGCGTGGTTGGCCGCCCCGATCCGCGGGGCCACTCCCCTTCCGGCCAGTTCGCCGAGGGCGCCGACCGTCTCGGCCAGTGGCACCGCGCGGTCCTCGGCGTGTGCCCAGAGCAGATCGAGGTGGTCGACGCCCAGGCGGCGCAGGCTCCCCTCGACGCCCTCGCGGACGGCGGGGGCTAAGAGCCCTTCCGCGCCCTGCGACCAGGAGCCTGGCACCAGCGGGTTCTGCCGGACCTTCGTCGCGATCCGCACCGTGTCGCGCGCCCCCGGGCGGGCCCGGAGCCAGGCGCCGATGACCCGTTCGGCGGCGCCGCCGACACCCTCGGGCTCGGCCCGGAAGGAGTAGCAGTTCGCGGTGTCGAGCCAGCGGCCGCCGCCGGCGACGAAGGAGTCGAGGACCGCGAAGGCACGGTCGGATTCCGAAGTCCATGGTGCCGAGGACGATCTGGGGTGGGGTGGTGCGCACCCGGCCGGTGTTCATGCGGCCCATGCTCGGATCTGGAGCGCACTCCAGGTCAAGTGCCCCGGCGGTTACCGCAGTTCGGTGCGGAAGGCCACCGGTGTCCGCCCGGTGTGGAGCTGGAAGAACTTGGAGAAGTTCGCCGCGTCCGGGAAGCCGACGGCCGCGCCGACCCGGCCGATGGGCAGCTCGCTGTGGGCGAGGAGGCGTTTGGCCTCCAGGACGACCCGTTTGTCGATGAAGCCCTTCGGGGTCTCGCCGGTGGCGGCGCGGACGGCGCGCACCAGGGTGCGGCGGGAGTAACCGAGGGCGTCGGCGTAGGCGCTGACACTGTGATTGGTGGCGAAGCCCTGCTCGACCGCGTCCCGGAACAGGGTGAAGGTGTTGTCCGACTGCTGCCGTGAACCGGGCGCCGAGCTGGCGGCGAGATGGGCGAGGCGCAGCAGGAACGCGGTCAGGTCGTGCCGCAGGACGGCGGTGTGCAGGCTCGGCGGGAGCGTCGTCGTGTCCTCGTACTCGCGGCGCAGCTGCTCCAGGGCCGCCCGGAGCGCTTCGAGCCGGGGCGCGTCGGGGCGCAGCAGCGGCGGCAGGTCGTAGCGGTACAGGCCGGTGGCCTCCACGGTGGCACGCGGCAGGAAGCCGGGCTGCATGGTCAGCACGGTTCCGCGGTACACGCACTCGCGGGAGAAGCGGTGGACCTGTCCGGGGCGTATCCACAGCAGGTCGCCGGCGGCGGCCTCGTACTCGGTGAAGTCGACCATATGGCGTACGGGGCCCTCGGTGAACAGCAGGACGACATGGAAGTCGATGCGGTGGACGCGGTCCAGCGGGATGTCGGCCCGCCAGCCGCGGTCGGCCCCCATGCGGCCGATCCGCATGCCGACACCGCCGACGGCCAGCTCGGCCGGGAAGGGGAGGGTTCTGATGCCGTCGGCCGTGCCGTCCGCACCACCGTCGGCTCCGGTGGTGGCCCCGCCTTGGGGCGTTGTGTCAGCCATGTCCTTTTCGTGCCGTCCCTGCTCCGCGATCACTGTCCCAGATTCACCACAGGGTGACACATCCCGCCCTTCCGTCGAAAAAGTCAGACTTTTAAGTTTGAACGCGTCCGGCCAGCCCTTCCGTACTGAACGAGGACTTCTTGAAGATGAGCACGCAGACTTCCGGTGGCTTCGAGTGGACCGATCTCGACCGGCGGGCCGTCGACACCGCCCGGCTGCTGGCGGCCGACGCGGTGCAGAAGGTGGGCAACGGCCACCCGGGCACCGCGATGAGCCTGGCACCTGCCGCGTACACGATCTTTCAGAAGGTGATGCGTCACGACCCGGCGGACCCGGAGTGGACCGGCCGTGACCGGTTCGTCCTCTCCCCCGGCCACACCTCGCTGACCCTGTACACCCAGCTGTTCCTGGCCGGGTACGAGCTGGAGCTGGACGACCTGAAGGCGTTCCGCACCCAGGGCTCCCGCACCCCGGGCCACCCCGAGTACGGGCACACGGCGGGCGTGGAGACCACCACCGGGCCGCTCGGCCAGGGCGCCGCCAACGCGGTGGGCATGGCGATGGCCGCCCGCTACGAGCGCGGCCTGTTCGACCCGCAGGCCCCCGCGGGCACCTCCCCCTTCGACCACACCGTCTGGGCGATCGTCTCCGACGGCGACCTGGAGGAGGGCGTCTGCGCGGAGGCGTCCTCGCTCGCCGGCCACCAGAAGCTCGGCAACCTGGTCTTCCTCTACGACGACAACCACATCTCCATCGAGGGCGACACCGCGACCGCCTTCTCCGAGGACGTCCTGAAGCGGTACGAGGCGTACGGCTGGCACACCCAGCGCGTCGCGCCCACCGCCGACGGCGACGTGGACGTGGCCGCCCTGTACGCGGCCCTCCAGGCGGCCCGGGACGAGACCGGGCGGCCCTCGATCATCGCGATGCGCACGATCATCGCCTGGCCCGCCCCGAACGCCCGCGACACCGAGGCGTCCCACGGCTCCGCGCTCGGCGCCGAGGAGATCGCGGCCACCAAGCGCCTCCTCGGCTTCGATACGGAGCAGTCCTTCCAGGTCGAGGACGAGGTCCTGAAGCACGCCCGGCGGGCCCTGGACCGGGGTGCCGAGACGCACGCCGCCTGGGACAAGCGGATCGCCGAGTGGCGCACCGCCGAGCCGGAGCGCGCCGCCCTGTTCGACCGGATCAGCCGGGGCGAGCTGCCCGCGGGCTGGGAGGACGCCCTGCCGGTGTTCGAGGAGGGCAAGCCGGTCGCCACCCGCGCCGCCTCCGGCAAGGTGCTCCAGGCGCTCGGCCCGGTGCTGCCGGAGCTGTGGGGCGGCTCCGCCGACCTCGCCGGCTCCAACAACACCGACATCGACAAGTCCAGCTCCTTCCTCCCCGAGGGCAACCCGCTGCCGAGCGCCGACCCCTATGGTCGTACCGTGCACTTCGGCATCCGGGAGTTCTCCATGGCGGCGGAGATGAACGGCATCGCCCTGCACGGCAACACCCGTGTCTACGGCGGCACCTTCCTGGTGTTCTCCGACTACATGCGCAACGCGGTGCGGATGTCCGCGCTGATGCAGCTGCCGGTGACGTACATCTGGACTCACGACTCCATCGGCCTCGGTGAGGACGGCCCGACCCATCAGCCCGTCGAGCACCTGGCCTCGCTGCGGGCCGTCCCGGGCCTGAACGTCGTCCGCCCGGCGGACGCCAACGAGACCGTGATCGCCTGGGCCGAGATCCTGAAGAGGCACGCCACCAGTCCCGCCCCGCACGGGCTCGCGCTCACCCGCCAGGGCGTGCCGGTGTACGCGCCGAACGAGGACGCGGCCAAGGGCGGCTATGTGCTGCGCGAGTCCTCGACGGAGGTCCCGGAGGTGATCATCATCGCGACGGGCTCCGAGGTGCAGCTCGCCGTGGCCGCGCGGGAGCTGCTGGAGGCCGAGGGCACCGGCACCCGGGTGGTCTCGATGCCGTCCGTGGAGTGGTTCGAGGAGCAGCCGCGCGCCTACCGCGAGCGGGTGCTGCCGCCGGCCGTGAAGGCCCGGGTGGCGGTGGAGGCCGGCATCGGGCTGACCTGGTACCGCTATGTGGGTGACGCGGGCCGGATCGTGTCCCTGGAGCACTTCGGCGCCTCCGCCGCCGCGGGAACCCTGTTCACCGAGTTCGGCTTCACCCCCGAGAACGTCGCCGCGACGGCCCGCGAGTCGCTCGCCGCCGCGCGCGCCTGACACCGACACACAAAGAAAGATGATCACTGTGACCGAAGCAATCGCCACCCCGGGAGCCCTCAAGCGCCTTGCCGACGAGGGTGTGTCCATCTGGCTGGACGACCTGTCCCGGCGGCGGATCACCTCGGGCAGCCTCGCCGACCTGGTGGCGAGCGGCAGCGCCGTCGGTGTCACCACCAACCCGTCGATCTTCCAGGCGGCCATAGGCTCCGGCGAGGGGTACGAGGAGCAGCTCACCGATCTGGCCGCACGCGGCGTGACCGTCGACGAGGCCGTGCGGATGATGACCACCGCCGACGTCCGCGACGCCGCCGACATCCTGGAGCCCGTCTACCGGGCGACGAACGGCCGCGACGGCCGGGTCTCCATCGAGGTCGACCCCCGTCTGGCCCATCGCACCGCGGCCACCGTCGCCGAGGCCAAGCAGCTGTTCTGGCTGGTGAACCGCCCCAACGTGATGATCAAGATCCCGGCGACCAAGGCGGGCCTGCCGGCGATCACCGAGGTCGTGGGGCTCGGCATCAGCGTCAATGTGACCCTGATCTTCTCCCTGGAGCGCTACCGCGAGGTCATGGCCGCCTACCTGGCCGGTCTGGAGAAGGCCCGCGAGCGCGGCGTCGACCTGTCCACCGTCCACTCGGTGGCGTCGTTCTTCGTCTCCCGGGTGGACTCCGAGATCGACAAGCGGCTGACCGCGCTGGGCACCGACGAGGCCCTCGCGCTCAAGGGCCGCGCGGCCCTCGCCAACGCGCGGCTGGCCTACGAGGCGTACGAGGACGTCTTCTCGTCGGACCGCTGGTCGGCCCTCGCCGGTGACAGGGCGAACAAGCAGCGCCCGCTGTGGGCGTCCACCGGTGTGAAGGATCCCGCGTACAAGGACACCCTGTATGTGGACGACCTCGTCGCGCCGGGCACGGTCAACACGATGCCGGAGGCCACCTTGAACGCCGTCGCCGACCACGGCGAGATCACCGGCGACACGGTGACCGGCGGCTACGCGCAGGCCCGTGCCGACCTCGACGCGATCGAGCGGCTCGGCATCTCCTACGACGAGGTCGTCCAGCAGCTGGAGGACGAGGGCGTCGCCAAGTTCGAGGTGGCCTGGCAGGACCTGCTGGACGCGGTGGCGAAGTCCCTGGAGAGCAAGGGAGTTGACGCGCGATGACCGAAAAAGCGAGCCCCGCCCCGGCACCCGAGGAGGTACGGGTGCCCATCGTCCCGGCCGCCGACTGGGTGAACCCGCTGCGGGACACCCGGGACCGCCGCCTGCCGCGCATCGCGGGCCCGTCGGGCCTGGTCATCTTCGGGGTGACCGGTGACCTGTCCCGCAAGAAGCTGATGCCGGCCGTGTACGACCTGGCCAACCGCGGCCTGCTGCCGCCGGGCTTCTCCCTGGTGGGCTTCGCCCGCCGCGAGTGGGAGGACCAGGACTTCGCGCAGGTCGTCCACGACTCGGTGCGCGAGCACTCGCGCACCCCGTTCCGCGAGGAGGTGTGGCAGCAGCTCGCCGAGGGCATGCGCTTCATCCCCGGCGACTTCGACGACGACACCGCGTTCAAGCAGCTCAAGGACGCCGTGGAGGAGCTGGACGCCTCCCGCGGCACCGGCGGCAACTTCGCGTTCTACCTCTCGGTGCCGCCGAAGTTCTTCCCGAAGGTCGTGCAGCAGCTGAAGAAGCACGGCCTGGCGAGTCCGCCCGAGGGCTCCTGGCGGCGCGCGGTCATCGAGAAGCCGTTCGGCCACGACCTGGCCAGCGCCCGTGAGCTGAACGCGCTGGTGCACGACGTGTTCGAGCCGGACCAGGTGTTCCGCATCGACCACTACCTGGGCAAGGAGACGGTCCAGAACATCCTGGCGCTGCGCTTCGCCAACCAGATGTACGAGCCGATCTGGAACCGCAGCTACGTCGACCACGTGCAGATCACGATGGCCGAGGACATCGGCATCGGCGGCCGGGCCGGCTACTACGACGGCATCGGCGCCGCCCGTGACGTCATCCAGAACCACCTGCTCCAGCTGATGGCGCTCACCGCCATGGAGGAGCCCATCGCGTTCGACGCGGAGGCGCTGCTCACCGAGAAGCTGAAGGTGCTCAAGTCGGTACGGCTCCCCGACGACCTGGGCGACCACACCGTGCGGGCGCAGTACGCGGGCGGCTGGCAGGGCGGCGAGAAGGTCGTCGGCTACCTCGAAGAGGACGGCATCGACCCGAAGTCGAAGACCGACACCTTCGCCGCGATCAAGATCGGCATCGACAACCGGCGCTGGGCGGGCGTCCCGTTCTATCTGCGCACCGGCAAGCGGCTCGGCCGCCGGGTGACGGAGATCGCGGTGGTCTTCCAGCGGGCCCCGCACTCCCCCTTCGACCACACGGCGACGGAGGAGCTGGGCCATAACGCGATCGTGATCCGCGTCCAGCCGGACGAGGGCATGACGGTCCGCTTCGGCTCCAAGGTGCCGGGCACCTCGATGGAGATCCGGGACGTGTCCATGGACTTCGCCTACGGCGAGTCGTTCACGGAGTCCAGCCCGGAGGCGTACGAGCGGCTCATCCTGGACGTGCTCCTGGGTGACGCCAACCTGTTCCCGCGTCACCAGGAAGTGGAAGAGTCCTGGAAGATCCTCGACCCGATCGAGCAGTACTGGACGGCGCACGGCCGTCCGGCACAGTACGCGTCGGGCAGCTGGGGACCGCGGGAAGCCGACGAGATGCTCGCACGAGACGGACGGAGCTGGCGCAGGCCATGAAGATCGACCTGACCGACACCACGGCAAGCAAGATCAACAAGGCGCTGGTGCAGGGCCGCCGGGCGATCGGCACCCCGGCCGTGGGCATGGTCCTGACGATGGTCATCGTCACGGACGAGGAGAACGCCTACGACTCGATGCGGGCCGCCGAGGAGGCCTCGCACGAGCACCCCTCGCGCACCCTGGTCGTCATCAAGCGGCACGCCCGCACCCTGCGCGACCGCACCCACTCGCGCCTGGACGCCGAGGTCCGGGTCGGCTCCGAGGCCGGCACCGGCGAGACGGTGGTGCTGCGCACCTACGGCGAGGTCTCCGACCACGCCGGCTCGGTGGTGCTGCCGCTGCTGCTGCCGGACGCCCCGGTCGTCGTGTGGTGGCCGGTGGACGCGCCCGACAACCCGTCCAAGGACCAGCTCGGCGCGCTCGCGCAGCGCCGGATCACCGATCTGTACGCGGTGGAGCGGCCGATGGCGGTCCTGAACGCCCGGGCCCGCAACTACGCGCCCGGCGACACCGACCTCGCCTGGACCCGGCTGACGCTGTGGCGCTCGATGCTGGCCGCCGCGCTCGACCAGGCCCGGGCGAAGGTGACGTCGGCGGCCGTGGAGGCCGAGGCCGACAACCCCAGCGCCGAGCTGCTGGCCCGCTGGCTGGAGGCACGGCTGGGGGTGAGCGTGGACCGCGTGGTCACCGAGGGTCCCGTGGTCACGGCCGTACGGCTGGGCACCGGCGACGGCGAGATCCTCCTGGACCGCCCCGAGGGACCGCTCGCGACGCTCACCCTGCCGGGTCAGCCGCCGCGCACCCTCGCCCTGAAGGTCCGCCCCACCTCCGAACTCATCGCCGAGGAGCTGCGGCGCCTCGACGCCGACGAGATGTACGCCGTCGCCCTGCGGGGCGAGGCCGCCAAGGAGAACGCCTGAGATGGCCGACGCCCACTATCCCAACCTCATCCACCGGCCCGAGTGGACGGCGCTCGCCGACCACCGCGCCGAGAAGCCGCTGCACCTGCGCGAGCTGTTCGCGTCGGACCCGGACCGCGCCGAGCGGTACGTGGTCCGGGTCGGTGATCTGCACATCGACTACAGCAAGCATCTGATCACCGACGAGACCCTGGCCCTGCTCCAGGAACTCGCCACCGCCACCGATGTGTTCGGGCTGCGGGACGCCATGTTCCGCGGCGAGAAGATCAACATCACCGAGGGCCGGGCGGTGCTGCACACCGCGCTGCGCGCGCCCCGGGACGCGGTGATCGAGGTCGACGGCGAGAACGTGGTGCCCAGGGTGCACGCCGTCCTCGACAAGATGAGCAACTTCGCCGACCGGGTGCGCTCCGGCGCCTGGACCGGGCACACGGGCAAGCGCATCCGCAATGTCGTCAACATCGGTATCGGCGGCTCCGACCTCGGGCCCGCGATGGCGTACGAGGCGCTGCGCAGCTTCGCCGACCGTGATCTGACCGTTCGCTTCGTCTCGAACGTGGACGGCGCGGACCTGCACGAGGCGACGCGCGATCTGGACCCGGCCGAAACCCTGTTCATCGTCGCGTCCAAGACGTTCACGACGATCGAGACGATCACCAATGCGACGTCCGCGCGGTCGTGGCTGCTCGAAGCGTTCGACGGGGACGAGAAGGCCGTTGCGAAGCACTTCGTGGCGCTTTCGACCAACTCGGGCAAGGTGACCGAGTTCGGTATCGACCCGGACAACATGTTCGAGTTCTGGGACTGGGTCGGCGGCCGCTACTCGTACGACTCCGCGATCGGCCTCTCGCTGATGATCGCCATCGGCCCGGACCGGTTCCGGGAGATGCTGGACGGCTTCCACCTGGTCGACGAGCACTTCCGCACCGCCCCGGCCGAGGCCAACGCCCCGCTGCTGCTGGGCCTGCTGGGCATCTGGTACGGCAACTTCCACGACGCCCAGTCGCACGCCGTACTGCCGTACAGCCACTACCTGTCCAAGTTCACCGCCTACCTCCAGCAGCTGGACATGGAGTCCAACGGCAAGTCGGTGGACCGGCACGGGCGCCGGGTGGAGTGGCAGACGGGTCCCGTGGTGTGGGGCACGCCCGGCACCAACGGGCAGCACGCGTACTACCAGTTGATCCACCAGGGCACCAAGCTGATCCCGGCGGACTTCATCGGCTTCGCCCGCCCGGTCGGCGAGCTGAGTGGTGAACTGAAGGCGCAGCACGACCTGTTGATGGCCAACTTCTTCGCCCAGACCCAGGCCCTCGCCTTCGGCAAGAGCGCCGAGGAGGTCCGCGCGGAGGGCGTGCCCGAGGAGCAGGTGGCGCACCGCACCTTCCGCGGCGACCACCCGACCACGACGATCCTCGCCGCCGAGCTGACCCCGTCCGTGCTGGGCCAGCTGATCGCGCTGTACGAGCACAAGGTGTTCGTCCAGGGCGCGGTGTGGGACATCGACTCCTTCGACCAGTGGGGCGTGGAGCTGGGCAAGGTCCTCGCCAAGCGCGTCGAACCCGCCCTCACCGAGGGCGCGGACGTCCCCGGCCTCGACCCCTCCACCACGGCCCTCGTCGCCGCCTACCGCACTCTCAAGAACGCATCGGAGAACTGATCATGCAGCTCGGTCTCATCGGTCTCGGCAAGATGGGCGGCAACATGCGCGAGCGCATCCGCCGCTCGGGCCACACCGTCATCGGCTACGACCGCAACCCTGAGGTCTCCGACGTCAAGAGCCTCGCCGAACTGGTCGAGAAGCTGGACGCGCCCCGCCATGTGTGGGTGATGGTCCCGGCCGGCACCGCCACCCAGACCGTCGTGGACGAGCTGGGCGACCTGCTGGAGCCCGGCGACACGGTGATCGACGGCGGCAACTCCCGCTGGACGGACGACGAGAAGCACGCCGCGGCGCTCGCCATCAAGGGCATCGGCTTCGTGGACGCGGGCGTCTCCGGCGGTGTGTGGGGCCTCGAGAACGGCTACGCGCTCATGGTCGGCGGCGAGAAGGAGAACGTGGACCAGCTCCAGCCGATCTTCGACGCGCTCAAGCCGGAGGGCCCGTACGGCTATGTGCACGCGGGCCGGGTCGGCGCCGGGCACTTCTCCAAGATGGTCCACAACGGCATCGAGTACGCCATGATGCAGGCGTACGCCGAGGGCTGGGAGCTGCTGGAGAAGGTGCACTCCGTGGAGAACGTCCGCGAGGTGTTCCGCTCCTGGCAGGAGGGCACGGTCATCCGCTCCTGGCTGCTCGACCTCGCGGTCAACGCCCTGGACGACGACGAGCACCTGGAGAAGCTGCGCGGCTTCGCGGAGGACTCCGGCGAGGGCCGCTGGACCGTCGAGGCGGCCATCGACAACGCGGTGCCGCTCCCGGCCATCACCGCCTCGCTGTTCGCCCGGTTCGCCTCCCGGCAGGACGACTCGCCGCAGATGAAGATGATCGCCGCGCTGCGCAACCAGTTCGGCGGCCACGCGGTCGAGAAGAAGGGCTGATCGTGGCGGACCTTCTGCTGGTCCGCCACGGGGAGACCGAGTGGAGCAGGTCGGGGCAGCACACCAGCTTCACCGACCTGCCCCTGACGGACCACGGCGAGGAACAGGCCAAGTCCCTCGCCCCGCTCCTGTCCGGCCGGACCTACGCCCTCGTGCTCAGCAGCCCGCTCGGCCGCGCCCTGCGCACCGCCGAACTCGCGGGCCTGACCGGGGCCGAGCCCGAACCCGACCTGCACGAATGGGACTACGGCGGCTACGAGGGCATCACCAGCGCCGAGATCCACCGCACCCGCCCCGGCTGGGACCTGTGGACCGACGGGGCGGCACCGGGGCCGAAGGGGCATCCGGGCGAGTCGCCGGCCGAGGTCGGCGCCCGCGCCGACCGGGTGCTGGCCCGGGTGGCCGCCGCGCTCGCCGCGGACGGCCCCGATGTGGTGCTCGTCGCCCACGGCCACTTCCTGCGGGTCCTGACGGCCCGGCGGCTGGGCCTCGCGCCCGCGCAGGGCCGGCTGTTCCAGCTGGCCACCGGCACCGTCAGCCGGCTGTCCACCGAGCACGGGCAGCCGGTGATCGCCGAGTGGAACCGGCGGCCGTAGCGGCCGGCGACCACGGCTCCTCCCGTCCGTGGCCCGGGGCACCTCGTGTGTTCCGGGCCACGGCCATATCCGCACTGTCATGTTCGCGTCCTAGAATCGACGGCACCGAGCACGCCACCGCGCCGGCCCGAGGCCCGAAGGAACCACCCGATGACCAGCGTCGATGAACCGGTACGACCCGACGGGCGGGTGCGCGACGCCGCCCGCACCAAGGCCGAGATCCTCGACATGGCCACCCGGGAGTTCGCGCGGGCCGGCTACGAGGGCGCCCGCGTCGAGGAGATAGCCGCCCGCACCCGCACCACCAAGCGGATGATCTACTACTACTTCGGCGGCAAGGAGCAGTTGTTCACGGCCGTCCTCGAACGGGCCTACGGCGCGCTGTGCGAGGCCGAGCGGCGCCTGGACGTCGCCCACCTGGACCCGGTCGCGGCGATCCGGCGACTGGCCGGGCTGATCTTCGACCACCATGAACGACACCCCGACTACATCCGCCTGCTGAGCATCGAGAACCTCCCGTGCGCCGAGGACTCCGCGCCCTCGGGACGGCTCGCCGCGCTCGGCTCCCCGGCGCTGGACGTGCTGCGCGGGATCCTCGCCGACGGGCGGGCGTCGGGGGCCTTCCGTGCGGACGTGGACGCGGTCGACCTGCACGCGGTGATCAGCTCGTTCTGCTTCTTCCGCGCCGTCAACCGGCGGGCGTTCGGCGCCCTGTTCGGCCGCGACCTGGTGGACCCGGAGCGGCGGGAGCACTACCGGGAGATGCTCGGGGACATGGTGATCGCGTACCTCACCCCGGAGGGGGCGGACGCGGCCGGCCGCTGACGCCTTTCGGCCTCACGCGGGCCGGGCCACCGCCGCGTCGAGCAGCGGGCCCAGTTCCCGCACCACCGTCGTCAGGGGCCGTACGTCCTTCTCGGCCCGTGCCATCAGGATCGCGCCCTCCAGGGTGCTGATCATCAGCGTGGCCAGGGCGGCGGACCGGTCGGCGGGTACGCCCATGGCGGTGAGGGCCTCGGCGAGCGGGGTCCGCCAGGTGGTGAACGCGGCGGCCACGGCGGCGCGGGTCGCCTCGTCGGCGGCGGCGCGGTCGACGGTGGCGGCGGCGACCGGGCAGCCCGCGCCGAAGCCGTCCCGGTCGTACTCCTCGGTCCACTGCGCGGCCATCGCCGCGAACAGCGCGCTCGGCACCGGCTCGGCCAGCTGCTCGACGAAGCGCCCGATCCGGTTGCCCGCGTACCGTCCGGCCCAGGCCACGGCCTCGGCGACCAGCTGTTCCTTGCCGCCCGGGAAGTAGTGCTGGAGGGAGCCGCGCGGGGCCCCGGCATGTGCGGCGACCTCGCGCATGCCGGTCGCGTTCACCCCGTCGCGCCGGATGAGCTGGGCCGCGCTGAACACCATCCGCTCACGCGGGCCGCGCTGCCGCTCGCCCATGTCCCGCCTCCGTCTCTCGTCCGGGGACCACCCTATGACCGCCGTCATAATCCTGGCTACTATGACCACTGTCATAACCGGCCCCTACAGCGAAGGGCGGCCACCGTGCGCGTCGGATTCATCGGTCTCGGAGTGATGGGCGGGCCCATGGCCCTGCGCCTGGCGGCCGCCGGCACCCCCCTGGTGGTGTGGAACCGCACCCCGCACCGCGCCGAGCCGCTGCGCGCGGCCGGTGCCGAGGTCGCCGGGGACGCCCCCGAGGTGTTCGCGCGGGCCGAGGTGGTGCTGCTGATGCTCGCCGACGAGCCGGCCCTCGACGCGGTGCTCGGACGCGGCACCCCGGAGCTGGCCGCGCGGGTCGCCGGGCGGACCGTCGTCCACATGGGCACGACCTCGCCCGAGTACTCGCGCACGCTGGAGAGGGACGTCCGCGCCGCCGGTGGCCGCTATGCCGAGGCGCCGGTGTCCGGGTCCCGAGTACCGGCGGAGGCGGGGCAGCTGGTGGCCATGCTCGCGGGCGAACAGGCCGCCGTGGACACGGTACGGCCGCTGCTCTCGCCGATGTGCCGGCAGACGTTCGAGTGCGGTGCGGTCCCCGGCGCGCTGCTGATGAAGCTCTCGGTCAACCTGTTCCTGATCACCTTGGTGACCGGGCTGACCGAGGCGTTCCACTTCGCCGAACGGCAGGGCCTGGACCCCCGGCTGTTCCTGGACGTCCTCGACGCGGGCCCGATGGCCAGCCCGGTCTCCCGGATGAAGGCGCCCAAGCTGCGCGAGCGGGACTTCGCGGTGCAGGCGGCCGCACTCGACGTCCTGAAGAACAACCGCCTCGTCGCCGAGGCCGCCCGCAGGGCCGGTCTCGCGTCCCCGCTGCTCGACGTCTGCCACGCCCTCTTCGAGGAGACGGTCGCCCAGGGCCATGGCGGCGAGGACATGGTCGCCGTCCTGCGGGCGATCGAGGCGCGGACGGAGGGCGCGGCCGAGCGTGCGCGCATGGTGTCGCGCGGCGGACGGGAATCGCCGGACAGGCCCTAGCCGGGTCAGCGCCGGGGGATGCCGTACACCCGTGCGACATGCAGGCGGACGACCAGCCGGCGGTCGCGGACCATCGCGGCGCGGTACTCGTCCCAGTCCGGATGCTCGCCGAGCACCGCGCGGTAGAGCCGGATCAGCTCCTCCACGGTCTCGTCGTGGGGGTCCTCGGCGACCGGGGACAGCTCGGCCGTGCCCTCGGCGACGGTGTACGCCCAGCGGTCGTCGCTGGTGACGTGGTACGAGGCGCGGGGGTCGCGGCGCAGATTGCGGGTCTTGGCGCGGTCGTCGGTGACGGAGATCCGGATGATCCGCTCGTCCGGGTCCCAGGCGTGGCTGACGTTGGACAGCTGGGGCCGGCCGTCGCGGCGGAGGGTGACCAGTACGCCGCCGTGTCCTGCGGCGAGCAGCGGGAGGAGCGCGTCCTGCGTGGAGTCCTGAGTCATGCAGAGATCAACCGCGCACGGGAGGGACGGCATTCCCGGCGGTCCGCGCCGGTCCGGCACGCCGGTGGGTCGCGCGGAGCTGCGGGACCCACCGGCGGCCGCGGCTACGACCGCGCGGAGGACCGGCCGCGAAGCAGCGCGAACGCGGCCGCGGCCAGGCCCACGACGCCGACCACCAGGCCGGCGACACCGAGTTCGCGGGCGGTGGAGTCGCTCGCCCTGGCGGTGGTGGTGGCGGCCGTCTCGGCGGGGGCGGCGGCGGGTGAGGCGTCGTCCGCGGTGAGCTTCAGCGCCGGGGCCGGGTTCTCCGGCTCGTCGTCGCCCGAGGCGGGCTGCTCGATCCAGCGGACGACCTTGCCGTCCGAGTAGGTCTGGAGCGTCTTGAAAACCAACTGGTCGGTGTTCTCGGGGAGTTCACCGAAGGCGACGTCGAAGTCCTCGTACTGCCCCGGTTCGATCCTCCCCCCGGTGAAGGTGATCTCGGAGGCGGCCTCGGTGATGGTGCCGTCGTCGGTCTTGACCGGCGTCTTCAGCTTCGTGGTGGTCACCTTGGCGGTCCAGCCGTCCCCCGGGTGGACCAGGACGCCGAGGACGGGGTGGTCGGTGGGCAGGAAGACCTGGACCTTGCTGGTGTGGGCGTGGTCCTCCTCGTTGGGCACGCGGAAGGTCAGCACGCCGTCGGTGGCGCCCTTGGCGTAGCTCTCCGGGTGGACGGTGACGTGCGCGGACGCGGCACCGGCGGCCAGCAGGACCGAGGCGGCCGTGAGGGCGGTGACGGCGCCGGCGCGGCGCAGGGCGATGCGTGATGCGGACATGGTGAGTCGATCTCCGTACGGTGACGAGTGACAAAGGTCGGGGGTCAGGGCGAGTACGGGATCGGGGCGGGCGGGCCGCGCCGGGTGACCGCGTGCCGCAGCGGGGCCCGGCGGGGCGGGACGGCGGCGGACCGGTCGCGTGGGACCGGCTCGGTGGTGGCGGGCAGCGGGGCGGCCCGCCACGGGGTGAGGAGGGCGGGGACCAGCGCGGCGGTGCGCCGCAGCAGCGACCAGAGCGCGGCCTCGCCCCGCCGCAGCCACCAGGAGGCGGCCAGGGCGGCGAGGAGGTGGGCGGCCGTGGCGTGGGCCATGGTGTGCGCGGCCGTGGCGTCAGCGGCGGGCCCGGTCATGCCGGGCATGCCGGGCATACGGGCGCCGGTGGGGGCCGTACCGGAGGGGCTGTGGGCCGCGTCGAAGCCCAGGTGCAGCCCCGCCTGGGTGAGCAGCATCGCCGCGCCGATGCCTGGCCCCGAGCGCTCCCGCGCGCCCAGCGTCCAGCCGAGCGCGAAGACCGCGAGGAAACCGGCGCCGTCGCAGCGCGTCGAGGGCATCTCCCCCATGGCCAGCCCGTGGCCCGCGGCGGCGAGCAGCACGCACACCGCGGCGAACACCGCGGCCCGCAGGCCTCGCACTGCCGGGGATGCGCTCACAGTCAGGGATCCTGCCACGCCGGATTGATCCGTGCGCCACCGATGCCCGGTCCGGTCCCCGGCCGTCCGGCGGTGTCCGCCGGGCCGTCGCGGTCGTCCGGGAGGGGAATCCGGTGCCTGCTATCGCTCGTCCAGGTGAATGATCGCGCGTTCGGGCGTCGCGGAGGGTGGCCGTGGAGAGCATCACGGCGTGGAGAGCCACCTGACCGAGGGGAGCGGTGTGGTGAACGGGGAACGTGGTGGGACAGCTCGCGGCTGGACGGGCAGTGCGGGTCGGGGCCGGAGGACGCGGGGCGGCCCGGTTGCCGTGACCACGGTCGGCGCGACCGTGCTCGTCGCGGCCGTGCTCGTCGCCCCGGCGGCCCGGGCGGCTCCGGAGCGGCCCGGCGCGGGGGCGGCGGTGAGTACTGCGGCTGTCACGGACGCCGCGGGTCGGACCTACGCGGCGACCACGACCACCGGGAACGTGCGCACGACTTTGCGCTTCACGTTGAACGGTGACCCGAAACTCTCCCGCGTGGAGCTGGATCGCGTCGGCGCGCAGCTCGGACTCCGCGAGGGCAGCTTGCGCGCGGCGCCGGGCCGGGCGGCGCGGACCGGCACCGCCAAGCGCGGTTCCGCCACGTTGCGCTGTGACAAGAACCCGAGCTGGAGCAACGCCAACGGTACCCTCGCGGCCCGGTTCAACTGTCACTACTCCACTGTCAACTGGGGATTCAAGATCTCCGCCCGAGTGCAGTCCGTCATTACCGGCAATGTCGATGAGTCCGGTGTCTCCTGGTGGCGAAACGGGAAGCGGATGCCGAAGAACGCAGGGCATGTCGTGGGCAGGAGCTACCACTTCCACGGAACGCTGAAGCCGGTCAAGCATGCCGATCACGTCCAGTTCCAGGACTACATGACCTTCCGCGTCAACATCGGCGGCCGACCGGGCACCGGCTCGCTGACCTGGGCGGCGGACGTGACGGCGAAGAAGTAGGACCGGCAGACGGGGGTAGCGGCTCATGACGCTCGATGTACGGACGGTACGCGGCTGGGCGGAGTCGCTTCTGCGCCGGCTGGAAGTGCCGGAAGAGGCCGTGCTCCAGGTCGGTACGGAAGGCACGGCCCCCGGCACCGGGGCAGGTGTGCACGTCACCCTTGCCTACGCGGACGGCTCCTCGGTCACGGTGGACCTGGACGACACGCTGCCCGAATCCGAGGCGCTGCTCCTCCTGGCGGAGCAACTCCAGGACAGCGTCGTCGAATCCACCGGGGGCCGCCCGGTACCCCCGTGCCCGGCACCCGGCCACACGCACCCCGCGACGCCTCATGTGTCGAGCGGGACCCTGTACTGGCGCTGCCCGACGGAAGACGGCCGAGACGCCCACCTCTGAACGGGGCCGGACAGCGCCCCGTCCCCGTTCACCCCGGCACGCGGGCAAGGGGCCGCCGGTCGGGTTCAGGCGGCGCTGCGGCTTCGGTCGTGGTGGGCGCGGATGATCTCCGCGTAGCGGTGGCCGCTGTCCTTGACGGTGCGGGTCTGGGTCCGGTAGTCGACGTGGACCAGGCCGAAGCGCTTGTCGTAGCCGTAGGCCCATTCGAAATTGTCCAGCAGGGACCAGGCGAAGTAGCCGGCCAGCGGGGCGCCCCGGCGGGCGGCGGAGGCGCAGGCGGCGAGGTGGGCCTCCAGGTAGTCCTGGCGTTCGGGGTCGTGGACGGTGCCGTCCGGGCGGACCGTGTCGGGGAAGGCGGAGCCGTTCTCGGTGACGTAGAGGGTGCGGGCGCCGTACTCCTCGGTGAGCCGGAGCAGCAGGGTCTCGATGCCGCCGGCGTCGATCTCCCAGTCCATGCCGGTGCGCGGGACGCCCTCGCGGCGGACGGCGCGGGCGTAGGGCGCGGGGCCCTCGGGGTCGTCGACGACATGGGCCGGGAAGTAGTAGTTCAGGCCCAGCCAGTCCAGGGGCGCGGCGATCGTCTTCACGTCGCCTTCGTGCAGCGGGAGTTCGACGCCGTACGTCTCGGCCATGTCGGCCGGGAAGCCACGGCCGTGCACGGGGTCGAGCCACCAGCGGTTGACGTGGCCGTCGTGCCGGCGGGCGGCCGCCGCGTCCTCGGGGCGGTCGGTGGCCGGGTGCACGGTGGAGAGGTTGTTGACGATGCCGATCCGGGCGTCCGGGACGGCGGCGCGGACGGCCTCGGTGGCGAGGCCGTGGCCGAGGAGCAGATGGCAGGAGGCGCGGACCGCCGCGGTCAGGTCCGTCCAGCCGGGGGCCATGGTGCCCTCCAGGTGGCCGATCCAGGCCGAGCAGGACGGCTCGTTGAGCGTCGTCCAGAGCTTGACGCGGTCGCCGAGGCGCCGGGCCACGGCGTCGGCGTAGGCGGCGAACGCGTGGGCGGTGTCCCGCTCCGGCCAGCCGCCGCGGTCCTGGAGCGTCTGCGGCAGGTCCCAGTGGTAGAGGGTGACGGACGGGGTGATGCCCGCCGCCAGCAGGTCGTCCACCAGCGCGTCGTAGAAGGCGAGGCCCTTGGGGTTCACGGCGCCGGTGCCGCCGGGGACGACGCGCGGCCAGGCGACGGAGAGCCGGTAGGCGTTGAGGCCGAGGCGGCGCATCAGGGCGATGTCCTCGCCTCTGCGGTGGTAGTGGTCGCAGGCGACGTCGCCGTTGTCGTCGCCCGCGACCTTCCCCGGGGTGTGCGAGAAGGTGTCCCAGATGGAGGGTGTCCGGCCGTCCTCGGCGACGGCTCCCTCGATCTGGTAGGCCGAGGTGGCCGTGCCCCACAGGAAGCCGTCCGGGAGTGCGGCGAGGTCGATGCGTTCGGACACGGAAGTCCCTTCGGAATACGGGGTGTTGCCGGTCATTTGACGGCACCCGCCGTCAGCCCGGCCACCAGATAGCGCTGGAGCAGCAGGAATCCGGCCACCACAGGCACGCTGACGACCAGCGAGGCGGCCATGATCTGGTTCCAGTAGACGTCGTTGAGGGTCGAGTAGCCCTGGAGGCCGACGGCGAGGGTGCGGGTGGTGTCGTCGGTCATCACCGACGCGAACAGCACCTCGCCCCACGCGGTCATGAACGCGTAGACGGCGACCGCGACGATGCCGGGGATCGCGGCCGGTACGACGATCCGGAACAGCGCGCCGAGCGGTCCGCAGCCGTCGACCAGCGCCGCCTCGTCCAGGTCGCGCGGCACCGAGTCGAGGTACCCGATCAGCATCCAGATGGAGAACGGCAGGGAGAAGGTGAGATAGGTGAGGATCAGGCCGCCGCGGGAGCCGAACAGGGCGATGCCGGTGGCGTTGCCGATGTTGACGTAGAGGAGGAACAGCGGGAGCAGGAAGAGGATGCCGGGGAACATCTGGGTGGACAGCACGGTGACCGTGAAGACGCGCTTGCCCCGGAAGTCGTAGCGGCTGACCGCGTAGGCGGCGAACACGGCGACGACGACGGACAGTACGGTCGCCGAGCCCGCCACGATCAGCGAGTTCACGAAGTAGCGGGCGAGCGGCACCGTGGACCACATGTCGATGTACGGGCGGACGGTCAGCCCGCTCGGCACCCAGCGGAACTTCCCGGAGACGTCCGCGAGCGGCTTCAGCGAGCTGGAGAGCATCACGTACACCGGGAGCAGTACGAAGCCGGTGAGCAGGGTGAGGAAGACGCGCCGGGCCCAGCGGAACGAACGCGGCGGTGCCAGCGGCGAGTCAGACATCGGAGGTCCTCCGCTCCCGCGAGGTCGCCAGCAGATAGCCGCCCGTCACCACGAGCAGGAAGAGCAGCAGCAGGACGGACATGGCGGAGCCGGTGCCGAAGTTCCAGGTGACGAAGGAGGCTTGGTAGATGTGCACGGAGACGAGGTCGGCGGCCTCGGGCGCGGACTTGCCGAACAGCACGTAGGGCGTGTTGAAGTCGTTGAACGTCCACAGGAACAGCACCAGGACCAGGACCTGGTTGACCGGGCGCAGCGACGGCAGCGTGATGCGGCGGATCCGCTGCCATATGCCGGCGCCGTCCAGCGCGGCCGCCTCGTACAACTCCCCCGGGATGTTCTGGAGTCCGGCCGTCACCACGAGGAAGGCGAACGGCCAGCCCTTCCACACCGACACGGTCAGCAGGGCGTAGAAGCTGTTGTCGCCGATGAGCCAGAAGGCGGGCTGGGCGCCGATGTGCAGCTGGTCGTGCAGGACGTGGTTCACCAGGCCGTTGTCGTGCTGGAACATGAACACCCAGGTGATGACGGCCGCGTAGACGGGCAGCGCGTACGGCACCAGGAACAGGGCGCGCAGCAGGCCCCGGCCGCGGAAGGTGTCCTGGAGGAAGAGGGCGGCGACCGTGCCGATCAGCCAGCACAGGGCGACGGACAGCAGGGTGAAGGCGACGGTGACGAGGAAGGAGTGCAGCAGGGCCTCGCCGACGGGGGCGTGGAAGTCCACCGACAGGCGGTAGTTGCCGAGCCCTGACCAGGGGGCGGTGCCCCAGTCGCGGATGTAGAACTGGGTGAGTTCCTTGAAGCTCATCACGATGCCGATGACCATCGGCACCAGATGGACGAGGAGTTCGAGGACGAGAGCGGGCAGGAGCAGCAGGTACGGCAGCCAGGCGCGGCGGATCCTCCCGGGCCGGCGGCGGGCCGAGGACGCCGCCGTCCCGGGAGGGGACTTCGCCACCGACTCCTCAAGGGTGTGGGTGGTCATGGCCGTTACGCCGCCGGCATCTGCTGCTGGGCCTTCTGGAGCGCGGCCCTGACCGAGGCGGTGGTCACCGCGCGCCCGGCGGCGGCGTCGGCGAACAGGTCCTTGACGGCGGTGCCGACCGTCGTCTCGAACTGCGATTCGGTGGGCACCTGCGGCAGGGCGGCGGCGCTGGTGGCGAGGGTGTTCTTCAGCACCGTGTTGGCGGGGGTGCTGAACGCGGGGTCGTTCTGCGCCGAGGTGACCGCCGGGATGGAGCTGTAGGCCTTGTTGAGGATCTTCTGCTCGTCGTCGGAGGTCATGAACTTCACGAACCTCGTCGCCCCGTCGAGGTTGTGGGTGTTGCGGAAGACCGCGATGTTGATGCCGGCGGCCATCGAGTTGATCTGGGTGCCAGGGCCGGGGGTACCGGAGCGCACCGGCACGGGCGCGACGCCGTACTGGCTGTCCTTCATCCCCTGGGAGGCGAGGTTGGCGGAGGCCGACTGCCACAGCAGCATGGCCTGGTGGCCCTTGGCGAAGTCGCTGACGGACTGGTTCTGCGCGTACTCGGCGTCCCCGGTCGGGATGACCTTGTCCTTCGCCATCAGATCGACGTAACTCGTGACCGCGTCGACCACCTTGGGATCGGTGAAGTCCGGCTTGCCGTCGGCGGTGAAGAAGTCGGCGCCGCGCTGCTTGGCGAAGACGAAGATGTGGTGGATGTTCTCCGAGACGTTGGAGCCCTCGGCGCCCAGCGGGGAGATGCCCTTGGCCTTGATCTTCTTGCCGTCGGCTGTCAACTCGTCCCAGGTGGCGGGCGGTTGGGAGATCCCGGCGTCGGCGAAGATCTTCTTGTTGTAGTAGAGCGCGTACGCCAGCGCGTACAGCGGTACGGCGGCCGGGTCCTTGCCCTGGACGCCGGTGGAGGCGAGCGCGGACGGCACGAACCGGCTCTTGCCGCCGATCTTGTCGAAGTTCTTGGCGTCCCAGGGCAGCAGCGCGCCGCTCGCCTGGAGGGAGGCGCTCCAGGAGTTGCCGATGTTCAGCACGTCGGGGCCCTGGCCGGAGGTGGTCGCGGTCAGGATCCGGTTGAGCAGGTCGGGCCAGGGCACGACCTCCAGTTTCACCTTGATGCCCGTCTGCTTCTGGAACTTGTCGAGTTCGGGCTGGAGGACCTGCTTGTCGACGGCGATGCTGGCGCCCTGGTTGGAGGCCCAGTAGGTCAGCGTCTTCGGCGCGTCGTTGGACCCGCCCCCCGTGGACGAACCGCCTCCACAGGCCGTCGCCGTGAGGGCGAGAGAGAGGGTGACGGCGCCGACGGCCGCGGCTCGGATGCTGCGCATGTCTCCAGGTGTCCCTTCCTGGCGTCGAGAACCTTCGGGATCGCGCTCCGGGACCGGCCGGTCCGGCCGTTCCCCTCCGAAGACCCTCACGTCTTAATTTAGGACGTGAGTTAATCGGCGCGGACGCCCGCCGTCAAGGGATCCGGCACAGGTTCCTCACGTCCGCGCGCGTTCAGGACCGTCGAGCACGCAGGGCACGGACCGTTCAGCCGGACAGGAACGCCGGGCTCTTTGGGCACGGCCGGGACGGCCCACAGATCCCGGCCCGGCTCGCCCTTCGCTTGCCTGCGCCTGCGCCTGCGCCTGCGCCTGCGCCAACCGCCGTACGGCGTCCCGGCATTCCGGACCCTGGGACGGCTCCGCGCATTCGCCCCAGGCACGCACCTGTTCCGTGCGCGGCTTCTCGGGGAGGGCGGGCGTCGTCGTACGACCGGCCGCCGCGAGGCGCGGGTCGGCGGCGACGATGAACACCGCCGGGGGGAACTCCCCGGTCAGCCGGCCGCCGGTTCGGTCACGCGGGCGGGGTCGGGGTGTGGGGGAGGGTGCCCGTGAGGGTCAGGGTGACGAGGCGGGTGGCGAGGCGGCCGTCGAGGGGAGCGCCGCTGATCAGGGCGCGGGTGAAGAGGGCGCCGCTGACGGCCTCGATGACGAGGCCGGGGTCCGTGTCCGGGGCGAGTTCGCCGCGCTCGACACCCCGGCGGACCATGACCGCGCCACGTTCGAGGCGCTCGGTCCAGTAGGGGAGGCGCCGGTCCGGCAGGGTGTCGTCGCGTTCGACGCTCAGCCGCAGCAGCGCCTGGCCCTGCGCCGTCGCGAGCAGCCGGGCGAGCGCGCCGAAGTAGGCGGCGAGGTCGTCGTGGACGTGTCCGGTGTCCGGCACCGGCATCGCCGCGTCGAGCTGTTCGGTCAGCGCTTCCAGGATCAGGTTCTCGCGGGTCCCCCAGCGCCGGTAGACGGAGGTCTCATGGACGCCGGCGGCGCGGGCGACGGCACCGACGGTGGTGCCCGCGAGCCCGTGTTCGGTCAGGACGTCCACGGTCGCGGCGAGCACGGCGGAGCGCATCCGGGCCCCTCGGCGGCGCAGGGGCGGGGCGTTCCGGTCGGACGAGGGCTGGTCGGGCGACGGCATGGTCCGACCATAACGCAGGGCCACTTGCTTTACCCCGAGGGCGGGCGTAGGTTTCATCGCAAGGCGACTTGCGTTAAGGGGCTCGCGGTCCCAGGGGTCGCCGCCGTGCCAAGGAGGCCATTCATGGAGCAGATGCTCGCCGCCCGGCTGCACATCCCCAGCCGCACCCTGCGGATCGAGGAAGTGGCGAAGCCCGAACCCGGTCCCGGCCAGGTCCTGGTGAAGGTGGAGGCCGCGGGCGTCTGCCTGTCGGACGTCCATCTGATCGACGGCACCCTCACCCCGCTGCTGCTGCGCGGCGACACGGTCACCCTGGGCCACGAGGTGTCCGGCACCATCGCCGAGACCGGCCCCGGCGTCACCCGCTGGACCCCGGGTCAGCGGGTCGTGCTGTACGCCGGTGAGATCCGCGAGGGCGTCACGTACACCCGGGGCGTGGACTACGACGGCGGCTGGGCCGAGTACGCGCTCTCCTCCGAGCACGCCCTCACCGAGCTGCCCGAGGCCATCCCCTTCGACCAGGGCGCGATCATCCCGGACGCGGTCTCCACCCCCTGGGGTGCGATCACCGTCACGGGTGCCGTGCGGCCCGCCGAGGCGGTCGGCGTCTGGGGCGTCGGCGGGCTCGGCGTCCACGCCGTGCAGCTGCTGCGGGCCGTCGGCGCGTGCCCCGTCGTCGCGATCGACCCCAATCCCACCGCCCGCGAGCGCGCCCTCGCCCAGGGCGCGGACCTGGCGCTCGACTCGGCCGACCCGGCGCTGCGCGAGCGGATCCGCGAGGCGACCGGTGGGGCCGGTCTCGCCGCCGCGTTCGACTTCGCCGGGGTCCCGGCCGTCCGCGCGCAGGCGCTGTCGGTGCTCGCGCCCAAGGGCCGACTGGTTCTCGTGGGCCTCACCGACCAGCCGCTGACCGTCGCCGACGGCACCCGTTTCAGCTACCTCCAGCAGCAGATCCTCGGCCACTACGGCTCCGACATGCCGGTCGCGCTGCCGCAGTTGCTGTCCCTGATCCGGGGCGGCCGGCTGGACTTCTCCGCCTCGATCAGTGGCGAACTCCCGCTGGCGCGGGCGGCCGAGGCGGTCGAACGCCTTGAGAAGAAGACCGGCGACCCGATCCGGCTGATCCTGCGCCCCTGACCAGGCAGTTCGGGCAGCTCGGGCAGCTCGGGCAGGGCGAGCGGTGGCGGGATCACCAGCCGGTGGTCCCGCCACCGCTTTCGCGCGCCACCACACCGCTTCTTCACATACCTCCACTCCCCCGCACCATTCATCTCCCCACCCCTGGGCGGGAGTTCACGACTCCGGTCCCGGCCGTGCCGTCGCCCACACCGTGTGGAACGCCAGCCGCAGGCACGCCGCCAGGGCGGGATGTTCGATGAACAGGGTCGTCGTGGTGCCCGCCCCCGCCACCGGGTCCGGCAGGTCGCACAGGACGAGTGCGGCATCGGCGATGACCAGCTTGAGGGGGAGGGCGGGGGCGAACCGCACCTCCTCCCCCGCCGCCGCGAACCGGCGGACATGGTCGGCCGTCCCGGGGTCGGCCAGGGTGTCGGAGAGGTAGATCGCGCGGACCGTGCGCCGCTCCGACGGAGGCGGCGCACTGCGGTGATGCCCGCCGTGTTCTCGGGCGGCGCGACAAAGGGGGTTTGCAAAAGGTGAGGAGTTCGTGACGGGCCTGAAACCGAATACCGGCAAAACGTTCACCGATCGCCTTCGGGTCGCGCAGCACCTCGATGCAGTCCGGGGGGGCCGTGTGCTCCCGGCCCTGGGTCCGCAGCGGGCCCGGCAGACCGGCCAGTTCCCGCGAGGCCCGTCCCAGCCGGTCGACGGTCTCCCGCTGGGCCGACATCAGCCGGGCGAGGGCGAGTTCGGGGGACACGGCGGAGTACGTCGTCACACGTCCGGGGCGTGCGGCGGCCAACTGCCGCCGCACCAGGGCGTCCAGGATGTCGTACACGCGCCGGCGCGGCACATCGGCCTCGCGGGCCACCTCGGCGGCCGTGCAGGAGCCGCGCCGGATGAGCGACAGATGGATCCGGGCCTCGTAGCGGGCGAGCCCGAGGGACGTCAGACGGTTGACGGTGGCGTCGTCCAGCTCCATGGCCGCAGAAGATATCGGCCGGTCCGGAAGCCCGGGCCAAGGTTTTACCAACTGCCCTTGTTCTCAACGGCAAACAGTCAATAACCTCAACCCCAGCCACCACCGACCGGGGTGGCACATCCATTCACATGCCCAGAACCAGACTCCGGCCGGCCACCCCCAACGGTGGGTTGTCATGCCTTTGACACGCCTATCGGCCGTCGCCCGGAGTCGACCATCCCCCCACGGAGGGCAGTTTTTTGCATTCCCACCGCAGAAGGACCGGCATACGCCGCAGCGCCCCCGCCCTGCTGTCCGCGGCGGCTCTGATCACCGGCGGCGTGGCCGTCGCCACGCAGACGTCGGCCTTCGCCACCACCCCTGCCGCCTCGCACGCGGCGACCACCTCCGCGGCCACCTCGGTGCACACGCACCGGCTGTGTTCGCAGCCGAGCAAGCCCGGTTACATGGCCTGCCAGTCGGTCGAGCGCACCGACATCGCCCAGCACAAGTCCCTCGGCCGCAACGACACCCCGCAGGGTTTCGGACCGTCCGACCTGGCCGCCGCCTACAACCTCCCGAAGGACGGCGGCAAGGGTCAGACGGTCGCGATCGTCGACGCCAACGACGACCCGAACGCCGAGAAGGACCTGGCGGCCTACCGCTCCCAGTACAACCTCCCCGAGTGCAGCACGGACAACGGCTGCTTCAAGAAGATCGACCAGGACGGCGGCTCCAACTACCCGACACCGGACGCGGGTTGGGCCGGGGAGATCTCCCTCGACGTCGACATGGTCAGCGCGGCGTGCCCGCAGTGCAACATCCTGCTGGTCGAGGCCAAGTCGGCGAACATGGACGACCTGGGCGCGGCCGTGAACCAGGCCGTGAAGCAGGGCGCCAAGTTCGTGTCCAACAGCTACGGCGGCAGCGAGGGGTCCGACGACACCACCGCGGACGACCAGTACTTCAAGCACCCCGGCGTCGCCATCACCGTCAGCTCCGGTGACAGCGGCTACGGCGTCGAGTACCCGGCGGCCTCGCAGTACGTGACGGCGGTCGGCGGCACCTCGCTGAAGAAGGACAGCAGCAGCCGCGGCTACTCCGAGACCGTCTGGGGCACCTCGGCCGGCGGCGACGGCGCGGGCTCCGGCTGCTCGCAGTACGAGGCCAAGCCGTCCTGGCAGAAGGACACCGACTGCGCCAAGCGCGCGGTCGCCGACGTCGCGTCCGTGGCCGACCCGGCCACCGGTCTCGCCGTCTACGACACCTACCAGGCCAGCGGCTGGAACGTGTACGGCGGCACCAGCGCCGCCGCGCCGTTCATCGCCGGCGTCTACGCCCTCGCGGGCGCCCCGGGCTCGGGCGACACTCCGGCGTCGTACCCGTACTCCCACCCGGACCAGCTGAACGACGTGACCAGCGGTTCGAACGGGTCCTGCGACGTCGCCTACCTGTGCCAGGCGGGCAAGGGGTACGACGGCCCGACGGGTCTCGGCACCCCGAACGGGACCGGCGCCTTCACCAAGTAGTCCGGGACCGATCCGGACCGGGTGAGCGCATCCACGCCGGTCCGTCCGACCCCCCGCCGCGGGTCGGACGGACCGGCGTTCCGCGTTCCGCCTTCCGCCTTCCGCCTTCCGCCTTCCGCCTTCCGCCTTCCGCCTTCCGCCTTCCGCCTTCCGGTGCAACTGCGCTGGTATACGGGCGAGTTCGGATATTCCGTCGAGTACGCTCGGCCGCATGAGTGCTGACGATCTCCCCAAGCTCGCCCTCGCCTTTCCCGGGCCGGAGCGCGACAGCGGGGTCGAGGCCATCATCAGCGGCCGCAAGACGGCCATGACGGCGCTGGTCGAGATCCTGGAGCGGATGGGGCAGCCCCTCCCCGAGGCCGGCCAGCGGTACGCGGTGCTCGACTCGGACGACCGTACGGCCGTCGTGATCGAACTGACCGAGGCCCGGGTGATCCCGTTCGGCGAGGTGGACGACCGGTTCGCGCTGGACGAGGGCCGCGGCTACGCGAACGCGCGGGAGTGGGCCGCCGCCCACCGCGACTTCTTCCGCGGTGCGCAGGTGACCGAACTGCTCGGCCACACACCCGTCGTGGACGACGACGCGCTGATCGTGGCCGAACGGTTCCGGGTGGTCGACGCGGCGGACCGGAACGTGTCCGGGCGATCACGTCCGTAGCCGGACGGTGAGGGCTGCCACCGTGGCCGTGCCCGTGCGCGCTCAGCCGGTGTGGACGACCAGGGCGTCGGTGAGCGTGGGCCACAGCTCCCGGGGGCGGTCGTGGCCCATGTCGGGGAGCAGCAGGAGTTCGGCGCCGAGCACCAGCTCCGCGGTCCGAACGTCGCCGTGGGCAGCCGCGCGGCCGACAGGGCGAACCGGAAGGGTACGGGCACGGCGTCCAACTCGGCGGTGACGGAAGCCAGTTACGCCTGCGTGAGTGCGCGGGGGTGAGGAGTCCGGTCACCGTGCCGCCTCCGCGAGGAAGGCGCGGGCCTTCTGGAGGAACTCCTCGGGCCGCTCCCTGGTGACCATGTGCCGAGGTCGTCGCGATCGGCACGGTCGTCCGGGCGGTCGCGGAGTCCGACGCCTTCCGCCTCAGGCTCTACCACTGCGGGATCACCGGCGCTCGACTGGTCCGGCGGCCGCTGACGGCTGTCCCACGTCCACCTCGGGGACCATCTGCCGGTGCCGCTGCGCACCACCTGACCGTCCCCGCCCTGGAGCGGCTTCCCCCTCGGCGTCACCGGTGACCGCTCGGGCAGCGGCTCTGCCCGTATGTTGCCCGGCCCGCCCTGTCCGGGCGGGGCATGCGTGTCGTACACCCGAAGGGTGGGGCAGGACTCGGCGTGGTGAGGAGAGTTGTGCACGAGCACCGGAAGCGACACGAGGATCCCACGCCAAAGGGCTCGCGCCCCCGGTCCACCACGGCGCGAGCGGCGGACGCCCAGCGGCCCGGGCAGGCGGGCGCGCCATCGCCGGACGCGATGGCCTCGCTGCAACGGCTGATCGGCAACGCGGCGGTCGGCGAGATGCTGGAGCGCGCCGGGGCGGAGCGGTCCGAGGCGGCCGAACAGCAGTCGGCCGCGGTGCGCGGGGTGCTGCGCTCCCCCGGCCGGCCCCTGGACGACTCGGTGCGCGGCGACATGGAGGCCCGGCTGGGCGCGGACTTCTCCGATGTACGGGTGCACACCGACCGGGCTGCGCACGAGTCCGCGGCCTCCGTGTCCGCCGAGGCGTACACCTCCGGCGCGCACATCGTCTTCCGCAAGGACCGCTACGACCCCTCGTCCGAGGCGGGCCGCACCGTGCTCGCCCATGAGCTGACGCATGTCGTGCAGCAGCGGCGCGGTCCGGTCGCCGGGACGGACACCGGGGGCGGGCTCGCCGTCAGCGATCCGTCGGACCGGTTCGAGCGGGAGGCGGAGCGGGTCGCGCGGCGGGTGACGGCCGACGGGGCGGCGGCCGGAGCGGTGGACGGCGGGGCGGCCGGAGCGGTGGCGGACGGTTCGGGCCGGGCGCCGGTCGCGGAGGCGCACGCCGGCGCGGGGCTGGCCGTCGCCCGGCTGATGTCGGTCGCCGAGTTCCAAGGGAGCACCACTGTCGGCCCCTTGCAGAAGCGCGGCGGATCCATCGTCGCGGTCGAGCAGGCCCTCACCACCTGCCATGGGCCCACGGCACGGCCCGACAACTTCGCGGGCCGCGCCGATCAGCTGGACAACCTCGTCCAGGCCGCCCAGAACTACCTCGCGCACTCGAAATCGGGACGGCACGCGCAGGTGGTGCAGGACCTGCTCGACGACTGCCAGCCCGAGGCCGCGATCTTCCGGCAGCTCGCGAACGCCGTCGGGCTGGCGGCCCCTCTGCCGAAGGCACGCGCGCTCCTCACCGCGCAGGAGGCGGTCCTGCAGCGCGTCCGGACCGCGCACCTGGACATCAACAGCGAAGTGTCCATGGCCAGCGTCCATCTCCATAACCCGCTGCTCCAAGCCGTCAACGCGCTGACGGACGCGGAGAAGAGCACCCTCGTCGGGGACGATCTCCAGTTGCTGGACCAGATCCGGACGGACCCCAACGCCCCGCAGGTCACCCGGGACACCCTCGGCGACCTGCTGGCCAACCGCGGCATCGTCAACTTCACGACCGGCATGCCGGGCACGAAGCTGTCCGAACCGGGTGTCGCCGAGAAGTACACCCTCAAGCACATGATGGTGCAGGGGGACGGCGCGACCGAGCGGCTGGGCTCGCTCGCCCACGAACTCACGCACGTGGACGCCGGCGAGAGCTTCGGCAACACGCAGATCCTGCTGCTGTTGCGGCAGAACCTCGCCGACGCCGAGATCACGGCGCTGGCCACGCAGCGCAAGGGCCGGGTCGACACCCTGCAAGCGCTCCTGGACAGCGACGGGACGCTCACCGAGGATCAGAAGAACCTCTTCAGGTCCAAGCTGACGTACGCCACGGACCCGGCCAAGGGCGTCGGCCGCTACGCGATGCTCTTCAAGGGCAAGCTCGATGACGCGACCTACCAACGCCTGATGCAGATCGAGAAGCTGAGCGCTCCGAACAGCTCCACCCTGGTGGAGTACGACACCGTCGTCACCCAGCTCCTCGTCTATCTGCACCGCTGGGGCGTCGACCCGGCGAACCCGCTGTACACGGCGGTCACCCAACTGGCGACGGAACTGCGCAACGACCGGAGGGCCGCTGCGGCGGGCCACTAGGGTTCGGCCGACGGCCGCATCTGCTGGGCCGGATGACCGCCACGATGCGTTTCCCGGTCTGGGGCGTCCTCCCGCTCAGCGGTCTGCTCGCGGGCGGGCTCGGCCAAGTGGCGGGTGTACGGGGGGCGTTGTGGTTCCTGACGGCCGCCCCGTCGGCGACCCCGCTGGTCCTGCTGCGCTTCCCGCTGCGCCGGATGCGCGCCTTCGACACGGACCCGGCCGCCGCTCGGTGGTCCCGCTTCGGCGGGGCCGGGACGCCGCGACCGGGCTCACGACCGCGGCCACGGCTGGCCGGTGATCCGTTCCACGCTCGTGTTGAACCGCTGGAGGTAGCGGGCGAAGTTCTGCACGTCGTCGGCCGACCAGTCCTCGAAGACCCGGTCCAGATCCTGGACGTGCAGCGCGCGTTCCTCGCACAGCTTGCGCTCGCCCTCCCCGGTCAGCCGGAACTTGCGGGCCATGCCCCCCTCGGGGTCGGGGATCCGTTCCAGGAGCCCGGCCCGCATGGCGTGCGCGGTCTGCCGGTTGACGGTGGACACGTCGAGCTGGAAGGCGTCGCTGAGCTGCCCGATCGTCATCGGCCCCTGCACTTCGATCCGGCTCAGCATGATGTACGCGCTCCGCTCCATCCGGCCCTCCTGGTGCCGGCGGGTGGTACTGCTCAGCTGATGCCGCCCGAGCACCATGTGCTCGAACTCGACCAGGTGCGACGGCTTCCCCATGTACGTGCCTCCTTCAGAAGTCGACCGTATCTCAGGGCCCGGCGGGGAAGGTCTCCAGGCGAGCGGGCGACATGCATGGCACATGCGATATGAATACTGCATACGATGTGCGCGATACACACCGACGCCGCATGCCGACCGATGTGCATCATGCACATCCCGCCCGCCCCACCGGCCCCGGACCACCGGATGACCGTACGACCGGACGAATCGAGGAGTCACCCATGGATGCCCCGCAGCTGGATGCCCCGCAGCCGAGCCGCAGAACGGGCGGTGTCGTCGCCACCCTGGCGCTCGCCGGAACCGTCGCCGCGATCATGCAGACCCTGGTGACCCCGCTCATCGCCGAACTGCCCCGGATCCTGCACACCTCGTCGTCGAACGCCGCCTGGGTGGTCACGGTCACCCTGCTCGTCGGCGGGGTCTGCGTGCCGGTGTCCGGGCGGCTCGGCGATCTCGTGGGCAAGCGGCGGATGATGCTGATCTGCGTGGTGCCGCTGGTGATCGGCTCGGTGGTGTGCGCGCTGTCCGCGTCCGTCGTGCCGATGATCGTCGGACGCGGCCTTCAGGGCATGGGCATGGGCATGATCCCGCTGGGCATCGCGCTGCTGCGGGACGTCCTGCCCGCCGAGAAGCTCAGCGGCTCCATCGCCCTGGTCAGCGCGTCGATGGGCATCGGCGGCGCGATCGGCCTGCCGCTGGCCGCCGCGGTCGCGCAGTACGCCGACTGGCAGCTGCTGTTCTGGGGGTCGGCCGCCCTCGCCGTGATCGTCGGCGTGCTGATCTTCGTCGTCGTACCGGACGTCCCGGCCGGCGCCAAGGGCCAGCGCTTCGACGCGCTCGGCGCGCTCGGGCTGGCGATCGGGCTGGTCGCGCTGCTGCTGGCGATCTCCAAGGGCGCGGACTGGGGCTGGGCCTCGGGCAGCACGCTCGTACTGTTCGCCGTCGCCGTCGTCGCCCTGCCGGCCTGGGGGTTCTGGGAGCTGCGCACCCGTGACCCGCTGATCGATCTGCGCACCACGGCCCGGCCGCGGGTGCTGATCACCAACGCCGCGTCGGTCCTCATCGGCGTCGGCATGTACTCCTTCATGCTGATCGCACCGCAGTTGCTCCAGTTCCCGAAGGCCACCGGATTCGGTCTGGGCCAGTCGATGCTGGCGGCAGGCCTGTGGATCGCCCCCGGCGGCATCATGATGATGGTCATCTCGCCGCTCGGCGGAAAGCTGATCAACGCGCGCGGCCCGAAGCTCGCGCTCACCTGCGGCGCCGTGGTGATGGCCGCCGGCTACGCGCTCGCGCTGCCCCTCATGGGCACGGCCTGGGGCATCATGCTCTCCGGCATCGTCATCAACAGCGGTGTCGCCCTCGCCTACGGCTCCATGCCCGCGCTCATCATGAGTTCGGTCCCGCTCTCCGAGACCGCGGCGGCCAACGGCTTCAACACGCTGATGCGGTCGCTGGGCACCACGATCGGCTCGGCCGTGATCGGCGTCGTACTGGCCCATATGACGATCGACCTGGGCGGCTACACCATCGCCTCGGAGGACGGCTTCCGCACCGGCCTGCTGATCGGCTGCGGCGTCGCCCTCGTCTCCGCCGCGGTCGCCTCCTTCATCCCGTCCCCGCGCAAGGCCGCCGACGCCCCGGCCCCGCACCCGACCGAGACCGGCCCGGCCCCGGTCCGGCGCTGAGACAGCGGTGCGCCCGGCCCACGAGTCCGGGCGCACCGCTGCGGCGGACATACGGCTGTTCGAGAACGGTCCGCCCGCACCCTACGATCGGCCCATGCGAGGGTGGACGAAGAGCCTGGACGCCGCCGGTGTCCGGGAGCCGGGGTTGCGCGCGGACCACGACCGTCAACGGCGTGCGGTACGACGCTTCCGCCGCACCGCGTACCTCGCGGCCAGGCCGCTGCTGCCCGCCCCCTGCTGCCCCACGTGATGGCCGCGACCGCCGTGATGCACCACGGCGACAACCTCCTGGACACCGGCCCCCTCCCGCAGCGCGAGGCGGCGTGGGCGGACTGGGAACGCCAGGTGCGCGACGCCCTGCGGACGGGCACGAGCGACAGCCCCCTCCTCCGCACCCTCGCCCACACCGTCGCCGCGCACCCGCGACTGGGCGGCCTCGTGGACACCTACCTGGCGACCGCCACCGCCGAACCGCACTGCACGGGCTTCGCCACCGAGGCGGACTACCAGGCGTACGTGGACGCCTACTCGTACCCCGCCTTCATGCTCGTCGCCGGACTGCTCGCACCGGAAGCCGACGACCTTCCGTACCGCGCGGCCTGCCGGACCTTCATCGAGGGCAGCCAGCGCCTCGACTTCGTCAACGACCTCGCCGAGGACATCGAGGAGGGACGCACCGGCATCCCGGTCGAGGCGATGGAGCGCTTCGGGGTCACTCCGGACGACCTGCGAACCGGCGTCGGCGGTTCACCCCTGTCGGCCCTGATAGCCGACCAAGTCGCAAGCGCCCACCGGTCGTTGTCGGCCGCCGAGCCCCTCCACACCCTGGCCTCACCCGGCGGCCGACGCCTCGCCGGCGCCCTGGTGGAGATCGAACTCCTCACCGCGAAAGCCATGCTCGCCCGGGGCACCGGCATACCCCACGGCTCCGCGAGCCCACCACTGGGCAAAATCCTGCGCGCCCTCACGCGCACGTACTGACCGCACCTTTTATGCCCGGTCGCGGCCCAGGGGCACGGTCGCCATCAATTTCAAGATGGAGTCTTCTCACGCAACTCCGCCGGCGCCAGGGGCGTTGTGCACCGTAGTCAGGTCAGGGCAGGCGAAGGTAGCGTCGGGCACGTCGAGATCTTCCGGACAGGCGGTGTGAGACCGTCCGTCGTCGGAGGACGCCGTCCCCAGCCGGCCGGCGCCGCACACTGCCCATGCCCTCACCTGTGAAGAGCCTTATCAGGAGCCGACGATGGATGACGACATTCAGCTGATGAGCGACGGCGAGGGCTTGGCGGTCATCGGCAGTCCGGCGGCGGTCGAACGCTTCCTCGTCTCCGAAGGACTGCCGTCGAAGGACCTCGGACTGCCAAGGCTCGGATCAGCTCTTGGTGCCATGGCCGGAGCCACGCAGGCGGGTTCCGGGATCGCGGCCGAATCGGGGCGCTGGGTGAAGTTGACCGAGCAGTCCGCGCAGGCTCTGAAGAAGCACCGGCTGATGAAGGGCTCACATGCGGACGCCAGTCGCGCTGTACTGACGGAGAACGGCAAGATCAAGGGCCTTCTCGAACTGGTGCGAACGCCCGGATCGCTGTTGACCAACCCGGCGCTTCTGGCAGGTGCCGCGGGGCTCATGGCGCAGCTTGCCATGCAGCAGACCATGGACGAGATCACCGACTACCTTGCCGCCATCGACAAGAAGGTCGACGACGTGCTGCGTGCCCAGAAGGACACGGTGCTGGCGGACATGATCGGAGCGGGCTTCGTCATCGAGGAGGCCATGACCATCCGCGAGCAGGTGGGTCGCGTCTCCGAGGTCACCTGGTCGAAGGTGCAGACCACCTCGATGGCGATCGCGCGCACCCAGGCCTACGCGTTGCGTCAACTCGACGCGCTGGCCGAGAAGATGGAGAACAAGACCAGGATCGGCGATCTCGCCAGGGCCGCCAAGGACGCCGAGGTCGGCGTTCGGGAGTGGCTCGCAGTCCTGGCTCGCTGCCTCCAACTGCACAACGCGATCGGCGTGCTCGAACTCGACCGCGTGCTGGACGCGTCTCCGGATGAGGTGGACCGGCATCGCCTCGCGCTTCGGGCCGCCCGGCAGAACCGGATGGAGCTCATCTCACGGAGCACCGAGCGGCTGATGGCCCGCATGGACACGGCTGTCGGCACGGCCAACACGAAGGTGCTGCTGCATCCGACCGCGTCCCCGGCTGTGGTGCACTCCAGCAACCATGTCGCGACCGCCGTCGTCGACTTCCGCGAGCGGCTCGGGATCGAGCGCGATCGCCGGTCGTCGGACGCGCGACGATGGGTGGACGCGGCCGCGGAGACGAGGGACAAGGTCCTGGAGACGGGAGCCGAGGGTGTCGATGCCGCCAGGCGCCTCGGGATCGAGACCTTCGACCGGGCCAGATCGGTGACCGGCAAGCTCTCGAGCGGCTTCACCGAGCGAGTGCTCCGTCGGCGCGGGGACGGCGAGGAACGCGGCCGGGAAGGCTGAGCAGGCGGTACGAAGACATCGGCGGCGGGCCGGTCGCCGTCGAATGCCGACGGCTCCCCTCTCGGACACGTACGGCCGGCCCCGGCGTCGCCGAAGCCGGCCGTTTGGGTCGTCCGTGCGTCAACAGGGACCACCGAATCCGTGCGGTTGGTGTTGGAGCCAGTCGCGTACGGGATTGCGCAGGGATCGTCGCAGTCCGCGCCGTCGCCAGCAAAAAGAACTGGGACGGAACGCAGGAAACCACCTCTTGCCCAGGGCGCGGTGAGGCGACCCCCCGGACGGGCGTGAAGAACGGCCAGGCCACAGGGCCGCCGGAATTGAACACCCACTGTCCCGAAGACGGTGTGACCTGAAAAGCGCATCTGCTTCAAATCGACAGATGAGACGAGTAGGCATCAATGGCATGTCCGGGGGCTCGTGCGGTGGCACCATGCTGTCGCGTCACGACGTAGCGTCAACTGCCCGTGGCCTATGACCAATTGTTGGAGCCAGACCCACGGCGTCCGCCGTGAGATCCGCACCCGTAGGGAACCGCACATGCACGTGAACGACACCATGGCGCTCTGCGTCGTACCCGACACCTCTTCCAGCCGGAGCCTCAGCGGAGCGGACGCCGCCGTCGTCGTGGTGATCATCATCGTGGCGGCCGTCCTGTCGGCGGACGGCATGCCGGTCAGGGAGGTCATGGCGTTACTCGGCGCTGCCGGGCTCCTGTCGGTCTCCGTCACGCGTCTCGGCTCCGGCGCCGCGGCCCGGGCGCTGCGTCAGCTCGCCCGCGCGCAGTCGGACACCCTGCCCCGGTAGCCGATCGTGGGCCGCACCGAGAACCCGGTCCTGCGTCCGACCAGCGCCCTTGGCGGACTCGCCTGCTACCTCAGGTGGTGCAAGGCCCGCGCCGGCCTCACCAACAAGGCGTTGGCGTACCGTACCAAGTACAGCGCCACGACGCTGCAACGGGCATCCGGCGGGGCCGTACTGCCGACACTCAGGGTCGTGCTGGCCTACGAGGCGGCCTGCGGGCTGGCCGACGGCGAGGCGCGTGCCCTCTGGCTGAAGGCGAGGCGCGCCGAGGGGCGCAGGGACCGGCGGCGCGCGACCTCGGGCCGTCCGGGGAAGGCGCCCCGGCCGGACCTGATCGCCGACCGGGCGGACATGAGCCACGCGCTCGCGGACCTGCGGGACCGCGCCGGGCTGAGCTACCGCGCCATGGAGCGCAGGGTCGAGGAACGGCCCGAGCTGGTGCAGTTGTCGAGGTCGACGGCCCAGCGCATACTCACGCGCCAGGCCTTCCCCACCAGCCAGTCGCAGCTGATGGCCGTGCTGCACGCCTGCGCGGTGCCCGAGCGGACCTGGGGTGACTGGATCCGCGCGTGGAAGAAGGTGCACCGGGCGCCGGACCGTCTGGAGCCCGCCGTCACCCCGGCCCGCAAGCTGCTGGCCCGCGAGGCCGAGGCCGAACTGGCGTGCTTCAAGCTGGAGGCCGTGGAGCCGTTCCGAAGCCCCACGGCGGCGTGGAGCGTCCGCTGCTGCCTGTGCGGAGCCCTCTTCCGGGTTCAGCTCAGCGGCCTCGGCCACGGCTGGACCGGGTGCCCCAACCGCTGCCCGCGCGACCGCGCCCGGCCCGCCACCACCGGACAGCTCGCCCCCTCGACCTGCCCGCGGTGCGAGCTTCCGGCGACGGACACCCTTGCCGCCGACAGCCCGGCCACCGGCTGCCCAATCTGCGACACCCCGGTACGGCCCACCCCGGACTGACCGGCCACAGCGGCCCGTTGGCGGTTCGACGAGAGAGGAGAACGACGCCTCTGCGCGCAGGTACTCACGTTCCCGGCCTCCGCGAATGAGTACGCGTACCGATCCGCGCGACCCCCGCCCTCCGCCAGGCTTGGTCCGTCGAAGGCCGCCGATCCCGTCCGAGGGGAAACACATGACCACGCACCGCACCCGCCGACGGACCACCCGAACCGCCGCGGCACTGACCGCCTGCTCCACCGCCACCCTCGCCGTGCTGCTCACCGGCTGCTCGACCGCCGACGCGATCTGCTCGAACGGCGAGTACCCCGTGCAGAACATCGGCGCCACCGGCGGCCAGTGCGTCCCCGACGGCCACAAGGTCCCGAAGGGCACCTTCCGTTACCCCGAGGACAAGACGCCGAAGCACGTGGACGACAAGTGGGACATCTACTGGCAGACGCACACCCTCGACAAGCACGGCACCATCATCAAGGCACCGCAGGACTCCTGACGGCCACCCGGCGACGACGGCCGGCGAAGGGGTGAAGTGCCCTGGCGGCGCGCGCCCTTGTGGCTCCCCGGCGGCAGGCACCCTTCTGGCATCCGGCCGCGAACTCCTGGCATCCGCCCGATAATTCGTTTGGTCCCCGCGCGGCGTTGTGATGGGATCAGGGCAACGGGGGCGGCTCCCCGGCGCGCATCCTTCTCACCTTCTTCGAAAAGACCCGGCGCGCCCACTCTCCGCCCCCGTTCTTCTGTCCCAAGTCACCGTGGAGGAACCCCCTGTTGCTCGCTGCCGAGTCCGTGCTGCTGCGCCGTATCCAGACCGTCTACGTGGACGGACCGTCCTCGTCCGGCGGCGGAACAGGACCGGCACTGCGTCGGCTCGAAGCCGAACTGCTCGGCCGCGGTCACGTCCTCTGCGCCGAACTGCACACCGCGCTCGGCTCGTTGACCGCTGAGGAGCTGGCGGTCGCGCACGCCCGAGTGGTCGGTCTGGTCGACGACCTGCTCGGCAGCGACCGCGTCCACATCCCGCTCTTGCGCCGCTTCCCGCGCACCGTGCCCCGGGACACCGAGGCGCTGTACGTGGACCGGGTCTTCGCCTTCCTGCTCCAGCAGCCGGACCACCCCTGCGTGCTGTGCGGCGAGGCGCGCACGGTGTTCCCCGTCTCGCCCTGCGCGCACCTGGTGTGCCGGCTGTGCTGGGACGGGTCCGACTACGCGGGCTGCCCGGTCTGCCACCGCCGGATCGACGCGGACGACCCCTTCCTGCGGCCGGTGCGTGCCGTCGGCGCCGCCAAGGCACCGCTGCCCGGCCCGCTGCGGCTGCTGCGTTTCGGCACCGACATGAAAGCCGACGCCACCACCGCGGTGGACTCCCTGCTGGCCCGTCGCACTCCGCTCTCCCCGCAGGACCGCGGCGACCTGCTCACCCTGCTGCCGCTCACCCCGGCCGGCCGGGGCCTGCTGCCGCAGGAGATCCCGGTCCGGGAGACCAAGGCGACGGTGCTGGGCGCGCTGATCCGCGAGGCACCGGACGGCCTGCCCGTACGGAAGCTGCTGACCGAGCGACTCACCACCGCCACCGACGTGTTGCGGCTGCTCGCCGCGCTCTCCGACGGCGACGCCGGGCTGGTCACACTGTCGCCCTTCACCGGCCTGCCGCGCCCGCTGCGCCGCGAACTCCTCGCGGTACTCGACGCGTTGCCGACGCCGTACCTCGTGGAGGACGTCCTACGGCACCCCACCGCGTGGAAGCGGGCCGCGGAGGTGCTGCACCCCTTCGAACGGCACGCCCGGCATCCGCGTGCCGCCCTCGCCTTCGCCGTGCTGCGCGGAACCCGGGTGGATCCCGGCACGGCCTTCGGCGCCGCCCTGCTGGAGACGGCCGCCGCACACCCGGACGCCGTCCGCGTGGACAGTTCCCGCATGGGCAATGCCCGTACGGACGGTTTCCCCGGGGACAGTGCCCGCATGGACGGTTCCTCCGTGGACGGCGTCCGGCTCCGCCCAGCCACCTGGGCCGGGCGGCTGGAACAGGCGTTGGCCGAGGGCGACGCGGGCCGGGCCGCTGCCCTCGCCGGGGAACGCCCCGGCGAACTGGTGCGCCGCCTGGACCTGTTGCTGCGCCTGCACCCCCGCGACACCCTCGTGCCGGAACTGGAGAAGGCCCTGCTGCGCGGCCTGCCGAAAGTGGGCCCGGGGCCGCTGCTGTCGGCGCTCGGGGCCCTGCGGGTCCGCGCCGAGGACCGTACCGGCCGCCGCCGGGTGTTCTTCCCGCGCGGCGACGTCACCCGCGCCCTGTCCGTTCCGGAGCGGCGGCCCGCGCTGCCCGCCGCACTGGTCACCGCGGCGGTCACGCTGCTGGAGGCCGAGCTGCTGCGCCGGTTCGCCGCCGGGGAGCCGTACGAGCTGTCGGTGCTCGACGCGGGCCTGGCCGACCTGACCGTGCCGTTCACCGAGCGGTCCACCGCGAAGGCGCTGGTGGCGGTACCTCGGGGCAGCACGCAGACCCTGCCCGAGGGCGCGGTGCTGCGGCTGTTCCTGCACTGGACCGAACCGGAGGGCGTCCGCACCGACCTGGACCTGTCGGTCGCGTTCTTCGACGCCGAGTGGGGGTTCACCGGCCTGTGCGACTACACGAACCTCGTGCACGGCACGCGGGCCGCGGTCCACTCCGGCGACCTCACCTCCGCCCCGGCCCCGCAGGGCGCCACCGAGTACGTGGACCTGGACCTGGAGCGGCTGGCGGAACGGGGCGATGTGTACGCCGTCCCGCTCGTCTTCAGCTTCAACAACGTGCCGTTCGAGGAGCTGCGGGACGCCTTCGCGGGTTTCATGGCGCTGCCCGCGCAGGGCCCGCGCGACGCGTCGTACGACCCGCGCACGGTCCGCCAGCGCTTCGACCTGGCGGGCGAGTCGCGCGTGTGCCTGCCGATGGTCGTGGACCTGGGCCGGCGCCGCATGCTGTGGACGGACACCCATCTGACGTCCAGGCCCGGCTTCCAGAGCATCGGCTCGCACGGAGGCTCCCAACTCTCCACCGTGGCCCGGGACTTGGGGGAGCAGTTCGGTTCCGGCAGCCGGACCACCCTCTGGGACCTCGCGGCGTGGCGGGCGGCGGCGCGCTCCCCCGAGGTGGCCGTGGTGTGCCGGGAACCGGAGCCCGCGCTGCTGCGCTTCCGGCGCCGGCCGAACGAGGACGCGGCCGCGTTCGCCGCCCGGGTCTCCTCCCTGGCGGAGGCCGAGGAGCGGCTGCCGCACCCGGACCCCGGCACGGCGGCGGCCGAACTCGCCTCCGGTACTCGGGTGTTCCTGGCGACGGTCCATGGCTCCATCGGCCCCGCACGGGCTTCGGGCACGTACTACCGGCTCTTCCCCGGAGCCGGGGACGCCTCGGAGAGTCTGGTCCGTGTGACCGCCGGTGATCTGGTCGCCGAGCTCGGCGGCGGCTCGTAGAAGCTTGCCCGGCGCGTCGCCGATGGCACCCCGACGACGCGCCGCAGGCCGATGCGCCCCCCGCAAACAGGGAACTCGGCGAGGGTGAAGAACACCGCTCTGCTGGTCATCGACATGATCAACACGTACGACCACAAGGACGCCGACCTGCTGATTCCCTCGGCCCGGACGGTCGTACCGGTCGTGGCGGACCTCCTGCGACGCGCGCGGGACCTCTCCGCACCGGTGATCTATGTGAACGACAACTTCGGTGAGTGGCGCTCCCATCACGGTGAGCTGCTCGACCACGCCTTGCACGGCCCGCACAACGACCTGGTGAAGCCGTTGCGGCCGGACCGGGACTCCCTCTTCGTCGTCAAGGCCCGCCACTCCGTCTTCTTCGAGACCCCCCTGGAATACCTCCTGCGCCAGCAGAACATCGACCGGCTGGTACTGACCGGGCAGGTGACCGAGCAGTGCGTGCTCTACTCGGCCCTCGACGCCCACATCCGTCACTTCGAGGTGATCGTCCCCCGGGATGCCGTGGCCCACATCCACGAGGACCTCGCCCGGGCCGCGCTGCGGATGATGGAGCGGAACATGGGCGCACGCGTGTGCACGAGCCGGGACCTGTGGCGGTGACCGGCGCCGAGAGGGCCGGTCCCCGCGGTTCGCGCCGCCGGGACCGGCCCACCGCCGTCACCGTCTTCCGGGTGTCACCGTCTCCCGGGTGTCACCGGCCGAAGCCGTAGGCGAACAGGTGGTCGCTGCCCGAGGAGCCCGTCACCGGCAGGGTGATCGAGGCCACCTGCTTGGACGCGTCGAGCGGGACCTTGGTCGCGAAGACGTAGGTCTTCACGCCGTCGCGGCCGCCGCTGCCGGTGTTCCGGTAGCCCGTCGTGACGGCCGTGGTGTCGCCCGCCATCGGTTTGGTCGAACCGGCGTTGAGCGTCCAGTCCGAGAAGCCGACCGTGGCCTTGGCGGTACTGCCGTCGGTGTAGGTGACGGTCAGCGTGCCCGAGACGCCGCTGCCGTCCGTCGGCGCGTTGGTCGCCGTACCCAGCAGGCCCAGTGACGCTCCCGACGTACCGGCCGGCATCGGGATGGTCTGGCCGGCCATCTCCAGGTTGTCCAGCTGCCCGGACGCGACCGCCGGCCAGGTGTAGGCGACGCCGTCGACCGTGAGCGTGGAGCCGCTCGTGGCCCCGGCCGCCGACAGCGCGTTCTGCGAGAACGCCCAGCCGCCGTTGTCGAAGCCGCCCGAGAAGGCCGTACCGTCGGGATAGATGCCCTCGTTGGTGTCGTACGGCCACAGCTCACCGGCCTTGGCCACGGCGACCCGCAGGGCCGCCCCGTTCAGTGCCGCCCCGGTGTCGTGGTCGGTCAGCGCGAAGGCGACGGGGTACGTCCCCTCGCTCGCGCCCGCCGTGACGCGCACCCTCGCCTCCGCGCTGCCCGAGGCGGGCACCTTCACCGAGCCGGACGCCGGGTCCAGCGTGACACCCGACGGCGCGGTCGCCTTCCAGTCGACGGTGACGTCCTTGCCACCGAGGTTGGTGAGATCGAGCGTGCCGTCACCGGACGCGCCCGGCTGGAGCACCAGGCCGTCACTGGCCGGACCGGCAGCGGCCAGGACGCGGTCCCCGCCCGTGGTGTCCGACGGCGGCACCGCCGACGGACCGGAGGCCCAGGACTTGTCCGGCTGGGTGCCGAGGGTGAAGTCCAGGGTGCCCGCGCCCTTGAACTGCCCGTACGTCAGCCAGGAGGCGTTCCACTCCTTGCCCTTGACGTCGAGCGAGTGCACGTACGGCGCGTCGGGTGCCGCCTGCGGCGCGTTGATCCGCACCGTCCTGCCGCCGGCGGGCGTCACCTGCGCCACCGGGAAGGCCGGGCTGCCGAGCGCCAGGGTGTCCGTGCCCGGGGTCTCGGGGTACATGCCCAGCTCGGACCAGACGTACCAGGAGCTCATCGCGCCGAGGTCGTCGTTGCCGAACGAGCCGACCGGCGCGTTGAAGTACAGATTCAGCTGCGCCGCGCGGACGGCCTCCTGGGTCTTCCACGGCTGGCCCGTGTAGTCGTACTCCCAGGGGATCTCCACGCTGGGCTCGTTGCTCAGGTTGGCGTCGGTGTTGCCGGGGTCGGTGATGTTGTCGAGCAGGCTGTCCAGGAAGGACGAGTACGCCTGGTCACCGCCGCGCGCCTGGATGAGCTGCTTCAGGTTGAACGGGACCATCGGCGTGTACTGGGCCGACGTACCCTCGACGAAGCCGTTGGAGGTGCCCGGGGTGAACCCGCCCGCGAAGCGGCCGTCCTTGTCCTTCGCCTGCATGTAGCCGGTCTGCGGGTTGAAGACGTTCATCCAGTCCTGGGCGCGGGTGGCGAACTTCTGGTAAACGGCCGTCCTGCCCAGTGACTTGGCGAAGGCCGCGAGGGCGTAGTCGGCGGAGTCGTACTCCAGCTGTGTGGAGACCGGGCCGTAGAAGTTGCAGCACCCGTAGTCGTTCTCGTCCAGCGGGAGGTAGCCCTTGGCGTCCCGTACGGACTCGCCGGGGCGGTCGTTGTTCGGCGCGGTGGCCTCGTGCTGGAGGGCGGCGAGCGCCTTGTCCGTGTCGAAGCTCCGGGCGCCGAAGGCGTACGCGTCCGCGATGATGCCGGCCGCCGGGTCGCCGACCATGACGTAGCTCTCGCCGTTGTTAGAGGCCCACTTGGGGAGCAGGCCCGTCTGGTCGTAGCCGTTGAGCATCGAGGTGACGACGTCACTGGTGACCTTGGGCTCGGCCATCGCCATCAGCTGGGTCTGGGAGCGATAGGTGTCCCAGCCCGAGTAGTTGGCGTACTGGGCCCGCTGGCCCTTGGCCAGCTTGTGGACCTGGTTGTCCATGCCCATGTACTGGCCGTTGTCGTCCGAGAAGACGTTCGGGTGCAGCAGCGCGTGGTAGAGCGCCGTGTAGAACTGCACCTGCTGGTCCTTGGTGCCGCCGCCGATCCGGATCCTGTCCAGCACCGTGTTCCAGGCGTCGTGGTTCGCCCGCTGCACCGCGTCCAGGTCCCAGTTCCTGATCTCGGTGGTGAGGTTGTCCGCCGCGTTGGCGTCACTGGTGTAGGAGATGCCGACCTTCGCCTTCACCGTGGGGTTCGAGGAGGTGTCGAAGGTCAGGTACATCCCGTTCGCGCCCGTGGTGGGCGGCTGGGCGGCCTTGTTCGTGGCCGAGGACGTGGCCGAGGGTGTGGTCGTAGACGTGGGCGTGGTGCCGGTGCTCGGGGCCGGGGAGGACGACGGCGAGGGCGTACCCGTACCGGAGGACTTCGCGGCGTCGCCGTGCACGGTCGGGGACGGGGCCGCGGGGACGGTGAAGTGCTTCTCCTTCAGCCGCTTCGACGGGTGCGGCCGCGCGTTCCGCTCGGCCTTGCCCGCCTTCAGCGAGGTCGCGTCCGGGTTGATGGTGCCGCCGACCCAGGTGCCGCTGCCGGTGAACGACCGGTCGAACTTGATGTCGAAGTGCAGGGTGTACCGGTTCTTCGCACCGCAGAAGTGGCCGCTGTCGACGGAGCCGCTGATCTCCTTGTCGTTCACCACCTGGACGCGGGTCCCGTCCACCTGGGTGGCACCGCCGCTGAGCTTGAACAGCAGGTTCGCCTGACTGCCCGCCGGAAAGGTGAAGGAGCCGAGGCCGGCGCGGGTGGTGTCGGTCAGCCGGGTCGTGACGCCGTTCGCGTCGGTGAGCTTGTACGACCCGATACCCGTCTGCTCGTCGGCGTGGCTGAAGCCGACGGACGCGTTGCCGAGGTTGCCCGAGAGCGCGCCGGTCACCGGAAGGACGGGCAGGTCACCCGCGACACCGCAGCCGGGTCCGGAGACATGGGTGAGGCTGAAGCCCGAGATCTTCTTGTCGTCGTACTCGTAACCGCCGCCCGAGGGACGGTCGGGGGTCGTGTCCGGACCCCACTGCACCATGCCGGCCGGCATGTCGGGGCCGGGGAAGGTGTCCACCTCTCCGGAGGTGCCGATCAGCGGGTTGACGAGGGACGCGGGGTCTTTCACCAGGGCCGGCGGCGCCGCACTCGCGGCATAGGCGCCCGCTGTCGCCGGGAGCGGGAATGCCGCGATGCCCACGACGGAGATCACGGCCAGGCGTCGGCGGAATCTCCTTCGATCACGTGGCACGGCTGAACGTCGGGGTCGGACCATCGGTTGCCTCCGCAGCGTTTCGTGCTTCGCACAGGTGCTGGTGTGCCGAAGGGCAGGGACGTCGGTGACGGCCTCGGTGCCGGACGCCTTCGGTCGACGCCTGACAACGTTGCCATGCACAGGTGTCGAGTGAAACGCGTGGGCTTACGGCGTGTCAACGAGGCCAACAGCAGTTTCTGGGAGCGAAGTTCGCGGAGCGGGCGGTTCGACACCGGGGCTCGGCGGTCGCGGCCGACGGTTCGGGCTCCTCCGAGGGACCGGCACCGCCCCGGCGAACTTCCCGCGTCCGGACGGACTTGAGGCGCGCCCCGCGTCTTGACGGCGACGCACCCCGTCAGCCCGACCAGCCGAAATCCGGGCCCGGGCCATGGCCCTTTCGGAAGGCATGGCTCGCCCCACGCGGCCACGACGGGCACGGAAGCGCGGCGACGAGACAAGCTGCCCGGCGCATCGAGGCTCCTTGAGCGCGCGGCCGTTCCGCAGCGCCGTCAACACAACCACCGGGCCGGAGCCGCCCCCTGCATCGCAAAAGCGACGAGCAACGCCCTGGCTTGGCTCGCGGCTCGCTTTGACGAGCGCGCAATGGATTGCCGATCACGCGTCCCATGGAGGGTCTACGCCCGCGCTGCGTGCCTGCGTCCGACCGATGGCCGTCGACCGACGTACCGGGACTACCGGTTGGTCCCTCCAGGACGAGGAGACGCGCTCCGCGATCGCCGATGTCCTCGCCCTGCCGTGACGACCTTCCACAAACGGCCCCGTGGAGGGCATCCGGGGCCGGCCACGGTTGGTCACCCTCACTATGACTGACGCTCGTAGCTCCGCGTGGGACGCTTACTCGCAGGCCAGGCCGCAGCGACAGCTCACCAACGCATACCTGCGGGAATCGTCCACGATCTTCGATGCGATCTACGGTGTCTTCGGCGCGGCCTGGTTCACCGACCCCGGCCTGTTGCTGCCCCTCATCCACTGCGGCCTCCAGCCGGGCGGCGTCTTCGCCTTCTCTCAGCGCCCTCCGGTACGGGCCGCCGCGTCCTATTGCCCCTGGTCTGGCCTGTCCTGGGGGGCGCTGGGCCGTTGGTCGGGTGGCCGGTCACGCCACAGCGCAGAAATGCAAAAGACCCCAGATGAACTGGGGTCTCAGCTGGTGTCCGAGGGGGGGACTTGAACTCTCGACTCGGGCACCAGCCCACAACCGATCTGACCTGGGGAAACGCCCGCTGACAGGCTCCATTTCGGCGGGGCGCTTCTCCTGTTCTTTCCTGCTGTTTCAGGCCCTCTCGGGCCCCTGTTGGTCACACGTTGGTCATGTGACCAACCCTCCTCCAAGGCGTCCGTCCCTGGTCAGGCTTCCCGGACGGCGCCACGGGGCTACGCCCAGTCTGCACGGTCGCGTACATGACCGCGTACCGGGGTGGGCTGGCGCGGTCGGGGACCCGTTTATGCAAGGACACGCATAGTCGCGTTCACGCATAGACGCGTAGCGCCACCCCCTCTACTGTCGTTGGCCAGGCGGCCCAAACGGGTCCAGAGCAAGGGGGTTTGGCATGTCCGAACGTTCGGCACTCACCCGCCTCACGGGCAACGGCAACGGCGAGTGCGGGGAGAAGGACTGCCCGAACGTGTACCGCACGGCCACGGGATCGTTCGTCGTGCAGGGCGACGTGTCCGACGCCTTCACCCCGCCCGCCGGGGAGGGGCTCGTGGAAATCCCGGAAGCGGTTCTCAGGGAGGCAATCCGTGCACTTGGATGGTGACGCGTGGAATGACTGCTTTGATTCCATGGAGCGTGAGGCGTGGCGGCTGGAGACGCTGCCCGTTTACACCATGCCCCAGGAAGCGGAGAGGCTGAAGCGCTTCCTCGCCGGGGAGAAGTCCCCGGACGATTACACGTCGGCCTGGATGGACGAGGTTCGGCAATGGGCCTCGGAAGGGAAGAGCGTAGGCAGGGTGCATGTCGTAACCCGCCCGCTCTCGGACTACCTCCGGTTCGAGTTCGAGTATTACTACCGGCACCACGTGAAGGCGGGCGAGGATATCCGCATTCTCGACCTCACTGACCGAGAGAACCCGGGGCTTCCAGGTCAGGACTTCTGGATGTTCGATGAGTCCAAGGTGGTGCTGATGAACTACCGAGCGGACGGGACACAGATTAACCGGGAACTGTACGAGGGTGATCCTGAGCCGTATCGGCAGTGGAAGCGGATTGCCGTTGCCGAGTCGGTTCCATTCCTGGAGTACGTGAGCGGGTGACGTTCGACCCTGAACAGTTGGGGCAGCCGAAGCAAGAACTGGCCGTCCTGCTGAAAGAACTACGTAAGCGAGCCGGCCTCACTGGGGACCGGCTCGCTCGGCGTTGCAACATGTCCCAATCGAAGATCAGTCGGATCGAGAACGGGAAAGCGCAACCGAGCCTGCTCGACCTGGAAAGAATCCTCCGGGCTGTCGTTGCTCCGCCCGAGGTCATCGAGGAGGTCATAGCCCTCGCGAGGCTGGCCAATACCGAGTGGCAAGACCTGCGCTCGCTACGGCGACGGGGGCTGGAGAAGAAGCAGACCGAACTTGCCGCGCTCGAATCCTCCTCTACCGAGTTCCGTTTCTTCCTGCTCTCGATGATTACGGGACTGCTGTCCACCCCTGAGTACATCCGGGCCAGCCTTGCCCATTCACCGGCTGATGTCACTAAGACGATCGCGAGGAAGCTGGAGCGGCAGGAGGTTCTTTACGACACGAAGAAGCGGTTCACCTTCATCCTCACCGAACAGGCCGTGAGGTGGCCACTCCTGCCCCCGGCCGCGATGGCGATGCAGATTGACCGGCTGGCCTCACTGACCCACCTGCCGAATGTGAAGCTCGGTGTCATCCCGATCGCGGGCCATAAGCCCATGGCTCCGATGGACACCTTCACTGTCTACGACAACACCCTGGCCACTGTGGAGAACACCACCGGAGTCGTGATCCTGAGAGATCCGCGCGACATCGAAATGCATGTGGAACTGTTCTCGACACTGGAGGGATACGCGCTGTTCGGGGCCGAAGCGCGAGCCTTGTTGACGGAGTGGGCTACCGCCTGCCGTTCATGATCTTTAGTCCATGACGGGAAAGAACTACACAGCCGCCGCTTTCTGGGCCAATGATTTCCCCCATGACAGCGACCGAGCGAAACGAAGAGCGGGTGCGTTACGGCGTAGGTCAGCGGTTGGAGTACCGGCGGACGTTCGGCCCTGATGGTGGTGTGCGCTCGTGACGGGGCGCATGACTCTGCGGGTGTCGTACGACGGCGGCCGGACGTACGGCCCGGTTCGTGAGGTGCAGGTGGAGCCGCGCCATGCGGTGATCCTGGGTTCGCCGACCAAGTACCCGCCGTGCGGGTGCCCTCGGTGCACGGGTCGCAGTTCGTTGCCTGCCAGTGCTCTCCGCCCCGTGGTGGTGGAGCCGAAGGCGACGTGATGCGTCGCCTGGGCCACTGGGTGCTGCGCCGCTTTGGCCGGTACGCGGGGCCGCTCTACCTGGCCGCGATCCTCGGCGGCTGTGCCCTGGTTCTCGCTGGAACCCTGGCGTTCCGGTAACTGCCGCACTCGTCGCTGTCCCCCTTTGCTTCCTGCCGGATTCCCGGCGGGAGTGCCCGAGAAGAGAGGTAGTCCGATGGTGGAAGAGAACACCGGTTCGGTGGCCCCCGAGGGGGGTGGCCTGCTCGTCGCGAAGCGGAAGATCGTGGCCGCGCGCACCCGTGCCGAGCAGGAGTCTGACGTCAGCAGTGGCCGTTCCGACGGCAACGACTGACGGGAGCGCCCACGTTGCTTGATGCAGCCTCGTGGGCGGGGCGTCTGGGCGGGGACAGGTTCCTCGCCCAGACGTACCACCGCTCATACGCGCACTTCCCCGGGGTCGCCGACACGGCGGGCTTGTTCTCCTGGGATGACCTGAATCGGATCATCGCCACGCAGCGGCTGGAGCCGCCCCGGCTGCGCCTGTCGGTCGACGGCGAGATGGTCCCGCTCCACCGCTACGCGATCCCCACCACGAACCGCCGCGCGGTCACCTGGTCCCGCATCCAGCCGTCCGACTTCCACGCCCAGCTCAGGGACGGGGCGTCGCTGGTCCTTGACGCGGTGGAGAAGATCCACCCCGCCGTGGGGGCGGCTGCGGAGGCACTGGAACGCTTCCTCGGAACTTCCGTGCAGGCCAACGTGTACGCCTCGTGGACCGAGCGGGAGGGCTTCGGCCGGCACTGGGACGACCACGATGTGGTCGTGGTCCAACTGCACGGCTCAAAGCGGTGGCGCCTGTGGGGGATGACCCGTGAAGCGCCCACCTTCCGGGACGTGGAGTCGCCGGAGGAGCCGGAGGGCGACCCGATGGCGGACCTCGTTCTGTCCCCGGGCGACGTGCTCTACCTGCCGCGCGGCTGGTGGCACTCGGTCACCGCCGATCAGGGGACAGAGTCCCTCCACCTCACGTTCGGGATGGTCCCGCACACAGGTGCTGACCTGATGCTGTGGGTCGTCGATCAGCTCAGGGCGTCCCTCGCGCTCCGCCGGGACATTCCGCGCTTCGGCTCGTCGGCGGAACAGTCGGACTTCATCGACGCTGTACGCCGCGAGGTGGCCGACATGATGGCGGACCCCCGCCTCGTGGAGCGGTGGGCGGAGTCGATCGACACGACGGATCTGGGCCACGCGATTCCGTCCCTGCCCTACGTGGGCGAACTCCCCGCACGGGGGGAGATCGCGGTCAAGCTCACCACTCCGAGGGGCCGCCTGACGGCGAACCGCGAACAGGGCACGGTCACCTTCTCTGCGGCCGGTACGGCTTGGGACTTCGCCGAGTCCGCCGCGCCCGCGCTGGGCACGCTGCTGACCAACCAGCCGACCACGCTCGGCGAACTCGCCGACTCCGCCGGGCTTGAGGTCAAGGAGGTGGCCGAACTGGTCTCCGTCCTCATCGACGGCCACGCCGTCGCAGTCGTGGGGACGGCGCTGTGACCGCCGCGCTCTGCCTGGGGACATACCGCGTGCGTGCCGTCAGTCGGGCGGCACGCACCGCCCTGGCGGCCGGTAGTCCCTGGGTGGACACGGCACCCAACTACGCCCGTGGTCGGGCGCATGAGAAACTGCGCCCGGTCCTCGGGGAGTACCCGACCGTGCGGGTAGCCACGAAGTCGGGGTTCTTCACGGAGGAGCAGGGCCGTGCCGCCCTGGCTGAGGGCGTGCTCGCCCGGGAAGAGGCGGCCGGTAGGCACAGCCTTGAGCGGGGCTTCGTCCGCTGGCAGACGGAGCGGTCGTTGGCCGCGCTCGGGCGCGTGGACCTGGTGTTCGTGCACAACCCGGAGCACCACGGGCACGGCCTTGACCGTGCCGCTCTGCACGGGCGGGTGCGGCAAGCCTTCACGGCGCTGGAAGAGTTCGCCCACGCGGGCAGGATCGGCGGGTACGGCGTTGCCACCTGGTCGGGCCTGGCCTCCGGAGCGCTCAGCGTGCCCGAGTTGCTCACGCTCGCCCGGCAGGCGGCCGGTTCCGCCGAGCACCACTTCACGGGCTTGCAGATGCCCGTCAGCCTGATCATGGATGCCCCGATCACACAGGCCCTGAACGGCGGCGGACCACTGGTGCAGGCGAAGGACGCGGGGCTGATCACCTTCGGCTCCGCTCCCCTGCACGGGGGCGAACTCCTCGACGCCATGACACCCGAACTGGTGAACCTCATCCGCCCCGGCCTGTCGGCCGCAGCCGCTGCCCTGCTGTCCGTTGGCTCGTGCCCCGGCCTCGATGTCGTCCTCACCTCCACGAGCACCCGCGAGCACTGGGACGATGTGGCCAAGGCTCTGGCTGCGCCGCTGACGGCCCAGGAGCTCAGGAGGGTGACGGATGAACTCGCCGGTGAATGAGGATGTGCAGGCCCTGATGGAGGCCGCCCACGACCGGGCGGCCAAGGCACTGGGCCTCACCTGCACGGGGCCGCTGGCGTGGGGCTTCCTCGGTGTCACTCTCGGACGCCGAGCGGGGGACCGGTGGCTACGGGTCAGCCGGACGGCGAAGAGGAACGCGGGCAGGAAGGCGGGGGAAGGCATCGTCGGGGCCTCGGAACTGGTGCCTGACGGCGTGCCCCGCCCCCGCCTGTACGGGGTGCACGACTGGACTGACGGCGAGTGGGCTTTCGAGGCGGAAGTCCTGGACTACCTCACGCAACCGGTGGTGTCCCCGGACCGGGCCGACATCGACCACGACCCCGGGTTGCCTGACGAGTGGTGGGCGGACCTTCGCCAAGCCCTTGCCCTGCTTGCTGAAGCGGAGGGTGCGAAGACGACCGTCCGGGACGGGTGGATCGAACGGGCCTTCCCCCAGTTCCTTGGCATCCCGGCCCCCGCCAGGGTGAAGCGGGTGACCGGTCACGGTGACCTGCACTGGGGCAACCTCACCACCGCGCCCCTGTGCCTGCTGGACTGGGAGCGGTGGGGCCTCGTGCCGTTCGGCTACGACGTGGGACTCCTCCACGCCAACAGCCTGCTTGTCCCTGACGTAGCCGCCCGCATCCGCAAGGAATTCGCGTCGACACTCGACACCCCCGCCGGCCGAATCGGGGAACTCGCGACCCTGGCCGAGATGCTGCAAGCCGTAGCCCGTGGCTGGTACCCGGACCTTGCGCCCCGCCTGGTTGCCCGAGCGGAGGCGCTCACCGGAGTGCGCCCGCCCGTTCCTGTGCACTCCGAGGTGAGCGCCTGACTGCGCCCCTGTGCGCCTGTCTCAGGCGCTCTCACCGATATGCCGGTAGAGGGTGGCTCGGGAGATCCCCAGCGCCTTGGCGATGGCGGTGACGCTCTCTCCCTTGGCGTGCCGGGCACGGGCTGCGGCTAGCTTGTCGTCGTCCACGACGGTGGGGCGTCCCCCGTGGTTGCCCTTGCGGGCCGCAGCATCAAGACCTTCCAAGGTCTTCTCCCGGATGCCCTCCCGCTCGACTTCCGCACTGACGGCGAGTACGGCGAAGACGATGGCGCCCGCCCCGTTCGGGTCGTACACCCCCGTGAGGGGACCGGAGAGGAGTTCCAGTTGGATGCCGTCCGCTTGGAGGGTGGCGGACAGGGACATCAACTCTGCCGCGTTGCGGGCGAGTCGCTTCATCTCGACCACGGTGAGGATGACGGCTTGCCCGGGTGCGGCCTGCCTGATCTCCCTTGCGAGGGTGAGGGCCTTCTCCAGCTCGGGCCGCTCCTTCACGCGGGTACTGATCTTCTCGGAGAACACACGGGTGCACTGGGCCCCGGCAAGGGCGTCCAACTGGGACTGGAGTTCCTGACCCACCGTGGAGCACCGGGCGTAGCCGAGCCGGATCGCTGCGCCCGGCTTCCCTTCGGGCGCCTGTGCCACGGGTGCGCCCTGTGTCCACGCCTTGCCAGGCTGCCTGTCGGCCGGGGTCTTCACGGTGAGTTCCGCCTTCAAGGCGGGCACGAGGGCGAAGCGCCCCGTGTGGTAGCTGGCTGCCACCTTGCCCGCGCCGGTACGGCAGGGGCTTCCTGCGGGGGCCTGGCACTTGGGGCAGTCGTGGCGCTCGACCTGTTCGGCCGGGGTGATCTTCTTCGGCATGGCCAGACCGTCTCAAAAACGTGTCTTGAAAGCCAGCGCCGAGCGGGATCTTTTGAGACGAGTTTCGAGACGGCGAGAGCGGAGCGAAACGGACACGGCTCGACGGCTATCGAGTCGTCTCACTAACGATGGTTTATGAGATGCCCTGTCCTGTCGTCCTGGTGGGCGCTGCCGCGCTCCACTGAAAGCCTGACGTGCCTGCCACGGCAGGGCGCTGTGCGCCTGCTTCGCGGCCTGCTGTCGGAGGCTGGACGCTCGCCTGACTCCCGCCCTGCCAGGTGCTCAGCGTGGCGCACAGCCGTTCGCCTGACAGGGGAGGCGGGCGCGTCGGCGGAGAGAGGGGCGACGGCGAAGGGGTGGGGGTATGACCCCCGAAGGGGGCAGGCTCGAACCGCCACGTCTTAGCAGCTCGGAATCTGCCACGGTTCCAAGGGCCGCCAGGGCAACGGCGAAGAGAAGCACAAGAGGAAACCCACAGGTCAGGGCCAGGGTAAGGCTCCAGCCGGCGGGGTGAGCCTGCACAAGACTGGAGGCTCACGAGGCTTGGCGTAAGTGGCTTCGCTCTGTGGCGGCGGAGCCGCCCCCCCTCCCTGGTGACTCTTCCGCCGGTGCCCTGACCTGGGGGCACTGCCGCGCCCCACATCCGTTCGCCGTTGCGTCGTGAGTGGAAGGCGCTTTGGCCACTCGGCCCCGTAAGGGGCCCAGGCTTCCAGACGTTGCAGGACTGTACGCCTACTGAGATAGATAAAGAGCAGCCGAACGTTCCCGCAGGTCATGGCATGTATGGCAACACGCGGCATGTGTTCTTGCGTCACGTCCGGGATGTAGGTTCAAGGTGTTCGTACACCTGTCGCATGTAGCCCAGGCGGGATTAAGCGGAGTGTGCCCAAGGGATGGCGTCCCAGTGCACGTGACACCCACGTCCTCCCCGCCCGCCTTTTTGGAAGCGATGATGCGGCAAGGTCAGGCAACGGACGGTTGAGTTCCGTCCGACGAGATCCAGGGACCTCGCCCGGCCGACCGCGTTGGTGACGCTCTGCGCGGAGGGAAGCCCTCCCTCCCTACCGACGAGGACGCGGGCCAGCTCGCCCATTCGGAACTCGGCGTGACCGCTCTGGTTCGCTCTCCAAAGGGCAGCGAAGTACACGCGGTAGTCGAGCTGGTGCCGGTGATCCCGCGCCATGAGTTCGCACTCCGCCTGGGAGAGACCGCCCCACTCGACACCGGGGCCGAAGTCGATACGCACTGAGATGTGGTCCTTCCTGTGCGGCGCACACGTGTGCGCCAGTGGTCCCCGCCGGGCGGCGGGCCATGTGCCTCCCTTCGCGAGGCGGTGGGCGGGGTCCGGTTATGCGGCGACCAGGCACTCCCGGTCGATCCAGCGGTCCACGTCCGCCGCTCGGGGCCAAGTCGGTGCGCCACGTGCACAACATCCTGTCCGGCGCACTGGGGGCGGCAGTGCCCAAGCTGATACCCGTCAACCCCGCCGCGACGGCGCACCCTCCCACCGCCCGGCAGATCCGGGCGCAGGAGTCGAGATATCCGACCCTGGACGACGGTCAGACGACCCGGTTCCTGGGGACGGTGTGGGAGCCGTGCGGCAACCGGGCCTGTGACGGAGGTCTGACCCACCACTGTCTGCGGGACGCCCCGCTGTGGACCGTGTACGCCGCTACCGGCGTGCGCCGCAGTGAGGCGCTCGGCATGAAGTGGTCCCTCATCAACTGGGACGCTGGGTCCATCGAACTCGGTTGGGTCGTGGTCGAGGAGGGCAACACCTACCGGCTGCGCAAGCTCACCAAGGACGGCGACGACAACGCCGTCATCTACGTGGACCAGTCCGTGATGAACGTCCTGAAGTGGCAGAGGGAACGCCAGATCGCGGAACGGGAACGACTCGGCTCCGCGTGGGCGGACAGTGATCTCGTCTTCGCCCGCGACGGCTTCAAGCTGTACCGGAGTGAGCGGGCGGACCGCAGGACCCCGAGAAGGTTTCGGCGCGCTGGCGCACCCTCCGGACGCGCCTGCACCTGCCGGAGGACTTCCGGATCCACGACTGGAGGCACAGCAAGGTCACGAACGACCTGGAGGCCGGGGAGAACCCCGTCGAGGTCTCCGCGAACGTCCGGCACCATTCGCCGGGCTACACCATGGCCCGGTACGGGCACTCACGTAAGGACGGAGCGCGGCGGCTGGCCGCTTCCGGAGCGGGTCGACTCGGCCTGTCATCCCTGGTCTGACCTGGGGATTCGCCCGGCTGTTGGTCACGTGGTTGGTCACGCCACAGCCGGAGAAACAGAAAAACCCCAGATCAACTGGGGTCTCTGCTGGTGTCCGAGGGGGGACTTGAACCCCCACGCCCGATAAAGGGCACTAGCACCTCAAGCTAGCGCGTCTGCCATTCCGCCACCCGGACCAGGTGCCTGTCGCCTTGCGGAGGGCTTCCCTCGCGGCGACATGGACAACAATACCAAGGTTTCGGAGTGCGTTTCACCTGCGTGTTTCGCTCGGGTGGGCGGAGCCGGGCGGGGTGGGCGGGTGTGTACGTGGTGCGGGGTGGCGCGTACACAGAGTGATCGTAAGCCTGGGTGGGCCGCGCCCTACGGGCAGTGGATGACCTGACCGGCGTACGACAGGTTTCCGCCGAAGCCGAAGAGGAGGACCGGGGCGCCGGTAGGCAGGGCGCCCTGCTCGACCAGTTTGGAGAGGGCGAGCGGGATGCTCGCGGCGGAGGTGTTGCCGGACTCCGTCACATCGCGGGCGATCACTGCGTTCACGGCGCCGATCTTCTCCGCGAGGGGTTCGATGATGCGCAGGTTGGCCTGGTGGAGGACGACGCCCGCGAGGTCCTCGGGGGCGATCCCGGCGCGCTCGCAGGCCTTGCGGGCGATGGCCGGGAGCCGGGTGGTGGCCCAGCGGTAGACGCTCTGCCCCTCCTGCGCGAACCGCGGCGGCGTGCCCTCGATCCGTACCGTGTGCCCCATCTCCGGCACCGACCCCCACAGCACGGGCCCGATCCCCGGCTCCTGCTCCGGCGCGCACGCCTCCACGACCGCCGCTCCCGCGCCGTCGCCGACGAGGACGCAGGTGCTGCGGTCGCTCCAGTCGGCGACCTCGGTCATCTTCTCGGCGCCGATGACCAGGGCACGGGTGGCCGCCCCGGCGCGGATCGTGTGGTCGGCGGTGGCCAGCGCGTGGGTGAAGCCGGCGCACACCACGTTGATGTCCATCGCGGCGGGCCCCGGGATGCCGAGCCGGGCCGCGACCCGGGCGGCCATGTTCGGGGACCGGTCGATCGCGGTGGAGGTGGCGACGAGGACCAGGTCGATGTCGGCGGGCCCGAGCCCCGCGGTGGCGAGGGCCTTGGCGGCGGCGTGCGCGGCCAGCTCGTCCACCGGCTCGTCGGGGCCGGCGATGTGCCGGGTGCGGATGCCCACCCGCGTGCGGATCCACTCGTCGCTGGTGTCGACCATGCCGGCCAGATCCTCGTTGGTGAGCACCCGGGTGGGCTGATAGTGGCCGATGGCGGCGATGCGAGAGCCGTGCATGACGGAGGTCCCCCTTGTTGCCGTGGTAACGGGACCCACAGTCTGCTGAGTGACTCACCAGTACGAGGGCACGTGAAGCCACAGGAAACGGGCATACGAATTGTCGGCTCCCCTCAGCACCACCGGGCCCTCGTGCGCAGCGGACGGCGGCGGGCTCGTCCTCCATGTGCAGGACAATGCATGTGCAGGACAATGGGATCTCCGCATCGCACCTCCCGCACCAAGGGCCGCTTCGGCCGCCAGCACGTACAGAACCGGGGCTGATCAGGACATGGGACGAGTCACGGAACGGCGCAAGGTCCTCCGCATCCGGGACGGCGCGGTCTCCACCCGGCCGGACACACTCGTCGCCGAGGAGCCCCTGGAGATCCGGCTGAACGGCAAGCCGCTGGCGATCACCATGCGCACCCCGGGCGACGACTTCGCGCTCGCGGCCGGGTTCCTGGTGAGCGAGGGCGTGCTGGCGGCCACGTCCGACCTCCAGAACATCGTCTACTGCGCGGGTGCCACCGCGGACGGTTCGAACACCTACAACGTGGTCGATGTGAAGACCGCGCCGGACGTCTCCCTCCCCGACTTCACCCTCGAACGGAACGTCTACACCTCGTCCTCGTGCGGACTGTGCGGCAAGGCCAGCCTGGACGCCGTCCGTACGACCGCCCGCTGGCCGATCGCCGACAGCCCCCGTCTCCGCGTCACGCCGGAGCTGCTGGCCGAGCTGCCCGAACGGCTGCGGGAGGCCCAGCGGGTGTTCGACCGCACCGGGGGTCTGCACGCGGCCGCCCTGTTCACCGAGGACGGGGAACTGCTCGACGTCAAGGAGGACGTCGGCCGGCACAACGCGGTCGACAAGCTGGTGGGGCGGGCCCTCCAGAACGGTGGGCTGCCCCTGTCCCGGACGGTGCTGCTGGTCTCCGGCCGGGCCTCGTTCGAGCTGGCGCAGAAGGCCGTGATGGCCGGGATCCCGTTGCTGGCGGCGGTGTCGGCACCGTCGTCGCTGGCCGTGGACCTCGCCACGGAGACCGGCCTGACGCTCGTCGGGTTCCTGCGGGGCAGCTCGATGAACGTGTACGCGGGGGACGACCGGATCGCGCTGGAGAAGGAGACGGAGACGACCAAGGGCTGACCGGCGCCTGGCCGACCACTGGGCACCTCCCCCGGCTTCCCCAGCTCCCTCAACCCTCCCGATCTCCCCGGCTCCCTCGCGCGTGGTGTACACGGCGGACGAGACGCTGCTGCTGGAGAGCGTGGCCGACACCGAACCGGCCCGGGAGCAGCGGTTCTTGGACACCCGGCGGTGAGGCGCGTACCGGGCGGTGAAGTACGGCGCCGGGTCGATCCGGGCGGGCGGGTCGATCGCACTGACCACGGGTACGGCGGGGAACCGGCCGCTACCGGGATCGAGCGTGGTGTCGGCGCTGTGCGGGGCGATGGAGTCCCTGACGCGGGCGCTGGCACTGGAGTTGGCGCCACTGCGGGTCAACGTGGTCGCGCCCGAAGTCGTACGCACCGAGTCGTGGCGGGAGTTGGCGGAGGCGGAGCGCGAGGGGCTGTACAGCGGGGCGGCCGGGTCACTGCCGGTGGGCCGGGTGGGCGCGCTCCCTCAACCACCCCGCCCGGTCACCCCGCCGCCTCCCTCAACCACCCCGCTCCGTCACCCCGCCGCCTCCCTCAACCACCCCGCTGCCGCCCTCCCCCGCCCCGCCCGGTCACCCCTCCGTGCCGGAGATCCGCGTCAACAGGAGTACGAACAGCTCGCGTTCGGCCGCCGACAACGGAGCGAGCAACTCCTCGTTGGCCGTACGGGCGGCCTGCTCGCAGCGTTCGAGGAGCAGGCCGCCCTTCTCGGTGAGGGACACCGCGTTCTTACGGCGGTCCCCGGGATCCGGCGCGCGGACGACCAGGCCGGCGCTCTGCAGGTCGTTCAGGATGCCCACGAGGTCCTTGGGGTCGAGGGCGATGCCCCGCGCGAGGTCGGCCTGGGCCACGGGGGCGAGGTCGCGGACGGCGGAGAGCGCCACGTGGTGCCACATCTTCAGGCCCTCGGCGGCGAGCGCGTCGGCGACCAGGGCCCGGCCCCGCGCGGCGGCCCGGCCGAGGATCCAGCTGGGCAGTGCCCGGATCGCGGTCAGGGGCGGTCCGGGCGTCCGCGACGGTTCGACACGCGGGGATGTTCCGGCATACGGGGGTGTTTCGGCACGCGGGGACGTTTCGGCAGCCATGGGCAGCAGCCTATCCGAGAAATCATTGGACTTCCCCACGACTTTCGGCATACCGTTGGAACTCCCAACGACCCCGTGCGGGCTTGGACTCTCTCTCCTTGCCCCGCCACCGATCCGCCGGTCCGACGAACCGGCCATGGAGGCCCGATGCGTCGCGTCCGGTACGACTCCCCCGGCGGCCCCCTGTTCACGGAGAAGGCCGACATCCCCGAGCCCGGTCCCGGCCAGCTGCTCGTGCGCTGCGCCGCGATCGGGGTCACGCTGCCGGTCGTCCGCAAGGTGCGCGAGGCCGCCGAGCCGATACCGCTGGGCGGTGAACCGGCGGGCGAGGTGATGGCGGTCGGCGCCGAGGTGACCCGGTTCCGCCCCGGCGACCGAGTGACGGGGCTGTGCTTCGGACACGGGTACGCCGATTACGCGGTGCTGGACGAGGCCATGGCCTCGTCGATACCGGAGGGTGCCACCGAGGTGGACGCGGTCGCGCTGGTGCGCAGCGGGCTGGTGGCGCTCGGCGCCCTGTCGGCTGCGCGCCCCGAGCCGGGCGAGTCGGTGCTGGTGACGGCGGCGGCGAGCGGGGTCGGGCACCTGGCGGTGCAGCTGGCGCGGGCGCGGGGTGCGGGGCGGGTGGTGGGGGCCGTCTCCGACCCGGCGAAGGCGGAGTTCGTGCGCTCCCTCGGCGCGGACGACTGCGTCCGGTATGCCGACGACAGCTGGGGAGACCCCGTGGACTGCGTCCTGGACGCGGCCGGCGGCGACCTGCTCACCCCTGCCGTCGCCGCCCTCGCCCCGCACGGCCGGCTGGTCGCCTACAGCTCGGGCGGCGGCACGGTCCGGGCGTACGACCTCCTCGTGGGCGCCAAGTCGGTGATCGGCTTCCAGATGGCCCTGATCGCCCGTGGCCGGCCCGAGCTGTACGAGCGGTGGCGCCGGGAGCTGTGGCGGCTCTTCGACGAGGGGAGCGTACGGCCCGTCGTGCACGCGGAGTTCGGCCTGGAGGAGGCGGCGCGGGCGCACGCGGCGATAGAGACGCGGTCCAACCTGGGCAAGGTCGTGCTGCGGCCATGAACCCCCGCACGCTTGCTCCGGTAAACCCCCGGATGTTTCCGGTGGCGGGCTCCATCGTTTCGCGCGGCGGTTCCCGGCACACTTCTTGTATGACACCAAAGGCCCAACTACCTTCGATGGGGCGCACCTTGGACATGGGATGTCCGGACGTCCAGATGTCCGGCCGACGAGAGGCAGGCCGCACGTGCCGACATGTCTTCGCGCCCGACTCAGACCCGTACTCGCCACGGCCGCCGTCATGACGGCCGCACTCCTCGCACCCCTGCTGCCGGCCCAACCGGCCCACGCCCGACCGGCCCAAGCCCGGCCGATCCAGCAGGCCCAGCAGGCCCAGCGGACCCAACAGGCGGCCGGTTCGCCCGAATTCGAGCAGCAGGTGCTGTTCCGGGCGTCCCAGGACCCGGGTTACGCCTGCTTCCGCATCCCCGCGGTCGTCAGGACGACGGACGGGACGCTGCTGGCCTTCGCCGAAGGCCGGGTGCTCAACTGCGGGGACGCCGCCGACATCGACATCGTGGTCAAACGGTCCACCGACGACGGCCGCACCTGGAGCCCGCTGCGGGTCGTCGACGAGGGCGCGGGTGACACCCACGGCAACCCCGCGCCGATCGTGGACCGGACGACCGGCCGGGTCTGGCTCGCCGAGACGTACAACACGGGGCGTACGGACAGCGCCAGCTGCTCGGTCCCCTGCGACCGCACCCCGCATCTTCAGTACAGCGACGACGACGGCCTGACCTGGTCCGCGCCGCGCGACCTGAGCCCCGAGATCCTGCCCGCCGACTGGAACTCCTGGTACGCGACCGGTCCGGTGCACGGGATACAGCTCACCAAGGGGCGGTACGCGGGCCGGCTGGTGTTCGGGGTCAACGCCGAGACGTGGAACGGCAGCCGGATCACCGCCAATCACGCGGCGCTCGTCGTCAGCGACGACCACGGCGGCCACTGGCGGATCGGCGCCACCGACACCTGGCCCATCGCGGACGACGGCACCTTCCGGCAGAAGCCGTCCGAGCTGACCCTCGCCGAGCGCGCGGACGGTTCGATCCTGGTCAGCGGCCGGGAGACGGACGGCACCGACCTCGGTCAGCGCACCCAGACCACCAGCCGCGACGGCGGAAACAGCTTCACCGCCCCCTTCCGCGCCCTGCCCGACCTGTACACCCCGCAGGTGCAGGGGTCGATACTGCGCCTGGGCGACCGCGTTCTGCTGGCCTGCCCCGCCGACCCCGACCGGCGCCGCACCATGATGATCCGCTCCTCGTACGACGGCGGGCGCACCTGGGACAGCGTGGACCGGGGCACGGTCGTCACCACCGACTGGTCCGGCTACTCGGACCTGGTGCGGATGGGCGGGGACACCGTGGGTCTGCTTTACGAGGGCGGGGCGGTGGACGCGCGGGACGAAATCCGCTTCGCCCGGTTCACCGAGGACTGGCTCACCCCGCGCCGGGACCCCGACCCGGTCACCCCGGACCTGGCCCCGGGCGCCCATCCGGCCGCGGTGCTCGGCGGCGCGCAGGAGACGGACGGCGTCTTCGGGGGCGCGCTCGCCTTCGACGGCACGGACGACGCCGTACGGCTGCCGTACCGCGCGAGTCTTCCCCTGGGGGCGAAGGACTTCACGGCGTCGCTGTGGTTCCGGTACACGGCGGTGACCGGGGAGCAGCCGCTGCTGTGGATGGGCGGGATCGGGACCAGCGAGCCGCAGGTGTGGCTGCGCGGGGAGCCGGCGAACCACCGGATACAGGGACTGATCACCGCCCGGGACGGCGCGGCGGCCTCGCGGACGGTGGCCGTGCGCACGGACGGCGCGTACAACGACGGCCAGTGGCACCACGCGGTGCTGCGCCGGGGCGGCGGGACGCTGTCGCTGTTCGTCGACGGTACGGAGGCTTTGGTGGCCGATGTGCCGGGCTCGGTGAGCCGTGACTCGCCCTTCGGTGTGCACATAGGTCAGCGCATGGACAGCCGGGCCTTCTTCACCGGTGGGATCGACGAGGTGCACGTCTGGGACCGGGCGCTGACCGACCAGGAGCTGGCGGACCCGAAGGCGCTGCGGTCACCGGAGGACACGGTTCTGTGGCTGCCCCTGGACCGGGTGCGCGGCTGACCCCTCGGCGCCGCCACCCGCCTCGGCACCAGCGGCAGCACCGTCCTCGGCCTCGGTGCCCCGGCCGGTGTCCCCGGCCCCGTCCTCGTCCTCGACCCCCGGGTCATGGGCGCGGCGCTTGGCGATGACCGCGCACACCATCAGCTGCATCTGGTGGAAGAGCATCAGCGGAAGCACGGCCAGGAAGGCGTGGGCGCCGAAGAGGACGCTCGCCATGGGCAGGCCGGAGGCGAGGGACTTCTTGGAGCCGGCGAACTGGATGGCGATCCGGTCCTCCCGGTCGAAGCCGAGGGCCCGGCCCCCGTACCAGGTGCCGACCAGCATCACAGCGAGGACCACGGCCTCGACCAGGAGGAGCGCGCCGAGCCGGGCGGGGCTGACCTGGTGCCAGATGCCCTGGATCATGCCCTCGCTGAAGGCGGTGTAGACGACGAGCAGGATGGAACCGCGGTCGACCAGTCCGAGGACCTTCTTGTGCCGGGTGATGAAGGGGCCGATCCAGCGCCGCAGCAGCTGCCCGGCGAGGAACGGCACCAGCAGTTGCAGCACGATCTTGACGAGGGAGTCGGCGGAGAAACCGCCGCCGCTGTTGCCGAGCAGTACGGCCGCCAGCAGCGGGGTGAGGACGATGCCGACCAGGGAGGAGAAGGAGCCGGCGCAGATGGCGGCGGGCACGTTTCCGCGGGCGATGGAGGTGAAGGCGATGGACGACTGGATCGTGGAGGGCACCAGGGTCAGGAAGAGCAGGCCCTGGTAGAGGGGCTGGGTGAGGAGCACCGGCACGGTGGCGCGGGCGGCCAGGCCGAGCGCGGGGAAGACGAGGAAGGTGCAGGCCAGCACGGTGACATGGAGCCGCCAGTGGCGCAGTCCGTCGAGTGCCTCGCGGGTGGAGAGGCGGGCGCCGTAGAGGAAGAAGAGGAAGGCGATCGCGGCGGTCGAGGCGCCCGAGGCCACGGTGGCGCCGGTGCCATGGGCCGGGAACAGGGCGGCGAGGCCCACCGTGCCGAGGAGCAGCACGATGTACGGGTCGATCGGCATCCAGCTCGGCCAGCGCAGGCGTGTCACGATGCTCCGATGGGTGTGCGACGGCAGGGGGTGTGCGACGGCATTCCGGTCGGGCCCGTGGGACCGGGCCTCTCCTGATGATCCCTTGCCCCGCCTCGATCGGGAATCCCGCACACCACTCTCACTGTCATCATGATTCGCGATAGCGACGACGTACGCTGGGGGCCGTGTACGACCCGAACCAGCTGCGGACCTTCCTCGCGGTCGCCCAGACGCTGAGCTTCACGCAGGCGGCCCGGCGTCTCGGCCTGCGCCAGTCCACGGTGAGCCAGCATGTGCGCAGGCTGGAGGAGGCGTCGGGGCGTCCGCTGTTCGCCCGGGACACGCACTCCGTGGAGCTGACCGAGGACGGCGAGGCGATGCTCGGCTTCGCGCGCCGGATCCTGGAGGTGCACGAGCAGGCGACGGCGTTCTTCACCGGGACCCGGGTGCGCGGGCGGCTGCGGTTCGGCGCGTCGGAGGACTTCGTGCTGACCCGGCTGCCGGAGATCCTGGAGGGCTTCCGCTACGACCATCCCGAGGTCGATCTGGAGCTGAGCGTCGAGCTGTCCGGGATCCTGCACGAGCGGCTGGCCGCCGGGAAGCTCGATCTGGTGCTGGCCAAGCGGCGCCCGGAGGATCCGCGCGGGTCGCTGGTGTGGCGCGACGACCTGGTGTGGATCGGCGCCGAGCGGCTGCGCCTGGACGCCGACCGGCCGGTTCCGCTGATCGTGTACCCGCCGCCCGGCATCACCCGGGCGCGGGCCCTGGAGGCGCTGGAGCGGCAGGGGCGCGACTGGCGGATCGTCTGCACCAGCGGCAGCCTCAACGGGCTGATCGCCGCGGCCCGGGCGGGGCTCGGGGTGATGGCGCACGCGCGCCGGCTGGTCCCGCCGGGCCTGTTCCGGCTGCCGGAGCGCGTGGGGCTGCCGGAGCTGGGGAAGGTCGACTTCGTGCTGGCGCACGGCCGGCACCGGCCGGGGACACAGGAGGCGGCGGACGCCCTCGCGGCGGCGGTGCTTGCGGGCGGGGAGCGGCTGCGGCGCCATGGCGGCTGACGGCGGTGTGGCGCTCTTCACAGGGACCTCGGCGGCGGGCCGGATGCCGGTGGCCGCACGGGAGGGGCGCGGTGGGGCCGTCGCCGGGCCGCGGACGGCGTGGTCGTGGCCGTAATCGCCCTGTACAGAGCGGTAATCGGCGCGTACAGATTCGGTGGAGATTACGCCCCCGAAACTTACTGACCCGTCAGTATTGTGTCCGTCCCTTCCCCATGTGCGGGCATTTTCCGGACAACCATCGGGCGGAAGGCGCGGTTTGCTCTGTTTCCGCACCCCTCCCCTCCGCTCAGGGTGTGAGGTAGCTTTCACGGCGCTGTGCCGCACATCACCGGCGCGTTCAGGCAGCGAGGATCGGGGAGCGAGGATTGCGCGAGTTCACCAACCCGCCTCTCACGTCGGCACCGCCGGTGGGTGGTCTGGCCGATGCGGTCTTCGAGCACGCCGAGACGGACCCGGGGCGGGTGGCCCTCGGCCGCAAGGACGCTGCCGGGCAGTGGCGCGATGTGACCTCCGCCGAGTTCCGCGACGAGGTCCTCGCCCTGGCCAAGGGCCTGCTGGCGAGCGGGGTCCGGTTCGGCGACCGGGTCGCGATCATGTCCCGTACCCGCTACGAGTGGACGCTCTTCGACTTCGCCCTGTGGACCATCGGCGCCCAGGTGGTGCCGGTCTACCCCACCTCCTCGGCGGAGCAGTGCTTCTGGATGCTGTACGACGCCGAGGTCACCGCGGCGATCGTGGAGCACGAGGACCACGCGATGACCATCGCCACGGTGATCGGCCGGCTCCCGCGGCTGCGCCGGCTGTGGCAGCTGGACGCGGGCTGTGTGCGGGAGCTGTACGACGCCGGCGCGCATCTGGACGACGAGGTGGTGCACCGGCACCGGCAGGCGGTCACCCCGGACTCGGTGGCCACGGTCATCTACACCTCGGGCACCACGGGCCGCCCCAAGGGCTGTGTGCTCTCGCACGGGAACTTCATGTTCGAGGCGGACAGCGTGGTGGACCGCTGGGCGCCGGTGTTCCACTCCAGGCGCGGGGAAGAGGCGTCCACGCTGCTGTTCCTGCCGCTCGCCCATGTCTTCGGGCGCATGGTGGAGGTGGCCGCGGTCCGGGGCCGGGTGCGGCTCGGCCACCAGCCGCAGCTGAACGCCGCGGCCCTGCTGCCCGACCTCCAGGCGTTCCAGCCGACGTTCATCCTGGCGGTGCCGTACATCTTCGAGAAGGTGTTCAACGCCTCCCGGCGCAAGGCGGAGAAGGAGGGCAAGGCGGGGCCGTTCGAGAAGGCGGTCGATGTCGCGGTGCGGTACGCGGAGGCGGTCGAGGCGAAGGCCTGGGGCGTCGGGCCGGGGCCGACGGCGGGGCTGCGGATGCAGCACCAGTTGTTCGACAAGCTGGTGTACGCGAAGGTCAGGGCCGCGATGGGCGGCCGGATCCGCAACGCCATGTCGGGCGGCTCCGGCATGGACAGACGCCTCGGGCTGTTCTTCGCGGGCGCGGGCGTGCAGATCTACGAGGGCTACGGCCTGACCGAGTCGACGGCCGCGGCGACCGCGAACCCGCCCGAGCACACCCGCTACGGCACGGTCGGCCAGGCGATCCCCGGGACGACCGTGCACATCGCCGACGACGGCGAGGTCTGGCTGTACGGCGGCAATGTCTTCCAGGGCTATCTGAACAACCCCAAGGCGACCGACGGATCGCTGCACGACGGCTGGCTGGCCACCGGGGACCTGGGCTCGCTGGACGAGGACGGTTATCTGACGATCACCGGCCGCAAGAAGGAGATCCTGGTGACCTCCGGCGGCAAGAGCGTCTCGCCCGGGGTGCTGGAGGAGCGGGTCCGCGACCATCCGCTGGTCAGCCAGTGCATCGTGGTCGGCAACGACCGCCCCTACATCGCCGCCCTGGTCACCCTCGACCACGAGGCCGTCGAGCACTGGCTCCAGATGCGTGGCAAACCGGCGATGGCGCCCGCGCGGCTGGTGCGGGACCCGGATCTGGAGACCGAGGTGCGGCGCGCCGTGGTCGCCGCGAACACGCTGGTCTCGCAGGCCGAGTCGATCCGCACCTTCCGGATACTGGCGCAGCCGTTCACCGAGGAACACGGCCTGCTGACACCGTCGTTGAAGCTGAAACGGAAGGCGATCGAGAAGGCGTACGAGCGCGAGGTCGAGGCGCTGTACAAGTCCTGACGGACCGGGACGGATCCGGAGGTTCCAGGCGCGTCAGGAATGTATCGTGGTGTGTGATCGTTGACGATGAAGAACCACGTCGTCGACCAGCGAAGGATCACGAGCTCGTGAGCAGCAAGGTCCCCCCGATCATCCTCAACAACGGTGTCGAGATGCCCCAGGTGGGCTTCGGCGTGTGGCAGGTGCCGGACGACGAGGCCGAGCAGGCCGTCGGCACGGCGCTCGAGGCCGGGTACCGCAGCATCGACACGGCCGCTGCGTACGGCAACGAAGAGGGCACCGGCCGTGCCATCGCGGCCTCCGGTCTGCCCCGCGAGGATATCTTCGTCACCACCAAGCTCTGGAACAGCGACCAGGGGTACGACGCGACGCTTCGCGCCTTCGACACGTCGCTCGGCAAGCTGGGGCTCGACCATCTCGACCTGTACCTGATCCACTGGCCGCTGCCGGCCCGGGACACGTACGTCGACACGTACAAGGCGCTGGAGAAGCTGTACGCCGACGGCCGGGTCCGCGCCATCGGAGTGTCCAACTTCCTTCCCGAGCATCTGCGGCGGCTCGCGGAGGAGACGTCCGTCGTCCCCGCCGTGAACCAGATCGAGCTGCACCCGCATCTTCAGCAGCACGCGGCCCGGGAGTACCACGCGGAGCAGGGCATCCGGACGGAGGCATGGTCGCCGCTCGGGCAGGGCAAGGGGCTGCTGGAGGTGCCGGCGATCGTGGCGATCGCGCAGAAGCACAACCGCACTCCGGCGCAGGTGGTGCTGCGGTGGCACGTCCAGCAGGGCACCATCGTGATCCCGAAGTCGGTGACGCCCTCGCGGATCAAGGAGAACATCGAGGTGTTCGACTTCAGCCTGGACGCGGAGGATCTGGCGGCGATCGGCGCGCTGAACGAGGACCGGCGGATCGGGCCGGACCCGGCGACGTTCGACATGGGCTGACGATTCTCTTCCGGCCGCGCGTACGGGGAGCCCTGTGCGCGCGGCCGACGCCTCGAAGGGGCGCGGGGAACCGCGCGGCCGGCCCCGACGGACCCGGGGACCACGGCGCCCCCGCTCTTTCTCACAGCGCATGCGCATCCGCGTGCACCACCTCGAACTCCTCCAGCGCCACCACCGTCGCCCGTGCCTTGGCCGTGCCGGAGCGGCGGATCGCGGACAGGCCGGCGCGGGCGGACGCGAGGGCGTGGTGGTCGGTGAAGACCGTGCCCGCGATGCCCCGGCCCCGGTCGCGGTCCAGCAGCAGCGCCGTGCGGGCGAGTCCCGGCACCGTCTCCAGCCGGGGCAGCGCGGTCGCGTGGAAGGTGTCGGCCAGCAGGTCCGCGTCCCGGGGGTCGAACTCCAGGCGGGCGACGCGCAGTCCGCCGCCGGTCACGGGCAGCGGCAGGGCGTGGAAGACGGCGGCGCGATAGTGCTCGACGGCCACCGACGCGGCGAAGGGTTCCAGCAGCGCGGGGCGCCGCTCCCGCATCACCTCGTCGCTGTCGGTCTGCGCCTCCTCGGACTCCCACCAGCTGACCGTGAGCAGTTTGCCCAGCTCGCGGTCGACGAAGACGCCCGCGCCCCGGTAGCCGGGCCGCTCCTCCAGCAGATCGTGGCCCCGGCTGTTCAGGGCGCGCAGGGCCGGGTCCAGCCGGGCCGGATCCCCGGTCGCGTACACCGTGCGTACGAACATGGCACCTCGCCTCCCGGGCGCGGACGACACGGACCCCTCCGGTGCCTCCAGTCTCACCATGGGGCGCGAACCATCGCAATACGCACGGGGTTTCGCGGGTTCGCGACCGCAGGGTTGACGCGCACATGGCACCTACGTCACGGTGGAGCCGCCCGGTAAGGAAAGTTTCCTAACAGAAGGGTCCCCCACAGTGCGTCTTCGATCACTGACCCTCGCCGCGGCCTCCGGGGCCGCCCTGCTCGCCGCCGGCCTGATGCCCGCGCACGCGCTCGCGGACCCCGCGCCGGCAGCCGCGCCGAAGGGCGCCCAGGAGGGCTCGGTCAGCGCGGCCGACCTGCTCGCCAAGGTGAAGTCCTGTGCGCAGATCTCCAACGGCAAGTACAAGACCGACGACGAGACCTCGGCCACGGTCCCGGTCTGCGGCAAGAACGGCGCGGTGTTCTGGAAGGCCGACATGGACATCGACTGCGACGGCCAGCGCACCACCAACTGCAACGAGGACCGCGACCCCTGGTACCAGGACGACACCGCCTTCCACCAGTCCGACGGCAAGCCCCTGAAGTCCGAGTCGCTGCCCTATGTCGTGGTGCCCAGCACCAGCAGCATCTGGAAGTACTCCGACTACGGGATCAAGGGCGGTGGCGTGGTCGCCGTCGTCTACGGCGACAAGGTGGAGTACGCCGTCGTCGGCGACACCGGCCCCACGAAGATCATCGGCGAGGCGTCGTACGCCACCGCCAAGGCGCTCGGGATCGACCCGGACCCGGCGACCGGCGGCGCGGACTCGGGCGTGACCTACATCCTGTTCAAGAACTCCAAGGTCTCCCCCATCGAGAGCCACAGCGCCGCCGTCTCCCTCGGCGACCAGCTGGCGCAGCAGTTCATAGCGAACAACTAGCGTCGTTCCTGCGTCAGTTGGGCTGACCCAGCGGACGTACGACCACGGTGTTGACATCGACCCCGGCCGGCTGCCGGATCGCCCAGGCCACGGAGTCGGCGATCTGGTCGGCGGTCAGCGGGTGCCCCGGGGCAGGCCGCCCGAGCCGTCCCAGATCGGCGTCTCCACCCGGCCGGGGGCGATCAGCGTCACGCCGACGCCGGACTCGGTGACCTGCCGCCGGGTGTTCTCGGCGAGCCCGGTGACCGCCCACTTGGTCGCCCCGTAGAGGTTGCCCGGCGTGTTCACGAATCCGGCGACGCTGCCGACGAGCACGATCCGGCCGCGTGTCTCCTCGAGCGCGTCGACCGAGGCGCGGATCAGCAGGGCCGGGCCGAGGACGTCGGTGAGGACCGTCTCGGACCAGCCGGCCGGGTCGCCCTCGGCCACGGAGTCATGGGTGGCGAGCCCGGCGTTGGCGACCACGGTGTCCAGCCGGCCGTACGCCGTGAGGGTGCGGTCGACCGCGTGCCGGATGTCGTCGTACGACGCCGCGTCGCCGACGACCGTCGTCAGTGCCCCGGGGTCGCCCAGGCCCTCGGCGAAGTCCCGCAGCCGCCGTTCGGTGCGGCCCGTGACGGCGACCCGGTGTCCGGCGGCCAGCAGCTGCCGGGCGACGGCGGCCCCGATACCGCTGCCGCCGCCGGTGATGAGCGCGACCGGAGAGTCGTTCATGGTTTCCCCCTGGGTATCCGAATGCCGTTGGATGGACGGGGAGTTCACCATTTGGAACGCTCTCGAAGTCACGTGCCGCCGGGCGCCGGGCGCGGTCAGGAGGGGCGTACGGCCGTGTGCACGGTGTGCGCGGACAGGAGGAAGACGTCCGGCCGCCGGTGGACGCTCGCGGGGTCGACGGGGTCGAGGAGCCGGTCGAGGGTGTCCCGGTCCTCGGCGGCGAGGGCGTCGCCGAAGCCCTCGCGCACCCGGCCGAGGGTGGCGGCGACATAGGCGCGGGTCCGGTCGTCGGCCGGGGCGGGCAGGTCGAGCAGGAAGCTGCGGCTGCCGGTGTACCGCAGGCCCGCGGCGGTCAGCAGGGCCGGCCAGTCCTCGGTCTCGGCGACGGAGCCGGGCAGTTCGGCCCGCATCCGCGTGAACCGGTCCTCCTCCAGCGCGTCCAGCCGCGCCTGGAGCCCCGGGCGGCCGATGCCGAGGTCGCGGGGCAGGAAGCGGGAGGGCAGACCGCCTTCGAGGAGGGCCAGGGTGCCGCCGGGGGCGAGCCGCTGCCCGAACGCGGTGAGCGCGGCCCGCTGGTCGCCGAGGTGGTGCAGGCTGCGGCTGGCCCACAGCAGATCGGCCGGCTTCGGCAACTGGTGCAGCACGTCAGGGAGTTCACCGGCCAGGATGTCGACGCGATCGGTGAGGCCGAGGCGGCCGGCGCGGGCGCGGGCCCGGTCGAGGAGCGGCGCGGTGCCGTCCACGGCGACGACCCGGGCGCCGGGGAACACCTCGGCGAACAGGCAGGACAGGACCCCGGGGCCGCTGCCCGCGTCCGCGATCAGACCCGGCTCGGCGGACTCGTCCGCGAGCCAGGACAGGGCCTGCCGGTACAGGGGGGCGAACAGTTCGGCCTGGGCCTCAAGGTGGGGGCCCAGCTCGTTCCAGTCGAGGTCCGCGCCGTGCCCGTGGCCGTGCGCATGCCCATGGCCGTGCTTGTGCCCGTGGTCCTCTTCGTGTCCCTGGCAGCGGGTGTGATCGCCGTTGTGGTCGTGCGCCATGGTGGTCAGCCTCTCTTCCGGATGCCGTCAGGGTGCGACGGCACACCGGGCGGGGGCCAGCTCCGTTGCCGACCCGGCAAATCCGGGCCGGGGAGGCCGCCGGAAAACCGGATGCCCCACCGCCTTACCTCGTCCACCATGACCCGCATGGGCAACGACATGGTGGAGCGCTTCCTCGCCGACGGGTTCGTGAAGATCGAGGGCGCGGTCGCGCCCCGGGTCGCCGAGGACTGCGCGCGGCTGCTGTGGCGGGAGACGGGGTACGACCCTCAGGACCCCGCCACCTGGAAGGACCCGGTGGTGCGGATCGGCGGCCTGGCACAGGGTCCCTTCGCGGCCGCCGCCAACTCCCCCGCCCTGCACACCGCGTTCGACCTGCTGGTGGGTGAACGGCGTTGGCTGCCACGGTACTCGCTCGGCACGTTCCCGCTGCGCTTCCCGCACCCCGAGGACCCGGGCGACGCCGGCTGGCACATCGAGGGCAGCTATCTGCCCGAGGGCGCCACCTGGTTCCACACCAATCTCCGTTCCCGGGACCGGGCGTTGCTGATGCTGTTCCTGTTCAGCGAGGTGGGCGAGGAGGACGCGCCGACCCGGATCCGGGTCGGCTCGCATCTGGACGTGCCGCGGGTCCTGGAACCGTACGGCGAGGCAGGTGTCTCCGGGCTGGAGATCGCGCCGGAGCTGGTCGCGGCCAGCGAGCACCGGCCGCTCGCGCTCGCCACCGGGCGCCCCGGCGACGTCTATCTGTGCCATCCGTTCCTGGTGCACGCGGCGCAGCCGCACCGGGGCACCCGGCCCCGGCTCATGGCGCAGCCGCCGCTGGAGCCCGCGGTGCCCTACGAGCTGGAGCGGCCGGACGGGGCGTACTCACCGGTGGAGACGGCGATCCGGCGGGGACTCGGGTGGACCACCGGCTACCCGCGCCCGACCTCAGTCACACGCGCACCCGACGACCCAATACCCGTCAGTCCTTGCGGAAGGCGCGCAGGCTGAACGTCGGGTCCGCGCGCGGGCGGTCCTGGTCCGGGAGGGCGGCGAGCCGGGCGGCGTACGTCCCCCGGCGCGGATCACCGGGCGGCAGCAGGCTGAACCAGCCCCGGTACAGGTCGGCGATGGTGCTGCGGGGGCTGCGGCCCTGGCCGACGCCGGGGAAGGCGGACCGTCCCGCGAGAGCGAGCCCGTGCCGGGCGGCGTGCGCGGTCACGAGGTCGGCGGCGTCGGCGGCGGGGCGGATCGGGCGGCCGGCGAGGGCGGCCTCGATGTCGCTGCCCACGTCGTGCGCGGCGGCCTTGTCGACCGTCGTGACATACACCCCGCCGGGCCGGAGGACGCGGGCGCACTCGGCGAGGACGGCGTCCAGGTCGTCGGGGTCGGTGAGCAGGTGCAGCAGCCAGACGCTGGTGACGCCGTCGAAGGCGGCGCCGGGGAAGGGCAGTCGGCGGCTGTCGGCCCGGACGATCGCGCCGGGCAGGCGGGCGGCGGCCCGGCGGATCATGCCGGCGGCGAGGTCCGCGCCGGTCACCCGGGTCGCGGGGCGGGCCGCGGCGAGCCTGCGGGTGACGATGCCGGTGCCGCAGCCGAGGTCGAGGAGGCGGCCCGGACGGTCGGGTATCAGATCGAGGACGGCGCGTGCGGCGGCCTCGGCGCGTGCCTCGCCACCGCGTGAGGCGTCGTAGACACGGGCTTCCTTGTCGTAGTCCAGCACGACGCTCAGTGTGCGCCGTGGCCCGGGGCGATGTCTTCCACCCTGCGGGCGAGAGCGAAGTCCTTCTCGGTGAGGGTGCCGCCGGCGCTGTGGGTGGCGAGGGTGAGGTCGACGGAGTGGTAGCCGAGGGTGCAGTCGGAGTGGTGGTCCAGCTCGTCCTGGATGCGGGCGATGTGCATGACCAGGGCGGCCGCGGCGAAGTGCGAGGGGAGCCGGTAGGTGCGGGTGAGCCGGTCGCCGTCCGCGGACCAGCCGGGGAGTTCGGCGAGCCGGTCCTCGATCTCCTTCTGCGACAGCGGTGCGACGGCCATGGCGCGGCTCCCTTCGGGACGGTGGGGCGGATCTCCTCCCAGCGTGCCACGCGCCGGACCGGGAGAACGGGTGACGCGTCCAGGGGGCCGATACCGGCTGGGGCGCCATCGTTTCCGGCCTGACCTGGCGCGTCCGCGGGCGCGCGGTCGTTGGGGCGCGCACTTCTCGTTTAGGGTCGAGGTATGACCATGGTCGCCACCGAAGCTTCCGTGTCCACCGCCGCCCCCGGCAGCAAGGGGGTGGGTCCGCTGCTCCGTGCCTGGCGGGAGCGGCGTCGCGTCTCCCAGCTGGAGCTGGCCCTGCGGGCCGACTCCTCCGCCCGGCACATCAGTTTCGTGGAGACCGGCAGGTCCCGCCCGAGCGAGGAGATGGTGCTGCGGCTCGCCGAGCATCTGGACGTGCCCGTGCGGGAGCGCAACGCGCTGCTGCTGGCCGCCGGTTACGCCCCGCACTACCCGGAGACCCCGCTGGACGATCCCGCCCTGGACGCCCTGCGCGACGGGATGGAGCGGCTCATCCAGGGCTACGAGCCCTACCCCGCGCTGGTGGTGGACGCCGGGTACACGGTCGTGGCTGCCAACCGGGGCATCACGATGCTGCTGGACGGCATCCCGGAGAAGCTGCTGCAACCGCCGAACGCGATGCGGCTGACCCTGCACCCCGAGGGCCTCGCACCCCGGATCCGCAACCTCCGGGAGTGGCGCGGACATCTGGTCGCGCAGATGGAACGGCAGCTCGCGCTGCACCGCTCGGACCAACTCCGCGCCCTGTACGAGGAGGTGACGGCGTACCCGGTGCCCGAGGACGCGCCGGGCGAGGACCCGGAGGAGCCGGTGCCGTACTTCGCGCTGCCGATGCGGGTCGAACACGAGGGCCGGATCCTGTCGTTCGTGTCCTCCATCTCCACCTTCAACACGCCGATGGACGTCACCGTCGCCGAACTCGCCATCGAGACCTTCCTGCCGGCCGATCCGGCGACCGCGAAGTACCTCCAGACGATGGCTGGTTGACGCCCCGTCCCACGGGTTGACGAACCTGTGATCCTTTGGTCCGCTCGATCCGCTGTGCGAGCGGGCGTCGCGTGACAGACTGCTGCGCGCCAAGGCGGCACGGCAGGGGAGGGCGTGGCGTGAGTGAGCGGCGGACCGCGCCCACCGTGGGCCAGGTGGTGCTCGGCAGGCGGTTGCAGGAGCTGCGGGAGGCGGCGGGTCTCAGCCGTGAGGAGGCCGCCGGGGTGCTGCGGGTCGCGGCGGCGACCGTACGGCGCATGGAGACGGCCGAAGTCGCGCTGAAAATCCCGTACTTGCAGGTGCTGCTCGACACCTACGGGGTGGCGCGGGACGAGGCGGCCACGTTCGTGCGGCTGGCGGAGGAGGCCAACCAGCCGGGCTGGTGGCAGCGGTTCCACGATGTGCTGCCCGACTGGTTCAGTCTGTACGTCAGCCTGGAGGGCGCCGCCCGGATCATCCGCTCCTACGAGCCGCACTTCGTGCCGGGACTGCTCCAGACCGAGGCGTACGCGCGGGCGGTGATGGAGGCGGGGACGATCGGGCAGAGCGAGCCGGAGTCGGTGGAGCGGCATGTGTCGCTGCGGATGGAACGGCAGCGGCTGCTGGAGCGCGCGGATCCCCCGCACCTGTGGGTGATCATGGACGAGACGGTGCTGCGGCGCCCGGTGAGCGCGTCCCCCGATGTCATGCGTGACCAGCTGGACCGGCTGGTGGAGTGCGCCGAGAAGGACCGGATCACGCTCCAGATCGCGGAGTTCGCGGCGGGCCCGCACCCGGGGACGTACGCGCCGTTCACGCTGTTCCGGTTCGCCGAGCCGGAGTTGCCGGACATGGTGTTCACCGAGTATCTGACCGGCGCCCTGTATCTGGACGCGCGGCGGGAGGTCGCCGCGCATCTGGAGGTGCTGGACCATATGACGGCGCGGGCCGCCTCGGCGCGGCGCACCCGGGAGATCCTGCGGGAGTACCGGGCGCGGTTCTGAGCCGTACGGGCCCCGAGCCGGGCGAGGGCGACCGCTCTACGACCCGAGGTGCCGCGCCCCGGCGAGGAGCGCGGCACCTGTGCGCCGCTCGGCGACGCCCCGGCTCAGGCCAGTTCGGCGGTCAGGGTGATGGTCGTACCGGCGAGCGCCTGGCTGACCGGGCAGTTCTTCTTGGCGTCCTCGGCGGCCGACCGGAAGCCCCCCTCGTCCAGGCCGGGCACGGTGCCGCGCACGGTGAGGTGGATGCCGGTGATGCCGGTGCCGGGCTGGAAGGTGACGTCGGCGTTGGTCTCCAGCTTGGTGGGCGGGGTGCCGGCGCCCGACAGGCCGTGGGCGAGGGCCATGGAGAAGCAGCTGGAGTGGGCGGCCGCGATCAGCTCCTCCGGGCTGGTCTTGCCGTTCGCCTGCTCGGCGCGCGACGGCCAGGACACCGGCTGCGCGCCGATGCCGGAGGAGTCGAAGCTGACGACGCCTTGGCCCTGAAGAAGGTTGCCTTCCCATTCGGTGTGCGCGGTGCGCGTGGTGGCCACGATGGTTCCTTTCGGAAGGGTGCGGTTCCGTTGCCGGGTGTCCGGGATCCCTATCCGATCACATCCGGGCGGCGGAGGCGGGGGTTCTGCGGCGCCCGTGGCCCGCGTCGTCAGGCCGCCCGCTCGCCCTGCTCGGCGGCGGCCCCGGCGAGCGGGACCTCGGGTCCGGACAGCTCGCCGAGCCAGCGGCGCAGCACCCGGTGCACCTGCTCGGCCCCGGTCAGCCGCTCCCCCGCCGCGACGGGCTCGGACAGTTCCAGCGGGGACATCAGGAACGGGCGGGACTGGGCGCCGCCGAGCCCGCCGTGGGAGCCGATCTGCTCCTCGAAGGCGAGCACCTCGCCGTCGGCGGGCTCGTACGCGGAGTTCACCATGATGTCGGCGGTGTGCGGGAAGGAGTGGGTGCGGCGCACCGCCTCGACGGCGCCGGGGCCGAAGCGGGCCAGCGGTCCGGGGTCGCGGTCGAGGTCGGCCAGCGGGATCTCGGTGCCGCCCGGGCCGAGCACCACGCCGTCGTGCGCCTCGCTCGCGACCAGCAGGAAGCCGATGCCGGGGTGGTCGGCGAGGGTGGTGAGCAGGGCGGGGTGGCGGGCGTCGATCTCCTCCCTGGTCATGCGGTGGCGCACGTCCGGGAAGGAGACGAGGCCCAGGTTGCCGGAGGCCAGCACGATCGGCTCGCGGCGGCGGGCGGGGCGGTGCCGCTCACCCTCCTCCACGGGGCGGCGCAGGGCGGCGCGTACCGCGGCCCGCGCCTCGGTGCCGCTGTGCGTGCGTTCGGCGCGGCGCGGTACGTGCAGTCCGCAGCCGGCCCGCACCAGGTCGGCGAGGGTGAGTCCGTAGCGGGCGTGGAAGGTCTCGCCGGGGCTCTGGCCGTGGTCGGAGAGGACGACGAGGCGGTACGGGCGCGGGGCGTGGTCGGCGACCCGGGCGAGCAGGGCGAGGCTCCGGTCGAGGCGGGTGAGCACCTTCTCGGCGTCGCGGCTGTAGGGGCCGGAGTGGTGGGCCACCTCGTCGTAGGCGACCAGGTCGGCGTAGACGGCGGTGCGTCCCGCGAGCATGTCGCCCATCACCGCGGCGACGACGACGTCCCGTTCCACGACGGTGGCGAAGGCGCGGACCAGCGGGTAGAGGCCGCCGCGGGAGACGCGGGGGCGCCGGCGGCGGATCCGGGCGCGGGTGGACTCGCCGATCTCGCGGGCCACCTCGGCGACGAAGGACAGGGCGGTGCGCACGGCGTTGGCCGGGTCGGAGAAGTAGGCGAAGTACCCGGCGCGGGAACGGTTCTCCGGGCTTCGGCGGCGGGCCGCTATGGACAGCACGAGGGCCTGTTCCCCGGCGCCGCCGCTGAAGAGGTTGCCGCGGCTGGCGCCGTCCTCGGTGAGCAGCCCGCCGTCCCCGGTGTGCGCGACGGCGCGGCGCTGGAGTTCGGCGGCGCTGGTCGGCCGGTTGCAGACCATCACCTCCTCGCGGTCCTTCTCGTACCAGCGGAAGGCGGGGACGTCGTAGGTGCTGCCGTGCAGGATGCCGAGCTGGCTGGCGCCGGTCTGGCTGGACCAGTCGGTGTGCCAGGGGGTGAGGCGGTGGGTGGGGGGCTGCGTGCCCTCGCCCGCCAGCAGGCGGGCGAGGGCCGGCATCAGCCCCTTGTCCACGGCCGCCGTCAGGACGTCGTGGCCGACGCCGTCGAGCTGGAGGAGGACCAGACCGGGGGTGGCGGCACAGGGCGGATCGGTTCTTCGGCGGCGGGCGGCGAGGCGGTGCAGCCGGCGCCGGTACGCCTCGTCGTCGCGCACGGCGAGCGCGCCGCCGGTGGCCGAGGCGACGGCCGACATGACCGCGGCCACGACGACGGCGGTCTCCGGGGCGACCGCGCCCCGGCCGGTGGGGTTCAGGCGCAGGGCGACCAGCAGCAGCGAGCCGTTGAGGAAGAAGACCAGCAGGCCGAGGACGAGGGCGGGGACGAGCAGCAGCAGCCGGACCAGCAGCGGCCACACCACGGCGGACAGGATGCCGAACGCGCCCGCGCCGAGGGCGGCGGTCAGGGCGATCCGGGTGGCGCTGTCGCCGTCGGCGGACTGGAGCCGGAAGTCGGGCAGGAGCAGCGCGAGGGCCAGCATGGTGAGTGTGGAGACGGCCCACACGGCGACGCTGCGCCCGATCTGACGGGCGATCCGCCGCCATCCGATCCGACCGGCGGCCCGCCGCCACCCTACGCCCCGCACGCCCGCGCTTCCTCCGCCTCGACCCTCCCCCGCCCCGCGGCGAGATCACCGTCCCGGTGCGCTGGGGCGACCGGGCCGCCCTCCACCTTGTCATACCGGGCGGGAACCACCCGAAGGAGTGACGCCAAGCTCACCGTCCGTCGTGTCCCGGGGCTCCCCGTTCGTCTTGACCCGGGGCTCACCGTCCGTCGTATCCGGCGGTCGGCATGGACAGCCGCCGGTGCACCCGGGCCTTCATCTGCGCGTCGTACGACGGCTCCGCCCGGCCCACCGTGACCACGCGCACCCCGCGCCGGGCGCACTCGGCGGTGAACTCCTCGACGGAGGACAGGGCCCGGCGCAGCACCCGCAGGCTGGGCGCCACGAACACGTCCACGCCGGGGCGTACGCCGTCCCACAGGGCGCGATGGTCGAAGCGGAGCCCGCCGACGAGCAGCTCCCGGGCGACGACGTAGCCGTGTTCGTCCGCCCAGCGGGCGCACATGGCGTGCTGCGTGCGGCTGTCGACGAGGAAGGGGTCGGCGTCGAGTTCTTCGAGGGGGGTCAGGCTGGCGATGGCGATGACCCGGGCCGGTGTGCGCGCGCCGGAGGCGCCCCGTGGTTGTCCCATGGCGTCCCCCTCACCTCCGGTTTTCGCCGCCGACCCTACTCCTGCACGTAGGCTTCGGACAGGCGCGTGAAGGAGGCGAAGAAGGTGCCGGTGGAGATCACCTGGTGGGGTCATGCCACCTGCACGATCGAGGATTCGAACATACGGGTGCTCACCGATCCCCTGTTCGCCCATCGCCTCGCGCATCTGCGGCGCCGACGGGGCGCGCTCCCCTCCGACGAGGCCCGGCGTGCCGACGTGGTGCTGGTCTCCCATCTGCACGCCGACCATCTGCATCTGCCGTCACTGGGGGCGCTCGACCCGGGCACGCGCCTGCTTGTGCCCCGGGGCGCACTCCAGGCGGTGCCGGGCGTACGCCGGCTGCGGCACCTCCGTGTCACCGAGGTGGCCCCGGGGGACGGGATACGCGTCGGCGAGCTGCTGGTGCGGGTGGTGCCCGCACGGCACGACGGGCGGCGGCTGCCGGTGGGCCCGCACCGCTCGCCCGCGCTGGGCTTCGTCGTCGAGGGGGAGGCGCGGACCTACTTCGCCGGGGACACCGGGCTGTTCGACGCGATGGCCGAGCAGGTGGGACCGGTGGAGGTGGCACTGCTGCCGGTGGGCGGCTGGGGGCCGTTCCTCGGGGAGGGGCATCTGGACGCGGGCCGGGCGGCGCAGGCCCTGGACCTGCTGGCACCCCAGGCGGCGATACCGGTGCACTACGGGACGTACTGGCCGATCGGCATGGACGCGGTGCGGCCGCACGAATTCCACGCGCCGGGCGACGAGTTCGTACGGCTCGCCGCCCTGGCCGCGCCGAAGGTGGCGGTGCACAAGCTCGCGCACGGCGAGAGCGTCCGGCCGGCGGTCGCCCGGTGACGCGGCTCGCGGCGGCGGTGGTGCTGGCCGCGGTGACGACGTCCACCGTGCCGCCGGAGTCGACGCAACAGGCGCTCGGCTACCCGTCGTTGTTCCTGCTGGTGCTGATCGGCGCGCTGGTGCCGGTGGTGCCGACCGGGGCGCTGGTGAGTTCGGCGGCGGTGGTGGCGTTCCATCAGACCGCCCCGTTCGCGCTCGCGTTGGTGTTCGTCACGGCGTCGCTGGCCGCGTTCCTCGGGGACGCGGCGCTGTACTGGCTGGGGTGGCGGGGGATGCGGTCGCGGGGCGGGTCACGGTGGCTCCGGGCGATACGGTCGCGGGCGCCAAAGGAGCGGCTGGAGCAGGCGCGGGGGAAGCTGGCCGACCACGGGGTCGCGGTGCTCGTTCTCTCCCGGCTGGTGCCGGCCGGTCGTATTCCGGTGATGCTGGCGTGCCTCATGGCGGAATGGCCGTTGCGGCGGTTCGCGCGGGGCAATGTGGCGGCGTGCCTGGCGTGGGCGGTGACGTACCAGGTGATCGGGATCGTGGGGGGTTCGCTGTTTCCCGAGCCGTGGGAGGGGGTCGTGGTGGCGGTGGTGCTGACCGTGGTGATCAGTGCGGTGCCGGGTTTTGTGCGGCGGTTCCGGTAGCCCCGTAAGGGCCTCGCGCTCCTTGGAGGGGCGTTCAGTCCAGGGTTCTTGAAGCGCCTACCGGCAGGTCCCACAGGTCCTCTTGGGCGAGTCCCGCCTTCTCCCACGCCGCCCGCACCCGCGTGAGCGGCTCCAGGACCGGTTCCGCCGAGAGGATGAAGGTGGCCCAGTGCATGGGGGCCATGCGTCTGGCGCCCAGGTCGAGGGTGGCCTGGACGGCTTCCTCGGGATCGCAGTGGACGTCGCTGAGCCACCAGCGGGGGTCGTAGGCGCCGATGGGCATCAGGGCGAGGTCGATGCCGGGGTAGCGGCGGCCGATGCGGGAGAACCAGTGGCCGTAGCCGGTGTCACCGGCGAAGTAGAGGCGCGGGCCGCCGGGGGCGGTGAGGACCCAGCCGCCCCACAGGCTGTGGCAGGTGTCGGTCAGGGTGCGCTTGGACCAGTGGTGGGCGGGCACGAAGTCGAAGCGGACGCCCCCCAGTTCGGCGCCCTCCCACCAGTCCAGCTCGGTGACGCAGGTGAACTCGCGGCGCCGGAACCAGCGGCCGAGTCCGGCGGGCGCGAACACCGGTGTGTCGCGCGGGAGCCGGCGCAGGGTGGGGGCGTCCAGGTGGTCGTAGTGGTTGTGGCTGATGACGACCGCGTCGATCCGGGGCAGCCGGTCCCAGGGCACGCCGACGGGGGTGACGCGGGCCGGGGTGCCGAGGATGCGGCGCGACCAGACCGGGTCGGTGAGCACGGTCAGACCGCCGATCCGGACGACCCAACTGGCGTGCCCCGCCCAGGTGACGGCGAGGGTGCCGGTGTCGGCGCGGGGCAGCGGGGCGGGCGCGTACGGCAGCCGGGAGATGTCGGCGAGGCCCTGCGCGTCGGGGCGTACGGCACCCTCGCGGGCGAACCGGGCGAGGGCCTTCAGGCCGGGCAGCGGTGCGGTGAGCCGGTCGTGGAAGGTGCGCGGCCACACCCGGCGCTCGCCCAGCGGGCGGGGTTCGGCCAGCGGCGGGAAGGGGGGCGCGCCGGTGCCGGTGCCGGTGCCCGTGCGGGTGCCGGTCGCCGTCGAAGTCGTCGCAGCCGTGGGCGGGTTGCCGGCCGGCGAGGTCGGTCCGGGCTCTTGCGTCTGCTGCGTCATCGAGGAGGCTCCCGTCGCTGGGCGTCGTCACGGAGATCGTCGAGGACCGACCTCAAGGAGATCAACGGGCTTTGCACAAAGGGCAGTTCCCATGGGGTGGGCGAGGTCAGGGCGTGCGCGCGTTCCTCGTCCGTGCCGGCCAGCAGCGGCGCGGTGCCGAGCCGTACGCGCAGTGCCGCCAGATCGTCGCCGAAGCGGTGGCCGCCGGGCGCGGGCATACCGGTCCGGGCGGTCAGGAAGTCCTCCAACTCCTGGGCGTCGGTCACGTCCTGGGCGGCGAGCGCCTCCCGGAAGGGGCTCAGGTCGGCGTAGACATGGCGCCCGGCCTGCGGGGGGCGGGCGAGGGCGCCGGCGGCGGTGATCTCGGCGTGTGCCGCGCGGGCCAGCCGGGCGTGCAGCCGTACGGCGGCCTCGCGGCGCTCGGTGACGGGCGGGGGTTCGTCCAGGGCGTAGCAGGCGGCCGCGGCGACCGGGGTGGCGATGCGGGCGCCGAGCCCGGTGAGGATGTCCAGGACCCGGGCGTGCAGGTGCCGTCCGGCGTCGGAGGCGGGGAAGCGGGCGACGGCGGCGGGCCAGCCGGGCGGCAGCAGGGCGCCGGCCAGGTCGGTGACGACGGTGACCTGGTCGGGCCGCATCTCGGCGGGGCTGAGCAGGACGGTGTCGTGCGGCGCGTGCACGGTGTCGCGCCAGGTCTCGTCGCTGACCAGGTGCAGGCCCTCGGCGGTGGCGGCCTCCACGGTCTCGTGCAGCAGTTCGGGCGGGGCGACGGTGGCGGTGGGGTCGTCGGCGACGGACAGCACCAGCAGCCGGGGGTCGCCGCCCTCGGCGCGGACCCGGCGCACGGTCTCCAGCAGCGCGTAGGGGTCGGGGACGCCGCCGCTGTCGGCGGGGGTGGGCACATGGAAGACGGGCCGGCCGAGGACCCGGGCGTAGGGGGCCCACCAGGCGGCGCAGGGGCGGGGCACGAGGACGTCGGCGCCGTCCCCGGCCAGCGCGGCGGTGAGGGCGAGGAGCAGCGCGGGGGCGCCGGGGCCGGCGGCGACCTGGTCGGGGACGCAGGGCAGGGCGCGGCGGGTCCAGTATCCGCACGCGGATTCCAGCAGGGCGGGGGCGCCGCCGACGGGCTGGGCGTCGGCGCGGCCCGCCGCCGCGGCGACCACGGCGGTCAGTTCGGGGAGCACGGGCAGGCCGTCGCCGGGCAGGGGCGGGCCGTAGCGGACGGGGCCGTGGCCCTCGGGGTCCGTCCGCCGCATCTCCGCCTCCGCGCAGTCCGTGGTGCCGCCCCGCCCGGGGCCGTGCCGTCCTGTGTGCCGCCCCGGACCCGTCCCGCCCCGCGCCGGACGGTGCCACAGGTGCGGCGGCCGGTGGCCGGGTCCGGTGGGTCGGGGGTGTCCTCGGGATGCTGTGTACCCGCTGGGTGTAACTCCATGGCCGGGGCGGGAGTTGTGCGGGTCACACATCCGCGGGCCGGTCACCTCCGCCGGGGCGGAGGCGGCCGTGGAGCCGGTAGCCGGCGCCCGCGCAGGCCGCGGCGATCAGGGCGCCGCCCACGGCCAGGGCCGGGACGGAGTCGCTGAAGGTGCCGCCCGCGCCGGCCGCCACGCCGTGCTGGGTGCCGCCCCCGCCCGTGGCGCAGTCGTCGTCCTCGTCGCCGCCGCCGGGGCTCCAGCCGGTGTCGCCGTCGCGGTCGTCGCCGCCGACGCCGTCGTCGTAGGAGTTCCCGGAGCGGCCGGAGGCGAAGCGGGGCTCGCGGCAGGAGTCGTCGTCGGAGTACTCGCACGCGCCGGAGCGGGCGCCGTCGCAGGCGCGGTCGTCGTCGGCGCAGGACCCGCTCTTGGCGCCGGCGCACTGCCGTGCGTCCCCGGCGCAGGTCTCCCCCGCCCGGCACTGGGTGCCGGTCCCGGTGCCCGTGTCCGTCCTGCCCGCCCCGGTCCCGTCCGTCCTGCCCGCCCCGGTCCCGCTGCACGCCGTGCCGGGGCCCCCGCTCGCCCGGGAGGTGGGTCCGGGCACCCGGCCCCCGCCGCCCCCGGTGTCCGGGTCCGGCGCGGGTGCCGGTGCGCGGGTGGTGCCCGGCATCTGCGGCTCCGGGACGGTCGTCGTGGGGGCGCAGCTCGCGGACCCCGCGCCGGGGGTGGCCGCCGCGGCGAGGGCGACGGGGCCGGTCAGGGCGAGCGCGGCGCCGGCGGCAAGGGCGACGGGCAGGACGCGGACGGTGCGGCGCATGGAAGGGCTCCTCGGGAGCTGCGGCGGACGGCGGATACCGGGCGGCTGATGGCGGACGGCTGATGGCGGGGGACGGACACGGCGGACAGTGGACGGCGGACAGGCGGACGGGCGGACGGGCGGACGGGCGGACGGCGGACTGACGGTCGTACAGAAGCGGTCGTACGGGCGGCCGGGGCAGCGGTGCGGCGCCCACGCCCTGCGGCGCCCGGGGCCGTACCTCTCCCTCCCCAGCCATCACAGCCCGGCCCACGCCCCGGCGCGCGCGGCCGGGCCCCATTCGCGGGACACGGACGCCCACCCGGGTGACGGCGCGGCCCGGCGCGCGGCCCCCGCGCGCCGGAGCGTGCGCGGGACTCGCGCACCCCCGGGAGGTTTTCCGGACTGCCCACCGGCAACTCGGTCGACGCTGACCGGATCGTCCGTTTCGCGACCCCATTGGGGAGGCCCCTCCATGAGCAAGAAGGTGTCCGACCACGTCCTGGAGCGTCTGCGCGCCTGGGATGTCGAGCAGGTGTTCGCCTATCCGGGCGACGGCATCAACGGCCTGCTCGCCGCCTGGGGCCGCGCCGGGGACAAGCCGCGGTTCATCCAGTCGCGGCACGAGGAGATGTCCGCGTTCGAGGCGGTCGGGTACGCGAAGTTCAGCGGGCGCATCGGTGTGTGCGCGGCGACCTCCGGACCGGGCGCGATCCACCTCCTGAACGGCCTGTACGACGCCAAGCTCGACCATGTGCCGGTCCTGGCGATCGTCGGCCAGACCGACCGCAGCGCGATGGGCGGCTCCTACCAGCAGGAGGTCGACCTGCACACGCTGTACAAGGACGTCGCCTCGGAGTTCGTGGAGACGGTGACGGTCCCCGAGCAGTTGCCGAACGTGCTGGACCGGGCGATCCGTACGGCGTACGCGCGGCGCTGTCCGACCGCGCTGATCATCCCCGGCGATGTGCAGGAGCTGGACTACTCGCCGCCGACGCACTCGTTCAAGATGGTGCCCTCCAGCCTGGGCGCGAGCGAGTGGACGACGACGCCGTCGGACGACGCGCTGCGCCGGGCCGCGGAGGTGCTGAACGCGGGCGACAAGCCGGCGATCCTGATCGGGCAGGGCGCCGCGGGCGCGGTCGCCGAGGTGCGGGAGATCGCGGAGCTGCTGGGTGCGGGCGTCGCCAAGGCGCTGCTCGGCAAGGACGTGCTCAGCGACGAGCTGCCGTACGTCACCGGGCCGATCGGGCTGCTGGGCAGCCGGCCGTCGTACGAGCTGATGCGGGACTGCGACACGCTGCTGACCATCGGGTCCTCGTTCCCGTACGCCCAGTTCCTGCCGGACTTCGGCAAGGCGCGCGGCGTGCAGATCGATCTCGACCCGCACATGATCGGGATGCGGTACCCGTACGAGGTGAATCTCGTCGGCGACGCGAAGGCGACGCTCCAGCGGCTGATCCCGCTGCTGGAGACCGACCGGGGCGGCCGGGAGTGGTACGACACGGTGGCCGCGAACGTGCGGCGCTGGCACGAGACGATGGACCGGCGCGCCGCCCTCGAAGCCGACCCGATCAACCCGGAGTACGTGGCGCGGGCGGTCGATCCGCTGCTCCCCGAGGATGTGATCCTCACCGCCGACTCGGGCTCGGTGGCCAACTGGTACGCACGGCACATCACCATGCGGCCCGGTATGCGCGGCTCGCTGTCCGGGACGCTCGCGACGATGGGGCCCGGGGTGCCGTACGCGATCGGCGCGAAGTTCGCGCACCCGGACCGGCCGGTGGTCGCGCTGGTCGGCGACGGCGCGATGCAGATGAACGGGCTGGCGGAGATGATCACCGCGGCCAAGTACCGGGACCGCTGGTCGGATCCCCGGCTGGTGGTCGCGGTGTGGAACAACCGGGATCTGAACCAGGTGACCTGGGAGATGCGGGCGATGGAGGGCGCGCCGTCCTTCCTGCCCTCGCAGGAGCTCCCGGACGTGCGGTACGCCGACTTCGCGCGGTCGATCGGCCTGGAGGGCATCCGGGTGGAGAAGCCGCAGGACGTGGAGGCGGGCTGGCGGTCGGCGCTCGCGGCGGACAGGCCCTGCGTGATCGAGTTCCTGACCGACCCCGCCGTACCGCCGGTCCCACCGCACGCCACCTGGGAGCAGATGGAGGCCACGGCCGCCTCGGTCCTCAAGGGCGACCCGGACCGGGGCTCGGTGGTCAAGCAGGGCCTGAAGGCGAAGGTCCAGGAGTTCCTGCCCGGTCGGACCAGGCACTAGGCGGCGGTGTCGGCAGTGCCGTACCGGGTACGCGGGTGCGAAGGTTCGACCCCTGGAGGGAGATATGCAGCGAGGCAGTGACCGGCTGAACGTGCACCGGGACGACGAGATGAAGCACGAACTGCAGGGCCTGCTGAGGTCCGGGCACCCGACCCGGGCCGAGGAGTGGCACGACCCGGAGCCCGCCGCCGACGACGACCCGGAGGTGACCGGCGGCCCGGTCGGCGGGACCGGTTCCCCGGCGTCCCTGGAGAAGGTGCGGCTGGAGCTGGCCCGCAGCCTGAATCGCAGCGCCTTCCCGGCCCGCCCGGGAGAGCTGGTCTCGGCACTGCGCCAGGACAACGCGCCGGATCCGCTGGTGGACGCGGTGGCGGAGCTGCCGCGCGGCGAGCGGTACCGCAATGTGCAGCAGCTGGCCGAGGCGCTGACGGACGGCGGATGAGCGAGGCCGGGCGGCACGGCTCGCGCCGGGACACCCCGTCGGGTCGATGCCCTTCGGCGTGCTGGTGCCGCTGATGTGCCGTACGGCGAGGAGCCGCCGCGCCGCCAGGGTGCGGACAGGGCAGGGAAACGGCGCGACCGCACCGCCGAGGCGGCGCGGAGTGCCGGGAAAGGAGTACGAGAATCATGCGTATCGCGTTTCTGGTGGCGCCCGAGGGCGTCGAGCAGGTGGAGCTGACCGAGCCGTGGAAGGCGGCCTCGGACGCGGGGCACGAGCCGGTGCTGGTGTCGACCGAGTCCGGAAAGGTTCAGGGGTTCAACCATCTCGACAAGGCGGACACCTTCGAGGTGGACGAGGTGGTCGGCGAGGCGGACGCCGGTTCCTTCGGGGGGCTGGTGCTGCCCGGCGGGGTGGCGAACCCGGACTTCCTGCGGACGGACGAGAAGGCCGTGGCCTTCGTCAAGGACTTCTTCGGCCAGGGGCGCCCGGTCGCCGCGATCTGCCACGCCCCGTGGACGCTGGTGGAGGCGGACGTCGTACGGGACCGGGTGCTGACCTCCTGGCCGAGCCTGCGGACGGACATCCGCAACGCGGGCGGCACCTGGGTGGACGAGCAGGTCAAGGTCTGCGACCACGGGCCCAACAAGCTGGTGACCAGCCGTAAGCCGGACGACCTCAAGGCGTTCTGCGAGACGTACCTGCGGGTGTTCGAAGAGGCGGCAGGCTGAGGCCCCGGCTTCCCCGGCTTCCCCGACGACATGGTGAGGGGGCCGGCCCGGAGCGGGTCGGCCCCCTCACCATGTCGTATCGCGCTCACGGTGCCGTATCGCGCGGGCGGACCGGCTCAGGTGCCGGGCTGCCCCGGGGTCACCGACTCACCGCAGTGGCGCTCCCTGGCGCCCTCACGGGTGCGGGCCGCGCTGACCAGGCGGCGCGGGTTGCGGCGCAGATACTCGCCCTCCAGCTGCGCCATGCGCTCGTTGTGGGCCCGCAGCGCGTCGTTCGAGGCGTACAGGAGGGTGTCGTGGCGCGTGCGGTGGATCGTCTCCAGCTCCTTCATGAGCTGCTGGTCGTCCAGTCGGCTGGGGTCGACTCCGGTCATGGTGGTGCCCCGCTCGTCGTGTCCGTTCATGGGGTCCGGGTACCCGCGTTCCTGGATCCACTGTACGAACATCCCGGCCCCACGGCCTCCGCATGCCGGCGTGCGCCCGCCGGCGGCTACCGGGCCCGCTCCACGCGGCGCTCGTCCCACACCGGCTCCGGGGTCTCGCGGACCCGGCCGTCGGTGCCGAAGACCAGGAAGCGGTCGAAGGAGCGGGCGAACCAGCGGTCGTGGGTGACCGCGAGGACCGTGCCGTCGAACGCCTCCAGACCCTCCTGGAGGGCCTCGGCGGACTCCAGGTCCAGGTTGTCGGTCGGCTCGTCCAGCAACAGGGCGGTGACGCCCGCGAGTTCGAGCAGCAGGATCTGGAAGCGGGCCTGCTGGCCGCCGGAGAGCCGCTCGAAGCACTGCTCGGCCTGCTGGGTCAGCTCGTAGCGGCGCAGCCGGGACATGGCCGGGCCGCGGTCCTGCGCGTGCTCCTTCCACAGGATGTCCAGCAGGGTGCGGCCCTGGAGTTCGGGGTGCGCGTGGGTCTGCGCGAAGTGGCCCGGCACGACGCGGGCGCCGAGCTTCCACCGGCCCGTGTGCGCGACGTCCTCGCCGGCCAGCAGCCGCAGGAAGTGCGACTTGCCGGATCCGTTGGAGCCGAGGACGGCGACCCGCTCGCCGTAGAACACCTCCAGGTCGAACGGCTTCATCAGGCCGGTCAGCTCAAGTCCCGCGCAGGTGACCGCCCTTACGCCGGTACGGCCGCCCTTGAGGCGCATGGTGATGTCCTGCTCGCGGGGCGGCTCCGGGGGCGGCCCGGCCTCCTCGAACTTGCGCAGCCTGGTCTGCGCGGCGGCGTAGCGCGAGGCCATCTCATGGCTGACGGAGGCGGCCTGACGGAGGTTCAGGACGAGCTTCTTCAGCTGGGCGTGCTTCTCGTCCCAGCGGCGGCGCAACTCCTCGAAGCGGGCGAAGCGTTCACGGCGGGCCTCGTGGTAGGTGGCGAAGCCGCCGCCGTGCACCCAGGCGTCCGCGCCGGCCGGTCCCGGCTCGACGGAGACGATCTTCTCGGCGGCGCGGGCGAGGAGTTCGCGGTCGTGGGAGACGAACAGCACCGTCTTGCGGGTCTCCTTGAGCTGCTGCTCCAGCCACCGCTTGCCGGGGACGTCCAGGTAGTTGTCCGGTTCGTCCAGCAGCAGGACCTCGTCGGTGCCGCGCAGCAGCGCCTCCAGCACCAGGCGCTTCTGCTCACCGCCGGACAGGGTGCGCACCTGGCGCCACTGCGCCTTGTCGTACGGCATTCCGAGCGCTGCGGTGGTGCACATGTCCCACAGCGTCTCGGCCTCGTAGCCGCGTACCTCGGCCCAGTCGGAGAGGGCCTGCGCGTAGGCCAGCTGGGCGGCCTCGTCGTCCACCGCCATGACGGCGTGCTCGGCCTCGTCCACCGCCCGCGCGGCCTCGCGGATGCGGGGCGGCGCGACGGAGACCAGCAGGTCCCGCACAGTCGTCTCGTCGCGCACCGAGCCGACGAACTGGCGCATCACGCCGAGGCCGCCGCTCACGGTGACCGAGCCGCCGTGCGGCTTCAGCTCGCCGGAGATCAGCCGCAGCAGGGTGGTCTTGCCCGCTCCGTTCGGGCCGACCAGGGCGACGGCCGAGCCCTCGCCGACCCGGAAGGAGACATCGCCGAGCAGCGTCCTCCCGTCGGGGAGGTGGTACTCGATGTGCGCGGCTTCCAGATGTCCCATGAGGCCGCATTCTCCGGTCCGGGGGCGGACAGGGGCAAACCGTTATCGGACGCGGCCGCGCGGACCCCGTGGGCGCCCCGGTTCGCCGGACGGCCGCGCGGGCTCCCCCGCTCCGGTTCGCCGGGGGGGGCCGCGCGCGTGCCGCCGCCACGGTTCACCCGGTGGTGCCCAGCGGCTCCCCCGTCGGGCCGGGGGTGCCCGGCGGTTCGACGGTGTGGGCCTCCCAGGTCAGGGCCCGCCAGCCGGTGCCCGGGTCGCCCTCCAGGGTGATCACACCGGTGTTGGCCAGCGGGCGGGCGGCGGCGAAGGCGACGTCGATGTTGCGGGCGCGGGCGGCGGTCCACATCCGGATCGCGGCGCCATGGCTGACCAGGGCGACCGTGCCGGCGCCGCTGAGGTACGCCTCCTCGACCACGGCGTCGTACCGCGCGAGCGCCTCCTCGCCGCTCTCCCCGCCGGGGACGCGCAGCGCGGTGTGCCCGGCCGACCAGGCGAAGGCGGTGCGCATGTACGCCTGCGCCTCGGGGGCGTCGCCGGGCAGCATCTCCAGGTGGCCCGCGGACAGCTCCCGGATGCCGTCGCGGACGGTGACGTCGAGCCCGCGCGCGAGGGCCAGCGGGGCGGCGGTGAGCTGGGTGCGGATCAGCGGGGAGGCGTAGAGGGCGCCGATGTCCTCGGCGGCCAGCGCCCGGGGCAGGGCCGCGGCCTGGGCCTCGCCGAGCGGGGTGAGACCGGGTCCGGGCGCGGCGGTGTCCAGCAGCCGGCGCACATTGGACGTGGTCTGGCCGTGACGGATCAGGAGCAGGCGCATCCGGGCGTTCTCCTTGTGGCGTCCGGGCGGCGTCCGCGCGGCAGGGGACGCGGTGGGGCAGGAAACGGGCACTTCAGGGTAACCGCACCCCTATGAACGAGACCGAGACCCCGGACGTGGACCTGACCGCCCCGACCGCCGCCCCGCACCCCCTCTACGAACGGCTGCTCGCGGCCGACGGCCGGCTCTTCGAGCGGGCCGCCCGCTGGAACTGGCCGGGCGCCGAGCGCGTGCTGCCCCGGCTGAGCCGCAGCGCCAACCACGGTGTGCTGTGGGCCGGCGTGGCCGCCGCGGTGGCGGCGACCCGTACGCCCAGGGCCCGGCGGGCCGCCGTACGGGGCATGGCCTCACTGGCCGTCGCCTCCGCGACCGTGAACACGCTCGGCAAGCGCTCGGTGCGCCGGGCCCGGCCGCTGCTCGACCCGGTGCCGCTCGGGCGGCGCTTGCGGCACCAGCCGGTCACCACGTCCTTCCCCTCGGGCCATGCGGCGTCGGCGGCGGCCTTCGCCGTCGGGGTGGCACTGGAGTCCCCGGCGTGGGGCGCGGCGGTCGCGCCGCTGGCGCTCTCGGTGGCGGCCTCCCGGGTCTACACCGGGGTGCACTTCCCGAGCGACGTCCTGGCGGGTGCGGCGCTGGGCGTGGGCGCCGCCTTCCTGGTACGACGGCTCGTGCCGGCCCGCGCGGCGGCGGTGCCGGGCGCCCGGCCGCGCGCCGAGGTGCCCGCGCTGCCGGAGGGCGAGGGCCTGGTGGTGGTCGCCAATCAGGGCTCGGGCACCTCGGACCGGGTGAGCGCGCTGCGGGCGGCGCTGCCGCGCGCGGAGATCGTGGAGTGCGAGCCCGGTGAGACGGGCGACGCGCTCGCGAAGGCGGCGACGCGGGCCCGGGTGCTCGGGGTGTGCGGCGGCGACGGCACCGTGAACGCGGCCGCCGCCGTCGCCCTGCGCCACGGGCTGCCGCTGGCCGTGCTGCCGGGCGGCACCCTGAACCACTTCGCGTACGACCTGGGCGTGGAGGACGAGCGCGATCTGGCCCGCGCGGTGCGCAAGGGCGAGGCGGTACGGGTGGACGCGGGCCGGTTCGTCTCGGACGGCACCGAGGGCCTGTTCCTGAACACGCTGAGCCTCGGGGTGTATCCGGAGCTGGTGCGCGCCCGGGACTCCTGGTCGCACCGGATCGGCAGCTGGCCGGCCGGGCTGCTCGGCGTGCTGCGGGTGCTGCGCGAGGGGCAGCACCCGCTGGAGGTGGAGGTGGGCGGTGAACGGCGGCCGCTGTGGATGCTGTTCGCCGGAAACGGCGTCTACCACCGGATGGGGCTCGCGCCGGGCCGCCGTACCGATCTGGCGGACGGCCTGCTGGACGTGCGTGTGGTGCACGGCAGCGGCCGGCCCGCGCTGCGGCTGCTCGCCGCGGCCGCCGCGGGGCCCCTGACCCGCTCGCCCGCGCATGCCGCCGTCCAGGTGAACCGGCTGCGGCTGACCGGCCTCGCGCCGGGCACCCCGCTGGCCTACGACGGGGAGGTCACGACCGTCTCGGGCGAGGTGACGGTGGAGAAGCTGCCGGAGGCGCTGACGGTCTACCGCCCGCTGCCCAGCACTTCCTGACGGTCACCTCCTGACGGTCATCTCCCGACGGCCATTTCCCGACCGCCATTTCCTGGCAGGTCATTTCCTGACAGCCAGTCAGTCCATATCGCAAAACGTGGGTCTCATCATGCGGCCCGCGCGCGTACCGTGAACCGTGGCGCCGGCCGGTGCGGCCGGCGCGACGGGAAACGCGTCGAGGACGCGACGAGCAGGGGAACCGGCATGCCGAAAGCACGGGAGACGGCCGTCTACACGCATGGGCACCACGAGTCGGTGCTGCGTTCGCACACCTGGCGCACCGCCGCCAACTCCGCGGGCTATCTGCTCGGTTCCCTCAAGCCGCACATGAGGGTCCTGGACATCGGCTGCGGCCCGGGGACCATCACCGCCGATCTGGCCGAGCTGGTGCCCGACGGCCGGGTGACCGGCGTCGACCGCGCCCCGGGCATCCTGGAGCAGGCGCGGGAGACGGCCGCCGCACGCGGACTGGCCAACGTCGACTTCGCGGTCGCCGATGTGCACGCCCTGGACTACCCGGACGACACCTTCTGCGTGGTCCACGCCCACCAGGTGCTCCAGCACGTGGGCGACCCGGTGCAGGCGCTGCGCGAGATGCGCCGGGTGACGAGGCCGGGCGGGTTCATCGCCGTACGGGACGCGGACTACGCGGCGATGACCTGGTACCCGGCGCTGCCCGGCCTGGACGACTGGCTGGAGCTGTACGAGCGGGTGGCGCGCGCCAACGGGGGCGAGCCGGACGCCGGGCGCCGCCTGAAGTCCTGGGCGCTGGCCGCCGGGCTGCGGGACATCACCGCGAGCTGCGGCACCTGGACCTTCGCCACCGAGGAGGAACGCGCCTGGTGGAGCGGTCTGTGGGCGGACCGCACCGTGGCCTCCGCCTACGCCGAACGGGCTACGGCGGGCGGCCATGCCACGCCCGAGCGGCTGCGCGCGGTGTCGGACGCCTGGCGGGAGTGGGGGCGGCAGGAGGACGGCTGGTTCGCGGTCCTGCACGGGGAGATCCTGTGCCGCAAGGAGGCGTGAGCCCCGGCGTACGCGGTGCCCCGCGACTCAGTCGCGGGGCAGCAGGGGGCCGAGCGGCCCGAGGTCCAGGTTGAGGTCCTCGGGCCGCAGCCCGTAGCGGTCGCGCAGCTCCGCCATCCGGTCCTCCAGAAGCATCAGGGTGAGCCCGATCCGCTCCTCCTGCTCCTCGGTGAGGTCACCGGTGTCGAAGCGCCGTACGGCCTGCCGCTCCATGAGCTGGCGCAGCAGTTCCACCACGGTGAGCACCAGTTTCACCAGGTCGCGCTCGACCGTGTCGGGTTCGAGGTCGAGGCGCTTGGGGGCGGACATCACAGCTCCTTCGCGGGCAGCTCGGGCAGCATTTCGAACGGTGAGGGAACGGAGGCGTTGACCGAGCTGATCAGCGCGTTCAGGTCGATGCGGACGAGGTCCACGTCGGCGATGCGCAGCGTGATGTCGCCCGTGATGACCACGCCGCCCGCCAGCAGCCGGTCCAGCAGGTCGACCAGCGCGATCTCCCGGCGTTCCACTACGGTCACCGGCCCTCCCCCGCCCGCGCGCCCTGCCGCGCGTCCTCCTCGGCGAGTCCGCTGAACGAGTACGCGGCCCAGGGCCCGGTCAGCTCCACCCGCAGCCCGCCGGCCTCGTCCTTCGTACGGTCCACCAGTTCCACGAACTCCTCGGAGCGGTCCCGGGGCACCAGATAGGCCGCGTTCAGCACGTTGCGGCCCCGGGCGCCGGACAGCGAGGCGTTCTGCGGGGGATGCAGCCGGCAGTCCTCGGCGTGCGCGCACAGCCGCTGGTGCAGGGCGTCCGCGAACGCCTCGGCGGCCTGAAGGTCCGCCTCATGGGCGCGGGTGTCGGCGCGGCGGCGGCGCAGATAGTCGCGGCCGCTCATCGGCTTGTCCGGCTTCTCCGCCGTCCCGGCCCGCTCGCCCGCGGCGGGCTCGGCGGGCGGCTCCGTGAACACCTTGACGCCCCACTCCACCCGGCCCTCCAGCCGGTCCAGGGCCTGGCGGAAGTCCGTCTCGCGGGCCTCCATCATGCTGCGCACCCCGCTGTCGTCCCGGAAGACGGTCGCCAGGCGCAGCGGCAGCGGAGTGGTGACGGTGGTGAGCGCGTCGATCACGCCCTGGTGGGCGCGGGCGCTCGCGGCCAGCCAGTCCAGGTCCTCCAGATGGGCCTTGAGCCCCTCCTCGCAGAAGTCGGCCTCGGGGACCGTACTGACCACCGCGATCAGGCCGCGGTGGGACAGCAGGGCCGGCGGGGCGCCCCCGATGCCCGTCAGCTGGGCCTGGAGGGGCGCCCCGAGGGGGCGGCACACGGCGTACACATAGCGCAGTCCGGTCATGGCGCCTCCTTCCGCGCGCGGCCCGGCTCCAGCTCCTCCAGCCGGGCCAGCCGCTCTCTCAGCTCCGCGTTCTCCCGGGTCAGCTCGTCCCGGCGGGCCCGGGAGGACAGGGCCGGGTCGCTCTCCCACCAGTCGATCCCCATCTCCTTCGCCTTGTCCACCGAGGCGACGATGAGCCGCAGCTTGATGGTGAGCAGTTCGATGTCGAGCAGGTTGATCCGGATGTCACCGGCGATGACGACACCCTTGTCGAGGACGCGCTCCAGGATGTCGGCCAGGTTCGCGCCCGAGCCGCCCGAGCCGCCGTACGGGTCGGCGAATCCGCCCGGCCGGGAGGCGGGTGTCGTCATCGACGGCTCCCGCGCTCGGCGTACTGGGGTTCTTCCTCCTCGTCACCCTCGTACTCCTCGTCCTCGGGTTCCTCGTCCTCGTACTCCCCCTCCTGCTCCTCGTCGTCCTCTTCGGGCTCCTCGTCCTCGTCCTCGTACGAGTCGTCCTCCTCGTCCTCGTACTCCTCCGGCTCCTCGGAGTCCTCGGCCTCCTCGCCCTCGGCCCGGTCCTCCGGCTCGCCGGATTCCTCGTCCTCCGGCTCCCCGGATTCCTCGGACTCCTCCTCCTGGGACTCCTCCTCCGCGACCGCGTCCTCGTGGCTGCGGACGACCTCGCCGTCGCGGATCTCGCCGCGCCAGCCGTCGTCCGCCTCCGCCTTGAGGGTGATGAAGCGGGCGAAGTGCTTCAGGTCCAGCCTGACCCGGCGGCCCTGGGCGCGCCAGATGTTGCCGGTCTTCTCGAAGAAGCCGCTCGGGTAGTACTCGATGACCAGCAGCACCCTGGTCAGGTTGTCACCGAGCGCGTGGAAGGTGACGACGCCCTTGGTGCTGCCCTTGGCGCCCTCGGAGGTCCACTGGATGCGCTGGTCGGGGATCTGCTCGGTGGTGCGGGCCTTCCAGCTGCGGCTGGACCAGAAGATCTTCGCCTGCCAGTCGGTCTCGGTGTCTCCGGCGCGCGAGACGCTCTTGACGCCGTGCGCGAAGGTGGAGAAGTCCTGGAACTGGGTCCACTGGTCGTAGGCGGTGCGCAGCGGCACGCCGACGTCGATGAACTCCATGATCACAGTGGGCTTGTGGCCGCTGCGGCCCTTGCCGCCCTTCTTGCCGCCCCCCAGGTTCTTGACCGCGTCCATGACGTTGTCCTTCACACGGGAGGCGCCGAGTTCCAGCGCGGAGCGCAGGGGCCCCTTGCCCTCGGCGAGCTTGCGGCCGCCGTCCAGGGCGAGTTTGGCGAAGCCGGGGCTGTTGCCCTCGGCGATGTCGTTCAGCTTGCCGGTGGTCTCGCCGAGCTTGCGGCCGAGACCGGTGAGCAGCCGCTGGGCCTGCGCGGACAGGTACTCCTGCGCCTCCTCCTTCAGCCGGTCGGCGGCCTCGCTGTGGGCGAGGTCGGAGAGCGGATTGGTGTCCTTGGCCTTTCCCGCGGCCGAGGCCGCGGATCCCACGGTGTCTGTCATCCTTCATCGCCGCCCTTCGCGGAACCGCGGCGGGAGCCGGCCGGCTTCTTCGCGGCCGTCTGGCGCTGCGCGCCGGTCTTCTTGGCCGCCGTCCTCTTCCTCGCGGGGGCCGACTTCTCCGCCGTGCCCGTGCCGGTCCGCCGCGCCGCGGTCTTCTTCGCGGCGGGCTTCTGGGCCCGGGACTTGCCGGTGGTCCGGCCGCCGTCGTCCGGCTCGTCCTCGTCCGGCTCGTCGTCGTCCGGCTCGTCGTCGCGGTCGGCCGCGCGGCCCTCGCCCTTGTCCTCGCGGTCCTCGTGGCCGGTGGCGCGCTCGTCCTCGCGCTCCTCCTCGGCATCGTCGTCGGCCTCGTCCGCGGGCGCTTCGGAGACCTCGCCGCGCACCTGGGCGGTGCGGTCGTGGAGGCGGTCGGCGAGACTGCTCAACTGCCGTTCGACCATGGCCCCGGAGGCCGCCTTGCCGACGCCCCGCAGTTCGGTGCTCAGCTGGTCGCCGATCTCCTTGAACTGCGGGTTGTCGCGCAGCTGTTTACGTGCGAGGTCGACGAGCGCGCCCGGGCCGAGGTTGAGCTTCTTGCCCGCCACGAGCGAGCCGACCGCGATGGCCATCTTCAGTTTCCTGGTGCGTCCCAGGAAGTATCCGGCCCCTATGGCGAGGCCCAGTGCCGTTCGGTTCATCGTCCCGTTCCGTTGCCTGTGGTGTCGCCGGGGCCCTGGGGGGCTTCCAGCCGGTCGAGCAGTTCGTCCTCGCGCCGGTCGAACTCCTCCTCGGTGATCTCGCCCGCCGTCAACTGCTCTTCGAGGCGGGCGAGTTCGGCCCGTACGGTGGCGGGGTCGTAATAGATACGTTCCGCCTCGCGGAGCACCTGGTTGATCGCCCAGCCGCTGCCGCGCACGGGCGCGAAGGGCAGCAGCAGCACTTCCTTGATCAGTCCCATGGGGTCCTCCTTCCGCTCTCCGTCCGGGCCGCTCGGGTCGTTCGCCGCCCGTCAGGACGCCGCGGCGGCGGAGTCCGCGTCCGCCGGGCGGGCGGGGCCCGGTTCGACGAAGCTGTACGGCGGCAGCGGGCCGTTGACGCGCAGTTCCAGGTGGGGCCGGTCGGCCCGGATCCGTTCGACGGCGGCCAGGAACTCCTCGGCGGTGTCCCGGGCGACCAGGAACGAGACATTGAGCAGCCAGCCGGTGGACTCGGGTCCGGCGCTGACGGCTGCGGCGGTCGGCTCCAGCAGGCTCCGCACCTGGGCGGCGTCCTCGGCCTCCCGCGCCTTGACGGCGCCGGCGACCATCTCGCCGAGGCGGATCTTGTCGTCGTAACTGCCGCCGCCCGCCTTGCGGTTCGCGTCGGCGAGGGCGCGCAGGTCCGGCTGCTCGGCCATCACCAGGTGGAGGACGGCCTCCTCGACGTGGTTGCCCTTGACGTTGAACTCGACCTTGCCGTCCAGGGCCGCGAGCCGCTCCCGGTAATGGTCGGCGCGCTCGCCCAGGACATGGGTGACGGTGTCGTCGTCGGGGGCGACGTTGCCGAACCGCATGGGCAGCACGCAGCCGCCGGCGCCCGCCTCGGCGAGCACGTTCTGATGCGCGAGCAGATCCCTGCGCTTGGGACGCAGGCTCTCCGGAGCGTCACTGACCAGTGCGGTCAGCTCACCCTCGGTGAGGAGCCGCACGGGCAGCGGCGGCTGGCCGACACCGGTCATCCCCTCGGGGAGCGCCGGGTGGGAACGGGCGGTGATCCCGTAGACGTACGTGCTCACTCCTGCTCCTCCTTGCGGCGACGGCTCGTGGTCCTACGGGCGCGGGGGCGTTCCTCGTCGCCCTCGTCGCGCGCCTGCTTGAACGCGTCGGATATGGTCTCGGCGGCGCCGGAGAGGGCGCCCTTGGACTTGCCGCGCGCACCGGACTCGGTGACCTGGCCGACCACGTCGGGCAGGCCGGGGCTCTTGTTGGGTCCGGATTCCAGGTCGAGGCGGTTGCACGCCTCGGCGAAGCGGAGATAGGTGTCGACGCTCGCCACGACCACGCGGACGTCGATCTTCAGGATCTCGATACCCACCAGGGAGACGCGCACGAAGGCGTCGATCACCAGGCCACGGTCGAGAACCAGTTCAAGTACGTCGTAGAGGCCGCTGCTGCCTCCACCGCCGCCGCTCTGCTGTGCCGGGACAACGGTCATGCCCGCCGTTCCTCCTCCAGGTCGGTTACTGAATGGTTGGTCTGTGAAACCCGACTGTTTGTTCTGTGCGACCCGTCTACCGGCCGCCGGAGCGTGCGTCGGCTCTGCCGCGCTCGTAGCGGCGGACCCGCCGGTAGCCGGTCAGCTGCCCCTCCCGGTCGAGTTCGACCTGGTAGCTGCCCATGAGGCTCATGGTGTCCGGCACCCTGGACAGCTCCAGTACCTCGACCTCCAGGGACCAGCCGTCCTCGGTCTGCTCGAAGGAGGAGACCGATTCGGCTTCGAGTCCGGTCAGCTCGGCGAGCTGGCCGCGCGCCTGCCGCAGCACCTCCATGAGGGGCGGTCGGCGCCCTTCGGGCTCGTGCGTGGACTCCTCGCCGTCGGAGGACGGCCGGGGGGCCCTACGAGTCGTCCGGGTGGTCTTGCGGGGCTTCCGGGGCTCCGCGTCCGGCTCCTGTTCGATTTCCTGCGATGTCTCTTGGTCGTCTTCCCGCTCGGATTTCCGGGATTCTCGTGAATTCTGTGTCCGTGCTGTGCGATCTGTGTTCGACATGGCCACCTCTTTGGTGCGGGTGGCCGCTCATCCCGTGGCCAAACCTTCCCGGCCGTGCTCAGTCGCGCAGGTCCGTGAGACGCCGCCGCGCGGGCCGAGACCACGCCCCGGGCCGGCGGCTCCGCCCACGGGTCGGTGCGGGCCTGTTCCGGGGCGTCGGCGATGGTCCAGCGGCGCGCATGGGGCCCCGGGGCCGAGGTGGAGGCGGCCGCCGCGGTCGTCCTCGCGGACGGCGGTGGTGAGCCGGTCCGGGTGCCGTGCGGCGGCGAGTTCGGCGACGTCACAGGTGGTCAACGGGGCGGCGGGCGGGGCGAGTTCGGCTGGCAGGGTGCGCGGGTGATCCACTCCGGGTCGTGCTCAGGGGTGGCTTTCCGCATGAAGGGGCCCGTCGAGGCCCGGGGGGTCGCGGTCGGCGAGGCCGCCCTCGGTGTGCTCGGGGGCGCCCCAGCGGCCGGGGAAGAGGATCTTCCCCGGCCGCTGGATCCGTACGGTGCGCCGACCGGCCCGTATCGGCCGGTCGGCGTCCTCGCTCACCGCACCACCGCCTCCTCCACCAGCAGCTTCGCCGCGGCCACGATGCCGAGGGCGTCGATCCCGGCGGCGTGCAGCTGCTCGTCGGGGGCGGCCGAGCCGGGCATCGTACGGACCCCGAGCCGGACCAGGCGGGGCACGGGGCGGCCGTCGGCGAAGGACTCCGCGACGGCGTCCCCGATGCCGCCCTCGGGGTGGTGGTCCTCGACGGTGAGCAGACAGCCGGTGTCCTCGGCGGCCCGGCGCAGCGTCTCGGCGTCGACGGGCTTGACCGAGTACAGGTCGATCACCCGGACCGCGATGCCGTCCTCGGCGAGCCGGTCGGCGGCCGCGAGCGCCTCGGGCACGGTGACCCCGGCGGCGACAATGGTCAGCCGGTCCTCCTCGGAGGAGCGCAGCGTCTTGCTGCCGCCGACCGGGAACTCCTCGTCGGCGTCGTAGAGCACCGCGGTCTTGCCTCGGGAGGTGCGCAGATAGCGGATGCCGTCCAGTCCGGCCATGGTGGCGACCAGCCGGGCGGTCTGGTTGGCGTCGCAGGGGTAGAGCACCGTGGAGCCGTGGATGGCGCGGAACATGGCGAGGTCCTCCAGGCCCATCTGCGAGGGCCCGTCCTGCCCGATGGCGACCCCGGCGTGCGAGCCGACGAGGTTGATCCCGGAGCCGCTGACGGCCGCCATGCGCACGAAGTCGTGGGCGCGGGTGAGGAACGCGGCGAACGTCACGGCGTACGGTACCCAGCCGCGCGCCGCCATGCCCACGGCGGTGGCGACGAGCTGCTGCTCGGCGATGTAGCACTCGAAGAAGCGATCGGGGTGCGCCTTGCCGAACTCCTCGGTGCGGGTGGAGTCGCCCACCTCGCCGTCCAGGGCGACGACGTCGCCGCGCGCGTCGCCGAGGGCCGCGAGGGCGGCGCCGAAGGCGTCCCGGGTGGCGGCCTCGTCGCCCTTGTCGTAGCGCGGGAGCCGGACCACCTCGGTGGTGCGGTCGCGCAGCGCGGCGGCGGCCGGCGGCTCGCCCACGCGGACATGCAGCTCACGGGGGCCGCCCAGCTCGGCGATGGCCTCGTCGGCGTCGGGCAGCGGCTTGCCGTGGTGGCCCTCCTGGTCCTCCACGGCGGCCACGCCCTTGCCCTTGAGGGTGCGGGCGAGGATCACCACGGGCTGTCCGGTGGTGGACAGCGCCTCCCCGTAGGCCCGGTCGATCGCGTCCACGTCATGGCCGTCGACCTCGATGGTGTGCCAGCCGAAGGCCTGGAAGCGGCGGGCGTAGGCGTCCAGGTCGTGGCCGTGCCGGGTGGGGCCGCGCTGACCGAGCCGGTTGACGTCCACGATGACCTTCAGGTTGTCCAGGTTCTCGAACCCGGCGTGCTCGGCGGCCTCCCACACCGAGCCCTCCGCCAGCTCGCTGTCCCCGCACAGCACCCACACCCGGTAACCGGTGCGGTCCAGGCGCAGCCCGGCGAGGGCGATGCCGACCCCTACGGGCAGTCCCTGGCCGAGGGAGCCGGTGGCCGTCTCCACCCAGGGCAGCCTGCGGGGCGTCGGATGCCCTTCGAGCCGGCTGCCGAGCCCCCGGAAGGTGAGCAGCTCGCCGTCCTCGATGGCGCCGGCCGCCTTGTACGCGGAGTACAGCAGGGGCGAGGCGTGGCCCTTGGACAGCACGAAGCGGTCGTTGGCGGGATGCTCGGGGCGCTCGAAGTCGTAGCGCAGATGGTTGGCGAGGAGTACGGCCATCAGGTCGGCGGCGGACATCGAGGACGTGGGGTGCCCGGAGCCCGCCGCCGCTGCGGCCCGTACGCTGTCGACGCGCAACTGCTGTCCGAGTTCGGCGAGTTCGGCGGTGTCCATGGGTCTCCTTGCGCGAGATCGTGGTCGTCGGTCGGTGTGCGTCGGCCGGTAGGCGTCCGCAGGGGGCACCCGGGTGCACCGGAGCGCGGGGGCGTCCGGGACCGGCCCGGCGGCCCGCGGGACCGGCGCCGGTGATCAGCGCGCGGCCGCCCGCGGGACGCCGCGTGCGGTGGGCTCGTGCGAGGTTTTCCGCGTATCCGGGGCCGGGGCAACCAAACGCGGGGGCACTCACCCGGGCGGAGCACAAGGGCGCCGGCCGGCCGCCCCCGCCCGCCGGGCCGGACCGCGTTTCGCCCCGGTACCTCCGGTTACCCGGCCCCGGACGTCCGCACCCGCTTCCGGCACCCGGAGGTTTCCCCCATGCCCGAGTACGGATATTTCCTGGCGAGCGAGGAGCACGGCCCCGCGGCGCTCGTGGAACAGGCCAGGATGGCCGAGCAGGCCGGGTTCCAGGCGCTGTGGATCTCGGACCACTTCCATCCGTGGAACGACGCGCAGGGGCAGAGCCCCTTCGTGTGGTCGGTGATCGGCGCGCTCTCGGAGGCGGTGTCGCTGCCCATCGAGACCGCCGTGACCTGCCCGACCGTGCGGATGCACCCGGTGGTGACGGCGCACGCGGCGGCGACCTGCGCGGTACAGACCCAGGGCCGCTTCCGGCTGGGCCTGGGCAGCGGCGAGGCGCTGAACGAGCATGTGCTCGGCGACCGCTGGCCCCCGGCGCACGTACGTCTGGAGATGCTGGAGGAGGCGGTGCAGGTGATGCGCCGGCTGTTCACCGGCGAGGAGGTCGACCACCACGGCACGCACTACACCGTGGAGAACGCCCGCCTCTACACCGTGCCCGACGAGCCGGTCCCGATCGACATCTCCGGTTTTGGCCCGAAGGCCACCGCCCTCGCCGCCCGGGTGGGCGACGGCTACATCACGATGATGCCCGAGGAGGAGATGGTCACCTCCTTCCGGAAGGGCGGCGGCGGAGCCAAACCGGTCAGCGGCGGCACCAAGGTCTGCTACGGCACCGACCGCGAGGAGTGCGTCCGTACGGTGCACCGGCTCTGGTACAACGAGCTGCTGCCCGGCGAGATGGGTCAAGTCCTGCCCTCCCCCCGGCACTTCGAGCAGCTGCACGAGCTGGTCACCGAGGACATGGTCCGGGAGAACGTGGTGTGCGGGGACGATCCGGACGAACACGCCGCCGCCCTGCGCGCCTTCGCCGGTGCCGGGTTCGACCGCGTGTACGTCAACCAGATCGGCCCCGACCAGCAGGGCTTCTTCGACTTCTACCGGACGAAGGTGTTGCCCCGGCTGGCCGAGGGATGAGAGGGATGACGGGCCCGGGGAGCGTTGTCAGGGGGCACGCCCCCCCGGGGGACTCCCCGCGCCGGTCATCGGCGCGGGTCGTCCAGGTCGGCCGGGGTCATCGGCGGATTCTTGGGGATCGGCGGGTACGGCATGCCGAGGCCGCCCGGCGGGGCGACCGGCGGGGTCCCGCCGACCACGCGGTGCGGCGGGTGCGGCTGGTGCCCGGAGGACGAGGAGTGGGCGCTGGCCCGCAGCGCGTACGCCACCGCGGCCATCAGCGCCCCGGTGATCAGCGCGGCCGCCCAGCCGGGCAGCCCGATCGCCAGGGCCAGGCCGACGGCGACGACGACCGCGCCACCCGCGTACAGGGCGGCGGCGCCCGAGGCTCCGTAGAGCACGGCGGTACGGCGCTGCTTGCGCGTCTGCTCGCGCAGCTCCTCCCGTACCGTCACGCGGGCCACCTGAGCCAGCTCCTCGACCAGCTCCTTGTCGAGATGTTCCAGATGATCCAAAGGCTGCGAACGGTTCATGTCACGCGGGTACCCTGTGCGCACCCCGGGTAACTCCGCGGGTACCTGCGCACCGGCGTCCGTCCCAACTAGGCTCGGCCGCATGGAGATTATGGGCGCCTCGCTGCGTATCTGCGTTGCCGACATCGAGACCGCGATCCCCTTCTACGAGCGGCTGGCCGGTGGCACGGCACAGCGGTTCGAGCGCGGCGGGGTCCAGGTCGCCGCGATCGGCTCCTTCCTGTTGATGAGCGGTCCGGAGGCCGAGCTGGAGATCCTGCGGAAGGTCGCCGCGACCATCGCCGTCAAGGACGTGGGCGAGGCGCGCGAGCTGCTCACCGGCCTCGGCGCCCGCATCCTGGTGGAGCCGGTGCCGACACCGGCGGGCAGCAACATGCTCGCGATGCACCCGGACGGATCGATCTTCGAGTACGTGGACCAGCGCGGCTGAGTGCTCAGGCGGGATCGGGGCGCATCCTGAAGTCGTAGCGGGCGGGCAGGGGTTCGTCGGTGAGCCGGGCCCACACCCGGTCGAGCACCTGGGAGCCCTCCCGCAGGTCGGCGACCTCGAAGCCCGTGTCGAACACGGCCCGCGCCTCGGCCCGTCGGCCCTCCGCGAGCAGCAACTGCGCCTCCAGCAGCCGGAACCGGCCGCGCTGCCGCACGGCCGGCGGCAGCCGGTCGAGGACGGCGCGGGCGTCCGCCGTCCGCCCGACCCGCAGCAGCGCTTCGAGCGTCTCGCGGCCGAGGGCGGCCCGCTGGGCGATCCGGTCCGCGTCCTCGGGGCGTCCCGCGCCGCACAGGTCGGTGAACGCGTCGGCGTACCGGTCGGCGGCCCGCTCGTGGTGGCCGTCGTCCGCGTCGGCGACGGCCAGGGCGCGCAGCAGCGGCCAGCGGGCGGGGGCGAGCGGCAGGGCGCGTTCCCAGCTGCGGACGGCCTGGGCGCGGTCGCCCGCGTGCCACTGGGCGATGCCGAGGTGGTACTCGGTGTGCCAGGTGGCGGGCGCGGTCTCCAGCAGGTCCCGCCAGTGCGGGGCGACCAGCGTCTCACCGGCCGGTTCCGGGCCGCGCGGGGCGGGCAGGCCGCCGGTGCGCAGCAACTCCCGCCAGGGTTCCTGGGCTTCGCCGAGCGTCGACTCGGGGAAGGGCGTGCCGGGCAGCTTCCGTCCGGCGCGCAGCACTTCGAGGGCGCCCCAGCCGGAGCCGGTGGCGAGGATCTCGCCGGGTTCGGTGTCGGCGTGCGCCCGCCACCGCGCGTACGCCTCCTCGACACGGGCCCGTGGCAGCACCGACTCCAGCCGCTCCTCGGCCTGCCGGACCGCGCCGGGCCACTCCCCCGCGGGCGAGCTGTCCAGCGGGCCGTACGCCTCCAGCCAGGACACCTCGCTCTCCGCGTCCAGGCGGACGTGCTCCAGCTGGGTGCGGGCGAGGCCCGCCTGGATCTCGCAGTAGCCGCCGGTGCCGGGCTCGGTGAGCCACCGCTGCCAGCGGCGCCCGCCGGGACCGCTGCCCCAGACGAACAGCTTGCGGCCGCGCAGCACATCGGTGGAGGTCTGCACCAGCCCGCGCCCGGCCGCGTCCAGCGCGGCGATCCAGCGGCGCCGGCCGTCCGGTACGTCGTAGAAGTAGTCGGCGGCGTAAGGGCTGTTGAGGGGGTACGTGCGGTCGATGCCCGCGTACGACGGGACGGGCACCCGGCGCAGCCGCCGCTCGTAGCCGAACTGCCAGGCCTCCTCGGCGGGGGCGAGGACCCGGACCTCCTCGGGCACCGCGATGTTGGACCACCAGTAGGCGGGCACCGGATGCTCGTGCGGGTTGCGGACGCGGACGCCGACGTACAGGAAGTCGGAGCCGTCGGGCAGCCACAGGTCGACCTGGAAGGGCAGGTCGCGCAGCCGCTCCCACTCCCACAGGCGCAGCATCTCCCCGCCGCCGGGGGCGGGCACGCGCGCGGCGTGCAGGGGCGCGCAGGAGAGGGTGGTGTGGCCGGTGGCGCCGATGTTCCACTCGATGCCGCCGGAGTACCAGGCGCCGTTGAGGGCGAAGTCGGCGGGCTGGAACACCGGGTTGCGGTACAGGAGTTCGCGTCCGGTCGGCAGGTGGAGCAGGGAGGCGACACGGCCGCCGAGGCCGGGCAGGACGGTGGCGCGCAGCCGGTCGTTCTCGATCACCAGGGCGTCGAGGGCGCGGGGTTCGCGGGTCCTGTCGTAGCCGTCGCGCAGGCGGACCGGGAGCAGGCTGCGCAGCGGCGCGTACCCGAGCCCGCGCGCCATGTCCCGGGGTATGTCCTCCCGGTCCCGGTCGTCGACGCGGTGGACCTCGTCGAGCGGGCGCAGCGGGGGCAGGGGGTTGTCCGGGCCCAACTCGGCGGCGGGCAGGGTCAGTACCTCACGTCGGATCCTTGTCACGACGACCATGGAACCCGGCGCGCGGTGACTCGGCCAGGGGAGCTGCCGGTCAGGATTGCGCAAAGGGCGCGAGGTTCCGGCGGGGTGGGCCGTCCGAGGTCAGGCGCGCATCTCGGCGGTGATCGCCCAGCGTTCGTGGTCCCGCCAGTCCCCGTCGATGTAGATCATCTTCGGGGAGAAGCCCTCCCGGCGGAATCCGGCGGCGCGGGCCAGCGCGATGGAGGCGGTGTTCTCCGGCTGGGCGTTGATCTCCAGGCGGTGCAGCCCGAGCGGGCCGAAGGCGTGGCCGATCACCAGGTCCAGGCCCTCGCGCATCAGGCCCCGCCCGGCGGCGTGCGCGAACGCGCCGTACCCGAGGGCGCCGCAGCGGAAGCCGCCCCGGACGATGTTGTTGACGTTGATGAACCCGGCGATGTCCCCGCCCTCGCGCTCGCACACCAGGAAGCCGGCCTTCGTGGGGTCGTCGATCAGCCGTCCGGCGTACTCGGCGTACGCGTCCTCGGCGTCCGGCGGGAACAGCCACGGGCGGTGCAGGTCCTTGCTCTCGCGGGCGCGCGCGGTGAACTCGGGGCCGTCCTGGAGGGTGAAGTGACGGATGCCCACCCGAGGGCCTTCGGCGAGATGGCGGGACGCGATGTGCGGCATCCGGCCAGCTTACGCGTCCCCTCTTGCCGGGTGTGATCAGCTCAGCGCGGGCTCCGCCAGTGTCAGCGTCCCCGCGTCCGCGTCCAGCTCGGCCTCGGCGCCGAACGGGATCGTCAGCGCGTCCGCGCAGTGCCCGAACCCCATCTCCTCGCAGACCGGCACCCCGAGCCCGCCGAGCCGGTCCGCGAGGACGGCGCGCACCTCCTCGTACGGTCCGCAGCGCTCCCAGGACCCGAGCCCGATCCCGGCGACCCCGTCCAGCCAGCCGGAGCGCAGCAGCTGGGTGAGCAACCGGTCGATGCGGTACGGCAGTTCGGTCACGTCCTCGATCATCAGCAGCCCGCCGCGCGCACCGGTGCGGGCGAGCGGGGTGCCGAGGTCGGCGGCGAGCCCGCCGAGGTAGCCGCCGAGGGTCACCCCGCGGGCGCGGCCGGGCACCAGCGCCGTTCCGGTCGTGGCGATGGTCCGTACCGTCTCGGGCGCGAACAGCGTGGCCTTCAGGTGCTCCTGCGCCCGGGTGCTCTTGATGAAGTCGATCCCGGCCGCCACCGGCCCGTACAGCGTGGCCAGGCCGAGGCGGGTGGCGAACGCCTGGTGCAGATGGGTGACATCGCTGAACCCGAGGAACACCTTCGGTCCGGCGGCGCGCAGCGCGTCCCAGTCGACCAGGTCGGCCGTGCGCTGGGCGCCGTAGCCGCCACGGGCACAGAGCACCGCGGCCACCGAGGGGTCGCACCAGGCGTTCTGGAGGTCCGCAGCCCGGTCGGCGTCGGTGCCCGCCAGGTAGCCCAACTCGGCGTGCCGGTCGAGGACATGGGGCATGACGACGGGGTCGAGGTCCCAGCCGCGCAGCACGTCGAGGCCGGCCTGGACGCGTTCCTCGGGCACGGGTCCGCTGGGGGCGACGACGGCCACCCGGGCGCCCGGGGCCAGCCTCGGCGGGCGGGTGAGGGGGTTCACCGGCGCAGCTCCAGCCGGGGGACACCGGGCACGTCCAGCCCGAACACCTGGGCGTACAGGGAGAGTTCGGCTTCCAGGGCGCGGATCATGGTGTCCGCCCTGCGGAACCCGTGCCCCTCCCCCTCGAAGGTGAGATAGGCGTGCGGGACGCCCTTGCCCTGGACGCGGGCGAGGAACTCCTCGCACTGCACGGGCGGGCAGATCACGTCGTCCAGGCCCTGGAGCATCAGGAACGGCACGGCGAGCCGGTCGGCGTGGCTCGCGGGCGAGCGCTCGGTGTAGCGGGTCGGCACCTCGGTGAACGGGCCGATCAGGGACTCCATGTAGCGCGACTCGAAGTCGTGGGTGCCGCCGGCGGCCCAGCTGGTCAGGTCCAGGACCGGGTAGAGGATGGTGCCGCACGCGTAGACATCGGTGGTGGTGAGGGAGGCAGCGGTGGTCCAGCCGCCCGCGCTGCCGCCCCGGATCGCGAGCCGCCCGGGGTCCGCGGTGCCCTCCTCGGCCAGCGCGCGGGCCACGGCCGCGCAGTCCTCGACGTCGACCACGCCCCACTGCTCGCGCAGCCGCTCGCGGTAGGCGCGGCCGTACCCGGTGGAGCCGCCGTAGTTGACCTCGGCGACGCCGATGCCCCGGGAGGTGAAGTAGGCGATCTCCAGGTCGAGGACGAGCGGCACCCTGCTGGTGGGGCCGCCGTGCGCCCAGATGACGTAGGGCGGCAACTCACCGTCGGGCGCGGTGTGTTCGGGGTGGTGCGGCGGGAAGACCTGGGCGTGCACCTCGCGGCCGTCGGGTCCGGTGAAGACGCGGATCTGCGGCTCGGGGTAGTAGGCGGGGTCCACCGGGTCCGCGTGGCGGGCGCCGACGGCACGGGCGCGGCCGGTGACGGTGTCCAGCTCGACCACCTCGTACGCGGTGCGCGGGCTGGCGCCGATGGCGGCGACCCGGCCGCCGTGCACGGCGAGGTTCGCGGCGAACTCGGTCCAGGGGCCGGCCGCGTCGACGATCTCCCCGGACTCCGGGTCCAGGATGCCGAGCACGGTCGAGCCCTTGCCGTGCACGACCGCGATCAGCCCGCTGTCCAGCGGTGCGAACCAGCGCAGGCCCAGCTGCCACAGCGGGCCGCCGAACTCCTCCTCGCGGGGGCACAGCGGGACGTCGTCGCGGTAGAGGTTCCACCAGCCGCCGCGGTCGCTGGAGTACAGGAGCCTGCCGTCCGGGGCCCACTCCACCTGGGCGACGGCCTCGTCCGCTCCCCCGGCGACGGTGTGCGCGCCCTGCAGGGTGCCGTCCGCGCCGACCTCGGCGACCCGCAGTTCGGTGCCCTCCCAGGGCATCCCCGGATGGTCCCAGGCGAGCCAGGCGGCGCGCCGGCCGTCCGGGGAGATCCGGGGCCCGGTGACGAACCGGTGCCGCTCCTCGGTGAGTTCGCGCACCGCGCCCCGGTCCTCGGCGGCCGAGCCGTCCAGCGGTACGGCGGCGAGGACGCGCCGGACGTCGTCGGGGTCGTCGCCGGTGTACTCCTCCAGCACGCACCACACCTCGCCCCGTTCGAGGTCGAGGTGCGGTTCCGCCCAGCGCAGTCCGCCCCCGGCCGGGGAGAGCGGGGTGAGCGGGCGGGGTTCGCCGCCGGGCTCGCAGCGGTAGAGCCGCTGGTCGGCGAAGTGGGCGAACACCACGAGGGGGGTGCCGCCGTGGATCTCGGCGGTCCAGGGCCGGCCGCCGTACTCGATGACACGGGTGCGCACGTTCCACGGCGCGGGCAGCAGCGATTCCTCGGTGCCGTCGGCGCGGCGCCGTATCAGCGCGCGGCGACCGCCCTCGCCGGGGCGGGGTTCGGTCCACCAGGTCTCGTCCTCGACGTAGCCCACCCAGTCCGGGCGGCCGTCGTGGGCGGCGGCGAGTGCCGCGTCGATGGGTGACGGCCAGCTGCCGTACGGCGTCTTGAGCATGTTGTCCTCCCCCAGTTCTGTCAGGCCGTGCGCAGGAAGCGGTCGAGGACATGGACGCCGAAGTGCAGCGCCTCGACGGGCACGCGTTCGTCCACGCCGTGGAACAGCGCCTGATGGTCGAGCCCTTCGGGCAGTTTCAGCGGTGCGAAGCCGTAGCCGGTGATGCCGAGCCGGGAGAACTGCTTGGCGTCGGTGCCGCCCGACATGCAGTACGGCACGACATGCCCTTCGGGCGCGAACTCCCCTACGGCGGCCCGCATCCGGTCGAAGAGCGCCGAGTCCACCGGTGCTTCGAGGGCGACCTCGCGGTGCGCGAACTCCCAGTCGACGTCCGGTCCGGTGAGCCGGTCGAGGGTGGCGGCGAACTCCTCCTCGCCGCCCGGCAGATAGCGTCCGTCGACATGGGCGACGGCCTCGCCCGGGATCACGTTCAGCTTGTAACCGGCTTCCAGCATCGTCGGGTTGGCGCTGTTGCGGACGGTCGCCTCGACCAGTGCGGCGGCCGGGCCCAGCTTCTCCAGCAGCCGGTCGACATCGCCGAAGTCGGCGTCGATGCCGTACAGCGCGGCGAGTTCGGCGAGCGCGGCGCGCACGGTCGGGGTGAGCCGGGCCGGCCACCGGTGCTCGCCGATGCGGGTGACGGCGGCGGCGAGCCGGGTCACCGCGTTCTCCCGGTTCACCTTGGAGCCGTGCCCGGCGCGGCCGCGCGCGGTCAGCTTGAGCCACCCGGTGCCGCGTTCCCCGGCCGCGATCGGGTAGATCTGCCGTCCGGCGCCGTCATGGAAGGTGAAGGCGCCGGACTCGCCGATGCCCTCGGTGCAGCCGTCGAACAACTCCGCGTGCGCGTCGGCGAGGAAGCCGGAGCCGTCCTCGGCGCTGGCCTCCTCGTCGGCGGTGAACGCGATGACCAGATCGCGGCGCGGCCGTACCCCCGTGCGGGCCCAGGAGCGGACGACCGCGAGGATCATCGCGTCCATGTTCTTCATGTCGACGGCGCCCCGCCCCCACACCACCCCGTCGCGGACCTCCCCGGAGAACGGGTGCACGCTCCAGTCGGCGGCCTCGGCGGGCACCACGTCGAGATGACCGTGGACCAGCAGGGCGTCGGCACCCGGCTCGGTGCCCTCGATCCGGGCGACCACATTGGTACGGCCCGGGGTGCGCTCCAGCAGCAGCGGTTCGAGGCCGGCGCCGGCCAGCCGCTCGGCCGCGTACTCGGCGGCGGGCCGCTCCCGGCAGTCGCCGCCGCCCCGGTTCGTGGTGTCGATCCGGATCAGCTCCGAGGTGAACTCCACGACCTCGTGGAGGGACTGCGGGTCAGCCATACTGCTCCTCCACGGCGCTGGAGACGATCGTGGTGACCGCCTTGAACGTCCGGATGCCCTCGTACATGGTGGCGCTGGTGTACGCCACCTTCCGCTCGCCGATGCGCGCGACGCCCGGGACCACGGTCGCGGCCATCGCCAGATGTTCGGCGTCGAACTCCACGGCGACGGTGAACGGCCCCGCCTCCACGGGCGCGTGGCGCACGGCGAGCCGGGCGGCCTCCTTGGCGGCGGCGCGGATGTCGGCGGCGGTGCGGGCCGGGGTGCGGCAGACGGCCGCGTACCGCGACACATGGTCCTTGACGGCGACCTTCAGCGCCTCGGGCGCGTAGCCGAGCGCGTCCTCGCAGGCCACGTCGTCGCCGGTGACGAGGACGACGGGGACGCCGTACTCGCCGACGACATGCGCGTTGAGCAGACCCTCGCTGGCGCGTTCGTCGTTCAGCCAGACGCCGGTGATCTGGTTGGCGAGGTAGGTGTGGGCGAGCACGCCCTCCATCCCGGCGCCCGCGTGGTAGCCGATGAAGGCGATCCCGTCGACGTCCCCGTGCTGGACGCCCTCCACCATGGACAGCGCCTTGTGCCGCCCGGTGAGCATCTCCGCCCGCTCGTCCAGCTGTTCGAGCAGCAGATTGCGCATCGTCCAGTGGGCCTCGTTGACGAGCACCTCGTCGGCGCCGCCGTCGAAGAAACCCTGCACGGCGGCGTTCACGTCCGAGGTGAACATCCCCCGGCACCGCTCCCACTGCGGCGTCCCCGGCAGCACGTCCGCCGGCCAGGTGACACCGGTGGCCCCCTCCATGTCGGCACTGATGAGGATCTTCATGGAGCGTCACGTTACGCGCTGCGGGGGTCCCCGGCTACACATGCCACGAACCTCGCCCCGGTGGCTTCTTACCGCCGGTCAGGGGGCCTGCGGCGCTCCGCGGGCGAGGCTCGGCCGCAGCTAGCGCCCCGCGAGCACGAACCAGCGGGCCGGCAGGTCGATACGGGTGCCGTCGGTGAGGTGCTCGGTCTGCGGGAGGACGGTGTCGCCCTCGGCGAGGACGGTCAGACCGGCCTCCCCGAGCAGGCGGGGGATCTCGCCCTCGTCGGCGTCGGCGGGCTTGAGGTGGTGGTGGAAGACGCGCTGGAGCTTGGGCGGCGGGCCGGACGGCTCCGCGGCGGCGCGCCCGAGGACATCGCGGGAGGCGGGGGTCAGCTCCACGACGAAGGCGCGGCCCGCGCCGCCGATCAGCGTGGCGACGGCGGCGGCGACCGCGGGGCGCGCGGCGGGCTCGCTCTGGTGGATGACGGCACGCATGTAGACGTTGCAGTCGCCGAGCCGGTCGTGCAGGGCCTTGACCGCGTCGCCGTCGGTCAGGTCCAGCTGTTCGAACTCCACGGGCGCGTCCCCGGCGGCGCGCCGGGCGTGTTCGACGGCCGCGTGCGAGAGGTCGACGCCGACGGCGCGGGCGAACCTGGTGGCCAGATAGCGGGTCTGGGTGCCGTTGCCGCAGCCGAGGTCGACTATGGTGCGGGCCGGGTCCGCGTGCGGCAGGAGCAGCGCGGAGTGCGGCTTAGCGGTCAGCGAGGGGTCCGAGTCCCAGATCGCCTCGCCCGGAGCGTCGGAGGTCTCGCTCCAGTAACTCTCCCAGTTGCCGCGGTAGTTGTCCGAAACGTTCATACGCTCTCCCACGATCGGTTGCCGTGATCGGGATATCGCGCGGACCGGGGTGCGGGCAAGAGCCGGGCGGCCACCTTCACCGGACGTACCGATGGCTCTCGCCGGTTCAGTGGCTTCCCGTGACCGACTGTTCGAACCAGACCGTCTTACGGTGCCCGCTGCCGCTCGCGCCCCATTCGCGGGCGAGCCTGCTGACCACGCGCAGCCCGCGCCCGTACTCGTCCCGGGGTCCGGCGGCGATCATCGCGGGCAGGGTGGGCTCGTCGTCGGTGACCTCGAACAGCAGCGCGTCGGTGCGCACCACCCGCAGCCCGATCCGGTCGCCCTCGGCATGCCGTACGGCGTTGGTGACGACCTCGCTCACCAGCAGTTCGGCACTCTCCACCGGCTCCGGCAGCCCCCAGGCGAGGAGTTGCTCGCGGACCAGGCGGCGGGCCCGGCCCACCTCGCGGGCATCGTTGTCGAGCCGCCACTCGGCGACGTGTTCGGCGGGGATGCCGTTGAGCCGGGCCATGAGCAGGGCGACGTCGTCCTTGCGGCCGCCCCGGGTGTTGAGGGCGCGGATGATGGTGTCGCAGGCGTCGTCCATGGAGGCGGCGGGGTGTGCGGCGGACTCGCAGAGCGCGGCGAGGCCCTCGCCGATGTCCGAGCCGCGCACCTCGACCAGCCCGTCGGTGCACAGCACCAGCCGGTCCCCGGGCGCGACCCGGATCCGGGCCGCCTCGAACGGGACGCCGCCGACGCCGATGGGCGCGCCGGTCGGCAGGTCGAGCAGCTCGCTGCCGCCGTCCTCGGCGCGCACCACCACCGGCGGGATGTGCCCGGCGTTGGCGAGGGTGACCTCGCCGCGGATCGGGTCGTAGACCGCGTACAGACAGGTGGCGAGGTAGTTGTCGCCGAGCCGGCGGGCCAGGTCGTCCAGATTGCGCAGGAGCTGGGCGGGCGGGGTCTCCATCGTGGCCATGGTCTGTACGGCGGTGCGCAACTGGCCCATCATCGCGGCCGAGTTGAGGCCGTGGCCCATGACGTCGCCGACGACGAGGGCGGTCCGGGAGCCGGGCAGCTTGATGGTGTCGAACCAGTCGCCGCCGATCCGTCCGAGCAGGGTGCCCGGAAGGTAGCGAGTGGCCACGTCGCACCCGGCCATTCGCGGGGTGACCTGCGGGAGCATGCTGTCCTGGAGGGTGTCGGCGACGTTCTCCTGGTACGTGTACATGCGCGCGTTGTCGAGCACGAGGCCCGCGCGGGCGGCGAGTTCGGCGCCGGTGGTGCGGTCCATGTCGTCGAACTCGGGCCGGTCGGGGCGGCGCATCAGCACCATGAAACCGAGGACGACATTGCGCGCCTTGAGCGGCACGATCAGCAGGGAGCGGCCGCCGATCAGCGGCCTGAGGTCGCGCTTCTCGAACTCCCCGGAGATCCGCTCGGACAGCTCGCCGGTGACCTGCGGGATGAGCACCGGGTCGCCGGCGACCATGCACTTGTAGAACGGGGTGTGCTCGGGGAAGGCGAAGGCCTCGCCGACCGGCACGGTGTCGTCCCAGCGGCCCGGTTCGTCGTTGTGCTCGACCCACACACGGAACATGACGGTGCTGGCGTCGGGCGGTCCGTCCGGGAAGCCCTCGCCCGCGAGGACGGCCGCGCGCAGATGGGTGCCGGCGAAGTCGGCGAAGCGGGGCACGGCGGCGCTGGTGACCTCGCGGATGGTCTCGCCGAGGTCGAGCGAGGAGCCGATGCGGGAGCTGACCTCGTTGAGGAATTCGAGGCGTTCACGGACGGCGGCGTATTCCAGGTCCTGCTCGGCGCCCGCGGGTACTGCGGTCACGACGGGCGTGCGCTGGCGCGGTACGCGGCTCTCGGCGGCCTCGACGGGGGCGCGGCCGAGACGGCGGGGCACGCCCCAGTACGGGGTCACCGGGACCCGTTCGAACTGGCTGAACTCCAGCACGGGGTAGCCCAGTTCGAGGACCTGGGAGACGATGCGGCCGCTGAGTCCCGGGCCCATGTTGGGCAGGATCTCCGGCAGCCGCCGTTCCAGTTCGTCGAAGGCGGGCAGCTCGGTGTGGCGGGCGAAGCCGGGCGCGATGCGTTCGGCGGTCTCGTCATCGTAGCCGCGCTCCTCGCGCAGCCGGACGGCGTCGGCGGCGAGCACCAGCAGCCGGGCGGGTCCCGGGCCGACCAACGGGTAGGCCCACCACAGCACATCGAGCCGCTCGGGGTCGGGCACCGGACCGCCGTCCGGGTGCGGCACGTCGTCCGGATGCGGCCCGTCGTCCGTCTCCCGTGGCCGGGGTGCGGACAGGTGGGCGCGGCCGGCCGTGGCGAAGGAGGTCTGGCCGCCGAGGGACGCCTCCAGGTCGGGGCCCGGGACCAGGTCGTCGTCGTCCGAACCGCCGTACTCAGCGCCGCCGTTCGGCTCCCCGTCGTACGCCTCGTAGGCGTCCGGCATGGGCTCGTCCCGGAGTCGGTCGGGCAGGGCGCCGGAGACCGGCAGCAGATCGCCCGCGGGGCGTCCGACGGCGTCCTCGCGGGCCACGCCGAACAACCGCCGTGCCCCGCTGCTCCAGTGGGAGACCAGGCCGTCACGGTCCACGACGATCACGGCAAGCGGAATCCGGCCCGCGTCGGTGTCGGCGGCGCCGCGCCCGGGAGACGTGTCCCGCTCGCTGCCACGCTCCATGGCCCAGGCCCCTTCTCCCCACGGCTGTTCGCAAACGATCTGTGCCGCCTGGCCACTACGGTACGGCGGCGGCCGGTCGCGATGTGTGGCAATCCGGGAATTGGTTTCACATGATCGCACCGGCGCGCGGCCCGGCACCAGGGCGGGCGCCGCCTCAGTCCTCGTGCCCCAGCTGGAGGTCCCGTTCCGTGCGGCCGCCGCCCGCGACCTGGAGAACCGTGGCGACCGGCGGGTAGCCCGCGGCGATGACCGTGTACTCGCCGGAGGACAGATCCACGAAGCGGAAGGCGCCGTCCGCTCCTGTGGTGAGGGTGTCCACGACGTTGCCCGCGGCGTCCAGAAGGGTGACCCGGGCGTCCTCCACGACCCGCCCCCCGCTCGCGCGCACGACGCCCCGCAGCACGGCGCCGCCCGCGAGTTCGACGTCCTGCCGGGTCTCCCGGGACGCCTGCACGCTGACCGGGAGGGCGGCCGGGCGGAAGGCGGGGGCGCTGGCGGCGAGGGTGTACTCGCCCGCGACCAGCTCCGTGATGACGTACCCGCCCTCGCGGCCGCTGCGGGTGGTGGCGACGACCTCGCCGTGCACATTGGTGAGCGTGACGGTGGCGTCCCGTACGGGAGTGCCGTCGGCGGTGAGCACGCTGCCCGCGAGCCGCCCGGCGCCGCCGAGGACGACGTCGAGCTCCACGGGCCGCTCGCCGACGGTGACGGAGACGGCCTGCGGCTGGTGGCCCCCGGCGGCGGCGATCAGGACGTACGACCCGGAGCCGGGCGTGCTCAGCGCGTACCGCCCGTCGTCGCCGCTCGCGCCGCGGCCGATCTGCTGTCCGGTGACGTCGATGAGGGTGAGCGCGGCGCGGGGCACCACGGTGCCGTCGGGGTGCTGCACGGTGCCGCACACCGGGATCCCGGCGGCGTACGCGCGGGGTTGCGGGACGGAGGTGTGCGCGCTGTCGGGGTCGGATTCGGTGGCGTGGTGGGACACCAGGGGTTTCTCCTTGAGGAAGAAGGCGATGAGGAGGCCGAGGACGAGCACCGGGACCAGGTACAGGAAGATCCGGGGCATGGCGTCGGCGTACGCGCGGACGTAGGCGTCGCGCAGGGCCGGGGGCAGGGCGTGGACCAGCTGCGGGGTGAGCGACTCGGGGTCGGGCAGCCGGGCGCCGGCGCGCGGGGGCAGCTCCCGGCGCAGGGCGCGGGCGAGCCGGTTCGCGAAGAGGGTGCCGAAGACGGCGGCGCCGACGCTGCCGCCGATCTGCCGGAAGTAGTTGTTGGCGCTGGTGGCGGTGCCGAGGTCGGCGGGGCGCGCCGAGTTCTGCACGGCGAGGACGAGGACGGGCATCACCAGGCCGATGCCCGCGCCCAGTACGGCCATCCAGATGCTGTACTGGAGCCGGGAGGTGTCGGCGTCGAGGCGGGAGAGCAGCCACATCCCGGCGACGGAGACGGCGCTGCCGAGCACGGGGTAGATCCTGTAGCGCCCGGTGTGGCTGATGAGCTGGCCGGACAGCAGGGAGGCCACGACGATGCCGGCCGTCATGGGCAGCATGAGCAGCCCGGAGCCGGTGGCGCTGGCCCCGTCGACCATCTGGAGGAAGGTCGGCAGATAGCTGGCCGCGCCGAACAGGGCGACACCGATGACGAGGCCGACCAGAGAGGTGACGTTGAAGACGGAGTCGCGGAACAGCCGCAGCGGGATGAGGGGTTCGGCGGCGAAGCGCTCGGCGACGAGGAAGAGCACGGTGGCGGCGAGCGCGCCCGCGCCGAGGCCGAGGATCTGCCGGGACCCCCACGCGTACTCGGTGCCGCCCCAACTGGTCAGCAGCACCAGGCACGTCGAGGCGGCGGCGAGCAGCAGGGTGCCCGACACGTCCAGTCGGCCGCGCACTTCGGGCCTGGGCAGCTTGAGGACGGCGGCGACCACGACGAACGTGACCAGTCCGAAGGGCACGTTGACGTAGAAGCACCAGCGCCAGGAGAGGTGGTCGGTGAAGTAGCCGCCGAGCAGGGGGCCGGCGACGGAGGCGACTCCGAAGGCGGCGCCGATCAGGCCCATGTAGCGGCCGCGCTGCCGGGGCGGCACGATGTCGGCGATGATCGCCTGCACACCGATCATGAGCCCGCCCGCGCCGACGCCCTGGAGGGCGCGGTAGGCGATCAACTGGTCCATGCTGCCCGCGCGTCCGGCGAGCGCGGAGCCGAGGACGAAGACCGCGATGGCGAACAGGAAGACGCCCTTGCGGCCGAAGAGGTCGCCGAGCTTTCCGTACAGCGGCAGGCCGATGGTGGAGGTCAGCAGGTAGGCGGTGATCGCCCAGGACATCCGGTCCAGGCCGTGGAGTTCGCCGACCACCTTGGGCAGGGCGGTGGCGACGATCATCTGGTCGAGGGCGGCCAGCAGCATGGCCAGCATCAGCCCGAGGAAGACCAGCCGCACCCGGCGCGGGCTCAGCGAGGCGGCGGCGCCAGGCGCCGGGGTCCCGGGACCGCCCGCCGCGCGGTGCGCCGCGTCGTCCGCCGGGGGTTCGTCCACGGCACCCTCGGCGGCCTTCCGGGCCGTGGGCAGCAGCACGAGTGTGTCGTGATCCACCAGAGTCGTCCCGCCCACGTGCCGCTCCCCTCGTCGCCGTCATCGCGGCTGTCGTACCCGTGCAATTTCTCGCGCGAGGCGACAACTACGAACAACAGCGGTGGGTTACGGGGCGGTTCCCGGTGGGCGGGACTTCCACTCGAACCGGTGAAGGGGCGACCCCTGCGGGGGCCCAACGCCCCTTCACCGCGCGGAGGTTGGGACTACTTCTCGACCTCGGTGGCGAGCCGGGCGAGCACGGCGTCGTAGATGCGGCCGAGGCCCTTGGGGGCGAAGGTCCGCTCGAAGAAGCCGCCGATGCCGCCGGCGCCCTTCCAGGTGCTGGTGACGACGACGCGGGCCCTGCCCTCGCCCGCGGGGGTCACGCGCCAGGTGGTGACCATGGTGGAGTTGCGGTCCTTCTCGACCAGCTCGCCGTCGGTGGGCTCGCTCACCTCCAGCAGGCAGTCGCGCACCCGCTTGCTGGTGGCCTGGAGCTTCCAGTGGACGAGGGTGCCCTCGCCGTCACCGCCCTCGCGCACCTCGTACTCGCTGAACTGCTCGGGCAGCAGCTTCTGCCGGGTGCCGCGGTAGTCGGCGAGGGCGTCGAGCACCTTCTCCGCGTCCGCCGCGACGACCCGCTCCGTAGTGGCCTCGACCTGCGCCATTGCGTTCCTCCAGGACCTGATTGCTCGGGGTTGGGAAAAGCCAACCACCCCGGGTCCCGGCCGCCCAAATCGGGGGGTGTGCCGGGGCCCGGGACGGGGGGCGGGTCCGGGTGCGCACGATCATGGGAACAGATGTTCTATTGTGACGGCGAGTGCTACCGAGGAGGACGGCTCATGCGCTGGGACAGCCTCACCGACGAGCCGGTCGAACACGGCCGGACCCCCGACGCCGCCCTGTTCGGCGCGGACGCCGTGACCACCCGCACCTTCGACACGCCCGAATTTCGAGGAATCACCTTCCATGAGGTCCGGGCGCGCTCGGTGCTGAACCGGGTGCCGGGCGCCTCCCGGATGCCGTTCGAATGGACGGTGAACCCGTACCGGGGCTGCTCGCACGCGTGTGTGTACTGCTTCGCGCGCAAGACGCACGGCTATCTGGACCTGGACACCGGCATCGGTTTCGACACCCAGATCGTGGTCAAGGTGAACGCCCCGGAGGTGCTGCGCCGCCAGCTGGGCTCCGGCCGCTGGCGGGGCGACCACGTGGCCATGGGCACGAACGTGGACTGCTACCAGCGCGCCGAGGGCCGCTACCGGCTGATGCCGGGCATCATCTCCGCCCTCACGGAGCACGCGAACCCGTTCTCGATCCTGACCAAGGGCACGCTCATCCTGCGCGACCTGGACCTGCTGGTGCGCGCGGCGGAGGTGACGGACGTCGGGATCTCGGTCTCGGTCGGCTTCCTGGACACCGGGCTGTGGCGCACCGTGGAGCCGGGCACGCCCGCGCCCGAGCGGCGCCTCGACGTCGTACGCGTCCTCGGCGAGCACGGCATCGGCTGCGGTGTCCTGATGGCGCCGGTGATCCCGTTCCTGAGCGACCGTCCGGAGCAGCTGCGGGCGACCGTCGAGGCCATCGCGGCGGCCGGGGCGACCTCGGTGACCCCGCTGGTGCTGCACCTGCGGCCCGGCGCGCGGGAGTGGTTCATGGCCTGGCTGGCCGAGCACCACCCGTATCTGGTGGGCCGATACGAGCGGATGTACGCCGGCGGGTCCTACGCGCCGACCTGGTACCAGCGCCGGATCACCCGTCAGGTGCACGAGCTGGCGCGGGAGTACGGCATCGGGCCCACGCGCGCGGGCGCGGCCCGCCGGATCCGCCCCGTGGAGCCCGCGCCGGTGCCCGAGGCGGCCGAGCCGACGCAGCTCACCCTGATGTGAAACCCCCTCGGGAGCGTTCGGGGGCTTCGCGCGGGCAATTCGAGCGCTTCAGGCGGGCAATAGGGTCAACTATCGGCGCAACACGTTCTCCGGGGGCCTCGCATCGGGACGATGCGGCGAGGACCGCGATCGCGCGGTCCGCTCGACCTCTCCGTCCCGGGAGGACCCATGAGAAGACGCGCAGCCGTGCTGTGCGCGGCCGCCGCCGTCCTGGCGGGCTCGCTGACCGGAATGCCGGCGCAGGCCGCCGCGCCCGCGCCGCTCACCTGGAAGAAGTGCGCCACCGGCGACTATCCGACGCTCGAATGCGCGTCGCTGAAGGTGCCGCTCAACCACGCGGACCCGGCGGGCCGGCAGATCACGCTCGCCCTGTCCCGCGTCCCGCACACCGCGGCGGCCTCGCAGGGCCCGCTGCTGGTCAACCCCGGCGGCCCCGGCGGCAGCGGGACCACGCTCGCCGGTTTCGTCGCCTCGGCGCTGCCGAAGGAGGTGGCGGCGCGGTACGACGTGATCGGCTTCGACCCGCGCGGGGTCGGCCGCAGCAGCCCGGCCCTCGACTGCGTGCCCGGCCACTTCGAGCCGGTGCGCCCCGACACCGTGCCCGCCACCCCCGCACTCGAACAGGCGAACCTGGAGCGCGCGCGGTCCTTCGCCGCGGCGTGCGGCAAGCGGTACGCCGATGTGCTGCCGTACATGGACACCGTCAGCAGCGCGCAGGACATGGACAGCATCCGCGAGGCCCTCGGCGCGTCGCGGATCAGCTACTTCGGCTACTCGTACGGCACCTACCTCGGCGCGGTGTACGCCAGGCTGCACCCCGACCGGGTCCGCAGGCTGGTGCTGGACTCGATCGTCGACCCGACCGGGGTCTGGTACGCGGACAACATCGGCCAGGAGCGGGCCTTCGACGACCGGCACCGCGCGCTGATGGCCTGGATCGCCAAGTACGACGCGACGTACGGGCTCGGCAAGGACCCCGCCAAGGTCGAGGCCGCGTGGTACGCGATGCGGGCGGACCTGGCGAAGAAGCCGGCCGGGGGGAGGGTGGGCGCGTCCGAGCTGGAGGACACGTTCATGCCGGGCGGCTACTACAACGGCTACTGGCCCTATCTCGCCGAGGCGTTCGCCTCCTACGTGCACGACGGGAAGACCGAGCCGCTGGTGGAGGCGTACGACGACTTCGCCGGCGTGGACTCCTCCGGCGACAACGGCTACAGCGTGTACACGGCCGTGCAGTGCGGGGACACCGCCTGGCCGCGTGACTGGGCGCGCTGGCGGCAGGACGCGTGGGCGGTGCACGAGAAGTCGCCGTTCATGGCCTGGAACAACACCTGGTACAACGCGCCGTGCATGTACTGGCCGACGGGCCGCGCCCGGCAGCCGAGCGTGGCCAACGCCGAGCTGCCGCCGACGCTGCTCTTCCAGGCGACGGACGACGCGGCCACCCCGTACGCCGGCGGCGTCGCGGTCCACCGGCTGCTGACCGGCTCCAGCCTCGTGGTCGAACAGGGCGGCGGCAACCACGGCATCACCCTGAGCGGCAACTCCTGCCTGGACGGCTACCTCTTCGCCTACCTGGCCGACGGCAAGGTGCCCCGCTCCTCCGGTCCGGCCGACGCGGTCTGCGCCAAGTCCCCGGACCCGACGCCCCTCGCGTCCAAGGCGGCGTCGACGGCCTCGCGCGGATCGATCCTGCACGGGCTGCTGGGGTTCCGGAGCTGAGGGTGCCCTGACGGGGGCGGCCGGGGGCATCGCCGAGTGATGCTCTCGGCACCGGCGTTGTCAGTGGTCTCCGCACCGGCGTTGTCAGTGGTGTGGTCCATGACGGGGCTCATGACCGAACCGATCAGGATCGCCGCCCCCGCCGGTGTCGCCCCCGCGGCGCAGTACAGCCATGTGGTCGCGGCGACGGGCCGCCTGGTCGCCGTCTCCGGCCAGCCGGCCCTGGACGAGAACGGCGAGCTGGTCGGCCCCGGCGACCCCGTGGCCCAGGCCCGGCAGGTCTTCGCGAACCTGAGCCGCTGCCTGGCCGCGGCGGGCGCGGGCTTCGAGCACGTGGTGAAGCTGACGTACTTCGTCACCGACATGGCCCACCTGCCGGCCGTCCGTGCCGCCCGGAGCGCCCACATACCCGACGACCGCCTCCCGGCCTCCTCCGCGATCCAGGTGGCCGGACTGGTCTCCCCGGACTTCCTGATGGAGGTCGAGGCGCTGGCGGTGCTCCCGGAGACCGGGTCCACGGCCTGACACGCCCCGCTCCGCGCCCGTTTCACACCCGTTTCACCCACACGGATTCCCGGGAGTTCGGGGTACACGGGATCCATGGAAAAACCGCATCTTCCAGGACGCAGGGACCGCGACGACGGCGAGCCGGAATCCCGGGTGCCGACGCCCGAGGAGGCCGGGCCGGGGCCGGAGGTGGAGAAGAGGGCGCCGCGGTCGCCGGCACAGCTGCCGAAGGGCGCCTGGCGGGCCGTCCTCAAGGGGAGCATCAAGGAGTTCCAGAAGGACGAGCTGACCGACCGGGCCGCGGCGCTGACCTACTACTCGGTGCTGGCCCTGTTCCCCGCGCTGCTGGTGCTGGTGGCGCTGCTCGGCATCACCGGGCGCTCGACCACCGACCGGCTGCTGCACAGCATCCGGCAGCTCGCCCCCGGCTCCGCACGGGACGTGCTCACCCGGACCGTGGAGCAGCTTCAGAACAGCGCCGGGACGGGATCGATCCTGGCGATCGTCGGCCTCGTCGTGGCCCTGTGGTCGGCGTCCGGCTACGTCGGCGCCTTCATCCGCACCGCGAACGCCGTGTACGACGTGCCGGAGGGCCGCCCGATCTGGAAGGTGCTGCCGGTACGCATCGGGGTCACCGCGGTGCTGATGCTGATCGCGCTGGTCTGCTCCGTGATCGTGGTCTTCAGCGGCGGCCTGGCCCGGCACGTCGGGCAGGCGCTGCACATGGGGGACGCGGCGCTGACCGCGTGGTCGATCGCCAAGTGGCCGGTGCTGGTCGTCCTGGTCGTCCTGATGATCGCCATCCTGTACTGGGCCTGCCCGAACGCGAAGGTCCGGGGCTTCAAGTGGATCACCCCGGGCAGCCTGCTGGCCCTGCTCATCTGGATGGTGGCCTCCGCCGGCTTCGCGCTCTACGTGGCGAACTTCGCGTCGTACAACAAGACCTACGGCGCCATGGCCGGCATCATCATCTTCCTGATCTGGCTGTGGATCAGCAATCTGGCGATCCTGCTGGGCCTGGAGTTCGACGCCGAGACCGCCCGGCAGCGGGCCATCGCCGGCGGTCATCCGCCCGAGTCCGACGCGCCGTACGCCGAGCCGCGTGACACGGAGGCATGGGACGAGGAAGACGTCCGCCGTATGAAAGACAGCTGATCGCCGCCCGCGCGCCCGGTGCGCGGGGGCGGTGCGCGGGACGTGCCCCCACTGCTCCTTGCCCGCTCCCCCGCACTGCTGTCAACCTCGGCCTCGGGCCACTGTGCGCACGGTGTGTCAATGATCGGTGACACCACGCAGTCGGCAAGAGGGGGCAGCCGCATGGTGATCCAGTCCAGGGGCGTGGTGGCCGCGATGGCCGGCGTGGCGGTGCTGGCCGCCGCGTCGGCCGCGACCGCGACGGCCGCCCAGACGGCGCGGCCGGCCGGCGCCGCCGCCTCGTGCGGTACGAGCGTCGATCCCAACACCCGGATCCCGAGCGGCCGTCGGCACACCGGCCCCGCCCTGCGGATCGGTGGCGCCAGGGTCGAGGTGCGCTACGGCAACGCGAAGCAGGGCGCGCCGTACTACGTCTGGGCGGCGGTCTCCGGCGCGGGCAAGGGCGACACGGTCACCCTGGAGTGGGACGTCGACTACGGCTCGTGGGCGGACTTCGGCGTCTGCTCGGCGACCGTGCACTCGGGCGGCGCGCAGAACACCCGCGCGGTCGCGTATGTGCACGGCAAGGGCTGGCACCTGGAGGCGCAGGCCTGCGGACGGCACGCCGGGCACCGGGCGTGCACCGCGTACTGGCCCTGATCGCACAAGCCGCGGGCCGGGCGCCGAACCGCCCGGCCCGCCATCAAAGCCCGACAGGCCCGACAGGCCCGAGCGCCGCCCCTCGTCGACCCGCGTCGATGCGCCGTCAGCCGGTCCGCTTCTCCTTGGGCAGCCGGGCCAGCGCGTGCACCGCCGCCTCCGCGAGCGACGGATGGGCGAGGGCCTCCGTGAGGACCCGCCGGGCGCGGACGTCGCCGAGGGCACCGAGGCCCTCCACGCAGGCGAGGGAGACCCGCCGGTACGGATCGTGCGGGCGCAGCCGGCGCTCCAGGGTGGTGATCAGCGCGGGCACGGACTCGGGGGCGCGCAGCACGACCAGGAGCCGTACGGGGTGCAGGGCGTAGGCGACGCGGAGTTCGTTGGTGGCGAGGGCGGCGGCCGCGCGGGCGGTGCGGGGGTCGCCGAGCCGGGCCAGCGCGTGCGCGGCGCCCGCGCAGCGCGGGGGGTCGCGGTGGTTGAGGAGGAGCACCAGGGACTCGAAGGCGCGCCGGTCGCCCGCGCGCCCGAGCCGGAAGGCGGCCAACTCCCTTGCCCACAAAGGCTGTCCGGGCGCGGTGAGGACCTCCGCCAGCTCGTCCAGGTCCCCGGTCGCCAGCAGGGCGTCGAAGGCCGCCGAGCCCCCCGACTCCTGCCGTAAGCGTTCCGTGACCGATCGCAACTCTTCGTCCACGGCATCAGGTTAAGCATGTTGCCGTGGCAACGGGAGGCACCTGGCGCACAAAGAACCCTTCCGGGGACTGGCGCGCTCGTTACCCACCGGTTAAGCTCATACGAGCGAGCAACCCTCTCGCACTCCGCTGGTGACGGTCTGGTGACGCGGCCGTCGCGGGCAAGGAACGGTTCGGTACACCGGGTGCGCCTCGTGCGCCAAGTACCGGGAGTACGACCCGGCTTCGGGACAGAGCCGGTCGGAAGACATCGCCGCCGCCGGGCGTGTGCACGCCCGTCGGCACCTGCACCGGGCGTGTGCGCTCGTCAGCCCGGCAACACCCGCACTCCTTCGCGCTCCGCGGTGCACCCTCGGCGCACCCGGCGCTTCCTCGTCGTCACCCTCATACCTGGAGTCCCGCGATGGCCACTCCCCTGTCCGACACCCCTCTGTCCCTCAAGAAGATCGCCGTCGTCGGCCTCGGCACGATGGGCACCGGCATCACCGAGGTCCTCGTGCAGGCCGGCCGCGAGGTCGTCGGCATCGACATCGGCGAGGCCCAGGCCGCCCGCGCGCTGGCCGCCCTGGAGACCTCCACCGCCCGCTCCGTCGAGCGCGGCCGGCTGACCGGGGCCGAGCGCGCGGACGCCCTCTCCCGCTTCCGTACCTCCACCGACCTGGCCGCGGCGGCCGACGCCGACCTCGTGATCGAGGTGGTCCCGGAGTCGTACGAGATCAAGCACCAGATCTTCCGTGAACTGGACGGCGTGGTCCGCCCGGAGACCATCCTCGCCACCGGCACCAACGCGCTGTCGGTGACCCGGCTCGCCGCCGACTCGGCCCGCCCCGAGCGCGTGCTCGGACTGCACTTCTTCAACCCGGCCCCGGCGATGAAGCTGGTGGAGGTCGTCTCCTCGGTGCTGACCGCGCCGCAGGTCGTCGCCGCCGTCACGGATCTCGCGCTGGAACTGGGCAAGGAGCCCGTCGCGGTCGGCGACCGCCCCGGCTTCGTCGCCGACGGCCTGCTGTTCGGCTACCTCAACCAGGCCGCCGCGATGTACGAGGCCCACTACGCCTCCCGCGAGGACATCGACGCGGCGATGCGGCTGGGCTGCGGCCTGCCGATGGGCCCGCTGGCGCTGCTCGACCTGATCGGCATCGACACCGCGCGCACCGTCCTGGACGCCATGTACGCCGAGTCCCGCGACCGGCTGCACGCGCCCGCCCCGATCCTCAAGCAGCTCAGCGAGGCGGGCCTGACCGGCCGCAAGTCCGGGCGCGGCTTCTACACCTACGAGGCGCCGGGCAGCGCCACCGTGGTGCCGGACCCGCTGACCCCGGCGGCGGACGGCACCGGCGTCCCGGGCCGCGAGGTCCGCTCGGTGGGCGTCGCCGGCTCCGGCACCATGGCCTCCGGCATCGCCGAGGTGTTCGCCAAGGCGGGCTACGACGTCGTCCTGGCCGCCCGCAGCGAGGAGAAGGCCGAGGCCGCCAAGGCCCGGATCGGCACGTCGCTGGCGCGCTCCGTGGACAAGGGCCGGCTGACCGCCGAGGCGGCCGCGCAGACCCTGGAGCGGATCACCCCGGCCGGTTCCTACGACGCGTTCGCGGACGTCGACCTGGCCGTCGAGGCGGTCGCCGAGGACCTGGAGGTCAAGCGGCAGCTCTTCCAGACGCTGGACAAGGTCTGCAAGCCCGGCGCGGTGCTCGCCACCACCACCTCCTCGCTGCCCGTCGTCGCCTGCGCCCGCGCCACCTCACGCCCGCAGGACGTGATCGGCATGCACTTCTTCAACCCGGCCCCGGCCATGAAGCTGGTCGAGGTGGTGCGCACGGTGCTGACCGCCGACGATGCGCACGCCACCGTCCGCGAGGTCTGCCGCAAGGTCCGCAAGCACGCGGTGGACTGCGGCGACCGGGCCGGCTTCATCGTCAACGCGCTGCTGTTCCCGTACCTGAACAACGCGGTCAAGATGGTCGAGGAGCACTACGCGACGCTGGACGACATCGACGCGGCGATGCGGCTCGGCGGCGGCTACCCGATGGGCCCGTTCGAACTGCTGGACGTGGTCGGCCTGGACGTCTCGCTGGCCATCGAGAAGGTGCTGCACCGCGAGTTCCGCGACCCCGGTCTCGCCCCGGCCCCGCTCCTGGAGCACCTGGTGGCCGCGGGCTGCCTCGGCCGCAAGACCGGCCGCGGCTTCCGCGAGTATGCCCGCCGCTGACGGCGTCGGCGACTGGTCCACCGCGGAGACGGACGCGGAGACGGACTGGGGCGGGCTGCTCGGCCCCGCCATGGCGCCCCCGCCAGGCCCTTCGGGTCCTGGCGGGGCAAACCGGACTCCCGCACATGGCAGCGCGTCCATGCAGTACGTTCGGGTCATGTCCCAGCCCGCCAAGTCCTCACGTACACCAGCTACGCCCGACGCGCCGGAAAGTGCCGCAGGCGGTCGCGCCGCCGCCCAGCGGCTCAAGATGCGCCGAGAACTGGCGGCCGCCGCCATGGAGCTGTTCGCGACCAAGGGGTACGAGGCCACCACCGTCGACGAGATCGCGGCGGCGGCCGGAGTCGCCCGCCGCACCTTCTTCCGTCACTTCCGCTCCAAGGAGGAGGCGATCTTCCCGGACCACGACGACACCCTGGTCCGCGCCGAGGCGGTCCTCAACGCCGCTCCGGCGCACGAGCACCCCCTGGACACGGTGTGCCGGGGCATCAAAGAGGTCATGAGGATGTACGCGGCGCACCCGGACATCTCGGTGGCCCGCTACCGGCTCACGCGCGAGGTGCCCACCCTGCGCGAGGCCGAGATCGCCTCCGTCGCCCGCTACGAGCGCCTGTTCACCCGCTATCTGCTCGGCCACTTCGACGAGCGCGCGCACGCGGACGACGCCAACGACGATCCGCTGCTGGCCGAGGTCGCCGCCTCCGCCGTCGTCACCGCGCACAACCATGTGCTGCGGCGCTGGCTGCGCGCGGACGGCCAGGGCGATGTGGAGGCGCAGCTCGACCACGCGTTCGCGATCGTCCGCAAGACCTTCGGCACCGGCATCGGCGCCGGACGGAGCACGGCCGCCCGGCCGGCCGCCACCGCCCCGGCGACGGTCTCCCCGCACGGCGAGGTGCTCGTCACCGTCGCCCGTACCGACGCCCCCCTCGAAGAGGTCATGCGCACCATCGAGGAGGCGCTGAAGGAGCGCTGAACCCGCTCCCTCACCGCTCCGACACCGCTCCACCGCTGTGACGACGGCCACCCCTCGGGGTGGCCGTTTTGCCATGTCAGGGGCGCTTTTCGCGCGGATTCCGGGGGCCGTTCGATCGATCATCGCTCATTGGTTACGTAAAGATTTCATCTGAGAGGAACTTCTGGCACTCAGTGCCTTGTCACCTGACACGCGGTGTCATACGTTGAAGAGGTCCGGGCGGCCGGCGAGCAGCGACCATTCGTTCGCCGGCTGTCCCCGAGGGCCTCATGGCCCGCGCGCCCGGACGCCTGCGTCACAGGCAACCTCCCGCGCCACAAAGCGCTGCCGAAGCACCACCGGGCCGAACCGACGGCACGTTCCACAAACCCTCAGCAGCACGCACCCCCGCACCGACGAACCCTCAAGCGCCCCTCCCTCAGGGCGCTCACCGCCGGAGGCAATACCGTGACCGTGAAGGACATCCTCGACGCGATCCAGTCGAAGGACGCGACGTCCGCCGACTTCGCCGCACTGCCGCTCCCCGAGTCCTACCGGGCGATCACCGTGCACAAGGACGAGACGGAGATGTTCGCGGGCCTGAGCACCCGCGACAAGGACCCACGCAAGTCGATCCACCTGGACGACGTGCCCGTGCCCGAGCTCGGACCGGGCGAGGCCCTGGTGGCCGTGATGGCCTCCTCGGTCAACTACAACTCGGTGTGGACCTCGATCTTCGAGCCGCTGTCCACGTTCGGGTTCCTGGAGCGCTACGGCCGCACCAACGAGCTGGCCAAGCGGCACGACCTGCCGTACCACATCATCGGCTCCGACCTCGCGGGCGTCGTCCTGCGCACCGGCCCCGGGGTCAACGCCTGGAAGCCCGGCGACGAGGTCGTGGCCCACTGTCTCTCCGTCGAGCTGGAGTCCTCCGACGGCCACAACGACACGATGCTCGACCCCGAGCAGCGCATCTGGGGCTTCGAAACCAACTTCGGCGGCCTCGCCGAGATCGCCCTGGTCAAGTCCAACCAGCTGATGCCGAAGCCGGACCACCTCAGCTGGGAGGAGGCCGCCGCCCCCGGTCTGGTCAACTCCACCGCCTACCGCCAGCTGGTGTCCCGCAACGGCGCCGGCATGAAGCAGGGCGACAACGTCCTCATCTGGGGCGCGAGCGGCGGACTCGGCTCGTACGCCACGCAGTTCGCGCTGGCCGGCGGCGCCAACCCGATCTGTGTCGTCTCCAGCGACCAGAAGGCGGACATCTGCCGGTCGATGGGCGCCGAGGCGATCATCGACCGCAACGCCGAGGGCTACAAGTTCTGGAAGGACGAGACCACCCAGGACCCCAAGGAGTGGAAGCGCTTCGGCAAGCGCATCCGCGAGCTCACCGGCGGCGAGGACATCGACATCGTCTTCGAGCACCCCGGCCGCGAGACCTTCGGCGCCAGCGTCTTCGTCACCCGCAAGGGCGGCACCATCACCACCTGCGCCTCCACCTCGGGCTACATGCACGAGTACGACAACCGCTACCTGTGGATGTCCCTGAAGCGGATCATCGGCTCGCACTTCGCCAACTACCGCGAGGCCTGGGAGGCCAACCGCCTCATCGCCAAGGGCAAGATCCACCCGACCCTGTCGAAGGTGTACTCCCTGGAGGACACCGGCCAGGCCGCCTACGACGTCCACCGCAACCTGCACCAGGGCAAGGTCGGCGTCCTGTGCCTCGCCCCCGAGGAAGGCCTCGGCGTGCGCGACGAGGAGCTGCGGGCCCAGCACATCGACGCCATCAACCGTTTCCGGAACATCTGAGAGCCGTAGATGACAGAGCGTCAGAAAGATCGTCCGTGGCTGATGCGGACGTACGCCGGCCACTCGACGGCCGAGGCGTCCAACGAGCTGTACCGGCGCAACCTCGCCAAGGGCCAGACGGGTCTGTCGGTGGCGTTCGACCTGCCGACGCAGACCGGCTACGACCCCGACCACATCCTCGCGCGCGGCGAGGTCGGCCGGGTGGGCGTGCCCGTCTCGCACGTCGGTGACATGCGCCGGCTGTTCCAGGACATCCCCCTGGAGCAGATGAACACCTCGATGACGATCAACGCCACCGCCATGTGGCTGCTGGCGCTCTATCAGGTCGTCGCCGAGGAGCAGGGCGCGGACATCACCAAGCTCCAGGGCACGACCCAGAACGACATCGTCAAGGAGTACCTGTCCCGGGGCACGCACGTCTTCCCGCCGGGACCCTCGCTCCGCCTGACGACGGACATGATCGCGTACACGGTCTCCCACATCCCGAAGTGGAACCCGATCAACATCTGCAGCTACCACCTGCAGGAGGCCGGGGCCACGCCGGTGCAGGAGATCGCGTACGCGATGTCCACCGCGATCGCCGTGCTGGACGCCGTGCGCGACAGCGGCCAGGTGCCGCAGGAGCGCATGGGCGACGTGGTCGCGCGCATCTCCTTCTTCGTGAACGCGGGCGTCCGCTTCGTCGAGGAGATGTGCAAGATGCGGGCGTTCGGCCGCATCTGGGACCAGGTCACCCGCGAGCGGTACGGCATCGAGAACCCCAAGCAGCGCCGCTTCCGCTACGGCGTCCAGGTCAACTCCCTGGGCCTGACCGAGGCGCAGCCGGAGAACAACGTCCAGCGGATCGTGCTGGAGATGCTGGCGGTCACGCTGTCCAAGGACGCCCGCGCGCGTGCCGTCCAGCTCCCGGCCTGGAACGAGGCGCTCGGCCTGCCCCGCCCCTGGGACCAGCAGTGGAGCCTGCGCATCCAGCAGGTGCTCGCCTACGAGAGCGATCTGCTGGAGTACGAGGACATCTTCGACGGCTCGAAGGTGATCGAGGCCAAGGTGGCGCAGCTGGTCACCGACTCCCTCGCCGAGATGGAGCGGATCGAGGAGATGGGCGGCGCGATGGCCGCCGTCGAGTCCGGCTATCTGAAGTCGCAGCTGGTCGCCTCGCACGCGGAGCGGCGGGCCCGGATCGAGTCCGGCGACGAGAAGATCATCGGCGTCAACGCCTTCGAGGGCACCGAGCCCAACCCGCTCACCGCCGACCTGGACACCGCGATCCAGACGGTGGACCCGGCGGTGGAGGCCCGGGTCGTCGAGTCCCTCCAGCGGTGGCGGGACACCCGCTACCAGCCGCCGTTCAACCACCCGCGCCCCTGCAAGGCGCTGGAGCGGCTGAAGGAGGCCGCACGCGGCACCGGCAACCTGATGGAGGCCACCCTGGAGTGCGCCCGGGCCGGGGCCACGACCGGCGAGTGGGCGGGCGCGCTGCGCGAGGTGTTCGGCGAGTACCGGGCGCCCACCGGGGTCTCCTCCGCACCGGTGGCCGTCCCCGTCGAGGCCGGCTCGGCGCTCGCCGAGGTCCGCGCCAAGGTGGACGCCACCGCCCGCGACCTGGGTGTCGGCAAGCTGCGCTTCCTGGTCGGCAAGCCGGGCCTCGACGGGCACTCCAACGGCGCCGAGCAGATCGCCGTACGCGCCCGCGACGCCGGGTTCGAGGTGGTCTACCAGGGCATCCGGCTCACCCCCGAGCAGATCGTGGACGCGGCCCTCGCGGAGGACGTGCACGCGGTCGGCCTGTCGATCCTGTCCGGCTCGCACGCCCAGCTGGTCCCGGACGTGCTCCAGCGCCTGCGTGTGGCGGGTGCCACAGATATACCGGTGATCGCAGGTGGCATCATCCCGAACGGTGACGCCGAGCAGCTCAGGGCCGCCGGAGTGGCCGCCGTCTTCACCCCGAAGGACTTCGACATCACCGGGATCATCGGCCGCATCGTCGACGAGATCCGGACCGCGAACAAGCTCGACCCCTTGGAGGTCCCCGCATGACCGCCCCCGTCAACCGTCTCCGCCCGCGGCGTTCGTGTCTCGCCGTACCCGGCTCGAACCCGCGCTTCCTGGAGAAGGCGCAGGGCCTGCCGGCGGACCAGGTCTTCCTGGACCTGGAGGACGCGTGCGCCCCGCTCGCCAAGCCCGAGGCGCGGCACACCATCGTCAAGTTCCTCAACGAGGGTGACTGGACGGGCAAGACACGGGTGGTCCGCGTCAACGACTGGACGACCGAGTGGACGTACCGCGATGTCGTGACGGTCGTCGAGGGCGCCGGTCCGAACCTCGACTGCATCATGCTGCCGAAGGTGCAGAACGCCGAGCAGATCGTGGCGCTCGACCTGCTGCTCACCCAGATCGAGAAGACGATGGGCTTCGAGGTCGGCCGGATCGGCATCGAGGCGCAGATCGAGAACGCGCAGGGCCTGAACAACGTCAACGCGATCGCGCAGGCGTCCCCGCGCATCGAGACCATCATCTTCGGCCCGGCCGACTTCATGGCCTCCATCAACATGAAGTCCCTGGTCGTGGGCGAGCAGCCGCCCGGCTACCCGGCGGACGCCTACCACTACATCCTGATGAAGATCCTGATGGCCGCCCGCGCCAACGACCTCCAGGCGATCGACGGCCCCTACCTCCAGATCCGCAACGTCGACGGCTACCGCGCGGTCGCCCAGCGCGCCGCCGCGCTCGGCTTCGACGGCAAGTGGGTGCTGCACCCGGGCCAGGTCGAGGCCTCCAACGAGATCTTCTCGCCCTCGCAGGAGGACTACGACCACGCCGAGCTGATCCTGGACGCGTACGACTACTACACGTCCGAGGCCGGCGGCAAGAAGGGCTCCGCGATGCTCGGCGACGAGATGATCGACGAGGCCAGCCGCAAGATGGCCCTGGTCATCTCCGGCAAGGGGCGCGCGGCCGGCATGCGCCGCACCACCAAGTTCGAGATCCCGGAGGGCTGAGCGCGATGCAGTTCGGACGCACCTACGAGGAGTTCGAGGTCGGGGCGACGTACAAGCACTGGCCGGGCAAGACGGTCACGGAGTACGACGACCATCTGTTCTGTCTCCTCACCATGAACCACCACCCGCTCCACATGGACACCAACTACGCGGAGAAGACGACGGACTTCGGCAAGAACGTCGTCGTCGGGAACTACATCTACTCGCTGCTGCTCGGCATGTCCGTGCCGGACATCTCCGGCAAGGCGATCGCCAACCTGGAGATCGAGTCGCTCAAGCACGTGGCGCCGACCTTCCACGGCGACACCGTCTACGGCCAGACGACCGTGCTGGACAAGTGGCCGTCGAAGTCGAAGAACGACCGCGGCATCGTCTACGTCGAGACCAAGGGCTACAAGCAGGACGGCACCCTGGTCTGCGTCTTCCGCCGCAAGGTGATGGTCCCGACCGAGACGTACATCAAGGAGCGCGGCGGCGAGCAGCCGGGCCGCCCGCCCGTCTCCCACCACCCTCGAACGACGCCCCTGCGGGACGACACCCCCCGTTCGGAACCCAAGCAGCAGGAGAAGTAGGCCATGGCCCGTCTCGCCCAGACCGCCGGTCTGACCGACGTCCAGCAGGAGATCGTCTCCACCGTCCGGGACTTCGTCGACAAGGAGATCATCCCGGTCGCGACCGAGCTGGAGCACCGCGACGAGTACCCGCAGCAGATCGTGGACGGGCTCAAGGAGCTGGGCCTGTTCGGTCTGATGATCCCCGAGGAGTACGGGGGTCTGGGCGAGTCGCTGCTCACCTACGCGCTGTGCGTCGAGGAGATCGCCCGCGGCTGGATGTCGGTGTCCGGCATCATCAACACCCACTTCATCGTCGCGTACATGCTCAAGCAGCACGGCACGCAGGAGCAGAAGGACCACTTCCTGCCGCGGATGGCGGCCGGTGACATCCGGGGCGCCTTCTCGATGTCGGAGCCGGCGCTGGGCTCCGACGTGTCGGCGATCAGCTCCAAGGCGGTCAAGGACGGCGAGGAGTACGTCCTGACCGGCCAGAAGATGTGGCTGACCAACGGCGGCACGTCGTCGCTGGTGGCCGTCCTGGTGCGCAGCGACGAGGGCCACCCGGAGGGCACGGCCCCGCACAAGTCCATGACCACCTTCCTGGTCGAGAAGGAGCCGGGCTTCGGCGAGGTCCGCCCGGGCCTCACCGTCCCCGGCAAGATCGAGAAGATGGGCTACAAGGGCGTCGACACCACCGAGCTGATCATGGACGGGCTGCGGGTCCCGGCCGATCGGGTGCTCGGCGGCGTCACCGGCCGAGGTTTTTACCAAATGATGGACGGCGTGGAGGTCGGCCGGGTCAATGTCGCGGCCCGCGGTTGCGGTGTCGCCCAGCGCGCCTTCGAGCTGGGTGTGCGGTACGCCCAGCAGCGGCACACCTTCGGCAAGGCGATCGCCCAGCACCAGGCCATCCAGTTCAAGCTGGCCGAGATGGCGACCAAGGTCGAGGCCGCCCACGCGATGATGGTCAACGCGGCGCGCAAGAAGGACTCCGGGCAGCGCAACGACCTGGAGGCCGGCATGGCGAAGTACCTCGCCTCCGAGTACTGCAAGGAGGTCGTGGAGGACGCCTTCCGCATCCACGGCGGGTACGGTTTCTCCAAGGAGTACGAGATCGAGCGCCTGTATCGTGAGGCGCCGATGCTGCTCATCGGTGAAGGTACCGCCGAGATCCAGAAAATGATCATCGGCCGCCGGTTGCTCGAAGAGTATCGATTCCAGGGCTGATTGTCCGTATACGGGGTGTTTTCTTCGAGGGGAAGATCACACCCCGTAGAGGTTGTTCAGCCGGTCTTCGGCCGCCGACTCGGCTTCCTGGCTTACCCAGTTGTGGCCCGCGACCGGTACGATCCCCGGAAAAGCCGCCGTCCCCCGTCTTGTGCGGCCTCATCCGCTACGAAGGTCATCCATGCCCCACAGCCAAACCTCTGCACCTCGCGACAGCCGAGCCGGCGTACGCCTCGCGCGCGGAGCATCGCCGTGGCTTCTCCCGACCGTCGCCACCGCAGCCCTCAGCCTGGCCCGCGCCCGCCGCTCGGGCGCCGCCAAGGCCGTCGCCGTGCCCGCCACCGCGCTCGCGGCGGGCATGCTGTGGTTCTTCCGCGACCCCGAGCGAGAGATCGCCCCGGGCCGGGTCATCTCCCCGGCCGACGGTGTGGTGCAGAGCATCATGCCCTGGAAGGACGGTCGCACCCGCGTCGCCATCTTCATGAGCCCGCTCAATGTTCATGTCAACCGCGCGCCGCTCGCGGGCACGGTGACGTCGGTCGAGCACATTCCCGGCGGCTTTGTTCCGGCTTTCAACAAGGAGAGCGAGAACAACGAGCGCGTAGTCTGGCATTTCGACACCGAACTCGGCGACATCGAGATGATCCAGATCGCCGGCGCGGTGGCCCGTCGCATCGTGCCCTACCTCCCGTCGGGCACGAAGGTCGAGCAGGGCGACCGTATCGGTCTGATCCGCTTCGGCTCGCGTGTCGATCTCTACCTGCCCGAGGGCGTGGAGGTGGCGGTCGAGGTCGGACAGAAGACCGTGGCTGGGGTGACTCGCATTGACCGTGATTGATCCGGAGACCCAGGCGAACTGGGTGCCCGAGGCCGACGAGATGGACGACGAGGAGGAGATGCCGCTCTCGCTCCGCCTGTCGATAGCGGACACCCTCACGCTCGGTAACGCCACGTGCGGCTTCATGGCGGTGTACTTCACCACCACCGGCATCCTGATCCCGCACCTCACCGGCAGCCAGGAGTCCGGCATGGCCCGCCACAGCGCGGCCACGGCGGTCATCCTGATGCTCTGCGCGGCGGTGTTCGACCTGTTCGACGGACTGGTGGCGCGCAAGCTGCGGTCCTCGCCGATGGGCGCGGAGCTGGACAACCTCTCCGACCTGATCAGCTTCGGCCTCGCGCCGGCGTACTTCGTCCTCGTCTACGGCATGGTCGCGGACGACGCGCACCAGAGAGTGGCGGCGCTCGGGGCAATCGTGGTGCTCCTGGCCGTCGTCCTGCGGCTCGCCCGCTTCTCGTGCGTGACGATGAAGGACGGCGTGTTCCAGGGCATGCCCTCGCCGTTCGGCGCGCTCACCGTGGTCTCGATCGTGCTCCTGGAGCTGCCGTTCGTGGCGACGCTGCTGGCGATCGTCGGTACGGCGTGGCTGATGGTGAGCCGGGTCGAGTACCCGAAGCCGCGGGGGCGGCTCGCCGGGGCGATGCTGTCCTGGATCGTCCTGTCCATGGGCCTCCTGGCGGCCTGGGCCTTCGACGCTCCGAGCGGTCAGCTGCTCCTTCAGACGGGGTGTGCGCTCCAGCTGGTCATGGGCGCGGTGATCCCGCTGTTCGCGACGGCGCGGCGGGTGAACAACTTCCGCGACAACCGGCGGGAGGCGCGGGCGGCGCAGTTGCCGTGACGGCGTCTTGACCGAGGGCCCCGAATCCAGGGTTGGCTGGAGTCGGGGCCCTTGCTCTTTTCGGCCGGGCGGGGTGAACGTACCGGGTTCCGCCCGGGGGCTCCGGCACCGCCCGGGGGCTCCCCCCCCCCAGACCCCCAGACCCCCCCCAGACCCCCAGACCCCCGGCCCTATGCCCACCCACCACCCGACTCGGTCGGCCGAGGAGCGGGCGCCGGGGAGTCCCGGTTGCCGGCGCCGGGAGATGGCTGCCGCTCTCGGCGACGCCCCGCGCGGGCGCCGGGCGTTCCCTCCGGTCGGCCGAGCCCTCTGCGCTCACCTTCCAGCCGAGAGTTTCGGGTGGGCGGGTGGGAAAAGGGGGTCTGGGGGCGGAGCCCCCAGGGGGTCAGGTCAGCAGGTCCTCGGCGAGGTGGGACGCGACGCGTTCCAGGATCGGCCCGGCGGACGCGATGCAGCGGGAGACGTCGGGCTCGACGGACGTCAGGGGGTAGGCCCGGCTGATCCCGGCCGCCCGCAGCGCACGCTCCTCCAGCGCCAGCCGCCCGCACACCGCCACCACCTCCCTGCCCGCCGCCCGCGCCGCCGCCGCGACCCCCGCCGGGGCCTTGCCGTGCAGCGTCTGCTCGTCCAGGGAGCCCTCGCCGGTGATCACCAGGGACGCCCGGTCCAGCGCGGGCGCGAAGCCGAGGACGTCGAGCATGATCTCGATCCCGGGCCGGAACCGCGCCCCGAGCAGCAGCGCGCCGTAACCGATGCCGCCCGCCGCCCCCGCGCCCGGCGCCGCCGCGTACTCCACCGCCTTCGCCCCGACCGCGGCCTCCAGCACCCTCACGTAGCGTCCGAGCGCCGCGTCCAGGGCCCGTATGTCGTCCGGCGAGGCCCCCTTCTGCGGGCCGTACACCGCGGGCGCGCCCTTCGGTCCGGTCAGCGGGTTGTCGACGTCGCTGGCGAGCACCAGGGAGACGGAGGACAGCCGGGGGTCGAGACCGGAGAGGTCGGCGCGGGCCACGTCGGCCAGACCGCCGCCCCCCGGCGGCACCGGCTCCCCGTCCGCCCCCAGGAACCGCGCCCCGAGCGCCGCCAGCATGCCCGCGCCGCCGTCCGTCGTGGCACTGCCGCCGACACCGAACACGATCGTCCGGGCGCCCGCGTCCAGCGCGGCCCGCAGCAGCTCACCGGAGCCGTACGTGGAGGCCGTCAGCGGGGCGAAGACACCGGCCGGCAGCCGGTGCAGTCCGCTCGCCTCGGCCATCTCCACCACCGCGGTGCCGTCGCGCAGCGCGAACGCCGCCGTCACCGTCTCCCCCAGCGGCCCGGCCACCCGCACCTCACGGCGCTCGAACCCGGCCGCGACCGCCGCCGCCACGGTCCCGTCGCCGCCGTCCGCGACGGGCAGCGCCTCGACCACCAGGTCCGGCACCACCCGGCGCAGCCCGGCCGTCACCCGCTCGGCGACCTGCACGGCCGTCAGCGAGCCCTTGAACTTGTCCGCGGCGATGAGTACCCGACGGCTCTCGCCCACAGCTTCCGCCACCTTGCCATCCCCTTGCTCTCCGGGCCCCGCACTCGTCGGGACCGGTCGCGCCGCTGCGACCCTAACCTCGGCGCCCCCTCGCCGTCATGCCCCGACCACGGGCTGAGCTGGCCCGGGGGCGGGTCCGGGGAAAACGGGCAGCCCCCTGCCATGAGCAGCGAGCGGCCCCCGCCCACCGATCTCGCCGACCGGATCCACGGCGGCCGGCTCGGCCGGATCACGGGCAACATGCTCGGCAAGCCGGTCGAGCGGGGCGAGGTGTGGACCCGTCCGCGCATCGACCGGTGCCCAGGCGGCTGCGGCGCGCTGCCGCTCACCGACTACCTGCCGGAACCCGCCGACCCGGCCGACACCGCCCTACCGCGCCCCGAGCGGCGCTCCCGCGTCCGCGGCCGGATCCACGGCAGCTGCCGCGACGACGACGTGGACTACACGCTCCTCGGACTGCATCTGCTGGAGAGCCGCGGCCTCGGCTTCAGCACCGAGGACGTCGGCGGGCTGTGGCTGCTGCGGCTGCCGTACCTCCAGACCTTCACCGCGGAACGGGCCGCGTACCGCAATCCGGCGAACGGGCTGCGGCCCCCGCTGACGGCGACGTACGACAACCCCTACCAGGAGTGGATCGGCGCCCTCATCCGCGCGGACGTCTTCGGCTGGGCCTGCCCCGGCGATCCCGGGCGCGCGGCCGGTCCGGCCCGGCGGGACGCCGTGCTGTCGCACACGGGCAACGGTGTGTACGGCGCCATGTTCGCGGCCGCGCTGATCGCGGCCGCCTTCACCGCGCCGAGCGTGCGGGCCGCGCTGGGGAGCGCGCTCGGCGTGATCCCGGCGAGTGGCCGCCTCGCCCGGGGCGTGCGCCGCGTCATGTCGCCGCACGAGGCCGGGCTGGACTGGGCGGACACCGTGGACACCGCGACCGGGGAGAGTCCCGGGGCTGGATCCATGTGGTGCCGAACGCGGCCGTCCTCACCGCGGGGCTGCTGTACGGCGACGACGACTTCACCCGCACCCCCGCCCTGACCGTGCGCGGCGGTCTGGACACCGGCTCCAACGGGGCGACGGCGGGCTCGGCGGCCGGGGTCCGCACCGACGCCGCCACGCTGCCCGGCCACTGGACGGAGCCCCTCGAAGACACGGTCCGCAGCGCGGTGTTCGGGTTCGACGGGGTGCGGATCAGCGCGCTGGCCGAACGCAGGGTGCGCCTGGCACGAGGCGGTTCGCAGCCCTGCCCCCGGCCCCGGCTGGATACCCTGCCCCCATGACCTCCACCGCTGACTACGCCGCGTACATCGCCTCACTGCCCCGGGTGCTCGCCGGGGCCGCCGCGCTCTTCCGGGACGGGGCAGGCCGGGTGCTGCTGGTCGAGCCCAACTACCGTGAGGGATGGGGGCTTCCGGGCGGCACGGTGGAGTCGGACAACGGGGAGACGCCCCGGCAGGGGGCCCGGCGGGAGACGCTGGAGGAGATCGGGCTCGACCGGGCGCCTGGGCGGCTGCTCGCCGTGGACTGGGTGCCGGGGACGGGACGGCCGCCGTTGGTGGCGTACGTGTACGACGGCGGGGTGCTCACCGACGACGAACTGGGCGCGATCCGGCTCCAGGAGGAGGAGCTGCTGTCCTGGCGGCTGGTCCCGCGCTCGGAACTCGCCGCGCACCTGCCCGGCGCCCTCGGCCGCCGCGTCCTCGCCGCCCTCGACGCCCTCGCCGACGGCTCCGGCCCGGCCGAGCTGGAGAACGGCCACCGGGTGGACTGACGCGCGAGGCGCCGCGTCGGCCGCGTCGATATCCATTCGCCCCGCCCGCCCCCGCGCCCTACCCTCGCCCCATGGGCAAGCCTCTCGTGGCCATTCTCAGTGGCGCAGGTATCTCCACCGATTCCGGGATCCCCGACTACCGGGGCCCGGACGGGCTGTGGCGGCGCGACCCCGAGGCCGAGAAGCTGGTGACCTACGAGTACTACATGGGTGATGCGGAGATCCGGCGCCGGTCCTGGCAGATGCGGCGCGGTACCCACGCGCTGGGGGCCCGGCCCAACGCCGCCCACCGGGCGATCGCCGAGCTGGAGCGGTCCGGGGTACCGGTCCGGGTGATCACACAGAACGTGGACGGCCTGCACCAGCTCGCCGGTACGTCCGCCCGCAAGGTTCTCGAACTGCACGGCACCGCCCGGGAGTTCATCTGCACCCTGTGCCATACGCGCGGCCCGATGGAGGAGGCCCTGGAGCGCCTGGACGCCGGTGAGGACGACCCCCGGTGCCGGGAGTGCGGCGGCATCCTGAAGTCCGCCACCGTGATGTTCGGCGAACACCTCGACCCCCTGGTCCTCGGCCAGGCCGTGGCCGTCACCAAGGCGTGCCAGGTGTTCATCGCCGTCGGCAGCAGCCTCCAGGTCCAGCCCGCCGCCGGCCTCGCGGGCGTCGCCGCCGACCACGGCGCCCGCCTGATCGTCGTCAACGCGGAACCCACGCCGTACGACGACCGGGCGGACGAGGTGATCCGCGAACCCATCGGGACCGCGCTGCCCCGGCTGCTGGCCGCCCTCGCCGAGGACGCGGCGGCCGGGGACGCGGCAGCCGGGGACGCGGCAGCCGGGGACCCGGCGGGCTGACTCAGAACAGGGCCGTGCCGCGTTCGAAGTCCAGGAGGCGGCGTTTGCGGTCGAGGCCGCCGCCGTAGCCGGTGAGGCTGCCGTCGCTGCCGACGACGCGGTGGCAGGGCACGATGATGCTGATGGGGTTGCGGCCGTTGGCGAGGCCGACGGCGCGGGAGGCGCCGGGGTTGCCGAGAGTGTCGGCGAGCTGGCCGTAGGTGCGGGTCTCGCCGTAGGGGATGCGGGTGAGCTGGTCCCAGACGCGTCGCTGGAACGGGGTTCCGCGCAGGTTGAGTTCGAGGGTGAACTCGCGCAACTCGCCCGTGTAGTAGGCCTCCAGCTGCTCCCGCGCGGCGGTGAAGCAGGGCAGCGAGTCGTCGCGGAGGCCGAAGCTCTCCTCGGGCGGGCGGTGCCGCTGGCTGGTCATGTAGAGGCCGCACAGGGCGCCGTCGGCGGCGACCATGGTGAGCCGGCCGTACGGACTGTCGGTCTCGGTGTGGCGGATCATGGAGGAACTTTCTTATACGGGAAGGAAGTTGACCGGGTGGCTGTCGGTCGCCCACAGATACTGCACCGCGTACGCCCGCCACGGACGCCATGCCTCGGCGCGCGCGGTGAGCGCGGCGGGGGTGGACGGCAGCCCCAGCTCACCGGCCGCGCGGCGGATGCCGAGGTCGGTGGGCAGGAAGGCGTCCGGATCGCCCAGGGCGCGCATGGCGATGACGTCGACCGTCCAGGGTCCGAAGCCGGGCAGCGCGAGCAGCCGGGCGCGGGCCTCGGCCCAGTCGGATTCCACCCCCAAGTGGAGGGTACCGTCGGCGAGTTGACCCACCAGAGTGGTGAAGGTGGTGCGCCGGGTGCGAGGCATCGCCAGGGTCTCGGGGTCGAGGGCGGCCAGCGCCCCGGGCGACGGGAAGAGATGGGTGAGGCCGCCCTCCGGGTCGTCCAGGGGCTTGCCGTGCGCGGTGACGAGGCGGGCCGCGTGGGTGCGGGCGGCGGCCGTGGACACCTGCTGTCCGAGTACGGCCCGTACGGCGAACTCGGCCTCGTCCACCGTGCGCGGCACCCGGCGGCCGGGCGCCTTCTCGACCAGCGGGGCGAGCAGCGGGTCGGTGCGCAGCCGGTCGTCGACGGCGACCGGGTCGGCGTCCAGGTCGAGCATCCGGCGGCAGCGGCTGATCGCCACGGCCAGGTCGCGCAGATCGCTGAGGGTGAGGCGGCAGGCGACGTGGTCGGGGCGCGGGCCGAGGGCGACGATGCCGTGGCCGTACGGCAGCCGGAGGGTGCGGCGGTAGGCGCCGTTCCGCCATTCCTCGACGCCGGGTACGGCGGTGGCGGCGAGGTGGCCGAAGAGGTTGCCCGGGTTGAGCGGGGCGCGGAACGGCAGCCGCAGGGACAGCGTGCCCGGCGTGCTGTCGCCCGGCGCGCGGCCGGCCGGGACGCGGCGGCGCAGCTCGCTCGGGGAGAGGGCGAAGACCTCGCGGACGGTGTCGTTGAAGGCGCGGATGGAGGAGAACCCGGCCGCGAAGGCGATCTCCGCCATCGGCAGCGCGGTGGTCTCGATGAGCAGCCGGGCGGTCTGGGCGCGCTGGGCGCGGGCCAGCGCGAGGGGTCCCGCGCCCAGCTCGGCGAGCAGCTGGCGCTCCACCTGGCGGGTGCTGTAGCCGAGCCGGGCGGCGAGGCCGGGCACGCCCTCGCGGTCCACGACGCCGTCGGTGATCAGGCGCATGGCGCGGGCCACCAGGTCGGCGCGCTGGTTCCATTCCGGTGAGCCGGGGCTGGTGTCCGGGCGGCATCTCTTGCAGGCGCGGAACCCGGCCTGCTGGCAGGCGGCCGCGCTCGGGTAGAACGTCATGTTCCGGGGCTTGGGCGGGACGACGGGGCAGCTGGGCCGGCAGTAGATGCCGGTGGTCAGCACGGCCGTGTAGAACCATCCGTCGAACCGGGCGTCCTTGGACTGCACGGCGCGTACGCAATGCTCCCGGTCGAGGTGCGTCGCTGTCTGCATGTCTCCAGGATGACCAGGGCGGAAGCGGCGCGCTGGCGGAATTCCGACACGTAGGCCGGGCCGCCGCCGGTGGCCGTCAGCGGGCCCGCTCACGGAACGCGCCGACCCACTGCGCCGTGGCGCGCAGGCCGCCGAACGTGTAGAAGTGCACCTTGACCACGCCGTGGCGCGCGGGGTCGTACCGTTCGCCGAGCGCGTGCAGGAAGCGGTCGGGGCCCGCCGTGCCCAGCAGATTGGTCAGCGAGAAGCCGTACTTGCGGGCCACGGAGGCGCTGGTGGTGACGCCGAAGCGGGTGGCGTAGCCGACGAGGCGGCGGATGCCGGCGGGGCCGGGGACGCCGATGCGGACGGGCAGGTCGACGCCCCGGGCGCGGACGGCCGCCAGCCAGTCGAGGACCGGGTCGGCGTCGAAGCCGAACTGGGTGATCACATCGCCGGTGAAGGGTCCGGCGCCGATGGCCGCCGCCTTGTCGGTGAGCGCCGACCACAGCGCGGGGCCGGATATCGCGGGGTGGCCCTCGGGATAGCCGCTGATGCCGATGTGGCGCACCCCGTAGCGCTCCAGCAGTCCGGTGCGGATGACGGCGAGGGCGTCCTCGTACGGCCCCTCGGGGCGGGCCGGGTCGCCGCCGACGACGAACACGTCGGCCGCGGTGCCGTCCTCGGCGAGGCCCGCGAGGAACTCCTCCAGGGCCGCGCGCGAGGGCAGCCGGCGGGCGGATATGTGGGGCACGGGGACGAAGCCGAGCCGGCGGACCGCGCGGGCGGCGGCGAGCCGGGTGGCGTGGTCCTCACCGGCGAGGAAGGTGACGTTGATCCGGGTGCCCCGCGGGATGCTGCCCCGCGCCTCCTCCAGCGCGGGCACGTCCTTGCCGGTCATCTCCAGCGAGAAGTCGTCCAGCAGGCCGGTGCCCACCGCGGCGGGGACGGTGACGGCGGGGTTCATCGGACTCCTTGCGGCTCGGGCACGGCTCGCCTCTTCGGCATCGGCCTGTGGTCAGGCACTGCGCGCGATGCTACCCAAACCCGTACACGGGACCGGCACGGCGGGGGCCACCGGAAACCGATGACCCCCGTCCTTCGCGACGCGGTCGCCGTCGAGGCCGTGCGGGCCGAGGGCCGCCCTCGTCACTCTCCCCGCGTCCACGCCAGGAAGCGGCTGAACAGGCCCGACTTGGGCTTGGGGGCGCTGCTCGCCGCCGGCCGGGGGGTGGTCGTGACATGGCCCGCGGGGGCCGCCGGGGACTCCGTCTTCTGCGCGGCCGTCGGCACCACGATGCGCGGGGTGAAGCGCACCGGCAGCGCCACCAGGGAACGGCTCCACGGCGCCGGGACCCAGCCGAGGTCCTTGAACGGCATCCGGACCTCGATGTCCGGGAGCCGGTTCAGCAAGGTCTCCACGGCGGTCACCGCGATCACGAACGCCGGGTCCTTGGCGGGGCAGGCGTGCGGGCCCGCGCCGAAGGCCAAGTGGGCCTTGGCGCTGAGCTGTTCGCGGTGCTCGGCGAGCCGGGGGTCGGTGTTGGCGGCCGCGAAGGAGATCAGCACCGGGTCGTTCGCCCTGACCACCCGGCCGCCCAGCTCCACGTCGTGGGTGGGGTAGTGGGCCGCGTAGTTGGCGATCGGCGCGTAGTTCCACAGGACCTGGGTGACGGCGTCCTCGACCGGCAGGCCGGACTGCCACTCCTCGCCGAGGATCAGCGCGCTCGCGGTGCCGATCATGGCGGACAGCGGCGTGGTGCCGCCGGAGAGGAGGGTGATGAGCTGGTGCATCATCTCCTCGTCGGTCAGCTGCGCCGAGTGCTGCATCAGCCGCGTCGTCAGGTCGTCGCCGGGGTTGCGGCGCTTGAGGGCGATCAGCTCGTTCAGCGCCTCGGCCAGCAGCTGGTCGGCGCCGGCGCTGCCGGAGAAGAGGCCGGTGATGCCCGCGATGACGCGGTCACCGATCTCGGGCGGGCAGCCGAACAGGTCGCTGAAGACCAGCAGCGGCAGCGGCTGGGCGTACTCCGCCATCAGCTCGGCCTGGCCCATGCGCTCCGAGCTGAAGCGGCTGATCAGGTAGTCGGCCGAGGCCTGCGTCTGACGCACCAGCTGGAGCTCGTTGACGCTGGCCAGGGAGTCGGTGACGGCCTGGCGCAGACGGGCGTGCGCGGCGCCGTCGCTCATCAGCGCGTTGGGCCGGTACGCCAGCATCGGGAGCGCGGGGCTGTCCTCGGGCACGCGGCCCTCGTTCAGCGCGTTCCAGCGGCGCGAGTCGCGGACGAAGGAGGCGGGGTTCTGGAGGATGTAGAGCGCGGCGTCGTAGCTGGTGACCAGCTCGACCTCGACGCCGGGCGCGATGTCCACCGGCGCGCTCGGGCCGAGGGCGCGCAGATGGGCGTAGTGGCCGTCCGGGTCGGAGCCGAAGTGGGGGCCGTAGAGCGGGATGTTCCCGTGTGCGGGGCAGCCGGGGGGCGGCTCTATGCCGGGTCGCTGCTGCATGAGCGGGGGGCTCCTAGTCGATGAGGGAGAGAAGGTGGTGCACGAGGGTGATCAGCGCGTTGGCCGACGACTGCTCGCTGCGGACGTCGCAGGGGACGACGGGGGTGTCCGCGGTCAGGTTGAGGGCCTCGCGCACCTCGGAGAGGGGGTAGCCGGGCGTGCCGTCGAAGTGGTTGACCCCGATGGCGTACGTCAGCCCGAACCGCTCGACCAGGTCGAGGATGGGGAACGACTCGGACAGCCGCTCGGGGTCGACGAGGACGAGCGCGCCCAGGGCTCCCCGGGACAGCTCCTCCCACATCTCCTTGAAGCGTTCCTGGCCGGGGGTGCCGAAGAGATACAGCACCACCTCGTCGTTGATGGTCAGACGGCCGAAGTCCATGGCGACCGTCGTGGTGGTCTTGTCGGGGGTGCCCGACAGATCGTCGAAGCCCTCGCTGGCCTCGGTGATCTCTTCTTCGGTCCGCAGCGGCTCGATCTCGGAGATGCTGGCGATGCACGTGGTCTTGCCGACCCCGAAGTGCCCCACCACGAGCACCTTCACCGCCGTACGGACACCTGAATCCAGGTACACGAATCACGCTCCGAATCGGGCTCTGAGGCCGTCGAGCACGGCGTTCAGTACGTCACGGTCGACACGTTCCGCGCGGGGCACCGGCTTCCGCGCGATGATCAGGCCGCCGTCCTCCATCTCGGCCAGCAGGATCCGGACGACCCCCAGTGGCAGACGGGTGTGGGCGGCCACCTCGGCCACGGACAGGAATCCGTCCATGACCAGGTCCAGAACCTGCCGGGCCTCCGGGGTGAGCGTGCGCACCGTGGTGGCGGCGTGCTCGCTCGCGGACACGAGCGTCGTATGCCCGTAGGCGTGTTCCGGGGGCAGGGATCGCCCGTTCGTGATCACGAAGAACGGGACTAACGCGGAGGTGAGTTCCAGGTCCTCGTCGGGCTCGTCACTCACGCGCGGCTCGCCTCCCCGTGCGGGGACAGATAGGCGCCGAGACGCGGCACCACCCGGTGCAGCCGGGTGGTGAAATCCTCGATGTCGGCGTCGTGCTGGGCCGCGGCGGCGAGGAAGGCGCCCCGCCCGGCGGAGATCAGGAAGATCCAGCCGTGCTGGAACTCGATGACCGTCTGCCGCCAGGACGCGTCCGCCTGGACGCCGGCGAACTGGGCGGTGGCCCGGCTGTAGGCGTGGATGCCGGTCATCGCGGCGGAGATGGTGTCCGCGAGGTCCTGGCTCATGCCGGTGGTGGCGCCGCGGGGCAGTCCGTCGCCGCCGAGCAGTACGGCGTGCCGGGCGCCGCGCACCTCGCCGATCACCTCGTCCAGGTCGGCGATCCGGATGCCGGTGCCGATCTCCTGGCCGGTGCGGGCGCGCTGGGCGCGTGCCCCGGCCTCGTCGGCGTGCACCCGGGGCGGCGAGGTGAGGTTGTTGCCGAGCCGGGCGACGAGCCGGTGCATGCGGAAGGAGATCTGCTGCATGTCGACGTCGGGTGCCGCGGCCGCCGCGAGATAGGCGCCCTGTCCGGCCCCGATCAGGAAGATCCAGCCGTGCGAGAACTCGATGATGGTCTGGTTCCACTGCCGGTCCGGGCCGTCCCCGGCGAAGTGGGACGTGGCCCGGCTCAGCGACTGCATGCCCGCCATGGCGGCGGAGATGGTCCGCACGTCCTTCTGGGCCATGCCGTCGGTCGCCCCGCGGGGCAGGCCGTCCGCGGACAGCAGGACGGCGTGGCGTGCCTTGGGCACGTTGGCCACGATGTCCTCGAGCATCCACGACAGGTCGGTGATCATGTGTCATCGGACCCTTCGGACGGTGCCGCGGAGAGGTTGCGGCCGGAGAGCGTGCCGCGCTGGAAGGCCCCCAGGCTGCGGCCGGCCGCGCGGCCGGCGTCCTCCTCCGCCGCCGGGACGTGCGGCAGGCCGACGGTGTCCTGGTCGGGAACGCTGGCTATGGGCACCTGGCGGGCGCCGCGCCGGGGCAGGCCGCCCGCGGTGCGGGCCACCGGCTCGGGCCGGGCGGCGGGACCGCCGGACTGCTCGACAACGGGCTGGACCTCGTTCACCGGCGCCGTCTCCTCCTCGGTCCACAGCTCCTCGGGCAGCAGCACGACCGCGCGCACACCGCCGTAGCGGGAGACGCCGGTCACGTCCACCCGGAACCCGTACTGCTGGGACAGCAGGCCGATCACCGGGAAGCCGAACTTCGGCTGGTTGCCCAGCTGGGACAGCCGGGGGCGGTACTGGCCGGAGAGCAGGGCGGTGGCCTTCTGCCGCTCCTCGTCGTTCATGCCGACGCCCGCGTCGTCGATGACGATGCAGAGGTTCTTCTGCACCCGCTGGAACGTCACCTCGATGGGCGAGCCCTGCTGGGAGAAGCTGGCAGCGTTGTCGAGCAGCTCGGCGACGGCGAGGGCGACGGGCGAGACCGCGGACGCCTTCAGCGCGAAGCCGGTCTGCTGCATGATCTCCACGCGCCGGAAGTTGCGGATCTGGCCCTGGGCGCTGCGCACCACGTCGTAGACGCTGGCGGCGCGGCTGCGGCGGCCCAGCGGGGCGCCGCACATCACGGCGATGCCCTGTGCCTTGCGTGCCATCTGCGCGTTGGCGTGGCCGACCTCCAGGAGGTCACCGAGGACGGAGTGGCCGCCGTACTTGCGCTGGATCTCCTCCAGCAGCGCCAGCTGTTCGGCGGCGAGGCTCTGCAGGAAGCGCGCGGAACCCTTGAGCACGGCCTTGGTGCTGTCCTCCGCCGCCTCCTCGGCTTCCTGGATGGTCTTGGCGTGGTCCGTCCGGTGCTGGTGCAGCTCCGCTCGTAAAGTCGCGAGCCGGCCGTCGGCCTCGCTCAGTCGCTGGGTCAGTGCGGCTTCGGACCTGTCCTTGTTCGCCGCGATGGCCTTGGCGCGACGACTGAGGACCACGGCCGCGGCGACGCCGAGCGCCGCCACGACAACCAGGCACCAGACAAGTGCGTCTCGAATCATGGAAACCTTTCCTGGCGGTTAGCCCGCGACCGTTGGCGGAAGTGCACCGCACCACCGGTGTGGGACGACCGGTCGCGAACGGGCCGGGCAGGTCGCGCGGAGGACCGGACCGAAACCGTTTTCTGCGGTGCCTGAGCCGAGGGGACCAAGGTCACAGACGCGGGGATGCTATCACCCGCTTAGGGGAACCTTTGCTCCGCCGAGACAGGCCAACAAGCCTGCTCAACGCCCGGGTTGCGGTGATTACCCGCTCCTGCTCCGACAATTCCGGATAGGGCTCCGCGAGTTGTCCGCAAGCGGTGAAAGAAGGGCGACGAGAAGAAGGTGAGAGGGCGTGAAACAGCCGTCGGTTCAGCTCATCTGACGGGCGAACACCTCGTACGCCTGCGCGTCGAAGAGCACGAAGCGGATCTCCTCGACGGCCGTCTCCGCGGAGCGGACGGCCTCCAGGGCGATCCGGGCGGCATCCGCCATGGGCCAGCGGTAGACGCCGGTGGAGATGGCCGGAAACGCCACCGTGCGGGCGCCGAGCGCGTCGGCGACGGCCAGTGACTCGCGGTAGCAGGAGGCGAGCAGCGGCGAGCGGTCCTCGCTCTCGCTGAAAACCGGTCCGACGGTATGGATCACCCATTGGGCGTCGAGCCGCCCCGCGGTGGTCGCGACGGCCTGTCCGGTCGGCAGTCCCCGGCCGTAGCGCGCGGCGCGCAGGGCGCGGCACTCGGCGAGGATCTCGGGGCCGCCGCGGCGGTGGATGGCGCCGTCGACCCCGCCGCCGCCGAGCAGCGAGGAGTTGGCCGCGTTGACGATCGCGTCGGCGCGCTGGTGGGTGATGTCGCCCTGGACGAGCAGGATGCCGGTCATGTCCGTCTCACTCTCCGCCGGAGGTCATGTCTGCCCGGTCTCCGCCGGACACGAGGTCTGCCTCAGTCTCTGCCGGAGGTCACGTCTGCCTCAGTCTCCGCCAGACGGCCTTCGCCGCGTTGTGGCCCGACATGCCGTGGACGCCGGGTCCCGGTGGGGTGGCCGAGGAGCAGAGGAAGACCGCCGGGTGGGGGGTGCGGTACGGGAAGAGGGTCGGCCGGGGCCGCAGCAGCAGCTGGAGCCCGGAGGCGGCGCCGCAGGCGATGTCGCCGCCCACGTAGTTGGCGTTGCGGGCGGCCATCTCGGCGGGGCCGGCGACGGCGCGGGCGAGGACGCGGTCGCGGAAACCGGGGGCGAAGCGCTCCAGCTGCCGCTCCATGGCGTCGGTGAGATCACCGGACCAGCCGTTGGGGACATGGCCGTACGCCCAGAAGACGTGCTTGCCCTCGGGAGCGCGGCCGGGGTCGGCCACGCTGGGCTGCACGGTGATCATGAACGGTCTCTCGGGGGCGCGGCCCTGGCGGGAGGCGGCCCGCAGGGCGGTGTCGATCTCGGCCCGGCTCGCGCCGATCTGGACGGTGCCGGCGACCCGGGCCTCGGGGGCGGTCCAGGGGACCGGGCCGTCCAGCGCGTAGTCGATCTTGAAGACGCTGGGGCCGTAGCGGTAGCGGTCGTAGTAAGCGCCGAAGCCGGCGATGCGGGCGAGGGCGGCGGGCGAGGTGTCGAAGACGTAGGCGCGCGCGGGCGGCAGGTCGTCCAGGCGTTTGACCTGGTAGTCGGTGTGCACCGCGCCGCCGAGGTCGCGGAGGTAGGCGGCCAGCGCGTCCGAGATGGCCTGGGAGCCGCCGCGGGCCACCGGCCAGCCGCGGGCGTGCGCCGCGAGCGCGAAGACGAGGCCGACGGCACCGGTGGCGAGCCCGTCCAGCGGGGCCATCACATGGGCGACGAGCCCGGCGAACAGGGTCTTGACCCGCTCGTCCCTGAACCGGCGCATCAGCCAGGTGGACGGCGGCAGCCCGGCCAGTCCGAAGCGGGCCAGGGTGACGGGGTCGCGGGGCAGCGCGGTCAGCGGCAGGGACATGAAGTCCCCTGCGAGCGTGTCCCAGTGGGCGAGCAGCGGCTCGACCAGTCTTCGGTACGGCCCCGCGTCGCGCGGTCCGAAGGAGGCGGCGGTCTCGGCGACCGAGCGGGAGAGCACGGCCGCGGTGCCGTCGGGGAAGGGGTGCGCCATGGGCAGCTCGGCGTGCAGCCATTCGAGGCCGTAGCGCTCCAGGGGCAGGGCGCGGAAGGCGGGCGAGTTGATGCCCAGGGGGTGGGCGGCCGAGCACGGGTCGTGCCGGAAGCCGGGCAGGGTCAGCTCCTCGGTGCGGGCACCGCCGCCCACGGTGGAGCACGCCTCGAACAGGGCCACGGAGAAGCCCCGCCGGGCCAGTTCCACCGCGGCGGTCAGTCCGTTCGGCCCCGCACCCACCACGACCGCATCGAGCATCGACGGCACCTCGGACCCCTTCGTCAACCGCTGGCCACTCGGGGTCAGGATATGCCGGGTCACCGACAGCGCGGGGCGGCATCCGGCACGCGCCGGGGCGGCGCGCGGGCGGCGCGGCTGGCGGGCAGGTGCGCGGGCGGGCGGCGCGGCTGGCGGGCAGGTGCGCGGGCGGGCGCGCGGGCGGCCAAAGGACCCTGGGAACCCGAGGGAGTCGAGGGACCCTGGGAACCCGAGGGAGCCGAATGGTCAGCGTCCCACCGCGTACCCCTGCATCCCCCGCGGGTTCGCCGCCGCCGACAGGACGCCGGTCTCCGGGTCGCGGGCGACCGCGCACAGCCGGCCCTCGGACCAGGCGGGCCCGAGGGTGAGGTCGTGGCCGCGGCGGCGCAGTCCGGCCACCACCGCGTCCGGCATCCGGGACTCGACGGTCAGGGCGCCGGGGCGGTGGCCGCGCGGGTAGAAGGAGCTGGGGAAGGCGTCGTTGTGCCAGTTGGGGGCGTCCACCGCGCCCTGGAGGTCGAGGCCGCCGCGGACCGGGGCGCGCAGGGCGACGGCGAGGAAGAAGTGCGGCTGCCACTGGTCCTGCTGGTCGCCGCCGGGCGTGCCGAACGCCATGACCGGGACGCCGTCGCGCAGCGCGAGGGAGGGGGTCAGGGTGGTGCGGGGGCGGCGGCCTGGGGTGAGGGTGTTCGGCAGGCCCTCCTCCAGGAAGGCCATCTGGAGCCGGGTGCCGAGCGGGAAGCCCAGTTCGGGCACGACGGGGTTGGACTGGAGCCAGCCGCCGCTGGGCGTGGCCGCGATCATGTTGCCCCAGCGGTCGACCACGTCGAGATGGCAGGTGTCGCCCCGGGTGCTCCCGTCGGCGGCCACCCGGGGATCGCCGGACAGCCGGGCGACCGTCGGCTCCCCCACGCCCATCGGGTCGAACCCCTCCTCCGCGAGCGGCGCGGGCTTACGGGCCAGGTCGGGCAGCCGGGGGGTGCGGCCACCGGGGGCGCCGGGGCGCAGTTGGTACGACGCCTCGCTCCCGATCAGCGCGCGCCGCCCGGCGTTGTACTCGTCGGACAGCAGCTCCGCGAGCGGCACCCCGGCGGCGTCGCCGTACCAGGCCTCCCGGTCGGCCATGGCCAACTTGCAGCCCTCGACGAGGAGATGGACGTAGTCGGCGCTGCCGTACTCGGGCAGTTCCGGTGGCAGCAGGGCGAGTTGCTGGAGGAAGGCGGGGCCCTGGCTCCAGGGTCCTGCCTTGCAGACGGTCCAGCCGTTCCAGTCGTACGACACCGGATCCTCGTACGTCGCCGACCAGTTGGCGAGATCGGCCGCGTCCAGCGTCCCGGTGTGCCGTTCGCCGCTGGTGTCCAGGGTGGGGCGCCGGGACTGCCGTACCAGCGCCTCGGCGATGAAGCCGCCGCGCCACACCTCGCGGGCCGCGTCGATGCGGGCCTCCCGGTTCCCGGCCCGCGCGGTCTCGGCGAGCAGCCGGCGCCAGGTGGCGGCGAGGGCGGGGTTGCGCAGCGGCACACCGGGGCGGGGCGCGCGGCCGCCCGGCAGGTACAGCTCCGCCGAGGACGTCCACTCCGTCTCGAACAGGGCCCGTACGCCGTCGACGGTCGCGGCGATGTTCTCCACCGGCGGGTGGCCATGCTCCGCGTAGCCGATGGCGTATTTGAGCACGTCCTCAAGGGACTTGGTGCCGTGGTCGCGCAGGAGCAGCAGCCAGGCGTCGAAGGCACCGGGCACGGCGGCGGCGAGGGGGCCGGTGCCGGGGACGAGGTCCAGGCCGAGGTCCCGGTAGTGCGCGGCGGTGGCGGCGGCCGGGGCCACGCCCTGTCCGCACAGCACCCGGGCCGGGCCGCCGGCGGGGGCGAGCAGGATCGGCACCTCCCCGGCCGGGCCGTTCAGATGCGGCTCCACGACATGCAGCACGAAAGCGCCCGCCACGGCCGCGTCGAAGGCGTTGCCGCCGTCCTCCAGCACGGCCATCGCGGACTGGGCGGCCAGCCAGTGGGTGGCGGAGGCCATGCCGAAGGTGCCTTGCAGGGTGGGCCGGGTGGTGAACTGCACGTCTCACCTCGCGGGAGTGCGGGCTGATTCCGGTCGGTCGCCAGGCTACCGAGGGTCCCGCTTCCCGTCCTCACTCCGCCCGGCTCCGCCGAACTCCCGGATGGCGCAGGGCCGATGCCGCCGATCCCGCCCCGCGCATGCCGTGGGCGCCGGGGCCCGGCGGGACGGCGGCGGAGCAGCAGAAGACGCCGGGCGGGCCGGTGGCGTAGGGGTCGAGGGCGGGACGGGTGCCGTCGATGCCCGGCAGCCGCCGGCGCAGCCCGTGCCGGGCCCAGGCCGAGGGTCCGGTGGGCGGGTGAGGCGACGGCCAGGGGGTGGACGGCGGAGCAGTGGCCGTGCAGCAGGCCGGGCGGGATCGCCTCCTCGCCGTGGGTGCCGCCGACGACGAGGGCGGTGCTCATGCGGTGGCACGGCGTCGGCGTCGGGCGGTCCGGCGGCTCAGTCGGTGGCGCGGCGGGTGATCAGGTTCAGCAGGCGCAGCACGGTGGCGTCGGCGGAGGGGCGGCGGACGGCGACCACGACGGTTTCCAGCAGGGGCGACTCGTCGCGCAGCGGGACGAAGGCGAGGCCCGGGATGGGGAAGTCGCGCAGACGGTCCGGGAGCAGGCCGACGCACAGGCCGGAGGCGACGTAGCTGTACAGGCCCGTGAGGTCGTCGGCCTCCGCGCGGGCGCGCGGGATGAACCCGGCCTCGTGGCAGGCGAGTTGGACCTGCTGGGCGAGGGCGGGCAGCGCGCCGGGGGCGGGCAGCACGAAGTCCTCGTCGCGCAGGTCGGCCAGGTCGATGACGTCGGCGCCGGCCAGCCGGTGGTCGTGGGGCAGCGCGGCGGCGATCCGCTCCACCGCGAACGCGTCGCTGACGAGTTCGGCGGACAGGTTCGAGGGGTCGCGCAGGAACCCGAGGTCCAGGGCGCCGGAACGGACCATCTCGGCGATACCGGCGGGCGTGTCCTGGTGCAGATGGACGCGCAGGCCCGGCAGTTCCTCGGCGGCGGCGCGCAGCAGCGCGGGCAGATAGTGATGGCTCAGGACGGTCACATAGCCGACCCGGACATCGCCCTCCAGACCGCTCGCGACCCGTCGTACCCGCTCGATCACGGCGGACTGGGCGTCCAGCAGCCGCCGCGCGTCCACGGCGAACACCTCGCCCGCCGGGGTGAGGGAGACCCCGCCGGGCCCCCGCTCGAACAGCCGCACGCCGAGGCCCCGTTCGAGCCGCTGGATCGACTGGCTCAGGGGCGGCTGGCTCATGTGCAGACGTTCGGCGGCGCGGCCGAAGTGCTCCTCGTCGGCTACCACCAGGAACTGCTCCAGCAGGCGCTTGGTGAGGTTGATATCTTCGTTCATATTGGCCACATGAAGACCATATATGGCGTGGACATGTGCCGCGCGGCGGGGCACGGTCGCCCCGCCGGAGCGCTCCGGCGGGGCGGCCGCGGTTCACAGGCCCACGTCGCGGCGGCGCAGGTCCTCCAGTGACTCCCGGCGGACCAGCAGCCGGGCCCGGCCGTCGCGTACGGCGACCACGGGCGGGCGGCCGACCAGGTTGTAGCCGGAGGCCATGGAGAGGTGGTAGGCGCCCGCGACGGGTACGGCGAGGAGGTCGCCGGGGCGGATGTCGGAGGGCAGTTCGGCGTCGGCGGCGAGCACGTCGCCCGCCTCGCAGTGGCGGCCCACGACGGTCGTGCGGACCGGGTCGGCGGCGCTGTGCCGGCCGATCAGCCGGGGCGCGTACCGCACGCCGTACAGGGCGGGGCGCGGGTTGTCGCTCATGCCGCCGTCCACGGCCACGAAGACGTGCTCGCCGGTGTGCTTGACCGACAGCACCCGGTACAGCGCGATCCCGGCGGGGCCCGCGATCGCCCGGCCCGGTTCGATGATCAGGCGGGGCACCGGCAGCCCGGCCGAGGCGCAGGCGTCGGCGAGTTCGGCGCGCACCTTGCGGGCGAGCGACGTGAGGTCCAGGGCCTCCTCGCCGGGCCGGTAGGCGATGCCGTGGCCGCCGCCGAGGTCCAGTTCGGGCAGCACCACGCCGTACTGCCCGTACAGCCGGGCCATCAGGCCGACCATCCGGCGCACGGCGGTCAGATACGGCTTGACGGTGGTGATCTGGGAGCCCAAGTGGCAGTGCAGGCCGGTGAGTTCGAGGTTCGGCTGGTCGAGGATGCGGGTGAGGGCGTGCAGTGCGTAGCCGTCGCGGATGGAGAGGCCGAACTTCTGGTCCTCGGTGCCGGTACGGATCTTGTCGTGGCCGCCCGCGCTGATGCCGGGGACGACGCGCACCATCACCTTCTGCCGGCCGTCCGGCCCGACGGCGGCGGCCAGCCGGGCGATCTCCGAGGGGCTGTCGATGACGACGCGTCCGACGCCCAGGCGCAGCGCGGACTCCAGGTCGCGCGGGGTCTTGGCGTTGCCGTGCAGCACGATCCGCTCGGGCGGGAAGCCGGTGGTGACGGCGAGTTCGAGTTCCCCTGCGGAGCAGACGTCGAGTCCAAGGCCCTCCTCCTCCATCCAGCGGGCCATGGCCCGGCACAGGAACGCCTTGGCGGCGTAGAGGACTTCGGTGTCGGGGAAGGCGTCGCGGTAGGTACGGCAGCGGTCGCGCACCTCGGCCTCGTCCAGGACGTAGACGGGGGTGCCGAAGCGGTCGGCGACCTCGGCGAGCGGTACGCCGCCCACCGCGAGGGCGCCCGCGCGGGGTTCGGTGGTGGAGGCGGGCCAGACCGACAACGCGCCGGTGGTCGTGGGCAGTTCGTGGACCGTGGTCATCTCGGCGTTCCTCTTTCGGGCATTACGTCGTCGGGCGTTACGTCGTCGGGTGTTCCGTCGTCGGGGGGCCGGGCTCAGGCGATCCGGGCGGTCCGCGGTGCGCGGGCGGCGGCCGGTGCGGGCCGTGGCACCGGGGCGGGCGCGGGGGCGGTGAACTGCGGGTCCACCGTGAGGGCGGTAACGCCGAGCGGTGCGGTCAGGGTGCGCACTTCGGTCCCCGCGAGGCGGATGAAGGCGTGACCGGAGCCGAGGGTGGCGGTGAGCCGGCGTACGGAGGTGAAGCCGACGGCGGTGCGCTCGCCGAGCGGGGTACGGAAGAGCCGTACCGCGTACCCGGAGGGTCCCGGCCGGACCGGCACGTACAGGGATCCGGCCGGGGACGGTTCGGGGGGCTCGGGGTCGTCGCCGTAGCGGAGTTCTGTCATGAGGTGCCTCCCGTGAGGCAGGGAGCGTGGAGTCTTGGGAGACCCCGGACGCGGGGAGGCGGCCCGGGGTTCGCTGTCGACGGTATGCCCGCGCCACCCGGTTGCCGGACCCTTCCTGACGTGACGCTGACGGGGATCCGGGCGGCTTTGACGGGTTGCTGACGGCACCGCGCGGAGGGTCCCGGACAGGGCGTCAGCGGAGCGCCAAGAAAGGGCGTACGCCCTGTTCCGGGGCCTGGAACGCGGGTGTGATGGAGGGACCCCCGGGAGCCGCCGGCCGGGGTGTGCGTCCTTGTCGTCTCCCGGCGGCCGTCCGCAGAAGGTGGCAGTGATGTCCGAGTACCAGGAGTCGGCGGCGGCGCGTGTGCTGGTCGGGGTCAGCGGCTCGCCCGGCAGTCTCGCCGCGCTCGGGCGGGCCGCCGTCGAGGCCCGGCGGCGCGGGGCGCAGCTGTGGACGGTGACGGCCTGGGAGCCGCCCGAGGGAGATCTCGCCGCGCGCCGCTTCCCCGCCGCGGGCGCGCTGGTCCCGGAGTGGGAACGGCTCGCCCGGGAACGGGTTCTCGACGCGCTGCGCGCGGTGTTCGGCGGCGCGTCGTCGGGGCTGCCCGGCGGGACGCTCGTCGCGCGGGGCGCCCCCGGGCCCGCGCTGGTGCGGCTCGCCGGGCGCGACACCGACCTCCTGGTGATCGGTACCGGTGGCCGCGGCCGGCTGCGCCGCGCCCTGTGGCCCTCCGTGAGCCGCTACTGCCTCGCCCACGCCACCTGCCCCGTCCTCGCGATCCCGCCCTCCCCTCTGCACGCCGCGCTGACGAACGCGCACCGCCGCAATGCGTTGCGGCTGCGCTTGGACAGTGGTGATGTGGAGCGGGAGTTGGGGGTGGTGCCGCCGGGAGTGTGAGGCGGAGGCGGGAGCTGGGCGGGCTGGAGGGGGAACCGGTGGCTGGGGGGTGAGCCGCCCTAAGGAGACCGGAGGGGGAACCGGTGGACCGGGGCTGAGCCGCCCTGGAGGGTGAGCCGTCTGGGGGTTGAGCTGCACAGGGCAGGGGCCGGGGCCGCGCTAGGTCCGATCGCCCTGGGTTCGAGCGTGCGGGGCTTGGGACCGGAGGGGGAACCGACAGCCATGGGGGTGCGCCGCCCTTGGGGGGTGAGCCGCCTGGGGTTGGGCCGCGCCGTCCAGGGCTTGGGTCCGGGGTACGAGCCGTCCGATGACCTGAGTCGACACCCGAAGCTGAATCGTCCGGGCCTTAAGTTCGCTCGTGCCGTCCGGTGATCTGAGCCGTCCGGGGCCTGGACCGACGCCCGAAACCCGAGCCCGCGCCCCGGCCCGAACCGGCCGAAGGGCGAACCGGCCGTCCTGAAGCTGAGCGGCCCTGGTCCCGGACGGTCCGGCAGCTTGAGTTCGGCCCGTGCTGTCCGGTGGCCCGAACGGATGCCCCGTACCGGAGTCGTCCGAGGCCCACGCCTCCCAAGACCAGCACCGACTCCCGTAGCCCGATCCAGCGCCCGCGACTCGACCCGGCCGGAACCTGAGACCCGGGACCGAGCCGTCCGGCAGGCTGCACCAGCGTCCGCGACCCGAGCCCTGCGACGCCTGAACCGACGCCCGGCGCCGGGATCGCCCGAGGCCCGCGCCGCCCAGGACCGGCACCCCGACTCCCGGAGCCCGCGCCCGCAACCCGAGCCTCCTCCTCCCCCCCCAGCAACCGAACCGGCCAGCCCCCCAACGCCCCCGACCCGAGCCGTCCGACGGCCCGAATCGACGCCCGGGAACCCACACGGCCGGAACTCGAACCGTCGCCCAGGTCCCCCCTGGCCGCTCTCGAACCGTCACCCGAGCCCCACTTGGCCGGGGCTCAGCCCGTCGCCCGGCCCCGATCCCGTGCCGCCCCGGCCCCCGGTCTCCGCTCCCCGCTCACGCCTCGAACCGATACCCCATCCCCGGCTCGGTGATCAGATACCGGGGATGCGCGGGGTCGTTCTCCAGTTTGCGGCGGAGTTGGGCCATGTAGACCCGCAGATAGTTGGTCTTGTCGGCCCGTGTGACTCCCCACACCTCGCGCAGCAGATGCCGCTGGGTGATCAGCCGGCCGGGGTTGGTCACCAGGATCTCCAGCAGTTGCCACTCCGTCGGGGTGAGCCGTACGTCGCTGCCGTCCCGCAGTACCTTCTTGGCGAGCAGGTCGACACTGAAGTGCGCCGTCTCCACCAGGACCGGTTCCGGCGCGGCCGGGGCGTCCTCGGTGCGGCGGACCGCGGCGCGCAGCCGGGCCAGCAGCTCGTCCATGCTGAACGGCTTGGTGACGTAGTCGTCCGCGCCCGCGTCGAGCGCCGCGACCTTGTCGCCGGACGCCTGCCGGGCGGAGAGCACGATGACCGGCGCCCGGGTCCAGCCCCGCAGCGCCCTGATGACGTCGACACCGTCCATGTCGGGCAGCCCGAGGTCCAGCAGGACCACATCGGGCCTGCGCGCGGCGGCGAGGCGCAGGGCGGTGGCTCCGTCGGGGGCGGCGTCGACGCCGTAGCGGCGCGCCCGCAGGTTGATGACGAGGGCCCGTACGAGCTGCGGGTCGTCCTCGGCCACGAGCACCCGGGTCATGGGAGTCACTCTCCTGTCCGTAGGGCGTAGGGCGTAGGGCGTAGGGCGTGGGGCGTAGGGCGTAGGGCGTAGGGCGTAGGGCGTGGGGCGTAGGGCGTGGGGCGTAAGGGGAGCCGCGGGAGCCGGCGCAGCCGGGGTGTCTCCCGGGGCGCCGGCTCCCGTGCGCGGGTGGGTCCGGGCCGTCACCGCCCCGCGGCGAGGTCCCGCAGCGCGATGTTGAGTTCGAGGACGTTGACCTGCGGCTCGCCCACGAAGCCGAGGGCGCGGCCCTGGGTGTGCTCCTTCACCAGCCGCTCGACCCGCGCGACGGACAGGCCGTTGCGCTCGGCGACCCGGTGCACCTGTAGCTCGGCGTACGCCGGGGAGATGGCCGGGTCGAGGCCGGAGCCGGAGGAGGTGACCGCGTCCGCCGGGACCTGGGCGGGCCGGACGGTGTAGCCGGGCACGGAGTTGTCCTTGACGACCTTCGCCCGGGCGTCCTCGACGGCCTTGACGAGTTTGGGGTTGTCGGCCGCCAGGTTGGTCGCCCCGGAAAGGATCAGCTTGTACCGCGTGTTGACGGAGTTGGTGCCGAGGCCGGCGGCGGGCCGGGGCTGGAAGTACTTCAGGCCGTAGCCCTGCTGGCCGATGAGGGAGGAGCCGACGGCCTTGCCGTGCGAGGTGATCTCGGAGCCGTTCGCCCTGCCGGGGAACAGCGCCTGGGCGACACCGGTGACGGCCAGCGGGTAGACCACGCCGGTCACCAGGGTCAGCACCAGCAGGGCCCGCAGGCCCGCCCAGAGCAACCGGGCGGTGTTCGTGACGGAGTTGTTCATGGCGATCAGCCGATTCCGGGGATGAGGGAGATGAGCAGGTCGATGAACTTGATCCCGATGAAGGGGGCGATCAGGCCGCCGATGCCGTAGAGGCCGAGGTTGCGGCGGAGCATCCTGTCCGCGCTCATCGGCCGGTACCGCACGCCCTTCAGGGACAGCGGCACCAGCGCGATGATGATCAGCGCGTTGAAGACGACGGCGGACAGGATCGCGGAGTCCGGCGAGGACAGCCGCATGATGTTCAGCTTGTCCAGGCCCGGGTAGACGGCCGCGAACAGCGCCGGGATGATCGCGAAGTACTTCGCCACGTCGTTGGCGATGGAGAACGTCGTCAACGCGCCCCGGGTGATGAGGAGTTGCTTGCCGATCTCGACGATCTCGATCAGCTTGGTCGGGTCGGAGTCGAGGTCGACCATGTTGCCGGCCTCCTTGGCGGCCGACGTGCCGGTGTTCATCGCGACGCCGACGTCGGCCTGCGCGAGCGCGGGCGCGTCATTGGTGCCGTCACCGGTCATCGCGACCAGTTTGCCGCCGGCCTGCTCCCGTTTGATGAGGGCCATCTTGTCCTCGGGGGTGGCCTCGGCGAGGAAGTCGTCGACGCCCGCCTCCTCGGCGATCGCCTTCGCGGTCAGCGGGTTGTCGCCGGTGATCATCACGGTCCTGATGCCCATGCGGCGCAGTTCCTCGAACCGTTCGCGCATGCCCTCCTTGACGACGTCCTTGAGGTGGATGACACCGAGGACGCGGGCGCCGCGCTCGTCCTGCACCGCGACGAGCAGCGGGGTGCCGCCCGCTGCGGCTATCCGGTCGGTCAACTCCTGCGCGTCCGGGCCGACTCCGCCGCCCCGTTCGGTCACCCAGGTGATGACGGAGGCGGTGGCGCCCTTACGGATCCGGCGGCCGTCCATGTCGACGCCGGACATCCGGCTCTGCGCGGTGAAGGCGATCCACTCGGCTCCGGTCAGCTCGCCCTGGTGGCGTTCACGCAGTCCGTAGCGCTCCTTGGCGAGGACGACGACGGAACGGCCCTCGGGGGTCTCGTCCGCGAGCGAGGACAGCTGGGCCGCGTCGGCGACCTCGGCCTCGGTCGTCCCGCGCACCGGCACGAACTCGGCGGCCCGGCGGTTGCCGAGGGTGATGGTGCCGGTCTTGTCCAGCAGCAGGGTGGAGACGTCACCGGCGGCCTCGACCGCACGGCCCGACATGGCGAGCACATTGCGCTGCACGAGACGGTCCATGCCGGCGATGCCGATCGCGGACAGCAGCGCGCCGATGGTGGTCGGGATCAGGCAGACCAGCAGGGCCACCAGCACCACCATGGTCAGGTGGGTGCCCGCGTAGTCGGCGAACGGCGGCAGGGTGGCGCAGGCCAGCAGGAAGACGACGGTCAGCGAGGCCAGCAGGATGTTGAGCGCGATCTCGTTGGGGGTCTTCTGCCGGGCCGCGCCCTCGACCAGGCCGATCATCCGGTCGATGAAGGTCTCGCCGGGCTTCGTCGTGATCTGGACGACGACGCGGTCGGAGAGCACCTTCGTGCCGCCGGTGACGGCGCTGCGGTCGCCGCCGGACTCGCGGATGACCGGGGCGGACTCGCCGGTGATCGCCGACTCGTCCACCGAGGCGACGCCCTCGACGACATCGCCGTCACCGGGGATGATGTCGCCGGCCTCGCACACCACCAGGTCGCCGATGGTCAGCGCGGTGCCGGGGACCTGCTCCTCGGCGCCGTTCACCAGCCGGCGGGCGACGGTGTCGGTCTTGGCCTTGCGCAGCGTGTCGGCCTGGGCCTTGCCGCGGCCCTCGGCGACGGCCTCCGCCAGGTTGGCGAAGATCACCGTCAGCCACAGCCAGGCGCTGATGGTCCAGCCGAACCAGTCGCCGGGGTCCTTGAAGGAGAACGCGGTGGTGAGGACCGAGCCGACCCACACCACGAACATCACGGGCGACTTCACCATCACCCGGGGGTCGAGCTTGCGCATCGCCTCGGGCAGGGACTTGAGCAACTGCTTGGGGTCGAACAGGCCCGCTCCGACGCGGCCCTCGTCGGCCTTGCGGCCGGTGGGCGCGTCCTGGTGGGGCGCGAGGGTGGGAGCGGACATCGTGTCCTCGTGGGATGGGGTGCGGGTCGTCATCACGCCAGTCCTTCGGCGAGCGGGCCCAGCGCGAGCGCCGGGAAGTACGTGAGACCGGTGACGATCAGGATCGCGCCGACCAGCAGGCCGGTGAACAGCGGCTTGTCGGTGCGCAGGGTGCCCGTGGTGACCGGCACCGGGCGCTGCCCGGCGAGGGAGCCGGCGAGCGCGAGCACGAACACCATCGGCAGGAAGCGGCCGAACAGCATCGCGAGCCCGGTCATGGTGTTGAACCAGTCGGTGTTGGCGTTCAGACCGGCGAAGGCCGAGCCGTTGTTGTTCGACGCGGAGGTGAAGGCGTACAGCACCTCGGAGAAGCCGTGCGCGCCCGGGTTGAGCATCGAGTGCGGCGGGGTCGGCAGCGCCATCGAGGCGGCGGTGAACACCAGCACCAGCGTCGGGGTGACGAGGATGTAGCAGGCGGCGAGCTTCATCTCGCGGCCGCCGATCTTCTTGCCCAGGTACTCGGGGGTGCGGCCGACCATCAGACCGGCGATGAACACCGCGATCACGGCCATGATCAGCATGCCGTACAGGCCGGAGCCGACACCGCCGGGGGCGATCTCGCCCAGCATCATGCCGAGCATGGTGATGCCGCCGCCGAGGCCGGTGAAGGAGGAGTGGAAGGAGTCCACCGCGCCGGTGGAGGTGAGCGTCGTCGCCACCGAGAAGATCGAGGAACCGGCGACGCCGAAGCGGGTCTCCTTGCCCTCCATCGCGCCGCCCGCCGCCTGGAGCGCCGGGCCGTGATGGGCGAACTCCGCCGCCATCATCAGCAGGGTGAAGCCCACCCAGATGGTGGCCATCGTGGCGAGGATCGCGTAGCCCTGCTTCACCGAGCCGACCATCACCCCGAAGGTGCGGGTCAGGCAGAACGGGACGACCAGGATCAGGAAGATCTCCAGGAGGTTGGTGAGGGCGGTGGGGTTCTCGAAGGGGTGGGCGGAGTTGGCGTTGAAGTAGCCGCCGCCGTTGGTGCCCAGCTCCTTGATGGCCTCCTGGGAGGCGACCGCGCCGCCGTTCCACTGCTGGGAGCCGCCCATGAACTGGCCGACCTCATGGATGCCGGAGAAGTTCTGGATCGCGCCCGCGGCCACCAGGAGTACGGCGGCGACGGCGGCGACCGGCAGCAGGATCCGTACGGTGCCGCGCACCAGGTCGGCCCAGAAGTTGCCGAGTTCACCGGTGCGGGAGCGGGCGAAGCCGCGCACCAGGGCGACCGCCACCGCCATGCCGACCGCGGCGGAGACGAAGTTCTGCACGGCCAGACCGGCGGTCTGCACCACGTGCCCCATCGTCTGCTCGCCGTAGTACGACTGCCAGTTGGTGTTGGTCACGAACGACACGGCCGTGTTGAACGACTGCGCCGGGCCGACCGAGGCGAAGCCCAGCGAGCCGGGCAGCATCCCCTGGAACCGCTGGAGCAGGTAGAGGAACAGGACGCTCACGGCCGAGAAGGCGAGGACCCCGCGCAGATAAGCGGGCCAGGTCATCTCGGCGTCCGGGTTCGCCCCGATGCCCCGGTAGATCCACCTCTCCGCCCGCAGGTGCCGGGGGGAGGTGTAGACCCGGGCCATGTAGCCGCCGAACGGGAGGTACACGAGTGCCAGCACGCCTATGAGGGCGAGCAGTTGCAGGAAGCCTGCGAGTACGGGGCTCACCGTCAGAACCTCTCCGGGAAGATCAGGGCGAGGACGAGATAGCCCAGCAGGGCGACGGCCACGATCAGGCCGACGATGTTCTCGGCGGTCACAGCTTCGTCACCCCCTTGGCGACGAGAGCCACCAGCGCGAACGACACGACCGTGGTGACGACGAAGGCCAGATCGGCCATCGTGAACTCCTGGAATGAGGTGCGAAAGAAGCGGACGGTTAGAGGAAAACGCCTCTGTGGCCGGTTCCGGTCGTCGTTGACGCCCCTCTTACGGCGGCCCCTTCGCCTTTGACGGGTCTCTTACGGGCGTGGTCCGTACTGGCCGGTAGGCCCGTGGCGCGGGTGGCCGGTTCACAGCCGGAAGCGCAGCCGGCAGATCACCGCGTCCGTCTCGCGCCGTACCGCGTGCGCCACGACCGCGCCCCGCTGGTTCTGGAGGAGCCGCTGCCACAGCCGCTCCGGCTCGGCCTCCGGGATCAGCACGGTCACCCGGGTGCCGGGCTCGGCGGCGGCCACGGCACGGACGTACGCGGCGATCGGGCGGCCCAGGCCGTGCCGCTCGGGGGCCAGGCACACCAGTTCGACGCCGGGGTCCCAGTCCCGCCAGGAGCGTTCGAAGGCGCGGGCCCGCACCCGGTCCTCGGGGTCGGGATGGCACACGCTCACCGCCCGGACCTCGTCGCCGAGGGAGGCCGCCGCCGTCAGCGCCTCCGAGGTGAGCCGGGACAGCGAGGAGACGGGCACGATCACCAGGGAGCGCTCGCGGTGCGGTGCGCACGGGAGCAGGCCGAGCCCGAGGCGCTCGTCGATCCGGCCGTAGGCGCGGTGCACGGCCTCGAAGGCGGCGACCAGGGCGGGCAGCGCGAGAACGATCAGCCAGGCGCCCTCGGTGAACTTGCTCGCGGTGACGACGACCGCGGCCACGCCGGTGAGCAGCGCGCCGCAGCCGTTCAGCAGCGCCTTGCCGCGCCATCCGCGGCCCCGCCTCGCGCGCCAGTGCCGGACCATGCCGACCTGGGCGATGGTGAAACCGACGAAGACGCCGATGGCGAACATCGGGACCAGGGTGTTGGTGTCGCCGCCGGAGAACACCAGCAGCGCGGCCGACACCACGGCCAGCGCCAGGACGCCGTGCCGGTGCACCTGGCGGTCGGCCTTCAGGGCGAAGACGTGCGGGGCGTGGTCGTCGCGGGCGAGCAGCTTCAGCAGCACCGGCAGCCCGCCGAAGGAGGTGTTGGCGGAGAGGGCCAGCAGGATCATGGTGGCGAACTGGATGACGTAGAACGCCGCGTTGTGGCCGAGGGCGGCGTCCGCGAGCTGGGCGAGGACGGTGACGCCCTGGACCGGCTGGAGGTGGAACCGGCCGATCAGCACGGACAGTCCGATCAGCATCAGGCCGAGTACGGCGCCGAGGGCGATCTCGGCCCGCTGGGCGCGGCGTGTGCGGGGCACCCGGAAGGAGGGCACGGCGTTGGCGATGGCCTCCACGCCGGTCAGGGCGGCGCAGCCGGAGGCGAAGGCCTTCAGCAGGAGCAGCGCGCCCACGGTGGTGGCGTTGTCCGCGACGACCGAGGCGTGCCCGGCCGCTGCCGCCGTGCTCACCGGGTGGGAGCGGAACAGCCCGACGGCGATCAGGACGAAGACCGAGCCGACGAACACGGCGGTCGGCACGATGAACGCCCGCGCCGACTCCACGATGCCGCGCAGATTGACGCCCGTGATCAGGACGAGCACCGCGAGGCAGATCCAGAGCCGGTGGCCGTACAGGCCGGGGAAGGCGGACGTCAGGGCGGCGACGCCCGCGGTGACGGCGACGGCGACGTTGAGGACGTAGTCCAGGACGAGGGAGGCGGCGGCCACCAGGCTGGTGCGGACGCCGAGGTGTGCCCGGGCCACGGCGTAGGAGCCGCCGCCGTCCGGGAAGGCGGCGATGACCTGCCGGTAGGAGGCGACCAGCACCGCCAGCAGGGCCGCGATGGCGAGCGTCACCGGCATCGTGAAGCCGAGGCCGCGCGCGCCGGCGCCGGCCAGGACCAGGACGATCGCCTCGGGGCCGTACGCCACGGACGCCATCGCGTCCAGCGACAGTGCCGCGAGGCCCGTGACGGCGGTCAGCCGGTGCCGCTCGCCGGTATCCGGCGGTTCCTCGCCGGCGGGGACGGCATCCGGCGCGGTGGTCAGGACGGACATGGGCGCGTGCTCCTCATCGTTCGGCCGCGCGCCGGGACCGGGGCGCGCGGAGGCACCCAGCCTCTGCCCTCTCCCCCGCCCCCGCCGACCTGTCCTGTCGCCTTCTTCGCGCCCGGCCTGCCTGTTTTGACGGGACGTTGACGGGCCGCCGCGGGGGCGAGCCGGTCACAGGGCGATCAGATCCTGGGGGCCGGGTGGGTGCGGGTCTCGGTCGATGTGCCCGTCAGGTGCCTCCGGCGAGGGGTGCGGCCGGTCCGGAGGGCGAGGGGTGCTCCGCGCACCCGCCGCCCTCGGCCCGCTCCCCGGACGGCAGCGAGACCACCATCGTGAGTCCGCCGCCGGGCGTGTCCTCCGGGTCGAGCGTGCCGTTCATCGCCTCCGTCAGGCCCCGGGCCAGGGCGAGGCCGAGACCGAGGCCGGTGGTGTTGTCGGTGTCGCCGAGCCGCTGGAAGGGCTCGAAGAGCCGCTCGCGGCCGTCGGCGGGGAGGCCGGGGCCCCGGTCGATCACCCGTAGTTCCACCCGTCCGGCCAGCGCGCTGGCCGTGATCAGCACCTTCTTCCCGGCGGGTGAGTACCGGGCGGCGTTGCCGACCAGGTTCGCCAGCACGCGTTCCAGCAGCGGCGGGTCGGCGAGCACCGGCGGGATCCCCTCCAGGTCCGCCGCCTCGGCCCCGGGTTCGTCGGCCAGGACGATCGGCAGCACCTCCTCCAGGGACGTCTCCCGCAGGTTCAGGGTGAGCGCCCCGGCCTCCAGGCGGCTGAGGTCGAGGAGGTTCTCCACCAGGCGGTTGAGCTTGGCCATGGACTCGTCGGCGGTGGCGAGGAGTTCCTCGCGGTCCTCGGCGGAGAAGGCGACGTCGCGGCCGCGCAGGGAGGTGACGGCGGCCCAGCCCGCGGCCAGCGGGGTGCGCAGATCGTGGCCGACGGCCCGCAGCAGCGCGGTGCGCAGCCGGTCCGCGGCCCGCACCGGTTCCACCTCGGCCGCCGCCTGGGCCAGCCGGGCGCGCTCCACGGCCGAGCCGACGTGCGCGGCGAACGCGGCGAGCACCCGGCGTTCGGAGGAGGACAGGGCCCGGCCGCGCAGGGCGAGACAGGCGCCGGGGCCCGCGGGCACGGCGGTCACCCCGGGCTCGTCCGGCGGCTCGTCCAGGAGGTCCGCGCGGTCCATGCCGAACGTCTCCCGGGTCCGTTCCAGGAGCGCCGGGATGGTCGCCTCGCCGCGCACGATGCTGCCCGCGAGCGAGGACATGGTCTCCGCCTCGGCCGTCGCCCGCGCCGAGCGCCGGGACAGGCGCAGGGAGCGGTCCACGACGGCGGCCACCACGGCCGCGACGACCACGAACACCGCGAGCGCCACGAGGGCGTTCGGTCCGGCGAGCGTGAACGAGCCGACGGGCGGGATGAACCAGTAGTTGAGCAGCAGGGACGCCGTCACCGACGCGATCACCGCCGAGACGACCCCGCCTATGCAGGCCACGCCCACCACCGTGAGCAGGAACAGCAGTGCCTCGCTGGTGAGGTTGAGGGGGCCGCGCAGCTGGGCGAGGACGGCGGTGAGCAGCACCGGCAGCACCAGCCCGGCCACCGGTCCCGCGATCAGCCGGGCCGGGGACAGGGTGCGCCGCCGGGACGGCAGCAGGGTGCCGCGCCCGGCCCGCTCGTGGGTGACGCGGTGCACGTCGATGTCACCGGAGAGGGCGGTGACGGTCTCCCCGGTGCCGGGTCCGGTGAGGAAGCGCACGAGCCGGCCCCGTCTGCTGGTGCCCAGGACCAGCTGGGTGGCGTTCTCGGCGCGGGCGAACTCGACCAGGGTGGCGGCCACATCGTCGCCGACGACCGAGTGGTAGCTGCCGCCGAGGTCCTCGACCAGCCGCCGCTGCCGGGCCAGCGAGGCGTGCGAGACACCGGCGGCGAGGCCGTCGCTGCGGGCCACGTGCACGGCGAGCAGATCGCCGCCCGCGGACCGGTCGGCGATGCGGGCGGCCCGTCGTACCAGCGTGTCGCCCTCGGGGCCGCCGGTCAGCGCGACGACGACCCGTTCCCGGGTCTCCCAGACCCGGCCGATGCCGTGCCGCAGGCGGTACTCCTGGAGCGCCTCGTCCACCCGGTCGGCCACCCACAGCAGGGCCAGCTGGCGCAGCGCCGTCAGGTTGCCGGGGCGGAAGTAGCTGGCGAGCGCGGCGTCGACGGCCTCGGGGGCGTAGATGTTGCCGTGCGCCATCCGGCGGCGCAGCCCCTCGGGCGGCATGTCGACCAGTTCGATCTGCCAGGCCCGGCGCACCACCTCGTCGGGCACGGTCTCGTGCTGCGGGACGCCGGTGATCTTCTCGACCACGTCGTTGAGGGACTCCAGGTGCCGGATGTCGAGCGCGGTGACGACGTCGATCCCGGCGGCCAGCAGGATCTCGATGTCCTGCCAGCGCTTGGCGTTGCGGCCCTCGCCGGGGACGTTGCTGTGCGCGCACTCGTCCACGATCGCCACCCGCGGGCGCCGCGCCAGGACCGCGCCCAGGTCCATCTCCTCGAACCGGCCGCCCCGGTGGGAGCAGACGGCGCGGGGGACGCGTTCCAGGCCGTCGAGCATCGCCTCGGTGCGCGGCCGGCCGTGGCACTCGGCGAAGCCGACCACCACGTCCGCGCCACGGGCGGCGCGCCGCCGCCCCTCGTCGAGCATCCGGTAGGTCTTGCCGACCCCGGGGGCCGCGCCGAGGTAGACCTTCAGTCGTCCGGTCCGTACGCCACTCATCGCCGCCGACGCGCTCCGCTCACTGATCCGACTCCCCGCACGGGAAGGTTCCTCCTCCCAAGGAAGCGGCCGGGCGCGGCGGCGATGCGGCCGTTGGCGCTTCCTTGGCGGCGCGCCCCGGTATCTTGGCGCCGTTTTGACGGAGCCTGGGCGGGGCGGCCCCCGGGGAACACCTCGGGGAGGCCGCGCGTTGATCACGCTGAGGGAAACGGAGGGCCCAGGCGGTGCACGGAGAGTACAAGGTGCCCGGCGGCAAGCTGGTCGTCGTGGATGTGGAGACGGACGGCGGCGTGCTGCGCGACGTCCGGGTGGCGGGCGATTTCTTCCTGGAGCCGGACGAGGCGCTGGACGCGGTGAACGGCGCGCTGGAGGGCGCCCCCGCGGGCACCGACGCGGCCGGGCTCGCCGCGCGGATCGAGGCGGCGCTGCCCGCGGGCACGGTGATGTACGGGCTGACGGCGGAGGGCATCGCGATCGCGGTGCGCCGGGCGCTGGCGCACGCCACCGACTGGACGGACTACGACTGGCAGTTGATCCACGAGGGCCCCCAGGCCCCGGCGCTGCACATGGCCCTGGACGAGGTGCTGACCGCCGAGGTGGCCGCGGGCCGGCGCCCGCCGACGCTGCGGGTGTGGGAGTGGGGCGCCCCCGCGGTGATCATCGGCAGCTTCCAGTCGCTGCGCAACGAGGTGGATCCGGACGGCGCCGCACGCCACGGCATCGAGGTGGTGCGGCGGATCTCCGGCGGCGGCGCGATGTTCGTGGAGCCCGGCAACACCATCACGTACTCCCTGTCGGTGCCCGAGTCCCTGGTGCACGGCCTGTCCTTCCAGGACAGCTACGCCTATCTGGACGACTGGGTGCTCGCCGCGCTCGGCGACATGGGCATCCGCGCCTGGTACCAGCCGCTGAACGACATCGCCACCGACCAGGGCAAGATCGCGGGCGCCGCGCAGAAGCGGGTCGTGGGCCCCGGCGGCGGTCCCGGCGCGGTGCTGCACCATGTGACCATGTCGTACGACATCGATGCCGACAAGATGACCGAAGTGCTGCGCATCGGCCGGGAGAAGCTGTCGGACAAGGGGACGCGGAGCGCGAAGAAGCGGGTGGATCCGCTGCGCCGGCAGACCGGTCTTGCCCGTGAGGCCGTCATCGACCGCATGATCGACTCCTTCCGCGGGCGCTACGGCCTCGCGCCGGGCAAGGTCACCGACGAGGAGCTGGCGCGGGCCCGGGAACTGGCGCGGACGAAGTTCACGACCGGGGAGTGGACCGCGCGGGTGCCGTGATCGTCCGCGCGCGGGGACACGGTTCAGGACAAGGTCAAGGCATGCCCATGTCCGGCCCAAGCCCCTGTATGAGTTCCGTGCATGTCGAGGCCATGGCCCTGACATAGCCGGATTTGCCCCGCCGTCCGCTGGCTACCGTGGTCGGGCCTGAATCGGCCACGCACGACCACGGGGAAGAGGTGACGGCGGTGACGGCGCCGATACGTTCACGCCTGCTCGATTTCGTGGAGCCGGAACCCGGACCGCCGGGGGGAGAGCCCGCGCAGGACGGGCCGCGACCGCGTCGTTCGGCCCTGCTGGACCTCGCCGAGTCCGCCCCTCCCCCGCCGCCCGCCGCCGACGGCCGCCCCGGTCCCCGGCCGGGTGTGCCGCCTTACCACACGCCGGTGTGCGTGCCCGCGCATCCGCGCTCGGTCGCCGGGACCGGCAGCGGGGGCCGCCCGGCCCGGGTGCCGTTCATCATGGTGGAACTCTTCGAACACCCCACGCAGGGCACGGTCGCGTTCGCCTTCACCTCCCCGGCGAAGCTGGCGGCGGCGCTCGGCGAGGCGCAGCCGTGGGTGGCCGGTTCGCTCGGTCCGCTGGCCGAGGAGATGGACGGGCGGGGCGTGCTGGTCCTGCTCGATCCGCGCGTCACGCCCGGGGAACCCAACTGGCGGCCCGAGGACCTGGCCGCCCTCGCACGGGAGGTGCGCCGGTGACGGCCGACTTCAAGGTCGTCTACGACGACCTCACCGGCCTGGCCAAGGCCTTCCACGACCAGGCGGGCGACTACCGCAAGCTCGCCCCGGACGTCTCCCCGGCCGTCGTCAGCGGCGGTGATCCGGCGCTGGACGCCGCCATCAAGGAGGTCGCGGACCTCATCATCGGCCTGCACACCGTGCTCGCCGACCGCATGGACGACCACGGCGACAAGGCCGCGTACGCGCGCGACTCCTTCCACCGGCACGACGTGGACATCCATGGTCTCTTCGAGGACCTGACGGACGGGCTGGACGGATGAGCGACAGCTGGGTGGGCGGCGACATCGGCGGGCTGCACACGATGGCCACCACGTACAAGAACGCCAAGGACAAGCTCGACGGCGTGGTCAAGCCGCTGAGCACCGCGGTGGAGAAGCTGGCGGGCGACGCGAGCTGGAAGGGCGAGGCGGCCGAGACGTTCCGCGGCAAGTGGAGCGAGGACGAGATCACGGCCGGCGGGTTCGCCGAGCTGGTGCACCAGGCGGGCACCATCCTGGGCACCCTCGCCGACGCGCTGAACACCTGTGAGACCTCCCTCCAGAACGCCGAGCACACGGCGTCCGGCAAGGGTGTGGTCTGCGACGCCAAGGGCGCGCCGCAGCCGATCATGACGGCGAACCCGCCGAGCGCGGACGACCAGAAGACCATCTCCGCGATGAACGACTACGCGAAGGTGCGCGACCGGATCCTGCACACCGCCCAGCACGCGCGCCTCGAAGCGGCGCGGCAGCTGTCGGATCTGTACGACCAGGTGACGTCGAAGGACAGTTCGGTGGCCACCGGCGACAAGGTCACCATCGCGGACTATCTGCGCGGCCTGTACGCGTACGACGCCGAGGACGCCCGCGCCGGCGGTGAGGCGGCCCGCTCCAAGCTGGACGACGCCAAGCAGGCGGCGCAGGACGCCAAGAAGGAGCTGCGCGCCGAGCGCAAGGCGTACCAGAAGGCGGGCAAGGCGCTGCCCAAGGACCTGCCCGCCAAGGGCGCGTACAAGGACGCGCTCACCAAGGTGGACGACCTGGAGGACGCGATCGCGCGCGCCGAGAACGGCAGCACCAAGCTGCCGTACGACCGTGCGCTGAACGTGAAGCTGGCCGACGCGGCGGATCTGCTGCGCGCGGGCAAGAGCCTGGAGGCGGTGCCGGACTTCCTGAAGGAGATCCCGGTGCTGGACGTGGCCGCAGCCGGCGCGTGCGGTCTGCTGGAGGCGTCCGACGACCATGACAAGGGGTGGTCGTGGCAGAAGTCGATCGCGGTGGACGGGGGCGCCAACATCGCGGGCCTCGCGGCCGGTACGGCCATCACCGCGGGCCTGGTCGCGGCGGCGCCCGTCGATGTGCCCGTCGCGGTGGTGGCGGGGGTCGGCGGTGCCGTGGTGATCGGCGCGACCGGCATCATCGACCACTCCTTCCATGAGCACTGGAGCGAGGACATCCACGACCACGGTGTGGTCGGCGGTGTGCTGACAGGGTCGGGGCACGTGCTGTCCAAGACCGGCGACGACTTCGTTCGACTGAAAGACGATGTGTGGCATGGCATCAAGAGCATCTTCTGAGGCCGCGGCCTCCTCGGTACCCGCCCGGATCCCCGAGCTGCCGGGGCTCGGCACCACCTGGTACGCACGGGGGCCGCGCTACTGGCTGCGCCGTACGGTCAATGCCCTGTTCCTCCTGGTCGTGTTGGCGTTCTTCTGCTACATCGCGCTCGTGCTGTACTCGGGTGCCCCGCGCACCTGTCTTCCGCACGATGCGCGGCGGGCCTGGGACATCGCGCAGATCGTCGCTTCGTGCGCGACCATCGTCTGGGGGTGGGTCAGCCAACGGCGGAAACTGCGCAGGCAGTTGCAGGATCCGCCGACACCCCACGCGGTCCGCGCGGTCAGACGGACCGAGTCGCGGCGTGCCGTGTACTGGTCCCGGGCGGGTCTCATCCCGTTGCTGCTCGCCGCGCCGGTCCTGCCGCCGATCGTCGCGTGGTGCGTCGGCGCGATGGCCGCGCTCCTCGCCGTGCGCGAATCACCGAGCGAGGTCGGCGCCCGTCGCTGGCTGGAGGCGCAAAAGGGGCGGGGCGGTACGTCCCGAGGGTGAGTCCGTGATCGCGTGGGCAGGGGGGCCGAGGACATCCGTGTCAGATCGTGTGCTGAGGGGCGCCGGGCCGGCTCCCCGGCCCGCCGGCCGGCCTTAAGGGACCGTGAGCACGATCTTGCCCTGGATGTGTCCCTGGGCGGCGCGCTTGTGTGCTGCCCGGGCGTCCGCGAGCGCGAACGTGCTGTCGATGGCGACGCGGATCCTGCCCGCGTCCATCAGGCGTCCCAGTTCCGCGAGCTGAGCGCCGTTCGCCCGTACCTGCGTGCCGGATACGGTGATGCCCAGCCTCGCGTTCTCCTCGTCGTCGAACTCTCCGAAGTACACCGGGTACAGTGCGCCGCCGCGCTTGAGAGTGGGCAGGAAGCGTCGGCTGCCGGCGCCCCCGACGGCGTCCAGAACGAGGTCCACGTCGCGGACGACGTCCTCGGGGCGCTGCTTGGTGTAGTCGATGTACTCGTCGGCGCCGAGGCCGTGAAGGAAGGTCGCGTGGGTGCCGGAGGCCACGGCGATGACGCGGGCCCCCTTCCACTTGGCCAGTTGCAGGGCGAGGTGGCCGACGCCGCCGCCGGCTCCGTTGATGAGCACCGTGGTGTCGCTGCCCAGCGCCACGGGGCGGTGCCTCGCCTCCTGGAACGGGGACCGGTGATCGTGCCCGACGTCGATCAGGTACTGCCACGCCGTCAGCCCCGACATGGGCAGTGCGGCAGCGTGTGTGTGGTCCACGGCGGCCGGCTTGGGCGCGAGGTCGGAGGCGGGTGCGGTGACGTACTCGGCGTACGCGCCGCTCTGCATCAGGGCGGGAAAGCGCAGCAGCCCCATCACCTCGTCCCCGGCCGTGAAGCCGGAAACATCGGCGGCGACGGCTTCCACGACACCCGAGATGTCGGTCCCCGGGATCAGGGGCAGGTCGAACGGGGGCCTGAACTCAGGAGGGATGCCGGGCATGCCCTCGCGGACGTACCAGTCGGGCGGATTGAGACCGACCGCCCGCACGCGGACGAGTACCTCGCCCGCGGCCGGTTCGGGAACCGCCACCTCCTCGTGGCGCAGCACCTCGGGGCCGCCGAACTCGTGCAGCCGGATCGCTTTCATCATGCGGGTCGGCATCGTGTTTCTCCTGCCTACGGCACGGTATACGCTTATCCGGATCAGTGGACCACATAAACGGTTCACCGATCCGAATATATGGATCAGTGAACCGTTTGGTCAAGTGAGGAGACCGTGAGGAGACCGATGCGAGTCGACGCGCGGAGAAACCGTGACCATCTGCTCGCCGTGGCGGGTCCCGTCGTGGCCGAGCAGGGCATCGACGTGTCGATGCGCGACCTCGCGCGCAGAGCCGACGTCGGCCTCGCGACGCTGCTGCGGCACTTCCCGACGCGCGAGGCGCTCCTGGAGGGCCTGCTCCACGCGAGCTTCGCCGACCTGACGACCAGAGCGAGCGAGCTTGAGACAACGCACACGGCCGAGGACGCTCTCGTCTCATGGGTGCGCGACTGCGTCGCCTGGACAACCGAGTACCGAGGGGTGACCGTTCTGATGGCGGCAGCCATCGAGGACCCCGAATCCGCCCTGCACGCCTCGTGCGTCACCTTGCGCGCGGCCGGTGCCCGGCTCCTCACCCGGGCTCAGGCCACAGGCGCGGCCCGGAACGACATCGACGGCGATGACCTCTTCGCCCTGATAGCCATGCTCGCGTGGGTCGGCGATCAACCCACTCTCGCACCCCGCGCCAGCCACCTCTTCGACCTGGTCACCAGCGCCGTACTGACGCGCGCGGACGGCGACCGGGGAACGGGCGCCCCCGGCGGACAGTGAAGCCGGCTTCATCGCCGGCAGGTCCGGCGCCATGACGGCAGAGGGCTCCGCCCGGATCACCGGCGCCGTTCACGGGACGAGGCGGCTGCCGGGACCGCCCACCAGGGCCGACGAACGCTTGGCGCACGATCCGGCACGGATGTTCCAACCGCCGCCAATTGCATCAGATGCGAATTGGCGACAGCGTGCGAATCGCCCTGAAGGGGGGCGCCAACCGCGCTGCGGATTCGTGGCGTTGGGCGCTTGAGCTACCGGTGACAGTAGCGGCAGACACAGCCTTGCCGCCACCCATCCAGGGGGCTGACCTGCGGGTTTTCTGGCGACTCGCATAGGATGCGATTTCCTCGCATCAGATGCGAGTCGCGGAGAGTGGTGAATCGGTGGGGTTCAACGGGTCGATACCGGGTGCGGCAAGGCTGCATCTGGTGGACGGGGTCGCGCTGCTGCGGCCGGAGGAACAGGTCTTCACGGCGATGCTGACGGGGTTCGCCAATCAGCAGCTGGCGCGGAATCTGGCCCGCACGACCGTGGAGGGCCGGGAGAACGCGGTGAAGGCGTTCACCGCGTACGTGAACACCTACCCGTGGAACTGGACGCCGGCGATGGTCGACGAGTGGCTCGGGGATCTGCGCTCGCTGCGCGATCTGAAGCGTTCGACGATCCGTTCGTACTCGGAGGCCGTCCGGTCCTTCTGCCACTTCGTGACCGACCCCCTCTATGAGTGGACCGCGACCTGCGAGGAGCGCTTCGGCACCCACCCGGTTCAGGTGGTGCACGAGTGGAACACCGCGGTGCACGTCCAGGACAATGAGTCCGACCCGAAGAAGCGGGCGTTCACCAAGGCTGAGCTGCACGCCTTCTTCGCCCACTGCGACGACGAGGTCGCCCGCATCCGCTCGCTGGGCCGCAAGGGCTGGCTGCCCGCGTTCCGCGACGCCACCGTGTTCAAGACCGCCTACGCCTACGGGACACGGCGCAACGAAACGCGGATGCTCGATGCCGCCGACTTCGGCCGGAACCCCCACGGGGCCGAGTTCGGCGAGTTCGGCCGCTGCCAGGTGAGGTTCGGCAAGGCGAAGAAGGGCTCGCCGCCCAAGCGCCGCGGAGTGCTGACCGTGTTCGACTGGACCCCGGACGTCCTGGACGAGTGGTTCACCGAGGTCCGCCCTCACTTCGGGACCGACGGCAACCCGGCAGCGTGGCCGTCCGAACGGGGCCTGCGGATCGGCTGCCAGCGGATCAACTCCCGTTTCAAGGCATACCGCGAGGCCCTGGGCCTGGACGACGGACTGGACTTCCACTCGCTGCGGAGGTCCTACGTCACCCACCTGATCGAGGACGGGTGGGACCCCCGCTTCGTCCAGGAACAGGTCGGTCACGAGCACGCCAGCACCACCTCCATCTACACCTGTGTCTCGTCGGACTTCCGCACCCGGACCCTGCGCCGGCACCTGGACGACACCATCGCTGCGGCCCTTCAGACCCGAAGCGGGAGGAACGCATGAAGCGCAAGGTCGGCTACACCTGGCGGCTGCGCGAGGTGATGGCCCAACATCAGATCTTCACGGCCACCGAGCTGGTCCCGCTGCTGCGTGAACGCGGGATCGACCTGTCCGCCTCGCAGGTCCACCGTCTGGTCTCCGGGACCCCGGAACGGCTGTCGTTGCAGGTCATGGCCGCACTCTGCGACATCCTCACCTGCACCCCGGCCGACCTGGTGGCCACCACCGCCGAGAACGCCGGGGTCCGCAAGACCGCCACCGGCGACCTTCCGGCCCTGTCCGCGAACGTCGCCAAGCTGCGGCCCCGCGCGGCCCGCATCCTGCCCGACGCATGAGTCGGACCTATGCCACCGACGAGCAGTACGAACGCTGGTTCCTGGCGGAGTGCTGCCGCTGCGGACGCCGCAAGCACAAGGCCGGCACCTGGCCGGACGGCTACGTCTGCCGGACCTGTTCGGACCGCGCGGTTCGGACACGGGGCACCTGCCCCGGATGCGGCCAGGACCGGGCGCTTCCCGGTCTCCGTCCCGGCGACGGCGCCGCGATCTGCACGACCTGCGCAGGTTTCTCCCAGACCTTCGACTGTTCACGCTGCGGCTTCGAAGGCAAGCTCCTGGGCGGGCGGCTCTGCGAACGCTGCACGCTCGCCGACCGGCTCACCGCTCTGCTGGACGACGGCACTGGCCGCGTCCGCCCGGAACTGACACCGCTGTTCGACCTGCTGGTGGCGATGGATAAGCCCAGCAGCGGGCTGGCCTGGCTGGCCATGCGCCGCGACCAACCGGGAAACGCCTCCGAGCGGCTCCGGCAGCTCGGCCTCGGCCAGATCCCGCTGACCCACGACGCCTTCCACGAACTCCAGCCCTGGCGGTCGGGCGCTCACCTGGAAGAACTGCTGATGGCGAGTGGGGTCCTACCCGCCGTCGACAAGTACATCTGCTCGTTCCAGCGCTGGCTGCCCGGTCATCTGGCCGATATCGCCAACCCCGAGCACGCGAAGACGATCAGGCTCTTCGCGACCTGGCGCGTCCTTCCTCGACTGCGGGCACGAGCCGACCGCGGCCACATCACACCCAGCATCCGCCGCTTCGCCGCCGAGCAGATCAAGCACGCGACCGCCTTCCTCCAGTGGCTCGGCGATCGGAACACCACCCTCGCCACCTGTGGCCAGACCGACGTCGACGCCTGGTGGGCCGAGAACAGCGAGCACGGCCGCAACTGCCTTCGGGCCTTCCTCAACTGGGCCATGCAGAGCCGCCACTGCCGACGCTCGCTCTCGCTACCCGCGATGAAGACCACCCGGCGAGCCGCGCTGAGCGAAGACGAACGCCTGGACGCCCTCGGTCGACTGTTGACCGATCCGGACACGCCGACGAACCTCCGCGTCGCCGGCGTCATCGTGCTTCTCTATGCCCAGCCCCTCACCCGGATCGTCCGGCTCACCGTCGACGACGTGATCCACGACGGAGACGCAGTCCTGCTCCGGCTCGGGGAACCGGCCTCACCCGTCCCCGAGCCGGCCGCCTCCCTGCTGCGGGACTACATCGCCGACCGCGACCACATGAACACCGCCACCAACCAGGCGTCCCCCTGGCTGTTCCCCGGCCGCGGTGCGGGCCAGCCCTTCCGCCCCGACCACCTGTCCGCACTCCTCAACGAGATCGGTGTCCCAGTGGCAGCAGCCCGCGGCGCCGCCATCCGGCAACAACTCCTGGAAATGCCCGCCCCCGTCGTCGCAGACGCTCTCGGCTACCACGACAAGACCACCACCCGCCTCCTCAAGGAGACCGGCGGGACCTGGAGCCGATACGCCACCGGAGATCACGCAAAGTCACCAGCAGGCTGGGTCCCACGAGAAACTGGCGACAGTTGAATACGAGCCCCTACCAGTATCGGACCCCGACGCCCAGTGGGTTCACGCTTCCGTCGCACAGGCAGTCGTGTGACACTGTCGTCCCCGTCCCCCCTCTCACGAGATGTGCGCCGTGCGTTCTCTGCCTCTGCCGCTCGCCCTCACCGCCCGGCTGACCCCGGTCGTGGTCCTCGCCTGTGCCGGGTGGGCGCTGTCCACCACCCCCGCCGCGCCCCAGGCGTCCACCGGGCACCGATCCGGGGCGAGCGCGTCCGACCAGCCGTCGTCGTCCGCCGCGCCCTCCGCCTCGGCCGCCGCGAAGTCGTACTCCACCGCCTCCTCGCCCTGCTCCGCCGTGTCCGCCTCGGTCGTCGGCGACCTGGTGCCCGGGGCGAAGCCGGCCGGCAAGGAGATCCCCTCGACCGACCCGAAGCTGCGCCGCACCTGCTCCTGGAACGCCCTGCACGGTTACGACTACCGCTGGCTCGACGTCTCCTACGAGATCAGCGGCTCCGCGGACGAGGCGAAGCAGGAGTACCAGCAGCAGGTGAGCCGGAAGAGCGGCGGCGGGGCCGTGCCGGGGCTCGGGGACGGCGCGTACTCCGTGGTCGGCCTGTCCACCGACGACAAGCAGCAGACCCGCGAGGGCGTGGTGATCGTGCGCGTCTCCAACGCGCTGGTCGTGGTGACGTACAGCGGCAGCGACTTCGACACCAAGAAGGCGCCGGGGACGGACGAGATCAACAAGGGCGCCATCAAGGTGGCGCGGGCGGCGGTCGGAGCGCTCGGCGGCGGGCAGCCCGGAGCCGGGTCAGAGTCCGGGTCCGGGTCAGGTTCCGGGTGATCGTCCTGCCGCCGGGTCGGTGAGCCGCCGCGGCCACCGCGCTGCACCTCTGCGACCACCACGTGCCCGCAGGGGCCGTCCGAGGGCTGGCCGACGGACGGACCCTCGCTCAACCGGCCGCCACCGCCCCCTCCTTCCGCCCGGTCGGCAGGGTCAGCGCCAGGTAGAGCACCAGCGAGGTGCCGAGGCCGACGGCCCAGCCGTAGTCGGCGAGCGGGGCGAGGGCCGGGATCGGGCGGCCGTCGTACAGCGGTTTGAGGCTCGCGCCGCCGATCGCGAGGACGCCGCCCACGACGAAGGCGAGGACCGCCCGCCAGTTCCAGCCGCCCGCGTACCAGTACCGGCCGCCGGCGCGGTAGAGGTCGGCGAGGTCCAGCCGGGTGCGGCGCACGATCCAGTAGTCGGCGACGAGGATGCCGGCGACCGTGCCGAGCAGCCCGCCGACCAGTCCGAGCCAGGTGAAGATGTAGCCCTGCGGGTCGGAGTACAGCTTCCACGGGAAGATCAGCACGGCGAGGACGGCGGTGATCAGCGCGCCGGTGCGGAAACTCACCTTGCTGGGCGCCACGTTGGAGAAGTCGAAGGCCGGGGAGACCAGGTTGGCGGCGATGTTCACCGAGAGGGTCGCCACCAGGACCGTGACGAGGGCGTAGAGCAGACCGACCACGTTGTCCGTCTTCGCGGCCAGCTGTACCGGGTCCCAGACGGGCTTGCCGTAGACGGCCTGCGAACCGGAGGTGACCAGCACGGACAGGAACGCGAACAGGGTCATCGTGGTGGGCAGGCCGAGCGCCTGGCCCCAGGTCTGGGCCTTCTGGCTGCGGCCGTAGCGGGTGAAGTCCGGGATGTTCAGGGACAGCGTGGACCAGAAGCCGATCATGCCCATCAGGGACGGCCAGAACAGCTTCCAGAACCCGCCGCCCCAGCCGAGCGTGGCCGGCTGGTCGAACAGCGGGCCGACCCCGCCCGCCTTGGACGCCATCCACCACAGCATCACGAACGCGCCGACCAGGACGAAGGGCGCGGCCCAGTTCTCGAAGCGGCGGATGGTCTCCATCCCCCGGTGGATGATGGCGACCTGGAGGGCCCAGAAGAGGGCGAACGACAGCCACATGGTCCAGGCGTGGCCGCCGAGGTGCGCCGCGTTCGACCAGCTGCCGCCGATCAGTTTCCCGGCGAGGAAGTAGATGGCCTCGCCGCCGATCCAGGTCTGGATGCCGAACCAGCCGCAGGCCACCAACGCCCGTACGACGGCGGGGAGGTTGGCGCCGCGCACCCCGAAGGAGGCGCGGGCGAAGACCGGGAAGGGGATGCCGTACTTCGGTCCGGCGTGCCCGGTCAGCAGCATCGGCACCAGGACGACCAGGTTGGCGACGGCGATGGTGAACACCGCCTGCTTCCAGTCCATGCCGACGGCGATCAGGCCGGAGGCCAGTGTCCAGGAGGCGGTGTTGTGGGCCATGCCGACCCACAGCGCGGAGAAGTTGTACGTCGTCCAGGTGCGCCGGCCGGCCGGGACCGGCAGCAGGTCCTCGTTGGCGTAGCGGCCGCTGGGCCGCGGAGCGCCGGGGGCGAGCTCCACCCGGCCGTCGGCGAGGGTGACTTGGGCCGAGGGTGGTATGTGCGTGGGAGCGGTGTCGGTCATGGGCGGGCCCCAATCGGGAACGGGACGGGTCGGCGGAGGCCGTGCGGGCACCAGCCCCTCCCCGCGGGGAGGCGGGGAGGGGTGACCAGGGGTGGGGGGTTGGGGCGGACCCCCGAGGGGACCGGGAGGAGGAGCCGGGTGGGACGGTGAAGGGGACGGGTGGGGCTAGGAGTTGACGGCGGGGATCACCTGGGTGCCGTAGGCGTCGATGGTGGCCTCCTGCGCGTCGTGCATGTCGTACAGCGCGAACTGGTCGACGCCCAGGGCACGCAGCGCGGTCAGCTTCTCGATGTGCCGCTCGGGCGGGCCGATGAGACAGAAGCGGTCCACGATCTCGTCGGGCACGAACTCGGTGTCGGGGTTGCCGCTGCGCCCGTGGTGGGCGTAGTCGTAGCCCTGCCGGGACTTGATGTACTCGGTGAGTTCCTCCGGGACCTGAGCGGAGTGCGCGCCGTACTTGGAGACCAGGTCGGCGACGTGGTTGCCGACCATGCCGCCGAACCAGCGGCACTGGTCGCGGGCGTGGGCGAGGGCCTCGGGCGAGTCGTCGGCGGTGACGTACGCCGGTGCCGCCACGCAGATGCTGACCTCGGCGGGGTCGCGGCCGGCCGCCTGCGCCGCGTCCTTGACGGCCTTCACCATGTACTCGGTGAGGTAGAGGTCGGCCAGCTGGAGGATGAAGCCGTCGGCCTCCTCGCCGGTCATCTTCAGCGCCCTGGGGCCGTACGCGGCCATCCAGACGGGGAGTTGAGCGCCGGGGCGGACCCAGGGGAACTTGACGACCGCGCCGCCGCCGAGGTCGGCGGCGTCGCCCCGGCCGAGGGCGCGGATCACCTTGATGGCCTCGCTTATCCGGGCGAGGGTGTTGGGCCTGCGGCCCGCGACGCGCATCGCGGAGTCGCCGCGGCCGATGCCGCACACGGTGCGGTTGCCGAACATGTCGTTGAGGGTGGCGAAGGTGGAGGCGGTGACCTCCGGGGTGCGGGTGGACGGGTTGGTGACCATCGGCCCGACCGTCAGCCGCTCGGTCCGCGCCAGGATCTGGCTGTAGATCACGAACGGCTCCTGCCACAGCACGGCGGAGTCGAAGGTCCAGCCGTGGCTGAAGCCGTTGTGCTCGGCGCGCCGCATGAGGTCGATGACGCGGGAGGCCGGCGGGTCGGTCTGGAGGACGAGTCCGAAGTCCATGGGCACTGCTCCTAGGTGAGGTACTGACAGGTGGAGCGCGGGGTGTAGACGCCGTGTCCGGCGTGCCCGGTGTACTCCCGCCGGTCGATGACGGTCTCGCCGCGCGAGAGGACCGTCTCCACCCGGCCGGTGATCCGCCTGCCCTCGTAGGCCGAGTAGTCGACGTTCATGTGGTGTGTCTCGGCGGAGATCACCTGCTCCGCGTGCGGGTCGTAGATCACCACGTCGGCGTCGGCGCCCGGGGCGATGGTGCCCTTCTTCGGGTACAGGCCGAACATCCGCGCCGGGGTGGCGCAGGCGATCTCGATCCAGCGGTGCCGCGAGATGTGCCCGTTGACCACGGCCTGGTGGAGGAGGTCCATGCGGTTCTCCACGCCCGGCATTCCGTTGGGGATCCTGGAGAAGTCGCCGCGGCCCAGCTCCTTCTGCCCGCTGAAGCAGAACGGGCAGTGGTCGGTGGAGACCACCTGGAGGTCGTTGGTGCGCAGCCCCCGCCAGAGCGCCGCCTGGTGCTCCCTGGGCCGCAGGGGCGTGGAGCACACGTACTTGGCGCCCTCGAAATCGGGCTCGGCGAGGTTGTCGGTGGACAGGAACAGGTACTGCGGGCAGGTCTCGCCGAACACGTTCAGCCCGTCGTCGCGGGCCCGCGTCAGCTCGGCGAGCGCCTCGGCGGCCGAGACGTGGACGACGTACAGCGGCGCGCCCGCGACCTGGGCGAGCCGGATGGCGCGGTGCGTGGCCTCGGCCTCCAGCAGGGCCTTGCGGACCTCGCCGTGGTGGCGCGGGTCGGTCTCGCCGCGGGCGAGGGCCTGTTCGACCAGGACGTCGATGGCGATGCCGTTCTCGGCGTGCATCATGATCAGGCCGCCGTTGCCGGCGGCGCGCTGCATGGCGCGCAGGATCTGGCCGTCGTCGGAGTAGAACACCCCGGGGTAGGCCATGAACTGCTTGAAGGAGGTCACGCCCTCCTCGATCAGCAGGTCCATCTCCTTGAGCGTCTCCTCGTTCACATCGGAGACGATCATGTGGAAGGCGTAGTCGATCGCGCAGTTGCCCTCGGCCTTCTGGTGCCAGGCGTCCAGGCCCTCGCGCAGGGTGCGGCCGACGCTCTGGATGGCGAAGTCCACGATGGTGGTCGTGCCGCCCCAGGCTGCGGCGCGGGTGCCGGTCTCGAAGGTGTCGGAGGCGTAGGTGCCGCCGAAGGGCATCTCCATGTGGGTGTGGCCGTCGACGCCGCCGGGGATGACGTATTTCCCGGTGGCGTCGATGGTCAGGTCGGCGGTGAGCGCGGCGGCGGCGGGGGTGCCGGAGGCCGCGAGGGCGGCGATGCGGCCGTCCTCGATGAGGACGTCGGCGTGGGTCTCGTCGGATGCGGTGACGACGAGACCACCGCGGATGATTTTTCGGCCGGTCACTTGGTCCTCTCTCGTGGTCGGCTGCGGGTGAGTTGTGGTGGCTCGCGCCCACGCGGCGGTAGCCGCACATCGGGTACCGTCCCGCGCCCCTTCGGGACGCGGCGCCTACGGCGCCGTCAGCGGGCCGTACGCGCCCGGGGCGCGGTCGCGGTAGAACTGCCAGCGGTCGCGGACCTCGCGGAGTTTGGCCATGTCCAGGTCGCGGACGACCAGTTCGGTCTCCTTGTCGCTCGCGACCTCGCCGACGTACTGGGCCTCGGGGTCCACGAAGTAGGTCGTGCCGTAGAAGTCGTTGTCGCCCAGGTCCTCCACGCCGACCCGGTTGATCGCGCCGACGAAGTACTCGTTGGCGGCGGCCGCGGCCGGCTGCTCCAGCTGCCAGAGGTACTTGGACAGACCCCGGGAGGTGGCCGAGGGGTTGAAGACGATCTCGGCGCCTTCGAGGCCGAGCGCCCGCCAGCCCTCGGGGAAGTGGCGGTCGTAGCAGATGTAGACGCCGACCCTGCCGACGGCGGTCTCGAAGACGGGCCAGCCGCTGTTGCCCGGCCGGAAGTAGAACTTCTCCCAGAATCCCCGCACTTGGGGGATGTGGGTCTTGCGGTACTTGCCGAGGTAGCTGCCGTCCGCGTCGATCACGGCGGCGGTGTTGTAGAGGACGCCCGGCTGCTCCTCCTCGTACATCGGCAGGATCAGTACGATGCCGAGGGCGCGGGCGAGCGACTGGAAGCGCTGGACGGTCGGACCCTCGGGGATCCGCTCGGCGTAGTCGTAGAACGCCTTGTCCTGGACCTGGCAGAAGTAGGGGCCGTAAAACAGCTCCTGGAAGCACAGGACTTGGGCCCCCTGCGCGGCCGCGTCGCGGACCGCCTGCTCGTGGACCTGGATCATGGATTCCTTGTCGCCGGTCCAGGCCGTCTGGAAGAGGGCGGCACGGATCACTCGGCTCATCGGGACCTCCGGTAGCTGGGTGTGCGGTGAGCCTAGGAAGCGGGCGGGCCGGCTTCGACGGGCAGCGTGTCACGTCCCCGGGCGTCTCGCGTGCCACCGTGTCATGTCTGCGCGGGCCCATGTTTCACCGCCGTTTTCCCAGGTGGTCACAGGTTTCAGCGTTGTTGCGCGTCATGCGCGAGCAGCGCGATGTGCACGGAGGCCGCCTGTTCGAAGTCGTCCAGGTCGACGCCGAGGCGGCCCTGTATGGCCTCCAGGCGGCGATAGAGCGCGGGCCGGGAGACATGGTGGAGCCGGGCGGTGCGGGACTTGTTGCGGCCGGTGGCGAGGTAGGTGCGCAGCACTTCGAGCAACTCGGGCTCGGCCCCGCGCAGCAGCCCGTCCAACTCCCGTTCCGCGAACGACTGCACATGCGGGTTCTCCCGCAACAGCCGTACGAGCCCCCGCAGATGGACGTCCTTGAGGCGGACGACGGCGGGCAGGCCGAGGGCGGCGGCGGAGCCTGCGACGGCCTCGGCGACATGGCGGGCCTCGCGCAGTCCCGCGGGCACCTCGTCCCAGCCGGTGCGCGGGTCGGCGGCGGCGACCACGGCGTCCGGCCGCCCGGTGCCCTCCCGCAGCCGGGCCGCGAAGAGCGCGGTGAGGGCGTCGGCGGGCCGGTCGCGCGGCAGGCTGAGCAGTACGGCGGTCACTCCGTCGGCCAGTTCGGCGGCGAGCCCGGACAGGCCCAGCACCCGCAACAGCCGGTCCAGTACGGCGGGTTCGGCGCCCGGGACGACGAGTGGCACGAAGGTGCGCAGATTGACCGGCAGCCCGGCGGCGCGGGCGCGCGGCAGCAATTGGCGGGCCGGTACGACACCGGAGACGAGGTCGGTGAGCAGGCTCTGCGCGGACTGCTCCTCCCAGCTCAGCGCGGAGCCGCCGAGCATGCGGTGCAGCACCAGGGCCTCGGCGGCGCGGTCGGCGAGCAGCCGTCCGGTGGCCGTCTCGCCCCGGTAGCCGCACAGCAGCAGCCTCCCCCAGCGCTCGCCGCGGCCGCCGAGTTCGGCGCTGATCCAGGCGTCCAGGGCGCCGCCGCCGGCCTGCCGGGCGACCCGCTCCCAGTCGCGCAGCACGTCGTCCACGGCGGAGCGCTCCCCCGCCGTGGCGAGGACGCGGTGGGCGAGGTTGGTGAGGACGACGGGGCAGGCGCTGTGCCGGGCGACCTCGTCGAGCAGCCGCTGGAGCGGGGCGCCCGCCGTGATCAGCGCGGTGAGGTCGGTGCGGACCGCCTCGGACAGGCTGACGGCCGCGAACTTGCGCCGTACCAGCCGGGACTGCACCTCCTCGGTCAGCTCGGCGAAGGGGAAGGGCCGGTGCAGCACGACCAGGGGCAGGCCGCAGCGTTCGGCGGCGCGGCGCATCACCTCGGGCGGGGCGGGGAAGGCCCGCCCGAGGCCGAGGACCACGGCGGCGGCCTCGGCGCGGTGCAGGGACCTTATGTACTCGGCCTGCCGGGTCTCGTCCCCGGCGAGCAGCACGCCGGTGGTGAGCACCATCTCGCCGCCGGTGAGCATCACGCCCACGTCGGCGGCCTCGGCGACATGCACCCAGCGCACCGCCCGGTCGAGGCCGCCGGCGCCGGCCACCACCTCGGGTTCCCCGGCGAGCACCCGTTCCAGCGTGAGCACCTGGCGCACGGAGAGGGCGGGTTCCGGCGGGGCGGCGGGACGGGAGGCGGAGGTGGTGGTCATGGCCGTATCCCCTTGCTCGGCAGTGCCAGGTGTCCCCTTGGTGTCGTACGCGTTTGTTACGCGTAGGCGCTCCTGAGCGCGTCCTCCAGGACGGCGGCGCCCTCCTCGGCCTCCGCGACGGTCAGCGACAGCGGCGGGGCGACGCGCAGCGCGCTGGTGTCGTGGCCGCCGCCCTTGCCGATGAGCAGGCCACCGGCGCGGGCCGCCTCCAGGACGGCGGCGGCCGCCTGCGGATCGGCCTCGTCGGTGCCCGGCTTCGCCAGCTCGATGCCGATCATCAGCCCGCGCCCGCGGACCTCCCGCACCCCGGGCAGCTGGGCGGCGACGGCCCGCAGCCGCTCGATGAGCAGGCCGCCGACCCGGCGGGCGTTGCCCTGGAGGTCGTGGTCGAGGAGGTAGGCGAGGTTGGCGAGACCCGCGGCCATGGTGAGCTGGGTGCCGCCGAAGGTGGAGATGCTGTTGGCGTCCAGGCAGTTCATGAGTTCGGCGCGGGCGATGACACCGCCGATGGAGGCGCCGTTGCCGATGCCCTTGGCGAAGGTGACGATGTCCGGCGGGCCGCTCGCGGCGTGCGCCCCCCAGCCCCAGAAGTGGTCGCCGGTGCGGCCCCAGCCGGTCTGCACCTCGTCGGAGATCCACAGGACACCGCGTTCCCGCAGCACCTCGCGGAAGTCGGCGTACAGCCCGTCGGGCGGCGAGGTGAACCCGCCGACGCCCTGGATGGGTTCGGCGATCAGCGCGGCCGGGGGCCGGGTGTGGCCGAGGACGTCTTTCAGGTCGGCGACGCAGGCGTCGGTGAAGGCGCGGTCGTCCAGGTGCGCGAAGGGGCCCCGGGTGCGGACGCCGCCGTGCACGTAGAGGGTCTGTAGCGGGGACAGCGAGGTCGGGGACCAGGTGCGGTTGCCGGTGATGCCGACGGTGGAGAAGGAGCGGCCGTGGTAGCTGTTGCGCATGGCCAGGACGGTGTTGCTGCGCCGGTACGTGGTGGCGAGCAGCAGGGCGGTGTCGTTGGCCTCGGTGCCGGAGGTGGTGAAGAAGACGCGGGCGTCGGGGATGTTGCTCACCTGGGCGATGCGCTCGGCGAGGTCCACCATCGGGCGGTTGAGGTAGAGGGTCGAGGAGTGCAGGATGCGCCCGGCCTGTTCGCCGACCGCCTTGGTGACCTCGGGCAGCGCGTGCGCGGTCATGGTGGTGAGGATGCCGCCGAAGAAGTCCAGGTAGCGGTTGCCGTCGGAGTCCCAGACGTGGCGGCCCTCGCCGTGGGTGATCTCGATCGGGTCGTCGTAGTAGAGGGCGAGCCAGTCGGGCATCACCCTGCGGTGGCGGGAGTAGAGGTCGCTCACGGCTGCACCAGCCCTTCGTAGGCGTCGGGACGGCGGTCGCGGTAGAAGGCCCACTGCTGCCGTACGTCGTCGATGAGTGCGAAGTCCAGGTCGCGGACGAGGAGTTCCTCACCCTCGTCGCCCGCGGTCTCGCCGACGAACCGGCCGCGGGGGTCCACGAAGTACGACGTGCCGTAGAAGTCGTTGGTCCCGTACTCCTCCTGGCCCACCCGGTTGATGGCGGCGACGAAGTACTCGTTGGCGACGGCCGCGGCGGGCTGCTCCAGCTGCCAGAGGTGGGCGGACAGGCCCCGGTGGGTGGCGGCGGGGTTGTACACCAACTGGGCGCCTCCGAGGCCGAGTTGCCGCCAGCCCTCGGGGAAGTGGCGGTCGTAGCAGATGTAGACGCCGACCTTGCCGACGGCGGTCCCGAAGACGGGCCAGCCCATGTTGCCGGGGCGGAAGTAGTACTTCTCCCAGAAGCCCTCGACCTGGGGGATGTGGTGCTTGCGGTATTTGCCGAGGTAGGTGCCGTCGGCGTCGATCACGGCGGCGGTGTTGTAGTAGAACCCGGACCGCTCGACCTCGAACACCGGCGCGACGATCACCATCCCGGTCTCCCGCGCGAGGTCTCGCATCCGCCGTACGGTCGGCCCGTCGGGCACGGGCTCGGCCCACCGGAAGTGCTCCCGGTCCTGGACCTGGCAGAAGTAGGGGGCGTTGAACACCTCCTGGAACCCGATGATCCGCGCGCCCCGCCGGGCCGCCTCCCGGGCGTGCTCCTCGTGTTTCGCCACCATGGACTCGGTGTCGCCGGTCCAGGTGGCCTGGACCAGCGCGGCGCGGACGACGTCGGCCATGAGCCGCTCCTTCGACATGACGTCAGAGCCTCTACGCCCGTAGAGCAGGCCGTAGAGGCACGAACGTAAGCCTCCTGGGCCGCCTTGCCAAGACCATCACCGCCAACCCGCCGATTCACACTCCGGTGGGCGAGCGGGGGCTTCGGCCCTGGGCGCCGCGGGTCCGCCGCGGCTCGTCGCGCGGTTCCCCGCACCCCTGGCGGGGCGCTTGAGCGCCGTTCGTTCAGATGGCGACCAGCGCGCAGTGCACCGCCAGGTCGTCCATCGACAGGCCGAGCACTCGCGCCAGCGCCGCCACCGTGAAGAACGCCGGGGTCGGGGCGCGGCCGGTCTCGATCTTGCGGAGGGTCTCGGCCGAGACGCCCGCCGCGGCGGCGACCTCGACCATGCTGCGGTCACCGCGCGCCTCGCGCAGCAGCCGGCCGAGCCGCTCGCCGCGCTCGTGCTCTTCGGGGGTGAGGGGGGTGCGCACCATGCGTCCATTGTGCCCGCCGCGCTCCCCCATTCAAATACCGCCTGCCCTCGCGCGGGACCCCAATACAAATACCGGTATAGTAATTGGCATGGTGGAACTGAAGACGGACGCGTCCGTCGACGCGATGCATGCCGCGGGCCAGGTCGTCGGGCAGGCCCTGAGTGCCGTACGCAAGGTGGCGGACGTGGGGGTCTCGCTGCTGGAGCTGGACGAGGTCGCACGGGAGGTGCTGCGGGCGGCGGGGGCGACCTCGCCCTTCCTCGGGTACCGCCCGTCCTTCGCCCCGACCCCGTTCCCCGCGGTGATCTGCGCCTCGGTGAACGACGCGATCGTGCACGGCATCCCCACCGGGTACCGGCTGCGCGACGGCGACCTGGTCTCGATCGACTGCGGGGCCCTGCTGGACGGCTGGGCCGGCGACTCGGCGATCAGCTTCACGGTGGGCCGCGCGCGCCCCGAGGACGTACGGCTGGTCGGCACCGCCGAGCGGGCCCTGGCGGCCGGCATCGCGGCGGCCGTGGTCGGCAACCGCGTCGGTGACATCGCCCACGCCGTCGGCCGGGTCTGCCGTACGGCGGGCTACGGCGTCCCGCAGGACTTCGGCGGCCATGGCATCGGCCGCCGTATGCACGAGGACCCCGGCGTCCCCAACGAGGGCCGCCCCGGCCGCGGCTTCCCGCTGCGCCCCGGCCTGGTCCTGGCGATCGAGCCGATGCTGATCGGCGGCGGCCGCGACGAGTACCGCGAGGACCCCGACGGCTGGACCCTGCGCACGACGGACGGCTCCCGCGCGGCCCACGCGGAACACACGGTGGCGATCACGGAGCGGGGTCCCCGGATCCTCACGGCACGCGTCCCGACCTGAGGGGCGCGGGGAACTGCGCGATCAACCGAGACGGACCCGCAGGCCGCCGTGCAACCGCGCTCACCCCCCCTCTTGGGCGAACATGCCCACCCCCACACTTCATGCCATCGTGGGCATGAGCAGCCCCACCCCGGTTACCCGGCGGAGCCACCGTCAGCGAAGGAAAGCATCGCCATGACCAACGGCTACCCTCCTGACCCCTTCGGCGAATTCCTCGCCCGCTTCTTCAGCGGCGCCGCCGGAGGCAGCAGCGCGCCAGGCCCGCGGCACATCGACATCGGCCGGCTGCTCAGCCAGCCGGCGCGGGAGCTGGTCAAAGGGGCGGCGCAGTACGCGGCCGAGCACGGCAGCCGGGACCTGGACACCCAGCACCTGCTGCGCGCGGCCGTCTCCACGGAGCCCACGCGGAGCCTGCTGACCCGGGCCGGGGCCGATCCGGACTCGCTCGCCACGGAGATAGACGACCGGGCGGGACCGGTGCGGCACCCGCCGGGCGAGGTACCGCCGCCGACCTCGCTGTCCCTGACCCCCGCGGTGAAACGGGCACTGCTGGACGCGCACGACATGGCCCGCTCCAGCGGCGCGGGCTACATCGGCCCGGAACATGTGCTCAGCGCGCTGGCCTCGAACCCGGACTCGGCCGCAGGGCACATCCTGCACGCGGCCCGCTTCCCGGCGAGCGGGCTGCCGCCGGAGCCGCCGGAGGGCACCGGCCAGGTGCGCGTGGAGCGGCAGCGGGCCACCGGCACGCCCACCCTGGACAAGTACGGCCGTGACCTGACCGACCTGGCCCGGGAGGGCCGGGTCGACCCGGTGATCGGCCGGGACACCGAGATCGAGCAGACCGTCGAGGTGCTGTCCCGGCGCGGCAAGAACAACCCCGTGCTGATCGGCGACGCGGGCGTGGGCAAGACGGCCATCGTGGAGGGCCTCGCGCAGCGGATCGCCGACGGGGACGTGCCGGACCAGCTGGCCGGGCGGCGGGTGGTCGCCCTCGATCTGACCGGGGTCGTGGCCGGCACCCGCTACCGGGGCGACTTCGAGGAGCGGCTGAACAACATCGTGGAGGAGATCCGCGCCAACTCCGACCGGCTGGTCGTGTTCATCGACGAGCTGCACACCGTCGTCGGCGCGGGCTCCGGCGGCGAGGGCGGCGCGCTGGACGCGGGCAACATCCTCAAGCCCGCGCTGGCCCGGGGCGAGCTGCACATCGTGGGCGCGACCACCCTGGAGGAGTTCCGCCGGATCGAGAAGGACGCGGCGCTGGCCCGCCGCTTCCAGCCGGTCCTGGTGCCCGAGCCGACCGTGCAGGACACCATCGGGATCCTGCGCGGGCTGCGCGACCGCTACGAGGCCCATCACCAGGTCCGCTACTCCGACGAGGCGCTCGTCGCCGCCGTGGAGCTGTCCGACCGGTATCTCACCGACCGGCGGCTGCCGGACAAGGCGATCGACCTGATCGACCAGGCGGGCGCCCGGGTCCGGCTCGGCGCCCGCACCAAGGGCACCGATGTACGGGCGATGGAGCGCGAGGTGGACCAGCTGGTCCGGGACAAGGACCAGGCGGTCGCCGACGAGGACTACGAGCAGGCCAAGCAGCTGCGCGACCGGATCGCCGAGCTGAAGGAACGTATCGCCGAGGCGTCCGGGGGCGAGCAGGCCGACGAGGGGCAGCTGGAGGTGACCGCGGAGTCCATCGCCGAGGTCGTCTCGCGGCAGACCGGCATCCCGGTCAGCCGGCTCACCCAGGAGGAGAAGGAACGGCTGCTCGGTCTGGAGGACCACCTCCACCAGCGGGTCGTCGGCCAGGAGGAGGCCGTCGCGGTGGTCGCCGAGGCCGTGCTGCGCTCGCGCGCCGGGCTCGCCAGCCCCTCCCGCCCGATCGGCAGCTTCCTCTTCCTCGGCCCGACCGGTGTCGGCAAGACCGAGCTGGCCCGCGCGCTCGCCGAGGCGCTGTTCGGCAGCGAGGACCGCATGGTCCGCCTCGACATGAGCGAGTACCAGGAGCGGCACACCGTCTCCCGGCTGGTCGGCGCCCCGCCCGGCTACGTGGGCCACGAGGAGGCGGGGCAGCTCACCGAGGTGGTGCGCCGGCACCCGTACTCGCTGCTGCTGCTCGACGAGGTGGAGAAGGCGCACCCGGACGTCTTCAACATCCTGCTCCAGGTGCTGGACGACGGCCGGCTCACCGACTCCCAGGGCCGCACGGTCGACTTCACCAACACGGTCATCGTGATGACCAGCAACCTCGGCTCCGAGGCGATCACCCGGCGCGGCGCCGGGATCGGCTTCGGGCCGGGCGGCGCGGAGGCCGACGAGGAGGCGCGGCGGGAGCAGATCATGCGGCCGCTGCGCGAGCACTTCCGGCCCGAGTTCCTCAACCGCATCGACGAGATCGTGGTCTTCCGGCAGCTCACGAGCGAGCAACTGCGGCAGATCACCGACCTGTTGCTGGAGAGCACCCGGCGGCTGCTGGACGGCCAGGGCGTCTCGGTGCGGTTCACGGACGCGGCGGTCGACTGGATCGCCGAGCGCGGCTACCAACCGGAGTACGGCGCCCGGCCGTTGCGCCGCACCATCCAGCGCGAAGTGGACAACCGGCTGTCGCGGCTGCTGCTGAACGGCACGGTCACCGAGGGCGGCCGGGTCACGGTGGACGTCAAGGACGGGCAGCTGGACTTCCTGACACCCCCGCCGCCGGAGGCCGCGCAGGCCCCGCCCGCCGGATGAGACCCGTAAGCGAAGGTGCCGGGGGCCAGCCGCCCCCGGCACCTTCGCGCACGTCGTGCGTACGGCTCCTACGGGGTGGGGTCGACCACCATCGCCGAGCCGCCGCCGCGTCGTACCTTCTCGGCCGCGGCCAGCCATCTGCCGTCCGGCAGCCGCTGCACTCCGGTGGCGGCGCCGATCTCCGGGTTGAGGGTGAAGTGGTGGCCGATGGCCTCCAGCTGCTGCCTCAACGGGCTGTCGTACAGGGCGGGTTCGAGTTCCGTCTGGGCCGCGTTGCGCTGGCTGGCGCGGGGCGCGGCGATGGCGTCGACCAGGGGCAGACGCCGGTCGAGGAACTCGGTCAGGGTCTGGAGCACGGTGGTGATGATGGTCGCGCCGCCGGGCGAACCCAGCGCCACCACGGGCCGGTTGTGGCCGTCGAGGACGATCGTCGGCGAGATCGAGGAGCGCGGCCGCTTGCCCGGACCGGGCAGGTTCGGGTCGGGCACGGAGGGGCTCGCCGGGGTGAAGGAGAAGTCCGTCAGCTCGTTGTTGAGCAGGAAGCCCCGGCCGGGCACGGTCATCGCGCTGCCGCCGGTCTGCTCGATGGTGAGGGTGTACGAGACGACGTCGCCCCACTTGTCGGCCACCGTGAGATGGGTGGTGTTCTGGCCCTCGTACGTCGTCGGCGCCGCCTTGCCGCCCCGGGCGCAGCCCTTCGGGTGGTACGGGTCGCCGGGGGCGAGCGGGCTGGTGAGGACCGCGTCGTCCTTGATCAGGCAGGCCCGCGAGTCCGCGAACTTCTGCGAGAGCAACTGGCGGGTGGGGACCTTCTCGTAGGCGGGGTCGCCGACCCAGCGCCCGCGGTCGGCGAAGGCGATCCGGCTGGCCTCGATGTAGTGGTGCAGGTACTGCGCCTCGCTCATCTTCGACAGGTCGGAGCTCTCCAGGATGTTGAGCGCCTCACCGACCGTGGTGCCGCCCGAGGAGGACGGGGCGATGGAGTAGACGTTGAGCCCGCGGTACGACGTCCTGGTGGGCGCCTGGAGCTTGGCGCGGTAGACGGCGAGGTCCTTCTCGGCGAGCTTGCCGGGGCGGGCGTTCCAGCCGGAGGCCGGGTCCACGGGCGGGTGCTCGACGGTCCTGACGATGTCGTCGCCGATGTCGCCGTGGTAGATCGCCCCCATCCCCTTCTTCGCCAACTCCTCGTAGGTCTTGGCGAGTTCGGGGTTCTTGAAGGTCGAGCCCACGGCGGGCAGCTTGCCGCCGGGCAGGAACAGCCTCGCGGTGTCCGGGAAGTAGCGGAACCGGGTCTCGTTGTCGGCGGTCTGCGAGCGGAAGGTGTCGTCCACGGTGAAGCCGTCGCGGGCGAGCCGTTCGGCCGGCTTCAGGACGCTGCCGAGTTTCCGGCTGCCCCACTGGTCGAGGGCGGTCTGCCAGGTGGCGGGGGTGCCCGGGGTGCCGACGCTGAGTCCGCTGCTGACGGCGTCGTTGAAGGAGAGCGGCTTGCCGTTCTCCACGAACAGGTCGGAGTCGGCGCTCCGCGGTGCCGTCTCGCGGCCGTCGATGGTGTGGACCGTGCGGGTCCGCGCGTCGTAGTAGACGAAGTAGCCGCCTCCGCCGACGCCGGACGAGTAGGGCTCGGTGACGCCGAGCGCGGCGGCGGTGGCGACGGCGGCGTCCACCGCGTTGCCGCCGTTCCTGAGAACCTCGATGCCGGCGGCGGTGGCGTCCTTGTCGACGCTGGCGACGGCACCGCCGTAGCCCACGGCCACCGGCTGTTTGCCGGCCGGTTCGCCCGTCTTCGGGGCGGGCGGCGGCGCCGCGGCCCCCATCGTCACCACGGCGGCCGACACCACCGTCAGAACCGCCAGTCTCCGCGTGCCTGGACGACCCATCCGTACCTCCCGTCGGGACAATCAGCGCAGCGTAGCCAGATTGTCACACTAGCGACAGTACCCCTCGGCCGCTCGCCACACGACCGTCACAGTTCGAACACCGGTACGCCCAGGACACTCTGGCCCACTACCGTGCCCGGCCATGCCCGAGGACGTGCGCCACATCGTCCTGGGCCTGGTGGCGCCCGCCCTCTCCGCCTCCTTGGGCCGGCCGGCCCGCACGCCGGGGCTGCGGATCGCCACCGATGCCGAACCGGTCGCCGAGCGCGGCACGTTCCGCGTCGGCGCGCGGGAGTACCGGATGGAGCGGGGGGGTGTGGAGTACGTGCTGCTCGCGCGGGTCACCACCGAGGGCCGGGCCCGTCCGGTGTTCCTGTTCTGCGGCCGGAGCGCGATCACCCATCAGGACGCGACCCGCCATCTCACCCGCCGTCACGAGCGGTTGGCCCGCAAGTACGGCACCGGCGCGTTCGTCCTCCTGCTGAAGGTTCTCAACTCGGGGGCGTACGGGCTGGACATGGTGGAACTGGTGGCGGAGGTGAGCCGGGCGGCGCGCTCTCCGCTGCCGCTGCCCGAGCCGGAGCCCGCGGGGTCCGCGTGAGGCGCGGGCGGTGACGGCCCGTCGAGCGCAACTCGTCCGGCGCAGCTGACCTTCTCCTCGCCGGTGCGAGCAGTGATCTCCGGCTGCCGCCGGACGAGCCTGGCCCGTGTGAACTGCCGCCCCTCTCACGGTGCGGGGGCCATGGGGTCCCCAACCGGCGGCAGTGCCTCCGTCCCGGTGCGGTGGGGCTTGATCACCTCACCACGGGGCGGAACGCACCATCGTAGTCGAGAGGTCGGGGGCCGGGGTTCCCGGCATGGGTACAGGGCCTGTCCGAGGGCCCGCGGGCGGTCGCCGGGGCCGGATGCCGGACGCGTCCGCGGACCCCGGTAACGGGTGGGCCGCGAAGGCGGGTGACGGACGGGGATCGACGGGGCGCCGGGTGAACCGGCCGGTGCGCGTTGCCTGGTGCGCCTTCTTCCAGACGCCGTTCCTCGGTTCGATCAACGGATCGACGGCCATACGCAGCCCTACTCCACTCTCCGCTGGGTGGTGGTCGCCGCAAACTATCCAGCCGGGCCCGGGAGTCGGGGGGCGACACGGCCTTTCCGGCATTAGCCGTATTTTAAGGCCGTGGTGGGGAGGGCACGGCGAGGAGGGAGTGGGGAGGAGGGCGTGGTCCCGGGGCCGCCGGGGGTTCAGACCTCGGCGATCTCCGCGTACAGCTGGGACAGCTCGGGCACGCCGGTCGCGGCCCACTGGCGCCCCGCGTCCACCACCTCCACCTCGCGGCCGGAGGCGAGGCGCAGCACGGGCTCGCCGCCGGCGCTGATCCGCCAGGCGGCGCCGGGTACGGTGCGCACCACCACGGTGCCCAGGTACAGCCCGGCGTCATGGCCGAGCCAGGGCAGCGTCTCGGCGTCCTCGCGCCAGCGCGGGACCATCTGGTCCAGGGCCTCCAGGGAGGCCGGGGTGTCGTCCAGGCGGACGCCGCCCCGGGCCGCCTGGGCGCGCAGCAGATCGCACTCGGACAGCAGCGCGGTCACCGACTCGGGGTCGGCGGGCAGCGCGGGGTGCTTCTTGTGCCGTGGGCCCAGGAACGGAAGGTTCATGGACCCAGCGTGGCATCACACGTCGAGGTCGACCACCACGGGCGCGTGATCGGAGGCGCCCTTGCCCTTGCGCTCCTCGCGGTCGACGTAGGCGTCCTTGACGGCGCCCGCGAAGGCCGCGTTGCCGTACACCAGGTCGATACGCATGCCGCGGTTCTTGGGGAAGCAGAGCTGGCGGTAGTCCCAGTAGGTGAACGGGTGGTCGTACTTGAGCGGGCGCGGTACGACATCGTCGAGGCCGGCCTCGCGCAGGGCGGTGAGGGCGGCGCGCTCGGCGGGGGTGACGTGGGTGGCGCCCTCGAAGGCGGCCCGGTCGTAGACGTCGTCGTCGGTCGGCGCCACGTTGTAATCACCGAGGACGGCGAAGGGCCGGCTGCCCTGGGCGTCGCCGAGGACGGCGGCGCGCAGGGCCTCGAACCACTGGAGCTTGTACGCGTAGTGCGGGTGGTCGATCTCGCGGCCGTTGGGCACGTACACCGACCAGACGCGGACGGGGCCGCAGGTGGCGGAGATGGCGCGGGGCTCGGTCACGCCCTCGTAGCCGGGGTCGCCGGGCAGTCCCTTGACGACGTCGGCCAGGCCGACGCGGGAGAGCACCGCCACGCCGTTCCACCGGCCGGTGGCGTGCACCGCGGCCTCGTAGCCCAGCTCGCGCAGCGGCTCGACCGGGAACTGCTCCTCGGCGACCTTGGCCTCCTGGAGGCAGAGCACGTCGGTGCCGCTGCTCTCCAGCCAGGCCAGCAGGCGCGGGAGGCGGGCGGTGATCGAGTTCACGTTCCAGGTCGCGATGCGCATGCTCCACAACCTACCTGGCGGGTACGACAACCCGTCCCGCCCCGCCTCACACCGGGGCCGAGGCGCCCGGGGCGAGCCGCTGGTGGTCGGTGCCGCCGAGGGCGCCGATCTGGTGGTCGTAGATCGGCCGGGCCAGGTCGGTGAGCAGGGCGTCGTGGATGTCGTAGGCGCGCTGGGGGCGCACCTCGCGGACGTAGTCGATCACTTCGGCGATCTTGTTCCAGGGGGCCATGACCGGGAGCATCAGCGTCTGGACGGGCCGGTCCGGGACGGTGAGGGCGTCGCCGGGGTGGAAGATCTTCCCGCCGTCGAGGAGGTAGCCGACGTTGGTGATGCGCGGGATGTCCGGGTGGATCACGGCGTGCAGCTCGCCGTGCACCTGTACGTCGAAGCCGGCGGCGGTGAAGGTGTCGCCGTGCCCGACGGTGTGCACACGGCCCGGGAACGCCGCCGCGATCTTGTCCGCGACGGACCGCAGCGTCCAGATCCGGGCGGCCGGGTTGTCCTCCATCGCCGTCCGCAGCCGGGACTCGTCGAAGTGGTCCGCGTGCTCGTGCGTCACGAGGATCGCGTCCGCGCCGAGCGCGGCGTCCTCCTCGCTGAACCCCCCAGGATCGATGACGAGCACCTGCCCGTCCTTCTCCACCCGGACGCAGGCATGGGACTTCTTGGTGAGCTTCATGCCTCACCATCCTGCCCGAGGGGGCGCGGGGACGCCCGGGGGTGGGCCGCGGGGCGCCCGTGGGGCGGGTCCCGCGCGCCCCGTGGCCGTCCGGGCTCACTCCGCCGGGGTCGTCTCCTCCTGGATGATCCGCTGGGCCACCTTGAAGGCGCTGGTGGCGGCGGGGAGGCCGCAGTAGAGGGCGGTGTGCAGGAGGATCTCGCGGATCTCGTCGGGAGTGAGGCCGTTGCGCAGGGCGGCGCGGGTGTGGGAGGCGAGTTCGTCCAGGTGACCGCCGGCGATCAGCGCGGTGAGCGTGATACAGCTGCGGGTACGGCGGTCCAGGCCCGGCCGGTCCCAGATCTCACCCCAGGCGTAGCGGGTGACGAACTCCTGGAAGTCCCCGGAGAACCGGTCCGCTCCGGCCAGTTCCTGGTCGACGCGCGCGTCACCGAGCACCTCGCGCCGGATCTTGAGCCCGGTCTCGTACCGGTCGGCCCGGTCCGCGGGCGGCGCGGCGGCGGGCGGGGCGATCTCCGCGACCGGGACCACGGCCTGCGGCGGCACCATCGGCAGCGGCGCCGTGACCTGCGCCCCCGGCAGGGCGATCTGCCCGGTGTCGTACGGCTGCTGCCAGGCCGTGGAGAAGTGGTGGACCAGCAGATCGGTGACGGCGGCCGGCTGCTCGACCGGGACCAGGTGGGAGGCGCCGGGCACGACCGCGAGCCGGGCGTCGGGGATGCCCGCGACCAGGGTGCGGGCCTCGGCCGGGCCGGTGACCTGGTCCTCGGAGCCGACCAGGACCATCGTCGGGGCCGCGACGCGGCCCAGCTCGGCCCGCACGTCGAACGCGGCGAGGGCCTCGCAGGAGGCGATGTAGCAGCCGGGGTCCGTGGTGCGCACCATCTGCACCGCCCACTCGGTGATCGCGGGCTGCGCCGCCGAGAACCCGCCGGTGAACCAGCGGTCCGGCGAGGTCCGGGCGATGGGGTCCAGGCCGTTGGTGCGTACGATCACACCGCGCTGCCGGAACTCGTCGGCCGTCCCGAACCGGGGCGAGGCCGCGACCAGCGCGAGCGAGGCCAGCCGCTCGGGGTGGCGCAGGGCCAGCTCGATCCCGATGGCACCGCCGAGCGCGCAGCCGGCGTACCCGAAGCGCTGCACACCGAGCGAGTCCAGGGTCGCGAGCAACCGGGCGCTCAACTCCCCCACGGACCCGGCCGGATGCGCGGGCGCCCCGCCGTGCCCGGGCAGATCGAACCGGAAGATCCGCCACTGCTCGGCCAGCTCCGGGATCTGCCGGTCCCACATGTGCCAGGTGGTGCCCAGTGAGGGAGCCAGGATCAGTACGGGGGCCTCTTCCGGCCCGTCGAGGCGGTATTGCAGGGTGTTCGGTGGTGTCTCGCTCACGCCCAAGACCCTCTCACGTCCCACGAGCCCTCACACGGCCGGGGAACCCGGCGGCTCATGGCCCTCGCCGTTCGGCACCACGGGCACGGCGGAAGGCCATGGCGCCCCGGCGGACGGCGTTCTCGGACGTCGTTTCCCGTGGTGCGGAGTTTGTGGCGCCAGTGATGCTCAAGACCTGTGTGGAGACCACCAACGCATACGCCGGGGACGCCGGCTCCCTGATTCAGCAGTGCCGGCTGCCGCTGTCCACGAGCGCCGTCGGCCACCTCGCCGACCGCCTGCGCAACCGTCTGAAAGGCGACAGGTCCGCGCCGGCGGGCCCGGCCGCCCGGCCGGACAGCGGTCATCGTCCTGGCCGTGCGGCGGTACGAGCACTGGCTCGGCTGAGTCACGGCGCGGCGCGTTGTCGCTCGGTCGTGCGCCGGCGTGCCGTTTCCTCGATCATCGCTGCCAGCACGTCCGTCGCGGCGCCGGAGCGCCGGTTCTTGGCGGTTGCGAGCGACAACGACCAGGTCAGGTTGTCACTGCCCGGGCCGATGATGCGCAGCGTGGGGCATGGGCCGATGTAGGCGTCGGGCAGGATCGCCACCCCCAACCCGTTGCGCACGTACGCCGTGGCCGTCTCGGCGTTGGTCACCTCGATGGAGACGTAGCGGGACCGCCCGGCCGCGGTGAACGCGCGGTCGACGATCGACCGGCAGCCGTAGCCGATCGGGAAGTCGACGAAGAGGTCGTCGGCCAGCTCGGCCAGGGCCGCTGCTCCGCGGCCCGCCAGGGGATGTGCCGGGGCCACGACGAGGTGCATGCCGACGGACACGAGCGGGGTCAGCCGCAGGCGGTGACCGGTGGGGCCGGGCTCGGACAGCAGGGCCAGATCGAGACGGCCGGCGGCCAGGTCGTCGGCGAGCTCGCGGGAACCGCCCGGCCGGTGGCTGAGCCGCACCCGCACCCGTGGGTGGTCCGCGTGCATCCGGCCCAGGGCGGCGGGAAGATCGATGTCGGGCAGCGAGGCCATCACCCCGACACGGACCTCGCCCTGGATCCCGCCCTGGACCTCGTCGACGGCATCGACGGCGGCCCGGGCCGCCGTGAGTGTGTCGCGGGCCCGTGGAAGCAGGGCGCGACCGGCCTCGGTCAGGGACACCTCGCGGGAGGTGCGGTGGACGAGTTCGGCCCGCAGCTGCCTCTCCAGCGTCTTGAGTCCGGCCGAGACCGCGGATTGCACCACGTGCAACCGTGCCGCCGCCCGGGTGAAGTTCCGCTCCTCCACCACGGCGACGAAGTACTCCAGCTGCCGAAGCTCCAGACCGATCACAATCGTTGATTGTAATCAGCGCCGTTCATCGTTGGACGCGAACGGCCCTGTGGATGAGGCTCGTTGGCATGGGAGAAACCGAACCGAGAGTCAGCGTGCGCAACAGCCGGGTCCTGATCGTCGGTGCCGGGATCGCGGGACCGACCCTGGCGTTCTGGCTCGCCCGCCACGGCTTCACCCCGACGGTGGTCGAGCGGTCGCGGCAGGTGCGCGGGGGCGGTCAGGCGATCGACGTGCACGGCAGGGCCGTCGACGTGCTGACGAAAATGGGGCTGCTCGACGCCGCGCGCGCCGCCCGGACCGGCATCCGGGGCATGGACTTCGTCGACGCCCGCGGCCGGACCCTGGCCCGGACCACCGCGTTCAGTTTCACGGGCGGAGTCGCGGGCGGCCCCGGCATCGAGTTGATGCGCATGGACCTGGCAGCGTTGCTACTGGACAGCACCCGTGCCACCACCGAGTACGTCTACGGTGATCACCCGGTGGCACTCGAACAGACCGGCACAGCGGTCACCGTCGCGTTCGCGAGCGGCTCGGTTAGGGAGTTCGACCTGGTGGTGGGCGCCGACGGCATCCGCTCCGCCACCCGGTCGATCGCGTTCCCGGCGGACAGCCACCGCCTGCACCGGCTCGGGCGCTACATCGCCATCGGGGCGGTCCCGAACTTCCTGGGCTACGACCGCTGGGAGACCTTCTACGCCGCGGGACCGGATCGTCGGGTCTGCTACTTCGCCGGCGCGGGTTCCACTCGCGTGATGTTCACCAGAACCGACCCGGACCTCGACGTCGACCAGTACGACGACGAGGGCCTACGGGCGCTGCTGCGCTCTCACTTCGCCGGTGACGGCTGGCAGACCGACCGTCTGCTCGACGAGGTCACGGGCAGCCCCGATTTCTACTTCGACGATCTGCGCCAGGTCCACATGGACTCGTGGCACCTCGGACGGGTCGCGCTCGTCGGAGACGCGGGCTACTGCGCCTCACCCGCCTCCGGTCTGGGAACGACCCTGGCCATCGTCGGCGCCTACGTCCTGGCCGGTGAACTGGCCGCCGCCCACGGCGATCACCACCTCGCGTTCGCCCGCTACGACCGGCGGATGCGGCCCTTCGTCGCGGACTGCCAGGAACGCGCGCGCCGCGGCGGGAACGTCTACGTCACCCGCCCCCGCTTCTGGCTGCAGATGCAGCAGATCCGGCTCTCCAACCTGCCCCCGCTCCGACGCGTCATGACCACTCTGGCCGCCGGCAGCAAGGAACGCATCGGCATGGGCATCACCTTCCCCGACGACGACCGGAACACTCCGTCGCCGGTCCCGTGACGCCCGCTACCGTCCGCCCGGCCACCCGGCGGTGGCGGCCCAGGCGGGCCGAACTCTCCACCCCGGGGCGCGCGACGCTCGGAAGGACACCGCGGGAGCGCGGCCACTTCCGCGGGTGGTCGTGGTCGTAACCCTTGTCCCCCTGCACGCCCGACGCGCCCGGCCACCGGGGGGGGAACGACGTCTTACGAGGCCGGGTGCGGCGGTGTCGGCGGCTCCAGCATGGTCTCCAGGTTCTTCCGGGCGATCTGCCTGCGGAATTCGCCCTCGTAGGCGGGGTCACCGGCGTCGTGCATGGTCTGGGTCATCCAGACCGCGGATGCCTGGCGTTCCCAGGTGTGGTCCAGACAGGCGTCGGAGTAGCCGTCGAGCAGGCTCGCGTCGTTCTCCGTGACCTGCCGGACGATCGCGCGGGCGAGGACATCGGCGTCGTGGAGGGCGAGACTCATGCCCTGCGCGCTCATCGGCGAGATGAGATGGGCCGCATCCCCGAGCAGATGGAGCCGGCCGTGGCTCATGGGGCTGAAGACCACTCCGCGCAGCGGCACCACCTGCTTGCTCGTGATCGGGCCCCCGACCTTGACGGGCTCGCCGAAACGCGCCTCCAACTCGCTCCAGACACGGTCGTCGGGCCACTGCTCGACGGTGTCGGTGAGCGGGCACTGCAGATAGAGACGGCTCGCCTTCGGACCGCGTGTGATCTGCGCGGCGAAACCGCGCGAGTGCACGGCCAGCACGGCCGGCGGGTCCGCCGGCGCCTGCGCCATCACGGTCAGCCAGGCGTAGCCGAACTCGTGGGCGGAGCAGGTGAGGACGTCCTCGGGGATCGCCGTCCTGCTGACACCGCGGTAGCCGTCGGCGCCGGCGACGAAGTCGCAGGTGACCGTCCGCGTCGCGCCGTCGGCGTCCCGGTAGCGGACCAGCGGCTCGTCGGAGTCGATGCCGTGCAGCGACACGTCCTGGGCCCCGAAGCGCAGATCACCGCCGTCGCGCAGGAAGACCCTGATCAGGTTGCGGACGAGGATCTGCTGCGGGCAGAACGCCCCGTCGACCTCGTCCTCCTCGTCGTCGCCCCTCTTCCACAGGCGCCTCTCCCCGTCTATCAGCAGCGGCAGACCCGAGTCGAGGTCGCCATGGCTGTAGCCCTCCACGGCCGCGCCCAGCCCCCACTCGTCCAGCAGGCGCACGCCGCCGGCATCGAGGGAGCCGGCCCGCTGCCGCTGCTCCACGTAGGCACGGTCGTGCTTTTCGAGGACGACACACCTGATCTTCTCGCGCAGGAGGAAATTGCCGAGCGCGAGTCCGGCGACTCCGCCCCCTACGATCACGACGGTCGTGTCCTTGCCGGTTCCGGTCATGGTTCTTCGAGCTCCTCACAGAGAACGGGGCCGCGCACGGCGGAACATGGACGGCCCTGCCGCCCGAGTGGCGCGGCGTCGACACCACTGTGGAACCCGGCCGCACCCGCCGGCCACCGGTGAATGGACACCCGGTACCGAAAACCCGCCACAACGGCGAGTCCGGGGGCGCTTGGGGGCGGGCTCTCCGGGGGCGAAGCTCTCCGGGAAGGGGCAGTGGCTCTTCGGGAAGGGGCGGTGGCTCTCCGGGAAGGGGCAGTGGCTCTTCGGGAAGGGGCGGTGGCTCTTCGGGGGGCGGTGGCCCTTCGGGGGGCGGTGGCCCTTCGGGGGCCGGCCGCTAGATCGCCGCGGGGCTGTTGCGCAGGTCCGCCTGGTAGCTGCCCGGGGTCTGGCCGACGACGTCGTTGAAGGCGTCGATGAAGCTGGACGGGTTCGACCAGCCGCACACCATCGCGGTGTCGGTGACCGACATGCCGTCCGTCAGGTGGGCCAGAGCGTGGTGGATGCGCAGGATGGTGCGCCACCGGTGGAAGCTCATGCCGAACTCGCTGTGGAACAGCCGGCTCAGGGTGCGCTCGCCGGCTCCGGCGGCGCGTCCGAGTTCGGCCAGGGTCGCGGGCCGCGCGGGGTCGGCGTGCAGGAGGTCGGTGACGGTGCGGAGCCGGTCGTCGGCCGCCACCGGCAGGTGCAGTGACTGCTCGGGGGTCTCGGACAACTCGTCGACGACCACGGCGAGCAGCCGCCGGTGGGCGCCGGGGCGCGTCTCGGGCCGGCCGGCGGTCAGAGTCAGGACGGCCTCGCGCAGCAGCGGGCTGACCGCGAACACGCTGGGACGGCCGAGGAGTTCGCCGCACAGCTCGACCGGAACGGTCAGCAGGCGCGCGTCGGTACGGCCGTAGAAGCGGTGGGAGTGGGTGAAGCCGGGCGGTGTCCACGTCACGCGGTTGGCCGGGGCCACCCAGGTGCCGCGCTCCGTCGTGGTGGCCAGCGTTCCGGCGGCCGCGTAGACGAGCTGGCCCGCCGTGTGGGTGTGGGGGTCCAGGGAGTAGCCGTGCGGCATCCACCCGGCTCCACTGGGCACGTCCTGCGGCTCCCCGGGCTCCGGTGGGGCGTGGCGGCTTTTCGGCATCACGCCCCAGTCTACCGGTCAGTCGCATCCGCTCGGCTCCGACGGCATATCCGGCCGGGCTGGCCCTCACCCACGCCGGATTCGTCTCGTACCAGGACAAACAGCCGACACGGGAGTGACAGATGGGTACGGTGGCCTTCCGCCCGGTCCACCGACCGGGCGGCGAGCAAGATGCGGAAGCGGCTCGGAATGCCGTCCTGGCCTTGGGCAAGCGTCTGAACGCGGATTCCGCTCACTGCGTGGTCGACCGGACACGGTGTATCGACCGCCGTCCCTGTGCGCTCCCCCTTGATCGTCACGTCAGACCGGAGTCCACATCTACGGTTCGATCATGCGGCTGAAGCTGACTCCTCGACTCGCCTACGAGCGGAGCAGAGCAAGTATCCGCAAACCCTCTGACATCTGGTGAGCACCCATCGCAAGTCCCCGCAAGTATCCGGCGTCACGGTGCGCAATCGTTCACCCTCGAAGGGTCAAGACGCCCCTGGCCACATGGAGGTATCTGTGGCACTGCACTTGCTGTGCAAGGACCCGGAGAGCCCGAACAATGGCAGCCCAACTCTCTATTACGACGATGAGACGGACAGCTACCTGCTGCAGTCGTGGAAGGTGAACGACCCCGCCCGTCTGTCGTCCATCCTTGTGCCCGACCACGAGACCGTCGTCGAGTTCCCTGCCCGACTGCTGTCCCTCTTCCCGAGACATGAAGCCATGCCGCACAAAACCGCAAAGAAGACGGAGAACATAGCCGATTGACCACGGGGGTCCCGGGCCAGTTGGGCATTCACGCCGTTAGATGCCGTGAGCCGGAAGGCTGCACACTGTGCGCATGCCTACCTCTTCGAGCATCCGGGAAGCCCGACTCGCCCTGGGGCAGCAGCTACGCGCCCTACGGCAGCAACACGGCCTGACGGCCCGTGAGCTGGCGCGCCGGTGCGGCTGGCACGAATCCAAGTGCAGCCGTATCGAGAACGGTCACAAGGCCGCGTCGCCGAAGGACATCGAGGTCTGGTCACGGGCCTGCGGAGATGGTTCCGCCGCGGCGGAACTCATCGGCATCGCCCGGGGTATCGACGGCATGTACGTCGAGTGGCGGGCCATGGAGAAGGCAGGACTCAAGCGCGCTCAGGAAAGAGTTCTTCCCCTGTGGGACCAGACACGCAGATTCAGGGCGTACGCCCAGAACCTGATCCCCGGTCCGCTCCAGACGCGCGCCTACACCAAAGCGGTCCTGGCCGGCATCCGGGAGCGCCGCGGCCTTCCCGACGACGTGGAAGCCGCGGTCGTCACCCGCATGGACAAGCAGAAAGTGCTGACCGAGAGGGGTAAGCAGTTCGATGTGGTCCTGGAGGAGTCCGTGCTCTACCGGCGGATGGGACCGCAAGAGGTCATGATCGAGCAGCTCAGCAGGCTACTGGAAGTAAGCGTGCTGGCCTCCGTCAGCCTCGGCATCATCCCCCTGAGCGCCGATCGCAGTCTGATGCCGCCGGTGGAGGACTTCTGGGTGTTCGATGACCGCCAGGTCAACGTCGAGCTGGTGTCGGCATTCCTGACCGTCAAACAGGCCGGTGAGGTCAAGCGCTACCTGCACGATTTCACGCGGCTCAGCCAGCTCGCCCACAGCGGCGGGCCGGCTCTCACTCTTATCGCCGCCGCGATCAACACCTACGCCCGCTCTCCGAATCCCTCGGTAAGGGCGGACCCGACCAGCGAATAACCGAACGGAGGGACAAGGTTGTACCTTCGATGGTCCAGCCGACGCACCGCCCGGCTCCCCGCCTCGGACAAGCCCGAACGGTTCTACAGCAGAGAACGCCCCATCGTCACCGTCCTCGCCGCCGTGGCCCTTGCGGCCGTGTGCACCGTGGGTCTGGCCATGACCGGCGCCTTCACCGCCGATGACGGGCCGGCGGTGACCCCCTACAGGGACACAGTGCCCTGAGCGACGATGACCGCAGGGCCCGTCAGCCGCATGGAGCCGTCGGCAAGAACGGATACGCGGAGCCGGCCACCGGGCATGTCAACCGTGTGGTCGCCGGGCGCAGGGCCAGCGGGCAGGGCAGCCACAGCGGCGCAGGCGCCGGTACCGCATGCGCGGGTTTCCCCGACGCCCCGTTCATGAACGCGTAGGGCGAGGTCGAACGGTGCACGGCGGACCACGAATTCGACGGTGACACCCTCCGGGTACGCGTCCGCCGGGGTGACGACGGGCGGCGAAACAAGATCACCTGGATCGGCGAGGTCGTCGACGAAGACGACGGCATGCGGATTTCCCATGTCGACATGGAGGGCGGGCCAGGCGTCGGCCCCCGCGGTGACGACGATGTCCGCGAGGCCTGACAGATGGGGCCTGCCCATGTCGACGGTGACAGGCCCGTCGAGACCGGCGCTGCCGTGCGGGACATGGACGGTACGTGGGCCCGCTCGGGTGGCGAGCGTGAGAGCCCCGGGCGGGCAGTGTCCGGCATGGACGAGGTAACGGGCCAGGACCCGGATGCCGTTGCCGCACATCTGCCCGGGGGAGCCGTCGGCGTTGCGGTAGTCCATGAACCACTCGGCGTCCGCGGCCATGCCATCGGCTTCGAGCGTGGCGTCGCAGCGGACGGCGCGCAGGAGGCCGTCGGCGCCGATGCCGGAGCGGCGGTCGCACAGCCTCGCAACCTCGGTGGCGGACAGCGGAAATCGGCCCCCGGGGTCGGGCAGCACGATGAAGTCGTTGCCGGCGCCGTGTCCCTTGACGAAGGGATACGTGGTTGGGCCGACGGCAGTGGCGGTCATGACGGCTTGCCTCCTCCTGCCGTGAAGCTCAGCCAGGCGATTTGGCCAGTAGCGGTATCGGTGAGCCCGAAAGCGGTGCCCAGCTCCAGGACGGCGAGGAGCTGGTCCCACCGTTCGAGCAAGTCCTCGGTGACGTCGGTCTCGATACGGACGGCACCTGGTTCGCGGACGAGCCGGGGCTCGGTGCCGGTGAGGGCGGTGAGCCGGGCGATGGCGTCGTCGATCGCGGCCTTTGGGCAGGGGTGGTCCACAGTGGCTCGCAATCGAATCGACCTGTGATCACAAAGAGTACTTCTAGTTAACTAGATTTCAGCTCGTGAACTAGATTGTCAACACGTACCGGTCGGCAACGTGCCCGAGGAGATCGATGGCTGACTCCAACTCAGCAGGCGCGCCTTACTTGCGGGTTGCGGAGGGCCTTCGGCTGCGTATCGCCAACTCCTCCTGGGATCCGGGCGACCGGCTTCCTTCCCGAGGCAAACTCGGTGCCGAATTCGGGGTCGGGGAGAACGTCATCCGCCGCGCGCAGGAATTGCTGATCGCCGAAGGCCTTCTGGAGGGCCGTGCGGGCTCCGGTACCTACGTCCGGGCACCTGTTGCGCGGCACATTCTCCGTCGCATCCCGGCCGTATCGGATCAGACGGGTGTCGCCCCGTCGGGGTTCACCGGCACTTGGGAGGCGGATTCCACCGCCAAGGTCCCCGCGCCCTCGGACATCGCCGACCGGCTGAACATCCGAACCGGCGATCCTTGCGTACGCACCTTCTACGAGTTCCTCGCCGACCGGCAGCCGGTGATGCTGGCGACCAGCTGGGAGCCCATGGCGATCACCGGCGGCACCGTGGTCGTCCTGCCCGAGGGCGGCCCACTGGCCGGCGCCGGAGTGATCGCCCGTATGGCACACCTGGGAATCGTCGTCGCACGGGCCGTCGAGCGGCCCCGACCCGTCCAGGCCGACCGCGACCAGGCACATCTGCTGGGCATCGCGGCCGGGGCACAGGCCACGCTGATCGAGCGTACACACTTCGCCGCGGACGGCCGCGCGGTGGAGACCGCGGACTTCCTCGTCCCGGCAAGTCGCTGGAACATCGAGTACGACATCACCCTGCCCTCGCCACTCATCTGACAGCACCTGGCCACATGTCTGCCGGGAATGCTCTTGTCCGGCCTTCCGGCCGTCGAAGGGGGAAGACTTCATGCCGGAGCAGCAGCGCGACCCGTTGGCTCGGGTCACCGATGCGCTCGGCTCACCCGTACTGGGCGCGGTGATCGGCATCGCCGGGCTGGTCACGCCGGTGATCGGCTGGGCCGCCGAGCGCGTCGACCTCAAAGCGCTCGTTGTGTTCCAGGGCGCCCTCATCGTGATCCTGGCCATCGGCCACCTGTGGACACACAGGGCCTACATCCGCCTGCGCAGAACCAACAACCTCAAGTCCATTGACGACGTCCGGTATTACGACCTCGTCCGCGCCCATCTCGAACGTGAACTCGTCTCCGACTACGGCGAGATCGCCGACGGCCACCTCCGCGTCTACGCCTCCGAGGTCCCCCGCCTGTCGGCACTGCTGATCGACACTCTCACCGACGCGGCCTCCGATCCCCCACGCCTCCTCGCCGCGGACCTGACCACCAACCCCCAACTGCTCAACCAGCGCCGCGAATACCTCGCCGCCAACCGCCGCTTCCTCGAGGGCCACGGCACCATCAACCGTCTCTTCATCGTCTACCGCGACGACCTGCTCAAGGAAGAGTTCGCCCGGGCCCTGCTGGAACTCATCGGCCGGCACCGCGACATCGGCGTCATCTGCGGCCTCGCCGTACGCGACCGGCTGCGCGCCGACGAAGCCGTCGACTATGTCGTCTTCGCCGCCGCCGCTGTACTGGTCGAGGAGGAACAGGGAGACGCCGACTACACCCGCGGCCGCAGTTCGGTGTACTTCAAGGGGGTCGATCGCTGGCGTCTCCGTTTCGAAGGCGTCTGGGGCAACGGCGCCGATTCCGCACCGCGTGCCCTGCGGACCTATGAAACCGTCGTGCGCTCCGTGTTCGACGCCGGCGCCTGGGACGAGCAGCGGGTCAGCGCGACCGTCGACGCCTTGTAGAGCAAATCGATCGTCTGCCACGCGCGGCCTCCGCCCTCTTGGGGCGGAGGCCGTTTCCCTTGCCCATTCACCAAACTAGTCCACTAGATGTACTGTGCGTGACGACCTCGCGGGTGATCTACCCGTCTCCGCTCGTCCGTACCAGGAACATCATGTCGATCGCCTTAGCGCTTATCGTCGTCGGCGTCGCCCTGCGCCAGATCGACCGACTGCACTTCGCGCGTCAGCGGCCCCGTTCCGCCGGGGTTCGGGAGCTCATGGCCCTCCAACGCCTGCGTGCCAACGACCTCACACCGTCCCTGCTGCTGACCGGGCAGTGGGCGCAGATCACGGGATGGTGGATGCTCGCCGCGCACGGCTCGCTCCTCGCCGCTGCGGCGGCGGCCGCGATCGCGGTCCACTTCCGGCATCTACAGGAGATCAGCCATTTCGCCGTCCACGGCGTCCTGGCCCGCAGCAACCGCGCCAACCACCTGCTCGGCGAGGCATTCGTTCATCACCCCCTCGCGCTCGGCCCTCTCCTGGCGCGCCGCAGTCGGCACGTCCGCGACCACCACCCCAACGCCACCCTGGCCGGCGACCCCAATCTCGCCGAACTCCGCCGGGCGGGCCTGCGCCCCGGCATCTCCGGCCTCCGGTATGCGGCCGCTCTGATCCATCCGTTCACACCGCGAGGCATCCGTATCACCACCGCCGGCCTCGCCGCGCACCTCCGGGGGCCTGGCGCCTGGCACCGTGTCTGCGCTCCGACCGCCGTCGCCGCAGCCGCGTACCTGGCCGGCGGGTGGACCGCTCTGGTGTGCGGGGTCATGCTGCCGCGACTGCTGCTCTATCCACAGCTCGCCTGGATGTCTCTGCTGGTTGAGCACACCTGGTTCGATCCCGAGCGACGCATCGGCACCCCCGCTCAGATCGAAGCGGGGCGCTGTCTGCGTCTCTACCCGCGCAGCCGAATTTTCACCGCCCTCGCCGCCCTCACCTGGCTCCCTTACGGCGACCTCCACCACTACGCGCACTCCGCCCACCCCTCGACACGGTGGAACTACCTCCCAGCCCTCGAAAACCATCTTCCGCCCCCGCACTTCAGCCCCGACGGACTCCTGCTCGGCACGACCACCGTCGCCCGCCGCCATCAGCAAGCGCTCACCCCGGCACCGGCGGGACTACCGACGGCCGCCTGATCCGAAACCCAAGCCCCACCGGAGTGCTCCGGTGGGGCTTCGTCGATCCCGGAGCCCCCGCGCGCGACGGTTTGACACCGTCTCAGGCAGTGACTACTTGCCCTGATCAACTAGGGAAAGGGTTACCTGATGAAGTACCAGCCACGCAGATCCAGCGGCACCCCCGCCTATCAGCAGATCATCGAGCAGACCGAACAGGCCCTGCGGCTGGCATCCTGAAGCCCGGGGACAAGTTGCCCCCCGCCCGTGAGGCGGTGGAGAGCGCCGTGGTCAACGGCAATACCCAGCTGAGGGTATGTCAGGAGTTGTGGTGGCGAGGCCTGGTGGAGTCCAGGACGGGGCTGGGCACGTTCGAGGTGGGCACGCTCGGCAGTGCCGACCGGGTCGACGGCTCCGGGTTGCGGCATGAGCTGGAGCAGTGGATGGCCCGCGCCAGGGAGCACGGCCTGGAGCGGGAGGACGTCATGGCCCTGGTCGTCTCCGTCGGCAACGCGTGCTTCGCGGAGCGGGCGCCCGAGGGGCGGACGCGGTGACGACGCACGCCCCGACGGCCGTCCAGGCGGAAGGGGTCGGGCTGCGCGCCGGACGAGGCGCGCGGCGCCGGGAGCTGCTCGCCGACTGCACCTTCCGCGTGCCGCGCGGCGCGGTGTGCGGCATCGTCGGTCCGAACGGCGCGGGCAAGATCCCGCTGCTGTCGGCCGCCGCCGGGCTCGTCCGTCCGGACTCGGGCCGGCTCACCGTGCTCGGACAGCCCGCCGGCGCCGACGCGTTGCTCGCCGAGGTCGCCTTCGTCGACCAGCACCGCCCCCTGTACCCGCGGCTGCGGGCCGCCGAGCTGCTGGCCATGGGCCGCGATCTCAACCCCCGCTGGGACCGCGAACGTGCCCAGGAAGTCCTGGAGTTGGGGCGAATATCCCACGACAGCAGGATCGGATCGCTCTCGGGCGGTCAGTGCTCCCTGCTGGCGCTCGCCCCCGCGCGCGGCAAGCGGCCCGGGATGCTGCCGCTCGACGAACCGCTGAGCGATCTCGACCCGCTGGTGCGCCGGGCCGCCCTCGCTCTGCTGCTCGGGGATGTCGCGGAGGACGGCGGCACAGTCCTGCTCTCCTCCCATGTGCTGGGGGACCTAGAAGAGGCCATCGACCATCTGCTGCTGATCGACGGCGGCCGGATCCGGCCGGCCGGCGAGCTGTCCGAGCTGCTCGCCGCGCACCGGCTCCTCGACCGGCTCGGCCTGCTGGAGTGCCATGCGGGTCTGGCGCCGTGGCGGGTGCATCCCGTGGACCCGGTGGACGCCGAGCCACGCCACCTCACGCTCGTACGCGTGGACGAGCCGACGCGGACACGGGCGGCCGACGCCGAACTCCCCAGCCTGGAGGAGCTGGTGGTCTCCTATCTGCGCTCCCCCTCCGTGGCGGGCCGGCTGGCCCCGGCATGCGGTCGGGCGTTCGTCAGCCGTCCAGCCGTACCGGAACCGTCTGCCAGCCGTAGGCGATGAAGGACGGGACCTGCCGCAGCTCGCCGGCCGTGAAGGCGGGGGCCAGGCCGGGGAAGCGGTCGAAGAGGGCGGACAGGGCGGTGCGGGCCTCCATCCGGGCCAGCGGGGCGCCGATGCAGCGGTGCACGCCGATGCCGAAGGAGAGGTGGTCGTCGGCGGCGCGCGCGGCGTCGAACGCCTCGGCGGTCTCCCCGTAGTGCGCCGGGTCCGTGCCGGCCGCGCCGTAGGTGGTGAGGATCGCGTCGCCCGCGGGGATGGTGACACCGTCCACGGTGATGTCGCGGACCGCGAACCGCAGCGGCAGGGAGGCGATGGAGGGCCGTACCCGCAGCACCTCGTCGATGACCTGGTCCCAGCCCAGCTCCCCGGAGCGGACCGCGGCGAGCTGCTCGGGGTGGGTCAGCAGCTCGACCACGGCGTTGGCGATCAGGTTCACCGTGGTCTCGAATCCGGCGCCGATCACCAGCAGGAGGGTGAACAGCAGTTCCTCTGCGCTGAGCCGGTCGCCCTCCTCGTCGCGGACCCGGATCAGCTCGGAGGTGAGGTCGTCGCCCGGGTTCTCGGCGCGGTAGGCGATCTGCGCGGGGATCACCGTGCCGATCCGCTGCTGCACGAAGGCCGCGTGCTCGGGGCTCGGGTCGCTGGTGTCCATGATCGCCGCGATCAGTTCGGCGACGCTCGGCCGGAGGTGGTCGGGCACGCCGAACAGCTCGCAGATGATCAGCATCGGCAGCGGCTGCGCGAACGCCTCCTTGAGGTCGACGACGGCGCCGGACGCCCCCGACTCCGCCATCTTGTCGAGGAGTTCGGCGGCGACGGCGTCGACCCGGCCGCGCAGCGCCTCGGTGCGCCGGGCGGTGAAGCTGGGCGCGACCAGGCGGCGCAGCCGGGTGTGGTCGGCGCCGTAGGTGGAGAGCATGTTGACCACGCCGATCCAGCCCAGCACCCAGCCCCACTCCGGGTGTTCGCCGACCTCGGGCCACAACCGCCAGTGTCTACGGGGGTCCTTGCTGACCTGCGGGTCGAGGATCAGGGTGCGCAGGGTGTCGTACCCGGTGGGCGCCCAGGCCGGGATCCCGCCGGGCAGCTCCACGGGGACGACCGGTCCCAGGGCGCGCAGCCGCGCGCTCTCCGCGACGATGTCGGACCCGAACGGGTCGATGGGCACACGGACGGGCGTCGTGGTCATGCTCGGGCTCCAGTCTGGGAGAGCGCGGAAGGGGCCGTCGGGCCGGTGGGACGGTCGGGGGCGCAGGGGGTGAACCGGACCGGCAGCGAGACGAGGGAGCGGTGGAAGGGGCCCGGGCGCCAGGTGAGCCGGTCGCGCGGCACGGTGGGCTCCATGTCGGGCAGCCACTGGGTGAGCCGCTCGATGGCCTCCGTGGCGATCAGCAGCCCCTCGTGCTTGACCGGGCAGGTGTGCGGGCCCGCGCCGAAGGAGAGGTGGGAGGCGTCCCGGGGATGGCGCGTCGCGCCCTGACCCTCGTCCGCGAACAGCGCGAGCGCCCCGTACGACACGACGACGGGCACCGCGGCCCGCACCCACGCGCCGTGGAAGCTGAGCGACTTGCGGGCGTAGAGCACCCCGTAGTTGGTGAGCGGGGTCTCGTGGCGGAGCACCTCCAGGACCGCGTCGCGCACGGTGCGGGAGCCGCTGGTGAGGGTGGAGTAGTACGCCGGGTTGCCGAGGATGCGGGAGAGCGCGTTGCTCACCAGGTTGGTGGACGGCTCGTGGCCCGCGCCGAGGGTGAGGAAGACCTGCCAGGTGACCTCCTCGGTGGTCAGGCCCAGCGGGTGGTCGAGCAGCCGGCTGGTGAGGTCGTCGCCGCGCTTCGCCGTCTTGGCGCCGATCAGGTCCATGACGTACCTGCCGTACTCGGCCTCGCCCTGGACGGACGCCTCGCCGCCCTCCATCATCGCGCCGAGCGCGTCGTTGAGGCGGTCGGCCTCGCCCTCGGGGAAGCCGAAGATGCTGTTGAAGACCAGAGTCATCAGCGGGCGGGCGAAGTCGTTCACCAGGTCCGCCTCGCCGCGCGGGCCGAACCGGGAGACCAGGATGTGCACGGCGCGCAGCACCCGTTCACGCAGGTCGTGCGGCTCGACCAGGTCGAAGGCCTGGAGCAGGGCGGTCCGGTAGCGGAGGTGCTCGGCGCCGTCGGAGAAGAGGGTGTTGGGCCGCCAGCGCATCATGCCGAGGATCGGCAGGTCCTCGGGGACCGTCGCCTGCCAGGGGCGCGGGTCGCGGGACCAGGTCGCGTCGTCGTGCAGCATGTCGAGCGCGGCCCGGCGGTCGGTGACCACGTACGCCGGTACGCCCGGGGCGAGTTCGGCCCAGCCGACCGGGCCCTGGGCGCGCAGCGCCTCGTAGTAGCGGCGCGGGTCGACGGCGAAGCCGTCCTCCCACAGCCGTACCGGGGTGGAGCGGTCGAAGGACTCCGCGGGGGCGGGGTACGGCGTCATGAGCGCACCTCCCCGGCCACCGCGCGGGCGTCGAGGTCGATCAGGTGCTCCACGAGGGCGAGCAGCGCGTCGACGGAGGAGTTGCGGTCCCGGGCGTCGCACTCCACCAGCGGGGTGTCCGGAGCCAGGTCCAGGGACTCCCGCAGCTGCTCCTCGGGGTAATGGCGGGAGTCCGGGAAGGTGTTGACGGCGACGGCGTACGTCAGCCCCGACTCCTCGACCAGGCCGAGCACGTCGAAGGAGGCGTCCAGGCGGCGGCTGTCGACGAGGACGAGGGCGCCGAGCGCCCCGTAGGCGATGTCGGCCCACAGCGCGCGGAAACGCTCCTGCCCGGGGGTGCCGAACAGGTAGAGGACGGTCTCCCCGCCGAGGGTGATCCGGCCGAAGTCGATGGCGACGGTGGTGGTCTTCTTGTCCCGCACCCCGTCGAGGTCGTCGACGGCGGTGGACGCCTGCGTGAGGTGCTCCTCGGTGTGCAGGGGGCGGATCTCGGACACCGAGTCGATCAGGGTGGTCTTGCCGACGCCGAACGGGCCGACGACGACGATCTTCACCAACTCCCGTGCCGCGGCGGGAAGGTGGAGTTCCCCGGCCCGGAGTTCCCCGGCCCGGACACCGGAGTCGGCGACCCGGTGCTCGGCCGGGGCGGGTTCAGAGCTTGAGGGCGCGGAGGCCATCGGCGACTCTCTTCAGCAGGTCGTGGTCGGGCTGGGCGGCGGGCGGGACGGGCGGGCGTGCCGTCACCAGCCCCTGGTCGATCAGGGCGGCGGCGAGGACCCGGATGGCGGAGACGGGCAGCCGCAGCAGCGCCGCCGCCTCCACCACGGTCAGGGAGCCGCCCTCCAGCGACTGGAGCAGCGCGTGCTGGGCCGCGGGCAGGTCGCCGAAGACCGGCCCGGCGGTGGAGGTGAGCACCGACAGGCGCTCCAGGCTGTTACGGCTGGGCCGGGCCACCCCCGAGGTGGAGAGGTAGGCGGGCACCAGCGGACGGCCGGACCGGTGGCCCCTCACAGCAAAGCGCCGCCCTCGGCCGCGCGGGGGGCCGCGGCCATCGCCTTCTCGCCGAGCCGCGCCACCTGGGAGTGCACGCGGTGGCCGAGCAGGTCGAGCCGGACCTCGGGGTCGCCGTACGCGGCGACACAGGTGCCGTGGTCGGTCGGGGCGACCAGGATGTAGCCGTGGTCGGACTCGATCACGACCTGCCGCAGCTGGGCGGCGGGCATGTCGGCGAACGCGGCGGCCGCGGTACGGCAGGCGCCCTGCACGGTGGAGGTGATCGCGGCGACCCGCTCGGCCGACTCCTGGGTGAGCCCCTCCGAGAAGCCGGAGATCAGGCCGTCCCTGGTGAGCAGGACGGCGGCCTTCACATGCGGGACTTCGAGGATCGGGTCGAGAACCCACGCAGTGTCACCGGTGTCGCGGTTGGTCATCGGGGAGCGGTCCCTTCGGATCGAGCTGCATCACGGGCAGCGGCGGTCGCCGACTGCAGGGCGCCGAGGGCCGCTGCGGTCTCCTCGGGCGAGCGGGCGGGGGCGGCGGTCTCGGCCGCGCTCGGCCGGATCATCGCGGCCTGGTCCGGCGAGACCTGGCGGCGGCGCCGGCGCGGGAGGTCGTCGGCGGCGGGCGCGGGCCGGTCCGGGCCGGGCGTCGGCCGGTCGTCGCCGGGCGACGGGCGTTCGGAGCCGGACACCGGTCGATCGTGGCCGGGTGCCGGGCGGTCGAGACCGGACGCCTGCCGGGCGGAGTCGGGCACCGGCTGGGCGGGCGCGTGGGTGTGCTCGGCGTGCTTCACCTGCCCGGGGTGCTGCACGTGCTCGGCGTGCTTCGCCTGCCCGGGGTGCTGCACGTGCTTGGCGTGTCGCGCGTGCTCGGCCAGCGGTTCGGGCCGGGGCACCTCCCCGGTGCGGGTGGAGGGCGAGGTGCTGGCGGCGGCGGGGCGCAGCGCCGGGTCGATGTGGCTCAGCAGGTGCCTGTCGACCAGCAGGACCGCCCGTACGCCCCCGTAGGGCGACGGTGTGGACAGGTCGACGGAGAGGTCGAACTGCCGGGTCAGCTGGCCGATCGCGGCGAGGCCCATCCGGGGCGGGTCGCCCAGGTCGGAGAACATGATCGGATCGGTGCCCCCGACCACCCGCTGGGCGGCGGCCCGTTCGTCGGGCGCCATGCCGACACCCGCGTCGTCCACGGTCACGGTGACGCCGTTGTGGACGTGTTCGAGGTTGACCACGACCGAGGTGTCCGGGGAGGAGTGCCGCAGCGCGTTGTCGAGGAGTTCGGCGGCGATGATCGCGACGGGCTCCACGGCGTGCGAGACCAGCGCGGTGCCGGGGTCGAGGTGGTTGTGGAGCTTGACCCGCCGGTAGCCGGAGAGCCGGGCCTGTCCGCCGGTGACGGCGTCGACGAGGTGCGACTCCTCGCGGGCCAGGCCGACCCAGGCCCCGCAGACCACGGCGGCGACCTGGGCGCGGCGCAGCGACTGCTCGTTCTCGTGGTCCAGGCTGTAGAGGTCCTGGGCCAACTCCGGTTCGTCGTAGCGCTGCTGGAGTCCGTGGAGGATGTCCTGGAGGCGGTAGAGGCTCGCCTGGATCTCCCGGGTGGTGCCGCGCATACCGGCGCGGGCGGCGGCGTCGACCCGCTTGCGTTCCTGGAGGACCGCGGTGCGCAGGGCCGCCAGCACCGGCTCGGTCGCGGCACCCTCGGGGCCGACCGGGCCGGGCACCGGTACGTGCGGGTGCGCGGTGCGGGACGCCTCGGCCGGCATGCGCCGGGTGGCGAGGTGCTCCAGCTCGGCGGCGAACGCCTGGCGGAGGCGCTCGGCCTCCTCGGCGCCGGCGCGGGCGGACTGCTCGGCCTGGTGGCGCAGGCCGGTCATCTCCTGTCGCAGCCGGGCGCGTTCACGCCGGGAGCGCCACAGGCCGCTGCCCAGAGCTAGTGCCGACACCGTCCCGGCGGCCAGGCCTCCGAAGGCCAGCTCCGGTATCTCGATCATGGATGGGGACCTCGCGGATCTCGGATGCGTCTGGGCGTCTGACAGGAGGGACGGGCGTCGGGGCAAGGGGCGTCCGTTGAATCAGTTGGCAAACTACACACTGTTCGCCGCCGGTTGCACCTGGCATTTGCCCGACTTCCGCGCCCTTTTGCCTATTTGACAGCCGCTCATCGACCGAACCGTATCCGTAATGGACTCCGGAAGCGGACATCCGACGCCGCCGTCCCTCCCAAGAGGGGTTTGACGCGGCGGAACCCGTGCAACGGACGCGGCCGCTCCCCATCCCGATGACAATCACTGTTCGCGACACCAAGGACGCACAGAGCAATCGGGAGGGAACGTGTCACGCGTGAAGAACCACCGTCTGGCCGCCGTCGTCGCCGCCGCGGGTCTCGTGGGTGCGAGCGCCGTCGCGGTCGGGGGCCTGAGCACCGCGTCGGCCCAGGCGACGGCCGCGGCGGCGCCCGTCTCGCGGGCGCGGACCGTGGTCGGCCCGGCGAGCGAGCCGGGCGAACCGTCGGTGGCCCACTGCCCGGAGGGCATGCGCGTCCTCAACGGCGGCTACAACACGGCCGCCTTCAGCCAGTCCAACGGCGGTGAGCCCTACGACGGCGTCCAGGCCGACGCCCCGCTGTCGGACGGCAAGGGCTGGTTCGCGGGCCTGATGACCGGCCGGGTCCAGGCCCGCGCGGTGTGCGTGCCGCAGGACGAGGCACCGCGCGTCGTCGTGGGACCGACCAGCGGCGAGCACGCCGACTCGGACGCGCACTGCCCGGAGGGCACCGACGCGGTCGGCGGCGGCTACTACGCGCAGAGCTGGTACAAGAACGGCTGGGGCGAGTCCCAGGACGCGGTGACGGCCAGCGCGCCCCTCGCCGGCGGCAAGGGCTGGTACGCAAGGCAGTTCGCCGGCAAGGTCCAGGCACGCGCGCTGTGCATCTGAATTGTGCGGAAGAGGCCCGGCGGACGGCCGGGCCTCCTGGCGAACCATCACCGCGCTTCAGTGACTCGCCGCCGCGGCCGGCCAGGTGCTGTACGAGCCGCGGCAGTACAGCAGCGGCTCCCGGGAGTACGTGTCTCCCCCGTGGACGTCGGCGATCAGCAGCCAGTGGTCCCCGGCGTCGACGGTCTGCACGGTGCGGCACTCCGCGTAGGCGAGCGCGATGTCGGTGAGGATCGGCGCGCCCCCGGCATGCGCGGAGGGCTCCCAGACGAGGCCCGCGAACTTGTCCGGCCCCTTGTCGGCGAAGGTGCGGGAGGCCTGCTCACCGGATTCGGCGAGGAAGTTGACCACGAACGCGCCGGAGGCGGCCAGCGCCGGGAACGTCTGGGAACTCTTGCCGACCCCGACGAGCAGCCTCGGCGTCGCGGCCGAGACCGAGCAGACGGCGTTGCAGGTGAAGCCGCGCGGCCTGCCCTGCTCGTCCAGCGCCGTGACGATGGCGACGGCCGTCGGGAAGGAGCCGAAGATCTTGCGGAACCGCTCGCTGTCTAGGGACATGTGGATCTCACCATGCTTTCGGATTCAGAGCAGTTCGTGCTCGAGCTCGCGGATCACCTTGTGTGCGTTGTCGATCTCGGTGGGGTCGGGATGCACCAGGAACACGGCGCCGGGCGAGGAGTTGAGGTCCACGGTCGGCCGGGTGGCCGCGCCGTCGGCGATCCGGAACCGGACGCTCTCGAAGGCCGGGATCCGCTCCAGCGCGGACGTGATGGCCGCGAGCGGCAGCGGTACGGCACGACGCGCCATGAGGTTGACGCAGCGCGCCCGCTGGAGCACCGGGTAGCGGGCCGGGCGGGCGGCGAGCGCGACGCCGTCGCCCGCGTGGCAGTCGAGGGTGAGGCTCACCTGGTTGGCGCCGGTGCACAGGTCGAGCGCGGCCGGGTTGGCCAGCCCCGAGACGCGCGCCCCGGTCTCCAGGAGCAGCGGGCCCCGCGCGGTGAGGATCAGCTCGCTGTGCGCGGGCCCGTCGGTGATGCCGAGGGCGTCCAGGGAGCGTGCGATGTACGGCAGGACGACGTCGAGCACCGGGTCGTCCGGCGTCAGCAGGTCCTCCGCCTCGTAGATCCGGCGGCCGCCCTCCCGTACCTGCTTGCGGCTGATCCAGGCGTCGGTGAACCAGTGACTCCCGTCGCGGCTCACGGTGTTGACGATGTACTCGTCCCCGGCGAGGTACTCCTGGGCGAGCACCTCCTCGTTCACCCGGAGCATGATGTTGGTCTTGCCGAGGACGGCCCGGCAGGCGTCCAGGACCTCCTGCTCGCTGTCGCAGGTGTAGACGTCGTCGGAGCCCGCGCTGTCCAGCGGCTTGATCACGAGGCGCGCGATGTCCGGGTGGCGGCGCCACCAGGCGAGCAGTTCGGCGGGGTCGCCGGAGCGGCACTGCCGGGCCGTGGGCACGCCCGCCCGGGAAAGGGCCTCCATCATCAGGGACTTGTCGCGGCGGGCGGCGGACAGCGCGGGGTCGTTGCCGCGCAGCCCGAGCCGGTGGGCGAGTTCGTCCGCCGCCTCGACGCCGAACTCGCTGGCGGCGACGACGCCCACGGGGCGCTGCGCCCTCAGGCGGTCCAGCACCTCGGCCTCGTGGCCGGGGTAGGTGAGGTCCTCGGCGAGCAGTGCGCTCGGCAGGCTCGCGCCGAAGGTGCCGGACGCGAGGTCGCGGGAGCGCACATGCAGGACGCGATGGGTCCCGGCCGCCTCGCGGGCCAGCATCGCCCCCGTGGAGAACGCGTCCACCAGGACCAGGGCGGGCCGGTCCTGGGGTTGGTGCGGGACAGTCATGGGCGGGGAACCAATCTGGGCTCGGACGACGCGCTGTCGTAGCGCTGCGCCACGTGGTTGAGCATCCCGTACAGATCGTCGGAGGAGAGCCGGCCGGCGGTACGGGGGGTGGGGGTGCTCAGGGGCAGGTTTCCGGTGGACCCCCAGGCCAGCGCGCCGCGTTCGTCGATGACGCAGGTCGCCGCCGCCCTGTTGTCGGGGTGGAGGCAGTAGGGGATGTCGAGCAGGCCGAGCCGGAACGCCTCGGTCAGCGCGGTGCCGATGTCCGCGTCGAGGTTCAGCACCGCCTCCACGATGGCCCGGGCCTCGGCGAGCGTCTCCTCGTAGTACGCGTCCTCCTCGGCACCGCGGGCGGCCGCCGGTCCGCGCGCGGCGGCGGCGGCGAGCCGCAGCGCGGACAGGTTCTCCGAGACGCTCGGGATCTGCCACGCCTCGGAGACCGTCTTGACGATCAGCCGCTCGCAGCCCGCGTCCCGGGCGAGCCGCGCGCTGTCCTCGATGAGGGCCCCGGCGCCCGCCGGGGTGCGCGGGAACAGGCCCATGTACGTGTACAGGACCACGTGCCAGGTGGTGTCCCCCAGCAGTTCGGACGCGAGGGTGCGCAGCGCCCGCAGGGCCCCGCGGTCCTGTGCGGCCAGGGTGCCCTGGGCGTAGCTGAAGGACATGTGGCGCAGCCCGTGGGCGTGGAAGAAGCAGCCCTCCAGCACCGCCGTCGCCACCAGCAGCGAGGGCGGGCAGAGCTGGCCGAGCAGGCAGCCGCCGAAGCTCTCGATGTGCCCGTGCCCGGTCTCCCCGGCCAGCATCAGGCAGCTCTCCGACCAGGCGCGCACCGCGTCCGCGAGGGGGAGCCTGCTGTAGGGCAGGCAGTACGAGACGGGGCCGCCCTCGGTGGCGTCCAGGCCGACCTCGACCAGCCGGCGGAACACGGCCAGCGGTCGTGCCGTGCCGTGCCGGACCTGTACGGGGAACTCCGGTCCGTACAGGTCCGTCAGCATGTCCCGGGTGGCGGCCGCGGGGTGGGAGACGAGCGGGTAGCCGTTCAGCTCCTCGTCCGCGGCCAGCCGCTCCAGCGGGGTGGTGTGGTCGCCGACCCGGGTGTAGCTGTCGATGGTGATCGTGCCCACCACGGGGAAGTCGAGGGCGGCCACCTCGCGCAGCCCGGCCGCCATCGCGCCGATCCTGCCGAAGCCCATGCGGGGCTGCACGACCAGGGTGCGGTCGGCCCGGCGGCCGGCCACGAACCGGTCGAGGTAGCCGGTCACCGCCCTGAGATCAGTTCGGTGGCGGGGGCTCCGCTGGCCGGGTCGATGGTGGCCACGTGGTACTTGTGCGGGTCGCCGGCCCGGACGCGGGAGATGATCGTCCCCGGGGTGCCGAAGTCGACCAGGCTGCTGGTGTAGAGGGTGCGCAGGTGGGTGAGGCCGAGGCCGGAGACCTCCTGGAGCCAGGCGGCGGTCTCGTCGTCGGTCCCGGCGTCCGCCGCGCCGAGCACGGCGTGGATGCGGTCCGCCGCGGCCGCCCTGTCGGGGTGGCAGCGTTCGAGGAAGGCGGCCAGCCGTGCGCCGCGGTCGGTGAAGGGCGAGAACACCATGGCCACGAGCGCCTCCTCGGACAGTCCGAACGCCTCCCGCGCGAACTCGGCGGAGAGCTGCCGCCGGTGGATCCGCTTCTCCGGGGTGTCGTAGCGGCTGAGCGCGAGGTCGACGAGGTTCTGCGGCATCTCCTTCTTGTGCATCAGCTCCTCGGCCAGCTCCAGGTACTCGGCCAGGCCCTCGTCGTACGTCCGGCCCTGGACGAACTCGGCCCGCAGCGCGCGCAGATGGGCCATCAGGCCGGGGTTGGCGCAGTCGGACTCGCTGAAGCTGAAGGCGAGTTCGTCGAACTGGAACCCGAGGAAGTCCACGATGAGGTCCCAGTGGTCGTGCACCCGGTAACTCACCAGGTCGTAGACCGAGATGAACTGCGGCTGCATCGAGCGGTCGCCGGTGGACACCTCGCGCTCGGCGAGTTCGCTCTCGCTGTCGTCGCCGAACAGCTCGCGGAAGTAGGTGTCGCCGATGCCGCGCAGGGCCAGCAGGATGCCCCGGAAGCCCATCGTGCGGCACTCCTGCACATCCACGCCGGATGCCTTGGCGAGCCGCATGATCCAGGCGGAGTACAGGAGTTGCTCGCGCCGGGAGTCGCCGGTCATCACCACGTCGACACCGCCGTCGAACCAGGCGGCGCGGCCGTAGAAGTCGGCGACGGCCAGGTTGCAGCTGTTGCAGAAGGTCGGCCGGCCGTCGCCCGCGGCGCGGTGGCCGTTCATCAGGACGTCGACGCGGTTCATGTCGATCAGGCGCTCGGGCAGCGGCAGGTCGACGTGGAAGGGGCGGACCAGCGTGTGGTCGATGGTCAGCAGTTCCGCCCGGTCGTCGTCGAGCAGGCCGAGCGCCCGGTAGACGCGGTCGATGTTCTCCATGACGGCCCGGGGCACGCCCGCGTGCCGCATGTTGGCGACGCGCAGCGTGAAGGTGCGGCCGAAGTTCAGCGCGAGGTGCAGCTGCACCGCGCGCACGAACGCGACGACGTACGTGCTGTCCTTGCCGCCGCCGTAGGCCACCATGACCTTGTAGTCGGGCAGCGCGTCGATGCCGCCCGCGGCCTCCACGAGCCGTTCTCCGGTCGCCTTGACGCCGTCGAGCTCCACATCGCTGAGGAAGCCGGTCAGCTGGGCGTGCAGCGTCGGGTACCGCTCGTTCGCGGGCTCCCCCGTGTGCTGGTTCATATGCGCGTGGCCTCGAATTCGAAGGTGTCGATGATGCGGTGGATGTCGGCCTCCACCCGGGACTCGTCGTCGCCCAGGAGGATGAAGCGGCCGCTGTGCAGGGCGTCGTAGGAGCCGCCGGGCTGGAGCACCTCGCCGACCGGGGGCAGCAGCTCCCGCCAGATCGAGGGCACGCTCGCGCGCAGCGAGACGGCCTTGGTGACCCGCGCGGGCAGGTCGGCCGGCTTGGGCACGCACAGCCAGCCGCCGGACGGATCGCCGGACTTGGTGGTGATCCGCGCGGTGGACTCGCCGCCCACGGCACGCAGCCAGACCTCGAAGAGGTTGACCCCGAAGAGCTTGTTCAGCAGGTGCGGCACCTCGCTGCCGCCCACCCGGCCGCCGATCTCCAGGAACACGAGCTCGTCGTCGGGCGTGACGAAGACCTCCAGGTGGAAGGGGGTGGTGCGGATGCCGAGGGCGGCGACGCACTCCCGGCTGAACGCCTCGATACGGTCCCGCAGTTCGCTGTTCTGGACCACCACGGAGCCGAGCGGGGCGCCGAGGCCGAAGGCCAGGCAGTCGTTCACATAGCGGGAGACGACCTGGAAGGGGACCTCCGCGTGGTCGTCCGCGTAGCCGTCGATGTGGAAGATGCGGCCGGTGACGAACTCCTCGATCTCGTACCGGGACAGGTCGAGGGTGGGCAGCAGCTCGGTGAGCCGGCCCTCGTCCTCGACGCGGTGCACGCCGATGCTGGCGGCGCCGTCGACCGGCTTGAGGATCACCGGGTAGCCGGCGCTCCGCGCGAACTCCACGGCCGCTTCCGGGGTTTCGCAGCTGCCGAAGCGCGGGACCCGGACGCCCTTGAGGGCGAGGATCTCCTTCATCCGCACCTTGTCGCGGTAGACCGCGACCTCGTCCGGGGTCGGGCCGGGGATGCCGAGGTCCCGGCGGACCCGGGCGGCGATCTCCAGGGTGAACTCGGACAGCGCGACGAGCTGGTCCACCGGGCCGACCCGGCGGGTGATCTCGGCGACCGCGTCCCGCAGCGCCTCGAAGTCGTTGACGTCGTCGACCTGGACCTGCGCGGCGATCTTCGCGGGGTCGGCGAGCACGCCCTCGGCGCCGAGCGGGTCCACCACATAGCTGACCCGGTGGGCGTCGTGGTCGATGAACTCCTCGTAGCGCGTCAGCTCGTTGTCCCAGCGCACGCCGTCGGAGAAACGCGGCCAGCGGTTGACGATGACGATGTGCATTTCAGACTGCTCCTGCGATCATGAGTTCCTGGTTGTCCCACGGCGGTACGGGGGCGGAGGGCGGCTGCCAGGCGGCGAAGCCGTGCTGCCTGCCGCGGTGGAGGAAGTCCCGGAAGCGGGGGACGGCTTCCTCGCCGGTGAACACGTCGGCCCAGCCCTGGGCGATCAGATCGCGGCGCACCCGGTCGTTGTCCGACTCCGAGGTGGTCAGCTTTCCGCCCACGACACAGGGCAGTTCGACGCCCCGGCGCCGGAGTTCGGTCATCAGGAGCCGGGCGCCGTGATGGCCGTGCCCGTTGATGCTGGAGACCACGAGCAGATCGGGGCGGTGCTCCTCGATGCCGCGCAGCACCTCCGGCACCGGGGTGCAGCTGCCGAGGTTGCGCACCAGGCCGCCGTGCTCCTCCAGGAGCTTCTGGAGATAGACCAGGTTCCAGATGTGGGAATCGGATTCGACGGTGCTCACGAGGCACCGGAAGGACGTACTCAAGACTGCACTCCTACGGGAAGTCGTTCACGATCCGTGAGCGTCCGGCGGAAGCTGCGCATGGTCAGGGGCAGGAGGACGGCGCCGAAGACGCTGAGCACCACGGCGAGCACGCCCACCAGGCGCTGCGGCCCGTACGTGGCCCCGACGCTGCCGACCAGCAGTCCTGCGATGGGGTACGACAGGAGGTTGAGCAGGTAGAAGGGCCCCATCACCTTCCCGAGGTGCTCCCTGGGGATCACCTTCACCCGCGAGGTGCGGTTGAAGACGTTGTAGTACGCGGTCCCGGTGAGCACCGCGATGAACAGCACGGCGTAGACCGGGAAGGAGCCGGCGATGCCGATCAGCAGCAGCGCGGCGCACAGCACCGCGAAGCCGAGCACACCGAGCAGCGGGACCTCGAACCGCTTGAGGACCAGCGGGATCACCAGCAGGTTGACCAGTCCGACGACGCCGACGCAGGTGTTGAGCAGCGCGAACGACCAGTCGGGCGCGGCGAAGACGCCGGTCACCAGTGCCGCGTTGGCGCTGAGCACCGAGGCCACCACGAGGTTGATGCCGAAGTTGAGGATGCCGAGCAGCAGGACGGGGCGGTTGCCGGCCATCAGCTTCCAGCCCAGGCCCAGTTCGCGCATGGTCTCCCGCGTGGTCGTCGGTTCGCCCGGCCGCTCGCCGCGCGGCAGCGGCAGCCAGCAGGCGGCGGCGAGGGCGAACACGGAGGCGGCGACGGCCAGCAGCCACACCTTGCCGATCAGCGCGGCGGCGAGCGTGGCGAGCGCCGGCCCGAGGGCCATCGCGAGCAGCTCCATGTTCTGCACCAGTGCCTGGGTGCGCGCCATGGCCTCGCCCGCCGCCAGCTGGGGCACCATCTTCTCGACGGACATCCGGGTCGGCGCGACCAGGATCGACAGGACCGCACCGCTGGTCATCAGGGCGGGCGTGGTCCAGCCGGGCCGGGTCAGCAGGACCGCCACGACCACGGCGAGCACCACCGCGCGGGAGCCGGTCACGACGGAGAACAGCCGGGCGCCGCCGTCCCGGTCGGCGATGAGGCCGGCGAAGGGATAGGCGATCAGACCGGGCAGCCACTCCAGCGCGAACGCGTAACCCAGCGTGGAGACTTGTTTGGTGTCCTGGAAGAGCAGCAGCGGTACCGCGAACATCACGACCTGCTCGGCCATCAGACCGAGCAGCACGCCCGCGCCGAACAGGCCGCGGCCGTAGCGGGGTTGAGGGGTCACGAACCCGCCGCCGCGTTCCGCTCGTGCTCGCGGATCAGCGGGGCGACATGCGTGTAGAAGATCCGCATCTCGTCGCGCGTCGGCCAGCCGGAGAAGATGAACTCGCTGACGCCCGCGGCCTTGTAGGCGTAGAGGTACTCGGCGACCTCCGCGTAGCTGCCGACGACGCACAGCGCCGGGCCGCCCCGGTAGGCGACGGCGCCGGACCACAGCATCGGCGACAGCCAGTCGTCGGAGGCGGTGTCGGCGAGCCGGAAGGAGGTCTTGACGGCCTCGGAGTCGGACTTGCCGACGAAGTCGCTGACCCAGGCGCGGTGTTGCTCGTCGGGGTCGCGCATCATGTCCTCGACGGCGGCGAGCGCCTCGGCGCGGGTCTCCCGGGCGAGGACGTGCATCCGGATGCCGACCTCGCAGCCCTGGGACAGCAGCGGCTCGGTGACGGCCGCGATGCCCTCGGGGGTGTCGCCGTAACGCAGCCAGCAGTCGGCGTACTTGATCGCGGTCTTCTGGGCGACGGCGGAGGCACCGCTGATGTAGATGTGCGGACGGCCGCCGCCCTTGTAGCCGAGGCCGAGCTGCGCGTCCTCGATGGTGTAGTGCTCGCCCTTGTGGGTCAGCGGCGTCTCGCCGCGCCAGAAGCGGTGGCAGACATCGAGGAACTCCTCGGACCTGGCGTACCGCTGGTCATGCGCGAGAAAGTCACCGTAAAAAGCCTGCTCGGCCGGGGATATTCCGGCGACGAGATTCAGCGCGATGCGCCCGTCGGACATCCAGGAGACGGTGTTCACGATCTGGGTGAACAGTGTGGGAGAAAGCAGTCCGGGGCGGTAGGCGAGGATGAACTTGACCCGTTCGGTTTCCCGGACGAGAGCACCGATCATCGGAAGGGGATCGGGCATGTGGTAACTGATTCCCATGAGGAGGGAATCAACCCCGAGTTCATCCGCCTCACGGGCGAAATCAACTATCCCGTCAAAATCGAGCTCACCTGCCTGGTACTTGTCGGTGGCCTTCTGCTGGCCACTGTCCAGAGGCGAACACCAGTGCAACTTCAGATCGTCCATAGCTACCCACCCGAAAAGACTTGGTCTTTACAGCCGACGGCCGAACAAGGAGATAAATGGCGGATCAGAAGAACTCTGCCGACGCCATGCGACTTGTGTCCGACCTTGACACGTCTCCTGACGTTACGTCAAGATCACGACGCTGCTCGCAGTAGAGAGTAAACCTCCGACTTTGACTTCGCGGACGAGGGACGGCCTTGAAGGGCTGTGCTTCATCTCACACGCAAAGGTTGCGACCGGCTTGCGTTCGCTTACGAAATAGGTCAGAGCAAAGGCAAATGATTTCTCAACGTTGGTTCAGCCTGAGGTGAGCGGAATGTTTCGCCCCGGATCGGCCGGCCGACGCGACCGACGGACATGAAAGGTTACGAGGTTGTCCCAGGAGACGGGTAGGGTCCAACTGCCCACCCCACGCGCCCACCTGACGTCGGACCGGACCCGCGCCACGCTGGCGGTGCAGAGCAAGTTCCTTGCCGGGGCCAGGGAGTTCCTGGTCGGCGAGGGCTTCCAGGAGCTGCTGCCGCCCACGATCGGACCGGTCACCGACCCCGGCGCCCGCGGTGCCAAGCAGGTCGACATCGACTACTACGGGCACCGCTACAAGCTGATGACCAGCGGAATCCTGTACAAGCAGGCCTCCCTGCTCAGCTTCGACAAGATCTTCCACGTGGCCCCGAACGTGCGACTCGAACCGCTGGAGACCGCGGTCACCCACCGCCACCTGGTGGAGTTCCACCAGCTCGACGTGGAGATCGGCGAGGGCTCCCGCGAGGACGCCCTGGACATCGCCGAGCGGCTCACGAAGCACGTGGTGGAGTACGTCCTCGTGCACGCCCAGCCCGAACTGGCGGTGCTCGGCCGCGACTTGGAGGCATTCAAGCAGATACTCGCCGGCCCCTACGGCCGCCGGAGCCACGCCGACGTCGTCGCGGACCTCCAGGCCCGCGGGCACGCGCAGGAGGCCGGTGCGGAGGTGGACTGGGAGGGCGAGGAGATCATCTCCCGGGCCGCCGCCCACCCCTTCTTCATCACCGACTACCCCAAGGGCTCGCGCGGCTTCTACGACAAGGAGAGCACGACGGAGCCGGGGGTGCTGCGCAACTTCGACCTCATCTTCCCGGGCGGTTTCGGCGAGATGATGAGCGGAAGCGAACGCGAATCCGACTATCGCAATCTCGTCATGCGCATCCGGGAAACCGGCGAGAACCCCGCCAAGTATGACTGGTACTTGACGCTGGCCCGCGAGGGACTCCCGTCCAGCGCCGGCTTCGGGCTCGGCGTGGAGCGCTTCACCCGGTTCCTGTGCGGCCTCGACGCGGCCTGGCAGGCGTCGGGCTACCCGAAGCTCCCGGGGGACCCGCGGCCATGACCGATCTCCACGCCCCGGGCTTCCCCCGGCAGCAGGTGGCGGAACGCGCCCGGCACGGCACCGCGTCGGCGTTCCCCGAAGCCGCCGGCTACGGGACGACCATGTTCGGGCAGGGGCCCCCGGAGCCGGACGTGCCCCTGGACGCGATCGACCGGACCCGGCTGGTGCCCCCGGTCTTCGTGCCCCGGCGCCTTGAGCGGCTGATCGACCTGGGCCGCGAGCCGGTGGTGTCGGACGCCGAACTCGCCACCACCATCGGGGGGTTCAGCGCTCCGCTGCCGGTCTACGTCTCCGCGTTCGGCTCGACCCGGGTCGCCAGCGGCGACCTCGGCCAGGCCGTAGCACGCCAGGCGGGCCGGCTGGGCATCCCCATGGTCATTGGCGAGAACATCGTCCCTGTCGCCGGATACGGCCGCATGACGGAGACGGCTCCCAGCTCGCTGCTGCAAAGGATCACGGAGTACGCCGCCGCCGTCCCCGACGGACAGGGCGGTGTGGTCGTCCAGCAGAGCACCGAGGACGCCGACGCCGAGGTCTGGAACCTCGTCTACAGCGATCCCGCGGTGCAGCCGCTGCTCGAATCGGGCCGTCTGGCCTTCGAGTTGAAGGTGGGCCAGGGCGCCAAGCCCGGTCTGGGCGGCATGACGCTCGTACCTCGGGAGAAGGCCACGGCGCTCTCCGCGCAGTACGACCTCATGGACGTCTTCGGCGCCCACAGCGACGCGGTGCTGCGGTGCAGCAGTCCGGGCACCTTCACCGACGAGATCCTGCGGCACCAGATCCGGCTCATGCGGAACAACTATCCGCGCTGCCGGGTGTGGGTGAAGCTGCCGCCGGCCCGCGATGTGGGCGAGGCGGCGGCCGTCGCCTGGGCGGCCGGGGCGGACGCGGTCGGCGTGGACGGCGCCGAGGGCGGCACCGGCTGGGCGCCGCGGGCGTTCCTCGGCCATGTCGGGCTGCCGCTCGCGGAGTGCCTCGGCCGGATCGACCCCCAGGACCACTGCCTGCTGGTCACCGGGCGGATCTGGGAGGGGGCGCGCGCCACCAAGTGCCTCGCGCTCGGCGCCCGCGCCGTGGGTCTGGGCCGGGCCGCGCTCGCGGCGGTGGACGAGGATCCCCAGAGCGGTCTGGTGAACCTGGTGGAGTGCCTGGCGCTGGAGATGCGGATGCTGCTCAGTTCGCTCGGCAAGTACGAGATATCCGAGCTGGGCCGGGAGGATCTCTGGTCCGAGGAGCGGCCGGGGCCCCGCTGACCGGGGCGCGGAATGCGCGGGCGCCGTCCGCGACGGGTGATCGTCTCCCCGGACCGGGCGGCGCCGCACGCGTGAACGAGCGGCTGGGCCCCGACGCCACCGGCGTCACCGACTGGGCTACGGCCCTGCTGCCGGACGAGCCGACACGGTGATCGTCCGGCTCGTTGCGCGGGACGGCACGGCCGAGGAGCGTGCAGCGTCCCGCGCCGTGCCGTCCCGTGTGCCGGTGGTCAGGCGGAGGGGGCCACCGCCGTGCCGTCGGACAGTTCCGCGACCAGGCGGGTGACGAGCGGCACCTCGATGCCGTGCCGCTCGGCCGCCCGCAGTACGGCGCCGCCGATCGCGTCCAGCTCCAGCGCCCGGCCGGCCTCCGCGTCCTGCAGCATGGAGGACTTGCTCGGCGCCGGGAAGGCGTCGTAGCGCGCGAGCACCTGGGCGGCGTCGCCCGGTCCCCCGCAGGCCCGGCTCACCGCGGTGGTCTCCTCGACCAGCGCCGCCAGCTCCTCGGGGTGCTCGTCCCGGACACCGCCGATCGGCAGTCCGTAACGTGTCGTGAGCAGGGCGAAGGGCGCGAGGAAGGCCAGCTTGGCCCAGAGGGCGGCGTTCTCGTCGGCGACCGTGCGGGTCTTCACCCCGGCGCCGTTCAGCACGGCGGCCAGCGGCGCGAGCCGGGCCTCGTCCGCGCCGGCCACGTCGATCTCGGTGAAGGGGCTGCCGTGCTCGACGACGCCCGGGGCGGGGCGGGCGGACGCGACCCGGATGACGGCCGGTACGACCTGTCCGTCGCCGTAGCGGGCGCGCAGCGCGGCGACGTGCTCGACGCCGTTGAGCAGCGGCAGCACGAACCCCCGGGCGAACCGGGGCGGCACCCGGTCGAGCGCCGCGTCGAGCGCGGTGTGCTTGACCGTGACCAGGCACAGGTCGACGGGCTCGCGCAGTTCGGTGTCGGCCTCCACCCGGGCGGTGAAGCCACCGTGCTGCCCGCTGGACACCCGGATGCCGTCCCGGGCCAACGTACGCGCGGTGTCCTCGCCCGCCAGGCAGATCACGCGGTGTCCGGCACGGGAGAGCAGGGCCGCGAGGAGGCCGCCGATGCCTCCGGGGCCCAGTACGGCGATGGTCCAGGGCGTTGCGGGCGCGGTGTCCGGCGCGGTGTCCATAGAAGGGGTGCCCTCTCCTTGGGTCGCGCGAGCGACCGGGGGATCGTCAGGATGTCCGGCAAGATCATCAGTTTGGGCCGGGGGCTCCGTCAACCCCAGGGACCGCCGGGGACGCCGTGGAGAAGCCCCGGCACGGTCCACGGACCGTCATCGGGCTCCCACTGTGCGTCGAAAAGGAGGGTCGCCGGAAACCGCCTCGCGACCGGCTTCCCCTCCCCCGAATCGGGCCGTTTCGGGCCGTTTCGGGGCCCCGGCTTGTGACGCCACCCATAGGAGCCACATCACGTCCTAGGCCAGGCCGTAGGAACCGGGGGCCCTGAGCTGCGCGGATATCTCCATACCAGGGCATAACGGTCATCGCTCCGAAGTCGGGTAGTACGTCACATCCTTGCCAAGCACTTCGGGCCCGGCTAACCATTGCTGTCGTTGCCGGGAAGCAACGGGCCGGACCGAGCGGATCTCCGCCGGGATCAAACGCCCGGTCCCACCCGCAGCGCGGGGCTCACCGCCCCACCGCCACCGCGAGACTCGCGGCAGGCACGACCTTGTCCCCCAGAGGAAGAGTTCACGCATGACCATGGCCACCACCCGCACCCGCATCGCCCGCCTCGCCGTCACCGGTCTCGCCACCACCGGAGCCGCTGCCGCGGCCCTGACCCTGGTGCCGACCGGCGCGCAGGCCGCCGAGATGCCGCAGGTGCACGCCTCTGTGGTCAAGGCATCCCACACCACCGCCGCCAAGGCGGGCTCCGGCAACAACCTGGACGGCTGGATCAAGCAGTCGCTGGCCATCATGAAGGCCAAGGGCATCCCCGGTAGCTACGACGGTCTCAAGCGCAACATCATGCGCGAGTCCGGCGGTAACCCCAACGCGCAGAACAACTGGGACATCAACGCCAAGAACGGCGTTCCGTCCAAGGGTCTGCTCCAGGTGATCTCCCCCACCTTCAACGCGTACCACGTCTCCGGTACCGCGAAGAACATCACCGACCCGGTGGCGAACATCACCGCCGCGGCCAACTACGCCGCCCACCGCTACGGTTCGATCGACAACGTCAACTCGGCGTACTGATCGCGGCAGTCGACGCGGTCCCCGCTCCGAAGGCCGGTGCCGGCAGCTCCCACGCTGCCGGCACCGGCCTTTTCCATGTCCGCCTTCCAGGCCCGCGCGGGACCGGGGTGTTGGGTCAGCCGCCGTCCGGGGTGCCGAGTCCGGTGAGCGCGCCGACCGGATCGAGGTCGGGGGTGCCCCGGGGCCACCAGTCCTCCTCGCCGGGCTCGGACTCGTAGACGTACCACAGCCCGTCGCGGCCCAGGCGGAGCTGGACATGGCCGAGCGGATGGGTGAGCCGGTTGCGCCAGGGCCGGAACGCGGGCAGGTCGGCGGCGAGCAGCAGCGGTCTGGCCCGGTCGAAGCGGCCGGCCGGCGGGTCCCACGGCTCCTCCAGGACGGCCAGCCCCTCCACCCCGCCCTGCCGCCAGGCGGCGACGGCCCGGGCGAGGTCGGCCGGGGTGCGGTCGGTGGCCCGGGCGAGCGTCGCGTAGAGCGCGCGGGTCGTCACGGTCAGGCCGGAGCCGGGGCGGGCCGCGGCGAGCCGTACCGCGTCCTGCCACAGGGACAGCTCGCCGACCGGGTCGCGTCCGGTGCCGAGCAGCGCGTGCGCGCGGGCGGCGGCGTCGGTCGCCAGCTGGTCCAGCGCGAACGGGTCCGGGCCGCCGGGGGCCGCGGGATACGCCGGGGGCTGCTCGGGGTGCGCGGGGACCGGCGCGGGCGGGGGCAGCGGGGGGCGCTCGCGCGGGGCGAGGGCCTCGGTGGCGCGGATCCCGGGCAGGGCGGAGGGCTGCCGTTCCTGTCCGTCGCGGGCCGCACGGGCGGCGCTGCGCCGGGAGAGCGCGTCGAGCAGCTCCCGCTCGCCCCGGCCGCGCAGGAGCAGCAGCACGAAGGGGTCGGCGTCGAGCAGCCGCGCCGTCTGGTAGCAGAGGGCGGCCGCGTGCTTGCAGGGGTGGCCCGAGTCGGGGCAGCTGCACCGGGGGGCGAGGTCGCCGGGGCCGGGCAGCAGCGGGACCCCGCAGTCGGCGAGGGACTGGGGCAGCTCCTTGTCGAGCAGCGCGGCGATATGGCCGGGCCGGTCGACGGCCGCGTCCAGGAAGCGCTCCCACTCGGCGTCCGCCAGCGGCCGCACCCGCACCTGGACGCGGTACGGGCGGGGGCGGCTCCCCCGCACATAGGCGAGGACGGATCCCGGGGTGACGGTGATCGCGTCCACATGCCCCTGGTCCGCGTACCCCCGGCCGCGCGCCACCCGCTTGGCGTCCAGCGCGCCCCGCTCCAGCGCCGTCACCCACGCGTTCCCCCACCAGGTCCCGGCGAACGGCCCGTCCCCGGCGCGCTCCCCACGGGGCGCGAACGGCGGGAACGTGCGCCGGTGCTCACCGTCCCGGTGCGGTGTGGCCATGGTCGGCGGCGCGTGCGGGACGGTGGGCTCGTGCGCGGGCTCGTGCTCGTGCTCGTGCTCGGGGAGAGGGGAGGGCGCGGGCTCGTCCTCCACCTCGGCATCGGTCTCCGGCGGCATCCGGAAGGCGTTCTTGAGGAAGTGCCGCATCTCACCGGCCGCCTTGAGCCGCGCGGCACGGGAGGGGTCGTGCTCGGCGGGACGCGTGGAGGAGGGTCCGCCCTTGCCACGGCCCTCGGTGGTACGGGCCTCGGCGCCGGCCCCCACCGAACGTCCAGCCTTACGCCGCCCACCACGCTCGGCCTCCGCCGCCTCCGCCTCCACCCGCAACGCCTCCCGCCGCGCGGCCCGCAGGGCCTCCCGTGCGATGTCGCCGGGGCGGGGGCGGGGGGTGATGTCGGCGGCGAGACTCGGGCCGGGGCCGGAACTCGCACTGGAGTCGGGACCCGGGCCGGAGTCGGGGCTGGGGTCCGGGCCGGGGCTGGGATCGAGGCCACGGCTCGGGTCCAGGCCGGGGCTCGGATCCAGGCCGGGGCTCGGATCCAGGCCGGGGCTCGGATCCAGGCCGGGGCAAGAGTCGGAAACGCGGCCGGGAGTGAGGTCACGGTCGGAGTCGGTCTCACGATCGGGGCTCAGGTCCGGATCGGGGCGAGAGTCGGAGACGCGGCCGTGAGTGGAGCCACGGTCGGGGTGGGTCTCACGGTCAGGGTGTGCATCACGGTCGGGGGTGAGGTCGCGACCGGGATCGGTGTCATGGCCGGGAGCGGCGCCCTGGGTGAGACCGGTGTCACGACCGAGACCGGTCTCACGGCCGAAGCCGTTGCCGCGGCCCTGACCGGAATGGCGGCCCTGGTCGGAGTGACGGCCGAGGCTGGAATCACGGCGCAGGTCGAAGTGACGGTCGAGACGGGGGTCACGGCCCTGCCCGGTAGCACGGCCCTCGTCGGAGTGACGGCCGAGGCTGGAATCACGGCGCAGGTCGAAGTGACGGTCGAGACGGGGGTCACGGCCCTGCCCGGTAGCACGGCCCTGACCGCTGGCACCGCTCTGGCCAGAGGCACGGCCCTCGTCGGAGTGACGACCCTGGTCGGAGTGATGACCGACACTGCAATCACGGCGCAGGCTGAGGTCACGAGCGGGCGCGGAGTCACGCCCGAGGCCGGTCTTCTCCCCTCCCTCCCTTTCCGCCCTCTCCCCCTCGAACCCCGCGTCCGCCCTCTCGAACCCCGCGTCCGTTCCCTCACCCCTCGCGCCCGCCCCCTGAGCCCTCGCATCCGGCCGCCGAGTCCCCGCGCCCGCCCCCTGGGCCCTCACATCCGACCCCTGGGCCCTCGCGTCCGCCTCCTGAGCCCCCACATCCGCCCCCCGGGTCCCCGCGTCCGCCCCCCGGGCCCCCTCCGTCCCGGCCGAGCCCTCCGACGCCGTCCGTGTCTCCACCCGCTCAGCCCCCGGCAGGGCCCGGCGGCGTGCCGCCCGCAGGGCCTCGCGGGCCAGGTCGGCCGGGCGGGCGGGGTCGGTGGGGGTCATGGGGTGCTCCGCAGGGAGACGAGGTCGGAGAGTTCGCGGTCGGTCAGTTCGGTGAGGGCGGCCTCACCGGAACCGAGGATGGCGTCGGCCAGAGCCCGCTTCGCGGCGAGCATCTCGGCGATCCGGTCCTCGACCGTGCCCTCGGTGACCAGGCGGTGGACCTGGACGGGCTGGGTCTGGCCGATGCGGTAGGCGCGGTCGGTGGCCTGTTCCTCGACGGCCGGGTTCCACCAGCGGTCGAAGTGCACGACATGCCCGGCACGGGTGAGGTTGAGGCCGGTGCCCGCGGCCTTCAGGGAGAGGACGAGCACCGGCGTGGCGCCGTCCTGGAACCGGTCGACCATGCGCTCGCGCTCCGGCACCGGGGTGCCGCCGTGCAGCAGGTCCACGGGGACCGCGCGGGCGGACAGATGGGCGGTGATGAGCCGCGCCATGCCGACGTACTGGGTGAAGACGAGCGCCGAGCCGTCCTCGGCGAGGACCGTGTCCAACAGCTCGTCCAGCAGGGCGAGTTTGCCCGAGCGGTGGACCAGCCGGTCGGTGGCCCCGGCCTCCTTGAGGTAGAGCGCGGGGTGGTCGCAGATCTGCTTCAGCGCGCCGAGCAGCTTCAGGACGAGGCCCCGGCGGGCGATGCCCTCGGCGGTCTCGATGGCCAGCATCGACTCACGCACCACCGCCTCGTACAGCGCGGCCTGTTCGCGGGTGAGCGGCACCGGGTGGTCGGTCTCGGTCTTCGGCGGCAGCTCCGGGACGATGCCCGGGTCGGACTTCTTGCGCCGCAGCAGGAAGGGCCGGACGAGGCGGCCGAGCCGGTCCACGGCCTCCTGGTCCTCGCCGTTCTCCACCGCGCGGGCGTGCCGGGCGCGGAAGGACTTCAGCGGGCCGAGCAGTCCGGGGGTGGTCCAGTCGAGCAGGGCCCACAGCTCGGAGAGGTTGTTCTCCACCGGGGTGCCGGTGAGCGCCACCCGCGCGGGGGCCTCGATGGTGCGCAGCGCCTTGGCGGTGGCCGAGTAGGGGTTCTTCACATGCTGGGCCTCGTCCGCGACGACCATCCCCCAGGTGTGCCCGGCGAGTTGGGCCGCGGCGGAGCGCATCGTGCCGTACGTGGTGAGGACGAAGCCGCCGTCGGGCTCGGCCAGGGTGCGTTCCGTGCCGTGGAAGCGGCGGACGGGGACGCCGGGGGCGAACCGGTTGATCTCCCGCTGCCAGTTGCCCAGCAGGGAGGCGGGGCAGACGACGAGGGTGGGTGCGCTGCGGGCCCGCTTCAGGTGCAGGGCGATGAGGGTGACGGTCTTGCCGAGGCCCATGTCGTCGGCCAGGCAGCCGCCGAGGCCGAGGGAGGTCATCAGGTCGAGCCAGGCGAGGCCGCGCAGCTGGTAGTCGCGCAGGGTGGCGGCGAGGCCGGGGGGCGCCTCGGCGGGGCGCAGGCCCGCGGTGAGGCGGTCGCGGAGGGCGGCGAGGGCGCCGACGGGCACGGCCCGGACGGTCTCGCCGTCGACCTCGGCGGTGCCGGTGAGCGCCACGGACAGCGCGTCGAGGGGGTCGAGCAGGCCCAGTTCCCGGCGGCGGGCCTTGCGGACGAGGGCGGGGTCGACGAGCACCCAGCGGTCCCGCAGTCGTACGACGGGACGGTGGGCCTCGGCGAGGGCGTCCATCTCGGCCTCGTCCAGCGGGTCCCCGCCGAGCGCGAGCTGCCAGCGGAAGCTCAGCAGGTCCGCGCTCTCGAAGAAGCCGGTGCCGTCGGTCGCGGAGCCGGGCGCGGGCCGCACCTCGGCGGTGGCGGTGAGGTCGCGGGCGAGGTCCCGGGGCCAGTGCACGGCGACCCCGGCGGCGGCCAGCCTGCTCGCCGCGAGGCCGAGCAGGTCGCCCACTTCCTCCTCGGACAGGGCGAGGACGTCGGGCACGTCCTGTTCGGCGAGCCGGTCCAGGGGCGGCCAGACGCGTCCGGCGCGGCGCACGGCGAGGGCCGCGTCGACCCGGGCGCGGGGCCCGAAGGCGGTGTCGGCCTCGCCCGCCCACAGGGCGGCCGCGTCGGCCACGAGGGTGGGGTCGGCGAGGCTGTGGACCTGCACGATCGCGGCCCCGGCGGCACGGGCGCCCGCGCTCGCGCCGGTGTCGAAGGCGTCGTACGCGGACAGGTCCAGGCGCAGCGAGATCCGTACGCCCGCGTCCATGCCGGCGGCGACCTCGGCCGCCCACGCGTGCGCGCCCGGCAGGGACTGGGGCTCGCGTGCGGCGAAGGGGCGGCCGCAGGCGTGGGCGGCGGCGGGGGTGCGGGGCAGGGTGTCGGCGATCGCGTCCAGGAAGGAGCGGACCAGCGCCTCCGGCTCGGGCAGCCGCAGCGGCCCGGGGTCCGGCAGCGGCACGGCGTGTCCCTCCGGGGGCAGGGCGGCGGCGATCGCGCGCAGGTGGGCGATGTCGCCGGGCTCCAGCGGACCGGCCCGCCAGGCGTCCTGGCCGCCCGAGGTGAGGCCGGGCAGCAGCCGCCCCCAGGCGACGAGCCGCAGCGCGTGCAGCGCGGCGGCGCCCCAGCAGGCGGTGGCGGGGTGCGCGGCGGGGTCCCGGCGGGCGCGGACCAGCAGGGGCAGGGCCGCGGCGAGCGGCAGGCTGAGCGCGGGCACCCGTCGGCGGCGCACGGTGGCGCCGTGCGGTCGTACGACCGTCAGCTCCTCGGGGTCGCCGGCCGCGGCGGGCAGGGGCTCGCCGTCGGGGTCCCAGAAGGCGATACGGCCCTCGCGCGGCAGCGGCGCGGGCAGGTAGAGCGCGGCCAGGCGCACCGGCACCGGGTCCCCTGCGGACGCCGTCCGGGAACCCGCCGTCCGCTCGGCCGTCGTCACCACACCGCTCATACGTTCTGCCACCTCCCGCCCGCACCTCGGATCAGACGTCTCCGACTCTACGGGCGGGGTCTGACAACCGGCCCCGGAGCAGGGGCTACGGCACGGTCCGCGACACCACGTACACCATCGGGAAGCTCGGGTCGGCCATGTTCACGACCACGTCCTGGGTGGGTGCCGGGTTCTTCTGGGTGTGGGTGAGGCCGTACCAGGGGCCGGAGCCGCCGAAGGTCCAGCCGCTGACCTTGCGGTCGCGGGAGCCGACGGCGATGTCGCCCTTCTTCAGCTCGTCACGGCGCGAGCCCATGGACTGGAGGAAGGTGTCCAGGCCGGCCGGGTTGGTGCGGAACTGCACGTACAGGCGGCTGGTCTTCCAGTTGTTGGTCTCGTACGAGGCGATGCGGTCGGCGGGGCGCGGGACGTTCACCTGGTAGAGGCGGCGCTGCACCTTGGACGGCCAGCCCGCGGTGAGGCCGGTCGCGGAGTACTTGGCCTCCTTGTCCTTGCCGCTGTTGCGGCTCTGGTTCGCCGAGATCACCAGATAACCGGCCGGCACACCGATGAGCAGCACGATGATCAGCAGGGTGAGCGCCCGGCGCCTGGCCTTGTGGCGGGGGTCCTCGGGAGGCCGCCCCGGTCGCGGCGCGGCGGCCTGGCGGGGCACGGAGGTGGAGGCGGTCATGCGGTGTCCCGTTCGCGGCGGGCCTGGGCGTACCGCTCGTAGCGCTCGTACCGCTCGACCCGGCGGCGCTTGGCCCGCCGGAACCGGCGGGCCACCAGGCGGGCCAGGTCGGCCGCGCCCACCATGCCGGCCTCGGGGCCGAGCTGGGCGCGGGTGATACGGGCCTCGGGGCGGTAGCCGCGGCCGGTGAGATGGCGCTTGAAGGCGTCTCTGGCGGGGCCGATGAGCAGATCGTCGGCGGCCGAGACGCCGCCGCCGATGACGAAGCAGGAGGGGTCGAGGGCGGCGGCCAGGTTGGCGATGCCGACGCCGAGCCACTGGCCGATGTCCTGGAGCAGCTCCACACACATCGCGTCGCCCTCGCGGGCCAGCTCGGTGATCATCGGACCGGTGATGTCGCCGATGTTGCCCTTGACGTGCTCGATGATCCCGTAGGCGACCGGCGAGTCGGCCTGGGCCAGCTCGCGCGCCTCGCGGACCAGGGCGTTCCCGGAGCTGTACTGCTCCCAGCAGCCGCGGTTGCCGCACGGGCAGCGGTGGCCGCCGGGCACGACCTGCATATGGCCGAACTCGCCCGCGACACCGAACTTGCCCCGCTTGACCTGGCCGTCCTCCAGGATCGCGCCGCCGATACCGGTACCCAGGGTGATCATCACCAGGTGGTCCTCGCCGCGCCCGGCGCCGAAGCGCCACTCGGCCCAGGCGGCCGTGTTGGCGTCGTTGTCCACCAGCACCGGCACGGAGAGGCGGCCGCTGAGCCGGTCGCGCAGCGGTTCGTTGCGCCAGGACAGGTGGGGGGCGAACAGGACGCGGTTGCGGTCCGCGTCGACCCAGCCGGCGGCGCCGATGCCGACCGCGTGCACGTCGTGCCGGTCGGAGAGGTCCAGGACCAGCTCGACGATGGTGTCCTCGACGACCTTGGGGCTCTTCGACTTGTCCGGGGTCTCCGTGCGGAGCTTCTCCAGGATGTTGCCGTCGGCGTCCACGACGCCCGCCATCACCTTGGTGCCGCCGATGTCGATGCCGACGGTGGGGACACGGGGGGCCGTCAGGTGGGACCGGCGCTCCCGGGTGCCGACCGTCCGCAGGACGGGGGCGCGGCGGGAGCCGATGGGGGCCGTGAGGTCGCGATAGGTGCTCATCGTTGGTCGATTGTGCCTCAACGACGGTAAGCGTGTCGTACAGGGCGAGGGCGAGGGGCGGGCGATCCCGGTGGTGTCCCGGTTGACCGCGGCGCCCCTCGGGACCCTCAGTCGCGCTGGAGTTCGTGGCGCAGGACGTCCAGGTCGGAGCCGCCGGCCATCTGCGCGGTCAGCTCGTCCAGGGTGATCTCGTCCCGTGTGTGATTACCCACCATGGTGCCGCGGCGCAGCAGTACGAACCGGTCGCCCACCAGGTAGGCGTGGTGCGGGTTGTGGGTGATCAGGACGACGCCCAGGCCCTCGTCGCGGGCGGCGGCGACGTACTTGAGGACCACGCCGGACTGCTTGACGCCCAGGGCCGCGGTCGGCTCGTCCAGGACGAGGACCTTGGCGCCGAAGTGGACGGCGCGGGCGATGGCCACGCACTGGCGTTCGCCGCCGGAGAGAGTGCCGATGGGCTGGTCGACGTCGCGCAGGTCGATGCCCATGCGCAGCAGCGCCTCGCGGGTGGTGCGGCGCATCAGGGCGGTGTCGAGGCGCTTGAAGGGGCCGGTGCCCGTGCGGGGCTCGGAGCCGAGGAAGAAGTTGCGCCAGACCGGCATCAGGGGCACGACGGCCAGGTCCTGGTAGACGGTGGCGATGCCCCGGTCCAGGGCGTCGCGCGGGGAGGCGAGGCGGGTTTCCTCGCCCTCGATGCGCAAAGTGCCGCCGTCGTGCTGGTGCAGTCCGGCGATCATCTTGATCAGGGTGGACTTGCCCGCGCCGTTGTCGCCGAGGACGCAGGTGATCTCGCCCGCGTGCACCTGGAGGGACACGCCGTCCAGGGCGCGCACATTGCCGTAGTGCTTGCCGACGCCGGACAGCTCGACCAGGGCGGGCGCCGCCGCCGTCGGGGTGGTCTCGTCCGTCGTCCCGGCCGTCGTCCCGGGCGTCACGTCGTCCGTCATGTCGTCGCCTCCGCGCGCTTGCGGACCCAGGCGTTGAGCAGGGTCGCGAGGAGCAGCATCGCTCCGAGGAAGAACTTGAACCAGTCGGGGTTCCACTCGGCGAAGACGATGCCCTTGCTGGTCATGCCGAAGATCAGGGCGCCCACGGCGGAGCCGATCGCGCTGCCGTAGCCGCCGGTGATCAGGCAGCCGCCGATGACGGCGGCGATGATGTAGATCAGCTCGTTGCCGACGCCCTCGCCGGACTGGACGGCGTCGAAGGAGAAGAGCAGGTGCTGGCCGGAGATCCAGGCGCCGAACGCGACACCCATGTAGAGGCCGATCTTCGTCTTCGCCACCGGCACGCCGACCGCGCGGGCCGCGTCCTCGTTGCCGCCGACCGCGAAGATCCAGTTGCCGACGCGGGTGCGCAGCAGGATCCAGGAGCCGACGGCGACCAGGGCGAGCCACCACAGGATGGTGATCTTGAAGTCGACGCCGCCGACGCTCACCGTGGAGGCGAAGACGGCGCGGGCGCTGGAGAAGCCCTGCATGTCGGCGATGGTCTTGGTGGAGACCGTGCCGTCGATCAGCTTGGTGAAGCCGAGGTTCATGCCGCACAGCATCAGGAAGGTGCCCAGCGTGATGATGAAGCTGGGCAGCCCGGTGCGGGTGAGCATGAAGCCGTTGAAGGCGCCGATGGCGAGGCTGACCAGCAGGGAAACGCCGACGCCGACCCAGGTGTTCGCGGTCATCTGGTAGCTGAACATCGAGGAGATCAGCGCCGAGGACGTCACGAGGACACCGGCCGACAGGTCGAACTCGCCGCCGATCATCAGCAGCGCCACCGGTACGGCCATGATCCCGATGGTCGAGGAGGCGTACAGGACGGTGCTGAGGCTGGAGGCGCGCAGGAAGCCGTCGGCGATGAAGGCGAAGAAGAGGAAGACCGCGAGGGCGCCGACGACGGAGCCCAGCTCGGGGCGGGCGAGGAGCTTCTTCAGCGGAGAGGTCCGCAGGATCCGCTCGTCGGCCACCGGCACCTCGGTCTTCCGTTCGACCGCGTTCCGCTCGGGGGTCCGCTCGGCGGTCATCGGGTGCCCCGCTCGGTGTACGCCTTCAGCGTGGCCGCCTGGTCCTTGGTGATGATCTGCGGGCCGGTCAGCACCGGCTTGCCGCCGCCGAGGACGTCGCCGTTGTACTTGTAGGCCCACAGCAGGTCGATCGCCTCGTAGCCCTGGAGGTAGGGCTGCTGGTCCACCGCGAAGCCCAGGGTGCCGTTCTGGAGCGAGGTCGCGACCTGCGCGTTGAGGTCGAAGGTGTCCACCTCGGCCTTGCTGCCCGCGTCGTTCTTCGCCTTCACGGCGGTGTCGGCGTAGGGCGCGCCGAGGGTGACGACGCTGTCCAGGGACTTGTCGGCCTGGAGCTTGGCCTCGATGGCGGACTGCACGTCGGGCATGTTCGTGCCGTTGACGTAGAGCTTCTGGAGCTTGCCCTGGAAGGTCTTGGCGACGCCGTCGCAGCGCTGCTCGTGGCCCACGTTGCCCTGCTCGTGCAGCACGCACAGGGCCTTCTTCCTGCCCCGCTCGTTCAGCTCGTCGCCGACGGCCTCACCGGCGATGGTCTCGTCCTGGCCGATGTGGGTGAGCGCGCCGAACGCCTTGGACTCCTGCGAGCCGGAGTTGACCGTGATCACCGGGATGCCGGCCTTCTCGGCGCGCTGGACGGCGGCCTTCATGGCGTCGGGCTTCGCCAGGGTGACGATGATGCCGTCGACCTTCTTGTCGACCGCCGCGTCCACCAGCTGGGCCTGCTGCTGGGCGTCGTCGTCGTGCGAGTACAGGAAGTTGATGTTGTCCTTGACGGCGGCCTGCTTGGCGCCGCTCTGCACGATGTCCCAGAAGGTGTCGCCGTCTCCCGAGTGCGTGATCATCGCGAAGGTCCAGCGGGGGGTGTTCACCGCCGACCTGCCCTGGGCGACGGCGGCCTTGCGGGCGTCCTCGGCCCGCTTCCCGCCGGTGCTGCTGCAGCCCGCCAGGCACACCGAGAGTGCCCCTGCGAGCGCCATGACTGCCCAGGTCCGAAACCGTGCCACGAGGCCGTGCCCTTCTCGCTGTCTCCAGCTGACTCTCAGCTGTCCTTGCTCCGATGTGCGGATGGGGCGGGCGACCTCACCGTGGGTGTGTCCCGGCGGCGATCTCACCAGCCCCAAACACTTCAGTATCGGTCACCGGGGCCGGCGGGCGGACGGCCGGGGAGGAGATTCCGGTCACCTTGTCCGGACAATGCGACGAACGACCGAGGCGTTCAGGGCCGTACGAGCAGCTGGAAATCGAAGGCGTAGCGGCTCGGGCGGTAGGTGTGGTCGCCGTACTCGACGGCGCGGCCGGTGTCGTCGTAGGTGGTGCGGCACATGGTGAGCAGCGGGGCGCCGTCGGCCTCGCCGAGCCGCTCGGCCTCGGTGGCAGTGGCGCCGCGGGCGCCGATCGACTGGCGGGCGCTGTGCAGGGTGATCCCGGCGGCGCGCAGCAGCCGGTACAGGCCGGTGGCCTCCAGCTGGGCGGTGTCCAGGTCGAGCAGGCCGGGCGGCAGATGGTTGATCAGGTAGGCGATCGGCTCGCCGTGCGCGAGCCGGAGCCGTTCGACGCGGTGGACGTCGCCGCCCTCGGTGGTCCCGAGCGCGGCCGCGATCTCGGCGGTGGCCGGGACGACCGTGTTGACCAGGACCTTCGTCGTGGGGCGCCGGCCGGCCGCCGCCAGGTCGTCGTAGAGGCTGCTCAGTTCCAGCGGGCGCTTGACCCTGCTGTGCACGACCTGGGTGCCGACGCCCCGGCGGCGCACCAGCAGCCCCTTGTCGACCAGGGACTGGATGGCCTGGCGGACGGTGGGCCGGGACAGGCCGAGCCGCGCGGCCAGCTCGATCTCGTTGCCCAGCAGGCTCCCGGGGGTCAGGCTTCCGTGCTCGATCGCGGCCTCCAGCTGCTGGGACAGCTGGAAGTACAACGGCACCGGCGAACCGCGGTCCACGCGGAGTTCGAGCGCGACGGTCGGGTCCACATCTGGTTTCGGCACGGGCCCGAGCGTAGCCGCGTGCGCAGTTGACGGGAAGTCGTGAAGTCCGGTTGTCCTGACATATGAATTGACAGGGGGCGGGCCGCGCCGTCACTTTGTTTCCATGCGCATCGGGGTCATCGGTACGGGCCGCATCGGCACCCTTCACGCGAACACCCTCAGCCGCCACCGCGAGGTCGGCTCGCTGATCCTCACGGACGCCGATCCGGCGCGGGCGCAGCTGCTCGCGCACCGGCTGGGCGAGACGGCGGCGCCGGGGGTGGACGAGATCTTCCGGTGGGGCGTGGACGCGGTGGTGATCAGCACGGCGACCGCGGCCCACGCCGAGCTGATCGGCCGGGCGGCGCGCTCGGGGCTGCCGGTCTTCTGCGAGAAGCCGATCGCCCTGGACCTGCCGGGCACGCTCCAGGCGCTCGCCGAGGTGGCGACGGCCGGGACGGTGCTCCAGATGGGCTTCCAGCGCCGCTTCGACGCGGGGTACGCCGGGGCGCGCGCGGCGGTGCGCGCCGGGCGGCTCGGCCGGCTGCACACCGTACGGGCCCTGACCTGCGACCAGTCCCCTCCCCCGGCCGATTGGCTGCGGCTGTCCGGCGGGCTGTTCCGGGACACGCTCATCCATGACTTCGACATCCTGCGCTGGGTGACGGGCCGGGAGGTCAGCGACGTCTACGCGGCCGGTTCGGACACGGGATCCGCGATGTTCCGCGAGGCGGACGACGCCTGTACGGGCGCGGCGCTGCTCACCCTGGACGACGGCACCCTGGCCACCGCGACCGCGACCCGCGTGAACGGCGCGGGCTACGACGTCCGTATGGAGCTGGCCGGGGAGCGCGACACCGTGGTGGTCGGCCTGGACGACCGCACCCCGCTCGCCTCCACCGAACCGACCGGGCCACCGCCCGCCGACAAGCCCTGGACCGGCTTCCTGGAACGCTTCGCGCCCGCGTACGAGGCCGAGCTGTGCGCCTTCGTGGAGGTGCTGCACGGCGAGCGCGCCAACCCCTGCGACGGCCACGAGGCCCTCCAGGCCCTGCGGATCGCCGAGGCGTGCGAGATCTCGCGGCGGGAGCGGCGGGCGGTGGCGATGGCGGAGATTCCGGCGGCGCCCGCACCCACGGCCGGGGGCGGCTGAGAGGCCGTACGGGAGGCGGTCGCGGGGCGGTCGTACGACGGTAAGGCGCGAGCCGTACGGCCGGGTGCGAGCCGTACGGCGTCCGCGTTCACGCCCGCGTCGTACGGCCGCCCGCCGCTCCTCCCCCCTACCAGCGCACCGGCAGGGTCCGCAGGCCGCGCATCAGCATGCCCGGCAGCCACTCGTCGTGCGGGCCGTCCAGGGCGAGGCCGGGGGCGCGCTCCAGCAGGGCGGAGAGGGCGACGCGGCCCTCCAGGCGGGCCAGGGGTGCGCCCAGGCAGTAGTGGAGGCCGTGGCCGAAGGCGAGGTGGCCGCGGGTGTCGCGGCGGATGTCGAAGCGCTCGGGGGCGGGGAAGCGGGCGCCGTCGCGCTGGGCGGCGGTGAGGCCGACCATCACGTGCTCGCCCTTCTCGATGCGGACGCCCCCGAGCTCCAGCGGTTCGGCCGCGTACCGGAACGTGGCGTTCTCCACCGGGCCCTCCCAGCGCAGCGTCTCCTCGACCACGCCGTCGATCAGGCTCATGTCGGCGCGCAGGGCGGCGAGCTGATCGGGGTGGGTGAGCAGGGCGAGGACGCCGTTGCCGATGAGGTTGACCGTGGTCTCGTGGCCCGCGATGAGCAACAGGAAGGCCATGCCGCGCAGCTCCTCGGCCGAGAGCCGGTCGCCGTCCTCGGCGGTGGTGCGGACCAGGTCGCCGAGGAGGTCGCCGGTGACCCCGGAGCGGCGCTTGTCCTCGATCAGTTCGGTGAGGTACTCGCCGAGCCGGTCGATCGCCTCGCGCTCGGACCCGTGGTCGGTCGGGGCGACCACCTGGGTGGAGATCTTGCGGAACTCGGTGCGGTCCATCTCGGGGACGCCGAGCAGTTCGCAGATGACGGTGAGGGGCAGCGGGTAGGCGAGGGCGGCGATGAGGTCGGCGCGGCCGGCGCTGCCCGGCGACAGCATCTCGTCCAGCAGCTCGTCGGTGATCCGCTGGACGCGCGGGCGCAGTTGCTCGACCCGGCGCATGGTGAAGGCCCGGGTGACGAGGCCGCGCAGCCGGGTGTGCTGGGGCGGGTCGGTGGCCAGCAGATCTCTGCCGATCAGCTCCTGGTCGAGAAAGGTCACGCCGATCTTCGTGCCGTCCTTGGCGAGCCGGGGGTCGGCGAGGGCGGCGCGCGCCTCCTCGTACCCCACGACGAGCCAGGTCTCGTAGTCCTCGTCCGCGTGGGGTATCCGGATCCGGTGCACCGGGCCCCGCTCGCGCAGCATGGCGTACACCGGATGGGGGTCGCGCCGGAACGCGTCCCCGAACTCCCCCAGATCCACTGCCTGTCGGTCCATGACTCCCCTTCCGGACTCCCCCCGAGGCCGTCCGGGCGCATCCCGGTGCCTGGAGAACGCGCACGGTGGCCGCATGGTGCCCGGCCGCGCGGAAATGCCGTGCGGAAAGCGGGAGATGGCCGGAAACGATGTGCCGGGCGGCCGGACACGGCTCGCCCCGCGGCCGTCACGTGGGGTGGGGCCGCGGGGCGGGGCTCGGTGCGGATCAGCTGTTGTCCGGCGGTGGTTCAGCAGTCGAAGTCGATCAGGTCGAACGTCTCGTAGTGGTCGGAGGTGTAGTAGTCCTCCTGGCTGCGCTCACCGGTGATGATGCGGCGGGTGCCGCGGGTGGGGGCGCCGGGGGTCACCACGGTGTACTCGTGGTAGTAGCCCGAGGACCGGCTGGGCAGGACGCCCTCGCGGTTGGAGAAGACCGTGCCGTCCTGCGAGTAGGGATAGGGGCCGCCCTGGGCGATGAGGTCGAGGGTGTCGTCGGCCTGCGACGGCAGGTCGCTGTGGCAGATGCTGCCGACGGAGGCGGCGGAGACGACGGACGCGTCCGCCGTGGTGGCGGAGACGGTGCCGCCGACGAGGAGTGCGGACAGGACTGCGGCAGCGGCGCCGATACGAGCGGCGCGTGGGGGGATTCGCATGCCGCCATGATGACGCGCGTAGACAAGGACATGTCAACGACAACACCGTGGAATTCCCCCGCAGGTAACCGTGTTTTTCAACGAGTTCACCTTCCTCCTCGGGAGGCCCACAAGAAGGTCACATATAAGCCACCGAATGTGCGGTGCGCCACCGGTCGTGCGCCGGGGTCACTCCACCGCGGCCAGCAGGTCGCGCACCGCCGCACTCGTCCGCTCCAGGTCGCCGGTGGCGAGGAGGTCCAGCAGGGCTCCCCTGAGGGCGGCGAGCACGAACGTGCGCTGGGCCAGGCCCGCTTCGGTGTCGCGCACCCCGGGCCCCTGGCTGGTGGCGAGCAGGGCGAGCCAGTCCCCGACCGTGTCGCTCGCGAATCCGGCCCAGGGGCCGTCGGGCTCCACGAGGGAGCGGGCGTAGCTCTCGACCCAGAGCGTCAGCAGACCGCGGTGGGCGTCCTCGGACAGCCAGCGCCACAGCTCGCGGGCGACCGGCCCCAGCCCCGCCGCCGGATCGCGCGCGGCCGCGAGCCGTCGCAGGGCGGCCAGCTCATCGGCCCTGGCCCGCGCCAGCAGGGCCCGGACCAGGCCGTCCTTGCTGCCGAACAGGTACAGCAGCACCCGCGGGGAGGACTTGATCTCCTCGGCGAGCGGGCGCAGGGACAGACCGGCCAGGCCGCTGCGCAGCGCGTGGGCGTACGCCGCCTCCAGCAGTTCCTGCCGGCGCGGAGAAGGGGTTGCTTCGGATCGGGCCACCCGGGTTAGTGTACTGAAACAGTCGTTTCAGTGAGAGGTGGGTGGTCCCGATGGCGACGGAACACGAGGTGGTCGTCCGTCCGCTCGGCCGGCCCGGGGACCTGGGCTGGGTGGTGATGGCGCACGGTGAGCTGTACGACCGGGAGTTCGGCTGGGACGCGGACTTCGAGGCGCTGGTCGCCCGGATCGTCGCCGACCACACCCGCGCGGCGGGCCCGGGACCGCGGGCGGCGTGGATCGCCGAGGTCGACGGGGCGCGGGCCGGCTGCGTCTTCTGCGCGCCCGGGGACGACGAGGGCACCGCGAAGCTGCGCCTGCTGCTGGTGGACCCCGCCGCGCGCGGGCTCGGTCTCGGCACCCGTCTGGTCGAGGAATGCCTGCGCTTCGCGCGCGAGGCCGGGTGCGGGGCGATCACGCTGTGGACCAATGACGTACTGAAGACGGCCCGCCGCATCTACGAGGCGCACGGCTTCGAGCCGGTCGCGGCGGAGGCCCACCACAGCTTCGGCCACGACCTGGTCGGCCAGACGTGGCGGCGCGCTCTGTGACCTCCCCGCGCACGCGGACTCTCGGCGCTCACCCCGCGTGCGTGGAGAACAGGCCGCCCGTCGGGCCCTGCTTGTCGCCGCCCTGGGCCTTCTTCAGGGCGTTGGCCAGGCTCTCGATGGTCAGGGACTGGAGGATGACGCGGCCGTTGCCCTCCAGGGTGGCCAGGGAGAGGCCCTCGCCGCCGAAGACGGCGTTCATGACGCCCTGACGGTTGAGGCCGCCCACGCGCTGGACGCCGTACTGGATGCCCTCCTCGAAGGCGACCACGCAGCCGGTGTCCACCTCGATGCGGCCGCCGAAGTCCGCCGGATCGAGGTCGATGAAGTTGCCCGCGCCCGCGATGATCACGGTGCCGTGCCCGGTGAACTTCTCCAGGATGAAGCCCTCGCCGCCGCTCATGCCGGTGCGGCCGCCCGCGAAGGCGATGCCGAACTCCACCGAGGACTCGGCGGCCACGAACGCGTCCTTCTCGGCGAACCAGGCGCGGTGCCCGTCGAGTTCCAGCGCGCGCATCTCGCCGGGGAGCACGCCCGCGAAGCCGACCGTGCCCTGGCCGCCCTGCGCGGTGAAGTACTGGAAGGCCAGCGACTCGCCCGCGAGCATCCGCTGGCCCACCTGCATGGCGGTGCCCATGGCCTGGCGCAGCAGGCCGCCCATGCCGCCGCTGCCGCCCTGCTGCCCGCCGCTCCCGGAGGGGCCGGACAGCCGGGTCTCCATGGTCACGTTCGTGGTCTTGAACAGGAACTTCCCGGCCTCGCAGTACACGGTCTGGCCGGGGTTCAGGTTGACGACCGCCATCTGCATGGCGTTGCCGACGATCTCTTGCTGAAGGGTCACGTCCGAAAGAACGCGGGAGGAGGGGGGAAGAGTTCCGGGGCGGCGCGCGTGGCGTGGCTCACCTTCCGGTGATCGCCGCCGGTGCCCCGGCCCGGGACGGTCGCGCGGCCGGGGGCAGGGTGCCGTCGACCGGGTCGTGGTGGATGCGGTCGGGCGGCAGGGCCAGCGCGGTCAGGCCGTACACCGTGGCGGTGACCATCATGGGCGGGCCGCTGACGTAGGCGGTGTGGCCGGACCAGTCGCCGCGCCGGGCCACCGCGTCGGCCACCGAGCCGCTCTCGGCGGCGCCGGACTCCTCGCCGATCACCGGCACGACCCGCAGCCAGGAGCAGCTCTTCTCCAGGCGGGCGAGGGCGGCGGTGTCGTACAGCTCGTCCAGGGTGCGGGCGCCGACGAACAGGTGGGTGCCGCGGTGCAGGGGGCTTTGGGACAGCTCTTCGAGCAGGGCGCGGGCGGTGGCCCAGCCGGTGCCGCCGGCCACGATCAGGACGTCCCGCGCCGGGTCGCCGTCCAGGACCATGGAGCCCTGGGCGGGGCCGAGGCGGAGCTGGTCGCCGGCGCGGGTGCCGGTGACCAGCGCGTCGCTGACGCCGCCGGGGGCGGTGCGGCGGACGTGGAACTCCAGTTCGCCGTCCGGGCGGGGCGCGCAGGCGATCGAGTACGGCCGCCAGGTCAGCGGCAGCAGCGGGGTCTGGATCCGGGTGTACTGGCCGGCCTCGTAGGGGAACGGTTCCGCGGGGCGTACCCGGAGCACCGCGAGGTCGGGGCCGCGCAGCTCGTGGGCGGTGACCGTGCCGTTCCAGTACGGCGGTTCGGCCAGCGCGCCCGCCGCGCCGTCCACCATGGCCGTGACGGCTAAGCGCACCATGCGCAGCCACGCCTGTTCCATCTCCTCGCTCCAGCGCGCGCCCGCGCTGCGCCGCAGGGCCTCGGCGAGCGCCTGTTCGAACACCTCGAAGTGCACGGGCTGGACGCCGAGTTTGCGGTGGTCGCGGCCGAGCCGGGCGCAGAAGTCGGCCACCTCCTGCGGCCGGTCGAGGTGTTCGATCAGGTACCAGAAGGCCCGTTCCAGATGGACCCGCTGGAACTCCATGGAGTCGGGGAAGAGCGAGCGCAGATAGGGGTGGCGCTCGAACATCGCGTCGTAGAGATGCCCGATGAGCTTGGCGAAGGGGGTGACCAGCGGCAGCTGGCGGGTGATGATCCGCTGGTCGGCGGCGCCGTCGTACGGCTGCCCGTGAGCGGCTCGCGCACCGGCCCGCCGGGTTCCCGTGCCCGCGTCCGGACGGGCGGACGGGGACAGGAGCTGCTGGCGCAGGCGCATCGCGTCCCGCCGGGCGAGGAGGGCGTGGTACTCGTCGTGGCCGTCGCTTCTGGTGGTGTTCACGGACTGGCTCTCTCCCTGCGGTACGTCGCGCGCCGCCCGCCCGTGCCCGGCCCCGTACCCGGCGGTCGTCGGCGCGCCCTCTCGGCGCCGTCTTCGCGTGGCCCGCGCGGTGTGCCTGGTCATGGCGCCGCGCAACTCTCCTGCGCCGTGCGCGAGTTCACCGCTGGAAGAAGACGGTGGCGGTGGACCCGTGCCTCACGGCGCCGGAGGTCCGGCCGGAAGACGAGCCAGTATTGCACCGCGGGCCCGGCGCCGTCCGGCCCTGTCCGATGGGGCCGTTCGGCCCTGTTCACCCCCCACCACCTGCTGGTTCGCTGTACGGGCGGCACGCACCGCGGACAGCACGAGGGGCGGGCGCCCGCCTCCCCGCGGTGCCCGCCCCTCGATCCGTGTGACGGTGTGTCAGCCGCCCAGTTCCTGGTGCCGCGCGGCCAGTCGGGCCGTCCCGGCCTCGGTCGGGGAGCCGTACAGGCGCAGCCGGGAGATGCCGCCGTCGGGGTAGATGTCGATGCGCGCGTGGGTGCCGACGGCCGCTTCCGGCAGCACGAACCGGTGGTTGGTGTCGGGCTGGAGGCGGGTGCGGGGCAGGATCTCGCGCCACTCGCCGTCCTCGCCGTCGCGCACCGAGACCGATGCCCAGCCCGCGCTGTTGCCCTTGAGGTACGCGGTGTCGATCTCGACGGCGCCGATGCGGGACTGGGTGCCGAGCCGGTAGCGGATCCAGTCGTGGCCCCGGTCGCGGCGGCGCCGGGTCTCCCAGCCGTCGTCCATCTTGCGGGAGCGGCCGGGCTGGATGGTGTTGGTGGCCGGGGAGTAGAAGCGGTCGGAGGCGTCCTCGACGCTGCCGCCGTTCTCCAGGGCGACCACGTCGAAGGTGCCGAGCACCGCCAACCACGCGGGATCCGGGACGACTTCGCCGTACACGCGCAGCCGGGCGATGCCGCCGTCGGGGTGCTGGCTGACGCGCAGGTGGGTGAAGCGCTGCTCCACGGAGACGGCGAAGCCGTTCGCGGCATGGCCGCCGACGGGGGTGCGCGCGAGGAGGGTCGTCCACTTCACGTCGTCGCCGAGCAGCTGCGCGGGCGAGGGCGAGCCGGGGACCGAGGCGGCCTCGACGGAGACGGCCTGCGGGTAGTTGCCGCGGAAGTGGGCGGTGTCCACCACGATGCCGCGGATCACCCCGGGGGCGCCGAGGCGGATCAGGGCCCAGTCGTGGTCCTCGGCGGTGGGCCAGGGGTCCTCGGTGCTGGCGCCGCGCCGGCGGCGGGTCTCCCAGCCGTCCATGATCTTGCCCTTGTGCCCGAAGTGCTCGGGGTCGAACTCGGCGCGCTCGGGCACCAGCAGGTTCTCCCGCTGGGCGAAGAACTCGTCGTTGGCGGCGACGACACCGGCGCCGAGGCGGCGGTCGGCGAGGTTGGCGTACTGGGTGAAGGGGAAGTCGGCGGTGCGGTAGTCCGCGTACGGGTCACCGCCTCCGTAGGGGTGCGCGTCGCCGGTAAAACCTGATGTCGCCGTCACGGTGATCAGTGCTTCCTCTCGGGAGTCGGGGTCGGCCGGATGGGTCTGCGGGTCACCCCGTGGCCGGGGCCGTGGCTCAGGGGCGGTCGAGCAGCGTGCCCTTCGGCGGGGTGAACTCGCCGTCGGCGACGATGCGTCGGCCGCGCAGCCAGGTGGACCTGACGACGCCGTGCAGGGTGCGGCCCGCGTACGCGGTGACCCGGTTGCGGTGCTGGAGTCCGGCCGGGTCGACGGTGAAGGTCTCCTCGGGGGCGAGGACCGCGAAGTCGGCGTCGCGGCCGGGGGCGATGGCGCCCTTGCGGGCGTCGAGTCCGACGAGGGCGGCGGTGCGCGCGGACATCCAGCGCACGACGTCGTCCAGGGTGTGGCCGCGCCTGCGGGCCTCGGTCCACACGGCGGAGAGGCTGAGCTGGAGGCCGGAGATGCCGCCCCAGGCGGTGGCGAAGTCGCCGGTCTTCAGGTCGGCCGTGGAGGGCGAGTGGTCGGTGACGACGCAGTCGATGGTGCCGTCGGCGAGCGCGGCCCACAGCAGGTCCTGGTTGGCGGCCTCGCGGATCGGCGGGCAGCACTTGAACTCGCTGGCGCCGTCGGGGACTTCCTCGGCGGTGAGGGTGAGGTAGTGCGGGCAGGTCTCCACGGTGATCCGGACGCCGTCGGCGCGGGCGGCGCGGATCAGCGGCAGCGCGTCGCCGGAGGACAGGTGCAGGACGTGCACCCGAGTGTCCAGGCGGCGGGCGTGGGCGATCAGCGCGGCGATGGCGGTATCCTCGGCGTCGCGGGGGCGCGAGGCGAGGAAGTCGGCGTAGCGGGGGCCGCCGTGCTGCGGGGCGGCGGCCAGGTGGTGCGGGTCCTCGGCGTGCACGATCAGCAGGCCGCCGAAGCCGGCGATCTCCGCGAGGGAGCGGGCGAGTTGCTCCTGGTCGAGGTGCGGGAACTCGTCCACCCCGGACGGGGACAGGAACGCCTTGAAGCCGAAGACCCCGGCGTCGTGCAGCGGGCGCAGGTCCTTGACGTTGTCGGGCAGGGCGCCGCCCCAGAAGCCGACGTCGATGTGCGCCTTGTCCCGGGCCACGTCCCGCTTGATCCGCAGATGCTCGACGGTGGTGGTCGGCGGCAGGGAGTTGAGCGGCATGTCGACGAGGGTGGTGATGCCGCCGGCGGCCGCGGCGCGGGTGGCGGTCCAGAAGCCCTCCCACTCGGTGCGGCCCGGGTCGTTGACGTGCACATGGGTGTCGACCAGGCCGGGCAGCAGCGCGTCGTCGCCGACGTCGACCAGACGGGCGCCGGGCGGGACCTCGGTGTCGTACGGCAGTACGGCCGTGATCGTCCCGGCGGACACGGTGACCGTGGCGGCCCGTGTCCCCTCCGGGGTGATGACACGCCTGGAGCGCAGCACCAGTTCAGCGTCGGACACCCGGACCCCTTTCTGTACCGCCGTCGGACGCCCGGGTCTTCATGCCCGGGGAACGGGATATACAGCCACGAAACGGATTTCAACGTTCTGTTGAAGGAGTCTTCACTCCCGGTTCGGCGCCGTCAAGGGGCGTCCGCCCGGCGAGAGGGGGAGGGTGACACCCTGGACGTTTCCACAAAGCGGAATTAGAATTCCAGTAGACAGAATGTAGCTCCGCACAAGCGGGGAGTCAACCGTCCGCCGGGTAGGCTGCTGCCCTCCGTTCGCCCCGAAAGGAACGTGCCGTGCCGACGTCGAGCGCCAGCACCCCCGAATCCGCCAAGGCCTCCGGCGGTGGCGGGGTCCAGTCCCTTGAGCGCGCCTTCGACCTGCTGGAACGGATGGCGGACGCGGGCGGCGAGGTCGGCCTCAGCGAACTGTCCGCGACCAGCGGACTGCCGCTGCCCACCATCCACCGGCTGATGCGCACCCTGGTCGCCTGCGGCTATGTGCGCCAGCAGCCCAACCGGCGCTACGCGCTCGGCCCCCGGCTGATCCGGCTCGGCGAGTCGGCGTCCCGGCTGCTCGGCACCTGGGCGCGGCCGTACCTCGCGCGGCTCGTGGAGGAGACCGGCGAGACCGCGAACATGGCGCTGCTGGACGGCGACGAGATCGTGTACGTGGCACAGGTGCCGTCCAAGCACTCGATGCGGATGTTCACCGAGGTCGGCCGGCGGGTGCTGCCGCACTCCACGGGCGTGGGCAAGGCGCTGCTCTCGGCGGTGCCGGACGACGAGGTGCGGGCACTGCTGGGCCGTACCGGTATGCCCGCGGCGACGGACCGGACCATCACCACACCGGAGGGCTTCCTCGCGGCGCTGGCCGAGGTGCGGCGGCAGGGGTACGCCGTGGACGACAACGAGCAGGAGGTCGGGGTGCGCTGCCTCGCCGTCTGCGTACCGGATTCCCCGACGGCCGCGGCGATCTCCATCTCGGGCCCGGCGGGCCGGGTGACCGAGGACGCCACGGACAAGATCGTGCCGGTGCTCCAGCAGGTCGCGGCCGAGCTGTCCCGGTCGCTGGCGAGTTCCGGCATGTAGGGTCCCCGGGCACCGGTCCCGTCCGCCCTGCCGCCGGGGAAGGGGAGCCACCGATGCGAGAACCCGGGCCGCGCGACCTGTTCGACGCCGTCGCCCATACCGCCCGGCTCCGCGATGTCGAGCGGCACGACAACGCCACCCCGGACCGCCGGGAGAGCGCCGCCGAGCACTCCTGGCATCTGGCGCTGGTCCGCCGGCTGCTGCACGGCGAGTTCGAGCGGGAGAGCGGCCGGTCGCTGGACCTGGCGCGGATGATGAAGATGTGCCTGATGCACGACCTGGTGGAGATCGACACCGGCGACCCCTCGGCCTGGAGTGCGGGCGACCGGGACCAGAAGGCGCGGGCGGAGGAGGCCGTCGCGCGGCGGCGGTACGGCGCGCTGCCCGGTCCGCTCGCCGCCGAGTTCCCGGACCTGTGGCACGAGTACGAGGAGAGCGGCACCCCCGAGGCGCGTCTGGTGCGCGGGGTGGACCGGCTCGACCCGGCCCTGATGCGCCCGCTCACCGGTCAGGGCCGGCACGACATGCCGGCCGGCGCCGAGGCGCTGGACCGGCTCCAGCTGCCCCGGGTGGGGGTGCGCGGGACGCTGACCGCGCTGTACCGCCGCATCCGCGAACAGGCTCAGGAGCGGGGGCTGTTCGCGTCGGAGGAGTGATCCGGGCGGGGCAGCGACTCCTGGCCCCGGCGCGCGGGTTCCCCGAACAGGTCCACCGCCGCCCTGACCTCCCGCAGGGCCCCCGACAGGGCGCTCATCGAGCCGATGGCGCCCGCGAGCAGCAGCAGCGAGCCGCGCAGCCGGGGTATCTCCGGGGAGCCGCCGGAGGTCATGGCGGCGAGCGCGGCCAGTTCGTCCTCCGCTGTCGCCCGGTCCGGGAAGTCCGTGCGCAGAGCGGCCAGTTGGCGGCGTAACCGGGACACCGCCGTGCGCAGCTCCGTCACCCTCGGATCCTCTTCACCGCCGGTCACCGGCCTGTGCCCCAAGCTCCGCAAAGCAGCCCTCCCCAGGCAGCCACGCCGTCGTGCGCGGGCCAGTAAACGCCACCCGGCCCGGCGAGCGCCATGGGGCATGCCGAAATTCAGCCCGCGGAATCCTGAAAGCCGGGCCGCCGTCGGGTATGCAGGAGCCATGACGGACATCGAGGACCCCGCCGCCCGGGTCGCCGCTCTCGTGCTGGCCGCCGGGGGCGGCCGACGGCTCGGCGGACGGCCCAAGGCACTGCTGGAACACCGGGGGCGGCCACTGGTCGAGCACGCGGTGGGGGTGCTCCGGGCGGCCGGGGCCGGGCGTATCCATGTGGTGCTGGGCGCGCGGGCCGAGGAGGTGCGCGCGCGGGCGGACCTGGGCGACTGCGTCCTGGTCGACAACCCGCGCTGGGCCGAGGGCATGGGCTCCTCGCTGCGCGCGGGCCTCGCCGCCCTCGCCCGGACGGACGCACGGGCGGCCCTGGTCCTGCTGGTCGACCAGCCGGGCATCGGGCCCGAGGCGGTGGCGCGGGTCCTTGGGGCGTACGACGGCGAGAACGCGCTGGTCTCGGCCGCGTACGACGGGACGCGCGGGCATCCCGTGCTGTTCGGGGCCGCCCACTGGGCGGGGATCGCGGAAGCCGCCACCGGCGACCGGGGCGCCCGCGCCTACCTGAAGGCCCACGAGGGCGCCGTCCGGCTGGTGGAGTGCGCGGATGTGGCGCGGCCGTACGACATCGACACCGAGGCCGACCTGAGCCACCTCGAATGAACGGGGGTGTCGTCGGCCGGGATCGGTGGCACCCGGCGTCAGCTTGCCTCGACCCGGAGAATCTCGACATCAACAAACCATTGAAGTTCCACAATGAGGAAACTAGTATCCACTGCTCAGAAGCGTCCGGCCGCACAGCGGGCGCGATTCATCCCGTTCGTGCCACTTGGCACGTGGTGCCACCGCTGAAGGAAGTGACAGCTCATGTCCGCACCAGCGCCGTCCCCGCTGGCCATCGTCGACGCCGAGCCCCTGCCCCGGCAGGAAGAGGTCCTCACGGACGCGGCGCTCGCCTTCGTGGCGGAGCTGCACCGGCGGTTCACCCCGCGCCGTGATGAACTCCTGGCCCGCCGGGCCGAGCGCCGCGCCGAGATCGCCCGCACCTCCACGCTCGACTTCCTGCCCGAGACCGCCGCGATCCGCGCGGACGACTCCTGGCGGGTCGCCCCGGCCCCGGCCGCGCTGAACGACCGGCGCGTCGAGATCACCGGGCCCACCGACCGCAAGATGACCATCAACGCGCTCAACTCGGGCGCCCGGGTCTGGCTCGCCGACTTCGAGGACGCCTCCGCGCCCACCTGGGAGAACGTCGTCCTCGGCCAGCTCAACCTGATCGCCGCCTACACGCGGGACATCGACTTCACCGACCCGAGGTCCGGCAAGTCGTACGCGCTGCGACCGGACGAGGAGCTGGCCACCGTCGTCATGCGCCCGCGCGGCTGGCACCTGGACGAGCGCCATCTCGTGGCCGCCGACGGCAGTCAGGTGCCGGGCGCGCTGGTGGACTTCGGCCTGTACTTCTTCCACAACGCGCAGCGGCTGCTGGACCTCGGCAAGGGCCCGTACTTCTACCTGCCGAAGACCGAGTCGCACCTCGAAGCACGCCTGTGGAACGACGTGTTCGTGTTCGCGCAGGACTACGTGGGCGTCCCGCAGGGCAGCGTCCGCGCCACCGTGCTGATCGAGACCATCACGGCGGCGTACGAGATGGAAGAGATCCTCTACGAACTGCGCGACCACGCCTCGGGGTTGAACGCGGGACGCTGGGACTACCTGTTCTCCATCGTGAAGAACTTCCGCGACGGCGGGCCCAAGTTCGTGCTGCCGGACCGCAACGCGGTCACGATGACCGCCCCGTTCATGCGCGCCTACACCGAACTCCTCGTGCGCACCTGCCACAAGCGCGGCGCGCACGCGATCGGCGGCATGGCGGCCTTCATCCCCTCCCGCCGGGACGCGGAGGTCAACAAGGTGGCCTTCGAGAAGGTCCGCGCCGACAAGGACCGCGAGGCGAACGACGGTTTCGACGGTTCCTGGGTCGCCCACCCCGACCTGGTGCCGATCGCCATGGAGTCCTTCGACCGGGTCCTCGGCGACAAGCCGAACCAGAAGGACCGGCTGCGCGAGGACGTGCACGTGGCAGCCGCCGACCTGATCGCCGTCGACTCGCTGGAGGCGAAGCCGACGTACGCCGGTCTGGTCAACGCCGTGCAGGTGGGCATCCGTTACATCGAGGCGTGGCTGCGCGGCCTCGGCGCGGTCGCCATCTTCAACCTGATGGAGGACGCGGCCACCGCAGAGATCTCCCGCTCGCAGATCTGGCAGTGGATCAACGCGGGCGTCGAGTTCGAGAACGGCGAGAAGGCGACGCCCGAGCTGGCCCGCAGGATCGCCGCCGAGGAACTCGACGGCATCCGCGCCGAGACCGGCGAGGAGGCGTTCGCCGCCGGGCACTGGCAGGAGGCGCACGACCTGCTGCTGCGGGTGTCCCTGGACGAGGACTACGCCGACTTTTTGACACTGCCGGCGTACGAGCAGCTCAGGGGCTGAGCCCCCAGGGGTCTCCGGGTGGCTCGGGGTTCCGTCCCCGGGCCACCCTGGCGTCTGACCCGGGCCCGTCAGCGCAGATGGACCGCCCCGTCGTGCTCCACGGCCGGCTTGCCGTGCAGATCGGGGACCTGCTTCAGCCAGTCCGGGCGGCCCGCCTGGGTACGGGCGGCGCGGGCGGCCTCCTCGGCGGCGACCTGCTCGCGGCTCGGGAAGTCGGTGGGCAGCCACTCGGCCGACAGCCGCACCCGGGCCAGGAGGTGGCCGACGTAGGCGTCCCGTACGTCGTCGGGCGTGGCGAACCCGGCGTCCTCGGCCAGCCAGGCGTCCGGCACCTCGGCGACGATCGCGCGCAGCAGCTCCTCCGTGACGCGCGGGGCGAGTTCGGCGTCGGCGGCGCGGACGTCGGGGCCGTACGAACCGAGGGCGTGGTGGCGGAAGTCGTAGCGCTTGCCCGGGGCCGTGGTGTCCCAGCGGTGGTGGAAGACGAGGGCGGCGCCGTGGTCGATGAGCCACAGCCGGGGCGGCACGGTGCCGAGGGTGGGCCACACCATCAGGTTGGAGCTGTGCACGGTGCGGTCGACGTTGACGGTCAGCGCGTCCAGCCACACCACGCGGCCGGCCTCCAGCGGGTCCACCGGGAAGTCGCGGGCCAGCTCCGGGGTGAGGTCGCGGGCGCCCGGCAGACAGTCCATGCCGAGGTTCACGCCCGCGCTGGCGCTGTGCAGGTCGCGCACCTCCTGGTGCGGCTCCGCGGCGGCGACGGCCGGGTCGAAGTGCACGAGGACCAGCTCCGGGAAGCGCAGCCCGAGCGCGCGGGCCAGTTCGCCGACGATCACCTCCGCGACCAGCGCCTTGTGCCCCTGTGCCGAACCGGTGAACTTCACGACGTACGTGCCCAGGTCGTCGGCCTCGACGATCCCGGGGACCGAGCCGCCGGAGCGCAGGGGCTCGATGTAGCGGGTCGCGGTGACCTCTCTCAGCATGTCCCTACGTCACCAGCCTCTTCCGCCCTGCGTGCCACGGGGTGAGCATAGACCGAGGGGGGGGCTCGGCGCGCTCCTGCTTCGTGCCCTCAATAGGGCTGCGTCGCCACAATTCCCGCCTTCGCTGAAGCGATGACGTATGACATGTCTCTGCGTTTTTTGGTCCCGAACCAAGGGCCGTTCAGGCAATGCGCGGGCAGAATGGCAGGAGGAAAGGCGGCGGCGTTTCCGGCCTTCGCCCTTCACCGCTACTGGTCTACACCACACTACCGCCCGTTTCACGGACGACATATGATCATACGGACAGTGAGATCCATGACTCCGACCGGTGAGGGGATCCAAGGTGGCAGGTGATGGGGGGCCACTGAGATTCGATCTGCTGGGCGCGCTGGAGGTGTGGGAGGGCGGCAGCAAACTCCGTCTGGGCGGGGCGATCCAGGAGCGGGTGCTCCTCATGCTGCTGCTGGAGTCCGGCAAGATGCTGCCCGTCTCCCGGCTCGTCGAGGCCGTCTGGGACGAGGACCCGCCCGCGACCGCTCCCCACCAGGTTCGCAAAGCCGTCGCCGATCTGCGCCGGCGCATACCCGGCGGCAGCGAGACCCTGGTGACCGAGGGCCCCGGCTACCGTGTCGTGGTCACCGAGTCCCAGCTGGACCTGGCCGAGTTCGACGCCCGGCTGCGCACCGCGAAGGAAGCCCTGGCCGCCGAGAACCCCGCCCGGACCGTCGACGCGCTCCAGGCGGCCCTGGCCCTGTGGCGCGGCCCTCTGCTCTCCGGCGAGGGCACTCCGGTCATCCAGCGCGCCTCGGTCATGCTGGAGGAGCGCATGCTGGCCGCCGCCGAGCAGCTCTTCGACCTGCGGCTCGGCCTCGGCGAGTCCGCCGAACTCGTCGTCGACCTTCGCCAGTTCGTCCACCAGAACCCCCTGCGCGAGACCCTGCGCGGCCAGCTGATGCTCGCGCTGTACCGGTCCGGCCGTCAGGCCGCCGCGCTGGAGGAGTACGCCGAGGCCCGCCGGCTCCTCGGCGAGGAACTCGGCATCGACCCCGGCCCCGAACTGACCAGGCTGCACGAGGGAATCCTCCGGGAGAGCCCCGAACTCGCCGCCGCGCCGAAGTCCTGGGAAGCCCCCGTCGCCCTCCCGGCCGCCCCCGAGATCAAGGCGCCCGCCACCCTCCCGCACGACCTCGCCGACTTCACCGGCCGGGACCGTGAACTCCAGGAGTTATTGAGGTACGCGCGGCACGAGGACGGCCGGGCCACCCGGATCGTGGCCATCGACGGCATGGGCGGCAGCGGGAAGACCACCCTGGCGGTACGGGCCGCGCACCGGCTCGCCGCGGCCTACCCGGACGGCCAGATCCATATCGACCTGCGCGGATACACCCCCGGCGAGCAGCCCGTCACCATCGGCGCGGCCCTCGCCTCCGTGCTGCGCACCATGGGCGTACCGGGCCCCGGCCAGCAGCTGCCGGAGGACGACGCCGGGCGCGCGGCCCTGTGGCGGGCGACCCTGAGAAACAAGCGGGTCCTGGTCCTCGTCGACAACGCCACCGAAGCCGGAACGATCCTGCATCTGCTGCCCGCCTCCCCGGAGTGCCTCCTCCTCGTCACCAGCCGGGCCCGGCTGGTGGACCTCGACGGAGCCGACTGGATCTCCATCGGCCTGATGTCCCCCGCGGAGAGCGCCACCCTGATCGAGGACATCCTCGGCAGACAGCGGGTGTCCGCCGAGCCCGAGGCCGCCGCCGAACTGGCCCGCCTGTGCGGGTACTTGCCGCTCGCCCTGCGCATCGCGACGGCGCGGCTGCGCAACCGCCCCCGCTGGACCCTGGCCTACCTGGTCGAGCGGCTGCGGGACGAGACCCGGCGGCTGGACGAACTCAGCCTGGGCGAGCGCAGCATCGCGGCGACGCTGCGGTTGTCGTACCAGGCCCTGGACAAGGACTCCCGGACCGCCTTCCGGACCCTCGCCCTGCACCCCGGCGGGGACATCGACGTGTACTCGGCGGCCGCCCTGCTCGGCATGGACGTGCGGACCGCCGAGGACACCCTGGAACGGCTGCTCGACGTGCACCTGGTGCTGCAACCGGAGATCGGCCTGTACACCATGCACGACCTGGTGCGCAGCTTCGTCCGGAGCCTCGGCGGCGAGCCGGCCGCGCAGGACGACGGGGCCGCGGTCGAGCGGCTGCTCGACTACTACCTGACGGCCACCGAGGCGGCCTGCGAGGTGCTGTTCCCCGGGCGCAGGCGCCGGCCCACCGGGATCCCGCCGTCCACGGCCACGCTCCCGGACCTCACCCACGAGAAGCTGGCGCAGGTCTGGTTCTCCCGCGAGCACCCGGGGCTGCTGTCCCTGGTCACCCTGGCCGAGCGGTCCGGCCATGACCGGCACGCGGTGTGCCTGACCCGCAATCTCGTCTTCCACCTCAACGCACGCGGCCACCTCCAGGAGTTCGCGCAGCTGTGCCGTCTCGCGGTCACGGCCGCCCGGCGCCTGGGCGACCTGGACCTGCTCGGCGTCAGCCTGTCCAACCTGGGCGTCGCCTGCTGGAAGCTCGGCCGCTACGAGGAGGGCGTCAAGGTCGCCGAGGAGGGCCGGGACGTCGCCGCCCGGCTGGGCGACCGGCACACCCAGGCACACACCGAGAGCACGCTCGGCCTGTACAAGAGCCTGCTGGGCCGCTTCCCCGAGGCGCTCGCCCACCTCCAGTGGGCGATCACCTGTGAGCGCGAACTCGAATCGCCTCGCGCCGAGGCGGAGAGCCTCACCGCGCTGAGCGCCCTGTACGAGCAGTGGGGCAAGTACCAGGAGGCCGCCGAGGCGGCCCTGCGCGCGATGCGGCTCGCCGAGCAACTCGGGCGCCAGGGCGGGAGGTTGGTGGCGCTCACCGATCTGGCCCTGGCGCAGACGGGCCTCGGCGACTACGCGGAGGCCGATGAAACACTGGCCCTCGCCCGTCAGTTGTGCGACGAGTCGATGGACCAGGGCCATGTCGCGATGACGTTGGCGCTGTCGGCCGACATCGCCCAGCGCCTGGACCGGCCCAACGAGTCGTCCGGTTTCGCGGACCGTGCCCTGGCCCTCGCCCAGGCGGGTTCCTCGCCGCTGCGCCAGGCGAAGCTGGAGAATGTGATCGGCCGGGTGCTGCGGCGGAAGCAGGAGTACGCTTCCGCCCTCGCCCTGCACAGCAGCGCACATGAACTGGCGTCCTCCGTCGGCCACCGGGTCGAGGAGGCCTACGCCCTGGCCGGCCTGGCCGCCGCGGCGGCGGCACTGGGCGACGAACCGTGGGCGGCCGAGCAGGCGGCGCAGGCCGAGGAACTGTTCTCGGCGATGGGCATCCCCCCGAACGCCCGGCGCACCTGACCGCCGTACAGAGCTGACCGTCGTACCGCCGACGGTCCGGGAACCACACGCACCGTCGTACCGCCGACAGCCGGGAACTACGCGCCCACGACCGGGGTGGTGACGGTCGGGCCCTTGTCCTCGGCCGTCACGTGGTGGCCGTGCCGCTGCGTGTCCATGTGGCCTGCCTCGGCCGCCGCGGCGCCCAGCGCCAGCGCCACCACGGCCACGGCGATCCGGATCGAGTTGGTGAGCTTACGAGCCATGTTGTCCGCCCCCTGGAGTGTCTCCGGTCTTTCCGACACCTCGAATATGGAGACGGGCGATCCCGCGAGGATCCCGCTCCGTTACCGCCCGCGGGTAACGCCCGGAAACGGCCTCTGACCAGGGACGGAAGCGAATCCGGGAGGGTGGGACGGGAACGGACCGGCGGGGCGGGAACGAGCGGGTGGGGCGGGGGGATGCGGGTGGTGCGGATGAGTCGGTATCGGCTCGGTCCGTGCCCGGTCCGGCGGCCGTCACGGTCGTACCGCCGAGCCGGCACGACAGCGCGCGCGGGCCCCTGCCGGTGCGGACGACCACCGTGTGGGCGGGCCCGCTCTCGTGCTCCGTCATGTCGAGCAGGGCCCTGGCCGAGGAGTGCGGGACGACGCGGTCCGCCTCTGCGTGCTCACCTCACGGGAGGGCGCGCTCCAGGTGATGCGGACGACCTCGCGCACGCCGTCGCGGTACTACGCGGCCGCCCCGAACCGCAGCCCCTCCCCCCTGCTCCGTCCGCGACACGGCCGTCCGACCCCGAGCACGAGGCGGCCCTCGCCGTCACCCGCCGCCGGGACGCATGCTGAGCACCGGCCGCCGCCGGGGAGTGGTCGACCGGTATCCGACCCGCCCCCGGCCGGCACGACCGCGTCAGGCCGAACGAGGCAACGCGTATGGCGGTGCGGACTCCAGACAAACCGGACTCGTTCGCGAGCGGGATCAGTTGCCGCCCAGGGCGTGCGGGTGAGGGTGCCGGGTGGCCGGCCACCCGCGTGACAACCCTCACACGGGATCAGCCACTAAGGGTCCCGCATAGTAGGCGACTGTCCGATGACATATAGGATTTGTCCGTCTTGGCATCGACGCGAGCCGCTTCGGGAGCGACCGCTCCCGGAACGCGGGACACCTCTCCCTATTCGTCCCTGCGGGCGCCCTCCTGACGGGGCACCGGGTGACAGTGAACGTCGCGATCGCGAAGTCGGCACCTTCGCGGGCGTCTGACAAGAGGCCGTCGTGGCTACGAGGCCGGGTAGTAGGAGGGCTCGTTGCGGTCCTCTGCGGCCCGTGCTGAGACTGGGCGCTCGGCGATCACCGAGCGAGGTTCACACAATGGGCAAGCATCGCAAGACGCAGTATTTCCGGCGCATGGTCATCGGCGCCGTCGCGGTCGGCACGGTGGGCGTGCCGTCCGCCGCACTGGCCTGCGCGAACTGGCCGTCCGGTACGGCGGACCAGAGCGCGTCCGCCACCGGCGCCACCACTCTCGGGTCGGCGGACACGCCCGCGCCCACTACGGACACGGCCACGCCGGGACAGCCGGCGATACCCCGGCAGCCGGGCATATCCCTCGCCGTACCGAAGCAGCGGGCGCACCACCCTCACCCCCGCCATCTCGCGAAGACACCCGGCGCCCCGCTCACCACCGCCGCGCCGGCCGCCGCGCGGCCGAGCGGCACGCCCCCGGCCGCCCAGCCCGAGCAGACCGACGCCCCGGCGCCCGCCCCCACCGCGTCGAGCACCCCGACGACGGCCACGCCGTCCGCCACCGCCGCGTCCGGCGTCACCGCGCAGATCGTGCAGCTGGTCAACGCCGAGCGCGCGAAGGCCGGTTGCCGGCCGCTCACGCTCGACGCGAAGCTCACCGAGGCCGCGCAGGCGCACAGCGCGGACATGGCGGCCCACCAGAACATGTCGCACACCGGCTCCGACGGCTCCGACCCGGGCACCCGCATCACGCAGGCGGGGTACACATGGAGCGCGTACGGCGAGAACGTCGCGTACGGGTATTCGACCGCCGCCGAGGTCATGGCGGGCTGGATGTCCAGCCCCGGCCACCGGGCCAACATCCTCGACTGCGGCTACCAGGAGATCGGCGTCGGTCTCGCCCAGCCCGGCAGCTACTGGACACAGGACTTCGGCACGGCCCGGTAGCCGCCACCGCCTCTCCGGTGAGCCGTACGGACGCCGGGTCAGCGGCCGGCGAGCGGGTTGGGCAGCGGCCGATACCGCGCGTCCGCCCCGTCCGCGCCCGTCCACCGCAGCAGCAGGTTGGTCTTGCCCGGCAGGGTCGGCGAGCCGAGCAGGGCGGGGATCTCGGGCAGGTCGTGCCGGGCCAGTGACCGGCGCACGGCGGGCCAGGGGTCGTACCCGCGATGCCGCTCGGCCAGGGCGCCGGCGATCTCCATGAGGTGGTTGACGAGCAGGCAGTAGACCAGCCGCTCCCAGCCCGCGGCGCGCGGGATCTCCGTCAGCAGCTTGACGCCCTCGGCGTCCCGGAACAGCGCCTGTACGGGCATACCGGAGGCGTCCACCGCGACCAGGGTGTTCTGGAGATGCGCCTCCAGGACGACCCCGTGCGCGTCGAACGCGGTCAGCGCGGGCGGCACGACCTGCCCCAGGTACGCCTCCCACCAGGCGGCGGGGTCGGCGGTCGCGGCGAGCGGGCTGCCGTCGAAGCCCTCGGCAAGTCCCGCGGCGAGCAGTGGCACGGCGCCCGGCAGCAGATGGTCGCGCAGCCCGTCGCGGACCACCACGGCCAGCTCCTCGTACGCGAAGGACGCGGTGCGATGGCCCCGGTCGGCGAGCCACGCGGCGGACATGCCCGTCGTAGCGGATGCCCCCGTCGTAGCGGATGCCCCCGTCGTACCGGATGCCCCCGTCGTGGCGGTCGCCCCGGTCGCGGCGGGCGCCCTCATCGCGGTGAAGGCGCGCCCCGCGGCGCTGTCGGTGCGGCACAGCCGCCGCAGGTCGTGGCGCCAGAGCCGGCGGATGTCGTTGGTGATCCGCACGTCCAGGCTGAACTTCAGGAACAGGTCGGCCCGCGGCTCGTACACCGTGCGGATCGCGGCCGTCGGCCAGGTGTCGAAGGGGGTCGTGCCCAGCCGTACGAGACGGCCGTCGGCGAAGGCGGGGGCGAGGGTGTCGGCGACCAGGTCGAGCTGCCAGGGGTGGGCGGGCAGCAGCCGGTAACCGGGCGGGGCGCTGCCCAGGGCGTCCAGGGCGCGGGTGTCGCCCTCCTCGGCCACCTGGTCCTCGCGCACCCCGAGCAGCACCAGCGGGAAGCGGGCGTGCGCCTCCGGGGCGTACGGCAGCCAGGACGCGACCGGGCCGCCACCGCGCGCCTTGGGCGCCGGGTGGTAGGGGTGGCCGGTGATCAGGGACTGCTCGGAGCGCAGATAGGGGTCGGCGGGCGGAGCCGTACGCGCGCGGGCGGCGAGCAGCGCGGCGACGGCCTCACGGCTGTCGATCATCTCGGCGGGCAGGTCGCCGCCGGGCAGCCCGGTGTGCCGGCGCAGTTCCTCGGCGACGAGTTTGACCAGTTCGGGATGGCCGACGCGGTGCCAGGCGCCGGCCGTCAACACCTCGGGGTCGGCGGGGCGGCGGCCGGGGCGCACGCGCAGCAGCCGTCCGGTGTCGGGCAGCCGGTGGACCGGCCGCTCCCCGGGGGCGCCGGGCAGCGGCTCGGCCACCTCCCGGAGCAGGCAGTTGAGCAGGGGGGCGGCCGCATAGGCGTCGGCGAGCCGGCCGGGGGCGGCTGCGGGAGGCTTGAGGTCCACGCGATCCATTCGTTCTTCGGCGGCGTTCTTCTTCGGGCTTCGGTGGCGTACTTCGCCGAGCCGTTCTCCTTCGAGCGTCGCACCCGGGGGGCGCGTTCTTCGCAGGGGACCCGGAAGCGATCAGTATGGCTTCGTAGCCGACCATGATGTTGTCTTCCGTACCCGACCATCGTGCCCCGTACCGGCCGCGATCGAGGAGCCGACCGTGCCCCACTCCCCCACCGCCGAGGCCGAGGTCGCCGCGGAGCTGCGGTCCGAACGCCCCGGGCTGCTGCCCCGGTACGGCGCCGAGCTGCCCGGTGCCCGCGCGGCCGTGCTGACCCGGCTGTGGCGGGGGCTCGCGCACGAGCCGCTGCCCTGGATCACCGGGCGGGCGCGCGGGGCGTCCGGCCTGACGCTCCGGCTGGCCGACGGCCGCACCCTGCACGGCCCGCACCCGGACCCGTACGCCACGCACGCCTATGTCACCGCCGTGCGCCTGGACCGGCAGTGGTACGACGATCCCGCCCGGCTGACGGCGGAGCTGGCGGCCGGTGCCGGGGTGGGGCCGGGGGCCGAGGGGTTCGCGGCGGAACTGGGGCACAGCGTGGCCTCCCTGGCGCTGTCCCGGGCCGCCGCCGACCACCCGGAGGAGTGGCCGGAACTCGACTGGGAGTGGGAGCAGCGGGTGGTGGACGGACACCCCTTCCATCCCAACTGCCGCTCCCGGCCCGGGTTCTCGGTCGCGGACCAGCTGGCGTACGCCCCGGAGCACCGGCCCGTGGTACCGCTCGGGACGCTGCCGGTGCCGGCCGCCGAATGCCTGGTGACCGGTGAGTGGCCGCAGGAACTGCGGGACGGAGGGCGGCTGTTGGTGCCGGTGCACCCGTGGCAGGCGGCGCATGTGCTGAAGCGGTCGTACGACGACTGGCGCCCGGCCCACCCGCTGATGTCCCTGCGGACGCTGGCCGTGCCCGGCGGACTCCATGTGAAGACGGCGCTGAGCGCCCGGCTGACCTCCTCGGTGCGGGACATCTCGCCGTACTCGGTAAAGGCGGCGGCGATCCTGTCCGACTTCGCGGCCGAACTCGCGGAGCGCAGCGGCGGGTTGCTGGACATCACCCGCACCCTGAGCGCGGTCACCGCGGGGTCCGCCGAACTGGCGGCGCTGCTGCGGGAGTCGCCCGAGCGGTGTGCGGGGCCGGGCGAGCGGGTCCTGCCGGTGGCCGCGCTCGCCACCACACCGCTGACCCGGGACCCCGGGTGGCTGGCCGCGTTCACCCGGCTCGCGCTCACCGTGGGACTGCGGCTGCTCGATCTCGGGGTGGCCCTGGAGGCGCACGGGCAGAACCTCCTGGTGGTGCTGGCCGCCGACGGGCGCCCGCTGCGGCTGGTCTACCGCGATCTGGCCGACATCCGGATCAGCCCGGCCCGTCTCGCCCGGCACGGCATCGCACCGCCCGCGCTCGCCGGACGGCTGGTCACGGACGACGAAACCGCCCTGCGCCGCAAGCTGTTCGGCTCCCTGGTGGCGGGCGCGCTGGCCTCGGTGGCAGGCTCCGGAGCGGCGCTCGGGGCGGCCCTGGCCGCGGTCGTGCCGGACCTTCCGGACACCTCCGATCTCGCGGCGCTGCGTGAAGGTCCGGTGCCCGCGAAGGCGTTGACGCTGATGCGGCTGTCGCCGGGGACACCGGGCGACCAGTGGACGGACCTGCCCCACCCGCTCGTTTTGGAGCCCGGCGCGGTTGATCAATAGGATCCGTCGATGATCAGAAGACAACGGCTGGCGGTAGGAGTGTGCGCTCTGCTCGCCGCACTGACCGCCGGGCTCACGTTCCCGACAGCGGCGGCCGCCGACGAGACGGAGCAGGCCGCTCCGAAGGTCGAACTGGTGCTGGATGTCAGCGGATCCATGCGGACCCGGGACATCGACGGCGGCACCCGGATGGCGGCGGCGAAGCAGGCGTTCGACGATGTGCTCGACGCGACCCCGCAGGACGTGGAACTGGGCATCCGCACGCTCGGCGCCAACTACCCCGGCAACGACCGCAAGGAGGGCTGCAAGGACACCGCGCGGCTGTATCCGGTCGGCCCGCTGGACCGGACCGACGCGAAGACCGCGGTGGCGACGCTCCAGCCGACCGGCTGGACGCCGATCGGGCCCGCGCTGCTGAAGGCGGCGGACGACCTCGACGGGGGTTCCGGTACCCGCCGGATCGTGCTGATCAGCGACGGCGAGGACACCTGTCAGCCGCTGGACCCGTGCGAGGTGGCCCGGGAGATAGCCGCCAAGGGCATCGGCCTGACCATCGACACCCTCGGCCTGGTGCCCGACTCCAAGACCCGCGACCAGCTCAGCTGCATCGCGGACGCGACCGGCGGCACGTACACCTCCGTGCAGCACAAGGAGGAACTGACGGACCGTGTCGGCCAGTTGGTGCACCGGGCGGCCGATCCGGTGGTGACGCCGGTGGCCACCTCGGGCGCCGGGCAGTGCACCAGCGCGCCGATGCTGAAGTCCGGTCTGTACACCGACCGCGCGGCCTTCGGGCAGCAGCGCTGGTACAAGGTCGACGTCAAGCCCGGCCAGGAGCTGCGCGCCTCGGTGAGCGTCGCGGACGACCGGGCCGTGAACCCCTCCTACGGGGTGCTGCTGCGGGCGGTGACCGCCAAGGGGCGGGAGATCGTCCGCGGTGAGGCGGCCGGTACCGGGCGCACCGACATGATCTCCACCGGGCTGCGCTACCCGAAGCCGTCGAGCGACGACGACAACGCGCCGCCGGAGACGGTGTGCCTGGAGGTCGCGCACTCCTTCTCGGCGCCCGCGGGCGTGAAGAGCACGCCGGGTCTGCCGCTGGAGCTGACCGTGGACGTGGTGAACGGTCCCGACCAGGCGCACGACGTGGCCTCGTTCGGTCTCGGCCGCGGCTGGTGGCTGCTGGGCACGCTGGTGCTCATCGGCTTCCTCGCGGGTGTGCTGTGGGGCTGGCTGTCGCGCTGGCGCGTCGCGATCTGGAGGACGAACTGATGCGTGCCGTACGAGTATTGAGCGCCCTGGGTGCGACGCTGCTCGCCCTCGGTCTTGCCGCGGGACCGGCCGCCGCCGATTCCTCGCCCTCCCCCAGCGCCTCCGACGGCTCCGAGAACTCGGCGCCCACGCAGGCGGGCACGTCCTTCCGTACGGCGACGGAGCTCCAGCAGGGGCAGCGGGCCACCGCTGCCGGGTCCACCGGTGACTACCTGTACTGGTCGTTCCCGGCGGACACCGGGCAGCGGCCGACGGTCACGGCGAGAGTGAAGCTGCCGCAGGCGCACGGCGCCGAGACCTGGCAGCTCGATGTGTTCGACGGGCTGCGCCGCCGCCAGTCCTGCCAGTACGGCGCCTCTTCCCGCACCGCAGAACAGGGTGCCAACTCGGTCGAGTTGGCGTGTGTGATGCGTACGGTGCGCGGCTGGGCGGAGCCGTGGGCCAACGACCCGCTGCCCGGCACGTACTACGTGCGGCTGACGGTCGTGGACCTCGGCGCCTCGGATCTCGGTCAGCCGGTGAACGCCGAGATCCAGGTGGACTCCAAGGACATCGGCGGCCCCTCGGCCGTCGACGGGTCCCTGGGCAAGCCGCTCGTCCCCGGCATCGCCGTCAAGTCCGAGGCGCGGGGCGACGATTCCAAGACCGCCGTGCTCTCCAGCTTCGGCTCCCGCGACGGCTGGTCCTCCGGCTGGTGGTCCGACCGCTGGGTGTGGACGGGCATCGGCGCGGTGCTCGCCGCGCTGGCGGGCATCGGCGGATACGCGCTGACGCGGGGACACGGCAGGCCGCCGACCGTCTGACCGCGCCGTGGAGAAGGGCCCGCCCGTGTGGCGGGCCCTTTTTCCGACCCCGGGCCGAGCGCTTCTTTTCCGGCCCCGGGCCGAGCGCTTCTCCCCGTCTTCGGCTGGGGCGCTTTTCTCCGCCTTCGGCTGAGCGCTTCTTCCTGGCCCTGGCCGGGCGCTGTCTTCTGACCCGGCCGGACGCTGCCATCTGCCCGCAGCCGGGCGCTTCGTTCCGACGCCGGCCGGGCCCTGTTCTGCTCCAGCCGGGCGCTTCGCTCTGAAACCGGCGGCCGAGCCCTTTCTACCCCCCAGTGGGGCGTTTCGTTCTGACTCTGGCCGGGCTCTTTTTCTGCCCCCGGCCGGGTGCGGCAGCCGATAGCTTGGCGCCATGTCCGCGTTCATACAGCAGCTTCCGGCGCTGGTCGGGGTCGTCATCGGCGCCGTCGGCTCGTATCTGGCGATCGCCCGCGGTGATCGGATCCGCTTCCACCGCGAGCGGGCGGCCCGCTGGGAGGAGCGGCGGCTGGCGATCTACTCCGAGTACGCGAGGGCGCTCAAGCAGTCCGTCACCCTGGCCTACCGGATGGCGGCCCATCTGGGCGTCGACCCGCATCCGCACCCGCTCTCCCCCGAAGAGGCCGCTTCCCAGCTGGCCGAGGCGACCGACGCCAGGGATCCCGCCGGGGAGGCGCTGCTGATGCTGGGCAGCACCGGCGTGGTGGACCGGGCCCGCGAGTGGGTCGTCGCCGTGATGGACATGGAGCGGTTCATGCGCGGCGAGGTCCACGACCCCGAGTCCTGGCGGGCGTTGATGGCGCGGCAGCGGGCCGCTCGGGAGGCGTACTACGCGGCCGTCCGGCACGACCTCGGGCTCCCGCCCGGTCATTCGGGGGAATGGAGCCTGTCGGCGTTCTCCTGAACCCACCGGCCGGGACCGTCACTTCGGGCGCTCCGTCATCCCTCCCGCAGCGCCTTCGCCACCGGCCCCTCGCCCTCCACCGTGATGTCCCCGGCGCGCAGGGCCGCCAGGAGGGAGAGGGTGCCGCGGGCCACGGCCTCGGAGACCGGGGTCGTCAGGGTGAGACACGCGTCCGCGGGGGTGGGGGCGGGCCCGTCGCCGTACACCGGTGCCGTGTCCGTTGGTTCCTTGCCCGTCGGTTCCTTGCCCGCGCGGACATGGAAGTCGCCCTCCTCCAGCCGGACTTCGACCAGCCCCCGCACTCCGAGACCCTCCAGCGCCCGCAGCAGCGGCAGGGCGAACCAGTGGGCGCGGACCGCGTCCGTCGGGCGGCGCTCGCCGAGTTCGGCCTCGCCCCAGGCGCCGAACGCCTGGAGGACGGGCAGCAACTCGGCTCCGCGTGACGTGAGTTCGTAGACCGTGGCCGCGCCGGGGGGCGGCAGCCGGCGCCGGGTGGCCAGGCTGTCGCGTTCCATGTCCTTCAGCCGGGAGGCGAGGACGTCGGTGCTCACGCCGGGCAGGTCCGCGTGCAGATCGGTGTAGCGACGCGGGCCGGCGAGCAGTTCCCGGACGATCAGCAGGGTCCAGCGGTCGCCGACGAGGTCGAGCGCACGGGCCGCGGAGCAGTACTGGTCGTAGCTTCGGCGAGGTGGCATGCGACGCAGTCTAGACGTCTTGTTGGACTTTCCAAGCTCCCGCTTGGTAAAACCAAGTAACACGAGTTCCCGGAGGGACGCATGGAGTTCCGGCAGTCGAACAAGCTCAGCGAGGTCTGTTACGAGATCCGCGGCCCGGTGATCGAGCACGCGGACGCGCTGGAGGAGGCGGGCCACAGCGTGCTGCGCCTGAACACCGGCAACCCCGCGGCCTTCGGGTTCGAGGCACCGGAGGAGATCCTCCAGGACATGATCAGGATGCTGCCCCGGGCCCATGGCTACACGGACTCCCGGGGCGTGCTCTCCGCCCGCCGCGCCGTCGCCCAGCGCTACCAGAACCTGGGCCTCGAAGTCGACGTGGACGACGTCTACTTGGGCAACGGCGTCTCGGAGCTGGTCTCCATGGCCGTACAGGCGCTGGTCGAGGACGGCGACGAGATCCTCATCCCCGCCCCGGACTTCCCGCTCTGGACCGCGGTGACCACGCTGGCGGGCGGCAAGGCCGTGCACTACCTGTGCGACGAGGGGTCCGACTGGAACCCGGACCTCGCCGACATGGCCTCGAAGATCACGGACCGCACCAAGGCCGTGGTCATCATCAACCCCAACAACCCGACGGGCGCGGTGTATCCGAAGGAGGTCGTCGAGGGCATCCTGGACCTCGCCCGCCGACACGGCCTGATGGTGTTCGCCGACGAGATCTACGACCAGATCCTCTACGACGACGCCGTGCACCACTCGGCCGCCGCCCTCGCCCCCGACCTGGTCGTCCTCACCTTCTGCGGGCTCTCCAAGACGTACCGCGTGGCGGGCTTCCGCTCCGGCTGGCTGGTCGTCACCGGTCCCCGGCAGCACGCGAAGAACTACCTGGAGGGGCTGACCATGCTCGCCTCCATGCGGCTGTGCGCCAACGCGCCCGCGCAGTACGCCATCCAGGCCGCGCTGGGCGGCCGCCAGTCCATCCGCGAACTCACCGTGCCCGGCGGCCGGTTGTACGAGCAGCGCACCGTGGCCTGGGAGAAGCTCAACGAGATCCCCGGCGTCTCCTGCGTCAAGCCCAAGGGTGCGCTGTACGCCTTCCCGCGCCTCGATCCCAAGGTGCACCGCATCCACGACGACGAGAAGTTCGTCCTGGACCTGCTGCTGCGCGAGAAGATCCAGGTCGTGCAGGGCACCGGCTTCAACTGGCCCTCCCCCGACCACTTCCGCATCCTCACCCTGCCCCAGGCCGACGACCTGGAGGCGGCGATCGGGCGGATCGGGAGGTTCCTCGGGGGGTATCGGCAGTAGCGGCGAGGGGGGCACACCAGCCGTACCGGCGCCGACCGCAGGGTCAGCGGCGCCGGTGCGCGTGGTTCACGCGCCGCACCACGCCGCCGTCGACGCGGTCCGTACGTCCGCGGCCAGGACGTCCGGGTCGGCGTGCCACAGCAGTACCGAGACGCCGAGGGCTCCCGAGGTGCCGGTGTGGGTCCGCCGGGCGGCCCGGCGGACGTGCACGAGCCGCTCGCTCGTCGTCCCGGGGGCGTGCCGGTACCGCTCGCCCGGCATGACGGGGATCCACACCCACGCGGCCTGGGTGCCCGTGGGGCGCGGCTCCGGGACGGGGAGGTCGGCCTGGAGGGCGAGATCGGCCTCTTCCAGGTTCAGCCCCGCGTGCAGCCGGGCCAGTTCGGAGACCAGGGCGCCGGGCGCCCGCCCCGCGACCTCCACCACGATCAGCTCGCCGTCCCCGTTGACGGCGAACTCCGTGTGCACGACGAAGGCCCCCTCGGCGCCGAGCGCGGCGACCACGGCGCGGTTCAACTCCTGCGCGCGCCGGGACAGTTCACTGTCGTACGGGATGGTCCAGCCGCCGAGGCGGCGGCCGTCGGGCAGGTCGAGCAGCGGGCCGAGATAGGTGCCGGTCTGGACCGGGGTGGGCACTCCGTCGCGGACCAGGCTGTTGACATGGTGGAAGGTGCCGTCGAGGAACTCCTCGATCTGCCAGTCCTGTTCACCCCGGTGCCCGGCCAGCCAGTCCCGCAGTTCGGCCTCCGTGCGCAGGATGGCGACCCCGCGGGAGTTGGCCTCCCGGCGGGGCTTGACGACGGCCGGCAGGCCGACGGTGCCGGCGACGAGGGCGAGACCGGCGCCCGGTTCCGGCACCCCCTCGGTGAGGGCGAGGAAGCGCGGCACCCGCACCCCGGCCGCGGCCAGGCGCTCCTTCATCAGCACCTTGTCGATGTAGTGCGCGGGCCGGTCCGGGTGCCGGGCGGGCAGGCCGAACTCGGCGCGCAGTCCGGCGCAGCCGATGAGGCAGTACTCGTCGTTGGTGACGATCTGCACCGCCCGGTCCCCGGCGAGGCGCCGTATCTCCGGGGCCCAGGTGTCGCGCGGCGCCGTGCGGACGGCCGGAGCCCCGCCCGGCGCGTCCTCGCGCATCACCGCGTCGGCCCCGCCCTCGGCGTCGGTGAGGACGACGGTCTCCCAGTGCGCCGGGTCGAAGGTGGCCGCCGGGTCGGTGGTGAGGGGCTGCCGGGAGTGCAGGAGCACCGCCAGGGGGCGTGCCGGAGGTGCCACGCGCCTCTGTTCCTGGGTGGGCACGGCGTGCGGGGCGCCCGCGGAATCCGGCGGAGCCCAGGACAACCCGCTCAACGGTGCTTCGGACGTGCGGTCGCCGTCGATGATTCCCCCCGAGCCTATGGACCTGCCAAGGCGCACGAGCTTCGGCCGTTGTCTCCTTGGAGTCAATAGCCTCTTCGGCCAAGGCGGGGTGCCCGACAAGGCACGATCTGGTGGTGAACGGGCCGATGAGCAGCTGATCCTTTGGATGATGAGCGGACGACATGTGAAGTGATGAGCAGGTGATCCGCTGGACGATGAACGGCTGATCTTTCGAACGGGGGCCGTCTGGCGCAGTCCGGCCTGCGGGCGCCGGTCCTCCGTGGCACGGTGCTGCCAGACGAGCGGGAAGGCGCTGGGATGGGTGACCTCTTTCTCGTCCGGCACGGTGAGACCGAGTGGTCACGGTCCGGACGGCACACCGGCTGGACCGACGTACCGCTGACCGAACGCGGCCGTGAGGAGGCGCGCCGACTGGTGCCGCTGATCCGCTCGCACCGTATCGGCGCCGCCTTCGTCAGCCCCCTGCGACGGGCCCGGGAGACCGCCGAGCTGATCGGCATCCACGACGCCCGGGTCGACGCCGACCTGCGCGAATGGGACTACGGCGGCTACGAGGGCGTCACCACCTTGGAGATCCAGCGCACCCGCCCCGGCTGGTTCCTGTTCACCGACGGTGTCGCGCCGGGTCCGCCCGGCCGTCCCGGGGAGAGCCCGGAACAGGTCGGCGAGCGTGCCGACCGCATGCTGGCCAAGGTCGACGCCGCGCTGTGCGACACCGAGGGCGTCGTGGTCCTCGTCGCCCACGGCCACTTCCTGCGTGTCCTGACCGCCCGCCACCTCGGCCTCCCCGCCGGGCGCGGCGCCCTGTTCCAGCTGGCCACGGGCGCGCTGTGCCGCCTCGGCACGGAGCACGGCCGGCCGGTGGTGGCGGGCTGGAACATCCGGCCGAGCTGAGGAAGGGATCCACGGCTCCCACGGTCAGGTCCGCGTCCTCCTCCGGGGCCTTGTTGTCAGACCCTCGTCCTACGCTTTCCTTCGAGTCGCTGAACCCGGCGGCCGTACCCGGCGGAACCCGGAGGGGGCGCACCGTGAGCCGAGAACCGACCGCCGCCCAGCGGCGGGTGATCGACGCCGCCGACCCGGTCACCGGCCGGTTGCGCGGTACGGAGGCGCAGCTCACGGCGCTGGTGCGGCGGGGCCTCGCCTTCCGGCACCCGCGCCCGCCGCACGACCACTTCCTGACCCCGGAAGGCCGGCGCGTACAGGAGGGGTCACCCGGCACACCGGAGCAACCCGGGCAACCGGCGCCCTCCGCCGGTGTGTTCGCGGCACGCGTCGGCGGGGCGGAGGAGGCGGTCCTGCCCTCGGACCCCGGGCGGCTGCGGGAGGTGCGCGGTGCATGGCAGGGCCTGCTGGAGCTGCGCCGGATGACCAACCCGGACGGCTCGGTCGACCGGCCCTGCGCATGGGAGCGCGGCCATCTGGTGCGGGCCGCCGCCCTCGCCCTGGAGGCGGCCGGGCATCCCCCGGAGACGGCGTCCGCCCCGGGCTACCGGGTGCGTGCGACCCCGCAGCCGGATGCGGTCGCCGTGTACGCGCCGGACGCGACAACACTGTCGGCCTGCGCGGACACGCTGGAGCGGGCGGGATGGCAGCCGGGCGAGTACACCGAGCCCCGGACCCGGACGCGGTATCTGCTGGCGTCCCCGCGCCGTGCCTGACCCGGAGACGTGCCGCGCGCCGCGCGTGGAAGGATCACCGGACGGGCAGCGCCGCCGCGGCAAGCAGCCGCCGTGGCAAGCAGCCGCCGTGGCAAAGCAACCGCTGTACCGGAGCAGCCGTCGTACCGGAGCAAGAGGGGAAAGCCGTGAGCGAACCGTTCTCCGTCCGCGTCACCGTCCGCGGGTACGAGACCGATGTGCAGGGCCACCTGAATCAGGCCGTGTATCTGAGCTACGCCGAGCACGCCCGCTGGTCGCTGCTCCAGGCCGCCGGCATCGGCCAGACCGACCTGGTGCGCACCGGTGTCGGCCCGGTGGTCCTGGAGACGACCATCCGCTACCTGCGTGCACTCCTCGCGGGCGACGAGGTGGACGTGACCTGCGTCTTCGAGTGGACCTCCGGCAAGACCTTCAAGGTCCACCAGGAAATGCGCAAGGCCGACGGCACCCTGGCCGCCGAAGTCACCGGCCTCAGCGGCCTGCTGGACCTCAACGAACGCAGACTGGTCGCCGACCCGGCCAAGATCTTCGAAGAACTCGCCTCCGACCCGGCCCTGTTCGGCCTGTAGCCGGGAGGGGGTAGGGGCGGCAGCCCGGAGGCGTCGGCCAAGCGGCACGGAACGCCCCCTCGTGGTAGCGCGTTGTCGCCGTCACGGACGTACCGCACCCCGGCCTACCCACCGGCTTCCGCGCCCTGATCGGCGTCCCTCCCCGCTCCTACTTCACCGACCGGCTCCCGGCGCGGCCACCCTGCGGATCGCGCTCGGGCTGAGACTCCGCCCTGACCCGCCTTGCCCGTCGCACCGCACGCCACACGGACGCGGTCGCCCGGATCACGAAGGCGATCTCCGCCCGGTGCTGGTCGATGAACTGAACGAGGTGCATCGTTCGTTCCTCCCTCTCGCTGCCGAACCCGCTGCCCGGCGCCGCTGTCCGGCCTCGTGGCTCCGGTCTACGGGGCGCCCCGTCCGGCCTGAAGCCCGTTCGGACAGGGCTCGGACAGCACGGCCGTCACCTGCGGATGGAACGCGCTGTCCGGGTGTCCGAGGTGTCCGCGCGCGGACATGCGCGGTCGTCGGGCGGACGGGTGCGCCGACCACGTAGGCTCGGTCGAGGGGCAACGACGCGGTGGGGGGCGGTATGACGACGGGCCGGGAGCGGAGGCCGTCGACGGGGGGAATCATGCTGAAGCCCCTCGATCCGCAGGCTCCTGAGCCGATGCGGCAGTTGGCGCGACGGCTGCGGGAACTGCTGGCCGACGCGGGGTTCACGGGGGTCCGGGACATCGCGGCCGTCTGCGGCCTGGGCCGGAGCACCGTCTCGGACGCGCTGTCGGGTTCGCGCGCGCCGACCTGGACCACCGTGGCGGCGCTGCTCAGGGTGGGCGGGAGGGGTGCGAGTACGCAGTGGCAGCGCGCCGTGGAGCAGGCGAAGGAGAGCGAGCGGGAGTGGAAGAGCACTCGGCGGAGCCGGCCGGACGGCGCCGGGGCATCGGCGCCCGCCGAGGTCACGGCAGCCACGCGCGAGGCGGCCGACGCCGGGCCCGGCACCTTCTCGGTCCGCGCGCCCTACGGTGAACTACCGTGCCGGGTGCGGGGGCGCGACGAGCTGCTGACCGCGCTTGAGAGCGTCGTGACCGAAGGCTCCGACCGGATCCAGGTGCTGTGCGGGCTGGGCGGTTGCGGCAAGACCACGGTGGCGCTGCGGCTGGCACGGTTCGCCCATGGTCTGGGCCACCGCGTCTTCTGGATCTCCGGCGCCTCCCGGGACCGGCTCAGCACCGGGATGCGTCAGGTCGCCCGAGAGCTGGGCGTGTCCGAGCACGACATCGACGCCGCGTGGTCCGGCAGGTCGAGCGCGACCGACCTGGTGTGGCGCGCCCTCGACGGTGCCGACCGGCCGTGGCTGCTGGTGGTCGACAATCTGGACGAGCAGTCGGTGGCCTCGACCGTGGACGGCATGGTGGGTGACGGCGCGGGATGGATCCGGGCGAGCGCGGCCGGGCTCACCGTGGTCACGTCCCGGATCGGCAATCCGGTGCTGTGGGGCGGTGCGGCGGCCTGCCGACCGGTGGACACGCTGGCACCGGAGGACGGAGCGGCCGTCCTGATCGACCTCGCGGGCGAAGCAGGGAGCGAGGCGGATGCTCGGCGGCTCGCGGAACAGCTCGGAGGCCTGCCACTGGCATTGCGGCTGGCCGGATCGTTCCTCGCCCGGGCACGGCGGGGAATCGGGCTGCTCACCGCAGGAGGAGACCACGGCCCGGTGCGGGACTTCGCCGGATATTTACGGGAGTTGGAGCGACTGGGAGCGGAACTGCTCGATCGTGGCGAGCGCTCGGACGGCCTCCCGGACGAACGCCGGCTGCGCCGCCTGGTCGGCCGCACCTGGGAAATGAGCCTCGACCTTCTGGCGGGGCAGGGCATACCCGAGGCTCGACCGCTGATGCGGCTGCTCTCCTGCTTCGGGCGCGCGCCCTTCCCGATGGACCTGTTGCGCACCGCTCTGGAGAAGGATCCCGAGCTGCTGCCCGGCGACGCGGCACACTGCGAGGCCGCCATCGAGGCCTTGGTGGACCTGAGCCTGCTGGGCGTGGAGGACATACCGCTGGCCTTCGGCCACGGGACGGAGTCGGTCGTCGTCCTGACCTGTCTGACGGCCCACCCCCTGGTCCTGGAGACGAACGCCCTCCAGATCCGCAACGCCCCGGAGCGTACCCGGACCCGCCTGTGGCGGTCGGCCTCGGTGATCGCCACCCTGCTGGCCGTGTTCACGACCGGCCCGGAAACGTGGAAGATCTGGCAGCTCCTGGTTCCGCACGTGCGGGCGGGCCTGCGCCAGGTGCCCGACGCACCCGAGGAGGCGCTCGTCGTCTTCCTGCGCGCGGGCATGGCGGCGCGCAATTACGCGGCCGGGTCCAACAATCACGCGCTCATGCGGGAATTGGCCTCGGCACTGAGCGAGCGAGCCCCGGCCCTGCCCGAGCGGCATCCGATCCGGCTGGCCGCCCGGCGCGTCAGCTATGACCAGTGGGACGACAGCGACCGCTCCGCCGAGGCGAAGCAGGTGTACGAGGCATATGTTCGGCACTACGGCGCGGACGACGAACGCACGGTCTCCGCCCGGCGGGAGGTGGCGAGGGCGCTGCGCCGAGCCGGCCGGGTGGTCGAGGCCGAACAGGAACTGCGCGCGATGGCCGAGGCCGCGCGTCAACTGTCCCAGCCCAAGCCGGTGCTGGTCATCGCCGATCTCGTGCATGTTCTGGTGAAGCTGGGCAGGACGGACGAAGCCGCCGAGAGAGCAGAAGAGTTGCTGGCCGTCCCCGACGGGCCGGAGAACACCCTCGACGTCCCCCTCGCCCACCAGGCCGCCCACGCCCTGGATGCCGCGGGTCTGCTCACCGGGGCGGAGACGTACTACCGCAGAATCCTCGTCCGGCTGGAGGAAGCCGCGGAGGAAGGCTCGCCGCTCTACCGCGACATGATCCGGCATCTGGCGGACAACCTCGCCCAGCAGGACCGCACGGACGAGGCGGTGGACCTGCTCGGCGGGCTGCTGGACTGGTACCGGTCGAACACCGCCACCGCCGCCAACCGCATCAGCACCCTGGTGCGGTTCGCCGAGAAGCGGTCGCACCTCCAGCTCGTATCGGACCAGCCGGAGCGGGCGGAGGCCGGGTTACGGGACATCCTGACCGAGGAGTTCGCGGAACTCGACCCCGCCGACGCGAGCGTGATACGCCTGCGCGTCCTGCTGGTGGACGTCCTGCTCGTCCAGAATCGGTGCACGGACGCCGAGCGGATGCTGGACGAGGTCGAGAGAGACCTGACCGAGGCCGGCGGCAGTCCGGGGGTACCTCAATGGGTCCTGCCCCTGTGGCGGGCCCGCTGCCGCTGTGCACACGACAGATGCGACCAGGCCGTCGTGATCTACGACGAAGTCATCGCGGCCGTCGCCGACAACCAGGATCTCGCCGCGTCCATCACCGCGGAGGCCGAGGAATGCCGACAGGCCCTGGCGGACCCGGCCCCACCCCCCGCCCCCACCCTCACTGCACCGGCGTCAACTCCTCCCCCGCCTCCATCGGATGGGTGACGTCCTGTGCGTCCCGGCCCCGGCCGAGGTGGTTGAAGACCAGGTTGAGCAGGACCGCCATGACGCAGCCCGTGGAGATTCCCGAGTCCAGGACGATCCGTGCCGTGTCCGGGAACGCGTGGTAGAAGTCCGGGGCCGTGATCGGCACGATGCCGATGGCCAGGGAGACCGCGACGATGAGCACGTTGTTGTCCTTGTCCAGGCCGGCCCGTACCAGGGTCTGGATGCCGCTCGCGGCGACCGAGCCGAAGAGGACGACGCCCGCGCCGCCGAGGACCGGGCGGGGGACGACGGCGATCAGGGACGCGGCGGCCGGGCACAGGCCCATCAGGACGAGGAAGCCGCCACCGAACGCGACGACGAAGCGGCTGCGGATGCGGGTCATGGCGACCAGGCCGATGTTCTGGGCGAAGGCGCTGCACATGAAGCCGTTGAAGAGGGGGCTGAGGGCGGAGCCCAGGGTGTCGGCGCGCAGGCCGGCCGCGATGGTCCGTTCGTCGGAGGGCCGTTCGACGATCTCGCCGAGGGCCAGCATGTCGGCGGTGGACTCGGTCATCGAGACCACCATCACCACGCACATCGACAGGATCGCGGCGATGTGGAACTGCGGGGCGCCGAAGTGGAAGGGGGTCGGGAAGCCGACCAGGTCGGCCGACGCGACCGGGGAGAAGTCGGTGGCCCCGAACGGGATCGCGATCAGCGTGCCGGCGATCAGGCCGAGCAGTACCGCGATCTGCTTGACGAACCCGCGGGTGAAGCGGCGCAGCAGCAGGACGATCAGGAGGGTGACGCCGGCCAGGGTGAGGTTGGTGGCCGAGCCGTAGTCGTGGGCCGACGGGTCGGGGCCCTGGGCCCAGCCGAAGGCGACCGGGAGCAGGGAGACCCCGATCAGGGTGATGACCGTACCGGTGACGACCGGCGGGAAGAAGCGGACGGCCTTGCAGAACACCGGGGCGGCGAGGAAGCCGAGGAGGCCGGCGACCATGACCGCGCCGAAGATCATCGGCAGGGCGTCCGACTTGTCCTTGGCCGAGGCGATGATCGCCGTCATGGGGGCGACACCGGCGAAGGTGACGCCGTTGACGAAGGGCAGCCGGGCGCCGATCTTCCAGAAGCCGAGGGTCTGGAGGAAGGTGGCGAGCCCCGCGGTGAACAGACAGGCACCGGTGAGGAAGGTGAGGTCGGTGCCGGACAGACCGGCGGCCGCGCCGACGATCAGGGGCGGGGCGACGACGCCCGCGTACATGGCGGCCACGTGCTGGAGGCCGCTGGTCGCCATCTTCAGGGCGGGGAGTTTCTCGTCCACCGGGTGGACGGGGACTGGCGCTGCTTCGGCGGGTTGGGCGGACACGGCGGGCTCCTCCGGTCGGTTAGACACGTCGGCTGTGGACGTGGGTGTCAGGGAGGTGGTGCGCGACGGGCATGGGGGCACCTCCCGCTCGAGCGCAGCCGAGAGTGGGGGAGGGACCGGGGACCCAGGGGAGGGTCGTGGACGGGGACCCGTGGGGAGGGTCGTGAACTGGACCCGTGGGGAGGGTCGTGGACGGGGACCCGTAAGGGTCGTGAAGGGAACCGTTCCGGGGCGCGCACGCTCGCGCGCCCCGGAGCCGGCCGCCGTGGGCCCCGCTCGGGTCCACGGCTGCCGGCCGGGAGCCGTCCCTCCCGGCCGGAGTCGGGGGGTCAGCGCTGAGCGGCGAGCCGCGCCAGGCGCCGGGCCTCGTCGCGGGTGGCGCGCGCGATCGCGTCCTCGTCGACGGTCAGCAGGCGGCCGTCCGCCACGATCTGACGGCCGTTCACGAACGACGCGGTGACCGGGGCGGCCGCGCCGAAGACCAGGGCGGTCACCGGGTCGGCGATGGAGGCGTGGGCCAGCGTGTCCAGCTTCCAGAGCACCACGTCGGCCAGCTTGCCCGCCTCCAGCGAGCCGGTCTCGGCGGCCCTGCCGAGGACGCGGGCGCCCCCGTGGGTGCCGAGCCGCAGGGCCTGGCGGGCGTTGAGCGCGGCCTCCCTGTGGGCGCCGAGCCGGTTGATGAGCAGGGCGTTGCGCAGCTCGGTGTGGAGTTCACCGGACTCGTTGGAGGCGGTGCCGTCGACGCCGAGGCCGACCGGGACGCCGGCGGCGAGCATGTCCGGGACCCGGGCGATGCCCGCGGCGAGCCGGGCGTTGGACGAGGGGCAGTGCGCGACGCCGGTCCCGGTGCGGGCGAAGGCGTCGATGTCGGAGTCGTTCATATGGACGCAGTGCGCCATCCACACGTCCTCGCCCAGCCAGCCGGTGGACTCGAAGTAGTCGGTGGGGCCCATGCCGAACAGCTCGTGGCAGAACTTCTCCTCCTCCACCGTCTCCGAGCCGTGCGTGTGCAGCCGTACGCCGAGCCGGCGGGCCAACTGGGCGGCGTCGCGCATGAGTTCGGTGGAGACGGAGAAGGGGGAGCAGGGCGCGACGGCGACCTGGGTCATGGCGTCGAAGGAGGGGTCGTGATGCTCCTCGACGGTGGCCTCGGTCGCGGCGAGCGCGCCGTCCAGGCTCTCCACGGCGAAGTCCGGGGGCAGTCCGCCGTCCGACTCGCCGCGGTCCATGGAGCCGCGGGCGAGGGTGAAGCGGACGCCCGTCTCGCGGGCGGCGCGGATGATCGCGCCGGACAGGTCGCCGGTGCCGCGCGGGTGGACGTAGTGGTGGTCCATGGCGGTGGTGACCCCGCCGCGGGCCATCATGGCGAGCGAGCCCTGGGCCGCCGTGTAGGCCATGGACTCGTCGATGCGCGCCCAGACCGGGTAGAGCGCGACCAGCCAGTCGAACAGGTTGTGGTCCGTGGCCAGGCCCCGGGTGAGCCACTGGTAGAAGTGGTGGTGCGTGTTGATCAGGCCGGGGGTCGCGAGATGACCGGTGGCGTCGATCCGGCGGACCACGTTCTCCAGGTTCCCGGGTGCCGGCCCCGCGCCGAGCGCCTCGATGCGGTTGCCGGCGAGGACCAGGTACCCGGAGGCGTACTCGGTGTCGTCGGCGTCGACGGTCGCGATCGAACAGTTCTCGATGACGATGCGCTGGGCTGCTGCCATGGTGCGTCCTTTTCGCTCAACGGACTTCTGTGGGGAGGGCACGGCAGGACCCTGGGGAGATTTGAGTGCCGCGGCCGGGCTCCGGTGGGGGTGGTACCCCGGCCGCGGGTGCCGAAAAGGAGGTCGATCGGGTGCGGGGGGTGAATCAGAGGTTGGTGAGGTCCACCGGGATCCGCGGTTCGCAGCCGTCCCGCAGGATCGTCGCCTCGATCAGGCCGTAGGGCCGGTCGGCGGCGAAGTAGACCTCGTTGTCGTTCTTGAGCCCGAACGGCTCCAGGTCGACCAGGAAGTGATGCTTGTTGGGCAGCGAGAAGCGGACCTCGTCGATCTCGCTGCGGTTGTTGATGATGCGCGCGCCCATCTGGTACATCGTCTGCTGCAGGGAGAGCGAGTAGGTCTCGGCGAACGCCTGGAGCATGTGCTTCTTGACCTGCTCGTACGACTTCTCCCAGTGCGGCATCTTCTGCTCGTCGTCGGTCCAGTTGAACCGCCAGCGGCCGGAGACGGAGGTCGCCAGGATGCGGTCGTGGGCCTCCTGGAGGGTCGTGTACTTGTCCTTGACGTAGCCCCAGAACTCGGAGTTGGTCGAGTTCATGACGGTCAGGTCCTTGAGACCGGAGACGACCTCCCAGGACGAGCCGTCGTAGGTGATCTGGGTCAGCCGGGTCTCCTGGCCCTTGCGGACGAAGGAGTGCTTGACCTCGTCGGCGCCGATGAACCGGGAGTTCGCGTCGGAGGTGGCGATCCGCTCCCAGGCGTACTCCTCGATCCGGATCCGGGCGCGCTGGATCGGTTCCTGCGAGGTGACGAAGTGCCGGGCGAGGTGGATGCCGAACTGCTCGGCGGACTCGATGCCGTACTCCTTGGCGAACGCGAACACCGTGTTCTTGGTGGTGTCGGTCGGCAGCACATGGGCGTTGGAGCCGGAGTAGTGGACGTCCTCCATGTCGCCGCTCAGCGCCACGGAGACGTTGAGGTCCTTGATGTGATGGGTGGCGCCGTCCCGCGTGATCCTGACGACTCGGTTCTCGGCCTTGCCGTACTGGTTCTGTCCCAGGATCACAGGGCGGCCAGGGCGGGAATTGACGGTCATGTAGCTAGCTCCCTCGGTAAACGGAGTAGCCGAACGGGTTGAGCAGCAGCGGTACGTGGTAGTGCTCGCCCGGTACGACGGCGAAGGTGATCGCCACCTCGGGGAAGAACACGGCCGGTCCGCTGTCCCGATTCGCGGGGGCGTCCTGCTGCGCATCGGCTTGCTGGTTCGCTGATTGCTCTCGGAAATACGGCTCCACGGCGAAGTCGAGCCGTACCTGGGTGGTACCCGCCGGTGGCGTCGGCAGGTCCTTGCACCGGCCGTCGGTGTCGGTCGCGGAGCCGCCGAGCGCCACCCAGTCCGCGTCCCCGCCCGCGCGGGCGAAGAGGCGGACGGCGACACCCTCGGCGGGGCGGCCGATCGAGGTGTCCAGGATGTGCGTGGACACGGAGGCGGTGGTGCTGGTGCTCATGGGTCAGGCGTCCTCTTCGACGAGTCGGGCCAGTCGGATGCGGTTGATCTTCCGCAGCTCGGTGCGGACGATCTCCCGCTCCCGCTCCGGCGCGTTGCCGATCCGCTCCCGGACCGCGTCCCGCATCCGCTCGCCGGTCAGACCGGTGGCGCAGATCAGGAAGACATGCCCGAACTTCTCCTGGTATGCCAGGTTGAGTTCGAGCATCTCGGCCTTGAGTTCCTCGGACGCGCCGGCCATGCCGCGCTGCTCGCGGGCCGAGGCCGGATCGCCCGGCCGGGGCCGCCCGATCGGCGGGTGCCCGGCCATCGCCTCCGCCAGATCGGCGGCGGTCAGCTCGGCCAGGGCGGCGTCACTCGCCGCGTAGAGCTCGTCGGCGGTGGCGTAGGGGCGGGCGGCGGTCAGCCGTCGTGCCCATGCCGTGGAGGCGCACGCCTCGTGGAGGGCGGCGAAGGCCGCCCGCCCCTCCAGATCGTTGAACCGGGCCAGGCCCGGGGGCGTGGAAGTCGACGTCACGGGAGCCTCCGTGGCCGGATTCGGCCTTCGTGCTGAACGGGCTGCCGATAGCTAACGCCCCCGGAAACGCCACGTCAACACTTTGTTGAAAAATCCGCGTTACGAGGCGTTACAGGCCACGACACCCCCCGGAGGGCCTCACACACCCGCTTCACACACCCTTCTCCCGGTTGAGGTAGTTGTAGACGGTGAAGCGGCTGACGCCCAGCGCGCCTGCCACGGTCTCCACCCCGTGCCGCACGGCGAAGGCGCCCCGCGCCTCCAGTATCCGCACGACCTCCTGCTTGGCCCTGCGGTCCAGCTCGGACAGCGGCCGCCCCTCCCTGCGCTCCATCGCGACGAGGATGTGATCGAGGGAGTCGGCGAGCTGCGGCAGCCGTACGGCGACGACGTCCGCGCCCTCCCAGGCGAGCACGACATCCTCGGGGCCGGCCTCGCCGGGCGGCACCATCGTCCCGCCCATGGCGTCGACCAGCGGTTTCACGGCCGCGATGAAGGGCTCCTCCCCGGTCATCCATCACCCTCCCCGGCCTGGTCACCGCTGCCCGGCTCGCCACCGGTGCCGCCGGTGCCACCCTCGGTACCCCCGTCGCCCAGCACGTTGACCTGGAGCGAGATCCGGGTGGCACCGGCCGCGAGGCTCCGGCGCAGCAGCGTGTCCACCGCGGTGAGCACCTGCTCGGCGCCACCCTCGGCGGTGTTGCCGAACGGGCCGACGTCCACGGCGTCCAGGGCCGCGGTCTCGATGACCTCGCGCGCCGCCAGGGCGTGCGCGGGGGCCTCTTCCAGGTCGAAGGGTTCGGTCGTGAACTCCACTCTCAATCGCACGCGCACAACCTAACGCGCGGTACGCGCCCCGGGGCGCCCCAGCGGGAACCGGCCTGCGGGCCCCCTTGACAAGCACTGACACACGGCGGCAATCTTCCAATACGCAGAAAAGAACTTCCGTAATGCGGAATTACTACCACGGAAGGGAGCGCGGCCCGACATGCCAGGTTTCGACTGGGGCACAGCCGCAGACCAGCGCTTCAACGTCAACCTGTCGATCCTCTTCACGGAACTCCCGCTCCTGGAGCGCCCCGCGGCCGCCGCCGCGGCGGGCTTCACCGCGGTCGAGCTGTGGTGGCCCTGGGTCGACTCACCCACCCCCGAGCAGTCCCGCCTGGACGCCCTGAAACGGGCGGTCGAGGACGCGGGCGTACAGCTGACCGGACTGAACTTCTACGCCGGACAGCTTCCGGGCCCCGATCGCGGCGCCCTGTCCGTCCCCGGCGAGGAGTCCGAGCGGTTTTGCGCCAACGTCGATGTGGCGGCGGACTTCGCCGCGTCCCTCGGCTGCACGGCGCTCAACGCGCTCTACGGCAACCGCGTGGACGGCGTGGACCCGGCCGAGCAAAACGCGCTCGCCCTGGAGAACCTGACCCTCGCGGCCCGCGCCGCCGACCGGATCGGCGCGACGCTGCTGATCGAGGCGCTCAACGCGCCCGAGTCGCCGCGCTACCCGCTGGTGTCGGCGCCGGCCGCGGTCGAGGTCGCCGACCGGGTCAACGCGGCGACGGGCCTCGGGAACGCGTCGTTCCTGATGGACCTGTACCACCTGGCCATGAACGGCGAGGACCTGCCCGCCGTGATCGACCGCTACGCGGCGCGGACCGGCCATGTCCAGATCGCCGACAGCCCGGGCCGCGGCGCCCCCGGCACCGGCTCGCTCCCGCTGGCGGAGCTGCTGGGCCGGCTGCGGAAGGCCGGTTACGAGGGCTGGGTGGGCCTGGAGTACAAGCCGGGCGACCGCCCGAGCGCCGAGGCCTTCGACTGGCTCCCGCGCGAGGCGCGCCCCGCGCGCTGAACTCCCCCGACTTCGCACAGCAGTTGAGAGAGGCACCCCCGAACATGAGCAAGACACTCCCGAAGATCGCCTGGATCGGCCTCGGCATCATGGGCTCCCCCATGTCCGAGAACCTGATCAAGGCGGGTTACGACGTCACCGGCCACACCCTGGAGCGGGCGAAGCTGGACCGGCTGGCCGCCGCCGGCGGCACCGCGGCCCCCTCGATCGCCGAGGCGGTGCGCGACGCCGACGTGGTGATCACGATGGTGCCCGCGTCCCCGCAGGTGGAGGCCGTCGCCTACGGCCCGGACGGCATCCTGGAGAACGTCCGCCCCGGCACCCTGCTGATCGACATGTCCTCGATCACGCCGGGCACCTCGATCGAGCTGGCGGCCGCCGCGAAGGAGAAGGGCGTCCGGGTGCTGGACGCCCCGGTGTCCGGCGGCGAGGCCGGTGCCGTCGAGGCGGTGCTGTCCATCATGGTCGGCGGCGAGCAGGCCGACTTCGACGAGGCGAAGCCCCTCTTCGAGGCCCTCGGCAAGACCATCGTGCTCTGCGGGCCGCACGGCTCGGGGCAGACCGTGAAGGCGGCCAACCAGCTGATCGTCGCCGTCAACATCCAGGCGTGCGCCGAGGCCGTGGTCTTCCTGGAGAAGTCGGGCGTGGACCTCGCGGCCGCGCTCGACGTACTGAACGGGGGCCTCGCGGGCTCGACGGTGCTGACGCGCAAGAAGGACAACTTCCTGAACCGCGACTTCGCGCCGGGGTTCCGGATCGATCTGCACCACAAGGACATGGGCATCGTGACCGACGCCGCCCGCAGCGTCGGCGCGGCCCTGCCGGTCGGCGCGGTGGTCGCCCAACTGGTGGCGTCCCTGCGCGCGCAGGGCGACGGCGGCCTGGACCACTCGGCCCTGCTGCGGTCGGTGGAACGGCTGTCCGGCGCCCAGGTCTGACACCTCCCGGGACCGGCCCCCGGGCCCCCTTCGAGACTTCCGGGTCGCGGTGCCGCTGACACCTGTCCCGTCGCGCCCGATGCGACACCGCGGCCCGGAACCACTTTCAACAAACTGTTGACGCCCCGTTCACCCCGCTCCTAGGCTCCACGCAGACTTCTAGGCTCCACAAAGCGGAAGACTATTTCCGCTGCCACCCGCATGGAAGGTCCACGATGTCGCAGCGCGTGCTCACGACAGAGTCCGGCGCCCCGGTCGCCGACAACCAGAACTCCGCCACCGCCGGCGTCGGCGGCCCGCTCCTGCTCCAGGACCAGCACCTCCTGGAGAAGCTCGCGCGCTTCAACCGCGAGCGGATCCCGGAGCGGGTGGTGCACGCCCGGGGCTCCGGTGCCTACGGCCACTTCGAGGTGACCGACGACGTCACCGGGTACACCCACGCCGCCTTCCTCGGCGGGATCGGCAAGCGCACCGAGGTGTTCGCGCGGTTCTCCACGGTCGCCGACAACCTCGGGGGCGCGGACGCGGTGCGCGACCCGCGCGGCTTCGCGCTCAAGTTCTACACCGAGGAGGGAAATTACGACCTCGTCGGCAACAACACCCCGGTGTTCTTCATCAAGGACCCGCTGAAGTTCCCCGACTTCATCCACTCGCAGAAGCGGGACCCGTTCACCGGCAAGCAGGAGCCGGACAACGTCTGGGACTTCTGGGCGCACGCCCCCGAGGCCACGCACCAGGTGACCTGGCTGATGGGCGACCGCGGCATCCCGGCGTCGTACCGGCACATGAACGGCTACGGCTCGCACACCTACCAGTGGACGAACGCCGCCGGCGAGGGCTTCTTCGTCAAGTACCACTTCAAGACGAACCAGGGCATCCGCTGCCTGTCCACCGAGCAGGCGCAGGAGCAGGCGGGCAAGGACCCCAACTCCCACCAGACGGACCTGCTCCAGGCGATCGAGCGGGGCGTGCACCCCTCCTGGACGCTGTACGTGCAGATCATGCCGGCGGCGGACGCGGCGGACTACCGCTTCAACCCGTTCGACCTGACGAAGGTCTGGCCGCACCGGGACCACCCGCTCCAGCGCGTGGGCCGCCTGGTCCTGGACCGCAACCCGGACAATGTGTTCGCCGAGGTCGAGCAGGCCGCGTTCTCCCCGAACAACTTCGTGCCGGGCATCGGTCCCTCGGCGGACAAGATGCTCCAGGGCCGGCTGTTCGCGTACGCGGACGCCCACCGGTACCGCCTGGGTGTCAACCACACCCAGCTGGCGGTGAACGCGCCGCGTGCGACGACCGCGGACAACTACGGGCGCGACGGTCTGATGGCGGCCAACTTGCAGGGCCGGTACGCCAAGAACTACGAGCCGAACTCCCACGACGGCCCCGCCGAGACCGGCCGCCCCCTCGCGGCGCCGCTGCCCGTCTCCGGCCACACCGGCACCCACGCCGCGCCGCAGCACACCAAGGACGACGACTTCTACCAGGCGGGCGAGCTGTACCGCCTGATGTCGGAGGAGGAGAAGCGGCGCCTGGTCGCGAACATCGCCGGGGGTCTCGCCCAGGTCTCCCGCGACGACGTGATCGAGAAGAACCTCGCGCACTTCCAGGCGGCGGACCCGGAGTACGGCAGGCGGGTGCGGGAAGCGGTCGAGGCCCTGCGCGAGGACTGAGCCGGCCGATCAGCAGGCGGCGTGCGGGGACTGACGGGAGGTCATTCCCGCGCACGCGGCCCGCGCCGCACCGACGGCCCGGATTGAGGGGTGGCCGTCCGGGGCGGACGCGGGCAGGGCGAGGACCGCGGCGGCGTGCGAGCCAGTGCGGTGGTCAAGGAGCCGGGTCTCTTCTCGACCAGAGTGAAGAGCCCCCGTCTCCCTCACACCCCCGCGGTCCCACCCACCCCTACCCCGTCCGGCGGCGCGACCTACCTGTCGCGCCCAGCGCCGCGCCGCCGGACGGCACCAGCACGACGCTCCCTACGCCGGGTCGAAGTCCCCGGCGAGGGAGCGTTCGGCGTTGTCGAGGAGTTCCTTGTAGGTGAGGACCTCCACGCGGGTGACATGCGCGTTGAAGGTCCGCAGCGTCTCCGCGACCTCCTCCTCCGGCACCTCGGCGTGCAGGGCGGGGTGGCCGAGGAGCACGAGGGCGCCGGCCCGGCGGGTCTCGATGCCGAACTCCTCGCGGATCCGGGCCCGGTTCTCGTCCAGCCCGACGAGGTAGTTGACGGCCTGCCCGACGGCCTCGTGCACGGCGTCGGCCGGCACCCAGGCGTTGCGGTGCCGTCTGATCAGGGGCCGCTTGAGCCCCATGGCCCGCTTCAGTTCCACGATGTGCAGGGCGCCGTCCGCGCGTATCAGCGGGATGTCCACCTCGTCACCGGGCACCAGCCGGCGCCGGGCGGCCTCCCCGACGTACCGCCCACCGAAGATCCAGTGGTTCCCTTGCAGGGCGCGCTGGAGGTCCGCTTCCGTGGCGGCGGCGTCGTCCACGACGGCCCGCAGGGCGCGGAGACCCGCGGTACGGCGCTGGAGTTCGGCGGCCTGAAGGATGAGCCGACCGTCGTGGTCGGCGGCGAGCAACGCGAGGGCCTCCGGCGAGGTCGCGAGGCGGCGGGCCCGCGTCGCGGGGTCCTCGATGCCGATCCGGTCGCTGCGCAGCAGGCGCTCCAGCCACAGGGAGATCTCCGACGTGCCGCGCGGGATCACATAGCGTCCCGGCCGGTCGTCCGGGGCGCGCAGGAAGCCGGTGTCGGCGCGCTGGGCCTTGAAGTGGGCGAGCACGTCCTGCGCGCTCGCGCCGGGGTGGTCCCGCAGATACGCCTCGCTCACCGCGACCAGCCACTCGTGCATGCCACGCAGGGAGGACGCCACGAAATCGCGGTTGCGGACCTTGCGCGCCCCGTCCCGGTAGACCCGGTACAGCTCATCGAGGTCGGGCCGGAGGATCCGGCCCTCGGCGTGGTCCAGAGAGTCCTGCAGCAGCCGTACGACCCGCCACTCCCCCACCTCCGCCGCGGTGCCCCGGGCGACCTTGAGCAGGCGCACGAGTTCCTTCCCCCCTCTGCGCCTGCCGCCGGGGCCACTGTGCATGTGGGTGAGGACGGCGGTCAGCGCGAACCGCACCGGCGGCGCGGCCGTCTCCTTCTCCACCACACGGAGCTGCGTCTCCAGGGCCTTGTCACTGCGTGTCGCCATACGCGCAAGTCTGCCCGCCGGGTCTGACAATCCCGACGTGCGCAAACACCGGGGGCGTCGCACGCTGGCGGTATGGGCAGTCCGACGCAGCACCCGCACATCGTCGTCCACGCGCCCGCCCTGGACGGCTCCCGGCGCGTCACCGAGGGGGAGGTGACGCTCGGGCTGGCCTCGCACCTGGACGATGTGGTGGAGATCCTGCGCCTCGCCGATCTGGACCGGGTCGAGGTGGAGGAGGACGACCTCATCGAGTGGCAGGGCGGCGGGCCCGAGGACTGGCCGGGGCTCTCGGAGCGCGAGGCGTAGGAACGCGTACGGAAGAAAGGGGCGGCCCGTGAACGGGCCGCCCCTTCCGCAGGATCGCGTCAGCGCTTCAGCGCGCCGATCGCCGTCGGCGCGTGGGACGCCTCCGTGGCGAGAGGCTCGAACTCGGTGACGTCGCTGATGTCCATCGTGCGGCTCATCGAGATGTTCGTGACCCGCTCCAGGATCGCCTCGACCACGACCGGCACCCGGTACCGCGCCGCCAGCTTCTTCGCCTCCTCGAAGGCGGGGCCCAGCCGGTCCGGCTCGGTGACCCGCAGGGCCTTGCAGCCCAGGCCCTCGGCGACCTTGACGTGGTCCACGCCGTAGACACCGATCTCAGGCGTGTTGATGTTCTCGAACTCCAGATTGACCTGGAAGTCGATGTCCAGGCCGAGCTGCGCCTGGCGGATCAGGCCCAGGTAGGCGTTGTTGACCAGGACGTGCACATACGGGATCCGGTGCTGGGCGGCGACCGCCAGTTCCTCGATCAGGAACTGGAAGTCGTAGTCGCCGGACAGCGCGACCACCGCCGCCTCCGGGTCGGCCCTGGCGACGCCGATCGCGGCCGGGATCGTCCAGCCGAGCGGGCCCGCCTGCCCGCAGTTGATCCAGTGCCGGGGCTTGTACACATGCAGCATCTGCGCGCCGGCGATCTGGGAGAGGCCGATCGTGGTGACGTACCGCGTCTCGGGGCCGAAGGCCCGGTTCATCTCCTCGTACACCCGCTGCGGCTTCATCGGCACGTCGTCGAAGTGGGTACGGCGCAGCAGCGTGGCCTTGCGCTCCTGGCACGAGGCGATCCAGTCCGCGCGGTCGGGGAGCCGGCCCGCCGCCTTCAGTTCGCGCGCCACCTCCACGAACATCTCGAGTGCCGCCCGCGCGTCGGAGACCACGCCGTAGTCGGGCGGGAAGATCCGGCCGATCTGCGTGGGCTCGATGTCCACGTGCACGAAGGTGCGGCCCTCGCGGTAGACGTCCAGCTTGTAGCCGGTGTGCCGGTTCGCCCACCGGTTGCCGACGCCGAGGACGAAGTCGGACTCCAGGAAGGTGGCGTTGCCGTAGCGGTGCGCGGTCTGCACGCCGGCCATGCCCGCGTTCAGCTCGTGGTCGTCGGGCAGCGCGCCCCAGCCCATCAGAGTCGGGATGACGGGGGTGCCGGTCAGCTCGGCGAACTCGGTGAGCAGCGCGCACGCGTCGGCGCCGATGACGCCGCCGCCCGCCACGAGGACGGGCCGCTCGGCGGCGAGCAGGTACGACATCGCCTTCTCGATCTGCGCGCGGGTCGCGGCCGGCTTGTACACCGGCAGCGGCTCGTACGTCTCCGGGTCGAACTCGATCTCCGTGAGCTGCACATCGATCGGCAGGTCGATCAGCACCGGTCCCGGCCGGCCGGAGCGCATCAGGTGGAACGCCTGCTGGAAGACGCCGGGGACCTGGGCCGCCTCCAGCACGGTCACCGCCATCTTGGTGACCGGGCCCGCGATCGCGGCGATGTCGACGGCCTGGAAGTCCTCCTTGTGGATCACATGCGTGGGCGCCTGCCCGGTGATGCACAGGATCGGGATCGAGTCGCCGGAGGCCGAGTACAGACCGGTGATCATGTCGGTGCCGGCCGGTCCCGACGTGCCGACGCACACGCCGATGTTGCCGGGCCGCGCGCGGGTGTACCCCTCGGCCATGTGCGAGGCGCCCTCGACATGGCGGGCGAGGGTGTGCTGGATGCCGCCGCCCTCCTTGAGGGCCTTGTAGAACGGGTTGATCGCGGCGCCCGGCACACCGAAGGCGTCCCTGACGCCCTCGCGCTTGAGGATCTCAACTGCCGCGCGGGCAGCGGTCATACGAGCCATCGAGTACTCCTGCCTCGGTGTCGGATGCGTACTCCCGTCGCGCCCCGCGGTGAGCACTGTCTCCAGAGAGTCCCGTCAAATTCCGCACTATGGAATTTGCTTTCTACTATCTGGAAGTAATCTAGAGGTGGGTGTTGACCTCGTCAAGAGACACCAAGACACCGGCAAGTGGTGGGGGAATGCCGGACAAACGCCGTACGGCGGGAGCACCATGAGAGCGCTGTCCCGAGGTGTCGTGCGAGAGTGAGTGGGCCATGCCCGAGAGCGTGCCGGTGCGCTGTCCGGCCTGTCGGCGCGAGCATGTCTACACCGCACCGGCGTATCCCTGCGCCTGCGGAACCCCGGCCGCCCCGCGGCTGGACCGGGTGGCGGCGCCGGTGGTCGCCGGGCACCGGACCTGGGGCGACGAGTGGATCGACGCCGTGTGCGCCGTGTGCGGGCGGCTCAACCACTGGCCCCGCCCGGAACTGGGCTGCCCCTGCGGCACGGTGCTGCGGATCCCGGTGCTGGAGACACACCCGGACCCGGCGGGGGCCCGCGCCCAGCCGTCCCCCGCCCACGCCGAGCCCGGTGCCGCCCACCCCGAGCCCCGCGCCCGGCCGGAGTCCCTCGACCCGGCCCCGTCCCGCCGCGCCTTCCAGCCGCACGCCGTGCGCACCGCCCGGGACGCCGTCACCGCGACCGCGCTGTATCTGCGCTGGCTCGGGTACGGGGACATCCGGCGCGCCGACCAGCGGCCGGTGAACGGCATCGGGCTCGCCGCCCGGGGACTGCTCGCCCAGGTGGACCCGACGGCACGGCCCGCCGCACCCCGGGACGTGGAGTGCCTGTGGCTGACCGCGATGACGGAGTCCGCCGACTGCGTCCACTTCTCCCTCGCCGGATACACCGACGCCGCCCGCGCCTGCGCGGACTCGCTCGGTGTACCGCTGTTCGTCCTCGACCTCGCGGGCGTCCCGCAGCCGGTGAACGACCCCGCCGACGCCCTGAACACCGACGGCGCCCCGCAACCGGGGCGCCGCGCGCGTCGGGGCTGAGGGGGACGGCTCAGTCCCGGTACCGCTCCCGCAGTTCGATCTTCCGCACCTTCCCCGACACCGTCATCGGGAAGGCGTCGAGGATGCCGAGCCTGCTCGGCACCTTGTAGTGCGCGAGCCGCCCCCGGCAGAAGGCGCGCAGTTCCTCCAGGGTCAGCGGGTCGCCGTCGTCGCGCGGGATCACACAGGCCAGCACCTCCTCGCCGTACTTCTCGTCCGGCACCCCGACGACCTGTACGTCCCTGATCTTCGGGTGGGCGTAGAGGAACTCCTCGATCTCGCGCGGGTAGATGTTCTCGCCGCCCCGGATGATCATGTCCTTGATGCGGCCGACGATCTCCACGTACCCGTCCTCGCGCATCATCGCGAGGTCCCCGGTGTGCATCCAGCGGCCCGCGTCGATGACCTCGGCGCTCTTCTCTGGCTCGTCCCAGTAGCCGAGCATCACGCTGTAGCCGCGGGTGCACAACTCACCTGCCGCGCCCCGTGGTCGGGTGACCCCGGTGGCCGGGTCGACGACCTTGACCTCCAGGTGGGGCAGGACGCGGCCGACGGTTGCGGTGCGGTGCTCCAGGTCGTCGTCGGTGCGGGTCTGCAGGGACACCGGCGAGGTCTCGGTCATGCCGTAGCAGATGGCGACCTCGGCCATGTGCATCTCGGCGACGACCCGCTTCATCACCTCCACCGGGCAGGGCGAGCCCGCCATGATGCCGGTGCGCAGGGTGGAGAGGTCGTACGACGCGAAGTCCGGGAGGTTCAGCTCCGCGATGAACATGGTCGGGACGCCGTACAGGGACGTACACCGCTCCCGCTGCACCGCCTCCAGGCTGGCCCTCGGCTCGAAGGACGGGGCCGGGATCACCATGCAGGCGCCGTGCGAGGTGGCCGCCAGGTTGGCCATCACCATGCCGAAGCAGTGGTAGAAGGGGACCGGGATACAAATGCGGTCCTGCTCCGTGTACTTGACCAACTCCCCGACGAAATAGCCATTGTTGAGGATGTTGTGGTGGGAGAGGGTGGCGCCCTTGGGGAAGCCGGTGGTGCCGGAGGTGTACTGGATGTTGATCGGGTCGTCGCAGGACAACTCCGCTTCCCGCGCGGCCAGTTCGCTCCGGTCCTCGCCCTCGCCGCGTGCGGTGAACGCCTCCCAGCCGGGGTCCCCGAGGTGGACGACCTCGCGCAGCTCGTGGCAGTCGCCGCGGACCTCCTCGACCATGGCCCGGTAGTCGCTGGTCTTGTGGCTGAGGGAGGCGAACAGCAGCCGTACGCCCGCCTGGCGCAGGACGAACCGCACCTCGTGGGTGCGGTAGGCCGGGTTGATGTTGACCATGACGGCGCCGACACGGGCGGTGGCGTACTGCACGAGCACCCACTCGGCGCGGTTGACCGCCCAGATGCCCACCCGGTCGCCCTTGGCGATGCCGCTCGCCAGCAGGGCGCGGGCGAGCCGGTCCACGTCGGCGTCGAAGGCGGCGTACGTCCAGCGGCGCCCGGCCGCCACATCGACCAGGGCCTCGCGGTCCGGCCAGGTCGCCGCCGTACGGGCGAGGTTGGCGCCGATGGTCTCGCCGAGCAGCGCGGTGGTGCCCGTCCCGTGCGCGTACGACAGCAGCGGGGCGCTCGCCGCACGTCCCGCGCTCACCGGAAGTCCTCCTCGCGGTACTCGTCCGCCGAGCCCTGCGCGGTGGCCTCGCGCAGCTCGATGCGGCGGATCTTGCCGGAGACGGTCTTGGGCAGCGCGCCGAACTCCAGGCGGCGCACGCGCTTGTAGGGGGCGAGCACCTGGCGGGAGTGCTCGAAAATGACCTTGGCGGTGTCGGGTCCCGGCTCGTAGCCCTCGGCGAGGACGACGTACGCCTTGGGCACCGCGAGCCGCAGGTCGTCCGGGGCGGGCACCACGGCGGCCTCGGCCACCGCCGGGTGCTCCAGCAGCGCGCTCTCCAGCTCGAAGGGGCTGATCTTGTAGTCGGACGCCTTGAAGACGTCGTCGGCGCGGCCGATGTAGGTCAGGTAGCCGTCCTCGTCACGGGCCGCGATGTCGCCGGTGCGGTAGTAGCCGCCCGCCATGGCCTCGGCGGTGCGGTCCGGGTCGCCGTGGTAGCCGGCCATCAGGCCGATGGGCGGGTCGCCGAGGTCGAGCGCGATCTCGCCCTCGGCGGCGCCGGGCGCGCCGGTGACCGGGTCGAGCAGCTCCACCTTGTAGCCGGGGCTGGGGCGGCCCATGGAGCCGGTCTTCAGGCGCTGGCCGGGTGCGTTGGAGACCTGCACGGCGGTCTCGGTCTGCCCGAAGCCGTCCCGGATGGTCAACCCCCAGGCACGGCGCACCTGTTCGATGACCTCGGGATTGAGCGGCTCGCCCGCGGCCACCACTTCGCGTGGCGGCGTGCGCAGTTGGCCGAGGTCGGCTTGGATGAGCATGCGCCACACGGTCGGTGGGGCGCAGAAGGTGGTGACCCCGGCGCGGTCCATCTCGGCCATCAGCCGGCCCGCGTCGAACCTCGTGTAGTTGAAGATGAAGACGGTCGCCTCGGCGTTCCACGGGGCGAACAGGTTGGACCAGGCGTGCTTGGCCCAGCCGGGCGAGGAGATGTTCAGATGGACGTCACCGGGCTTCAGGCCGACCCAGTACATGGTCGCCAAGTGGCCGATGGGGTACGAGACATGGGTGTGCTCGACCAGCTTGGGGCGGGCGGTGGTGCCCGAGGTGAAGTAGAGCATCAGCGGGTCGTCGGAGAGGGTGGGCCCGTCGGCCGTGAAGCCGGTGGGGGCGTCGTACGCGTCCTCGTACGAAAGCCAGCCCTGCGCCGGTGTGCCGCCGACCGCGATCCGGGTGTAGGAGCCGGGCACCTCGGCGAACTTGGCGGTGTCCTCGGCCCGCACCAGCACATGCCGGACCCGGCCGCGCCCGACGCGGTCGCGCAGGTCGGCGGGGCCGAGCAGCGGGGTGGCCGGGATGACGACCGCGCGCAGCTTCATCGCGGCCAGCATGACCTCCCACAGCTCGGCCTGGTTGCCGAGCATGACCAGGACGCGGTGCTCGGCGGCGACGCCCCGCGCGCGCAGCCAGTTCGCGATCCGGTCGGAGCGCTCGGACAGCTCGGCGAAGGACAGCCGGACCTCGCGGCCGTCCTCCTCCACGATGTGCAGCGCGGTGCGGTCGTTGCCGGCGGCGATCACGTCGAACCAGTCCAGCGCCCAGTTGAAGTGCTCCGGCCGGGGCCACGTGAACCCGTCGTAGGCGGTGGCGTAGTCCTCGCGGTGTGCCAGCAGGAAGTCCCGTGCGTTCCTGAAGGCATCGGTCGCCGTCGTCATCCGTCGTCCTCCTCTGCTCCCGACCATTGCCGGGCGGCTCCCTGGCATCGTCTAATCCGTGATGCAGGTCTCACTACCCCCGAACGGGGGTGTGGTCCCTGTGCGCACGGGGGTGTGGTCCGCACATCAGCCGCACCGAAGGAGCGATGAGGTGACAGCAGAGGCCGTGACGGTGGTGGAGATCCGCGGTGCGCTGCTCAGGCTGCGGCGCGCGACGGGGCTGCCGGTCGCCTTCGGCGGGCTGGTGGAGTCCGGCCGGCCCCAGGTGCGCATCAGCGAGCTGAGCGGCACGGCGACGGCCGCGCTGCGCTCGCTCGCGGTGAGTTCGGGCAGCGGACTCGGCGGCAAGGCGGTGGCACTGGCCCGGCCGTGCGCGGTGACGGACTACTCCAACTCCCGGCACATCAGCCACGAGTACGACATCCCGGTGGCCGCCGAGGGCATCCGCTCGGTGCTCGCGGTGCCGGTGGTGGTACGGCGCCGGGTGCGCGGGGTGCTGTACGGCGCGCTGCGTTCGGCCCAGCCGCTCGGCGACCGGGCGCTCGGCGCGGCGGTGGCGGTGGCGCGGGACGTGGAGCAGACACTGATACTGCGGGACGAGGCGTGGGAGCTGCTGACGGCGGCCGGGCGGGGCGCTCCCGGGGACGCGGGGGCAGGGCCGTGCGGCGGCCCGGAGACCGGCGCGGGGCCCGGTACGGGCGCCTGGGAGCAGGTGCGGGAGGCGCACGCGGCGCTGCGGGCGCTGGCGCCCCGGATCACCGATGCGGCCCTGCGCGCCGATCTGCTGGCCGCCTGCGGGCTGCTGACGGCGCCGCGGCCGTCCGGCGGACCGGCTCTGGCGCCGCGCGAACTGGACGTGCTGTCCTGGGTCGCGGCGGGTGCGACCAACGCCGCGGTGGCCGAGCGGCTGGGGCTGCGCCCGGAGACGGTCAAGGGCTATCTGCGTTCGGCCATGCGGAAGTTGGGCGCACATACGCGGGGGGAGGCGGTGACCGCGGCACGCAGGGCGGGGCTGCTTCCGTAGCCCCCCGAGACATGAAGGAAACCTTCCCATTCATGCGCGGATGCTTTGAATTTCCTCATGCTTGACCGTTTGTTATTTCCCTCACCACGGCTTCCGTCCGAATTTCAAGGATCGTTGCCTAGAATTTGGTCCGGACACGACACACGAGGGGAGCGGTGACCGTGCGACGGGACTTCCAGGAGTCTGCCCGATGCCGCTCGGACCTGGTCATCGGCCGCGAGGACGTGTGCGCCGCCGCCCGCGCCCGACTCGCCTCCGGCGGCAGTGTGCTGCTCCACGGCCCGGCCGGAATAGGGAAATCGACCGTCCTGCGGGCATTGGCCGAGGAATACGCCGCCACCGCGCACATCGTCCTGCGCTGCTCGGCGACCGAGTCCGAATCCCACCTTCCGTTCCTCGCCCTCGCCGACCTCCTCGGCCTGGTGCTCGACGACGTCTGCCCCCGGCTGCCCGCCGCCCAGCGCACCGCGCTGGAGTCGGCGCTCACCGGCCGCGGCGAGTCCAGCCTCCAGCGCGACGGCCTCGCCCTGCGCCTCGCGGTGCTGTCCGCGCTGCGCGCGCTCGCCGTCCGCGGCCCGGTCCTGGTCGTCGCCGACGACCTCCAGTGGCTGGACCCCGCCAGCGCCGAACTGCTCGGCTTCGCCGCCCGCCGGCTCGGCGGCACCCCGGTCCAACTCCTGTGCGCCGTAAGGACGGAGGGCCGGGACAGCCAGGAGTACGACCGCCATCTGCGGTCCTGCCCGCCGGACACCCTCGCCGTGCGGATCGGGCCGCTCTCGCACGCCCGGATCGCCGAGCTGCTCGGCCACCGCGGCCACGGCGCTCTGCCCCGCTCCACGGTCCGCGAGGTGCACCGCACCAGCGGCGGCAACCCGCTGTTCGCGCTGGAACTCGGCCGCGCCCTCGCCGAGAGCCGCACCCCGCCGCGCCCCGGCGAGCCGCTGCCGGTGCCCACCTCGCTGCGCGCCCTGGTGCTCAGCCGCCTGGACATGCTGTCCGTGGAGGCCCGCCGCACCCTGCTGGTGGCCAGCGCCGGCGCCCGGCCCACCCCGGCGCTGCTGCACGCGGCGGGCCGGGAGAACGCCGAGGCGGAGTGCGCCCAGGCCGCCGAACTCGGGTTGCTGGCAACGGAGTCGGACGGCCCCGCCGTACGCTTCGCGCATCCCCTCATCTCCGCCGCGCTGTACGCGGAGGCGCCCGCGCAGGAGCGGCGGGCCGCGCACGCGGCGCTGTCCACGGCCGCCTCCGATCCCATCGAGCGGGCCCGGCACCTCGCCCTCGCCACCACCGGCGCCGACCCGGAGGTCGCCGCCCGGCTCGCCGAGGCCGCCGCCCTCGCCCGGGACCGCGGCGCGCCCTCGGTCGCCGCCCAGCTGGGGCTGCTGGCCGCCCGGCACACCCCGGTGGACGGCGTGCCCAGCCCGGAGGAACGGCGGCTGGTCGCCGCCGAGGACGCCATCACGGCGGGCGAGGTGGACCTCGCCCGGGACATCGCCCGCGAGGTACTCAAACGGGCGAGTGTGCCCGCCGAACGGGTGCGCGCCTGGATCATCGTCATCGACACCGCCGGCCACACCATGGCCGAGGTCGACGCCCTCTTCCCGCAGGCCCTCGCCGACGCCGGTGACGATCCGCGGCTGCTCGCCCTGGTCCACTACCAGCTGGGCTGGCGGGCACTGATCGTGGAAGGCGACTTCACCGCGGCCCGCGACGCCGCCGCGCACGCCGCCGAGCTGGCCGCGCGCAGCAAGGACCGGCGCACCGAGCTGCTCGCCCTCGCCTTCCAGGCGCAGACCGAGACCCTGATGGGCCATCCGGAGGCGCCCCGCACCATCAAACGGGCCCTGCGCGAGCCCCAGGACCCGCGGGTGGCCTGGCATCACAACGGGGCGGGCAGCGCCCGGTTCCGCTGGCTGGTCATGGGCGACCAGCTGGCCGAGGCGCGGGCCACCGTCACCGGGCTGCTGCGCGAGGTGCGCCGGCGCGGCTCGGTGGAGAGCGAGGTGCACTTCCTGCGCGGCCTCGCCGAGACCGAACTGCGCGCCGGGCACTGCGGCCGCGCCCTCGACCTCGCCCGCGAGGGCCTCAAGCTGGCCCGGGACTCCGGGATCGGCGAGACCGCCTCGGCGATGCTGACCTCGCTCGCGGAGGCGTCCGGCGGAGACGTGGACCGGGCGCTCACCCTCGCCCGGGAGGCGGTGGAGCACGCCGAGGGGGACGGCGACCAGATGTACCTCTCCCGGGCCCTGGGCGCGCTCGGGTACGCCCAGTTGGTGGCCGGGGACCCGGCCGGCACCGTGCGCTCGCTGCGCCGGGTGCGCAGCCTGGAGCTGGGCCTCGGCATCACCGACCCGGCCCGGGGCCGCTGGCAGGGCGACCTCGCCGAGGCGCTGGTCCGTATCGGTGAACCCGCCGAGGCGCAGGACGTCATCGACACCGCGCGGGAGCACGCGCTGCGGCTCGGCCGGGAGAGCGTGCTCGCCGTGCTCGACCGCTCCGAGGCCCTGGTGCGGGCCGCGCAGGGCGCGGGCGAGGCGGCGCTCGACCGGCTGAGATCGGCTCAGGACCGGCTCGGCAAGCTGGGTTACGGCCTGGAGGAGGCGCGGGCCGCGTTCGCGCTGGCCCGGCTGCGCGGCCGGCGCCCGGGGCCCGCGGCCTTCGACGAGGCGACCCGGATGTTCCGCCGCTGCCGGGCGCTGCCGTGGCTGCGCCAGGTGGACGAGGCGCTCACCACCCTCGACACCGAACCCGTGCGGACCGTGCCCGCCGCCCTGGACGCGCTCGACGTGCTGGACGTCCTGGCCGCGATGGAGCGTCAGGTGGCCGCGCTGGTCATGGAGGGTGCCACCAACAGGGAGATAGCGGCGCGGCTGTTCATCAGCGTCAAGACGGTCGAGGCCACGCTCACCCGGGTCTACCGCAAGCTCGGGATCCGGTCGCGGGTCGACATCGTCCGATTGGCCGCAGGTCGGCGCGCGCACTGAGCGGGGCGCCTGTTAACTGAACCGGACCGAGGGTTTTCCCTCACCCGACCCCCTAGGGGGTTCCCTCATTGGGAGCCGAAGGTTCCGGGACCTAGCGTAATGGGCGTACCGCTCGCCCGGGTACAGGGGGTCGGACCCACCCCCCACCACCGTGCACAACCCCTCTACCCGTGCGAACCCCCCACCGGTGCAACCCCACTGAGGAGACTCATGTTCGGGCCCACACGTGCCAGACGCACCGCCGCGATCCTGGTGGCCACCGCCGCCGCCGCGACGACCGCGCTGCTCGCCTCCCCCACGGCGAGCGCAGCTCCCCAGCCCATCGTCGGCGGTACGACGACCACCACCACGGCGTACCCGTTCGTCATGCAGATCACGGACGCGTCCGGCAGCCAGTTCTGCGGCGGCACCCTGGTGTCCGCCACCAAGGTGGTGACGGCCGCGCACTGCATGGCCGGCGAGACCCCCGACAGTGTCCGCGTCGTCGGCGGCCGTACCAAGCTCAACGGTACCGACGGCACGGTGAGCAAGGTCAGCAAGATCTGGGTGAACCCGGACTACACGGACGCCACCAACGGCGACGACGTGTCCGTGCTGACCCTGTCGACGTCGATGCCGTACCAGCCGGTGTCGTACGTCTCCTCCTCCCAGACGGGTGTGTACGCGGCCGGTACCACGGCGCGGATCCTCGGCTGGGGCACGACTTCGGAGAACGGCAGCTCCTCCAACCAGCTGCGGACCGCGACCGTACCGGTCGTGTCCGACGCGAGCTGCCGTTCCGCCTACGGTTCGGACTACGTGCAGTCCGACATGGTGTGCGCCGGATACAGCTCCGGCGGCGTAGACACCTGCCAGGGCGACAGCGGCGGTCCCCTGCTCATCGGGGGCGTCCTGGCAGGGATCACTTCTTGGGGCGAGGGGTGCGCGGAGGCGGGTTACCCGGGTGTCTACACCCGGCTGGCCACCTTCTCGGACCAGGTCACCGCACAGGTGAACTCGTGACCCGGAAGATCTCCCGAGTACCCCTCGGGTAAGGCCAGGGGGGCGTTGCGAGCGACCACGAGCAGCCCGCAGCGCCCCCCTTTCCACGAACGGATCCGGCCACGCCGGGTGACACCGGTTTCCACGAACGGATCCGGCCACGCCGGGTGGCACCGGCGACCCCCTCGCGCCCTCCTCCGCATCGCGGAATGCACCCAGTGACCTGCCGGGTCGCACGCCCGATCACCGCGTTCCGGATGACGGTCGCTGCCGCAGTCGCTTTCACGCCGGTCCCGCGCGGCCCCGGTCTTCGCCCCTTGACCTGCGTGAACACGCGGTGTCTACAGTGGCCGGGCCATGGGCGGACGGACCGGTGTCGGAGGAGATGGCGTGGTGGCCGGGAGAGTTGTCGTCGGCTGGATCGTGGCTATCGCCGTCGTCCTCGGGGCGGTGGCCTGGCTCGCGCACCGCATGAACACCGACGACCAGCCGGCCACCGGCTCGCCGGAACCCGTGGAGATCACGGACTCCGGGGTCCGGTACGAGCGCGGCGAGCAGGTGTTCAGCGCGGACTACGCCATCCGCAACGACGAGGGCCACGCGGTCACTTACACCGTGGTGTTCGACTTCGAGAACGGAACCACTCGGACGGTGACCAGGCGGGTCGCGTCCGGCGTGTCCGTGCGGGGAACGGTCGACACGCCGTTCGAGAAGTCGCGTCCCTCGGCCGAGGGCACACCCTCCGAGGTGCGCGTCGCCGACATCAGTACCTCGGAGTGATTCCGGACGCCGTCCGGTCCTTTTTGGGCCTTTACCCGTGGGGGGACCTTGGGCGGGGGCGGCGGAGGGAAGGGTTCCTCCTGGGGCCGGTGAGGCCGGTGCGATGTCGGAGAGTGCTGGAGGGGCAGAGATGACCGAGGCGTTGGTGCTGGGTGGCGGCGGGGTGGGCGGGATCGCCTGGATGACCGGGCTGCTCGCGGGACTCGCCGATGCCGGGCAGGACGTCACCGGGGCCGGATTGCTGGTGGGCACCTCGGCGGGGGCGACCGTCGCGGCCCAACTGGGCAGCGGGCTCGGCGTGGAGAAGCTGTACGCGCGGCAGGTGGAGCCCGCCCTGCAGGCGCGCGAGATCATGGCCGAGATGGACATCGACAGGTTCGCCGCGGAGATCGGCGTCACGATGGCCACGGCGTCCTCGGCGGCGGAGCTGCGCGGCGCGGTCGGCCGGGTGGCCCTCGCCGCGCGGACGGTCGGCGAGCCCGAGCGGCTCGCGGTGATCGAGTCCAGGCTCCCCGAACACGGCTGGCCCCGGCGGGCGTTGAAGGTCGTCGCGGTCGACGCCGAGACCGGTGACACGCGGGTCTTCGACCGTGACTCGGGTGTCCCGCTGGTCGACGCGGTCGCCGCCAGCTGCGCCGTCCCGGGGGTGTGGCCGCCGGTGACGATCGCCGGGCGCCGCTACATCGACGGCGGTGTCCGCTCCGTCGCCAACGCCGACCTCGCCTCCGGTGCCGACCGCGTGCTGGTCCTCGTCCCGCTGGGCCCCGTCGAGCCCCTGCCGAGCGACCACCCGCTGGACGACACGGTCGCGGCCCTGCGCGCCGAGGGCGCCGAGGTCCTCGTCGTCGGCCCCGACGACGCCTCGACCGCCGCGATCGGCGCCAACCCGCTGGACCCGGCGACCCGCGAACCGGCGGCGAGGGCGGGCCGCGAGCAGGGGCGGCGGCTGAAGCTGGAGTGGGCGAAGGCCTGACCGGGACCCGCAGGCGTCGCGGACGGGGGCGGCGTGGTGCCGGAGGCGTCCAGGCAGGAGGCGGCCGGGGAGAGGCGTGGTGGCGAGGCCCGGTGCCAGGCGGGGCCGGGTGGCGGCGGGTGAGGTACGCCTCGCGCAACACGCCCCCCGGGGGCTACCAGGGGACGGTTCGGCCCTGGTAGTCGAGGAACTGTACGCCGGGGGTGCCGAGTTGGGCGAGCATGACGTCCACCAGCCGGGGGATGCTGTCCTCGATCCCGAGGGGGGCGTCCGGTCCGCCCAGTTCGGTGCGGATCCAGCCGGGTGCCAGGACCAGCAGCGTGCGCGCGGGCTCCGGCTGGCGGACCGCGAAGCTGCGCATGAACTGGTTCAGGGCCGCCTTGCTGCCCCGGTAGACCTCTCGCCGCCCGGTCTCGTTGTTGGCGATGCTGCCCTGGCCGGACGACATCGCGCCGATCAGACCGGTCGGGGTGACGAGGTCCTGCAGGGATTCGATGACGCGCATCGGGCTCAGCGCGTTGGTGAGCATGACGGCGTTGAACTCCTCGGTCGTGACCTCGCCGACGGGGATGTGCTCGTCCCGCGTGGTGATTCCCGCGTTGACGAAGAGGACGTCCAGCACGCGGCCGTCCAGGCGTCCGCGCAGCGCCGCGATCTGGTCCGGCTCGTCGATGTCCAGCGTCTCGATCTCCAGCCTGCCGCCGGCGGTCTCGGCGAGTTCGTGCAGCCCGGATCGCGGACGGCCCGGCCGGACCGTGCCGATGACCTGCCATCCCCTGTCGAGGAACTGCTCGGCGACGGCGCGGCCCAGCCCACGGCCGGCGGCGACGATCAAGGCGGTCGGGGGCGTTCTCTTCGAGGTGGGTGCAGGCATGGTTGCAGGCCCTTCATCGGTCGGTCGTCGTACCCGTGTCGTCGTGCTCCTGCAAGCCTCGGCCAGGCGCGCCGCACGGCGAGCTGGAAACGCCGCCGTCTGTGGCATCACCGCCATGCCGCGCCCCGAAATCGCCGCATCCGACATCCCGGAGTCGGACGACGTGCGAATCCTTCGGGCACTCCGGATCGATCCACGGGTGGGATCCGCGACCGCGGCGAAGGTCCTCGGGATCTCCGGGCCGACCGTCGCCCGCCGCTACCGCCGGATGCGACGGGCCGGGGCGATCCGGGTGGTCGGGGTCGTCGATCCGGGAGCGCTCGGGCAGAGCCGGTGGATGGTGCGGCCGCGCCGCCGCCGTGCTCGACCTCCGGGCGTCGAGGCGATGGAGGTGAGCCCGGTCGTCCACCGTCGGATCGAGCAGGCCGGGGCCCGGGTCGATGGCGAACACCTTATGTGAACAATTGCCCCACATTCGCACAAATGGACTATAAAATGTGTGTATAGTCCCGGCGTGTTTCCTTCGATCAAGAAGACGCCCGCGCCGGTGTCCGCGACAGAGAAGATGCGGGAACGGCGCCGAGGGTTCCGTCCGGCCGCGCTCGTCCCGGCCGCCGTCGGCATGGCGCTGGCGCTGACCGGCTGCGCTCAGGTCGACACCACCTCGCCGAGCACCGCGCGCAAGGAGGCGGCGCAGGGGGCGCCGGCGAGCCTCGGCGGTGTCGACTGCCGCAAGGCCAAGTGCATCGCGCTGACCTTCGACGCGGGTCCCAGCGAGAACTCCCCGAAGCTGCTGGACATCCTGAAGGAGAAGAAGGTCCACGCGACGTTCTTCCTGCTCGGCGAGCGGCACATCGAGAAGTACCCGCAGCTGGTCAAGCGCATGGCCAACGAGGGCCACGAGGTGGCGAGCCACACCTGGGACCACAAGATCCTCACGGACATATCCGACGACCAGGTGCGCGAGGAGTTGCGGCGGCCGAACGACGCGATCAAGCGGATCACCGGACGCAAGCCCACGCTGATGCGCCCGCCGCAGGGCCGTACGGATGCCAACATCCATGAGATCTGCAAGGAGTTGGGGCTCGCGGAGGTCCTGTGGAGCGTGACCGCGAAGGACTACGCGACCACCGACTCGGCGCTCATCACCAAGCGCGTCCTCGACCAGGCCGACCGGGACGGGATCATCCTGCTGCACGACATCTACTCCGGTACCGTGCCCGCCGTACCGGGCATCATCGACGCCCTCAAGAAGCGCGGGTACACCTTCGTGACGGTCCCCCAGCTCCTCGCCCCCGGCAGGGCCGAGCCGGGCAAGGTCTACCGGCCCTGAGCCCCGGGGTGCTGGGCCGACCGGGTGAGCCGGTACCGAACTCCCGGCCGCGCGAGGGCCAGTGCCTACGATCGGCACGTGCCGACCTTCACCCTCACCCGGACCGTGCCGCTCCCGCTGGACGAGGCGTGGCGCCGGATCACCGAGTGGCCCCGCCACTCGATCGCCGTGCCGCTGACCCGGGTCAGGGTGCTGACCCCCGGCCCGACCCGGGTGGGCACCCGTTTCACGGCGCGCTCCGGCCTCGGCCCGCTCACCATGGACGACCCCATGGAGGTGACCGTCTGGCGCCCGCCCGCGGACGGCGAGGGCGGGCTGTGCCGGCTGGAGAAGCGGGGCCGGGTGATCCTCGGCTGGGCGGAGATCGAGGTCCGGCCGGGGCCCGGGGGCCGCAGCCGGGTGGTGTGGCGGGAGGAGCTGCGGGTGCGGTTCCTGCCGCAGGCGTTCGACGGGGTGGTGAGGCGTACGGCCCGTATCGTCTTCGGGCGCGGGGTGAACCGGCTGCTCAGGCGGGCTTGAGCGGGACCGGCTCCGGGCGGGGCCGAACGGCCGTACGCCTGGGCGGGGTTCAGTCCTTGCGGCCCGTCGCCGCCACCGTCACGCCCAGGCCGATCATCGCCAGGCCGCCGGCGCCGCCGACCGCGGACAGCCGGCGGGGCGAGCGGGCGAACCAGTCGCGGGCGGCGGAGGCGACCAGGCCCCAGACGCTGTCCGAGACCAGCGCGATGAGGTTGAAGACGAGGCCGAGCAACAGCATCTGGAGGGGCACGTGCCCCTGTGCGCGGTCCACGAACTGGGGCAGTACGGCGGCGAAGAACACCATCGTCTTGGGGTTGGCCACACCGACCGCGAAGCCCTCCCCGAGGGTGCGCAGACCGCCCCGCTCCGGAGGGCCGGGCCGGGTGAACGCGGCCCGCAGCGAACCGCGTTGCCGCCATGCCTTGATGCCGAGGTACACCAGGTAGGCGGCGCCCGCGAGCTTGAGCGCGGTGAAGAGGAGCACCGAGCGCTCCACCACCGGTCCGATGCCGAGGGCCACGGCGGCGACGAGGACGTACGCGCCCAGGGTGTTCCCGGCGACCGTGGTCAGCGCGGCACGCCGGCCGTGCGCGAGGGCCCGCCCGACGACGAAGAGCACGCTCGGGCCGGGTATCACGATCAGCACAAGGGCCAGCGCCGAGAAGGCGAACAGCCGGTCGAGGGAGACCATGCCCTCATGGAACACAGGCGCCGAGGCGGTCGGCAATGGCTTTTCGGGGAGGCGTGGCCCGGGGGGGCGTTCAGTGGGGACTGGGCGGGTCTCGGAGGCTGGGGCCTTGGATTGCGCAAGGGCGGGGCCCCGTTGTCGCCGCCCGCTCCCGAGCGGCGCCTCGGCCGTCCGGGGCGCTCGGCGCCGGTCGCGGAGCGGACGCGCAGGCGAAGGGACGACCGGCCCGCATCACCTGTGAGGCCGAAGCCGGTCGTCGAGCGCGGCACCGACGTCGGGGCAGTTCTTCCGGATGGTGTCGAGGAAGGCGCGCAGCACCGGGGAGTGATCGCGGGCCGCGAAGGACAGGATGAGATCGGGCAGGGGGGTGCGCGGGGTCACTTCACAGAACCGCACTCCCGGACGCGGGACCGCCCTCATACGGGACGGCCCCAGGCCGACGCCCACGCCGGAGGCGGCGAGGCCGATGATCGTGTGCACGTCCCTCGCGACGGTCGCACCGCCGAGAGCCGGGGAGTCCGCGCCCAGCAGGGTGCGCAGTCCGGCGACTACAGCGGGCTCGTCCTCGCCGGCCGACATGATCAGCGGCTGTGTCCGCAACTGGTCGGCACTCACCGTGTGTTGACCGGCGTACGGGTGCACCGTACTGACCACGGCGATCACGTGGTCGCGTCCGATCGGGACGGACACGAGATGCTCGGCTCCGGCACCTCGTGGCGGGCCGAGGGTGAGGGCCACGTCCAGTTCCCCGGCGACGAGAGCCGGGCCGCTGCGGCTGGTCGCCATCTCGTGCAGTTCCAGTCTCACGTCGGGCCGTTCGCGGCCGAACCGGCGCAGCACGCCCGGCAGCGGGTCGAGCAGTGCCGAGGCGACGAAGCCGAGGCGCAGACGTCCCGTCTCGCCGCGCGCGGCCCGGCCCGCGTCGACCGTGGCCGCCGCGATCTCGTCGAGCGCCCGGCGCGCCCGCGCGAGGAACGCCTCACCGGCGGCGGTGGGGAAGACACCCCGGCGTGTGCGGTCGAACAGCCGGGCCCCGACCTCGCGCTCCAGGTCGGCGATCTGCTTGGACAGCGGCGGCTGCGCGATGCCCAGTTCGCCGGCCGCCCGGCCGAAGTGTCCGTGCTCGGCGAGAGCGACCGCGTACCGCAGGTGGCGCGCTTCCACGACCCACCCCTTCATCGACGTCACATCGGCTACTGGCGATACCTCAAAGATATCGCCGTGCCGCTTACCAGATGTACGAAGAGATGGCGCTGTGGTTCCTGTCTGGAATGGAGCCATGAGGAACGTATCTCTGACCGACACCGTTTTCGTTTTCGTGCACGGCGCCTGGCACGGCTCCGGACAGTGGGCGGCGACGCAGCGCGCGCTGGCCGGACTGGGCGCCGCGAGCGTGGCCGTCGACATGCCGGGGCACGGCTTCGACGCGCCCCTGCCCACCGGATACCTGCTGCCCGGTCAGCCGGGCCTGCTGACCGAGAAGTCCCGGCTCGCCCCCCTGACGATGGACGACTGCGCCGAGACGGTACTGAACGTCCTGCGCCAGGTGCGTCACCATCGCGCTGTCGTGCTCGTCGCGCACAGCGCGGGCGGCGGCCCCGCGTCCCTGGCCGCGGAGCGGGCGCCCGGGCTGGTGGACCGGATCGTCTACCTGTCCGCGTTCGTCCCGGGCGGGCGGCCGCGGTTCTTCGACTACCTGGGCTCACCCGAGAACGCCACCGCCCGGGGCGAGAACCTGAACCTCGGCGACCCCGGGGCCCTGGGCGCCGTACGGATCAATCCGCTCTCACCGGATCCCGCCTACCTCGACGAACTGCGGGAAACGTACTACCACGACACCCCCCTGGACCGCTTCGACCGGTGGCGGTCCGCGCTGAGCCCTGATCTGCCGCTGGCGATCCCGACGGCTCCGGTCACCCTGACCGCGGCACGGTGGGGACGAATTCCACGAACTTTCGTGCGCTGCGCCGAGGACCGGGCGCTCGCACCGGCCGCGCAGGACCTGATGATCGCGGAGGCCGACCGGGCCTTCCCCGGTAACCCGTTCAGCGTGCGTACCCTGCCCGGCGGCCACAGCCCGTTCGCCGCCCGGCCGAGCGAACTCGCCGTGGCCCTCGCCTCGTGAGCCGTAGCGGCTCGTGCGGGCCTCCCCGCCCCTGGGCGGGGGACGGTTCGCGGCCGGTGGCGGTGGCGGTGTGGGTGCCGGCCCGGTCCCCGGGGGCCGGGCGGCACACGAGGGTTCGGGTTCGGCGGGGGCCGAGCGGGACGCGGCAGCCCGCGTCTCCCGGGGGGTCAGGCCACCGAGCCGATCCGGGGTCGGGGTGCCGGGTCGTGGTGGATCGGGGTGTGGCCGCCGGTCAGGGTGGTGCCGGTGCCGCCGCGGCGGGCGGCGACGATCTCCGCGGCGATCGACAGGGCCGTCTCCTCGGGCGTACGGGCGCCGAGGTCCAGGCCGATCGGGGACCGCAGGCGGGACAACTCCCGCTCGGTGAGGCCGACTTCACGCAGGCGTCGGGCGCGGTCCAGGTGGGTGCGGCGGGAGCCCATCGCGCCGACGTAGGCGACCGGGAGGCGCAGCGCCACCTTCAGCAGCGGTACGTCGAACTTGGCGTCGTGGGTGAGGACGCACAGGACGGTACGGCCGTCGGTCCCGGTGCGTTCCAGATAGGCGTGGGGCCACTCGACCACGATCTCGTCGGCCTCCGGGAAGCGGGTGCGGGTGGCGAAGACCGGGCGGGCGTCGCACACGGTGACGTGATGGCCGAGGAACTTGCCGACCCGGACCAGCGCGGAGGCGAAGTCGATCGCGCCGAAGACGATCATCCGGGGCGGGGGCACGGAGGACTCCACCAGGACGGTGACCGGCGCCCCGCAGCGCGAGCCCCGGGCGCCGATCTCCACGGTGCCGGTGCGGCCCGCGTCCAGCAGGGCGCGGGCCTCGGCGGCGACGGTGCGGTCCAGTTCGGGGTGGGCGCCGTAACCGCCGTCGTACGATCCGTCGGGCCGGACCAGCAGGGCGCGGCCGGGGAGGCCGGCCGGGCCGGCCACGATCCGGGCGAGCGCCGCCGCCTCCCCCCGCGCGGCGGCGGCCAGCGTGGCCGCGATCACCGGCCGGGCGGGGTCGTCCGCCCGGACCGGCACCACCAGGATGTCGATGACGCCGCCGCAGGTCAGGCCGACCGCGAAGGCGTCCTCGTCGCTGTACCCGAAGCGTTCGAGGACGGTGTCCCCGTCCGTGAGCGCCTGCCTGCACAGCTCGTACACCGCGCCCTCCACGCACCCCCCGGAGACCGACCCGACGGCCGTGCCGTCGGCGTCCACCGCGAGCGCGGCACCGGGCTGCCGGGGCGCGCTGCCGCCGACGGCGACGACGGTCGCGACGGCGAAGTCACGTCCCTGGCCGATCCAACGGTTCAACTCCTCGGCGATGTCCAGCATCTGTCGGTCTCCTCAGGATGGTTGCCGGGAAGGGGGCGGCGGCGCGGCGCTAGTGGACGCCGAGCCAGCTCTCGACGGGGTGCAGCGCGAAGTACACGAGGAAGATCACGGTGAGCCCCCACATGAACGCGCCGATCTCCCGCGCCCTGCCCTGGGCCACCTTGATCGCCGTGTACGAGACGACTCCGGCCGCGACGCCCGTGGTGATCGTGTACGTGAACGGCATCAGGACGACGGTCAGGAAGACCGGGATCGCCGTGGCGCGGTCGCCCCAGTCCACGTGCCGCGCGTTCATCAGCATCATCGCGCCGATGACCACCAGCGCCGCGGAGGCCACCTCCTGCGGGACGATCGCGGTCACCGGGGTGAAGAACAGGCAGGCCGCGAAGAGCAGTCCGGTCACCGCGGACGCGAGGCCCGTGCGGGCGCCCTCGCCGACACCGGTCGCCGACTCGATGAAGACCGTCTGGCCGGAGCCGCCGGCCAGACCGCCGATCGCACCGCCCGCGCCGTCGATGAACAGCGCCTTGGACAGCCCCGGCATCCGCCCCTTGTCGTCGGCGAGCCCGGCCTCCGTGCCGACGCCGATGATGGTGGCCATCGCGTCGAAGAACCCGGCGAGCACCAGGGTGAAGACGATCACCGCGATGGTCATCCCGCCGACCTTGTCCCAGCCGCCGAAGCCGATGTGTCCGAAGAGCGAGAAGTCCGGCATCGAGACGGCGCCGCCGTGCAGTTCGGGGGCGCCGGACGCCCACTGGCGGGGGTCGATGACGCCGAGCCCGTTGAGGACGGCGGCGACGACCGTGCCGGAGACGATGCCGATGAGGATGGCGCCGGGGACGTTGCGGGCCTGGAGCATGAAGATCAGCAGCAGGGTGCCGGCGAAGAGCAGCACCGGCCAGCCGGTGAGCTGGCCCGCGGGGCCGAGGCTCAGCGGGCCGCCCTTGCCCTGGTGCACGAAGCCGGACTTGTAGAAGCCGATGAGGGCGATGAACAGGCCGATGCCCATGGTGATGCCGTGCTTGAGCGCGAGCGGGATCGCGTTCATGACCATCTCGCGCAGGCCGGTGACGACCAGCAGCATGATGACGACGCCGTACAGCACGCACATGCCCATCGCCTGCGGCCAGGTCATGTCGGGCACGACCTGCGCGGACAGGACGCCGGAGACCGAGAGGCCGGCGGCGAGCGCGAGGGGCACCTTGCCGACGAAGCCCATCAGCAGTGTGGTGAGGGCCGCGGCGAACGCGGTCGCGGTGATCAGGGCCTTCTGGCCGAGCGTGTCGCCCTGGACGTCCTTGCCGGACAGGATCAGGGGGTTGAGGAGCAGGATGTAGGCCATCGCCATGAAGGTGGTGACCCCGCCGCGCACCTCTCGCGCGACGGTGGATCCTCTCCGGGATATGTGGAAGTACCGGTCGAGCCAGGACCGGCCGGCCGGGACGCGGCTGCCGTCGCCGGCGTCCTCGGCCGTGGTCCTGGGCTCCACTGATGATCGGGTCATGGTGCCGTCTCCCAAGGTTCACAGGGGCACCCGGTCAACTCCATCGAGCTGAGCGGGATTTGGGATGTGCACGTAACCCGGGGGACGGCCCGGTGTGGCACGTATGGGGGGTGGGGGTGGGCCGGGAACGAGCGGTTGCCCGGCGTCGGGGTGCCGTCGCGCCCACCCGCGCCGCCTGGGGCGGCACGCGTGCCCGCGACGGCGGGGGGGTGTGTCAGGCCGTGCCCGTGAGGTGCTCCGGGCGTACCGGCGTCCGGTCGAGCTGGAGGCCCGTCGCCGCGCGGATCGCCGCGAGGACGGCCGGGGTCGAGGACAGCGTCGGGGCCTCGCCGATGCCGCGCAGCCCGTACGGGGCGTGCTCGTCGGCGAGTTCGAGGACGTCGACCGGGATGGTCGGCGTGTCGAGGATGGTCGGGATCAGGTAGTCCGTGAAGGAGGGGTTCCTGACCTTCGCGGTCTTCGGGTCCACGATGATCTCCTCCATCACCGCGACGCCCAGGCCCTGTGTGGTGCCGCCCTGGATCTGGCCGACGACGGAGAGCGGGTTGAGCGCCTTGCCGACGTCCTGGGCGCAGGCCAGTTCGATGACCTTGACGAGGCCGAGTTCGGTGTCGACCTCGACCACGGCGCGGTGCGCGGCGAAGGAGTACTGGACGTGGCCGTTGCCCTGACCGGTGCGCAGGTCGAAGGCCTCGGTCGGCCGGTGCCGCCACTCCTCCTCCAGCTCCACCGCCTCGTCCTCCAGGACGTCGACCAGGTCGGCGAGCACCTCGCCGCCGTCGGTGACGACCTTGCCGCCCTCCAGCAGCAGCTCCGCGGTGGCCCAGGCGGGGTGGTAGGAGCCGAACTTGCGCCGGCCGATGTCCAGGACCCGTTCGCGGACCAGCTCGCAGGCGTTCTTGACGGCGCCGCCGGTGACGTACGTCTGCCGGGAGGCGGAGGTCGAACCCGCCGAGCCCACCTGGGTGTCGGCGGGGTGGATGGTGACCTGGGCGACGCCGAGCTCGCTGCGGGCGATCTGGGCGTGCACGGTGACACCGCCCTGGCCGACCTCCGCCATCGCGGTGTGCACGGTGGCGACCGGCTCGCCCGCGATCACCTCCATGCGCACCCGGGCGGTGGAGTAGTCGTCGAAGCCCTCGGAGAAGCCGACGTTCTTGATGCCGACCGCGTAGCCGATCCCCCGGACGACGCCCTCGCCGTGCGTGGTGTTGGACAGGCCGCCGGGCAGCTGCCGTACGTCGGCGCCCTCGCTGGACTCCCACTGGCGCTCGGGCGGCAGCGGCATCGCCTTGACGCGGCGCAGCAGCTCGGCGACCGGCGCCGGGGAGTCGACCGGCTGCCCGGTGGGCATGACCGTGCCCTGCTCCATGGCGTTCAGCTGCCTGAACTCCACCGGGTCCAGGCCGAGTTCCTTCGCCAGCTTGTCCATCTGGGCCTCGTACGCGAAGCACGCCTGGACCGCGCCGAAGCCGCGCATCGCGCCGCAGGGCGGGTTGTTGGTGTAGAGGGCGATGGCCTCGATGTCGACGTCGTCCACGACGTACGGCCCGATGCTCAGCGAGGAGGCGTTGCCGACGACGGCCGGGGAGGCGGAGGCGTAGGCGCCGCCGTCCAGGACGATCCGGCATGTGACGTGGGTCAGCTTGCCGTCGCGGGTGGCGCCGTGCTCGTAGTACAGCTTGGCCGGGTGGCGGTGGACGTGGCCGAAGAAGGACTCGAACCGGTTGTAGACGATCTTGACGGGCTTGCCGGTGCGCAGCGCCAGCAGGCAGGCGTGGATCTGCATGGACAGGTCCTCGCGGCCGCCGAACGCGCCGCCGACGCCGGACAGCGTCATCCGCACCTTGCGCTCGGGCAGGCCGAGTACGGGCGCGATCTGGCGCAGGTCGGAGTGCAGCCACTGGGTGGCGATGTAGAGGTGGACACCGCCGTCCTCCTCGGGCACCGCGAGCCCGGACTCGGGGCCGAGGAAGGCCTGGTCCTGCATGCCGAAGGTGTACTCGCCCCTGACGATCACATCGGCCCGGGCGGCGGCAGCGGCGGCGTCGCCGCGCACGATCGGCTGGCGGTGCACGATGTTCGGGTGCGCGACATGCCCGATGTGGTGGTCGTCGCGGTGCTCGTGGACGAGGACGGCGTCCGGTCCGAGGGCCGACTTCTCGTCGATGATCACGGGGAGTTCGCGGTACTCCACCTTGATCTTGGCGGCGGCGCGGCGGGCGGTCTCCGGGTGGTCGGCGGCGACGATCGCGACCGGCTCCCCGTGGTGGCGCACCTTGCCGTGCGCGAGGACCGGGGTGTCCTGGATCTCCAGGCCGTAGTGCTTCACCTCGGTGGGCAGGTCGTCGTACGTCATGACGGCGTACACGCCCGGCAGGGCGAGGGCCTCGGCGGTGTCGATGGAGACGATCTCGGCGTGCGCGACGGTGGAGCGCAGGATCTGGCCCCACAGCATGTCCTCGTGCCACATGTCCGAGGAGTAGGCGAACTCGCCGGTGACCTTGAGGGTGCCGTCGGGGCGCAGGGTGGACTCGCCGATGCCGCCCTTGGTGCCCGAGCCCTGGGTGATCTTCGCGGGAACTCCGTTGGCCGGCATGGTCAGACCCCCTCGGACTGGCGGGCGGCGGCCAGGCGGACCGCGTCCATGATCTTCTCGTAGCCCGTGCAGCGGCACAGGTTGCCCGACAGCGCCTCGCGGATGTCGGCGTCGGACGGGTTGGGGTTGCGCTCCAGGAGTTCGTCGGAGGCGACGAGCAGGCCCGGGGTGCAGAAGCCGCACTGGACGGCGCCGGCGTCGATGAACGCCTGCTGGACCGGGGCGAGTTCGGCGCCCTCGCCGGCCTGGGAGTCGGTCCCGCCCTTGGCCGCCCAGCCCTTGGCGGCGTCCAGGCAGACGCCGTCGGAGGCTTGGCCGGAGCCGCCGCGGGAGCGCTGCCGGGCGTGGTCGGCGAGGCCCTCGACGGTCACCACGTCCCGGCCCTCGGCCTGTCCGGCCGCGACCAGACAGGAACAGACCGGCACGCCGTCGAGCCGTACCGTGCAGGATCCGCACTCACCCTGTTCGCAGGCGTTCTTGGAGCCGGGCAGGCCGAGCCGCTCGCGCAGCACGTAGAGCAGGGACTCGCCCTCCCAGACGTCGTCGGCCTCCTGCGGGCGTCCGTTGACGGTGAAGTTGACGCGCATCACGCAGCTCCCTCGGTGCGGCGGGTGCCGCGGTACGACTCCCAGGTCCAGGTCAGCGTCCGGCGGGCCATGACGCCGACCGCGTGCCGGCGGTAGCTCGCGGTGCCCCGGACGTCGTCGATCGGGTTGCAGGAGGCGGCGCACAGGTCGGCGAACTGCTTGGCGACGGCGGGGGTGATGGTCTTCCCGTTGTCCCAGAAGCCGCCCTCCGCGAGCGCCGCGTTCAGGAACTCCTCGGCGGCCTTGGCGCGCACCGGTGTGGGCGCGGCCGAGCCGATGCCGGTGCGCACGGTGCGGCTCTCGGGGTGCAGGGCGAGGCCGAAGGCGCACACGGCGATGACCATGGCGTTGCGGGTGCCGACCTTGGAGTACTGCTGGGGGCCGTCCGCCTTCTTCACATGGACGGCGCGGATCAGTTCGTCGGGCTGGAGCGCGTTGCGCTTGACGCCGGTGTAGAAGTCGTCGATCGGGATCATCCGGGTGCCGCGCGCCGCCGACGCCACCTCGACCTCGGCGCCCGCGGCGAGGAGGGCGGGGTGGGCGTCGCCGGCGGGCGACGCCGTACCGAGGTTGCCGCCGACGCCGCCGCGGTTGCGGATCTGCGGGGAGGCGACCGTGTGCGAGGCGAGCGCGAGGCCCGGCAGCTCGGCACGGAGCCGTTCCATGATGGTGCTGTACGGCACGGAGGCACCCAGCCGCACGGAGTCCTCGCCGGTCTCCCATTCGTAGAGATCGACGACGCGGTTGAGGTCGAGCAGGTACTCGGGCCTGCGGTGGTCGAAGTTGATCTCGACCATCACATCGGTGCCACCCGCAATCGGCACAGCGGTGGGATGCGCGGCCTTCGCGGCGAGCGCCTCCTCCCAGCTGGCGGGGCGAAGGAAGTCCATGACCGGCTCTCTTCTTCGTCTCGGGGTTCTGCGGATTTGAGCCAATCCGTGTGCGGCGGGCCCGGCTCGTTCCTGTCGTGTTGACGTGGAGTGGAGTCAGTACACCGCCGTGTACTCCGACGGGGTCAGTCACCGAAACCATGAAGGAGTTCGCTGGCCAGGGGAAGCATCTTGTAGATTCGTATGAACGGAGGACATCGGTAACCTCTCCGTTTTCCCGAGGAAACGGCCACACGCCCGTCACCCTCCGAAGATCCATCGTAGGTTTCGAGACACAGAAACGGCGGCAACTGAGATGCGGCTGCGCGCACTGCTGGACACCGACGCGCTGGGCCTGCTGCTGCTCGGCGGCGAGGACGAGCTGGACCGCTCGGTGCGCGGTGTGATGACGACCGACCTGCGGGACCCGAGCCGCTACCTCGCCGGTGGCGAGCTGGTGCTGACCGGGCTCGCCTGGCGGCGGGACGCGGCGGACTCCGAGCCGTTCGTGCGCCTGCTGGTGCAGGCCGGGGTGGCGGCCCTCGCGGCGGGCACCGCCGAGCTGGGCGGGGTGCCGGAGGACCTGGTCGCGGCCTGCGCCAGGCACCGGCTGCCGCTGCTCGCGGTGGACGAGTCGGTGGCCTTCGCGACGGTCACCGAGCATGTCGTACGACAGGTGTCCGGTGAGCGCGCCGGGGACCTGGCCGCCGTGGTGGACCGGCACCGCCGGATGATGACCTCGGGCCCGGCGGGCGGCGGCCCCGATGTGGTGCTCGACCTGCTCGGCACCGACCTCGACCTGCGCGCCTGGGTGCTCTCCCCCACCGGCCGGCTGATCGCCGGCTCCAAGGTGGCGGGCCCCGAGCTGCCCGCCGGGACCTGCGCCCGGCTGGCCGCCGAGCAGCTGGCCGCCACCCGCACCGGCCGGCGCGGCCCGCACCGGGTCCAGCTGGACGGTACGACGTACTCGCTCTTCCCGATCCGCTCCTCGGGGCGCACCCCGGGCGCCGCGCGCGATGTGCGCGAGACGGTGCTGTCGGACTGGCTGCTGGCCGTGGAGGCGGACGCGAGCGACTGGGACGGGCAGCGGATGGACCTGCTCCAGGGCGTCACCCAGCTGATCGCCGTGGAGCGCGACCGCCGGGAGGCGGCCCGTACGGTACGGCGCCGGCTCGCCCAGGAGGTCCTGGAGCTGGTGCAGACGGGCGCGGCGCCAGCGGAGATCGCGGCCCGGCTGCGGGTGGCCGCGCCGGTGCTGCTGCCCGGTCTCGGCGCGGCTCCGCACTGGCAGGTCGTGGTGGCCCGGGTGGAGTGGGACGGCGAGGAGATCGAGGGCGGCCCGGTGGCCCAGTCGCTCCTGGAGGAGGTGCTGGTCGACCCGCTGGCGACCGGCCCCGAGCCCGCCGACCGGATCGCCGTGGCGCACACCGGGGACGAGGCGGTGGCGCTGGTGCCGCTGCCCGCCGTACCGGCCGTCGCCGCGGACCGGGCGGGCGCGGAGACCGGGCTGCTCGCCGACGCGCTGCTCCAGGTGGTGCGCGAGCCGCTGTCGGCGGGCCTGGACGGCGACGGGCGGCTCACGCTCGGCGTCAGCGCGGCCGTGCACTCGGCGGAGGGCCTGCGCGGCGCCCTGGAGGAGGCACGGCACGCCCGCCGGGTGGCGGCGGCCCGGCCCGGCCGGGTCTGCGCGGCCGGGCACCAGGAGCTGGCCAGCCATGTGCTGCTGCTGCCGTTCGTCCCGGACGATGTGCGCCGCGCCTTCACGGCCCGGCTGCTCGACCCGCTGACGGACTACGACCGCCGGCACCGCGCGGAGCTGATACCGACCCTGGAGGCGTTCCTCGACTGCGACGGCTCCTGGACCCGCTGCGCCACCCGGCTGCATCTGCACGTCAACACGCTGCGCTACCGCGTCGGGCGGATCGAGCAGTTGACGGGACGGGACCTGTCGCGGCTGGAGGACAAGCTCGATTTCTTCCTGGCGCTGCGGATGAGCTGAGCCGGGCGGGGCGAAGCGGACCAATCGCGTCCGCGCCACGCCCCCACGACTTTGTGAAATCTTTCACCCACCCCCTTGGCCAGGTGTGGCGATCGGTGCTGGAATGCCGCCACCACTCAACAGCCCGATGGCGTGCCTGGGGAGGTCAACGTGGCGTATACCGCCATGTCTGGGAACGGAACGACCGACGGTGACGATCCTCTCCAGACCGCGGTATGGCGGTTGCGCTCGCGGGCCTGCTGGGCCGACGCCGCGGCCCTGCTGCCGGGGGACACGCCGGGCGCGGCGCTGCAACGGGCGATGCTGCTGGTGGAGCGCTGCCTGTACACGGAGGGCGGCTGGGCGGACGCGGAGGACGCGCTGCGTACGGCGGAGGCGCTCGCGCACACCGACGAGGAGCGGGGCGCGGCCGCCTGCGAGCGCGGGCAGCTCGCGTACGCCGCGACGCTGCACGGCGTCCGGGACCGGGTGGACGAGGCGCGGGCCGCGCTGGGGCGGGCGGCGGCGCTGATCCCGCCGGGGGCGGCGGGGCGGGCGCTGCTGGACTTCCGGCGGGGGCTGCTCGCGGAGAACCTGTCCCGCTCCCCGCAGGCGGCGCGCGCCGCGTACCGCCGGGCGCACGCGGGCGCGACCGCGCACCCCGATCCACTGCTGCTGTCGTTCACCTGGCGCCATCTCGCCGGACTCGCCCTGCGGGACGGGGAGTTGGCGGAGGCGCGGCACGGGTTCGCCGAGTCCCTGCGGATCCGGGAGGAGCTGGGGTACCTCGTGGGTACGGCGCCCGCGCTGGTGTCGCTGGCGGACACGGAGGACGAACCGGCGGCGACCCGGCTGCGGGACGAGGCGCGGCGGCTGTTCCGCCTCCTGGGGGGCGTGCCGACGTGGCTGGCGGCGCAGCTGGTGCCTCCGGCGGCGGGGCCGGTCACGGCGTGAGGAGGGCGCGGGGGTGTGCGGGAGGGAGCGTGCGGGGGGGGCGCGGGGAACCGTGCGACGAGCCACGACGGATCCGCGCCGGTACCGGCACCCGCGCCCGGGTACGGCCGCCCGTGCCTGCTCCACCCGCGCCCGTTCCGGCTGCGCTCAGGCCGCGCCCGCGAAGTGTTCCGCCACCAGTTCCCGCACCACCTCGAAGTCCCGGGACACCAGCGCCTCCAGCAGGGACACATGCTCCGCCGCGTCCGCGACGAGGTCCGCGCGGGCGTGCCGGACGGGGCCGCCGACCAGGGGCCACTGGGCGCGGCGGTGCAGGTCGCAGGCGATGCGGACCAGTTCGTCGTTGCCGGAGAGGGCCAGCATCGCGCGGTGGAAGGCGCGGTCGGACTCGGCGTACGTCGCGGGGCAGCCGGACGCCGCCGCGCGGACCGTGTCCTGGGCGAGCGGCCGCAGCTCGGCCCAGCGCGCGGCCGGGACCGTACGCGCGAGGCGCAGCATCACCGGGACCTCCAGCAGCTCCCGCACCTCCGCCAGCTCGGCCAGCTCCCGCACGCCCCGCTCGACCACCCGGAACCCGCGGTTGGGCACCACCTCGACGGCGCCCTCCAGGGCCAGCTGCTGCATCGCCTCGCGCACGGGCGTCGCCGAGACCCCGAAGCGGTCCCCGAGCAGCGGCGCCGAGTACACCTCGCCCGGCTTCAGCTCGCCCGCGACCAGCGCCGTGCGCAGCGCCTCCAGGATCTGCCCGCGCACCGAGGCCCGCTGTATCACGGGCCGCCCGTCCTCGGGCCGGCGCGGGCCGGGAACCAGTCCCTCACTGTGCGTGTACGCCGCCGCGGAGCCCTGCGCGCCCTGCCTCACGGGGTCCTCCTGGCGGCTTGTCGGTACTTGGGGTCATTAACGACGGGTTGTCGGTTGTTCGTCAAGCACCCTAGACGTACCGAGCGGTACGTCAAACTCGATCGAGGTCGGTCAGCACGGTCGATCGGGGGTGAGCGGACCCCCGCGGTCCACTAAGATCAACTCGAATCGGGCCGCCGCGCACGGACAGGTGATTCACAACTTCCTCACCTCTCGCAGGAACTTTCCGTTGAACCATCCGTACGGGTAGTCTTATTCGAACTCAACTCCCGCCCCTCATGCGGCAGTTCGAGCAGATCGCCGTCCCTGGTCATCCCCTCGCACCTCCTTGGCGGCCTCTTGCCGCGAAACCCCCTGAGGGCCGCCCGGAGTGGGTCAATATGGCGGGCGTTACGCCCTATCCCAATGCAAGGGACCCCTGATGAGACTGACCGACATATCGCTGAACTGGCTGCTTCCGGGCGCCGTACTGCTCCTGGGCATGGTGGCGGCGGTAGCGGTGCTCGCGCGCGGAAAGCGCTCCTCCGGGGAGAACGCGAGTGCGGACGACTCCTGGGAGCGCAGCGAGGAGCGCCGGCGCCGCAAGGAGGCCATCTACGGCACCGCCTCCTACGTGCTGCTGTTCTGCTGCGCGGCGGTGGCGGCCGCGCTGTCCTTCCACGGCCTCGTCGGCTTCGGCGAGCAGAACCTGGGCCTGACCGACGGCTGGCAGTACCTGGTGCCGTTCGGCCTCGACGGTGCGGCCATGTTCTGCTCCGTCCTCGCGGTGCGCGAGGCCAGCCACGGTGACGCGGCCCTCGGCTCGCGCATCCTCGTATGGATGTTCGCCGCGGCCGCGGCCTGGTTCAACTGGGTGCACGCGCCGCGCGGCGTCGACCACGCGGGCGCCCCGCAGTTCTTCTCCGGCATGTCCCTGTCGGCCGCCGTCCTGTTCGACCGCGCGCTCAAGCAGACCCGCCGCGCCGCGCTGCGCGAGCAGGGCCTGGTGCCGCGTCCGCTGCCGCAGATCCGCATCGTGCGCTGGCTGCGCGCGCCCCGCGAGACCTACAAGGCGTGGTCGCTGATGCTCCTGGAGGGCGTGCGCAGCCTGGACGAGGCGGTCGAGGAGGTCCGCGAGGACAACCGGCAGAAGGAGCAGTCGCGCCTGCGCAGGCGCGAGCAGCAGCGGATGGAGCGCGCCCAGCTCAAGGCCATCAGCCGGGGCCACGGCCGCTTCGTGAACCGGGTCGGCGGCGGCCGGCAGGTCGAGGTGCAGGCGGTGGAGCGCGGCTCCTCGGGCGCCACCACCGCGGAGCCTGCCATAGCGGCCGCGGAACAGCTGCCGGTGCCCTCCCGTCCCTCCCTCCAGCCGGTCCGCAAAGGGTCTGAGCCCGTGGCCAAAGGGTCCGAGCCGGTGACCGTCGACCTCACCGCCGAGGACGACACCATGGCCCTGCCCCGACTGGACTCCCTGGAGCGCAAGCTCAAGGAGATGGAGCAGCAGTTCGGCTAGGGTCTTTCGTTTGGATCAGGCCGGATCAGAAAGCGGGGTCTGGTGCCGTCCGTCGCAAGGCGGAGGGGGGCGACATGGCGGAGCCATGGCAACCGACGACAACGCCGCGAGGCGCGGCACCAGGGCCCGCGAGCCCGGCGTGATCCGAACGAGAGGCCCTGGGAGCGAGTGGAGTTCATGGGCCGGGGGTGTGACCGTACGGGTCGCGCCCCCGGCCCATGTCCGCACCCGGCCCCCGGCCGTCGCCGCTCACGCCGCCTCGGCGCCCAGTTCGAACCACACCGATTTGCCGACCCCGTGCGGCCGTACGCCCCAGGCGTCCGCGAGCGACTCCACCAGGACCATGCCCCGGCCGTGGGTGTCGTCGTCCGGGTCCGGGGTGCGCACCTGGGGTCTTCGGGGCACGAAGTCCCGTACCTCCACCCGGAGTCCGCCCGGTGCCACGACCGCGGTGAGCACGGCGTCGTCGTCGGTGTGCACGAGCGCGTTGGTGACCAGTTCGCTGGTGAGCAGCTCGGCGATCTCCGAGCGTCCCGGCTTGCCCCAGTCCCGCAGCAGCTCGCGCAGCTCCCGGCGGGCCTCGGGCACCGAGCGCAGATCCGCCCGCCCGAGCCTGCGCCACAGCCGCTGCGGCGGCTCCACGACCCGGCCGCGCCCGCCGCGCCGCTCCCGTCCGTCCCGCCCGTCCCGCCCGTCCTGCAAGGAATCGTCGACGGGAATCCGCACCAGGCGACCCGGTGGCTCCCCGGTGGCCGGCGCGGACCGCGGTTCACCGACGGCCTGTACCCGCCGTGGCTCCCCTACGGTCCGTACGGTGCCCACCGCCTCCCGGGCGCCGCCCAGGACTTCCCCCGGGGTCTCCCCCGTGCCGTCCCCCGGTTCCGCGGAGGGGATCCCGGTGGTCACGGGACCGCCTCCTCGCGCCTGCCTCTCCATGGCCCCCGCCCGCACGCCGCTCGAACCCTGCCCCTCCTGGTCGAACACGTTCACGGGGGGATGCTTGCCCAGTGGACCAACGGCCAGTCCTGGCCCCGGCCCGATGACCGGCGGTTCGGCCACTCCCGGGGCCCTCCGCAGCCGGGCGCGGGACGGCCGAGGGGACCCGGTGAGGGCCCTCGGGGCGGCCGCCTGACGCCGCTGACGCCCCGTGACGGCCGGACCGCCGCGCCCGGCACAGCCGGTCGGCATGTCGTCACGGGCCGTGAAACTGGCCGAAATCAACTCCCTGGACCGGGTGGTGTCAGGGCCGGGGCACGTTGCGCAGGTTGGAGCGGGCCATCTGGACCATGCGGCCGACCCCGCCGTCCAGCACGATCTTGGAGGCGGACAGCGCGAACCCGGTGACCATCTCGGCGCTGATCTTCGGCGGGATGGACAGGGCGTTGGGGTCGGTGACGATGTCCACCAGGGCCGGTCCCTTGTGCCGGAACGCGTCCTTGAGCGCCCCCGCGAGCTGCTTGGGCTTCTCCACCCGCACCCCGTACGCCCCGCACGCGCGGGCCACGGCGGCGAAGTCCGGGTTGGCGTTGGCGGTGCCGTACGCGGGCAGTCCGGAGACCATCATCTCCAACTCGACCATGCCGAGCGAGGAGTTGTCGAACAGCACGACCTTGACCGGAAGGTCCTGCTGCACCAGCGTCAGGAAGTCGCCCATCAGCATGGCGAATCCGCCGTCGCCCGACATCGACACCACCTGCCGGCGCCGGTCGGTGAACTGCGCGCCGATCGCCATGGGCAGCGCGTTGGCCATCGAGCCGTGCGAGAAAGAACCGATGATCCTGCGGCGGCCGTTGGGCGAGATGTAGCGCGCGGCCCAGACGTTGCACATGCCGGTGTCGACGGTGAACACCGCGTCGTCGTCGGCGACTTCGTCCAGGACGGCGGCCACGTACTCGGGGTGGATCGGGACGTGCCGGTCGACCTTCCTGGTGTACGCCTTGACCACGCCCTCCAGCGCGTCGGCGTGCTTCTTCAGCATCCGGTCCAGGAAGCGCCGGTCGGTCTTCTCCTTGACACGCGGGACGAGGCACCGCAACGTCTCGCGCACATCGCCCCACACGGCGAGGTCGAGCCGGGAGCGCCGGCCGAGCACCTCGGGCCGTACGTCGATCTGGGCGATCCGCACATCGTCGGGCAGGAAGGCGTTGTACGGGAAGTCGGTGCCGAGCAGGATCAGCAGATCGCACCCGTGGGTCGCCTCGTAGGCGGCGCCGTAGCCGAGCAGCCCGCTCATGCCGACGTCGTACGGGTTGTCGTACTGGATGAACTCCTTGCCGCGCAGGGCGTGTCCCACCGGGGACTTGACCTTCTCGGCGAACTCCATGACCTCGGCGTGCGCCCCGGCCGTGCCGCTGCCGCAGAACAGGGTGACCTTGCCCGCCTGGTCGATCATCTCCACGAGGGCGTCGATCTCGGCGTCGCCGGGGCGGACGGTGGGCCGGGAGGTGACCAGGGCGCTCTGCGCGGCCTTCTCCGGGGCCGGTTCGGCGGCGATGTCGCCGGGCAGCGCGACCACGCTGACGCCGCTCTGGCCGACCGCGTGCTGGATGGCGGTCTGGAGCAGCCGGGGCATCTGCTTGGGGCTGGAGATCAGCTCGCTGTAGTGGCTGCACTCCTGGAAGAGCCGGTCGGGGTGGGTCTCCTGGAAGTACCCGAGGCCGATCTCGCTGGAGGGGATGTGGGAGGCGAGGGCGAGCACGGGGGCCATGGAGCGGTGAGCGTCGTACAGGCCGTTGATGAGGTGCAGGTTGCCGGGGCCGCAGGAGCCCGCGCAGGCGGCCAGCTTCCCGGTGATCTGGGCCTCGGCGCCGGCCGCGAAGGCGGCGGTCTCCTCGTGGCGGACGTGCACCCAGTCGATATGGGAGTGCCGGCGGACGGCGTCCACGATCGGGTTGAGGCTGTCGCCGACGACGCCGTACAGGCGGCGCACGCCGGCGCGGACGAGGATGTCGACGAACTGCTCGGCTACGTTCTGCTTGGCCATGTTCTCTCGTCTGCCCCTTCCGGGGTCCGGGATCCGTGCGGGACCCCGGACCCGTCCCGGATCCGTGCGTGGTGCCCCGGTTCCATGGAGGCACACGAGGGGCGGTTACGCCTCCCACAGGGCCGCGGCCGTACGGTCGTCGGCGTAGCCCTTGACCCGTACCCGGGCGTCGGCGAGGAACGCGGCGAGGCCGGGCGCGCGGCGGCCGGACCAGCGCCGGGACAGATAGGCGCTCAGGGCGGGCTCACCGCGCAGCGGCTCCGCGAGGCCCTGGGTGCACATCAGCAGCGCATCACCCGGGCGGGCTAGCGAGACCTGGAAGCGGAAGGGGTCGCGGGCGGGCGGGGGCGGCTCGGGCCGGGGTTCGTACGGGTCCGGCGGGGCGGGGAGGCCGAGGTCGAGGGTGAGGCGGTCGTCGTCCTCGGCGGGCCCGGGTGCCCGGGGCGGGGCGGGGGGCTCGTCCGCCGTGGCGCGCGGCTCGATGTCCCGCCAGGTGCCGTCCCGCAGCAGGAAGAGGCCGCCGTCGCCGACGCCGAAGAAGACACGGGTACGGCAGTACGGGTCGGCGGGCAGCAGCAGGCAGCGCAGGGTGGCCGTGTACTCCTCGGGCCGTGCGCCCCGTTCGGCGGCGCTCGCGCGGAGCCGGCCGAGGCCCCGGTCGGTGAGCCGGTGCAGGCCCGCCTTCAGGTCGGCGCGGCGGGTGGCGCGGATGTCCTCGGCGAGCCGCCGGTGGCTGCGGCCCACCGCCCGGCCGATCCAGCGGCACGCCTCGGCCGCCGCGAGGTGCGCCTCGGGGGTGGCCCGGGCGCCGGTGGCCATCGCGACGAGTACGAGGGCGTGTTCGCCGGTGCCGAACCGCGCGGTCAGCAGCGCGTCCCGGCGCGGCTCGCCCCGGTAGCGCGCCGAGTCCCCGCTCAGCGACACCGACCGCAGCGTCCACGTCCCGTACCGGGCCCCGTCCAGGACGGTGTCCGGCACCAGCTCCCCCAGCTCCTCGGGCTCGGCCTCGGGGAGGGCGGTGGGCTCGGGATCGTAGGTGGGCGGCCCGGACCCCACGAAGTCGAGAGCCGAGGCGGGCTCGGGGACGGAAGGGGACTCGCGGACCGGACGCCGTGCGGGAAGGTCGGGCCGGGCCGACTGGACGGGGAGGACGTGACGGGCGGGGGCGTCGGGGAGCCTCGGGGCGCCGGGCGGGGCGGGGTTGTCGGGGGGCCTGGGGGTGCGGGGCGGGGTGGGGTGGTCGGGGGGCCTCGGGGCGCCGGGCGGGGTGGGGGCAACGGGCGTTACCGGTACGTCGGTCGAATCCGTGGCGTCGGACGCGGCCCGGCCGTCGGGCGAACCCGGAATGTCGCCCCACGGCGGGGCATCGGCCGGTGCCTCGGCATCGGACGCCCTCCGGACGCCGGGCGGAGCCGCGCCACCGGACGGGCCCGGAGCCTCGGACGCCGGGCCCGGAACGTCACCCCAGGACGAACCGTCCGCCGGAACCACGACATCGGACGCCCCCCGAACGCCGGACGATGCCACACCAGCGGACGGCCCCGGAACATCGGGCGTGCCCGGCGCATCGGCCCGAGACGGGGCGTCAGCCGAAACCTCGGCACCATCCGACGGTGTCCGGGCGTCAGGCGGGACCACGTCATCGTGCGGACCCCAGGCGTCGTGCAGACCCTGGGCATCACGCGGATCCGGCGCGTCGACCGGAGACGGAACACCCACCGGAGCCCGGCCGTCCACCGGAGCCGCAGCATCGGACGCTCCCCGAGCCCCACTTGGAACCCCGCCATCCGACGGACCCGGAACACCCGGCCTGCCCGGAGCGTCGGCCGAGGACGGGGCGTCGGCCGGGGACGGGGCGTCGGCCGAGGACGGGGCGTCGGCCGAGGACGGGGCGTCGGGCGGCGCCTGCGCATCGTCCGGGGCCGGTCTCTCCCGCACCGTGTTCCGGGCCGAGGTGAAGCGGTCGTCCAGGGAGTCGGGCGTGGTCGTCGGGCCCGTGTCCCCGGTGGCGTCGTCGTACAGCTGACCCCACCAGTCGTCCTCGGGACGGGCGGTGGGCCTTCCCCCCTGCTGGCTCATGCCCTGATTGTCACCACGCGGGCGCGGGGAAAACGGGGCATCGGGAAATTCCGGCCGCGAAAAGGTGAACGGCCGCCGGACGGCCCCACCCCCCACGGGGGGACCGCCCGACGGCGTGCTCGGTCCTCGCGGACCGGACTGTGTCGGCCACCCGACGGGTGGCCGGATCGCGGCGCACCGATGGCTGCCGTACCGAGGCCCACCTTGGCAGACACACCTGTGATCCGGCGATGATGGCGGCGGCGGGTTTACGCCGTGGCCGGTTCCCGCCAGCCATGGCCCTCGGCGACGGCCTGTTCTCGGACGGCCGGTGCCCGGGACGCCGTGCACTCAGGTGGCTTGTACGTACGTACTCGGGGCGTACTCAGGGGAGGGACGCGGGCGATGCTGACGGCGATAGGTCTGGACGACCGGCACGAGGCGGCGTACCGGGCGCTGGTGGCGGTGGGCGCGGCCGATGTGGCCGATCTGGCACGGCGGTTGACGCTGGGGGTGCCGGACACCGAGCGCGCGTTGCAGGGGCTGGAGCGGCAGGGGCTCGCGGCCCGTTCCTCGGCGCGGCCCGGCCGTTGGGTGGCGGCGCCGCCCGCGGTGGCGCTGGGCGCGCTGCTCACCCGGCAGCGGCACGAGCTGGAGCGGGCCGAGCTGGCGGCGGCGCTGCTCGCGCGGGAGTACCGGGCGGCGGCGGCCGAGCCCGCGGTGCACGACCTGGTGGAGGTGGTGACCGGCGCCTCGGCGGTCGCGCAGCGCTTCCTCCAGCTGCAACTGGGCGCCGCCGATGAGGTGTGCGCGCTGGTGACCGGGGATCCGGTGGCGGTGACCGCGCCGGAGAACGAGGCGGAGGAGCAGGCGACCGGGCGCGGGGTGCGCTACCGGGTGGTGGTGGAACGGGCGGTGCTCGATCTGCCGCAGGCGCTCGGCGGGTTGACGGAGGCGCTCGGCCGGGGCGAGCGGGTGCGGATGGCGGACCGGGTGCCGACGAAGCTGGTGGTGGCCGACCGCTCGCTCGCGATGGTGCCGCTGACCTCGCACAGCGCGGAGCCGGCCGCGCTCGTGGTGCATGCCAGCGGTCTGCTGGAGCTGCTGGCCGGGCTGTTCGAGTCGGTGTGGCGGGAGGCGCTGCCGCTGCGGCTGAACACGGACGGCGCGGCGGAGGAGGTGCCGGACGGTCCGGACGCCACCGATCTGGAGGTGCTGTCGCTGCTGCTGGCCGGGCTGACAGACGCGAGCGTGGCCAAGCAGCTGGATCTGGGCCTGCGCACCGTGCAGCGCCGGGTGAAGCGGCTGATGGAGCTGGCCGGGGTGACCACCCGGCTCCAGCTGGGCTGGCACGCCTACGAGCGCGGCTGGGTCACCCGTGGCCGCCCGGACTGATCCGGCCGAGCGCCCTCCGGACCGTCTCCGCCACCGCCGCCATCCCGGCGTCGGTGAAGTGCAGATGGTCGCCGGGGTCGTACGCCGGGCGGATCCGGGTCGGCTCGGCCGGGTCGCGGACGGCCGCGTCGGCGTCGGCGACCGCGTCGAAGGCGCCGCCGGTGCGGATGAAGGCGTTGATCCGCTGCCGTACGTCCTCGCGGCCGTCGGTGTAGGCGGCGTAGCCGCGGAACGGGGTGAGGGTGACGCCGACGACCCGGATGCCCCGGGCGTGGGCGCGGGAGACGAGGGTGCGGTAGGCGTCGGCGTAGGCGGCGGGGTCGTTGGCCGGGGGCAGGCCCTTGATGTCGTTGATGCCCTCGAGGACGACGAGGATGCGGGCCCCGGCCCGGTCGAGGGCGTCGGCGTCGAGGCGGGCGAGGGCGCTGGGGCCGGTGCCGTCGCGCAGCAGCCGGTTGCCGCTGATCCCGGCGTTGAGGACGCCGAGCCCGTGGTCGCGCAGCCGGGCGGCGAGCCGGTCGGGCCAGCGGCGGTCGGTGTCCGGGGTGGATCCGGTGCCGTCGGTGAGGGAGTCGCCGAAGGCCACGACGCTGCCGGTGGCGCGGCCGAGGACGTCGACGCCGGTCACGTAGTACCAGGACTTGATGATCGTCCGGTACGACGACCCGCTCGTGTCATCGGCATGGCCCGCGCCCTCGGGGGCCACGTAGCTGGTCTGGAGGGCGCTCGCGTGGTAGGTGGCGCGGCCGTCGTCCTCGGGTGTGTACACGGTGACGAGGAGGTCGGCGGCGTCCGGCACGGCCAGCGGCACCCGGTCGCTGACGGTGTCCCGCCCCGCCGGGACGGTCGTTGCGGGGGCGCCCTTGAAGGTGACGGGGCGCAGGGTACCGGGTGCGGCGTCCGGGCCCTGGGCCCGGCGCAGCGCCACGGTGACCGCCCCGAGCCGCAGCGGCTCGGTGCCGAGCCGGTTGCTGATCCGGACCCGTACGGCGGTGCCGCCGACGCTGAGCCGGACGACGTTGCGGATCGCCGCGCCGGGCCGCGCGGCGGTGGTCCCGGAGGGCGCGGTCTCCCAACTTCCGCTCCAGCGGGGCGCGGTGTGGACGACACCGGGTGCGGCGGCGACGCCGACGGTGGCCCGGGTGCCCGGCAGGGCCAGCGCCAGCAGCAGGACCGTGAGGACCCGTTTCACCTTGCCCATGTGCGCCCGCCCTTCCCCGTGCTCCGCCGGAGGCGACCGTGTCACAGCGGCGGCCCGCGTCGCCGTAAGTCGGCCGCGATTCCACCCGGTCGGCCCAATGGGCGAGGGGCGGGAGGTGTCGACACGGGCTCGTGAGCCGGGTGTAGGACGCGGGGCGTAGGACGTTCAGCCGATGCGGGCGGCGGCGGGGGGTGCTTGGCTGCTGTCATGACCGGATTCAGCGCGGCGGAACTGTCGTATCTGCGCTCCCAGCGCCTCGGCCGGATGGCCACCGTCGATCCCCGGGGCCGGCCGCAGGCGAACCCTGTCGGCTACCGCCTCCAGGACGACGGCACGATCCTGATCGGCGGCTACGCGATGGGCACCACCAAGAAGTGGCGCAATCTGCGGGAGAACCCGAGGATCGCGCTCGTCGTGGACGACATCGTGAGCGTCGATCCCTGGCGGGTGCGCGGTGTCGACATCCGGGGCACGGCCGAACTCCTCGTCGGGCCTCACGAGTTGGGGCCGCAGCTCAGTGAGGAGGTGATCCGGATCCACCCCGAGCGCGTGCTCAGCTGGGGCCTTGAGGAGCCTTCGCCCTGACGCGGGCGAGTTGCTCCCGGGGCAAGCCGCTGACGCCGAGGCCGACCGGCAAGGCCGGCTGACGCCCCGGAGTTCACACCCCGAAGACCGACGCGAGTCCGGCGGCCGGCACGAAGAGCAGGACGGCGGCGAAGACGACGACCACCGGCTCGGCGCCGGAGCCGGGCCTGGTCCTGGCACGGATCCCGGAGGCATTTCCGGTGCCCCAGGTCATCCAGAGGGGTGCCGAGAGGAAGAAGCCGAAGAAGAGCACCGTCACAAGGCCGTTCACGTCCAGGTCCTCCGACCGCACCAGGCGTACCACGGCCCGGTCAGCATACGGCTACCCCGCGAGCGCGCCCTCCAGGGTCAGCAGACGGGTCTTGCGGGTGAGGCCGCCCGCGTAGCCGGTCAGGGAGCCGTCGGCGCCGATGACGCGGTGGCAGGGGCGCACGATCAGCAGGGGGTTGGCGCCGAGGGCACCGCCGACCGCGCGGACGGCGGCGCGCGGGGCGCCGATGCGGGCGGCCAGTTCGCCGTAGGTGAGGGTGCTGCCGTACGGCACCTCGTCGACGGCGGCCCAGACCCGTCGGCGGAACTCGGTGCCGGACGCCCGCAACGGGAGCCGGAACTCCTTGAGTTCACCGGCGAAGTAGGCGTCGAGCTGTTCGCGTACCTCGGCGAACGGTTCCGGGTCCTCCCGCAGTCCGGCGGGGACGTCCCGCGCGCAGTGCAGCGAGGTGAGGGTGCCGTCCGGGTCGGCGGTGAGCAGCAGCCGGCCGAGGGGCGTGTCGAGGTGGGTGAAGCTTCCGGCGGTCATCGGGGCAACTCTCCTGCCGTGTAGAGGTGTTGGGTGGCATAGGTCCGCCAGGGGCGCCAGGCGTCGGACGCCTGGACGCCGGGCGGGGTCACATCGGGGTCGCCGAGCGCGCGGGCCCGGATCAGCGCGGCGGTGGCCGCGTCCATCCCCGGCAGCGCGAGCAACTCCCGCTGTGCGTCGTCCCGGTCGGCGCCGGGGTCGAGGCGGAGGGTGCCGTCGGCGAGGGCGGCGGCGAGCGCGGAGAGCGGGGCGGGCACACCGTGGGGCGGTGCGAGCGCCGCCGCCTCCGGGAAGAGGTGGGTGAGGGCGCCGTCCGGGGTGTCGAGGGTCTTGCCGTACGCCTCGACCAGGCGCCCGCACCCGGCCGGGCCCAGCAGCGCGCGGGCCGCCGCCTCCAGGGGGTCGACGGCACCGGGGGCGCGCAGCCCGGGGCGGGCCTCGACCAGGGGGGCGAGACGGGGATCGGCGCTCAGGCGCTCGTCGACGGCGTACGGGTCGGCGTCCAGGTCGAACAGCCGGCGCAGTCGCTGCACGGCGGTGGTGAGGTCCCGCGGGTCGGTGAGGTGCAGCCGCGCGTCCAGCCAGCCGCCCGGATGGGTGCCGGTGCCCGCGCGCGGCGCCCGGGTGCGCTCGGCGACGGCGGCGATCCCGGTGCCGTACGGCAGCCGCAGGGTGCGCCGGTAGGTGCGCGCGCCGGGCCGTCCCGTGACCTCCTCGACCCCCGGCACGGCCTCCCGCGCGAGCTGGTCGAAGACGGCGGCGGCCTGGTAGGGGCCACGGTGGGCGAGCCGCAGCGGGATGCCGGTGCCGTCGGCGGCCCGGCGGGCGCCGTCGCGCGGGGCGGCCGTGCGCACCTCGGTCGGGGTGGCCGCGTACACCTCGCGGACCGTGTCGTTGAACTGCCGCACGCTGGCGAACCCGGCGGCGAACGCGATCTCGGTGACCGGCAGCCCGGTGGTCTGGAGCAGGACCCGCGCGGTGTGCGCCCGCTGCGCGCGGGCCAGTGCCACCGGTCCCGCGCCCAGCTCGGTGGTGAGCTGGCGCTGCACCTGCCGGGCGCTGTAGCCGAGCCGGGTGGCGAGCCCGGCGACGCCCTCGCGGTCCACCACGCCGTCGGCGATCAGCCGCATGGCCCGGCCGACGACGTCCGCGCGCACGTTCCACTCCGCCGAGCCGGGCACCGCGTCCGGCCGGCAGCGGCGGCAGGCCCGGAACCCGGAGCGCTGGGCGGCGGCGGCCGTCGGATAGAACCGCACATTGCGCCGTCTGGGGGTCACCGCGGGGCAGCTGGGCCGGCAGTAGATCCCGGTCGTCTCGACGGCGAAGAAGAACGCGCCGTCGAACCGTCCGTCCCGGCCGCGCACCGCCTCGTACCTGCTGTCCTCGTCCATCACAGGTCCCAGTGTGGCCCGCCGCCCGGACCACGGCTGGCGGAAAACGGACACGCAGTCCGCCCGGTAGGATGGCGGGGTTCGTGTTCGATCAGGAGCGGAAGACGCGGGAGGTGGGGTCGATGACCGCGCTCATGGCCACCGTGTGCGGTGTCCGGGTCTCCCTCATGCCCCGGGCCGTGGCCTGACCCTCCTGTCGCCGCCCCGCCGAGAGCGTGAGCTCGCGGGGCCACCACACGAACCTCTCCCTGAACGGACATCCGACATCATGGGCAACACCTGGATCTCGCGCGCCGAGACCGGCGCCGACATTCCCGCCGTCCGCGACATCAATCTCGCCGCCTTCCCGACCCCCGCCGAGGCCGACCTGGTCGACGCCCTGCGTGCCGATCCGGCCGCCTGGGTCGAGGGGCTCTCCCTCGTCGCGGTGGACGAGGCCGACCGGCCGGTGGGGCACGCGCTGCTCACCCGGTGCCATATCGGCACCGCGCCGGCCCTGGCCCTGGCCCCCTGCGCGGTCCGGCCGGAGCTTCAGCGGACCGGCGCGGGCACCGCGGCGATCCACGCCGCCCTGGCCGCGGCGCGGGCGCGGGGCGAACACCATGTGGTCGTCCTCGGGCATCCCGCCTACTACCCCCGGTTCGGGTTCACCCGTGCCTCGGACCACGGCATCCGTCTGACCGTCGACGTCCCCGACGACGCCCTGATGGCGCTGAGCCTCGACGCCGGCCGTCCGCTCCCCGGCGGCACCGTCCACTACGCCGCCGCGTTCGGCATCTGACCCCACGCCCCGGTCCGGCCAGATCAAGGACGGGAGCCGCTAGATGCTCTCCCACTGGTCCAGGATGTCGTCCGCGCTGTCCGCCGCGTCCGCGCCGGCGGCCGGTGCCGGGGTGTCCTCCTGGGGGGACAGCTCGGCCCAGATCACCTTGCCGCGGGCGGTGTAGCGGGTGCCCCAGCGGGAGGCGAGCTGGGCGACGAGGAAGAGTCCGCGGCCGCCCTCGTCGGTGGCCGCGGCCCGGCGCGGATGCGGGGCGGTGCTGCTGCCGTCGGCGACCTCGCAGATCAGGCCCCGGTCGTGGAGGAGGCGGACGCGGATGGGCGGGGAGCCGTAGCGGACCGCGTTGGTGATCAGCTCGCTGAGGATCAGCTCGGCGGTGTAGCCGAGGTCGCCGAGCCCCCATGCCTCCAGCGTGGCGGCGCACTCGGCGCGGACCGGGCCCACGGCCGCCGGATCGCGGGGCACCTCCCACTCGGCCACGTGTTCGGGGCCGAGCAGCCGGGTGCGGGCCACCAGCAGGGCGACGTCATCGATCGGCCGGGCGGGCAGCACCGCGTCCAGGACGGCCGTGCACAGGGCCTCGGGGCCGTCCCCCGCCGGGCCCGCCAGGGTGTCGCGCAGCAGGTCGAGGCCGGCGCCGATGTCCCGCTGCCGGTCCTCCAGCAGCCCGTCGGTGTACAGCACCAGGTACGAGCCCTCGGGCAGCTCCAGCTCCAGCGTCTCCACCGGCATGCCGTCGCCGAGGCCCAGCGGCGGGGAGACCGGCACGTCGGGGTAGGTGGCGGTGCCGTCGGGCAGCACGAGGGCGGGGCCGGGGTGTCCGGCCCGCGCGATGGTGACGCGCCCGGCGACCGGGTCGTAGACCGCGTACAGGCAGCTGGCGCCGGTGACGTTCGCGATGCCGTCGCGCGCGACCCGCCCGTCCCGCAGCAACCCGTCGGACTCCCCCGCGCCCTGGGCGTCGCCCCGCTCGTCGCTGTCGATGCGGCTGACCAGTTCGTCCAGGTGGACGAGGAGTTCGTCGGGGCTGAGGTCGAGCGCGGAGAAGTTGGCCACGGCGGTGCGCAGCCGGCCCATGGTGGCCGTCGCGTGCAGCCCGTGTCCCACGACATCGCCGACGACGAGGGCCACCCGGGCGCCGGGCAGCGGGATGACGTCGAACCAGTCGCCGCCCACCCCGGCCTGCGCGGGCAGATAGCGGTAGGCCACCTCCAGCGCGGACTGGTCGGGGACGCGGCGCGGCAGCAGGCTGCGCTGGAGGGTGACGGCGGTGGTGTGCTCGCGGGTGTAGCGGCGGGCGTTGTCGATGGCGAGCGCGGCCCGCGCCACCAGTTCCTCGGCGACCGCCTGGTCCTCCTCCTCGAACGGCTCGGCGTCCGCATTACGCCAGAAACTCGCCACACCCATCAGGACGCCCCGGGCGCGCACCGGCACCACCAGCATCGAGCGGATGCCATGGGCGAGGATGCGGCGCGCGTTGTCGGGGTCGTTGCGCTCCCATCCGCCGTCCTGGCGCAGATCGGGTTCCAGGACCGGGGCGCCGGTGCCGAGGCCGATGGCCTGCGGGGTCTGGGAGGCGAAGTCCACGAGGGTGCCGACGGGGTAGAGCGGGTGGCCGGTGTCGATGGCGGTGAGGGCCGTACGACGCATCATCGTGCCCTCGGGCTCCCCGCCGCGCAGGATCGAGTCGAGGAGGTCCACACAGGCGTAGTCGGCGAACCGGGGGACGGTGAACCGGGTCAGTTCCTCGGCGGTGCACCCTACGTCGAGGGTGGTGCCGATCCTGCTCATGGCGTCGTACAGCAGCCGCAGCCGCCGCTGGGCGACGGCGGCGCGCCCGGCGACGGCCCGCAGCTCGGTGGTGTCGCGCAGGGTGACGATGCTGGAGGGCCGGCAGCCGTGCGGCGCGGTCGGGCGGACGCTCACCGCGAGCAGCCGGTCGCCGGCCTCGCACACCTCGTCGGTCGCGGGGCGGGCGGAGGACAGCAGGGCGGCGAGGGACGGGGCGAGTCCGAGGTCGGTGAGCGGGTGGCCCTCGGCGTCCTCGGGGAGGCCGAGCAGGCGCCGGGCCTCGTCGTTGGCGAGCAGCAGGGTGCCGTCGACGCCGACGATGAGGACGCCCTCGCGGGCGGCGTGCAGCACGGCGTCGTGGTGATCGTACATCCGGCGCAGCTCGGCCGGTTCCAGGCCGCGGGTCTGGCGCCGCAGCCGGCGGTTGACCAGGGCGATGCCGCCCGTCGCCAGCAGCAGCGCGCCGCCGCCGGACGCGAGCAGCAGGGGCAGCTGCCGGATCACCTGGTGGTGGATGTTGCGCACGGTGATGCCCGCGGTGACCAGTCCGACGACCTTGGCGTGGTCGCCCAGCACGGGGACGGTGGACTCCACGGCCACGCCGATGGGGGTGTTCAGGGTGTAGGTGCGCGCGTGTCCGTGCAGCGGCTGCGCGTAGTCGCCGATCACATGTCGGCCGATGAGGTGGGCGTTGGGGTGGGTCCAGCGGATGCCGGCCGGGCTGAACGCCACGAGGTAGTCGATGCCGGTCTCCTTGCGGACCTGCTCGGCGTGGGGTTGCAGCAGGGGTGAGGGGTCCGGGGAGTTCATCGCGGCCAGGGTGCCGGGGGCGTGGGCGAAGCCGGCGGCGGCGGCGAAGGTGCGTTGCCGCGCCTCGTTCACACCGGCCTGCCTGGCCTGGACCACCAGGACGGTGCCCGCCGCCACACCGAACAGCAGCAGGATGATCAACTGAAGTACGAACATCTGTCCGGCGACGCTCCGGGCACCGGGCGGCAGCCACCTGAACCGACCGGAGTCGGCGGCAGCGGGGGACGCTCCGACCGGGGCGGAAGCGTCCCACCCCGAAAACAGGCCGAAACGCCTCTTCATGATGTATTTCTAGCATTCGCCGAGGAGGGGGACACAGCGCGACCTGCCGGGACCCCCGCCGGATACCGGTCGAGCCGTACACGTACCGACCGGGTCGGTCAGGCGTGCGGATGGTCGGGCGTGACGGACCGTCGGGCGGGCGGATGACCGGGCGTACCGGACTGTCGGGCGGGCGGATGGCCGGAGGTGCGGATGGGGCCGGGGCGGCCCCATCCGCGGGGGTCATGCCCAGCGGCCCTGCTTGGCCCGCATCGCGGCCCGGCCCTCGGCGCCCTTGCGCTTCCAGTCGCGGCGGATCTCGGCGCGCAGGCGGGCGTCGGTCTTGGCCACGATCCACTGGTTCTCGCGGACCAGTTTGCGGTAGCTCTCCAGACGGCGGACGGGCAGTTCCCCGCCGTCCACGGCGGCGCGCACCGCGCAGCCGGGTTCGCTCTCGTGGGCGCAGTCGTGGAAGCGGCACCGCTCGGCCAGTTCCTCGATCTCGGCGAACACCTGTCCGACCCCGCTCTCGGCGTCGTACAGGCCGACCCCGCGCAGCCCCGGGGTGTCGATCAGGACCCCGCCGCCGGGCAGGGCGAGCAGGTTGCGGGTGGTCGTGGTGTGCCGCCCCTTGCCGTCGACGTCCCGGGCGGCCCGTACGTCCATCACGTCCTCGCCGATCAGCGCGTTGGCCAGGGTGGACTTGCCCGCACCGGACTGGCCGAGCAGGACGGAGGTGCCGCCGCCGACGAGGGCGCGCAGGACGTCGAGGCCGTCGCCGCAGTGGGCGCTGACGCCGAGCACGGGTACGCCGGGCGCGGTGTTCTCCACGTCCCGCACGAGGTGGGACAGGGTGACCGGGTCGGTCACCAGGTCGGCCTTGGTGAGCACGACCACGGGCTGCGCCCCGGACTCCCACGCGAGGGCGAGGAAGCGTTCGACGCGGCCGAGATCGAGGTCGACGGCGAGGGACACGGCGACGACGGCGTGGTCGACGTTGGCCGCGAGGATCTGTCCGTCGGACCGCTTGGAGGAGGTGGACCGCACGAAGGCGGTGCGGCGCGGCAGATACGCCCGGACGTATGGGGGGTTGCCGCCCTCCTCGACGGCGACCCAGTCGCCGGTGCAGACGACCCGCATGGGGTCGTGGGGGGTGACGAACGCGGTGTCGGCGCGGACGGTCCCGCCGGCGGTGACCACGTCGCACTGGCCGCGGTCGACCCGGACCACCCGGCCGGGCAGCAGGCCTTCGGTGGCGTACGGGGTGAACGCGTCGGCCCATTCGTCGTCCCAGCCGTAGGGGGCCAGGGCGGAGTACACAGCGGAGCTGGAAGTCAAGGGAGACCCTTCGGGGGGTGGCCCCGGGCGGGAGCGGTCGTCAGCGACGCGCTCGGGTCAGCCGGTGGCCACGGAGGCGGACTCGGGGAGTTCCTGGATGCGGGCGGCGCCCGGCACAGTGACAGCCATCGTCGACACCTCCTTCCGCTTCTTCCGCGCTCGAACGTCGGCGGCCCTCGCCGCACGACGTGATCATCACCCTAGGACGGCACGGCCGCGTGTGCCACCGAATTGACGCGCTCCGGCCGACAGGCCGTGGCGGCGAGCCGTCGCACCTCCTCGTCCAGCGCCATGCCCCGCGGGCCGCCCCCGCCGCAGAGCCGTTCGGCGCGGTCGCGGTACGCGCGCAACAGCGGTGCGAAGGACCGGACTTCGGGCCCCAGGTCGGTGAGTGCGCGCAGGGCGGCCAGTTCGACCGGGGGTCGCGGCGCCGGGGCCGGGGTGGGCCCCGTCAGGCAGCGGGCCGGCGCGGACCGCAGCGCGGGGACCGGCAGCGCGTCCGCCCAGGGGACGGTGTCGAGGCCGGCGAGAGGCACCGGATCGGCTATCGCGGATTCTCCTTCGGGGCTCTTGATTGACAACGCTGTCGTCCGCGATCCTGTAACACGAATTTGAACGTTCGGTTTCGGGGGCGAGTCCGGTGAGTATGCCATGACGGCGGCCACCTCGAATCATCACCGATCATGATCGATACCAGAGCAAATTGAGTCTTGGACGACCCGTGCGCCGATGCTGGACTTGACGCGTGACGCACCACGCAGGCCAAACACCCCCGACGGCGACGGTATATGGAAAGTAAATTTCTTCTGCCAATTCGGCGCGATATAAGGATGGCCACCGGCTGCCATCTCCACCTTGCACTTCCCGCGCCGGGACGGCTAGCATCCATTCCGCCCACGGGGGCCCGGCCGGCGAAGTGACTACGCATTGACGGCGCGTCCGGAATTCTCGAACGAATCAATCAGGAATCAGGGCAACGGGGGACGGGGGAAATCGACACCATGTGTCACTTATCTGCTGACACCGACTTTTCGCTGCGGTGCACGATGGAATCCATCATTCTCGCTCCCCGCCGCCACCTCGGACAGTCAACGGAGGAGACATGGTCACCAATCTCGATGTGACGCTGCGAGACGGGGGATACCGCAACAACTTCGGCTTCACCCTCGAATACGCCCTGGAGCACGCCCGGGAGAGCGTCGCGGCCGGAATCGAATGGGTGGAGATCGGCTACCGCAAGGGGTCCTTCCAGCCCAAGCCCGACCTGGGGCTGACGGGCACGGGCGCCGACGACTACATACGGGCCATGGCCGAGGTCATACCGCCCGAGCGGATCTGCATGATCCTGCACCCGAAGAACATCGAGGACGACGACCTCACCCAGATGTACGAGGCCGGCGTACGGCTCGTACGGTTCTGCCTGCCGTCCACGACGCCCGAGCCCGGTCTCGCCGTGCTCCGCAAGGCGGCGGACCTCGGCTTCACCACCACCGTGAACATCACCCGCGTCAGCCAGCTCGACCGGCGGCGGCTCGTGGAACTGTCCGCGATGTCCGAGGACTCGGGCGCGGACGTGATCTACCTGGCCGACTCCAACGGCAGTCTGCTGCCGGACGAGGTCTCCCGCCTGGTCACCCTGGTGCGCTCGGTGACCCGCGCCGAGATAGGCCTGCACGCGCACAACAACCTGGGCCTGGCGCTCGCCAACTCCATCGCGGCGGTCGACGCGGGTGCCACCTGGATCGACTCCTCGGTCCTCGGCATGGGCAAGGGCCCCGGCAACCTGATCACCGAGCAGTGGCTCGCCTACCTGGGCCGCGCCGGGCACACCGACCGGTACGACCTCGGGCGGATCCTCACCCTCGCGCACCGCATGGAGTCCGAGATCGCCGAGGCGAGACCCTCGCTGCCGCTGCCCGACCTGGTCCTCGGCCACTTCGACCTCTCCGTCGAGGAGCGCGCCAAGCTGCCCGTGGACCACATGGGCGCCGCCTTCAGCGCGGCGCGCGAGCTGACCAGCCCGGTGGTCGCGGCATGACCTCGCCGGCCGCGACACCCCTGCGGGCCCCGGTCGCCGTGCACCTGGGCGGGGCGGGCGCGCCCCGCACCGCCTGTGTGCTCGCGCCCGTCATGGCCCGCTGGGACCGGGGAGCCTTCTTCGAGCCGGTCGCCGAGGCGCTGGTGACGACCGGCCACCGGGTGACGGTGTACGACACCCTGTCGCTGCTGCGCGACGGGGACGACCTCGGGCTCCTCGCCGACCGGTGGGCGGGGGTCCTGCGCGCCGAGGAGCCCGACGTCCTGGTGGGCAACGCCCTGGGCGGCGCCGTCGTCCAGCAACTGCTCGACCAGCCGTGGACGCACCGGGCCGACGTCGTCCTGCTGTCCTCCCCCACGGTCGCCGACGGGACGCTCGACGCGACCCTGGAGCGCATCGCGGCGGCCGTGGCCGAGCGGGGCACAGCCGCCGCGCTCGACCTGCTGCACGAGGTGGTCCGCGGCCCGGCGGACCCCGCGCCCCTACCGGCCCCGGCCGGCCCCCGGGACACCCCGGACAGCGGGCGGGACGGCGCCGACGACCCGCTGTCCGGCCGGCGCCTGGCCACCGGTCTGCGCCTGCTGCACCGCGCCGATCTGCGCGACCGCGTCGAGGCGTTCCCGGGCAGACTGCTGCACGTCTACGGCACCGAGTCGAACCTCGTGGGCGAGCGGCACCTCGCAACCGGCCCCGGGCACAACGGCGTCGGCATTCCAGGGGCGGGCATGCGCCCCCACGCCGACCAGCCGGAGGCCACCCGGCGGGCCGTCGCCGCGTTCCTGGCACCACAGCAACAGAAGAGGATCCATGACCAGTAAGACCGTCGCAGTACTTCCCGGCGATGGCATCGGCCCCGAGGTACTCGATGCGGCCCTCCCGGTGATCGACGCCCTCGGGCTGCCCATCACCCTCGAACACGGCGACATCGGCTGGGAGTTCTGGCGCACCGAGGGCACCCCGGTGCCGCAGCGCACTTGGGACCTGATCGGCCGCAGCGACGCGGTGCTGCTCGGCGCCACCACCAGCAAGCCGGGACGCGAGGCCCTGGCCGACCTGGCACCGCACCTGCGTGAGCAGGCCCCGCAGTACGTGTCGCCGATCATCCAACTGCGCCAGCGCCTCGACCTGTTCGCCAATCTCCGGCCGGTCGAGAGCTACCTGGGCGGCACCCCGTACCGCTTCTGCGTGGTGCGCGAGAACACCGAGGGTCTGTACGCGGGCCTCGACTGGGACCAGGTGCCCGAGCAGATGTGGCCGCTCGTCGCGGACCACCCCAACGCGCGGATCAGCGGCCGCGAGGCCACCACCGCGAGCGTGCGGATGCTCACCCGGCACGGCCTCGACCGCATCCTGCGCTACGCCTTCGAGCACGCCCGCGCCCACGGGCACGGCCGGGTCACCCTCGCGGACAAGCCGAACGTGCTGCGGCGCAGCAGCGCCTACGCCCGCGAGCGCCTGGAGGAGATCGCCGCGGACTACCCGGAGATCGAGTACGAGATCCTCAACGTGGACGCGGTCGCGCTGTGGATGGCGCGCCGCCCGGAGCGCTTCGGGGTCATCGTCGCCGAGAACATGTTCGGCGACATCCTGTCCGACCTCGGCGGCGGGGTGATGGGCGGCCTCGGCCTCGCGCCCAGCGCCAACATCGGGGAGAACGGCAACTACTTCGAGCCGGTGCACGGCAGCGCCCCCGCCCTCGCCGGGACCGGCCGGGCCAACCCGCTCGCCGCCTTCCTCACCGTCGGCCTGCTCCTCGAACACCTCGGCTTCGGCGAGGCCGCCGGGCAGGTCCGGGACGCGGTCTCGCATGTCACGCGCCGCCGGGACCGGGTGACGTACGACCTGGGCGGTACGGCGACCACCGCCGAGTGCGCCGCGTCCGTGCTGGACGCCTGCCGTGCCGTGCCGCGCGTCCACACCGCGGCCGTCGTCACCGTCGGGGACGAGCTGCTGCGGGCGGTACTGGAGGACAGCAACGCGGGCGAGGCGTCCCGCAGGCTGGCCGCCCGTGCCGTACCGGTCCGCGTCCGGCACACCGTCGGTGACGACGAGGCGGCGATCGCGGACGCCGTGCGCTCCTGCCTCGGCCGCGACGACGTGGTCGTGGTGATGGGCGGTCTCGGCCCCACCTCGGACGATGTGACCCGGGTCGGGGTGGCCCGCGCCGTCGGCCGGCCGCTGGAGCACCGCGAGGAGGCGTGGCAGGGCGTCGTCGAGCGGCTCACCCGCTTCGGGGTCGCCGTCCACGAGGACAACCGCCGCCAGGCGCAGTTCCCCGAGGGCGCCGAACTGCTGCCCAACACCAACGGCACCGCCTGGGGCTGCCGCCTCGATGTGCAGGGCACCACCGTGGTGATGCTCCCCGGCCCGCCGCGCGAGTGCCTGCCGATGCTCGACGCCTTCCTGCGCGACGGCATCGCCCACCTCCCCGAACCGGAGCCCGTCGTCACGGTGTTCCGCCGTACCCTCGGGGTCATCGAGGCGGACGCCGCCGCCGCGGTGGACGCCCTGGTGCGGGACCTGGGGCTGCGGGTCAAGCCCGCCTACCGCTGGCACTACCCCTACGTGGACGTCCGGATCGACTGCCCGCCGCAGAGCGCGGCGGAGCTGGCGAAGCGGCTGGACGACGCGCTCGGCGCGTACGTCGTCACCAGCAGGGAGCGCACCGCCGTCCAGGAGCTCGCCGAGCTGCTGGACACGCGTGGCCTGGGTCTGGAGGCCGAGGACCGGGTCACCGGCGGCCGGTTCGCCGCCGAACTGGCCGCCGAGCGGCGGCCGGCCGAGGACCGGGAGCCGTCCGGCCGGGTGTCCGTGACGCTGGACGCGGCCTGGGACGGCGGCGGCCCGCAGGATCACACCGGCACCGTCCGCCTCCGGTGCGCGGTGCGGGACGGGGCGCGGGAGCGCACCGGCGAGCTGACCGTCCCCAACCGGGGTCCCGAAGTCCTCGGGTACGCCGGACAGTTCGCCGCCTGGACCATCGCCCGTCAGCTCGTGGAGGAGACCGTATGACCACCGCATCCGCCGACCCGCTGCTCGACAGCGAGCTGAGCGCACGCCTGGCCCGGCTGGACACGGCCGCCCTCTCCGACGCGCTGGACAGCCTGCGGGCCGCGCCGTTCGTGCTGCCCGGCATCGCCGCCCGCACGCCTGGCAGCGTGGCCTTCGGGCCCGCGTTCACCCTGCGCTACCGGCCCGTCGAGGACGACGGCGCGTTCCACAACGCCGCCAACTACATCGACGACGTGCCGCCCGGCTCGGTCGTGGTCGCGGACAACGGCGGCACCGGCGCCTGCACCAACTGGGGTTCCCTGCTCACCTCGGTGGCGCTGCGCCGGGGCATCGCGGGCACCGTCGTGCACGGGGCCGTGCGCGACGTACGGGAGACCCGCGAGTCCGGGTACCCGCTGTTCAGCACCGCCGTCACCATGGTCAGCGGCAAGAACCGGGTGGTGCTCGACCGCACCGGTGTCGACCTGGACATCGCCGGCACCGTGGTCCGCCCCGGCGACCTGGTGTTCGCGGACGACAACGGGGCGCTGCGCGTCCCCGCCGACCTGGTCGACGAGGTCGTCCGGCGCGCCGAGGCCGTCGAGCGGACCGAGCGCCGCATCCGGGAGGCCGCGGCGGACGGTATCCGGCTGGACGAGGCGCGGGCCCGCTACGGCTACGCGCGCCCCTGGGAGGACGAGGGCCGTGACGACCACTGAACCGCGGCCCGCGCCCGGCACCGGCCAGGCGGCGTTCGTGGACGTCCACTACCACGTCGGCCCGGACGCCTATGTGCGGCGGCACACCGCCACCACGGCCGGCGAGCAGTACGCCCGGCTCGGCGGCTGGGTGGTGCTGAAGAACCACCTGGGCTCCACCGCGGCCCAGGCGTGGGAGGCCCGTCAGCAGGGCCTGCCCGTGTCCGGTTCGATCGTGCTCAACGACATCGCGGGCGGCCTGGACACCCGGGCCGTGGAGCAGGCCGTCGTCCAGCACGGTGAGGACAGCGGGCTGCGCCTGATCGTCCATCTGCCGACGGTGACCGGGCGGACCCACACGAGCCGGCTGTCCCGTACCCCGGCGCATCCGCTGCTGGCCCGGGACGGGCTGCGGCCGCTCACCGTCACGGACGGGGACGGCGCGCTCCGGCCCGAGGCGCGGGAGATCCTGCGCATGGCCCGGGACCTGCCGATCGTGATCTCCACCGGCCACGCCGACGGGCGCGAGGTGCTCCTGCTGGTCGAGGAGGCGGTACGGCTCGACGTGCCGCGGGTGATGCTCAATCAGCCGGCCAACCCGATGACCGGTCTGAGCTGCGCCGATCTGCTGGACATCGCCTCGGCGGAACAGGTGTACGCGGAGCAGACCGCGCTGACCCACCTGCTGGGCTACCAGGACTGGGACGACTTCTCCGCCGTCCTCGCCAAGGTGCCGCGCGCCCTCTACAGCTCCGATCTGGGGCAGACGTCCCAGATGGACATCGGGGAGTGGACGACACAGAGCCGGGACTGGTTCGCGAAGGCCGGTCTCGACGAGAGCCGGATCACGGAGGTCGTGCGGGACGCGCCGCTGAGGATGCTCAGCCTGTAGGGCGGCCGGTCCGAGCGAGTGTCAGCGCCCCGGGAGGGACCCGTACTGCGGTCCCTCCCGGGGCGCTGCGCGTGCGGCGGGGTCCGTCAGGCGGTCAGGCGGACCCCATCGTCTTGCGGCGAACCCGCGCCGCCGTCTCGGTGAGCAGTTCCAGCCGCATCGGGTCCGCGTTCTCCGGCAGCGCGAGGAACATCCGCATGGTGATGGGCTCCCCGTCGAGCGGAAGCAGCGCGATCCGGCGGGAGGAGACCGTGTCGGCCGCCGTCGGGTACATCAGGGTCCAGCCGTCGCCGCTCGCGCCGATCTCGGCGAGGGTGTCCTGGAAACCCGTGAAGGGCGCACCGAAGGTGGGTTCGAAACCGGCCTTGCGGCAGGCGGCGACGACGGCGTCGTAGAGCGCCGGGTTCTCGCCGCGGGAGGCGATGCGCAGGGGAACTCCCGCCAGGTCGGCGAGGTTCAGGCTGGCGCGGCCGGACAGCGGGTGGGCGGCGGGGAGCGCGGCGACCAGGGGGTCGTACCAGAGGGTGAGCAGCCGCAGTCCGGGGGCGCTCTCGACGCCCCGCACGAAGGCGGCGTCCAGCCGGCCGGCCCGTACCTCCTCCAGGCGGTGGTGGGCGCCGAGGGTCTGGAACTCGAAGCGGGTGCCGGTCCCGGAGCCGGGCAGCGCGTCCAGGAAGTCGTCCAGGCGCTCGCCGAGGGCGGAGCTGATCCCGACGCGGAAGGTGGCGTCCTTCTGGGCGGCCAGCCGCTGGGCCTTGGCGGCGAAGGAGTCCAGCGCCTTCAGCAGTTGGCGGCCCTCGGGCAGCAGCGCCTGCCCGGCCGCGGTGAGCGTGACCGTGCGGCTGGAGCGGTCGAAGAGCTGGGTGCGCAGCTCCCGTTCCAGCCGGCGCACCTGCTGGCTGACCGCGGGCTGGCCGATGTGCAGCCGCTGCGCCGCCCTGCCGAAATGCAGTTCCTCCGCGACGGCGACGAAGTACTGGATCTGGCGCAGTTCCACAGGACCCCCCAATCCTCGACGGGCGGCCCTGTGATGGAAACTCAAATCAGCTCTGTTGATGAATAGATCGATACAGGCTTCGGGGTCGCCGCAGAGGAATCCTCGCACACCTGACGGCGGCCCCCGTACGCGCACCAGCGCGGTACGGGTGCCGCCGTCGTCGGTCGTACGGCCCCATGTGGGCTTATTCCATGGCGGCTTCCTGGAGGTCGGCGGCCGGGCGGTCGGTCGGCCGCTCTCCGCCGTCGCGCACCGGCGCGGAGACGGGCACGGGCGCCGTCGTCCGGGCGGCGAGCGACAGGAACAGGGCGAAGGCGCAGATGCCCAGCACCGCGGCGATCAGCACGAACCAGCCGAGGGCGAACAGGTCACCGGCGGGCAGCCGGCTGGACAGGTAGATGCCCAGCGAGGCGGAGAGCAGCTGGAGCGCGCCCATCAGGCCCGACGCCGAACCGGCGGTGGCGCGGAACGTGGTCACGCCCGCGCTCATCGACAGCGGCAGCAGGAAGCCGTTGCCGAACGTCATGACCGGCATGAAGACCAGCACCAGCAGACCCCAGCGGCCGCCGGCCCCGCTAAGCCCGAGGCCCAGCATCATCAGCGCGCCGACGAGGAAGAACCCGTGGCCCATCCACAGCAGCCGGTTGACGGACCGGGTGCGGACCAGGGCGCGCGAGGTGAGGTTGCCCGCGACGTAGGCGAGGGAGACGGTGATGTAGCAGTAGCTGGTGGTCTCGGTGGCCAGCCGCATCTTCTCGAACACCAGCGGGGAGGCCGCCAGGTAGCCGAAGTAACCGCCGTACGCCACGCACAGGTTGACCGTGTAGGCCCAGAACAGGGGGCGGGACAGCAGCTTCGGGTAGCCCTTGAGGGTGGCGCCCAGGTGCTTGCTGCGGCGCTCCGGCGGCAGGCTCTCGGGGATCGCGGTGATCATCGCGACCAGGGTCACCAGGCCGATCGCCGCGGTGACCACGAACGGCGCGCGCCAGGAGACGTAGGTCGTCAGATAGCCGCCGATCAGCGGGGCGACGGACGGGGAGACACCGACGATCGGCATGACCGTGGCGAACATCCGGGCCGCGTCCTTCTCCTCGTACAGGTCGCTGATCACGGCCCGGCCGAGCACCATGCCCGAACCGGCGCCGAGCGCCTGGAGGAGCCGGCTCGCGCCGAACACCTCGACCGTGGGCGCCGCGGCGCACACCAGGGAGGCGAGGACGAACAGGCCGAGCCCGGAGACGATGACGCGCTTACGGCCGTACGCGTCGGATATGGGCCCGTAGACCGCCTGCGAGACCGCGATGCCGATCATGAACGCGCTGAACGTCCACTGCACCGACGCGACCGGGGTGTGGAAGGCGTGCGCGGTGGCCGGCACGCCCGGCAGGTTGATGTCGGAGGCGAACAGGCCACCCGCGTTCAGCGAGGACAGGACGGCGAGCAACAGCGCGTAGGGGGTGCGTGTCGTTGCGGTCTTCATGGCACGTGGCAACTTCCTTGGTCAAGACTCGTGTCGACCGAAAGGGGAAGCCGTTCCCGGGCGAAACGGGGGATGTGCGCCCGGGAACGGCGGCTCGGGTGTCGGCCCCTGGGTTCAGCGCTTGGCGGCGCGGGCGGCCAGCGTCTCACCGGCGATGGACCAGCTGTCGGTGGCGATCTCCTGCACGGTCACCCAGACGCTCTCCGGCTTGCTGCCGGTGGCCTTGACGTACGCGTCGGTGAGCTCGCGGACCAGCTCGGCCTTCTGCTCGGCGGTCTTGCCGGGGGTCTGCTGCACGTGGATGAGAGGCATCGCGTTCTCCTGGATCGAGGTCGCGCCGATGGCGCGCGGTCCGCGGCCGGTTCGGCCGGGATCCGCAGTGGACCCAGTCCAGCACCGGACCAGGGGCCGTCCAAGACGCAATACGCTCTGAGAACGATCACGACTCGTGATACGTCCAGGTGAGACGGCCGTACGACAGCTCGTCAGGTAGAGACCAGTGGCCCCCGGGAAGGGGGCGGCGCGGCGGCTACGCGCAGCGCCGGCCGTTGAGCGTGAAGACGTCCGGGGCGCGGTCGGCGCCGGTCCAGGTGCCGGTGAAGCCGAAGGACACGGCGGTGCGGGCCGGGACGGCCCGGTCGTAGGCGGCGGCGGTGGCGGTGACCCGGGAACCGTGCTGCCGGGCGGTGACGTCCCAGATCCGGCCGATCCGCTGGCCGTCCGGGAACGTCCAGTCGACCCGCCATCCGTCCAGGGCCCGCTCGGCGGTGACGGTGACGGTGGCCTGGAAGCCGCCGGACCACTGGCTGACGAGGTCGTAGACGACCCGGCAGGACGACGACGGCGGGGCGGCCGGGCGGACCGGCACGCCCACCGGGCCGTGGGCCAGGGAGGAGAAGGCCCTGGGCGGGGAGTCGGGGGCGGGCTCGGGCCTCGTACGGCCGAGGTCCCGGCCGCCCTGACCGGCGGGCACCCGCGCGGAGGCGGACGGGCCCGCGGGCGCCGGATCCGGGGCGGAGGTCGGTTCACGACCGGACGTCGACTTCCACTCGGACTTCGGGGTCGGCCTCGGGGTCGGTGTCGGGGTCGGCGAGGAGCCCGCGACGGTGGGGCGGGTGCCGCCCCGGCCGCCGCCCCGGGTGGCGGCGCCGTGGCCGGACGTACCGCTGTCGTCGGGTGCCGCGGTGTCGTCGCGGGTGGCGGCGGTGTCGTCCCGGGCGGTGAAGGAGTCCGCGCCCGAACCGCCGGGGGCCATGAGCGAGACGCCCAGTGCCGTCGCCGACAGCAGCAGGGCGGTGGCGAACATCCCGCCGCCGCGCAGCAGCCGCCTGAGCCCCGGGCGCTCCTCGGGTTCACCCCTGGGGGCCTCCCCCGCCCGGCCGGTCCCGGCCCGGGCCTCGGCGGACCGCCGGCGCCGCTCCAGATAGTCGAGCCCGCCCCAGCCGAGCACCCCGCCCGCCAGTACGGCGGCCAGCCCCGCGCTCTCGGGCTCCGGGGCGTCACCCCGGGCGCGCCGCCAGCGCTCCCGGAACAGCGCCCGGACCCGGTCGAGTTCGGTCCGGGCGGTGGCCGGGTCCAGACCGAGCCGGTGCGCCGCCGCGGGCAGCGGCAGGGCCTCCACCTCGGCCAGCCACAGCAGCGCCGCGTCCGTCCCGCCGAGGTCGCGCAGGGCCCGCAGCGCCGGTGGATGGGCACGGGGCGAGCCGGTGAGGCGGGACGCCTCGGGCGAGGTCAGCCACTGGGGAAGGCCAGGGGCGAGCAGCCGGCCCTGGCCCGCGGCCGACCAGCCGGCGGCGGTGGCGCGCACGGCGGTGAGCAGGGCCGGGATCGTGGGCAGCCGGGCGGGGCGGCGGCCCGCGCCGCGCACATGGGTGCGACCGGCGGCGCGGACCTCGCGCATGCCGAGGGTGAACGCCTCGGTGGCCAGCCGGTGGGCGGTGGCGGAACCGGAGGCGCACAGGGCGGCGTACGAGAGCACCGCGTCCCAGGACTCCGAGAACAGCGCGGCCTCGGCGTCGTCCTGAGGGGTCGGCAGGTCGGGCATGGAACTCCTGCATCACGGGCGAGGTCAACTCACCACAGGGACGACGGAGTTGTCATAAACCCCGCGGAACCGAGCCTTTCACGGGCCCGGCCCCGCTGACAAGCGGACCGTGCGCAAGCGATCACTCAGGGTGACAGCTCAGGCCTTGACCTGCGGCTCCTCCTCGGCCGTCTCCCGTGCGGGCAGGCTGTCCATGAAGGAGCTGACCGAGAAGACCGCGCGGCCGGGTCCGGGCGGGCCGTAGCCGGGCGGGGAGGACAGCCCGAAGTCCTCCATCGTCTGCCGGTAGGCCTGGAGCAGCCGGATGTGGTACTCCAGCGGCGCGCCCTGCGGGTTGGCCTTGCCGAGCGGGGTGGTCGGCTCCGGGCACCAGGTGGTGAAGCGGGGCGTGATGCCGTGCGACATGAAGAAGCGCAGCCCCTCGGCGGTGGAGGCGATCGCCTCGTCGACGGTGGTGAAGCCGAAGGGCTCGGCCATCTCCACGCCCGCCACGAAGTTGGGGATCACATTGCGCGCGCCGAAGATCTCGGCGGAGTCCAGGATCCGCTTGTGCCACTCGTCGCGGCCGACGTAGCGCTCCTTGCCGGGGCAGTACAGCTCGAACAGCCGGCGGTCCCACACCTCGAAGTTGGGGTGGTAGATCTGCACGCCGTAGTCCTTGAACCGCTGCACGTCGTCCTTGGGCAGCGCCTGGGCGACGACCTTGCCGATCCAGCGGCCCGGGAAGCGCTCCTCGATGGCCTTGGCGTAGTGGCCGTAGAAGTCGGCCTCGTCGCGCCCGGCGACCGTCTTGGTGATGGCGCCGCCGGTGAGCGTGTAGGCGGTGGACGCCTTCTGGGTGTCGTACCGGTCGATGATCTCCAGGGCTTCGAGGACCTCCTCGACGTCCTTCACACCCGTGTACGGCCGCCCCGCCGCCTTGTGCTGGCGCCAGTTGTGGTTGATGTCGCAGTACTGGCACTCCTCCTTGGCGCCGAAGTACTGGCAGACCCGGAAGACGGTCAGATAGATCAGGTAACCCCACTGGATGGTGGGCGCGACCTCCATCACGGACTTCCCGTTGGACAGGGTGTGCCGGTAGTACTCCGGCATCGGCGGCACCCCGACGTCGGCGATCCGCTTGCCGTCGAGGTAGAGGCCGAGCACTCCCCCGTCGTCGGCGGCGACCCGGTAGGGGGAGGCGGGGTTCACCCGTACGGAGACGACCGTACGGCGCAGGTCGTACGGCCCGCCGGTGAGGATGATCTCCTCCGGGGGCCGGCGCAGCGCGGCCTCGCCCAGCTCGGGCAGGGTGCCGTGGTCGAAGGAGAAGATGAAGTAGGACTTCGGCTTGACGTCGCCGCCCTCGTTGTCGCTCAGGGCGGATTTGTCGAAGGCGACACCGCCGCGGAGCAGGTCCTCCTTGAAGACGGCTTCCCGCGGCACGTGCGGGAAGCGCTCCATCAGATCCTCGACCAGTGCGGTGCGTGTGCCCATCCGTATGTCTCCTCCCGGCTCAGGCGTACTGCCCCACCGTATGCCCCCGGCCAGGGCGCGGCGGTGCCGGGTCCCGTGGGCGCGTCCGGGGCGGGGTTCCCGGGCGGTCCGGGGTCAGGCCAGCCGGTCCAGCGCGGCCGGGTCGACGGCGTGGCGCAGTCCCGCGCCGGCCGCCAGCCGCGCGGCCTCCTCGACCACCGCCCGGCCGAGGCGGGCCACCTCGTTGCCCTGGGAACCGGCCAGGTGCGGGGTGACGAAGGCGCCCGGCAGCTCGAACAGCGGGGAGCCGGCGGGCAGCGGTTCGGGGTCGGTGACGTCCAGGACGGCGCGCAGCCGCCCGGTGCGCACCTCCGCGACCAGCGCGTCATGGTCGACGAGGGAGCCGCGGGCGGTGTTGAGGAGCACCGCCCCGGTGGGCATCAGGGCCAGCTCGCGGGCGCCGATCAGGTACCGGGTGGCGGGGGTCCCGGGGGCGTGCAGGGTGACGACGTCGCTGGTGCGCAGCAGCTCGTCCAGGGGCAGCAGCGGCACCCCGAGGGGTGCGGCCTCCCCGGCGTCCAGGGTGGGGTCGGCGAGGGTGACGGCGAGGTCGTGGGGGCGCAGCAGTTCGATCAGCCGGCGGCCGACGCGGGAGGCGCCGACGACGCCCACGCGGCGGCCGTGGTTGCCGAGCCCGGGAAGGATCGCGCCGTACGGGAAGTCCCGGCGCTCGCGCAGTTCCTCGCGCAGGGCGAAGACGTCCTTGCCGGTGAGCAGGATCATGGCGAGGGTGTACTCGGCGACGGGCAGCGCGTTGGCGTCGGCGGCGGAGGAGACGAGGATGCCGCGCCGCCACACCTCGGCGGTGGTGAAGCCCTTGACCGAACCGGCCGCGTGCAGCACGGCGCGCAGCTTCGGGGCGCCGTCCAGGGCGGCCGCGTCCAGGAGGGGGCAGCCCCAGCCGGTGACGAGGACCTCGGCGCGGGCGAGGGCCGCGCGCGCCCGGGGCTCGGTGAAGTCCTGGGCGACCAGGGCGGGATCGAGGTCGAGGTGGGTGCGCAGGCGGGCGAGGAGGCCGGGCGGGAAGACGTGCGGCACGTTCTCGGCCGCCATGGCGAGCACGGCCTGCGGGCGCTCGGGCAAGGACGGACCCTCCGGGCTCGGTGCGGCATGGCTGTCCTTACCGTAGGTCGCGGCGGAGAAGGGGGCCAACGGACCCGCCGCCCCGGCGAGAGGATCGGCAGCATGAGGGAGACCGTCACCAACTGGGCCCGCACGATCGCCTACGACGCGAAGGAGTACCGGCGCCCGGCCTCGCTCGACGCGCTGCGCGCCCTGGTGTCCGGCGCGGCGAAGGTGCGGGTCCTGGGCAGCGGGCACTCCTTCAACCGGATCGCCGATCCCGGCCCGGACGGGGTGCTGCTGTCGACGGCCGGGCTGGCGCCGGTGACCGAGGTGGACACGGCGGCGCGGACGGTCCGGGTCGCGGGCGGGGTCCGCTACGCCGAGCTGGCCCGCGCCGTGCACGCCCACGGCCTGGCCCTGCCGAACATGGCCTCGCTGCCGCACATCTCGGTGGCCGGTTCGGTGGCGACCGGCACCCATGGCTCGGGCATGGCCAACCCGCCGCTGGCCTCGGCGGTGCGGGAGGTGGAGCTGGTGGTCGCGGACGGTACGACGGTGACGGTCGCCCGGGGCGACGCCCGCTTCGGCGGCGCCGTGACCTCGCTGGGCGCGCTGGGCGTGGTCACCGCGCTCACCCTCGACCTCGAAACGGCGTTCGAGGTGGAGCAGCGGGTGTTCACCGAACTTCCTCTGGAGGGGCTGGAGTTCGAGACGGTCGCCGGCTCGGCGTACAGCGTCAGCCTGTTCACGGACTGGCGGAACCCGGGCTTCCGCCAGGTGTGGGTCAAGCGGCGCGCGGATCGGCCGGCGGTGGACTTCCCCTGGGCGGCGCCGGCGGCTGGGCCGGTGCATCCGGTGCCGGGCATGCCCGCCGTCAACTGCACCGAGCAGCTGGGTGTCGTGGGGCCGTGGCATGAGCGACTGCCGCATTTCCGGGCGGAGTTCACGCCGAGCAGCGGGGCGGAGATCCAGTCGGAGTACCTGGTGCCGCGCTCGGCGGCCCTCGGCGCGCTGAGGGCGGTCGACGGGATACGGGAGAGCGTCGCGGGGGTGCTCCAGACCTGCGAGGTGCGCACGGTCGCCGCCGATCCGCAGTGGCTCAGTCCGGCGTACGCGCGGGACTCGGTGGCGCTGCACTTCACCTGGGTGCGGGACGAGGCGGCCGTACGGCCCGTGGTGCGCGGCCTGGAGGAGGCGCTGGAGCCGTTCGAGCCGCGTCCGCACTGGGGGAAGGTGTTCGGCATGCCGGCGGCGGTGGTGCGGGGGCGGTACGAACGCCTCGGCGACTTCCGGGCGCTCGTCCGGTCCCTGGATCCGACGGGCAAGTTCACCAACGCGTTCGTCGCGGATGTCCTGGGCGGCTGACGGTCTGTGGGGGCGGGGAGTGTTCCGGGCAGGGAGTGGGCGCCCTTGTCTGGTCAGGGGGTGGGCGCCCTTGTCGGGTGCCGGGTGCCGTGTCTAGCCTCGCGTGAGCATCCCTCCCGCCTGACCCCACCCCTGCGTCGTGTGTGGCTCCAGATCGGAGACCGATGTCCGTCGACCCCTTCCCCTGCAACGGCAACGGCACCGAGTACGTCGAGGACGTCTCCCCCGGCTCCGGTGCGCTGCCGCCCCGCGCCCGGTACGCGTCCTCCGACGCCCCGTCCCTCTCCCTGAACGGCTCCTGGCGCTTCCGGCTGTCGCCCACGGCCGAGGCCGAGCCCTTCGCGCGGGAGGGGTACGACGCCGGCGGCTGGGCCGAGATCGCGGTCCCCGGCCACTGGGTCCTCCAGGGCCACGGCTCCCCGGTGTACACCAACCACCGCTACCCCTTCCCCGTCGATCCGCCGCGCGTGCCGACCGAGAACCCGACCGGCGACCATCTGCGGTGCTTCGACCTCCCGGCGGACTGGCCGCACGGCGACGGCGACGGGGCGGTGCTGCGCTTCGACGGGGTGGAGTCCTGCGCCCGGGTCTGGCTGAACGGCACCGAGCTGGGCACGTTCAAAGGGTCGCGGCTGGCCCATGAGTTCGCGGTCGGGCCGCTGCTCAGGGCCGCCGGGAATGTGCTCGCCGTACGGGTGCACCAGTGGTCGGCGGGGTCCTATCTGGAGGACCAGGACCAGTGGTGGCTGCCCGGCATCTTCCGCGATGTCACCCTGCTGCACCGCCCCGCCGACGGCGTACGGGACTTCTTCGTGCACGCCTCGTACGACCATCGCACGGGCACCGGCACCCTGCGCGTCGACTCGGACGTCGCGGGCCGGGTCACGGTCGCGGACCTCGGCATCGACGTCCCGGCCGGACAGCCGGTGACGGTGCCGGTGCGGCCCTGGTCGGCGGAGGTGCCACACCTGTACGACGGGGTGCTGGCCACCGGCGGTGAACGGGTGCCGCTGCGGATCGGTTTCCGCACGGTGGCGGTGACGGACGGCCTGATCGAGGTCAATGGACGGCCGGTGCTGTTCAAGGGCGTCAACCGGCACGAGTGGCATCCGGAGCGGGGCCGCGCGCTGGACCTGGCGACCATGCGCGCGGACGTGCTGCTGATGAAGCGGCACAACATCAACGCCGTGCGCACCTCCCACTATCCGCCGCATCCGGCGTTCCTGGACCTGTGCGACGAGTACGGGCTGTGGGTGATCGACGAGTGCGATCTGGAGACCCACGGCTTCACCGAACTGGGCTGGCGCGACAACCCCGTTGACGACGACCGCTGGACCCCGGCCCTGCTGGACCGGGCGGCCCGGACGGTCGAGCGGGACAAGAACCATCCGTCGGTCGTCCTGTGGTCGCTGGGCAACGAGGCCGGTACGGGCCGGGGTCTGACCGCGATGGCCGAGTGGATCCGCGCCCGCGACCCCGCCCGCCCGATCCACTACGAGGGCGACCACGACTGCCGTGACACGGACGTCTATTCACGGATGTACGCCGGGCACGCGGAGGTGGAGCGCATCGGCCGGCGTCTGGACGGGGGCCCGCGGCGCAGGCGCCGGCTCCCCTTCGTGCTGTGCGAGTACGCGCACGCCATGGGCAACGGCCCCGGCGGACTCGCCGACTACCAGAGGCTGTTCACGTCGTACGAGCGTCTCCAGGGCGGCTTCGTCTGGGAGTGGATCGATCACGGCATCGCGCATCCGGAGCTGGGCTTCGCCTACGGCGGCGACTTCGGGGAGGAGCTGCACGACGGGAACTTCGTCTGCGACGGGCTGGTCCTCCCGGACCGGCGGCCGTCCCCCGGCCTGGCCGAGTACAAGAAGGTGCTGGAGCCGGTCGGCATCACGGGCGACGGCAGCGCGGGCACGGTCCGGGTGACCAACGGGTACGACGCCGCCGATCTGTCGGCGCTCGCGTTCTCCTGGTCGTACCAGGTGGACGGGGAGACACTCGCCACCGGAGCGCTGCCGGTGCCCGCCCTGGCGCCCGGCGAGTCGGCCGACGTCGGACTCCCCGCGCCACCGGCCGGGGCGCCGGACGGGGAGGCGCACTGGCTGGTCAGGGCGGTGCTCGCGGCCGACGCGCCGTGGGCGGGGCGCGGGCATGTCGTCGCGTGGGGCCAGGTCCAGGTCTCGGACCGCACGCCCCCTCGGGTTCCGGCGACCGCCCAACTCCGCCCGGACGATGGAGCGTTCACCCTGGGCCCCGGCACTTTCGACGCGCGCACCGGCGCGCTGACCGCGATCGGCGGCGTGACGGTCACCGGTCTCCGGCTGGACGTGTGGCGGGCGACCACCGACAACGACGAGGGCGCCGCCTGGCAGCACGACCCGCGCTGCGGACCGCTGTGGCGGAGACTCGGCCTGCACCGGATGCGGCACCGTCTCGACGCGGTGGAGACGGGTGACCACGCGCTGACCGTGCGCACCCGAGTGGCGCCCGCCGGAAGGGAGTTGGGGCTGGCGGCGATGTACCGCTGGACGGCGGACGGGGACCGGCTGCGGCTGGCCGTCAGCGTCGTACCGGAGGGCGACTGGACGCTGCCGCTGCCCCGGCTCGGCATCCGCCTCGGGCTGCCCGCGCCCCCGAGCGACCGGGTCCGATGGTTCGGCGGCGGTCCCGGCGAGGCGTATCCGGACACCAAGTCGGCGGCATTGGCCGGGCGTTGGGAGTCGACGGTGGCCGACCTCCAGACGCCGTACGTCCGTCCGCAGGAGAACGGCGCCCGGATCGACGTCCGCTGGGCGGAGCTGGGCGGTCTGCGGGTCGAGGGCGAGCCCCTGTTCCTCCTGACGGCCCGCCGCTGGACCACGGAGCAGCTGGACGCCGCCGCCCACCGGACCGATCTGGTGCCGGGTGACACGGTCTGGGTCAACCTGGACCACGCCCAGCACGGCATCGGCTCCCAGTCCTGCGGCCCCGGCCCGCTCCCCCACCACCGACTGCGCGCGGAACCGGCCGAGTTCTCCTTCGTCTTCTCCCCCGCTCCGGGCACCGCTTAATTCGGAGGCTTCGGGGCGGGGCGGCCCGTACTGTCGGCCGGTCAGGACGATCGGCGCCCGGACTCCGGGCCTCGGAGAGGATGAGCGATGACCGAGACGGCGGACGACGCCCGCGACCACTACGACATCACGGGTGAGGGCCCCGTGCTGTTGCTGCTGCCGGGCGGCGCCGGGCACCCCATGGGTCTCGGGCCGCTGGTCGAGGCGCTGGCCGCGCGGTTCACCGTGGTGACGTACGACCCGCTGGGGCTCGCCCATGGCCGGCTCGGCCTGCCGGTTCTGGAGCAGCGGGTGGCGGACTGGAGCGAGGGGGCGCACCGGGTGCTGACGGCGGTGCTGCCCGAGGGCGAGTCGGCGTATGTGTTCGGGACCAGCTCGGGCGGTATCGCCGTGCTCGATCTGCTCGCGCGGCATCCGGAGCGCCTCGCGCACGCGGTCGCGCACGAGCCGCCGTGTGTGACCGTGCTGCCGGACGGTGCCGAGCGGCGCGCCGAGCTGCTCGGACAGCTGGACGGCGGTGAACGGCCGCCCGCCGAGGGCGAGTCGGCGACACCGATGGGGGTCTTCCTGGCCCGGGTGCTGCGCCCGTTCACCACGTACACGCCGGTCCCCGCGCCGGAGCCGGCCGCCCGGCTCACGCTCGTCGCGGGCGCCGACTCGCGCGGTCAACTCCTGCACCGGACGACCGAGTGCCTGGCCGGGCGGCTGGGCGCCGCGTTCACGGAGTTCCCCGGCGGGCATCTGGGCGCGCTGGATCACCCGGCGGAGTTCGCCGGCCTGCTGACCGAGGTGCTGCGCTCCAGCGCGCACACCTCGTCGTAGGAGGGGGTCGTACCGCCCGGCGTCCGACCGGCGGCGATGTCGGTCATGGCGTCCAGCGCGGCGCCCAGCGCCCTGCGGTACAGCAGGGAGCCGAGGCTGATCCGGGCCACGCCCAGCTCGGCGAGGCGGTCGACGGTGGGTCCGGCGGGCGAGTGGAGGAGGTTGAGGGGGGCGCCGAGGTGCCGTACGAGGGCGGCGATGCGGGCCGGGTCGGTGAGGCCGGGCACGAACACGCCGTCGGCGCCAGCCTGTTGGTAGGCGTCCAGACGGCGGAGGGTGTCCTGCTCGTCGCCGTCCCCCGACCAGTACGTGTCGGTGCGGGCGTTGACGAACATCCCCGGTACGGCGGCCTTGACGGCGCGGATCTTCGCGGCGAGCAGCCCGCTCGCCCCGAGGCCGTCCTCCAGATTGACGCCGACCGCGCCCGCGGCCCACAACTCCGCCGCCAGCCGGGCCACTTCCCCGGGGTCGTCGCCGAAGCCGTCCTCGGCGTCCACGGACAGGTGGTACGAGCCCGCGCCGAGCGTCAGGGCGAGCCGCACCGTGTGCTCCCGGGTGGCCGCCGCCCCGTCGGGCAGCCCGACGCCCGCCGCCACCGCGAGGCTCGACGTGGCGATCGCGGGGAAGCCCCGGGCGGCCAGGGCGGCGGCCGAGGCGTGGTCCCAGGCATTCGGCAGCAGCAGCGGCTCACCGGGGCGGTGCAGCGCGGCGAAGGAGGTCACACTGAGGTCTGCGGTCATACGGCCACGCTAGGGCCTCTCGTTCGGATCACGCCGGGCTCGCGGGCCCTGGCACCGCGCGCCTCGCGGCGTTGTCGTCGGTTGCCATGGCTCCGCCATGCCGCCCTCCTCCGCCTTGCGACGCACGGCACCAGACCCCGCTCCCTGATCCGGCCTGATCCGAACGAAAGACCCTAGGGCCGGTTCGGCACGGACCGGAGCATGCGGGGGCGCCGGTGTCGTGACCACCCCCTGGACACCACCCGCCGTTCCCCCGTCCGGTGGACTAGCGTCGCCGTCATGACCGGCAACGCTTCCTCCCCCGCCCTCGCCACGGCCCTCGCCGCCGGGACGGTCGTGCTCGACGGCGGGCTGTCCAACCAGCTGGAGTCCGCCGGGCATGACCTGAGCGACGAGCTGTGGTCGGCGCGGCTGCTCGCCGAACGGCCGGAGGCGATCACCGAGGCGCATCTCGCCTACTACCTGGCGGGCGCGAGCGTGGCGATCACCGCCAGCTACCAGGCCACCTTCGAGGGCTTCGCCCGGCGCGGCATCGACCGTCCGGAGGCGGCCCGTCTGCTCGCGCTGAGCGTCCGGCTGGCCCGGGACGCGGCCCGGCGGGCGCGGGACGCGGGTGTGGAGCGCCCGTTGTGGGTGGCCGCCTCGGCGGGGCCGTACGGCGCGATGCTCGCGGACGGCTCCGAGTACCGGGGCCGCTACGGGCTCGACGTGGCCGAACTGGAGCGCTTCCACCGCCCCCGTCTCGAAGCACTCGCCGCCGCCGCGCCGGACGTGCTCGCCCTGGAGACCGTCCCGGACACCGACGAGGCCACCGCGCTGCTGCGGGCGGTACGCGGACTCGGGGTCCCGGCGTGGCTGTCGTACACGGTCGACGGCCCCCGCACCCGGGCCGGCCAGCCCCTGGAGGAGGCTTTCGCGCTCGCGGCCGACGCGGACGAGATCATCGCGGTGGGCGTGAACTGCTGCGCCCCCCAGGACGCGGCCCCCGCCGTCGGACTCGCCGCCCGTATCACCGGCAAACCGGTCGTGGTCTACCCCAACAGCGGCGAATCCTGGCAGCCCGCCTCCCACACCTGGAGCGGCCCCGGCACCTTCACGCCCGCCCAGGTCACCTCCTGGCACACCGCCGGCGCGCGTCTGATCGGCGGCTGCTGCCGGGTGGGTCCGCGGAGCATCGCCTCGATCGCGCGGACGCTGCGGGCTGAGCCGGTCTGACCGGCGGGCGGGGCGGCCGTGTCCTCCGGTCGCAGGACACGGGGTCCGGCCTGTCATCGGTACCGGGCCCACCGGTGCGCACGGCAGGGGGGGCGCGTCCAGGTCTCCGGTTCAGGGGGAAGTCCCATGTCCACCACACCGACGGTGCTCACCACCTACGAGACGGACCAGGACATCCTGCGGGCCATCGAGGCGGGCGCCTCCGGTTATCTGCTCAAGGACATCGTGCCCGACGCCCTCGCCCGTGCCGTGCGGGCGGCGGCGCGCGGCGAGACCGTGCTGGCGGAGCCCGCGCAGCACACCCTCCTCAACCGGGTGCGCAACCCCCAGGCCGCCCCGGCGCTGTCCCCGCAGGAGGTGGCCGTGCTCCGGCACGCCGCCCAGGGGCGGACGAACGCGGCCATCGGCGCGGCGCTCCACATCAGCGAGACCACCGTGAAGACGTACCTGAGCCGCGCCTACGAGAAGCTCGGCTGCGGCGACCGCACCTCGGCCGTCCGGGTGGCCGTGCAGCGAGGACTGATCGCCTGACCCGTACGACCGCTGCCGGCACCGGAGTCGACGGCGTCCCACCCCGTCCGCGATCCGGGGGGCGTGCTCAGGGGGTGCCGCGCAGGCCGGTCAGCAGGATCTCCAGGGCCAGGTCGGCCGCCTCCCCGACCGGTGTCTCGTCCAGCAGCCGGCCGACCGCGAGCACGGCCAGGCCATGGACGGTGGAGAAGGCGACCTGGGCGAGGCGCACCGGGTTGCCGGGGCGGACGGCGCCGGTCCGCTGGGCCTCGGCGATCAGCTCCGCCGCGATCTCCAGGCTGCGGTGCCCGAGCGCGCTGATCTCGCCGTCCGGTTCCTGCTCGTGCTTGACGGTGAACATCAGCTCCAGCAGGGCGGGCCGCTCGGTCGCGAACCCCACGTAGGCGCGCCCCAGTGCGGCCATCCGGCGTTCGACGGGGCCGGGGCCCTGGGCCGCCGTCGCCATGCGCCGGTTCAGGTCGGTGAAGCCGTCGACCACGAGCGCGTCCAGCACGGTCTGCCGGTCGCGGAAATGGCGGGTCGGGGCGGCGTGGCTCACGCCGAGGTCCCGGGCCAGCCCCCGCAGGGACAGCCCGACGGCGCCGCTCTCGGCCAGCACTTCCTCCGCCCGCTCCAGCAGAGCGGCCCGCAGGTTGCCGTGATGGTAGGAGCCCTCGGCCACGCTGTCCCTCCCGATGTTGTCAGTTGACTACAATGATGTCACTTGCCTACATTGACGGGACCGGCACACCCCGACCGCACGACCGACCGAAGCGGAGCCCTCTCCCATGCCCACCATGTCCTATCAGGGGACCGCGGCCCTGATCACCGGCGCCAGCTCCGGCCTGGGCGAGGAGTTCGCCCGGCAGTGGGCCGAGCGCGGCGCCGGCGTCGTCCTCGTCGCCCGCCGCCTCGACCGGCTGGAGACCCTCGCCGCCGAACTGGAGAAGCGGTACTCCGTCTCCGCCATGCCCATAGCCATGGACCTCGCCGAGCCGGGCGCCGCCGCCGCACTGCGCGAGGAACTCGCCGCGCGCGGCAGATCCGTGCAGACCCTGATCAACAACGCCGGGTTCGGCAGCCACGGCGCGTTCGCGGAACAGGACCCGGAGCAGATCGCGCGCATGGTCCGGCTCAACGTCGGGGCGGTCGCCGAACTGTCCCGGGCCTTCCTCCCGCAGCTGGCCGCCGACGGCCGCGGCGCCCTGGTCAACGTCGCCAGCACGGCGGCCTACCAGCCCACCCCGGCCATGGCTCTGTACGGCGCCACCAAGGCCTTCGTCCTCAGCCTGACCGAGGCCCTCGCCCATGAGAACCGCGACCGCGCGCTGCGCGTGCTGGCGGTGTCCCCGGGACCGGTCGCCACCGAGTTCTTCGACGTCGTCGGCAGCAGGAAGGCGATCGTCGGCCGGATGGCCACGCCCGCCGACGTGGTGGCGGCGACCCGTCGCGCCCTGGCGGGCCGCCGCACCCCGTCCAGCGTCATCGCCGGGCTCGGCAACCGCGTGTCGGCGACGGCGGCCCGGCTCGCCCCGCGCCGCATCGCCCTGGCCGCGGCCGGCCGGGCCCTGGGGGCGTGACCGGGCCGGTCGCGGCCCGCGCGACGACCGGAAGCGGTTCGTCCGCGAACCGTTTCCACGGCCTGGGCCTCGATCCGGGCGGGACGGTACCCGAGGGCCGCGGCAGTGGAGCGGCCCGCCGCGAACGAAGGAGCAGGCGATGCCGAGCACATTGGTGAACAGGTTCCGTCCGGTGGCCGTCGCGGCGATCGCCGCCGTCCGCAGGCCACTGGCGGTGGCGGACCCGTTCGCCGACGTCCAGGCCGCGACCCGGCGGCACCGGCGCGCCCACCGCTGCGGGGCGTTCGCCTACGGGGAGGGGTCGTTGCCCGCGGCGATCGTGGCGGCGGCCGGTGCCGGGCGGATCGTGGAGGTCGGTACGGCGCTGGGCTACACGGCTCTCTCGATGGCCCGGGCGGCGCCGGGCGCGCGCGTGCAGACGATCGACATGGACCCCGTCCACGTCCGCCTGGCCCGGGAGCAGATCGCCGCGCACCGGATGGACGACCGGGTCGACGTCCTGCCGGGCAACGCCGAGACGGTCCTGAAGACCCTGGACGGCGGCTCCTACGACGTGGCGTTCTTCGACGGGTTCACACCGACCGGCGAGGTCGTCCGGGAACTCCATCGCCTGCTGCGGACCGGCGGGACACTGATCGCGGGCAACCTCATCCTGGGCCCGGACCGTACGGTCACCTCCCATCTCGGCGACCCGTCCCGTTGGCAGACCCACTCCCTCGGCGAGACCGCGCTGTGCGTCAAACGCGCCTGAGCACGGAGCCATCCGCACGCGTGGGAGCCGCTCTCGGCGGGTGGTGAGCAGGGCATTCCCGTGAGGGAGACCGCCGCACTGGCCCGCATGGCTCCGCCCAGGGGCCGGAGGGGCGACCCCGGCCCGTCGAGGACTTCCCCGCCGAGGCCGTCCGAGGGCGGGGCCCGATCGCCGCACCCGGGGCGCCGCCGAAGCCGGGGGTGCGCCCGGCGCGGGACTCAGCGTCGACGCGCCCCCACCGACCGGCGCAAGCGGCGCATGGCGGAGGCCAGTTCGGCGCCGGGGGCGCGGGGGACGGAGGCGGGACGGCGGGGCGGCGGGGTGCGGGGGGTGGTGGACCAGAGGGCGTACTCGGCGTCGCGGGGGCCGTGGGCGGTGTACGCCGGGCCGTCGCCGAAGACGCGGACGGGGTGGTCGGCGTTCCAGGACTCCCAGCCGGGGTCGCCGGTGGCCGCGAAGCGCACCCAGGCGCCGTGCATCTCGTCGCACAGCTGGTGCGGGGCGCCCTCCCCGGCCAGTCTCCGGGACTCCGGGATGTCCCCGGAGTCGAACACGAAGCCGAGTTCCAGGGCGTGGCAGGCGCGCAGGTCGGGGCGCTGGGAGGGCCAGGCGAACTCGTAGAGGTGGCTGGTGGCGGGGCGGGCGTCGGCGAGGCGGTGCAGCGGGACGCGCAGGATGTGGTCGGTGACCATCTGGCCGACGATCTCGGCGGCGCCCGCGTCCGGGTGCAGGGCCCGGTAGCCGCGCGGTATCTCATGGCTCGCGTGGCAGCGGGCCATGGCCCCGGCGACGGCGACGGCACCGAGCCGGTCGATGTGCTCCAGCAGCCCCCCGGGCACCAGCCACAGCCGGTACTCGTCCCGGGTCCAGCCCGCCAGCAGGTCCACGCCCCGGGCGGTGTCGCCGTCGATCAGGGCCTCCAGCGGGTCGCGGGGCACCAGGTCGCCGTCCACGACGATACCGAACGCCGGTCCGCCGAGCACCGGACCGGCGAGCCGGCCCACCTCGGCCTGGGTGCGCAGCAGCAGTTCGCGGTCCACGGCGGCGAAGGCGGCGGCGGTCGCGGGGATCTTCAGCCGGGCGGCCATCCGGCGCACCATCCGCCGTACCTTGTCCCGCTCGCAGACCTCCGGCGGGCCGCTCTGCAGGACCGCGCGCCGGATCAGGCCGTCGGTGTGCGGCGAGGCGAGCAGGACGCCCGCGCTGATCGCGCCGGCCGACTGGCCGCACAGGGTGATCCGGTCGGGGTCGCCGCCGAACGCCGCGATCGTCTCGTGCACCCAGCGCAGCGCGGCGAGCTGGTCGCGCAGGCCGGGGTTGGGCGGTGCGTCCGGGAACAGTCCGTAGCCCTCGATGCCCAGCCGGTAGTTGACCGAGACGCAGACGACGCCGTCACGGGCGAAGGTACGGCCGTCGTAGACCGGGACGGCCGAGGAGCCCCTGGTCAGGGCGCCGCCGTGCAGCCACACCAGGACGGGCAGCCGGGCCCCGGGGGCCGGGTCGGGTGTCCAGACGTTGAGGTTGAGGCAGTCGTCGCCGGGGATCGAGGGGTCGGAGAGGTACTGGGCGAACGCCTCGGAGTACGGCGGTTTCGGCGCGGTCGGGCCGAACTCGGCCGCGTCCCGCACCCCGTCCCAGGGCTCGGGCGGCTCGGGGGGCCGGAAGCGGCGGGGGCCGACGGGCGGGGCGGCGTACGGGATGCCCCGGAACACGGCGACACCGCGCTCACGGCGGCCGCGTACGGCGCCGTGGGGCGTGCGGACCACCGGGCCCATCGGGTCTGCCGTCATCGCCCACCAGCCCTTCGCCGTCATGCACCTTTCATTTCCAGAGCACCACAGGGGGCCGGTGTATTCCGGTGCACAGACCTCCGGCTGGGCCGTTCGGCGTACCGGGCCGCCCTCCGCACGACGGCCCGGGGCGACGGCGCCGGGCCGGGTACGGGCAAGGACCGGGTACGGCAAGGACCGGGTACGGCAAGGACCGGGTACGGCAAGGACCGGGCGCCCCCCTCGCGGGGGGGATACCCGGCCCTCGCCGCCCCGAGCACGCGGCCGTACGACCGACCGGCCGCGTGAGCGCGCGCCCTCCTCAGTCCCTCGGGTCCTCAGTCCTCGTCCGGCGCCGGAGGGTTGCCGAAGAGGGCCTCGATCGCGTCCACCGCGCTGCCGTCGTGGTCGCTGCCCGCGTCGCCCTTGCCGGTCTGCACATTGGCCGTGCGGTCGACCTCGAGCCAGGAGTCGGCGTGCGAGTTGTCGACCAGGGTGACCAGGCTGTTGTCGGCGAGTGCCGGGGCGGCTCCCGCGCCGAGGAAGGCCGCGGTGAGCACGGCCGCCGTGCCGAAGCGGGCGGCCCTCACACGCCCACGCTCTCGGGGGCGAGCCGGTCGCGGGCGATGTTGCGTTCCAGCAGCGTGGTGGACGCCTGCACCCCGATGCCGCTGGCCGGGTCCACCACGGGCAGCCGGCCGTCGGCGGCCTTCAGCCCGGTGAGCGCCGAGTCCATCGCCTCGTGCGCGGCGAACAGGCAGGGCGTGCTGTAGATGGCGACGTCCACGCCGAGGTCGGACAGCTCGCCGAGGGAGAGGCGGGGCGACTTGCCGCCGGCGATCTGGTTGAACAGCAGCGGCTTGGTGCCGACGACCTCCCGGATCCGCTTGATCCACTCGACGCTGCGCACCCCGTCGACCAGCACCACGTCCGCGTCGGTCGCGGCGAGCCGCTCGGCGCGGTGCAGGATGTCGTGCTCGTCGGTCGCGTCGGTGCGGGCGACGACGACCAGGTCCTTGCGGGTCTCCAGGACCTGGTTCAGCTTCTCCAGGTACTCCTCCAGCGGCAGCACCTGCTTGCCGTCGGCGTGTCCGCAGCGGCGGGGCCGCTTCTGGTCCTCCAGGATCACGCCGGAGGCACCGATGCGCTCCAGGTGCTCGACGACGTGGCAGGCGACCTCGGGATCGACGTACCCGTCGTCGATGTCCACGAGGAGGTGGTGGTGCGGGAAGGCGCCCCGCAGCCGCTGGACGAAGGCCACCATGTCGGGCCAGGCGATGAATCCGATGTCCGGCAGGCCGTAGTACGAGGCGGCGAAGCCGAATCCCGAGACGAACATCCCGTCGTAGTGCTTGGCCGCGATCGACGCGGAGTACATGTCGTAGACGCCGATCAGCGGTGTGGTCCCGGGCCCGGCGATGCGGTCGCGCAGCTTCTTACCGTGGGTCAAGGTCCGGCTCCTTCTGTGGGTACGGCACGGCGGCGAGGGCCGCAGCACCTCAGTGCCCTTTACCAATCCAAGAGCATCTCTAGGTACTCACATTGTCTTGCCATGACGCCAGCTTTACTCACTGGAATGGCGCAATCCGTTCACCGCAGAAACGTCACTTGAGGAGCCGATCCGCCCAACCGATGCCGCCGTCCAGGTGAGCGAGAAAGTCCGGATCCCTACAGGCGCAGGGGCGCGCCCGAGCCCGGCGCGGAAGACCCGGCGGGTGGTCCGGGCGGGCGTCGGAGTCGTACCGCTCGTCGGCGCGTTCCCGCACGGCGGGCAGGTGCCGGATCGCGGGGTGGCGCGGGTCCGCGACCGGGGGGGCGGGAGCCTGCGGTGACCTCATGACGTGGGTCTACGTCAACTGGCCCGCACGGTGCGGTCGATGAGGGCCGGCCCCGCGTGACGGCCTTGAACGGGGCGGCCGTTGACCGTAGCCTCCCACCGGGTGAACGCCATTCCCGCGCATCTGGACCATCTTGTCCTCGCCACCCCCGATCTGGCCGCGTCCGTCGCCGAGTTCGCGCGGCGCACCGGGGTGACCCCGGCGCCCGGCGGCGCGCACCTCGGCCACGGCACCCGGAACCATCTGGTGGGGCTCGGCGGCCGGGCCTATCTGGAGATCGTCGGCCCGGACCCGGAGCAGCCGGCGCCGGCCGGTGAACGGCCTTTCGGTGTGGACCAGTTGGCCGGGCCGTGCGTGCTGACCTGGGCGATCAGCCCGCCGGACCTGGACCGGACGATCGCGGCGGCCCGCGCGCGGGGCTACGACCCGGGGCCCGCGCACCCGATGAGCCGCCGCACCCCGGACGGGGGCCTGCTGCGGTGGCGCCTGACCGGCGGCGAGGACGCGCATCCCTCGGGCCTGGTGCCGTTCCTGATCGACTGGGGCGACTCGCGCCACCCCGCCGATTCGGGCCTGCCGGTCACCCCGCTGCTCAAGGTGTCCGCGACCGTGCCGGGACCGGAGGAGGTGCGCGGCCCGCTGGCGGCCCTGGGCACCGGGCTCGACCTGGCCGAGGGGCCCCTGGCGCTCCGCTTCACCGTGGACACGCCCCGGGGACCGGTCACGTTCGGCTGAAGGACGGCGGCCGTCGCGGCGGCCGGCGGCCCTCCCGGTTCACCACTGCCGGTAAGGGTTCTCGCCGCTTCCGTCGCCGGGGATGCGGGGGCCGCCGCCGCTGCCCGGGAACTGCGGGCCGCCCCCGTCGGCCTGCGGGCCGGTGCCGTTCACCTGCGGGCCGGTGCCGTTCACCTGCGGGCCGTCGGTCTGCTCGCCGTCCCCCTTCTCCCCCTTGGGCGTCACCCGTCGGTGCGTCCCGTGGCCGCCCCACGCGGGCCCCCGCAGCCGTGAGGTGACGTCCTCCGGCGGCAGGAAGCGCGACCAGCGCTCGGGGAACTCGGACGGCATGTCCGGGTCGTCGGGGTCGTCCTGGAGGTTCTCCCGCGCCCCCGTGGCCCGGGCGACGTACTCGGCGACCTGCGCGTGCCGCACCCGCTCGTTGGCCTCGCGGGCGGCGGCCGTCGCGGCGGCCGGCCAGACCCGGTCGATCGCGGCGTTGACCGCCGCGCCGACCAGGACGGCGAAGGCGGACACCCCGATCCACAGCATGACGGCGACGGACGCGGCGAGGGAGCCGTAGATCGTGGCGCCCTCGATGGTGTGCACGAGGTAGATGCGCAGCAGGAAGCTGCCGAAGACCCACATCGCGAGGGCCACCAGCGCGCCGGGCACGTCCTCGATCCAGGGCGAGCGCACCGGCACGGACACGTGGTAGAGCGTGGTCAGGAAGACGACGGACAGGACGATGACGACCGGCCAGTACAGGACCTGTACGACCGTCTCCGACCAGGGCACCACCCGTACCACCGCGTCCGGTCCCGCGACCATCAGCGGCAGCGCCACCGAGCCGATCAGCAGGGCCACGATGAACAGCACGAAGGACATGATCCGGGTGCGCACGATGCCCCGGACGCCGTCGAGGCCGTACATGACCGTGATGGTGTCGATGAAGACGTTCACCGCGCGGGACCCCGACCACAGGGCGAACAGGAAGCCGAGCGAGATGACATCGGGCCGGCCGCCCTTGATGACGTCGTGCAGGATCGGTTCGGTGATCTCCTTGACGCCCTTGTCGGACAGGACGGTCCGGGAGGCGTCGAGGAGATTGGTCTCCAGGCTGCGGATGGTGTGCGCGCCGGTCCAGGTGTCGACGTAGGCGAGCAGCCCGATGAGGCAGAGCAGCAGCGGGGGCACCGACAGCAGGGTGAAGAACGCGGCCTCGGCGGCGAGGCCGAGGATGCGGTACTCCATGCAGGAGTTGACGGTGTCCTTGAGCAGCAGCCAGGCGGTCCTGCGCTTGGACACGTTCCGGTAGAGAGCGCGGGCCCGGTGGAGCCGTCCGACCGGCCGTTCGGGGGAATCACTTGCTGGCTGCACGACCCAAAGGTATCCGCAGCGAGCGCCCCCGCTCACCTCGCGGGGCGTTCCGGCGGGCGCCCGCGCACGACCCGCACCCGGCTGTCCCGTTTCCTCCCGCCGCCCGGCCGCCCCGTGTCATCCTGGATGCTCGCACCGCCGCCGTTCCGGGTAGGTTCGCCCTCATGGCAGGCTTCTCCACCCACACCGTGACGAACCAGCCGCCCCCGCTGGCCGGCTACGACCTCTTCGCCGCCGACCGCGCGCTCGTGGACGCCGTCGAGCGGCACACCCCCGGCGAACTGCTCGACGAGGTGCGCACGGAGCTGTCCGCGCTGGGGCGGGCCGGGGGTTCGGCGCAGCTCCAGGAGTGGGGCAGACAGGCGGACGAGCAGCCGCCCCGGCTGCGCACCCACGACCGGTACGGCCACCGGATCGACGAGGTGGAGTTCCACCCGGCCTGGCACCGGCTGCTCGGCAAGGGCGTCTCGGCCGGGCTGACCGGCGCCTGGGCCCGGCCGGCCGGGCATGTGCGCAGGGCGGCCGGGTTCCTGCTGTGGACCCAGGTCGAGGCGGGCACCTGCTGCCCGCTGTCCATGACCCACGCGGCCGTGCCCGCGCTGCGCGCCGATCCCGCGCTCGCCGCGCTCTGGGAGCCGCGGGTGACCTCCACGGTGTACGACCCCGAGCTGCGGCCCGCCGCGCGCAAGCCCGGCGCGCTCTTCGGGATGGGCCTGACCGAGAAGCAGGGCGGCAGCGATCTGCGCGCCAACAGCACGCGGGCCCGTCCGCTCGCGGAGGAGGGCGCCTACGCGCTCACCGGGCACAAGTGGTTCTGCTCCGCCCCGATGTCGGACGCCTTCCTGGTGCTGGCGCAGGCGCCCGGGGGCCTGACCTGCTTCCTGGTGCCGCGCGTCCTGGACGACGGCACGCGCAATGTCTTCCTGCTCCAGCGGCTCAAGGACAAGCTGGGCAACCGGTCCAACGCCTGCGCCGAGGTCGAGTTCGACGGCACCTGGGCGCGCCGGGTCGGCGAGGAGGGGCACGGGGTGCGGACCGTCATCGGGATGGTCGCGGCGAGCCGCCTCGACTGCGCGCTCGGCTCGGCGGGCCTGATGCGGCAGGCGGTGGCGCAGGCGGCGCACCACTGCGCGTACCGGGAGGCGTTCGGGGGGCGGCTGCTGGACAAGCCGCTGATGCGCAATGTGCTCGCGGACCTCGCGCTGGAGTCGGAGGCGGCGACCGCGTTGGGGCTGCGGCTCGCGGCGGCGTACGACGACGGGAGCGAGCGGGAGCGCGCCTTCCTGCGGCTCGCGGTGCCGGTCGCCAAGTACTGGATCACCAAGCGGTGCGCGCCCGTTGTGGTCGAGGCCGCCGAGTGCCTGGGCGGCAACGGGTATGTGGAGGAGTCGGGGATGCCCCGGCTGGTGCGCGAGTCGCCGCTCAACTCCGTGTGGGAGGGCGCCGGGAACGTGCAGGCGCTCGATGTGCTGCGGGCGCTCCAGCGGGAGCCGGACGCCCTGGACGCGTGTCTGACGGAGATCGGGCGGGCGCACGGCGCCGACCACCGGCTGGATGGGGCGGTGAAGGACCTCTTCACCGAACTCGCCGACCTGGCGGGCGCGGAGGGCCGGGCGCGGCGGCTGGTGGAGCGGCTCGCGGTGGTGCTCCAGGGCTCGCTGCTGGTGCGGCACGCGCCGCCGGCGGTCGCGGACGCCTTCTGCGCCTCCCGGCTCGGCGGCGACCACGGCGGGACGTTCGGCACGCTGCCGGGGGGTCTGGACCTGGTGCCGGTGGTGGAGCGCGCGCGGCCGGTCCGCTGAACCGCCTTGCCGTGCAAGGGAGTCGGGCGCCCTGGCCGAAAACCGCCGGTGCGGGCCGGGGGTGGTGCTGCGCCGACACGGCACCACCCCCGCCACCCGGGCACGTTGCGGCCCGTGGACGCCACGCGGGGCGTCCTGGTCAAGTCTCGGCCGGGATCGGACGGTTCACCAGGGTTGCAGGGGGTTGCAACTTGTCGGTGCGCATGCGCGGAGTCTGTGCCTCCGGCCTGTCCGGCCCGGCAGTATGTGAGGGACGACCGGCCGGAAAGCGCCGTCCGGACGGCCGGCCGATTGAGTACGACCCCCCGCTCCGGGAGGAGAACCCGTGGTGAACCCGCCGATGAACGTGGCGCGCCTGGCCGCCGTGGACGCGGCGCGGGCGGCGCGGATGCTGAGCGACGTGCGCGAGGCCGCGCTCGCCGGGCAGCGCGTGCCGCTCGCGCCGCGGCCGGTGATCGAGCAGTCCTGGGGGCGGATGCTGCGCAGCGGCGTCGACCCGGACCGCGGCTCCGGATCGGTCCCGCTGCCCCCGGACGAGGTGCGCAGGCGGCGGGAGGAGTCACCGCTGCGGCATGTGCTGCCGGTGCTGCGCGAGGGGCTGCTTTCGGTCGCGGACGTCGCCCAGCACATCATGGTCGTCGCCGACGCGGACGGGCGGGTGCTGTGGCGCGAGGGGTCCCCGGCGGTGCTGCGCAAGGCGGACGGGCTCGGCTTTGAACCGGGCGCGGACTGGCGGGAGGACGTCGTCGGCACCAACGGGGTGGGCACCCCCGCGGTCGTACGGCGGCCGGTGCAGGTGTTCGCCGCCGAGCACTTCGTACGGTCGCACACCTCGTGGACGTGCACGGGGGCGCCGATCACGGATCCGCGGGACGGCCGGCTGCTCGGAGTGGTGGATGTGAGCGGCCCGCTGGAGACCATGCATCCGGCGACCCTCTCCTGGGTGGACGCGGTGGCGAAGCTCGCGGAGGCGCGGCTGCGGGAGTTGCATCTGGGCTCGCTGGAGCGGCTGCGGGCGGTCGCGGCGCCGGTGCTGGCCCGGCTGGACGGGCGGGCGCTGGTGGTGGACCGGGACGGCTGGGCGGCGGCGGTGACCGGGATGCCGTATCTGCGGCGGGTGACGCTGCCCAAGTCGCTGGTGCCGGGCCGCCGGTGGCTGCCCTCGCTCGGCTGGTGCGCGGCGGAACCGCTCGGCGAGGGCTGGCTGCTGCGCGCCGACGAGGAGCCGGGCACGGCGGCCGCCTCCCGTGTCGTACTGGACCTGTCCCGGCCGGAGCGCGCCGCGGTGACCGTGTCGGCGCCCGGCTCGGCGGGCGCCTGGTCGCGGGAACTGAGCCCGCGCCACGCCGAGTTGCTGTTCCTGCTGACCGAACACCCGGGCGGACGGGGGGCGGCGGAGCTGGCCGGTGACCTCTTCCACGACCCGTCACGTACGGTGACGGTGCGGGCGGAGATGTCGCGGATCCGGCGCTATCTCGGGGGACTTCTCCAGCATCGGCCGTATCGTTTCTCTGATGCGGCCGACGTCGAGGTCGTCCTTCCCGAGAACCCCCGTGACCTGCTGCCCCGTTCCACGGCGGCGGTGGTGGCGCACCGGCGGACGGCCCCGCCGGCGGAGCGGCCCCGGCCCGCGTGACGGCGGGGGCACGGCGCTTCCGGCGTGACTTCCGGGTATTTGCGGGGTCTTCGCCCTGCGCGGACCGTTACTGCCGTAGCATCCCCTACGGGCCCGGCCGCGGTGTCAACGCAACGACCGGCGGGCGCAGTTGACCCGCCTCGGCCGGGGGGCCGGGGCGACGGCGCGCGCCGGAGCGCAAGGGCCCTGAAGAGGGGACGACATGAAGCAACGCGGCAGACATCGTCGGCGCAGGCGGGGCGCGGCCCTGCGCGCCGCACTGACCGGGACCGCACTGGCCCTGACCGCGGCCGCCACCCTGATCAGCACGTCCCAGGCGCAGGTCACCGAGCGCCCCGGCGCGCTCAAGCCGCTCACCGCCCCTACGGACACCAAGCTGCTGCGGCTGCGCGAGCACCTGGTGCCCGCCCGCACCCTGGACACCCTGGCCGCCTCGATGGGCCGGCCGGTCGGCGTGGACGCCGTGCTCCGGGGCGCGGACCGCACCCTGCGCGAGGGATCCGGCTGCGACGGCACCGACCGCGCCTCTCTGCCGGTCGCGCCCGCCCCGAGCCGCGCCTACTGCTGGGACCCGGCCGACACCGGTGCCACGGGCTGGCGGCCGGCCTCGGTGACCGCGCCCGGGGACACCGGCGGGGAGGGGGCGCGGGGCACCCACCGGGTCCTGCTCAGCGGCTGGACCCACAGCACCCGCACCGGCCCGGACGCCGAGCGCGGTCTCGCCCGGGTCGCCGTCGTGGACGCCGACGATCCGGACCGCCTCGCCTACCGCTGGGTGCTGCTGGTGGTGCCGGTGGACGGCGGCCGCGACTACCGGGGCCTGGGCTCCCGGGTCTCCTCCATGGTCTGGTACCAGGACAAGCTGCTGGTCACCGCCCGCCGGGGCGGCTCCGCCGTCCTCTATGTGTACGACCTCGACCGGATCCAGCGCGCCACGGTCGACGGGCCCGCGATCGGCCGGGTGCGCGGCGGCTGGTCCGCCGACGGGTACGGGTATGTGATGCCCGCGGTCGGCAGCTACAGCTATACGGCGGGCCGCTGCTCCGCCACCGGCGCGCCCTGTCCGAGCGCGCTCGCCCTGGACGCGGGCACGGCACCGGCCGGCCTGGTCGCCGCGGAGTGGACCTCGCCCGGCGGGGAGCGCCCGGCCCGGCTGTGGCGGTACGCGTTCAGCACGGACCCGCGCCGCGCGGGGCTGCTCGCCGCGAACGCCGAGGGCCGGGTGGACGCGGTGGAGGAGTACCGGACCAGGGTGACCGGGATCCGGGGCGTGCTCGCGTACCGGGAGCCCGGCGCCCCGCGCACGTCCTGGTATGTGGGACGGCTGCCCGGTTCGCAGGACGGGCACGGGGGGCTGTGGCGGCAGGACACCCGGGGCGCGAAGGCGGCCCGGTGCGGCGCGGACGCCACCCACCGCTGCTGGGCCGAGTCCCCGGGCTCACTGTCGTACGGGCGTGCGACCGGTGAGGTGTGGTCCCTGTCCGACCGGATGCTGTTCGCGGTGCCGCTGGCGGAACTGGACCGGTCGCTGGGCTGACCCGCCGGGCCCGTTCCCGGTCCGGCCGCGCACGAAGGGGTCGATCGACAGACACCGGGACGGGATGATTCCCTGGCCCGCATGAGCAGCGTCCCTGTCACCACCTGGTACCTGGAGCAGACGTCCCCGGCCGATCTGCTGCCCGCCGCCGCGCCCGACGGCGAGGTGCGGATCGTCCGGGCCGAGGTGCCCTCCCCCGAGTTCAACCGGTTCCTGTACACGGCCGTCGGCGGGGACATCCGCTGGACCGACCGGCTCGGCTGGCCGTACGCGCGCTGGCAGGAGCTGCTGGAGAGGCCCGGCGTCGAGACCTGGGTGGCGTACGACCGCGGCACCCCGGCCGGCTTCCTGGAGCTGGAGGCGCAGGACGACGGCGCCGTGGAGATCCTCTACTTCGGGCTGCTGCCCGCCTTCCGCGGCCGTGGCATCGGCGGGCACCTGCTGGCGCGGGGCACCGCGCGCGCCTGGGACCTCGCCGAGCGCCGGCCGGGGCTCGCGCCGACGAAGCGGGTATGGGTGCACACATGCGACAAGGACGGCGAGTTCGCCATGGCCAACTACCAGCGGCGCGGCTTCAAGCTGTACGACACCCGGGTCGAGCTGGAGCCGGACGTGTCGAACCCGGGTCCGTGGCCGGGCGCATACCCTGCCTGACCTGCCCCGACAAGCCTTCCCGCACCGCATGTGAGCCAACGCACCCTTGTCCCGCGATACGAGACAAGGGTGTCCACATGACGGAAGAAGCTGGACTGTGTCCAGATCGCCGTGACACGCTGCCGACATGCCTGGAACTGGAATTGCCTTGGTGAGTCGGCGGCACGTCGACCTCGGCCGCATGTCCAGCGCCATCTGTCCGGTGAGCTGACCCTTACAGCACCGCCGCTCCCCCGCCTCCCGCTCCCCGCTCGGCCACTGCCCGCGCCCGGCCCCAAGCTCACGCCGCGCGCCCGCTTTCGCGCAGGTCAGAGCCTTTCAGAGCCGCTTCTCCCTGTCCGCAGCCTGTCCGAAGGACGTAGTAACGATGGCCGCCTCCCCACAGAACCCCGCCGCCTCCGCGCCCCGCCGCAAGGTGAGCCGTCACCGCGGTGAGGGCCAGTGGGCCCAGGGCCACTTCACCCCGCTCAACGGCAACGAGCAGTTCAAGAAGGACGACGACGGTCTCAACGTACGGACACGTATTGAGACGATCTACTCCCAGCGCGGCTTCGACTCCATCGATCCGAACGATCTGCGCGGCCGGATGCGCTGGTGGGGTCTGTACACCCAGCGCAAGCCCGGGATCGACGGCGGCAAGACCGCGATCCTGGAGCCGGAGGAGCTGGACGACGAGTACTTCATGCTGCGGGTGCGGATCGACGGCGGCCGGCTGACCACCGGGCAGCTGCGGGTGATCGGCGAGATCTCCCAGGAGTTCGCGCGCGGCACCGCCGACATCACCGACCGGCAGAACATCCAGCTGCACTGGATCCGCATCGAGGACGTGCCGGAGATCTGGCGGCGGCTCGAAGGGGTCGGCCTGTCCACCACCGAGGCGTGCGGTGACACACCCCGCGTGATCCTCGGCTCCCCGGTGGCGGGCATCGCCGAGGACGAGATCATCGACGGCACCCCCGCCATCGAGGAGATCCACCGCCGGGTCATCGGCAACCCGACGTACTCGAATCTGCCGCGCAAGTTCAAGTCCGCGATCTCCGGCTCCCCGCTCCTCGACGTGGCGCACGAGATCAACGACGTCGCGTTCGTCGGGGTCGAACACCCCGAGCACGGGCCCGGCTTCGACCTGTGGGTCGGCGGCGGGCTGTCCACCAACCCGAAGATCGGTGTCCGGCTGGGCGCCTGGGTGCCGCTGGCGGAGGTCGCCGACGTCTACGAGGGCGTCATCTCGATCTTCCGGGACCACGGCTACCGGCGGCTGCGCAACCGGGCCCGGCTGAAGTTCCTGGTCGCCGACTGGGGTGCGGAGAAGTTCCGGCAGGTGCTGGAGGACGAGTACCTCGGGCGCAAGCTGACCGACGGACCGGCCCCCGCGCAGCCCGTGCGGCGGTGGCGCGACCACGTCGGGGTGCACCGGCAGCGGGACGGCCGTTTCTACGTCGGGTTCGCGCCGCGCGTCGGCCGGGTCGACGGCACCACGCTCGCCAAGATCGCCGAGGTGGCCGAGGCGCACGGCTCGGGGCGGGTGCGCACCACCGTCGAGCAGAAGATGATCGTGCTGGACGTCGAGCAGGACCAGGTCGAGTCGCTGTCCTCGGCCCTGGAGTCACTCGGTCTCACCGTCTCCCCGTCCTCCTTCCGGCGCGGCACCATGGCCTGCACCGGCATCGAGTTCTGCAAGCTCGCCATCGTGGAGACCAAGGCGCGCGGCAGCGCCCTGATCGACGAACTGGAGCGCCGCCTCCCGGAGTTCGACGAGCCGCTGACCATCAACCTCAACGGCTGCCCGAACGCCTGCGCCCGGATCCAGGTCGCCGACATCGGCCTCAAGGGCCAGCTGGTCCTGGACGACGACGGCAACCAGGTCGAGGGCTACCAGGTGCACCTGGGCGGCGCGCTCGGCCTGGAGGCGGGCTTCGGCCGCAAGGTGCGCGGCCTGAAGGTCACCTCGGACGAGCTGCCCGACTACGTCGAGCGGGTGCTGCGGCGCTATCTGGCCGAGCGCGCGGACGGCGAGCGGTTCGCCGTCTGGGCGTCCCGCGCCTCCGAGGAGGCCCTGTCGTGAGCGAGCGCGCGGCCCCCTTCTACTGCCCCTACTGCGGCGACGAGGACCTGCGGCCGAGCGAGGAGGGCCATGGGGCCTGGCAGTGCGGGGCGTGCAACCGGGCGTTCCGGCTGAAGTTCCTCGGACTGCTCGCGCAGGGACTGCGCCGGGCCGACGACCAGGAGGGCGAGCGGACATGACGACGGATCAGAAGCCGCTGACCGACGACGAGTCGCGCGACCTGGCCGAGCGCGCGGGGCGTGAGCTGGAGGACGCCCCGGCGCCGGAGATCCTGCGCTGGGCGGTGGACACCTTCGGCGAGGGGTTCTGCGTCACCTCCTCGATGGAGGACGCCGTGGTCGCCCATCTCGCCTCCCGGGTGCGTCCGGGCGTGGACGTGGTCTTCCTGGACACCGGCTACCACTTCCCGGAGACCATCGGCACCCGGGACGCCGTGGCGGCGGTGATGGACGTCAGCGTCCGCACCCTCACCCCGCGGCAGACGGTGGCCGAGCAGGACGCCGAGTACGGTCCGAGGCTGCACGACCGGGACCCGGACCTGTGCTGCGCCCTGCGCAAGGTGCGCCCCCTCCAGGAGGGCCTGGCGAACTACCGGGCCTGGGCGACCGGACTGCGCCGCGACGAGTCCCCGACCCGGGCGGACACCCCGGTGGTCGGCTGGGACGAGAAGCGGCGCAAGGTCAAGGTCTCCCCCATCGCCCGCTGGTCCCAGGACGACGTGGACGCGTACGTCGCCGAACACGGCGTCCTCACCAACCCGTTGCTGGCGGACGGCTACGCCTCCATCGGCTGCGCCCCCTGCACCCGGCGGGTGCTGGAGGGCGAGGACGCGCGCGCCGGTCGCTGGGCGGGGCGCGCCAAGACCGAGTGCGGGCTGCACGGATGACGGGTCATCAGGTGCGGCCCCAGCAGATCACTCGCACTCAGCCCCAGACCCAGATCCAAGCCCAGACCCAGACCCAGACCCAGACTCAAGCTCAGACCCAGATCCAGACCCAGGAGAACGACGTGACCACCGGAGCCACCGTCTGGCTCACGGGTCTGCCGAGCGCCGGCAAGACCACCATCGCCCACGAACTGGCGGGCCGGCTGCGTGCCCGGGGCCGCCGGGTCGAGGTGCTCGACGGCGACGAGATCCGCGAGTTCATCTCCGCGGGCCTCGGCTTCTCCCGCGCGGACCGGCACACCAATGTGCAGCGCATCGGCTTCGTCGCCGAACTGCTGTCCCGCAACGGGGTGCTGACCCTCGTACCGGTGATCGCGCCGTACGCGGACAGCCGGGACGCCGTACGGAAGCGGCACGAGGAGAACGCCACCCCGTACCTGGAGGTGCATGTGGCGACGCCCGTCGAGGTGTGCAGCGTCCGCGATGTGAAGGGGCTGTACGCCAAGCAGGCGGCGGGCGAACTGACCGGGCTGACCGGTGTGGACGACCCGTACGAGGAGCCCGTAGCGCCCGAACTGCGCGTCGAGTCGCAGCACCAGAGTGTGCAGGAGTCCGCGGCCGCCGTGTCCGCCCTGCTCAGCGAGAGGGGACTGATATGACCACGCTCGCCGAGGCCCAGGGCGGTACGGACAGCCCGTACGCCCTGTCGCACCTGGACGCGCTGGAGTCCGAGGCCGTGCACATCTTCCGTGAGGTGGCGGGCGAGTTCGAGAACCCGGTGATCCTGTTCTCCGGGGGCAAGGACTCGATCGTCATGCTGCACCTCGCGCTGAAGGCGTTCGCGCCGGCGGCGGTGCCGTTCTCGCTGCTGCACGTGGACACCGGGCACAACTTCCCCGAGGTGCTGGAGTACCGGGACCGCGCGGTCGAGCGGCACGGGCTGCGCCTCCATGTGGCCTCCGTGCAGGACTACATCGACCGGGGGGTCCTCAAGGAGCGCCCGGACGGCACCCGCAACCCGCTCCAGACGCTGCCGCTGACGGAGAGGATCCAGTCGGAGCGGTTCGACGCGGTCTTCGGCGGCGGGCGCCGGGACGAGGAGAAGGCCCGCGCGAAGGAGCGGGTGTTCTCGCTGCGCGACGAGTTCTCCCAGTGGGACCCGCGCCGCCAGCGCCCCGAGCTGTGGAACCTCTACAACGGCCGGCACGCGCCCGGTGAGCACGTCCGGGTGTTCCCGCTGTCGAACTGGACCGAGCTGGACGTGTGGCAGTACATCGCCCGCGAGGGCATCGCGCTGCCGGCGATCTACTTCGCGCACGAGCGGGAGGTGTTCCAGCGGGCCGGGATGTGGCTGACGGCCGGCGAGTGGGGCGGCCCGCGCGCGGGCGAGCGGGTCGTCACGCGGCTGGTGCGCTACCGCACGGTCGGCGACATGTCCTGCACCGGCGCCGTCGACTCCGGCGCCACGACCCTGGACGCCGTCATCGCGGAGATCGCCGCGTCCCGGCTCACCGAGCGGGGCGCGACCCGCGCGGACGACAAGCTGTCCGAGGCCGCGATGGAAGACCGCAAGCGCGAGGGGTACTTCTAACCATGAGCACTGTCACGACCGAGGCCCTGGCGGCCACCACACTGCTCAGGTTCGCCACCGCCGGCTCCGTCGACGACGGCAAGTCCACCCTGGTGGGACGGCTGCTGCACGACTCCAAGTCGGTGCTCGCCGACCAGCTGGAGGCCGTGGAGCGGGCGTCGGCGAGCCGCGGCCAGGACGGGCCCGACCTCGCCCTGCTCACCGACGGGCTGCGCGCCGAGCGGGAACAGGGCATCACGATCGACGTGGCGTACCGCTACTTCGCCACGCCCCGGCGGCGGTTCATCCTCGCCGACACCCCCGGCCATGTGCAGTACACCCGCAACATGGTCACCGGCGCCTCCACCGCCGAGCTGACGGTGATCCTGGTCGACGCCCGCAACGGCGTGGTCGAGCAGACCCGCCGGCACGCCGCGATCGCCGCCCTGCTGCGCGTCCCGCATGTGGTGCTGGCCGTCAACAAGATGGACCTGGTCGGCTACCGGGAACCCGTCTTCGCGGCGATCGCCGAGGAATTCACCGCCTACGCCACCGAGTTGGGCGTCCCCGAGGTCACCGCGATCCCGATCTCCGCGCTCGCCGGGGACAACGTGGTGGAGCCGTCCGCGCACATGGACTGGTACGGCGGCCCCACCGTCCTGGAACACCTGGAGACCGTCCCGGTCAGCCACGACCTGGCACACTGCCACGCCCGGCTGCCCGTGCAGTACGTGATCCGCCCGCAGAGCGCCGAGCACCCCGACTACCGGGGCTACGCGGGCCAGATCGCCGCGGGCAGCTTCCGGGTCGGGGAGGAGGTCACGGTGCTGCCGTCCGGGCGGACCACGACGATCTCCGGCATCGACCTGCTGGGCGAGCCGGTCGACGTCGCCTGGACCACCCAGTCGGTGACCCTGCTGCTGGCGGACGACCTCGACGTCTCGCGCGGCGACCTGATCGTGCCGGCCAAGGACGCGCCGCCGACCACGCAGGACGTGGAGGCGACGGTGTGCCATGTCGCCGACGCCCCGCTGACCGTCGGCCACCGGGTGCTGCTCAAGCACGGCACCCGGACCGTCAAGGCGATCGTCAAGGACATCCCGTCCCGGCTCACCCTGGACGACCTGTCCCTGCACCCGCACCCCGGGCAGCTCGCCGCCAACGACATCGGCCGGGTGAAGATCCGTACCGCCGAACCGCTGCCCGTCGACGCCTACGCCGACTCGCGCCGCACCGGCTCCTTCATCCTGATCGACCCCGCCGACGGCACCACCCTCACCGCGGGCATGGTCGGCGAGTCCTTCGCCGCGCCGGAGCCCGTCAAGGTCGCCGCCGACGACGAGGGCTGGGACTTCTGAGCATGAACTCCCCCGATGTCTACTCCACGTTCGCGAAGGAGGGCGGCCGCGTCGGCAGCGGCGTCCTCGGCAGCGGACAGGGCGGGGTCACACGATGTGTGCGCTGACGTACGCGCACCGCTCGCGCGCCCTCACCCCCCACAGACGAAGACCTGCCGACCTCCCGGCCACGACCTGAGAGACCGTGACCCGCCGGGCCAACGAGAGGAACCCCTCCCGTGCCTGCCATCAACAACTCCCCGTTCCTGCGCCGCTCGATAGCCGCGCTCGCCGCTCTGCCCCTGCTCACGCTCGCCGCGTGCGGCTACGGCTCCGACGCCAAGAGCGACGACACCGCCAAGGTCGCCGCCGGTGCCAGGAAGATCGACGGTCTCGGCTCCGTCAAGATCGGCTACTTCCCGAACCTGACGCACGGCACCGCGCTGGTGGGCCGGGAGCGGGGCCTGTTCCAGAAGGAACTGGGCGCCACCAAGGCCGACTACGCCACCTTCAACGCCGGGCCCTCCGAGATCGAGGCGCTGAACTCCGGCTCCATCGACATCGGCTGGATCGGCCCGTCCCCGGCGATCAACGGCTACACCAAGTCCGACGGCAAGTCCCTGAAGATCATCGGCGGTTCGGCGTCCGGCGGGGTCAAGCTGGTCGTCGACCCGAAGAAGATCACGTCCCTGAAGGACGTCAAGGGCAAGAAGATCGCCACCCCGCAGCTGGGCAACACCCAGGACGTGGCGTTCCTCAACTGGGCCGCGGAGCAGGGCTGGAAGGTCGACCCGCAGAGCGGCAAGGGCGATGTCACGGTCGTCCGCAGCGACAACAAGGTGACCCCGGACGCCTTCAAGTCCGGCTCCATCGACGGCGCCTGGGTGCCGGAGCCGACCGCGTCCAAGCTGGTCGCCGAGGGCGGCAAGGTGCTCCTGGACGAGTCCTCGCTGTGGCCGGGCAACAAGTTCGTGATCACCAACATCATCGTGCGCCAGGCGTTCCTCAAGGAGCACCCGAAGGCGGTCGAGGCGGTCCTGAAGGCGTCCGTCGAGGCCAACAAGTGGATCAACGCCAACCCGGAGCAGGCGAAGCAGGCCGCGAACAAGCAGCTCGCGGAGGACTCCGGCAAGGCGCTGCCGGCCGATGTGCTCGACCCGGCGTGGAAGTCCGTCCAGTTCACCGACGACCCGCTGGCCGCCACCCTGGACACCGAGGCGGCGCACGCGGTCAAGGCCGGTCTGCTGAAGAAGCCGGACCTCAAGGGGATCTACGACCTGACGATCCTCGACAAGGTGCTCAAGGCCCAGGGCGCGAGCCCGGTCGACGCCGCCGGCCTCGGCACCAGCTGACGCCCCGAAGACGTCCCAGGAGGTGACGACCATGGCCACGACCCTCGCCAAGGCCGCGCGGTCGGTGGAGTACGCCGCACGCCTTGAGCATGTCTCGAAGTCCTTCGCCACGCCGGGCGGCTCCCAGCTCGTCCTGGACGACATCAGCCTCGATGTCGCGCCCGGCGAGTTCGTCACCCTCCTGGGCGCCTCGGGCTGCGGCAAGTCCACGCTGCTCAACCTGGTGGCGGGCCTGGACGAGCCCACCACCGGCACCATCCGCACCGACGGCCGTCCCGCGCTGATGTTCCAGGAACACGCCCTGTTCCCCTGGCTTACCGCCGGCAAGAACATCGAACTCGCCCTCAGGCTGCGGGGAGTTCCCCGACCCGAGCGGCGCGGCAAGGCCGAGGAACTCCTCGAACTCGTCCGTCTCCAGGGCGCGTACGGCAAGCGGGTGCACGAACTGTCGGGCGGTATGCGCCAGCGGGTCGCGCTGGCCCGGGCGCTCGCCCAGGAGAGCCGGCTGCTGCTGATGGACGAGCCGTTCGCGGCCCTGGACGCCATCACCCGGGACGTGCTGCACGACGAGCTGACCCGGATCTGGTCGGAGACCGGCCTGTCCGTGCTGTTCGTCACCCACAACGTGCGCGAGGCCGTGCGGCTCGCGCAGCGGGTGGTGCTGCTGTCCTCCCGGCCGGGCCGGGTGGCCCGCGAGTGGGAGGTCGGCATCGCGCAGCCGCGCCGCATCGAGGACGCGCCTGTGGCGGAGCTGTCCCTGGAGATCACCGAAGTACTGCGTGGGGAGATCCGCCGCCATGGCCAGCACTGACACGACGACCACCGACGCCCCGGCCGCGGGCAGCGTGGAGGCGGGCCTCGACGCGCTGGAGACGGCCCCCTCGGGTCGTACGCCCTTCCGCAGGACCCTGGTCGACAAGGTCCTGCCGCCGCTCACCGCGATCGTCGTCGTCCTCCTGGTGTGGCAGGGCCTGATCACCCTGAGGATCGTGGACGACCCGACCAAGCTGCCCACGCCGGGCGCGGTCTGGGGGGCCTTCCGCGACGACTGGCTCCAGGGCAAGCTGCTCGGCTACATCTGGACGTCCGTCTCGCGCGGTCTGCTCGGCTTCTGCCTCGCCCTGGTGATCGGCACCCCGCTGGGGCTGCTGGTGGCCCGGGTGAAGTTCGTGCGCGCCGCGATCGGGCCGATCCTGTCCGGCCTCCAGTCGCTGCCCTCGGTCGCCTGGGTGCCCCCGGCCGTGATCTGGCTGGGTCTGGACAACTCCATGATGTATACGGTGATCCTGCTCGGCGCGGTGCCGTCCATCGCCAACGGGCTGGTGTCCGGCGTGGACCAGGTGCCCCCGCTGTTCCTGCGCGCGGGCCGTACGCTCGGCGCCACCGGCGTCAAGGGCACCTGGCACATCACCCTGCCGGCCGCGCTGCCCGGCTATGTGGCCGGCATGAAGCAGGGCTGGGCCTTCTCCTGGCGCTCCCTGATGGCCGCCGAGATCATCGCGAACTTCCCCGACCTGGGCACCGGCCTCGGCCAGCTCCTGGAGAACGCGCGTACGGCCAGCGACATGGCCATGGTGTTCGAGGCCATCCTGCTGATCCTGTTCGTCGGCATCGCCATCGACCTGCTGATCTTCAGTCCGCTGGAGCGGTGGGTGCTGCGCAGCCGCGGCCTGCTGGTGAAAGGCTGAACCGTATGGAAGCGCCCGTGCTCCTCGTCATCGCCCACGGCAGCCGCGACGCGCGGCACGCCGCCACCGTGCACGCCCTGGTGGAGCGGGTGCGCGCGCAGCGCCCCGGGCTGCGCGTGGAGACCGGCTTCCTGGACTTCAACGTGCCCTCCGTCCACGGGGTGCTGGAGTCCCTCGCGGCGGAGGGCGCCCGGGACGTGGTGGCGCTGCCGCTGCTGCTCACCCGCGCCTTCCACGCGAAGGCCGACATCCCGGCGGTGCTGCGGGCGGCGCCGGCCCGGCTGCGGATCCGGCAGGCGGCCGTGCTCGGCCCGTCGCCGCTGCTGCTGACGGCCCTGGAGCGACGGCTGTACGAGGCCGGGCTCAGCCCCGCCGACAAGTCCTCGACCGGGGTCGTCCTGGCCTCGGCGGGGTCCAGCGACCCGGAGGCGATCGCGGTGATCGCCGGTATCGCGCGGGAGTGGCGGCGCACCGGCTGGTGCGCGGTGCGGCCCGCGTTCGCCTCCGCCCGCCTGCCGCGCACCGAGGACGCCGTACGGGAGCTGCGGGCGCTCGGCTGCGCGCGGGTCGCCGTCGCGCCGTACGTCCTCGCCCCCGGTTTCCTGCCGGACCGTATCGCGCGCGGCGCGGCCGGGGCGGACGTCCTCGCCGAGGTGCTGGGGCCCGCGCCGGAGGTGGCGCGGCTGCTGCTGCGGCGGTACGACGCCGCGTGCCGCCCGGCGCTCCAGGCGATCGGCGCCTGAGGGGAACCTCCGCGCGCTGTCACAGCCCGAGGGCCTGCACCAGCTGCCGGGTGTAGGCGAGGCTCGCGGTGCCGGCCGAGGCCCCGATGCAGATGTCGTCCAGGGCGGAGCGGATGCGGCCGCGGTTGGGCGGCAGCCCGTCGTCGGCGGACTCCGCGAACGCCGCCTCGATGATCTGGCCCTGCCGGACGAGCCCGGGGCACTCCCTGCGCAGCGCCTCGGTGAGCCGGGCGGAGACCGCGATCAGGGCCTGAAGCGGCGGGGTGCCGTGGGTCAGGTCGAGGCCGACGAACTCACCGTACTGTCCGGGATTGTTGGGGTGTCCGTAATCGTAGGTGCTCATGTCCTGTCCTCGCTCGTGGATCGGAGGTAGGCCGAAAATCGCCACTCCCGCGGGTGGCCGGGTGTCCGTCGACGGCCCCGGACGCGGTAGCGGAACGGTGGGCACACGCTCCGCTGCGGGGATGAGCGGTGTCGTTCCGGCCGTCCGGCGTGCCTCACCCTAGGGACAACGGGGCGGACTTGTCGCGTTGTTCGCGGAGCCGTCCCCGTACGAGTGAGGCCCGTGGTAAAAGCCGTCGCGGTCCGGCGTTCCCCTGTGACGTCGGACCGCGACGGCACTCCGTTCTGCGTCCCGGGGGACGCGGATGTCACAGGGGACGGTCATGTCGGCGCTCCACAGGGGCGGTTATCGGCCACTGTGGCGGGTGTCTGATCGAACTCCGGTTCACCGGAAGCGGAGTTCACCGTTCGCGGCCGCTCGCCTTTCGTTTCGGCGGTGGTTCAGGCCGACGCCTCCCGCGCCTCGTCGGCCAGCCGGACCAGGTCGGCGAGCGGCAGGGAGCCGGCCGCCCGGCGCTCGCGGGCGAAGGTGCGGGCGAGGCGCTGGAGGAGTTCGTTCAGCGGGGTGGGCACGCCGTGCAGCCGGCCGAGGAGGGCGATCTCGCCGTTGAGGTAGTCCGCCTCGATGCTGCCGGTGCCGCGCGCGAGGGACTGCCAGGAGGAGCCGCCGCCGCGCGGGGCGCCCGCCGGCGGGACCAGGTTCACCTTGTCGCCGCGCACCGCCCGCTGCTCCCCGACGCTCGCGTGGGCGATCCCGGCGGCGGCCAGCACGGCTTCCCCCTCGGCCCGTACCCTCGCGTACAGCCCCTCGGCGGCAGCCCCCTCGATGGGGCCGCTCAGGGCCTCCTGGGCGTTGGCGAGGTTGCCGAGCAGCTTGGCGTACTGCCAGCGGGCCACGTCCGGCACGACCGGCGCCTCGAAGCGCGCGGCCGTGAGGTCCTCGGCGATCCGCCGGGCGGTGTCGTCGGTGCCGCCCTCGGCGCGGCCCAGGTGGAGGATGCCGGTGAGCGGGGCGCCCGGGGCGGAGACGACGCCGGGTTCCACGAAGGTGGCGGGCAGCCAGACGCAGACGCCGTACACCCGGCGGAAGCGGCGCAGCGCGATCCGGGGGCCCTCCACGCCGTTCTGGAGGCAGAGCAGCGGCAGCCGTTCGCCGGCGGTGCCGCCGCCGGTCACCGGGGCGGCGGCCCAGGTGTCCAGGGCGGCCGTGGTGTCCTGGGTCTTCACGGCGAGCAGCAGGACGTCGTCGGCGCGCAGCTCGCCGAGCGGCTCCGGGCCCTCGACGGCCGGCAGCCGGTGCACCGACTCCCCCTCGGGGACGCGCAGCCGCAGCCCGTGCTCGGCGAGTGCCCTCAGATGCCCGCCCCGGGCCACGAGGACGACCTCGCGCCCGGCCTGGGCCAGCCGCCCGCCGACGGCCCCGCCGACCGCTCCCGCTCCGATCACGATGTGGCGCATGGCCCCGATCCCATCACACCCGCGTCACGCCGGTGGCGCGGTCAGCTCGGCGAGTCTCACCGCGGTGTTCCAGTTGCGGCTGGTGGCGACCAGGTCCTCGGCGAGCCGCGGGCGGCCGAGCGCCTCGGCGAGCCGGGAGCGGCCGAGGCCGTCGGGGGCGTACAGGTACAGGCAGCGGTCGCCGAGGCGGAACTCCTCGGGCAGGTAGGCGACTTGGTCGAGGTGTGCGTAACGGTCGGGGGTGACGGGCGCGGAGAGGTAGGTGACGTGCAGCTGCCTGGCTTCCAGTTCGGCGGCCGGGAAGGGGCAGGCGCGGACCACCTCGGCCAGATAGGCGTGGTCGCGCACCAGCACGTCCACCGGGAAGCCGAAGCGCTCCTCGATCGCCCGGCTCAACTCCCTTGCCAGGGACTCCTCGTCGCCCCGGTCGGCGGTGAACACGGCCTGCCCGCTCTGGAGATGGGTGCGCACACCGGTGTGGCCGAGGGTGCCGAGCAGGGCGCGCAGGTCGGCCATCGGGAGCTTACGGTTCCCGCCGACGTTGATCCCGCGCAACAGCGCCGCATAGGTCGTCACGCGCTCAGCTTAGAGCGGCCGTCGTGCCCCGTGGGGGCGGGCACGACGGCCGGAGCCCGGCCCCCGGGGGGCGGGCTGCGCGAAACAATGCCGGTTCGGCGGGGGCCGGATCAACCTCTGAACACAGCTGTGACTTGTTCAACAAGCTTTCGTAATCACAAAGTGGATCTCTGACGGCGGAACGGACATCCCATGACGCCCGGCGGGTGCCGGGCCGCCCGGATGGGAGACTGACCGGGGGGAACGGCGGCGCCGGCTCTCCCCGGAACGGCTCGGAGAAGACGGCGGCACGGAGGCACCACGATGGACGAGGCACGGGCGCGGGACGTACTGGCCGCGGCGGGCGTGCCCGCGGCGGGGGCCGGGGACGCGACGCTGCTCGCACTCGGCGAGAACGCGGTGTTCGCCGCCGGTGACCTGGTCGTGAAGGTGGGGCGCGACGCCGAGCTGCTGGAGCGGGCCCGGCGCGAGCTGGACATCGCCGGGTGGCTCGCCGGGGCGGGCGTGCCGGCGGTGCGGGCGGCCGAGCCGGAGCCGCGGCTGGTCGAGGGTCATCCGGTGACGGTGTGGCACCGGCTGCCGGACGCCGTACGCCCCGCCGAGCCGCGCGACCTGGCCGGGCTGCTGCGCCTGGTGCACGCCCTGCCCGCGGCGCCGTTCGCGCTGCCGCGGCGGGAGCTGCTGGGCGGGGTGGAGCGCTGGCTGCGGCTGGCGGGCGAGGCGATCGACCCCGAGGACGCGGCCTTCCTGCGGGCGCGCCGGGACGGCTTCGCCGCGGCCGCGGCCGCGCTGACGCCCCGTCTGACACCGGGTCCCCTCCACGGCGACGCGCTGCCCCGCAACGTCCACATCGGGCCCGACGGTCCGGTCCTGGTGGACCTGGAGACCTTCTCCGCCGATCTGCGCGAGCACGACCTGGTGGTGATGGCCCTCTCCCGGGACCGGTACGGGCTGCCCGCCGCGTCGTACGACGCCTTCACCGAGACCTACGGGTGGGACGTGCGGGAGTGGGAGGGCTGCTCGGTGCTGCGCGGCGCCCGCGAGACGGCCAGCTGTGCCTGGGTCTCCCAGCACGCGCCGAGCAATCCCAAGGCCCTGGCCGAGTTCCGCCGCCGGGTGGCGTCGCTGCGGGACGGGGACGAGTCGGTGCGCTGGTACCCCTTCTGATCACATCGGCCGTGGTCACATCGGCCGGACGGTCCTCGTCACACCGTCTCGGGCGTCAGGTCCCGCAGCGGCCACAGCCCGTCCACCACCGCCGTCGCGTCACCCTTGCGGCGCAGGAACGCCTGGAAGTCGGCCGCCCATTCGGCGTACCACTCGATCTGCCGGCGGTGCAGTTCGGCCGGGCCGAGGGCGGCGATCTTGGGGTGGCGGACGGCTATCGCGGCGGCGAGGCGGGCCGCGGCGAGGGCGTCGGCGGACGCGTTGTGCGCCGCGTCCAGGACGATGCCGTACTCGGCGCAGACCGCTTCCAGGTTCCGCTTGCCGCGGCGGTAGCGGTCGGCCCGCCGGTCGATGGTGTACGGGTCGATCACCGGCGCGGGGGCCGTCCCGCCGAGGCGGTCGGCGAGCGACGGCAGCCGGTGGCGGCGCAGTTCGGCGGAGAGCAGGGTGAGGTCGAACGCCGCGTTGTAGGCGACCACCGGGACGCCCGTCTTCCAGTACGACACCAGCGCCTCGGCGATGGCGTCGGCGACCCGGTCGGCGGGCTCGCCCTCGGCGGCCGCCCGCTCGTTGCTGATCCCGTGCACGGCGACCGCGTCGGCCGGGATCTTGACGCCCGGATCGGCCAGCCACTCCCGGTGGCCCAGCGGCTCACCGGCCCTGACCTCGATCACCGCGCCGGTGACGATGCGTGCCTCGCGCGGATCCGTGCCGGTCGTCTCCAGGTCGAAGCCGACCAGCAGCTCCTGGTGCCAGCCCATGGGCGGTCCCCCTTCTCGATGGTGCGTTCCCCCAGTGGTCTCCACCCTCGCACGGGGCACTGACAATCAGAGGACCGCCTTCCGCTTTTCGGCACGGACGACAGGGCCGACAGGGATGACACGGACGGCAGGGGCGGCGCGGACAGGAGGGACGGATCAGGACACAGGGCGTGAATCCGCCCATGTCAGCTCGAATTCCTCGCGGTAGGTCGGGAACAGCCCGGCTTCGCCCGCGTCGTCGGAGGTGACCAGGCGGCTGCCGTTGCGCAGCACCAGGACCGGCGACTCCATCCCCCGCGCCCCGCGCAGATAGGACTGCACCACGGCGATGCCGTCGGCGCCGTCGCCGTCCACCAGGTAGGCGGTGAAGCGCGGTGTCTCGTCGTACACCTGGATCTGGAAGGCGTCCGGGTCGCGCAGCCGGGAGCGCACCCGGCGCATGTGCAGGATGTTCATCTCGACCGAGCGGCTCAGTTCGCCCCGTTTCATCCCGAGTTCGCGCTCGCGGCGCTTGACCGAGCTGGAGGCGGGGTTGAGGAAGAGCAGCCGGATGCGGCAGCCGGACTCGGCGAGCCGGACCAGGCGCCGCCCGGAGAAGTTCTGCACCAGCAGGTTGAGGCCGATGCCGATGGCGTCCAGGCGCCGCGCGCCGCCGAAGATGTCCTCGGCGGGGAACTGGCGCATCAGCCGCACCCGGTCGGAGTGGACGGCGACCACATCGGCGTACCGGTCGCCGACCAGGTCCTCGACCGCGTCGACGGGCAGCCGGCGCGCGGAGGGCACGTCGCCGCCCGCGCCGAGCATCTCCAGGAGGCGGGCCGAGGCCCGCTCCGCCTGGCCGAGCACCGCCTGGGACAGGGCGCGGTTGCGGGAGACGACGTTGCGGGTCACCTCCAGCTCGTCCAGGGCGAGTTCGAGGTCGCGGCGCTCGTCGAAGTACGGCTCGAAGCAGGGCCAGTGCTGCACCATCAGCTCGCGCAGCTGGGGCAGCGTCAGGAAGCTGAGCACGTTGTCGTCGGCCGGGTCGAGCAAGTAGCCCTTGCGGCGGCTGACTTCGCGCACGGCGACCGCGCGCTGCACCCATTCCTGCCCGGCCGGTCCGGCGGCGGCGACCACCCACTCGTCGCCGTGCACGGGCTCGTACACGGGCCGCAGGACGGCGGCGACGACCGAACGCAGCCGCTGCTCCACGAGGTTCAGCCAGATGTAGGCCCGGCCGGCCCGCTGGGCGCGGGTGCGCACCTCGTGCCAGGCGTCCGCGCCCCAGTCCAGCTCCGGCCCGATGGAACCCGCGTCCATCGGCCGTGCCAGGGACACCGCGCCGGGCGGGACGTCCGCGGAGTCTCCCTCGTGACCCTCGCCACCAGGGGGCAGCTCCAGCCCTCCCGAGCCCACCCGTGCACCGCCTTCCGTCCCCGGGCCTTTCCCGTCTCAACGATCAAGGAAGGGTACTCCGGGAGCGCTGCGCGGTGCAGCCGGATGGACAGGTCGGTTCCCCGCCTGCTTTGCTCAACTGCTTGGCGTTTCCGGGCCGTTCCCCACCGTCCGCACACGAGGAGTGAGCGGATTCATAGCCGGGGGTACCCGGCCGGACCCGTTCCTGCTTTCGGGGAGACTTCGTGCCGTCGCGCGGACCGGCCCCCGGGCGGCCCGCCCACCTGGGAGAGTCATTGCCATGCAGGTCTGGCCTGGAGAGACGTATCCGCTCGGCGCCACCTATGACGGCGCCGGCACCAACTTCGCGGTCTTCACCGAAGCCGCGGACCGAGTGGAGCTGTGTCTGCTGCACGACGACGGCTCGGAGACGGCGGTGGAACTGCGGGAGAGCGACGCGTTCGTGCGGCACGCGTACCTGCCGGGGGTGATGCCCGGGCAGCGCTACGGATTCCGGGTGCACGGCCCCTACGACCCCGGGCGGGGGCTGCGCTGCAACGCGGCGAAGCTGCTGCTCGACCCGTACGCGAAGGCGGTCGCGGGCGCGGTGCGCTGGGGCGAGGAGGTGTACGGCTACCACTTCGACGCGCCCGAGCGGCGCAACGACCTGGACTCGGCGCCGCACACCATGACCTCGGTGGTGATCAACCCGTACTTCGACTGGGGCGACGACCGTCCGCCGCGCACCGAGTACCACCACACGGTGATCTACGAGGCCCACGTCAAGGGCCTGACCATGCGGCACCCGGGGCTCCCGGAGGAGCTGCGCGGCACGTACGCGGCGCTCGCCCACCCGGCGGTCATCGAGCATCTGACCAGACTCGGTGTGACCGCGCTGGAGCTGATGCCCGTACACCAGTTCGTCAACGACCACCGGCTGGTGGACCTGGGCCTGAGCAACTACTGGGGCTACAACACCATCGGGTTCTTCGCCCCGCACAACGCGTACGCCTCCTGGGGCGATCGCGGCCAGCAGGTGCTGGAGTTCAAGTCGGCGGTGCGGGCGCTGCACGAGGCCGGGATCGAGGTCATCCTGGACGTCGTCTACAACCACACCGCCGAGGGCAACCACCTGGGCCCGACACTCTCCTTCAAGGGCATCGACAACCCGTCGTACTACCGCCTCACCGACGACCCCCGCTACTACATGGACACCACCGGCACCGGCAACTCGCTGCTGATGCGGTCCCCGCACGTACTTCAGATGATCATGGACTCGCTGCGGTACTGGGTCACCGAGATGCATGTCGACGGCTTCCGCTTCGACCTCGCGGCCACGCTGGCCCGGCAGTTCCACGAGGTGGACCGGCTGTCCTCGTTCTTCGACCTGGTGCAGCAGGACCCGGTGGTCTCCCAGGTCAAGCTGATCGCCGAGCCCTGGGACGTGGGCGAGGGCGGCTACCAGGTGGGCAACTTCCCGCCGCTGTGGACCGAGTGGAACGGCAAGTACCGTGACACCGTACGGGACCTGTGGCGGGGGGAGCCGAGCGCGCTCGCGGAGTTCGGCTCCCGGCTGACCGGTTCCTCCGACCTCTATCAGGACGACGGCCGCCGCCCGCTGGCCTCCATCAACTTCGTCACCTGCCACGACGGATTCACGCTGCGCGACCTGGTGTCGTACGACGACAAGCACAACGAGGCCAACGAGGAGGGCAACCGGGACGGCGAGAGCCACAACCGGTCCTGGAACTGCGGCACCGAGGGCGAGACCGACGATCCGGACGCGCTCGCGCTGCGCGCCCGCCAGACGCGCAACTTCCTCGCCACGCTGATGCTGTCCCAGGGCGTGCCGATGATCAGCCACGGCGACGAGTTCGCCCGCACCCAGCGCGGCAACAACAACGCCTACTGCCAGGACAACGAGATCTCCTGGCTGCACTGGCCCGAGGACGGCGGGGAGCTGCTGGAGTTCGTGCGCACCATGGTGTGGCTGCGCCGGGACCACCCCGTGCTGCGCCGCCGCCGCTTCTTCCACGGCCGCCCGGTGGAGGGCAGCCACGGCCGGCTGTCCGACATCGCCTGGTTCACTCCGGAAGGGGCGGAGATGACCCAGCAGGACTGGGACGCGGCGGAGGCCTCCGCGCTGACGGTGTTCCTCAACGGCAACGCGATCTCCGAGCCGGGCCCGCGCGGCGAGCGGATCACCGACGACTCCTTCCTGCTGCTGTTCAACGCCTCCCCGGAGCCGCTGGACTTCCGGGTGCCGGTGAACCACGGCCGGCAGTGGCAGGTGGTGGTCGACACGGCCCGCGCCGAAGGGATCCCGCCGGGTTCGGGGGCGAAGGCGGGGGCGGGCGACCGGCTGGCCCTGGAGGACCGCAGCCTCATGGTCCTCCAGCGTCCGGCGTAGCGCGGTGTAGGCCATGTGGGTGAGCGCGGATGAGCCGCCTCACCCACCGGCCCGGTCCGGGTGACACGAAACGCGGCAGGGCGGGTACGTAGGTCCCCATGACCTCTGCGCGACCCGGACCGGGGGTGCCCACGGCCACCTACCGGCTCCAGCTCCAGCCCGCCTTCCCGTTCTCGGCCGCCGCGGCGGCCGTCCCCCACCTCGCCTCGCTCGGCGTGTCCCATCTGCATCTGTCCCCCGTCCTGGAGGCCGTCCCGGGTTCCGCGCACGGCTACGACGTGGTGGACCACACCCGTGTCCGCGCGGAACTCGGCGGCGAGGAGGGGCTGCGCGCGCTGTCCCGGACCGCCCGGGAGCACGGCCTCGGCCTGGTCCTGGACATCGTGCCGAACCACATGGCGATGGCGCCCGGCCACAACCGCGCCCTGTGGGAGGTGCTGCGCGAGGGACCGGAATCGGCCTGCGCGCGCTGGTTCGACATCGACTGGGACGCCGGGGGCGGCCGGGTGCTGCTGCCGGTGCTCGGCGGCCCGCTCGGCACCGAGCTCGGACACTTCCGGGTCGACGGCGACACGCTGCGCCTGTACGACCAGGTCCTCCCGCTGCGCGCCGGCACCGAGCGGCTGGCGCTGCCCGAGCTGCTGGACGCCCAGTGGTACCGCCCGGTGTGGTGGCGGCTCGCCCGGACCGAGCTGAACTACCGGCGGTTCTTCAGCATCTCGGAGCTGATCGGGCTGCGGGTGGAGGACCCCGAGGTGTTCGACGCCACCCACGCCAAGATCCTCCAGCTGCTGGACGAGGGCGTGGCCGACGGGCTGCGCGTCGACCACCCCGACGGGCTCGCCGACCCCGACGCCTATCTGGCCCGGCTGCACGAGGCGAGCGGCGGCCGCTGGACGGTGGTCGAGAAGATCCTCGCCGACGACGAGCGGCTGCCGCCCTCCTGGCCGGTCGCGGGCACCACCGGCTACGACGCGCTGCGCCGGGTCGACGGCCTGTTCACGGACCCGGACGGGGCGGTGGAGCTCCTCACGGAGTACCGGCGGTTCGCGGCCCCGCAGTCGGACCGGGGCGGTGTCTGGGACGCCACGGTCCGCCGGGCCGCCTACAAGGTGCTCACGCACGAGCTGGCCACCGAGACCGAGCGGCTCACCCGGGTCGCGGCACGGCTGTGCGCCCACTCCCCCGACCTCGCGCTGCGCGACCGGGCGCCCTGGGCGCTGCGCACGGCCCTGGAGGAACTCCTGGTCCGGATGCGGGTCTACCGGCCTTACGCCTCCGGGGACGCGGCCGCCGTCGTCACCGAGGAGGCCGCCGAGGAGGCCCGGCTCGCCTTCGTGGTCCCCGAGGAGGCGGCGGCCGTCGACGTCGTACGGCAGCTGCTCGTCGAGGCGCCCGGGGACCCGGCCGCGCCGGACCACGCCGACCGGCTCGAACTGCGCACCCGGTTCGCGCAGACGGCCTCCGCGCTGCGGGCCAAGTCGGTGGAGGACACGGCGTACTACCGCTATGTGCCGCTGCTGTCGGCGACCGAGGTGGGCGGCGACCCGGGGCGGCCGGGGATCTCCCCGCGCGAGTTCCACATGTACTGCGCCCGCGTCCAGGACGAGCGGCCGCTCACCGGTACGGCCGTCACCACGCACGACACCAAGCGCAGCGCCGACGTCCGCGCGGCCCTCGCCGTCCTCACCGAATGCCCCGGCCGCTGGGCGGAGCTGGTGACCGAGCTGACCCGGGCCGAGGAGGGCACCCCGGACGGGCAGCTGGCCTGGGCGGCCTGGCAGACGGTGTTCGGGCTCGGCCCGGCCGACGAGGAGCGGGTGCGGCAGTACCTGCTGAAGCATGTGCGCGAGGCCGGCATGTACACCAGCTGGACCGAGCGGGAGACGCCGTACGAGGAGGCGGTGACCGCCTTCGCCGCGGCCGGTCCCTGCGGGCCGCCCGGCGAACGCGTGACCGCCTTCCGCAAGGCGCTGGAGCCGCACATCCGCGCCAATGTCCTCGGCACGGCCCTGGTGCACCTGACGATGCCGGGCGTCCCGGACGTCTACCAGGGCACCGAGGGCGAGTTCCGCGCGCTGGTGGACCCGGACAACCGCCGCCCGGCCGCCCTGCCGCCCGAGAACCCGGGCGAGAAGGCCGCGTTGACGCGGGCGGCGCTGCGGCTGCGCGCCCGCAGGCCCGATGCCTTCGGGGCGTCAGCGACCTACGATCCGCTGGCCGCCGAGGGCCCGGCGGCGGAGCACTGCACGGCCTTCGCCCGCTCCGGGGAGGTGATCACAGCGGTGACCCGGCTCTCGCTGCGGCTCACCGGATCGGGCGGCTGGCAGGACACGAGCCTCCCGCTGCCCCCCGGCCGATGGGGCGATGTCCTGGACCCGGCCCGGCAGTTCACCGGCCGGGTACGCCTGGCGGACCTGTTCGGACCCCAGCCGGTCGCGCTGCTGGAACGCCTCACGGAGGAATGAGAAACAGCCACTCGGACCGCCGGACCACCGCTCACGGGTGGGTCGGCGGGCCGCCGGGAGCACAACAGCGCCGTGCGGGCGGCGGCTCCGGGGCGATCACGGCGGGGCCCCCGCCCCCCGTGACTCGCGGACCTCTCACCGAGGCCGAGGCCGAGGCGCAGGGGCGCGGGCGGGGGCGGGGGCGGGGCATGAGCCTGCCGTGCGTGGCATGCCGTTGCCCGCGTCGGCGAAGGGGATGGTGCGGGATGGTGCACGGGTGGCTCCCGGAGGCGGTGGGCGAGGTGTTTCCGACGCTCGCGGGGCGGGGGCCGCACCAGCGGTGAGCGCCGTGCGTGCGGTGGCCCCGGCTCCGGTCGGCACATGCCGCCCGGGCATCCGGCCACACGCTTGACAGCCACCGCGCACCGTGCGGGACTGGGAGGGCGAAGCAGGGCGGACGAATCGGGGGTGAGTCTCCTGCCGGAGCTGCGCTATCCCAGCGTTCCCGAACTGGTGGCCTCCGCACGGGCGTTGGCCGCCTCGGAACCCGGGCTGTGCGCGCTGCGGCAGGTGGGCCGCTCGCGCGCGGGGCGTCCCCTGCACCTGCTGTCGGTGGGGCACGCACGGCGGTCGGTGCTGGTGGTGGCGGGCGCCCACGCCAACGAGCCCACCGGCGGCTCCACTTTGCGGGTACTGGCCCAACGGGTCCTGGCCGAACCCGAGTTGCGCTCCGGCATCTCCTGGCACTTCCTGCTGTGCGCGGACCCGGACGGCGCCGCCCTCCATGTCACCCCCGCCCCGCGCAGCCTGCTCGACTACCACCTCGGCTTCTACCGGCCCACGGGCGCCGAGCAGCCGGAGTGGTCGCCGTCCGTGCTGCCCCCGGACCGGCTGCCGCCCGAGACCCAGGCGCTGACCGGGGTGATCGACGAGCTGCGCCCCTACCTCCAGGTGACCCTGCACGGCACCGATCTGGGCGGCAGCTGGGTGCAGTTGACCCGGGACGTGCCGGGTCTCGCGGAGCCGTTCGCCAAGTCGGCGGCCCAGCTGCACATCCCGGTGGAGACCGGCGCCTCGGACGCCGCGGGCTGGCCGGCGTCCGGGCCCGGGGTGCATGTGATGCCGGGCCCGGAGACGGGCGTGGCCTACCCGAGCATGCCGGACGACGCCCGGCACAGCACCTGGTACCACGCGCATCGCTACGGGGGTCTGACGGCCGTGGTGGAGGTGCCGATGTGGGCCAGCGACCTGGTGGACGACCCGGCGCCGCACCCGGCACCGGCGGCGGCGATACGGCGCCTGGCCCGGCGGCTGCTGCGGGACTCGCTGGAGGTGGAGCGGGTGCTCGCGGAGGCGCTGCCCCGGCTCGACGGCGCCGAGGGGCCGCTGCTGCGGGCCGCGCGCTGGGCGCTGGAGCTGATCCCGGGCCTGGCCGCGGACTGGATCCACACCGCGCCGGCCGCCACCACGATGGCGTACGTCGGCAGCGTGGACGCGTTCGGGCGGCGGCTGCCGCTGCGGGCGGCCGCGATGCTGCTGCGGGTACTGCGGGAGAGCGGCGACCGGGCGGCGCCGGACCTCGAACGGCTCGTGGCCGCCTGGTCCGACGCCTTCGCCCAGCGCTTCCGGGCCCGCTGGGTGCCGCTGGACCACCAGGTGGAGCACCAGTCGCGCACGGTGCTGTTGGCGGCCCGGCAGGCCCGGGAGCAGGCGTATCAGTAGGGACACCGGCCGGACGGGCGGCGCCTGGGGGCCGCCGGTCAGTCGCCGAGGTCGAAGACCGACCCCGTTCGCGCCCGCAGTTCACAGGAATTGGTGTAGGTCCGCCGGAAGTCGACCAGCCGGCCGTTCCAGCGGCCGCGCGCCGTGGCGGTGACCGGGGAGTAGATCCGCGGGCAGAACACCTTGCGGGCCGGGATGCGGTCGATGTCGCCGCGGGCGACGGCCAGTTCGGCGCAGGCCTCGGCCGCGTACGGATGGCCGTGGGGCGGCAGGCAGCGCAGCAGGGCGCTGCGGCCGCTGTCGGCCCGCAGGCCCGAGCGGGTGATCGTGAGGTGCAGCCGGTTGCCGTGCGGATGGGGTACCGCCTGGGCGGGGCCCGCGGCGAGGAGACCGGCGGTGGCCAGCAGCACGCCGGCGGCCGCGGTCGCTCTGGTGAAGTACGTCATGCCCGTTGCATCGGCAGGACGTCCGCCGTTCCGCAGTGCGGGTCACCCGTTCGCGCGACCGCGGCGCCGGGGCCGGGGCCGCACGCTCGGCTCAGCCCACCTCGGCTCGGCTCGGCTCGGCTCAGCTCAGCTCAGCTCAGCTCAGCTCAGCTCAGCTCAGCGAGAGCCGGTACGCCACCCGCCCGAACGCCACCTGGTCGCCCTCGCGGACCGCGACCGCGCCGATCACCCGGCGGCCGTTGACGGTGGTCCCGTTGGTGGAGCCGAGGTCCCGCAGGATCCACAGCCCGCCCTGGTGGCTGAGTTCGGCGTGCACCCGGGAGACCGTCTCATGGGTCAGCCGCAGCCCGTTGCCCGGATCGCGGCCTATCCGCAGCGGGCGGGTGTGGGCCGGTCCCGGCAGCAGCAGCTTGGGCAGCCGCTCGGCCTGCCAGGCGCGGCGCAGTCGTACCGTGAAGCCGGAGACGGCCTCCACGGTGCCGAAGACCGCGCGGGACAGGCGGTTCTCGCGGGGCAGGTCGGCGACGAGGACGGCGAGTTCGTCGGCGTGGCGCGCGGCGAGCGCCAGTTCCATGCGGCGCACGAACGTCTCGTGCGACAGCCGGCCCTTGGCCGCGCCGTCCCGCAGCACCTCCAGCGCCGCTTCCCGCTCCGTGTCGGACAGCCGCGCGGACGCCGGGGCCGGGGCGGTGGGGAACTCGAAGGACGACGTCACGCCTGTGATTGTCGGTCAGTGGGCCGCGAGTGTCCAGAAAACGGGTAATCGGCGCCCACGGGCCGGTACTTCCGCGCGGCCCGCCGGGGAACATCGCACGACACCTGGAGGGAAAGGCGCCGATTGAAGGGGAGATCGACGGCGGGGGCGGGCACGATGGGAGCGCGGGACATCACGGTGAACAGACGAAGGGGAACCGTCCGTGCAGTTCGAGGTGTGGGCACCGCAGGCAGACCGGGTGACGCTCCGGTGCGAGGGCGCCGCGCGGGCGTTGGCGCGCGATCCGGAGCGCGAGGGCTGGTGGAAGGGGGAGGCGACGGCGGGTGACGGCGCCCGGTACGGATTCGCGCTGGACGACGGTCCGGTGCTGCCCGACCCGCGCTCGCGCCGCCAGCCGGACGGGCCGGACGGGCTCAGCGCGGTCGTGGACCAGGAGCGGTACCGGTGGCGGGTGCCGTGGCCGGGGCGGGAGTTGCCGGGCGCGGTGCTCTACGAGCTGCATGTGGGCACGTACACCCCCGAGGGCACCCTGGACGCGGCGGCGGACCGGCTCGGTCATCTGGTGGAACTGGGCATCAGCCACGTGGAGTTGATGCCGCTGTGTCCGTTCCCCGGGCGGCACGGCTGGGGGTACGACGGGGTGTCGCCGTGGGCGGTGCACGAGCCGTACGGCGGCCCCGAGGCGCTGAAGCGGTTCGTGGACCGGGCGCACGAGCTGGGACTCGGTGTCGTCCTGGACGTCGTGCACAACCACTTGGGGCCCTCCGGCAATCATCTGCCGTCCTTCGGGCCGTACTTCACCGACACCCACACCACGCCGTGGGGCGCGGCGATGAACCTGGACGCGCCCGGTTCGGACGAGGTGCGCGCGTTCCTCGTCGGCAGCGCGCTGGCGTGGCTGCGGGACTTCCGGCTCGACGGGCTGCGCCTGGACGCGGTGCACGCGCTGTACGACACCCGGGCCGTCCACTTCCTGGAGGAGCTGTCAGCCGCCGTCGACCACCTCGCGGCGGAGGTGGACCGGCCGCTGTTCCTGATCGCCGAGACCGACCTCAACAACCCCCGCTTCATCACGCCGCGCGCGGAGAACGGGCTCGGGCTGCACGCGCAGTGGAACGACGACTTCCACCACGCCCTGCACACCGCGCTGACCGGCGAGTCCCAGGGCTACTACGCGGACTTCGCGCGCGATCCCTTCGCCGCGCTGGCCAGGACGCTCACCGGGGGCTACTTCCACGACGGCACGTACTCCGGTTTCCGGGGCCGGCACCACGGGCGACCGCTGGACCGGGCGCGGGTGGCCGGGCACCGGCTGCTCGGCTACTCCCAGACCCACGACCAGATCGGCAACCGCGCCCAGGGCGACCGGCTCTCCGCCCGGCTCTCCCCCGGCCTGCTGGCCTGCGCGGCGACGCTGGTGCTGACCGCGCCGTTCACCCCGATGCTGTTCATGGGCGAGGAGTGGGCCGCGGGCACGCCCTGGCAGTACTTCGCCGACCATACGGACCCCGGACTCGCGGAGGCGGTACGGCGCGGGCGGCGCCGGGAGTTCGCGGCGCACGGCTGGGCCGAGGAGGACGTACCGGACCCGGGGGACCCGGCGACCCGGGAGCGCTCCTGCCTCGACTGGTCGGAACCCGAACGGGTGGCGCACGCACGGATGCTGGACTGGTACCGGCGGCTGATCTCGCTGCGCCGCGACCAGCCGGACCTGACCGACCCGGACCTCGCCGACACGAAGGTCGCCTACGACGGGCAGGCCCGCTGGCTGGCCTTCCGGCGGGGCGACGTACGGGTCGCGGTGAACCTGGGCGAGGAACCGGCCGCCATCCCGCTGGGCTCCCGCCCGGCCCTGGTCCTCGCCGCGTGGGAGCCGGTCGAGCCGCCGGGCGCGGACGGCATGCTCCAGCTGCCCGGGGAGTCGTGCGTGGTGCTCAGCCAGCCCTGAGACGGAAAGAAGCAGCCCTGAGGGGAGGATTCCTGAGGCGGGGGGGGAAGTAGCCTGAGGGGAACGCCCGTTACGGCTCCTCCCCCGCCGTCTTGAAGTCCGTCACCCGCTCCAGCAGGATCGGCTCCCACGCCCGGTGCAGCCGGCTGCGCAGCAGCGTCGGGTCGCCGGGAGCGCGGTCGTCGAGGCGGTCCATCAGGCGCAGCACCGTGTCGCAGCGGGCGAGCCAGAGGCCGCGCAGGCAGGGGCGGGCCCCGTACCCGGCGAGGGTGGCGGCGCGGACGGCGGCCGGGGAGCCGACGGCGACGGCGAGCCCCGCGATGTCCTCGGCGGGATCGCCGAGCGCCGCCTCGGTCCAGTCGAGGACGCCGCGCACCCGCCCGTCGGCGCTGACCACCACGTGTTCGCCGGTCAGCCCGTGGTGGGTGAGCACGGCGACACCGGGCTGCGCGGCCAGCTGGGCGGCCCCGGCCGGGGTGAGCTGGTACATCGGCGCGGCGTCGAACTCGTCGGCGGCGGCGAGCCGTTCGGCCGCGTGCACGGCCATCCGGCGCAGCGCCTCCAGGGAGCGCGGGGCGGCACGCGGCACGCCGAGCGCGTCGGCCTGCCGTACCGGCACCGCGCGCAGCCCGGTGAGCAGTCCGGCGAGATCGGCCTCGCCGGCCGCCGAGACCTCGTGCTCCTCGGCGGTGCCGCCGGGCACCACGGTGTCCAGGGTGCAGGCGAGGCCGGGCGCCCAGTCGGCGTGCGCGACGCCGACCGGCACCGCGACCGGGACGTGCGGCCGGACCAGGGCGCGCAGCCGCAGTTCCCGGCGGCGGCGGGCGGACGCCTCCCGGTCGGGGGCGAGCCGCAGCACCTGGCGGGTGCCGACCCACCAGGTGTACGCGTGCCCCTCCCGGACAGGCCGGACGTCGGGTCCGTCGCCGTCCGGGCCTTCCTTGAGCAGCGAACGGACCAGCTGGCGGACGGTGTCCGCGGTGGGGGTCGGTGCCTGGGTCATGGATCGCGCGTTGCCGTTCCGGGTGTCGTCGGGGTGGTCGCCCGGGGCCGCCTCGGACCCGGGCTCGGGCTCGTGCCGTCAGTCCACGGTCACCATCTCGCGGCCGGTGTTGTTGAGGCGGCGGCCGCCGTCCTCGGTCACCGTCACGATGTCCTCGATGCGCACCCCGAACCGGCCGGGCAGATAGATGCCGGGCTCCACCGAGAAGCACATCCCGGGCACCAGCGGCAGCTCCTCGCCCTCGATCATGTACGGCGGCTCGTGCGTGGTGACGCCGATGCCGTGCCCGGTGCGGTGGATGAAGTACTCGCCGTACCCGGCGTCGGTGATCACCGCGCGGGCGGCCCGGTCGACGTCCTGGCAGGCCACGCCCGGCCGCACCGCCTGGTAGCCGGCCTCCTGGGCCTCGCGCACGATGTCGTGGACTTGGCGCTCCTCCTCGGTGGGCTCGCCGACGTGCACGGTGCGCGTGGTGTCGGAGCCGTAGCCGTCCTTCAGGCCGCCGAAGTCGAGGACGACCATGTCGCCGCGCCGGATGACGCGGTCGCCGACCTCGTGGTGCGGGTTGGCGCCGTTGGGTCCGGAGCCGACGATGGTGAAGTCGACCTGGGAGTGGCCGAAGCGGCGCAGCAGCGCGGCGAGGTCGCGGCCGAGGTCGGACTCGCGGCGCCCGGCGAAGGTCACCTTGCGGATCTCCTCGAACGCGGCGTCGGCGGCGGCTCCGGCGGCCGCGAGCAGTTCCACCTCGGCGGCGTCCTTGACCGCGCGCAGCATGGGCAGGGAGTCGGTGAGGGCGGCGTACGAGCTGTCGGGCAGGGTGCGCTGGAGGCCGAGGACGTGCATGCCCCAGGTGTTGTCGCTGATGCCGTAGCGGCCGCGGCCGTCGAGCAGCTCGGCGGTGACGGCGTAGGGGTCCTTGCCGTCGGTCCAGTCGCGCAGGGTGAGCGCCTCGCCCGCGACGGAGTGCTCGGCGTCCGGGGCCTCCAGGGTGGGGACGACCAGGACGGGGTCCTGGCCGGGGGCGAGGACCAGCAGGGTGAGCCGCTCGGTGACGGCGGTGGGGGTGTAGCCGGTCAGCCACACCATGTCCGGGCCCGGCGCCACGAGCAGCCCGGCGAGTCCGGCGTCGGCCGCGGCACGCGCGGCACGCTCCATGCGGGCCTTGTGGTCGGCTGCGCTGAAGGGCGTGGTCGTCCTACCGGTCATCCGGGCCTCCGGGCGGTTCTGGCTGGTCGGGCAGGTGCCGGGGCGCGCGGAAGGCACCCCGGGCAGCATCCTGCCCGCCCGGACCGGGCCACGCGACCCGATCGGACGATCCCGCGTCCGCCGGGCACGGCGCGGCCGCGCGCGCGGCGGGTCGCAGAGGTCGGCAGGACCTACGGCACCCGGCCGTCATGGCCGGCGGCCCCCGGACCCCGCCGCGCTCAGGTCACCACGCCCGGCACCACCGTCAGCTGCTGGAATCCGCCGCCGCTGTGCCGCACGGTGAGCAGGATCTCGCTGCCGGGGCGGGCGCGGGCGACGGCCCCGGCCAGGTCGGCGGCGGTGTCGACGCGGGCGCCGCCGAACTGGAGCAGGACGTCGCCGCGGGCCAGGCCCGCCCGGGAGCCGGGGCCGGGCGTGTGCACACCCACCACCAGCGCGCCCGGGCTGCCGTAGTCGACGGCCTCCACGCCCAGGGTGGCCTTGGGTCCGCTGTCCCGCGCGGGCGGGGCCGCGGCCGGGGGGTGCGGTTCGGCGCTCTGCCCCGCGCCGAGCACCGTGGCGCCGACCGCGCCGATGCCCACGCCGGACAGCACCAGCAGGGTGCCCGCGCAGACGCCGAGCAGCAGGGTCCGCAGCCGCCGTACGCGCCGGGACGCGGCGTGCGGATGGTGGGCGGGGCCGCCGCCCGTGCGAGGGCCGCCGCCCGTGCGGGGGCCCCGGCCGGGCAGCGGCCTGGGCCGCAACGCAGTGTGTTCCATGGTTCGCTCGCCTCCGGCCGGTCATCTACCCGGCGCACCGGCCGGCGACGAGACACGAACGAGTGAGACTGACGGGGCGCCCGCGGCGGGTAGTCACTACGGACACCCCGCGCACCGGCCCCGGCCCCGGCCCCCCACTCAGGGTCGGCTCAGCCCATGTGCCCTCCGTGGCCGCCGTCGTGCGCCCCGTCGAAGGCCCATGACCCGCAGCGGCTGGCCGCCGGGCACCCTGAAGACGTCCTTGTACCCCTGCTCGTTGGGCGCGAGCGGGATCGCGGTGCCCGCGTCGTGGCGGATCGGGGCGCGGGTGCCGCCGGCCGCCGGGTCGAAGCCGGAGACGTCGTGGGCGTCCCGGCCCAGCAGCTGGAAGTCGGCCAGGTGGATGTGCATGGGGTGCACGATGGGCGCGAGGTCGAGGAAGCTCCACTGCTCGTGGTCGTGGTACCACCGCTGGGTCGTCTGGTGGTCGTTCGGGTACTCCGACAGCTGGGCTCCGCCGGCGCCGACCGCGTTGTCCGCCCAGCCGTCGTTGCCGCCGCCGGTGACGCCGCATACAGCCTGAGTTCGCCCGGCACCTCCGTCTTCTCCCCACCGAAACGGTGGATCAGCCCGGAGTGAGGAGCGGGCGCACGGGCGGGCGGTCGGGCAGGAAGCCGTGGGCGCGCCGGGACAGCCAGGCGTCCTTGTAACGGTCCACGCTGCGGTGCCAGTTGAGGATCCCCGCGAGCCAGTTCCGCAGGTCGTCGACGTAACCGTCCATCGCCGTGCGGGCCTGCGGGGAGAGCCCGAAGTCGTCGTACAGCACGGGCAGTTCGTGGGCGACCACGTGTTCGAACTGCCGCATGCGCTGGGTGGTCAGGTCGTGGACGACGCCGAGCGCGGTCGGGTAGTCGACGCCGAAGAAGTTCTGCACCACCAGGACGGCGTTGTGGATCTCGCCCTCGTACTCGATCTCCTTCTGGTACGAGAAGATGTCGTTGAGCAGGCAGGCGTAGTCGATGGCGGCGTTCTCCAGGGAGCGCACCGGGCCGCTGCGGTAGACCTCCGGCGGGACCGCGGGGCCCCGGCCCATCCGGCACAGGCTCAGGGTGAGGTCGGAGCCGAAGGTGGCGCGGCGCATCTCCAGGTAGTCGACCGGGTCGGGGACGCGGTTCTGGAGCTGGTTGGACAGCTCCCACACCCAGCTCTCGGTCATGGTGTCCACGGCCTGCTTGAGGGTGCGCCGCTGCCCGGTGCTCATCGGGGCGGTGGTGCGGGCCCACAGGTCACCCAGGGAGCGTTCCATGGCGTTGCCGGGCACCAGCGGGGGCTCGCCGTCGACGGGCATGCAGGCCGACAGCCGGGCGGTGGTGAGGCGGGCGGCGGCCAGGTCCCGGCGATGGCCGTACACCAGGGGGTAGTAGTCGTCGCCGTAGGTGCCGAAGGCGAGCCACTGGGCGCTGAGGTCGAGGGCCTCCGGGGTGGCGTCCGGGTCGAGTCCGGCGGAGCACAGGGCGAGGTCGTAGGCGCGCAGCTTGTCCTCGTCCCAGACGCCCTCCTGGAGGATGCCCATCCGGTCGCACCAGGCGCGCAGGTTGCGGCGGGTGGCGTCCAGGTGCGGGCTGAGCTCCAGGGCGAACGGCATGTGGAACTCGGGCAGGATCGAGGGCCCGACCTTCTGGTGGGGCACATGCGAGTAGGCGCGCAGCCGCTCGTGCGCGGCGGAGGCGAGCAGGGCGCCGATGTGCGCGGCGGAGGTGCCGGGGCCGCTCGGCAGCCGCCAGGGCGAGTCGCTGCGCGCGCCCTTGTTCATGTAGCGGCTGGAGCGCAGATGCCATTCGTGGCCGCCGCTCTGCCAGTCCTGGAGTCCCTTGGCGTAGGCGGCGATCGCGCCCGTCTCGGCCGGGGTGAGGCCGTGCTCCAGGGCGATCGCGGGCACCTCGGTGAGCGCGGTGTGCTCGAACTGGTGAAGGCGTGAGGTGAGGATGTCGTTGACGGTGTCGGCGGCCTGCTGGGTGGTGCAGCCGAAGAAGGTCTCCAGGACGAGCACGCCGTTGCTGTTCTCGCCCTCGTCCTCGACCTCGCGCTGGTAGGAGAACAGGTCGTTGCGCAGGTGGACGGCGTCGGCGAAGGTCTCCATGAGCACCCGCAGCGGCCTGGTCTCCGCGACGGCGGCGGGCACCTCGGCGGTCGCGTACTCCACGAGCCCGGCGGACCAGGGCGCCCCGCCCACCTTGCGGCGCATCTCGATGTACTCGACGGGGTTGGCGATCCGCCCCTCGTTGATGTTGGACAGCTCCCACATCGACTCGTTGAGCAGATGCTCGGTGGACACCGAGAAGCGGCGGCGCCAGTCCACCGACATCGCGGGCACCGTACGCGCCCACAGGTCCTTCAGACCCGCCTCGACGGGGTTCTCCGGCTCGGGCACGGGGGCCTGGGGGTCGATCGGCATGAACAGCGGCAGCCGGTCGAGGTGGGCCTTGCCGGCGGCGCGGTCCTGGGTCCGCTTGAACATGTCCAGGAAGTGGTCGTCGAAGAAGAACACCCACACGTACCAGTCGGTGATCAGCGAGAGGGCGGCGCCGTCGCAGTCGGGGTGGGTGTAGGCGCACAGCAGCCCGTAGTCGTGCGCGTCCAGGTCGGCCTGGTCCCAGATCCCGGAGCCCTCCAGCATGCCCATCTCGCGGGCCCACGCGGTGGAATGGGCGCGTGCCTCGTCGAGGTGCGGATTGAGCCGCGCGGGGAACGGCATGTAGAAGTGCGGGAGTTCGAACGGCTGCGTCATGGCCGGGCCCTACCCGGCACCCCGAACACCCATCCCACGCGCGGGACATGATCACACCATCGCGTGAACCGGCCCCGAGGTGGGCCCCGTCCGCGCCCTTGCCGTGCTCAGGTGCCCGGGCCACGGTAGGCGCATGAATTCCTTCGTGCTGCCCCATGAGGTGCACGGCGACGGCGCCCACCGGGTGTTCGCCGTGCACGGCTGGTTCGCCGACCGCTCCGCCTACGCGGCCGTCCTGCCGGACCTGGACCGCACCAGCTTCACGTATGTGCCGGTCGATCTGCGCGGCTACGGGGAGGCCGCGGACGCCCCGGGGCCGTATACGACGGCTCAGGCGGCCGTGGACCTGGTGGCGCTGGCCGACCGGCTGGGCTGGGCCAGGTTCTCGGTGATCGGGCACTCCATGGGCGGCGCGGTAGCCCAGCGGCTGCTCGCGCTCGCGCCCGGGCGGCTGCGCCGGGTCGTCGGCGTGTCCCCGGTGCCGGCCGCGGGGATGCCGCTCTCGGGCGAGCAGGGCGCGCTGTTCACGGACGCGGCGCACAAGGCGGGCAACCGGCGCGCGATCATCGACTTCACCACCGGCGGGCGCCGCCCGGCCGCCTGGCTGGACCGGATGGTCTGGACCTCGTTCCAGCGCAGCGACGCGAAGGCGTTCCGGGCCTGGCTGGACTCGTGGGCGGGCGAGGACTTCCACGCCGAGGTGACCGGCAGCGAGGTGCCCGCGCTGGCCGTGGCGGGCGAACTGGACCCGGCCCTGCCGCCCGAGCTGATGCGCAGGACCTGGCTGTCCTGGTACCGGCACGGCCATCTCGTCGCCCTGCCCGGGGCCGGGCACTACGCGATGGACGAGACACCGCTGGAGCTGATCCGGGTGGTGGAGGACTTCCTGCGCGCGGACGGGAGCGACGAGGCGTGAGCACAGGAACCGCCGGTCCGGTGCCGGACGTCTTCGACCCGCGCCGGTACGCCTCCGGGGTGCCGTACGACGCCTACCGCGTCCTGCGCGACGAGCATCCGGTGGCCTGGCAGGAGGAGCCCGAGGTGCTGGGCTGGCCCGCGGGTCCCGGGTTCTGGGCGGTGACCCGGCACGCGGACGTCGTGCGGGTCCTGAAGGACTCGGCCGCGTACTCCTCGCGCCTCGGCGCGACCCAGATCCGGGACCCCGACCCGGAGGATCTGCCGTTCATCCGGCGCATGATGCTCAACCAGGACCCGCCCCACCACGGGCGGTTGCGGCGGCTGGTGAGCCGGGCGTTCACCCCGGGGCGGATCGAGCGGTTCGCGGCCCTCGCCGGGGAGCGGGCGCGGACGCTGTTCGCGGCGGCACGGGAGCGGGCCGCGCTCGGGGACGGCACGGTCGACCTGGTGGCGGCCGTCACCGACGAGTACGCCCTGCTCAACCTCACCGATCTGCTGGGCGTCCCGGAGGGCGACCGCCGGCTGCTGCTGCGCTGGACGCGGCGGGTGATCGGCTACCAGGACCCGGACGAGGCCGCTCCCCGGGTCCTCGACGGCTCGGGCAAGCCGCTGAACCCGCGCTCCCCGGCGATGCTGCGGGACATGTTCGCCTACGCGCGCGAACTGGCCGCGCACAAGCGCCGGCACCCCGCCGACGACATCATGACGACCCTCGCCGCCGACCCCGAACTCACCGGGCCCGAGCTGGAGATGTTCTTCTTCCTGTTCACGGTCGCGGGCAACGACACCGTCCGCGGCGCGGCCCCGGGCGGCCTGCTGGCCCTGGCCGAGCACCCGGAGCCGTACGAGCTGCTGCGCACCGGCAAGGCCGAACTCGCCCCGGCTGTGGAGGAGTTGCTGCGCTGGCACCCGCCCGTGCTGACCTTCCGGCGCACCGCCGCGCGGGACACCGAGCTGGCGGGCCGGCGCATCGCGGCGGGCGACAAGGTCGTGGTCTTCCACGCCTCCGCCAACCGCGACGAGCGGGTCTTCGCCGAGCCCGGCCGGCTGGACCTCGCCCGCTCCCCCAACCCGCACGTCTCCTTCGGGGACGGCCCGCACGTCTGCCTGGGCGCCCACTTCGCCCGCCTGCAACTGCGGCTGCTCTACGCGGAGGCGCTGCGCGCCCTGCCGGTGCTGCGCCCCGCGGGGCCGGCCGAGCGGCTGGTGTCGAACTTCATCAACGGGCTCAAGTCGCTGCCGGTGCACCTGGGTTGACCTGGATCAGCGCGTGGGTGCCGTCCGTGCGCCAGCGCTGGCCTTCCGCCGCCACCAGCCGCTCCTCGGTGGCGGCGGCCAGCCCGGTGACCACCTCGGACTTCAGGGTGCGCAGCGCGGCCACCGGACCCGGGAAGTACGCGGTCGCCGCGGCGAACGACGCGGTCGGCGGGCGGCGCCGGTCGCCCACCAGACGGCGGTAGTTGAGGTCGCCCTTGAAGACGGTGAGGGTGGCGGCGGCGAACTCGGCACGCAGGTCGTCCGGCATCCGCTCGTACGGCAGCGGGGCGCAGCAGAAGGGGTGGGCGCGCACGGTGAGCCGCCCGTCGGCCATGGCGCAGCGGAGCAGCCGCCCGTGCTCCCCGGCCGCGCCCGGCGCCGTACGCAGCCGTTCCAGGGCGTCGAGCACATCGGCCATGATCGCGTCCGAGACGTAGTACGGGTACGGCTTCACCTGGAGCACCGCCCGCGCGATCCGGCCCCCGGCGAGGAGATGGGCGATCAGCAGCAGGTCGGGGACGAGTTCGCGCCCCGCGTTGTCCGCGACCAGGACGAGGTCGGCGGCTCCGCCGGGCGGCAGCAGCGTCCACAGCCGCTCGCTGTCGTCGGCGACCAGCGCGGGCGCTGGTTCCCGGGCCTCGGCGCCCTCGGCGGACAGCAGGAAGCCCAGGTCGGCGCGGTTGCCCCAGAGCGAGCCGTGCAGCAGGGCGCGGTCCCGCTCCGGTTCGGGCAGTTCCCGCAGGTCGTCGAGGGCGGCGAGTTCCCGGTCGGTCTCGGGCGCGGCCAGTTCCGCGCGCTTGACGGGCCGGAAGGGGTCGATGCCCCGCCAGGGGCCGGGCGCGAAGTAGCCGACGGCTTCGAGGAGCCGGCGGTAGAAGTAGCTCTCGGACCACAGCCACGGCACGTCGAACCAGGACCGCCCGGCGTACTCGGCCAGGCCCCACGCGTGCCACGCCGCCCGGTCCGGGGCGTCGGCGGGCAGGGGTTCCACGGTCCCCTCGGCGCAGCTCTTCAGCAGTTCGTCCAGCGCCCGGTGCTGCCCGGGGCCGTACGGGAGGGCGTCCCGCACCTGGCGGACGATCTCCGGGTGCCGCTCGGCCAGCACACCGTGCGGGAACGAGCCGGGTTCGTTGCCGAGAATCACGGATGCGAACGGGGTTTCGGGCATGTCCGTCACCGTACCGCGCGTCTCACGCGGTTCTGATCTCCCGCTCCAGCTGCGTGGCGAGGGTGACGTAGCGGGGGCGGCGGTGCACCGGGACCAGGCCGCGGATCATCAGGTGCCACATCTCGGCGACCCGGCGCGGCAGGCGTCCCACGGGTTCGAAGCGGCCGGCGACGCGGGTGCCGAAGAAGAAGCAGACGAGCGAGTGGGCGGCGGCCGAGACGTCCAGGTCCCCGTGCACATCGGCCTCGCGCACGGCCCCGGTGAACTTGCGGCCGGCGAACTCCAGCCACTCGGTGTAGGGGTGGCGCAGTGGCGGCCGTACCTTCACGTCGGCGGTGGCGAGGCGCAGTCCGGCGCGCGGCACCGGGTCGTCCACGGCGAGCCGGGCGATCCCGAAGGTGGTGCGCATCAGGCCCTCCAGGGAGGAGTAGCCGCGGCCGTCGAGATCGGCCACCAGACGGCGGGCCGCGCGGTTCTCCAGCTCCAGGATCGCGTGCGCCAGGTCCTCCTTGGCGGCGAAGTGGAAGTAGAGGGCACCCTTGGTGACCTTCGCGTGTGCGACGATGTCGCTCAGACTGGTGGATTCGTAGCCGTGTTGGTCGAACAGATCGGCGGCGGCCGTGATGATCGTGGCCCGGGTCTGTTCGGCGCGTAACTGCCTCGCCATGCTGGGACCCCTCCTCGCGAGACGAACGAACGGGACATGCGGTTTGTTTTTAACCCCTTGCATACGATAACTCACCGAATGACAACGGGAGCCCCCATGATCGCCACGATACGAGGCGGACGACCGGCTCCTCAACGGCGTCTCACCGGAGGGCCGAAAAAGGCCAACTGCCTTGCGCTGTAAGGCAGTACGACCCCTGCCGGCATGACCGCGCACAGCAGGGCGGCGCCGCCGCGATGCCGGAGAGCACCGCGTCGGCGCCGCCTGGGCGCTGCGTTCAGAACGGCCCGAAACGACCGCCCGGGGGACGTCAGTTGACGTAGACCGAGGACCCAGCGTCCGTCACCGGGGCGTACTTGGCGCTGAAGTACGCGGTGGAGAAGCAGAGCGAGGACCCGGAGGTCTTGGTGAACTGCTGGTTGGTGAAGGTGATGCTGTTGTCGGCGTTGGCCGTCTTCCCGGCCAGGCTCGGGCCCTGGTAGACGCAGGTGACGCTGCCCAGCAGGGTGTTCAGCTTGACCGTGGACTGGATGACGGAGCCGCTCAGGGGCGAGACCGTGAGGGTGCCGCTGGAGGAGGCCGCCGCCGTGTAGGGCAGGTTGTCGATGGTCACGCTGCCGACACCGAGGACACCGGTGACATTGCTGGTGCAGCCGCTGAAGGTCTGACCGGTGAGGGACTCGGTGGCGGTGCCCGGCGCGGTCGGGTTGGCGGTCACCTTGGCGGTGAACTGGGAGGTGCCGCACTTCACGCCGCTGGTGCCGGTCGAGCTGGAGTAGAAGGTGGCCGAGGTGCCGCTCGCCAGCGGCGCGGTGAGGGTGTCGCCGACCGCGACGGCGGTGCCGCCGGCGCTGCCCTTGGTGAGGACCGAGCCGGCCGCGGAGGCCGGACCGGCCGACACGAGGGCGAGCGCGGTGGCGGTGGCGGTGCCGGCGAGAGCGATGAGGGTACGCGTACGCATGCGGGTGCCTCTCTCATGAGGTGGGGAAACACGGACGTGGGGGGTGGGGGCGGTGCGCGGCGGTGCCGGGTGGTGCGGATGTCGCCGCCGGCGCGGGTCCGTCACGCCTTCTCCTTACGCGGCGGACCGGCGACGGCGGCGGGCCGGACACCGGCCGGTGCCCGGGGGGAATCGGCTGGGCCGGACGAACAAGGGGAATGCCGGTACGGACCCATGGGGAGCTGTCCGTGCCGTACTCGCGCGCGGTGCGGGAAGATCACCGTTCGAAGCGGCCGCCGTTCGCAGGGGCCGGCGTGCGCGGCGGCCCGAGTTCGAGACGATCGGTGACCGATGGAGCGGGTGCCGCGTAAGGGCCGGGAACGCGGCCGGTGCCCAGAGAGGGCACGGCCGCTGCCGCTCGGGGGATCCGGCGCCACGGATCCGTGGAATCTGAAGAATTTGTAACCCCGTCAACCACCGGCGTCAACCCATCGGGCCGCTCAACCCATCTGTACACAGGGGAAGTTGAGACCCTCAGCGGCCCGCACGCACCGTCGACACCCTTTTTTCACATCTCCCTTGACCCCAAAATGTAACCGGCGGTAACTTCCTCGAAAGGCTACCGCCGCGTAACGAGAAAGCCCTTGCGCCCGCCGGGAGTGCGAGGAGGCGTCCGCGGCGGCCGCTGTCCGCGCCAGGACATCGCGCCACTGAAGCCCAACCCGCGTTGATCCATGCCCATGGGAGCAGACATGGCCTCGTCCCCGGACCTCTCGTCCACCGGCAACACCCCCGAGAACCCGGAAAGCGGTTCACCGTCCGAAGCACCGAGCAGCACCGCGGCCCCCGCGACCGGGAGACGGGGCCGCGTCCGGGCCCGTCGCGCCGCGGTGATGGCGGTGCCCGCCACCCTCGTCGCCGCCGGCCTCGCGGTCCTCACCGCGCAGGGCGCGCTGGGCGTGCAGTTCGCCATCTCCGGCATGCCGTTCACGGTCACCGCGAGCCAGCTGGACGGCACCGGATTCGAACAGTTCGGCGGCCTGGACAACATGGCCGACGGCAGCCCCAACGCCGGTGACACCGGCGGCCAGGAGCTCATCGTCACCTCGGCGATCAAGAAGGCGACCCTCACCAAGCTGTGCCAGAGCGTCGACCTCGGCGGCACCAACCTGCTGATCACCGCGGGCAGCGGCGCCACCAAGGTCAGCGCGTCCGACCTGACCACCGACTCCACCGCGATGTCGGGTGACGCGTCGTTCAACCACATCGAGATCGGCAACGACGCGAGCACGCTGACCGAGGCCAACGCGAAGGGCCCGATCGGCGTCTTCAGCCAGCAGGCCGACAGCGTGCACATCGACCACCTGCGGCAGACCAACTACGCGACCACGGCAGGAGTGTTCAAGCTGCCGGGTCTCAAGCTGCGCTTCAGCGACTCAGGTTGCTGAGCGCCGTGGCCGACCGTTCCCGGCCGGGTGCCGGGCGCTCCTTCCGGTCCTGGCGGGCCCGCCGGCCGTTCTGGGGCGGGCTGCTGCTCGCCCTGGGCGGCGGCGAGATCCTGCTGACCGAGAAGGCGTCGCTGAAGGTCGTGATGCACATCGGCATGCAGGGGCTGGCCGGTTATCTGCTGCCGGGCCTGATGGCGCTGCTGGGTCTGCTGATCCTCTTCAACCCCGCGCAGCGGCTCTTCTACTCCATCGTCGGGGTGCTGGTGTCGCTGGGCACCTGGGTCACGTCCAATCTGGGCGGCTTCTTCATCGGCCTGCTGCTCGGTGTCGCCGGCAGCTGCCTCGCCTTCGGCTGGCTGCCCGACCAGGAGCCCCGGGTGGGCCGCCGCGGGCGCCGCCGGGCACGGGCCCTCGCCGAGGAGGCCGGGACGAGCGCGGTATGACGTCCCGGAACTTTCCGGCCCCACCGTCAGTTTCTACGGTGTTGTAGAAGTTGCCGGTGGGTGCCGCGGGGCACCTGCCGTTGATATGAGGAGCGAGCATGGCCCTGTGGGACCGCGTCAAGGAATCCGCGTCGCAGATGCAGAACCAGCTGGTGGCGAAGAAGAACGACCTGAAGAGCGGCGCCTTCCGGGACGCGAGCATGGCCATGTGCGCCCTCGTGGCCGCGGCGGACGGCACCGTCGACCCCTCCGAGCGCCAGCGCGTCGCTCAGCTCATCGCCACCAATGAGGTGCTCCAGAACTTCCCTGCGGACGACCTGCGCCGCCGCTTCGACGAGAACCTGAACAAGCTCACCACCGACTTCGCCTTCGGCAAGGTGAGCATCCTCCAGGAGATCGCCAAGGCCAAGAAGAAGCCCGCCGAGGCCCGCGCCGTGATCCAGATCGGCATCGTCATCGGCGGCGCCGACGGCGACTTCGACAAGACCGAACAGGCCGTCGTCCGCGAGGCCTGCTTCACCCTGGAACTGCCGCCGCACGAGTTCGACCTCTGACCGACGGCACAAGGGCGGGGCGCGGCCGGGAATTCCCGGCCGCGCCCCGCCCTTCGCGTCGCACGTGCCTCAGTCGAGCCCCGCCGACTTCAGCCACGCCTTCGCCACGTCCAGCGGGTCCTTGTGCTGGAGCTGGACCTGGGTGTCCAGGTTCAGCAGGGTCGCGGTGTCGAGCTTGGCGGAGACCGCGTTCAGGGCGGCGACGCCCTTCTTGGGGAGGGCCGTCCTGGAGACGACGGGCTGGATGTTCTGGAAGCCGAAGAGGTTCTGGGGGTCCTTGAGGACGACGAACTTCTCCTTGGCGATGGTGGGGTCGGTGCTGAAGATGTCGGCGACCTGGACATCGTTCTTCTTCAGCGCCGTCTGGGTGAGCGTGCCGCCCGCGTCCAGGGCCTTGAAGGACTTGAAGTCGAGGCCGTAGACGGACTTCAGGCCCGCCAGGCCCTGCTGCCGGGTCTGGAACTCCGGCGAGCCCCCGATCACCAGGTCCTTGGCGACGGCCTTCAGATCGGCGGCGCTGGAGTCCGTGGTGAGGTGGTACTTCCGCGCCGTCTCGGCGTTGACCGCGAGGCTGTCCTTGTCCTGCGCCGACGAGGGGTCCAGCAGGGTCAGCTTGGAGGCGAGCTTGGCCTTGATGGCCGCCGTGGTCTCCTCGGCGCTCTTCGGCGTCGCCTTGGGGTCGAGGTAGGCCAGCAGCGCCCCGTTGTACTCGGGCAGGACGGCGACGGAGCCGTTCTTCAGCAGCCCGTAGGTGGTCTCACGGCTGCCGATGTTCGGCTTGTACGTGACGTCGATCCCCTTGGCCTTGAGCGCCTCGCCGTAGATGTCGGCGAGCAGGTTGCTCTCGGGGAAGTTGTTGGAGCCGACGACCACGCCGCCGGACTTGGCGGAACAGCCCGCGAGCAGGGCCGTCGCCATCGCGAGCGCGACCGCCGCCGCCGCGCCCCGGTTCCTCCGTATGGACCTGCTGATCTGGCTTGTTGAAGTCACTACCTGATCCAATCCACGGGCTCGGCGCCGAGTCAACGGCGCGCCCGGCTCTTGTAACGCATTCTTGATGAAGGGGAACGAACTCGATGAAGGGGGACGAGGGGGAACTGCGGACGGCCGGTCAGGTGCTCCTGCGCACACCGCGGGACACGGTGACCCGGGCGGCCGCCCAGAACAGCAGGAGGGTCACCAGGGCGAGCCCGGCGACCAGGGCGGCGCCGCCCACGACCTTCTCGTAGTCCCGCTGGTAGAGGCCGTCGATGATGTACCGGCCGAGCCCGCCGAGACCGACGTACGCCGCGATGGTGGCGGTGGAGATGATCTGCACGGCCGCCGCGCGCAGCCCGGAGAGGATCAGCGGCAGCGCGACCGGCACCTCGACCCGGAACAGCACCCGCCCCTCGGACATCCCCATGCCCCGGGCGGCGTCCACCGGGGACGGGTCGACGGTCGCCACCGCCTCGTAGGTGGTGACCAGGATCGGCGGTACGGCGAGCACCACCAGCGGGATCATCACCGGCACCAGGCCGAGCCCGATCCACAGGACCATCAGCACCAGCAGCCCGAAGCTGGGCAGCGCCCGCCCGGCGGTGGCGATCAGCGCGAGCGCGTTGCCGCCCCGGCCGTAGTGCCCGGTGACCAGGCCGACGGGCAGCCCGATCACGGCGGCGATCAGCAGCGCCTCCAGCGAGTAGGTGACGTGCTCGGCGAGCCGGGCCGGTATGCCGTCGTAGCCGTGCCAGTGGGCGCCGTCGCCGAAGAAGGCGTGGACGAGGTGCAGTACGTTCACCGGGCGGTGCCCTTCCTCGGCATCCAGGGGGTCAGCAGTCGGCGCACGAGGACCAGCAGGGCATCGGCCAGGACGCCCAGCACCGCCGTGGTCAGTACCGAGTTAACGGCGAGGGCGGGCCGGTGGTAGGTGTTGGCGTCGTAGAGCATGTTGCCCAGGGCGCCCTGGTTGCCGATGAGCATGCCGACGCTGACCAGGGACAGGCTGGAGATGACCGCCACCCGCAGCCCGGCGATGATCGCCGGTGCGGCGATGGGGAGTTGGACCTGGAGATAGCGGCGCAGCGGGCCGAAGCCCATCGCCTCGGCGGCGGCCAGTGTCTCCTGGGGCACCGAGCGGACGCCGTCCACGATGCCGGGGACCAGCACCACCAGGCTGTAGACCGCGAGCGGGATCATCACCGTGGTCTCGCTCTGCCCGAAGTAGTCGATGAGGACGACGAAGAAGGCGAGCGAGGGGATGGAGTAGAGCACGGTGGTGAGGCCGAGCACGGGCGGGTAGACCCAGCGGAAGCGTGCGCACAGCTGGGCGATGGGCAGCGCGACGAGCAGCCCGGCCAGGACCGGGATCAGCGCCTCGCGCAGATGCAGTCCGACGAGGCCGAGGTAGGTGTACTGGAGGTCGCTCGGCAGATCGAAGAAACCGTTCATGAGGCGGCCTTCACCTCGGCCCCCGCCCGGCCGTGCGCGGCGCGGATCGCCTCCCCGATGGCCTGCTGCGACACGACGCCCACGGCGCGCCCCTCGCCGTCCACCGCGACCGCCCAGCCGGTCGGCGACAGCACGGCCCCGTCCAGGGCGGTGCGCAGCGAGTCGGTGCCGGCCCTGAACGGCCGCCCGTGGTCCAGGAGCCGGTCCCGGTCGAGGGGCGCGCCGGGCTCGGCCCAGCCGAGCGGCCGGCCGTCGGCGTCGGTGACCAGGAGGTAGGGCGCGTCGGCGGCGGTGGCGAGCCGTGCGGCGTCCGCGTCGAGCGGGACGAGCGGCGCGGTCGCGAGCTCCAGTGCGTCGGAGGGGAAGAAGGACAGCCGCCGGATGCCCCGGTCGGCGCCGAGGAAGTCCTCCACGAAGGCGTCGGCGGGCGCGCTGAGCATCTCGGCCGGCGGGGCGAACTGGGCCAGCCGGCCGCCCTCGCGCAGCACGGCGACCATGGTGCCCAGCTTGATCGCCTCGTCGATGTCGTGCGTGACGAAGACGATCGTCTTGCCCAACTCGTCCTGGATCCGCAGCAGTTCGTCCTGGAGTCCCTTGCGGACCACGGGGTCGACGGCGGAGAACGGCTCGTCCATCAGCAGCACCGGCGGATCGGCGGCGAGCGCGCGGGCCACGCCGACGCGCTGCTGCTGGCCGCCGGAGAGCTGGTACGGGTACCGCTTGGCCAGCGAGGTGTCGAGGCCGACCCGCTCCATCAGCTCCGCGGCCCGCTCGCGCGCCTTCTGCTTGCTCCAGCCGAGCAGCCGGGGCACGGTGGCGATGTTGTCGAGGATGGTGCGGTGCTGGAAGAGCCCCGCGTTCTGGATGACGTAACCCATGGAGCGGCGCAGGGAGTTCACCGGCTGCCGCCGGATGTCCGCGCCGTCCAGGAGGATGCTGCCCTCGGTGGGCTCCACCATCCGGTTGATCATCCGCAGGGTCGTCGTCTTGCCGCAGCCGGAGGGCCCGACGAGGACGGTGATCGCCTGGTCCGGTATCTCCAGCGACAGCCGGTCGACCGCGACCGTGCCGTCGTCGTACCGCTTCGTGACTGCATCTATCCGTATCAAAACGCCGGGCACCCTTCGGGTCTGACAGCTCTCCGCCCGCCCGCGGCCACGGCACGGCCGACGACGCGCGGGCCGTTGCCGCGAAAGTCTAGACGGCGACGGCCCGCTCCATCCGGCCCGTCCGAGGCGGGTCAGCCCTCCTCGGGCGCCAGCCTCAGCGAGATCGAGTTGATGCAGTACCGCTGGTCGGTGGGGGTCGGATACCCCTCCCCCGCGAAGACATGCCCGAGGTGGGAGCCGCAGCGGGCGCAGCGCACCTCGGTGCGGACCATCCCGTGGGAGCGGTCCTCGATCAGCTCAACGGCGTCGGTGTCCTTCGGGTCGAAGAAGGACGGCCAGCCGCAGTGCGAGGCGAACTTGGTCTTTGAGGTGAACAGTTCGGCCCCGCAGGCACGGCAGGAGTAGACGCCCTTGGCCGTGGTGTCCGTGTACTCACCGGTGAAGGCGGGCTCGGTCCCGGCCTGGCGCAGCACCGCGTACTCGCTCGGACTCAGCTCCGCGCGCCACTGCTCGTCCGGCTTCTCGATGTCGTACGACATGGGTCTCAGCCCCTTACTGCTGCGACAGGCGGTCCAGGATCAGCGGGCCCAGGTCGGTCACATCGCCCGCGCCCATGGTGAGAACGAGATCACCGGGCCCGGCCATTCCCGCGATCACGGCCGGGATCTCCGTCTTGTCGTGCACCGCGGTGACCTCGGCGTTCGCGGCCCGCGCGGAGTCGATGACCAACTCGCTGGTGATGCCCGGGATCGGGTCCTCGCGGGCCGGGTAGATGTCCAGGACCACCGAGGCGTCGGCGAGCGCGAGGGCCTGGCCCATCTCCTTGCCCAGTTCCTGGGTGCGGGAGAACAGGTGCGGCTGGAAGACGACGAGGATCCGGGCGTCCCCGGCGGCGGCCCGCATGGCCTCCAGGTCCGCGGTCATCTCGGTGGGGTGGTGGGCGTAGGAGTCGATCACCTGCACCCCGGCGGCCTCGCCCTTGAGCTGGAGGCGCCGCTTGACCCCGGTGTAGGCGGCGATGGCGGGCGCCAGCTCGGCGGCCGGGATGCCGAGCGCGGCACCGGCGGCCAGCGCGGCGACGGCGTTGAGCGCGTAGTGCCGGCCGGGCACGGAGACCGCGAAGGTCAGTTCCGCACCGTCGATCACGGCGGTGACCAGGCTCTTCAGGCCCTGCGGGACGATCGAGGTGACCCGGACGTCGGCGTCCGCGGCCTCGCCGTACGTCACCGTCCGCACCGATCCGGCCAGGCGCCGGGTCAGCTCGCGGGCGCCCTCGTGGTCGGCGGAGATCACCAGGGTGCCGCCGGGCACGATCCTCCCGGCGAAGGTCTCGAAGGACTCGTAGATCTCGTCCATCGAGGCGTAGTTGGCGTGGTGGTCCAGCTCGACGTTGAGGACGATGGCGACCTCGGGGGCGTACTTGTGGAAGCTGCGGTCCGATTCGTCCGCCTCGGCCACGAAGATGTCGCCCGCGCCGTGCAGCGCGTTGGAGCCGGGCGCGTCCAGGTCGCCGCCGATGGCGTACGACGGCTTCAGGCCCAGCTCGCCGAGCGAGACGGCCAGCATCGAGGTGGTGGTCGTCTTGCCGTGCGTGCCGGCCACGGCGATCGGGCGCAGCCCGTCCATCAGCGCGGCCAGCGCGTCCGAGCGGTGCACGACCGGGATGCCCAGTTCGGCGGCGCGGGCCAGCTCCGGGTTGTCCGCGCGGATCGCCGAGGAGACGACGACACAGCTGGCGTCGTCGGCGAGGTGCCCGGCCGCGTGCCCGAGGTGCACGGTGACCCCCAGCTCCCGCAGCGCCCGCGCGGTCGCCGAGTCCTTGGCGTCGCTGCCGGCGACCTCGGCCCCGCGCTGCGCGAGGATCTTCGCGATCCCCGACATCCCGGCGCCGCCGATGCCGATGAAGTGCGGTCGGTCCATGGCGGCAGGAAGGCCGGGTGCCATGCGTTTCTCCCCAGAGACGGTACGAGCTGAAGCGGGGCCTAGCCTATGCGCTCGGCCCCCGCCTTCGGTGAAGCCCCTACGCCTTGCTGTGCGAAAACAGCTTCAGCACCGGCACCCCGACCCTGTGCCGGGCCCGCGAGGCCCAGTCCCGGTGGAAGAACTCCTCCACGTAGTGCGGGTCGGTGAGCACGATCACCTCGTCCGCGCCCACCTCCGCCACCATCGCCTTCAGGGCGTCCAGCGGATGGTCCTCGACCAGCCGCCCGTCGGCCGCGCTGCCGGAGGCCCGCAAGGCGGCGACGGAGACGTCCAGGGCCTGCCGGCCGACGCTGCGCGCGTCCTCCCCCTCCGGGGTCTCGTGCTCGCGCACCGCCTCGTCCAGTTCGCCGAGCGCGATGTCGTCGATGGCCCGCAGCAGGCGGTCCGCCTGGTCGCCGCGCGGCTGGAGGAGCACATGGAAGGCGACCGGCTCGTCGCCGTGCAAGGTGGTGACGAACTCGACGTCCGCGGACGTCATTGCCTTCTCGATCATCAGTACGCTCGTGAACACCAAACGCCTCTTCTCCTCCGTGGGCCGTGGCCGGACCCCTGCGGAAACCATTTTCCCCCGCGCCTGCACGGGTACTGCGGGTCTAAGTGTGCCCGCCGAAGACCAAACGGAACGGCAGATTCCGCTGATTTCAGGGCCTGCGGTAGCGACCGAACAGAAATCCGTCCTCCGCCAGGAGGGACACGAGTTCGAATCGGCGCGGCACGGCGACCGACGGCCCCCCGGCGACGCGCTGCGCGGCCCCCGCGGTGAGCGTCGGCGAGAGGGTCAGGCACAGCTCGTCCAGCACCTCGGCGGCGATCAGCTGGCCGAGCAGCCGGGGCCCGCCCTCGGTGAGCAGCCGGTGGTGGCCGAGCCCGGCGAGGGCGCGTACGGCGCGCTCGGGGTCGACGCCCATGCCCTCACCGGCGACGACGACCCGGGCGCCGGCCTTCTCGGCGGCGGCGACCTTCTCGGGCGCGGCCGCGGCGCCGGTCAGGATCAGCGTGGGCACCAGGGGCGCGGTGAACAGCGGCAGCGAGAAGTCCAGGTCCAGGCTCGCGGTGACGACCGCGATCGCCGGTGCGGGGCCCTGGCCGGCCGCCTCGCGCGCCGCGGCGAACTCCGCCCGCGCGCGGGCCGGGCGGTACCCCTCCTGCCGTACCGTTTCCGCACCGACGACCACGACATCCGCGAGCGCCCGCAGGGTGCCGAAGATCCGCATGTCGGTGGCGCTGGAGAGGGGCTGGGAGCGGCCGTCGTGCTGGGCGGCGCCGTCGAGCGAGGACACCATGTTGCCGCGCAGCCAGGGCCGCTCCGCCGGGTACGCGTAGGCGGCGGCCAGCTCGGCGAGGCTCCACTCGTGGTCGGCGCCCGCCGCGCCCCTTTCGCCCCCATCGGAGGCCTGGGCTGGTGTTTCGTCGGTCACAGGGAACAGGCGTCGCATGTCGTGCAGTGTGACACGGCGCTTAGCATGGGTGACCGTGTCGTCCTCCACCACCGCCCCCGGATCCAGCGCCCTGACCGAAGCGGGCCCCCTCTCCCTCTGCGAGCGCGAGCCGCACGTCCCCGCGGAGCGCCTGGTCGCCGAGATGGTGCCGCCACCGCGCTTCGACTCGGTGCGCTTCTCGACGTACATACCGGACCCGAACCAGCCGAGCCAGACCGAGGCCGTCACGGTCCTTGAGGGCTTCGCGGCCGGGCTCGGCGGGGCGCACGCCTCCGGCGCGGGCCGGCGCGGCTTCCTCGGCTTCGGCCGGTCCAAGGCGCCCAAGGCCCCGGCGGGCCCCCGCGGTGTCTACCTCGACGGCGGCTACGGCGTCGGCAAGACCCATCTGCTCGCCTCCCTGTGGCACGCCACCCCCGCCGAGCCCTCCCGCAAGGCGTTCGGCACCTTCGTGGAGCTGACCAACCTGGTCGGCGCCCTCGGCTTCCAGCAGACCGTGCGCACCCTGTCCGAACACCGGCTGCTGTGCATCGACGAGTTCGAGCTGGACGACCCGGGCGACACGGTGCTCGTCTCCACGCTGCTCGGCAAGCTGGTCGAGGCCGGTGTCGCGCTCGCCGCCACCTCCAACACGCTGCCCGGCAAGCTGGGCGAGGGCCGGTTCGCGGCCGCCGACTTCCTGCGTGAGATCCAGGGCCTGTCCGCCCACTTCCGCGCCCTGCGCATCGACGGCGAGGACTACCGCCACCGGGGCCTGCCCGAGGCGCCGGCGCCGTTCACCGACGAGCAGGTGACCAGGGCGGCGTACGCCACCGAGGGCGCCTCCCTCGACGACTTCCCGCATCTGCTGGACCACCTGGCCAAGGTGCACCCGAGCCGGTACGGGGCGCTGACCGACGGCCTGAAGGCGGTCTGCCTCACCGATGTGCGCCCGGTGCCGGACCAGTCGACGGCGCTGCGCCTGGTGGTGCTCGCGGACCGGCTCTACGACCGCGAGGTCCCGGTGCTGGCGTCCGGACTGCCGTTCGACCAGCTGTTCAGCGAGGAGATGCTGAACGGCGGCTACCGCAAGAAGTACTTCCGTGCGATCTCCCGTCTCACGGCGCTCGCCCGGGACGCGAAGGGGCTTGTCCGTCCCTGATCAGAGGGCCGGCATCCCCCTATAGGGTGAATTGCCCCCCACCGGGGGCTTTGCCGCGCTAATGTCTTTCTTGACCTTCCGTTGACCAATGGTTGGCTCGCACGAGAGGCATGGACCCCTATGCAGCCCCTCATCGACAATGCCCGTAACTTCGGACACCGCCCTGAGGAGTTCGCCCGGCACGGCGACGGCCAGTCCCCGCAGGTCCTGTTCATCACCTGCTCCGACTCCCGGGTCGTCCCGGCCCTGATCACCGGCGCCCGCCCCGGCCAGCTGTTCGAGCTGCGCACGGCGGGCAACATCGTGCCGCCGCACACCTCCGCCCACCCCACCAGCGAGGCGGCCACCATCGAGTACGCGGTGGAGGTGCTCGGCGTCCGCGACGTCGTGGTCTGCGGCCACTCGCACTGCGGCGCCGTCGGCGCGCTGGTGCGGGGCGACGACCTGACCGCCGTACCGGCCGTGCGCGACTGGCTGGCGCATGCCGCCCCGCGCCCGTCCGGCGCGCCGGAGGATCCGGAGGTCGCCGAGGCCGTGCGGTGCCATGTGCTGACCCAGCTGCTGCGGCTGCGCTCGTACCCGTGCGTGGAGCGGGGACTCGCCGAGGGCCGGCTGGGGCTGCACGGCTGGTACTACGAGGTGCACACCGGCGCGGTGCGGGCCCACCGGGCGGATACGGACACCTTCGAGTCCCTCTGATCCGCCTGGGCCAAAAAAGGCATATCGTTGCATCGACAGACGAATCAGACCTCTGGATGAGGAGGTCGTCATGGTCCCGGAGCTGGTGGGGGCGGTCGTCGCGCTGGTCTGCGTCGCCCTGGTGTACATGGGGATGGCGGCCCGCGTCGTCAAGCAGTACGAGCGCGGGGTGCTGTTCCGGCTCGGCCGGGTCGCCGGTGAGGTACGGCCGCCGGGTCTCACGCTGATCATTCCCTTCGTGGACCGGCTGGCGAAGGTCAACATGCAGATCGTCACGCTGCCGATCCCCGCCCAGGAGGGCATCACCCGCGACAACGTCACCGTGCGGGTGGACGCCGTCGTCTACTTCCGGGTGGTCGACGCGGCGAGCGCGCTGATCAAGGTCGAGGACTACAAGTTCGCCGTCTCGCAGATGGCGCAGACCTCGCTGCGGTCGATCATCGGCAAGAGCGACCTGGACGATCTGCTGTCCAACCGCGAGCAGCTCAACCAGGGCCTGGAGCTGATGATCGACAGCCCGGCCGTGGGCTGGGGCATCCAGGTCGACCGGGTCGAGATCAAGGACGTCTCGCTGCCCGACACGATGAAGCGGTCCATGGCCCGCCAGGCCGAGGCGGACCGGGAGCGCCGGGCCCGGATCATCAACGCCGACGCCGAGCTCCAGGCGTCCAAGAAGCTCGCCGAGGCCGCCCAGCAGATGTCCGGCACCCCGGCCGCGCTCCAACTGCGCCTGCTCCAGACGGTGATGGCGGTCTCCGCCGAGAAGAACTCCACCCTGGTCCTGCCGATCCCGGTCGAACTGCTGCACTTCCTGGAGCGGGGCAACCGGGGGGACACCCCGGCCGACCGTACGACCCACCGGGCCCCGGATCCGGGCCCCGAAAGGCTCACCCCGCCGGAGCCCGTGCCCCAGATCGCCCCTGAGGAGACCGCCCCGGACGGCGACCCGGCGCAGCCCCCGGACCCCGACCGCGCACAGGCCCCGGACCTCGACGGCGCCCCGGCACCCGCCCCCGGGATCGCCCATCACCTCGCACAGAACCCCGGCGGAGGCCCCCGCACCGACTAGCGCGCCGAGCGTGAGTTCGGCGCGCTCGTGGCGGTCGCCCTGACCGCCGTCCCTGCCCCGCCGCACGGCGATCACCCGCACCGCCACGTCCTCACGGCCCACGCCACCGACCACCGCCCCGCCCCTCTCCCCCGGCGCCTCCCCCGATGGCCCGCGGCGCGCCCTGACCGCCTGTACCCGCGGCATCGCCGAGAGGTCCGGGCTGGCGTGTCGGATGCCGGGCGGCGCACCATCGAAGGACTCCGAACCGGAAGGGACGCCCGTGGCGAAACGAGATCTGCGACGGCTGCTGCGCCTCGACCCGGGCAAGGCCGTCGACCTGACCGCGCACGACCCGACGGCCACACCCGGCGCCCCCGGCGGCAAACACGCCTCGCTCACCGACGCCGCGCGCAGGGGCGAGGAACTGGCCGGGCTCCAGGAGCGGCTGTGGGCGGCGGGCACCGCGGGCGACCGGCGCCGGGTGCTGCTGGTGCTCCAGGGGATGGACACCAGCGGCAAGGGCGGCACGGTCAAGCATGTGATCGGCCACCTCAACCCCTCGGGCTGCCGTATCCGGGCCTTCAAGGCGCCCACCGCCGAGGAGCTGCGGCACGACTTCCTGTGGCGGGTGCGCCACGCGCTCCCCCAGCCCGGTGAGATCGGCATCTTCGACCGCTCGCACTACGAGGACGTCCTGGTCGCCCGTGTCCGGCACCTGGTGCCGCCCGCCGAGATCGGCAGCCGCTACGGCCGGATCAACGACTTCGAGCGCGCCCTCGCCGAGGACGGCGTGACCGTGGTCAAGTGCTTCCTCCACCTGTCCTACGAGGAGCAGCGCCGCCGGCTGCTGCGCCGTCTGGACCGCCCGGACAAGCGCTGGAAGTTCGCCCCCTCCGACATCGACGAGCGCGCCCTGTGGCCGGCCTACCAGGAGGCGTACGAGCGGGCCCTCGAACACTGCGCCGCCCCGCCCTGGTACGTGATCCCCGCCGATCACAAGTGGTACCGGAACTGGGCCGTCGGCCGGCTGCTCCTCGAACATCTGCGGGAGCTGGACCCCAGGTACCCGCAGTCGCCGCTCGATCTGGCCGAGTGCCGGGAGCGGCTGCTGAAGGAGACGTGAGCCGCCCCCGGCCGGGGGTACCCGGCGGCCATGCGCGAGATCACCGAGTCGTACTGGCTGGACACCGCACCCGGTCCCGCCCATCCCGTCCCCGCCGAGGACATCGAGGCCGACGCGGCCGTGATCGGCGCCGGGATGGCCGGCCTGAGCACCGCGTACGAGCTGGCCAGGGCCGGGCTGCGGGTCGTCGTACTGGAGGCCGCGCGGGTGGCGGCCGGGGTCACCGGGTACACCACGGCCAAGCTGACCGCCCAGCACACCCTGATCTACGACCGGCTGCGGCACACCCGCGGGCCCGAGGGGGCGCGGCTGTACGCCCGTTCGCAGTCGGAGGCGATCGCGCACGCGGCGGACCTGGTGGCCGAGTGGGGCACCGACTGCGAGTGGGAGGACCGGGACGCGTACACCTACGTCCGGGACCCGGAGCGGGTGGACGAGGTGCGGGCGGAGGCGCGGGCCGCGCGGGAGGCGGGCCTGGACGCGTCGTTCACCACGGAGACCGGGCTGCCGTTCCCGGTGGCGGGCGCGGTGCGGGTGGCCGGGCAGGCGCAGTTCCACCCGGTGAAGTACCTGCGGGCGCTCACCGCGGACCTGATCGCGCGCGGCGGCCGGGTGTACGAGGGGACCCGGGTCGTCGGCCTGGACGAGGGCGGCGGCTCGAAACCGTGCAGGCTGACGACGGAGTCGGGCCGTACCGTCACCGCCCGGGACGTCGTCGTCGCCACGCACTACCCGATCTTCGACCGCGCCCTGCTGTTCGCCCGGCTGCACCCGCGCCGCGAACTGGTCGTCGCCGGGCCGCTGGGCGACGGGCCCGATCCCGGGGGCATGTACATCACACCCGAGGAGAACACCCGTTCGGTGCGCACCGCGCCGTACGGCGGCGGGCGGCTGCTCGTGGTCACCGGGGAGCACTTCACGCCGGGCACCGGCGATCCCGGCGCCGCTCTCGACGGGCTGGCCACGTGGGCCGAGCGGCACTTCCCCGGGGTGCGCCTCGACCACGCCTGGGCGACCCAGGACAACGACGCCACCGACACCGTGCCGCTGGTCGGCCCGCTGCATCCGGGCGCCCGGCACACCTATGTGGCCACGGGCTTCGGCGGCTGGGGCCTGAGCGGCGGCATCATGGCGGGGCTGCTGCTGGCCGCGCTGATCACCGGCCGGGACAGCCCCTGGCGGGAGCTGTACGACCCCCGGCGCCTGAAGTCGGTGGTGCGCGAGGCGCCCGCGCTGCTGAAGACGCAGGCCGAGGTGGCCCGGCACTTCGTCGGCGACCGGATGAAACCGTCGGTCGACCTCGACGACCTGGCGCCGGGCGACGGCGCGCTGGTGCGGGCCGGGGAGCAGCGGCTCGCCGTGCACCGCGACGACGCGGGCGCGCTGCACGCCGTCTCGGCCCGCTGCACCCATCTGGGCTGCCTGGTCGCCTTCAACCGCGCCGAACGCGCCTGGGAATGCCCCTGCCACGGCTCCCGCTTCGACGTGGACGGGCGGGTGCTCCAGGGGCCCGCGGTACGGCCGTTGGAGCAGCGGGACCTCGAATCGGCCCCGGGCGTGGCGGCGGACGATCCGGAGCGGGACACCGAGTGACGCCCCGCCGCGACCCCGCGCGTCCCCGAGCCGCACACCCCCGAGCTGCACACCCCCGAGCCGCACACCCCCGAGCCGACCGTCCCTGAACCGACCGCCGCGCGGGTGACCGTACCGCCGCGCCACGGAACATATCGCCATACAAACGGTCAATAAGTCTTACGTTCGTACGGTGATCCCACTAGCGCGTCGAATTTCCGCCGTCACCGCCGTCTGTGCCCTGGGCGCGGCTCTCGCCGCCTGCGGAACCGCGGGCCCCACGGGCAGCACCCGCCCGGCCCCGGTCAAGTCCCCCGTCTCCGCCTCCCCGTCCGCCACCCGCCCGCCCGTGCTCGCCCCGGGCCCCGGCGGCCTCACCCCGGTCTTCGAACACGGCCCGCGCGACAAGGGCAAGATCGTGGCGTTCACCTTCGACGCCGACATGACCGCCGACGAGGGGCCCCGGGCCGCGTCCGGGGAGCACTTCGACAACCCCGGTCTGATCGGCGCCCTGCGCACGCTGAAGGTGCCCGCGACGATCTTCATGACCGGCCGGTGGGCCGAGGAGTACCCGGACGAGGCCCGCAGTCTCGGGGCCGACCCGCAGTTCGAGGTCGCCAACCACTCCTACAGCCACTACGCGTTCACCCCGAGCTGCTACGGCCTGCCGACCATGGACGCGGAGCACGGCCGCGCGGACGTCACGCGGGCGTACACCGCCTTCCGCAAGGCGGGCCTGCGCAACGCGCTGCCCTACCTCCGCTTCCCCGGCGGCTGTTACGACCAGCAGACGCTGCGCGCGTTCAGCGGGCTCGGGGTGACCGCGATCCAGTGGGACGTGGTGAGCGGGGACGCGTTCGCCACGGACGCCGACGCGGTGGCCAAGCAGGTGCTGGACGGGGTGCGGCCCGGCTCGGTGGTCGTCATGCACTGCACCCGCAGCGCCGCGCCGACCACCGAGCAGGTCGTCCGCACCGTCGTACCGGAGCTGCGCAAGCGCGGCTACACGTTCGTGAAGGTCTCCCAGATGATCGCCGCGACCCAGGGCCACCGCTGAGGTCAGGGCGTTGCGCGAGCGGTGATGGCGTTCCGCGGCCGGTCAGGGCGTTCTGCGGGCGGTGAGCGCGCAGGCCGCGGCGAAGGCCGCTGCCGCCAGCAGGGCCGCCCCGGCCAGCGGCAGCAGCGGCACCGGCACCCGGCCGGACCGCGAACCGGTGACCAGGCCGCTGACCGCGGCCTGCGCCGGGGAACCCGCGAGCACCGTCGCCAGCAGCGCGCCCAGCAGCATCGCGGGCACCGCGCGGCCGGCGGAGCGCAGCAGCGGCCAGTGGGTCAGCGCGCCGACAGCCGCGCCGAGCAGCGCGCAGGCGTACGCCGCCGCGAGACCGGCCGCGCCGGCGCCCAGCCGGTCCACCTTGAACTGGGCGCCGTTGCTCGCCGGGTCGCTGATCAGGGTGACGACGAGCGTCGCCGCCGTACCGAGGACGGCCGCCGCGAGCAGCGCCGTCAGCAGACAGGCGAGGTGCGCCCGCGCGGGTCCGTGCGGCGCGGCCACGACGGCGCGGGCGGCGGGCGGCTCCCCGGTGACGCAGATCCGCACCAGCCAGGCCGCCACCGGCAGCAGCCCGGCGGCCGCGTACCCGAGCGAGTCCAGCACCGGCTGCCCGCCCTGCACCCCGACCCCGAGGAACGCGGCGTACAGGATCACCGGGGCCAGCCAGCGCTGCGAGCGCAGCAGCAGTTCGACGTGGTAACGCAGGAGTGCGCTCATGCCCGGCTCCCGGGATCGAGGGGTGGCTCGGCGGCGAGCGGGGGCTCGGCGGCGAGGGGTGGTGCGACGCTGACGACATGCCAGGGCGGGCGGGCCGCGAGCAGGGCGCGCAGCAGGACGTCGGAGTGGGAGACGGGGACGGTCAGCCGGTGGCGGCCGGGGCCGGTCTCCCCGGCGGTGGCGGCGAGCCGTGCCGCGTCGGGCGGCAGCGGTCCGGCGCCCTGTACGACGACGGCGGCGAGCGGCCCGGCGGCCGGACCGCCGCCGCCCGTACGGGCCTCGATCCCCCCGCCGGCCACGGTGTACGTCGCGTCCGGCGCCCCCGCGAGGCGTCGCGGGTCGTGGTCCACGAAGACGACGGCGCCGCCCGCGGCGGTCCGCTCGGCCACCGCCCGCTCCAGTTCGTCCCGCGCGTCCGCGTCGAGCCCGGTCCACGCCTCGTCCAGGACCAGCAGTTCGGGATCGGCGAGCAGCGCCTGCGCGACGGCGATCTTCTGGCTGCTGCCCTTGGAGAGCCGCGCCATCGGCGTCCCGGCGTACGCGGCCGCCCCGAACCGCTCCAGCCAGGCCCCGGCGGCACGGGCGGCGGAGGCGCGGGACAGGCCGTGGACGGTGCCGAGCCGGGTCAGGTAGCCGGCGGCCGTGAAGGGCAGCGCGGAGGGGAACCGCTCCGGCACGTAGGCCGTGCGGGGGCGGCCGGTGATCCGGCCCTCGGTGGGCGCGTCGAGCCGGGCGATCAGCCGCAGCAGGGTCGACTTCCCGGTGCCGTTCGCCCCCTCTATCCGGGTCAGGGTGCCGGGGGCGACGGTGAGGTCGACGCCTCGTAACACCCAGGGGCCGCGGACGCCGTAGCGGCGGCCCACGGCGGTCAGTCGCAGGTCACGGTGCATGGGGTCATTCTTCTTCAGGTGGCCCGCGGGGCGTGGACGGTCCTCGCGACGGGGGACGCGCGCGGGTCCCGCCCCGGTGGGCGCGCGTTGCTCGGTGTGCGCCCGGCTTCGTAGGGTGGCCCCCCGTGAGCGATGTTCCGATCCCCGCCGAGACCCCCCTTCCGTCCCCGCGCGACGAGGCCCCGCAGTACGTGCTGCCCCTCGTCGTCCGCCTCGAACGCGATACGCCGCCCGCCCGCACCGACGCCCTGGAGACGTCCGCGCGGGCGGTCCTGACGCTGCTCGGCGACGAACGGGCCCTCGGCGACGGCGAGTGGGCCGAGGCCGTACGGAACTGGGAGGACGCCCGGATCCGCAAGGTGGTCCGGCGGGCCCGGGGCGCGGAGTGGCGGCGCGCCGGGACGCTGCCCGGGATCACGGTGACCGGCGGGAGCGCGGAGGTACGGGTCTTCCCGCCGATCCCCCTGGACGGCTGGCCCAAGGACCTGGCCAAGCTCCAGGTCTCCGGCACCGAACTGGACGACCCCGAGCCCCCGTCGGACCCCGACCGCACCGCACCCGTCCTGTGGCTCAACCCGGATCTCGACATGTCCGCCGGCAAGGCCATGGCCCAGACCGGCCACGCCGCCCAACTCGCCTGGTGGGCCCTGCCCGCCCCCGCCCGCACCGCCTGGCGCGCCGCCGACTACCCCCTCTCCGTCCGCACCGCCACCCCCGCCGACTGGACCCGGCTCACCCACAGCGGGCTGCCGTTGGTCCGCGATGCCGGTTTCACCGAGATCGCCCCCGGGCTGACTGTTGCAGTGGAGGGCGGCGAACATTTCGCACCGCTGGGACGCTTGCGACGACCCTGACCAGCCATTCGCCCCCGGTTCAGTGCCAACGTGCGCCAGCGCGATGGGCGTACGTCGTCCGGGAAGCCTCGGGACGCCGCGGAACTGGGGAGCCGATGCGACAGGCGATATTCCGATGAAGTCCTGACTACGCCGCGATCCGCCCACACGAACAGAACGGGGCCTTACGGTCGAACGACCGTAAGGCCCGTACCAGGTACGCCCGTTGCCTCAAGGAGTACCGTTCTGAGTGTCGAGTTCAGAACGGAGTCCAGTATGCCCCCGCCCTCTGTAGAACACACGGGCACACGCATCGCGCACGCGCGTAAAGCCCGTCGCCTGACCCAGCGTGAACTGGCCGATCTCTCCCACGTCTCCTACAGCACGATCACCAAGGTCGAGCAGGGCGCCATGCCGCCCAGCCCCTCGGTGGTAGGCGCGCTGGCCCGCGCCCTGTCTGTCCAGGTCTCGGATCTCAACGGCCAGCCGTATGTTGACGAGCTGCGACAGGACCAGCTGGATGGCCTCATCAACCCGATCCGCGAGGCGCTGAACATCTACGACCTCGGTCCCGACCCGGACGTCAGTCCGCGCGCGCTACCAGTGCTGCAGGAGCACGCCGATCAGCTGTGCGCCCAGGTGCGCGCCACGAACATCAAGCAGGTCGCGACGGAGCTGCCAGCGCTGATCCACGAGGCGACGACGACGGCTCACATCAGCGGAACTGCGCGCAGCTGGCAACTGCTGGCCACCACCTACCGGACCGCGTACGACGTCACGACCAAGCTCGGCTTCCCCGACTTGTGCACGGTCGCTCTGGACCGCATGGACTGGGCGGCGCAGCGCGCCTCTGATCCGGTGCTGAGCGGCATGCGCCAGTACCTCCGCGCCCTGGCCTACCTGCGGGCGAGCGACTACAAGACGGGCAAGCGGCTGGTCCGCCTCGGCATGTCCACCCTGGAACAGGCCGAGCCTGGGCACGTCCTGGACGTCGTCACCGGGCAGCTGCACCTGGGCGCTGCCGTACTCGCCGGCCGGGAGAAGGACACGGACACCGCTGAGGGACACCTCGCCGAGGCGGCCCGCATCGCGAAGCGCACCGGGCCGGCCGAGAAAGTGCATTGGCTGTCCTTCGGGCCCACGAACGTCGGCGCGCATCGAGTGAGTGTCCTGGCGGAGTTGGACCTGTACCCCGAGGCCGTACGCCAGGCAGAGGACATGGTGATCGCGGACGGGTGGCCGCCGTCCCGGCTCGCCCACCATCATGCGGAGGTTGCGCGGGCCCAGATGTGGACGGGCCAGACCGAGGCAGCCTTCAAGAACCTGCTCAAGGCACGCAAGCTGGCTCCCCAGCAGACTCGCTATCACCCGACCGTCCGTGAGACCTATGCCGGACTGGACGCGGCGAGGCGTCGAATGCCTGACTCCTTCACCAATTACGGTTCCTGGCTGGGTATGTGACGCCTCGATAACCGTTGGCCCTAGCTATCAGTGATGTCTGATAGTTAGGGCCTTTTCATGTCGGCATCCTGCTTACAGACGAACCCCCGCGACCGCGTCAACGGCCCGGGGGCATGGCCAGCGCTCGAACCCAACAGGGAGCGTCGACATGACAAACGCTACCGCCCAGACGTCGACGAACGCACGGGGTGGCCGGATGACGATGCGGGTGTACACCGTGGACCGCTACGGCATGATCACCCAGGACCGCGGCACGGTCACCGTGGCCATCGACGGCAAACTGCCGCCGCTGCCCCAGCGCGACTCCTACCCCGCGTGCCAGTGCCCGCTCCGCCGCCTCGGTCGGCCGGTGACCCGATGAACGCCACCGCGAAGCAGGCTGCGAGCACGGAGCAGGTGGACACCGCCACCATGCGCCAGAACGTGTTCCTGGCACTCGAGCCCGGGGGCGAGACCGACGCGCCGCCCCTGGCACCCGAGAAGCGCGGCTCCCTCATCTTCATGCTGCGCGACCATCTGGTTCAGTTGATCCCCGAGGTGGAGAAGAAGCTCGGCCAGCTGCCGAGGGAGAGCTCCGGCCGGTACTGCGTGAGCGCGTGCGTCGGCGAGGCCCGCGGCAAGCTCCAGGCATGCCCGGCCCGCGGCCCCGACGGCGAGGTGGAGTACGCCCGTCGCCTGGCCCGTGTCCTGCGGGCGCTCCTCGACCACTTCGAAGACGCCGGGACGCCGTCGTCACAGTGAGGACGATCGCCGGCCTGCTCCTGGATGTAGCCGCTGTGACCGCCTCTGCCCTCGTCCTGTGCTTACGAGGGCCTCGCACTGGAGCACTCCCATGGCGGCCGTCTCGGGTCAGGGCCGCACCCACCAGTCCCGCCGCTGGAAGGCAGCTGGCTCGCCTTCCGCCACGAGCGCGGCGGGACCGCCACCCCGCCCGGAATCCGGAAGACCCGGGCGGGGTGAGCGCCACGAAGGAGAACGATGGAATCCGAGGACAACGCCTTACCGGTGCCTGCGCCCTTCATGTTCACCTGCACCGGCTGCTGGTCCTCCTGGCCGAGAAGATCTGGGCGGACGCCGGCTGCTCCGCCGAGCAGATCAACCTCGCGCGACACATCGCCACAGAGCACCCGGGCGAAGTGCCCTCGTGGCCCAGCTGCTGTAGACGCGCTCTGTACCAGCCGGGGCGATCCACCTGACGAACGGCCGAACGCCGACTGGGTCCAGGCACTTAGACAGACCGCTCCCCGTGTGAGGGCGTCACCTCACACCGGCCTTAGCGCCCGGCGCGGGGAGCATGGCTTCTTGTTCTTCCACGGCAAGCAACGCCCCATGCCGGGTCTCTGCACCATCACCCACGCCGGGTATCGGTGCGGAGCCCACACAGATCAGGCTCGGCATCCGCCGCGCCGTCATTGACAGGAGAGGCACATGACAACAGCGCTCGACCACGAAGCGTTTCCGCTCACCCCGCTTGGGAGCACGACCCCCTACAGCAAGGAGATGCCGTCCGGCCCGGATACCCGGCCGTGGGTGCTGCGGGGTGCCCGCATCCCCGACTCCACTGCGGCCATCCCCCTCCCGGCTCACGAGTACGACCGGGGACGGCAGGTCAGCATCTCCTACGACGGTGGCCTGCTGACCTGTATGGCCAACACGCACTCGCCGACGGTGCCGGACGGCTCGGTCTCGAACCCGCCTCCGCTGGACGAGGGGCCGAAGGACTGATGTCCGCGCCCGTTCTGATCGTCGCAGCTCGCGATGACTGGCCTACGGACCGGATCGTGGTCGAGCTGGAGAGTCGCAGCGTAGACGTGTTCCGCATGGATACCGCGGACTTCCCGCAGCAACTCGGCCTGGCCGGCCGGATCGACCAGGAGCAGGCGTGGACGGGCGAACTCGCCACCGAGTACCGGACGGTGGAGCTGTCCCGGGTCGGCGCGGTGTACTACCGCGCCCCCGGGGCGTTCCGGTTCCCCACGGGGATGTCCGGCCCGGAGGCGCGGTTCGCCGCCGCCCAGGCCCGCGCCGGCCTCGGCGGTGTCCTGTCCGCACTGGACTGTCGATGGGTGAACCATCCCACGGCGATGGCGCGCGCCGAGTACAAGCCCGTGCAGCTTGCCGCCGCTCGCGCGTGTGGGCTTCGGATTCCAGCCACGCTGATCACCAACCGGCCAGGCGATGTGCAGAAGTTCGCCATCGAGGCTGGCGGACCAGTGGTGTGCAAACCGGTGTCCTCGCCCGTACTCATCGAGGACGGTCGCCTGAAGTCCGTCTACACCAAGCGGCTGAGCCCGGACGACCTGCTCGACCTGCGCGGGGTCAGCACAACCGCGCACCTGTTCCAGGCGTGGGTGGACAAGGCGTATGAGGTGCGCCTGACCGTCGTCGGCAGGCAGATGTTCGCCGCGGCCATCCACGCCGACAGCGACGCCGGGCACGAGGACTGGCGCAGCGACTACGGATCTCTCACCTACACGACCAGCGCAGTGCCAGGGGTGGTGGCGACTGGGATGCTTACCCTGATGGACCGGCTACAACTGCGTTACGGTGCAGCTGACTTCATCGTGGGACCCGATGGGCAGTGGACGTTCCTGGAGGTCAACCCGTGCGGGCAGTGGGACTGGATCGCCTCGGCGACCGGCCTGCCGATCGCCGAGGCGATCGCCGATGAACTGCAAGGAGTCAGCTGATGGACTGGAAACCATATGCAGCCGCCCTCGCGGCCGAGGTCACGTATCCGGGCTCGGCCTGGTGGGGCCCGGTCAGCGCTACACCCCGGCACCAGCTGGTGGGGCGCTGGTTCACGCCCGGCGGGGGCGGCTGGAAGATGGTCGACGGTCCCGCCGACAAGGAGACGTGGGCTCGCGCTGCCTACTCGGACACGACGCTGGTCACGCGGATCGGGCCGGTGCACGCCGACCTGGCCGAGCCCGGCCAGACGTACACCGGACTGCCCACCTCGTCCTCCACGCACCCGAGCCTGGTCCTCACAATGCTCCGGCACGGCCGCCTCGCCCCGGGCGCGCACCTGCTGGACGTGGCCACCGGCTCCGGATACAGCGCCGCTCTGGCCTGCCACCGGCTCGGCGCCGAGATGGTGACGACACTCGACGTCGATGCGTATCTCTCGGAGGCGGCTGCCGAGCGGCTGGAGCGTATCGGCTACCGCCCGGACGTCGTCGCCGCCGACGCCACCGCCGACCTGCCTGGCGTCTTCGACCGGATCGTGTCCATGGTGTCCGTACCCCGAATTCCCGCCTCGTGGCTGCGCGGTCTCGCTCCGCACGGGCGCCTGGTGACGACGATCGCGGGCACCGGACTGATCGTCACGGCCGATAAGGGGCCCGACGGCGGCGCGATCGGCCGGGTCGAGTGGGACCGGGCCTCCTTCATGGCCACCCGGGCGGACGCCGACTACCCGCCCCGCCTCGATGAACTGTTCGCCGCCAGCGGGGAGGACGGCGAGGTGACCTTGTCACCGTTCCCGGTGCTGGACGTGATGCAGGCGTGGGACCTGTGGTCGATGCTGTCGCTGATGGCGCCGGGGATCGAGCACCGCACCGGCACCGATGACCGTGGGGGCCGCTTGACGTGGATGCTGCACTCTGACGGGTCATGGGCGCGGGCCCGGACCGCGCCGGGCGAGCGCACCGCGACCGTCCACCAGGGCGGCCCGCGCCGCCTTTACGACCTGCTGGACGAAATCCGCTGGCGGTGGCTGGAGCACGGCGAGCTTCCCGTGTACGGGGCACAGGTCACCATCAGCCCTGACGGTGTGACGACGCTGTCGCGGGGCGGCTGGACGGCCACGCTCTGACCGGCTCGGGGTGCCCGGCCCGTGGATGCGCGGCACACTGAAGACGGCCAACGAGGGAGGGACCGATGGACGACGAGCCCCTTGCGGAATGGGCAGAGCGCCGCGAGCTGCGCCGCCCGGCACGCGGGGAGCGGCGGGCCACCCCGCTCGGCGACCGGCCGGAACAGGGCGCGCACGTAGACCCGGACACTCCGCGGTTCATCCAGGAGTGGGACGGGTGCCAGTGGACACCCACCGGCGTCGCCGATGACCGGGGCGCTGCGGCCGCCGAGGCCGGGAGGGACGCGAACGCCCGTGCCGAGCGCGTCCCTCTGCCGGCGTTAGGCAAGCTGCCGCCCATGCCCGAACCCTGGCGCCCTACCCAGCCCTTCTACCGTCCTGCTACACCAAGGCAATGACCAAGCTGGCCCTGCCCGGCCGTTGCCCCCGAGGCGGGCGAGCAGGGCCTTCCACGTTGCTCGTCCGCGGGCATGCCGAAGAGCCCCCGCCGTAGGGATGCGGCGGGGGCTTCGCTTTCAGTGCTGTCAGCGTTGCGGGTCGAGTCCGAGGGACCGCAGCGCGCTGGTGGGCGTGTCGTGGTCGGTCGGCTGGGGGTGCTGTCCCTTCTGCAGACCAGCGCGCCCGGGTCGTCGGCGGGCGCTTGGAGGAGGCCAGGAAGTGGGCGTGGGCCTCGAATTCGTCGGCCAGCTCGGTGCTCACCAGTACCTTGGCCAACGCGCCTTGGTCCACGGCCATCACCACCCTGGACATGCCGGAGCCCGGCGCACAGGCCGGGCTCGTGGTGGTGGGGGATGGCAGTGTTCGGCGGGAGACCACTCGACTGCGCTGCCAACGTCTCACACAATCAGCGCGCAGCGATCTTCTGTCAAGCATGGGCTGTTCAGCTCGGCTGATCTCCGAAGGCGCAGAGCAACCTTGTGGTCGCTGCTCTACGACGAGACCGTGACATCCGTGATCTTGGCGCTCACCTTCGCTGAACGGCTCGCGGTGGAAATCGAGACCGGCGTGTAGGAGAGCTGGTCCTGATCACTCAGTTCCATGGTCTGGATGACGGGGCCGCTGGTATCACCATGAACTTCATACGTGATCGAATAGGACTTGTCCGGGTCGAGCGGCGTGACGCCGGCGTACGTCAGGTTCGGCTCGACAGTGACGTTGCATCCGGCACTGCCGAAGCACTGGCGCTCAGTGGTCTTCAAGGTCAAGGCGAAGTCGTCCGGCACTGGACTGTCGTTGTAGCTCGCCTCGGTGGCCTTGGCGTCGTCCTCAGCAGGTGCCGCAGATGCAGAGGCGACCGTCTTGGGCTTGGAGACCGGAGCCGAGCTGTCAGAGCCGGAGATGATCATTACGGTGACTCCAGATGAGATGCCCGCGATGAGCACAGCCGCGATCACCATCCAGAGCACGGCGCGTCTGCGCGTGGACCTGGGTGGCGCTGGCGGAGCGGTCGGCATCGGCGGCAACTCGGGAGCGATCTCCGGTCTCTCGTCCATGCAGCGATTCCTCTCGGTTCCCAAAATGGTTGACTGTCATGGCAGTTAACACGGGTTCGATGCAGCTTCAACGGGCATTGCCCCACTCGTGACCTTGCAGCTGGCCACACATTGGGTCAGGCGGAGCAAGGAGTGTCAGCGATGTCGGCCAAGTCCCACAGGGCAAGGGCCTGGCCGCGGTTGGGGTTAGGCCGTGATCCGGCCGGGTGCAGGGCGCCGCGGCGCGCCCAGTCACGGAACGTCTTGGGCTGCATGCCGAGCGAGCATGCGGCTTGAAGGGTGGTGACGAGGGGCCGGCAGTCACGTCCGGTGGTGTTCGCGCTGGTCCCGCGTCCAGTGTGCGGCCACGGTCCGCAGGATGGCCGGAGTCCGTAGTCCTGGAGAGTCGTTGGGGCCGGGCATCGGTAGGTTCGCCGTGCTGGCGCTGTGTCTTGGCGGGTCCGGCGCAGCAGCGCGGGGTGGTGCCCGCGCACGGCCAGGCTCCCGTCACCGACGAGGGCTTGGCCATGTGCAGTGGCACGCTGGCCGCATGCATCGCCTGATCCGCCGCATGCTCGGCATGGGCCCGTGCCCGTCCAAGGCCGCGCTCGCCGGTGGCCACGGCTTCATCGACCAGTTCGTACAAAGGCTTCGGGATCCGCGACCTCTAACCGCCGAGGACTGGCCTAGCTGACGACCTACACGGGTGGCGCGGCGCGGCGGTCGTTCTCTGCTCTGTACGACGACGAGGACTGATCACGGTGAGCGCCTCGCCGCCCGGAAGTGCGACGAGGTGCTCGCCTGGACTGCGGTCGGCCAATGGGACTGGTTCGGGTAGATGAGCCACGCGTACGCCTCGGCGAGGTTCTTCAGCCCCTCGGTTCGTGCGGCGCTTCCACCGTTCGTCTGAAGGGCGGCCACTGCCTCGGTGATGGCGTTGAAGAGGGCCGCCTGCGCCCCAGCCTTGGCGTTGCTGGTTTCCTGATTGAGCGGCATTCGTTCTCCTGGCTGGTTCTCACGGTGTCGTTCGTGCTGCATGGCAAGCTGGCCCTAGCACGCGCGGTGGGCCCTGGCTTCGCCGATTCGGCCGGCAGAGCGAGGGCCCGACTGCGGCTACAGAGCAGCGCTGATGACGTAGCCGATCGCGCCGACGGCCAGGAGCGGCAGGCCGAGCGCGGCGCCCTGCTGCTTGGCAACCTTGCTCAGGTACGCCTGCGCAGCCAGCGCCGCGATCATGGCCACGGCCGCCTTCTGCTTCTTCGGCATGTTCTTCACCTCCCCTCCACACAGAGTTGGAAGGAAGGATGACACGAGGGTCCGACAACGGCTTTGCGATTACGGGAAGTTGCGAGCGGGCCGGGGCTCTGCCCCTCCCAGACGCACGGGTTCGCGCGGCCCGCTCGTGACGCCGACGGTGTACGACCGCCCGGTACGCCTGCCCTCTGCCGGGGGCTCGACGCCAGCGTACGCCTCATGCACCGACCACATGATTGCCCGTCTTCTGTGGATCCTGAGACACCACTGGACACCGTCGGACATACTTCCAACCAGGTTCATCTCCCCCTTGTGCGCCACGAGTTAGCAAGGCGACGGTCCCCGTGGCGGCGCCGTGGGCGCCGGACTGCTCGCGGAGCGTGAGGGAGGAAGTGAACATGTGTCCTGTAGGCAACCTGCGGCGCCTCATTGAGGCGCTGTTACCCAGGTGGGCGGACTCGCGCGATCAGCGCGCCGATGCCTACCGAGCCTTGCGCGTGCGGTTCCGCGTCCGATGGACCAGTGACCGCGCGCAGCGCTGGCTTGACCAGGTAACGGCCAGTACGGTTGCAGCCGTCCTTGCCGCCCTCCTGGTCTGGGCACTGCGACACGGTCACTGGCTGGTGTAAAGGTGGCCCCTCGTCGTCTACGCCAAAGGCACGAGGGGTCACCCGCATCAGGTGGTGCCACGAACCGCACGACCCCACCCAAACGCATCCATAGATGCGTGATGTCTCTACCCTAGCGCTCCAACAAATCTGGTGTCTGGGAAATGTGGCGGCCGACCCAACCGGGCTAGATTTGCGACTTCGCGCGGCGCTCAACTTTCCGAAACTTTGGTCCCCCCCAGATTCGTCACGAATCTGCCGTCGGCCTCATCAGCCGTGCGTCCGTCACCCGCTGACGTGCCCGGCGACCGGCTGACAGGGAGCGGTCCACCACTCTGCGGCAAGCTGACTCCAGCCGTGATCGGTGCTCGCGTCCTCGGGAGCGGTCGGCGCGGATGGTGGCGGCGGTGATACCGGTCAGCTGCTCGATCTCGCGGGCGGTGTATAGCCGTACGGGCTCCAGGTCGGCGGCCTGGCGGTCGAGGTACTCGGTGACGAACCGGTCCACGGCGGCCGGATCGAAGACGAGGCATCTGCCGCGCTTCTCGGGCAGCGGCTCGGGCCACTGCGGGTGGCGGGCCCACTGGTTGCGGACGGTGGTCAGCGCGGCTGTGGCGGCAGCGATCTCGGCGTACGTCTCACCGGGCGACGTGTCTACCAATGGGGGTGTCCGTCCTTCGTGGATGGTTAGTGACGGGGCAACGCGGCGGTTCGGGGACGCGCCCTCGCTTCAGCTGGTGCAGAGCGCAGTCGACGTTGGGAGCCGGGCGGTGGTTCACGTGTCGGCCCTCCAGATGACGGTGACAGGCGCGCCGTGTCCCTCGCTGACTGATACGACACCGGGATTGACCGAGATCGCTCCAGGTTCGTGCACGGTGATGGCTGATCATCCGGCGTTGCGCTGAGCGCACCTCCTGCCGAACTTGGCCTTGACCGGATGTCGGGCCGGTGGGATGGTCCGCCCGACCATCTCTGAAGCCGGAAGGTGATGACAGATGCGGTTGAGGGATGCCCGGGACCAGATCGAGCGGGAGCACCCGGAACTGACCGGCACCGCCAAAATCGAGGCGATCAAAGCGTTGAGGACGAAGGCAGCCGCGTCCGCCGTCACCGAACCGGAACCGGTGGTTTGCCGCCGCCACTGTGGGCGCTGCGGCCAGGACATGAAGCCGGTCGAGAAGCACGGGTGGTCCAGGTTTCTCAGCTGGCTCGCGCTCCTCGAATTCGGCTCTGTGATCGCCGCGACCGCCGCCGCGGTCACCACTGTGAACCCCGACAGCGGCGGCGGCATCAGCAGACTCGTCCTCTGGCCCGCCGCCGTGCATCCGGCCTGGCTGGGCATCGTCGCCGCGATCGCCGCGTTCATCGTCACCGCGGGCTTGGCCGGGTCGGCCGGTCGGCGAACCGCAGCGGGCACGGCCTGCCCCGAGTGCGCTCGTCGTTAGCTTCGAAGAACGGTCTCGCGTGGGGCAGCGGCTGCATTAAGGTGCACGCTCCACCAAGTCCGAGGGGGATCATGGAGACGGCCACCGGCTCACCGAAGGCATCGAAGCCCCCGGAGGCGCCCAAGACCCTCGAATCGCCCCTGCGCCTCCCCGCGTTCCGGCGGTTCGTGGCGGCGAACGTGATCTCGGCGTCCGGGTCCGCGATGGCGCCGCTCGCGCTCGCCTACTCGGTGATCGAGGAGGGCGGCGGGGCTGGGGCGCTGGGGCTCGTGCTCGCGGTGAACACCGTGCCCACGATCCTGTTCCTGCTCATGGGCGGCCTGTTCGCGGACCGGTGGTCGCGCAGCCGCATCCTGTTCCTGGGGAACCTCGCGGCGGCGGGCGCGCAGGGGGTGCTGGCCGTCACCGTGGCCACCGGGCACGCGACGACGGTGTCGATCGCGGTGTGCGGCTTCGCGTCGGGGACGGCGGCGTCGTTCATCGTGCCGGCCACCCAGGGTGCCGTCGCGCAGATCGTTCCCGGGGAGCACCTCCAGCAGGCCAACGCGCTGCTGCGACTGCCGGGCAACGCGGTGAAGGTGCTGGGTCCGGTCGTCGGCGGCTTCGTCGTCGCGCTGAGCGGCGCGGCCTGGGTGCTGGCCTGGGACGCCTGCACGTTCGCCGTCGCCGCCGTCCTGCTGCTGGGCCTGCGCCTGGCCGTGCCGCCCGCCGCGGCCCGCGGTGTCCTGGCCGATCTGCGGGCCGGGTGGGCGGGGTTCCGGTCCCGTACCTGGCTGTGGACCTACACGGCCGCCGGGACCGTCCTCGTCGCCGCGTGGCTGGCGGGCTTCCAGCTGCTCGGCCCGCTCGTCGCCGCCCGCCGGTACGCCGGGGCGCGCGACTGGGGCCTGGTCCAGGCGGCGTTCTCCTGCGGGCTGCTGGCGGGCACCGTGGTGTGCCTGCGGTGGAAGCCGTACCGGCTGCTCGCGGTCGCCGTCGCCGCGGGCGGTTCGCTCGCGTTGCCGCTGGCCGCCATGGCCTGGGGCATGGCGCTGCCGTTCGTGCTCGGGGCCGCCTTCCTCGCGGGGATCGGGCTCGATGTCGCGGTCGTCGCCTGGACCACCGCGTTCCAGCAGCATGTGCCCTCGGCGGAACAGGGCCGCATGAGCGCGTTCAACGGTGTCGGCGAACGGCTCGCCATCCCCCTCGGCTATCTCCTCACCGCCCTCGCGGTGCGCGCGTGGAGCAGCCAGGGGGTGCTCCTGGCCTGCGCCGCGCTGATCGTCGCGACGACCGTGCTCAACCTCTGCGTCCCGGATCTGCACCGCGTCGACCGGGTCCCCCGGGAAGCCGGTCCGGCCTGACGCGCGGCCGGAACCCCGGCCCGCGACCCGGTCCGAACCTCAAATGTTGCTCTGAAGGCGGCCGGACGGGGGTTCGGGGCGGGCTCCGGGGGTCATGTACGACGCGTGCGCCGGGGGGCGAGGAGGGGGACAGGCCATGGGGAGACTGGGGACCGGGATCGGCTGGCGGCCGGAGATCGCCGAGGCCGTGGAGCGGATGCCCGGCATCGACTGGGTGGAGGTCGTGGCGGAGAACGTCTGCCCCGGCCATCTCCCCGAGTCGCTGGGGCGGTTGCGGGAGCGCGGGGTGACCGTGGTGCCGCACGGTGTCTCCCTCGGGCTCGGCGGCGCGCAGCGGCCCGACGCCGGCCGGCTCGCGGCGCTCGCCGAACGCGCTCAGACGCTCGGGTCGCCGCTGGTGAGCGAGCACATCGCGTTCGTCCGGGCGGGCGGCGCGCTCACCGCCTCGCCGCTGCTGGAGGCGGGCCACCTGCTGCCCGTGCCGCGTACCCGGGACGCGCTCGACGTGCTCTGCGAGAACGTGCGCATCGCCCAGGACGCGCTGCCGGTGCCGCTCGCCGTGGAGAACATCGCCGCGCTGTTCTCCTGGCCGGACGAGGAGCTGACCGAGGGGCAGTTCCTGTACGAGCTGGCCGAGCGGACCGGCGTACGGCTGCTGATCGACGTGGCCAACCTGCACACCAACCACGTCAACCGCGGCGAGGACCCGGCGAAGGCGCTGGACGGGCTGCCGCTGGAGGCGATCGCCTACGTCCATGTCGCGGGCGGCGTCGAGCGCGACGGCGTGTGGCACGACAGCCACGCGCACCCGGTGCCGGACGCGGTGCTCGGCATCCTGGCCGACCTCGCCGCCCGGGTCGCCCCGCCCGGCGTCCTGCTGGAGCGCGACGAGAACTTCCCGGAACCGGCCGAGCTGGAGCGGGAGTTGGGGGCGATCCGGAAGGTGGTGGAGGGCGGGCGGCGGGGGGACGTGGAGGCGCGGGCCGTCTCGCCGGTGGGCGAGGACCCCGGCGGCACCGAGGAGGCCCGTCAGCGGCTCGGGGTCGCGCAGGCCGCCGTGCTGTCCTCGCTGGTGGCCCGGACGCCCGTGCCCGAGGGGTTCGACCGGGTACGGCTGGGGGTACAGGCGCGGGCGCTCGCGGCGAAGCGGGCGGACGTGGTGGCGAAGGTGGCGCCGGAGCTGCCGGTGCTGCTCGGGGCGTCGTACCGGGAGGCGTTCCTGGAGTACGCGCGCCGGCGGCCGATGCGCGGGGGGTACCGGCGGGACGCGCTGGACTTCGCCGGGTTCCTGCTGGACGGGGAGCGGCCGGGGCTCCCGAGGCGCGAGCTGCGTCGGTGGTGGCGGGAACGGGAGGGACCGGTGCGCCGGGGCCGGGTGGCACGGGCGGCGCGCAGGGTGTTGCCGGGACGGTCCTGAACCGCCCCTCAAGGGGGCGCGCGCCGAACCGGCCGCACCCCGTCCGCATGTGAAAAATCCTGGCGCCCACCCGCCGCCCTGGCATACAAAACACGTCATGTTCTGGCTCCTCCTCCTGCTCCCCGCCTGGGCGTTCACCGCTACGGCCTGCGTCCGGCTCTGTCTCGCGGCGATGCGCGCCGCGGCCCTGGACCCGGGCCCCGGAGCAGCGGCCGGAGACCTCGACCTGACCCTGTACGAGGCCGCGTTCCTGTCCGGCGGACCCCAGCGCGTCGCCGACGTCACGCTCCTGTCGATGGCCCGCCAGCGGCGCCTGCACCTCGCCCACACCGGCTGGGCCACCGTCGTCGACCCGCTCGGCCGGGACGAGATCGAGCGGTCCGTCATCGGGGCGATCGGCCCCGACGGCCAGTCCCGTATCGCGCCGGTCCGCATCCGCGCCGCCCGCACCGACGCCGTCCGACGCCTCGCCGACCGTCTCGTGCGCAGCGGCCTCGCCGTGCCCGACGCGGCGGGCCCCACCATCGGCGCGGCCGTGCGCCAGGTCCGCGCCGCCGCGCTCGCCGTGCCGGTCCTCGCCGTCGCCGCGCTGCTGCTGCCGGTCCAGGCCGACACCTCGCGCCTGATGGTCGGCCTGTGGTTCCTGCTGCCGTTCACCCTGTCGCTGAGCTGTCTGGCCATAGCCCGCTTCGAGGTGCACCCGTACTCGCCGTGGGCCTCCCCCGCCGGGCAGCGCGTGCTGGGGGCGCTGCTGCGGCGGCGCCCCGGTGCCGAGCCGTCGTTCCTCACCTCCGTCGCACTGCGCGGCATCCGCGCGATCGGCGAACCGGAGCTGCGCGCGGCCTTCGCCCACCGCGACGCGCCGCACCGGGAGTAGGGGGCGCATCGGGGCACTGGCGCCGACACCGCCCGGGCGGTGCTTGCCTTCCCCGGCGGCGGCACGAAACATCCCTGGTGTCCGCAGCGGTGACCGAAGGGATGCCGAATGAAAGCCGTCGCCGTCTGCTCGGCCGCCGTCTCCCTGGTGCTGACCGCCCTGGCCACCGCCCCGGTGGACGCCACGCCGAGCCGTACCGCCGCGCCGGGCCTGCCCGGCGCGCCGTTCCCCTCCGGCGCCGCCGAACTGCGGGGCACCGTCGTCGCCGCCCTCCGCGCCCGCGCCACCGGCATCCGCTACGGCGCCTGCGACCCCGCCGACGTGCCGGCCGTCCCCCACTCCCCCGCCGGACTGCGCTGCGGCACCGTCTCCGTCCCCCTCGACTACGCCCACCCCGACGGGAAGCGGATCGCGCTCACCGTCAGCCGCGCCCCCGCCACCGGCGAGGACGGCGGCCGGAAGGTCCCCCGGCAGGGCGCCCTCGTCTACGACCCCGGCGGTCCCGGCGCCTCCGGCATGTACTTCGCGCTGGCCGGCACCCTGCCCGTCTGGAAACGGATCGCCGCCGCCTACGACCTGGTCGGCTACGCCCCGCGCGGGGTGGGCCGCTCCGCCCCGCTGTCCTGCGAGGACCCGAAGGAGTTCGGCAAGGCGCCCACGCTCGCGCCGACACGGCCCTCGGAGGCGTACAAACGCCGGCGCGTGGCGGAGGCGAAGGCGTACGCCCGCGGCTGCGCCCGGCGTTCGGGCCCCGGGCTGCGCTTCTTCAACTCCCTGAACAACGCGCGGGACCTGGACGTCCTGCGGGCCGCGCTGGGCGAGGACCGGCTGACGTTCATGGGCGCGTCGTACGGCACGTACTACGGCTCGCTGTACGCGGCGATGTTCCCCTCCCAGGTGCGCCGGATGGTGCTGGACGCGCCGGTGGACCCGGATCCGCGGCAGGTCTGGTACCGCAGCAACCTCGACCAGTCGGCCGCGTTCGAGAAGCGCTGGGCGGACGTGCGGGACTGGATCGCCCGGCACGACGACGTCTACCGGCTCGGCGACACGCCCCGGAAGGTGCAGGGCAGTTACGACACCGCCGCTGCGCGGCTCGCCCGGAAGCCGGCGGGCGGGAAGGTCGGTCCCGGCCAGTTGCAGAACGCGTTCCTGACGGCCGGGTACTACGACGCCTACTGGCCGGGCCGGGCCGCCGCCCTCTCCGCGTACCTGCGCGGCGACCCGAAGCCGCTGGTCCGACTGGCCGCGCCGGACCCCGGGTCGGCCGCGGCGGCGGAGAACGGCAGCGCCGTGTACACGGCCGTCGAGTGCAACGACGCCCCCTGGCCCACGCGTTGGGCGGTGTGGGACCGGGACAACACCCGGCTGGCCCGCGTCGCGCCCTTCGAGACCTGGGACAACGCGTGGATGAACCTGCCCTGCGCGTACTGGCCGGCGCCCCGGCAGCGGCCCCTGGACGTGCGCACCGCGCCCGGCGCGCTGCCCCCGGTGCTGCTCCTGGCGGCCGAGCGGGACGCGGCCGCGCCGTACGCGGGGGCCCTGGAGATGAACCGGCGGCTGGCCGGCTCCCTGCTGGTGACCGAGCGCGGCGCGGGCAATCACGGCATCGGCGGCGGCCCCGACAAGTGCGTCGACGACTACATGGACGACTACCTGCTGACGGGCCGCCTCCCGGCGCGGAACGCGTCCTGCGCGCCCCGCGCCGAACCCGTCCCCGGCCAGGGACGGAAGGCGGGCTGAGCCCTACGCCAGGCCCGCCACCAGCTCCGCCACGTCCTTGCGGCGGCCCGTGTAGAACGGGACCTCCTCGCGGACGTGCATCCGGGCCTCGGAGCCGCGCAGATGGCGCATGAGGTCGACGATGCGGGACAGGTCGTTCGCCTCGAAGGCGAGGATCCACTCGTAGTCGCCCAGCGAGAACGAGGCGACCGTGTTGGCGCGCACGTCCGGGAAGCCGCGGGCCATCTTGCCGTGGTCGGCGAGCATGCGGCGGCGGTCCTCGTCGGGCAGCAGGTACCAGTCGTACGAGCGCACGAAGGGGTAGACGCTCACATAGTCGCGGGGCGTCTCGTCGGCGAGGAACGCCGGGATGTGCGAGCGGTTGAACTCGGCCGGGCGGTGCAGCGCCATGTTGGACCACACCGGCTCCAGCGCGCGGCCCAGCCTGGTGCGGCGGAAGAGGCTGTACGCCTCCTGGAGCTGGTCGCTGGTCTCCGCGTGCCACCAGATCATCACATCGGCGTCCGCCCGCAGACCGGACAGGTCGTACGTGCCGCGGATCGTCACGTCCTTGGCGGCGAGCTGGTCGAACAGCTCCTGGACCTCGTCGGCGTAGCCCGCGCGGTCGGCCGGCAGCACGTCCTTCAGCTTGAAGACGGACCACAGGGTGTAGCGGATGACATCGTTCAGGTCCTTGGCCAGCTTGCCCTTGTTGGGGATCCTGCCGGACTCGGTGGTGGGGGCGTCGTCACTCATGGTCCCTATTCTCCTGCTCCGCCGTGGAGGCTCTGCACCGGGTGGGCCGTCAGCTCCTCGGCCCCGCGCAGATCACCGGACAGCTGGTCGACGGCCGCGTTCGCGCTCGCGACGCACGCGGGGATGCCCACGCCGTCGTACTGCGCGCCGCAGACCGCGAGGCCCGGAAGCCTGGCGATGTGCTCGCGGATGCGGGCCACCCTGCCGTGGTGCCCGACGGGGTACTGGGGCAGCCCGTCGGTCCAGCGGGTGACCCGGGTCTCGACGGGCGCGGCCTCGATGCCGGCGGCCTCGCGGAGGTCGTGCCGGGAGACCTCCACCAGGTCGGCGTCGTCGCGTCCGAGGACCGCCGTCTCGCCGTACCGCCCCACCGAGGTGCGCACGACGAGCGTGTCCGGGTCCTCGTCGGCGATCCAGCCCCACTTCTGGGAGGCGAACGTGGCGGCCTTGATGGTGCGTCCGTCGACCGGCGGCACCAGGAAGCCGCTGCCCTCGGGCAGGGACACCTCGGCGCGCCGGTAGGCGAGGGTGATCAGGGCCATCGAGGCGTACTCGACGGCGGCCAGCTCGGCGGCGGCCGCCGGGGACTCGGGGCGCAGCAGCCGGGCGGCGGCCGGGGCGGGTACGGCGACCACCACGGCGTCGGCGTGCAGCAGCTGTCCGGCCGCGGTGACCCGCCAGCCGCCCGCGGGGTCCCGGCGCAGCTCGGTGACGGGTGCCTCGGTGCGGATCTCGCCGCCGCGCGCCCGGACGGACTCGGCGACCGCGAGCGGCAGGGTGCCCACGCCGCCCTCGATGCCCATGAACACGGGCCCGGTCTGCGAAGCCGCGGCGGCCTTGGCCTGGATCTCGCGGACGCCCTCGGTCAGGGAGGCGTGCGCGCGGGCGGCCTGGAAGAGCTGGGGGACGGCGGAGCGCATCGAGATGCGGTACGCGTCGCCCGCGTACACCCCGCCGAGCAGGGGTTCCACGAGGCGGTCCACGACCTCGCGGCCGAGGCGCGCCGCCACGTACTCCCCCACCGACACGTCGTCGCCGACGGAGGTGCGGGGCAGGACGGCGTCCCGGCCGATGCGGGCCAGACCGTCCTCGGACAGGACGCCGGCGAGGGCGGCGGCGGTGCCGGGCACGCCCATCACATGGCCCTTGGGCATGGGGCGCAGCGCGCCCCGGGTCCAGATGGCGGCGCTCGCGATCGCCGGGGGCTGGAGCCGCTCGGCGAGGCCGGCCTCGCGGGCGAGGGCCACTGCCTCGGGGCGGCGGGCGAGCATCGACTCGGCGCCGAGGTCGACCCGGACGCCCGCGATCTCGCCGGGCAGCAGCTTGCCGCCGACCCGCTCGGACGCCTCCAGCACCGTCACCCGCGCGCCGCGCTCCAGCAGCCGGTGGGCGGCGGCCAGACCGGCGACACCGGCTCCGATGACGACGGCGTGCCCGGCGTTCATACCCGTTGCGCTCATGGTCCCCACTCTCTCAGACCCCACTGACAGCGCCGCCAGGGCCGTAGGTCCCGCGCCGCGTCGGGCCGGGACCCTCTAGCGTGTCCCCATGAGCATGCATCAGGGGCGGGAGCGGCTGGTCGTCGTCGGCGGGGACGCCACGGGCATGTCGGCGGCGTCGCAGGCGCGGCGGCAGCGGGGGCCCGGGGAGCTGGAGATCGTGGCGTTCGAGCGCGGTCACTTCACCTCGTACTCGGCGTGCGGCATCCCCTACTGGGTGGGCGGCGCCGTCGCCGGGCGGGACGAGCTGATCGCCCGCACCCCCGAGGAGCACCGCGCACGGGACATCGATCTGCGGCTGCGCACCGAGGTCACGGAGATCGACGTGCCGGGGCAGCGGGTACGCGCGCGGGAGCTGGATTCCGGCGCCGAGTCCTGGACGTCGTACGACAGACTGGTGATCGCGACGGGGGCCCGTCCGGTCCGCCCGGAGCTGCCGGGCGCGGACGCCCCCGGGGTGCACGGCGTGCAGACCCTGGACGACGGGCAGGCGCTGATCGACACGCTGGCCCGCGCGAAGGGCCGGCGCGCGGTGGTCGTGGGCGCCGGGTACATCGGCGTGGAGATGGCCGAGGCGCTGATCGACCGGGGCTTCGAGGTGACGGTCGTCAACCGCGGCGAGCAGCCCATGTCGACCCTCGATCCGGACATGGGATGCCTGGTGCACCGCGCCATGGAGGGCCTCGGCATCACCATGGTGAACGGCACCGAGGTCACCAAGATCCTCACCGGGGAGGACGGCCGGGTCCGCGCGGTGGCCACCGAGCACGCCGAGTACCCGGCCGACGTGGTGGTCCTCGGCATCGGCGTCCGCCCCGAGACCGCCCTCGCGCGCGCCGCCGGGCTGCCGCTCGGCGCCCACGAGGGGCTGCTCACCGATCTATCCATGCGGGTGCGCGGGCACGAGAACATCTGGGCGGGCGGTGACTGCGTGGAGGTGCTGAACCTGGTCTCGGGGCGGGAGCAGTACGTTCCGCTGGGCACCCACGCCAACAAGCACGGCCAGGTCATCGGCACCAACGCGGGCGGCGGCTACGCGACCTTCCCGGGCGTGGTCGGCACGGCGGTCAGCAAGGTCTGCGACCTGGAGATCGCCCGCACCGGGCTGCGCGAGAAGGACGCGCACCGGGTGGGCCTGGAGTTCGAGGCGGTCACCATCGAGTCGACCAGCCGGGCGGGCTACTACCCGGATGCCTCCCCGATGACCGTCAAGATGCTCGCCGAGCGCCGCACCGGACGCCTGTTGGGCGTGCAGATCGTGGGGCGGGAGGGCGCGGCCAAACGGGTGGACATCGCGGCGGTGGCGCTGACCGCGCGGCTGACGGTGGAGCAGATGACCGCCCTGGACCTCGGCTACGCGCCGCCGTTCTCGCCGGTGTGGGACCCGGTCCTGGTGGCCGCGCGCAAGGCGGCGGGAAAGGTGCGCGGGAGCTGACCGGCGCGTGACCGCCCGGCGGGACCGCTCGATTGACCGCGGGCTCGCCGGGCACTACTCCTTCGTGGTCATTCCCGTCCATGACATCAATCCGGTGCGCCGCACCCCCTGGGTGACATACGCGCTGATCGCCGCGAACGTCCTGGTGTTCCTGTGGACGCCCGGCATGCCCGGCTCGCTGGCCGGCGGCGAGAGCCTCGCGCAGCTGTGCCATCTGGAGTCCTTCATGGACCGCTTCGCGGCGGTCCCGAGGGAGCTGGTCCACGGTCAGGTGCCGCAGCTGGTGCCGACGGGCCAGGTGGGCGTCGGACCGCACGGCCCGGGCTGCGTGGTGGCGCCGCGCGGCTTCCACAAGTCGCCGCCGCTGTCGGTGTTCACGGCGATGTTCGTGCACGGCAGCTGGCTGCACCTGCTGGGCAACATGCTGTTCCTGCTGATCTTCGGCAACAACGTCGAGGACCGGATGGGCCACATCCGGTACGTCGTCTTCTACGTCGTCTGCGGTTACGCGGCCGGGTACGGCTTCGCGCTGCTGAACGCCGGTTCTGGCGCCCCGCTGATCGGCGCGTCGGGCGCGATCGCCGGGGTGCTCGGCGCCTACCTCGTGCTGTGGCCCGGGGCCCGGGTCTGGGTGCTCGTGCCGTTCCTGGTGTTCCTGCCGCTGCGGCTGCCCGCCTGGCTGGTGCTGGGCTTCTGGTTCGTGCTCCAGGCCGTGTACTCGTCCGGGCAGGGCGTGTCCGACGCGGGGACGGTGGCGTACGTCGCCCATGTGATCGGCTTCCTGGTGGGCCTGCTCATCGCCCTGCCGCTGAAGCCGGGCACCCCGCCCCCGCCGGAGCCGCCCGGCCTGCTGTTCGGCAGGCGCGCGCGGCCCTCCTACCCGACCTGGTGAGGGTCAGCGGGCGGTCGCGCCGTGGACGTACTCCACCAGGCGGGTCAGCGCGTCCGGGTCGGTCTTGGGCATCACGCCGTGGCCGAGGTTGAAGATGTGGCCCTCCAGGCCCGCGGCGGCGTCCAGCACCTCCTGGGCCTTGGCCTCGACGACGTCCTTGCCCGCGAACAGCACGGTCGGGTCCAGGTTGCCCTGGAGCGCCTTGCCGGGGCCGACGCGGCGGACGGCCTCGTCCAGCGGGACGCGCCAGTCGACGCCGACGACGTCCGCGCCGGCCTCGCCCATCGGGCCCAGCAGCTCGCCGGTGCCCACGCCGAAGTGGAGGCGCGGCACGCCGTACTCCGCGACCGCGTCGAAGACCTTGGCCGAGGCGGGCAGCACCGAGCGCCGGTAGTCGGCGGGGGCGAGCGCGCCGGCCCAGGAGTCGAACAGCTGCACGGCGGAGGCGCCGGCCTCGATCTGGACCTTCAGGAAGGCGGCCGTGATGCCGGCGAGGCGGTCGAGCAGGTCGGCCCACAGCTCGGGGTCGCCGTACATCATCGCCTTGGCGTTCTCGTACGTGCGCGAGGGGCCGCCCTCGACCAGGTAGCTGGCCAGGGTGAAGGGGGCGCCGGCGAAGCCGATCAACGGGGTGGGGCCCAGCTCCCGGGTGAGCATCCCGATCGCCTCGGTGACGTAGGAGACGTCCTCGGGGGTCAGCTCGCGCAGCCGGGCCAGGTCGGCGCGGGTGCGGACGGGCTGCTCGACGACCGGGCCGACGCCGGGCTTGATGTCGAGGTCGAGGCCGATGGCCTTGAGCGGGACGACGATGTCGCTGTAGTAGATCGCCGCGTCCACGTGGTGCCGCCGCACCGGCTGGAGGGTGATCTCGGTGACCAGCTCGGGCCGCGTGCAGGACTCCAGCATCGGAATGCCCTCGCGCACCTTGAGGTACTCGGGCAGGGAGCGGCCGGCCTGGCGCATGAACCACACGGGGGTGTGGGGCACGGGTTCACGCCGGCACGCCTTGAGGAAGGCGCTGTCGTACGTCGCGGTCGGCTGCTTGCCCCGAGGGGCGTCGTTGGCGGTCACGGGAAAAGTCTCGCATGCGGTGTGGACGGGCCGTGCACAGGCGGCGAGGAAGCGCACGTCGCGGGGTGTCTTGCCTGCGCAGAGGCCCGATTCCCCTTACTCTTCCCCGCATGGCTGCGGCTCACGGACACAGGTCGGAAGGCGCTGACGGATTGGGCGACGTGAAGGACACCGAGGAGGCGGACCGGCACCCTGGTGCCGCGGGTCCGCCGGCGTTCCGGGCCGCGGTCGACGCCCTGCGCGGCTGCCGGCTGCGCCCGCAGATCGAGGTGGAGCCGACCCCCGCGCCGCAGCGGCTCGCGCCGTACGCGTACGCGCTGGAGGCGGTGGTGGTCGACGGCGAGCAGGAGCTGGCCGACGGGCGCCTGGTGCTGCTGCACGACCCGGCCGGGCACGACGCCTGGCGGGGCACGTTCCGGCTGGTGACGCTGGTGCGGGCGGAGCTGGAGCCGGAGATGGCGGCCGATCCGCTGCTGCCGGAGGTGTGCTGGTCCTGGCTGACCGGGGCGCTCGGGGCGCGCGGCCTCGGCTACGGCGAGCCGAGCGGCACCGTCACCCGCGCGAGTTCGCACTACTTCGGCGGTCTCGCCGACCGGCCGGCCGCCTCGCAGATCGAGATCCGGGCCTCCTGGACGCCGCGCGAGGGCCGCGGCGGGGTGCCGGACGCGGCGGCCCACCTGATCTCCTGGTGCGATCTGCTGGCCCAGGTCGGCGGGCTGCCGCCGGCCGGTCCGGGCGACACCTCGGTGGTGACGCTGCCGCAGCGCAGGGGTCCGCAGTCCCGGTGAAGTGACGGCGCGTCATCGCCGCCGTCATCCTCCGGGGCGCCTTATTGACCATCTCTTTGTCGATACGGCCACATTGTGACCTCGAATCGCATTCGCTCGGACCGATTCGATCTTCGGGTGATCGAGCGCGTGTCCGAATTGCACGGATTGTTACTCACTAGATCGTGATCACTCTCTAAAGGCGGACACGTTTGCTGCCGAAGACGACTGTGACCTTGAAAGCACGGTTCGTCCCGGCTTCTTCCCCACAAGCCGGCCCCGTCCCCCCACCCAGGAGGCCTGGTGTCCGTTCTCCTTGAGCAACCCGCAAGCCTGGTCGCCTACCGCCCGAACAAGCCGACCGCCATGGTGGTCGTGGCCGACCCGCGCGTGCGCTCCACCGTCACCCGTCATCTGTGGGCGCTCGGTGTGCGCGACGTGATCGAGGCCTCGTCCATCGCGGAGGCTCGTCCCCGCATCGGCAACCCCCGCGACATCTGCGTCGCCGACGTCCACCTGCCCGACGGCTCCGGCCTGACCCTGCTCTCCGAGACCCGCGCCGCGGGCTGGCCCAACGGGCTCGCCCTCTCCGCCGCCGACGACATCGGCGCGGTCCGCAACGCGCTGGCCGGCGGGGTCAAGGGCTACGTCGTCACCGGCACCCGCACCAACATCGGGCTCCCCACCCGGCCCGGTGCCGCCCCCCTCGGCGGCGCCGCGCGCATGCACCGCCGCCCCCCGGGTGCCCCGAGCCACCCGGGCGGCTACCGCGAACTGTCCGGACGCGAGGTCGAGGTGCTGCGCCTGGTCGCGGAGGGCCAGTCGAACAAGGCGATCGGCGTCTCCATGGGCCTGTCCGCCCTGACCGTGAAGAGCCACCTCGCCCGTATCGCCCGCAAGCTGGGCACCGGCGACCGGGCCGGCATGGTCGCCGTCGCCCTGCGCACCGGAATCATCCACTGACCCCTCCCCCACCCGCCTTCCCCCGATCTCCCCTTTTTCCCACCCCGTCCTCCGCCCCGCTCCCCTCCCTGCTCCCCGTTCCGCCTCCCTCCCCACCCCCTTTCCCACCGACCCCTTCCGGAATGCGGCCGATTCACTCCCCTGAACCGGCGATTTCACCGGGCTGACTGGTTTACGACCCCTCGGCGCCCGTCGACGGAACGTTCCGGCGACGGGCGCTGTCCGCGCATGGATACCCTTGACAGGTGACCGACGCCCAAGACATCGCAGCAGACAGCACCCGGCGCAGCAATGGAGACACGTCTCCCGACGACGCCGGATCTTCTGTGACGGAGGCGCCGACACCCCTTCTCGAACCCCGCGAGGGCATTCCGCCCGTCGTCGCCGACGAGGCGGCGCTCGCCGACGTGGTCGCCGCCTTCGCCGCCGGCTCCGGGCCGGTCGCCGTGGACGCCGAGCGCGCCTCCGGGTACCGCTACGGCCAGCGCGCATATCTGGTGCAGCTGCGCCGCGAGGGCGCCGGCACCGCGCTGATCGACCCCGTCGCCTGCCCCGACCTGTCCGCGCTCGGCGAGGCGCTGTCCGGCGTGGAGTGGGTGCTGCACGCCGCCACCCAGGACCTGCCGTGCCTGCGCGAGATAGGCATGCTGCCCACCCGGCTGTTCGACACCGAGCTGGCCGGCCGGATCGCCGGGTTCCCCCGGGTCGGCCTCGGCGCCATGGTGGAGAACGTCCTCGGCTTCGTCCTGGAGAAGGGCCACTCCGCCGTCGACTGGTCCACCCGCCCGCTGCCCGAGCCCTGGCTGCGCTACGCCGCGCTGGACGTCGAACTCCTCGTGGACCTGCGCGACGCCCTGGAGAAGGAGCTGGACCGCCAGGGCAAGCTGGAGTGGGCCCTCCAGGAGTTCGACGCGATCGCGAGCGCCCCGCCGGCCGAGCCCCGCAAGGAGCCCTGGCGCCGTACGTCCGGGATGCACAAGGTGCGGCGCCGCCGGCAGCTGGCCGTCGTACGGGAGCTGTGGGAGACGCGGGACCGCATCGCGCAGCGGCGTGACGTGTCGCCGGGCAAGGTGCTGTCGGACGCGGCGATCGTGGAGGCGGCCCTGGCCCTGCCGGGCAACGTGCACGCGCTGGCCGCGCTGAACGGGTTCGGGCACCGCACCGGGCGCCGGCAGCTGGAGCAGTGGCAGGCGGCGGTGGACCGGGCCAAGGCGCTCCCGGAGTCCGAGCTGCCGCAGCCGGGGCAGCCGGTGACGGGACCGCCCCCGCCGCGGGCGTGGGCGGACAAGGACCCGTCGGCGGCGGCGCGCCTGTCCGCCGCGCGGGCCGCGGTCACGGCGCTCGCCGAGCGGCTGTCCATGCCGCAGGAGAACCTGATCTCCCCGGACACGGTCCGCCGGCTCTGCTGGCAGCCGCCCGCGGTCGACGCGGGGTCCGTCTCGGCGGCGCTCGCGGGGTACGGCGCGCGTCCGTGGCAGGTGGAGCTGGTGACGCCGGTGCTGGTGGGCGCGCTGTCGGAAAAGGGCGCCTGAGCGCCGTAGAACGGATCGAGATCGAGCGGCCGCGGGTCCCCCGTGGCCGCTCGCGCCGTTTCCCGCCCCCCGACGGGGCGCCGCGAGGCCGTACAGATCGCGCCAACCTCCGGACGGCTCCCTCTCTCCTGCCGGTGTGACCTTCGCCGCTGGCACCCCTGACGCTGGGCAACTACATTACTCGCAAGTAGCATGGGCTTGAGCAAGCGCTCAGCGTCCCGCACCATGGAGGAGAGCCATCGTGCCTCGTACCGTCAGGGACGTCGTCTTCGTCGACGGCGTCCGCACCCCGTTCGGCAAAGCGGGCCCGAAGGGCATCTACCACGAGACTCGCGCCGACGACCTCGTCGTCAAGGCGATCCGGGAGCTGCTGCGCCGCAACCCCGGCCTGGACCCGAAGAAGATCGACGAGGTCGCCATCGCCGCGACCACGCAGATCGGTGACCAGGGTCTGACCCTCGGCCGCACGGCCGGCATCCTCGCCGGTCTGCCGCAGTCGGTGCCCGGTTACTCCATCGACCGCATGTGCGCCGGCGGTCTGACCGCCGTGACGTCCGTCGCGGGCTCCATCGCCTTCGGCGCCTACGACGCCGTCATCGCCGGTGGCGTCGAGCACATGGGCCGCCACCCGATGGGCGAGGCCGTCGACCCCAACCCGCGCTTCGTCAGCGAGAAGCTGGTGGACGAGTCGGCCCTGTTCATGGGCATGACCGCGGAGAACCTGCACGACCGCTATCCGAGCCTCACCAAGCTGCGTGCCGACCAGTACGCGGTGCTCTCGCAGGAGAAGGCCGCCAAGGCGTACGCCGACGGCAAGATCCAGCGGGACCTGGTGCCGATCTCGGTGCGCCGCACCACCCCCGTCGGCGGCGAGACCGGCTGGGGCCTGGTCACCGCCGACGAGCCGATGCGCCCGGGGACCACCCTGGAGGGCCTGGCCAACCTGAAGACGTCGTTCCGCGTCCACGGCCGTGTCACCGCCGGCAACTCGGCCGGTCTGAACGACGGCGCCACCGCGTCGATCGTCGCCAGCGAGGACTTCGCCCGCGAGAACGGCCTCCCGGTCAAGATGCGCCTGGTCTCCTACGCCTTCGCCGGCGTGGAGCCCGAGGTCATGGGCTACGGCCCGATCCCGGCCACCGAGAAGGCGCTCGCCAAGGCGGGCCTGTCCATCTCCGACATCGGCCTGTTCGAGATCAACGAGGCCTTCGCCGTGCAGGTGCTGGCCTTCCTGGAGCACTACGGCATCGCGGACGACGACGCGCGCGTCAACCAGTACGGCGGCGCCATCGCCTTCGGCCACCCGCTGGCCTCCTCCGGCATCCGGCTCATGACGCAGCTGGCCCGCCAGTTCGAGGAGCAGCCGCACGTCCGCTACGGCCTGACCACCATGTGTGTCGGCTTCGGCATGGGCGCGACGGTCATCTGGGAGAACCCGCACTTCGAGGGGGACAAGTGAGCACCACCGAGCTTCTGAAGCAGGCTTCGGACCTGTTCCCCGACGAGGTCGTCACCAGTGCGCACGTACGCCACTTCGACCTCCCCTTCGGCGCCGGCCGCTTCGCGCTGATCACGCTGGACAACGGCCTGGACCACACCAAGCCGACCACCTTCGGACCGGCCTCGCTCGCCAACCTGAACGCGGCGATCGACCAGGTCGAGCAGGAGGCGGCGGACGGCACGATCGCCGGTATCGGCATCACCGGCAAGCCGTTCATCTTCGCCGTCGGCGCCGACCTCAAGGGCGTCGAGCTGCTGAAGGAGCACGAGCACGCGCTCGCCATCGGCAAGGGCGGCCACGAGGTCTTCAAGCGCCTCGCGGGCCTCGCCGTGCCGACCTTCGCGTACTACAACGGCGCGGCCATGGGCGGCGGTGTCGAGGTCGGTCTGCACTGCACCTACCGCACCGTCTCCAAGGCGATCCCGGCGTTCTCGCTGCCCGAGGTCTTCCTCGGTCTGGTCCCCGGCTGGGGCGGCTGCACCCTGCTGCCGAACCTGATCGGCGCCGACAAGGCCGTCTCGGTCATCATCGAGAACTCGCTGAACCAGAACAAGCAGCTCAAGGGCAAGCAGGTCTTCGAACTGGGCATCGCCGACGCCCTCTTCGAGGGTGCCGACTTCCTGGAGCAGTCGCTGCTGTGGACCGCCCAGGTCCTCAAGGGCGACGTCACGGTCGAGCGCCCGGAGATCGACCGCGGCGAGGCCTGGGACCAGGCCGTCGCCAAGGGCCGCTTCATCGCCGACTCCAAGGTGCACGGCGCGGCCCCGGCCGCCTACCGCGCCCTGGAGATCATCGAGGCCGCCCGAGGCGGTGACCTCCAGCAGGGGTACGACGCCGAGGACCAGGCGCTCGCCGACCTGATCATGGGCGGCGAACTGCGCGCCGGCATCTACTCGTTCAACCTGGTGCAGAAGCGCGGCAAGCGTCCCGTCGGCGCCCCGGACAAGAGCCTGGCCCGCCCGGTCACCAAGGTCGGCGTCGTCGGCGCCGGTCTGATGGCCAGCCAGCTCGCGCTGCTCTTCCTGCGCCGTCTGGAGGTGCCGGTCGTCCTGACCGACATCGACCAGGAGCGCGTCGACAAGGGTGTGGGCTACGTCCACGCCGAGATCGACAAGCTGCTCGGCAAGGGCCGTATCCACCAGGACAAGGCCAACCGCCTCAAGGCGCTGGTCACCGGTGTCCTGGACAAGGCCGAGGGCTTCGCGGACGCGGACTTCATCATCGAAGCCGTGTTCGAGGAGATGAGCGTCAAGCAGAAGGTGTTCGCGGAGGTCGAGGCGGTCGCCCCGGCGCACGCGGTCCTCGCCACCAACACCTCCTCGCTGTCCGTGTCGGAGATGGCCGCCAAGCTCCAGCACCCCGAGCGGGTCGTGGGCTTCCACTTCTTCAACCCGGTCGCGATCCTGCCGCTGCTGGAGATCGTGCGCGGCGAGCAGACCGACGACGCCTCCCTGGCCACCGCCTTCGCGGTCGCCAAGAAGCTGAAGAAGACCGCGGTGCTGGTCAAGGACGCCCCGGCGTTCGTCGTGAACCGCGTCCTGACCCGCTTCATGGGCGAGATCCAGAACGTCATCGACGAGGGCACCCCGGTCGAGGTCGCCGAGAAGGCGGTCGAGCCGCTGGGCCTGCCGATGTCCCCGCTGGTCCTGCTCGAACTGGTCGGCCCGGCGATCGGCCTGCACGTCTCGGAGACCCTCAACCGGGCCTTCCCGGACCGCTTCACGGTCTCCCCGAACCTCAAGGCCGTGGTCGAGGCCGGCAAGCGCGGCTTCTACGTCTACGACAGCGGCAAGCCGGAGCTGGACCCCGAGGTCGCGGCGCTCCTCAAGCAGGGCGATGTCGTCCTGACCGAGGAGCAGGTGCGCGACCGCGTGCTGGACGCCGTGGCGCAGGAGATCGGGCTCATGCTGGACGAGGGCGTCGTCGCCGAGGCCCAGGACATCGACCTGTGCCTGATCACGGGCGCCGGCTGGCCCTTCCACCTGGGCGGCATCACGCCGTACCTGGACCGCGAGGGCGTCTCGGAGCGCGTGAACGGCAAGCCGTTCCTGGCCCCGGGCGTGGCGAGCGTCCCGGCGTAACACCGGCGGCGTCGACGTGAAGGGCCCCCGCCTCGGCGGGGGCCCTTCACGTCCGGTACAGCCGTACGGCTCTCGGCCCGCTCAGACCGTCCGCCAGGCCTCCAGCGCGAGGCCCGGTTCGTCCTTGCGGCGGGTCAGCAGGAGCCGGCCGGTCGACGGGGACAGGGTGGCGGCGACCACGCGGCCGTCCCGGTCCGTCGTGAGGGACACCCGGGCGTCCACCGTGAGCGGGGGGCCGGACTCGGTCCACCAGGCGCCGGCGGACTCCAGTTCGGTCGGGTAGGCGGCGAAGGCGACGCGGCCGGTGGCGGAGCGCTGGGCCAGCAGGGTGCAGTCGTGGCCGTCGAGGTCGCAGCGGACGGCGCTGACCGGGCCGTGGCCCGCGGCCGTCAGCAGGGTGACCGGTTCGCCGCCGGGCCGCCAGGCGCGCAGTTCGCCGTCGGTGCCGGTGCAGTAGAGCGTCGTACGGCCGGCGGACGTGGCGAGGGCGTACAGGGTTCCCGGGCGGACCGCGGCCTTCAGGGGTTCCTGGAGCACCGGCTGGGCGCCGGGGGCCTCCTGACGCCAGTACAGGAGGCCCTCGGGGCCCGCCGCGTACAGCTCGACCCTGCCGGACTCCCCCGTCACCGCGGCGAGTCCGTCCTGGACGCCCTCGCCGCCGAGGTCCCGCCAGGGCTCCCAGCCGCCCTTCTCCTTCTGCGCGAGCATGCTGACGCCGCCGCCCTTGTTGCGCACGAAGACATGGGCGCGGCCCTCGGCGTCCACGGCGACGGCGGGCTGCCCGGTGCGGTCGTCCTTCTTGTCGGGGTGGCCGACCGGGCTCCAGTCCAGGGCGGCGAGGTGGGCGCGGAAGTGGGTGGAGTGCACGAGGCCCGCCTCGCCCGTGCCGGTGGGCCGCCAGGACACCAGGTGAGCATAGCCGTCCGCGCCCTGGCCGAGGGCCGGGACGGGATGCAGTTTCTGTTCGCCGCCGACCCTGCGCGGTCCGGTCCAGGGGCCGCCGGGGGTGCTCTCCGCCCGGCACAGGACGGCGTCGCCCGACGACTGGTAGACACTGAGCCGGCCGTCTCGGCCGCGAAGGAGCCAGTCTCCGTTCACCCGGTCACTTTAAGCCGGGACCCTGGGCGCCCGGCCCCCGCCCTCCTCGCCGCCCGCGCCCGCGCCCGCGGTCACAGCCGCTTCGCGCTGCGGAACAGCCCGGCGTAGAAGCCGTTGCCGTCCAGCCGCGAGACGCCGCCCTTGTCCCCGATGGTGGGTCCGTTCTGTTCCTTGCGGCTGGAGACGAAGACCTTGTGGCCCTCGGTGTCCGGTCCGAGGTAGATCGCGGAGTGGTCCATGTGGTTGCCGGTGCGGTGGTCCATCTTGAAGAACAGCAGGTCGCCCGGCTGGAGGACGTCGATGTTCTTCGGCCGCTCGTACCAGGGGCCCGGGCCCTGGATCTTGACGATGTCGACGCCGGCCGTGGAGCGCGCCATCCCGTCGGCGGTGCGCGGCAGCCCGTCACCGGCGGCGTCGGAGGCGCGCAGCGGGTAGCGGGCGCGGTAGCCGTACACCAGCCGCAGATAGCCGGAGCAGTCCACGGACCGCAGCCGGTCCGGACGCGGCCGCATCGTGGTGCCGTCCCGGAAGGTGTACGGGATGCCCAGGTAGTCGTAGAAATCGGTCTGTTCGTAGCGGTCGACGCCGTCGGGCTTGTACGGCCCGTAGAAGGCGTGGCCCGCGTACTGCACGCCCTGTGCGTCCTTCTTGACCGGGGCGCCCTGCACGTACTGGAAGGCGAACGCGAAGATGTCGTCCTCCTCGCTGCCGGCGTACTGCTTGAACCAGTCCTTGAACCACTGCTGGCTCTCGGAGCCCTTGGTCCACGGCTCGGGCAGCAGCCGTACCCAGTCGTCGGTGACCACCTTGGTGCTGGTGGTGGCGGGTTCGGCGAAGGTGCGGGCGGGGCCCTTGAGGGTGGCGGTGCGGGCGCCGTCCGTGAAGGTGGCGACGACCGCGCCCTTGCCGTCGCGCAGCACCGAGCGAGCCGGGTTGTTCAGCCGTTCCCAGGTCTGCTTGCCGGTCCCCTGGCCCGAGTTCATCAGGCCGTCGTCGGAGATGGTCTGGGCGGCCGGGACCTTGGCCTGCTCGTCCTTGCGCAGGTCGTAGGTGAAGTAGGCGCTGCCGGCGAGCAGCGCGAGGACCGTCGCCGCGTGGACGACGGGGCGGCCTTTGCGCTTCGGCATGGTGATGGCTCCAGGGGTGCGAGGGGGTGCGTCGTCGGGTACGGGCGGGTCAGGCGGAGGGCATGGCGCCGAGGAGGATGCCGGCGGTCAGCACCACATAGGTGGCGAGGGTGACCGAGCCGACGGACAGCAGGGTGGCCCCCTTGGGCTGGCGCACCAGTTGGTAGCCGATGAGGCCGGGGACGATGAAGCCGAGCGTCTGGTTGGCGTACAGCAGCGGGAACTCCATCTGCAGCACGATGATCACGGTGGCCTGGATGAGCACACCGCTGAGCACGACGGCCGCGAACAGCCGCTTGCCGTAAAGGATCACGAACTTCTGCATGAGCAGGGTCGCGAGGTACGTCAGCACGGTCACGCCGACCACCAGCGCGGCCCGCTGGAGGTCCTCGATCAGGGTGAGGGCGAGCCAGCCGGGCGTGATCATGCCACCGGGCGACAGGTTCGTCGTCAGGTAGCACATCAGCGAGAACATCAGCCCCAGACCGATGCCGATCGCGGCGATCTCGGGGGTGAGGACGGAGGGGATCAACGCGCTTCTCCTGGGCTGTGCCACTGCTGGCTGTCGTCGTCGAGGGGCTGGCGGGGAGCCGGGGCGACACGGGGTTCGAACGGTCCGCGCCCGAAGTCCTGCGGGGGCTGCGGGGCGTGCGGCCGCGGGGTGTACGGCCGCGGCGTGTCGGGCTGTTGGGGGTGCGGGGTGTACGGCTGCGGCGTCTCGGGCTGCTGCGGGTGCGACGGGGGGTACGGCTGTCCGGCGTACTGGTGGCCGTCGTACGGCTGCTGCGCGTAGCGCTCCTCGTACGCCTGCGGGTAGCCCTGATAGGGGTCGATACGGGGCACGTAGAGCTGTGCGGTGTCGGTGTGCTCGGGATGGGCGGGCACCGATCGCGGCTCGTCCGCGGGACCGCCCCCGGTGTCGTCCGGGGTGTCGTCGGCGGGCAGTTCGGCCAGGTGCTCCAGCAGGATCTCGCCCTGGCCGTGGATGTTGCCGATCGCCACCAGCGAGGAGTCGGGGCCGAGCCGGCCGAGCAGCTCGGCCATGAACTCGCCGGGGTCGCGCCGGTCGCCGCCGAGGTCCACGGCCCGCGAGCGGAACTCGGCGGGAATGGCGTCGATGGCGGACTTGGCGGGGTGGCCGATGACGAAGACGTGCTCGGGGTCGAGCCGGGGGATGATCTCGCCCATCTGCCCGTTGCGCTCGACCCGGTCGGGGCGGCAGTTGATGACCACGCTGAGCGGGCGGTGGACGGCGCCGAGGTCGAGCAGCTGGTTGATGTTCATCAGGGTCGACTCGGGGTCGTTGGCCGCGAAGACGTTGGCGAACCGCAGCCGCTTGCCCTCGGGCGTGCGGTACCGCTCGACGGAGAGCACACCGGGGTCCGGCGGGGCGTCGTACATGCCCCGCAGGGCCGTGGCCCGGTCGACGCCGAGGAGTTCGGCCACGGTCAGCGCGATGGCCACGTTCTCCTTGAACGTGAACCAGCTGAAGCCGCGCAGCTCCTCGTCGGTGACGGTGTCCGGGTCGGCGTAGACCAGCCGGCAGTTCCGGGCGTCCGCCTCCTCCTGGAGGATGTGGAAGCGCTCCTGCTCGGCGGTGACGCAGATGCCGTCCTCGGGCATCGAACGGCACAGCGAGCGGGCGACGTCGTCCAGGGTGGGGCCCATCTCGGCGAGGTGGTCCTCGCGGACGTTGCACAGCACGCCGATGGTCGAGCGGATCAGCTTGGACTGGTTGATCTCCTGCAGGGCCGGCATGACGGCCATGCACTCGATGACGAGGGCGTCCGGCTGGTAGGCGGCGGCGCGGCGCACGATGCCGATCTGCTCGACCACGTTGGCGATGCCGAACTTGCGGTAGACCGGCTCCTCGGTGGCATCCGGATGGATGAACCGGGCGGCGGTGCCGGTGGTCTTGGCGACCGTCGTCAGGCCGCCGCCGCGCAGCGCGCCCGCGCACAGGCGGGTGATGGAGGACTTGCCGCGGATGCCGTTGACCAGTACCCGGGTGGGTATGTGGTGGAGGCTGGTGAAGTGCCGCCGCTGCTCCACGACGCCTGCGGCGAGCAGGATCGCGCAGCCGACGAGCAGCACGGTGTAGAGGAAGAGCACGGGTGATCAGTTCCTTGAGTGCTGCTCGGGTCGGTACGGGGCGGCCGGGGTGTGCCCGGGTTCCTGGCGGCGCCTGCTCTGGAGCTGCTGCCGGACGAGTTCCAGGGACCGGGTGACCGCGCCGACCTCGTCGTGGTGCTGCGGGAAGAGCACGGTCTTGCGGTCGCCGTCGGCCAGTGCCTCGGCCCGGTCGGCGAGCGTGCGCAGCGGCCGGGCCACCACGATGTGCAGCCAGCCCAGGCAGGCCACGGCCGCGGTGCCGCCGAGCAGACCGGCGAGCACCGTACGGTTCTGGCTCTCGTAGCCGGGGATCGCGAGCCGGGAGACGGGCTGCCAGCTGACCACGCTCCAGCCGAGCGGCTGGGCCGCGCCGCTGCCGGAGAACGGCGCGGCCGCGGCGATGCGCACCCCGTGCGCGCGGTACAGCACACCGCTGGCGCGCGGCTTCTTGCCGAGCGGCTGGGCGCTGGCCTCGACCAGGTCCTTCAGGCGTTCGTCGGGCAGTGCCTGGAAGGCGAGGAAGCCGGTGTTCCCGGCGATGACCCTGCCGCGGTCGTCCACGAGCCGCACCACGCCGAGACCGGGCCGGTTCAGCAGGGCGTTGAAGAACTCGACGCGGAACTCCCCGACGAGCCGGGCGCCGCCGCGGCCGGGCAGTTCGGCGGCGCCGACGACGACGGGCCTGCGACCGCCCTGGCCGAGCAGCCTGAGCGGGTGGTCGGACACCCGCTGCGCCTGGACGACCTGGGGCGCCGCGCCCTTGCGGGCCTGGATCACACCGGCGGAGTCGACGACGTAGAGCGAGCGGTAGCGCTGGTTCTCGTTGATGGTGCGTTCCAGCACCGCGTTCATGGCCGCGGGCTCGGTGCGGTTGCCGATCAGGGAGGCGACCGACTGCAGGTCGGCGTCGCCCTCGTTGAGCGCGCGGCGCACCCGGTCGCTGAGGGTGTCGGTGCGTTCGCGCTGGTCGCTGACGAGTTGTCTGGGTACGACGACCGAGTCGTCGGCGCGGTTGAGCAGCAGCATCAGCGGGGCGGACCAGGCGAGCAGCAGGACCGCGCAGGCGGCCAGCAGGGCCCGGATGCCGACGCGGCGCGGCCCGCGCGGGCGCGGCGCGGTGCCGGTGGCCTCGGGGGTCTCGCCGAGCAGTTGGCGGCGCAGCCGGTCGAGCGCGGCGCCGATGCGGTGGGCCTCACCGTGGCCGGGGACGGTGACGGGCCGGGTCAGATCGCCGCGGGTGAGCCGGCGGGACTCCAGGAACAGCCGGATCAGCGGGCGCTGCACGGTGCCCAGCAGGACGGCTGTGGCGAGGGCGCCGACGACGAGCAGCGCGCCGCCCGCGAACAGGCCGAAAGCGGGTGAGGCGGTGCCGGTGGACTCCTCGGTGACCTGAACCATGGCGACCACGGACAGGCCGAGTCCGGCGGCGGTGGTGGCCTCGCCGGGCTGGGGCGCGGCGAGGGTGGCGTATCCGGCGACGGACCGGTCGCTGAGCACATGTCCGCCGAGCAGGCTGCCGCTGACGCCCTGGTAGCCGCCCATGCCGGGTTCCCTGCCGCTGCGCGGGTCCCGCGTGCCCCGGCGGGCGGCGGTCCGGGCGAAGTCCGTCAGCTGGGCCTGGGAGGCCTTGGCCGCCTTGCGGTCGAGCTTGTTGCTCACCTGCTCCGGCTCGGGGATCCCGTCACTGCTGAGGATCGTGCCGGTGCGGTCCACGACGGCGATGGAGCGGAACCGGCCGACGCTGATGCCGGGGAGCTTCAGGTTGCTGGAGGTCACCAGCAGCAGCTGGGGCCGGCCCGGCCAGGTGAGCAGGCCGAAGGAGAGCAGTCGTACCTCGCCGTTGCCGAGCCGGACGGTCCGGGGCGTGAGGCCGCCTGGGCCGCCGAGGGCGGAGATGTCCACGGAGGGCAGCGGCACCGTCTCGCCGCGGGCGGCGACCAGTTTGCCGGAGCGGATCTCGACGACGGCGGCGCCGGCCCATTTCTGGTAGCTGCTGCCGAGCTTGTCCAGGACGGCGTCGCCGGAGACCGGCTGTCCGGCGCTGAACAGGGCGGCGGAGCGGGTGACATCGGTGACGGACTCGTCGATGGAGGCGCGCAGCGCGACGGCGCCGTCCTCCGCGAAGTGCTGCTGGGAGGTGAGGACCGCCTTCGGCACCCCGGCGTTGTCGATCCGGCCGAGCACGAGCGCCGTGATCGCGGCGAGCGTCAGCAGGAGCACCGACAGGACCGCGATCGGTGGGCGAATACCGCCGATCAGCGACATATCGGCGCGGCGACGGGCTCGGTGCTGCCGCGCCGGGGGCGGTGACGCCACGGGACGGTCCTTTCATGGCTACGGGTTCCGGGCACGTCGAACGCAGGAACGTGCCCGGAGACCAGACATGTAAGGACCAGGTGAAGTTGCGGTAAGAGGAGGGTGATCTAGGCAACAGTGCTCAGCAGACTCACAGGTTCGGTCACATTCGGTCCTACTCGGGCAGGGCCGTCAGCGGCTTCAGACCGTCCTCGGCCGCGCCCCGGTTGAGGAGGGTGCCCTCGGTGCGCTCGAAGGCGAGCCGCAGCCGGGCCCGCTGAGCCGCGCTGAGCCCGGAGTCGTCGCGGAGCGCGGCCGGCACGTCCAGCAGGCGGTAGTCGCGCACGCCGTCGCCGTCCCGGCCGGCGGTGCCGTCGCCCGCGGCACCCTCGGCGCCCTCGGTGTCCGACGGGATCGTCAGCAGCGTCGGCTCGAAGCGGGGCCGCACCGCCCAGTGGCCCTTGCCGTGCTCGGTGAAGGTGAACCAGGCGATCACCCCTTCCTCGGTCAGCCCGGTGGGCACCTCGTGGCGGGCGATCTGGTTGCCGAGGCCGTAGGTGATCCAGGTGTCACCGACCTTCTCCATCGGCTCCACGACATGCGCGTGGTGGCCGATGACCAGGTTGATGCCGGTGTGCTCGGCTATCTGCCGGGCGAAGGAGATCTGCGAGGACGAAGGCTCGGGGTGGTGCTCGCGGCCCCAGTGCAGGGAGAGGATCACCACCTCCGCCCCGGCCTCGCGGGCGCGCTTCTCGGCGGCCTGGATCCGGCCGAGGTCCTGCCGGTCGGCGACCCAGGGCTTGCCCGCGGGCAGCTCGTGCGGCTCGTTGAAGCCGTAGGCGAAGGACAGCTGGGCGACCTTGACGCCCTTGACGTCCAGGACCAGTGGAGTGAGCGCCTCCTTTCGGGTGCGGGCGGATCCGGTGTGCTTCAGACCCGCCTCGTCGAGCGCGTCCAGGGTGCGCTTCACCCCCGCGTAGCCGTGGTCGAGGGTGTGGTTGGAGGCGGTGGAGCAGGTGTCGTACCCGATGTCCTTGATGGTCCGCGCGGTCTGCGGCGGCACCTGGAAGTCCGGGAAGCCCTCGAACGGGCCCCTGGCCCGGCCCATGACCGGTTCGAAATGGCAGATCGCCAGGTCGGCCCTGCTGATCACGGGCTTGATGCCGGCCATCATCGGCCCGAAGTCCAGCCCGTCCACGCCCTTGCCGGTGCGCTTGGCGTCCGCGCGTGCCTGATCGACCAGTTCGGGGTGCATCAGGATGTCCCCGGCGGCGGCGACGGTGAAGGAGCGGCCGCCCCCTCGGCCTTCGGAGTCGGAGCCGTCCGCGAGCAGGCCGCAGCCGGACACGGTGGCGACGAGGGCGAGCGGGGGCAGCAGGGTCAGCAGGGTACGGCTCAGGCGTCTGTTCACCGGGATATCTTGATACAACCATGAAATTCCCCCGTACACGCCCGACGGCGATCGCGGCGTTCCTGCTGGTGGCGGGCGTTCTCGCCGGTGCGCTCACCCTGCTGTCGCACGGCTCCCGGGGCCTCGACGGGCGGCCCGCGCCCGAGGGCGTCGCCCGGATCGACCTGGCGCGAACGGTCGCCGACTACACCGGCCGGTTCGGGCCCGGCCATGGTTACCGGCACCCGGCCCGCGCGGACCGCGCGGCCGTCGCCAGGGCGGTCGGACTGCTGCTCGACGGAGACCGCGGTGAGGCCGAACGGCTGCTCGCCCAGCGGGACTTCAGTCTGCGCACGGTCGTCGACCGGGTGTCCGGGCGCCGTCTCGCCGAGGTGGCCGACCGCACCGACGACGCGGTGGCGCCCCGCGGCTGGGGGCGGGTGTACATCGACCTGGACCACCGGCCGAGCTGGTCGGTGCAGGTCCCGCACCCGGTCTTCGACCGGGGCACCGAACAGCTCGGCGTACGGGTGCTGCGCGGCTCCCCCGGCGGTGTCCTGGTGATCGCGGGGGCGCATCGCAAGGCCGGGGAGGGGAATTCCGCGGACGTGGCGCACCGCACGGACACCGTCTTCAGCGCCGTCTGCGCCGAACTGGCCCGGCGCGCGCTGCCGGGCGTCCAGGTCCATGGCTTCGCCGCGTCCTCCGCCCCCGGCTATGACGCGGTGGCCTCCACCGGCGCCGGAACGGTGGGACGGGCGGACGCGCGCAGGCTGGCGGACGCCCTGGGAGCGCGCGGGCTGTCGGTGTGCAGGGCCTGGGCGCGCGCCTGCCCGCTGGAGGGGACGCAGAACGTGCAGGGCCATGACGCCGATGCCGACCATGTGCCGTTCCTGCACGTCGAATGGTCCCCGGCGGTGCGGGCCGGCGGTGTCCGGGCCGATCGGGCGGTCGCCGCGGTCACCGAGATCACCGGCGGCTGGGCCCGCTCCACCGGAACGACGTGAACCGCGCGGCGCCCGAGCGGCGCGCGAGGGAGGGAACATGGCCGACATGACGGATGCCGCGGACACCCCCGCTTCGGAGACGCCCCCGCCCCTGCTCGTCGTCGACGGCGCCAACGTGGTCGGCTCGGTGCCCGACGGCTGGTGGCGCGACCGGCGCGGCGCCGCCGAACGGCTGCGCGACCGCCTGGTGGCGTACGCCGCCTCCGGTACGGCGGAGCTGCCCGGGCCGGTCGAACTGGTGCTGGTGGTCGAGGGCGCCGCGCGCGGGGTGGCGTCCGTGCCGGGGGTGCGGGTGACGGAGGCGTCCGGCAGCGGGGACGACCGGATCGTGGAGCTGGCCGCGCAGGCGGCGGGCCGTGTCTGTCTGGTCGTCACCGCGGACCGTGAGCTGCGGCGCCGGGTGACGGCGCTGGGGGCGCGGGTCACCGGGCCGCGCGCGGTGCTCGGCTGAGCCGCCGGTCAGGACACCGGCGGCGCGGGCTCCGGCTCCGTCGGCTGCTCGGGGTGGGCGAGACGGCTATGGGAGCGGCCGTAGAGGAAGTAGACGGCGAAGCCGATCACCATCCAGATGGCGAACCGCAGCCAGGTCTCTGCGGGCAGATTGAGCATCAGCCAGAGCGTGGCGCACACGGATACGATCGGAACGACCGGAACCCACGGGGTGCGGAAGGCGCGGGGCAGGTCGGGGCGCGTCCTGCGCAGAATGATCACACTGATCGCGACGACCACGAACGCGAACAATGTGCCGATATTGACCAGTTCGGCAAGCTCGCTCAGGCTGGTGAAACCGGCGACGATCGCGATGATCACTCCGAGCAGGATGGTCGGCCGGTGCGGGGTCCGGAACCGGGGGTGCACCCGGGAGAAGAAGCGCGGCAGCAGCCCGTCGCGGCTCATCGCGAAGAACACCCGGGTCTGGCCGAGCAGCAGGATCAGGCACACGGTGGTCAGGCCGATGGCGGCGCCGAAGCTGATCACGCCCGCGTACCAGGGGTGCCCGATGGACTTGAAGGCGTCGGCGAGCGGCGCGTCCACGGACAGCCGGGTGTAGTTCTGCATGCCGGTGACGACGACGGAGACGGCCACGTAGAGCACGGTGCAGATGATCAGCGAGCCGAGGATGCCGCGGGGCACGTCGCGCTGCGGGTTGCGGGTCTCCTCGGCGGCGGTGGCCACGATGTCGAAGCCGATGAAGGCGAAGAACACCACGGAGGCGGCGGTGAAGATGCCCATCACGCCGAAGTTGGCGGGCGCCCAGCCGAACATCAGCTGCACCAGCGGCGCCTTGAGGCTGGCACCGGCCGGGACCGGCTGGGCCGGCGGGATGAAGGGGTGGTAGTTGCGCGCCTGCACGAAGAACGCGCCGGCGATGATCACGATGAGCACGACGACCACTTTGATCGCGACGACGAGCGAAGTGATCCGGGCCGACAGTTTCATGCCGAGGACGAGGATCGCGGTCAGGACGAGCACCAGGAGCGCGGCGAGGATGTCGAAGCCGAAGCCGTGGGCGCCGTCGCGTCCGGAGAGGTAGTCCGGCAGGTGCCAGCCCGCGTTGTCCAGCAGTGAGCGGATGTAGCCGGACCAGCCGACGGCGACCACGGCGGTGCCGAGCGCGAATTCCAGGACCAGGTCCCAGCCGATGATCCAGGCGGGCAGTTCGCCCAGGGAGGCGTAGCTGAAGGTGTACGCGGAGCCCGCCACCGGGACGGTGGACGCGAACTCGGCGTAGCACAGGGCGGCGAGGGCGCAGACCACACCGGCGGCGACGAAGCCCAGGGCGACCGCGGGGCCGGCGTTGTTCTTCGCGACCTGTCCGGTCAGAACGAAGATTCCGGTACCGATGATCACGCCGACGCCGAAAACGGTCAGATCGAGCGCGGAGAGCGACTTCCTGAGCGCATGCTCGGGTTCCTCGGTGTCCCGGATCGATTGCTCGACGTTCTTCGTCCGGAAGAGCGAGCTGCTCACGTTGCTGCCTCCCACGCGTGTCGTCCTCGACCTGGTCGACTTGATCGAGAGGGTCGGGCCGCGAGAGCCCTGTGACAGGCAGGCTTACGCAAGCGGGCCGGTTCCGCCACCGCAAGGAGGGGCGGGACCGGCCCGGTCGGGAGCGCTGGTCCTAGTCGCGCGCGGTTTCCACGGAGTCCACCGGGTCCGCCGTACGGTCGAACCGGCCGTCCAGCTTGGCGACCAGTCCGGTCACCTGGCGGGCGATGTCGGGCGCGGTGAGCCCGATCTCGGTGAGCACCTCGGCGCGCGAGGCGTGGTCGAGGAAGCGCGGCGGGATGCCGAAGTCGCGCAGCGGCACGTCGACGCCCGCGTCGCGCAGCGCCTGCGCGATGGTGGAGCCGACGCCGCCGACCCGGCTGTTGTCCTCGACGGTGACGACGACCCGGTGCCGTTCGGCCAGCGGGGCCATCGCCTCGTCCACGGGCTTGACCCAGCGCGGGTCGACCACGGTGGTGGAGATGCCCTGCTTGTCGAGCAGGCCGGCGATCTCCAGGCACATCGGGGCCAGGGCGCCGACGGAGACCAGGAGGACGTCGGGGCGTTCGGTGCCCGCCTCGCGCAGGACGTCCATGCCGCCGACCCGGCCGACGGCGGGGACGGCGGGGCCGACCGCGCCCTTGGAGAAGCGCACCACGGTCGGCGCGTCCTCCACGGCGACGGCCTCGCGCAGCTGGGCCCGCACCTGGTCGGCGTCGCGCGGCGCGGCCATCCGCAGGCCCGGGACGACCTGGAGGATCGACATGTCCCACATGCCGTTGTGGGAGGCGCCGTCGGTGCCGGTGACGCCGGCCCGGTCGAGCACGAAGGTGACGCCGCACTTGTGCAGCGCCACATCCATCAGGACCTGGTCGAAGGCGCGGTTGAGGAAGGTGGCGTAGACGGCGAAGACGGGGTGGACGCCCGCGTGGGCGAGGCCCGCGGCGGAGACGGCGCCGTGCTGCTCCGCGATCCCGACGTCGTACACCCGTTCGGGGAAGCGTTTCGCGAACTTGTCGAGGCCCACCGGCTGGAGCATGGCGGCGGTGATGGCGACGAGGTCCTCGCGCTCCTCGCCGAGCCTGACCATCTCCTCGCCGAACACGGAGGTCCAGTCGGCGCCGGAGGCGGCGATCGGCAGGCCGGTGTCCGGGTGGATCTTGCCGACGGCGTGGAAGCGGTCGGCCTCGTCCTGGAGGGCGGGCTGGTAGCCGCGGCCCTTCTCGGTGAGGCAGTGCACGATGACCGGGCCGCCGAAGCGCTTGGCGCGGGCCAGCGCCGACTCCAGCGCCTCGATGTCGTGGCCGTCGATCGGGCCGACGTACTTCAGGCCCAGATCCTCGAACATGCCCTGCGGGGCGATGAAGTCCTTCAGGCCCTTCTTGGCGCCGTGCAGGGTCTCGTACAGCTGGCGGCCGACGACGGGGGTCTTCTCCAGCACCTCGCGGGTGCGGGCGAGGAAGCGCTCGTAGCCGTCGGTGGTGCGCAGGGTGGCCAGGTGGTTGGCGAGGCCGCCGATGGTGGGGGCGTACGACCGCTCGTTGTCGTTGACGACGATGACGAGGGGGCGGTCCTTGGCGGCGGCGATGTTGTTGAGCGCCTCCCAGGCCATGCCGCCGGTCAGCGCGCCGTCACCGATGACGGCGGCGACGTGGCTGTCGCGCTTCATGAGCTGGTTGGCCTTGGCGATGCCGTCGGCCCAGCCGAGCACCGTGGAGGCGTGGCTGTTCTCGATGACGTCGTGCGCGGACTCGGCCTGTGCGGGGTAGCCGGAGAGGCCGCCCTTCATCTTCAGCCGGGAGAAGTCCTGCCGGCCGGTGAGGAGCTTGTGCACATAGGACTGGTGGCCGGTGTCGAAGAGCACCTTGTCCTTGGGGGACTCGAACACCCGGTGCAGGGCGATGGTGAGCTCGACCACGCCGAGGTTGGGGCCGAGGTGTCCGCCGGTCTTGGAGACCTCCTCCACGAGGAAGGTCCTGATCTCCCCTGCCAGCTGGTCCAGCTCCTCCAGGCTGAGCCGGTCCAGATCGCGCGGTCCCGTGATGCGGGTCAGCAGCGGCACCCGTGCCTCCTTGCAATAGAGCTGATCGAGCTTGCCGGGCTCGCCAGAGTCTAACTTTCCGGTGTGGCGCGTGGTGCTCCAGGTCGCCGAGCGGCATCACTCGATCGGGCGATCTCGGCAGGTGCCCGGACAGTCGTGTGACCGACCTCATGCGTCGCGGATCGGCTGCCGGGCGGCCGGGGTTCACGCGGGCGGCCGCGGAGCCCGTGCGATCCGGCTCCGCGGCGGTCCCCCCTACTCCAGGTGCATGCCCAGGATGTGGGCGAAGGCCCGCCACTTCATGGTGGCGAACTCCTTGTTGACCGAGTCCGGGACGGTGGGGTGGGTGACGGTCGCGTAGACCTTCAGGTGCAGGAAGCCCTGCTTGTCGTCGTAGAAGCGGAAGCGGACCATCGAGTCCTTGCCGTCGAAGTGCCCCTTCTGCGCGAGGAAGAACCAGGTGTAGGGGTAGCTGTTGCTCTTGTGGTAGCGGACCGGGGCGTTCTTGCACGCGTAGTGGCCGATGCCGCAGGCCTTGAGCTTGATGTACTGGTTCTCCGAGGGGAACTTCTTCGGCGCGCCGTCCACCGGGAAGCTGCAGTTGAAGCAGCGGTGCAGTTCGTCCCACGCCTTCTTCGGCTTGAGCTTCAGCTTCCGCACGTCCTTCGCGCCCACCCGCTCGCCGACGAAGAAGTCGACGTCGTACAGGACACGGTCGGTGGCCTGCGCCGAGGCACGCGCCTGCGGGGCCGCCGCCGGGGCCGCCAGCGCGGGTGTCGCCAGGAACGTGGTCGCGAAGAAGACCGCCGACACAAGGGCGGCCAGCATTTTCTTCATGTCTTCCCTCCCGTGATGTGTGGGCTGGGAACACCCACAGATGATCATGAAGTTCGGGAAGTATCGCCATGGGACCGATAGGGCGTCAATTCGGTTCCGGGCGGCAAACGGGCAGCCCCCGTGGCCGTGAGGGCACGGGGGCTGCTCGTCGCTTACGGTCAGGCGCGGCCCGCCGTCTTCTGCGTCTTGCGGGTGATCGAGTCGATCACGACGGTCGTGAGCAGAACGGCCGCGGTGATCATGTACTTCACCGGCTCGGCGATGGACTCCAGCTGGAGTCCGTACTGGATCGAGACGATCACCAGGACACCCAGCAGGGCGTTCCAGGTGCGGCCCCGGCCGCCGAACAGGGACGTGCCGCCGATGACGGCGGCGGCGATCGCGTTCATGAGCAGGTCGCCGGTGCCGGCGCTCTGGTTCGCCGAGGCGATCTTGGAGGCCAGGAACAGGCCGCCGATCGCCGCGAAGCCACCGGAGATCGCGAAGACGGAGATGCGGACCGCCGTCACGTTGATACCGGCGCGCCGGGACGCCTCGACGCTGCCGCCGAGCGCGAAGATCCTGCGGCCGTACGGGGTGCGGCGCAGCACGAAGTCCGAGCCGATCAGGAACACCAGGAAGATCACGGTGGCCAGCGGCAGGCCCTTGTACTGGTTGTACATGTACGCCGCGGCGAACGAGATCACGGCCAGCAGCACGGTCCGCAGGACCGTGTCGCTGAGCGGCCGGGACGGGACGCCCGCGGCCTCCCGGCGCCGGTTGGCGAGGAACGAGGTGAGGAAGAACACCGCGACCACGACCACGGCGAGCCCGTAGGCGGCGGCCACGTCCGAGAAGTAGTACGTGGTGAGCTTGCCGACCAGACCGTCCGAGTCGAGGTTGATCGTGCCGTCCGCGCCCAGCACCTTCAGCATGAAGCCGAGCCAGAACAGCAGACCGGCCAGGGTGACGGCGAAGGCGGGCGCGCCGAGCACCGCGAAGAAGAAGCCGTGCAGCGCGCCGATGGCGGCGCCGGAGGCGATGGCGAGCAGCACGGCCGCCCACTCCGGCCAGCCCTGGTTGACCGCGAGGACGGCCGCGAGGGCGCTGGCCGCGCCGCTGACCGAGCCGACGGACAGGTCGATCTCGCCGAGCAGCAGCACGAAGACGATGCCGACCGAGATCATCCCGGTGCCGACCATCGTGATCGTGATGTCGTTGATGTTCTGCGCGGACAGGAAGTTGGAGTTCAGTACCTGGAAGATCACGCAGATGATCACGAGGCCCACGACGACGGGCATGGAGCCCAGCTCGCCGGCCTTCATCTTGCGCTTGAACTCGCTCCAGTAGCCCATCAGGCCCTGTTCGCGGACGAGGAGGCGGGGGTCGACCGCGGTGACCGCGGCGGACGCCGCCTCGGGGTTCTCCACTACGGCGTCCTTGGGAGTGGAGTCCTCGGGAGGCGTGGAGGTCTTGTCCAGGCTCACTTCTGGACCTCCTTGGTGGTACGCGCCGCACGGCGGGTCACGGCGTTTTCGGTGGCGCCGGTGATGGCGGAGATGATCTCTTCCTGAGAGGTCGAGGCGACGTCGAACACGCCGTTGTTGCGGCCGAGGCGCAGCACGGCGACCTTGTCGGCCACCGCCTTCACGTCCGCCATGTTGTGGCTGATGAGGACGACGGCGTGGCCGCGCTCGCGCAGCCGTTCCACCAGGTCGAGGACCTGGGCGGTCTGTTCGACGCCGAGGGCCGCGGTGGGCTCGTCCAGGATGACCAGCTTGGGCTCGCCGAGCATGGAGCGGGCGATGGCCACCACCTGGCGCTGACCGCCGGAGAGGGAGGCGATCGGGATGCGGACGCTGGGGATGCGGATCGACAGCGTGGTGAGCAGCTCGCGGGAGCGGCGCTCCATCTCGACCTCGTCCAGCACGCCCCACTTCCGCAGCTCGCGGCCGAGGAACAGGTTGCCGACGACATCGATGTTGTCGCACAGCGCGAGGTCCTGGTAGACCGTCGCGATGCCCAGTGCCTGGGCGTCTTGGGGCCGGCCGATGGAGACGGGCTTGCCGTCCCACTCGATGACACCCTCGTCGATCGGGTGCACACCGGCGATCGTCTTGACCAGCGTGGACTTTCCGGCACCGTTGTCGCCCACCAGGGCGACCACCTCACCGGCGTGGACCTCAAGCTCTACGTCGGTGAGCGCCTGGACGGCACCGAACCGCTTGGAGACCCCGCGCAACGCCAGCACGGGCGTAGCGGACACGTGAACCATCTCCTTCGCCGCCTGACCCGGCGGGAGGTTGTGCAGAAGTTTGGGGGGTTCCGTCCGGCGCCCCGCGCCGAGCTTGCGGGGCTGTATGTGTCGCGGAGCGCCGGAGGACAGTGGGGCGCCCTCTCCCCTCACGAGGGGGCTCCCCGGGGGGTACGGGGGTGAACTCCCCGGGAAAGAGGGCGGGTTGCCACGGCTTACTTCAGGCCGAGCTTGTCGCAGGCGGACTTGTACTGCGAGGTGCAGATGTCGGCGACCGTGTAGACGCCGTCCTTGATGACGGTGTCCTTGACGTTGTCCTTGGTCAGCGCGGTGACCGGGACGAGGACCGACGGGACGTCCTTCTGGGAGGAGCTGGAGACCTTGTCCTTGGCGACGGAGTCCAGCGACTTGCCCTGGGCGAGGGCGACGGCCATCTCGGCGGCGGCGTCGGCCTCGGGAGCGTACGGCTTGTAGACGCTCATGTACTGCGAACCGGCGACGATGCGCTGCACACCGGCAAGCTCGGCGTCCTGGCCCGTGACCGGGACCTTGAGGCCGGCCGCGTCGAGGGCGGTGATGATACCGCCGGCCATGCCGTCGTTGGCGGAGTAGACGCCCGCGATCTTGTCCTTGCCGACCGCGGAGATCGCCGCCTCCATCTCGGAGTTGGCGTTGTCCGGCGACCACTCCTTGGTGTCGTACTCCTTGGCGATCGTCACCTTGCCGTTGAGGACCTTGTGGGCGCCCGCCTTGAACTGGGCGGCGTTCGGGTCGGTGACCGAGCCGTTGATCATGACGATCTTGGAGGACTTGGTGGCCTTGCTGCCCAGCGCCGTCAGCAGGGCCTGGCCCTGGGTCTCGCCGACCTTCTCGTTGTCGAAGGAGGTGTAGGCGCTGATCGGGCCCTCGGCGAGGCGGTCGTAGGCGACGACCTTGATGCCGGCGTCCACGGCCTTCTGCACGGAGTTCTGGATGGCCTTGGCGTCGACCGCGTCCACGATCAGGACGTCCACCTTGTTGGTGATCATGGTGTCGACCTGCTGGGCCTGCAGGTTCGCGTCCTGACGGGCGTTGTTGTAGTCGATCGTCGCCTTGCCGTTCGTCAGCTCCTTGATCTTCTTCTCGATCAGCGGGCGGTCGAACTTTTCGTAACGGGCGGTCTTGTTCTCCGGGAGCAGGAGGCCGACCTTGATGTTGTCGCCCTTCTTCGCGGAGGACGAGGAGGAAGAGCTGTCGCCCTTCGACTCCTTGGCACTGCCACAGGCGGCAAGCGAGACGGCCATGGCACCAGCGGCCACGGCGAAGGCCGCACGACGCATACGCGTGTTCACTTCTCAAACCTCCCTGACGAGGCCGCGTCGTTGCGGCCGAGGTGGCTGGAAGTCAACTCGGCCACACGTGCGACGTCAAGAAGTAAATCCTTAACGAGATGGCAACGGTGCCATTCCTTCTCTAAGTGAAGGCAGGGGCGGACACGGCCGGAGCGCCGGTGGCGGATCCGTCCAGAAGGGCCGAATCGCCCATCTCGCTCAGGGCCAGGGCGAGCGCGCCGAGGACCTCGGCGCGGCCCCCAAGTGCCCCGGGGAGCACGGTGAGTTGGCGGGCGGCGCTGGGGATCGCGTAGCGGCTGACGGACTCCCGGATGGGGCCGAGGACCAGCTCGCCGGCCTCCGCGAGATCGCCGCCGAGCAGCACCCTGCTGGGGTTGAGGAGATTGCAGAGGTTGGCCACTCCGCTGCCGATGTGGCGGCCGACGTCGGCGACCACCCGGCGGCAGCCGGGGTCACCCTCCCTGGCGAGCCGTACGACGCCCTCCATGGTCAGATCGGAGCCGTGGCTCGGCTGGAGCAGCGGCAGGACGTAGCGGGCCGCCGCGAAGGTCTCCAGGCAGCCGCGGTTGCCGCAGCGGCAGACCGGGCCCGACTCGTCCAGGGTGATGTGCCCGATCTCGCCCGCGGTGCCGCCCGGCCCGCGGTAGATCGTGCCGTCGATGACCAGGCCGGCGCCGACGCCGCTGGCGACCTTGATGTAGGCGAGGTCGCGCACCCCCTTGCCGCTGCCCCAGACCAGCTCGCCGAGGGCGCCGAGGTTCGCGTCGTTGTCCACGTGGACGGGCACGCCGAGGCGTTGTTCCAGTTCCTCGGCGGGCTTGGTGCCGCCCCAGCCGGGGAGGATGGCGCTGTGTCCGAGGGTGCCCGACTCCAGGTCGATGGGGCCCGGCACGCCGAGGCCGACGCCCGCGACCTTGGAGCGGTCCACGCCGGTGGCCACGATCAGCCTGCTGACCAGTTCCTCGGCCCGGTCGAAGCCCTGGGCGGCGGAGGCGTCCACGTCCAGCGGCTCGGCCTCCTCGGCGAGCACCTGGTGGGCGAGGTTGCCGACCGCGACCCGCAGGTGCTGGTGCCCGAAGTCCACGCCGATCACGATGCCCGCGTCGCCGCTGAGGCTGACGCTGCGGGCCCGGCGCCCGCCCGCCGAGGTGGGCGTGACCTCGACCGTCCCGCCGTCCTTCAGCTCCCGCACGATGTTGGAGACCGTGGCGGCGGACAGGCCGGTCGTCCGCGCGATCTCCGCCTGCGTGAGCGAACCGGCAAGCCGGACGGCCCGTACCACCCGCTCCAGGTTGGCTCGGTGCAGTGACGACTGCGACCCTGGAGTCTCCACGACGACCTCCTGAGCGCGGGGCCGCTTCGGCGAGGCCCCGTGTATGTCCAACTAGTGAACTCTAAGCTGAGCCGTTCGGGGTGACTCACGTCAAGAGGTTGAGCCGGATCAGGGGTACGCCACAGCGGCGCACGCCGCCCGGAGGTCCGGAACGGCGTGCGCGGGTACGACTACGGAGAGCGAACGACTACGGAGAGCGATCCCGCTCGGAGGGGGTGCTACTTGAGCGCCCCCGCGGTGAGCCCCTGCACCACCTGGCGCTGGAAGATGATGTACGCGCCGAGCACCGGCAGCATGGCCATCACCAGGCCCGCGAACAGGCCCGACCAGTCGCCCTTGTAGCCCTGGCTGACCGCGAGCTGGACCAGTCCCTGGGTGAGGACCTTCTTGTCGGGGTCGGTGTTGAGGACCGTGGGCAGCATGTACTGGTTCCACTGGCCCAGGAAGTTGAAGATGCCCACGCTGATCAGACCGGGCTTGGCCATGGGCAGCATGATCTGGAAGAACGTACGCGTGTGCGAAGCACCGTCCACGAACGCCGCCTCCGCCACCGAGGTCGGCAGGGTGCGGAAGAACGCCGTGAGGAAGAAGACGGTGAACGGCAGCGAGTACGCGATGTAGACCAGGATCAGCCCGTGGATGGTGTTCAGCAGGCCCATGTTGTTCACGACGTAGAACAGCGGGACCAGCGCCAGCATGATCGGGAAGCTCATGCCGCCGATGAACAGGTAGTAGATGAAGCGGTTGCCCGGGAAGTCGAACCGGGCGAGCACATAGGCGGCCATCGAGCCGAGCACCAGGGTGCCGACGAGTGAACCGCCCACCACCAGGACGGTGTTGAGGAAGTAGCCGCTCATGTTGGCCTCGGTCCAGGCGCGCGCCCAGTTCCCGAAGTGCAGCCGGTCCGGCAGCGCCCAGGGCGAGCCGAAGATGGAGCCGTCGTCCTTGAAGGACGTCATCACCGCCCACAGCAGCGGCGTGACCACCATGATCGCCCAGATGACCAGCACGCCGTGGGAGAAGACGTTGAGGACGCCGCCCTCCTTCTTACGGCGGCCGGGCTTCGAAACCGGCGCGTCCACCTCGGAGACGCTCGCACCGGGCTCGGCCGGCGGCGGGGCGGGGGTCTCGGTCGTCTTCATCGCTTCAGAACTCCAGCCGCTCGCGACGGCCCAGCCGCATCACGATCGCCGCGAAGGCGAGCGTGACGACCAGCAGGGCGACGCCGATGGTGGTGGCGTAGGCGGCCTGACCGTCCCGGAACGCCTTCTGGTACACGTACAGGACCAGCACGGTGGTCGAGTAGTCGGGCCCGCCCGGTCCGGTCGTCATGATCTGTACGACCGCGAACGACTCGGCGCCCAGCGCGAGGATGCCCATGTAGACCCAGCCGGACTGCACGGTGTCCCACAGCAGGGGCAGGGTGATGCGGAAGAAGGTGGTGGCGCGGCCCGCGCCGTCGATCAGGGCGGCCTCGTACAGCTCGGCCGGGATCGAGGCCATGCCCGCGGAGAACAGGACCACGAAGAAGCCGGTGGTGGACCAGACCAGCACCGCCATCACGCACCACAGGGCGAGGCCCGGATCACCCAGCCACAGCGGCTGCACATGCCCGAGTCCGATCCCGCGCAGGAGCGAATTGATCGCTCCGCTGTCCGGGTTGTAGGCGAACTGGAAGAGGAGCGCGACGATCGCGATGGACAGGACCTGCGGAAAGAAATAAACGATCTTGTAGAAGGAGGAGCCCCGCACACCCGTGATCGCGGGGCCGCCCCTTCTGCGTCGTCCGCCCACATTGATCATGAAAGCGAAGAAAAGCGCCAGACTGATCGTCACGACCGGCAGCACCAGAGCGAAGAGCAGGCTGTGCTGCAACGACTTCCAGAAGACGTCGTCGTGCAACATCCTCTTGTAATTGTCGAAGCCGACCATCTTGAATTCGGGGCTCAGGCCCGTCCAGTCCGTGAACGAGTAGTAGATGGACTGGATGAAGGGCCACACCACGAACAGCGCGTACAGTCCCAGGGGCAGTACCAAAAACCCCACGATGAACCGGTACTTGCCGTGCTGCATCGTTACTCCGGTGCGCTCGGGGGTGCTGGTTACTGGTGCTTGTAGTGCTTGATGGTGGTGTCCTTGGCCGCCTCGTCGGCGTAGCCCTGGATCTTCTTTATGGCCTCCGCCGGGGTGAGCCGGCCGGCCATCATCTCGCCGAGGGCGCCCACGCCGATCTTCTCCTTCTGCAACTGGACGTACCAGTCCTGGAGGCGAGGGTTCACCACGTTGCTGCCGGCCAGTTTGAGCGCGGCCACGCCGGACTTCAGGCCCGGGGTCAGCTCGATGCCGTCGGTGCCGCCGTTGTAGGCGGAGAGCGACTTCACCTTGGAGGTGAAGTTCTTCGAGGACGCCTCGGAGAGCATGATGCGCAGCTGCTCCATGCCGCCCTCGGGGTTCGCCGCCTTGGAGGGCACGATGAACGGCTCGCCGCCGGAGGCCCAGATGGTGCCGAAGGGCATCTTGTCGCCGCTGTCGATGCCGGAGGGCGCCGAGACCGCGAGGTCGAAGTCCTTGGGGATGACGTTCGCCGACTCGTTCTCCACCCAGGAGCCGTTCGGGATGAACAGGGCCTCGCCCTTGGCCCACGCCGTCTGCGACTGGATGTGGTCGAGACCCGGGGTGCCCTTGAGGATGTAGCCCTTCTTGAACAGCTCGTAGTACGCCTCGAAACATGCCTTGACGGCCGGGTGCTTCCAGGCGTTCGGCTCCAGGTTGTCGATGGCGTTCAGGACCTCGACGCCACCGACCTTGCCGATCATCGGGTAGAGCGAGAAGGGGATGTAGTACGGGTACTTGCCCGCGTACGTCCAGCCCGCCATGCCCTTCTTCTTGGCCTTGGCGCACACCTGGAGCATCTCGTCCCAGGTCTTCGGGTACTCGGCGTCCAGCGAGTCGAGCGCCTTCTGCGAGTACCAGACGCCGTAGACCGTGTACGCGTAGTACATGATCCACACCGGGTTGCCGTCGAACTGGCCCATCTCCACGATGCCGGGGCGCAGCGTGTCGCGGACCTTCTTGCCCGGGTCGTCGTACGACGGCGCGTCGAGCAGCGGGGTGAGGTCGGCCAGCTGGTCCTTGCCGACCAGGACGCCCATGTCCATCTGCTCGGCGCCGGAGTTGTCGATGAGGTCCGGCGGGTTGCCCTGGTTGAAGCGGGGCTGGAGCGTGGACTGGATCTTCTGGGTGGCGGAGAACTTCACCTGGGCCTTGGGGAAGTCCTTCTGGTAGATCTTGACCGCGTCCTGCGCGTACTCCTTGCCGAAGCCGCCGTCGAAGAGGACGAACTCCAGTTTGGCGGTGCCGTTCACGCCGAGCGGGTTCTTGGCGGTCTTCTTTCCGGCCTTCGCCTTGGTCTGGCCGTCGCCGCCGCTGCTCGCGCAGGCGGACAGCAGGCTCATCCCCGGAACGGCGACCAGGCCGAGCGCGGCGGACCGCCTGATCAGTTCTCGGCGGCCGACACCCTCACGGTCGTGGTGCGCAGTGGATCCCATGCTCAAGTCCTCGCCTTCTCCAGGACTCAGGCGGTGAACCGGATCCTGCCCGGCACCGCGGTCGGGTCGAGCTGGTGGTGCAGGAAGTGCTTCGTGCATGAACTGCCGGGATTGCTCTTGTACCGGGCGCCGACAGGTATAGTCCACTTCCCGCCAGCGGAGCAAGATCGAATACAGGGTAGGCGGCGGGTCTTTTCCGAGTTGAGACCTCGCGGACATGGGAACGGGCTGTGCGCGGCCTCTGGGAAATCCGCGCGACATCAACCCCGGAATGACACGCCCAACACCCTTGACATCATCCACCACTTGACCACCTACTTGGTTCCTGTGTACCGCCTATGACAACGTTGTCCACAAGGGCGCGGGGAGGAAATCCGTACATGCAGCGGAGAACTCGGCACAGATGGGGCCCGGCGGCCGTGCTCACGGCCGCCTTCGTCATGGCCGTGAGCGCGCAGGGCGCCGCGGTGGCGCTGCCCGCCAAGGCGCCGGTGACCGACCGGGAGTTCGCGTCCTCGTTCGAGGCGGGTGATCCCGCCCCGGACTGGCTGAGCACGGTCGACACCGGCGCGGACGGCTCCCCGCGCGCCTCGGGCGTGGACGGCGGCTACAGCACCGGCATACCGGGCAATGTGAACGACCATGTCACCGAGGTCCGGGCGAGCGGCGAGAACGCCGGCGCGGGCGAGGTGAAGGAGAACCTGGCCGACGGCGAGTCCGGCACCAAGTGGCTGACCTTCCAGCCCACCGGCTGGGCGGAGTTCGACCTGGACAAGCCGGTCACGGTGCGGACGTACGCGCTGACCTCGGCCAACGACGGCGCCGAGCGCGACCCGCGGGACTGGACGCTGCTCGGCTCCACCGACGGCAAGGACTGGAAGACCCTCGACACACGGGCGGGCGAGACCTTCTCGGAGCGGTTCCAGACCAGGTCGTACGACCTTCAGCAGGCGGCGGAGTACCAGCACTTCCGGCTTGAGGTGACGAAGAACAACGGGGCGCCGGACATCCTCCAGCTCGCCGATGTGCAGTTCTCCACGGGCGGCGGCGGTGGTCCGGTGCCGCAGGACATGCTGACGCTGGTCGACAAGGGGCCGACCGCCTCGCCGACGGCCAAGGCGCGGGCCGGGTTCACCGGGACGCGGGCGCTGCGGTACGCGGGGCGGCACACGGCGAGCGGGCGCGCGTACTCCTACAACAAGGTGTTCGACGTGAACGTGAAGGTCGGGGGCGACACGCAGTTGTCGTACCGGATCTTCCCCTCGATGGCCGACGGCGACCGGGACTACGACGCCACGAACGTCTCGCTCGACCTGGCCTTCACCGACGGCACCTACCTCAGCGACCTGGGCGCGCTGGACCAGCACGGGTTCGGGCTGTCGCCGCGCGGGCAGGGCGACGCGAAGTCGCTGTACGTCAACCAGTGGAACAACGTCGTCTCGCGGATCGGCTCGGTCGCGGCGGGGAAGACGGTCGACCGGATCCTCGTCGGGTACGACTCCCCCACCGGGCCGGCGAAGTTCCGCGGCTGGATCGACGACGTGTCGCTGAGGCCGGTCGCGCCCGAGCGGCCGAAGGCGCATCTGTCCGACTACGCGCTGACCACGCGCGGCACCAACTCCAGCGGCAGTTTCTCGCGCGGCAACAACTTCCCCGCGACCGCGCTGCCGCACGGTTTCAACTTCTGGACGCCGGTGACCAACGCGTCGTCGCTGAGCTGGCTCTACGAGTACGCGCATGCGAACAACGACGCCAATCTGCCGACGATCCAGGCGTTCAGCGCGAGCCATGAGCCGAGCCCCTGGATGGGCGACCGGCAGACCTTCCAGGTGATGCCGTCGGCCGCCGCCGGGACCCCGGACACCGGCCGGGAGGCGCGGGAGCTGGCGTTCCGACACGAGAACGAGACGGCGCGGCCGTACTACTACGGCGTACGGTTCGAGAACGGGCTGAAGGCGGAGATGGCGCCGACCGACCACGCGGCGGTGATGCGCTTCACCTACCCCGGCTCCGACGCCGGCGTGCTGTTCGACAACGTCACCGAGCAGGCCGGGCTGACGCTGGACAAGGAGCACGGGACCGTCACCGGCTACTCGGACGTCAAGTCCGGCCTGTCGACCGGCGCGACCCGGCTGTTCGTGTACGGCGTGTTCGACAAGCCGGTCACGGACGGGTCGGCGAGCGGGGTGAAGGGCTATCTGCGCTTCGCGGCCGGCGCCGACCGCACGGTCACCCTGCGCCTGGCGACCTCCCTGATCAGCGTCGACCAGGCGAAGGACAATCTGCGCCAGGAGATCCCGGACGGCACGTCCTTCGGCACCGTGAAGGCGCGGGCGCAGCGCACCTGGGACAAGCTGTTCGGCAAGGTCGAGGTCCAGGGCGCCACGCCGGACCAGCTGACCACGCTGTACTCCAGCATGTACCGGCTGTACCTGTACCCCAACTCGGGCTACGAGAAGGTGGACGGGAAGAACCGGTACGCGTCCCCGTTCTCCCCGATGCAGAGCCAGGACACCCCGACGCACACCGGCGCGAAGATCGTGGACGGCACGGTGTACGTCAACAACGGCTTCTGGGACACCTATCGGACGACATGGCCCGCGTACTCGTTCCTGACGCCCTCTCAGGCGGGCGCGATGGTCGACGGATTCGTGCAGCAGTACAAGGACGGCGGCTGGACCTCGCGCTGGTCCTCCCCCGGCTACGCGGACCTGATGACCGGCACCTCCTCGGACGTGGCGTTCGCCGACGCCTACGTCAAGGGCGTGAAGTTCGACGCGAGGGCGGCGTACGAGGCGGCGCTGAAGAACGCGACCGTGGTGCCGCCGAGTTCGGGGGTGGGCCGCAAGGGCATGAGCACCTCGCCGTTCCTCGGCTACACCAGCACCGACACCGCCGAGGGGCTGTCCTGGGCGATGGAGGGGTACGTCAACGACTACGGCATCGCGGAGATGGGCGCGGCGCTGTACAGGAAGACGGGCGAGAGGCACTACAAGGAGGAGTCCGACTACTTCCTCAACCGCGCCCGCGACTACGTGAACCTCTTCGACCCCAAGGCCGGCTTCTTCCAGGGCAAGGACGCCAAGGGCGACTGGCGCCTGGATTCCGGGAGTTACGACCCCCGGGTGTGGGGTTACGACTACACGGAGACCAACGGCTGGGGCTACGCCTTCTCCGTGCCGCAGGACACCCGCGGCCTGGCCGATCTGTACGGCGGACGGGGTCAACTCGCCGACAAGCTGGACCAGTTCTTCGCTACCCCGGAGACCGCGTCCCCCGAGTTCGTCGGCTCCTACGGCGGGGTCATCCATGAGATGACCGAGGCGCGGGACGTGCGGATGGGCATGCTCGGGCAGTCCAACCAGGTCGCGCACCACGTCTCGTACATGTACGACGCGGCCGGGCAGCCGTGGAAGACGCAGGCGGCGGTGCGGCAGATCCTGTCCCGGCTCTATCTCGGCAGCGAGATCGGGCAGGGCTACCACGGGGACGAGGACAACGGCGAGCAGTCGGGCTGGTTCCTCTTCTCCGCGCTCGGCTTCTACCCGCTGGTCATGGGCAGCGGCGACTACTCCATCGGGTCCCCGCTGTTCAAGAAGGTCACCGTGCATCTGGAGAACGGGCGCGACCTGGTGGTCAGGGCTGCGGGCAACAGCGCGAAGAACGTGTACGTCCAGAGCGTCACCGTCAACGGCCTTCCCTGGACGTCCACTTCGCTGCCGCAGTCGCTGCTGGCCAAGGGCGGGGAGCTGACGTTCACCATGGGGCCCCGGCCCTCGGCGTGGGGCTCCGGGAAGAACGCGGGACCGGTGTCGATCACCCAGGACGACCAGGTGCCCGCGCCCCGGACGGACCTGCTGCGCGGCGAAGGCGCTCTGTTCGACAACACCTCGGCGACGGAGGCGACGGCGGACACCGTCGAACTGCCGGTGGGCCGCGCCGCGAAGCCGGTGCAGTACACGCTGACCTCCCCGGCCGACCACACCGAGGCCCCCACCGGCTGGACCCTCCAGGGCTCCGCCGACGGCACGACCTGGCGGACGCTGGACCACCGCTTTGGGGAGACCTTCCCGTGGAACCGGCAGACCCGGGCGTTCACGATCGCGGCGCCGGGGGCGTACGCCAGGTACCGGCTGGTGCTGGACGGTCCGGCGACGCTGGCGGAGGTGGAGCTGCTGGGGTGAGGTGAGCGGCCAGGCAGGGGCCCCGGGTGCGGTACGGCACCCGGGGCCCCGCGCCGTCCACCCGGGCCGACGGCACCCCAAGAGTCGGTAAAGCGCATCCTTTATGATTCCGTTCGCCGACTTCGTTCCCACCTCCCCCGCAGGAAGCTCCCGTTGATCGCCATAGCCGCAGCCCTCGCAGAGATCGCGCTGATCGTCGTACAGCGCCGGCGCGCCCCGGCCGGTGCCCCGAAGGAGATCTCCTGGTCCCATGTGGCCGCGGCGCCGGCCGCGGGCGTGGTGGGATGGCTGCTCATCGGGGGGCCCGAGACCGCGTGGGACGATCTGTGGCTGCCGCTCTTCTTCGGGGTGATCCTCGGCGCCGAGGCCGCGCGGGCGGCGCGGGTCCTGTCCGGCAAGGAGTGGGCGGGCTGGGCGACGGCCTGCGGCGGCGGAGCGGCCTCGGCCAACTGGCTGCTGGCCACCCCGCTGCCCTTCATGTGACGGGCCGCCTCCGGGGCACGGCGAAGTCGCACCACACGATCTTGCCGGGGTTCCGCTCCCCCACGCCCCACTTGTCGGACAGCACCGACACCAGCAGCAGCCCCCGGCCGCCCTCGTCCAGGACCGGGTGCGCGACCTCGGGAACACCCGTTCCGCTGTCGTGGACCTCGATCCGGACGAGGGCGCCGTCGTAACGCAGCCGCAGCAGGAAGCCCCGGCCCGGCGGGACACCGTGCACGACCGCGTTCGTCGCCAGCTCGCTCACGCAGAGCAACACATCCGCGCTCCGCTCCCACTCGGTCAGCCCCCAGTACGACAACGACCACTCCGTGAACCGTCTGGCGGCGGGGACGGAGCGGCGGGCCCGCGCGTAGAACTGGTCGCGCTGACGCAGGAGTTCAATCTGCTCATTCACGGGGCGAATGTCGCGCAGCGTGACTATTCTGCGGCAGTAGGTGATCCCGTACAGATTGTTTGTACGGGATCGTGCGGGGTGGCGTACGGACGGCACGGGGAGTTCAACAGTCATGACGCCTGCACGAAGGAAGAACCAGTCGGCCATGAAGATGCTCGGCCGTCAACTGGGCACGGCGCGCCGGGCGGCGGGTATGAGCCAACCCGCGCTGGCCGCGGCACTGAATGTCAACGACGAGACCATCGCGTCGATCGAACAGGGCCGACGTCCCCTGAAGCTGGATATCGCCGAGAGGTGTGACGAGCTTCTGGGCACCAAGGGGACGCTGGCGGCGGGAGTGACGAACCTGCCGGAGATCGACCAGTATCCGCTGTGGGTCGAGGAGTACGTGGATCAGGAGAAAGTCGCGGTCGCGTTGTCGTGGTACGACGCCATGGTCATCCCTGGTCTGTTGCAAACCGAGGCCTACGCTCGCGCGGTACTGCAAAATCGCGTTCCGGCGTACGACGCCGAGGAACTGGAGACGACGCTGCGCCTGCGGCTCGGTCGCCAGGAGATCCTCAAGCGTAAGAGCCCGCCGACGCTGAGTTTCGTGGTGTGGGAGCCCGCGCTGCATCTGAGGATCGGCAGCGAGGAGACCCGGGAGGAGCAGATGCGTTTCCTGCGCGAAGTGGCCGAACTGCCTTGCCTCTCACTCCAGGTGCTACCGCTGGGCAGCCCTGTCCACGCAGGCGTCGCTGGACCCTTCGCTCTACTTGAGACCCCCGACCATCAGCAGATCGCCTACACCGAATCGCAACGCGGTAGCCAGTGGGTTTCCGACCCCGAAGAGGTGTCTCGCCTGGCACGCAAATATGCGATGCTGCGGACACAGGCCCTGAACATCCAGTACTCCAAGGACCTGCTCGACCGCCTGCTAGGAGAGCAATGAGCGCGGAAGCACTTCAGTGGTTCAAGTCGACCTACAGTAGCGACGAAGGCGGCGCCTGCCTCGAGGTCGCCGTCTCCTGGCGCAAGTCGAGCTACAGCGGCGACGAAGGTGGCCAGTGCGTCGAAGTCGCCTCCTGCGCTCACTCCATCCTCGTCCGGGACTCCAAGCAGGACCCCTCCCACGCTCCCACACTCCGGGTCAGCCCGCTCACCTGGGCCGCCTTCACCTCCTCGGTCCGGTGAACAGCGGACGCGCCGTCCTCGCCGTCGAGGTCTCAAGAGAACTGCTTGATCGTCTGGTAGGAGAGCAATGAGCGCCGCACTTCAGTGGTTCAAGTCGAGCTACAGCAGCAGCGAAGGCGGCCAGTGCCTCGAAGTGGCCGTTTCCTGGCGCAAGTCGAGCTACAGCGGCAGCGAAGGCGGCCAGTGCGTCGAAGTCGCCTCCTGCGCCCACTCCATCCTCGTCCGGGACTCCAAGCAGGACCCCTCCGAGGCCCCCACCCTCCGGGTCGGCCCCCTCAGCTGGGCCGCCTTCACCGCCGCGGTCACCGCGTAGCGACGGCACCGGAACCGCCGCTGCGGATCTTCGGCGGTTCCACCCCCTAGAACACATGTCCAATCCGTGGACGGAGCGTGGCCACGGAGCGGACCCCGGTGCTACAAATGCGGCATGTCGGACACCGTTGCTCGGCTCAGACGCCTGCTGTGGCGATCTGTGATCGGCGGGAGGCAGTGGAGCGTCGCCAAGCAGGTCTTCCTGCTCCAGGTGGCCCTCGTGGTGCTGCTGGTGCTCAGCGGCGTGCTCGCCCTCTTCCTCCAGTCCGAGCGGGACACCCAGGCCGAGGCGCGGCGGCGTTCCGTCGCCGTGGCGGAGACCTTCGCCCACTCCCCCGGCGTCCTCCAGGCGCTGGCGGCCCCCAAGCCCTCCAAGGTGCTCCAGCCGCTCACCGAGGCGGGGCGCAAGGCGGCCGGGGTCGACTTCATCGTCGTCATGGACACGCACGGCATCCGCTACACGCACCCGATGCCCAGCAAGATCGGCCAGCGGTTCGTGGGCACCATCGCGCCCTCGCTGGCCGGGCAGGTCTACACGGAGAGCGTGCACGGACCGCTGGGGCGCGAGATGCAGGCCACCGTGCCGATCGAGGACGCGCACGGCAAGGTGACCGCCCTCGTCTCCGCCGGACTCAAGGTCAAGAACGTCACCAACGAGGTGGACCGGCAGATCCCGATCATCCTGACCGCCGGGGCGGGCGCGCTCGCCGTGTCCACCGGCGGCACCGCGCTGGTCGGGCGGCGGCTGCGGCGGCAGACGCACAGCCTCGCCCCCGACGAGATGACCCGGATGTACGAGCACCACGACACCGTGCTCCACTCGGTGCGTGAGGGCGTCCTCATCGTCGGTGACGACGGCCTGCTGCTGCTCGCCAACGACGAGGCCCGGCGCCTGCTGCGGCTGCCGCCCGACGCCGAGGGCTCCCACCTGTCCGAGCTGCCCGGCCTCGACCCCGAGACGGTGGAGCTGCTGGCCTCCGGGCGCGAGGCCACCGACGAGGTGCTGTTCGCGGGCGAACGGCTGCTCGCCGTCAACCAGCGGCCCACCGACCGCGGCGGAGCCCCTGGCGGCACCGTGGTGACCCTGCGGGACACCACCGAACTCCAGGCACTGTCCGGGCGCGCCGAGGTCGCCAGGGAGCGGCTGAAGCTGCTCTACGACGCCGGGCTCGGCGTCGGCACCAGCCTGGACGTGCGGCGCACCGCGGAGGAGCTGGCGCGGATCGCCGTACCGCGCTTCGCGGACTACGTCACGGTCGACCTGGACGACGGGATCCTGCACGGCGAGGAGCCCGCGCCCACGGCGGCCACCCTGCGCCGTATCGCCGTGCACGGCATCCGGGGCGACCATCCGCTGTACGAGCGGGACCGGCTGATCGCCTTCAAGCCGTTCACCCCGCAGGCCCGAGGCTACGGGTCCGGCCATTCCGAACTGGTGCCCGATCTGGCCGCCGCGACGGACTGGCGGGCCCAGGACCCGCAGCGCACCGAGAACATCCTGGAGTACGGCATCCAGTCCCTGATCTCGGCCCCGATCCGGGCCCGCGGGGTGGTGCTGGGCATCGCCAACTTCTACCGGGCCAAGCGCGACCCCTTCGACGAGGAGGATCTGACGCTGGCGGACGAGCTGGTGGCCCGCGCCGCCGTCAGCGTCGACAACGCGCGCCGTTTCGCCCGTGAGCACACCCTCGCGGTCACCCTCCAGCGCAGCCTGCTGCCGCGCGCCCTGCCCGAGCAGAGCGCCCTGGACGTCGCCTACCGGTATCTGCCGGCCCAGTCCCAGTCGGGGGTGAGCGGGGACTGGTTCGACGTGATCCCGCTGCCGGGCAGCCGGGTGGCGCTGGTGGTCGGCGACGTCGTCGGGCACGGGCTGCACGCCGCCGCCACGATGGGCCGGCTGCGGACCGCCGTACACAACTTCTCGACCCTCGACCTGCCGCCCGACGAGCTGCTCAGCCATCTGGACGACCTGGTCGGGCGCATCGACCAGGACGAGGGGGACGGGGAGGACTCGGGCGCGATCGTGGGGGCCACGTGCCTGTACGCGATCTACGACCCGATCACGCGCCGGTGCGCCATGGCCCGCGCCGGGCATCTGGCGCCCGCCCTGGTGCATCCCGACGGCAGCGTCACCTACCCGGAGCTGCCCGGCGGTCCGCCGCTCGGCCTCGGGGGCATGCCGTTCCAGACGGCGGAGCTGGAGCTGGCCGAGGGGACGCAGCTGGTGCTGTACACCGACGGTCTGGTCGAGGACCGCAACCGCGACCTGGACGAGGGCCTCGAACTGCTGCGGCGGGCGCTGGCCGGGCATCCCGACCGCTCCCCGGACGCGAGCTGCGGGGCGGTGCTGGAGGAGCTGCTGCCGCAGGGGCCCAAGGACGATGTCGCGCTGCTGGTGGCGCGGACCCGGGTGCTCACGTCGGACCAGGTGGCCGAGTGGGACGTACCGGCCGATCCGTCCGCCGTCGCGGGGCTGCGGCGGGCCGTGACCGAACGGCTGGAGGAGTGGGGGCTGGACGAGCAGGCGTTCGGCATGGAACTGGTGCTCAGCGAGCTGGTGACCAACGCGATCCGGTACGGCTCCGAGCCGATCCGGCTGCGGCTGATCCGGGACCGGGCGCTGATCTGCGAGGTGGCCGACGGGAGCAACACGTCGCCGCATCTGCGGTACGCGGCGACGACGGACGAGGGCGGGCGCGGGCTGTTCCTGGTGCAGCAGATGACGGAGCGGTGGGGGACGAGGTATTCGCCGCAGGGGAAGGTGATCTGGGCGGAGATGGCGCTGCGGGGGGCTCCGCCGGCCGGGCCGGAGCTGACGCTGGACTCGTTCGACGCGATCTGAGGTCGGGTTCGCGGCGATGGGGGTGGGTTCGGCGGTGGGTGGCCGGGTGCGGGTCCGTCGTGGCTTGTCGCGCAGTTCCCCGCGCCCCTGAAAGACAAAGACACAAGAGAGGGCCGCACCCCCGTCAACAGGGGCGCGGCCCTCAACCGCGGTTACCGATCGCTTACTTGCGGATCAGGCTGCGCAGGACGTACTGCATGATGCCGCCGTTGCGGTAGTAGTCGGCCTCGCCGGGGGTGTCGATGCGGACGACCGCGTCGAACTCCACACCGGTGTCGGTGGTGACCTTGACCGTGCGCGGGGTGGTGCCGTTGTTCAGCTCGGTGACACCGGCGAAGGAGAAGGTCTCCTCGCCCGTCAGACCGAGGGACTCGGCCGAGGCGCCCTCGGGGAACTGGAGCGGCAGCACGCCCATGCCGATGAGGTTCGAGCGGTGGATGCGCTCGTACGACTCGGCGATGACGGCCTTGACGCCGAGGAGCGCGGTGCCCTTGGCCGCCCAGTCACGGGACGAACCGGAGCCGTACTCCTTGCCCGCCAGGACGACCAGCGGGATGCCGGCGGCCTGGTAGTTCTGCGAGGCGTCGTAGATGAAGGACACCGGGCCGTCGGCCTGGGTGAAGTCGCGGGTGTAGCCGCCCTCGGTGCCCGGCGCGATCTGGTTGCGCAGGCGGATGTTGGCGAACGTACCGCGGATCATGACCTCGTGGTTGCCGCGGCGCGAGCCGTAGCTGTTGAAGTCGCGGCGCTCCACACCGTGCTCGGTGAGGTACTTGCCGGCCGGGGTGTCGGCCTTGATGGCGCCGGCCGGGGAGATGTGGTCGGTGGTGACCGAGTCGCCCAGCTTGGCCAGCACGCGGGCGCCGGTGATGTCGGCGACCGGGGCCGGCTCCATGCCCATGCCCTCGAAGTAGGGGGGCTTGCGCACGTAGGTGGACTCGGCGTCCCACTCGAAGGTGTTGCCGGTCGGGACCGGGAGCGACTGCCACTGGGCGTCGCCCGCGAACACGTCCTGGTAGGACTTGTTGAACATGTCCTCGCCGATGGCGCTGGCGACGACCTCGTTCACCTCGGCCTCGGAGGGCCAGATGTCCTTCAGGTAGACCGGGTTGCCGTCCTGGTCGGTGCCCAGGGCGTCACGGGTGATGTCCACCTTCATGGAGCCCGCGATGGAGTACGCGACGACCAGCGGCGGGGACGCCAGGTAGTTCATCTTGACGTCGGGGTTGATGCGGCCCTCGAAGTTCCGGTTGCCGGAGAGGACCGAGACCACGGCGAGGTCGTGGTCGTTGACCGCCTTGGAGACCTCCTCCGGCAGCGGGCCGGAGTTGCCGATGCAGGTGGTGCAGCCGTAGCCGACCAGGTTGAAGCCCAGCTTGTCCAGGTACGGCGTGAGGCCGGCCTTGTCGAAGTAGTCGGTGACGACCTTCGAGCCCGGGGCGAGGGTGGACTTGACCCACGGCTTGCGGGACAGGCCCTTCTCGACCGCCTTCTTGGCGACCAGGGCGGCGCCGATCATGACGTACGGGTTGGACGTGTTGGTGCAGGAGGTGATGGCCGCGACGGTGACCGCGCCGTGGTCGATCGTGTAGGTCGAGCCGTCGGGGGCGGTGACCTGGACCGGGTTGGACGGGCCGCCGTTCGGGCGGACGGCCGGGGAGTCGGAGGCCGGGAAGGACTCCTGGCCCGCCTCGTCCACGACGTCCACGTAGTTGAGGACGTCCTGCTTGAACTGCTCGGCGGCGTTCGCGAGGACGATGCGGTCCTGCGGGCGCTTCGGGCCGGCGATGGAGGGGACGACCGTGGCGAGGTCCAGCTCCAGCTTCTCGGAGAAGTCCGGCTCGGCCTTCGGGTCCAGCCACAGGCCCTGGGTCTTGGCGTACGACTCGACCAGCGCGACCTGCTGGTCCGAACGGCCGGTCAGACGCAGGTAGTTGAGGGTCTCGTCGTCGATCGGGAAGATCGCGGCGGTGGAGCCGAACTCCGGCGACATGTTGCCGATGGTGGCGCGGTTGGCCAGGGAGGTGGCGGCGACGCCCTCGCCGTAGAACTCCACGAACTTGCCGACGACGCCGTGCTTGCGCAGCATCTCGGTGATCGTGAGCACGAGGTCGGTGGCGGTGGTGCCGGGCTGCAGCTCACCGGTGAGCTTGAAGCCGACGACGCGCGGGATCAGCATGGAGACCGGCTGGCCGAGCATCGCGGCCTCGGCCTCGATGCCGCCGACGCCCCAGCCGAGGACGCCGAGGCCGTTGACCATGGTGGTGTGCGAGTCGGTGCCGACCAGGGTGTCGGGGTAGGCCTTGCCGTCGCGGACCATGACGACACGGGCCAGGTGCTCGATGTTCACCTGGTGCACGATGCCGGTGCCCGGCGGGACGACCTTGAAGTCGTCGAACGCGGTCTGGCCCCAGCGCAGGAACTGGTAGCGCTCGCGGTTGCGGCCGTACTCCAGGTCGACGTTCTGCTTGAACGCGTCGGCGGTGCCGAACTTGTCGGCGATGACGGAGTGGTCGATGACCATCTCGGCCGGGGAGAGCGGGTTGATCTTGGCCGGGTCGCCGCCGAGGGCCGCGACGGCCTCGCGCATGGTGGCGAGGTCCACGACGCAGGGCACGCCGGTGAAGTCCTGCATGATCACGCGGGCCGGCGTGAACTGGATCTCCTGGCTGGGCTGGGCCTGCGAGTCCCAGCCGCCGAGGGCACGGATGTGGTCGGCGGTGATGTTCGCGCCGTCCTCCGTGCGGAGCAGGTTCTCCAGCAGGACCTTGAGGCTGTACGGCAGGCGGGCCGAGCCCTCCACCTTGTCCAGCCGGAAGATCTCGTACGACTCGTCGCCCACCTGCAGCGTGCTGCGGGCGTCGAAGCTGTTCGCCGACACGACAGTCTCCTTCATTGATGTGCGCCTACCACCGTCAATCCTGCCGCCACGCCGGTTTGGCCCTTCCAGTAAGGTCAGGCTAAGTTAGGCTTGCCTTACTGGGGTGGCGGCTACGGTGCGCCTCGGCAGATATCTCGATGTCGAGATAACTCTAGTACATGGGTGCCGGATGGTCATGCCGGGGCGGCCCCTGCCGCCAGGATGTGCTGCGCCGCGCCTCGCCGCGGTTTCGACGAGGGCGCGGTCCGCGTGATGTCCGACGCGGGCAGGACCGGCCGCTTTCCTTGTCGGGCGGGTGCACGCTGATGGCCGGAACTGTGGCTTCCGCCATGGCCCGGGGGGCGGAGCGCTGATGGGATGCGCGGATGCGCACTGCCACCTCCTCGCTCCTTTCCGCCGCCGTTCCCGCCGTCGCCGCGCTTCTGGTGCTCACGGCGTGCGGGTCCGAGCAGGTGGGAGTCTCCGGCGCGGCGAGACCGGGGTCTGGGTCTGAGTCCGGCTCCGGGTCTGCGGTTCCCGTGTCCGATCCGCCCGTGGACGGTGTCCGGATCACGTCGGTGACGATCCCCGCCGCGACCCCGAGCCCCATCCCCTCCGACCACGTGGTGCACGCCGATCCGCTCCCGGGCGCCGACTCCGGGATCTCGGCCGCGTACGAGGTCACCAACAGCGGCACCCGGGCGCTGACGTACACGGTCCTGTTCGAGTTCACCACGGACAGCGGCGCGGTCATGGGCAACCACTTCGAGACCGTGCGCTCGGTCGCCCCGGGCGCGACGAGGCGCGGCACGGTACGGCTGGGACCGCCGGCCCCCGGGTCGTCGCGGGTCGGCCGGGTCGAGGTCGCCCGGGTGACCCGGGTGCCCGCCGCCGAGGCACCGCCCGCGCCCGGCGTGTGCCCGCCCTCCGGCATCCGTCTGACCGCCGACGACGGCGACGCCGCGATGGGCCTGCGCGTGGTGGGCCTGCGCCTGGAGAACTGCGGCAAGCGCGACTACCCGCTCGACGGGTACCCGCGGCTGGACCTGCTGGACGACGACCTGGCGCCCGTCCATGGCGTGCGGATCCTTGACGGGAGCGGCGGCATCAGCACCGGCACCGGCTTCGACGACCCGGCCCGCCCGCTGGTCCTGAAGCCCGGCGAGAGCGCGGTCTCGGGCCTCATGTGGCGCAACACCACGGAGTTCGGTACGGCGGTCGACGTCCCGTACGTCAGAGTGCGGGCGAAGGAGGGCGCCGCGCCGGTGACGGTCACGCCCCACCTCGACCTCGGTACGACGGGCAGGCTGGCGGTGCGGGCCTGGACGCGCGAGGCGTCGTAGGACCCGGTCCGTCCGCGTCCGCGGCCGTAGGTCAGCAGCCGCAGGTGGCCGCGACCGGGGCGACCAGGGGGTCGGCGTCGCGGCGCTCCGGGCCCCGCGAGGTCTCGTAGGCGAAGCCCTCGCGCACCCAGTACTCGAAGCCGCCGAGCATCTCCCTTACCTGGTAGCCGAGTTCGGCGAGGGCGAGGGCGGCACGGGTGGCGCCGTCGCAGCCGGGGCCCCAGCAGTAGGTGACGACGGGGACGGCCCGGTCGAGCAGGGCGGGGGCCTGTGCGGGGATGAGCGCGGTGGGGAGGTGGACGGCGCCGGGGATGTGCCCCTGGTCCCAGGAGCCGGTGGAGCGGGAGTCGAGGAGGACGAAGCCGGGGCCGCCGGGGGCGGCGAGGGCGGCAGCCACGTCGGCGACGTCGGTGTGGAAGCGGAGGGAGGCGCGGAAGTGGGCGGCGGCTTCGGTGGGGGTGGTGGTTTCGGCGGGGGTGGCGGGGGCGGTCGTGGGGGTGGCGGAGGCGGTCGTGGACATGAGGGTGGGGCCTTTCTTGTCGGCGGGGCTTGGCTCTTGGTCCGGCAGGGTGCGGCTCTTGGTCCGGCGGGGCGCGGCTCTTGGTCCGGCGGGGCGCGGCTCTTGGTCCGGCGGGGCTCGGCGCTGAGGTGGTCCGGCCCTCCGGCTAGAAATCTACGGACCGCGATCGACGTTCTGAAGGTTCGATCCACGGCGATGTCACCCGTTCGGCCGGGGAATCCGTGCTATTTCTCGACCATGACCGCGATATCACTGGACGCCATCGACTGGCGCATTCTCGACGCCCTCCAGCGGGACGGCCGGACCAGCTTCGCCGACCTCGCGCGGGCCGTCTCCATGTCGGCCAGCGCGGTCACGGAACGCGTGCGGAGGCTGGAGGAGGCCGGGGTCATCAGCGGCTACGCGGCGGTCGTGGAGCCGGAACGGGTCGGGCTGACGATCCTGGCGTTCGTACGACTGCGCTATCCGAACGGCAACTACAAGCCGTTCCACGACCTGGTCGAGGCGATGCCGGAGATCCTGGAGGCGCATCACGTGACGGGTGACGACTGCTTCGTCATCAAGGTGGCGGCACGCTCGATGCGCCACCTGGAGGAGATTTCCGGCCGAATCGGTGTCCTGGGGTCCGTGACGACCAGCGTCGTCTACTCGTCCCCGCTCCCCCGTCGCGCCATCGCAGCCCCGTAATCCCATGGCCTCATCGCCCCATCGGCGGCCAAATCCGTAATGAGCGGCATTACGGAACGAATCGCCCACGCCCTGCACACCCCCGGGGAACCCGCAGGTCATTGACGCGCCATCACCCAAATGGACCCCCCAGCGGGGCGCCATCTCATATCTGAGATAACCTCAACCTCATGGCAGACGACTACCTCGTACGCATCGGCAAGCTCATCCGTGACGCCCGGCAACACCGGGGCTGGACGCAGACGCAGCTCGCGGAGGCGCTCGGCACCAGCCAGAGCGCGGTCAACCGCATCGAGCGCGGCAACCAGAACATCAGCCTTGAGATGATCGCCCGCATCGGTGAGGCTCTGGACAGCGAGATCGTATCGCTGGGCTACGCGGGCCCGATGCATCTGCGGGTCGTCGGCGGCCGACGGCTGTCCGGCGCCATCGACGTCAAGACGAGCAAGAACGCCTGTGTGGCCCTGCTCTGCGCGTCCCTGCTGAACAAGGGGCGCACGGTGCTGCGCCGGGTCGCGCGCATCGAGGAGGTGTATCGCCTGCTGGAGGTGCTCAACTCCATCGGCGTGCGCACCCGCTGGATCAACGACGGGGTCGACCTGGAACTGGTCCCGCCGGCCGAGCTGGAGATGACGGCGATCGACGCCGAGGCGGCCGTACGCACCCGTTCCATCATCATGTTCCTCGGCCCGCTGCTGCACCGCATGGACCAGTTCAAGCTGCCGTACGCCGGCGGCTGCGACCTCGGCACCCGGACCATCGAGCCGCACATGATCGCGCTGCGCCGGTTCGGGCTGCAGATCGCGGCGACCGAGAACCAGTACCACGCGCAGGTGGACCGCACGGTCAGCCCCGACCGCCCGATCGTGCTGACCGAGCGCGGCGACACGGTGACCGAGAACGCGCTGCTGGCCGCGGCGCGGCACGACGGCGTGACCGTCATCCGCAACGCGTCCTCCAACTACATGGTCCAGGACCTGTGCTTCTTCCTGGAGGCGCTGGGCGTGAAGGTGGAGGGCATCGGCACCACCACGCTGACCGTGCACGGTGTGCCCAACATCGACGTCGACGTGGACTACTCGCCCTCCGAGGACCCGGTCGAGGCGATGAGCCTGGTGGCCGCGGCGGTGGTCACCGAGTCCGAACTCACCGTGCGCCGGGTGCCGATCGAGTTCCTGGAGATCGAGCTGGCGGTCCTGGAGGAGATGGGCCTGGACCACGACCGCTCGCCGGAGTACTTCGCGGACAACGGCCGTACCCGCCTGGTCGACCTCACGGTCCGTCCCTCCAAGCTGGAGGCGCCGATCGACAAGATCCACCCGATGCCGTTCCCGGGCCTGAACATCGACAACGTCCCCTTCTTCGCGGCGATCGCGGCGGTGGCCTCCGGCCAGACCCTGATCCACGACTGGGTCTACGACAACCGGGCGATCTACCTCACCGACCTCAACCGCCTCGGCGGCCGCCTCCAGCTCCTCGACCCGCACCGCGTCCTCGTCGAGGGCCCCACCCGCTGGCGCGCCGCCGAAATGATGTGCCCCCCGGCCCTGCGCCCCGCGGTCGTCGTCCTGCTGGCGATGATGGCGGCGGAGGGGACGTCGGTGCTGCGCAACGTGTACGTCATCAACCGGGGTTACGAGGACCTCGCGGAGCGCCTGAACTCGATCGGGGCGCAGATCGAGATCTTCCGGGACATCTGACACACGGATGCCGCCGCACCTCGTCCTGCCCCGCTGAGGAGCGGGCCGAACGAGGTGCGGCGGCATCCCTGGGCTCGCAGTCCTCACACGGCCCCCATCTGACGCCAGAACCTACGCCCTGGCGAACGCCCTGCCCGCGACGACATTCGCGATCACCACGTAGACGACCGCGGGGATGCCGTAGTCGAGGAGCACCTGGAGGGTGTGCCCGGAGACGTGGAAGAGACCGATCGACCACCCGGCGAGCCAGTCGGCGGCGGAGTGGAACCAGCCGACGACGGTGTTGCCCCGGTTGGCGTGGAGCAGGTCCATGAGAATCCAGACGACCAGGATGCCCGCGAGCACGTGGGCCACGGTTCGTATGACGGAGTCGATGCCTCTCATGGACTGCGTTTTGCCCGCGGCCGCCCGGATAAACAGCCGCGCGGTCCCATGACGGCAGCCTCGCCTGGCTCTCCCGCCCCTGCGCCGCCGCTCGGTCCGGAAGGTAGCGGGGGAAGGTGGGGCGATGGCGCCGTGCGTGCCAACGGTGTTGACCGACCGTGCACCAACGCCTTCGTGAGCCGAGGTCGGCCGTCAGTCGAAGAGAGTGAGCGCGATTCCATCGGCGATTTCGTCGGCGAAGACCGGACGCTCCTCGATGCCCAATGCCTGCAGCAGGTCCACCGTGAGCACCCGGTGGCGTCGGCCGACCCGGACAGTGGGGCAGGGAAAGGTGTCCTCGGCGACAAGCCGGTAGGCGGTGTCCAGGCACATGCCGAATGCTCTGGCCGCCGTTCTCAAGTCGATACTGACCGGAAGGTTGAAGATCTCACGGAAGGTAAGAGGGGACTCGGCGTGGCCGCTCATCCCTTCCTCCCGACGCGCCGCAGGGAGATCTTGGCGACCTGACGGCCTCGGTCCTGGTATCGGGCGCCCTTGGCTGTCCCGGCCATGTTCCATGTCTGGGCCAGCGCACCGAGCCGCACGCCTTCCACACGGTGGGCAGGGACGGCGATTCGTACAGGCGCCGAAAATCCGAACGACCCCTCAGGCGGGTCGTCATACATTTCCCAGGGACCTTCCGCATCCCATTCGACGGGAGCACGTCGGGAGGTCTCCACGTCGTCCACGACCGTCTCGGCGCGGGCGGCACGCCATAAAGCCCATGCCCGCGAACAGGCTGAGCGCAACACCTGACCGCCGGGGTCGGAACTGTACGCTTCGACCCCGTCCAGCGCTTCGAGATAGCAGGTGACGAGCTCGGCCTCCACTTCTCCCCGATCGGCACGGCACGACCGGGCGATTCTGAACGCGGACCGTCGAAGCCCCGGAAGGCCCAGCCACACCACCGCCAGCGGCCAGCCGACCCCGTCGTCCCCGAGACGCCGGCGTTCCGCGATCTGGCGCCACAGGTCGGAGCGCACGGCGGGGCGCATGGACCGGTCATAGAGCGCCTGGCGGGCCTGAGGCAGGGAAAGAGGAACGGCAAGTTCTTCAGTTTCTTCGCGAAGTCGAAGTCTGGGCGTCGGGTCACTGTCGGCACAATTCCGTTCGACGGTGACAAAGATTCCGGGGTGCGGGGGTAGCGGCATGGGCTCCTCCTGGACGAGTCGTGTGCGGGTTCCGGGATTTCCTCAAGGTTCCCGGAGATCTGCACATCGGTCTGTTCCCGAAGCTCGCACAGGGGGTGACTGCGATCACATTCAGGTGGCGCCCGGAGCACCATATGCGAATGGACGGGCATGCTGTCCGTAGACGCATACCCGTCCATTCATTCGAGATCCGAGTTTTACTGCCGGGGTCAGAGGGGCGCGCTGGGGACCGGCCGACCCAGCGCAGAGATGCGATCACGCAGGATGTAGGAGATCTCCTTGCGTTCCTGGTCGGTCAGCTTCCCGAGCAGGGCAGCCAGTTCCTCCTGCCAGTCGGTGCGCGGCGGACTGAGCAGGGTCGGGTGATCGACTGCCCAGTCCAGCACCTGTCGCACTTGGTCGGGGTGCCTGAGCAGCCAGAGCGCCGCGAGGGACACCGGGCCGGCGTGCAGCGCCTGGAGGCAGAACTCGTACTCTCCACGCCGACTGGGAGTCCAGGAATAGCGAACACCCTCGCCTTCCTCCTGCCCGAGGAGGAGTTCCTCACCGCTTTCCCGGAGCCGCACATCGAACACCCGGTAGCTCAGGCCCGTCTCCTCCATGCGTTGCGGCATGCCGAGATGCTGCATGATCTCGGGAGCGCCGAGCCCGTTTCCTGCCACCATCTGGGCCTCCGCCAAGTGGTGCAGGGAGGCCGTGAGATGCGTGCGGACCACATGCCAGCCGTGCACAGTCCTCGTACGAACGACACGCACAGGGTCGTGGACCCACCACGACACCCACAGATCCACGGACTCCGTGCCGTACACGGTGGGAAGGCCGACCGCACGCGTGTCCACGTGCTCGGTCCCATCCACCCGGAAGGCCTCGGTATAGGTGCCGCCGAGAGCAGGTGCGGCAGCTTCGTCGGGCACGGGCGCGTACGCGCCGACGTCCTCGGGGTCCCCACGGCGGCCGAGGAGGAAGTAGTCTCCCGTGCCGTCTCTGAGTACCAGGGACCAATCCTTCGCGGCGAACCAGCGATGACTGAGGATTTCCCGCCAGGGCGGCTTTGACGCCCTGTGGTAGAGCCGCTCGGTTGTTTCGTCGTTCATGACCGTCTCCCGGTATCGCCCTCGCGCCATCTGCTGAGCGCAGCACGTGCCACTTTCAGCCCCGCCCAGCCATCGCTGCCTCGCTCGTCCATCTCCACGAACAGTCGGAATTCGCCGAACTGCATGGAACCGGCCAAGACGGTGAACAGGTTTTCCACCGCCCGGAACAGGATTTCGTCCCATTGCCCCCATTCAGCCCAGCGCAGCAAGTCGGAACAGGTGGAGTCGAACGAGCTGTCCAGGTTCAGTGCGTGCCGAACGGTGTCGGCGATCAGCCCGGCTTCAGGAGCCTCTTCGGCGAGTTTCCGCTGGAACCACGAAGGGGATCTCAGTAGCTGGCTGAACAACACGAGCAAGGGCTCTTGGTCGAACTCCTCGGTGCTCAGCCACTCAAGAAGCCGACCGAACACCTTTTCCTCGTTGCCGGCCTGGAACAGGTTCAGGACCGCTGCGCGCACCGCCATGAACACCCGTTCGTCCTCCCCCTCTCCCGCGCGAAACTGTCCGCCTGAGATGAGGGTGCGCAGGAGCTGAAGTGCCAGGTCCGGGCGCGCCAGCCCGAACTCCGCAGCGCATGCGTACGCCACCGTGGTTCTCAAGGTGGAGCTGGCTGCCAGGCTCCAGCGCTGGAGGCGATAGCGCACCTCGCCGACCAGCACGGGGTCCTCGGCCGCGATACCCAGCGCGTGCGCCGCGATGAGGCGGCTGGTCGTACGCTCGGACTCGGCCAGAGCCTGGATGTGCCGCAATGCCCGCCGTCCGCCTCCCCAGCTCGCCGCTCTGCCCATGACCTGACCTACCGGCAAGGTCAGCTCAGCGGCGCGGTTCACCTCCCGCAGCCATTCGACCAAGAGATCCGACAACTGCCCGTACTCTCGCCACACGTGCCTGAGCACCGCTTCGGCCTGCCGGTGCCTGACGAACACAACCGGCTCCACGCTGTGCGCGTAGGAGCCCCCGGTGCGGATCTCGCGCGTTTGCCGAGAAGCGCGGACAGCGTGCAGCAGTTCCGTCAGGGAGCGCCGGAAGACGAAGTCCGGATTGGGCCGTTCCGCGTTCTCGGCTCCCTGGGCGTCCGTCGCCGGCAGCATGGCCGCCAGACGCCCGTTCGACAACTTCAGCAACCGGTCCGCCTCCTCCCGGAGGATCCGGTAGTCCAGCCGCTCGAAGACACAGGCAGCCAGCAGGAAGGCCAGGGCGTCAGGCTCATCGCGTAACCCCTGGATGAATGCGGGGACTTCCCGCTCGGCCCGGTAACTCAGCCGGGCCTGTAGGTCACCGAGCGCGTTCGGGTCACCGTCCGCCGCCACGAGGGTCGCCACCAGTTCGACCACTTCGGCCGGCACCAACTCGGGTACCAGCAGGTCTCCCAGACCATGGTTCTGGTCCAGCGCCGCAAGCAGGCGTTCTCGTTCGAGTTGACTCGGGACAGCGGCTTCGAAGTGACTGGCGAACACCAAGGCAGGCCGCGGCGGTACACACTCGGTGGGTCTGACGTGGAGGTCCTGTTCGAGTCGACGCAGCAGAGCCGCGTCATCGGGCAGGACGATGACCATGCATGCCCCGGCTCGCTCCAGCAGCGACCGCACATGCCCCAGGACACCGGGCCCCAGCGGCCGGGTCGGGAACAGTCCGTCCATCAGGTAGCCACGGGCCGAAGTGTCGGTGGGTTGCCAGCGGTCCAGCTCCGCGACGCTGTCCAGGGCGCGCAACGGAGCCTCCTCCCCACAGTTCGCACGCAGTAGATTGAGCGCCGCCGTGCGGCGGCCGGAGCCCGGCCGCCCGGCAAGGAAAAGCAGTCCCTGGCTCAGCTGTTCCAGAGCGGTGTCGAACCATTCGGGTTCCGCGAACCCGAATGCCGCCGCCTGCACTTCGGCCTCCGGGATCGGCCCCTCGCGCACCCTGGCCGCTTGCCGCCCCCGTCCCTCGCCGGCGGGCCCGTTGTGCACACGTTGACCGCCGTGTACAGAGCCGGCGTTGAGATTCGCATAGGGCGCGTACACGACCGGGCCTCGGGTGCCTGCCGCCCCGCCGATGGCGTCGATCAACTCGGAGACGTCGTGCTCCGCCTCCGTGGGAAGCTCCTCCTTCTGGGACGAGTCCTCCGGCGACGTGCCAGGTCCAGGCTCTTTGGGAGCCGCCTGTGCATCCGCGGTCACTGCCGGCCCTGATACTTGTCGCCGCGGACCTGGTCTCCCTGGAAGCCACGGACGTGACCGGCCTTGTTGCCTGTCACGTGATCCCCGGCGACGTGGGAGTTGGAAACGCTCTGCCCACCGTGGACGGTGCCCGTGTTGATGTTTCCGTTCGGGGCACTGTTCCGCACATGCCGGCTCTCTCGCTCGCCGGCCTCCACCGGAGGGGCAGCCTTCTCCAGGGACGGCTCCTGAGCGACGTCACCGGCCGGAATCTCCTCGTGCAGCGGTCCGGACGGCTGGGGTACGTAGATCCAGGCCCGCTGGAAGAACGGCTTGCCGTCGACCGTGGCGGCCACCTCCACGAAGTGATCGGGGTGGCGGCCGGTGTACCCGCTGGCGACCGCCTCCTGGAAGCAGCGATCCGAGAGGATGGCCGCGACATGCGTGATGTTCGCCTTGTGCGAGGCGAGCACAGCTTTCACGGGGCGGGAATCGAGCAGTCGGTGCGTGTCGTTGCGTGCCGTGCCGTTGCCGCTGAACTCGTCACCGGTGTCGGGCAGCGGGCCGATGTGCAGGCTGACTCGGAGTCTGATGGGTGCTACTCCGTGAGACAGGATGTTGTGGTCCGTCAGTACCTCCTGCAGCGTGAGCAGGAGAGGATGGACCACGAAGGGCATCAGCGAGGGGTCGAAGCCGAGTACATAGCCGTCGCCCGTGGAGGCGGGGAACTTGCGGTCGTTCCAGAGTTCTCCCAGTTCCGCTCTGATAAGCGCCGTCCTGAGAAGTTCGGGTACAACACGGCTGATGACTTCGTGCTCGATGGCCGGTCGCCCCGTGAAGTCCTTGGCATCCACGGCAAGGATGCCCCGGTACGGGGGCAGCGGGCGGCTGCGGCTGTACGAACCGGCCATTCCCCGAGGCAATTCGCCGATGTGCTCGTGCATGTCGCTCCTCTGTGAAGGCCGCCCGGCCGAGACAGGCCGGGCGACGACGCCGTACGTGCGGTGGTCGTGCGTCTTGAGCTTCACAGCGGTCGCGTATTCGCTCCGTTCCACAGGCACAGACGGAACGTGACGTGGGACACTCGGCCGTCACATGCCAGTGCTGCCGGCGAGGGTCTTTCTCAAGTCTTCGACATTGATCACATTTATCCGGCTCTTGGCGACCCTCACTTGATCCGTTCCCAGCTGCAGCAGTGCCTTGGTGACGGACTTGCGTCCCACTCCGATGTGCTGGGCCATCTCCTCTCTGGTCAGCGGAAAGGACCGCACGCCGCCGGAGAGTTCGACAAGGCGAAGCAGCGCCGCGGCGAGGCGTTCGTGCACAGCGCCGTCATAAATCTCGGCCTGTTCCCGCAGTCGATGGGACGCCAACACGGCCAAGGTGTACGCAAGCCCGCGCTCGTCCACGAAACGGTGGAAATCTTCAGCGGGGATCACAGATGCTTTGCATTTGCTCATCGTCTGCACATCGGCCAGCCGCACCCCTCCCTGCTGCAGCGCCATCTCGCCCAGGATCTCCCCCGGTCCGCGGAAGGCGAGCAGTCGCTGCCGCCCGTCCCGGTCGGTTCGGACCACTTTGACCAGTCCACTGATCAGGGCGAGCACATGAGTCCCTCGCTCACCCTGCCGTAACACGGTTCGGTCCGTCGGATACGTCCAGGACGGATACCGCGTCAGCCCCAACCAGTCCTCGTCCGACACAAGATCCCGAAGGGCCGGTACCGAGAAGGAACGATCTTCGCTCATGCGATCACGCTAAAGGAGACACGTGATGCATATGTACGGAATTCCTCATTCCGCGTTATGCCACCTCGATGAGGCCGGAACTCTCCCACACGGCAACATCGCGCTGACGTCGACCGCCGACACACCGGCATCAGGTCCGGCGTCTCCGGCGCGGGCAGGGAGTTCGGCGCGCAGGGGTGGCTACGCGGCGCTGCCCTCTCGGTTGTCGTCGGTCATCGAGGGCAAGGGACTCATCTGAGGCTCCGGGGTGGAGCGGATGTTCCAGGGGATCCGGATCGCGGTGGCGGTGACCGCGAGGGCCGAGGCGGCGACCACTGCCATGCCCAGGGTGAGGCCGCCCGCCGTTGCCACGAAGCCGATCAAGGCGGGGCCGGCCAGTAGGCCCGTGGTGCCCATGGCGGCGACCAACGACAGGGCGTCGGAGCCCCGTTCGGCGGCGGCGACGTACACGCACGGCGTGATGGCGGCCGCGCCGAGGCCGACGCAGGCGAAACCGAGGAGCGTCGCGGGCACGCCGCCGGTCAGCAGGGCGAGGCCCAGTCCGGCGGCGGCCAGTGCGCTGCCCGCGCGCACCACCGGGCCGTCGCCCCAGCGGTCGCGCCAGCGGTCGGCGCAGGCGCGGGCCAGGAGCATCGTCGCGGAGACCACCGCGATGCCCAGCGGGGCGACCGTCGAGGACGCCTTGACGGTGTCCTTGAGGTAGAGGGTCGACCAGTCGTTCATCGCGCCCTCGGTGATCGTGCCGAAGGTCATGGCGCAGCCCATGAGGAGGGTCAGGCCGGAGGGGAGGGACCGGCGTCGCGTGCGCTGTTTCCCCGTGGCCGCCGTCGCCGTCGCGGTCTCCGTCGGCGCGGGCGCGTCGGGGAGCAGGCCGCGGCGGGCGCACACCGGCAGGAGCAGCAACACCGCGCCGGCGACGGCGAAATGGGCCGGGACGGAGGGCGTCAGGCTGGTGACCCCGGAGGTCAGGAGGGCCGCGGTGAGCAGGCCCGCGCTGAAGGTGGCGTGGAGCTGGGACATGGCCGTGCGGTCGTACGACGACTCCAGTGCGGCGCCCTGCGCGTTCATGGCGACGTTGAGGCAGCCGACGGCGACCCCGTCGGCGCAGACCGCGAGAAGGGCCAGGGGGTAGTTCGGTACGACCGACAGCGCGGCCAGTACGACGATCAGGGCCAGCGCCGACGCGAGCGACAGGGTGCGGGAGCCCAGGCGCCGCATCAGCACCGCGACCAGCGGGAACGCGGCCGCCGCGCCCGCACCGCAGGCCATCAGGAGGAGGCCCACTTCCCCGGCTCCCAGATCGAGGCGGGCCTTCAGCGCGGGGAGGCGGGAGACCCAGGTGCCGTACTGGAAGCCGAGGAAGCAGAACAGGGCCGCGATCGACCACTTCGCGCGGGAGAAGGAGGGGGTGGGCATCAGGACGTCCTCAGCGCTTCGCGGGGCAGACGGGCCGACATGTAGAGGGCGTCGGCGCCGTAGGCCGACGGGACGGGGGTCTCCGGGTGGGGCGCGTAGCCGTTCGCCCGCCAGAAGGTCTCCTTGCCGGCCACCGCGATCAGGGAGACCGTCTCGAAGCCGCGGTCCCGTGCCGTCTCGGTGACGTGGCGCACCAGGCGGCTGCCCAGTCCCCTGCGGCGCAGCGGAGCGCTGACGACCAGGTCGTGCAGATGCAGGTTGGTGGTGTCGTGGCGGGTGTGTTCGGGGCGGGTCGGGTCGGGGCAGTGCGGGCGGGGGTAGGGCAACGTGAGGGTGTAGCCCGCCAGTTGACCGTCCACGGTGAGGGCGAAGCAGGTCGCGGGTGAGGCGGCGGCGCGGGAGCGCAGCAGATGCTCGCCCTCGGCGAGGGAGAGGTGCGCGTACGCCTCGTGTTCGAGGGCGGCCAGCGCGGGCCAGTCGGGGGCCGCTATCTCCCGGATGCGTATGTGGTCGTTCATTTCAAGGCCGTTCGTCGTCTGGGGAGTTGTGCGCGCGGACGCAGACGCAGGGCAGCGGTCCGAAGCCGTTGAAGCCGCCGGTGGTGTAACTCGTGGCGTAGGCGCCGGCGGAGAGGATCCACACCGGGTCACCGGAGGCGAGGGACCGCGGGACGCGGACCGGGTGCAGGCCGGCGCCGTAGGCGTCGTCGCTGTCGCAGGTCGGGCCGGCGACGATCGCCGGTACGGTCTCCCCCGCGTCCGGCTGTCCGGGGAAGACCATGTGGTGGGTCAACTGGTCCATCTCGTAAAGGCCGTTGAACTTGCCGCAGCTGAGGTAGAGCCAGTGCGTGTCCTCGCCGTCCGGCCCGCTGCGGTGGGTGAGGCGGGCGACATGGGCGCGGACGGCGCCGTGGTCGGCGACCAGATGGCGGCCCGGTTCCATGACGAAGGTGACGGGGGCGAGGGCGCGCAGCCGGTCCATGCCCTCGCGGAGCACGGCGAAGATCTTGTCGAGGGGAGGGTCGAGGGGGTCGCCGTGACGGTCCCGGTAGCCGAGCGCGGGCAGTCCGCCGCCGAGGTTGACGTGGTCCGGTACGATCCCCCGCCCGGCCAGCGCCGTCAGGGTCTCGGCGAGCAGGTCGAAGGCGGCCTGCCAGCCCTCGGCGGTCATCTGCTGGGAACCGACGTGCACGGACAGACCGGCGGGGGTGAGGCCGGCCGAACGGGCCGTGTCCAGGATGCGTACCGCGTCCTCGGGGGCGCAGCCGAACTTGCGGTTCAGGCCCCACAGGGCGCCCTCCCCGCTGGTGGCGAGGCGGCAGAACACGCGGGCGCGGGGGGCGTGCCGGGCGATGGCGGTGACGTCCTCGACGCTGTCGGTGGCGAAGGTGCGGATGCCCTGGCGGTGGGCCTCGGCGATGTCGTGGTCGGACTTGATGGTGTTGCCGTAGTGGATACGGCTCGGGTCGACGCCGGTGCGGAGGGCTTGGGATATCTCGGCGGGGCTCGCGGCGTCGAAGCCCGCGCCGCGGGTGGCGAGGCAGTGCAGGACGTCGTCGACGGGGCATGCCTTGAGGGCGAAGCGGATGTCGGTGCCGGGGAGTTCGGTGAGGAGGGAGTCGTATTGGTGTTCTATGCCGGTGAGGTTGTAGACGATGCGGTCGGTGGCGGTGGTGGACAGGGCGGTGGTGAGTGCGTCTGTGGGGGTGCCGGGGAGTGTGGCCGGGCGGGTGCGGGTGCGTTGTGGTCGGTCGCGCGGTTCCTCGCGCCCCTTGGGGGCGCTCATGTGCGGGTCGCTTCGATCAGGGCGGGCCAGGCGTCGATCAAGTCCGCGTACGCCGTGATGTCCGAGGCGGCCTCGGTCAGCAACTCGTCGCGCTCGGCGTGCAGTTGGTCGGCGAACTCCGCGTAGCCGCCGCCCAGTTTGCGGTACGACGTGTCCAGGCGGTCCAGGCGCCAGAGGTTCTCGCCGGGGTCCAGGGTGGTGCTCTCGTGGAGGAACCCGGTGATCCGGTCGGGGCGGAGCCGGCCGTCGTCGTCCAGGAGGGCGGGGCCCGTGGCGGTCATGCGGTCGTAGACATGGTGGAAGTAGCGCATCGACAGCAGGAACTTCACGAAGCGGCGCTGATAGGCCGGGAAGCCGGTGGGGGTGCGGCGTTCGGGGGTGTGGAAGTTCTCGATGTGCCGGTTGTGGAGGATGCCGGGCAGGGTGGCGTCGTGGACCAGGTGGAGGAGGAAGTAGTCGCTGCCGATGGTGTCCGTGGCGGGCGGCAGCGGGACGCGCTCGTAGACGGCCCGGTCGAAGGCGATGTTGCACATGTCGACGCGCATCGGGTCGACCAGGGTGAGGGTCGAGCGGTCACCGGTGAACGGGGCGGTGCCCGCGCCGGTGAAGGACTCGGCGACCAGGTCCCGTTTGCGCTCCTCAGGCCAGTCGGTGGGCGCCCAGAGGCTGACGACGTCGTGGTAGACGGCCGGGTCGAGACGGCGTATCTCCGCTATGTCGACGGAGAGTTCGCCGATGAAGGAGGCGCCGGCCATGGAGACCGGGCGGTGGGCGTGGGCCGGGTCCAGGTCGGTGTGCAGACCGGCGGCCGTCGCCTCGGCGGCCGGGCGGCCCAGCCAGGGCAGCTCGTGGTGGATGGGGAACACCGGTTGTCCGGCGTGGAGTTGATAGGTGCTGTCCGAGTCCCTGCGGTGCACGGAACGGCAGCCGAGCGCGGCGGCGAACAGGAAGGCGCGGTTGGTGCAGGCGCCGTAGGAGACGGCGGGCGGGAGCAGCAGGTGGAGGAGGTCGGAGGGCAGACCCGCTGAGGAAAGCAACTCGCTAAGCTTCGCGCGCTGTTGGTCCTCGTCCATGTGGTGGACGGTCACCTGGGGGATCTCGGGGAGCGCGGCGATCACCCGGAGGTGGTCGGCGCGGGTGGGGGCGTCGGCGGAGTCGAGGATCAGGAGGTGGACGTCCACGTCGAAGTGGCGGACGGCGTAGGCGGCCTCCTGGTGCAGGGCGGTGATCGTCGCGGGGCAGGCGCGGTTGGTGGGCAGGCTGAGGCAGATGCGGTGCTTCACTGGGCGTCGCCTCCGCCGGTCCAGGAGTCGAGGCCGAGCAACTTGCGGCCCAGGGGGTTGAGTTCGGCGGTGCCGTAGCGCGCCGCCTCGGGGCGGCGGGCGTCGCCGAGGAGGGTGGCGTTCCAGTCGGGGGTGGCCAGGGTGCGCCAGGAGTGCACGCGGGAGTCGCGCAAAGCGGTGTGCTCCTCCAGGGCGGGCATCATCGACAGGTACTGGACGGCCCGGACCCCGCGCTCCGAGTGGTTGGGGGCGACGCCGTGCGCGAGCAGCCCGTTGAAGATGAGCAGGTCACCGGCCTGGAGGTCGGGGCGGACCACCGGGAACTCGGCGCGGTCGGCGTTCGGGCGGATCGGGTCGCGGCCGGGTGGCTGGGCGAGGCGCCATTCCTCGAAGCGGCGGAAGAGTTCGGGGGCGCACTGGAAGCCGCCGAGTTCGGGGCGGGTGTCGTTCAGCGCGATGATGCCCTGCACGCGCTGGGGCAGCACGGCCAGGGTGGTGTCCACGTCCCAGTGCAGATCGATGTCGAAGCCCTCGGTGGTGGGCTCGATCAGCGAGCGTGAACGGGTGCCGGTGTTGGGCGGGTTGAGGTTGAGGCGGTCGAGGGTGACCCACAGTTCCTCGCAGTCCCAGACGTCCACGAAGGCGTCGTGGACCCGCCGGCTCTGCCGGCTGTCCCAGAGGAGCTGGTGGTGGTACGACTCGACGAAGCCGTAGATGAAGAGGTGCTGGTCGAGTTCGGAGCGGAAGTCCGGTCGCTCGTACCAGGTTTCCGGGCGGTCCGGGTCCAGGCCCTGGAACTCCCAGGCGAAGTCGAGGAGTTGCTTGGCCTCGCCGGGGGTGATGGCCTCGCGGACGACGACATAGCCGTACGTCTGCCAGAACGCGAAGTCCGCTTCCGAGAGCACCCGCAGCGGGCGGGACTTCTCGATGTCGCGCAACGGGGTCGGGGCGAGGTAGGTCTCGCCGTCGCCGCTGAAGTAGGGGCGGCCGGATGCCGCGCGGTGGAGGTAAGGGGCTGGTGTCTGCATGCGAGCACTCCGGGGTGACGGATGTGGGTGGCGGTGAGACATGTGCCGGTGGCATACGCGAGGGTGCGAAGGGGCCACGAGGATTTTCGAGTGGGTGGGGACGCGCCGCACGAACGGGTGCGGGTGCGTAGTGGTTGGTCGCGCCCCGCGGCGCAGCCGCATATCGAGGACGGTCCCGCGCGCCTGAGGGGCGCGGGGTACTCACCGGGGTGGGTGGGCTCGGCCCTGCCGGGTCGGGCCGGGCCCACCCTGCTTGGGATGGCGGCGGTCCGGACAGAAGGGGGTCCAGACCTGGGCCGGATGGGCCGCGCCCGATCCGTCCGGGACGGACAGGGCGCGGTTGGTCGGTTCGGTGGGGCTTCAGCTGGTCAGGGTGAGCGGCCCCGGGTGATCGGCGGATACGACCGGGGCCCTATGAGGGCCCGCCGGGGGTGGTCCGGTCAGGGGTGGCGCCCTGGGGCCCGTTTCGGTCGGCCTGGACGAAGTCCGATCCGGCCGCACGTCCCCGGGGCCCGCCCCGGTCGCAGGCCCACCGCGTCCCCGTGGGCCAATCACGCCCGCGCGGGCACCGGCCGAGCTGCCGTACGCGCACCGCGTCAAGCCGTACGCGCACCGCGACGCCCCCGCCCCGCCCGCCGTAAGCCCCCACGGACCCACCCCAGCCGGAACACCAGGGCTCCCCCGAGCCCTCGTACTCCCCGATCAGCCCCGCACGACCGCCTCCGCCGCCGCGACCCCGCACACGCGCGCGGCGCCGTACGTGGCGATGTGCACGGCCCCCCGCGGTCTCGCCTGGGGCAGGCCCATTTCCACGACAACGGTGTCAGGGCGGGCGGCGAGGAGGGTGTCGAGGGCGGAGCGCATCCAGTCGTGGCGGTGTTCGTCGCGGACGACGGCGACGATCCGGCGGTCCCCGGCGGCGGCGAGGGCGCGGGCCCCCGCGTCCGTGCCGGTGAAGGAGCCGTCCGCGCTGCCGGGCACCAGCCGTCTCAGCTCGGCGGTGACGCCCCAGGGGGTCTGGTCGCCGACGGCGATATTGGGCTCGGGGTTGAACTGGGCGATGTAGACAGGGGAGTCGACGGGAGCGGCGGCCCCGGAGCGGGTCACGCGCAGCGCCCGGCGCGCGGCCGTCAGGCCGACCTCCGGTGCCGGTTCGGTGCGTGCCGCGTCGCCGCGCGCGCCGGCCGTCCATCGGGCCAGCTCCCGTACCCGGGCGGCCGCGTCGGCGAGCCGCTCCTCGGGCAGTTCACCGGAGCGCACGGCGGCCACGAGCGCGTCCCGCAGACCGAGCACGGTGCCCTCGTCGCACAGTCCGCCGCCCACGCAGATCGCGTCGGCGCCGGCCGCGATGGCGAGGACCACGCCGTGTTCCAGGCCGTAGGTGCCGGAGATGGCGCGCATCTCCATGCCGTCGGTGACGATCAGGCCCTGGTAGCCGAGTTCCTCGCGCAGCAGCTCGGTGAGGATGCGGCGGGAGAGGGTGCCGGGGCGGTCGGGGTCCAGGGCCGGGACGAGGATGTGCGCGCTCATGACGGCCCGGGTGCCGGCGGCGATCGCCGCGCGGAACGGGGGCAGTTCGCGGGCGAAGAGGGTCTCGGCGTCGGCGTCGATGCGGGGTACGGCGTGATGGGAGTCGATGTTGGTGTCGCCGTGGCCCGGGAAGTGCTTGGTGCAGGCGGCGACGCCGGTGGACTGCAGGCCCTCGACCCAGGCGGCGGTGTGCCGGGCGACGAGGTCGGTGGCGGCGCCGAAGGAGCGGACGCCGATGACCGGGTTGTCGGCGTTGGCGTTGACGTCGGCGGACGGCGCCCAGTCGAAGTTGACGCCGCAGGCGGCCAGGCGGCGGCCCAGCTCGCGGGAGACGGCGCGGGTGAGGTCGGGGTCGTCGACGGCGCCGAGGGCGTGGTTGCCCGGGAAGGACGAGCCGGTGCGCACATCGAGGCGGGTGACGTCGCCGCTCTCCTCGTCGATGGCGATCAGGAGGTCGTCCCGCTCGGCGTGCAACTGCGCGGTCAGGGAGGTGACTTGTTCCTCGGTGACGACGTTGCGGCCGAACAGGGCGACGGAGGCGAGGCCCTCACCGAGGCGGCGGCGCACCCAGTCGGGGGCGGTGGTGCCGTCGAAGCCCGGTTGCAGCACCGCGAGGGCGTCGCGGGTCAGGGTGTCTGGGCCGGTGGCGAGTGTGGTCATCGGACGTCATCCCTTCACGGCGCCGTCGGTCAGACCGCTGACAGCCTTGCGTTGCAGGAAGATGAAGAGGATCAGGATGGGCAGCGCGAACAGCGACGAGGCGGCCATGGTGGCGCCCCAGTCGTCGCCGAAGGCGGTCTGGAACTGCGACAGCCACAGCGGCAGGGTCTGCTTCTCGATGTCCTTGTTGAGGATCAGGACCAGCGGGAACTCGTTCCAGGCGGTGATGAACCCGAACAGCGAGGTGGCCATGAGGCCGGGCGCGAGCAGCGGGAAGATCACCTTGCGGAAGGCCTGGAGGCGGGTGCAGCCGTCGACCATCGCCGACTCCTCCAGCTCCTTCGGCACGGCGGCGATGTAGCCGCGCAGCGTCAGGACGGTGAGGGGCAGCACCATCATCGCGTAGAAGACGGTGAGCGGGATGAGGCTGTTCAGCATGTCGCCGTCGCGCACGATCATGTAGATGGCGATGATCATGACCTCCCAGGGGGCCATCTGCGCCAGCATGAAGGTGACGATGAACCCGCGCCGTCCCTTGAACCGCATCCGGGCGAGCGCGAAGGCGGCGAACAGGGCGATGACGAGCGACAGCAGGACCGAACAGAGCGTCACGGTCACGGAGTTGGCGACCAGGGTCCAGAAGTGGTCGGCGTGGACCGCGCGGTCGAAGTGGCTGAAGGTGAAGTGCTTCGGGAACCACACCGGGTTGTCGGTGATGATGTCGCCGGTCGGTTTGAAGGCCGTGGCGAACATCCAGTAGACGGGGAACACGAAGCCGACGAAGAGGACGACGGCGGTCGCGTTGGGCCAGATACGGCCGAAGAGCGAGCGCTTCACAGCTCGTCCTCCTCTTGCTTGAGCACCATGCGCAGGTAGTACGAGGTGATGACGAGCAGGGTCAGGATGGTGAGGAAGGAGATCGCCGCGCCGACCCCGAAGTGCTGGTTTCCGACGCCCTCGACGTAGGCGTAGATCGGCAGGGTCTCGGTGAGCCGGTCGGGTCCGCCCTCGTTCATGGCGAAGACCTGCGGGAACGCCTTGAAGACCCAGATGACCTCGAGGAAGGTCGTGGAGTAGAGGAAGGGCCGCAGGAAGGGCAGGGTCACCGAGGTGAAGCTCTGCCAGGCGCCGGCGCCGTCCAGGGAGGCGGCCTCGTACAGCTCCTTGGGGATGGTGGTCGTCGCGGCGTAGAGGTTGATCGCGACGAACGGGATCGACTGCCACACGATGAGCAGGACGATCACCGAGAAGGTGGAGAGCTGGCTGCCCATCCAGTTGTAGTCGGCCATCGAGTGCCAGCCCAGCTTGTCCAGGACCCAGTTGACGACGCCGAAGCGCTGGGCGAACAGCCACTGGTAGACGGTGGTGGCGGCGATGACGGGCATGGCCCAGGCGAGGACGAGGCCCACCAGCAGGGTGAGGCGCATCTTCTTGCCGAGGCGGGCCAGCAGCAGTCCGATCAGGGTGCCGATCAGCATGATCAGGACGACGTTGGCGGCGGTGAACAGGACCGAGCGCTCGACGACCTTCCAGAAGTCCGAACCGGTCAGGACCTGCTGGTAGTTGTGGAAGCCGTTCCACTCGGTGAGGTGCTGGATGAGCTGCCGCGGGTTGAGGTTCTGGAACGACAGCATGCCGTTCTTGACCAGCGGCCAGCCCAGCAGGACCAGTGTGGCCACCAGCGCGGGCAGCAGGAGGAGATAGGGGGCGGCGGCAAGGCGGCCCGCCGGGGACCGGGAGGCCCGCTCCGCACCGCGCGGCGGCGCCGGCGCCCCGCCCTTGCGGACAGCGGGCCCCCCGGCCGTGTCCGTGCCTTCGGTCTGCACTGACATGAGTCGTCGTCTCTTCCGTGGCCGTACGAAATCGTGTGCCCCGCCGGGCGCCGAAGGACGCGGGCGGCGCAGGTGTGCCGGGGGCGTCGCTGGGACGCCCCGGCGCGGGGTCAGTTCTGCTGGGCCAGACGCTGGTTGATCTCGCCCTCGACGTCCTTGGCGGCGGCGGCCGGGGCCTTGCCGTTCAGCACGGCGGTCATGTACGACTTGATGGGGTTCGGGGTGTTCTCCACCGCGGCCCACTCGGGGATCAGCGGGGTGGTGCCGCCCACCGCGGCGCCCGGAGCCGCGGCCTCGGCGGCGGCGTTGCCCTTGAGGTTGCTCTCCAGGGACTCCTTGTTCGGGATGATGCCGCTCAGCTTGGCCAGCTCGCCCTCGTACTGGTCGGACAGGGCGACCTTCAGGAACTCCTTGGCCAGCGACTGCTTCTTGCTGTTCTGGGCGACCGCGAGGTTGGAGCCGCCGAGGAAGACGCCCTCGGGCTTGTCGGCGGTGGCACCAGGGATGGTGAAGTAGCCGAGGTCCTTCTCGATGGACTTGTTGGCCTGGATGGCGGTGGCCGCCTCCCAGCCCATGCCGATGAAGGCGCCGGTCTTGCCCTTGGCGAAGACGGTGGCCTGCTGCGGGGTGGCCTCGTCCTTGTCCTTGGGGGCCTTGGAGTAGGCGGCGTACTTCTTGTAGATCTCCATGGCCGCGGTGACCTTCGGGTCCGCGAGGTTGGAGACGTACTTGTCGCCCTGCTTCTTCACCAGGTCGCCGCCCTGGCCGACGATCAGGCCGTCCAGGAAGTACCAGTTCTGACCGGGCAGGTAGATCGGCTCGGCGTCCGTCTTCTTGCCGATGGTGTCGAGGTCCTTGAGGAACTCGTCACGGGTCTTCGGCGTGGACTTGATGCCGGCCTGGGCCCAGATCTTCTTGTTGTAGATGACGACGCGGTTGGCGAAGTACCAGGGGGCCGCGTACTGCTTGCCCTCGTAGACGGACGACTTGGAGACCGAGGCGGTCCAGTCGGCGCCGATGGACTGCTTGAGGTCGCCGAGGTCCGCGAGACCGCCGGTGGACGCGTAGGCCGGGGTCTGCGTGTTGCCGACCTCCAGGACGTCCGGCGGGTTGTCCTCCGAGAGAGCGGTGGTGATCTTCTGCTGGATCCCGTCCCACTTCTGGGTCTCGAACTTCAGCTTGGCGCCGGTCTTCTTCTCGAAGGCGGCCTGCACGTCCTTGGACCACTGCGGCGGCGCGGAGCCGTCCATGGTCCACACCGTCAGGGTCTGGCCCTTCCAGCTGCTGGGACCCGCGTCCTTGCTGTCATTGCCGTCGTTTCCGCCACACGCCGCAACGGAGACCATCATGCCCGCGATCACGATCGCGGAAGCGAGCTTGCGCTTCACGCCACCCTCCTCAGGGATGCCACTCAACCCCCCACGCCCTCGGCGGTGACCTGCGTACGACGCTGTTGCACGTAGGGCTCGGGACCTGGCCACTAATGGTGTAGACCAGTACGGTGGAGCTTGGCCTAGACCTTTCGGGGTGTCAAGGGTGGTCCGGGCGGCGGATCGAGGCCGTTACGAGAAAGACACCGGAGCGCTTTCGTCCGCTTCCTGGCCGCGCTCGCGGCCGCGTCCGTCCCTTTCGTCCGGTCCGTTCATTTGGACTAGACCATAGGGCACTTGGTCGCTATAACGGGAGCCCATCGACACAGCCGGAAGGCAGGCATGACCACCGACGTCAGCGGCGCGCGCGTGCCGAAGTACTACCGCATCAAGCAGCGGCTGCTCGCCATGACCGAGGCGCTCCAGCCCGGTGCGGCGGTGCCGGCGGAACGGGTGCTCGCCGAGCAGTTCGACACCTCCCGGACCACCGTGCGGCAGGCGCTCCAGGAGCTGGTCGGGGAAGGACGGCTGGACCGGATCCAGGGCAAGGGCACGTTCGTGGCGCAGCCGAAGCTGTACCGGACGCTGCAACTGACCTCGCACACCGAGGACATGCGGGCGCAGGGGCTGTCACCGGCCTCGCAGGTGCTCGATGTCGGGGAGGTGCCGGCGGACCAGCGGCTGTCGGGGCTGCTGGGGGTCGCCGCGGGGGAAAGGGTGCTGCGGATCGAGCGGCTGCGGCTCGCCAGCGGGGAGCCGATGGCGATCGAGACGACGCATCTGTCGGCGCGGCGGTTCCCGGGGCTGCGGGGGGTGCTGGCGTCGTGCCCGTCGCTGTACACCGCGTTGACGGAGGTGTACGGGGTGCGGCTGACGTCGGCCGACGAGACGATCGAGACCTCGCTGTCGACGCCTCGGGAGGCCGCGCTGCTGGCGACGGATGTGGGGCTGCCGATGCTGCTGATGTCCCGGCACTCACGGGACGCGGAGGGGACGCCGGTGGAATGGGTGCGGTCGGTGTATCGGGGGTCGCGGTACAAGTTCGTGGCGACGTTGCGGCGGCCGGCGGTCTGGGGGGCGTAGGAGAGCTGGACAGCAGCAGAGCCCTCAGTCGAGGAACGCCGTCTCTATCCAGCGTCGTACCGCCGAAGGGCGCATCCGGTGCAGGCGGTCCACCGTGTCGGCGACCTCGTGGGAACCGCCCACCGAGAGGAACTTCTCGCGGACCAGGTCGGCGTGGGAGTGGCGGGTCTCGGGGCCGGCTGCGCCGACGGGGATCAGGCGGGTGCGGGAGACCGTACGGCCGTCGGTCAGGCGGACGGTGACGCGGGCGCCCGTCGCCTTGGTGGAGCGGGAGAAGTCGCGGTTGTCGGCCCGGATCGCGCCGACCAGGTCCACGAGTTCGTCGCCGCCGAAGCCGCGCAGCCACGGCACCGCCAGGTCCCCCGCCTCCCGTACCGCCTCCCCGAACGGGGCGTCGGACAGGAAGAGTTCGCGGGTCATCTCGGTGTCGTGCTCCAGCCGGATCCGCTTGGCCAGCGCCCACCGGTCGAGGTCGTCCACGCGCGGCGAGGAGAAGTCGTCCACGGAGAACTCGCCGGTGAGGAGGGTCGTCGCGACGGGGTACGGCACGTCCAGGACCAGCGCGCCGAGCGGGGAGCCCGGCCCGGTGACGTAGGCGGCGGCCCGCTCCCCCGCGAACAGGGTGTACAGGGACGCCTCCACGACGACCTCGGCCACGTCCTGCGGCCGCAGTGGGCCCAGCTCGCGGTGGATCTCGGCCGCGCAGTCCACGGCCGCGTCGATGCCGGGTCCGCCGGGGTGCATCTTGAAGGACAGCGTGTCGGTGTGCCAGCGCCGGCCGAGGCCCTTGGCGACCGCCTGCGGCAGCGGGACCGTCGCGAAGCGGGCGAGGAAGCCGTCGCTGTGCTCCATGATGTCGGGCGCGCCGCGCAGCCCGGCGTACGCCGCGTCGCAGGCGTCCATCGCGGTGCGCACCGGGGTGAAGGTGTTGAACAGCCGGGCGTCGCTGGCCAGGAAGGCGCGCATCAAAGGCCAGTTGGGCATGGCGAAGGCCAGTCCGAAGGCGTTCTCGTACAGGCTCGCGGAGGCCCGGTCGGCGTGCAGCCGCCCGGCGACCGCGCCGGCCAGATGGGTGTGCACGGCGCTCTGGCCGCGCAGCGGTCCGAGGGTCGCGGAGGCGGTGATGCGGGCCGCGCACTCGTTGGCCACGACCACCGAGGTCAGCAGGGAGAGGCCGTCCAGGCGGCGGGCGTAGGCGAAGGCGAGGGGGACGGCGACCGTGGAGTTCGACAGGTGGCCGGCGTACGCGGTGTCGTCCAGGTTGAGCCAGGAGCCGAGCGCGGCGAAGACCCCGGCGGCCTGGCGGGGGTCGCGCTGCATGGGGTGCCCGAAGGCGGCCACCAGCTTGCGGCCCAGGGGGTGTTGGAGCCCGGCCCGGATGGAGGCGATCTGCGAGAGCACCTGGCTCGCGGCCAGTTTGAGCACCCGGCAGGGCACGGCCTGCGGGCGCAGGGTGGCGGCCCAGTGGGAGAGTTCGCGCAGCGGGGTGTCCGTACCGGCGGGATGGCGGGCGGACAGGGACGAGACCTCGGCCTGCTCGGCCCAGTCGTCGCACAGCGCCCGGGCGACGCTCTCCGCGAGGACGGCGGTCATGGCGGGTACCTTCCGTGCGTGCGTCGAGGGAGAGGACGTCGGTCCTCGACACGGGTGCGGGAGCACCGGTCTCAGCCGGTGCTCCCGCGGCGCGTGCCGTGTTACGCGGCCGGGACCTTGTCCAGGAAGCCGTAGACGGCCTTGATCTTGCCGGCCTCGTCGGCGACGAGGACGTCGAAGCCGATGGCGACCGGCTCGGCGCCCGGCTCGGTCACCAGGCCCCACTGGAAGCGGGCCTGGTTGTGGTGGGCGTCGACGGTGCCGTGCAGCTCGAAGGAGAGGCCCTTGAACTGGTCGCGGGCGCCGGCCACCACAGCCGCGAAGCCCTCGCGACCCTCGACCGCGGCCAGCGGGTCGATGTACGGGGCGTCGGCGGTGAACAGCTCGGCAATGGTCGCGGCGCGCTTGTCGGCGTCCGCCTCGTTCCAGATGTCGAGGTAGCGGGTGACGGTGGTGGTCAGGTCGCTCATGCGGGCGATCTCCTTATTCGGGTGGTGCTTCTTCGGTTCTTCGGACGGTTGGTTCAGGGGGTGGCAGGCGCCCACACGGGGAGGGCTCCGGGGAGCACCTCGAAGGTGGCCGCGGCGCCGATGCCGTGTTGGTACTCACCGTCGTGCTCCAGCGGGAGGCGGCGGCCGTCGGTGCGTTCCACGGTGATCCGGCGGCCCCGTGCGTAGACGGTCGCCGGATGGGACATGTGGGCGGCGTTCAGGGTCAGTTCGGGGACCTCGGCCGCGGTGACGTCGCCGCCGATGACGCAGACGTCGAGCAGTCCGTCGTCGAGCAGCGAGTCGGGCAGTACGTGGAAGCGGCCGCCGCGGTAGGGGCCGCCGCCGACGTTGGCGAGGACGGTGGGGCCCTCGTGCACGATCCGGCCGTCGACCGTGACCCGGCCGGGGTACGGCTCGTACCCGTCGGCGGTGTCGGCGAAGGCGCGGACGTAGCGCTCGCGGCCGCTCAGCGGAATCTGCTTGGCGGTGATCAGCGCGTCGGCGATCACGCCGGAACAGGCTCCCAGGTAGACGTAGTTGCGGGTCTCGGCGAGGCGCGCCAGGTCGAGCCTGCGCAGCCGGGCGCTGCCGCCGACGCCGTGGTCGGTGAGGACCGCCTTGAGCGCCTCGCTCCAGGACCGCTCGCCCCACAGCATCTTGTAGCCGGAGTTGCCGGTGCCGCCGGGGATCACCGCGAGGCTGGCCCCGTGGTCGGCCGGCACCAGGCCCTGCACGGCCTCGCGGACCGTGCCGTCGCCGCCGATGGCGACGATCAGGTCGGGGGCGCCGTCGGCACGCTCCAGGGCCCGGCGCACGGCGACCGTGGCGTCACCCGGTCCCGTGGTCAGGTGGACCTCGGCGCGCTCCAGCGTGGAGGCGCACAACTGGCGTACCTCCTCGACCAGTTCGGGCGAGTGGCTGCCGGAAGCGGGGTTGCCCAGGACGAGTGCCCGGGTGGGACCCGGGGCTGCGGTGTCTGCCATGGGGCGTACTCCTTCGTCGGTCGGCACCGGGGTACCGGGCTGGTGCGCCCCGGTGTCGCGGCGATGACCACTGTGCCGGGGAGCGCTGTCATGGCGCTGACCCGGCGCTGACACGGCGCCCGGGCCGCGAACGCGCGTGTCCGGCCCCTCGCGGTGAGGGGCCGGACACGGCTGCCGGGAGGCGGCGGGGCTCACTCCTTGACGAAGGCCAGCAGGTCGGCGTTGAGGCGGTCCGCGTGGGTGGCGAAGAGGCCGTGCGCGGCGCCCTCGTAGGTGATGAGCCTGCTGTCCGGGATGAGCCCGGTGGTGCGCGGGGCGCACAGCGGGTACGGGGCGGCCAGGTCGGCGGTCCCGTGGATCACCAGGGTGGGTGTCCGCACCGCGGCGGTCTCCGCGCGCTGGTCGGTGGTGAGCAGCGTGCGGTAGATCTCGATGCCGGCTCTCGGCGAGGTGTTCAGGCACATCTCGATCAGCCACTTCGCCAGCTGCGGGGAGATCGGCAGGTTCTCCGGGTCGGGTTCGGCGCCCGCGAAGAACGGCCAGGTCAGCTCGGACAGCCAGGCGGCCCGGTCGGCCTTGATGGCCTGCTCGATCTGGTCGAAGAGGGCGAGGTCGAGCCCGTCGGGGTTGTCGGAGCCGCGCAGCAGGTAGGGGGTGGTCGAGGCGACCAGGGCGAGGCCCGTGACCCGTTCGTCGCCGTACCGGGACAGGTAGCGCACGCACTCCCCGCCGCCGACCGCGTAGCCGACCAGCACGGTGTCCCTCAGGTCGAGGTGGTCGAGCAGGTCGGCGAGGTCGCCGGCGAGGGTGTCGTAGTCGTATCCGGTCCAGGGCTTGTCCGAACGGCCGCTGCCGCGCCGGTCGTAGGTGACGCAGCGCAGTCCGTTCCCGGCGAGGAACGGGGCCTGGAACTCCCACATGCGCGCGTCCGCCATGGCGGCGCCGAGCAGTACGACGGGGCGTCCGTCGCCCCAGTCGTCGTAGTGCAGCCGGGTTCCGTCCCGGGTGGTGAGGTACGGCATCGCGGTGTGCCTCCTTTCCAGTGGTGGTGGGGACGCTCGTGCCGCCGATGGTGCGTGGCGTCAGCTCCGGGCGGTGCGGCCGGGGGCCGACAGCACGAGCAGCGAGGCGAGCAGGCCCAGGCAGACGAGCGGGATCAGGGTGACGGTGAAGGCGTGCGGGTAGGCGTCCGCCTTGCCGCCCGCGCGGGCCAGGGCCGGGAAGAAGACGGCGCCTGCGATGGCCACGCCGACGGCGGCGCCGCCCTCCTGCGCGGTGTTCAGCAGTCCGGAGGCCGCGGCCGCGTGCTCGGGGACCGCGCCGCCGAGCACCAGGTTGGTCAGCGGGCCGGTGGTCAGGCCCATGCCGAGCCCGGCGACCAGCAGCATCGGCAGCAGCCAGAGCGCGGAGCCGTCCAGCTTCAGGTCCCGGGCGGTGAGCGCGATGGCGGTGTAGCCGATGGCGAGGATCAGCGGACCGGCCGCGACCCGGCGGGCGTTGACCGAGGCGGCGAACCGGGCCGAGACGATGGAGGCGCCGAAGTAGCCGACGCCCAGCGCCAGGAACATCGAGCCGGACTCCAACGGGCTCATGCCCCGGCCCAGTTGGAGGTAGAGGGCGAGGGTGAAGAAGAACGAGCCCATGGCCAGGAAGTAGGCGACCGTGGCGAGCAGGCCCACCGAGAACAGCCGGGAGCGGAACATGCCCGGCTCGATCAGCGGGCCGCGCCCGGCGGCGGACCGGCGGCGCAGATGCCAGACGGTGACGGCGAGCAGCACGGCCGCGACGGCCAGCGACTCCCACACCCACGCCGGCCAGTGCCGCTCCTGACCCTCCAGGAGCGCGAACACGATGAGGCCGAGGGCGACGGTGATCAGCAGGGCGCCGAGCAGGTCCAGCCGGGTGCCGCCCTGGCCCCGGGACTCGGGGATGGTACGGCGGGTCATGGCCAGGGAGACCAGGCACAGCGGTACGTTGATCAGGAAGATCGTGCGCCAGCTGAGCCCCGCCACGTCGACGGAGATCAGTGCGCCGCCGATGAACTGGCCGAAGACACCGGCGAGTCCGATGACCAGGCCGTAGACGGTGAAGGCGCGGTCGCGGGCGGCGCCGGTGTAGACGGTGCTGATGATGCCGAGGACCTGCGGGACCATCAGCGCGGCGGAGCCGCCCTGGAGGATGCGGGCGACACCGAGGAAGGTCACCGTGGGCGCGAAGCTGCACGCGGCCGAGGTGATCATGAAGAGCACCATGCCGAGGGCGAACAGCCGGCGCCGGCCGTAGAGGTCGCCGAGCCGGCCGCCGGTGATCAGGCCCGAGGTGAAGGCGACGCCGTAGCCGACGATGATCAGCTGGGCCTGGGCGGCGGTGGCGTGCAGGTCGGATTTGATGGCCGGGACGGCCACGTTGGCGATGAAGAAGTCGAGCACGGTGATGAACGTGCCGATGAGGACCACCGCCAGGGCGCCCGACGAGGGGGCCGCGGCGCCGTCGGAGGCTGTCCGCTCGCGCCCCTCCGCCGCGATGTCCGGAGTTAACTCCTGAGTCATGACGACTCCGTTTCTCGATCTTTCGGTCGGTTGCTGCGGTGACCGGCGGTCACCAGGTCACGGGGAGACGGGTCACCCCGTGGAAAACGGTGCCCCGGCGGAACAGCGTGCGCGGATCGGCGGCGAGGCGAAGGTTCGGGAAGCGGCGCAGCAGCGTGCGCAGCGCCAGGTCCATTTCGAGGCGGGCCAGCGGGGCGCCCTGGCAGTAGTGCGGGCCGAAGCCCCACTGGAGGTGGCCGCTGGTGTCGCGCTCGGGGTCGATGCGGTGCGGACAGGTGAAGACGGTCTCGTCGTGGTTGCCGGCGGGCACCGAGATCACCACGGCGTCGCCCTTCTCCAGGCGCACACCGCCCAGTTCCATGTCCTCCAGGGCCAGGCGGACCATGGCGTCCTGGGAGATCGACCAGTAACGCAGCGACTCCTCGATGAAGTTGGGGATCAGCGCCCCGTCGTCGGCGGCGACCCGGGCGCGCAGGTCGTCGTCGCGCAGCAGGGCGAGGATGTTCAGGGCGATCTGGTTGGTGGTGGTCTCGTGGCCCGCGACCAGCACCAGGCGGGCGATGCCGACGAGTTCGTCCAGGGTGATGGCGCCGGTGGCGTGGTGGCGCACGGCGAGCCGGCTCATCAGGTCGTCGCCGGGCTCGGTGAGCTTGCGCAGCGCCAGCTTGGCGAGGTACTCGGACATCTCCGCGAACGCGGCCTGGGAGACGGCCGGGTCCTCCTGGGAGATGGTGACGCGGGTCTTCTCGATGAAGAACGGCGAGTCCTCCTCGGGGACGCCCAGCAGGCGCGCGATCACGAGGGTGGGCAGCGCCCGGGAGAAGACGGCGTGCAGATCGGCGGGCTGGGGCTGGGCGGCCAGCTCGTCCAGCAGCTCGTCCACCAGGCGTTGCACGGGCTCGCGCAGCCGCTTGACCCGGCGGGCGGTGAACTCGGTCTGGATCATGCCGCGCAGCCGGGCGTGCTCCGGGTCGTCGAGGCGCAGGAAGGAGCTGGGGTTGCCGCCGGGCGGCACCTGGATGCGCACGGGGGCACCCGGTAACGTCTCGTCGGCGCTGAGCCGGGGGTCGGCGAGCGCCTGGCGCACATCGGCGTACCGGGTCACGAGCCAGCCCAGCCGGGACTCGGCCGCGCCGGCCGGGATGCGCACCACGCACGGGGGCGCCTGGCGCAGTTCGGCGAGGATGGGCGGCGGACTGCCGTCCTCGGTCCGGGCGAAGGGCCAGTCCAGTATGTCGGTGTGGTCGGCGAGCGACATGTTTGTCCTCCAGGTCCGGGGGGCAAAGGCGATCCGCGGCACCGACTCGCTTCCTGTGCTCGACACGACGGTGGGTTCGTCGACGCGGGGCGGCAAGGGGAATTCCTTCCTCCGAGCCGTGCGCGCGGACGTCGTGACGCCACTGTCGCGCACCACGCTGACACCGCGCTGACGTAGCACTGACACGGGTCCCGGCGGGGGCCCGTGTGCGGTTCGGTGTGGGATCTTTCAGAAGCGACGTGGGTAATGACTTTGCCAAGCCGCGCTGACCTGGAGCTGACCCGGAACTGACGGACGGGGCCGGGGCAGGGCCGTGGTGGGGCACGACCCTCTGGTTCCGGCCACCATGAGGAACTCTTTACCTGAAGCGGGTGTCACCAGGTGACGGGAAGTTCCTCCAGGCCGTAGACCAGGGTGTTCTCGCGGAAGCGGACGTCCTCGACCGGCACGGCCAGGCGCAGCGCGGGGAAGCGGGCGAAGAGCCGGCTGAGACAGACCTCCAGTTCCATGCGGGCCAGCGAGGCGCCCGGGCACAGGTGGGGGCCGAAGCCGAAAGCGAGGTGACCTGCGGCGTCGCGGTGGATGTCGAGCCGCTCGGCGCCGGGGTAGACCGACTCGTCGTGGTTGGCGGCGGGGATGGCGAGAACGACTCCCTCACCCTTGCGGATGTGTGCGCCGCCGAGTTCGATGTCGTCCACCGCCACTCTCACCTGGTTGTCCTGCGAGATGGACCAGTAGCGCAGGAGTTCCTCGACGGCGGGCTTGAACAGAGAGGGATCGGCGCGCAGTTCGGCCTGCTGCCCGGGGTCGCGCAGCAGGCTGAGCACGCTGAGAGCGATCTGGTGGGCCGTGGTCTCGTGCCCGGCGACGAGGAAGAAGCGGGCCATGGCCACGAGTTCGTCGTGGGTCAGCTCGCCGCTCGCCACATAGCGGGTGGCGAGGCGGCTGACGAGGTCGTCGCGCGGGTCGGCGGTGCGCTCGGTCACCAGCCGGTCGAGCAGGCGGGTCATGGTGACGAAGGCGGCGTAGGTCTCCTCGGGGCCGGCCTCCTGGGACAGCACGACGCGGCTCTGCTCGGTGAAGTCGGCCTCGTCCCGCTCGGGCACGCCGAGCATGCGGGCGATGACCAGCGCGGGCAGGCGTACGGCGAACTCGGTCACGAGGTCGACGGGTCTGGGTCTGCGCTCCAGCTCGTCGAGCAGGTGGTCGACGAGGAGTTCCACCTCGGGGCGCAGGGCGCGGGTGCGGCGGGCGGTGAACTCGGTCAGCGCCATCCGGCGCAGCCGGCCGTGCTCGGGGTCGTCCATGCGGCTGAAAGACATCACTCCGGGCTCCGGCGGCAGCTGGATCCGGAGGGGGAAGCCGGGCTGCTGGTCGTCGGCGCTGAACCGGTTGTCGTTGAGCGCCCGGCGCACGTCCGCGTGCCGGGTGACCAGCCAGGCGTCGCCGCCGCGGATGCGCACTCGCGTGGGCGCGTCCTCGCGCAGGTCGCGGTAGGCGTCCGGCGGCGCGTAGGGGCAGGTGCGGGGCATCGGCCACGCGGCGAGTTGGTGCTGGTCGCAGGCGGACATCGGGTTCCCTCCGTTGGCTGAATCTCAGCGTTGGAAGGACATCGTGGCGAGCGTAACTGACGTAAATCTGACGGGTAACTGATTCGTTTTCGGCCAGTCAATGGCTGGTTTACGAGAGGTCAAGGGGAGCGGGATGCGCTGTTCCGGAACACGCGAACGGGGGCCGGCGCTCGTGCGCCGGCCCCCGTCGGGGCGATCGGAAGGGGCCTCAGACGGCCGGTGCCGCCTCGGTGGCCGGCACCGCCCCCGCTTCGGCCGCCGCCGGCCGGGGCAGCAGCTGCACCAGGCAGGCGACCAGGACGCAGATCCCCGCCTGGACCAGCAGTCCGACGCTGAAGGCGTGGGCGTAGGAGTGCGCGGTGACCTGTGATCCGGCAACCCCGAAGAAGACCACGCCGAGCACGGCGATGCCGATCGCGTTGCCCATCTCCTGGGCCGTGGAGAACACACCGGACGCGGCGGCCGCGTGCTGCGGGGCGACCCCGGCCAGCACCAGCGAGGCGAGCGGGGCGATCACGAAGCCCATGCCGAGACCGGCCACGACCATGGCCGGAATGCACCAGGCCACGTTCCCGGTGCTGTCCAGGTGCCACGCGGTTTCGGCCAGGCCGAGGTTGCCGACGGCCTGGAGCACCGCGCCGAGCGCGAGCACCTGCTTGGCCGCGACCTTGGGCGACTGCGCGGAGCCGAGGAAGAAGCCGAGGCCGAGCGGCATGAACAGCAGTCCGGACCTGAGCGCGGAGACGCCGCGGCCCTCCTGGAGGTACAGCGCGAGGACCAGGAAGAAGGAGGCCATCGCGGCGAAGAACACCAGCAGGGAGACGACGCCGACGCCGAACGCGCGGTCCGCGAACAGGCTCGGGTGGACCAGCGGCGACCCGTCGCGGGCGGCCTTGCGGCGCTGCGTCCACCAGAACGCGGCCAGCAGCGGCACGGCCGCCACCAGGCACTCCCACGTCCAGGTCGGCCAGCCCTGCTCGCGGCCCTGGACCAGCGGCAGCACGATGGCCGTGAGGCCCGCGGTCACCAGCACGACACCGGTCCAGTCGAGTCCCGTACGGCCCTGTGCGCGGGACTCGGGGACCACCTTCGGGGTGAGCAGCAGGACGACGGCGCCGATCGGGGCGTTGATCAGGAAGATGGTCCGCCAGTCCCAGCCGAAGAGGTCGGCCTTGATCAGCAGACCGCCGATCAGCTGGCCGAACACGGCGGAGGCGCCCATCGTGATGCCGTACGCGTTGAACGCGGCGACCCTGGCCCTGCCCGAGTACGCGGTGGTCAGGATGCCGAGGACCTGCGGGATGACCAGCGCGGCGGCGGCGCCCTGCACCGCGCGGGCCGCGATCAGCTCGGCCATGTCCGGTGCGATACCGCAGGCCAGCGAGGCCAGCGCGAACAGGGCCAGGCCGATGGCGAACACCTTGCGGCGGCCGTACAGGTCGCCGAGCCGGCCGCCGGTGATGAGCATGGCGGACAGGCCGATGTTGAAGGTCGCCGCCACCAGCTGGATCTCGGCGCTGGTGGCGTGCATGTCCCGCTGGAGCGAGGGGATGGCCACATTGACGATGAAGAAGTCGATGTTGGCGATGAAGAGGCCGAGCAGCACCACGAGGAGAACACCCCAGGCGGGCTTGCCGCCGGTTTCCCCGTGGTCCGTCGGCGGCGCGGACGCGGCGACTCTGCCGGTCGGTTCCGCTTTGGTGGTCATGGACGAGTCTCCTCTGTGGTGCGCTGACGGCATGTCCGTCGGCGGACACGCGCGACGGGAGCCGGCGGCGGGCCCGCGGACGGGCCGGTCGCCGCACGGCTCAGGACGTGGGCGCCTTCTTGGGCGGGCGCGGGAACAGCTGGACCAGGGCGGCGACCGCGAGCGCGAACGGCACCAGCAGATAGACGCTGGCCCGGAAGGCGTCGGCGAAGGCGTCGGGGCCGGTGCCGCGGCCCAGGACGTGGTAGAAGACCACGCCCACCAGCGCGACACCGATCGCGCCGCCGACCTGGTTGGCGGTGGACAGCACACCGGAGGCCGCGCCCGCGTAGCGCGGGTCGGTGCCCGCGAGGGCCACGGTGGCCAGCGGCGCCATCACCATCGCCATCCCGGCGCCGCCGACCAGCAGTCCGGGCACCAGCCAAGCGACCGGCCCGTGGGTGCCGATGTGCTCCACGGCGGCGTACAAACCGATCAGGCCGGCCGTCAGCACCAGCGCGCCGACCGCGAGGGTCTGCCGGCCGAGCACCGCGGCGATCTGCTTGGCGGTCAGCGACACCCCGAGGAAGCCCACGCCGAGCGGCAGGAAGACCAGGCCGGAGTCGAGCGCGCTGAGCCCGCAGCCCTGCTGGAGGTAGAGGGCGAGCACCAGGAAGAACGAGGCCATGCCCGAGTAGTAGACGAGGGCCGTGGTCACACCGACGGTGAAGGAGCGCTGGCGGAACAGCGCCGGGTCGACGAGCGGGCCGCGGCCGGCCGCCGCCAGCCGCCGCTGGTACAGCGCGAACAGGGCGAGCAGCACCGGGGAGGCGGCCAGGCACACCCAGGTCCACTCCGGCCAGCCCTTCTGCTGGCCCTCGGCGAGCGGCAGGACGACGGCGACCAGACCGGCGGAGACCAGCAGCATGCCGAGCGGGTCGAGGCGGGACTTGCCCTGCGCCTTGGACTCGGGCACCACGCGCGGCGCGAAGACCAGCGCGGCGACACCGATCGGCACATTGACCAGGAAGCAGGTGCGCCAGCTGAGCCCGGCGATGTCCAGGTGGATCAGGACACCACCGATGAGCTGGCCGAACACCCCGGCGAGACCCATCGTCAGACCGAAGGCGTTGAAGGCGCGGATGCGGGCGGGCCCGCTGTAGACGGTGCCGATGATGGCGAGCACCTGGGGGCCCATCAGGGCGGAGGCGAGGCCCTGGGCGACGCGGGCCGCCACCAGCTGCCCGGCGGTGGGCGCGCTGCCGGCCCAGGCCGAGGAGAGGGTGAACAGGGCCACGCCGATCAGGAACATCCGGCGGCGGCCGTAGAGGTCGCCGAGCCGGCCGCCGGTGATCAGTCCGGCCGCGTACGCGAGCGCGTACCCGGCGACGATGAACTCCACGGCGGACGAACCGGCGTGCAGATCACGCTGGGTGGCGGGGATCGCCACGTTGACGATGAACACGTCGAGGGTGATGACGAAGGTGCCGATCAGGATGATCGGCAGCATCGCCCAGTGCGGGGCCGCGGGCGCCGGCGGCGCGGCGGCGGCCCGCGGGGGGCTCTCGCCGGTGGCGCCGGGCTGGTTCCCGTTCTGGTCCGGGGCGGCTTCCCGGGGTTCTTGTAGGGCCATGACGGCCGTTCCTTTCATCGTGCGGCGGGGGTGGACTGGGGAGCCGCCCCTCCTGTCACCAGGACGGGGTGTGCAGGATCTCCAGTACGGCTGCGGAGAAGCTGAAGCCCGCGCCGGCCGCGACGACGAGGACGAGGTCGCCCGGTCCGACGGCGCGTTCCAGGACGAGGTGTTCGATGCCGAGGAACTGGTCGCCGGGACCGACATGCCCGTACTTGCGGCCGACCTCCCAGGTGCTCTGCTTCTCCGTGAAGCCCAGCAGGTCGAAGTTCTCCGGGGTCTTGTTGCGGTGGACGTGCGGGGTGACGACGCGGGCGATGTCCTCGGTCGACACGCCCGCCTCGGCCATCACGCGCCCGGTGGTGGACATCAGGGCGGCCTCGTAGCGTTCCCAGGAGCCATCGGCCTGAGGGGTGGCCGCGTGCTGCCTGCCGCGTTCGATCAGGCGTACCTCGGGGCCGGGCTGGAGGGCGAAGGGTTCGAGGCCGCGGTTCCAGCGCTCCAGCGAGTTGTCGGCGCCCAGGGTGGCGGCGACCACCCGGGCGAAGCCGGTGCGGCCGGACAGCAGCAGGGCGCTGCCGCCGTCCGCGAAGATGAGGTTCATCTGGATGTTCCAGCGGTCCACCCAGGGCGCGGCGAACCGGTCGCCGGTGGTGAGCAGGACCTCGGTGGCGAGACCGGAGCCGATGTATCCGGCGGCCAGGCCGATGGAGCCGACGGCGGCGTTGCAGCGCTGCTGGAGGTCGAAGCCGGGGACGCCGGAACCGACGGTCTCGTTCGCGACGTACGCCGCGGCGGGCCACATGTCGTGGCCCTGGTAGCTGCCGGAGGAGTGCAGGACGAGGCCGACGTCCGCGGGCGCCACACCGGAGCGCTCGACGGCGAGACGGCCCGCGCGTACGGCCATCTCGGGGCCGGAGAGTTCGTCGGAGACGGCGATGTTCTCGAAGCCGAGGTCGCGGTGCTCCTGGTCGACCAGGCCCTCGGCGGTGGCCTGTGCCACGGTGATCGTGTCCGGTATCCATGACCCGGCCGACGCGATGAAGAGATCTTTGTCGAATCTCATGCTGCTGCTTCTCTCTCGGATGGGTGGCCTCGGCAGTACGTCGGGGAGAGACCGACGAACGCCGTGTCGGCGGGCCGCCTGTCACCATCTCGCGGCCCGCTGACACGGCGCTGACATGCGCCGTTCCCCCCGGTCAGCTCACGGCGGTGGCCACGGTCCGCTGGAGCCGGTGCGCGAAGTGTGCGGTGACGGCCTGGGCGTGGGTGTCGATGTAGAAGTGGCCGCCCTCGTACTCGTTGTGGCCCAGGTACGTCGGAGTGCGCCCGGCCCAGTGGGTCATGGCGTCCGGGGCCTCCTGGAGCGGGTCGCTGCGGCCGCCGTAGGAGGCGAGCGGGCAGCTGACGCCGGCGCCGTCGTCGTCGTAGTCCCCGGCGACCCGCAGGTCGGAGCGCAGGGCGGGCACGACCAGGGCGAGCATCTCGGGGTTGTCGTAGACCTCGGCCGGGAAGGAGCCCAACTTCTTGATCCACTCGACCAGTTCGGGCTCCGGCATCCGGCTCTGCTCCTCGGTCGGCTTGAAGAAGCCGACCGGCGACCAGCCGGACATGCCGACCATCGCGGGGACCGGGCCGCCCTCCTCCTCCATGCGGATGGCGAGCCGGAAGGCCAGCTGGGCCCCGAGGCAGTGCCCGAAGAACGCGAACGGACGGTCGTCGAGGTCGTTGAGGACCGCCTCGTGCAGGGCTTCGAGCAGCGGCCAGAAGTTCTCGTAGGTCTCCTCCTCGCGGCGGTTGTGCCGGCCGGGGAGGGTGACGGCCTGCGGGGAGATGTCCGGCGGCAGCAGGCGTTCCCAGTCGCGGTAGATGATGGCGCCGCTGCCCGCGTGGGGCAGCAGGAACAGCCGGATGGAGGCGTCGGGCGAGGGCTCCACGGGGTGGAACCAGTGTCCCTCGCTGGACATCTGGCTGCCGATGGTGCCGATGGCGGTGGTCACGACTGCGTACTCCCTACGGTGGGTGCGGTGCCGAGGGCGCGTACCGCGGGCAGCAGCACCTCGGCGATCTCCTTCAACTGGGGCTCCGGGTCGAGGGATCCGATGCGGATCACCAGGTGCCGGGCACCGGCCCGGACGTATCCGCCGAGCCATTCGGCGCACTTCTCGGCGCTGCCCCAGGCGTATGCCTGGATGGTGCTCATCTGCTTGAGCGAGCGGCCGTAGTAGTGGCTGATGTAGTGCTCCAGCTCGGCCTCGGCGGCGGCCTCGTCGCTGTTCACGGTGACCGTGGCGTACAGCCCGGGGACCACCGTGCGCCCCGCCTCCGCGGCGAGTTCGCCGAGCCGGGCGGCGGCGCGGCCGTAGGCGTCGACGTCGGGGAGGAAGGGGAGCCAGCCGTCGTAGCGGGTGGCGGCGCGGGCGAGCACCTTGGGGGTGTCGCTGCCGGCCAGCCACAGCGGCGGGCCGCCGGGCACGGCGGGCGAGGGCAGCCGGTCCAGGTTCTCCGCCTGCCAGAACCTGCCCTCGAACTCGGTGGGTTCGCCGTCCTCCCCGGCCCGCCAGGCGGCGCGCCACAGCGCGGCGATCTCGTCCAGGCGGCCGACGCGGCCCTGGAAGGAGGCGCCGACGGACTCGAACTCCGCCTCGGTCTCGGGCATCGGGAAGCCCGAACCCAGCCCCAGGATCAGCCGGTCGGCGGCCACATGGCTGAGGCTCGCGATCATGTTGGCGCCGATGAGGGGGTGGCGCAGGGCGGGGGTGAGGGCGGCGGTGCCGACGGTGATGCGCCGGGTCGCGGCGGCGGCGGCCGACAGCACGACCAGGGGGTCGAGGCGGGGGCGGGCGGTGAGGGAGTCACCGGCCCACAGCGAGTCGAAGCCGAGCGCTTCCGCGTTCCTGGCGAAGTCCAGCAGCGGGGCGGCGGCGTAGGTGCCGTTGATGGCCTGCTCGCGGGTGGGCAGGAGGATGCCGATCCGCAGCGGTTCGGTACTCATGGGCGTGTCACTCTCCGCGGGGAGGTCGGGGGACGTGGTCATACGGCACTCCCGGCGACGGCCCTGGTCTGCGCCGTCAGCCGCTCGCGCACCGCGCGGCGCAGGATCTTGCCCGAGGGGTTGCGGGGCAGGGAGTCGGCGAAGTGGTAGGTGCCGGGGATCTTGTAGTCGGCGATCCGGCCGCGCAGGGACAGCAGGAGCTCGCGGGGGGTGGCCCTGGCGCCGGGGCGCAGGACGACCACCGCGTGCACGCTCTCGCCCCAGCGGTCGTCGTGCAGCCCGACCACGGCCACGTCGGCGACCGCCGGATGCGCGGCGAGGGCCTTCTCGACCTCGGCCGGGTAGATGTTCTGCCCGGCCACGATGATCGTGTCGTTGATGCGGTCGCACAGGTGGAGATAGCCGTCCTCGTCGAGGAATCCGGCGTCGCCCATGTGCAGCCACTCCCCCACCAGGGTGCGGGCGGTGGCCTCGGGCAGGTTCCAGTAGCCGAGCATCCGGGAGGGGGCGCGCACGCAGACCTGGCCGATCTCGCCGGGCGGCAGGCTCTCGCCGTCGGGGCCGACCACCTTGATCTCGTTGCCGGGACAGGGCAGGCCCACCGAGATGAGCCGGGTGCTGCCCGCGTGGTGGTCGCCGGGCGGCAGGCAGACCGCGACGCTGCCGGTCTCGGTGCTGGCGTAGATCTGCGCGAACTCGCAGCGGTAGGTCTCCAGGCACTGCTTGAGCAGCGTCTCGGACATGGGCGCCGCGCCGTAGGCGATCTTGCGCAGGGAGGTGAACGCCTCGGGTCCGGCGCCGCGTTCGGCGGCCATCGCCTGGAGCATCGCGGGTGCGGCGAAGGTGGTGGTGACGCCGTGCTCGCGGATGAGGCGGACGGCCTCCTGCGGGTCGAACTGCGGCATGATCACATTGGTGCCGCCGGCGTTGAAGGTGTGCAGGAACCAGCCGATGCCGGCGACGCCGAAGCCCGGCAGGGAGATCAGCGCGACGTCCTCGGGCAGCCAGTCGATCCAGTCCACGCCCCGCTCGCGGCTGGCGTGCGGCAGGGTGAAGAAGCTGCGGTGGGCGAGGACGGCGCCCTTGGGCAGCCCGGTGGTGCCGCTGGTGTAGATCTGGATGACGGCGTCGTCGGGTCCGGTGCCGGGCGCCGGGTCGGTCTCGGGCTGGTCGGCGGCCCAGGCGAGCAGCCCGGCGCCGCGGGCGGGTTCGCCGTCGGCGTCGGTGCCGTCGACCCGGATCACCCTGCGCAGGCCGCGCAGTTGGGGCCGTACGGCGGCGACGGTGTCCCAGAACTCGTCGTCCACGAAGATCAGCGTGGCGCCGGAGTCGCGCAGGATGTGATCGACCTCGGCCGGGGTGAGCCGCCAGTTGACCGGCACCAGGACGGCACCCGCCTTGGCGCAGGCGATCATCACGAGGTAGTAGTTCGCGGACTCGCGGCCGAGGTAGGCGACCCGGTCGCCGTGCCGCACCCCGCTGGTGTGCAGGGCGTGCGCGGCGCGGTTGCTGTCGCGGTGCAGCTTGTCGTAGGTGGTGACGTGCCCCTCGCAGATGATCGCCGGGTGGTCGGGGCGGGTCCCGGCGTGGGCGCGGGCGGAGTGGTGGAGCGTCCAGCGCTCTCTCGGTATGTCGCTCATGGTGATGTGCCGTCTCTGTCGAACTGTCCGACCGTCACGCCGCGGGCGCCGGGGCGAGCTGCCCGTCGACGAACTGGGCCAGCGCGCGGACCGTGGGGTGGTCGTGGGTGAGGGAGGCCGGCAGGGGCAGCCGGAACGACTGCTCCAGTGCGGCCTTGACCTGCTGGGCCATCAGGGAGTCCAGGCCCAGCGACACGAACTCGCTGTTCAGGTCCAGCTCGTCGCCCTCCTCCAGGTGCAGGACGGCGCCGACCTTCTCGCTCACCACGCCGGTGACGGCGGCGAGCCGTTCGGCGTCGGGGAGCGCGGTGAGGGCGGTGAGGTCGAGACCGGTGCCCTCCTCGCCGCCCCGGCGGGCGAGCCGGTCGTAGAAGAGGTCGCCGTTGACGCTGCCGGAGACGTAGCGGTCCCAGTCGAACTCGCCGACGATCCGCTGGGTGCGGGGCCGGCCCCAGAGCCGGGCCAGGGTGTCCAGGGCGCGGGTCGGGGAGAAGAAGCGGACGCCGCTGCGCTCGATCTCCTGGCTGAGGTGCTCCTCCAGGCGGGCCGACATGCCGACCCGGGCCCAGGCGCCCCAGTTGACCGACAGGCCCGGCACCCCGCGCCGGCCGCGCCATTCGGCGAGCGCGTCGAGCCCGGCGCTGGCGGCGGCGTAGTGGCCCTGGGTGGCGCCGCCGAGGACGGAGGCGATGGAGGAGTAGGTGACGAAGAACTCCAGCTCGGGGAAGGAGTTCTCGGCGGCCTCGTGCAGCAGCCAGCCGCCGTAGGCCTTCGCGGCGAGCTGGGCGTCGATGGACTCCCAGGTCAGCTCGGAGATCAGCTTCTTGTCGTAGGAACCGGCGGCGTGCACGATCCCGCCGAGCGGGCGCGCGCCCGCCTCGATGTGCCGGACCAGCCGCTCGACGTCCCCGGGCCGGGAGATGTCGGCGCGTACGAGGTCGATCTCGACGTCGGCCGCGAGGGCGGCGAGGACCGGTGCGGCCTCCTCGGTGGCCTTGCCGCTGCGGCTGACCAGGGTGAGGTGGCGGGCGCCGAGCGCGGCCAGCTTGCGGGCGGTGACCAGGCCGAGGCCGCCGAGGCCGCCGGTGACCAGGTAGGTGCGGTCGGCGCGGAGCCCGGCGGGCACCTCGTCGGCCGGCTCGGGCCGCTCCTGGAGGTCCTCGGGCAGGGTCACCCAGGCGGGTCCGGCCGGGTCGGACAGGGCGGTGCGCAGGGCCTCACCGGTCTCGTCCAGGCCGAAGCGCAGGTCGGAGCCGTCGTCGCCGGTGGCCGGTACGACGGCGACCGCGGGCACGGTGAGCGTGGCGCGGAAGGTCCCGTCGTGGCGTACGAGGACCTCGTCGCCCGGCGCGAACCTGGTGCCCTCGGCCGCCCCGAGGACGGTACCTCGGGCCAACTGGCCGAGCAGCGGCGGGAGTTCGACCTCGCCGGTCTCCTCGGCGCGTTCGGCGCGCCCGGTGTCCAGGGCGGCGCGGGCGTCCTCGGCGGTCAGACCGACGGCGCTCACCCGGACCTGGACCTCGTCCGGCCCCGGGGCCCGGTCGGCGACCGGCGCGAGCACCAGGTCGGACAGGTCACCGGAGTCGGGGGCCCGCAGCTCGAAGCCGCCGGACCAGGTGAGGCTGGCGTCACCGGCGAGCAGCCGGCGCACATAGCGGCGGCCTGGACGGTGGGCGACCTGGTACTCACCGGCCGGTTCGGTCCGCCACTCCTCGGCCAGCGGGGCGAGGCCGCTGCCGGGCGCGAGGTCGACGAGGGTGGCCCGGTACTGGGCGTACTCGGTGAGCAGCACCCGGCCGAAGCCCCACAGGGTGGCCGCTCCCAGGTGGCCGCCGTCACCGGCCGGGTCGCCGGGCAGCCACTGGGCTCCCTCGGTGACCAGCCACAGCCTGGGCGGCCGGTTCGCGGTCTCCAACGCGCCGATGAGGGTGAGGAGTTCGCGGTAGTTGTCCTCGCACTCGGCGCGCAGCTGCTCGGCGGACATCGGTCCCGGGCGCTGGCGCCACAGCCGGCAGATGTCGGTGACGGTGGGGTCCTCCAGGGCGGCCTTGAGATCGGTGAGATCGGGCAGCCAGGTGACCTTGAGGCCGGGTTCGGCGGTCAGCTCGGCGGCGCGGGCGGCCGAGGGGTCGAGGAGGACGACGTGCCGGGCGGCGGGGGCGCCGCCACGGGCGGGCAGGGCGCGCCGCACCCACTCGGGGCGGTGCAGGAACTGGCGGCGGCCGCCGCGGCCCTCGGGACGGGCCATGCGCACCCCGAGGAGTTCGGCGACCGGGTCGCCGTTCTCCAGCAGCAGCACATCGGCGAGGCGCCGGTCCTGTTCGCCGCGGACCCGGGCGAGGACGCGCAGCTGCTCGCCGCGCGGCTTGCGGAAGTGCCGTACGGAGGCGATCTCGCGGGGCACGAACACCGGGCCCTCGGGGTCGAGGACGACCAGTGCCTGTACGGCGGCCTCCAGCAGCTCGGCCGGGACGTGCTCGACGGCACTGGCGTCGCGGCCGGTCAGTTCGCCGGTGACCAGTCCGTCGCCGTGCCGGGCGGCCTTGACCAGGAGGCGCATGCGGGGGCCTTGAGGGCGGCCGACGGAGGCGAGGTCGGTGTAGATGTCCTCGTCGTCGATGTGCTGGGCGGCCGGGGCGAGCCCCGCGTCCAGCTCGGCCAGCTCCGAGACCGGGACCAGGGGTTCGGGGTCGGCGGCGACCGTGGCGGTGGCGTGCAGGTTCTCCTCGCCGCCGACCAGCGTGTACACCTCGACATCGGCGCCGCCGCCGGGGCGGGGCCGCCAGCGGGTGGTCAGCGCGGTGACCGTCTCGGCGGGCAGCTCCAGCGGGGCGAGCAGCCTGAGGTCGCGGACGGCGTTGCGGGCGTGGCCCTGCACCGCGTCCTGCACCGCGAGCAGCAGGTCGACATAGGCGCCGGCGGGCAGCACGGTGCGGTCGTCGGCGGCCAGGTCGGCGAGCGCGCCCAGCTCCTCGGCCATGAACTCGGCGGTGAACTCCCTTACTCCGCTGGCGAATCGCTCCTCGGTGCCGAGCAGCGGGTGGCGGGCGGTGCCGTTCGCGGCGGAGCGGCGCGGGGTGACCGAGGGCAGCCAGTAGCGCTTGCGCTGGAAGGCGTACGTCGGCAGGTCCACCCGGGCGGGCGCGGGGTGTCCGGCGTGGTAGCCGTCCCAGGCGACGGCGAGCCCGGCCGCGTAGTAGTCGGCGAGGGCGGTCAGCGTGGTCGCGGTGGTGGTGTCGCGGCGGCGCAGGCTGGCCAGCCAGACGTGGTCCTCGACGGTGACCGAGCGGCGGGCCAGCGCGGTGAGCCCGGCCTGCGGGCCGACCTCGATCAGGGCGTGCCGGCCGCGCCTGGCGACGGCGCGGATGCCGTCGAGGAAGCGCACGGGCTCGCCGATGTGCCGCACCCAGTAGCCGGGGTTGCCGATCTCGCGGAAGCGGGCGAGCCGTCCGGTCACGTTGGAGATGAGGCTGATCCTCGGCTCGTGGAACTCGATGCCGTCGAGGGCGGCGCGGAAGTCGTCGTAGACCTCGGCCATCAGCGGGGAGTGGAAGGCGTGGGAGACCTTGAGCCGCTCGACGCGCACGCCCCGCTCGGCGAGGGCGGCGCTCACCTCGTCCAGGGCCGCGGTGGCGCCCGATATCACCGTCTGGTCGGGGGCGTTGACGCCGGCGACGGCCAGGTCCGCGTGGCCCTCCAGGAGCGGGGCGACGTCCTCCAGCGGCGCGGAGACGGCCGCCATGCCGCCCTCGGCGGTGACGGCCTGCATCAGCCGGGCGCGGGCGGCGACCAGCTTGACGGCGTCCGGGAGGCTGAACAGCCCGGCCACGGCGGCGGCGACGACCTCGCCGATGCTGTGCCCGATGAGCACGTTGGGCTTCACGCCCCAGGCCATCCACTGCTGGGCGAGCGCGTACTCCAGGGTGAACAGGGCGGGCTGGGTGTACTCGGTGCGGTCGATGGCCTCGGGGTCGGGGGCGGTGCCGAGCAGCAGCTCGCGCATCGAGCGGCCGAGGTGGGCGGCGAACAGCTCGTCGCAGGCGTCGACCTGGGCACGGAAGACGGGCAGCGCCTCGTAGAGGGCGGCGCCCATCCCGGCGTACTGGGAGCCCTGGCCGGTGAACATGAACGCGGTCTTGCGGATGCCGGTCGGGCCCTCGTGCTCGTGCTCGGCGGTCTTGTCGAGGAGCTTGACGAGGGCGGCGCGGTCGGCGACGGGGGCGGCGACGCGGTACGGGTGGTGCGCGCGGGTGGTGTTGGCGCTGTGGCAGAGCGCGGCGACGGAGATCTCGGGCCGCTCCTCCAGCAACGCCCGGTAGTCCGCGGCAAGTTCGCGCAGGGCGGCCGCGTTCTTCGCGGAGAGGGTGAACAGCGGGGCGGCGCCCGTCTGTCCGTTCTCCTCGGCGGGGTGCTCCGGCGCCTCCTCCAGGACCACCGCGCCGATCGTCCCGGCGAAGCCGAAGCTGTTGACGACGGCGCGCTTGACCTCCGCCTTCCAGGGCTCGGGGGCGGTCGGCACGCGCAGCGGGTACAGGTCCCAGGGAATGCGCGCGGAGGGGTTGTCCAGGTTGATGTGCGGGTAGATGGTGCCCGAGCGCAGCATGAGCACCGTCTTGATGACGCCGACGATGCCCGAGGCCGGCTCCATGTGCCCGAGGTTCGTCTTCACCGAACCGACCACCACGGGCTGGTCCTTGGTGTGCGAGTCCACGAACACATCGCCGATGGCGCCGAATTCGATGGGGTCACCGAGCGGGGTGCCGGTGCCGTGCGCCTCGACGTAGCTGATGTCCTCGGGCGCGAGGTGGGCCGCGCTCAGCGCGCTGCGGATGACCTTCTCCTGTGCGGGCCCGTTGGGCACGGTCAGGCCGGCGCTGTCGCCGTCCTGGCCGACGGCGGTGCCGCGCACCAGGGCGAGCACCCGGTCGCCGTCGCGCTCGGCGTCGGAGAGCCGCTTGAGGACGACGATGCCGCAGCCCTCGGCGCGTGCGTACCCGTCGGCCGACTCGTCGAAGGTCTTGCACCGGCCGTCCGGGGACAGCATCTGCGCGTTGGAGAACATCACCGGGATGCGCGGGTGGTGCAGGGCGTTGACGCCGCCGCACAGCGCGATGTCGGTCTCGCCGCCGCGCAGCGCCTGCACGGCCAGGTGCAGGGCGACCAGCGAGGAGGAGCAGGCGGTGTCCACGCTCATGCTCGGGCCGCGCCAGCCGAGGAAGTAGGAGAGGCGTCCGGACAGCGGGAACATGGTGATGCCGGAGGCGAGATGGCCGTCCAGCTCCTCGTACGGCAGCGAGTCCAGCTCCAGCGCGTAGTCGATGGAGCTGGCGCCGATGTACACGCCGCCGTTGCCGCGGCGCAGCGGGGCCGGGTCGATGCCGGCGTGCTCCAGCGCCTGCCAGGCGGTCTCCAGCAGCAGCCGCTGCTGGGGGTCCATGTAACGGGCTTCCTTCGGGGAGATGTTGAAGAAGCCCGCGTCGAACAGGTCGATGCGGTCGAGGAACCCGCCTGCCGAGGCGCGGATCTTGCCCTTGTCGTCGGGGCCCTCGGGGGTGAAGGCCTCGACGTCCCAGCGATCGGTGGGGATGGGGCGGATTCCGCTGCGGCCCTCGCGCAGAAAGTCGTCGAACTCGTCGGGCGAGCCGCTGCCGCCGGGGAACCGCAGACCGATTCCGACGATCGCTACCGGCTCGGGCGCCTGCGCTGATTCCTTACGCGGCATGGAACGACTCCTCAAACTTCCTGGACGGCCTGGGTCAGGTGGTCGACGAGGTGGGTGATGGTCGGCTCGTTGAAGAGCACATTGACGTTGATCGACAGATCCAGGAGCTGTTCCAGGCTCTGGCGTATCTCGGTCAGGCGCAGCGAGGTGAGCCCGAGGTCGAAGTAGGAGATGTCGACGGGGAGGTCCTCGGAATCGTCCATGAGAAGGACGGCCTTGAATTTCCTGAGGACGATTGTCTCGATTTCCTCGGTCAGTTCACTGCGCGGCAGCTCACGCAACCGCTGGATGGTGCTGTCGACGGGTGACATGCGCCTCATGCAAGCAGCGGCGGCTGACGCCCCACTGACGGCGCGGGTGGGGTGGGTTGGCTGGATCAGTCGGGTGTCAGCGCCGGATCAGATTCCGCTGTCACGCTCGCATTGCTTCAAGAAATCCACACGCCATATCCGAAAGGCTGAAGATGCTTCGCGAAGCCGCGCAGGAGGAGAGTGCTGAGGCACCTTCCGGATTGAAGAGTTACGACCTCTACATCGCGGGCAAGGACGTCGCCGGCGACGGCTGGGTGTACACCGTCAGCGGGCGTTCGCTGCTGGAAGACGTGTTCACCAGCGTGAGCCTGAAGCGCTCCCTCGAACAGGACCCGGAGTCCGAGGCGGCCAAGCACCCCTACGTCGTGGGGCGTTGTGCGATCGCGGACGACGCTTCCATCGACCTCGCCACGCAGGCCGCCGCGGCGGCCGCCGCCGAGTGGCAAGCCGTTCCGCTGGAGCGGCGGATGAAGCTCGGCACCCGCTTCCGCGAGGAACTGATCAAGCACGAGGACGAGTTCCTGCGGATGCTGGTCGCCGAGTCCCACCCCGTCAAGCTCGCTCGCTGGGAGCTGAGCTGCCTGCTCCAGATCTACGCGCCCGGATCGCTGCGCTGGTACGACAAGCAGATGCGGGTCGAGAAGGAGTACAACGGCCGCCGACTGATCCTCCACCGCCAGCCCGACGGAGTGGTCGCCTTCAACCCGCCGCAGAACGCCCCGCTGCCGAGTGCCGCGCTGTGCGTGCTGGCGCTGATGGCCGGCAACGCGGTGGTCGTGCGGGCCCCCCGCAGCATCGCGCTCTCCACCATGTGGCTGCTGCGCGACATCGTCGCTCCGCTGCTGGAGGAGTTCGACGCCCCGCCCGGCGTGCTCAACGCGGTCTGCTCCAATCCGAAGCAGACCATGGACCGCTGGATCGCGGATCCGCTGATCAACGACATCTTCTACATCGGCGGCAGCCAGGAGGGCCTGCGCTTCGAGCAGCAGTGCGTCGCCCACGGCAAGAAGCCGATCCTCGAACTCGCCGGCAACGACGGGATCGTGGTGTGGAGGGACGCCGACGTGAAGTGGGCGGCCGAGGCGATCACGGAGGCGTTCTACGGCTCCGGACAGATCTGCATGGTCCCCAACTACGTGCTGGCCCACCCGGATGTCGCCGAGGCACTGATCGCCGAGGTCAAGGAGCAGGTCAAGGGCATCAAGCCGGGTCTGCCCGAGGAGGAGGACGTGCTGCTGTCGCCGGTGCGGCGCAGTGAGCGGTTCTTCCGGCTGCTGCGCCAGGCGCTGGACAACGGCGCGGAGCTGGTCACCGGCGGCAACCGCACCGAGGTGGACGGCACGGTCTCGGAGACGGGTGTGTTCCTCCAGCCGACGGTGGTACGGGTGGACGGCCTGGACCGGGCACGGACGTACGACGTGGTCCGCGAGGAGACCTTCTTCCCGCTGATCCCGATCGTGGTCGCCGAGCGCGATCATGACGACGCCCTGCTCGAATCGTTCCTTCAGTTCGTCAACAGCAATGACTACGGGCTGCGCAACTCGCTGTGGTCGCGCTCCGACCACGTGGTCGAGACGTTCGTGCGGCGCACCGTCAACGGCGGCCTGCTGAAGGTCAACGACTCCCACATCGGCTTCCTGCCCTACCTGCCGAGCCACGGCGGCACCGGCCGCACCGGCGGCGCGTTCGGCGAGGCCAACTACCCGATGCTCAAGACCTCCCACGTCCAGGGAGTCAGCATCGCCCGCGACGTCAGCCCGTACGACGCGGTCTTCGGCGCCTGAACCCACCCCGTCCCCGGAGGTTTTCCCGTGCGTTCCCTCGATGTCGCCCGGACCGTGTGCGAGCGGTTCCACCCCGGACTGCTCAAGGAACTGGAGCAACTCCCTTACGAGCAACGGGAGAAACCCGGCAGTCCGGTGATCGACCTGTTCCGCATCCACGGTGGTGTGGGCCTGCTGATACCCGAGACGTACGGCGGCCACGGCGCGGCCCCGCTGGAGGCGCTGCGGGTGCAGCTGGCCCTCGGCGCGATCTCGCCGTCGCTGGTCGCGGCCGTCTCCATGCACCACTTCACCGCCGCGATGCTGTACTCGCTCGCCGTCAAGTCGGGCCGGCTCACCCCGGCGCAGACCCAGCTGCTGCACCAGATCGTGCCCGACCAGCAGGTGCTGGGCTCCGGCTGGTCGGAGGGCCGTACCGCCGCGAACATCCTCAAGCCGGCCGTGACCGCGCGTCCGGTGGAGGGTGGCTTCCTGCTCTCCGGCTCCAAGAAGCCGTGCAGCCTGTCGCGTTCGATGAGCCTGCTGACCGCGTCCACCGCGATCCACGGCGAGGACGGCGGCGAGCCCGAGCTGGCGCTCGCGCTGGTCCCGGCCGACGCGCCGGGCCTGTCCGTGCACCGGTTCTGGGGCAACGACCTGCTGGCCGGCGCCGAGAGCGACGAGGTGCGCCTGGAGGACGTGTTCGTGCCCAGCGAGATGGTGGTGCGGGCCGGCGCGGACGACCCCACCCGCCTGGACGACCTCCAGTCCGCCGGGTTCGTCTGGTTCGAGATGCTGATCTCCGCGGGGTACGCGGGCGCCGCGGCGGCGCTGGTCGAGCAGGTGCTGACCCGCAAGCGGGGCAGCGCGGACGAGCGGGCCGCACTCGCCGTCGACATGGAGGCCGCGCTGGCCCTCCTCGAAGGCGTGGCCCGGGGCACCGGGCGCGAGCCGGGCGACGAGGAGTCGGTGGCGCGGGTGCTGGTCGCCCGGTACGCGGTGCAGAACGCGTTGCCGGGGATCGTGGCGCGGGCGCTGGAGCTGCTGGGCGGGATGGACTTCATCACGAACTCCGCCTCCGCGCAGGCCGCTGCCGCGACGAGGGCGCTGGCCTTCCACCCGCCGTCCCGGATCGCCGCGTCGGAGCCGCTGCTGACGTACTTCGACGGAGGGCCCTTGGTTCTCGCGTAGTCGGTCGGCTGCGGGTCCGTTGTGGCTGAGCGCGCCCACGCGGCGGAGCCGCACATCGAACACAGCCCCGCGCCCCTGAAGGGGCGCTCCCATCAACGGCGTTGAAAAGTCCCCTCTCATGGAGTGAGTGACACGTGACCGTCTTGCACGATTCCCCCCACGCGCCCGTCGTCGACGACGAGGCCGAGATCCTCAACCTGTACCGGGCCCACCTGAGCAAGGGCCGGGCCACGCTCGCGGAGCTGTTCGGCAGCCACATGGAGGTGGCGTCCGAGGGCGCCTGGCTCACCACCAGTGACGGTGAGCGCTTCCTGAACGCGGGCGGCTACGGCGTGTTCATCATGGGCGCCCGGCACCCGATCGTCATGGAGGAGGTGGAGCGCCAGCTGCGCACCCACCCCACCGCGACCCGCATCCTGCTGGAGCCGACGGTGGCCCGCGCCGCCGAGGCGCTGGTGTCGGTGCTGCCCACCGGCCTGGACCGGGTGCACTTCGCGCTGTCCGGCGCCGAGGCGGTGGAGACCGGTCTGAAGCTGGCCCGCGCGGGCGGCTTCAAGCGGACCGTCTCGATGCGCGGCGGCTACCACGGCAAGACGCTGGGCGCCCTGTCGGCGACCGCGAAGGAGGTCTACCAGGCGCCGTTCCGGCCGCTGATCCCCGACTTCCAGCACCTGCCGTTCGGTGACGCCGACGCCCTGGAGGCCGAGCTGAGGGCCCACCCTGGCGAGGTCTGCGTGATCCTGGAGCCGGTCCAGGGCGAGGGCGGCGTGATCATCCCGCCCAAGGGCTACCTCAAGCGGGTCGAGGAACTGGTCCGCGAGTACGAGGGCTTCCTCATCCTCGACGAGGTGCAGTCCGGGTTCGGACGGCTCGGCGAGTGGTGGGGCGCCGACCTCGAAGGCGTCGTACCGGACGTGCTGCTGGCCGGCAAGGCGCTCGGCGGCGGTGTGATGCCGGTGTCCGCGGCCGTCGCCACCCGCAAGGCGTTCCGTCCATTCGACAAGGACCCCTACGTCCACACCGCCACCTTCTCCGGGCAGCCGGTGCTGATGGCCGCGGTGATGGGCGCGGTCCGCGCCGTCAAGGAGGAGCGCCTGGTCACCCGCTCCATGGACCTCGGCGCCCGGCTGCTGCCGCGGATCGCGGAGGTCGCCCACCGCAACATCCCCGAGCTGGTCGTGGACGTCCGCGGCCAGGGGCTGCTCATCGGCGTGGAGCTGGTCGAGGCGGGCCTCGCCGGCGAGCTGCTGATCGAGCTGTTCAACCACGGCGTGGTCGCCAACCACTCCATGAACGGCAGCTCGGTGGTCCGGTTCACCCCGCCCGCCGTGCTGAGCGACACCGACCTCGACTACCTCGTCAACTCCTTCGACCTGGCCACCCGGGACCTCATCAAGGGCGCGGCCACTATGCCGGAAGGCGGTAACTGATCGTGCGGCACGTCGAACTCGAATCCCTGATTCCCGCGGAGCAGGCCGAGGAGGTACTGCACGCCGTACGGCGCTGGGAGAAGTACCCGGATCTCGCGCCGCACGTCAACGCGACCACCGTGCACTCCGCGTACCCCGAGCCCAAGCCCTCCTCCAGCTGGGAGCTGCACTTCCGCAGCGGCCTGCTGCGCTGGACCGAGGACGACACGGTGCTGCCGGAGGCGGGCGAGATCCGCTTCGAGCAGTCCGACGGCGACTTCGACTCCTTCACCGGCGTCTGGTCGGTCAAGCAGAACGGCGACGACGTCGTGGTCCGCTTCGACGCCGACTTCGACTTCGGCATCCCGAGCCTGGAGGGCATCCTCGACCCGATCGCCGAGCGGGTCATCAAGGAGACGGTCGCCTGGGCCCTCACCGGCCTGTACCCGGCCGTGCGCATCCAGGGCGGCATCGAGCTGAACACGCCCGCCACGGTCGGCGCGTAGCACCGGCCGAAGGAGCTGACCATGGACCAGGCGAACCCCTTCGAGACCCCACGCACCTACTCGCTGCACCGCGCCGAGTACCTGGTGGGCCTCGCCGTCACCACCGGGATGATCATCTACCACTTCGGTGACATCCGCTGGCTGCCGGCGCTCGGGCTGTTCCTCTACATCGACCTGATCGGCTACATCCCCGGCGCCATCGCCTTCCGCAAGAGCGGCGGGCGGCCGATCCACAAGGCGTACTACGTCCTCTACAACGTCATGCACAGCCTCATCACCCAGGGCGCGGTCGCCGCGCTGTGGTGCTGGCTGGTCAAGCCGGAGTGGGCGCTGCTGGTGCTGCCGTTTCATCTCTTCGGCGACCGGGGCCTGTTCGGCAACTTCATGAAGTCCTTCGCGCTGCCCTTCGAGCCGGTGCGCCAGGCGGGATACCTCCACCTCCTGGACGACCTGGGGCTGGCGCACCCCAAGCCGGTCGGGCACGAGATGGACCCGGTGCCCGTCGGGCACGTCCCCGCGCGGCCCGTCGTACGCGAGACGGAGGCCGTACGATGACCACCGCCGCGACCCCGGTGCGCCGGGCGGTGCGCCAGGACCCGGCCGAGCGCCGGCGGGCCCTGTACCACCTGGCCTCCGCGGTGTCCGTGCTCACCACGGGCCCCGAGGAACGGATGCACGGCACCACCGCGAGCACCGTCACCCTGGTCTCGCGCTCGCCCCTGCTGGTCGGGGTGGTACTGCGGGCGGGCTCGTCCTTCGCCCGGCTCGCCGCCGCCGAGGGCCGGTTCGCGATCAATGTGCTCGGCGGCGAACAGGCCGACGTGGCGCGGCGGTTCGCGAACAGCTCGCGGCCCGACGGCAGTGCGGCCTTCGCCGGCCTCGCCTGGACCACCGACCGCTACGCCCAGGCCCCGCTGATCGCGGGAGCCCTCGCCCACTATGTCTGCCGGTTCCACTCCGCGCACGCCGCGGGCGACAGCGAGCTGCTGCTCGGCCATGTCGTCCGGGCCACCGCGGACGAGGGCCTGCCGCTGCTGAGCTACACCGGCGGGCTGTTCGCCGGTTCCCTGCGTCCGGCGAAGGAGACCGCCGCATCATGACCGCACCCGTTGCCCCCGAGGCCGACTGGGAGAAGGCCCCCGGCCTGCTGGACGGCGCGAAGGAACTCACCCTCGGCCCCGAGGAGTGCGACCTCGCCTACTGGTTCACCTCCGTCGCCCAGGGCACCCTGCGCGACCGGGGTGCCACCGGCCACCATGTGGACGCCCTCACCCCCGACTTCCTGAAGGCCCCCGGCCCGCTGCGCGAGGCGCTGATCCTGGAGTTCGGCTTCCGGGCCCTCTCCGAGGAACTGGCCACCCGGCTGCTCGGCCACTACGTGACCATCGCGCCCTCCATCCCCGAGATGGAGTTCTACGCCACCCAGCTGATCGACGAGGCCCGGCACGCCCGCGTCTTCCGCCAGCACCTGGTGGACCTCGGCATCCCGCAGAGCGCCCTGCTGCGGGAGATCGAGGAGATGACCCAGGACTACCGCAAGCGGGTCCTGAACCCGGTGGTGGACTTCACCCTGGACATCGTCCGCGACAAGGCCGACTTCCCCGGCGGCGTCGGCGTGTTCGCCATCATCATCGAGGGCGTCCTCGCCCCCGCCGCCGAGCTGAGCGAGCGCAAGTGGACCCCGCTGTCCCCGGCGACCGGCGAGATCTCCCGCGGCACCGCCATCGACGAGATCCGCCACCTCACCGTGGCCAGCACCATCCTGCGCGACCACCTCGTCGAGCACCCCGAGTACACCCCCCGGCTCCTGGAGATCCTGCGCTCCGGCGTCGAGCTGTGGGACGAGCTGCCGGACCGGGAGTTCGTCATCCACCGCGAGGAGCTGTTCCAGGAAGGCATGTTCAAGCACGCCGACCTGATCGGCGACTACGAGGTCTGGCCGGGCGTCCGCCTCCTCGACACCACTGCCGACCAGCGCTACGACATGGCCGAGCAGTGGACCGACGAGATGGCCGAGGTCCGCATGAAGTACATGGGCCTGCCCGTCGAGGTCCTCGCCTCGGAGGCCGGCGCATGAGTACCGGGCGGGCGGCGGTCGTCACCGGGATCGGCTCGTACGTCCCGCCCAACATCGTCACCAACGAGGATCTCTCGCAGCGCCTCGACACCTCCGACGAGTGGATCCGCACCCGTACCGGGATCGCCGAGCGGTTCTACATCACCCCCGGCACCTCCACCGGCGACCTCGCGGTGGAGGCGGGCCTGAGGGCCCTGAAGTCGGCGGGCGACGAGCAGGTCGGCGCGGTGGTGCTCGCCACCACCACCCCGGACCAGCCCTGCCCCGCGACCGCCCCCCAGGTGGCCGCGCGGCTCGGGCTCGGCCAGGTGCCCGCCTTCGACGTGGCGGCCGTCTGCTCCGGGTTCCTGTACGGCCTCGCGTCCGCCGCCGGGCTGATCGCCTCCGGGGTCGCCGACAGCGTGCTCCTGATCGCCGCCGACGCCTTCACCACGATCATCAACCCGGAGGACCGCACCACCGCGGTGATCTTCGCGGACGGCGCGGGCGCGGTGGTGCTGCGGGCCGGCTCGCCGGACGAACCCGGCGCGCTCGGGCCGCTGGTGCTCGGCAGCGACGGCGAGCTGAGCCATCTCATCGAGGTCCCGGCGGGCGGCTCCCGGCAGCGCTCCTCGGGCCGCCCGGCCGCCCCGGAGGATTACTACTTCAAGATGCTCGGCCGGGAGACGTACCGGCACGCGGTGGAGCGGATGACCAGCGCGTCCACCGAGGCCGTCGAGCGGGCCGGCTGGCGTCTGGACGACGTCGACCGGTTCGCGGCGCACCAGGCCAACGCCCGGATCCTGGAGGCCGTCTCGGACCGGCTCGGCATCCCCGAGGAGCGGCGGCTCAGCAATATCGCGCGGGTCGGCAACACCGGTGCCGCCTCGATCCCGCTGCTGCTCGCGGAGGCGACCGCCGACGGGCGGCTGACCGCGGGGAACCGGGTGCTGCTCACCGCCTTCGGCGGCGGGCTCTCCTGGGGCGCGGCCACGGTCGTCTGGCCCGAACTCCAGACCATCTGACCGATCGTCAGAAAAGACCTTCGAAAGGAATCGTCATGCTGGAGCAGCTCAAGGAAATCCTGTCCAACAAGCTCAAGGTGTCGCCCGAGGCCATCACCCCCGAGGCCACCCGCGAGGACATCGAGCTGGACTCGCTGGCCGTCGTGGAGCTGTCGCTGCTGCTGAAGTCCGAGCTGGACCTGGACGTCAGCGACGACGACCTCCTGGAAGCCGAGACCGTGGCCGACATGGTCCGGCTGATGGAGGAGCGGAGCGCGAAGGTCTGATGGCCGCGATGGACATCGCCGTCACCGGGCTCGGTCTGATCACCCCCGGCGGGATCGGGGTCGGACCGAGCTGGGCGGCGGTCTGCGACGGCAGGCCGGCCGCGGCCCTCGATCCGGTGCTGGCCGACAACCCCGTACAGCTCTCCTGCCGGGTCCCCGGCTTCGATCCCGAGAGCCTGCTGAGCGCGCGCCGGGCCCACCGCCTGGACAGGTTCGTGCAGTTCGCGCTGGTCGCCGCGCACGAGGCGGTGGCCGACGCGGGCCTGGACCCGCAGACCTGGGACGGCGCCCGGGTGGGCGTGGTCCTCGGCTGCGCCGACGGTGGCCCGGGCACGGTCGAGGAACAGCACCATGTGCTGCGCGAGCAGGGCGCGGACCGGGTGTCACCGCTGCTGCTGCCGATGCAGCTGCCGAACATGCTGGCCGGTCAGACGGCCATCGAGTTCGGGGCGACCGGTCCCAACCTGGTGGTGGCCACCGCGTGCGCGTCCGGCGCGACGGCCATCGGCACCGCCCGGGACCTGCTGGCGCTCGGCCGCTGCGACATCGTGCTGGCCGGCGGCAGCGAGGCCATGATCACCCCGCTGGTCATGGCCGGGTTCGCCCAGATGGGCGCGCTCTCCAAGCGGCACGACGACCCGGCGTCCGCCTCCCGTCCCTTCGATGCCGACCGCGACGGGTTCGTGGCCGGCGAGGGGGCCGGGATCCTGGTGATGGAGCGCGTCGCCGACGCGCGGGCCCGTGGGGCGCACATCCACGGGCGGATCATCGGGTACGGCGCCACGGCCGACGCCCACCACATGACGTCGCCGCATCCCGACGGCGCCGGCATCGAGGCGGCGGTCCGCGCGGCGCTCGCCGACGCGGGGGCCGACCCCGACGACGTCGAGCACGTCAACGCGCACGGCACGTCGACGCCGCTCAACGACCTGTCCGAGGCGCGGATGATCCAGCGGACGCTGCGCGGCGATCCGGTGGTGACGTCCACGAAGGGGGTCACCGGGCATCTGCTGGGTGCGGCGGGGGCGGTCGAAGCCGCGTTCACCGTGCTCAGCGTGGAGCACGAGCTCATCCCGCCCACGGCCAACCTGGTGATGCCGGACGCGCGGATGGAGATCAAGCTGGCACAGACCCTGACCGAGATGCCGATCGATCTGGCGCTGAGCAACTCCCTCGGGTTCGGGGGGCAGAACACCGCTCTGGCGATCGCACCCGCCTGAGCAGCCGCCCCGCATCGCAACAGCCGTCCGCTGAGAACGCTCCGCGGGCGGCTGTTGGTCTTACGCCACCCCCCACAGTCCCCACCCCACTCCCCATATCTGGAGCACCCATGTCCACCACCAGTGGTTCGCCGCCCGCCACGGGGCGGCTCGGTACGGCGCACATCCTGTTTCTCATCGTCGCCGCCGCGGCCCCGCTCTCCGCGATGGTCGGTACGGTTCCGCTCGCGTTCGCGTTCGGGGACGGGGCCGGGGTGCCGGCCGCGTTCCTGTTCGCCGGGGTGACCCTGCTCTGCTTCTCGGCCGGGTACGCGGTCAGCGCGCGGCGCACCGGCGGGTCCGGCGGGTTCTACGCCTCCGTCGCCGACGGGCTCGGCCGGCCCCCGGCGGTCGCGGCCGGATACATGGCACTGCTGTCGTACAACTGCGCGACCATCGGGCTGGCCGGCGCCCTCGGATACTTCACCCGGCTCGTGCTGGCCGCCCATGGGCTGACGGTGTCCTGGGAGTGGTGCGCGGCGGTCGGGCTGGTGCTGACCGCGGTGCTCGGCTACCGGGAGATCGCGCTGAGCGCCCGGGTGCTGGCCCTGCTGATGCTGGGCGAGATCGGGGTGCTGGCGGCGCTGGACGTGGCGATCCTCGTCCGGCACGGGGTGCACGCGCTGCCCGCCGCCTCGTTCTCCCCGCACACCGCCGCCGGCCCCGGCGTCGGGGTCTCGCTGATGTTCGCGTTCGTGTCCTTCATCGGGTTCGAGTCGGCGGCGCTGTACGGCAAGGAGGCGCGCGACCCGGAGCGCAGCGTGCCCCGGGCGACGTACGCGGCCGCCGCGCTGATCGCCGGGTTCTACGCGCTGACCAGCTGGCTGGCGGTGGGCGAGATCGGCCCGGACCATGTGCGCGAGGTCGCGGGCAAGCAGATGGGCGACCTGTTCTTCGGACTCGGCGACGACTTCCTCGGCTCGGCGGGCAGCACGCTGCTCCAAGTCCTGCTGTGCACCAGCCTGTTCGCTGCGACGCTGGCCCTGCACAGCGCCGCCAACCGCTACGCCCAGGTCCTCGCCCAGGACGGGCTGCTCCCCCGCACCCTGGCCGCCGAGCACAGGCGGCACGGCTCCCCGCACCGGGCGAGCGTCTGGCAGAGCGTGGTGACCGCGCTGGTGCTGGCCGGGTTCGCGGTCGCGGGCCTGGACCCGTACGCCGACCTGACCACCAGCATGCTCGGCCTCGGCACCCTCGGCATCGTCACGCTCCAGGCACTGGCCGCGCTGTCGGTGCTCGGGCTGCGGCTGCGCGCCGGGCACGGGCACTGGTGGAAGGAGACCCTCGCCCCGCTGCTGGGCTTCGCCGGGCTCGCCACCTCCGTGTGGCTGGTGGTCGGCAACTTCGACATGCTCACCGGTTCCCCCTCCGAGGTGATCGCCGCGCTGCCCTGGCTGCTGCCGCTGGTCGCGCTCGGCGGCCTCATCTACGCGCTCCGGCTGCGCGGCGCCCATCCGCTGCGCTACCGGCTGCTCGGCACCCGGCACACCGCCGCCCCCGCCACCCCCGACCTCTCCCCCACCCCGTCAGGAGACCGCCATGCACGATCCCAATGAGCTGATCGAGGCCGGCGAGGACGCCAGGCGCCGCCTGGCCCGCCGCCGTTACGACCTCGACCTGGACGCCGTGGGCGGTGCGCTGCGCGCCCGTTCGGCCGCCAACGCCGAGGTGACCCGGCTGCGCACCGAGCTGAACAGAACGGCCAAGGCGCGCCGTTCGGGCCCGCCCAGCGAGGCGGAGAAGGAGGCCGCCCGCGCGCTGCGCGCCGAGGTGCAGCAGGCGGAGGCCCTCGCCCGGGTGGCCGCGGGAGACCTGACCGAGCTGCTGCTCGGCATCCCCAACCTGCCGCTGGACAGCGTCCCGGACGGCGACTCCGAGAAGGAGGCCGTGGAGGTGCGCCGGGGCGGACCCGCGCCGCGTCCGGCGAAGGGCGCCCGGCACCACGCGGAGATCGGCGAGACCCTCGGCATCCTGGACCCGCCGGCCGCGGCCAAGCTGTCCGGCGCCCGGTTCAGCGTGGCGCACGGCGCCGGGGCCCGCCTGGAGCGCGCCCTCGCCGACTTCTTCCTCGACCTGCACACCCGCGAGCACGGCTACACCGAGCAGTCGGTGCCGTTCCTCGTCTCCCGGGACACCATGACCGGCACCGGACAGCTCCCCAAGTTCGAGGAGGACCTGTTCCGCACCCAGGTCGGCGAGCGGGAGCTGTTCCTGATCCCGACCGCGGAGGTGCCGCTGACCAACCTGGTCTCCGGCGAGCTGCTGGACGCGCGGGCGCTGCCGTACGCCTACACGGCCCGCACCCCCTGCTTCCGCGCGGAGGCGGGCGCGTACGGCCGCGACACCCGGGGCGTGCTGCGGCTGCACCAGTTCGAGAAGGTGGAGCTGGTGCGGATCTGCGCGCCGGAAGAGGCCCAGGAACAGCTGGAGTTGATGGTCGGGCACGCCGAGGAGTGCCTGCGCAGGCTCGAACTGTCCTTCCGTACCGTGCTGCTGCCCGCGGGCGACATGGGCTTCTCGGCGCGGATGACGTACGACATCGAGGTGTGGCTGCCGGGCGGTGACGCCTTCCGGGAGATCTCCTCGGTGTCCGACTGCGGCACCTTCCAGGCGCGGCGCGCGGACATCCGGGTCAAGCGGGCCGACGGCCGCAAGACGCCGGCCGCGACGCTGAACGGCTCGGCGCTGCCGATCGGCCGTACGGTGGCCGCGCTGCTGGAGCAGGGCGTGCAGGACGACGGTTCGGTGCTGCTGCCGGCGGCGCTCCAGCCGTACACCGGGTTCCGGCGGATCCTGCCGGGCGGCACGACCGAGTGACACCACGGGAAGGGGGCGGGTGCCGGTCCGGCACCCGCCCCCTTCCCGTGTCCGCGCCGTCAGGCGCCCATCATGTGCACCCCGCCGTCCACATGGACGATCTCGCCGGTGGTGCGCGGGAAGAAGTCCGACAGCAGGGCGACGACGCCGCGGGCGGCCGGCTCCGGGTCGGTGAGGTCCCAGCCGGCCGGGGCCCGCCCGGTGGTCCAGACGTCGGCCAGCTCACCGAAGCCGGGGATGGACTTGGCGGCCATGGAGCGCAGCGGGCCCGCCGCGACCAGGTTGCTGCGGATGCCGAACTCGCCCAGGTCGCGGGCGAGATAGCGGCTGGTGGACTCCAGGGCGGCCTTGGCGACGCCCATCCAGTCGTAGTGCGGCCAGGCCACGGCCGCGTCGAAGGTGAGCCCGACGACCGAGCCGCCGCGCTGCTTGAGCAGCGGGAGGCAGGCGGTGGTCAGGGACTTGAGGGAGTACGCCGAGACGTGCACGGCGGTCGAGACGTCGTCCCAGGTGCCGTCGAGGAAGCTGAAGGCGCCCTGGGGCCCGAAGGCGATGGAGTGCACCACGCCGTCGAGACCGTCGGTGTGCGCGCCGAGCCGCTCGGCCAGGGTGTCCAGGTGGTCCTGGTCGGTGACGTCCAGCTCGATGACGGGGGCGGGCTTCGGCAGCTTCGCCGCGAACCGCTCGATCAGGGAGAGCCGCCCGAAGCCGGTGAGCAGCACCTCGGCGCCCTCCTCCTGGGCGATCCGGGCCACATGGAAGGCGATGGAGGCGTCCGTGACCACGCCGGTCACCAGGATGCGCTTGCCCGCGAGGATGCCGCTCATGCCGACACCTTCTTCGGCAGGGTGTTCACCAGCGGGGAGTCATGGTCCTGGGGGCCGACCGCGCTGCCGCCGCCGGGCGAGCCGAGGGCGGCGAAGAAGTCGGCGTTGGAGGCGGCGTGGTCGTCGCCCCACTCCTCGGGCAGGTCGTCCGCGAAGTAGATGGCGTCGACCGGGCAGACCGGTTCGCAGGCTCCGCAGTCCACGCATTCCTCCGGATGGATGTACAGGGCGCGGCGGCCCTCGTAGATGCAGTCCACGGGGCATTCGTCGACGCAGGAGCGGTCCTTGATGTCGACGCAGGGCAGTCCTATGACGTAGGCCATGCTCAACTCCTTGCTCGATAGGTGTTGTTCACTTCAGGGACACACCGGTGGTGCGCTCGCCGAGGGACAGCACGGTGACGGCGAGGACGGCCATGGCGGCGGCGATGACGGCGAACAGCGCGCCGGGGCCGTGCGCGTCGAGGACCGGCAGCAGCGCGAACGGCAGGGCGCCGGCGCTGAGTTTGGACAGCGAGTACGCGGCGCCCGCGGCGGTGGCCCGGATCTCGGTCGGGTACTGCTCGGAGAGGTAGACGTGCGAGACGCTGGAGAAGACGTTGCTGAACAGGGTGTAGGCGAACCCGCACAGCACGATGAGTTCCGCGGACCCGGCGTAGGCGAAGCCGAGCCCCGCGACCACCATCGCGGCGGCCGAGAGGGCGACGAGGGTACGGCGCTCCATGCGGTCCACGATCGGCAGCACCAGCGCGGAGCCCACCGGGTAGCCGAGGAAGGACAGCGCGGTGAAGCCGAGCCCGGCGACGACGCCGTAACCCTTGGCGGCGACGATCTGCGGGGCGAGGGTGCCGAAGCCGTAGTAGCCGACGACGGACAGGACGCAGAACACCCAGAGCACGAGGGTGCGGCGCAGCAGACCGGGCCGGAAGATGTCGCGCAGGCGGGTCTGCCCCGCGGGGGTCCCGGTGTCCTGCTGCGGGGCGGGCGGGTCCAGGGGCAGCCCCTGTCCGGCCGCCTCGGCCTCCAGGCGGGCGACCAGCCGGTCGGCCTCCTCGGTGCGGCCGGTGGCGGCGAGCCAGCGCGGGGACTCGATCAGCTGGCGGCGCAGCACCCAGACGGCGGCGGAGCCGAGGGCGCCGAGCACGAACAGCCAGCGCCAGCCGGCCACCCCGAGCGGGGAGAGCGGCACCAGCCACAGGGCGGCGAAGCCGACCGCGGGGACCCCGCAGAAGGCGAGGGTGTAGGCCCAGGCGATGAACCGGCCGCGCTTGGAGGCGGGCAGGACGTCCGCCAGGTAGCAGTCGGACAGGGCCTGTTCGGCGCCGATGCCGAGGCCGGCGAGGAAGCGGGTGACGATCAGCCAGGCGGCGTTCGGGGCGAAGGCGCCGAGCAGTGAACAGGCCGAGTAGATCGCCAGGTTGACCAGGAAGGCCCGACGCCGGCCGAACCGGTCCGCGATCCGGCCGAGCGTCAGGGATCCGATGAACTGGCCGACGAACGCGGAGGCCAGGACGAGTTTGAGCGAGGTCGTGCCGAAGCCGAAGTCGCTCTGCAGCACCTTGCCGATGGTGCCGGAGAGGTTGTTCTCGAAGGTGTCGAAGAACAGGCCGACACCGATGACCGCGGTGAGTCTTCGGTGCAGGGGAGTGATCGGCATGCGGTCCAGGCGGGCGCCGATCGGGACGGGAGCGGTGCGACCGCCGGCCGCGGCGGTGGTCTGGGACATGGGGCTGGCTCCTTGGAAACTGCTGTCGCACGCTTTCGCTGTGCTTCTGGGGAAGGAACCGCCCGGGTCACCGGCGGACCCGGGCGTGCGGCCCGGGGGCCAGGTGTGGGGGTAAGCAGGAGGTACTCAAGGGGGGTTGGGGGGTCAGGCCGCTTCCACGGCCTGGCGGCGGATCTGCTCCTCGACGTCACCGCGCCGCACCGGCGCGCTGACCTTGTGGAGGAAGGAGGCGACCTCGCGGTACGAGCGCCAGAAGCCGACCTCGTGGTACGGCACCCCGCGTTCGGCGCAGTACTCCATGGTCAGCTCGCGGGCCCGGGGCAGGCTCTTCTGCGGCATGGCCGGAAACAGATGGTGCTCGACCTGGTAGTTGAGGCCGCCGTACAGGAAGTCGATGAACAGGCTGGGGCGGATGTTGCGGGAGGTCAGCACCTGGCGCTGCAGCCAGTCCAGGGTCTCCACCTCACCGTCGCGGACCTCCATGCCCTTGTGGTTCGGGGCGAAGATCATGCCGAAGTACACGCCGAGGGCGGCGTGCTGGACGACGATGAAGGCGACCGCGAGTCCCGGGGACAGGACGGTGAAGACGCAGGTGAGGTAGATGGCGGCGCGCAGCAGGATGAGGGAGGTCTCCAGCAGGGGGCGCTTGGTCTTGCCGCCGGTGATGGACACGACCGCGGTCTTCAGCATCTTGAAGCCCTCGAGGACCAGCAGCACGAAGAACATCACGCTCTGGTAGCGCACCACGAGCTTCTGGGTGCCCTTGCGGGTCGGGTACTGCTTGATGTCGAAGATGGCGGTACGCCGGCCGATGTCCGGGTCCATGTCGAGGTGGTTGGGGTTGGAGTGGTGCCGGTTGTGGTGGTTGACCCACCAGCCGTAGCTGACCCCGTTGACCAGGTTGGCGTGCACGTAGCCGACGGCGGAGGCGGCCTTCTTGCTGCGGAACATGGCCTTGTGGCCGGCGTCGTGCCACATGAACGCCGACTGGCCGCCGCACAGGCCCATCCACACGGCGGTGAGCAACTGCCACCAGGTGTTGCCCAGTTCGAAGAACGCGACGAACCCGATCGCCAGCAGGGCGGTGTTGAGGGCGAGCTTGCCCACGTAGTAGCGCGGGTCCAGATCGAGGAGACCCTCGGCCTTGACCCGCTTGAGCAGTTCGGCGAAGGTGGCCGACGCGCCGGTGCGTTCGCCGCCCGGTGCGGCCGCGGCCACGGCTTCCTGTATGTGCGGACGCTGCATGCGTTGCTCTCCTTGGGAGAAAGTGCCCGATACCGGGCGGCGGCGCCGCTGCCCCGCGGACCTGCGGACCTGCGGGCGCCGCGAGTCGGAACTTCAGCTCCCGCGAGGCGTCACCGCCGCGGGCTGTGGCCCGCCCGGCGGACCCGGGCGACGGGAGTACAGTGCGGCACTCCCGGACCCGGACCACCGGGCGAACGTACGTCCAGCGTTCCGTGCACCACTGATGTGGCACTGATACCGGTCTGATCGGGCCAAGCTCGCCCCGACGGCCGGTACCCGGGCCGCCCGTGCGGCCACTCAGGCGGTCGCCTCGGCGCGCAGACGGTCGTCCAGGGCGCGCACGGCGGCGTCGGCGCTCTCGGCGACCTGGGCGTCGTCGGGGGCGCCGATGACGGCCATCAGCTGCTCGACCACGGCGTGCGAGAGGTCCTCGGTGGACTGGCTCATCTCATCGTCTCCTGTCGGTTCGGGCGGGTGTCAGAACGCCTTGCAGGCGCGGAAGATGTGCGCGAAGCCGGGCAGCGAGGCCTGCGGTCCGTCGAAGGCGACGTACTCGGGGATCAGCAGGTCGGGGGCCCACTTCTGCTTGTACGACAGCTGGGTCTGCGCCGGGTACAGCGCCGCGCCCTCGGCCCACAGGGCGTGCATCAGCCACTGGAACGCCGGGCTGTGGCCCTCCAGTTCGTGACCGGCGTCGAGCCCGGTGAACGGCGTGAAACCGAAGTGCAGCCACTCGACGCCCTCGGCGCGGAAGACCTCGATGGCGTGCGCGTTGATGGCCTCCATCAGGCCCGGGGAGCCCTCGGGGATGCGCCGGCTGAGGTCGTGCATCCAGCCGGCCCGGCTGCCGTAGACCGGCGAGTACGAGATGTAGGCGACCGGCTCGCCGTCGATGGTGCCGCTGAACAGCCGGCGCTGCGCCTGGGCGGGCCCGCCGATCTGGCCGACCAGGAACTCCAGCTGCTGCGCGCCGCCCTTGGAGCCGAGCCACGCCTTGTCGATCACGGCGATGTCGTCGGCGACCTCGGCCGCGTCGACCTCCTGGATCTGGAGGCCGTTGCGCAGCGCGCGGGAGATCTTGTTGCGCAGCTGCATGAACTTGGTGCCGCGCAGCGTGAAGTCCGCCAGGCTCACCGCCCAGGAGGCGCCGATCTGGTTGACGACACAGCCGCGCGCCGCGTACCGCTCGGCGTCGGCGCGCTGGAGCTGCACGCCGACCAGGCTCAGGCCCTCGTCCCGGACGTAGGTCCGGAAGGCGTCCAGGAGGGTGTCGTAGTCGCCCTCGGCCGTGAACGGGCCGCCGAACTGCACGGCCCAGCGGCCGGTGCGGCGGTAGACGACGACACCGTCCACGCCTGGGACGGTGAAGACACTGTTTCCGCTGTTGAGCGCGAGGAAGGAACTCGGGTTCTCGCTCGTGGTGTGGGCTCGTATCGCGTCGAGAATCAGACTGTCCGCACCGGTCTCGGTGGTGATCGCGGTCATTCCCTTACCCCTTTCGGGAGCGTTTTCCGTCAAAGGGAGTACAGCACCGCGACGTTGCCCTGGAAAAGAGCAGTTGGGCATTCATTTACCTGTGTCAGAACCGTGTCAGCATTCCGTCAGCAGTTACTGCCAATGTGGTTGATGTGAACGGCGACGGAATCCGGAGCCGGACACGGGGAGAGGTGCCCGGAGTGGCTGATCGGGGACCGTGTGCACCGCGCTGGTCGGGCCTTACGGCCCACGCAGGTTCAAATCCTGCCCTCTCCGCCACGGCCGGAACCATGGCTGGACGCGCTTCCCGCCCCGGGCGGCGGGACGACTCAGGCGTCCGTCCGTGAATTCCGCACCACCAGCCGGTGCCCCTCCGAACGCATTCGGGCACCGGCACCACCCAGAAGCCGCCGGCCGCCCCCCGTCCCGGCGGAACTAACGCCCCGGCGGGCCGCGGTACAGGTCGAGGCCCGCCGGGGCAAGGCGCGTTCGGCCATTCTTTCTTTCACGGCAGCACCACTCCGGAAACACCGTCGGCGAGGAATTGTCATCTAGGGGGAAAGATATGCTGAGGTTCTCCGTTCTCGGAGCGCTGGAGATACGCACCGCCGCCGGTGAGGCGGACGTGTGCGGCGATCTGCAGCGCACTCTGGTACAGACCCTGCTGGTCAGCGAGGGCCGGCCGGTGTCCGGGGAGAGCCTGGCGGAGGAGATGTGGGGCGAGACCCTGCCCGACCACCGGGCCAACGCCCTCCAGGCGCACATCAGCCGGCTGCGGCGCAGGCTGCGCGCGCTGGAGCCGGACCGCCCGGCCTCCCGGGTGACCATCCATCCGGCCGGCTACCGGCTCAGCGTCGGCGAGGGCGAGCTGGACGCGGCGGAGTTCGTACGGGCCGTACGGCAGGCCGAGTCGGCCGGGCCCAAGGACCCCGAGCACACCGCGCGGATGCTCGGCGAGGCCCTCGCGCTGTGGCGGGGCCCGGTGTTCGGCGGCTTCCCCGGCGGCACCATGTGCCAGCTCGCCGGGGCGCGGTACGAGGAGTACCGGATGCGCGCGATGGAACTGCGCTTCGACGCCGAACTGCGCCTGGGCAGACACGCCTCGGTGCTCGCGGAGCTGGCCGAGGCGCACACCAACCACTCGCTGCGCGAGCGCTTCTGCGAGCAGCTGATGGTCGCCCTGTACTGCTCGGGCCGGCAGGCCGACGCGCTCGACGTGTTCCGCCGGATGCGCCGCAGGCTGGACGAGGAGCTGGGGATCCAGCCGTCGCCCGCGCTGCGCAAGGTGGAGCTGGCGATCCTCTCGCACGATCCGGCGCTCACCGGCGATCACCCGGTCCCGACGGCGTTGCAGCCGGTGTGAGCGCGGCACCCGGTGTCACCGCGGCAGGCGGTCGGGGCACGGTGGGCCGGACCGTAAGCGGCCCGTCAGCGCCCGGTCAGACCGCGTTGTCACGATCGTGTCCGGATCACCCCGGCGGCGGCCCGGCGCGGGCGGCGTCCGATGTCACGTCACCTCACCGCAGAGGCAGGCAGAGATGAAGTCCCATATCGCGGAACTGGCCGGCATACGCGAGAGCGTGCTCGCCGGCCCGAGCGAGAAGGCGACCGCGGCGCAGCACGCCAAGGGCAAGCTGACGGCACGGGAGCGGATCGAACTGCTCCTGGATCCCGGTTCCTTCCAGGAGGTCGAGCCGCTGCGGCGGCACCGGGCCACCGGTTTCGGCCTGGAGGCGAAGAAGCCGTACACGGACGGTGTGATCACCGGCTGGGGCACGGTCGAGGACCGTACGGTCTTCGTCTACGCGCACGACTTCCGGATCTTCGGCGGCGCGCTGGGCGAGGCCCACGCCACCAAGATCCACAAGATCATGGACATGGCCATCGCGGCCGGCGCGCCGCTCGTGTCGCTGAACGACGGCGCGGGCGCCCGCATCCAGGAGGGCGTGACCGCGCTCGCCGGGTACGGCGGCATCTTCCGGCGGAACACCGCCGCCTCCGGGGTGATCCCGCAGATCTCCGTGATGCTCGGCCCGTGCGCGGGCGGCGCCGCCTACTCCCCCGCGCTGACCGACTTCGTCTTCATGGTGCGCGAGACCTCGCAGATGTTCATCACCGGACCCGACGTGGTCAAGGCGGTCACCGGCGAGGAGATCACCCAGAACGGCCTGGGCGGCGCGGATGTGCACGCCGAGACCAGCGGGGTCTGCCACTTCGCCTACGACGACGAGGAGACCTGCCTGGAGGAGGTCCGCTACCTCCTCTCGCTGCTCCCGGGCAACAACCGGGAGAACCCGCCGCGGGTGGAGTGCTCCGACCCGGCCGACCGGCGCTGCGAGGCGCTGGCCGATCTGGTGCCGGAGGACGGCAACCGGCCGTACGACATGACGAAGGTGATCGAGGAGATCGTCGACGACGGCGAGTACCTGGAGGTCCACCAGCGCTGGGCCCGCAACATCATCTGCGCGCTCGCCCGCCTCGACGGCCAGGTCGTCGGCATCATCGCCAACCAGCCGCAGACCCTCGCCGGCGTCCTCGACATCGAGGCGTCCGAGAAGGCCGCGCGTTTCGTGCAGATGTGCGACGCGTTCAGCATCCCACTGGTCACCCTGCTGGACGTGCCGGGCTTCCTGCCGGGCGTCGGCCAGGAGCACGGCGGCATCATCCGCCGGGGCGCGAAGCTGCTGTACGCCTACTGCAACGCCACCGTGCCGCGCATCTCCCTGATCCTGCGCAAGGCGTACGGCGGCGCGTACATCGTGATGGACTCCCAGTCGATCGGCGCGGACCTGACGTTCGCCTGGCCGACGAACGAGATCGCGGTGATGGGCGCGGAGGGCGCGGCCAATGTCATCTTCCGCCGCCAGATCGCCGACGCCGAGGACCCCGAGGCCATGCGCGCGCGGCTGGTCAAGGAGTACAAGTCCGAGCTGATGCACCCCTATTACGCCGCCGAGCGCGGCCTCGTCGACGACGTCATCGATCCCGCCGAGACCCGCGAGGTCCTGGTGCGGTCGCTGGCGATGCTCCGCACGAAGCACGCGGAGAGCCCCGCCCGCAAGCACGGCAACCCCCCTCAATGACGGAGGTCCCCATGTCCGTGTCCACTCCCTCCCCCACTCCCCCCATCCGGGTCGAGCGGGGCGAAGCCACCGACGAGGAACTGGCCGCCCTGACCGTCCTCCTGCTCAGCCGCAGCGCCCTCCCGGGCCCCGGCACCGACGCGTCCTCCCCGGGTACGACGTCCTGGCGCCCGCATTCCTTCCACGCGCCGCACAGCTGGCAGCGGGCGTAACCACCTGGACGGCCCAGGGAGGCGCGCCACCGGTACGGGTGCGCCTGCCCTGGACCCCGGCTCCCGCGTGGCCGCCCCGGATCACCCCCGGGCCAGGGTGATGTCCTGGTCGGCGGTGGCGTGGAACACCGGCAGCGGCACCAGCCCCACCGGGCGCAGTTCCATCACCGTGGCCTGGACGTGGGCCGTGCCGGGCCGGAGGGTCTCGCCGGTGACCTGGCCGGAGTTGGACCAGGTGCGCGTCGTACCGTCGCAGCGCGCGACGGTGCCGCCGATGCCGTGCCTCACCCGGGGGTCGCGCTGGCTCAGGCCGGACGTCACGAAGACCGGGCCGGTGTTGCCGGTGCAGCGGTAGGTGCCGGTCAGGGTGACGGTGCCGTCGGCGGCGAGGCGGCCGACCGTGTCGACGGTGACGGACTCGCCGGGCGCGGCGAGGGCCGGCACCACGGCGAGGGCCGATCCCGCGGCACGGGCCGGACCGGCGGTGAGGGCCGATCCCTCGGTACGGGCCGGACCGGCGGTGAGGGCCGGTCCCGTGGCATGGGCCGGTCCCGCGGCGAGGGCCAGCAGGGCGGCGCCGCCGAGAACCGTGGCGAGGGCGGGGCGGACAGACATGGATACCTCCAGGTTTGCACCGTTTCGGGGGCCTCCACTGGTACCCGTCACCCACCCCGGCGGGCGTGACCGTCACCCGGGCGGTGGCGCGTCACGGCAGTACGGCGAACCCGTCCAGCTCCACCAGCGCCGATTCGTCCCACAGTCGTACGACCTGAACGACGGCCATCGCCGGATAGTCCCGGCCCGCCGCCGCGCGCCACAGCCGCCCCAGTTCCCGTGCCTGCGCCCGGTACGCGGCGACGTCCGTGGCGTACACCGTGACCCGGGCCAGATCCGCGGGCGTGCCGCCGGCCGCGCGCAGGGCGGCGAGCAGATTGCCCAGCGCCCGCTCGAACTGCTCGGCCAGGGTGTCGCCGGTGATCTTCCCGTCGGCGTCGAGCGCGGTCTGCCCGGCGAGGAACACCACCGTGGACCCGGTCGCGACGACGGCGTGCGAGAACCCCGTGGGCGGGGCCAGCTCGGGCGGGTTGACGCGTTCGGTGGTCACCGGGCCTCCTGGTCCTGAGCGGCGTACAACTCCTTGGCGATGATGCCCCGCTGGACCTCGCTGGCGCCCTCGTAGATGCGCGGCGCCCGCACCTCGCGGTAGAGGTGTTCCAGCAGATGGCCGTGTTCGAGGGCGCGCGCGCCGTGCAACTGCACGGCGGTGTCGACGACATACTGCGCGGTCTCCGTCGCGAGCAGCTTGGCCATCGCGGAGCGGCGGGGCACATCGGGCGCGCCCTCGTCGTACGCGCTCGCCGCCGCGTACACCATCAGCCGGGCCGCCTCGGTGCGCAGCGCCATCTCCGCGACCTGGTGCGACACCGCCTGGAGATCCATCAACCGGCCCTTGAACGCCTGCCGTTGACGGGTGTGCGCGAGGGTCGCGTCCAGCGCGGCCTGCGCCATGCCGACCGCGAACGCCCCGACGCTGGGCCGGAAGAGGTTGAGTGTCCCCATCGCGACGGCGAAGCCCCGGCCGACCTCGCCGAGCACGTCGTCGGAGGTGACGGGCACCGCGTCGAAGTCGAGGGCGCCGATGGGGTGCGGGGAGATCATCTCCAGTGCGCGGCCGGTGAGTCCGGGCCGGTCGGCGGGGACGAGGAACGCCGTCACGCCCCGGGCGCCGGCGCGGGGCGCGGTGCGCGCGAAGACGGTGTAGAAGTCGGCCTCGGGCGCGTTGGAGATCCAACACTTCTCCCCCGTAAGACGCCACTGCCCCGGTCCGCGCTCCTCGGCCGCGAGCGCCAGCGCGGCGGCGTCCGAGCCGGCGCCGGGCTCGCTCAGCGCGAAGGCCGCGACCGCGCCGCCCTCGGCGACCCGGGGCAGCCAGCGCTCCCGCTGGGCCGGGCTGCCGTGCGCGTGCACGGGGTGGGCGCCGAGCCCCTGGAGGGCGAGCGCGGTCTCCGCCTCCGTACAGCCCTGCGCCAACGACTCCCGCATCAGGCACAGATCGAGCGCTCCGGATGTGAACAGCTTGGTGAGCAGGCCGAGTTGACCCAGCTCGGCCAGCAGGGGCCGGTTGACACGGCCGGGGGCGCCCTTGTCGGCGAGCGGGCGCAGCCGTTCGGCGGCGAGCGCCCGAAGTCGCGCGCACCAGGCCAGCCGCTCGGGTTCGAGTGAGAATGCGGGCACTGCCGGTCCTCCCTCCGGGACGGACCACGGCGACCGTCCACCCGTACGACGTTATCGCGCACAGTTGACTGCCGTCACCAACACGATACGCTCCCTTCACGAGCCCGCCAGGAATGCCCGTCCGGACGTCCGTCACGGCAAAGGGGCGACGCCATGCATCTCTCGGCCCACGTGGACACCTTCGCGCGCGACCATCTCCCGCCGCCACAGGAGTGGCCCGAGCTGCGCTTCGACCTGCCGGAGCTGCGCTATCCGGCCCGGCTGAACTGCGCGGTGGAACTCCTCGGCCACGCCGACGGCACCCGCCCGGCCTTCCGCACCCCGGACGGGTCCCTATGGACGTACGACGAGCTGCGCGCCCGGGTCGACCGGGTCGCGCATCTGCTCACCGGCGAGCTGGGCGTCGTACCCGGCAACCGGGTGCTGCTGCGCGGCCCCACCACCCCCTGGCTCGCGGCCTGCTGGCTCGCGGTGCTGAAGGCGGGCGCGGTCGCCGTCACCGTGCTGGCCCAGCAGCGCCCGCACGAACTGGCGACCATCTGCGAGATCGCCCGGGTGGGCCACGCGCTGTGCGACGTCCGCGCGGTGGACGACCTGGCGAAGGCCGGGATACCCGGGCTGCGCATCACCACGTACGGCGGCGACACCCCTGACGACCTGCTGCGCCGCGCCGCGCCCGGGACCCCCTACCCCGCGGTCGACACCGCCTGCGACGACGTCGCCCTGATCGCCTTCACCTCGGGCACCACGGGACGCCCGAAGGGATGCATGCACTTCCACCGGGACGTGCTGGCCGTCGCCGACACCTTCTCCCGGCACGTCCTGCGCCCCCGCCCCGACGACGTCTTCGCGGGCAGCCCCCCGCTCGGCTTCACCTTCGGCCTCGGCGGCCTGGTGATCTTCCCGCTGCGGGCCGGCGCGAGCGCCCTCCTGCTGGAGCAGTCCGGCCCCCGCCGGCTCCTCCCGGCGATAGCCGAGCACCGCGTCTCGGTCCTGTTCACCGCCCCGACCGCCTACCGCGCCATGCTGGACGAGCTGGACGGCCACGACGTCTCCTCGCTGCGGCGCTGCGTGTCGGCCGGGGAGAACCTGCCCGCGGCGACCTGGCGGGCGTGGCACGAGCGCACCGGGGTGCGGATCATCAACGGCATCGGCGCGACCGAGCTGCTGCACATCTTCGTCTCCGCCGCGGACGACGGCACCAGACCGGGCGCCACGGGCGTGCCGGTGCCGGGCTGGCAGGCGCGGGTGCAGCATCCGGACGGCACCCCGCTGCCCGACGGCGAACCCGGGCTGCTGGCCGTGCGCGGCCCGGTCGGCTGCCGCTATCTGGCGGACCCCCGCCAGCGCCAGTACGTGCGCGGCGGCTGGAACATCACCGGCGACACGTACGTCCGTGGACCCGACGGCTACTTCCGCTATGTGGCCCGCGCCGACGACATGATCATATCGGCCGGGTACAACATCGCGGGGCCCGAGGTGGAGGACGCCCTGCTGCGCCATCCGGACGTGATGGAGACGGCGGTGGTCGGCCGTCCGGACGAGGTCCGCGGCCAGGTGGTGGTCGCCTACGCGGTGCTGCGCGAGGGCGCCCGCCGCGATCCGGAGGCGCTGCGCGCGTTCCTGACCGCCGAACTGGCGCCGTACAAATGCCCGCGCGAGTTCGTCTTCCTCTCCGCCCTCCCCCGCACCGCCACCGGCAAGTTGCAGCGGTTCCGCCTACGCACCCCGAGTGACCAGCAGTGATGCCGACGACCTAAGATGATCATCGTGTCCGAGCAGCACGCCCCCAGATCCCTCATCGTCACGCTCTACGGCGCGTACGGCCGCTCCATGCCCGGCCCGATGCCCGTCGCCGAGCTGATCCGGCTGCTGGCCGCGGTCGACGTGGACGCACCCTCCGTACGCTCCTCGGTGTCCCGCCTCAAGCGCCGCGGCCTGCTGCTGCCCGCCCGCACGGAGACCGGCGCCGCCGGCTACGAACTCTCGCCCGAGGCCCTCCAGTTGATGGAGGACGGCGACCGCCGCATCTACGCCGCCGCGCCGCCCGAGGACGCGGGCTGGGTGCTGGCGGTCTTCTCGGTGCCGGAGACGGAACGCCAGAAGCGCCATGTGCTGCGCTCCCGCCTGTCCGCGCTGGGCTTCGGCACGGCGGCCCCCGGCGTCTGGATCGCCCCGTCGCGTCTCCACGAGGAGACCGAACACACCCTGCGCCGCCTCCGCCTGGACCCGTACGTCGACTTCTTCCGCGGCGACCACCTGGGCTTCGCCCCCACTTCCGAGGCGGTCGCCCGCTGGTGGGACCTCGCCTCGATCGCCGAGGAGCACATCCGCTTCCTGAACACCCACGCCCCGCTCCTGCGCGCCTGGGAACACCGCGCGGACACCCCGCCGCAGGACGCCTACCGCGACTACCTCCGCACCCTCGACTCCTGGCGCCACCTCCCCTACACCGACCCCGGCCTGCCCACCGACCTGCTCCCCGCCGACTGGCCGGGCGTGCGCTCGTCGGAGGTCTTCAGGGCGCTGCACGAGCGACTGCGGGACGCGGGCGCGGAGTTCGCACGGCAGACCCCCTGAGCGGGCCTCCGCCGACGCCCTCTCAGATCCGTCCGCCGGTGAGCCGGGTGATCGGCCCCTGCGTACGGCGTCCCGCCCGGCGCCCCGCGAGATACGACAGCACCCCCAGCGCGGACAGCCCGACGCCCGCCCCGGCGGCGATGGCCTTCCGCTTCGCGACCACCGTCCACGCGGTCCTGGCGGCGCCCACGGCGTGCCCCGAGGCGGCGACGACCGCCTGCCGGCCGGCCTGCACCCGCTCGGCCGTACCCCGCACCACCGCGGCCCCCGCCCCGGCCGTACGCTCCGCCACCCCGACGGCCTCCGCCGCCACCTCGTCCGACTTGTCCGCCGCCTTCCCGGCCGCCTGCGCCGCCGGCGCAGTCACCTTGGCGGTCGCCCGCCGGGCCTTGTCCACGGATTCCTGATTGGTGCCACTGTTCGTCTGAGTCATGAACTCCGCGTTGCCGCTGCCACGAAGGGCAAACACGTTTGCCGGGCCCTGGAGTTCCGGTACCGGACGCCTGACCGGCGGCACGCACCACCGGCAGGAGGGCTTCGGAATCGGATCGGAAGCGGTTGGCAGGTACCGGCGGAAGTGTCCGGGATGGTCTGGTGGACAACGGCGAGGCCGGGTGCGGCGGCACATGGCGCCGGGCGGCGGGAGATCCGCGAAGGGGGAACTGCGAGATGCGGAGCGGCCCGCAGTCCCGGGGGAAGCGTCCCGGCCCCCGCCCGGCCTCGCCGTCAATCCGTCACGCGCGGTCCGGGCACCAGGTCCTGGAAGCGCTGCTCCACAGGGGTCAGGTCGGTCTGGCCCAGTTCCTGAGGCCGGACGACGAGCCGGAGTTCGGGGGTCAGAGCGGGGTGACGACGGCAGGCGTCGATGAACGAGTCCACGATCAGGGCGGCGAGCTGGCCACGGTCCAGATCGGTGACACGGGCCAGTCCGGAGCCGATCAGCGGAACGGCGACCGGCTTGAACATGCCGTGGACCGCCACCGAGGCCCACAGGTTCTCCAGGCTCAGCCGCAGGTCACTGTCGCTGGACCTGGCCACCAGATCGTTGCCGAGATGCGAATAGGCGGTGGCGAACACCCGGCGGCCGTCGACCGGCACCACCACGGTGGTGCCCACCGGGTAACGCACCCTCCGGCCCAGCGGTTTGGACCGCGCACTCTCGGTACCGACCGCCTTCGTCCTGCGCAGCCCCATCCTCAGCTTGTCGTCCAGCAGCCGGCGCTGTCCGGCGAACAGCCGGTCGACAAGCTGGCTCTGAACGCTTTCGCGGCTGATCACAAGATCCTCGGCGGTCTCCGTGTCGAAGGTGTCGGAGAACCCGATCACCAGATTGCAGTCCGCCTGATCGAACAGGTCGCCGCGCACCAACACCACATCGGCCCGCTGGCCGGCCAACGGGACCCGGTGCCGCAGCAGTTCGTCCCCGTGCCGAGCACGCAGCTCCGCACGCAGCGCGTCGAGGACACGCGCGGCCTCAGCGTCTTCGGGGTATTCATGGACAAGCAGTTCGGCGACCGGCAGCGCGCGTTCGGGATGACCCAAGTCCGTCTGCACACGCACCAGCTCACGGCGCGCGGAATCCTGGAGGGAGGTCAGGCGGCGTATGAAGGGCACCGCGAACCCCTCACCGTTCACCTCGGCCAATGGGCGACCGCGCACCAGGGACAGCGCCTCGGTCAGCCGGTGTGCCGCGGTGGCCGGCGGTGCGAGCAGGGCATCGCTGACGATCGTGGTGAAGCGTGTGCTGTCCAGTTCCTCGGGTCGCAGCACCAGACGGTACGCGGTTTGCGGACCTTGCACGGTGACCTGCTGCTCGGTGCGCAGGATGCTCATTCCGACGCCGTCCCGACCGGGGGACAACGCCCGCCGCAATTCCAGGATCCTCTTCTGGACCTCGTTGCGGTTTCGCTGGTCCAGCTGACGGGGTTCGTCCGCGAGTCCCCATACGTCGCGACGCAGTTGCCGCACCGGTACCGCCTCGCCCCCGGCCACCACCAGACGGACCAGCAATCGTACGGTCAGCGGCGTCAGCCGGACCGGAACGCCATCGACTTCGAGCCGGACCGGGCCCAGTACCTTCACTCGGATACGCGTTCCCGCACCGGACATCCCGTCGCCCCCCGAGCCTTCGTTCATCACTCTGCGTCAGATTGCGGTGGCTGAAACATTACCATCAGATCGTGGGGTACTCATGTCTTCGGATGATCCCGCCACTCTAGGCCCGGCGGACCCTGCAGGACCCCCGGGATCCGCCCGGCCACACACCGGGCCGCGCCCTCGACCACGCCCGGGTCGCCGCTGCTCTCGCGCACTCCCTCGTCCTCGGCGGGGCACACGGCACGCCTGGCATGCCTTTGCACGTGACACGATGACGGCTTTCGGCGGGCTGTCCGCCGTGTTCCAGATCGTTGGTCCGTTCGTGCCGCAGATCGCTTCCGGCCTGGTCGTCGGACTGTCAGTGGGGGCCTGCCTCGGGTGGGGGCTGCTCCGGGCCAGACCGGCGACCCGGGTGCGACAGGTCTTCCGGCGGCCCGATATGACGGTGGTGGTCGAGGGAGGGGACGTATTCGACCAGCCCGCCCATCTCGTCGTCGGGTTCTGCGACACCTTCGACACCCTGTCCGCCGGCGGCCGGGTCATCAACGACGAGACCGTGCAGGCGCAACTGCTGGACCGCGGGTACGGCGGCGACGCGTCCCGCCTGGACGCGGAGCTGGCCGGGGCACTCGTCTCGGCCGAGCCCACCAGGCGCGAGGCGCGGGCGGACAAACCACTCGGCAAACTCGACCGTTACCCGATCGGCACGGTGGCGGTGCTGGGTGCCCGACCACGGCTGGTGTTCGGCGTGGCCTACAGCCGGATCGGCAACGACTACGTCGCCGCCTCCAGCGTGGAGGATCTGTGGCGGGGCCTCGGCGGTCTGTGGGACGCGCTGCGCACGCACGCCCAACTGGAGCGGGTGGCGATGCCGTTGGTCGGCTCCGGGCTGGCACGGCTCGGGTACCTCGATCGGGACAGCCTGCTCCGGCTGATCCTGATTTCCTTCGTGTCCCGATCCAGGGAGAGCGTGATCTGTCGTGAACTACGTGTGGTGATACGGCCCGAGGAACTGGGGAGCGTCGATATGCGGGAACTGTCCGCGTTCCTCGGCGCCCTGGCGTCAGATACGTACCGCTAGTACACGTACGGATCTGACGGCGTACGTACATCCGTTGATGTCGCACGAAGGGCCGGAAGGCCCATGGCCTCCCGCCGTCGCACCGTCCGTCAGGCCAGCCGGCGATAGGCCGCCAGATTCCTGAAGTATGAGAGGTCGCGCCAGTCCGGCCGTGTGTCGTCGAGGTCACACTCGGCCCCCTTGAGCCGCTCGACAATTTTTGCGACGGCGGCTTCGGTGCCGTCGAAGTGAATCACGTTGCGGCCCGCGAGGTCCGCGGCGGGCCGTACTTGACCGACCTGCACGATGATCGTCCGCTCCGGGTAGGCCATCAGCGCCATGCCGAGCTCGATCAGCACGTTCTGGCGGGGCTGACCGGTCGACCGAGTCTCGTAGGACGGCTCGTTGTCGCCCGACAAGTGCGGATGGAGCTTGGCGACATCGTCCGGGGTGAGGAGCACGAGCGCCGCCTGCGCTTGCGACAGTGCCTTCTCGATGACCTCACCGAGGAACGGTGCGGTCCCTCCGGTGGCCCGGACCAGCCGCTCCCACTCCAGCGGGCGCAGATCCAGCCGGCGCAGCAGCCCGAACATCGCCGTGCGGACCTCCTCGTCGCGGCCGTACACCACGAAGACGCTGCGGCTGCGACCGTGGTCCGCGCGCGCCTGGGCCGCCCGCGCCGCCTCCTGCTCGGTGGACGGCTCGCTCTCCTGGGGAGTGTTGTAGACGTTGTATCCGATGCCGCTCTGCCGGCCGCCGAAGAAGTTCTGGCTCCTGTCGCCGCCGGTGTGTCCCTGGCTCCCGGGCATGTCCCCGCCCTCTCTCATCAACTGCTCTGTCGTGGCTGGAAGTTGTAGCTGATATCGCTCTGCTGGCCGCCGAAGAAGTTCTGGCTCCTGTCGCCCAGCAAGATGTTGGTCTGGGCACGGTCGTGATCGGCGAGGTCGATGTCGTGTTCATCGAGGAACGCGCGGATGTTCTGGAGCAGACGGCGCTCGACGATCTCCATGTACTTGGTCGCGTCGACCTGCTGGAAGAAGTGATGGTAGGTCTCGCTGGTGGCCAGTTCCCTGACACTGGCCAATGCTCCGCAGTTGAGCCAGGGACTGGCGTACCGGCCGAGCCGGAACTCGCTGGTGTCCGTCACCTGGTCCGTCAGGAGCAGCTCTGCCATCGTCCTCCTGGCCCTCCTGGCCCGCGAAGGCCGGGTCCAGCGGACGGCCCACGTCGGCAGGAACCGCTCCGGGACCAGCCGGAGCGGCCATAGCCACAGCATCGTCCACCAGCGCAGCAGGCCCGTGAACATGTCCCACGCCACTCGCACCGCCAGACGCCCGTCGATGGCGCGGGGCAGCTGGTCCACGAGGTGGAAGTCCTCCACGAGCGGCCCGAGCACATAGGTGTGGAACTCGGTGTGCAGTGTGTTGCCCTTGAGATCGAACCCGACGAAGATCGAGGTGACCAGCTCCTCGTTCCACGACCCGACGCGCACGCACAGGTACTCGCGGGCCGCGTCATAGTCCTCCCGCCAGTGGATGCCGGGCTGGTCGTCCATACCGGGCAGCTCGGACCAGTCGGCGCCCATGGAACGGTCGTTGGTGCGGATCGCGGTGGTGTAGCGGCGCTGCTCGACGGTCAGCCCGTCGATCCGCTCGTCGCCGCAGGCCTCGTCACGCAGATCAGCGGCCATCCGGGCGGCGATCTGGCTGGTGATCTCGTGCACGGTGAACGGGATCACCTGCCTGCGCTCGATCGTGTCGAGGTCGATCGGCGAACCGTCCGCGCTCCTGCGGGACGTGATCCGGGTCTTCGGAGCGCCGAGCAACAACTGCGCGTTGGACCAGTCGCGCAGCGGCAGGCCCGCACCGACGAAGGGACGGTAGCCGCCGTAGAAGACCAGCCCGCTGCGACTGGCCTGCTCGTGGTCGATCTTGCGCGCGAGTTCGGCGGTCAGCTTGGTGTGCGACGGGCAGGCACCGTCGAACCCGCCGTCCGGGCCGTTCTCGCGCAGCCGGGTCATCAGGATGTGCAGGGTGACGATCCGCCGCAGATAGGCCGCCGCCCATAGCACCCAGCACAGCGTGATGACGCCGAGGGGCTCGTTGAGCAACCCGCTGCCCGACGCCAGCAGGAGCACGGCTGCCGCGCCGCCCGTGATCCCCCACTGGATGCGATGCAGCCGGCGCGCGGCCAGGGCGTGGGCGAGGACCGACACCGCGTCGTACCCGAAAGAGGGCGCGACGACCCGAAAACGCCTCGTCAGCAGTTCGCGGATGACGGCGCGCCGGTACCCGCGATCCAGGTAGGCGCCCGCTGACAGCAGCCTGGTGGCTCTGGTGCGCGCGTACCCGCGGTGTTCCGGCGGCTTCTGAGGTGCCGGGCCGGGCGGACGGGGGGTGGATACTTCTGTGACCATGGTGGTTCAGTGCTCCGCTCGTGGGGCACGCCCCTCCGGGCACACCCGGTGGGTGTCAGCCGGTCTGGGTGCCTTTGCCGCTGGTGATCACACCGCCGCTGACGGTGTAGACGGCGTCGTACGAGTGCGTCGTACCGTCCGTCTGAAGTGCTTCGATGGTCAGCCGTACCTCGTCACCCCGCACGGACACGATGTGGATGGTGTCCTGCTCGGTGGAGCCATAGCCCGAGACGAAGGTGTTGTAGCTGGAGTCGAGGTTCTTGCCGCCGAGGGCCCAGGCGGTCTGGTAGTCGCGGGTGTTGATCGCCTCGAAGTAGGCGGCGACGACCTCGCCCGGTCCGGCGCTGGCACTCGGGGTGTCCGTGGGATCGGCGTAGCCGTCGTCCCCATAGCTGTCGGTCATGGACGTCTCGGGACTGCTGGGGACATCCGGTGTACCGGTGTTGTCGTACTGCGACGCGGGCGCCGTCGAAGCCGCGTACGTCGGCTGGTCAGCTGTACCCCGGGGGCCAGAACCGAGGAGGCCGGGCCCGGAGGAACCGGACGGGCCGGTCGGGCCGGAACCGTCGGCCGAACCGCTGAACAGCGACATCACCAGGACCAGCAGCAGAGGCGTGACGATGACCACGAGCCCCCAGGTGCGGGCGGGTCCGTTCGGGGGGATCAGCCCTGGTGGCCGATAGGTGGGCGGCGCGCGGTGGGTTGCCGGTGTGTCGGGACGCTCGGCAGGCGGGGTCGGCCCTGGGGCGGTCATGGGGTTCTCCAAGGATCATGGCAGTGCGGCGCATCCGCCCGCTTGCTCTCGTGGCGGGCCTGTACGCGTCCCGTACGCTACGGCCCTCACGAGCCGGCGGTGGACAGCGTTGTAGGAACGAGAGGTTGACGTCTTGTATGCGACCAGCGCCACCGCTTCCGTGGCCAGAACCGAGCGGCTTCCGAACCGCTTCCGGACCGCGAGATACGGACGCGCTGCACGCTGCACAACACCGCGTACCGTCGATTCCAACCATGGGGGTGCAGGCGCGCGCGGGTGAGGGTGATGTGGCGGAGAGCATCGCGAGGTCCGGGATACGGGCCGCTCGCACGCCGGCGGTGATGCTCACAAAGTGGCGCTTCAAGATGGCGGCGCTTCCGGCCCACGCGCTCACGCGCTCACCAAGGCGTTCCGGCTGCTCGTGGCCCTCTTCGGGGTCGCGGACACTCGCAGGAGGAAGCTGTACTGCGCCGGAGGTTGCACTCACGAGTGGCACAACCTGCCGGATCCGCGACGTGGTGCGCGCCAGGCGCCTTCTTGACCTGAGTCCCGGCGACCGCCCCCGCCGAGCCCCCCGCTTGGATCAGTTCATGGGTTCTGTCGGCTCGTCGGACGCGGCACACCACGAGGCGGAGGTCGCCGTTTGGTTCGGTGGGGCGTCCTTGGTGTGGTGGTTCTGTTGCCCGTTCTGGGGGCTGGTCTCCTTCGGCGCGCTGCCGTCGGCCCTCATCGGGCTGGTGCGGGCCTGGGTCGAGTACCGGGCGTCGAGAGCAGGACGGGCGGGCGGACGGCGAGCCCTGGTGGGCGGGGGGGGGCTCTGCTGGGGGCGACGGCGGCGATCGCCTACCTGGTGTTCCTGGCCCGCCACCCGGAGCTTCCCGCCCAGGGTCAGGCGCCGCCGGCGTGCGCGGGGCTAGGCCGCCTTGGAGCGTAGTCCGCGGGTGTTCGAGGTGGGCGGCTGGGCGTCGTCCGGCGGGAAGGTGTCGGCCTCGCCGAAGTCGGGGGCCTGGAAGGGGTTGGTCGCCGGGGGCGGCGAGGCCGCGGTGGGGCAGCGGGGCTGCCCTTCCGGAGCGGAGAACAGCGAGGAGGAATCGATGGGAGGGCTCTCTTTCGTGACAGGTCCCCCGAACGGGGTCCTGGCGTGCCGTGACCGGGCACCGCGGTGTTGCTACAGCTTGGTCATCTTGCTGTACGGGCTCAAGATCCGCATCTGCGAGGAGCCGAAGTCCACGAGGGCCGCGACGCCCTCCTCGATGCCGATCACCCGGCCGAGGCCGTACATGTCGTGCGTGACCTGATCACCCAGGGCGAAGTGCTTGGGGACCGGTGCGACCGGGGCCTTGAAGGGGCTCGTCGGCAGGTGGCGCTTCGGCGCAGGAGGCTTTGTCATGACTCATTATGCGCCTTCGCGCAACCCGTTCGCTGTGGCCGTCGGCACAATTCCGGACCATGGCGCCCCCGCACGCCGCTGACCTGGTGTTTCTAGCGGCGGAGGGGAGAAAATGGACTGCGGGTCCAAGGTCGGGAGGAGGGGTCGGGAGGAGGATGAGGAGGGTTACGGCCTGCTCGCCGTTCCCTGGTCGTCGTCGTGGGCAGCCTCCGGGGTGGGGTCGTGGGCAGCCTCGGGGTGGGAGTGCCGTTCGGCGGGGCGACGGGAGCGGTGCCGGCGATCGCGCCGGACTGGTCGGCCCCCCGTCCCCGTTCTCCGCGTCCCCGTCCCCCGTCCCCCGTCCCCCGTCCCCCGCTGTCGCCGCAGCCGTGCCGCAGCGGCGACAGCGCGGTCGAAGCCGCCGCCACCCCCGGCTGTGGTAGCCGGGAGCACCGCCGTCGTCGTCTCCGGGAGCAGCCCCCGGACAGGGCAAGGACCGGCGTCCTCAATCGTTCAACGACAGGCGGGGTTTGGGGGTGTCCGTGCGGCCCGTCTGGGGGCGGCGGCTGCCCGGGCGGTAGGGGGTGGGCCAGTGGATGCCGGGGCCGTCGTAGGACTGTTCGGCGGCGGCGTGCAGGGTCCAGTGGGGGTCGTAGAGGTGGGGGCGGGCCAGGGCGCAGAGGTCGGTGCGGCCCGCCAGGATCAGGGAGTTGACGTCGTCCCAGGAGGAGATCGCGCCCACCGAGATCACCGGGACGCGGACCTCGTGGCGGATGCGGTCGGCGAACGGGGTCTGGTAGGAGCGGCCGAAGTCCGGCCGCTCGTCGGAGACGACCTGGCCGGTGGAGACGTCGATCGCGTCGGCACCGTGGGCCGCGAAGGCGCGCGCGATCTCGACCGCGTCCTCGGCGGTCGTGCCGCCCTCGGCCCAGTCGGTGGCGGAGACGCGGACCGTCATGGGGCGTTCGGCGGGCCATACCGAGCGTACGGCGTCGAAGACCTCCAGCGGGAAGCGCAGGCGCCGCTCCAGTGAGCCGCCGTACGCGTCGGTGCGGCGGTTGGTGAGAGGCGACAGGAAGCCGGAGAGCAGGTAGCCGTGGGCGCAGTGGAGTTCGAGGAGGTCGAAGCCGACGCGGGCGGCCCGCCAGGCGGCCGAGGTGAACTGCTCGCGGATGTCGGTGAGTTGGGCGCGGGAGACTTCGCGGGGGGTCTGGCTGCCCGGGCGGTACGGCAGCGGGGAGGGGGCCACGATCGGCCAGTTGCCGGTGGGCAGCGGCTCGTCGATGCCCTCCCACATCAGCTTGGTCGAGCCCTTGCGGCCCGAGTGGCCGAGCTGGACCCCGATCGCCGTGCCCGGCGCCTGCCGGTGCACGAAGTCGGTGACCCGCCGCCACGCCTCCGCCTGGCGGCCGTTGTAGAGGCCGGCGCAGCCGGGGGTGATGCGGCCCTGCTCGCTCACGCACACCATCTCGGTCATGACCAGGGCCGCGCCGCCGAGCGCGCGGGCGCCGAGGTGGACGAGGTGGAAGTCGCCGGGGACGCCCTCGGTGGCCGAGTACATGTCCATCGGGGAGACGACGACGCGGTTGCGCAGGGTCAGGCCGCGCAGCCGGAACGGGGTGAACATCGGGGGCGTGCCGGGCGGGCAGCCGAACTCGCGCTCCACGGACTCGGTGAAGCGGGCGTCGCGCAGCCGGAGGTTGTCGTGGGTGACGCGGCGGCTGCGGGTGAGCAGGTTGAAGGCGAACTGGCGGGACGGCTGGTCCCGGTACCGGTCCAGGTCTTCGAACCACTCCAGGCTCGCCCGCGCGGCCCGCTGGGTCGAGGCGACGACGGGCCTGCGCTCCGCCTCGTACGCCGTCAACGCGGCCGGTACGTCCGGCTGTTCGCGCAGGCACGCGGCCAGGGCGAGCGCGTCCTCGACGGCCAGTTTGGTGCCGGAGCCGATGGAGAAGTGGGCGGTGTGGGCGGCGTCGCCGAGGAGGACGAGGCTGCCGTGCGACCAGCGGTCGTTGACCACCGTACGGAAGGTCGTCCAGGCGGAGTTGTTGGAGCGCAGCGGGCGGCCGCGCAGCGCCTCCGTGAAGATCTTGGCGCAGCGGTCGGTCGATTCGCGCGGGTCCATCTCGTCGAATCCCGCCGCCCGCCAGACCTCTTCCCGCATCTCGATGATGACGGTGGAGGCGTCGGGTGAGAACGGGTAGCCGTGCAGCTGCATCACGCCGTGCTCGGTCTCCGCGATCTCGAAGCGGAAGGAGTCGAAGGCGAAGTCGGCGGCGAGCCAGATGTAGCGGCAGCGGTGGCCGGTGATCCTGGGCCGGAAGACGTCGGCGTAGGCCCCGCGGGTGGCGCTGTGGACCCCGTCGGCGGCGACGACCAGGTCGTACTCGGCGAGGAGCCGGTCGGCGGGCGGGGCCTCGGTGCGGAACTCGATGCGGACGCCCAGGTCCTGGCAGCGGGTGTGCAGGATCTCCAGGAGGCGGTGCCGGCCGAGGGCCGCGAAGCCGTGGCCGCCGGAGGTGTGGCGGGTGCCGCGGTGCACGATGTCGATGTCGTCCCAGCGGACGAAGTGGCGTTGCAGGGCCTCGTGGACGACGGGGTCGGCGTGTTCGATGCCGCCCAGGGTCTCGTCGGAGAGGACCACGCCGAAGCCGAAGGTCTCGTCGGGGGCGTTGCGTTCCCAGACGGTCACCTCGCGGGTGGGGTCGAGGCGTTTGAGGAGGGCGGCGGCGTAAAGGCCGCCGGGACCGCCGCCGATGACGGCGATGCGCGCGGGGTGGTCGGGCGCCGTCGGCATGACAGCTCACCTTCCCTGCCATTTGGGGGGTCGCTTCTCCGTGAAGGAGGCGTGGAACTCGCGGTAGTCCTCGCCGTTCATCAGCAGCGCCTGGGTCGCCGCGTCCAGTTCGACCGACGCGGCCAGCGGCATGTCCAGCTCGGCCGTCAGCAGGGCCTTCGTCTGGGCGTGGGCCAGGGCCGGGCCGTCGGCCAGGCGGCGGGCCAGCGCGGCCGCGGCCTCGTCGGCGTGCCCCTCCTCGGTCAGTTCGCTGATCAGGCCGATCCGCTCGGCCTCGGGCGCGCGGACCGGCTCGCCCAGCATCAGCAGGCGGGTGGCGTGGCCGAGGCCGACGACCCGGGGCAGCAGATAGGCCGCGCCCATGTCGCCGCCGGACAGGCCGACCCGGGTGAAGAGGAAGGCGAAGCGGGCGCTCGGGTCGGCGACCCGGAAGTCCGACGCGAGGGCGAGGACGGCGCCGGCGCCCGCCGCGACCCCGTGGACGGCGGCGATCACCGGGTACGGGCATTCGCGGATCGCCCGTACCACCTGGCCGGTCATCCGGTTGAAGTCGAGCAGCTGGGCGGTGTCCAGGGCGAGGGTGGCGCCGATGATCTCGTCCACGTCGCCGCCGGAGCAGAACCCGCGCCCCTCCCCGGCCAGCACCAGGGCGCGCACCGCGCGCTCCCGGGACAGCTCGGCCAGCAGGTCGCGCAGGTCGGCGTAGGCGCCGAAGGTGAGGGCGTTGAGCTTGTCGGGGCGGGCGAGGGTGACCGTGGCGACCCCGTCGGCGATCCGGAGGCGCAGATGCTCCCAGTCGGCGGTGCGGCGGGCGGAGCCGGTGAAGGGACTCATGACGTGCGGCCTCCTTGGGCGGCGGTGCCGTACGTTGCGCGATCCTCCGAAGTTATCACTCGTTTGTGACTGTCGTCACGGGCACGCGACAAGCCGGGGCGCCGAAGGCGTCTTTCGGCCGGATCGCGTCGATCGTCACCGGTGTCACCGGTCGGCCGCGGCGGCCGTAACAGAGGGCCCCGGCGTGCGCGGCGGGGCGCCGGGGCGGGCAGGGCGCCGGGCACCGGAGCGGGGGTCCCGGGCGAAGCCCGCCGACCGATTCGGACGACCGGGCCCGTACCATTCCTACAGTCGAAAGCAGGACAGCCTGCTCCATGAACGGACTCGCCTTGCACGAACGCCCCGCCCGCCCGTCGCCCGACCACCACCCCCGTCGAGTCACTTCGTGACGCCCTTCTGGTCGGCCTCCTGGCGTATGGCGCTGCCGCACACCGCCGCGGCGGTGCCGGTGGCCCGCGCCCTGGTGCGGACGGCCCTTTCCGAGGTGGAGCACGCGGCCGACTGCGACACGGCGGAGCTGCTCACGGCCGAGCTGGTGGCCAACGCGGTGGAGCACACCGCGGGCCGCGGCCCGATAGAGCTGGTGGTGGAGCTGCTGCCGACCGGCTGCCAGGTCGAGGTGCACGACCCCGACCCCGCGCCGCCCGGCCGGCTGACCCAGCCGGTCATGGAAGAACCGGACCTGTGGCAGGAGGGCGGGCGCGGACTGCTGCTGATCCGCGCCCTGAGCGCCGCCTGCGGACACCGCCCCACCCCGAGGGGCAAGGCGGTGTGGTTCACACTGCCTGCGATTCCCGCTCCGCGCCGGCCGCTGTGACACCGGCCCGGTCCGCCTCGGCGGCCAGGGCGCGGCCCAGCGTGGAGTGCCGGCGCCCGTAGGCGACGTAGACGAGGAAGCCCACCGCGAGGAACAGCGCGAACTGGATCCAGGTGCGCCAGCCGGTCTCGTACACCAGGTACAGGCAGAAGGCGATGCCGAGCAGCGGGACCACGGGGTAGAGCGGCACCCGGAAGCTGCGGGCGAGGCCCGGCTCGCGGCGGCGCAGGGTCATCACCGCGAGGTTCACCACGGCCATGATCGCGAGCGTGCCGATGGTGCACAGGTTCATCACCGCGTCGAGCGAGGCGAAGGCCGCCGGGAGCGCGAAGACGCCCGCGACGATCAGGGTGCCGACGACCGGCGTGGAGGTCTTCGGGGAGACCTTCTCGAAGACGCGCGGGATCAGGCCGTCGCGGGACATCGACATCAGGATGCGCGTCTGGCCGTACATCACCGCGAGGACCACGGAGGCGATGGCGACGACCGCGCCGAAGGCGATCACGCCGCCGCCGATGGTGGAGCCGGTGACCTGGTTGACGACGTAGGACAGGGCGGCGGGGCGGCCCGCGACCTGCTTGCCGCCGATGGCGCCGATGGCCGCGAGCGCGACGGCGCAGTACAGCAGCGTCACGATGCCCATGCAGACCATGATCGCCACGGGGATGTCGCGGCGCGGGTTCTTGGCCTCCTCACCGGCGGTGGTGATCGCGTCGAAGCCGATGTACGAGAAGAACGCGGCGGTGGTGCCCGCGCCGATGCCGCCGAGGCCGGCCGGGGAGAACGGGGTGAGGTTTCCGTGCTTGAAGGCGCTGTAGCCGATCGCGCAGAAGGCGATCAGGATCACCAGCTTGACGGCGGCCATGGCGGCGGTCGCGCCGGCGCTCTCGCGCACGCCGCGCACCAGCAGCACGGAGGCCATGGCGATCACGAGCACGGCCGGGAGGTTGACGATGCCGCCGTCGCCCGGACCCGCCGACAGCGCGGCGGGCAGCTGCCAGCCGATGAGGCTGTGCAGCAGCTCGTTGACGTACTGGCTCCAGCCGACCGCGACGGCCGAGATGGAGATGCCGTACTCCAGCAGCAGGCACCAGCCGACCAGGAAGGCGGTGGACTCGCCGAGGCCGGCGTAGGCGAAGGAGTACGAGGAGCCGGAGACCGGGATCGCGCCGCCCAGCTCCGCGAAGGAGAAGGCGGTGAACACGCAGGTGATCGCGGCGAGCACGAAGGAGACGACGACGGCGGGGCCGGCCTGGGCGACGGAGTCGGAGAGGCCGACGAAGATGCCGGTGCCGACGATGGCGCCGACGCCGAAGCAGATGAGCTGGAAGAGCCCCATCGTGCGCTTCAGGCCGTGTCCCTCGCGGTCGGCGCCGGATTCGGCGACGAGCAGGTGGGGGGACTTGATGCGGGGAGCGGGCATTGCGGACGGTGCTCGTTTCTGGTGGTGCGGGCGGCCGGGTGACGGCCGCCGGTGCGAGCGGCGGGTGCGACGGGTGGCGTCGCGGGTGCGAGCGACGGGACGACGGTCGCGCCGGCGGCCTCGGAATGGGTGGTTCCGAGGCCGCCGATCAGGATAATCCCTGGTCGGCGGAGGGCAACAGACTCAGCGGCCGAGTGTGGCGACCAGCACGGCCTTGATGGTGTGCAGCCGGTTCTCGGCCTGGTCGAAGACGACGGAGTACGCCGATTCGAACACCTCGTCGGTGACCTCCAGGGAGGTCAGGCCGTACGCCTCGTGGATCTCCTGGCCGACCTTGGTGCCGAGGTCGTGGAAGGCGGGCAGGCAGTGCAGGAACCTGACGTCCGGGTTGCCGGTGGCGCGCAGGACGTCCATGGTCACGGCGTACGGCGCGAGCGCCTTGATCCGGTCGGCCCAGACCTCCTTGGGCTCGCCCATGGAGACCCAGACGTCGGTGGCGACGAAGTCGGCGCCGCGGACGCCCTCCGCGATGTCCTCGGTCAGGGTGATCACCGCGCCGCTGGTCCTCGCCAGCTCGCGGGCGCGGGCCACGATCTGCGGGGCGGGCCAGTACTCCTCGGGCGCGACGATGCGGACGTCCATGCCGAGCAGGGCGCCGGTGACCAGGTAGGAGTTGCCCATGTTGAAGCGGGCGTCGCCGAGGTAGGCGAAGGCGGTCCCGGTCAGCGGCTTGGCGCAGTGCTCGGTCATGGTGAGCACGTCGGCCAGCATCTGGGTGGGGTGCCAGTCGTCGGTGAGCCCGTTGTAGACGGGCACGCCGGCCCGGGCGGCCAGCTCCTCGACCTTGGCCTGGCTGTCGCCGCGGTACTCGATGCCGTCGAACATCCGGCCGAGCACCCGGGCGGTGTCCCCCACGGACTCCTTGTGCCCGATCTGCGAGCCGGACGGGTCGAGGTACGTCGTGCGGGCGCCCTGGTCGGCGGCCGCGACCTCGAACGCGCAGCGGGTGCGCGTCGAGGTCTTCTCGAAGATCAACGCGATATGACGGCCCCGGAGGTGCTGGACCTCGGTCCCGGCCCGCTTGGCGGCCTTCAGCTCCGCGGCCAGCTCGATCAGGCCGCGGAACTCCTCCTCGGTGAAGTCCAGCTCCTTGAGGAAGTGGCGGCCGGCGAGGGCGGTCGGGACTGTCGCCATGGGGGGCGCTCCAGGGGTACAGGGGTACGGCTGTAGATACTCCGGAATTCTATACGACCTTCAGTAAGTTTATGCAGCCCCGTGAGGTGCGGCTTCTCACACAGGATCCCGTTCCACCGGACAGCTCATGCACCGGGGTCCGCCCCGGCCCCGCCCCAGCTCGCTGCCCGGGATCTCGATGACCTCGATGCCCTGTTTGCGCAGATGGGTGTTGGTGGTGGAGTTGCGTTCATAGGCGACGACGACACCGGGTTCGACGGCGAGCACATTGCAGCCGTCGTCCCACTGCTCGCGCTCGGCCGCGTGCACGTCCTGGGTGGCGGTCAGCACCCGGATCTCGCCGAGCCCGAGGGCGGCGGCGATCGCGCGGTGCATGTGCTCCGGCGGGTGGTCGGTGACCTTCAGCTCCTTCTCGCTCACGCCCGGTTCGATGGTGTACGAGCGCAGCATGCCGAGCCCGGCGTACTGGGTGAAGGTGTCGCCGTCGACCATCGTCATCACCGTGTCGAGGTGCATGAAGGCGCGCCGCTTGGGCATGTCGAGCGCCACGATCGTACGGGCGGACCCGGCCGCGAACAGTTTGTGCGCGAGCATCTCCACGGCCTGCGGGGTGGTGCGCTCACTCATCCCGACGAGGACCGCGCCGTTGCCGATCACCAGGACGTCGCCGCCCTCGATGGTGGAGGGGTAGTCGGCCTGGCCCTGGGACCAGATGTGGAACGGCTCGTCGCAAAAGAGCGGATGGTGCCGGTAGATCGCCTCGAAATGCACGGTCTCGCGCTGCCGGGCGGGCAGCCGCATGGCGTTGATGGAGACCCCGTCGTAGATCCAGGCGGAGGTGTCGCGGGTGAAGAGGTGGTTGGGCAGCGGGGCGAGGAGGAATTCGTCCAGGTCCATCACATGGAAGCGGACGGAGGTCGGCTCCGCGTGCGCCGCGAGGAACTCCCGCTTGGTCATGCCGCCGACGAGCGCCTCGGCCAGCTCGCGGGCGGGCAGGTTCTCGAAGGCGGCGCGCAGATGGGAGGTGGCGAGGGGGCCGTACTCCCGCTCGTCGAAGACGCGGTCGAGGACCAGGGTGCGGGCCTCGGGCAGCTCCAGGGCCTCGACCAGCAGATCGCCGAAGAGGTGGACGGCGACGCCCCGGTCGCGCAGGACGTCCGCGAAGCCGTCGTGTTCGGCGCGGGCCCGGCGCACCCAGAGGACGTCGTCGAAGAGGAGGGCGTCCTTGTTGCTGGGGGTGAGCCTTTTGAGCTCGAGATCGGGCCGGTGCAGGATGACGCGGCGCAGCCGCCCGGCCTCGGAGTCGACATGGAATCCCATGTGACCATCCTGACCACCGGGGACCGGATTCACCCTCCCCTCGGCCATTTCGGAGCGCTCTTGTTGCGACTTCAGTTCGATCGCCTCCACCTCGGGAGGTTGTCGTCTACTTGACGACAACCGGATGCCCCGCTTATCGTCTTGACGACGAAAAGAAGCGAGGGGGGCCTCATGGCCGACATCACCCGGCGTCTCGGCTGGCGCCATCTGCGGGGCACACCGACGGCCCACATCCGCCATCACCGCTCCGGGACGTTGGTGCACGACGGCCCCGGACTCAGCTTCTGGTTCCGCTCGTTGACGGCCGCCCTCTCGGAAGTGCCGGTGGACGACCGTGAGCTGGCGATGACCTTCCACGCCCGTACGGCCGACTTCCAGGACGTGACGGTGCAGGCGACGGTCACCTACCGCATCGGCGACCCGGCGCTCGCCGCCGCCCGGCTCGACTTCTCGGTCGACCCGGACACCGGCGCCTGGCGGGGCACGCCGCTGGAGCAACTGGCCACCCTGCTCACGGAGACGGCGCAGGAGCACGCCCTGGACGTGCTGGCCCGCACCCCGCTGTCGGCCGCGCTGACCGACGGGGTGAGCGCGGTGCGCGAGCGGCTCGCGGCCGGGCTCGCGGCACAGCCCCGGCTGCCGGACACCGGGGTCGAGGTGGTCGCGGTGCGCGTGGTGGCCGTACGCCCCGAGCCCGAGGTCGAACGCGCGCTGCGCACCCCCGCGCGGGAGCAGATCCAGCAGGAGGCGGACCGGGCGACGTACGAGCGGCGCGCGGTGGCCGTCGAGCGGGAGCGCGCGATCGCCGAGAACGAGCTGGCCAGCCGCATCGAACTCGCCCGGCGCGAGGAGCAGTTGGTGGAGCAGCGCGGCACCAACGCCCGGCGCGAGGCGGAGGAGCAGGCGGCCGCGGACGCGGTGCGGGCGGAGGCCGAGGCGGCCCGCACGGTACGGCTCGCGGAGGCCGAGGCGGACAAGGTGGTACGGCTGGCCCGCGCGGCGGCCGAGCAGGAGCGCGAGGTGGGCGAGGCGCGGGCGCAGGCGCGGGCGGCGTGGCTGCGGGTGCACGGCGAGGCGGACGTGGCGACGCTGCACGCGCTGGCGGCGATGCGGGTGGCGGAGAATCTGCCGGACATCGAGAGCGTGACGATCTCGCCGGATGTGCTGACGGGGTTGCTGGCGAAGCTCGGTGGGGCGGGCTCCGGTTCCGGCGGGGCCGGGGCGTGAGTCTCGCGCCGCGGGCCGTGCTGGTCCATCGCACCACGGAGTACGAGGAGTTGGTGGCCCGGTACGGCACGCACGGCCAGGCCGCGTTCGTGCTCGCCTCCCGGGGCCGGGACATCGAGGAGATCGCGGCCCGGCACCAAGGGACGCGGCGGGCGCTGGCGGAGGTGGCGGCGGCCGTGCCGCTCACCTGGCGGCAGGCCCGGGTGGAACGCGCGGACCTCGAACGGTTCCTGTTCGCGCCCGAGGACGTCGTCGTGGTCGTCGGACAGGACGGTCTGGTCGCCAACGTGGCGAAGTATCTGACCGGGCAGCCGGTGATCGGCATCGACACCGACCCGGGACGCAATCCGGGGGTGCTGGTACGGCACCGGCCGCGGGACGCGGCGAAGTTGCTCGCTGCACCGAGTACTGGCTGCGAGGAGCTGACGATGGTGGCGGCGGAGGCCGACGACACGCAGCGGCTGGTCGCGCTCAACGAGATCTACCTCGGCGCGGCGGGCCACCAGACCGCCCGGTACCGCCTGGGTCTCGACGGCGACAGGGGTGCCGTCGAGACCCAGGCCTCCTCCGGGGTCCTCGTGGGTACGGGGACGGGCGCCACGGGCTGGCTCCGCTCCCTGTGGCAGGAGCGGGGCGCGCACCTCCCGCTCCCCTCCCCCACCGAGCCCCGCCTCCTCTGGTACGTCCGCGAGGCCTGGCCCTCCCCGGCCACCGGTACGACCCTGGTCGCCGGGCAACTGGACACGTCCGCCACCCTGACCCTCACCGTGGAGTCCGACCACCTCATCGCCTTCGGCGACGGCATCGAGACCGACGCGCTCCAGCTGACGTGGGGGCAGCGGGTCCGGGTGGGGGTGTGGGGGGAGCGGCTGCGGCTGGTGGGGTGAGGGCACCCGGCTCGGGGGCGCCCTACAGCCGGGGGTCCACCGGCTCCGACTCCAGGGCCAGGACGCCGAAGACCGCCTCGTGGACCCGCCACAGCGGCTCGCCGCCGGCCGAGCGGTCCAGTGCTTCCAGACCGAGGGCGTACTCGCGCAGGGCGAGGGAGCGCTTGTGGTTGAGGAAGCGGCGGCGCAGGCGGGCGAGGTTGTCGGGGCGGGTGTACTCCGGGCCGTAGATGATCCGGAGGTACTCGCGGCCCCGGCACTTGATGCCGGGCTGGACCAGGCGGCCGTCCGGGCGGTGGGCCAGGGCGGTGAGGGGCTTGACGACCATGCCCTCGCCGCCGCGGCCGGTCATCTCCAGCCACCAGTCGACGCCCGCCGCGACCGACTCGGGGTCGCCCGTGTCGACGTAGAGGCGGCGGGTGGTGGCCAGCAGGCCGGTGCCGTCGTGTTCCACCAGGCGGTCCAGCAGGGCCAGTTGCTCGTCGTGCGGGAGCGCGGCGAGGCTGCGGCCCTCGGTGGCGAGGATCTGGAAGGGGGCGAGGCGGACGCCGGAGAGGCCGTCGGTGGTCCAGCAGTAGCGCCGGTACGCGGCGGTGAACGCGGCCGCGTCCGAGGCGCGTTCGCGCTGCCGGTCGAGCAGCTCGCCCACCTCCGCGCCCCGGGACGCCGCCGCCTCCAGCGCGGCCAGCGCACCCGGGAACACCGCCCCGGCCGCCGCGCCGACGGCCGCGTACTGGCTGCGCAGCAGACCCGCCGCCTTCAGCGACCACGGCATCAGCTCGGCGTCCAGCAGCAGCCATTCCGTGTCCAGTTCGGACCAGAGACCGGCGTCCGACACCGCCGTGCGCAGTCGGGTGAGGATCTCCTCGGTCATCGTCCGGTCGTCGAAGAAGGGGCGCCCGGTGCGGGTGTACAGCGCGCCCGTGGGGCCGTCCACACCGAACCGCTTCACCGCCGCCGCCGCGTCCCGGCACACCAGGACCACGGCCCGCGAGCCCATGTGCTTCTCCTCGCACACCACCCGCGCGACCCCGTCCGCCGCGTACTGCGCGAACGCCTCCCTCGGGTGCTCCAGATAGCCGTCCACCTCGGAGGTGGCCGTCGGCGCCATGGTCGGCGGGAGATACGGCAGCAGGCGCGGGTCGATCGCGAAGCGGCTCATGACCTCCAGGGCCGCCGCCGCGTTCTCCTCGCGGACCGCGACCAGGCCGGCGTGCCGGGTCTCGACCGCCCGGCGCCCCCGCACATCGGCGAGGTCCAGCGGCCGCCCGTCCGCTCCGCCGGGCGCCTCGGCGCGCAGCGGGCGCGCCGGCTCGTACCAGACGCGCTCGGCCGGTACGTCGACCAGTTCCCGCTCCGGCCAGCGCAGCGCGGTCAGCTTGCCGCCGAAGACGGCGCCGGTGTCCAGGCAGATGGTGTTGTTGAGCCAGGTGGCGTCCGGTACCGGGGTGTGGCCGTAGACGACCGCCGCCCGGCCCCGGTAGTCCTCCGCCCACGGGTAGCGCACGGGCAGGCCGAACTCGTCGGTCTCGCCGGTGGTGTCGCCGTACAGGGCGTGCGAGCGGACCCGGCCGGAGGTGCGGCCGTGGTACTTCTCGGGCAGTCCGGCGTGGCAGACGACGAGCCTGCCGCCGTCGAGGACGTAGTGGCTGACCAGTCCGTCGAGGAACGTGCGTACCCGCGCCCGGAACTCCTCGCTCTCGCCCTCCATCTGGGCGATGGTCTCGGCGAGGCCGTGGGTGTGCTGGACATCGCGGCCCTTGAGGTGACGGCCGTACTTGTTCTCGTGGTTGCCCGGCACACACAGGGCGTGGCCCGACTCGACCATCGACATCACGCGGCGCAGCACGCCCGGGGAGTCCGGGCCGCGGTCGACCAGGTCGCCGACGAAGACGGCCGTACGGCCCTCCGGGTGGGCGCCGTCCACATAGCCCAACGTGCCCAGCAGCGACTCAAGTTCGGCGGAGCAGCCGTGGATGTCGCCGATGATGTCGAAGGGGCCGGTGAGGTGGGTGAGGTCGTTGTAGCGCTTCTCGGTGACGACGGTGGCGCTCTCGGCCTCCTCGGTCCCGCGCAGCACATGCACCTTGCGGAAGCCCTCGCGCTCCAGGTGGCGCAGGGAGCGGCGCAGTTCGCGGATGTGCCGCTGGACGACCCGGCGCGGCATGTCGGCGCGGTCGGCGCGGGCCGCGTTGCGCTCGGCGCACACCTCCTCCGGTATGTCGAGGACGATGGCGATGGGCAGCACGTCGTGCTGCTTGGCCAGTTCGATCAGCCGGCGGCGGCTGTCCTGCTGCACGCTGGTGGCGTCCACGACGGTGCGGCGCCCGGCGGCGAGCCGCTTGCCGGCGATGTAGTGCAGGACGTCGAAGGCGTCGCGGGTGGCGCCCTGGTCGTTCTCGTCGTCGCAGACCAGGCCCCGGCAGAAGTCGGAGGAGATCACCTCGGTGGGCTTGAAGTTCCTGCGGGCGAAGGTGGACTTGCCGGAGCCGGAGGCGCCGACGAGGACCACGAGGGAGAGGTCGGTGACGGGCAGGGCCCGCCCCTTGCGTGTCTCGGTCATGCCGCCTTCGCCTCCTTCTCGGCGCGGAGGGTGAACAGGGCCAGCTGGGTGGGCGGTCCCACCTCGGGGTCGTCGGGGCCGACGGGCGCGAACTCGACGTCGTACTCGTGCCGTTCGGCGACCTCGGTGGCCCAGGCGCGGAACTCGGCGCGGGTCCACTCGAAGCGGTGGTCGCCGTGCCGGACGTGTCCGGCGGGCAGGGTCTCCCAGCGGACGTTGTACTCGACGTTCGGGGTGGTCACCACGACCGTGCGGGGGCGGGCGTGCCCGAACACGGCGTACTCCAGGGCGGGCAGCCGGGGCAGGTCGAGGTGTTCGACGACCTCGCTGAGCACGGCGGCGTCGTAGCCCTTGAGCCGCTTGTCGGTGTAGGCGAGCGAGCCCTGCGTCAACCGGACGCGGGACGCCTGCCGTTCGCCCATGCGGTCGAGCTTGAGCCGCCGGGCGGCGATGGTGAGCGCCCGCACCGACACATCGACCCCGACGATCTCGGTGAACCGGACGTCCTTGAGGAGTTCCTGCACCAACTGCCCCTGCCCGCACCCGAGGTCGAGCACCCGGGCGGCGCCGCGGGCGCGCAGCACGCCGACGATCACCTCCCGGCGCAGCACCGCGAGCGGGGTCGGCTTCTCCTCCGCCTCGGTCTCCTCGCCGACCGCGTTGTCGATGGCCTCGACCTCGCTGTCGTCGGCCTCGGCGAGCCGCACCAGCTCCAGCGCCTCGCGCGCCTGCCGGGTCAGCGACCAGCGGCGGGAGAGATAGCGGCTGGTGATCAGCTGCTGCTCCGGGTGGCCGGGCAGCCAGCCCTCGCCGGCCCGCAGCAGCTTGTCGACCTCGTCGGCACAGACCCAGTAGTGCTTGGCGTCGTCCAGGACCGGCAGCAGCACGTACAGGTGGCGCAGCGCCTCGGCGAGGGTCAGCGTCTCGGATTCGAGCACGAGCCGGACGTACCGCGAGTCGCCCCACTGCGGGAACTCCGCGTCCAGCGGCACCGGTTCGGCGTCCACGGTCCAGCCCAGCGGCTCGAACAGCTTGCGTACGAGCGCGGCGCCACCGCGGGCGGGCAGGGCCGGGACCTCGATGCGCAGCGGCAGCGGGGCGGCGGCCCGCTCGGGGCGGGCGGCGCACATCCCGCGCATGGCGCTGGAGAAGACGCTGCTCAGCGCGACGGCGAGGAGGGAGGAGGCGGCGTAGGGGCGGTCGTTGACGTACTGCGCGAGGGCGGCGTCGGGGGCGCCGCCGCGGCCCTTGCCCTTGCCGCGCCGCACCAGCGCCGCGGGGTCGGTCTCCAGCAGCAGGGCGGCCGTGCAGCGCGCGTCGTCCGCCTCCGGGTAGAAGACGTGCGCGGTGCCGTAGGACGTGGAGAAGCGCTGTGCCTTGCCCGGGTGCTTGTGCAACAGGTACCCGAGGTCGGTGGCCGGGTGGGCGGCGTCGCCGCGGAGAGAGATCGTCAGGAACACATGTCCGAGTCTGGCGGCCCGAGCACCCCGCTGACCACCGGTTTTCACGCCTCCGGGCGGCTTTGTGCCTGGTTGCGCGCGCAACGGCAGGCATGATGGACGCATGGATCTTCGAGTCTTCACCGAACCCCAGCAGGGCGCGACCTACGACACGCTGCTGCGTGTCGCCAAGGCCGCCGAGGAACTGGGCTATGACGCGTTTTTCCGCTCGGACCACTATCTCCACATGGGCAACGCGGACGGTCTGCCCGGCCCCACCGACGCCTGGATCACCCTCGCCGGCATCGCCCGGGAGACCAGCCGCATCCGGCTCGGCACCCTGATGACGGCCGGTACCTTCCGCCTCCCCGGTGTGCTGGCCATCCAGGTGGCGCAGGTCGACCAGATGTCCGGCGGCCGGGTGGAGCTGGGGCTCGGTTCGGGCTGGTACGAGGAGGAGCACAAGGCGTACGGCATCCCGTTCCCGAAGGAGAAGTTCGGGCGGCTGGAGGAGCAGCTGGCGATCGTCACGGGGCTGTGGGAGACGCCGGTCGGCGAGCGGTTCAGTTACGACGGTTCGTACTACCGGTTGCAGGACTCCCCCGCGCTGCCGAAGCCGGCGCAGAGCCGGGTGCCGGTGCTCATCGGCGGTCACGGTGCCAAGCGGACGCCGGCGCTGGCGGCGGAGTACGCCACCGAGTTCAACATTCCCTTCGCCTCCGTCGAGGACAGCGAGCGGCAGTTCGGCCGGGTGCGGGCGGCGGCCGAGGAGCGCGGGCGCAAGGGCGACGACCTCGTCTACTCCACCGCGCTGGTCGCCTGTGTCGGCAGGAACGACGCCGAGGTCGAGCGGCGGGCGGAGGCCATCGGCCGCGAGGTGGACGAGCTGAAGGCCAACGGTCTCGCGGGCTCCCCGGCGGAGGTCGTGGAGAAGCTGGGGCGCTATGCGGCGGTGGGTTCGGGGCGGGTCTACCTGCAGATGCTGGACCTGGACGACCTGGCCCACCTGGAGCTGATCGCGTCCGAGGTCATGCCGCACGTCGCCTGACCGGGCGGCCGGGACCGGCACCGTCTCCCGCGGGCGGTGCCGCGCGCCGACGCGGGGCTCCCGGCGCGAACCGTCGTACACGGTCCCTGCGCGGCGGCTACGCGCAGGGCGCGCCTCCGAAGGGGCTGCGCTGGTTGTCGTCGGCCGATAACACCTCCTCCCGCGCGGCGAGCTTGCGCAGCATCTCGCGGACCCGGTCGCGGGACTCGTCGGCGGCGTCGATGGCCTCCATGCACTGCCAGTACGTCGTCTCGTCCGCTGCGGCGCTGGCCATGCCGACCAGGGCCATGCCGACCTCGCCGAGCAGTCCGCCGAGGCAGAGCAGGGTCTCGCGGGCGTCGTCCAGCCGGGTGAGCTGGGCGGCGCGCAGATCGCCGAGGTCCAGCTCGGGCGGGTCGAGGACGCCGCAGCCCCGGCCCGCCAGCTCGGTCAGCCCGAGCGCCTCGCCGCGCAGTTCCGGCGGTCCGGAGACCGCGAGCCTGCTGCCGATCGCCTGGGCGAGGGCCTGTGCCTGCCACACCTCCGCCATCAACTCGTGTGTGTCCGCGCCGCTCGCCAGGGCTCGTCTGCCGGTGAGGATGAGTCGTACCGCGTCCATCCGTCGCCCCCGTCCCTCCACGCACTCGCTCGTACGTTCACTGGCTCTCCTGTCCACTACCCAGAGTGAGGGTCGTTGGTGCGAAAAGCTAGAGGAAGCCCGAAATCTGGGGACAACAATTCGGATTCGACAGGTGAATTGACTTCGGAGAGTGATAATGGAACCAGGGAGTCCGTCTGTTGTCACTTCTCGGGCGCCGGAAAGCGGTGTTCGTTGCGATCGATCTTCTCGGACAGGGCGGTCAGCGGGTCGATGTCCAGGACCGCGCAGAACTGGAGGAGATAGGCGAGGACATCGGCGACCTCGTCGCGGACGCGGTGCGCGGTTGCGGGGTCGGACATCACCCGGGCCGACTCCTCGGGGGTCAACCACTGGAAGATCTCGACCAGTTCGGAGCTCTCCACGCTCAGCGCGGAGGCGAGGTTCTTGGGGGTGTGGTACTGCCCCCAGTTCCGGGCGGCGGCGAACTCGGCGAGTCGGCGCTGGAGTCGGGGGAGGTCAGGGTGTTCCGTCACGGTTCAGGTGTACCACTGTGACGCCCTCGGCCCCCGCGCACCAGGAGGCGTCGTTCACCGCGGCCACGAGCCGGATGTGCCCGTACTCGCCCATGGCCGCCGCGAGGCGCAGCAGGGACCGGCGCTGGCCCGGGTCGAGGGAGCGGTCGAAGCCGTCGGCGAGGACGGTGAGGGAGCGCAGGGCGTCGGGGACCTCGCCGGGCGGGTCCATGGCCAGGACGCCGGGGCCGGTCAGCAGGACCAAGGTGTGGGCGAGATAGCGCAGTTCGCCCTCGCCGAGGCGGGCCAGTTCCGTGCGGTGGCCGTCACCGCGGTCGAGCAGGGCGCGCACCGTGCCGTCGAAGAGGGGTTCGGCGATCAGGTCGTGCACCGGTCCCGCGCAGCCCGCGCGCAGCGCCTCGACCAGCCGGCCGTGTCTGCGGGCGCACTCGGCGCGGGTGCGCCAGAGCACGTCGGCGAGGTTGTCGCAGCCGGGCATCAGCCGGCCGGAGCCGGTGGGCACGGGGGTGCGCATGCAGTCGGGGCGGGGATCGCAGACGAAGACCGAGCGCAGGGCGACGACCATCTGCTCGGCCGCGGCCAGCACCCTGCGCTGGCCGTCGGTCTTGCCGGCCACGCGCAGCGGGAGCAGGGCGGTGCCGAGGCGGTCGTCGGGCAGCGGCGCGCGGGTCACCGGAGCGGTGCCCGCGGTGTGCCAGGCGGCCTGCACGGCGCGGCGCCCCGGGTCCCGTAACGCGGTCTGGAGCAGGACGACATCGCCCGCGCTCAGCCGCTCGCCCACGATCCGCAGCTGCGGTTCGGCCTGTACGGCGAGGTCGAGCCGGACCGGCCCCTCGGCGCCGTCGGCCGTACAGCCGATCCGGAAGCCGCGCCGTCCCTCGCCGTCGGGCCGGGCCCGGTCGGGCACGCAGGCGACGGGATCCGGGAACGCCTCCACGAGCGGGGCGCCGCCGGAGAGCCGGGCCAGCGCCTCGTAGGCCGCCAGCGCCGTGGTCTTCCCCGAGCCGCTGGGGCCGGCGAACACCGTGACCGCCCCGAGGGGGAATCCGGCGCCCCGGTGCCCGGCGAACGCCGACAGGCGCAGCTCGGTGATCCGGGGCCGTACATCGAGGGGCTCGCGGGACTTCGGCGGAAGGGTCCCGCAGAACCCCTCGGCCACCGGCGGCTCAGCGGACGCGAAAGGCATGGCCATCCCCGGAACGTAGGGCGCCACCGAGGGGGCGAACCGTTTCCCCGGTGGAGGTTCCCACGATCGGGGGCGTTCACGGCAACAACGGGACCGGCCTCACTCCGGAGAGCTACGGGGAGCCATGGGGTGGGCCCGCGCTCACCCCGCGCCCTCCAGCAGCCCGCTGACCTCCGTGCCCGGCGGGGTCAGCAGGAAGACGTTGCGGTCCACCCGGTGCATCCCGCTGCCCAGGCCGAAGACGACGCCCGTGCTGAAGTCGAGGACCCGCTTGGCGACGTCCCCCTCGGCTCCGGAGAGGTCGAGGAGGACGGGCGCGCCCGCCATCACCGTCTCGGCGACCTCGCGGGCGTCGGCGAAGACGTTGACGCGGAGGACCACGAAACGGCGCCGGGTCTCGGTCTCGTCGTCCGGTAGGGAGCGGTGGTTGACCGCCGAGGGCCACGCGTCGCGGCCCCGTAGTGGCACGACCTGGGCGAGCCCTTCCCACTGTTCATCGGTGACGTCGTAACGGCTCACCGGCTCCCCCCGACCTTGCTCGCTTTCCATGCCTGCACCAGGCAATTCTTACGCCAAGTCACCCGTTCGGCCCAACAGCGACACACAACGACACGGAGTCGATCGGTCCGGTGGCGCCGACACCGCCCCATCCATGAGCAGATGTGCGAATATGCCCGCTTCTTACCGCCCTCATACCGGACTCTTCACCGCTGGTCGCACACCGGTCACGCACCGCCGCTAGCGTCCGGTCCCGTGCACTTGGCAGAAACACAGCAGGTGACGCCCGGCCGGCGGACGCAGTCGGCGGTGTCCGCCGTACCCGGGCCGCGCGCGCAGGCGTCCGGCGGGCCCGCGCAGTGGCATCGCGTCCTCACGCTCCTGGCCGACGTGAGCCTCTTCATCGGCACGCGTTCCGTCTGGACGCAGGCGGCCACGCACCGCCTGGTCCTCGCCGGGGTCATCTCCCTGTGCTACGCGGCGATCCTGGTGACCGGCGTCCTCGCGCTGACGGTCCGCCGGACCCGCTCGCTGGCGCGCCTCGACCTGGTGGTGCTGGTGACCGCGGTCGTCCTCGCCCTGTGCGCGTGGGCGCTGAACCACGGCGGCGGCGACGAGGCGCTGCTGACCACCCAGGCCGCGAAGGAACTCGTCCACGGGCACAACCTGTACGAGCATCCGTGGCCATGGCTGTTCCGCGTCAAGGGCGTCGCCCTGACCGCGACGACGACCGGCGGATACGACTACACGTACGGCTATCCCCCGCTCGCGCCGCTGCTCACCGTCCCGTTCCTGTGGCTCGGCCACGGCGGCGCCCCGGCGACGGCGGTGGGCACCCTCGCCCTGATCGCGGGTGCGATCGCGCTGTGGCGGCTGGTCCCGGCGCAGTGGCGGTCGGCGGCCACGATGGTCTTCCTCGGCTTCGGCCTGCTGCCCAGCTACGGCCGCCAGGGCTACCCGGCGATCCTCGCCCTCGCGCTGCTGGTCCCGGTGGTGGTCCGCTGGCCCCGGCTCGGCGCGCGCGGCCGGCTCGGCGCGGTCGGCGTCGCCCGTGCCGCCTGCCTCGGCGCGGCCTGCGCCGCCCAGCAACTCCCCTGGTTCGTCACGCCGTTCCTGCTCGCCGGGATCTACGCGGTGCGCCGCGGCGAGCTGGGCGGCCGGGCGGCCGCGCGCGTGGTGCTGCGGATCACCGGGGTCGCCGTCCTGGCCTTCCTGCTGATCGACGCCTATCTGATCGTGACCGAGCCCGGCCCGTGGCTGCGCGGCATCGTGCTGCCGCTGACCCAGGGCGCGGTGCTGCACGGCCAGGGCATCGTCGGCATCTCGCTGTACTTCACCCACGGCAGCGACCGCCTCGACTGGTACGGCCACGCGAGCATGCTGCTGGCCGCCGCCCTGCTCGCCCTGTTCGTGCTGTTCGTACGGCGCCTGGGACCGGCCGCGACCGTGCTGCCGTGGTGCGCGTTCTTCCTGGCGACGCGCTCGCAGGACGGCTACTACCTGATGATGACCCCACTGTGGCTGGCGGCCGCGGTCACCGCGCCCCTGCCGGAGTTCGCGCAGGCGTGGCAGCCCCGGCCGCGCTTCCTGGCCGGTCCCCGGCGCAGGGCCGTCCGGCTCGCGGCCGTCCCGGTGCTGCTCGCGCCCGCCCTGGTCAGCGCGGTCCTCGCGGCCACCGGGAGCCCGCCGCTGCGGATGGACATCACGGCGGTACGGCCCCTCACGCCCGGCACGGTCTCCGGGGTGACCCTGAGGGTCGCCAACACCGGCGACGACCCGCTCACCCCGCACTACATGCTCACCACCGGCCAGGGCATGACCCGCTACTGGCCGCTCGCCCACGGCCCGGCCACCATCCCCGCGCACGGCGCGGCGACCGTCGAACTCCGCGCCCCCTCCGGCAGCTTCACGCTCCCGAGGAAACGGAACACCCGGCTGCGGCTGCGGGCCTTCACCGGCGGCCCCCAGACGCTCTCCACCCGGGACGTACGCCGGTCCGAGCTGCGCGTCAAGGGCTGAACGGCCCCACCCGCCCCCTGCGGCCCGGTCTCCGTCGAGGCCGGGCCGCGCCGTCGTACCAGGGTGATCACCTACGGGAGCGGTGCCGGTCACAGCCGCAAGGGGAGAAAACTCACAAGCGATTGCTCTGCACTCTTTTGAGCGCCCTGGCCTAGCATCCGAGCCATGACGGTCCTGCCTGACGACGGGCTCCCACTGGCCGCCGAGTTCCCTGACGCGACACACGAGCAGTGGCAACGCCTGGTCGAGGGTGTGCTGCGCAAGTCGGGCAAGGAAGTCTCGGGCGCGGCAGCTGAGGACGCTCTGTCCACGACGCTGGAGGACGGGCTGCGCACCCGTCCCCTGTACACGGCGCGCGACACCGCGCCCGACCCCGGTCTGCCGGGCTTCGCCCCGTTCGTACGGGGCGCGCGCCCCGAGGGCGGGGTCGCGGGCGGCTGGGACGTACGCCAGCGGCACACGGCGCTCGCCGACGGCGCGGTCCTCGCCGATCTGGAGAACGGCGGCACCTCGCTGTGGCTGGCACTGGGCGAGGGCGGCATCCCGCTCGCCGACCTGGGCCGGGCCCTGGAGGGCGTCTACCTGGACCTCGCGCCCGTCGTGCTGGACGCCGGGCGGGACACCGCCGAGGCGGCCGAGGCGCTGCTGGCCCTGTACGCGGACAAGGGCATCGAGCCCGAGGACGTACGCGGCAACCTCGGCGGCGACCCGCTCGGCCACGAGGCCCGCACCGGCGCCGCGCAGGACTTCGCGCCGTACGCCGCCCTGGCCGCGCGCTGCGCCGACACCTGTCCGGGGCTGCGCGCGCTGACCGTGGACGCGCTGCCGTACCACGAGGCCGGCGGCTCGGCCGCGCAGGAGCTGGGCGCCTCGCTCGCCACCGGTGTGGCCTATCTGCGCGCGCTCACCGAGGCGGGCCTGACCGTCGAACAGGCCGCCGGGCAGCTGGAGTTCCGGTACGCGGCCACCGCCGACCAGTTCCTGACCATCGCCAAGCTGCGCGCCGCGCGCCGGCTGTGGGCGCGGGTCGCGGAGGTCAGCGGGGCGCCCGGCGCCCAGACGCAGCACGTGGTGACGTCGCCGGTGATGATGTCCCGCCGCGACCCGTGGGTGAACATGCTGCGCACCACGGTCGCCACGCTCGCCGCCGGGGTGGGCGGCGCCGACTCCGTGACGGTGCTGCCGTTCGACCACGCGCTCGGCCTGCCGGACGCGTTCGCCCGGCGCATCGCCCGCAACACCTCCACGATCCTGATCGAGGAGTCGTACCTCGCCCGCGTCATCGACCCGGCGGGCGGCTCCTGGTACGTGGAGCGGCTGACCGACGAACTGGCCGAGGCCGCCTGGGAGTTCTTCCGGACGATCGAGCGCGACGGCGGCCAGGCGGCCGTGCTGCGCTCCGGACGGCTGCGCACCGACCTCGCGACGACCTGGGCGGAGCGCTCCAAGAAGCTCGCCAAGCGGCGCGAACCCATCACCGGGGTCAGCGAGTTCCCGCTGCTGGCCGAGAAGCCGGTGGAGCGCGCGCCCGCGCCGCAGGCGCCGTCCGGCGGGCTGCCCCGGGTGCGCCGGGACGAGGCGTTCGAGGAGCTGCGGGCCCGCTCCGACGCCCATCTCGCGACGACCGGCGCCCGGCCCCGGATCTACCTCGCCACGCTCGGCTCGGCCGCCGAGTACACCGCGCGGGCCTCCTTCGCCGCCAACCTGTTCCAGGCCGGCGGCATCGAGCCGGTTTCCGAGGGAACCTTCGAGGACAGCGGCGCCACCGAGGCCGTGCTGTGCTCCGGCGACGCGACGTACGCCGAACAGGCCGAGCGGGCGGCCGGGGCGCTGCGCGCCGCCGGTGCCCGGCAGGTGTTCCTGGCGGGCCGGGGCGAGTACGCCGGCGTCGACCGTCACGTCTTCGCGGGCTGCGACGCCGTCGATGTGCTGTCCGCGACCCTCGACCGCATGGGAGTGTCCTGATGGGAATCCCCGACTTCTCCGGCATCGAGCTGGGGACCCCGGTGGCCGGTGGCGGCGCCGAGGAGTGGCAGGCGGCCCTCAAGCAGGCCACCGGCGGCGCCGAGCCGCTGTGGGAGACCCCGGAGGGCATCGGGGTCAAGCCGCTGTACACCGGGCGTGACCTGGAGGGCCTGGACTTCCTGGACACCTACCCGGGCATGGCGCCGTACCTGCGCGGCCCGTACCCGACGATGTACGTCAACCAGCCCTGGACGATCCGCCAGTACGCGGGCTTCTCCACCGCCGAGGAGTCCAACGCCTTCTACCGGCGCAACCTCGCGGCCGGCCAGAAGGGCCTGTCGGTCGCCTTCGACCTGCCCACGCACCGCGGTTACGACAGCGACCACCCGCGGGTGACCGGCGACGTCGGCATGGCGGGCGTGGCGATCGACTCGATCTACGACATGCGGCAGCTGTTCGACGGGATCCCGCTCGACCGGATGACCGTGTCGATGACGATGAACGGCGCCGTGCTGCCGGTGCTCGCGCTGTACATCGTGGCGGCGGAGGAACAGGGCGTACCGCCCGAGAAGTTGGCCGGGACCATCCAGAACGACATCCTCAAGGAGTTCATGGTCCGCAACACCTACATCTATCCGCCGAAGCCGTCGATGCGGATCATCTCCGACATCTTCGCGTACACCTCGCAGCGGATGCCGCGCTACAACTCCATCTCCATCTCCGGCTATCACATCCAGGAGGCGGGTGCGACGGCCGACCTGGAGCTGGCGTACACCCTCGCCGACGGTGTGGAGTACATCCGCGCGGGGCGCGAAGCCGGCCTGGACGTGGACGCGTTCGCACCGCGCCTGTCGTTCTTCTGGGCGATCGGCATGAACTTCTTCATGGAGGTCGCCAAGCTCCGGGCGGCCCGGCTGCTGTGGTCCAAGCTGGTCGCGCAGTTCGAGCCGAAGAACACCAAGTCCCTGTCGCTGCGCACCCATTCGCAGACCTCGGGCTGGTCGCTGACCGCGCAGGACGTGTTCAACAACGTCACGCGCACCTGTGTGGAGGCGATGGCTGCGACCCAGGGCCACACCCAGTCGCTGCACACCAACGCGCTGGACGAGGCGCTCGCGCTGCCCACCGACTTCTCCGCGCGCATCGCCCGCAACACCCAGCTGCTCCTCCAGCAGGAGTCGGGCACCACCCGGGTCATCGACCCGTGGGGCGGCAGCGCCTATGTGGAGCGGCTGACGTACGACCTCGCCCGCCGGGCCTGGGCGCACATCCAGGAGGTGGAGCAGGCGGGCGGCATGGCGCAGGCCATCGACGCCGGCATCCCCAAGCTGCGCGTGGAGGAGGCGGCGGCCCGCGTCCAGGCCCGCATCGACTCCGGGCGCCAGCCGGTGATCGGCGTCAACAAGTACCGCGTCGACAGCGACGAGCAGATCGACGTGCTCAAGGTCGACAACTCCTCGGTGCGCGCCCAGCAGATCGAGAAGCTGCGCCGGCTGCGCGCGGAGCGGGACGAGCAGGCGTGCCGGGACGCGCTGGACGCGCTCACCCGGGCCGCCGAGGGCACCGGGAACCTGCTGGAGCTGGCGGTGCGGGCGGCCCGCGCCAAGGCGACCGTCGGCGAGATCTCCGACGCCCTGGAGAAGGTGTACGGCCGGCACGCGAGCCAGATCCGTACGATCTCCGGTGTGTACCGCAACGAAGCAGGCGAGTCCCCGTCCGTGGACCGCACCCGCGCCCTGGTGGACGCCTTCGAGGAGGCGGAGGGACGCCGGCCGCGCATCCTGGTCGCCAAGATGGGCCAGGACGGCCATGACCGGGGCCAGAAGGTGATCGCGACCGCGTTCGCCGACCTCGGCTTCGACGTCGACGTCGGCCCGCTGTTCCAGACGCCGGACGAGGTCGCCCGGCAGGCGGTCGAGGCGGATGTGCACGTGGTCGGCGTGTCCTCGCTGGCCGCGGGCCACCTGACCCTCGTACCGGCGCTGCGCGAGAAGCTGGCGGAGGAGGGCCGTGAGGACATCATGGTCGTGGTCGGCGGGGTGATCCCGCCGCAGGACGTGCCCACGCTGCTGGAGATGGGCGCCACGGCCGTGTTCCCGCCCGGGACGGTGATCCCGGACGCGGCGTACGACCTGGTCCAGCGCCTGGCGACCGACCTCGGCCACGAGCTGTAGGGCCGCGATGGCCCCGATCGATCTCGACACGTACGTGAAGGGTGTGCTCGACGGGAAGCGGGCCCTGGTGGCCCGCGCCATCACCCTCGTCGAGTCCACCCGGCCGCAGCACCGGGTGCTGGCGCAGGAGTTGCTGACCCGGCTGCTGCCGCACAGCGGCCGGGCCCGGCGGATCGGCATCAGCGGGGTGCCGGGGGTCGGCAAGTCGACGTTCATCGACGCGTTCGGCACCATGCTGACCTCGCTGGGCCACCGGGTCGCGGTCCTCGCCGTGGACCCCTCCTCGACCCGCACCGGCGGCTCCATCCTCGGCGACAAGACGCGGATGGAACGGCTGTCCGTCGACCCGGTGGCCTTCGTACGGCCCTCCCCCAGCGCGGGCACGCTGGGCGGGGTCACGAAGGCCACCCGGGAGTCGATGGTGGTGATGGAGGCGGCGGGCTACGACGTGATCCTCGTGGAGACCGTCGGCGTCGGGCAGTCGGAGACGGCGGTCGCCGACATGGTCGACACCTTCCTGCTGCTGACCCTCGCCCGCACCGGCGATCAGTTGCAGGGCATCAAGAAGGGCGTCCTGGAGCTGGCCGACGTGATCGCCGTCAACAAGGCGGACGGCCCGCACGAACGCGACGCGCGGGCGGCGGCACGGGAGTTGGCGGGCGCGCTGCGGCTGATGCACGGCAAGGACGCGTTCTGGACCCCGCCGGTGCTGCACTGCAGCGCGCGCGAGTCCACGGGCCTCGGCACGGTGTGGGAACGGCTGGAGCAGCATCGGGCGCTGCTGGACTCCACGGGCCGGCTCGCCGCCAAGCGGCGGGACCAGCAGGTCGGCTGGACCTGGGCGATGGTCCGCGACGAACTCCTCGGCCGGCTGCACGCGGACCCTGCGGTACGGGCGGCGGCCCCGGAGCTCGAACGGCAGGTCAGGGAAGGGAAGTTGACGGCGACGCTGGCGGCGGAACGGATCCTGGGGGCGTTCGGGGGAGGCGGCGGGAGCCGGTCGGATCCGGTCGGCTGAGTCTTGATCGGCTGAGCTTTGGTCGACTGAGCTTTGGTCGACTGGGTTTTGGTCGGCCGGGGTCCGGTCAGCCGAGGCCGCCCCGCTCGCAGACCCGCCGGGCCACGTCGCGGAGCTTGACGTTCTTGTCCTGGGAGTAGCGGCGCAGCACGGCGAAGGCCTGGTCCTCGGTGAGGTCGCGGCTGCCCATGAGGATGCCCATGGCCTCGCCGATGACGTGCCGGGTGGCGACGGCCTGCTCCAGCTGGGCGTGGGTACGGGCGCTGGAGAAGGCGACGGCGGCGTGCGAGGCGAGCAGCCAGCCGGCCGTCTCGCTGGCGTCGCCGAAGGCGCCCGGACTGCGGGAGTAGAGGTTGAGCGCGCCGAGGTCCTCCTCCTCGGTGTACAGCAGGAAACCCATCATGCTGCCGAGCCCCAGCTCGCGGGCCTGTCTCACATAGCGGGGCCAGCCCGGGTGCTCCTCGCGGAAATCGGTGATCCGGAACACCCGCTCGTCGCTCTCGGGGCGTGCGACGTCGTAGCAGGGTCCTTCCTGGAGGCTCTCCTGCAACTGGTCGCTGTCGATCACCACCTGGTCGGTCGGCGCGAGGGTGCGGACGCCCTTGGCGTGCAGGATGAGGACCCCGGCCGCGTCACAGCCGGGCACGAGCTCGGTGGCGGAGCGGGTGATCCGCTCCAGGGTGTCGGTGACCGTCTCCTGCGCCAGCAGATCCCGCGCCAGAGCTGCCATCCGTTCGGCGAACGCGCGCCAGTCCATCGTGCTCCTCCCTGCCTGCCTTCACCAGACCGACCACCTGCCCTGTTTCCACCATCGCATCCCTTCCCGACCCCGGCCGACCGGGACACACGAGGGCGCGGGGGGCGGGGGCGGGAGGGGGTGTGGGAGGGGGGAGCGGGGGCTGGGTGGGGAGGGAGGGGGCGCTGGGGGAAGGGGGCTGGGTGAGGGGCAGTGGGGCGCTGGGGGGAGGGAGGGCAGGCGGTGCTGGGGGGGGAGGCTGGGGCGAGTTTCGGCCGGGGGGAGTGGGGGTCGCATTGGGTGGGGAGGGGGTGCGCCGGGTGGGGAGGGCGGGAGTGGCCTCGGACGGGGAGGACCGAGCTGCGCGGGTCCGGGTGGGTGGGGGCTTGTGGGCGCGGGCTGAACAGACCGTCCAGGAAAGCGAGATGGAAGGAGCTGTGCTCGACCGGCGTGGCCGTCATCGGTCCATGGACGGAATCCAAGAGGCCAGCACAGCGCACCACGCTCCGTGATTGCCTCAACTGACCTGTTTGAGCGGGGAGTTATCCCATCACTTGGGCCGTACCCGGCCGCGTTCGAGAGCCCGGGGCCTCGGTCCGGGGCGGCCGCCGCGCCCATGTTTCGAGGTCCGCCCGCGTGTCGCAGCCCCGGGCGAGCGGTGGGACGGCGCACACTGCCCTATTTTTTGACAGATGACCGAAAGGCCAGTTTCGCCGTGCCGTGCCCCGGCCGCTGATGACTCAGGGTCACCCCAGGAGGGCGCGATGTACCGCTCCGAGTCCGGGCGTCCGGCCGCGGGGAGTCCCTGATGGCCGGGCCCGAGAACGGGGCGTCGCCGAGGCCGCCGGAGGACTCCGCCCTGCATGTCCGCCTGCGGACCGAGCTGGGCCGCATGGACGAGCAGATGCGCAGCCTGCTGGACGCCATGGACCGGCTCCAGGGCCTGCTGGACGCGGTGGTCGCCATCACCCGTGAGAACGAACTGCCCTCGGTCCTCTACCGCATCGTGACCACCGCCATGGATCTGGTGGGCGCCCGCTACGGAGCCCTCGGGGTGCTCGCCCCCTCCGGCGACGAGCTGGAGCAGTTCATCACCGCCGGACTCACCGAGGAGGAACGGGCCGCCCTCGCCGGAACCGACTTCCCCCATGGCCGGGGCGTCCTCGGCGAGCTGATCCACCACCCCGAGCCGCTGCGGGTCGACGACATCGCCGCCCATCCGTCCTCCGTGGGCTTCCCGCCCAACCATCCGTACATGGGCACCCTGCTCGGCGTCGCCATCAGCGTCCGCGGCGAGATCTACGGCGACCTCTATCTCTCCGAGCGCCAGGACGGAGAGCCCTTCGACGCCGACGACGAGAGCGTGGTCATCGCCCTGGCCGGCGCCGCCGGCATCGCCATCGAGAACGTCCGCCTCTTCGAACGGGTCCGCGAGGGCGCCGAGCAGTTCCAGCGCCTGCTCCTGCCGACCCTGCCCGATCTGCGCCCCTTCACCGCCGCCGCGGTCTACCGGCCCGCCGCCGAGCCCAGCCAGCTCGGCGGTGACTGGTACGACGCCATCCCGCTGCCCGGCGATGTCGTGGCGGTCGTCATCGGGGACGTGGTCGGCCACGATCTGCCGGCCGCGGCCGCCATGGCCTCCACCCGCAATATGCTGCGCGCCCTGCTGTTCGACCGGGCCAGCGCGCCCGGCACCATCCTGTCCCAACTGGATCACACCCTTCAGGCCATCACCGACAACCCCATCACCACCACCACGCTGGCCCGTATCGAACCGGAAGGGGCAGGCTGGCGGCTGACCTGGAGCAGCGCCGGCCATGTCCCGCACCTGCTGCTCGCGCCGGGCCGCCCGCCTGAGTACCTGTTCGCCGATCCCGGCCTGCCGCTCGGCGTCGACCCCGGGCTGCCCCGCCCCGACCACTCGTGTCCCCTGCCACCCGGCGCCACCGTGGTCTTCTTCACCGACGGCCTGGTCGAACACCCCGACCACCCGATCGACCAGAGCCTGGCCGAACTGTCCGAACTCGTCACCGAGTACGCCTCCCTCCCCCTGGACGACTTCGTCCAGGCCCTCGCCGACCACCACCCCAGCGACGGCCACGACGACATGGCGGTCCTGGCCCTCCGCACCCCGTCGGCCTGACCCGCCACCGGCCCACCCCGGCCCCGCCAGGTCCGGGCCCGCCCCTCGACCCTGGCCCCGAGACCAGGCCCCACCGCCGCCCAGACTCCATGTCCGCCCCCGCCCCCGCCCCAGGCGCCAGCACAGGCACCGCCCCCGGCCCCGGCCCCGGCGAAGAGCACCACCGCTCCCGCTCCACCTACCGACCGGCACCCACCCGCGCAGACCGGCCGACCCCGGCTGAGACGGGGAGCACGACCGGAGCCGTACCGCCGCTCCCCCGCGCTCCAAGGCGACCGGTCAGGCCGCCCGGAGTCTCGGGAAGAGGGCCTCAGCGCTGCCCCGGTTGATCGCGTCGAGCCGTCCCGGTTCGTATCCGTCGTAGCCGTCGAGCATCGAGTCGAAGACTGTGCCGTACTCCTCGGCCGCGAAGGGCCAGTCGCTGCCGTAGAGGACATGGCCCGGAGCCGCGAAGGCGAGCAGGGAGGGCAGGGCGGACGGGCTGGCGGAGAGGGCGGTGTCGAAGTAGAAGCGCCGCAGGTCGGCCAGGATGCCCTCGGGTGTGGTGCCGGGGTTGAACTGGGCGCCGGCGGTGAACCGCCAGGCCGCGTAGGGCAGGAAGCCGCCCGCGTGGGAGAGGATCACCTTCATCCGGGTGTGCCGGCTCATCACCCCGTTGACCGCCATGTGCAGCGCGGTGCGGGTGGTGTCGAAGGGGAAGTCGACCACGGGGCCGGGCAGGCCGTCGAGCATGGGCAGGGCCGAGCCGGTGGGGTGGATGAACACCACGGCGCCGCGGGCGTCCAGCTCTTCCCAGAGCGGGGCGAACTCCTTGTCGCCGAGGTAACGGCCGTGGGCGTTGGACATCAGCACCACGCCGTCGGCACGCAGTTCGTCCAGTGCGTACGCGGCCTCGGCGAGTGCGCCGTCCACGTCCGGCAGCGGAAGGCTCGCGAAGAGTCCGAAGCGGTCGGGGCGGTCCTTGACCAGCTCCGCGCCGTACTCATTGACACTCCGGGTCACCGCGCGCGCCTCCGCGTCGTCACCGAAGTGAGTGCCCGGCGAACTGACCGAGAGGACACCAGTGGCGATCGAGCGGCGGTCCATCATCGCGATCGCGCTCTCCGCGTCCCATGCGGGGGTGGGCCAGCCCGCGGCTGTGGCGCCATGCCGCTCCATCACCTCCCGATAGGCCCCTGGAATGAGGTGCTGGTGGACATCGATACGTCGAGAAGCGGCCATCCCCTCTTACCCTCCTAACATTTAGTCTGCTAACGATTGCTTTGCTAAAGTAGCACCCGTGAGTGACAGACGCAACAACCTTTTCGACGACGGCGACGGCGACGGCATCGGCGACCGGCCGACCGCGGACGACGACCGCCCCCCGACGGCCGACACCTCCCGGCCGACGGCGCACGGCGACATCGGCGCGGAGGAGATCTCCCAGGCCGCCGACGCCCTCTTCTTCGCGATGCGCCGGGCCCGTACGACCGGCGCGGAGCGCTACGGCGGCCTCTCCCTCCCCCAGGTCGCCCTCCTCGAACCGCTGGCCACGGAGCCGCACCTGCCGGTGGGCCGGCTGGCCGGCAGCGCGGACGTCAGCGTCCCGACCGCGACCCGGATGCTCCAGCAGCTGGAGTCGAAGGGGATCGTCGTACGCCGCCGCTCCCCCGAGGACGAACGGCGCGTCCTCGTCAGCCTCACCGACGACGGCGCCGAGCGGCTCGCCGTGCTCCGGAGCCATCTGCGCGAGCGCCAGGCGCGCGCCTACGAGGCGTTCACCCCGGCCGAGCGCGCCCTGCTGGTCACGCTGCTGCACCGCCTCACGGACCTGGTCGCCGACACGGGCACGAGCTGAGTCGTCCGGCCGGTTTGGCCGACCCCCCGCCCCGGTCACCCATGGCCGCATGATCCCCAACGAGGTCGCCGAGACCCTGCCGGAACTCGTCCCCTTCGTCCGCGCCGTGCAGGCGCGGCGGCCCGACGACGGCACGTGGTGCGAGGCGTGGACGGTACGGGACGTGCTGATCCACCAGACGGGGAACGCCGAGGAACTGGCCCGTGTCCTTCAGGCGTTCCTCGCGGGCACGCCTGTGGAGACCCGCGGCTTCGACCGTGAGGCCCCCTACCGCCGCCTGTCCGACGCCGACCTCTGGTCGGCCTTCCTGCGCAACTGCGCGCACCTGACGGACATCACCGCGGCCGCCGCGCGGGACCTCTCGCCGGACACGGAGATCACATGGACCGGCCGGACGGTGACGGCCCCCTTCTTCGCCGAGCACATGCGCGAGGAGCTGATCCTGCACCGCTGGGACCTGACCGGCGACGACCGTACGGCCGTACGAGCGCTCGACGAGCCCTGGATGACGGAACACAGCGTCGTCTCCGTCGGCCGCCCCCTGCTGGCCCGCGGCCGAGCCGATCTGAACCTCGGCCCGGACGAACGCCTCGAAGCCCGGCTGCGTACACCCGGCACGGACGACGTCGTGCTGACCGCCGACGCCGACACCGCCGGCATCCGCCTGGCCGCTCCGGAGGGTCCCGCCACCATCGAGAGCGACGCGGCCACCCGGCTCCTCCTCCTGTGGGGCCGCCGCCCCGCCGACCCCTCCCGCTGGCACAGCGCGGTGGGCCCGGAGACCCTGCGCCGGGTGCGGACCTTGCTGGGCGGCTACTGAAAGCCCGCGCTTGCGTGAGCCCCACGACGGACAGTGAAGCGCACGGCACTGACAGCGCGGCGTGTTACTGCTCGGTAACGAGCGCGGGCAGCTTGCGCATGTCGTGGAAGACGATGGTGTCGGGTCCCGCGAGCCGCTCGGCGGGCGTGAGCCCCCCCCCCCGGCGTACCCGCACGCACGCATCCCCGCGCGCGCGGCCCGCACACCGGGCCCGCTGTCCTCGACCACCACACAGGCGGCCGGCTCGACTCCCATGCTCCGGGCGGCGTGGAGGAAAAGATCCGGCGCGGGCTTGCCGCGGGCGACCTCGGAGGCGCTTTGGATGCGGCCCGCGAACCGGTCGTACAGTCCGGTACGGCCCAGAGTGTGCCGCATTCCGGTACGGCCCAGAGTGTGCCGCATTTTGTCATGGGAACCGCTGGAGGCCACGCACGTCGGCAGCGTGATCGCGTCGAGGGCCTCCACCAGCCCTTCGACGGGGGCGAGTTCGGTGTCGACGGCCTCGTGGTGCAGCTCCTCGAAACGCTCCGACCAGATCGCGGCGGTCTCCGCGCCGAGCCGGTCGGCGACCTGTGCGCGGATCGCGGCGTGCGAGCGGCCGATGAACCGGCCGACGACGTCGTCCTCGCTCAACGGCCGGCCCAGTGCGGCGCCGAGGACGACCTGGAGGCGGACGGCGATGCGCTCGCTGTCGACCAGGACACCGTCGCAATCGAACATGACGAGCTCGATCGGCTTGATCATCCCGGCAGAACAGACGCTTGCCCGGCGTGCCGCCCCTCTCCCCCGAAGAGCCAGCACGCCGGGCCTGGTGTCCAGCCGCCGCGGCGCTACGTGTCCGAGCCCGGGTCCCTCCCCCGTGCGGATCTGGCCTCGAACCCCCCGCGCATTCCCCGGCCGCTGGTTCTCCTCATCGCCGTTCAGCGGATATGAAGCGTGAGCGAGTCGGCCGAGACGATTTCGCCGTCTCGGTCGTCCTCCTCCATCTGATCCTCGACGCGATCCAGCAGCGCCTCCCAGCTCACCGGATCAATCTCCTCCGGTGGCCGCCGAGTCGGCGCCCGGCATGCCTCCGCCGCCTGGCGGAGTAGTTCGAATGTTTGATACATCCCGCGTGTTCCCTCCCGAGGTGCGTGTGTGACCCTTGTCGTTCTCCGGGTCGCTAGGACCCAACCTGGGCTCACGGGAGGCGACTTGTGGGCCCCCTCCCGTGAGTCCGAGTAGCGGCACTAGCTCGTCACGTCGCCCAGTACCTCGTCGTAGATCGTTTCCTTGTAGGGCTCCAGGGCCTTGCACACGTCCTTGAACCGGCGGCCCACCGTATGCCGGTCGATCCTGAGGCAACGCGCGATCTCCGCCTGGCCGAGACCCTCGACGATCGCGAGCCTGCCGACCGGGTACAGCTTGTCCGTCAGCTTCTCGGCGAGGAACCGGTCGATGGCCTTGAGCCGGACCTCCCGTGCGTGGTCACCCTCGTCCGCCTCGACCGGCACCTCGGGGAACTCGCGCACCGGGGACGAGAGATCACGGTCCCTGCCGCGCACCGCGTCCGCGATGACATCGCGCATGACCTTGCGCGCGAAGGCCCGTCCGCCGTCCCGTCGGTCCAGGGCGAAGTCCGGCCTCGACCAGGCGCGCACCAGCTGGAGCACGCAGCTCTGCACCAGGTCCTCCGGCATGTACTGCATGCGCGCCTGGCGCACCATGCCTTCGAGGAACGGCTTCAACCGCCGCAATTCCTCGACCTGTTCGGCCGTCAGCCACCGACGGGGCTTGGACTCCGGGGCGGGACGGGTGCCGGGGACGGGGACGGAGTCCGGCGGGATACTCGGTGGGTCGTTCGGCTCCGTCGGCCCTCGAACATCGGGGGCATTGCGCATAGGGACCAGTCCTTCCCGTCGGTCAGCCAACTCGGCACTGTCCTGCGGCGGTTCACCGCTTCATCCATCCATGCCGTGGGGCGGACCCGGTACGGTGCGTTTTCGGACCACGAGTTCGAGCGACCGGACGCTCAACTCAGCACCTGGTGAACGAAGACGGCGACGCCGACGCCCACGAGCAGGGCTACGCCGAGCGGCGGGTTGAGGAAGGCCACGTAGGTGACCAGCCCCGCGACGACCAGGATCAGCAGGGCACGTTGAAGCTTCTGGACGGGGTCCATTCGGTCTGCTCCGAGGGAGAGTTACGACACCGGCCCTGAGCCGGCACGACCGGCCGACCACCGGTCCACCAGAGCAGGCCGCACGGACGAAACCCCGAGGGAGCACGGCGCACGGTGACCATCGTCACCTCGCGCATCGCGCCTGGCGTACCCGGCCTTCAGGGAAGGAGATGGGAAACGGCGTCGCTCGTTTCGTCCCCGCGTCGTCAAGGAGCAGAACCGGTACGAGACGGCCTAGGACGCCGAGAGGCGTGCCACCGGCCCCACCCGGGGGTCAGGGCACGCCTCGCGTTCGGTTCAGATTCCGGCCGCGTACCGTACGAACCGCGTCCAGCCCTCCGGCCCGACGGCGAAGTCCGGGCGCGTGATGTCCTTGGAGTCGCGTACGTGAACGGCCTGCTCGGCGAGGGCGACCTCGACGCAGCTGTCACCTTGGCTGCCGCTGTAGCTTGACTTGAACCAGGCCAGGCCGACCTCGACGCAGTCGTCACCCTGGCTGCCGCTGTAGCTTGACTTGAACCAGGCCAGTTCTGTCCTGCTCATAGCTCTCCTCGCAGTCGCTCCAACAGACCCCGCGAGTACTTGGCGTTCAGGGCCTGCGAGCGCAGTGTGTCATAGCGCCGGTAGAGCAGACTGACCTCTTTGGGATCGGAGATCAGCCGACCGTTCTGCTGGCCTTCTGAGTATGCGAGTCGCTGGCCCTTCGGTGTCTCCAGGAGCTGAAGCGGGCCATCGAGACAGCTGTGCAGCCCGCTCTCCAGCGGGACGACTTGGAGCGTCACGTTACGCAGCGAGGTCAGCTCCAGCACGTGGTCGAACAGCTCTCGCATCTGCTCGGTGTTCCCGAACCGGCGCCGGAAGACATGCTCCTCGACAATGAAGTCGAACGGCGTGGTGGGCCGCTCGAACAGCATTCGTTGCCGTTCCATTCGCTGAGCCATGAAGTTCGCCAGCTGGTCGTCCGGCGCCACGGGCACGGTCCCTTCGAAGACCGCCCTCGCGTACGCCTCCGTCTGCAGCAGCCCTGGCACCACCCGGCACTCGTACGTCAGCAGACTGACCGCGATCCGCTCCAGCCGGGCCCATTGCCGAAACCACGCCGCGAACCCCACGTCGCTCCGCGTCAGGTGCTTCGCCGCCCTCTTCAGGGCGCCCGTGTTCCCGGTCGCCGAGTCGGCCCCCTCCACGAAGGACCTGTCCGGCATGCGCCGTCCGTACTCCACGGACTCGACGGTGTACTTGGAGTACCCGACCAGCGCCCCGAACTCGGCCCTGCTGTACCCCGCGTGCTCGCGCAGGGCCTGGACGAAGGCACCGAACGTCCGCAGGCTGTCGGAGGGATCGGGCTCCCGGTCCAACTGGTAGGCATTCGGGTCGTCTTCGTTCTCGCTCGCGCCGTTCCCCATCCGCGGCCACCTCCAGGTGCGTACGTGCTGTGCTGTGTCAACGCGCTCGACAGCACTCAGAGTGGCGCAAGACGCCCCGTACAATCCACGGATTGTGCCCGTACGCTGACGGAGCGTACGGAACGCTCCTCGCGTCGAGTCAGCACGGCTTCGGGGCGAATTCATCTGCGCAGCATGAGTAGGCTGCGGTGCCGTTCCACTCAGTTCTGTCATGCCCATTTGAAAGGCCGCAGTTGAGCACGCCACCGTCGTATCCCGACCCTCGGCAGGCGCCGGGGCCGTATCCGCAGGCTCCAGGGCCATATCAGCAGCAGGCGCCGGGGGCGTACGCCCAGGTGCCGGGGGCGTACGCGCCCGCGCCGGGGCCCTATGCGCAGCCGGGGGCGGCGCAGTACGCGCCCGTCGCCGCTCCGGGGCCGTATCAGCAAGCCCCTGTTCCCGGCCCGTACCAGCAGCCGCAGGCGCAGCCGTACAGCGGTGGGATGCCGGTCGGTGGGGCGATGCAGGCGTGCCAGCTGTGCGGAGCCGGGCCCGCGGCGCAGGTCACGATGCGGGGGCATCAGGGCATGGTGATCATCATGCGTTCCCTGCGCCGCCGGGGGACGATGTGCCGTCCCTGTGCGCTGGCGACCTTCCGGGAGATGCAGGCCGACACCATGGTGCAGGGGTGGTGGGGGCCGATGTCCGTGGTGATCACGCCCATCACGCTGCTGATCAACCTCGGCGCGCTGTCCACGGTCCGCCGTATTCCGGAGCCGGTCGTGGCCGGGCACCGGCCTCCGCTGAATCCGGGCAAGTCGGTGTTCAAGCGGCTGCAGGGCATCCTCGGGCTGATCCCGCTGTGCCTGGTGGTCGGCATCGTGCTGCTCGCCGTCGTCGGCATGGCGGCCGGGTAGGGCGACGTCGACAGCGGTGCGGCACCCCCTCCCGTGAAGGTCGGGTGGTCGTGGCGACGGGCCGGTGCGGTGCGCACCGGCCCGTCTTCCCTAGGGGGCGTGGGGGTCGTAAAGGGCCTGGTGGCCCCAGGGGTTCGGGATGTGTCAGGGGCGCCTGGTACGACGCCTGCGGCCGAAGTGGACGGCTGCCGCGCCCGCGCTGAGCAGCAGGGCGACGAGGGCGAGGATCCTCCCCATGTCGGCCATGCCGGTGCTGGCGAGGGGGCCGCCGCCGCCCTGATCGGTGCCGCCCGGGGCCGGGCCGGTGGACGGTGCGGCGGTCGGCGGCGCCGAGGGTGAGGGTGTGGATGCCGAGGGCGACGGGGTGGGGGTCGGCGGCTTCGCCTTGGGGATGTACACGCCGGCGTCGATGGTGTGGTCGACACCGCCCGGCCTCGCGGGTGCGGTGACCGGCGCCTGCCCACTGCACAGCTGCCCGGTGGTCGGCGGGGTCACGTTGGAGTCGTGGGCCCGGTCGGTGCCGACGCGCGGGAGGGTGAACCTCAGGTCGTCGGCGGCGGGTTGGCCCGGCACGCCGCTGGTGTCCGCCGTACACACGTCGAACTGCACGGTGTACTTCGCGCCGGGCGTCAGCTGGTAGTCCGCGCCGACCCCGCCGAAGTAGTACTCCCCGTCGGCGTCGGTCCTCGTCGTGGCGACCTGCTTGCCGTCGGCGTCCAGCAGGCTGACCGTCGCGCCCGGCAGCAGCACCTGCCCGGCGTCCTGGATGCCGTTGTGGTCGCCGTCGTACCAGACCACGTTGCCGATCTGGATCGGCGCGTTGGCCGCGGCGTACGCGATGTCGCCGAGGCCGCCGGCCTTGCCGAACCCGTTCTGGTTCGGGCCGATGAACTGGTAGGCGTTGGCGGCCGGGGCGTTGCCGGGCCCGGCGCCGGTGGTGATGTCGTAGTAGCCGGTGCCGTCGGTGATGACGTTGCCGGTCGGGTCCATCTGCGTGCTGACGACCCACTGCTGCTGCGGGATGTAGGCGACCGAGCCGAGCGAGGACTCCTGGTGCGGTCCGGGCTGGGTCGCGGAGCCGCCGTTCGGGAAGAAGTCGCCCGGGAAGTACTCGACGACGCCCGCCGCCTCGGCGCCGTCGACGGCGGGAGCGGCGTGGTTCGGGCAGGTTCCGGTGCCTTCCCAGTCGTATCCGCCGGTGGGCTTGGCGCAGGCCATGTTGATGTCGCCGCCGGACATGCCGTTCTCGGCGTCGTCGTTCGACGGCCTCGGGTCGAGGCCGCCCCAGCTGACGATGTCCATGAACCGGTCGCGGAAGCCGAGGACCATCGAGCCGTCGCGGGCGAAGGCCATGGAGGCCAGTTCCGGCTGCGGGTCGATCATCGTACCGTTCAGTTTGAAGCTGTCCCAGTCCTTCGGACTGCCGTTCCACGGGTTCCAGAAGTGGGCCTGCGGGAAGGCGGCGTCGCTGCTGAGCACATTGCCGCGCTGGTCGGTCAGCGCGTGGGTCAGCACCGGGGTGAACCGCTTGCCGTCGTAGGTATAGACGACGGCCTTCAGGTCATCGCGCTTCTGCGTGCTCTCCGCGTCGCACACCCCGCCGATGTACAGGGTGTTGTCATGGGTGGTCAGTCCGAAGGGCCGCCAGTCGCCGGACGCCGCGCAGCCCGGGTCCGGGATCGGCACGGTCGCCCGGGGCGCCGAGGCGGAGGTGCCGGTCGCGTCGAAGCTCACCAGTGACCGCGTGCGCAGGTCCACCGCGTACAGCGTCGAGCCGTCCTCGGACAGGGCCAGCCCGCCGATGCTCTCCTTGCCGGGCGCGTCGGTGAAGCCCGCGTCCTTGATCAGACGGGCGGTGTCGTGCGGGGTGACCGAGGCGCCCGGCACCTTCGCGAACAGCTTCGGGGCGCCCCCGCCGGTAGCCGGCACGGTGTAGATCGCATCGCCGCCGTCGGGACCGTACTTGGTGTACCGCCGGGCGAACTCCGCCTGGAAGAGCCGCTGTCGGCCCTTGTCGTAGGCGAGCCCGAACGTGGTGCCCACCTGTTCCTGTGTGTCGAGTACGTCCGGACACGCCGACTTGTCGGGGCAGTTGCCGCGGGCGCCCGTGCCGAAGGCCACCAGTGCCCGGGTGTCCGTGCCGCTGCCGCCGTTCTGGACCGGCACGAAGTACCGGGAGTCCGGCAGGGCGTAGTCGGCGGCATCCCAGACACCGGTGATCACCGAGGCGTCCTTGCCGCCCGCGACGTCCGCGAACGAGGTGAAGCTGTCGAAGTGGTTCTCCGCCGTCGAGGCCGGCGCCGCCCGCAGATAGTCGCTGTAGGGCGCGGGGACGGTGACGTCGACGCGGTACCGGCCGCCGGACAGCCCCTTGTCGGAGGGTTGGACGACGACCTTTCCGGTGGCGTCCGTGACGCCGGTGACATGGTGCCCGGCGGGGTCGGTGACATCGACCTTCATGCCCCGTTGCGGGACGTCCATGGTCGTGTTGATGACACCGGTGCCGAAGAAGTCCCGCAGTGTCTCGACGGTCAGAGTGCCGTCGGAGGCCGAGGCGCCGGCCTGCCCGGCGCTTGTCGCGATCGTACCGGTGGCGCCGCCCATCAATAACAGACCGGACAGCCCCACCCGCAGCAGCCTACGTAATGGCATCGCATTCCTTCGCGTTGTCTACGTCATCGCCCGACGCGGCAGAATGACGGCAACCCCCGCTCGGAGAGTACAAGTTGACGTCGCGTCATATGACCGAAACGGGAAAAGAGAAGACACGTCCGCGGCAGCTGTTAGCATCGCGCCGCGTGCGGACCAAGAGAATCGAGCGAGGTCTACGGCGGGGTACGGCGGACGGGCGCCGCCGATGGCGCGGACCGGCTTGGGTCGCGGGCGCGCTCGCCCTCGCGGCCGTCGCGGCGACGACGTTCTTCCTCATCGGCGACGGCGGTGACTCGGCGCCCCGGCGCGCGCTGACGCCGGACGAGGCGAACCGGCTCGCCATCACGCGCTTCCTCAACTATCAGGCGGGCGGGCGCGCGGTGACGATCACCGTGCCGAGCACCGCCGGTGGCCTGGTGATCACCGGGTCCGTCGACTACCGGGCCGGGATCGGGTACGGGGTGGTGCGCGGCGCCGGGCGCGACACGTCCGGTGACGGGCTGATCCAGTGGACGGCCGCCGCCGTACTCGTCCACCCCATGGCCGACGCCCCGGCCACGGCACCGCCTTCGCCGCCCGCGTCCGGCTGGTACCGCCGCCCGCTCCAGAAGTCCGGCAGCTCGCTGGACAGTTCGCTGGCCATCGCGCTCGGCCTGGGCAGCGACCGGCCGGACAACGCGGAGTTGCTGCCGCAGAATGGCGCGGAGACGGTCGGGCAGGACACGGTGCGTGGCCATTCGGTGGAAGTCATGACCGGGCCGAACGCGCATGCGAAATTAGGCACTTCGGGAGCCGCCGCCACATCCAATACCGGGGATTCCGTTCGGTATTGGATCGGCGCGGACGGGACCATGTATCGGGTGCGGGCGAGCGTGGCTTCCGAATCGCAGCCGGTGGTCATTGATTTCGACGACCGGAAATACGTTCCCGTGCGGCCCGCACCAGGGGTCACACCGGCCGGGTAGCGGGCGGGAGGGGTGGTCGATGGCAGGGGCGGGACGGCCGGAGGCAGGGTGATGGGGTGGCCGGAGGCAGGGGGGCGGGGTGGCCGGAGGCAGGCGGTGGGGCGGCCGGAGGCAGGAGGTGGGGCGGCAGATGGCGTGGCGGCCGGGCCCGACCCCGTCGTCCTCGGCCTGGCCCCACCCCGTCGCTCACGGCCTGGTCCGTCCCCGTCCCCGTCCCCGCCCCCGTTCCCGTTCCCGTTCCCGTTCCCGTCGTTCAGGAGATCCGCACGCGCGCGTCGGTGGCGAGCAGTGACGTCGGCGGCAGGGGAATGTTCGCGATGTCCGGGAGCACCGGAACCGCCGGCACCTCGGTGGCGCCGGTGGTCGTGGCATCCGGGAACTGCGGCTGCGGGCCGGGCGCGGCCACCTCGGTGAACGGGATGCCTCTGGGCCCCGTCGGCGCCGTCCAAGTGCCAGACGGGGAGGGTGAGTCGGCTGCCGCAGGACACCTCGCCGTCGTGGCGAGCCGCGCGGGCACGGTCGTACGAAGCGCATTGCCGTGCAGGCAATTGCCCTTGCCGTGCGTGGCGGTGGGGAACGTCCAGCCGACGTCGACGCCGTTGCCGGCGAAGGTGTTGTCGGTGATCCGGTTGCCGTCGGGCGGTACGTCGGCGGTCGCGGTGATCACGAACCCGGCGTTGGTATTTCCGGTGACGCGGTTGCGGAGGAACCGGTTGTCGCTGCCGCCGTCGACGCCGATACCGATCCCCCAGCCGCCGTCGGCCTGTTCGGGGGTCCGGGTCTGCTGGTTGTCCGCGATCAGGTTCCCGGCGACGACGGCTCCGCGCTGCGGAAGCAGCTTCTCCTGGTGGTCGGAGTCGGTGGTCAGGCCGACGCGGTTGCCGACGAGGCGGTTGCCGACGACGTACATGTCGCCGCTCGCGTTGGTGCCCTCGTATCCGACCGCGTTCAGCTCGGCGATGTTGTCCCGCACCACGACCCGGCACGGCTTGCACTGTCCGACGTAGATCCCCGAGTCGGCGCCACCCGAGGTGTAGGAGTGCTCGATGACGCCGTTCTGGGCGGAGAACGCGTAGATGCCGTACAGCCCGTTGCGGGTCGCGGTCACGTACGAGACCAGGAACGACTTCAGGAAGGTGACCGGCTCATCTCCCGTGTCGTAGCCGCCATTTCGCCCCGGCAGTCCGGCCACCGCCGCCGCCGAACCGGTCACCAGCACCCCGTTCTGCGTGTTGTTCTCCACGGTCAGGTTCTCCACGGCCACCCCGGGCGCCGCCACGACGACCCCGTTCGGCTGCCGCAGCCGCCCGTCGATGACGACCTTGTCCCGGGACGCGCCGCGCAGGGTGACGCGGGGCGTCTTGATCCGCACCGACTCGTGGTAGACGCCGGGGGTGACCAGCACCAGATCACCGGGGTGGGCCAGGGACACCGCCGCCGAGATGGTCGGGGCGTCGGCGGGCACGTGGATCGTCACCCGCGCGCCGTCCGGTCGCCGGCCCGTGCCCGATCCGCCGTCACCACCGCCGCCGCCTCCGTCGCCACCACCGCAGCCGGTCACGAACGCCAGCGCGCCGAGTACTGCCACCGCCATCAGGCGAAGAGCTGATCGAGGCATGATCCCAGTCTGGCACGATGGCGAATTCCGCACCGGAATAAGGAACTTGAGCGGCATGGGCGTTTCGGGTGTGGCACCCTGCACCCCATGCACCGAGCCGATCACCGCCCGTCACGCCGCGCGTTCCTCGATGTCACCGGCGCCATGATGGCCGCGGGTCTCACGGCCGGGTGCACGGCGGACGCCAACGGGCCGGGGCGGCACGGCGCTTCCGCCAGGACGACAGAGACCCGGGTCCCGGCGCTGGGCCCGCACCAGGCGGGGGTCACGCTTCCCCAACCGGCCCAGGGCAACCTGCTGATCGTGGTCGCCGACATCGGTACGACCGTGCCAGTCGAACCGCTGCTGGCCGAACTCGGAGCGTCCATCCGTACGTTGACAGCGGGGACCGACCCCCGGCTGCTGGGGCTCTCGCCGGGCGACCTCACCGTGACCGTCGGCGTGGGCCCCCGGCTGGTGCGTGCGGCCGGTGCCTCGCTGCCCGGCGCGACCGACCTTCCGCGGTTCTCCCGCGAACGCATCGCCCCCGGGGCGCGCGGCGGTGACCTGCTGCTCCAGATCTGCGCGAGCGACCCGCTGGTCGTCCCGGTCGCCGCCGCCGCGCTCCTGGACCGGGCCGGTGACCGCGTCCGTGAACGCTGGCGGCAGTCGGGGCGCCGCGGTACGAACGTGCCCGTCGGTACGGATCTCGCCGCGCCGCGGAACCTGCTGGGCTTCATCGACGGCATCGTGGGTCCGCACACGGCCGCCGAACAACGCCGCGACCTGTGGCTGACCGGGCCGCCCGCGGTCACCGGGGGCACCCTGGCCGTCGTACGACGCATGGAGCTGGACCTGCCGCGGTTCGCCGCCCTGTCGGTCGCCGAGCAGGAGGCGGTCTTCGGTCGCCGCCGGTCCAGCGGGGTCCCGCTCTCCGGGGGCACGGCCGCCTCGGGTCCGGATCTCGGGGCCAAGACGCCCGACGGCCGCTACCTGGTCCCCGCGAACGCCCATGTGCGCAGGGCCCACGCCAACGTGGTCGGCGCAGGCCTCATGCTCCGCCGCTCCTACAGCGTCGACGAGCCCGCCCCCGGTCTGCTCTTCATCAGCTTCCAGAACGACCTGCGGACGTTCACCGCCACGCTCACCCACATGGACGCCGCCGACGCGCTGCTGGATTTCACGACGACGACGGCGGGCGGGACGTTTCTGATCCTGCCCGGGTTCGATCGTCAACGCCCTTTGGGGGCAGGGTTGTTCGGTGACGGCGGTGACGTCGTACCGTGATGCGATCACACCGGCGTGGGCCAGGAACACGACACCGACACCGACACCGACACCGGTGTGATCGTGGGCGTGTGGCGGGTCCCCGGCCCGCCGCGCGGCTCAGAAGTCGTCCGCGCCGTTGCGGAGTTCGGGGGTCCAGTACCCGGTGAGGGCCTTCGCCGGGTCGACGGCGATGCCCTCGCTGCCGGGCGCGGTGACGGCGATGACCGTCGGGTCGCCCGCGAGCATGACGGAGAACGCGGTCACGGGCTCGTTGTCCTCCTCGCGCCCGCCGTCCGACAGCTTGACCAGGGCGTAGGCGGGGTCACCCGCCGCGAGCACGACCGGCGCCTCCGGCTTGCTCTTGGCCACGGCCGGCACGTCCTGCTTGTGGCTCTCCAGGAACTGGATGTGCGGGAAGCCGGTCAGCCGGCAGGAGTGGCGGGAGGTGTTCTTCGCCGTGAGCACGATGTGGGTGTACGGCGGGCCGCCCTGCGTGGCGGCGGTGATGTGGACGTCCCCGGCGGTGCAGACCGGGGTGGAGGCGGACGCCTGCTCGCCGGAGGTACCGGATGTCCCGGTGGAGCCGCCGCGGTGGGAACCGGCCGCACCCGACGATCCGTTGGAGCCGTTCGAACCGGAAGAGCTGCCCGTACCGGCCGAGTTGGTGGACCCCGCCGTACCGGACACGTCGGTCGCCTTGCCGCTCGGCGGCCGCACGGTCACCGAAGAGCCGGACTTCGGCGCCGACTTGGTGTCACCGTCACCTTGGCAGGCGGTGAGGGACAGGACGAGGACCGTGCCCGTGGCGGCGAGCAGGGCGGTGCGGTGGAGCGCGTTCATGGAGGTTCCCCCGTTGGGTGGTGAAGGGCCGGGGCTCGGCGCCCCGGCCTGAGGTCGTGCTGTTCCTGTTACGTGGTTCTCCGCGCCCCACCCGGCCGCCAGTCGGTCGGAGGGTGCGCGCGAAGTCGTACGGCGGGAGCGCGAAGCCGGGCGACGGAGTGCCCACGAACTCGCCGGGACCGGCGTGCGCGCGGTACGGCAACTCGGTTGTCGGTGCCCGGAGTTGAGTCCACCACCCCCGGCCCGCGCGTCCCATGCGATTCCACCGGCAGAAATGCCGTCCGCCATACTTCTGCCGGGGGCTCGCATCCGGACGAGCCGGACGGTCAGGGGGCTTCGACGGTGCGCGACGGCACGCCTGTCACAGGAGACTTCGGGCAGCGGCTGCGCCATCTGCGGACCCGCGCCGGACTGAGCCAGGAGGCGCTCTCGCACGCCGCCGGGGTGAGCGTGCGGGCCCTGGCCGACATGGAGCGCGGGCGCACCCGGGGACCGCAGCGTCGTACGGTCCAGATGCTGGCCGGGGCCCTGGGCCTGGACGACACCGAGGCGGCCGACCTGGAGAAGTCCGCCGCCGTGGGCCGTCCGCGCCCCCGCACCGCCACCGGACCGGCCGGCCCCGGCACCCTGGCGCTGCCCCGCGACATCAAGGACTTCACCGCTCGCGGTCCGGCCCTCGGCCGGCTGCTGGAGCTGGCGCGGGACACCGGTCCTGACCGGCCGGCGGTCACCGTGGTCACCGGTCAACCCGGCCTGGGGAAAACCACGTTCGCGGTGCACGCCGCGCACCGCCTCGCCCCGCACTTCCCGGACGGGCAGTTCGCGCTGGACCTGCACGGCATGGACCCCGAGCCGACCACGCCCCGGGACGCGCTCGCCCGGCTGCTGGGCGCGATGGGCATCGCCGACGCCGCGATACCGGCCGGCACCGACGACCGCGCGGGCCTGTGGCGATCCCTGGCCGGCGACCGGCGGATCCTCCTGCTGCTGGACAACGCCGTCGACGAGTCCCAGGTCAGCCCGCTGCTGCCCGGCTCCGGACCGGCGCTGACCATCGTCACCAGCCGGCACTCCCTGGCGGGTCTGGAGTCCGTCCACCGCACCGGTCTGGCCCTGCTGCGGCGCGAGGAGGCGGTCCAACTCCTGACCCGCATCATCGGCCCGGACCGGGTACGGGCGGAGGCGCAGGCCGCGCGCGACCTCGCCGACCTGTGCGGACATCTGCCGCTGGCCGTGCGGATCGCCGGGCAACGGCTCCTCAGCCGCCCGCACGAACGTCTGAGCAAGCTCGTCACCCGCCTCGCCGCCGAGGGCCGCCGACTGGACGGCCTCCAGGCCGGAAGCCTGCGGGTGCGTGCCGCGTTCGCCCTGTCGTACCGCCAACTGCGCCCAGATGTACGGACGTTCCTGCGCCGTGCCGCACTGGCCGCCGGTGCGGACTTCAGCCCGGAGACCGGCGCACTGCTGGCCGGGCTGTCCTACGACGACGCCGTCGCCTGCGCCGAGGAGCTGACCGACGCCGGGCTGCTGCAGAGCGATGCCACCGCCGAGCGGTACCGCTTCCACGACCTGCTCAGGCTCTACGCGGCCGAGCAGGTCGCCCTTGAGGACGCCCCCGAGCTTCGCGACGCCGCCCTCGACCGGACCACGCGGTGGATGCTGCGCCGGGCCACCGCGGCCGCGCTGCACTTCGACGTGGAGCACGAGGGGAGCCCTCCGGGCGGTGCGTACGACGGCGACCCCGACCCGGACAGCGCCCCCGCCGGCCGGGAGGAGGCGCGGGCCTGGCTGGAGGCCGAGCGCGCCCAGTGGCTCGCCGCGCTGCGCCGGGCCCATGAGACCGGCCGTCACCAGCAGGTTCTCGACGCCGCGCAGGCGATGCACTGGTTCTCCGACCTCAACCAGCACTGGGAGCAGTGGGTGGAGGTGTTCCAGCGCTCCGCCGACTCCGCGCGCCTGCTGGGCAGCAGACGGGACGAGGCGATCCACCTGAACTACCTCGCCTGGTCCTACAACATGTGCGCCTACGACCCGCACAGCGCGCTGGCCACCGCCGATGCCGCGCTCGCGGCGGCCCGCGACTGCGGGGACGGCCTCCAGGAGGGCTGGGCGCTCGGCTACGGCGCGGGCGCGCTGCACCGGCAGGGCCTGGTGCCGCAGGCGCAGGCGCGGCTGCGCGCGGGGGCCGGCTGCCTGGCCTCGCAGGACTCCGCGCAGGCCCGGCTGGCCGAGCTGACGATCCTCAACTCCCTCGGCACACTGCTCCGTCAGGCCGGTCAGCCGGTGGAGGCGCTGGAGACCCACCGCCGCAGCGAGCGGATCTGCCGCGCGGGGATCCCGGGCCGTACGGACGAGCTGATCGCGCTGTACCACGCGGTCGCCCGCCAGCAGATCGGCAACGACCTGGCCGCCCTGGAACGCTGGACCGAGGCCGAACCCCCGCTCCGCCAGGCCCTCTCCGCCTTCGACGCCGCCCAGATGCCCGCATGGGCCGCCCCGGCCCGCCTCGACCTGGGCCACGTCCTCAGTGCCCTGGGCCACCCGGAGGCCCGCGCGACCCTGCTGGCCGCGCGAGACGACCTCACCGAACTGCGCAGCCCACGCCAGACGGAGGCCGCCGCGGCACTGTCGGCCCTGGACGAGACCACGGCCACGATGTGAGGCACGGCCACCGGCGACGCGGTCGGTCCCGCCGGTGAGGGACGCCCAATTCCGCGATGCCGTGCGCTCGTTGCCTCAGGCGACTGCGTCCCGTCGACCGACCGCGAGGCCACGCAAACGTTTGATCCAATGGTAAGAAATTCATTAAGGTCATGCTCCAACCCCCGTTTCAGTGCTCACTCGAACGGAGTGACGGCGGAGGGTCCCGCCCACCGCCGTGCTGGCAGGCGGCTGAAGGAGCAAGGAGTTCGCCCCCGTGGCCTCCCATCGACGACCCAGGCAGCCCAGCCGAACGCGTGTCACCGTACTGACCACCGCCGCAGCCGCAGCCGTCGCCCTGAGCGCGCAGGCCGCCAACGCCGCACCGGGCCAGAAACCCGGCAAGGACGAGGTCAAGGCGAAGGTCGACAAGCTCTACGAACAGGCGGAGCAGGCGACCGAGAAGTACAACGGCGCCAAGGAGAAGCAGCAGAAGCTCCAGAAGGAGATCTCCGCGATCCAGGACGGTGTCGCCCGGGGCCAGCAGGAGCTGAACAAGCTGCGGGACGGCCTGGGTTCGATGGCCAGCGCGCAGTACCGCTCCGGTGGTCTCGACGCCTCGGTCCAGCTCTTCCTGTCCTCCGACCCGGACGACTTCCTGGACAAGGCGTCCACGCTCGACCAGTTGAGCGGCCAGCAGGTCGCCGCCCTGAAGAAGATCCAGGCCAAGCAGCGCGAACTGGCCCAGCAGCGCGCCGAGGCCACCGAGAAGCTCAAGGATCTGGCCACCACCCGTACCGAGCTGGGGCACAAGAAGCAGGAGATGCAGGGCAAGCTGGCCGAGGCGCAGAAGCTGCTCAACACCTTGACCGCCAAGGAGAAGACGGCCCTCGCCGACGAACAGCAGCGGGCCAGCCGCTCCGCCACCGAGCGGGTGCAGCTCGGCGACGAGAACTCCGCCTCCGGCAGGGCCGCCGCCGCTTTCGCCGCCGCCCAGGGCCAGCTCGGCAAGCCGTACTTCCGCGGCGCCACCGGCACCGCCTCCTACGACTGCTCGGGCCTGACCTCCTGGGCCTACGCACAGGCCGGCGTCCACATACCGCGCACCTCCGAGGAACAGGCGGGCATCGGCACCCGCCTCACCCGGAGCCAGCTCCAGGTCGGCGACCTGGTCTTCTTCTTCGACGACCTCCACCACGTCGGCCTCTACGCCGGCAACGGCCAGATCCTCCACGCCCCGCGCACCGGCACGGTCGTGCGCTACGAGTCGATGGACACCATCGGCGGGCCGTTCATGTTCGGCGTCCGGGTCTGACCCACGTCCCGGCCGACACGGACCGCCCGCGCCTTCGAAAGGGAGGGCGCGGGCGGAACGGTCGTACGTCGGCATCAAAACCCTGCCGCGCGCCTGCGGTCCGGACGGACATGACGCGCTGCTCGGCGGCCGCCGCAGCGCGCAGCCAGTTTCCCGGCGCCTTTGCGGGACGCAACGCGGCGAACTGCGCGAAGACCGAGCGGATGCGCACACAAGCCGCGGATCAGGAGACCTTCGCCCGGAGCGGGTGATGCGTGGTCTTTCTGCCGACGTCACATCCGCCGGCCCCGGAGCGTCAAACGAACATCATGGCCGGATTCGCCCCCTTATGACCGCTGTCCGTCCGGCCTGTCAGTCCTGCCGGCCGAGAACCGCCTCACCGAGGTGTGTCAGCCGATGCATGGTCAGGTTGTCGCGGCGCTCGGCGGAGACCAGCCCGGACCGGCGCAGGATGCCCAGGTGCCTGCTGACGGAAGGGTGCGAGAGGTCGAGACGGCGCGCTATCTCGCCGATGGACACGGGAGCCTGCAAAGTCTCCAGGACGTTCGCACGGGTCTGTCCGAGGAGCTCGCTCAGAGCTGCGGCCCGGTCCTCTTCCTCCTGCTGCCAGAGCCCGGCCGCCGATTCGGTGGTGGGCGTGACGTTGTAGACAAGGACGGGAGCGTCGTGGCCCCCGGTCTGCGCGTCCAGGACCATGGGACCGGGCGCGAACAGCGACGGGGCGATGACCAGGCCCTGCCCGCACAGCTCGATGCCATGCCCTTGCCGCTCGTTGTCCACGTGAAGCAGCGGGGCGCGCCAACTGATGTCCGGGTGCAGTTCGTTGAGGACACCCTCGACGCCGCCGGAGAGGACGGCGCGTCCGCGTGTCTCACGCTCCAGCCGCAGGTAGTTCCGTATGCGCCCCCAGAAGGGCACGACGGCCACCGAGCGGAAGCGGCGGATGTCGGCGTGAGGTGCCGACCCCGGCCCCCGCAGCCTTCTCCGTACTTTCATGCGCCACTCCGCGAGCTCGTCCGGTCGCACCTCCGTGTACCTGAGTTCGGCGAAGCGGGCCTCGATGTCCGGCCCGAGGGAGTCGACGAAGCGAATACGGGAAAGATCTTCCACCGTGAGACGCAGGCAGACCACTGCGCTATCTCCTCAACTCGACACGTGCGATTCGTGGGTCATGTGGTCGCAGTTCGTCTGGCTGTGGAGCGGATGTCATGCCTGCTGTTCCCCCTGTGCTGTTCCCTCTCGGCACCCCCGCGGCGCCGGACGTGCCGACGAAGAACGCGTGGCGGGTCACCGGGTCGTCAGGCGTTCCCCATACGCATAGGCCGACACAAGCACTCGGGAACCGTACTCAGCGGATGAAAGGGTGTCAACTGATCCGCTGGGGCCCTCATTTCCCGCGTCAGGGCGGCCACGCGACGCGTACCGGCTCCGCGCTCAGGGCTGGACGGCCTCCGGGAATGGTTGTGCGCACATCGAGTGCCATATCTTGTTGACGGGACACAGGAGCGGCGTGGCACACAGGAGTTGGAGAATTGGCCAGTATCAGCAGCGATGACAAGGGCACCACAGGTCCGGCGTCCCTGGCTCGGCGGCTTGAGGACATCATCAACGCGTACTACCGGGGCAACCGGCCCCCTTACAGCAAAATCGCCGAAGAAATCCACGAAAGCACAGGGCGTACATTTTCGGCCACCTACCTCTGGGAGTTGGCGACGGGGCGGAAACGGAACGTCACCCGCGACCATCTCCGCGTCCTGGCCGAGCACTTCGGCGTCACACCGGACTACTTCACCGACGAGGAGGTCTCGGAGAGGGTGCGGCGCCAGATGGAGTTCGCCGTCGCCCTGGGGAACAACAAGGTCCGCACGCTGGCCTTTCGCGCCGATGGCCTGTCGGAGGCAGGACTCGACGCTCTGCTCGCGCTCGTGAACGCGATGTCCGACGAGTCCGGCGCGCAGGGACGCCACAACCGATAGGAATCATTCAGAGCGCCGGCGCGTTAACGACCGACGAGAGCAGAAGCAACGATGCCCGCTCACGCACCCACTCAGGCGCCCTGTGACGTTTCCGTGGTTGCGTCTGCCGGGACGGGGGTGACAGCAGGTGAGAAGGACGGGCGACTACGCCGAGTTGCAGCGGAAGTGTACGGCTATCCTGCGCGATCTCGGGATGCACGGGTCATTGTCCCTCGACGCGATTCTTGTGCGGGTGGAGGAGCTGAGGGGCCGCCCGCTCGTTCTGAAAGAGCTGCCGGAGCAGGCGGCGATCGCCGGAGCCTGCGGTCTCTGGCTGGGTACCGATGACGCCGATTACGTCTTCTACGAGGCGCGTACGGCGCCCCTGCATCGCGAACACATCATTCTGCACGAGATCGGCCATGTGCTGTGCGACCACCACCGGGGGACGACGGCCCACGGCGATGAACTGGCGGGTCAGCTCCTCGGCGGCCTGCAGCCCCACCTCGTCAAACGATTGATGGCACGCACCAGTTACACGACCACCGAGGAACAAGAAGCCGAGATGATTGCCAGCCTTATACAGAGCGCCGGAAAGACGGGCCCCATGGCCGGCCCGCTGGGACGACTCGGCGCCTTCCTGGGAGTGACGGTCGATGTCGGCGAGTGAGCTGGCGACTCAGGTGGGGCTCGGCAGCGTTTTCATCATGTGGTTCGCCGTCGTATGCCGCGCCCGGCCCGCGTTGCGTCAGGCCCAGCAACGGGGACTGTGGCTCAGCGTCCTGGCCGCGACCGTCGCCATCACCCTCTTCCAGCCCAGGATCGTCGAACTGCTCACGGACGCCGGCACGGACGTCCGCACCATCGCCCTGGTCCGCAACCTGATCGGTGTCCTCAGTGCCGGGCTGGTCCTTCTCTTCATGGTCGACTCCACCCGCGCTCGCCGCCTGCACCTCTCCGTCGTGGTGGGGCTGGCGGCAGCCATGGGCGCGTTGCTCGTCCTGAGCCTGTTGCAGGCGGTCCACCCCGGCGAGAGCGCTCCCTCCGTTCAGGGACCCGCCGATGCGGGGTCCGCCTACTGGCTGATCCTCGTCGTGGCCCATCTGGTCGGTGACGCCGTCGCCCTCACGGTGTGCTGGTCGTACAGCCTGCGTACCGCAGACCGCGATCTCGTCTGGTCGCTGCGGCTGTTCGCGGTGGGAAGCGTCTTCGCGGTCGCCTTCTGGGGCGGCTATCTCTGGTACCTCTTCGGCGGCGCCCCCGCCATCCTTCCCTACCTGTCGCTGGTCATCGGCGTTCACGGCATCATCCGGGCGGTATCACTGCTGGTCCCCACGGCGACGGCCGCGGCCCGAACCTGGACTGCTCTGCGGGTCACCTGGCGGCTGTGGCCGCTGTGGCGCGATCTCGTCGTGGCAGTGCCCCAAGTGGCGCTTGCCAGTCCACAGCAGACCAGGATCCAGGAGGTGCTGCGCCCGCGTTCCCCGCTGGCGCTGCAGGCGCACAGACAGACCATCGAGACCTATGACGCGCTCCTGGTGCTCCAGCAATACTCCCGGCCCGGCGCCTACGAGGACGCGCGCCGACACGCCCAGCGGGCAGGAGTGCGGGACGACCGGCTCGCCGCCGCCGCACTCGCCGGCGCACTGGGACAGGCGAGGCGGGCCAAACTCGTCGGTGCGTCACCGTCCGCCGCCCGCCCCCTCCCCGGCGTGGAGCACGGAAGCGCGGCGACCTTGCTGACGATCGCCCGGATGTGGCCGTCGATGACGGACGCGCTGCCGTGCGACAGCGAAGCCGTCGCGGCCCGGCGGCCCTGACCCACCCCCTCGCGAGCGACAGAGGACGGGCCGGGAGCCGCGGGACCGACGGTACTACCGACGAGTGCCCGCCTCGTCGTCGCGCGGCACCACACGGAAGTCGAAGCCGAGCGTCCCGGGGTCCAGGGCCGTCGCCCCGCCGTCGACGGTGAGCACGGCGCCATTCACATACGACGCCGCGGGGGACAGCAGCCAGGCAACGGCCTCCGCGATCTCCCGCGGCTCACCCGGACGACCCAGCGGAAGGAATCCGGTCACCTCCTCGTAGGCCGTGTCCACGCCGTCTCCCGGCAGGTCCGCTTCGGCGGCGAAGCGCGCCATGCGGCGGTCGGCCATCTCGCTCCGCACCCAGCTCGGGCACACGACGTTGGCTCGCACCCCCTGACCGCCGTAGTCGACGGCGACGGAACGGCACAGCTGGAGCAGGGCTGCCTTGGACGTGGCGTACGGCGCGTTGCTCGTGCCGTTGCGCAGCGCGGACACCGAAGCGACGGCGACCACCGCGCCGCTCGCCTCCAGCAGGTGCGGGATCGCCGCGCGCAGGAGCAGCAGTGGGCCGGTGACATTGGTGCGCATCACCTCGTCCCAGTCCTCCAACGACAGGTCGCCCACGGCCCCTCCGCGCCCGATGCCCGCGTTGAGCACCACTCCGTCGATCCGTCCGTACGCGTCCAACGCTGCCGCGACGAGACTGTCGGCGGCCTCGGGGTCCCGCACGTCGGACGGATGCGCGAGCGCCCCGGTCTCTTGTTCGAGGCGTCGCAACGGCTCGCTGCGCCGGCCGGAGACGACCACATGGTGCTCTCCCTCGCGCAGCAGCCGGGCGGTGGCCTCCCCGATGCCCGTACCCCCGCCGGTCACGATGACAACTCGCTTCTTCTTCACTGCTGTTCTCGCTCCTTCAAGATCGCAGGGCGCCACCGAGCGTAGATCCCGCTGATCCCTTGCTGACGACTTTGAGACAAGCTGACCTGCCCTGATGCCGAGACCCCCTGCGGTACACATCGGTTCCATGGTCGGGTAAACCCGACCTTGAGGTCTCGACCTGGCTGTCATGCCCCGGCAAGGCGCTCCCCGGTGCAATGGACGGGTGCTGACTCATAGGCATCAACTTCCCTCGGACAACCGCGCATTGTGGTGTTGCGGCTGGCTCGCGGCCGCCGTATGGGCCGCCGTCTTCCCGCTGATCACGGCACCCGAGCCGCACCGTTTGTGGGGCATGAGCGCCTGCGCGGGCTACCTCTGCGCGGCGGTCGCCGCGTTGTCACCGCGCCGGCGCGGACATGCCGTATCGGTCTGGCTCGCCGTCGGCGGTGCCGTCGTCGTGCCCCTCGCACTGCTGGTACTGACCGGCTCGGCGCAGAGCGAGGTCGGCGTGATCGAGCGCGCCGGGCTGCTGACGGTGCACCAGTCCACACCGTACCTGGCGCATCCCCGCACTGTGGCCGAGGTCACCCCGTACCTGCCGGGCATGGCGGTGTTCGGGCTGCCGCGTGCGGTGCTGGGCGACAGCGGCGCACTGCCCAGGGTGCTGGGTGACGCCCGGCTCTGGTGTGCGGCGGCGTTCCTCGGCTGCCTGTGGACGGCTCGGCGTGCGGCCCGGCGCCCTGCCCGCGGTCCGAGGGCGGCTGCCGGAAACACGACGAGCATGTACGGTGTCGGCGCGTTCGTCGCCTCACCGGCCGTGGCCCTGCCGCTGTGCGTCAGCGGCGTGGACCTGCCGCTGATCGGGCTGCTGGTTCTCGCGCTGGCGTATGCGGCGCGGGGGCGGTCGTCGGCCAGCGGTCTCGCGCTCGCCGCTGCCTGCTCCCTCAAGTGGACGGCCTGGCCCGCCGTCGCGGTCGCCGTGGCGCTGCTCGCCCGCCGGGGCGGCCCCCGCCCAGCTGTGCGCGGGGCGGCCGTGGCAGTGGCGGGCACGGCCCTGCTCGTTCTGCCGAGCGCGCTGTCGTCACCCGGGCCCCTGGTGCAGCAGGTGTTCGCCTTTCCGATCGGGCGGGGGCCATGGGAGACTCCGGCGGCCAGCCCGCTGCCGGGCAGACTGCTCGCCGACGGCGGGCCGGCCGGCTGGTACGCGGCGGTCGCCCTGCTACTGGCCGCGGGGCTGGCCGTCGCCCTGTCCCTTCTGGTACGGCCGCCGCACGATCTCGTGTCGGCCGCCGACCGGCTCGCCGTCGGTCTGTCCGCGGCGTTCCTCCTCGCGCCGGCCGGACGCTTCGGGTACCTCGCCCTGCCGGTCGCCCTGGTCGTGTTCGCCCGGCTGTTGGGCGGCACCGAGCGCAAGGAGCCCGCGCACGGCCTCGTCGTACGGGACTCCCGGCCTGCGCGTCCCACCCCCGTGGCGGCCCCGGGGGGCACCCGGTGAGGGCCCGTCGTATCGCGGCGGTGGCGGCCACCCTGCGGTGGGGCGCCCACCGGTTCCCGTTCGTCGAGGACGAGGTGGCGGGTCTACGGGCGTTCGTACCGGCGGGATCGGTGTGCGTGGACGCGGGCGCGGAGTACGGGCTGTACACCTGGGTGCTGGCCGCCCTGGCCGGGCCGTCCGGCCGGGTGCACAGCGTCGAGCCGCTGCCCGGTCCCTACCGCCTGCTGCGCAGCACCGCGCGGCTCCTGGGCGCCCGCAACGTGACCGTGCACCGCGCCGCCCTCGGTGACTGGTGCGGATACGGAACGCTCAGCCTGCCGGTACGGCGAGGTCTGCCGGTGCACGGGCGGGCCTATCTCACCGCGGGCGCGGACGGGCCCGGCCCCAATACCGAGTTCCGCGACTCCCGCACCGTGCCGGCCCCGGTCCGGACCCTCGACCAGCTGGCCCAGGAGATCGCCCTGGAGCGGCTGACGTTCGTCAAGGCCGATGTCGAGGGCACTGAACTCGCCCTGCTGAAGGGAGGCTCGGCCACTCTGCTCCGCCACCGGCCCACGCTGCTGCTGGAGATCGAGCGGCGCCACCTGGCGAAGTACGGCGCGGATCCGGCCGATGTCCTCACCCACCTGCGGGACTTGGGCTACCGGGCCCACTGCTGGCGCCGTGGCCGCTGGGATCCCGTCACCCGCATCACCGACGACCGCCGCAACTACCTCTTCACCACCTGACCGTCCCCGTCCCGAAGGCAGCGACCGACCATGGGCACCACTCTCATCGTCACCAACGACTTCCCGCCCCGCCAAGGGGGCATCGAAACGTTCGTCCACGCCATGGCGACGCGCATACCCGACAACGACGTGGTCGTCTACACGTCCGGTGAGCCGGGCGCCGCCGAGTACGACGCCACGCTGCCGTTCCCGGTGGTCCGGGATCCCAGCGGCAAGCTGCTGCCCACCCCCAGGGTGACCCGCCGCGCTCTGGAGATCGCCCGGCGGTACGGCTGCGACCGGGTCTGGTTCGGCGCCGCCGCTCCCCTCGCGGCGATGGCGCCGGCACTGCGGCGCGGCGGGATCCAGCGGATGGTGGCCACCACGCACGGTCACGAGATCTGGTGGGCACGCACACCGGGCGCCAGGCAGGTGCTACGACGCATCGGCGACCATGTGGACGCGGTCACCTACCTCGGCGAGTACACCCGGCGTCGTATCGCGCCGGCGCTGGGGCCGCGGGCCGGACTCGCGCGGCTGGTTCCCGGCGTGGACACCTCGGCGTTCCTGCCGGAGCCCGGCCGGGCCCGGCAGATCCGGGAGCGGCACGGCATCGTGGACCGCAAAGTCGTCCTGTGCGTCTCACGGCTGGTCCGGCGCAAGGGCCAGGACATGCTGATCCGGGCGATGCCCCGCATACGGCAGGCCGTGCCGGAAGCGGTGCTGGTGATCGTGGGCCGCGGCCCGGACGAGCACCGGTTGCGCCGGCTCGCACGGCTGCACGCCGACGGCCACGTGGTGTTCGTCGGCGGGCTGGATCACGCGTCGACGGCTGCGTACTACTCGGCGGCGGACGTGTTCGCCATGCCGTGCCGGACCCGCAAGGCCGGGCTGGAGGCGGAAGGGCTGGGCATCGTGTTCCTGGAGGCCGCCGCCAGCGGGCTGCCCGTGGTCGCCGGAGACTCGGGGGGCGCGCCGGACGCGGTCGTCGACGGGGTGACGGGGACCGTCGTGGACGGCACGGATGAAGGGGCCGTGGCCCGTGCTGTGACGGGGATCCTGCGCGACCCGGACAAGGCCGCGGCGATGGGCGAGTCCGGCCGGTCCTGGGTGGCTTCGCGGTGGTCCTGGGACGTGTCGGCACAGCGGCTGGCCCAGCTGCTCTCCCCCGGTGCGGATCTCAGCGCGGCGGTGTCCGAGCGAAGTGGCGGGGAAGGCTGACGGAGCCGCGGCCTCCTGAGGGTGCCTCCGCTCAGACTCGCGGGGGCTGCCCGCGCAGGTGGGCGAGGACGGCCAGGACTCGGCGGTTGCCCTCCGCCGGGTCGAGATCCAGCTTCATGAAGATGTTGCTCGAGTGCTTGACCACCGACGCCTCCGTGATGGTGAGCCGCTGCGCGATGGCCTGGTTGTTGAGGCCTTCCGCCATGAGAGCCAGTACCTCCCGCTCGCGGGGCGTCAGGCGCTGCAGCGGCTCGTCGGCGGCACGCTGCTGCAGCAGCACGCGAACCACTTCCGGATCGATCACCGTCTGCCCGTCGGCGATGCGGTCCAGCGCGTCGAGGAAGTCGGCGACCTCTCCGACCCGGTCCTTGAGCAGATACCCGAGTCCCCCCTCGGCCGGCGAACTGCCGCTGAACAACTGTGTCGCGTAGGCCGTGGCGATGTACTGCGACAGCACGAGCACCGGCAGGCCGGGGTGCCGGCCGCGCAGTTCCAAAGCCGCCTTCAGCCCTTCGTCGCGGAAGCCGGGCGGCATCCGGACATCGGTGATGACCACGTCCGGCCGGTCGGCGTCCACGGCACGCGCCAGTTCCCCGGCATCCCCGACAGCGGCTGTCACCTCGTGTCCGACCTGGGACAGCAGCTCCACCAGGCCGGCGCGGAGCAGGACGGCGTCCTCGGCGAGCACTATGCGGAGCACGGCACCTCCGCCCGCAGTTGCGTGGGTCCGCCGACGGGACTTGTCACGACGAGTCTCCCTTTCAGAATGGCCACGCGGTCCGCCAGTCCCTGCAGACCGGCACCGGCGGCCGGATCGGCGCCGCCGTGCCCATTGTCGGTGATCAGCAGGACCAGCTTGTCGTCGCGCAGCCGTCCGACGACGGTGACCTGGTCGGCACCGCTGTGCTTGGAGGCGTTGGTCAGCGCCTCGGTGACGGTGAAGTACGCCGTCGTCTCGATGGCCGGTGGCAACCGGTGCGGCAGATCGATGTCGACGGTCACCGGGATCGGGTTGCGCAGGGCGAGTTCGGCGAGAGCGGCGGGCAGGCCGTGGTCGGTGAGGACCTGGGGATGGATGCCGCGGACCAGGGAACGCAACTGGCCCAGGGCCTCGCGGGCCTCGCCGCGGGCTCGGGCGATGAGCGCGACAGCCGGCGAGTCCTGGCCTCGCAGCTCCATCTCGGCCAGCCCCAGGGTCATGCTGAGTGCCACGAGTTGCTGCTGGGCGCCGTCGTGCAGATCGCGTTCGATGCGTCGCCTCTCGGCTTCGAAGGCGTCGATCAACCGGGCGCGGGAGCGGGTCAGTTCGATGACCCGGGAACTCAGGTCCTCGTCCCGCGCCGACAGCAGGAACTGGGCGACCCAGACGTGCGCGCCGGTGAGCAGCCCGCCCACGTAGGCCGAGACGAACAGCCCGAACAGGCCGATGGCGCTGCCCGGCAGGGCTGCCACGGGGTCGGAGATGGACCTGCCGGGCACCAGCATCACCGTGTCGGGTGCGATCGCCCACACGATGGCCGGTGTCAGCGTGAGGATCACCGACAGGCCGAACAAGGCGGCGAAGCCGAACCCCGTGGTGGTGGAGACGACCCCCAGGGCGAGCGTGTACCCCAGTTCCCGCCATGTGGCCCGTTCACGCAGCCGGGTGCGCAGCCACGGCCAGGCACCCGTACCGGGCAGGGAGCCGTGCGGGTCGAGGAGGGGCTCCGGTTCCACAAGCCGTAACCGGCGCCGTTCCAGGGCGGCGACGGGGATGCCGGAGACGGCGACCGCCATGAGGACGAGCAGGCCGACTCCGACCACGGACAGGCCGACGCCGACGAAGAGGAGGGCGGTCAGCAGGAACAGCACGGCGAAGCCGAGGACGGTTCCGCTCAGCAGGAAGGCCCAGCACCGCAGCGGCCACGTGGAGAAGGCGAACCGCAGGGGGTTCCGCCGTAAGGACTCCCAGACGGCGACGGTCATGGTGCGTGTCCCTCCGGGGCGTGCGCGTGCGGGGCCACCGGCTACTCTATCCGGCCGGCGCGCCCGGCGGATGGTAGGGAAAACCCGCCCCCCGGGACTCTGCGAAGGTCCACTGACCTGGGCGGCCCGCTCTGCTGGACTGGGAGCATGTCATTGCTCACCGATGTCCAGCTTCCCGCTGTCCAGCTGGCCGCCGTCTCCAAGAGTTACGCGGGCGCCGCGAGCCCGGTCCCGGTGCTGCGCGAGGTCAGTCTGGGCTTTTCGCAGCGCGCGATGACCGCTGTGATGGGCCCGTCCGGCTCCGGCAAGACGACACTGCTGAACTGCGCGGCCGGTCTGGACAAGCCCGACAGCGGCAGGGTCCTGCTCGGCGACACGGATCTCGCCGCCTGCGACGAGAGGGAACTCACCGCGGTCCGCAGGAGCCGGATCGGCTTCGTCTTCCAGCAGTTCAATCTGCTGCCGATGCTGAGCGCGTACGAGAACGTGGCGCTGCCGCTGCGGCTGCAGGGCCGGCGGGTGAAACGGGACCGGGTCCTGGAGGCCTTGCGCGAGGTGGGCCTGGAGGACAAGGCGGACCGACGGCCCGCGCAGCTGTCCGGCGGCCAGCAGCAGCGGGTGGCGATCGCGCGCACGCTGGTCGCCGAGCCCGAGATCGTCTTCGCCGACGAGCCGACCGGGTCTCTGGACCGGTCCAGCGGCCGGCAGGTCATGGAACTGCTGCGGACCGTGGTGGACCGGGCGGGGCGCACGGTCGTCATGGTGACGCACGATCCGGCGGTGGCGGCCTGCGCGGACCGGGTCGTGTTCCTCTCGGACGGCCAGGTCGTCGGGCGGCTCGACCACCCTACGGCCGACGCGGTCGCCCAGCGGCTGAGCATGTGGGAGCGGTGATGTGGCGGATCTCCGTGCGCTCGGTGCGGCACTACTGGGCCCTGTTCACCGGTACCTTCGTGGCCCTCACGCTCGGCGTGGCGCTGATCGGCGTGTCCGCCTCGGCGCTGGCCGCGACCTGGGCGGTGCCGACCTCGACGGATGCCGGCCGCCCTTCGGTGACGCTCACGGACGGCACCGGTGCGGCGCACACCCTGTCCGGCGGTGACGTGGACATGGGCGGGGTGCAGAGCGTGCTGGCGATGGCGGGGGTGGTGTCCGCCTTCGTGACGATCGTCGTCGTCACCGGCACCTGCGCGTTCGGCATCGCCCTGCGCCGACGCGACATGGGGCTGCTGCGCCTGGTGGGCGCGGGCGGGCCGCAGGTGCGCCGGATGGTGCTGGGCGAGGCGCTGGCGGTGGCGGTGCCCGCCGCGCTCGTGGGGTGCGCGGTCGCCGCTGTGACCGCGCCGGTCGCCGTCGGGGCACTCAACGGCACCGGCCTGTCCCCGGTCGATTTGCGGCAGGGACCGTTGCTCTGGCCGCTCGTGTTCGCGGCGGGCAGTGGCCTGTTCATGGCCGTGCTGGGAACCCTCGCCGCGTCGAGGCGCGCCGCCCGGGTCCGCCCGACGGAGGCGCTGCGCGAGGCGGACCTGGACGCCCGGACCATGACGGCGGGGCGCGGGGTGACGGGCGGGCTGGCGCTGGTGAGCGGTGCGGTGATGCTGGCTCTGGCGCCCGGCGCCGGGGCGGAGGCGGCGACTCCGCTCGCGTTGTTCGGCACCATGGCGCTGGCGGTCGCCGCCACGCTGCTGGGACCGGTGTACCTGCCGCCGCTGCTGAGGCTGATGGCGCTGCCGCTGCGCTGGCTGGACCCGGTGGCCGGGCGCCTGGCCGCCGAGTCGGTGCGTACGTCGCGGCGGCGCACGGCGTCCCTGGTGGGGCCGGTACTGGCGATCCTCACGGTCGTCGGCGCCTTCACCACGGTGCTGTCCACCACGGGCGCGGCGACGCAGGCGGACGACCGTGCGCGCACGGTCGCACAGCTCGTCGTGGAACCCACTCGGGGCGACGCGCTGAGCGCGGCCGACATCAAGGCGCTACGTGCCGATCCGGCGGTGGCGGCCGTCTCCGCCCCCGCCGAGCTGGAGGTGGCGGTGGCGGGCCCGTACTCGGTGTGGAAGGAACAGGCGGCGATCGCGGACCCGCCGGCCCTGGCCCGCACGCACCGGATCTCCGTGGTCGGCGGAACGCTCGGACCGCTACGGCCGGGGACGGTCGCCGTGTCGCGGGAGTTCGCCGACTGGTACGGGAAACGTGCGGGATCGACCGTGACCTACGGGTTGTTCGGCGGTCGGCCCATCAAGGCCCGCGTGGTGGCGGTGCTGGACGGCGGCTCGGCCGTGCCCTCACTGCTGCTGCCGGACGGTGCGCGGGGTACGGCCCCGGCCCCGTCGCGTGCCACCGTGCTGCTCCACGAGGAGGCCGCGGGCTCGGCACGGGCGACGGCCGCCGAGCTGACCGCGCGTCTGGGGGGCGACCGGGTCAGGGTCGTGCCGTCGGCGCAGTGGCTCGGCAGGACGGCGACCGACCAGGACCGGCTCAACCGGCTGGTGCTGGGAGTGCTGACGGTGCCCGCGTCCCTGTACGCGCTGATCGCCGTGGCGGGCACGCTGGTGATGTCGTACAGCCGGCGCGGCGGGGAGGTCGCGGGTATGCGGATGCTCGGCGTCAGCGCGGGGCAGGTCCGCCGCATGGCTCTGTGGGAGACGCTGTCCACCTCCGCGCTGGGTGTGCTGATCGCGGCGGGAGTGGTCGCGCTGGGTGCGCGGGCCTACCGGGGAGCGCTCACCGTGTTCGGTGGCGAGGCGCCGCTGAGCGTGGAGTGGGGGATGCTCTCGGCACTTACGGCGGCGTGCGTGCTCGCGGGGGTGGTGGTGAGTCTGGCGGCGTCGGGGCGTTTGCTGCGGCAAGCCGGCGTCTCGATGGTCGCTTCCCGCCGGTAGGCCCGTCGGGCCCCTGGCCGCGCCTTGCCGGGCGTGGCGTCGTCCATCGTGCCGCCCTATGCTGATGCCCCCCATACAACTTCACTTCTTTCAGCCATCGGGTGGCATCATGCCCGGCCATTGGCTGGCACGATCCTAACGAGCGGGAGTCTCCATGCGCGTCGCGATCGCCGAGGATTCCGCGCTCCTGCGAGCCGGGATGGCGAGGCTGCTGGCGGACGAGGGAATTGAAGTGGTCGCCTCGCTGGGCGACGCGACGGGGATTCTGGAAGTCGTCCGTACCGCTCGGCCGCATGTGGTCATCATGGACGTCCGCATGCCGCCCACATTCACGGACGAGGGCATACGTGCCGCTCTGGACATACAGCAGCTCCGCACGGACACGGCCGTGTTGCTCCTTTCCCAGTACGTGGAGCCCACCTATGCGGAGGAGTTGGTGCGGAACGCGTCGGCAGGGGCGGGTTATCTGCTGAAGCAACGCGTCGGAGATTTCGAGGAGTTCCTCTCGGCCCTGCACCGGGTGCAGCACGGGGAGACCGTCCTTGACTCCGACGTCTTCAAGCAGTTCGTCGGCAGTCCGCGCGAGAAGCGTGCCACCGAGTTGCTGACACCGCGCGAACGCCAGGTACTCGAACTCATGGCGACGGGGCTGACCAACAGTGGAATCATGAATCGGCTCGGTATTTCCGAACGCGCGGTGGAAAAGCATGTCACGTCGATCCTGGGCAAGTTGCAGATTCCCAACTCGGGTGAGAACCATCGCCGGGTGCTGGCGGTGCTGGATTATCTACGGGGCCTGGACAGGCTGAAGGACTGAGCCGGCTGACGTATCGCAATTCGTAGCCCCATGACTTTTCCGACCCCCTACCGTGTGGCCGCGGGCCTGATCTACCTCTCCGTGGGCAGTCTGGTCGGCCTGCTGCTGGTCCCCCTTCTGGCGGCCTCCCTGGCGCTGCGCGCCGTCTCGTGGCTCCTGCTCGTCGGCCTGCCGACGGTGGTCGTCACCCTTGTGCACGGTACGGCGGCGGTGGTTCGGCGGGCCGTTGCCGCGGCGCGGCGGCGACCGCCGGGAGCCGACCAGGCCGTGGGCGAGGTTCCGCGGCAGGTGGCAGCCCGGATGGCGGCCCTGCACGACGGCATGTCATTCAGCCTGCCGCTGCTGCGGGCCGTCGCCGACCTGGAACGCCTGCTCGCCCACTCGGTCGTCGGCGACCCCGGGGACCCCTCGCACCGGTCGGCGGAGGCGAACCGGGAGGTGGAGCGGGAGCGCCGCTCCACCAAGCCGCGCCGGGACGACATCGGCTACCTCGGACTGCTGCTGCTGGGCTCGGTCTGGCTGTTGCCGCTCGCGGCACTCGCGCTCCCTGTGGTCCTGTTCGCCGTGGCCCTGCCGGTCGGGCCGCCCGAGCAACTCGCGTTCGGACCCGGCGTGACCCTGCTGGTGACCGGGGCGGTCACGCGCGTGTCGGTGGCTGCCGCGGCCGTGGTGCTCTTCTCGGTGCTCGTGGTGCTGCTGTTCTGGATGGGCAAGCTCCGGGCCCGGCTGGTGCGGCGCGTCCTCAGCCGTATCGACGAGGCCGAGGCGCAGCTGCGGGAGCAGGCGGCCGAACGCCAGCGCGTTGCGGCGCTGCGGGTCAACGACGCGGATTTCCGCCGCCTGGAAAGGGATCTGCACGACGGGGCACAGGCGCGCCTGGCGGCTCTGCTCATGCGCCTGTCGTACGCGAAACACCGCCGGAGCGACAATGCGGAATACCTGTCCGCGCTCGTCGAAGAAGCCCACCAGGAAATCGGCAGGGCGCTCGACGACATCCGGGACCTGGTGCGCGGCATTCAGCCGCCCATTCTGAGCGACCGCGGTCTCGAAGCGGCCGTCACGGCATTGACCGAACGTTTTCACGTGCCCGTGACCGTGTGCGGCGCGCTCGCTCGGCGCCCGGATGTGAGCGTGGAGTCGACCGCGTACTACATCGTCGCGGAATGCCTCGCGAACACGGTCAAGCACGCGTCCGCCACGTGCATTCGGGTCCGCCTGGACGAACACGACAACCAGCTCGTCGTCGCGGTGACGGACGACGGCACGGGCGGCGCCTCACCGGCGGCCGGGACGGGCCTGCGGGGGCTGGAGGACCGGGCGGCCGCCCTCAACGGGCAGCTGGAGGTCAGCAGTCCGCCGGGTGGGCCGACCACGGTGACCGCCACTCTCCCTTGGTCGATTCACCCTGTCTGACCTGCATCTTTTCTCTAAATCGAAAGCCCTTGCCGTTCGTTGAACGTGTGATCGAGGATGAAGGGGTACGGCTACCCGCACCTCCGCGGTGCGGGTAGCCGTACCGATGACATCCATCAAGGGGGAGATGTGGAAGCGCCTTTCACGGCGGACCGGTTGCGAGGACTCACGCACGACCACTCTGTTCCCGGCGCGCAGCTGACCATCCGCCGGGCCGGGAAAAGGGTATCGGTGGCCACGGGTGTGACACGCGTCGGGACCGCCCGGCCGGTGACGGTGGACACCGCCTTCGCCCTGGGCTCGGTGACCAAGGCGTTCACGGCCACCGTAGTCGCCCAACTCGTCGCGCAGGGCGAACTGGAATGGGACGACCCGGTCTGTGAATACCTGGCGGAGTTCGACGGGGCGGTGGACGGGAGAATGTCCGCCGTCACCCTGAGGCACCTGCTTTCTCACACCGCGGGGCTGGTCGCCGACCATGAACTCGACAGCAGCCGGGAATCGTCCCTGGCGCGTTACACGGCAAGCGCCGTGCTCACCTCTCCCCTGCACGAACCCGGTCGATACTTCTCCTACTCGAACACCGGCTACAACATCGCCGGACACGTCATCGAGACGGTCGGTGACATGAAATGGCAGGCGGTCGTCGAAAATTCCCTCTTACGACCGCTCGGTATCGACCCGGTGTTCCTGAGCGGCGGCCCGGCGGCAGGCCTTCGCACCGTCGCCGACGGCCACACCGTACGGCCGGGCCGCGAGCGCGGCGTGCACCCCGTCGGCGTGTACGTGCCGGACGGCTGGGCACCGGCGAGCGGGCTGGCCGGCAGCGCCGACGACCTGGTCGCGCTCGCCGCCCTGCACCTGGGCGACCACCCCGACGCCGACGCCCTGCTCCCCGCCGCGGACCGTGCCGAGATGGCGGCCCGGGATCCCCGCGCGAACGCCTTCGGTATGGCCGACGGATGGGGCCTCGGCCTCGCCCACTACGCCTCGCCCGACGGCCCCTGGCTCGGACACGATGGCACGGCCGACGGCGGCACCGCGCACCTGCGGTTCCATCCGCGCACCGGCACCGCCGTCGCACTGACCACCAACGCGACCACCGGCACCCTGCTGTGGGCCGACCTCGTCGACATCCTGCGGGAGCACGGTATACCGGTGGGCGACCACCGCCCCACGACCTCCACCGCACCTGCCGTGCAGACGGGTCTCAACCGTTTCACCGGTGACTACCGCAACGGCGACACGCGCTTCACCGTCCGCACCCACCAGGACGGCACCACCCTGCGCCTGACAGACGCCACCGGTCTCACCGCCGGCCTCGCGCTCCGCGGCGACCTGACCTTCGACGCCCGGCGCACGGACGCCGAGACCGCCCCCTTCTCCGGCCGGTTCGTCACCGAAACCGCCACGGGCGATGTGGTCCTCATGCAACTCGGCGGACGCTCCGCCCGGCGGACGTCGGCCGCGTAGCCCCTCGCCGACCGCGGACGCGCGCCGGCCCCCGCCATCACGCTCCGGCCGGCACCGCCCTCCCCGCTCCACCTTTCCAGCATTCCAACTTTCCGGCTCTCTCCGGTTTCCGTGCCTCGCCATGCCCACCAGTGGCCGGAAGCCGCCCCGTTTCTGGAGGTACCCACGTGGCTCGCGCCGACGCACCGGTGAACCGGGCAGTGTCCGACCAGACCGAGTTCTGGCGGGCCCGGCTGGACGGCGTCCCACCCCTGGAGCTCCCGGCCGACCGGTCACGCCCCGTCGTCCGGTCGGCCGACACCGCGGTCCACACCCGCGCGCTACCCGGCTCCGCCGCCCGAACGCTGACGGAGCTGGCCCGACGCCATGCCACCAGCCGCACGGCCGTCCTCGCGGCCGCCGTCACCGCCCTGCTCACCCGCTACTCCGGGCAGGAGGACACAGCCCTCGGCACCGTCTCCCCACGCACCGGGCACACGATCGTCCTGCGGACCGAAGTGGACGCCGCAGCCCCCTTCACGGCCCTGCTGCGCGACACGGCCCGCACCCTGGCGGACGCCCTCGCCCACGACGGCGTCCCCTTCCCGGACCTCGTCGAGGCCCTGGCCCCCGCGCCGGACACCAGCATCACGCCGTACATCCAGGCCATGGTCGCCGACCTCGGCGAGCTGACCGAAAAGGAGCGGGACTTCGACCCGCTGGACCTGTCCGTCGAGATCGCCCCCGCCGGGCGGCGTCTGCGGGTCAGGTACAGCACCGCCCTGTTCGACGAGGCCACGGCCGCCCGCCTGGCGGACCACCTGACGGTCCTGCTGGCCGGCGCCGCCGAGAGCCCGGAGTCGCCCCTCACCACGCTGCCGCTGCTCACCGACGGCGAGTTCGAACAGGTCGTGCGCGGCTGGAACGACACCGCGCGCGAGGTGCCCACCGGCACCTTTCCCGAGCTGTACGCCGCCCAGGTCACCGCCCGGCCCGACGCCGTCGCCGTCATCGACGAACACGGCTCCCTCACGTACCGCGAACTGGACGAGCGGGCCAACCGGATCGCCCACCACCTGATCGAACGCGGCGCCGGGCGCGACCAGTTGGTCGGGCTGTGCGTCGAGCGGAGCGGCGAGATGGCCGCCGCTCTGCTCGGCATCATGAAGGCCGGCGCCGCCTACCTGCCGCTCGACCCGTCCTATCCGGCCGACCGGCTCGCCCACATGCTCCAGGACTCCGGCGCCCGCCTCGTCGTCAGCCAGCAGAAGCTGCGCGACCGGCTGCCGGAGACGGGAGCCACCCTGGTCGACCTCACCGCCGACCGCGCCGCCCTCGACGCCCACCCGGCCACCGCGCCCGACGTGGCGCTCGCACCGGAGGACCTGGCGTACGCCATCTACACCTCCGGCTCCACCGGCCGTCCCAAGGGAGTCCTCGTCTCCCACAGCGGCATCGGCAACCTGGCGGCCGTACAGGTTCAGGCGTTCGACGTGACTCCCGGCAGCCGCGTGCTGCAGTTCGCCTCCGCCAGCTTCGACGCGGCGTTCTGGGAGGTGTGCATGGCGCTGCTGACCGGCGCGACGCTGGTCATGGGTTCGAAGGAGACCCTCGCCCCCGGAGAGCCGCTCGCGTCCTACGCCGCCGCACATGGCGTCACTCATGCCACCCTCACCCCCGCCACCGTCGCCGTCCTCCCCGAGGGGCACGGCCTGCCCGACGACGCCACCCTCGTCGTCGCCGGCGAGGCCAGCACCGCCGACCTGGTCGCCCGCTGGTCCCGCGGCCGGCGCATGATCAACGCCTACGGCCCGACCGAGACGACCGTCTGCGCCACCATGAGCGCCCCGCTCAGCGGCGCGACGGTCCCGCCGATCGGCACGCCCATCGCCAACTTCCGCGTGTACGTCCTCGACGACGCCCTGCGCCCGGTGCCCGCCGGTGTGCGCGGCGAGCTGTACATCGCCGGTGTCGGCCTCGCCCGCGGCTACCACGGGCGTCCGGGCCTCACCGCCGAGCGGTTCGTCGCCAACCCGTTCGGCGAGCCCGGCGAGCGCATGTACCGCTCCGGCGACGTGGCGCGCTGGAACACCGACGGGAACCTGGAGTACCTGGGCCGTGCCGACGACCAGGTGAAGGTGCGCGGCTTCCGCATCGAGCCGGGTGAGATCGAGAGCGCCCTCGCGCTCCATCCCGACGTGGCCCAGGCCGTGGTCCTCACCCACAACACCAACCTGCTGGCCTACGTGTCGCCGTCCGGGGTGCGCCGCCCCTCCCCCGAGGACCTGCGCGCCCACCTCGCCGAGGGCCTGCCCGACCACATGGTCCCGTCCGTGATCGTGGTGCTCGACACGCTGCCGCTCACGCCGAACGGCAAGGTCGACCGCAAGGCGCTGCCCGACCCGGCCGCGGTCCAGGAGCGGTCCGGCGCCGGTCGAGCCGCACCGCGCAACGCCGTCGAGGAGACCCTCGCGGGTGTCTGGTCCGATGTCCTCGGCATCGAGGACATCGGCGTCCACGACAACTTCTTCGACCTCGGCGGCAACTCGATCCTGTCCGTCCGCGCCGTCTCCCGGATGCGCGCCGCGCTCGGCATGACCCTGCCGCCGCGCATCCTCTTCGACACCCCGACGATCGCGGGACTCACCGCCTCCCTCGCCCCCGACGAGACGGACGAGGACCCGGCGATCCCCGTCGTCCCGCGCGCCGGCGCCCTTCCCATGTCATACGGTCAGCAGCGGCTGTGGTTCCTTGAGGACTTCGACCCGGGCAGCGCCGAGTACCACACCGCGACCGCGCTGCGCCTCACCGGCGCCCTCGACACCGCCGCGCTGCGCTCCGCCGCCGAGGACCTGACGGGCCGCCATGAATCCCTGCGCACGACGTTCGGCGTCGTCGGCGGACGTGGTGTCCAGGTGGTCCACCCCCGGCTCGCCCCCGAGTGGCGCACCGAGGATCTGAGCGGCCTCGCGCAGGCGTTGCGTGACGAGCGGCTGCGCGAACTCGTCCGCGCCGAGACGCAGCGCCCCTACGATCTGACGGCCGGGCCGCTGTTCCGCGTGCTGCTGGTCCGCCTCGCCGACGACGAGCACGTGTGCGTCCTCGGCATGCACCACATCGTCACCGACGGCTGGTCCATGGGCATCGTCACCCGTGAGCTGGGCGAGCTGTACACGGCCCGCACCGAGGGCCGCGAACCCGGCCTGCCGGAGACCGGCGTCCAGTACGCGGACTTCGCCGCCTGGCAGCGCGGTCGCCTGGAGGGGGGCGGGCTCCTCGACCGGCAGCTCGACTGGTGGCGCGAGCGCCTCGACGGCGTCACCCCGCTGGAGCTGCCCACGGACCGGCCGCGGCCGTCGCTGCGCTCCTCGGCCGGCGCCGTGTACACCTTCCCCGTCACCGCCGACACCACCACCGCCCTCAGGGACCTCGCGCGGCGGCACGGCGCGACCCTCTTCATGGCGCTGACCGCCGCGGTGAAGACCGTCTTCGCCCGCTGGTCGGGCCAGGAGGACATCGCCGTCGGCACCGCCTCCTCCGGGCGCGACCACCGTGACCTGGAGAACCTCGTCGGCTTCCTGGTCAACACCGTTGTGCTGCGCTCCCATGTCGACCCCGGCATGTCGTACGCGCAGCTGCTGACACGGCTCAAGGAGACCGTCCTGGAGGCCTTCGCCCACCAGGACGTGCCCTTCGAGCGGCTGGTGGACGCCGTCGGTGCCGCACGTGACGCGAGCCGCACGCCGCTGGTGCAGGCCATGGTCGTCCTGCAGAACGCGCCGGCCGAGCCCGTGCGGCTGCCCGGCGTACGCGCCGCCGACCACCCGGTAGCGCGGGAGGCGGCGCCGTTCGACCTGACGGTCGAGTTCTTCGAGACGGGCGACGGCCTGACCGCCCGGGTGGGATACAGCACCGCTCTCTTCGACGAGGCGACCATCTCCCGCTTCGCCGGGCACCTGACGACCGTGCTCTGCGCCGTCCCGGCCGAAGCCGACCGGCCCCTCGCCACCCTGCCGATGCTGACGCAGGACGAGTACCGGCAGACCGTCATCGGCTGGAACGGCCCCGTGCGCCCCGCCCCCACCGGCACGTTCCCGGAGCTGGTCGCGGAGAGCGCGCGACGGCGTCCGGACGCGCCCGCCGTCGAGGACGCGCACACCGTCCTCGGTTACCGAGAGCTGGACGAACGGGCCAACCGGCTCGCCCACCACCTGGTGTCCCTGGGCGCCGGCCCCGGTACGTTCGTCGGCCTGTGCGTCGAGCGCGGTGCGGAGCTGGTCGTGGGCCTCCTCGGCATCATGAAGTCCGGCGCCGCCTATCTGCCGCTCGACCCCGGCTATCCCGCGGACCGGCTCGCGTTCATGCTCCGGGACTCCGGCGCCGGCCTCGTGGTCACCCGCACCGAGCTGGTGCGGCGGCTGCCGGACACCGGCGCCCGGATCGTGGACCTGGCCCGGGACGGCGACGTGCTCGCCGCACTGCCCGCCACCGCGCCCGAACCCGGTCCGCGCGCCGGTGACCTGGCGTACGTCATCTACACCTCCGGCTCCACCGGCACCCCCAAGGGCGTGCTCGTCTCCCACAGCGGTGTCGGCAACCTCGCCGCCGCCCAGACCGAGCGACTGGAGGTGGACGAAAACAGCCGAGTCCTGCAGTTCGCCTCGTCGTCGTTCGACGGCGCGGTCATGGAGGTGCTGATGGCGCTCCCCGCGGGCGCCACGCTCGTCCTGCCGCCACATGGCCCACTGGTCGGCGAGGCGCTGCAGACGTTCCTGCGGGAGCGCCGCATCACCCACGCTCTGCTGGCGCCCTCGGCCGTCGCCACCCTGACGCCGGACGGACTCGACGGTCTGCGCACCCTCGTCGTCGGCGGTGAGGCCAGCACCGGGGATCTGGTGGCCCGCTGGTCAGCCGGACGACGGATGGTCAACGCGTACGGCCCGACCGAGGCGACCGTCGTCGCGACCATGAGCGCGCCGCTCACCGGCGGGGCCGTACCGCCGATCGGCACGCCGCTGCCCAACACCCGCGTCCGGCTGCTCGACGCGGCGCTCCAGCCGGTCCCCGTCGGCGTGCCCGGCGAGCTGTACATCGCCGGCCCGCACCTGGCGCGCGGCTACCACGGGCGTCCGGGGCTGACCGCGGAGCGGTTCACGGCGGACCCGTACGGCGAGCCGGGCGATCGGATGTACCGCTCGGGTGACGTGGCCCGGTGGCGGGCGGACGGCAGCCTGGAGTACCTGGGCCGCGCCGACGACCAGGTCAAGCTGCGCGGCTTCCGCATCGAGCTGGGCGAGATCGAGACGGCTCTGGGCCGCCACCCCGATGTGCGGGACGCGGTGGTCGTCGTCCACCACGACGAGACCGGCCGAGGGCGTCTGGTCGCCTACCTGGTGGGCGGCCGTGAGCTGTCCACCGGTGAACTGCGCGCGCACCTGGCCGGTTCGCTGCCGGATTACATGGTGCCGGCGCTGTACGTACCCCTGGAACGGCTCCCCCTCACCCCCAGCGGCAAGGTCGACCGCCGCGCCCTGCCCGCACCGGACCTGTCCGCGGCCCGCACCGGCACCGACCACACCGCACCCCGCGACACCACCGAGGAAACCCTCGCCACCGTCTGGGCCGACGTCCTCGGCATCGAACGCGTCGGCATCCACGACAACTTCTTCGACCTCGGCGGCGACTCCATCCTCTCCATCCAAGTCGTCTCCCGAGCCCGCCAGAACGGACTCCACCTCACCTCCCGCCTCCTCTTCCTCCACCAGACCATCGCCACCCTCGCCCCCCTCACCACGCCCACTCACGCCCCCGCCGACGACACACCGCCGGCAGCCGTCGGCCGCGTCGAACTCACTCCCATCCAGGACTGGTTCTTCACCGAGCACACCGTCAGCCCCGACCACTACGGCATGTCGGCGCAGGTGGAGCTGGCCCCGGACACCGACACGGCGCTGCTGGAGCGGGCGCTGGACGCGGTCGTCGCCCACCACGACGCCCTCCGGATGCGGTACACCCGCGACGGCGGCACCTGGACCCAGGAGTACGGCGACGGTGACGTCGGCGGGCAGCGGCTGACCCTGCGGGACCTGTCGGCGCTGGCTGACGACGAGCGGAACGCCGCCCTGCACGAGGCGGCCCTCGCCGCGCAGCGCTCGCTCGATCTGGCGAGCGGCACCCTGGTCAGGGGCGTGTTCTTCCGCCTCGGCCCGTCACGGCTGCCGCGTCTGTTCCTGTCGGTGCACCACCTGGTCATGGACGGGGTGTCCTGGCGGATCGTCCTGGAGGACCTGTCCACCGCCTACGCCCAGCTCGCCGAGGGCCGCGCCGTGGACCTCGGCCCCAGGACCAGCAGCTACCAGCAGTGGGCGGAGCGCCTGACCACGCACGTCCGCTCCGGCGCCCTCGACCACGAACTCACCCACTGGCAGGACACGGTCGCCACCGTCCGCCCGCTGCCGTGTGACGCGCACGGCGAGAACTCCGCCAACACTTTCGGCGCGGCAGCGGTCACGTCCGTACGGCTGAACCGCGCCGAGACGGAAGCGCTGCTCCAGCGGGTGCCCGCCGCCTACCGCACGCACATCAACGACGTTCTGCTGACCGCGCTCGGCCGTGTCCTGGGCGACTGGGCGGACGGCCCGGTGACGATCGCCCTCGAAGGCCACGGCCGCGAGGAGCTGTTCGACGACGTCGACCTGTCCCGGACGGTCGGCTGGTTCACCACCATCCACCCCATGACGCTGGACGTCACCGGGGACGACTGGGGGCAGGCCCTGAAGTCGGTGAAGGAGCGGCTGCGGGCGGTCCCGGGCCGCGGCATCGGATACGGGTTGCTGCGCCACCTGTCCGAGCCGGGCAGCGCCGCGCACGCCGCTCTCGCCGCCGCCCCGCAGCCCGAGATCAGTTTCAACTACCTCGGTCAGTGGGACGGGGCCGCCGGTGACAACGGTCTGGTGCGCGCCCGCCTGGCCGCGCTCGGCGCCGACCAGGCGCCCGAGCAGCCCCGGCCGCATGTCATCGACATCGTGGCCGCCATCGGCGACGGCGAGCTGCGTATCGACTGGATCCACGCCCCCGCCGCGCACCGCACCACGACCGTGCGGCGGCTCGCCAAGGCGTTCCTCGCCGCGCTGCGCGGCGTGGTGGAGCACTGCCTGCGGCCGGGCAACGGCGGCGCGACGCCGTCCGACTTCCCGCTCGCCGGGCTCGACCAGGCGGCCGTGGACCGCATCGCCGGCGACGGCCGGGACGTCGAGGACATCCACCCGCTCACCCCGCTGCAGAGCGGCATGCTCTTCCACACGCTGTCCGACCCGGGCGCGTACGCGGAGCAGATGTCCTTCGAGCTCGACGGCGTGAGCGACCCGGCGCTGCTCGCCCGCGCCTGGCAGGAGGTGGCCGATCACATCAGCGCGCTGCGCACCTCGCTGGAGTGGCGGGATGTGGAGCGCCCCCTGATGGTGGTCCACCGCCGGGCGGAGCTGCCCGTCACCCACCTCGACTGGCGTGCCCTGCCGGCCGCGGAGCGGGACGACGCGGTGCGCCGCCTCCTCGCGGAGGATCGCGCCCGGCCGGTCGATCTGACCACCGCTCCGCTGATGCGGCTCACCCTCGTCCGGCTGTCGGACACGTCGGTGCGGCTGGTGTGCGCCTTCCACCACATCCTGCTGGACGGCTGGTCCGCGTTCGACGTCCTCACGCAGACCTACCGGGCGTACGCGGACCTGGCGGCCGGGCGGGCGCCGGCGCTGCCCGCGCGGCGGCCGTTCGGCGCTTATGTGGAGTGGCTGGAGCGGCAGGATCTGGCAGGGGCGGAGGCGTACTGGCGGGAGGTTCTCGCGGGTTTCCGGGCGCCTACGCCGCTTCCCGCAGTCCGGCACTTTGTGCCGGGCCACCGCACGGGCTCCACCTCCCGGATCGCGCGCCGCCTGGCGCCGGGAGCCTCCCGCGAGCTGTTCGACTTCGCCCGCCGACACCGGCTCACCGTGAACACTGTGCTCCAGGGCGCCTGGGCACTCCTGCTCGCCCGCCACGCCGGGGTCGACGACGTCGTGTTCGGCGCCACCGTCTCGGGCCGCCCGGCGGAGTTGCCGGGCGCGGAGTCGATGGTCGGCATGCTGATCAACACGCTGCCGGTCCGGGTCCGCGTCGAGGGGACCGCGCCGGTCGCGGACTGGCTGGCACAGGTGCAGCGGGCGCAGGTCGAGGCGCGCCAGTACGAGTACATGCCGCTGCCGCGCGTCCAGGCGTGCGGCGAGGTGGAGCGCGGCGAGGAATTGTTCCGCACCCTGGTCGTCTTCGAGAACTACCCGATGGACGACGGGGCGGCCGCCGCCCATGGGCTGCGCGTCCGCGGCCTGACCGGCACCGAGGCGACCAACTATCCGCTGAACCTCATCGCGTACGGCGGCGACGAACTGACCTACACCCTCGCGTACGACGCGGAGTTGTACGACGGGGACACCGCGGACCGGCTGTGCGGTCACCTGGAGGCCCTTCTGACCGCGCTCCCCGCCGCCGGCGAGGCGGCGTCGCCGGTGGCCGCGGTTTCGATGCTCACGGTCCCGGAGGCCGAACTGACCGTACGGGCCTGGAACGACACGGCCCACGACCTGCCCGAGGCGTCACTCCCGGAGCTGTTCGCCGCCCGGGCCGCCGCGCACCCCGGCGCCGTCGCCGTGATGTTCGACGGCGAGGAGGTGACGTACCGGGAGCTGGACGAGCGGGCCAACCGGCTCGCCCACCATCTCGTGTCCCTGGGCGCCGGCCCCGGCACCTTCGTCGGCCTGTGCCTGGAGCGCGGCGCGCACGCGGTCACCGCGCTGCTCGCGGTCCTGAAGGCCGGCGCCGCGTACGTACCGCTGGACCCGGGCTACCCCGCCGACCGGCTCACGTACATGATCGGCGACGCCGGGGTGCAGCTCGTGGTCACCGCGGAGGGGACGCGCGACCGGCTGCCGTACTCGGGAACGCCGGCCGTCGACCTGGACCGGGACGCCCCGGCGGTCGCCACGCGGCCGGCGACGGCGCCCGTGCCGGGGCCGGGCCCGGACGACGTCGCGTACGTGATGTACACGTCCGGCTCGACCGGGACCCCGAAGGGCGTGCTCACCCCGCACCGGGCCGTCGTCCGGCTGGTGCACGAGGCGGCGTACACGGACGTCGGTCCGGGCGACACGGTCGCGCAGTTCGCCTCGCTGTCCTTCGACGCGTCGACCTTCGAGGTCTGGGCGGCCCTGCTGCGCGGGGCGCGGCTGGCAGTGCACCCTCAGGGGCTGCCCACCACAGCGGTGCTGGGCCGGTTCCTCAAGGAGCACGGCGTCACGCACCTATGGCTCACCGCGGGTCTGTTCCACCAGATCGCCGACGACGACATCGGCGCGCTCGCGGGGCTGCGGCAGCTCGTCGCGGGCGGTGACCGGCTCTCTCCGGAGCACTGCGCCCGGGTCCTGGACGCCCACCCCGCGCTGCGGCTCACCAACGGGTACGGCCCCACCGAGGCCACGACGTTCACCACCACGCACGACGTGCGCCGCCCGGTGAGCGGCGACGCCCCGGGGACGGGCTCCGTGCCGCTGGGTTCCCCGCTGCCCAACACCCGGGTGTATGTGCTGGCCGAGGGGCTCACGCCCGCGCCGATCGGCGTGCCGGGCGAGCTGTACATCGCCGGCGACGGTCTGGCCCACGGTTACCTGGGGCGGCCGGGCCTGTCGGCGGAGCGGTTCGTCGCCGATCCGTTCGCCGCCGCCCCCGGCGCCCGGATGTACCGGTCCGGGGACCTGGTGGCGTGGCGGGCGGACGGCACCCTGGAGTTCCTCGGCCGCACCGACGGCCAGGTCAAGATCCGCGGGTTCCGGGTCGAGACGGGTGAGGTGGAGGCCGCGCTCGCGACCCATCCTGCGGTCGGCGACGCGGCTGTCGTCCCGCACACCGACCCGGCGTCGGGCCGCACCGTCATGGTCGGCCACGTGGTCCCGGCCGGTGGGGCGCCGGTACCCGACGCGGCCGAGCTGCGCGCACACCTGGCGGCGTCACTGCCCGACCACATGATCCCGGCGGTGTTCACCACGCTGGAGGCGCTGCCGCTGACCGCCAACGGCAAGGTCGACCGGGCGGCGCTGCCCGCACCGGAGCGGCGCTTCGCCACCGGCACGGAGTACGAGGCCCCCGCCACGCCCACCGAGGAGCTCATCGCCGAGGTGTGGCAGGAACTGCTGGGCGCCGAACGGGTCGGGGTCCACGACGACTTCTTCGAGCTGGGCGGCGACTCGCTGCTCGCCCTGCGCACGGTGTCGCGGATCAACGCCCTGTTCGCCACCGATCTGTCACCGCGTGCGCTCTTCGAGAGTCCGACGGTCGCCGAGACCGCCGCCGGCGTCGAGGAGCTGGTCCTGGCGGAGCTGGAAGCCGCCGCCGGGACGTCCTGACTCCCTCCCCTTCCTTCTCCCACTCTTCACCTCTCATCCGAAAGGCCGCCGCCATGTCCAACCCGTTCGAGAAGTCCGACCGTTCGTACGACGTCCTCGTGAACGAGGAGGGCCAGCACTCGCTGTGGCCGTCCGGCACGGCCGCCCCGGACGGCTGGGAGACCGTCCTCGCCGGCCGGCCCCGCGAGGAGTGCCTCGCGTACGTCGAGACGAACTGGACCGACATGCGCCCGCGCAGTCTGCGCACGTCCGTCGCCTGAGCCCGCCCGCCTCGTCCCGGCCGACATCCGGCCACGCCCGCCACCCGGTCCTGCCCGCCACCACCCCGGCAGGACCGGACGGGCCGCCTTCTCGATCTGCTGACCAGCAATTCTCTGGGGGATCCCGCCAATGAACACACCGTCTTCCCGCGCGGACCGGGCAGCCGCCCTTCCCGAACGGCTCCGCGAGGCGCTCGCCCAGCGCCTGGCCGGCCAGGGCGGAGCCGCCGAGACCGCGCCGCCGGTCCCGGCGGTACCGCGCGACGGTGAACTGCGTCTGTCCTTCGGCCAGCAGCGCCTGTGGTTCCTGGAGGACTTCGCGCCCGGCGGGGCCGACTACCACTCGGCGCTGCCCGTGCGTATCACCGGGCTTCTCGACGCGCAGGCGCTGCGCACCGCCGTACGCGACCTGGTGACCCGCCACGAGGCGCTGCGCACGTCCTTCGCCTCCCGTGACGGCCGAGCCGTGCAGATCGTCCATGACCGGCTCGACCCCGACTGGGTGACCGCCGACGCCGACGGCGAGGACACGGCGCGGGAGGCCGTGCGGGCGGAGATGACGCGCCCGTACGACCTGAAGTCGGGCCCCCTCGTCCGCGTGCTGCTGGTGCGCCTGGCCGACGACGAGCACATCTGCGTCCTGGGGATGCACCACATCGTCACCGACGGCTGGTCCATGGGCATCGTCGCCCGCGAGCTGGGCGAGCTGTACGCGGCCCGCGTCGAGGGCCGCGAACCCCGCCTGCCGGAAGTCGCCGTCCAGTACCCGGACTTCGCCGCCTGGCAGCGCGCGCGTCTGGAGAGCGGCGGGCTGCTGGAGGCACAGCTCGACTGGTGGCGCACTCAGCTGAAGGGCATCGCGCCACTGGAGCTGCCCACCGACCGGCCGCGGCCCGCCGTCCGCTCATCGGCCGGCGCGGTGTACGCGTTCGAACTGCCCACCGGCACGGTCACGGGGCTGAAGGAACTGGCCCGCGAGCGGAACGCGACACTGTTCATGGCGCTGACGGCCGCGGTGAAGGCGGTCTTCGCCCGCTGGTCCGGTCAGGAGGACATCGCCGTCGGCACCTCCGCCGCCGCGCGCGGGCGCGAGGAGCTGGAGCAGCTGGTCGGCTTCCTGGTCAACACGGTCGTACTGCGCACCCAGGTGGCCCCGGAGCTGACGTTCACGGAGCTGCTGAGGCGCGTGAGGGACACCGTCCTGGACGCGTTCGCACACGAGGACGTGCCGTTCGACAAGCTGGTCGAGACGGTGCAGCCGGAGCGCGACCCGAGCCGGACGGCGCTGGTGCAGGCCATGGTCGTCCTGCAGAACACCCCCGCCGACACCCTGGCCCTGCCGGGTACGACGGTCTCCCCGTACTCGCTGGAGCGCCACGCCTCGCTGTTCGACCTGACCTTCGAGTTCGAGGAGCGGGACGGCCGCCTGTGCGGTCTGGTCGAGTACAGCACCGAGCTCTTCGACGAGCGTACGGTGGCCCGGCTGACCGGCCACCTCGGCGTGCTGCTGGCCGGCGCCGTGGCCGACCCGGACCGGCCCGTGGCCGCGCTGCCGCTGCTCACCGACGACGAGCGCCGGCAGGTCGCCGAGGAGTGGAACGCCACGCGGCTGGCGACGGGCGACGACTCCCTGGTCCACGAGCGGCTGGCGGCGCAGGCCGCGCAGACCCCCGACGCGGTCGCCGTGATCGCCGAGGACGCCACGCTCACCCACCGGGAGCTGCACGAGCGCGCCAATCGGCTCGCCCACCACCTGATCGCGCTCGGCGCCGGCCCCGGCTCCCTGGTCGGGCTCAGCGTGGAGCGCGGGTCCGCCATGGCGGTCGGCCTGCTCGGCATCCTGCGGGCGGGCGCCGCGTACGTGCCGCTCGACCCGGGCTTCCCGGCCGACCGCCTCGCGTACATGCTGGCGGACTCGGGTGCCCGGATCGTCGTCGGGCAGTCGGCGGTGCGAGACCGTCTGCCCTCCGGGCAGGGGCTGAGGTTCGTCGACCTGGACGCGGAGCGGGACGCGATCGGGCGGCTGCCCGCCACCCCGCCGCGTACCGCCGTCACCGCGGCCGATCTGGCGTACGTCATCTACACCTCCGGGTCGACCGGCGAGCCCAAGGGTGTCGCCGTCGAGCACCGCAACGTCCGGCACATCCTCACCGCCTGGGACGAGCGGTACGGGTTGAAGGAGCTGAAGCCGCGTTTCCTGTCGGTGTCCAGCCTGTCCGTCGACCTGTTCTTCGCCGACCTGATCCGCTCCCTGCCCTTCGGCGGGGCGCTGATCATCGCGTCGAAGGACGTCACCACTGAGCCGTCGGCGCTCCTCGATCTGATCGCCGAGACGGACGCGACGGGCCTGGAGATCGTGCCGTCGCTGCTCAATGCCGTCCTTCAGGAAGTGGACCGCCGCGGTGGGGCGTTCCCGCCGCTTCGGCTGATCTCCGTCGGCTCCGAGGCCTGGCGCGTCGAGGACTGCCGTGCCCTGCTGCACCGCGTCCGGCACGACTGCGTTGTCGTCAACGCATACGGCGGCACGGAGGCGACGGTCGACTCGACGGTCTTCGCCCCGACCGAGGAGAGCCTGCGCGGCCGTGTGTACGTGCCGATCGGCCGCCCGTTGCCCAACACCCGCGTGTACGTCCTCGACGCGCACGGCAACCTCCTCCCGCCGGGTGTGCCGGGCGAGATCTGGATCGGCGGCGACGGTGTGTCGCGCGGCTACCACGGGCGTCCGGAGCTGACCGCGGAGCGGTTCGCCGACAGCCCGTTCGTGCCGGGCGACCGGCTGTACCGCACCGGCGACCGGGCGCGCCTGCTGGCTTCCGGGGATCTGGAGTTTTTGGGCCGCGCCGACGACCAGGTGAAGATCCGGGGCTTCCGCATCGAGCTGGGCGAGGTGGAGAGCGCCCTGCTGACCCACCCGGATGTACGGGACGCGGTCGTGCTGCCCTGGCAGGACGCCACCAGCCGCAGCCGTCTGGTGGCGTACGTCGTGGGCGAGGGCGCCGACGTGGGGGCGCCCGGCCTGCGGGCTCACTTGTCGGAGCTGCTGCCGGATTACATGGTGCCGGCGCTGTACGTACCCCTGGAACGGCTCCCCCTCACCCCCAGCGGCAAGGTCGACCGCCGCTCCCTGCCCGCACCGGACCTGTCCGCGGCCCGCACCGGCACCGACCACACCGCACCCCGCGACACCACCGAGGAAACCCTCGCCACCGTCTGGGCCGACGTCCTCGGCATCGAACGCGTCGGCGTCCACGACAACTTCTTCGACCTCGGCGGCGACTCCATCCTCTCCATCCAAGTCGTCTCCCGAGCCCGCCAGAACGGACTCCACCTCACCTCCCGCCTCCTCTTCCTCCACCAGACCATCGCCACCCTCGCCCCCGTCGTCACCACCGAGACGCGGCCTTCCGCGACGGCGCCGGCGCAGGTCTCGGGACGCGTCGAGCTCACTCCCATCCAGCGCTGGTTCCTCGACGAGCACACCGTCGCCCCCGACCACTACGCCATGTCCGTGCACCTGGAGCTCGCTCCCGGCACGGAGGCCCCGCTGCTGGAGCGGGCGCTGGAGGCGGTCGTCGCCCACCACGACGCCCTCCGGATGCGGTACACCCGCGACGGCGGCACCTGGACCCAGGAGTACGGCGACCAGCCGTCCGGCCTCCTCACCGTCCGCGACATCGCCGACGGCGAGAGCACCGAGGCCGTGCTGAACGGTGCGGCTCTGGAGGCGCAGCGCTCCCTCGACCTGGCGAGCGGCACCCTGGTCAAGGGCGTCCTGTTCCACAGCGCGGACGGCGCCGCACCCCGCCTCTTCCTCGCCGTCCACCACATCGTCATGGACGGGGTGTCCTGGCGGATCGTCCTGGAGGACCTGTCCACCGCCTACGCCCAGCTCGCCGAGGGCCGCGCCGTGGACCTCGGCCCCAGGACCAGCAGCTACCAGCAGTGGGCGGAGCGCCTGACCACGCACGTCCGCTCCGGCGCCCTCGACCACGAACTCACCCACTGGCGCTCGGTCGCCCCGGACGGGGCTTCCGCTCTGCCCGTCGACCACCCGGGCGGCCGCAACGTCACGGCCACCGAGCAGACCGTCGAGGTGCGCCTCGGCCGCGAGGAGACCGAGGCGCTGCTGCACCGCCTGCCGTCGGTGTACCGCACGCAGATCAACGACCTGCTGGTCACCGCGCTCGGCCGTGCCCTGGCCGACTGGACGGGCGCCGAGCGCCTGGTCCTGGGTCTGGAGGGGCACGGCCGGGAGGAACTGTTCGAGGAACTGGACCTGTCACGCACGGTCGGCTGGTACACGACCCACTTCCCGGTCGCCCTGAAGCTGCCCGCCGGACGCGACTGGGGCGACACGCTCAAGTCCGTCAAGGAGCAGCTGCGGGCCGTGCCGGGCCGCGGCCTCGGCTACGACGCGCTGCGCTTCCTGTCCGCGCCGGGCACACCCGGTCATGCGCTGCGCGCGGACCGGCTCCCGCCCATCAGTTTCAACTACCTCGGCCAGTGGGACGGCACGACCACGCCGGACGGGCTGGTCCGTGACCGCCTTCCCGCCCTCGGCCACGACCACGCGCCGGACGAGCCCCGCCCGTACCTCCTCGATGTCGTCGGCATGGTCGAGGACGGCCACCTCGACTTCACGTGGATCTTCTCCGGTGAGGTCTTCGACCGGTCGACGGTGGAGCGCGTGGCGGGCGAGCACGTGGCGGCACTGCGGGCCCTGGTGGACCACTGCCTGGGCCCGGCGGCCGGCGGTGCGACGCCGTCCGACTTCCCCCTCGCCGGGCTCGACCAGGCGGCCGTCGACCGTATCGCCGGCGACGGCCGGGACGTCGAGGACATCTTCCCGCTCACCCCCATGCAGAGCGGCATGCTGTTCCACACCCTCTCCGAACCCGGGTCCGGCGCCTACTTCGAGCAGATGAGCTTCGTTCTCGACGGGGTGTCCGACCCCGGCCTGCTGGAGCGGGCCTGGCAGCACGTCACCGACCACCTGGAGATCCTGCGCGCCGCCGTCGTGTGGGAGGGCGTGGACCGCCCGCTGCTGGTCGTGCGCCGGCACGTCGCGACACCGGTCGTGCACCTCGACTGGCGCGGTCTGAGCGCCGACGAGCAGGGCCGGGCGCTGGAGCTCCACCTGGCGGAGGACCGGGAGCGCGGCATCGACCTGTCGGCCGCCCCGATGACGCGGATCGTCATCGCCCGTACCTCGGACACGTCCGTACGAGTGGTGCGCACGTCCCACCACGTGCTGCTGGACGGCTGGAGCACCTTCCAGATGCTCGACGAGCTGACCACGGCGTACCGGGCGCTGGCCACCGGCGCGGAACCGGTGCTGCCCGCGCGGCGCCCGTTCAGCGCGTACGTGGAGTGGCTGGAGCGCCAGGACCTGTCCGAGGCGGAGGCTTACTGGCGGGCACTGCTGGACGGGTTCGACGAGCCGACCGTGCTGCCGTACGACCGCCGTCCCGCCGCCAGCCACCGCGCGCAGTCCACGGAGCGGCTGGTGACGCGGCTCTCCGTCGATGCCTCGCGACGCCTGTACGCGTTCGCCCGGACCCATCGGCTCACCGTCAACGCGGTGGTGCAGGGCGCCTGGGCACTGCTGCTGTCCCGGTACGCCGGTGAGCGGGAGGTCGTGTTCGGCGCCACCGTCTCGGGCCGCCCGGCGGCCCTGCCGGGTGCCGAGTCGATGGTGGGCATGCTCATCAACACCCTGCCCGTGCGGGTGGCCGTCGACGGCGACGCGTCGGTCGCCGAGTGGCTGGTCCGCGTACAGGAGGCCCAGGTCGAGGCGCGCCAGTACGAGTACGTGCCGCTGCCGCGCATCCAGGGCTGGAGCGGAGTCGAGCGCGGTACGAACCTCTTCGAGAGCCTGGTGGCGTTCGAGAACTTCCCCGTGGACGGGGACGCCGGCGATTTTGGCGGCGGCGTGCGGCTCCACGGTCTGGAGGGTGCCGACGTCACCAACTTCCCGCTGAATCTCGTCGCGTACGCGGGTGACGAGCTGGCGTACGCCTTGGCCTACGACCCCGAGCTGTTCGACGCCACCACCGTCGAAAGGCTGGCCGGCCACTTGGAGGCTCTGCTCACGGGCATGGTGGCCGAGCCGTCGCGGTCGGTCTCCGGGTTGCCGATGCTGGCTCCGGGCGAGCGGGAACGACTGCTGCACGAGTGGGCGCTCACCCCCGGAATCGCCCCCTGGGAAGGCACGATCCACGAACGGGTCGCCGCACACGCCGCGACCACCCCGGACGCCACAGCCGTGACCTGCGCGGACGAGTCCCTGACCTACCGCGAACTCGACGAAACCGCCAACCGCCTGGCCCACCACCTCATATCCCTGGGCGCAGGCCCCGGACACCTCGTCGCCCTGTCCGTCGAACGCGGCACCCAGATGGCCACCGGACTCCTCGGCATCCTCAAATCCGGCGCCGCCTACCTCCCCCTCGACCCCGCATACCCCGCCGACCGGCTCGCCTACATGCTCGAAGACTCACAGGCCACGATCCTCGTCACCCACCGAGGACTGAACAACACCCTCCCGACCACAGACATACACATCGTCGACCTGGACGCCGAACACGACACCATCACCGGCCTGCCCAGCACACCTCCCCCAACCGGAGTGTCGGCGACGGACCTGGCCTACGTCATCTACACCTCGGGCTCCACCGGCCGCCCCAAGGGCGTGGCCATCGAACACCACACCGTGCTCCACCTCATGGCCAACTCCCAGACCCTCTACGACTTCGGCCCGGACGACGTATGGACCGTGTTCCACTCCTACGCCTTCGACTTCTCCGTCTGGGAACTGTGGGGCTCCCTCATGACCGGCGGCCGAGCCGTCATCGTCCCCCACGACACCACACGCAACCCCGACACCATGTGGAACCTCCTGCGACAGGAGGGCGTCACGGTGCTCGACCAGACCCCGTCGATGTTCCGCGAGCTGGTGGAGCACGCCGCGGAGGCCGGTGAAGAGCGGCTCCCCGCGCTTCGCTGGGTGATCTTCGGTGGAGAAGCCCTCGAACCCAAGCACGTGAAGACCTGGTTCGAGCGGTACGACTCCCCCCACACCCGCCTGGTCAACATGTACGGCATCACCGAAACCACCGTCCACGTCACCTACCAGGACATCACCGCCGACCACCTCACCCACCACACCCGCCTGCCCGCAGGCCGCCCCCTGCCCGGATACCAGGTCTACCTCCTCGACGAACACGGCAACCCCACACCCACCGGCATCCCCGGAGAAATCCACGTCGCCGGCGGCGGACTCGCCCGCGGCTACCTCAACCGCCCCACCCTCACCACCGAACGCTTCCCCCACAACCCCCACAACCCCCACGACCCCCACGGCCAACGCATGTACCGCTCCGGCGACATCGCCCGCTGGCTCCCCGACGGCACCCTCGAACACCTCGGCCGCGCCGACGACCAAGTCAAGATCCGCGGCCACCGCATCGAACTCGGCGAAATCGAAACCGCACTCCTCACCCACCCCCACATCAACGAATGCGTCGTCACCACCCACGAAAGCACCGACGGCCACCGCCGACTCATCGCCTACACCGTCACCGACACCAACCCCACCACCACCGAACTCCGCACCCACCTCACCCACACCCTCCCCGACCACATGATCCCCGCCCTCTTCATCCCCCTCGACCACCTCCCCCTCACCCCCAGCGGCAAAGCCGACCGCCGCGCACTACCCCAACCCGGGATTCGTGCCGAGCGACTCGACGCCACCTACACCGCCCCGCGCAATGAGACGGAAGAGATCCTCGCCGCTCTCTGGGCCAAGGTCCTCGACGTCGAACGCGTCGGCGTCCACGACAACTTCTTCGAACTCGGCGGCGACTCCATCCTCTCCATCCAACTCATCTCCCACGCCCGCCAGGCGCTCGGCGGACAGCTCTCGCCGCGGTTGCTCTTCGAGGCGCCGACGGTCGCCGAGCTCGCTGCCGCCGTCGCCCCGAACGCGCAGGAGGCGGCCGGCGCCGCGGTGATCCCGGTCGTGCCGCGCGACGGTCTGCTGCCGATGTCCTTCGGGCAGCAGCGGCTGTGGTTCCTGGAGGGCTTCGACGAGGGCGGCACCGAGTACCACTCGGCCGTCGGGCTGCGTCTGACGGGCCCCTTGGACTCGGCCGCGCTCCGCGCGGCGGTCGGTGATCTCGTGGCCCGCCACGAGGCGCTGCGGACGACGTTCGACGTGGTCGACGGCCGCGGCGTGCAGATCGTCCACTCCGTGCTGGAACCGGAGTGGCGCGCCGAGGAGGCCGCGAGCGAGCAGCGGCTGCGTGAGCTCGCGCAGGAGGAGCTGGCCCGCCCGTACGACCTGCGCACCGGCCCCGTCGTCCGGGTTCTCCTCGTCCGGCTCGGCGCCGACGAGCACGTGTGCGTCCTGGGAATGCATCACATCGTCACGGACGGCTGGTCGATGGGCGTCGCCTCGCGGGAGCTGGGCGAGCTGTACGCGGCCCGCACCGAGGGCCGCGCGGCCCGCCTGCCGGAAGTCGCCGTCCAGTACCCGGACTTCGCCGCCTGGCAGCGCGCACGCCTGGAGGACGGCGGGCTGCTGGAGGAGCAGCTCGACTGGTGGCGCGGCCGCCTCGACGGCATCACACCGCTGGACCTGCCCACCGACCGGCCGCGCCCGGCCGTGCGCTCGGCCAAGGGGGGCGTCCACGGCTTCGACGTGCCGGCCGCCACCGTGGACGGGCTCAAAGAGCTGGCGCGTGCGCAGGGCGCGACCCTGTTCATGGCGCTGACGGCGGCCGTCAAGGTGGTCTTCGCCCGCTACACCGGGCAGCGGGACGTCGCCGTCGGCACGGCTTCCGCAGGCCGGGGCGGCGCGGGTCTGGAGCAGCTGGTCGGCTTCCTGGTCAACACAGTCGTGCTGCGTTCGCACATCGACCCGGACACGCCCTTCGACACCCTGCTCGGACAGGTGCGGGAGACGGTGCTCGACGCGTTCGCCCACGAAGAGGTGCCGTTCGAGCGCCTGGTGGAAGCGGTACAGCCGGAGCGTGACACGAGCCGCACCCCGCTCGTGCAGGCGATGGTGGTGCTGCAGAACGCGCCCGGCATGCGGCCGAGCCTCGGCGAGGTCCACGTCTCGGACTACCCGCTGGAGCGGGACTCGGCGCTGTTCGACCTGACCGTCGAGTTCGAGGAACGCGAGGGCGGAGTGCGTGCGCTCGTCGAATACAGTGCCGAGCTGTTCGACGCGTCGACCGTCGCGCGGTTCGGGGAGCATCTGAACACGCTGCTGGCCGCCGCGGTGGCCGAGCCGTCGCGGTCGGTCTCCGGGTTGCCGATGCTGGCTCCGGGTGAGCGGGAACGGCTGCTGCACGAGTGGGCGCTCACCCCCGGAATCGCCCCCTGGGAAGGCACGATCCACGAACGGGTCGCCGCACACGCCGCGACCACCCCGGACGCCACAGCCGTGACCTGCGCGGACGAGGCCCTGACCTACCGCGAACTCGACGAAACCGCCAACCGCCTGGCCCACCACCTCATATCCCTGGGCGCAGGCCCCGGACACCTCGTCGCCCTGTCCGTCGAACGCGGCACCCAGATGGCCACCGGACTCCTCGGCATCCTCAAATCCGGCGCCGCCTACCTCCCCCTCGACCCCGCATACCCCGCCGACCGGCTCGCCTACATGCTCGAAGACTCACAGGCCACGATCCTCGTCACCCACCGAGGACTGAACAACACCCTCCCGACCACAGACATACACATCGTCGACCTGGACGCCGAACACGACACCATCACCGGCCTGCCCAGCACACCTCCCCCAACCGAGGTGACCGCGACGGACCTGGCCTACGTCATCTACACCTCGGGCTCCACCGGCCGCCCCAAGGGCGTGGCCATCGAACACCACACCGTGCTCCACCTCATGGCCAACTCCCAGACCCTCTACGACTTCGGCCCGGACGACGTATGGACCGTCTTCCACTCCTACGCCTTCGACTTCTCCGTCTGGGAACTGTGGGGCTCCCTCATGACCGGCGGCCGAGCCGTCATCGTCCCCCACGACACCACACGCAACCCCGACACCATGTGGAACCTCCTGCGTGACGAACATGTGACCGTCCTGGACCAGACGCCGTCCATGTTCCGCGAGCTGGTCGAACGGGCCGCACAGAACTCCGCGCCCACTCTGCCGGATCTGCGCTGGGTGATCTTCGGTGGAGAAGCTCTCGAACCCAAGCACGTGAAGACCTGGTTCGAGCGGTACGACTCCCCCCACACCCGCCTGGTCAACATGTACGGCATCACCGAGACCACCGTCCACGTCACCTACCAGGACATCACCGCCGACCACCTCACCCACCACACCCGCCTGCCCGCAGGCCGCCCCCTGCCCGGATACCAGGTCTACCTCCTCGACGAACACGGCAACCCCACACCCACCGGCATCCCCGGAGAAATCCACGTCGCCGGCGGCGGACTCGCCCGCGGCTACCTCAACCGCCCCACCCTCACCACCGAACGCTTCCCCCACAACCCCCACAACCCCCACAACCCACACGGCCAACGCATGTACCGCTCCGGCGACATCGCCCGCTGGCTCCCCGACGGCACCCTCGAACACCTCGGCCGCGCCGACGACCAAGTCAAGATCCGCGGCCACCGCATCGAACTCGGCGAAATCGAAACCGCACTCCTCACCCACCCCCACATCAACGAATGCGTCGTCACCACCCACGAAAGCACCGACGGCCACCGCCGACTCATCGCCTACACCGTCACCGACACCAACCCCACCACCACCGAACTCCGCACCCACCTCACCCACACCCTCCCCGACCACATGATCCCCGCCCTCTTCATCCCCCTCGACCACCTCCCCCTCACCCCCAGCGGCAAAGCCGACCGCCGCGCACTACCCCAACCGGAGACGCAGACGGGACGGCTCGCCACCGCCTACGAAGCACCCCGCGACAAGACGGAAGAAACCCTCGCGGCCCTCTGGGCCAAGGTCCTCGACGTCGAACACGTCGGCGTCCACGACAACTTCTTCGAACTCGGCGGCGACTCCATCCTCTCCATCCAACTCATCTCCCACGCCCGCCAGGCGGGGCTGCACCTGACCTCCAAGCAGATGTTCATCCACCAGACCGTCGCCGAACTGGCGTCCGCCATAGGGCACTCGGATGCCGACGCGCCGGCCACCAGGGAGCAGGCGCCCGAGGCGGCGGGCAGGGTCGAACTGACACCCGTCCAGCGGTGGTTCTTCGCCGAGCACACCGTCGATCCGGACCGGTACGCGATGTCCGTGCACGTCGCCCTCGCCCCGGACACGGACCCCGCCGTGCTGGAACGTGCCCTCGCGGCGGTGGTCGACCACCACGACGCTCTGCGCATGCGGTACGCGGACGACGGCGCGGGCGGCTGGGTCCAGGAGTACGGCGAGCGCCCGGAGGGGCTGCTCCGGGTCCGGGACCTGACGGCCGTGGCCGACCGGGAACGAGCCCTGGACGAGGCCGCGCTGGAGGCCCAGCGCGCGCTGCACCTGCGCGCGGGCACCCTGGTGCGGGGCGTCTTCCTGCGCCTGCCGGCGGGGGCGCCGCCCCGGCTGTTCCTGGCCGTGCACCATCTGGTGATGGACGGCGTGTCGTGGCGCATCGTCATGGACGACCTGTCCATCGCCTACGCGCAGCTCGCCGAGGGCCGGCCCGTGGACCTCGGCCCCCGGACCAGCAGCTACCAGCAATGGGCGGAGCGCCTGACCACGTACGTCCGTTCCGGCGCCCTCGACCACGAGACCGCGTACTGGCGCAAGGCCCTGTCCGGCGCCATGGACATCCCGTGCGACGGGCCGGCGGCCGGCACGTACGGCGAGGTCGCCGTGGAGTCGTCGGCACTGGACCGGTCCACGACGGACGCGCTGCTCCAGCGCGCGCCCGCCGCGTTCCGCACCCGGATCAACGACGTACTGCTGGCCGCGCTGGGCCGGGTCCTGCGGGACTGGACGGGCGGTCCGGTGACGATCGCCCTCGAAGGCCACGGGCGTGAGGAGCTGTTCGACGACATCGACCTGTCCCGGACGGTCGGCTGGTTCACCACGATCTATCCCGTCGCCCTCGACGTTCCGAAGGGCCCCTGGGAGGCGGCGCTGAAGACCGTCAAGAAGACCCTGCGCAAGCTGCCCGGCCGCGGGCTCGGCTACGGGGCCCTGCGCTACCTCTCCGAGCCGGGCAGCGCCGCGCACACCGCCCTCGCCGCCGCCTCGCAGCCGCGGATCAGCTTCAACTACCTGGGCCAGTGGGACGGCGCGGCCGACAACGGCGGCGGCCTGATCCAGGACCGGCTGGACGGCCTCGGCGCCGACCAGGCGCCCGGCGAGACCCGTCCGCACCTGATCGACGTCGTCGCCGCCGTGAGCCGCGGCGAGCTGCGCGTCGACTGGCTGTACGCGCCGTCCGCCCACACCGCCACCACCGTTCGCCGACTCGCGGACGACTTCGCCACCGCCCTGCGGCAGATCGCCGCCGCGGCCGGTAACTGACCATCATCGGAAGGCTTTGCTGTGGCTCGCTATGTGCTGAGTGACATCGAGAAGAACGAACTGGCCGCCGTGGCCGACGAGTTCCTCGCCACCCATCCCGTCTGGACACCGCTGGAGTGGGCGGACGACATCCGCGCCGAGGCGGAGCGGCTCCCGGTAGGAATACGCAGGTTCCTGGTGTCGTCCCGCGCGGCCGAGGACGCCGTCATCCTGCTGGGGAACCTGCCCGTCGACGAGGCTCTCGTACCGACCCCGCCGAGCTGGGAGGTCGCGGAGAAGGAGGCCGCCGCGATCCGTGAGGAGCTGGTGCTGCTGCTCGTCGGCTCCGTGCTCGGTGAGCCGTTCGGCTGGGTCAACCAGCAGGACGGCCGCCTCGTACACGACGTCTGCCCGTCCAAGGGGCAGGAGAACTCCCTGACCAGCGCGAGCAGCCGGCAGCAGCTCACGCTGCACACGGAGGACGTGTTCCACTCCTGCCGGGGTGACTACGTGGCCCTGATGTGCCTGCGCAATCCCGAGGCGGTGGGTACGACGGTGGCGCTGGTGGAGTCGGTGGACTTCCCGGAGCCGACGCGGCGGGTCCTGCACCAGGACCGCTTCCGGTTCTTCCCGGACGACTCCCACCAGGTGGTGCCGCAGCACAGCGCGGAGAACCCGTCGGCGCTCGCGGACCGCCCGCACGAGGTGGCGTCCGTGCTGTTCGGCCCCGAGGAGGCGCCGTACCTGCGGATCGACGCGGACTTCACCGACGCGGTACCCGGTGACACCGAAGCGGATACCGCCCTGCGGGAGGCAGCCGGCCTGCTGGCCGCCGCCGCGGAGCGGGTCGTCCTGAGCCCCGGGGACGCCGTGTTCATCGACAACCACCGGGCCGTCCACGGGCGGGACACGTTCACGCCCCGCTACGACGGGACGGATCGCTGGCTCAAGCGCACCAGCCTGGTCCGCGATCTGCGACGCACCTATGTGCGGACGAAGTCGCGTTCACGGCTCCTCGGCTGATGCCGTCGGAGAAGACACGGCGGGGTGGCGGTTTCACGCTGCTGTGGGTGGGTTCGGCGCTCGGTGAGTTCGCGTACAGCACGTCGCTGATCGTGCTGCCGTTGATCGTGCTGGCGCTGACCGGTTCACCCGCGCGAGCGGGGATCATCGGCTTCGTCGACGCGGCGGCGATGCTCCTGGCGGGGCTGCCCGCCGGAGCCATCGCCGACCGGTACGACCGCAGGACGGTGATGCTGTGGTGCCAGGCCGCGCTGGTGGCGGTGTTCGGCGCGCTGGCCCTGCTGTTGTGGGCGGGCACTGTCTCGCTGCCCGCGCTGGTGGCGCTCGCCCTGGTCAACGGTGTGTCGACCGCCCTGACGATGGCGGCAGGGGAGGCGATGATCCCGAGCCTGGTGGCGGAGGAGAGGCTCTCCGACGCGGTGGCCATGAACGCGGCGCGCACCTACGCGGGCCAACTGGCCGGCACGTCCGCCGGTGGGTTCCTGCTGGCGCTGAAGAACGCGTTGCCGTTCGTCGTCGGCTGCCTGGCGCATCTGGCGGCGCTGGTCATGCTGCTGTTCCTGAAGCGGCAACCGCCGGCCGCCGGCGTCCCGGCCGACCGGCCGGTGCTCAGCGGACGGGGATTGCTGGAGGGGATCCGCTGGATCACCTCCCATCCGTTCCTGCGCGTGGGACTGCTGTGCGCGACGGCGACGAACTTCTTCTTCGGCGTCATCTACTTCGTCGTCATCGCCTCCGCGCGGACCGGCGGCATGGCCACCGGCCTCATCGGTGTGATGGCGGCGCTGCTGGGCGTCGGCGGCCTGCTGGGCTCCCTCGCCGCACCGCTGCTCCAGCGGGTCCTGACCGGCGCCCGGCCCATCCACGTCGTACTGTGGGCGTTTGTCGTGCTCACGGTGGGGATCGCGGTGCTGCCGGGCGCCTGGACGCCGGGGGTGCTGCTGGGCGCGATTGCCTTCGCGGCGCCGACGGCGAACGCCTGCTTCACCACCTACCAGCTGAGGCTCACCCCGGACAGCCACCGTGGGCGGGTGGTGAGCGTGGCGGCCATCGCGAGCGGCGGCGGCGGTGCGATCGCCCCACTGGCCGGCGGCATCGTGCTGGACCTCGCGGGCCGGTTCGCCGGCCTGCTCGGCTGCGCGGCCGTGATGGCGGTGATCGCCCTGCTGACATCGCTGAGCCCGGCGCTGCGTGACATGCCACAACCCGGCGCGGCCGTCACCGCACGGCCCGACGCCGACGCCGGCAACTCCTGCGCCGGCGAGGTCCTCGACGCTGATGCCGCGGCCACTCCTCCCCCCGTCCGCTGACAGACAGAGACAGCCACCATGAGCATTGACCCGACTGCCCTTGACCCGACCCCCTTCCGTCCGGCCCCCGTTGATCTGGCCGATCCTGATCTCTACACCACCGATGCCCGCTTCACCATGTGGGGCGAGTACACCCGGGCGGAAGCGAAAGTCTGGAGCGATCCCGGCGTCTCCCCCTCCGGCTTCTGGTCGGTCTTCTCCCACCGCGACGTCGCCGCCGTCCTCTCCCCCAAGGCACCCTTCACCTCCGAGTACGGCATGATGATCGGCTTCGGCCCCGAGCATCCCGACAGCTCGGGCGGCAGGATGCTGGTGGTGAGCGAAGGCGGCTGGCACTCCACGCTGAAGCGGCTCATCGGTCCGTTCCTCTCGCGGCTGCGCGCCCCCGAACTCCGGTCGGTGCTCCACCGGGAGGTCCGGGACATCGTCGACCGGCTGCGGTCGCAGGACTCCACCGACATCGCCCAGGGCATCGGCCCGCGGCTCCCCGCGGCCATCGTGTGCGAGGTCATCGGCGTGCCGCTCAGCGAGAGGGAGCAGCTGATCGAGCTGACCAACCACGCCTTCGGCGGCGAGGAGAGCAGTTTCGACAAGATGACCCCGGCCGAGGCGCACACAGAGATCCTCTTCTATTTCCACGAACTGATCGAACAGCGCCGCCGTACGCCCGGTTCCGACCTGGTGAGCGCGCTGCTGGAGGACGGGCGGCTGAGCGCCGAGGACGTGCTCATCAACTGCGACAACGTCCTGATAGGAGGCAACGAGACCACCCGGCACTCGATCACCGGCGCCTTCCATGCCTTCCAGGCGTTCCCGGGCACCCTGGACGCGCTGCACGCCGACCCGGAACTCGCCGGTTCCGCCGTGGAGGAGGTGGTCCGCTGGACGTCCCCGGCGGCGCACGTCCTCCGGGTGGCGACCGAGGATTGCGAGATCGGTGGCCAGGAGATCCTCAAGGGGCAGTCGGTGGTGGCGTGGCTGTCCGCCGCCAACCGCGACGAGCGGCATTTCCCCGACCCGCATCGCTTCGTCCCTGACCGTACGCCCAACCGGCACCTGGGGTTCGGCAACGGTCCGCACCACTGCCTCGGCGCCGCTCTGGCCCGACTCGAACTTGCCGCTCTGCTCAAGGAGTTGGCCGCCGAGGCACGGGAGGTGGAACCGGCCGGCGAGGTGCGCTGGATGCGCTCCAATCTCGTGCAGGGCTACAGCAGCCTTGAGGTTTCCATGAATTGGCGCTGACCTCCTCCCGGCCGGGCCCCCTCACGGGCTGATGTGCTCACGCGGCTGCGCAGACCCCGGCGAACGGGAGGTGGCCGCCCGTCCGCGGTCATCGAGCCCGAAACCTCGCGTCCACAGCCTCGCCGCGCTGCGCGAGGCCGACCTCGACCCACGATCGGACCTCTCGACATGCCCTCGTCCTCCCCCTCGACCTATGTGACCCGCCACACCCGGCCAGAGCACCCGGCGCGCCGCCTGGTCTGCTTTCCGCACGCGGGCGGCGCGGCGAGCTTCTTCCGCCCATGGGCGCGGTACGTGGACCCCTCGGTGGAGTTGCTGACCGTCCAGTACCCCGGCCGCGAGAACCGCTTCCGGGAAGCCCTGATCCCGACGATGAACCCGCTGGCGTCGGCAATCGCGGACGAGTTGCTGACCCTGCCGCCGCTGCCCACGGTGTTCTTCGGTCACAGCATGGGCGCGGCCGTCGCGTACGAAACGCTCCTGCGTCTCCAGCAGGCAGGCGCCGCCGCCCACATCGCCCGCCTGTGCGTTTCCGGCCGGTCTCCCGATGGTGCCGCGGGCCCGGCCGTACAGACGGACGAGGAACTGGTCGAGGCCGTCCGGTGCCTGGGCGGTACCCACGCGGCCGTCTTCGACGACCCGGACCTGCGGGAGCTGCTCATGCCCGCGATCCGGAACGACTACCACCTGATCGACAGCTACCGCCGCCGGACCGACGCACCCCTGCTGCACGCCGACGTCCACGCCCTTACGGGCGACCGGGACCCGCGGGTCACACCGGAGGAGGCGGCCGGGTGGAGCGCCGTGACGTCGGGTTCCTTCGCTGTCACGGTGCTGGAGGGCGATCACTTCTATCTGGTGCCGGCCGCCGAGCGGGTCGCCCGTCTCACCATGGAACCGGTAGAGCCTCTTCCAGTTTAGCGGCATGCCCGGGGTAGGGGCAGCACCCAGGGAAGTCGGGGGTGCGTCGGATGCCCTGAGACCGCCCGGAAGCGGACCCTTGCCGTATGAAGCGAAACCGGTCCGTACTCATCCTGTGCCTGTTGCTCTGTATGGGGGCCCTCGGCTCCGGCCCAGTGCCATCGCAGGAGACACGTGCGCTGCGGGCGGCCGAGCGCGTCGCCCACCCCCTGCGCACCACCGGGTCGTACGGCGGCCTGGCCGACCTGCGCCCGCTGGGACGCATGGTGGACGGTGCGAAGGTGGTGGGGCTCGGCGAGGCGACGCACAGCTCGCACGAGTTCTTCGCCCTGAAGTCCCGCGTGCTGCGCTATCTGGTGGAGCACAAGGGCTTCCGCGCCTTCGCGCTGGAGACGAGCTGGAGCAGCGGCCTGCGGCTGGACGCGTACGTGCGCACGGGCGAGGGTGACCCGCGGCGCATCATGCGGGAGGAGTTCCAGGACACGTACGCGTGGTGGAACACCGGGGAGTACCTCGCCCTCGTCAAGTGGATGCGCGCGTACAACGTCCGGCATCCCGGCGACCCGGTGCGGTTCATGGGCGACGACTTCGCATGGGCGGGTCCGGAGCAGTACGACAGGGTGCTGGGGTACGCGGCCCGCCACCGACCGGACCTGCTTCCGCGCCTCACCGCGCTCTACCGGGGGCTGCGGCCCACCACCCCGGCGGGCACCTACATGAAGGCGTATCTGAAGCGGCCCCTGGCCGAGCGGCGCGCCATGGCCGTCCGCGCGGAGGCGGCGCTGTCCCTGCTCGCCCGGCAGCCGGTTCCCCCCGGTGCGACGGAGAACGCCCACGCCTGGGCGGTCCAGAACGCCCGGGCCCTGGCGCAGACCGCGCGCGGCTACGCCTTCGACTTCGACAACCCTCGGCAACTGCGGGCGTCGATGGCCTATCGCGACCAGCTGATGGCGGACAATGTCGCCTGGTGGCAGGCCCGGACGGGGCAGAAGATCCTCCTGTCGGCGCACGACAGCCACATCGCCTACCTCTCCTCCGACCGGCGATACCCGCGGATGCAGGGCGCGTTCCTGCGGGAACGGCTGGGCAAGAGGTACGTGAGCGTCGCCACCACGTTCGGCGACGGTTCCTTCAACGCGACCGGCCCCGACGGCACGGCCCGCGTCTACACAGTGGGAGCCCCGCCGCAGAACAGCACCGAGCTCTTCCTCGACCGGGTGCGCCCCGGCGACTACTACATGGACCTGCGCACAACCCCGGCCGCGGCCCGCGCGTGGCTGGACACCCCCCGCCCCACCCGCAACATCGGCACGTCCTACCCGGAGCGCCTCCACGACATCGCCCCCGTGGCCTCCTACGACCTCCTCTTCCACCTGCACCATGTCACTCCGGCCCACCTCCTGGCACCCCCGAGCTGATCGCCGTTGCGGTCGGGGACAACCGGCTTGGCCATCGGCAAGGAAGTCTTGGCAGAGAAGGGACGCCGGCAGCTGACACGGAGCGGGCCTGACCGCCCAGCTCATCAGAGTCGGCGGCAGCACCCTCATCAGAGCCGTTCGCCAAGTCCGGTTCCTTCCGGCCGAGCACAGCTACACCACCCCGCCGACGTCAGCCAGGTTCCGCGTGCCCGCTACCTCACCGCGTTCCTCGCGAATAACACCTCCACCGAGTAGAAATCAGCATGTCGATTCGCTGCGAGCCTCAAGCTGAGCGTACGACGATCATCACTGTGGGCGCGGCTGGCAATTCAGCCGCCGTCGAGGTTCAACTACGCTCCCTTGGAGCCTGGTTGGAAGAGAACCGGGCGGTACGACGGTATGTCCGAGCCGAGTTGGGAAGCTCGCTTACACCCGTGCCCGGGCAGCAAGGCGACGGGATAGACATCCTCTTCCTCGTCCCCAGCAGTGGCTTCAGCGCTGCCTCGCTCACCGCCGCTGTCGCCTCTCGGCGGTCCACCCGCACGCGGTCACCGACGCTCGTCGTACAGCGGCCCGACGGCACCCGCGTCGAAATCAGCGGGGACAGCCAAAAGGACGCGGAGAAGCTGATGCGCTTCCTCCTGACCGACTGCGCGAGTACGGGAGGTTCGTCGGCTTGACCGCGTTGCCCGACCCGGACGGGACCCGGGTCGGGCTGATCGGAGCGAGCGAGTTCACCTCCCTTAACGACCTGCCAGCCGTGGCGGGCAATCCGGCCCTGCTCCGTGACCTGTTCACAGACCTGTGGAAGCTGCCGCCCGGTCACGTCACCGGGGTCGCGAACCCCTCCGTCCCCCGTGACGTGTCGCGGCCGGTCCAGGAAGCCGTCGACACGGCCACGGACACCCTGCTCGTCTACTACGCGGGCCACAGCCTGCAGACGCTCGGCTGGACCCGCCCGAGACTCCGCCCCCCGAGGCCGGAGAACGCTGGACGTGGCTCGTGGTCACGGCCCACACCCAGCTCCGGCTCACCCGCGAAGCCGCGGCCGACCTCCGCCGCCCCGGGGAGAAGCCAGCCGAACCCGCACGTCTCACCCCGGCCCGCGTCCGCCGAGGGTTTCAAAACCTCCGCCCGCACCTGCACTGTCCAGCCCGCGCACCAAAACCTTCAACACCCTGGCCAGGAAGGCCACCTGGCCCGAAGAACCGCCACCCCGCGACCCACCACGACGTCGGGAAAACGACCAGACGTCCCGAGAGCATCATCGAGCGCGACAGCTTCAGGGGTTAAAAGACAAGCTAAGGGGCCGCGGACCGGTTGTGAGTCAGTAGGCGCAGCCACGGCCTGGCCCCCGGTGTCGCGCGGGTACGCGGAGGGCAGGAGGGCGGTCATCGTCCGGTGTCCGGCCGGGCGGGTGCGGTCATCGACGAGCGCCTGCACGACATGATCGTCCACACCGGGCTGGTGAGGCCGCCCGTGCATCGCATACACCACGCCAACGGCGTCGATAGCCGCCAGTCCTTTGTCGGTCACCATGCCTCATCCGCGCCCACACCGCTACGGCCGCCGCCCTCGCCCACGCCGCCGGCCAAACCTCGATGTTCGCGCCTCAGACTCGATCGCCGGAGCCTGCCACCGTTCGCGTGCCTCGGATAGACGGCCCGCTCCCCCGCGGATGTCTTCCGTTCCTGGTCCGTGGCCGTAGTGAGGGGCGGCGCGTGCTCGATCTGCTGGTGGCAGGTCGACCCCGGCGGAACCGGCTCTCTCCTGGCTGTAGAGCAGGGTGCCGCTCCAGGACGGACGGGGAGCGCTCATCAGCAGTGTGTCGGCGGTGATGTCAGTGAACCCGGCCTCATCGAGCAGCTTGGTCCACACGTGTTCCTGGAGGCCCCCAGCGACGCATGGTGGTGGCGTCGCCGTCCCGGGTTCTTGCCGGGATGTCGGCGGCCACGGCATCGGGCTGGGCGGGCGCCCCGTTCAGGTAGTGGGCGAGAGTCGCGAACACCAGCCGCCCGCCTGGCTTGAGGGAAGCTGCCACCGCGGGCAGCAACTCGCGGGGGGACAGTGAAGTCCAGGGCGCCGAAGACGCTGTACAGCGCGTCGTACACGCCAGGCATCGCCCGCAGATCTCCTACACAGGCGGCCGGTCAGGTCACCGCGCAGCTCCGGGCCGGGCCCGCCGTTCTGCTCCCAGTTCCAGGTGAAGGTTCCGGAGACCGTGCGGTCACTGGTGGCGCGGGCGCGGCCGTAGTGGTGCCAGAGGTCTGCGGTGCTGGTGGTCACCCGGCCCATCGTGGCCGCCGCGATCTCATCGTGGGTCGGTTCGCCGATGGTGCGGGAACTGTCCGCCGTTGAACTTCTCGCACAGCTCGGCATACGCCACGGTGTCCAGAATGACCATGTGGACGCCGATGTCGACGAGCTTGCCGGGTGCCAGGCCCAGCCCCTCGCCCCGGTGGCTCATCGTGGTCAGCAGGTACGCATACGCCTGTCCGAGGACCATTGCGGCCATGACCGAGTCGTAGGGGTAGTCCCGCATGAAGAGGCCGACCTGCTTGTCCCGCAAGTCGGCCGGCGCCACGTCCCGTACACGGCGGACGGGACCGGTCGTCGGGTCGGTGGCCCAAGGCGATCGGGTAGCGCTGCTTGCCATGGAGTGCCTCCGAACAACTGTGCCCCGTAGTTCGGGGCGCGTACCCAGCACACCGCGCCGACGAGCCTAACGGCCATCAACTCCCCACTTTTGCAAGGCGTTTGCATGTCACGCAAACGGGCTCGACACGCTCGGTCGGCGCCCGTAGCGTGGACAGTTCCCCGTCTGTGCGCTGTGGGAGGGACGCGTGCGGGTTGACCCGCTGTGGAGCCGCAGGACAGTACTGCGGTTGGCCACGCAGCGGCTCCCCGGCGCGCTTATCCGGATCGGGCGCCAGCACCGCTCCTGGACGCTGGCCGCACCGGTCGGGATCGACATCTGGCCGGGACTCCGCCGCCTTGACCGTCGCCCGGCGCAGGAGCGCAACATCTGTGCGTGCAGGATCGTGTGATGTAGAGCGAAGTAGGCGCTCTCATGTACCCAGCGGAGGCGTATGAGACGCTCGGCCGGGTAGCGGCGCTCGTTGACACCGCTCCCTGGACGCGACCCCGTTGGGCGAGACCCGGATTTTTCCGAAGTCCGGTCTGGACGTTTCGGGAACGTCGTGTGTGGTTGTACAGCTCAACAAACTGTACAACCACACACGGGAGCTACTCAGCCATGACGGACTTCTCGTGTCGTGTCCGACCGAATGTCTTGGTAGAGAACTCTCCAGCCGGATCCGAGCTCTCGCGCCAGGTCACTTGCGAGCGACTCTCCTGTCGCGACGAATTCTTCCTCGGCTTGACGCGTCAGGAAACCGGACGAGATGGGGTCGTCGTGGTTGAGTGTTTGATCGAATTGTCCAGCCCAAGCGGTGAATCGATGCGCCAACTGAGGCGACAGATTCAGGCGAGAGTCGCTGGGCGCAACGTCGCCGGCATCAGCACCGGTGAGCCAAAGCGGGTGGCACTCATAGTCCGCCATCACCTTGATGGCCCGCTGGTTCCTGGTGTTCATTCCACGCTCCTCGGGAGGGCGACGGCACCCATGTCGGCGTCCCCGCTGTCGGTGGCCGTGGCACGTCCGGTCCTGGACACCTGTACGGTCGTGCTCCCGGCCGGAGCCAGCAACCCGCAGACGCCGACCCCAAGGGCCGCCACACCGACCACCGCGGACACCGTCCCAGCCACCTGATTCGCCCGGTCCCAGCTCAGCAACGACAGCACACCGGCGAAGACCGCTAGGACCAGCACCGTCGTGACCATCACCGCGCGCCGATTACCCCGCACAGCCCTCCCTCGCGTCCCGTCGAAGCAGAACCGCGCCGAGCCCGGTACTGTCCACGCCGCATGCCAAGCCCCACCGTACGGCCAAGCCCTGTATCCCCATGCGGGGAAGCTCCAAAGACAGCCCTGGAGCGCAACGGCACCCCGGACAACGTGTCCGCACGGCCCACCACAAGGGCTGACAGCGTCTGCCAGCGCAGGGAGCCCCCTGGGACCTCTTTCTTCCGGGACATCCGACCAGCAGGGCCAAGTACGTCTGCGCTCAGTGCCCCGTTGATGCTCGCTACCTTGACATGGTGTGACCTATCGGAGGGAAGGCCTGACACCCCATCAGAAAGAGCGTCAAATGAGCGTCATTCCAGCGTCGACATATCGCCCGCAACGCCCACACCGCACATGAAGCGCGCGGACAAAATCACAGCTCAGGAGCCCTTCGCGGCCGGCTCTAGAATCGCCACACACTCCACATGATGCGTCATCGGAAACAGGTCGCTCACCACGCGGCTGGGAGAGTGCAGGTCAGGGAAAGGGTTTCTCGGCCCGAGAAGGGGCGCGGCGGGATGCCAGAGCGTCGAACGAGCGTCACGGCCGACGGTCCCTCACCCGGCGGAAAGCCGCACGGCCCGGCCTCAACCGCGACAGCATGCGGTACCCCCATGTCCATGTACTCGCTGCTGGATGACGAGCTGCGAACCTCGTTGGTCTTGCTGCCGTTCCAGCAGGGGCAACGCGTTGGTTCTCGAGGACATTCAGCGATCCGGTGGTGGACTACACCATGGGGCCCCCAGAGTTGACCGGCCGGCCACCGGCCTGGTGCACCAGGCCGGCCGGAGCGGCATCACTGCTCCAGCCGGCCACTAAATGTCACGCCCCCGCCTGCGCGGCAATGCTCAGGACATGGGCGCGGAACTGCCGAAGCGTCGGGTAGTCGGCGACAGCCTGTACGGAGATGCGGCAGCCGAGCTCGCGGCCGAGCGTCAAGACCAACTGGGCTGCGGTCAGCGAGGTACCCCCCAGTTCGTAGAAGGTGTAGTCCTCGTAGTCGTCGTCCAGTTGCAGGGTGTCCCGCCAGTGGCCGGTGACGATCCGGTCCACGTCGGAGCCAGAACCCCGCGCCGCTGAGCTACTCAAGGGCCATGTCCTCCGAAATCTTCCTGGCTGCGTTGATCCCGCTGCACGCCGCCCCCGTCCACATGAAGTATGGAGATCCGGGAGCGTTGCCGGCGCTGTAGACGAGTCGGTGCGACGTCTGCCCGAAGAGGGTTGCCCGTGGGTAGCCGTGCGCGTTGAGTTCCAGTCCGAGGGACCGGGGCAGGCGTTGGTTGGGCCTGATGACGAAGTCGAGGACCACGACACCGGTGGTGATCGTCCGGCCCGCTTCCGTGGTCAGGGCCAGTTCGCCGGACGGCAGTCGCTCGGCCTTGCCGACCGTGTCGACAAGGACCTCACATCCGTGCTCGCGCAGCCGGTCGGCCAGTCCGCTCTCGGCGGCCGCGGGATCCCGCACGAGCGTGGTCAGGCCCTTGGCGTACGGGCGGCACAGCAGTGAGTGCTTCAGCGCCTCCTCCCCTGCCCCGAGGGACACGAAGTGCTTCCCGCTGTGTTCGTAGGTGTGGCAGTAGGGACAGTCGAAGACCGTCTTCCCCCAGACGCCATCCGGCAGCCAGGGCGGCAGTTCGTTGACGGTTCCCGCGGCGAGCAGCAACCTCCGAGCGGTGACCGGCCCCGAGGCCCCCGTCTCGACCACGACGTACTCGTCGTCGTCGGAGAACCGCGCGGAGACGGCCTCGTCCCAGAGGAAGCGCACACCGTACGAGGCAGCGTCGGCCTCCATCTTGGCGTACACCTCGGCGGGAGGCATGCCATGGGCGAAGGGGACGTTGCGGACCGCCTCGGCAGGCGAATTCCGGCGGGTGGGAAGGGACAGTACGAGAATCCGCCGCTTGGAGCGGCCGAGGAGCACGGCGGCGGACAGTCCGGCGGCTCCGGCTCCTACGACGACGACGTCGTAGGGCTGCGGCGAAGGGATGGACGGGGAAGGGGGCAAGGCAGCTCCTCGGACGGTCGCACCACAGGTGTCGGTCAGGTAGGGGGAACGCGCGCCGCCAGGGCCCTCGCCTCGGCGAGCAGCCGTTCCTCGGCGGTGTCGATCCGGGTCCGGTGGACCGCGGACCAGTCGGCCGCCCGCCCGGCGCGCTCCGCCAGCCGTTCGGCGTGGGCCCGGACTTGCTGCGGTGCGCTGCCGCCCCGCACGGTGCGGGTGGCGACGATGGCTCGCGGGTCGAGCGCGTCACGCAGCAAGGCCTCGTCCAGCGTCAGGGGACGGCCGAGTACCGCCTTGGCCGCACCGTCCAGGTCCGCGGGGGTGAGCGTGGCGACTCCCTCGTCGAGGGCCCGGGCGACGGCGGCGCCGACGATCCGGTGCGCGGACCGGTAGTCGACCCGGCAGCGCAGGACCAGTTCCTCCGCCAGGTCGGCGGCGCCGGTGAAATGCGCCCCGGCCGCCGTGCGCAGGGCCGACGTGTCGACCTCCAGTGTGTCCATCACCCGCGCGGCCAGCTCCACCGTGCGCCGACCGCCATCGACCGCCTCGGTGACCTGGCGGTAGGTGTGCAGCCAGTTGTCCGTCCGGGCGGACGGGGTACGTGCGGTCGTCAGGAGGCCGGCGGCCGTGCCGATCAGAGCGGAAGCGCCGGCCCGGACGACCGCCAGCGCGTACGGGTTGCGCTTCTGCGGCAGGAGCACCGACGCGCGGCACAGCGACGCGTCCAGGATGACGTATCCGAAGGCCGGGCTCGTGAAGATCTCCATGTCCTCGGCGAACCGGTCGGCGGTGATGGCGGCCTGCACCGCGGCGAGGGCGGCATCGGTCACCCCGTCGGTCGCCCACATGATGTCGCGGGTGTGCGCCCCCCGGTCGGTGAAGGCCAGCCGCGCCGCCGTCCGCGCCGCGTCGAGTGCGATCCTGGATCCGCCCACCCCGCCGACCCCGACGGGCGCCTGGTCGACCAGCGCAAAGGCCTGTTCTATACGGTCCAGGTGCCGTACCGCCTCCTCCCCGAATCCGCCCAGGTAGTGCCCAAAGGTCGAGGGCTGGGCCGGTTGCAGGTAGGTGTGGTCGGCCCAGAGGGCGTCGGCATGGGCGTCGGCCCGCGCCCCGGCCACGGCGACGAACTTCGCCACGGCCTCGTGCAGGGCCAACAGCCGTCCGCGCAGCGCGACACGGAAGGCGATGCGCCCCGCCTCGCGCCGGGTCCGCCCGGTGTGCAGCCAGCCGGCGGCGGTGTCCAGCCGGCGCTCCAGCTCGCGCTCCCGGCTGTTGTAGGCGTCGCCGTACACCGGGTCGTAGGGGAATGCCTCGGCCGGTGCTTCGGTGATCCTCAGGAGTTCGGCCGACAGGGCGGCGGCGGCCCGGGTCGGCACCACGCCCGCCTCGTGCAGGGCGAGCAGATGGGCGAGATCGGCCAGACCCAGACCGTGGTGGAGCAGCGGAGCGTCGGCGGTCTCCACCGCGTATCCGGCCTCGACCAGTTCGGGTGCCGGACCGCGGGTGATGCGGGCCTGGGCGCCGAGGTATCCCTCGGGTCTCGTCGTGCTCACGGTCGCCTCTCAGGGGAATCGGACGGAGTCGGCGGCAACGATGTCCCCGGGGAGCCGAAGAGCGTGGGGGCACCACCGGACACCAGGAAGACGACGGGACCGCGCTGCCGCCCCGCACGAGCCCGGTCGACGAGTACCGCCATGGCCTTCGCGCCGAACACGGGGTCCAGGAAGACTCCTTCGGTGCGGGCCACGAGCCGGGCGGCCTCGGTGCCGGCCGCCGAGGGCCTGCCGTAGCCGGACCCGGCGAGGCCGTCGAGGATCTCGACGTCGTCGGCGCCGGTGTCGGTGAGGCCGGCCAGCCGTCCGGCCTGGTCGGCAAGTTCGGTGACCCGCGCCGCGCATTCGGTCACCGGACGGCTCACCGACACGCCCGTCACTCGGTAGGAGGTGCCCCACATCCGCGCTCCGGCCACGAGACCCGCCTGAGTGCCGCAGGAGCCGGTGGCCAGCCAGACCGACTCCGGTTTCAGCCCGGCTTCGTCGAATTGGTCGGCCAGTTCACCGCTCGCCCGCAGATAGCCGATGGATCCGAGCGGGGTCGCCCCGCCGCGCGGCAGCGCGTACGGCCGCCTCCCCCGCGCGCGCAGGTCCCGGGTCAGGGTCTCGATGCCTGCGTCGACGGATGTCCGCTCCGTGCTCCCGGTGAAGCGGATGTCGGCGCCGACCAGCTCGGCCAGGGCATGGTTGCCGACCGGTGCGACGGGCGGTCCGTAGTAGACGAGGTGGGGTTCGAGCCCGTGCCGGGACGCCGTCACCGCGGCCAGCGTGGCCCAGTTGGACTGGGGGCCCGCCCCGGTCACCAGGCTGTCGCAGCCGTCGCGCAGGGCATCCGCGATCAGGTACTCCAGGGCACGGACCTTGTTCCCGCCGAGGCCGACACCGGTGAGGTCGTCCCGTTTGAACCAGACCTCCGTGCCCAGTACGGCGGAGAGTCGCGCGGCGGGCTGCAGCGGCGTGGGGGCGTTGACCAGGGGAAGGCGCGGCAGCGCGTCGAGGGGGCTCATGCGCCGGCTCCACCCGGAGCGGCCGCCAGGGAGGACAGCACCCGGTCGACGAACACGCCGGCGGCAGCGACGGAGCGCCCCGAATCCAGACTGTCGTCGATCTCGTCGGGCGACAGCACCTCCGTCACTCTGGCCTCGTCGAGCAGCGCCGCCCGCAGCCCCACGCCGTCGCGGCGGCCGGCGAGTGCGGCCTCGTACACGACTTCGTGCGCGGTGTGCTTGCCGAGGCGTTCGGCGAGCGTCCGCATCACGGCCTCCGACATGAGGTAGCCGCCACGCTCCCGTACGTTGTCGAGCATCCGTTCGGGGTGCACCTCGAGGCCGCTCAGCAGGCGCCGGGCCAGGGAGAGCGCGGCCCCGGTGAGCATGCAGGCCTCCGGGACGATCAGCCACTCCGTCTTCCAGGCACGGCCGTCGCGTTCGTGCTCGTGGACCATGCCCTCGACCCCGAGGGCGGCGTTGGAGCGGACCACCCTGGCGAGGGTGACCAGATGCTCGGACAGTTCGGGGTTGCGTTTGTGCGGCATGGTGATGCTGCCGACCTGGCCCGGCTCCCAGGGTTCGCCGAGTTCGCCGATCTCCGGGCGTTGCAGCGTGTACACCTCCTGCCCGATCTTGGCGAGCGTCGCCGTGACCAGGGCCAGCAGGTTCAGGAACTCGGCGACGCGGTCACGGGCCGTGAGCCAGGCCATGTCCGGGGCCCCGAGGCCCAGCCGTTCGGCGAAACGGGCCAGGAGCCGCTCAGCGCGTGCGCCCCAGAACTCCATGGTCCCGAGCGCGCCGCCCAGTTGGACCACCTGGATACGTTCGGCGGCCTCGGCCAGGCGCGTCCGGTGCCGTGCCAGCTCGGAGGCCCACACCGCCGCCTTGAACCCGAAGGTCACCGGCTGCCCCGGCTGCCCATGGGTCCGGCCGCACATCACGGTGTCCCGGTGCCGGCGCGCGAGGTCGGCGCAGCTGTCGACCAGGGCGGCCAGTTCCCGGTCGGCGATCGCCATGACCTGGCGGGCGATCAGCGCGTGCCAGGTGTCGGAGAGGTCCTGAACCGTGGCGCCGTAGTAGACCCACTCGCGGGCGGTAGCGGGGAGCCGGTGCCGCAGGCAGCGGATCAGGCCCAGCGTGGAGTGGCCGGTCGCCCGGGTCTCGGTGGCGAGTTCCCGCAGATCGATCCGCTCGGGGCGGGCGTGCTCGGCGATCTGCCGCGCGGCGTCGGCCGGGATGATCCCCGAGTCGGCCTGGGCCAGCGCCAGCGCGGTGAGGATGTCCAGCCAGGCGCCGATACGTCCCTCGTCGTCGAGCAGTTCGTGCAGTTCGGGTGTGCTCCACAGATGCCCGTAGAGCAACGAGTCGCATAGGTGTGCGCTCATCGTCATCGCCCTTCTGTGTTCGGTGCGGGGGCGCCGTCCGTGAGTCCGGCGAGCAGGCGCAGGGCGCCGAGCACTTCGCCGAGGTTGGCCCCCCAGGGGACCACCACGGTCTTGTCCCGGTGCTCGATGCCGCGCTCCAGCAGGCAGCACTTGGTGAGCCGCAGCTCGCCGTCCTGTGGCGCCCGGCGGCGGGGGCAGATGTCCGCCCGCGGTGGCGCGTCACCGTAGAAATGGCGATGGAACTGCGCGGACCGTTCACAGCCGACCAGCAGCCAGTCGCTCTGCCGGGCGGGGCGGGTGTCGAGGAAGGCGACGGGGACGTCCAGGTCGATGCCGCTTCCCCGGCAGGGCAGCAGATAGGCGGGGGCGGGATGCCGTGCCACCTCCCGCTCGATGTCGATGGCCTCCAACTGGAGGTCGATCGGCGGAAGTTCCTCGTCGAAGGCGAGGGCCTGCCGGGCCATGGCGTACAGTTTCGGCGGTTCGGGCGGCACCACCTCGCCGACCCGGATCCGCAGCGGCTGCGGATCCCAGATGAAGTTGACGTGTTCGAACAGCCCCCGCACCACATAGGCGCGGATGCCGGCCGCCCGGTGCGCGGCGGCCACCTGCGCCAGCGCCGTCGCGTTGCCGACGTCGGTGCCGGGCGCATCGATCCACACCGTCTCTCCGGGCCCGGCGAGCACAGCGGCCTCCGCCACCGTCTCGAACAGTCCGATGCTCGGTTCTCTGCGCACCTGGACCAGGGCCAGGTCGTCGCCGTTGCGCAGCACCAGGTAGTCGGTGCGCCGGTATACCTCCCGGCCGGTGAGATGAGCCGTCAGCGCCTCGGTGGTCAGCGGGACGTCGGTCTCCTGCACGGACAACCCCCGGTAGGGGCGGCTCACCGTGTTCGGCGCGGGTGGGCCCAGCAGGCCGGCCCGGTGCGGCGCGACCGGCTGCGACGCGGCGGACAGGGTACCTCCGTCAGGCGCCATGGTGCCCTCCGATGGTCAGCGCCCCGGCGGTGTCGGCGCGCAGTCCGAGCCGGCAGGTCTCCAGGGCCAGGACTTCCTCCAGGGACACGTTCCCGAGGTTGGCCTGGCTGCCGAACCGGCTGATCAGCCACACCTGCTGGGACTTTCTCGGGGCCTCGAAGAGGATGCGGTCCAGCGGCAGCCGACGGGCGATCGCCTCGACCAGATCCGCTCGGACGTCACCGCGGGTGTCGTAAAGGCCGACGGTGCCGCTCTCCCTGCCCTCGGCGATGACCAGGTCGGCACCCGAGTCGAGGTCGGCCTCCAGCTCGCGCACCCAGTCGTCCGCGACGACGGGCACGTCGTCCGACTTCGCGCCGGTCTCGGCGAGCACGACGAAGTCCTGGGTCAGTGTGCGGATCAGCCGCGCCTTCTCGGCGGGGGTGAGCAGTTGCAGGCCGTTGGAGACCTCCAGGGCGTGTACGCCGGCAGCCGAGGCCCAGCGGCACAGTTCGGCGATCCTGCCCTGCGCTGCCGACACCTCCAACAGGGTGCCGCCGAGACAGAGCCGTACGTCGGCCGCCGAGCACAGCGCGATCCGTTCCCTGAGTACCGGGTCGATGTAGGCGGTGCCCCAGCCGATCTTCAGGTAGTCGATGAGATGGGCCTGGGTACCCAGGAAGGCTTCGAGCAGCGCGATCGGCGTGCCCTTGTCCAGGACGTGTGTGACACCCCGCTGCCGGGGCTTGGGGTCGCGCCGAGGCACGGAGAGGAAGTCCGGCAGCCCGTGTGACCCTGTTGTATCCGTCGGCCACGTAGCCCCGTCCACAAGTGTGTTCACTGTTTCCCCTCAGGTATGTGCCGGCCCGCTCCGGTGCGCAGGATGCGACTCAGCACCGCCCGGTCGACCTTTCCGGTCGGCCCGACGGGCAGCGAGTCGGCCAGGTGCACGCGGGCCGGGACCATGTACTCCGGCAACCGGGTGCGCAGACCGCGCAGCACTTCGTCGCCGCGCAGTGCGACCCGGGTGCGTATGGCGACCGCCAGGACCGGATCCCGTGGGTTGCCGACGGTCAGTGCGACGGCCTCGTCGACGTCGGGCAGTTGCCTTGCCGCGTGCTCGATCTCGCCCAGTTCGATCCGGTAGCCGCGGACCTTGACCTGCGCGTCGACGCGGCCGAGGAACTCGACCCAGCCGGACGAGGTCCACTTCGCCCGGTCACCCGTGCGGTACATGCGGCCGGCCGGTGTGGTCGGCGCGTCCTCGCCGTGCTCCGTGGCCCAGGGGTCCGGCAGGAACCGCTTCTCGGTGAGTTCCCGGTCGTTCACGTAACCGACCGCCACGCAGTCGCCCGCGATATACAGCTCACCGGGTTCGTCGACGGCGCACGGGGAGAGATCGTCGCGCAGCACGTAGTAGCGGACGTTCTGCATCGGGTGTCCGTACGGGATGCTGCGCCAGCCCGGGTCGACCCGGTCGACGACGAAGTCGTTGGACCACACCGTCGCCTCGGTGGCGCCACCGAGGGCCACCAGGGTCGCGCCCGGGAACTCACGGCGCAGCGTGGACAGCGTGTCCAGCGGGATCCAGTCGCCGCTGAGGAAGACACGGCGCAGGCAGTCGCGGTGCGCGGTCGGGGTCTGCGGCACGAACAGCAGGGTGCGGGTGAAGGCCGCCGGGGCCGAGTTCCACAGGGTCACCCCGTGTCCGGCCAGGGCCTCGGCGACCAGGTCCGGCTCCGCCAGGTCGCGGTGCGGCAGCATCAGCAGGCTGCCGCCCGCCGCGAGCAGACCGAACACGTCGTAGACGGACAGGTCGAAACTAAAGGCCGCGGTCTGGAGCAGCACATCGGCCGGGCCGATTCCGTTGCGCCGGTTGAACCAGTCGACCAGGTTCAGCACGCTGTGATGGCGTACCGCCACGCCCTTGGGTATTCCGGTGGAGCCGGAGGTGAAGACAATGTACGCCAGGTCGTCGGGCCGGGGCCGTTCGGGGAGCCGGCCGCCGGTGAGTTCCGTGGCGTGCCAGGGGAGTTCGGCCGTTCCGCGCTCCGGCCTCACCATCGACGCGGGCGTCCGGGCGGGGACCCGCAGCACCACCTCGTACGCCGGTTCGTGGCCGGCGGAGGCGTCCGTCTCGGGCAGCCGTACCTCGTACGCCATTCCGGGGCAGCCGGCGGCGTACGTGGCCCACCAGCCGGGCGGGATGCGCAGCGGGCCCTCGGCCGACGCCCTGCCGAGGGGCTGGTGGATGCCGGTGATCAGGATCTCGGTTCTCCCGGGGAGCGCGTCGGCCAGCAGGTGGAGGATCTCCCGGAGCGCGCCCGGTGACGGCAGCTCGCGGACGGCGTCGGCGAGGACGACCGAGCGCAGGCCCTGGAAGTCCTCGTCCAGCACGGCCCTGCGGTCGACTCCGTCCGGCACCGGTCCGGGGCCGAGACCGTGCCGCGCCAGAGCGTGCCACAGCCCGTCCGCCCGGGCCACCGGGCTCGGGCCGACGAGCCTGCGGATCTCCAGGGTCTTCTCGGGACGCGCGGGGGCCGCCGGTGCAGCGGCGTCGACGCCGGACGACTGCTCCTTCCTCGGGGCGGCGCCGACGACCACGGTCCGCAGACCGGACTCGGCGGCGGCCGCCTCGAACGCGGTCCGCTCCAGCCCCGCCGACACGATCAGATGGCGGATCGCCAACGTCCTGATGATGTCCGTCATCCTCTGCACGGGCCATCGCACGTCGAGCGGAACATAATGGCCGCCCGCCCGGACGACCGCGTGGAGGGCGACCACGGCTTCCGGTGTGTGATCCAGCAGCACGGCCACCGGGGTGCCGCGTGCCACCCCGAGCCCGGCCAGGCCGTGGGCGAGGTGCTCGCTGTCCAGTACGAGTTCCGAGTGGGTGAGCGAGACTCCCTCGACGGTGCGCAGCGCGGGGAGATCGGGGTTCTCGGCGGCGGCCTCGTCCAGGAGTTCCACCAGCGTCGGACCGCACGTCACGGCGCGTGCGGTGGCGTTGTGTCTCTCGACCAGCCGGGGATGGCGGGGCGGCTTCGTGGCGTTGTGCAGGATCATTCCCTCTCCATCGAAGGGCCGGGCTGGGGCGTCGGGGTGCCCGCAGCACGGGCGGGGGGCACGTCCGGCCGGTATCCGTCGGCCTGGAGGCGGTACAGCTCGGCGTACATGCCGTCGCGGGCGAGCAGCTCGTGATGGGATCCCTGTTCGGCGATACGGCCGTGGTGCAGCACCACGATGTGGTCCGCCATCTGCACGGTGGAGAAACGGTGGGAGACGACCAGGGAAACCGTCCCCCACTGCCGGGCCAGTTGCCTGGCCACCCGCATCTGACGCTGGTGCAGGTCGTGTTCGCTCCGCGGGTCCAGGGCGGCGGCCGGTTCGTCGAGGACGAACAGCAGGGGGTCCTGACGCATGAACGCCCTGCTGAGCGCGATGCGCTGCCACTGGCCTCCGGAGAGTTCCACGCCGGCGAAGGTCGCGCCCAGCTGTGTCTCCAGGCCGGCGGGCAGCCGGTCGACGACCTGCCGGGCATCGCCTAGCAGCACGGCTCGTTCGATCCGGGGCAGGTCGTCCAGGGCGGTCGGGTCCCCGACGCCCACCGCCTCCCTGGCCAGGAAGGCGAAGCGCGCGTAGTCCTGGAAGTTCGCGGTCGTGCGAGCCCACCAGTTCTGCGCGGAGATGCCGTCCAGTGGCCGTCCGTCGACGCTGATGCCGCCGCCGGTCGGCTCGTACAGCCGGCACAGCAGCTTGACGAGGGTTGTCTTGCCCGCGCCGTGTTCGCCGACGAGCGCGACGGTCGAGCCGGCCACGAGGTTCAGGTCGATGCCGTGCAGGACGGGGGTCGCGGCGCCCGGGTGGGTGAACGTGAGGCTCCGCAGGACGATGCCGTCACGCAGTCGTCGCGGCACCGGCACCGTTCCCGGCCCCTCGGCCGAAGCGGCCAGAGCTTCCAGACGGCGGAAGGCGTCGAGGTAGTGGACGCCCTGCACGTGCCGTTGCAGCGTCGTCACCGCGTTCTCCGTCTGTACGCACAAGGTCGCGGCGAGCGTCACCACCAGCAGTACGTCCCCGGGTCCGGCTTGCCCCGCAGTCACCGCGTCCACGGTGGTGAGCAGGGCGCTCCCGTAGACAGCCGTGAACACCGTCCAGCCGAGGACGGCCAGCGCGGCCGCCGTGTACCGAGCTCGCTCCTGCCGGCGTGTCAGCCGGTACCAGGCCGCGCCCGCCAGCTCGCGCAGCCGCGGCCCGGCCCCGGTCACCTTGATCTCCACTCCCGGGCCGGGCTCGGTGAGCAGGGTGGAGAGGTGCTCGGCGAGCCGCGTGTCCGGCCCGGAGGCGCGCACACTGCGGGACACCCGCGCCTGCCCGCGCCGCTGCAGCCACAGCACGGGGACGAGGGCCGCCGGCAGGGTGGTCATGGCGGGCGCGACCGTGCCGAGGAGGGCGAGCACGACCGCCAGGCGCAGCACGGTCACCGCCACGTCCAGCAGCCGCCAGGCATAGGTGGCGGCCAGGTCGGCACCGCCGCGCAACACCGCCGTCCGGTCGGCGTTCTCCGCGCTCTCCAGCTCGTCCAGCCGGCTGATCCGGGTGACGTTGCGCAGGAACCGCTCGTCCAGGCGTACGGCGACCGTCTCGGCGAGCAGCAGGATCAGGTTGGTGCGGGCGGAGCCGCCGACGGCCGTGCACACCCAGCACAGGGCTGCGAGTACGGAGTCGAGCACGGCGCCCCCGGTATCGCCGCGCACGGCGGCTCCGATCACCGCACGCATGGCCAGCCCGAAGCCCGCGGTGGCCGTCACGTCGACGGCTTGCAGGACGAGCAGGGACACGACGGCGCCCCGCTGTTCCCGCCAGGCCACCGCATAGGCCCAGCGGATCGCCGCGAGCCGGGTCATGAGGCCCGGCCTTCCGTCGTGGCCGACTCGCCGAAGCGTGCGGCCTGGGCCGCGAACATCTCCGCGTAGGTGCCGCCGCGGGCGACGAGTTCGTCGTGCCGTCCCGCCTCCGTGATCCGGCCGCCGTCGAGCAGCAGGATCCGGTCGGCCCGGCGGACCGTGGACAGACGGTGGGAGATCAACAGGACACTCGCGTCCCCGGCGGTGGCGGCGACGCGGTCGAACGCGGCCGACTCGGCGCGGACGTCGAGGTGGGAGGTCGGCTCGTCGAGGATGATCAGCCGGGCTCCCCGCGCCACCGCGTACAGAGCCCGCGCCAGAGCCACCCGCTGCCACTGGCCTCCGGAGAGGTCCATGCCGCCCGGGTGGCTCTGGGACAGCGGCGTGTCCCAGCCCGCCGCCGCCTTCCCGACCAGGTCCTCGATCCCGGCCCGCGCCGCGACCGCTTCCAGCAGGTCGTGGTCGACGCCGTGCGCGGGTGCGCCAAGGAGCACGTTGTCGCGCAACGACAGGTCGTAGTGCACGGGCTCCTGGGAAACGATCGCCACCTGCGTCCGCCAGTCCTGCGCCCAGTCGGGCGTCAACGGCACGCCATCGACCGTGATCCGGCCCCCGGTGGTCCCGTACATGCCGGTGATGAGCTTGGTCAGCGTGGTTTTCCCGGCGCCGTTGGCCCCGACCAGGGCCAGGAGTTCACCGGGGACGATCTCCAGGTCCAGCCGGTCCAGCACACGGGGGCCGGTGGGCCCGTAGCGGAACTCGACCGCTTCCAGGCGGACGTGCGGCGGCCTGCCGCGCACGGGCCGGGGAGGGGCCGTGTGCGCCGTCCCGGCCAGGGTCGGCCGGCTGGTCCTCGCCACCCGGGCGTGGAGTTCCCGGTGCCCCGCCAGGGTGGGAAGACCCGCGAAGGCCACGTCGAAGGCTTCGACGTCCATACCGTGGACCGCGACGACACCCCACAGCGCCCCGAGATGGACGGCGAGGGAGCCGGGAGTGATGCGCCCCGACGCGGCCGCCCCGGCCAGGGCCGCGAGGACGGCCGCCACCCCGGACGCCAGCAACAGGGACGTGGCGGCGGACCGGCGCAACAGCCCCAGCCGGACCCGGGCGAGGCCACCCGCCCGGCCGCTCGTCGTCTCGCGGAAGCGGCCGAGGGTCCAGTCGGCCATACCGAAGATCCGCACTTCCTTGGCCGCCCACGGCATGACCGCCACGTCCGCCCAGTAGTTCGACCGCCGCGCCGGGGGGGCGAGCCGCCGTACCGTGCCGTGCTGGGCCAGCCATTCCCGCCGGGTGAGGGCCCGCACGACGAGGGTCGACGCCAGCAGCGCGAGCGCCCACGCCCAGGAGAACCCGGCGGCCAGCACCACGGTGGCGAGGCAGGCGCCCGCCACCCTGGTGACCAGCACGATCTGACCCACCGCGGCGGTACCGAAGGTGTACGAGGCCCAGCCGGGCAGTCCCTTCAGCGTGGCCGCGGCGAGCCGGTCCTGCACCTCGGGGTCCTCCAGGTGCGCGATGCCCGGCGGACGGCCCATCAGGTCGGCGATCCGGTCCCGCTGCCAGGCATCCACCCGCTGGGAGACGCTGAACTCCACGGCGGGTGCGAAGGCGTCGGCCGCCTGGCCGGCCAGTAGCAGAAGGCAGCACAGGGCCACGGCCACGCCCAGCTCCCCGCGTTCGTGCGGTGCGGAGATCAGCAGCGATACCAGCCAGCCCGTCGCCAGGCCGCCGAGGGTCGGCAGCACGGCGCGCACGAGCTGCACCGCCCAGAGCCGGCAGCACAGCGCCGGCCCCGCGGCCCACGCCGCGCCCATCAGCCGGCACCGCTGCCGTACGGCGTCCGCGTACCGGACCGTCGGGGCGTCCGTGAAGTGCGGCGCGGTGTGCTTCACGGCTCTGTCCCTCCTTCCTCCGGCCTCTTCCCCTGGCCGCGGATTCCCTGTGCCATTGCCCGCGGCGTGACGCCGGCTTGGCAAGGCAATTGCGAAACGGATCGAGAAATACGGAAGTCGGCTGGTGAACTCGATTCCGCCAGACATATCGCGGAGTCTATTCACCCGTCACGCCTTTCGAGGCAAACGGGAGTTGAGCGCTCGTCCCTGGTTGATCACCGGCTCGGTTCGCCGCCCCGGCAAGAATGAATCCCTGTAGAGACCCCTCGGGAAGAGAGAAAGTGGACGATCCCCCGGCTTTGCGAATAGGCCTCCACTCGGGCCAGCAGTACCCGGACTTTGCGTCGCTCCGGACTCTCTGGCATACGGCGGAGTCCCTTGGATACGACTGGGTTTCCCTGTTCGAACACTTCCGTCCGCCGATATTCGGCGCCGACGGGCCGTGTCTGGACGGAATGACGGCGTTGTCCGCGCTGGCGGCGGTCACCCCGCGCGTGCGATGCGCCATGCTGGTCTCACCGGTCACCTGGCGCCATCCCGCCCTGCTGGCGATCGCGGCCGCGACCGTCGACCAGGTCTCGGGCGGACGGCTCGAACTCGGTCTGGGCGCGGGCGGCGACGACCTCGCCTTCGCCCAGTACGGCATCGAGCAGCCGCCGCCCCGCGTGCGCCTGGAGCGGCTCGACGAGGCCTGCCGTATCGTCCGGGCGCTGTGGGAGGGCGGCCCGGTGGACTTCGCGGGTGAGCACTTCACGCTGCGCGGGGCCCATCTCAACCCCCGGCCGGTGCAGCACCGGGTGCCGCTGGTGATCGGCGGCCGCGGCCCACACCTGCTGCGCGTGGCCGCCGAGCACGCCGACGTGTGGAACTGCCTCGCCCTGGAGCCGGCGTCCTACGCCGCCGCGGCCGCGACACTCGACGAACACTGCGCGCGGATCGGCCGTGCCCCCTCCTCCGTGCGTCGTTCCGTCACCTTCCGGGCCGTCATCACCGCAGACGCGCGCGGTGCCCGGCAGGCCCGCGAAGCCGTCGCGTGCGGGAGCGTCGGGCACCCGGCCGACCTGGCGGAGTACATCGGCTTCGGCACCGCCCAGCAGTGCCTGGACCGGCTCGCGCCCTACGTCGAACTGGGTGTCCGCGACTTCCTGCTGGGCGTGCGTCCCCCGCTGGACTTCACGACCGTCGAACGCTTCGCCACCGAAGTGGCCCCGGCCCTGAGGGAATTGGCATGACGATGACCTTGTACTGGCAGACGGCGCGGGACGCGCAGACCGTGCACGCCCTGGTCGAGGAGTCGGACCGGGCCGCCGCACTGCGTACCGGCACCCCCGCACCCCACCGCCGGACGGCTGCGACCCGGCACCTGGTCGAGCAGGGCTCGGTCCGCCTCGGCACCGTGGACGGGTTACCCGTCGCCACCGTCTCGGTGGGAGCGATGCCCTCGTTCGACGCGGACGCCGGTCGGCTGCCGTACTCCCGCACTCCTTGGTACATGCAGCGCCTAGCCGTCCGTCCGGGCTTTCCCGACCCGTTCCTCGGGTTGCGTGCCATCCGGCACGCGATCGAACGGGCCACCGCCGCCGGAGCCGACGCGCTGCGCGCCGAGGCGAACCCGGATCTGTCCGACGTCCTCGCCCTGCTGACCACCCTGGGATTCGTCCGGCACGCCACCAGGGACACCGCGCCGCGCCGTACCTGGCTACAGCTGCCCATCCCCCGCGGTACGGGCCCGGAGGGCGGACCGCGATGACGACGGTCCGGGCCTGGAGCCGGCCCGTCGGACACACCGCCGACGAGCCCCAAGGCCGGGCGGTGCACGAGTACGGGCTCGACAGCGGCAGGATGCGTGTGGCCGTGTGGGACTACGGCGCCACCCTGGTCGAGGTCTCGGTGGCGGACGGCGGTTCGCGCACCAATCTGGTCGTGCGGCTCCCCGACCTCAAGGCGTACGAGCAGCGCGCCGGACGGGCGTATGTGGGATCCACGATGGGCCGCTACGCGCGGATCGTGGCGCGGGGTCGCGCTCCCGTCGCCGACCGCGTGCACCAGCTCGCCCTCAACGAGGGAAGCCATCACATCCACGGCGGCCCGCGCGGTTTCGACGCCCAGGTGTGGGACGGAGACGCGGTCGGCGGGCCGGACGCGGGCCGCATCACGCTGAGCCTGCGCAGCCCGGACGGCGACCAGGGCTATCCGGGCCGGCTGCACTGCACCGCGACCTTCGAGCTGCACACCGACGACCGGCTCGTGGTCCGGTACGCGGCGACCACCGACCGGCCGACGCTGTGCGGGCTGACTCTGCACGCCTTCTGGAACCTGTCGGGCGGCGGCACCGCCGACGGCCACACCCTCGAAGTGGACGCCGACGCTGTACTCGAAACGGACGCCCACTTCTTGCCCACCGGACGTCTGCTGCCCGTGTCCCGCTGCGGGCTCGACCCGCGCGAGCCCCGCACCCTCGGCTCCACGGCGCTGGACCACTGTCTCGTGCTGCGGCCCGACGGCGGGACGGCCGCCGTACTCCGCGACCCCGCCGGCGGCAGGGCCCTGCGCCTGGAGACGAACCAGCCCGGGCTCGCCGTGTACAGCGGAGACCATCTCCCCCGGCCGCGCGCCGGGCTGTGTCTCCAGCCCACGGCCTGGCCGGACGCTCCCAACCATCCCGCGTTCCCCTCCGCCGTCCTGCTTCCGGGAAGGACCTACACCCATGTCACGACCTACGCCTTCGGCCTGCCCCGCCCCGCCGACTGACCCGGCCTCCGCCCGCCCCAAGGTGCTCTACGGCGTGATCCACCTGCCGCCGCTTCCGGGCACTCCGTTCCACGTCCCGGACTCCCTGCCCGCCATCGTCGACGACGCGGTACGGGCGGCCGCCGCGCTACGTGCCGGGGGAGCCGATGGAGCATTGCTACAGACGGTGGACCGCGTGTACACCGTCGACGACGACGCCGATCCCGCCCGGATCGCCGCGATGACCCTGTGCGCGGCACGGGTCGCCGCAGAGGTCGGGGACGGCTTCCACCTCGGCGTCCAGATCATGCGGCACGCGGTGCGGGCCTCCCTGGCGGTCGCCAAGGTCACCGGCGCGTCCTTCGTCCGCGCGGACGCGCTCGTGGGGGCCACCCTGTCCACGCACGGCTGGGTACAGCCCGACTCCCTGCGCATCATGGAGTACCGCAGGGCGCTGGACGCCTTCGGTGTACGTCTCGTCGCCGACATCGACTCCATGCACTTCCGGTGGGCTGGCCAGGACGAGACGACCGGCGGGGTCGCCCGGCGCGCCATCCAGGTCGGCGCCGACGCGGTCTGCCTCGCCCACCCGGACGAGAAGGCGACCCTGGAGAAGATCGCCGACGTGCGGGCCCGGGCGCCGCAGGCGACGGTCATGCTGGGCGGCTTCGTCACGCACGACAGCGCCGCACGGCTGCTGGCCGACGCGGACGGGGCCTTCGTCAGCGGCTGCCTCACGGCGGACGACGGCAGCGGCAGGTTTGAGGTCGACCGGGTGCGGCGGCTCGCCGCACTGGTCCACGAGGCCGGCCGATGAGCGCCCGCGCCTACAGCCTGGAGGAGGTGCACCGGCAGACCTCCGCCCTGCCCGAGGACCTGCTGGCCCTCTCGGCGCCGGCCGCGCAGGCGGCGACGGCGGCCCGCCGCCTGGGTGCGCCCCGGCGGCTGGTGCTGCTCGGCAGCGGGGACTCGCTGTACGCATCGATAGCGGCACTGCCGGCGTTCGCTGCGGCGGGCATCCGGGGCCGGGCCATGTCGGGCGGCGAGTTCCTCACCCGGGTGCCGTCACAGGCCGTGTGCGGCAAACCGGCGACCGTCGTGGGCATCTCGGCCTCGGGCGGCAACCCGACCGTCCTGGAGGCGATGGCGGCGGCCGGCCGGCTCGGCCACCCCACCGTCGCGGTGACCTGCGCGGCCGACGGGCAACTGGCAAGGGCCGCCGACACCGCGGTGGTCCTCGACCCCGGCCCGTCCGCCCCGTCCCCGGGCATCCGCACCTACCAGGCCACGCTGCTGTCCCTGCTGCACCTGGCCCACGCCTGGGGCGGGGCGGACGCAGGCGCGACGGCCGCCCTGGATCCCTGCCTGCTCGCACGGACGCAGCGGGCGGTGATCCTCGGGGCCCGCGCCGGCGCCGGCGCCGTGGCTCGGCTGCTCTCACCGGCACCGCTGGTCCAGGTGGTCTCCCCGGTCTCGGCACTGGGCACCGCCCGCTATCTGGCGGCCAAGTTCAGCGAGATCGCCGGAGTCCCGGCCATGGCGACCGATGACGAGGACTGGTGGCATGTGCACCGGTTCGGGCACGGCGTACACCATCCCGTCCTGTTCTTCCTCACTCCGGGCCCCGACCGGGCACAGGCCCTGGAGTTCGCGCGGCGCACGGCGGCGAGGTCGCCGTTGATCGTGGTGGCCGCCGACGGGGACGAGGAGGCCCGGGCGGTGGGAGCGGTCGCCGTGCCGACCGCCGCGCGGATCGCCGGCACGGTGCGTCCGCTGGTCGATTCGGCCGTTGCGGCTCCGCTCGCGCTCGCCCTGGCCCGGCTCCTGGGCCGGCTACCCTTCTGCCGCAATTGACCCGGCAGGCCGGCGCTCGCCGAGGAAGCGTTCCATGCGCGACAGCGCGGGTGCCAGCTCGCTCCAGCGGCGTGCGGTGGTCACCCGCACAAGTCCGCCGGACAGGCAGAACGTCAGCAGTCCCGGGAACACCGACACGTTCTGACGGTGCAACAGCTCCCTGAAGGCAAGGTAGGAGTCGGGGTAACCGCGCAGGCCGACCGCGAGGTTGATGGAGTAGCGGGCCGCGGTGACGTCGGTGTCAGGCAGGAGCAGCCGGCGCGTCACCTCGTCCCGCGTCCGGCAGAGCGTCAGCTCCCGTTCGGCGCGCTCCTCCGCGTAGCTCCGGTAGGCGGCGCCGAGGCCGTCGACGGTCAGGCCGTATCCGCTCTCGAACTCGGCGAGTTCCGCCGGGCCCGCCGTCTCCCGTCCCTGTAGGCGCCAGCGCTCCATCCGGGCCAGTACTTCGATGGCCGTGTAGAAGAACGAGGGCGGACCGCCGTAGCTGCTCGACGCGTACTCGTAGTACGCGTCGATGAAGGCGGAACTCGCCAGGAGCCACCCGACCTTGAGGCCGGGAGCCGACCAGTTCTTGGACAGGCTGCTCACCCGCACCACGTTGTCGGCGGCGCGGGCGGGCGACCAGTGCGGCTGCGGCCCCAGCCACTCATGACACTCGTCGAGGACGACGAGGGTGCCGGGGCTCGTCCGTCGGATGAGCGTCTCCAGTTCGGCCTCGTCCACCAGGGCGCCGGTGGGGTTGGCCGCGGTCTGGAGGAGCACCAGCGGGGTGTCCGGGCGAAGCTGTTCGATGAGGGGGGCCAGTGACGTCACCCCGCCCACCGACGGAGTGGGCACCAGGCGGGTGCCGACGCGCCGAGCCAGGGACTCGACCAGTGGCGGGTAGTTCGGTATGGCGCACAGGGCTGGTGCCGACGTGGTCCGGTCGGTCAGCGCGAAGTCGGCGATGCTGTGGACCGCGAAGGTACCGCCCATCGTCAGTGCGACGTTGCGCAGGTCGTAGTGCGCCCCGGGCAGTCTCGCCGACTCGTAGGCGGCGACCGCCTCCCGGGCCGGCTCCCGGCCGCGCGAGTCCGAGTATCCGTACCAGTCCCGGTCCAGGGCGTAGGTGATGCAGTCCTTGACCGTGGCGGGCAGGCCCCAGGCCTCCTCGTCCACGGACCCCGACGACAGGATCAGCTGGCCCGGCCGGCGCAGCGAGCCGTAGAGGTCGTCGCGGAAGTAGTGGTTGAACATCTCCTTGACGAAACGGACGGTGGCACGCGAGGACAGGATCTCCTCCGGGGTCACCGAGCGGCGCGGACGGGCGGCCCGCCACCGCTCCGCGAGCCCGGGGCGGGCCGCACGGGCGCCGAGCATGTCCTCCGCCCGGCCCACGTAGAGGTCGCGCAGCTCGGCCGGGTCGGCCGGGTCGCCGGCCCGCTCGTACACCTCGGCCAGGTGCTCGTCCGGGCCGAAGTCCAGCCGCAGGGGCGCCAGGGGCACGTGCGCCGGACGGGCCCCGGCCAGGGTGACGGGCAGCTCGACCGCCGGGCGGGGCTGCCGCGGCTCGGCGAACAGCACCAGTTGTGTGCTCGTCATCGGCCGCTCGCGGTCAGGACGCGCAGCCGCTTGAGATGGCGGACGCGGCCGGGTGCCGGCTCCGGGGCACGGGTACGGCCGTGGAAGTACCTGGTGTTGTCGATGACGGCGAGCCGTCCGGGCACCCAGCGCAAGCCGGAACAGCGCCTGCTGTACAGGGCGGCGTACGCCTCTGCGAGGGCACGGTTCACCTCGGCCGGGTCGTCGGCGCGGGTGTCGAGGGTCCAGTCCATGGGAGTGTGGTGGAAGTCGCGGAGGGAGAAGACGGGACGCCCGTCGCAGTGGCGCAGGACGGCCGGTACCTCCCCGGGTCGGTCGTAGCGGAGGTGCCCGAGCAGTTTCCGGGTGCCGGGGGACAGTGCGTCGTGGACGTCGGACATGGCCACCAGCACGGTCTGCCCGGCGGTTTTCTGCTCTGTCGCCGCAACGCACATCAGCACGATGTAGCGCGGCTGGGCGGCCACCGGGGCGCCGCTGCTCTCGGAGTGCAGGGTCAGCGGGTTGGCCGCGAAGGGCTGCCGGGCCGGGTCGGCGGTGGCGGGCCGGCACGTCCGCAGGTTGAGGATCACACCGTCGTCGACCATGCCGGCGACGTCGGCGGACCGCTCGGGCTGCGCGGTGCCGAGGACCGCGCCGAAAGCCAGGAACTCCTCGTTGGACATGACCCTGTCCAGGTCGAGCAGCCCGATTCCGTGCGGTCGCACCTGGGCGTCCAGGACCGCCCGGGCGGTCTCCCAGGGCGCGTCGGCCCGGCCGGGCAGCGGGGTGAGGGGCAGGTCGTAGCCGCGCCCCTGGTCGAGGAGCCTGTCCCGCAGCGCGACATGCGGATGGTCCGGGCGTTCCCGGAAGGTCCCTTTCACTTGGCCGCCTGGTGCGCGAAGCGCTCCGCGAGCCGGGGCCGCTGGAGCTTTCCGGTGGCGGTGCGCGGGATGCGGTCGAGCTCCTGCCAGCGGGCAGGCAGGGCCACTGCGGGGAGCAGCCGGGCGAGCCGGGCGCGGATCACCGACAGGTCACCGGCCGGCGCGACGACGAGCGCGAGGAGTTCTTCGTCCGACGTCTCGTGCGGCAGGGCCAGAACGGCGGCGTCGTCGACGGCCGGGATCGACAGCAGCGCCCGCTCGACCTCTTCGAGGGACACGCTCTCTCCGCGTACTTTCGCGACGTTCTTCGTGCGTCCGGTGAGGTGGAAGTACCTGCGTCCGTCCGGGCCCGTGGCCCAGTAGCCGATGTCCCCGGTGCACAGCCACCCACCGGCGAGGACGTCGGCGGTCAGGTCGGGTCTGCCCGCGTAGCCTTCCATCACGTTGTGGCCGCGGATCCGGATCTCCCCCGGCTCGCCCTCGCCCAGCCGGGTGTGCCCCGGGCCGAAGACCTCCACCTCGTTGCCGTGCACGGCGACGCCCACAGAGGGGATGTCGGCGTCCAGCATCACCGCGCGGTAGGCGGCCTCGGACAGATCGTGCGGCACGGTGGTGGAAAAGTTGGTCGCCTCGGAGAGCCCGTACCCCTGGAGGACCCACACGCCGAGGACATCCACCACCTCGCGCACCAAACTCCTGGTGAGCGGCGCGGCGGCCGACACGAAGTAGCGCAGGGAAGCCGGCGGTCGCCAGCCGCGCCCGGTGGCCAGCAGCATCCGCAGGACCGGTGGCACCACGCTGGCGATGTGCGGCCGGTGGGTGTCGAGGAGCGCACGGTAGGTGAACGGCGAGATGTGCTGCGGCAGGACCACGTGGGCGCCGGCGTGCACGGGCGCGACGAGGGTGAAGTGCACACCGTTGACGTGGTGGATCGGCAGCCCGCCCAGCAGCGTGGTGTGCCCGTCGAGATCGTGGTGGCGCCGCACCGCTTCGGCGTTGCTGGTCAGCGCGCGGTGCGGCTGGACCACCAGCTTGCTCGCCGCTGTGGACCCCGAGGTGCCGAACAGGAAGGCCGGTCGGCTCGCCGGTACGGTGCCGTCACCGGGGAGGCCGACAGCGGTGGGAGGGTCGCCCCGGGGGTCGTCGTCCGGATCGAGGACGGTGTCGGCGACCTGCCGTGCCTCGGGGCCGGCGAAGGGCGAGCACAGGACGGTGGCCACCGGGTGCTCGTCGAGGATCGACCGCAGCCGCCGGGACGGGTCGCCGGGGTTGAGGAACAGGCAGGGCATCCCGGCGCGGAGTGCGGCGAAGACCGCGACGACCGAGGGGATGTCGTTGCCGGGCAGCAGGGCCACGGTGGCCCCCGCCGGCAGACGGCCGGTGAGAGCGCGGGCGAGTACGCGGCTGCGCTGTTCGAGACCGCCGTAGGTCAGCACCTGGGGGCCGCCGTCGTCCGGGCACCAGGTCAGGAAGGGGCGCCGCGGATCGCTCCGGGCCAGGGCGAGGAGGGAGGCGATCACGGTCGCGTGTGCGGGCGGGTCCGCGGCGACACCGTCCTGGACGAGGAGATGCGCACCGGTGGCCGGCTCCGAGGCGCTGGTCGACATCGCCCGCCTCACCCGGCGTCTCCGGCCGGACGGCCGAGGTGGGAGTCCACCAGCGCGCACAGGGCGTGCAGCGAGCGGAAGTTCTCCGCCACCACCTCCTGTGCGGCGATACTGATCCCGAACCGCTTCTCCAGGGCCACCAGGAGTCGTACGACCGCGAGCGAGTCGGCGCCGGCCAGGCTTGCGTCGGTGTCCGGCCCGTCCGAAACGGTCTCCCTGACGACGGCTTCGACCTGCCGGCGCAGGCCGTCGGACCGGGCGTGCCGCCGGGGTGCGTCCTCGGGCAGCACGTTGCAGGTGCCGGCGGCCGGCAGCTCCTCGGCGAGGAACACGGTCTGCGCCATCATGCGGTAGCCGGACATCTTCTCCCGGAAGGTCTCGATCGATTCCTCGGGGTGCACCGAGTCGATGACCGCGTTGGGGCCTATGGCGTTGAACTGGTGGGACACAGCCCGCGGGATCTGAAGGTCGATCCAGGAGTTCTCGGGGACGACGAGGTTGTAGCGGGTGATCGCCGTTCCGTCCGGCGCATCGGGCAGTTCGTCCACGAACCGGTGGGGCAGGAACGGGGTGACGCCCTTGACCTCCAGGACCTCGAAGGGTGCGAGGCTCGACACCCGGATCCGGGTGTCGGTGCCGGTCATCATGCGGACGAAGCGGAGCCCGGTGTGCAGATGCATCCGGGAACAGATGCCACGCTGGTTGACGTCGTAGAAGTCCATCAGATAGCGGTCGGCGAAGTAGCCGTCGAAGGGCGCCTCCAGCATGTAGACGTCGCCCTCCTCGAAGGTCTGGGCGCGCACGATCCCGTCCGCGTCGCAGGTGGTGGCGTCCGAGGTCTCGTGGGCGGTGCGGACGAGGCCGGTGAGCGTGTCCACCACCGCCTGGGCTACGGCCGGTGCGAAGCGCGCCACCGGGGTGACCCGGCACCTTCCGGCGTCGCTGAACGACGCCACGTCATGTACCTCGTTGAGTTCGTCGGGGGCTTTCTTGAGGGTCTCGGTCATGAGCGGCGGTCTCTTCCCCTTCGTTGCTCTGCTTCCGTACTGCGGGTGTGCGCCGGTGCCGGGTGACGCCGTGCCTCACGCCGGCCACAGGGCGGCGAGGGCCTGTGCGATGCGGACGCCGCGGTCCGCGGACATCAGCTCGTTGTGCTCGCCGCCGATGTCGTGGGTGACCACGCCGGACGGGCAGCGGCTCCGCCACGCGTGCAGGGTGTCCCGCGGATCGGGACGCTCCGGGCGCACCAGGTGCACGAGGCCGTCGTAGGGCGGCACGTCGTACTCCTGGGCCATTCGGAGATTGAGGGCGAGCACCTGGAACAGGCGGCGCAGGTCGGCCTGCCGGTATGCGGCGGGCAGGGTGTCGCACCGGCCGGCCACCTCGGCGGCCCGGTCGACCATCTCGGCGTCGTCCAGCCCGTCGAGCCGCAACCGCTCCAGCGGCACCCGGTAGATGACGCTCACCAGTCGGGCGAAGGTCGCCACACGCTCGGCCCGGGGAACGTCGTGACGCGGGACGTACGTGCCGAGCAGAACGGTTCCGGCCGGAGTACGGCCCCGCTCCCGCAGCCGGCGGGCCATCTCGAAGGCGACCAGCCCGCCGAACGAGTATCCGGCCAGTACCAGCTGTTCCGGCTCGTGGTAGGCGAGCAGTTCGTCGAGGTAGTCGGTCGCCATGGTCGGGATGTCGTGGTGCGGCTCGCCCTGCGGGGACAGGCCCCGCGCCCGCACCCCGACGCACTCGGTCCCCGCGGGCAGCGCCGCGACCACATCGACGTAGCCGCTGACCGAGCCGCCGACGGGATGCACGAAGGCGTACGTCGGAGTGCGACTGCCCGGAAGCAGCCGGACGTACGACGTCTCCCGCGCGGCGGATCCGGTGGGCGGGGTGCGGTCCTGACTCATCCGCCGTCTCGCTCTCTCGAACCACCGGCCACGACGTTCCAGCCACGGGAGCCGTGCTGGGCGATGCGTTCGGCCCGGAAGCCCGCAGCCGTGCATCCGGGTTCCAGTTCCGTGTCGTCCGCGGGATGGACGAACAGCGGCAGGGACATGCGTGACCCGCTGTCCGACGCGCCGCCGGGATGCACCACCCGGTGCAGGGCCGCCGGGTAGCGCCCTGCGGTCGCCAGCTGGAGCATCTCCCCCGCCTGCACAACGATCGAGCCGGTGGGTGCCGGCACGTCCAGCCACGTCCCATCGTGCTGGATCTGGAGTCCGGGGCCGCTCGGTGCGGGCAGCAGGGTCAGCAGGTTGATATCGGTGTGGGCCAGCGCCCGTTCGGTGTCCGGTGCGTCGCCGTCTGCCGCCGGCAGGTAACGCTGTACCCGCAGCACGGTGGCCGTGGCGCCATCGGTCGTCCGGGCCAGCGGCAGCGGAGCGGGATCGGGCCCGGTGGCCGACGGCACATCGAGCCAGCCCAGGAGGGTGCGGGCGAGAGCCAGAGCCTCGTCGTAGTACCGGCGGGCCGTGTCCGGCACCTCGACCGGATAGCGGCCCCGGGGATAGATATGGAAGAACTCCTTCCGGTCTCCGACGAAATCGCTGCCCGCGGTGGGCCGGGGCGGCGCGAAATAGCCGTCCGGCCGCACGGACCCGGCGGCGTAGCGGTGTTTGGCGTCGGAGTCGAAGAACGCGAGCCATTCGTCGTAGACGCGCTCCACCGTCCCGGCCATGACCGGGGCGCCGACGAGTACGGCGCACCCGGTCGCGGACAGGGCGGTACGCAGGCCGACCGCCGCGCCAGGGCGTGCGAAGTCGACTGTGGGGAGTTTCACCATGGTCTCCAGGGACTCCAGTGCGTGCGGATCGCCGGGCGGGCCGGGGCTCAGTGCCGACGGCCGTCGACCGGGAGGTAGTCGGGGTCGTCCTCGGCGAGCAGGTACGCGCTGCCGAACCGTCCGGCCGCGTCGTTCCTGACCACGCAGGAGCCCGGCGCGGCGGTGCGTGCTCCGACGTGCATCACGAGATGGGCGAGAGACAGCCCGGTTCCGTGCCGCCGGACGAGGTCGGTGTGCCACTGCCGGATCCCCGTGCGGTCCGCGGGATGCCGTCGCTCGTAGGCGTCGACGTAGACCTCGAACGGCACCGGAGTTTCCTGTAGCAGCGTGAACTCCATGGGTCGTCCGGTGGCGTGCCGGCGCGCGGCCCGCGCCACCAGGGGCATCCCCTCCCGGATCAACTGGTAGAGGATGACGAACATGTGGCCCTCGGGCCGCAGCAGCTCCGGCAGTCGCTCCAGCAGCACCTCGACGAGGGTGTTCCCCTCCGGTCCTCCGTTGGAGTTGAGCGTGCCCGCGATGCAGTCGGGAGTGGGCAGGAAGGGCGGATTGGCGAGGACGAGGTCGTACGGTTCCCCGGTCCGGTGGGTGCGGATGTCCGCCGTGTGGGAGGTGACCCTGTCCGGTGGGAACCCGTTGGCGGCCGTCGTCGCGCGATGGAACTGCGCGGCTCTGGGGTTGATGTCGAGCAGGTCGACGTGGCGTGCCCCCAGACGGAGAGCCATGAAGCCGAAGGCCCCTGAGCCCGCGAAGGGTTCGAAGACCCTCTTCCCGGCGGCGAGGGCCGGCACGGCCGTGAGATGGTCCAGCAGGGCGGCCTGTAGGCGGGTCAGCGGGAGGATGCGCAGCCGGTCCTTCTTCTCGCCCCTCTCCGCCCGTACTGTCAGCCCGCCTGGATGGGTGTAGGTGATGACGTCGCCGGTCACCTCGCCCTTGAGCCAGTCGAGGTCAGCGGCCACGGTTCCAGTACCCCTCGTACGACGACGGCACGGGACAGTCCACGGTGTCGTGGTGGACGTAGAGAACGTCACGAGCGGGTACGACATCGCCCCGCCGGTCGATCCAGTAGACGGGGATTCCGGCCTCCCGCATGATCTGCCGTGATGTCTCGGCCGTCGCCGAGAAGTACAGCGACCGGTCGAAGATGAACGCGTCGGCCGTGCGGTCCACGTAGCGCACCGCCGCGTCGTACTCGGCGCGCAGGTCCGCTACGTCGTCCTGCGCCGCGTCGGCGACGACGAGTCCGGGGTGCAACCTCAGCAGGTGCGCGCGCATCTCGGCCGGCATCCTCGTGCGGTCCTCCAGGAGCAGGAGCCGGCTGCCGGGGAGCTTGGCGAAGTTGTCGGTGCAGGGCGCGAACGGCCGAGCGGCGAACGTGCGCTTGTCCGTGAAGAGCCAGTCTCCGATGCACAGGGCGTCCATCTCCGAGCTGGTGTACAGGCGCAGTGCCTGCTCGCTGGTCTGCACGAGGGGCTCGCCCCGGTCGTTGAACGAGGTGTTGAGGAGGACCCCGACTCCGGTCAGCTCCTTGAACGCCTTGAGCAGGGCATGGAATCGGGGGTTGCTCCGCTCGGTCACGGTCTGGACCCGTGCCGTGCCGTCGACGTGCCCGATCGAGGCGAGCCGTGTGCGCCACTGCGGCCTGATCTCCGCGACCACGGTCATGTACGGCAGGTCCTGGTCGGCCTCGAAGTAGGTCGACAGGTCCTCGCGCAGTACCGAGGGGGCGAACGGCCGCCAGTTCTCCCGGTGTTTGATGCCGTCGTTGATGCGCTGCTTGATGCCGTCCACCAGCGGGTTGCCGAGGATGGAGCGGTTGCCGAGGGACCGGGGGCCGATCTCGGATCGCCCCTGCACCCAGCCCACCGTCCGTCCGTCGGCGAGGAGCCGGGCGGCCGCGCGGACCACGTCGCTCACCCGGCTGCCCTGCTGGCCGAAGGTGGCGGCGGCCTTCTCCACGTTTTCGGTGTCGATGTGCCGGCCCCAGTACGCGTGCTCCATGAACCAGACCCGGCGGCGTTCCCGGTCGCCGAGCCGGTGGTGGGCGTACAGGGCGCCGCCCAGTGCGGTCCCCGAGTCGTTGGCCTGGGGGTAGACGACGACGCGATCGAACAACCCGCTGCGCATGATCACGCCGTTGCTCACGGAGTTGAGTGCGACTCCGCCGGTGACCAGCAGGTTCCGGGAGCCGGTGCGTTCCTTCAGGAAGCGGGCGGACCTCAGCATGATGTCCTCGCAGACGGCCTGGACGGCGGCCGCCGCGTCCTGGTGGACCGAGGAGAGCGGTTCACCAGCGCGTCGTGGCGGGCCGAAGACACCGGTGAGGACCTCGTCCTTGATCTCCTCGGATGTGTACCGGCTGCCCGGCCGGACGAATCCGGGCGTGAAGGCGAAGGAGCCGTCCTCGGCTACCGGCACGAACTCCTCCAGCCGCTTGCGGAAGCGATCGGGATCGCCGTAGCCGGCCAGGGCCATGGTCTTGCCCTCCTCGCCGAACCCCCACCCGAGCCAGAAGGTGACCGCCTGGTAGAGGTGACCCAGGGACTGGGGGTGCGGGGTGGTGCGAAGGGTCCTGATGTCGTTGCCGGAGCCGTGCGCGAGCATGGCGGTCTCGGTCTCGCCGCTGCCGTCGACGCTGAGGATCGCGGCGTCCTGGAACGGGCTGGCGTAGTAGACGCCCGCGGCGTGACAGAGGTGGTGGCGGATGTCGACGACACGGTCGGCCGGGAAGCCAGCGGCGATCAGTGAGCGCCGCCAGGTGGGGAGCCTCCAGTCGAGGTGCCGCTCCGTCTCCTCGGCCGCCGGCCCGTCCAGGAATCCGCGGGTCTGGCGCTTGCGTTCGTCGAGGCGGGCGGGGTCGATGCACTGGGTGACGAGGTCGATCTGGCCCGGATCGACGGAGTGCTCCCGCAGTGCCTCGAAGAGCGTGGACAGGTCGCTCGACATACCGTGTTTGACGCGGTTGAAGCGCTCCTGCTCGTAGACGAAGACGGGCTCTCCGTCCTTCAGCAGGGCGAAACAGGCGTCGTGTTGCACCGGCTTAGTGCCCAAGATGATCATATCTGCGTCTTCCTTTGTCCCTCTCGGCCGACTGTTGCGGGGTCACACCACGGGCAGCAGGGGGCGTTCACCGGGCCGTGCGCCGGGGGCGGCGGCGGAGACGGGGGAGGCGGCAGCGGGGGCGGTCGGTTCCAGCCAGGCCCGGCTCCGCCGGTCGCTGTTCAGCATCGCGAAGGCGAGGTTCCGTGAGTAGTGCAGTACCTGCGGATCGATCTTCAGATCGCGGAACGGCGACGGCGACTGGGACTTGGACCATCCCATGTCGTCCGGCCGGGTCACCGGGTCCAGTTGCCCGCTGGCCACGGCCTCGTCGTACAGCGCGGTGCCGGGGAAGGGCTGCACCATGAAGAAACCGCACCCGTCGAGGCCCGCGTCCATGGCGCGACGGGCCAGCATGTAGGTCTGGCTCAGCTCTTCAAGGGTCTCGTCGGGGTATCCGACCATGAAGTTGGCGTTGGTCGTGAACCCCATGTCGGCCATGGTCCGGATGAGTTCGAAGACGTCGCACTTGTCGATGCGCCACTTCGCGGTCGAGTACTTGTCGAGGAGACGTTGCGATCCCGACTCGAAGGGGAGGCCGATCCGGCGGAATCCCGCCGTGTAGAGGTGTTCCAGGAGTTCGACGTCGACCTCCAGCCGGTCACCGGAGCCCGTCCGCTTGAACAGGTGCCGGATGTTCACGCCGTTGATGTCGGCCAGCAGGAAGTCGTAGCGCTGGAGCAGGTCGAGGACCTTGTGCACCCTGTGTTTCCAGGCGAGCAGCGAGTCGTCGTTGATGTAGACCAACTCGACGCCGAGCCCTTTGAGGGTGTCCAGTTCCTGTTCCACGCGTTCGACGCTGTGGAAACGCAGCCGCCCGATGTCACCGGCCTCGCCGCCGACTTCTTTCGAGATGTGGCAGTAGGTGCAGCGGTACGGGCAGCCCCGCGAGGTCAGGATCGACGCGAAGCGTGGCTTCTGGTCCTCCAGCCAGCCGTCACGGCCGCCCCATGGCTCGCTGATCTCCCAGTACTGCTCGTTGGGGAGCGCGTCCCAGGACGGCATGGGGTATTCGTCCAGATCGGTCACCGGAGGGCCGGCGGGCGCGGTCACGGTCCTGCCGTCGCGCCGGAAGCTGATGCCGGGAACCTCGTCCAGCGAAGGCCGCCCGGAGCGCAGAAACTCGGCGAAGGCCACGAGGGACTTCTCACCCTCGGAAAGGAAGATGGCGTCGAAGCCCCGGTCGAGGAAGTAGTCTTTGAGGCTGCGCGCGTTGACCCCGCCGGCCACCAGGATCTTTTCCGGATAGACCGACTTCACCAGTTGGGCGATTTCGATGCAGCGACCGGTTTGCTGAGTGAAAATGGAACTGATTGCAATGACGTCGAACGGCTCGACCTCCTCCAGTATCCGTTCGGGCGTCATTCCAATGCGAAAAAGGTCCGGTGCGACCTCAGGCAGCGGAGTTCGCCGGTAGAACGTGTCGGACAGATCGTCGCGTCCCGGTCGGCCGATGCTCGCGTCGAGCAGGTCCGCCTGGAACCCCGCTTGCCTCAGGGCCGAATGGAGGTAGATGAGCCCCAGGGAACTGTCCGGGCGGCAGACCTCGTCGGGATAGTACTGCAGTGTCGCATAGAGGCACAGGATCCGAGGTTCGCCGATTCGCCGCGTCAGCACATCCATTCAGGAATCCCCCAAAGACGGTTTCACCAAAAGTCCCGGAATCTATTTCGCTCGCCAACACTAAATTTGCAGTGCAAATACTGTCAAGGCTGCTCAATGTTCAAAGATCGGCCACCCCGGCCACCGGAATTCACACCAGGAGACGGATCATGATCGACGTTCGTACGCTCTGCGCCGACGACTGGGCACTGTGGCGGCGGCTGCGGCTGCGGGCCCTCGCCGAGTCCCCCGAGGTGTATGCGTCGGCGCTCGCGGACTGGACGGGCCCACGGGACACCGAGGAGCGCTGGCGCGGCCGGCTGACGGATGTATCCTTCAACGCCGTGCTGTGGTATGGGGACCGGGCAGTCGGCATGGTCAGCGGCACCGCACCGGGCACCGGCGGCCTGGTGGAGCTGATCTCCCTGTGGGTGGCGCCGGAGGCGCGCGGGTGGGGTGTGGGGGACGCGGCCGTCGGCGCGGTGCTCGCCTGGGCCCGGCGCACGCATCCCGGCTGCGCGGTCGCCCTGTCGGTCATGGCGGGAAATGACCCCGCGGTCGGCCTGTTCCGCCGCAACGGCTTCGTCGACGCCCCGGCCGCCGGTGCCGAGGACGGCGAGCGGCGCATGCTGCGTCAGCCGCTCGGTACCTGAGCCGCCGGGTGCCGGGCGCGCGGACGCCGGGCCGCAGCCTCGGGTAGCCGGGGAATCAGGCGAGCGCGAGGATCAGTTCGGCAGCGCGGTTGCTGCCGCCGGGCGCGAAGAGTTCCCGCCGCAGGCCGGGCAGCACGGCCGCGGGCCCGGCCGGCGACCCGGCCTCCGTCACCGCCGCGCGCAGGGCCTGCGGCGTGCAACTGGTCACCGGGCTGCGCAGGTCCCAGCGGGCGACGGAGGCCCCGCGCGCCACGCTGAACTCCGCGTTGGCCACCTGGTCGCCGTAGCCCGGGAAGGCGATCATCGGCACGCCGTGGAGCGTCGCCTCCACCGTCGAGTTGTAGCCGTGGTGCGTGACGAAGACGTCCACCGCCCCGGCCAGCAGCCGTCGTTGCGGCAGTACGTCCGCCACCACCGCGTTGCCCGGCCACGCCCGCGGTGTGTCGGCGCCGCCCCTCGCCACCAGGAGCTGGAAGCGGTCGTCGTCGCCCAGGGCGGAGAACAGCAGGTCCACGGCGGAGGCGAAGAACGCGGCCCCGGACGGCGCCCCGCCCATGGGCGCGCGGCGGCGAAACGTCGTGATGTTCGTGCCCAGGGAGAACAGGACGGTCAGCGCACCGTCGGCTCGGCGTCGCCGTACCACGTCCGGGGAGAGGCCGTCGCCGGCATCCGCCCCCCAGTGCACCTCGCCGACGCACGGCCCGACCCAGTGCAGCGCCGCCCCCAGCTCCCGCTCCAGGGCGTCCAGTCCCCCCGTACCGGGGGCGCCGGGTGGTGGCGACTGCGGCTGTACCGCGGTGACCAGTGACAGCCGCCGAGACGGGAAGAGTACGGGCAGACAGGCCGCGTCCCCCAGGACATCGACGCCGAAGTCCCTGACCAGCCGGTCGTTGGCGGCTTCCAGATCGGGTCCGCGGGTACCGTGCTCGGCGACGAAACCGGTGCCCAGGGCACGCAGTCCGGCGAACGGCAGCAGGGTGGCCGCCGGTACGCCGAGCGCTCCCGCCGCGACCGCTCCGCGCAGGTCGAAGACGTCGTGCACGAGCACGTCGGGCCCGAATTCGGCCAGCTTCCGCACCACTTCCTCCAGGCCCTGCTGAGGAGCGAGAAAGCTCCTGACCGCCAGGTCCGAGGGGCGGGCACCGGACACGGGCAGCGCTCCCGGGGCGGGCGTCCGGAAGGCCAGCGGTGTGAACCCGGCACCCGCCGCCCGGTAGAGCCCGCCCAGACCCGGCGAACCGTAGGCATGTACCACCGCACTCCACGGCTGACCGGACAGCGCGGACACCACGGCGAGCAGGGGGTTGAGGTGGCCGACGGCGTCGATGGAGAGGACGGCGACCCTGGGCGGCCGGATCCCTCTTCCCCGCCGTGCGGGCCGGTCGGTGGCCGCGTCCATGTCAGCGCGGCCCCGATACGACCGTCAGTGGCAGGGGCCGGCGCACCTGGATCGCCGGCTCCACCGTGGGGGTCGTCTGGTCGCGCCCCCGGCAGAACGAACATGCGGTGAGGGGCCTGTGCCGGTGGTACAGGGCCTCGATCCGAGCCCTGAGTTCGTCGGCGGGCCAGTCCGTGCGCAGGTCGATCACGTCGTCCGGGGCGTCGGGCACAGCGCCGAGGTTCATGGCGTTGGCCGAGAACGGGCACAGGTACAGCCGACCGTTCAACAGGGTCAGGAGATCGTTGACACAGCAGTCGCGGAAAGTCCGGTCGAGCTCTTCCGGGGTGCGGTCCACCCGGCCTATGCGACCGGAGTCGGTCCAGACCGGCTTCTGGCTGACCCAGGTGACACCGTGGTCGGTCAGTGTGTCGCACAGGTCGTCGTGCCGCTTCGACAGCTCACCGTAGTCAGTGATCTTGACGAGCATCCTGGGGTGCACCAGCGACTCCAGCAGGTCGCCGCGCGGCACGATAGTGCCGTTGGTGTACACCACCACCCGGGCGGTGTCCGCCATACCGGTGAGCGTGCGCACCACCTGCCCGGCACGGGGGTTGGCGAACGGCTCACCACCAAGGACGCGGAACTCCTCGACACCGTCGACGGCGGCCAGCAGTCTGTCCAGCGCCGTGTGCAATTCGTCCAGGTCCGAATGGCGCGGGTGGGCGTAGTACTGCATCAGGTTCGAGCAGTCGACGCAGCGCATCGTGCACGCCTCGGTGACCACCACGTCCAGCGAGCGCAGCCGCAGCCGGCCCGCGCCGGTCAGCAGCGGCTCGCACTGGGCGGTGTAATGGGCGATCCGCCGGGGGCGTTCCGCGGGCAGCACCGGGGCCGCTTCGCCGAAGGCCGTGCGACCCAGGAGCGACACCGCGACGAAGAGCCGGCTGAAGCGTGCGAGCAGCGCCGGCTGACGCGCGTAGCGCGTGTGGTCCCAGGCATCGATGACGCAGGTCGTGCCCGGGTCCAGCCGGTCCAGGGCAGCGGGCGGCAGCACCGGTGTTCCGCGCAGGGTGGCGGAGTCCTCGGTGAGCAGCGGATCGCAGAAGAAGCCGACCGGGATACCCATCATCTCCAGGGCATGTTGGGTCAGCTGGGCCACGTCACCGGCTCCGAAGACGACAATGGTGTCGCCGGGTCGAACGTCGCGGGGCTCGAAGTCCTTGATGCGGGCGGTCATCGCCTACCGCCCGGCCAGCTGGGCACGGCGGGCGCTGCGGTCGTAGTCCTCCACCGCAGCCGCTTCGATCTGTGTGCTCTCTCCGCGGAACCACATGCTGAAGCCCGACCGGAAGCGCTCCGGAGACCTGTTGCGGCGTGCGCGGTGGATGGTGAGGGGGTGGTGGCAGACCAGGTCGCCGGGCTCCATCTCGACCGCGACCTCACGGGCCTCGTCCTCGGGTCCGAAGTCCGCTATCTCCAGCGCGAACCCCCGTACTCCGCTGTAGACATGCCGTCGCGGCCCCTCCCGGTGCGATCCCGGGACGTAGCGCAGACAGCCGGTCTCCTCGTCGAACCTCTCGTCGACGGCGAGCAGCATCTCCACTCCGTTGGGCGGATTCAGCGCGAAGGCGCAGTTGTCCTGGTGCGGTGGAGTGGGAAAGTCGCTCTGCGGCGGCTTGCTGAAGTAGACCGGAGGACGGGATACGACGGACTCGCCGAGCAGGGTTCGGGCCAGTCCCAGCCACTTGGGGTGCCGCTGGTAGGCCTCGAAGAATGGATCGCAGTTCATCCGGTGGATCTGCCGCACCGCGAGTCTGCCGCCGGCACCCGCGGTGAAGAACACCTGGGCCTCGGGGAGGCTCGGCACCACCTCGTCGAGGAAACGGCGCAGTTCGCCGCGTATCTCCCGCAGTTCCCGCGGATCGAGGAAGCCCCGAACGACGACGTATCCGTCCCGCCGGAAGAGTTCCCGGTACTTGGCGTAGTCCATGTGCACCCGCTTCGAATCGAGGAGGACAGAGGATGACAAAGGGCGTTCACAACGCGTCCGTCCGCCGCTCCAGTTCGGCGGCCAGCTGTTGCCAGGCGTTGGAGCAGTCCCATGCGAGCCGTGCCACAGCGACCACCCAGCGGTCCGGCACCGAGCCGACCAGCTGTTTCAGCCTGTCGGCATCGACAGAGAGGACGCCGAGCCACTGGAGCAGGAACCGGCCTCGCGCGGTCAGCCGCACCGAGGGATCCTTGCGCAGACTGAGAAGGATCTCGCGATGTGCCCGCTGCACCTCCTGGGACGTCGACGCGCCACGGGCGGCCGGGTCAGACGATACGGAAGGGACCGGCTGCCGGTCCCTGTTCATCTCGTTCCGACAGGACTCGCCTCCGGTGCTGTTCGTGTCGGCACGGAGTTTCACCCGAATGTTGTGCGCCGTTCCGACCGATATTCCAGCTTCCCGAGCGATCTCCCGAAGAGACGCATCCGGGCGTTCGCGTATGATTTCCATGGCCTTCTGTCGTCCTGCCGTTCCGTCAACAGGGCGCATGCGGCCATCGCGTCCCATTCTCTTGCTCAACTGACAGGAATTTTCAGTTGAGCGTCGGCGAATGCCCGCGACCGTCGGAGCGCTGAGGCCGGCCACTACCGCAATCGCCCGATCCGACCAGCCCGGGTATGCCTGAATTATCCTTTCGGCGGCCATCTCGCGCTCGCCGGTGGACAACGGGAGCCCATGGGCCACGTTCACGCGCACGGACTGCACGAACGACTCGGCGTCGTCGCCCTCGAAGTACTGGACCAGAATCCTGTCGTCGCCGCGCATGGCCGCGGCCTGCACTCGGTGCATACCGTCGACGACTCGTCGTGTCGATCTCTGGACCAGGATGGGCGGCAGCTCGCTTCCCACTTCCATCAGGCGGCAGACGTGCTCCTGGTCCGTTCCCGCCATCCTGGGCGAATCCGCCGGCAGCAACGACGCGATCGGGAGGGCTTCGATACGGCCGTGCGTGACTGCCCAGGGCGGACGGTGCGGTGATACGGCCCCGTCTCTCGGGTGCCGATCGATATCAGTGACGACGGACCTGTCCTCCGCGAAGCTGCCCATCAGCTTCCCCCTCGCTCTTGCCTGACGATCACTCATAGATCGTTACGGACGGGCCCAGGGTCCGAAAGGGGGTGTTCAGGCGGCGGAGCCAAAAAAGCCCGTCACTCCAGGGACAACCGTCAATTGTGTCGGCTTCATTAAATCTCGCCAGGCTTATTTTTTTGTAAAAATATTTCACTGTTCGACCCTCGCGGGCTTGCTTCCAGACACAACCGGATTCCCTCGTCCGCGGCCGTCCACGACGGACCGGCCGACGCCGGTTGGTAGCCTGAATCCCCTTGCCCAGCACCCACATTGGAGACTGAGACCGCCCATGCTCGACCGGAGCGCGATCGACGCGCTGTTCCCCTCTGATCTGCCCGGCCCACAGGAGTGGGAACAGCGTTACCCGCGGCGTGCGCTGCCCGAGGGCGCGCAGGTCACCCGCATGGCGCCCTCCCCCACCGGCACGGTTCACATCGGCGGCATCTACGTCGCGATGATCGACCGCGATCTCGCCCGCCGTAGCGGCGGTGTCTATCTGCTGCGGGTCGAGGACACCGACCAGTCACGTGAAGTGGACGGCGCCGTCGCACAGTTCGGCCGCGCCTTCGCCTACTTCGGGCTGAGCGCCGACGAGCAGGAGGGACACGGGGAGTACGGTCCCTACCAGCAGTCGGCGCGTCAGGAGATCTATCTGACCTACGTCAGGGAACTGCTGCGCGATGGAAAGGCGTACCTCTGCTTCGCGACGGAGACGGAGCTGGCCGACATCCGCAGTCGCCAGGAGGCCGCAAAGGTGCCCACGGGCTACTACGGCGACTGGGCCGTCTGGCGCGACGCCGACCCTGCCGACGTACGGGCCAGGCTCGACGACGGCGCTCCCTACGTCGTCCGCTTCCGCTCCACAGCCGCGGCGGGTGCGCGCAGATCGTTCGACGATCTGATCCGGGGCCGTATCGAGCACGAGGACAACCGCAACGACGTGGTGATCCTCAAGTCGTCCGACAAGGCACTGCGGTTGCCGACGTACCACTTCGCACACGTCGTCGACGATCACCTGATGCGCGTGAACCTGGTGGTGCGCGGCGAAGAGTGGATCTCCTCCGTCCCGGTGCACCTCCAGCTGTTCGAGGCACTCGGCTTCGAACCTCCCGCGTACGCGCACATCGCCCCCTTGATGAAGCAGATTCCCGGCGGCAAGCGCAAGCTGTCGAAGCGCAAGGACCAGGAGTCGGGGGTCGACTTCTACATGGCGGCCGGCTACCCGGCCGAGGCGGTCCTGTACTACCTGCGCGGCCTGGCCAACGGGCGGCTCGCCGAACTGCCGCCGGACCAGGCCCTCGACGAGCCGATCCGGCTGGCCGAGTGCGGGGTCGCGGGGCCGCTGGTGGACATCGCCAAGCTCGAGGACATCAGTGCGGATTACGTAGCCACGCTGAGCGGCGAGCAGATCCTTTCCTCTGTGCGCGAGTGGGCGGCGAGCCACGACCCCGGTCTCGTACCTGTGCTGGACGCCGAGCCCGAACGGGCGCTGGCCGCTCTCGCCGTCGAGCGGGACGGGGTCGACAACCCACGCAAAGACCTGCGCAAGTGGTCCGATTTCCGGTCCGCGTACGGGTTCTTCTTCCCCCAACTGTTCTCCCTCGTACCCGCCGACGACGACCGGCTGGGTGGCCTGAAAGCCGACCTGGTCAGGGCGTTCGCGGGCGACTTCGTCGACGGCTACCGGCATCTGGAGGACCCCCAGCAGTGGTTCGGCCAGATCAGGAACCTGGCCGCGAAGCACGGCTTCGCCGCGACCCCCAAGGAGTACAAGAAGAACCCCGATGCGTACCCCGGTTCGATCCGCGAGGCGTCTCAGCTCATCCGTGTCGCCCTCACCGGCTCCACCCGCAGCCCGGACCTCTTCGCCGTCGCCTGTGTTCTGGGCCCCGACGAGGTCCTGCGCCGTGTGAGCGCCATGTCTCGGTAACGGCTGAACCGATCGCCGGAGCAGAGCCGTCCGGAAATGGCACCGCAACGGGCAAGTGCCCTCCGACACGGGCCCCGGCAGCACCGGGGCCCGTGTCGCAGCACCTCGGTGTGCCGTCGACCCACCGCAGAAGTGACGCGCGAGGGGCAGGGGGCCCGGTGCCTGGTCGGTCATCGACTCCCCCCTCGCCCTGCAGCCGCCCGCGGCGGCGCGAAACCAGGCTGGATGTTGCGGGTCATGACGTTTTTGACGCGGCGTCGGTCAGCGGCTTCCGGGGGTAGGAGCGGAGCAGCACGAGGGATGTGGTGACAGGGCCGTAACGGGCAAGTGCGTCGACGGCTTCTTCGAGTCGTCCTGCCTGCGGACAGTAGACGTCGAAGATGAGGCAGTCTTCCCCGGTGACTCTGAGAGTGGAGGCGATCTCAGGAGTCCGGGAGGCCAAGTCCAGCGCGTGTGAGAGCTGGTTGTGCGTGGTGCGCAGCCGGATAACCGCGTGAATGTTCAGACCGAGGGCTGCTGGGTCGACTGTCGCTCGGTAGCCGGTGATGACCCCGTTCTCTCCAGCCGCTGGATGCGCGCGCTGGCCGCGGGCTGCGAGAGTCCGACGGGCACTTCGGGCGCACCAAGACCACTCACTGGACCTAGGTCTCATGCCCTGACAGGCCATCAGCACGAGCGTCAAACGGGCGTCAACCCGTCTCCCAACCACCTGGCCGCGCAGAGGACGCACCGGCCGCTCGACGCGCGCACTAAACGAAGTACCAGGTCAGACGGCTCATCCAGAGCACCTGGGCAGTCCACGTGATGTTCACCCGGAAAGAGGTCCAAGAGACCCGCCGAAAGCATAAAACCGAAGGTCAACGGCCCTTCTCAGCCGGCTCCAGGATCGCCACGCACTCCACATGATGCGTCATCGGAAACAGATCGAACGCCCGCAGCATCCGCACCCGATACCCGTTCTCCCCGAAGTACCCCAGATCCCGGGCCAGCGCCGCCGGGTCGCACGCCACGTAGGCGATGCGGCGGGCCCGCAGGGATGCGAGGTGTTTGACCGTGTCGCGGCCGGCGCCCGCGCGGGGTGGGTCGAGGACGATCAGGTCGACCTCGGTGATGCCCGTGCGCGGGAGGACGGATTCGACCTTGCCCTGTTCGATGCGGACGCGCGGGAAGTCGGCCAGGTTGTGGCGGGCGTCCTCGACCGCGCGCTTGCCCGACTCGATGCCGAGGACCGCGCCCTGGTCGCCGAGGCGGTCGGCGAGGGCGCCGGCGAAGAGGCCGACGCCGCAGTAGAGGTCGAGGGCCATCTCGCCCTTGCGCGGGAGCAGGCCCTGCATGACCGCGGTGACGAGGGTGTCCGCCGCCTTCGGGTGGACCTGCCAGAAGCCGCCGGCGCCGACGCGGTGGGTACGGCCGTCCGCGCGCTCGCGGACGAAGGGGCGGCCGTGGACGCGGTGCACGCCCCCGGACTTCTCGTCGACCCGCAGGACGGAGACCGGCTTGTCCAGCTCGACCAGGGGCAGCCGGCCGCCCGGACGCGGGGTGAGGATCACCTGGCGGTCCTGGGAGCCCGTCGCCGCGATCGCCTCGACCGACTCCATGCCGGCCCACTCGTGCTTCTCGATGCCCAGCTCGGACACGCCGGGCGCCGCGATCATGCAGTGGTCGATGCGCTCGACCTCGTGCGAACGGTGGCGGCGCAGGCCCGCGTGGCCCTCGGCGTCGACCGCGTACTGCACCCGGGTGCGCCACTGCGGCACCTCGCCGGCGGGCAGCTTGTCGCCCTCGGCCGGGACCACCGTGCCGTCCCAGCCCGCCTCCTCCGGGGTGAGGCCCGCGAGCCGCCGCAGCTGCTCGGCGAGCACGTCCGCCTTCAGGCGGCGCTGGGCGCCCGGCTTGGCGTGCTGCCAGTCGCAGCCGCCGCAGCGGCCGGGTCCGGCGAAGGGGCAGGGTGCCTCGATGCGGTCCTTGGACGCCTCCAGGATCCGTACGGCGTCCGCGCGCAGGAAGCGGGCGCCCTCCTCGCCCTCGGTCACCTTCGCCACCACTCGCTCGCCCGGCAGCGCGTGCCGGACGAAGAGGACCTGGCCCTCGGCGGTGCGGGCGATGCAGTGGCCGCCATGGGCGACGGGGCCGATCTCGACCTCGTACTCCTCGCCCACCAGAGACGTGGTCGGTTCTGCCTGCATGGTGGGTGGCTCCAGAGGATCGGGTTCGCGACAGAGGGACAGCGACAGCGGGACTGCACGACAGGACTGCAGGGCGCAGACGAGCTGCCAAGACGGGTCCGGGGCGGTCGAGCGCAGACCGGTGGACCGACAACAGCCCACCAGTCTACGGCCTCGCCGCCCCGGTCCCGTACCTCGGTGTCCCGTCAGTCCTTCGCCGACGAGCCGGACGAGCCCGGTGCCTCCGACGAGCCCGATGTCCCTGACGCTCCCGACGCCCCTGCCGATCCCGACGGCTCGGACGGCTCCTTGGGCCGCTCCCCCGCGGGTCCCCGGCGGACCGCGCCGGGCGCGCTCCACTCCTGGCGCCTGCGGGCCCGCATCTTGGCCGCCTCGGAGGAGGCCAGCTGGTAGGGCACGGAGGTGACCATCACGCCGGGCGTGAACAGCAGGCGGCCCTTGAGGCGCAGCGCGCTCTGGTTGTGCAGCAGGTGCTCGTACCAGTGGCCGACCACGTACTCGGGGATGATCACGGAGACCGCGTCGCGCGGGGACTCCTTGCGCAGGCCCTTGACGTACTCGATCACCGGCCGGGTGACCTCGCGGTACGGCGAGTCGAGGACCTTCAGCGGTACGTCGATGCCGCGCCGCTCCCACTCGTCGCGCAGCGCCTTGGTCTCGGCCGGGTCCACGTTGACCGTGAGCGCCTCCAGGCCGTCGGAGCGCATCAGCTTGGCGTAGGCCAGGGCCCGCAGGGTCGGGCGGTGGATCTTGGAGATCAGCACCACGGAGTGCACCCGGGAGGGGCGGACCAGGTCGTCGTCCGGCTCCTCGGGCGCGGCGATCTCCTCGGCGACGCGGTCGTAGTGCTTGCGGATCGCGGTCATGGTCGCGAAGAAGATGCACATGCCCAGCAGGGCCACCCAGGCGCCGTGCGTGAACTTGGTGACCAGGACGACGACCAGCACCAGGCCGGTGAGGAAGGCGCCGAAGGTGTTGATCGCCCGCGAGCGCATCATGTGACGGCGCTTGGCCTGGTCCTTCTCGACCGCGAGGTGGCGGTTCCAGTGCCGGACCATGCCGGTCTGGCTCAGCGTGAAGGAGACGAACACGCCGACGATGTAGAGCTGGATCAGGCGGGTGGAGTCGGCGCCGTAGATCACGGTCAGCAGCGCGGCGGCGCCGGCGAGCAGCACGATGCCGTTGGAGAAGGCGAGCCGGTCGCCGCGGGTGTGCAGCTGGCGGGGCAGGTAGCGGTCCTGGGCGAGGATCGAGCCGAGCAGCGGGAAGCCGTTGTACGCGGTGTTGGCCGCGAGGAACAGCACCAGCGCGGTGGCGGCCGCGAGGAGCACGAACAGGAAGCTGCCCTTGCCGAAGACCGCCTCGGCGACCTGGGAGATCACCGGGTTCTGGACGTAGCCGGAGCCGATCGGGTGGCCGTTGTGCAGCAGGTCGGTGGCCGGGTTCTCGGCCATGCGGACCTTGGTCGTCGCGGCCAGCGCGATGATGCCGCAGAACATGGTGACGGCCAGCAGGCCCATCGCCGCGAGGGTGCTCGCCGCGTTCTTGGACTTCGGCTTGCGGAAGGCGGGGACGCCGTTGGAGATGGCCTCGACGCCGGTCAGGGCGGCACAGCCGGAGGAGAAGGCGCGCAGCAGCAGGAAGACCAGCGCGAAGCCCGCGAGGCCCTGGTGCTCGGCCCTGATGTGGAAGTCGGCGGTCGGCGCCCGCATGGTGTCGCCGAGCACCAGGCCGCGGAACGCGCCCCAGAGGATCATGACGAAGACGCCGCCGACGAACACGTACGTCGGGATGGCGAAGAGCTTGCCGGACTCCTTGACGCCGCGCAGGTTCATCAGCGTCAGCAGGACGATCACCACGGTCGCGCAGAGCACCTTGTGCTCGACCACGAACGGGATGGCCGAGCCGAGGTTCTCGATGCCCGAGGCGATGGAGACCGCGACCGTCAGCACGTAGTCGACGAGCAGGGCGCTCGCGACGGTGAGGCCGGCCTTGGGGCCGAGGTTGGTGGTCGCCACCTCGTAGTCGCCGCCACCGCTCGGGTAGGCGTGCACGTTCTGGCGGTAGGAAGCGACCACGGTGAACATCAGCACGACGACCGCGACGGCGATCCAGGGGCTGAAGTGGTACGCCGACACGCCCGCGATGGACAGGACCAGCAGAACCTCCCCCGGCGCGTAGGCGACGGAGGACAGCGGGTCGGAGGCGAAGACGGGGAGTGCGATGCGCTTGGGCAGGAGGGTTTCCCCCAGCCGGTCACTGCGCAGTGCGCGCCCGATCAGGATCCGTTTGGGCACGTCGGTCAGTTTGGACACGAGAGAGGATCGTAAGCCTTCGAACTGGCAGCCGCCCACCCTGTCCGCAATATCTTCCCCATGGGTGAACTCGGCGGCGGATCGATGTACGGATTCCGTGGCTCGGGCTCGGGTCGTGCCTAGATGGCAAACCCCGCCTGTCGCCGACCCGTGGAGGCCTCATGCCGCCGACCGCTGAGCTGATCGGAGCGGTGCTCGCCCTGGCCGCCCTCGGAATCCTGACCGTGTGCAGCGTGCGCAGCATCACTCGCAGACGAGCGGATGACCCCCTGTGAACCGGTACGAGCCTGGCGCTGAGACCGGTGCCGGGCCCCGTGCGCGGGCCGTACCGGGGCACGGGGGTGCCCGGTGAAGGTGATGCGTGTGTAGCTTGGGCGACAGTCTGAGAACCTGTTCAGGCCAAGCCAACGACTCTTGACATCGGAAGGACGGTCGTGCACATCGTCATCATGGGCTGCGGGCGAGTAGGCTCCGCTCTCGCCCAGACCCTGGAGCAACAGGGGCACACGGTCGCCGTGATCGACCAGGACCCGACCGCCTTCCGTCGGCTGGGACCCGGATTCGGAGGCCGCCGGGTCACCGGAGTCGGCTTCGACCAGGACACCCTGCGCGAGGCGGGGATCGAGGAGGCGGGCGCCTTCGCGGCCGTCTCCAGCGGCGACAACTCCAACATCATCTCCGCGCGGGTCGCGCGCGAGATGTTCGGCGTGGAGAACGTGGCGGCCCGTATCTACGACCCCCGGCGCGCCGAGGTCTACCAGCGTCTGGGCATCCCGACCGTGGCCACGGTCCGCTGGACCGCCGACCAGATGCTGCGCCGGCTGCTGCCCTCCGGGGCCGAGCCGCTGTGGCGCGATCCCACCGGCGGGGTGCAGCTCGCCGAGGTGCACGCCTCCCCGAAGTGGGTCGGCCACAAGATCAGCAAGATGCAGGAGGACACGGGCGTCCGGGTGGCGTTCCTGACCCGGCTGGGCGAGGCGATCCTGCCCACCTCCCAGACGGTGCTCCAGGAGGGCGACCTCGTGCACGTGATGATGCGGACGGACGACGTGGACACGGTCGAGGCGGCGTTCGCCGGGGGTCCGGAAGAGGAAGGCGGTCACTGATGAGGGTCGCCATTGCCGGAGCCGGCGCCGTCGGCCGCTCGATCGCGGGCGAGCTGCTGGAGAACGGCCACGAGATCCTGCTCATCGACAAGGCCCCGACCGCCATCTCGGTGGAGCGGGTGCCGCAGGCGGAGTGGCTGCTGGCCGACGCCTGCGAGATCACGTCCCTGGACGAGGCGGCGCTCCAGCGCTGCAACGTGGTGATCGCCGCCACCGGTGACGACAAGGTCAACCTGGTGGTGTCGCTGCTCGCCAAGACGGAGTACGGCGTCCCGCGTGTCGTCGCCCGGGTCAACAACCCCAAGAACGAGTGGCTGTTCAACGAGGCGTGGGGCGTGGACGTGGCCGTCTCCACCCCGCGTCTGATGTCCGCCCTGGTCGAGGAGGCGGTGAGTGTCGGCGACCTGGTACGGCTGCTGCGCTTCAGCCACGGCGACGCCAACCTGGTGGAGCTGACGCTGCCCGAGGAGTCGGCCCTGGCCGGCACCCAGGTCGGGGACGTGCACTGGCCCGAGGACACCTCGCTGGTGACCATCATCCGGGGCACCCGGGTGCTGACGCCGTCCCGGGACGACTCCCTGGAGCCGGGCGACGAGCTGCTGTTCGTGGCCGCGCAGGCCCGGGAGGAGCAGCTGGAGGAGCTGCTGTCGGTGCGCAGGCGGGAAGAGGCCTGACGGGTCCGACGGCCCTGAGCACGCGAAAGGGCGCCCTTGGTGGACAAGGGCGCCCTTCGTCGTCGTAACGACCGCCTACGGCACGGCTCTCACGCCTGCCGGCGATGGCGGCCGGGCAGGGGCTCGGGCTCGCCGCTCTCCGCGGCCAGGGCGGCCTTGCGCTCCTTCTCGGCCTTCTCGGCCTGCTCCTCGGCCTCCATCTCCGCGAAGACGTCGATCGGCGCGGGCGCCTTGGCGAGGAAGACCCAGGTGAGCCAGACGGCCAGCAGGAAGGGCGGGATCTTCAGGGCGACGAGGACCCAGCCGAGCTGGGCGGTGTCGGACCACCAGTACAGCGGGAAGAGGATCGCGCACTTGGCGAGCAGGATCAGGCCCCAGGCCCAGCTCGACTTCGCGTAGGCCTTCTTGCGGCCCGGGTTGCGGGTGCGCCAGGAGAGGTTCTCCTTGAAGACCGGGCCCAGCACGACGCCGATCAGGGGGACCCCGAGCAGCGTGGAGATGATGTACGCGAGCGCCAGGCCCAGCGTGTAGAGCATGCCGGGGAGGTAGAAGTCCTTGGCGTTGCCGGTGAACATGGCGAACACCACGCCGAAGACCACGCCGAACACACCGCTGAAGGCGTGCTTGACGGTGTCCTTCATGGCGAGCCGGACCACGACCAGCACCAGGGAGACGGCCAGCGCGGCGATCGCCGAGAGGTGCAGGTCCTTGTTGATCGTGAAGATCGCGACGAACAGCAGGCCCGGCACGACCGTCTCGACCATGCCGCGGACGCCGCCGAACGCCTCGAACAGCGCCGCCTCCGTCACCGCGCGGGCGTCGCCTTCGCCGGGCTCGCCGGGCGGGTTCTGGTCGGTGTCTTCGGTCGGCTTGTCGAGGGACGTCACCGGCTACTCCCGTCCGAGGGGTCGCAGTTCGTACTTCGGGTTGAAGAGCACCCGGCGGCCCCGGCTCAGCGAGATCCGGCCCGATGCGATCAGCTTGCGCCCCGGTTCTATGCCCACGATGGAACGCCTGCCGAGCCACACCACGTCCAGTGCCGCGGAGCCGTCGAACAGCTCGGCCTCCAGGGCCGGGACTCCGGCGCGCGGACGCAGGGTGACCGTGCGCAAGGTACCAGTTACGGTGACGATCTGCCGGTCCTGGCAGTCGCCGATCTTCGTACAACCCGCCGTCTCGGCGTCCTCGCGCAGCTCCTCCGACTCCAGGTCCTCCTGGGACGTGGAGAGCCGGTCGAGCATGCGCCGGAACCGGCCGGCCGGCTTTTCTGAACGAGGAACAGCACTCATATCTGAAGCGTACCGGGGCCCACCGACAGCGCCGTATCCCCGCTCACACTTCCCCCTTACGGGCCTTGTCACTTCTCGAACCGGTACCCCATCCCGGGCTCCGTGATGAAGTGCCGGGGGTGCGAGGGGTCGGTCTCCAGCTTGCGGCGCAACTGCGCCATGTAGACGCGCAGATAGTTCGTCTCCGTCCCGTACGACGGCCCCCACACCTCCTGGAGGAGCTGCTTCTGGCTGACCAGACGGCCGGTGTTGCGGACCAGCACCTCCAGGAGGTGCCATTCCGTGGGGGTGAGCCGGACGTCGCGCCCGCCGCGGTGCACCTTCTTGGCCGCCAGGTCGACGGCGAAACCCTCGGTCTCCACGGTGGTGACGTCGTCCTCGCCGGCACCGACCGGCTCGGCGCGGCGCACGGCGGCGCGCAGCCGGGCCAGCAGCTCGTCCATGCCGAACGGCTTGGTGACGTAGTCGTCGGCGCCCGCGTCCAGGGCCTCGACCTTCTCGTCGGAGGAGTGGCGGGCGGAGAGCACCAGGATCGGCACCCGGGTCCAGCCGCGCAGGCCCTTGATCACCTCGACGCCGTCCATGTCGGGCAGACCCAGGTCGAGGACGACCACGTCGGGGTGGCGGGAGGCGGCGAGGTCGAGGGCGGTCCTGCCGTCGGCGGCCGCGTCGACGTCGTACTTGCGTGCCTTGAGGTTGATCACGAGGGCGCGCACGATCTGCGGCTCGTCGTCGACCACGAGGACCCGCGTGGGGGTCCGGTCCCCGCTCGGGCTCAGCATAGGGTCTGCCTTTCTGGTTCCGCGCTGCCCGGCCCACCGTGGGCCGGGGCGGGGGTGGACGCCGTCTCGGGGGACTCCTCGACCGGCTGCCGACCGTGGATGCTGCGCAGGCTCAGGACCATGGTGAGGCCGCCGCCGGGCGTGTCCTCCGCGGTCAGGGTGCCGCCCATGGCCTCGGCGAAGCCCCGGGCGACCGCGAGGCCGAGCCCGACGCCCGCGCCGCGCGGGGCGTCGCCGTAGCGCTGGAAGGGTTCGAAGATACGGTCCTTGGCCGCGTCCGGCACGCCGGGGCCGCGGTCCACCACACGGACCTCCACCCGGTCGGCGAGGGCGCTGGCGGAGACCAGGACGCGGCGGGCGCCCGGGCTGTACTTGACGGCGTTCTCCACGAGGTTGGCCACCGAGCGCTCCAGCAGCCCGGGGTCGGCCAGGATCATCGGCAGGGTCTCGGGCACGTCCAGGTCGACGCTGTCCTCCGGCACGCCGCCCAGGGCCATCGGTACGACCTCGTCCACGTCGATCTCGCGGATCAGCGGGGTGACGGTGCCGGTCTGGAGGCGGGACATGTCCAGGAGGTTGCCGACGAGGTGGTCGAGCCGGTCGGCGCCCTCCTCGATGCCCTCCAGCAGCTCGGCGCGGTCCTCCTCGGACCAGTCGACGTCGGCGGAGCGCAGCGAGGAGACGGCGGCCTTGATCCCGGCCAGCGGGGTGCGCAGATCGTGGCTGACGGCGGCCAGCAGGGCGGTGCGGATGCGGTTGCCCTCGGCGAGCGTCCGGGCCTGGTCGGCCTCCTCCTGGAGGCGCCTGCGGTCGAGGACGACGGCGGCCTGGGCGCCGAAGGCGGCGAGCACCCTGCGGTCCTCGGCGGGCAGCACCCGGCCGGTCAGGGCGAGCGCCATGTGGTCGCCGACGGGCATGTCGACGTCGGCCTCCTCGGGGCGCTCCAGGACGGGCCCGAAGCCGGCCCGGCCCACGCAGGTCCACGGTTCGACGTCGCTCTGCCGCTCCAGCAGGGCCGCCGACTCCATGGCGAAGGTCTCCCTCAGCCGCTCCAGCAGCTCCTCCAGGCTGGTCTCGCCGCGCAGCACGTTGCCGGCCAGGAAGGACAGGATCTCGGACTCGGCGCGCAGCCGGGCCGCCTGGTGGGTGCGGCGGGCGGCGAGATCCACCACGGAGGCGACCGACACGGCGACGCCGAAGAAGATGACTATGGCGACGATGTTCTTCGGGTCGGCGATGGTCCAGCGGTGCAGCGGCGGTGTGTAGAAGTAGTTCAGCAGCAAAGAGCCGAACGCCACCGAGGCGAGGGCGGGCAGCAGGCCGCCGAGCAGGGCCGCCGCGACCGTGACGGCCAGGAACAGCAGCATGTCGTTGGCGAGGCCGATGTCGACGGTGTTCAGCAGCAGCGCGAGCACGGCGGGGCCCGCGGCCCCCATCGCCCAGCCGGAGAGGATCCGCGTGCGGCCGAGCCGGGCGCCGCGGGCCACGGGCAGTCCGCGGCCCTTGGCGACCGCCTCGTGGGTGACGATGTGGACGTCGAGGTCGGGGCCGGACTCCCGGGCGACGGTGGCGCCGACGCCGGGCCCGAAGACGTACTGCCAGGCCTTGCGGCGCGAGGAGCCGAGCACGATCTGGGTGGCGTTGACGCCGCGTGCGAAGTCCAGGAGCGCGGCCGGTATGTCGTCGCCGACCACGTGGTGGAAGGTGCCGCCGAGGTCCTCCACGAGGGTGCGCTGGACGGCGAGTTCCTTCGGGGAGGCGGCGGTCAGCCCGTCGCTGCGGGCGATGTAGACCGCGAGCACCTCGCCCCCGGCACCCTTCTCGGCGAGCCGGGCGGCGCGGCGGATGAGCGTACGGCCCTCGGGGCCGCCGGTGAGCCCGACGACGATCCGCTCGCGCGAGCCCCAGATCTTGGAGACCCGGTGCTCGCTGCGGTACTGGTTCAGGTACTCGTCCACCCGGTCGGCGACCCACAGCAGCGCCAGTTCGCGCAGGGCGGTGAGGTTGCCGGGGCGGAAGTAGTTGGACAGCGCCGCGTCGACCTTGTCGGGCTGGTAGATGTTCCCGTGCGCCATCCGGCGGCGCAGCGCCTCCGGGGACATGTCGACCAGCTCGATCTGCCCGGCCCGCCGTACCACCTCGTCGGGGACGGTCTCGCGCTGGCGCACCCCGGTGATGGACTCGACCACGTCGCCGAGTGACTCCAGGTGCTGGATATTGACGGTCGAGATGACGTCGATCCCGGCGGCGAGCAGTTCCTCGACGTCCTGCCAGCGCTTGGCGTTGCGCGAGCCGGGGACGTTGGTGTGGGCGAGCTCGTCCACCAGGGCGATGGCGGGCGCCCTGCGCAGCACGGCGTCGACGTCCATCTCCCCGAAGACGCCCCCGCGGTACTCCAGCTCCTTGCGGGGCACCTGTTCGAGGCCGTGCAGCATCACCTCGGTGCGCGGCCGCTCATGGTGTTCCACGAACGCCACGACGCAGTCCGTACCGCGCTCGGTCCGCCGGTGTGCCTCGGCGAGCATCGCGTACGTCTTCCCGACCCCCGGCGCCGCCCCGAGATAGATCCGCAGCTTCCCGCGTGCCATGGCTCCATTGTCTTCCGCTCACCCGTGCCTACGCAGCGTCGACCTTACGGCCAACGATGGGGACGAACCGGACAGGGGCGGGCGTACGCGAGCACTTTGACGGAACCCTGACGGGGGCGGGGGCCGTGGGGGAACCGCGCGATCGGCCGCGGCGGACCCGCACCCGGCGACGGAAGGCTCCCCCGACGGCGGGCGGCCGCGAAAACGGCGCACGGCCGCAAAAACGGGCCGCGCCTCGGCGGCACGGCCCGTGTATCGCTGCCGACGCCGTCAGCGGACCTCGGTGATCTCCGGGCCCCGCTGCAGCTGTCCCATGCCACCGGAGAACCGCGAGCCCTCCTCCTGCTGGACACCCTCGGGAACCATCTGGGCGTCGTTCGGCAGCTTGAGGACGATCGGGTCGCGGGGCGCCATCGGGCCCTCGCCGCGGACCACGACCGTGTCCCGGAAGATCTGCTCGAGCAGCCCGGCGGCCTGCGGCTGGACCGCGCCCTGTCCGGAGATCACACCGCGCAGGAACCAGCGGGGGCCGTCGACGCCGACGAACCGCACCACCTGGAAGCCGCCCGTGCCGTCCGGCAGCTGCACCGGCACCTGGGCCCGCAGCTCCCAGCCCAGCGGACCCTCGACCTCGTCGACGATGCCGCCCTGCTGGGTGATCCCGGCCCCGATCTCCTCGCGGACCTCGCCCCAGATGCCCTCGCGCTTGGGCGCGGCGAAGGCCTGGAGCTGGACGGCGCTGTCGTTCAGGACGACGGTGGCGGCCACGATCGCGTCGCCCGCGACCTCGACCCGCAGCTCCATGCCGTCCACGCCCGGCACGAACAGACCGCCGAGATCCACGCGGCCCTCGGCCGGGTCGTGCACCTCGGTGCTGTCCCACGGGCCCTCGGGCCGCGGGCCGGGCTCCAGCCGGACGCGCTCGCGCTCGGCCTCCGCTTCCTCGTCCGCCTCGGTGTCGACGCTGTCGACGACCTGCTCGGCCTCGCCGGCCGCGTCCTCGGCGGCACCCTTCTTGTTGCGACGTCCGAACACGTCACTGTCCTTCCCGGTCGGATACGACCGAAGCGTATCGATTCCCACCCGTCGGACCGCCCTCGGCGGACCGACCGCTTGTGCCGCTCTCGTCGCCCACCGCGGCATGGCCACCGGTGGACCCGAAGCCCCCTTCGGCCCGCACGGAGCCGGGAAGCTCCGCGACCTCCTGGAAGCGGACCCTCTCGACCTGCTGGACGACCAGTTGGGCAATCCGGTCGAAGCGCTCGAACCGCACGCTCGCGCGCGGGTCGAGATTCACCACGATCACCTTGATCTCCCCACGGTACCCGGCATCAACCGTCCCTGGAGCATTCACCAGGGCGACACCGCAGCGGGCGGCGAGGCCGGACCGCGGGTGCACGAAGGCCGCGTACCCCTCCGGGAGGGCGATCGACACTCCCGTGGGCAGAACGGCCCGCTCACCGGGTGCCAGCTCGCACGTCTCGGTGGTGCGCAGATCGGCGCCGGCGTCCCCGGGGTGCTCGTACGCCGGGAGCGGTACGTCCGGATCCACGCGCCGGATCCGCACGTCCAGCGGGGGGCGGCCGGCGGGGTTCGCGTGCTCCTGGGGGCTCATGGGTTCACCTCGAAGGCGCGGGCCCGGCGGACCTGGTCGGGGTCGCTCATCGCGGCCCGGATCTCCTCCGGGCGGCCGTGGTCGATGAAGTGGTCGACCTTCACCTCGACGAAGAGGGCGTCGGCGCGCACGGCGACCGGTCCCTCGGGGCCGTCGAGTCGGCCGACGGCACGGGAGTAGATCTTCCGCCCGGCGACGGCGGTGACCTCGGCCGCGAGATGCAGCGTGGTGCCGACCGGGACGGGCCGCACGTAGTCGGTCTCCAGGCGTCCGGTGACGGCGACGGTCCGCAGCAGCCAGTTCAGCGAGCCCAGGGTCTCGTCCAGGGCGGTGGCCAGCACCCCGCCGTGCGCGAGGCCGGGGGCGCCCTGGTGGGCGGGCTGGACGGTGAACTCGGCGGTCAGGGTGACGCCCTCGCCTGCCCGTGCCTCCAGGTGCAGCCCGTGCGGCTGTCCGGGGCCGCAGCCGAAACAGTGTTCGTAGTGGGCGCCGAGAAGGTCCCCGGGCGCGGGCGCGTCGGGGTGCCGTACCGGTTTCACCGCGTCGGCTGGGGGCTGAAGGCTTGCGGAACGACCACTCACGAGCGCAGACCTTACCCGCGCGTCGGCCCGTACAGGATCCCGCGCCGAGCTCGTACAGGAACCCGTGCCAAGCTTGGCTTCATGCAGCACTCCGCGACCCCGTACGAAGAACGCCTCACCGCCCCCCGCTCGTGGTGGCTGATCAGCTTTCTCGTGGGCGTCTCCTGCGCCCTGATCGTGTTCCCGTTCGGCACCCTGCCGATCCTGGGCGGCCTGGTGGGCGGTACGGCCGCGGCCGCGGTGGTCGCCAGTTCGTACGGCTCCCCGCGCATCCGCGTGGTCGGCGACTCGCTGATCGCGGGCGAGGCGAAGATCCCGGTGTCGGCGCTGGGCGAGTGCGAGGTGCTGGAGCCGGAGGAGGCCCGCGCCTGGCGCACCTACAAGGCCGACGTCCGCGCGTTCCTGCTGCTGCGCGCGTACATCCCGAGGGCGCTGCGGGTGATCGTCACGGACCCCGAGGACCCCACGCCGTACCTGTACCTCTCGACGCGTGAGCCGGAGCAGCTGGCGGCGGCGATCGAGGCGGCGCGCGCGGCGAACGCCCCCGCCCCGGCGGAGAGCGCGGAGAGCTAGGAACCGGGCCCGGAGCCGGGAACCGGGCCGCCGGGACGTCCCCGGAAGGGCCCAGGAGGGCCGGAACGGGCCCGGGGAGGGCCCAGGGGATCTCGGGGCGGGTCAGAGCCCCTTGTGGAGACCGGGCAGTCTCAGGGGCTTCGCAGGCTGCTCCAGGGGCGGCAGCTGGTCCAGCTCCTCCCAGGGCACCTGGATCTTGCGCAGGTCGCCGCGGACCCGGGCCGCGAGTCTTCTGGTGTCGCGGCGGTTGAGGACCGCCCCGACCGCGGCGCCCACCATGAACGGCATCAGTGTGGGCATGTCCCGCACCATCCGCTTCATGATCTGCTGGCGCAGTTCGCGCTTCATGCGGCCGCCGAGGGCCGCGTCGTAGGTCGACGGCTTCATCACGTCGACGCCGCGCTCCCCCGACCAGGAGGACAGATACGCGGTGCTGCGGACCTTGAGGCTGCCGGGCGGTCTCAGGCCGTAGACCTCGTGCAGTTCCGCGATGAGTTTCAGTTCGACCGCCGCGACCCCGGTGATCTCCGCGGCCAGTTCGGTCGGCAGGGCGGGCGGCACGGGCAGCATCGCCGCCGCACCGACCCCGGCCCCGATGGTCGAGGTCGCGGCCGCGGCGCCCGCCACCAGCTTGTCGGCCAGTTCCTCGGGTCCGAGACCGGGGAACTGCCCGCGCAGGGTCGCGAGGTCGCGTACGGGCACCCGCGGGGCGATGTCGATGACACGGTCCGCGAGGTACGCCAGACCCGCACGAGCGCGGTCACCGCTCCTGCGGGCGCCTTCCCGGGCGAGGACCCGGGCCTTGCCGCCGATGACCCGTGCCTGTCGCCTGGCGATGGGCACGGGTCGCCGCTTCGGCGCCGGGTGGTCGGCCCGGTCCGCCGTCGGTTCGAGCGGGGCTCCCGTGTCCGGGGAGCCACGCTCGTCGTCACGCGCGCCGAGTGGGCCGTCGAGCGGCCCTTGGTCCGCTTTCCGCAGGGAGAAGCGGCGCTTCCGGGGAGGGGTCGAGCCAGTCATGGCCGACCCGTCCTCAGTCGCAGTCGCGGCAGATCGGCTGACCGTTCTTCTCGCGGGCCAGCTGGCTGCGGTGGTGGACCAGGAAGCAGCTCATGCAGGTGAACTCGTCCTGCTGCTTCGGCAGGACCCGGACGGCCAGCTCCTCGTTCGAGAGGTCCGCTCCGGGCAGTTCCAGGCCCTCGGCGGCCTCGAACTCGTCGACGTCCACCGCGGAGGTGGTCTTGTCGTTCCGCCGGGCCTTCAGCTCTTCCAAGCTGTCCGAGTCGACGTCATCGTCTGTCTTGCGTGGAGTGTCGTAGTCGGTTGCCATATCGCTCTCCCCCTCTGGGTGTCTGCGGTGTCTCCAGCGCACGTAACGCGTGAGAGGCCGGACTTGTGCCCGACCTGAGGCGGAGATTTTGCCTCACATCAAGGGCTGTTACTCAATCGACACCCAACCCGATCCCTCAAGAGTGATCGGCTTGGATGGCGGTGTGGACCGTACACGCTTCGAATACCGCACCTCAAAGGCGCCTCAACGTGTACTTCCCGTGATCAAGAGCCCTGAAAACCAGGACTTTTCAGGCTTTCTGGCCTCTGTCGTAATCACTGACCGTACATGGCCGGAAATCCGCCCATGTGATCGATCACACAGACAGAAGCCCATTCAGCCCCTGAAAAATTCCGCGTGAAGCGAACATCTCCCGCGTGTGTCGACGGAAGGGGCCACGGATCACAGCGGAAGTGTCACACGCATCACGAGGCCACCGCCCTCGCGGGGTCGCGCCGCGATGTGCCCGCCGTGCGCCCGGGCCACGGATCGCACGATGGACAGGCCGAGGCCGACGCCCTTGTCGCTGCCCGTGCGCTCGGTGCGCAGCCGCCTGAAGGGCTCGAAGAGGTTGTCGATCTCGTACGCCGGCACCACCGGACCGGTGTTCGAGACGGTGAGCACCGCCTGGCCGTGCTGGACCTCGGTGTCCACCTCGACCCAGCCCGCCTCCGCCACGTTGTACCGCACGGCGTTCTGTACGAGGTTCAGCGCGATGCGCTCCAGGAGCACGCCGTTGCCCTGCACCACGGCCGGGGCGCGCTCGCCGCGGATCTCGACGCCCTTGGCCTCCGCCTCGGAGCGCACCTGGTCGATGGCCTGGCCGGCCACCTCGGCCAGGTCGACCGGTTTGCGCTCCACGATCTGGTTGTCGCTGCGGGCGAGCAGCAGCAGGCCCTCGACCAGCTGCTCGCTGCGCTCGTTGGTGGCCAGCAGCGTCTTGCCGAGCTGCTGGAGCTCCACCGGCGCGCCCGGGTCGGAGAGGTGGACCTCCAGGAGGGTGCGGTTGATCGCGAGCGGGGTGCGCAGTTCGTGCGAGGCGTTGCCGACGAAGCGCTGCTGGGCGGTGAAGGCCCGCTGAAGGCGCTCCAGCATCTCGTCGAAGGTGTCCGCCAGCTCCTTGAGCTCGTCGTCCGGGCCGTCCAGCTCGATCCGGCGGGACAGGTCGGAGCCGGCCACCGCGCGGGCGGTGCGGGTGATCCGGCCGAGCGGGGAGAGCACCCGGCCGGCCATCGCGTAACCGAACGCGAAGGCGATCACGGCGAGGCCCAGCAGGGCCAGCAGCGAGCGGCTGAGCAGGTTGTCCAGGGCGACCTGGCGCTGGTGGTCCACGCACTGGCTGATCGTGTTGTTGAAGTCCGCCAGCGGCAGGCTGGTGGTGTTGATCGCGGGGCAGTTGTCGCTGGAGACCTTCAGCTCCTGGAAGCTGACGATCTTGAACAGCGGCTGGTTGCCGGTGCTGATGGCCTGCGCGGCGAGCAGGTAGATGATCGACAGCAGCAGGATGCCGGCGATCAGGAACATGCCGCCGTACAGCAGCGTGAGCCGTATACGGATCGTGGGCCGCAGCCACGGGAAGGGCGGCTCGGGGCGCCGGGGGTCCCAGGTGGGCTTCGGGGGTGCCTGCGGGTGCGTGGGGGTCGCGGCCATGGCCGGTCAGATCCGGTAGCCGGAGCCGGGCACGGTGACGATCACGGGGGGCTCGCCGAGTTTGCGGCGCAGGGTCATGACCGTCACCCGGACCACGTTGGTGAACGGGTCGGTGTTCTCGTCCCAGGCCTTCTCCAGCAGCTGCTCCGCCGAGACGACCGCGCCCTCGCTGCGCATCAGCACCTCCAGGACCGCGAACTCCTTGGGCGCGAGCTGGACCTCCTTGCCGTCGCGGAAGACCTCGCGGCGGTTGGGGTCCAGCTTGATGCCGGCGCGCTCCAGGACCGGCGGCAGGGGCATACTGGTGCGGCGGCCGAGGGCGCGCACGCGGGCGATCAGCTCGCTGAACGCGAACGGCTTGGGCAGATAGTCGTCGGCACCGATCTCCAGACCCTCGACGCGGTCGCTGACGTCACCGGAGGCGGTGAGCATCAGCACCCGGGTGGGCATGCCCAGCTCGACGATCCTGCGGCAGACGTCGTCGCCGTGCACGAGCGGGAGGTCGCGGTCGAGGACGACCACGTCGTAGTCGTTGACGCCGATGCGCTCCAGGGCGGCCGCACCGTCGTACACGACGTCGACGGCCATGGCCTCCCGGCGCAGTCCGGTGGCCACCGCATCGGCGAGCAGCTGCTCGTCCTCGACGACGAGTACGCGCACGTCGCTTGTCCTTCCTGTGTCCACCCGCGCAGCGCTCCGGGGCGCCGGCGCGGGCAGGGGTGTTCGTGGAGTGTGACCTCCATCCTGCCCTTTTCGGCCATAAGTCGGCTGTAAGGGGGGTCCGGCCGCAGGAACGGGCGTCCGGGACGGGAATACGAGAATTTCCGCACCCCGAGGTTTCCCGGAACGGGAGCGGGGGGAGGACGGGTTTACACCCCGCGATCACGCTCTGCATGTGCCGCAGCACCATGCGGTACCTCGCGATCCGCTTGTGCAGGGCGGGCGCGGGTGTCCGGCACCGTAGCCGCGCCCGGCCGGGCGCGCCGGGCACCTGCGGGAGACGTGATCGTCCTTTCCCACCCGGCACACCCCCGTGCCACCGACCCACCGACCCAGGACGAGGGGGCGCAGCATGGACGCTTTCACCGCAGGACTTCTCCAGCGCATAAAGACGACCGAGTCGGACCTGTCGCGGGCCCGCGACGAGGGCGACGACTTCCTCGTGGAGGTGGAGCAGGCAGAGCTGGACGACCTGCGCCGCCTCGCCGCCGAACACGGTGTGGAGGTCGGCGCGACCCGCGTCTGATCCACCCGAGCGCACCGGCGTGACACCAGCACGCGAAGGGACCCCGGCGAATCCAGCGCCGGGGTCCCTTCGCGTCGTCCGGGGCGGTGCCCCCGCGCCACCGGGGCGCGATTCCTCCGGGCCGCCGCCGGGAGGCGGGCCCCGTCAGTCGTGCCAGGCGCCGAAGTCCTCCAGCAGCCCCTGGAGGGGCTCGAAGACGCCCGGGGTCCCCGCCAGCGTCAGCTCCCGTGACGGGCGCTGTGCGGGCCGTCCACCGGTCAGCGCGCCCGCCTCCCGGGCGATGAGGTCCCCCGCCGCGTAGTCCCACGGGTTCAGGCCGCGCTCGTAGTAGCCGTCGAGCCGGCCGCAGGCCACGTCGCACAGGTCGATGGCCGCCGAGCCGCCCCGCCGGATGTCCCTGACCAGCGGGATGAGCCGGGCGGCCACCTCGGCCTGGTGGGCGCGCACCTCGGTGACGTAGTTGAAGCCGGTGGAGACCAGCGCCTGGTCCAGCGGGGGCGCGGGGCGGCAGGTGAGCGCCCGCTCGCCCTCCCACGCGCCGGTGATCCAGGCGCCGCCGCCGCGTACCGCGTGGTACGTCTCGCCGCGCATCGGGGCCGCGACGACCCCGGCGACGGTCTCGCCGTCCTGTTCGGCGGCGATGGACACCGCCCAGGTGGGCAGGCCGTAGAGGTAGTTCACGGTGCCGTCGAGCGGGTCGATCACCCAGCGCACCCCGCTGGTCCCGGCGGCGGAGGCGCCCTCCTCGCCGAGGAAGCCGTCGTCGGGGCGCCGGCCGGAGATCAGATCGGTGATCAGCTTCTCGGCCGCGATGTCCATCTCGGTGACGACGTCGATCGGACTCGACTTGGTCCGCGCCACGGCGAGATCGGCCGGGCGGCCGTCCCGCAGCAGCTCGCCGGCCCGGCGGGCGGCCTCCTGGGCCAGCCGCAGCAGGTCCCGGTGCAGGGCCTCGGTCACGGGTCTCCTCACGCGTAGGGGCTGTCGGCGCCCGCGGCGGCCGGGCGGGGCGCCCGGGCCGGGCAGCAGCCGACGGGACAGACGTCGTGGCTCGCGCCCAGGGTGCCCAGGGCGCAGGGGGTGATGTCCTGGCCGCGCTCGGCGGCGGCGCGCTCCAGGACCAGTTCGCGCACGGCGGCCGCGAACCGGGGGTCGTCGCCCACGGTGGCCGAGCGGCGCACCGGCAGGCCCAGTTCCCCGGCCTTGGCGGTGGCCTCGGTGTCGAGGTCGTACAGGACCTCCATGTGGTCGGAGACGAAGCCGATGGGGGCCATGACGACCGCCGGGACGCCGGCCGCGTGCCGCTCCTCCAGGTGGTCGCAGATGTCGGGCTCCAGCCACGGGATGTGCGGGGCGCCGGAGCGCGACTGGTAGACGAGGCGCCAGGGGTGGTCCACACCGGTGCGCTCGCGGACGGCGTCGGCGATCAGCTGGGCCACGTCCAGGTGCTCCTCGACGTAGGCGCCGCCCTCGCCGTGGGCCTCGACGGGTCCGGAGGTGTCGGCGGCGGCCGTGGGGATGGAGTGGGTGCTGAAGGCGATGTGGGCGCCGTCGCGGACGTCCTCGGGGAGGTCGGCGAGGGAGCGCAGCACGCCGTCGACCATCGGCTCGACGAAGCCGGGGTGGTTGAAGTAGTGCCGCAGCTTGTCGATCCTCGGGAGCTCCAGGCCCTCCGCTTCGAGGGCGGCGAGCGCGTCGGCGAGGTTCTCGCGGTACTGGCGGCAGCCCGAGTAGGAGGCGTAGGCGCTGGTGGCGAGGACCAGGATGCGGCGGCGGCCGTCGGCGACCATCTCGCGCAGGGTGTCGGTCAGGTACGGCGCCCAGTTGCGGTTGCCCCAGTAGACCGGCAGATCCAGGCCGTGCCCGGCGAAGTCCTCGCGCAGGGCCTTCAGGAGGGCGCGGTTCTGGCCGTTGATGGGGCTGACCCCGCCGAACCGGAAGTAGTGCTTGCCGACTTCCTTCAGGCGTTCCTTCGGGATGCCGCGCCCGCGCGTGACGTTCTCCAGGAACGGGACCACGTCGTCCGGGCCCTCGGGGCCGCCGAAGGAGAGCAGGAGCAGGGCGTCGTACGGAGTGGCATCGAGCGCGTCTGGCATGTCTCGATCCTGCCATCCGGTACCGACAGCCCGGCAACCGCGGGGTGAAGAGTCGGGATCCAGATGGTTCATACCGAAATTTCCCCAGCCGAAATCGAGTGCACTTAGGTTCACCTAACTCGTAAGCTGTATCCACCGCATTCGCGCCTTACCGGAACCGCCTCGGAGACCACGTGCCCAGCCCCTACAGAGCCCTCTTCGACGTGCCCGGCACCAAGGCCTTCTCGGCCGCGGGGCTCCTCGGCCGGATGCCGCTGTCCATGATGGGCATCGGTGTGGTCACGATGATCTCCCAGCTCACCGGGCGCTACGGGCTCGCGGGCGCGCTGTCGGCCACCATCGCGCTGTCGGCCGCCGTGCTCGGACCACAGGTCTCCCGGCTGGTGGACCGGCACGGGCAGAGCCGGGTGCTGCGGCCCGCGACCCTGGTGGCCCTCGCCGCGGCCGCCGGGCTGCTGCTGGCCGCGCACTTCCGGGGTCCTGACTGGGTGCTGTTCGTCTGCGCCGCCGGGATCGGCGCGGTGCCGAGCCTGGGCGCGATGATCCGGGCCCGCTGGGCCGCCCTGTACCGGGGCACGCCCAAGCTGCACACCGCCTACTCGTTCGAGTCGGTCATGGACGAGGTCTGCTTCGTCTTCGGGCCGATCGTCTCCATCGGCCTGTGCACGGTCTGGTTCCCGGAGGCGGGCCCGCTGCTCGCCGCCGTCTTCCTGGCGGCCGGGGTGTGCTGGCTGACCGCCCTGCGCGCCACCGAGCCCGCGCCGCACCCCCGCGAGGAGCACGGCGCGGGAGGTGGCACCGCGCTGCGCTCGAAGGGGCTCCAGGTGCTGGTGGCGACCTTCGTGGCGACCGGCGCGATCTTCGGCTCGGTGGACGTGGTCACGGTCGCCTTCGCCGACGAACGCGGCCACAAGGGCGCCGCGAGCCTGGTGCTCGCCCTGTACGCGGCCGGTTCCTGCGCGGCCGGCGCGGTCTTCGGACTGCTGCGCCTGGCCGGGGCGGCGGAGCGCCGCTGGCTGCTGGGCGTGGCGGCCATGGCCGTGAGTATGATCCCCCTCCTACTGGTCGGAAACCTGCCGCTTCTGGCCGTGGCGCTGTTCGTTGCGGGGCTGTCCATCGCACCGACGATGATCACGACGATGTCCCTCATCGAAGAGCACGTACCTCGCGCGCAGCTCACCGAGGGCATGACCTGGGTGAGCACCGGCCTCGCGGTCGGCGTGGCGCTCGGCTCCTCGCTGGCCGGTTCGGTGATCGACGCCGCCGGGGCACGTGCCGGGTACGGGGTCCCGGTGCTCTCCGGGGCCGTCGCGGTCGTGGTCGGTTTCCTCGGGTACCGCCGGCTGCGCAGGCCGGCCGCGGGTCGGGAGGGAACCGTTGAGCAGCACGGCGAGCGGGAAGACGAGCGGCGCGAACAGCACATGGCGTAACTGGGGCGGGAACGTCGCGGCCCGGCCCGCCCGGCAGGTGGCGCCGGTCTCGGTGGAGGAGCTGGCCGAGGCGGTGCGCCGGGCGCGGGAGGACGGGCTGCCGGTGAAGGCCGTCGGCAGCGGGCACTCCTTCACCTCGATAGCGGCCACCGACGGGGTGTTGATACGCCCTCAACTGTTGACCGGCATACGCAACATTGACCGGAAGTCCATGACGGTCACGGTCGAGGCGGGCACCCCGCTCAAGCGGCTCAACACCGCGCTGGCGCGCGAGGGTCTGTCGCTCACGAACATGGGCGACATCATGGAGCAGACGGTCTCCGGGGCCACCAGCACCGGCACCCATGGCACCGGCCGCGACTCCGCCTCCATCGCCGCCCAGATCAAGGGCCTCGAACTCGTCACGGCGGACGGCTCGGTGCTCACCTGCTCCGCGACGGAGAACCCCGAGGTCTTCGCCGCCGCCCGGCTGGGGCTCGGCGCGCTCGGCATCGTCACCGCGATCACCTTCGCCGTGGAGCCGCTGTTCCTGCTGACCGCGCGCGAGGAGCCGATGCCCCTCGACCGGGTGCTCGCCGAGTTCGATCAACTCTGGGCGGAGAACGAGCACTTCGAGTTCTACTGGTTCCCGCACACCGGGAACACCAACACCAAGCGCAACAACCGCAGCGCGGGTCCCGAGCGGCCCGTGGGGCAGCCGGCCGGGTGGTTCGAGGACGAGTTCCTCTCCAACGGCCTCTTCCAGGTGACCCAGTGGGCCGGCCGGGCCGTGCCCGCGAGCATCCCCGGGATCGCGAGGATCTCCAGCAGGGTGCTGTCCGCGCGGACGTACACGGACATCCCCTACAAGGTCTTCACCTCGCCGCGCCGGGTGCGCTTCGTGGAGATGGAGTACGCCGTTCCGCGCGCGGCCCTGGTGGAGACGCTGCGCGAACTGAAGGCGATGGTCGAGCGCTCGGGGCTGCGCGTCAGCTTCCCGGTGGAGGTGCGCACCGCCCCGGCCGACGACATCACCCTGTCCACCGCCTCGGGCCGGGACAGCGCCTACATCGCCGTCCATATGTACCGGGGCACGCCGTACCAGTCGTACTTCACCGCCGCCGAGCGGATCTTCACCGCGCACGAGGGGCGGCCGCACTGGGGGAAGGTGCACACCCGGGACGCGGAGTACCTCGCGCGGGTGTATCCGCGGTTCGCCGAGTTCACGGCGTTGCGGGAGCGTCTCGACCCGGATCGGCTGTTCCGGAACGACTACTTGCGGAGGGTGCTGGGCTCGTAGGCGTCCCGGCGGAACCGCTGGGCGTGGGGGCCGGGGTGGCCTGGTCCCCGTCGGTCCGCCCGTCCGGCGAGCCGCTCGGGGAGGGCGTCGGGGAGTCCGTCGTACCGCTGCCGGAGTCCGCGCCCGAGCCGGAGTCCGTGCCCGAGCCGGATCCCGGCTCCGTGCCCGGGGTGGCGTCGCCGGCCGACGGGGAGCCGTCACCCGGGGAGGTGTGCGAGGGGGGCTGACCGGGGTCATCCGTTCGGTGGACGCCGGATTTCCGGCCGCCGACCGCGTCGCCGACCGTCGTGCCGGACCCGCCGCTGAAGCTGCTGCCGGACACGAGTTCGTACGTCGTGATGCCGCCCATGGTCACCCCGAACACGAGAGCGGCCGCGATCACCGGCCGCCGCCAGCTCTTGACCCGCGCGCGGTAGACGGTGCCCTCGGAGAACTCGCCCTCGGCGGGCGCGCCCGGCGCCGCGGACACCGCGGCCGGTGTCTTGGCCACCCTCAACTGCTCCCCCGTGCGCCGGAAGAAATGCTGGAAGAGGGTGCCGCCGCAGGTGGCGATCACGCTGACGACACCGGCGCCGAGGATCGTGCCGTACACGCCGAAGGAGGAGGCCAGCTTCGCCGCGATGACGGCCGCCAGGGCGCTGCCCGCCACCTGCGGGACGTTCAGGTCGATCCGCTTCCGCTCCGCATCGGGTGTTTCGCGCATACCCGGAACTTGCCTGCCTTTCCCGTACTTGATCGACATCGGGGTACCGACTGCACGAGATAGGGACGTATGCGCGAAACCATTAGTTCCGTTTCTGGGGATTGCGTGAACTTCGCCACGTTCATGATCCACAAAACCGGTTGCGCGGGGCTCGAACGCCTCCCTTGCCAGAAGTTGGGCGGCGCGCCAATCCACGCACGTGGCCCGAATGGAGTACTGTTGCGAGCCCTGGGTCCGGCCTCCCACCTGGGTGTCCGCGGCCACCAAGGACCGCCGGGAGGGGGCTAGTTGCACAGGGTGACAGACTTTGTCACTTAGCGTGGCGAACTGGTTACCGTGCCATAACGGCGATTCAGGGCCCCTGCCCGACACGCCGGGCAACTCGGCAAGGTTGTGGCAGGCTGCACCCGGGCAGGCCACACTCGACTAGCGGAAGCAGCGACGCACGTGACGTCGGCAGGCACCACCCGGGAGGTCCCCATGCCCGAACTGCGTGTCGTGGCCGTCTCGAATGACGGCACACGGCTGGTGCTGAAGGCTGCCGACGCAACGGAGTACACGCTTCCGATCGACGAGCGGCTGCGCGCCGCCGTGCGCGGCGACCGGCCACGCCTCGGCCAGATCGAGATCGAGGTCGAGAGCCATCTGCGCCCCCGTGACATCCAGGCGCGGATACGAGCCGGTGCCACGGCGGAAGAGGTCGCGCAGCTCGCGGGCATCCCCGTCGACCGGGTGCGGCGCTTCGAGGGTCCGGTGCTGGCCGAACGCGCCTTCATGGCCGAGCGCGCCCGCAAGACCCCGGTCCGCCGCCCCGGCGAGAACTCGGGCCCGCTGCTCGGCGAGGCCGTCCAGGAACGCCTGTTGCTGCGCGGCGCCGAGAAGGACACCGTGCAGTGGGACTCCTGGCGCCGCGACGACGGCACCTGGGAGGTGCTGCTCGTCTACCTGGTCGCCGGTGAACCGCACTCGGCGAGCTGGACGTACGACCCGCCCCGGCGGCTGGTCCAGGCCGTGGACGACGAGGCGCGCTCGCTGATCGGCGAGTCCGACGATCTCGCCGTACCGGAGCCGAGCTTCCCGTTCGTCCCGCGCATCGCCCGGCTGCCGCGCGAGCGCTCGATGGACCGTGCCCTCGACCGGCAGACCGAGCGGGAGCGGCCGAGCCTGCCCGCGCAGTCGTCCGAGCCCGCCGAGGAGACCAGCGGCGAACGGGACTCGCTGACCAGCCTGTTGGAGGCGGTGCCGTCCTTCCGCGGCGACATGGTGGTGCCGGAGCGTGCCCCGGAGACTCCGGACGAGCCCGACGAGGAGGCCGCCGTGGAGGAGCCGCCGGCGCCCGCCGCCTCGGCCGGCTCGGCCTACGCGGACGTCCTCATGCCCCGCTCGGTCGGCAGCCACCGCGACCGGCTGACCGGCGCCACGGACCGCCAGGCCGAGGCCGACGGGGTCCGCCCAGGCCGCCGCGCGGCCGTCCCGAGCTGGGACGAGATCGTGTTCGGCACCCGGCGCAAGAAGCAGGAGTAGAACGCCGTACGACGCCAAGTGGGGCGGGACACCGAGGTGTCCCGCCCCTTCTTGTGCCGCTTCTTGCGCCGCTTCTGGTGCCGCCGTGGCGGCTACTGGGGGTCGGCGCCCACCGCCACCGGCCGGGACGGGTCCGCGGACCACTCCGACCACGAGCCGACGTACAGGGCCGCCGGAATGCCCGCCACCGCGAGCGCCAGCACCTCATGGGCGCCGGACACGCCCGAGCCGCAGTAGACGCCCACCGGCGCGTCCGGGGAGACGCCGAGGGCCTTGAAGCGGTCCTTCAGCTCGACGGCGGGCAGGAAGCGGCCGTCGGGGCCCACGTTCTCCGTCGTCGGCGCCGAGACCGCGCCGGGGATGTGCCCGCCGACCCGGTCCACGGGTTCCACCTCGCCCCGGTACCGCTCCCCCGCGCGGGCGTCCAGCAGCACGCCTGTACGGGCCAGTTCGGCGGCCTCGTCCGCGTCCAGCAGACCCGTCGCGTCCGGCGCCGGCACGAAGTCGCCCTCGGCCGGGACGGGCACCCGGGTGGACAACTCCCCCGTCCAGGACGGCAACCCGCCGTCGAGGACCCGCACGTCCGGGTGACCTGTCCAGCGCAGCATCCACCACGCGCGCGCGGCGGCCCACCCCTGCCCGCCGTCGTATACGACGACCGGACGGCTCGCCGACACGCCCGCGCGGCGCATCGCGGCGCCGAACTCCGCGAGGTCCGGCAGCGGATGGCGGCCGTGCCCGCCCGGGGCCCCGGCCAACTCCCGGTCCAGGTCGACGAAGACCGCGCCGGGGATGTGCCCGGCCGCGTGCTCGGCCCGGCCGTCGAAGGGCGGGGCGCCCGCCGCCTTCGCCAGGCTCAACTGCCAGCGCACGTCCAGCAGGACCGGCGGCGCCTCGCCGGCGAGCGCCTCGGCGAGTTCGGGTGCGGTGATGATGACTGTCATGCCGCCATGCATACGCCAGGGGTGGCCGCGGCGTCCAGGTAGGGCTACTCTGCTCGGCCGGGCAGGTTCGATCACGACCCGTAGGGGATCGGGCACATGCCGTACATCCGGCGGACTTCAGTCGGACATCAGTCGGACATCGTCAGGAAGCGGCGGAGGACGTCAGCCCAGGCATTCTTCCGGAACACACCACCGAACCGGCGGCGCGGCGACAGCACAGGGGCGCGCAACCGTGGAAGATGCCGTCACACCGGTACGGGCGTACGCGCCGGCGGCGTGCACACACCTGCCGGAGGAGCGAAAGCGACACGGCCGCCGCACAAGGCGGCCGGGGAGAGAGTGATCGATGACCGAGGCACGGGAGTCGGCCGGTCCGCAGGCGCTGCGCGCGCCCGGCACACCCTGCTGGGTGAGTCTGATGGCGCACCGGCTCACCGCCACCGAGGAGTTCTACGGGGAGCTGTTCGGCTGGGAGTTCCGGCCGGGCCCGCAGCAGCTCGGCCCGTATGTGCGGGCGTTGCTCGACGGGCGCGAGGTGGCCGGCATGGGCCAGCTGCCGCCGGAGAACCGGCTGCCGATCGCCTGGACGCCCTATCTCGCCTCGGACGACGTGGACCGCACGGCGGAGGCGGTACGGCTGTGCGGCGGCACGGTGGCGGTCGGCCCGCTGGACGCGGCCGAGGCCGGGCGGCTGGCCATCGCGTCGGACCCGTCGGGCGCGGTGTTCGGCATCTGGCAGGCGCCCGCGCATCTGGCCCCGGCGATCACCGGGGTGCCGGGCGCGCCCGTGTGGAACGAGCTGCTGACGTTCGAGACGGAGAGCGTCGCCAAGTTCTACGCGAGCGTGTTCGGTTACGAGGCGGAGCCGGAGGTGTCCGCCGGGTTCGACTATGTGACCCTGCGCGTCGACGGGCGCCCGGTGGCCGGGCTGCAGGGTGTGGGCCATGGGCTGCCCCGGGACCGGGGGCCGTACTGGGGGACCTATTTCGAGGTGGCCGACACGGCGGAGACGCTGCACCGGGTGACGGGTTTGGGCGGCCGGATCGTCCACCCGGCCCATGACAGTCCGCACGGACGGGTGGCCACGGTGGCGGATCCGGAGGGCGCCGTCTTCTCGGTGATCCAGGATCCATGCTGACGGGGTGGGACGGCACGGGGCGGCGCCGCGCGTCCTCGATGGCCGCGACCGGGGCGGCCGGAGCACGTCGGGGCGGTCGGTGAGTGCTGGTCCGGCCGGTGAGCGCTGGGGCGATCGGTGCATGCCGGTGCGGTCGGTACCTGCCGGTACGGTCGGTGCGGCTGGTGGTGGGGCCCGCGCCGAACGCCCGGTGTGCCAGGCGCCAGCACCTGCGCCGAGCGTCCGGTGCGACGGGCGCCAGCACCTGCGCGGAGCGTCCAGTGCGACGGGCGACAAGACCTGCGCCGACGGTCCGACGCGGCGAGGGCCGCGCTAGGCGCCCGACGCGATCCGCGACAGCACCCACGCCGAACGGTCCAGTACGACCGCGGCGGGAATTGCGCCGACGGATCGGCGCGACCGGCGACAAGATCGGCGTCGGCGGTCCGGTGCGGCGCGGCAGAGCCCGCGCGGGGCGCCCGATGCGAGCCGCGACAGCTCCCGCGCCGAACGCCCAGTACGACCGGAGACAAGGCCCCGCGCCAACCGTCCGGCACGACGCGGCGGAACCCGCGCCGGGCACCCGATGCGAACCGCGACAGCACCCACGCTGAAGCCCGATGCAACCGCAGCGAGATCCGCGCCGAACGGTCCAGTAAGACCGGCGACAAGACCTGCGCCCACGGTCCGGCGCGGCTGGCGCGGGTGGGGTTCTGGTCGGGTCAGGAGGAGGAGACCGGCAGGACGTCCGGGGAGAGGGCCGCCGCGCGGGACGTCGCGGCGGTCATGCGGCGCCGGTGGTGGCGGCGGCACAGCACCTCGTAACCGACCTCGTCCGCCGCCTGGTTGACGTCCCCGACGACCACCTGGGCGCCCTCGACCACCATCTCGCCGCCGACCGTACGGGCGTTGTGCGTGGCGCGGGCGCCGCACCAGCACAACGCCTCCACCTGGAGCACCTCGACACGGTCGGCCAGCTCCACGAGCCGCTGGGAGCCGGGGAAGAGCTTGGAGCGGAAGTCGGTGGTGATGCCGAAGGCGAAGACGTCCACGCCGAGGTCGTCCACCACGCGCGCCAGCTGGTCGATCTGCACGGGCGCGAGGAACTGCGCCTCGTCCGCGATCACATAGTCGATCCGGCCGCCCTGCGAGAGGTGGTCCACGATGTACACATAGAGGTCCTGGGCGTCGGCGACCTCCACCGCGTCGGTGACCAGGCCGAGACGCGAGGACAGTTTGCCCGCGCCCGCGCGGTCGTTACGGGTGAATATCATCCCGGCCAGGCCCCGCGCGGAGCGGTTGTGCTCGATCTGCAGAGCCAGCGTCGACTTCCCGCAGTCCATCGTTCCGGAGAAGAACACCAGCTCGGGCATGAGGAGTTGAGCACCTTTCGGCGAGAGGGGCGGGACAGCGGGCAGGGGCAGCGTCAGGAGCGTACTTCGAGCAGCGGGACCAGCTGCTCCACGGGAGTCATCGAACCGTGGTTGCCCACCAGCGCGGACTCCTTGGGCTCCCGCTCGGACGCGATGATCAGGACGTCGTCGGACGCCGCCGCGATCACGTCGCCGAGCCGGGCGTACACCCGTTCGTCCACCTGCGGGCCGAACCAGCCGGCTTCGATCGCCTCGTCGCGCGAGGCCACCCAGAACTGCTCGCCGAGCACCTCGCGCCAGCAGGTCAGTACGTCGTTCGCGGCGCCCGGCACCGCGTACACATGGCGGGCCCGGCCCTCGCCGCCCAGCAGGGCGACCCCGGCGCTCAGTTCCCAGTCCGTGTCGAAGTCGAAGCGGTGCTCCTCGTCGAACGGCACGTCGATCATGCCGTGGTCGGCGGTGACGTAGAGCGCGCTGCGCGGGGGCAGTTGCTCGGCGAGGCGCTGGGCGAGCCGGTCGACGTACATCAGCTGGCCGCGCCAGGTGTCGGAGGCGACGCCGTAGCGGTGGCCCGCGCCGTCGAGTTCGGCGTAGTACGTGTACACCAGCGCGCGGTCACCGGCGGCCAGTTGCGCGGCCGCGAGGTCCATCCGCTCCTCGCCGGACAGCCTGCCGTGGAAGCTGCCGCCGCTGAGCGCGACCTTGGTGAGCGGGGTGTGCTGAAACGTGGGCGAGGAAACCTGCGCGGCGTGCACCCCCGCGTCATGGGCCAGCTGGAAGACCGTGGGGTACGGCTGCCAGCGGCCCGGGTCGGTGTACGGCTGCCAGCGGAGCTGGTTCATCAGCGCGCCGGTGGCCGGGTCGCGGACCGTGTAGCCGGGCAGGCCGTGGGCGCCGGGGGGCAGGCCGGTGCCGACGGAGGCGAGGGAGGCCGCGGTGGTCGCCGGGTAGCCCGCGGTGAGCGGCCGCCCGGTGCCGCCGCGCGAGCTGCCGAGCAGCGAGGTGAGGAAGGGCGCCTCGTCGGGGTGGGCGCGCAGCTGCTCCCAGCCGAGGCCGTCGACCAGGAAGACGCAGGCGCGGTCGACCGGGGCCAGCTCGGTGATCGCGGCGGTCGTGCCGGGGACACCCATGCCGGCGGCGAGCGTGGGGAGCAGGTCGGCGAGAGAGCCGGTGCCGTACTCGGGCAACGGGGCGGTGGCCAGGGCGAGGGGCTCCGGGTGGTCCCAGGCGGAGAGCTGGGACATCAGCGGTCGAGGTCCGCGGTCGCCTCGGAGAGGGCCTGCGCGAAGGCGAGCGCCTCGCGCACCGTCTCGGGGCCGTCCCCGGCCTCGCTGACGCGCAGGCTGAGATCGTCCGCCGTGGAGCTGCCCGTGTAGCCGTGGTCGGCGTCGCAGTTGGGGTCGCCGCAGGCGGCGGGCTCCAGGTCGATACGGCTGACCGCGCCCCAGCCGATGGTCAGCACGACCTCGCGGGGCAGGGTGCCCGGGGTGTACTGCTCGGGGTTGGCGACCACCCGGCTGAGCACCACGGAGGAGATCCGGCCGAGCTTCACGGACTCGGTGGAGGTGGTGGCGTACGGCGTCGGGGAGGTGCTGTCGGCGGCCTGCTCGTCGGTGTGGCTGACGATGAAGCGGTGGGCGGTGAGGACCAGGACGGTCACATGGCGGCGCACCTCGTTCTGGTCGAACGTGGTCTCCTGGTGGACCAGGTACGACCGGATGGGCTCGCCGCCCACGGCAGCCTCCACCGCCTCGGCCACGAGGGCCGGGTAGTAGCCGCTGCGCTCGATCGCCGCTCGCAGCCCCTGGGTCGTCGTACTGGTCTTGGCCATGGCGTCCATCCTAGTGCGTGGACGGGGGCACTCCGGGCCAACGGGGCGCGCCGCGGGCCGGGGGTCCGGGTGCCTCGGGGCGCCGGAACCGGGGGCGGCGGGTCCGGTCGCCGCGTGTTCCTCGGGACCGGCCCGTGCCGGATCTCCACCCGCTCGGCGGCGATCGGACAGGTCACGGGTTCGAATCCACTCGCGTCCGCCTCGAACGCGACCACGGCGGCCGGCCTCTTTCCGAGGGCCCGGGACAGGCGCGCTCGCCTCGGCGGTGGCGCGGAGGGCGGGGTCCTGGAGGGCGAGTGGGCAGAAGACCAGGGCGGGTGCGACGAAGACCACTTCCAGGGCGTGGTGGTCCGTGAGGCCGTGATCGGCGGCCGGCCGCGGCGCCCCGGCGTCCCAGCCGCGCATCTCCCATTCCCGTCAGCTGCCCTCGGGGAGCGCCGCTGCCGGCGATCTCCATGGGCCGCTGCTCAGTAGGCGGGCATGGTGCGCGGGCCGTGGTCGTCGCGGGCGGGCGGGGGCGCGAGGCGGACGGTGGCGCCGAGCACGTTCGCGCCGTGCGGGGCCACGACGACCGGTTCCAGGGTGACGGCGACCACCTCGGGGTGGTCGTCGACCAGGCGGGAGACCCGCAGCAGCAGTTCCTCCAGCGCGGGGGTGTCGACGGGGGTGGAGCCGCGCCAGCCGAACAGCAGGGGCGCGGTGCGGATCGCCCGGACCAGGGAGGTCGCGTCCCGGTCGGTGACCGGGATCAGCCGGTGCGCCGTGTCGTCCAGCAGCTGGGAGGCCGCGCCGGCGAGACCGAAGGACAGCACGGCACCGGCCGCCGGGTCGATCACGGTCCGTACGACGGTGTCGACGCCCCGGGGTGCCATCCCCTGCACCACCGGCCGCAGCTCCTCCGGCTTGCCGAACAGCTCGCTCAACTCGGCGTACGCCCGGCGCAGTTGCTCCTCGTCCGCCAGGTCGAGGCGTACGCCGCCCAGGTCGGCGCGGTGCCGCAGGTGCGGGGCGGTCGCCTTCAGGGCCACCGGGTAGCCCAGGGCGCGGGCGGCCTCGACGGCGTCCTCGGGGGTGGGCGCGGGGAGCGCGCGGCGGACCTGGATGCCGTACTTCGCGAGCAGTTCGCAGGTCTGCGCGTCCGAGATGGTGAGTCCCTCCCCGCGCTCCAGCAGCTCCCCGATCAGCCGCGCGGCCCCCTTCTCGTCGATGTCCTCGTACTCGGGCACCCTCCCGGGCTCGGCCGCCTCCCGCCGCCACTGCCCGTAGCGGACCGCTTCGGCGAGCGCGCGTACGGCGCGTTCGGCGGCGGGGTAGGCGGGGATGAGGCGGGTGCCGTCGGGGGGTGGGGCGGGGGTGGTGGACACCGGCTCCGCGGTGGGCAGACGTTCCGCAGGCCGGGCCGGGTCCCCGGTGCCAGGTGCCCTCTCGGTACCGGATGCCTTCACGGTTGCCGCCGGTGCCGTGCTCGCCGCCGCCGACAACGCCTCCGCCAGCCCGCCCAGCTCCACGTGCACCACCAGCACCGGCTTCCCCGGCACCCCGGCGGCGGCCGACCGCAGGGCCTCCGCCAGCTCCGCGTCCCCCGGCGACGCCTCCCCGATCGCGGGTATCGCCGTCACCACGACGGAGTCGTTCGTGTCGTCGGCCAGCGCCGCGCTCAGCGCCCGGTGGAAGTCCTCCGGTGTCGCCCCGGTCGTCAGATCGAGGGGCCGCGCCGGGCGCAGCCCCTCCGCGAGGCACCGGTCGTACGTCAGCACGCCCAGCGACTCGGAGTTCCCGAGGATCGCCACCCGGGGCCCGGCGGGCAGCGGCTGCCGGGCGAGCAGCAGCCCGGCGTCGACCAGCTCCGTGATGGTGTCGACCCGGATCACCCCGGCCTGCCGCAGCAGCGCGGAGACGGTCGCGTACGGCAGCCGCGTCGCGCGCACCGCGTGCCCCTGCGGTGCCGTACCCGTCCCCTGCACCACGACCAGCGGCTTGGCCGCCGCCGTCCGCCGGGCGAGCCGGGTGAACTTGCGCGGGTTGCCGATGGTCTCCAGGTACATGAGGACGACGTCGGTGTCGGGGTCCTCGTACCAGTACTGGAGGACGTCGTTGCCGGACACGTCCGCCCGGTTGCCCGCGGAGACGAACGTGGAGACGCCGGTCGTGCCGGTGACCCCGCCGCCGCGCCGGTGCAGCCGGGACAGCAGCGCGATGCCGATGGCGCCGGACTGGGCGAACATGCCGATGCGGCCGGGACGCGGCATCTCGGGCGCGAGGGAGGCGTTCAGCCGTACGTCCGCGGCGGTGTTGATGACGCCGAACGCGTTGGGCCCGATGATCCGCATGCCGTACGCGCGCGCCTGCCGCACCAGCGCCCGCTGTCGCTCCTTGCCCTCGGGGCCGCTCTCGGCGTACCCGGCGCTGAGCACCACCAGCCCCTGGACGCCGTGTTCCCCGCAGTCGGCGACCACCGCGGGCACGTACTCGGCCGGTACGGCGACGACGGCCAGGTCCACCGGTCCGTCGACGTCCCGCACGCAGCGGTACGCGGCCACCCCGTCGACCTCCGCCAGGTCCTCCGGGAACGCCTTGTTCACGGCGTACAGCGGGCCCTCGTACCCGGCGTCGCGGATGTTGGCCAGGACGCTGCGGCCGACCCCGCCGGGCGCGCGGCCGACGCCGATGACCGCGACGGAGCCGGGCGCGAGCAGCCGCTGCACCGAGCGCGCCTCGGCCCGCTGCTCGCGCGCGTGCTGCACGGCGAGGGCGCGGTCCGTGGGTTCGAGGTCCAGCTCCAGGCGTACGACGCCGTCCTCGAAGCTGCGCTTCTGGGTGTACCCGGCGTCCGTGAACACCTTGATCATCTTGTTGTTGGCGGGCAGCACCTCGGCGGCGAAGCGGCGGATACCCCGCTCCCGGGCGACGGCCGCGATGTGCTCCAGCAGGGCGGAGGCCACGCCCCGGCCCTGGTGGGCGTCCTGCACGAGGAAGGCGACCTCGGCCTCGTCGGCGGGTCCGGACGCGGGCGCACCGCCGGCCCCGATGCGGTCGTAGCGCACGGTCGCGATGAACTCGCCGCCCACGGTGGCCGCGAGGCCCACCCGGTCCACGAAGTCGTGGTGGGTGAAGCGGTGGACGTCCTTGGCGGAGAGCCGGGGGTAAGGGGCGAAGAAACGGTAGTACTTGGATTCGTCCGAGACCTGCTCGTAGAAGTGGACCAGGCGGTCGGCGTCGTCGACGGTGATGGGCCGGATGCGAGCGGTCCCGCCGTCCCGCAGCACCACGTCAGCCTCCCAGTGCGCGGGGTACTCATACCGGCTCTGCGGTTCCGCCGAGGTTCGCATGGGGCCCAGCGTACGGCTCGCGTACGACAACGGCGCGGGGCACTCTGTGGAGCACGGCGGAGGGGGTGCGCAGCCCCTCTTCTGGCACGCGTCACGATATGGAACACTGGTCTAGACAACCCTGAACAGTGAAGGGCAGCAACACATGGCTGAGCGCCGCGTCAACGTCGGCTGGGCCGAGGGTCTTCACGCCCGCCCCGCCTCCATCTTCGTCCGGGCCGCCACGGCCGCAGGTATCCCGGTGACGATCAGCAAGGCCGGCGGCACCCCGGTCAACGCGGCGTCCATGCTGGGTGTTCTGGGCCTGGGTGCCCAGGGCGGCGAGGAGATCGTGCTCGCCTCTGACGCCGAGGGCGCGGACGCCGCCCTGGACCGGCTGGCCAAGCTGGTCACCGAGGGCCTGGAAGAGCTTCCCGAGACGGTCTGAGCGGGATCCGGACAGGTCCAGGCGGATTTTGAGAAGCCGCGCCATCCCCAGCGGGTGGCGCGGCTTCCGCGTTTCTGGCGCGGTTTCCGCGTTTTCGGAGTGCCACCGCATTAGCCATGAGCAGCTTTCACCTCGGCCCGCTCACGGGAATTCAGGACACCGGGAAATACGCGACTGCCGAATATCCCACCCACTTTGTATACGGCACCCGTGTTAATTCCCCGCACCGGACATGTTTACGGCATGTTGCGAAGTCCGCGTGCGCGCCGCGGCCCCCGGGATCCGCAGCCGGTGCGCCGCCGTCGCCCGCTCGGTGTGCAGCGCGGTCACCGCGCGGGCGCGCTCGCCGTCGCCGCGGGCCACCGCGTCCACGATCGCGCCGTGCTCCGCCCAGGTGCCGACCAGGTCGGGCGGTGTGTCCACCGTGTACATCCAGGCGATCTTGTGGCGCAGCTGGACGAGTGTCGAGGTCAGCGAGGGGCTGCCGCAGGACTGGGCCAGCGTCTCGTGGAACCAGCCGTCCAGGGCGCGCAGGTCCTCGCTGCCGCCCCTCCTGGCGCGCTCCTGACCCAGCCGGACCAGGCCGCGCAGCACCTTGAGATGGGCCTCGGTACGGCGCCGGGCGGCCCGCGCCGCACCGAGCGGTTCCAGGAGCAGGCGCATCTCCAGCAGGTCGGCGGCCTCCTGCTCGGTCGGTTCGGCCACGCAGGCGCCCGCGTGCCGGCGGGTCACCACGAAGCCCTCCGCCTCCAGGGTGCGCAGGGCCTCGCGCACGGGGACACGGGAGACGCCGTAGCGGCGGGCGAGCACCTCCTCGGTGAGGCGGCCGCCGCGTTCGAGGGCGCCGGCGACGATGTCGTCCCGGATCGCCGTGCACACCGATTGCGCCGGAATACGCATGACCGACCTCCGCCTTAATACCCGCGACACGACACCGACGACGGACGCGTGTTTTCCGTGACTCTATTCCACCGCGCCGGAATTTCCGATGGCGGTCCCCGAACCATGGATATTTTTTGGACAGGGTCCGGGGAGAACCGCCGGGGAATGGCGAAAGCCCCGGCCGGGTGGGCCGGGGCTTTCGATGCCGTGCGGGTGGGTCAGACGTTCACGCCGTGGCCGCGGAGGTAGGCGAGGGGGTCGACGTCGGAGCCGTAGTCGGGGCCGGTGCGCGCCTCGAAGTGCAGATGCGGGCCGGTGACGTTGCCGGTCGCGCCGGACAGGCCGATCTGCTCGCCCGCGGTGACCTGCTGGCCCACCGTGACACCGATGGACGACAGATGGCCGTACTGGGTGTACATGCCGTCGGCCATGCGGAGCACGATCTGGTTGCCGTACGCCCCGCCCCAGCCGGTGGAGACGACGGTGCCGGCGCCGACCGCGTGCACGGAGGTACCGGTCATCGCGTGGAAGTCGATACCGGTGTGGGAGCCGGAGGACCACAGAGAGCTGCTGGCCTTGTAGCCCGTGGACACGTAGGAGTGCGCGATCGGGGCGACGAAGGCGTTCAGCCGCTTGCGCTCGGCCTCGCGGGCGGCGCGGGCCTTGGCCGCGCGGGCCTCCTTCGCGCGCACCGCCGCGGCCTTCTCGGCCGCCTCGTGCTCGGCGATCCGCTGCTGGGCGACGGCCTGGGCGTCGATGTGCTCGGCGAGGTCGTCGCCGGCGGTGAGCACCGGGGTGAGGCCGGTCTGCTCGACGGTGTGCTCGGCGGCGAGCGCCGGGGACGCGGCGAGGGTGCCGATGACACCGGTGGTCGTCAGGGCCGCGACGCCGGCCGCCTGGGCGGCGGTGCGCTTGACCCGGCCGGGCTTGCGGTGCTTCCCGGCGGCGCAAATGAACGCCATGTGTGTGGCTGTTCCTTTCCTTCCCTCTCGCCTACCGGGTTAGCTGACGGGTTCGGAGCAGGAAGGTCTCCTACGGGCCCCGCGCTCGCGCACGGACGCCCGATTCACCCCAGGGACGTGTGGGTCCCCGGCTCCCCTGGCTCGCGCCCCGGGGACTCGGCGATGGCTGTCCGGTGCCGCGGCTGCGGCGCACTGCCCGACGGACAACCCGGACGACGCTAAGCGGACCGGCTTCCAATCCCCAAACAGAACGCGGTTTTTGTAAGCCATCCCACAGGGCAGACGGGCAACCTCCGCCTTAATCCGGACATCTGGGGAGGAGAGTGGAACAAAGTGGGGCCCTGACGACCCGTAGGCCGTCAGGGCCCCACCCCCAAGGGGGTCGCGGGCGCGTGCGGTTACTCGGCCGCCACCACGGTGACCTCGCCGATGCCCAGCGCCTCGACCGGCGCCTTGATCTCCGAGGCGTCACCCACGAGGACCGTCACCAGGCGGTCCACCGGGAAGGCGTTGACGACCGCCGCGGTGGCCTCCACGGTGCCCGTCGCGGCCAACTGCCGGTACAGCGTCGCCTGGAAGTCGTCGGGCAGGTGCTGCTCCACCTGGTCGGCGAGCGTGGCCGCCACGGCCGCCGCGGTCTCGTACTTCAGCGGCGCGACCCCGACGAGGTTCTGCACGGCGACGTCCCGCTCGGCGTCGGTCAGGCCCTCCGCCGCGAGGGTGCGCAGCACCTTCCACAGGTCGTCCAGCGCGGGGCCGGTGTTGGGGGTGTCCACGGAGCCGCTGATGGCCAGCATGGAGGCGCCGTTGCCGTCGGGTCCGGAGCGGAGCACCTGGCCGAACGCGCGCACACCGTAGGTGTAGCCCTTCTCCTCGCGCAGGACGCGGTCCAGGCGGGAGGTGAGGGTGCCGCCGAGGCAGTAGGTGCCGAGCACCTGGGCGGGCCACACCCGGTCGTGCCGGTCCGAGCCGACCCGGCCGATGAGCAGCTGCGTCTGGACGGCGCCGGGCCGGTCGACGATGACGACACGCCCGGTGTCGTCGGCCGTCACCGCGGGCACGGGGCGGGGCTCGCCCGGGGTGCCGGTCCAGGCGCCCAGGGTCTCGCCGAGCAGCGCGTCCAGGTCGATGCCGGTGAGGTCGCCGACCACGACCGCGGTGGCGGTGGCGGGGCGCACATGGCGGTCGTAGAACGCGCGTACGGCGGCCGCGTCGATCTTCTCGACGGTCTCCTCGGTGCCCTGGCGCGACCGGGACATGCGCGCGGTCGCCGGGAACAGCTCCTTGGAGAGCTCCTTGGCGGCGCGGCGGGCGGGGCTGGCCAGCTCGTGCGGGATCTCGTCCAGGCGGTTGCGGACCAGCCGCTCGATCTCGCTCTCGGCGAAGGCGGGGGCGCGCAGCGCGTCCGCGGTCAGGGCGAGGCCCCTGGCCAGGCGCGAGGCGGGGACCTCCAGGCTGATCCGGACGCCGGGGTGGTCGGCGTGGGCGTCCAGGGTGGCGCCCGCGCGCTCCAGCTCGGCGGCGAACTCCTCGGCGGAGTGCTTGTCGGTGCCCTCGGAGAAGGCGCGCGCCATGATGGTGGCGACGCCGTCCAGGCCGGCCGGCTCGGCGTCCAGCGGGGCGTCCAGGAGCACCTCGACGGCCACGACCTGCTGGCCGGGACGGTGGCAGCGCAGCACGGTCAGGCCGTTGTCGAGCGCGCCGCGTTCGGGGGCCGGGAAGGCCCACGGCTTCGCCTCGCCGGCCTGCGGCTGCGGGTGGAAGTCCATGGTGGCGAGCTGCTCGGTCACTTGGCCGTCTCCTCGTTCTCGTTTCCGGCCTCTACGGTGGCCTGTGACTCGGGGTCCTCGGGCACCTCGGCGTCCTCGACGGCCTGCGGGGACTTCGGCTCGTAGACCAGGACCGCGCGGTTGTCGGGGCGCAGCCGGGCCTTGGCGACCTCCTGGACCTCCTCGGGGGTGACCTCCAGGATGCGCTGCACGGCGTTCAGGGCGAGCTGCGGGTCGCCGAACAGGACGGCGTAGCGGCACAGTTCGTCGGCGCGGCCCGCGACGGTGCCGAGCCGGTCCAGCCACTCGCGCTCCAACTGGGCCTGGGCGCGCTCCATCTCCTCCGCGGTGGGGCCCTCCTCGGCGAACCGGGCCAGCTCCTCGTCGATGGCGGTCTCGATGACCGGCACCTCGACGTCGCCGGAGGTCTTCACGTCCAGCCAGCCCATGGAGGGCGCGCCGGCCAGCCGCAGCAGCCCGAAGCCGGCCGCGACGGCCGTACGGTCGCGCCGCACCAGCCGGTTGTACAGCCGGGAGGACTCGCCGCCGCCGAGGACGGTCAGGGCGAGGTCGGCCGCGTCGCACTCACGCGTGCCGTCCTGCGGCAGCCGGTAGGCGGCCATCAGGGCGCGCGCCGGGACCTCCTCGACGACGACCTCGCGCAGCTGCTCGCCGATGACCTCCGGCAGGGAGCCGTCACGGGGCGCGGGCTTGCCGTCGTGGCCCGGGATGGAGCCGAAGTACTTCTCGATCCAGGCGAGGGTCTGCTCGGGGTCGATGTCGCCGACCACGGAGAGCACCGCGTTGTTCGGCGCGTAGTAGGTGCGGAAGAACTGGCGGGCGTCCTCCAGGGTGGCCGCGTCCAGGTCCGCCATGGAGCCGATCGGCGTGTGGTGGTACGGGTGGCCCTCGGGGTACGACAGCGCGGTCAGCTTCTCGAAGGCGGTGCCGTAGGGGACGTTGTCGTAGCGCTGGCGGCGCTCGTTCTTGACGACGTCGCGCTGGTTCTCCATGGACTCGTCGTCCAGGGCGGTCAGCAGCGAGCCCATGCGGTCGGCCTCCAGCCAGAGCGCGAGCTCCAGCTGGTGGGCGGGCATGGTCTCGAAGTAGTTGGTGCGCTCGAAGCTGGTGGTGCCGTTGAGCGAGCCGCCTGCGCCCTGCACCAGCTCGAAGTGGCCGTTGCCCTTGACCTGTCCGGAACCCTGGAACATCAGGTGCTCGAAGAGGTGGGCCAGGCCGGTGCGTCCCTTGACCTCGTGGCGGGAGCCGACGTCGTACCAGAGGCAGACCGCCGCCACGGGGGTCAGGTGGTCCTCGGAGAGCACCACGCGCAGACCGTTGGCCAGGCGGTGCTCGGTCGCTGTCAGGCCCCCGGAGCCTGCCTCGGCTGTGGTCGTGTGACCCATGGGCATGTACGTCCCTTCGCGAGCGGAGGCGGTTGTGAAACCGCGTTCTTCCTGCCGTTCCTGCCACTGTATGCAAAGCGTGCGAGGCCTCGGCGAAGTTCCCGCGGCACGTACGCCGACAGCGGATCGCGTAGCCTGCCTCGCACCCGGATCCTGGTGATCGTCCGGGGCGCCGGTCCGGGTTGTCAGTGCCCCGGTCCACAATGGTCCGCGACAGATCCGTCAGACGCTTCAGCACGAGCGAGCCGAAGGGTGCGCGCCCCGAAGGCGAGCGATCAGATCAGGAGGAGCCGGCAGCGATGGCCCGCCGCAGCACGAAGACCCCGCCGCCCGACGATTCGTACGAGGAGAAGATCCTCGACATCGACGTCGTGGACGAGATGCGTGGCTCCTACCTCGAGTACGCGTACTCGGTCATCTACTCGCGCGCCCTGCCGGACGCCCGTGACGGTCTCAAGCCGGTGCACCGCCGGATCGTCTATCAGATGAACGAGATGGGCCTGCGCCCCGAACGCGGCTATGTGAAGTGCGCGCGTGTCGTCGGCGAGGTCATGGGCAAGCTGCACCCGCACGGAGACGCGTCGATCTACGACGCCCTGGTGCGCATGGCGCAGCCCTTCTCCATGCGGCTGCCGCTGGTCGACGGCCACGGCAACTTCGGCTCGCTGGGCAACGACGACCCGCCGGCCGCCATGCGGTACACCGAGTGCCGGATGGCCGAGGCCACCAGCCTGATGACCGAGTCGATCGAAGAGGACACGGTCGACTTCGCGCCGAACTACGACGGCCAGGAGCAGGAGCCGGTGGCCCTGCCCGCCGCCTTCCCGAACCTGCTGGTCAACGGGTCCTCGGGCATCGCGGTCGGCATGGCGACCAACATGCCGCCGCACAACCTGCGCGAGGTCGTGGCCGCCGCCCGCCATCTGGTCAGGAACCCGAACGCGGACCTGGACGCGCTGATGAAGCACGTCCCCGGCCCGGACCTGCCCACCGGCGGCCGGATCGTCGGCCTGGACGGCATCCGGGACGCGTACGCGACCGGCCGCGGCACCTTCAAGATGCGCGCGACGGTCTCGGTCGAGCCCGTGACCGCCCGCCGCAAGGGCCTGGTGGTCACCGAACTGCCGTTCACGGTGGGCCCGGAGAAGGTCATCGCGAAGATCAAGGACCTGGTCAACGCGAAGAAGATCCAGGGCATCGCCGACGTCAAGGACCTCACCGACCGCGAGCACGGGCTGCGCCTGGTCATCGAGATCAAGAACGGCTTCGTGCCCGAGGCCGTCCTGGAGCAGCTCTACAAGCTGACGCCGATGGAGGAGTCCTTCGGCATCAACAACGTGGCCCTGGTGGACGGCCAGCCGCTCACCCTCGGCCTGAAGGAACTCCTCGAGGTCTACCTCGACCACCGCTTCAACGTGGTGCGCCGGCGCAGCGAGTTCCGCCGCGGCAAGAAGAGCGACCGGCTGCACCTGGTCGAGGGCCTGCTGACCGCCCTGGTCGACATCGACGAGGTCATCCGGCTGATCCGCTCCAGCGACAACTCCGCGCAGGCCAAGGAGCGCCTGATGGGGCGCTTCTCGCTGAGCGAGGTGCAGACGCAGTACATCCTCGACACGCCGCTGCGCCGCCTCACCAAGTACGACCGCATCGAGCTGGAGGCGGAGAAGGACAAGCTCACCGGGGAGATCGCGGAGCTGACCCGGATCCTGGACTCCGACCAGGAGCTGCGCAAGCTGGTCTCGGCCGAACTGGCCGCCGTGGCGAAGAAGTTCGGCACCGACCGGCGCACCGTCCTGCTGGAGGCGGGCGGCGCCCCGGCGGTGGCCGTGCCGCTCCAGGTGGCCGACGACCCGTGCCGGGTGCTGCTGTCCTCCACGGGGCTGCTGGCGCGTACGGCGACCGCCGAGCCGTTCCCCGACCAGGCGGGCGGCAAGCGGGTCAAGCACGACGTGATCGTCTCGGCGGTGCCGGCGACGGCGCGCGGTGAGATCGGGGCGGTGACCTCGACGGGCCGGCTGCTGCGGATCAATGTGGTCGACCTGCCGCAGCTGCCCGAGGCGACGGGCGCGCCGAACCTCTCCGGGGGCGCCCCGCTCGCGGAGTTCGTGTCCCTGGAGGGCGAGGAGACGGTGGTCTGCCTGACCACCCTGGACGAGTCCTCCCCCGGTCTCGCGCTCGGCACCGAGCAGGGTGTCGTCAAGCGCGTGGTGCCCGACTACCCGTCCAACAAGGACGAGTTGGAGGTCATCACGCTCAGGGAGGGCGACCGGATCGTCGGCGCGGTGGAGCTGCGCACCGGCGAGGAGGACCTGGTCTTCATCACGGACGACGCGCAGCTGCTGCGCTTCCAGTCCTCGATCGTGCGTCCGCAGGGCCGCCCGGCGGGCGGTATGGCGGGCATCAAGCTCACCGAGGGCGCGAAGGTCATCTGCTTCACGGCGGTCGACCCGGCCGCCGACGCGGTGGTCTTCACGGTGGCCGGCTCGCGCGGCACCCTGGACGACTCGGTGCAGACGACGGCCAAGCTGACACCGTTCGACCAGTACCCGCGCAAGGGCCGGGCCACCGGCGGCGTGCGCTGCCAGCGGTTCCTGAAGGGCGAGGACTGTCTGGCGCTGGCCTGGACGGGCCCGGTGCCCGCGCGGGCCGCGCAGAAGAACGGCACCCCGGCCGAGCTGCCGGAGCCGGATCCCCGCCGGGACGGCTCGGGCACCTCGCTGCCGAAGACGGTGTCGGTGGTCGCGGGGCCGGTCTTCTAGGGTCTTTCGTTTGGATCAGGCCCGCGAGCCCGGCGTGATCCAAACGAGAGGCCCTAGCCGTCGTAGGGCTCCGGACCGGGTTCGTCCTCGGAGCCCTGTACGTAGCGCAGGACGCCCCACATGCCGTGCTCGTCGGCGTGCGGGGCGTCGCTCTCGCAGCCCTTGAGTTCCTCGCCGAGTGCCTCGGTGTCGATGCCGGAGCCGATCAGGACGAGCTGGGTGCGTCGTTCGTCGGCGGGCGGCCAGGGCTCGGGGTAGAAGCGCAGGAACCGGCCGACGGCGTGCATGGTGTACCGGTTGCGGGGGTCGTTGGGGCCGAGGTCGACATGCCCCTTGATCCGGTACAGCCCCTCGGGCCGGCTGTCGAGGAACCGCATCAGGCGGCGCGGGTCCAGGGGGACGTCGGAGACGAAGGACACGCTGTCGTAGCCGGTGTGCAGGTGCCCGGCGTGGCCGCTGCCGCCGAGGCCGTCCGTGTCGTGGCCGTCGCCCTGGTCGTCGCCCTGCTCGTCGCCGTGCTCGTGCAGATCGTCGAAGGTCAGCTGGCCGATGCGTTCCTCGCTCGGCCGGCAGTCGAAAAGGAACTCGGGGTCGACGCGTCCGTAGGTGGCGGGCACGACGGCGGCCCGGTCGGTCAGCGACCCCACCAGCGCGAGCACCCGTTCGGGGTCCGCGGTCCGGTCCAGTTTGTTGACGACGACCAGGTCGGCCAGCGCGAGATGCCGGTCGATCTCGGGGTGCCGCGCGCGCGTGTCGTCGAACTCGGCGGCGTCGACGACCTCGACCAGACCGCCGTAGACGATGCCGGGGTGCTCACTGGCGAGCACCATCCGCACCAGTTCCTGGGGCTCGGCGAGTCCGCTGGCCTCGATGACGATCACATCGATGCCGGTTGCGGGAGCGGCGAGCTTGCCCAGGTAGACGTCGAGTTCACCGGCGTCGACGGCGCAGCACAGGCAGCCGTTGCCGAGGGAGACGGTGGAGTCGCCGAGGGCGCCCGCGACGGCCAGCGCGTCGATCTCTATGGCGCCGAAGTCATTGACGATCGCCCCGATCCTGCTGCCCGCGCTGCGGTGCAGCAGATGATTGAGCAGCGTGGTCTTCCCCGATCCGAGAAACCCGGCCAGGACGACGACCGGGATCTGCTGCTGGGGACGACGACCGCCGTCCGTCTCGTGCGCCAAGCTGTTCCCCAAGGGGCGACCTTTCTCCTGTGACCGGGCTGCGGACCAGGATAAAAGGGTTCGGGGAGTGGGGGCGCGCGCCCCCGGGGTGGGCAGGCGGGGCGGCCCGGGTCGTACGGCCGGCCCGTCAGACGGCGGGGACCGCCACCGCCGGCTCCGGCCCCACATAGCGCGCCGCCGGGCGGATGATCTTCGAGTCGGCCGCCTGTTCCAGGATGTTGGCGCTCCAGCCGACCACCCGGCCCGCCGCGAAGGTGGGGGTGAACATCTCCCGGGGCAGGCCGCACAGTTCCATGACCACACCGGCGTAGAACTCGACATTGGTGTGGAGTTCACGGCCCGGCTTCAGCTCGGCGAGGACGGCCTCGACCCGGCGTTCGACCTCCACCGCGAACTCCACCCGGGGGCCGCCGAATCCGAGGGCGATCTCCCGGAGCATCCGCGAACGCGGGTCCTCCGTGCGGTAGACGGCGTGCCCGAAGCCCATGATCCGCTCGCCGGCCAGCACCCGTTCCCGGATCCAGGGCTCGACACGGTCGGGCGTGCCGATCGCGTCCAGGGTGTCCAGGGCCCGGCTGGGCGCCCCGCCGTGCAACGGGCCGGACAGCGCGCCCACGGCACCGGTCAGACAGGCCGCCACGTCGGCTCCGGTGGACGCGATGACCCGCGCCGTAAAGGTTGATGCGTTGAATCCGTGATCAATAGTGGAGATCAAGTATTGCTCGACCGCCCGGGCTCGACGTGGATCGGGCACCGAACCGGTCAACATGTACAGGTAGTTGGCCGCGTACGGCAGGTCCTCGCGCGGCTCCACGGGCTCCAGTCCCCGCCCCAGCCGGTACAACGCGGTGAGCAGCGTGGGTACGGCGGCGCAGGCGGCGAGCGTGTCGGCGCGGCGCCGGTCGGCGTCCAGGTCGTACAGCGGCCCGAATCCCCGCGCGGCGCCCAGCAGGGAGAGTCCGGTGCGCAGTCCGGCCAGCGGGCCGGAGACGCGGCTCGCGGCGGCGATCGCGGGCAGGCTCGCCCGGACCTCTTCGGGCAGGCGCCGCAGCGCCGCGGTCTCGGCGGCGAAGGCGGCACCGCGCCCGGCGTCGGGCAGGGTGCCGTGCACGAGAAGATGCCAGACGTCCTCGAAGCGGCGGGTGCGCGCGAGGTCCACCGCCGAGTACTGCCGGTAGTGGTAGAAGCCCTCCCGCCCCCGTACGTCGCCGATCTGCGTCTCGGTCACGACGACGCCGGCGAGGCCGCGCGGGACGTCGACGAGGGGCGTTGCGGTCCTGTTGATGGCCATGATTGTCCTCCCTGAGCTTGATCCGACTGTCCACTCTTGATGCATTACCTGTCAATGTTGATTAAATCAATACAAGAAAAGTTGGACATCAAGGTGTGCAGAGACCGCTACGGTGACCCTCATGCGCGATCACGAACCCGCCCCCAACCGCCCGGGGCGAAGGCTGACCACCAAGGAGACCGCCGAGCTGCTCGGCGTGAAGCCGGAGACGGTCTACGCGTATGTCAGCCGCGGCCTGCTGAGCAGCAAGCGCGAGCCCGGCGGCCGCGCCAGCACCTTCGAGGCGCGCGAGGTGGAGGACCTGGCCCGGCGCAACCGCCGTGAGAGCGCCGGGATCCCGGGCTCCGGCGGCGATCTCTCGGTGCGCACCCGGATCACCCTGATCGAGGCCGACCGGTACTACTACCGGGGCGTCGACGCCACCGCACTGGCCTCCCGCCACTCCTACGAGGAGGTCGCGGAGTGGCTGTGGACCGGCCGGCTCGTCCCCGGCACGGCCTTCACCGCGCCGGAGCCGACCGTGCGCGTCGCCCGCTGGGCCGTGCAGGCGCTGCCCGAGCACACCTCCCCCATCGACCGGCTGCGGGTCGCGACGATCGCCGCGGCGGCCGAGGACCCGCTGCGCTTCGACCTGTCCGAAGAGGCCGTCCTGAACACGGCGCGCGTGCTCATCCCCACGCTCGTCACCGCCCTGCCGCCGGTCGTGGGCGATCCCGGGGACGACGCGCCGCTCGCCCACCGCCTGTGGTCGCGGCTGACCGCCCGCCCGGCGGACGAGGACGCCGTACGCGTGCTGGACGCCGCCCTGGTCCTGCTCGCCGACCACGACCTGGCGGCCTCCACGCTCGCGGTCCGGGTCGCCGCCTCCGCGCGGGCGCACGCCTACGCGACCGTCTCGGCCGGTCTCGGCGTCCTGGAGGGTCCGCTGCACGGCGCCAGCAGCGGGCTGGCCCACCGGATGCTGCTGGACGTGCTCGAACTGGGCAACGCGGCCCCGGTGATCGCCGACGAACTGCGCGCCGGGCGCCGCATCCCCGGGCTCGGCCACCGCCTCTACACCGGCGAGGACCCCCGCGCGCAGGTCCTGTTCGGCCTGCTGGAGCGGCTCCCCCGCGCGGAACCCGCCCTGCTCGCCGCCCGGGACATCGTCGCCACGACCGCCCGGCACACCCCGCTGCACGCCAATGTCGACCTGGCGCTCGCGGTGTTCACCTCCTCCTTCGGGATGCCCGCCACCGCCGGCGAGACGATCTTCGCCGTGGCCCGTATTGCGGGCTGGATCGCGCACGCGCTGGAGGAGTACGGCGAGCGCCCGCTGCGGATGCGCCCCGTGGGCCACTACGTCGGCCCGCGCCCGCCGCAGCCCCTCCCGGAGGCCGAGACCGACTGAGTCGCCGCGCGCCGCCCGCCCGGGGCCGCGCGCCCCTTCCGGAGGGCCGCCGCGCTCCCCTGAGCGCGGCGCAGTCCCGGCCGGAAGTCGCCCTGCCCTGAGTCAGGTTAGGCTCACCTCTGTGAGTAGGTGCGCCTCCGTCTCCCTCAGCCTCGACGAGCCCGTTTCGGCGACGGCGGCCACGGCGACGACGTGGCTGCTGCTGGAACAGCCCGGCCCGTGGGGCGCCAAAGCACTCACTTCGAGCCATCTGGACCCGGCGGTCGGCCGCGCGCTGGAGCGGGCCGCCGAGGGCACCGGCGTACGCGTGGCGCTCATCCGCCGCCCCGGCCGCCACGCGGACCCCGGCACCCCCGAGATCCGCCAGGTCTACGCCGCTCACACCGTGCCGGGCCGCGGCTGGCTGCGCGCGGTCGGCACCCGCGATCCCCGGCGCCTCCTCGACCTGGACCTCAGGGCCCTCGGCGCGGGCGACCACCGGTCCTTCGACGCGGTGCTCGGCGGGCGCCCGCACACCGGTGATCCGCTCGCGCTCGTGTGCACCAACGGCAAGCGGGACCGCTGCTGCGCCCTGCTCGGCCGCCCGCTCGCCACCGAACTCGTCGCGGCGGGCGAGAACGGGGTCTGGGAGGTCACTCATCTGGGTGGACATCGTTTCGCGCCGACGGTGCTCGTGCTGCCGTACGGCTACGTCTACGGCCGCGCCGACGCGCACACCCTCAAGAAGGCTCTGGACGGCGTCCGGGAGGGCCGGGTGGAGGTCGTCGGGTGCCGCGGCTGCTCCGCCTTCGAACGCCCCGGTCAGGCGGCCGAGCTGGCGGTGCGTGAGGTGGCGGGCGAGTACCGGGCGGGCGTGCTGGGCGTCGTACGGACCGACGGCGCGGCGCCGCGCTGGGCGGTCACCGTCGCCCATGCCGACGGCCGCCGCTGGCGGGTCACCGTGGCGCGCGGGGCGTCGCTGCCGCCGCGCCCGGAGAGCTGCGGCGCCGCGGTGCTCGGCACACCGGCGCGGATGACCGTCGTCGCGGTGCGTGAGCTGCGCCCGACCGCGCTGGCGAGCTGAACCGCGCGGCGGGCACAACCCGTACTGTCGTCCCCCATGAGTCCGACTCCCTCCGCACGCCGTCTGCGTCTCGGTATGCCACGGCGGGTGTTCTCGCAGGTGCTGCTCATGCAGGTGACGATCGCCGCGGGCGTCGCGGTGCTGGTGACCGGCCTGTTCCTGGCGCCGCTGAGCAAACAGCTGGACCACGAGGCGATGCGCCGCGCGCTGGCCATCGCCGAGACCACGGCCCAGGACCCGCAGATCGCCCAGGGCCTGCTGACCACGCCGCCGACCAAGGACGGCCCGGTGCAGCAGGAGGCCGAGCGGATCCGGCGCGCCACGCACGCCGAGTACATCGTGGTCCTGGACCGGCACTGGGTGCGCTGGTCGCATCCGACCACCTCGCAGATCGGCCGCACCGTGTCCACCAGCCCCTCCGGCGCCCTCGCGGGCAAGGAGGTCATGGAGATCGACCGGGGCACCCTGGGGCGCTCCGCGCGCGGCAAGGTGCCGCTGTACGACGCCCGCCACCGCCTGATCGGGGCGGTCTCGGTCGGTATCGCGTACGACAGCGTGCGCGCCCGGCTGATCGGTGTCATCCCGGGGCTGCTCGCCTACGCCGGGGGCGCCCTCGCGGTGGGCGCGCTGGCCGCCTGGCTGATCTCTCGCCGGGTGCAGCGGCAGACCCGTGACCTGGCCTTCTCCGATATCTCCGCGCTGCTCGCGGAGCGCGAGGCGATGCTGCACGGCATCCGCGAGGGGGTGGTCGCCCTGGACCGGGGCGGCCGGATCCGGCTGCTCAACGACGAGGCGCGGCGGCTGCTGGGCATCGGCGACGAGGCCGTGGGCCGTGTCCCCGACGAGGCGCTCGGCGAGGGCCGTACGACCGATGTGCTCGCCGGGCGGGTGACCGGCACCGATCTGCTGACGGTGCGCGGCCGGCGGGTGCTGGTCGCCAACCGCATGCCCACCGGCGACGGCGGCGCGGTCGCCACCTTGCGCGACCGCACCGAACTGGAGCAGCTGGGGCGCGAACTCGACTCCACGCGCGGGCTGATCGACGCCCTGCGCGCCCAGGACCACGAGCACGCCAACCGGATGCACACCCTGCTCGGGCTGCTGGAACTGGAGATGTACGACGACGCGGTGGAGTTCGTCGGGGAGGTGGTCGGCGATCACCGGGTCACCGCCGAGCAGGTCACCGAGAAGGTCCAGGACCCGTTGCTGGCCGCCCTGCTGGTCGGCAAGGCGACGGTGGCGGCCGAGCGCGGGGTCGCCCTGTGGGTGTCGGAACGCAGCAGGCTCCCGGACCGGCTGGTCGATCCGCGGGGGCTGGTCACGGTCGTCGGCAACCTGGTGGACAACGCCCTGGACGCGGTCGCGGGCACCCCGCACGCGCGCGTGGAGGTCGAGTTGCGCGTCGAGGGCCGTACGGTCGTGCTCCGGGTGCGGGACACCGGGCCCGGAGTGCCGGTGGACCAGCGGGAGCTGGTCTTCACCGAGGGGTGGTCGACCAAGCGGGCGCCCGCGCACGGCAAGCGGGGGCTCGGGCTGTCACTGGTGCGCCGGCTCGCCGAACGCCAGGGTGGCAGCGCGACCGTGGACACCGCCGGCGGGGGCGGCGCGGAGTTCACGGTGGTGCTGCCGGAGGCGCTGAGCGAGCCGGAGCTGGAGCCCGGCCCCAGGCTGGAGCCCGAGCCCACGGCACGCAACAGTTGATTGTGTTGACCGCCCGCCGTACTCCTTGACCGTCTTGGCGAAGCTACTTGACCGCCTTGGCGAACTCGGTCGTGTAGGTCTTGCTCAGGTCGACGTCCGCGTTCTTGATGTTGGGGTTGAACGCCTTGAGCACCTTCTCCACGGTCTCGGGGCCGTTCTCCGGCATCACACCGTCGTCGGTGAACATCGGCAGAGTGCTCTTGATGGACCGGGTGTAGAGCGCCTTGTCGCCCTGGGAGTAGTCGGCGGGCATCTTGGCGGCTATCTCGTCGGCGCTGTGGGTGGACATCCACTTGAGCGTCTTGACGAATGCGTTGACCAACTTCTGGACGGTCGCCTTGTGTCCGTTCACCCATTCCGTCTGCATGTACAGACTGGACGACGGGTACGGCCCGCCCAGCGCCTCCTGCGAACCCTCGGGGGTGCGCATGTCGAGCAGGATCTTCCCGGCCTTCTTGTCGAGGATCGTCGCCACGGTCGGGTCGGTGGTCATGCCGCCGTCGATCGAGCCCTTCTGGAGCGCCGCGACGAAGGTCGGTCCGGCGCCCACCGCGACCGGTGTGAACTCGCTGACGTCCACACCGTTCTTGACCGCCACGTATTTGGTGAGGAAGTCGGTCGAGGATCCGAGCCCGGTCACGCCCAGCTTGCGGCCCTTGAAGTCCTTGGGCGAGGTGACATCGCCCGCGGCCTTGCCGGACACGACCTCCACCTCGCCCGGCGCGCGCGAGAACTGGACGACCGACTCGACCGACTTGCCCTTCACCTGGAGGTCGAGGGTGTGGTCGTAGAAGCCGACCGCGCCCTGCACCTGGCCGGCGACGAGCGCGGTCTCGGCCTGGACCCCGGCGGGCTCGGACATGAGCTGGACGTTCAGGCCCTCGTCCTGGAAGTAGCCGAGGCGCTGGGTGAGCATCGCGGGCATGTAGATGACCTTGTCGAGGCCGCCGACCATGATCTTGACGCTCTCGCCCTTGCCGCCGCCCCCGCCGGAGCCGGCCGCGGAACCGGCCGCGTCGTCGGCGCAGGCGGTGAGCGAGGACAGGGCGAGCAGGCCGGCGGCGGCCAGGGAGGCGTGTCTGGCGGTCTTGCGCATGGCGGTTCACGTCCTTGTGAGGGGCGGTGCGGGTGAGGGTGCGGGGGGCTGTGCTGGTCGCATGGAGGGCAGGGCCGGCCGGTGGTGCGGGCCAGCCCGCTCGGCCGTCGTCGGCTCAGCTGTCCGAACCGGCGGGCTTCCAGCGGAAGATGCGCCGCTCGGCGAAGGTCAGCAGGCCCTCGGCGGCGAGGGCGACGACGGCGAGGATGACCATCGCGGCGTACACACCGGCCGCGTTGAAGGTGTTCTGCGACTGCGCGACGAGCAGGCCGATGCCCTTGGTCGCGCCGATGTACTCGCCGACGATCGCGCCGATCAGCGCGAAGCCGAAGCTGACATGGAGGCTGGTGAAGATCCAGGAGGTGGCCGACGGGATGACCACCTGGAGCGTCACCCTGCGGTCGCTCGCGCCCAGGATGCGGGCGTTGGCCACCAGGTTGCGGTCCACCTCGCGGGCGCCCTGGAAGGCGTTGAAGAACACCGGGAAGAAGACCAGCACCACGGCGGAGGCGACCTTGGAGGACGGACCGAGTCCGAACCAGATCAGGAAGATGGGCGCCAGGACGATCCGGGGAATCGAGTTGAGCACCTTGATGTATGGACCAAGCACCTCGGCGAGCAGGCCGATCCGGCCCAGCGCGATACCGAGGAGGACACCGGCGACCACACCCACGAGCCAGCCGAGCAGGGCCTCGTAGAGCGTGAACCAGACCTGCTCGCCCAGGGAGCCGAGCGCGGTGCCGTGCGTCATCCAGGTGGCGATCTGGTCCCAGATCTTGGAGGGCATCGAGAAGTTGAACGGATCGATGACCTTCGCCCGGGACAGCGCCTCCCACAGGCCGAGCACGGCGACCAGCAGCACGACTCGCGCGGCGTTGACGAGGAGCTTGCGGCGGCGGGCGGCCTGGGCGCGGCTCCGCGCGCGGTCGGGGACCTTGGCGGCGACCGGGGCGTCGAGAACCTCAGGCGACATGGGCGGCACCCCTCTCGCGGGTGATGCGGACCTCTTCGCCGAGCGATTCCCAGATCTCCCGGTAGATCTCGATGAACCGCGGCTGGAGGCGCACCGACTCGACCTTGCGCGGCCGGGGCAGATCGATCTCGAACACCTGCTTGACGGTCGCGGGCCCGGCGGTCATCACGACGACCTTGTCGGCCAGCGCGATGGACTCCTCCAGGTCGTGGGTGACGAAGACGACCGAGGCGCCGGTGCCCTCCCACAGCTCCAGCAGTTCGTCCGACATCAGCGCCCGGGTCTGCACGTCGAGCGCCGAGAACGGCTCGTCCATCAGCAGGATCTCGGGGTCGTTGACGAAGGTGGCGGCAAGGGCGACGCGCTTGCGCTGGCCGCCGGAGAGCTGGTGCGGGTAGCGGTCCTCGAAGGCGGCGAGCCCGACCCGGGCCAGCCACTCGCGGGCCTTCTGCCGGGCCTCCGCCTTGGGGACGCCCCGGAAGCGGGGGCCCGCCATGACGTTCGACAGGACGGTGCGCCAGGGGAAGGTGGCGTCCTGCTGGAAGACGAAGCCGACCTTGTCGCCGACGCCGCCGACCGGCTCCCCGGCGACCGTCACCTCGCCCTCGGTGGGCTCCTCCAGCCCGCTGACCAGGGTCAGCGTGGTGGACTTGCCGCAGCCGGTCGGACCCACGACGGCCACGAACTCACCGCGTCCCACGGTGAGATCCAGACCGCGCACGGCCGTGTGCAGTCCCCCTGACGGGGTTCTGAAGGTCTTGCTCGCGCCCCGCAGCTCGATGGCGGGGCCGGTGTGTGCGCTCATGACCCGGGACGGTAGGTCCGACCCCGCACGAGCAGCAGTCTTGTGTGCGCAAGGCGTTCTTTTGCTCGCAAGAACCTGTTGTGCTCTTTTTGCTCGCGCTACAACTGCGGAGCCGCACGGGCGGGCCGGACGCCCGCCGGCCTTGAAGGAGAGGCCTGATGATTGACGTCCTGGTGGTCGACGACGACTTCCGCGTCGCTGAGATAAACGCCAAATACGTGGGGAAGGTTCCGGGGTTCCGGGTGGCCGCCCGCGCGCACAGTGCCGCCCAGGCGCTGGCCGCCGTGGAACGCGGCGCCATCGATCTGGTGCTGCTCGACCACTATCTGCCGGACCGTACCGGCCTGGAACTCGTCCACCGCATGCGGGAGCAGGGCCATGGCGCGGACGTCATCATGATCACGGCGGCCGGCGATGTGGCCACCGTCCAGCAGGCGATGCGTCTGGGCGCCCTGCACTATCTGGTGAAGCCGTTCACCTTCGCCGCGCTGCGCACCCGCCTCGACTCCTATGCCGCGCTGCGGCGCACGGTCGACCGGGTCGGCGGCCGGGGTGTGGCGGGCCAGGAACAGGTGGACCGGATCTTCGGGGCGCTGCGCACCGCTCCCGCCCTCTCCGCGCCCGGCCTGCCGAGCGGCCACACCGCGCCGACGACGGACCTGATATGCGACGTCCTGTACGACGCCGACCATCCGCTCTCCGCCCACGAGGTCGCCGCCCGCACCGGCCTGAGCCGCTCCACGGCCCAGCGCTACCTCCGCCACCTGGAACAGGCCGGCCGCCTGCGGCTCTCCCTGAAGTACGGCGACACCGGCCGCCCCGAGCACCGGTACGCGTGGGTGGCGCCGTGACGGTGGCCGCCCCGGCCCGCTAGACGGCCCCGGCGCCGGTGAGGGAGCGCACCTCCGTCTCGGCGTACTTGGCCTCGTCGGGGATCTCGTCGGAGGTGACCGTGCCCAGCCAGCCGGCGAGGAAGCCGAGCGGGATGGAGACGATGCCCGGGTTCTGCAACGGGAAGTACTGGAAGTCGACGCCGGGGAACAGCGAGCCGCGGCAGCCGGACACCACCGGGGACAGCAGCACCAGCCCGAGCGCCGGGACCAGCCCGCCGTACACGGCCCACACCGCGCCGCGGGTGGTGAAGCCGCGCCAGAACAGCGAGTACATGAGCACCGGAAGGTTCGCCGACGCGGCGACCGCGAAGGCGAGTCCGACCAGGTAGGCGACGTTGAGGTCCCGGGCCAGCAGGCCGAGCGCGATCGCCACGACACCGATCCCGACGGCGGCAAACCGCGCCACGGCCACCTCGCGACGCACCCCGCCGCCCTTCTGCTCGCCGCGCGAACGGCGGAGGGAGGCGTACAGGTCGTGGGCCACGGAGGCGGAGGAGGCGAGCGTGATGCCCGCGACCACCGCGAGGATCGTGGCGAAGGCGATGGCGGCGACCACCGCGAACAGAACCGTTCCTCCAGTGGAACCCGCACCACCGCCCAGGTCGAGGGCGAGCAGCGGTATCGCGGTGTTCCCGGCCGCGTTCGAGGCGCGCAGGGCGCCCGGGCCCACGACCGCCGCCGCCCCGAAGCCGAGGACGATCGTCAGCAGATAGAACCCGCCGATCAGGCCGATCGACCACACCGCGGAACGCCGCGCGGCGCGTGCGGTCGGCACGGTGGAGAAGCGGGACAGGATGTGCGGCAGTCCGGCGGTGCCCAGCACCAGCGCGAGACCGAGGCTGATGAAGTCGAGGCGGGCGGTCCAACTCCCGCCGTACTTCAGGCCGGGCGCGAGGAAGGCGTCCCCGTGGCCGCTGCGCTGCGCGGCCGTGACCAGCAACTGATCGACATCGCCGTGGAACCGCAGCAGAAGGAGCACGGTCAGCGCGACCGTTCCGCCGAGCAGCAGCACCGCCTTCACGATCTGGATCCAGGTGGTGGCCCGCATCCCGCCCAGCGACACATAGATCACCATGAGGGCGCCGACCCCGATGACCGTCCACGCCTGGGCCGCCCCGCTCGTACGCCCCAGCAGCAGCGCCACCAGGCTGCCCGCGCCGACCATCTGCGCCACCAGGTACAGCACGGACACCACGACCGACGATGTGCCCGCCGCGATCCGCACCGGGCGCTCGCTCATCCGCGCGGCCACCACATCGGCCAGGGTGAACCGCCCGCAGTTGCGCACCAGTTCGGCCACCAGGAACAGCACCATCAGCCATGCCACGAGAAAGCCCACCACATACAGCAGCCCGTCGTAGCCGTACAGCGCGATGAGCCCGGTGACGCCCAGGAAGGAGGCCGCCGAGATGTAGTCGCCCGTGATGGCAAAACCATTCTCCATCGGAGAGAACAGCCGCCCGCCCGTGTAGAACTCCTCCGCCGAACCGTGCCGCCGCCAGCCCACCCACGTCGTGATCCCGAGGGTGACCGCCACGAACCCGCTGAACAGCAGCAGCGCCAGCGTCTGATGCTCGCCGCTCACCGAGCACCTCCCCGCGTCTCCCGGGTCATCTCCTGGGTGTCCCAGCGCAGCTCCAGCGCCGCCCGGTCCCGCCGCAGCCGCGCGTGCCGGGCGTAGGCCCAGGTCAGCAGGAACGTGGTGAGGAACTGCCCCAGCCCCGCGAGCATCGCCACATTCACCGCGCCCACCACGGGCCGCGCCATCAGCCCCGGAACGGTGGTCGCCGCGACCACGTACGCCACGTACCAGCTCAGGAAGACCGCGACCCCCGGCACCACGAACCGCCGGTATCTGCCCCGCACTTCCTGGAAGGCGGCGCTGCGCTGCACCTCGATGTACACGTCGCGGGCACGCTCCGCCGCGTCCGGCTCGCCGCGCGCGGAGGGCACGGTCGGCGCGGGTGACCCGGCGCCGTGCGGTTCGTCCCAGCCCTGGGCCGACGGGTCGCACCAAGGGTCCTCGTGCCGCACATCGCGGGTGGGTGCGCCGTGGTCCCTCCGGTTCCCGGCCGAACGCTCGGGACCGTCCCCTGCTCCGCGGGCACGATCATCGCTTGACTGCATGCCCAAGGATGGGCAGACCCGGAAGTTCCGTGACTCTTCTTCCCCGGGCTCTTCACCCCATCAGGTGACCTCACCCCGCGGGCGGCCGCACCAGTCCCTTGGCGTAGGCGTAACGCACCGCCTGCGCCCGGTCCTTGAGGCCCGTCTTCGCGAACAGGTTGTTGATGTGCGTCTTCACGGTCGCGTTCGAGACATGCAGCCTGTGGGCGATCTCCTGGTTGCTGAGCCCCTCGGCGATCAGCACCAGCACCTCGGTCTCCCGCACGGTCAGCCCGTCCGGCGGAACGGGAGCCGTGGGCACCACCCCGGCCGACCGGGGCTCGGCCTGGGACAGCCGCTCCAGCAGCCGGCGCTGCACGCTCGGCGACAGCCCCGCCTCCCCCGACAGCACGCTCTCCACTGCCCGCACGATCTCCTCGCCGCCCGCGTCCTTGGTCAGATACCCCCGGGCACCGGCCCGCAGCGCGGGGAACAGCGACTCGTCGTCGGCGTACGTGGTGAGCACCACCACCTGGGTCCCGGGATACTGCTCCCGGATCCGCCGGGTGGCCTCCACGCCGTCGCAGCGGGGCATCCTAAGGTCCATCAGGACGACGTCCGGGGACAGCTCCCCGACCAGCCGCACCGCTTCCTCACCGTCTCCCGCGGCGCCGATGACCTCGACACCCGGCAGCAGTCCGAGCAGCATCACGATGCCCTCCCGGACGACGGTCTGATCGTCGGCGACCACCACCCGCGCCGGCTTCTTCTCCCCCTCCGGCTCGGTCATACGGGCACCTTCAGTGTCACCGCGAATCCCTCCTCGTCCGGCCCCGCGTCCAGCGAGCCGCCCAGCAGTTCGGCGCGCTCGCGCATACCGAGCAGACCGTACCCGCCGCCGGAGGACGTGAGGTCGCCGGGCCGACCGCCCGAGTCCCGCACGTTCAGCGTCACTTGGTGGTCGCTGTAGTCCAGGCGCAGGTCCACCTTGGCGCCGTGGGCGTGCTTGCGGACGTTCGTCAGCGCCTCCTGGGCGACCCGGCGCACGGCCTGGGACGCCTCGGCCGGCAGGGGCCTGGGCTCACCCGTGACGGTGACCGCCGCGCCCTCGGCCCCGCTGACGAGTTCGCCGAGGAAGTCCTCCAGCGGTGTCAGCTCGCCGCGCAGCGCGGACAGCGCCTGTCTGGTCTCGGCGAGACCGTCGCGGGCCATGCCGCGGGCGGCCACCACCCGCTCCAGGATCCGCTCGCGATCGGCGCCCCGTTCGATCAGCAGCCGGGCCGCCTCCAGGTGGACGAGCTGCGCGGAGAGGCTGTGGGCGAGCACATCGTGGATCTCGCGGGCGATCCTGGCCCGCTCGGCGAGTGCCGCGGACTCGGCCTCGGCGGCTCGCGCGGCCCGCTCCTGGTCGAGCAGCCGCTGTGCGTTGCCACGGGCCTCCGCGTCCAGCCGCAGGACGTAGCCGGCGAGGGCCATGCCCGCGACCGAGGCGGCGGTGGTCAGCCAGACGTCGTTGTTGAAGGCGGAGTACGCGGCGAGGCCCGCCGAGGTCACCGGGGTCGCGGCCACGAGCGGGAGCCGCTCCAGGGCGGTGATCCCGCAGCCGCACCACAGGACGAGGGCCAGCGCCGTGAATCCCATGGCCTCGGCGGCGACCGCGATGCCCATGAGCGTCGCCAGCAGGAGCAGGGAGGGCAGCAGTCGGTGCTGATAGGTGGTGCGGAAGAAGGCCCAGCCGAGGAATCCGGCGGCGACGACGCCCGCGAGGGCGGCGGCCCCGGTCCAGGCGCCGACGTGCTTCTGGTTGTACGCGCCCCACAGCAGCAGGGCGATCACCAGAATCCTGACGGCCCAGGCGAGCAGGCGGCGGGGGCGGGTGATTCCGGCGCGGCCGAGCGCCTCTTTCGAGGGCCACCGCGTCCAGGCGCTCTCGGTCACAGGCGCTCCTCTCCGGCGGGCCTGCCGTCACCGTACGCCGCGGCGGGGCGGCTCGTGGCGCCGAGAGGCTGGGTGGTCAGGGGCTTGCGGGCGCCGAGGTAGCCCGCCCGCCAGGTCAGGATTCCGGCGCGGACCAGCAGGGAGGCGGCGAAGCCGAGGAGCAGGGCGGAGCTGTGCTGGTGCAGGCCGAGGGCGGCGCCGATGGCGAAGACGCCCATGCGAAGGGCGATGCCGGCGACCCAGACGGCGGCGCTCGCCTTGGTGCCCTTGCTCCACACCGCGCCGTCCGGCTCGGTCCAGACGTGGGTGGTCCAGGCCCAGCCCGCGCCCATGGCCAGGCCGATGAGGAGTTCCACGGCGAGCAGTGCGGCGGACTCGACGTGGTGGTGGGCGTCGAGGATGCCGGGCTCGCGCAGCGCTATGACCCCGAGGATCAGGGGCAGCAGCCACCAGCGGCGGTCCGTGTCGATCGGGCGTGCGCGGAACTGTCGTACCAGCACGAGCGCGACGACGGCCACGATCACCAGCGCGTTGGCGAGCCCCACCATCAGATCCTCCGTGAGCGAGAAGTCGTTCGCCGGGAGCGAGCGCTGCCCGACGCTTCGAAGTTACGGAAATCCGCAGGCCGGGAGATCGGAGCCGGGGTGGATCACAGGTGGAGATCTTGGCGGACGTACCTCCACCCAGGGGTGGAGACGGGGTGGGGTGGGAGGGGGTGGGATCTCGGGGGGGGTGAGGTTGAGGCGAAGTGGGGTTGGGGTGAGGGCGGGCGCGGCGCAGGGCGGGATGGGGTGGGGGCGGCAGGCGCGTGTCCGATCGACCGCGCAGGGGTCAGGCCCCGGCGGGTCGGACCACGGGTGCCGGATCTGTCGGGACCGACTCGACCCGGCCCCGCCGGACCCGACCTGGCCCAGCCCGGCCCAGCCCGGTCGACTGCCCTGCTGCCCGGCTGGCTGGCTGGCTGGCTGGCTGAACAACGGCCGACTGGTCAGCCGGCCGGAAAGTCATCCACGTCGGCGCCGGCCCCCGGCCCAAGGGACATCTCCGCTCGGGAGAGGCCGGCGATGATCAGGCCGAGGGCGAATTCGAATCGCTCGTCGAAGCTGTCGGGGCCGACGTGCGGCAGGACCTGGGCCAGGGCGGGGTAGCTGTCGGCCGGGGCCTGGTCCGGGTGGAGAGCCGGTGCGGCTTCCTGCGCGGCCTGCTGTTCCTGGGTGAGACCGAGGGTCAGGTAGAAGATCGACCAGTGGGTCCACGCGGCCGTGCGCGGTGAGTGGCCGGCCGCGAGCAGAGTGTCGATCACGGTGTCGGCGTAGCGCAGCGTGTGGGGCTCGGCCGCGAAGACGCCCGCGACCATCCTGGCGGCGTCGCGGTGGGACAGCAGTGCCGTGCGGCAGCGGCGGCTCAGTTCCCTGAGCCGCTCGGGGAACGCCTCGGGCAGTGGCTCGTCGAGACAGTGCGCGAGGAGTTCGTCGGAGGCGAGTTCGAGCAGGCGGCCCTTGCTGGAGGCGTGCCAGCGGACGGTGTTGTGCTGCACGCCGAGCCGGGCCGCGACGGCGCGCATGGTCACGCCGTCCAGTCCCTGCTCGTCGAGAACTGCCAGCGTGGCGGCGACGATCTCGCCCCGTGTCGTACCCATCCGATGCGCCTCTCCGGTCGGCTCGCGCGCCCTGTCGCCCCAACCCCTGTTGTCCAATGGACAATTCTAGGGCATGCTCACTCTTATCCAATGGACAAGAGCGAGAGGAAGTGATGGTCATGCTCGACGTGCTCATCGCCGGAGGCGGTCCGGTGGGGCTCTGGCTGGCCGCGGAGCTGCGCCTGCACGGGGTGGAGGTGACCGTCGTGGAACGCCGGGCGGCGCCGGACGGACGGTCGCGCGCGGTCGGTATGCAGGCCGGCACGCTGGACACCTTCGCCACCCGCGGGCTCGCGGAGCGGTTCATCGAACAGGGCACCCCGGTGCCGACCGGTCACTTCGGGGCGGCGACCACCAGGCTGGACTTCTCCACGATCGGAGCGGCGCATCCGTTCATGCTGGCGCTCGGCCAGTCCGTCACCGAACAGCTCCTGGAGGAGCACGCGGTCGCCGTGGGCGCACGGGTGCTGCGCGGGGAGGAGGTGGTCTCGCTCACCCAGGGGCCGGACGCGGTCGAGGTGGTGATACGGGCCGACGGCACCCACCGGACCGAGCGGGCCCGCTGGGTGGTGGGCTGCGACGGCACCCGCAGTGCGGTGCGCCAGGCGGCCGGCATCGACTTCCCCGGCCAGGACACCACGCTGACCGGGTGGCTCGCCGACGTCGAGCTGGACGAGCCGCCCACCGCGCCGCTCTCCGCCTCCGGACCGGCCGGTTCGTTCCTGGCGGCACCGATCGGCGACGGTGTCCACCGGCTGGCGGGCCTGTCGACGGCCACCATGCACCGCGGCACCGGTGAACCGCTCACGCTGGAAGAGGTGCGCGAGCAGACCCGGGCGCTACTGGGACGGGATCTGGGCATCCGCAACCCCCGGTGGCTCTCGCGCTACGGCAACGCCACCCGCCAGGCCGCGCGGTACCGGGCCGGACGGGTGCTGGTGGCCGGGGACGCGGCGCACATGTTCTTCCCTGCCGGTGGGCAGGGCATGAACCTCGGTATCCAGGACGCCACCAACCTGGGCTGGAAGCTGGCCGCCACCCTCCAGGACCGGGCTCCCGAGGGACTGCTCAACAGCTACGACACGGAGCGTCGGCCGGCCGGGCGCGCCGTCATCGACAACACCCGCGCGCAACTCGCTCTGTTCGCGGCGGCGAGCCCGGAGCAGATCGCGCTGCGCGAGGTCTGGTCGGCCGCGCTGGCCGAGCCGCGGACAAACCGCCAGTGGGCCCGCCGGATCGCCGGTTTCGACGACCCGCTCCCCGTCGGCATCGCGCCCGGCGCACACCCGCTGGTTGGTACGCGGCTGGCCGGCCTCACCCTGGACTCGGCCGAGGCACCCACCCCGCACCCGTTGATGCGCCGTGGCCGGCCTGTGCTGCTGGACCTCGACGGGTGGCGGACACCGTGTGCCGCGGGCGGTGTGGACCAGCGGACGGTCACCGTCGACACCGAAGCGTCGCATCAGGTCTGGCGGGACGTCACCGCCGTTCTGATCCGACCGGACGCCCGGATCGCCTGGGCCGGCGTCGACACCGAGCCTCGGCGCCGGGCCGCGGACTGCCTCACAGCCCTGCGCACCTTGTGCCGCTGAGTGTGCCCGGTGGGCTGATCCGTCGGCCGGTGCCGACCCATCAGCGCGGTGGGCCGGCGCTGGCCGGGGCACGAGCCATCCGCGCCTGGCCGGGGGTACGGACCATCTGAACCTCACCGGCTCCCGCAACATGGCCGTACCCCGCAGGTCAGGCGGGCGCGGGGCACCAAATCCGCCCCCGCTCCCCCGCCCCGCGCGCACGGCCTCAGTCGAACCCGCTCCAACCGGAGCACTCGCCCCGGCCGAAGCACGCGTCCCGACCGGAACCCCGGCCCCAGCCCGCCGCAAGCGTCAGGCGTCGATCCGCGACCGGTCCAACGTCGCCGCCGAGCTGGAGATGAACTCCTTGCGAGGCGCCACGTCGTTGCCCATCAAGAGATCGAATACCTGTTCGGCGGCTTCGAGGTCGGCGAGGTTGATGCGGCGCAGGGTGCGGTGGCGGGGGTCCATGGTGGTCTCGGCCAGCTGGTCGGCGTCCATCTCGCCGAGGCCCTTGTAGCGCTGGATGGAGTCCTTGTAGCGGATGCCCTTGGTCTGGAACTCCATCAGCTTGTCGCGCAGCTCGCGGTCCGAGTACGTGTAGACGTACTTGTCCTGACCCTTCTTCGGCTGGACGACCTCGATGCGGTGCAGCGGCGGCACCGCGGCGAAGACACGCCCGGCCTCGACCATGGGCCGCATGTAGCGCTGGAACAGCGTGAGCAGCAGGCAGCGGATGTGCGAGCCGTCCACATCGGCGTCGGTCATCATGATGATCTTGCCGTAGCGGGCCTGGTCGATGTCGAAGGTGCGGCCCGAGCCCGCTCCTATGACCTGGATGATCGCGCCGCACTCGGCGTTCTTGAGCATGTCGGTCACGGACGAGCGCTGCACATTGAGGATCTTGCCGCGGATCGGCAGCAGGGCCTGGAACTCGGAGTTCCGTGCCAGCTTGGCGGTGCCGAGCGCGGAGTCGCCCTCGACGATGAACAGCTCGCTGCGGTCGACGTCGTCGCTGCGGCAGTCGGCGAGCTTGGCCGGCAGGGACGAGGACTCCAGGGCCGTCTTGCGGCGCTGGGCGTCCTTGTGCTGGCGGGCCGCGACACGCGTCCTGGCGGCGGCGACCACCTTCTCCATGACGACACGCGCCTGAGCGGCCGCGTCCCGCTTGGTTGCGGTGAGGAACGCCTTCAGCTCCTTGGTGACCACCTGGTTCACGATGCGGCGGGCCGCCGAGGTGCCGAGGACCTCCTTGGTCTGGCCCTCGAACTGCGGCTCGGCCAGGCGCACGGTGACGACGGCGGTGAGGCCCTCCAGGGCGTCGTCCTTGACGACGTTGTCCTCGGCCACGCGCAGCATCTTCTTGGCGCGCAGCACGTCGTTCATCGTCTGGGTGAGGGCCTGCTCGAAGCCGGAGACATGGGTGCCGCCCTTGGGCGTGGCGATGATGTTGACGAAGGACCGCAGGTTCGTGTCGTAGCCCGTGCCCCAGCGCAGGGCGATGTCGACGCCCAGTTCGCGGGCGACCTCGGTCGGGGTCATCTGGCCGTGCTCGTCCAGGACGGGGACGGTCTCCTTGAAGGTGCCCTTGCCGGAGAAGCGGAGCACGTCGCACACCGGCTTGTCGCCCGCCAGGTACTCGCAGAACTCGCTGATGCCGCCGTCGAAGCGGAAGGACTCCTCGCCCTTGCTGCCGCCCTCGCCCAGGCCGTACTCGTCGCGGACGACGATGGTCAGGCCGGGCACCAGGAAGGCGGTCTGCCGGGCACGCTGGTGCAGCGTCTCCAGGTTGAGCTTGGCGTCCTTGAGGAAGATCTGCCGGTCCGCCCAGTAGCGCACGCGCGTGCCGGTACGGGTCTTGGGGATCTTCTTGGCCTTGCGCAGACCGCTCTTGGCCTCGAACTTCGCGTCCGCGCCGGCGCCCGTGAAGGCACCCGGCACGCCGCGCCGGAAGCTGATCGCGTGGGTGTTGCCGCTGCGGTCCACCTCGACGTCGAGACGGGCGGAGAGGGCGTTGACCACGGAGGCGCCGACGCCGTGCAGACCGCCGGAGGCGGCGTACGAGCCGCCGCCGAACTTGCCGCCCGCGTGGAGCTTGGTCATGACGACCTCCACGCCGGACAGGCCGGTCTTGGGCTCCACGTCCACGGGGATGCCGCGGCCGTTGTCGCGGACCTCCACGGACGCGTCGTCGTGGAGGATCACCTCGATGTGGTCGCAGTAGCCGCCGAGGGCCTCGTCCACCGAGTTGTCGATGATCTCCCACAGGCAGTGCATCAGGCCGCGGCTGTCGGTCGAGCCGATGTACATGCCCGGACGCTTGCGCACCGCCTCGAGACCCTCGAGGACGAGCAGGTGCCGCGCGGTGTAGTTGGAACCGTCGCGGTCTGCTCCTGCCAGCAGAGCTGTGGACGGCACGGACGTATCGGCGGTCACGCGGTTCGCTCCTCGCTGAATTTCAGGTTGCCCCCTTCTGGGTAAGGGGGAGGCTTCGGTTGCCCGTCAGAGGGTACCGAGGCCAGGTAGAGCCGGTGTAACGCCACCCTCGGCGGCTCCACAGACTAGTCGAGGCTCGCATACACGTTCGATCCCTCGATGGGGTGAAGTGCATATCACGTTCCCTTGGAGGCATGAACCATTTAGGCTCCGGGCACGTCCTCATGAACGACCGGCAAGCCAGCCGGGAGGACCGAGATACTAGACAGCGCGAACCCGTAAGCATCCCCAACACGCACTACGGCACATTCGCCGCCAACCGGCAGCAGACAGCCGCCCCGGAAAATTTTTCCAGGAAAAGCCACGAGCGGGAACGTTTTCGGGCTGGTTGGATGTTGACCCTGGTACGACAGCTCGTCGAGCTAGAGAAGAGGCGACGTGACTACTGTTCTGACCCCCGCGAGCCCGCTGACGGCCGCTGATCGCTGCGACCGCTGCGGCGCCCAGGCATACCTGCGCGTCGTCCTGCTCAGCGGCGGAGAGCTGCTCTTCTGCGCCCACCACGGACGCAAGTTCGAGCCGGAACTCAAGAAGATCGCCGCTGAGATACAGGACGAGACGGAGCGGCTGACGACCGCCCCGAGCACCACTTCCGAAGAAGAGCGCTGAATCTCGCACGGACGACGAGCCGACACCGGCTCAGGCCGGTGAACGGGCGGCCGCTCCTTCTCGGAGCGACCGCCCGCGCTCATACCCTCACCAGCCCGCGCAAGGCCCTCAGGAGTTCCTGTGGGGCCTCTCGCGGGCTTTCGTGGGTGATTTCCCGTCCCCGCCCGTTCCCAGGGCGCGTACGACCTCCGAGACACGGGTGTAGACGCCGGGGCTCCCGGCGCGCCCGCAGCCGCTGCCCCAGGACACGAGCCCGATCAGCCGGCCGCCGGCCACCAGCGGGCCACCACTGTCCCCCTGGCACGCGTCCGGACCTCCGGCGGCCTCTCCCGCGCAGAGCATGCTGGCGGCCCGGTAGACGCCGTCAGGACCGCCGGGGTAGGCGCGGCCGCAACGGTCGTCGGCGAGCACCCGCACATCCGCGGCGTGGAGCCGGTGGGCGTAGTCGCCGCCGCCGGTCAGGTCGCCCCAGCCGGAGACCCGGGCCTTGGTGCCCGGTGCGTAGGCCGGGTCGCCGGGTCCCGCCATGGCGATGACCGCGCTCTGCGGCAGGGGTTCGGCGAGCGTGACGACGGCGAAGTCGCCGGAGTTCGTCGCGCTGTCGAAGTCCGGGTTGACCTGGACGTCCTTGACGGCGATCTCCTGGCCCTCGTCGGACAGCAGGTCCGTGCGGCCCGCGATCACCTTGAGGTCGCGCACATGGCCGGGCGGCGCCCCGAGGACGTCGTCGTTCATGCAGTGGGCGGCCGTGAGCACCGTGGTGGGGGCGATCGCCACGCCGCCGCAGAACTGGCCCGCACGGGTGCCTCCGAACCGGTCACGGCTGGACAGCGCCACCGTCCAGGGGGCCTGCGAGACGTCGATGGGGAATCCCCCCACGACCACGCTCCGGGCCGCCGCGGGCGCCGCCGGGGACGCGCTCACCAGGGGTATGGCGGTGACGGTGGCCGCGAGGACGAGCGGCCGGATCAGTGCACGGCCAGGGGATCGGCGCATGTCGACTCCTCACTCAGGGTGTGAACCGGAGAACCCAGAGTGATCCACATGGTCTCCGCCCGCAGCACGAAGGCCCGGCTCCCACGAGGGGAGCCGGGCCTTCGGTGTCGTACGACCGGCCCGGCCGATCGGTCCGGGGACCGGTCGGCCGTCGACCGGACCGCGGGCTAGTCGAGGTAGTCGCGCAGCACCTGCGAGCGCGACGGGTGGCGCAGCTTCGACATGGTCTTGGACTCGATCTGGCGGATGCGCTCACGCGTCACGCCGTAGACCTTGCCGATCTCGTCCAGGGTCTTCGGCTGGCCGTCGGTGAGACCGAAGCGCATGGAGACGACGCCGGCCTCGCGCTCGGAGAGGGTGTCCAGGACCGAGTGCAGCTGCTCCTGGAGGAGGGTGAAGCTGACGGCGTCCGCGGGGACGACGGCCTCGGAGTCCTCGATGAGGTCACCGAACTCGCTGTCGCCGTCCTCACCCAGGGGGGTGTGCAGGGAGATGGGCTCGCGGCCGTACTTCTGGACCTCGATGACCTTCTCCGGGGTCATGTCGAGTTCCTTGGCCAGCTCCTCCGGGGTGGGCTCGCGGCCCAGGTCCTGGAGCATCTGGCGCTGCACACGGGCGAGCTTGTTGATGACCTCGACCATGTGCACCGGGATACGGATGGTGCGGGCCTGGTCGGCCATGGCGCGGGTGATCGCCTGACGGATCCACCAGGTGGCGTACGTGGAGAACTTGTAGCCCTTGGTGTAGTCGAACTTCTCGACGGCGCGGATCAGACCGAGGTTGCCCTCCTGGATGAGGTCCAGGAAGAGCATGCCGCGGCCGGTGTAGCGCTTGGCCAGCGAGACCACCAGACGGAGGTTGGCCTCCAGCAGGTGGTTCTTGGCGCGGCGGCCGTCCTCGGCGATGATCTCCAGCTCGCGCTTGAGCTTCGGGGCGAGCTTGTCGGCGTTCGCGAGCTTGTCCTCGGCGAACAGGCCGGCCTCGATGCGCTTGGCGAGCTCGACCTCCTGCTCGGCGTTGAGCAGGGGGACCTTGCCGATCTGCTTCAGGTAGTCCTTGACCGGGTCGGCGGTGGCGCCGGCCGCGGCGACCTGCTGCGCGGGCGCGTCGTCCTCGTCCTCGTCGGACAGGACGAAGCCGGCGTTCTCGGTACCCTCGGGCTCGTCGCCGACCTTGGTGTCCTCGAGGACCTCGTCCTCGAGGATCTCGGCGTCGTCCTTCTTGCCCGTGGTCTTCTTGGCCGCCGTCTTCTTGGCGGTGGCCTTCTTGGCAACCGTCTTCTTGGCGGTCGCCTTCTTGGCCACGGCCTTCTTGGCGGGCGAGGCCTCGTCGGCGGGATCCGCCGGGTCGGCGGACGCCGCGGGGGCGGCCGTGGTGGCGGTGGCCTTCCTGGTGGTCACCGTCTTCGCCGCGACCGTCTTGGTGGCGGTGCGCTTGGCCGGGCTCTTCGCTGCGACGCTCTTTCGGGTGCGCTTGGGCTCTGCTGCACTGACCATCAGCGTCACACCCTCTTCCTCAAGGATCTGGTTGAGGCTGCGCAGTACGTTCTTCCACTGAGTGGCCGGAATCTGGTCAGCTTCGAAGGCCCGACGCACATCGTCGCCGGCGATCTGCCCCTCAGCCTTTCCCCGCTCAATGAGCGCCATGACAGAGACGGACTCGGCGATCTCCGGCGGGAGCGTACGGGATGTGCTGGCCGACACGAACAACCTCTCGGAACGTTGGAAAACGGCTTCCGGCACCGTCCACTGCGGACGGGAACCGACCACCGGCCGGGGGATGGGCCGACGGTGCGGGCGCGGGCCGGGAAGATGCACAGCGCCATGTCTGGCGTCCGTATTCCCTTCGCGGCTGTCACCTCTTAGGTCATCGCGCTGTTCCCATGAGTGTTACGCCCATTCCGCGTGGCCCGAGTCACACCTCGTAAGCGAACATAGACGGTCAGATACGGGCAAAAGGTATCGCCCGCCGCATCGCCGGACCCCGCCGGGCTCCTGAGGGGATCCGGCGGGGTCCGGCGACGGCGGGTACGACGACCTGCACCCGGGCCGACGCGTCATGGGAACCGCGGGGACGCCGCACACCGGCGACCGCACCGCCCGCGGGGCGGGTCAGTGCTCGCGCGGGGCGGGAACCACCCGCTCCACCTCGGGGTGCGCCGTGAGCAGTTGGCGCATGGCGGCCTCCGCCGCACCGCCGTCGCCGGTGCCGAGGGCGTCGACGATCCGTGCGTGCTGGGCGAGGGACGCGTCGTTCGGCCGGTCGCAGCCCGTGACCGGGCCGCCAGAGACCTGGAGGGCGGCGCCGACGATGCCGGAGAGGTGCTCCAGCATGCGGTTGCCCGCGACCTGGATGAGCAGCGCGTGGAACTCGGTGTCGGCACGCGAGTAGGTGAGCGCGTCGCCCTGTGCCATGGCGTGGCTCATGATCTCGACCATGTCGGACAGGCGCTGCTGCACCTCCTCGCGGCCGTGTCCGGCGGCGAGACGGGCGGCGAGCGGCTCGATGGTCCAGCGCAGCTCGCTGAGCTCGCGGCGCTGGTCGTCGCGCTGGGGGCCGAAGGCCCGCCACTCGATGATGTCCGGGTCGAGGAGGTTCCAGTCGCTGACGGGACGGACGCGCGTGCCCACGTTCGGCCGGGCGCTGACCAGGCCCTTGGCCTCCAGCACGCGGAGGGACTCGCGGACGACGGTCCGGGAGACCTCGAAGCGCTGGCCGATCTCCTCGGGCACCAGCGGGCGGTCCGCGCCCAGGTCGCCCGAGACGATCATCTGACCCAGCTGCTGGACGAGTTGGCCGTGCAGCCCGCGGCCGCGGCTGCCCGCGGGCCGCCGGCCGACCCGGCCCAGCTCGGATTCGCCTCCGTCCCAGGCGGGCGTTCCTACGCGGTCGCCCACCGAGGCGTCACCGTAGGAGTAGCGGTCGAGTTCGCCCGGACCGACCAGACCGGAGTCGGTGGAACGGGCGGCGGTCATCATGGTGTGCGCAAGGGTACTCACGGATCCTTTGTCGGCGTCGTCTCCAACTCCCTTGAGGTCTTTGGTGAAAAGCACACGAAAGGGTGATCGCTCACCCCGTCGCAATTGACGCCTTATCGGAAAGAAACGAGCCGCCCCCGGGGAGTTGTGGGCACAAGCGGCACCAGAACCGTAAGAACCTCGGTCATCAGGCCCTGGCGCGCAGGGTGGTGAACAGATACGCGCACAGCAGTGCCGCCAGGGACAACACCATTGCGCCACCGACGGGTTGGACGAGCAGCCGCGCCACCGCGAGCACATACCGGTCCCCTCCGAACGGCCACTGGAGCAGGAACACCTCCCGCATCCGCGACGGAAGACCGGCCACCGTGCGCTCGGCCGACCCCCGGAACGCCGTGTGCATGAGGGGTACGACGGCCACGGGTACGGCGAGGACGGCGGCGAGCCCGCCCGAGGTGGACCGGAAGACACCGGCCGCGAGCACCCCGGCCCAGGCGCACCCGACGACGAGGGCGATCCAACTCGCGCTCAGCGCAAGCCAGTCGTCGGGAACCTGGGTCAGCTCCCGGCCGTAGACGAGATAGAGCGCCTCGGCGTCGCAGCCCGCGACGAGGAAGGCGAGCAGCGTCGCGGTGGCGCCGGTGACGAGGAGTTTCGCGGCCAGCAGCCCGAGCCGGCGGGGCACGGTGCCCCGGTCGGCGGCGAGCGCGGGGTGGCGGAACTCGTCGCCGAAGGCGAGCGCCCCGAGCAGTCCGGCGGCGAGCGCGACGGGCGGCAGCGGCAGCTCCCGGGGCCATGCCGCGAACAGCCGCGCCTGCGGGGTGTGCCCGATTCCGGCCAGCGCCACGGCGGTCAGCACGGACAGCGCGAGCACCGCGCCGCAGATCAGGAACCCGGTGCCGATGCCCGCGGCCCGCCGGATCTCGTAGCGCAGGGGGCGCAGGGGGGTGGGTGCGGGACGGACGGAGATGGGCGGCGGGAGGGGGGAGTTCGTGTCGAAGGCGTGGGCGCTGTCGTTGTCCCTGTCGGTCCGGGTTCCGGGGTGAACCGTCCACGACGGACGGGCGAAGGGTCCCCTGGCTCCGGGCAGGAGGGTGCGGAGGGCGGAGATGTGGGTGGTGGCGATGCGGGTCGGGATGACGCGGGTGCGGGCGAGGCGCGCCAGGCCGGTTTCCAGCCTTCCGGTGGGGCGGGCGGTGATCTCGGCGTCGAGGGCCACGCGCGCTTCGGCTCGGGGTGGGGTTTCGACGGGTTTCCTCGGCGAAGCCGGGGCCGGGGCCGTCGAGAGCGCCGAGGTTCCCGAGGAGCCGGTCCGAGGCCGTTGAGAGGGGGAGGGCGAACCGGCTGGTTCCGTGCGGGTCATGGTGGGCGGGTCCGGCACGGAGAAGCCGAACACCGTCTTCTCGCGCTCCGGTGGCGTACGGCCGCCCGCCGGGCCACCCACGGACAGCGCGCGCTCGGGAAGCGCGCTGTCCACGGCGATGCCGGGTCCCATGTCGCCGATCTCGTCGGCGAGTTGGTGGACGAGGATGCCGTGCCGGAAGGCCGTCTCGCCGACGACCGAGGTGGTGGTGCCGTACACGGAGAGGCGGTTGCCGCCCTCGCGTACGACCTCGACGGAACGGCGGCCGGTGCGGGCCTCCTTGGTGAGCGCGGCGGCGAGGCGCCCGGCGTACGGGCTGCGCACGGCCACGCGCGGGCGCAGCCGGGTGCGGGCGAACTCCCCGGCCTCCTGGTCGGCGACGAGCCTGCCCGTGTCGAGCGTGACGACCCGGTCGGCGATGCGCGCGGCCTCCCTCGGGTCGCCCGTGGTCGTCAGCACGGTGCCGCCCTGGTCGGCGTGGGCGCGCAGCATGCCGTGCAGCCACTGCGCCTCTCCGGGGGAGAGGCCGCGGGTGGGGTCGTCCAGGACGAGTGTGTGCGGGTCGGGCAGCAGGGCGCACGCGAGGCCGAGCCTGCGGTCCATGCCGCGCGAGAGGGTGCCGAGACGTTCCTCCCGGAAGCTGACGAGGCCGACGGCTTCGAGGACCTCGTCGGCGCGGTGCCCCGGGACGCCCGACGCCGCGCACAGCATGCGCAGATGTCCGCGGACCGAGCGTGCCGGATGTCCCGGTACGTCGCCGAGCAGCACGCCGACCTCGCGCGCCGGGTGGGCGATCCGGTACAGGGGCCGCCCCCGGAAATAGGTGATGCCGCGACCGGGACGCAGGGCGAGCATCAGCCTCAGGGCGGTGGTCTTGCCGGCGCCGGAGGCCCCCAGCAGCACGGTGATCCGGCCGGCCCGCGCTTCGAAGGAGACGTCGTCGACAGCGGGCGGCCGCGCCTTGCGGGAGGTGCTGGTCAGGCCGAAGGCTTGGATCACCTGCATCAAGATAGCGTGCGATGTCCGGTTTTTTGGTGTATGGGGGGCTTTAGCGATGAATGCCGCGCCCTCGCGCCGGTCCCTGTCCACCGTTCGACGCAACGGGAGGCTCGGTCCCCTGGGCCGCGGCCGGGCTCCGCGCCGCCTCCTGCCCTGGCGGTCAGACCTCGGGGCGCAGCATCGGCGGGTTGAGCAGCGTGGCCCCACCGGCCCGGAAGAGCTGGGCCGGGCGGCCGCCCTGGCGTGTGGTGGTGCCTCCCGTCGGAACGAGGAACCCGGGGGTCCCGGTGACCTTGCGGTGGAAGTTGCGCGGGTCGAGGGCCACCCCCCACACCGCCTCGTACACCCGGCGCAGCTCACCGACGGTGAATTCGGGCGGGCAGAACGCGGTGGCCAGCGAGGAGTACTCGATCTTGGAGCGGGCCCGCTCCACGCCGTCGGCGAGGATCTGGGCGTGGTCGAAGGCCAGCGGTGCGACGGGGTCGCCGTCGCGGCCGTAACCGTCCTGCTGGAGCAGTTCCTCGACCGGGGCCCAGCGCGCGTTGCTGGCGTCGCCGCCCGCGCGGGGTGCGGGCAGGTCGGGGGCGAGCGCGAGGTGCGCGACGCTGACCACGCGCATCCGCGGATCCCGCTCGGGGTCGCCGTAGGTGGCGAGTTGCTCCAGGTGTGCTCCCTTGTCCTGGGCGGGGGTCGAGGGGTCGTGCGCGTGCAGCCCGGTCTCCTCGGCCAGTTCGCGTGCCGCCGCCTGGTTCAGGTCCTCGTCGGCCCGTACGAAGCCGCCGGGCAGTGCCCACCGTCCCTGGAAGGGCGACTCGCCCCGGCGTACCGCCAACGCGCACAGCGCATGGCGGCGAACGGTCAGCACGACCAGGTCCACGGTGACGGCGAAGGGCGGAAAGGCTGACGGGTCGTAGGGCATGCCGCGATCATAGTCGTCTTCCTGACGATAAACACGTCCTTCGCCGAGGCCGCCGGTGCTTCCGCTTCGTCGCATCAGGGGAGACGAGGCAGGCTCCCGTCCGGTTCAGGTCATGCTCTCCCCCGTTCCCTTGGTGGGCATGCGGGTGCCCGCCGGGTGCCGGGTACCGGCGCGTGGAGCGCGTCCGGCGGCCGGAGCGGGGACCGTCGGGCGGCGCCGGGGGCCGGGCACGCGGGCGGCGCGGGGACCGTCCCCGGCGGCTGCGAGGGCGGACCGCAGTCGGCGGCGCCGGCGGATGCGCGCGGCCGGATCCGATTCGCCGGCGGGCGTCGGGCCCGCCACGTTTTCCGCGCACTTCGTGGGTCCGGTCGCGACCGAGGCAGTCGTCGCCGAGGCATCCGCCGGGAGCGCCCCGCCCTCCTGCGCGCGTTCCGTGCCCGGCGCGCCCCCGGCCCGCCCCGCCCGCAGGCAGCGGCGGACCGATTCCACGTCCACCCCCTCGTTGCACGCCTGGTGCAGGAGGCGGGCGAAGAGGTAGTCCGGGTCGGCGCCCAGGGCCATGGCCAGGGCCTCGCGGGCTTCGAGTTCGTCGCCCGTGGACCAGGCGACCCAGCCGGCCAGGGTCAGCGGAGGGGCGGCGTGCTCGGCGTACGGTCCGACGCAGCGGCGGGCGAGGGCGCGCCAGAGCCGGAGCGCGGGGGCCGCCTCGTCGCCCTCCATCCAGGCGGCGGCGCGGTCGCGGGTGTCGCGGTCCTGGAGGCCGAGGATCAGCCGTGCCGCCTCGTCGTGGCCGATCAGGCCGTCGTCGCGCAGGTCGGCCGGAAGGGCGCCCGCGACCGGGGTCGTCGCGGCGAGGCGGTGGATGACGCGCTCGGCGAGGACGATGGTCTCCTCGGCCACTTCCGCGCGGCCCGTCTCGTCGAGGATGCGGGGCACCAGGGCCAGCCCGCCCGCGTCGAGCGCGGCCTCCTGTTCCCGTGCCGCAGCGGCCTCCCAGGGCTGGAGCCGGGCGCGCAACTCCTTGAGGGTTCCCCGGACTTGCATGCCGGCGTAGGTAGCCGCGGCGGCGAGGACGGAGGTGCCGGGCAGGCCCATCGGCGTGCCGTCCTCGGGGCAGCAGTCCTCGACGGGGCAGCAGTACGACCAGTAGCGGCCGTCGGAGATGCAGAGCGCCTCGATGACCGGCACGTCGAGGTCGCCGCACTGGATGCGCAGCAGATGGGCGAGGCGGGCGAGACGGCGTTTGACGTCCCGGCCGTGTTCTCCCGGGGCGGGTTCCTGGCAGACGTAGGCCACCAGCTGCTCGGGCTTGGCGCCCCGTCGCTCGCTGCTGGTCACCAGGCCCCGGGCCAGCTGCCGAGCGGCCTCTTCCCAGTCCTCCTCGTGCGCGGGAATGCCGAGCCGGGCCCGGCCGCCGAACCTGCCCTTCCCCCCGCTGTCGTGCAGGGCGACCAGGACCATGCTGTCCTCCGGCCGGTATCCCAGCAGGTAGGGCAGGGCGTCGGCCAGTTCGGCCGGGGTGCGCAGGGTGACCTGCGCGGTGGTTTCGCTGTGATTCGTCATGCGCCGACGATCTCGCGGATCCCGCGAACCCGCTCGGGCCTGTGGATAAGTCGAATCAGGGACACGACAAGCCGTCGAGGGTTGTCCACAGATCCGCCGCCGGCCCGCCCGTTCGTCGGTCCCGTCCTGTTGTATGGAACGCATGGAGCACGAGCACACGAGCAACGCGGATCTCCGGGCAGGGGCGGACGCCGTCCTCGCCCGGCTCGTCGGGGACGGCACGGGCGCCGCCCGGCTGCGCGAGGACCAGTGGCGGGCGATCGAGGCGCTGGTCGCCGACCGGCGGCGGGCGCTGGTCGTGCAGCGCACGGGATGGGGCAAGTCCGCGGTGTACTTCGTGGCGACCTCGCTGCTGCGGGCCCGGGGCAGCGGGCCGACGGTGATCGTCTCGCCGCTGCTCGCGCTCATGCGCAACCAGGTGGAGGCGGCGGCGCGCGCCGGTATCCGCGCCCGGACCATCAACTCCTCGAACACCGAGGAGTGGGAGGACGTGCAGGCCGCGATCGCCGCCGGCGAGGTCGATGTCCTGCTCGTCTCGCCCGAGCGGCTCAACAACCCCGACTTCCGCGACCAGGTCCTGCCCAAGCTGTCCGCGGCGACCGGACTGCTGGTCGTGGACGAGGCGCACTGCATCTCCGACTGGGGCCACGACTTCCGCCCCGACTACCGGCGGCTGCGCACCATGCTCGCCGACCTTCCGCCCGGCGTCCCCGTGCTGGCCACGACCGCGACGGCCAACGCCCGGGTGACCGCCGACGTCGCCGAGCAGCTGGGCACCGGCGGCGGCTCCGACGCGCTGGTGCTGCGCGGCCCGCTGGACCGGGAGAGCCTGAGTCTGGGCGTGCTGCGGCTCCCGGACGCGGCGCACCGGATGGCCTGGCTCGCCGACCATCTCGACGATCTGCCGGGCTCCGGCATCATCTACACCCTCACGGTCGCCGCCGCCGAGGAGGTCACCGCGTTCCTGCGGCAGCGGGGCCACACCGTCGCCTCGTACACGGGCAGGACGGAGAACGCCGACCGGCAGCAGGCGGAGGAGGATCTGCTCGCCAACCGGGTCAAGGCGCTGGTCGCCACGTCCGCGCTCGGCATGGGCTTCGACAAGCCCGACCTCGGTTTCGTGGTCCACCTCGGCTCGCCCTCCTCCCCCATCGCCTATTACCAGCAGGTGGGCCGCGCCGGCCGCGGGGTGGAGCACGCGGAGGTGCTGCTGCTGCCGGGCCGGGAGGACGAGGCGATCTGGGAGTACTTCGCCTCGCTCGCCTTCCCCTCCGAGGAGCTGGTGCGGCGCACCCTGGACGTCCTCGCCAGCGCGGACAGGCCCCTGTCCCTGCCCGCGCTGGAGCCCCTGGTCGAGCTGCGCCGCTCCCGGCTGGAGACCATGCTCAAGGTCCTCGACGTGGACGGGGCGGTGCGCCGGGTCAAGGGCGGCTGGCTCGCGACCGGGCGGCCGTGGTCGTACGACGCCGAGCGGTACGCGTGGGTGGCGCGGCAGCGGGCGGCCGAGCAGCAGGCGATGCGCGGGTACGCGGACACCACCGAGTGCCGGATGGAGTTCCTGCAACGGCAGCTGGACGACGAGGGGGCCAAGCCGTGCGGCCGCTGCGACAACTGCGCGGGGCCGCGCTTCACGGCCGACGCCTCCTCCGCCGCGCTCGACGCGGCACGCAGCGACCTGGGCCGCGCCGGGGTGGAGGTGGAGCCCCGGCGGATGTGGCCGACCGGGCTCGGGGCCATCGGGATCGGGCTCAAGGGGCGTATTCCGGCTGGTGAGCAGGCAGCGCCGGGGCGGGCGCTGGGACGGCTCTCGGACATCGGCTGGGGCAACCGGCTCCGTCCGCTGCTCGCGCCGCGGACACCGGACGGGCCCGTGCCGGACGACGTGGCGCGCGCCGTGATCGACGTGCTGGCCGACTGGGCCAAGGGACCCGGCGGCTGGGCACCCGGTGTCGAGGGCGCCCAGGCGAGGCCGGTCGGGGTGGTCACCGTCGCCTCGCGCACCCGGCCGCAGCTCGTCCACTCCCTCGGCGCGCGGATCGCGGAGACCGGGCGGATGCCGCTGCTGGGGTCGGTGACGTACGACGAGGACGCGCCCCGGGTGTCGCGCAGCAACAGCGCGCAGCGGCTCAAGGCGCTCGACGGCGCGTTGGCGGTGCCGCCCGCCCTCGCGACGGCGCTGGCCGGGGCGAACGGTCCGGTGCTGCTGGTCGACGACTTCACGGAGACCGGCTGGACCCTCGCGGTCGCGGCACGTCTGCTCCGCCGCGCGGGTGCGAAGGGGGTGTTGCCGCTGGTCCTCGCGGTTCAGGGCTGAGCGGGGGTGTAAGGCGTTCGGCTCGGTGGCACCCGGCAGGGAGGTCACGGGAGTTCGGCTCGACGTCAGGGGGTGTTCGGGGATGTTCAGCTCGGAAGCCGGGGGCGGCTGGGAAGACCGGGTGCGGCCTGGAAGTCGGGGGCGGTCGGGAAGCGGGGGTCGGCCCGGGGGGTTAGATCAGCCCGGGGGCCGGAGACGTCCTGAAAGGCGGGAGTCGTTCGTCCCGAAGGGCGCTCGGCGCCGGCTCGCAGGTCGGCCGGTGTCGGTCCGAAGGGCGGCCGACGTCAGCCCAGAAGCCCGCCGGTGTCAGCCCGGAACCCAGTCGGTGTCAGCCTGGACATCAGTCGGCGACGGCCCGAAAGTCAGCCGTTGTCGGTCCGAAGGTCAGGCCCTGTTCGGGGTACCAGTCCTGGAGACGCCCGAGCACCCCATGCGTCATCCGCCCGAGCCTTGGGTAGGGATATAAGCCACGCACCACCCGATACCCGGCGGCGGCCCCAATTGCTCGTTGCCGCATTCCAGTTCGACAGGAAGAATTGAGATCCGCTCCCCGCACGGTCGGTTCGTGATCCGGTTGGGCTTCGCTGCGGTGCGCGGTCCCCGAATCCGACCTCGCCCGCTGTGTGGGCGCGTAGCCGAAGGGAGGAACGTGACCTTCGGATTCGCCTCGCCCTCGGCGGCCTCGTTGTCGACGTCCGCCGCTTCCGCCGGCCGTGTACTGGAGCCGGCGGAGTGGGCCGCCGCGGGGATCCCGCTGCTGCGCAACCCGCGTGAGGTCGTCAGCGGACTGCACGCCCGGCATCGACCGCGGCCGTCCACGGTGATCGTGGCCGTCCTCGATCCGGACGAACGGCTGTGTGCCAGCGCCTCGTTCACCCGCCGGGCCGCACCGGCGGACGGCTGGATGTTCCGCAACGCGCTGCTGTCCCAGCTGCGCCGGGTCATACCGCACGACCTGCGCCGCCGTACCCCGGTGCGGACCGCCGTCCTGCTCTACTGCCGTGAGGGCGACGCGCGTTGGACCGAGGAGGACGGTGCCTGGATGTGGGGGCTGCGTGACGCCTGCACGCTGCACGGGCTGCGGTGCGGGGCGTACATCACGCTGACCCACGACGGCTGGCAGGTGCTGGGCGAGGGGCGCGGTGGCCGCCGTCCCCACGCGCACTCGGCGCCGGAGCCGTTCGCCACGGCGGATGCCCCGCCGCCCGTGCCGCGCACCGGCGGCCCGGTCTCCGAGGTCCTGCGCCGCGCGGCGGCCCGCTGAGGGACGGCGCGAGTCCGACGACGGGTCCGGCGGACCGGGCCGGGCGCCGACACAAGCACGGACGTGACCTGCTCAAGCACCGGACACGACCCGTTCAAGCACCCTGGACCAAGCACCCTGGAACTGCCAGGTGCCTCCCCCACAGGGGTTCCCCAGGCACAGGGGTTCCCCAGGCACAGGGGTTCCCCAGGCACAGGGGTTCCCCAAGGCCCGCCGAGGCGCTGACGGAGGCACGGCCGCCCCATGGTCAGGACGGTCGGCGCCGAGGCGCGCGGCCGGACGGCATGCCGAAGGGCGCACCGTGCGGTGCCCCCTCGGGCGGCGGCCGGCTCCAGGAGCCCGGCGCGTGGTTCAGGCGCTGGTGCCGAGAACCGAGTTGATCTGCTGCGGGTCGCCGCAGACGATCAGCAGGGCTCCGGCGCGACTGTGGGCCAGCGAGAGGACGTCGGCGGAGGCGGCGCCCCCGTTGACGGCCACGACGACCACCGGGCGGGAACCGGCGCGGGCGGCGATGGCGGCGTCCGTGTAGAAGACGTCGTCACCCGCGTCGTGCTGGGCCCAGTAGGCGGTCTCGCCGAACGACAGCTCGTGCTCGGCCCACGGGTGCTGGGCACCCGTGGTGATCACCAGCACGTCGCCGGGAGCGCGGCCCGAGTCCAGCAGCAGGTCGACGGCCTCCTCGGCGGCGTCGACCGCGCCCTCGGCCGAGGCCGGGATCAGCTGGATCTGCGGGCCCGCGACTGCGGCAGGGGCGGCCGGACCGGAGGGACCGGGATTGGCCGGAGCCACGTCACGCGGCGTGCGCTGCACCGGCGGCGTAGGCCGCTGAGGGCCGGGACGACCGGGGCGGGACGGCGCCACGGGACGGGGGCCGGGTACGGGGCGAGGGGTCGGTGCGGTGCGGCCGCTGGCCGGCGTGACGCGGGGACCCTGGGCACTCTCGTGAATCTGAGGCTCCTCGGGAATGAGAGGCATGAGCTGATTTTTATCAAACGTTGAAGTGGCGCTGATGAACGGGGTGGCACATCAGTGCGATCGGAACCGTCAGAAGTCGAAGCCGAGCTGACCCTCGATTTCCGGAACGCTTCCGTCCGCCCAGTTGCGGACCTTCTTGAGATGCCGCCACTGGGGCAGCGCATCAAGATACGCCCACGACAAACGGTGGTGCGGGGTGGGGCCCCGCTCTTCCAGTGCGGCCTTGTGCACGGGTGACGGATACCCGGCGTTGTCCGCAAACCCGAAGTCTGCATGGTCGAGGGCCAGTTCGGCCATCATTTTGTCGCGCTGAACCTTGGCGATCACCGAGGCCGCCGCGACGGCGACGCACGACTGATCGCCCTTGATCACCGTACGCACCTGCCATGGGGCACCGAGGTAGTCGTGCTTCCCGTCGAGGATCACGGCGTCGGGGCGGACCGGAAGTGCGTCCAGGGCGCGGCCTGCGGCGAGCCGCAACGCGGCCGTCATCCCCATGCCGTCGATCTCCTCGGGGGAAGCATGCCCCAGCGCGTAGGCCGTCACCCACCCCCGCAGGATCTCGTCCAGCGCGGTGCGCCGCTTGACGGTCAGCAGCTTGGAGTCGGTCAGGCCCGCGGGAGGTCGACGCAGTCCGGTGATCGCCGCGCAGACGGTGACGGGTCCGGCCCAGGCGCCGCGCCCCACTTCGTCGACACCGGCGATGACCTTCGCTCCGGTCGTGGCACGCAGGGAGCGCTCGACAGTGTGAGTGGGAGGTTCGTACGGCATGGCGCCCTTAGATTACGCCGCCCGGGGCAGTGGCCGACACCCCGGTCGGCCGGGGGACGGGGGGAAGCGGCGGCGAGTGGGGGCCATAGCGGAATCCGGATCGCCGGATTTGCATACGAATATAAGCGAAGATGGTCAGCCAGCGAACCCCGGAGCGGTGAGAAGGGGTGAGCATCAGCCGCGACCAGAGAGCCAACTCCATCACTTAACAATGGGTTTTCTTCAGGGGGGAATCCCGCAGGACGCCTCCAGCCCCACCTCCACCCCTCAAAGTAGATCGCGACCGCAAATCACACCCACTGAGGGCGATGACGGCGAAGAAGCGAGGTAGAGCATCTGCCTATCGCCATGCTCAGGTGGCCCTCCGGTGCGCACAGTCCCCAGGGTCGGAGCAACGCCATCTCGCATGGCAAGACGAGTAATGAGACGCGGTCATGACCCTCCAGGTCAATCTTGGTTCCCGGTGTAACTTTGCATCGCACTTGCACCGCGCACCTCAAACCGCACTCAAACCCGCCTCACCACTGCCGCCGACCTCGGCTTTTGCCCGTGTCCCCGCGGCGAGGCGGTCGTGTTTGTTCTCGTCGGCTCTGATCGAAGGTGAACGTACGTGGAGCGCTTCCCGTGCGCAGGTGGCGTCCCCATAGCCGTCGTCGGCATGGGGTGCCGCTTTCCTGGCGCCAACAGCATCGGGGAATTCTGGGATCTCCTGATGGCCAACTCCCAGGCCGTGTCCCGGATCCCGGAGGACCGATTCGACATCGACGACCACTACGCCGGGCGGACTCCGGCCCCCGGAAAGACCGTCTCCCGGGACGGCGGTTTCCTTGATGACGCCTTCTCCTTCGACGCGGCGTTCTTCGGGATCTCGCCGGTCGAGGCCCGGAGCATGGACCCCCAGCAGCGGATCCTGCTGCACGTCGTATGGGAGGCGCTGGAGTCGGCGGGGATCGCGCCGGCCGGCCTGGCGGGTTCCCGTACCGGCGTGTTCGTGGGGCAGGCGACCGCCGAGTACGGCGAGTCCGGCCGCCCCGACGAGGGCCCCGGCGTCCGCGACACCGTGGGCGGGCGCCTGCGGGCGGTCACCGCGGGCCGGGTCTCCTACGCGCTCGACCTGCGCGGACCGAGTCTGGTGCTGGACACCGCGTGCTCCTCCTCGCTGGTGGCCGTGCACACCGCCCGGCAGAGCCTGCTGACCGGCGAGAGCGGTCTCGCGATCGCGGCGGGCGTCAACATCATCGTGTCCCCACGGGACTCCATCGCCTACTCGCAGGGCGGCATGCTCTCGCCGGACGGGCGGTGCCGGTTCGGGGATGCCTCGGCCGACGGGTTCGTACGCAGTGAGGGCGTCGGCGCGGTCGTCCTCAAGCCGCTGCCGCACGCGCTGCGCGACGGCGACCCGGTGCTCGCCCTGCTGCTCGGCAGCGCGGTCACCAACGACGGCCAGGGCAGCGGGCTGTTGCTGAAGCCGGCCGTGTCCGGTCAGGTCCGGATGCTGGGCGACGCGTGCCGCAGCGCGGGCATCGAACCGGTGCAGCTGGACTACGTCGAGGCGCACGGCACCGGCACGCCGACCGGTGACACCGTGGAACTGCGGGCGCTGGCCGAGGCGGCGGGCGGTGAACGGCCGTTGCGCTGCGGCTCCGTGAAGACCAACATCGGGCATGCCGAGGCCGCCGCCGGTATCGCGGGACTGATCAAGTCGGTGCTGATCGCCCGCCACGGCGTCATACCCGCCTCCCTGCACCTGTCCGACCCGCACCCACTGCTCACCGGCGAGCGCCCGGCCGTCTCCGTCGTCACCGAGAACACCCCGCTGGCCAAGGCCGGCCCGCGAGGGCTCCTGGGCGTCAGCTCCTTCGGCCTGTCCGGCACCAACGCCCATGTCGTCGTAGGGGAGTTCATCGACGAGCGGGAACCGGTCGAGCAGACCGCGCCGGTGTCCGAAGACCCTCACCTCCTGGTCCTCTCCGCCCGTTCGGCCGCCGCGCTGCGCCGTCTGGCGGCGTCGTACGCGGACCACCTCGGCCCGGACGGCGCGGGCCGCGGCCAGTCGCTCGGCGACATCTGCGCGACCGCGGCGACGCGCCGTGATGCGGGCCCGCACCGGCTGTGGGCCGTCGGCACCTCGCACGACGAACTGGCTTCGGTGCTCAGAGCGTTGGAGACCGGTGAGCGGACGCCCGACGGCGGGTTCGGTGAGGCGGGGTTCGCCGGTCCGCGCCGCCCCGTGTTCGTCTTCTCCGGGCAGGGCTCGCAGTGGCTCGGCATGGGCCGCGGCCTGCTCGCCACGAACGATGCCTTCCGCACCACGCTGCGCGCCTGCGACCGAGCCGTGCAGGCTGAACTGGGCTGGTCTGTGGAGAAGTTGCTGACCCGGGACGCGGACCGCTGCCCCGGCGGGGTGGAGATCGTCCAGCCCGCCCTGTGGGCCGTACAGGTGGCCCTGGCGGCGGCCTGGCGGGACCTCGGTGTGGAACCGGAGGTGTGCGTCGGGCACAGCATGGGAGAGGTGGCGGCGGCCTGCGTCAGCGGCGCGCTGTCGCTGCGGGACGCGGCGGCGGTGATCTGCCGTCGCAGCCGGCTGATGCGACGGGTGGCGGGCGGAGGCGCCATGCTCGTCGTGGAGTTGTCCGCCGACCGCGCCCGCGAGGCCGTCGCCCGGGTCCCGTCGGTGTGCGTGGCCGCCGAGAACTCCCCCGTCTGCACGGTGCTCGCGGGCGACCCGGCCGCCCTCGCGGACCTCTCGGCCCGACTGGAGGCGGACGGGGTGCTGTGCCGCCCGGTGGACGTCGACGTGGCCTCGCACTCACCGCAGATGCGGCCGCTGCACTCCGAACTCGCCACCGCTCTGGCCGGGTTGTCCCCCCGCGACACCGACACCGAGCTGTTCTCGACCGTGCGCTGCGCCCCGGTGGCCGGTCCCGAACTGGGCCCCGACTACTGGGCGGACAACCTCTGCGAACCCGTGCGCTTCCACGCCGCCGTACGACAACTCGCCGCCTCTGAGGACGGGTTGGAGAACGTCTTCCTGGAGATCAGCCCCCACCCGGTGCTCACCACCCCCGTCATCGACACCCTCATGGACGACGGGGCTCCCGGCACCGCCGTACCCTCGCTGCGCCGCGACACCGACGAGGCCACCGAACTCCTGCGTGCGGCGGGCCGGTTCTTCGCGGCGGGCGGCCCTGTCGACTGGTCGCGGTGGTACGGCCGTCCCGTACGACCGGTACCGCTCCCCCATTACCCGTGGGAGCGCACCGAGTTCCGCCGGGCCACGGCCGCCGCGCGCCCGGCACCGAGCACGTTCGCCGACCGGGTGGAGCTGGGCCCGTGGGGCATCGCCGCGTGGGCGGAGCAGCTGAGCGTGGCCGGGACGACGGTCCTGCCGCCCGCCGTGCAGATCGCCGCCGTACTCGACGCGGCCGCGCGCAACCTCCCGGGGACGATGTTCGCCGTACGGGACGTACGGCTCGCCCCCGCCCCGGTCCCGCTCCCCGACCCCGAGGCGGCCGTACTCGCCGTCGCCCTGGAACGCTCCGGCGACACCTGGCGGGCGGTCGTGGAACTGGAACAGCCGGACGGCGCCGGCGGGATCTTCTGCTCCTCGGCGCGGCTGTGCCCGGTGGACGACAGCGACGGCCGCCGGGCGCCGGGCGAGCTGGACCGGGCGCTGGCCCGCTGCCACGGGTACCTGTCCGCCGCCGGATTCCGTCAACTCGCGGACGGCTACGGGCTGGAGCTCGACGAGACGTCCGGCGCGGTGGAGCAGCTGTGGCGACGGCGCGGTGAGGCGGTGGCGCGGATCCGGCCGGCCAAACCGGCGCCGGGGCTGTGGGAGACGGCACTGCTGCCGCTGCTGGCGGCCTGGCCCGAGGCGCGCCGGACCGGTGAGCGGGACCGCGGCTTCCTGCCCACCGGCTTCGAGAGCGTCCAGCTCTACGGCGAGCTGCCGGACGACTTCTGGAGCCTGGCCGCCGTCACCCCCGGGCCCGACGCGGGTGAGGCGCGCGGCGAGGTGCTGGTGCTCGACGGGGACGGGCGGGTGCTGGCGGAGTTCCGGGGGATCGCCCTGCGCCGACCGGGACACCCACGGCGGGCGGGACAACCGGCGAGCCCGGGCCGTCCGGGGACATCCGCGCTGGTCCGCGCGCTGCCGGTCCGGCTGCCTCTGCTCGGGGTATCTGCGCTGGACGCCCCCCTGCTGAACCCCACGCGACCGCTCCTGTCCCGGTTCGCCGCCCTGATCCGGCCGTCGACGGCCGCGTGGGGGCTACGGCCCGACGAGCACCCGGCGCACGGATCCGCGCCGCGCCGGGCGGAGCGCCGTACCGCGCCCCCGGCGAGCACCGGCAAGACGCCGAGGACCGCCGCGCACGCAGAGCCTCCGCACGCTGAGCCCCCGCACCCGAACCCCGCCGACATGGTGATCGCCGCGGCCTCCGAGGTGCTCGGCGTCGCCCGGGCGGATCTCGATCCGCGCCGTTCGCTGCGCGATCTCGGGCTCGACTCGCTCATGGCCGTTCAGCTGCGCGAACTGCTGAAAACCGGGTGCGGGGTGGAGATCACAGCGGGACGGCTGCTGGGCGGGGAGAGCCTGGAGCGGATCGTCCGGGATCTGACGACGGCGGTGGCCGCGCCGGTGAGATCCGGGGCGGCGGGCCGACTCGAACCCGCGGGACAGGAGTGAGGGTCCGTCGCGCCGAACTGGCGTGCCGGCCCAGGGGCTTGGCGGCCTCGGGACTTGGCGGCCCCAGGGCTCTCTCCCCCCGTCAGACCGTCCGCGTCACCCAGTCGGGCAGTGCCTCCGCCCGCCGGGTCCACTCGGCGGGCGGTTGCCCCGGCTTGCCCGCGGCGAGGACGCCGCCCACGATCGCGCAGGTGGTGTCGACGTCGCCGCCCACCCGGGCCGTCGTCCAGAACGCCGTCTCGTAGTCGCCGAGGCCGCGCGCGGCGGACCACAGGGCGAAGGGCACGGTGTCATGGGCGGTGCGGCGGCGGCCGCAGCCCAGCACGGCGGCGACGGTGCCGGCGTCGCCGTAGTCGAGCATGTCGCGGGCGCGGCGCAGGCCCTGGCCGACCGCGCTCTTCGGGACGAGCGCGATCACGCCGTCGAGGAGCGCCTCCGGGGTGGGCGGGCCGTCCGGCGAACCGGCCAGGGCCGCGGCAGCCGCCACCGCCATGGCGCCGACCACCGCCTCCCGGTGCTGGTGCGTGGGGTAGGCGGAGATCTCGGCCTGGTGGGTGGCCTGCTCCGGGTCGTCCGCGTACCAGGCGCCCAGGGGCGCGGTCCGCATCGCCGCGCCGCTGCCCCAGGAGCCCCGCCCGTGGAAGAGGGCGGCGGCCGGCCCGCGCCAGTCCTCGCCCTGCCGGACGAGGCTCAGCAGCCGGCTCGCGGTGCGGCCGTAGCCCCGGTCCGGGTCGTGGTGGTCGGCGAAGGAGCGGGCGAGGGCGTCCTGGTCGATGCGCCGGTGTGCGGCGAGGACGGCGAGGACGGAAGCGGCCATCTCGGTGTCGTCCGTCCACGGCCAGGGGCCGGGCGGCAGCTCGCGCCGCTTGAGCAGGGGGTGACGGGCCGGGACGAAGAACTGGGCGCCCAGGGCGTCCCCGACGGCCAGTCCGCGCAGGCTCGCCAGGGCGCGCTCATGGCGTCCTCGGGTGGAGAAGTGTGCGGTCATCGCTCCCTCACTCTATCCGGTGGCCCAGTCCGGCACCGGTTCACGCCAGCGTTCGAAGGGCCGGTCGAGTGTGTAGCGGCCGTCCTCGCCGAGCACGAGCATGCGCATCTCGGCGTTGTCCGGATTGGACAGGGATTCGAATTCGGCGACCGTCCAGTGGAACCAGCGCATGCAGAACAGCCGCATCGCGAGGCCGTGGGTCACCAGGAGCACATTGGGCGGGTGGTCGGGGGCCTCGAAGCTGCGGAAGAGGCTCTCCAGGAAGCCGCCGACCCGGTCGTAGACGTCGGCACCGGACTCGCCCTGCGGGAAGCGGAAGAAGAAGTGGCCGTAGGCGTCGCGGTAGGCCTTCTGCAGGCGTACGTCGTCGCGGTCCTGCCAGTTGCCCCAGTCCTGCTCGCGCAGCCGGGGCTCCTCGCGGACGCGTATGAGGTCGGGGGCGAGGCCGAAGGCGCGGAGGGTCTCGTGGGTACGGCGGTACGGGGAGACGTACACGCTCACCTGTTCGAAGCCGAACAGCTCCCGGAGCCGTTCGCCGGTCTCCTCGGCCTGCCGCCGGCCGAGGTCGGTCAGCGCCAGGGCGTGGTCCGGTTCGCGCTCGTACACGGAGTCGTCGGTGTTGCCCGTCGACTCGCCGTGCCGGACAAGGACGATGCGCCGTGGTCGTGCCATGCCGAAACCCTAGAGCGAGGGGCGGGGAACCGGAGAATCGGACGAGGCCCATACAGCGCACGTCACAGCCGCCACTTCCCGACCGACCGGCCGGTATCTCACGACAGGATCAGACCGTCCAGGACGGCTCCAGGTCGACGATGTCGCCGGAGAGGGCGGCGATGTCCGCCTCGGTCTGGGCGCGCAGGGCGAGGCGTTCGATCCGTTCGGTGCGGTACTTGCCGTGTTCGGCGGCGGCCCGCCACATCGACAGGATGAGGAACTCCTGCTCGGGGGCCTCGCCGAACATTCCGCGGATCATGCCGGGCGAACCCGCCATGGCCGGGTTCCAGACCTTCTCCTGCATGAGGGTGAAGTGCTCCACCCGTTCTTCGTGGACCCGGCACAGGGCGAGTCTGAGCAGGTCGGAGTCGGTGAAGCGGGGTTCGAAGCCGGTCTTCACGTCGAAGCGGTACTCGAAGAGTTTGACCTGGGCGTCCTTGAAGGTGCCGGCCTGGGCGGCGGCGAGGCGGTCGTGGGAGCGGGCCATGAAGGAGTCGTAGAAGGCGCGGCTCTCCCAGAAGGCGACGATGTGCGCCACGTCGGGCCGCCGCCGGCTCCAGCCTCCGCCCTGTCCCCGGAAACCCGGCTCTCCCGGGAGCCCCGCCCATTTCCGCTGCCCCCGCTCGAACCCCCGGCGGTCCACCACGGTGCAGCGAATCCACTTGACCAGCACCGCGCCATCGTAAGGCCACCGGGCGTGGCGTCGGTCACGCTCCGGGGGAGTTCGTCCGCGCGCGCGGGCCCGGGTACGTGGCACGATGGGCAAGGTTCCTCGGCTGAACAGGAGTTGGGGACGCGGTGCCCACAGGGAAGGGGAGGCCCGGTGACCGGTATCAGCAAGGGGATGCGCAAGGTCGAGGTCGCGCTCAAGTGGGACCCCAGTCCCTCGGGTACGGCGCCCACGGACCTCGACATCATCGCGGCGACCTTCGACGCGCGGGACCCGTACGGCGCGCCGGCGTATCTGGTGCACTTCGACAGCCGTTCGCCGGACGGCACCATCTTCCTCAACCGGGACAGCACGGACGGGCGGGGTTTCGGCTGGGACGAGGTCATGACCCTGGAGGTCGACCGGCTCAGCGAGCGGTACGGCCGTGTGGTGGTGGGCGTCGTCATCCAGCAGCAGCCCGGCCGGCGTACGTTCTCCGGTGTGCTCAACCCCGCCATGCGCGTCCGCGAGGGCTACACCGTCCTCTCCGAGGACGACTTCACCGCCGTCCACGACGCGACGGCCGCCACCATCGCCGAGTTCGTCCGCAACGACGCCGGTGAATGGATCTTCCACCCCGGCGTGCACGGCTTCCAGGAGGACCCGGAGACTTTCACACGGGTGATGGGGCGCGCGCGATAGGGAGGGGCGCCGGCCAGGCCGACATGTCGTATGCCGCGCGCCTGGCCGCCTACGGCACCGTCTCCACGCCCGCGCCCTGCGAAGTGACCTTCGACTGGCCGGACTTGTGGACAGCGCGGTGCCGCTCGGCTCCGGGATCGGCGGGAGGCGTGCGCCGCTGGAGGTCGGCGGGAAGCCGGTCTTCGTGAAGCGGGTGCCGCTCACGGAGTCGGAGCGGCTGCCGGGGCATGTACGGTCCACCGCCCACCTGTTCGGGCTTCCGTCCTTCTGCCGGTACGGCATCGGCGGGCCCGAATTCGGGGCGTGGCGGGAGCTCGCCGTCCAGATCATGACGACGAACTGGGTGCTCGGGGGCCAGTACCAGGCGTCGGCCATGACAGCACCCGAGCGCTGGGCGCCCCGGGTGTAGGCCCGAGGCGCCCAGCATCACTTCTTCTTCGAAGGCGCCTGCGCCAGCGCGCTGGCCGCCGCAGACTTCTCGGCCTTCGTCGCGTTCGGGTCGTTCAGGACCTTGGCCGCAGCCGAGGCCGCCTTCTTCCCAGTCTGCTTCGGATTCGTAGCCATACGAATCACCTCCCTCCGGGCAGTTTTGCGTCGCAGCCCGGAGCGTGATGTGATGCGAGTTCCTAGGCAAGCAGGACATCACGTTCCTGACTGCAGCGAGCGCCCGGCCCCCTACAGGGCCGGGCGCTCGCCATTCCGGCAGCTCTCGCTGCCGGAAACTCATGGCTGGCGCCACGTGCATCCGCGGGTATCCGACGGGCAACCCCGAGACGGTCCGAGGCGGGGGCACCAGCCTGGGACTGGCGCCCCCGCCTCAGAGATCGCGCATCAGATCAGGAACTGCCGAGTTTTGCACTCGATGCAATTCCGCTCGGTATCAGCTGCAGCCGCTCGTCGAGCCGCAGCCCTCGCAGATGTAGCAGGAGCCGGCGCGCTGCATCTTGGTGCCGCAGGAGAAGCAGAGCGGGGCGTCGGCCTGGATGCCCAGCTGCATCTCCACCAGTTCGGCGCTGGTGTGGGCCTGCTTCGGGGCGGGCTTCACGGACTCGGCCTCGGCCTTCGGCGTGGCGACGGCCGTCGGCTCCTGGGCGCGGGGCGCCGACTGGGCCAGGCCCTCGACGTCGACCTCGTCGTCGGCCGGCTCGTAGGAACCGGTCTCCAGGTGCCGCTGGCGCTCCTCGGCGGAGTGGATGCCGAGCGCGGAGCGGGTCTCGAAGGGCAGGAAGTCCAGCGCCAGGCGGCGGAAGATGTAGTCCACGATGGACTGCGCCATCCGCACGTCCGGGTCGTCCGTCATACCGGCCGGCTCGAAGCGCATGTTGGTGAACTTCGAGACGTACGTCTCCAGCGGCACGCCGTACTGGAGGCCGACGGAGACCGCGATGGAGAAGGCGTCCATCATGCCCGCGAGGGTCGAGCCCTGCTTGGACATCTTCAGGAAGACCTCGCCGAGACCGTCGTCCGGGTAGGAGTTGGCGGTCATGTAGCCCTCGGCGCCGCCGACGGTGAACGACGTGGTGATGCCGGGACGGCCCTTCGGAAGGCGCTTGCGGACCGGGCGGTACTCGACGACCTTCTCGACCGCGGTACGGATCGTGTCCTCGGCCTTCTCGGTGATCTCGGCCTTCTCCTCCTCCTTCTTCTTGGCGGAGAGCGGCTGGCCGACCTTGCAGTTGTCCCGGTAGATCGCGAGCGCCTTGACGCCGAGCTTCCACGCCTCGAAGTAGATCTCCTCGACCTCCTCGACGGTCGCCGTCTCCGGCATGTTGACCGTCTTGGAGATCGCGCCGGAGATCCACGGCTGGATCGCGGCCATCATGCGGACGTGGCCCATCGGGGAGATGGCCCGCTCGCCCATGGCGCAGTCGAAGACCTCGTAGTGCTCCTGCTTGAGACCGGGGGCGTCGATCACATTGCCGTGGTCGGCGATGTGGGCGACGATCGCCTCGATCTGCTCCTCCTGGTAGCCCAGGCGGCGCAGGGCCTGCGGCACGGTGCCGTTGACGATCTGCATCGAGCCGCCGCCGACGAGCTTCTTGAACTTCACGAGCGCGAGGTCGGGCTCGACGCCGGTGGTGTCGCAGGACATCGCCAGACCGATGGTGCCGGTCGGGGCGAGCACGGACGCCTGGGAGTTGCGGAAGCCGTTCTTGTCGCCGAGGCGGACCACGTCCTGCCAGGCCTCCGTGGCGGCGGCCCACACCGGGGTGTCCAGGTCGTCCATGCGCGGGGCCGTGCCGTTGGCGTCGGCGTGCTGCTTCATGACGCGCTTGTGGGCGTCCGCGTTGCGGGCGTAGCCGTCGTACGGGCCGACGACCGCGGCCAGTTCGGCGGAGCGGCGGTAGGCGGTGCCGGTCATCAGGGAGGTGATGGCGGCGGCCAGGGCGCGGCCGCCCTCGGAGTCGTACGCGTGGCCGGTGGCCATCAGCAGGGCGCCGAGGTTGGCGTAGCCGATGCCGAGCTGGCGGAAGGCGCGGGTGTTCTCGCCGATCTTCTGGGTCGGGAAGTCCGCGAAGCAGATCGAGATGTCCATCGCGGTGATGACCAGCTCGACGACCTTCTGGAAGCGCTCGGCCTCGAAGGACTGGTGGCCCTCGCCGTCGTCCTTCAGGAACTTCATCAGGTTCAGCGAGGCGAGGTTGCAGGACGTGTTGTCCAGGTGCATGTACTCGCTGCACGGGTTCGACGCGGTGATCCGGCCGGACTCGGGGCAGGTGTGCCAGTTGTTGATCGTGTCGTCGTACTGGATGCCCGGGTCGGCGCAGGCCCAAGCGGCCTCGGCGATCTTGCGGAAGAGGGACTTGGCGTCGACCTCCTCGATGACCTCGCCGGTCATCCGGGCGCGCAGCCCGAAGTCGCCGCCCGCCTCGACGGCCTTCATGAACTCGTCGTTCACACGGACCGAGTTGTTGGCGTTCTGGTACTGGACGGAGGCGATGTCGTCGCCGCCCAGGTCCATGTCGAAGCCCGCGTCGCGCAGGACGCGGATCTTCTCCTCCTCCTTGACCTTGGTCTCGATGAAGTCCTCGATGTCGGGGTGGTCGACGTCGAGCACGACCATCTTGGCGGCGCGGCGGGTGGCGCCACCGGACTTGATGGTGCCGGCGGAGGCGTCGGCGCCGCGCATGAAGGAGACCGGGCCCGAGGCGTTGCCGCCGGAGGAGAGCAGTTCCTTGGAGGAGCGGATGCGGGACAGGTTCAGGCCGGCGCCCGAACCGCCCTTGAAGATCATGCCCTCTTCCTTGTACCAGTCGAGGATCGACTCCATGGAGTCGTCGACGGCCAGGATGAAGCAGGCGGAGACCTGCTGGGGCTGCGGGGTGCCGACGTTGAACCAGACCGGGCTGTTGAAGCTGAAGATCTGGTGCAGGAGCGCGTAGGCGAGCTCGTGCTCGAAGATCTCCGCGTCGGCGGGCGAGGCGAAGTACTTGTAGTCCTCACCGGCCTTCCGGTACGTCTTCACGATGCGGTCGATCAGCTGCTTGAGGCCGGTCTCGCGCTGCGGGGTGCCGACGGCACCGCGGAAGTACTTGCTGGTGACGATGTTGACCGCGTTCACCGACCAGAAGTCGGGGAACTCGACGCCACGCTGCTCGAAGTTGACCGAGCCGTCGCGCCAGTTGGTCATGACGACGTCACGGCTCACCCACTCGACCTCGTCGTACGGGTGTACGCCGGGGGTGGTGTGGATGCGCTCGATGTGCAGTCCCTTGCTTCCCGTCTTGCCGCCCTTGGCGCGGGAACCTCGTGCCGGACCGCTCGCCGTCTCTGTCATGCCGCCTCCCTGTACGGGCGAAAACGCCCAGAAGTGCCCTGATTGTTCCCGGGCACGGTGTTCTGTCATGTGTCGCGGGCACCCTCAGCTGCCGCCCGCAACAGGTCTTGGTCGCCGCCCCGCGGCCGGAGTCCGGGCCCTGCCCCGGTCTCCCGCGCGCCGGTCAGTCGGCGGCTTGCGCGGGCTGGGGGACCTGGGAGGTCCCGCCGCTCCCGCGTTCGTCTTCCTGGCTCCCCGCGGCCTCGGCCGTCCCGTCCGCCGGGTCCGTCCCGTCCGCGGCGGGGCCGCGCGTCGCCTGCCTCAGCTCCGCGATGGCCGCCTCGAAGTCCTCCAGCGAGTCGAACGCCCGGTAGACCGAGGCGAACCGCAGATAGGCGACGAGGTCGAGCTCCTGCAACGGGCCGAGTATGGCCAGGCCCACGTCGTGGGTGGTCAGCTCGGCGCTGCCGGTGGCCCGTACGGCCTCCTCGACCCGCTGGCCGAGCTGGGCGAGCGCGTCCTCGGTGACGGGCCGCCCCTGGCACGCCTTGCGCACGCCGTTGATGACCTTGGTACGGCTGAAGGGCTCGGTGACTCCGGACCGCTTCACCACCATGAGCGAGCACGTCTCCACGGTCGTGAAACGACGGGAGCAGTCGGGGCACTGGCGGCGCCTGCGGATCGACGTGCCGTCGTCGGTCGTACGACTGTCGACCACACGGCTGTCGGGGTGCCTGCAGAAGGGGCAGTGCATGATCTCCAACCCTCCTCACAGCAGACTCGATGGCCTCGCCGAGCCCCAGGGGCCTCGCGAAGCAGCCCTAAGCATAGGCGATCGCAGAACCGTCTCCGACCCGGGTCACCACAACTTGTGGGCTGCTGTAGCCATCCAACCACTAGATGTGGGGATCGGCTTATTCACCGAGGCCGGGTCGCGTGTCGCGCGGGAACAGCGGTCCGGGGCGCTCTCCAAGGCCCCGGGAGCCCCGGCGGGAAAGGACACGCGGGCGCGGAACCGTACCCCTGTGGCGCTTGCGGAGATACCGTGGGCGCCGCACGGAGGACGCGTAGGACTCCCGCGCGAAACGGACCCCGCGTCCCGGCGGGACGGGTTCCGGATGGCAGACTGGGGAAGCGCTCACGAGCTCGGCGACCCCGGCGGGAAAGAGTACAACGCACGACAAAGAGCACTTTTGCCCGCCCCGTGCCACGTCAGCCCATACACCCAAGCACGCGATCGCAACAGGTGAATCGCACTTTTTCACTCGAACGTGTGTTTGGCGCAACCTTTCGAAAGCAACTACCGTTGTCCAGCAGGGAGACCATCGAGAGGGGCCGACGTGACCACCACCGCAGACAGTGCCGCCATCACCGCCCAGGACCGCTCCCAGGGCCGGGTCGAGCCGGTACATGCGATGAACGAAGCCACGAATCCCGAGGGGCCCCGGCGCTCCCTGCCGGGCCGACCTCCAGGCATCCGGGCGGACAGCTCCGGGCTGACCGACCGGCAGCGCCGGGTGATCGAGGTCATCAGGGACTCCGTGCAGCGGCGCGGGTACCCGCCGTCCATGCGGGAGATCGGCCAGGCCGTCGGCCTCTCCAGCACCTCCTCCGTGGCACACCAGCTGATGGCGCTGGAGCGCAAGGGCTTCCTGCGCCGCGACCCGCACCGCCCGCGCGCCTATGAGGTGCGCGGCTCCGACCAGGCCGTGTCGGTGCAGCCCACGGACACCAGCGGCAAGCCCGCCGCGTCGTACGTCCCGCTGGTCGGCCGGATCGCCGCCGGTGGGCCGATCCTCGCGGAGGAATCCGTGGAGGACGTCTTCCCGCTCCCCCGCCAGCTGGTCGGCGACGGTGAGCTGTTCGTCCTCAAGGTCGTCGGCGACTCCATGATCGAGGCCGCGATCTGCGACGGCGACTGGGTGACCGTGCGCCGCCAGCCGGTCGCGGAGAACGGCGACATCGTGGCCGCCATGCTCGACGGCGAGGCCACGGTGAAGCGGTTCAAGCGCGAGGACGGCCATGTCTGGCTCCTCCCGCACAACGCGGCCTACGAGCCGATCCCCGGCGACGACGCCACCATCCTGGGCAAGGTGGTCGCCGTACTGCGGCGCGTGTGACGCCCGCGGCGAGCGGCCCCCGCTCGCCCCCTGACCGGGCCCCGGAACCTCTGCGCCGGTTCCGGGGCCCTGCCTGTGCCCCTGGGCCCCGGTGCCTACGAGGGGCCGGCGGCCTCCGTCTGCTTCGCCGCCGCGTCGATCGCCGAGAGCGACCTACGGGCCTGGTTGCGGTCCGTGGTGTACCAGAAGTCCGGCAGGGACGCCTTGAGGTACGAGCCGTACCGCGCCGTGGCGAGGCGCTGGTCGAGTACGGCGACCACGCCCCGGTCCCCCGACGCGCGCACCAGCCGGCCGGCGCCCTGGGCCATCAGCAGGGCGGCGTGGGTGGCGGCCACCGCCATGAATCCATTGCCGCCCGCGTCCTCCACCGCCTTCTGACGGGCGCTCATCAGCGGGTCGTCGGGGCGCGGGAACGGGATCTTGTCCATGACGACCAGCTGGCAGCTGGGGCCCGGCACATCCACGCCCTGCCACAGCGACAGCGTGCCGAAGAGGCAGGTCTTCGGGTCGGCCGCGAAGTTCTTGATCAGCTCGCCGAGCGTCTCCTCGCCCTGGAGCAGGATCGGGTACTCGGGGATCCGCGAGCGCAGGTCCTCGGCGGCGAGCTGCGCGGCCCGCATGGAGGAGAACAGGCCGAGGGTACGGCCGCCGGCCGCCTGGATCAGCTCCGTCAGCTCGTCGAGCATGTCGCCGCGGTCGCCGTCCCGCGCCGGGCGGGCCAGGTGCTTGGCGACGTACAGGATGCCCTGCTTGCGGTAGTCGAAGGGGGAGCCGACGTCGATGCCCTTCCACTGCGGGAGGTCCTCGCCCTCGGCGCCCTCGGGGCCGAGTCCGAGGGAGGCGCCGACGCCGTTGAAGTCGCCGCCGAGCTTGAGGGTCGCGGAGGTGAGGACCACGGCGCGGTCGGCGAACAGCTTCTCCCGCAGCAGCCCCGAGACGGACATGGGGGCGATGCGCAGGGAGGCGCCGAAGCGGTCGTTCCGTTCGTACCAGACGACGTCCCACTCCGAGCCGTTCAGCACCCGCTCCGCCACGTCGTGGACCGACTCGACCGAGGCCAGGGCCTGCTTGCGGACGGCGTCCTCGTCCTGGACGGACTTGTCGCGGGTGGTGCCGAGCGCGGAGACGACGGCCCGGGAGGCGTCCCGCAGCGTCATCAGGGCGTAGCCGAGGTCCTCCGGGATCTCCTCCAGACGGCCCGGCAGGGCCAGCTCCATCAGCCGCTCGAAGCCCTCGGCGGCGGTCTGGAGCTGGTCGGCCACCTTCTCATTGACGAGTTTCGCGGCGCGGCGCACGGCCCGGTTGACCTGGCCGGGGGTCAGCTCGCCGGTGGCGACGCCGGTGACCCGGGAGACGAGTTCATGCGCCTCGTCCACGATCAGCACCTCGTGCTGGGGCAGCACCGGGGCGCCTTCGATGGCGTCGATGGCCAGCAGCGCGTGGTTGGTGACGACGACCTCGGCGAGCTTGGCGCGCTCGCGGGCCGCCTCCGCGAAGCACTCGGCGCCGTACGCGCACTTGGTGGCGCCCAGGCACTCCCGCGAGGACACCGACACCTGCGCCCAGGCACGGTCGGAGACGCCCGGGGTGAGGTCGTCCCGGTCGCCGGTCTCGGTCTCGTCGGACCAGTCGCGCAGCCGCAGCAGGTCCTGGCCCAGCTTGCTGGTGGGCGCGGCGGCCTCGAACTGGTCGAAGAGGCCGTCCTCCTCGTCCTGCGGCATGCCCTCGTGCAGCCGGTGCAGGCACAGGTAGTTGGAGCGGCCCTTGAGCATGGCGAACTCGGGGCGGCGGCGCAGCAGCGGGTGCAGGGCGTCGACCGTGCGCGGCAGGTCGCGTTCGACCAGCTGGCGCTGGAGGGCGAGAGTGGCCGTCGCGACGACCACCCGCTCCCCGTGCGCGAGCGCGGGCACGAGATAGCCCAGCGACTTTCCGGTGCCGGTGCCGGCCTGGACCAGCAGATGGGATCCGTCGTCGATCGCTTCGGCGACCGACTCGGCCATGGTCACCTGGCCGGGGCGCTCCGTGCCGCCGACCGCGGCGACGGCGGCATGCAGGAGTTCGGGGAGGGAGGGCTTCGTCATAGCCCGACCACCCTACGGCCCAGGACCGACAACCGGAGGCCGTTCACACCCATGGTGAGACCCCGCTCACTCGGCGCTACAGCACATCGCGCAGCCCCCGGTCCCGGATCATGAGCGCGGCCCGTTTGCCGGGCAGGTCGACCTCGGCCGCGTACCGGAACCCGGCGCCGAGGAACGCGGCGAGCGAGGGTGTGTTGCGGTGATCGGGTTCGGCCACGACGCGGGCGCAGGCGGGGCGCCGGTCGAGGACGAGGTCGGCCACGGCCCGCAGCAGCGCGGAGCCGAGCCCCCGGCCGCGGTCGCCGGCGGCGCCGAGGAGGAGGTGGATGCCGGTGTCGTGGGGCAGGACCGGGCAGTGCAGGGCCAGCGGGTCCAGGTCGGCGCGGTAGATCTCCCAGTAGCTCATCGGGGTGCCGTCCAGCACGCCGAGGCAGGGCACGCTCCGTCCGTCGCCGTCGAGTTGAGCGCGCAGATGGTCCGCCGTGCGGTGGCGGGGTCCGGCCAGTTCCCAGAATTCGGCGACGGCGGGGTCGTTCATCCAGGCGTGCACGAGGGGGAGGTCGCGGTCGAGGCGGACGGGGATCAGCTGGAAGGTGCCGACGGGGGTCGGCACCGGTTCCCAGGAGGCGTGGAGGCCGTCGAGGAGGTCGCCGGTGAAGTCGCCGATGTCGTCGGTGAAGTCGACGGTGCCGTCGCTGAACTCGACGGTGCCGTCGCTGAACTCGACGGTGCTGTCGCTGAACTCGACGGTGACATCGGTGAAGTCGACGGTGTCATCGGCGAACGCGACGGTCCCGTCGGTGAATTCGACGGTCCGGTCGGCGAAATCGACGGTGTCGTCGGTGAAGAGGTCCAGGAACTCGGTGGGGGCGGTGCGCACATCGGTGGGCGGCACGGCGGGTTCCTCTCTGCTCTGCCCAAGGGCCTTACGGGTGCAGGGGGTTGGCGATGGTGACGTACACGGACTGGGTGTCGACCGGGCCGACGAGTTCGTCGAGGCCGTGCAGCCGGGTCAGCAGGTTGGCCTTGCAGCGCAGGGCGGGTGAGTCGAGCAGCCGGGCGGGCAGGGGGGTGCGCAGGGCCGCGGGGCCGGTGGCGAGGCCGGTGAGGAAGCGGCGGAAGGCGGCGAGCAGCAGGCGTTCGTCGGCGAGGTGCTGGGAGCCGAGGGCGCCGATCAGGCCGAGGACGTTGTTGACGGCGAGGTAGTAGGCGAAGCGTTCGTCGGTGACGTCGTCGGGGACGAAGGTGTCGCTGTGCGCGCCGATGCCGGGCAGCCGGGCGTCGAGTTCGGCGCGGCGGGTGGCGCGGAAGTAGTAGCCCTGGTTGTCGCGGTAGCGGCCGCCGGTGGGCCAGCCGTCGCGGTCGAGCAGGACGAGGGTGTTCTGCTGGTGCGCTTCGAGGGCGATGCCGGCCTCGGCGTCCAGCCAGAGAACGGGGCGCACGACCTGCTCCAGGTAGCGCAGGAACCACTCCGTGGCGACGGCGGCGACGGGACGGCCGGTGCGGGCGGCGAGCCGGGCGACGAGCAGCGCGAGCCGGGAGCGCATGGGCGGGAGGCGATCGGTGCCCGTCTCTGAGGCGGGGGCGGTGCCGGGGCCGAAGGCGGAGGCTTCGGTGAGCGGTCGGGGCGAGATCAGTCCCGCGAGGCAGCCGGCGTCGTCGGCGGGGGTGAAGGGGTTGTGCCGGATCATCACGTCGAGTCCGGGCACCGGCCGCCCGTCCGGGTCGTCCACGGCGAGCCAGGCCGGGTCGCGCACGATGTCGAAGCCGGGGTGGGCGGCCTGCCACTGCTTGAACAGGCCCGCGCGCAGCAGCCGGTGCACCTCGACCCCGCGCCGCAGCTCCTTGCGCAGGTTCTCCCGGCGGGAGTTGGTGATGCGCAGGCCCAGCGACAGCTTGAGCATCGCGGGGGCGCCGGAACGGTAGACGGTGCGCACGGAGGAGGTGGGGTGCCAGGCGGGGCCGCCCGGCCCGAGGTCCCTGAGGAGTCCCGCGTCGAGCAGTGCGGCGACGGGGGCGCGGTGTCGTACCTCGCGGGCCTGCCAGGGGTGCAGCGGGAGGGCGGTGTATCCGTCGGGCAGGGGCAGGGTGGTGGCCGCCAGATGCCGGGTGAGGTGGTCGGCGGGGACGAGGCGGCCGCGCTCGGTCCAGGCGGAGTCGGTGGCGAGCAGACGGGGGGCCACGGCGAACCAGTGCAGCGGGAAGGAGCCGCGCGACTCCGGTGAGTAGAGGGCGGCTTCGGTCTCGGTCAGGCCCTCGCGGCTCTTGGGGGTGGGGTGCAGGGGGTGGCCGAGGAGGAGGGCCTGTTCGGCTGCGAGGAAGAGGTCGGGGCCGTCGGCGGGGCGGGCGCGCCGGTCGCGGATGAAGACGGCGGTACGACGCAGGGAGTCGGCGACCCGGGCCGCGAGGTCGCCGTCGTCACCGCCCGTGCTCTCCCTGGTGAGCAGCGCCGCGAGGGTGACGGCGTCGACGGGCGGGGCGGTCTCGGGCGCGTCGGCGAACCGGGGCGCTCCGAAGCGGTGCCAGCCGGCCGGGGACCAGTACCGGACCGGGGCGAGCAGGCAGGTGCCGGTGGCGGGCAGCACGATGCGCAGGGTGCCGGTCGCCGGGGCGCGCAGGCCGGTCTCCCGCACCCAGCAGCGCAGCAGGTTCTCCACGGCGGCGGCCCGCGCCGCGGCCGAGGCGTCGGGATCGTCCAGCGGCTCCGCGCCGGGCTCGGTCCACCGGCCCGGGTCCACGACCCGCCGGCGCTGCTGCGGAACCGCCTCGACGAAGGGGGCGCCGGCCCCGGGCGCCCCGTGCTCGTCGGGACCGCCGAGGGGGCCGTCGGGTGTGGGGGTGGCGTTCAAGACGGCTCCTCGGGAGGTGTGCGGGGCCGGGCGGCGGGCCCGGTTCGGCGGTGTCGGGGAGGGCGGCTGCGCTGGCGGAGAGGGGTCTTCGTGTCGGCCCCCGTCCCGTCCCCGGGCCTCGGCAGCGGGGCTGAGGGGAGGGGGCGGGGCGGGTACGACGGGCAGACGGGAGGGGCGGGTACGGCGGGGCGGCGTGGGCCGGTGCCCGTGCGGTGGCTGGAGGCGGTCGCTGTGCGCGGGAGGCGGCTCGGGGTCGTCGGCGGTCTCGGGACGGTCGCGCGGGCCGACCGGGCGGGGCGGGCGGGGCGACCGGGCGGGGCGGGCGGGGCGACCGGATGCGGCAGCCCCGCCGGTCAGTCCAGGTCCGTGCCCGCGCCCATGCTCGGGCCCGGGTCCTGTTCGCGTGCCCCGTGGGGGCCGTGCCTCTCGTCGGCCCGGGCCACCGCCGCCACCGCGTCCGTCAGCCGGTCCAGTACGGCCGCCGTCTGCTCGTCGCTGATCGTCAGCGGCGGCAGCAGCCGGACCACCGAGGAGTGCCGTCCGCCGAGCTCCACGATGAGCCCCCGTCGCAGGCACTCGCGCTGGACGGCGGCGGCGAGCCGGGGAGCGGCCGGACGGGGTGCGGCGGGAGGGGGCGCGGTGTCGAAGTCGTCGGCGCCGGGTCGCCTCGCGAAGGGCGCGGCGCCGGGGTCGTGAGCCGGGCGTTCCCGGCCGGGACGCATGGCATCCGGGTCGTGAGCCGAGCGTGCCCGGCCGCAGGGCATGGCGTCCGGGCCGTAGGCCGCGCGCTCCCCGCCGGAGGACGCGGCGTCAAAGCCGTCGGACTCCGCCACATCCCAGGCCGCGGACCCGTCCCAGACCGCCGACTCCCCCGTCGCCCCCTCCGGTTCCACCAGCTCCACCCCGATCATCAGCCCGCGCCCCCGCACCTCCCCCACGCACGCCAACCCGCCGATGTCCGCCCGCAGTTGCTCCATCACCCGGGCGCCGAGCCGCCCCGCGCGCTCCGCCAGCCCGTTCTCCCGGACGTACGCCAGCGTCGCCGTGCCCGCGGCCATCGCGAGCTGGTTGCCGCGGAACGTGCCCGCGTGGGCGCCCGGTTGCCAGACATCGAGGTCGTCTCGGTAGACGATGACAGCCAGCGGGAGGCTGCCGCCGATGGCCTTGGAGAGGACCATGACATCGGGGGTGACGCCGCTGTGGTCGACGGCCCAGAAGGCGCCCGTGCGGCCGACGCCGGTCTGCACCTCGTCGGCGATCAGCGGGATCCCGCGGTCCGCGGTGAGACGGCGCATCCGGCGCAGCCAGCCGTCCGGGGACGGGAGCACCCCGCCCTCACCCTGCACCGGTTCGAGGATCATCCCGGCGGGCAGCGGCACCCCGGACTTGGGGTCGTCGAGCAGCGACTCGGTCCAGCGGGCGCCGAGTTCGGCGCCGTACGGGCCGCCGACGCCGAAGGGGCAGCGGTAGTCCTGCGGATAGGGAAGGCGGGTGGCCTGGACCTCGGGCGCGCCCCCGGAGACGGCCAGCGCGCCCGCCGTCATGCCGTGGTAGGCGCCGGTGAAGGCGAGGACACCGGTACGGCCGGTCGCGGTCCGGACCAGTTTGAGCGCGGCCTCGACGGCGTCCGTCCCGGCCGGTCCGCAGAACTGCACCCGCGCCCGCCCGGCGAGGCCCGGCGGAAGGGTGCGGAACAGCTCGGTGATGAACGCGTCCTTGACCGGGGTCGCGAGATCGAGGACCGACAACGGGGCCCCGGAGTCCAGGACTTGGCGCACGGCCGCCAGGACCACCGGATGGTTGTGGCCGAGCGCGAGCGTGCCCGCGCCGGAGAGGCAGTCCAGATAGCGGCGGCCGTCCGCGCCCTCGATGGTCAGCCCGCGCGCCCGCACGGGCACGATGGGCAGGGCCCGCGCGTAGGTGCGCGCCGAGGACTCGCGCGCCGACTGGCGCCGCAGGATCCCCTCGTGCACGGCGCCGGCCGGCCCGTGCGCTTCTTCCGCCAACGACTCGGTCACGGCCACGGCTGGCTGTCCTCCCGCTGTAAACAGGCGAGTTGATCCACGGGGACCAAGGACAGTCAGCGGGCCCCCCGCCGCCTACAACCGCTCACCGGGCGCCGGGGTCACGGCCTCGCCCCGGATCGATGTGCCGTCCGCGCGCCGCTCGTAGCGAAACCGTTGCCGTACCGGCAAAAGCCGAGGCCGCCGAGCGCATAGGGTGTGATGCCGTTCCGAAAGGTCATGCCACCGGCCGAACTCTCTTCGAGGGGGCCGCCGGTGTCCTGGCCGAGCGCCGAAGTTCCGTCACCACACGGGGAGTCACGAGCATGCGATCCATACGGCCGTCGTCCACCGACCGGCGAGGAAGGGGCATCCGCACCCGCCGCGCCTCGACCTCGCTGGCGGCGGTCGCCCTCGCCTCGGCACTGGCGCTGACCGCCACCGCCTGCGACGGCGACGGCCAGGCCGACGGCAACCCGTCCGCCTCCGCCGCGGCGGCCGGCACCGGCGACGGAAAGATCAGGATCCCGGACGATGTGCGCCAGAAGCTCAAGGAGCACGGGATCGACGTCGACAAGTGGAAGAACGGCGCCTGGAAGGACTGGAACCGCAAGGACTGGCTGCGCCAGGCCAACGATTTCATCAACCCGATCATCAAGGGCCTGTGGGACCCGGACCGGATGCGGCACGCGAACGACCCGGACAAGGGCGTCGACGACAACGACATCTCGGGCGACCAGGGCGTGACCGATCCGACGCCGCAGCCGGTGAAGGCGCGGCAGGTCGCGGCGCCGTACCACGCCAACGCGGCCACCTCGGGCAAGGTGTTCTTCGACTCCCCCGAGGGCCACATGGTCTGCTCGGGCACGGTCGTGGAGGACCCCGCGCACCCGGGCAAGTCCAACCTGGTGTGGACGGCGGGCCACTGCGTGCACGCCGGCAAGAGCGGCGGCTGGTACCGCAACCTCGCCTTCGTGCCGTCGTACAACAACGCGGCCCAGTCGGTCGATCGGCTCCAGCACGCCTCCCGGGAGCAGATCGCGCCGTACGGCGTCTGGTGGGCGGACGCGGCGCAGACCTCCCAGCAGTGGATCGACAAGGGCGGTGAGACCGGCGGTGACGGGGCGCCGTACGACTTCGCGGTCATCCATGTGACGCCGGAGCAGGGCAGCGGGGGCAGGTCGCTGGAGGAGACGGTCGGCGGGGCGTTGCCGGTGGACTTCGACGCGCCCGCCGTGCCGAAGGTGCGGGACATGACGGCCTCGGGCTACCCGGCGGCGCCGCCGTACGACGGTCAGCTGCTCTACCAGTGCGAGGACAGGCCGGGCCGGCTGTCGATGGACCAGGCCGCCCCGACGATGTACCGCATCGGCTGCACCATGACCGGTGGCGCATCCGGCGGCGGCTGGGTGGAGACCGGCCCGGACGGCAAGCCCGCGCTGGTGTCCAACACCTCGATCGGCCCGGTGACGTCCGGCTGGCTGGCGGGCCCCCGCCTCGGTGATGTGGCGAAGGGCGTGTACAGGTCGGTCAGCGACAAGTTCGCCGGGCGGTGAGCTTGTAGCGCCGCCGTACGACCGTAGGACCGTACGACGAAGGCCCGCCGCCCCCGAGGGGGTGGCGGGCCTTCGTGCTGCCGTGGGTCAGGCCGCGGAGACCGGCGTGTACGGCGCCAGGTCCGCCGCCAGTTCCTCGTGCACCCGGACCTTGAGCAGGGTGCCCTCCGCGGTGTGCTCCTCGGAGATCACCTCGCCCTCGGTGTGGGCGCGCGCGACCAGCTTGCCGTGGGTGTACGGCACCAGCGCCTCGACCTCGACCTCGGGGCGCGGCAGCTCCTCGTCGATGAGCGCGAGCAGCTCGGCGATGCCCTGGCCGGTGCGGGCCGAGACCGCGATGGACCGCTTCTCGACGCGCAGCAGCCGCTGGAGGACCAGCGGGTCGGCCGCGTCCGCCTTGTTGATCACGACGATCTCGGGCACGCCGGTGGCGCCGACGTCCCGGATGACCTCGCGCACGGCGGCGAGCTGCTCCTCGGGGACCGGGTGCGAGCCGTCCACCACATGCAGGATCAGGTCGGAGTCGCCGACCTCCTCCATGGTGGAGCGGAACGCCTCGACCAGGTGGTGGGGCAGGTGCCGGACGAAGCCGACGGTGTCCGCCAGGGTGTACAGCCGGCCGCTCGGGGTCTCCGCGCGGCGCACGGTCGGGTCCAGGGTCGCGAACAGCGCGTTCTCGACCAGGACGCCCGCGCCGGTGAGCCGGTTGAGCAGGGAGGATTTGCCGGCGTTGGTGTAACCGGCGATGGCGACGGAGGGCACCTTGTTGCGCCGGCGCTCCTGGCGCTTGATCTCGCGGCCGGTCTTCATGTCCGCGATCTCCCGGCGCATCTTCGCCATCTTCTCGCGGATGCGGCGCCGGTCCGTCTCGATCTTGGTCTCACCGGGGCCACGCGTGGCGAGGCCGCCGCGACCGCCGCCCATCTGCCGGGACAGCGACTGGCCCCAGCCGCGCAGCCTCGGCAGCATGTACTGCATCTGGGCGAGCGCGACCTGCGCCTTGCCCTCCCGGGACTTGGCGTGCTGGGCGAAGATGTCCAGGATCAGGGCGGTGCGGTCGATGACCTTGACCTTGACGACGTCCTCCAGCTGGATCAGCTGGCCCGGACTCAGTTCACCATCGCAGATGACGGTGTCCGCGCCCGTCTCCAGGACGATGTCGCGCAGCTCCAGGGCCTTGCCGGAGCCGATGTAGGTGGCCGCGTCGGGCTTGTCGCGGCGCTGGATGACGCCGTCGAGCACGAGGGCGCCCGCCGTCTCCGCGAGGGCGGCCAGCTCCGCGAGGGAGTTGTCGGCGTCCTGCGCGGTACCGGTGGTCCACACGCCGACGAGCACGACCCGCTCCAGGCGGAGCTGGCGGTACTCGACCTCGGTGACGTCCTCCAGCTCGGTGGACAGACCCACCACGCGGCGCAGGGCCGCGCGCTCGGAGCGGTCGAACTGGTCGCCGTCCCGCTCTCCGTCGATCTCGTGGCTCCAGGCGACGTCCTCTTCCATCAGGGCATCGGCCCGAAGACCCTCGGGGTAGGCGTGCGCCGTGCGCTTGGCGTCCTGGGAAGGGGAAGAAGAGGAGGTCATTGGATCCTTACGTCGATGGGAGTGCCGTGACGGCGTCGGTACGGCGGCCCGGCCGGGCCGCTCGTCATGGTCAACGCTCGGGTACCCCGGGAGATTCCCGTGTCCCGCGCGGCGCCGACCCGAAGATGGTCGCACGAGGCGGCGCGTCGCGTCACCGTGTTATCGCGGGGCCGCGGGGGCGCCGCCGCCCCGGTTTCCCGGGGCCGGGGCGCCGTCCGGCTCACCTGCGGGCAGGCCGTTTGGCCGCCTTCGCGGCCTTCGCGGGCGGGTCGGCCGGCTTCCAGTCCGGGTGGCCCGGCATCGGCGGGGTCTTCTCGCCGTACAGCCAGTCGTGCAGGAAGCCGCCGAGGTCCCGGCCGGCGACCTGGGAGGCCAGTTCGATGTAGTCGTCGGTGGAGGCGTCGGCGTCGCGGTGGTCGCGGACCCAGAGGCGCTCCAGGCGCTCGAAGGCGGGGCGGCCGATCTCCTGCCGCAGGGCGTAGAGGGCGAGGGCCGCGCCGTCGTAGACGCTGGGCCGGAAGATGCTGATCTTCTGGCCGGGTGCGGGCAGCTTGGGCCGGGCGGGCGGGCCGCCGGAGGCGCGCCAGCCGTCGGAGGCGGCGTAGGCGGCCTTCATCCGGTCGATCATCGGGCGGTGGCCCTTCTCCTCCGCGTACAGGGCCTCGTACCAGGTCGCGTGCCCCTCGTTCAGCCATACGTCGGACCAGGAGGCGGGGCTGACGCTGTCGCCGAACCACTGGTGGGACAGCTCGTGCACCATGACCGACTCGACGTACCACTTGGGGTAGGCGGGCTCGATGAACAGGTTCTTCTCGAACAGCGAGAGGGTCTGCGTCTCCAGCTCGAACCCGGTGGTGGCGTTCGCCATGATCACGCCGTACGTCTCGAACGGGTACCTGCCGACCTTGCTCTCCATCCAGGCGATCTGGTCGGGCGTCTTGGCGAGCCAGGGTTCGAGGGTCTTGCGGTCGGCGCTGGGGACGACATCGCGCAGGGGCAGCCCGTGGGGGCCCTCGCGGCGCGGCACGGCGGAGCGGCCGATGGAGACCTGGGCCAGCTCGGTGGCCATGGGGTGCTCGGTGCGAAACGTCCAGGTGGTGCTGGAGCCGGTGCGCTTCTGTCCGGTCGGCAGACCGTTGGCGACCACGGTGTAGGCGTTGGGCGCGGTGACCCGGAAGGTGAACATCGCCTTGTCGGACGGGTGGTCGTTGCACGGGAAGACCAGGTGGGCGGCGTCGGCCTGGTTCGCCATGACGAGGCCGTCGGTGGTGGGCACCCAGCCGCCGTCGCCCTTCTGGTCCCCGGTGGGCCTGGGGTCGCTGGTGTGCCGCACGGTGACGCGCACCCAGTCGCCCCGGCGCAGCGGCTGGGCGGGGGTGACGACCAGGTCCTCCCCGGCGCTCTGGAAGTCGGCGGGGATCCCGTCGAAGTCGACGGAGCGGACGGTGCCGCGCGCGAAGTCCAGGTTGAGGCGGTCCAGGTCGGCGGTGACCCAGGCGTCGATGGTGGTGACCGCCTGGAGCGGCTTGTCGTCGGTGCCGGGGTACGTGAGGTCCAGGTTGTACGACGCGACGTCGTAGCCGGGGTTGCCCAGCGTCGGGTACAGCCGGTCGCCGATGCCGAGCGGCACGGGCGGGGCGGCGGCGCCGAGCAGGCACAGGGAGCAGACGGAGGCGGCGGAGGCGAGCAGGGCGGCCTTGCGGCGGCGGGGGGCCGTCCGCTGCCGGGGGGCGGGGGCAGGGGTGGCCCGGTGGCGGGGGTTGAGCGGCATGGACCACGGCTACCAGCGCCCGCCCGCCGTACGGCGACGACGCGCGCCCGTCCCACCCGAACGGGTTGCGTGCGGTGAGCGGGGCGCGGGAACGTCCGACGCCGGGCGCGCGCCGGGGTCGCGTCGGCCGTGGCGGCTGGACGAGGGGGGTGTGGGCGTCTGCGGGGCCCGGACGGCTAAGGCCGTTCCGGTGACAGGGCTGTTCGTCCGCGCAGGCGGCGCGTGCGGGGTCCGTCGATCTGCGGCGACCGGGGCGCGGCGGGGCTTCGCGGTCGGCCGGGACCGGGTATGGCGGGGCTTCGAGATCGGTCGGGCCGGGCGTGGCGAGGCGTTGTCATCGGCCGGCTGGACACGGCCGGACCGTGTGTTCGGGTGCTGGACATGGCGGGCCGTGTGTCCAGGTGGGACGTTCCCCGCCGGGCCGCTCGTCCGGGCCGTCCGAACAGGCCATCCGCCTGGGCCGTCTGTCCGGGCCGTCTGTCCGGGCCGTCTGTCCGGGCCGTCTGTCCGGGCCGTCTGTCCGGGCCGTCCCTTCGAGCCGTCCGTCCGGCCTCCGAACCAGAGGCCCGTCTGTCCGGCACGCCGCGATACGCGGCCAGCCGTGACCCCCAGCCGGTCCTGAGGGCCCGGCCCTCGCTCGCGGTTCGGCCGGGCGCTCGCTAGGGCGTCCGGGAGGCCGGGGCCGGGGGCTGGGTGCGGCTCACGTCGTAGACGCCCGGGACGTCGCGCATGGCGCGCATGAGGGAGGGCAGGCCCGCGGCGTCCGGGAGCTGGAGGGTGTAGGTGTGGCGCACCCGCTGCTCGCTCGGTGGTTCCACCGTGGCGGAGACGATGTCGCCGCCCGCCAGCGCGATGGCCTCGGTGAGGTCGGCGAGCAGACCGCGGCGGCCGAACGATTCGGCGACCAGGGTGACCCGGCACGCGGTGCTCTCCCCCCAGCGCACTCCGATCTCCGTGCGCCCCCGGCTCTTCATGTGCGCCACCGCCGCGCACTCCACGCGGTGCACGGTCACCACGCCCCCGCGTACCGGGAAGCCGGTGATCTCGTCGGGCGGCACGGGCGTACAGCATCCGGCGAGGCGTACGGCGGCGCCGGGGCGGTCGGTGCCGACGTCGGCGCCCTGGGGGCGTCCGCCGGGCCCGGACTCGTGGGCGCGCCGTTCGCGGAAGTCGGCGTCGGCGCGGTACCCGGCCGGCTCGTCGGCGGGGGCGCCGCCGCCGGGGTGCGTGGTGAGCCAGCGCTGGATGGCGATGCGGGCGGCCGGGGTGTGGGCGTGCTCCAGCCACTCGCGGGAGGGCTCGGAGGCGGGGTCCTGGCCCATGAGGAGTTCGACGGTGTCGCCGTCCTTCAGGACCGTGCTCAGCGTGGCCAGGCGGCCGTTGACGCGGGCGCCGATACAGGCGTGCGCGTCCTCGCCGTACTGCCCGTAGGCGGCGTCCACGCAGCTGGCGCCCTCGGGCAGGCCCAGGGTGCCGCCGTCCGGGCGGAAGACGGTGATCTCGCGGTCCTGGGCGAGGTCCTCGCGCAGGGTCGACCAGAAGGTGTCCGGGTCGGGCGCGGCCTGCTGCCACTCCAGGAGGCGGGAGAGCCAGCCGGGCCGGGTGGGGTCGGCGCGCTCGCCGTCGGCGGGGTCGTCGGCGCCGGGACCGTCGGCGGCGGGGGCGTCCGTGCCGGCGGCGTAGGGGTTGCCGAGCGCGACGACGCCGGCCTCGGCGACCTTGTGCATCTGGTGGGTGCGGATGAGGACTTCGACCACCTGGCCGTCGGGGCGGGCGACGGCGGTGTGCAGCGACTGGTACAGGTTGAACTTGGGTACCGCGATGAAGTCCTTGAACTCCGAGACCACCGGCGTCATACAGGTGTGCAGCTCGCCCAGCACGCCGTAACAGTCGGCGTCCTCGCCCACCAGCACCAGCAGCCGGCCGAAGTCGGCGCCGCGCAACTGCCCGCGTTTACGGGCCACTCGGTGCACGGAGACGAAGTGGCGCGGGCGGATGAGGACTTCGGCGGGGATGCCGGCCTCGCGCAGCACCCCGCGCATCTCCTCGGCGACCGCGGCGAGCGGGTCGGCGGTAAGGGCCGCGTTCTGCGCGATGAGTTCCCTGGTGTGCTCGTACTCCTCGGGGTGGAGGATGCCGAAGACCAGGTCCTCCAGCTCGGTCTTCAGGGCCTGGACACCGAGGCGTTCGGCGAGCGGGATGAGGACGTCGCGGGTGACGCCCGCGATCCGCTCCTGTTTCTCGCGGCGCATCACACCGAGGGTGCGCATGTTGTGCAGCCGGTCGGCGAGTTTGATCGACATCACGCGCACGTCGCTGCCGGTGGCCACGAGCATCTTGCGGAAGGTCTCGGGCTCGGCGGCGGCCCCGTAGTCGACCTTCTCCAGCTTGGTGACGCCGTCGACCAGGTACCGGACCTCCTCGCCGAACTGCTCGCGCACCTGGTCCAGCGTCACCTCGGTGTCCTCGACGGTGTCGTGCAGCAGGGAGGCCGTCAACGTCGTCGTCTCGGCGCCGAGTTCGGCGAGGATGAGGGTCACGGCGAGCGGGTGCGTGATGTACGGCTCGCCGCTCTTGCGCGTCTGGCCGCGGTGCGAGGACTCGGCCAGCACATAGGCGCGGCGCAGGGGTTCGAGGTCGGCGTCGGGATGGTGGGCGCGGTGCGCCTCCACCACATGGCCGATCGCGTCGGGCAGTCTGTCCCGGGCGTTCGGCCCGAGCAGCGCGGCCCGGCCGAGCCGGCGCAGGTCGATCCTGGGCCGGGACTTCCGGCGCACCGACGCGGGTGCCACGGCGGCCGTCACGGCCGTGGGCACCACCGGGACCGGGGTCGAAGGGTTCGTGGCCTCCGCACTCATGGGCACCTCCGGCTCGTGGACCGGCGGACGGAGCCCCAGGGCATGCGCGGCGCAGGGTGCCGACGCTCCCCCGTCCGTGCCGGTGCTTGATGCTATCGAGCCCACCACGTGCGACAGACCGCCTCTCGCCGAGCGTGAAACGGATCACCCATTCGAGCGATGAAAAGGAGGTTTAAGTTTTGCGCCACCTGCCCTGGCGTCGTCCGTGGATTCGATCCGGCCCCGGCCCCCGGAACCGCTGCTCCGGATGCCCGAGGCCGGCGCGAGGGCGGTTTCGACAGGTCAGCGAAGCGCGTTTTCCAGCCACTCGCCGTCGATCACGCCTTCGGCGACGATCACCGCGGGTCCGGTCATCTCGATCTGCCCGTCCGGCCGTTCGGTGATGACCAGCCGGCCGCCGGGCACGTCCACGGTGTACGTCACGGGGGTGCCGGTGACGGCCGGGTCAACGCCGTCGCGGCGGGCGGTGGCCACGGCGACGGCGCAGGCGCCGGTGCCGCAGGAGCGGGTCTCACCGGAGCCGCGCTCGTGCACCCGCATCGCGACATGGCGGGGGCCGCGGTCCACCACGAACTCCACGTTGACCCCCTCCGGGTAGGCGCCCTCGGGGCCGACCGGCGGCGGGCTGTACAGGTCGCCGGCGTGCGCGAGGTCGGCCACGAAGGCGACCGCGTGCGGGTTGCCCATGCCGACGTTGCGCGCGGGCCAGCTGCGCTCGCCGACGCGCACCGTGACGTCCCCCTCGGGGAGGCGGGCGCTGCCCATGCCGACGGTCACGTCCCCGTCCTTGGCGATGTGCGCGCTCTTGACGCCGCCGCGCGTGGCGATGGCGAGGTCGCCCTCGGCGACATGCCCGGCGTGCTGGAGGTAGCGGGCGAAGACGCGGACGCCGTTGCCGCACATCTCCGCGATCGAGCCGTCGCTGTTGCGGTAGTCCATGAACCACTCGGCCTCGCCGGCCATGTCCCGCGCCTCGGGGTGCGCGGCGGAGCGCACCACGTGCAGCACACCGTCGCCGCCGATGCCGGCCCGGCGGTCGCACAGGGCGGCCACGGCGGCCGGGGACAGCTCGATGGCGTTGTCGGGGTCCGGGACGATCACGAAGTCGTTCTCCGTGCCGTGACCCTTGAGGAAGGCGATCCGCGTGCTCATTCCTCGATCGTACGGGGTGGGTACGACAGAGGTTCTACGACGACCACGGGGCCGCGACGGCATGGGCGGCGCGCTCCGGCGGCCCCGCTCCGGCGGCCTGATCGGCGCGCCCCGCTCCGGGGCGCGGTCCGCTCCGGCGCGGTCAGCGCAGCCGGGCCACGCGCCACACGGCGAGTACGGCCACCACGGCGACCAGCAGGGCGTAGCCGAGGACGACGCGCCAGTCCGGGCGGCGGCCGGAGCCGCGCGGGGGCAGGCCGGGCCAGGTGTAGCCCACGCGGCGGGCGGCCATCATGCCCCAGCCCGCGGCGCAGCAGCAGATCAGCAGGCCGAGCATGGCGATGACCGCGCCGCTGTCGCCGTCGAAGGCGAGCGGGAAGGCGAACATCAGGGAACCGACGGCGGACAGTCCCACGATGGGCGCGAGCTGCCAGATGCGCAGCCGGCGCTGCGGGCGCAGCTCGACCTCGACCTCGGGTCCGCTGGTGTACATCTCCTCGGGCGCCGGACCGTCCTCGGTCACGCCGTCCGCGGTCTCGTCGGGCCCGTCGTCGGCGAGCCGGTCCTCGCCCTCGGGCACGAGACCGTCGTCGAGGTCGTCCTGAGGACCTTCCCCGAGGTCCTCGCGGAGATCCTCCTGGGGACCCTCGTCCTGGTCCGGTCGGTCACCCTCGGTGGTGACGCGCTCGGCACCCGGTGCGGTGTCGCGAGGGCCGGCCTCCATCGCCACGCGCCCTCCCAACTAGGACTCCACTTGGTCGATCGAAGCACGATGATGGCACGGCCCCGAAGGCGCCGATGACCGGCGGCGCATCCCGATGCCATCACGTGATCAGGCTGTGACCGGTCGTTCGACCAACGTCAGGGCCTGCCCGGGAAGTTCCCCGCGGTCGGCTTCGGCGCCGCTCAGCCAGTGCACCCGGGGGTCGCGGCGAAACCATGAATCCTGCCGGCGCGCGAAGCGCTTGGTGGCGCGCACGGTCTCGGCGCGCGCCTCCGCTTCCGTGCAGTCACCGGCCAGCGCCGCGAGCACCTGCTGGTATCCCAGCGCGCGCGAAGCCGTGCGCCCCTCGCGCAGCCCTCGCGCCTCCAGCGCGCGCACCTCGTCCACGAGACCGTCGTCCCACATCCGGTCGACACGGCGCGTGATCCGGTCGTCCAGCTCCGGGCGGGCGACGTCGACGCCGATCTGGACGGTGTCGTAGACCGAGTCGTGGCCGGGGAGGTTGGCGGTGAAGGGCTGGCCGGTGATCTCGATCACCTCCAGGGCGCGGACGATACGGCGGCCGTTGCCGGGCAGGATCGCGCGGGCGGCCTCGGGGTCGGCGGCGGCCAGGCGGGCGTGCAGGGCGCCGGAGCCGCGCAGGGCCAGCTCCTCCTCCAGGCGGGCGCGGACCTCGGGGTCGGTGCCGGGGAACTCCAGGTTGTCGACCGCGCCGCGCACGTACAGCCCGGAGCCGCCGACGAGGATCGGCCAGCGGCCCTCGGCGAGCAGCGCGTCGATGTGCCCGCGGGCCAGCTTCTGGTACTCGGCGACCGAGGCGGTGGCCGTGACGTCCCAGACGTCCAAAAGGTGGTGGGGTACGCCGCCGCGTTCCTCGGGTGTCAGCTTGGCGGTGCCGATGTCCATCCCCTGGTAGAGCTGCATCGAGTCGGCGTTGACGACCTCGCCGCCGAGTTGCTGGGCCAGGAAGACGCCGAGATCGGACTTTCCGGCCGCGGTGGGTCCGACGACGGCGATGACGCGGGGGGCGGGGGATGCGCTGCTCACCGCACCAGTCTCGCAAACCTCGCGGCGGGGTCTCGAACGAGTTACGTGACGGAGCCCGCCGACGGGTCGTTGCCCGGGGCGAGGCGCGCAGTGCGAGGCGTCCGGCGCGGTGACCCTGACGGCGTGGCCGTGCGCACCGCGTGACGCGGGAATTCGCCCGCGCGAGTACCGTATGGAGTGGATATGGGCATGATTTCACGGCTCCTGGGCAGGTCGAAGACGACTCGGCAGGCGCCCGTGGAGGCGGCCGAGGCGGCGGGGACGGAGCGGGCGACCGGTGCGGACGAGCCGTCCGAGGCCACCCGGATCCCCCGGCAGCAGCCCACCGAGAGCGTCCGGAAGTAACCCGCGAGGGAAGGTGGATCATGGGTCTGTTCGACAACATGAAGGCCAGGCTCGGCCCGGCCAAGGACAAGGTGTCCGACCTCGCGCGCCAGCACGGCGACAAGGTGTCGCAGGGCCTCGACAAGGCGGCCAGGGCCGTCGACGAGCGCACCAACCACAAGTACAGCGACAAGATCCAGGCGGGCACGGGCAAGGCGAAGGACGCCGTGGACCGCCTGGCGCACAAGGACGAGCATCCGGACGGCACGCCGGGCGCGCAGCCGAATCCGCCCACGCCGCCGCAGGGACCGCCGCCGGCCTCCTGACCCGGTCCGCTAGGACCAGGTGGCGACCAGGTAGCCGACCCCGTACGGCGCGTCCTCGTACAGCAGGCTGCCGTCGAGGTCCGTGCCCTCGGCGGCGCCGGCGAGGATCTGCCAGGGGGCGCGGCCCGAGGACTTCAGGGTGCGGGCGAGGGCGGCGTCGAGGGAGAGCAGGGCGGGGAGGTCGGCGGTGGCCAGGGCGTGGGCGGCCACCGCGTCGTAGGGGGCCGCGCGTTCGTCCAGGTAGCCCGGGGCCTTGACCGTACGGCACGCGCTGCCGTCGCCCAGGACGAGAAGGGCCACGCGACCGGCACGCGCTTTGAGTTCGCGGCCGGTCTCCGCGCACCGCTCGGGCGTGAGCGTCTCCTCCGCGCCGAGTCCCTCGACCGGGGCGTCCGCCCAGCCGGTCCGCTCCAGCAGCCAGGCGCCGACGGCCAGCGAGGACGGCAGCTCGCGCTCCACCGCCGCGTCGTCCCGTGGGCCGGTCCCCAGGCGGACGTCGAGGTCGACGCCGTACCCCTTGAAGGAACCCCGGCTGCCTCCCGGGAACGCCCCGCCCTCGCCCGGCCCGGCGGGTCCGACGACGATCAGCAGGTCCGGACGAGCGGCCGCGAGCACACCGAGCGCATCCGTACAGGCCGCACGCGCGGCGTCCATCTCGGCGGCGGCGCCCACGGCGACCTCGGGCACGAGCAGCGGCGGGCAGGGGCAGACGGCGGCGGCGACAAGCATGATCGGCAGGGTAACCCGGCATCGTCCCGGACGGGCAGCCTGGCCGGGGCCGATGGCTCCGCCGGTGTCACCGCCCGCCTCACCGCCCGGCCTCCGGGGGGGCAGCGCCGTCTCACGGGCCGCCCGCCGAGGCGCCGGTGCGGCTTCACGACCGGCCCCGAGGTGTCTGCGCAGCCCCACAGCCGGTCCCGAGGTGCCGGTGCGGCTTCACAGCCGGTCCCGAGCTGGAAGCGCCGCCTCACGGCCCCCGGTCCCTGACAGTCGGCGACGACAAGAAACGTCGCGCACACCGGACGGCCCTGGTGCCCGGCCGGGGCCTGGGATCTCACCGGTGTCAGCGCGGCTTCACGGCCGTCCTTCGCGGTGTCGGCGTCGCTTCACGGGCGGGCACACCGCCGACCGTCAGACAGGAACTCCGTCCTGCGCAGCGGCGCGCGCGGACCGGCCAGAGCCCACGCCCCAGCACGTGTCAGCCCCGGCTCCCGGCTCGGCCCCGCAGGGTCAGCGCCAGCTCACCGCCCGGCCGCCACCGGACCGGCAGGAAGAGCCGTCCTGCTGGCCGCCGTCGCCCAGGCAGCCTGAGCCGTCTCCCGGCCCGACCGGCCAACAGGAGCCCTCCCCCGCCCGGCCGCACCCTCAGTCGCAGCCGCACCCGCTCGTCGCCACCGGCAGCGGGGCCGGGGCGCCGATCTTCGGGAGGCCCAGCATGACGCCGGCCGGCTTGGCGGCCGCCTCGGCCGTGCGCTTCTCCCAGGCGTCGCCCGCGCGCGTGCGGCGCACGGCGAGCACCTGGCCCTCGGCGAGCAGGTGGTGCGGGGCGGCGTACGTCACCTCGACGGTGACCACGTCGCCGGGCCGTACCTCCTGCTCCGGCTTGGTGAAGTGGACCAGGCGGTTGTCGGGGGCGCGCCCGGAGAGCCGGTGCGTGGCGCCGTCCTTGCGGCCCTCGCCCTCCGCGACCATCAGCTCCAGCGTGCGGCCGACCTGCTTCTTGTTCTCCTCCCAGGAGATCTCCTCCTGGAGGGCGACGAGCCGCTCGTACCGCGCCTGCACGACCTCCTTGGGGATCTGGTCGTCCATGGTCGCGGCCGGGGTCCCGGGCCGCTTGGAGTACTGGAAGGTGAAGGCCTGCGCGAACCGCGCCTCGCGCACGGTGTGCAGCGTCTCCTCGAAGTCCGCCTCGGTCTCGCCGGGGAAGCCCACGATGATGTCGGTGGTGATCGCCGCGTGCGGGATCGCCGCGCGCACCTTCTCGATGATCCCGAGGTAGCGCTCCTGCCGGTAGGAGCGGCGCATCGCCTTGAGGACCGTGTCCGAGCCGGACTGGAGCGGCATGTGCAGCTGCGGCATCACGTTCGGCGTCTCGGCCATGGCGGCGATCACGTCGTCGGTGAAGTCACGCGGGTGCGGGGAGGTGAACCGGACCCGCTCCAGGCCCTCGATGTTCCCGCAGGCGCGCAGCAGCTTGCTGAAGGCCTCGCGGTCGCCGATGTCGGAGCCGTACGCGTTGACGTTCTGGCCGAGCAGCGTGATCTCCGAGACGCCCTCGGCGACCAGCGCCTCGACCTCGGCGAGGATGTCGCCGGGCCGGCGGTCCTTCTCCTTGCCGCGCAGCGCCGGGACGATGCAGAAGGTGCAGGTGTTGTTGCAGCCGACGGAGATCGAGACCCAGGCGGCGTACGCGCTCTCGCGGCGCGTCGGCAGCGTGGAGGGGAACGCCTCCAGCGACTCGGCGATCTCGACCTGCGCCTCCTCCTGGACGCGGGCGCGCTCCAGCAGCACGGGGAGTTTGCCGATGTTGTGCGTGCCGAAGACGACGTCCACCCAGGGCGCCTTGCGCACGATGGTGTCGCGGTCCTTCTGCGCGAGGCAGCCGCCGACCGCGATCTGCATGCCGGGCCGGGACACCTTGCGCGGCGCGAGCCGGCCGAGGTTGCCGTACAGCCGGTTGTCGGCGTTCTCCCGGACCGCGCACGTGTTGAAGACGACGACGTCCGCGTCGCCGTCGGCGTCCTCCGGCGCCCGCACGTACCCGGCCTCTTCCAGCAGTCCGGCCAATCGCTCGGAATCGTGGACGTTCATCTGGCACCCATAGGTGCGGATCTCGTAGCTCTTGGGTGCGGGCACGTCCACTGCGGGGCTCCGGTCGCTGCTGCTGGTCATGGTTCAAGGGTAGGCGGTCCCGGGGAGGGCTTCGCCGCCCCGTCGGCCGGGGTCCGCCTCCGGCACCGGCGCGAAAAGCCGGTGGAGAACCGCATCCCGGCATGCCTATGGTCGCGGGATGAACACCCGAACCTTCCGGATCACCGTGCGCGGTGTCTTCGACGGCCTCACCGACGACCAGCGGGCCGCGCTGCTCGCCGACGCCGCCGCCCATGACGTGCTGCGCGCCGCCTTCACCCCCGAGGGCAGCGTGACCTACGACATCGCCGCCCGCCCGGCCTTCGTCTTCCGCTTCTCCGACACCGGCGAGAAGGAGGAGGACGTCCTGGACGCCACCGAACGCGCCGAGACGGCCGCCAAGACCTGGCTGTCCGAACGCGGCTACGGCTTCAAGAACCTCCGCTCCTCCGCCGAAGACCTCTCCCAGGCACCTTTGAGCAAGCGCCAACGCCGGGCGGCGGCACGGTCGTCCGAGGCGTCCTGACTCCTTCGCACTCATCCATCCCATAAACTTGACCACTCAAGGAACCCTCAAGGAACTCCTGAGGTCTCAGGGAGTCGTATCCCGGATGGACATGGACCATGAGTGACGCCCTGGACGCCGCCCTGCGTCTCGTGCGGGCCCAGGCGGCGCTGGTACGGCGGTTCGACGCCCGGCTCGGCGGGCTGCACGGAGTGAGCCTCGCCGACTTCACGCTGCTGCTGCGGCTTGGACAGGCGCCCGGCAGCCGGATGCGGCGGGTCGATCTCGCCGAGGCGCTGGGGCTGACGGCCTCCGGGGTCACCCGTGCGCTGGCTCCCCTGGAGCGGATCGGACTGGTGACCCGGGAGCCGGACGCCCGGGACGCGCGCGTGGCCTATGCGTCACTGACCGGCACGGGCCGGGACCGGCTGAAGGAGATGCTGGCCACGGCCGAGGAGACCGCCGAGGATCTCTTCGCCGCCCCGGCCTGGGGAGCGGAGGAAGTCCCCCTCCTCGCCGGTCTGTTGACCCGGCTGGGCGGCGCCGGGCCGAGGCCCTGAGCCGAGACCGCCGTACGGCGGGGCGGCTCACAGGCCCCTCGCACGGTCTCGACCGCCCACCGCGCGCCCCGGGTCGTCCCACTCGGGTCGTCCCACCCGGGGCGTCGCACCGTCCTCGGGACGGCCTCCTAGGCGTCCGCCTCCACGGTGGCGTCCTGCGCCGCCGGTGTCCAGCCCTGGCGGCGCAGGACCGAGGACACGTCCGGTGCCCGGTAGTGCTCGCCCTTGAGGACCTTGCCGTCGGCGCGGCGGCTGATCTGCCCGTCGGGGCCGACCTTGCTCATGTTGGCGCGGTGGATCTCGGCGATCACCTGGTCCAGGTCGATGCCGTGGACCAGGGCGGTGCCGTACGCCACGTACACCACGTCCGCCAGTTCGTGCGCCAGCTTGTCCAGCGGGCCCTCGACCGAGACCTCGCCGACCTCGGCGGCCTCCTCGGCGAGCATGTCCCAGCGGTGGGCGGCCAGTTCGGGTGAGACCTCGGTGGGGGTGGTGCGGGCGTCGAGGCCGAAGGCGCGGTGGAACTCACGGACGAGATCGGCGGGCGAAGTGCTCATGCGTCGACTCTAACGGCCACCACCGACAACGCCCGCCGCCCGGCCGAGGACCACCGCCCGGCCCCGGACCACTCCCCCGGCCCCGACCGCCGCCCGGCCCACCTCACAGCCCCGGCCCTGGTCAGCGTCGTACCTCGCCTGGCAGGATCGCCGCATGTCCAAGCTGTTCCCCCGCTCCGGCCGGCGCCGGGCGCTGCCGGTCGCGGCCGCCGGTGCCGTCGTCCTCGGTCTGCTGCTGTGGTGGCTGCTGCCGCTGGGCGAGAAGCCGCCGAGCGGGACGATCGTCTTCAGCACCGGCACCCCCAAGGGCGTCTACCAGGAGTACGGCGAGCGGCTGCGCACCGAACTGGCCAAGGACATGCCCGGTCTGAAGGTGAAGCTCCTCAACAGCGCGGGCTCCCAGGAGAACGTGCGGCGGGTGGCGACTGGGAAGGCCGACTTCACCATCGCGGCGGCCGACGCGGTGCAGACGTACGAGCTCGGGCACGGCAGCGGCGCCGGGAAGCTGCGCGGGGTGGCCCGGCTCTACGACGACTACACGCACCTCGTCGTGCGCAGCGACTCGGACATCCACGGCATCGAGGACCTGCGGCACAAGCGGGTCGCGACCGGGCTGCCCAACTCGGGGGTCAGGCTGATCGCCGACCGGGTGCTGCGGGCCGCCGGCATCGATCCGCGGAAGGACATCACGCCCGCCGCCGACGGCATAGACACCGGGCCCGAGCGACTGCAACAGGGCGGGATCGACGCGTTCTTCTGGTCCGGCGGCCTGCCCACCAGGGGTCTGGTCACGCTGGCCAAGAAGGGCGCCTTCCGGTTCATCCCGATCGACGCCGACCTCGTCACCAAGCTGCACGCGCAGGGCCAGGAGACGCGCTACTACCGGGCCACCAACATGCCCGAGTCGGCGTACCCGGATGTCCAGCACGGCGTCGAGGTGCCGACGATCGCGGTGTCCAACCTGCTGATGACCCGCGCGGACATGGACCCCCGGCTCACCGAGTGGGTGACCCGCACCGTGATCAAGAGCCGCGACGGCATCGGCGCCCATGTCCACTCCGCCCAGCTGGTCGACCTGCGCACCGCCATCTACACCGACCCCCTCCCGCTCCAGGAGGGCGCCCGCCGCTACTACCGCTCGGTCAAGCCCTGAACCTCGGCACCGACACCGTCACCCGCAGCCCCCTCGGCTCGTGCGGACCGTACGCTATCGAGCCGCCGCCCGCCTCCAGGAGGGCGCGGGTGATGGACAGGCCGAGCCCGGACCCCTTGACGTTCTGATGGCGGCCGCTGCGCCAGAAACGGTCGCCCACGCGCGCGAGTTCCTCCTCGGTGAGGCCGGGTCCGGTGTCGGTGACGACAACCCTGGAGACGTCCCCCTCGCAGGAGACGGAGACCGCCACGACGCCGCCCTCGGGAGTGAACTTCACCGCGTTGTCGATCACCGCGTCCAGCGCGCTGGACAGGGTGATCGGGTCCGCCCAGCCGGTGGTGGCCGGGCAGTCGCCGGTCAGCCGGACCCCCTGGGCCGCGGCGGCCGGTGTCCAGGCCGCCAGCCGTTCCTCGGTGAGGGCGCCGATGTCGGTCAGGCTCAGATCGGCCTCGGCGTGCTCGGCGAGCGCCAGGTCGAGCAGGTCGTCCAGGACCTGGGCGAGGCGCTTGCCCTCGGTGCGCACCGAGGCGATCTCCTCGTTGTCCTCCGGCAGTTCGAGGGCGAGGAGTTCGATGCGCAGCAGCAGCGCGGCCAGCGGGTTGCGCAGCTGGTGGGAGGCGTCCGCGACGAACGCGCGCTGCTGTTCGAGGACTTCCTCGACGTGGTCCGCCATCTCGTTGAACGAGTGGGCGAGGCGCCGGAGTTCCGGGGGCCCGCCGGCGGCCGCCACCCGGGACTTCAGGCGCCCGGTGGCGATGTCGTGGGTGGTGGCGTCCAGGACCCGGACCGGGCGCAGCACCCAGCCGGTCAGCCGCAGCGCCGCGCCGACGGCGAGCAGCATGGCCGCGATCTCACCGGCGCCGATGAGCAGCCAGCCGTGCAGGATCCGCAGGCGCAGCGGCCCGGTGGGCGAGTCGGTGACGACGACCGCGATCACGTCCCCGTCCCGGATCACCGGTGAGGCGACCACCAGGCGGCTGTGCTGCCAGGGCCACGCCTGCCGGGGGTCGTGGCTGCGCCGGCTGAGCAGCGCCTCGTCGAACGCCTCCCGGACCTCCCCCGACGGCGGTACGAACCAGTCGCCGGGCGCGTTGGCCATGGCGGAACCGTTGCGGTAGAAGACACCGGCGCGAATGCCGTAGACGTCGTAGTAGCTGTCGAGTTCGCTGCGCAGGGTCTCCCAGCGCTCGTCGGTGCCGGTGCGCCGGGAGCCGCCGGGGCCCTCGGTGACGAACTGGGCGAGCGCGGCGAAGCGCGCCGTGTCGTCGATCCGGTCCACCACGACCCGCTGCTGCTCGGAAGCGGCCATGCTGACGGCGAGCGGGACGCCGAGGGCGAGGAGTACGGCCGCCATCAGGACGATGAGCAGCGGCAGCAGCCGTGTGCGCACCCGTCCCCGCTAGGCGGCCGGGGCGACGAGCCGGTAGCCGACGCCCCGGACGGTCTCGATGAGCGCGGGCAGGCGCAGCTTGGCGCGCAAGGAGGCGACATGCACCTCCAGGGTGCGTCCGGTGCCCTCCCAACTGGTCTGCCACACCTCGCTGATGATCTGCTCCCGCCGGAAGACCACGCCGGGGCGCTGGGCGAGCAGCGCCAGCAGGTCGAACTCCTTGCGGGTGAGCTGGACGACGGAGCCGTCCACGCTGACCTGGCGGGTGGGCAGTTCGATGCGCACCGGGCCGAGGTGCAGCAGGCCCTCGGCGGTCTGGGCGGGCTCCTCGTGGGCGGTGCGCCGGCTGACGGCGTGGATCCGGGCGAGCAGTTCCCCGGTGTCGTACGGCTTCACCACGTAGTCGTCGGCGCCCAGGTTGAGCCCGTGGATGCGGGAGCGGACGTCGGAGCGGGCGGTGACCATGATCACCGGGGTGCTGGTGCGCTTGCGGATCTTGCCGCAGACCTCGTAGCCGTCCTGGTCGGGCAGGCCCAGGTCGAGCAGGACCACGCCGAAGCCGTCGCTCTCGGGGACGAGCGCGCGCAGGGCCTCCTCGCCGTTGCGCGCGTGGGTGACGGCGAATCCGTGCCTGGCCAGCACGGCGGACAGGGCCGCGGCCACATGGTTGTCGTCCTCGACGAGCAGCAGTCTCATTCCGGCCCCCTCCGGTTCAGTGGTCCTACGGACATCGTTCATCCGTCTTGCAGATCATGTGCCCGCGCGTATGCACCATGGCAGTGACGCCGATGGAGCAGGACGCCGTCAAGTGGCTTCCGGTTGCCCGTCGCTTCCGTTATGCGGCCGATACGGATCTTGACGGGTACCGCTACGTCATGTGTACGGCGGCTACCGGATCGTGATGCTCAGATCTCCCTCAGATGTGATGACGCAGGTCACAGCCCGTCATTACTGTCCTCCGAAACCGAGGAGGACGGAGCCGTGAAGCGATGACCGAAGTATCGGTGGCCAAGGAGGACAAGGCCGCTTCCGACGAACTGGTCGTCCTGAAGAGCGTCAACAAGCACTTCGGCGCGTTGCACGTGCTCCAGGACATCGACCTGACGATCGACCGCGGCGAGGTCGTGGTCGTCATCGGGCCCTCCGGGTCCGGCAAGTCGACCCTGTGCCGCACCATCAACCGCCTGGAGACGATCGACTCGGGCACCATCACGATCGACGGCAAGCCCCTGCCGCACGAGGGCCGGGAGCTGGCGCGGCTGCGCGCCGACGTCGGGATGGTCTTCCAGTCCTTCAACCTCTTCGCGCACAAGACCGTGCTCGAGAACGTGATGCTGGGCCAGATCAAGGTCCGCAAGGCCGACAAGAAGCAGGCCGAGGAGAAGGCGCGGGCCCTGCTCGACCGGGTCGGCGTGGGCACCCAGGCCGACAAGTACCCCGCCCAGCTGTCCGGCGGCCAGCAGCAGCGCGTCGCCATCGCCCGGGCGCTGGCGATGAACCCGAAGGTCATGCTCTTCGACGAGCCGACCTCGGCCCTCGACCCCGAGATGATCAACGAAGTCCTGGACGTCATGCGGCAGCTGGCGCGCGAGGGCATGACGATGATCGTCGTCACCCATGAGATGGGCTTCGCGCGCTCGGCCGCCAACCGGGTGGTCTTCATGGCGGACGGCCGGATCATCGAACAGGCCGCGCCCGACCGGTTCTTCAGCAACCCGCGCAGCGACCGGGCCAAGGACTTCCTGTCCAAGATCCTGCACCACTGAGCCCGCGGGCGGCCGTCGCGCGCGCCTCATTCGATTTCTCCCGACGGGCCTCGTCCCTCACCACTTCGAAGGATGTTCAGCATGCAGCTCCGCAAGGTCACCGCCGCCTCGGCCGCCGTCCTCGCCCTCAGCCTCGCCGCGACCGCGTGCGGCGGCGACAAGAAGGACGACAACGGGTCCTCCGGCGGCAAGAAGATCGCCATCGGCATCAAGTTCGACCAGCCCGGTCTCGGCCAGAAAACGCCGCAGGGCTACGCGGGTTTCGATGTCGACGTGGCCACCTATGTCGCCAAGAAGCTCGGCTACGGCCCGGACCAGATCGAGTGGAAGGAGTCGAAGAGCGCCGACCGCGAGACCATGCTCCAGCGCGGTGACGTCCAGTTCATCGCCGCCACGTACTCGATCACTCCGGAGCGCGAGCAGAAGGTCGACTTCGCCGGCCCGTACCTGCTGGCCCACCAGGACGTGCTGCTGCGTGCCGACGAGACGGCCATCAAGGCGCCGAAGGACCTGAACGGCAAGAAGCTGTGTTCGGTCTCCGGCTCGACCTCGGCCCAGAACCTCAAGGCCAAGCTGAACCTCAAGACCGACCTGGTCACCTACCCGACCTACTCCGCGTGTCTCTCGGGTCTGCAGAGCGGCGCCATCGACGCCCTGACCACGGACGACTCGATCCTCGCCGGTTACGCCGCCCAGGCCCAGTTCAAGGGCAAGTTCAAGCTCGGCAACTTCAAGATGACCAACGAGAACTACGGGATCGGTGTCAAGAAGGGCAGCGACCTCAAGGCGAAGATCAACACGGCCCTGGAGTCGATGGTCTCCGACGGCTCCTGGGCCGCGGCCGTGAAGAAGAACTTCGGCCCGGCCGACTACAAGAACGAGCCCGCGCCGAAGGTCGGCGACGTCAAGAGCTGAGGCAACGCCCGGCCGGTGCGCCGCCGTCGACGGCGGCGCACCGTGGGCATCCCTACACGCGGAAGCGCGGGAGATCGTGTTCGACTTTCTTGGACATTACGACGTACTGGGCGCCTTCTGGACGACGGTGCAGCTCACCCTGCTGTCGGCCGTGGGCTCCCTGGTCTGGGGCACCCTGCTGGCCGCCATGCGGGTGGGCCCGGTACCGCTGATGCGCGGCTTCGCCACCGCCTACGTGAACATCGTGCGGAACATCCCGCTCACGGTGATCATCCTGTTCTCGTCGCTCGGTCTGAACCAGACGCTGGGCATCAGTCTGGGCGCCAAGGGCTTCGACGCGATCAACTTCCGGCTGGCCGTGCTCGGTCTGATCGTCTACACCTCGGCCTTCGTGTGCGAGGCGATCCGGGCCGGCGTCAACACGGTGCCGGTCGGCCAGGCGGAGGCGGCACGGGCCATCGGCCTCAGCTTCTCCCAGGTGCTGGGCCTGGTCGTGCTCCCGCAGGCCTTCCGCGCGACCGTCGGCCCGCTGACCAACGTACTGATCGCGCTGACGAAGAACACGACGGTGGCCGCCGCGATCAACGTGGCGGAGGCGGCCCTGCTGATGAAGAAGATGATCGAGAACGAGGCGCAGCTGATGACGATCTCGGCGGTCATCGCCTTCGGCTTCGTCTGCCTGACCCTGCCGACCGGCCTGATCCTCGGCTGGGTGGGCAAGAAGGTGGCGGTGAAGCGATGACTTCGGTCCTGTACGACGCTCCGGGACCCCGCGCCAGGCGGCGCAACGTCCTGTACACGGCGGCCTTCCTGGTCGTCCTCGCGGCCCTCGTCTGGTGGGTCTACAGCGCCCTGGACGACAAGGGCCAGCTGGAGTGGGCCCTGTGGAAGCCGTTCTTCTCCGGTTCCGAGGCGTACACCACGTACATCTGGCCGGGGCTGCGGAAGACCCTGGAGGCGGCGGCGCTCGCGATGGTCATCGCGCTCCCGCTGGGCGCGGTCCTCGGCATCGCGCGGCTCTCGGACCACGCCTGGGTACGGGTGATCGCCGCGGTCCTGGTCGAATTCTTCCGCGCGATCCCCGTACTGGTCCTGATGATCTTCGGCCTCGCGCTCTTCGCCCAGTACACCGGCGTCAGTTCGGACGACCGGCCGTTCTACGCGGTCGTCACCGGCCTGGTGCTGTACAACGCGTCGGTGCTCGCGGAGATCGTCCGCGCGGGCATCCTCTCGCTGCCCAAGGGCCAGTCCGAGGCGGCCCTGGCGATCGGCCTGCGCAAGGGCCAGCTGATGCGGCTCGTACTGCTGCCGCAGTCGGTCACCGTGATGCTCCCGGCGATCGTCAGCCAGCTGGTGGTCATCGTGAAGGACACCGCCCTCGGCGGCGCGGTCCTCACCTTCCCCGAACTGCTGGCCTCGGCCAACACGATGAGCGGCTACTACGGCAACTTCATCGCCTCGCTCACCGTCGTAGCCGTGATCTACGTGCTCATCAACTTCTCGCTGACCTCCTTCGCGCACTGGCTGGAGGGCCGGCTGCGGCGGGGCAAGAAGTCGACCGGCGCGGTGCTGGGCGCGCAGGACGTGGCGGACATCGCGGGCACGGCGGCGACCGGCGCGGATCCGGCCGGTTCTCTCTCCGGCATCGGTGACATCAACGACACCAAGAAGTGACGATCATTCAATCAAATGATTCGGCCGGGGGCGGTGGCATGACGCCACCGCCCCCGAGGGTCACTTGACGCATACTCTGCCAATGGGTTGCATACCTTCTGTGATCGTGCACCCGGCCTCACCTTGCTGTTCACCCACCGCCGTCGAGGCATCGCCGCGGACAGGGGGCACCGCGCCGTGGACCCGGTGATCATCGTCGGAGCGGGACCCGTCGGGCTCACGCTCGCCCTGGCGCTGGCCCGCCAGGAGGTGCCGGCCGTCGTCCTGGACGAGGGCCCCGGCAAGGAGGAGCCCCGCCCGGCACGCACCGTCGTCCTGCGCCCCGACACGGCCGCGCTGCTGGAACGGCTGGCCGGGACGGCCCTCGACCACCACGGCGTGCGCTGGAGCGGGTGGCGCTCGATGCGCCGCAAGCAGGTGGTGAGCGAGATCGCCTTCGCCCCGGACGAGCCCGCCCCGGTGCACATCGCCCAGCATGTGGTCTCGGGCCTGCTGCGGGCGGCCGCCGCCGGCCAGCCGCTCGTGGAGATCGCCACCGACAGCCGCCTGGACTCGATCGAGCAGGAGACCTCCGGCGTCACCGCGCACACCCGGGGCCCCAAGGGCACCTGGTGGCGCGGTAGTTACCTGGTGGGCTGCGACGGCACCCGCTCGACCGTGCGCAAGCTCCAGGACATCCGCTTCCCCGGCCGTACGGCGGTGGAGCGGCACGCCGTCGCCGCACTGCGCGCGGAACTCCCCTGGGAGGACCAGGCACTGCTCCACCGGATGCCGCCGTGGCGGTCCTCCGGGCCCTTCGCCGGGGAGGTGTCCGCCCGCCCCCTGCCGGACGGCGCCTGGCGCCTGGACTGGCTGCTGCCACCGGGCAAGGACCTCGTCACGCCCGAACTCCTGGTGGCCCGGATCCGCGAGACCCTCGCGGGCTGGACCGACGGCACGACACCGGCGTACGACCTCCTCGACACCGGCGTCCACACGGTGCACCACCGGCTGGCCCGGCGGTGGCGCGACGGCCGGGTCTTCCTCGCCGGGGACGCGGCGCATCTGCTCGGCGCGCTGGGCACCCAGGGTCTCGACGAGGGGCTGCGGGACGCCGACAACCTGTCCTGGAAGCTCGCCGCCGCCTGGCACCACGGGCCGCACGAGGCACTGCTCGACAGCTACCAGGAGGAGCGGCGCGCGGTGGTCGCCGCCCGGCTGCGCGCCACCGACCAGGCGCTGCCGGGGCTGCGCGGCGGAGGCGGACTGCGGCACATCGTCCCGGGCACGGCCCGCGGCCACGACGCCCTCCTCACCGACGGCCATCTGGGCCGCGGGGCACTCGGCGCGCCGGGCGCGTACGCCGCCTCCCCGCTCACGCCCCGCCCCCTCCAGGGCGAGATCCCCGTCGACACGCCGCGCGGCGCCCCGGTGACGGACGTCCGTGTCACGGCGGAGGACGGCTCCTTCGTCCGCCTGCGCGACCGCCTCGGCCGCGGCGCGCTGCTCGTCCTGCTGATCGCTCCCGGCACCGGCGTCTGGGACCGCAAGCACTGGGTCTCGGCGGGCGTGATGCCCCGCCTGGCCGCCGCGGTGACGGCCCTGCCGCACCCCGCCGAACTGCTCGTCGCCGAGAGCTACCCCGGCGCCCCGGCCCACAGCGTCCTCCTGGTACGCCCCGACGGCCACCTGGTCACCGCCCTGACCGGCGTCCGCCCCGCCGACCTGTACACGGCGGCTGAGGCGACGGTCGGCGGAGCGGTGGCGGTGGCAGAGGAAGTTGAGGCGGGGGTGCGTTGACGGGGGCCGCCCAGGCCCGAGGCACGCTCGCGAAGGACCCCGGGCGCGCACAGGGCCCGCACTCGGGCGTGCTCGGAGGCGCACTCGGGGCGTGCACCACACCTGAGCCCTCCGTCGTCCCGCTCCCTGCTCCCCTCGGCGCTCCCTCCCGCTCCCCCGCGCGCCGTCACCCTCCGTCCACATCGTGACCGTCTGTTGACCGCCATTTCGGCGGCGTGCTGTACTCCCGTCGTGACCGACACCTGTGTACGCCTGTGGCGGAGGGTCCATATGGACCTCGTCCGCTACGCGGGCTGTGTGTGTCGGCCGTCCTGCTGAATTCGCATCCCCCCTTTTTCTCCGGGCGCCGCCGTGCGCCCGTTCCGCGAACCCTCTTCAGGACGGTGCACGTGTCCCTCTCGTCCCCCTCGACGTCCCCTTCGGCGCCCCCCGCCACCGGCTCCGCGCCGACGCAGACGGACCTCCTCGCGTTCGTACGGCGCGCTGCGGCCGACGCCGGGCTGCTCGCCTCTCTCCCGCTGGATCCGGAGGGCCGCACCTGGGTGCGGCTGGAGGGTCCCGGCGGCAGCGAGGCCTGGCTGATCGGCTGGCCGCCCGGTACCGGCACCGGGTGGCACGACCACGCCGAGTCCGTCGGCGCCTTCCTCACCGCCTCCGGCGAACTCAAGGAGAACTCGCTCGCCGCCCGGCTGCCCACCGACGGCTGGAAGACCCTGGAACTCACCGAGGGCGTGGACCGCGAGCGCCGGCTGCCCTCCGGACAGGGCCGCACCTTCGGCCGCCACCATGTGCACGAGGTCCTCAACGAGTCCCCCGACCGACACGCGATCTCCGTCCACGCCTACTACCCACCGCTCCCCCGCATCCGCCGCTACAGTCGCTCGGGCCAGGTGCTGCGCCTGGAGCAGGTCGAACGCCCGGAGGACTGGCAGTGAGCGCCGCCCCAGACCAACACCCGGTCGGCATCGACGAGTTGCTGGAGCGGGTCCGCACCGGCTACCGACGCGTCGAGGCACGGGAGGCGTACGACACCGCGCGCACCGGTGAGGCCCTGCTGGTCGACATCCGGTACGCGGCGCTGCGCGAGCGGGACGGGCTGATCCCCGGCGCCGTCGTCGTCGAGCGCAACGAACTGGAGTGGCGCCTGGACCCCCAGGGCAGCCACCGCCTCCCCGAGGCCACCGGCCACGACCTGCGCATCGTGCTGATCTGCAACGAGGGCTACGCCTCCTCCCTCGCCGCCGCCTCCCTCCACCGACTCGGCCTGCACCGGGCCACCGATCTGGTCGGCGGCTTCCAGTCCTGGCGCTCGGCCGGCCTGCCGGTGATCCCGTCGGGGACCTGACCCCTGCTCCTCCACCAGGGCGAGCAGGCTCGCGGTCGCGACGACGGGGCGTGCCTTCAGCTTCCTGGATCCGGGGTATCGGCACATTGCGGCGACCCGGTGTCCTGAACCTGGGGTGATCCCCCGTCGTCTCAACCCGTCGGCACGCCTCTCTCACCCCATCCACACGCCTCGCCAACGCGTGGTCACGCCCGCCGGTTCACCGGCCCGCGCCGTCATCCGCCCCTCAGCCCGCCCGACAGTCCGACGGCTCGCCACCCGGCCCTGGTCCCGCCCGCCGCGCCACCGCCCCGCCCGCCGTGGCCCGACGAAGCTCCTCACCGCTCCCTCGCCCCGCACGTCACCCCGACGACTCGCCCCGCAAGGCGCGTCGTCAGAAGTCGGACTCCCCGAGAAAGTCCGCGTCCTCGCCCTCCTCCTCCAAAGCCCGGCGGACGATGCGCAGAGACATCCCCTCGGGGTATCCCTTGCGGGCGAGCATGCCGGCGAGGCGGCGGATGCGCTTGTCACGGTCGAGGCCCCGGGTGGCACGCAGCTTGCGGGCGACGAGTTCCCGGGCGGTCTCCTCCTCCTGGTCGGGGTCGAGCTGTCCGACCGCCTCCTCGATCAGCGTCGAGTCGACCCCCTTGGTGCGCAGCTCCCGGGCGAGGGCCCGCCGGGCCAGTCCCCGGCCGTGGTGCCGGGACTCCACCCAGGCGTCCGCGAACGCCCCGTCGTCGATCAGTCCGGCCTCCTCGAACCGCGACAGCACCTCCTCGGCCACGTCCTCGGGGATCTCCCGCTTGCGCAGGGCGTCCGCGAGCTGCTTCCGGGTGCGCGGGGTCCCGGTCAGCAGGCGCAGGCAGATCGCCCGTGCCCGCTCGGCCGGGTCCCCCGAAGGCTCCCCCCGCTCGGCCCTCGACGAGGAGGCGGCACCTCCGTCCTCACCGGACGGCTCCCCGAAGCCGCCCCGTCGGCGGCCCCGACGACCCCGGCCGCCCCGGGAACCGGGACCGGTCGAGCCGCCCCCGGACGGCTCCCCGCTCACGTCGCCCGGCAGGGCGCCGTCCCCGTATACGTCGTCTCCACCGGCCGCGTACGCGTCGTCACCGCCCGGGGCATACGCCGGGTGATCCCCGGTGCCCCTCCCCCGTGAGGCACCGGGGGTGGCGTACTCGTACTCGGACCAGTCGGTTCGTCGTGTCACGGTCAGCTCTTGGCAGCGGCGGCCTTGGGCTTGGCTGCCTTGGCGGCCGGGGCGGCCGTCTTGGCGGTGTCCTCGGCCGGGGCGGCACCCGCGGCGTCCGCACCGGGCTCGGCCGACGGCTCCTCGGGCCGGACACCCACGCCCAGCTTCTCCTTGATCTTCTTCTCGATCTCGTTGGCCAGGTCGGGGTTGTCCTTGAGGAAGTTGCGCGCGTTCTCCTTGCCCTGGCCGAGCTGGTCGCCCTCGTACGTGTACCAGGCGCCGGCCTTGCGGACGAAGCCGTGCTCCACGCCCATGTCGATCAGACCGCCCTCGCGGCTGATGCCCTGGCCGTAGAGGATGTCGAACTCGGCCTGCTTGAAGGGGGGCGCGACCTTGTTCTTGACGACCTTGCAGCGGGTGCGGTTGCCGACCGCCTCGGTGCCGTCCTTCAGGGTCTCGATGCGGCGGATGTCGATACGCACCGAGGCGTAGAACTTCAGCGCCCGGCCACCGGTCGTGGTCTCCGGGGAGCCGAACATGACGCCGATCTTCTCGCGGAGCTGGTTGATGAAGATGGCGGTGGTCTTGGACTGGTTGAGCGCGCTGGTGATCTTCCGCAGCGCCTGGCTCATCAGACGGGCCTGGAGACCGACGTGGCTGTCGCCCATCTCGCCCTCGATCTCCGCGCGCGGCACGAGCGCGGCGACGGAGTCGATGACGATCAGGTCGAGCGCGCCGGAGCGGACCAGCATGTCCACGATCTCCAGCGCCTGCTCGCCGTTGTCCGGCTGCGACAGGATCAGGTTGTCGATGTCGACGCCCAGCTTGCGCGCGTACTCGGGGTCGAGGGCGTGCTCGGCGTCCACGAACGCGACCTGGCCGCCGGCCTTCTGCGCGTTCGCCACGGCGTGCAGCGTCAGGGTCGTCTTGCCGGAGGACTCCGGTCCGTAGATCTCCACGACACGGCCGCGCGGCAGGCCGCCGACGCCGAGGGCCACGTCGAGGGCGGTCGAGCCGGTCGGGATGACCTCGATGGGCTCCCTCGACCGCTCGCCCATGCGCATGACCGCGCCCTTGCCGAATTGTCGTTCAATCTGTGCGAGTGCGGCGTCGAGCGCCTTCTCGCGGTCGGTTCCTGCCATGGGTTCCACCCGGTTTGCTTGAGTCGATCGCTTCACGTCAAAGACGCTAACGCCTGCCACTGACAACGCGCCCCGACGTCGGCCCGGCCTGTGGATAACCGGGGTGCATATCTACCCGAACCGTGACCGAATCCCCGGTCCACAGCCTCGCCGGAGCCTTCATAAGAATGGATGTTCGATTTTCGTGTCAAGCGACACCCCGTCGTGTCGGGGTGTCACTTCGGGAGTCGCGGTGCGGGCGGTCCGCTACCGCCGGACGCGCGCGGCCCTGAGCCGCGCGAGCACGCCGGAGCCACCCTGCGTCCGCACGCGGTGCCCGTTCACACGGGGGTCGTCGGTGACGTCGTACCGCTTCACATAGGCGCCCAGGAACGCCTGGAGGGTGGCCACGGCGGGGATGGAGATCAGCGCGCCGACGGCGCCCAGCAGGGCCGTGCCGACGATGACCGAGCCGAAGGCGACGGCGGGGTGGATGTCGACGCTCTTGGCGGTCAGCTTGGGCTGGAGCATGTAGTTCTCGAACTGCTGGTAGATCACGACGAAGACCAGCACCCACACCGCGTACCAGGGGGCGACGGTGAACGCGATCAGCATCGGCAGCGCGCCCGCGAGATAGGTGCCGATGGTGGGGATGAACTGCGAGACCAGCCCCACCCAGACGCCGAGCACGGGCGCGTACGGCACGCCCAGGGCTTCCAGCAGGATGTAGTGCGCGATGCCGGAGACGAGCGCCATGAGGCCGCGCGAGTAGAGGTAGCCGCCCGTCTTGTCGACGGCTATCTCCCAGGCGCGCAGCACCTCGGACTGACGCGCGGGCGGCAGCACCGAGCACAGGGCGCGGCGCAGCCGGGGGCCGTCGGCGGCGAAGTAGAACGAGAACAGCGCGACGGTCAGCAGCTGGAAGAGGCCGCCGAGCACCTGCTGGGACACGTCGAGGACACCGGCCGCGCTGTTCTGCGCGTACTTGCGCAGCCAGTCGGAGTGGAGCAGCCCCTCCTGGACGTCGACCCGTCTGAGGTTGGCGTGGAAGGTCTGGTTGATCCAGTGGATGAGCGAGTCCAGGTAGTCCGGGAAGCCCTCGATCATCTTGATGATCTGGCCGGCCAGCATCGATCCGAGCAGGGTGACGAACCCCGCGGCGGCGGCGGTCAGGACGAAGAAGACCAGGAAGGTGGCGAGCCCCCTGCGCATGCCGCGGGCGGCCATCCGGCTCACGGCGGGCTCGACCGCCAGGGCCAGGAAGAACGCGATCAGTATGTTGATCAGCAGCCCGGTGAGCTGGTGGAAGGCCCAGCTGCCCAGCTGGAAGGCGGCGATCAGTGCGAGCGCGAGCACCATGGCGCGCGGCAGCCAGCGCGGCATACGGGCGTCCGGCGTGCGGCCGTCCGGCGTGACGGCATCGGTGACCGGTGGCCGGTCGGTCGGCGCCGTCGGCCCCGCCGGTTCCGCGGGCCGGGTCAGCTGCTCGGTGTCCTCGTCAGTGCGTGCCACGCGCCAAGTCTCGCCCACTCCACCGACAAACAGCGCCCACCTGCGGCTTTCGTGACCGATCGGTGCCGTAGCGTCGACTTCACATCGGGCATACGGGGCATTTCGCCCCGGATCGGCGAGATGCCGGGGGCACGCTCAGCGCCGTTCCCCCGGCACGTCCATGACCGCGCACACCACGCGCCACACTTCCTTGGCCGCCCAGCCGGCGTCCAGCGCCTCGTTCACCGTGCGCCCGCCCAGCTCCGACATCACATGATCGCGCGCGAAGGTCTCGGCGTATCCCGGACCGAAGTGTTCCGCCATCCGCTGCCAGAAGACCGTCAACCGCATGAATCCCGCTCCATACCCGCTATGACCTGCACGTTTCCCGCCTCTCGCACCCTGCCTGCCCGCATCGGGCAGGAAGCGCGTGTATGTACGCAGCGTAGAACCAGAGCGGGTGCGCCCGGGCGGGCGAGGGGAGACGGCGAGGACGGCCGGTCAGCGCGCCGGGGACGCGCGGGGCACCAGGAGCGGCTCCGGGTAGGAGCGGACCTCGCGGCGGATGTGGCTCGCGGGGCCCAGGCCGTTCATGATCCGGCCGATCTCCCGCCGCCCGCGGCCGTCGGGCGTGGCGTCCACGAGGGTGATCGTCGCCGCGTCGAGGTCCTGCGGGCGCAGGCTCGTCGGCGTCGTGACGTCATGGACCCGCAGTTTGGCCTCGGCGGCCTGGGAGACGGCCGTACGGACGGCGGGGGCCGAGCGGCGTCCGGCGACCAGCAGGGTGTCGGACTGGCTCAGCGCGGCGGCGACCGCCGTGTGGAGGTCCTCCATGGTGTAGCACCACTCCGAGGGGTGCTGGCCGCGCAGCCGGGGGTAGCGGCGGCGCAGCACCTTGAGGACGGCCGCCACCTCGGAGACGACGGACCCGGGGGTCACCACGAAGGCGAGGCGGTCCGGATCGCCGACCTCCACGGACTCCGCCTCCTGCCGGGAGCGCACCGCGACCGGCGCGGCGCCGGTGGTCCGCGCCTGCCAGGGCGGCGGCCCCGCGGCCTGGGAACCCACCACGACGACTTCGTCCCCCCGGTCCGTGAACCGGTGCAGCGCGCTGTTCGCGTGCCGGGTCGCGGGGCACGCGCGGGCCGCCGGGCAGCCGCACGACTCCCAGGAGGGGGCGGCGGCCGTCTGCGCGGGTACGGAACCCGCGGGCGCCCGGCCGTCGGCGGTGGTCGTCGGCGCCATGACGTACAGCAGCCGGCGGGTCCGCAGTACGGCCCGGAAGGAGTCGATCTGCCGGCCCGCGAAGGCCAGCGCCGCCGAGTCCTTCGCGTCCGCCGCCAGCGCCAGGCCGTGATGCCCCCCTTCGGGTCTCTCGTAGGTGACGGCGAAGACGGTGGTCGGGGCGTCGGGCAGGTGCTCGTGCAGGCATCCCGCCGGCAGGGCGCGGCTCCGGGGCGCGAGCCCGCTGTCGCGGGTCAGTGCCGCGAGCAGGCCGTGGGCGGGGCAGTCGACCCGGCCGCGCGCGGGGTGGGTGAAGGACGTGGCGACCGTGAGGGTGCCGGGAGGGACGCCCAGGGGGGCGCGGAACACTTCGGACAGGACGCTGCGGTTCATTTTCCTGCTGTCGTACGAAGGGACTGAGTGACCGGGGTACGGCGCTGCCATCCAACCGGCGGGATCGTCCGTCCCTCCACCGCCGGTCCCGTTTTCACTCTGCTGGAGCAGTCGGGCCGGGACGCGGACGGGTTCTCGTGCTATGGGATCAACGAGCGGCCCGGGAGGGGCCGTTGCCGTTGTCGTCGCCCTTGCCGTCGCGCTGGTCGTGGCCGGCCCGGGAGTGCATCACACGGGCGCGGGCCAGGACCGCCGCGGCGGCGGGGTGGGCCGAGTGCGGCCGGAGCGAGGCGTGCAGGCCGCGCAGCCGGTCGTCGGCGCGGGCGCTGCGGATGTGCGGGTACACGTCGAGGAAGTCCTGCCAGGTGTGGCATGCCTGGTCGAGGTGGCCGGCCGAGAGCTGGGTCTCGGCCAGTTCGGCGGCTCCCAGCGCCGCGGCGCGCCACTCCTCGGCGGGCCGGTGCCGCCGGGACAGCTGGAGGGCGCGGACGGCGCCGTTGAGATCACCGGAACTCCTGGCCACGACGGCCCGCTGGAGCGCGAGGGAGCCCTGGTGGAAGGCGCCGACGGAGGTGTCGCCGCTCGCGGATCTCTCCAGGCACCGTTCGGCCGAGGTGAGCAGGCCGATGGCCCCGGACCCGCCGGCCCCCGCGCGCGCCACCGCCAACTGTCCGTAGAGGAAGGCCTGCTGGTGCGGTGGCGTGTACCGGGCGCCGATGCGTACGGCGTCCTCGGCCAGGTCCCGGGCCTCCGTGAAGCGCCCCAGGGCGTGCGCCTGCACACTCAGGCCGCGCAGTCCGAGCGCCCGCCCTATCGGATCGCCCGCCTCCGTGGCCAGTTGGATGCTCGTCAGGTACAGGCGCTGGGCGGCGGCATGGTGGTTCATGTCGAAGTGGGCGAACGCGCACAGGTAGGCGAGCTGGGCGGCCACGGTGAACAACTCCCGCCGTACGGCTGGTTTCATGTCGCATCTCAGCCAAGGCAGCAGCGTGGTCGACAGGTACTGGCGCAGGGGGACGCGGATCGCGCCGGAGCCGAAGGTGCTGTCCGTCCGTGAGAAGAGCGTCAGGAGTTCCTGGGCGGAGGCCACCTGGCTCATGCCGATACGGGTCGGCGGGCCGGATCCGGGCGCGGGGGGCGGCGATCCGGTGAGCGGGGGCTCGTCCGGTCCTCCCGCCTTCGGCAGGGCGTAGGGGTCGGCCAGGGCGAGACCGCAGCGGCAGGTGCCGTGCAGTATCCGGTCAAGGCGTGCCACGGCGCCTCCTTCGCCCGTGCTCTCCCCGTCGGGGCTCGGCCGGCCGGGGGCGAGGAGCCCAGTGTCATCCGCCCGTACCCGCCTGTCGAGGCGTCGCGAGAGGGCCTGCGCGACCAGCTGGGGCACGGGAGGGCGCGGCCGGCTGCCCGCCAGCCAGTGGGCGACCGTGGTGCGGTCGTAGTGGTACGGGGTGCCCTGGGCGGCACCCAGGGCGTTGACCTCGCGGGCGAGCCGGGCGCCGCTCCAGCCTGCCTCGGCCAGCAGGATCCGCAGGGCCTGGTTCGGAGTACGGGGCGATCGCACGTTGCTCTTCCTGTCCCGAGCGACCGGTCGTCAGTACGAACGTTCAACGCCATTTCGGGTTCAACAGGTTCGCCCCCTTGCGGGGCCATATGCACGCGTTCGGTTCCGGCAGGCTCGGAATGTGCCAAGAGCCGCGGCGACCACAGCCCTGCGGGACCCCCCACCACACGTCCCGCGTGCATCGCCCCCTTGATCGAAGGAAAGTGCCCGATGTACACCCGTTCCACCCACGGACTTCCTTCCCGGCCCTCAGGGAAGCGTCCCGTTCATCTGTTCCCCGGGCAAGGTGACTTCTCCGTCACTTCTCTCGTCCGCGCCGTACGGACCGCCGACGTCGTACGCGAGGCCGTGGGCGAGGTTTTCGGACAGCTCGACGACATAGCCGCCGAACACGATCTGCCCCTTCTCGCATCACGTTTACTGGGTTCCCGGCCGCCGAGCGCGCGCGAACTCGCCGAGGCGCCCGCCGGAACCCTCCAACTCGCCGCGTACGGCGCCTCGATGGCGGTCCACCAGGCCCTGAGCCGCGCCTACGGGCCGCCGGCGGCGGTCGTCGGCGTCAGTTTCGGGGAGATCGCGGCGGTTGCCGCCGCCGGTGTGCTCACGGTGGCGGACGGGGCGCGCGCGGCCCTCGACCTCGCGCGGGTCCTGGCCTTCTGCCCGGGCGGGCTGACCGTGCTCGGCTGCGCGGCGGACCACGCCGGCCGGCTGCTCACGGCGGCCGGGGCCGGGGAGACCGTGGTGGCCGTGGTCAACGACGACCGCACGGTGGTGGTGTCCGGCCCGGTGGCCGACCTGGTCCGGGTGGAGAAGACGGCCGGGGAACGGGGCACGTCCGCCGTTCGGCTGCGACTGCCGTTCTCCTCGCACCACCCCGCGCTCGCCCCGCAGGCCGAGGCGTTCGCCGGTCTGCTGCTCGCCTACCCCTGGTCGACGGCCCGCTGCCCGGTGTTCTCCGCCGTGGCCCAGCGCCCCTACCGGCCGGACGACGATCTGCGCCTCGGCCTGGCCGACTGCCTGGTGGAACCCGCCGTCGTCCCCACCGTGCTGCACCAACTGCACACCTGCCGCCCCGACATGCTCCTCGAAGCGGGCACGGGGGACGCGCTGGCGGCCGCGGCGCGCCGGGTGCTGGACCCGTGCGGCGGGCCGCCCGTGCACGCGCCGCTCGCGGACCCCGACTTCCCCTGGTGACACCCCCCTTCCCCCAGTAGCGCCCTCCCCCGGTGACCCCCTCTTCCCCCGGAGGCCCACCCATGCTCACCGACACCATGCCCGTCACGGCCTGCGCCGAACTGCACCGGATCCTGCACGGCCCATGTCCACCCGAAAGCCTCTCCGAGCCGCGCACCGACACCGGCACCGGTACAGGCACAGGCACCGGTACAGGCACCCGCTCCTCCAGTGGCGCCCGGCTGCTCCGCGACCTGGGCCTGATGGGCCGAACCCTCCCGGCCCCGGACAAGCTCTTCGAGGACCCGGCGCGGCTCGCCGCCGTCCATGCCTGGGCCGCCGTCACCGACCCGCCGCTGTGCCTGGCCGCGCTGGTGCACCACACGCTCTGCCTCGGCTCCATGGCCCAGCTCGCCGAGCGGCCCGGGCGCCCGGCCGAGCGGCACGACCACCGCGGCAATCGGCACGAACCCCTCGCGCAGCGCATGGCGGACCTCACCACCGGCCGCGCCAAGGGCGTCTACCTGATCACCGAGGCCGGTCGGGCGAACAGCCATCTGGCGACCCGGACCCGTGCCGCGTACGACCCGGCCACCGGGGAGTTCGTCCTGGACACGCCGGACGCGGAGGCGGCCAAATTCGGCAGCGCGGGCACGCTGGACGTCCCCCAGACGGCGGTGGTGCTCGCCCGGCTGTTCACCGACGGCACCGACCGGGGGGTCTTCGGCTTCGTCGTCGACCTGACCGACCGCGCCGGACCGCTGCCCGGCGTCGAGTTGTCGTCGCCGATCGGCCTGGGCGCGCTGCCCCTGGACTACGTCCTCGTACGGTTCCGGCGGCTGCGGGTGCCCGACGCGCACTGGCTGGCCGACGGGGCCGTCATCGGTGCGGACGGCACGTTCCACGACCCGGCCGGATCGACCGAGCGCCGGCTCCAGCGCACCCTGCGGGTGGGCCAGGGGCTGTGGGCGCTCATGCCGGCCGTGGCCGCCGCGACCGCCCGCCAGTCCGCCGTACAGGCGGTCAACTACGCGCGGCAGCGCCGGACCCAGAGCCGGCTGGCGCCGGGCGTGCCGCTGCTGTCGTACCGGACCCAGCAGCGCGCGATCCTCGGCGCGCTGGCCGACGCCTTCGCCCTGACCTGCGCGGCGCACGGGGCGCGCGCCCTGTGGACGGAGTCCCTCGCCGCACCCTCGCGCGATGATGACACCGACACGATGGGGTTCACTCCGTGGACCGCCGTCAACCGGCCGCTCGCCGCCTACAAGGCCGCCTCCGTACGGCTCGCCGCCGAGGTCAGCGCGGAATGCCAGCGCAGGTGCGGCTTCTCCGGTCATCTGGACGTCAACCGGCTGGCCGGTTACCACGGTTTCCACCACGCCTTCGACGCGGCGGGCGGCGACAGCCGGCTCATCCTGTACGACATCGGGCGCTCCCTGGTCGAGGAGAGCGCGGACGCGGACGCGCCGACCGGGGGCGCGGCGGAAGGCGCGGCGTGGCCCCCGGTCACCTCCCCGTCCTGGTGGCCGGAAGTCGCGCGCACGCACCGGGCCGGGCTCGCCGCACACCTCGCGGCGCGGCTGCGCGTCCTGAAGCACGGTTCCCCGTTCGACGCCTGGAACCCGCTGCTGGAGGACGCGGGCCTGCTGGGCGAGCTGTACGCCGACGGCTTGATGGCCGACGACGTCGTCACCGTGCTCGGCGAGGTCCGCGACGAGAGCGCGCGCACCGTCCTGGGTGCGCTGGCCGCCCTGCACGGGGCCATGGCCGCCCGCCGCTGGTCCGGCTCGCTGCTCGCGCACGAGACGCTGCGGCCGGCGGACATCCAGGCGCTCACCGAAGTCATCGACCACCTCTGCGACGAACTGCGCCCGCATCTTCCCCTGCTCACCGAGGCGTTCGTGCACGGCGACGGCGCGACGGACGCCCCACTGGCCGCGGCCGACTACAACGCCGCGCTGCGGGCCACGCTCACCTGGACCCGAGGAGCCATCACATGACGTACACCCGCCGTATCGGCGTCCTGGGCATGGGTACGTACCTGCCCTCCACGGTCCGCACCAACGCGGAGGTGGCCGAAGGCGCCGGTGTCACACCGGAGTGGATCAGCGAACGCACGGGGGTCCACGCGCGCCATGTCGCCGCCCCGGGCGAGGCCGCCTCCGACCTGGCGGCGCACGCGGTCCGTGCGGCGGTCCGGGCCGCCGGTCTCGACATGGCCGACATCGGCCTGCTGATCTGCGGCACCTCGACCCCCGACGAGCTGGGCCCGGCCACCGCCTGCCGGATCCAGACGCTGACCGGGGCCGGGCGCGCGGTCGCGCTCGACGTCAGCGCCGCCTGCTCGGGCTGGCTGTTCGCCGCCAAGGTGGCCCACGACTGGCTGCGTACGGCCGAGGGGGGCACCCGGTACGCGGTCGCCGTCGGCGTCGAGGCGTACTCCCGGTTCCTCGATCCGGCCGACCGGGGCACCGCCGTACTGTTCGCCGACGGGGCGGCGGCCGCCGTACTCGGACCGGTGGCCGGGCCCGAGGGGTTCGCGCAGTTCAGCCTGGGGTCCGACGGCGCGCTCGCCGACCGCGTGCTCATCCCCGCGGGTGGCAGCCGCCGTCCGGCAAGCGCGGCCACGCTCGCCGGACGCGACCACTTCATCCGCATGGACGGCCGCGCCATCGGCCGGTTCATCACGGACGTCTTCCCCCGCCTGATCACCGACGCCCTCGACCGGGCGGGACTGGCCCTGGAGGACGTGGACTGTGTCGTCGCCCACCAGCCGAACCCCGTGCTGCTGCGGCGGATCGGGGCCGAGCTCGGCATCCCCGGCGACCGCCTGGTGGTCGTCGGGGACGAGGTGGGCAACATCGGCGCCGCCAGCACGCCGTACGCCCTGGCGCGCGCCGTCGACACCCGGCCGCTGAAACCCGGCGACCGGATCCTGCTGGCCGCCTTCGGCGCCGGCATGACCTGGGGCAGCGCACTGCTCACCTGGAGCGGCGCGCCCGCCGTCGCCGCGGACCCCGCGGCCGGCCCGGAATCCGTACCGTCCGCCGACCGGGCGGCCGGACGGCCCACCTCACAAGGAGCCGTTCGATGAACGTCACAAGCCCTTCCGCGAACGCCACGGACCGCTCGACGCATGCCATGGACCTGTTCCGCCTGGACGACGCGCGCGCGTTGGTGACCGGCGCCTCGCGGGGCATCGGCAAGGCGGTCGCGGAGGCGCTCGCCGACGCCGGATGTGATCTGGCGCTGACCGCGCGGAGCCTGCCCGCCCTGGAGGACACCGTGCGCGCGGTGCGGGACCGGGGCCGCAAGGCGGTCGCCCTGGACGGGGACCTCGCCCGGCCGGGCGTCGCCGAGACGCTGGTCGACCGGGCGAGCGCCGCGCTGGGCGGCCTGGACATCGTCGTCCACAACGCGGGCACCCTGCCGACCGCCGAGGACGGCAGCCCCCTGCTGGCCCCGCTCCAGCACGCCCGCCAGGAGGACTGGGAGGCGGTCGTCGCCGTCAATCTCAACGCCACGGCCGCCCTGTGCCGGGCCGCGTACCCGCACCTGACCGAGTCCTCGCGCGCCGGCCTGATCCTGATGTCCTCGGCCGCCGGGATCGTCGGCGCCCCGATGATGGAGGCGTACGCGGCGACCAAGGCGGCCCAGATATCGCTCACCCGGAGCCTCGCGGTCGGCTGGGCACGGCAGGGGATCCGCGTCAACGCGCTGTGCCCCGGCTGGACCCGCACCGACATGACCGCCTTCGCCAGCGCGCCGGGCCCGGTGTCCGACTGGCTCACCAGCCATGTCCCGATGGGCCGTTGGGCCGACGCGGACGAGGTGGTCGGCGCCGCGCTGTTCCTCGCCGCCCCCGCCTCCTCCATGGTCACCGGGCACGCCCTCGTCGTGGACGGCGGGCTGTCCGTCGCCGACGGCGGACTGGCCGGCCACCCCAAGCCCCCCTCGCCCTTCGCAGCGGAGTGAGTGACCACCCTTGGAACAAACCCTCGACACCCCCACGCACCCCCTGGACACCACCACCGCCGTCGTCACCGGCATCGGCGCCTGCCTCCCGCCGCGCGTGGTCGACAACGACACCGTGATCGCGCGCGGCGGGCTGCGCACGGACGACACCTGGATCAGGGAGCGCACCGGCATCGCGCGCCGGCGCCACGCGGACGCCGGGACCAGCACCGGGGACCTCGCCGTCGGCGCCGGACGGGCGGCCCTCGCCTCCGCCGGGGACCGGCGCCCCCAGATGCTGCTGCTGGCCACCGGCACGCCCGACCACCCCTGCCCGGCCACCGCGCCCGTCGTGGCGCACCGGCTCGGCCTGGACGGCATACCGGCCTTCGACCTCTCCGCGGTGTGCTCCGGCTTCCTGTACGCCCTGGCCATGGCGACCGCGCTGATCCGGTCCGGCACCTGCGCCGCGGTGCTGGTGATCGCCTCGGACACCTACACCACCATCGTCAACCCCCTCGACCGGGAGACCGCGCCGATCTTCGGGGACGGCGCGGGCGCGGTCCTCGTCACCGCGGGCCACGCCGACGAACCCGGCGCCGTGGGCGCCCTCGACCTGGGCTCCGACGGCAGCGGCGGCGATCTCATCACCATCCCCTACGGCGGCTCCCGGCACCCCCGCCGCCTGCCCGGCAGCGACCCGGACGGGCACTACTTCCGGATGCGGGGCCGCGCGGTGTACGCGCACGCGGTCCGCCGGATGACCCGGTCCGCCGCCGCCGCGCTGCACGGGGCCGGCTGGGCGCCGGAGACCGTACGGGCCTTCGTCGGCCACCAGGCCAACCAGCGCATCCTGGACTCGGTCGCGGACCGGCTGGGCATCGCCCCCGCTTACCGGTTCGGCAACATCGCCGACCTCGGCAACACCGCCGCCGCCTCCGTCCCGCTGGTGCTGGCCGATCCCTCGGTGCACGCCCGCGTCGAACCGGGCGCACGCGCGCTGCTGACCGCCTTCGGCGGCGGACTCACCTGGGCCTCGGCCGCCCTCAACTGGCCCGATGTCACCCCCTTGTCGGAACAACCGCACTTTGCCGACCACCCCTTCGCGTCTTCGAGGAGCGACTCGTGAACCGTGTCTACGACCGTCTTGTGACCCTGCTGCACAACAAGTTCGAGGTCCCCGCCGACCGCGTCGAGCCCACCGCCACCCTCGGCGAACTCGACCTGGACTCCCTTGCCGTGGTGGAGCTCTACGTCACCCTCCAGGAGGAGTGGGGCATCGCACTGGACGACTCGGCGGCGTCCGCGGAGCTGACCGTCGCCGAGGTGGCCGGCGCGGTGAGCGGACAACTGGGCCTGCCGGCCGAGCCGGTGCCGCACGACGGAAGCGGACGGTGAGCGACCGGATCGCCGTCACCGGGCTCGGACTGGTGACCCCGGGCGGCATCGGAGCCGGCCCCACCTGGGAGAGCCTGTGCGCGGGCGGCTCGGCGGCACGCGCCGATCCCGCCCTGGACGGCGGCCCGGTGGCCATGTCGTGCCGCGTGCCCCCGCCGGCCGCGGGTCCGGGCCGGCTGTGGCGGTTCGACCCCGCCACCCGCTTCCTGCTCACCGCCGCCCGGGAGGCCCTGGACAGCGCCGGTCTGGAACCGGCGGAGTGGGATGCGGCGCGGGTGGCGGTGGTCGTGGGCACGGCGGCGGGCGGGGTCGGCACGCTGGAGGCCCAGCACCGCAAGCTGCTCACCGCCGGTCACGGTGTCCTCTCCCCGATGACGCTGCCCGCGTTCCTGCCCAACATGGCGGCGGGCCAACTCGCCCTGGAACTGGGCACGACGGGCCCCTCGCTCCAGACCTCCACGGCCTGCGCCTCGGGCGCGACGGCCGCCGTCACGGCCTGCCTGCTGCTGGCCGCCGGCGCCTGTGACATCGCCGTGGCCGCCGGGACCGACGCCATGGTGACCCCGCTGTGCGCGTCCGCGTTCGCCAAACTCGGCGCCCTGTCCCGCCGGGAGCACGAACCCGAACACGCCTCGCGCCCCTTCGACAAGGACCGCGACGGCTTCGTCCTGGGGGAGGGCTGCGGCGTCCTGATCCTGGAGCGTGAGCCGCACGCACGGGCTCGCGGGGCCGTGCCGACGGCGCTGCTCACCGGCCACGGCAGCACCAGTGACGCCCACCATCCCACGGCGCCGCACCCCGAGGGGGCGGGGCTGCGGGCGGCCACCAGGGCGGCCCTGGCGGGCGCGGGCGCGGGCCCCGGCGACGTCGACCACATCAACGCCCACGGGACGAGCACGCGCCTGAACGACGCGGTGGAGGCGGCCGTGATCAGAGACCTCTACGCCCGCAGGCCGCCCTCGGTCACCTCGGCGAAGGGCGCCCTGGGGCACACCATGGGAGCGGCGGGCGCCATCGAGGCCGCCGTCACCGTCCTGACCATCGCGCACGGGACCGTGCCTCCCACGGCGAACTTCGCCGTCCCCGACGACACCACCGCCGGCCTGGACATCGTCACCCGCGCTCTCCGTGCCCAGTCCGTCCGCCTGGCCCTCAGCCACTCCCTGGGGTTCGGCGGCCACAACACGGTCCTCGCGTTCGCGGCGCCGTCGTACGCGTGACAAGGAAGGACATGGAACACAGGCACTCCAAGAGACCGTCAACTACGTGAACCCGGTACCCCGCTCCTGAGAGTGGGCCCCGCCCGGGACCGCTTGCCAGGACCGCGTTCCGTCCTACGGTCTGACGCATGGCCGAAACCGGAGCTTCCCCACTCCCCTGCACGCCCCCGGCGCGCTCCCCGCTCTTCAGCGCCGAGCAGTTCATGTGGCTCACCGCGCGCGTGCTGGAGCAGCGCCTTTTCGCGTACCACTTCCTGCGCGGCGCCCCGGACGCGGTGGAGGCGGCGCTGGACGCCTATCGCAACGAGGACGGCGGGTACGGGCACGCCCTGGAGCCCGATCTGCGCGGGCCCGTGAGCCAGCCCCTGCACACCGCCCACGCGCTGCGGGTCCTGGACGCCGTCGGGCGGTGCGGCGGGCAGCGCGTGGAGCGGGTGTGCCGCTATCTGACCTCCGTGTCGACGGCGGACGGCGCGCTGCCGGCGGTCCATCCGAGCGGGCGCGGGTATCCGGCGGCGCCGTTCGTCCAGGGCGCTCCCACGGGCTCGGACACGCCCGCCCACGCCGGCTCCCGCGGCTCGCTGCCCGCCACCGGCCCGGTGGTGGGGCTGCTGCACCGCAACGAGGTGTGGCACGCCTGGCTGTTCCGGGCCACCGACTTCTGCTGGCAGGCCGTGGCGAACCTGGAGAATCCGCGTCCTCACGAGGTGCTGGCCGCCGTGGCCTTCCTGGACTCCGTTCCCGACCGCCCGCGCGCGGAGGCCGCCGCGGACCGGCTCGGCCGCCTGGTGCGCGCACAGCGGCTCGCGGCGCTGGACCCGGCTCGCCCGGTGGTGCCCGGCCAGGCCGCGGGAGAGCGCCGTGTTCCCCAGCAGGCGGCGCACCGGGGCGAACCGGGGCCGCGCCACTTCCCGCACGATTTCGCCAGGAGCCCCGCCTCGCTCGCGCGCGCCTGGTTCACCGACGACGAGATGGCCCGCTCCCTCGACCACCTGGCCGCCGGGCAGCAGGAGGACGGCGGCTGGCCGCTCCGCCGCCGTCCCTGGGCAGCGGTCCCCGCGTTCGAGACACGCGCCATGGTGACGATCGAGGCGCTGTGCACCTTGCGGGCGTACGGCCGCTTCGTGGGCTGATCCGGCTCGAACCCGGCGCCGGGCCCTGGTGCCGACCCGTCCCGGTGCCGAGTCCGTCCCGGTGCCGAGTCCGGTCCGGTGCCGGGTACGACCTGGTGCCGGGTACGACCTGCTGTGCCGGTCCGGGCTCGGTGTCGGTGTCGGTCCGGACCCGATGGCGGTTCGAACCCGATGGCGGTACGACCGCTCAGCCGCCGAGGGCCCGGACGCCCGCCGTCACCAGGACGGCCGCGCCGACGACCACCAGGAACGGCGCCCGCAGCACCAGGGCCACGGCCGCCGCCCCGAGCCCCGCGGCCCTGGCGTCCAGCATCAGCGTGTGCCCCTGGGCGAACGTCTGCTGTGCGGTGAGCGCGGCGAGGAGGGCGACGGGCAGCAGCGCGGCGAGCCGCCGTACGACGGGCCGCTCGATGACATGCGCCGGTACCAGCAGGCCGGCGAGCTTGACGGCGTAGCAGCCGAGCACGGTCAGACCGATCGCGATCCAGGTGTTCACCGGCCCTCCTCCATGGCGTTGTCCCGCGAGATCGCGTCCCGGTCCTGTGGGTCACGGGGTCCGCGCCGCCCCGACACGAACAGGGCGAGCGGCGCGGCCAGCGCCGCCACCAGGACCGGCACACCGGCCGGGAGTACGGGCAGCAGGCCGAGCCCCAGCAGCACCGCGAGGCCCGCGACCGCCCGCTCGGCGGCCGTCCTCAGCATCGGCGCGAGCAGGGCCAGGAACACCGCGGGACCGGCCGCGTCCAGCCCCCAGGCGCGCGTGTCGCCGATGGCCTTGGCGCCCAGGGCGCCCAGCAGGGTGGTGAGGTTCCACAGCACGTAGAGGCTGACTCCGGTGACCGTGAAGCCGATCCGCGCGGCGCGCCGGGTGGGCTGCGCCAGGGTGACCGCCGTCGTCTCGTCGATCACCCACTGGGCGGCGAGGGGCCGCACCGCGCGCGGGAGGGCGAGGAGCTGGGAAAGACGCAGCCCGTAGAAGGCGTTGCGTACGCCGAGGAAGAAGGCCCCGGCCGCGGCGGTGTACGGGTTGCCCCCGGCGGCCAGCGCTCCGACCAGGGCGAACTGGGAGGCGCCGGTGAACACCAGAAGGCTGAGCGCGCAGGTCTGGAGAAGCCCGAGCCCGCCGCCGGCCGAGGTCACCCCGAAGGCGAATCCGGACAGTCCCACGGCGACGCCGACCCCGAGGGCGTCCCGTACGACCGCCGCGTCGGGCTTGGCCGCGCCGTCCGGCCCGTCCGCCCTGTCCACTGATGCTGTCTGCTGGTGTGTCACGCACGGGACGCTACGGGCGAACGTCAGTCCGAGTCTTGTACATTCTTGCGCCCCGGTGCGTCTGGGCGTCCGCGTACGCCGTTGCGCTCCCGCTGATAGGCGCCCGGGGGCACGCCGACGATGCGGGCGAAGTGGCGGTTGAGGTGCGGCTGGTCGGTGAAGCCCACGGCGACGGCCGCCTCGGCGGGCCGGGTGCCGGTGTCCAGGAGGAGCCGCGCGCGGCGCACCCGGGCGTCGGTCAGCCAGGCGTGCGGTGGCATGCCATAGCTGTCGCGGAAGGCCCGCAGCAGCGCGAACGGGCTGGTCCCGAGGTCGGTGGCGAGCCGCTCCAGGGTCGGCGGCTCGGCCATGCGCTCCTCCAGCACGGCCCGCGCGCGGGCCGCGATCCGGGCCCCGGCCGTGCGCGGCCGCCGTTCGGGCAGCGTGCCGCCGTTCAGCCGGAGCAGCCGTGTCACGGCGACCCGGAGCAGGGTGTCGGCGGCCAGCGCGTTGCCCTCCTCGGCGGCGCGGAGCACCTCGTGGACGAGGCGGACGGTGGCGGGGTCGTCGAGGACCGGGCTGATGAAGCCGGGGGCGCCGCGCAGGGTGCTGGTCTCCGCCGCTATCGCCGCCACCACCTCGGGCGCGGGGTAGACCGCGCCGTACCGCCAGCCCTCCGGTACCCCGGCCCGGCCGGTGTGCGGGGTGTCCGGGTTGACCAGCGCGAGGGCCCCCGCGCCCGCGGAGACGTCGGAGCCGCCGTGGTGGAACACCTCGACGCCGTCGGCGATGGCGGCGATCACGAAGTTCTCGTGGGTGTGCCGGACGAAGGTCTTGTGGACGTAGCGGGCGCGCAGCAGATCGACGCCGGGCAGTTCCTCGTAGCGCCAGTGCCGCGCCCGCTCCACCGCCCGTCCCGCCCGGTCGCGGGGCGGGCGGTCGTCCTGCCGTCCAGCCGTGCCTGCCATGGGCCCATTGTCCGCCGCGCCGGTCGCGTCCCGCCCCTCGCCCATCCCCCGACGGCGAGGCATTTGCGCAGGTCAGCACGATTGTCAGTGGTCGGGTGCAGGATGGACGCATGGTCAGCTCCGCGCATCGGGCCCTCGACGGCTTCTCCCCCGCGACCCGCGACTGGTTCACGGGGGCGTTCTCCGCGCCCACCGCGGCCCAGGCGGGCGCGTGGGGGGCCATCCAGGCGGGCTCGGACGTGCTCGTGGTCGCGCCGACCGGTTCCGGCAAGACACTGGCCGCGTTCCTCGCCGCCCTGGACCAGCTGGCCGCGGCCCCGCCCCCGGCCGACCCGAGGAAGCGCTGCCGGGTGCTGTACGTCTCGCCGCTGAAGGCCCTCGCGGTCGACGTCGAGCGCAATCTGCGCAGCCCGCTGACCGGCATCCGCCAGGAGTCGGTGCGCCTCGGCCTGCCGGAACCCGAGATCAAGGTCGGCATCCGCTCCGGCGACACCCCGGCCGCCGAGCGCCGCGCGCTGTCCACACGGCCGCCGGACATCCTGATCACCACCCCCGAGTCGCTCTTCCTGATGCTGACCTCGGCCACCCGCGACGCGCTCACGGGCGTGGAGACGGTGATCCTCGACGAGGTCCACGCGGTCGCGGGCACCAAGCGCGGCGCACATCTCGCGCTCACCCTGGAGCGCCTGGACGAACTGCTCCCCAAGCCGGCCCGCCGGATCGGCCTGTCGGCGACCGTGCGCCCGGTGGACGAGATCGCCCGCTATCTCTCGCCGCGCCGCAAGGTGGAGATCGTCCAGCCGGAGTCCGGCAAGGAGTTCGACCTCTCGGTGGTCGTGCCGATCGAGGACATGGGCGAGCTGGGCGGCTCCCCGGCCACCGACGCGGCCGACGGCGGGGAACGGCCGTCGATCTGGCCGCATGTGGAGGAGCGGATCGCCGACCTGGTCCAGGCGCACCGCTCCACCATCGTCTTCGCCAACTCCCGCCGCCTGGCCGAGCGCCTGTGCAACCGGCTCAACGAGATCGCGTACGAGCGCGCGACGGGCGAGCCGCTGGCGGAGCACCACTCCCCCGCCCAGCTGATGGGCGGCTCGGGCGCGGCCCAGGGCGCGCCCCCGGTGATCGCCCGGGCGCACCACGGCTCGGTGTCCAAGGAGCAGCGCGCGCTGGTCGAGGAGGACCTGAAGGCGGGCCGGCTGCCCGCCGTGGTCGCCACGTCCAGCCTGGAGCTGGGCATCGACATGGGCGCCGTCGATCTCGTCGTCCAGGTGGAGTCGCCGCCCTCGGTGGCCTCCGGCCTCCAGCGTGTCGGCCGCGCCGGGCACCAGGTGGGCGCCGTCTCCACCGGTGTGGTCTTCCCCAAGTACCGGGGCGATCTGGTGCAGGCGGCCGTGGTGACCGAGCGGATGCGTTCGGGCGCCATCGAGTCCCTGCGGGTGCCCGCGAACCCGCTGGACGTGCTCGCCCAGCAGCTCGTCGCCATGACGGCCCTGGACACCTGGCAGTTCGACGACCTGCTCGCCATGGTCCGCCGCGCGGCCCCCTTCGCCTCGCTCCCGGAGTCGGCGTTCACCGCGGTCCTCGACATGCTCGCGGGCCGCTACCCCTCGGACGCGTTCGCGGAACTGCGCCCCCGGGTGGTGTGGGACCGCGTGGCCGGCACCGTCACCGGCCGCCCCGGCGCCCAGCGGCTGGCCGTCACCTCCGGCGGCACCATCCCGGACCGCGGCCTGTTCGGGGTCTTCCTCGCCGGCAGCGACCCCAAGAAGGGCGGCGGCCGGGTCGGCGAGTTGGACGAGGAGATGGTCTACGAGTCCCGCGTGGGCGACGTCTTCACCCTGGGCACGAGTACCTGGCGCATCGAGGACATCACCCGCGACCGGGTCCTGGTCTCCCCCGCCCCCGGCATGCCGGGCCGGCTGCCGTTCTGGAAGGGCGACCAGCTGGGCCGCCCGCTCGAACTGGGCCGCGCGGTGGGCGCGTTCCTGCGCGAGGTCGGCTCGCTGTCCGAGGACGACGCCCGGCTGCGGCTGCTCACCGCGGGCCTGGACGCGTGGGCGGCGGACAACGTACTGGCGTATCTGCGGGAGCAGCGCGAGGCCTGCGGCCATGTCCCGGACGACCGTACGATCGTCGTGGAGCGCTTCCGGGACGAACTGGGCGACTGGCGGGTCGTCGTCCACTCCCCCTTCGGCGCCCAGGTGCACGCCCCCTGGGCGCTCGCGCTCGGCGCCCGGCTGTCCGAGCGGTACGGCATGGACGCCCAGGTGATGCACGCGGACGACGGCATCGTGCTGCGCCTGCCCGACGCCGACCTGATGAGCCTGGACCTGCTCGACCAGGAGCCCATGAAGCCGGGCGCGCCCTTCCCCGCGGACGGCGAGCAGCCGCCCGTGGGCGCGGCGGACGTCGCCTTCGACAAGGGCGAGGTCGACCAGGTGGTCACCGAACAGGTCGGCGGCTCGGCCCTGTTCGCCTCCCGGTTCCGGGAATGCGCCGCGCGCGCCCTGCTGCTGCCGCGCCGCAGCCCCGGCAAGCGCACCCCGCTGTGGCAGCAACGCCAGCGCGCCTCCCAACTGCTCCAGGTGGCGAGCGAGTTCGGCTCGTTCCCGATCGTCCTGGAGGCCGTCCGCGAATGCCTCCAGGACGTCTTCGACGTACCGGGCCTGGCCGAACTGATGGGCGACATCGAGTCCCGCAAGGTCCGCCTGGTCGAGGTCACCACCCCGGAGCCGTCCCCCTTCGCCCGTTCCCTCCTGTTCGGGTATGTCGCCCAGTTCCTGTACGAGGGCGATTCCCCGCTGGCCGAGCGCCGGGCCGCCGCGCTCTCCCTGGACTCCCATCTGCTGGCCGAACTGCTCGGACAGGCCGAGCTGCGCGAGCTGCTGGACGCCGAGGTGCTGACCGAGCTGGAGCGCGAACTCCAGTGGCTCACCGAGGACCGCCGGATCAAGGACGTGGAGGGCGTCGCCGATGTGCTGCGGCTGCTCGGCCCGCTCACCGAGGCCGAGTTGGTCGCGCGGGGCGCCGATCCGCACTGGGTGCGGGAGCTGGCCGGGGCCCGCCGGGCGATCAAGGTCCGGATCTCCGGCGCCGACCACTGGGCGGCGATCGAGGACGCGGGCCGGCTGCGCGACGCGCTCGGCACCGCCCTGCCCGTCGGCGTCCCCGAGGCCTTCACCGAACCGGTCAAGGACCCCCTCGGCGACCTCCTCGCGCGCTATGCCCGTACCCACGGCCCGTTCACCTCAGCCACCGCCGCCGACCGCTTCGGCCTGGGCGCCGCGGTCACCGACGGCGCCCTCCAGCGGCTCGCCGCGAGCGGCCGGGTGGTGCAGGGCGAGTTCCATCCGGCGGGCATCGGCCAGGAGTGGTGCGACGCCACGGTGCTCCGACGGCTGCGCCGCCGCTCCCTGGCGGCCCTGCGGCAGGAACTGGAGCCCGTACCGCCCGCCGCGCTCGGCCAGTTCCTGCCGCAGTGGCAGCACATCGGCAAGGGCCACGGCCTGCGGGGCGTCGACGGACTGGTGCGCGCCGTCGAGCAGTTGCAGAGCGCCTCGGTGCCCGCCTCCGCGCTGGAGAAGCTGGTCCTGCCGTCCCGGGTGGCGAACTACACGCCGTCGATGCTGGACGAGTTGACCGCGGCCGGCGAGGTGGTGTGGGCCGGCGCGGGCGCGCTGCCCGGCAAGGACGGCTGGGTCTCCCTCTATCTGGCGGACGCGGCACCGCTGTTGCTCCCGCCGCCGCACCCGCTGGAGCTGACCGCGCTCCACCAGTCCGTCCTGGACGCGCTGTCCGGTGGCTACGGCCTGTTCTTCCGGCAGATCGCCGACCAGGTCCGCGCCACCACGCATCCCGACGCCACCGATCCCCAACTGGCCGACATCCTCTGGGACCTGGCCTGGTCGGGCCGGCTCACCAACGACACGCTGGCGCCGATGCGTTCCCTGCTGGGCTCGGGCCGTACGGCGGGTTCGACCGCCCACCGCGCCAAGCGCGCCGTGCCGCGCGGGCGCTACGGCTCACTGACGGCCGCGGCGCGTACGGCCTCCCGTACCGGCCCGCCGACCGTCGCGGGACGCTGGTCCCTGCTGCCCGCGGCCGAGCCGGACCCCACCGTGCGCGCGCACGCCCTGGCCCGCACCCTGCTGGACCGGCACGGCGTGGTGACCCGGGGCGCGGTCGCCGCGGAGGGCGTGGAGGGCGGCTTCTCGGCGGTGTACCGGGTGCTGTCCGCCTTCGAGGACAGCGGCCAGGCCAGGCGCGGTTACGTGGTCGAGGGGCTCGGCGCGGCCCAGTTCGCCATGGACGGCGCGGTGGACCGGCTGCGCGCGGTGTCCACCGCGCGGGACCGGGGCGAGTCCCTGCCCGCCCCGGCGGGCGGCTTCCCGGCACCCGGGTTCACCGGTCCGAACGGCTTCCCGGGCGTCGACGGCGATCCGCACGGCCACAGCCCGTCCCCTTCCGGCGCCGACGCGGGCTTCGCCCACCCCGGTCTCGACGGCGACTTCACCTGGCCACCGGCCGACGCCGGTGGCCACGACTCCCCCCGCGACCTCACCGACCCCTTCTCCGCCCCCGGCTACGGCGGCCCACGGGGCGGCGGCGGATCCACCGGTTATGGTTCGGGCTCCCCCTGGGGGGACCGGGGCCCGCAGCGGAGTCGCGGCCGGGACCGCTCCCCCGACTCCCGTGCCGTCGTCCTCGCCGCGGCGGACCCGGCGAACGCCTACGGCGCGGCCCTGTCCTGGCCCGAGCCGCCGACGGGCGCCGGGCACAAGCCGGGCCGCAAGGCGGGTTCCCTGGTCGTCCTGGTGGAGGGCGAGCTGACCCTGTACATGGAGCGCGGCGGCAAGACCCTCCTCGCCTGGCCGATCGCTCCGGACACCGGCGCCACGGACGACCCCCGGCTGCGTTCGGCCGCCGAAGCCCTGGCCGCCGCCGCCCGCGCCGGCTCCCTCGGCACGGTCACCGTGGAACGGATCAACGGCACCCCGGCCCTGACCTCCCCCATCGGCACCCTGCTGGAGGCGGCGGGCTTCGTGGCCACACCACGGGGGCTGCGCCTGAGGGCGTGAGCCCGGGAGGGGCGGGAGCCGAGGGGCAGAAAAGCCGGACACGTCCGGCCGACCGCCGTACCGAGGGCCTCCAGCCCACTCCAGAAGGCCGCCCCCAGCCCCTCCAGAAGGTCACCCCCCATCCCCCTCCACCAACGCCCTCTCCCCGCCCACCCCGCCTCCCTCCCCATGGCACCCTTGTCCCATGCCCGAAGGTGACACGGTCTGGCAGGCCGCGCGGCGGTTGCACGAGGCGCTCGCGGGTGAGGTGCTCACCCGTAGCGACTTCCGGGTGCCGAAATACGCGACCGCCGATCTCACCGGCCGCCGGGTACTGAGCACGGTTCCGCGCGGCAAACACCTGCTCACCCGCTTCGAGGGCGGCCTGACCCTGCACACACATCTGCGCATGGAGGGCGCGTGGAAGGTGTACGGCACGGGCGAGCGCTGGCGTGGCGGTCCCGGGTACCAGATCCGCGTGATCCTCGGCACCTTCGACCGCACGGCCGTCGGTTACCGCCTCCCCGTGCTCGAACTGCTGCGCACCACCGAGGAGGAGCGGGTGGTGGGCCACCTCGGCCCCGATCTGCTCGGCCCCGACTGGGATCCGGAGCGCGCGCTGGCCAATCTGCGCACGGACCCCGCCCGCCCCCTCGGCGAGGCCCTGCTCGACCAGCGCAATCTGGCCGGGATCGGCAACGTCTACAAGAGCGAGCTGTGCTTCCTGCTCGGCGTCACCCCCTGGCTGCCGGTCGGCGCGCTCCCCGCAGACCGCGCCGAGAAGCTGCCCGGCCTCGCGCACCGGCTGCTGGAGGCCAACCGCGAGCGCCCGGTCCGACAGACCACGGGCCTGCGCCACCAGGACCTGTTCGTGTACGGCCGCGCGCCCCGCCCCTGTCTGCGCTGCCGCACCCAGGTCCGCGTGGCCGACCAGGGCGACGGCTCCCAGGAACGCCCCACCTACTGGTGCCCCACCTGCCAGACCGGCCCCGCCCCGGCGCCGGGCACCCCCCAGCGCCGGCGCGAGCGGCACCGTCGTACCCCCGGCTGACGCACCCGACCGACACGCCCGCCGAACCCGACGGCTCACGGCTCGGGGACTTCCCCCGTACGCCCCCGCAGGGGCAGCCCGTCGGCGTCGGTACCGGTACCGGCCTCCCCCGCCCGCCATGCCGTAGCCCACCGCCCCGGGGCCAACGCCCCCTCCGCCTTCTCCTTGGGCGCGCAGTGGACCGGCAGCACGCTGAGCCCCCAGCCGCCGGCCGCGACGGCGGCTTCCAGCACGCCCGCGCCCTGCCCGAGGGCGAGCCGCAGTACGGCCCACCACCAGAGCGCGCCGCATGCCAGCGCCAGCGTCCGGCGCACCGCCCGCCCCGTCATGCGCGCCACCTCCCGCCGGACGCCGGCTCGCACCCGCTACCCGGCGGCACCGGCGGACGCTACGCGTTCTCCGCCTGGAACATCCAGTGATGCTTCTCCAGGTCGGCGGTTATCTGGATGAAGATGTCCTGGGACACCGGGTCCGGCTCCTCGGTGGTGTGCACGCGCTCCCGCATCCGGGTGATGACGGAGCCGAGGGCGTCCACCATCGCCCCGACCGCGTCCCCGTCCTTGATCCAGCCGGACGGGGTGGTCTTGATGCCGCTGGTCGAGGAAACCGTGGCGGCGCGGCCGTCGGGCGGGACGCCCAGCGCGGAGGCCCGCTCGGCCACCGTGTCGGAGTGGGTGCGGGCGGAGGCGACGACCTCGTCCAGCTGGAGGTGGATGGAACGGAAGCGGGGCCCGACGACGTTCCAGTGGATCTGCTTGGCGACCAGGGACAGGTCCACCAGGTCGACCAGGGCGCCTTGCAGCGCCTCGGCCACGGCCTTCAGGTCCGCGTCGGCCAACGGGCTCTTCACGACGTACATCCGTTTCCTCCGGCGCTCCGACGACCCCCACGGCCGTCATGTCCCTCCACCATGACCGCCCCACCCAAACCCGGCAAACGGACGCATCGGAGCGCATACATACACACATACGGATGTACAGCACCGGGCGCATACGGGCGTACGGCACGAGGCCCCGGCCACGCTTCCCGGGGATCTTCCCGAGAAGCCCGGCCGGGGCCTCGTCCATGTCTGGCTGTGTCTGGCTGTGTCTGGCTGTGCCCGTCGGGCGCGGCGCCGCGTAGATCAGGCGGCGACCACGTCCACCGCCTTCGCGGGTGCCTTGATGGTCACCCGTTCCGGTGGCACACCGGTCACCGAGACGGAACCCAGCATCGGACGGACCGGCGTGGGTACGGGCTCGGTGGCCGCGGCGGACTGGGCCAGCTCGGCGAGCGCCAGTTCGTCGCTCACTTCACGCATGAGTTCCGACATCCGTACGTCCAGCGCGTCGCAGATGGCGGAGAGCAGCTCGGAGGAAGCCTCCTTCTGCCCCCGCTCCACCTCGGAGAGATAGCCGAGTGAGACTCGGGCGGACGAGGAGACTTCGCGCAGAGTACGGCCCTGGCGTTGGCGCTGCCGACGCAGCACGTCACCCAGCAGGCGACGGAGCAGAATCATCGGTGGCTCCCTCCTCGGACCGCGTAGCCGCATCCTTCTCGCCCCACCGTACCGCCTCGCGCTGCGGCCGTGCGGGGAGCGATGTCGTGTTCACTCAGGGCTGCAAACATCAAAACCCCCCGTTCCGTTCCGTATCCTGCGTCCGCTCATTCCCGAACTGTTCGCCCGCGATCCGCTCCAGGAGCAGGGCGAGTACGCTCCGTACACTCTCTCTACGGATTTCCGTACGGCTGCCGTTCAACCGCAGGGCCTCCACTTTTCCGCCACCGGCGGAGGGCGCGGGGGGCGTCAGCGGCCCGTCAGCGGCCACGAAGACCGTGCCGACCGGCTGCCCGTCCTGCGGGTCGGGTCCCGCGACCCCGGTGGTCGCGATGCCCCAGTCGGCGTCCAGAGCCTTGCGCACCCCGGCCGCCATCTCGGCCGCGACCTGCGGATCCACCGCTCCGCACCGCTCCAGCAGGGCGGCGTCGACGCCCAGCAGCCGGTGCTTGAGTTCCGTGGCGTAGGCGGTGACCGAGCCCCGGAACACCTTGGAGGCTCCGGGTACCGCGGTGATCTCCGCCGCCACCAGGCCACCCGTGAGCGACTCGGCGACCGCGAGGGTCTCGCCCCTCACTGTCAGTAGTCGCACCAGTTCGGTGGCCGGGGAACTCACGCTTCCGTCTCCTCCAACGCCGCCGCGCGCTCGGCGATTCCCTGCCTGCGCAGCACAATGGCTTGTCTTACATAGTCGAGACCGGTGACGACGGTCAGGACGACCGCCGCTGCCATCACCCAGAACCGCAGGGTGGCCAGCCACCCGGTGAGCGCCAGCACATACATGCCGACGGCCACGCCCTGGGTCAGGGTCTTCAGCTTGCCGCCGCGGCTGGCCGGGATCACGCCGTAGCGAATGACCAGAAAACGCATCAGTGTGATGCCGAGTTCCCGGCCGAGGATCACGATCGTCACCCACCACGGCAGATCGCCGAGGGAGGACAGACAGATCAGCGCCGCCCCCATGATCGCCTTGTCGGCGATGGGGTCGGCGATCTTCCCGAAGTCGGTGACCAGGTTGTAGGTGCGCGCGAGATGACCGTCGAACAGGTCGGTGATCATCGCGACGGCGAAGGCCGCCCAGGCCAGCGAGCGCCAGGCCGGGTCGTAGCCGCCGTTCGCCAGCATCAGCGCCACGAAACCCGGCACCAGGACCAGCCGGAGCATGGTCAGCAGATTGGCGACGTTCCACACGCTCGCCTGGTTGACCGCCGCGGCCGTGATCTTGCCACCGCGCGCGGGCCTGCCCTCGGCCGTGGCGTCGGCGCCGGCGGGGCGGCCGGGAGCAGACGGGCCGGCCGGAGCGGACCGGCCGGGGGCGGACGCGGGACCGGAGACCTCGGACGCAACGCCGTCGGCAGCGGCGGCGGTGCCCCGCGCGCCCTGCGCGCCGGAGGAGCCGCCCGCGGCGGATGCCGGGACTCCGGTCATCTGCCCGCCTCCTCACTACACGCGAGCGAGCCGGTCAGCGGCTCGGCCACCAGGTCGACACCCTCCGTACCGACCACCTTCGCCTCGACCATACGTCCCACGGCGAGGCCCTCGCCGCTCGTGAGCAGCACCTGGCCGTCGGTCTCGGGCGCCTGGTGCGCGGCGCGGCCGTACACGCCCTCCACCTCGTCCACCGACTCCACCATGACGTGCACGCTCTCGCCGACGCGCTCCTCGGCGCGCTGCGAGACCAGCTCCTCGGCGAGCCGGGAGATGTGGGCCAGCCGCTCGGCCACGACGTCCTCGTCCAGCTTGTTGTCGTACGTGGCCGCCTCGGTGCCCTCCTCGTCGGAGTAGCCGAAGACGCCGATGGCGTCCAGGCGGGCGCCGTTCAGGAAGCGCTCCAGCTCGGCGAGGTCCCCCTCGCTCTCGCCGGGGAAGCCGACGATGAAGTTGGAGCGCACACCGGCCTCGGGGGCCTTGGAGCGGATGGTGTCGAGCAGTTCCAGGAAGCGGTCGGTGTCGCCGAAGCGGCGCATGGAGCGCAGCACGGCGGGCGCCGAGTGCTGGAAGGAGAGGTCGAAGTACGGCGCGATCTTGGGCGTCGAGGTCAGTACGTCGATCAGCCCGGGGCGCATCTCGGCCGGCTGGAGGTAGCTCACCCGGATCCGCTCGATGCCGTCGATCCCGGCCAGTTCGGGCAGCAGGGACTCCAGCAGGCGGATGTCGCCGAGGTCCTTGCCGTACGACGTGTTGTTCTCGGAGACCAGCATGATCTCCTTCACGCCCTGCTCGGCCAGCCAGCGGGACTCGTTGAGCACATCGCTGGGGCGGCGGGAGATGAAGGAGCCGCGGAAGGACGGGATGGCGCAGAAGGAGCAGCGCCGGTCGCAGCCGGAGGCGAGCTTCACCGAGGCGACCGGGGCGCCGTCCAGCCGGCGGCGCAGGGGCGCGCGGGGGCCCGAGGCGGGCGCCAGGCCCTCGGGCAGGTCGGTGGGGCCGTGGCCGGGCAGCGCGACCGAGGCGGCCTGGTCCTGGCGCTCGGCCGGGCTGATCGGCAGCAGCTTGCGGCGGTCGCGCGGGGTGTGCGAGGCGTGGATGCCGCCGGACAGGATGGTCTGGAGGCGGTCGGAGATGTCGGTGTAGTCGTCGAAGCCGAGCACGCCGTCGGCCTCGGGGAGCGCCTCGGCCAGTTCCTTGCCGTACCGCTCGGCCATGCAGCCCACCGCCACGACGGCCCGGGTTCTGCCGTGGCCCTTGAGGTCGTTGGCCTCCAGGAGGGCGTCGACGGAGTCCTTCTTGGCGGCCTCGACAAAGCCACAGGTGTTCACGACGGCGACGTCGGCGTCCTCGGCGTCCTCGACCAGCTGCCAGCCGTCCGCCTCCAAACGGCCTGCGAGCTCCTCGGAATCCACCTCGTTACGAGCGCAGCCGAGAGTGACGAGTGCGACGGTACGGCGTTCAGGCATGGGCTCAAGAGTACTTTGTCTCACCGACAGCCCCTGTCGACGGGGTTGGCCGACGTCGGCCGACCCCGTCGGCGGGGCGCGCGGCGGGCCGGATCAGCCCGCGACCGGGTCGCCCTTGGTGTACGTCAGGCGCTCCACGGCGCCGGGCCGGAAGTTGTCCTCGATCTTCTTGCCGTTCACATACAGCTCGATCGCGCCGGCGTCGCCGAGGATCAGGTTGATCTTGGCGCTGTCCTGGAAGGTCTTGGACTGGCCCTTGTCCAGCAGGCCGTCGAAGAGCATCCGCCCGTTGTGGTCCTTGGCCGAGATCCAGCTGCGTCCGTTGGGCGCGCTGACCTGCACGGTGACCTTGTCCTGCGGAGCGGCCGCGATGGCGCTGTCACTGGGCTCCGGAGCCGGGTCGACGGGCTTGGCCTTGGTGGGCGCGGGCGAGGCGGCCTTGCCGGCGGCGGACGCGGAGCCCTCGGCGAGCTGCGACTTGGAGTCGCTTCCGCCGTCGCCGCCCTTGACCGCGGTGAAGCCGACGAAACCGATCACCACGACGATCGCGGCGACCATCGCCGCGGTCCAGTTGGGGCCCCGGCGCTCGGGGCGGATCCGCTCGGCCTCGAACAGGGGTGCGGCGGGGGTGGGCGCGGGCCGGCCACCGTGCTCGGCGTCGTACTGGGCGACCAACGGCTCGGGATCGAGATGGACGGCCCTGGCCAGGTTTCGGATGTGGCCGCGCGCGTACACGGCACCGCCGCAGGGGCCGAAGTCGTCCGCCTCGATGGCGTGCACGATGGCGAGGCGGACACGAGTGGCGCTGCTGACGTCGTCCACGGTGAGCCCGGCCGCGATCCGCGCCTGATGGAGGGCACGGCCCACGGAGATTCGGGCTTCCTGGGACTCGTCTGGGAAGGGACGCTCGTCTTCAGGGGAGTTGCCGATGGACACGGGGGCGCCTTTCGAGCGTGTAGCCACCTGTGCTGGAAGCTCAGTCTAGGGGGGGTACGAAAGGGTGGGGCAACCGGGCGGTAGGAACTTCTACGCCATCGGAATGGCCCGACACTCCGAGGGCTGGACAGGCGGATACCCCGAGATGGGGACGCTTACCTGTCCTCTCGCTCAACTTGACGTAGGACAAAGGGAAACGGTTGCCCGCCGCTCTCTAACGGGTGGATCACGGCGGGCACGGACGCAGCACGACGGCACGGCTCGATCACGCCGGAACGAAGGCATCACGGCGGACCTCCGCCCGGCGTTCGTCGTGCGGAACCGGGCGGCTCTTATTACTATCCCTCGGATTCGCCGCGAATCACGGCGAGCACGCCGTCGAGATCGTCGGGTTTCACCAGAACGTCACGCGCCTTGGATCCCTCGCTGGGTCCCACGATGTTGCGGGACTCCATGAGGTCCATCAGCCGGCCGGCCTTGGCGAAGCCGACGCGCAGCTTGCGCTGGAGCATGGACGTGGACCCGAACTGGGTGGACACCACGAGTTCGGCCGCCTGGCACAACAGGTCCAGGTCGTCGCCGATGTCCTCGTCGATCTCCTTCTTCTGCTTGGTGCCGACCGTGACGTCTTCCCGGAAGACCGGCGTCATCTGCGCCTTGCAGTGCCGTACGACCTCCGCGACCTCCTCCTCGGTCACGAAGGCGCCCTGCATACGGGTCGGCTTGTTGGCGCCCATCGGCAGGAAGAGGCCGTCGCCCTTGCCGATCAGCTTCTCGGCGCCGGGCTGGTCGAGGATGACGCGGGAGTCGGCCAGCGAGGAGGTGGCGAAAGCGAGCCGGGAGGGCACATTGGCCTTGATCAGACCGGTGACCACGTCGACGGAGGGGCGCTGGGTGGCGAGCACCAGGTGGATGCCGGCGGCGCGCGCGAGCTGGGTGATGCGCACGATCGAGTCCTCGACGTCGCGCGGGGCGACCATCATCAGGTCGGCCAGCTCGTCCACGATCACCAGCAGGTACGGGTACGGCTGGAGCTCGCGCTCGCTGCCCTCCGGCGGCTTGGCCCTGCCCTCGCGCACGGCCCGGTTGAAGTCGTCGATGTGCCGGAAGCCGTAGGCCGCGAGGTCGTCGTAGCGCAGGTCCATCTCGCGCACCACCCACTGGAGCGCCTCGGCGGCCCGCTTGGGGTTGGTGATGATCGGTGTGATCAGGTGCGGGATGCCCTCGTAGGCGGTCAGCTCGACCCGCTTGGGGTCGACCAGGATCATCCGCACGTCCTCCGGGGTCGCCCGCATCATGATCGAGGTGATCAGGCAGTTGATGCAGGACGACTTGCCGGAGCCGGTGGCGCCGGCGACCAGCATGTGCGGCATCTTCGCCAGCGAGTGCATGACGTAGCCGCCCTCGACGTCCTTGCCGAAGGCGACCAGCATCGGGTCGTCGTCCTCGGCGGACTCCGCGAGCCGCAGCACGTCGCCGAGGTTGACCATCTCCCGGTCGGTGTTCGGGATCTCGATGCCCACCGCGGACTTGCCGGGGATGGGGCTGATGATCCGCACGTCCGGGCTGGCGACGGCGTACGCGATGTTCTTGGTGAGCGCGGTGATCCGCTCCACCTTCACGGCCGGGCCGAGCGCGACCTCGTAACGGGTGACCGTCGGACCGCGGGTGAAGCCGGTGACGGCCGCGTCGACCTTGAACTCGGTGAAGACCTGGGTGAGCGAGGCGACTATGGCGTCGTTGGCCTCGCTGCGCACCTTGCCGGGTCCGCCGCGCTGGAGCAGGTCCAGGGCGGGCAGCGAGTAGGTGATGTCGCCGGCCAGCTGCAGCTGCTCCGCGCGCGCGGGCAGCTCGCGCGGCTCCTCGGGGGCCTTCTTCGTGAGGTCGGGTACGACGGAGCCCCTGCCCTGCTCCGGGCGGGCGGCCGGGACCGGCTTGGCGGGCGGGGCCGCGGCCTTGGCGGCGGGCTCGGCGGCGGCCGGCCCGGCGTCCGGGGTCGCGGTCTCCTCGGCAGCGGGGACCGGCGTGGTCTCCTCGCGGTCGCCGACGCTGACGCCCTGGGTGAGATCGGCGACCAGCGGGGACGGCGGCAGGCCGTGCTGCACGGCGCCGTCGAGCGCGGCGGCAGCGGCGGCGGCCACGTCCACGGCGTCCATCCGGCGCCGCGGGTCCGGCTGGGGCACCGCGGAGCGCCTGGGGCGCCCGCGACGGCTGGAGAGGGCCTCTTCCTCGGCCTCGTCGGGGTCGTACGCCCGGGGGCCGCCCGAGCGGCCGCGGGAGCGCGCGGGCAGCGCCTCGCGCCACTGCTCCTCGTAGCGCTCGTCGTCCTCGCCGTACTCCTCCGGCTCGTGCTCGTGCAGCACGCCGAGGCGCACCCCGAGGGCGCGCAGCCGCTGCGGGATGGCGTTGACGGGGGTGGCGGTCACCACGAGCAGTCCGAAGACGGTCAGCAGCACCAGCAGCGGCACGGCGAGCATCTCGGTCACGGTGTACGTCAGCGGGGTGGCCGCCGCCCAGCCGATGAGGCCGCCGGCGTCCCTTATGGCCTGCATGCCGTCGCTGCGGGCGGGCGAGCCGCACGCGATGTGGACCTGGCCGAGCACCCCGATCAGCAGCGCGGACAGGCCGATCACGATCCGCCCGTTGGCCTCCGGCTTCTCCGGGTGCCGGATGAGTCGTACGGCGATCACCGCGAGCAGTATCGGCACCAGCAGGTCGAGCCGGCCGAAGGCGCCGGTGACCAGGATCTCCACCAAGTCGCCGACGGGGCCCTTGAGGTCGGCCCAGGTGCCGGCGGCGACGATCAGCGCGATGCCGAACAGCAGCAGCGCCACGCCGTCCTTGCGATGGGCCGGGTCGAGGTTCTTGGCGCCCTGCCCTATGCCGCGGAAGACGGCGCCGACCGCGTGCGCGAGTCCGAGCCAGAGGGCGCGCGCCAGGCGGTACACGCCCCCCGTGGGGCTGGGCACCGGCCTCGGCGGCGCCTTCCTGACCGGGGCCGTGCGGGCGGGCGCCTTCTTCGCGGGCGCCTTCCTGGCCGGGGCCTTCTTCGCGGCGACGGCCTTCTTCGCCGGGCCCTTCGCGGGAGCGGCAGCCTTCTTCGCGGGCTGCTTCTTGGCTGCGGAGGGACGTGAGGCCATGGGTGTGAGGTTACCGGGGGAGACGACGACGGACACGTGTGCCCACAGCTTCACCCGTTCGTGTCGCCCCTGCCGGGGCGCGGAACTGACGTGGGCTCATGGGCAACGGGAGCCTCCGGACGGCTCAGTTGGCCGGCGACACCGCGGGACCGCCCGCGCCGGTGCCCGGCTCCAGGGCGTCGAGGGCGCGGCGCAGTCCGGTGAGTTTGCGCTCCAGATGGGCCGCCGTGGCGACCGCCGCCGCGTCCGCGGAGTCGTCGTCCAGCTGTTTGGACAGCGCCTCCGCCTGCTCCTCGACGGCCGCGAGCCGTGCGGACAGCTCGGCGAGCAGTCCGGCCGACTCCTTGCCGCCGACCGCGCCCTTGCCGCCGCCCTCCAACTGGAGCCGCAGCAGCGCCGCCTGCTCGCGCAGCTGGCAGTTCTTCATGTACAGCTCGACGAACACCGAGACCTTGGCGCGCAGCACCCACGGGTCGAACGGCTTGGAGATGTAGTCCACCGCGCCGGCCGCGTAACCCCGGAAGGTGTGGTGCGGGCCGTGGTTGATCGCGGTGAGGAAGATGATCGGGATGTCCCGGGTCCGCTCGCGCCGCTTGATGTGCGCCGCTGTCTCGAACCCGTCCATGCCCGGCATCTGGACGTCCAGCAGAATGACCGCGAAATCGTCCGTGAGCAGTGCTTTGAGCGCTTCCTCCCCGCTCGATGCCCGCACCAGCGTCTGATCGAGCGCAGAGAGGATGGCCTCCAGCGCCAGCAGATTCTCCGGCCGGTCATCGACCAGGAGGATCTTGGCCTTCTGCACCATGGCCCGCCCTCCTCGCCCCGGCGGTACACCGGGCGCCGCCCCAGGGGACGACTCCCTTTCGCCGCCCGTCCTTGTGCCGGTCATCGTAGCCGCACCCCGCTTGTCGCCACACCCTGTCACCGCGATGTCACCGTGCACACAGCAGAAACGCGGGGGGCACCCGGATGGTTCCCGGAACCCCACGTTCCCATACGTCTCCGACCACCTTAAGCGCACAACTCCGCGCACCGGACGGGGGTTCCCCGGGTGTTCACACCGTGGTCGGCCGATCCCGTCACTTCCCCCCCATCCACTGCTGGAGCACGTGCAGCAGGTGGTCCGAATCGACCGGCTTGGTCACGTAGTCGGAGGCACCCGCCTCGATCGCCTTCTCCCGGTCGCCCTTCATCGCCTTCGCGGTCAGCGCGATGATCGGCAGCCCGGCGAACTGCGGCATCCTGCGGATCGCCGTGGTCGTCGCGTAGCCGTCCATCTCCGGCATCATGATGTCCATCAGGACGACCGCCAGGTCGTCGTGCTGCTCCAGGACCTCGATGCCCTCGCGGCCGTTCTCGGCGTACAGCACCGAAAGGCCGTGCTGTTCGAGGACGCTGGTGAGCGCGAAGACATTGCGGATGTCGTCGTCGACGATCAGCACCTTCTGGCCGCCGAAACGCACCCCGCGCGCGGACTGCGGCTCGCCGTCCTGCTCGAGCGCCGCCGCCCACTGCTCGGCGCGCTGCTCGCCCTGCGGCAGGCTCCGCCTGCGGCGCCGGAAGAGCGCCGCGGGCCCGTTCTGCATCTCCAGGTACGACTTGAACTCGGCCGGCGTCTCGATCTCGGAGGCGGACAGCTGCGAGGACCGCTCCGCCTCGGAGGCCGCCAGGTCGCCGGCCTCCAGCGGGGCCACCGACTGCTGGTAGCCCTGCGGCGGCAGCTCGCTCGGGTACAGCGGCAGGTACAGCGTGAACGTGGAGCCGCGGCCCGGTTCGCTCTGCGCGTGGATCTCACCGCCGAGCAGCTGCGCGATCTCCCGCGAGATCGACAGACCGAGGCCGGTGCCGCCGTACTTGCGGCTCGTGGTGCCGTCCGCCTGCTTGAACGCCTCGAAGATCACCCGCATCTTGCTGGCCGCGATCCCGATACCGGTGTCCGTCACCGAGAACGCGATCAGCTCGCCGTCCGGATCGGTGAGCGACCCCGCCTCCAGCAACTGCTCCCGGATGTTCTGCGGCACATCCGCGCCCGCGGGCCGGATGACCAGCTCCACCGACCCGGAGTCGGTGAACTTCACCGCGTTGGACAGCAGGTTGCGCAGCACCTGGAGCAGCCGCTGCTCGTCGGTGTGCAGGGTCGCGGGCAGCTCCGGGGAGACCCGCACCGACAGGTCCAGGCCCTTCTCCGCGGTCAGCGGCCGGAAGGTGGCCTCCACGTAGTCCACGAGCTGGACGAGCGCGATCCGGGTCGGCGAGACGTCCATCTTGCCCGCCTCGACCTTCGCGAGGTCCAGGATGTCGTTGATCAGCTGGAGCAGATCGGAACCCGCGCCGTGGATGGTCTCGGCGAACTCGACCTGCTTGGGCGACAGATTGCCCTCGGCGTTGTCCGCGAGCAGCTTGGCCAGGATCAGCAGCGAGTTCAGCGGCGTGCGCAGCTCGTGCGACATGTTGGCCAGGAACTCGCTCTTGTAGCGCATGGACACCGCGAGTTGCTCGGCGCGCTCCTCCAGGACCTGCCGCGCCTCCTCGATCTCGGTGTTCTTCACCTCGATGTCCCGGTTCTGCCGGGCCAGCAGCTCGGCCTTCTCCTCCAGTTCGGCGTTGGAGTCCTGGAGCGCCTTCTGCCGGTTCTCCAACTCCGCCGAACGCTCGCGCAGTTGCTCGGTCAGCTCCTGCGACTGCTCCAGCAGCTGCTCGGTCTTGGTGTTGACCGAGATGGTGTTGACGCTGGTCGCGATCACCTCGGCGATCTGGTTCAGGAAGTCCTTCTGGATCTGCGTGAACGGCGTGAAGGAGGCCAGTTCGATCACCCCGAGCACGGTGTCCTCGAACAGCACCGGCAGCACGATCACCTGCGCGGGCGGGGCCTCGCCGAGCCCGGAGGAGATCTTCAGATAACCGTTCGGCGCGTCCGAGACCAGGATGGTGCGCTTCTCCTGGGCGGCCGTACCGACCAGCGCCTCGCCCGGCCGGAACGACGTCGGCATGGAGCCCATCGAGTAACCGTACGAGCCCAGCATGCGCAGCTCGTAGGCGTCCTTGCCGTCGCCGGCGTCCTTGCCCTCCATGCGGGACATCGCCAGGAAGAACGCGCCGTGCTGCGCGGAGACCACCGGCGTCAGCTCGCTCATGATCAGCGAGGCCACGTCCTGGAGGTCGCGGCGGCCCTGCATGAGCGCGGAGATCCGGGCCAGGTTGCCCTTGAGCCAGTCCTGCTCCTTGTTGGCGATCGTGGTGTCGCGCAGGTTCGCGATCATCTTGTTGATGTAGTCCTGGAGTTCCTGGATCTCGCCGGACGCGTCCACGTCGATCTTCAGGTTCAGGTCGCCGCGGGTCACCGCGGTCGCCACCCGCGCGATGGCGCGCACCTGCCGGGTCAGGTTCCCGGCCATCTCGTTCACCGACTCCGTCAGGTCCCGCCAGGTGCCGTCCACGTCCCGCACCCGCGCCTGACCGCCCAGCTGGCCCTCCGTGCCCACCTCGCGGGCCACGCGCGTGACCTCCTCGGCGAAGCTGGACAGCTGGTCGACCATCGTGTTGATCGTCGTCTTCAGCTCCAGGATCTCGCCCCGGGCGTCGATGTCGATCTTCTTGGTCAGGTCGCCCTTGGCGATCGCCGTGGTGACCATCGCGATGTTGCGCACCTGGCCGGTCAGGTTGGACGCCATCTGGTTCACCGACTCGGTGAGGTCCTTCCAGGTGCCCGCCACGCCCGGCACATGCGCCTGGCCGCCCAGGATGCCGTCCGTGCCCACCTCCCGGGCCACCTTGGTGACCTGGTCGGCGAACGAACTCAGCGTCTTGACCATCGTGTTGATGGTGTCGGCGAGCTGCGCGACCTCGCCGCTCGCCTCGATGGTCACCTGCCGCGTCAGATCGCCGTTGGCGACCGCCGAGGCCACCTGGGAGATGTTGCGCACCTGCATGGTCAGGTTGTTGGCCATCAGGTTGACGTTATTGCTCAGGTCCTTCCAGATGCCGGTGACACCCGGCACATGCGCCTGGCCGCCGAGCATGCCCTCGGTGCCCACCTCGCGGGCCACCCGGGTCACCTGCTCGGCGAACGACGACAGCTGGACGACCATGGTGTTGACGGTCGTGACCAGCTCCAGGATCTCGCCCTTGGCGTCGACCGTGATCTTCTTCGACAGATCGCCCTTGGCGACCGCGGTGGTGACCTCGGCGATGTTGCGCACCTGGATCGTCAGGTTGTTCGCCATGAAGTTCACCGACTGCGTGAGGTCCTTCCAGGTGCCGGAGACCCCCTGCACCTCGGCCTGACCGCCGAGGATGCCCTCCGTACCCACCTCACGGGCCACCCTGGTGACCTCCTGGGCGAACGACGACAGCTGGTCCACCATCGTGTTCAGGGTGTTCTTCAGCTCCAGGATCTCGCCGCGCGCGTCCACGGTGATCTTCTGGGAGAGGTCACCGCCCGCCACCGCGGTGGCGACCTGCGCGATGTTGCGCACCTGGGCCGTCAGGTTCCCGGCCATGCCGTTCACCGAGTCCGTCAGGTCCCGCCACACACCGGCGACACCGGGCACCTGCGCCTGACCGCCCAGCCGGCCCTCCGTACCCACGTCCCGGGCCACCCGGGTCACCTGGTCGGCGAAGGCGGACAGCTGATCGACCATGGTGTTGATCGTGTCCTTCAGCTCCAGGATCTCGCCCCGCGCGTCCACGTCGATCTTCTGCGAGAGATCGCCGTTGGCCACCGCAGTCGTCACCTGGGCGATGTTGCGCACCTGGGACGTGAGGTTTCCGGCCATGAAGTTGACGGAGTCCGTCAGCTCCTTCCAGGTGCCCGACACGCCGTCCACCTGCGCCTGGCCGCCCAGCCGGCCCTCCGTACCCACGTCCCGCGCCATCCGCGTGACCTGGTCGGCGAAGCTCGACAGCTGGTCCACCATCGTGTTCACGGTGTTCTTCAGCTTGAGCATCTCGCCGGAGACGTCCACGGTGACCTTCTGCGACAGATCGCCGTTCGCCACCGCCGTCGTCACCTGGGCGATATTGCGCACCTGGCCGGTGAGGTTTCGGAACGCGGTGTTGACGGAGTCCGTCAGGTCCTTCCACGTCCCCGCCGCGCCCGGCACCTGCGCCTGGCCGCCCAGCTCGCCCTCGACCCCGATCTCCCGCGCGACCCGCGTCACCTCGGCACCGAAGGACGACAGCTGGTCCACCATCCCGTTGACGGTGTTCTTCAGCTCCAGCATCTCGCCGGCCACGTCCACCGTGACCTTCTGCGAGAGATCGCCGTTGGCCACCGCGGTCGTCACGGCGGCGATGTCCCGCACCTGGGTCGTCAGGTTCCGGAACACCGTGTTGACCGAATCCGTCAGGTCCTTCCAGGTCCCGGCCGCACCCGGCACGTTCGCCTGGCCGCCGAGCCGCCCCTCCGCGCCGACCTCGTTCGCCACGCGTGTGACCTCGTCCGCGAAGATCCGCAGCGTCTCGGTCATCTGGTTGATCGTCTCGGCGAGCTGCGCCACCTCGCCGCGCGCCTGCACCGTCACCTTCTGCGACAGATCACCGTTCGCCACCGCCGTGGTGACCTGCGAGATCCCACGCACCTGGGCGGTCAGATTGCCCGCCATCGTGTTGACGGAGTCGGTCAGCTCCTTCCACACGCCGGCCACCTCGGGCACCTGCGCGCGGCCGCCGAGGATGCCCTCGGTACCCACCTCCCGGGCCACCCTGGTGACCTCCGAGGAGAAGGCCGAAAGCTGATCGACCATCGTGTTGACGGTGTTCTTCAGCTCCAGCATCTCGCCCGCGACATGCACGGTCACCTTGCGCGACAGATCACCCTTGGCGACCGCCGTCGTCACCAGGGCGATGTCCCGCACCTGCGCGGTGAGCCGGTCCGCCATCGTGTTGACGGACTCCGTCAGGTCCTTCCAGGAACCCGACATGCCCCGCACCCGGGCCTGGCCGCCGAGCTTTCCCTCGGTACCGACCTCGCTGGCCACCCGGGTGACCTCGTCGGTGAACGTCGACAACTGGTCGACCAGGTTGTTGACGGTCCGGCCGACCTTCAGGAACTCGCCCCGCAGCGGATGCCCGGTGCCGCCGTCCGGCGCCTGTGTGCGCAGCTCCATGCGCGGCGACAGATCGCCCTCCGCGACCGCGGTGAGCACCCGGCCGACCTCGGAGACCGGTCGTACGAGATCGTCCACCAGCGCGTTGGAGTGGTCGATCGCCGTCGCCCAGGAGCCCTCGCAGGCCCCCGTCTCCAGCCGCTCCGTGAGTTTTCCCTCACGGCCGACCATGCGCCGCACCCGGGACAGCTCGCCGGTCAGATGCAGATTGCGGTCGGCCACCTCGTTGAAGACCGCCGAGATCTCCGACATCACGCCGTCCCCGGAGACCGTCAGGCGTTTGCGGAAGTTGCCGTCACGCATCGACACGAGGGCCGCCAGCAGCCGGTTCAGGGCAGCGGTGTCCACCTCGGTGGTGCCGCCACTCCTGCCCAGGGACGGTCCGCCCTTCGCGCGCGTCTTCCCGCCACGCGTCGCTGCGCCAGACTCCACTGTGTCCCTCCCGGGGGATCGACCCTTGCTGCCCTAGCGGGACGCTTCCGCCCGGCATACCGGTCTTCGGCATACCGGTTACTTCCGCGTACCGGTTACTGCTGCGTATTTCTGCCAGACGAGATCCGGCCACACCAAGGGCTGCTGCCCGCCGCGCACGGAACACACGCGGTGCGACCCGACCTTCATCAGAAGCTTGCCCAGTGTTTCACCCTGCCCGAACCAGGCCATAACAGTTCGGCAGCTTCGCACATCGTCCGCACACCCTGGGGGGTAAACACCGGCGACCGGCACCCGCTCGGACGGCGAAGGTAAGTAACCTTGCATCCGGCTGTCCAGCCGCACCGGTCCCGTCCGGCCTGGGCGGTGGCACCAGTACGAGCGGGCATCGGAGGGGCGGCCGCAGACCATGACCACCGGACTGATCCCGGGGGGACAGCCCCCGGAACAGCGGCCGTCCGACGCGCCGATGCCGCAGCAGCGGCTCGACCCGGCCGGCCAATCCGCCCTGCCCGCCCCGCCCACCGACAACCGGCCGAGGAGTTCTGTGATCACCGCGCGCGCGGCCGCCAGTTTCGAGCCCGTCGGACGATCCGTGGCGACCGCCCGGTCCTTCGTCCGCGACACACTCCAGGGCTGGGGCTTCGCCGACATCGTCGACGACGCCGTCGTCCTCACGAGCGAACTGGTGACCAACGCGGTCGTGCACGCGGGCACCCACGCGGAGGTGCTGTGCCTGCGCACCGACGACGGGGTGCGCATCGAGGTCTCCGACCACTACCCCGAGCGCGAGGTCCCGCTCCAGACCTCCGCCAGCCCCATGGCCAGCCCCGACCGCGAGGGCGGCCGCGGCCTCCAGCTCTGCGCCGCCCTGGCCACCCGCTGGGGCGTCGACTACACGCCGACCCACAAGCACGTCTGGTTCCAGCTCAACCTGCCCGAACGACCGGTCGGCACCCGCACCGCCGGCCCCGCCCTCCCCGCCGACCTGCTGCCGGTCGCCGACGGCCGGGTCCGCGTCGCCGTCCTCCAGATCGACCGCAAGGGCACCATCACCTCCTGGAACGAGGACGCGGAGCACCTCTTCGGCCACCCGGCGGCGGAGGCCGTCGGCAGGCCGCTGACCGACCTCGCCGCCTGGCCGCACACCCCCGGCACCAGCACCGGCGTCGCCGAGGCCCTCCAGCTCTCCCGCTGGGAGGGCAGCTACGGCATCCGCGGCGCCGACGGCCGCGTCAACCAGGTGTACGCCTCCCACCTGCGCGTGCGCGACACCGGCGGCGAGCCCTCCACCGTGTGCCTGCTGGTGCGCGACCACGAGCGCGCCGTACTCCAGACACCCACCCGGGTCCCGGCCGGCGACCAGGGCACCGCGCAGGACGGCCAGAGCGCCGACCCCTTCGAGGTCTTCATCGGCTCCCCCGCCCCCGACGACCTCGACGGCCTGCTCCAGCGCACCGTGGAACGCGCCCGCGACATGCTCGACGGCGACTCCGCGTTCCTGCTGCTGGCCACCGACGACGAGACCGAGCTGGAGGTGCGCGCCTCCACCGGGCTGCCCTCCGCCCGCCAGCGCTTCGCCCGCGTCCCCGTGGAGGCCGGCCCCGGCCGCTACGGCTCCGCCCGCATGCCCGCCGTCCACGACGACCTCAGCGCCGTCCCCGGCGCCGTCCCGCTGCTCGGCGGCACCGGTATGCGCTCGGTCGTCACCGTCCCGCTGAAGGTCGAGGGCCGCCTCACCGGCTCCCTCGGCGTCGCCGCGGAGGCATCGGGCCGGTACTCCAACGAGGAGGCGCTGCGCCTCCAGTTCGCCGCCGACCGCATCGCCCTGGCCGTGGAGTCGGCGCGCCTCGGCGAGCTGGAGCGGCTGCGGCGCGGCTCCCTGAGCTTCCTGGTCGAGGCGTCCGATCTGCTGGCGGGCACCCTGGACCGCGACCAGACGCTGGCCCTCATGGCCCAGATGACCGTTCCCACCCTGGCCACCTGGTGCGCCGTCTACACCATCGCCGACCAGGCCTCGGACCCGTATCTGTCGTACGTGCTGCACGAGGACGAGGAACTCATCGACGGCATCAAGTCGTTGCTGTCGAAGATCGCCCCGCCGGACCCGGTGCCCACACCCGGCGCCCGCGTGTGGACGGCCCCGGGCGAGGTCGCCCACCAGGCCGCCCTGCGCACCTCCATGCGCACCCTGGGCCTGGCCGACGGCGCCACGCACCGGATCACCGCGGGCATCGGCCCGACCCTCGCCACGGCCTCCGCGGTCGGTGGCGAAACGGTCGTTCTGCCGCTCGTCGCCCGCAACCGGGTCATCGGCATGCTGGTCCTCGGCAAGCCCACCGACGAACACTTCCGCCAGGAGATCCTGGAACTGGCCGAGGACCTGTCCCGCCGGGCCGCTCTCGCCCTGGACAACGCCCGCCTGTACTCGGAGCGCACGGCCATCAGCCAGGCCCTCCAGCGCAGCCTGCTGCCGCCCGGCACCCCGCACATCGACGGCGTCGAGGTGGAGGTCATCTACCGCGCGGCGGGCGAGGGCAACGAGGTGGGCGGCGACTTCTACGACCTCTTCCCCATCGGCAACGGCGCCTACGGCTTCGCCATCGGCGACGTCTGCGGTACGGGACCCAACGCGGCGGCGGTCACCGGCCTCGCCCGGCACGCCCTGCGCCTGCTGGCCCGCGAGGGCCTCAGCGGCCCCGCGGTTCTGGAACGGCTGAACTCGGCCATTCTCGACGAGGGCGACCGCAGCCGGTTCCTGACACTCCTTTACGGCGAGCTGCGGCCCCAGCCGGACGGCAGCGCCGAGCTGAAGGTGGTCTGCGCCGGGCATCCGCTGCCGCTGCGCCTGCGCCAGGACGGCACGGTCACCCCGGCCGCCGAACCACAGCCCCTGCTGGGCGTCATCGAGGACCTGGAGCTGTACGAGGAGAGGGTCACCCTCGATCCCGGCGATGTGCTGCTCTGCGTCACGGACGGCGTCACCGAGCGCCGCGAGGGCTCCCGCATGCTGGGCGACGACGGTCTCGCCGACGTCCTCACCACGTGTACGGGTCTGACGGCGGGCGCGGTCGCCGCCCGGATCATGCGCGCGGTGGAGCGCTTCGCGTCCGACGCCCCGTCGGACGACATGGCCATTCTGGCGATGCGGGTCCCGGGCCTGCACCCCGACGAGGGCTGAACCGGGGGCGGCTCGGGGGCCGCTCCCGGGCACAGCAAAAAGGCCCCACCCGAAAGGGTGGGGCCTTTTATTTGCGAGCCCCCAAACGGAATCGAACCGTTGACCTTCTCCTTACCATGGAGACGCTCTACCGACTGAGCTATAGGGGCCTGTCGTTTTCGAGGTTTCCCTCGCGGCGACAAAGAAACTGTACCCCGAACCGGCCCGACTTCCCAAATTCGTTCGGGAGCCGGTCAGAAGGCGGGCTGGAGCAGTCCGCCGAGGGCGTTGCAGGCCGCGGCGACGCGGTGCATCTCCCGTTTGGTCAGTGAGGCGTCGACGGGCAGCGCGAGCGTCTCGTCGGCGGCCAGTTCGGTCTGCGGCAGGGACACGCAGCGGCGGAATTCCGGCAGCCGGTGCACGGGTGTCTTCACCGGTACCCGGCAGTCGACTCCCTTGGCCCGCAGGGCGCGTGCGAAGGCGTCCCGGTCCGGCCGTCCGTTGCCGGGCACCCGCACCACGTACTGCTGGTAGGTGTGTCCGTCCCCTCCGTCCGGGGTCCGCACGCCCTTCAGCTTGGTGTCCAAGTAGGCGGCCCGCTCCCGCCGTTGCGCCGTCTCGTCGGGCGCCACCTCGGACTCGCCCTGCTCCAGGACCAGCAGCTCGTGCCGCTGCCCCAGGGCGTGCAGCCGCCCGGTGTCGGCCCGCCGGCCGAAGCGGTGGACGACAACGACGGCCGCGGTGCGGGAGGTTACGGCCGCCTCGACCGCCTCGGGGTCCAGGCAGTAGGTCACGGGGTCTATGTCGGCGAACACGGGGAGCGCGCCGGCCAGGGTCACTGCCTCGGCGACCTCGACGTTCCCGAAGGCCGGTACGACGACCTCGTCACCGACTCCGACGCCGGCCGCCCTGAGCATTGCGGAGGTTCCCATGTGAGGGATGGTCGGCGCACAGGGTGAACGACACGTTACGCAGAACAAAAAAAGGTCGGACCCTGAACCGAAGTTCAGGATCCGACCTTTTGAAAAATTGTTCGGCGGCGTCCTACTCTCCCACAGGGTCCCCCCTGCAGTACCATCGGCGCTGAAAGGCTTAGCTTCCGGGTTCGGAATGTAACCGGGCGTTTCCCTAACGCTATAACCACCGAAACACTATGAAACTATCAACCGGCACTTTGGTTGTTCGTGGTTTCAGAACCAACACAGTGGACGCGAGCAACTGAGGACAAGCCCTCGGCCTATTAGTACCGGTCACCTCCACCAGTTACCTGGCTTCCAGATCCGGCCTATCAACCCAGTCGTCTACTGGGAGCCTTACCCCATCAAGTGGGTGGGAGTCCTCATCTCGAAGCAGGCTTCCCGCTTAGATGCTTTCAGCGGTTATCCCTCCCGAACGTAGCCAACCAGCCATGCCCTTGGCAGAACAACTGGCACACCAGAGGTTCGTCCGTCCCGGTCCTCTCGTACTAGGGACAGCCCTTCTCAAGACTCCTACGCGCACAGCGGATAGGGACCGAACTGTCTCACGACGTTCTAAACCCAGCTCGCGTACCGCTTTAATGGGCGAACAGCCCAACCCTTGGGACCGACTCCAGCCCCAGGATGCGACGAGCCGACATCGAGGTGCCAAACCATCCCGTCGATATGGACTCTTGGGGAAGATCAGCCTGTTATCCCCGGGGTACCTTTTATCCGTTGAGCGACGGCGCTTCCACAAGCCACCGCCGGATCACTAGTCCCGACTTTCGTCCCTGCTCGACCCGTCGGTCTCACAGTCAAGCTCCCTTGTGCACTTACACTCAACACCTGATTACCAACCAGGCTGAGGGAACCTTTGGGCGCCTCCGTTACCCTTTAGGAGGCAACCGCCCCAGTTAAACTACCCATCAGACACTGTCCCTGATCCGGATCACGGACCCAGGTTAGACATCCAGCACGACCAGACTGGTATTTCAACGACGACTCCACCCACACTGGCGTATGAGCTTCACAGTCTCCCAGCTATCCTACACAAGCCGAACCGAACACCAATATCAAACTGTAGTAAAGGTCCCGGGGTCTTTCCGTCCTGCTGCGCGAAACGAGCATCTTTACTCGTAGTGCAATTTCACCGGGCCTATGGTTGAGACAGTCGAGAAGTCGTTACGCCATTCGTGCAGGTCGGAACTTACCCGACAAGGAATTTCGCTACCTTAGGATGGTTATAGTTACCACCGCCGTTTACTGGCGCTTAAGTTCTCAGCTTCGCCCCACCGAAATGGAGCTAACCGGTCCCCTTAACGTTCCAGCACCGGGCAGGCGTCAGTCCGTATACATCGCCTTACGGCTTCGCACGGACCTGTGTTTTTAGTAAACAGTCGCTTCTCGCTGGTCTCTGCGGCCACCCCCAGCTCAGACCGTAAAGGTCATCACCGAGTGTGGCCCCCCTTCTCCCGAAGTTACGGGGGCATTTTGCCGAGTTCCTTAACCATAGTTCACCCGAACGCCTCGGTATTCTCTACCTGACCACCTGAGTCGGTTTAGGGTACGGGCCGCCATGAAACTCGCTAGAGGCTTTTCTCGACAGCATAGGATCATCCACTTCACCACAATCGGCTCGGCATCAGGTCTCACCCTCATGAGTGGCGGATTTACCTACCACTCGGGCTACACCCTTACCCCGGGACAACCACCGCCCGGGATGGACTACCTTCCTGCGTCACCCCATCACTCATCTACTAACCGCTCGGTTCAGCGGCTCCACCACTCCCCTCAACTCCGAAGAGATCAGGGCGGCTTCACGGCCTTAGCATCACGATGCTCGATGTTTGACGCTTCACAGCGGGTACCGGAATATCAACCGGTTATCCATCGACTACGCCTGTCGGCCTCGCCTTAGGTCCCGACTTACCCTGGGCAGATCAGCTTGACCCAGGAACCCTTAGTCAATCGGCGCACACGTTTCTCACGTGTGTATCGCTACTCATGCCTGCATTCTCACTCGTCAACCGTCCACAACTACCTTCCGGTGCTGCTTCACCCGGCAGACGACGCTCCCCTACCCATCCACACACCCGTTGGGGCTATTATGTGAATGACACGACTTCGGCGGTACGCTTGAGCCCCGCTACATTGTCGGCGCGGAATCACTAGACCAGTGAGCTATTACGCACTCTTTCAAGGGTGGCTGCTTCTAAGCCAACCTCCTGGTTGTCTGTGCGACTCCACATCCTTTCCCACTTAGCGTACGCTTAGGGGCCTTAGTCGATGCTCTGGGCTGTTTCCCTCTCGACCATGGAGCTTATCCCCCACAGTCTCACTGCCGCGCTCTCACTTACCGGCATTCGGAGTTTGGCTAAGGTCAGTAACCCGGTAGGGCCCATCGCCTATCCAGTGCTCTACCTCCGGCAAGAAACACACGACGCTGCACCTAAATGCATTTCGGGGAGAACCAGCTATCACGGAGTTTGATTGGCCTTTCACCCCTAACCACAGGTCATCCCCCAGGTTTTCAACCCTGGTGGGTTCGGTCCTCCACGAAGTCTTACCTCCGCTTCAACCTGCCCATGGCTAGATCACTCCGCTTCGGGTCTTGAGCGTGCTACTAAAATCGCCCTGTTCGGACTCGCTTTCGCTACGGCTTCCCCACCCGGGTTAACCTCGCAACACACCGCAAACTCGCAGGCTCATTCTTCAAAAGGCACGCAGTCACGAGATGCAGCAAGCTGCATCCGACGCTCCCACGGCTTGTAGGCACACGGTTTCAGGTACTATTTCACTCCCCTCCCGGGGTACTTTTCACCATTCCCTCACGGTACTATCCGCTATCGGTCACCAGGGAATATTTAGGCTTAGCGGGTGGTCCCGCCAGATTCACACGGGATTTCTCGGGCCCCGTGCTACTTGGGTGTCTCTCAAGCAAGCCGCTGACATTTCGACTACGGGGGTCTTACCCTCTACGCCGGACCTTTCGCATGTCCTTCGTCTACATCAACGGTTTCTGACTCGCCCTACGGCCGGCAGACCGTAGAAGAGAGATCCCACAACCCCGCACACGCAACCCCTGCCGGGTATCACACGCATACGGTTTGGCCTCATCCGGTTTCGCTCGCCACTACTCCCGGAATCACGGTTGTTTTCTCTTCCTGAGGGTACTGAGATGTTTCACTTCCCCTCGTTCCCTCCACTTGCCCTATGTGTTCAGGCAAGGGTGACAGCCCATGACGACTGCCGGGTTTCCCCATTCGGAAACCCCCGGATCAAAGCCTGGTTGACGACTCCCCGGGGACTATCGCGGCCTCCCACGTCCTTCATCGGTTCCTGGTGCCAAGGCATCCACCGTGCGCCCTTAAAAACTTGGCCACAGATGCTCGCGTCCACTGTGCAGTTCTCAAACAACGACCAGCCACCCATCACCCCGAACCATCAACAGGTCCGAGTGCACTGGGGCCGGCGACTGAGGAGAAGATCAGATCATTCCCTCAGACACCCAACAGCGTGCCCGACACAGCCAGCCGATGATCATCACGTTCCACGCCGAAGCAGTACTGGTGATTCCATCCGAACCATCTGTGCCGAGTAGTCAACGTTCCACCCATGAGCAACCAGCATCAGACATGCGCTGATGTACTGGCCTCTGACCGAGCAGAGCCCGGTAAGAAGTGCTCCTTAGAAAGGAGGTGATCCAGCCGCACCTTCCGGTACGGCTACCTTGTTACGACTTCGTCCCAATCGCTGGTCCCACCTTCGACAGCTCCCTCCCACAAGGGGTTGGGCCACCGGCTTCGGGTGTTACCGACTTTCGTGACGTGACGGGCGGTGTGTACAAGGCCCGGGAACGTATTCACCGCAGCAATGCTGATCTGCGATTACTAGCGACTCCGACTTCATGGGGTCGAGTTGCAGACCCCAATCCGAACTGAGACCGGCTTTTTGAGATTCGCTCCACCTCACGGTATCGCAGCTCATTGTACCGGCCATTGTAGCACGTGTGCAGCCCAAGACATAAGGGGCATGATGACTTGACGTCGTCCCCACCTTCCTCCGAGTTGACCCCGGCGGTCTCCCGTGAGTCCCCAGCACCACAAGGGCCTGCTGGCAACACGGGACAAGGGTTGCGCTCGTTGCGGGACTTAACCCAACATCTCACGACACGAGCTGACGACAGCCATGCACCACCTGTACACCGACCACAAGGGGGGCACTATCTCTAATGCTTTCCGGTGTATGTCAAGCCTTGGTAAGGTTCTTCGCGTTGCGTCGAATTAAGCCACATGCTCCGCCGCTTGTGCGGGCCCCCGTCAATTCCTTTGAGTTTTAGCCTTGCGGCCGTACTCCCCAGGCGGGGCACTTAATGCGTTAGCTGCGGCACGGACAACGTGGAATGTTGCCCACACCTAGTGCCCACCGTTTACGGCGTGGACTACCAGGGTATCTAATCCTGTTCGCTCCCCACGCTTTCGCTCCTCAGCGTCAGTATCGGCCCAGAGATCCGCCTTCGCCACCGGTGTTCCTCCTGATATCTGCGCATTTCACCGCTACACCAGGAATTCCGATCTCCCCTACCGAACTCTAGCCTGCCCGTATCGACTGCAGACCCGGGGTTAAGCCCCGGGCTTTCACAACCGACGTGACAAGCCGCCTACGAGCTCTTTACGCCCAATAATTCCGGACAACGCTTGCGCCCTACGTATTACCGCGGCTGCTGGCACGTAGTTAGCCGGCGCTTCTTCTGCAGGTACCGTCACTTTCGCTTCTTCCCTGCTGAAAGAGGTTTACAACCCGAAGGCCGTCATCCCTCACGCGGCGTCGCTGCATCAGGCTTTCGCCCATTGTGCAATATTCCCCACTGCTGCCTCCCGTAGGAGTCTGGGCCGTGTCTCAGTCCCAGTGTGGCCGGTCGCCCTCTCAGGCCGGCTACCCGTCGTCGCCTTGGTGAGCCGTTACCTCACCAACAAGCTGATAGGCCGCGGGCTCATCCTGCACCGCCGGAGCTTTACACCGTCAAGGATGCCCAAGACGGTCATATCCGGTATTAGACCCCGTTTCCAGGGCTTGTCCCAGAGTGCAGGGCAGATTGCCCACGTGTTACTCACCCGTTCGCCACTAATCCACCCCGAAGGGCTTCATCGTTCGACTTGCATGTGTTAAGCACGCCGCCAGCGTTCGTCCTGAGCCAGGATCAAACTCTCCGTGAATGTTTACTCGGCCGAAAAACATTTCAGCCGGTGCACAAACTGAAGAGCGGAACGGTCGGAGGAATAGTCCGACCGTTCACAGCGTCCTCGCTGTGTTTATTTCAAAGGAACCACGTCCCGGTCGTGATGACCGGAGACGGGGTATCAACATATCTGGCGTTGACTTTTGGCACGCTGTTGAGTTCTCAAGGAACGGTCGCTTCCTTTGTACTCACCCTCTCGGGCTTTCCTCCGGGCTTCCCTTCGTGTTTCCGACTCTATCAGATCTTTCCGATCCGATTTCCTCGGCGCTTTCCAGGTTTCCGCTTTCGCGTTTCCCTTTCCGGCGGTTCCGACTTTATCAGAAGTTCTGAGTCGGATTTCCCTCCCGGTCCTGGGCAACCTTGTCCAGCACGTGAAGTGCTGGGGTTCCCAACCGGGCGAGGTCGTAAACGTACTGGAGCGGGGCGCCCCGATGCAAATCGAGGCGCCCCGCTCCCGGTCCGAGCCGACGGGTCGTCAGACCTCCACGACCACAGGCAGGATCATCGGCCTGCGGCGGTAGTTGTCCGAGACCCACTTGCCGAGCGTGCGGCGGATCAGCTGCTGGAGCTGGTGCGGCTCCACGACGCCGTCCTGGGCGGACCGCTCCAGGACCTCGTTGATCTTCGGGACGACCTCGGTGAAGGCCGCGTCCTCGATGCCGGAGCCGCGGGCCTGGATGTGCGGGCCCCCGGTGATCTTGCCGGTGGAGGAGTCCACCACCACGAAGACCGAGATGATGCCCTCGTCGCCGAGGATCTTGCGGTCCTTCAGCGCGGGCTCGCCCACGTCGCCGACGGAGAGCCCGTCGACGTAGACGTAGCCGGCCTGGACCTTCCCGGAGATCTTGGCCTTGCCCTCGACCAGGTCCACCACCACGCCGTCCTCGGCGATGACGATGCGGTCGTGCGGGACACCCGTGAGCGCGCCCAGCTCGGCGTTGGCACGCAGATGGCGCCATTCGCCGTGCACCGGCATCAGGTTCTTCGGGCGGCAGATGTTGTAGAAGTACAGCAGCTCGCCCGCGGAGGCGTGACCGGAGACGTGCACCTTGGCGTTGCCCTTGTGGACGACGTTGGCGCCCCAGCGGGTCAGGCCGTTGATCACGCGGTAGACCGCGTTCTCGTTACCGGGGATCAGCGAGGAGGCCAGGATGACCGTGTCGCCGTGGACGATGCGGATCTGGTGGTCGCGGTTGGCCATCCGGGACAGCGCCGCCATCGGCTCGCCCTGGGAGCCCGTGCAGACCAGGACCACCTCGTGGTCGGGCAGGTCGTCCAGCGTCTTGACGTCGACCACCAGGCCCGGTGGGACCTTCAGATAGCCGAGGTCGCGGGCGATGCCCATGTTGCGGACCATGGAGCGGCCGACGAAGGCGACCCGGCGGCCGTACTCGTGCGCCGCGTCCAGGATCTGCTGGATGCGGTGGACGTGGCTGGCGAAGCTCGCCACGATGATCCGCTTGCCGGCGCCGGCGAAGACCGTGCGCAGCACGCTGGAGATGTCCCGCTCGTGCGGGGTGAACCCGGGGACCTCGGCGTTCGTGGAGTCGGTCAGCAGGAGGTCGATGCCCTCGTCGCTGAGCCGCGCGAACGCGTGCAGGTCGGTGAGACGGTTGTCCAGCGGCAGCTGGTCCATCTTGAAGTCGCCGGTGTGCACCACCATGCCCGCGGGGGTGCGGATGGCGACGGCCAGGGCGTCCGGGATGGAGTGGTTGACGGCGATGAACTCGCAGTCGAAGGGGCCGATGCGCTCGCGGTTCCCCTCGGCCACCTCCAGCGTGTACGGCCGGATGCGGTGCTCCTGGAGCTTGGCCTCGATCAGCGCGAGGGTCAGCTTGGAGCCGATCAGCGGGATGTCCGGCTTCTCGCGGAGCAGGAAGGGGACGCCGCCGATGTGGTCCTCGTGGCCATGCGTGAGGACGATGCCCTCGATGTCGTCGAGGCGGTCCCGGATGGACGAGAAGTCGGGCAGGATCAGGTCGATTCCGGGCTGCTCCTCCTCGGGGAAGAGCACTCCGCAGTCGACGATCAGCAGACGGCCGCCGTACTCGAAGACCGTCATGTTCCGGCCGATCTCGCCGAGACCGCCGAGCGGGGTGACCCTCAGGCCGCCCTCGGGGAGCGGCGGGGGCGGGCCCAGTTCAGGATGCGGATGACTCAAAAGACTCTCCTCAACCACACACGCCACGTACCGGTAGGGCACGTGGCGCGCATGACGTTCGTGCGAAGCAGTTGTCGTTGTGGGGTGCGGGACCGGTGCCCGCGTATTCGGTTGTGTGCCTTCAGTTGTGTGTCTTCAGTTGTGAAGCCCCGGAGGGTTCCGGGAGCTTCTGGACCGCGAGGGTCCGGGTGGTGCTGAAGTCTGTTGTCAGAGCTGTACCCCGCCGGCGGCAAGATCGATCTTGAGCTGGGCGATCTCCTCGGGGGAACACTCCACCATGGGCGAGCGCAGCGGGCCGCCGGGCAGTCCCAGCAGGTCGAGCGCGGCCTTGGTGGTCATGACGCCCTGGGTGCGGAACATGCCGGTGTAGACCGGGAGCAGCTTCTGGTGGATCTCGGTGGCCTTGACGACGTCACCGGAGGTGTACGCGTCGACCAGGGCGCGCAGGTCCGGGGTGACCAGGTGGCCGACGACCGAGACGAAGCCGACGGCGCCCACGGACAGCAGGGGCAGGTTCAGCATGTCGTCGCCGGAGTACCAGGCGAGGCCGGACTGGGCGATGGCCCAGCTGGCGCGGCCGAGGTCGCCCTTGGCGTCCTTGTTGGCGACGATCCGGGGGTGCTCGGCAAGCCGGACGAGCGTCTCGGTGTTGATCGGGACGCCGCTGCGGCCGGGGATGTCGTAGAGCATGTTCGGCAGGCCGGTCGCGTCGGCGATGGCCGTGAAGTGCCGGTACAGGCCCTCCTGCGGGGGCTTGTTGTAGTACGGCGTGACGACCAGGAGGCCGTGGACGCCGATGCGCTCGGCCTCCCGGGCCAGCTCGATGCTGTGGTGGGTGTCGTTGGTGCCGACCCCGGCCACGACGTGGGCGCGGTCGCCGACCGCTTCCAGGACGGCTCGTACGAGGTCCGCTTTCTCCGCGTCGCTGGTGGTGGGGGACTCGCCGGTGGTGCCGTTGATGATCAGGCCGTCGTTGCCTGCGTCCACCAGGTGGGCGGCGAGCCGCTGCGCGCCGTCGAGGTCGAGTGCGCCGTCCGCCGTGAAGGGCGTGACCATGGCGGTGAGGACCCGCCCGAAGGGGGTCTGCGGAGTCGAGGTCGGAGCCATGGGTAACACGCTACTCGGTGCGCCCTGCGCGGTCTGCCCTCGGGGTCCGGGCAAGTCAGGACAAAAGTGGAACCCGGCACTGCCTGCTCGGGGGTTCAAGCAGTGCCGGGTCCGTTTGATCAGGCTAGATGAACTTCTCTAAATGCCGCAATACGGACACTTCAGGAGGCTGACCCGTACATCCGTTCCGGGGCCCGCTACGGCGCGACGCGGCCGTTCGCGTTGTACGCGGCGTACGTCAGCGGCATGAGCTTCGCCCACTCCGCCTCCATCTTCTCGCCCACCATCTCGATCTCCCGCTGCGGGAAGGACGGCACCTTGGCCAGCTCGTGCTGGGTGCGCAGACCGAGGAAGTGCATCAGGGAGCGCGCGTTGCAGGTGGCGTACATCGAGGAGTACAGGCCGACGGGGAGCACCGAGCGGGCGACCTCGCGGGCGACACCCTCGGCGAGAAGCTGCTGGTAGGCGGCGTACGACTGCTCGTACGACCCCTCCAGGGTGCCCTTGACGGCGGAGTGCTGCTCCGGGGTGCCCTCGACGAAGACGTACTTGCCGGGGCGGCCCTGCTGCACGAGTTTGCGGGCGGTGTCGGGGACGTAGAAGACGGGCTCCAGCTCCCGGTAGCGGCCGGACTCCTCGTTGTACGACCAGCCCACGCGGTGCCGCATGAACTCGCGGAAGACGAAGATCGGGGCGCTGATGAAGAAGGTCATCGAGTTGTGCTCGAACGGGCTGCCGTGCCGGTCGCGCATCAGGTAGTTGATCAGGCCCTTGGAGCGCTCGGGGTCCTTCTTCAGCTCGTCCAGGGACTGCTCACCGGCGGTGGAGACGCGGGCGGCGAAGAGGACGTCGGCGTCCGAAGCGCTGGACTTCACCAGCTCGACGGTGACATCGCTGCGGAACGTGAGCGACTCGGGGGTGGTCACGGGGGTTGGGGTCCTTCCCATCGGTGGTTCGCGCCCACCTTACGGGGCACCCGCCGAGGCCGGAGCGGGACCTCACCCCGAAAGACGTGCCGAGGATTTTTTCCGACATGGGCACCTTTTGCGGTACTCGATCGTCTGTACCGGTGAGACCCGCACGTTCGACCCCGAACCGGGAAAGGAGTGGCAGCCGCGATGTCCCGCCGCCGCGAGCCCGTACCCTTCGCCTTCCTCGCCGAGGGCGACATGTTCCGCAGCAATGTGACTCCCCCGCCGCGCCTGCGGGGGTCCTTCGGCGAGATAGCCGGGCGCTGGCTGCTGGGTCTGACCGTCGTGGCCGGTCTGGTGGGCGCGCTGATCATCGGCATGCCGTCGCTGTCCACGCCCGCGGATCCGCCGGCGCCGCAGTCCCAGGCGTCCCAGGGGCACTGACCCTTACGGCGGCTCCTGGCTGGTGAGCGCTCAGGCGGCCGGATAGCCTCACCGGGCACAGCCCCCGCGAGGACCGAGTGAGGAACCGCCGTGCCCCTGTCCTTCCTGACGGCCGACCGTACCTTCGAGGCGGCCTCCGAGAGCGCACTGCCGTACGACGACCGGGACCGCTGGCGGCGCCCCTACCGTCCCGGTCCCTGGCGGGTGGGGATGGCGGCGCTGGTGCTGATGCTGGCGTCGTTCGTGCTGTTCGCCGCGGTGCTGATCGCGTTGACCGGTCCGTCGTCGTCCGCGGTCGCCGTTCTCGGCATCGGTCTGCTGGTGATCGCCGGGGCGCTGCGGCTGCTGCGGATGGGCGTGTGGGTGAGCCCGCGGGGAGTACGGCGGGTCGGGTTGCTGGCGACGCGGACGGTGCCGTGGGCGCGGGTGGGGGCCCTGCGGACGGTGCAGCAGCCGGTGCGGTGGCTGGGGCTGCCGAGGACGGTGCAGGGGCAGGCACTGGTGTGGGTCCCTGCGGGGCGGGCGGGGGATGCGGTGCCGCTGCTCACGACGGCCTCGCTGGACTTTCTCAACCGCCCGGCGGCGTTCGACCGGGCGGCGGATGTGGTGGAGGCGTGGGCGGCGGAACGCTGCCGCTGAGGCTCGGTACTGATCGGGTGCCCTGTGCTGCGGCCGGCCGGGTGCCCGCCGTTCAGTAGCCCCGTAAGGGGCGCGGGGAACTGCGCGAGCGGCCACGACGCACCCGCGGCCGACGACGCGCTGTACGGACCGTCACGCGTCCATCGGAGTGCGGCCCGCGTGCAGGGCGATCGCCCGTTGCATCGCCTTGCGCGCCCGGGGCGTATCGCGGGCGTCGTGGTAGGCGACCGCCAGGCGGAACCAGCAGCGCCAGTCGTTCGGGGAGGACTCCGTCTCGGCCTTGCGCCGGGCGAAGACCTCGTCCGCCGAGTCGCGGTCGATACGGCCGCCCGCCGTGCGCTTGAGCTCGTCCACGGGCAGGCCCCCCTCCGCGTCGAGTTCGGCGGCGAGCTGGTTGGCCCGGCGGACGAACTGGGTGTTCTTCCACAGGAACCACAGGCCGATGACCGGCAGGATCAGCACCGCGATCCCGAAGGTCACGGTGAGGGCCGTACCGCTCTCTATGAGCAGCACACCGCGGCTGCCGACCAGGACGAAGTAGAAGACCAGGACGGCGGCCGTGATGAGGTAATTGATCTTCGCGCGCATGGCAGGGACTGTTCTCAGCTCAGGTCGAGGAAGTGCTCCAGGCCGAAGGTCAGGCCCGGAGTGGTGACCACGCGGCGCGCGCCGAGCAGGATGCCCGGCATGAAGCTGCTGTGGTGCAGGGAGTCGTGGCGGATGGTGAGGGTCTCGCCCTCGGCGCCGAGCAGCACCTCCTGGTGGGCCAGGAGACCGCGCAGCCGTACGGCGTGTACGGGGACGCCGCCCACGTCGGCGCCGCGGGCACCGTCGAGCGCGGTGACCGTGGCGTCCGGGGCCGGGGCGGTGCCGGCCGCGCGGCGGGCCTCGGCGATGAGCTGCGCCGTGCGCGTGGCCGTACCGGACGGCGCGTCGACCTTGTCGGGGTGGTGCAGCTCGACCACCTCGACCGATTCGAAGTACGGCGCCGCGAGCTGCGCGAACTTCATGGTCAGGACGGCCCCGATGGAGAAGTTCGGGGCGATGAGCACACCGGTCCGAGGGGACTGGTCGAGCCAGCCCCTCAGCTGCGCGAGACGGTCCTCGGTCCAGCCGGTCGTCCCGACGACCGCGTGGATGCCGTGGCGCACGCAGAAGTCGAGGTTGCCCATGACCGAGGCGGGGGTGGTCAGTTCGACGGCGACCTGGGCGCCGGTCTCCGCCAGCGTCTCCAGCTTGTCGCCGCGGCCGAGGGCGGCCACCAGCTCCATGTCCTCGGCGGCCTCGACCGCCTTGACGGCCTCGGACCCGATCCGGCCCTTGGCCCCGAGGACCGCCACGCGCAGCTTGCTCATCTTCGCTTCCTTACCGATCCTTGCCGGCTCACCGGTCCCTGCCGGCTTGCCGTCGTGTCGACGTGCCGTCCGGTGACGGCGGTGCGGGTGGTCAGGCGACGGCGTCGTGCAGTCGCGCGGCCTGTTTGTCCTTCAGCGGGCCGATGACCGACAGCGACGGGCGCCTGCCCAGGATGTCGCGGGCGACCGAGCGGACCTCGTCCGGGGTGACCGCGGCAATCTTCGCCAGCATGTCGTCCACGGACATCTGCTCGCCCCAGCACAGCTCGCTCTTGCCGATGCGGTTCATCAGCGCCCCGGTGTCCTCCAGGCCGAGCACGGTGGAGCCGCGCAACTGGCCGATGGCGCGGGCGATCTCGTCGTCGGTCAGCCCGTTCTCGGCGACCTGGTCGAGTTCGTCGCGGCAGATCCGCAGCACGTCGTGCACCTGGCTGGGACGGCAGCCGGCGTAGACGCCGAACAGACCGCAGTCGGCGAAGCCGGAGGTGTACGAGTACACGCTGTAGGCCAGGCCGCGCTTCTCCCGGACCTCCTGGAAGAGCCGCGAGGACATGCCGCCGCCGAGGGCGGTGTTCAGGACGCCCATGGCCCAGCGGCGCTCGTCGGTGCGGGCGAGGCCCGGCATGCCGAGGACGACATGGGCCTGCTCGGTCTTGCGGCCGAGCAGTTCGACCTTGCCGAAGGTGCGGATCGTACGGCTGCCGTCGCGCGGGGCGATGGGCTGTGCGTCCGGGTTCTTCAGCGCGCCCGCCTTCTCGAAGGCCGCGCGGACCTGTCGTACGACCTTGTTGTGGTCGACGTTGCCGGCGCAGGCGACCACGAGGTGGGTCGGGTCGTAGTGCTTCTTGTAGAAGCGGCGGATGCGGTCGGCGGTCAGGGCGTTGACGGTGTCGACGGTGCCGAGGACGGGGCGGCCGAGGGCGTTGTCGCCGAACATGGTGTGCGCGAACAGGTCGTGCACGCAGTCGCCGGGATCGTCCTCGGTCATCGCGATCTCTTCGAGGATCGCGCCGCGTTCGACGTCGACGTCCTCCTCGACGATGAGCGAGCCGGTCAGCATGTCGCAGACGACGTCGATGGCCAGCGGCAGGTCGGTGTCGAGCACGCGTGCGTAGTAGCACGTGTACTCCTTGGCCGTGAACGCGTTCATCTCGCCGCCGACGGCGTCGATCGCGGCGGAGATGTCCAGCGCGGAGCGGCGCCCGGTGCCCTTGAAGAGCAGGTGCTCCAGGTAGTGCGTGGCGCCGTTCAGGGACGGGGTCTCGTCACGGGAGCCGACATGGGCCCAGATGCCGAAGGTCGCGGAGCGGACGGAGGGCAGGGTCTCGGTGACGACGCGCAGGCCCCCGGGGAGGGTGGTCTTGCGGACGGTACCGATGCCGCCGGTGCCCTTGATGAGGGTTTGGGTACGGGCGACGGCCCGCGCCTCCGAAGAGGGGCGGGCCGTCACCTTGGAGCCACGGGACGTCACTGCTCGGCGTCGTCCTTCGCCTCGTCGCCGTCCTCGCCCTCGATCACGGGGATGAGGGACAGCTTGCCTCGGGAGTCGATCTCGGCGATCTCGACCTGGACCTTCTGGCCCACACCGAGGACGTCCTCGACGTTCTCCACGCGCTTGCCGCCGGCGAGCTTGCGGATCTGCGAGATGTGCAGCAGACCGTCCTTGCCGGGGAGCAGGGAGACGAACGCGCCGAAGGTGGTGGTCTTGACGACCGTACCCAGGTAGCGCTCGCCGACCTCGGGCATCGTCGGGTTGGCGATGCCGTTGATCGTGGCGCGGGCGGCCTCCGCCGAGGGACCGTCGGCGGCACCGATGTAGATGGTGCCGTCGTCCTCGATGGTGATCTCGGCGCCCGTGTCCTCCTGGATCTGGTTGATCATCTTGCCCTTGGGGCCGATGACCTCACCGATCTTGTCGACCGGGATCTTGACGGTGATGATCCGCGGGGCGTGCGGGCTCATCTCGTCGGGCCGGTCGATGGCCTCCATCATCACGTCGAGGATGTGGAGACGGGCGTCGCGGGCCTGCTTGAGGGCCGCGGCCAGGACGGACGCCGGGATGCCGTCCAGCTTGGTGTCGAGCTGGAGGGCGGTCACGAAGTCCTTGGTGCCGGCGACCTTGAAGTCCATGTCGCCGAAGGCGTCCTCCGCACCGAGGATGTCGGTGAGGGTGACGTAGTGCGTCTCGCCGTCGATCTCCTGGGAGATCAGACCCATGGCGATACCGGCGACGGGGGCCTTCAGCGGCACACCGGCGTTCAGCAGCGACATGGTGGAGGCGCAGACCGAGCCCATGGACGTCGAACCGTTGGAGCCGAGGGCCTCGGACACCTGGCGGATCGCGTAGGGGAACTCCTCGCGCGTCGGCAGCACCGGCACCAAGGCGCGCTCGGCGAGGGCGCCGTGGCCGATCTCGCGGCGCTTCGGGGAGCCGACGCGGCCGGTCTCGCCGGTGGAGTACGGCGGGAAGTTGTAGTTGTGCATGTAGCGCTTGCGGGTCACCGGGGAGAGGGTGTCCAGCTGCTGCTCCATGCGGAGCATGTTGAGGGTGGTGACGCCCAGGATCTGGGTCTCGCCACGCTCGAACAGCGCGGAGCCGTGCACCCGCGGGATGGCCTCGACCTCGGCGGCGAGCGTACGGATGTCCGTCACGCCGCGGCCGTCGATGCGCTTCTTCTCCTTGATGACGCGCTCACGGACCAGGGTCTTGGTCAGCGAGCGGTACGCGGCGGAGATCTCCTTCTCGCGGCCCTCGAACTCCGGGAGGAGCTTCTCGGCGGCCAGAGCCTTGACGCGGTCCAGCTCGGCCTCGCGCTCCTGCTTGCCGGCGATGGTGAGCGCCTGGGCCAGCTCGGGCTTGACCGCGGCGGTCAGGGCCTTGAGGACGTCCTCCTGGTAGTCCAGGAAGATCGGGAACTCGCCGGTGGGCTTGGCGGCCTTGGCGGCGAGGTCGGCCTGGGCGCGGCAGAGGACCTTGATGAACGGCTTCGCGGCGTCGAGACCGGCGGCGACGATCTCCTCGGTCGGCGCCTCGACGCCGCCCTCGACCAGCTTGATCGCCTTGTCGGTGGCCTCGGCCTCGACCATCATGATCGCGACGTCGCCGTCCTCCAGGACGCGGCCCGCGACGACCATGTCGAAGACGGCGTCCTCAAGCTCGGTGTGCGTCGGGAAGGCGACCCACTGGCCGCGGATCAGCGCGACGCGGACGCCGCCGATCGGGCCGGAGAAGGGCAGGCCGGCCAGCTGGGTGGACGCGGACGCGGCGTTGATCGCGACGACGTCGTACAGGTGGTCGGGGTTGAGCGCCATGACCGTGCAGACGACCTGGATCTCGTTGCGCAGGCCCTTCTTGAAGGACGGGCGCAGCGGGCGGTCGATCAGGCGGCAGGTGAGGATCGCGTCCTCGCTGGGGCGGCCCTCGCGGCGGAAGAAGCTGCCGGGGATCTTGCCGGCGGCGTACATCCGCTCCTCGACGTCCACCGTGAGGGGGAAGAAGTCGAGCTGGTCCTTGGGGTTCTTGGAGGCGGTGGTGGCCGACAGCACCATGGTGTCGTCGTCCAGGTACGCCACGGCGGAGCCGGCGGCCTGCTTGGCCAGGCGGCCCGTCTCGAAGCGGATGGTGCGGGTACCGAAGGCGCCGTTGTCGATGACGGCCTCGGCGTAGTGGGTCTCGTTCTCCACTAGCGTTTTCTCCTACTTATCGTCTTTTGCCCCTGGCCTGCCCGTGTGGCAGGGGGACGGTGGTGGAGAAGCGCGCCTGGTGCGGGCCGGTCTTCGATCGAAGCACCCGGGGTTCGCTTCCCCCGGGGGCCACTACCGAGGACCGGCGGCGGCGTGGTGCGCTTCTCCTCATGTGTGTCGTGCGTACTGCGTTCTTGCGTACTGCGTCTTGCGTTGTGCTACCACACTACAAAGCGTGAGTGACACCGCGCACGTTTCCGCACGTACAGCAAAGGGAGCGGCTCCCGGGTCCTGCCGGGAACCGCTCCCCTCACGGCGTCCTTACTTGGCGCCGGCCGCACCGCGGCGGATGCCGAGGCGGTCGACCAGCGCACGGAAGCGCTGGATGTCCTTCTTCGCCAGGTACTGCAGCAGGCGGCGGCGCTGACCGACCAGGATCAGCAGGCCACGACGGCTGTGGTGGTCGTGCTTGTGGGTCTTGAGGTGCTCGGTCAGGTCGGAGATCCGACGGGACAGCAGAGCGACCTGGACCTCGGGGGAGCCGGTGTCACCCTCCTTGGTACCGAACTCGCCGATGATCTGCTTCTTCGTAACGGCGTCGAGCGACACGCGTACTCCTCATAGTCTGTTGAGGCCACCGAGTGCCCCCGGTCTACATCTCGGGGGAGCTTCCGTGACTCGGAAGGCGGGGATCCGCTGCGCGCGGCCTCCAGGGCTCGATGCTTGCTCGGTGCTCCGGGGGTGCGTACACGAACGGCCGTCACTCAGGGTACCAGGCGCCCGCGGACCCGTTCGCCCCGGTCGGAGAACCACTCCATGGGACGGCGTACGGCCACTAGGGTGAGCACCGGGACTGTACGTCACCGCAACCGTACGTGATGTCGGGAAGGGGTCGCCGCGAGATGGCGGAAACGGAAGCCGAGACCAAGGCACGCAAGGAGCGCGAGCGCGACGAGCTGTACGCGCTCGACATCTCGGACGTCGAGTGGCACTGCGCCCCGGGCACCGAGAAGGACGAGGAGCGCGTCGAGATCGCGTACCTCCCCGAGGGGGCCGTGGCGATGCGTTCCTCGCTCGACCCGGACACGGTGCTGCGCTACACGGAGGCCGAGTGGCGGGCGTTCGTGCTGGGCGCGCGGGACGGGGAGTTCGATCTGAAGCCCATGGCGCACAACGGGGGGCTGGACGTGCAGTAGGCGCGTCGGGACACGGGGAAGGGGCGGCACCCAGGGTGCCGCCCCTTTCGTGCGGGTGGGGTCAGTGCCTGAGGCCGACGGTGCGGGGGTCCAGTCCGCGCCGGCCGCGCGGCCGGTCGGGCCGCCGGCGCGCACTGCGTGGACGGGGGCGGGGGCGGGCCGAAGCTCACGCTGGGGGATCGTCCTCCTCGCCGCCCCGGCGGGGGCGGGCGGCCCGGCGGGGGCGGGGTCTCACCTCACTTGCTGGTCATCGCGCGGGCGGCCGCGTACACGTCGAACACGGCGAGCGCGAGGGGAACCAGGGTGAGCAGTACGAAGCCCTCCACGATCTCCAGGAACCGGCCCCAGAAGGGGCTCAGGCCCTGGCGCGGGACGATGAGCCCGAGGGCCGCCACGAGGGCCGCGCCGGCCGCGATCGCCGCGGCGAGCCAGATGGCGCGGATGTCCAGGCCGGAACGGTCGCCGGTGAGCGCGTCGCGCAGGACGGACTGCGGCGGGTTGAGCGCCAGCCCGAAGCCGAGCAGCACGAGCGAGCCGAGGCCGGCCGCCAGGAGCGGGGCGACCTGGCCGGTGTAGCGGAAGAGCTGGGCGCGCATCAGCAGGGCCACGGCGGTGGCGAGGGCGAGCAGCTGGGCCCAGATGTCGTCGGAGAAGCCGAGCACCGCGCAGGAGGCGAGGGCGGTCAGCGCGCAGCCGCCGACGAGCCCGACCAGGATCTCGTGACCGCGGCGGGCCTGGGCCTCTATCCGCTTCATGTCGACCGGCTCCTGTACGACGGTCTCCGTGCCGTAGGCGCCGCTCTGGGCGGAGTTCGGCGGTTCGAAACCGATGGGCAGCCGGGCGAAGCGCATGGACAGGCCCGGCAGGAAGGCCAGGCCGCCGACCGCGAGGGGTGCGCACAGGGCGGCGATGTCCTTGGGCGTCCAGTGCACGAGGATCGCGGTGAACACGGTGACCAGGCCCAGCGCGGAGGCCAGCACGAAGGCGACGAACGGGGCGTCCCCGCCGGGTGTGCACAGGGTCAGGACGACCGAGGCGACCAGGACGGCGGCGCAGGCGAGCAGGAACTGGAGCTTGCCGATGCCCTGGCCGTGCGCGAGGGCGAGGAGGCCGGAGCCGGCCACGCCGGCGTTGGGCAGGGCGCCGAGGCCCAGGGCGATGGCCGCGCCCCGGTCGTCGTAGACCCGGCCGCGGACGGCGGCGAAGACGACGAGCAGCACCCCGGCGACGCCCGCGAGGACGCCGGGCAGGCTGTGCATGTCGTGCCGGGGGTCGGCCTGCCAGGTGACGAAGGCGAGCAGGGCGGCCAGGACGCCCGCGCCGACGAGGCCCGCGGCGCGGGTGAGGTCGTCGCTCCACAGGGTGCGGTGCCGGGTCACCGAGGAGGCGACCGCCTCGGAGACGTCGTCGAAGACGGCCGGCGGCAGCGACTCGGAGAAGGGCCGCAGGGTGAGCAGCTCACCGTCGAGGATGCGCTGCGCGGAGAAGGAGCGCGCGCTGTCGAGGACGGTGCCGTCCCGGCGCACGAGGTGGTAGCCGACCGGGGCGCCCTCGGCGGGGTCCTGCCGGGAGAGCCGGAGGATCTCCGGATAGATGTCGGCGACCGGGATGTCGTCGGGCAGCGCCACGTCGATCCGGCTGTCGGGTGCGACGATCGTGACCCGGCAGAAACCGAGCCCCGAACCCGATCCGGTGCCGGGCATCGCTGTTCCCGTGGTCGTCGTGCTCACCTCGTACTCCCCCTCAGTAATGGTCCTGCGCCCGTGCTGTGAAAATCCCGCGCCTGTCCCCGGACGGAATTCCCGGTAATCGGCGCGGCGGGCGCCGGCCGGTTCCACCGGGGGTGGTATGCGGCGACGCCTCGCACGGAATACCCCGGTTCACGGGGTTTGTTCGCGTGTGCTCGAGCGAACACCCGGCACCCTACCCCGCACCGGTGACACATGGAGTCAGTAGGATCACGCGGCGGCCTGCGTCCGTCCGTCGACGGGGGACGGACCTCATTCGTGGGGCCTGGTAAAGGAATTGGGGAGCAGTGAGTCACATCGTCGTGAAGCGCCCGCCACGGGCGCTGCCGTCCGAAGTGCCCACAGGGGAGGTCGTTCTCCAGCCGCCGCCGGAATTGCCGCGGGGGCCGCAGGAAAGCGTCCTCATGCAGTTGCTGCCGACACTCGGTATGGGTGGTTCGGTGGTCTTCTTCTTCACGAACGGGCAGCCGTTCATGAAGATCATGGGCATGGTGATGATCGCGTCGACGGTCGGTATGTCCATCGCCATGGTCATTCGATTCCGGCGCGGTTCGCAGGGCCAACTCGCCGATGTGCGGCGCGACTACATGCGTTATCTCTCGGGCACCCGGAGCGCGGCCGTGGAGACCGCGAAGGCGCAGCGCGACGCGCAGTACTACCTGCACCCCTCCCCCGAGCAGCTGTGGGCGCTGGTCGCCGAGGGCAGCCGGGTGTGGGAGCGCAGGCCGGGCGACGAGGACTTCGCGCAGGTGCGCATCGGGCTCGGCTCCCAGGAGCTGGCCACGCCGCTCATCGCGCCCGAGTCCGGCCCGGCCGGGCGGCTGGAGCCGCTCACGGCCGGGGCCGTTGAACGCTTCCTCGACGTCCACGCCACCCTGAGCGACCTGCCGATGGCCGTGTCGCTGCGCGCCTTCCACCACGTCACCGTCAGCGGTGATCCGGAGTCCGCGCGCTCGACGGTCCGCGCCCTGACCGGTTCGCTGGCCGCGCTGCACTCCCCCGAGGACCTGGTCGTCGCCGTGGCGGCGGGCCGCGAGACGCTCCCGCGCTGGGAGTGGGTCAAGTGGCTGCCGCACGCGCAGGCGCCCGGCGCCCTGGACGGGGCGGGCACGCGCCGGCTGATCGGCCCCGACGCCCGGGAGCTGGAGGACCTGCTGGCCGACCGCCTCTCCGGCCGCCCCCGGTTCCACCCGAGCGGCGCACCGCTCCTGGACGAGCCCCACATCGTCGTCGTCCTCGACGGGGTGTCCCTGCCGCAGGACTCCGTCCTCTCGAACATGGAGGGGCTGCAGGGCGTGACGGTGATCGAGGTCGTGCCCGGCGAGCTCACCGCCGCCCGCGGCGACCTCATGGTCATCGCCCAGCCCGGCGTGCTGCGCCTGGAGTCCGCGAACGGCGACCTCTACGAGGGCACTCCGGACGTCCTGTCGTACGAGTCCGCCGAGGCCCTCGCCCGCCAGCTGGCCCCGCTGCGGCTGGCCTCCGGCGGTGACGACGACGAACCGCTGCTGGCCAACCTGGAGTTCACCGAGCTGCTGAACCTCGGCGACGCCGCGTCCGTCGATCCGCGGCGCACCTGGCGGCCACGGGGGCTCGCCGAGCGGCTGCGGGTGCCGATCGGCGTCGGCCCGGACGGGCGGCCCGTGATGCTGGACCTCAAGGAGGCCGCCCAGGAGGGCATGGGCCCGCACGGCCTGTGCGTGGGCGCGACCGGTTCCGGCAAGTCGGAGCTGCTGCGCACGCTGGTGCTCGGCCTCGCGGTCACGCACTCCTCGGAGACCCTGAACTTCGTCCTCGCCGACTTCAAGGGCGGCGCGACCTTCGCCGGGATGGCGCAGATGCCGCACGTGGCGGCGGTCATCACCAACCTGGCCGACGACCTCACCCTGGTCGACCGCATGGGCGACTCGATCCGCGGCGAGCTGAACCGCCGCCAGGAGATGCTGCGCGACGCGGGCAACTACGCGAACATCCACGACTACGAGAAGGCGCGCGCGGCCGGTGCCCCGCTGCAGCCGATCCCCTCGCTCGTGCTGGTGATCGACGAGTTCTCCGAACTGCTCACCGCCAAGCCGGACTTCATCGAGATGTTCGTGCAGATCGGCCGTATCGGGCGTTCGCTGGGCGTGCATCTGCTGCTGGCCTCGCAGCGCCTGGAGGAGGGCCGGCTGCGCGGTCTGGAGACGTATCTGTCGTACCGGATCGGTCTGCGCACCTTCTCCGCGGCCGAGTCCCGCGCGGCCCTCGGCGTCCCGGACGCCTATGAGCTGCCGAACGTGCCCGGTTCCGGCTTCCTGAAGTTCGGCACCGACGAGATGGTGCGCTTCAAGGCGGCGTACGTCTCCGGGGTGTACCGATCCGGGGGCCGGCAGGGCGCCGCGGGCGGGGGGCCGCTGCCCCTGGACCGGCGGCCGGTGCTGTTCACGGCCGCGGAGGTGCCGGTGCACTACGCGCCGGTGCCCAAGCAGCGCACGGAGTCGGCGTCCCAGGTCGACGACGCGCTCGCGGACACGGTGCTCGATGTGATCGTGCGCCGGCTGGAGGCGCAGGGTCCGGCGGCGCACCGGGTGTGGCTGCCGCCGCTGGACAGCCCGCCCTCGCTGGACGGGCTGCTGCCCAGGCTCACGGCCGTCGAGGGGCGCGGGCTCACGCAGCCCGGTTACGAGGGTGCCGGGCGCCTCGTCGTCCCGGTGGGCCTGGTCGACAAGCCGTACGAGCAGCGTCGTGAGCCGCTGTGGCTCGACTTCTCCGGCGCGGCGGGCCATCTCCAGCTGCTGGGCGGCCCGCAGTCCGGCAAGTCCACGCTGCTGCGCTCGCTGATCTGCTCCTTCGCGCTGACGCACACGCCGTACGAGGTGCAGATCTACGGCCTCGACTTCGGCGGCGGCGGAATGGCGGCGGTCTCCGGCCTGCCGCACGTGGGCGGGATCGCCTCGCGGCTGGACCCCGAGCGGGTACGGCGTACGGTGTCCGAGGTCTACGGGGTGCTGCGGCGCCGTGAGGAGTACTTCCGGGCGTCGGGCATCGCCTCGATCCAGGACTTCCGCACCCGGCGCGAGCGCGGCGAGATCTCGGTCACCGACCAGCCGTGGGGCGATGTCTTCCTGCTCATCGACGGCTGGGGCAACTTCCGCACGGACTACGACAGTCTGGAGCCGGCCGTCCTGGAGATCGCCTCGCGCGGCCTCGGTTACGGCATCCACCTGGTCCTGACGGCGTCGCGCTCCATGGAGGTCCGCGCGAACCTCAAGGACCATCTGATGAACCGCCTGGAACTGCGGCTCGGCGACACCATGGATTCCGAGATCGACCGCAAGGTGGCGGCGAACGTGCCGGCGGGTGTGCCGGGTCGCGGCGTGTCGCCGCAGAAGCTGCACTTCATGGCGGCGGTGCCGCGCATCGACGGCCTGACCTCCGACACGGACCTGGCGGACGCGACGGCGGCGCTGGCGGCCGAGGTGTCCCGGCACTGGCAGGCGCCGGGGGCGCCGCAGGTGCGGATGCTGCCCCGGGAACTCCCGGTGGCGCAGCTGCCCGCGGGCGACCGGTTCCCCCGGCAGGGGGTCGCCTTCGGCATCGACGAGAACGATCTGGAGCCGGTGTTCGTCGACTTCGAGACGGACCCGTTCTTCATGGTCTTCGGCGAGAGCGAGTCGGGTAAGTCGAACCTGCTGCGGCTGCTGATCACGCAGCTGACGCAGCGCTATTCGGGCGACGAGGCGAAGTTCTTCGTGGTCGACAACCGGCGCTCGCTGCTGGATGTCACCCCGGCCTCGCATCTCGCCGAGTACATCCCGATGTCCAACGCCATGGACCACCACATGGTGGCCCTCGCCGACCTGATGAAGCGGCGCACGCCCACGGCCGATGTGACGGCTCAGCAGCTGCGGGAGCGCAGCTGGTGGCGGGGGCCGACGGTGTACGTGGTCGTGGACGACTACGACCTGGTCTCCACGTCCAGCGGAAACCCGCTGGGCGGCCTCACCGATCTGCTGCCGTTCGCCCGTGACGTCGGCGTGCGGTTCATCATCGCGCGCTCCACCGCGGGCGCGGGCCGGGCGTCGTTCGAGGCGTTCATGCAGCGGATGATGGAACTGGGCGCGCAGGGCGTGGTGCTGGCGGGCGACCCGAGCGAGGGCGACATCCTCGGCGGTGTCCGCCCGCGTCCGATGCCGGCGGGCCGGGGCGTCTTCGTGTCGCGCAGGCGGGGGAAGATGCTGGTGCAGACGGGGTTGGTGGAGTCGGAGTACTGAGCGTCTCGCGGGAGTGGCCGAGGGGCCGGAGCCGGACATGTTCGTCCGGCTCCGGCCCCTCGGTCGTCTCGCGTCTGCGGGTACGGCGGCAGCGGCAGCGGCAATTGGCTCACGCCCGGCCGGGGAAACGCCAAAGGGTGGGCACCTCCCGCGCGTGCCCACCCCTCGCCGTTCTCACGGCGTTCGATGTACTCGACGTTTCGTGTACTCGACGTTTCGTGTACTCGAATCCGCCTTACTCGAAGTAGCTGGCGCCCTTGAGGTCGCCACCGCGGTAGTCGCCGCCGGCGGAGTGCACGCGCTGGGTGATGGAGAGCAGCGCCTGGTGGATACCGTTGGCGTGCTGGTCCCACTTCACGGACTTGCGCTGGAACGAGTCGTACGCCTCGCCGCCCCAGCCCTCGGCCACGTCGAGGACGCCCTTCTTCAGCGCGCTGAGGTCTTCCTCCAGCTGCTTGGCCACGTTGCCCAGCTCGGTGGCGAGCGCGTCCATGGCCCCGTACTTGACGGACAGATCCTGGTAGTGCGGAGTGGTCATCTCTTCCTCTTCCTGGGGGGATCGATCCCGGTCAGTACAGGTTCAGCGCGGAGGTGCTCGCGCCGGCGTCGACCTCGATCTTGCTGATCGTCGAGTGGAGCTCGTCCTCGAGCGTGGTCTTGTCCCTCTTGTTGAGGTTGATGCCCTCAAGGAAGTCCTCGAGCATGCGGCCGATGGCGGCCATGTGCTCGTTGATCTCGTGCTGCTTCGTCTTGAACGCGTTGGAGCCGTGGCCCGTCCACTGGGTCTCGATCATGTCGATCGTGCCCTGGAGCCGGCCGAGGCACTTCTTGACCGAGTCGTAGCGGTCGATGACGTTCGTCTGGAGCTTTTGCGCGTGTTCATCTACAAACTTACGGCCGTCGGCCATTGCGGCACTCCCCTTCGTGAGAGCTGTGCTCTTGTTGACTGCGCATCACCGGGTGGTGACGCCTTTCCTGTGAACCGTCAGGCACGTCGGCGCGACCGGATCACGGCGAAGGCCGCGCCACCGATCACCACCAGTGCGGCGGCGGCTCCGACGACGACCCACGTCAGGGTGCTGCCGGACGACTTCGAGCTGGTGTCGGCCGCGGAGGTCGCACCGCCGGGGGTGGACTTGGCGGGGGCCGAGGGGGTGGAGCTGGATGCGGACGTGGAGGGCGAGCTGCCCGGCTTGCCGCGCCAGTTCTCCGTGGCGAGCGGGTCGGCCGTCGCCGAGCCCGGGTTGTAGTGGGGGTTCTCCAGCACCTTGCGGGGGCGGACGACGCCGTAGCCGAGGTAGTTGCTGGGGGTGTCCTTGGGCCAGTCCCGGCCGGCAGTGTCGATCAGTGAGCGGAGGACCTGGTTGGCGGTCCAGTCCGGGTGGGCGGACCAGATGAGGGCGGCGGAGGCGGAGGCGATGGCGGTGGCTTCACTGGTGCCCTGTTGGTGCGCGCAATATGACTGATAGGTCGCATCGCACCACCCGGGCACGTCCACGCCGGGAGCCGTAAGGTCCACATACCGCCCGTGAACCGAGAACTTCCCCGCCTTTCCGGTCTTGTCTATGGCAGAGACCCCGACAACGTAGGGGTACGAAGCCGGATACCCCGCGTTGTTCTTCGTCTGAGCGTCGTTGCCTACGGCGGCGAACATCAACTTGCCTTTTGAGGCTGCGTACTTGATTGCCGCCTCCTCGTCGTCATAGCTGATGTCGTCACCGAAGGACATATTGATGATCTTGACGTCACTGTCAGCGATGGCCCTGATCACCTTCGCGACGTCAGGCGCCTTGTTCCGCTCAGACAGGCTCAACTCTTTGCCCGCGATGCGATAGGGCACAATCTTGGCCCCCGGTGCAAGGCCCTTCAGCCCTCCACCTTGACCAGTACCCGCGATGATTTCCGCCATCGTCGTACCGTGGCCGGCCAAGTCCTTCGTGGCCCCATAGGAAAGAGACTTAGGCACCTCGTCTGACAGCACCTGACCTTTGAGGGAAAGAGTCGAGGAGTTGACACCCGAGTCGACGACCGCGACCTTGACCCCCTTGCCCGTGCTCGTCTTCCACATCTCGTCGGCCTTCATCGCCGACAGGTACCACTGCTGGGACTGGACGTCGGTGGCAGCCGCGCTGGGGGCCAGGCCCACCGGCAGAGCCATCAGTGCGCCGAGCGCCGCACACGCGGCGGTCAGTCGTCTCGTGCTCGCTGACAACATGCCTCTCGTACGTCCTCGCTTCATCTCGTTACTCGGTCTCCGGCGCCTGCCGCCGGCGCGACTTCTTCTCGTCGCGGTCCCGCTTGGAGCGTCGGGACGACGAACGCCCCGGCATGTGCTCGTCGGCAGCGGCGCGAGCGCCGTTCCTGGCCGTCGGCGCCTTGCCGGTGGGCGCCCCGACCGCACCGCCGGGGGTCACGGACCTGCGCGAAACCTGTCCCTCGGCGCCCTCAGGCTCGGCAGCCCGGATCACTCCGCGCTGACCGGGCCGCTCGACCGCGTGCGGGTCACGAGCGGCGGGCTCGCCGCCGATGACCTTGCCGCGCGGCACCCTGGAGCCGTTGACACCCTTCGCGGAAGGCGTGGTCGGCCGACCGCCGATGACACCACTGCGTGCCGCCCCGGTCGGGCCCGATTCACCGATGCGCTCGCCGGGCACGCCCCCGGTCCGAGGCGTGCCGCCGACGATGCCGCGCCCGACCGGTCCCCGGCCCACCGGAGCCTTGCCCATGGGGGTCTGCCCCACGGGGGTCCGGCCCACCGGTGACGCCGGCCCGCGCGCACCCGGCTGACCAGGTACGACAGACTGCCGCACCCCACTGATGGGGCCGCGTCCCGCGCCGGTTCCGACCTCCGGTTCCTCTATGGGGCGTACGGTCATCCGCGAAGTCCCGACCGGGCCCCGGACGCCGCCTGTTCCACCGCGCGGCACGGGCATGCCCACGGGCGGGACCATGGGACCGGTGGGGAAGGGAACGATCGGCCCTCCACCGCCGCCGCCAGGACCGGGCGCGGTCGGCGGTGCGACCGGCACCGTCGGCTTCACGGTGTCCGGGGGCAGGGTGTTGACGTTGTCGATGTTGGTGCCGACGTGCTGGGTCGGCGGGTCCACGTGCACGTGCTGCTCAGGCGGCAGGACCACATGGTGCAGCTTCGTTCCGGAGTCGCTCCCTACCGCACTGGGCCCGGCTGGAGTGACGACAGAGTGACCGACCGGGCCGCCTGCCACAGGGGTGTGCGGGAGGGTCGTCTGGCCTCCGCCGCCCTCGTCGTCCTGTCGCCACCCGTGGGATGCCGTCGGCGTAGGCACCCCCATGTCCGGCATCTTCCCGAACTTGGGCTCGTCCAGCCCCCGCAGGTTCCCCTCCGAGACCGCGTAGTACGACGCCAGACGGTTCATCTGGTTGATCGCCTCTTGGCGGTGGTTCTCGACCTGCTGGGCCTGGATGCCATGCGGGTCCAACTTGGCCTGTTCCGCGGGCAGAAGGATCTTGGGCCGGTTGTCCCGGGGCGGCATGGAGTTGCGTACGGAGGCAAGTCCTGTGCTGGCTGCGGAGACCTGGGTCGCCACGTTGTCCGCGTAGAAACCCAACTCGTACGAGTGATTGACGAGGTCGCCGGCCCAGCTGTGGAACGCGGTGGCCGCCTCGCCGTGCCAGTCGACCCTGCCGATGTGCTCCAGGAGCTCACCGGCGGCACTCCAGATGGCGTCCCGAGCGTCCCAGAGGCCGTTGGCGGCGTTCTCCAGATGCTCGGGGTTCGCGGACTTCACCATGTCGACCATGTCGTTCAACTGGTGGCTCTCGAAGTCGCTGACCTGGCAGCCGCCGCCCGGCTTGTCGAGACTCGGCGCGGCGCACTGGTGGCTGTCCATCGCCGACTTCTCTTGCTTGAACTGCTGGTCGGCCGCCCAGCGGTCGAACTGGTGCACATCCGGATTCTTGTCGTGGTCGCCCATTAGATTTCCCCGTCGCCGAGCTGCTGGTTGTCGGCGCGCTTCTGGTCCTTCTGCGTGTCACCGAACTGCTCGTTGATCTGGGTGCGGATCTCGTGAAAGCGGCGCCGCTGTTCGTCATCCAGATTGGCGAATCCGACATCCGCGCCATGCACCGCGATCTGCATCGCCTCGATCTGCAACGTCAGCGACTGGGAGAGCGTCATGAGGCGGTCGTGGACGCGTGTGTACTGGCTGTGCAGTCCCGTGGCCTCGGGAAATCCGCCATTGCCACAGAACGAGGCGGCGGTGATCGTATGCATCGCCACCTTCTTCGCCGAACCAGGCGAACCCTCGAAAGTCTTGAGCACCGAGTCCACACGCGTCTTGAAGGTCTTCAGAGCCTCCAGACCGACCTTCAGTCCGCCCGTGCCGTCGTCAGGCCGCACGTTGCGCCACCCCCCGTTTCCGTCCCCTGCCCGGGGCGGCAGCACTCCCCGGGCGTTCGTCTACGCAATGCAAGTACTCTAGTCAACGTCACTGACAGCCCCAACTGACTTGTGTGACAAGTCTGCTGCAGGCCCGCGACCTTCACCCTTCTTTCACGCCGCCGCCCGCCGTCCTCCTGCGCGCGTCCCGTATCGCCACCGCCACCCCCGCGAGCGCGGCCACCAGCACGGCCGCTCCGACGGCGACGTACGTCGCCAGGCGGGCGTTGCGTTCGTCGGCGGTCTCGCCGAGCACCAGCCGGGCCGGGGTCGGGGCCTCGGCGTGGCTGAGGCCCTCGTGGGCGTCGGGCTTCTCGACGGGGTGTTCGTCGTCCGTCAGGGCGCGGACGGGGTCGACGACGCCCCAGCCGACCAGCATGTCGTGCCCGGCGACCGAGCGTTCCGCGGTCTGCTCGATCTGGGCGACGACCTCGCGCGCCGTCCAGCCGGGGTGTTTCGCCTTGATGAGCGCGGCGACACCGGCGACGTAGGGCGCCGAGAAACTCGTACCGTTGTCCGAGCAGTGGCCGCCCTTGGGCACGGTGGAGATCATGTCGACGCCGGGGGCGGCGACGCCCACGAAGTCGCCCGACTGGGAGAAGGACGCGCGCTCGTTGTTGCGGTCCGACGCGGCGACGGCCAGGACACCCTGGTAGGAAGCCGGGTAGGTGAGCTTGACGTTGCCGTCGAGGCCGTCGTTGCCCGCGGAGGCGACCACCACGATCTGGTGCGCCAGCGCGTCGTTGATCGCGTCGTGCAGGCCGCCGGCCGGCCGGATGGCGTTCGCGGTGTCCTGGGAGATGTTGATGACCTGGGCCTTCTCCTTGATCGCGTGCTCGATGGCCTGGGCGAGGGTGGCCGCGTCGCCGTCGCCCTCCGCGTCGTTCTGTTTGATGGGGATGATGGTCGCCTCGGGTGCGAGGCCCACGAATCCCGTTCCCGCCATGGGCCGGGCGGCGATGATGCCGGCCACGCGGGTGCCGTGGCCGACGGTGTCCGTCGTGCCGTTCGCCTTGCCGCGGTCGATCTTCTGGCCCTTGCGGTTCTTCGTCGGCAGGAAGTTGGCCCCGCCGGAGGCGTCCACCGCGTGGGCGAGCTGGGGGTTCCGGGTGTCCACGCCGGTGTCGATGACCGCGACCCGCACGCCCTTGCCCTTGGACTGGCTCCACAGCTCGTCCAGCAGCACGCGCTGCAGGGCCCAGGGACGCCCGGGATACACCTTGTTCGGGAAGTTGCACTGGTCGGCGAAGGAGTCGGCGGCGGCGGGCGGGGCCAGGGCGACGGTGGCGGTGGCGGTGGCGGTGGCGGTGGCGGTGCACAGCGTGGCGGCCGCGATCACCGCAGTACGCGGCAGAGCGGGACGGAGCAGAGCGGGACGGAGCAGACGCGGGGACGGCACGTGGCTTCTCCTACGAGCCCTGCGGCTGGCTCGCCGCGGTGGTCGACAGGCGGGGGCCGGTCGGCAGGAACACGGACCAGGCGACCGGGATCGGGGCGGGATCCAGTCCGGCGTATCCGAGCCGGGTCTGGGCGAGTTGGGCCTCCTGCCGCAGCTCCTTGCGCTGCTTGTCCGTCATGCCGTACTCGGTGCCCTGGGAGCCGCTGTCCGCGTTGGACTGCATGGCGTAGCGCAGGCCCGTGTCGGTGACGAGGAAGACGCCGCCGGCCTTGGTGTCCGTGCCCTGGAACTGGCGGTAGAGCTGGCCCGAGCCGGGGGTCACGTACGCGCTCGACGATCCGGTGGGCAGTTCGGCCGGGAAGTCCGTGCCCGCCCAGGTGTTGAGGGTCGTGGTGCCGTTGCCGGAGTCGACGTGGTCCAGGACGTTGCAGACGGTGTCGCGGCTGCCGCTCGTGGTCCCCGCCTCGTTGACGACCTTCGGGGTGAGGTCCGGCCACTTGCGGTCGGCCGCGAACGCGGTCGAGCCCGGCACGAAGGCGCCCGCGCTGACGTCGAGGGCCTTGCTCGCCTGGCCGAGACCGACGAGGTCCTTGCTGTTGAGGAGCAGCTTGGCGGTGAAGTCGGAGACGGGCAGGACCTTGCCCCGTTCGACGACGTAGAACTGCTGGCGGTCGCCGTTGGGGGCGCGCAGGACCATGCCGACCCTGTTCGCGGCGGCCGGCAGGCTGCCCTGGACACCGGCGGGCGCGCCCGCGGTCCCCTCGATCCGGGGGAACTCGATCGGGTCGCCGGTGTGCAGGGTGTCCAGCCAGTCCCGGGAGACGCGTTCGGGCTGCCGGCCGGTGCCGACGAGGGTGCGCAGCAGCAGCTCGTCGTTCTTGTCGACCTCGTAGGCGGTGCCGTGGGCGTCCACGATGTACTGCTGCCCGTCCGGGGCGGCGACGTACATGATGTCCCCGTCACCGAGCTTCTGGCGGGCGCCCTCGGTCCTCTTCTTGTCGCGGGCGGCGAGCACGAACGCCGCCTTCTGGATGGCCCTGCCGCCCGCGCCGGGGCGCTCGCAGACGGCCCAGCGCTTGCCGGCGCCGGCCTCCTGGCCGGAGGGCAGGCGGTCGGGGGCGTACGGGATGCCGATGGTGACGCCGTGCGGGATCTTGCCGTTGTCGAGGATCGACTCGTCGACGGTGACCACGTCGCCCTTGCCGTCGGCGAGGAGGAGCTTCGCGGACGCCATGTTGAGCACCGGGTGCAGCTGGGTCTTGCCGTCGGTCTTCAGGACGACGTACCGGGTGGTCGACTTGCTGGCGATGATCACCTTTTCGCCCGGGGTGTCCCAGCCCTGCGGAGCGGTCGGGCGGAACATCCCCCAGGCGCCGAACACGGCCATGACGACCACGCCGACGATGGTGCCGGGCAGGACCGCCCGCAACGGCTTGGGGGCTGCTTCCTCCGAGCCGTCGGAGGAGGGCTGGACGAACGCCGCGAGCATGCGCTGCTTCGCAAAGGTGTAGGCGTTGAGTTGATCCCGCCGAGATGCCATCTGCCCCTGATTCTCCCCGTGTGGCCGTCCGGATACCGGTCGAAGACCACCGTCTCCGGCACGCCGTTGTCGGACCGAGCCCCTACTATGCCTGGTGTCTGGCCGGTTCCATGGAGCGGGTAGGGTACCGGGGCCCTCGTGGGCTCCGCTCAGGGGCTGCGAGGCAGGGAGTTGTGAGGAAAACGGGGGGATGAGTTGAGGGCTTCCGGGACGCGGTCTCGTACGCGCCGGCACGGACGGGGAACCGACCCCTCGACGCCCGGTCCGCGACCGGCGGGGACGCGTTCGGCGCCGCCCCGGGAGCAGCGGCCCTCGGATCCGTCGGGTCCGGGTGCCCGTCCGACGCTGTCCGGCTCGTTCCGCATGCAACGGCTCGTACTTCCGGAACTCGCGCTGGCCGTGCTCGTCGTCGGCTGGGTCATCGGCCCGATGGCCCTGGTGCCCGCCGCGGTCGTCGCCGTCCTGCTGGTCGCCCTCGCGTTCGTCCGGCGCCGCGGACGCTCGCTGCCCGAATGGCTGACCACGGCCCGCGAGTTGAAGGCCCGGCAGCGCCGCGCCGCGAACACCCCGATACCGCCGGGCACCGAACCCTCGCTGGTGCCCGCGCTCGAATGCGAGCCGAGCCTGCGCACATACGCGTACGGCGGGCGCGACCGCCGCCCCGTCGGCATCGTCGGCGACGGCACCTTCGTCACCGCCGTCCTCCAGGTGGAGGCCGACGCGACCGCGCTGCGGGCGGAGCGGAGCCGGCAGCCGTTGCCGTTGGGGCTGGTGCGGGACGCGCTGGAGGTGGACGGGATACGGCTGGAGTCGGCACAGGTGGTGCTGCACACCCAGCCCGCGCCCGCGCTGCACCTGCCGCAGCAGTCGGTGGCCGTCGCCAACTACCTGCCGTTGCAGGAGCAGACCGGCGCCCCGGCCGTGCGGATCACCTGGATCGCGCTGAAGCTGGACCCGGAGGCGTGCGCGGAGGCGGTGGCGGCGCGTGGGGGCGGGCTGCTCGGGGCACAGAAGTGCGTCGTGCGGAGCGCGGACCATCTGGCGAGCCGGCTGACCGGCGCGGGCTTCCGGGCACGGGTGCTCGACGAGGAGGAGCTGATCGCCGCGCTCGCCACCTCGGCCTGCGCCAATCCGCTGGTCACCGCGGAGGCGGGGCGCAGCGAGATACGGGAGCGGCGTACGGAGGAGTCCGGGCGCAGCTGGCGTTGCGACAACCGGCGGCACACCACCTACTGGGTGCGGCGCTGGCCCCAACTGGGCGGCGGGCGCGGCGAGTCGCTGCCGCAGCTGGTCGCGCGGGTCACGGCGGTACCGGCGCTCGCCACCACTTTCAGCCTCACCCTCGCGCGCGGCGACCGGCAGGAGGTCTCGCTGTGCGGGCACCTGCGGGTGACCGGGCGCGGCGACGACGAACTCGTGGCGGCACGGCGGGCGTTGGAGGCGGCGGCCCGCACGGCCGGTGCCGGTCTGGCCCGCCTCGACCGTGAGCAACTGCCCGGCATGCTGGCCACACTGCCCCTCGGAGGTGCGCGGTGACGACGATTCCCACGACGCCCCCCGATCAGGACCGGCAGGCGGCGGACGGCTCCGGGCCGCGCGGCCTCGGCGAGCGGCTGCGGCACGGCCTCGGGCTGCTCGGCCCCCGGCACGGCCGGCACACGCTCCCCGCCCAGCTGCTGGACGCGCTCGCGCTGCCCATCGGCGACGACGGCGTGGTGGCCGGTGTGGACGCCGAGGGCCAGCCCGCCGTCCTGGGCATCAACCGGCCGACGCCCTACGACGTCGTCCTGATCGGCGGTCTGTGGACCGCGCAGGTGCTGGCGCTGCGCTCGGCCGCCACCGGCGCGCGCGTGGCCGTGGAGACCGGCCGGCCGCAGGCATGGATGCAGATGGTGCACGCGATGGGCGGCGGGCAGAACGGGCTGTCGGTGTACGACGTCGGGCGCGTGCCCCCGCAGGGTGCCTCGGCCGGTACGCCGGTCGTGGTGGTGCGGGACTGCGGTATGCGGCCCCCGCGCGGCCGGGTGGTGTCCGGGCCCTGGCAGTCGGTGCTGACCCTGCTGCCGTATCTCAGCCCGGTCGCGCCCCGGCTGCTGCGCCAGGCCCGGCTCGCCGGTATCCAGCGGGTCTCGCCGGACGAGGCCGCCGAACTCGGCCGCACCATGGGGCTCACACGCACCGAGGTGGAGTCGCTGCCGGCGCTGCCGGACGGTGTCACCCTGTGGTGTACCGACCGGGACCGGCAGTATGTGCTGACCCAACCGACCGACGCCGAGACCGGGTTGCTGGGCACCCCGCGCCGCATGGACTGAATTGCCCTCGCCTGTTGGGTTTGTTCGCTTTCCCTCCCCTTCCCGGGCCGTTGTGCGCGAGCCGACAGGCGGGCGGGCCTGCCGGGGGGCGGCTCGTGGTGATTAGGCTGGGAGCGGGCGTGATGGCAGGACCCGTGGACCGGACTGCTCCTGACCACTACGGACGACTCGAACGACACGACTTGGTCGCCCCGCCACGGCATGAGGGTGCTCGACCACACCAGGAGGAACTGTGAGCAGCGATCGGGACGGGATGCGCGGGGGCTGGGCCACACCCGGCGATGACCAGCCCGACGCGGAGGCCGTCGAGACCACCGGTGAGTTCACCATCGACTACGCTCCCCCGGCCTGGTACACGCAGAACGCGTCCGGCCCGGGCGGCTCCGGCGGTTCGGTCGGGGGCGCGGGGGGCGTGCACGGCGCGCAGGGCGGCACCGACGGGGCAGGGGCCCCGGGGGGCGCCGGGACCTCGGGTGCGTCCGGGCTTCCGCCGTTCGCGTCACCGGGGGGTACGGGGGCGCCGGGGCCGGATGCCGGAATGATGCCGCCGCCGGTCGGGGCCCAGCCGGTCGGGGCGCCGCCTGTCGGGGGCCAGCCGGTCGGCACACCGCCGCAGGGGACGCCGTTCGCTCCGCCGATGCCGCCGCCCGTGCCGCCTCAGGCTCCGGCGCAGCCCCCGCAGTCGTTCGGTGATTCCGTTCCGATGCCCAGGCTGCCCGACGGGTTCGAACTCCAGCAGCCGCCGCAGCCGCAGGTCCAGGCCGCCCAGCCCGCCCAACCGGAGGTCGCGTCCGTCGCGCCGCCGGCCGTCGAGCCCGAGAGCGGCAACGGGGATCTGGAGAGCGGGGCGACCATGCGGTTCTCCGCCGTCGCCCTGAAGCGCGAGATGGCCGAGATCGCCGAGCAGGCCGCCGCCATGCAGAAGGCGGCGGCCGAGTCCGAGGCGGAGGGACAGGGCAAGGACGTCGAGGCCGGGGCCGGGGCGGAGTCCGGGGCCGGGGCCGAGGGTTCGGAGGGGAGTGCCTCCGCCGAGTCCGGTGCGGGTGCGGGTGCGGGTGCGGAGCAGGGTGAGCGTGAGGGTGAAGCTGAGAGCAGCGCCTCGCCTGAGAACTCGGGCACGGACGGAGACGGGAACGCGGATACGGACGCCGACAGCTCGCTGACCGACGACGGCGCCTCAGACTCCGTGGACACCGCGGACGCCGCGGACGCCGACCCCTCCCCTGAGGGCTCCGCTCGGGAAGAGCCCGCGCCTGCGGCCGCCCCCGAGGGCTCCCAGGAAGCCGCCCCGCAGAACGCCGTTCCGCAAAGCGCGGCCCCGCAGGGCACAGTTCCTCAGAACGCGGCCCCGCAGGACCCCGTCGCTCAGCCCGCTCCCCCGGCGCCGCAGGACTTCCCGGCCGCCTGGCCGCCGCCGCCCGCGCCGCAGAGCGGTCTGCCCCCGCTGCCGCCGTCGTACCAGCCCGCCGCCCCGGCACCGGCGGCCCAGTGGCCCGCGCCGCAGCAGCCCCTGCCACCGCAGGCAGTCCCGCAGCAGCCCATGCCCCAGCAGGCCGGGCCTCAGCAGCCCGCGCCGCAGCAGCCCGGTCCCATGCAGGGGCAGCAGCCGCCGTTCCAGCCGCAGGCACCGCAGCCCGCGCCCGCGGTCTGGAACCAGCCGAACCAGCCCGGCCAGCCCCCGCAGCCGCAGCCGCAATCGCAGCCGCACCACCCCGGCATGCCCGTCCCGCCCGCCCAGCCGGGCCCCCGGGGCGTGCCCCAGCCGAACCAAGCCGGTGGTTACGGCTTCCCGCCGCCCCCGGCACCCCACCAGCCCCAGCCCCCGGTCGCGGCGCCGAACGCCCCCGCTCCCTCCCCCGACAGCGGTTACGGCTTCCCCCACCCCCAGCCCGACAACCCCCCGCAGCAGGGCGGTTACGGCTTCCCGCAGCAAGGCCGGCAACCGCAGCCGCAGCCGCAGGCACAGCCCGACGCCCCCCAGCCCCCCGTCGACCCCCGCGCCGGGGCCGCCTGGCCGCAGGCGATCCAGCACGATCAGCGGCAGCCCACCAACCCCGGTGCCGCGCCGCTGGGTTACACCGCGGCCGTGGAGCTGTCCTCGGACCGGCTGCTGAACAACCGCCGGCAGAAGGCGAAGAGCGGGCGGCCCACCGCGGCCGGGTCCCGGTTCAAGCTGGGCGGCAAGAGGGAAGAGGCCGAGCGGCAGCGGAAGTTGGAGCTGATCCGTACGCCGGTGCTGTCCTGCTACCGGATCGCGGTCATCAGCCTCAAGGGCGGCGTGGGCAAGACCACCACGACCACCGCGCTGGGCTCCACCCTCGCCACCGAGCGGCAGGACAAGATCCTCGCCATCGACGCCAATCCGGACGCCGGCACCCTCGGCCGACGGGTGCGCCGGGAGACCGGGGCCACCATCCGCGACCTGGTCCAGGCGATCCCGTACCTGAACTCGTACATGGACATCCGCCGGTTCACCTCGCAGGCGCCCTCCGGTCTGGAGATCATCGCCAACGACGTGGACCCGGCCGTCTCGACCACGTTCAACGACGAGGACTACCGGCGCGCGATCGATGTGCTCGGCCGCCAGTACCCGATCATCCTCACCGACTCCGGCACCGGTCTGCTGTACAGCGCCATGCGCGGGGTGCTCGACCTCGCCGACCAGCTGATCATCATCTCCACGCCGTCGGTGGACGGTGCCTCCAGCGCCAGTACGACGCTGGACTGGCTGGCCGCGCACGGGTACTCCGACCTGGTGTCCCGCTCGCTGACCGTGATCTCCGGGGTCCGCGAGACCGGCAAGATGATCAAGGTCGAGGACATCGTGTCGCACTTCGAGACCCGTACCCGCGGGGTCGTGGTGGTGCCCTTCGACGAGCATCTGGCCGCCGGTGCCGAGGTGGACCTCGACATGATGCGGCCGCGGACCCGGGAGGCGTACTTCAACCTGGCCGCGATGATCGCCGAGGACTTCGTGCGCCACCAGCAGGCGCACGGGCTGTGGACCAGCGACGGCAACCCGCCGCCGGTGGCCGCCCCGCCGATGCCGGGCCAGCAGCAGATGCCGGGCCAGGGCCAGCCCTATCCCCAGACCCCGGGCCAGCCCTATCCGCAGGCCCCGGGCCAGCAGTACCCGCAGGGTCCGGGCCAGCCGTACCCCGGGCAGCCCGCACCCGGCCAGCCCTACCCGCCCCAGGCCCCGCAGCCCCAGCCCTACCCGCCCCAGCGGCAACCGCAGCCGGGACAGCAGCCCTACCCCCCGCAGCCGGGACAGCCGTACCCCGGCCAGCCCTATCCCCAGGGCCAGCCCCCGCAGCAGCCGTAGCGGCATGACGAAAGGGCGGCCGGTGCTCCACGCACCGGCCGCCCTTCGCTGTCGTATCGAAGCCCTACGGCTCGAAACCCTCGGCGGCTGACCCTCCCGAACCCTCGGCGGCTAACCCTCCGCCGCCACGATCTCCTTGCACCGCTTCACATCCGCCGCCATCTGCTCCAGCAGAGCCTCCAGCGAGTCGAACTTCGCCTGGCCGCGGACGTAGGCGAGGAAGTCGACGGCGACGTGCAGGCCGTACAGGTCGAGGCCGACGCGGTCGATGGCGTACGCCTCCACCGTGCGCTCGGTGCCGTCGAACTGCGGGTTCGTGCCCACCGAGATCGCGGCCGGCATGATCTCGCCCTGCGCGTGCAGATAACCGGCGTACACACCGTCGGCGGGGATGGCGGTGTGCGGCAGCGTCTCGACGTTCGCCGTGGGGAAGCCCAGCTCCCGGCCGCGCTGCGCGCCGCGCACCACGACGCCCTCCACCCGGTGCGGGCGGCCCAGGATCTCGCGGGCGCCCTCGACATCGCCCTCGGCGACCAGACGCCGGGTCAGGGTCGAGGAGAACGGCTGGCCGCCGCCCGCCGCGCCGGACACGTACAGGTCGACGACCTCGACCTCGAAGTCGTAGACCTTGCCCTGCTCGGCGAGGAACTCGACGTTTCCGGCCGCCTTGTGGCCGAAGCGGAAGTTCGGGCCCTCCACGACCGCCTTGGCGTGCAGCTTGTCCACCAGGACTTTCACCACGAAGTCGGCGGCCGACAGCTTGGAGAACTCGCTGGTGAAGGGGAGGATCAGCACCGCGTCGACGCCCAGTTCGGCCATCAGCTCGCAGCGGCGGTGGTGCGGGGCGAGCAGCGGCGGGTGGCTGCCGGGGCGCACGACCTCGCTGGGGTGCGGGTCGAAGGTGACGACGACGGCCGGGACGCCCAGTTCGCGGGCGCGGTCGACGGCGTGCTTGACGATCAGCTGGTGACCTCGGTGGACACCGTCGTAGGAACCGATGGTGACGACGCTGCGCCCCCAGTCCTCGGGGATGTCCTCCAAGCCACGCCAGCGCTGCACTGTGACCGCTCCTCGAACCCGTGTCCGTGTCTACCTTGACGATTGTGCAGGTCTAAGGGTGCCATGCCGGGTGCCCGGGGCCCGCATCGGCCGGGGCGCTGTGACCGGGCGCACGTCGCCCCGGCAGCTCAGGGGCGGTGTCAGGCCGGTACCCGCGCGCCCCCGAGGTTCTCCAGGGTGCGGCGGGTGCTCGGGCCCACCACGGCGGCCCAGTCGTCCGGGGTGTCGGCGAACCAGCGGTTCATCCGGGTGGCGAAGCCGGGGACGTGCCGGCCGAGGTCGACCAGGGCGCGGTCGAAGCGGGTGGCACCCTCGGGGGTGCGGCCCAGGAGCAGTCCGGTGCGGTGCACGAGGGCGCGGACGTCGTCCGCCGGACCGGTGTCCGAGGCCGCCGCGTGCAGGACGGCGACCAGCACGGACGGCTCCTGTTCACGGGCGAGCAGGAAGTCCAGGAGTCCGGCGCGCGGCGAGCCGGGGGCGCGCGTGCCGGGGCCGGTCCGCGGCACGCCGCAGGCGCGGGTGTCGGCGGCGGCGAGGACGGTGGCCAGGGCGGCCCGCAGTGGTTCGGGGCCGTCCCGGAGCAGCCCGGTGACCAGGGGGAACAGGACCGGGCGGGCGACGGGGCCATGGGCCAGGCGGTGGTCGACGGCGGTGGCGATGCGGCCGGCGGTCTCCGGGTGCGGGCGCGCCGCCTCCCGCAGCAGGGTCGCGGCGGCGCGGGCGAGGGCCGGGGTGGTGACGTCGTCGAGGAGGCGGCGCAGGCAGTCCGCCGCCTCCCGGTGCGGGCCGCGCAGCCGGGTCCGGAAGGCGTCGAGGACCGGGTCCGGGTGGCTGGTCAGGGCGGGCAGCAGGGCGGTGGCGGGGACGAGCGGGTCGCCGTCGGCGAAGTGGCGCAGCGCCTCGGCCAGGTGCCGTTCGCGGGTGCCCGGGGAGCCGGCCAGGAGGGCGTGGGCGCCGCCGTGCAGGGCGTGGTCGGCGGGGCGGGCGAGCACGGCCCGCGCGGCGCGGCACAGCAGCTCGCGGTCGGCGGGCGCCCGCAGATGCGGGGCGGCGCGCAGCGCGAGCGTCATGGCGGCCGGGTACCGGGCCGTGCGCCGCTCGTCGTGCGCCCAGCGGTGCACGGCCCGGCACAGCGCCGCCGGCTCCTCCTCGGCGAGCACGGTGAGCAGCTCCTGCGCGTGCCGGTGACCGCTCGCGGCCAGCGCCTCCGTGAGCGCGTCCAGCGCGCCGTGCCGATGGGTGTGCAGCAGGGCCTGCGCGGCGGTCGCCACGGTGGCGTGCGGGGCCGCGGGCAACGGCCGCTCGTCCTCGAACCACCGTGTCAGACAGGGCTGTACGGCATCGGGGGCGGCGGCCAGCAGCCGGGCCACGGCGTCGAGGTACCGCTCGCCCGGCGCGCCCGCGCCCGGATCGGCGAGGACGAGGCGGCGCAGCAGGTCCAGGCGCTCGGCGGCGGGTACGGGCAGGCCGGTCCAGAAGGCGGGCCCGAACTCCTCGGGCACCGGCCGCAGTTCGCGCCGCCAGGCGACGACGCGCTCGGCGAGCAGCCGCAGCACCTCGGTGTACGGCGTCGCGTCCGGCACCCTCTCCAGGGTTCCGGCGAGCAGCCGGGCGGCCCACCAGGAGCCGGTGTCCAGGTCCAGCGCGTCCACCAACTCGCGGAGCTGAAAGGCGAGTTGTCGAGAGCCCTGGCGGCGGCCGAGGTGCAGCAGGGCCTGCACGACGGGGCCGACGCGATGGCGCGGCACCGGCGGCGCGTCCTTTTCCGTCCCGGCCTCCCGGGCGCGGTGCACCAGGGTGTGCACGGCCTCGTCCAGGTCGAGGTGCAGGCCCTGGAGCCAGTCGGCCAGTTCCTCGTGGGCGAAGCGGTAGCCGCGCCCGGCGGGCACGAGCAGGCCCTCGGCGAGCACGGCGGAGGCCCAGCCGGTGCCGCCGCCGAGCCGCTCGGGGGCCGGTCCCCAGGGGAACACCGCCTCGAAGGACGCCCGGTCCAGCTCGCCCTGCCCCGGTCCGAGGCTGAGCCGGGCGGCCTCGTGCACCTGCCCGGCGACCCGGGCGGCGAGCCGTCGTACGGCCGTGCCGCGCAGCCCCCGCTCGGCGGCGAGCCGCACCGCGACGCGCAGGCACATCAGATCGAGGTGGGCCGCGAACACCTCGTGCCGGTCGACGGGGGCGGCGAACCGCGTCGACCGCAGGACGGCCCACACCTCGGACAGCAGCCGCAGGGTGAGCGGATGCCGGGCGTCCCGCGCGGTGAGCAGGCCCTCGGGGATCCCGTACCGCGCCCGCGCCGTCTCGGCCTCCCCGGCGTCCAGGCCGCCAAGTGCCACCGCCTGTACGTCCGTTGCGGGAAACCCGGCCTGCTCCCAGTACTCCTCCCGGCAGGCCACCACCAGGCGGGCGCCGGTCTCCCGGAGCCAGCCGACGGTCCCCTCGGTCCACTCGGGGAGCCGCCGGGCCAGGGCCGGGGGCATCTCCTCGGGGCCGTCGAGGAGCAGCAGGAGGGGGCGGCCCGTGCGGGCGGTGAGGTGCTCGGGGGTGAGGTCGCCGAGGTCGGGGAGGTCGAGCCGGCGGGCGGCGGCGACGATACGGGCGGCCCGTGCCAGGGCGCGGCGCGCCGCGTCGGCGACCGAGTCGTCGCCCTCCTCCAGATCGGCGCCGCGCAGCCACAGCGTGGGCTGCGCCGTGCGGGCGCGGCGGGCGGCGAGGGCCGCGAGTTCCGTCGTACGACCGCTGCCCGGGGCGCCGACCAGACCGAGCACGCACCGCTCGCCGTCCATGAAGCCGGCCGACTCCGCTGCCACCGCGGCCCGTTCGACCGGCTGCACCAGAGCCCTCGGCGGTCCGTCCTGGCCCACCGAGGTGGCGGTCAGCTCCAGGACGCCCGCGAGATTGAGGTCGGCGCCGTAGGCGGGCACGGTGGCCGCGTTGCGGGCCAGCAGCTCGGCGAGGGGGCCGGTGGCGGCGCGGGGCGGCACCGCGAAGCCGGCGTCCCGGTGGGGGGCGTGCAGCACGGTGCCGAGGACGCCGAGGACAGCGCCCGTACCCGCGTCCACCACCGGTCCCCCGGCCGCCCCGCCGCCGGGCCGCAGCGCGTCCCGGCCCGCCGTCCCGATGGCCAGCTCCAGCGCGTCGCCGATCAGATGGCGGCCGTACGACACCTCGGCGGCGGCGAGCACCCGCGCCTCGCGCCAGCAGCCGGCCGCGATCCGGACGTAGGTGCCGGCCGCGACGTCCTCGCGGGCGCTCAGCGGCAGCGGCGGCACGTCCAGGCCCTCGGCGCGCACCAGGGCGAGGTTCCGGTCGGGCAGCCCGGTCACGTCCTCGGCGCCGACCACGCGGGTGCGGTCCCCGGCGCGCAGCACCAGCCGGTCGAGGCCGTCGACGGCTTCGTGGCTGGTGAGGAGGGTGCCCTGGTGGTCGGCGAGGAATCCGGTGCCGCGCGGGCGGCCGGCGGGGTCCTCGATGTGCACCAGGGGGTCGGTGGTGCGGGGATCGGCGAGGGGGGCGGGGTCCGTACGGCGGGTACCGAGGGCGCCTTGCGGGTGGGGGCGGGGGGTCGTGAGCACCCGTGCGCCGCGCGCCCCGTCCGCGCGGGCGGGTGCCGATCCCGCCGCGTCCGCCATGTCACCCGTGCCGTGCGCCGTCACCCCGCGGGCGCCGCCGGTTCGCGGGTCTCCTGCCGTCATCGTCCTGCCTTCCCGCCCTTGCCCGTGCCTGTGGGCCCTTGCCTGTGGCGACGGTAGGCGGGTGATGATCGGCGGGGCGGCGCGCTCGTGGAACGCGCCCCCTTCCGCTCCCCCGGTTCACTCCGAGCGCCTGCCCGGACGGGTGAATCGACGGGGGCTACTGGACAGCCCTGGGGTGGGGGAAGTGGGGGGCCGTGGAGCGGCGGCGGGAGCACACCCCGTGCCGGCCGCCGCTCCACGGCGAGAGCCCTCGCTCAGGCGAAGACGGCCAGGCTCTTGGCCTTGCCCTTGTGCAGCTCGACGAGGGCGAGGAAGCGGCCCTCGGGGTCGAACACGGCGACGGGACCGGCGTCCGCGTACTCCTCGGGCATCTCCAGGCGCACCCCGTTCAGCAGCAGCCTGGCGCGCTTGGCGTCCACCTCCCAGCGCGGGAAGGCGGCCGAGGCGGCCTCGGCGATCGGCATCACGGTCAGCTCCTGCTGGAGCTGGTCCAGCGTCCGCGCCGAGTCGAGCTTGTACGGCCCGACGCGGGTGCGGCGCAGCGCGGTGAGGTGTCCGCCGACGCCCAGGTCGGCGCCCAGGTCGCGGGCGAGCGCGCGGATGTAGGTGCCGGAGGAGCAGACGACGGAGACGACCAGGTCGAGGACGGGGGTGCCGTCCTCGGCGACGGCGTCGCGGACGTCGTACACCGTGAAGGAGGAGACGGTCACCGGGCGGGCCGGGATCTCGAAGTCCTCGCCCTCACGGGCCCGCTTGTACGACCGTACGCCGTCGATCTTGATGGCGCTGACCTTGGACGGGACCTGCATGATGTCGCCGGACAGCTTGGCGATACCGGCGTCGATGGCCTCCCGGGTCACCTTGGAGGCGTCGGTGGACGCGATGATCTCGCCCTCGGCGTCGTCGGTGAGGGTGTTCTGGCCGAGCCGTACGGTGCCCAGGTACTCCTTCTCGGTCAGCGCGAGGTGACCGAGGAGCTTGGTGGCGCGCTCGACGCCGAGGACCAGCACGCCGGTGGCCATCGGGTCGAGGGTGCCGGCGTGACCGACGCGGCGGGTCCTGGCGATCCCGCGCATCTTGGCGACCACGTCGTGCGAAGTGAAGCCCGACGGCTTGTCGACGATGACAAGGCCGTCGGGCGTGGTGTGCTTCTGCGTCATTCCGCGGCGTCGCCGTCCGTCTCGTCGTCCGCCGGCTTGCGGTACGGGTCCGCGCCGCCGGCGTAGTCGGCGCCCGCGGAGGTCTCCCGCACCTTGGCGTCGGACTGCCGGGCCTTGTCGAGGAGGTCCTCGATGGTCTTGGCGGTGTCCGGGAGGGCGTCCGCGACGAAGGTGAGGGTCGGGGTGAACTTCACCCCGGCCGCGCGGCCGACCTCGGAGCGCAGGATGCCCTTGGCGCTCTCCAGGCCCGCCGCCGCGGCCTTCCGCTCCTCGTCGTCCCCGTACACCGTGTAGAAGACGGTCGCCTCCCGCAGGTCACCCGTCACGCGGGTGTCCGTGATGGTGACGTGCGAGCCGAGCCGCGGGTCCTTGATCCCGCGCTGCAGCTTCTGGGCAACCACCTCTCGGATGAGGTCCGCCAGCCTTTTCGCCCGCGCGTTGTCGGCCACTGGTCCAGCTCCCGTTCTTTCCTGATTCCTTGGTCTTCGATCCGTGGTCTTTGTTCCGCGGTCCGTGTCAGTCGTCGTCGCCGTGTCAGTCGTCGTCGCCGTGGAAGCGGCGGCGTACGGACAGCAGCTCCACCTCGGGGCGGGCGGCGACCAGCCGTTCGCACCGGTCCAGTACGTCCGTGAGGTGCGCCGCGTCGCCGGAGACCGCAGCCAGGCCGATGATCGTCCGCCGGTGGAGGTCCATGTGGTCCACCTCGGCCGCGCTCACCGCGTACTTCCGCTGGAGTTCGGCGACGATCGGGCGGACGACGGAGCGCTTCTCCTTCAGCGAGTGGACGTCGCCGAGGAGGAGGTCGAAGGACAGAGTCCCCACGTACATGTGTGTTGCCGGTTCACCCGCCGGTCCGGGATCGATGGCCCCTGCGCCGGACGGCCGGGGACATCAAGAAACGGTACCGCGTACCTGGCGGAGGCTCGACAGGGTTTCCACGCGGTGCGGGGACCCGCGGCAGCTGCCACAGGTCCCCGAATGCCCGTCGACGTCCGGAACGGCACGCCGGCCGACAGGACGCATCCCGTCGGCCGGCGTGAACCGTCGGCCGGTTACGCCCGCGGCTTCTCGCGCATCTCGTACGTCGCGATGACGTCGTCGACCTTGATGTCGTTGAAGTTTCCGAGGTTGATACCACCCTCGAAGCCTTCGCGGATCTCGGTGACGTCGTCCTTGAAGCGACGCAGGCCCTCGATGGTGAGGTTCTCCGCGATGACCTTGCCGTCGCGCAGGAGGCGGGCCTTCGTGTTGCGGCGGACCTCGCCGGACCGGATGAGCACACCGGCGAGGTTGCCCAGCTTGGACGAGCGGAAGACCTCGCGGATCTCCGCCGTACCGAGCTCGACCTCTTCGTACTCCGGCTTGAGCATGCCCTTGAGGGCCGCCTCGATCTCCTCGATCGCCTGGTAGATGACCGAGTAGTACCGGACGTCGACGCCCTCGCGCTCCGCCATCTGCGCGGCACGGCCGGCCGCACGGACGTTGAAGCCGATGACGATGGCGTCCGAGCCCATGGCCAGGTCGATGTCGGACTCCGTGACCGCACCGACACCGCGGTGCAGGACGCGGATGTCGACCTCTTCGCCGACGTCCAGCTGGAGCAGCGAGGACTCGAGGGCCTCGACCGAACCGGAAGCGTCACCCTTGATGATCAGGTTCAGCTGCTGGACCTCGCCGGCCTTGAGCACCTTGTCCAGGTCCTCCAGGGAGACACGGCGCGTGCGCTTCGCGAAGGCCGCGTTGCGCTCACGGGCCGCACGCTTCTCCGCGATCTGGCGGGCCGTACGGTCCTCCTCGACCACGATGAAGTTGTCACCGGCACCCGGGACGTTGGTCAGGCCCAGGACCTGGACCGGCGTCGACGGACCGGCCTCGGCGACGGTGTTGCCGCTGTCGTCCAGCATCGCGCGGACTCGGCCGTACGCGTCGCCGACCACCATGGTGTCGCCGACCCGCAGCGTGCCTCGCTGCACCAGGACCGTCGCGACCGCACCGCGACCGCGGTCCAGGCGGGACTCGATCGCAATACCCTGCGCGTCCTGGTGCGGGTTGGCACGCAGGTCCAGGGCGGCGTCGGCGGTGAGGACGACGGCCTCCAGGAGGCTGTCGATGTGCAGACCCTGCTTGGCGGAGATGTCGACGAACATGGTGTCGCCGCCGTACTCCTCGGCCACCAGGCCGTACTCGGTCAGCTGACCGCGCACCTTGGTCGGGTCGGCACCCTCGACGTCGATCTTGTTGACCGCGACCACGATCGGCACCTCGGCCGCCTTGGCGTGGTTCAGCGCCTCGACCGTCTGCGGCATGACGCCGTCGTTGGCCGCGACGACCAGGATCGCGATGTCCGTCGACCGGGCACCACGGGCACGCATGGCGGTGAACGCCTCGTGACCCGGGGTGTCGATGAAGGTGATCGCGCGGTCCTCGCCGTTGACCTGGGTCGCGACCTGGTAGGCACCGATGTGCTGGGTGATGCCGCCGGCCTCGCCCGCGATGACGTTCGTCTTGCGGATGGCGTCGAGGAGCCGGGTCTTACCGTGGTCGACGTGACCCATGACGGTCACGACCGGCGGACGGACGACCAGGTCCTCCTCGGTGCCCTCGTTCTCGCCGAACTCCAGGTCGAAGGACTCGAGCAGCTCGCGGTCCTCCTCCTCGGGGCTGACGATCTGAACCGTGTAGTTCATCTCGCCGGCGAGCAGGTGCAGCGTCTCGTCGGAGACGGACTGCGTCGCGGTGACCATCTCGCCGAGGTTCATCATGACCGCGACGAGGGACGCCGGGTTGGCGTTGATCTTCTCCGCGAAGTCGGTGAGCGACGCGCCACGGGAGAGACGGATGGTCTCGCCGCCGCCGCGCGGCAGCATCACGCCGCCGACGCTCGGGGCCTGCATGGCCTCGTACTCCTGGCGACGCTGCCGCTTCGACTTGCGGCCGCGACGCGCGGGACCACCGGGACGGCCGAAGGCGCCCTGCGTGCCACCACGGCCACCGGGACCGCCGGGACGACCGCCGAAGCCGGGACGACCGCCGCCACCGGGGCCGCCGCCGAAGCCGCCGCCACCGCCACCGGGACGACCGGCGAAACCGCCGCCGCCGCCCGGACGGGCACCGCCGCCACCGCCGCCGGGACGACCGGCGAAGCCGCCGCCACCGGGACGACCGCCGCCACCGCCGGGACGACCGGCACCGGCCGGACCACGGCCGCCGGGGCCGGGACGCGGGCCGGCAGCGGGACGCTGCGGCATCATGCCGGGGTTCGGACGCGGGCCGCCGGGACGCGGGGCGCCGCCCTGCGGACGGGGCATCGCGCCCGGAGTCGGACGCGGACCGCCGGGAGCCTGCGGACGCGGACCGCCGCCCTGGGCGCCGGGCGCCTGCGGACGGGGACCGGCGCCGGGGGCACCGCCGGGACGCGGGCCACCCTGCGGACGGGGCGCCTGCGGGCGCGCCATGCCGGTGGAGCCGCCGGACGTGAAGGGGTTGTTACCCGGACGCGGGCCGGAGGGACGGGCACCCGGACGCGGGGCCTGGCCACCGGGACGCGGCGCGCCCTGGCCCGGACGGGCCTGACCCTGACCCTGGGCCGGACGGCCACCGGGCTTGGGGGCACCGGGACGGGCGCCACCGGGACGCGGACCCTGGCCCTGACCCTGACCCTGTGCGGCCGGGGCCTGCGGGGTCTGGGCGGCCGGAGCGGCCGGCGGAGCGGTGAACTCCGGGGCGGCCGGGGCCGGACGCGGCGCGGGCCGGGGGCCCGGACGCGGACCCGAGGCCGGTGCGGACGCCGCGGGAGCCGACGGAGCGGCCGGCGCCGCCGGCTGCTCCGGGGCGGGCGTCGCGGGCTTGGGAGCCGCCGGCCGCGGGGCAGCCGGACGTGCCGCCTGCACCGGGGAGGGCGCGGCGGGCTTGGGGGAGGCCTTGCGCGGGGCGGGCTTGGCGGACTTGCCGCTGCCACCACCCTGGAAGGCGTCGGTCAGCTTGCGTACAACCGGCGCTTCGATGGTCGAAGACGCCGAACGGACGAATTCACCGAGTTCCTGGAGCTTGGCCATGACGGCCTTGCTCTCGACACCGAACTCCTTGGCGAGTTCGTAGACCCGGACCTTAGCCACTTCGCTCCTTTGAGGTCCGGGTGAAGCCGGACCGTCGCTAGTTCATGGGCGTACTCATCGCGTACTCATCGAGTGCTCATCGCAATCTCGACCTGCTTTCGACTCGCGAGGTACCAAGCCGCACGGGGTTCCGTACGGCATGTCTTACGGCGTTGCCTGCTCGGCAACTGTTGCCTGCTCGACGTATCGGCGCAACGCCTTTGTGTCGAGCGCTCCCGGGGCGCGCAGTGCCCGCGGCAACACCCGGCGGCGTACCGCCTGGTCGAGACAGACCAGGGCGGGGTGCAGATACGCACCCCGGCCGGGCAGCGTACCGCGCGGATCGGGGACACATTCGTCCTCGCTCCGCACGATCCGCAGGAGATCGTTCTTGGCCGCCCGCTCCCGGCACCCCACACAGGTGCGTTCAGGGCGTGCTCCGGCATGCGTCCGGCCAGACACGGCTTAGTGTACCTCCCCGCACCACCCTCACCCCTTTGGGGGAAAGATCGAACGGCTGTTGTCGTAATCCAAGCGCTCGCGGCCTGGATCCATTCCCTGCCCGGAGACGTCTGTCCGGCGGCTTCTACTCCGCCGGCTGCTCGGTGTCGGGCCGGATGTCGATGCGCCAGCCGGTGAGCCGGGCGGCGAGGCGGGCGTTCTGCCCCTCCTTGCCGATCGCCAGCGACAGCTGGTAGTCCGGCACGGTCACCCGGGCGGAGCGGGAGGCGAGGTCCACGACCTCCACCTTGCTCACCCGGGCGGGTGACAGGGCGTTCGCCACCATCTCCGCCGGGTCGTCCGACCAGTCGACGATGTCGATCTTCTCGCCGTTCAGCTCGCCCATCACATTGCGCACCCGGCCGCCCATCGGGCCGATGCAGGCGCCCTTGGCGTTCAGGCCCGAGCGGGTGGAGCGGACGGCGATCTTGGTGCGGTGGCCGGCCTCGCGGGCGATGGCGGCGATCTCCACCGAACCGTCGGCGATCTCCGGCACCTCCAGGGCGAAGAGCTTCTTCACCAGGTTCGGGTGGGTGCGCGAGAGCGTCACGGAGGGTCCGCGCACGCCCTTGGCGACCCGGACCACGTACGACCGCAGGCGCTGGCCGTGCGGGTAGGTCTCGCCGGGGACCTGCTCCTGCACCGGCAGGATGGCCTCCAGCTTGCCGATGTCGACCAGCACGTTCTTCGGGTCGCGGCCCTGCTGGACCACGCCGGTGACGATGTCGCCCTCGCGGCCCGCGTACTCGCCGAGCGTGGCGTCGTCCTCGGCGTCGCGCAGCCGCTGGAGGATCACCTGCTTGGCGGTGGTGGCGGCGATGCGCCCGAAGCCCGAGGGGGTGTCGTCGAACTCCCGCGGCTCCTGCCCCTCCTCCAGGTCCTCGGGGTCCTCCTTCGCCCACACGGTCACATGACCGGTCTGCCGGTCGAGCCGTACGCGCGCGTGGCGGCGGCTTCCCTCGGTGCGGTGGTAGGCGATGAGGAGGGCCGACTCGATCGCTTCGACCAGCAGGTCGAAGGAGATCTCCTTCTCCCTGACCAAGCCCCGCAGGGCGCTCATGTCGATATCCACGGCTACGCCTCCTCTTCCTTCTTGTCCTTCGTGTCCTTGCGGTTGAACTCGACCTGCACGCGGGCCTTCGCGATCTCGGGGAAGGCGATCCGGCGGGTGGTGGCCTTGCGGCCCTTGACGCCGGGCACCTCGACGTCGAGGCCCTCCTCGTCCACGGCCAGGATCCGCGCGACCAGCTCGCCGTCCTCGGCCAGCTGGAACTTCACGAGCCGGTCCACGGCGCGCACGAAGTGCCGGTGCTCGGTGAGGGGGCGCTCGGCGCCGGGGGTTCCGACCTCCAGGTCGTACGCGGTGTCGCCCATCGCGTCGGTCTCGTCCAGCTTCGCCGAGAGCGCGCGGCTCACATCGGCGATCGCGTCCAGGTCCGCCCCGGAGTCGGAGTCGACGACCACGCGCAGCACCCGCTTGCGTCCGACGGAGTCGAGAGCGATCTCTTCGAGATCCAGCCCCTGAGAGGTGACGAGCGGTTCCAGCAGCTCTCGCAGCCTCTCGCTCTGGGTGGTGCTCATCCGGGTGACTCCTCGGCCGCGTGTGCTGTTGTGGGATGGGTCGCGTGTCAGGTCAAAGGGTATCCGGTCGCGGGGAGTGTTGCCGTCCACCTGTGGACAACCCGGCGCGGGACGGGTGAGGCGGGGCGGTGCCGGTGACCGGTATCGGACAGGTGCGCGGGTACGGTGATCACGAGCGACTCGTCGCGCCGCTCTTCTTCTTGTCGTTTCTTCTTGTCGTTCTTGTCGTACGAGTTCCCCGAGGACGTCTGCCGTGCCGTACCCCTCGCCACCGCGCACCCCCTCGGGGCCGCGCAGAAGAACCCTGCTCGCCTCGGCCGCCGGTGCCGCCCTGCTGGCGGGCTGCACGTCCGGATCCGGCTCCGGCGACGACCCCTCGGCCACCGCGGTGGTCCGCGCGCAGGCCGCCGCGGACAGCGCGACGCTGCTGGAACGTTACGACGCCGTGCTCAGGGCGTTCCCCGACCTCGCGGAGCGGCTGCGCCCGCTGCGCACGGAGGTCGCGGCCCATGCCGCCGCGTTCCGGGAGGGTACGACCCCCACCGCGTCCCCCTCGGGCTCCGCCTCCCCCTCCCCCACCGCCTCGCCGGACCCGGTGCCGGCGACCGCCAAGGACGCCCTCGCCTCGCTGGCCGCCGCCGAGCGGGCGCTCGCCGACCGGCGGGCCAGGGCGCTGCTGGACGTGCCGGGCGAGCCGGCGCGGCTGCTGGCCTCCACGGCGGCGGCCGGCGCCGCGCACGCGTACCTGCTGACGACGGGGGCGGCGAAGTGAGCGACGACGGCGACAAGACCGAACTCACCGCGTTCCAGGCCGCGTTGGCGGCGGAGCACGCGGCGGTGTACGGGTACGGCGTGGTCGGCGGCCGGGTGGACGACCGGCGCCGCGGCGAGGCGAAGGCGGCGTACGACGCCCACCGGGCCCGGCGGGACGCGCTGGCCCGCGAGGTGCGGGACCTGGGCGGCCGGCCGGTGGCGGCGAGCGCGGCCTACGCCCTGCCGTTCGCGGTGCGCGACCCGGCGGACGCGGTACGGCTCGCCGCGCGCCTGGAGCAGCGGGTGGCCGGGGTCTACGCCGACCTGGTCCGCTCGACGGCCGGCGCGCGGCGCACCTCGGCGGCGGAAGCCCTGCGGGAGGCAGCGGTGCGGGCGGTGGGCTGGAGCGGACGGAGCGTAGCCTTCCCGGGGCTCGCCGAACGGGCGGGCGAGGGGACGGGGACCGGCACGGACGCCGGGACCGGGACGGAGACGGCGGCCGGGGCGGACACGGCGACCGGGGCGGGGGCCGCGGGCGCGACGCCTTCAGGGTCCGCGTCGGCGGTCCGCTGAGCGTCGTACGACCTGTGCACGACGGGTACGACGGATACGACCGGTACGACGGGTACGACCGGTGACGACGGCCACCGGACGGACGGGAATCACGAGGAAGGGAACGGCTCGCGCATGGCTTTCGAACCGCCGCGGCGCCTGGTGCGGGCGCTCGGGGAGACGGCACCGGCCGGGGACGACTGGCTGGCCCGGCTGCCTGAGCTGGCCGAACGGGCCGTGGCGCGGCGGGAGTTGACCGTCGAGCGGGTGCAGGTGCCCGGGGGCCGCAGCAGCCTGGTGGTGCTGGTGCGGCAGGCGGACGGCACCCCGGCGGTACTGAAGCTGGCCCCGCCGAGGGCCCGCCCGGAGAGCGAGCGGGCGGCACTGGCGCACTGGGGCGGGCGGGGTGCCGTACAGCTGCCGGCGTCGGACGCGGACGACGGCGCGGAGGGTGCGCTGCTGCTGGAGCGGCTGCACCCGGATGTCTCGGTGCGCTCGCTGCCCGAGGCGAAGGCGCTGCTGGAGGCGGCGGGCACGCTGCGGCGGCTGTGGGTGGAGCCCCCCGCGGACCATGTCTTCGAGACCGTCGCCGAGCGCACCGGGCGGCAGGCGGCGGCGATGCGGGCGGGCGCGGAGCGGGATCCCGAGGTGGCGGCGCTGGTGGACGCGGCGCTGGCGGCGCGGGAGGGCCTGCTGGTGGCGCCGCCGGAGGAGCGGTTGCTGCACGGCACGTTCCGGCAGAGCAAGGTGCTGTCCGGGTCGCGGCTGCCGTGGCTCGCGGTGGGGCCGGACCCGGTGGTCGGGGAGAACGCGTTCGATCTGGCGCGGCTGGTGCGGGACCGGGTGGAGGATCTGATCGCCTCCCCCTCGGGCGCCTCCATCACGCGGCGGCGGATCAAGCGGCTCGCGGAGTCGCTGGAGGTGGATCAGGAGCGGCTGCGGGGGTGGACGCTGTTCCGGGCGGTGGAGTCGGGGGTCCGCGCGGTACGGGTGGGCCGGCCGCGGGACGGGGAGCTGCTGCTGGAGTTCGCCGGGTGGCTCTAGGGTCTTTCGTTTGGATCAGGCCGGATCAGGGAGCGGGGTCCGGTGCCGTGCGTCGCAAGGCGGAGGAGGGCGACATGGCGGAGCCACGGCAACCGACGACAACGCCGCGAGGCGCGGTGCCAGGGCCCGCGAGCCCGGCATGATCCACACGAGAGGCCCTAGGCGTCGCCGAGCACGGTGCGGGCGATGTCCTCCAGTGATCCGAGCAGCGGGTTCGGGTCGTCGGCGCGGGTGACGAGCAGGACCTCGCAGGGGTCGGTGTCGACGAGGGGTATCAGGGCGAGGTCCTCGCGTACCGCGGCGCGTCGATCACCGGCGGGGAAGATCGCGACGCAGTGGCCGGTGGCGACGAGTTCCAGCTTGTCCTCGAAGCTGTCGTCGCCCGCGGGCCGAGGCGGCGCCGGGTGGGCGCCGACCGGCTTGGGAGTGCTCCAGAGAACCGGGGTGCTGGCGCAGGCCACCAGTTCCTCGTCCGCCAGGGCCCCGGGGCTGATCGCCTTTTCGTCGGCCAGCGGGTGACTGGCCGAGGTGACGAGCACCCGCGGTTCCTGATGGAGGGTGGTCACCCGGAAGCCGTCCGTGGGGAAGGGCAGGGGTCCGTAGGCGATGAGGGCGTCGACGCGCCCCTCGGTGAGCGCGCGCGTGTCCCGCCAGTCGAGGTGGCGGGTGCGGACCTGGGCCTCAGGGTGGCGGCGGCGCAGTTCCTGCGTGCAGGCGGTGATGACCAGTCCCTCGGCGCGGCCGACGGTGACGGTACGAGGCTGCGCGGCGGCCCTGGCCGTGCGGGCGGCCCGCTCGGCCTCCTGGAGCAGGATCCGGGCCCGGGGCAGGAAGGCCCGACCGGCGTCGGTGAGGCTGCTGCCCTGCGGCGAGCGGTCGAGGAGCCGGACCCCGAGCTGGGCTTCCAGTCGCTGGATCTGGCGGCTCAGCGACGGCTGCGCCAGGTGCAGCCGGGTGGCGGCCCGGCCGAAGTTGCCGTGCTCCGCCACGACCGTGAAATAGCGCACGAGCCGCAGATCGAGGTCCATCCGGCCAGCGTACGTCGCGCGCTGTCATGCGCCTGGCGCATGGCGGCATACAGAACGGGTCTTGGACACGGGGTGCCGGTCGCCATTTGGCTTGCGGGCATGACCACTTATGACGGCAAGAAGATCGTGATCACGGGCGGAAGCAGCGGTATCGGACTGGCCGCCGCCCGGTTGTTCGCGGACGGCGGGGCGCGCGTGCTGATCACCGGCCGCACCCGGTCCGCCCTGGACAGCGCGCTGGAGCGGCTGGGCGAGGGGGCGATCGCCGTCCGCAGCGACGCCGCGTCCCTGACGGAGATCGAGGCGCTGGCCGCCACGGTCCGGGAGCGGTTCGGCACGGTGGACGCGCTGTTCGTGAACGCCGGTGTCACCGCGTCCGCGCCGTTCGGCTCGACGACGGAGGACATGTTTGACGCGCTGTTCGACATCAACGCCAAGGGCCCGTACTTCACCGTGCAGGCGCTGGCGCCGCTGCTGCGCGAGGGGAGCGGGGTGGTCCTCACCACGTCGGTGGTGAACGTCCTGGGCCTCGACGCGCTCAGCGCCTACTCGGCGAGCAAGGCGGCACTGCGGTCGATGACGCGCACGCTGGCCCGCGAGCTGCTGCCGCGCGGGGTGCGGGTCAATGCCGTGAGCCCCGGCCCGACCGACACGGGCGTCCTGGACCGCTCCGTCCCCGCCGATGTCGCCGAGACGGTGAAGGACGGCTACCGGAGCACCATCCCGATGCGGCGTCTTGGGACGCCCGAGGAAGTGGCCGCGGCGGTGGCGTACTTGGCGTTCGGCGCGACCTTCTCGACGGGCGCGGAGTTCCCTGTCGACGGCGGGGCCTCGCAGCTCTAGGCCGGGCCCCGGAGCCGCGTCGTCGCCCTCCCCCGGGCCTTCCCGGGACCGGGTGAACGCGACGACGCCCCCGGGAGGACCCGGGGGCGTCGGTCGTACGTCGGCCGGTGCTTACGCGGTCAGGCGCGCGATCGCGTCCTCCACCGAGACCTCCTCGCGCTCGCCCGTCCTGCGGTCCTTCAGTTCCAGGACGCCCTCGGCCGAGCGGCGGCCGGCGACGAGGATCTGGGGGACGCCGATCAGTTCGGCGTCGGTGAACTTGACGCCCGGGGAGACACCGGCGCGGTCGTCGACGAGGACGCGGACGCCCGCGGCGGCCAGCTTGCCCGCGACGTCGAGGGCCAGCTCGGTCTGGAGGGCCTTGCCGGCGGCGACCACGTGCACATCGGCTGGGGCGATCTCCTTGGGCCAGCACAGGCCCTGCTCGTCGGCGGTCTGCTCGGCGAGCGCGGCGACGGCGCGGGAGACGCCGATGCCGTAGGAGCCCATGGTGACGCGGACGGGCTTGCCGTTCTGGCCGAGGACGTCGAGCTTGAGGGCGTCGGCGTACTTGCGGCCCAGCTGGAAGATGTGGCCGATCTCGATGGCGCGGTCCAGCTTCAGGCCGGTGCCGCACGTGGGGCAGGGGTCGCCCTCCTGGACCACGACGACGTCCACGTACTCGTCGACCTCGAAGTCGCGCCCGGCGACGACGTTCCTGGCGTGGGTGTCCGCCTTGTTGGCGCCCGTGATCCAGGCGGTGCCGGGGGCGACGCGGGGGTCGGCGATGTACGTGACCTTCTCGCCCAGGCCCTGGGGGCCGACGTAGCCGCGCACCAGGTCGGGGCGGCCGGCGAAGTCCGCCTCGGTGACCATCTCGACGGTGGCGGGCGCGAAGTGCTCCTCGACCTTGCCGAGGTCCACCTCGCGGTCACCGGGCACGCCCACGGCGACGATCTCGCCGTCCACCTTGACCAGCAGGTTCTTCAGCGTGTCGGAGGCCTGGACGCCGAGCGAGGCGGCGAGCGTCTCGATGGTCGGGGTGCCGGGGGTGGGGATCTCCTCCAGCGCGGGCACGGCGGAGCCGTCGACGGGCTGGAGCGCGTAGCTGATCGCCTCGGTGTTCGCGGCGAAGTCGCAGTTCGGGCAGTCCGCGAAGGTGTCCTCGCCGGCCTCGGCGGGGGCCAGGAACTCCTCCGACTTGGAGCCGCCCATGGCGCCGGCGGTGGCCGCGACGATGCGGTAGTCCAGGCCGAGGCGCGTGAAGATCCGCTGATAGGCCTCGCGGTGCCGGGCGTACGCCTCGGCGAGGCCCTCGTCGGCGGTGTCGAAGGAGTACGAGTCCTTCATCAGGAACTCGCGGCCGCGCAGGATGCCGGCGCGGGGGCGGGCCTCGTCGCGGAACTTGCTCTGGATCTGGTAGAGGATCACCGGCAGGTCCTTGTAGGACGTGCACTGGTCCTTGACCAGCAGGGTGAAGATCTCCTCGTGCGTGGGGCCGAGGAGGTAGTCGCCGCCCTTGCGGTCCTTGAGCCGGAACAGCTCCTGGCCGTACTCGTCCCAGCGGCCGGTGGCGTCGTAGGGCTCGCGGGGCAGCAGCGCGGGGAGCAGCACCTCCTGGGCGCCGATGGCGTCCATCTCCTCGCGTACGACGCGCTCCACGTTGGCGAGGACCTTCTTGCCCAGGGGCAGCCAGGACCAGATGCCGGCGGCGGTACGGCGGACATAGCCGGCGCGGACGAGGAGCTTGTGGCTGAGGACCTCGGCGTCCGCCGGGTCGTCGCGCAGCGTCTTCACCATCAACTGGGACATGCGCTGGACCTGTGCGTTGGCCATGGTTCTCGTACTCCTGCCAGATAACCGGTGATGGCATAGGAGGTTAGCCGGGCTTGCCGGGCGGGCGGAAATCGGTTAACGCCCTATCGCCCGCGCAGCGGCAGCGGGGCTCCCATGACGGCGTACGGGCGCTGCGCGCTCGGGAAGTGGACGCGGCGGGCGAGGTCGGTGTAGCCGAGGGAGTGGTACAGGCCGCGGGCGGGGCTGTCGATGTCGATCGCGGAGAGGATCGAGCGGGGTTCGGCGGCCGAGTCGGTGATCCGGGTGATCAGACGGCGGCCGATGCCCCGGTTCTGGTGGTCGGGGTGGACGTGCAGCTCGGTGATCACGAAGGAGTCGTCCAGCCAGGCGTCGTTGCCGGCCGCGCGCAGGTACGGTTCGACGACGGTCGACCACCAGTGGGTACGGGAGTTGGGCATGCCGTAGACGAAGCCGACGAGGAGCCCCCCGCTGGTCGCGCCGAGGGCCCGCGCGCCCGGGAACTGCATATGGCGCTGGACGATCTGGCGCCGTACGGCGACTTCGTCCGGGCCGAGGCCGAACGCCACCGCTTGGACCGCCAGGGCCTCGTCCACGCGGGCCGACAGGTCCAGGGGGCCGATCGCTAGATCCATGCCGGGAGCGTATCCGGGTTCAGAACAGCACACTCATGAAGGCGCCGATCTCCTGGAAGCCCACCCTGCGGTACGTGCGGCGGGCCGCGGTGTTGAAGTCGTTGACGTACAGGCTGACCACGGGCGCGACGTCGGCCAGGGCGTAGCGCAGGACCGCCGCCATGGCCGGGGCGGCGAGGCCCTTGCCCCGGTGTTCGGGGGCCACCCACACGCCCTGGATCTGGCAGGCCTGGGAGGTCGCCGCGCCGATCTCCGCCTTGAAGACGACCTTGCCGTCCTTGTCCAGGCGGGCGAAGGACCGGCCGGAGCCGACGAGTTCGGCGACCCGGGCCTGGTAGAGCAGACCGCCGTCGCCCGCCAGCGGCGACACCCCGACCTCCTCGGTGAACATCGCCACGCACGCCGGCATGATCGTCTCCATCTCGTCCTTGCGGACGCGGCGGACGTAGGGGTCCGGGGCGATGTCGTCGGGCATGCGGTCGGTGACCATCAGGGGCTGCTGGGACCTGACCTCCCGGGCGGGGCCCCAGTGGGGTTCCAGCAGCCGCCACAGCGCGGAGGTGGCGTCGGCGGGCCCGACGATGGAGGAGCAGCGCCGCCCGGCCCGCCGGGCCCGGTCGGCGAAGCCGCGTACGGCGCGCTCGGTGGCGCAGATCGGGACCAGGTTGGCGCCCGCGTAGCACAGGGACGTGAGCATGCCGTCCTCGTACCAGCCCCACATCTCGCCGCCGAGGCGCCAGGGGTCGAGCCCGGCGATCTGGACGCGCGCGGTCACGAAGGCGTTCGCGACCGGCTCGCGGTCCAGGACGGCGAGCGCGGCGTCGAGGTCGCTCGGATCGAGCACCCGTGAGGTGGTCTGGGTCAACAAGTGCGGGGGCCTCACCCTGGGGTTTGCGCTGGTCTTGGCACTATAGCCGCGCGTTCCCGGCGGCGCGTCGAACAGTCCGGGATCCTCTGAGGACCGGGCGGCCCGCGCGTCGTCCGGCGTGCTTCTCGAATCCGTCGGAGAAAAAGCGACACGGGCCCCAACCGATTGCCTCTCCTGCCCCCTTCTTGTTCTCAGAAGCCGGCAGTGCTGAGGACAGAGGGGACCAAGGATGGGACCGCTGACATGGGTGACGAGCATCCTCCGCCGCGAAGGCGGGTTCTGGAGCTACCTGACGGAACGGACCAGGAGCCGTACCACGATCGAGCTTGAGCGTGAGCGCAACGCTGCCACCATCAATGTGCTTCCCCTGCTCCGGCCGGGCACCGACTTCCTGGAGACCGAGGAGGGCGGGCGGACGCGAGTCATCCGCGTGATGCCGCCCCAGACCCGGGACAGCGGTGGCGCCGGCGGCGAGGGAGCGTTGCCGGATCCCTCGTCCGGGGCCCGGCTCGAACGTTCCGGTCCGAACGACCTGCCGGCAGGTGGACACTCCTGGTGAACGACAGGCAGCGGTTCGACAACGAGATCCTCGACCTTTACAAACAGCATCACAACGCACTGCGCGGGTCGCTCCTGCGCAGGGGCATCCCGCACCCGGTCGCGGATGAGATCGTCAACGATGTCTTCGCCGCGGTTCGCCGGCGGTGGCCTGCCATCCGGGACGGCTTCAAGATCGGCTACGCCTACCGGATCGCGGCCAACGAGTCCGCGAAATGGTGGGGCCGCCACGCGGAGGAAGAGAAACACCGCGATCGGGACGGGGCCGAGCCCGCCGACGACCGCGACGAGTACCTCCGGATCCTCGACCAGGTCGTGATCGCTCAGGCGATGAAGGAGTTGACGCCCAGAGAGCGGGAGGTCATCCACCTACGGTTCTACAAAGAGCTGAGCGTCGAGGAAACAGCCGGTGCTCTCGGACTGTCGACCGGGTCGGTCAAGAGCTGTACGCACGCGGCGAAGGCCAAATTGCGCGCCAAGCTCGACGAGTTGGACACCAAGTTCGGGGAGGAGGAGCAGTGAACATGAACCAGGAGGACATCCGCTCGGAGGAGGAGCACGTCGCGTCATTCAGGCTGGCGCTCCAGCGGATGCATGAAGATCCGGCCGAAGCCGCGCGCATCGAGTCGATCATCGAGGACGCGGAACTCACCGACCCGCAAGCGGCGCTTCACGATCCTCACCCGCACGTAGTCGTGAACGTCAGCGGTGGTGACAGGAACACCGTCAAGATCTTCGGCTCCCACAGCGACGCCGGCTCCGAACCCCCCCGCGAGCAGGCACCGGCGGCGCCGGTGTCCCCGGTGCGCACGCGCAAGCGCTTCCCGATTCCTGAAGTCCAGCTCACCAGGACCCGGGCCGTCGCCAATACGGCGTCCTTGAGCCTCATGGCGACGATCGCCCTGTTCGCGATGCAGGGCGGAGGGGCGATGCTGAGCATCGTCCTCAGCGTCCTCGCCGTGACAACAGCAGGGCTGTCCGTCCTGCTGCCCCACGGTCTCCGGTTCACCACGCGCAAGGCACCGCTGCCCCTGCGCGGAGAGGACCTGCGCGAGTTGGACCCCCACTGACGAGCGGGGGCGCGGCCATGCACTGGTCGCGCCCCGTCGCCGTGTTGTCGCTCACGCCTGGACGAGCCCCAGGAACGCCTGCCACGCGGTGGTGGGGACGGAGAGGGTGGGGGCGGTGGTGGGGTGCTGCTTGGAGTCGCGGATGTGGATGGTGGTGGGGCAGGTGGCGATCTCGACGCACTCGCCGCCGTCACCAGTGCTGTAGCTCGACTTGTGCCAGGGGAGGGCGACTTCGAGGCATTCGCCACCACTGCCAGTGCTGTAGCTGCTCTTGAACCATGTCAGCGCGGACAGCTCGTCGATCTTCATGTCTCTCCCAGCAACTTTTCTACAAGGGCCAGTGAACTGTGAGGTGTCAGGGCCTGAGCGCGCAGGATTCCGTACTGCTCTTCCAGTTCCCTGACCGTCTCACGGTCGGTGTGGAGACGACTGTGCTTGTGCCCCTCCACGTAGGCGATCCTGCGCCCTTCCTTCGTCTCGATCAAGGTGAACGGGCCGTCAAGGCAAGCGTGCACCTCGCGAGCCGTCGGCATCACCTGGATTTCGACATTCCGGCGATGCCCATGAAGCAGGATCTGCTCCAACTGCCCACGCAGCACGGCCTGTCCGCCCAGAGGCCGACGAAGAAGGTGCTCTTCGATCACGAAGCTGATGGTCGGGTAGAGGGCTTGAGCGAAGACATCCTGTCGGGCCAGACGGGCCGCGACACGCTTCTGGACGGTCTCCTCATCCAGCAGAGGCCGCCACATCCTGAAGACCGCGAGCGCATAGTCCTCTGTCTGAAGGAGCCCCGGGACGGCCTTCGTAGCGAAGACGTGCAATCCCACCGCCTTCTTCTCCAAGGCCGCAGCGTCCTGGAAGAACGCCGGATACTGCGCCCTCTCCATGTCCTCGATGAAGTCGATCAGCATCCCGCCCGCGTCCAGCACCTCGTCCGCCTGCCGGATGAACTTCGCGTTCGGGATGCGCCGGCCCACCTCGTACGACGTGATCGTCGCGGCCGAGTAACCGGTGCGGCGGCCCAACTCGGCCCGGTCCATGCGCGCTTGGACGCGCAGCCGCTTCAGCACCCGCCCGAAGACGAGCGGAATGCCCGAGCCCGGCGCTTCCTGGCCATCCTGGTCTTCCCGTGCTTCCTCGCTCATGTACACCCCCAATGCCTGTGCGCCACCCTCGGTCACGGCGCGCTCGTGTACAGCGGCACCTCGCCCTTGTACAACGCCTGGTGGTCCTGGTGCGGCCGCTGTTCAACGCTACTGAGCGTGCGGGACCGTAACCGCGTGAAATCAGAAATCTCCACCCAGGAATTCGCCATGCGCTTCACCTCGACCCCGCGCGGCGCGCGGCTCGCCCGGCGGCTGGTGTCGCTGCGGCTGGACGAGTGGGGGCATCCGTACGACGGCCGGGTCAACGAGGCCGTCACGCTGATCGCGGCCGAGTTCGTCGCCAACGCCGTACGGCACGGGCGCGTGCCCGGGCGGGACTTCCATCTGCGGCTCGCCGAGGAGGACGGTGTCGTACGCCTGGAGGTCTCCGACACCCGGGGCGAACGGCTGCCCGAGCGCCGGGTGCCGTGCGGTGAGGGCGGGCGGGGGCTGATCCTGGTGGAGGCGCTCGCCGACAAGTGGGGGGTGGCGCCCCGGCAGCCCGGCAAGACCGTCTGGGCGGAGGTACGGCTGAGTCCCGCCACCCACCGGTGACGGGACTCGTGATGTCGTACGGTCAGCCCGCGACGGAGACCGAGGGCTCGCCGGACTCGACGCCCTCGTCCTGCATCTTCTCGGCCAGCTTCATGGCCTCCTCGATGAGGGTCTCCACGATCTTGGACTCGGGGACGGTCTTGATGACCTCGCCCTTGACGAAGATCTGGCCCTTGCCGTTGCCGGAGGCGACGCCGAGGTCGGCCTCGCGGGCCTCGCCGGGGCCGTTGACGACGCAGCCCATGACGGCGACGCGCAGCGGGACGTCCATGCCGGTGAGGCCCGCGGTGACCTCTTCGGCGAGCTTGTAGACGTCGACCTGGGCTCGGCCGCAGGACGGGCAGGAGACGATCTCCAGGCCGCGCTGGCGCAGGTTCAGGGACTCCAGGATCTGGATGCCGACCTTGATCTCCTCGACCGGGGGGGCCGAGAGGGAGACGCGGATCGTGTCGCCGATGCCCTCGGAGAGCAGCGCGCCGAAGGCGACGGCCGACTTGATGGTGCCCTGGAAGGCGGGGCCCGCCTCGGTGACGCCGAGGTGCAGGGGGTAGTCGCACTGCGCGGCGAGCTGGCGGTAGGCCTCGATCATGACGACCGGGTCGTTGTGCTTGACCGAGATCTTGATGTCGCGGAAGTCGTGCTCCTCGAAGAGGGAGGCTTCCCACAGGGCGCTCTCGACCAGCGCCTCCGGGGTGGCCTTGCCGTACTTCTGGAGCAGGCGGCGGTCCAGCGAGCCCGCGTTCACACCGATGCGGATCGGGGTGCCGTGGTCCTTGGCGGCCTGGGCGATCTCCTTGACCTGGTCGTCGAACTTCTTGATGTTGCCGGGGTTCACGCGGACCGCGGCACAGCCGGCCTCGATGGCGGCGAAGACGTACTTGGGCTGGAAGTGGATGTCCGCGATCACCGGGAGCTGCGACTTGCGGGCGATGGTGGGCAGCGCGTCGGCGTCGTCCTGGGTGGGGCAGGCCACCCGGACGATCTGGCAGCCGGACGCGGTCAGCTCGGCGATCTGCTGGAGGGTGGCGCCGATGTCGGACGTACGGGTCGTGGTCATCGACTGGACCGATACGGGCGCGTCTCCGCCGACCGCCACGCTTCCGACCTGGATCTGCCGGCTCTTGCGGCGCTCGGCGAGCTTGGTCGGAACGGACGGCATGCCGAGAGAAATCGCAGTCATCTGCTGTGCAACCCCAAGTCGTGGATCAAGATCCGGCCCCGTGCTACGGCGGGCTCCGGCATCCGAGATTACGGCACCGGCGCGTGCGCGGGCACATCCCACCCGGGAAACCCCCTCATTGGGGGGCGGCCGGACGCCGCACGGGAAGCGGCCCGGAACCCCAGGGTCCCGGGCCGCCGTGAACGCCGGATGGCTAGGAGATTTTCACCGGGTTCACCACGTCCGCGATGAGCACCAGGACGGTGAAGCAGACGAAGATCCCGGCCACCACGTAGGCCACCGGCATCAGCTTGGCCACGTCGAACGGGCCCGGGTCCGGACGGCGCAGCACCCGGGCCAGGTTGCGCCGCAGCGCCTCCCACAGGGCACCGGCGATGTGGCCGCCGTCGAGCGGGAGCAGCGGGAGCATGTTGAACAGGAACAGCGAGAGGTTGAACCCGGCGAGCAGCATCACGAACATGGCCACCTGCTGGGAGGCGGGGATGTCCAGGGTGGCGATGTCGCCGGTGATGCGGGCCGCGCCGACGATGCCCATCGGGGAGTCCGGCTGGCGCGGGGCGTTGTCGAACGCGGCGTCCCACAGGGCCGGGATCTTGCCGGGCAGGGCGGCGAGGGAGTCGACGGCGTCGCCGACCCGGTCGCTCATCCAGGTCACCGAGTCGCCGAAGCCCTGCTTCTGCACGCCGGTGGCGGAGCTGAAGCCGAGGAAGCCGGCCTTCACGTACTTGCCCTGCACGTAGGTGCCGCTGGAGTCCTTCTGGGCGACCTGGTTGGTGGCGATCTTCGCGTGCAGGGTGAGCTGCTTCCCGTCGCGCTCGACGACGATCGGCACGTCCTTGCCCGCACTGACCCGGATCAGGTCCGAAAGGGTGTTCCAGTCCTTGGTGGGCTTGCCGGCGAAGGAGACGATCTTGTCGCGCTTCTGGATGCCGGCGGCCGCGGCCGGGGAGGCCGGGTCGGACTTCTTGCAGGTGTCGCGGTTCTCGCTCTGCGCGATGACGCAGGGCGAGACGGAGGCGACGGTGGTGGTCTGCTGCTGGATGCCGAAGCCCATGAGCACGGTGAAGAACAGGGCGATGGCGAGCACCAGGTTCATGAACGGGCCCGCGAACATGACGATGACGCGCTTCCAGGGCTTGCGCGTGTAGAACATGCGCGTCTCGTCGCCGGGCTGGAGCTCCTCGTAGGCCGCCGAGCGGGCGTCCTCGATCATTCCGCGCCACGGTGAGGTGGAACGGGCGGAGATCCGGCCCGCGTTGTCCGGCGGGAACATGCCGATCATGCGGATGTAGCCGCCGAGCGGGATCGCCTTGATGCCGTACTCGGTGTCGCCCTTCTTGCGCGACCACACGGTGGGGCCGAAGCCGACCATGTACTGCGGGACGCGGATGCCGAAGAGTTTGGCGGTCGACAGGTGCCCCAGCTCGTGCCACGCGATCGAGACGAGCAGACCGAACGCGAAGACCACTATGCCGAGGATGAACATCAAGGTCGTCATGCACGCGCCTCCGCGGTCGCCGTCGTGGCTGTGATCTCACGGGCCCGGGTCCGCGCCCAGGTCTCCGCTTCGAGGACGTCCGACACCGTGAGTGAAGTTCCCGTTCCGGGTGTGCCGTGTTCCTCGACGACCCGGGTGACGGTCTCCATGATCCCGTTGAAGGGCAGCGCGCCGTTCAGGAAAGCCTCGACGCACTCCTCGTTGGCGGCATTGAACACCGCCGGGGCCGTCCCCGCGAGCTGTCCGACGTGCCGGGCCAGATTCACCGAGGGGAAGGCGTCGTCGTCCAGGGGGAAGAACTCCCAGGTGGACGCCTTGCTCCAGTCGAAGGCGGGAGCGGCGTCCGGAACCCGTTCGGGCCAGCCGAGACCGATGGCGATCGGGCCCCGCATGTCGGGCGGCGTGGCCTGGGCGATCGTCGAGCCGTCGGTGAACTCGACCATCGAGTGGACGTACGACTGCGGGTGCACGACCACCTCGATGCGGTCGAACGGGATGTCGTACAGCAGGTGTGCCTCGATGACCTCCAGGCCCTTGTTGACCAGGGTCGCCGAGTTGACCGTGATCACCGGGCCCATCGCCCAGGTGGGGTGGGCGAGGGCGTCCTCGACGGTGACCTCCGCGAAATCCGCCTTGGTACGGCCGCGGAAGGGGCCGCCGGAGGCGGTGACGACCAGCTTGCGCACCTCGGCGCGGGTGCCGGCGGCGAGGGCCTGGAAGAGGGCCGCGTGCTCGGAGTCGACCGGGATGATCTGGCCGGGCTTCGCCAGCGCGGTGACCAGCGGGCCGCCGACGATCAGCGACTCCTTGTTGGCGAGCGCGAGGGTGCGGCCCGCCTCCAGGGCGGCGAGGGTCGGCGCGAGGCCGATGGACCCGGTGATGCCGTTCAGCACGGTGTGGCAGTCGGAGGCGGCCAGCTCGGTGGCCGCCTTCGGTCCGGCGAGGATCTCGGGCAGCGGCTCACCGGGGCCGTACGCGGCGGCGAGCGCCTCGCGCAGGGCCGGTACGACGTCCTCGCGGGCCACCGCGACGGTGCGCACCCGCAGCCGGTGCGCCTGCTCGGCGAGGAGGGCGACCCGGCCGCCGTTGGCGGACAGCGCGGTGACGCGGAAGCGGCCGGGGTTGCGCAGCACGAGGTCGATGGCCTGGGTGCCGATGGATCCCGTGGAGCCGAGGACCACCACGTCCTTGGGGCCGTCGCCCGCGAGGGGGTCGTAGACGAGGTGGGGGTCGGCGAGGGGTGCCGGACGGGCAGGGCTGTCGGTCATCCCCCCATTGTGGCCGCAAGCGGTGACGGCCCGGACAGGGTGTCCCCTCAAGGAGTGTGTGTCCACTCGGGGAGTGTGTCCGAAGGCGAAGTAAGAGTGAAGATCCTGTGATAGCACTTCAGTCTTCGCGTCTTTTCCTCGCGGAACTCTTTCTCGCGGACGACATCCTTGGGGGGATCTCTTCATGCGGACCATACGGCTGCGCGCCGCCCTGCCCGCCCTCGCCGGCGCCGCCCTGCTCGCCGGCACCCTGCTGAACACCCCGGCCCAGGCCGCCGGGGGCGTGAAGATCCACCACGTCTGGTTCGACAGCCCGGGCTCGGACAACCGCTCGAACACGAGCCTGAACGGTGAGTGGGTGCAGATCAAGAACACCGGCGGCTCGGCGGTCTCGCTCAAGGGGTGGGTGCTGAAGGACGTCTCGAACCACCGGTACGTCTTCCCGAACGTCACGATCGGCGCCGGGAAGTACATGAAGATCCACACCGGGTCCGGCAGGGACACCGCGTCGGACAAGTACCAGGGCCGCCGTGCCTACGTCTGGAACAACGACAAGGACACGGCGACGCTGACGAGGGCGAGCGGCGCGAAGGTCTGGTCCTGCTCCTGGACGACGCGGGACCCGAGCGACAAGTACTGCTGAGCGGGCGCCGACCGGGGCGCGCTAACCGCCGTACGGGCGGCGGGCGCTGGTCTGTGCGGAGGGTCCGGGGGTCGCGTCGGCGATCCACGGCCCCTCCTCCGACGGATCCACGATCCCCTCCTCCAGCCAGGTGTAGGCGCCGCCGAGGACACCCTTGACGACCTTGCGGTCGAGGTCGTCGGTGTTGCTCCACAGCCGCCCGAACAGCTCCTCCACGCGCACGCGGGCCTGGCGGCAGAAGGCGTCGGCGAGCTGGTACGCCTCCCGGCCGTGCTCGTCCCGGGTGCGCAGCCGCTCGGCCCGTACACAGGCCGCGCTCATCGCGAACAGCTCGGCGCCGATATCCACGATCCGCCCGAGGAAGCCCTGCTTGGTCTCCATCCGGCCCTGCCAGCGGGACATGCCGTAGAAGGTGGCGCGGGCCAGCCTGCGGGCGGTGCGCTCGACGTACCGCAGATGGGTGGACAGGTCGACGCCGTGCCGGAACTCGCCGTACGACGACGGCAGTTGACCGGCCCCCGCGACCAGCCTCGGCAGCCACCTGGCGTAGAAGACCCCGGCCTGCGCGCCCGCTTTCGCCTTGTCGGAGAGGGACTTGGCCGGATCGATGAGGTCACCGGCGACGGAGAGGTGGGCGTCGACGGCCTCGCGGGCGATCAGCAGGTGCATGATCTCCGTGGAGCCCTCGAAGATACGGTTGATGCGAAGGTCGCGCAGCATCTGCTCGGCGGGCACGGCCCGTTCGCCGCGCGCCTTGAGCGACTCGGCCGTCTCGTAGCCGCGCCCGCCCCGGATCTGGACCAGCTCATCAGCCATCTTCCAGGCCATCTCGGAGCCGTAGAGCTTGGCGAGGGCGGCCTCGATGCGGATGTCGTTGCGGTTCTCGTCGGCCATCTGGGACGACAGGTCGAGCACCGCCTCCAGGGCGAAGGTGGTCGCCGCGATGAAGCTGATCTTGGCGCCGACGGCCTCGTGCAGGGCGAGGGGCTTGCCCCACTGCTCACGCTCCGCCGACCATTCACGGGCGATTTTCAGACACCATTTGCCGGCGCCGGCGCACATCGCGGGCAACGAGAGGCGGCCGGTGTTGAGGGTGGTGAGCGCGATCTTCAGTCCCGCCCCCTCGGGCCCGATCCGGTGCGCGGCCGGCACCCGCACCCGGTGGAAGCGGGTCACGCCGTTCTCGATGCCGCGCAGGCCCATGAAGGCGTTGCGGTGCTCGACGGTGATGCCCTCGGAGCCGGCCTCCACGACGAACGCGGTGATGCCGCCCTGGTGCCCCTCGGACTTCGGCACCCGCGCCATGACGACGAGGAGATCGGCGACGACGCCGTTGGTGGTCCAGAGCTTCACCCCGTCGAGGACGTACTCGTCGCCGTCGGGTACGGCCGTGGTGGCGAGCCGCGCCGGGTCGGACCCGACATCGGGCTCGGTGAGCAGGAAGGCGGATATGTCCGTGCGCGCACACCGGGGCAGGAAGGCGTCCTTCTGCTCCTGCGTGCCGAACATCTTCAGCGGCTGGGGCACGCCGATCGACTGGTGCGCGGAGAGCAGGGCGCCGACGGCGGGGCTCACGGAGCCGACCAGGGCGAGGGCCTTGTTGTAGTACAGCTGGCTGAGGCCGAGACCGCCGTACCTCGGGTCGATCTTCATCCCGAGGGCGCCGAGTTCCTTCAGCCCCGCCACGACCTGGTCGGGGATGCGCGCCTCACGCTCGATCCGCGCGGAGTCGATCTCCGCCTCGCAGAAGGCGCGCAGCTTGGCGAGGAACTCCTCACCACGCCGTACGGACTCTTCGCCGGGCATCGGATGCGGATGCACCAGATCGAGCCGGAACCGCCCCAGGAACAGCTCCTTGGCGAAGCTGGGCCTGTGCCAGACCCGCTCCCGCGCGGCCTCCGCGACCTCACGGGCCTCACGCTCGGTGACGGTGCTGCGGTTCCCGGTGGGGGCGGACATGGGATCACCTCGCCGCGAAGGGGGACGACCGGGGCTGGGGGCTACCGACCGGTGCTACTGGCTCGTTGGTACCCGAAAAGGGACGGCCCCGCCAGCCGTCGCGGGGGTGGGCGGGGCTGTTCGGGTCGGTTCTGGTGTGCTGCGGTCACACCGTCGCCTCCTCAGCGAAGAGACCGCAGACGCCGTTCGGCCGCTGCCCTGATGCGCTTCGTCGCCCCAGCCGCACGCAGAGCTTCGAGGAGCGTCTCATTTCGAGCAGAGTCAGCCGCCCGTAGCTGCAACCAGGTCGACCAGCTCTGAGCATCGAACTCCACATCATTTGACGCCCCGCTCTCCGTGGAGAGTTTGTCAAGTATCGAGAGTTCACGAGCTCGGGTCGCCGCATATTCGCGATCCCTCCCCGGTGGCAGCGCCGCGACATATTGCATTCTCCGAGAATCCGGCACGATCTCCATGATATTGACAACCAAGGATGAAGCGATGGCATCATCCGGCTCTTGTTCGACCAACTCCAGCAGTTCCGGCCACTCCTCTGGGACTTGCATCGCCCGAGAATAGATAGCCCAACGAGCATGCCCACTCTCCAGACTACTGTGATCGCCGCCGACTCTCACCGCCAGAGATCTCAACCTTTCATCGAACGCCAACGACATCACTTGCACCCACTCTCCTGATTCATCCGATAAGCAGCCATACTCTTACGGATAGCCTTACGGATACTTCCCAAGTTATTGTCGATCACCTGCTGCTGAGCCCGCGAAAGCTGCACCCTGGAGTTCAGCGGCTTTCCGTTCTGGCCAATCTGAATTCCATCGCCCTTGATTCCAGGGCCGATGAGATGACCATGCGCCGGCCCGTGATCATTCGAATATATCTGGAAACGGTATGCGCCGTCCCTGAAGACTGTTCCGCTGCCACCATCGTCATTATGAACCAGGACCGGCGTACTACCGGCGAACACGTAGTACGTGTGGAGTTGCTGGACAGTGAGATTCCAGCGGGTCGCTGATCCCGGGGTGGGCCGGGTGGCGACGACGTAGGCGTGGTCGTCGGTGGCCGTGTTGAGGGCGTCGCCTGCGTGCAGTTTTCCTGCCGGCACCCAGCTGTGGGTGGTGTCGTCCCAGAAGGGGTGGTTGGCGGTGGTGTGGAGAGTGGCGGTGTGACCGTCCTTGGAGCGGATGGTGACGTCCTGCAGGTCGTGATCGTGATTGATCCACACATGCTGGACAGTGCGCGGGCCTTGGAGTTTGCCGTTCGTGGGATCGGCGGCCTCGACCCGGTCGCCGGTCTTGATCTTCCCGATGACCTTCGTCTGTCCGCCGTCCATGAGAACGCGGGTATGAGGGTCGAAGCTGAGACACGAGGACGAAGACGGTTCCTCACCGGGGTCCACGCCTTCTGGTGCCCCGCTGAACAGTCCGCTGAGAGCCGATGCGGAAGCGGTCGCGCCACCTACGCATTCCGGCCCGATGATGGGAGCTCCGGCAGCGCAGCCGAACAACACAGGCGTACCGATGATGGCGATCGTGCCCACCGCCATGAAATCGTCGACCTTCTGCTGCACGGTTTCCCGAGCGGCGGCCGCGCGGACTCTCTTCCACCGCTGAGGATTTTCCTCGCACGCGCGGTTCGCGCCACAGGAGACCCCCGGTGCCGGCGATGCCGATGAAGAAGAACCCCAGCTGGTGTTGTAGTGGGTCTTTCCGCAAACGCCGTGATGGCAATACCCGGCGCTCGGGTTCCCGGGGTCGATCGGCCCGTCGGTGATGGTGCCGCTTGAGCCGCCCACCACGTTGCCCTTCGGCACACCGACACCGCAGACGTCCGCAGGGCAAAGACCTGTGGGATCGCTGTTGGAGACGGGATTGTCGGCGGCGTAGGTGTAGCCGCCCAGCTCCTGCGGGTCGGTGGCTTCGAGGACGGGGTCGACGCTGATGAACGCGCCGAGGGCGGGGTCGTACTTGCGGGCGCCGACATCGGTGTAACCGGTGCTGGTGTCCTGGGGTTTGCCGAGGTAGGAGTGGGTCGGGTCGGCCCAGGGCGTGGTGTTGGCGCTGCCGCGTGGCTGCCCGTAGGGCGTGTACTGCTGGCGTGCCACTTCCTGGGTGGTGGCGTCCATGGTCATGGTCGCCGTGCCGTGGAGGTCGCTGAAGAGGTACTTCAGTCCGCCGCCGGAGAGACTGGAGCGGATGGCCACGGGCGAGCCGCTGCCACCGTGACTGTAGGAGCGGACCGCGCCGAGCAGGGTGGCGGGGGTGACCTTGGTGTTGACGACGATTTCCGTGTCGCCGGCGAAGAGCGTGGTCTGGCCCGGGTCGCGGCGGATGAGCTGATTGCCGTCGGCGTCGTACACGTACTTGGTGGACGTGGGGTTGGCGCCGGTGGTGTCGAGCTCGTCCAGCTCACCCTCGTCGCCCCAGCTCAGGGTCTGACCTGGACCGGTGGTGGGGGTCCTGCTTCGGAGGTTGCCGTCCTCGTCGTAGCTGAAGCCGGTCGGGTTCGTGCCGCCGGTGGTCGCGGTCAGCGTGTGGGGCTGGGTGCCCGTGGTGTTGCACTGGCTGGTGCAGCCGTCGTGGTAGGTGGTGGTGGCGTCGGTGCCGGAACCGCCGATGGCGTGGTCGACGGTCTGCGTGCGGTTGCCGATCGCGTCGTAGCGGTAGGACTGCCAGTAGGCGCCGGGGCCCTTCGCAAGCGTACTGCTGGTGGGCGGGCGGGCGGTGCAGCTGTCGTTGGCGGTCCATGCCTCCGCGAGGCGCGCGAGGGTGTCGTAGGTATAGCACTGCTGGTCGGTGACGGTGTTGCCGGTCTCCGACTGCCGGTCGGTGGTGGAGGTGGGATTGCCGGCCGCGTCGTAGGTATAGGTGGTGTCGTCGACCAGGGGGCCGGGCGCCTGGGTGCGGTCGATCGTGCGCTCTTTCAGCCTGAGCGTCTGATCGTCGTAGGAGTAGTTGATGGTGGCCGGGTTGGTGGAGGCACCCAGGGTGACCATCTTCGGCTCGCCGTCCGGCGTGTAGACGGTCCCGCCGACATAAATGCTGGCGCTGCTCTTGGTGGCGGTCGGATTGCCCAGGGTGTCGCGGTCGTAGATGACGGTCTCGTTGTTGAGGCCTTGGGCGCGCGGATCGCTCTGCGTGGCCAGCAGCTGATCCCTGACCGTGTAGGTGTAGGTCGTCGTGTACGTCGTGGGCAGAGGCGACTCGGACGCCGGCAGAGTGATCTTCGTGCCGGTGGGGTTGCCGAGGGTGGTGTAGCCGGTGGTGGCGACCGTGTAGCCGCCGGTGGTGCCCTGGACGTACCGGGTCGAGGAGGTGGGCAGGCCGATGCGCAGGGTGTCGTAGGTCCAGGACGCGAACTCGAAACCGGACTCGGCCTTGTCGGTGCCTGTGAGCTTGCGGCCCAGCAGGTCGTAGGTGTAGTCGAGTTCCTTCTTCCTCGCGTCGGTGGTGGCGACCTGGTTGCCCGCGTCGTCGTACTTGTAGGTGCTCGGACCCGCGTCCGGGTCGGTCTGGGACTTCTTACGGCCCAGAAGGTCGTAGTCGAACGTCCACACCGACTCGTCCGGACCTGTGATCCGCTGCTGCCGGCCCGTCGGCGTGTACTCGTACGTCGTGGGCGACGTCTTGCCACCGGACGCGGTGAAACCCGTCGCCGCGCTGCCCGAGAGGGTGGGCAGGCTCGTGTACTGGTCGAGTTCGGTGGTCTGGCCGCGCGCATCGGTGACCGTGGTGGTGGCCACCCCGCCGCCGGGGGGCAGGACGGTGGTCTTGTCCCCGGTGTAGGCGGTGGTCGTGGTCCAGGCCTTGCTCCCGTCGTGTTCCTCGGTGACCAGGTCGGCCCGGCCCTCCCCGTCGTAGTCCGTGACGGTGGTGTCAGGGATGGAAACCTGAGAGACCGAGACCAGGCTGTTGCTCGGGCCGCCGCTCACGGCGTAGGCGTTGTCGGTGGCGACTGTCCAGCCGTGCGAGTCGTACTGGGTGTCCGAGACCGTGGTACTGGAGTTCTCCGCGGTCGTCTGCGCTTGGAGCGGTCGAAGCATCGCGTCGTACAACGTCTCGCTGGTCGCGTAACTGCCATTTTCCAGAAGCGAGTTCGACGCGACGACAGTGGGCGCCGTCTTCGACAGGCTATAGGTGTAGGTCGTATTCGCCGGCGCCCCGTTGGCCTTGATCTCGTTCGGCAGCCACACCCCGGTCGTGCGGCCCAGCGCGTCGTACGTGAGCGAGGTCAGCAGGCCGGCCGCGTCCGTCTGCGCGGTCGGGAGGGCTCGGGCCGGGTCCAGGGTGGCGGAGGCCAGCTGACAGTCCTTGGACGACGTCGTAACCGTCGAACAGTCCACTCCGGGCGTGACCTGGGTGACGGTCCTACTGCCCGTGGGCAGCTCGCCCGTCGCAGGGGTGTAGGAGGTGAAAACGGTCTGGGCGAGGCTCTTGCCGTCAGGAGCACTGGACTTGGGGGTACGAGTGGCCTTCGTCACGCGGCCGTAGGAGTCGTACGTGGTGACGCCCGTGTCGATGAACGCGGTGGCGGTGGCTCCAGCGGCGGCCGATGCCGTCTGTACATCAGTCGCGTCGCCGATGCTGGGCAGCGCCGGACTCTGCTGCCCGTCACCGTCGTAGGCGAAGCCGTTGGCGTCGTAGGAGGTGCGGGTGTCGGAGAGCAAGGTGCCGCTCGGGGCCGCACCGGCGCTGGAACAGTCCTGCGCGGTGGTGATGGCTTCCGCGGGCAGCACCAAGGTGTCCGCCTTGCCCGTCAGATAGCGGGTGTAGGTGCACTTGGCGACGTTGCCGCTGTCAGCGGTCTCGCCGCGGTCGTCGACCTGCACCTGCATGCCGGTCGTCGACTTGCCCAGCGTCGTGTTGTAAAAGGTGTCGGTCTCCGTCTTGCGCCAGCCGTACGACACGGCTTCACGGGTCAGCGACTTGGCGGTGCGCACCATACTGGCCGTCAGATCAGGCAGGCCGCTCCGCTTGCGGGTGGCCGTGGGGCCGATGATCGTGGGCACGTCGACGACGGCCTTGGCCAGGCTTCCGCCGGAGGCGGTATAGGTGTCGGTCTCGAAGGACTGCCCTGCCAGCTCGTCGGCGTCGGCGACCGAGGTCGTGCCGTCCTGGCTGGTCAGGTCGGGCACCGAGCGGGCCTTGCCGCCCGGCAGGGTGTCGCCGTTCATGCCCAGGAAGTAGTACGTCTTCGTCAGTGTCTTCTGGTCATGGACCTCGGCGCTGTTCGTCTTGTGGAAGACATTCGGGTCGCCGGTGGTGACGTCGACCTCCGGATACCCCCGGAACTGCCCCCAGGTACGGTCCTTGGCCTTGACCACTTCATTGTCGTCGTAGTGCCAGCCGGGGTTGCCCTTGTACGCGTAGTCCGTCTCCAGCTCCGGTTGCGTACCGTCCTGGTAGGAGTTGTGCGGGTCGATCGTGACGACCGAGGTGACCTTGTACTTGTAGAACCAGTCCATCCATGGCGCCGGCTGGCCATCAGGGGTCCAGTACGCGGGGAAACAGGACAGCGTGTTGGTGGAGGCGAACGCCTGGGCGGCCGCGTCCGTCGGATCGTCGGGGTCGCTCGCCGGTGCCTTCGAGCAGTCGGGACGGTCGTAGGTGACCGTGGTCTGGGCGCCGGTCTCGCTGCTGACCGACTGGATGCGGTCGTGGTACATCAGCGGCATCTGCGGGATCGTGCCGACCCGGTTGGGCAGTTGGAGCGGCGGGTCGAAGCTCACCGCAGGCGTGGTGGCGCTGCCCGAGGCTCCGCCCAGGGTGTCCAGGCCGGTGCGCTGGATGGAGTCCAGCCAGAGGGTAGGGGCGTGGTCGCCGCCGTCGGGGAAGGACTGGGTGAAGCTGTACTTGTCGACCTGCTTCGTGGCCCCGCCGCTCTGGATCTGGGTGGTGATGGAGGTCAGACGCTTCCGGGACCAGAAACTTGGTCCGTGGTTGGTACAGTTCGTCGATCCCGAGGCGCAGTTGAGGTCGACCGGCACGTCGGGCCAGTACGCGGCATTCGCCACGGTGAACTGACTGTCCGCGCAGGTGTTGCCCGACGGAGTACCCGGAATACAGCGCTCGGCGGTGTCGAACAGGATCTGTTCCGGGGCGGTGCCCGAGTAGATCGTCGAGGCGGTCATGCCGTAGTCGATGTGGGAAAGGGTGCCTCCGCGGGTGTAGGACACCGCGGTGTCCTTCATGTCCGCGCCGTAGTAGCCCGTTTCCGGCGAGTAATACCAGGCCGTGGCGTTGCCGTGGGTGTCCACCGCGTAGTCGAGGTTGAACCGGTAGCCCAGCGTGCACGAAGTGGCGGCGAAGTCCGTGCCGTCCGGGCAGGCGGGCACGCCGCTGTGGGCGCGGTAGACCGGCTCGGTCCACACAGACTTGGTCTCGTCCTTGCCGTCGCTCCACCCGGGCAGCCGGTTCAGGCCGAAGAAGTACTGCACACCGCCCTCGGTGACCTTGAAGTACTCCTTGTTGTCGGTGCCGTTGGCGGTACCGGTCAGCTCCTCCACCTTGGTGTCGGCGTCGTCCTGAGCCGGATGGAACGTCTTGGTGGCGTCGTCGTAGACGATCTCGGTGGAAGTGCCGTTCAGCGACAGAGTGAGGATCTGTCCGGCCCAGCACTCGTCCCCGTCGTTCCGGGGGGCGCCGGAGGACGAGTCGTCCTTGCACGACTTGTAGGTGCGCTCGATGTAGTTGTCGGTCGAGGTCCAGCCGTCGCCCAGCCACGAGGACTGGTTGTTCGTCGCCTCGGTGCGCGCGTCCTGGCTGGAGGAGTCGTACGCCAGAGCCACCTGCGGCGCGTCTCCGCCGATGGCCGCGGGCACATTGATCGGATAGCTGTAGGTGAACGAACCCGTGTTCCCCGACATCGACCACGTACCTGCGGGGGAAAGGCTCGTCGCCGAGTAATCACCCGACGGACCCGATGTGCCCGAGGTCGCCGCCAGGACCACCGTCGCACCGGACGACGCCGCCGCCTTCCGGGAAGGGGTGGCGACACCGGTCACCGCGCCCGGCACGGTGACCTGCCCGGAGAGCGGCCTCCCTGGGGCGGTACGCACAGGTGTCTGAACCTGGCACTTGCGCAGCTTCGGCGTGGTCAGCGCGCACACAGGCAGCTGGACGAGGTGGAGTCGCGAGGCGAAGTCACCGCCGAAGGCGTAGCGGAAGGTGGAATCGTCGACGCTCAGGGCGACCTTTCCGCCGCCCGGGCCGGTGCGCCGGAGAGTGAAGAGCACACCATGGACGCCGGCCGCCTGCGTGACCTTCTGGTCCAGCACGGTGACCCGAACCCGCTGGGAAGCGGTGAGGGAGGTCGCCTGGGGATGCGCATCCACGCCGGGGCCGACCAGGACGGGTGTCTTACCGGCCCGTACCTGCGTGGCCTTGGCTGACAGCCGCGTGGAGGCGGCCACGACGGGCAGGGTGACGTCCGCGCTGCCCGCCACGGGGAGCTTCACCTGGGCGCCGGGAGCGAAGTGCTTGAACGCCTTGGGCGCGCTGACGTGCTTGGGGGCCCGGTGCGTGAAGGGAATGGGCTTGCCGGAGGACGTCGCGGACACCGAAGCGGGGTCCTTCGTCGGCCCCGACGCCGTGGCCGTACCCGTCGGCAGCAGGCCGGTCACCATCAGCGCGCCGACGGCGACGAACGCCGTACGCCGCAGCCCCCGAGCGCCTCTGACCGGCCGGCCGGTGCCCCACCCCGTTCTTCGCACCATGCTGTGTGTTCCCCTCCCAGCTCCGAGCCCGCATCTGTCCGATTGGATGTGAGGGCACGTCAGAGAGGGGCATGTCATGCTCCTGCCCCCCGCAACCGATCACGCTAAGCCCACACATCTCCTTCACAGGCAAAGGATTCCCTGTGAAACCTCCAAGAGATCATCCGCGTAGGAACTCAAAGTCATCCGCATCCCGCCAATTCGGACCACCTTTGGCTACCGAGAGTTGGCGGTTGATGGACCACGGTTAATCCGAGGCTCAGAATGCACACCGGCGCGGACCCAAGGGGGGGCCGCCTGAGTCCCGTGAAGGACCCGAACTCGATGCCAGCCTTTCGCCCGGCCCTACGGGCGTCCAGACGCCTCAAGTCCAGACCCGTCGCCGTCGCCGTCGCCGCGGCCCTCGCCGCCGGATCGCTGACCTCGGCAGTGGTGGCCCAGGCGGCGCCGGCCGCCCCCACCAGGTCGCCGCACACGAAGTCCGGCACACCGGGATCTCACCGGGGTCTCAACGCCACCGAGTCGGCGTCGGCCCGTGCGAAGGCCACGGGCAAGCCGGTGACCATCGATCAGCTCACCGACACGGGAACGGTGGTGGTCGCCAATCCGGACGGCACCTTCACCCGTACCGACTCCTCGATGCCGCAGCGCACCCGCCGGGACGGGAAGTGGGTGCCGATCGACACCACGCTGGTACGGCAGTCCGACGGGACCTGGGCCCCCAAGGCCGCCGTCACGAACGTGGCCTTCTCCGACGGCGGCTCCGGCGCACTGGTCACGATGCGCAGCGGCCAGGACAAGCTGGGCTTCTCCTGGCCGGGCACCCTGCCCGCACCGGTGGTCTCCGGCGACACCGCCACCTATCCCGAGGTACTGCCCCAGGTCGACCTCCAGCTGACCGCGGACGCCTCCGGGTACTCCTCGGTCCTCGTGGTCAAGTCCGCCAAGGCGGCGGCCGATCCACGCCTGCGGCACCTGGCGCTCGGTACCGCGTCGACCGGTGTCAAGCTGGCCACCACGCGCGACGGCGGGGCGCAGGCCACGGACAAGCACACCGGAAAAACGATTTTCCACAGTGACACCGCGCTGATGTGGGACAGCGCCGGCCAGAAGGCCGGCGACGCGCCCGCGGGACGCACCAGGACCGTTTCGTCGGCCCGTGCCGAGCACCGCACGGCGGCCGAGGTGGGCAAGCACCGCGCACAGGTGCGGGTCAGCCTCAAGTCCGGCAAGCAGCTGCTGGGAGTGGACGAAAAGCTGCTCTCCGCCAAGAGCACCACCTACCCGGTCTACATCGACCCCGAGTGGAGCGGCCGCCCGTCCCAGCTGGACTGGGCGCGGATCTCCGACAACGGGTGGAACGTCTACAACTCGACGTCCACCTCGGGTGCCACCAACGCCCGTGAGGGCTGGGACAACTCCGCCCCCGGCAACGGCGAACGGGCGCGCACGTACTACCAGATCAACACCGGCGGCATCAAGGGCGCCGTCGTCAGCCACGCCTCGCTGTACGTGAAGCAGCTCTCCGCCGCCTCCTGCTCCGACACCCCGGCCGCCGTCTACGGCACCGGCCGTCCCGCCGGGTGGAGTTCGTCCTCCCTCTACTGGGGCCACGAGCCCGACAAGAGCACCGGCGCGCTCGGCACCAACCCGGTGAGCAAGATGGCCGGTACCTGCCCGGTGACCAACGGCTCCAACTCCTGGGTCAGTCCGCCCTCGCTGGCGTTCGATGTGACCTCGCGGGCGCAGAGCGCGGCGGCCGGCGGCTGGGCGAGCATGACGCTCATGGTCCAGTCCCCCGACATGAACGACGCCACCCAGTGGAAGCAGCTCGCCTACGGCGGCGGCGCCACCATGTCGGTCACCTACAGCTACCGGCCCAAGCTCAAGAGCGGCACCGGCACCCCCGCCATCAAGCCGTCCACGGTGAGCATGGGCAAGACGATGACCACCACGCACACCCCGACGCTGTCCGCGCGCGCCGTCGACCCCGACCTGGCCGGCGGCAGCGAACTGGTGCGCATGGAGTACAACGTCTACAACTCCTCCGGCACGCTGGTCCATCAGGGCTTCGGTCCGAGCACGGATTCGAAGAAACGCGCCCGGTACAACACCAACGGCAGTGACTGGACCACACCGAGCCTGCCGGACGGCACGTACACCTGGAAGGCCACCGCACAGAACGCGGCCGGCTACTGGGCCGGAACCGGCTCCGGCGTCTGGACGAAGACGCAGACGTTCACCGTCGACACCTCCGCGCCACCGGCACCGACGGTGACGTCAAGTCAGTTCCCTGCCAAGCAGATCGGTGCCGCGTACGGCGACAAGGGCACCTTCACCCTCACCAACAACCACACCAACAACATCACCGGGTACCTGTTCTCACTGGACGGCACGCTCGGCAACACGGTGTACGGGAGCAGCGTCACCCACTGGACGACGAGCACGAAGATCACGCCGGGCAAGCCGTACTACGTCACCTCCGACAACGCCTCCGGCACCGGCACCGCGGTCGTCAACGGCAGCGCCTCCCCCGCCTTCACCCCGGGCACGACGGGCCCGCACACGCTCTACGCCAAGGCAGTGGACCAGGCCGGCTCGACGTCTCTCACCCAGACCTCCTACGCCTTCTACGCCGGTACCAGCACCCCGGCGTACGCCTACGGCGACAAGATGGTCAGCGGCTGGACGGCGACCAACGCGGACGGCACGACGACCGCCGTGCCGGCGGCGACGACCACGACGAAGGGTGGTCAGCTGGTCAGCCAGGCCGCCGGCAGCGGCTACGAGTTCGCCGACGGCTACCAGGCGTTCCTCGGCAACAAGAGCACCACCTCCAAGGTCGTCTCAGGCGACAGCGTCACCCTCGGCTTCGACGTCCCGAAGGACGGCCCCTGGAGTTTCGGGGCCAACCTGGCCAAGGCCAAGGACTACGGCATCTACCGTCTGGTCCTGGACGCGGGCAAGCCCACGCAGTCGACGCTGATCAGCGGGTACGACGCCTACAACTCCTACGTCACCACCCAGTTCCTCGACCTCGGCATACCGAAGGACTCCAGCGGTCAGCTGCTCACCCTCAAGCAGGGCGTCCACACCCTGACCCTCACCGTGACCGGCAAGAACCCCGGCTCCTCCGGGTTCCAGGCGGGTATCGACGTGCTGCGGCTCGGGCCGGCGCTGACGTGCGCGATCAACACCGCGAGTAGCTGCCTGAACAACACCGCCACCAGCACCTTCACCACCACGACCAGCACGGCCGACGCCGACGGATCGGGCAACAGCATCAACTCCGCTGACCTGACGAGCACTTCGGGCTGGCAGAGTGGCAAGACGGTCACCGTGGACGGTGCCACCGTCACGCTGCCGAAGTTCGGCACCGGCACCTACGACAACATGCTCGCCTCCGGTCAGACGGTCACCCTGCCGGGCAGCGGCGTGGTGAACACCGGTGACGCGGTGGTCTTCCTCGCCTTCGCCACCGGCGGTGCGGCCAAGGGGGCCGGCGGCACCATCACCTACGCCAAGAACAACTGCCTGGACGCGAACGGCAACACCGCCGACCAGTCGTACCAGCTGGACACCGTGCCCGACTGGCTCAGCGGACCCGCCGCCGCGGCCTCACTGAACCTGGTCCACGAGAACCACAAGGACAACACCCAGACCAGCCCGAGCGCCGGCCCGAAGATCTACGCGGTGAGCGTCCCGCTGGCCTGCCCCGGCTCCGTCGTCAGCAGCATCTCCCTGCCCCTGTTCACCAACGGTGTCCAGGCCGGTCAGCCCGCCCTGCACATCCTCGGCCTCGGCCTGCGTCCGATGAGCGTCACCGGCAGCGGGTCGACCGCCCGGCACTGGGTCGGCACCTTCTCCTCGGTCCAGGACACCGCCAAGGTGCAGCAGTCCGGCGGCGGCACCGCGACCGTCAACGGGAAGACGCTCCGCATCCCGGCACACGTCAGCATCGGAAACAACGACGACCAGGGGGTCCGCGTTCATCTGTCGAACGCCATGGGAACCACCCCGGTGACTTTCGACGCGGCCTCCGTCGCCCCGCAGGACACCACCGCGGGCGGCGCCGCGGCGGCCTCGGCACCGACCCCGCTGGCCTTCGGCGGCAGCGCCTCCGTCACCATCCCGGCGGGCGGCGACGTCACCAGCGACCCGGTGAAGCTGACCGTCCCGCAGCAGGCGACCCTGCTGGTCAGCGTGCAGGTGCACGGCTCGGTGCCCGCCATGCCCGGCCACGCCACGGCCCAGACCCCCGTGTGGACCGGCAACGACACGGCCAACCGCACGGGTGACACCGCGGCCGGCAACTTCACCCAGACGACGTACACCGGACTGCCGTACCTGGCCGGTATCGACGTCACCACACCCGTCGACGCCCCCACCGGCTCCCTGGTCCTCTACGGCGACCAGAGCGTCAACGCCGACACCGGGACGAACGACGGCCGGCACCACCTCGGCGAGGCCATCACCGATGCCATCGTGCAGGACACCAACGGGGACGACTCCGTGGACTACGGCATCCTCAACGCCGGCACGAACAGTGGCAGTCTGAGCAATAACCTGTTGCCGCAGGGCACGAACAGCGACTTCCCTGTCAACGCCCTCAACCCACTGGACCGCAACGTGCTGGCCCAGGGCAACATACGCACCGTTCTCGTGTCCACCGGCGCCACCGACCTGCTCAACTGCACGAGCGATGCCGACACCTGCGCCACGAACGTCGAACACGGACTCGCCGCGCTCAACAGTGAGCTGAGTTCTTACTGCACCGACGACGGGCAGGCCTTCATGGACGGCCAGCCGGTGACCCAGAACGCCAACATCACCGTCTACCTCGCCACCATCCCCCCGTTCACCGCCGCCCACCCGGGCACCGCCACCCAGGAAGCCGCCCGCGAACAGGTCAACGGCTTCCTGCTCGACAACTACCCGTCGCAGGTCATCGACTTCGCGGCGGCGGTCTCCACGGGCGGCACCGCCACCTCGTCGACCGTGAAGGCGGCCGACCTCTCCGGTGGGAACCCCTCCGACGGGTACTACACCGACCTCGCAAACCTCTACCTGGCCGACACGAACACCGACGTCGTCGCCATCGCGCCGAACCTGATCGTCCCGCTCGCCACCGGCAGCGACACCCCCGACAACGAGTGGGAGCTGTCCGCGGACGGCACCGACGCACGCGGGGACAACCCGTTGACCGCGGTCGGCGGCGCGACCTTCAACGCGGCCGGGCCGGACGCGGTCAACGCCCCCGCCGCCGCCACCTCGTTCGACGGCAGCACCGGGTTCCTGGAGAGCGACCACACCGCCGTCGACACCCTCGCCGACTACACCGTCTCCGCCTGGGTGAAGCTCGACTCGGCCGCCGGGGCCGCCACCGCCATCTGTGAGGGAACCAGCCAGCACCAGGCCTTCTACCTCGGTTACGACAGGGGCAACCAGGGCTGGATGTTCCAGACGACGACCACGAACGACGACAGTTCCGACTTCCCCACCGCGGAGGGAGACGCCGGCACGGGGGCCCTGGGCACCTGGACACATCTCCTGGTCACCTACACCGCCCCCGTCGACGGGGACGACACCACCGGCGTGATGTCGATCTACCAGAACGGCACCCTGATGGGCACCGCCGTCAACTCCACGCCGCAGTACGACTCCTCCATGCCCCTGACCATCGGCGGCTGCGTCAACACCCCTGACGCGACCTCCCCGTACAACGCCTTCCCCGGCTCCGTCTCCGACGTCCAGGTCTACCCGTACGCCATGACGGCGAGCGACGCGAGCGCGGGCAGCGTGATGGTGCCCTCCGGGTGGGACAAGGGCATGCCCGAGGACGAGTGGAAGCTCTCCCGGGACGGCACGGACACCGCGTCCCTCAACGCGCTCACCCCGGCCGGCAGCGTCGGCTTCGGCACCGACGCGCCGAGCGGGCTGTCCGGCAGCACCGCCTTCGACGGCAGCACCGGCTTCCTCAAGAGCAGGCAGAGCGCGGTCGACACACTCGGCGACTACACCGTCTCCGCCTGGGTCAAGATCAATTCCGCCCTCGGCACCACCGCCGTCTGCCAGGGCACCACACAACACCAGTCCTTCTATCTCTCCTACGACAAACCCAGTGCCGCCTGGATGTTCCAGACCACGACCACCAACGACGAGAACTCCGACTTCCCCACCGCCGAGGGCGACAGCAACAGCGCGCCGGTCGGCACCTGGACCCATCTGGTCGCCACCTTCCGGGCACCGGTCGCCGGCAGCACCACCACCGGCAACATGGCCCTCTACCAGAACGGCACCCTCGTGGGGACCGCCACCAACCTCAGCCCCCAGTACGACTCCTCCATGCCCCTGACCATCGGTGGCTGCGTCAACAGCGCCTCCGCCACGACCCCGTACCTGGCGTTCCCCGGCTCCGTGGCCGACGTCCACGTCTACCCGCGGACGCTGTCGGCGACCGAGGTCGGCGCACTCCACTAGATCCAGCACATGCAGCGTGGTCCCCGCCGCTCTCGTCCGAAGCGGCGGGGACCACGCATGCCAAGCCGAGAAAAAGAGGTCTGTCACCATGCACAAGGGAAAGCTGATCGCGGGCTCCATCCTCGCCATGACCGTCGTCGGCGTGGTCGCGAGCGTGGAACACAGCGCGCACGCGACGAAGGTCGTCCCCGGCCACGGTCCCGTCTTAGCCACGATGGAACCCGTACCGACATCGGAGGCGAGCATGTTCAGGGTCTGGGTCGACCAGGAAGGAACCCCGCCGGAGAAGGCCGCCGTCCGGCACGTCACGCGGCTGACCGCCCACACCGGCAACCAGCGGGTCGGGATATACACCGACTGGGACAGCCGCTTCGCGAGCAGTTACACCGCGCGGGCCGGACAGATCGTCACCGCCTACCGGACCTGGCAGAGCGGCACGGGCCACGCCGAGGCGACCGTGTACGCCTCCGACGGACAGGCCATCTCCACCCGACGGTTCTAGACGGCACGGAAACGGCCGGTGCCCCCGCACAGTGGGCACCGGCCGTTCCGCTTCCGACCTGTCCGTGGCAGGTCAGCTCATGGCGACCTGCGGCAGGTCAGAGCGCGAGCCCGGTCAGGACGAGGACGCGCTCGTAGGTGTAGTCCTCCATCGCGGAGCGGACGCCCTCGCGGCCGACGCCGGACTGCTTGGCGCCGCCGTAGGGCATCTGGTCGGCGCGGTAGGACGGGACGTCGCCGATCACCACGCCGCCGACCTCAAGGGCGCGGTGGGCACGGAAGGCGGCCTGGATGTCGTGGGTGAACACGCCCGCCTGGAGGCCGTACTTGGAGTCGTTGACCGCGGCGAACGCCTCGGCCTCGCCGTGCACCTTCTGCACGCTGAGGACCGGTCCGAAGACCTCCTCGCGGGCGAGGGTGACGTCCGCGGGCAGGTCGGTGAGGACGGTCGGCGCGTACGAGGCGCCGTCGCGGTCGCCGCCGGTGAGCAGCGCGGCACCGGCCTCGACGGCCTCCTTGACCCAGGACTCCACGCGCTTGGCGGCGTCCTCGCTGACCAGCGGGCCGACATCCGTCTTGGGGTCGCTCGGGTCGCCGGTGACCTGGGCCTCGACGGCGGCGACGATGCGCGGCAGCAGCCGGTCGTACACCGGGGCGTCCACGATCACGCGCTGCACGGAGATGCAGGACTGGCCGCCCTGGTAGTTGGAGAAGGTCGCGATGCGGTTCGCGGCCCAGTCCAGGTCGGCGTCCGAGGAGAAGTCGCCGAGGACGACGGCCGCGCCGTTGCCGCCCAGCTCCAGCGTGCAGTGCTTGCGCGGCACCGAGTCCATGATCGCGTAGCCGACCTTCTCGGAACCCGTGAAGGAGATGACCGGCAGCCGCTCGTCCTGGACCAGGGCGGGCATCTTGTCGTTGGCGACCGGCAGGATCGACCAGGAGCCGGCCGGCAGCTCGGTCTCGGCCAGCAGCTCGCCGATGACCAGGCCGGACAGCGGGGTGGCCGGGGCCGGCTTGAGGATGATCGGGGCGCCGGCCGCGATCGCGGGGGCGATCTTGTGGGCGCAGAGGTTCAGCGGGAAGTTGAACGGCGCGATGCCGAGCACGACGCCCTTCGGGAAGCGCCTCACCAGCGCGAGCCGGCCCTCGCCGCCGCCGTCGGTGTCGAGACGCTGGGCCTCGCCGCCGTTGAACCGGCGGGCCTCCTCCGCGGCCCAGCGGAACACCGAGGCGGCGCGGCCGACCTCGCCGCGGGCCCACTTGATGGGCTTGCCGTTCTCCGCCGAGATCAGCTGACCGATCTCCTCGGTGCGCTCGGTCAGGCGCTTGGCCACGTGGTCGAGGGCGGCGGCCCGTACGTGCGCGGGGGTGGCGGCGAACTCGTCGCGGGCGGCGTACGCGGCGGCCACGGCCTCCTCGACCTGGGCGTCGGTCGGCACGCTGACGGTGCCGACGAGCCGGCCGTCCCACGACGAGGTGACGTCGAAGGTGGTCTCGCCGGTGACCTGGCGGCCGGCGAGCCAGAAGGCGTGGGTGGAAGTCATGTGCGATTCCCGGCCTTTCCGCGTTGGGGGGCGTCCTTGGCTTTCGTGCTCCACGGTAGGGCGGCGGGGGCCGGGGGTCGCTTGTCCGTGCCGTAGCAGTAGGGGCGGCGGGCACTACTTATTGGACTACTACCGCGGCACTTGTCGGACTACTACCGCGGCTATTGGTCGGTCGAGGTGGTCTTCAGCGCCAGCCACAGCTCCATGCGCACGTCCGGGTCGTCCAGCGAACGCCCGAGGATCTCCTCGACCCGGCGCATCCGGTAGCGCAGCGTGTGCCGGTGCACGCCCAGGTCGGCGGCGGCCGCGTCCCACTGCCCGTGCCGGGAGAGCCAGGCGCGCAGGGAGGCGACCAGGTCGCCGCGGCCGGTGGCGTCGTGCTCGTACAGCGGTCGCAGCAGTCCGTCGGCGAACGCCTTCACCGCGTCGTCGGCGAGCAGCGGCAGCACGGATCCGGCGGCCAGCCGCTCGTGCTCGACCAGGACCCGGCCCCGGCGCCGGGCGACCGACAGGGACTGTTCGGCCTGCTTGTAGGCGGCTGCGGCGGCGATCGGACCGGTCGGGGCGGACAGTCCCACCACGAGTTCGTCCTCGTCGGCGCCCGCGCGCTCGGGGCTGGTGCGGGCGGCCTCCAGCTCGGTGGCCCAGGCGACGCAGGCGGCGACCGCGGCGCCGCCGTCCGCGGCCAGTACGACGAGCCGCTCGCCCTCCGGTACGACCAGTACCGCCTCGCCGGAGCGGGCGGCGGCGGCCTCCAGGGTCTCCGCGAGGGTGCCGAGCCGGTCGCCGCCGGTCGCGGTGGCCCGCGCGCCGGGCACCGACTCGGCGACGATCATCCGGAACGGGGCGTCCAGCAGCCCGCCGTACAGGTCGCCGGCGACGGCGCGGGCGTGGTCGGGTTCCCCGGCGAGCAGCATGCGCAGGACGGCGGTGCCGATGCGCTGCTCGGCGGCGTGCAGGGAGCGGGAGCGCTCGGTGGTGAGGGTGAGCAGGGCGATGGCGGAATGTACGGCGTACCGCTCGGCGGTACCGGGGGCGGCGGCGGTGCCGACGGCGAGGGCGGCGCGGGGGCGGCGGCCGGTGCCGAGGGAGTGCAGTTCGACGCGGTCCTCGTGCTCGGGTCCGCCGACCACGGAGGAGGCGGGGGCGGGGCGCTCCCTGAGCCGCTCCACCTCGCCGGTGAGGCGGCCGGCGCGGCGGCCGGCCCAGTCGGGGGCGGCGGCGACGACGGTGCCGGAGGCGTCGTAGAGCGCGGCCCAGCCGTCGACCTGGGCGGCGAGGGCGGTGAGCAGGCCCTCGGGGCCGGAGATCAGGGCCTGCTTGGTCAGTTCGCGCTGGGCGGCGAAGCCGGCGGTGACGGCGCGGTACTGGTCGGCGGCGATGGCGGCGGAGACGGCCTTGCTGATGGCGAGGAAGGGGGTGCGGCGGGGGACTTCGAGCAGCGGCAGGGGCTCGTCCGCGCAGGCGTCGACGAGGGCCTTCGGGATCTCCTCGTAGTTGACCCCGACGGCGAACCCGAGTCCGACGACACCCGCGCCCGCCAGCCGCCGTACGTACCGGCGCATGGCCTCCGGGTCCTCCGCGTCCAGCTTGAGCGCGGTGATCAGGAGCAGTTCGCCGCCCTCCATGTAGGGCACGGGGTCGGCGAGCTCGCTGACGTGCGCCCAGCGCACGGGCACGTCGAGGTGGTCGGCGCCGGCCCGGACGGTCAGTTTCAGCGCCGAGTGGTGGACGAGTGAGGCGAGCGTCGGGGGCATGGTGCCTTCACGGTGACGGGGGGCGGTGTTGGCCGCCACCTACCAACGGCCTTCCCCGATTCTGCCTCACCGTACGATCCGCCGCTGGCCGCTTCACGCCCTGAGATCCACCAGCAACGGCGGCGCGTGCTCCCCCCGCACACTGGTCAACGACAACACCGCGTGCCCGGCCGGAACCCCGTGCGCCAACTCGGAGGCGGACCAGCGTTCGCGCTCCACTTGGCGGACGGTGACGGCGTCCGTGGTGACCGGCTTGCCGGTGCCCAGTTTTCGGACGGCGTGGATCATCCGGGTCAGTGGCTGGTCCGCGAACACCGTGTGCTTGGCGACCTCCGTCGTCTCCACCCACTCCGTGCCCCACGCCTGCGCGAACAGCGCGCCCTCCCAGGTCGTGATCCCCGAGAAGGCGGCGTGACAGCCGACCGCCGCGATCAGCGGCTGCCTCAGGTGTTCCGGCACATCGGCCAGGGACCGCAGGCTCAGGACCACGCCCGCACGGCTGTCCCGAAGCCTGCGCAGGGCGCGGACCGATCCGGAGGTGATCGCATGCGTCGCGTCGTCCAGGACCAGGCAGGCGAACAGTGAACGATCCGCCCGTGTGGCCATGCTCGTCGTGAACTGGGCGATCACCAGCCGGGCCAGCAACTGGGCGGCTTCGGGGTGGGTCCGTTCCGGCAGGTCGATCCTCACGCGCAGGGGGTGGTCGAGCGACCGCAAGGTGAAGGGACGCGCACGGCCCGAAGTGTCGAAGAAGTCCGCGAACACGGGACGGTCCAGGCAGCCGAGCCGGTCGGCAAGCGCTATTCCGACGTCTCCCGGAATGCCGGCCTGCCGCACCCGCGCATCCAGCTCCCGGTGCAGCAGGGAGTGCTTGTGCGGGTCGAGCACGGTTTTCAGTCGGTTCAGTGCCGACGGCTCTGAATCCAGCAGTTCGCGCAGTTCGGACACGGATGGGAACCGGCCGTGAACCGCGCGGAACGGCCCCAGAAGCTGGGTCAGCACGGTGACCGCGCGCCGCAGCTCGACCTCGGACCAGTCTCCGGCCAGGGCGTCCGCGAGGAGTGTGGCCGCCTCGTCGGGGTCGTCCGTCCCTCCGTAGAGATCGAGGTCGTGTTCCGATGTCCGGTCCCCCGGCTTGATCACGACGTCGTAGCCGTGATCCGCACCCATGGCAGATCCGGCTGCGCCCACCATGACGAGGGCCGCCTGCCCCGACAGGGCCTGGAGAGCGAGGGATTCCGCGATGGGGCGCACCAGACGGGCGGTCTTGCCCGAGCCGGAAGGGCCGACCACGAGCAGCGAGGTGCCCAGCGTGGCGGGGTCCACGGCGGCGCCGGCAGCGCGCTGGGGAGCGGGTGTGCGCTCGGTGTCCGCGTACCGGCCGATGCGTACCTGGGAGGTCAGCAGGTCATGGAGGCTGGTGCGGCTGGGGAGGTCACGCTGTCCGGAGGGGTGCAGGCAGGCCCGAGCCCCCTCGCTGAACACGGCGGATGTGAACGCGTTCAGACGGGCCGGGTCGGCCACGACCGAGGTCCAGGCGCGGCGGATCCTCGCGCAGTCCACGTCGTTCATCCGCCCCGTACGCGCTTCCTCGGTCAGCCGCTCGGCCACGGCATGCTGGCCATAGGCGTGCAGGTCGGGCCAGTCCGTGCCTCCGGCACCCGGTGCCTCCACGGGGCCGTCGGCTGCCTGCCGGGCGCCTTGCCTGCCGCGGAGCAGCCCTCTCCAGTCGCCCGCCACGGCGAACGGCCAGAGGATCAGCAGCGTGAGCACGGTCTTGACCATCTTGAGCCGGTTCAGCGTGGCGACGGGGTCCCCCGGTACGAAGAGCCAGCTGCCCGGTGTCACACTCACGGCGAGTTTGTAGTACGACAGAAATCCGTGCCAGGCGATCAGCCAGGCGAGGAGTGCCCCGAGGACGGCGGCTCGCAGGGCGCGCGACGGCTGCGGACGGTCGGTGACATACCGGCGGACCACCTCTTTCCAGTTGCCCACGCGCGCGAAGTAATACAGAACGAGCGTGGCGAAGAGGCTGTCGTAAATGGCGCTTGCGGTGAAAGCCGCGCGTGGCGGGTCGATCCCCCACCAGTCGGACGGCGTGACCAGTTCCAGCAGGATTCTCTTGTGCGGCACCAGATTGTTGACCCAGAGCGACCACACGAGGAGAGCCGCCAGCAGGGCGCCCACGGCTCCCGTCAGCAGCGCGCGGTCGGAGACCTTGCCGTCGGCCTCCTGGGGACGGGGGCGGTATCCGAAGCGCCAGAGCCCGGGAGCGGCTTCCGGGCGAGGGGTGCGCAACCACTGCAGGAACGCCGAGCCGTCGGCAGGCGCCGGTACGCCGGGAGGCACCGTCGGTTTTGGTGGTACGGCCGGTCCCTCCGGTGGGCGGGTCGGATGGGGTAGTGGGCCGGGTTGGGTTCTGCGAGTGTTGTGGGTTTCGTCGTTGTGCATCCGCCCTGCCCCCTGACCAGCCGATCCGTCCACCGTCAGCGAGCAATCTAGTGCCTGGGGAGGGGAGTTCGGGGGTTGCGGGGCCGGAGGGGGCGCCGAGGGGGCCGTACGGCCGTACGCTCGCTATGTCCACCGCGGACAACCGCGGCGCCGCACAACGCCCACATGGAGCATGCCCAGCTCCCCGCACCCGTCTTAGCCTGCGGGAAAAGAAGGCAAGCGTCCGTAATACCCCCAGGAGCCCCGCATGACCGCACTTCCGCAGGAGCGCCGCGTCGTCACCGCCATCCCCGGCCCGAAGTCGCAGGAGCTTCAGGCCCGCCGTACCGCCGTGGTCGCCCAGGGCGTGGGCTCCACGCTGCCGGTCTTCGTCACGCGTGCCGGCGGCGGTGTCATCGAGGACGTGGACGGCAACAGCCTGATCGACTTCGGCTCCGGTATCGCCGTGACCAGCGTCGGCGCCTCCGCCGAGGCCGTCGTACGCCGTGCCTCCGCCCAGCTCGCGGACTTCACCCACACCTGTTTCATGGTCACCCCGTACGAGGGCTACGTGGCCGTCGCCGAGGCGCTGGCCGAGCTGACGCCGGGTGACCACGCCAAGAAGTCCGCGCTGTTCAACTCCGGCGCCGAGGCCGTCGAGAACGCCGTGAAGATCGCGCGTGCGTACACCAAGCGGCAGGCCGTCGTGGTGTTCGACCACGGGTACCACGGGCGCACCAACCTGACCATGGCGCTGACGGCGAAGAACATGCCGTACAAGCACGGCTTCGGCCCGTTCGCGCCCGAGGTCTACCGCGTCCCGGTCGCCTACGGCTACCGCTGGCCGACCGGCGCGGAGAACGCCGGCCCGGAGGCCGCCAAGCAGGCCATCGACCAGATCAGCAAGCAGGTCGGCGCGGACAACGTCGCCGCGATCATCATCGAGCCGGTGCTCGGCGAGGGCGGCTTCATCGAGCCGGCCAAGGGCTTCCTGCCCGCGATCCGCCAGTTCGCCGCCGACAACGGGATCGTCTTCGTCGCGGACGAGATCCAGAGCGGCTTCTGCCGCACCGGCCAGTGGTTCGCGTGCGAGGACGAGGGCATCGTCCCGGACCTCATCACCACCGCCAAGGGCATCGCCGGTGGTCTGCCGCTCGCCGCGGTGACCGGCCGCGCCGAGATCATGGACGCGGCGCACGCCGGCGGCCTCGGTGGCACGTACGGCGGCAACCCCGTCGCGTGCGCCGGTGCGCTCGGTGCCATCGAGACCATGAAGGAGCTCGACCTCAACGGCAGGGCCAAGCGCATCGAGGAGGTCATGAAGGGCCGCCTCTCCGCCATGGCCGAGAAGTTCGACATCATCGGCGAGGTCCGCGGCCGCGGCGCCATGATCGCCATCGAGCTGGTCAAGGACCGCGCCACCAAGGAGCCGGACACGGAGGCCACCGCCGCGCTGGCCAAGGCCTGCCACGCCGAGGGTGTTCTCGTCCTGACCTGTGGCACCTACGGCAACGTGGTGCGTTTCCTGCCGCCGCTGGTCATCGGCGAGGACCTGCTGAACGAGGGTCTGGACGTCGTCGAGCAGGCCCTGGCCCGTATCTGAGGTTCCGGTTTCCCGGCTGCGGCAGGCCGTGTGAAGAAGGTGTGCGGGGTACATGTCGGGACGGGAATCCGCCTGCCCAAGCGCCTCGGCCTGCCGTAGGTTCTACCCAGATGAGAGATACACCCCGTCCACGGGGGACCGTGGGCGACATCAGGCCGGGGCATCCCCAGCTTCGACCTGGTCGTGCCTTCGCGCACACAACCGGCGCCTGACGCCGGGATCTCCTCACCGATCGGACGGTCGCCGCCCCAAACCCCCCGGGGCGTGCGACGTTCCGGTCCGGACGGCCGCCCCGTGACCACCCCCCCTGTTCCGGGGCGGCCGGCCTCCTCCCCCGGGCCTCACCGGAAGGCCGCCCCGGTACGACCGCTCGCGCGCCCGCCTGCCAGGCTGGCCCCCGTGTCGTACCCCGTCCGCCGCGCCCTCCTTCTCGGCATCCCGGCCCCCGTCGTCCTCTTCCTGCTGCTCACCTGGCAGGTCCTCGGCCACGGCCCGCTGCTGCGCGCGGACGCCCGCCTCAGCCGGGACCTGGTCCACCCCGACGGACTCGCGCAGTTCCTCTCCGACCTCGGCAATGTCCAGGTCGCCGTCCCGGTCCTCCTGGCCGCCGCCGGGTACGCCCTGTGGCGCGGCCGGAGCGCCGGGCACCCGCGCTGGTGGCTGCCGCCCCTCGCGGCCGCCGTCCTGATGGCGCTGCTCCCGGCGCTCGTGGTACCGCTGAAGGACTGGATCGCGCGGCCGGGGACCCCCGCGGTGCCCCCGGCCGTCGGCTACTTCCCCTCGGGGCACACGGCGACCGCCGCCGTGGCCTACGGCTCCGCGACCCTCCTCCTGCTGCCCTGGCTGCGCACCCGCGCCGCCCGGGTGACCGCCCTCGCACTCTGCGCGGCCCTGGTCCTGGGCGTCTCCTACGGCCTGGTCCGCCACGGCTACCACTGGCCGCTGGACGTGCTGGGCAGCTGGTGCCTGAGCGCGGTGCTGCTGACCGCGCTCGGCGCCCTGCCGGGGTTCAGCCGAAGGAGCCGCCGGTTCAGCCGAAGTAGCCGTCGAACGTCTTCTGGAACTCCCAGTTCGCGTAGCGGTCCCAGTTGATCGACCAGGTCATCAGGCCGCGCAGATCCGGCCAGGTGCCATGGGTGGTGTACGAGCCGCAATTGGTCTTCTTCGTCAGGCAGTCCAGGGTCTTGGTGACCTCGGACGGGGCGACGTAGCCGTTGCCCGCGTTGGTGGAGGCGGGCATGCCGATCGCGACCTGGTCGGGGCGCAGCGGCGGGAAGACGTTGTTCGGGTCGCCGGCCACCGGGAAGCCGGTGAGCAGCATGTCGGTCATGGCGATGTGGAAGTCGGCGCCGCCCATGGAGTGGTACTGGTTGTCCAGGCCCATGATCGGGCCGGAGTTGTAGTCCTGGACGTGCAGCAGGGTGAGGTCGTCGCGCAGGGCGTAGATCACCGGGAGGTAGGCGCCGCAGCGCGGGTCCTGGCCGCCCCACTTGCCGGTGCCGTAGTACTGGTAGCCGTTCTGCACGAAGAAGGTCTCCGGGGCCATGGTCAGCACGAACTTTGCGCCGTACTCGGCCTTCAGGGTCTTCAGCGCCGAGATGAGGTTGACGATCACGGGCGTGGTGGGGTTCTTGAAGTCCGTGTCGCCGGTGTCCAGGGACAGCGAGTGGCCCTCGAAGTCGATGTCGAGGCCGTCGAGGCCGTAGGTGTCGATGATCTTCGAGACGGAGGAGACGAAGGCGTCCCGGGCCGCCGTGGTGGTCAGCTGGACCTGGCCGTTCTGGCCGCCGATGGAGATCAGCACCTTCTTGCCGGCCGCCTGCTTGGCCTTGATCGCCGCCTTGAAGTCGGCGTCGCTCTCGGCGTTCGGGCAGTCCGTGACCGGGCAGCGGGTGAACTCCACGTCCCCGGAGGTCGGCGAGGTGGGCTCGGCGAAGGCCAGGTCGATGACGTCCCAGCTGTCGGGGACGTCCGCGAGCCGGGTGTATCCGGAGCCGTTGGCGAAGCTGGCGTGGAGGTAGCCGACGAGGGCGTGGGCCGGGAGACCGGCGGAGCCGCCGCCCGGGTCGCCGCCCGTCCCGCCGGTGCTCGTGGTCACCACCACCGCCGCCGACTTCGCGGACTCCCCCGCGCCGTCGACCGCCGTGACCTGGAAGCTGTACGCCGTCGAGGCGGTGAGCCCCGTGACGGTGGCCGACGTCCCGCTCGCGCTCTGGACCTTGACGCCGTCGCGGTAGACCGCGTACCCCGTGGCGCCGCTCACCGCCGACCAGGACAGGGCGACGGACGAGGAGGTGACCGAGGAGGCGGTCAACCCGGCCGGTACGGCGGGCGGTTGGGTGGTGCCGCCGCTGCCGCCGGGGCCGGTGAGGGAGAGGTCGTCGGCGTCGTAGGCACCGGTGCCGTACCAACCGTGGGTGTACACCGTGACCTTGGTGGTCGAGGGCCCGGTGGTGAAGGTGGTGCTCAGCTTCTGCCAGTCCGGCGCCGACTGGGTCCAGGTGGAGACGTCGGTGGTGCCGGTGCCGCTCGCGCCCAGGTAGACGTACGAGCCCCGGACGTAACCGGCCAGCGTGTACTGGGAGTTGGGCTGGACGCTCACCGTCTGGGCGCACTGGGCGTTGTCGCTGCCCGCCGGGGCGGCCTGGAGCGCGGAACTACCGCTGTGCACAGGCGAGTTGACGGTCGTACCGGAGGAGGCGGAGCAGGTCCAGCCGGACAGGCCGGACTCGAAGCCGCCGTTCTGGAGCACGTCCGCGTCGGCCGCGCGGGCGGCCGACGAGAGCGCGGTGAGGCCGGGCACGGCGAGGGCCGTGGCCGCGAGGAGGGCGAGCAGGGGTCTGGAGCGGTCCACGAAGACCTCCGGGCAGGGGGGAGTTGGAGGGTGGAACGGCACTCAATTTGGTCCAGACCAATCCTGGTGTCAAGACATGCGCGCGCTACCCGTCCTCCCCCGCCCCCAGCACCAGGCGCGCCGCCGCCTCGTGCATCGCCAGCTCCAGCAGCGCCGCGTCGGTCAGCGTGCCCGATCCGTCCGGCGGCACCAGCCAACGCACCCCCCGGCTCGCCCGGCCCGGATGCGGTACGACGATCCAGGTGCCGTTCCCGGCGGTGCGCACCCCCGTGCCGAGCCAGCGCTCCGCGGTACCCGGCGCCACGAAGAACCCGATCCGGTTGTCGCCGAAGTCGGCGAGCACCGGGCCGGGCCGGCCGAGCATCCGGGTCAGCACGTCCAGCGTCGGATGGCCCAGATGGGCCGGGAGGATCAGCACGTCCCAGGCCCGGCCCGCGGGCAGCAGCGCGACCCCGTGCGGATTGCGCTCCCACTCCCGGCGGCACCCCCGGGGATCCGGTGCCACAGATGCCAGCCACTCCACCGCCGTCTTCGTCCCACCCATGAGCAGGCCTCCCGCTCTCCTCGGTGCGCGACGCTCTCGCGTCGCCTCGGGGGGAGAGAGGGAGGCCGTACCGGAGCATTACGCGGGTTCCGGCGCCCTTACGGAGTGACCTGGGTCACGCGAACTAACTGTCGAAGCCGAGGCCCAGCTTGTCCATCGTGCGCAGCCACAGGTTCCGGCGGCCGCCGTGGGCGTCCGCACGGGCCAGCGACCACTTGGTGAGGGCGATGCCGGTCCAGGCGAACGGCTCGGGCGGGAACGGCAGCGGCCGCTTGCGCACCATCTCCAGCTCGGTGCGCTCGGTGCGCTCCCCGTCCAGCAGGTCGAGCATCACGTCCGCGCCGAAGCGGGTCGCGCCGACGCCGAGGCCGGTGAAGCCCGCCGCGTACGCCACCTTGTCCTGGTGGGCGGTGCCGAAGAAGGCCGAGAAGCGGGAGCAGGTGTCGATCGCGCCGCCCCAGGCGTGGGTGAAGCGGACGCCCTCCAGCTGCGGGAAGCAGGTGAAGAAGTGCCCGGCGAGCTTGGCGTAGGTCTCGGGGCGGTCGTCGTACTCCGCCCGGACCCGGCCGCCGTAGTGGTGGATGGCGTCGTAACCGCCCCACAGGATCCGGTTGTCGGCGGACAGCCGGAAGTAGTGGAACTGGTTGGCGCTGTCGCCGAGCCCCTGCCTGCCCCGCCAGCCGATCTCCGCGAGCTGCTCCTCGCTCAGCGGCTCCGTCATCAGCGCGTAGTCGTAGACCGGGACGGTGTACGAGCGCACGCGGCGCAGCAGATTCGGGAAGATGTTGGTGCCGAGCGCGACCTTGCGGGCGCGGACGGCGCCGTACGGGGTGCGGACGGCCATCCCGGCGCCGTACTGCTTGAGGGTGAGCGCGGGCGTGTGCTCGTACACCCGCACCCCGAGCCGTACGCACGCCTGCTTCAGGCCCCAGGCGAGCTTCGCCGGGTGCAGCATGGCGACGCCCCGGCGGTCCCACAGGCCCGCCTTGAAGGTCGGCGAGTCCACCTCGGCGCGCACGGCGGCCTCGTCCAGGAAGTCCATGCCGTCCGCGAGGCCCCGCTCCTGGAGTTCCCGGTGCCAGTCGCGCAGCTCCGCCGCCTGGTAGGTCTCGGTGGCCACGTCGATCTCGCCGGTGCGCTCGAACTCGCAGTCGATGCCGTGCCGGGCGACGGCCGCCTCGATCTCGTCGAGGTTGCGCCGGCCCAGCTCCTCCAGCTTGTGGATCTCGTCGGGCCAGCGGGTCAGCCCGTTGGGCAGGCCGTGGGTGAGGGAGGCGGCACAGAAGCCGCCGTTGCGGCCGGAGGCGGCCCAGCCCACCTCGCGGCCTTCCAGCAGGACGACGTCCCGCCCCGGGTCGCGCTCCTTGGCGATGAGCGCGGTCCACAGTCCGCTGTAGCCGCCGCCGACGACCAGCAGGTCGCAGGTCTCGGCGCCGGTGAGGGCGGGCTCGGGCGCCGGCTTGCCGGGGTCTTCCAGCCAGTACGGGACCGGCTGGGCTTCGGAGAGAGAGGAGATCCAGTTGTCTTGGCCACGACTCATGGCGCTTGGGGCCATGATTTCAACTCCCTACAGAGCTTTTTCGCGCTTGTTCGCTGTGCGCTTTTTCGGCTTACGCCTTTTGGCTGTTACGGCGATTGTTGATCAGCATCGACACGAGGACCAGCAGCACCGCGAGCAGGAACATCGCCGTGCCGATCACATTGATCTGAACGGGTGTTCCGCGCTGTGCCGAGCCCCAGACGAACATGGGGAAGGTGACGGTCGAGCCGGCGTTGAAATTGGTGATGATGAAATCGTCGAAGGAGAGCGCGAAGGACAGCAGCGCGCCCGCGGCGATTCCGGGTGCCGCGATCGGCAGGGTGACCCGCAGGAAGGTCTGCACGGGCCCGGCGTACAGGTCCCGGGCGGCCTCCTCCAGGCGCGGGTCCATCGACATCACGCGCGCCTTGACGGCGGTGACGACGAAGCTCAGACAGAACATGATGTGGGCGATCAGGATCGTCCAGAAGCCCAGCTGGGCGCCCATGTTGAGGAACAGGGTGAGCAGCGAGGCGGCCATGACGACCTCGGGCATCGCCATCGGCAGGAAGATCAGCGAGTTGATGGCGCCGCGGGCGCGGAAGCGGTAGCGGACCAGCGCGAAGGAGATCATCGTGCCGAGGACGGTGGCGCCCAGCGTCGCCCAGACGGCGATCTGGAGGCTGAGGGACAGCGAGTTGCACATGTCGGCGACGCCGCACGGCTGTTTCCAGGCGTCCAGGGAGAACTGCTGCCACTGGTAGTTGAAGCGCCCCTTCGGTTTGTTGAAGGAGAACACCGTGACGATGACGTTGGGCAGCAGCAGATACGCGAGGGTGAAGAGTCCCGCGATGACGACGAGATGGCGCTTGAGCCAGTTGACGACGGGCATTTAGACCAGGTCCTCCGTCCCGGACCGGCGGATGTAGATCGTCACCATGGCCAGGATCGCGGCCATGAGGATGAAGGAGAGGGCCGCCGCCGTCGGATAGTCCAGGATGCGCAGGAACTGCGTCTGGATCACATTGCCGATCATGCGGGTGTCGGTGGAGCCGAGGAGTTCGGAGTTGACGTAGTCACCGGCCGCCGGGATGAAGGTCAGCAGCGTGCCGGAGACCACGCCCGGCATCGACAGCGGGAAGGTCACCTTGCGGAAGGTGGTGGACGGCTTGGCGTACAGGTCGCCGGCCGCCTCGTGCAGCCGTCCGTCGATCCGCTCCAGCGAGGTGTACAGCGGCAGGATCATGAACGGCAGGAAGTTGTACGTCAGTCCGCACACCACCGCGAGCGGGGTGGCCAGCACCCGGTCGCCGGCCGTCCAGCCGAGGAAGTCGGTGAGGTCCAGGATGTGCAGCGAGTTGAGCGCGTGCACGACGGGCCCGTTGTCGGCGAGGATCGTCTTCCAGGCCAGGGTGCGGATCAGGAAGCTGGTGAAGAACGGCGCGATCACCAGGATCATGATCAGGTTGCGCCAGCGGCCCGCGCGGAAGGCGATCAGGTACGCCAGCGGGTAGCCGAGCAGCAGGCACAGCACGGTGGCGCCGGCGGCGTAGAAGATGGACCGCAGGAACTGGGGCCAGTACTCGGAGAGGGCGTTCCAGTAGGTCGCGAAGTGCCAGGTGACCTTGTAGCCCTCCTCCAGGGAGCCCGTCTGCACGGATGTGGAGGCCTGGTAGACCAGCGGCAGCGCGAAGAAGACGACCAGCCACAGGATGCCGGGCAGCAGCAGCCAGTACGGGGTGAACCGGCCGCGCCTGCGCGGGGGCTTGGCCGCGGATTTTGCGGGGGCGAGCGGCGGGGGCGCCTCGGTGAGTGTCGACATCAGGCGGCGACCTCTTCCCCGGTGCCCGCGTCGATGGCCTGGGCCGCGTCGAGGCCGAAGGTGTGCGCGGGGCTCCAGTGCAGGACGACGTCCGCGCCGGGGACCAGGCGGGCGTCCCGCTCGACGTTCTGGACGTAGACCGAGAGTTCGGCGCAGGCCGGGCTGTCGATGACGTACTGCGTGGAGACGCCGATGAAGCTGGCGTCGGCGATCTTGCCGGTGAGGCGGTTGCGGCCCTCGGGGATGCCGCCCGCGTCGTCGGCGTGGGCGAGCGCGATCTTCTCGGGGCGGATGCCGACCAGCACCTTGCCGCCGGCCGGGGCGGGCGCGCTGCATCGGGCGGCGGGCAGCACCAGCTTGTCGCCGGCGGCCTTGAGCACGATGTCGTCGCCGCTCTCCGTGTCGACCTCGGCCTCGATCAGGTTGGAGGTGCCGAGGAAGTTGGCGACGAAGGTGGTCCGCGGGTTCTCGTACAGGTCGGTGGGGGCGCCGAGCTGCTCGACGCGGCCGCCGTTCATCACCGCGACCGTGTCGGCCATGGTCATGGCCTCCTCCTGGTCGTGCGTGACATGGATGAAGGTGATGCCGACCTCGGTCTGGATGCGTTTGAGCTCCAGCTGCATCTGGCGGCGCAGCTTGAGGTCGAGGGCGCCGAGCGGCTCGTCGAGGAGCAGCACCTTGGGGTGGTTGATCAGGGCGCGGGCGACGGCGACGCGCTGCTGCTGGCCGCCGGAGAGCTGGTGCGGTTTCTTGCGCGCCTGCTCGCCGAGCTGGACCAGGTCCAGCATGTCCCCGACCTGCTTCTTGACGCTCTTGATGCCGCGCCGGCGCAGACCGAAGGCGACGTTCTCGAAGATGTCGAGGTGCGGGAAGAGGGCGTAGGACTGGAAGACCGTGTTGACGGGCCTCTTGTACGGCGGCAGATGGGTGACGTCCTGGTCGCCGAGGTGCACGGTGCCGCTGGTCGGCTCCTCCAGGCCCGCGATCATGCGCAGGGTGGTGGTCTTGCCGCAGCCGGAGGCGCCGAGCAGGGCGAAGAAGGAGCCCTGGGGCACGGTGAGGTCCAGCGGGTGTACGGCGGTGAAGGCGCCGTAGGTCTTGCCGATACCGGAGAGGCGGACGTCGCCGCTGTTGTCTGTCGTCATCGTGGTCGTCACGCCCCTGTGAGCTTGGAGAACTTCTGCTGGTAGGCGGTCTCTTCCTTCTGCGTCAGGGCGCGGAAGGGGTGGGACTTCGCCTGCATGGCCTTGTCGGGCACGATCAGCGGATTGCTCGCGGCCGACTTGTCGATTTTCGCGAGGTAGGGAACGACTCCCGCGACCGGGCTCACGTAGTTGACGTAGGCGGCGAGTTCGGCGGCCGGTTCGGGCTCGTAGTAGTAGTCGATGAGCCGCTCGGCGTTCGTCTTGTGGCGCGCCCTGTTGGGGACCAGCAGGTTGTCGGTCGACGTCATGTAGCCGCTGTCCGGGATGAGGTAGCCGACGTCCGGGTTGTCGGCCTGGAGCTGGACGATGTCGCCGCCCCAGGCGACGCAGGCGGCGATGTCGCCCTTGGCCAGGTCGGAGGTGTAGTCGTTGCCGGTGAAGCGGCGGATCTGGCCCTTGTCGACGGCCTTCTGGAGGCGGGCCACGGCCGCGTCGTAGTCGTCGTCGGTGACCTTCGCCGGGTCCTTGCCGAGGTCCAGCAGGGTCATGCCGACGGTGTCGCGCATCTCGGTCAGGAAGCTGACGCGGCCCTTGAGCCTGGGGTTGTCCAGGAGGTCGGAGACCGACTTCACCTCGACGCCGTCGAGGGCCTTCTTGTTGAAGGCGATGACGGTGGAGATGCCCTGCCAGGGGTAGGAGTAGGCGCGGCCCGGGTCCCAGTCGGGGTTGCGGAACTGGTCCGAGAGGTTGGCGAAGGCGTGCGGCAGGTTGGCCGCGTCCAGTTTCTGGACGTAGCCCAGCCGGATCATGCGGGCGGCCAGCCAGTCGGTGAGGACGATCAGGTCGCGGCCGGTGTCCTGGCCCGCGGCGAGCTCCGGCTGGATCTTGCCGAAGAACTCGTCGTTGTCGTTGATGTCCTCGGTGTACTTGACCTGGATGCCGGTCCGCCTGGCGAACGCGTCGAGGGTGGGGTGGTGCTTGCCCGAGTCGTCCACGTCGATGTACTCGGGCCAGTTGGAGAAGTCGACGACCTTCTCGGTGGCCGAGTGGTCGTCGGCGGACACGCCGCCCTGGTTCTTGGTCGCGGCGGGGATGCCGCAGGCGCTCAGCGTCCCGAGGCCGCCGATCGCGAGCGCGCCACCGGCACCGGCGCGCAGCAGCGAACGGCGGGTCGGCGCGGCCCTGCCGCCGCGGGAACTTCGGCGTATGGCGGCCTTGTCGACCGGTGCCGGGCGGTCGGGCTCGTAACTCTCCATGCGCGTGGTGGCCTTTCGGGAGGGGAGGGGGTGCGGGTGCCCGGTGGAGGGGACGGGCGTCGTACCCGGTGGAGCGGACCGCGGGCGGGGGGACCCGCGGCCGGGGGTCGCTCTACCGGTCCCCGAAGATCGTGCGGTGCCAGTCCTTGCGGACCACCGCCGTGTTGTCGAACATTACGTGCTTGACCTGCGTGTACTCCTCGAAGGAATACGTCGACATGTCCTTGCCGAAGCCCGAGGCCTTGTAGCCCCCGTGCGGCATCTCGCTGATGATCGGGATGTGATCGTTGATCCAGACGCAGCCCGCCTTGATGTCGCGGGTGGCGCGGTTGGCCCGGTAGACGCTGCCGCTCCAGGCGGAGGCGGCGAGGCCGTACGGGGTGTCGTTGGCGAGCCGGATGCCCTCGTCGTCGGTGTCGAAGGGCAGGACGACCAGGACGGGTCCGAAGATCTCGGACTGGACGATCTCGCTGTCCTGGGCGGCGCCGGCGATGAGGGTCGGCCGGTAGTAGGCGCCCTCGGCCAGGTCGCCGCCGGGGGCCTCGCCGCCGGTGACCACGCGGGCGTAGGCGCGGGCGCGCTCCACGAAGCCGGCGACGCGGTCGCGCTGGGCGTGCGAGATGAGCGGTCCGAGGTCGGTGCCGGGGGCGAACGGGTCGCCGAGCCGCACGGTCTCCATGAGGGCGGCGGTGCGCTCCACGAACGCCTCGTACAGCGGACGCTGCACATAGGCGCGGGTGGCGGCGGTGCAGTCCTGGCCGGTGTTGATGAGCGCGCCGGCCACGGCCCCGTTGACGGCCGCGTCCAGGTCGGCGTCGTCGAACACCACGAAGGGGGCCTTGCCGCCCAGCTCCAGGTGGAGCCGCTTGACGGTGGCGGTGGCGACCTCGGCGACGCGCTTGCCGACGCCGGTGGAGCCGGTGAAGGAGGTCATGGCGACATCGGGGTGGCCGACCAGGTGCTCACCGGCCTCCTTGCCGGTGCCGGTGACGATGTTGATCACGCCGTCCGGGAGGCCCGCGGCGGTGGCGGCCTGGGCGAAGAGCAGCGAGGTCAGGGGGGTCAGCTCGGCCGGCTTGAGCACGATGGTGTTGCCCGCGGCGATCGCCGGGAGCACCTTCCAGGCGGCCATCTGGAGCGGGTAGTTCCAGGGCGCGATGGACCCGACGACACCGATCGGCTCGCGCCGGACGTACGACGTGTGGTCGCCGGAGTACTCACCGGCGGACTGCCCCTGGAGGTGCCGGGCGGCGCCCGCGAAGAAGGCGGTGTTGTCGACGGTCCCGGGGACGTCGAACTCGCGGCTGAGCTTGAGCGGCTTGCCGCACTGGAGCGACTCCGCGCGGGCGAAGTCCTCGGCGCGCTCGGCGAGCACGGCGGCGAAGCGGTGCAGGGAGTCCGAGCGCTCGCCCGGAGTGGCCGAGGCCCAGCCGGGGAACGCCTCGCGGGCGGCGGCGACGGCCGCGTCGACGTCGTCGGTGCCGGCCAGGTCGTAGGTGTACACCTCGTCGCCGGTGGCCGGGTCGACCACGGCGTGGCGGCGCCCCGAGGTGCCCTTGGTCAGACGGCCGGCGATGAATTGAGCGCCTTCCGCGAAATGGTCGGCTGCGGGAAATCGTTCCTGGCCGGCGGTGCCCGGGTTGTGCATGTCGCTCTCCTCCGCCGATCACCCCCCGTCCCGGGGGTGGGTGGCGTAGCTCCAGCTCGATTTGAGTGCCGATCCTGACAGAGCTATAAGCCTCCAACAAGTGATTCCGTTGTTGCCTTTTGGTTACGCGACGGAATCTGTCGACCAGGTGTCGAGTCGGACGAGGAAAAGCCGGACGGAGTGTCAGTGGTGCGTGCCAGACTCGCGTGCATGGGGAGGATCGACGGGCTCCAGGCCCTGGTCAGCGAGGTCCGGGCGGGGTCCCGGATCAAGTATCTGCACTTCTGGGGCCACCGCCCCCGCCCGGACGGCACCATCGGCGCGAGCTGTCTGAGCCAGTGGTGGCCCTCACCCTTCGTGGTCGACGGCAGGCGGTACGCGACGGCGGAGCACTGGATGATGGCCGCCAAGGCCCGGCTGTTCGGCGACGCCGAGGCGGAGCGCCAGGTCCTCGACTCGGCGCATCCCGCCCAGGCCAAGAAGGCGGGCCGTCTGGTGCGCGGCTTCGACGAGGCGATATGGGAGCGGGAGCGGTTCCGGATCGTGGCCGAGGGCAGCGCGCACAAGTTCGCCGCCGACCCCGCGCTGCGCGCGTTCCTGCTGGGCACGGGCGAGCGGGTGCTGGTCGAGGCGAGCCCGGTGGACCGGGTGTGGGGCATCGGCCTGACCGCGGACGACGAGGCGGCCCGGGACCCGGAGCGCTGGCGGGGGCTGAACCTGCTGGGCTTCGCCCTGATGGAGGCGCGGGCGGAGCTGGCCGCGAGGTAGGCGGGCGGGGGCCGGGTACGACGATGCCCGCCGGACCGGGTGGTTCCCCGGGTCCGGCGGGCATGGACCGAAGCGGTCAGCGCTGTGCCGCCACCGTCACCGGCGCCGAGACGGAGTGCAGCGAGCCGTAGTAGTACGGATCGTCGCTGGAGTGGTCCTCGTTGATCGCGGCGGTGATGCCGATCGCGAGGAGCACGATCACGGCGACGCCGACGATGATCCCGATGACGCCCATGATCAGACCGGCCTGGGCCTGGCCGTGGTTCGTCGCCTCGCCGCGCTCGGCCCGGCGCCGTCCCTTGACGCCGAAGACCACCGCGAGGATGCCCAGGATCACGGAGGCGACGCCGTACAGGCAGAACAGGCAGATCGAGAGGATGCCGAGCACCATCGCCGCGGTGCCCATGCCGTTCTGCGGGGCCATCGGCACACCGCTCCAGCCATAGCCGCCACCGGCCGGGTAGCCGGGGTAGCCGTAGCCGCCTGCGGGCGGCGCGGACACCGGGGGCACACCGGCGCCGGTGGGCGCGATCGGCGGGGGCGGCACCGGCTCACCCGGGGCGGGGGCGCCGAACGCGGGCGGGGTGGGCGCGCCGAAGCCCGGGGCGGGCTGGGCGGGCGGGGCGAAGTTCGGCTGGGCGTACCCGCCGGTGGGCAGGTCGGTCACCGTGGCCTGCTCGTGCACGGACGGCGGCTGCGCCGGGGGCTGTCCCGCACCCGGCGCGGCGGGCCGGTCCTTGTCCAGCGACAACCCCTGCTCGGGCGGCGCCCACGGGTCGTGGCCGCCGCCGGCCGCCCCACTCGACTGCGTTCCGTCTGACACGCGTACTTCCCCCTCGGTCGTTCGTCCCGCCATGCTACGGCCTCCCCGGCCCGCCCCGGCCGGCCGGTCCCACCGTCCGGCACCGGGGCCCAGCAGGGCCGTACCCCTCCTACGGCTTCTCCCCGCACGGCTCGTACGGCCCCCTCCCCCGTCCGGCACCCGCCCCCCGCCCGTCCGGCACTCGCCCCCCGCCCGCCCGGTTCCTCCGTCCCGCGCCCGCCTACGATGTCCAGTGACGATCAGCCGATCACCCGCGCCGCGCCCGTGAGGGCCCGTCGGCGCCCTGCCCGGGGAGGCCCCCTTGACCGCCAGTTCCGTACCCGCCGCCGACTCGGCCGACCGCGACCTGCGCGCGTTCATCGCCGGACTGCCCAAGGCCGAACTGCACGTCCACCACGTGGGCTCCGCCTCCCCCCGCATCGTCTCGGAGCTGGCCGCGCGCCACCGCGACTCCCGGGTCCCCAGCGACCCCGAGGCGCTCGCCGAGTACTTCACCTTCACCGACTTCGCGCACTTCATCGAGGTGTACCTGTCGGTGGTGGAGCTGATCCGCACCCCGGAGGACGTCCGGCTGCTCACCTTCGAGGTGGCCCGCGACCTGGCCCGCCAGCAGGTGCGCTACGCCGAGCTGACCCTCACCCCGTTCTCCTCCACCCGGCGCGGCATCGACGCGCGCGCCTTCATGGAGGCGATCGAGGACGCCCGCAAGAGCGCGGAGGCCGAGTTCGGCACCGTGCTGCGCTGGTGCTTCGACATCCCCGGGGAGGCCGGCCTGGAGTCGGCGGAGGAGACCGTGCGGCTCGCCACCGACGACCGGATCCGGCCGGAGGGCCTGGTCTCCTTCGGGCTCGGCGGGCCCGAGATCGGCGTGCCCCGCCCGCAGTTCAAGCCGTACTTCGACCGTGCCGTCGCGGCCGGTCTGCGCTCGGTGCCGCACTCCGGCGAGACCACGGGTCCGCAGTCGGTGTGGGACGCGCTGAACGAACTGGGCGCCGAGCGCATCGGGCACGGCACCAGCTCCGCGCAGGACCCGGCGCTGCTCGCGCACCTCGCCGAGCGGCGCATCCCGCTGGAGGTCTGCCCGACCTCCAACATCGCCACCCGCGCGGTGCGCACCCTGGACGAGCACCCGATCCGGCAGTTCGCCCAGGCCGGGGTGCTGATCACGGTCAACTCCGACGACCCGCCGATGTTCGGCACCGACCTCAACAACGAGTACGCGGTGGCCGCCCGCCTCCTCGACCTGGACGAGCGCGGGATCGCGGACCTCGCGAAGAACGCGGTGGAGGCGTCCTTCCTGGACGCGGCGGGCAAGGCGCGGCTCGCGGCGGAGATCGACACGTACACCGCCGGCCGGCTCGCCGGCTGAGGCGCACCGCGATCCGCACCACAATGGGGGCCATGCAGACCGTGACCGCCGTGGCCCACCGCGGCGACCCCTACCGCTTCCGTGAGAACACCCTCGACTCGCTGCGCTCCGGTCTCGACCGGGGCGCGGACGCCGTGGAGTTCGATGTCCGGCTCACCCGCGACGGCGTGCCCGTGCTGCTGCACGACGACACGCTGAAACGGCTGTGGGAGGTGGACCGGCCGCTGAGCGCGCTGTCCGCCGAGGAGCTGCGCGGGCTCACCGACGGCCGGGTGCCGACGCTGGCGGAGGCGCTCGCCGCGACCGGTGACAGCCGGGTGATGGTGGATCTGTGCGGGCGGGTGACGCGGCGGACGATGGAGCGGATCCTGGACGTGGTCCGCCAGTGCGGGGCCGGGGACCGGGTGTACTACAGCGCGGGCGCGGAGACGATGCTCACCGTGCGCGCCGCCGAACCGGCCGCGGAGATCGCGCTGACCTGGACGACCCTGGCCCCGCCGCGCCCCGCGCTGCTGGCCGCGATCAACCCCCGCTGGCTCAACTACCGCTTCTCCCTGGTCGACCGCGACCTGGTCACCGAGGTGCACCGCGCCGGGCGGCTCGTCTCCGTGTGGACCCCGGACACCCGGCGCTCCCTGCGCCGGCTGCTGGCCCTGGGCGTCGACTCGATCACCACGAACCGCATCGACGTCCTGCACGAGCTGCGCTCCCGCTAGAGCCTGTCCGGCAACTCCCGTCGTCGCCCGAAGGACGAGCCGTCCGCCCGGCCGTTCAGCCGTACCGCCATCAGGGCCACGTCGTCGCTGCCGTCGGGAGTCAGGCCGTCGAGGAGGTGCGCGCACGCCTCCTCCGGGTCCGCGGGGGCGTCCTCGACCACCGCGGCGAGGCGTTCCAGGGACCGTTCCAGGTCTTCGTGGCGGCGCTCGATCAGTCCGTCGGTGACGAGGACGATCAGGGAGCCGGGCGCCATGGTGAGCCGCCGCGCGGGCGGATGCGGAAGTCCGAGGCCGAGGAGGGGGCCGTGCTCGCGCACATAGCCGGTCGTACCGTCCGGACCGCGCAGCAGGGGCGGCAGATGGCCGGCGTTCGCGACATGGACGAGGTCCGTGTCGAACTCGATCAGCAGGACGCAGAGCGTGACGGTGGCGCCCGGCGCCACCGAGGTGATCAGGTGGTCGAGGCGGTCCAGGATCGCCGTGGGGCAGTGGCCCTCGACGGCGTAGGCGCGCAGCGCGTGGCGGACCTGGCCCATCACCATGGCGGCGTCGAGGGAGTGCCCGGCCACGTCGCCGACGGCCACCACCAGTCCGTCGGGCGTGCTGATCGCCTCGTAGAAGTCGCCGCCGATCTCGGTGCGTTCGCTGGCGGGGAGATAGCGCACGGCCAGGTCCGCCCGTGCGGTCTCCGGCAGCCGCTCGGGGAGGAAGCTGCGTTGCAGGGTGAGGGCCAGGGCGTGTTCCTCGCTGTAGCTGCGCAGCGCCTCCAGCGCGAGCGCGCCGGCCTGGGTGAGCTGGGTCAGCAGCTGCTCGTCGTCCAGGGTGGTGACGGCGTCCGCCGGCGTCACGATGGCCACGGGCGGCCGGTCGGCCCTGGTGCGGCCGATGACGGTGCGGCGTCGGGCGCCCTGCGCGAGTCCGGGCGGCAGACCGGGCAGGTCCAGGTCCGGGAGCCCTGGGTCCTCGTCGTCGAAGCGGTGCGGGAGGGCGGTCGTCGTCGTGCGGGTCCGCGGTCCCGGCGCGTGCCGGGTGTGGGCGATCAGGGGGGCGCCCTGGGGGGTGGTGAGGAGTGCGGCCACGTCGCAGCGCAGGACGGCCGCGGCGCTCTCGGCGGTCACCTTGACCAGTTCCTGGGCGTCGGCGGCGCTGTACATCGCCAGGGTGGCGCGGTTGAGCAGGTGCAGCCGGTCCGCGAGGAGTTCGGCGCGGCGGCGGGCACGGGCGTAGCGCAGGGTCGCCGTGACCGTCGCGAGCAGTTCGTCCGGGGCGACGGGTTCCACGAGGTAGGCGTCGGCTCCGCGGTAGAGCCCCTGGGCCCGGTCGTGCACGGTGACGGCGGAGGCGGAGATGTTGATGACGGGCAGGGCCGCGGTGACCGGGTTGCTCTTGATCCGTTCGCACACCTCGAAGCCCGTCATGTCGGGCAGCCGTACGTCGACGATGGCGAGTTCCGGCTCGGGGCAGGGGCCGTCGAGCAGTTCGAGCGCGCGGCCGGCGTCCTCCGCCTCGGTGACGCGGTGCCCGCCGCGGCGCAGCGTGGTGGACAGGACGTACCGGTTCGCGGGGGTGTCGTCGACCACCAGGATGTGCGCGGGGGCGTGGTCCGGGTCGGGCCGGTGGGTCATCGACGTTCCTCGGCGGGGGGTGGCGGCGGAGAATCGGCGGGCGTGCGTCGGACGGCCGCCACGTTCTCGTCCTGCCCCAGAGCCGCGGCGAGGATCGCCGAGGTGAGGCGGGACTTGTTCAGCACGGCGCGGACCGGGGCGAGACGCGCGTGGTCCACGTCGGCGGGTTCCAGCGCGGTGACGACGATCACGGGCACCTGGGCGGTGGCCGGACGGGCGGCCAGTTGCCGCCGGATCCGGTATCCGCTCGCGCCGGGCATGTTGAGGTCGAGTACGACGACGTCCGGCCGCTCACGCTCGACGGCGGCGACGGCGGCGCCGCCGTCGGTGAGCACGATGACGGACCCGGCGAGTTCCGCCAGCAGGGCCCGGAAGCCGGGCAGCCATGTCTCGTCGTCGTCGACGACCAGCACGGACCCCACCACGGCCGCCGTCTCCCGTGACGCCTGCGGGGGAAGGGCCGGGATGTCGATGACCACCTGGGTGCCCTGTCCCACCGCGCTGTCGAGCGTCAGCGTGCCCTTCAGCAGTTCGGTCAGGCGGCGGGCGTAGGGCAGTCCGAGGCCGGTGCCCGCCCGGCCCCGCTGGTGCGGACCCCGTACCTGGTAGAACTCCTCGAAGACCCGGTCGAGTTCGTCGGCCGGTATCCCGACACCGGTGTCCCGGACGCGGAAGACGAAGCGCGGCCCGTGCTCGTCCTCCCGTTCGGTGACGCCGAGTTCGACCGAGCCCTCGACGGTGAACTTCAGCGCGTTCGACAGCACGTTGCGCAGCACCCGGGTCAGCATGACCTCGTCGGTGACCAGGGGCGCCCGCTGGTCGTGGTCCGGGATGCGCAGGACGACACCGGGCTGTGTGGTGCCCCTCAGCGTGCCGCGCAACTGGTGCAGCAGCGCCCGCAGATCGGTCACGGCGGGCTGGGGCTCCAGTCGGCCGGACTCCGCCTTGGCGACGTCGAGCAGTTCGTCCACGAGGGCGAGCAGGGTGCTGCCCGATGCCTGGACGAGCGAGATCTGCTGGCGCTGCTCGTCGGTCAGCGGCTCCGCCCGGGAGTCCAGCAGCAGCCGGGCCAGGGCGATGACCGAGTTCACCGGGGAGCGCAGCTCATGGCTGACGTTGGCCCAGAAGCGGGTCTTGTACTCATGGGCGAGTTCGAGCTGCCGGGTCTTGTCCTCCAGTTCGGCGTAGAGCGCGACCACCCCGCTGTTGGTGGCCTGGAGTTCGCTCGTCAGCTCGGAGTACAGCGCCATGACACCGGCGTTCGTCTCCTCCAGTTCGGCGTTGAGGCGCTGGAGTTCCTCCTGCTGGCGCTGGGACTCCTCCAGGGCGGCCAGCAGCTGGTGGTTCTGGGTGCGCAGGGCCTCGACCAGGTCGGCCCTGGAATCGTCGCCGCCGAGCCTGCCGCGCAGTTCGAGGGCCAGTTCACCGAGGGCCGCGGGCGGCGTGGGGGTGCGTTGGGCCAGCACGAGTTCCTGGCCGCCGTCGTCCGGCGCGACCCGCAGCCGGCTGTCGTCCAGCAGGTGCGTGGCGGCGGCGAGCAGACGGGCCGGCGGCCGCGAGGCGTCCAGCCAGCCGAAGCGTACGGCCAGTACGGCGGTGCCGGACTCCTCCAGGCAGAGCCGCGCGGTGAGCCCCGGTGCGCCCAGGAGGCTTTCCCCGGCCTCGCTCACCACGGTGGTCATCCGTACCAGCGGGCTGCCGGTCAGCCCCGCGGCCCGGCACACCGACTGGGTGCACCGGCGCAGGGCGATCACGTCGCTCCCCTCCCGCAGAGCGATCGTGAACACCTCATGGCCGACCGGGCCCGGGGTCATGGCCGCTGCCCGCGCACGGCGACGACGATCCCGGCGTCGTCCCTGCGTACGGCGGCCTGGTTGAGGATCTGCGCGGCGACCAGCGAGGGATCCTGGGCGAACAGCCCGGGGAAGTCCGCCGGCTTCCAGCGGTCGCTGAGGCCGTCGGAGTGCATGACGAGGGCGGACCCGGGCGGGAACGCGGCCTCGAAGGTGCGCGGGCGGGGCAGTTGCACGCCCACGATCCCCGGGAGGGACAGCAGTCCGCTCCGGGTGCTCTCGGTGGCGACCAGCGCGCTGATGTTGCCCGCCCCGCTCAGCCGCACCCGCTCCGCGCCCAGGTCGACCAGGGCGATCGCCACGGCCGCCCCGCGCGTCCCGCGCAGGCCGCGGTGCACGTCCTCCAGTACGGCCGCCGGATCCATGTGACGGCTGTCGCGGAACGCCTCCCGGGCCCGGTCGGCGGCCCGTGCCGCGAGCGGCCCGTGCCCGAGTCCGTCGCACATCATCAGCGACAGTGCCCCGCAGCCGTGACCGATGACCGCGCGCACGGCCCAGGAGTCCCCGCACACCTGCTCACCGCTGATCGGACGCGTCAGCCCGCCGGTCGCCACCGGGTCCGGCGCCGCCCCGTCGGCCGCGCCCGCCCAGAAACGCGCGTAGAGGACCGTGCCGCGCCCGCGCAGGGAGTGCACCCCGGACTCGTCGGCCAGCCGCCCGATGGCGCCCAGGCCGATGCCCAGGGTGCCGGTGGCGGACGTGCCGTCACGCAGTGCCCGGGGGACGTCCTCGATGCCGGGCCCGCTGTCGAGGGAGAGGCACTCCACGGCCGCCCGGCCGCGAGCGCGCACCACCCGCAGGGCGAGCGCGCCGTCGTGGGCGTGCTTGAGCAGATTGGTCGCCATCTCCGTGACGCACAGCTCCAGCCGGGCCGTGTGCTCGGCGGAGAGGTGGACGCCACGGGCGAGCTGGGCCCCCTGGTGACGTGCGGCGGCCGCGAGCGCGACGTCCGCGCGCAGCCAGCAGACATCGCCGGCCTCGGCGACGAAGGTGCTGGTCACCTGCCCCACTTCACAATGCGCACCGTGGTGCCCGACGGCCCCGTCTCGATGTCGAACTCGTCCACGAGCCGCTTGGCGCCGCTCAGCCCGAGCCCCATGCCGTTGCCCGAGGTCCAGCCGTCGGTCATCGCCAGCTCGATGTCCCCGATGCCCGGGCCCTGGTCGCGGAACTCCACGAAGATGCCGGAGCGGCCCCCGTCCATGACGGTCGCCACCCGCACCACGCCACCGCCGCCGTATATCAGCATGTTGCGGCCCAGTTCGCTGGCCGCGGTGACCAGCTTCGTCTGGTGCACGAGCGACATGCCGCTGCGCTGGGAGAGGGTGCGCACCGTCTGCCGCGCGGCGACGACATCGCTGCTGCTGGCGACCTGCACGACTTCCGCCGCGAGGTCCGCGGCGCCGAAGTCTTTCATGCGCGTTCTGCGCTGAGGCGCCGCAGAAGTTTCAGACCCCGCTCCAGGTTGAGAGCGGTACGGACGCCGTTGAGGGACAGCCCCAGCTCGACGAGGGTCATGGCGACGGCGGGCCGCATGCCGACGACGATGGTCTCGGCGCCGAGGACCCGGGAGATCGAGGCGTTGGTGGCCAGCATGCGGCCCACGAACGAGTCCACGATCTCCAGGGCCGAGATGTCGATGACGACCCCCTTGGCCCCCGTGTCGACGATCCGGTTGGACAGATCCTCCTGGAGGTCCATCACCATCTGGTCCTCGAGATCCGTCTGGATGGAGACCAAAAGGGTCTCGCCGATCTTGAGGACGGGAACGCGCTCGGTCACAGCAGACCCTTCAGGTCGTCCTCGGCCTCCAGGGCGATCTCCTTCAGCGCCTGGCGGAGCGCGTCGGCCAGGGAGGAGTTGGTGGGGATGTCACCGAACTCGATGCCGAGGGCCACGATCGTCTGGGCGATCTGCGGGCGGATGCCGGAGATGATGCACCGCGCGCCCATCATGCGGGCGGCGACGACGGTCTTGAGCAGGTGCTGGGCGACCTGGGTGTCCACCGTGGGCACACCGGTGATGTCGATGATGGCGTGCGTGGAGTCGGTGTCGACCAGGGTCTGGAGCAGCTTCTCCATGACGACCTGGGTGCGGGCCGAGTCGAGGGTGCCGACCAGCGGTACGCCGACGACCCCGTCCCACAGCTTGACCACCGGGGTCGAGAGTTCGAGGAGCTGCTCGGCCTGGGAGGAGATGATCTCCTCACGGGTGCGGACGTACGCCTCGGTCGTCAGCAGCCCGAGGTCGTCCAGCAGCCGGGCGAACTGGAGGTACGCGCGGGCGGACGCGGTCTCGCCGGTGAGGGAGGGCTCCAGCACCTCCTTGAGGGCGAAGACGCTCCGCGCGGTCTCGGTGGGTGTGAAGCCCTGCCGGGCCCGGTTGCGCGAGAGCTCGATCAGCAGGCTGCGCGTCTCGCCGAAGTGCTCCCCGCGGGCGTCGAGCCCGCCGATGGAGACGGCCTTGAGGACGGCCTCGTACAGTTCCCCGAGTTCGTAGCCCAGTTCCGCCAGGCTCAGCCGGCCCTGGAGGTCGTCGCCGATCGTCCTCGTCCACTGGGCGAGGAAGTCCTCACGCCGCGCGGTCAATATCTCGACCAGCAGGCGCGTGTTGGTCTCAGCCGTCACGTTGTCCTCACCCAATCTCCGCTTCGTGTACTGCCGGAGGAACGATACGACAGTCGGTGATCCTCCCCTCCCGTGGCCCGACGCCGTTCACGGGCATCGCGTCCGAAGGCATGTCCGTGCGGCGCGCCTGGTGCGGTACCCGCCGAACGCGGGCACACGGAAGGGACATGGCCGACCGCCGGAGGAGAAGAGAATGGAAGACGGGTCTTCGTTGAAGGCTGTGGGCTGGGCCCGCACCCTGCCCCTGAACAGCGGGGCGAAGGCGGCCAGGGACTGGACGCGCGCGCATCTGGAGACGCTCGGCTGGACCCGGACCGCTCCGGAGCTGGTGGATTCGATCGTGCTGACCGTCTCCGAGCTGGTGACCAATGCCCACGTCCACGCCCGCAGCACGGCGCAGCTGATCCTCACCTGGGACAACGGCTGCCTCCATGTGACGGTGCACGACTCCGATTCCCGCCTCCCCCAGCAACGGCAGCCCGGCGCCGACGCGTTGGGCGGGCGCGGTCTGCTCCTCGTCGACGCCCTCGCCCATGACTGGGAGATCCACCGCTGCCCCCGCGGCAAGGACGTCATGGCGTGCTTCCGGCCACCCGCGCCCCCGAAAGCGACTCAAGATGCTTGATCTTCGCGCGTACGACGTACAGCGGGACGACCCCGAAGACGCCGAAGGACATGTCGATCAGGCTCCACCAGAACGGGATGCCGCGGATCGGGCCGCAGACGAGGGCGAGCGGGACGATGCCGGCGCAGGCGATCATGCCGAACTCGATCACCCAGATGTTGCGCACCGGGTCGCGGTACGGGCCGTAGAAGGCGACCGCGATGACGAGGTGGGCGAACGCCAGCCAGTCCGTGCCGTAGAGGACGAAGGGGTACTTCGCGTCGACGGCGTCGAGCCCGTCCCGCACCCGCGCGATCCAGCCCGTCAGGCCGGGCAGCGGATCCGGCGTCCCCAGCGCCCGCAACACGCTCTCCGTCCAGCGCAGTTCGTGCACCAGCCAAAAGGCCGTGGCCCCGCTCAGCACGAGACACACCACGAAGAAGACCAGCCAGCGGCGAATGCCCTTCAAAAGGGCGGCTCTGTCGCTCATGGGCAGAGCGTACGCCCGAGTTGAACGCGTTCAAAACGCGGTCCCCGGAGAGAATCCGCACACGCGGTCGACGAGATCCGGACCGGCCGTCAATCACGCCCCACTCCCCCACATGCCTGTACATTTCGGACCACCGTTTCGAGAGGTGACCGGCAGACGGGGCGAGGGATGAGCGCGGACGGGCATGGCGCGGTGGAGACCGGGATCGCGCGGCTGTGCGCGGCGCCCGCGCTCGCCGGGGGCGGCCGGGCCGGGCTGGTGGGGAACCACACCACGGTGCTGCCCGGTCTGCGGCCCGCCGCACCCGCGTTGGCGGCGGCGGGGCTGCGCCTTGTCGCCCTGTTCGGGCCCGAGCACGGGGTGGACGGGAGCGGTCAGGCCGGCGCCGGCGGGGGCGCGGACCGCGTCGCGGGGCTGCCGGTGTACGACACGTACCGGTGCGACGGGGAGCGGCTCGACAAGCTGCTCGCCGACAGCGGGGTCGACGTCCTCGTGTACGACCTCCAGGACGTCGGCGCCAGGTTCTACACGTACGTCTGGACGATGTTCGACCTGATGGTCTCCGCGGCCCGTACCGGTGTGCGGTTCGTGGTCGCCGACCGGCCCAACCCCCTCGGCGGGACGGTCAGCGAGGGCCCGCTGCTCGACCCCGCGTGGGCGAGCTTCGTCGGACGGGTGCCGATCCCCGTGCGGCACGGCCTGACCGCCGGGGAACTCGCCCGGTACTTCAACACCGAGGCGGTACCCCGACGCGCGGGCGGACCGGCCGAGTTGACCGTGATCGAGGCGACCGGCTGGCGGCGCGCCATGGACGCCGGGTCCACCGGGCTCCCCTGGATCGCGCCCTCGCCGAACATGCCGACCCCCGCCACCGCCGCCGTCTACCCGGGCACCTGTCTGTTCGAGGGCACCAACCTCTCCGAGGGCCGTGGCACCACTCAGCCCTTCGAGATCGTCGGCGCCCCCTACGTCGACGCCCGCCTCGCGCCCGCGCTCAACGAACTCGCCCTGCCCGGAGTGCACTTCCGTGATCTGCGCTATGTCCCCACCTTCCACAAGCACGCCGGTCGATCCCTGCGCGGGGTGCAGCTCCATGTCACCGACCGCGCCGCGTTCCGGCCCGTGCGCACCGCCGTCGCCATGCTCGCCACCCTGCGCCGCCTCCACCCCGACGACTTCGCGTGGGACCGCGGTGACGGCGCGTACGCCATCGACCTGCTCTGGGGCTCCGACCGGCTCCGGGACGTCCTCGACGCGGGGGCGGACCCGCTGCCGCTGTGCGATCCGCCCGCGCCGCCGGCCGCGTGGGCGGGCGACGACGTACTGCTGTACTCCTGAGCCGCCGCGCGGGGAAGGACGGACCCACCGATGACGTCAACTCCCCTCTTCGACAGGGAGATTCGGGGGTTCCGGGCGGGTGACGGGCCGTCGCTCGTGGCCGCCTGGTGCCGGAGCGCACCGGCCGATCCGATCACCCCGGACCGCTTCCGCACCCTCGTCCTGCTCGACGCCAACTTCGACCCCGAGGGCCTCCGGGTCGCCGTGGCCGGCGGGCGCGTCCTCGGCGCCGCTTACGCGGTACGCCGGCTGACCCCGCTGCACGGCACCGACCTGGAGCCGCAGCAGGGCTGGATCCCGTTCTTCTTCGTCGATCCCGCCGCGCGCGGGCAGGGGCTCGGCCGCCTGCTGCTGACGGATGCCCTCGACTGGCTGCGCGCCCAGGGCCGTACCACCGTGGACTTCTCCTCCTACACGCCGCACTACATCCTCCCCGGCCTGGACGCCGAGACCTGTCCGGAGGCCGCGAAGCTCCTGGACGCGCTCGGGTTCCGGACGCTGTACGAGGCGGCAGCGATGGACCGCTCGCTGGTCGGCCACCGGATGCCGGACGCCGTCGCCCGGCGCCGGGACGAACTCGCCGACCGGGGCTACCGGTTCGGCACCCCGGCCGACGACGACCTGGTGGAGCTGATCGCGCTCGCCGGGAACCACTTCACCCCGGACTGGGCGCGCGCGATCCGGGAGTGCCTGGCGGCCGGTGCCCCGCTGGACCGGATCGTGACCGCCCGGGAGCCCGGGGGGCGGCTGGTGGGGTGGGCGATGCACGGGGCGTACGAGTCGGCGATCGAGCGGTTCGGGCCGTTCGGGGTGCTGGCACAGGCGCGCGGCACCGGGCTCGGCAAGGTCCTGCTCCATCTGGTCCTGGCCCGGATGCGGGCGCGCGGCGCGCACGGGGCGTGGTTCCTGTGGACCGGCGAGCGGTCACCGGCGGGCCGTCTCTACCGTGCCGCCGGGTTCACCACGACCCGGGTGTTCCGGGTACTGCGCCGGGAGACCCCCCGGTGACGCGCCCCCAACCCGCCCTGAAGCGGCGGCACTTCGCGCTCGCGCTGCCCTCCGCCCTGCTCACCGCGGGCTGTGCCGCGCCGCACCGGGGCACCGGCCGCCCCGGGGATCCGATCGTGCTGACCCTGCTCTCGCACTACTCCAGCGGGGCGCTGAAGAGCGCGCTCCAGGACCCGGTGGACGAGTGGAACGCCACGCACGACCGGGTCAAGGTCCGTACGGAAGCGGTGGAGTTCACCGATCTGCTGACCACCTTCACGGTCCGGCAGGCGGCGGGGCAGGGCGCCGACATCATCCAGCCGTACTGCCTGTGGACCGGCCAGCTCGTCCGGGCCGGGGTGCTGCGGCCCGCCCCGGCCGCGCACACGGCGGAGATCCGGCGCGGCTACAGCGCGGCCGCGGTCGGCGCCGTGTCGGCCGGGGGCCGGGTCTACGGCTATCCCACCGAGGTGCAGACGTACGCCCTCTACTACAACGCGCGGCTGCTGCGCGCGGCCGGCATCTCCCGACCCCCGCGCACCTGGCCGGAGTTGACCGAGGCGGCCGAGCGCACCACCCGCCGGGACCGGTACGGCAACACGCTGGTGCAGGGGTTCGGCCTCTCCTCGTACGACGACTCCACCACCGTCGGGCAGACCCTCGCGCTGCTGAACGCCGCCGGGGGCACCTTCGTCGGCTTGGACGGCCGGGGCACCGCGATCGACTCACCGGCCGGGCGGGCGGTGTTCGAGCTGGAGCACCGCCTGGTGAGCCGGGGGGCGAGCAGCCCCGGCGTCAACGTGTACCAGGCGTTCCCCGCCGGGCAGGTGGCCATGGTGATCAGCGCGGGCTGGTGGACCGGCAGTCTGAAGCCGCTGATGGGCGCGGACTACCGGGACGTGGGCGTCGCCCCCGTACCGGTCCCCCGTGCGGGGGACCGGCGCGCCACGCTCTCCACCGGATTCCTGCTCGGGGTCAACGCGGCCAGCCGGTTCCCGCGCGAGGCCTGGGAGTTCCTGCGCTGGCTCAACGCGGAGCGGACCGGCGCGAAGGGCGTGACCCGTATGAGCGCCCTCCAGGTGTCGGTCGGCTCGCTCACCGGCCGGGCCGACGACATGCGGGCGCTGCTCGGCAGGGGCGGGGACCCGAATCTGCGGCCGTTCCTGGACGCGCTGGCGTACGCGGTGCCGGAGCCGAACGTGCCGGGCGCGCAGCAGGCGAAGACACTGCTGCGCACCAACATCGAGGCGCTGTGGACCGGTCAGCAGTCGGTCGATCAGGCGCTGCGCACCACGCGCCGGCAGGTCGATCAGGAGGTGTCGCGGCTGTGGTGAACACGCTGGCCCCGGAGCGGGCCGGGCGTCCGGCGTCCCGCGCGCGGCCGCCGGGTCCCGGCCTCGCCGCGCGCGCCCGGCGCCGCCAGACGGTGGTCGCCTACCTCTTCCTGGCGCCGGTCCTGCTGTTCTTCGCGGTGTTCCTGGTGCTGCCGCTCGGCTTCGCGCTGCTGCTGTCGATGTCGCGCTGGGCCGGGTTCGACCCCGGGGACATCCGGCCGGTCGGCCTGGACAACTTCACGGGGCTGTTCGCGCGGGGATCGACGTTCCTGACGCCGGTCCTCACCAACACGGTGCTGTTCGCGCTGGGGACGGTGGCCGTCGCGCTCGCGGGTTCGGTGCTCGTCGCGACCTGCGTCGACCGGCTGCGGTTCCAGGGGCTGTGGCGGACGCTGTACTTCCTGCCGATGGTGACGACCGTGGTCGCCGTCGGCAATGTGTGGAAGTACATGTACGAGCCGGGCGGCCTCGTCAACGGCGTCCTCAACGCCCTCGGGCTCGGCTCGGTCGCCTTCCTCCAGGATCCGCGCACGGCGCTGCCCGCGGTGGTGGTCGTACAGGCGTGGGCCTCGGCGGGGTCGGCGGTCCTCGTCCTCACGGCGGGGCTGAAGTCGATCCCGCGCTCGTACTACGAGGCCGCGGAGCTGGACGGCGCCGGTGCCGGCACGGTCTTCCGGAGGATCACGCTGCCGTTGCTGCGGCCGTCGCTGCTGTTCGTGTGCGTCACCCAGTTCCTCACCGGGCTCCAGTCGTTCGCGCTGATCACGGTGATGACCAAGGGCGGCCCCGGGGACGCCACGGCGGTGGCGGCGCTGGAGATGTACCGGCAGGCGTTCTCGTACGGCGACTGGGGCACGGCGAGCGCGGCGGCGTTCGTGCTGTTCGTGGTGGTGCTGGTGATCACGCTGGTGCAGCTGTGGGTGTTCCGGCGCAAGGGGGAGGACGCGTGAGCCCTCGTCGTCACCGGTGGCCGTGGGTGTCGTACCTCTTCGTCGTGTCCGGTGCCGTGCTCATGGTGGTGCCGTTCCTCGACATGGTGATGACGTCCTTCAAGGGGCCCGGAGAGTCGGGGAGACTGCCGTACCGCTTCCTCCCGAAGGCATTCGGCTTCGCCAACTACCGCGCGGCCCTGCACCAGTTGGACCTGCCGGTGCTGTTCCGCAACAGCGTCACCGCGACGGCCCTGATCACCGGCTCGGTGCTGCTCACCTCGTCGCTCGCCGGGTACGCGCTCGCCAAACTCCGGTTCCCGGGGCGGGACTTCATCTTCCGGCTGGTGCTGGCCACGATGATGTTCCCGCCGTTCCTCTTCTTCATCCCGCACTTCCTGATCCTGGTGCACTGGCCGCTGGCGGGCGGCAACGACCTGCTCGGGCGGGGCGGCGCGGGGCTGACCGTCAGCATCGTGGCGCTCGCGATGCCGTTCCTCGTCAACGGGTTCGGGATCTTCCTGATGCGCCAGTTCATGGTCTCCGTCCCGGACGAGATCCTGGAGGCCGCCCGCCTCGACGGCGCGGGCGAGTTCACCCTCTGGTGGCGCATCGTCCTCCCCCAGACCGGGCCGGTCCTCGTCACCCTCGCCCTGCTGACCTTCGTGGACGCCTGGAACGAGTACATCTGGGCCCTGCTGATCTCCACCGCCGACCCCGACGTGATGACCCTCCCGGTCGGCATCCAGCTCCTCCAGGACTACGTCGACCCCACCCGCACCATGCCGGTCGTCATGGCCGGCCTGGTCCTCAGCATCCTCCCGGTCCTCGCCCTCTTCCTGCTGCTCCAGAAGCACTACATCCGGGGCGTGATGCTCAGCGGCCTGAAGTGAGACACCAGCGCGCGTCCAGATCCGCGCACCGGACGGTGACCGAGGCGTCGGTGAGCGCGATCTCGTGCGTGCAGCCGCCCTCCCCGTCCGGGAGGATCTCGTCCAGCAGCACAGTGTCGACGAGCAGCCAGTCGATGGCGCGGTGGTGGTCGACGGCGAAGTGCCGCACGCCCGAGTAGGTGATGCGCAGCCCCGCCTCGTGCTTCCACCGGTGGGCGCGAACTCCAGCACCAGTTCGCCGCTCTTGTCGGTGGCGAGGTGGATCCCGCACAGCTCCAGGTCTTTGACACAGCGGGTGGCACCCGGAATGTCGTAATGCCCGGGGTCGCAGGCGAAGTCCCGCGCCCCGGGCGGCAGTTCAGCGCGGATCTTCGGCAGTTTCGCCAGGTACGCCCGGGGGTCCAGGAAGAACCCGTGGTCCTGCCAGACGGCGGTGACGTGCTGCATCGGCGTCCCTCACAGACCCACGATCTGGTTCCAGCGCCGGGCGAACTCCACGCGTTCCGTGGAGGTGATGTCGCGGGCGATGGCGAGGCGGGAGCGCATCGTGGAGTCGGGGAAGATCAGGGGGTTGTCGGCGAGGGCGGCGGTGTCCTTGTCGGGGGCGTCGGCAAGGACGTCCTTGGCGGCGGGGACCGGGCAGACGTAGTTGACCCAGGCGGCCAGCTTCGCGGCGACCTCGGGCTCGTAGTAGTAGTCGATCAGCCGCTCGGCGTTGGCCTTGTGCGCGGCCCGGTCGGGGATCATCAGGGAGTCCGACCACAGCTCGGCGCCCTCCTCGGGGACGACGAAGCGGATGTCGGGGTTGTCCGCCTGGAGCTGGATGACATCGCCCGAGTACGCCTGACAGGCGAGGACGTCGCCGCTGACCAGGTCCTTGGTGTAGTCGTTGCCGGTGAAGCGGCGGATCTGGCCCCGGCGGACCTGCCGTTCCACCTCGTCGCACATGGTGTGGAAGTCGTGCGCGGTCCACCTGGTGACGTCCACGCCGTTGCCCTGCATCAGCAGCGCGAAGGACTCGTCCAGGCCGGACAGGAGGGTGACCCGGCCCTTGAGGCCGGGCGCCCACAGGTCCTTGACCGCGCGGATCTCGCGGCCGAGCTTCTTGCGGTTGTAGGCGATACCGGTGATGCCGGACTGCCACGGCACGGTGAACCTGCGGCCCTTGTCGAAGGCGGGCGTGCGCAGCAGCGGGTCGAGGTGCTTCGCCACGTTCGGCTGGTGCGCGCGGTCCATCTCCTGCACCCAGCCCAGCCGTACGAACCGGGCGCACATCCAGTCGCTGATGACGATCAGATCGCGGCCGGTGGACTGGTGGTTCATCAGCGCGGGGCTGATCTTGCCGAAGAACTCGTCGTTGTCGTTGATCTCCTCGACGTACTCCACGCGTATCCCGGTGCGCTTCTCGAACGCGTCGAGGGTGGGCCGGCGATTCGGGTTCTTGTCGTCGGTGTCGATGTACAGCGGCCAGTTCGCCCAGGTCAGCCGGTGTTCGGTGGCGGACGCGTCCCCCACCGAGCGATCGCCGGGCCGGACGTAGGCGGCGGGCACTCCGCAGCCGGCCAGCGCGCCGAGCGCGGCGGTGCCGCCGAGCGCGCGCAGCAGGGAACGGCGGGACACGGTCGTACGCGAAGAAGTCTGGGGCACCCCGGAAGGATGCCGGTCCCCGGTCCGGTCACACAATCGACGCTGCGTCGAGCGGGGAGCGCCCCGTCCGACACCTTGTCGATCAGCGGGGCCCGCCAAAAGGCGGCCCCCGCACAGGAGGTGGACCTGTGCGGGGGCCGCCGGTGAGGCGCCGGGAGGGCTAGCCCAGCGACGTCATCACGTGCTTGATCCGGGTGTAGTCCTCGAAGCCGTACGCCGAGAGGTCCTTGCCGTAGCCGGACTTCTTGAAGCCGCCGTGCGGCATCTCCGCGACCAGCGGGATGTGGGTGTTGATCCACACGCAGCCGAAGTCCATCTTCTTGGACATCCGCATCGCGCGGGCGTGGTCCTTGGTCCACACCGAGGAGGCCAGGGCGTACTCGACGCCGTTGGCGTACTCCAGGGCCTGGTCCTCGTCCGTGAAGGACTGGACGGTGATGACCGGGCCGAAGACCTCCTTCTGGATGATCTCGTCGTCCTGCTTGACGCCGGAGACCACGGTCGGGGCGAAGAAGTAGCCCTTGTCGCCGACCCGCTTGCCGCCGGCCTCCACCCGCGCGTGCGCGGGCAGCCGCTCGATGAAGCCCTCGACCTGCTTGAGCTGGTCGGGGTTGTTCAGCGGGCCGTAGAGCACGTCCTCGTCGTCCGGCTGCCCGGTCTTCGTCTCCTCGGCGGCCTTGGCCAGCGCGGCCACGAACTCGTCGTGGATCGACTCGTGGACGAGGACGCGGCAGGCGGCCGTACAGTCCTGGCCGGCGTTGAAGAAGCCCGCCGTCGAGATGTCCTCGACGGCCTTGGCGATGTCGGTGTCCTCGAAGACGACGACGGGCGCCTTGCCGCCCAGCTCCAGGTGGACCCGCTTGAGGTCCTTGGACGCGGACTCGGCGACCGACATGCCGGCGCGCACGGAGCCGGTGATGGAGGCCATCGCCGGGGTCTCGTGCTCGACCATCAGGCGGCCGGTGTCACGGTCGCCGCAGATGACGTTGAAGACGCCCTTGGGTAGCACCGAGCCGATGATCTCGGCGATCAGCACCGAGGAGGCGGGGGTGGTGTCCGAGGGCTTGAGGACGACCGTGTTGCCCGCGGCGAGCGCCGGGGCGAACTTCCATACGGCCATCATCATCGGGTAGTTCCACGGCGCGACCTGGGCGCAGACGCCGATCGGCTCGCGGCGAACGATCGAGGTCAGCCCGTCCATGTACTCGCCGGCCGAGCGGCCCTCCAGCATCCGCGCCGCACCGGCGAAGAAGCGGATCTGGTCGACCATCGGCGGAATCTCCTCGGAGCGGGTGAGCCCGGTGGGCTTGCCCGTGTTCTCCACCTCGGCCGCGATCAGCTCCTCGGCCCGCTCCTCGAAGGCGTCCGCGATCTTCAGCAGGGCCCGCTGGCGCTCGGCCGGCGTGGCGTCGCGCCAGGCGGGGAAGGCGCGGGCGGCGGCCTCCATGGCGGCGTCCACGTCCGCCGGTCCGGACAGCGGCGCGGTCGCGTACGCCTCGCCGGTCGCGGGGTTGACCACCTCGGTGGTCCGTCCGTCGGCGGCGTCCCGGAACTCACCGTCGATGTAGTTGCGCAGACGACGCAGCTCGGTGCTCACTGCCGGCCTCCTGATCTGGTTCGAGGGTTCGAGCGGTCCAGCCCGGACGGCCGCTGCGGCTGTCCGATCACTGAGACACCCCACCCTAGTCGGCACCCCCACGTTTTCAACACCCCCAACCCGGCCACATCTGCGAAATCCGCAAGCTTTGATCCCTCAAACAACGAATTTCATCGATCGGGGCTTGCAAAACGGACGAGACCTCGTGCACAGTGAGCGCGTGGCCAGTCGAAGCGCAGACCAGAGGGACTCCTCCCGCGAGTCCAGGAACGGCACCCCGCAGTTGGATGCCGTCTCCCTCGCCATCATTCAGCAGCTCCAGGAGGACGGCCGCCGGCCGTACGCCGCGATCGGCAAGGCCGTGGGCCTGTCGGAGGCGGCCGTGCGCCAGCGCGTCCAGAAGCTGCTGGACCAGGGCGTGATGCAGATCGTCGCCGTCACGGACCCGCTCACCGTGGGCTTCCGCCGGCAGGCGATGGTGGGCATCCACGTCGAGGGCGATGTCGAGTCGATCGCTGACGTGCTGACTGACATGTCGGAAGTCGAGTACGTGGTGATGACCGCGGGCTCGTTCGACATCCTCGCCGAGATCGTCTGCGAGGACGACGACCACCTGCTGGACGTCATCAACAAACGCATCCGGGCGCTGCCCGGCGTGCGCTCCACCGAAAGCTTCGTATACATGAAGCTGAAGAAGCAGACCTACATGTGGGGAACCCGATAACCGTGACCCAGAAGGACCTCAGCCGCACCGCGTACGACCACCTGTGGATGCACTTCACCCGCATGTCCTCGTACGAGAACTCTCCCGTCCCGACGATCGTCCGGGGTGAGGGCACCTACATCTACGACGACAAGGGCAAGCGCTACCTCGACGGTCTCGCGGGCCTGTTCGTGGTCCAGGCCGGGCACGGCCGCACGGAGCTCGCCGAGACCGCCTTCAAGCAGGCCCAGGAGCTGGCCTTCTTCCCGGTGTGGTCCTACGCCCACCCGAAGGCCGTGGAGCTGGCCGAGCGCCTCGCCGACTACGCCCCCGGCGACCTGAACAAGGTCTTCTTCACCACCGGCGGCGGCGAGGCCGTCGAGACCGCCTGGAAGCTGGCCAAGCAGTACTTCAAGCTGACCGGCAAGCCCACCAAGTACAAGGTCATCTCCCGCGCGGTCGCCTACCACGGCACCCCGCAGGGCGCCCTGTCCATCACCGGCCTGCCGGGCCTGAAGGCCCCCTTCGAGCCGCTGGTGCCGGGCGCGCACAAGGTGCCGAACACCAACATCTACCGCGCGCCGCTCTTCGGTGACGACCCGGAGGCCTTCGGCCGCTGGGCCGCCGACCAGATCGAGCAGGAGATCCTGTTCGAGGGCCCGGACACCGTCGCCGCGGTCTTCCTGGAGCCGGTGCAGAACGCCGGTGGCTGCTTCCCGCCGCCGCCGGGCTACTTCCAGCGCGTGCGCGAGATCTGCGACAAGTACGACGTGCTGCTCGTCTCCGACGAGGTCATCTGCGCCTTCGGCCGCCTCGGCACCATGTTCGCGTGCGACAAGTTCGGCTACGTCCCGGACATGATCACCTGCGCCAAGGGCATGACCTCGGGCTACTCCCCGATCGGCGCCTGCATCATCTCCGACCGCCTGGCGGAGCCGTTCTACCAGGGTGACAACACCTTCCTGCACGGCTACACCTTCGGCGGCCACCCGGTCTCCGCGGCCGTGGGCCTCGCCAACCTCGACCTGTTCGAGCGCGAGAACCTCAACCAGCACGTGCTGGACAACGAGGGCAACTTCCTCCAGACGCTGCAGAAGCTGCACGACCTGCCGATCGTCGGCGACGTCCGCGGCAACGGCTTCTTCTACGGCATCGAGCTGGTGAAGGACAAGGCCACCAAGGAGTCCTTCAGCGACGAGGAGACCGAGCGCGTCCTGTACGGCTTCCTGTCCAAGGCGCTGTTCGAGAACGGCCTGTACTGCCGTGCCGACGACCGCGGCGACCCGGTCATCCAGCTCGCCCCGCCGCTGATCTCCAACCAGGAGACGTTCGACGAGATCGAGCAGATCCTGCGGGCCACCCTCACGGAGGCGTGGACCAAGCTGTAATCAGCTGACGGTGTGACCGCGACCGGCCCCGGAGCCGCCCGTTCGAGTGAGAACGGGGGCCCGGGGCCGTGTGCTGTCCGGCCACCGTGCGGCGGCTGCCTAGCGTGCCAGTGACCGATCGGCCCTGCCTTCGTTCCCCCGTATGGAGGAACGGGCACGGGAAAACGGATCAGAACCGAGGTGTACGCCCATGGAGGCTCCGCCGGACAACGACGTGCTGTGGGCACGGTCCCTGCACTTCACGCACCCCGACGGCTCCCCCGGACTCGCGGGGGTCTCGATCGCCGTCCGGGAGGGCGAGATCCTCGCCGTCAGCGGCCCCCGGGGCAGCGGCAAAACGACCCTGCTGCGCTGTCTGTCGGGCCTGGAGCCGGTGCGCGAGGGCGAGGTCTGGTTCAACAGCACGCCCGTGCACACCCTCGGCCCGGCGAACCGCGAGCGGCTGCGCCGCGACCGCTTCTGCTGGATCGGCCCCGAGCCGGGCCTGGTGCCCGAGCTGAACGCCTGGGAGAACACGGCGCTGCCGCTGATGCTGCGCGGCACCAGCCGCCGCCGGGCCAAGACCACCGCGCTGGAGTGGCTGGAGCGCCTGGACATCGGGGAACTGGCCCGCAAGCGCCCGCACCGGCTGCGCCAGTCCGAACGCCAGCGGATCTCCATCGCCCGCGCACTGGCCCCGGCGCCCACCGTGCTGTTCGCCGACGAGCCGACGGCCCCGCTGCACCGCGCCGACCGCGGCCATGTGCTGCGCACCCTCACCAGCGCCGCCCGCTCGCACGGCATCACCGTGGTGCTCGCCACCCACGACCCGGAGACCGCGGCCTTCGCCGACCGCACGGTGAACCTGCTGGACGGCCGGCCGGTGCGGACCGTACACCTGCCGGAGGTCCCCGACGCGGAAGGCCGGGCCGCGTGCTCGATCTCCGTCTGACCCGCGCGGCCCGGCCCGCCGTCCAGCTGCGCCGCCTGCTGGTGGCGGGGGCCTCGGCGGGCACCGGCTTCCTGCTGCTGTCCTGCCTCGGGTACGCCCTGAAACGCCCCGAGGCCGCGGGCTCGGGCGCGCTGCGGCTGGCCTGGTGCGTGGTGCCGGTCGCCGCGACGGTGTACCTCGCCCTCGCCGTGGCCCGCACCGACCCCGGCACCCGCCCGCGCCCCGGCCTCTCCGCCATCGGCCTCGGCCCGGCCCGCCTGATGGCCATCTCCGCCCTGGTCACGGCCCTGGCCACCACGCTGGGCTCGCTCGTCGCCCTCTCCCTCTTCCTGCATCTGCGGGGCGATCTGAAAGGGCTGCCGTTCGACGGCGCGGCCGCGGCCTTCCTGGCCACCGGGAAGCCCCTCCCCCTCGCGGCGACCGGGACCCTGCTGGCGGTGGTACCGGTGGTGGCGACGGTCGCGGTGGCGGTGGCCCTGCGGCCGAGGGATCCACGGCCGGTGGCGCGGCCGCAGCGCCGGTATCTGCCGTTCGTCAGGCAGGCCGGGGGTCCGGCCGCGGCCGGTCGTACCGCGGCCGGGACGGAAGAGGCGGCCACCGGGGCCGCCCCTTCCGGTGGGGGCGCCCCGCCGGTGCCGGCCAACCGGATCGACCCCCGGTTCGCGCCGCCACCGCGCCCCGACAAGACCGACGACGACAAAGGCCCCGGCGACACCCCCTCCGGTCTCCCCTGGGCGGTGGCCCTCGTCGCCGCCGGACTCACCGCCCAGGCGTACGCGGGGCGCACACCCCGCACGCCCGCCTTCACCTTCACCGCCGCCCCCACCGGCGCGGGCTTCTTCCTCCTCGGCTGGCTGCTGACCGCCGTCGGTCTGGTCCTCGCCGCGCCCGGCCTCACCCACCTGTGCGGCCGCCTCCTCCAGTGCGCCCGCCCCGGCGCCCTCCGCCTCCTCGCGGGCCGGGGTCTGATGGCGGAGGCCACCAGGATCGGCCGCCCCCTCGGCATCCTGTGCGCGGTCACCGCCGCCGGGTACGCCATGACCACCCTGTACGACGCCCCCGGCCGCCCCTTCGGCCCGCTGAGCGCCCTCGGCGCGCTGGTCGTCGCCGGCTGCGCCTTCGCCACTTTGCTGACCGTGGCCGTCGAAACCCGCCAGTGCCGCGCCGGGACCACCGACGCGCTGCTGCGCCTCGGCGCCCCCGCGTCGGTGCTGCGCGGCGCCGCCGCCCTGCGCGCGTTCACCCTGCTGGCCTTCTTCGCGCCGCTCACCCTGGCGATCGCGGCCCTGGCCGCCTTTCCGCTGAGCCGCTGAATCGCCGGGCCGCTGAATCGCCGGGCCGCTGACTCGCCAGGCCGCTGACTCGCCGGGCCGCTGAGGGCTTGACGGCTTCGGGGCTTGGGGGCTTGGGGTTTGAGGGGCATCGCCGTACCCCCGGTCGCGGCCGGGCACCGGGCCGGTCCCTAGCATGGGCGGATGCCCACTCCACCCGCCCAGCCGCGGCGCGCCGCCCGCGCCCAGGAGATCGAGTCGCTCGCCGAGTTCGACCGTGCCGTCGCCGAGCACGGCTCGCTGGCCCGCTTCCGCGTCCAGGCCGTGGACCTGACGGGCCGTACCGGCGCGCTGCTGCGTCTCGACACCACGGACGCCGTCTTCCTGGGCTGCCCGATGGCCCCCGAGGCCGCCGCCCGCGTGCGCGCGTCCGGCGCCCTGGTGTTCCCGCCGGTCCCGGGCGTGCCCTTCGACCCGTACCGGGGCCGCCCCTACACGCCGGACGAGCTGTACGCGTCGCTGGAGGAGGGGTACGAGGCGACGCCGGACGCGCGGGCCCACGACTGGTTCCGGCGGACCACGGCCGACGGCGACGTCTTCGCCTCGATGCTGCGCGCGATCCATGACGACGCCGTCTCCGACGCGCTGGACGAACGCCTCGACGGCTGCCGGGTGGCCGGGGTCATGGGCGGTCACGCGATGGCCCGGGGCACGGTCGAGTACGCCGGTGCCGCGCGGCTCGGCCGCTCCCTCGCCCGCGCCGGTTTCACGGTCGCCACCGGTGGCGGTCCGGGCGCGATGGAGGCGGCGAACCTCGGCGCGTACGCCGCCCCGTACGCGGACACGATGCTGGACGAGGCGCTGGTGCCGCTCGCCAAGGCGCCCTCGTTCCGGCCGTCCGTCACGGAGTGGGCGCGGGCCGCCTTCGAGGTGCGCGCCCGCTGGCCCGAGGGCGGCGCCTCGATCGGCATCCCGACCTGGTTCTACGGCCATGAGCCGCCGAACGCCTTCGCCGCGCACATCGCCAAGTACTTCGCCAACGCCACCAGGGAGGACGGCCTGCTGGCCCGCTCCACCGCCGGGGTGGTGTTCCTGCCGGGCGCCGCCGGGACCGTACAGGAGATCTTCGACAACGCGACGCCCAACTACTACGCGTCGTACGGCGCGCCGCGGCCGATGGTGCTGGTGGACCGGGACCACTGGACGCGGGAGCTGCCGGCGTGGCCGCTGCTGCGCTCGCTGGCGCGGGGGCGGGAGCTGGAGTCCCGGATCGCTCTGGTGGACCGGATCGAGGAGGCTCCGGAGGCCCTGGCCCGGCTGGGGGCGGACTGAGGCAGAAGTATCCCTACGGCGCTCGTCAGAAGGCGGACTTCTCCAGCCGGGACTCCACATCCCACGCTCACCCACGACTTCGAGGCCCGGAGTGTCCAGCGGCAGTCGGCGGTGGAAGGCGGGCAGCACGGACGTGAGCGGCCCCCGCGACGCGACCGCCGCCTTCTCGTGGCCCCGCCGCCGGCTGACGCCCTGCTCACCCGTCTCGACCAGCCACTCGGCGTTCAGCGCCGGTTCGGCGTCGGTGGCGTGCAGCTGGATGCCGCGGCCGGGCCCGTGCGGATCCGCGGCCCACGCACCAGCGCCGGTACGCCGCGCCCACTCCACCAGCTCCAGCCACTCGTCCAGCGCGTCGGCGGCGATATCGGGCGCGACCTCGTACGGCGCCCCGACGGTGAGCGCCGCGTCCGGGCGGTGGGCGGTGATCTCGTAGGCCGTCCGGCGCGCCCGGAAACCGGATCGCCCTGCTCCTCGGGGCCGCCGCGGAGCGGGATCCGGTCCCACGGGATCATCTCCTGGGCCCGCTCCCGCACCAGCGTGCCGGACCAGCGCAGGGCGCCGCCCGTGTGCCGGACGAGCTGTTGCAGCGTCCGCTCCGGGCAGGTCGGCACGGTGGCCGACAGATCCGCGCCGGAGGCGACCGGTTCCCTGGAGGGCGATTTCATCGCAGTACCGCTCGTGCGTGAGGTGATTCATGGGCCCACCCCAGGTCGCGGGCGATCAGTCGAGCACGACGATTTCGGCCGCGTCGAACTCCGCGCCCACCGTGTCCCCGCTCTCCGGCGCGTCCCGCAGCGCGCAGGCCGCTTCGAGGCGGGGACCGTCCTGCGGCTGGAGATGGACGGCGACATGGGTGCCCTTGAAGGTGCGGGCGGCGACCGTGCAGGTCAGCCCGGTGCCGGCGGGGACGAGCCGTACGCTTGCGGGCCGGACGAGCAGGGTCCTGGCACCCTGCGGGGCGTCCTGCGGGACCGGCAGTTTCCCCCAGGGGCTGTCGGCGGCCGTGCCCGTGACCGTCGCCGGGACCACGTTCTCGAAGCCGAGGAAGCGGGCCACGAACGCGTCGGCGGGCCGCTGCCAGACCTCAAGTGGCGTGCCGGACTGGGCGATCCGGCCGTCCCGCATCACCACCACCCGGTCGGCCAGCGCGAACGCCTCGCCCTGGTCGTGGGTGACGGCGAGCACGGTCGTACCCAACCGGCCGAAGAGTTCCCGGAGTTCGACCACGAGGCGTTCGCGCAGGGAGCGGTCGAGCTGACCGAGGGGTTCGTCCAGCATCAGCAGCCGGGGCCGGGGGGCGAGCGCGCGGGCGAGGGCGACGCGCTGCTGCTCGCCGCCGGACAGCGCGGCCACCGACCGGCGGGCCGCGCCCGGCAGCCCGACCAGTTCCAGCAACTCGCCCACCCGGGCGTCCCGTTCGCCCTTCGCCACGCCGTGCATCCGCAGCCCGAACGCCACGTTGGCGCCGACGTCGCGCTGCGGGAAGAGCTGGTGGTCCTGGAACATCAGGCCGACCCCGCGCCGATGCGCGGGCACCCCGCCCTGGTCCCGTCCGGCGAGCGACACCCGCCCGGCGTCGAGGGCCTGGAGCCCGGCGACCGCCCGCAGCAGGGTGGACTTGCCGCTGCCGCTGGGCCCGAGCACGCACACCACCTCGTGCTCGGCGACCTCCAGGTCCACCGCGTCCAGCACGGCCCGCCCGCCGAAGCGCACGGTCGCGCCCTGAAGGCTCAGCATCAGAACTCCCCTGTCCGGTCCGTCCGCAGCCGCTCCAGGAGGAGCAGGGCGGCGGCGCACACCACCATCAGAATGGTCGAAAGGGCCATCGCCTGGCCGTAGTTGAGGTCCCCGGGGCGGCTGAGCAGCCGGGCCACGGCGACCGGCAGGGTCGGGTTGTCGGGCCGGGCGATGAACACGGTCGCGCCGAACTCGCCGAGCGAGACGGCGAACGCGAACCCCGCCGCGACCAGCAACGCCCGCCGTACCAGCGGGAGATCGATCTCCCGCCACACCCGCCAGGGCGAGGCCCCGAGCACGGCCGCCGCCTCCCGCAGCCGGGTGTCGACCGCGCGCAGCACCGGCAGCATGGTGCGGACCACGAAGGGGGCGCCGACCAGGGCCTGGGCGAGCGGCACCAGGATCCAGGACTGGCGCAGGTCCAGCGGCGGCTTGTCGAGGGCGATCAGGAAGCCGAAGCCGACGGTCACGGCGGACACCCCGAGCGGCAGCATCAGCAGCGCGTCGAAGCCCCGCACCAGGCGGCCCGCGTCCCGGCGGGCCAGCGCGGCGGCGGCGAGGGCGCCGATCAGCACGGCGATGGCGGTGGCGGCGACGGCGTACTGGAGCGAGGTCCACACCGCGTGCACCGGCGCCACCAGGAACGTACCGCCGTCGGTGCGGGTCAGCGCCCGGTAGTAGCCGAAGCCGGGGGCGTCGAGGGAGCGGCGGACGAGGACGGCGAGCGGCAGCACCAGGAGCAGCGCCACGGTGGCGAGGACGCCGGCGAGCAGCGCCCGCTGCCCGGTGCCGCACGGCCGGCGCGCGGTGAGCCGGGGGTCGACCAGGCGCAGGGCGCTCTCCCGGCGCCGTACCGTCCAGGCGTGGACGCCGAGGATCGCGCCGACGGCGGCGAACTGGACGAGGGTGAGGACGGCGGCCGTGGTCAGGTCGAAGACCTCGGAGGTCTGCCGGTAGATCTCCACTTCGAGGGTGGAGAAGGTGGGGCCACCGAGGATCTGGACGACGCCGAAGGAGGTGAAGGTGAACAGGAACACCATCAGCGCGGCGGCGGCCACGGCGGGCGCGAGGGCGGGCAGGGTCACCTTCCGCCACGCGGCGAACGGCGAGGCGCCGAGCATCCGCGCGGCCTCCTCCTGGCGCGGGTCGAGCTGGGCCCACAGTCCGCCCACGGTCCGTACGACGACCGCGTAGTTGAAGAAGACGTGCGCGAGCAGGATCGCCCACACGGTGGTGTCCAGGCGTACGCCCCACAGCTGGTCGAGCAGTCCGCCGTGGCCGACGAGCGCGAGGAAGGCGCTGCCGGCGACGACGGTGGGCAGCACGAACGGGACGGTGACGACGGCCCGCAGCACCTGTTTGCCGGGGAAGTCGAGGCGGGCGAAGACGAACGCGGCGGGCAGCGCGAGCAGCAGGGTGAGCGCGGTGGAGGCGAGCGCCTGCCAGGTGGTGAACCAGAGCACGTGCCGGATGTCCGGCTGGGTGACGACGTCCGCGATCCGCCCGAACTGCCAGGCGCCGCCGGTCTCCAGTCCGCGGGCCACGATGGCGGCGACGGGCCAGGCGAAGAACACGGCGAAGAACGCGACGGGCAGGGCCATCAGCCCCAGCCGCGCCGCGCTCCCGCGCCGTGTCCGCGCGCGGGCGGTCACTTCAGTACGAGTGACGTCCACGTCTTGACCCACTGATCACGGTTGGCGGCGATCTTCCCGGGGGCCATCGTCTCGGGGTGCCGGGCGGCCGGACCGTACTTCGTGAAGTCGGCGGGCACCCGGGCACCCGCGACGACCGGGTAGACATACATGTTCAGCGGCATGTCCTCCTGGAACTCCTTGGAGACCAGGAAGTCGAGGAACGCCTTGGCGCCCTTGGGGTTCTTCGCGTTGCTCAGCAGCCCGGCGAACTCGATCTGGCGGAAGCAGGTGCCGGTGGCCACGCCGGTCGGGGCGGTGGCGGGGCGCTTCTTGGCGTAGATCACCTCGGCGGGCGGGGAGGAGGCGTACGACACGACGAGCGGGCGGTCGCCGCCGGCCTTCTTGCCCTCCGAGGAGCCGGAGAACTCCTGGTAGTAGGCCTGCTCCCAGCCGTCGACGACCTTGACGCCGTTGGCCTTGAGCTTCTTCCAGTAGTCCTGCCAGCCCTGGTCCCCGAACCGCGCGGCGCTGCCGAGCAGGAAGCCGAGGCCGGGCGAGGCGGTGGCCGCGTTCTCGGTGACGAGGAGGTTCTTGTACGCGGGCTTGGCGAGGTCGGCGTACGACTGCGGCGGGGCGAGGTGGTGCTCGCTGAAGTACGCCTTGTCGTAGTTGACGCAGATGTCGCCGTAGTCGACGGGCGTGACACGGTGCTTGCCGTCGAGCTGGTACGGGGCGCCGACCTTGTCCAGGCCCTTGGCGGTGTACGGCTGGAACAGCCCGTTGTCGAGGGCGCGGGAGAGCAGGGTGTTGTCGACGCCGAAGAGGACGTCGCCCTGAGGGTTGTCCTTGGTCAGGATGGCCTTGTTGACGGCCTGTCCGGCGTCGCCGTCCTTGAGGACGCGGACCTTGTACCCGGAGCGCTTCTCGAAGTCCGCGAGCACGCTCTTGGAGACGGCCCACGAGTCGTGGCTGACGAGGGTGACGGTCTTGGCGTCCGCCTCGTCCTGTCCCTGCGCCCCGCCGCACGCGGACAGCGCGACCAGGCCGAGCCCGACCGCCGCGACCACGAAGGTCTTGTTGTGCACTTGGTTGTCCTCCTGGGGTCGGCCAGGAAGAACGCGGCCCTGTCCGGAGGAACCGGACAGGGCGCAACAGCTTGAGTAGTGACCGAACTTCCTACCCAGAATGACCTGGGCGAGGTTCAGAGGGTCTGCGGCCTGGTGCCGCACTCTCAGCGCTGTGGCGCTCCCCTGTCGGAATATGAAGATGTTTCGACTATTTCAATGATGAAGATGTGATGGAACGGGCCCAGACTACCGCTCGGTGGCGGCGAGCTGACCGCAGGCTCCGTCGATCTCCTGCCCACGGGTGTCCCGGATCGTCACCGGCACACCGTGCGCGGCGATCGCCTCCACGAACGCCTTCTCGTCCTCGGGCCGCGAGGCCGTCCACTTGGAGCCCGGAGTCGGGTTCAGCGGAATGAGGTTGACGTGCACGGGCCTGCCGCGCAGCAGCCGGCCGAGCCGGTCGCCGCGCCACGCCTGGTCGTTGATGTCGCGGATGAGCGCGTACTCGATCGACAGCCGGCGCCCGCTCTTCTCGGCGTACTCGAACCCGGCGTCCAGCACCTCGCGCACCTGCCACCGCGTGTTCACGGGGACGAGGGTGTCGCGCAGCTCGTCGTCGGGGGCGTGCAGGGAGATCGCCAGGCGGCACTTGAAGCCCTCGTCGGAGAACCGGTGGATGGCCGGCACCAGCCCGACGGTGGAGACGGTGATACCGCGCTGGGAAAGGCCGAGGCCGTCCGGCGCGGGGTCGGTGAGCGCGCGGATGGCGCCGACGACCCGCTTGTAGTTGGCGAGCGGCTCGCCCATGCCCATGAACACGATGTTGGACAGCCGCGCCGGGCCGCCCGGCACCTCGCCGTCGCGCAGTGCCCGCATGCCGTCCACGATCTGGTGGACGATCTCCGCGGTGGACAGATTGCGGTCCAGGCCCGCCTGGCCGGTCGCGCAGAAGGGGCAGTTCATCCCGCAGCCCGCCTGCGAGCTGATGCACATGGTGACCCGGTCCGGGTACCGCATCAGCACGGACTCCACGAGGGTGCCGTCGAACAGCCGCCACAGCGTCTTGCGGGTGGTGCCCTCGTCGGTCGCCAGATGCCGGACGACCGTCATCAGCTCCGGGAACAGCGCCTCGCGCAGCTTCTCCCGGGAGCCGGCCGGGATGTCGGTCCACTGCTCCGGGTCGTGCGCGTACCGCGCGAAGTAGTGCTGCGACAGCTGCTTGGCACGGAACGGCTTCTCACCGATCCCGGCCACCGCTTCCTTGCGCTCGGCGGGCGAGAGATCGGCGAGATGCCGCGGCGGCTTCTTGGCTCCGCGCGGCGCGACAAAGGTGAGTTCTCCGGGCTTGGGCATGGTGGTACCAGTGTCGCAGATCCAATGGGGTGACCTGGGGCCGCTGGTTGTGGCGCGTATCGCGGCCGGGCCGGGCCGGTCGGGCCGCCCCCCGGCCGGGTGCCGGGGGCCGACCGGCCCGGCCCGGCCGGGGGCGGCCCGGCCGGGGGCGGCCCGGCCGGGGGCGGCCCGGCCGGGGGCGGCCCGGCCGGGGGCGGCCCGGCCGGGGGCGGCCCGGCCGGGGGCGGGTCGGGTCGGGGGCCGGTCGGCTCGGGGGCCCGGTCGGCGTGGGTGGGTCACATCGGTTTCGGTTTGATCAGGGCGAAGGGGGCGCCCTGGGGGTCGGTGACCACGGTCATGCGGCCGGCCATCATGTCGAAGGGCGGGGCCAGGACCGTGCCGCCGCTTCTGACCAGGGCGTCCACGGTGGAGTCGACGTCGTCGACCGCGAAGTAGGTCAGCCAGTGGGCCGGGGTGCCGGGCGGGTCGTCGGCGAGCCGGGTGACGCCGCCGACCGCGCGGCCGCCGACCAGCAGCGCCCAGTAGGAGTCCGCGCCCTCCATGGGCTCGATCTCGATGCCGAACGCCTCGCCGTAGAAGCCGGTGGCACCCGGTACGTCGTTGGTGTGCAGCTCGTTCCAGACGAGCGCGCCGGCCTCGTTGACCACCTGGGCGCCGGAGAACTCGCCGGGCTGCCAGACGCCGAAGACGGCGCCCTGCGGGTCGGCGGCGATCAGCATGCGGCCGAGATCGCCGACGTCCATCACCGGGACGAGCAGGGTGCCCCCGGCCGAGACGATCGCGTCCTGGGTGGCCTCGGCGTCGGTGGACGCCAGGTAGCTGGTCCAGACGGTGGGCGGCGGTTCCGGCATGTCCTGGGGCTTGGGGCCGAGGCCCGCCACGGCCTTGCCATGCAGCTCGCAGACCGTGTAGCCGCCGAACCCGGCCGGCCCCGGCTGCCCCTGCCAGCCGAGCAGGTCGCGGTAGAAGTCCAGCGCGGCCTGCTGGTCCGACGCCATCAGGTCGACCCAGCACGGGGTGCCGGTCGCGTACGGGGTGGTGACTTCGGGCATCTCTCGCTCTCCCTACCAGGGGCCACGCCACGGGGCGCTCTTTGCCACCATCGTGTGGCCAAACACGAGCGCCCGCGCGTCAGGGGCGGGGCACCGCGCAGGGCCGGACGAGCGGACCGCCGTACGACGACGGGCCCCGCCCTGGGGATCAGGACGGGGCCCGTACGGCCGAGTCGGCGCGCGATGCCGGGTTTCGTCAGGTGGAGCCGACGAAGAGCACCAGCAGCAGCCAGACCACCGGAGCCGTGGGCAGCAGGGAGTCCAGGCGGTCCATGATGCCGCCGTGCCCCGGGAGCAGGGTGCCCATGTCCTTGATGCCCAGGTCGCGCTTGATCATGGACTCGCCGAGGTCGCCCAGGGTGGCGCTGGCCGCGACCGCGAGGCCCAGCAGCAGGCCCTGCCACCAGTGGCCGCCGTCGATCAGGAACTGCATGCACAGCGCGCCCACGACCATCGCGAACGACACCGCGCCGAACAGGCCCTCGCGGGTCTTGCCGGGGCTGATCCGCGGGGCGAGCTTGTGCTTTCCGAAGCGCCAGCCGACGGCATAGGCGCCGGTGTCGCTGACGACGGTGAGCAGCAGGAAGGTCAGCACCCGCCAGGGACCGTCGTCCGCGGTGAGCAGCAGCGCGACGAAGGTGGCCAGGAAGGGCACGTAGAACGCCGCGAAGACACCGGCCGTGACGTCCTTGAGGTAGCCCTCCGGTGGCTCCGTCATCCGCCAGACCAGCACCGCGAGCGCGGTGAGGGCCATGGCGACCCAGGCGCCCTCGGCGCCGCGCACATAGCCGGCGACCACCATCGCCGCACCGCCGACCGCGAGCGGCACCAGCGGCGCCTTGATGCCCTTGCGCTCCTGGAGCCTGCTGGTCAGCTCCCACAGTCCGACGACGACGGCGACCGCGATCACACCGACGAACACGGCCTTGACGATGAACAGCGACGCGATGATCACCACGCCGAGGCCAACACCGACGCCTATGGCCGCGCTGAGGTCGCGGCCCGCGCTCTTCTTCTGCGGCGCCGGCGTCGGCTGCGGGGCGTCGGGCATGGGTACCGGATTCTGGCTCGGGCTCGGGGTCGGAGCCGGGGGCGGCTGGGGCGTCCCGTACGGGGGCTGCGGCCGCGCCCCGTAGGGCTGCTGGTGCCCGTACTGCGGCCGCTGCTCGAACGGCTGCTGCTGCGGCTGTTCGTACGACGGCCGCTCCCCCGTCGGGGACTGCGTCCCGTAGGGGTCGTACGGTCCCGGACCCGCGGGCGGTCGCGGGTCGCCGTGGCCGGGCTGCCGCTCGTACGGCGGCCGTTCCCCGTAGGGGGGCTCGGTGCCGTACTGCGGCGGTGTGCCGTACTGCGGCTGGGGCTCGTCCCGGGACAAGGGGCCGCTCAGCCGAGCAGCCCCCCGGGTCTCGTCCTGGTCTCCGCCATACGCGGGTACATCGGGCACGATGGGCATGGGGCGCGTGTGCTGCGCCGCGGGCGCATCGTACGCGGGACCCGCCGGGGCGTCCCCGCCCTGGACGGGCCCACCCTCGGTGGGCCCCCAGTAGCCGGTCCGCCCCGCCGGTGGCGGCGCCCCCCAGGAAGAGTCGCTCATCAGACTTCGAGCAGTTCCGATTCCTTGTGCTTGAGGAGCTCGTCCACCTGGGCGACGTACTTCGCCGTCAGGTCGTCCAGCTCCTTCTCCGCACGGCGGCCCTCGTCCTCACCGATCTCGCCATCCTTGATCATCTTGTCGATGGCGTCCTTGGCCTTGCGGCGCACGGAACGGATGGAGACCTTGGAGTCCTCGGCCTTGCCCTTGGCGACCTTGATGTAGTCGCGACGGCGCTCCTCGGTCAGCTCGGGGAACACCACCCGGATGATGTTGCCGTCGTTGCTGGGGTTGACGCCCAGGTCGGAGTCGCGGATCGCCTGCTCGATGTTGCGCAGCGCGCTCTTGTCGAACGGCGTGACGACCGCCATCCGCGGCTCCGGCACGGAGAACGAGGCCAGCTGGTTGATCGGCGTCAGGGCACCGTAGTAGTCGGCCACGATCTTGTTGAACATCGCCGGGTGCGCACGGCCGGTGCGGATCGCGGCGAAGTCCTCCTTGGCGACCACGACGGCCTTCTCCATCTTCTCCTCGGCTTCGAGGAGGGTCTCTTCGATCACCACTTGCTCCTGCGTGTCTTGAGTAAGGCCCGGCTGCGGTTCCTCAGCGGTCCGGCGGCCGGCTGCGTCGCGTCTTCTTCCTGCACGGTTCCCGACCGGCAAGACATTGTCCATCCCCCGGCCGAGGCGCGTCCCGTCCGTCCCTCGGACAGGTGTCGTACCCGGGCGACGGGGGGCGTGCCGGTCAGTTCCGGCTGCCGTGGTCACCCACCAGCGTGCCGATCTTCTCACCCTTGACGGCACGGGCGATATTGCCCTCCGCGAGAAGCTCGAAGACGAGGATCGGGAGCTTGTTGTCGCGGCACAGCGTGATGGCGGTGGCGTCGGCGACCTTCAGGTCCCGGGTGATGACCTCGCCGTAGCCGAGGGCGTCGAACTTGACGGCGTCGGGGTTGGTCTTGGGGTCGGAGTCGTAGACCCCGTCCACCCCGTTCTTGCCCATGAGCAGCGCCTCGGCGTCGATCTCCAGGGCGCGCTGGGCGGCGGTGGTGTCGGTGGAGAAGTAGGGCATGCCCATACCGGCGCCGAAGATGACCACGCGGCCCTTCTCCAGGTGGCGCACGGCGCGCAGCGGGATGTACGGCTCGGCGACCTGGCCCATGGTGATGGCGGTCTGCACCCGGCTGTCGATGCCCTCCTTCTCCAGGAAGTCCTGGAGGGCGAGGCAGTTCATCACGGTGCCGAGCATGCCCATGTAGTCGGAGCGGGCGCGGTCCATGCCGCGCTGCTGGAGTTCGGCGCCACGGAAGAAGTTGCCGCCGCCGATGACGACCGCGACCTGCGCGCCGTCCCGTACGACGGCCGCGATCTCGCGAGCGATCTTGTGCACCACGTCCGGGTCGACGCCCAGGCCGCCGCCACCGGAGAACGCCTCTCCGGACAGCTTCAGCAGAAACCGGCCGCGTACTTTGCCGTCGTCGCTCTTCTGGGCCTTGTCGGTCATGGGAGATCCCGCCTCTTTCACGTGTTGCACATACGAAGAAGGCCATTGCCGGTGGGGTCGCTATTCGCTCCCATACGCGGCAATGGCCTCCTCGTCAGATCTGCTGCCGTCCGCCCCACACCCGGGTGTGGCGGTGGTCGCGGACGACTGCTGTCGACCCTATCGGGATTTCTCCGCGGGTCGCGCGTCGATCGCGGTACGGACTCAGATGCCGACCTTGATGCGCGTGAAGCGCTTCAGGGTGACACCGGCCTCGTCCAGCACCTTCTGGACCGACTTCTTGTTGTCCAGCGCGTACGGCTGGCCGAGCAGGGTGGCGTCCTTGAAGAAGCCGTTGACGCGACCCTCGACGATCTTGGCGATCGCGGCCTCGGGCTTGCCCTCGGCGCGGGTCGTCTCCTCGGCGATGCGACGCTCGGACTCGACGACCTCGGCCGGGACGTCCTCCTTGGCCAGGTACTTCGGCGCGAACGCGGCGATGTGCTGGGCGATGCCCTTGGCGACCTCGGCGTTCGGCTTGTCCAGCTCGACCAGGACACCGATCTGCGGGGGCAGGTCGGGCATGGTGCGGTGCATGTAGGCGGTGACGTAGCCGTCGGAGAACTGCGCGAAGCGGTCCAGGACGATCTTCTCACCGAGGTTGGCGTTGGCCTCGTCCACGAACGCCTGGACGGTCTTGCCGGCCTCGATCTCGGAGGCGAGCAGGGCCTCGATGTCGGCCGGGGAGGTCTTGGCGACGTGCTCGGCGATGGCCGTGGCCACGGCCTGGAACTTGTCACCCTTGGCGACGAAGTCCGTCTCGCACTTCAGCTCGACCAGGACGCCGGAGGAGTTGTCGTCGGCGATGATGGAGACCACGGCGCCGTTCTCGGCGGAGCGGCCCTCGCGCTTGGCGACGCCCTTCTGGCCCTTGATGCGCAGCGCCTCGACGGCCTTGTCGACGTTGCCCTCGGCCTCGTCGAGCGCCTTCTTGCAGTCCATCATGCCGGCGCCCGTGAGCTCACGGAGCTTCTTGACGTCGGCGGCGGTGTAGTTCGCCATGAGTCAGTGAGTCTTTCTCGAAGTCTGGGAGATCTTCAGATCCGCACGGTTCACGATCCGCATGAAGACGCGGAGCGCGTACGTCGTACCGACCTATGGGTGAACAGCGGGGGCGGAGTTGATGTCGCCGCCCCCGCTGTCAAACGCTGACGCGGCGGATCAGGCCTGCTCGCCCTCGGCGGCCTTCTCCTCGGCCGGAGCGGCCTCGGCGGCGGGAGCCTCGGCGGGGGCCTCAGCGGCCGGAGCCTCGGTGGCCGGAGCCTCCGTGGCCTCGGTGGCCTCGGCGGCCGGAGCCTCGTCCTTCTTCTCACCCTCGAGCAGGTCGCGCTCCCACTCGGCGAGCGGCTCGCCCGCGGCCTTCTCGCCCTTGTCACCGGTGGCGACGCGAGAGCGGGAGATGAGGCCCTCGGCGACGGCGTCGGCGATCACGCGGGTGAGCAGGGTGACGGAGCGGATCGCGTCGTCGTTGCCCGGGATCTTGTAGTCGACCTCGTCGGGGTCGCAGTTGGTGTCGAGGATCGCGACGACCGGGATGTTCAGCTTCCGGGCCTCACCAACGGCGATGTGCTCCTTCTTGGTGTCCACGATCCAGACGGCGCTGGGCACCTTCTGCATCTCGCGGATACCGCCGAGGGTCTTCTCGAGCTTGGCCTTCTCGCGGGAGAGGACCAGCAGCTCCTTCTTGGTCAGACCGGAGGCCGCGACGTCCTCGAAGTCGATCTGCTCGAGCTCCTTGAGGCGCTGCAGACGCTTGTAGACGGTCGAGAAGTTGGTGAGCATGCCGCCCAGCCAACGCTGGTTGACGAAGGGCATGCCGACGCGGGTGGCCTGCTCGGCGATGGCCTCCTGCGCCTGCTTCTTCGTGCCGACGAACATGACCGTGCCGCCGTGGGCGACGGTCTCCTTGACGAACTCGTAGGCGCGGTCGATGTACGACAGCGACTGGAGCAGGTCGATGATGTAGATGCCGTTGCGCTCGGTGAAGATGAAGCGCTTCATCTTCGGGTTCCAGCGACGGGTCTGGTGACCGAAGTGGACGCCGCTCTCCAGCAGCTCCCGCATCGTGACGACGGCCATGGCCATCTCCTTGAGTTTCTCGGTTGTGCCGCGTCCGCCGGACGGCGGTCGCGCCTGACGCCCGCGTGCGCCGTGCCGCGAAGGACCGAGAGGCGCTTGGTACGAACCGTTTCCGGATGCCGTACCGGGGCGTGCGAAGTCGACCCGGTGACCCGGATCGCCAGAAGAAGTGTACGGGACCGCCGGGCCACCGGGTGACGCGGCTGTCCACAACCGGGGAGTAGCCCACAGGTGAAGGTGCCGGGGCGGTGGGCTGCGGGACCGTGGGGGCATGCGACGACGTGTGGGATGCGGGGCGGGCTGGGCGGTCCTGGTGACGGCCTTGACGCTGGTGGTGTACGGGACCGGGGTGGGACCCGGGTTCGGGGGGCTGGCGTGGGCGGGGTCTTCGCCGACGGGGCCGCCCTGGGCTCCGGCCGGGGCCGGGGCCGGGGTGCCGGCGGTCGCGCGGGTCTGGCCGGTGGGCGTACGGCCGCCGGTCCTGCGCGGCTGGGAGCCGCCGGCGACACCGTACGGCCCCGGGCACCGGGGCGTGGATCTGGCCGCCGCGCCCGGGAGCCCTGTACGGGCGGTGGCGGCGGGCCGGGTGTCCTTCGCGGGCCGGGTGGCCGGGCGGGGAGTGGTGACGGTGGAGCTGACGGGGACCGGGCTGCGGACGACGTACGAGCCGGTGAGCCCCTCGGTGGAGGAGGGGGCGGAGGTGGCGGCGGGTGACGTGGTCGGGGTGGTGGCGACGGGCGCGCACTGCGGGGCGGCGGCCTGTGTCCACTGGGGTCTGCTGCGGGGCGCAGCCTATCTGAACCCCTTGTCCCTGCTGCCGCCGTGGCTGCTGGGGCGGGGGCCGTCGAGACTGCTGCCGGTGCTCACCGGCTGACCCCCGCGCCGCTCAGCCCTGTACGCCCCGCAGCGCCATCCGGACCGCGGCCTCCGTCACCGCCGCCGGGTCCTCCGCGCCGATCTCGATCCGTCGTACGGCCGCGTCCACGACGCCCTGGAGCAGCATCGCCGCCAGCCTCGGCTGCGCCTGGCCCAGCTCCCCCAGCGCCTCGACGATCATCGCGACCAGCTCGCCGTGCGCCGCCCTGATCTTCTCCCGGGCCCCGGCGTCCAGCTCGCTCGCGGAGATCGCCACGACCGCCCGGTGCCGCCGGTCCCCGACGAGGACCAGCTGCCGGCGGACGTACGCCTCGACCTTGCCCTCGGGTGAGTCCGCGCGCTCCATGGCCGCGGCCACCTCCGCCGCCCACAGCGGGAAGTCGACCTCGCACAGCTCCTCGACCACGGCCGCCCGGGACCGGAAGTACTCGTACACGGAGGAGCGCGCGAGCCCGGTGCGCTCGGCCAGCGCGGGGAAGGTCAGCGCCTCCGTCCCGCCCTCGGACAACAGGGAACGAGCCGCGTCCAGCAGGGCGGCTCGCTGCATCGACCGGTGCTCGGCCACGGAGGCCGCTCGAATCCTTGGCACGTCGACCACTTTAGGACGCGCCCGCGCGATGCGGTGTCCGCTCAGCGTCCGAAGCTCGCCAGCTTGGCCCGCAGCTGAAGGACCGACTTGGTGTGGATCTGGCTGACCCGGCTCTCGGTGACCCCGAGGACATTGCCGATCTCGGCCAGCGTGAGGCCCTCGTAGTAGTAGAGCGTGACGACCGTCTTCTCCCGGTCGGGCAGTGTGTTGATGGCCCGCGCGAGGAATCTTCGCAGCTCCCGGTCCTCGGCCACCTCCACGGGGTTGTCCGCGGCGGTGTCCTCCAGCGTGTCCATGAGGCTGAGCCGGTCCCCGCCCTCGCCGCCGACGTGCAGCAGCTCCTCCAGGGCGACCACGTTGGCGAGCGACAACTGGCTGAAGACGGCGTGCAGTTCGTCCACCTCCATGCCCAGCTCCCCGGCCACCTCGCTCTCGCTCGGGGTGCGCCGCAGCCGGGCCTCCAGGGTGGCGTAGGCGCGCTCGACATTGCGCGCCTTCTGCCGCACCGAGCGCGGGATCCAGTCCAGCGCCCGCAGCTCGTCGATCATGGCACCGCGGATCCGGGTGATCGCGTACGTCTCGAACTTGATCTCCCGGTCGATGTCGAACTTCTCGATCGCGTCGATCAGCCCGAACACCCCGGAGGAGACGAAGTCGGCCTGCTCCACGTTGGGCGGCAGGCCGACGCTCACCCGGCCCGCCACGTATTTCACGAGCGGCGAGTAGTGCAGGATCAGCTGCTCCCGCAGCCGTTCGTCCCCCGTCGCCTTGTACGACCGCCACAGCTCGTCGAGCGTCGAGGGAGCGGGCGGCCGCACGCTGCCACCGTCGCGGGCGGCTGGGGGGATCGCCGCCCGGTCGGACCCGGAGGTGTGCTGGGGCATTCGTCGCCTTGTGCCGTTCTGCCGTGAAGTGCCGTCAAGTGCCGTCAAGTGCCGTGACCGTGTGTGCGGTGCGGGGAGGTCGTGGGCCGAAAGGGGGCCGCCTGGGTGAGGTGTCGGTCCGATGTCGAGTTGGGTGGTCTGTGGAGACGTCTTCGTGAGCGTAGCGTGACTGAGGAGTCGCGGTGCGCGAACGACGAGGCACCACCCCTGCGCGGGTCTCGGGGGCCCCATCGGCATCACCTTCCGCAGGTCGCTCTGTGTGATGGCGGATGGGCGCCAACTGCGGGAAACCCCAAGGGCGTCGGGTGTTCCCCCGGACGGCCGAACACGCTCGGTCAGCATGGGGAGCGGCCCGTCCGGGCCGAGATCACCGCCTGGCGTGTCAACTTCCAGCCATCGCCATGTCGTTCGACGTATCCAAGTGCTCGGAGTTCGTACAGTCTCGCGATCGCCTCGTCCGGGGTGGTGCGGGCGGCCGCCGCGATCTCCCCGGCGGGGGCCGCGCGGTCGCCGGGCAGCGCGGCGAGGACGGTTCCGGCGGCCGGTGCCAGCAGGTCGCGGGGCAGCACCGGGCCCCTGCGGGGCGGGGCCAGGTCGCCCATGTCGCCGACGAGTTCGGCCACCTCGGCGGCGTCGGTGACGAGGGTGGCCTCGCCGCGCAGCAGTTCGTGCACCCCGGCGCTGAGGGCGCTGGTGACCGGGCCCGGCACGCCCATGGTGTGTCTGCCCAGGCGCTGCGCGGCCCGCGCGGTGGCGAGCGAGCCACTGCGGCAGGCGGCCTCCACGACGACGGTGCCCCTGGTCAGGGCGGCGATGACGCGGTTGCGCAGGATGAAGCGGCTCGGGGTCGGGTGGTCGCCCGGGGGCAGTTCGCCGATCACCAGGCCCTGGTGCGCGATCCGTTCGATCAGGGTGGTGTGGCCGCGGGGGTAGGGCCGGTCGACGCCGCTGGCCAGGACGGCGACGGTGGCTCCGCCGGCGGCGAGGGCGCCGCGGTGGGCGGCGGCGTCGATGCCGTAGGCGCCGCCGGAGACGACGACCCAGCCGCGTTCGGTGAGGCCGGCGGCGAGGGTGGCGGCGACGTGGGTGCCGTACTCGGTGCAGGCGCGGGCGCCGACCACGGCGACCGAGCGCAGCGCCCACATGCGCAGGCTGGGGCGGCCGCGGACCCAGAGTCCGAGGGGGCGGGCGTCCCCGAGGTCGTCCAGCTGCCGGGGCCACTCGGGGCTTCCCGGCGCGACGAAGCGGGCGCCCGCCGCCCGGGCCCGTGCCAGGTCCCGCTCCGGTTCGGCCCGCGCGGCCCGCGCCAGGAGCCCGGCCCACCGCACCTTGCCGACCCCCGGCAGCGCCGCGCCCCCTGCCCTGACCCGCCGCACCACCTCTCCGACTCCGACCTCCCTCACCCATCGCCCCCCGACCTCGTCCCCGGGCTCGATCACCCGCCCCAGAAAGATCCGGCCGAGTGTCTCCTCGTCCACAGGGGGGTCGGGGTCGGGGGGCGGGGCTGCCGCACCAGGACCGACCTCGGTCAGGCGAGGATCAGGGCAGGAACCGAGGCCAAGGCTCGGGCCGGGGCCGGGGCCAGGACCGTCTCCTCCGGTCCTGGCCGGTGAAGTCGGTTCGGGGGGTGGCGGGTTCTCCTCGGTCCGTCCGGGTGCTGGTCGGCCTGCCGTGAGGCCGTCGCCGGTCATGTCAGTGCGCCGATGGCCATCGGGACCCCGCGCGGGACGCCGGTGCGCAGATGCAGGGCGAGGGCGACGTCGGTCGCGTCCGGGCGGTCGTGTCCGACGAGGTCGGCGACCGTCCAGGCGACACGCAGCACCCGGTCGATGCCACGGGCGGTGAGCACGCCCCGCTCCAGGCTGCGCTCGGCCTCGTCCATCGCCCCGCTGACGGCCTGGAACCGGCTGCGCAGCTCCCTGCCGGGGACCTCGCTGTTGGTGCGCCAGGGTGAGCCGGCGAGGCGGGCCGCCGTACGCTCCCTTGCCCCGCGGACCCGGTCCGCGACGGTCGCCGTGGGCTCCCCGCGGGCGCCCGGCGCGGTGAGCTGGGCCCGGGTGACCGGATCGACCTCGACGCGCAGGTCCACCCGGTCCAGCAGGGGCCCGGAGAGCCGGGCCTGGTAGCGGCGGATCGCCGAGGGCGGGCACTCGCACAGGGCGTCGCGCTGGGAGAAGCGGCCGCAGGGGCAGGGGTTGGCCGCGAGCACCATCAGGAAGCGCGCCGGAAAGCGGACCACTCCCGCGCTGCGCGCGATCACGACATGCCCGGACTCCAGGGGCTGCCGCAGCGCGTCCAGGGTCTGGCTGTGGAACTCGGGTGCCTCGTCCAGGAACAGCACTCCGCGATGGGCGAGGGACACCGCCCCCGGGCGCGCGATGCCGGGGCCGCCGCCCACGAGCGACTGCATCGTCGCCGAGTGGTGCGGGGCGCAGTAGGGGGCGATGTCGATGAGCGGCTTGCCCGGTGGCAGCAGCCCCGCCACCGAGTGCACCGCTGTGACCTCCAGGGACTCCTCCCTGGTGAGCCTCGGCAGCACCGCGGGCAGGCGTTCGGCCAGCATCGTCTTGCCCGCGCCCGGCGGCCCCTCCAGGAACAGATGGTGTCCGCCGGCGGCGGCCACCTCCACGGCCGTACGGGCCGAGGTCTGGCCGACGACGTCCGCGAGGTCGTGCTCGCAGTCGTGCTGGGCCGCGCCGAGACTGTGCATGCCGGTGGCGGCGCCGGTGCCCGGCACCCGCAGCCCGGCCAGCAGCGGGTCCGGGCGGCCCAGTTCATCGGGCTCCTCCTCGGGCACGGGTTCCTCGGCCAGTACCGCGATGAGCTGGCGCAGGCTGCGGACGCCGAGCACCGAGACACCGGGGACCAGCGCGGCCTCCGCGGCGGCGCACTCGGGCACGACCACCTGCTCGTACCCCGCGTCGGCCGCGGCGAGGACCGCGGGCAGGATGCCCCGTACGGGACGCACCCGACCGTCCAGCCCGAGTTCCCCGATCATCACGATGTCGGCGAGGACCCGGGGGTCGATCCGTTCCGCGGCCCCGAGGACGGCCGCGGCGACCGCCAGGTCGAAGCCGCTTCCGCTCTTGGGCACGGAGGCGGGGCTGAGGCCGACGGTGAGCTTCTTGGCGGGCCAGGGCGCGCCGGAATTCACCACCGCCGCCCTCACTCTGTCCCTGCTCTCCGTCAGGCTCTTGTCCGGGAGGCCGACCAGGGTGAAGGCGGCGACGCCGGGTTCGAGGTCGGCCTGGACCTCGACGACCACGCCCTCGACGCCGACGAGGGCGACGGAGCAGGTGCGGGCGAATGCCATTCAGGCCACCCCCCGGGCGTGCTCGACCTGGGGTGCGCCGCGGCCGGGGACGAGGACGCCGACCAGGTCGATGCGGACCCCGCCCGGTGGGGCGCCGCCGTGGGCGTGGATCCAGTGTTCGGCGAGGTCGCGCAGCCGGGCGGCCTTCTCGGGGGTCACCGCGGCCATGGGATGTTCGTACCGGCCGCCCGCGCGGGTCTTGACCTCGCAGACGACCAGGATCTCGCCGTCCCTGGCCACGATGTCGATCTCGCCGCTGCGTCCGGCGCGCCAGTTGCGCGCCAGGATCGTCATCCCGCCCTCGGCCAGCCGCCGGGCGGCCAGGTCTTCTCCGTACCTGCCGATCGCTTCTCGTGCGTTCATGTCGGCACCACCTCCGGCGCCAACCGTCACGCATCCCGCCCCACCGAGTGGATCTTGGTGGGCTACCGGGTGGTTGTGGAAAAACCCGTCACCCGGATGGGTCTATCGGACGGAAACCGCAGGTCATCAGCCGCCCGGCAGTTCCAGATCGCTCTTGTTCAGCTCCTCGATGTTCACGTCCTTGAACGTGAGCACCCGGACCTGCTTGACGAACCGGGCCGGCCGGTACATGTCCCAGACCCAGGCATCGGCCATCGTCACCTCGAAGAACACCTCGCCCTGGACGGAGTGCACCTGCATCTCGTAGTCGTTGGTGAGGTAGAAGCGCCGTTCCGTCTCGATCACGTATTTGAACAGACCGACGACATCTCGGTACTCCCGGTAGAGCTTCAGCTCCATCTCGGTCTCGTACTTCTCGAGGTCCTCGGCGCTCATGGCATGTTCCCCTTCAGCCGTGCGATCCACCCATTGTGCGCCAGTTCCGCCGGCCCTCAGACGATTTCCGTGTCGAGGGTCACGGGGGCGGCCGGGGGACCCTCGTCGAGCAGCGTGCGCAGCAGCTCGGCGAGTCTGGTCGGATACACCGTCTCATGTGCCCGGGTCAGTTCCCGGCACGTCCACCAGCGCGCTCCGGCGACGCTGCGCCGCTCCAGCTCCGTCAGACCGGTCGGCGCGGTCGCGGTCCGGGTCGTACGGGCCAGGTAGTACCACTCGTCCTGGTCCCAGCGGCGGCCCGCGAACGGGAAGGAGCAGCGGCGCCGCCACAGCACCGGGCCGAGGTCGACCTCGGTGATGCCGGTCTCCTCGGCCAGTTCCCGCAGCGCGGCCTCAGCGCGGGTCTCGGTGCCCTCCAGGCCGCCGCCGGGCGTGAACCACCAGTCGTCGGCGGGGTCGTCGGGCTCATGGCCGTGCAGCAGCAGGATGCGGTCCTGGGGGTCGAGCAGCACCACACGGGCCACCTTGCGCAGGCCACCCTCGTACGGCTGTTCGCACTCGGGCTCAGCGGACACCGGCCGCCTCCGCGCGGGCGGCACGCGCCCGGGAGCGGCCGGCCCGCTTGGCGATCGGCCCGTAGGCGCCGCCGCCGAGGACGAGCACGGCGCCGACGACGATCAGCAGCTCGATGGTGGCCAGCGGACCCGGCTGCGAGAGGGGGCCCAGCGCCTCGAACCCGGTGGGGCGCTTCAGTCCGCCCTTCCACGGGAAGACGACGGCGTCCACACGGGCGATCACCGCGGTGCGGGCGACGGTGCCCTTGGCGGCGTCGGTGAGGTGGGCGGTGGAGTCCAGGGAGCCCTGGCGTTCGTCGCCGAGCAGGAAGAGCCGGCCCTTGGGGACGGTCACGGTGGCGAAGTTCTGGTTCTCGGCCAGGGTGCCCTTGGGCAGATACGGCTCCTCGATCGGCTTGCCGTCGACGGTCAGCCTGCCGTCCGTGCAGCAGGACACGGTGTCGCCGCCGACCGCGACCACGCGCTTGACGACATCGGAGCCGGTGACCCAGCTGCTGTCGCGGAAGACGACCACATCGCCGCGGCGCACCTGGTCGCCGTCGTCCACCCGCTGGGCGAGCACCCGGTTGCCGGCGTCGATGGTGGGGGTCATGGAGCTGGTGGGCACGGTGTACGGCCGATAGCTCAGCGCCGCCCAGCCGAAGCCGCCGAGGAACAGCACCAGGCCCAGGGCCACGGCCACCCCGGAAAGCCGCTGCCCGAGCCGGCCGCCGCTCGCCGCCGTCCCGGTGCCGCCGCTGCGCGGGGCCGTACGCGTCGTACTCTCACCACCCATGGACCCGCACCCTACCTGTCGGTACCGAGCGAGGTCAGCCCCTCTTCCAGGACCGGGGGGACAGCTTTCCCCGGGCTTCGCGCGCGGCACGGGAAGGCGTGGACGCGACGCTCAGCGCCGGCCGGCGACCGACGTCGGCAGGGCGTCCGAACGCAGTCGGTCCGCGCGCCGGCGCCGCCATACGACGACGGGGGCGACGGCCGCGACGGCGACGCCCTCGGGGGCGACCGTCAGGGAGGCGGCCGCGGAGGACTGCTGGTTGCCGAGGCCCGGCTGGTCGAAGGTGTCCGGGACGGGCAGGGTGCCCCAGTGGCTGATGGGCCAGGCCTTGACGATGGCGCGGCCGACGACCTTGTCGACGGGCACGAAGCCGTGGTTCTTGTCGGTCTGGTTGTAGCGCGAGTCCCGGGAGTTCTGCCGGTGGTCACCCATCACCCAGAGGTAGCCCTTGGGGACCTTCACCTTGAACTGGCCGCCCTGGTCGTCCTGGCTGCACGGGGTGTTGCCGGGGTAGACGTACGACGATTCGTTCAGCGCCTTGCCGTTGACCAGCAGGGGGCCGGTGCCCTTGCACTCGACGGTGTCGCCGCCGACGCCGATCACGCGCTTGATCAGGTCCTTCTCATTGGCGGAGGGCATCAGCCCGATCCAGCTGAGGACCTTCTGCACCGCGTTCGGGTTCGGCGCGGGCTCGCCCGCCAGCCAGTCGTCCGGGTCGTGGAAGACGACGACCTCGCCGCGCTCGGGCTCGGAGCCGAACCACGGGGTGAGCTTGTCGACCAGGACGCGGTCGCCGATCTGGAGGGTGTTCTCCATCGAGGCGGAGGGGATCGAGAACGCCTGGACCAGGAAGGTCTTGATCAGCAGCGCGAGGACCAGCGCGATCACGATCAGGATCGGCAGCTCCTTCCAGAAGGAGCGCGGCTTCCTGGGCGGCGGCGCGGCATCGCCGGTGCCGCCGCTGCCGAAGCCCTGTCCCTCGCGGGGGGCGCCGTCGTCGCCCGTCGCGTCATTCCCGGTGGTCATCGCGCCGTCCGAACCTGAGTCGTCCGCTGCCGCGGGGTTTCCGCGGTGCTCCTCGCCGTCGTGACCCGACCGTGCGCCAACCGCCACATCCCCCACGCCAACTCCTCACTCCGTGCCGCCGCCCGCGCCACAGACGGCGCAGGCCCACCACTCCCATAACGAGCGGGAGTTCCGCAGGGGTCGGGAGCCGGGTCATTCCGTTCGGATTCTCATGGTCAACCCTATGCGACAGGGGCGGAGCCGCAGCCGTCCGCGTCCCGGCGCGGGCAACGCTTGCAAAGGTTTTAGGTTCCTCCAGGCGCGTCCAGTGGCCGATCGGCCAGCCGATCCACATGGCCCGCCCGACCACCGATTTCACCGACACCGTTCCGCCGTACGGGGAGTCCCGGTGGTAGCGGGAGTCCGCCGAGTCGGCCCGGTGATCGCCCATCACCCACAGCCGGCCCTCGGGGACGGTGATGTCGAAGCGCATGTCGGACGGGTCGTTGCCCGGATAGAGGTAGTCCTTCTCGGCCAGCGGCACGCCGTTGACGGTGATCCGCCCTTGCGCGTCGCAGCACTTGACGTGGTCGCCGCCGACCCCGATGACCCGCTTGATCAGGTCCTTCTCGTTGTCGGACGGCAGCAGCCCGATGAAGCTGAAGCCCTCCTTGAGCTGCTTGACCACGACCGGGTCGGGCTTCTGGGCGGCCTGTTCGCCCGCCAGCCAGCCGCCCGGGTCGTGGAAGACGACGACGTCACCGCGCTTCGGCTCGGCGCCGAACCAGGGCGTCAGCTTGTCGACCAGGACGCGGTCGCCGATGCGGATCGTCTGCTCCATGGAGCCGGACGGGATCACGAACGCCTGGACGAGGAAGGTCTTCAGGACCAGCGCGATCAGCACCGCGACACCCACCAGAAGGGGGATCTCCCGAACGGCTGAACGTCTGCGCTTGCGCTTGACCTTGCGCTGGAGTTTCCGCCGTTCCGCGCGGGTACGGCCGCCGCCGGGCGCGGAGCTGCGCCGGGAGCCGGCACCGGACGGCTCGGGACCGGCCGGGCCGGAGCCCGCGCGCGGCTTGCCGCGGTTACCCATGGGCACCGCCCGTCGCGGCGGGCACGCGCGCGTAGGCGGGCGACCGCGTCAGATGGGTCCAGTGGGGGTACGGCCAGACGATCCAGTCGGCCCGGCCGATGACGCGGCCGACCGGGATCATGCCGCCGCCCGGCGAGCCGAGGTGGTCCCGGGAGTCGCTGGAGTCGCTGCGGTGGTCACCGAGGACGAAGAGCGTGCCCGGGGGCACCGAGACGTCGAACGGCACGCTGGAGGCACTGTCCCCGGGGTAGAGGAACGCCGACTCGTCGACCGCGCGGCCGTTCACCTCGATCCTCCCCCGCTTGTCGCAGCAGACCACATGGTCCCCGCCCACCCCGACGACCCGTTTGATGTAGTCGCCGTCCCCGAAATACCCGCTTCCGTCGAACACAATCACGTCTCCGCGGGCGGGACCGGCACCGAAGCGGTAGGTCAGCTTGTTGACGAGGACGCGGTCGCCGATCCGCAGGCCCTCCTCCATGGATCCGCTCGGGATCTGGAAGGGCTGCACCACGAAGGTGCTCAGCAGGAGCAGGAACACCAGGCAGGCGAAGAGGGTGAGGGTGACGCGGCCGCCCGGCAGCCACTCGGTGATCCGCGTCAGCAACGCGAAACGCGACCGCTCCTCCGGGCCCGGGAAATCCGGGCGGGAGGTGCGGTCGCGCTTCGTCGGCTGTGCTTCGGTGTCCATCGGGGCGAGATGTTATCCGGCCCCGCTATGACTCCGGGGAGGCGCTCAGCTCTCGCGCTTCTCCTTGATCTTCGCGGCCTTGCCGCGCAGCTCACGGAGGTAGTACAGCTTGGCGCGGCGCACGTCACCACGGGTGACCAGCTCGATCTTCTCGACGATCGGGGTGTGCACCGGGAAGGTGCGCTCGACGCCGACGGAGAACGAGACCTTGCGGACCGTGAAGGTCTCGCGGACACCGGAACCCTGGCGACGGATCACAACGCCCTTGAACTGCTGCACACGGGAGCGGTTGCCCTCGATGACGCGCACGTGGACGTTGACGGTGTCACCCGGGCGGAAGGACGGGAGGTCGCTGCGCAGCGACGCGGCGTCGACGGTGTCGAGCAGGTGAGACATTTCGTCTGCTTTCTTCGCTGATGCCACAGGTCATCAACGGGAGTGAAGATGTACAGGGAGCTGCGGCGCGGTCGGGTCGGGCGTCTTGTCCCCCTGTGGCAGGGGCGCACACCGGACGAGCGCACAGCAGCGGCCTATTCTTCCATGCCGGGGGCCCGGCGCCAAAATCGGCCGTACGCGTGACCGTCCGGGTCCGGTTCCCAGCCCAGGATGGACAGCATCTCGCGGTCCTTCTTGTCGAAGGCCTTCGGGTCGCAGCGCTCGATCAGATCGGGCCGGTTGCGGGTCGTACGGCGCAGGGCCTCGTCGCGGCGCCAGCGGGCGATCTTGCCGTGGTGACCGCTGAGCAGCACGTCCGGGATGTCCCGGCCGCGCCAGGCAGGCGGCTTGGTGTAGACGGGGCCTTCCAGCAGGTTTGCCATGGCGCCGGGCGCGAAGGAGTCGTCGCGGTGGGACTCGGCGTTGCCGAGGACGCCGGGCAGCAGCCGGGCGACGGCCTCGGTGATGACGAGGACGGCCGCTTCACCGCCGGCGAGGACGTAATCCCCGATGGACACCTCGTGGACGGGCATCCGGGTGGCGTACTCGTCGAAGACACGCCGGTCGATGCCCTCGTAGCGGGCGGGTGTGAAGATCAGCCAGGGCCGCTCGGACAGCTCCACCGCGAGTTCCTGGGTGAAGGGCCGGCCGCTGGGGGTGGGGACGATCAGCGCGGGGGCGTGGGCGCCGCTCTCGTAGCCGTCGGCCAGGACGGTGTCCAGGGCGTCGCCCCAGGGCTCGGTCTTCATGACCATGCCGGGGCCGCCGCCGTACGGCGTGTCGTCGACCGTGTTGTGCCGGTCGTACGTCCATTCCCGCAGGTCGTGGAGGTGGACGGCGAGCTGTCCGCGGTGGCGGGCCTTGCCGACGAGCGAGACGTTCAGGGGATCCAGGTACTCGGGGAAGATCGTGACGACGTCCAGGCGCATTACGCGTCGTCCCCCGGCTTGCCCTGCTCGTCCCCCGGCTTGCCCTGCTCGTCCCCCGGCTCATCCCGCTCGGGCTCCGCTCCCCCCGCCTCGCGGCTGGAGGCGATCTCGGCGCGGTCGTCGATCAGGCCGGGCGGGGGCGTGATGACGGCCCGCTGCTCCTCCAGGTCGATCTCGGCGACGATCTCCTCCACGAAGGGGATCATGACCTCGGTGCCGTCCGGGCGCTCCACGATGAACAGGTCCTGCGAGGGCAGGTGCGAGATCTCGGTGATCCGGCCGACCTCCACACCGTCCTCGGTGACCACGTCCAGGTCCATGAGCTGATGGTCGTAGTACTCGTCCTCGCCCTCCGGCAGCTCCTCCGGGTCCACGTCGGCGATCAGGAGGGTGTTGCGCAGGGCCTCGGCGCCCGTCCGATCGGTGACGCCCGCGAAGCGCAGGAGCAGACGGCCGCTGTGGACGCGGCCCGTCTCGATGGTCAGCGGTCCCGTGGCGGCGGGATCCGTGGCGAGTACGGCGCCGGGGGCCAGCCTCAGCTCCGGCTCGTCGGTACGTACCTCGACGGTGACCTCGCCCTTGATGCCGTGGGCACGGCCGACCCGTGCGACTACCAGCTGCACCTGTCCCATTCTCCTGTCATCTGCTGCGCGTGTCCTGCTCATACGACTACGGGCTCATACGACTACGGGCCGGGGACGGCCGAGTGGCCCTCCCCGGCCCGAGCCGGTTGCGATGAAGCGTCAGCGGACGTTGTCCACGTCGACCAGGTCGACGCGGACACCGCGACCGCCGATGGCGCCCACGACGGTACGCAGAGCGCGCGCGGTACGACCGTTGCGGCCGATCACCTTGCCGAGGTCCTCGGGGTGCACCCGGACCTCCAGCACGCGCCCGCGGCGCAGGTCGCGCGAGGCGACCTGCACATCGTCAGGGTTGTCGACGATGCCCTTCACGAGGTGCTCAAGCGCCTCTTCGAGCATGCTGCTCAGGCCTCGGTCGACTCGGACTCAGCCGCGGCCTCGTCCTTCTTCTCAGCCTTCTTCTTCTGGGTGATGGCCTCACCCTTGGCGTCGTCGTCGCCACCGAGGGCGTCGAACGACGGACGGGCCGGCTTCGGCTCGGCGACGAGCAGCGGCGCCGGGGCGGGCTCGCCCTTGAACTTCTGCCAGTCGCCGGTCTTCTTGAGGATGGCGAGAACGGGCTCGGTCGGCTGGGCGCCGACGCCGAGCCAGTACGCCACGCGGTCGGCGTCCACCTCGATGACCGACGGGTTGTAGGTCGGGTGGTACTTGCCGATCTCCTCGATGGCCCGGCCGTCACGGCGGGTACGGGAGTCGGCGACGACGATGCGGTAGTGAGGCGAACGGATCTTGCCCAGACGCTTCAGCTTGATCTTGACTGCCACGGGAGTGGATTCTCCTGGTTTTGACGTGGTGGGGCACGGCGCGTTGCCGCGTGGGGTTGCGGTACCCGTGTGCCCGACGGACGCGTCAGCCGGAGGAGAGAGGGGTCCTGTGCGGCTGTCGAGTACAGCCATCCATTCTGCCATACCCGGCGGACCCCTCTTGGCCGGGGGAGAGGGGAACGCCGCACCGCGCCCGTCGGCCTGGGGTGCCGACGGGCGCGGTGTGTGGTCGTGGTGTGGGGTCCGGCACCCACGAGATGCCGGGCGAGGGTCAGGCGGCGCCCGACATCTCCGGGATGCGGAAGGGTTTGCCGCAGCCGCCGCAGACGATGGGTGCCTGGGCGAGGACGGAGGGGACCACGCGGACATTGCGACCGCAGTCGCAGACGGCCTTGACGCGGACGCCGCCACCGGAGGAGCCATGGCGGGCGGCCGGACCCCGGAAGGTACGGGAGGTGTCCTCCGTCGTGGCCGCCGAGTGCGCCTTGAGGGCGCGCTGGAGACGCTCGATGGTCGGCCGGTAGCGCCGCTTCGCCTCGGGGTTGAGCGTGACCAGGGAGAAGCCGCTGCTGGGATGCGGTTCCTCGGGGTGGTCCAGGCCCAGCTCCTCGGCGATCGAGAGGAACCGTCGGTTGTGGTAGCGACCGGCGCGGGAGGTGTCGCGGATCCCGCGCGCGGCGGCGATGCCGTGGACTGCCTCATGGAGCAGTCGTTCGAAGGAGAGCTCGTGTCCGCACGCGGACGACGACTCTCCGATCAAGGACTCTGGCGCGGCGAGATCTGGCAGATCGGGGTGGTACCGCTGAATGTCGGCCCACGCCTGTGCCAGCTCTGCGGCGAGAACAGGTGGTGTCTGTGTCGTGCTCACGTAATGACAACGAGCGGGGGGCACGCTGTGTTCCTATTCCGGGGCATCCCAAATAATTTGCACGTACCCGTCAGTTGGCACTGATGCGTCCTGACGAGGGCGCGTGCGCCGATGTGTGGAGGAAGCCTCACAGCTCGTAACAAGCCGGTGCGTAGGCGGCACTACGATCCGCCCAGTACGCCCTGTCACGACGACGGCCCGAGGATGCGCAAGGGGCGATTCGGCCGCTCTCGATGCCGGGTCGCTCCTTGGTCGGCGTTCGTGACGGTCGCGACGTTACCGTGCGCGACCGCCCCCCTCGGCACCGGCCCGTCCTCCGGCGTGATCACCGTAAGGGCGGCCTGGTTGCCGGGATGTGAATTCTCGCCACACCGGCGCACTGCGCCCAAGCGGTCCCCCTCGACCCCTGGACGGGGCCGCGAGGCGGGGGTTACCTGGCATAGGTGGAATGTCCGCGAGGACGGACACGGGGGCCACACACGACCGGACACAGCGGCGAACCGTCGGCGGATGGGAGCGCTTATCCATGACAGCTTCGCTCGTACGGCGGCAACCGCCACACGTGGCTCCCGCGGCGCACGCGGACGCGGAGGCCCGCGCGCGGGACTGGGCCGAGATACAGGAACGCATGTTCGTCCCGCTCCACGAGGCCGTGTACGAACGGCTCGACGTGGGCCCGGACACCCGGCTGCTGGACCTGCGCTGCGGCGCCGGCCTCGCCCTCCTCCTCGCGGCCGCCCGCGGCGCCGCCGTCACCGGCACCGACCCCTCCCCCGGCCTCCTGGCCCTCGCCCGCGAACGGCTGCGCCCCCCGCACGGCGGCGCCCCGCGCGCGGAACTCCTGCTCGGCCCACCGGCGGACGCCGGAACCGGAACCGGAACAGGGCCACGGACGGGGACGGGCACGAGGACGGGGACGGTGACCACCGAGCCGATCGGGTCGTACGACCTGATCACCGCACTCGACCCGATCCGCTGCCCCTCGGGCGATCCCCAGGCGCTCGCCGCCCTGCTCGCCCGGGCCCTCCCCCGCACCGCGCCCGGCACCGCCGTGGTGCTCGCCGGCTGGGGCCCGCAGGAACGTTGCGCCACCTCCACCGTGCTGCGCGTCGCGGCGAAACTGGCTGATCCTTTGCGCGGCAACAGCGGCTGGCGTCCGCCCCGGCGGGACGACCTGGAGGAGGCCGCCCAGCGGGCGGGGCTGCGCCCGGACGGCTCCGGGCGGGTCTCCTGCCCGTTCGGGTACGCCGACCCGGACAGCGCGGTGCGCGGGCTGCTGTCCACCGGGCTCTTCGACGCGGCGATCGCGGCGACCGACGCCGAGCAGGTCGACAAGGAACTGACGGAGGCCCTGCACCCGTACCGCCGCGCCGACGGCACCGTCTGGATGCCCAATGTCTTCCGCTACCTGATCGCCCGCGTCCCGTGAGGCACGGTAGGCGCGGCTTCAGCGCGGCTCCTCGGGGTCCTTGGCCAGCCGGGTGATCCCGGCGATCCGGTAGGCGTCCGCCTCCTCCAGCGTCTCGTGCTCCAGCAGCGCCAGCGCCAGCGCGTCCAACTGGCCCCGGTGGTCCCGGAGTTTGCGCCGCGCCTCGTCGTAGCACTCGTCCACGATCCGCCGCATCTCGGTGTCGATCACATCGAGCGTCCCGGGCGCGGCGGCCAGCCCGTACGCCTGCTGGGCGTCGCTCGGCAGCGCGGACAGCCGGCCGACCCGCTCGCTCATGCCCCAGCGCGCCACCATCGCGCGGGCGATGTTCGACACCTGTTCGAGGTCGCTCTCCGCACCCGTGGTGACCACGCCGTAGACGACCTCCTCCGCGGCCATGCCACCCAGCGCACCGATGATCCGACCGCGCAGATACTCCTCCGAATGGGCGTACCGCTCCACCTCGGGCGTGGACATGGTCACGCCGAGCGCCCGCCCGCGCGGCACGATGGTGATCTTGCGGACCGGGTCCGCGCCGGGCTGGAGCATGCCCAGCAGCGCGTGGCCGCTCTCGTGGAACGCCGTACGCCGCCGGTCCTCCTCCGGCATCACCAGGGTCCGCTCGGCGCCCAGCTGGACCTTCTCCAGCGCCTCGGAGAGATCCGCGCCGGTCACCCGGCGCTGCTTGCGCTTGACCGCGAGCAGCGCGGCCTCGTTGGCGAGGTTGGCCAGGTCGGCGCCCGTCATACCGGGGGTCGCGCGCGCCATCCGGGCCAGGTCCACGTCCGGCTCCAGCGGCACGTCCCGGGTGTGGATCCGCAGGATCGCCTCACGGCCCGCTCGGTCCGGCGGGGCCACCGTGACCACCCGGTCGAAGCGGCCGGGGCGGGTCAGCGCCGGGTCCAGGATGTCGGCGCGGTTGGTCGCCGCGATGACGATCACGCCCTCCGAGCCCGAGAAGCCGTCCATCTCGGTGAGGATCTGGTTGAGCGTCTGCTCGCGCTCGTCGTGCCCGCTCATGGCCGTACTGCCGCTGCGCGCCCGGCCGATGGTGTCGATCTCGTCGATGAAGATGATCGACGGTGCCACCTTGCGGGCCTCCGCGAACAGCTCGCGCACCCGGGAGGCGCCGACGCCGACGATCATCTCGATGAACTCCGACGCCGAGGCCGAGAAGAACGGCACCCCGGCCTCGCCCGCGACCGCGCGCGCGAGCAGCGTCTTGCCGGTGCCGGGCGGGCCCGCGAGCAGCACGCCCCGGGGCAGCTTGGCGCCCATCCTGCGATAGGCGTCGGGGTGCTCCAGGAAGTCGACCACGTCGTCCAGTTCGCCCTTGACCTCGTCGATCCCGGCCACATCGGCGAACGTCGTACGCCGGGTGTCCGGCTCGGGCCCCACCGGCTTGGGCGGCGCCCGGCGCCCGAACAGACCGCCCGCGCCGGGCAGCGCGCCGCCGAGCCGCCGGGCGAAGAACACCCACACCGCGACCAGGACGAGGATCGGGATCAGGGAGAGCAGCAGATTCGACAGGAAGCTGCGCTCCTGCACCATCGGCCGCGCGGTCACCGTGACGCCATGGCTGCTCAGGTTCTGCCACAGCCGGTCGTCCGCGAAAGCGGGGCGCTGCGTCTTGAACCGGGTGTACCGGCCACCGCCCTCGGGATCGCTCCGGGAGGCCTTCAGCTTGCCCTGGATCGCGTCGCCCTTGGAGTAGATCGTGTCGACATTGCCCTCGGAGACCTGCCGGCTGAACTCCGTGTAGGAGATCGTCGGCTGATTCGCCCGGCCGAGGTAGTTCAGGCCGAGATAGGCCAGCAGGAAGACGATCACCGCGGTGACGAGGAGCCCCCACCACTTCCCGCCCCGGAGCCCTCCCCCACCGGACCGCCGGGGCCCTTCGGGGGTGCCCTCGGCGCGCCACGGCTGCTCCGGGTCCTTGCGCGGGGGCGGCGCGTTGCTCATATAGGGACGTTAAGGCAGATACCGGGACGCGGCACATGCTGAAGGGCGCCCCCTCGGGAAGAGGAGGCGCCCTTCGGACCATCAGAACGTCCTACGGCTGACCGTACGACTGTCCTATGAGCGTCAGCCCATGAACTTCTTGAACTCGTCCGGCAGCTCGAACTCCTCGGCGCCCTGCTGGGGCAGCTGGAAGGCGTTGCCGCTCTGGGCCGCGGCCTCGCGCCGCTGGGCCTCCTCCAGCTCCTGCTGCTTGCGCTTCATCGGGTTGCCGGAGCGCTGCTTGCCCTTGGCCTTCTTCTGCTGCTTCTTCTGCCGGCCGGGGCCGCCGCCCATGCCCGGGATCCCCGGCATGCCCGGCATGCCGCCGCCCTGGGCCATCCGGGACATCATCTTGCGGGCCTCGAAGAACCGCTCGACCAGGCCCTTCACGGCGCTGACCTCGACGCCGGAACCCTTGGCGATCCGGGCGCGGCGGGAGCCGTTGATGATCGTCGGGTCCTGGCGCTCGCCCGGGGTCATCGACTTGATGATCGCGGCGGTGCGGTCCACGTCGCGCTCGTCGATGTTCTGGATCTGGTCCTTGATCTGGCCCATGCCCGGCAGCATGCCGAGCAGCTTGGAGATCGAGCCCATCTTCCTGACCTGTTCCATCTGGGACAGGAAGTCGTCCAGGGTGAAGTCCTGGCCCTTCTTGGACGCCAGCTTGGAGGCCATCTTGGCGGCCTCTTCCTGGCTGAAGGTCTTCTCCGCCTGCTCGATCAGGGTGAGCAGGTCACCCATGTCGAGGATGCGGGAGGCCATCCGGTCCGGGTGGAACGCGTCGAAGTCGTCCAGCTTCTCGCCGTTCGACGCGAACATGATCGGCTTGCCGGTGATCTGCCGGATGGACAGCGCGGCACCACCGCGGGCGTCACCGTCGAGCTTGGAGAGGACGACACCGTCGAAGCCGACGCCGTCGCGGAACGCCTCGGCCGTGTTGACGGCGTCCTGGCCGATCATCGCGTCGACGACGAAGAGGATCTCGTCGGGGCCGACCGCGTCGCGGATGTCCGCGGCCTGCTGCATCATCTCCTGGTCGATGCCCAGGCGGCCGGCGGTGTCCACGATCACGATGTCGTGGACCCGGGCCTTCGCGAACTCGATGGAGTCCTTGGCGACCTTGACCGGGTCGCCGACGCCGTTGCCCGGCTCCGGCGCGTACACGGCGACGCCCGCGCGCTCGGCGACGACGCTGAGCTGGTTGACCGCGTTGGGGCGCTGGAGGTCACAGGCGACGAGCAGCGGGGAGTGGCCCTGCTCCTTGAGCCAGCGGCCGAGCTTGCCCGCGAGGGTGGTCTTACCGGCACCCTGGAGACCCGCGAGCATGATCACGGTGGGCGGCTGCTTGGCGAAGCGCAGGCGCCGGGTCTCACCACCGAGGATGGTGATCAGTTCCTCGTTGACGATCTTGAGGACCTGCTGGCCGGGGTTGAGGGCCTTGGAGACCTCGGCGCCGAGGCACCGCTCCTTGATGTTCTTGATGAACGAGCGGACGACGGGCAGGGCCACGTCCGCTTCGAGGAGCGCGATGCGGATCTCGCGTGCCGTGGCGTCGATGTCCGCCTCGGACAACCGGCCCTTGCCGCGGAGGTTTTTGAAAGTCGCGCTGAGGCGGTCGGAGAGGGTATCGAACACGGTGGCGTCGGTCCTCGGGGTCGGAGGGGTCTGGGCTGCCCTCCAGGGTATCCGGCCCGGCAGGTCATCAGTCCCCGCCCGGCGCATTCGGCGTCCGTCACGGCGCCCGCAGCGTCTCCTCCAGCACCCTCGCCACCGACCCCGCGTCCTGCTCCGGCAGGGGCTCGCCCGCGCCGGTCGTCACGTAGAAGGCGTCGACCGCGTTGGCACCGAGGGTCGAGACGTGCATGCTGCGGACCCGCACGCCCGCCTTCTCCAGGGCCATGCCGATACGGTGCAGCAGGCCGGGGGCGTCCTGGGCGCGGACCTCGATCACGGTGGCGTGGTGGGAGGCGGCGGGGGCGACCGTCACCCGGGGCGGCGGGGCGAGCAGGCCGCGGCGCCTCGGGTAGGCGGCTTCGCGTTCGGCGAGGCGGCCGGCGATGTCGAGCGAGCCGTCCAGGGCGCGCACCAGGTCGGCGCGCAGCCGGGCGGCCTCGGGCAGGGAGCCGTACTCGGCGGCGACCCGCCAGTCGAGCAGCAGCACCGAGCCCTCCCCGGCCCCGGCCTCATCCACGTCCTGCGGCAGCCGCACGGTGCGCAGCCCGGCGGTGCGGACGGTGAGCCGGTGCACGGCGAGGACACCGGCGACGGCGGGCAGCACGGCGCTCTGGTCGGGTACGGCGATCAGCAGCTCGACGCCGAGGGGCTCGGGCGCGCCGGGCGGTTCCTCGGCGGGCACCGGCTCGCTGCGGGCGCGCAGCGCGAGGACCGGGCCGCCGGTGCGGAACGCCTCGATGGCCAGGCGTTCCTGCTCGGCGGTGGGCGCGGCGGGCGCGGGCTCGTCCGGGACGTCCCCGGAGAGCAGGGCCCCGACGCGGCGGACCAGGTCGGCGACGAGGGAGCCGCGCCAGGAGGACCAGGCGGCGGGGCCGGTGGCGAGGGCGTCGGCCTCGGTGAGGGCGTGCAGGAGTTCCAGGGTGCCCTGGGTGCCGACGGCGTCGGCGACGGAGCGGACGGTGGCGGGGTCGTCCAGGTCGCGGCGGGTGGCCGTGTCGATCAGCAGGAGGTGGTGGCGGACCAGCGTCGCCAGGACGGCGGCGTCCTCGGCGTCGAAGCCGATGCGGGTGGCGACGTCCTTGGCGATGATCTCGCCGGCCACCGAGTGGTCGCCGGGCCAGCCCTTGCCGATGTCGTGCAGCAGGGCCGCGACCAGGAGGAGGTCGGGGCGGTGCACATGCCGGGTGAGGGCGGCGGCGCGGACGGCGGTCTCGATCAGATGGCGGTCGACGGTCCAGATGTGGACGGCGTTGCGCTGGGGGCGGCAGCGGACCCGTTCCCAGTCCGGGAGCAGCTTGGTGATCAGCCCCTCGGCCTCCAGTGCCTCCCAGACCTCGACGGTGGGGCGGCCGGAACCGAGCAGGGTGACCAGTTGCTCGCGGGCCTCGGCGGGCCAGGGCGTGGGCAGCGGGCGGGCGGCCGCGGCCAGACGTCGTACCGCGTACGGGGAGAGCGGGAGACCCGCCTGGGCGGCGGTGGCCGCGGCGCGCAGCGGGAGCACGGGGTCGCGTTCGGGGCGTGCGGCGCGGGCGAGCACCACCTCGCCGTCCTGTTCGACCACGCCCTCGGCCAGCGGGGACCGCTCGGCGACCGGCTTGCCGCCGCCCAGCATGGCGCGCAGCCGCGGCCGGACGGCGCGCGAGCGGAGCACGCGCCCCACCTCGCGCCAGGTGACGTCACCGGCGTAGGAGATGACCCGGGCCGCCTCGTAGACCTGCCGCAGCAGGACGTCGGCGTCGAGCAGGCCCAGTTCGGCGGCGACCTGGTCCTGTTCCTGGAGGGCGAGCCGGTCGGTGGCGCGGCCGGTGCTCAGATGGAGGGCGTCGCGGACGTCGAGCAGGGTGCGGCGGGCCTCGGCCAGGCCCTCGCGGGGGGCGTCGGCGAGCCAGGAGGCGGCGACGGCGCGCAGTGCGGTGGCGTCGCGCAGACCGCCGCGGGCCTCCTTGAGGTCGGGTTCCAGGAGGAACCGCAGCTCGCCCTGCCGCTGGGCGCGTTCGTCGCACAGCTCCCTCAGTTCGGGCAGCCGTTTGGGGGCCTGGTTGCGCCAGTCGGCGAGGACGGCGGTGCGCAGTCCGGCGGTCAGGCCGAGATCGCCGGCGAGGTGCCGGGCGTCCAGCAGGCCGAGCTGGACCTTGAGGTCCTCGCCGGCCGTCCTGCGGGCCTCGGCGAGGGTGCGTACGGAGTGGTCGAGGTCGAGGCCGAGGTCCCAGACGGGGTACCAGAGGCGGTCGGCGAGGGCGGCGACCGCGGTGGGGTCGGAGCCGTCGTGCAGCAGCAGGAGGTCCAGGTCGCTGCGCGGGGACAGCTCGCCGCGGCCGTAGCCGCCGACGGCGACGAGGGAGATGCCCGAGACGCCCTGCGGTCTGCCCGCCCCGGCGGCGAAGAGTCCGGCGAGCCAGTCGTCGGTCAGTCCGGCGAGGGCGGCGCGGCGCGGCGGCCCGGTCCGCGCCCCCTCGGTGAGGAGGCGCAGCCGGGCCGCCGCGTAGCCGCCGGGTCCGGGGCTCTCGGCCGATGTCCGCTCATCCGTTCCCGTCACCCAGCGACTCCCGTTCCGTTCCGGTGTTCCAGGGCTGATCTCAGAGGGCGTCCGGGCCGCGTTCCCCGGTGCGGACGCGTACGGCGGTCTCGACCGGGACCGACCAGACCTTGCCGTCACCGATCTTGCCGGTGCGGGCGGCCTTGACGATGGCCTCGATCAGTTCCTCGGCGTCGTCGTCCTCGCTGAGGACCTCGATGCGGATCTTGGGGACCAGGTCGACGGTGTACTCGGCGCCGCGGTAGACCTCGGTGTGGCCCCGCTGCCGACCGTAGCCGCTGGCCTCGGTGACCGTCAGTCCGTGGACGCCGAAGGACTGAAGGGCCTCCTTGATCTCGTCGAGCCGGTACGGCTTGACGACCGCCGTGATGAGCTTCATGCGTCCACCTTCTTGGTCTGCTTCCCGCTCTTCTTGTCGCCCTGATTCTCCGGCTGCTTCCCGCCGCCCGCGCCGGCCGCGGCGGAGAGGGCGGAGCCGAGGACACCGCCGCCGGCGCCGCTGTAGTCGTAGGCGCTCTCGGCGTGCTCGGCGCGGTCGATGCCGGAGACCTCCTCGTCCTGGCTGACCCGCATCCCGATGGTCTTGTCGAGGAGGAAGGCGAGGACGGCGGAGACGATCAGGGAGTAGGCGAGGACACCGCCGACGCCCGCGCACTGCTTCCACAGCTGGGTGAAGGAGTGGTCGCCGTAGAAGACGCCGGTGGCGGTGGACTGGCCCTTGCCGCTGGCGAAGAAGCCGATCAGCAGGGAGCCGATGATGCCGCCGACCATGTGGACGCCGACGACGTCCAGGGAGTCGTCGTAGCCGAAGCGGAACTTCAGTCCGACGGCCGCGGCGCAGGCGACACCGGCGATGGCGCCGACCGCGATCGCGCCGAGCGGGGTGACCGCGCCGCCGGAGGGGGTGATGGCGACGAGGCCGGCGACCGCGCCGGAGGCGGCGCCGAGGGTGGTGCAGGCGCCGTGCCGGATCTTCTCGTAGCCGAGCCAGGCGAGCATGGCGGCGGCGGTGGCGATCTGGGTGTTGACGAACATCAGGGGGCCGACGCCGTCGTCGTTGCCGAGCCAGGAGCCGGCGTTGAAGCCGAACCAGCCGAACCACAGCAGACCGGCGCCGAGCATGACCAGGGGCAGGCTGTGCGGGCGCATCGGGTCCTTCTTGAAGCCGACGCGCTTGCCGATGACGAGGATGACGCCGAGGGCGGCGGCGCCCGCGTTGATGTGGACCGCCGTACCGCCGGCGAAGTCGATCACACCCAGCTCGTACGCCCAGCCGCCGGTGCCCCAGACCCAGTGGGCGACGGGGAAGTAGACGATCGTGACCCACAGCACGAGGAAGACGGCCCAGGCGCTGAATTTCACCCGGTCGGCGAGGGCGCCGCTGATGAGGGCCGGTGTGATGATCGCGAACATCATCTGGAAGACGGCGAAGACGAAGACCGGAATGGTGTAACCGGGCCACAGGTCCATCTTGCCGATGCCCGTCCAGCCGACGAAGTCGGAGGTCCAGCCGATCAGGGAGCCGTGGTCCGTGCCGAAGCTCATCGAGAAGCCGTAGAGCACCCACAGAATGGTGACGATGCCCATGCTGATGAAGCTCATCATCAGCATGTTCAGGGTGCTCTTGACGCGGACCATGCCCCCGTAGAAGAAGGCCAGGCCCGGGGTCATGAGCAGCACCAGGGCGGAAGCAATGAGCATGAAGCCTGTGTTGGCGGACGACAGCTTGGGTGCGTCCGCCGCAAGCATGATGGCTGGGGCCATCGGCGTCTCCTCGTCGATCGGGGCGCCCCGTGCGGGCGGTGCCTCGGCGGTCCGGTGGTGGTGTGGGAGCCGGGTATGCGCCAGAGACTGACGTAGCACCGTTTCCACGGAAGCCACGCGTTGTTTCACCGGGGTGACGAAGACGTCCTGTGTGTTACGTGCCCATGAACCGGCCGCGGCGCGGGCCTCTCGATGACCTGGCGTTGGGGGAGCCGAGTCGGGCGGTTCGGGAGGTCCGGCCGCGGCCGGGGTTCTGGGGCGGGGTCCGGGTCAGACGGCCTCGGACTCGGGGAGGTCGACGGCGAGCTGTTCGGCGAGGTCGACCACGGCGGCGAGATCGCCGTGGTCGCGCACGGCCGTGCCGACCGTCTTTCGGATACGGGTGTTCACGCGCTCGGAGCGGACCTTCTTGGCCACGGTCATCGCCCGCGAGGCGAACTCGGTGCCGGCCTCGGGCTCGTCCTGGAGCAGATGCACGGTGGCCATGCCGATCAGGTTGAGCGCATACGACCGCTGGTGCTCGCTGTCCTTGGCGAACAGGTCCACCGCCCGGCGCATCAGCGGCTCGGCGAGGGAGGCGTAGGCGGGGCTGCGGCCCGCGCTGTAGGCGAGGTCGCGGAAGGAGTGGGAGTTCTCCGCGTACAGCTCGGCCTCGGAGAAGAAGCGGATCCAGTCGGGGTCCGGCTCGTCCCACTCGTCGGCCTCGGAGAAGGTGTCCTCGGCCATGCGCACCGCGCGCTTGGTGCGGCCGGGCTGCCCCATGTTGGCGTAGGCGCGGGCCTCCATCGCATACAGCATGGACTGGGTGCGCGGTCCCGCGCAGTCGCGGCTGCCGTACTGGGCGAGGTGGATCAGCTCCAGGGCGTCGTCGGGCCGGCCGAGGTGGATCATCTGGCGGCTCATGCTGGAGAGGATGTACGAGCCGAGCGGCCGGTCGCCCGCCTCCTTGGCGGCGTGCAGCGCGAGCACGAAGTACTTCTGGGCGGTGGGCTGGAGCCCCACGTCGTACGACATCCAGCCGGCCAGTTCGGCGAGTTCGGCGGCGACCTGGAAGAGCTTGCGGGTGGTGGCCTCGGGCTGGGGTTCCTGGAGCAGGTCGGTGACCTCGTGCAGCTGGCCGACGACGGCCTTGCGGCGCAGTCCGCCGCCGCACTGGGCGTCCCACTGGCGGAACATCCTGGTGGTGGACTCCAGCAGTTCGAGCTCCGGCTTGGAAAGGCGGCCGGGCCTGCGGGAGTCGAGGGCGGACTCGGGGGCGGGCGCGGCGGGGGTGCCGGGGGTGGGCACGAGCCAGCGCTGCATGGGCTCGATCAGGGAGGGGCCCGCGGACAGCGCGAGGGAGGTGCCGAGGAAGCCGCGCCGGGCGAGCATCAGGTCGCTGCGGGAGAACTCGCCGAGCTGGGCGACGGTCTGGGGGCCGGTCCAGGGCAGGTCGACACCGGAGGCGGCGGTCGACTGGCGGGCGGCGCGCAGGCCCAGGTCCTCGATGGAGACCACGCAGCCGAAGCGCTCGGAGAACAGCTCGGAGAGGATGCGCGGGATCGGTTCGCGCGGGTTCTCGCCGTCCAGCCAGCGGCGCACCCGGGAGGTGTCGGTGGAGATGTGGTTGGCACCTAACTGGCGTGCCCTGCGGTTCACTTGGCGGGCCAGCTCGCCCTTGGACCAGCCGCTGCGCACGAACCACGAGCCGAGCAGCTCATTGGGGCGCTTGTCAGCGTTTGTCCCGCTTCCGCCATTGCCGCCCACTGGAACGCCCCCATCCCTGAGACCTCTTGCCGCCGAGTGCGCCAAGCCCTATCAGAATGCCGGTAAATACGGTCCGGTGTCCCCCGGTTCTCAGCCTTCGAACGCGATACCGAGCCGTTCTCGGGCCCTTTTCGGGTTACTGCCGAGTCGCTTCCGGGTTGCCCCCGGCATACCCACGGGCGCATGTGCCCCGAGGATTTCGCACACTCACAGTAACCCCGTGATCACCGGCTCAGCCACGCGGATCAGAGAAACGCCACCATTCGCCACCCCTTCGAATGAACTCCCGCTCCGTCGCACGCGATTCACTTGACACAGGACGAACGGAAGCGGGCGGAGTGATGCACAAAGGGGCGCGTGGATCCCGGTGCGCCACCCGCCATGCTTCGAAGCGCCGCCCCGGTTCCGTCACGGCGAGGGCATCCGGAGCCGTAGCGTTACGTTCCGCTTCCGTCTCGTTCCGTGTCGTAACCACCGGCGCGCCGGACCCGTTGGAGGGGGCATGGGCTTCACGATCGGCGGCATTCGCGAGATCCGCTCCGGCACGCGTCGGCGTGGCCGGTCCGCGGAGTGCACCACCGTCGCCGAGTTCACCGGGCTGTGGGGCTGGGACGTGGTGCCGGGCGCGCGGGCCGCGGCGGGCGCCTGCTCCTGCGGGTTCGAGGACTGTCCGGAGCCGGGCGCGCATCCGCTCGACTTCGCGCCCGAGGTGCCGGCCGGGGCCACGCTGGACGAGGTGGCCAAGGCATGGGCGGAGTGCCCGGGGGCCTCGGTGCTGCTGCCGGTGGGCCGCGCCTTCGACATCGTGGAGGTCTCCGAGCCGGCCGGCCGGCGCGCCCTGGTCCGGCTGGAGCGGATGGGGCTGCCGCTGGGTCCGGTGGCCGTGACCCCCGAGGGCCGGGCGCACTTCTTCGTGGCCCCGGGCGCCGCGGCCGAGCTGCCCCGGCTGCTGTACCGGATGGGCTGGGACGACCCGCGCACCCTCGATCTGCGCGGCCTCGGGTCCGGTACGTACATCACCGCGCCGCCCTGCGACCGGGGCGGCCGGGGCCCGGTGCGCTGGCTGCGCCCGCCCGCCCTGGATTCCGCGACCCGCCCCCCGGCGGCCCGGCTGCTGCTGGGGACGCTGGCGTATGTGGCGCACCGGTCGCGGTGGCGGTCGTAGCCACGCCGGGGAACAACGGCCGGAACGCGGCCGGGAGAAGCGAAGTGCCCGTCCTCAACTGCACCTTGAGGGCGGGCACTTCTTCAGGTCGGGTGGTGATCCGGCGACGGTCAGTCTCCGATCAGCGCGTCCACGAACGCCTCCGGCTCGAACGGCGCCAGGTCGTCCGCGCCCTCGCCGAGCCCGATCAGCTTGACCGGCACGCCCAGCTCGCGCTGGACGGCGACCACGATGCCGCCCTTGGCGGTGCCGTCCAGCTTGGTCAGCACGATGCCGGTGATGTCCACGACCTCGGCGAACACCCGGGCCTGCACCAGACCGTTCTGCCCGGTGGTGGCGTCCAGGACCAGCAGCACCTCGTCCAGCGGGGCGTGCTTCTCGACCACGCGCTTGACCTTGCCCAGCTCGTCCATGAGACCGGTCTTGGTGTGCAGCCGTCCCGCGGTGTCGATGAGGACGACGTCGACCCCCATCTCCTTGCCCTCCTTCACCGCGTCGAAGGCCACGGAGGCGGGGTCGCCGGCCTCGGGGCCGCGCACGGTGTAGGCGCCGACCCGCTCGCCCCAGGTCTGGAGCTGGTCGGCGGCGGCGGCACGGAAGGTGTCGGCGGCGCCGAGCACCACGGTGCGGCCGTCGGCGACCAGGACGCGGGCGAGCTTGCCGGTGGTGGTGGTCTTGCCGGTGCCGTTGACACCGACGACCATCACGATGCCGGGCTTGCGGTCGGCGGGCTCGGTCTTCACGGTGCGGTCGACATCGGTGCCGACCAGCTTGAGCAGCTCCTCGCGCAGCAGGGCGCGCAGCTCCTCGGGGGTGCGGGTGCCGAGCACCTTGACGCGCTCGCGCAGGCCCTCGACCAGTTCCTGGGTGGGCTGCACACCGACGTCGGCGGTGAGCAGGGTGTCCTCGATCTCCTCCCAGGTGTCGTCGTCCAGGTGCTCGCGCGAGAGCAGCGTGAGCAGGCCCTTGCCGAGGGCGTTCTGGGAGCGGGACAGGCGGGTGCGGAGCCGGACCAGCCGGCCCGCGGTGGGCTCCGGGATCTCGATCTCGGGAGCCTCGACGGCGGGGACGGGAGGCTCTTCGACGGCGACCGGCGGGCCGCCCGGGAGATCCACCTCCTCGATCGTCCGGCGCGGTTCGTCGCGCGGCGTCTCGGCCTCTTCGCCGACGTGCGGCTCGGCCGGGGGCGCGGTGATGTCGGGCGCCTTCGGGGGCGGCGGGGGCAGCGACTTCCGGCGTCGGCCGCCCACGATCAGCCCGCCGAGCGCGCCGAGCACGACCACGGCGATGACTACAGCAAGGATGATGGTTTCCATAACGCCCCCCAGTATCGGCCATGGGGTCCACCGGGACCGGGCTTGTGGCTTCCTCCGAGAGACAAACGCCACGTTTGGCGAGGAGTCGGAGCAAAGTACGATGGTCCGGGCTGCGTTGACGCGCGTAGAGTCCGACCGTCCCTTTCCCTCCACCTCTAGGGCACCCTTCCCCATGAGCAAAACCGTCGAGACCGAAGGCGCTCTCGAGACGCGTGGCATCGAGCAGGTCCCGGACCACGAGCGGACCGGCCGGACCCGTGAGCTGTTCCCGACCTGGGTCGGCGCCAACATCAGCGTCCTGCTGCTGACGATGGGCGCGAGCCTCGTCGTGGCGTATCACCTGAACATCTGGCAGGCGCTGGTCGTCGCGGTCGCGGCGCCCGCCGTGTCGTACGGCCTCGTCGGTCTGATCGGCATCGCCGGCAAGCGGGGCGGGGCGCCGGGCATGGCGCTGTCCCGGGCGGTGTTCGGACAGCGGGGCAACCTGCTGCCGGGCTCGCTGATCTGGGTGGCCCGCTGGGGCTGGGAGACGATCAACGCGGTGACCGGCGCCTACGCCATGCTCTCCATCCTGGAGATCGTGTTCGGCGTCAAGGCGAACAGCGTCCTGGACATGGTGACGCTGCTGGTGTTCGTGGTGGCGACCTTCGCGATCTCCGGGCTCGGCATCAACGCCGTCCAGAAGTGCAACAGGTACGCCACCTACTTCTTCGGCGCGTTCTCGGTGCTGGTCCTCGTCTACCTGGCGGTGAAGACGGACTGGTCGAAGGTGATGGACCACAGCGCCGGTTCCACGGCCGCGGTGATCACCGGCATCGGCATGATCGCGGCCGGCGGCGTCAGCTGGATCCCGACGGCCCCGGACTTCACCCGCTATCTGCCGCGCACGGCCTCCTCGAAGGCGATCGTGGGTACGGCGGTCGGCGGCGCCGGTGTGGTCGTGCTGCCGATGGTCCTGATGGGCGCGGTGATGGCGGTCGCGACTCCGGACCTGGCCTCGGCCGCGGACCCGGTGTCCTTCCTGGGCAAGATCCTGCCGACGTGGATCGCGGTGCCCTACCTGTTCATCGCGCTGGTCGGCATGCTGCTGATCAACTCGATGTCGATGTACTCGGCGGGCTTCACCGCGCAGACCCTCGGCTTCAAGGTGCCGCGGCACTGGGCGGTGTCGGTCAACGCGGTGATCTCGCTGGTGTTCGGCGGGGTGCTGATGCTGGTGGCGACCAGCTTCATGGGCTCCTTCATCGCCTTCCTGTCCCTGCTCGCGGTCGCGTTCTCCGCGTGGGTCGGCGTGTTCGGCGCGGACATGTTCCGCCGCACGGAGTACGACGGCCGGGCCATGGCCGACACGACGCGCACCAGCGCCTACTGGTACAAGGGCGGCTTCTCCCCCGCCGCCGTGGCCGCGTGGGCGATCGGCCTGGTCTCGGGCCTGATGTTCACCACCTCGGACTGGTTCACCGGCCCGCTGGCCAGGAACAACGTCATCGGCGAGTACGGCCTCGGCTGGGTCGCCACGATCGTGATCTCGGGCGGGCTGTACCTGGTCCTGCCGAAGCCGGGGATCGAGGCCCCGGCGAGCGCCGAGGAGGCCGCGCGGGCCGACGGATCGACCGAGACCGTCTCCGGTCCGACCGGCGAGCAGGCGACCGCCGCGGTCTGACCGTCTGACGCTACGACGTACACCGGAACCCCCTTCAGCGCCCCGCGCCGGAGGGGGTTCCGGTGTTGTGTCACGCGTGTTCGGGGGCGGTCCAGGAGACGAGCTGGACGACGACGCCGTTGGGGTCGGTGATCTGGAAGAGGCGTTCGCCCCAGGGTTCCTCGCGCGGCGGCAGGGTGATGGGGGCGCCCTCGTTCCTCAGCCGCTCGTGCTCGGCGTCCAGGTCGTCCACGGTGAACGCGAGGATCACCCCTGCGGCGCGCTGGTCCCGGAAGCCTTCCGGCAGGACCTCGGTGCCGCGCCGCAGCAGGATCACACCGGGCGTGTCCGCGCGGACCAGGGAGGCGAAGCCGTCGGCCGCCATGGCCTCGCGGAAGCCGAGATGCCGGGCCAGGAACGCGGCGGAGGAGGGGACGTCGTCGACGGTCAGGGAGACGGCGGTGGAGGTGACGTTCATGGTCCGTCCTTCGTGAGGGGACTCTGCACGCGTCTCTACTATCTCTGTACGACGTACATTGTACTGCGTACAGAGATGGAGCCGGCGGCCCGGGGACTCCGGCAGGAAGAATGGGGCCATGGCCAAGGAACACGGGGGCGCGGGCGACCCGGCGCACATCCTGGAACTGCTGTGGCGCGAGCCCGGAGCCGAGGAGGTCCGGCGCGGCCCCCGGCAGGGCCTGTCGGTCGACGCCGTCGTCCGGGTCGCCGTCGAACTCGCCGACTCCGAGGGGCTGGAGGCCCTGACCATGCGCGGCATCGCCCGCCGGCTGGGGGTCACACCGATGACGCTCTACACCTACGTCCCGGGCAAGGCGGAGCTGCTCGACCTCATGCTGGACTCCGTGTACCTGCGGATGCCGCGCGGCACCCGGCCGGACGCCCCGTGGCGCGGCCGGGTCGAGGCCGTGGCGCGGGAGAACCGCGAACTGTACGACCGCCACCCGTGGGTGGCCACCATGTCCACGGCGCGGCCGCCGCTGGGCCCCGGCCTGATGACCAAGTACGAGCACGAGCTGGCCGCGTTCGAGGGCTCGGGGCTCGGCGACGTGGAGACGGACGCGGCCCTCGCCCTTGTCCTCGGCCTCGTCCACTCCGTCGCCCGCGCGGCCCTCGACGCCCAGGCGGCCGCCCGCGACAGCGCGCTGTCCGACCAGCAGTGGTGGGCCGCCAACGAGCTCCTCCTGGCCAAGGTCTTCGACCCCGCCCGCTTCCCGCTCGCCGCGCGCGTCGGCCGCGCCGCCGGGGCGGCCCACCAGGGCATGTACGACCCCGACCACGCCTTCGCCTTCGGACTGCGGCGGATCCTGGACGGTCTCGGCCGCCTCGGCGACGCGGACTGAGCACGACACCCGCCCACGGCACCGTGGGCGGCGCCGGCCCGGTCCGCCCGCGGAAAGCCCTCGCCCCCGGGCCGGGCAGTGGCCGGTCCGGGGGCGAGGGGAGGAACGAGGAGAGGGGCAGCGGGGTCTGAAGGCCCTTCTCCCCGGGTTCGGGGGTGCCTCGGGGTGCGAGGCTCAGCCCATCTCCTCCAGGGACTTGCCCTTCGTCTCCTTGACGAACTTCAGGACGAAGGGGATGGAGAGGGCGGCGAACACCGTGTAGATGACGTACGTGCCGGAGAGGTTCCAGTCGGCCAGCGACGGGAAGCTCGCGGTGATCGCCCAGTTGGCGATCCACTGCGCGGCGGCGGCCACGCCCAGGGCGGCGGCGCGGAGCCGGTTCGGGAACATCTCGCCGAGCATGACCCAGACGACCACACCCCAGGACAGGGCGAAGAAGAGGACGAAGATGTGCGCGGCGATCAGGGCGACCCAGCCCTGGGTGGCGGGCAGCTTGCCGTCGACCAGGTGGTACGAGAACGCCCACGCCTCCAGCGCCAGGCCGACGACCATGCCGACGGAGCCGATGAGCGCGAGCGGCTTGCGGCCGATCCGGTCCACGAAGATCATCGCGATCACGGTGCCGACGATGTTGATGATGGACGTGGTGAAGGAGTAGAAGAACGAGTCCGTCGGGTCGACACCGACCGACTGCCACAGCGTCGAGGAGTAGTAGAACGCGACGTTGATGCCGACGAACTGCTGGAAGACCGACAGGCCGATGCCCACCCAGACGATCGGCTTGAAGAAGAAGCCGCCGCCCAGCAGGTCCTTGAAGGTGGAGCGGTGCTCGCTCTTCATCGCGTGCTCGATGTCGGCGACGCGCTTGTCCAGGTCGGTGCCCGTGCCCTCGACCTCGGCCAGGATCTCCTTGGCGCGCTCACGCTTGCCGACGGAGAGCAGGAAGCGCGGGGACTCGGGGATGGCGAAGGACAGCAGGCCGTACAGGGCGGCCGGGACCACCATGACGCCCAGCATGACCTGCCAGGCCTCCAGGCCCATGAGGTGGCCGCGCTGGTTGCCGCCGGCGGCGTTCAGCAGGCCCCAGTTGACCAGCTGGGAGATGGCGATGCCGACGACGATCGCGGCCTGCTGGAAGGAGCCGAGCCGGCCGCGGTAGGCGGGCGGGGCGACCTCGGCGATGTAGGCGGGGCCGATCACGGAGGCCATGCCGATGGCGAAGCCGCCGACGATGCGCCAGAGGGCGAGGTCCCACAGCGCGAAGGGCAGCGCGGAGCCGACGGCGCTGATCGTGAACAGCGTGGCCGCGATCTGCATGCAGCGGATACGGCCGATCCGGTCGGCTATCCGGCCCGCGGTGGCGGCGCCGATGGCACAGCCGATCAGGGCGATGGCGATGACCTGCGCGAGGGCGGCGGAGCCGATGTCGTAACGGTCGCGAATGGCCTCGACGGCACCGTTGATGACAGAACTGTCGTAGCCGAAGAGGAAGCCGCCCATGGCCGCTGCCGCGGCGATGAAGATGACATGCCCGAGATGTTCGGGATGAGCCGTCCCGGCTCCTGACTGAGGTGCCTGCGCTGTGCTGGTCACGTAAAACTCCTCGGGCCACGGCAACGCTGCCGGGGTGGGGTGAGCCCTTCCAGGTCTCCAGTGGCGCATACGTTTGCGCTACTTACACCTGAAGGAAAAAAGCAACGTTGCAGAGACTATGCCTTCAACTTCCGAAGTCAATAGGGGGAAAGCTGTGAGTTAGGAGATACGGCAGATCACTCCGTGTTCAAGAAATGAACAGGGAGTGAGATGGTCTTGATCGTCGGTACGTGTTGATCTTGAAATGGGTCAGCGCAGGCGCTGCGAGATGACCTTCGACACACCGTCACCCTGCATGGAGACGCCGTACAACGCGTCGGCCACCTCCATCGTGCGCTTCTGGTGCGTGATCACGATCAGCTGCGAGGACTCCTGCAACTCCTGCATGATCCGGATCAGCCGCTGGAGGTTGGTGTCGTCCAGCGCGGCCTCGACCTCGTCCATCACATAGAAGGGACTCGGCCGGGCCTTGAAGATCGACACCAGCAGCGCGACGGCCGTGAGCGACCGCTCGCCGCCCGAGAGCAGGGACAGCCGCTTGACCTTCTTGCCCGGCGGCCGCGCCTCGACATCGACGCCCGTGGTGAGCATGTTGCCGGGGTCGGTGAGCACCAGCCGGCCCTCGCCGCCCGGGAACAGCCGGCCGAAGACGCCCTCGAACTCGCGCGCGGTGTCCCGGTAGGCCTCGGTGAAGACCTGCTCGACCCGCTCGTCGACCTCCTTCACCACCTGGAGCAGATCGGCACGGGTCTTCCTCAGGTCCTCCAGCTGCTCGCTGAGGAACTTGTGCCGCTCCTCCAGCGCCGCGAACTCCTCAAGGGCCAGCGGATTGACCTTGCCGAGCTGCTGGTACGCCCGCTCGGCCGCCTTCAGCCGCTTCTCCTGCTCGGCCCGTACGAAGGGGCGCGGCTGGTTGCGGGGGTCGTCCGGGTCCTCCGGCAGCGCCTCGCCGTCGGCGGGGGGCGAGGGCGGCACGGGCTGGTGCGGCCCGTACTCCGTCTCCAGCCCCGCCGGTTCGACACCCAGCTCCTCCAGCGCCCTGGTCTCCAGCTGCTCGATCCGCAGCCGCTTCTCGGCGCCGAGTACCTCACCGCGGTGGACCGAATCCGTCAACTTGTCGAGTTCCGACTTCAGTTCACGTCCGGTGGTGCGGGCGGCGGTCAGTTCCCGCTCGCGCCGGGCCTTGGCGGCCTCGGCCGCGGTGCGCTCCTGATCGGCGCGGACGAGGGACACCTCGACGTGCGCCAGCAGCTGCCGGGCGCCGTCGGCCACCGCGCGGGCGACGGCCGCCTCGTGCCGCAGCCGGGCCCGGCGCTGCTCGGCCCGCGCCCGCGCCTCGCGCTCCGCGCGGGCGGCACGGTCGAGGGAGTCGGCGCGGCCGGCCAGGCCCTTGACCCGCTCCTCGTGGGTACGGACCTGGAGACGGGCCTCCATCTCGGTCTGCCGCGCGTTGGCGCCGTCGGCGGAGAGCCGGTCGCGCACCGCGGTGTCCGGCTCCTCCTCCACCGGCGTCTCCTCGGCGACGGCGAGCCGCTCCGCGAGTTCCTCGGCCTCCTGTACGGCCCGGTCCAGCGCGTCCTGCGCCCGCGCGGCGGCGGCGGTGGAGCGCTCGGCCTCACCGGCGGCGGCGCGGGCCTCACCGGCGAGGCGGCCGAGCTGCTGGGCGACGGCGGACTTCTCGCGGTCGGCCGCGCGGCGCCGTTCGCCCAGCTCCTCCACGAGGGCGGCGGCCTCGGTACGGCGGTCCGTCGCCGCGTCCTCCTCCTCGGCCAGCTCGGCGCAGCGCACCGACAGCTCCGCCAGTTCGGCGGCGGCCTCGTCCACGGAGGCCTGCACCTCCAGCAGGCTGGAGGCGCCGGCGGAGCCGCCGTGGGCGAAGTGGGCGGCCAGGAGGTCGCCCTCGGCGGTGACGGCGGTGAGGTGGGGGTGGGAGCGGATGAGGTCTTCGGCGGCGTCCAGGGTGTCGACCACGACGGTGTCGTGGAGGAGTCTGCGGATCGCCGGCATCAGATCCGATGGGGCGCGGACGTATCTTTCGGCCGGGATCGGTCCGTCGTCGGGCGCGGGTGCGTCGTGGTCGCTCGCGCAGTTCCCCGCGCCCCTTCGGGGTGCGTCTTCGGGGCCGGTGATGAGCAGGGACGCCCTGCCTCCGTCCTGTTTGTGCAGGAGGCGGATGGCGTCGGCGGCCGAGGCCGGGTTCGTCACGGCGAGGGCGTCGGCGGCGGCGCCGAAGGCGGCAGCCAGGGGGATCTCGTAGCCCGGGGTGATGGTCAGCAGTTCCGCCGCCGGGCCGAGGAGGCCGGTGAGGTGGGCCTCGGAGTCCAGCAGTATGCCGGTGCCGTCCTTGCGGCGCAGGCCCAGGGCCAGTGCCTCGTGGCGGGCCTGGGTCGCGGCGCGGCGGCGTTCGGTGGTGGCGGCGGCCCGGCGGGCCGCGGTCAGGGCGTGCTCGGCGTCCGCGAGCCGTTCCCGGGCCGCCCGGTGCTGTTCGGCGAGGTCGGTGTCGTCCGCGTCGAGCCCGTCGACCTCGGCCTTGAGCGCCTCGTACTCCTCCTGGGCGCGCACCGCGCGGTCCCGTGCCTCGTCGCGGGCGGTGGCCAGCCGGTCGATCTCGGCCTGGGCGGCGGCGGCACGTGAACGGGCCGCGCCCACCTGGCCGTTCAGCCGGGCCAGGCCCTCGCGGCGGTCGGCGATGGCGCGGGCCACGTCCTTGAGCCGGCGTTCCTCGACGGCCAGTTCCCGCTCCAGTTCGGCGCGGTGGGCGACCGTGTCGTCCAGGGCGTGCCGGGCCGCTTCCAGGGCGGCCGTCAGCTCGGCCTCCTGCTCGCGGACCCGGGCGGCCTCGCGCTCCAGGTCCTCGGGGTCGCGGCCGCGGCGCTCCTCGGGCGGCGCGGAGGTGGCGCTCCTGACCCGGGCGTCGGCCAGCGAGATCGTGCCGCGCACCCGCTCGGCCAGCTGCGACAGCTCGTACCAGGTCTGCTGGGCGCGCTGGAGGCGGGGCGTGAGCTGCCGTACCTCGTCCTCCAGGAGGGACTCGCGGTGCAGGGCCTTCTTCAGCTCCTGCTCGGCGGCCTCCCTGCGCTCCTTGAGGGCGGCCTCGTCGGCGATCTCGGCGTCGAGCGCCCGGCGCAGTCGTACGAGGTCGTCGGCGAGCAGCCGCAGCCTGGCGTCGCGCAGGTCGGCCTGGATGACGGCGGCCCGGCGCGCCACCGCCGCCTGGCGGCCGAGCGGCTTGAGCTGGCGGCGCAGTTCGCCGGTGAGGTCCTGGACGCGGGCGAGGTTGGCCTGCATCGCGTCCAGTTTCCGCAGCGCCTTCTCCTTGCGCCTGCGGTGCTTGAGGACGCCGGCCGCCTCCTCGATGAAGGCGCGACGGCCCATCGGATCGGCGTGCAGCACGGAGTCCAGCTGGCCCTGGCCGACGATGACGTGCATCTCGCGGCCGATGCCGGAGTCGGAGAGCAGTTCCTGGATGTCGAGGAGGCGGCAGGTGTCGCCGTTGATCTGGTACTCGCTGCCGCCGTTGCGGAACATGATCCGCGTGATGGTGACCTCGGCGTACTCGATGGGCAGTGCCCCGTCGGAGTTGTCGATGGTCAGGGACACCTCGGCGCGGCCCAGCGGGGGGCGCCCGGTGGTGCCGGCGAAGATGACGTCCTCCATCTTGCCGCCGCGCAGCGATTTGGCGCCCTGCTCGCCCATGACCCAGCTGAGCGCGTCCACCACATTGGACTTGCCCGAGCCGTTCGGTCCGACGACGCAGGTGATCCCGGGTTCGAACCGGAGGGTGGTCGCGGAGGCGAACGACTTGAAGCCGCGCAGGGTCAGGGCCTTGAGGTGCACGCCGCCGGACTCTACCGGCCGCCGCTGTCTCACTCCATGAACCTTCGCGACCGCACGGTTTCACCGCAGGACAGGCAGGGCACACCAGATGTTGAAGAAGGTGAAAGGATGCGCGGGGGAAGAAAGAAGGGACGCCGAAGCGTCCCTTGCCATTCTATGGACGGCCTCGGATGCCGGTCGTCCGGTCTACTGAGCGGTTGATACGGGCTGCCCAACCACTGCTGCTGTCGCGGAGCGATGCAGCGATCAGGTGAGCGCAGGCTCCGCCTGGTGTGCGTCGATGCTCTCCATGATCCTGTCCTGAGAGGCGGCAGCCGCCAGCGCGTCGTTCTCCGCCTGGATCCTGACCAGCTCGGACTCCAGGTCCTGAACACGCTGCTGCAGCCGTCGCATCTCGGCGAGGAGTCGAGGGTCGGAGCCGCCGACGTAACCGAGAAGCGCCTTTGCCATGATGGATGGTCCTCCACACTGAGTGACCGACCGATGCGGTGTGGGTCGTGAGGGATTCGCACCCGCGGTGCTTGGCACATCCGAGTGTTGCTCTGCTGTTGCTCCATGCCAAACAGCTAAGGTGCGCGGGGCTTTCAGCGTCTCACCAAAAAGTTTGACGGTCAACACGATCACACCCCGTATTGGCGGGCGGACCGGGCGCGCGGCCGGATCGGCACGGCGGCGCAGCGAGTCGTCCAGACCCCGGGGGCGCAGCGATCAGCTGTATCTGCGGAGCCTCCCACGCTGCGCCCTCCTTGGCAACCACCAGGCCGTTTCCGCTCCGGACCGCCGTCCGAGGGGGCCCGGCGGGCGGGGCGGGAGGGCTTCGGCTCAGCGGATCGCGAAGCCGTCGTAGCCGCCGCGGGGTGTGTCCCAGATCTCGGTGACGCCGTCCACACGGCCGGGCGTGTCGGCCCCCTGGAGCCAGTCGAGCAGTTCCTCGCAGCCCTCGCGCGCGCCCTCGGCGACGACCTGGACCCGGCCGTCCGCCAAATTGAGAGCAAAACCACTCAGGCCGCCGATCTCCAGCGCCTTGGCACGTGTGAACCAGCGAAATCCCACGCCCTGTACGTGTCCACGCACCCAGGCGACCAGTCGAACATCCTCACTCATGGGGGCAACCTAACCGGCCGGTGTCGTTCGGGACACATCGCCCTCGAAGGGCATGAGGTACGGTCCGCACGCGGGCGCATCCCCGGGGAAACCCACTCGATCGAGTGGGATGGGTTGGCCAGAAGCACCAAGGAAGTACGAGGAAGAGGGCAAGGTCATGGGACGCCACCGACGCTCGGACGCCGGCCGCGCCGCGGAGGGCGACGACCCGCGCGCCCGCGCCGCCGGGAGCGGGGATCCGGCGTCCGCGTCCACGGAACCGATACCGATGGGCACCGCGCCCTATCTGAACCCCGAGGCGTATGCGGCGGCAAAGGCCAAGGCGGACGCGTATCTGTTCGCGGCCGGGCCGGGGAACGCGTCGGACGCGGAGCCGGGTGCGGCGGGCGGTCCGGCGAGCGGTTCCGGTGCGGCCGAGGGGGTCGGCGGGAACCCGGGCGCGGGTTCCGGTGCGGCCGACGGTCCCGGCGAGGGCTTGTGCACGGGTTTCAGCGCGGCCGACGGTCCCGGCGGGGACTTGCGCACGGGTGCCGGTGCTGGTTCCGGTTCCGGTTCCGGTTCCGGTTCCGGTTCCGGTTCCGGCGAGGGTCCGGGTGAGGACCCGGTCCGCGGCCGGCGGCGGCAGAAGCAGGCCGGGCGGGCGGTGAGCATGACGCTGCTCGGGATGTGCGTGGCCGTCGCCCTGGGCACCGCGGCGGTAGCCGCGGGTGTGGTCCCGGGCTTCCAGGGCTACCGCCTCGGCGGCGGCACCCACACCACCGGCGGCGACCGGATCCGGGTGACGGGCTCCCCCGGCAACACGGCCGACGAGCAGGGCGGCACGTCGGGCAGCGCGGAGACCGGCGGCACGGCCACGGGCGGCACGGGCAACACCAGCGGCACCGGCTCCGGCTCCCGCTCCGGTGGGTCGGCGTCCGGTCAGGGCGCCACGCGGTCGCCCTCCCCCACCACCCCGACGCCGTCCGCGTCGCCGACGCCCGCGCAGTCCCCGTCGGTCACCGCCTCCGCCTCGCCGAGCCCGTCGAAGTCCGCGCCGACCCCGTCGAAGTCCGCGAAACCCGGCGCCTCCAGGACCTCCCCGGCCGCACCCGCCGCACCCCGGCCCAAGCCCTCACCCACGAGGGCGAAGCCGAGCCCGGCCCCCACGAGGACCGCGGCGCCCAGGCCGACCGCACCGCCCGTCACCGTCTCCGCCGAAGCCGCCGCGGAGACCGCGGTGCTGAAGCTGGTCAACGACGAGCGGGCCAAGGCGGGCTGCACCCCGCTGTCCGCGAACTCGGCGCTGACGAACCTGGCCGAGTCGTTCAGCGACGACATGGCGGCGCGGGGCTTCTTCTCCGACACCGACCCGGACGGGAAGTCGCCGTGGGACCGGGCGGCGGCGGCCGGTGTCACCGGGCTCGGCGCCGAGAACATCGCGCGCGGCCCGGCGGACCCGGCGGCCGTGGTGAAGGCGTGGATGGCCAGCCCCGAGCACCGCGCCAACATCCTGAACTGCGACTTCCACACCCTCGGCGTCGGTGTGCACTTCGGCGCGGGCGGCCCCTGGTGGACCGAGGAGTTCGGCAGCTGACGCCGCCCCCCTGCTCGATAGTGCTGAACTCCCCTGCTCTGTAGTGGAGTTACGCGGCGGCCCGGCCCCGCGCGAACGTCCGCGCGGTCTCGGTCACCCGGCGCCCGAGGTGCTCGGCCGTGGCGATGTCCGCCTTGTGCACGCCCTCCGGGCCCTGGTCGGTGTCGGTCTGGGCGGCGGCGCCGGCGAAGAAGCCCAGGCGGTTGAGGTCGTTCTCGGAGGCGGTGCTGCTGTTCCAGCCCGGGAGCAGCCCGAGGTTCACCCAGTGCATGCCGTGCTGCGCGGCGAGCGTCTGGAAGAACTGGAGTGTGTGCAGCTTGTCGCCGCTCTTGGAGCCCGAGTTGGTGAACCCGGCGGCCAGCTTGTCCTGCCAGCCCTGGCCGGCCCAGCGTGAGGAGGTCGCCTCGCCGAAGACATGGAAGGCGCCGGAGGCGGTGCCCATGTAGGTGGGCGAGCCGAAGACGATCGCGTCCGAGCGGTCGAGTATCCCCCACTGCTCGTCGGTGATCTCGTCCACCGTGATCAGGTGCGTCTCGGCGCCCGCCTCGACGGCACCGGCGCGGACGGCCTCGGCGAGGACGGCGGTGTGGCCGTAGCCCGAGTGGTAGGCGATCGAAACAACGGGGCTGGTCATGACTCTCCTCGAAAGGGCAGCTCGATAACGATGAGCACAGGAAAGCACTAACCAAAAGTTAGTGCAACCCTTCGGTTAGCGCTGTAGGGGCGTACTCTTGTGCCATGACCGCACGCCCCCAGGAGCCCGACGAGCTCGCCTACAACGTCTTCGCCAAGGCATGCCCCTCCCGCTGCACGCTGGAGAACGTCACGGGCCGCTGGGGCGGACTGACCCTCGGCGCGCTGTCCGAGGGCTCACTGCGCTTCAACGAGCTGCGCCGCCGCGTCGACGGCGTGAGCGAGAAGATGCTCTCCCAGACCCTGCACGCGCTGGAGCGCGACGGCCTGGTGCACCGCGAGGCCCAGCCGACCAACCCGCCCCGCGTCGACTACGAGCTGACCCCGCTCGGCCGCGAGGTCGCCGGGCGCCTGCTCGCCCTCATCGAGTGCGTGGAGGGCGCCATGGACGAGGTGCTGGCCTCGCGCGAGCGTTACGACGAGACGCGCGGCGCCCGCTGACACCTCGGGCAGAAGTAGCTGGACCGGTTCATCCACGGGCGGCGCCTGATCGGCGTGCCGCAGCGGCGGCAGGGCTCGCCCTCGCGGCCGTAGGCGTCGAGCGAGCGGTCGAAGTAGCCCGACTCGCCGTTGACGTTGACGTACAGGCTGTCGAAGCTGGTGCCGCCGACGGCGAGGGCCGCGTTCATCACGTCCCGGATGTGGCCGAGGAGTTCGGCCGTGACCGGGCGGGTGAGGCCGGCGGTCGGACGCTCGTAGTGGATGCGGGCGCGCCAAAGGGCCTCGTCCGCGTAGATGTTGCCGACTCCGCTGATCAACGACTGGTCCAGCAGGGCCCGTTTGACGGTGCTGCGCTTGCGGCGCAGCACCTGGTGGAAGGCGTCGTCGTCGAACAGCGCGTCGAGCGGGTCGCGGGCGATGTGCGCGATGACGTCAGGCAGCCCGTCCGGGGTGTTGTCGTGCAACGACAGCCCGCCGAAGGTGCGTTGGTCCACGAACCGCAGCTCGGTGCCGAGCGAGTCGGCGAACCGGATCCGGATGCGCAGATGCTTCTCGTCGGGCGCCTCCCGCGGCTGCACCAGCAGCTGTCCGCTCATCCCGAGGTGCGCGAGGACCGACTGGTTCGTCTCCTCCAGCGGCAGCCACAGGTACTTGCCGCGCCGGCTGGGGTCGCCGATGTGATGCCCCTTGAGCCGGTGCGCGAAGTCCTCGCCGCCGGCCACATGACGGCGTACGGCGCGCGGGTGCAGCACCTCGGTCTCGGCGACGGTGCGATGGGCCACCCACCGCGCCAGCCCCCGCCGGACGACCTCGACCTCGGGCAACTCGGGCATCGGGACCCCCGTAGAACGGCGCTGTGGGAAGCGGTGGGACGCGGTATGAGGCGAGCGCCCGCCCCGTCCGGTATCGGTGGGGCGGGCGCTCGGTGCTGCTGTCGTGCTGTGGTCAGGCGGTGGCGGACGACGTGTCGTCGTCCTTGGCGGCTTGCGCGACGGCCTGTTCGGCCTCCGCCGCCGCCTTGGCGCGCTCGTCCGCGGCGGCCTTGATGGCGCGCCAGGCGGACTCGGCGGCCTGCTGCTCCGCCTCCTTCTTGCTGCGGCCGGTGCCGGTGCCGTACGAGACGCCTCCGACGCGGGCGGCAGCAGTGAAGGTCTTCTCGTGGTCGGGGCCGGTCTCCGTGACCAGGTACTCGGGCACGCCGAGTCCCTCGATCGCGGTCAGCTCCTGGAGCGACGTCTTCCAGTCCAGGCCCGCGCCCAGGTTGGAGGACTTCTCGATCAGCGGGTCGAAGAGCCGGTGCACCAGCTCGGAGGCCGCGTCGAGGCCCTGGTCGAGATAGACCGCGCCGATCACCGCTTCAAGGGTGTCGGCGAGGATGGACGCCTTGTCCCGGCCACCCGTGCCCTCTTCACCCCGGCCGAGCCGGATGAAGGCGCCGAGGTCGAGGCCGCGCCCCACCTCCGCCAGCGCACGCGAGTTGACCACCGCGGCCCGCAGCTTGGCCAGTTGGCCCTCGGGCAGGTCGGGGTGGGTGCGGTACAGCGTGTCCGTCACGACGAGGCCGAGCACGGAGTCCCCGAGGAACTCCAGCCGCTCGTTCGTCGGCAGACCGCCGTTCTCGTACGCGTAGGAACGGTGGGTGAGCGCACGCACCAGAAGGGCGGACTCGACCTGGTAGCCGAGCCGCCCTTCCAGAACTGTGTGGGACGAGGCCAGTGAGCTGCCCCCGCGCTGACGGGGACCAGCGGCTTTCGCGTCTGTCATCGGGCCTCTCACCAACCGCTCAGACTTCGAGGACCTGGCGCTTGTTGTAGGTGCCGCAAGACGGGCACGCGATGTGCTGCTGCTTGGGCTCGTGGCAGCGCTCGCACGCAACCAGGGTGGGGACCGCAGCCTTCCACTGCGACCGGCGGTGGCGCGTGTTGCTGCGCGACATCTTCCGCTTCGGAACAGCCACGGCTACTTCTCCTGCTTCTCGTCGACGCCCGCTTCGGCGCCGCTCATCTCGTCCTTCTCGCCGTCCGTCGTGGTGCCGGCGAGTCCCTGCAAAGCCGCCCAACGGATGTCGACGGCGTCATGATGGTGTTCCGGGTCGTCCGCGAGCCGGGCTCCGCACTCGGAGCACAGACCCGGGCAGTCTTCCTGGCACACCGGCTGCATCGGCAGTGCGAGCACCACCGCATCGCGCAGCACAGGCTCGAGGTCGAAAAGACCGTCCTCGATGAAGAGCCTGTCCTCGTCGTCCTCGGCGTCGTCGCCCGGTTCCGCGATCACGCGGCCCCGGTCGTCGGCGTCAGGGTACGAGAACATCTCCTGGAAGTCCGCTTCGAGCTTCAGCTCGACCGGCTCCAGACACCTTACGCACTCCCCCTTGGCCGTGGCACGGGCGGTGCCTGTGACAAGCACCCCTTCCATGACCGACTCAAGCCGGAGGCCGAGTTCCACCGGGGCGCCTTCCGGCACCTCGATGACTCCCGGGATGCCGAGATCCGCGGGGGCGTCGATCTCACGGGTCAGGCGCTGCAGCGCACCAGGACGCCGACCCAGCTCGTGAGTGTCGAACACGAGGGGGTTGCGGTGGTCGAGGCGGGCGTTGGAAGCCATTCCTGCTTTCGATCTACGTACTCGAAGGGACACCGCCCGTCGGTGTTTCCGGGCAGTGTGGTCGCGGGCAATTCCGTACGCGAGCGTCAGGGCACGCGCGACCGAAGAGCCAGGATACTGGACCTTGCGCCCAGGGCCCAATCCGGCCCCGTCAGCGGGAACCGCGGCCCTGCTCGTACGCCCGCAGCTGCTCCGCGCTGATCATGCCGGTGTCGAAGAGACTGGTCTCGTCCAGAGCGTAGTCCTGCTGCGGCTGGGACTGCTGCGACGCCTGGGGCGGCTGTTGCTGCTGAGGCTCGTAGCCGCCCTGCTGGACGTAGCCGCTCTGGTACGTATAGGGGTCGGCCTGCTGCGGATAGCCGTACGGGTCCTGGCCACCGTAGGCGGCCTGCTGCGGGAAGCCGGGGTAGGCGGCCTGCTGCTGGTCGTAGGCGCCGTAGGCGGGCTGCGGCTCGTACGACGGCTGCTCGGGCTGCCGGTCGTACCCGGGCTGCTCCGGCTGCTGGTCGTACCCCGGCTGCTCCGGCTGCCGGTCGTACCCGGACTCGGCCGCCGGTTCGTACGCGGGCCGCTCCGTGCGGGGCTCGTACGACGGTTTGTCCCGCTGGGCCGCCGGGCGCGCGGCCGGGGCGTCCGCGAGGGCGGCCAGGTCGGCGAGGTAGTCGGCGTCGCTGGAGTGCTGGAAGGTCGTGGTGTCGTCGGCGAGGGCGCCGAGGTCGTCGGTGGCGATCCGGCCGTGCAGCTTCTGCCGGCCGCGGCCGACCGCCTCCAGGGTCTTGGCGAGCACCGCCTCGAAGGCGCCCAGCTTGGTGTCCACGTACGCGTCGGCGCTGTGCCGCAGGGTCTCGGGGTCCGGACTGCGCTCGGGGGCGTCCTCGTCCTCGTAGCCGTTCTCGTCCAGGCCCGGACCGGTGCCAAGGAGCTTCTCGCGGCCGCGGCCGACCGAGCCCAGGGTCTTGGTGAGGACGACCTCGAAGTTGGCGAGCTTGGAGTCGACGTAGTCGTCGGCCTCGGCGCGCACCTCCTCGGCCTCGCTGCGGGCCTCGGCGAGGATCCGGTCGGCCTCGGCCTGGGAGCGGCGGGCGACCTCGGTGCCGGAGACCAGCGAGCCGCGTTCGGCGTGCGCGGTCTCGATGATCCGCTCGGCCTCCTGGCGGGCCTGCTCGACCATCTGCTCCCGGTCGCCGATCAGCTCCTGCGCCTGCGCGAGGGAGCCGGGCAGGGCCTGGCGCACCTCTTCCAGCATCGCGAGCAGGTCGGCGCGGTTGATCACGCAGGACGCCGACATGGGCATGGCCCGCGCGCCGGCGACCGCGGAGACGATCTCGTCGAGCTTCTTCTGCACGTCCACCTGTGCTCGCCACTTCCTACAGCCGGATCGGAGACGGACGGGACGACTGTAGTCCCAAGTCCCATCAGTCCTTGCGCAGCCGCCTGTTGAGAGCGGCGAGGACCTGCGGCGGCACCAGGTGGGAGACGTCGCCGCCCCAGGCCGCGACCTCCCTGACGAGCGAGGAGGACAGGAAGCTGTAGGTGGGGTTGGTCGGCACGAACAGCGTCTCGACGCCGGTGAGGCCGTTGTTCATCTGCGCCATCTGGAGTTCGTAGTCGAAGTCGCTGACGGCGCGCAGGCCCTTGACGATGGCGGGGATGTCGCGCTGCTTGCAGTAGTCCACGAGAAGGCCGTGGTGGGTCTCGACCCGTACGTTGGCGAACTCCGAGGTGACCGCGCGGATCAGCTCGATCCGCTCGCCGACCTCGAACAGGCCCTTCTTGGACTGGTTGATCATCACCGCGACGTAGACCTCGTCGTACAGCCGGGAGGCTCGGGCGATGATGTCGAGATGTCCATTGGTGATCGGGTCGAACGACCCGGGACAGACGGCGCGGCGCACTTGTGATCCCTCGCTCTCCGGTCCGGTCATCGTGCGTCTTCGCACGTAGAGGCGGCGCGACCGTACCAAAACGTTCCCTCGCCGTAGCGACGGGACCGGATCGCCTCGAAGCCGTCCGGCCACCGGAATTCACCGCCTCTGGTGCTGCGCTCCACGGTGACCAGCGCGTCCTCCCCGAGCCACCCCTCCGAGCGGAGTGTGAGGAGAATCTCGCGAAGATCGTCGTCGGTGACGGCGTAGGGGGGATCCAGGAAGACCAGGTCGTAGGGGGCGGCGGGGGGCGCGGTCCTGATGACTTGTTCGGCTTTGCCCGCTCTGACCTCGGCGCCGGGAAGGCCCAGGTTCTTCACGTTCTCGCGGACGGTCCGGGCGGCGCGGGCGTCGGCCTCCACGAGGAGGGTGTGGCCCGCGCCTCGGGAGAGGGCCTCCAGGCCGACGGCGCCGGAGCCGGCGTAGAGGTCGAGGACGCGCTCGCCCGCCAGGGGGCCGCCGAGGAGGGACTGCCAGGTGGAGAAGAGACCTTCGCGTGCGCGGTCGGAGGTCGGCCGGGTGCCGGTTCCCGGCGGGACTGCCAGGCGGCGTCCGCCGGCTGCGCCGGCGATCACGCGGGTCATGTGTGGTCCTTCGTCGTGGGTGGTTACCGCGTTCATTGTGGCTGGTCGCGCCGTGCGGCGGCAGCCGCACGTCCGACACGGCCCCGCGCTCCTGGGCAGGCGCACCTCAGCCCTTCTCCAGGTACTGCTCCCTCTCCTCGTCCAGCAGCGCGTCCAGCGCTGTCCGCAGGCCCGGCAGATGGTCCAGGTCCGGGTTCGCCGTCACCAGGGCCATCGCCTCGCTCCGTGCCTCGCCGATGACCTCCTCGTCCTCGATGACCTCCAGGACGCGCAGGCTGGAGCGGGCACCGGACTGGGCCTGGCCGAGGACATCGCCCTCGCGGCGCTGTTCGAGGTCGATGCGGGAGAGCTCGAAGCCGTCGAGGGTGGCGGCGACCGCGTTCAGCCGCTGGCGGGCGGCGCTCGCCTCGGGCATCTCGGAGACCAGCAGGCACAGGCCGGGCGCGGAGCCGCGGCCCACGCGGCCGCGCAGCTGGTGGAGCTGGGAGACGCCGAAGCGGTCGGCGTCCATGATGACCATCGCGGTGGCGTTCGGGACGTTCACGCCGACCTCGATGACCGTGGTGGCGACCAGGACGTCGGCCTCGCCCGCGGCGAAGCGGCGCATCACGGCGTCCTTGTCGTCGGGGTGCATCCTGCCGTGCAGCACCTCGACCCGCAGGCCCTGGAGGGGGCCCTTGGCCAGGTGGTCGGCCACGTCGAGGACGGCGAGCGGGGGGCGCTTCTCGGCCTCGTCCTCGGCGGACTTCTTCTTGGCGGCCTTCTTCGGGTCGGCCGCCTCCTCGATGTCGTCCCCGATGCGGGGGCAGACGACGTACGCCTGATGGCCGTTCTCCACCTCTTCCCGCACCCGCTCCCAGGCGCGGGCCAGGAAGTGGGGTTTGTCGGCGGCCGGGACGACATGGCTGGCGATCGGGGAGCGGCCCGCCGGGAGCTGGTCGAGGACGGAGGTCTCCAGGTCGCCGAAGACGGTCATGGCGACCGTGCGCGGGATCGGGGTGGCCGTCATGACCAGGAGGTGCGGGGGCTGTCTGCCCTTGCCGCGCAGGGCGTCGCGCTGCTCCACGCCGAAGCGGTGCTGTTCGTCCACGACGACCAGGCCGAGGTCGTGGAACTGGACCTTGTCCTCGATCAGGGCGTGGGTGCCGATGACGATGCCGGCCTCGCCGGTGGCCAGGTCGAGCAGGGCCTTGCGGCGGGCCGCGGCGCCCATGGAGCCGGTGAGCAGCACCACCTTGGTGGCGTGCTCGGTGCCGCCCAGCATGCCGCCCTCGGCGAGGTCGCCCATCATCTCGGTGACCGACCGGTGGTGCTGCTGGGCCAGCACCTCGGTGGGCGCGAGCATGGCGGCCTGGCCGCCCGCGTCGACCACGGCGAGCATGGCGCGCAGGGCGACCAGCGTCTTGCCGCTGCCGACCTCGCCCTGGAGGAGCCGGTGCATGGGGTGTTCGGTGGCGAGGTCGGCGAAGATCTCGCGGGAGACCTTCCGCTGGCCCTCGGTGAGGGTGAACGGCAGCCGGTCGTCGAAGGCGGCCAGGAGGCCGTCGGCCCGCGGGCGGCGGGCGACCGCCGGGAGCTGGGCGTCCGCGTACCGGCGGCGGGCCAGGGCGACCTGGAGGACGAACGCCTCGTCCCATTTGAGGCGGGCGCGGGCGTCCGCGATGTCGGCCTTGGTGGCCGGGCGGTGGATCTTGAGCAGGGCCTCGGGGAGCGGGAGCAGCCCCCGGCCCTCGCGCAGGGCGGGCGGCAGCGGGTCGAGGGCCTCCTGGGCGGCGGGCAGGACCGTCTGCACCGCCTTGCCGATCTTCCAGGACTCCAGTTTGGCGGTGGCCGGGTAGAGCGGGATCAGGGCGCCCGCCCAGGTCTCGGCGGTCTCCTCGCCGTCGCCGCGCAGCAACTCGTAGGCGGGGTGGGCGAGCTGGAGGCGGTGGTTGAAGACGGAGACCTTGCCGGCGAACATCGCGCGGGTGCCGGGCAGCAGGTCCTTGTGCGGCTTGTGCACGCCGTTGCCGAAGAAGACCAGCTGGAGGCGGCCGCTGCCGTCGGTGATGGTGACCTCCAGGCGCTGGCCCTTGCCGCGGGGCGCCCGGGAGGAGGCGAAGGAGTGCAGGCGGGCGTCGGCGACCTGGGCGACCACGGTGACGTGCTCGTCCATGGGGAGGTCGGCGAGGTGGGTGAGCTGGCCGCGCTCCTCGTACCTGCGCGGGTAGTGGTGCAGGAGGTCGCCGACGGTGTGCAGGCCGAGGTGCTCGGCCATCACCTTCGCGGTGGCGGGGCCGAGCACTGACTTCAGTGGCTGTTTCAGTGGTTCTTCCAGTGCGGGCACGAGATCCATTGCACACCACCGCACTGACAATGCCGCAGACGCCTGCCCTGCGGGTTCGTCGCAGGATGCCGTACGGATCCCGGAAACCCCTGGTCGGCCCGGTGGCCGGGGCCCTAGGATGGCGCGTTCCGGCCGTCCTTCGCGGTCACCGCCCTTCGCTGCGGGACCGCCCGACCCCGCGCCGCGTCCTCCCCCTTCGGCGCAGTGACGATGGATTCCCAGACCTCAGAGTCATCCCAGTCCGCCCAGTCGCCTCTTCCACCCCATACGTTCCAGGTCGATCTGCGCGGTCTGGTAGATCTCCTCTCCCATCACCTCTACTCCAGTCCGAAGGTCTACCTGCGCGAGCTGCTCCAGAACGCCGTGGACGCCGTCACCGCCCGGCGGGCCCTCGCGCCCGACGCCCCGGCGCTGGTCCGGCTGCACCCGGCGGACGGCGGCCTGCGCGTGGAGGACAGCGGCATCGGGCTCACCGAGTCGGACGTGCACGAACTGCTGGCGACCATCGGGCGCAGCTCCAAGCGGGCCGAGGGACTCCAGGAGGCCCGCTCCGGCTTCCTCGGCCAGTTCGGCATCGGCCTGCTCGCCTGCTTCGTCGTCGCCGAGCGGATCCGCGTCGTCAGCCGCAGCGCCCGCACCCCGAACGCGCCCCCGGTGGAGTGGACGGCGCGTGACGACGGGTCGTACACCGTGCGGACACTGCCCGGCACGGCGCGGCCCGAGCCCGGTACGACGGTGCAGCTGACGCCCCGGCCCGGGGCGGCCGAGTGGCTGGCGCCGGAGCGGGTGCGCGCGCTGGCCCGGGACTTCGGGGCGCTGCTGCCGTACGACGTCCGGGTGGGCGAGGAGCGGATCACCGAGCTGCCCGCGCCCTGGGACCGGCCGTATCCGAGCCCCGGCGCGCGCCGGGCGGCGCTGGCCCGGCACTGCCACGGGCTGTTCGGGTTCACCCCGCTGGACTCGATCGACCTGGACGTGCCGCTGGCCGGGATCCGCGGGGTGGCCCATGTGCTGCCGTCGGCGGTGAGCCCGGCGCAGCGGGCGGCGCACCGGGTGCACCTCAAGGGCATGCTGCTGACCGAGCGGGCCGAACAGCTGCTGCCCGACTGGGCGTTCTTCGTGCGCTGTGTGCTGGACACCGACAGCCTGCGGCCCACCGCCTCCCGCGAGTCGCTCTACGAGGACGAGACGCTGGCCGCCGTGCGGGAGGCGCTCGGCGAGCGGATCCGCGACTGGCTGACCGGGCTCGCGGCCGGTGACCCGGAGCGGCTCGCGGCGTTCCTCGCCGTGCACCACCTCGGGGTCAAGTCGCTGGCGCGGCACGACCACGAGATGCTGCGCACGATGCTGCCGTGGCTGCCGTTCGAGACGACCGACGGGCAGGTGTCGCTGGCGGAGTTCGCGCGCCGGCACCCGGTGGTGCACTTCACCCGCGGTGTCGAGGAGTACCGGCAGGTCGCGGCGATCGCCTCGGCGCAGGGCGTGGGCGTGGTCAACGGCGGTTACACGTACGACAGCGAGCTGATCGAGGCGCTGCCGTCGGTGCGGCCGGGGACGGTGGTCGCCGAGCTGGACGCGGACACCGTGACCGCGCATCTGGACGGCGTCGACCCGGGCGTGGAGCTGCTGCTCACCGGGTTCCTGGCGGCGGCGCGGGCGAAGCTGGACCCGCTGGGCTGCGATGTGGTGCTGCGCGCCTTCCATCCGTTGTCGGTGCCCGCGCTGCACCTGGACGACCGGTCGGCCCGGCACGAGCAGGCCCGCGCGGCGGCCGAGGAGCAGGCGGACGATCTGTGGGCGGGCATCCTGGGTTCGCTGCGCGGCGGCGCGCCCCGCGCCCGGCTGGTGCTCAACCATCTCAACCCACTGATCCGCAGGGTGAGTGCACTGGACGACGCGGAACTGATCGGCACCGCGGTCGAGTCGCTGTACGGGCAGGCGCTGCTGATGGCGCAGCGCCCGCTGCGGCCCACGGACTCCGCGCTGCTGAACCGGGCGTTCATCGATCTGCTGGAGTGGGCGACGCGGGGGACGGCCGATGACTGAGATCACCGGCCTCACGGCGCTGCGCCGGGCGCTGGCGGAGAACGCCGAGCAGCCCGAGGGCCCGGCGCGCAACGCCCGTGCGGAGCAACTGCTGGCGGCGGCCGAGGGGTTGGAGATCCCGCTGGCCGTGATCGAGGCGCTCGGCCACCAGTTGAGCGTCTACAACTACAGCTCCGAGAAGGACAAGATGTTCGTCCCCTTCGCGCGGCTGCTGCGCCTGTGGGACGAGCGGCCCGGGGACTTCGACGCGTACGAGACGCACTCGCTGCACTGGGTCTTCAAGTGGATGTCGGCGGGCATGCTGGACCAGCCGCACATCCCGCTCGCCTCGGTCGAGAAGTGGCTGGGCGAGATGGAGCACCGCTACCGGCTCGCCGGGTACTCCGAACGGGCCGTGCGCGGCGCGGAGTTCAGTGTGGCGGCGCACATCGGGGATCTGGCGCGGGCGGAGCGGGCGTACGCCGCGTGGCTGGCCGCCGACCGGGACGAGATGGCCGACTGCCATGCCTGCGAGCTGTACGGGCAGGGCCTGTGGCAGGTGGAGCGGGGCCGGGACGCGCAGGCGCTCACCTCGTGGCGGCCGGTGCTGGAGGGCGAGTTCAGCTGTGCGCACGAGCCGCACTTGGTGCTCGCCGCCTCCCTGGTCCCGCTGCTGCGGCTGGACCGCGCCGAGGAGGCTCGGGCACACCATCTGCGGGGGCTGCGGCTGGTGCGGCCCATGGAGAGCATGCGGGCCGCGTACGCCGAGCACGTGGAGTTCTGCGCGCTGACCGGCAACGAGGCGCGCGGTCTCGAACTGCTGGCCGAGCGGCCCGCCTACTTCACGGACACCGGGCAACCGCGCAGCCGGCTGGACTTCCTGGCCGTGGTGGCGCTGCTGACCGAGCGCCTGACCGAGCTGGGTCTCGGCGAGGAGCCGGTGCCGGGCCCCGCCGGGCGCGCCTGGACGGCACGGGACCTCGCGGCCCACGCCCGCACGGAGGCGCTGGCGCTGGCCGAGCGGTTCGACGCGCGCAACGGCACGTCGCACGTCGGCGACCGGACGCGGGCGCGGATAGCCCGGCGGCCACTGGCGGACCGGCTGCCGCTGGGTGTCCGCACCTCGCGCATGGCGCCCGCCGCCCCGGTGGCCGCTCCCCCGCCGGCACCGGCCGCCGAAACGTCCCTGCCCGCGCTCCTCGCCGAGGCGCACCGGCTCGCGGACACCCTGCGCCCGGAGGCGCTGGACGCCTGGGCCGCGGTGGCGCGGGCCGCCGGTGACGGTGAACTCGCCCCGGCGGACCGGGCGTCGGCCGCCGACCACGAGGCGATGTCCCGGGGCCCCGAGGGCGCCGAGCTGTTCGAGCGGGCGGCCGAGCTGTACGCGGCGGCGGGCGACCCCGGCGAGGCCCTGGCGGCGCGGGCCCGGGGCGCCTACTTCCGCGCGCTGCGGGGCGAGACGGGCACCGCCCTGGCCCGGGTGACCGGCCTGTCCGAGGAGGTCCGCGCGCTGTACGCGGCCGGGGCCACCGGGGTACGGCAGACCGCGTCGGTCCTGATGAGCAGGGCCCGGATCCTGATGCACCGGGCGCGCACCGGCGCGGGCCCCGCGAAGGACGCGGAGGCCGCCGTGCGCGAGGTGCCGGCCCTGATCGAGGGGCACGGCACGCGGGACGAGGGGGACGTGCGGCTGGCGGCGCGGGTCGCCGAGGCCTGGGGGATGCTCGCCGAGCTGGCGGGGGCCGCCGGGGACGGCGCGGGGGCGGCGGAACTGCTCCGGCGGGCGTCCGCGGCGTACGTGCGCGCCGGGCTGCCGTGGTGTGCGGTGGAGTACGAGGTCCAGGTCGCCGCACTGGCCGAGGAGGCCGGCGACCGGGAGGGGGCCGAGCGGGCGCTGCGGGCGGCGCTGGAACACGGCGGCCCGTACGTGGAACCGGCCGGACAGGTTCAACTGCACCTTCGAATAGCCGAGTTGACCGCCGCGCGCGGTGATGTCGCCGGGGCCGCGGAGCACGCGCTCCGGGCCACGCACCGGGCGGACGAGGCCGGGGAGTCCGGCACGGCGGGGGCCTGGGCGCGGCAGCGGCTGGGCGGCTATCTGCTGCGGCAGGGGCGGTGCGCGGAGGCGGCCGAGGTGCTGGAGTCGGCGCTGGCCGACCTGCGCACCGGGGCGCACGGCGACGAGGCCGTCGTACAGGCCCGCTGGTGGCTCGGGGACTGCCTGGAGGAGCTGGGCGAGCACCGGGCGGCGGCCGAGCAGCGGCTGCTGGCCGCCGACATCGCCCGGCACTGGCCCGAGCAGCGCGACCACGCCACGCTCGCGCACCTCGCCGCCGACTCCCTGGACGCCGCGGGCCTGGTGGCGGAGGCCGACCGGGCGTACGCCCGCGCGGGCGAGCTGTGGCGCTCCCTCGGCGACACCCGTCTCCTGGTCCGCTCCCTGCGGGCCCGCGCGTGGCTGGCGCTGCGCGAGGACTCCGGTACGGCGGCGGCCGAGGGGCTGATGGACGAGGCCGTGCAGGAGTGCGAGCAGGCACGGAAGAACGCGGCCGACTCCCGTTCCCTGAGCAGCCTGACCCATGAACTGGCCCAGACGCACCGCCAGTTCGGCGACCTCCTCGCCGGAGCCGGGGGCGCGGGCGCGGCGGCCCGCTTCGAGCGGGCGATCACCCTGTTCGGCTCCCTCGGCCCGGCCGCTGTGCACGACCGCACCGCCGCCGAACTCACGGCGGCCGACCTGGCGGCCGAACAGGGCCGCTCCGAGGAGGCGATAGCCCGCGCCCACGCCGTACTGGCCGCCTACGAGAACGCGGACGAGTCGGACGAGACGGTCCGGTCGCGGCGCGCGGAGGCCGCACGGGTGCTCGGCAGCACGGAGTGAGCCGGGGGCGCGGCGCGCTCGCGGGACACCGAGGCGGGCCGGGGCGGCCCGGTCACTCCACGCCGATGAGCAGCAGCGCTCCCTGGTGGCCGCCCCGGTAGGCCACCGTGTCGACGGCCAGGTAGGACTCCCGTACCCGGGCCTCCAGACGGGCGGCGACGGCCTCGGGGGCCTCGTCGCCGACGACGAGGGTGACCAGTTCCCCGCCGGCCTGGAGCATCCGGTCCAGGACGGTCCCGGCGGTGGCGGTGACGTCCGACCCGATCACCGCCACGTCGCCGTCGATCAGCCCGAGCACATCCCCGGCCTGGCAGATCCCGGCCGTCGTCCAGGACCGGTGCTCGGCGACGACGACCTCCGCGTAGCGGGTGGCGCCCGCGGCCGAGGTCATCTGGACGACGTCCTCGTCGAACCGGCGGCCCGGCTCGGACACCGCGAGCGCCGCGATGCCCTGCACCGCCGAGCGGGTCGGGATCAGCGCCACCCGGACGCCCTCGGCACGGGCCTGCTCGGCCGCCGCGGCCGCGGTGTCGCGCAGCTCGGCGTCGTTGGGCAGCAGCACGACCTCGCGCGCGTGGGCCCGTCGTACCGCCGCCAGCAGTTCCCCGCTCGCGGGCGGCTCCCCGGGGCGTGCGAGCACGGTGGTCGCGCCCGCCTCGGCGTACAGCTCGGCGAGGCCCTGACCCGGTACGACGGCCACCACGGCCCGCTGGGCCCGCTCGCGCGGGGGACGCGGCCCCCCGGTGTGCACGTCGCCGCGCCCGAAGTGCGTGATCCTGATCCGGTACGGGCGTCCGGCCTCCACGCCCGCCTCCACGGCGGCACCCGCGTCGTCCACGTGCACATGGACGTTCCACAGCCCGTCGCCGCCGACGACGACCAGGGAGTCGCCGAGCGCGTCGAGCCGGGTGCGCAGCCGGGCCACGGCGGTGTCGTCGGCCTCCAGGAGGTAGATCACCTCGAAGGCGGGTCCACCGTCCTCGGCGGCACAGGCACCGGCATCGGGGGCGGGGTCGGGGTCGGGGTCGGCTCCAGTTCCGGGTTCGGCTCGCGCTCCGGCCTCGGCTTCGGCTTCGGCTTCGGCTTCGGACGGGGCTTTCGGCGCCGGGTCCGCCCGGTCCGGTACGGCTTCCACCGCCTCCCCCGTGCACGCCTCCACCAGCGCGCCGAGCACCGCCACCAGACCGCTGCCCCCCGCGTCGACCACCCCGGCCCGCGCCAGGACGCCCAGCTGGGCGGGGGTCCCGGCCAGGGCCGCGCGGGCGCCCTCGTGGGCGGCACGGGCGACCGTCCCGCAGTCGCCGTCCGCCCGCTCGGCCGCGTCGGCGGCGGCCGAGGCGACCGTCAGCACCGTGCCCTCGACGGGATGCGCCACCGCCTGCCGGGCGGAGTCGGCGGCCCGGCGCAGGGCGCGCCGCAGCGTTGGCCCGTCGCAGCGCGGCCCGGCGCCGTCCGCCGCGAGCACCTGGGCCATGCCGCGCAGCAGCTGCGCGAGGATCGTGCCGGAGTTGCCCCGGGCGCCGATGAGCGCCCCGTGGGCCATCGCGCGCACCGCGTCCGCGAGGGCGGGACCGGCGGGCTGCGTCTCGTACCCGGCGAACACGGCCTCCACGGCCGTCGCGGCGGACTCCAGGGTCAGATAGAGGTTGGTCCCGGTGTCGCCGTCGGCCACCGGATAGACGTTGATCGCGTCGATCTCCTCGCGCGCCCGGCCCAGGGCGCGCAGGGCCAGACCGCACCAGGTGCGCACCGCGAGACCATCGAGGAATGTCTGCGGCACCTGCGCCACCTGCGCCTCCCTGAGCCTGCTTGACGTGGTCGCAGCGTAGACCCCGGGGCGGTGCCCACCGGAAGCGGGCCGGGGGCGGGCCGGGGGCGGGCCGGGGGCGGGCCGGGGGCGGGACCCCTCGCGACCATGGTAGTTTCGCTCTACCGACGCAGGCTTGCTATGCTGCTCCGGTTGCCCGATCTCATCGGGCTCTCCCCCTGGCAACGCCAACCAGATCTCAGGTCGTACGATCTCGATCCCGGCCTGCCGGGATTATCCGTAAGTGCATCTGAAGTCTTTGGAGTGACCCGTGGCTGCCAACTGCGACGTCTGCGGCAAGGGGCCGGGCTTCGGCAACAACATCTCGCACTCGCACCGCCGTACGTCCCGCCGCTGGAACCCGAACATCCAGCGTGTGCGTACCGTGGTGGGCGGGACGCCGAAGCGCGTGAACGCTTGCACCTCGTGCATCAAGGCCGGCAAGGTCTCGCGCTGACGCTACAGCTGAGCGCGCGGCCACTTGCTGGTTCGCTGCACTGAGCCGGTCCATCTCAGGATGGACCGGCTTTTTGCCGTACCCGGAAACCGGCCCTGAGACAGGGCCCCCACATCACCCCGTCGGCATGCCGACCTGCCGGTGTTCGAGGGCGGAACGCAGCCTTGAGAGGGCCTGCCCGAGCGCCGCCGCCGAAGCGGCGTCGAGCGCCCCGCCGATCAGTTCGGCCAGCGTCGCGCCGAACGTCCCCTCCGCCGCGCCGACGAGTTCCGCGCCGTCCTCGGTCAGCGCCAGCAGGGAGGAGCGGCGGTCGGCCGGATTCGGCGTCCGGACCACCCAGCCCTGCTTCTCCAGCCGGTCGACGCCCTTGCTCGTCGCCCCGATGCCGATCGCGAACTCCGCCGCGAGATCCGCCACCCGCGCCCCCTCGTGGTCGCGCAGATGGCGCAGGAACTCGAACTGCGAGGTGACGATCCCGTGCCGCTCGCGGAGCCGGTCGTTGAGGGCGTTGTACAGCCGCGTCTCGCAGCGCACCAGGTCGGAGAAGAGATCCAGGAGCCCGGCGGTGTCCCCGGTTGTTTTATATGCCATGGCATATAGTGTAGGGGAATTCATCGACGACGGGGAGCATCCATGAGCAAGGAACAGCGCGCCCGGATCGGCGCCATGCTGCGACAGCCGCGTCCCGAGGGGCCCCGGGGGATCGCGGAGATCCGGACCGGGTTCGAGGCGCTGATGAGCACGATGACCGTGCCCGGCGGCATCCGTACGACACGGACCGCGCTCGGCGGCCGGCCGGCGCTGCGTGTGGCACCCGAGGAGCGTCCGCGCGCCGGGACGATCCTGTACTTCCACGGCGGCGGCTGGGTGAGCGGCTCACCCGAGGCCTCGCTGGCGGTGACCGGGCACCTCGTGACGAGGACCGGCCGCACGGCGTACTCGGTGGACTACCGGCTGGCCCCCGAGCACCCGTTCCCGGCCGCGATCGAGGACACGCTCGGTGCCTACCGCGCGCTCCTCGACGGCGGTGCCGACCCCTCGGCCGTGGTGTTCGCCGGGGACTCGGCGGGCGGCGGCCTCGCCGTCACCACCTGCCTGGCCGCCCGGGACGCGGGCCTGCCGCTGCCCGCCGCGCTCCTGGCGTTCTCCCCGGGACTGGACGCGACCCGCACCGGCGAGAGCATCGAGACCAAGGCGGGCGTCGACCCGTTCTTCACCCGCGCGTCCGTCGAGCACACCGGGGTGATGTACCTCGCGGGCGCCGATCCGCGCCAGCCGCTGCTCAGCCCGGCCGTCTGCGCCGACCTGACCGGGCTGCCGCCGATGCTGCTCCAGGTGGGCACCGACGAGATCCTGCTGGACGACTCCACCCGCCTCGCCGCGCGCGCCAGGGCCGCCGGGGTCGATGTGATCCTGGACGTCACGGCCGATGTGCCGCATGTGTTCCAGGTGTTCGCCGGCGACCTGGACGAGGCGGACGAGGCGCTGGACCGCGCGGCCCTCTTCCTCGATCAGCGCCTGCGCGCGGCCACGGCGTAGGTTCGTCACACGCGCGCGGGCTCACCGCACGGACCCGGCTCGGACGGGTTCGGCGGGTTCGGCGGGTTCGGCGGGTTCGGCGGGTTCGGCGGGTTCGGCGGGACCAGCATCCGGGACGCGGGTCCGGCGAACGCAGTCCCACGATCACGCCCGCGCGACGCCGACCGGGAAGGCCCCGCTCACCTCTCCCGTGCCACCCGCCGCGCGAGGCCGCTCACGCGCTGAACCGCCACCCGTGATCCACCGGTCCGATGCCCGCGCCCAGCGCGAAGCCCGCCGCGATCGCCCCGGTGACGTACTCCTTGGCCGCCGCGACCGCTTCCGGGACGGTGAGGCCCCGGGCCAGCCCGGAGGCGATGGCGGAGGCGAGGGTGCAGCCGGTGCCATGGGTGTGCCGGTTGTCGTGGCGGGGCGCGCGCAGCCGGTACTCGCCCGCGGCGGTGCCGTCCGTCAGGAGGTCCACCGCGTCACCGGCGAGATGCCCGCCCTTGATCAGCACCCAGCGCGGCCCGAAGGCCAGCACCGCGTCCGCGGCCCGTCGCAGATCGCCCTCCGACTCGACCTGGACGCCGGTGAGTTGACGCACCTCGTCCAGGTTGGGGGTCGCCACGGTGGCCGCCGGGAGCAGCCGGGTGCGCACGGCGTCCAGCGCGGAGTCGGCGAGCAGCGCGTCGCCGTGCTTGGAGACGCCGACCGGGTCGACCACGGCGGGGGCGTCCGTGCCGGCGATCAACTCGGCGACCGTCTCGACCAGTTCGGCCGAGCCCAGCATGCCGGTCTTCACGGCCTGTACGCCGATGTCGTCCACGACGCTGCGGTACTGGGCGCGCACCGCCTCGGCCGGGAGCGCCCAAACGCCTTGCACGCCCAGGGAGTTCTGCGCGGTCACCGCGGTGAGCACGCTCATCCCGTGGACGCCGAGCGCGAGCATCGTCTTGAGGTCGGCCTGGATCCCGGCGCCGCCGCCGGAGTCGGAGCCGGCCACCGTGAGCACCCGGGGCGGGGTCACGACTCTATGTCCCCGAAGTGGTCCCAGCCGCCCGCGCTGGTCCAGGGCGCCCCGTCCACCGTCACCTGCGGCAGCGCGGAGGGGTTGAGGACCTCCCCGATGACCTTCCAGCGGGCCGGGAGCTTGGTGTCCGGCGGGAAGGTCGCCACGATCGCGTGGTCCTCTCCCCCGGTCAGCACCCACTGCATCGGGTCCACGCCGACGGCCTGCCCGATGTCGTTCATCTGCGTGGGCACGTCGATCGCGCCGGAGCGGATGTCGATGCGGACCTTGCTGGCCTCGGCGATGTGGCCGAGGTCGGCGATCAGCCCGTCGCTCACGTCGCACATCGCGGTCGCGCCGAGCGAGGCGGCGGCCGGGCCCGCGTGGTACGGCGGCTCGGGGCGCCGGTGGGCCTCCACGAAGGCACGCGGCGAGCGGAAGCCGCGGGCGAGCACCGCGTAACCGGCCGCCGACCAGCCCAGCCAGCCGGTGACGGCCACCAGGTCGCCGGGCTGGGCACCGGCCCGGGTCACCGGCTCCTGGTTGCGCAGATCGCCGAGCGCGGTGATCGACACCATGATGGTGTCGCCCCGTACGACATCCCCGCCGACCACGGCCGCGCCCGCGACCTGGCACTCGTCGCGCAGCCCGTCCATCATCTCGGTCGGCCAGCTGACCGGGAGTTCGGCCGGCACCACCAGGCCCAGCAGCAGGGCGGTGGGTACGGCGCCCATCGCGGCGATGTCCGCGAGGTTCTGCGCGGCCGCCTTGCGCCCCACGTCGTAGGCCGTGGACCAGTCGCGGCGGAAGTGCCGTCCCTCCAGCAGGACGTCGGTGCTCGCCACCACCCGCCGGTCCGGCGCCGCCACCACCGCGGCGTCGTCACCCGGGCCGATACGGACCGCCGGAGTGGTGGTGAGACGGGAGGTGAGCTCCCTGATGAGCCCGAATTCCCCGAGCTCACCAACCGTGCCCTTCATGTCCCTGACTCCCCTTCTCTGCCTTCGCCTGACCGTGCTGACTCGCGCCTCATCAGTGTCCCCGATACCGTCGAGATGACCCCGACGCGGTCGGGGACGACCGCCGTTACGGTCCCGGACGACCGTCAACTTCCGTCGTGCCTGCACCCTGGCGCGAAAGCCCGGTTCCCGCAGGTCTCCCCGCGGGGAGCGGCGACGCGATACCGTGGCGTTCCTTTTCCCCACATGATCCTCGTGGCCGCCCTGGAGGTTCCGTGGTACAGGCGTACATCCTGATCCAGACGGAGGTCGGCAAGGCGTCGACCGTCGCCGAGACCATCAGCAAGATCCCTGGAGTGATCCAGGCCGAGGACGTCACGGGTCCGTACGACGTCATCGTGCGCGCCCAGTCCGAGACCGTCGACGAACTCGGTCGCATGGTGGTCGCCAAGGTCCAGCAAGTGGACGGCATCACCCGCACCCTGACCTGTCCGGTCGTGCATCTGTAGCCCCCGTCTACGCTTGGCCGGTGAACTTCTTCCGTCACCGGCCCCCCGCCCTGCTCGCCGCCCTGTCCGCGCCGGTCCTGCTGCTCGCGGTCGCGGGCTGCACCGCGGACGACAGCGCCACGGTCGCGGTTCCCCGTCCCGACGCGAAGACCGCCCCGCTGTGCCGGGGTCTGCACCCGGCGCTGCCGGCCGAGGTGGACGGGCAGCGGCGCGCCGACCCCGAGCCCCGGTCCGTCTACACGGCGGGCTGGGGAAACCCGGCGATCATACTGCGCTGCGGGATCGTCCGGCCGCCGAAGATGATCGACCCCAAGGTGGCCCAGGGCCAGGACCCCGACGCGATCGCGGGCGGGGTCAACGGTGTGGACTGGCTGATGGAGAAGCAGGGCGACGGCACCTGGCGCTTCACGACGGCGAACCGCAAGGCGTATGTCCAGGTGACCCTGCCGAAGAAGCTGTCGGGGCCGGACGACAGCACCCAGGTGCTGGAGGATCTGGCCGCGGCCGTGAAGAAGGCCATCCCCGTGGGGATGGCCTCCATGCGCGGCTGACCGCTCGTCCGCTCAGCGCAGTCCGGTGGACCTGCGCAGCGCGGCCTGCACCAGCAGGTCGATCAGCTCGGGGTAGCCGACCCCGGTCGCCTGCCACATCTGCGGGTACATCGAGATCGGGGTGAACCCGGGCAGCGTGTTGATCTCGTTGATCACGAACTCCCCGTCCTCGGTGAGGAAGAAGTCCGCGCGCACCAGCCCCTCGCAGGACGCCGCCTCGAACGCGTCCACCGCGAGCCGCCGGATCTCGGCGGTCTCCGCCTCGGTGAGCGGCGCCGGGACGATACCGGGCGTGGAGTCGATGTACTTGGCCTCGAAGTCGTAGTACGCGTGCGCGTCCGGCGGCGGGATCTCCGCCGGGACCGAGGCCCGCGGGCCGTCCTCGAACTCCAGGACGCCGCACTCGATCTCACGGCCGGTGATGGCCGCCTCGATGAGGATCTTCGGGTCGTGCGACTGGGCCTCGGCGATCGCCTCGTCCAGGCCGGACAGGCCGTCGACCTTGGTGATGCCGATGGAGGAGCCGGCCCGCGCGGGCTTCACGAACAGCGGCCAGCCGTGCTCGCCGGCGAAGTCCACGATCTTCCTGCGGGCGGCGGCCTGGTCCTGCTGCCACTCGCGGGGGCGGATCACCACGTAGGGGCCGACCTTGAGCCCGAAGGAGGTGAAGACCCGCTTCATGTACTCCTTGTCCTGGCCGACGGCCGAGGCGAGCACGCCCGCGCCCACGTACGGCACTCCGGACAGCTCCAGCAGGCCCTGGAGGGTGCCGTCCTCGCCGTAGGGGCCGTGCAGCACCGGGAAGACGACGTCGACCTCGCCGAGCGCCTTGGGCACGGAGCCGGGCTCGCTGTAGACGACCTCGCGGTTGGCGGGGGCGACGGGGAGCACCACGTCGCCCTCGTGCGACTCCGCCAGGTCCTCGACGGCGGGCAGGGCGCGGTCGGTGATGGCCATCCGCTCCGGCTCGTCGGCCGTCAGCGCCCAGCGGCCGTCCCGGGTGATGCCGATCGGCAGGACGTCGTACTTCGTCCGGTCGATGGCCTTGAGGACGGCGCCGGCGGTGACCACGGAGATCCCGTGTTCGGAGCTGCGGCCACCGAACACGACGGCCACGCGGGGCTTGCGCGGCTGCTCAGGGCTCTGGGGAAGGTTCTCGGTGCTCATATCGCGTTGAGAGTACCCGTTGGCAGAGCCCGGATACAGCGTCGGCTCCGCCCCGGAACGCACAAAAACGGGCGGATTTCGCACCGTGTCCATGCGTTTTCGCGCAGCGTCCCCGTGGTTTCGCTCAGCGTCGTTCGGGCTTCGCGCTGCGCGACATCAGCTCCCTGAGCGCGACGACCGGCGGCTTGCCCTCGTGCACGATGCCGACGACCGTCTCGGCGATCGGCATGTCGACGCCGTGCCTGCGGGCCAGATCCAGCACGGACTCGCAGGACTTGACGCCCTCCGCGGTCTGCCGGGTGACCGCGACGGTCTCCTCCAGGGTCATGCCCTTGCCGAGGTTGGTGCCGAAGGTGTGGTTGCGCGACAGCGGCGAGGAGCAGGTGGCCACCAGGTCGCCGAGACCGGCGAGACCGGAGAAGGTCAGCGGGTCGGCGCCGAGTACGACACCGAGCCGCGCGGTCTCCGCGAGGCCCCGGGTGATCAGCGAGCCCTTGGCGTTGTCGCCGAGCCCCATGCCGTCCGCGATGCCGACGGCGAGCCCGATGACGTTCTTCACCGCGCCGCCCAGCTCGCAGCCGACCACGTCGGTCTCGGTGTACGGCCGGAAGTACGGCGTGTGGCAGGCGGCCTGGAGCCGCCGGGCCACGGCCTCGTCGGCGCAGGCCACCACGGCGGCGGCGGGCATCCGGGCGGCGACCTCGCGGGCCAGGTTGGGCCCGGTGACGACGGCGACGCGCTCCGGGCCCACCTTGGCGACGTCCTCGACGACCTCGCTCATCCGCATCGCGGAGCCGAGTTCGACGCCCTTCATCAGGGAGACCAGCACGGTGTCCGGGGCGAGCAGCGGAAGCCACTCGGCGAGGTTCTGGCGCAGGGTCTGGGAGGGGATGGCGAGGACGGTGAACTCCGCGTCGCGCAGCGCCTCGGCGGCGTCCGCGGTGGCGCGCAGGTTCTCCGGGAGCTCCACACCGGCCAGGTAGTCGGGGTTGATCCGGGTGGAGTTGACCGCCTCGGCCAGCTCGGGCCGGCGGGCCCACAGGGTCACGTCACAGCCGGCGTCGGCGAGCACCATGCCGAAGGCGGTGCCCCAGGAACCGGTGCCCATGACGGCCACCCGCACTGGCGTGCTCACTTGCTCTGCTCCTTTTCCTGCCTGCCCTTGTCCTGCGCCTGCGTCCGGCGCCGCTGCTCGATCCGCTCGCGGCGCGGGTCGTACGGCTTCTCGGGCGCCTTCTCGCCGCGGATGTCCTCCAGGAGGCGGGTGATCGCCGCCATGATGACCTCGGTGGCCTGCTTCTGGAGGTCCGGGGTCAGCTCCTTGTCGTAGAAGCGCGACAGGTCCACGGGCGGGCCCGCCAGCACATGGTGGGTCTTGCGCGGGAAGATCTTCGGCTTCTTCGCATATGCCGGCAGCAGTTCGTTGGCGCCCCACTGGGCGACCGGGATCACCGGGCACTTGGTCTGGAGGGCGACGCGGGCGGCGCCGGTCTTGCCGGTCATCGGCCAGCCGTCGGGGTCGCGGGTCAGGGTGCCCTCGGGGTAGAAGGCGACGCACTCACCGCGTTCCACGGCGTCGATCGCGGCGCGGAAGGCGCTCAGCGCGTCCGTGGACTCGCGGTAGACGGGAATCTGTCCGGTGCCGCGCATGGCGGCGCCCACGATTCCCTTCTTGAAAAGGCCGCTCTTCGCCAGGAATCGCGGAACCCGGCCGGTGTTGTACTGATAGTGCGCGTATGCGAAGGGGTCCACGTGGGAATTGTGGTTCACCACGGTGATAAATCCGCCCTCGGCCGGAATGTGCTCCATTCCACGCCAGTCCCGCTTGATCAGAACCACCAGCGGCGGTTTGCAGATCACCGCGGCGAAGCGGTACCAGAAGCCGATTCTGCGGCGGGGCACAAGGACACCTTCCTCTAGGGGGATCCACGGGGGACTGACCCCGGCGGGGGCCGCACAAGTGTCGCCCCGGAGCGCCGGTCTGTCGAGAACACCGTACGCCCGACACGCCTGGGCCCCTCGGCTGCGGGTGACAATGATCGCGACGAGAGAGGGGCGGTACGCCGGTGCAGTGGTCGTTGGTCATCCCCCTGAAGCCCCTGTCCCGGGCCAAGAGCAGGCTCGCGGACACCGCGGCGGACGGGGTGCGCCCCGGGCTGGTCCTCGCGTTCGCCCAGGACACGGTGGCCGCGGGCCTCGCGTGTCCGGGGGTCGCGGATGTGGTGGTCGTCACGGACGATCCCCGCGCCGGGCGCGAGTTGTCCGCGCTGGGCGCGCGCATCGTCCCGGACACCCCGGCGCGGGGCCTGAACGCGGCGCTGGCGCACGGGGCGCGGGCGGTACGGCGGATACGCCCGGGGGTTGCCGTGGCCGCGCTGAACGCCGATCTGCCGGCGCTGCGGGCGGGCGAGCTGGCACAGGCGCTGGGCGCCGCCGCCGAATTCCCCAGGGCTTTTCTCGCGGACGCGGCGGGGGTCGGTACGACATTGCTGGCGGCCGGTGCGGACCGGGAATTGGACCCGCTGTTCGGCCCCGGGTCACGGACGCGGCACCGGGGGTCCGGCGCGGCGGAACTTCTGCTGGGGGGTGTGGATTCGGTACGGCAGGACGTCGATACGGGGGACGACCTGCGGGCGGCGCTCGCGCTGGGGGTCGGACCGTATACGACCGCGGCGTGCGCGTATTTGCCGGCCGAGTGGCCCCCGTAAGGGGCGCGGGGCCGTATCGGTGTGCGGCTCCGCCGCGTGGGCGCGATCAGTCACGACGGGCCCGCGGCCGAACGGCCGCACGCACTACCCTGAACCCCATGCAGGCCACCGCGTACACGTACGACAGCGACACCCGGAGCGGGCAGGTGCTGCTCGACGACGGCACCCCCGTGCCCTTCGACACCGCCGCGTTCGACCGTGGCGGCCTGCGGCTGCTGCGGCCCGGGCAGCGCGTGCGGATCGAGACGGAGGGAGCCGAAGACTCCCTGCGGATCACCCTCGTAACGCTCCAGACCCTGTAACTCCCCTTACACACGCCGCGGGCCGGACTCCGGTGGGAGTCCGGCCCGGCGCGTGAGTGCCCTGGTCGACGGCCTGCGCCTAGGGGCTTTCGGTTGGATCAGGCTGGATCAGGGCCCGCGAGCCCGGCGTGATCCGAACGAGAGGCCCTAGCGCGCGGTGGCCTTCTTCGCGGTGGTCTTGCGGGCCGTGGACTTCCTGGCCGGCGCCTTCTTCGCGGTGACCTTCTTCGCCGGGGCCTTCTTCGCCGTCGTGGTCTTCTTCGCCGTCGCGGTCTTCTTCGCCGTCGCGGTCTTCGCCGCCGGCGTGGCCTTCTTGGCGGTGGTCTTCTTCGCGGTGGTCTTCTTCGCCGCCGCGGCCGTGGTCTTCTTCGCCGTCGTCTTCTTGGCGGTGGTGGTCTTCTTCGCGGCCGCCTTGGCGGTCTTCTTCGCGGCGGCCTTCTTCACCGTCGCCGCGGCGCCCCCGGTCAGGCTGCCCTTGGGCGCCTTCTTCACCGAGACCTCGCCACCGCGCGGGAGCTTCTTCGAGCCGCTCACCAGGTCCTTGAAGCCCTGACCGGCGCGGAAGCGCGGCACGGAGGTCTTCTTGACCCGAACCCGCTCGCCCGTCTGGGGGTTACGGGCGTACCGGGCGGGGCGGTCCACCTTCTCGAAGGACCCGAAACCGGTGACCGAGACCCGCTCGCCCGCGACGACCGCGCGGACGATGGCGTCCAGAACATGATCGACGGCTTCCGCCGCCTGCTGGCGGCCGCCAACCTTCTCGGCAATCGTTTCTACGAGCTGCGCCTTGTTCACGTCTTCCCCTTCGGAGACATCGCCAGAACGAATGTGTTCAAGCTTTTTCGCACGTTAGGCAGATATATACCGCAAATCAAACACGAAACGGGCTTATCACCCTTGTGCCGCAACGGACTCGGCGTTCTCGGGCTGTTCAGCGGTCCTCGTCGGGGATCCGTCCCTCGTCGAGGTCCGCGGTGAACCGCTCAAGCCGCCTTGCCGCACCGGCGAGATCGTGCTTGGCCGCGGCCGTAATGACCAGCAGCTTCCGGGTCAGCGCCATCCGTACGCCCTCCGGGACTTGCAGTGCGCGCACTCTTGCGTGCGCTTCCTTGAGTTGGTTCGCGACCGCCGCATAGAGCTGGAGTTGGCCGTCGTGTCCCATGCACAGATTGTGCCATCTGGGGCGAGTTGTCGCCTGCCCAGGGGGCAACTCCCGCCACAAATGGCCTTCCAGGGCCTTGCGGACGGCGCGAACCTCTGCCTCACCTACCCTCCCAACGCCCTTCATAACACGGGAAGTTGAGAAGATCCCCTGAGCCAGAGGGGTCCGCGGGGGCCCCGACATGCCTGTACCCCCGATCGGGGCGATCGGGGGTACAGAGGGGTCTGTTGGGTGGCCGAAACCCGACCCTCGCGGGATCCGGGGCAGCCTACCGGGTCAGCCCTGGAGGGTCTGCGGCTTGTAGGCGGGCCGCCGCTGCTCGTACGCGGCGATGTCGGCCTCGTTCCGGAGGGTGATGGAGATGTCGTCCAGGCCGTTCAGCAGCCGCCAGCGGGAGTTCTCGTCCAGCTCGAAGGAGGCGGTGACGCCCTCGGCCCGCACCTCGCGCGCTTCGAGGTCCACCGTGATCTCGGCACTCGGGTCGGCCTCGGTCAGCTCCCACAGCGCGTCCACGATCTTCTGCTCCAGAACCACGGTGAGCAGGCCGTTCTTCAGCGAGTTACCACGGAAGATGTCCGCGAACCGGGAGGAGATCACGGTCTTGAAGCCGTAGTTCTGGAGCGCCCAGACGGCGTGCTCACGGGAGGAGCCGGTGCCGAAGTCGGGGCCCGCGACCAGCACGGTGGCACCCTGCCGCTCCGGGCGGTTGAGGACGAACTCGGGATCCTTGCGCCAGGCCTCGAAGAGCCCGTCCTCGAACCCGTCCCGGGTCACCTTCTTGAGCCAGTGGGCGGGGATGATCTGGTCGGTGTCGACGTTGCCGCGGCGCAGCGGGACGGCCCGGCCGGTGTGGGTGGTGAAGGCTTCCATCGTTCTCAGACTCCAGCGGGCGTACGGTCGTCGGTCAGGTCGGCCGGGGCGGCCAGGTGGCCCAGGACGGCGGTGGCCGCCGCGACCTGCGGCGACACCAGGTGGGTACGACCGCCCTTGCCCTGCCGGCCCTCGAAGTTGCGGTTGGAGGTGGAGGCGGAGCGCTCGCCCGGGGCCAGCTGGTCCGGGTTCATGCCCAGGCACATCGAGCAGCCCGCGTACCGCCACTCGGCGCCGGCGTCCTTGAAGACCACGTCCAGGCCCTCGGCGGCCGCCTGGAGACCGACCCGCGCGGAGCCCGGCACGACCAGCATCCGTACACCGTCGGCGACTTTGCGGTCCTTCAGGATCGCGGCGACATTGCGCAGGTCCTCGATGCGGCCGTTGGTGCACGAACCTACGAAGACGGTGTCCACCTTGATGGAGCGCAGCGGCGCTCCGGCCTCCAACCCCATGTATTCCAGGGCCTTTTCGGCGGCCAGGCGCTCCGATGCGTCTTCGTACGAAGCCGGATCGGGGACCTGTGCCGAAAGCGGCGCGCCCTGGCCGGGGTTGGTGCCCCAGGTGACGAACGGGGACAGCGCGGCGGCGTCGATGACGACCTCGGCGTCGAATTCCGCGTCGTCGTCCGTGCGCAGCGTCCTCCAGTACGCGACGGCCGCGTCCCACTCGGCGCCCTCGGGGGCGTGCGGGCGGCCCTTGAGGTACTCGAAGGTGGTCTCGTCGGGGGCGATCATGCCCGCGCGGGCGCCGGCCTCGATCGACATGTTGCAGATGGTCATCCGGGCCTCCATCGAGAGCTTCTCGATGGCGGAGCCGCGGTACTCCAGGACATAGCCCTGGCCGCCGCCGGTGCCGATCCGCGCGATGATCGCCAGGATCAGGTCCTTGGCGCTGACGCCCTCGGGCAGTTCGCCGTCCACGGTGATCGCCATGGTCCTGGGGCGGACCATCGGCAGCGTCTGGGTGGCCAGCACATGCTCGACCTGGGAGGTGCCGATGCCGAACGCCAGCGCGCCGAACGCGCCGTGCGTGGAGGTGTGGGAGTCGCCGCACACCACGGTCGTACCGGGCTGGGTCAGGCCCAGCTGGGGGCCGACCACGTGCACGACGCCCTGTTCGACGTCGCCCAGCGGGTGCAGCCGCACCCCGAACTCGGCGCAGTTCTTGCGCAGCGTCTCCAGCTGGGCGCGCGAGACCGGGTCGGCGATCGGCTTGTCGATGTCGAGGGTGGGGGTGTTGTGGTCCTCGGTCGCGATGGTGAGGTCGAGGCGGCGCACCTGGCGGCCGTTCTGGCGCAGCCCGTCGAAGGCCTGCGGGCTGGTCACCTCGTGGAGCAGGTGCAGATCGATGTAGAGGAGGTCGGGCTCGCCCTGGGCGCGCCGGACGACGTGGTCGTCCCAGACCTTTTCCGCGAGTGTCCTACCCATCGCTTTCCCTCCAGGCCGGCACGTGCGCGCCGACCCAACTAGAGATCTTGAGGGCGGCGCCCGCACCCCTGTTCCCGGGCGTCCGCCGCCGGGCCCGTCGATGGACGGGCCGCCGTGTTCATCCAGAGTGGCGCGTTCCGAGGAAAATTGAACTTGCGTTTCACAGAGTGAGACGTGAGTATCGTTGCATGGACAACAGTAGCGGCGTCGGCGTTCTGGACAAGGCGGCCCTCGTCCTGAGCGCTCTGGAGTCCGGTCCGGCCACCCTCGCGGGTCTGGTCGGAGCCACCGGACTGGCACGACCCACGGCCCACCGCCTGGCCGTGGCCCTGGAACACCACCGCATGGTGGCACGCGACATGCAGGGCCGGTTCATCCTCGGACCGCGCCTCGCGGAGCTGGCCGCGGCGGCGGGCGAGGACCGTCTGCTGGCGACGGCGGGCCCCGTGCTCACGCACCTGCGTGATGTCACCGGCGAGAGCGCGCAGCTCTATCGCCGCCAGGGTGACATGCGGATCTGCGTGGCCGCGGCGGAACGGCTGTCCGGTCTGCGGGACACCGTCCCGGTCGGCTCCACGCTCACGATGAAGGCCGGTTCCTCGGCACAGATCCTGATGGCCTGGGAGGAGCCCGAGCGGCTGCACCGCGGCCTGCAGGGCGCCCGCTTCACGGCGACGGCCCTGTCGGGTGTGCGGCGGCGCGGCTGGGCGCAGTCCATCGGCGAGCGCGAGCCGGGCGTCGCGTCCGTCTCGGCCCCGGTGCGCGGCCCCTCCAACCGCGTGGTGGCCGCCGTCTCCGTCTCCGGCCCGATCGAGCGCCTGACGCGCCACCCGGGCCGTATGCACGCCCAGGCCGTCATCGACGCCGCGACCCGCCTCTCGGAGGCCCTGCGCCGCACGGGCTGAGCGTTGTCCTCGTGGGTCCGCCTCAACGCCGCGGCGGACCCACGAGGGGCTCGGCAACCGGTCTCAGGCGCTCTTCTCCCCCGCCGGCGCCGGCGCCGACCGGTGGGCGAACCGGTCCTTCGCGTAACGCCCGCGCGCGGCGAGCGGCACCTGCCCGTGCGCCGCCGCCAGCCCGAACGCCGGCATGTCCGCGTAGATCGACTCGTACGACCCCTCGGGCACGACATACGCCTCGTGCCAGATCCCCACCTGACCGCGCGGCTTCCCGGCCCGCTCCATCCGGTTGATCCGGGCCCAGACCTTGTGATGGAAGGCGTCGGGCGCGGTGGCATAGGCGTACAGCTTCTCCTTGGACTCCCAGTACTGCACGACGTAGTACGTGCGCGGCGACGCCGTCAGCAGCACCTTCTCCCGCAGCCCCCGCTCAGGGTCCCGCGCCAGGTCACGCAGCATGCGGAGCATGGCGTACATCGCGGGCACCCACAGATGCACCGCCCGGAAGCGGTTGATGCGCATGCCGATCAGCAGGACGACGACATCGCCCTTCGCGTCGGCGGTCGTACGGGACACCATGGCCTCCCCCTTCATCGCGTGCTTGGATAGTGCTCTTATCCAAGAAGGGGCGCAAGACATGCGGCTGGCCGAACTGAGCAGACGCAGCGGGGTCTCCACCGCGACGATCAAGTACTACCTGCGCGAGGGCCTGTTGCCGCCGGGCCGGCAGCTGAACGCGACCACGGCGGAGTACGACGAGGAGCATCTGCGCCGGCTGCGGCTGGTGCGGGCGATGGTCCAGGTCGGGCGGCTGCCGGTGGCGAAGGTGCGCGAGGTGCTCGGGCATGTGGACGACGAGTCCCTGGGCAGCTCGATCCGGCTGGGCGCCGCGCTGTGGGCGCTGCCGCAGGTGCCGGAGCCGGACGAGGACGACGCGTACGTGCGGGCCGCGCACGAGGAGGTCGCGGCGCTGGTGGACCGGCTCGGCTGGGAGAACGCCCAGTGCCTCGCGGCCCTCTCCCCCGCGTACCGCTCGCTGGTGGTGACGGTGGCCGCGTTCCGCCGCCTCGGTTACGACTGGGGGGCCGAACAGCTCGCGCCGTACGCGGAGTTGATGCACCGCACGGCCGTGCTCGACCTGGACAAAATGGAGACGCTGCCGCCGGGGGCGGAGCGGATCGAGTTCGCGATCCTGGGGGCGATCCTCAACGAGCCGGTGCTGCGGGCGCTGCACCGGCTCGCGCAGGAGGAGGAGACGACGCGGCGGTACGGCTTCGAGTGAGCGGGGCCGGGACCGGGACCGGTTGTCGGAAACGGCGAAGGCCCTCCACCGAGGTGGAGGGCCTTCCCTGTGATGTACCCCCGACCGGATTCGAACCGGCGCTACCGCCTTGAGAGGGCGGCGTGCTAGGCCGCTACACAACGGGGGCCTGGACGCTGCGTTTCCGCAGGTCCGAGCTGGTCTACCTGGACTCGAACCAAGACTAACTGAACCAGAATCAGTCGTGCTGCCAATTACACCATAGACCAATGATGGTTTAGACCAGTCGTACCCCCGACCGGATTCGAACCGGCGCTACCGCCTTGAGAGGGCGGCGTGCTAGGCCGCTACACAACGGGGGCCCTAGCGATCCCGACAAGATCAGGATCAGTACCCCCGACCGGATTCGAACCGGCGCTACTGCCTTGAGAGGGCAGCGTGCTAGGCCGCTACACAACGGGGGCTTTGCAGATAAGCTCTGCGAGCTGGCCTACCTGGACTCGAACCAAGACTAACTGAACCAGAATCAGTCGTGCTGCCAATTACACCATAGGCCACTGGAACTCAACCCCCTGAGGGGTTCTTGTTCTAGTCTGCTCCTCGGGTTTCCGGCCTTTCGGCCCGTTCCCCTCGGCGCAGGAAGAACATTACCCGAAGGTGGACGGGGCTCCAAAACGAGTATCCGAGCGGAGCGGCCCGGGGAGTTCGGACAGGCCCGCGACGGGGTGCGCGACGCGACAGGGGCGGCACCCGGAGTTCCGGGTGCCGCCCCTGCGTCGTGCGGGGAGCCTTACGCGGTGAGCCTCGTCAGGGCCGCGTCGATGCGGGCCAGGGTCGTCTCCTTGCCCAGGATCTCCAGGGACTCGAAGAGCGGGAGGCCGACGGTGCGGCCGGTGACGGCGACGCGGACCGGGGCCTGCGCCTTGCCGAGCTTGAGGCCGTGGGCCTCGCCGGCGGCCAGGACGGCCTCCTTGAGGGACTCGGGCGACGTCCAGTCCGCGGCTTCCAGCTTCTCGCGGGCCGTGCGCAGCAGGGCGTCGCTGCCCTCCTTCATCGCCTTGGTCCAGGACGCCTCGTCGAAGACCGGCTCCGGCAGGAACAGGAAGTCGACGTTCTCGGTGATCTCGGAGAGCACCTTCAGCCGGGTCTGGGCGTGCGGGGCGATGGCCTCCCACTTGGCCTCGTCGAACGCCTCCGGCGCCCAGGGGGCGAACGGGGCCTTCAGCCAGGTACGGCAGCGCTCGGTGAACTCCTTCACATCCAGCAGCCGGATGTGGTCGGCGTTGATCGCCTCGCACTTCTTCAGGTCGAAGCGCGCCGGGTTGGGGTTCACGTCGGAGATCTCGAAGGCCGCGACCATCTCCTCGATCGTGAAGATGTCCTTGTCCGCGGAGAGCGACCAGCCCAGCAGGGACAGGTAGTTGAGCAGGCCCTCGGGCAGGAAGCCGCGCTCGCGGTAGAGGTTCAGCGAGGACTGCGGGTCGCGCTTGGAGAGCTTCTTGTTGCCCTCGCCCATCACGTACGGCAGATGGCCGAAGGCCGGGGTGCGCTGGGCGATGCCCAGCTCGGTCAGCGCCTTGTACAGCGCGATCTGGCGCGGGGTGGAGGAGAGCAGGTCCTCGCCGCGCAGCACGTGCGTGATGTCCATCAGCGCGTCGTCGACGGGGTTGACCAGCGTGTACAGCGGGGCGCCGTTGGCGCGCACGATGCCGTAGTCCGGCACGTTCTCCGGGGTGAAGGTCAGCTCGCCGCGCACCAGGTCGTGGAAGGTGATCGTCTCGTCGGGCATCCGGAACCGGACGATCGGCTGCCGGCCCTCGGCCTCGTACCGCTCGACCTGCTCGGCGGACAGGTCGCGGCAGTGGCCGTCGTAGCCGGAGGGCTTGCCGGCGGCGCGGGCGGCCTCGCGGCGGGAGTCCAGCTCCTCCTGGGAGCAGTAGCAGCGGTAGGCGTACCCGCCGTCCAGGAGCTTGCGCGCGACGTCGGCGTAGATGTCCATGCGCTGCGACTGCCGGTACGGCGCGTGCGGGCCGCCGACCTCGGGGCCCTCGTCCCAGTCGAAGCCGAGCCAGCGCATCGAGTCGAGCAGCTGGTTGTAGGACTCCTCGGAGTCGCGGGCCGCGTCGGTGTCCTCGATACGGAAGACCAGGGTGCCCTGGTGGTGCCGGGCGAACGCCCAGTTGAACAGGGCGGTGCGGACCAGGCCCACGTGGGGGTTACCGGTGGGCGAGGGGCAGAAACGGACGCGGACGGGAGACGGGGAGGAGGGTGCGCTAGCCACGCTTGACAACCTTGTTGGTGAGAGTGCCGATGCCTTCGATGGTGACGGCGACGTCGTCGCCGGCGTTCAGGGGGCCGACCCCTGCCGGGGTGCCGGTGAGGATGACGTCGCCGGGCAGCAGCGTCATGGCCTCGGTGATGTTGACGATCAGGTCCTCGATGGGGTGGATCATCTCGCTGGTGCGGCCCAGCTGGCGCTGCTCGCCGTTGACGGTGAGCTGCACGGTGAGGTCGTTGGCCCTGGCGAGGTCGAGGTCGGTCTCCACCCAGGGGCCGAGCGGGCAGGAGCTGTCGAAGCCCTTGGCCCGGGCCCACTGCTTCTCGCGGCGCTGGACGTCACGCGCGGTGATGTCGTTGGCGCAGGTGTAGCCGAAGATCACGTCCTTGACGCGCTCCCGGGGCACCTCGCGGCACATGCGGCCGATGACGACGGCCAGCTCGGCCTCGTGGTGCAGTTCCTCGGTGAACGAGGGGTAGCGGATCTCGTCCCCGGGGCCGATCACCGAGGTGGACGGCTTGAAGAAGGCGAACGGGACCTCGGGCACCTCGTTGCCCAGCTCCCGCGCGTGTTCGGCGTAGTTGCGGCCGAAGGCCACGACCTTGTTGGGGAGGACCGGCGGGAGCAGCCTGACCTTGCTCAGCGGCACCTTGGTGCCGGACAGCTCGTGGTCGGCGAAGGGGATGCCCTTGATGATGTCGAGGACGAGTTCGTCCTCCCTGTCGCCCTCGACCGCGCCGAAGGCTACGTTCCCGTCGATGGAGAACCTGGCGATGCGCACGGGTGCTTGCGCCCCTCACTGAGAACCGGCGTACTGACGCCCAAGGTTAACCGGTCGGGCGGCGCGATGTTCGGCCGGGAGGGCATGGCGAAGGGCTTTTCCGGGGCCCTTATGCGCTTAAGGGGAATTCCCGTTTCCGGTGTTTTCGGGGCCGCCGACGCAGTGGTGTCGCACCCTGCTCGCGCCGCTGACCTGCGGTGACGCCGTCCGCCCGGGTCGGGTGGCGGGGACCGGGACGGCTACGGCGCCCGCCGTCGCCGTACCCGATAAACGCGACGGCGCGAATGCGCTGGAAAACATGTGCGGCCCGTCGCGGGGGCCGCCGAAAAGACGAGCGCGGCCCGGAAGATCATCGCCGTCGGGTGATCTTCCGGGCCGCGTCCCGGGGTGCCTCGGCCGCCTCGGCCGTCACTCGCCGGCGGTGGCCGCCACGGCCTCGGGGAGGTCCATCAGGATGGTGCGCCGGGGGTTGGCCGTCTGGGCGGGGAGTTCGACGGACTGCTCCGGCAGCGCGGGCGTCTGCAGCTCGCCGGCGTCGTCGAGGTGCGCCAGGGTCGTGCGTCGCGGGTTGGCTATCTTGCGGAACATCATCGTCGTCTTCACGGTTGTACGCGTCCTAGTCCTGTGTCGGCGGGTGACAGTGCGGGGTGACAGATACGCCCCTCATGTAAAGCGTCAGGCTAAACATCCGATTCCCTGACCAACTCGCCAACCTGCCCTGATGGTTATGTGATTTTGCTCACCAACACGGGGACAAACAGGTCAATTCCGGCCTACAACCCGCCCTAACGAAACGGACATTGAGTGCTGGAAGCACTCATTCCGCTGCCGATCATGGCGACTGGGACACGTGCCACCGGGCGGCAACTCGCAGGGATACGTCCGTTATGGATGAGATCGACTTCCACGACTGGTGACCCGACATGCACACCCTGTCACGGTTGTCACAGCTCGGCACACGGCCCTTGTTGGAGATCCGCCACTGTGCTGGAATTCCACGGACCGCCGCAGGATCGACCCGGCGCGCAGGGGCGCAACGCAGCGCCGAGTGGCGGCGAGACAAGGGGGAACCAGCGCCGGTCACTCAAGACCACCGGGGGGCGTTTTCAGGGCGCCTTCCACGACGCCGACACCGTGTTCCACCGCTCGCGCGGAGGGACGCCTGGTCCAGAGGTTGCGACGCTAGTGCAGGGACGTTTCAAGAGGGATGGCAGCGCTTCGGCGGAGCCGGAGCCGCACGACGGGACTGGCCCCATGAAGGGCAGCGCCTCTCCCCAGCACGCCCAGAACCCGGGCCAAACCCCGCCCGGCGAGGGCCCCGACCGCGCACGCCCCGGCGCTTCGGCCTCCCCCGGCAAGGGCTCCGCCTCCGGCAAGAACTCCGGCAAGGGCTCCGCCTCGGGCAAGGGCTCGGGCAAGGCCTCCGGCTCGGGCAAGGGCCCCGGGAAGCCCGCGGGCGGCGCGTCGGCCGCGAAGCCCGCCCCGGCCGCGAAATCGGCGCCGGCGCCGGCCAGTTCCGGCTCCCGCATGGCCCTGCGCAACTGGCGCATCTCGACCCGTCTGGTCTCGCTGCTCGCGCTCCCCGTGGTCGCGGCGACCTCGCTGGGCGGCCTGCGCATCAACGAGAACCTGAACGACATCCAGCAGCTCGACAACATGAAGCTGCTGACGGACATGACCAAGCAGGCCACCGAGCTGGCCGCCGCGCTCCAGGAGGAGCGCGACCAGTCCGCCGGTCCCCTCTCGCACGGGCTCAGCGCGAGCGACTACACGGTCAAGGGCTACCAGCAGAAGACCGACCGGGCCCGCGCCAACTTCCTCGACGCCTCCGAGCAGATCGACGAGGCCAGCAAGGACGGCCAGCTCCAGGGCGTGCGCGACGCGCTCGTCGGCCTCGCCAACCAGCTGGACGACCTGGCGAAGATCCGCCGGTCCGCCTATGAGTCCACGGGCAACTCGACCCAGACCATCGAGTCGTACCACCGGCTGATCACCCAGCTGATCGACCTGTCCCAGGACATGGCCGAGGCGTCCAGCAACCCCGAGATGATCTCGCGCACCCGCGCCCTGGCGGCGTTCTCCACCGCCAAGGAGTACGCGTCGGTGCAGCGCGCGACCATCGCCGCGGCGCTGCCCTCGACCACCACCAGCAAGGCCGACCTCTCGGAGAACGACCGCCTGTACGGCGAGTCGGCGTACGAGAGCGAGAACTCCGAGCTGGCGATCTTCCGCAAGATCTACGCGAGTCAGAACGCGGAGGAGCTGCTCAAGCCGATCGACGGCGGCAACAACCCGACGATCGAGTCCGCGGACACCTACGCCAAGCGCGCCTTCGCGCAGCGCGGCGGCCTGTCCGACCTGCCCGCGCGCTCCTACCGCGACTGGGTGGACGACAGCTCGACCAAGATCGAGCAGATGAAGAAGATCGAGCACACGCTGCTCGAGGACATGGAGCAGAAGGCGCGCGAGCTGAAGAGCGCCACCCAGCGCGACGCCATCATCTCCGGTGTGCTGATCCTGCTGGTGCTCGGTGTCTCGCTGGTCGGCGCGTTCGTCGTGGCCCGCTCCATGATCCGCTCGCTGCGCCGGCTCCAGGAGACCGCCACCACGGTCGCCCAGGAACGCCTGCCCGAGCTGGTCAAGCAGCTCTCCGAGTCCGACCCGCAGGACGTGGACACCTCCGTGGAGTCGGTCGGTGTGCACTCCCGGGACGAGATCGGCCAGGTGGCCGCGGCCTTCGACGACGTGCACCGCGAGGCGGTCCGCCTCGCCGCCGAGCAGGCCCTGCTGCGGGGCAACGTCAACGCGATGTTCACCAACCTCTCGCGCCGCTCCCAGGGCCTGATCCAGCGCCAGCTGTCGCTCATCTCCGAACTGGAGTCCCGCGAGGCCGACCCGGACCAGCTGTCCTCGCTGTTCAAGCTGGACCACCTCGCCACCCGTATGCGCCGTAACGGCGAGAACCTCCTCGTCCTCGCCGGTGAGGAGCCGGGCCGCCGCTGGACCCGTCCGGTGCCGCTGGTCGACGTGCTCCGCGCCGCCGCCTCCGAGGTGGAGCAGTACGAGCGCATCGAGCTGGCCTCCGTGCCGACGACCGAGGTCGCCGGCCGGGTCGTCAACGACCTCGTGCACCTGCTCGCCGAGCTGCTGGAGAACGCCACCTCGTTCTCCTCCCCGCAGACCAAGGTCAAGGTCACCGGTCACGCGCTGCCCGACGGGCGGGTGCTGATCGAGATCCACGACACCGGTATCGGCCTCTCCCCCGAGGACCTCGCGGCGATCAACGAGCGGCTCGCCTCGCCGCCCACCGTGGACGTCTCCGTCTCCCGCCGCATGGGTCTGTTCGTGGTCGGCCGGCTCTCGCAGCGCCACGGCATCCGCATCCAGCTGCGCCCGTCCGACTCCGGTGGCACGACCGCGCTGGTCATGCTGCCCGTGGACGTCGCCCAGGGCGGCAAGAAGGCTCCCGGCAAGGCCGGCGGTCCCGGCGCGGTCGGCGGTCCGGCCGCCGCGCAGGCCGCCGCCGGTGCGGCCGCGGCCCGCCGCGGTGGCGCGGGCGCCCCGGGCGGCGGCGGTGGTCTGCTCGGTTCCGGCGGCAGCGGTTCGCGCGGCCAGGTCGGCGCCGGCCAGGGTCCCCGGGCCGCGCTGCCCGGCAACGGCCAGGGCGGCCGTCTGGGCGCGCCCGGTGGCGCTCCCGCCGGTGCCCCCGGCGGCGCGCGCGGTCCGCAGCGGGGCGCCGCCCCCGGCTTCGGTGCCCAGGCACCGAACGCCCCGCAGAACCTCCAGGCCGCGAACCCGGCCGCGCCCCAGGGCCTCCAGGCCGCCAACCCGGCCGGTCCCCAGCAGGACCTGTTCGGCGGCCGCGGCTCGCAGCGCGGCGCCGGTGGCGGCGCCGACCAGGGCCGCCAGCCCCAGCTGCCGCCGCGCGGCGGGCCGCGGGCCGAGCTGCCCGGCGGCGACTCCCGGCGCGGCCAGGACTGGAACGACGGCCGGTCCTCCCTCGACACCCCGCGCGGCCACGACGAGCAGGACCCCTCGGGGACCGCGCAGATGCCGGCGATCGACGACCGGCAGGGCCCGGGCTCGACCGCGCAGATGCCGCGGATCGATCCGCACGGCCCCGCCCCCACGGGCGACTTCGGCCGTCCCGAACTGCCCGGCTCCCAGGGCGCGGACCAGTACGGCCGCCCGGAACTGCCGCAGCAGACCGGCCAGTTCCAGCGGCCGGACACCACGGGTCAGTACCAGCGTCCGGACGCCGGCCAGCACACCGGCCAGTTCCAGCGCCCCGAATCCCCCCAGGACACCGGCCAGTTCGCGCGGCCCGACAGCACGGGCCAGTACCAGCGCCCGGACGCGGGCCAGCACACCGGCCAGTTCCCGCGGCCGGAGGCGCCGCAGCACACCGGGCAGTTCCCGCAGGCAGACCCGGGCCGGTACGCCGGTCAGGACACGGGCCAGTTCCCGCAGGCCGAACTCCCGCAGCAGACCGGGCAGTTCCAGCATCCCGACGCCGGCCGGCAGACCGGCCAGTTCCAGCAGCCGGGGCAGTACAACGCCCCGGCCGGGCAGCAGGACGACAACTCGTTCGTGCGCTCGGACGTCTTCGGGACGCCGGCCCGCCCGGAGGAGCCCGCCCAGGACACCGGCCGGTACGCGGCCCCGGGTGCCTACGACAACAGCGGCACCGGACAGCACGCGCTGCCCGGCCACGCCGACCCGGCGCACACCGGGCAGTTCGAGCGCCCGCAGCCGCCCGCCCGTGACGACTTCGGCGCCCCGCGCCCGCCGGCCCCGCAGCAGGTGCCGGCCCACCAGGAGCGCCCGGTGCGCGAGCCGGAGGCGCTGCCGCCGGCCAGCGGTCCCGGTGACGGCCGTACCCCGCTGTTCGACACGCTGGAGACCAACTGGTTCCACGGCGCGGCCGGCCAGCAGCAGGGCCAGCCGCAGGGGGCGCCCGCCGAACAGCAGCAGCCGCCGCAGCAGCCGCAGGCCGCGCAGCGCGACGCGGCCGCCGCCACCGGCTCGTGGCGTGCCTCGCCGAACGACGAACTCGTGCGGCAGGCGGAGCGGGTGCGCCAGCCCGCCGCGGGCGGTATCACCACGTCCGGCCTGCCGCGCCGGGTGCCCCGGGCGAACCTCGTACCGGGCACGGCTCAGCAGCAACAGCACCAAGCTGGTCCGCAGGTCTCCCGTGCGCCCGACGACGTACGCGGCCGGCTGACCAATCTCCGTCGGGGCATCGCCCAGGGTCGTCAGGCCGGTACCGGCCAGACGGGCAGTCACCCGAGCCCCACTCACCAGCAGGAGCGTTAGTTGAGTCCGATGAGCCAGGCGGCACAGAACCTGAACTGGTTGATCACCAACTTCGTGGACAACACCCCCGGGGTGTCCCACACGGTGGTGGTCTCCGCCGACGGCCTGCTGCTGGCGATGTCCGAGGGCTTCCCGCGGGACCGCGCCGATCAGCTGGCGGCCGTCGCCTCCGGTCTGACCTCGCTGACCGCCGGTGCCTCGCGCATCTTCGAGGGCGGCACCGTGGCCCAGACGGTCGTGGAGATGGAGCGGGGGTTCCTCTTCCTGATGTCCGTCTCGGACGGGTCGTCCCTCGCGGTACTGGCCCACCCGGAGTGCGACATCGGCCTGGTCGGCTACGAGATGGCGCTGCTCGTCGACCGCGCGGGGGCGGTCCTCACCCCGGACCTGCGCGCCGAACTACAGGGCAGTCTGCTTCACTGACCGGCCCCGGCACCACCCAGCTCACCAAAACACCGTCCGGCCGCCACAAACCCCCCACCGGCCCCGTCAGGCGGCTTGACTGACCGACTTGCTGTCCCGCCCGGAGGATCCATGACCCCGCCCACCGCCCATCACGATCCGTATGCGGAACCGTACGGGGACGAGGGCGACCAGCCGCTGGTGCGGCCTTACGCCATGACCGGCGGCCGGACCCGGCCGCGCTACCAGCTCGCCATCGAGGCGCTGATCAGCACCACGGCCGACCCCGCCGCGCTCATGGGGCTGCTTCCCGAGCACCAGCGGATCTGCCACCTGTGCCGTGAGGTCAAGTCGGTGGCCGAGGTCTCCGCGCTGCTGAACATGCCACTGGGAGTGGCCCGGATCCTGGTCGCCGACCTGGCCGAGGCCGGCCTGGTCGCCATCCACCAGCCGGGCGGGGACGAGAACAACGGCGGCGCTCCGGACGTGACGCTGCTCGAAAGGGTGCTCAGTGGACTTCGCAAGCTCTGACTCGGGACGGGCCACCACCTCCGCGAAGATCGTGGTGGCGGGCGGCTTCGGCGTGGGCAAGACCACGTTCGTCGGCGCCGTCTCGGAGATCAACCCGCTGCGCACCGAGGCCGTGATGACCTCGGCCTCGGCCGGCATCGACGACCTCACGCACACCGGGGACAAGACCACCACCACGGTGGCGATGGACTTCGGCCGTATCACCCTGGACCAGGACCTCATCCTGTACCTGTTCGGTACGCCGGGTCAGGACCGCTTCTGGTTCATGTGGGACGACCTGGTGCGCGGCGCGATCGGCGCGGTCGTCCTCGTCGACACCCGCAGGCTCGCCGACTGCTTCCCGGCCGTCGACTACTTCGAGAACAGCGGCCTGCCGTTCGTCATCGCCCTCAACGGCTTCGACGGCCACCAGCCGTACACGCCGGACGAGGTCCGCGAGGCACTCCAGATCGGACCGGACACCCCGATCATCACCACCGACGCCCGGCACCGCGCCGACGCGAAGAGCGCGCTGATCACGCTGGTCGAGCACGCGCTGATGGCGCGACTGCGGTGACCGGTCGCGGTCACCGCGCGCGGTAGCACTCAAGTGCGACGCCCCGTACGGCAGTTGCCGTACGGGGGTGCGCGAGGCCCGGCGGAGCCGACTGTGGCCTTTGCCACGGTCGGCCGCGGTGTTCATAACAGTTCGGCAGAGGAATCGTCCGAGTCCACCACGCGACGCGGTCACCCGATGCCGCTGCGCGCACGATTGCCCCGCCTTTTGGCGGGGCTCGCTCTTTATGACCGTTTTATCTCTCGCTTACAACCAAACGGTCACAAGGTTTCCACTGTTTGGAAGTGCGCTGGTCCACGTGCTGGAATGCCTGAACTGCCCCATGGTCCCTGACGTACTGCGTCGCCGTCGGCCGAGCGGGCTCTGAGAGACTGCGGCACGACGTAGGTGCCGACCGCCGAGAGGTTGTTGGTCGAGTGAGGCGAAGCAAGAGCGGTCCCGAGCCGTCGGCGCGGGGCAACTTCACCCCGCCGCCGCGCGCCGCGGCGCCCGCCCCGGCGTCGGGCGCGGAGCCGGCGGACACTCCCGCGCCGAGCGGTGGCCGTTTCTCCCCGCGCAACTGGCGGGTGCCCACCAGACTGAACGCGATCCTGCTCATACCCGCGGCCGTCGGCCTGGTCATGGGCGGCTTCCAGGTGAACAGCTCCATCGACACCTGGCAGCAGGCCCGGGACGCCGAGAACACCGCCCGGCTGGTGCGCGCGGCCCTCGTCTACGCGGACGCCGTGGAGAACGAGCGCGACATCACCGCCGAGCCGCTCCTTCTGAACAAGAAGGACAGCAAGAGCAAGGCGACGATCGAGAACGCGCGCAGGACCACCGACGAGGCCGCCGCCGGTTTCACCGAGGCGACGAAGAGCATGCCGCACACGCCCGGTCTGGAGCGTCGGCTGAAGCTGTTCCGCCAGGCCGAGCCCGAGATCCAGGTCCTGCGCAAGACCGCCTACACCTCCAAGCTCACCGGCGTGCAGACCGAGGAGGCGTACGTCGAGGTCGCCCACCCCCTGATGGAGTTCGCCAACGAGCTGGGTCTGGGCACCGGCAACATCACCTCGTACGGCCGTACCGTCTACGCCATGTCGCTGACCAAGGCGGCGCTGTCGCTGGAACGATCCATCGGCACGCATCTGCTGGTCAAGCCGGGTCCGGACGCGCCGAACCTGTCCACCCAGCGGGTCGCCCTGTCCTCGTACGCCTACCTTGAGCGCATCGCGATCGAGGAGTATCAGGGCGGCGGCACCGCGCAGGACTCGCAGGTGCTGGCCGACGCGCAGAAGAAGGTCACGGCGGACGCCAGGGCCGAGGCCGCGCAGGCCAAGCTGGACGACCCGAACTACGTGGCGCCGCCGAGCAACCCGAACACCATGGTCTCGGCGCTGGCCACCATGAAGGACACCAGCCCGGCCACCCGCGAGGCGCTCGCCGCGAACGGTGTCAGCGCGCAGAACTGGTTCGCGGTCAACACGCTCAAGTACAAGGCGTACCGCAAGATCGAGTCGGACATGGCCGACAAGGCCGTGAACGAGGCGTCCGGCATCGCCGACGACGCCCGCACCTCCGCGATCATCACCGGCACCGTCGTGGTCATCGCCCTGCTGCTCGCCTTCCTCCTGGCCGGTGCGGTCGCCCGGCAGATGAGCCGCTCGATGCGCCAGTTGCGCAACGCGGCCTTCGGCATCGCCGAGCAGCGCCTGCCGATGCTGGTCGACCAGCTCTCGCGCACCGACCCCGGCCGGGTCGACACCCGGGTCGCCCCGATCCCGATCCACACCAAGGACGAGATCGGCGAGGTCGCCCGCGCCTTCGACCAGGTGCACCGCGAGGCGATCCGGCTCGCCTCCGAGCAGGCCCTGCTGCGGGGCAACATCAACGCGATCTTCACCAACCTGTCGCAGCGCAACCAGTCGCTGATCGAGGGCCAGTTGACCCTGATCACCGACCTGGAGAACAACGAGGCCGACCCGGACCAGCTGGAGAACCTCTTCAAGCTGGACCACCTGGCCACCCGTATGCGCCGCAACGGCGAGAACCTCCTGGTCCTCGCCGGCGAGGAGCCCGGCCGCCGCTGGGACCAGCCGGTCCCGCTGGTGGACGTGCTGCGCGCCGCCTCCTCCGAGGTGGAGCAGTACGAGCGCATCGAGCTGTCCGGTGTCCCGGACGCCGAGATCCACGGCCGCGCGGTCACCGACCTCGTGCACCTGCTGGCCGAGCTGCTGGAGAACGCCACCACGTTCTCCTCGCCGCAGACCAAGGTCAAGGTCACCGCGACCCGGCTGCCCGACGGCCGGGTCATGGTCGAGATCCACGACAAGGGCATCGGCCTGACCGCCGAGGACTTCGCGGACATCAACCACAAGCTGGCCAACCCGCCGACCGTGGACGCCGCGATCTCCCAGCGCATGGGCCTGTTCGTGGTCGGCCGGCTGTCCGACCGGCACGGCATCCGGGTCCAGCTGCGTCCCTCGGGCGAGCAGGCCGGCACCACCTCGCTGGTCATGCTGCCGGACGCGATCACGCACGGCGGCGGCGGTGACACCGCGCTGGAGCGCGAGGAGTTCACGGTCTCGCAGATCATCCCGGAGCAGCAGTTCCAGGCGGAGCGCCCGGCGGCGCAGCCGCTGCGCACGGCCGCCGAACTCGGCTTCGACGACAGCCAGTACACCGAGGTCCCCGACGACATCCGGGAGCTGGACCCGGTCGGCCGCTCGCTGCTGCGCGAGGGGCGCCGCGCCGCCCTGGACACGCAGGGCAACGGCCGGCCGCAGCAGGCCGAGCCGCGCCAGGACACCGGCGAGACCTACGCACAGCCGCCGTTCGACGGCCAGGGCACCGGTTTCCCCGAGCAGCCGCAGCAGCCGTACGAGGAGACTCCCCACCAGGAGGCCGCGTACCAGGAGCACGCGTACCCGGAGCAGGCGTACCCGGATCAGGCGTACCAGGAGCCGTACACGGAGACGCCGTCCGCGTCCTACGAGCGGTCGTACGACGGGCAGTACTACCCCCACGACGGTGAACTGCCGGGCGCGGAGGGTTACCCGGCGAACGGCGGCTACCCGGCCAACGGCTATGCGGAGCCCGTCTACCAGGGCGACTGGCAGCAGCAGGGCGCCTACCAGAACGGCTACCCGGCCCATTACGCTCCGGAAACGGAATCCGCGCCGGCCGACACGGGTGCGCAGAACCACGTAGGCTTCGACAGTCCCGGAGCGTTCGCCCCCGCCGCGCACGAGCTGACCGACGCCGGGCTGCCCCGCCGGGGATCCGTCCCGAACGGCTTCGACGGCGCGGCCCCCGCGCAGCAGGAGGCGTCGGCCGCCGCACCGGAGAACACCGGTGACGGTGAACGGCGTTCGGCGGACGAAGGCGACAAAGACGACGACTGGCGTTCGGCGAACGACGAGCGCTGGCAGCAGGCCTCCCAGCTGCGCAAGCCCAAGGCCGGCGGGGTCACCGCCTCCGGGCTGCCGCGGCGGGTGCCCAAGGCCAACCTGGTCGAGGGCAGCGCCGAAACCACCCCCCAGGGAGGCCCCCAGGTCTCCCGCGCCCCGGAGGACGTCCGGGGCAGGCTGAGCAACCTGCGCCGAGGCGTCCAGCGCGGACGCACCGCAGGCAGTGAAACGAACGGCCAGGCCACTGGGAATCAGCACAGTGGTCCTGACAGCACCTACAACCAGGAGCGTTAGTGTGAGCCCGATGAGCCAGGCGGCACAGAACCTGAACTGGTTGATCACCAACTTCGTGGACAACACCCCGGGGGTGTCCCACACGGTGGTGGTCTCCGCCGACGGACTCCTTCTGGCGATGTCCGAAGGCTTCCCCCGTGACCGCGCCGACCAGCTCGCCGCCGTCGCCTCCGGTCTGACCTCGCTGACCGCCGGTGCCTCGCGCATCTTCGAGGGCGGCAGCGTCAACCAGACGGTTGTGGAGATGGAGCGGGGATTCCTCTTCATCATGTCCATCTCGGACGGATCGTCCCTCGCCGTCCTGGCCCACCCGGAGGCGGACATCGGTCTCATCGGGTACGAGATGGCCCTCCTGGTGGACCGCGCGGGCACGGTCCTCACCCCGGATCTCCGCGCGGAGCTCCAGGGCAGCCTTCTCAACTAGTAATCGGACGGTGCGTATTCGTGTCCCGGGGCCTTAAGGTTTCGGGACGCGGCTCCACACGGATGGGTGCCCGACGCAGTCGGAGGAGGAGAAAGTGGCAACACCCCCAGGAGGTTCGCCCTCGGGCAATTGGTCGTACGGCCCTGCCCAGGGCCACGGCGACGGCTCGGCGAACCCGTACGACTTCCCCTCCGCACCGCACCACCGGCAGCCCTACGCCCCGCAGCATCCCGCCCCCTCGCCGTACGACCGGCCGCAGGGACCCGGTCCCTCGCCGTACGACCAGCCGCCTGCCCCGCGCATCCAGCCGGTCCAGCCGCAGCGCCGCGCCGAGCCGGCGCCCGCGGCGAACAACCCCTTGGTGCGTCCGTACGCCATGACCGGTGGCCGGACCCGCCCGCGCTACCAGCTCGCCATCGAGGCGCTGGTGCACACCACCGCGGCTCCGCACCAGATGCAGGGTCAACTGCCCGAGCATCAGCGGATCTGCAATCTCTGCCGGGAGATCAAGTCGGTGGCCGAGGTCTCGGCCCTGCTGACGATCCCCCTCGGCGTGGCCAGGATCCTCGTCGCCGACTTGGCGGAGGCGGGCCTGGTCGCCATCCATCAGCCCGGCGGCGACGAGAACGCCGGTGGCCAGCCAGACGTGACACTGCTCGAAAGGGTGCTCAGTGGACTTCGCAAGCTCTAGCGGAGGGCCGGTTTCTCAGAGTCGCTCCACCACCTCCGCGAAGATCGTGGTGGCGGGCGGCTTCGGCGTGGGCAAGACCACGTTCGTCGGCGCCGTCTCGGAGATCAACCCGCTGCGCACCGAGGCCGTCATGACGTCCGCTTCGGCCGGCATCGACGACCTCACCCACACCGGGGACAAGACCACCACCACGGTGGCCATGGACTTCGGCCGTATCACCCTCGACCAGGACCTCATCCTGTACCTGTTCGGTACACCGGGTCAGGACCGCTTCTGGTTCATGTGGGACGACCTGGTGCGCGGCGCGATCGGCGCGGTCGTCCTCGTCGACACCCGCAGGCTCGCCGACTGCTTCCCGGCCGTCGACTACTTCGAGAACAGCGGCCTGCCGTTCGTCATCGCCCTCAACGGCTTCGACGGCAACCAGCCGTACAACCCGGACGAGGTCCGCGAGGCACTCCAGATCGGCCCGGACACCCCGATCATCACGACGGACGCACGTCATCGGGCGGACGCGAAGTCGACGCTCATCACGCTCGTGGAGCACGCGCTGATGGCGCGTCTGCGATAGCGGCCGCTGATCTGTACGCCATGAGGGGCCGGCGACCCGATGGGTCGCCGGCCCCTGTCGAACGGGAAAGCGGGCCCATGACCACGACGTTCATCATGCCCACCTCGCCGGAGACGCGGGAACTCCTCGACTCGATCGCGGACGAGATGGTCACGGAGATCGGCATCCCGTATGCCGAGGCCGTCGCCCGGATCAACGCGCACTGGCACCGGCAGGACCTGTCCGACGAGGACTGCATCGTCCTGCATGAGGACGAACGGTTCTGGTCGTTCGTGATGTATTACGGCAGGAATGTGCCGGACTGGCGCCCGGGGGCGGATCGCAGTGGCTGGGTCCCCACGGAGCCGCCGGCCGCCGGTACGAAGTTCTGGACGGTACGGGACTGACATGCGACGAGAGCCGCCGACCCCGACAGGGGCGGCGGCTCTCGGTGTTCACGGGCCCGAAGCGTCAGTGCCAGCTGTGCGGGGCGCGGAAGCCCGGTTCGCGCTCCAGGCGGCGCCAGCCGGCCTTGGGGTGCGGGCGGTGGTGGGTCGGCTCGGCGGGGCGGGCGGCGGCGCGGGCGAGGAGGACGGCCGTGATGGCGGCGACCTCTTCGGGGTCGGCGTGACCCTTCTCGACGCGGATGTCGGCAGTGCTCATGGGTGTCGGTCTCCGTAAGAGAGATGTCCGCTGGGTTACTGCGGGGGGTTGCCGTGCTTGCGGGACGGGAGGTCGGCGTGCTTGGTCTGGAGCATCGCCAGCGACTTCGCCAGCACCTCGCGGGTCTCGGCCGGGTCGATGACGTCGTCGACCAGGCCGCGCTCGGCGGCGTAATAGGGGTGCATCAGCTCGGACTTGTACTCCTTGACCATGCGGGAGCGCATGGCCTCGGGGTCCTCGGCCTCGGCGATCTGGCGGCGGAAGATGACGTTGGCCGCGCCCTCCGCGCCCATCACGGCGATCTCGTTGGTGGGCCAGGCGTAGGTGAGGTCGGCGCCGATCGACTGGGAGTCCATGACGATGTAGGCACCTCCGTACGCCTTGCGCAGGATCAACGAGATCCGCGGCACGGTGGCGTTGCAGTAGGCGTACAGCAGCTTCGCGCCGTGCCGGATGATCCCGCCGTGCTCCTGGTCGACGCCCGGCAGGAACCCGGGAACGTCCAGGAAGGTCACGATCGGAACATTGAAAGCGTCACACATCTGGACAAAGCGCGCAGCTTTTTCGCTGGCCTCGATGTCCAGTACGCCCGCGAGGACCTGCGGCTGGTTGGCGACGATGCCGACCACCTGGCCGTCGATGCGGGCGAGGGCGCAGATGATGTTGCGCGCCCAGCGCTCGTGGACCTCCAGGTACTCGCCGTCGTCGACGATCTCCTCGATGACCTTGGTCATGTCGTACGGCCGGTTGCCGTCGGCCGGGACCAGGTCGAGCAGGACGTCGGAGCGGCGGTCGGCCGGGTCGGAGCACTCCGTGCGCGGCGGGTTCTCGCGGTTGTTCTGCGGCAGCAGCGACAGGAGGTAGCGCACCTCGGCGATGCACGTCTCCTCGTCGTCGTACGCGAAGTGACAGACGCCGGAGGTCTCGGCGTGCACGTCCGCGCCGCCCAGGCCGTTCTGGGTGATCTCCTCGCCCGTCACCGCCTTGACCACGTCCGGCCCGGTGATGAACATCTGCGAGGTCTCGCGGACCATGAAGACGAAGTCCGTGAGGGCCGGCGAGTACGCCGCGCCGCCCGCGCACGGGCCGAGCATCACGGAGATCTGCGGGATGACGCCCGAGGCCTTCGTGTTGCGCTGGAAGATGCCGCCGTACCCGGCGAGCGCGCTGACGCCCTCCTGGATGCGGGCGCCCGCGCCGTCGTTCAGGGAGACCAGGGGCGCGCCGGCCGCGATGGCCATGTCCATGATCTTGTGGATCTTGGTGGCGTGGGCCTCGCCCAGCGCGCCGCCGAAGATCCGGAAGTCGTGCGCGTACACGAAGACCGTACGGCCCTCGACCGTGCCCCAGCCGGTGACGACACCGTCGGTGTACGGCTTCTTGGCCTCCAGGCCGAAGCCGGTCGCGCGGTGCCGGCGCAGCTGCTCGACCTCCTGGAAGGAACCCGGGTCCAGGAGCAGCTCGATCCGCTCCCGCGCCGTCAGCTTGCCCTTGGCGTGCTGCGCCTTGGTCGCCTTCTCGCTGGGGCCGGCCACGGCCTGCGCACGGATGTCGTGCAGTTCGGCGACCCGTCCGCGCGCGTCCGTCGGCTCGCCGGTCGGCTCACCCGTCGTCTCTTCCAAAACGGTCATGTAGCGACCTTACGAAGGACACCAAGGAAAGCGAGCCGTCGACTCCGTACAGTCTCACGCCCGTTTTCCTGGTGCGAGTGAACAGAACCATGGCGAAGTGCAGCCATTCCAACTGCTCAGAGGCGGCTTGCGTTGTGGGAACCCAACAAGGGCGACACTGGGGAACCATCCCGCATTCGTGGGAACGGGCATGCCATCCCTGGAGTGACACCACCCCTCGGACGGCCCTCAGCCGCGTCCCGGCCCCCACCGTATGCGCATCTCGCCACGGACGCGCATAGTGACTTTGAGTCATTGACGCGCCACGCTGCGGATGAGGTTGAAAACCGAACGGAATGGGTCTACGGTCTGAGTCGTCGGATTCGTTGAACGTTAAACAGAATGGCTCCAGGAGGACGTCATGGGCATCTTCGGCCGCAAGGACAGCACGACCGCCACCCCCGCGCGGGGCGCCGGCCCCGATCTGGCCGCGGTGACCGGCGACTACACGATCGACCCCGCGCACACCACGATCGAGTTCGTGGCCCGCCACGCGATGGTCACCAATGTGCGCGGCAGCTTCCAGGACTTCACCGGCAGCCTCCACCTGGACGGTCAGGATCCGGCCAAGTCCACGGCCACGCTCGACATCACGATGGCGAGCATCGACACCGGCAACGCCGACCGCGACGGCCATCTGAAGTCGGCCGACTTCTTCAAGATCGACGAGTTCCCGACCATGACCTTCCGCTCCACCGAGGCGGAGTCCCTGGGCGGCGAGGACTACCGCATCACCGGTGACCTCTCCCTGCTCGGTGTCACCAGGCCGATCACCATCGACCTGGAGTTCAACGGCATCGCCAAGGACCCGTTCGGCAACGAGCGGGCCGGCTTCGAGGGCAGGTCCGAGCTGCTGCGCTCCGAGTGGGGCCTGACCTGGAACGCCGCGCTGGAGACGGGAGGGGTGCTGATCTCCGACAAGATCAAGCTCAACTTCGACATCTCCGCGATCAAGAACGCGTGAGCACCGGCCGGCGGCGCCGCACCGGCAGCAGCCACCACGCCGACGCCACCGACAGCACCGCTCCCGCCGCGATCGCGGACAGCCGGGTCGGCAGCAGCTCGGTGGCGTTCTGGCCGAAGTACCCGAGGAGCAGGGAGAGGGCGGTGGTCATGCCGGCCGCCCAGAAGGCGTAGTCGAGCGGGCGCAGCCACAGGGCCACGGCGAGGACGCCGAACAGCGCCACCACCGCCGGACGCCCGCCGAGCCCGCACGCCGCCACGCCGGTCGCCAGCAGCGTGCCCGCGCAGGCGCCGAGGAACCGGCGAACTCCCTTGCGCAGTACGTCGTCCCGCCCCCGGTTGCCGCTCGCCGCGACGTACGCGGTGAGCACGAGCCAGGGCCAGTGGTCGTCGTACAGGAGCCGTCCGAGCGTGAACGCGGCGGCGATCGCGGCCGCCATCTGTACGGCCATCCGCGTGCTGGGGCGCGGGCGCGACGTGGCCGCGCGGCGGGGTTTTGGGGGCTGGGGGGATTCAGGGGCCTGGGGGCTCGGCAGGCACCGGCCGGCCAGGGTCCGTACCAGCAGCACGCTCGCCCAGGCCAGGGCGCCGATCAGCGCGGACCAGGCCCAGTTCACCGCCTCGGGCCGGGCGCCGGGGGGCAGGGTGGGCCCGGGGACGATCAGCAGGGCGATGAGCGGCAGGGTGATCAGGGTGCCCGCGCGGGTGGCGGCGGGGCCGTGGCGGCGGATCCAGATCGCGAGGGCGAGGGCGGCGGTGAAGAGGGCCGCGCCGAGCCAGTAGTGGGCGAGGAGCAGCCGGGACAGGCCCGCGCACCCGGCCGCCGCGAGGGGCAGCAGGGCGAGCGCGGTGAGCCGGCCGCGCCGATCGGCGGACCATCCGCCCCGGGACAGGGTCAGGGTGAGGGCGACCGCGAGGACCACGGAGTCCGTGTGCAGCCCGGCCGCGCCCTCCAGCCACAGGGCGGCCGCCCAGGAGAGCAGGACCGCCGTCATCGTCCCGACTGCTTCATAAGCGTTGCGTATCAGTATTCGACGCACTGGCCGAGAATAGAGCCTGAGAGTCGGTTCTTTGATAAGCGATTGCGTACGATATTGCGCATGGATGATCATCTCGCCGATGCCGCCGCTCTCCGCCGTGCCGTCGTCCGCGTCAACCGGCGGCTGCGGCAGGAGCGCGGGGAGGGGGGCCTGAGCCCCAATCAGCTCGCGGTGCTGGGACATCTGCACGCGCACGGCCCGGCCACGCCGGGGCGGATCGCGGCGCGGGAGCGGCAGCGGCCGCAGTCGCTGACGCGGGTGTTCGCCGACCTGGAGGCGGAGGGGCTGATCGCCCGGGAGCCGGACGCGGGCGACCGCCGGCAGTCCGTGCTGACCCTGACCGAGCCGGGGCGGCGGGCGCTGGAGCGGGACATGGCCGAGCGGGACATCTGGCTCGCCGCGGCCCTGAGCACGCTCGGGGAGACGGAGCGGGGGGTGCTGACGCTGGCGGCGGCGCTGCTGGAGCGGGTGGGGTCGATGGAGATACCGGGCACGGAGGTCTGACCGCCGCCCCCTGCGGGAGACCCGCCCCCTACCGGGCCGCCCCTTACGGGTGCGCCTCAGTTCCCGAACCCGCCCCCGAAATCGCCCCCGTCTCCCCCGCCGAAGCCCCCGCCGTCGCCGAACCCGCCCCCGAAGTCGCCGGGGTCGAAGTCGGTGCCGGAGACATCGCCGCCCTGGAAGTCGGTGCCGCCGAAGTCGCCGTACCCGGCGCCGTAGTCGGCCGCGTACGAGGGGGTGGACATCATGGTGCCGAGCAGGGTGCCGAAGAGGAGGCCGGGGAGGATCCCGCCGCCGAAGTAGCCGCCGGCCCAGGGACCGTAGGCGGGGCCCGCGTCCCAGTAGGGGCGGCGGCCGTACTCCGTGTCCACCTCGCGCACCACGGGATCGCGGCCGTCGGCGAGGCGGGTGGCGTCGGCGGCGCAGACCGGTACCTCGCGCGGGGCGCCGCCGGGCGGGGTCCAGGCGGCGTCGGCGACGGAGGGGCCGTGGCGCGGGTCGAAGAAGCAGGGCGGCCGGCGCTCGGGCAGCGGGCGGCCCTCGCGGCGCGCGGCCAGCCGGGCGAGGCTGAAGCGGCCGTCCTCCAGCGTCTCGGTGACCGGCCGGACGTCCTCCGGCCGGCCCGCCTCGGCCATCCGCTGCTTCGCCCTCTCGTAGGCGTCCAGGGCGCGCTCGTAGTCGCCGCGCATCGCGTCGTCCGCGCCGGGTTCGGCCGGGTGGAAGTCGAGGCGGTCCAGTTCCTCGCCGAACGCGGTGATGTCCTCGTCCACCACCACCCGCAGCCGTTCCAGGGCGGCCCGCTGCTCCTTCTCGCGCCGCCGCCGGCCCCGCCGTACCAGCGTGTACGCGCCCGCGGCACCCGCCACCAGCACCGCGGCGACCGCGATCAGGCCCACTCCGGAGCCGCTCCCGCTGCCGGCGGCGTGCCAGCTGCGGGGCGCGCGGCCGCCCATGTGGGCGAGGGCCCGGTCGGTGAAGTCGGTGAGCTGGGCCTTGGCGCTCTCGCCGCGGACGCTGGTCACCAGGTTCTGCCGGGCGGTCGCCGACAGCACGGAGGCGTCGGCGCGGGCGTCGAAGCGGTCGCCGAGCCGGATGCCGTACAGGCCGGTGACGCCGGTGGCGGCGCGCAGGTCGGCGAAGAGGCTCGTGGTGGGGTAGCCGGCCGGGAGGACGGCGATGAACAGCGGTTTGTTCGCGTCCTTGATCCGTTTCGCCAGCGCGTCGGCGTCCGCGCGGGACAGCTGGGCGGAGGCCGCCGGGTCGACGTAGACCGGGCCGGCGCGCAGGGCGCGGGCGATGGTGGAGACGCCGGTGTCCGCGCTCGCCCCGGGGGCGAGGCTGGTCGCCAGCACCAGGGCGAGCACGGCGAGCAGCAGGGCGGGGAGGCTTCGGGTCCGCGGGACGGCCTTCATGTCTCGACGCTACCCGAAGCCCCCCTCAAGGGGTGGTTCCAGACGGACCGGACCGGTCAGGCGGCCCGGTACGCCTGCGCCAGCTTCGCCAGCGCCTGCCCGTAGTGGCCGGTCAGCAGCAGATGGTCGGCGTCCGCGAAGGGCTTCGCCACGGCCGCCGTCATCCGCTGTCCCACCTTCTGCTGCACCAGCAGCCGGGCCTGGGTGACCAGGTACCGGCCGGTCGTCCGGTCCCCGCGCCGCTCCGCCGTCGCCGCCCGCGCGGCCAGCGACGCCAGGGTGCCCGCGCCGCCGTGCGGGACGGCGGTACGGGTGGTCAGGCCCCACCCGTAGGGGAACTGGGGGTCGTACGAGGCGTCGCCCACGTTGATCGGCAGCTGGGCCTCGGACTTCGGCCAGGTGACGGGGAGCTGTCCGGTGAAGGGGCGGGCGCCGTAGAGGACGTCGGCGACGCCCTCGCCCTCGGTGCCGGGCAGCCAGGAGGCCACCAGGGAGTCGATCTCGCCGAGCCGGTCGCCGATGAGCTGGGGCCGCCCGGAGACGATCAGCACCACGCACTTCATGGCGCCGCACACCTTGTCCACCGCCGCCTGGTCGGCCGCGCCGAGGGAGAGCGAGTGGCCGTTGCCGACGTCGCCGACGCCCTCGGCGTAGGGGGTCTCGCCGACGACGACCACGCCGACGTCGTACCCGGCGGTCGGGGCGGAGGCGTCCTTGGAGTAGGTGACGTCGCCGCCGGCCTGCCGCATGCCCTGGAGGACGGTGGTGCCGGGGACGGTGTTCCCGGAGGCGCCCTGCCAGGTGAGGGTCCAGCCGCCGGTCTGGTTGCCGATGTCGTCGGCGTCGGACCCGGCGACGTACACCTTCTCGCTCTTCTTCAGCGGCAGCAGCCCGCCGTCGTTCTTCAGCAGCACCTGCGACTCGGCGGCCGCCTCGCGGGCGACGGCGCGGTGGGCCGGGGAGCCGATGGCGGCGGCGCCGCTGGTGTCGGCGTACGGGTGCTCGAACAGGCCCAGTTCGAACTTCTGGGTGAGGATCCGGGAGACGGCGTCGTCGATCCGCGCCCCGGAGACCCGGCCCGCCTTCACCTCGTCGGTCAGCGTGGCGCTGAAGTCCTTGTAGGTGTACGGCACCATCATCATGTCGACGCCCGCGTCGACGGCCGTACGGACGTGGTCGGGGTAGTCGCCGGGGAGCTGGTCGATGGCGTTCCAGTCGCTGATGACGAAGCCGTCGAAGCCCAGCCTGCCCTTCAGCTCACCGTTGATCATGTCGCCGCGGGCGTGCATCCTGACCGCGCCCTTGCCGTCGCCGGTGATGTCGAGGGAGGAGTACGACGGCATCACGGTGCCGATCCCCCGCCGCACCGCCGTCCTGTACGGCGCGAGGTGGATGTCCTCCAGCTGCCGCCGGGTGACGGTGGTGACGCCCTGGTCGATGGTGTAGGTGCCGGTGGTGGAGGAGCCGTAGGCGGTGCCGCCGTCGCCGACGAAGTGCTTGGCGGTGGCGAGGACCTTGTCGTCGCGGCTCAGGTCACCGCCGTCCGACCGTCCTTGGAGACCCTGGATCATCGTCTCCATGGACTCCACGAGCGCGGGGTCCTCGCCGAAGGACTCGTAGGAGCGGCCCCAGCGTTCGTCGCGGCTCACGCACAGGCAGGGCGCGAAGTCCCAGGGGACGCCGGTGGCGCGCACCTCGGCGGCGGTCACCGCGCCGGTCCGCTCGGCCAGTTGGGGGTCCCTGGTGGCGCCGATGCCGATGTTGTGCGGCATGACGGTGGCGCCGTAGAGGTTGTTGTGGCCGTGCACCGCGTCCACGCCGTAGATCAGCGGGATCTGGAACCGCGTCGCCTGTGCCTGGAGCTGGAAGCCGTCGATCATCCGCGCCCAGCCCTCGGCGGTGTTGGGCGTGGGGGTGGAGCCGCCGCCGGACAGCAGGGAACCGAGGCCGTACGAGGCGATGTCGCCCGGGGTGGTCAGGCCCGCGCGTTCGGCCTGGGTCATCTGCCCGGCCTTCTCGGCGAGCGACATCCGGGACAGCAGATCGGCGACCCGCTTCCTCACCGGCAACGTGGTGTTCAGGTACGGCAGTCCGTGGGCGTCGATGACGACCTGCGGGGTCTCGGCGGGGGCCTTGGCGCCGTCGACGGTGAGCCCCAGCGGGATGGTCTCGGCGGACTCGGCGGCCTTGTCCTTGCGGGTGGGCACCTCGATGGTCCGCGTGCTGCCGGACGGTGTGCCCGCCGGGAAGGTGAGGGTGCCGGAGACCGGGGTGTAGTCCCGGCCCGCGGTGGCGGTGCCGGCGCCGGTGGCGTAGGTGACGGTCACCGGGTCGTCCACGGGCCGCGCGCCGGTGGTGGCGAGGGTGACCCTCACCTTGGCGGTGCCGCCCTCGGTCACCGGGTAGACGGAGGCGTCGGTGGCGACGGAGGCGTGCAGCGCCTGGTCGGCCTTGCCGTACAACTCCACGTCGTCCATGGCGAATTCGCCCTTGGTGCCGGCGGGCAGTGTGACGGCGTACCCCCACATCCGGGTCAGCCCGAGGATGTGGTCGATGCCGCCGACCGGCTGGTAGTCGGTGCGGTAGGTGAAGTCGCCGAACGGGATCCGGATCTGCTTCCAGCCGGTGAAGTCGTCGGTGAACGACGTCGTCCACAGCTCGGACGCCTCGCCGTTCGCGCCGCCGTCCTTGATCTCGAAGGCGATCTTCTTGCCGTTGTCGTGCCCCTCCCACCAGAAGCGGATGCCCTGGTGGGCGGACCAGTCGTGGGCGGGCTGGTCCGCGGCGAAGTCATGGGTGAAGCCGCCGTAACCGCTGATGTCGTAGCTGCCGGTGAGCACCTTGGCGCCCTCGGGGGCGTCGGCGCGGTCGGCGAGGCTCAGCGTGGGCGGGTCGTCGCTGTCGCCGCCCCAGGTGAAGATGCCGTCGGCGGGCTGGGACGCGAAGGGCACCTCGCCCTCGAAGCGGTCGACGGGCACCGGCGGCGGATCGGCGGCGGCCTGCGCCGCGGCGGACAGGGGCAGCAGGGCGGCGAGCAGTGCCCCGGGGACGAGCAGGGCGGTTCTTGGCCTTGGCATGGACCTTCCCTCGGCTCTCATGGTTCACTCATGGCTTAGCTCACGGCGTGAGTTAACTGACGCCTCCCCAACTCGTCAAGACCGCACGTCAGTTGCCCCGCCCCGCTCATCCCCGCTCTGTCGACCCGAGAGGAAGGGCGACGCACCATGAGGAGATCCCCCCGCGCACTCCGGCTGCTGCTGGCCGGGCTGCTCTCCGCCGCCGGATTCACCGCGGCCGTACCCCCCGCCCATGCCGCCGGTGAGCAGGTCACCGCGTGGCTCACCACCACCGACGACTCCGCCGGCCGCCATGTCGTACGCGGCCTTCAGGCCCAGGCGCCGTTCGCCTTCCAGTCCGGTCCGGGCGGGGGCGGCACCAATATCACCGTGGACGAGAACACCCGGTACCAGACCTTCACCGGGGCCGGTGCCTCCTTCACCGACACCGCGGCCTGGCTGCTCAACAGCAGCGGCGCCCTGTCCCAGGCGACCCGGGACGCGACGATGCGCAAGCTGTTCTCGCCGACGGACGGCATCGGGCTGTCCTTCCTGCGCAACCCGATGGGCGCCTCGGACCTCGCCCGCTACGGCTACACGTACGACGACGTGCCGTCCGGGCAGACCGACCCGGGCCTGAGCAAGTTCTCGATCGCGCACGACCTCGCGGACGTCGCGCCGCTCACCAGGCAGGCGCTCCAGCTGAACCCCTCGCTGACCGTGATGGCCTCGCCGTGGACGGCCCCGGCCTGGATGAAGGACAGCGGCTCGCTCAACGGGGGCTGGCTGAAGGCGGAGGACTACGGCGCCTACGCGTCCTACTTCGTCAAGTACCTCCAGGCGTACCGGGATCAGGGCATCGACGTCTCGTACGTGACCCCGCAGAACGAGCCGACCTGCTGCTCCGGCTACCCGTCGATGAGCTGGAACGCGAGCGGTCTGGCCTACTTCCTCAAGAACGACCTGCTGCCGCAGCTCCAGTCGGCGGGCCTGAGCACCAAGGTGCTGGCGCACGACTGGAATTGGGACAGCTACGACTCCTACGCCGCGCAGTCCGTGGACGATCCGGCGATCCGCGACCACCCCAACTTCGGCGGGATCGCCTGGCACGGCTACGGCGGTGACGTCTCCGAGCAGAGCACGATCCACGCCAAGTACCCCTCGCTGGACGCCTTCGGCACCGAGCACTCCGGGGGCACCTGGATCGCGGACCAGCAGCACGAGGACATGTCGAACATCATCGACTACACCCGCAACTGGGCGAAGTCGGTGACCAAGTGGTCGCTGGCCGTGGACCAGAACATGGGCCCGCACAACGGCGGTTGCGGCACCTGCACCGGCCTGGTCACCGTGCACGACGGGGACAGCGGGAGCGGGAGCGTGGACTACACCGTCGAGTACTACGACATGGGGCAGCTGACCAAGTTCGTCCGGCCCGGCGCGCAGCGGATCGCCTCCACCGCGTCCACCACGGTGCCCAACGTGGCCTGGCGCAACCCGGACGGCAGCAAGGCACTGATCGCCTACAACGGCTCCTCCGCCGCCCGGTCGGTGACCATCGATTGGGGTGCGCAGCACGCCACTTACTCGCTGCCCGGCAAGACCTCCGCGACCTTCACCTGGTCCGGCACCCAGTCCGGCGGCGGCGCCACGGGCGGCGCCCTCGTGGGCCTGGCCGGCAAGTGCCTGGACGTGGCCGGGGCGTCGAGCGCCGACGGTACGGCCGTACAGCTCTACGACTGCAACGCCAGCGCCGCCCAGCAGTGGACCGTGCAGCCCGACGGCTCCGTGCGGGCGCTCGGCAAGTGCCTGGACGTCACCTCGGGCTCGACGGCCGACGGGGCGAAGGTCCAGCTCTACGACTGCAACGGGACCGGCGCCCAGCAGTGGTCGTACAACGCTTCCACCCATGACGTGGTGAACCTCGCCGCGAACAAGTGCCTGGACGTCACCGACAACTCCTCGGCGAACGGGGCCCGCGCGCAGATCTGGACCTGCACGGGCGCCGCCAACCAGAAGTGGCAGCTCCGGTGACGAGCGGCCCGGAGCCGGCCGGGGGACGATGAGGAGTCGGTCGTCCCCCGGGCGGCGAGACGCGCGGCATCGGCGTGTGGCGTGCCGACGACGAGGCGGAGCCGCGTGAGAAGGTGCTCGGTACGCTGCCGTCGCGGTCCCGGACGGGTCTCACCGTCACCCCGCCGGAGTCCCGTCCGCACGACCCGGGCCGCGTGTGACGCCCTGCCGCCCCGGCGACCTGGAGCCCTTCATGACCACACCGCAGGACCTGTTCCTCGTCAGCGTGGACGTCCCCGGCGCGCGCGCCGTCGAGCAGGGCGATCTGTCGCTGGCCCTCGCGGGGGCCGAGCTGATCGATCTGCTCGGGACGCGGGCGCTCACCCTGGACGGCGAGCGCATCGTGCCGGGGGCGGAGCTGAGCACGGGTGACCGGATGCTGGACGAGGCGGGCGCGGCGCTGGTGCGCGCGGAGCCGTACGAGAGCGTCGAGGACTGGCTGTGGCGCCGGGGCCGCGGGCTCGCCGCCGCCTACCAGGACGACCTGGACCGGGCCGGTCAGCTCACCGGGGAACGCCGGCGCCTGCTGCCCCGGCTCGGCGGGGACGCCCCGCGGCCCGACACCCCCGCCCGCCGCCACGCCGCCGACCGCTGGTGGTCCCACGAGCCGGTCCTGACCGCCCTCGCCGTCCCCCTGGGCATCGGCGAGGACCGCACGGACGGCAACGAGAACGCCGACGACGCGGTCCTCACCATCCTCGCCACCGTCGGCGACGCGATCACCGAACTGACGGCGGTCCGCGAACGCCGCCGCATCGAGAACGCCGCTTTCGACAACATCTGGCGGGCGCCCTGAGCGCGGGGCGTGCCGCAGATGCCCGGAGGGGAGGCGCCCCGGACCCCGCGAGGCGGGGCGCCCCGGTCCTCGTACCCGCGGAGCGCTACGCCGGTTCGACGCCCGCGCGCAGCAGGCCGTACGTGTACGCGTCCTCCAGGGCCTGCCAGGAGGCGGCGATGACGTTCTCCGCGACGCCCACCGTGGACCATTCGCCGGTGGCGTCGGAGGTGGAGATGAGGACGCGGGTGGTGCTGGAGGTGCCGTGGCGGCCTTCCAGGATGCGGACGCGGTAGTCGACCAGTTCGAGGGCGGCGAGCTGGGGGTAGATCTTCTCCAGGGCGACCCGCAGGGCGCGGTCGAGGGCGTTGACCGGACCGTTGCCCTCGGCGGTGGCCACGATGCGCTCGCTCTTGGCCCACAGCTTGACCGTGGCCTCGTTGGCGTGGCTGCCGTCGGGCCGGTCCTCGGCGATCGCCCGCCAGGACTCGACGTCGAAGTACTTGAGCGCCCTGCCCTCCACCTCGCCGCGCAGCAGCAGCTCGAAGGAGGCGTCGGCGGCTTCGTAGGTGTAGCCCTTGAGCTCGCGCTCCTTGACCCGGGCCACCACCCGCCCGATCAGCTCGCGGTCGCCGCCGAGGTCGACGCCGAGCTCCTTGCCCTTGAGCTCGACGGAGGCGCGGCCCGCCATGTCGGAGACCAGCATCCGCATGGAGTTGCCGACCCGCGCGGGATCGATGTGCTGGTACAGGTCCGGGTCGACCTTGATCGCGGAGGCGTGCAGCCCGGCCTTGTGCGCGAACGCGGAGACACCCACGTACGGCTGGTGGGTGGAGGGCGTGAGGTTGACGACCTCGGCGATGGCGTGCGAGATCCGGGTCATCTCCCGCAGCCGGCCCTCGGGCAGCACCTGCTTGCCGTACTTCAGCTCCAGGGCGGCCACCACCGGGAACAGGTTCGCGTTGCCGACCCGCTCGCCGTAGCCGTTGGCCGTGCACTGCACATGCGTGGCACCGCCGTCGACCGCGGCCAGCGTGTTGGCGACCGCGCAGCCGGTGTCGTCCTGGGCGTGGATGCCGAGCCGGGCGCCGGTGTCGGCGAGCACGGTGGCGACGACGGCGTGCACCTGGGCGGGCAGCATGCCGCCGTTCGTGTCACACAGCACCACCACATCGGCCCCGGCCTCGGAGGCGGCGCGCACGACGGCCTTGGCGTACTCGGGGTTCGCGCGGTAGCCGTCGAAGAAGTGCTCGCAGTCCACGAAGACCCGGCGGCCCTGCTCGCGCAGGTGGGCGACGGTGTCGCGGACCATCTCCAGGTTCTCGTCCAGCGTGGTGCGCAGCGCCATCTCCACATGCCGGTCGTGCGCCTTGGCGACCAGCGTGATCACCGGGGCGCCGGACTCCAGCAGCGCCCTGACCTGCGGATCGTCGGCCGCCTTGGCACCGGCGCGGCGGGTGGCGCCGAAGGCGACCAGCCGGGCGGTACGGAACTCGATCTCGTCCTTGGCGCGGGCGAAGAACTCGGTGTCGCGGGGGTTGGCGCCGGGCCAGCCGCCCTCGATGAAGCCGACGCCGAAGTCGTCCAGGTGCCGGGCGATGGCGAGCTTGTCCGCGACGGTGAGGTTGATGCCCTCGCGCTGCGCGCCGTCGCGCAGCGTGGTGTCGAAGACGTGGAACGAGTCGTCGAGCGCGCTGGTTGCCGTCTCGGTCATGGTCTCAAGGCTCCTGTTGTGGATCTTCGGTCTTACCGGAATGACCGGCTCCACCGTCCCCCCAATACTCCCCCGCGCTCGGTTCACGGCTGAAGGTGGGCCGTAAAACGAAAAAACCCCTCGCGGATGCGAGAGGTCTGCGCGCGGGTCGAGGACGAACGGTGGCCACCCGTACCTGGTCGTACGAGATGGTCACTGCGGACCGGCGCGCCTGCTGCCAATAATCGTGGCGAACGTAAGCACGGGGGAAGTCTGGCACAGCACCGCCCCCGGCTCACCGTCCGTCTCAGGATGCGGTCGTCACGCGGGACCCCTCCACTCCACTGGCCCCCATCGTCCCGGTCAGATCCTGGTCCTTCGTCTCCCGCATAGTGACGTACACGATGAGCGATACGGCCGCACAGCCCGCCACATACCAGAAGAAGCCGGACTCGATCCCGGCCTTCTTGAACCACAGGGCGATGTATTCGGCCGTGCCGCCGAAGAGGGCGTTGGCGAGGGCGTACGGGAGGGCGACGCCCAAGGAGCGGACACCTGTCGGGAACAGCTCGGCCTTCACACAGGCGTTGATCGAGGTGTAGCCGGTGACGATCACCAGCGCGAGCAGGGAGAGGCCGAGCGCGGGCCAGTAGCCGCCGGCGTGCTTGAGCAGAGTCATGATCGGCACGGTCAGGACGGTGGAGCCGACCGCGAAGGTGATCAGCAGCGGCCGGCGCCCGATCCGGTCGGACAGGGCCCCGGCGAACGGCTGGAGCCCGGCGAAGACGATCAGCGCGGTGAAGGAGACCAGGGTCGCGGTGTCCTTGGACAGGCCCGCCGAGTTGGAGAGGTACTTGGTCAGATAGGTGGTGTACGTGTAGTACGCGACCGTGCCGCCCATGGTGAGCGCGATGACGAGGAACGCCTCGCGCCGGTGCCGCCACAGGGCGCGCAGCGTGCCGCGCTCCTCGGCGGCCGAGGCGTCCTCGTCGTAGACCTCGCTCTCCGGCATGGTGCGGCGCAAAAAGAAGACGACGGCCGCGCCGAGGGCGCCGACGACGAAGGGGATGCGCCAGCCGTAGCTGTGCAGGGCGGAGTCGGACATGGTGCGCTGGAGGATGATCTGGAGGCCGAGGCCGACGATCTGGCCGATGGTCATGGACACGTACTGGAAGCTGGAGGCGAGGCCGCGCCTCTTCGGGTCGGTGGCCTCGGTGAGATAGGTGGCGCTGGCCGCGTACTCGCCGCCCACCGACAGCCCCTGGAGCAGCCGGGCGACGAGCAGCACGAGGGCGCCGCCGTACCCGGCGACCGCGTACGTGGGCGCGACGGCGATCAGCACCGCCGAGGCCGACATCAGCGTGACGGTCAGCGTCAGCGCCGCCTTGCGCCCCCTGCGGTCACCGACCCGCCCCAGCAGCCACCCGCCGACGGGCCGCATGAAGAACCCGACGGCGAAGATGCCGGCGGTGTTCATCAGCTGCGCGGTGGGGTTCCCACTCGGGAAGAACGCCCCGGCGAAATAGGTGGCGAAGCTGGCGTACACGAACCAGTCGAACCACTCGACCATGTTCCCCGCCGAGCCGACCCAGATCTTCTTCCAGTGGTGGATCTCCATGGGCCCTTACCTGCCCGGGAGTCGAACAGACGATGCGCCCCACAGGAGCGCGGGGAACTGCGCGAGCGACCACGACGCACCCGCACCCGCCGCACCACCCGGGAACCTACGGCGACGGGGCGACCAAACCGTCCTCGATGAACTCCCCCACATGCGCGAGCACTTGCTCCCGGGAAACCCCCCGCAGCCCGATGGCGACATGGATCGAGAACCCGTCGAGCAGCGCACGCGTCCTCGTGGCGAAGCGGTCGGCGTCCACTCCCCTGAACTCCCCCCGCGAGACGCCTTCCGCGATCAGGGCGACGAGGTCCCGGTGCCATGCGCCCTCGATCGCGGACTGGCGGGCGCGTGCGTCGTCGTCGGCGTTCTGGGAGCGGTTCCAGACCTCCAGCCACAGGGTCCAGTGCGGGTCGCGGTGGCCGTCGGGGACGTACAGGTCGACGTACGCGTCCAGCCGTTCCCGCGCCGAGCCCGCTCCCGCGAGCAGCCGGCCGCGCGCCGCGCCGAGACGGCCCTCGCTCCACTCCAGGGTCTGGAGCAGCAGTTCGTCCTTGGAGCGGAAGTAGTACAGGAGGTGCCCGCTGCTCATCCCGACCTCGCGGCCGAGCGCCGCCATGGTGAGCTTCTCCAGACCGCGTTCGGCGATCATGCCCATGGCCGCGGCGAGCAGTTCCTCGCGGGGCGGGGCGGGGGTGCGCCGGCGCGGCGCGGAAGGCTCGCTCATGCGGACACCAGCCGTACGGCGGCGGGCAGGAAGTGGGTCTCGTACGGCCCGTAGCACTCGGCGAACAGCGTCGCCACCGGGGTCCGGCAGCCCGGGCACAGGAAGTTGGGCCCCTGCTGCCCGGTGGGTCCGCAGCAGCCGGAGTCCAGGCAGTCGTCGTCGCCCAGGAGGTGGCCGCGGGTGTCCTCGGGGTGGACGACCAGGGTGTCCCGGGGCCCGGCGGACATCAGGAAGCCCGGCCCTTCCGGGTCCGCGACGCAGACGCCGGGCACCGCGCCCCCGGCCCACTCGGGGTCCGGGTGCGGCACGAACGGCGCCCCCGACGGCTCGGGGTCCACCGCGCAGGTCCCGCGCGGCACGGTGGAGGGTGCCTGCCGGGACCCGTCGGCGTTCTCGGCCCCGCTGTTCGGGGGGCGCTCGGGCAATTCGGCCAGCAGGCGCACGGGCTCACAGAGCCGGTGGCCGCAGCCCGCACAGACCAGGACGTTCACCCGTATGTTCTACCCGACCCGAGACGCCGACGGCTGCCAAGCGGGCCTCTCCCCCACCCCCGCGGGCGGCCGTCCCCGCGTCCGGACCGCCCGGACGGCCGGCCGGGCGAACCGCCGGCCGTCGGCGCTCCGCGTGCGTCCGGCCTCGGGAACGGCGCCCACCTGGAACCGTGTGGCGTCGTGATGGACAGGGACCATCAGGGCGTCCGGGGTGCGGAAGCCGTCCGCCCGGTCGGGCGTGAACTCCCGTGGGTCCAGGGCCCGGAAGGACCGGTCCGCCAGCGCGGTGAGGTCTGTCCGGTCCGTCCGCTTGGTCATGTCCTCAGCCTCCGGTCTGAAGCGGCCTTGAGCGTCAAGAGCGGCGGGAGCGCGGCTGCTGCTGGGTGATGCAGTGGATGCCGCCCCCGGCCGCGAAGATCTGGCGGGCGTCGACCAGGGTGACGGTGCGGTCGGGGAAGAGGCGGCGGAAGATGGCGGCGGCCGTCTCGTCGCGGGGGTCGTCGAAGGCGCACAGGACGACGCCGTCGTTGCAGAGGTAATGGTTGATGTACGAGTAGTCGGCCCAGTGGCCGTCGGCCTCCAGGACGGTCGGCGCGGGGACCTCCACGACCTCCAGGGGGCGGCCATGGGCGTCGGTCGAGGACCTGAGGAGGCCGATGATCTCCTTGCTGATCTCGTGGTCGGGGTGCGCGGGGTCCGGCTGGTGGTGGGCGAGGACGACGCCGGGGCGGGCGAAGGCGGCGACGATGTCGACGTGGCCGAGGGTGCCGTAGCCGTACGGGGGGTAGTCGGCGGTCAGGCCGCGCGGCAGCCAGATGGCCTTGCTGGTACCGAGGTGGGCGTGGATCTCCGCCTCGACCCGCTCCCGCGTCCAGTGCGGGTTGCGCTCGGGGCCGAGCTGCACGGTCTCGGTGAGCAGCACCGTGCCCTGGCCGTCGACATGGATGCCGCCGCCCTCGTTGACCAGCGTCGAGGTGTACGTCTTCGCGCCCGCGAGGTCGGCGACGTGGCCGCCGATCTTCGCGTCGTGCTCCCAGCGGGCCCAGTCCTGGGCGCCCCAGCCGTTGAACGTCCAGTCCACGGCGGCCAGTTCACCCTCGGCGTCGGTCAGGAAGGTGGGGCCGATGTCGCGCATCCAGGCGTCGTCCAGCTCGCGCTCCACCAGGTCGATGTCCGGCCCGAGCAGCTCCCGCGCCCCGGCCGCCGCGCCGGGGCCGCAGACCACGGTCACCGGTTCGAAGCGGCGCACGGCACGGGCGACCGAGGCCCAGGCGTGCCGGGAGGCGGCGAGGTCCTCGGCGTCGTCGAAGGTGGGGTTGGGGCCCGGCCACGCCATCCAGGTGCGCTCGTGCGGGGTCCACTCGGCGGGCATGCGGAAGCCGTCGGCGGCAGGGGTGCTCATCTGGGGGTCCGTTCCGGGGTTCACAGGAGGGGGGCCACGTTCACAGGAAGTAGAGGCGGTTGAGGGAGACCGAGTCGGCCGGTTCCGAGCGCAGCGGGTCGCCGTCGAGGGTGACCAGGCCGGTGCGCTGATCGACGTCGACGGCTCCGGTACGGGCGTTCAGCCGCAGGTCGGCGGGGCCGATGCCCCGGGTGCCGCGCACCGCGACCCGGCGGCGGCGGGTCGGCATGGTGTCGTTGCCCTGGTCCACGGCCGCCTGTGCGACGAACGCGACCGACAGGTCGGCCGCCGTCGCGCCGTACGCCCCGAACTGCGGTCCCAGGACGAGGGGTTCGCAGGTGTCGGTGGCCGCGTTGGGGTCGCCGACGACGCCGTACGCGGGGAAGCCCGACTTGAGGACGAGCTGCGGCTTGGCGCCGAAGTACTCGGGGCGCCAGAGCACGATGTCCGCGAGCTTGCCGACCTCGATGGAGCCGACCTCGTGCGAAAGGCCGTGCGCGATCGCGGGGTTGATGGTCAGCTTGGCCATGTAGCGCAGCACCCGGGCGTTGTCGTCGCCCTCACCGTCGCCCTCCAGCGGGCCCAGCTCGGACTTCATCTTGCCGGCCATGGCGAAGGTGCGCCGTACCGTCTCGCCCGCGCGGCCCATGCCCTGGGCGTCGGAGGAGGTGATGCCGATCGCGCCCAGGTCGTGCAGCACGTCCTCGGCGCCCATGGTGCCGGCCCGGATGCGGTCGCGGGCCATGGCCGCGTCGCCGGGCAGCTCGGGCTTGAGGTCGTGGACGGAGACGATCATGCCGTAGTGCTCGGCGACCGCGTCCCGGCCGAAGGGCAGGGTGGGGTTGGTGGAGGAGCCGATGACGTTCGGTACCCCGGCCATCTTCAGCACGTTGGGGACGTGTCCGCCGCCGCAGCCCTCGATGTGGAAGGCGTGGATGGTGCGGCCCTCCAGCACCCTGAGGGTGTCCTCGACCGAGAGGCACTCGTTCAACCCGTCGCTGTGCAGGGCGACCTGCACGTCGTGTTCCTCGGCGACCCGCAGCGCGGTGTCCAGAGCCCGGGTGTGGGCGCCCATGTCCTCGTGCACCTTGAAGCCGCTCGCGCCGCCCTCGGCCAGCGCCTCGATCAGCGGGGCCGGGTGCGAGGACGAACCCCGGCCCAGGAAGCCGATGTTGACCGGCCAGGCGTCGAAGGCGCCGAAGGCGTGGCGCAGCGCCCAGGGGGAGTTGACGCCGACGCCCCACACCGGGCCGAACTCCTGCCCGATGACGGTGGTCACGCCGGAGGCGAGGGATGCCTCCATGATGCGCGGCGACAGCAGATGGACATGGGTGTCGACGGCGCCGGCGGTGGCGATCAGGCCCTCGCCGGAGACGATCGAGGTGCCGGTGCCGACCACCACGTCCACGCCGTCGAGGGTGTCCGGGTTGCCCGCGCGGCCGATCGCGCTGACGCGGCCCTCGCGGATGCCGATGGACACCTTGCGGATGCCCTGCACCGCGTCGATCACCACGACGTTGCTGATCACGACGTCGCAGGTCTCGCGCACGGCGGCGGCCTTGAGGTGCAGTCCGTCACGGGCCGTCTTGCCGAACCCGGCGAGGAACTCGTCGCCGTAGCGCTGCGCGTCGGACTCCACCCGGATGGTCAGGCCCGAGTCGCCGAGGCGGACGCGGTCGCCCGCGCGGGGGCCATGGGTGGCGGCGTACGCGCCCGGGTCGACATGGATCGCCCGGCTGACCTCGCGCCCCTTGGAACGGCTCATCGGTGCTGCCCCTTCCCCTCGTCGCTGAGGTCGCCCTCGTCGCTGCTGACCCCCAGATATCCGCAGGCCGCGGCCCTGCGCAGCGCCTCGGTCCGGGCGCCCGGCGCGTCCAGCGGCCCGTCGACCAGCCCGGCGAAGCCGATCGCGATCCGCTCGCCGCCGATCGGCACCAGGCCGACCTCCTCGCTCTCGCCCGGCCCGAAGCGCACGGAGGATCCGGCGGGTACGGCGAGCCGCATGCCGTAGGCGGCCGCGCGGTCGAAGTCGAGGCGCGGGTTGGCCTCGAAGAAGTGGAAGTGGGAGGTGACGGAGATCGGCACGGTCGCGGTGTTGGTGACGGTGAGCCGGAGCACCGGTTCGGGGTCGGCGTGCGCGGGGCCGGGCAGCAGCGCGCCGGGGGCGTCCGGGCCCAGGCCGCCGCCGAGGGGGTCGGAGACCACCGCGAGCCGGGAGCCGTCGTCGAAGACGGCCTCGACCATCACCTCGGTCACCACGTCGGCGACCCCGGGCAGCACGTCCTCGGGCCCGAGCACGCTCCGCGCCGCCTCGACGGCCTCCGCGAGGCGTCTGCCGTCCCGGGCGGCCTCGCAGACGGTGTCCGCGATCAGCGCGGTCGCCTCCGGGACGTTCAGCCGAAGGCCGCGGGCGCGGCGGGCGCGGGCCAGCTCGGCGGCGCCGAAGAGCAGCAGCCGGTCGCGTTCCGTGGGGGTCAGTCGCACGGCGCGGGACCTCCTTCTCGTCAACCCTGGAGAGCGCTCGTCCACCTTTAGAGCGTCGCTCTAACCTTTAGAACAGCACTCTAAACGGAGGATCCGAGGAAGAGAAGGGCGGGACGACAACGCGCACACGTGATGGATCGAACACCGCTCCAAAAACGCGCAGGGCCGCCGCGACCCCCCGAAGGGGATCCGCGGCGGCCCTGCGCGAAGGGATCCGGCCGTCAGCCGATCTTGTGCATCCAGCCGTGCTTGTCCTCGGTCATGCCCCGCTGGACGCCCAGCAGGGCCTCGCGCAGGCGCATGGTGACCTCGCCGGGGGCGCCGTCCCCGTGGGTCCACTCGTCGGACTTGGTCTTCACATGGCCGATCGGGGTGACCACGGCCGCGGTGCCGCAGGCGAACACCTCGGTCAGTGCGCCGGAGGCCGCGTCCGCGCGCCACTGCTCCAGGGTGATCACACCCTCCTCGGCCTGGTAGCCGAGGTCGCGGGCGACCTGGAGGAGGGAGTCGCGGGTGATGCCCTCCAGGATGGAGCCGGTCAGGTTCGGCGTGAGGATCTTGTCGCCGTAGACGAAGGCGACGTTCATGCTGCCGCTCTCCTCCACCTTGGTGCGGGTGACCGCGTCGAGGTAGACGACCTGGTCGCAGCCGTGGGCCGCGGCCTCGGCCTGCGGGAGCAGGGAGGCGGCGTAGTTGCCGCCGGTCTTGGCGTCACCGGTGCCGCCGGGGACGGCGCGGACATGGTCCTCGGCGACCCAGATGGTGACCGGCTTGACGCCACCGGAGAAGTAGGCGCCGGAGGGCGAGGCGATCAGCAGGAACATGTATTCGTTGGCCGGGTGCACGCCGAGCGCCGCCTCGGTGGCGATCATGAAGGGCCGCAGGTAGAGGGCCGCCTCGCCGCCGTGCGGCGGGACCCAGTCGGCGTCCTGGACGAGCAGCGCGTCCAGGGCGGCGATGAACAGGTCCTCGGGCAGCTCGGCCATGGCCATACGGCGGGCGGAGGTGCGGAAACGACGGGCGTTGGCCTCGGGACGGAACAGCGCGATCGAGCCGTCGGGCTGGCGGTACGCCTTCAGCCCCTCGAAGATCTCCTGGCCGTAGTGCAGCACCTGGGTGGAGGGATCGAGGGAGATCGGGCCGTACGGCACGAGCTGGGCGTCGTGCCAGCCGCGGCCCTCGGTCCACCGGATCGTCACCATGTGGTCGGTGAAGTGGCGGCCGAACCCGGGATTGGCCAGGATCGCCTCGCGCTCGGCGGCGGCGAGGGGGCTGGCGGAGGGCTTGAGCTCGATCGTGGGCGTCGTCATGAGTGATTGTCCTTCACCGGTTGTCGTGACGGGCCGCGCTCACACCTGACACCGGCTGGCGACCGGTGCTCGGACGTCCGAGCTTTCCCTCATACCGCGGCTCCGCGTTCGATTATCGCGCGCAGGCTCCGGCCGATGGAATCGGGTGGGCTACGGCCCAGGGGTCGTGGTGGCGGCCCGGGGGCGATCGTTTCACCCGGCGCGGACATGCGGAAGCCGCCGGGCGGTCGTGCGACCCGGCGGCCTCTTGCGAAGGGAGCGCCGGGTCAGCCGGCTACTCGGGAGGCGAGCGCGTCGCCGATCTCGGAGGTGCTCCGGGCGGGCCGGTCCGCGCGCTCGGTGAGGTCGGCGGCGACCGCCGCGTCGATGCGGTCGGCCTCGGTGTCGTATCCGAGGTGGCGCAGCAGCAGGGCGACGGAGAGGACCGTGGCGGTGGGGTCGGCCTTGCCCTGGCCCGCGATGTCCGGTGCCGAGCCGTGCACCGGCTCGAACATGGACGGGAAGTCGCGGCCCGGGTTGATGTTGCCGGAGGCGGCCACGCCGATGCCGCCGGAGACGGCCGCGGCGAGGTCGGTGATGATGTCGCCGAAGAGGTTGTCGGTGACGATCACATCGAAGCGCTCGGGCTGGGTGACCAGGAAGATGGTGGCCGCGTCGACATGCAGATAGTCGGTGCTGACCTCGGGGAACTCCTGGGCGACCCGGTTGAAGATGTCGGTCCACAGATGGCCGGCGAAGGTCAGCACGTTGTTCTTGTGGACCAGCGTTAGCTTCTTGCGCGGGCGGGCCTGGGCGCGGGCGAAGGCGTCGCGGACGACGCGCTCGACGCCGTAGGCCGTGTTGACGGAGACCTCGGTGGCGACCTCGTGCGGGGTGCCCTTGCGGATGGTGCCGCCGTTGCCGGTGTACGGGCCTTCCGTGCCCTCGCGGACGACGACGAAGTCGATCTCCGGCTGTCCGGCGAGCGGGGTGGACACGCCCGGGAGCAGCTTGCTCGGCCGCAGGTTGACGTGGTGGTCGAAGGCGAAGCGGAGCTTGAGCAGGAAGCCGCGCTCCAGGACGCCGGAGGGCACCGACGGGTCGCCGATGGCGCCGAGCAGGATGGCGTCGTGCCGCTTCAGCTGCGCGAGGTCCGCGTCGGTGAGGGTCTCACCGGTGGCGTGGTAGCGCTTGGCGCCGAAGTCGTAGTCCTGGGTCTCCAGCTTCACATCCTGCGGAAGGACGGCGGAGAGGACCTTCAGACCCTCGGCCACGACCTCCTGGCCGATGCCGTCACCGGGGATCACTGCGAGATTGATGCTGCGAGACATGCGGGCACCCTACTCCTCGTCCCAGGTGATGACACGGGCCGTCCAATATCCGGACGGCCCGTGTCCTGGCGCGGCTCGAAAAGGTTCGCCGGCCGGCTCAGTGGCCGGTCTGGCCGCCGTTGTCCCGGCGGTCGAGGGCGCGCTGGAGGGCGGCGGCGGCGTTCTTGCGGTCGGACTCGGCGGCGCGGGGCACGTGGCGGACGCGGCGGCGGACGGTCGTCTCGGCCATGGAAATCGACTCCTCGGCAGGAAGGGAGCACGGTGATGAGGGGGGTGTTCGAGACGCCGGAGCAGGCGGGGAGCGCTGGCCGCAGGGGTTGCCTGCACGGGGCCCGGCTCACGACCGCCATTCGCTGGATCGAGCGAGACGTTCGGCTCCTTCCAAGCTAAGGGAGCGGCCCGCGTCTGTCTGCATAGTTACTCGGACTTCCTACTATCTGAGACGGCTGATCCCCTCGAACGGCTCTGAGCTGCGGTGACGCGTGTTCGAGTGAGCGCAGCACCCGGATCAGGGCGCGTACGGCATCCGCGGCGGCCGGCTCCGGGGCGGTGACGTGGCCGACGCCCCGGTACGGACCACCTCGACGCGCAGGACGAGTTGTACGACTTCGCCGTACCGCATCTGCGGCAGCGGCGCGCTGACGGCGGACGAGACGGTGGTCGACGGCTTCGACCGGATCGTGGACGCGTTCCTGCTGATGCTGCGGGGCGGGAACACGGGCAAGATCCTGGTGCGGAAGGGGGATCGACGAGCGTCATATTTTTCGGGCGCGAGCCGGTTGGAGTCCGGCGGAGTCGAGGCCGGTCGTGTGGGCGGTGACAAGTCAAGGGCGGCATTCCCCCCGTGATCCCAGCCCGCCCCCGACCTTCTCCGTCTTCAGTCGGACACGCTCTCCTCACCCGCTGGCTCTGCCGGGGTGATGGAACAGTGACAGGTCCTGGACGTATCCCCGGCTGGACCATGAAGAGCCCGAGCCAGATGAAGACACACCCGAACACGTTCCTCTGCCGGGCAATCGGCGACAAGCCTCCTCAACTGGCGCACGATCAGCACGTCCCGGCAAGCCTTCCCCAGCGCCATGAGAGGAGCAAGAGCCAGGACCGCAGTGCCCGCGTACTCGAAGGACATCATGCGTACCGCCTACGGATCGCCGCGGCGATCCTCTGCGCTGCGGCCAGACCTCGAGGTTCTTGGCACCACTGGGCATTGAGGCACCTCAGCACAACGGATGCCTCCCCTATGTCGATCCGCTCGTCATGGGGTTCCCGGTCAGGAGAGGGCCCGACATCCACCCCGTCCAGCTTGGCGGTGACACCGCTGTCGTGCAGCTTCTTCGCAACTTCGACGGCGGGTGCCCCACAGCACCACTCGAAGACGATGTCCTCGGTGTGGTGGGTATAGGTGTTGGCCCAGCCATGCGAGCGCCCCGCCTCGTTGATCACCAGCGGCCTGCGCAGAATCCGGCTGAACAGCAGGTCGCGGGCGGCAAGCCGAGGACCGCCCCGGCGGCCGTCCTCCCACTCTGCGAGTTCCTTGCCCTCGACACTGGAAAGTCGGGCCGGCGCATCCCGCCAGATGGCCGTCAAGCCGCGTTCGACCCGGGGAAGCCGCGGCTGCCAGTCAGGATCGTCGTGCATGAGTCGAACGGCCGCCGAACTGCACAGATCCGCCAGCAGCCATTGGCCGTCAGTACCTTGCAGCCGAAGCCCTGCCACACCTCGGATTCCGCCGTACGAGACATCGAAGCGAGGAAGCAGTTCCTCCACCATGCGGTCGGCCATAACGGGATGGAGGCGGAGAGCAGGGCGATCCCCTTCAGGATCCACCCCCTGAAGACCTAGAACGGCACCGTCGAGCTGACAGTCGCGGAACAGTTCGGTCAATGTGTGGGCGAGCAGGGCTTCGAAGCGCCGTTGTGCTGGACTCTCCGCGTCGGGCACAGGCTGATGGCGCGAGATCCGGCCTTCCCTGGCCCACTGCAGGCAACGGGCATAGTCCACCCCTGTTGCCTGATGGCAGATCTGGGCGGTGCGCTGACGGTTGCTCTGCTTCCCGGACATACGTCTCCCCGTGACCCTGCCCGGCGCAGCCACTGAGGTGACCTGTACATCCTGACCATCGCTCTCGCTGTAAGCGGGTTCGTGAGAGCCCTTTGTTCCCCCCAGAGTTGCCGGGGCCCCGGGGAACAGAACACGCCTGCCTACTGACGCGCTGCCAGCGTAGCAGCACGCATTTGCCCCGAAACGCGCCGGAAATGGGAAACGGGCCGGGAAGCCTGCTTGGGGGTCAGGCTTCCCGGCCCGTCGTTCGGGTCGGGCCGGGGGTCAGCCCATGTGCGGGTACGTGTAGTCGGTCGGCGGGACCAGGGTCTCCTTGATGGCGCGGGTCAGGGTCCAGCGCATCAGGTTCTGGGGGGCACCGGCCTTGTCGTTGGTGCCGGAGGAGCGGCCGCCGCCGAAGGGCTGCTGGCCGACCACGGCGCCGGTCGACTTGTCGTTGATGTAGAAGTTGCCCGCGGCGAAGCGGAGCTTCTCCATCGTGTACGCGGCCGCGGCGCGGTCGCCCGCGATGACCGAGCCGGTGAGGGCGTAGTCCGAGACCGACTCCATCTGGGTCAGCATCTCGTCGTACTTCTCGTCCTCGTAGACGTACACCGCGAGCACCGGGCCGAAGTACTCGGTCGTGAAGACCTCGTTCTCCGGGTCGGAGCACTCGATGACGGTCGGGCGCACGAAGTAGCCGACCGAGTCGTCGTACGTGCCGCCCGCGACGATCGTGCAGGCCGGGTCCGCCTCGGCGCGGTCGATCGCGGCCTTGTTCTTGGCGAAGGAGCGGTCGTCGATGACGGCGCCCATGAAGTGGGACAGGTCCGTCACATCACCCATGGTGAGGTGGTCGACCTCGGCCGCGAACTCCTCCTTGAAACCGGCGTTCCAGATGGAGGCCGGGATGTACGCGCGGGAGGTGGCGCTGCACTTCTGGCCCTGGTACTCGAAGGCACCGCGGGTCAGGGCGGTCTTCAGGATCGCGCGGTCGGCGCTCGGGTGGGCGACCAGGAAGTCCTTGCCGCCGGTCTCGCCGACCAGACGCGGGTACGAGCGGTACTTCTCGATGTTGTTGCCGACCGTCTTCCACAGGTACTGGAAGGTCCTGGTCGAACCGGTGAAGTGGATGCCCGCCAGGTCGCGGTGCTCCAGGGCGACCTTGGAGACCTCGATACCGTCGCCGGTGACGAGGTTGATGACGCCCTTGGGCAGACCGGCCTCCTCCAGCAGCTGCATGAGCAGCACGGCGGCGTGCGTCTGGGTCGGGGACGGCTTCCAGACCACCACGTTGCCCATCAGGGCCGGGGCGGTGGGCAGGTTCGCCGCGATCGCCGAGAAGTTGAACGGCGTGATCGCGTAGACGAAGCCCTCCAGCGGGCGGTGGTCCATGCGGTTCCACACGCCCGGGGAGTTCGCCGGGGGCTGCTCGGCGAGGATGCCGCGGGCGTAGTGCACATTGAAGCGCCAGAAGTCGACCAGCTCACAGGGGCTGTCGATCTCCGCCTGCTGGGCCGTCTTGGACTGGCCGAGCATGGTGGAGGCGGCGATCGTCTCGCGCCACGGGCCGGACAGCAGCTCGGCGGCGCGCAGGATGATCGCGGCGCGGTCGTCGAAGGCCATCGCACGCCAGGCCGGGGCGGCGGCCAGGGCCGCGTCGATGGCGTCCTGGGCGTCCTGCTGGGTGGCGTGGCGGCCGGTGCCGAGGACGGCCTTGTGGTTGTGCGGCTGCACGACCTCGAACGGCTCGCCGCCGCCGAGGCGCTTCTCGCCGCCGATGGTCATCGGCAGCTCGACCGGGTTCTCGGCCAGCTCCTTGAGCTTGGCCTCCAGGCGGGCGCGCTCGGGCGAGCCGGGGGCATAGCCGTGCACCGGCTCGTTGACGGGGGTGGGGACCTGGGTCACAGCGTCCATGAGATCCGAACTCCTTGTACGTGAGCGGGTGGGTGGGCTCAGCCCTTGCTGACCATGCTCCTCAGGAAGAAGCGCAGGTTCGCCGGCTTCTCCGCCAGACGGCGCATGAAGTAGCCGTACCAGTCGGTGCCGTACGCCGTGTAGACGCGCATCCGGTGGCCCTCCGCGGCCAGCCGCAGGTGCTCGTCGCCGCGGATGCCGTACAGCATCTGGAACTCGTACTCGTCGAGCTTACGACCGGCCTTGTGGGCGAGCTCCTGCGCGATGGAGATCAGGCGCGGGTCGTGGGACCCGATCATCGGGTAGCCCTCGCCGTCCATCAGCGTCTTCAGGATGCGCACGTAGGCCTTGTCGATCTCGTGCTTCTGCTGGTAGGCGACCTCGGCGGGCTCCTTGTAGGCGCCCTTGACCAGGCGGACCCGGCTGCCGGCGTCGGCGAGCCGCTTGGCGTCGGCCTCGGTGCGGAACAGGTACGCCTGGATGACACAGCCCGTCTGCGGATGGTCCTTCCGCAGCTCCTCGTGGATGGCGAACATCGAGTCGAGGGTGGTGTGGTCCTCGGCGTCCAGCGTCACGGTCGTACCGATCGCGGCGGCGGCCTCGACGACGGGGCGGACGTTGGCGAGCGCCAGCTCGTGGCCGCCCTCCAGCGCCTGGCCGAACATGGACAGCTTGACCGACATCTCGACCTTCTCGCCGAGCTCCAGCTCCTTGAGGTGGTCGATCAACGCGAGGTAGGCGTCACGGGCGTGGGCGGCCTGCTCGGCGGTGGTGATGTCCTCGCCGACGACGTCCATCGTCAGCTGAAGACCCTGGCCCGTCAGGTCCTTGATGATCGGGACGATGTCGGACACCGTCTCACCCGGGATGAAGCGGTCGACGACCTGCTTGGTCACGGGGGCCGCCGAGATCAGGCGACGCATCCGGTCGCTGCGCGACGCGGCGAGAATCACGGGACCCAGCACGGGGCACCTCCACAGACAAGCACCAGAAGAGGCCATCACCCGACGATTCGGGTACGGCACGGAGAACCACCGTGAAACCTACGGATCCCTCTGATCGTCGGCCACGGACAGCTGTCACGCATCCGTGCCCGGGATCTCAGACATCTGTATGAAGATGGCTGGAAAATGCGGGAGAATGCCCGGGTGGCGGCGGATTACAAGGGCGATTACCAGGAACTGGTGGACGAGATCTCGGAGCTGCTGGGCGCGCCCGCGACCCTGGAGAACCGCGACTTCGAGCTGCTCGCCTTCGGCGCGTACGACAGCGACGACGAGCTGGACGCCTCGGCCCTCGACCCGGTCCGCACCCGCTCGATCCTGACCCGGCGCTCCACGGCGGGCGTGCGCACCTGGTTCGAGGGCTTCGGCATCACCCGCGCCACCGGCCCGGTCCGTATCCCGCCGAGCCCCGAGGCCGGTGTCTACCGCGGCCGGATCTGTCTGCCGGTGCGCCACCGGGGCGTCGTCGTCGGCTATGTCTGGCTCCTGGAGGGCGAGTCCGGGCCGGCCGACGCCCAGCTCGACGCCGCGATGCGGGTGGCCGGCCGGATCGGCGCGCTGCTGGCGGACGAGGCGGAGGCCGGGGCGGGCCTGAGCCGGGAACTGCGGGCGGTCCTCACGGCGGAGGGCGGCTGGCAGCGGGACATGGCGGTGGCCGATCTGCGCACCGCGCTCGGGCCCCGCGCGGACGGCCCCCACACCCTGATCTGTGTGGCCCCCTGGCCCTCCGCCGACCCGGGCGACGCACCCTCCGCCCGTTCCGTCCCGCACGCGGCGGCGCTGTGCACGATCCCCTGGGGGGCCACGGGCCAGAGCCTCGCGGTGCTGGTCCGGCTCCGCTCCCCGGCCGTGGACGCGCCCGCGCTGGCGGCGGCGGGCCGGGTGCTGGAGGAGGCGGAGGGCGCCTGGGGGGCTCTCCGGGTGCCTGGGGGTTCGGGGGCAACGGCGCAGGGGGGCCCGGCACCGGGTCGTTCCGGCACCGGGACGCGGGGCGCCGCGGGCAACGGGGCCGGGGGAACGTCGGGCAAGGAGACGCGCGGGCCGGTGCCACGGGGAGCCGGGGCCGCGGTGGCGGCGGCCGTCGCCGCGGGGGTCGCCGGGGCGGGCCGGTACCCGGGCGGCCTCGGGGCGGCCGGGTACGGCGGGCCCGCGGCCGGGATCGGGGACCCCCGCATCGGACTGGCCGAGCTGGGCGCGGTCTGGCAGGAGGCACGCGCCGCGGCACAGGCCGCGCTGGCCGAACGGCACCTCGGGCCGGTCGCGCAGTGGCGGGGCATCGGGCCCTACCGCCTGCTGACCGCGCTCCCCCCGGAATCCGCGCAGGACCCGGCCGCCGGCCCCCTGCTCTCCCCCGCCCACCGCGAGCTGGCCCGCACCGCCGAGGTCTATCTCGACTGCGCGGGCCAGGCGGGCCGTACGGCGTCCGAGCTGGGCGTCCACCGCCAGACCCTCTACTACCGGCTCAACCGCGTGGAACAGCTGACGGGCCTCGACCTGGACGACGGCGAGGACCGGCTGCTGCTGCACATGGCACTCAAGAGGGCGCGGCTGTAGGGGCACGGCGAAAAAGTTCCGGTTGTCCCCAACTGCGGCCAGGGGTAAGCCCCTTCGCCATGCCTCCCTCTTCTTCCGGTGTGCCGGGGCGGCTCCAGGGACGGCGGAAGGCCGGGCGCGCCGAGGAGGTCCTCGGTGCGCCCGGCCTTCTTCGAGCCGGGTCAGACCAGGTTGACCGAGCGGGCCGACGCGGCGCCGATCTCGGCGGCGACCTCGGCCAGCACGTTCGGCGTCACCGTGTCGTCCACCGTGAGGACGGCCAGCGCCTCGCCGCCCACCGCGGCACGGGCGACCTGCATGCCGGCGATGTTCAGACCGGCCTCGCCGAGGATGCGGCCGACGGTGCCGACGACACCGGGACGGTCCTCGTAGCGCAGGACCAGCATGTGGTCGGCGAGGGCGAGGTCGACGTCGTACTCCCCGACCGCGACGATCTTCTGGATGTGCTTGGGGCCGGCCAGGGTGCCGGAGACCGACACCTCCTCGCCGGTGCCCAGCGTGCCGCGCACGGTCACCACATTGCGGTGCTCGCTGGCCTCGGAGCTGGTGGTGAGGCGGACCTCGACACCGCGCTCCTGGGCGAACAGCGGCGCGTTCACATACGACACCGTCTCGTCCACGACGTCCTCGAACACGCCCTTGAGCGCGGAGAGTTCGAGCACCTTCACGTCGTGCTGGGTGATCTCGCCGTAGACCTCGACGTCCAGCCGCACGGCCACCTCACCGGCGAGCGCGGTGAAGATGCGGCCGAGGCGCTCGGCCAGCGGCAGGCCCGGCTTGACGTCCTCGGCGATGACCCCGCCCTGCACATTGACCGCGTCCGGGACCAGTTCGCCGGCGAGGGCGAGGCGCACCGACCGGGCGACCGCGATGCCCGCCTTCTCCTGCGCCTCGTCCGTGGAGGCGCCCAGGTGGGGGGTGCACACGACCTGGTCCAGCTCGAACAGCGGGGAGTCGGTGCACGGCTCCTTGGCGTACACGTCGAGGCCGGCGCCGGCGACGCGGCCCTCCTTCAGCGCCGCGTACAGCGCCGCCTCGTCCACGATGCCGCCGCGCGCGGCGTTGACGACGCGCACGCTCGGCTTGACCTTGCGCAGCGCCTCGTCACCGATGAGACCGAGGGTCTCGGGGGTCTTCGGCAGGTGGACGGTGATGAAGTCGGAGACCTCCAGAAGCTCGTCCAGGGACAGCACCTTGACGCCCATCTGGGCGGCGCGCGCCGGCTGCACGTACGGGTCGTAGGCGACGACCTTCATGCCGAAGGCGGACATGCGCTGCGCGACCAGGGCGCCGATGCGGCCGAGGCCGACGACGCCGAGGGTCTTCTCGGCCAGCTCGACGCCCGTGTACTTGCTGCGCTTCCACTCGCCGTTCTTCAGCGCCGCGTTCGCCTGCGGGATGTTGCGGGCGGTGGACAGCAGCAGACCGCAGGCCAGCTCGGCCGCGGTCACGATGTTGGAGGTCGGGGCGTTGACGACCATCACGCCGGCCTTGGTGGCGGCGGACACGTCCACGTTGTCCAGGCCGACGCCCGCGCGGGCGACGACCTTGAGCTTCTTGGCCGCGGCCACGGCCTCGGCGTCGACCTTGGTGGCGGAACGGATCAGGATCGCGTCGACGTCGGCGATGGCGGGCAGCAGCTCGGCCCGGTCGGCTCCGTTGCAGTGCCGGATCTCGAAGTCCGGGCCCAGGGCGTCGACGGTCGCGGGCGAAAGCTCTTCGGCGATGAGTACGACGGGTTTCGAGCTCACGTGGGTCCTCACAAGTCCAATGCGGACGGCCGTCCCGACGGCCGCTGGCGGAGGGGTGCTAGCCGCGTGGAAGACGCACGACGCTGTGGGCCTGACGCGTATGTTGTGCAGCAGTCTAGTGGCGCCGTGCTCTTCGTTTTGCGCCGCTGCGGAAGGATCACCCGGACGGGGAACTCCACTGTGGAGTACTGTCGGAGATCGTGGCGAATGGGGGCCGGAGCAGCATGCCCCGGCCCCCTGACGTGAGGCTTACGCCTCCTCGTTCACCCAGCTCATCAGCTGGCGCAGCTGCTTGCCGGTGGTCTCCAGCAGGTGCTCGGAGTCCTGCTTCTTGTACTCGTTGTACTTCTTCAGGCCGCCGTGGTACTCGTCCATCCAGTTCTTGGCGAAGGTGCCGTCCTGGATCTCGGAGAGGACCTTCTTCATCTCCGCCTTGGTGGCGTCGGTGATGATGCGCGGGCCGGTGACGTAGTCGCCCCACTCGGCGGTCTCGGAGATGGACCAGCGCATCTTCTCCAGGCCGCCCTCGTACATGAGGTCCACGATCAGCTTCAGCTCGTGCAGGCACTCGAAGTAGGCGATCTCCGGCTGGTAGCCGGCCTCGGTCAGGGTCTCGAAGCCCGCCTTGACCAGAGCGGCCGTGCCACCGCACAGGACGGCCTGCTCGCCGAAGAGGTCGGTCTCGGTCTCCTCGGTGAAGGTCGTCTTGATGACGCCGGCGCGGGTGCCGCCGATGCCCTTGGCGTACGACAGGGCCAGCGCGAAGGCGTTGCCGGAGGCGTCCTGCTCGACGGCGGCGATGCAGGGCACGCCGCGGCCCTCCTCGTACTGGCGGCGGACCAGGTGGCCCGGACCCTTGGGGGCGACCATGCAGACGTCCACGCCGGCCGGGGGCTTGATGAAGCCGAAGCGGATGTTGAAGCCATGGCCGAAGAACAGCGCGTCGCCGTCCTTCAGGTTGGCCGCGATGGACTCCTCGTAGACCTGGGCCTGGATCGGGTCCGGGACCAGGATCATGATGACGTCGGCCTCGGCCGCGGCCTCGGCCGGGGTGACCACGCGCAGGCCCTGCTCCTCGGCCTTGACCTTGGACGTGGAGCCCTCGTGCAGGCCGACCCGGACGTCCACACCGGAGTCGCGCAGCGACAGGGCGTGCGCGTGACCCTGGCTGCCGTAACCGATGACCGCGACCTTGCGGTTCTGGATGATGGACAGGTCGGCGTCAGCGTCGTAGAACAGCTCGGCCACTTTGGGTTCTCTCCCTATGTGTGCAGGTGGTGCGTCCCACCGTATGACGGTGGGCGGTGAGGTGGTTCGGGGGTCTCGGCATACGGGCGAGCGGTGCCGGACCGGCCGCCCGTACGCGTGCGTGCCGGGTGTTACGCGGAGCGGTCCAGGGCGCGCAGCGAGCGGTCCGTGATCGAACGGGCGCCGCGGCCGATGGCGATGGTGCCGGACTGGACCAGTTCCTTGATGCCGAACGGCTCCAGCATCTTGAGCATGGCGGACAGCTTCTCGCCGGAGCCGGTGGCCTCGATGGTCACGGCCTCCGGGGAGACGTCCACGGTCTTGGCGCGGAACAGCTGGACGATCTCCACGATCTGGGAGCGGGTCTCGTTGTCGGCGCGGACCTTCACCAGAACGAGTTCGCGCTGGACCGCCTGATGGGGTTCCAACTCGACGATCTTCAGCACCTCGACGAGCTTGTTGAGCTGCTTGGTCACCTGCTCCAGCGGCAGTTCCTCGACACCGACCACGATGGTGATCCGGGAGATGTCGGGGTGTTCGGTGACGCCCACCGCGAGCGAGTCGATGTTGAAGCCGCGGCGGGAGAACAGGGCGGCGATGCGGGCCAGGATGCCCGGCTTGTTCTCCACCAGGACGGAGAGCGTGTGCTTGGACATGGTCTTTTTACGTCTCTCTCGCTCAGTCGTCTTCGCTGTCGCCGAAGTCGGGGCGGACGTCCCGGGCGGCCATGATCTCGTCGTTCGAGGTGCCGGCGGCGACCATCGGCCACACCATGGCGTCCTGGTGGACGATGAAGTCCACGACCACCGGACGGTCGTTGATGGAGTTGGCCTCCTCGATGACCTTGTCCAGGTCCTCGGGGCGCTCGCAGCGCAGCCCCACGCAGCCCATCGCCTCGGCCAGCTTCACGAAGTCCGGCACCCGCGTGCCCCGGGCCTCGGGGTTGACGTCGTCGGGACCGCTGTGCAGGACGGTGTTGGAGTAGCGCTGGTTGTAGAACAGGGTCTGCCACTGGCGGACCATCCCGAGCGCGCCGTTGTTGATGACGGCGACCTTGATGGGGATGTTGTTCAGGGCGCAGGTGGTCAGTTCCTGGTTGGTCATCTGGAAGCAGCCGTCGCCGTCGATCGCCCAGACCGTCCGCTCGGGCCGGCCGGCCTTGGCGCCCATGGCGGCCGGGACCGAGTAGCCCATGGTGCCGGCGCCGCCGGAGTTCAGCCAGGTGGCGGGCTGCTCGTACTGGATGAAGTGCGCGGACCACATCTGGTGCTGGCCGACGCCCGCCGCGAAGATGGTGCCCTCGGGGGCGAGCTGTCCGACGCGCTCGATGACGGCCTGCGGGGACAGCGAGCCGTCCTCGGGCCGGTCGTAGCCGAGCGGGTAGGTCTCGCGCCACCGGTCGAGGTCCTGCCACCAGGCCGCGTATCCCGTCCGGGCGGCCTCGCCCTGGTTGCCCTCGCTGTGCTCCTTCTGCACGGCCTGGACCAGGTCGGCGATGACCTCGCGGGCGTCGCCCACGATCGGCACGTCCGCCTCGCGGTTCTTGCCGATCTCGGCCGGGTCGATGTCGGCGTGCACGATCTTGGCGTACGGCGCGAAGCTGTCCAGCTTGCCGGTGACGCGGTCGTCGAAGCGGGCTCCGAGGGCGACGATCAGGTCGGCCTTCTGCAGCGCGGTGACGGCGGTGACCGCACCGTGCATGCCCGGCATTCCCACGTGCAGGGGGTGGCTGTCGGGGAACGCGCCGAGCGCCATCAGGGTGGTGGTGACGGGCGCCCTGGTGAGTTCGGCGAGGACCTTCAGCTCGGCGGTGGCCTTGGCCTTCAGGACGCCGCCGCCGACATAGAGGACCGGCCGCTTGGCGGCCGTGATCAGCTTGGCGGCCTCGCGGATCTGCTTGGCGTGCGGTTTGGTGACCGGGCGGTAGCCGGGCAGGTCCATGACCGGCGGCCAGGAGAAGGTGGTCCTCGCCTGGAGGGCGTCCTTGGCGATGTCGACCAGCACCGGGCCGGGGCGCCCGGTGGAGGCGATGTGGAAGGCCTGCGCGATGACCTGCGGGATGTCCTCGGCCTTGGTCACCAGGAAGTTGTGCTTGGTGATCGGCATGGTGATGCCGACGATGTCCGCCTCCTGGAAGGCGTCCGTGCCGATCGACTTCGACGACACCTGGCCGGTGATGGCGACCATCGGAACCGAGTCCATGTGGGCGTCGGCGATCGGGGTGACCAGGTTGGTGGCGCCCGGCCCGCTCGTCGCCATGCAGACGCCGACCTTGCCGGTGGCCTGCGCGTATCCCTCGGCCGCGTGGCCCGCGCCCTGCTCGTGGCGGACCAGGACGTGGCGCACTCGGGTGGAGTCCATCAGCGGGTCGTACGCCGGCAGGATCGCGCCGCCGGGAATTCCGAACACCGTGTCCGCCCCGACCTCCTCGAGGGAGCGGATGAGGGACTGCGCGCCCGTGACGTGCTCGACGGGGGCGGAGTGCTGTCCGCCGGATCGGGGCCGGGGCTGCGGATGATGGGCCCCGGTGGCCTGCTCGGTCATCGGCTTCTCTTCTCGATGCTGAGGGTTTTTGCGAGGTTCGGGCGGAGTTCGTCGGTCGTACGAGGGTCGCTCGTGCAACAAAAAACCCCTCGTGCCGTGAGGCAAGCGAGGGGAGCGCGCCGGTGAGGGTCGCTGGGGATTCCGGATCGCATTCCGGTGGGTCCCAGCTCAGCCGACGCGCTGTCCAAGTACGAGAATTCGGGTGCGCATGGCACTGACCCTCCCCCCGGGGCGCACCACGTGTCAAGTGGGTGGGACGGGCGTCTCAGAATGTGAGCGAAGGGCACTGCCGCCTCCGAAAACAGCGGGTACTCCTCCGGTGTACACCCCCGCGGCACCCCGCCGCCCCTGGGTTTCCCTTACTCGGCCCGCGAACGCCGGTTCGGCCGGCAGATGGGGTCCGGTCGACAGGTGCGGACCGGCCGGGGCGTGGGGTGCGCCCGAGGCGTGCGATCCGGCCACCGCGTGCGCTCCGGTCCCGGGGTGCGGCACCGGGCAGGACCCGGCGCCGAGCGCCCGGCGCAGCCGGTACTCGTCCAGCGGACCGGAGAACGCGGCGCCGATGCCGTGGGTGCAGCCCATCGCGCGCAGCGCCACCGCCTGCTCGGGCAGGTCCACGCCCTCGGCGACGGACTGGATCCCGAGATCGCCCGCGATCCGCAGCAGCCCGCTGGTGATCTTGTGCAGCCGCGCGGACTCCACCACGCCCTCGACCAGAGCGCGGTCGAGCTTGAGGATGTCCACGGGCAGCCGCCGCAGCGCGGTGATCGCCGCGCTGCCGCCGCCGAAGCCGTCCAGCGCGATGCGCACCCCGAGCCGGCTCAGCGCGGCCAGCCGCCGCTCCAGCTCGTCCAGACCGAGCCCGGGGTCGGTGTCGGACAGCTCGATGATCAGCGCCCCGGGCGGCAGCCCGTACCGGGTCAGCAGCGCCTCCACGGAGCCGGGCGGCAGCGAGCGGTCCAGCAGCCGCCGCGCGCTCATCCGCACCGCCACCGGTACGACGAGTCCGCTCGCGGCCCGCTCGGCGGCCCCCGCCACGGCCTCCTGGAGGATCCAGCGGTCCAGCTCGGCCGTCTTGTCGCCGTCCTCGGCCACCCGCAGGAACTCGGCCGGGGTGAACAGCACCCCCTGCGAGGAGCGCCAGCGGGCCTGCGCCGAGACCGCCGTGATCCGGCCGTCCTCCAGGCACACCACGGGCTGGTGCAGCAGCGCGAACTCCCCGTCGTGCAGCGCGGCGCGCAGCCGGGTGGCCAGTTCCGCCTTGCGTACGACGTCCTGCTGCATCTGCGGCTTGTACAGCTCGACCCGGCCCTTGCCGGCCGACTTCGCGCGGTACATCGCGAGGTCGGCGTTGCGCAGCAGCTCGCCCGCGCCGAGGCCGGGTTCGGCGAAGGCGACGCCGATGGAGGCATTGACCCGGACATCGTTGCCGTCGATCGCGTAGGGCTGGGAGAGGGTCATCCTGAGGCGGTCGGCCAGCTCCAGGATGTTGCGCTCCCGGGCGGCGCGGTCATGGGTGCCGTCCCCGACGATCAGGGCCGCGAACTCGTCGCCGCCGAGCCGGGAGGCGGTGTCGCCCTGGCGGACCGCGTCCTGGAGTCTTCGGGCGGCCTGGACGAGGAGTTCGTCGCCGGCCTGGTGCCCGATGGTGTCGTTGACGGCCTTGAAGCCGTCGAGGTCGATGAAGAGGACCGCGGTGCCGCGCAGGGCGGCGCCCCGGTCGGTGGCCCGGCGGCCGGACAGGGCCTGCTGGACGCGCCGGGTGAACAGTGCGCGGTTGGGCAGGTCGGTCAGCGGGTCGTGCTCCGCGTTGTGCTGCAACTGCGCCTGGAGGCGCACGCGTTCGGTGACGTCCCGGCTGTTGAAGATCAGGCCGCCGTGGTGCCGGTTGACCGTGGACTCCACGTTCAGCCAGCCGCTCCCGCCGCCGGAGCGGAAGCGGCACTCGATGCGGGTGGTGGGCTCCGTCAGCGGGCTGGCGGCCAGGAAGCGGCGCACCTCGTGCACCACGCCGCCGAGGTCCTCGGGGTGGATCAGGGCGGCCAGCTCGGTGCCCACCAGGTCCTCGGCGGGACGGCCGTAGACCCCGGCGGCGGCCGGGGAGACGTAGCGCAGGATGCCGTTGGGCGCGGCGATCATGATGACGTCGCTGGAGCCCTGCACCAGGGAGCGGAAGTGGTTCTCCTTCTGCGCCAGTTCCTGGGTGAGGGTGATGTTGTCCAGCAGCATGATGCCCTGGCGGATCACGAGGGCGAGCACCACGCAGCCCGCGGTGATCAGCACGACGTGGTCGGGCCTGCGGCCGTTCAGGACGTTGTACAGGATGCCCAGGGTGCACACCGCGGCGGCGAGGTACGGGGTGAGCGCGCCGAGCGAGCCGGTGATCGGGCGGCCGGCCGGGTAGCGGACGAGGTCGGCGCCGCCCTGGAGAGCGGGGTCGGCGGGGGCGGGCGCCGGGTGCGGCCCGTGCCCGGCGCCCGCGAACGGGCCGTCCCCGGTGTCCTCGCGGTGGCCCGGTTCCGTGTCCGGGTACGAGCCGTGCCCCGCGCCTTGGCGCTCGTCGTACTCGCCGTACTCGCCGCGCCCGGAACCCGCGTGCGCGTCGTGCCCGGAGCCGGCGTCCTGCCCGGAGCCCGCGTCCCGGCTGTGCTCGGCGGCCGGGCCGGGCGCGGAGGGCGACCAGTGGTCGGCGGCGCGCGGCGCGGGCAGCTGCCCGAGGTCCGCGCGGGTGCGCCCGTCCGCCGCCGGCGCCGACGGCGCGCTCCCGGGCCGGGGTGTGGCCCAGGGGGCGTAGGCGAGCAGCAGCGAACCGGCGAACCAGCCCGCGTCCAGCAGCTGCCCGGAGCGGTAACTGTTGTGCAGCAGCGGTGAGGTGAACAGCGCGTCGCACATCACGGTCAGGGCGAGCGCGCCGATCGCGGTGTTCACGGCGGTGCGGTTGCCGGGCGCGCGCCGGAAGTGCAGCGCGAGCACCATGCTGACCAGCGCGATGTCCAGCAGCGGGTACGCCAGCGAGAGCGCGGTGTGCGCCACGCTCGGCCCGTCGAACCGGGCGGCCTGGGCGAGCGCGAGGCTCCACGACAGGGTGAGCAGCGAGCCGCCGATCAGCCAGGCGTCCAGGCCCAGGCAGATCCAGCCGGCCCGGGTCACCGGGCGGCTGGCGAGCACCAGCAGGCCCACGATCGCGGGCGGCGCGAAGCACAGGAAGAACAGATCGGCGTACGACGGGCTGGGCACGGGACGGCCGAGTACGACCTCGTACCAGCCCCAGACGGCGTTGCCCAGGGAGGCCATGGCCGAGGAGAGGCCGAACAGCAGCCAGGCCGGGCGGTAGCGCACCCGGGTCGCGCGGGCGTACAGGAAGCAGGAGACGGCGGCGACGCCGGCCGCGGCGCTGAGCCCGAAGTCACCCATGACCAGCGCGATCTCGTCCGTGCCCCAGTCGAACGCGGCGCCGACGGCGTACGTCGCGCAGACGAGGGCGAGGACGAGCTGTTCGGAGGCGCGGGTGCGCCTGACGCGGACCCGTCCGCGCGCCGGCGGGTCCTGGTGCGGGTGCGGCGCGCGCACCTCTGCGTGGACGGTGGTGGTCGGCGTGGGCGCGCTCACCGGGGCCTCCCGGCGGGTGAGGCGCTCGCGTCCCGCCGCACCCGGCGGACCGGGTGTGCGTGCCTGCGGGGGCCGGCCGGCCGACGCGGGTGGTGGCTGTGGTGAGCGGTGTGATGGCCGCGTCTGCCCGCGGCCGTGCGCCAGGGCCGCCGTCGGCGGCTCCACCGCGTCGGATCGTTCGTCCATAGGCCGTGCATCGCCCGTCGCCCCCCTCACAAGATCTGAAATGTCATCCCCGGCGCCGATGTAGGCGGCGCTGCCCCTGTCGGGACGATACACCAGGTTCGTCACTCAGGGACATAGCTTCTCTACGCTCCGTGACGATCAGCGGCGATGCGGGCACGGGCCGCGTCCGGGAGGTCGCGGAGGGTGCCGGAAAGGCCCTAACGCCCGTTCGTTCCCGGGGTGTCCGGGCCCTCCGGATCTGTCCCGGCGGGATCTTCCGGGGCCGTTCCCACCGGGTCCTTCGGGTCCGCTCCGGTCGTCAGGATCACGTTCCGCAGTGGCTCGTCGCGCACGAACCGGGTCAGCTGATCGACCAGCAGCCGCTCGGCGCGCGGGCGGAAGGCCGACGTGGGTCCGCCGACATGCGGGGTGATGAGTGCGCCGGGGGCCTTCCAGAGGGGGTGGCCGGGCGGCAGCGGCTCGGGGTCGGTGACGTCCAGGGCGGCCAGGAGCCGGCCCCGCTCCAGCTCCGCGAGCAGCGCGTTCGTGTCCACGACGGGTCCGCGGGCGACGTTCACCAGGAGGGCCCCGTCCTTCATCCGGGAGAGGAACTCGGCGTCCACCAGACCATGGGTGGCGTCCGTGAGGGGGGTGGACAGAATCACGACATCGGCGTCCGGAAGCAGAGAGAGCACATCGGCGATCGGATGTACGGGACCGCGCGCCGTGGTGCGCCGGGAGCGCGCGACGCGCGCCACCCGCGCAAGCTCGAAGGGCGTGAGCCGGTCCTCGATGGCGGCGCCGATCGAGCCGTAGCCGACGATGAGCACGTTCCTGTCGGCGAGCGCGGGCCTGAACGCCCCCCGCCAGCGCTCCTGTTGCTGGTCCCGCACGAAGTCCGGGATGCCGCGCAGCGCGGCCAGGGTCAGGGTGAGCGCCAGCTCGGCGGTGCTCGCCTCGTGCACCCCGCGCGCGTTGCACAGCCGTACGCCCGGCACGATGGCCGAAAGCCGCGCCGTGATGTCGTCGACGCCGGCCGTGAGCGTCTGGATGACCCGGACGCCGGTCAGCTGCTCCAGCGGGCGCACCTTGACCGGCCACCGCTTCATGTACGGCACCACGTACATCACGCAGTGCGCGGGGTCGCCCGGAAACTCCTGGTCGCCGTCCTCGCCCCCGTCCCAGAACAGGTACCGGAGACCCTCGGGCAGCCCCTCGATCTCCTCGGGCGGAAGCGGAAGCCATACGTCTGCGCTCATGGCCAGGAGGCTATGTCAGGTACGCGCGGCGCAGAGGTTAGGTTGGGGGTCAGGCTAGGGGAGGTTCCGGAGCAGGTGGAGCGCAGGACGATCGGCGCGGGGGCGCTCGCGGTGGGGGCCGTCGGACTCGGGTGCATGCCGATGAGCTGGGCGTACAGCACCTCGCGGCAGCGGGGCGAGGAGTCGGTGAGATGCGTGCACCGGGCACTGGACCTCGGGTCGAGTCTGCTGGACACCGCGGACATGTACGGCCCGTTCACCAACGAGCTGCTGCTCGGGCGGGTGCTGAGGGAGCGGCGGGCGGACGCGTTCGTCTCCACGAAGGTGGGGCTGCTGGTGGGCGAGCAGCACATCGTGGCCAACGGCCGCCCCGGCTATGTGAGACGGGCCTGCGACGCCTCGCTGCGCCGGCTCCAGACGGATGTGATCGACCTCTACCAGCTGCACCGCCCCGACCCCGAGGTGCCGATCGAGGAGACCTGGGGCGCGATGGCCGAGCTGGTGCGGGCCGGGAAGGTGCGGTCGCTGGGCCTGTGCGCGCTGGGCGCGCGCGGCGGGCGCCGCTCGGGCAGGGGCCTCTACGACGGCACGCTGCGCCAGTTGCAGCGGGTGCAGCAGGTGTTCCCGGTGGCCGCGGTCGAGGCGGAGCTGTCGGTGTGGTCCCCGGAGGCGCTGCGCACGCTGCTGCCGTGGTGCGAGGCGCGCGGCGTGGGCTTCCTGGCGGCGATGCCGCTGGGCAACGGCTTCCTGACCGGCACGCTCACTCCGGGCGAGGGCTTCGAAGCGGACGACGTGCGCGCCCGGCACCCCCGGTTCACCGCCGAGATGATGGCCGCCAACCAGCCGATCGTGGCCGGGCTGCGCCGCGTCGCCCGGCGGCACGGCCCGGAGGTCACCCCGGCGCAGGTGGCGCTGGCCTGGGTGCTGGCGCGGGGCCGCCATGTGATCGCGCTGCCGGGCACGAAGCGGGAGCACTGGGCGGCGGAGAACGCGGCGGCGGCCGGACTGCGGCTGTCGGCGGCGGACCTGGCGGAGATCGGGCGGCTGCCGGGGGCGCGGGGGTCGTGGGACTGAGGGACCCTTGGCAGGGGAAGATCTGCCGCTGGAACCCCGTCCCGAAGGGATCGTGATCGTGCGACGCCGAGCTGTGCCGACCGTGCTGGCCGCGACCGCCCTCCTGCTGGCGGCGGGCTGCTCCTCCGGCTCCCCGGGAGTGGGTTTCCCCGGCCGGCTCCCGCACACGGCGCCCCCAGGCGGCGCGCCCGCCGCCCCGGCCCCGGAGTCGGCGGCACCGGCCAAGGGCTCGGTACGGCTGCTGCGCACGGTGGCCGAGGGCCTGAACTCGCCGTGGGGTCTCGCCGTGCTGCCGGGCGGCGATCTGCTGGTCTCCTCCCGCGACGAGGGGACGATCACCCGCGTCGACCCGGACACGGGCCGCAAGACCGACCTGGGCGCGGTCTCCGGGGTCTCCCCGGCGGGTGAGGGCGGCCTGCTGGGCATCGCGCTGTCCCCGCGCTTCGCCTCGGACCACATGATCTACGCCTACTTCACCTCCGCCTCGGACAACCGCGTCGTCCGCATGCTCTACGACGACAAGAAACCGGCCGGTGAGCAACTGGGCGCACCCGACACGCTGTTCAAGGGCATCCCCAAGGGCCCCGTCCACAACGGCGGCCGGATCGCCTTCGGCCCCGACGGCATGCTGTACGCCGGCACCGGCGAGAGCGGCCGGCGCGGTCTCGCCCAGGACCGGGACTCCCTGGGCGGCAAGATCCTCCGGCTGACCCCGGACGGCGATCCGGCACCCGGCGACCCCTTCCCCGGCTCCCCCGTGTACTCCCTGGGCCACCGCAACGTCCAGGGCCTCGCCTGGGACGACCGTCAGCGCCTGTTCGCCTCCGAGTTCGGCCAGGACACCTGGGACGAGCTGAACGCCATCAAGCCCGGCGGCGACTACGGCTGGCCCGACGCCGAGGGCAGGTCCACCGACCCGCGCTTCCAGAACCCCCTCGCCGAGTGGCACACCGACGACGCCTCCCCCAGCGGCATCGCCTACGTCCACGGCGTCATCTGGATGGCCGCCCTCAAGGGCGAACGCCTGTGGCGCGTCCCCCTGCGGGGCACCCGGGCCGCGGCCGCCCCGCAGTCCTTCCTCACCGGTGCCTACGGCCGTCTGCGCACAGTCGCCCCGGCGGGCGACGGCAAGCTGTGGCTGATCACGAACAACACGGACGGGCGGGGGCATCCGAAGAAGGGCGACGACAGGATCCTGGAGCTTCAGGTGAGTTAGCCGCGCCTACGACTCCTCGGGCCCCTCCGGCTCCGGCTCGGCCTCCGGCTCCTGCTCGGCCTCCGGCTCCGGGGCGGACAGGCGGATGACCGCCTTGCCGGAGGTGAGGTCTATGGGACCGCGGCCGGGGTCGCTGTCGCCGACCTCCTCCCGGCTCAGTTCGAGGCGGTTCTGCTCGTCGCGGGTGTGCCCCCGACCGGGCGTGAACAGTTCGCTGAAGGCGTCGAACACGGTTCCTCCCCCTTGCCGGTTGTCCCCGGACCACCGCCATTGTCCCGCGCCCCGCACACACAAGGGGCCTCGGGGACCCGTGACATGTGCACGAACTCCCTGAGGCCCCTGTGCTTCGGGGGCTACCGCCCGCTCAGCCCGCCGACGGCAGCGCCAGCAGCGCGTCCGAGTACTTCAGGACCGCCAGCAGCAGCCCGATGACGCCGAGCGAGACGCCGGCCCAGGCCACCGACTTGATCCAGGGCGCCTGCGGGCGGCCGGGGGTGCCGAAGGCGGGGCGGGCGAGGACGACCACGCCGGTGATCAGCGCGAGCAGCGCGAAGAAGCCGGCCCACAGCGCGGTGGTGTGCCAGGAGTCGCCGTAGACCGCCTTGATCTGGGTGGCGACGCCCGCCGTGGAGGACGTCCGCAGCTGGCCGATGAGCTGCTGGCGGGCGCCCGCGACCGTGCCGATCCAGCCGCCGCTGAGCGAGACCAGGCCCAGCGCGGCGGCGACCACGGCACCGGCGCCCTGGCCGACCCCGGAGGTCGCCTTGGCGTCCGCCGCGTCGTCCTCGAACTCGTCCGCGGGCCCGTCCGGTGTCTCCCCGGCCCGCTCCCCGGCCGTCTCCCCGGCGGGCGCGCCGTCGGCCGCCGCCCCGGTGCTCCCGGCCGCCGCCGCGCCCTCGGTCTCCGTCTTCCCCGCGGTGTCCCGCGCCGCGGTCTCGACCCCCTGTGCCGTCTCGTCGTCGTGCTGCGCCGCCGTCGTACCGGCCGCGGCGTCTTCCGATGTCTTCGTTGCCATGGCAACAACCGTACGGACGCCGTCTGAGAGGTCGCTTAATGATCGTCAATGGGCGTGTTGCGCGGCGCCCTCGCCTGCCGTGGGCCATTCGGGGGCCAGCACCGACCAGATCTCGGTGCTGGTGCGCTCCCCGTCGTGCGGGTAGTTCTCGCGCAGTACACCCTCACGGGTCATGCCGAGCCGCCGGGCCACGTTGATGCTGGGCTGGTTGCCGGTGGCCACCCGCCACTCCACGCGGTGCATCCCGCGCGTCTCGAACGCCCAGTCGATCAGGAGCCGCATGCCCCGGGTGACGAGCCCCCGCCCGGCCGCCGCCGGCTCCAGCCAGCAGCCGGCCTCGCACACCCCGCCCGGCGTGTCCCAGGTGCGGAAGAGCAGCCCGCCGACGAGTGTCCCGTCCTGCCAGATGCCGTGCAGCGCGCCGGTGTCGGTGGCGCGCTTCTCGCCGTACGACCTCAGGTAGGCGCGGGCGCCCTCCAGGTCGGCCACCACCTCCGGCAGTCCGATGTGCCGACCGATGAACGCGCGGCCCCGGTCGATGTTGGCCAGCATCTCCTCGGCGTGCCAGATCTCCAACGGGCGCAGTTCGGCGCCGTCACCCAGGGATATCGCGTACATCGCGCTGTGCTTCCTTCTGCTGTTCGTGGATCCGGTCCCCGCCGATCCGCTCGGCCGGGATCCGTCCGAGCCTCTCATGCGCGGCGCGGCACTCCGGCGGCTCGATGCTGATGCGCGGCAGCCTGCGCTCCAGCCAGCCGGGCAGCCACCAGTTGGCGGCGCCGAGCAGATGCATCAGGGCGGGCACCAGGAGGGTGCGCAGCACGAAGGCGTCGAGGGCGACGGCGGCGGCGAGCGCGATGCCGAACATGGCGATCACACGGTCGCCGCTGAGCACGAAGGCCAGGAAGACCGAGATCATGATCACGGCGGCGGAGTTGATCACCCGGCTGGTCTCGGCGAGGCCCACGCGGACGGCGCGCCGGTTGTCGCCGGTCGCCAGCCACTCCTCGTACATCCGGCTGACCAGGAAGACCTGGTAGTCCATGGAGAGTCCGAAGAGCACCGAGACCATGATCACGGGCAGGAAGGGTTCGATGGGGCCCGCGCGGCCGAGGCCGAGCAGTTCGCTGCCCCAGCCCCACTGGAAGATGGCGACGACCACGCCGAACGCGGCGGCCACGGCGGCGATGTTCATCACGGCGGCCTTGAGCGGGATGCCGAGCGAGCGGAAGGCGACGAGCAGCAGCAGGCAGCCGAGCCCGATGACGGTGCCGACGAACAGGGGGAGTTTGCCGACTATCACGTCGGCGAAGTCGTCGTAGCTGGCGGTCACCCCGCCGACCTGGATGTCGAGGGAGGTGCCCTGCTCGGCGCGGGGCAGCACCGCCTCGCGCAGCCGGTCCACCAGGGCGCTGGTGTGCTGGGACTGGGGCGCGGAGCCGGGGACGACGGTCAGGTAGGCGGTCTCGCCGCCGGTGGCGTAGGCGACCGGGGTGGCGGAGGCGACGCCGGGGGTGGCGCGCAGGGTGGTGTCGAGGTTGTCCAGGGCGAGCCGGTCGGCGGCGCCGTCCACCCGGGTGACGAGGGTCAGCGGCCCGTTGACGCCGTGCCCGAAGCCGTCGGCGAGCAGGTCGTACGCCTTGCGGGTGGTGGAGGTGCGGGGGTCGTTGCCCTGGTCGGAGGTGCCGAGGTGGAGCGAGAGGGTGGGCAGGGCGAGCAGCGCGATCACGGCGACGGCGAGCGAGCCGAGCAGTTTGGGGCGCCGCTCCACGAGCGCGGACCAGCGGGCGGCGAGGCCGGTGGGCACCTCGGGGCGCGGCCCGCGCTCGGCGAGCCGGCGGCGTTCGCGGCGGCCGAGGGCGCGCGGGCCGAGGTACGACAGCAGGGCGGGCAGCAGGGTGACCGAGGCGGCGACGGTGAGGATCACGGTGAGGCCGGCGGCCACGGCGACGCCGTTGAGGAAGCTCAGGCGCAGGATCAGCATGCCGAGCAGGGCGATGCACACGGTGGCGCCCGCGAAGACGACGGCGCGTCCGGTGGTCGTCACGGCGCTCACGGCGGCCTCGGTGACGTCCAGGCCGCGTTTGAGTCCGCGCCGGTGCCTGGTGACGATGAACAGCGCGTAGTCGATGCCGACGCCGAGGCCGACGAGCATGCCGAGCATGGGCGCGAAGTCGGCGACCGTCATGGCGTGGCCGAGCAGTCCGATGCCGGCGTGGGCGGTGCCGACTCCGATCAGTGCGGTGGCGATCGGCAGCAGGGAGGCGGCGAGGGAGCCGAAGGCGAGGAAGAGGACGACGGCGGCGACGAGGACGCCGACCACCTCGGCGGTGCGGTCGTCCGGGGTCTCGGTGAGCCCGATGGCGCTGCCGCCCAGCTCCACCTGGAGCCCGTCGCCCTCGGCCGCCTTCGCGGCGCCCACGACGGCCTGGGCCTCGTTCCTGCCGATGTCCTCGGCCTGGCGCGCGAAGGTGACGGTGGCGTAGGCGGTGCGCCCGTCGGCGCTGATCTGCCGGCCGCCCTGGCCGTCGTACGGCCCGTCCACGGAGGCGATGCCGGGCAGCCGGGCGATCCGGTCGAGGGCGGTGGTCATGTTCCGTTCGACGTGGGCGGCGCGGACGGTGCCCCTGGCGGTGTGCCAGACGACGGTGTCGCTGTCGCCGCCGAGGCCCGGGAAGCCCGTCCGGAGCAGCTGTGCGGCGCGGCCGGACTCGGTGCCGGGGACCGAGTAGTCGTTCGAGTACGACGTGCCGGCGACGGAGGCGGCCGCGGTGGCCCCGCCGAAGGCGCACAGCCACAGCAGGACGGCGATCAGTCGGTGCCGGACGCACCAGCGCGCGAGGGCTGCCACGGACGTGCTCCCAGGGACGATTTGTGGATCTTTGGCCGGGAACGATGGTCCATAAACCGAACAGCCCGCAAAGAACGCATGAGCAATCTTTGGACACTCTCGCAGGCAAAAGTGATCCTTTGCCGCGTTCGTGGGCTTATTCACAGCGGGAGGAGAACGCCGTGGGGGGACGCGCCGGTGCGGCGCGTCCCCCCACGGGTTGACGGTGGCTCAGCTCTCGCCGGTCAGCCCTCGCTGACGCCGAGCCGCTCCAGGATCAGCTCCTTGACGCGGGCCGCGTCGGCCTGGCCGCGGGTGGCCTTCATGACCGCGCCGACCAGGGCGCCGGCCGCGGCCACCTTGCCACCGCGGATCTTGTCCGCGATGCCGGGGTTGCCGGCGATGGCCTCGTCCACGGCGGTGCCGAGCGCCGAGTCGTCGGAGACGACCTTGAGGCCGCGCTTGTCGACGACCTCGTCCGGGGTGCCCTCGCCCGCGAGGACGCCCTCGATGACCTGGCGGGCCAGCTTGTCGTTCAGATCGCCCTTCGTGACCAGCTCGGCGACCCGGGCCACCTGCTGCGGGGTGATCGCCAGCTCGTCCAGGGAGGTGCCGGACTCGTTGGCGCTGCGCGCCAGTTCGCCCATCCACCACTTGCGGGCGGAGGCCGCGTCGGCCCCGGCCTCGATGGTGGCTACGATCGGGTCCAGCGCGCCGGCGTTCAGGATCGCCTGCATCTCGGTCGCGGAGATGCCCCACTCGGCGAGCAGCCGGGTACGGCGCACCAGCGGCAGCTCGGGCAGCGCCGCGCGGATCTCCTCGACCCACTCGCGCGAGGGCGCGACGGGGACCAGGTCGGGCTCCGGGAAGTACCGGTAGTCCTCGGCCTCCTCCTTCACGCGGCCCGAGGTCGTGGACCCCGTGTCCTCGTGGAAGTGGCGGGTCTCCTGGACGATGGTGCCGCCGGAGGAGAGCACGGCCGCGTGCCGCATGATCTCGAAGCGGGCCGCGCGCTCCACCGAGCGCAGGGAGTTGACGTTCTTCGTCTCCGAGCGGGTGCCGAACTTCTCGGCGCCCTTGGGCATCAGCGACAGGTTCACGTCACAGCGCATCTGGCCCATCTCCATGCGGGCCTCGGACACGCCGAGGGCACGGATGACCTCGCGCAGCTCGCGCACGTACGCCTTGGCCACCTCGGGGGCGCGCTCGCCGGCGCCCACGATCGGCTTGGTGACGATCTCGATGAGCGGGATGCCGGCGCGGTTGTAGTCCAGCAGGGAGTGGGACGCGCCGTGGATACGGCCGGTGGCGCCGCCGACGTGCGTCGACTTGCCGGTGTCCTCCTCCATGTGGGCGCGCTCGATCTGCACGCGGAAGGTCTCCCCGTCCTCCAGCTGCACGTCGAGGTAGCCGTCGAAGGCGATCGGCTCGTCGTACTGGGAGGTCTGGAAGTTCTTCGGCATGTCCGGATAGAAGTAGTTCTTCCGGGCGAAGCGGCACCATTCGGCGATCGAGCAGTTCAGCGCGAGGCCGATCCGGACGGCCGACTCGACGCCGATCGCGTTGACGACCGGGAGCGCGCCGGGCATGCCGAGGCAGACGGGGCAGGTCTGCGAGTTGGGCTCGGCGCCCAGCTCCGTGGAGCACCCGCAGAACATCTTGGTCTTGGTGCCGAGTTCGACATGGACCTCAAGGCCCATGACGGGGTCGTACGACGCCAGCGCGTCCTCGTACGACACCAGGTCGGTCGTGGTGGTCACGGTGAAAACTTCCCTCTCAGCCCAGCAGGACGTCGTCGTCGCCCAGCCGCTTCAGCTCGCGGTAGAGGATCGCGAGGCCGGTCACGATCGCGGCGGCGGAGACCGCGGCGTCGATCAGCCGCAGCGTGTCGTGCTCGGCGCGGGCCTTCTTGATCTGCTTGGAGACACCGATCGCGCCGAACGCGGTGGTGGCCATGGACAGGTATGTGCCGGACTTGGACTTCTTGAAGTCCTTGGCCTTGGACAGCTTGCTCACAGCGACGGAGCCTCCTCAAGCAGCGGGTGTCCCCACTTTTCCACGAAGGCGGCCTCGACGGCGGCGCCCACCTTGTACAGGCGATCGTCCCGCATCGCCGGGGCGATGATCTGAAGACCCACCGGGAGGTTGTCCTCCGGGGCGAGACCGCAGGGCAGGGACATGGCCGCGTTGCCCGCCAGGTTGGTCGGGATGGTGCACAGGTCCGCGAGGTACATCGCCATCGGGTCGTCGGCGCGCTCGCCGATCGCGAAGGCGGTGGTCGGGGTCGTCGGGGAGACGATCACGTCGACCTGCTCGAACGCCTTCTCGAAGTCCCGCGTGATGAGGGTGCGGACCTTCTGCGCGGAACCGTAGTAGGCGTCGTAGTAGCCGCTCGACAGCGCGTACGTGCCGAGCATGATGCGGCGCTTGACCTCGGGGCCGAAGCCGGCCTCGCGGGTCAGGGAGGTGACCTCCTCGGCCGAGTGGCTGCCGTCGTCGCCGGTCCGCAGGCCGTAGCGCAGGCCGTCGAAGCGGGCGAGGTTGGAGGAGCACTCGGAGGGGGCGATCAGGTAGTACGCCGACAGCGCGAGGTCGAAGGACGGGCAGTCCAGCTCGACGATCTCGGCGCCCAGCTCCTTCAGCAGCTCGACGGACTCGTCGAAGCGCTGGATGACGCCGGCCTGGTAGCCCTCGCCGCGGAACTGCTTGACGACGCCGACGCGCATGCCCGCCACGCTGCCGTTGCGGGCGGCCTCGACCACCGGCGGGACCGGGGCGTCGATGGAGGTGGAGTCCATCGGGTCGTGGCCCGCGATGACCTCGTGCAGCAGGGCCGCGTCCAGGACCGTACGGGCGCAGGGGCCGCCCTGGTCGAGGGAGGAGGAGAAGGCGACCATGCCGAAGCGGGAGACCGCGCCGTACGTCGGCTTCACGCCGACGGTGCCGGTGACGGCGGCCGGCTGGCGGATGGAGCCGCCGGTGTCGGTGCCGATGGCGAGCGGGGCCTCGTAGGAGGCGAGCGCGGCGGAGGAGCCGCCGCCGGAGCCGCCGGGGATCTTGGTGAGGTCCCAGGGGTTGCCGGTCGGGCCGTAGGCGCTGTTCTCGGTGGAGGACCCCATGGCGAACTCGTCCATGTTGGTCTTGCCGAGGATGACGACGTCGGCGGCCTTGAGGCGCTTGGTGAGCGTCGCGTCGTACGGCGGGATCCAGCCCTGAAGGATCTTCGAGCCGACGGTCGTGGGCACGCCCTCGGTGGTGAAGATGTCCTTGAGCGCGAGCGGGACGCCGGCCAGCGGGCCGAGCTGCTCGCCGCGGGCCCGCTTCTCGTCCACGGCGCGGGCCTGGGCGAGGGCGCCCTCGCGGTCGACGTGCAGGAAGGCGTGCACCTTCTCGTCGACGGCCTCGATGCGGGCGAGGTGGGCCTCGGTGACCGCGACCGCCGTCAGCTCGCCGGAGGCGATCTTCTCGGCGATCTGCGCGGCCGTGAGCTTGATGATGTTGTCCGTCATGGTCACTCCTCCCCCAGGATCTGCGGCACCTTGAAACGCTGCTGTTCCTGGGCGGGGGCGCCGGAGAGCGCCTGCTCGGGGGTGAGCGAGGGACGGACCTCGTCCGCCCGCATGACGTTCGTCAGCGGGAGCGGGTGCGAGGTCGGCGGTACGTCTTGGTCGGCGACCTCACTGACGCGGGCGACCGCGCCGATGATGTCGTCGAGCTGGCCGGCGAAGTGGTCGAGTTCTTCGGGCTTGAGCTCCAGACGCGCCAGCCGTGCGAGGTGGGCGACCTCCTCGCGCGTGATGCCAGGCATGCAGCGATCCTCTGGGGTGAGTGCGTGTGTTTTGGGACCAATCCTATGGGGCGGGGTGGCCCGGCCGTTAAACGGTTTGCCCCGGGGCCGCGCGCTCAGCGGCGCCGGGCGTCCCAGGCGGCACTCTCCAGGAAGTGATTGTCGTACCGATCCTGTACCTCCAGCAGGCTCTCCGGGGTGAGTTCACCGAGGCGGACGCGCTGGAGGTGGCGGAAGTACTCGAAGCGCTCGGCCCCCGGGGCGAGGACGACCGGGAGGTCGGCGGTGGCGCCAGGGACGGCGGAGAAGGCATGCGGACGGTCCGGCGGTACGACGATCAGATCGCCGCGCTCGGCGGTGACCACGTCCGCGCCGGAGAGCACCTCGGCGGCGCCGTCCAGCACATGGAACATCTCGGCCGAGCGGTGGTGCACATGCGGGCGGGCGCCGTCGGCGCCCGCGGCGAGCGTGACGCGCACCGTGGACAGGGCGCCGCCGGTGGCACCGCTGTCCGCCGGCAGCCGTACGGCGACGGGGTCCTCGCCGACCACCCCGGCCCCGGCCTCCCGCACCAGCTCGGTGTCATCGAACCTCGGCACGAACAGCGACATGTCCCTCTCCCCACGGTGCGGTGCGATCAGACCGCGAACAGGAGCCCGGCGCAGACGAGGACGACCACGGCGGTGGCGAAATGCATCCCGAACGCGACGGCCTTCCGTCCGCCGTGCCGCAGGACGGTCACGGTGTCGAGGAGCGGGACGAGGGCCACGCAGACCATGAACCAGGCCTCGGCGCGCGCGCCCACGAACGCCAGCAGGGCGAGGCCGGTCAGGCCGAGGGCGGCGTCCCGGCCGCCCTTGACCGCCAGATAGGCGCCGGCGTCACCCCGGGGATCGGCGGGGACGCCGTAGCCGGCGGCGGCCGGGGCGGGCCAGAACCAGAAGCGGTGGCCGAGGAAGAGGCAGAACAGGTCGAGCAGGACGGCCGGTGTGTACGCGGCGATGGTCATGACGTCTCCCGTCGAGGTGTTTCCCAGCGGCTTTTTCTAGCAACGCTAGCAACAAGAGTGACGCTAGCAGAGCGCCGACAGATTGCCTAGCGTTGCTAGAATCCCGGGTATGACGATCCAGAAGCGCAGGGAGCGCGAACGAGCCGAGCGCAGGCAGCTGATCGTGACGGCCGCCCGGGAGCTCGCCGAGGCGGAGGGCTGGGACGCGGTGACCACGCGCCGGCTGGCCGCCGAGATCGAGTACAGCCAGCCGGTCCTCTACAGCCACTTCAAGGGCAAGGACGCGATCATGGCGGCGGTCGCGGTCGACGGCTGCGCCGACCTGGCGACGGAGCTACGGCAGGCGCGCGCGGACGCGGACGGCGTGCGTGCCGCGCTCTCGGCGGTCGCCCGGACCTACACCGCCTTCGCCCGGCGCCGGCCCGCCCTGTACGACGCGATGTTCACCCACCTGGTGGACCTGCCGTTCGCCACCCCGGGGGCCCCGGCCCCGCTCCGGGACGCCTTCGGCGAACTGCTGGCCGCGGTGGCACCGCTCAGCACCGAGGAGGACGCCGGCCTGCTCACCGAGACCTTCTGGGCGGCCCTGCACGGACTGACGACCCTGCTGCGCAGCGGACGCCTGCCAAAAGGGGCGCACGAGCGGCGTCTGGAGCTGCTCGTGGACCGGTTCGTGGGGAATTCCGTCGAGGACTAGGAGGAGTTGGCGGGGCGGTGCAGAAGAGTGGCGGGGCGGTGCGGAAGAGAAGAAGGGCAAGGGCCTAGGGGGAGGGCTTGCGGCCGCTCGTCGTCGCCGGGGGCGGGCCGCTTCCGTTGGGGACGGGCACCTCGCCCTTCGGCAGCGGGCGGCGCGTGGGCGAGCCGACGCTGGTCTGGCGGAAGCGCAGCCATGCCGTCGCCTCCTCCGGCGGCATCGCCGCGGCCACCAGCCATCCCTGCACCGCGTCGCAGCCCAGGTCCCGCAGCCGCTCCCAGGTCTCGTCGTCCTCCACGCCCTCCGCGACCACGAGCAGCCCCAGGGAGTGCGCGAGGTCGACGGTGCAGCGCACGATCTCCGCGTCCTCGGTGTCCACCGCGAGCCGGGCCACGAAGGAGCGGTCGATCTTCAGCTCGCTGACCGGCAGCCGCCGCAGGTGCACCAGGGAGGAGTACCCGGTGCCGAAGTCGTCCAGGGACATCTTCACGCCGTGCCCGGTCAGTGCCGCGAGGGTGTCGGCGGCCCGCTGCGGGTCCTCCAGCAGCACATGCTCGGTGATCTCCAGCTGGAGCGCGCCCGCCGGGACCCCGTGCCGGGCCAGCCGCGCGGCGACCGAGCCCGCGAAGCCCGGCGTGTGCACATCGCGCGGGGAGACGTTGACCGCGACCGGCACCCGGATGCCCTGCGACCGCCAGCGGGCGACCTGTTCGAGGGCGGTCTCCAGGACGTACTCGGTGAGATGGGGCATCAGCCCGGATGACTCGGCGATCGCGATGAACTCGTCCGGCGGCACCTTCCCGCGCTCCGGATGCACCCACCGCACCAGCGCTTCGAGCCCGGCCACCTGCCCGTCGAAGCGCACCTTGGGCTGGTAGTGCAGCTGCACCTCGTGCGCGTCCAGCGCCCGGCGCAGATCGCCGAGGAGGCCGAGCCGGTCCGGGGTGTTGGAGTCCCGCTTGGACTCGTAGACCTCGACGCCCGTACGGTCCCGCTTCGCCTGGTACATGGCCACGTCGGCCCGGCGCAGCAGCCCCTCCGCGTCCATCGCGTGGTCCGGGAAGACGGCGACCCCGGCGCTGGCCTCCAGCACGAGGGTGAGGCCGTCGAGGTCGAGCGGGGAGCTGAGGGCGGTCACCAGGCCGCGGGCGACCCGCATCGCCGACGTGATGGAGTCGGCGACGGGCAGTAAGACCGCGAACTCGTCGCCGCCGAGCCGGGCCGCCTCCGCGCCGCGCGGCAGGGCGAGCCGCAGCCGCTCGGCGATCTGCAACAGCAGCCGGTCACCGGCGAGATGACCGAGGGTGTCATTGACCGAACGGAAGCGGTCGAGGTCTATCAGCATCAGCGCGGATCGGGCGCCGATGCGGTCGGCGTCGTCCAGCGCGGTCCAGATCCGCTCCTGGAGCCACTGCCGGTTGGGCAGCCCGGTCAGCGGGTCGCGCAGCTGCTCCTCGGCGCGGGCCCGGGCCATCCACAGGGCGGAGTCGAGGGCGATGAGCGGGATGGCGAACAGCGGCAGCAGCACCGGCTGGGCGTCGGCGACCACGCACAGCAGCGGCGCGATGCCGAGCAGCGCCACGGCCACCAGACCCTGCCGGACCAGCGCGGGCCGGGGGATGCTCGGCAGTCCGTGCTCGCGCGGCGCGGTGAGGTACCACAGCAGGCCGCGGCCGACGCCGAGATAGGCGACGGCGGCCAGCGCGACCTCGGGGGCGGTGGTGAGGCTCCAACTGTGCACCCGCCAGGGCTGCTCCACGCTGGGCACCCGGCCGAGCGCGCCGAGCAGCAGGGCGGCCACGCCGATGCCGAGGATGTCCGTCGCGCCGTGCAGCACGCCCTGGCGCCAGCGGTGCCGGCGGGCGATGCCGACCAGGACGACGACGGTCAGGCTGACCATGACGGCGGGCACCCAGCCGTAGAGCAGCAGCACGGCGAGGGTGAGGGCGGCGCCCGAGCCGGTGCCGCCCCACCAGCGGGCGCGGCCCAGCATGACGAGGTGGCCGACGATGATCCCGGTGAGCAGGGCCAGCGACCAGCCGGGGGTGCCGCACGGGAAGAGGGCGTGCCGGCCGCCGAAGGCGCGCAGGAAACCGGCGGCCAGGACGAGGGCCGCGCCCGCCGTGACGGCCGCGGGCAGCGCGGGCCAGGGGCCCGGCCGGCAGGGCTCCGGCTCGCCGCCGGGGCCGACGCCCGCGCCGGCGAGGCCGGGCGCGGGTTCGACGGCGAGCGGCACCCGGGTGCCCGGCGGGGGGACGGGACCGGCCGCGGCCGGACGGACGCGGGGGCGGGTACGGCCGCCGGCGCGGCCGGGCCGCAGGATCTCCCGCCAGGCGAGCGCGCGGCGGCGCAGGCGCAGCCGTGAGTCCGGGGCGACGCTCTCGGTCGGTTCCATTCCCGTCCCTCTCACAGCCGGCGGTGCCCACGCCACGCGGCCCGATGTCCGACACCATCGGCGGCTTCGCGCTGAAGAAACCCTTGCCGCGCCCGCGGCGGGCAGGGAAATGCCCCCGTCCGCCGCCGGGATCGGCAGGTGCACAACTCAACACTAGGCCGCGCGGGGCTGCCACGGGCACCGGTCGTCGGCGGTTGCCCGAATGCGCCGGGGCCACCCGTATGCAACTGGTATGCGCCGAACGGGTGGCCTTCAACCGCTACTCCTCGGTCGGAAGCGCGGCCTCCGTCGCGGCGTCCGGGCCCTGCTCCAACAGGACGCCGAATCCGTCCTCATCGAGCACCGGAACCTTCAATTGCATGGCCTTGTCGTATTTCGATCCCGGATTGTCACCAACGACCACGAAAGAGGTCTTCTTCGAAACCGAGCCGGTCACTTTGGCGCCCCGGCTCTGGAGTGCCTCCTTGGCGCCGTCCCGGGTGAACCTCTCCAGCGTGCCGGTGACCACCACGGTGAGCCCCTCCAGCGGACGCGGACCCTCCGCCTCCCCGCTGACCTGGTCCTCCAACGGGACGCCCGCGGCCTTCCACTTGCGGACGATCTCGCGGTGCCACTCCTCGGTGAACCACTCCTTGACCGCGGCCGCGATGATGGGGCCGACGCCGTCGGTGGCCGCCAGCTCCTCCTCCGTGGCCTGTTCGATGCGGTCGACGGAGCGGAACTCGCGGGCGAGGGCCTGGGCGGCGACCGGGCCGACGTGCCGGATGGACAGTCCGTTCAGAAAACGGGCCAGCGGACGGGACTTGGCCGCCTCGATGTTCTCCAGCAGCGCGAGGGTGTTCTTCTTCGGCTCGCCCTTCTGGTTGGCGAAGACCGTGACGACCTTCTCCGCACCGGTCTTGGGGTCGCGCTTGGGCAGCCCGCTGTCCGGGTCCAGGACGTACGCCTTGATGGGCAGCAGCTTCTCCACCGTCAGGTCGAACAGGTCGCCCTCGTCCACCAGCGGCGGGTCGGCCGGCTCCAGCGGGCGGGTGAGGGCCGCCGCGGCCACCCCGCCGAAGTGCTCGATGTCCAGGCACTCGCGGCCCGCGAGATAGGAGACGCGCTCGCGCAACTGGGCCGGGCAGGTACGCCCGTTGGGGCAGCGGAGGTCGATGTCGCCCTCCTTCATGGGCCGCAGCGGGGTGCCGCACTCGGGGCACTCGCCGGGCATCACGAACTCCCGCTCGCCGCCGTCGCGCAGGTCGACCACCGGGCCGAGGATCTCCGGGATGACATCGCCGGCCTTGCGGATCACGACGGTGTCGCCGATCAGCACGCCCTTGGCCTTGACGACCTCCTGGTTGTGCAGGGTGGCGAACTCCACCTCGCTGCCCGCGACGGTGACCGGCTCGACCTGCGCGTACGGCGTGACACGGCCGGTGCGCCCGACGCCCACCTTGATGTCGATGAGCTTGGTGTTGACCTCCTCCGGCGCGTACTTGTAGGCGATGGCCCAGCGGGGGGCGCGCGCGGTGGAGCCGAGGCGGCCCTGGAGACGGATCTCGTCCAGCTTGATGACGGCGCCGTCGATCTCGTGCTCCACGGAGTGGCGCTTCTCGCCGTCGTAGTGCGCGATGAATTCGCGGACGCCGTCGAGGTCGTCGACCACCCGGTTGTGCGTGGAGGTGGGCAGGCCCCAGGTCTTGAGCAGGTCGTACGCCTGGGACAGGCGGGTCATGCCGCTGAAGCCCTCCAGCGCGCCGATGCCGTGCACCACCATGTGCAGCGGGCGGGTGGCGGTGACCCGGGGGTCCTTCTGGCGCAGCGAACCGGCCGCCGCGTTGCGGGGGTTGGCGAAGGGCTTGTCGCCGGCCGCGACCAGGCGCTCGTTGAGTTCGAGGAACTTCTCCATCGGGAAGTAGACCTCGCCGCGGATCTCGACCAGGTCGGGGACCTTCTCGCCGTGCAGCCGGTCGGGGATGTCCGCGATCGTCCGGACGTTGGGCGTGATGTCCTCGCCGGTGCGGCCGTCGCCGCGGGTGGCGGCGCGGGTGAGGCGGCCGTGCTCGTACGTGAGGTTGACGGCGAGGCCGTCGACCTTCAGCTCGCACAGGAAGTGGTACTTCTGGTCGCCGAGTTCGCGGGCGATGCGGTCGGCCCAGGCGGCCAGTTCCTCGTCGTTGAAGGTGTTGTCGAGGGAGAGCATGCGCTGGCGGTGCTCGACCGCGGTGAACTCCGTCGCGTACGACCCCGCCACCTTCTGGGTGGGCGAGTCGGGGGTGCGCAGTTCGGGGTACTGCTCCTCCAGCGCCTCCAGGGTCTTCAGGAGCTGGTCGAACTCCGCGTCGCTGACGACGGGTGCGTCCTTCACGTAGTACCGGAAGCGGTGCTCCTCGATCTGCTCCGCCAGCTGCGCGTGCCTGTCGCGGGCCTCGGCGGGCACCGCCGTGGTCTCCGCCTGCTTGTCGCCGGCCACCGTGTTGTCCTCCCGTTACTCTGGGTTGTCCGCGAGGGATCTCGCCGCCCGGACGCAATGGGCGAGCGCCTGGCGCGCGTAGGCGGGGGAAGCGCCCGCGAGACCGCACGCCGGGGTGAGGGTGACCGCCTCGGCGAGCAGGCCCGGGTGCAAGCCCAGCCTGCGCCACAACGTCCTGACACCCATGACGCTACCGGCAGGGTCCGACAATGGACCGTCCGTGCCGGGCACGACACCGGCGAACAGCCGGGTACCCGCCTCGACCGCCTCACCGATCACATCGTCGTCACGCTCGGTGAGGAGCGCGAAGTCGAAGGACACCGCGTCGACGCCGGCCCGGCGCAGCAGCGCGAACGGGACGTCGGGGGCGCAGGAGTGGACGGCGACGGGACCGTCCGGGTGGGCGTCGACGACGTCGCGCAGGGTGTGCTCGACGAGTTGGCGGTCGACGGCGCGGTGGGTGCGGTAGCCGCTGGCGGTGCGGACCTGGCCGCGCAGTACGGCGGTGAGCGAGGGCTCGTCGAGCTGGAGCAGGACGCGGGCGCCGGGGATCCGGCGCCGGACCTCGGCGAGATGGAGCCGCAGCCCCTCGGCGAGGGAGGCGGCGAGATCGCGGCAGGCGCCGGGGTCGGAGAGGGCGGCCTCGCCATTGCGCAGTTCCAGGGCGGCGGCGAGCGTCCAGGGCCCGACCGCCTGCACCTTGAGGTCGCCCTCGTACCCCTGGGTGAACTCCTCCAGCGCGTCCAGGTCCTCCCTCAGCCAGGCCCGCGCCCGCCGGGTGTCCCGCCCCGGCCGGTCGCCGAGCCGCCAGCCGCTGGGCTCCACCCGCGCGTACAGCTCGACCAGCATCCCGGCGGTCCGGCCGATCATGTCGGCGCCGGGGCCCCGGGCGGGCAGTTCGGGCAGGTACGGGAAGTCCTCGAAGGAACCGCTGACGGTCTTGACGGCTTCCCGGGCGTCCCCGCCGGGCATGGACCCGACCCCGGTGGCCCCGGCGAACCTGAACACGCTGTTTTCGCTCACCGGAGAAGCCTACGGAACCCGCGGGCGCCGCTCGGCGGCCCGGTCGCACGGTCAGGCCGGCGGCCCGGCCGTACCTCGGGTCAGCGGCCCGGTCGTACCGTCAGATCATTGACCTCGGCGTCCCGGGGCAGGTCGAGGGCCATCAGGATCGTCGTGGCCACCGACTCGGGGTCGATCCACTTCCCGGCGTCGTACTCCTTGCCCTCCTGCTGGTGCACCTTGGCCTGCATGGGGCTCGCGGTGCGGCCCGGGTAGACGGAGGTGACGCGGACACCGGCGGCGTGCTCCTCCTGGCGCAGGGCGTCGGCGAGGGCCTTCAGGCCGTGCTTGGAGGCGGCGTAGGCGGCCCAGCCGGCGTGCGCGGCGAGGCCCGCGCCGGAATTGACGAACAGGACGTGGCCGCGGGCGGCGCGCAGCTGGGGCAGCAGGAGGCGGGTCAGCTCGGCGGGGGCGACGAGGTTGACGTCGAGCTGCTGGCGCCAGGACCTGGGGGTCAGCTCGCCGACCTCGCCGAGGTCGACCACTCCGGCGATGTGCAGCAGGGAGTCCACCCGGTCCGGCGGGCTCTGGTGGGAGAACGCCCAGGAGAGCCGGTCCGGTTCGGCGAGGTCGCCCACCAGGGTGCGGGCCCCGGGGAACTCGGCGGCCAGTTCCTTCGCGCGGCCCGCGTCCCGCGCGTGCAGCACGAGTTCGTCCCCGCGCGCGTGCAGCCGGCGGGCGAGGGCCGCGCCGATGCCGGAACCGGCTCCGGTGATCACATGTGTAGCCATACCCGCCATGCTCGCATCAGCGGGTGCCCAGCTGCTCCTCCAGGTGGGCCAGCGCCCCGGCCGGCTCCTCCGCGAAGAAGACCAGGTCGGCCAGGGGGCGGGGCAGGAAGCCCTCCTCCTCCATGCGGCGGAACTGCTCGCGCAGCCCGTCGTAGAACCCGGCCGTGTTCAGCAGCACCACCGGCTTTTGGGTGCGGCCGTGCTTCTTCAGCTCCAGGATCTCGGTGGCCTCGTCCAGGGTGCCGGTGCCGCCGACCATGATGACCACGGCGTCCGCCTTCTCCAGGAGCAGCTTCTTGCGCTCGGCGAGGTCGGGCGCGATCACCATCTCGTCGGCGGCGGGCCGGGTCTTGTTCGCCAGGAACTCCACGGACACGCCGACCAGCCGGCCGCCCGCCTCCTCCACCCCGTCGGCGACGACCTTCATCAGCCCGACGTTGGAACCGCCCCAGACCAGGGTGTGGCCGCCCTTGCCGAGCAGCCTCGCGAACTCACGGGCGGGCCGGGTGTAGCGCTCGTCGAGGTCGGCGGCGGAGAGGAAGACGCAGATGTTCATGGCCTCCACCGTACGCGGGAGGAATCGGGCGCCGTACGCGGGAAGAACGGGGCGCCCGGCGGCGCTGTCCAGGTATGGCCGAAGGACACACCATCACCATCGAAGCCGGCGAGCGGCACGTGCGCGTGGTGCACGGCGACCAGGTGCTCGCGGAGACCGACCGCCCCCTCCTACTGCGTGAGACGGGCTGCCCGGATCGCTACTACATCCCGGCCGAGGACGTGCGCCTCGACCTGCTGACCCCGTCCGGGACGCACACCGTCTGCCCGTTCAAGGGCACGGCGTCCTACTGGTCGCTGCCGGACGCGCCCGACCTGGTCTGGGCCTACCCGGAGCCCAAGCCGGACGTCGCCCCGATCAAGGACCACCTCTGCTTCTACGACGTCGACGTGTCGTGACCGACGAGTCCGCCGTCGTGCGGCAGTCTGCACCGACATGGACAAGAAGACGACTTCACGCGACGGAACCTCCCTCGCCTACGCGGTGAGCGGGCGGGGGCCCGTGGTGATCCTGGTGAGCGGCGCGATGTCCACCGGCGGCACTCTGGCCCCCCTCGCCGAGCGGCTCGCGGACCGGGTGACGGCCGTCGTCTACGACCGCCGGGGCCGCGGCGCGAGCGGCGACACCGCGCCGTACGCGGTGGACCGCGAGGTCGAGGACCTGGCAGCGCTGCTCGACGCGGTCGGCGGGGACGCCGCGCTGTTCGGCGTCTCCTCCGGCGGCGCGCTGGCACTGGAGGCGGCGGCGAGCGGGCTGCCGGTCACCCGTACGGCGGTGTACGAGGTGCCGTACGCGGACCATCTGGCGGGCGGCGCCGAGCGCGAGGCCGCGTACAAGCGGGACCTCGGGCGGGCGCTCGCGGACGACCGGCGCGGGGACGCGGTGGAACTGTTCCTGCGGCTCACCGGGCTCGGCGAGGAGATGATTGGGCGCGCCCGCCAGTCCCCCATGTGGCCGGGCCTGGAGGCCGCCGCGCCGAGCCTCGCGTACGACGACGCCGTGATGGGCGACGGACTGCTCCCCCGCGCCCGCCTCGCGGCTCTCTCCGTGCCGCTGCTGGCGGTCGCGGGCGGCGCGAGCCCCGAGTGGATGCGGCAGGCGGGCCGGGACATCGCGGACGCGGTGCCCGGCGGCGCGTACCGGGTCCTCCAGGGGCAGACCCACATGGTGGAGCCGGAGGTGCTGGGCCCGGTGCTGGCGGACTTCTTCGCCCCTTAGCCGCCGGTACGCCGTGAAACGGAGGTCACGCCGCCGTCGTCGCCCGGGTGGTGGAGGCGATCGTGGCCGAGCCGACGACGCGCGTGCCGTCGTAGAGCACGATCGCCTGGCCGGGGGCGACGCCGCGGACCGGTTCGGTGAAGCTGACGCGCAGTTCGCCGTCGACCGGCTCGGCCCGTACCTCGGTCTCGCCGCCGTGGGCGCGCAGCTGGGCGGTGTAGGTGCCGGGTGCGGTGGGGGCGGTGCCGCACCAGCGGGGCTTGATCGCGGTGAGGGCGGTGACGTCCAGGGCGGCGGCCGGGCCGACCGTGACGGTGTTGTCCACCGGGGAGATGTCGAGGACGTAGCGCGGCTTGCCGTCGGGGGCCGGGGTGCCGATGCGCAGGCCCTTGCGCTGGCCGATCGTGAAGCCGTACGCCCCCTCGTGCGTGCCCAGGCGGGTGCCGGACTCGTCCACGATGTCGCCCTCGGCCTTGCCGAGCCGCCGGGCGAGGAAGCCCTGGGTGTCGCCGTCGGCGATGAAGCAGATGTCGTGCGAGTCGGGCTTCTTGGCCACCGCGAGGCCCCGGCGCTCGGCCTCGGCGCGGATCTCCTCCTTGGTGGTGACCGTGTCGCCGAGCGGGAACATCGCGTGCGCGAGCTGCTTCTCGTCCAGGACGCCGAGCACGTACGACTGGTCCTTGGCCATGTCGGAGGCGCGGTGCAGCTCGCGGGAGCCGTCGGCGCGGACGATCACCTGGGCGTAGTGGCCGGTGCAGACGGCGTCGAAGCCGAGGGCGAGCGCCTTGTCCAGGAGCGCGGCGAACTTGATCTTCTCGTTGCAGCGCAGGCAGGGGTTGGGGGTGCGCCCGGCCTCGTACTCGGCGATGAAGTCCTCGACGACGTCCTCGCGGAAGCGGTCGGCGAGGTCCCACACGTAGAAGGGGATGCCGATGACGTCGGCGGCGCGGCGGGCGTCGCGCGAGTCCTCGATGGTGCAGCAGCCCCGCGCGCCGGTGCGGAAGGACTGGGGGTTGGCGGAGAGCGCGAGATGGACGCCGGTGACGTCATGGCCGGCTTCCGCGGCGCGCGCGGCGGCGACGGCGGAGTCCACCCCGCCGGACATGGCGGCGAGGACGCGGAGGGGGCGCTGCGGGGTCTCAGTCATAACCCTTCCAGGGTACGGGCCCCGGAAAAATCATGGGCCGGGCTCTTTATGTCTGGTATGAGCGGGATTACTCTGTTTACAGGCCTACGAGACGAGTGAGGGAGTCCAAGCGGAGTAGCCGACGTCAGCGTGAGACCGCGAGGGATCCGCTGGTGCCGACGTCGACGCTCGGGCTGAGAGGCCGGAAGGTCGCAGGACGGACCGGAAGGCGACCTCCAGACACCTGATCCGGACCATGCCGGCGAAGGGAACCCGCCTCGTAGGTCGTTTTCTGTGCCCTTTTCCCGGCCGCCGGGTTCAGGTGAGGCCGGCCGCGCGGGCGCGTTCCACGGCGGGGCCGATGGCTTTGGCGACGGCGTCCACGTCCGCCCGGGTGGAGGTGTGGCCGAGGGAGAAGCGCAGGGTGCCGCGGGCCAGGTCGGGGTCGACACCGGCGGCGAGCAGGACGTGGCTGGGCTGGGCGACGCCCGCGGTACAGGCGGAGCCGGTGGAGCACTCGATGCCCTGGGCGTCCAGCAGGAGCAGCAGGGAGTCGCCCTCGCAGCCGGGGAAGGTGAAGTGCGCGCTGGCGGGCAGCCGGCCGCCGGGGGCGGGGTCGCCGCCGAGGATCGCGTCCGGTACGGCGGCCAGCACGGCGTCGGTCAACCGGTCGCGCAGGGCGCCCACTTCACGCTCGAACTCGCCGCGCCGCCCGGTCGCGACGCGGCCGGCGACGGCGAAGGAGGCGATGGCCGGGACGTCGAGGGTGCCGGAGCGCACATGGCGTTCCTGGCCGCCGCCGTGCAGGACGGGCACGGGGGTGTGCTCGCGGCCCAGCAGCAGGGCGCCGATGCCGTACGGGCCGCCGATCTTGTGCGCCGAGACGGTCATCGCGGCGAGGCCGCTGGCACCGAAGTCGACGGGGACCTGACCGAAGGCCTGGACGGCGTCGGCGTGCAGCGGGACGTCGAACTCGGCCGCGACGTCGGCGAGTTCGCGGATCGGCATGATGGTGCCGATCTCGTTGTTGGCCCACATCACGGTGGCCAGCGCGACGTCCTCGGGATTGCGGGCGATGGCCTCGCGCAGGGCGCCCGGGTGGACGCGGCCGTGGGCGTCGACGGGGAGGTACTCCACGGTGGCGCCCTCGTGCTCGCCGAGCCAGTGCACGGCGTCCAGGACGGCGTGGTGCTCGACGGGGCTGGACAGGACGCGGGTGCGGGCGGGGTCGGCGGCGCGGCGGGACCAGTACAGGCCCTTCACGGCGAGGTTGTCCGCCTCGGTGCCGCCGGAGGTGAACACGACCTCGCTGGGCCGTGCGCCGAGCGCGTCCGCGAGCGTCTCGCGTGCTTCCTCGACCGTACGGCGGGCCCGGCGGCCGGAGGCGTGCAGGGAGGAGGCGTTGCCCGTGATGCTCAGCTGCGCGGTCAGAGCCTCTGCCGCCTCCGGGAGCATGGGGGTGGTCGCGGCGTGGTCGAGGTAAGCCATGGTGGGGTGATTCTACGGCGCGGCCTTCACGTCGGCGGTGCGCCCTCGGGTACGCGGCCTCACAGGCTCCAGGACACCGTGTTCGAGATCTGGACGGCGATCAGGAGGACCGCGAGGTCGGCGACGCCCAGGGCCAGGCCCAGGCAGGCGCGGCCGCGGCGGGCGGTGCCGCGCCACAGGGAGACCGCGGCCAGGGCGATGGCGACCGGGCCGAGGAAGAGGTTGAGGACCAGGAGGCCGAGGAGGCCGAGGATGAAGGACGCGACGGCCATGCCGTCGGCGTCGCGGTTGCGGGCGGGGGCCCCGGTGCGGCCCGTGGCCGGTGCGGTGAGTTGCATGGTGCTCGACTCCCGAGGGTCGGTGGCGGTCAGTTGGCCGAGGTGCGCCGGCGGCGGCCGATCCGCTCGCGGACGGCGAAGACGCCGAGCCAGACGGCGATGACGGCGGCCAGTACGCCGGTGACGGGCAGCGGTGCGTGGGCGACGGTGCCCAGCACCACACCGAGCAGCATGAGTGCGGCGACGAGGAACAGCATGGGATCAGATCCCCCTCCGGGATGCCTCGCGTTCCAGCTCTGTAAAGTTTCGGTGAACAGTTGTAGTAACACTTGTTCACTGACTTTGAGTCTAGCGCGTTTGGCGGCTTTTCAATTCCAGAGAACAGTTGTTAACTGGATGACATGAGTCACACCCTCGGCGCCCGGCAGGCCCAGAAGCAGAAGACCCGGCAGGCGTTCCTCGACGCGGCGCTCGCGCTGCTGGAGGAGCAGAGCCTGAGCAGCCTGGGCCTGCGCGAGGTCACCCGGGCCGTCGGTGTCGCCCCCACCGCCTTCTACCGGCACTTCCGCTCGATCCCCGACCTCGGTGTCGCCCTGGTCGACGAGGCGCTCGGCAGCCTGCACCCGATGGTGCGCGAGGCGGTGTCCACGACCGGCGACAGTGCGGAACGCATCGCGCGCGCCGTGGAGTTGATCGCCCACTACGTCGCCGCCCACCCCTCGCACGTCCGCTTCATCGCCCGTGAGCGGCACGGCGGGGTGCAGCCGGTGCGCGAGGCCATCGGCGGCCAACTGGCCCGGTTCGCCGACGAGGTGCGGGCCACCCTCGCCCAGGACCCCGGGGCGGCGGGCTGGAGCGACGACGACGTGCTGATGCTCGCGCGGCTGTACGTCGACCAGATGCTGATCACCGCCTCCCTGTTCCTGGAGGCGCTGGAGGGTCCCGCGGACGAGCGGGACCGGGTGGCCCGGCTGGCCACCCGGCAGCTGCGGCTCATCACCATCGGCCGCGACCACTGGCTGGACTGAGCGGCGGGGCCGTCAGCGCTTGGTGCCGCTGTTGAACAGCGAGCGTGACCAGAGGTAGCCGACCAGCGCGATCCCGGCGCACCAGGCCATCGCGATCCACCCGTCGTCGCCGATCGCCGTGCCGCAGAGCAGTCCGCGCAGCGCCTCGGTCATCGGCGTGAACGGCTGGTTCTCCGCGAACCAGCGCAGGCCCGGCGACATCGACCCGGCCGGCACGAACGCCGAGCCGAGGAACGGCAGGAACTGGATCAGCAGCGGCTTGTTGCTCGCGGACTCGACCGTCTTGGAGACCAGGCCGAACGCCACCGACAGCCAGGTCACCGCGAACGCGACGGCCGCGAGCAGACCGGCCGCGGCGAGCCACCGGAGCGGGCTCGCCCCGGAGCGGAAGCCGACCGCGAGGGCGACGCCCACGACCGGGACGCAGCAGAGCATCGTCTGGAGGACGCTGCCGATGACATGCCCGGTCATGAACGACGAGCGCGTGATGTCCATGGTGCGGAAGCGGTTGATGATGCCCTCGGTCATGTCGTCGCAGACCGCGATCGAGGTCGACATCGAACCGGCGGCCACACCCATGATGATGATCCCGGGGGTGAGATAGCCGATGTACGCGTCCCGGCCGCCCATGCCCGCGCCGATCGAGCCCCCGAAGGCGTACACGAACAGCAGCAGCATCAGGATCGGCATCATGGCGGCGCCGAGCCCCACGGAGGGGTAGCGGATCGCGTGCTTGAGGTTGCGGCGCAGCATGGTCCGCGAGTCGTGCACGGCGTGGGCGAGCGTGCTCATCGGTTCTCCTTGAGGTGCAGCGGGGCGCCGGAGCCCGCGGTGCCCTGGCCGGTCAGGGCGAGGAAGACGTCGTCGAGGTCGGGGGTGTGCACGGAGAAGCCGGCGGCCCGGATGCCGGCGGCGTCGAGCCGGTCGAGCAGGGCCCGCAGCGCGTCGAGTCCCCCGTCGCCCGCGACCCGCAGGGCGAGTCCGTCGTCGTCCCGGGCGGCGCCGGGGAAGGCCGCGGCGGCGCGCTCGTACTCGGCGGACCCGGTGAACCGCAGCCGTACATGGCTGCCGGGGATGCGCGCCTTCAGTTCGTCGGCGGTGCCCTCGGCCACGATCCGGCCGCCGTCGAGTACGGCGATCCGGTCGGCCAACTGGTCGGCCTCCTCCAGGTATTGGGTGGTGAGGAAGACCGTCGTACCGCCCGCGACCAGCTCGCGCACCATGTCCCACATGGTGCGGCGGCTGCGGGGGTCGAGGCCGGTCGTCGGCTCGTCCAGGAAGATCACCTGGGGGTCGCCGACCAGTGTCATCGCGAGGTCGAGCCGGCGCCGCATGCCGCCGGAGAAGGTCGCGGCCCGCTTGCGGGCGACGTCCGCGATGCCGAACCGTTCGAGCAACTCCCTGGTACGGGCGCGCCCTTCGCGCTTGCCGAGGCGGAGCAGGTCGGCCATGAGAAGCAGGTTCTCCTCGGCCGTGAGCAGATCGTCGAGCGCGGCGAACTGCCCGGTGACCCCGATCGCGGAGCGCACCCCGTCCGGGGCGGTGGCGATGTCGTGGCCGGCGACCTGGGCCTGCCCGCCGTCGGCGGCGACGAGCGTGGACAGGATCTGCACGGTGGTGGTCTTGCCGGCCCCGTTCGGCCCGAGCAGCGCGAACACGGTCCCGGCCGGGATGCGCAGATCGATGCCGTCGAGGACGGTCTTGTCGCCGTACGACTTGCGCAGATCGAAGGCGGAGACGGCGGCGGGCGGCCGCGCATCGCCACTCTTGATTGGCGTGGGCATGACAGAAAAGGGCATGACGCCCCCCGTTCGAAGGCTGAGGTGGAGTGGGAGGTGAGCCGGTCGCGGTCGCCGCTCAGTGCCGGGCGCGGCGCACGTCGATGTTGCCGTAGCGGGTACGGGCGCGGACCTTGACGGTCTCCTCGGACGCTCCGGGAGCCCCGGAGACGGTGAGCGCGTTGCGCACATGCCCGCGTTCGGAGCTGACGTCGAGCCAGGCGGCGGTGCCCTCGCGGACCCCGACCTCGATGGCGCCGTGGGAGGTCTCCAACTGGACGCTGCCGCGCACGACTTCGGCGGCGCGCAGGGTGCCGTGGGCGGTGGTGGCGACGACATCGCCCTCGGCGCACTCGATGTCGATGTCGCCGTTGGCGCCGCTCACCCGCAGCTCCCCGGTCACCACGCCGACGACCGTGCTGCCGTGCGAGTTCTTCAGGACGGCGGGGCCGTGGACGGTGCCGACGCGCAGGCTGCCGGAGCTGGTGGTGATCTCGGCGCCGCCCGCGACCCGGTCGACGCTGATCGAGCCGTGGGAGACGGTCAGCTTGAGCGGCCCGGCCGTATCGAGGCGGACGTCGCCGACCGAGGTCTTGACCCGGGCCTCGCCGAGCCCACCCTCCCCGAACACCTGGACCCAGGAGCCGCTCACGTCGACGCGCGAGCCCGTGGGCAGTTCGACCGTCACCTCGACGGTGCCGGTGGGTCCGATGAAGGTGCGCTCCTTGGTCCGGATGCTCAGCTCGCCGTTCGCATAGGTGACCTCGGTCTGCTCGGCGGCCCGTACGTCCTTGCCCCGCTTGCCGCCGGGCAGGACCTCCACGACGGTGTCGGGCCGGTCGCTCGCGACGAGGCGGAGGGAACCGGCGCCGACATGGGCGGTGACGGAAATGGGCGCGGGTGTGTCGAAAGCAGGCATGGCTGTGCCGTCCTCATGAGTCCGTGGGGCGTCCCCGCTGGTGGGACGTGGTCTGAGTGAAGCGGTCGGGCGGGGCGGCTAGCGCACCCAGCCCGTGAAGCTCTGTCCGAACGTCTGGGCGGGCTCCGCGGGGCGGGGCCGGGTGCCGCCGTCGACCGCGGCCGACACGGCCCGTACGAGCCAGGCGTTGACGGACAGCCCCTCCCGGCTCGCGGCCTCCTCGGCCCGCGCCTTGAGCTGGGCCGGCAGCCGCAGGTTGACCCGGGCGGTGCCGCCCTCGTCGGTGTCGGCGGGCGCCTGCGAGGGCGCGGCCGGCCCGGCGGCGGCCTCGACGGGTCCGCCGGTCTCCGGCAGCGTCACCACGAAGTCGGGATCCAGCCCCCGCAGCCGCACATCGACCGAGCCGGGCGCCAGGTCCCGGGTGATCTCGTCCATCGCGGCGGACAGCACATTGAGCATCGTCAGCCGGGCCGCCGACTCCAGGGGGGCGGTCAGCCGCTCGGCCAGCTCCCGGGCGTCCTCGCCGCCCGCTTCGGCGGCGACGGAGAGTTCGCGACGGAGGTTGTCGACATAGGGGGTCAGGTCCATGACGCCATCATGGCACCATGATGGCGCCACACGCAAGGAGGAATGGCGTCACACGCACGGGAATCCGTGAGAATCGTCGATACCAAGACCCTGAACTGCGTAAACGCGCGAACGAAACCTCATGCGCCAAAGTGGCGCCGGGCGGCACCGTGTGGTGCCACATGACGCCACGTGGTGCCACATGGTGCTAGGCGTGCGCCGGACCGGCGAACGCCCGGCGGCCGTACGCGAGCAGTTCGCGCACCGCCGGGCCCTGGCCGCCCTTCCAGACCAGCGCGAGCAGCGCGGGGGTCTCGACGTCCTCGATCAGGCGAGCGGTGAGCCGGTCGCCGTAGCGCGCGGCCATGGACTCGCTGAGGACGGCGACGGCGAGATCGCGGGCGGCGAGGCCGGCGATGGCGTCGGCGGCGGTGGCCTGGAGGGCGATCACGGGGCGCAGGTCCCGCGCGGCGCACGCCCGGTCGAACACCGTCCGCAGCCCGGTGCCGGGCGGCATGCACACGATCGGGTGGGCGACCAGCTCGGACAGGGCGACCCGGGGCCGCGCGGCCAGCGGATGGCCGTGCGGTACGGCGGCGACGAGCCGTTCGCTGACGAGGGTCAGCGCCTCCAGGCCCTCCGGGGCCGCGGCCGCGGTGCCGACCAGCGCCAGGTCCACGGCCCCCGCGCGCACCCCCCCGACGAGCCGGTCGGAGTTGTCCTCCAAAAGCGCGAGCTCCACCCCGGGGTGGTCCCGGTGGAACGCGGCGAGGGCGTCGAACAGCGGCGTCACGGTGCAGCCGACGACCATCCCGACGGTGAGCCGGCCCCGGATCAGGTCGCTCACCTCACCCACCGCCTGCCCGACCGCCCCGGCCGCGGCGAGCGCGGTCCGGGCGTGGGCGAGCGCGGCCCTGCCCGCGACCGTGAGCGTGACCGTGCGCGCCGAACGGTCGAACAGCTCGGCCCCCAGCTCCCGCTCCAGGCGGCGGATCTGGGCGCTGACACCGGACTGGCTGATGTGCACCCGCTCGGCGGCCCGGGTGAAGTTCCGCTCCTCGGCGACCGCGACGAAGTACTCCAGCTGCCTCAGCTCCATGACCCTGGATTCTAGTTCTCAGAAGTTCCATCTGTTGGACTTCTGATGGGCCCACGACCAGCCTGGGAGGCGTCGGCAGACACCACCGATGTCGGCAGACATCACGGACGAGGAGGAACCGTGCCGGAGTACGAGAAGGCCATGCGCCCCGAGGACATCACCCGCCTGTTCGTCGAGCGGTCCGACGCGGGGGACGCGGCCGGGGTCGCCGCCCTCTACGAACAGGACGCGGTGCTGGCGTACCCGCCGGGCGAGCGGACCGTGGGCCGGGAGGCGATCCGCGCGCTGTGGGAGAAGGTGCTGGCGAACCGGCCCCGGTTCGAGCCGGAGCCGCCGCTGCCCACGCTGGTCAGCGGCGGCATCGCGCTCACCGCGACCCCGCCGAAGGACGGCGCCGGCGCCCGCGCCCAGGTCGCCCGGCGCCAGCCCGACGGGAGCTGGCTGCGCCTGCTCGACCAGCCGGAGTTCGTGGCGCCCGCCCGTTGAGGATCCCGGCCCCCTGGAAACGTCCGGGTCAGGCCAGCCTGACCCGTGCCAGCTGGCGGGACTGGGCCACCAGCCGGTCCTCGCTGTCCCAGACCTCCGCGTCCTCCTCCAGGAAGCCGCCGGCGAGGTTGCGGGTGGTGATGGCGACGCGCAGCGGGCCCGGGGCGGGGCGGTGCCGGATGTGGGTCGTCAGTTCCACGGTGGGGACCCAGCCCTTGAGGCCCATCTCGAAGGCGGTCGGCGGCAGCGCGTCCACGGCCAGCAGCAGCGACAGCGGGTCGGCGTCACGGCCGTCCGCGAGGCCGAACCAGGCGCGCATCTCGCCCTTGCCGGAGGGCTGCCCGAGCGCCCAGCCGAGGGTGGCCGGGTCCAGCTTGAGCAGCAGGCGCTCGGTGATGGCCGAGGTGCCCTTGAGCGGGTCGGGGCCGTCGGCCGGGCCGAAGCACTGCTCGAAGGGCGGGATCGCGGGCGGCTTCGCGGTCGTACGGACGTCGTCGGGCAGGCCGGAAAGGTCGCCGTAGGAGGCGAGGACGCGGATGCGTTCGACCTCGTCGCCCTCGTCGTCGTACTGGAAGAGCGAGGCCTGGCCGGTGGAGAGGGTGCGGCCGGTGCGGACGGTCTCCGTGCGGATCACGGCCCTGCCCGGCCGGGACGCGGTCAGGTAGTGGGCGGAGATGGTGAAGGGGTCCGGGTGCGGAAGGGCGTCCCCGAGGGCCCGGCCGAGCACGGCCAGCAGATAACCGCCGTTGACGGCGCCGAGGATGGTCCAGCCGGCCGAGAGGTCGACGTCGTAGACCCCGGGCTCGCGGCGGACGACGGCGGTGTCGCGGTCGAACTCGCTGTCGCCGATCCGGGCCGGCGACGGGGAGGGCGCGGAAGCTGCTTCTGCCATGGCTGAACGGTACAACAGGCAATTACTAAGCGGTAGCTTTTGGCGTTCCCACCCCTTGGCGTCACGGTAGGATTACGGGAGGTGAGGTTTCGGCAATTTCTCGGTAAGTGTCAGGACACGTCCGTAACCCCGGGGCCTTGTTTTCCCTCTATCGGGACATGAGCCTCACCGGGACTCCGTTCCTCTACACGACCATCGTGCTGGCCGTGATCGCCCTCATACTGCCGCTTCTGCTGTGGTCGAAGATGCGCGGCCCCAAGCACCTGCGCACGGTCGCCCGCGTACTGATGCTGCTGTTCGCCCAGGGCACGGCCGTCACGCTGGTCTTCGTGCTGGTGAACAACCAGAACAACCTGTACGACAACTGGGCCGACCTCTTCGGCACCGGCAGCCACGTCGAGCAGGCCGCCGACCTCGGCCGCGACGGCACCGGCGGCATAGCGGTCAAGCGCCTGCCCAAGGTCAAGCAGACCTTCACGCAGGCCACCGGGCCCGGCATGCACTCCGCCGGCGGCGTCCGTGTCACCCAGCTCAAGGGCCGGGTCTCGGGCGTCGACGCCGAGGTCTACGTCTGGCTGCCGCCGCAGTACGACGACCCGGCGTACCGGCACAAGAAGTTCCCGGTGGTCGAGGTGCTGCCCGGCTACCCCGGCTCGGCGCGCGCCTGGTTCGGCTCGATGAAGGCCCATGAGCAGCTGCTGCCGCTGATGAAGAGCGGCCAGGTCGCCCCCTTCATCATGGTCGCCCCGCGCACCAATCTGCTGGCCGGTGTGGACACCGGCTGCGCCAACATCCCGGGGCAGGTCAACGCCGACACCTGGCTGAGCATCGACGTGCCCAAGATGGTCATGGACAACTTCCGTGCCCAGCCGGCCCCGCAGGGCTGGGCCGTCGCCGGGTACTCGGCGGGCGCCCAGTGCGCGGTCAAGCTGGCCGTGGCGCACCCGGACCGGTACAAGGCCGCGGTGAGCATGTCGGGCTACAACGACCCGATCGGCGAGCGCAACTCGCTGGCCGCGCAGAACCCCACCCTGCGCGCCGAGAACAACCCGTACCTGCTGCTGAAGAAGGCCGCGGTGCCGCCGCCCATCGCGCTCTACCTCTCCGGCGAGTCCGGTGACGGCTACGAGGCGGGCATGGCCCTGGAGTCCGTCGCCAAGGCGCCGACCACCGTGCACGTGGTGTTCCTGCCGAAGAGCGCGGGCGGTCACACCATGGCGCTGTGGCGGCCGCAGGTGCCGGACGTGTTCCGCTGGCTCACCGTCCAGATGGGCCAGAGCCACGTCAAGGGCCGGGACCACTCCGTGCCCGGCCCCGGGACCGGCGTCGGCGCCCCCGCCGGGACGGCCGCCGCCGGGGCCACCGGCACTACTCCTCGGTCACCGTCGAACGGCGGTTCCACGCACGCGGAGCTCGCCAGTGGAACCGCATCGCGAGGAGACGAAGCACAAAAGCGGTGACGGCCGCGATCCCACTGGTGAGGGGGGTCAGCGCGTCGTAGCGGATGCACAGCACCACCATGCCCGCGCCGACCATCGCCGGGACCGCGTACAGATCGCGGTCCCAGCGCAGCAGCGAGGGCACCTCGTTGGCCACCAGGTCGCGCAGCACACCGCCGCCGACCGCGGTGGCCAGCCCCAGCGTCGCCGACGCGGTCAGGCCGAGGCCGTAGCCGTACGCCTTCGTCGTACCGCTGACACAGAACAGGCCGAGGCCGGCCGCGTCGAAGACGAGCACCGCCGTCTGGATCCGCTCCACGTGCGGATGCAGGAAGAAGACGACGAGCGTGGCGAGCAGCGGGGTGAGGAAGTACCCGAGGTCCGTGAAGGCGGCCGGGGGCAGGGCCCCGATCACCACGTCGCGGAAGAGCCCCCCGCCCAGCGCGGTCACCTCGGCGAGCACGGCGATGCCGAACACGTCGAAGTTCTTCCGGACCGCCAGCAGCGCGCCGGAGATCGCGAAGACGAAGATGCCGATCACGTCGAGCGTGTGCTGGACGGAGGGGCTGAAGAACTGTTGGAGCTGCACCCTGACATTCTCACCTGTCGAGCGGGCTAAACCTTACAAAGCCAGGTTTACAGGGCGGGTTTACCTGTGGTGAACAGCCAGGTGTCGAACAGATCACCGAGCTGCTGTCCGCTGATCCGCTCGGCGAGGCGGATGAAGTCGGTGGTGTCCGCGTTGCCGTGCCGGTGCAGCCGGGTCCAGGCGGGGAGCAGCCGGAAGAACGCCTTGTCGCCGATCCGCTCGCGCAGCACCTGGAGGGTCATGGCGCCGCGGTCGTAGACGGCGTCGGCGAACATCGTGTCCCGCTGGGGGTCGGCGACCTCAGTCCGCCAGAAGGAGGAGTCGGCCGGGAGGGAGTCGTAGGCGGCCAGGAACGAGTCGTGGGCGGTGCGGGTGCCCCGGTGCTCGGCCCACAGCCACTGGGCGTAGGTGGCGAAGCCCTCGTTGAGCCAGATGTCCTTCCACTGGGCCACGCTCACCGAGTCGCCGAACCACTGGTGGGCCAGCTCGTGCACGATGGTCGTCTCGCTGCGCACGGCGGAGTACGCCGGCTTGGACTGCACCTCCAGCGAGAACCCGGCCTCGGGCATGTCGTCCACGATCGCGCCGGTCTCCTCGAACGGGTACGGCCCGAAGATCTTCGACCAGTAGTCGGTGGCCTCCGCGGTGACCGCGTACACGTCGACCTTGTTCGAGTTCTTCAGCACCGGGTCGACGGCGACGTAGATCGGGATGCCGCCGGGGGTGCGGCCGGTACGGACGTCGAATTTCCCGATGGTGGCGGTGGCGAGGTAGGTCGCCATCGGCTCGGACTCCCGCCAGTGGGTGTAGGTCGAGCCGCCGCGGTCGCGCGTCGACACCAGCCGGCCGTTGGAGACGGCGGTCAGGCCCTTCGGCGCCTTGATCCGGATGTCGTAGGTGGCCTTGTCGGAGGGGTGGTCGCTGGACGGGAACCAGGTGGAGGCCGCGTTGGGCTCGCAGGCGACGAAGACGCCGTCGGGTGTCTTCATCCAGCCGTACTTGGAGCCGAAGACGATGGGACCGGTCAGCGGCTGGGGCACGCCGCCGTAGGTGACGCGCACGGTGAAGCGGCGGTTCCTGGCGAGCGGGGCGCGCGGGGTGACGGTGACCTCGGCGCCGTCGCGGGTGAACCGGGCCTTCCTTCCGTTCACTTGTATCCGTGTGATCTCCAGTTGCTGGAGGTCCAGGTCGAAGGAGGAGAGGTTCTGGGTGGCGCGGGCGGTGAGGGTCGTACGGCCGTCCAGGCGGCCGGTGCCCGGGGCGTACGCGAGGTCGAGGTCGTAGTGCAGCGCGTCGAAGCCGCCGTTGCCCAGCTCGGGGAAGTAGGGGTCGCCGATGCCGGGGGCGCCGGGGGTGGGGGCGGGGGCGGCGGCGACGAGGAGGAAGGAGGCCGCGGCGGTGGCCAGGGCCCCCGCACGGGCCGAACGGGAGAGTGCCATGAGTCGTCCCTTTCGAGCGTGTGCCGATCAGGTGTCGGACACGGGCGACTCTGCACTCTCCCGTTCAGGCATGTACATGCCCTTGCGTGAACCGTTCTCGGGCGGCGGGCCCTTTTCGGCTACTTGCCCTTCGGGTTCGGGGACTTGGAGGTGACGGCGGGCTCGCTCTCAGCAGCGGCTTCCGGGTCCGGCTCGGCAGCCGACCCGGACCCGGACTCCTCGGCGACAGACTCCGGCTTCGCGTCCGACGCAGGTGAAGTCCCGGCCGTGGACGCCGGCTTGGCCTCGGCCGCACCCTCCGCCCCGGTCTCGGGCTCGGCCCCGGCCTTGGCCTCGGGCACGACCCCGGGCTCCGCCGCAGCCTCCGACTTCGCGTCCGGCGCTGGCGAAATCCCGCCTGCGGACTCGGACTTGACCCCGGCCGAACCCTCCGCCGCGGCCTTCGCCCCGGGCTCAGTCCCGGCCTTGGCCTCGGGCACGACCCCGGGCTCCGCCGCAGACTCAGACCCCGGCTCCGACGACGACTCCAGCTCCGACTCCGACGAAGTCTCGGTCACAGCATCGGACTTGGGCTCGTCCTCCAGGCCCCCGGCCAGCACCGCGTCCGGTACCAGCTCCGACGCCTCCTTCGCCGCCGACAGCAGGACCGTGTCCTGCGGTGCCTGGTCGGCGAAGTTCTCCGGGTGGTGGCAGGCGACCCGCTGGCCCGGCTTCAGCTCGACGAGCTGCGGCTCGGTCGTCCGGCAGATCTCCGTCGCCTTCCAGCACCGGGTGTGGAAGCGGCAGCCCGACGGCGGGGCGATCGGCGAGGGCACGTCGCCGCGCAGCAGGATGCGTTCGCTCTTCTGGCCCCGGCGCTTGGTGTCCGGCACCGGCACCGCCGACATCAGCGCCTTGGTGTACGGGTGCATCGGCGCCTCGTACAGGGCGTTGCGGTCGGCCAGTTCGACGATCTTGCCGAGGTACATCACCGCGATCCGGTCCGAGACGTGCCGGACGACGGAGAGGTCGTGCGCGATGATGACGTAGGTCAGGCCCAGCTCCTGCTGGAGGTCGTCCATGAGGTTGACGACCTGGGCCTGGATCGACACGTCCAGCGCGGACACCGGCTCGTCAGCCACGACCAGCTTCGGCTTCAGGGCGAGCGCGCGGGCGATGCCGATGCGCTGGCGCTGGCCGCCGGAGAACTCGTGCGGGTAGCGGTTGTAGTGCTCGGGGCTCAGACCGACCAGTTCGAGCAGCCGCTGCACCTCCTTCTTCACCCCGCCCTCGGGCTCGACGCCCTGGAGCCGGAACGGCGCCGAGACGATCGAGCCGATGGTGTGCCGGGGGTTCAGGGAGCCGTACGGGTCCTGGAAGATCATCTGGATGTCGCGGCGCAGCGGACGCATGTCGCCGGTGGACAGCCGGGTGATGTCCTGGCCCTCGAAGGAGATCGTGCCGCCGGTCGGGTCCTGGAGGCGGGTGATGACCCGGCCCATGGTCGACTTGCCGCAGCCCGACTCGCCGACGACGCCCAGGGTCTCGCCCTTGCGCACCTCGAAGTCGATGCCGTCGACGGCCTTCACCGCGCCGACCTGGCGGCGCAGGATGCCCTTCTTGATCGGGAAGTGCTTGGTCAGGTTCTCGACCTTGAGCAGCACCTCGCGCTCGTCCGGAGCCGACGCCTGCTCGGGGACCGCGGCCTTCGCGGCGGTGTCCGTCTTCTTCGTCTCACTCACAGCTTCGGCGCAATCTCTTCGGTCCAGATCCGCTCGCGGTCCTCGGCCGACAGGTGGCAGGCGGACCAGTGTCCGGCGCCGACCAGCTCCAGCTCGGGGCGCACCGTGCGGCTGACGTTGTCCGCGGGGAGGTCCGCGTACGGGCAGCGCGGGTGGAAGGCACAGCCCGAGGGGACGTTGATGAGGCTCGGCGGCTGGCCCTTGACCGGGATGAGCCGTTCCGAGGTCTCGCGGTCGATGCGGGGCATCGAGCCGAGCAGGCCCCAGGTGTAGGGGTGCTGCGGCTTCTCGAAGACCTCGGCGGCGGCGCCGCGCTCCACGCACCGGCCGCCGTACATCACGAGGACGTCGTCGGCGATCTCGGCGACCACGCCGAGGTCGTGCGTGATCATGATGACCGCGGAGCCGAACTCCTTCTGGAGGTCGCGGATCAGGTCGAGGATCTGCGCCTGGACGGTCACGTCGAGGGCGGTGGTCGGCTCGTCCGCGATGAGCAGTTCGGGGTTGTTGACCAGCGCCATGGCGATCATGGCGCGCTGGCGCATACCGCCGGAGAACTCGTGCGGGTAGCCGTCGACGCGCTTGGCCGGCTCGGGGATGCCGACGCGGTCGAGCATCTCGATGGCGCGCTTGCGGGCTTCCTTCTTGCCGGCCTTGTGGTGCACCCGGTACGCCTCGACGATCTGGTCGCCGACCTTGTAGTAGGGGTGCATCGCGGACAGCGGGTCCTGGAAGATCATCGCCATGTCGCGGCCGCGGAGCCTGCGCACCTCGTCCGGGGAGGCGCCGACCAGTTCCTTGCCGTTGAGCCAGATCTCGCCGGACATGCGCACGTTCTTGCCGCGCGCGCCGAGCCGGTGCAGGCCCATGACGGCGAGCGAGGTGACGGACTTGCCCGAGCCGGACTCGCCGACGATGGCGAGGGTCTTGCCCTTCTCCACCGAGAAGGAGAGCCCGTCGACGGACTTGACGATGCCGTCGTCGGTCGGGAAGTGCACCTTGAGGTCGCGGACCTCCAGAAAGGCCGAGGGCGCCTTGGCGGTGGACTCCTCGCCCGTTTCGGTCTTGGAGAGTTCGGTCACGAGAGCCTCACCCGCGGGTCGGCGGCGGCGTAGAGCACGTCCACCACGAGATTTGCGATGACGACGAAGATGGCGGCGAGCAGGGTCACGCCGAGGATGGGGGGCAGGTCGTTGGTGCCGATGGCCTGCACGGCGAACTCGCCGACCCCGTGCAGCGAGAAGACCGTCTCGGTGATCACCGCGCCGCCGAGCAGCAGACCGAGGTCCATGCCGAAGACGGTGATGATCGGGGTGAGGGCGGCGCGCAGACCGTGTCTGCGGACGACGACGTGTTCCCTGAGGCCCTTGGCGCGGGCCGTGCGGATGAAGTCCTCGTTCATCGTCTCCAGCATGCCCGAGCGGGTGAGCCGGGCGTAGATCGCGGAGTACAGCAGCGCGAGCGAACACCACGCGGGGAACAGGGTGTTGGCCCATTGCGCCGGGTTCTGGGTGAACGGGACGTAGGTGCGGCCGAAGATCGGCCAGGTGTAGGTGAAGAGCAGGAGCGCCAGGTTGCCCGTGAAGAACATGGGCAGCGAGACACCGGCCAGGGCGACGCCCATGAAGGTGCGGTCGAACAGCGAGCGCGGCTTGAGCGCCGAGATGACGCCGACCACGATGCCGGAGATCAGCCAGAGCACGGCCGCGCCGGCGGCCAGCGAGAGGGTGACGGGAAGGCGGGAGGTGAGCTGCGGCCAGACCGCTTCGTGCGTCTTGAAGGAGTAGCCGAAGCAGGGCGCACCGCAGTGCACCGTGCTGGGACCGACGCTGTAGTCGGCGCCGGCCACGATCCCCTTGATGAAGTGCCAGTACTGGACGTAGACGGGCTGGTCCAGACCGAGGTTGTGCTTGACCGCGGCGATGTCCGCCTTCGACGGGCTCTTTCCGATGTACTGCTGCGCGAGCTGGTCCGCTGTCTGGCCGGCGATGCGCGGCAGCAGGAAGAAGATGGCGAAGGTGACCGCGGAGACGACCAGCAGCAGGATCACTGCCGCGACCGTCCGGCGGAGGATGTACGAGATCACGGGGACCGGCGCTGGTGCCCGCGGGTTTCGCGGCCCGCGGGCACCAATGCCTTCACCTGCCTTCCGGGGCTGCTACTTCTTCGTGGTGCCGAGGTTGAGGTAGTCGTACTGACCGCTGAACGCGGACGTGGAGACCACGTTGGTGGCGTACGGCGAGCGGTACAGCAGAACCTTGAAGTAGGTCAGCGGGACCAGCACGGCGTCGTCCATGGCCTGCTTGTCGATCTGTCCGTACAGGGCGTTGCGCTTGGCCGGGTCGGGCTCGGCGATCGCCTTGGCGAGCAGGTCGTTGACCTGCTTGCTGTCGTACTGCGACAGGTTGGTGTTGCCGGACTGGCTGATCGCCGCGCCGTTCAGGATCTGCTGGAGGAAGCCGTAGCCGGAGGGCCAGTCGGCACCCCACTGCATCATCATCAGGCCGACGTTCTGCTTCTTGTCGAAGCTCGGCACACCCGCGTAGTCGGTGAAGTACTTGCCCGACGGGTACTGCTTGAGGGTGGCGTTGATGCCGACCTTCTTCAGCGAGTTGATGATCGCGGTGGCCGCGTCCACCTCGCCCGGACGGTCGGAGCGGGCCGTGATGTTGGTGTTGATCGCCTTCTGGCCGCAGGACTTGAGCTGGTCCTTGGCCTTGGCGATGTCACCCTTGCTGCCCTTGGACGCGTAGACGTCCGCCTTCTGGTAGCCGGTGATGTCCGGCGGCAGGACGGTGGTGGCGATGTCACCGCGGATCGGGCCGCCCATGGCGGTCTGCACGGAGACCTTGTCGATGGCGTACTCGACGGCCTTGCGGCAGGCGACGTTGTCGAACGGCTTCAGCTTGGTGTTGATCGCCGCGTAGACCAGACGGCCGCCGTAGGCGTTGTCCGTGTTGGCCTTGCCGTCCGCGGAGTTGAGCAGGGACGCCTGGGTGGAGTCCTGGACGCCGGTGCCCCCGAGGTCGACGGTGGCGTCGCCGGACTGGAGGTCCTTGTCGATCGTCTCCGGGTTGACCTTCAGGTTGACGATGATCTTGCTGGCCAGCTGCTTGCGCAGCGGGTCGGTCTTCGCGTCCCAGTTCTTGTTCGGGACCAGGACGACCTGCTTGCCCTCCTGGTAGCTCTGGATCTCGTACGAGCCCGAGGACACGATGTTCTTGACGTAGTCGACGCCCTTGTCCTTGGACTGGGGCACCGGGGCCGTCTCCGGCTCGGCGGCCAGGTAGTCGAACTCCTGGAACGGCTTGCTCAGGTGGAAGACGATCGTGCTGTCGTCCGGGGTCTCGATCGAGGACAGGCCCTTGGCGCTCTTGTCCTTGTACGGACCCTTGTACTTGTCGCCGTCCTTGAGGAACTGCTGGAAGTAGTTCGGGCCGAGCGAGAGCACGTCACGCGCGAAGTTCGACCGCTCGACGGCGTACTTGACGTCCTTCGAGGTGATCGGGGTGCCGTCCTGGTACTTCACGCCCGTGCGGAGCTTGTACGTCCAGGTCTTGCCGCCGTCGCTGGAGACGCCCTTGCCCGCGGCGAGGTCCGGGACGAGGGTGTTGCCCTTGCCGCCGGGGCCCGGGGCGAACGTCATCAGCGGACGCGCGTAGAGGCGGCTGAAGTTCCACATGTACGCGTAGTACTGGTTGCCGGGGTCGAACGAGTCCGGCACGTCCGACAGTTCGTAGGTGACCGTGCCACCCTTCTTGTCGGACGCGTTGACCACCTTCGTGGTCGCCGCGTTGGCGCCGGCCGCCTTCGGTGTGTCCTTGTTGTCATCGGCCTTGCTGCAGCCTGCGACAAGCAGGCTTGCGGAGCCGATGGCCGCGACCGCGGCCAGCGCTGACCTTCGCATGATGGTCTGCTTCCCCTCCATTGATCGGAAAACTTGATGAGCTCTCTGGCTGCCTAGCGGCTGCGCGGGTCGAGAGCGTCGCGGAGACCGTCGCCGAGCAGGTTGAACGCGAGGACGGTGACGAAGATGGCGAGGCCGGGCACGATCATGTACTGGGGATCGACCTGGTAGTAGGTGACCGCGTCGCGGAGCATGCCGCCCCACGATGCCTGCGGGGGCTGGATACCGACGCCGAGGAAGCTCAGCGAGGCCTCGAAGATGATGTTGGTCGGGATGAGCAGCGTCGAGTAGACGATGATCGGGCCGACCAGGTTCGGCATCAGCTCACGAAAGAGGATGTACGGGCCCTTGGCACCCATGCCGCGGGCCGCGTCGACGAACTCCCGCTCGCGCAGGGCCAGCGTCTGGCCGCGCACGATCCGGCCCAGATAGGGCCAGTTGAAGAAGCCGATCACGAAGATGAGCACGGCGAGGTGGAGCGGAAGTCCGTTCAGACCGAAGGCGCCGCCCTGGAGCGTTGCGGAGATCGCGATGGCGAACAGCAGCAACGGGAAAGCGAGGAAGATGTCCATCAGACGGCTGATGATCGAGTCGACCCGGCCGCCGTAGAAGCCCGCGATCACGCCCATGACGGCGCCGATCACGTTGGACAGGACCGTGGCGCCGAAGGCGACGACCAGCGAGACCCAGGAGCCCTCCAGGACGCGGGTGGCGATGTCCCGGCCGAACTTGGGGTCCACGCCGAGCGGGTGGTCCAGGCTCATGCCGCCCCAGCCGCTCTTGGGCAGTGAGGTGTTGGGGTCGATCAGGTCCTGGTGGAAGGCGTTGGGGTCGAGGCCGAACACGGCCTGGATGGGGCGCGAGAGGATGGCCAGCAGGATCAGCAGGATCACGATGACGCCGCCGGCCACGGCGACTCTGTCCCGCTTGAAGCGGGTCCAGGCGATCTGGCCCAGGGAACGACCCTCGATCCGCCCCTTGTCGGCTCCCGCGAGCACAGCCTCAGGCTGCGCTTCGGCTGCCGCCCCGGTGGTCTCGATCGGTGCGGTCACGATGTGCGACCCCTCTCGCCGGTGGTGACCGGCCTGCGCTGCCGCGGTTTGCGGCTTTGTCGACTTGCAAGCGAACACGAGTTCTGAAGGCTCGTGGTCTGAGTGGGGAGTCTTCAGCGTCCTTGCGATCACTCGCCAGAGCTGACGGTGAAAGTATGCGCAACCGTGATGCATCGCGGAGGATTCCGTTATCCGGATAGTGGGTAACGGCCCCCGGACACGGGTCAGTTGGGACAGAACGCCGTAATGCCGCGGTTCGGGAGGTAGGGCGGGAAGAGCGTGGGAAGCGGCGGAACCTCAGTAACCGCCGTGCACCGGCGGATAGCCGTAGCCCGGCGCCGGGGCCTGGAGTTGGGGTGCCGGGCGGCCGGCGGGCGCGGCGGCGTGGGCCTCGCGGTCGTAGAAGGGCCGGGCGTGGGCGCGCATCCACATCACGACCGGGTCGTGGTCGTCGGTCAGCGCGACCGTGGAGACGGGCAGGCCCTCGGGGACGGCGCCGACGGAGCGCTGCATCATCGCGCGCACCGAGTCGACCGCGGCGGGCGAGGTCTCGTACAGGTCCAGGCCGATGGCGAGGTACGGCGCCCCGAGCGCGGGCTGCACCCAGGCGCGGCGCAGCGAGCGCAGGGCGGGGGTGCGGTGGGCGTGCTGGGAGAGCTGGGCGTAGAACTGCGGGATCTCGATGCCGGGTTCGGTCAGCCGCAGGGGGCCGGCGGGCTGCCGGTCCAGGCCGGTGGCGATGCGGCGCAGGTCCAGCCAGGGGATGCCGACGCCGCCGCCGGGGGCGTGCGGGTTGAGCCAGAGGCCGTAGTGGTCGGGGTAGAGGGTGCGGGCCACGTCCAGGCCGTCGACCACTTCGTACGAGCGGTTCCAGCCGCTGGCGGACAGCTCCTGGGCGGAGGTCACACAGGGCGCGTAGTGGCAGCCGCCGACCTCCATGTCTCCGTACTGGGCGTCCGGGGAGCCGGCCTGGCCGTGCCACAGCAGCATCCAGATCTGGCCGGCGGAGGGGGTGGCGAGGGCGCGCAGAAGGGCCTCGTAGGCGTCGTAGCGTCCGGGCGTGACGTGGCGGAGCGTGTGTTCGACGCTTCCGCTGTGGGTGGCGCTCACCTTGTCATGCCCTTCTTCTCCATCGTGCCCCGCGTGCGGAGACAGCTTATGCGCCGATGGGCGCGGGGCCCGTTGTCCGTTCGCCCGGGCCGCGGCTAGCGGATGTAGAAGGGCCGGACGGTTGACTTCAGCCATTCGGCCACCGGGTCGTCCGTCACGTCCAGCAGGATCAGGTTGACCGGCCAGGCGGTCGGGATCCGGCCGAGGGCGCGGCCGAGGGCCTCCAGGGGCAGGGCGCGGAAGTCGCCCTCCCACTGGGAGAGTTCCACGCCGACGAACATGACCGGGTCGGCGTTCTCGATCGCGGCCAGGCAGCGGCGGGCGGTGACGACCACGCCGGTCGCGGCGAACTCGGCGGAGGCGGCGGAGAGGAAGTCGACCGGGTCGTCCTGCCAGTCGGGCTCGAACAGGCGGACGCGGCCGCCGGTCGCGGGGCCGTCCAGCGGGGTGCGGCCGGCGCGGCACAGCTCGGCGACGGCCTCCGGCGGGAGCGGGATGCCGACCGTGCCGCCGGGGTTCACCGCGATGCCCGCCTGCGGGGGCAGCCCGCGGGCGAACTCCACGGCCGGGGCGATGGTGTACGACATGTGGGAGCCGACGGCCTGGCGGAACTGCTCCTCGGAGCTGAACACCGGGACGAACACCTGGCCCTCGATGTCCAGGGTGGGCAGGTCCAGCGGGCCGCTGCCGGGACCGCCGCCGGACGGCAGCGGCACCCAGACGAAGCTGCGGCCGAGGACCTCGATGATCCGGCCGCCCGCCGCGGGTATGCCGAGGGAGGCCGAGAGCACCTCCTCCAGCTCGTTGCCGGGCCAACCGCCGTGCGGGTGGGGGTGCGCCTGTGCCGGGAAGTCCGCGGGAATGTCCGCCGGGAAGTCCATCTGCCTACCGCCTGCTGGGAACCACTGCTGTGACCATGAAGGCTAACGGGTGCCGGTGACAGAGCCGTACCCCCTGAACACGATCCGCTGTACGGCGTCCGCCGCGGCCCGGTCCAGCAGCACCGCAGAGCCGCAGCCCGCGGGCAGCTCGCCGCGCCCGACCGCGCCGAGCAGCCGGGCCGTCGTACGCCGGTGGCGGCCGAAGGCGCGGCGGGAGACGGTGCGGCCGCGCTCGCGCTGGCCCGCGCGGGCCGTCTCCTCGGGCACGTCCAGCAGGAGCAGATGCAGGGTGGCGCCGGAGCGGCGGGCCGCGCGGGCCAGCCAGGCGCGCACCCAGGGCTGGGTGCCGCAGTCGTGCACCACCAGGGGCGCTCGCGTGCGCAGGGCGCGGCGCAGCGACCGGTAGTGGGCGACGCGCACCAGGGGGCGGTAGACGGCGTACGGCAGAAAGCGGGGCAGGCGGGCGGCGAAGCGGGCCCGGGTGTCCTGGGAGTCGACGCGGCGGGCGCCGGCCGCGCGGCGCATCAGCGTGGACTTGCCGCTGCCGGGCAGCCCGGTGAGGACCACGATGTCGCGGGGGCCGAAGCGGAGGGTGCCGGGGCCCGGGGCGGCCCGGTCGCGCAGGTCCAGCACGCGGGGCGCGGGGCGCGCGGCCGTCCGCTCGCGGGCCGCGGGGCCGCTCGGCGCCGGGATGCGGGCCGCGTGCGCCAGGGTCCTGTCCACCGTGATCGTCCTCCCCTTGTCCGTTCGTAATCTCCATGTCCAGTGGAAGTAAAGGGAAGGTAATGGCCGGTGTGCCGCGGGCGGGTGCGCGTACCGCCACAGGTCGGTTACGGATCCGGCCCCTGACGGGCGGGGGCGCGACGTGCAATGATGTGGCCGCCAACTGCATACCGGCCGTTTGAATCCGCGCGGGAGAGTCCCCAGCAGGCTTCGCTGGGGCGCCGAAGGAGCAAGTCCCTCCCTTGAATCTCTCAGGCCCCGTTACCGCGCGGGCGAGGCACATCTGAAAAGCGGGCCGCCCTGCCGGCGGCCCCACCCAAGGTGCAAACCGTGGTCGCCCCCGTGGCGGTCCCGGCGAACCTCTCAGGTTCCGATGACAGATGGGGAGGAACGTTCCTCGCCCCATCCCTGTTGCCCTGGGAGACGACCGTCCGATGAGCAGTACCGAACTCCGACACACCGCGCTGGACGCCGTGCACCGCTCGCTCGGTGCGACGATGACCGACTTCGCGGGCTGGGACATGCCCCTGCGCTACGGCTCCGAGCGCGACGAGCACCTGGCCGTGCGGACCAAGGCGGGCCTGTTCGACCTCTCCCACATGGGCGAGATCACCGTCACCGGCCCCGAGGCCGCCGACTTCCTGAACCTGGCGCTGGTCGGCAACATCGCCTCCGTCGGCGTCGGCCGCGCCCGCTACACGATGATCGTGCGGGCCGACGGCGGCATCCTGGACGACCTGATCGTCTACCGGCTCGCCGAGACCGAGTACATGGTCGTCGCCAACGCCTCCAACGCCCAGGTGGTCCTGGACGCGCTGGACGAGCGCTCCGGCGGACTCGACGTCGAGGTGCGCGACGACCGGGACGCCTACGCCCTGCTCGCGATCCAGGGCCCGGCCTCCCCCGGCATCCTGAAGTCCCTCACCGACGCCGACCTGGACGGTCTGAAGTACTACGCGGGCCTGCCCGGCACCGTCGCCGGTGTCCCCGCGCTGATCGCCCGCACCGGCTACACCGGCGAGGACGGCTTCGAGCTGTTCGTGAAGCCCGAGCACGCCGTCGAGCTGTGGCAGGCGCTGACCGAGGCCGGCGAGGGCGCCGGCCTGGTGCCCTGCGGCCTGTCCTGCCGCGACACGCTGCGCCTGGAGGCGGGCATGCCGCTGTACGGGCACGAGCTGAACACCTCGCTGACCCCCTTCGACGCCGGGCTCGGCCGCGTGGTCAAGTTCGAGAAGGAGGGCGACTTCGTGGGGCGCGCCGCGCTCACCGAGGCCGCCGAGCGCGCCGCGCAGAACCCCCCGCGGGTCCTGGTCGGCCTGATCGCCGAGGGTCGTCGGGTGCCGCGCGCCGGGTACCCGGTGGTCGCCGGTGGCACGGTGATCGGCGAGGTCACCTCGGGTGCCCCCTCCCCCACCCTGGGCAAGCCGATCGCCATGGCCTACGTCGACGCGGCGCACGCCGCGCCCGGCACCGAGGGCGTCGGCGTGGACATCCGCGGTACGCACGAGCCCTACGAGGTCGTCGCGCTGCCCTTCTACAAGCGCCAGAAGTAGACAGCGAGCCCGGTCGCGCCCCCGCCCCCGACGGGCGGGCACGTGACCCTGCGCACATTCGCCCGCCCACCGGCGGTCACCAGCGTCCCCCCGTCATCAGCACTCCCGCGCGTACAGGAGAATTCAGGCCATGAGCAACCCCCAGCAGCTGCGCTACAGCAAGGAGCACGAGTGGCTGTCGGCCGCCGGCGACGGCGTCTCGACGGTCGGCATCACCGAGTTCGCGGCCAACGCGCTCGGCGATGTGGTCTACGCCCAGCTCCCCGAGGTCGGCTCCACCGTCGAGGCGGGCGAGACCTGTGGTGAGCTGGAGTCCACCAAGTCGGTCTCCGACCTGTACTCCCCGGTCACCGGCGAGGTCACCGCGATCAACGAGAACGTCGTCGACGACCCGTCGCTGGTGAACTCCGAGCCCTTCGAGGGCGGCTGGCTGTTCAAGGTACGCGTCGCGGGCGAGCCGGACGACCTGCTCTCCGCCGCCGAGTACGACGCCCACATCGCAGGCTGAGGAGTCGTAGCCGTATGACTGTCCTGAACACGCCCCTGCACGAGCTGGACCCGGAGATCGCCGCCGCGGTCGACGCCGAGCTGCTCCGCCAGCAGTCCACGCTCGAGATGATCGCGTCCGAGAACTTCGCGCCGCTCGCGGTGATGGAGGCCCAGGGCTCGGTCCTCACCAACAAGTACGCCGAGGGCTACCCGGGCCGCCGCTACTACGGCGGCTGCGAGCACGTCGACGTGGCCGAGCAGATCGCCATCGACCGGATCAAGGAGCTGTTCGGCGCCGAGTACGCCAACGTCCAGCCCCACTCCGGCGCCTCCGCCAACCAGGCGGCCCTGTTCGCGCTGGCCCAGCCCGGGGACACCATCCTCGGCCTGGACCTGGCGCACGGCGGCCACCTGACCCACGGCATGCGGCTCAACTTCTCCGGCAAGCAGTTCAACGTGGTCGCCTACCACGTGGACCAGGAGAACGGCCTGGTCGACATGGCCGAGGTCGAGCGGCTCGCCAAGGAGCACCGCCCCAAGGTCATCATCGCGGGCTGGTCGGCGTACCCGCGCCGGCTGGACTTCGCCGAGTTCCGCCGGATCGCCGACGAGGTCGAGGCGTACCTCTGGGTCGACATGGCGCACTTCGCCGGCCTGGTCGCCGCCGGACTGCACCCGAACCCGGTCGAGCACGCGGACGTGGTCACCTCCACGACGCACAAGACCCTGGGCGGCCCGCGCGGCGGCATCATCCTCGCGAAGAAGGAATTCGCGAAGAAGCTGAACTCGTCCGTCTTCCCGGGCTTCCAGGGCGGTCCCCTGGAGCACGTGATCGCGGCCAAGGCGGTGTCCTTCAAGGTCGCGGCCTCCGAGGACTTCAAGGAGCGCCAGCGCCGTACGGTGGAGGGTGCCCGCATCCTCGCCGAGCGCCTGACGGCCGAGGACGCCCGTGACGCCGGGGTCGACGTGCTGTCCGGCGGTACGGACGTGCACCTGATCCTGGTCGACCTGCGCGCCTCCGAGCTGGACGGCCAGCAGGCCGAGGACCGGCTGCACGAGGTCGGCATCACGGTCAACCGCAACGCGGTCCCGAACGACCCGCGTCCCCCGATGGTCACCTCGGGCCTGCGGATCGGCACTCCCGCGCTGGCGACCCGCGGCTTCACGGCCGAGGACTTCGCCGAGGTCGCGGACGTGATCGCCGAGGCGCTGAAGCCGTCGTACGACGCCTCGGCACTGAAGGCCCGGGTCGCGGCCCTGGCCGCGAAGCACCCGCTGTACCCGGGTCTGAGCAAGTAATCCCCCGGTGGGGCACTCGCCCTTCGACGAGTGCCCCACCACCACTGCCCCAAGGAGTGACCGTGGCCATCTCGGTCTTCGACCTGTTCTCGATCGGTATCGGCCCGTCCAGCTCCCACACGGTCGGCCCGATGCGCGCGGCACGCATGTTCGCGCACCGGCTGCGCAACGAGGAACTGCTGGCCTCGGTCGCGTCCCTGCGCTGCGAGCTGTACGGCTCGCTGGGCGCGACCGGACACGGCCACGGCACCCCCAAGGCGGTGCTGCTCGGCCTGGAGGGCGCCTCCCCGCGCACGGTCGACGTGGAATCCGCCGACGACCGGGTGGAGTCGATCAAGGGCTCGGGGCGGCTCGCGCTGCTCGGCGAGCACGAGATCGCCTTCTCCTTCGACGACGACCTGGTCCTGCACCGCCGCAAGGCCCTGCCGTACCACGCCAACGGCATGACGATATGGGCCTACGACGCCTCGGGCGCGGAGCTGCTCAGCAAGACGTACTACTCGGTCGGCGGCGGCTTCGTCGTGGACGAGGACGCGGTCGGCGCGGACCGGATCGTGCTGGACGACACGGTCCTCAAGTACCCCTTCCGCACCGGCGACGAGCTGCTGCGCCTGACCAAGGAGACCGGACTTTCGATCTCCTCCCTGATGCTGGAGAACGAGCGGGCCTGGCGCACCGAGGAGGAGATCCGGGAGGGCCTGCTGGAGATCTGGCGGGTGATGCGGGCGTGCGTGCAGCGCGGCCTGACCCGTGAGGGGATCCTGCCGGGCGGGCTCAAGGTCCGCCGCCGGGCCGCCGTCTCCGCGCGCCAGCTGCGTGCCGAGGGCGAGCCGCTGGCCCGCGCCATGGAGTGGATCACGCTCTACGCGATGGCGGTGAACGAGGAGAACGCGGCCGGGGGCCGGGTGGTGACCGCCCCGACGAACGGCGCGGCCGGCATCATCCCCGCGGTGCTGCACTACTACATCAACTTCGTGCCGGGCGCGGACGAGGACGGCGTGGTCCGCTTCCTGCTGTCCGCGGGCGCGATCGGCATGCTCTTCAAGGAGAACGCCTCCATCTCCGGCGCCGAGGTCGGCTGCCAGGGCGAGGTCGGCTCCGCGTGCTCCATGGCGGCGGGCGCGCTCGCCGAGGTCCTGGGCGGCACCCCCGAACAGGTCGAGAACGCCGCCGAGATCGGCATGGAGCACAACCTGGGCCTGACCTGCGACCCGGTCGGCGGCCTCGTCCAGATCCCGTGCATCGAGCGCAACGGCATGGCCGCGGTGAAGGCGGTCACGGCGGCCAAGATGGCGATGCGCGGCGACGGTTCGCACATGGTCTCCCTCGACAAGGTCATCAAGACCATGAAGGAGACCGGCGCGGACATGTCCGTGAAGTACAAGGAGACGGCGCGGGGCGGGCTCGCGGTGAACATCATCGAGTGCTGATATTTACTTGATCGCACATTTACTTGATCGGTCCGCGGAACAATCATGGTTCCATGGACCGACCGAGCCAGCTCATCGAGTGCGGGGAATTCATCCTCCGGCGTTTACGGGGGCAGCGTGATTTCGTTCAACTGTTCACGTTGATAGAGGAATCCCGGGATCATCTGCGGCCGTGGATGCCGTGGGCCGACGGCCACGACGAGCAGAACACCCGGGAACTGCTGGCGAGTTCCGAGACGAAGTGGGAGAGCGGCGAGCTCTACAACTACGTCGTCGCCGAGAACGGCGGGCTCATCGGCATGTGCCAGGCGTATCGCGCCGAGCCCCGGGGGTGCCGGCTGGGGTACTGGCTGCACCCCTCGGCGGTGGGGCGGGGCATCGCGACGAGGGCGACGGCGGCGCTGGCCGAAGAGATGTTCGCGCTGGCGGACGTGGGGTATCTGGAGATCGCGCACGACCTGGCGAACGCCCCCAGTCGCGCCGTTCCGCGCCGGCTGGGCTTCACCGAGCTCCGGCGCGAGCAGGCGCCACCGCCGGCGGCTCCGTCCGGTTGCGGAATCGATGTGATCTGGCGTCTGAATCGCCCCGCTACCGGGGGCAAGTTTCCGGGGGGCCGTGCGGGGGGCACAAACTCTGCATGCTCCACGGCATCGACGTAAGTTCCTTCCAGTCCACGTCATATGACACGGACGGGCTCTCCTTCGTCTTCATGAAGGCGACCGAGGGCCGTTCGTACGTGAATCCCCGCCTCACCGCGCAGACCAAGACCGGCCGCGACGCCGGACTGGTCGTGGGTTTCTACCACTTCCTGTGGCCGGGCGACCTGGCCGCACAGGCCGACTACTTCCTCCAGCACACCCCGGAACGCACCGGCGACATCCTGGCCGTCGACTGGGAACCCACGAGCGACGGCACACACGCCAGCAACGCGGAAAAGGACAGCTTCATCCGTAAACTGAAACAACTGCGGCCCCACAACCGGGTGATGCTCTACTGCAACCGCGATTTCTGGCTGAACATCGACCGGACCTCCTACGCGGGCGACGGCCTGTGGATCGCCGACTACGTCACGGCCGGAAAGCCCCGCATCAAGGCCAAGTGGCGCATCCACCAGTACGCGAGCCAGCCCGTCGACAAGAACCTGGCCGACTTCTCCTCCAAGGCGGCGCTCAAGGAGTGGGCGGGCGGGTGACGCGCACAGGGGTGCCCGATCGGGAAGACGGGGCACCCCTGTCGGCCGGTGTCACTTGTTCAGGTAGGTCCAGAACTCGTCGAAGGACAGGACCTGGTCGCCGTTGAGGTCACGGGACTTGATGATGGCCTCGGCGACCGTGTCGGTGACGTTCCAGTCGCCGCCCTGGGCCAGGGCGGACTTGAATTCGGTGGCGGTGATGAAACCGTCACCGTCCGCGTCGATCCGCTGGAATTCCTTGCGTGCTTCCTCGATGTCCGCCACCGATCCGCCCCTTTTGTTCGTGTTTCTTGTGCCCGTGCAGGCGTACTGACGCTGGTCAGATTAGCTGTCCGTGCGGGGTGTCGCCGACGAGGCCGTGCAGGACTGCCGGTCCGCAGCCGGGGCCCCGGCACGCGGGTGTGCCGGCGTGCACCGCGCACTCCGCCGTCGTCACGGACGAGGACCCCGCACGGGTGTACGACACGCTGCGCGGTCCGGACTGCGATCCGCTGTCGGCCGCCCTGCACCCGCGCTTCCTGGCCGCGCTGCCGGAGCGCACCGGACTGCGGGCGGAGACGGTGGACGCGGTGCTGGTGATCGGGCGTGGGGCGGCCGGGCGGCTGGAGGTCTCGGTGGAGGTGGACGAGCCGGCCCGGGAGAAGGGCCTGGGGCGGCTCGCGGGCGCGGCCCGGCAACCGTCCGGTGAGCCGCTGTGGGCGCAGGTGGCGCAGGTGGCGCAGGTGGCGCAGGTGGCGCAGGTGGCGCCGAGGAACGCCCGGAGTCCGCGGGCGTTTCAGGCGGCCGGCTACCAGGCCGTCGGCGCGGAGCTGCTGCTCCGTCCCCCGGCTCAGCGGAAGACGCCCGTGTGCCCCAGTGAGTAGCGGCCCGGCTGGGGATAGACGGCGAGTCCGTGCGGGCCGCTGCCGACCGGGATGCGGGCCAGTTCCTTGCCGGTGCGGGTGTCGATGGCGTACACCTCGGCGTCGTAGCGGCCGGACAGCCACAGCACCTTGCCGTCGGCGGAGACGCCGCCCATGTCGGGGCTGCCGCCGCCGGGCAGCTCCCACTTCTTGGTGAGCTTGTTGCGGGCGAAGTCGAAGACGGAGATGGTGCCCTCGCCCCGGTTGGAGACGTACATCTCGCGGGAGTCGCGGCTGACGTAGAGGCCGTGCGCGCCCTTGCCGGTGTAGAGGAAGGCCGGCTTGGTGAATCTGTCGCCGTCGAGGATCCACACCCCGTTGGCCATCATGTCGGCGATGTAGAACCGCTTGCCGTCCGGGGAGACCTTGACGTCCTGCGGCATGGAGCCGTGCACGGGCAGCTTCTGCTCGCCGACCACCGCCATCCGCGCGGTGTCGACCTTGAGGAGCTCGCCGCTGAACTCGCAGGAGACGATGAAGTAGCGGCCGTCGCGGGAGAAGTCCGCGTGGTTGACGCCGTAGCAGCCGACCGGCACCGCCTTGACGGTCTTCATCGTGTGGGCGTCACGGAAGACCAGCTCGCGGTCCATGGAGGCCATGACGATCGCGTACTTGCCGTCGGGCGTGAAGTACAGGTTGTACGGGTCGTGCACGGCGACCGGCTTGCCCGCCTTGCCGGTGCGCGGGTCGAGGGGGGTGAGGCTGTTGCCGAGGTCGTTGTTGACCCACAGGGTCTTCAGGTCCCAGGAGGGCACCACGTGCTGGGGCTGGCGGCCGACCGGGATGGTGTCGATGACCTTGTAGGTCCTCGGGTCGATGACGGTGACCGTGTCGGAGTTGGTGTTGGGCACGTACACCCGGGAGGGGAAGTCCTTGACCACCGGGGAGAGCAGACCCGGCCGGTCCGCCGCGTAGACGTCCGCCGGGTCCTGGACCGGGGGCATGCCGGGCAGCACGTCCACCCGCGCCTGGTCCACCTGCGGCTGGGCCGGCGGTCTGCTGCCGATGGCCTCGTTCGCGCGGTGCGCGCCCTGGCCGCTGCACGCGGACACCAGGAGCAGGGCGGCGAGGACGGCACCGGCGGCCGGCCGGCGGGCGGCTTTCGTGGTTCGCATCAGCTCAGCAGCTCCGTGGTGGTGACGGCGCGCAGTTTGCGGCGGCCGAGTTCCGTGAGGACGTCGGGCAGGGCGGCGACCGTGTCCTCGTATCCGAAATGCAAGCTCACCACCGAGCCCTCGCGCACCTCCGAGAGGACCTTGCGGGTGACGGCGGCGGCGCCGGGGCGGGTGTAGTCGAGCGAGTCGACGTCGTACGACAGCACGTGCGGGTAGCCCGCCCGGCGGGCCAGCGCGGCGACGAGCGCGGAGGCGGTGGCGGCGCGGGAGGGGCGGAACCAGGTGCCGATGGAGCCGGTGAGGCGGTTGAGCCGGTCGGCGCAGTCGGTGATCTCCTTGCGGGCGTCGGCCTCGGGGAGGTCGTTGACGGAGATGTGCCGCTGGGTGTGGTTGCCGAGGTCGTGGCCGCCGTCGAGGATGCGGCGGGCGATGTCGGGGTGCTCGTCCAGCCAGGTGCCGACGGCGAGCACGGTGAGGTGGGCGCCGTGCCGTTCGGCGGTGGTGAGCAGGGTGTGGGCGAGGGCCGGGTCGCCCTGGCCGTGGAAGGTGAGCGCGACGCGGGGGTGGGTGCGGGGGCCGTGGGTGATCTGGGCGGGCTGTCCCGGGTAGGCGCGGGGGGCGGGGGCCGGACGGGTGGTGGGCGAGGCCTTCCCGGAGGATCTCACGGCGGACCCGGGGGTGGTCTGCGGGGCGGCGGACCCGGGGGTGGTCCGCGGGGCGGTGGACCGCGCGGCGGCGGTGGTCGGGCCCGTGCCGCAGCCGGCGGCGAGCGCGCCGCCCGCGACGAGTCCGGCGCCCGCGCGCAGCGCGTCACGGCGGTTGGTGGTGGTCACTCGCGCCATTTAAGGGATGAAAGGTAAGAAAAGCGCGTTTTGTCCGACTTGTCATCAAAGGGCGTGCCGCGGCGGTCGCTACCGCTCGTTCACCCGCATCTCGAACCAGGTCGTCTTGCCGCGCGGCAGCAGATCGACGCCCCAGCGGTCGGACAGCTTGTCGACCAGGAACAGGCCCCGGCCGCTGATGTCCAGCTCCTGGACCGGCATCAGGCAGGGCAGCCCCCGGGAGGGGTCGCGCACCTCGACGCGCATCCAGCCGGGGCGGCAGCGCATGCGCAGGCCGAAGACGCGGGCGCCGGTGTGCCGTACCGCGTTGCCGACCAGTTCGGACACCAGCAGGACCGTATCCTCGGTCAGCTTCGGGGTGAGCCGCCAGGTGCGCAGGACCACGACCTGGGCGAGGCGGCGGGCGGTGGCGGCGGATTCCGGGCGGGAGGGCAGCTGCACCTCGCGCTCCGTCGGATTGCCGAACAGTTCGAGCGCCTTGAGCGCCTGTTCGTCCTCGACCGTGGGCGACCAGCGTGCCGCGGAAGCGCGGCTGTGTCCCCGCGGCTGTTCGATGCCCTCCAGCCCCGCCATGCCCCCATGATGGCCGTCGCACACCGTGTCGGGGGTCGTTCCGGAGGAATACGCCCCCCGTACGCCCCCGTTGCATACTGCGCCATCGGCATATGCCGATGGCATGTCACTGGCCGGTACAGCCCGGCTGACCTGCGGGGACGGCTCGGTTCCGGGCAATCGCGGGGCTCCCTCGACCAGACAGACTTAAGGGTGCTTTAAGGCTCCCATAATCCGCCCCATCGAGGGACCCGTATGAGACGACACGTCAACTGGTGGTGCACTCAAGGGAGTTCAGTTGCGTTTTAAAGGAACTCCGGTAGGTCTGCCGCCAACCCCGTTCGGTCTAAAGGAACTTGGCCTTTCCGGGCCCCTCCTCCACGAAGCTGCGCATGCCGCGCTCGCGGTCCTCGGTGGCGAACAGGCCCGCGAACCAGTTGCGTTCGACGGCGAGCCCGGTGTCGATGTCGGTCTCCAGGCCGACGTCGACGGCCTCCTTGGCGGCGCGCAGCGCGAGAGCCGGGCCCTGGGCGAGTTTCGCGGCCCAGGTGTGCGCCTGCTCGTAGACCTCGGCGGCCGGGACGACCCGGTCCACCAGGCCGATCGCGAGGGCCTCGTCGGCCTTGACCATGCGGCCGGTGAAGATGAGGTCCTTGGCCTTGGAGGGGCCGACCAGACGGGGCAGCCGCTGGGTGCCGCCGGCGCCCGGGATCAGGCCGAGCAGGATCTCGGGCTGGCCGAGCTTGGCGTTGTCGGCGGCGATGCGGTAGTCGGCGCACAGGGCGAGTTCGCAGCCGCCGCCGAGGGCGTAGCCGGTGATGGCGGCGACGACGGGCTTGGGGATGCGGGCCACGGCGGTGAAGGCGTCCTGGAGGCCGCGGGAGCGCAGGACCATCGCGGTGTGGTCCATGTTCTGCATCTCCTTGATGTCCGCGCCCGCCGCGAACACCCGCTCCCCGCCGTAGATCACCACGGCGCGCACGTCGTCGCGGCGCGTGGCCTCCTCGGCGAGTTCCCTCAGCCGGTCCTGGGTGGCGACGTCCAGCGCGTTCATCGGGGGGCGGTCGAGACGCAGGGTGCCGACGCCTTCGGCGACATCAAGAGTGACGGTCATACGGCTCAGGTTAACGGCGACTAACGGCGGCGGGCCCGGTGCCGTAGGTCACAGCACCGGGCCCGCACAAGGCAGGAGGCTCACCTCGCCCCAAGAGGGCCTACTTCTTCCAGTCCGCCCAGGACATGTTCCAGCCGTTGAGCCCGTTCGCCGGGTCCACGGTCTTCTCGTGGGAGTTCTTGACGACCACCACGTCACCCAGGAGCGAGTGGTCGAAGAACCAGGCGGCCGGCGTCGAGGAGTCGTAGCCGCCCTTCACGTCGCGCAGGCCGATGCAGCCGTGGCTGGCGTTGTAGTTGCCGAAGGCGTCGCCGCCCCAGTAGTTGCCGTGCGCGAAGGTGCCGGAGGTGGTCAGGCGCATGGCGTGCGGGACGTCCTTGATGTCGTACTCGCCGCCGTAGCCGACCGTCTCGCCGTTCATCCGGGTCACGGACAGCTTCTCGCTGATGACCATCTGCCCGTTCCAGGTGGCGTACCCGGGCTTGCCGGTGGTCACCGGGAGGGTCTTGATCACCTTGCCGTCGCGGGTGACCTTCATCGTGTGCTTGCTCGCGTCCACGACGGAGACCTGGCTGCGGCCGATGGTGAACGACACCGTCTTGTGCTGCTTGCCGTAGACGCCGTCGCGGCCCTCGACGCCGTCGAGGTCGAGGTCGACGGTGACCTTGGTGCCGGCCTTCCAGTAGTCCTCGGGGCGGAAGTCGAGGCGGTCGTTGCCGAACCAGTGGCCCTCGACGTCGACCGGCGGGTCCGTCTTGATCTTGATGGACTTCTCGACGGCGCCGGGGTGGGTGATGCCCCGGGAGAAGTTCACGGAGAACGGCATCCCGACGCCGACGGTGGAGCCGTCCTCAGGCGTGAAGTAGCCGGTGAAGGTGCTCTTCGGGGTGACGGTGGTGAAGCTGGAGTCCCTGGTGGTGCTCTTGCCGTCGGTGTCCTTGGCGACGGCGTGCACCGTGTACTCGGTGTCGGCGGCCAGATGGGCGGACGGCGTCCAGGAGCCGCCGTCGCCGGTGATGCTGCCGTCGACCTTCGCGCCCTTGGCGTCCGTGACGGTGACCTCGGTCAACTTGCCCCGGGCCGCGCTGACCTTGAGGGCGCCGTCGGTGGCGACGCCCGTGGCCCCCTGTTCCGGCGCGATGCTGACGGCGGCCGTGGAGGGCCGGCCCTGCTGGGTCGCGGCGCCCTTGCCGTCGTCCTTGCCGCCGCCCCCGCCTCCGCCGCACGCCGCGAGCGACAGCACCAGGGAGCCGGCTATGAGCCCCCCTGCCGCGCGCCGCCGCCTCGCCACCGACGCCCCCGATATCGGCCGCACGTTCACGTTGTTCTCCCCTCGCGGGGCCTGTTCGGCCCGCTCCCCACCACATTTGGTGCGCGAATATTAACTGCCCGGTTTTGAGCGGGGTGTCAGGCGAATGTCACCGTTCCGTCGCAACTTCCGCCTGCCACCCGCACCGTCCCCCCGCGCGCCGCCCTGTGGCCGTCCCACGTGGTTATCTCACCGCGGAGCCCGCCTTCCATGCCGCCCACGTCAGGTTCCACCCGCCGAACCCGTTGCCGGGGTCGACGGTCTTGTCCTGGCTGTTGACGATCTCCACCACGTCACCGACGAGGCTGCGGTCGAAGAACCACCCGGCGGGGGTGTCCGAGCTGCCGCCCTGGACGTCCCTGAGGCCCACACAGCCATGGCTGACGTTGGCCACCCCGGGGGCGGTCGGGTCCCAGTAGTTGCCGTGCAGGAAGGTGCCGGAGTCGGTGAGCCGCATGGCGTGCGGGACGTCGGGGATGTCGTACTCACCGCCGAAGCCGACCGTCTGACTGTTCATCCGGGTCTCCTCCAGCATCTCCATCACCACCATCTTGCCGTTGTAGGTGGGGTTCGCCGGGGCGCCCGCGGTGATCGGGACGGTGGCCAGCAGCCGGCCGTCGCGCCGCACCTCCATGGTGTGCGCCGCCGCGTCGACCAGGGAGGTCTGGCTGCGCCCGACGGTGAAGGAGAACGACTTGGCCTGAAGCCCGTAGACACCCTTGGCGGCCTCGACGTCGCGCAGGCCGAGGTCGACGGTGACCTTGGTGCCGGGCTTCCAGTACTTCTCCGGGCGGAAGTCGAGCCGGTTCTTGCCGAACCAGTGGGGGCGGACCTCCACCGCGGGCCGCGCCGTGACCCGCACCGCGCGTTCGACGGCGGCCTTGTCCACGATGTCCGTGCTGAAGGCCAGGGAGACGATCTCCCCGGTGCCGACCAGGGAGCGGTTCTCCGGGGTGGCGTAGGCGATGAACCGCTTGCCGGGGACGTAGGTGGTGAAGGAGGCGTGCCGGGCCGAGCGGCGCCCGCCCGAGTCCAGCGCCACCGCGTCCACGGTGTACCTGGCGGCGAGCGCCAGCTTGTCGTCGTCCGGCCGCCAGGTCAGCCCGTCGGCGCTGAGACGCCCGGGGACCGGGGTGGCCCGCGCGTCCTGTTCCTTGACGACCTTCACCTTCTCCAGCCGGCCGTCGGGCACCCGCACCCGCAGCCGCTGGTTCTGCGGGACGGCCCTGCTGCCGTCGTCCGGGGACACCCGGATGGCGTCCCGGGGTGCCGAAGTCCTGCCGGGTCTGCCGCCCAGGCCCAGCGGGCCCGAGCCGCCCGCGGAGCATCCGGCCAGCAGTCCGGCCCATGTCAGTACGGCCGCCAGTGCGGCCCCCGCGCGCCGTGCGCGCCCATGTACGTGGCTCACGCGCTGCTCAACGACCGGGCACGCTCCGGGGAAACGTGAGTGCGAGCCATGCGGTGGGCAGAACTGTGGGAAGGACGACACGTCGGGGAGCCGATCGCCGCGCCCGCAACCGGAGCCGAGGGGCGCGGCCGCACCGGGCGGCCGGGTCCGCCGGCGGCCCGGGGCGCTGTGCCGTGCCGGGTCCGTCCGGGTGCCTTCGGGCCTGCCCGGCGGCCCGGCGCGGCGGGCTGCGCCGCTCCCGGGCCGAGCCACTGGAAGAGGGGCCGACAGGTGACGAGCGCAGCCGAGCAGCGGGCACCGGCCGGAGGGCGGGCCGGGGCGCCCTCGACGAACGGCGCCCGGCGCGCCCCGGTGCCCGGGCCGCCGGTGTGGCCGGGGACGCCGACGCCGCTGGGGGCCCGGTTCCGGGTCGGGCCCGACGGAGTGGCGGGCACCAACTTCGCGCTGTGGGCGGCCGGGGCGCACGCGGTGCGGCTGTGCCTGTTCGACGCGGACGGCCGCGAGACCCGGGTCCCGCTGACCGAGCTGACGCACGAGATCTGGCACGGCTTCGTGCCGGGCGTGCTGCCCGGACAGCGGTACGGCTACCGGGTGGACGGCCGCTGGGACCCGTGGACCGGCGCCCGCTGGAACCCCGCGAAGCTGCTCCTCGATCCGTACGCGCGCGCGGTGGACGGCGAGTTCACCCTGCCGGCCGAGGTGTACGGCCATGTGCGGGACTGGCCGGAGCAGCATGTCGCCGACACGGTGCGCGACGAGCGGGACTCGGCGCCGTACGTCCCGAAGGGTGTCGTCGTCCACGATGACGACGACTGGTCGGACGACCGCCGTCCCAAGACGCCCTGGGCGGACTCGGTCATCTACGAGCTGCACGTGCGCGGCTTCACCAAGCTGCACCCCGGCATCCCCGAACAGCTGCGCGGCACGTACGCCGGTCTCGCCCACCCGGCCGCGATCGAGCACCTGGTGCGGCTGGGCGTGACGGCCGTGGAGCTGCTGCCCGTCCACCAGTTCGCGCACGAGGACCACCTGCTGCGCCGGGGCCTGTCCAACTACTGGGGCTACAACTCGGTCGGCTACTTCGCCCCGCACGCCGGCTACGCGGCCTCCGGTACGGCCGGGCAGCAGGTCGGCGAGTTCAAGCGGATGGTGCGCGCGCTGCACGCGGCCGGCATCGAGGTCGTCCTCGACGTGGTCTACAACCACACCGCGGAGGCCGGGGAGCTGGGCCCGACGCTGTCCCTGAAGGGCATCGACAACCGCGGCTACTACCGGCTCCAGGACGACGCCCGCCGCTACGCCGACTACACCGGCTGCGGCAACACCCTGCACGTGGTGCGGCCCCAGGTGCTGCGGCTGATCACCGACTCGCTGCGCTACTGGGTGACCGAGATGGGCGTGGACGGCTTCCGCTTCGACCTCGCGGCGGCGCTCGCCCGCTCGATGCACGACGTGGACATGCTCTCGCCCTTCCTCGCGGTGATCGCCCAGGACCCGGTGCTGCGCCGGGTCAAGCTGATCGCCGAGCCCTGGGACATCGGCTCCGGCGGCTACCAGGTGGGCGCCTTCCCGCCGCTGTGGACCGAGTGGAACGACCGCTACCGGGGCGCCGTACGGGACTTCTGGCGGCACGCGCTGCCCGATGTGCGCGAGATGGGCTACCGGCTGTCCGGCTCCAGCGACCTGTACGCCTGGGGCGGGCGCCGCCCGTACGCCTCGGTCAACTTCGTCACCGCGCACGACGGTTTCACGCTGCGCGACCTGGTGTCGTACGAGCGCAAGCACAACGAGGCCAACGGCGAGGACAACCGGGACGGCAGCGACGACAACCGGTCCTGGAACTGCGGCACCGAGGGCGAGACGGCGGACCCGGAGGTGCGGGCCCTGCGCCGCCGCCAGCTGCGCAATCTGCTGACCACGCTGCTGCTGTCCACCGGGGTGCCCATGCTGGTGGCCGGTGACGAGTTCGGGCGCACCCAGGGCGGCAACAACAACGCGTACTGCCAGGACAACGCGACCGGCTGGCTCGACTGGTCGCTCCTGGAGGAGCCGGGCTGGCGGGCGCTGTTCGCGCTCACCTCGCGGCTGATCGCGCTGCGCCACCGGCATCCGGTGCTGCGCCGGCGCGCCTTCTTCTCCGGGCGGGCGCAGGCCGCGGACGGGCTGCGGGACCTGGCCTGGTTCACGGCGCGGGGCGCGGAGATGACCGAGGGCGACTGGTACGCGCCCGCGGCCACCCTCGGCATGTATCTGTCCGGGCGGGACATCCCGGGCCGCGACGAGCGGGGCGCGCAGGTGGTGGACGACAGCTTCCTCGCGGTGCTGCACGCGGGCGCGGAGCCGACCGGCTTCGTGCTGCCGGGCCCGCCGTGGGCCGAGCGGTACGAGGTCGTGGTGGACACCTCCCGCGAGGACCAGTCGGCACCGCCCGGCACGGCCCACCCGGCGGGCACGGAACTCACCGTGCCGGGGCGTTCGGTGCTGCTGCTGCGGGTCCTCGGGGGCCCGGGGACGGGCTGAGTCCGGGACTCCGCCGGACCTGGAACTCCCGGCCGGGTCCGGGCGCCGTACCCGGCTGTGCGGCGGCTGTGCGTGACGCGGATCACGTGTCGCGGGTGCAGCGCGCGAGGGGGTCCAGGGCCTTTCCCCTTGTGAAGAGCGCCGGCGAGAACGGGGACCGTGGGAATGGAGCAGGCTCGGGCCGGTGAGTACGACGCGTTCGTGGCGGCCCGCTGGTCGGTCCTCGTCCATCTGGCCCGTCTGCTCACCGGGGGCGATCGGCATCGGGCCGAGGACCTGTTGCAGGAGTCCTTGGTCAAGCTGTGGTTCGCCTGGCCGAAGGTGGCCGACGAGGCGCCGGAGGCGTATGTGCGCACGGTGCTGGCGCGGGCGGCGGCCCGGTCGGCGCGGCGGCGCTGGTGGGGCGAGCGGCCCGTGGAGGAGCTGCCCGAGGTGGCGGCCGGCGGCGACCTGTCGGCGACCGTGGCCGAACGCTCCCGGCTGGAGGCGGCGCTCGCGCGGCTGACACCGCGCCAGCGGGCCGCCGTGGTCCTGCGCTACTACCAGGACCTGCCCGACCGGCAGGTCGCCGAGACCCTCGGCTGCCCGGTCGGCACCGCACGGTCCCATGCCGCGCGCGGGGTGGCCCGGCTGCGGCAGCTGCTGTCGGACGTCGTCGAGCCGGTGGGGTGAGTGATGAAGCTCGGGAATCACGTGGACGAGACCGGCCTCGACGAGGCCGAGGGGACCGACGGTTTTGAACAGCGGCTCGCGCGGCTGATGCACGGGACGCTGGAGCCGGCGCCGTTCGAGCCGCGGCACCGGGAGCGGCTGCGGGCGGGGGTGCGCACCCGGCGCCGGGTGCGCACGGCGTACCGGGCGGCCGGTTCCGCCGCGGTGGTCGCGGGGCTCGGCCTCGGGCTGCTGCTGTGGCCGCACGGCACCACCCAGGTACTGCCCGGCGCGCCGGGGCCCCGGCCCACGACGAGTCCGGCGCCCTCGCCGTCGGCCCCGCCGAGCGCGACACCGAGCACGTCACCCGACACGTCGGCGACCGTGCCGCCGACGTCGGTCCCGGACTCGTCCCCCGGCTCGTCGAGTTCGGCACCGCCCGGCGCGCCCAGTACGACGCCGACCTCGTCGTATCCGCCCGACGCGCCGAGTACGACACCGACCTCGTCGTACCCGCCCGACGCGCCCAGTACGACACCGACCACGTCGTACCCGCCGCCCACCACGACCACCACGACCGCCACCGAAAACAGCGAACGGGGAACCACGTGATCAGCATCCGACCGGGCCGGCCCGCCACGCCGGCCCAGGCCCCCGGGCCCCGGCGCGCCCCGCTGCCCACCCACCACGACGAGCCCGTACTGGACCTGGTCGTACCGGTGTTCAACGAGGAGAAGGACCTGGAGCCGAACGTCCGGCTGCTGCATGCGCATCTGCGGGACACGTTCCCCTACCCCTTCCGGATCACGATCGCCGACAACGCGAGCACCGACGGCACCGCGCGCATCGCGGCCCGGCTCGCCCTGGAGACAGCCGAGGTGGACTCGCTGCGGCTGCCGGTGAAGGGCCGCGGCCGGGCGCTGCGGGCGGCCTGGTCGGCGTCCCGGGCGCCGGTGCTGGCCTATCTGGACGTCGACCTGTCCACCGGGCTCGCGGCGCTGCTGCCGCTCGTCGCACCGCTGATATCCGGCCACTCCGACCTGGCCATCGGCACCCGGCTCGCGTCCGGCTCGCGGGTGGTGCGCGGGCCCAAGCGCGAGGTGATCTCGCGCTGCTACAACACGCTGCTGCACTGGGCGCTCGCCGTGGGTTTCTCGGACGCGCAGTGCGGGTTCAAGGCGGTGCGCCGCGAGGCGGCCGAGCGGCTGCTGCCGCTGGTGCGGGACGAGGAGTGGTTCTTCGACACCGAGCTGCTGGTGCTCGCCGAGCGGGCCGGGCTCAGGATCCACGAGGTGCCGGTGGACTGGGTGGACGACCCCGACAGCAGCGTCGACATCCTCGCCACCGCGCTGGCCGACCTGCGCGGGATCGCCCGGCTGCGGCGCACCCTGGCCGCCGCGGGTCCGCGTACCCGCCGCCCCCGTACGACCGCGTGACCGCGACCCTGCCGCGGCCCCTCGCCCCGGCCCTCGCGCCCGGTTCCCGCCTGCGCGCGGCCGCCCGCCGGCACGGCCCGGTGCTCGCCGTGTTCGGTGCGCTGAAGCTGGCCGGTTTCTGCTCCTTCATGTATCTGCTGTCCGCCGCCGGCGACTACCGGGGCAAGGACCCGCGCTTCGGCGGCGGGGCGCACGCCTGGGACGTGCTGGCGACCTGGGACGGCTGGTGGTACCAGCAGATCGCGCTGCACGGGTACGACCCGAAGCTCGTCCCCGTGCCGGGCGCCACCGGGATGATCACGCTGGAGGGCAACTCGGCGGCGTTCTTCCCGCTGTACCCGGCACTGATCCGGATGACCTCCGCGGTGACGGGCCTCGGCTCGTACGGCGCCGGGCTGCTGGTGTCGATCCTCGCGTCCTTCGCGGCCGCGCTCGGCGTCCACGCGGTGGCGGAACGCTTCGGCGGCCGTCGCGCGGGGCTGGCCGCGGCCGGGCTGTGGGCGGTGTGGCCGGGCTCCGGCGTGGAGTGGGCGGTCTACTCCGACTCCCTCTACGTGGCCCTGGCCGTCTGGGCCTGCCACGCCGTGCTGACCCGGCGCTGGCTCGCCGCGGGGGTGCTCACCTTCGCGGCGGGGCTCAACCGGCCCACGGCCGCCGCGCTGATCGCCGCGCTCGCGGTGGCGGCGCTGCTGGCGCTGCGGCGGGGCGAGGACGGGGTGGGGCGGCCGCTGTGCGCGCTGGCGCTGGCCCCGCTCGGACTGCTCGGCTATCTGCTGTGGGTCGGCGACCGGATGGGCGACCTCGGCGGCTACTTCAAGCTCCAGTCGGGCGCGTGGGCGCACCGCTTCGACTACGGCAGCCAGACCCTGGACGTGCTGCGCTCGGTGCCGGTGGGCCGGTTCGGCGACTATCTCTTCGCCTACCCGTACGCGGACATGATCGGCGTCGGTGTCGTCCTGCTCGCCTTCACGCTGCTGCCGCTGCTGATCCGGCTGCGGCCGCCGGCGGTGCTGGTGGTGTACACGGTCCTCACCCTGGCCCTGGTCCTCGGCAGCCAGCAGATCTTCGCCAATGTCTCGCGCTATCTGCTCCCCTGCTTCCCCCTGTTCCTCCCGCTGGCCGCGGCCCTGCGCCGGCTGTCGCTGCCGACGCTGTGCACGGTCCTCGGCCTCGCCGCGCTGGCCTCCGGTTCGTACGCGGGGTACGCGCTGTTCGAACTGGGGGTGCCGTAACCGCTGCCGCCGCGCGCCCCGGCGGTCCGCCGGGGTCACTCCGACGGTGTACAACTATGCCTCGAACTCAACGAGGCAAGGACGAGGCGTGCGTCAGGCAGCAACCGACGAGATCATCTGCGTCACCGATTGGACCCCTTCCGCACCGGGTCAGTTGACGACCCTGGCCGTGAGCGGGGAGCGGGCCGAGGCGGCGGAGCGGGTGGCGTCCGCCGCGCTGGGCGGGACGGCCGGGCTCACCTCCTGGCTGGAGCTGCCGGCGGACACCCGGCGACGGCTGGTGGGGGCGTGCCGGTCCGTGCCGACGCTGGGCATGCACTGCGTACGGGGCGAGGAGCGGACCGGCAGCGCCCCGGACGGCTTCCGGCAGGCCGCGGCCGACGACACCGCGGAGCAGTTCCTGTCCCGTCTGCCCGGCCGCACGGCGGACGACCGGCCCCGCTTCGTGACGGACTCCTCCTTCCCGGGCCTGCGCGAACTGGCCCGGCTGACCGCCCTGGTCTGCCGGGAGACGTACGACCGGACGGACGTGCCGGAGGACGAGGATCTGCTGGAGATCTACGAGACCTACTCGGTGGGTTCCCTCTCGGCGGGCGCGGCCGCCGGCCGCTGAGCCGCCACCGGGACCGGTCGGACGGGCCGGGCGCTCCAGCGGACCTCGCCGTCGGTGATCCGGTCCGTCGGACGCAGCCCGAGCGCCCGCGCGATGCCCGCCGACGCCTCGTGCCCGGGGTGGATGTGCGCGACGAGCCGGTCCACCCCGTGGGCGCCCGGCCAGCCGGTCATGGCCCGCGCGCCCTCCCGCCCGTAGCCCGCGCCCTGGTGGCCGGTGCCGATCACCCAGGCCAGTTCGGCCTCGGTTTCGCCCCCGGCCGGACGGGAGAGGGTGGCCTGCACGGTGCCGACGGGCCGGCCGTCCGTACGCCGGCGCAGCATCCGGTTCAGCCCAGCCGGGCCGTCCCGGGAGTGCCCGGCGGACCGGCGCCGGTACCGGGCCGCCGGCTCGGCCGGGGTCGCGGGCGCGCCGCCGGTCCAGGTGTGCGGCCGTACGTCGTGGAGAACCGCGACGGCCTCCGCCGCGTGCGCGACCCGCAGGGGTTCGAGGCGCAGGCGGGGCGTGTCGAGGGGGTGGCGCTCGGCCGGATCACGGGTGTTCCTCTCAGGCCAGGCTGTCCTGCCACGCCTTGTGGAGGTCGGCGAAGCGGCCCGTGCCGGCGATGAGTTCGGCGGGCCGGCCGTCCTCGACGACGCGGCCGTCGGCCATCACCAGGACGCGGTCGGCGATCTCGACGGTGGACAGGCGGTGGGCGATGACCACGGCGGTGCGGCCGCGCAGGACGGTGGACATGGCGCGCTGGACGGCCCGTTCGCCGGGGATGTCCAGCGAGCTGGTGGCCTCGTCCAGGATGAGGACGGCCGGGTCGGCGAGCAACGCGCGGGCGAAGGCGACCAGTTGGCGCTGGCCCGCGGAGATACGGCCGCCGCGCTTGCGGACGTCGGTGTCGTAGCCGTCGGGCAGGGTGCTGATGAACTCGTGCGCGCCGATCACCTTCGCGGCCCGCTCGATCTCCGCCCTGGAGGCGTCCGGGCGGCCGATCGCGATGTTGTCCGCGACGGTCCCGGAGAACAGGAACGCCTCCTGGGTCACCATCACCACCCCGCGCCGCAGTTCGGCCGTGGGCAGGTCGCGCAGGTCCACCCCGTCGAGCAGCACCCGCCCCTCGGTGGGGTCGTAGAAGCGGGCGAGCAGCTTGGCCAGGGTGGACTTGCCCGCGCCGGTGGAGCCCACCACGGCCACCGTCTGCCCGGCCGCGAGGGTCAGATCGAAGCGGGGCAGCACCTCGCCGCCGGTGCGGTAGGCGAAGCCGACCTTGTCGAACCTCACCTCGCGGCCCGGGAACCCGCTCCGGGACGGCGGCAGTTCGCCCGGCACGACCGGCTCGGGCACGGACGGCGTCCGGGCGAGCAGACCGGCGATCTTCTCCAGGGACGCGGCGGCCGACTGGTAGGAGTTCAGGAACATCCCGAGCCGGTCGATCGGGTCGTACAGGCGGCGCAGATACAGCACCGCCGCCGCCAGCACACCCAGTTCCAGCGAGCCGTCCGCCACCCGGGAGGCGCCCCAGAGGACGATGCCCGCGACCGCCGTGTTGGCGACCAGCCGGGAGCCCACCACATAGCGGGCCATCTCAAGGAGCGAGTCCCCGTTCGTCCGTTCATGGGCGCGGTTCAGCTCGGCGAACGCGGCGTCGTTGGCCGCCTCCCGGCGGAAGGCGCGCACCGGGCGGATGCCGTTCATCGTCTCCACGAACTTCACGATCACCGCCGCGATCGCCGTGGACCGCGCCCGGAACACCCGTCCCGCGCGCCGCTGGTAGAGCCGGATCAGGCAGTACAGCGGAACGAAGGAGCCCACCGCGACCGCGCCGAGCCCGAGGTCGAGCCAGAGCAGCATGGCCGAGATGTAGACGAAGGACAGGACGACCGTGACCAGTTCCTGGAGCCCGTCCTCCATCAGCTCCCGCAGCGACTCCACGTCGGTGGTGGAGCGGGAGATCAGCCGACCGGAGGTGTAGCGCTCGTGGAAGTCGATGCTCAGCGCCTGCGCGTGCCGGAAGATCCGTCCGCGCAGATCGAGCAGCACGTCCTGGCTGACCCGCGCGGACTGCCGTACGAACGCCACCTGAAGCCCGCCGGAGAGCAGCGCGCACAGCAGATAGCCGGTGCCCACCGCGATCAGCGGCCCGTACCGGTGGTCCCGGAAGGCGGGTACGGCGCGGTCGATGGCGTACGCCACCAGCAGCGGGCCGACCTGGACGGCCGCCTGCTGGAGCAGGAGCAGGGCGGTGGTCAGGGCGACACGGGCCCGCATCGGCGCGAGCAGGGAGCGCAGCAGGGCGGCGGTGGCGCCGGGCGGGGAGGGCAGGAGGTCCTGGTCGAACGGGTTGTCGGGGCTGGTGGTGCTCAACGGGGGTCCTCCTCGCCGGACATGAGGTGCGCGTACTCGGCGTTGCCGCGCAGCAGTTCCTGGTGCGTGCCGACGGCCGCGATCCGGCCGCCGGAGAGCAGCGCCACCCGGTCGGCGAGCAGCACGGTGGAGGGGCGGTGCGCCACGATCAGCGCGGTGGTGTCCGCGAGCACCCGGCGCAGCGCGGCCTCCACGGCGGCCTCGGTGTGCACGTCCAGCGCGGACAGTGGATCGTCGAGGACCAGGAACGTGGGGCGGCCGACGACGGCCCGGGCCAGCGCGAGCCGCTGCCGCTGGCCGCCGGAGAGGCTGAGGCCCTGCTCGCCGACGCGGGTGGCGGTGCCCTCGGGGAGGGCGTGCGCGAACTCGGCCTGGGCGATGGCGAGGGCGCGGTCGAGGTCGTCCGCGCCGGTGCCGTCCGGGGCGCCCATGAGGACGTTCTCGCCGACGGTGGTGGAGAAGAGGGTGGGTTCCTCGAAGGCCACGGCGACCTTCGCGCGCAGTTCCTCGCGGGGCATGGCGGTGATGTCGACGCCGTTCAGGGTGATACGGCCCGAGGTGACCTCGTGGAGGCGGGGGACGAGGGCGGTGAGGGTGGTCTTGCCGCTGCCGGTGGCGCCGACGAGGGCCATGGATTCGCCGGGGCGGATGTGGAGGTCGACGCCGTGGAGGAGGGGCGGGGAGCCGGGGGGCGCGTCGGGGTAGCGGAACCGGACGTTCTCGAAGCGGAGTCCGGCGTCCTGGAACTCGGCGTCTTTGAGGAGGGCGTCCTTGAGGACGGCCGGCCCTCGCGCCACGGCCCGCTCCTCCGCCACGGCGCGTTCCCGCACCTCGACCGGCCTCCGTGCCACGGCGGGCTCGGGCGCCACGGTCGGCGCGGGCTCCACGACAGACGCGGGCGCCGGGTCGCGCGGACCGTCCTCGGCCGGTGCGGGCGCCGGTTCGCGCGAGCCGCCCGCCGGTTCCGGCTCGCCCTCCCCCTCCCGCGCCTCGTCCATCGCCTCGAAGTACCGCTCCGTGGCCGTGGCCGCCTCCTGGCTCATCGCCAGCAGGAACCCGATCGACTCCACGGGCCAGCGCAGCGCGAGCGCCGTACTGAGGAACGCCACCAGCGTCCCCGCCGAGAGGTCCCCGTCGGCGACCTGGACCACGCCCAGCACCAGCGCCGCCCCGATCGCGACCTCCGGCAGGGTGACGATGACGCCCCAGATCGTGGCCAGCAGCCGCGCCTTGTGCAGTTCGGTCCCGCGCAGGTCCGCGGAGAGGGCGTCGAACGCCCGCGCCTGGCTGCGGTGGCGGCCGAAGCCCTTGACGACGCGGATGCCGAGCACGCTCTCCTCGACCAGTGTGGTCAGGTCCCCCACCTGGTCCTGGGCCCGCCGCGCGACCCGCGCGTACCGCCCCTCGAAGACCACGCAGGTCCACAGCACCGGCACCGCCGGCACCAGCACGACGAGCCCGAGCAGCCAGTCCTGGGCCAGCATGATGGCCACGCCGACGAGGATGGTGACGCCGTTGACCAGCAGGAACGTCAGCGGGAAGGCGAGGAACATGCGCAGCAGCATCAGATCGGTGGTGCCCCGCGACAGCAGCTGACCCGATGCCCAGCGGTCGTGGAAGGCGACGGGCAGCCGTTGGAGATGCCGGTACAGATCGGCCCGCATCCCCGCCTCGACGCGCGACAGCGGCCGGGCCACGAGCCAGCGCCGGATGCCGAACAGCGCCGCCTCGGCGATCCCGAGCAGCAGCAGGTACAGCGCGCCGAGCCAGACCCCCGCCGGATCCCGGTCGGCCACCGGGCCGTCCACCATCCACTTCAGGACGAGCGGGATCACCAGGCCCGTACAGGAGGCGACGATCGCGACGAGGGCCGCGGTGAGCAGCCGCGCGCGCACCGGCCGCACATAGGGCCACAGCCGCGACAGGCTGCGTACGGCGGATCTGTCCTGGGTGGTTGCACGTGTCGTGGGCATCACAGGCGAGCGTACGGACCGGCACCGGCGCCGCCCACCGAGTTTCGACCGGACCCCCCTCCGCCGCTGGTCCTACGACCCCGGTCACGCGTCAAGTCGTACCCCCGGCCACACGTCGGGCCGTACCCCCGGTCACGCGTCGGGTCGTACCCCCGCATCAACCGATCGGCTGATGCGCCTTCGAGCGGGCCGGCCGATGTGCCGGACCCCGCCCGAACGGGATTCTCGACGCATGCCATCCGTCATCGAAGTCACCGATCTGCGCAAGTCGTACGGCGGCCGGCCCGTCGTGGACGGCGTCTCCTTCGCCGTCGAGGAGGGCGAGATCTTCGGGATCCTCGGCCCGAACGGCGCCGGCAAGACCACCACCGTCGAGTGCGTCGAGGGCCTGCGGGTCCCCGACGGCGGCCGGATCCGGGTCGCCGGGCTCGACCCGGTCGCCGACCACGCGGAGGTCGCCGGGATTCTCGGCGCCCAGCTGCAACAGAGCGAGATCCAGCCGAAGTTGACCGTACGGGAGGCGCTGGAACTGTACGCCGCCTTCTACCCCCGGCCCGCCGACTGGCGGCCGCTCGCCGAACGGCTGGGGCTCACCGACCGGCTCGGCACCCGGTTCGGGAAGCTGTCCGGCGGCCAGCAGCAGCGGCTGTTCATCGCGCTGGCGCTGATCGGCGGCCCCCGGATCGTGGTCCTGGACGAGCTGACCACCGGCCTCGACCCGCGGGCCCGCCGGGACACCTGGCAGCTGATCGAGGACGTCCGCGCGAGCGGGGTCACCGTGCTGCTCGTCACCCACTTCATGGAGGAGGCGCAGCGGCTGTGCGACCGGATCGCGGTGATCGACAAGGGGCGGGTGGCCGCCCTGGACACCCCGGCCGGGCTGATCCACCGCTCGGCCGGCGCGACCGTCATCAGCTTCACCCCGTCCGCGCCGCTGGACGAGCGTGAGCTGGCCGCGCTCCCCGCGCTCGCCTCGATCGAGCACCAGAACGGCCGGCTCACCCTGTCCGGCACCGACGAGACCGTCGACGCGGTCCTCACCCTGCTCGCCCGGCACCGCGTCACCGCCCATCAGCTCCGGGTGGTGGACGCCACCCTGGACGACGCGTTCCTCGACCTCACCAAGGAGGCCACGGCATGAACTCCGCCGTCCTGCGCACCGAGTTCCGGCTGTTCCGGCGCGAACCGGCCGCCGTCTTCTGGATGTTCCTGTTCCCGACGCTGCTGCTGGCGATTCTCGGCTCGATCCCCGCGTTCCGCCGGGCCGACGCGTCGATGGGCGGGCTGCGGCCGATCGACGCCTATGTGCCGGTGGCCGTGCTGATCTCGCTGCTGATGTGCGGGGCGCAGTCGCTGCCGCAGGTGCTCACCGGGTACCGGGAGCGGGGCATCCTGCGCCGGATGTCGGCCACCCCGGTGCGGCCGGTCGCGCTGCTGACCGCGCAGATGACGGTGCAGGGCGGGGTGGCGCTGGCCTCGGCGCTGCTCGCGCTGCTGGTCGGCCGGCTGGCGTTCGACGTACGGCTGCCCGAGCAGCCGGGCGGCTATCTGCTGGCGCTGCTGCTCGCGGCGGCGGCCTCGCTCGCCCTCGGCTCCGTCCTGTCGGCGCTGTCGCGGACCACGAAGATCGCGGGGGCGATCGGATCGGCGGTGTTCTTCCCGATGATGTTCTGCGCGGGGGTGTGGCTGCCGGTGCAGAACATGCCGCACACGCTGGCCCGGGTGGTGGGCTTCACCCCCTTCGGGGCGGCGGCCGAGGCCCTGAACCAGGCGGCCGGGGGCCACTGGCCCGGCTGGGAGCACCTGGGGGTGCTGGCGCTGTGGGCGGTGCTGCTCACGGCGGGCGCGGCGCGCTGGTTCCGCTGGGAGTGAGTGCGGCGTGCCGGACACTGGGTGCATGACGCACGCGACCGGACCCCAGCGCAGGGCCTCCTTCGACCGCTGGGGGCCCTACGCGCTGCTCGCCGTGGGCCTGGTGACGGCGGGCGCCTCGGCCCATGCGATCGGGATGTCGCGGGGCGGGACGGAGGCGGCCGGCGCGCTGGTGGTCGCCGCCCTGCTGCTCCAGCTGTCGTGGCGGCGGGTGACGTCGGACACACCGGGGCCGAACCGCGTCGCCGCGGTCCTCTACTTCGTGCGCTGGGCGATCGCGTTCGCGCTGACCTGGCTGAACCCGTTCTTCGGGATCTACGCGGCCGTCGGCTACTACAGCTCCAGCCTGCATCTGACGCGGCGGCTGATGCCGCTCGGGCTGTTCATGACCGCGGTGACCATGGCCGGCAGCGAGGTCGGCGGGATGCCGCCGCACGGGCCGCTGATGTGGGTGATCTTCGTGGCGGTCCTCTGCACCAACGTCGGTCTGGTCGGGCTGTTCTTCCGGTTCGCCGACCAGGAGCAGCGGCGCATCGAGGACCAGGCCGGCACCATCGACGAACTGGAGCGCACCAACGCGGCGTTGCAGCAGGCGCTGGACGAGAACGCGGCCCTGCACGCGCAGTTGCTGGTGCAGGCGCGGGAGGCGGGCGTCGCGGACGAGCGGCGCAGGCTCGCCGCGGAGATCCACGACACCATCGCACAGGGCCTGACCGGCATCATCGCCCAGCTCCAGGTGGTGGCCGGCGCGACCGACCTGGCCACCGCCCACACCCATCTGGAGCGCGCCTCCTCGCTCGCCCGGCACAGCCTCGGCGAGGCCCGCCGCTCCGTGCACAACCTCGCCCCCGTCGAACTGGCCGCCGCCGGGCTGCCGGAGGCGCTGAAGAAGCTGGTCGCCGACTGGGGCGAACGCACCGGCGCGCGGGCCGAGTTCACCGTCACCGGCACCGCCGAGTCGCTGCACGAGGAGGTCTCGGCGACGCTGCTGCGGATCGCCCAGGAGGCGCTGTCCAACGCGGCCCGGCACGCCCGCGCGAGGCGGCTCGGCGTCACGCTGACCTACCTGGGCGACGAGGTGATCCTGGACATCCGCGACGACGGCACCGGCTTCGACCCGGCCGCCGTCCCGGCCCGCACCCACGCGGGGGGCTTCGGCCTGGCGGGGATGCGGGCGCGCGCGGAGCGGATCGCGGGCAGCCTCGCCGTCGAGTCGGAACCGGGGCACGGCACCGCCGTGTCGGCTCGCGTACCGTTGGTCCGCGATGACCACTGACCCCCTCATCACGCTGCTGATCGTCGACGACCACCCGGTCGTCCGGGACGGTCTGCGCGGCATGTTCGAGTCCGCGTCCGGATCCGCGCCCGGCTTCCGGGTGCTCGGCGAGGCCGCGAGCGGTCCCGAGGCGGTCGCGCGGGCGGCCGAGCTGGACCCCGACGTGATCCTGATGGACCTGCGCATGCCCGGCGGTTCGGGCGTCGCCGCCATCCGCGAGCTGACCCGCCGGGGCGCCCGCGCCAAGGTCCTGGTCCTCACCACGTACGACACCGACTCCGACACCCTCCCCGCGATCGAGGCCGGTGCCACCGGCTACCTCCTCAAGGACGCCCCGCGCGACGAGCTGTTCACCGCCGTCCGCGCCGCGTCCGAGGGCCGTACCGTCCTCTCCCCCGCCGTCGCCTCCCGCCTCGTCCAGGCCGTCCGCACCCCCACCCCGGGCAACGAGCCCCTCTCCGCCCGCGAGCGCGAGGTCCTCGCCCTGGTGGCCAGGGGCACCTCCAACCGCGAGATCGCCCGCGAACTCTTCATCAGCGAGGCCACGGTGAAGACCCACCTCACCCACCTCTACACCAAGCTGGGCGCCAAGGACCGCGCGGCCGCGGTGGCGGCGGCGTACGACCGGGGGATCCTGGGCTGAGCCCCCGCCCACGCCCACATCCGCGCCCACCCCCACACCCGCGCCCTCGCCCTCGCCCGCCCGGCCGTTATCGATGGCTCCGTGCCCGGGACGTCGACACGGTCGGAGATTTCCGGTGGCGGCACGGCGGGTGAGGGCTCGATGGTCGACGCGTACGAGGATCCGGGGACACCGCGGACGCGGGGCGGCTGGTGGTACCTGTGGTGGGCGGTGGCCCGGCAGGGAGCGCGGCCGTGGGCGGCGGGCGGGCTGGGCACGGTGTGGATGGTGCTGCCGGCGGCGCTGCCGTACATGATGCAGCGGGCCGTGGACCAGGGGCTGCTGCCGGGACGCACCGGGGTACTGGCCGGCGTGGAGCGCGGCGATGTTCCTGGTGGGGGCGCTGACCGCCTGGCTGAGCAGTCCGCGGCACCGGACGATGACCCGGCTGCGCATGGACGCGAGTTTCCGCACGGGCAAGCCGGTCGTGGAGCAGGCGGTGCGGCTGGGGGCCGCTGTCGCGGCGGGCCGGGGCCGGGGGGTGGTGACGGTCGGGGTCGGCGATGTGGACGCCGTCTCGGACTCGCTCTCCATGGTCGGACCGGGCGTCGCCTCCATCGTGTCGTACGGGGTGATCGCCGGGCCGCTCGTCGCGGTCTCCGCGCCGCTCGCCCTGGTCGTCCTGCTCGTCCTGCCCGCCCGCGTCGTGCCGGCCGACCCGCACACCCTGATCCCGGGCGAGGCGACCGCCCTCCTCGATCCGACGACCGCCCGCCACACCGAACGCGCCCTCGCCGCCGTGCTGCGCGGCCGCGCCGTCATCGCCGTGGCCCACCGGCTGCGCACCGCCGACGACGCGGACCGCGTGGCGGTGATGGAGCACGGCCGGCCGGCCGAACCGGGCACCCATGACGAGCTGGTGGCGGCCGACGGCGCCTACGCGGCGCTGTGGCGGACCTGGCACGAGGACGCGGGGCGGCCGTGACCGATATCAAGCCACACACGGCACGCCCTCAAGAGACGAACGGAATACGGCGTTCCTGTAAACCGCCCGCCAAACCCCATGAAACGTAAGGTAGTTGGAGAGTGCACCTCACTCAGGTGTCACTTGTTCACACCACTGCAACATTTCCCCGTCCGTCACTTTCGAGCCAACATCACTTCAGGGTCATGACATGTACGCGCCCTGGGTGTCACTCTCTCTCCACGCCGCAAGCAGCACAGCAGCTTCACAGCGCACTACCCGGTCAGTAACCCCACGCTGGCCGGCCTCCCCCACGAAGGAGCTTGCGTGAGCCCCCTCTACGCGCGTCACAAGCGCACCACCCTGGCCATCTCCACCGCCGTCGCCGCCGGAGCGCTCATCTCCGCCGGTCTGGCCACCAGCGCCTCGGCCGCCCAGACCCCGGCCGCCGCCAAGCCGCTGGCCGCCGCGCCCGCCGCGCTGTCCGCCGCCGCCCACACCTCGCTGATCGAGCGGGCGCAGGCGGACGCCCCGGAGACCGCGCAGCAGATAGGTCTCGGCGCCAAGGAGAAGCTGGTCGTCAAGGACGTCGTGAAGGACGTCGACGGCACGGTCCACACCCGCTACGAGCGCACCTACGCGGGCCTGCCGGTCCTCGGTGGCGACCTGGTCGTCCACACCGCGAAGTCCGGCAGGACCGAGGGCGTCACCAAGGCGACCAAGGCCACCATCAAGGTCGCCTCGCTCACGCCCAAGCTCACCCCGGCCAAGGCCGAGAAGCAGGCCGTGTCCGCCGCCAAGAGCCTCGGCTCGGCCAAGTCCACCGCGGACGGCGCCCGCAAGGTGATCTGGGCCGGCTCCGGCACCCCGAAGCTCGCCTACGAGACGATCGTCGGCGGCCTCCAGGACGACGGCACCCCGAACCAGCTGCACGTCATCACCGACGCGGCCACGGGCAAGAAGCTCTTCGAGTACCAGGGCATCGAGAACGCGACCGGCACCGGCAAGACCCTGTACTCGGGCTCCGTGAGCCTGACCACCACCCAGTCGGGCTCGTCGTACCAGCTCACCGACGCCACCCGCGGCGGCCACAGCACCTACAACCTGGCGCACAAGACGTCGGGCAAGGGCACGCTGTTCACCGACGCGGACAACGTCTGGGGCACCGGCGCGGCCTCCAGCTCCACCACGGACCAGACGGCCGCCGCGGACGCCGCCTACGGCGCCCAGGAGACCTGGGACTTCTACAAGAGCACCTTCGGGCGCAGCGGCATCAAGAACAACGGTGTCGGCGCGTACTCCCGCGTGCACTACGGCAGCCAGTACGTGAACGCGTTCTGGGACGACAGCTGCTTCTGCATGACGTACGGCGACGGCGAGGGCAACAACCACCCGCTCACCGCGCTGGACGTGGCCGGCCACGAGATGAGCCACGGTGTCACCTCCAACACCGCGGGCCTCAACTACAGCGGCGAGTCCGGCGGTCTGAACGAGGCCACCTCGGACATCTTCGGCACCGGTGTGGAGTTCTTCGCGAACAACGCGTCCGACAAGGGCGACTACCTCATCGGCGAGAAGATCGACATCAACGGCGACGGCACCCCGCTGCGCTACATGGACAAGCCCAGCAAGGACGGCGGCTCGGCGGACTACTGGTCCTCCTCCGTCGGCAACCTGGACGTCCACTACTCGTCCGGCGTCGCCAACCACTTCTTCTACCTGCTGTCCGAGGGCAGCGGCGCGAAGACGATCAACGGGGTGTCGTACAACTCCCCGACGTCCAACGGCTCCACGGTCACCGGCATCGGCCGGGACAAGGCGCTCCAGATCTGGTACAAGGCGCTGACGACGTACTTCACGTCGACCACCAACTACAAGTCGGCCCGCACGGGCACGCTGTCCGCGGCGTCCGCCCTGTACGGCTCCTCCAGCGCCGAGTACAAGGCGGTGGCGGCGGCCTGGTCGGCGGTCAACGTCAACTGACCCCCGCGCGGCGGTGACGAGGGCAGGGTTGTGAAGAGGGCGGCACCCGGAGCGGATCTCCTCCGGGTGCCGCCCTACCCTTGTGCCCCATGTCCTCGGCACCCTTCACGTACGAACCGGTCGGAGCCACCCGCGACGACCTGTCCTTCTGCCCGCCCGGGTTCCGCCCGATGCTGGTGCGCACGCGTCTCGGCGAGGGCCAGCAGGTCTTCGGCCGGGCCGCCGAGGCGGTCCTCACCTGGGAGATGCACCGCGCGCTCGGCGTGGGCATAGACGCCGGCGCCGACCGCGCCGCCCCCGGCGTGGACGTCACGGTCACCCTCGCCGGCGTGGTCAGGGCGCCCTGCCGGATCATATGGACCGCCGAGGAACCCCGCCGCGCGGGCTGGGCCTACGGCACCCTGGAGAGCCACCCCGAATGCGGCGAGGAGGCCTTCCTGATCGACCGCACCGGCGACGGCACGGTCTGGCTCACCGTCGCCGCCTTCAGCAGACCGGCCAAGTGGTACGCGAAGGCGGGCGGCCCGGCGACCCGCGGCCTCCAGCACGCGTACGCGCGCCGCTGCGGGGCCGTCCTGAAGAGGATGTGCGCGGCGTACGACGCGGACTGAACCGGCGCCGGGCGCCGCCCCGGCGTCCCCTCCGGCTACCGCAGCAGCACCCCCGCCCCCTGACCCGCGTCCTCCGCGGGCAGTGCCACCACGCCCACCTCCGCCGCCGAGGCGAGCAGCCGGTGGACCGGGAGGATGCGGACCGTGCAGCCGTAGGGGCCGGTGCGGTCGAGGGAGAGCCGGCCCTCGTAGAGGCGGCGGCCCTCCAGGTCAGGGGTGCCGGCCGGTTTCAGCGGGACGACCGTGGCGTCGGTGATGCGGTCCTGCGCGTCCACCCGCCCGGAGACCGCCTGGACCTCGACGTCGTCGGGGCTCAGCGCGCCGAGCCCGACGCGCACCCGCAGCCCGATCGTCGTCCCCAGTTCCGCCGTGGCCGTCGTCTCGGTCGTCTCCACGTGGTCGACGCTCACCCCCTCCCAGGCGCCGCGCACCCGCGCCTTCCACCCGGCCAGCTCGGCCGCGGTGTCCGGGGTCAGCGCGCGGTGCGAGCGGGCGGCCGGGGTGTAGAGCCGCTCCACGTACTCGCGGACCATGCGCCCGGCCAGCACCTTGGGGCCGAGCAGGGTGAGGGTCTGGCGGACCATCTGGATCCAGCGATCGGGCAGCCCGCCCCGGCCGCGCTCGTAGAAGCGCGGGGCGATCCGCTGCTCCAGCAGCTCGTACAGGGCCGCCGCCTCGATGTCGTCGCGGCGCTCCGCGTCCGTGCCGGTGCCGTCCGCGGTCGGGATGGCCCAGCCGAAGTCCGGCCGGAACCACTCGTCCCACCAGCCGTCCCGCACCGAGAGGTTGAGGCAGCCGTTGAGCGCCGCCTTCATCCCGGAGGTGCCGCACGCCTCCAGCGGGCGCAGCGGGTTGTTGAGCCAGACGTCGCAGCCGGGGTAGAGCTTCTGCGCCATCGCCATGCCGTAGTCGGGCAGGAAGACGATCCGGTGCCGCACCCGGGCCTCGTCCGCGAACCGGACCAGCTCCTGCACCAGCCGCTTGCCGCTGTCGTCGGCCGGATGCGCCTTGCCCGCCACCACCAGCTGCACCGGCCGCTCGGGATGCAGCAGCAGCTCCCGCAGCCGGTCCCGGTCGCGGAGCATCAGGGTCAGCCGCTTGTACGACGGCACGCGCCGCGCGAACCCGATGGTGAGGACGTCCGGGTCGAGCACCCCGTCGATCCACCCCAACTCGGCGTTTCCGGCTCCGCGTTGGCGCCAGGACGCGGCGAGCCGCTCGCGCACCTCCAGCACCAGCTGTTCGCGCAGGGTGCGGCGCAGCTCCCAGATCTCCTGGTCCGGGATGTCCGCCACCGAGTCCCAGCGCTCGGAGCCGCCGACGGCGAGGGCGTCCTCGGCCCGCTGGGTGCCGATCTTCCGGGCGCCGAGCCCCAGCACCTCGGGGGCCACCCAGGTGGGGGCGTGCACCCCGTTGGTCACGGAGGTGATCGGCACCTCCTCGGTGTCGAACCCCGGCCACAGCCCGGCGAACATCTCCCGGCTGACCTGTCCGTGCAGCAGCGAGACCCCGTTGGCGCGCTGGGCCAGCCTGAGCCCCATCACGGCCATGTTGAACAGGTTCGGCTCGCCGCCCGGGTACGTCTCCATGCCGAGGGCGAGGATCCGGGGCGTCTCGATGCCGGGCAGTTCGGCGTCCGGGCCGAAGTGCCGGGCGACCAGGTCCCGTTCGAAGCGGTCGATACCGGCCGCGACCGGGGTGTGGGTGGTGAACACCGTGCCGCCGCGCACCGTTTCGAGGGCCGCGTCGAACTCCAGCCCCCGGGCGCACAGTTCGGCGATCCGCTCCAGGCCGAGGAAGCCCGCGTGCCCCTCGTTGGTGTGGAACACCTCCGGCTCCGGGTGCCCGGTGAGCCGGCAGTACGCGCGCACCGCCCGGACACCTCCTATGCCGAGCAGCATCTCCTGGAGCAGCCGGTGCTCGCTGCCGCCGCCGTAGAGCCGGTCGGTGACGGAGCGGGCGCCGAGGTCGTTCTCCTCCACGTCCGAGTCGAGCAGCAGCAGCGGCACCCGGCCGACCCGCGCCCGCCAGATCCGGGCGTGCAGGGCCCGCCCGCCGGGCAGCGCGAGGGAGATGCGCGCGGGCGTCCCGTCGGCCTCCGCCAACGGGGTGAGGGGCAGCTCGTTGGGGTCGAGCACCGGGTAGTGCTCCTGCTGCCAGCCGTCGCGGGAGAGGGTCTGCCGGAAGTACCCGTGCCGGTAGAGCAGTCCGACCCCGACGAGGGGGACGCCGAGGTCGCTGGCCGCCTTCAGATGGTCGCCGGCGAGGATGCCGAGACCCCCGGAATACTGCGGCAGGGCGGCCGTGATGCCGAACTCGGGGGAGAAATAAGCCACGGCTGCGGGCAGCCCCTCGGGCTGCGCCTGGTACCAGCGGTCACCGGTCAGATAGTCGTCCAGGTCGTCGGCAGCCGCGTTCAGCCGGCGCCGGAAGCGCCGGTCCCCGGCGAGTTCCGTGAGCCGCGCGGGCCGCACCCGGCCCAGCAGCCGCACCGGGTCGCACCCGGCGGCGCCCCACGCCTCCGGGTCGACGGACTGGAACAGATCGCGCGTCTCCGCATGCCATGACCAGCGCAGATTGTGCGCCAGTTCGCTCAGCGGCCGGAGGGGTTCGGGGAGAACGGGACGGACGGTGAACCGACGGATCGCCTTCACATGCCACCTCGGCGGGCGCGTTACGGGGTGAGACGCACGGCGGTGTACGTCTCGTCGTCCCTCTCGACGGTAGTGGTTACCGGAGCGTCGGTGGGGACGTCCCGGCAAGGGTGTCGGGCGTGGGGAGGCGGGCGCTGGGCACCCGTACAAGTGGGCCGGTCTGGTGGGTGGACATACGCGCGAGTAGTTAACAAAGTTCCGGATTGCCCACCCGAAAAGGATGGGAAGGCTCCTCCGGTACCCACCCCACAGGCATCACCCAGCACCGCCCGCAGGACCCACCTCCCCTGGTCATACACGTTGACGCGGACAGGAGCGGTCATGCCCGCCACGCACCATTCGTCAGCCGCCACGCAGACCTCGTCGGCCGCCGCGCGCGCCTCGTCGTCGTCCCCGCCGGGCACCGACCCGCCCCCGGGCGGCGCGCCCTCGGGGGCGGCGAAGAAGACAGCTGCCAGGAAACGCGCCAAGTCCCCTGCCGGGGCGCCGTCGAGGCAGGTCACCGCCGTCGGCCGCATCCCGGTCCTCGATGTACGCCCGGTGGTCCAGCACGGGCGCCGGCCCGCCAAGGCGGTGACCGGGGAGTCGTTCGAGGTCTCGGCCACCGTGTTCCGCGAGGGGCACGACGCGGTGGCGGCCAATGTGGTGCTGCGCGACCCCCGGGGCCGGCGCGGCCCCTGGACGCCGATGCGGGAACTCGCTCCGGGCACCGACCGCTGGGGCGCCACCGTCACGGCGGGGTCGCCCGGCCGCTGGACGTATACGGTCGAGGCGTGGGCCGACCCGCTCGGCACCTGGCGGCACCACGCGAGCATCAAGATCCCGGCCGGTCTGGACACCGAACTGGTGCTGGAGGAGGGCGCCCGGCTCTACGAGCGCGCCGCCGCCGGGGTCCCGAAGTCCCACCGGCGCACGGTCCTGGACGCGGCGGCCGTCCTGCGGGACGAGGACCGCCCGGCCCCCTGGCGGCTCGCGGAGGCGCTACGGCCCCCCGTGCGGGAGGTCCTGGACCGTTACCCGCTGCGGGAGTTGGTCACCGCCTCGGACCCGATGCCGCTGCTGGTCGAGCGGGAGCGGGCCCTGTACGGCTCCTGGTACGAGTTCTTCCCGCGCAGCGAGGGGACCGCCGAGCATCCGCACGGTACGTTCCGTACGGCGGCCCGGCGGCTGAAGCCGATCGCGGAGATGGGCTTCGACATCGTCTACCTGCCGCCGGTTCACCCGATCGGCAGCACCTTCCGCAAGGGCCCCAACAACACCCTCGGCGCCGGTCCGGACGACGTCGGCGTCCCCTGGGCGATCGGTTCCCCCGAGGGCGGGCACGACGCGGTCCACCCGGACCTCGGCACCATCGAGGACTTCGACCACTTCGTGGGCGAGGCGCGGAAGTCGGGCCTGGAGATCGCCCTGGACTTCGCCCTCCAGTGCTCCCCGGACCACCCCTGGGTGCAGAAGCACCCGGAGTGGTTCCACCACCGTCCGGACGGGACGATCGCCTACGCCGAGAACCCGCCGAAGAAGTACCAGGACATCTACCCGATCGCCTTCGACGCCGACATGGACGGGCTGATCGCGGAGACGGTCCGGGTGCTGCGGCACTGGATGGACCACGGGGTGCGGATCTTCCGCGTCGACAACCCCCACACCAAGCCGGTGGTGTTCTGGGAACGGGTCATCGCCGAGATCAACCGCAAGGACCCGGACGTGATCTTCCTGGCGGAGGCCTTCACCCGCCCCGCCATGATGCACACCCTCGCGCAGATCGGCTTCCAGCAGTCGTACACCTACTTCACCTGGCGCAACACGAAGCAGGAACTCACCGACTACCTCACCGAGTTGTCCGGCGAGAGCGCGGCCTACATGCGGCCCAACTTCTTCCCCAACACCCCGGACATCCTGCACGCCTACCTCCAGCACGGCGGTCGCCCCGCCTTCGAGGTGCGTGCCGTGCTCGCGGCGACCCTCTCCCCCGCCTGGGGCATCTACAGCGGCTACGAGCTGTGCGAGAACACCCCCCTGCGGGAAGGCGGCGAGGAGTACCGCGACTCCGAGAAGTACCAACTGCGGCCCCGGGACTGGGAGTCGGCCGAACGTGAGGGCCGTACGATCGCGCCGCTCATCACCCGCCTGAACGCCGCCAGAAGGCGCAGCCCCGCCCTGCGACAGCTGCGTGACCTGCACTTCCACCACGCCGACAAGGACGCGGTGATCGCCTACTCCAAGCGTGCGGGATCGAACACGGTTCTGGTCGTCGCCAACCTCGACCCCCACCACACCCAGGAGGCCACGGTCTCGTTGGACATGCCGCAACTCGGCCTGGAATGGCACGAGTCGGTGCCGGTGCGCGACGAGCTGACCGGCGAGACCTACCACTGGGGCAGGGCCAACTATGTGCGCCTCGAACCGGGCCGGCGCCCCGCGCACGTCTTCACCGTCCTGCGACCGTCCAACCCGCAGATCGGAGGGTCACCCACCATATGATCGTCAATGAGCCCGTCCCGGACACCTTCGCGGACACTCCCGCCCGGGACCGGGACCCGGACTGGTTCAAGCGTGCCGTCTTCTACGAGGTCCTGGTCCGCTCCTTCCAGGACAGCAACGGCGACGGCGTCGGCGACCTGAAGGGCCTGACCGCCAAGCTCGACTATCTCCAGTGGCTCGGCGTGGACTGCCTGTGGCTGCCGCCGTTCTTCAAGTCACCCCTGAGAGACGGCGGTTACGACGTCTCGGACTACACCGCCGTGCTCCCGGAGTTCGGTGACCTCGCCGACTTCGTGGAGTTCGTCGACGCGGCCCACCAGCGGGGCATGCGCGTGATCATCGACTTCGTCATGAACCACACCAGCGACCAGCACCCGTGGTTCCAGGAGTCCAGGCGGGACCCGGACGGGCCGTACGGCGACTACTACGTCTGGGCCGACGACGACAAGCAGTACCAGGACGCCCGCATCATCTTCGTGGACACCGAGGCGTCCAACTGGACGTACGACCCGGTACGCAAGCAGTACTACTGGCACCGCTTCTTCTCGCACCAGCCGGACCTCAACTACGAGAACCCGGCGGTGCAGGACGAGATGATCTCCGCGCTGAAGTTCTGGCTGGATCTCGGCATCGACGGGTTCCGGCTGGACGCGGTGCCGTATCTGTACCAGCGCGAGGGCACCAACTGCGAGAACCTGCCCGCGACCCACCAGTTCCTCAAGCGGGTCCGCAAGGAGATCGACACCCAGTACCCGGACACCGTGCTGCTGGCCGAGGCCAACCAGTGGCCCGAGGACGTGGTCGACTACTTCGGGGACTTCCCGAGCGGCGGCGACGAGTGCCACATGGCGTTCCACTTCCCGGTCATGCCGCGCATCTTCATGGCGGTACGACGGGAATCGCGCCACCCGGTCTCGGAGATCCTCGCCAAGACGCCCGCGATTCCCTCGGGCTGCCAGTGGGGCATCTTCCTGCGCAACCACGACGAGCTGACCCTGGAGATGGTCACCGACGAGGAACGCGACTACATGTGGGCGGAGTACGCCAAGGACCCCCGCATGCGCGCCAACATCGGCATCCGCCGCCGCCTCGCGCCGCTGCTCGACAACGACCGCAACCAGATCGAGCTGTTCACCGCCCTGCTGCTGTCCCTGCCCGGCTCGCCGATCCTCTACTACGGCGACGAGATCGGCATGGGCGACAACATCTGGCTCGGCGACCGCGACGCCGTCCGCACGCCGATGCAGTGGACCCCGGACCGCAACGCCGGTTTCTCCTCCAGCGATCCGGGGCGGCTCTTCCTGCCCACGATCATGGACCCGGTCTACGGCTACCAGGTCACCAACGTCGAGGCGTCGATGTCCTCGCCGTCCTCGCTGCTGCACTGGACCCGGCGCATGATCGAGATCCGCAAGCAGAACCCCGCCTTCGGACTCGGCTCGTACGACGAACTCCAGTCCTCCAACCCGGCGGTGCTCGCCTTCCTGCGCGAGTACGAGGACGACCTGGTGCTGTGCGTGCACAACTTCTCCCGCTTCGCCCAGCCCACCGAACTGGACCTGAGCCGCTTCGGCGGACGGCACCCGGTCGAGCTGTTCGGCGGGGTCCGCTTCCCCGCGGTGGGCGAACTGCCGTACCTGCTGACCCTGGCGGGACACGGCTTCTACTGGTTCCGGCTGCGTCGCGACCCGGCGTAGTACCGCCGCGCGGGGCGGCGGAGCGTTTCCGTCGCCCCGTCCCGGGCACCCATCAGTGACACCCCGACCAGATCCGGGGAAAGGACGTGACGCCCGTGACGGAAGCGGTCACCCCTTCGGCGAGCACCACCCTCGATTCACTGGCCCCCCTGCTGCGCGCCTGGCTGCCCCGGCAGCGCTGGTTCGCGGGCAAGGGCCGCCCGGTCACCGGGTTCACGCCCGTGGCCGTGACTCAACTCCTCCCCCGCAACAGCAGATTGGAGCTGTACCACGTCCTGCTGCGCGTCCACCAGCCACCGGAGTCCGCGCACCCCGGCGACTGCTACCAGCTCCTCATAGGCGCGCGCGAGGCGCTGCCACCCCGGCTGGCGCCCGCGCTGATCGGCCATGCGACCCAGGGCCCGCTCGCCGGACGCACGGTGTACGACGCCCTGTACGACCGCCGGCCCGCCGAGGTGCTCCTGGAGGCCCTGCGCACCGGGGCCCGCGTCGGGGGGCTGCGCTTCGAGCGGGACCCGCGGCAGGAGATCCGGCCCCATCTGGTGGCCCGGATGCTGGCCGCCGAGCAGTCCAACTCCTCGGTGGTCTATGGAGATACGTTTATTCTCAAGCTGTTCCGGCGGGTCGTCCCCGGCGTCAACCCCGATCTGGAACTGCCGCTGGCACTGGCCCGCGAGGGCTGCCCCCGGGTGCCCGCGCCGACCGCGTGGCTGCACACCGAGCTGGACGAACAGCCGTACGTACTGGCGGTGTTGCAGCCGTTCGTCAGCGGTGCCGCCGATGGCTGGGAGCTGGCGCTGCGCGAGCTGGCCAAGGGCGAGGACTTCACCATGGAGGCGCGGGCGCTGGGCCGGGCCACGGCCGAGGTGCACACCGCGCTGGCCCGCGCCCTGCCGACGGTCACCCTCGGCCCCGCCCAACTCGGGCCGCTGGTCGACCAGATGACCGAGCGGCTGGCGGCGGCGGTCCAGGCCGTACCGGCGCTGCTGCCGTACGAGCCGGGGCTGCGGTCGGCGTACACCGCGCTCGCCGAACTGGCCGGCGGGGGCCGCACCTGGACCGCGCAGCGCATCCACGGCGACCTCCATCTCGGGCAGTGCCTGCGCGCGCCGTCCGGGGAGTGGTCGCTGATCGACTTCGAGGGGGAACCGGCCCGTCCCCCCGCCGAGCGGCGGCTGCCGCAGCCGACGGCGCGGGACATCGCGGGGATGCTCCGCTCCTTCGACTACGCGGCCTGCTCGGCGAGTTCGGCCCCGGCACGATGGGCACACGACTGCCGGGCGGCCTACTGCTCCGGGTACGCGGAGGTGTCCGGCAGCGATCCGCGCACCGATCCGGTGCTGCTGCGCGCCTTCGAGACCGACAAGGCCGTCTACGAGGTGGTGTACGAGGCCCGCCACCGCCCCGACTGGCTGCCCGTGCCGCTGTCGGCGATCCGCCGGCTCGCCGTGTCCGACCCTCACTGACCCGACTCTCGCCCCGGGAGACTCGCTCGTGACGTCGAAGAATCACCAACCCGATCCGGCCGTGGGCGCCGAGGACCGCGCCAGGCTGCTGGCCGGCACCCACCACGACCCGCACTCCGTGCTGGGCGCCCACCCGGTGCCGGGCGGGGTCGCCTACCGCGCGCTGCGCCCGCACGCCCGCTCGGTCACCGTCCGCTGCGGCCCGCTGCGCACCGAACTGCGCGACGACGGGGACGGTTTCTTCTCCGGACTGCTCCCTCTGGACGCCGTACCGGAGTCGAGCCGACTGCGGGTGGCGTACGGCGACACGGTCCACGAGACGGCGGACGCCTACCGTTTCCTGCCCACGCTCGGCGAGCTGGACCTGCATCTGATCGGCGAGGGCCGGCACGAGGAGCTGTGGCGGGCGCTCGGCGCGCACGTCCTGACGCATCAGGGCGTGCCCGGAACCCGGTTCACGGTGTGGGCGCCGAACGCGCGGGGCGTCCGGGTCGCGGGCGGCTTCAACTTCTGGGACGGCGCCGGGTCCCCGATGCGCTCGCTCGGCTCCTCGGGCGTCTGGGAGCTGTTCGTGCCGGGCGTCGGCGAGGGCGAGCTGTACAAGTTCGAGATCACCCGCCCGGACGGCTCGCACACCCAGCGCGCCGACCCGCTGGCCCGCCGCACCGAGGCGCCGCCCGCGACCTCGTCGGTCGTGGATGTCTCGCACCATGTGTGGGAGGACGCGCAGTGGATGGCGCACCGCGGGGACACCCCGGTGCACGAGGCGCCGTTCTCCGTGTACGAGGTCCACCTCCCGTCCTGGCGCCCCGGCTCGACGTACCGCGAACTCGCCGACCAACTCACCTCGTACGTCACGGAGATGGGCTTCACCCATGTGGAGCTGATGCCGGTCGCCGAGCACCCCTTCGGCGGCTCCTGGGGCTACCAGGTCACCGGTTTCTACGCGCCGACGGCCCGGCTGGGCACCCCGGACGACTTCAAGTACCTGGTGGACCGGCTGCACCAGGCCGGTATCGGGGTGCTGATGGACTGGGTGCCGGCCCATTTCCCGCGCGACGCGTGGGCGTTGGCCGAGTTCGACGGGCGCCCGCTGTACGAGCACCCCGATCCGCTGCGGGCCGCGCATCCCGACTGGGGCACGCTGGAGTTCGACCTGGGGCGGCGCGAGGTGCGCAACTTCCTCGTGGCGAACGCCGTGTACTGGTGCGAGGAGTTCCATGTGGACGGGCTGCGGGTGGACGCGGTGGCCTCCATGCTCTACCTGGACTACTCGCGCGAGCCCGGGGCCTGGCGGCCGAACGAGCGGGGCGGCCGGGAGAACCTGGACGCGGTGGCCTTCCTCCAGGAGATGAACGCCACGGTCTACCGGCGCTGCCCGGGTGTGGTGACCGTCGCCGAGGAGTCCACGGCCTGGGACGGGGTGACCCGGCCGACCCATGTGCAGGGTCCGAGCGGGTTCGGCGGGCTGGGCTTCGGCCTGAAGTGGAACATGGGCTGGATGCACGACTCGCTCCAGTACATGGCGCACGACCCCGTGCACCGCGCCTACCACCACGGCGAGCTGACCTTCTCCATGGTGTACGCGTACAGCGAGAACTACGTGCTGCCGATATCCCACGACGAGGTGGTGCACGGCAAGGGGTCCCTGGTCTCCAAGATGCCGGGCGACTGGTGGCGGCGGCGCGCCGACCTGCGCGCCTACCTGGCCTTCATGTGGGCCCATCCCGGCAAGCAGCTCCTCTTCATGGGGCAGGAGTTCGCCCAGGGCGCCGAGTGGTCCGAGGCCGCGGGACCCGACTGGTGGCTGCTGGACCCGGCGTACCCCGCCGCCGCCGACCACCGGGGCGTGCGCGACCTGGTCCGCGATCTGAACGCCCGGTACCGGGCCACCCCGGCGCTGTGGCAGCGCGACACCGACCCCTCGGGCTTCGAGTGGATCGCCGGCGACTCGGCGTCCGACAACGTCCTCGCCTTCCTGCGCCACGACGCCTCCGGCTCGCCGCTGCTCGCCGTCTGCCACTTCTCCCCGGTCGTCCGCCCGGACTACCTCGTCGGCGTCCCCGACTCCGTCCCGGCCTGGACGGAGGTCCTGAACACGGACGCCCTCGGCTACGGCGGCAGCGGGGTGGCCAACCCGGGCCCCCTGAAGCCGGAACCCCAGCACGCCCACGGGCAGCCGACCGCGATCCGCCTGACCCTGCCTCCGCTGGCCACCGTGTGGCTGCGACCGGCCTGAGGCGCACCCCGCACAGGGGCGGGCCCCGGAGACGGAGGGGTTCTCCGGGGCCCGCCGGTCACTCGGCCGGCCGGTCTACCCGTCCCGCTGGGCCAGCGCCCGCGGCAGGTCGCCGGTGTGCAGGACGCCCAGCCGCTGGGTGGCGCGGGTCAGGGCGACGTAGAGGTCGCTGGTGCCGTACTCGGCCGGTTCGACCACCAGGACCGAGTCGAACTCCAGGCCCTTGGACTGGCGCGGGTCGAGGAGCACGACCGCCCGGGTGAGGTCGGGTTCGGCGCCGGCGGTGACGCCGTCCAGGCGGGCGGCGATCGCCCGGTGCAGCCGGCGCGGCGCGATGATCGCCAACCTGCCCTCCACCGGCGCGAGTTCGGCCGCCGCCTTGGCCACCGCGCCGGGCAGGTCGTCGTCCTCCCGCCGTACCCAGGGCCGTACCCCGGTGGAGCGCACCGAGCTGGGCGGCCGGAAGTCCGGCTGCTCGGCGCGGACCACGGCCGCGGCGAGGTCCATGATCTCGGACGGGGTGCGGTAGTTGACGCCGAGGCGGGTGTGCTCGTACCGGTCCTCGACGTAGGGCGCGAGGATCTCCGACCAGGAGCCGGCCCCGGCCGCCTCCGCGGTCTGCGCGGGATCGCCGACCAGGGTCATCGAGCGGGTAGGACAGCGCCGCATCAGCAGCCGCCAGGCCATCGGCGACAACTCCTGCGCCTCGTCCACGATGATGTGCCCGAACGCCCAGGTCCGGTCGGCCGCCGCCCGCTCCGCCGCGCTGCGGTGGTCCGCCTCCTCCTGCCGCTCGGCGAACCGCTCCGCGTCGATGATGTCGTGCGCGGACAGCACCTCCGAGCCGTCCGGGTCGCCGTCCTCCTTGTCCTCGAACTCGTACGTCCGCGACGCGTACGACACGTCCAGCACGCCCTGCGCGTACGCGATCTGCGTCGCGCGCTCGCGATCGGCGCGGAAGCGGACCAACCGGTCGTCCTCGCCGAGGAGTTCGGCGGCCTCGTCCAGCAGCGGCACGTCGGCGACGGTCCAGGCGCGGGTCACCGGGCGGCGGATCGCGGCGGCGTCCGCGTCGCTCAGATACCCCTCGGGCTCGGCGAGGAAGTCGGCGATCAGGCGCTGCGGGGTGATCCGGGGCCACAACCGGTCGATGGCGGACCAGACCTCGGGGTTCTCGGCCAGTTCGTCGCGGATCTGGGTGATGTCGGAGGCGTCGAGCAGGCTGCTGCCGTCGTAGGGGTCGGTGCCGACCCGCTCGGCGTACAGCTCGGTGAGGGTGTTGAGGATGTGGCCCTCGAAGTACTCGCGGGACGCGTTGTGCGGCAGCTTCGCGGCGCGGGTGCGTTCGCGGGCGACGCCCACCAGTCCGTCGTCCAGCATCAGCACCTCGCGGTCGTGCTCGATCGCGAGGACCGGGTCGGGCAGCGCCTGCCGGTCGCGGACCACCTCGGCGAGCACGTCCGCCATGTCCGCGCGCCCCTTGACGGCGGCCGCCTCGGGGGTGTCGGCGGCGGTGGCTCTCACCCCGGGGAACAGCTCGCCGACCGTGGCGAGCAGGACGCCGGTCTCGCCGAGGGAGGGCAGCACCTCGCCGATGTAGCCGAGGAAGGCCGGGTTGGGCCCGACGATCAGCACGGCGCGGCGGGCCAGCAGCTCCCGGTGCTCGTACAGGAGGTACGCGGCCCGGTGCAGGGCCACGGCGGTCTTGCCGGTACCGGGCCCGCCCTCCACGACCAGCACGCCCCGGTGCGGCGCCCGGATGATCCGGTCCTGGTCGGCCTGGATGGTGCGCACGATGTCGCCCATCCGGCCGGTGCGCGCCGAGTTCAGCGCGGCGAGCAGCACGGCGTCGCCGTTGTGGTCCTCGTGCCCGGTGCGGGTGGCGTCGCCGAGGTCCAGGATCTCGTCGTGGAGATGGGTGACGGTACGGCCCTCGGTGGCGATGTGCCGGCGCCGCCGCAGCCCCATCGGGGTGTGCCCGGTGGCCAGGTAGAAGGGCCGGGCGACCTCGGCACGCCAGTCGATCAGCACCGGCGTGTGCTCGGCGTCGTCCGCGCGCAGTCCGATCCGGCCGATGTGGTGCGTCGTACCGCTCGCGAGATCGATCCGGCCGAAGCAGAGCGAGCCGTCGACGGCGTTCAGCGCGGCGAGCAGCCCCGACCGCTCCGCCACCAGGATGTCCCGCTCCAGCCGGGCCTGCATGGGCTTGTCGCCCTGCGCGAGCGCGTCCCCGACCGAGGTCTCGGCGTCACCGCGCAGCACGTCGACGCGCGCGTACAGTCCGTCGATGAATTCCTGCTCGCGACGCAATTCATCGTCTGGAAATTCGGTGTTTGACAATTCCGCTCCCGCCCGGATATACTGTGCCCACAAAGCTTTTCCGTGACTGGTCGCACTTGAAGTCACGAACCGCCAAATATACGCGCAGAAATCCCCCGGACGCAATTACCCGGGGGATTACTTGTATGCGGACGCGGCCCTCCCGGCCCACCTCCGGGCTCCGTCGCCCACCAGGTCGAAAACCGGCCGTCTCCGACCACGGACCTTCCCTCCATCGCCATGGAAGACACACAGGAGACGCACAAGTTCCTCATGGTGAGGCCACACATCGCCCGTCGATCCGGGTGCCGGAACACCGCAAAAGGTTCAGGCCAACGCTGCGCGACCCGCACATAACGCTCTGTACTGCGCGTTCCGTGTATGCGTAAGGTATCGCCGCGCCTTGCCGGATCTTGACCAATCCGTTGTTGCGCGCACATCGCTCGATGACCGGGGGAACACCTGCGTGCGCGGGGAGCGCTCTGCTCGTGCCAGAGCCTTCTGCTGCCGTCGTACGGCGGATCTCCCGGTCCGGCCGTCCGACCGTGAAGAAGGGGGACGCTCCTTTGCGCTCCAGATCCTGGTTACGCCTGCCCGGGTCACGAAGATCAGGGAAGCTGACCGCGGGTGTGTCATCCGTGGCCGCGCTGGCTGTCGTGGCCGGTCTCGCGGTGCAGCCGGGTCTGGCCCGGCTGAGCGCCGAACCGGCCGCCGACTCCTATCCCTGGTACCAGGACTCGGCTGCCGAGCAATTGCGGCAGGACCAGTGCCTGATGACCGACGTGCTGCGCCTCGGCGGGCCGTCGATGGCCGCGACCGCGCAGGACGGCCTCAACCAGAGCCCGGACAAGCTGCATGCTCTCGCCGGCCGGAAGAACTGGGAGCAGACGCCGCTGGCCGTCGCGTACAAGAGCGACCGGGACGCGGCTGGCAAGCAGTTGGAATCCCTCGACGCGCTCCGGGCCGGCTGGAAGAAGCCTCTCGACGGCCTGGCCACCCCGGCCGGGTTCACCGATGCGGATTTCCACTGGCCGCCGGACGGTGACCAGAGTTTCTACAACCAGACCGGTCTGAGCAAGTGGGTCGCGGACCGGTTCTGGCAGGAGGACGACGACTTCTACCGGGACGAGACCCCTGAGGCCGATGGCAAGACCCTCAAGGCCGTCGACGACCTCGGCAACGCCCTCTACGGCAAGGACCCGGACACGTCCGGGATGACCCCGCAGGAGCGGGACCGGGCGTGGGCCGAGCACGATGCGTTCCAGTGGATGCACGGCCTCCCCGGCACGAACGCGGGCGCCGACGACGCTCGGCTCTTCCTGTCCTCCGGCGGCTTCCCGCGGAAGGCTCCGCAGCCGGGGACGCCGGAGTACCGCATCGCGGTGGAGGATGTGAAGTCCCGCTTCGCGGCGTGTGGTTGGCGCGACCCACTGGACCCGGACGGCGTGCTGGGCGATGTCACGTCCACCGCCGCGGACGAGTGGCAGCAGGAAGTCTCCTCGCAGGCCGCGCAGCGCAACCGGATCCTGGACGCGAACAAGTCCGCGGTCGACGCCCTGTCCAAGGGCGCGAAGGCGCTGAGCGAGATGCTGGGGAACTCCTGGGTCGCGGACCGTCTCACGCGCTGGCAGGACTACTGGTCGCCGGGCGGCGTCGGCTGGATCGGTGACGGCTCCCTGGTCATGCAGGTCGAGGCGGCCAACGGGAAGTGCCTGGACGTGCAGGGCGGCGGGACGGCCGACGGCACCCCGGTGCAGATCTACACCTGCAACGGCGGCACTGCCCAGCAATGGAAGCTCTGGGGCTCCTACGACGGCGGCTACGCCCTGTACAACACCAAGGCGCAGAAGTGCCTGGACGTGAAGGGCGCCGCCGACGCCAACGGTACGAAGATCCAGGTGTGGACGTGCAACGGCACCGCGGCCCAGCAGTGGCAGTTCGACGTCCGCGCCGCGGGCGAGCTGCGCAACGCCGCCACCGACAAGTGCCTGGACCTGCACTCGTTCGACAACGGCAAAGACAGCCAGCTGTACACGTGCAACGGCACCGACGCGCAGAAGATCCGTGTGGTGGCCCAGTCGCACGACGGCACCGGCAAACCGTCGTACCCGGACAAGGCCCAGTTCACCAAGGCGACGGCCGGTGTCACCGCTGCCCGCAACGGCGCCGGTGCGAAACTGGCGATGCTCAAGGCACAGTTGGCCACCACGAGGAATGCCGGCGGCGTCTCGGATGCCGCTCTTCAGACCGCGTACGGCATCGCCGACGCCCAGGGCGCGCCGCGCGGCCGGGGTCTGCTGGTGGGGCAGCAGAAGGCACAGGTGACCCGGGGCGCGGTGGCCGCGCTCCAGGCGATGGAGAAGGCCGGTGAGACGGCGGAGGCGGCCACCCGTGCCTCGGCCGGGGACAGCGCGACGATCGCGCAGCGTGCGCTGGCGCAGGCCGCACAGGTCAAGGCGGAGTTCCGCGAGGAGGCCGCGAAGGCGGCCGAGGAACAGGCCAGGGCGGCCGCGGACGCGGCCAAGGTGCACCGTGACAACGCCAAGGCGGACAAGGAGACCGCCGAGGCCAGACTCGGTGACGCGCTGAAAGCCGAGGGAGACGCGAAGGCGGCCGCCGCGGATGCCCACGCCAAGCGGCTGGCCGCGCAGGCCGAGGAGAAGACGGCCAAGGCGGAGAAGGAGACGGCCGCCGCCAGACGGGCCGACGCCGCCCAGTACAAGCAGGCTGCCGAGGCGCAGGCGACCAAGGCCGGGGCGGCCAAGGACAGGGCGGACGCGGCCGAGAAGACCGCCCAGGGCAAGCGCGACGACGCCGTCAAGGCCAGTGACCACGCCAAGGCCATGCGTGACGACGCCTGGGACGCGGAACAGAAGGCGGACGCGGCTCGTGCCAAGGCCGACGCCAAGGACGCCTACGCCGACTCCCTCGACTCGGGGGCCGCGGCCGACGCCGCCCGCTCCGCCGCCGACGACGCGGACAAGGCCGCCACCGAAGCCGAGACGGCGGCGACGAAAGCTCGCGCGGACGCGGACGCGGCCACCCAGGCGGCGGCCGACGCCGACGCCGCGGCAACCCGTGCGGAGGCAGCCGCCGAGCGGGCCCGCTCGGATGCGGACGCCGCCCAGGCGGACAAGCTGAAGGCGGACGCGGCGGTCCGGACCGCCACCAGCGCGGTGGCCGACGCCATCGCGGCCTCCCAGGACGCCGCGGCCGAGGCGAAAGCCGCGGTCAAGCTCGCCGACGAGGCCGAACAGCACGCCGGGGACGCCGAGAACCAGGCCGACCAGGCCGACACCGAGGCGGGCAAGGCCGTTGCGGCCGCCGCGAAGGCCGCCGGGTTCGCGCATGTCACCGCGCAGGCCGCCGTCGACGCCGGGAAGGCCGCGGAGCAGGTCGCGAACCCGGCCAACGACGCGATCCAGCTCGGCTCCCCGTACGTCGACACCGACTCGGCGGCCGCCCTGGTGGTCCTGACCGGGCAGGCGTCCAAGTCCATCGCCGACCAGCAGCGGGCCGTCGCCGACGCCCACGCCAAGAACGCCGCCGCCGAGGCGGACGCCGCCAAGAACCTCGCCGACCAGGCGAAGGGCGACGCGAAGGAGGCGTACCAGCACGCGGCGGGCGCCGCCCGGTACGCGGCCGACGCCCGCACCTACGCCAAGGAGGCCCTCGGTTACGCGGCCGAGGCCGCCACGGCCGCATCGGCCGCCGCCGCGTCCTTGACCCGCACCGTCGACTACGACAAACAGGCCGCCACCGACGCCGCGGCCGCAGACAAGGCAGCCGGCAACGCCGAGGGCTACGCCAAGGACGCCCGCGCCTCCGCAGACGCCGCCGAACTCGACGCCTCCGCCGCCCGCTCCGCCGCCGACCAGGCCGAACAGGACGCCAAGGACGCCCGAGCGGCCGCCGACCGCGCCGACACCGCCGCGACCGTGGCCGAACAAGCCGCCAAGGACGCCGACAAGTACGCCAAGGACGCCCAGGACGCGGCCGACCGCACCGAACGAGAGCAGGCCAACAAGCAGGCGTCCAAGGGATCCGGTACCGGCATTCCCGGCGTGTTCGCCGTCCCGGACGAGTCCACCGTCGAGATCGTCAGTTCCGAGCAGATCGGCGAGTGTCCCCCGATGCCGCAAGCGGGCATAACGGGCTGCGACGCCGCATACAACCTGGTCGTCACCTACGAGGCCGACTTCTACCTGTGCACCGACGACGGGGCACAGGCCACGGCCGACGGCTGCCCGAAGCCGGCGTGGCAGTTCCTCCAGCGGTCGACACTGAAGAACGTCAAGATCGAGAACTGGCAGCATCACTTCTCCGGCAAGGACATCGTCCGCGCCGGATGGCAGAGCCTTTTCGGCGACGTGGCCGGGTCGATCCTTTTCTCGTTCTTCGCCGACGACATGATGGACTGCCTCCACGGCAGCGCCGGCGGCTGCGCCTGGGTGTACGCCACCTACTTCCCTCTGGGAGGCGCCCTCAGCGACATCACCAAGGCGGTCAAGGCACTCGACGCCGCCGCCAGGACCGGCATCGACTTCGAAGACGCCTACAAGGCACTGCGCGGCCTGGACGGTCTGTCGCCGCTGGCGAAAGAAGGAATCGGCGCCAAGGTCCTCAAGCGACTGTACGAGACGTGCACGAAGCGCGGCAGGGCCGCGTTCGCACTCTCCGCGAACAACGCGTGCGAAGGCATGATTCCGTACGCCAGTTCGGAACTGGCCGTGGTCGCGTACAAGTTCCGGGTGGCCAGCGGACTCAGGTACAAGTTCGGCCGGAACATCGCGGCTGCGAGGGTTCCGGGGTGGGCCGCGACCACCGGCGCGAAGGACGACTTCGTCGTCTTCGCGAATATCCCCAAGGGGCTCCACTCGGAGGAATTGATCATACAGAAGCTGGAGGAAAAGGGATTCAACAAGAACCAGATCTCGGAACTCTACAGTGAACGCAGCCCCTGCGAGAACAAGTGCTCTCCGCTCCTGGAGGGTATTCCGGTAACCTATTCGACTCCGGATGGACCCGGCGCGTACTATATGCTGCAGCACTTGCTCGACACGTTCGAGCGCGGAAAGTTCGCCCGCTCCGGTCAACCGACCCAGCCTGAGTGACACGGAAAGAGGGAGGCGCTGGAAAAACTCCCGGCGCTCCCCCTCACGCGTATGGACACGCAACGCAACGACTGCCGGCGAGGAAGCCAGGAGATGCCCCGTTGAAGCACAGAGATCCCGAGAATCGATCCGAGGCTGAGGCACACGGTCATCCGTTCGCCTCGGACGAAAACATCGCCGTCGGGCATGAACTCGCAGACCGAGTCTGCCGGGAACTGCACCGTGCCGGTATTCCCGCACACACCATGCGTCCGGAAGTGACAAAACAGCCCGGCGCCCAGGTAGAAGTCGACGACAGCCAGGATGATCACGCCGGTGGCCTCTATATTCGCTGGAGCGCACCGAATCTGGCAGAGGCCGGCATAAAGGCAGTGACAGAACGGCGGGACCCGGCGGCGCCAGAATGGAAACATCATGCCGAGGTCGTTCTCCTCATGCAGACGGCATTGATCGGCATCCTGCGGTTGGCCGGCTTCTTTGCCGTACCGGCCGAAGAGGTCGACGACATCGCCAAGGGCGATGTCTACGTCCACGCCAGTAGGCCATCGTTTTCATGAACACCGCGCCGGCGGGCGGGGCCTGACGACCCGCCCCACCCCGTTCGGACTCCGCTGCCAGGCCGACCGAGGGGAAGCCGACCCGCCGGAGCGGGTCGTCGCCCGGGTGGATCCCGACCTGGGGTTCCGGATCGAACAGCTGGTCCGGAACGACTGAGCCGGCCGCCGCGGAACACCCGCACACGGCGTCGCCCTCCCTCCCGCGACCGGTGGGAGGGAGGGCGACGCCGCACGGTGGTCTCAGACCAGCACCCCCGCCGACTCCTCCACCTCCAGCAGGGACGCGCTGTGGCGTTCCTCGTCGAATGTGCGGCGGCCGCCGCGGAGGCCGAAGAGGCGTTTGGCGAGGGCGATGTAGAGGACGGCGAGTATGTTGAGGACGAGGGTGGCGATCTTGAGGTAGCTGATCTTCTCGGTCAGCTCGTAGATCTCCAGCGGGAGGAACGCGGCGGTGGCGACCACCGTGAGGTACTCCGCCCAGCGCTTGGCGCGCCACAGGCCGACCGCCTCGACCAGTTCGATCAGGGCGTAGGCGAGGAGCAGGCCCGCGACCAGGAGAAGCGTGGAGTGCCGGTAGCCGAACGCCTTCTGGATGGAGCCGACCACGGGTGAGTGGTCGAGGTCGTAGTGGAAGTGCCGGAAGACCGGGCGCAGCACGGTCAGGTACTCGTTGAACAGCCGCCGCACCGCGTCCTGGCTGTTGCTGAACTTCCACACGGCCACCGCGACCAGCACTATGAACACCCCGCGCACGGCCCGCTCGATGGCGAGGAAGCGCAGGATGAACAGGTCCCGCAGCACCTTGCCGCGCGGCACCAGCGGCGCGTCCTGCGCCGGCCCCGATCCGTGCGGCTCCCCGAGCACGAAGTCCCCGCAGCGCAGGCAGCGCCACGCGTCCCCGAGCCCGGTCTGCGCGTGCAGCCGTACCCGCAGCCGCGGATCGTCGGGCGCGTAGGTCACATGCCCCTTGCGCGCGCAGGTCCGCCGGTCCCAGTCGATCTTCATGTCCCCCGTGCCTCCATGCAGGTACAGACGGCACGCACGAGCGTGCCGTTCCGGTCGTCCGGAACGGCACGCTAATGGATGTCGGCGCGAAAGCGTCAGCCGGTGGTGGTCTCCGCCAGTTCCTTCTCCGCTTCCTTCACCTCTTCGGTCGCCGCGCGGCGCGGCAGCAGGAACGCCACCAGGACCGTGCCGACACCGAGGATGACCGCGCCGACCAGGCTGGTGTGGGCGACGGCGGAGGAGAAGGAGGACCCGACGGCGTCGGCCATCCGGTGGGCGCCCGCGGCGAGTTCGGTCGCCTGCTGCTTGAGCGCGGCGGCCTGCTGGGGGCTGCTCGCGTGGGCGGCCTGGGCGGCGGCCTGGTGGGCCTTGTCGGCGATGCCCTGGGCGACGGCGTAGCCCGCGCCGACCGAGTCCTGGGCGGTCTCCAGGGCGCTCGGCGGGAGCTTGCTGCCGGCGGTGGCGTCGGTGAGGTGGTTGCCGTACGACGTGGCCAGCAGCGAGCCGAGGATGGCGATGCCGAGCGAGCCGCCCAGCTCCAGCGAGGTGTCGTTGACGGCGCCGCCGACGCCCAGTTCGGACTCGGGGAACGCGCCCATGATCGCGTCGGTGCAGGGCGAGAGGGCGAGGCCGATGGCGAGGCCGAGGATGATCAGCGGGGCCAGGAAGTCGCCGTACGTCGAGCCCGCGTCCACCTGGGTGAGCAGCGCCAGCGCCAGCGTGCCGAGGACCATGCCCGCGCTGACCGTCCACTTCATGCCGACGCGCGGGGTGAGCCAGCCGGTGAGGCCCGAGCCGACGAACACCGCGCCGGCCAGCGGCAGCATCCGTACGCCGGTCTCCAGGGCGTCGTAGCCGAGGACGAACTGGAGGTGCTGGGTCAGGAAGTAGAACGCGCCGAAGACGGCCAGGAAGAACAGGGCGACGGCCAGGTTGGAGCCGGCGAAGCGGCGGTGCGCGAAGCGGCGGACGTCCAGGATCGGGCGCGGGTGGCGCAGCTCCCACAGGACGAAGGCGATCAGGCCGACACCCGCGATCACGGCGGCGGCGACGGCCTTGCCGCTCCAGCCGAAGTGCGGGCCCTGGATGATCATGTAGACCAGCGAGCCGGTCCAGATCACGGACAGCAGGCCGCCGACGTAGTCGATGCGGTCGTGGTGGCCGGCCTTGGACGGCGGGACCAGGACGAAGGCGGCGACGAGGGCGACGAGCGCGATCGGCACGTTGATCAGGAAGGTCGAGGACCAGCCGTGGCCGCGCAGCAGCGCGCCGGCGACCACCGGGCCCGCGGCGATGGCGAGGCCCGCCGTCGCGGTCCACAGCACGATCGCCTTGGCCCGCTCGGCCCGCGGGAAGGTCGCCGCGAGCAGCGACAGCGTGGCCGGCATGATCAGCGCCGCGCCGACGCCCATCACCGCGCGCGCCGCGATCACGGTCGCCGCGCTGTCCGCGAGGTAGCCGAAGACGGCGCCGCCGGCGAAGACCAGCAGGCCGAGCACGAGCGCCCCGCGCCGGCTGTACTTGTCGCCGATCGCGCCGAGCAGCAGCATCAGCGCCGCGTAGGGCACGGTGTAGCCGTCGATCACCCACTGGAGGTCGGCGCTGGAGAGCCCGAGGTCCTTCGTCATGTCGGGCGCCGCGACCGTGAGGGCGGTGTTGGCCATCACGATGATCAGCAGGCTCAGGCAGAGCACCAGCAGGGCCCACCAGCGCCGGGCGTAGGGGCGCTCCATCTTCTCGACCGGTTCGGTCATGACGAGTCGCATGGCAGGGGTTTGCCTTCCTCAGGTTCGCGACGGACTTGCACATCATCGTGCAATTGCACAACGATGTGCAATGTACGCCGTTACACAGTGCTGTGCAAGTCGGGTGAGGAAGTGCAGAATGGCCCCCATGACCACGGGTAACCCCAGCCGCGCCGACGCCAACCGTCGCCGCATCCTCGACGTCGCCCTCGCCGAGCTGCTGCGCGACCCGGACGCGTCGATGGACCAGATCGCGCGCGCCGCCGGAGTCGTACGACGGACCGTGTACGGCCACTTCCCCAGCCGGGAGGCGCTGATCAGCACCCTGATCGACGAGGCGGTGCAGGCGCTCGCGGACGCGGACGCGGCGGGGCGCACCGGGGTCAGGGACCCGGCGGAGGCGCTGGCCCGCTCCGTGCTGGCGCTGTGGGCGACCGCCGACCGCTACCGGCTGCTGATCGCCCTCGCCCAGCGCACGGTCACCGTCCAGGGCATCCGCGAACGGCTCGCCCCGGTCCGCGCGGCCAAGGTCCGGGTGCTCCAACAGGGCCTGGAGGACGGCGTGTTCAGCTCACCGCTGCCCGCACCGGCGCTCGCCTATGTGCACGAGCAGACGCTCTTCGCGGTCATGGAGGCGGTCAACGACGGCCTCCTGGCGACGGAACAGGCGGGCCGCGCCGCCACGGTCACCGTCCTGACCGCGGCGGGTGTACCCGCCTCGCTGGCCACCGCCCTGGTGACCAAGGTGAGTGCGGACCTGTAGCCCACGACAGGGCGAGTCCGCGCCCGCGGGTCCGTGAACGGCCGGATGCCCGGCCCCGGTTCAGGCGGAGCCGGACATCCGGAGAAGGAGGGGCCGAAAAGTCGGCCGACCGGGGGCTATGCCGTGGCCAGCCGCTCCTCCCGGGGCTCGGGGGCCCCGGCCACGGTACCCGCCGTCACGTCCATCACGGTCTCGTCGAACGGCAGTTCACCGGAGAGCACCTTGGCCACCCGCGCCGTGTCGATCTCCTTGGTCCAGGTGCCCACCAGCACCGTGGCGATCGCGTTGCCCGCGAAGTTCGTCAGGGCCCGTGCCTCGCTCATGAACCGGTCGATGCCGACGATGAGTCCGACGCCGTCCACCAGCGCGGGCTTGTGCGACTGGAGGCCGCCGGCCAGCGTGGCGAGGCCCGCGCCGCTGACGCCCGCCGCGCCCTTCGACGCCAGCAGCAGGAAGAGCAGCAGCGGGACCTGCTCGCCGACCGACATCGGGGTGCCCAGCGCGTCCGCGATGTACAGCGACGCCATGGTCATGTAGATCATCGTGCCGTCGAGGTTGAAGGAGTACCCGGTCGGCACGGTGATGCCGACGACCGGCTTGCTGACCCCGAGGTGCTCCATCTTCGCGATCAGGCGCGGCAGCGCGGACTCGGAGGAGGAGGTGGACAGGATCAGCAGGAACTCGCGGGCCAGGTAGCGGCACAGGGAGAAGACGTTGACCCCGGCGAAGATCCGCAGCACCGCGCCGAGCACCACGAAGACGAACAGCACGCAGGTGACGTAGAAGCCGAGCATCAGCACGGCGAGGCTCTTCAGCGCGGCCGGCCCGGCCGAGCCGGTGACCGCGGCGATCGCGCCGAACGCGCCGGCCGGCGCGGCCCACATGACCATGGCCAGGACGCGGAAGACGAGCCGCTGGATGTGCTCGACGCCGCGCAGCACCGGCTGTCCGGCCGCGCCCATCGCCTGGAGGGCGAACCCGGCGAGCAGGGCGACCAGCAGGGTCTGGAGCACCTGGCCCTCGGTGAAGGCGGACACGAAGGTCTGGGGGATGATCGACAGCACGAAGTCGACGGGCGGCAGCGCGTCGCTGCTGACCTGCGCGTGTCCGCTCTGCTTGAGGGCGCCGGTCAGATGGAGCCCGGCGCCGGGGTGCAGCACATTGCCGACGACCAGCCCGATGGCGAGCGCGACCAGTGACATCACCAGGAAGTAGCCGAGGGCGATACCGCCGACGGCACCCACCTTGGCCGCCTTGCGCACCGATCCGATGCCGAGCACGATCGTGCAGAAGATGATCGGCGAGATCATCATCTTGATCAGATTGACGAACCCGGTGCCCAGCGGCTGGAGTCGGACGGCGGCATCCGGCCAGATGAGTCCGACGGCGATGCCGAGCGCGACGGCCACGATGACGGCGATGTACAGGTAATGGGTCCGGTCCCGCCGGGCGCGGGGTGCGGCAGCTGCCGTATCGGGGGTGGTGGCGGCCACGACTGCCCTCCTTGACGTCTTCGTCGACGTCGTCGTCGGTGCACGACCGGCGTGCGGCTCACGTCCGGGTGCTGCTGGGGAACGCGGTGACTATCTCCCGTCCTGTGAGGGCGGTCACGCTTGCGTTCATTTAGTTCACGCCACAACCGAGGGCACACTGGCTGGCATGCGCCTTTGGTCCCTGACCCGCCCGCGCAGCCTGGCGGGCCAGCTGTTCGCCATGCAGGCGGTGCTGATAGCGGTGGTGGTGGCCGGATACGCGCTGTTCGCCTACGTCAGCGACCGCCGGCAGGCCGAGGACGCGGCCGCCCGGCAGACCACCGCGGTGGCCCGCTCGATCGCCGACTCCCCCGCGGTCCGGGACGCGATCCGCACCCCGGACCCGAGCGCGCGCCTGGAGCCGTACGCCCTGAAGGTCACCCGGGACACCAATGTCGACTTCGTGACGATCATGGACCCGGCCGGTATCCGCTGGACGCACCCGGACCCCCGGCAGATCGGGAAACGCTTCCTCGGCACCACCGCCCCCGCCCGCGCGGGCCGCACCTTCACCGAGACCTACACCGGCACCCTCGGCCCCTCGGTGCGGGCGGTGACCCCGGTGACGGACGGCGGCCGGATCGTCGGCCTGGTCAGCGCCGGCATCACCGTGGACCGGATCAGCGCGCGGCTCCAGGACCAGGTCACGGCGCTGCTCGGGGTGGCCGGCGGGGCGCTGCTGCTGGGCGCGGTGGGCACGTACGTCGTCAACGCCCGGCTGCGCCGGCACACCCACAACATGAACGCCGCCGCGCTGAGCCGGATGCACGACTACCATCAGGCGGCGCTGCACGCGGTCCGCGAGGGGCTGCTGATGCTGGACGGGCAGTACAGGGTGGCGCTGATCAACGACGGCGGCCGGGAGCTGCTCGGGGTCGGCGAGGGGGACGAGGTGGTGGGACGGTCGGTGGCCGAACTGGGCCTCCCGGCACCGCTGACGGGTGCGCTGCTGTCCGCGCGGCCCCGGGTGGACGAGGTGCATCCGACCGCCTCCCGGGTGCTGGTGGTGAACACCTCCCCGGTCCTGGGCGGGGAACGCCGGGGTACCGTCGTCACCTTGCGCGATGTCACCGAACTCCAGTCGCTGATGGGCGAGTTGGACACCGAGCGGGGCTTCAGCCAGGCGCTGCGCTCGCAGGCGCACGAGGCGGCGAACCGGCTGCACACCGTGGTCTCGCTGATCGAACTGGGCCGCTGCGAGGAGGCGGTGGAGTTCGCCACGGCCGAACTGGAGCTGGCGCAGGCCCTGACCGACCAGGTGGTGGCGGCGGTCCGCGAACCGGTGCTCGCGGCGCTGCTGCTGGGCAAGACCGCGCAGGCCAACGAGCGGGGCGTGGAGCTGGTGGTGTCGCCCGACAGCCGGCTCGACGACGGTCTGCTGTCCGGCGGCCCGCCCGCGCGGGACCTGGTGACCGTCCTCGGCAACCTGATCGACAACGCGGTGGACGCGGCCCAGGGCAGCGCGCGGGCGCGGGTGACCGTGACGGCGTACACCTCGGCGGCCGGGCTGGTGCTGCGCGTCGCGGACACCGGCCCCGGCGTCGACCCCGGCCACGCCGACCTGGTGTTCCGGCGCGGTTTCACGACCAAGCCGGCCGGGCCCGCCGGCCGGGGGCTCGGGCTCGCCCTCGTACGGCAGGCGGTGAACCGGCACGGGGGCGCGCTGACGGTCACCGACGCGGGGCCCGGGGGCGGCGCCGTGTTCGAGGTGCGGCTGCCGCTGCGCCCGGCGCCGGTGCCGGCCGAGGGCGGTGCCGTATGACGGACCCCATCAGAGTGCTGGTGGTGGAGGACGACCCGGTCGCCGCCGACGCGCACGAGCTGTACGTCGGCCGGGTGCCGGGCTTCACCGCGGTCGCCAAGGCCCGCACGGGCGCCGAGGCGCGGCGCGTCCTGGACCGCACGGAGGTGGATCTGCTCCTCCTCGATCTGCATCTGCCCGATGTGCACGGGCTCCAGTTCGCCCGCTCGCTGCGCGCCGCCGGCCATCACGCGGACGTGATCGCGGTGACCTCGGCGCGGGATCTGGCGATGGTGCGCGAGGGGGTCTCGCTGGGGGTCGTGCAGTACGTGCTCAAGCCGTTCACCTTCGCCACGCTGCGCGACCGGCTGGTGCGCTACGCCGAGTTCCGGGGCGCCGCGGGCGAGGCGAGCGGACAGGACGAGGTGGACCGGGCGCTCGCGGCGCTGCGGGCGCCCGCGCCGGCCGCGCTGCCGAAGGGGCTCAGCGGGCCGACGCTCCAGCGGGTGACCGGCGCGCTGCGCGAGGCCCCCGACGGGCTCACCGCGGCCGGTGCCGCCGAGGCCGTGGGCGTATCGAGGATCACCGGGCGCCGCTATCTGGAACACCTGGTGGACACCGGCCGGGCCGCGCGCAGCCCGCTGTACGGCCAGGTGGGGCGGCCGGAGCTGGTCTACCGCTGGGTCTCCGGGGAACGCTGACGGCGGGCCGTTCCCCGGGGACGCCGACCGCCCTCTGCGCGTTCGGACAATCCGTGATCCTGCCGGAACGGACCGTATCCGCCCGGCCGGGCCTACCTTGTGCGGGGTGCGCCCACCCTCCTCTCCCCCGCCCCGTTCGACGCCCGTGCCGCCCGGCGGCTGCGCGGCGCGCTCGGCATGGGTCCCGAGCATGTCGCCCACGCCCTGCGCTCCGCGTACGGACTGCCCTGCGTCACCGCCGGGCACGTACACGCCTGGGAGCGCGGCACCGCCGCCCCGGACCACACCGAACTCGCCGCGCTCGCCGGGGCGTTGTGGTGCGATCCGGGGGACTCCTCGACCGCCCCCGCACCCCGCGCGAGCACCGCGTCGCCCGCGGCGTCGCACCGCAGGACGTCGCCCACGCCGTCGGCATGGACCTGCCCGCGTATCTGCGGATGGAGGAGGACGGCGTCCGGCGCGGCTCCGAGCGGCAGGTCGGGGACCTCGTGCGGGTGCTGCGCCTCGAACCGCCGGACGTCGTGGCCGTCACCGGTCGCACCGAGCCGCTCGCCGCGTTGCTGCGCGGGGCCGTGACCACCCGCTGGCAGGCGTATGTGCGCCCGGCCGGGGAGCTGGTCGCCCTGGAGCGCCCCGTCCTTAAGGACGCGCTGCACCGGGACTACCAGGGCCGGATGACCGCCACCCTGGGCTGGGGCGGCGGGGGCACGGCCGGGGCCGCCGGGGCGGAGTTCCTGGAGCGGATCGTGGCGGACTTCTGGGCGGCCGTCCGGCGGGAGCCGTAGAACTCCCGCCGGAACAAGGCCACTTGAGGGAAGCGGGACGGTCTAGAAGACCGACTCCGCCTCGTCCATCCGGTCCTTCGGGACCGTCTTCAGCTCGGTGACCGCCTCCGCGAGCGGGACCATCTCGACGTCGGTGCCGCGCAGGGCGGTCATCCGGCCGAACTCGCCGCGGTGGGCGGCCTCCACGGCGTGCCAGCCGAAGCGGGTGGCGAGGACGCGGTCGTAGGCGGTGGGCACGCCGCCGCGCTGGACATGGCCGAGGATGACCGGCTTGGCCTCCTTGCCGAGGCGGCGCTCCAGCTCGTAGGCGAGGGCGGTGCCGATGCCCTGGAACCGCTCGTGGCCGTACTGGTCGATCGCGCCCTTGCCGTAGTCCATGGTGCCCTCGGCGGGGTGCGCGCCCTCGGCGACGCAGATCACGGCGAACTTCTTGCCGCGCGAGAACCGCTCCTCGACCATCTTGACCAGATGGGCGGGGTCGAAGGGCCGCTCGGGCAGGCAGATGCCGTGGGCGCCGGCGGCCATGCCGGACTCCAGCGCGATCCAGCCCGCGTGCCGGCCCATGACCTCGACCACCATCACCCGCTGGTGGGACTCGGCGGTGGTCTTCAGGCGGTCCATCGCCTCGGTGGCGACGCCCACCGCGGTGTCGAAGCCGAAGGTGCGGTCCGTGGCGGAGATGTCGTTGTCGATCGTCTTGGGCACGCCGACGACCGGGAGGCCCGCGTCGGAGAGCATCCGGGCCGCCGTCAGGGTGCCCTCGCCGCCGATCGGGATCAGCGCGTCGATGCCGAACTCCCCGACCATGTCGGTGGCCCGCTCGCACGCCTCCCGCAGCCGGTCCCGCTCCAGCCGGGAGGAGCCGAGGATGGTGCCGCCGAGGGCCAGGATGCCGCCGACCGCGTCCAGGTCGAGGGCGCGGTAGTGGCGGTCGAGCAGACCCCGGTAGCCGTCCTCGAATCCGATGACCTCGTCGTCGTACTGCGTCACCGCGCGGTGCACGACCGAACGGATCACGGCGTTCAGGCCGGGGCAGTCGCCGCCTGCGGTGAGAACTCCGATGCGCATCGTGCTGTGTCTCCTGCTCGCTGTCTCGTCCGTGCGTGAGCCTGCCCCGATTCTTTCACGTCCGCGGGGCAGCCCCGGGATCCTGACGGGCGCCTTATCCCGGCAGAGGGGTACTGTCAAGAGGGTTCCGCTCACCCTGGTGGGCGATTTTTATGCCGACCCATCGACGGCGACATCAGAAACGGAGTGGACACGTGACGCGCAGCGTGTACCTGACCGGCATCGACCGCGGCGACGGCCGCCAGGTCGCGGAGCTGGGGGTCATGGAACTGCTGACCCGGCAGGTCGACCGGGTGGGCGTCTTCCGCCCGCTCGTGCACGACGGCCCCGACCGGCTGTTCGAGCTGCTGCGGGCGCGCTATCGCCTCTCCCAGGACCCGGCGACCGTGATCGGCATGGACTACCGGGAGGCGTCCGCGATCCAGGCCGAGCAGGGCACCGACGAACTGGTCTCCACCCTCGTCGACCGCTTCCACGCGCTGGCCCGCGACTACGACGTGGTCCTGGTCCTCGGCACCGACTTCGCCGCCACCCAGCTCCCGGACGAGCTGGCCCTCAACGCCCGCCTGGCCAACGAGTTCGGCGCCTCCGTGCTGCCGGTCGTCGGCGGCCGCGGCCAGAACGCCGAGTCGGTGCGCGCGGAGGTCCGCAACGCCTACCGCGCCTACCACGGCCTGGGCTGCGACGTCCTCGCCATGATCGCCAACCGGGTCGCCCGCGAAGACCGCGACGAGCTCGCCGAGCGCCTGGCCTCCCGGCTGCCGGTGCCCTGCTACGTGCTGCCCGACGAGCCGGCCCTGTCCGCGCCGACCATCGCGCAGATCGCCCAGGCCCTGGACGCCCGGGTGCTGCTCGGCGACGACTCCGGGCTCGCCCGGGACGTCCTCGGCTTCGTCTTCGGCGGCGCCATGCTGCCGAACCTGCTGACCGCCCTGACCCCGGGCTGCGTGGTCATCACCCCCGGGGACCGCGCGGACCTGGTCGTCGGCGCGCTGGCCGCGCACAGCGCCGGCACCCCGCCGATAGCCGGCATGCTGCTCACCCTGGACGAGGTGCCGAGCCAGGAGATCCTCACGCTGGCCGCCCGGCTCGCCCCGGGCACCCCGGTCCTGTCGGTGCGCGGCAACAGCTTCCCCACCGCCGAGCGGCTGTTCTCGCTGGAGGGCCGGATGACGGCGGCCACCCCGCGCAAGGCGGAGACCGCGCTCGGCCTGTTCGAACGCCATGTCGACACCGCAGAGCTGGCGAGCCTCATCTCGGCGCCCAGCGGCGACCGTGTCACCCCGATGATGTTCGAGCACAAGCTCCTCGACCGGGCCCGCGCCGACCGGCGCCGGGTGGTGCTCCCGGAGGGCACCGAGGAGCGGGTGCTGCACGCGGCCGAGGTGCTGATGCGCCGGGGCGTGTGCGACCTGACCCTGCTCGGGCCCGCCGACCAGATCCGCAAGAAGGCCGCCGACCTGGGCATCGACCTCGGCGACACCCAGCTGATCGACCCGGCCACCTCCGAGCTGCGCGACGGCTTCGCCGAGAAGTACGCGGCCCTGCGCGCCCACAAGGGCGTCACGGTGGAGCTGGCGTACGACGTCGTCACGGACGTGAACTACTTCGGCACCCTGATGGTCGAGGAGGGCCTGGCCGACGGCATGGTCTCCGGCTCGGTGCACTCCACGGCGGCCACCATCCGGCCGGCCTTCGAGATCATCAAGACGCGCCCGGAGGCCGCGATCGTCTCCTCGGTGTTCTTCATGTGCCTGGCCGACAAGGTGCTGGTCTACGGCGACTGCGCGGTCAACCCCGACCCGGACGCCGAGCAGCTGGCCGACATCGCCGTCCAGTCGGCCGGTACGGCGGCCCGGTTCGGTGTGGAGCCGCGGATCGCGATGCTGTCGTACTCCACCGGCACCTCCGGCACCGGCGCCGACGTCGACAAGGTGCGCGCGGCCACCGAGCTGGTGCGCGCCCGCAGGCCCGATCTGAAGATCGAGGGGCCGATCCAGTACGACGCCGCCGTGGAGCCCACGGTCGCCGCGACCAAGCTGCCGGGCTCCGAGGTCGCCGGGCAGGCCACGGTGCTGATCTTCCCGGACCTCAACACCGGCAACAACACCTACAAGGCCGTGCAGCGCTCGGCCGGCGCGATCGCCGTCGGCCCGGTCCTCCAGGGGCTGAACAAGCCGGTCAACGACCTGTCCCGGGGCGCTTTGGTGCCGGACATCGTGACCACCGTCGCCATCACCGCCATCCAGGCCCAGACCTCCGCAGACCGAGCGGAAGCAGACCGAGCAGAAAGCGTGCCCGCACCGTGACCGCGACCCGTGTCCTCGTCCTCAACTCCGGCTCCTCGTCGCTGAAGTACCAGCTGCTCGACATGCGGGACGCGAGCCGGCTCGCCCTCGGCCTGGTCGAGCGGATCGGCGAGCAGACCTCCCGGCTCAAGCACACCTGCGTCGGCACCGGTGAGACCCGTGAGCAGAACGGCCCGATCGCCGACCACGACGCCGCGCTCAAGGCGGTCGCCGGGGAACTGGCCCGCGACGGCATCGGCCTCGACTCGCCCGACCTGCTGGCGATCGGGCACCGGGTGGTGCACGGCGGGATGTTCTTCACCGAGCCCACCGTCGTGGACGACGAGGTGATCACCGAGATCGAGCGGCTGATCCCGGTCGCCCCGCTGCACAACCCGGCCAACCTGACCGGCATCCGCACCGCCCGCGCGCTGCGCCCCGACCTGCCGCAGGTCGCCGTGTTCGACACCGCGTTCCACACCACGATGCCGGAGTCGGCGGCGCGCTACGCGATCGACCCGAAGATCGCGGACCGCTACCGGGTGCGCCGCTACGGCTTCCACGGCACCTCGCACGCCTACGTGTCCCGCGAGACGGCCCGGCTGCTGGGCAAGGACCCCGCCGAGGTCAATGTGATCGTGCTGCACCTCGGCAACGGCGCCTCCGCGTCCGCGGTGGAGAGGGGCCGGTGCGTGGACACCTCCATGGGACTCACGCCTTTGGAGGGGCTGGTGATGGGTACGCGCTCCGGTGATCTGGATCCCGCCGTCATCTTCCATTTGGCACGGGTCGGCGGAATGTCCATGGACGAGATCGACACTCTTCTCAACAAGAGGAGCGGCTTGTTCGGTCTGTGCGGGGACAACGACATGCGGGAGATCCGCCGCCGGATCGACGAGGGCGACGAGGAAGCCGCTCTCGCCTTCGACATTTACATTCACCGGCTCAAGAAGTACATCGGCGCCTATTACGCCGTGCTCGGGAAGGTGGACGCGATCGCGTTCACCGCCGGGGTCGGGGAGAACGCGGCGCCCGTGCGCCAAGCGGCGATCGCGGGCCTGGAGGGGCTGGGCGCGGCGGTCGACCCGGAGCTGAACTCCGTGCGCGGCGACGGGGCGCGGCTGATTTCGCCCGCGTCCGCGCGGGTGGCCGTGGCCGTGGTGCCGACGGATGAAGAACTGGAGATCGCGACGCAGACCTACGCACTGGTCGGAAAGAGCAATTGAGCAGCACCTGAGCAGGCCGCCTCTCATTTGTATCTTCCGCCAGACGGAATATTCCGTAGCGAAACAAACCGATAGGATCGCCCCATGCGCCGTTCGAAAATCGTCTGTACTCTCGGCCCCGCGGTCGACTCCCACGAGAAGCTCGTCGCCATGATCGAGGCGGGCATGAACGTGGCCCGCTTCAACTTCAGCCACGGCTCCCACGCCGAGCACCAGGCGCGGTACGACCGCGTCCGGGCCGCCGCCAAGGAGACCGGCCGGCCCATCGGTGTCCTCGCCGACCTCCAGGGTCCGAAGATCCGCCTGGAGACCTTCGCCGAGGGCCCGGTCGAGCTGCGGCGCGGCGACGAGTTCGTCATCACCACCGAGGACGTGCCCGGCGACCGGCACATCTGCGGGACGACGTACAAGGGGCTGCCGGGCGATGTCGGGCGCGGCGACCAGATCCTGATCAACGACGGCAACGTCGAGCTGAAGGTCGTGGACGTGGCGGGCCCCCAGGTGCGGACGATCGTGATCGAGGGCGGTGTCGTCTCCGACCACAAGGGCATCAACCTGCCCGGCGCGGCCGTCAACGTGCCCGCGCTGAGCGAGAAGGACGTCGAGGACCTGCGGTTCGCGCTGCGCATGGGCTGCGACATGGTCGCGCTGTCCTTCGTGCGGGACGCCAAGGACGTCCAGGACGTGCACCGCGTCATGGACGAGGAGGGCCGCCGGGTCCCGGTCATCGCCAAGGTGGAGAAGCCGCAGGCGGTGGAGAACATGCAGGACGTCGTCGACGCGTTCGACGCGGTGATGGTGGCCCGCGGTGACCTCGCGGTGGAGTACCCGCTCGAAAAGGTCCCGATGGTGCAGAAGCGCCTGATCGAGCTGTGCCGGCGCAACGCCAAGCCGGTGATCGTGGCGACCCAGATGATGGAGTCGATGATCACCAACTCCCGGCCGACCCGCGCCGAGGCCTCCGACGTGGCCAACGCGATCCTGGACGGCGCCGACGCGGTGATGCTGTCCGCCGAGTCCTCGGTGGGCGCCTACCCGGTCGAGACGGTCAAGACCATGTCGAAGATCGTCCAGGCCGCCGAGCAGGAGCTGCTCTCCAAGGGCCTGCAGCCGCTGGTGCCGGGCAAGAAGCCGCGCACGCAGGGCGGTTCGGTGGCCCGCGCGGCCTGCGAGATCGCCGACTTCCTCGGCGGCCGGGGCCTGGTGGCGTTCACCCAGTCCGGTGACACCGCGCGCCGCCTGTCGCGCTATCGCGCCGCCCAGCCGATCCTCGCCTTCACCACCGAGGAGTCCACCCGCAACCAGCTCACGCTGAGCTGGGGCGTGGAGCCGTACGTGGTGCCGTTCGTGAACACCACCGACGACATGGTCGACCAGGTGGACCAGGAGCTGGCGAAGCTGGCCCGCTTCGAGAAGGGCGCCACCGTGGTCATCACGGCCGGCTCGCCCCCCGGTGTCCCCGGCACCACCAACATGATCCGGGTGCACCACCTGGGCACCGACAACTGACGCGGCCCGCACGGGCCTTGAACGGCGCGGAGGGCGCCCCCTGCGAACAGGGGGCGCCCTCCGTGGTGTTGCGGCTCCCGGACGGGTCTGGGGGACCGGTCAGCCGGTCGTGTACACATGCATCCCGGGCACGTGCAGATCGCCGCCGAACTGGGCGGCCTGGGTCACCTTCACGCTGGTGAAGTAGATCAGCGGGAGGTTCAGCGGGGGCGGGCTGTCGGGGCTGAAGGTCATGGGGATCAGACCGAAGAGGTTGCCCGAGATCGACTCGGTGTACATCACGGTCTTGCCGTCGCGGATGGTCGACGTCGAGCCCTTGGACGCCTGGACGTGGTAGGTCTTGCCGGACAGCGAGTCGTGCACGGTCTGGTGCAGGTCGCCGATGTCGGTGCCGTCGGAGATGACGTACTTCAGCACCTTCTTGGTGGTGCCGCCCGCCGTCCGCACCTCGACGACGCCCTGGTAGTCGGCGCCCTTGAGCAGCAGCGAGCTGGCCTGGAGGTACCAGGGGTCGTTCGCCACCGGCACCGGGTTGTCGACGCCACCCTCGTCGGTGGTGGCCGCCGGGCAGTCCTCGGCGGAGGGGCTCGCGCCGGTGGACGGGCTCGTGGACGGGCTCGGGGTCGCCGAGTCCGCCGCGTCCTTGACCGCCTTGCCCGCGCTGTCGACCGCCTTGCCCGCGCCGTCGGCCGCCCCGGAGACCGTGCCGGTGGTGTTCCTCACCGTGTCCCCGACCGTCTTGGCGGCCTTGGAGGCCGTGTCCTTGACGGTGCCGGACGGCTTCGCGCCGGACGACGACGTGGAGCCGGACGCGGACGGCGAGGGGCTCGCCGAGGGCGTGGCGCTCGCGGACGGCGTGGCGGTGTCATGCCTGCCGCCGGTGAGGATGTCGCCGATCGTGTCGCCGATGGTGCCGAGGAGTCCGCCGCCGCTGCTCCGGCTCGGCGACGTGCTCGGGGTCGTCGTACCGGAGCCGGCGCCCGAACCGGAGCCGGAGCCCGAGCCGGAGGTCTCGGTCGGCTTCGGCGCGGTCCCGCCCGTGGAGCCCGAACCCGGGTCCGAGCCCGTGTCCTTGGACGACGGCGAGGGGTCCTTCGAGGTGTCCTTGGCCGTGTCCCCGGCCGTGTCCTTGCCCGCGTCACCGCTCGGCGAGGACGTCGGCGTCGGCGCCCCGGTGGAGCCGGTGGCCGAGGGCGACGGCGAGGACGAGGGGTTCTTGCTGTCGTCCAGCGCCTTGACGCAGTCCTTGTACTCGTCCGCCGTCAGGCTCTTGGCCGCGGGCGAGGAGGCCGGGCCGCCGCCGTTGCCCGCCGCGAGGGCGAGCGTGGAGGTGAAGCCCATGCCCATGAGCACGGCCGTCGGCATCGCCACGGTGGCTATGGCCTTGCCGGCCGGCATGTGGAACCTGGTGAACAGCGGCTTCCTGGGGGCCGCGTGGCGGGCTCCGGTTCTCCCGCGGGACTCGTCCGCATCGCTCCCGCGGCTCACCTCGTCAGCCGGCACTGTGCCTCCCGTTCGCCCCGTTGGCCGGGCTCGTTCCTGACAGGTCGTTCGGCTCGTACACACCGTCGGTGCCCTGGCCGGGCAGCGGCACGGACCCGGGTGTGCCGCCCGCGCCCGGGACGGCCTCACCGGCCCCCGGCTCCGGTACGGCGGGCTCGCCCGGCGCCCACGCCACGGCCATCGCTCCGCCGATGAGGGCGAACAGGAAGCCGAAGACGAATCCGCCGAAGTTGGACACGGGCAGGGACACCAGTGCCAGCAGGATCGCGGCGACTCCCGCGAAGGTCCGCACATGCTTCTGGAACCAGAGGCTGACCCCCAGCACGACGAGCAGCACACCGATGATCAGGGATCCCGCCCCCGCGGTGGTCGCCATCGCCAGCGTCAGGTGTCCCAGCTGGAGGTGGGCGTACGGGAAGTACATGATCGGAAAGCCGCCGAGCAAGACGAACAGACCTGCCCAGAACGGCCGCGCGCCCCGCCAGGCGCGGAACTGCTGCCTCCGGATGTCGAACTGGCCGGATTCGGCGGCAGGGGTCTCGGCGCTCATGGAAAACAGCTCCCTGGTGCGGCATTGCTGTGGTGATGACGTGTGCCACGTGTGAAGACGCGGCGGATGTGGCGCGGGCGGGGGCGCCGTCGGCTCCCCCGCCCGTCAACGAGTGCCTAGTAGCACTCGTGCGTGCCCGCCTGCACGGACATGTGCAGACCACTGAGCTTGAAGGTGCCGGCCGTGGTCGCCCACGCCGTCTGCTTCACACCGGTCAGCGTGGCCGAGTCGGCCTGCTGCGCGAAGCCGAACGGGTTGGACTGCTCCTTGCCGCCCTTCATGCCCGGACCCTTGGCGGCGTCCTTGGCGGCAACACCGATGTCGATGTTGTTGAAGGTGGCGTCGGCGTTCAGGTCGTCGACGTCGATGTACAGCTGGTCGGCCTCGACCGGCTTGTCCGCACCCGCCTTCAGCACGAGGCTGACGGAGCCGAGCACCGGGATGTTCGGCGTGACGACCGACTGGCACATGTTCGTGATCTGGGCCGACTTGAAGGCCGAGACCGCGACCGGGTGGGTCGTCTGGTCACCACTGAGGGTGTAGCCGTTGTCGAGCGCGCCGTACTGCTCGAAGCCCTGACCGACCAGCTTGTCGGCGGTCACCTTGAACGACTGACCCGACACGCTGAACGACGCGGCCAGCGCACCCTGAGCGAGGGCGACGCCTATACACGCCGTGGCGGCGACGCTGGGCACCATGACCACAGCGAACCGCTTCCATCTGGTCCCGCCACGCACCTGGGACTCCATATTTCCTCCTTCTCGGACGTACATCTCCTGGCCCGGACTCGCCCACGTACGGCGGCTCAGCCGGGCAGGGATGGGAGAAGTGCTACGTCCTCGGGAAGGAGAGCGCCCGTACTCGCAGGCGCACAAGCGCCCGAATCACCGGCGATCACCCCCGAGCGACAACCACTGGTCGCGCCTGACACACATCACGCACAACCTTGCTGGACAGGCTTCGCCGGCCGGCGAAGACCCCCCTGCCCCAGAGCCGGCGCCACTGCCGCCGGCCCTGCTCGGTGGGGACCCAGAGTCTCCCTCGCCCCGACCGGATGCCGGGGTACGGGAATGGACCGAGCGTCGCCGATCGTGGTGCAAATTGGCCGCCCGCACAAGGGGGTTCGTTACTGGCTAGTAACGGGCGGATAACCGAGAAACGACCGCGTGATCCCGGAGCGCGACACTCCGTCGCAACACAGGGCAGAGCAAAGCCGTTGATCTCTGTACGAAACCAGACAGATCAACGGCTTTGATTTACTCGGAGTAACAGCCGCCCCGATTGCCAAGATTTGGCAAAGCGGAGCGGCCTCAACGCCTTGTCGGCGAACCTCTCACCCCGGCGTCACGGGCCGTGGCGTTCAGCGACCGGTCAGAAAAGCGCCCGCGCGAGCGCCCTGCGAGCACCGATCACCCGGGGGTCCTCGGAGCCCACGACCTCGAACAGTTCCAGGAGCCGGCGTCGCACCGCGTCCCGGTCGTCACCCGCCGTGCGCCGCACGGTCTCGGTCAACCGCCCGAAGGCGTCCTCGACATGACCGCCCACCAGATCCAGGTCCGCGGCGGCGATCTGCGCGTCCGCGTCCTGGGGCCGCTCGGCCGCCTCCCGGCGCACCTTCTGCGGATCCATACCCTGCACCCGGCGCAGCAACTCGGCCTGCGCGAGACCGAGTTTGGCCTCGGGGTGGGCCGGGTCGTCGGCCAGCACGTTCCGGTAGGCGGTGACCGCGCCGTCCAGGTCGCCGGCGTCCAGGGCCTGGGCGGCCGCGTTCAGGAGCGACTCGTACGGGCCGACCGGGGCCTCGGCGCCCGCGCCGGCGCCGCCCGGCTGCGCGTCCGGGTCGACGGTCAGGCCGGTCAGACCGAAGCGCTCCTCGGCGACCTGCACCAGCTGGTCGAGGGTCCCGCGGATCTGCTCCTCGGCGGCCGTCCCCTGGAACAGGGGCAGGGCCTGGCCCGCCACGACGGCGAACACCGCCGGGATGCCCTGCACCCCGAACTGCTGCATCAACATCTGGTTGGCGTCGACGTCGATCTTGGCGAGGAGGAAGCGGCCGGCGTACTCGACGGCCAGTCGCTCCAGGACCGGGCTCAGCTGCTTGCAGGGCTGACACCACTCGGCCCAGAAGTCGATGACGACGGGCACCTCGGCGGAGCGCTGGAGAACCTCGCGCTCGAAGCCCGCCTCATCGACGTCGATGACGAGATCGGCCGGGGAGACGGCACCCGTGCCGCCCTGCCGGGCCGCTTCGGCGCGCGCCTGCTCGGCCTTGGCCTTGGCCTCCTGGGCCGCCTTCACCGCGGCGAGGTCGACCACGCCGCTCATGGACATGTTCCGTGGCTGCATGCGTCTATCCTCCCCCGATCCCGCGTCTGAAGAAAAAAGCGTCGATGTCCGGCGCCGGGTCCCCACCCGCGCCGTGCCGTTCTGCCCGCGTACGTCCGTCGCGAGCTTTCGCTACGACCCGTAGCGTAATGGCAATGAGGGGTCCCGCGACACCGCGTTCCGGTGATCTCCCTCACGACGCCACGAATCCGGCCGCCACCGGCCGGTTATGGTCGGGGGATGCAGAGCCGCACCCCCGCCAGCCGTCCCGGGCGTCCGCGCAGCGCCGCCGCGGACGCCGCGATCCTGGCCGCGACCCGGGAGGCGCTGGTGGAGCTGGGCTGGTCCAAGCTCACGCTCCAGGACGTGGCGATGCGCGCGGGGGTCGCGAAGACCACGCTGTACCGCCGCTGGGCCGGCAAGAACGAGCTGGTCGTCGACGCGGTCGCGGAACTCTTCGACGAGCTGCGGCTGCCGGACGCGGGCAGCCTGGCCGCCGACATCGAGGGCGTGGTCGTCCAGTTCGCGGCGCTCCTGGACCGCCCCGAGTGCCGCAGCGGGCTGATGGCGGTGGTCGCCGAGTCGACCCGCGACGAGCCCCTGCGCGAACGCATCCGCGCCTCGGTCGTGGAACGCCAGAAACGCCTGGTGGTCGAGGGCCGCTCACGCGCCCAGGCCCGCGGCGAACTCCCCCCGGAATCCGACCCCGAGGAAACCGCCCGCACCATCGACCTGACCTTCGACATGGTCGCCGGCGCCGTCGTCCACCGCACCCTGGTCAGCGGCAAACCAGCCGACGCCCCCTGGATCCGAAGCTTCATCAGAGTCCTGCTGCTGGGCCTGTCGGCCCCGGCGTAAGGGGACCGGGCACGAACGGGCCGGCCCCCTGTCGGCCCACCGGGGCGGCCGTGGCCGAGAACCTCCGGGAATCCCGCCCCGCCGGGGCCCGATGTCCGACCCCGAACCGGTCGCGGAGCCCGACGGCACCCGCACCGGCCCACTCGTCCAGGCCGATACCTGCCGGCTCGCCGGGCACGGCCGTCTCCGGTCCCCGCTCCGGCCCCGTGGCAACGAGTCCAGCCCCGCGCCAGCGGCACCCGCACGAGCCCACCAGGGGCCGACGGCCGGAGGGGACCGGCCCCCGGGGATCCCACTCGAATCCCGCCCCGCTTCCGCCCGATGACCGACCCGGCCACAGAGCCCACCTCGAAGCCCAGCCGGGCTCGGCCCCCGTCAGAACCCCGCCGGTTCCGTGTACGCGCCCCATTCGTCGCGCAGCACCCCGCAGATCTCGCCCAGGGTCGCCTCGGCGCGGGCCGCGGAGAGCATCGGTTCGATCATGTCGGAGCCGTCGCGGGCGGCGGCGAGGAGGGTGGTGAGGGAGGCGCGTACGGCGGTCTCGTCGCGGGCCGCCCTGCGCTCACCGAGGAGTCGGACCTGGGCCCGTTCCACCTCGTGGCCGACGCGCAGGATCTCCAGTTCGCCGGTGACGGAACCGGTGTGCGCGTTGACGCCCACCACCTTCTTCTCGCCCTTCTCCAGGGCCTGCTGGTAGCGGAAGGCGGACTCGGCGATCTCCCCGGTGAACCAGCCGTCCTCGATCCCCCGCAGGATCCCGGAGGTCATCGGCCCGATGGGATGCCGCCCGTCCGGACGGGCCGCCAGCCCCCGCTCCCTGATCCGCTCGAAGATCTTCTCCGCGTCCGCCTCGATCCGGTCGGTCAGCTGCTCGACGTACCAGGAGCCCCCCAGCGGATCCGCCACCGACGCGATTCCGGTCTCCTCCATCAGCACCTGCTGGGTGCGCAGCGCGATCTCCGCCGCCCGCTCACTGGGCAGCGCCAGCGTCTCGTCCAGGGCGTTGGTGTGCAGCGAGTTCGTCCCGCCGAGCACCGCGGCCAGCGCCTCCACCGCCGTGCGCACCACGTTGTTGTACGGCTGCTGCGCGGTCAGCGAGACCCCGGCGGTCTGTGTGTGGAACCGCAGCCACTGCGCCTTCTCGCTCCGCGCCCCGTACACGTCCCGCAGCCACCGCGCCCAGATCCGCCGCGCCGCACGGAACTTGGCGATCTCCTCGAAGAAATCCACATGGGCGTCGAAGAAGAACGACAGGCCGGGCGCGAACACATCGACGTCCAGGCCCCGGCTCATCCCCAGCTCGACGTACCCGAACCCGTCCGCGAGCGTGTACGCCAGCTCCTGCGCGGCCGTCGCCCCCGCCTCCCGGATGTGGTACCCGGAGACCGACAGCGGCTTGTAGGCGGGGATGCCGGCCGCGCAGTACTCCATGAGGTCGCCGATCAGCCGCAGATGCGGCTCCGGCCGGAAGAGCCACTCCTTCTGGGCGATGTACTCCTTGAAGATGTCCGTCTGGAGCGTGCCGTTGAGGACCGAGGGATCCACGCCCTGCCGCTCGGCCGCGACCAGGTACATGCAGAACACGGGCACGGCGGGCCCGCTGATCGTCATCGAGGTGGTGACCTCGCCGAGCGGGATGTCCCGGAACAGGACCTCCATGTCGGCGGCCGAGTCGATCGCGACCCCGCAGTGCCCGACCTCGCCGAGCGAGCAAGGATCGTCCGAGTCCCGGCCCATCAGCGTGGGCATGTCGAACGCCACGGACAGCCCGCCGCCGCCCGCCGCGAGGATCATCTTGTAGCGCTCGTTGGTCTGCTCGGCGCTGCCGAACCCGGCGAACTGCCGGATGGTCCAGGCGCGCCCCCGGTAGCCGGTCGCGTACAGGCCCCGGGTGAACGGGTACTCCCCCGGCCAGCCGATCCGCTCGAATCCCTCGTACGTGTCCCCGGGCCGCGGCCCGTACACCGGCTCCACCGGGTCCCCGGAGAGCGTGGAGAAGTCGGCGTCACGCTTGCGCGCGGCGTCGTATCGGGCCTGCCAGCGCCGGCGGCCCTCCTCGATGGCGTGAGCGTCCATACCATCGAATTTACTTGGACGTCCTAGTAAATGTCGACGGCAAAGCCGCCGTACGGGGGGGTACGGCGGCTGCGACCCGAAGAGCGCGGCGGAGCCTACGCCTCGGCGACGGCCGGGGTACGGCCGGCGATCTTGCCGTCCAGCTCCCGGCTGATCTTCCGCTCCACGAAGAACGCGGCGGTCGGGATGGTGCCCGCGAGCAGCACCCACAGCTGCTTGCCGACCGGCCACTTCGCCTTGGAGCCCAGGTCGAAGGCGAAGACCAGGTAGACCACGTACAGCCAGCCGTGGGCGATGGCGACGGCACGGGTCACGTCGGCCGCGCCGCTGATGTCCAGCCCGTACTTCGCGATCATGCTCAGGCACAGGAGCACCAGCAGGACACCGGTGGTGTAGGCCATGACGCGGTAGCGGGTCAGCACGCTTTTCTTCATGGAGTCGAGCGTAACCACCCGTTCCGGGAGATCTTGGCGGGGGTCACCCCTCGTCGAAGTCCAGCGCCGCGACCCGCAGCGGGCGGAACATCGCGAAGATCTCCCGGCACTCCTCCGCGTCGTACGCGCCGAGACCGAAGTCCATCGCCATGAGATCGCGGGAGGCCGCGTCGACCACCTCGCGGCCCTTGTCGGTGATCACGGCGAGGGTGCCGCGCCCGTCGTCGGGGTTGGGCCGCTTGGCGACCAGGCCCGACTTCACCAGCCGGTCGACGGTGTTCGTCACGGACGTGGGATGCACCATGAGCCGCTCGCCGATCTTGGACATCGGCAGCTCGCCGGCCTTGGAGAAGGTGAGCAGCACCAGCGCCTCGTAGCGGGCGAACGTCAGCCCGTACGGCTTGACCACCGCGTCCACCTCGGCGAGCAGGATCTGCTGGGCGCGCATGATCGAGGTGATCGCGGCCATGGACGGCACGTTGCCCCAGCGCTGCTGCCACAGCTCGTCGGCGCGGGCGATGGGGTCGAACGGGAGGCTGAGAGGCTTCGGCACGTCATCAGACCCTACCGGCCGGTCATATGCCGGTCAGCTCCGTCTCACCTTTCGGCCACCGAGGGCCATTTCCTCCCGGCTCCCGCACCGCAACCGCAATCGCACCCACTCCCGCTCCCGCACCGGCACCGGGCCGCCGCCGTCACCGCCCGGCCCGCCGCAGGCGATGCCGTACGGCCCGCTGCGCCACCGGCCCCAGCTCCTCCAGCGCGGCCACCAGCGCGGCCAGCTGGTCCAGCGCGCCCAGCGCCGCCTCCGCGCCCTGCGCGTCGACCCCCTCGTACAGCTCGATCCCCACGAACGACGCGGCCACCGCCCGCGCAAGCCCCGCCGGGTCGACGAACTCGGCGACCGGGGTCGCGGCGAGCAGCCGGCCGAGCACCTGTTCGATCTCGACGATCCACAGCCGCAGTCCCGCCGCCGTCGCGGGCCCGAGCGCCGCGTGCGTGGGGGCGCCGGCGAGCAGCTGGCCGAGGAGGGCGACATGGCCGCCGTCCCGCTCGCGCTGATGGATCTCCCGGGCGACGGCGAGCAGTTCGGACAGGGAGGCGACCGCGGCGAGCCGTTCGCGGTAGCGGGCGACCGCCTGCTCCGCGCCGTACCGGCAGGCCGCCGCGAGCAGCTCGTCCACCGTGCCGAAGTGGTAGAAGACCAGCGCCTGGTTGACGCCGGCCGCCGCGGCCACCGTACGGGCCGAGGTCTTGGCGATGCCCTGCTCGGTGAGCGTGCGCAGGGCGCCCTCCAGCAGCCTGGTCTTGGTCTCCCGGGCCTTCGGCGTCTCGGGGCTCACGCGGGTGCCTCCAGGCGCTTCTGGAGGGTGCGCAGCAGCCGCGGCGCCCGGATCCGGGTGGCGGGGGCGCGCAGGCAGCGGCGGGCGGCCGGGGTGCAGCCGAGCGGCGACTTGAACAGGGCGAGGCAGACCGCGGCGAGCAGCAGCACCGGGCACAGGTAGGCCATGGCGGCGGCGAACGATCCGAACAGGCGCGTCAGCCGCTCCAGGCGCAGCCCGCCGAGGCACGCGGCGAGCAGCAGGACGCGTACGACGATCTCGGCGAGCCAGTTGCGCAGGGCGCGCTCGGGGGTGATGCCACGCTCCAGCCAGAGCCGCAGCCGGTCGAAGGACCAGGCGGTGGCCCAGTCGAGCAGCGGGCGCACCAGCAGGCGGTCGGCGGCGGCGCCGAGGGCTCCGCCGCGGGGGCGGTAGTCGTAGCCGGTGAGGAAGCGCACGCCCCGGTCGTCGGGGACGTAGCGCCAGTAGCCGCTGCCCTCGGCGATCAGGCCGAGGGGGTGCGTGGAGGAGAAGCACAGGGCGGAGGCGCGGGTGCCGTCGGGGCGTTCCTTCTCGCCGGCCGAGACGCCGGTGCCGGAGAGGGTGAGGAAGGGGGGCAGGCGCGCGGTGAAGCGGAAGGGGCGCGGCTCGCCGGGGGCGCTCGGGAGGTGGTGGAGCTCGGTGACGAGCAGGTACCAGCGCCGGTGCAGGACGGGGTCCTGGGTGTGCGCCCACACCCGGTCGAGGTCGGCGCGTATGTGTGTCTCCGTATAGAGACCCATGGTGTTCCCCCACGTCAGGCCGCCGTTTGAGCGACCGCTCAAAGGATCTTCGAGGAGAAGGTACTTCCCTTTGAGCGGTCGCTCAAAACTACTGGTCGGCCAGGTGGCGTTCGACCGTCTCCACCTTGGAGGTGAGGCCGTCGGTGACACCGGGCCGGATGTCGGCCTTGAGGACGAGGGAGACGCGCGGGGCGCGCGCTTCGACGGCGGCGACGGCGCGCCGGACGACGTCCATGACCTCGTCCCAGCTCTCGCCCTCGATCGAGGTGAACATGGCGTCGGTGCGGTTCGGCAGGCCGGACTCGCGGACCACGCGGACGGCGTCGGCGACGTACTCCCCGACGTCCTCGCCGACACCGAGGGGCGTCACGGAGAAGGCGACGATCATGCGTTCACGGCCTCTTCCTTGCGGGCACGGGCGGCGATCACGGCGTCCTCGGCCTCGCGGCGCAGCTTGCGCTCGGCGAAGAAGCCTCCGGTGGGCAGCACGGAGAGGACGAAGTAGAGGGCGGCGGTGCCGAGGCTCCACTTGGCGCGGTTCCAGGCGTCGGCCCAGAAGAGCACGTACAGGACGAACAGGACACCGTGGATCGCGCCCATCACGGGCACCGCGTTGAAGTCCGTGGTCCGCTTCAGCACCGAGCAGACGAGCAGGACGATGAAGGACACGGCCTCGGGTGCGGAGACGAGGCGCAGGCGGCGGATGGCGGTGGCGGTCTTGATGTCCACGGGTCACCTTCGGTGGGAGTTGCGAGGAGTGGCGGCCGCCGGTCCGGCGGTTACGGAGCGCCGTCGGGGGCTACCGGTTTGTGAACGCACGCACAAGCGTTCCGCCATTGTGGCAAACCGCGCCCCTGGGGGTCCGCTCAGGGTGTGGCTCCACCCCCGGGTGCTGTTCGGTCCACCCGCGCTGCCGCTACGTTCCCAGCGTGGCGATGTTGCGATTGCAGGGCAGCAAGGTGCTCGCCGTCGAGTTGACCGGGGACGCCGTGAAGGCGAAGAACGGCTCGATGGTCGCGTACGACGGGCAGATGTCGTTCAAGAAACTCACCGGGGGTGGGGACGGGCTGCGCGGGATGGTGACCCGCCGGCTCACCGGTGAGCAGATGGCGGTGATGGAGGTGAAGGGGCATGGGACCTGCTGGTTCGCCGACCGGGCGACCGAGATCAACCTGGTGCGCCTGCGGGGCGAGAAGCTGTACGTGGAGTCCAGCAACCTGCTGGTGACGGACGCGGCGCTGCGTACGGGCACGACGTTCACCGGGCTGCGCGGCGCCTCCCAGGGCAATGGTCTGTTCACCACGACGGTGGAGGGGCACGGCCAGGCGGCGATCATGTCCGACGGTCCGGCGATCGCGCTGCGGGTCAGTCCCCCGTACCCGCTGACCGTCGACCCGGGCGCCTACATCGCCCATCAGGGCGATGTCCGGCAGTCCTTCCAGTCCGGTGTGACGTTCCGCACCTTCCTCGGGGAGGGCGGCGGCGAGGCCTTCCAGATCCGCTTCGAGGGGGACGGCCTGGTCTATGTGCAGCCGAGCGAGCGGAACACGATCGCGGGGGACCTGTGAGATGACCTTCCGAGAGATCAACTCCAAGATGGTCGAGGCCACGGTGGTCCCCGGGCAGCGGCTGTTCAGCCAGCGCGGGGCGATGCTGGCCTACCGGGGGGACGTGTCCTTCACGCCCGACATCCAGGGCGGCCAGGGCGGGGTGATGTCCATGCTGGGGCGCCGGGTGAGTGGCGAGGCGACCCCGCTGATGACCGTCGAGGGCAGCGGCACGGTGTTCTTCGGGCACGGCGGCCATCACGTCCATGTCATCCACCTCACCGGCGACACCCTGTACGTGGAGGCCGACCGCCTGCTCGCCTTCGAGGGCACGCTGCGCCAGGGCACGATGTTCATGGGCTCGCAGGGCGGGGTGATGGGCCTGGTGCGCGGCCAGGTCACCGGCCAGGGCCTGTTCACCACCACCCTCCAGGGCCAGGGCGCGGTCGCCGTGATGGCGCACGGCGGCGTCTTCGAGCTGCCGATCGCCCCCGGCCGCCCGGTGCATGTGGACCCGCAGGCCTATGTCGCCCACCACGGCGACGTCCGCAACAGGCTGTCCGCGGCGCTCGGCTGGCGCGAGATGGTGGGCCGCGGCTCCGGCGAGGCGTTCCAGCTGGAGCTGAGCGGCAGCGGCACGGTGTACGTCCAGGCCTCGGAGGAGAAGCTGTGAGCGCGTACTCAGGCACCGACGGCACCGGCGGTCCCGGCGGCCCGGTGGTGTACGACCCGATGACCCTGCCCGTCGACGACAACGTGAACAGCTACACGTTCTGCGTCGAACTCAAGGACGGCCAGTGGTTCCTCCAGAAGGGGAAGATGATCGCCTACTACGGGGCGATCGAGTTCAACGGCATCGGGCACGGCCGGCTCGACCATCTGGTGCGCACCTCGTTCCATTCGCCACTGCACGCGAGCGACTGGGTCGTGGCGAGCGGCTCGGGCAAGATGCTGCTCGCCGACCGGGCCTTCGACGTCAACTCGTACGACCTGGACGACGGGAACTTGACCATTCGCGCGGGCAATCTGCTCGCTTTTCAGCCAAGTCTTGCGCTCAAACAATCGATCGTGCCGGGTTTTCTGACCCTCCTCGGAACCGGAAGATTCGTGGCCGCGTCCAACGGTCCGGTGGTGTTCATGGAGCCTCCCCTCAGGGTGGATCCCCAGGCACTCGTCGGCTGGGCCGACTGCCCCTCCCCGTGCCATCACTACGACCACGGGTACCTGACCGGTGTACTGGGCGGACTCCGTGCAATGACGGGCCTGGGCGGGGTTTCCGGGGAGGAGCACCAGTTCGAGTTCGTGGGTGCCGGGACGGTGCTGCTCCAGTCCTCGGAGACTCTGATGGCGGAGGCCGACACGGGGGTCGTACCGTCCGATCCGGGGACTCCGGGCGGTGGCGCACCGGGGCGGCCCGGACACGGTCCGCAACCGCCCGGTGCACCGCGCCTTCCCGGACAGCTGGGGGACCTCCAGCGTCGCTTCGGGCTGTGAGCGGTAGTCTGCGGAGTGTGACGTCGAACGCGTGCGCACAGTCACACCACCCGAAGTAGTTCGCCATTCAACTTCTTAGGTAGACTTCATTCATGGAGACCGAGACGGCCACGCGCTGGCTGACCGATGCGGAGCAGTGCGCCTGGCGCACCCACCTGGAGGTCAACAGGCTGTTGACGTACCAGCTGGAGAAGGATCTGCAGCCGTTCGGCCTGACGATGAACGATTACGAGATCCTCGTGAACCTGTCCGAGTCGGAGGACGTGCGGATGCGGATGAGCGACCTCGCCTCCGCGACGCTGCAGTCCAAGAGCCGACTCTCGCACCAGATCACGCGGATGGAGAACGCGGACCTGGTGCGCCGCGAGAACTGTGAATCGGATCGGCGGGGGCTGTACGCGGTGCTCACGGAGCACGGCATGGAGACGATGAAGAAGGTGGCGCCGCACCATGTGTCCTCGGTGCGGCGGCACTTCATCGACCTGCTCTCACCGGAGGCCCTGGTGGAGCTGGACAAGGCCCTGAAGCCGATCGCGGAACACCTGCGGGGCCAGCGGGGGCGCCCCTAGAGCGGTTACGCGGTTCCCCGCGGCCCCGAAAGGGGCGCGGGGAACCGTGCGATCAGCCGCGACGGGCCCGCAGGGCACCACCGGCCCCGGCCGCCGCGGCGGATGCCAGGGCCATCGATCCCGCCACCAGGAAGCAGACGCCCAGCGGCAGCCGGCCGATCAGCAACCCGGTCGCCAGCGCTCCCGACGAACTGCCCGCGTTCACCCCCGTGTTGACCCACGCCCCGGCCCGCGTACGGGCCTCGGCGGGCACGGACTCGTCGGCCGCGAGGTACGCCGTCGTCAGGGTCGGCGCGAAGAAGACCCCGGCGAGGGCCAGCGCGGCGGTGAGCACCCACAGATCGGGCGCGAGACCCGCCACCGCGACGACCAGGCCCAGCGCCACCGAGAAGCGGAGCAGCCGTGTCCGGGCGGGGGCCGTCCACCGCACCGCCCCGTTCACGAGACCCCCCAGCGCGCTGCCCGCCGACAGCGCCCCCAGGACCCACGGCACGAGAGCGGTGTCGTACGCGTACGCGGAGGCGTAGGCCATGGTCAGCAGGTCCACCCCGCTGAGGGTCAGCCCGACGCCGAGGGCGACGACGGCGGGGGCGAGCGGACCGGACCCGCTCCCCCGCCGCGCGCCCCGGACGGCGGGCCGTGGACCCGGCATCACCGGTGACGCCGCGAACACCGCCGTACCGCCCACGATCAGCAGCGCGCTGAGCAGGATCCCGGCGGCCGGCGGGGCAAACCCGGTCAGGACGCCGACCAGGACGGGCCCGGAGACGTAGAGCAGTTCCTCGGCGACGCCGTCGAGGCTGTAGGCACGCTGCAACAGGTGCCGGTCGGGGACGAGTTCGGCCCACAGCGCGCGCATCGTCGGCCCCAGCGGGGGCGTGCACGCGCCGGCGAGCGCCGCGACGAGCGCGAGCGGGGCCACCGGCGCACCGGGGCGCCAGGTCAGGGCGGCGAGCAGGGTCAGCAGGGCGCCGTACACGAGCGCCATGGGGGCGAGGGCGCGGCGCGGCCCGTGCCGGTCGATCAGGGCGCCGCGCACCGGCATCAGGAAGACCGACGCGGCGCCGAACAGGGACATCACCGTCCCGGAGACGGCGTAGGAGCCGGTGGCGCGGCTGACGGACAACAGCACCGCGAGGGACACGATGCCGTAGGAGAGGCGGGCGGTCAGGGCCGCGGCGAAGGCGCGGCGGGCGCCCGGAAGGCGCAGCACGGCGGCGTACGAAGGCCGCGCGGGAGCATGCGTGGACATGCGGGAAGTTCCTCCGGCGGAGGCGGGAAAAGGGCATGGCGAGGCACGCGGGCGCCGGAACGGTCACGGCGCCGCGTGCGGGGCCGGCCCTATGCCAGGAGGAGGAACATGGCGACAAGTTAGCCGCAGGCGACCGGAGCCGGCCAGGCTCAGCCCTTCGTGATCTCCGCCACCAGCTCGTCGGCCGCGCGGTACGGATCGAGTTCGCCCGCGACGATCCGCTCCGCGAGGGCGCTGAGGCGCCGGTCGCCGTGCAGGTCCCCGATGCGCTCACGCAGGGCCGTGACCGCGATGGTCTCCACCTCGCGGGCCGCGCGGGCGCGCCGGCGTTCGGTGAGCACCCCGTGCTCCTCCATCCAGGCGCGGTGCTTCTCCAGCGCCTCGACCACCTCGTCCACGCCCTCGGCGCGGGAGGCGACCGTCTTCACGATCGGGGGCCGCCAGTCGCCCGGTCCCCGGGCCGCGCCGAGGCCCAGCATGTGGTTCAGCTCGCGGGCGGTGGCGTCCGCGCCGTCCCGGTCCGCCTTGTTGACGACGTAGACGTCGCCGATCTCCAGGATGCCCGCCTTGGCGGCCTGGATGCCGTCGCCCATGCCCGGGGCCAGCAGCACCACGCTGGTGTCCGCCTGGGCGGCGATCTCCACCTCGGACTGGCCCACGCCCACCGTCTCGACCAGGACCACGTCGCAGCCCGCCGCGTCCAGGACGCGGATCGCCTGCGGGGCGGACCAGGCGAGGCCGCCGAGGTGGCCCCGGGTCGCCATGGAGCGGATGTAGACGCCGGGGTCGGAGGCGTGGTCCGACATGCGTACGCGATCGCCGAGCAGGGCGCCGCCGGAGAAGGGCGAGGACGGGTCGACGGCCAGGACGCCGACCCGCTTGCCCTGCTTGCGGTACGCCGTGACGAGCGCGGAGGTGGAGGTCGACTTGCCGACGCCCGGTGAGCCGGTCAGGCCCACCACATACGCGTTGCCGGTCAGCGGGGCCAGCGCCGCCATGACCTCCCTGAGCTGCGGGGACGCCCCCTCCACCAGGGAGATCAGCCGGGCCACCGCCCGGGGCCCGCCTTCCCTGGCCCGGTCCACCAGAGAGGAGACGTCCTGCATCGCACAGCTCCGTTCACTTCACCGACCCGACGGAAGGGCTCAGGCCTTCGGTACCCGCACGATCAGCGCGTCACCCTGACCGCCGCCACCGCACAGCGCGGCCGCGCCGAGGCCGCCGCCCCGGCGCTTGAGCTCCAGCGCCAAGTGGAGCACGAGGCGGGCGCCGGACATGCCGATCGGGTGGCCGAGCGCGATCGCGCCGCCGTTGACGTTCACCTTTTCCGTGGACACACCGAGGTCCTTCATTGACTGCACGGTGACGGAGGCGAACGCCTCGTTGATCTCGATCAGATCGAGGTCGGCGACCTCCTTGCCCTCCTTCTTGAGGGCGTTGCGGATCGCGTTGGACGGCTGGGAGTGCAGCGAGTTGTCCGGGCCCGCCACATTGCCGTGCGCGCCGATCTCGGCGAGCCACTGCAGGCCCAGCTCCTCCGCCTTGGCCTTGCTCATCACGACCACGGCGGCGGCGCCGTCGGAGATCTGCGAGGAGGTGCCGGCGGTGATGGTGCCGTCCTTGGTGAAGGACGGGCGCAGCTTGCCCAGGGTCTCCACGGTGGTGTCGGCGCGGATGCCCTCGTCCTTGCTGAACAGGATCGGGTCGCCCTTGCGCTGCGGGATCTCCACGGGGGTGATCTCCGCCTCGAACACGCCGTTCTTCTGCGCGGCGGCGGCCCGCTGGTGGGACAGGGCGCCGATCTCGTCCTGCGCGAGGCGGCCGATGCCGAGCCGGGTGTTGTGGTGCTCGGTGGACTCGCCCATGGCGATGGCCTCGAACGAGTCGGTCAGACCGTCGTGCGCCATCGAGTCGATCATCTCGATCGAGCCGTACTTGTAGCCCTCACGGGACTTGGGCAGCAGGTGCGGCGCGTTGGTCATGGACTCCATGCCGCCCGCCACGACGATGTCGAACTCGCCGGCGCGGATCAGCTGGTCGGCCAGGGCGATCGCGTCGAGCCCGGAGAGGCACACCTTGTTGACGGTGAGGGCCGGGACGCTCATCGGGATGCCGCCCTTGACGGCGGCCTGGCGGGCCGGGATCTGGCCGGCGCCGGCCTGGAGCACCTGGCCCATGATCACGTACTGCACCTGGTCGCCGCCGATGCCCGCGCGGTCCAGGGCGGCCTTGATCGCGAGACCGCCGAGGTCGGCCGCGGAGAAGGACTTCAGGGAGCCCAGCAGTCGTCCCATGGGCGTACGGGCGCCCGCGACGATCACCGAGCTGTTCGTTCCAGAAGACATGAGGTGCGATCCCCTTCCAGCTACGCAGAGCCGAGGAGTGAACGAGGGTTTACATCGAATGTACTGAGAGTCACTCAGTGCCGTCATCGCCCTGTCGGTGTGATCGCGCGCACGTTGCGTAACCACCGCGGTGGCGCTGCACTGATTCCATGCTGACGCGAATCGACCACATCGGGATCGCCTGCCACGACCTCGACGCCACCGTCGAGTTCTACCGGGCCACCTACGGCTTCGAGGTGTTCCACACCGAGGTCAACGAGGAACAGGGCGTGCGCGAGGCCATGCTCAAGATCAACGAGACCTCGGACGGCGGCGCCTCCTACCTCCAGCTCCTGGAGCCGACCCGCGAGGACTCCGCGGTCGGCAAGTGGCTGGCCAAGAACGGCGAGGGCGTGCATCACATCGCCTTCGGCACGGCGGACGTCGACGCCGACTCCGAGGACATCCGGGGCAAGGGCGTACGGGTGCTCTACGACGAGCCGCGACGCGGTTCCATGGGCTCCAGGATCACCTTCCTGCACCCCAAGGACTGCCATGGTGTCCTCACAGAACTGGTGACTTCGGCGCCTGTTGAGTCTCCCGAGCACTGACCGCCGTACATAAGGGCCGGTAGGGTTGGGGGCGGTCGTCCCGCGAACCGGGGCGGCCGCATGCCGGGGTCCGGGTTTCGGGGGACGTGCGTCGGGGCAGCAGGCCGTGCTCCGCCGTTGATCTGACACCATTTCCCCGGGGGCCCCGTTCGGCGGTTGGACGTGGCTCGTTGGAGAAGCTGACCAGGGGACGGATGGGACCGCGCAGTGCGGGGCTACGAGAGCCAGGAGCGAGAGCCGGCGGCTGACGACGTCGACCACCTCTCTCGGTTCGAGGCCGATATGAAGCGGCTGAGGACCGAGCGGGAGAAGGCGATCCAGCACGCCGAGGACCTCGGCTACCAGGTCGAGGTGCTGCGCGCCAAGCTGCACGAGGCGCGCCGCACCCTGATGACCCGTCCCGCCTTCGACGGCGGCGACATCGGCTACCAGGCCGAACAGTTGCTCCGCAACGCCCAGATGCAGGCGGAGCAGCTGCGGCAGGACGCCGAGCGCGAGCTGAGCCAGGTCCGCGCGCAGACCCAGCGGATCCTCCAGGAGCACGCCGAGCAGGCCGCGCGGCTCCAGGCCGAGCTGCACCAGGAGGCGGTGACCCGGCGCCAGCAGCTCGACCAGGAGCTGGCCGAGCGCCGGGCGACCGTCGAGTCGCACGTCAACGAGAACGTGGCGTGGGCGGAGCAGCTGCGGGCCCGTACCGAGCAGCAGGCCCGCCGGCTCCTCGACGAGTCGCGCGCGGAGGCCGAGCAGGCGATGGCCGCGGCCCGCGCGGAGGCCGAGCGGCTGACGCGGGAGGCCCGGGACCGGCTGCGCGGCGAGGCCGAGGAGGCCCGCGCGGAGGCCGAGCAGATCCTGCGCCGGGCCCGCACCGACGCGGAGCGGCTGCTGAACGCGGCGTCCACGCAGGCGCAGGAGGCCACCGAGCACGCCGAGCGGCTGCGCACCACCACGGCCACCGAGTCGGACACCGCCCGCCGGCAGGCGAGCGAGCTGAGCCGGGCCGCCGAGAAGCAGATGGCCGAGGCGGAGGAGGCGCTGCGCAAGGCGCAGTCCGAGGCCGAGAAGCTGGTCACCGAGGCCGAGGAGGCCGCCGCCAAGACGCTGGCGAGCGCCGAGGCCGCCAACGAGACGCGCACCCGCACCGCCAAGGAGCAGGTGGCCCGGCTGGTCGGGGAGGCGACGAAGGAGGCCGAGGCCACCCGTTCGGACGCCGAGCAGCTGGTGGCGGACGCGCGCGCGGAGGCGGAGAAGATCCTCGCCGAGGCCGCCGAGAAGGCCCGCGCGGCCACCGCCGAGGAGACCGCTACCCAGCTGTCCAAGGCGGCCAGGACCGCCGAGGAGGTCCTGAACAAGGCGTCGGAGGACGCCCAGAAGACCACCAGGGCGGCCGCCGAGAAGGCCGAGCGGATCCGCAAGGAGGCCGAGGCCGAGGCGGACCGGCTGCGCGCCGAGGCGCACGACATCGCCGAGCAGCTCAAGGGCGCGGCGAAGGACGACACCGAGGAGTACCGGGCCAAGACGGTCGAGCTGCAGGAGGAGGCCCGCCGGCTGCGCGGCGAGGCCGAGCAGCTGCGCTCCGACGCGGCGGCCGAGGGCGAGTCGATCCGCGCGGAGGCCCGCCGGGAGTCCGTCACCAAGATCGAGGAGGCGGCCAAGTCCGCCGAGGAGCTGCTGGCCAAGGCCAAGGCGGACGCCGACGAGCTGCGGCAGAAGGCGACCGCCGACAGCGAGAAGGTCCGCACCGAGGCCATCGAGCGGGCCACGGCGCTGCGCCGGCAGGCCGAGGAGACCCTGGAGCGCGCCCGCGCGGAGGCCGAGCGGCTGCGCGCCGAGGCCGACGAGCAGGCCGAGTCCGTCAAGGCGGACGCCGAGAAGGCGGCCCTGGAGCTGCGCGAGGAGACCGACAAGGCGGTCGAGGCGCGGCGCGCGGAGGCCGCCGAGGAGCTGACCCGGCTCGGGACCGAGGCGCAGGAACGGCTCACCTCGGCCGAGCAGGCGCTCACCGAGGCCCGCGAGGAGGCCGGGCGGATCCGCAAGGAGGCCGCCGAGGAGGCCGAGCGGCTGCGTACCGAGGCCGCCGAGCGGATCCGGGTGCTCCAGGAGCAGGCCGAGACCGAGGCGGAGCGGCTGCGCGACGAGGCGGCGGCCGACGCGTCCGCGTCCCGCGCCGAGGGCGAGGCCGTCGCCGTACGGCTGCGGGGCGAGGCCGCGGCCGAGGCGGAGCGGCTGAGGACGGAGGCGCAGGAGAGCGCCGACCGGGTGCGCGCGGAGGCGCAGTCCGCCGCCGAGCGGCTGGCCGCCGAGGCGTCCGAGACGCTGGCCGCCGCGCAGGAGGAGGCCGCCCGGCGCCGCCGCGAGGCCGAGGAGCTGCTGGGCGCGGCCCGCGAGGAGGCCGACGAGGAGCGCCGGCGGGCCCGTGAGCAGAGCGAGGAGCTGCTGGCCTCGGCGCGCAAGCGGGTGGAGGACGCGCAGGCCGAGGCGGTCCGCCTGGTCGAGGAGGCCGAGCGGCGGTCCGGTGAGATGGTGTCCGCCGCCGAGCAGCACGCGCAGCAGGTGCGGGACTCCGTGGCCGGTCTGCACGAGCAGGCGCAGGAGGAGATCGCCGGGCTGCGCTCGGCCGCGGAGCACGCGGCGGAGCGTACGAAGCGGGAGGCCGAGGAGGAGGCCGAGCGGCTGCGGGCCGACGCGCACGCCGAGCGGGAGCGGGCCGGCGAGGATGCCGGGCGGATGCGGCAGGAGGCGCGGGAGGAGTCCGAGGCGGCCCGGGAGCTGGCCGAGCGCACCCTCGCGGAGGCGACGGCGGAGGCCGAGCGGCTGCGTTCGGACGCGGGCGAGTACGCCCAGCGGGTGCGCACCGAGGCGTCCGACGCGCTGGCGGAGGCCGACCAGGCGGCGGCGCGGACCCGGGCGGACGCCCGCGAGGACGCCAACCGCATCCGTTCGGACGCGGCGACGCAGGCCGACACGCTCATCACGGAGGCCCGCAAGGAGGCCGAGCTCCTCCAGACGGAGACGGTCGCGGAGGCGGAGCGGCTCCAGACGGAGACCGCCGCCGAGGCCGAGCGGGTCCGCACGGAGTCGGTGGCGGAGGCCGAGCGGGTCCGCACGGAGTCCGTGACCGAGGCCGAGCGGGTGCGCGCGGAATCCGTCGCCGAGGCCGAGCGGGTGCGCGCCGAGGCGCGGGCCGCGGCCGAGCAGCTGGTCGGCGAGGCCACCACGGAGGCGGAGCGGCTGCGGGCCGAGGCCGCCGAGACGGTGGGTTCCGCGCAGGCGCACGCCGAGCGGACGCGGGCCGAGGCCGAGCGGGTCGAGGCGGACGCCCGGGCGGCGGCGGAGCGGCTGCTCGGTACGGCGCGCGAGGAGGCCGAGCGGACGCTGGACGAGGCCCGCAAGGACGCCAACAAGCGGCGTTCGGAGGCGGCCGAGCAGGTCGACAAGCTCATCGGCGAGACCACGGCCGAGACCGACAAGCTGCTCACCGAGGCGCAGCAGCAGGCGCAGCAGACCACGGCGGACGCCGAGGCGCAGGCCGACACCATGGTGGGCGCGGCCCGCAGCGAGGCCGAGCGGATCGTCTCCGAGTCGACCATCGAGGGCAACTCCCTGGTGGAGAAGGCCCGGACGGACGCGGACGAGCTGCTGGTGGGCGCGCGCCGGGACGCGACCGCGATCCGGGAGCGGGCGGAGGAGCTGCGCGAGCGGGTCACCGCCGAGATCGAGGAGCTGCACACCCGGGCGCGCCGCGAGGCCGCCGAGACGATGAAGTCCACCGGGGACCGCTGCGACGCGCTCATCAAGGCCGCCGAGGAGCAGCTGGAGAAGGCCCAGACGAAGGCGAAGGAGATCCTCTCGGACGCCGACTCCGAGGCGGGCAAGGTGCGCATCGCGGCCGTCAAGAAGGCGGAGGGCCTGCTGAAGGAGGCCGAGCAGAAGAAGGCGCGGCTGGTCAAGGAGGCCGAGGAACTCAAGGCGGAGGCGATCCAGGAGGCGCGGCGCTCGGTCGAGGAGGGCAAGCGTGAGCTGGAGGTCCTGGTGCGCAGGCGTGAGGACATCAACGCCGAGATCTCCCGCGTCCAGGATGTGCTGGACGCACTGGAGTCCTTCGAGACGCCGGGTGCGGGCAAGGACGGTTCGGTCAAGGCAGGCGCGACGGTCGGCGCCCCCCGTTCGGGTGGCAAGTCGTCAGACAACTAGCGTTTGAGGGGTGTTTCGGTGTCGACTGAGGGCTTTGCCCTGCTCGTTGGCAAGACCTCTGACGGTCAGCCACTCAAAAGAGGTGTCATTCTCCAGATCAAACACGTATCCGCTCGATGACACACCGCTTCGGCGCCTAGGATTCCCCCTATCACCTCACCGGTCTCATTTGACAGGAACCCCATGAGCGACACTTCCCCCTACGGCTTCGAGCTTGTGCGGCGTGGGTACGACCGCGCTCAGGTGGACGAACGTATCTCCAACCTCGTCTCCCAACGTGACCAGGCCAACGCCCGTATCACCGCCCTGGAAAAGCGCATCGAGGAGCTGCACCTCGAGACGCAGAACGCCCAGACCCAGGTCAGCGACGCCGAGCCGTCGTACGCGGGTCTCGGCGCTCGGGTCGAGAAGATCCTGCGCCTGGCCGAGGAAGAGGCCAAGGAGCTGCGTGAGGAGGCCCGCCGCGCGGCCGAACAGCACCGCGAGCTGGCCGAGTCGGCCGCCCAGCAGGTGCGCAACGACGCCGAGTCCTACGCCACCGAGCGCAAGGCGAAGGCGGAGGACGAGGGCGCCCGGATCGTCGAGAAGGCCAAGGGCGAGGCCTCTCAGCTGCGGTCCGACGCGCAGAAGGACGCGCAGTCCAAGCGTGAGGAGGCGGACGCCCTCTTCGAGGAGACCCGCGCCAAGGCCGCGCAGGCCGCCGCCGACTTCGAGACGAACCTGGCCAAGCGCCGCGAGCAGTCCGAGCGCGACCTGGCCTCGCGTCAGCAGAAGGCGGAGAAGCGGCTCGCGGAGATCGAGCACCGCGCCGAGCAGCTGCGCCTGGAGGCGGAGAAGCTGCGCACCGACGCCGAGCGCCGCGCCCGCCAGACGGTGGAGACCGCGCAGCGCCAGGCCGAGGACATCGTGGCCGACGCCAACGCCAAGGCGGACCGCATCCGTTCCGAGTCCGAGCGCGAGCTGGCGGCCCTCACCAACCGCCGCGACAGCATCAACGCCCAGCTGACGAACGTCCGCGAGATGCTGGCGACGCTGACCGGCGCGGCGGTGGCCGCCGCCGGCACGACGGGCGAGGACGAGCCGGTCTCTCGTGGGGTTCCGGCGCAGCAGTCCCGGTAATCGCCGGTCGCGGGGTGGCTGCGGGCCCGTTGTGGCCGGCCGCGCAGTTCCCCGCGCCCCTTCGGAGCGCGCGCATCTGAGCCCCCTGCTTCAAGTGGCAGGGGGCTTTGTCCCGTCCTAGCGTGGCGGCATGATCGAGCTGGACGGGCTGACCAAGCGGTACGGCGAGAAGGTGGCCGTCGACGGTCTGACATGTACCGTGCGGCCCGGCATCGTGACCGGGTTCCTCGGGCCCAACGGCGCCGGGAAGTCCACGACCATGCGGATGATCCTCGGGCTCGACCGTCCCACCGCCGGTGATGTGCGGATCGACGGCAGCCGGTACGACCGGCTGACGGATCCCCTCACCTGTGTCGGCGCGCTGCTGGACGCCAAGGCGGTGCACGGCGGCCGCAGCGCCTACAACCATCTGCTGTGCCTCGCGCAGAGCAACGGCATCCCGCACGCCCGGGTGGGCGAGGTGCTGGAGACGGTCGGTCTGATGGCCGTCGCGCGGCAGAAGGCCAAGGGGTTCTCGTACGGCATGTCGCAGCGGCTGGGGATCGCGGCCGCGCTGCTCGGGGACCCCCGGATCCTGATGTTCGACGAGCCGGTGAACGGGCTCGACCCCGAGGGCATCCACTGGATCCGCAATCTGATGAGATCACTGGCCGCGCAGGGGCGGACGGTCTTCGTGTCCTCCCATCTGATGAGCGAGATGGCGCAGACCGCCGACCACCTCATCGTGATCGGGCAGGGCCGGCTGCTCGCGGACACCTCCATGGCGGACTTCATCCGGCGGCACGCGCGCAGTTACGTCCGCGTCCGCTCGCCCCAGCGCGAACGGCTCCTGGACGCGCTGCACGAGGCCGGGGTCACCGTGACCGAGGCGGCGGACGGGGCGCTGGAGGCGGAGGGCGACAAGGCCGAGCGGATCGGGGAGCTGGCCGCGGGGCACGGGATCGTGCTGCACGAGCTGAGCCCCCGGCAGGCTTCCCTGGAGGAGGCGTTCATGCGGCTGACGGCGGGCTCGGTGGAGTACCACGCGCAGTCGGAGGCCGTCCCGGAGGGCTGGGGCGGCGACCGGCGAGGGGGTACGGCATGACGAACGCCCAGGTCGCCCAGACCCTCCGCTCCGAGTGGACGAAGATCCGGTCGGTGTCGTCCACGGGCTGGACCCTCTCCGTCGCCGTCGTGGTCACCGTCGGCATCGGCATGCTCATCTCCGCGCTGACCCGGAACCAGTACGACTCGATGCCGATCCAGGAGCGGCTGACCTTCGACCCGACCTTCGTCAGCTTCGCCGGGATGACCCTCGGCCAGCTCGCCATGATCGTGTTCGGCGTGCTGGTCGTCACCAACGAGTACAGCACCGGCATGATCCGGGTCTCGCTGGCCGCCGTACCGCGCCGCGGCGTCTTCCTGTCCGGCAAGCTCGCGGTGGCGGGCGCGCTCGCCCTGGTCGTCGGGATGGTCACGAGCTTCGCCACGTTCTTCCTCGGCCAGGCCATGCTCGGCCCCTACCGCGCGGGGCTCGGCGATCCCGGGGTGCTGCGCGCGGCGGCCGGCGGCGGGCTGTACCTGACCCTGATCGCGGTGTTCTCCATGGGCGTCGCCACCATGCTGCGCTCACCGCTGCTCTCGCTCGGCATCCTGATGCCGTTCTTCTTCCTGATCTCCAACATCCTGGCCGCCGTCGACGCCACCAAGAAGATCGCCCAGTACCTGCCCGACCAGGCCGGCAGCCGGATCATGCAGGCGGTGCCGCACCCCGACGACACCCCGTACGGGCCCTGGGGCGGGCTCGGGATCATGGCGCTGTGGGTGATCGCCGCGCTCGCCGGCGGATACGCGCTGCTCAGGCGCCGGGACGCGCAGTAGAGGTCACCTTCACCCAGCGTATTACTTCAGCTTTACTTTTCTTTGGGCGGAACCGTCAGCGCCCCGTTATCCTCCTAATCCTTACGGGGGCGGTTCCCCGCTGTCCTGAACCTTCCGATGGGTGCGGAGCATGATCGAGGCTGTAGGCCTGACGAAGCGGTACGGCGACAAGACCGCTGTGTACAACCTTTCCTTCCAGGTGCGACCGGGATCCGTGACCGGCTTCCTCGGGCCCAACGGGTCGGGCAAGTCCACGACGATGCGGATGATCCTCGGCCTGGACAACCCCACGTCCGGCCAGGTGACCATCGGCGGCCACCCGTACCGCAGGCTGCCCAACGCGCCCCGCCAGGTCGGCGCGCTGCTCGACGCCAAGGCCGTGCACGGCGGCCGCTCCGCCCGCAACCATCTGCTGAGCCTCGCCCAGCTGTCGGGCATCCCGGCCCGCCGGGTGGACGAGGTGCTCGGCGTCGTCGGCCTCCAGGACGTCGCCAGGAAGCGCTCCAAGGGCTTCTCGCTCGGCATGGGCCAGCGCCTCGGCATCGCCGCCGCGCTGCTCGGCGACCCCCAGGTGCTGCTCTTCGACGAGCCGGTCAACGGCCTCGACCCCGAGGGCATCCTCTGGGTGCGCAACCTGATGAAGGCGCTGGCCGCCGAGGGCCGGACCGTCTTCGTGTCCTCCCATCTGATGAGCGAGATGGCGCTGACCGCCGACCACCTCATCGTGATCGGGCGCGGCCAGCTGCTCGCCGACATGAGCGTGAAGGACTTCATCTCGGCCAACTCCGCCGACTTCGCGCGGGTGCGCACCCCCGACACCGAGCCGCAGCTGCGCGAGAAGCTCGGCGCCGCGCTCTCCGGCGCGGGCGGCCAGGTGCTGCCGGAGCAGGACGGCGCGCTGCGCGTGATGGGACTGCCGCTGCCCCGCATCAGCGACCTCGCGCACGAGGCGGGCGTACGGCTGTGGGAGCTGTCGCCGCACCAGGCCTCGCTGGAGGAGGCGTACATGCGGATGACGCAGGGCGCGGTGGACTACCGCTCCACCACCGACCAGAAGGCGGGCCTCCAGCAGCCGCTGCCGCCCGGCGCCGAACCGCCGATGCCGGTGCCCGGCCAGGGCCAGCCCGGCTGGTACGCCCCGCCGCCGCCCCAGCAGGGCGGGCAGCCCTTCGCGATGCCGGCGGGCGGCCCCGGCGCGCCCGCGGGACCCTACGCGGGCGCCCCGGCGGGCGGTCACGGCGCTCCCGGCGCCCCGGCGGGCCAGACAGCCCCGGCCGCGAACCCGTACGCCCAGCCGGCACCCCAGGCGCCCCCGGCCCCGCAGGCCCCGGCCGCTCCCCCGGCCCCGGCCGCCGTCCCCGCCACGCCCGACGCCTCCTCCCCCACCGCCGACACGAACCAGCCCGAGGACGCCCGATGAGCACCCACCAGCCCCCGATGCCACAGGCCCCCGGCGCGCCCGACTGGCAGGCGGCGCCCGGCGGCTCGTACCCCGGCTACACCTCGCCGATCCCCGTCGTGCCCACCCACCTCGGGCACGCGGTGGCCTCGGAGTGGACGAAGATCAAGTCGGTCCGCTCGACGATCTGGACGCTCAGCGTCTTCGTGTTCCTCGTCGTGGGCATCGGCCTGCTGGTCGGCGCGCTGGTGTCGGCGCACGCCGACGAGTCCTCGCTGGCCGGCACCAACCCGCTCTCCTTCGGCTTCTTCGGCCTGCTCGTGGGCACCATGTGCGTCATCACGCTCGGCGTGCTGACCACGGCCTCGGAGTACGGCACCGGCATGATCCGTACGACGATGACGGCGTGCCCGAGCCGCGGCCGGGTGCTGGCCGCCAAGGCGATCGTGTTCTTCGTGGTCGCCTTCGTGGTGTCCCTGGTGTCGGTCACCTTCGTGGCGATGGTGCAGTCGTCGATGCTGTCCGGCTCCGGCGCGGAGTCGCCCTCCGGCGGGGACTGGCTCAAGGCCACCGTCGGCGTGAGCCTCTACATGGCGCTGCTCGGCCTGCTCGCGCTGTTCGTCGGCTCCATGATCCGGCACTCCGCGGGCGGCATCACCATCATGATCGGCCTGGTGCTCGCCCCGCTGGTGCTGGCCCTGTTCATGGCCACGGAGTCGCTGCACTCGGTGCGCGACTTCCTGTTCGAGTACAGCTTCCCGAGCCAGCTCGGCGTCTTCTACGACAGCACGCTCAGCGGCTCCGGGCCCCGGGGCTGGGACCCGCTGTGGATCATGCTGGGGCTCGCCGCGGCGGCCGGCGCGGGGGCGTACGCGCTGCTGCGCAGCCGGGACGTCTAGAAACGCCGGTCCCTCAGAACTTCGGCGCGTGACGAGACCGCTGCACCCGTGTGGTGCGGCGGTCTCGCGCGTTCCAGCAGGATTTGTGCCAGTGCCGGCGGTCGTCCACGCCCGCGTGCTCCGGCCAGGCCACCACATGGGGCACCGCGGAGGGGATCATCTGGTCGCAGCCGGGGCAGCGGTAGGTCTTGCCCTCGGCGCTCGCCCCCGCGACATGACGCACGTTCCACTCCTCGCCCTGCCAGTCCTCCGACGCCTGGAAGCCGCCGTACCGCCCGGTGCGATCGTCCTCGGCGCTGCGGCCGGACGGGTCGGCGGCCTTCGGTCGGTTGCGGCGCGGGGACACGGGACACCTCTCGGGGCTCGGCGGCGAACAAGGGCTGCGTCCAGCGTACGCGCCGCCGGACGGGGTACGCGAAGGCCGCCGACCGGCGCAAGTCCCGTTCCGGAACGGCTGATTCTGAAGACAATCCGCAAATTACCCTGCCAGGCCGTGTCCTTGGCACGTGTCAGACGGTTATGCCGGTGGGGGAGCTCGGGTCGGAGCCGAGGAAGCGGGAAAAGTGATGTACGTAGGAAGCTTTGTGCTGGGCGCCCAGTTCCCGGGCCAGGGCCAGGGGGAGGCCCTGCACCGGGCGGTCCGCTCGGCGGAGGTCGCCGAGGAGGCCGGGCTCGACTCGGTATGGCTGGCCGAGCACCACTTCGTGCCGTACGGCACCTGTCCGTCCGCCGTCACCCTGGCCGCGCTGCTGCTCGGCCGGACCCGCCGGATCCGGGTGGGCACCGCGGTCAGCGTACTGCCCACCGTCCACCCGGTCGCCCTGGGCGAGCAGGCCGCGCTGCTGCATCTGACGAGCGGCGGCCGGTTCACCCTGGGGGTGGGCCGCGGCGGCCCCTGGGTTGACCTTGAGGTCTTCGGCAGCGGCCTCGACGCGTACGAAAACGGGTTCCCCGAGTCACTCGATCTGCTGCTGCGCTGGCTGCGCGAGCCCGCGGTGGGTGCCTCCGGGGAGCGCTTCGCCTTCCGCGAGGTGCCCGTCGTACCGCGTCCCTCCCAGGCCCTGACGGACACCCCGGGCCCGGAGGTCGTCGTCGCGTGCACCTCACCCAGGAGCGTGCGGCTGGCCGCGGAGCGCGGCCTTCCGATGCTGCTCGGGATGCACGCGGGCGACGAGGAGAAGGCCGACATGGTCGCGCTGTGGCGGCGCAGTGCCCGCGCGGCGGGGCGGACGCCCGAGGAGATCGCGGGCGCCGCGCATGTCGCCGCCGGGGTCTGCCAGCTCGCCGACCGCCGCCAGGACGCGGCGGAGACCCTGCTCAAGGCGATGCCGGGTTGGCTGAAACAGGGACTCGACGCGCATGTGACGGTCGACGGGCGCAAGCGCGCGATGCGCGACCCGGTCGCCTACACCGAACTGCTCTGCGGGCTGCACCCGGTGGGTACCCCGCGACTCGCCGGCGACCGGCTCGCGGCCACCGCCGAGCGCACGGGCATCTCCCGTTTCGCCCTGCTGGTCGAGGGCTCGGGCGACCTCGCGGCGACGGAGGACACCGTGCGGCGCCTGGGCGCCGAGGTGCTCCCGCAGCTGCGCTGACGAACCCGGACGAATAGGCACAGAGTAGGTACAAATGGCAAGCCACCTGGGGGGCTTGCCGCCCCGGCGCCGATTGCACCTCCCACGGGCGGAGCGGCAAGCAGGCGACGCACCGCCCCGGACGTTCCCGGGGCCGCGGGTCAGCAGTCCCGAAACTCCGGCGACTGGTTCAGCAGCTGGGCCCGCACCGAGGTGAAGCGGGTCAGCGTCTCGTCCACCGAGGCGTCCAGCGGGAACACCGCGACCCGGTGGCAGTTCTGGAAGGCCAGCCGCACGCCGAAGTGCCGTTGCAGCGCGCCGCGGATGGCGTCGCTCGCGAGGGCGCGCAGCAGCTGACCGCGGGCCTGCTCGCTGGGCGGGGGCGTCTGGTTGTCGGCGAAGGGACCGCCGTCCACCTTCAGCTGGGCCACCAGGGAGCTGATCATCTCCCATGCGTAAGGCAGGGAAGTCCGGACGCAGTCGACGAATTCCGCTTCGTCGACCTCGCCTCGCTCGGCCGCGTCGAGTAGGGCCGGTGAGACGTCGAGCGACATGGGTTCTCCTCTCGCACCCCCGGTGAACAGGGGTTGCCGGACGGATAAAGGGAGTTCGGCGCCGAAAAACACGCTGAGTACATGGACCGCGACCTCCCGTTCTCTACGGTAGGCAACGGTCGGTGACCACACCACCAGAATGCGTATATGGAACGGTCGGGTTGCACCCACAATCGGCCAAGGATGAACAAGAGTTTCCAGGGACAAAGCAGTGACAAGTGGGGCGATCCACAGGGAGCGGCTCGGGCGAATCGCGCCCGGCGGCGGGTGTCGAGTAGCGTTGCCGACCATGCGTCTCGTCATTGCCCGGTGCTCGGTCGACTACGCCGGCCGGCTCACCGCCCACCTGCCCTCGGCGCCCCGCCTGATCCTGGTCAAGGCGGACGGCAGCGTCTCCATCCACGCCGATGACCGGGCCTACAAGCCCCTCAACTGGATGTCGCCGCCCTGCACGCTGAAGGAGGGCGCGGGCGAGGACGAAGGGGTGTGGACGGTCGTCAACAAGGCGGGCGAGAAACTGATCATCACGATGGAGGAGATCCTCCACGACTCCTCGCACGAACTGGGTGTGGACCCGGGTCTGATCAAGGACGGCGTGGAAGCGCACCTCCAGGAGCTGCTCGCCGACCGCATCGAGACGCTCGGCGACGGCTACACGCTCATCCGGCGCGAGTACATGACCGCCATCGGCCCGGTGGACATCCTGTGCCGGGACGCCGAGGGCCGGACGGTCGCGATCGAGATCAAGCGGCGCGGTGAGATCGACGGCGTGGAGCAGCTGACCCGCTACCTCGACCTGCTCAACCGCGACCCCCACCTCGCTCCGGTCCGCGGCATCTTCGCCGCCCAGGAGATCAAGCCCCAGGCCCGCGTCCTCGCCACCGACCGGGGCATCGACTGCCACATCATGGACTACGACGCCCTGCGCGGCATCGAGGACGACAAGCTGCGGCTGTTCTGAGGGACCGGGGCCGCCCGGGGGGCGACTTCTTCCACCACGACGGCGCTCGGCCCGTACGACGGTGAACGGCGGTGCCGGTCCGGTCTCATGCCGGGTCGGCACCGCCGTTTCTCACAGCTGCCCCTGCTCCGCCGGGTCCGAGTCCGTCGGGGATGGCGGCTCGGACGCCGACTTGGTGAACGGTGTCACGTCGCTCGCGGAGTCCGAGGGCGAGCCCGTCGGGGTCGGCGAAGCGGTCGGACCGGTCGGCGAGGCCGGGGGCGTGGTCGGCGGCGTCGGCTTGGTCGGGGGCGGGGACGTCGGCTCGGTCTTCGTCGGCGTCGGGGACGTACTCCCGCTGCCGCTCCCCCCGCCGGGACCGCTGCCCGTGCCCGAACCCGTCGGGCCCGTCGGGTCCGCCGTGGGGCTCGTCGACGGCTTCACCGGAGCGTTCGTCTCGGCGTACGTGCCCGCCGGGGCCGGGACCGAGCGGTGGCCCGTGGACGGCTGCGAGTCCGTGTCCGGAGCCTGTGCCGGGGCCGGGTCGGAGGCCGGGTCGCCCGCGTCCTGGCTCGTGGAGGGATTGACGTCGGCCCGTCCCGCCGGGTTCTTGTCGTCGCTGTCGTGGGACGTCATGCCGAGCGTCACCACCGTGCCCAGCACCGCCGCGAGCAGCGCACCGGATCCGGCCGCCACCAGGTTGCGGCGCGCGATACGCCGTATGCCGAGCCCCTTCGCCCAGGGCGCGGCGACGATCCGCGGGGTGACCAGGGTGTCCGGCACGGCGGGCACCGACGGCAGGGACGGCAGCGCGGGCACCGGCTCCGTCGCGGGCTCCCCCGGGGCCACCGGCACCGGCAGCCCGGGCAGCTCCCCCGCCCGGTCCGCGACCAGCGCCAGCGCCCGGCGGCCCGCGACCGCGCCCCGCTTGTCGGCGACCGCGCCGCGCAGCCCGATCGACGCCTCCAGCTCGGCGCGGGCCCGGTCCAGCCGCCCCCCGCACAGCGCGAGGATCCCCAACTCATGATGGAAATAGGCTTGTTCGGGTACCTCGCCGGAGTGCAGCGCGGCCTGCGCGCCGCTGCGCAGCGCCCGTTCCCAGGCGCTCCAGCGCAGCGCGGCGGCGAACGCGGGCGCGGCGGTGCGGGCGAGCCGGACCGCCTCGCCGCCGTCGCCCTCGACCGGCGGCACCACGGCCGCCAGCGCCGCGAGCACCGCGTCGGCCTCCGCGCTCACCCGCTCCGGGGTGACCGAGGGATGCCCGGCCCACCAGGCGTAGTGCTGGGCGGCGGTACGGGCCCGCTCCGGCGCGTCGTCGCCGTACCCGGCGGCCTCCAGCTGGGTGCGCACGCCCGCCGCGAGCCGGTACCGGGAGCCCGCCGGGGAGACCAGGCCGCAGCCCGCCAACTCCCCGAGCGCGGCGTCGGCATGGGTGTCGCCGACCAGCGCGGGCAGATGGGCCTGGTGCGGGACCTCGCCGCCGAGGGCGACCGCGAAGCGCAGGGTGGCGCGGGCGGAGGCGCTGAGCCGGGAGGCGAGCAGCGGCGCGGGCGCGGCGGCCTCGCCGAGCGAGGGCAGCGGACCGCCCTCGTCGGTGAACTCCCGCACCGCGTCGACCACGGGCCGTACGTCCTCGAAGACGCCGTACTCGTCCACCGCCCCGGTCTCGGCGCGCAGTTGGTCGCGCTGCCGCAGCAACGCGCCCGCCTGCACGAACCGCAGCGGCAGCCCCTCGGACTCGAACCACAGGTCGCCCGCCCAGTTGGCCTCCTCCTCGGTGAGCACCCGCCCGGCCGCGCGCTCCAGGATGTCCACCCCGCCGGCCCGGTCGAGCCCGCCGAGGAAGACCTCCTCGACATCGGCCTCGGCGGTCGGCGCGGGCACGTCCGGGGTGGCGGAGACCAGGAAGGCGCACTCGGGCGTCGCCTCCAGCAGCTCGTCCAGCTCGGCGCCGCCGAACTCGATGTCGTCCACCACGACGACCGCGCCGATCTCCGCGAGCGGCGCCCGCAGTTCGAGGCGCTCGGGATGGTGCCCGGGGGCGTCGTAGACGGTGTGGAAGAGCTCGTGGAGCAGGTCCTCGGCGGTGCGGTGGATACCGCACAGACGCACCACGCCGTCGGGCGCGAGGCCGTGGCAGTCGTCGGCGACCAGGTCGAGCAGGGCACTGCGGCCGGACCCGCCGGGGCCGGTGAGCCGTACGGTGCGGCCGCGCGCGAGCAGTCGTACCAGCCGCTCCCGTACTTCCTGACGCTCCAGCAGGGGCAGCGGGTGCTGGGCGGGTCCCGGCGGCACCGGGGGCCGGGCCGCGCGTTCGGCCTCGGCGCGCTCGGCGGCGCGGCGCTTGCGGGGGCCGCCCGGGCGCCGGGACGGCGGGCAGGGCTCGATCTCGCTGCCGTCCACGGGGTTGACGGTCAGCAGCAGATCGCCGGTGACGAGGTGCGCCGTGCGGGCGGGCGCGGGCGTGCTCGGGCCGAAGTCGGCCGTGAGGGGGTCCCGGGGCGGGCGGCGGGCGCCCGTGTGTCCGTACTCCTCAGGCCCAGGGCTGATCGGATCCATGGGTTCAAGCCCCCCATAAGCGTCGTGTGCTCGTGTTACGGCCCCTCCCGGCCTGCCGCACGCCGCACTGTCGCTCCGGTCCGGGCCCGCTCGGTCGAGGGTTGCGAGTCGGCGGGCGACCGAACACTAAACCTTCGATCAGTATCCACGACAGAGCGGGGTGCCCCGTGGTCCGAGACGTCATGGTCCGGCGCGGATTGCCCATCCGGTGCGCTTGCGCCCCTTGAGCTGCGCCTGCGCCCCTCGGGCGCCGGCTCACACCCGGGGCAGCGACTCCACCCCGATGCCGCCCTCGATCGCGAGGATGCGGTGCAGCCGGGTGGCCACCAACAGGCGCTGCATCTGCGGCGGTACGCCGCGCAGCACCAGGCGGCGCCCGCAGCGGCCGGCCCGCCGGTGGGCCCCCATGATCACACCGAGCCCGGTGGCGTCCCAGGAGTCCAGTTCGGACAGGTCGAGCACCAGGTCGCCGGCGCCGTCGTCGACGGCCGAGTGCAGGGCCGTACGGGCGTCCGCCGCGCTGCGGACGTCGAGGCGCCCCCCGACGACCAGCTCGGCGTGGTCGCCCCTGATGTACATATGCGCTCCCCGTCGAGTGCGGTTGTGGCCAACTCCGTATCAATGGTGTGCACCGTCTGACTGAATGCGTGGCGGTGCGGTTGCTGCTTGTAAGCGAACCGATACCGAATTCACCCCTGAGGGTGATGCTTCGGGAGTGAACTCGGTGCCGGGACGCGTCCGTACGCCGATCAGTACGTGTAGAAGCCCTGCCCGCTCTTGCGGCCGATGTCACCGGCGTCCACCATCCGGCGCATCAGCTCCGGCGGGGCGAACTTCTCGTCCTGAGACTCGGTGTAGATGTTCCCGGTGGCGTGCAGCAGGATGTCCACGCCGGTCAGGTCGGTGGTGGCGAGCGGGCCCATGGCGTGTCCGAAGCCCAGCTTGCAGGCGAGGTCGATGTCCTCGGCGGTCGCCACGCCCGACTCGTAGAGCTTGACGGCCTCCACGACGAGCGCGGAGATGAGGCGGGTGGTGACGAACCCGGCGACGTCGCGGTTGACGACGATGCAGGTCTTGCCGACGGACTCGGCGAACTCCCGCGCGGTGGCGAGCGCTTCGTCGCTCGTCTTGTAGCCGCGCACCAGCTCGACCAGCTTCATCATCGGCACCGGCGAGAAGAAGTGGACGCCGACGACCCGCTCGGGGTGCTCGGTGGCCGCCGCGATCTTGGTGATCGGGATGGCGGAGGTGTTGGAGGCGAGCACGGCGTCCGGGCGCACGATCTTGTCGAGCGCGCGGAAGATCTCGTGCTTGACCTCCAGCTTCTCGAACACGGCCTCCACGACGACGTCCGCGTCCGCGGCGGCGTCCAGGTCGGTGGTCGGGGTGATGCGGCCCAGCGCGGCCTCGGCGTCGGCCGCGTCCAGCTTGCCCTTGCTCACGAACTTGTCGTACGACGCCTTGATGCCGTCGGTGCCGCGCGCCAGCGCCTCGTCGGTGACATCGCGAAGGACGACCTCCCAGCCCGCCTGCGCGGCGACCTGAGCGATACCGGACCCCATGAGACCGGCCCCGATGACGGCGAGCTTCCCTGCCACGTCCGACTCCTCTTCCCGCTGTTACCCGCTGTGGACATGTGTGCCTTCGGCGGACGATAGCGCTCCGAAGCGGCCGTGTGACCAGTAAGTAACGCGCGTCACGTCTCATTTGACGGACGTCACACCGGGACGACTTCCCCCGCGATCCGAACGGCCCTCGAACGGCGGTGGACACGGTGCGTGTTCGCGGCGCTACGTCCGGGCCGCGCGAAAAGCCCCCCGGCGCAACCCTGTTGGCCCTACCCGCGCACCGCGTACCCGAGCACCCGCTCGCTCAGCAGTTCCTCGATGTCGTCCAGCAGCGCCAGCACCTCCCGCGAGACCTCGCCCGGCTCGCGGCGCTTGAGCATCTCGCGGCCGATGACCCGGATGGCCGTGCCGTGGATCCAGCTGATCTGACCGGCCATCAGGCTCGGCAGTTCGTCGTCCTCGGCCGCCCCGGTCTCCTCGCGCAGCACCTGCTCCAGGTTGGCCTCCACCTCCTGGGCGAGTGCCCAGAGCCGGGAGCGCAGGGCCGGCGCCTCCTGGATCACGCGCATGAAGTCGGCGTAGCCCGCGAGCAGGCCGACGCGGGGGGACACCGCCCGGATCTCGTCCCGCAGCTCGCGCAGCACCGCCTCCGCCGCGGACTCGCCCTCGGCGCGGCCCCGGACCCAGCGGGCGAGCCGGTCGACCATGCCCGCGGAACGGTCGAGGAACAGGTCCTCCTTGGCCGGGAAGTAGTTGTAGACGGTGTTCACGGAGACGTTCGCCGCGTCGGCGATCTCCGCGACCGTCACCGCGTCGAAGCCGCGCTCGACGAACAGCCCCGTGGCGACATCGGAGATGTACTGCCGGGTCTGCCGCTTCTTCCGCTCCCTGAGCCCCTCAGCCATGCCCGCCATCCTAACTTCGCTGCACTTCCTGAAAACTTGGGTTCATTGAAATTTTTCAGAGACTCTGTTTTTCTGGGGAGCATGGCAGCAGTCATCAGCGCGGCGAGCCTCGCCCGCACCTTCCAGACGAAAGCCGGCCCCGTCGACGCCGTACGCGGTGTCGATCTCACCGTCCACGAGGGCGAGATCCTCGGGTTCCTGGGCCCCAACGGCGCCGGCAAGACGACCACCCTGCGCATGCTCACCACCCTGCTGAAGCCGACCGGCGGCACCGCGACCGTCGCCGGGCACGACCTGGTCACCGACCCGGCCGGAGTGCGCCGGGCCTCCGGGTACGTGGCCCAGTCCAGCGGCGTCGACCCTCAGATCAGCGTCCGGGAGGAGCTGGTCACCCAGGCGCGGTTCTACCGGCTGTCCAAGTCCGACGCCGTCACCCGCGCCGGGGAACTCGCCCGCGATCTCGACATCACCGGCCTCCTCGACCGCAGGACGGCCGCCCTCTCCGGCGGTCAGCGGCGTCGACTCGACATCGCGATGGCCCTGACCCACCGCCCCAAGGTGCTGTTCCTGGACGAGCCCACCACCGGACTCGACCCCGGCAGCCGCGCCGACCTGTGGGACCTGGTCCGCCGGCTGCGCGACGAGCACGGCACCACCGTCTTCCTGACCACCCACTACCTGGACGAGGCCGACGCCCTCGCCGACCGCCTGGTGATCGTGGACGGCGGCACGGTCGCCGCCGAGGGCACACCGGGCGCGCTCAAGCTGCGGTACGGCGGCTCCCTGGACGCCACCCTCCAGGACACCTTCCTGGCCGTCACCGGCCGCGCCCCCGCCCCCACCGACGACGCCCCCGTCGCCGTATAACTCCCAGGAGCCCACCGGCATGCTGCTGCACGACACGGCCCTCGTCTACGGCCGCTACCTCCGCCAGTCCCTCCGCTCCCGCTTCGCCCTGCTCTTCGGCGCCCTCACCCCGCTGCTCTATCTGCTCTTCTTCGGTCCCCTGCTGACCGGACTGCCGCTGGGCCAGGCGGGCAGCTCCTGGCAGGTGCTGGTGCCGGGGCTGCTGCTGCAACTCGGCCTTTTCGGCGCCCTGTTCGCGGGGTTCACGATCATCATGGAGAGCGCCAAGGGAGTGGTGGAGCGAATGCGGGTCACCCCGGTCAGCCGGCTCGCGCTGCTGCTCGGCCGGGTGCTGCGCGACGCCACGGTGTTCGTGTTCCAGGCGGTCCTCCTGGTGCTGGCCGCCGTGGCGATGGGCCTGCGCGCACCCCTCGCGGGGATCCTCATCGGCTTCGGGTTCGTCGCCCTGCTCACCCTCTCCCTGGCCTCCCTGTCGTACGCGATGGGGATGAAGGTCCGCACCCCGCAGGAGTTCGGCCCGCTGATCAACGCGGTGTCGATGCCCTCGATGCTGCTGTCCGGCCTGATGCTCCCGATGTCCCTGGCGCCCGGCTGGCTGGACGTGCTCTCGCACTTCGTGCCGTTCCGCTACTTGGTGGACGCGATGCGCGACGCCTACGTCGGCCACTACGCCACCGCGCACATGCTCTACGGCGTCCTCGTGGCCGTCGGCTTCGCCGCGCTGGCCGTGACGGCGGGCACACGGGTGTTCCGGACGGCCGGGGCGTAACTACGCTGGGCCCATGGTCAATCTGACGCGCATCTACACCCGCACCGGCGACAAGGGCACCACGCACCTCGGTGACATGAGCCGGGTGCCCAAGACGGACCTCAGGATCTCCGCGTACGCGGACTCCAACGAGGCCAACGCGGTCATCGGCACCGCGATCGCCCTGGGAGGCCTGGACGAGGAGGTCGTCGCGGTCCTCACCCGCGTGCAGAACGACCTGTTCGACGTGGGCGCGGACCTGTCGACCCCGGTGGCGGAGAACCCCGAGTACCCCCCGCTGCGGGTCGAGCAGTTCTACGTCGACCGCCTGGAGGCGGACTGCGACCGCTTCAACGAGCAGCTGGAGAAGCTGCGCTCCTTCATCCTCCCCGGCGGCACCCCGGGCGCGGCCCTCCTCCACCAGGCCTGCACGGTCGTCCGCCGCGCCGAGCGCTCCACCTGGGCGGCCCTGGAGGCGCACGGCGATGTCATGAACCCCCTCACCGCCACCTACCTCAACCGCCTCTCCGACCTGCTGTTCATCCTGGCCCGCATCGCCAACAAGGCCACCGGCGACGTGCTGTGGGTACCGGGCGGCGAGCGCTAGCGCGGGCGCTCCCGCTTCGGGCACCGCCAAGACGCACGTCAGCAGGCCGCTGGGCGACCCTAGCCCGCCGACTTCACCGTCAGGTCGCCGTTCGTCGTCGACAGGTCCAGGCGGTACCGGCCCGAGGGGTCGTCCTTGAACGCCACCTTCTTGTTGCCGTTGGTGTTGTCCGCCGATATCCGGTAGGGGGCGGGCGGCACCGTGATCGTGAGGTCTCCGCTGGAGGTGTGCGCCTTGATGTTCTGGGGGGTGGCCGCCTGGACCGTCACCCCGCCGTTCGACGTCTGCGCGTCCACACCGCTCCTGGCGTTCTTCACGGTGACCCCGCCGTTGGAGGAGCGCAGCTTCACCGCGCCCGTCGCTCCGTTCACCGCGATCTCGCCGTTGCCGGTGTGCACGTCGACCGCCGCGACGCCGCTCAGCACGAGGTCGCCGTTGCTGGTGCCGCCGGTCACCGGGAGGGCGGCGGGCACCGTCACGTCGTAGTCGACACCGCAGCTGTGGCCGCAGCCGGCGAGGGTCAGGACGCCCTGGTCGACACGGAAGCTGGTGCCGGCCGGCTTGTCGCCGCGGTAGTTGACCTTGCGGTGCACGGAGATCGCGGCGGCGTCCGGCGATGTCCGCACCTTCACCCCGCCGTTCCCGCTGTCGAGGTGGATCGAGGTCACCTTCTGGGACACCTTGGCGTCGTCCTCGAAGGTCTTCTGGTCGAGGGCCGAGCACGCGGACAGCCCGCCGACGGTGAGTGCGGCCAGGGCCACGGCAGCAAGGAAACACGCGCGTCGCATGAAGAATCCCCCGTATACAGCGCATCGGATCGTTGATCGGTCACGACGATCGTACGCAGCCCGCCGCCTGCACTTCGCTGGGGAAAACCCCCCAATCCAGCGGGGGTGTACAGGAGTTGGAATGGTCCAGACCTATTGACCCGTGGTCCAGACCTTTCTACCCTCGCAGCACCGTGGGCATGAAGGCTCAGTCATGCCCCCTGTCACCCCCACTACCGAGGGAGGCGCTCGATGCGCTTCAGACACAAGGTCGCGGCAGGGCTCGCGACCCTGGTACTCCCCCTGGCCGGACTGGTCGGACTCGCGAGCCCCGCACCGGCCGCGAGCGCCCAGGCGGCCGGCGTCACCGCGAGCTTCACCAAGTCCAGCGACTGGGGCACCGGCTTCGGCGGCCAGTGGACCATCAAGAACGCCGGTACCGCCGGCGTCAGTTCCTGGACCGTCGAATGGGACTTCCCCTCCGGCACGTCCGTCACCTCCGCCTGGGACGCCGACGTCACCAACTCCGGCAACCACTGGACGGCGAAGAACAAGTCCTACAACGGCACCCTCGCCCCCGGTGCCTCCGTCAGCTTCGGCTTCAACGGCGCCGGCTCCGGAAACCCCGGCAACTGCACGCTCAACGGCAGCAGCTGCGACGGTACGACGGCCCCCGGCGACTCCGCCCCGAGCGCCCCCGGCACCCCGACCGCCTCCGGCGTCAGCGACACCTCGGTGAAGCTCTCCTGGAGCGCGGCCACCGATGACAAGGGCATCAAGAACTACGACGTGCTGCGCGACGGCAAGGTCGTGGCCACCGTGACCACCACGTCGTACACCGACACCGGGCTCACCGCGGGCAGCGACTACTCCTACTCCGTGCAGGCCCGCGACACCGCCGGCCAGACCGGTCCGGCCAGCGCCGCTCTCGCCGTGCACACCACCGGCGGCGGCTCCACCACTCCCCCGCCCGCCGGCGGCAAGGTCAAGCTCGGCTACTTCACCGACTGGGGCATCTACGCCCGCAACTACAACGTGAAGAACCTGGTGACCTCCGGCTCCGCCGCCAAGATCACCCACATCAACTACGCCTTCGGCAACATCACCGGCGGCAAGTGCGCCATCGGCGATTCCTACGCCGACTACGACAAGGCGTTCACCGCCGACCAGGCCGTCAACGGCACCGCCGACACCTGGGACCAGCCGCTGCGCGGCAACTTCAACCAGCTGCGCGAGCTGAAGGCCAAGTACCCGAACCTGAAGGTCATCTGGTCCTTCGGCGGCTGGACCTGGTCCGGCGGCTTCGCCGACGCGGCCAAGGACCCGGCCGGTTTCGCCCAGTCCTGTTACGACCTCGTCAACGACCCGCGCTGGGCCGATGTGTTCGACGGCATCGACATCGACTGGGAGTACCCGAACAACTGCGGTCTGACCTGTGACACCAGCGGGCCGGAGGCGTTCAAGAACGTGATGGCCGCGCTGCGCGCCAAGTTCGGCTCCAGCAAGCTGGTCACCGCCGCGGTCTCCGCCGACGGCTCGAACGGCGGCAAGATCGACTCCGCCGACTACTCCGGCGCCTCGCAGTACGTCGACTGGTACAACGTGATGACGTACGACTTCTTCGGCGCCTGGGACGCGAAGGGCCCCACCGCCCCGCACTCCCCGCTCACCTCGTACAGCGGCATCCCGAAGGCGGGCTTCACCACCGCCGACGCGATCGCCAAGTACAAGGCGGCCGGTGTCCCCGCGGCCAAGCTGCTCATCGGTATCGGCTTCTACGGCCGCGGCTGGACCGGTGTCACCCAGGACGCCCCGGGCGGCACCGCCACGGGCCCGGCGGCCGGCACCTATGAGCAGGGCATCGAGGACTACAAGGTCCTCAAGTCGTCCTGCCCGGTCACCGGCACCGTCGCGGGCACCGCGTACGCCCACTGCGGCAGCAACTGGTGGTCGTACGACACCCCGTCGACCATCGCCGGGAAGATGAGCTGGGCCAAGACCCAGGGCCTGGGCGGCGCGTTCTTCTGGGAGTTCAGCGGCGACACCAGCGACGGCGAGCTGGTGAACGCGATCAGCAGCAACCTGTAGTTCTCGTCAACTGCACGACGCGCTAAGCCACATTGACGCGCTGACCGGGCGGGGCTGCTTCCAGCCACGCGAGAAAACCGGTCAGCGCGTCTTCGCTCATGGCGAGTTCGAGGCGCGTGCCCCGGTGGACGCAGGCGAGGATCACCGCGTCGGACAGCAGCGCCAGTTCCTCCTCGCCCTCGGGCAGCCGACGGCCGGCCACCTCGATCTGGGCGCGTTCCAGGACGCGGCGCGGGCGGATGGCGTAGGAGAAGACCCGGTACCACTCGATGCGGTCGCCGTTGTAGCGGGCGACGCCGTAGCTCCAGCCCTTGCCGCCCGTGTCCGGTTTCTCGGCCACGTCCCAGCGCAGGGAGCAGTCGAAGGTCCCGCCCGAGCGCTGGATCAGCCGGCGGCGCAGGCCGAACAGAAACAGCCCGACCACCACGAGCGCGACCACGATCCCGCACACAGTCAGAGCGAGGACCATCGGCACCGACCTCCTCGTCTCCTAGGTAGGGAACTGCTTCTACTACTGAGTAATGAAACGGAAAAAACACCTACATCTGCCTCAGCCGCGACCGGCACCGGATTGCTCCGGGCCGGCCGCGGCTGAGTGATGTCAACGTACCGCGCGGCTGGTTCAGCGCGCGGTCGCCGCACGAAGTCGGACGTCCGCGCGGCGCTCGGCGGCGGCGTCGCCCTCCGCCTTCGCGCGCTCCAGCTCCCGCTCCGTGCGCTGGACATCGATCTCGTCCGACAGCTCGGCGATCTCGGCCAGCAGGGACAGCTTGTTGTCCGCGAACGAGACGAAACCGCCGTGCACCGCGGCGACGACCGTTCCGCCATCACTCGTACGGATGGTCACCGGGCCCGACTCCAGCACACCGAGCAGCGGCTGGTGACCGGGCATGACGCCGATGTCGCCGGACGTGGTGCGCGCGACGACCAGGGTGGCCTCGCCGGACCAGACCTGGCGGTCCGCGGCGACCAGCTCGACGTGCAGCTCAGCAGCCAAGGGTGGCTCCTCGGGTCACCACCCGGCAGGGGTGCCGGGTGTTGGGGTCAATTCTAGTGGGCGTTGCGGAGGGGGCGGGACGCGCCCGCCCCCTCACATGAGCACGAGGCTCAGGAGACGCCCAGCTCCTTGGCGTTGGCCTTGAGGTCCTCAAGACCACCGCACATGAAGAACGCCTGCTCCGGGAAGTGGTCGTACTCGCCGTCGCAGATCGCGTTGAACGCGGTGATCGACTCGTCCAGCGGCACGTCCGAACCGTCCACGCCGGTGAACTGCTTGGCGACGTGGGTGTTCTGGGACAGGAAGCGCTCCACGCGACGGGCACGGTGGACGACGAGCTTGTCCTCCTCGCCGAGCTCGTCGATACCGAGGATCGCGATGATGTCCTGCAGGTCCTTGTACTTCTGCAGGATGTTCTTCACGCGCATGGCCGCGTTGTAGTGGTCCGCGGCGATGTACCGCGGGTCCAGGATCCGGGACGTCGAGTCCAGCGGGTCCACGGCCGGGTAGATGCCCTTCTCCGAGATCGGACGGGAGAGAACCGTCGTCGCGTCGAGGTGGGCGAAGGTGGTGGCCGGGGCCGGGTCGGTCAGGTCGTCCGCGGGGACGTAGATCGCCTGCATCGAGGTGATCGAGTGACCGCGGGTCGACGTGATGCGCTCCTGGAGGAGACCCATCTCGTCGGCCAGGTTCGGCTGGTAACCCACCGCGGACGGCATACGGCCGAGCAGCGTGGAGACCTCGGAACCGGCCTGCGTGAAGCGGAAGATGTTGTCGATGAAGAACAGCACGTCCTGCTTCTGGACGTCACGGAAGTACTCGGCCATGGTGAGGCCGGCCAGCGCGACGCGCAGACGGGTGCCCGGGGGCTCGTCCATCTGACCGAAGACAAGGGCGGTCTTGTCGATGACGCCCGAGTCGGTCATCTCCTCGATGAGGTCGTTGCCCTCACGGGTGCGCTCACCGACACCGGCGAACACGGAGACACCGTCGTGGTTGTTGGCGACACGGTAGATCATCTCCTGGATGAGCACCGTCTTGCCGACGCCGGCGCCGCCGAACAGGCCGATCTTGCCGCCCTTGACGTACGGGGTGAGCAGGTCGATGACCTTGACGCCCGTCTCGAACATCTCGGTCTTCGACTCGAGCTCGTCGAAGTTCGGGGCCTTGCGGTGGATCGGCCAGCGCTCGCCCTGGTACTGCTCGTCGACATTCAGCACCTCGCCAAGGGTGTTGAACACCTTGCCCTTGGTGAAGTCGCCGACCGGCACCGAGATCGGCGCGCCGGTGTCGGTGACCGCGGCCTGGCGGACCAGGCCGTCGGTCGGCTGCATGGAGATGGTGCGGACCAGACCGTCACCCAGGTGCTGGGCGACCTCCAGGGTCAGCGTCTTCTTCTCGCCGGCGTTGGCCGGGTCGGAGACCTCGACGTGCAGCGCCTGGTAGATGTCCGGCATCGCGTCGACGGGGAACTCCACGTCGACGACCGGGCCGATGACCCGGGCGACGCGGCCCGTAGCCGTCGCGGTCTCAACAGTGGTGGTCATTATCGGTCACTCCCCGCGGTCGCGTCGGCCAGGGCGCTGGCGCCACCGACGATCTCGCTGATTTCCTGGGTGATTTCGGCCTGGCGGGCCGCGTTGGCAAGACGGGACAGCGTGTTGATCAGCTCGCCCGCGTTGTCGGTGGCCGACTTCATCGCGCGCCGCGTGGCGGCGTGCTTGGAAGCGGCCGACTGAAGCAGCGCGTTGTAGATACGGCTCTCCACGTAGCGCGGCAGCAGGGCGTCGAGGACGTCCTCCGCCGAGGGCTCGAAGTCGTAGAGCGGCAGGATCTCGCCCTCGGACTTCGTCTCCTCGGCGACCTCTTCGAGGCGCAGCGGAAGCAGCCGCGCGTCGAGCGCGGTCTGCGTCATCATCGAGACGAACTCGGTGTAGACGATGTGGAGTTCATCCACGCCGCCCTCGGCCGTGTCCTTCTCGATGGCCTCGATCAGGGGTGCCGCGACCTTCTTCGCGTCGGCGTACGACGGCTCGTCGGTGAAGCCCGTCCACGACTCCGCGACCTTGCGCTCGCGGAAGTTGTAGTGGGCGACACCGCGCCGGCCGACGATGTACGCGTCGACCTGCTTGCCCTCGCGCTCCAGGCGCTCGGTCAGCTGCTCCGCCGCCTTGATGGCGTTGGAGTTGAAGGCGCCGGCCAGACCGCGGTCGCTCGTGAGGAGCAGGATCGCGGCACGGGTCGGGGTTTCCGCCTCCGTGGTGAGCGGGTGCTTGGTGTTCGACCCCGTACCGACCGCCGTGACCGCGCGCGTCAGCTCGGTCGCGTACGGCGTGGAGGCCGCCACCTTGCGCTGCGCCTTGACGACGCGCGAGGCGGCGATCATCTCCATCGCCTTGGTGATCTTCTTGGTCGCGCTGACGGATCGGATGCGACGCTTGTAGACCCGGAGCTGGGCTCCCATGAGTCAGGTCCCTTCCTTACGTCACTTGGCGGCAGCGGCAGGAGTGTCCTCGCCGAGCAGCTTGCCGTCCGAGGTCTCGAACTGCTTCTTGAACTCGGCCACCGCGTCGTCGATCGCCTGGATCGTGTCGTTCGACATCTTGGCGCCCTCCTTGATGGAGGTCATCAGGCCCTGGTGCTTGCGGTGCAGGAAGTCCAGCAGCTCCCGCTCGAAGCGGCGGATGTCGACGACCGGGACCTCGTCCATACGGCCGTTGGTGCCGGCCCACACGGAGACGACCTGGTCCTCGGTGGCCATCGGCTGGTACTGGTCCTGCTTCAGCAGCTCGACCATGCGCTGACCGCGCTCCAGCTGCGACTTCGAGGCCGCGTCCAGGTCGGAACCGAAGGCGGCGAACGCCTCCAGCTCACGGAACTGGGCGAGGTCCACACGAAGGCGGCCGGAGACCTGGCGCATCGCCTTGTGCTGGGCGGAGCCACCGACTCGGGAGACCGAGATACCGACGTTCAGCGCGGGACGCTGACCGGCGTTGAACAGGTCCGACTCCAGGAAGCACTGGCCGTCGGTGATGGAGATGACGTTGGTCGGGATGAACGCCGAGACGTCGTTGGCCTTGGTCTCGACGATCGGCAGACCGGTCATCGAACCGGCACCCATCTCGTCGGAGAGCTTGGCGCAGCGCTCCAGCAGACGCGAGTGCAGGTAGAAGACGTCACCCGGGTAGGCCTCACGGCCCGGCGGGCGGCGCAGCAGCAGGGACACGGCGCGGTAGGCGTCGGCCTGCTTCGAGAGGTCGTCGAAGATGATGAGGACGTGCTTGCCCTCGTACATCCACTGCTGACCGATGGCCGAACCGGTGTACGGCGCAAGGTACTTGAAGCCGGCCGGGTCGGACGCCGGGGCGGCGACGATGGTCGTGTACTCCAGCGCGCCGTTCTCCTCCAGCGAGCGGCGAACGCCCGCGATGGTGGAGCCCTTCTGGCCGATGGCGACGTAGATGCAGCGGACCTGCTTCTTCGGGTCGCCGGTGCGCCAGTTGTCGCGCTGGTTGATGATGGTGTCGACGGCCAGGGCGGTCTTGCCGGTCTGGCGGTCACCGATGATCAGCTGACGCTGACCACGGCCGATCGGGGTCATCGCGTCGACGGCCTTGTAGCCGGTCTCCATCGGCTCGTGCACCGACTTGCGCTGCATGACCGTGGGGGCCTGCAGCTCAAGGGCGCGGCGGCCGGACGTCTCGATCTCGCCGAGGCCGTCGATCGGGTTGCCGAGCGGGTCGACAACACGGCCGAGGTAGCCCTCGCCGACCGCGACGGAGAGCACCTCACCGGTACGCGTGACCGGCTGGCCCTCCTCGACGCCGCTGAACTCGCCGAGGACGACGGCACCGATCTCGCGCTCCTCGAGGTTGAGGGCGAGGCCGAGGGTGCCGTCCTCGAACTTCAGCAGTTCGTTGGCCATGGCCGAGGGAAGACCCTCGATCTTCGCGATGCCGTCGCCGGCGACGGTGACCGTACCGACCTCCTCGCGCGAGGCCGCGTCCGGCTTGTACGACTGGACGAAGTTCTCCAGCGCGTCCCGGATCTCCTCCGGCCGGATCGTGAGCTCCGCCATCTGGGTTCCCTGCTCTCCTTGTTGGGCCCGAAGTTTCACTTTGGGGGGATGGGGACTCCCCCCAACAGGAGGTGAATCCTCTGCACGGCCCAACCAGGGCCGTATGTACGTACTGCTATTACTCGGTATGTCGAGGTGCTGCGTCGCTGGCGCGTCGCCGCTAGCCCGCCATGCGGCGGCCGGCCTCGTCCAGTCGGTCCGCGAGCGAACCGTTGATGACCTCGTCACCGACCTGTACCCGCATACCGCCGACGACGTCGGGGTCCACGTCCAGGTTGAGGTGGATCCGGCGGCCGTAGAGCTTGCCGAGGGCGGCGCCGAGGCGCTGCTTCTGGGTGTCGCTCAGCGGTACCGCCGAGGTGACGACGGCGACCAGACGGTCCCGGCGCTCCGCGGCCAGCTTGGACAGGGACTCCAGTCCCGCTTCCAGGCTACGACCACGCGGCGCGGCCACGAGGCGCACGACCAGTCGCTCGGTGGCGGGCTTGGCCCGTCCGCCCAGCAGCCGGTGGAGCAGCTCGGTCTTGGCCCCGGCGCCCGCGGTGCGGTCGGTCAGGGCGGCGCGCAGCTCGGTGCTGGAGGAGACGATCCGGCCGAACCGGAACAGCTCGTCCTCGACCTCGTCGAGGTTGCCACGCTTCTCCGCGGCGGTGAGGTCGGCGATGTCCGCCAGCTGCTCCGTCGCGTACACCAGGTCGCGGGGCTGCGACCAGCGGGCGCGGGCCAATCCAGCCACCAGGTCGACGGTCACGCCGCTGACCTGGGCGCCGAGCAGGCGCTGGACCAGTTCCGCCTTGGCCTCTCCGGACTGCGCCGGGTCGGTGAGAACCCGGCGCAGGCCGGCCTCGCGGTCGAGCAGCGCGGTGACGGCCGCCAGCTCGTCGGCGAGCGTGGCCGCGTCCACGGACGTGGAGTCCGTCAGCGCGTCGAGACGCTCCCGTGCGGCTGCCAGGGCCTCGCGGCTCGCTCCGTTCATCGCGCGGCCTCGGCCTTCTCCTCGAGTTCGTCGAGGAAGCGGTCGATCACACGGCTCTGCCGGGCGTGGTCCTCGAGGGACTCGCCGACGAGCTTGCCGGCCAGGTCGGTGGCGAGCTTGCCGACGTCCTGGCGCAGCGTGGACGCGGCGGCCTTGCGGTCGGCCTCGATCTGGGCGTGACCGGCGGCGACGATCTCCTCGCGCTGCCGCTGGCCCTCGGCCCGCATCTCGGCGATGAGCGTGGCACCCTGCTCCTGCGCCTCCTGACGCAGTCGCGCGGCCTCGTGCCGTGCCTCGGCGAGCTGGGCCTTGTACTGCTCAAGGACGCTCTGGGCCTCGGTCTGCGCGGCCTCGGCCTTTTCGATACCGCCCTCGATGGCCTCGCGACGCTCTTCCAGAACCTTGTTGATGTTCGGGAGGAGCTTCTTGGCGAGGAAGCCGAAGACGATGACGAAGGCGATCAGGCCGATGACGAGCTCCGGCCACGGCGGAATGAGAGGGTTCTCCTTCTCCGCCGCAAACTGAACCCATGAGTGGGTCATCTCAGTGCCTTTCGTCGAATGGGCTGTCGCTGTCGTTCGACTCAGGAGTAGACGAACGGCATGACGAGGCCGATGAGGGCCAGCGCCTCACAGAACGCGAAGCCGAGGATCTGGTTGGAGCGGATCAGGCCCGCCGCCTCGGGCTGACGCGCGAGAGCCTGCGTGCCGTTACCGAAGATGATGCCGACGCCGACGCCGGGGCCGATGGCCGAAAGGCCGTAACCGACGGAGCTGAGCGAACCAGTGACAGCGGCAAGGGTCTGGGACATGCCAGTTCTTCCTTTTCTTTACGGACCGGTGGGGGGTTGGCCACCGGACGACCAGGGGTTTCGGGGCGGAGTGGCTCAGTGGTGCTCGGCGAGCGCGCCCTGGATGTAGGAGCAGGTCAGCAGGACGAAGACGTACGCCTGGACGGCCTGGATGAACAGCTCGAAGGCGGTCATGACGATCGTCATCACGAACGAGACGCCGGCGTAGGCGATACCGATGCCGTTCAGCATGTACCAGCTCGCGATCGTGAAGAGCACGATCAGCGTGTGGCCGGCGAACATGTTCGCGAAGAGTCGGACGGCGTGGGTGAAGGGGCGGACCAGCAGGTTCGAGAACAGCTCGATGACCATGGCCAGCGGCAGCACCGCGCCGAGCGACTTGTCGTAGCCCGTGAAGTTCTTGAAGGCGCCGACGAAACCGTGCCGCTTGAAGGTGAGCGAGACCCAGAGGACGTAGACGATCGCGGCCAGCGCTGCCGGGTAGGCGATGATCGCCGTCACCGGGAACTGGGCGACCGGGATGATCGACCAGATGTTCATCATCCAGACGAAGAAGAAGAGAGAGACGATCAGAGGTACGTACTTCTCTCCTTCCTTCTTGCCGATGGTCTCGTAGACGACACCGCGGCGCACGAAGTCGTAGCCGGCCTCGCCGACCATCTGGAGCTTGCCCGGAACGACCTTGGCCTTGCCGAAGGCGGACCAGAAGAAGCCCACGACGATGATGGAGCCGAGCAGGGCGAGGAGCATCGGCTTGTTGAAGTACAGGCCGTTCGTGTCCCCCCAGATCGGCTCGAAGAGGAACGAATGCAGGCCCGGAGCGACGGTCCCGAAGCCGCACCCGCTGAACAGGTGGCAGCTCGAGTCGAAAGCGAGCGTCTGCGTCGGATCAGCACTCACCGCGGGCTCCTTCATCGTGGCGCATAGGTACGGCAACCTCGTTGTGTCGGCGCGGCGTGCGGCCGCGGGTCGGCACGGGACTGGTGTGACGGATGTGGGGGCGGCTGGGGGGCATCTCGCCTCGCGATCGGACAGGCGTCAGCTCAGATGCCCGCGCCCGCGATGCCGCAGTTGGCACCGGACGATAGCAGCATGCGTGCTGCGCCTTTATCCCGGCCCTACCTCTCACGACGAACGCCCTGTCTTTTCGGGCTTGTCACCCGAGGACGAGGCGTCCGGTTCGACGTAGAGGGTCTTGGCCTTCATGTGCGCACGCGTCTGTGCGCCGATCCACGTAAGGGTGGCGAGCACAAGCGTGATGGCGAAGGCGCGCGGGTTGAAGAGCGTGGTGTTCTTGAACAGTGCGACGAAGATGACCATCAGCAGCAGCTGGGCCGCGTAGAGCATCAGGCCCATCATCTGGAACAGCTGCGGAAAAGACTTGGCGGTGCGCTGGAGCACGTACAGACCGAGCCCCATGAACACGATCACGACCAGCGTCCCGACGACTGCCCCGATCGCTCCCTTGCCACCCGCGACCACACCACTGACGACGGCGGCGAGCGCGCCGACGACAGCCGTGGGTACGGCGGCCTGGGCAAGGATCCGGGCGTCAGAAGACGGCATGGCGGCAACTCCGCTTTCACAGGGGGCAGGTGTCGTCATGGACGAGCGTAGTCCCGGGCTGAGTGAACGAGATCTCACACCAAAGGACCGTCGCACTACGGTCCGTCGGCTCTATCCGGGGTTCTCGTGAACAGTATCACAAACTATTTGATGAGGTCTTTACCTGGTAGGTGTGCTTGCTGTCACACATGAGAGTGACTCTGCACGTCTGATCAGAAACCAAGCCGCTTTGTCTGGTATTAGGGATCTTTGCTCCCCCACGACTTGGCAATGCTCTAGTCAGATTCTTACCTTGCCCGCTTCAGGAACGGTCAGGAAAACGCCCACGAGTGCCGATTGCGGTCGCCCCGTTGACGCCGGACACACCGGCCGGGACGGGCGCGCGCTCCTCGGTCTCCGGTTCGTCCGCGCCGTCCTCCGCGGCTGACTCCACGGCGGGTTCCGCTTCCGCGGCCACCGCGCGCCGGCGCCGGTAGCGCGGCGGCACGAAGCGCTGGGCCCACACGGGCACCCGCGGCGTGAAGCGCGGCAGGAGCAGCAGGACGAGGCCCACGGCGCTGAGGAAGACGACGCCGAGCACGATCCACATCGACGCCGAGTTGACCGAGTAGGCCAGCGCGCCGAAGGCGATCAGCGCCGACCAGAAGTACATGATCAGCACCGCGCGGCTGTGCGAGTGGCCGATCTCCAGCAGCCGGTGGTGCAGATGCCCGCGGTCCGCGGCGAACGGCGACTGGCCGCGCCAGGTGCGGCGCACGATGGCCAGCACCAGGTCGGCGGCGGGGATCGCGATGATCGTCAGCGGCATCAGCAGCGGGATGTAGACCGGCACCATCTGGTGCACGGTGGCGCGCTCGGAACCGGAGAACAGGTTCATCACGTCCGGGTCCACCTGACCCGTGATCGAGATGGCGCCCGCGGCCAGCACCAGGCCGATCAGCATGGAGCCGGAGTCGCCCATGAAGATGCGCGCCGGGTGCATGTTGTGCGGCAGGAAGCCCAGGCACATGCCCATCAGGATCGACGCGAAAAGGGTGGCGGGGGCGGCGGCCTCGATGCCGTACGACACCCAGACGCGATACGCGTACAGGAAGAACGCCACCGTCGCGATGCACACCATGCCGGCCGCGAGGCCGTCGAGGCCGTCCACGAAGTTCACGGCGTTGATGGTGATGACGACGAGCGCCACGGTCAGCAGGGTGCCCTGCCACTGGGTCAGCGCCACATTGCCGACGCCGGGGATGGGCAGCCACAGGATCGTCAGACCCTGCATGACCATGACGCCGGCGGCGATCATCTGGCCGCCGAGCTTGATCAGGGCGTCGATCTCGAACTTGTCGTCCAGGACGCCGATCAGCCAGATCAGGGCGGCGCCGGAGAGCAGGGCGCGCGGCTCGTTGGACTTCTCGAACACCCAGTTGAGGCTGCTCAGGTGGTCGGCGACCAGCAGGCCCGCGCACAGTCCGAAGAACATCGCGATCCCGCCGAGGCGCGGAGTGGGCTCCCGGTGCACGTCCCGGGCCCGGATCTCCGGCATCGCCCCCGCCACGATCGCGAACTTCCGCACCGGCCCTGTCAGCAGGTACGTCACCGCGGCCGTGATGCAGAGCGTCAGCAGGTATTCACGCACGGGCTTCCCCACAGGTCTCGCTGGCCATCACAGCCCCACAGCCTAGCGGCGGGCGTATACGGATGAGGACTTACGGGTAGCCAGGATGGTTGCAGACCTCGCTGTGACCCTCGCTGTGTCCGGACTGTGCCCTGTTGGTGCGGCTGCCCCCGTTCAGTCCGGATACGGCGGGAACGCGCCGGTCAGCTCGCGCACCTCGGCCCGCGCCCCGGCCGGTTCCGGGTGCCCGCGCACCACCGCGGCGAGCAGCTTCGCGATCCGCTCCATCTCCGGTTCGCCCATGCCCTGCGTGGTCACCGCGGCCGTTCCCAGCCGCAGGCCCCGGCCGTCGCCGTGCGGCAGCGCGCAGCAGTCCAGGACGATCCCGGCGGCGGCGAGCCGGCCGCGGGCGGTACGGCCGTCCACGCCGAGCGGTGCCGCGTCGGCGGTGATCAGGTGCGTGTCCGTGCCGCCGGTGGTGACGATGAGCCCCTCCTCGGCGAGGTGGCCGGCCAGGGTGCGGGCGTTGGCGACCACCTGGTGCGCGTACGTGGCGAACCGCGGGGTCGCGGCCTCGCCGAACGCGACGGCCTTGGCGGCGACGGTGTGCATCTGCGCCCCGCCCTGGGTGAACGGGAACACCGCCCGGTCCACCCGCTCGGCCAGTTCGGCGCCGCACAGGATCATGCCGCCGCGGGGGCCGCGCAGCACCTTGTGCGTGGTCGCGCAGACGATGTCGGCGTACGGCACCGGGTTCGGGGCGGCGCCGCCCGCGACGAGGCCGATGGGGTGGGCGGCGTCCGCGATCAGATAGGCGCCGACCTCGTCGGCGACCTCGCGGAAGAAGGCGTGGTCGATGTGCCGGGGGTAGGCGATGGAGCCGCACACGATCGCCTTGGGGCGGTGGTTGCGGGCCAGGTGGCGTACCTGGTCGTGGTCGATCAGCCCGGTCTCCGCGTCGACGCCGTAGCCGACGAAGTCGAACCAGCGGCCGGAGAAGTTGGCCGGGGAGCCATGGGTGAGGTGTCCGCCGTGGGGCAGGCCGAGGGCGAGGACGGTGTCACCGGGGCGCAGCAGGGCGGCGTACGCCGCGAGGACGGCGGAGGAGCCGGAGTGCGCCTGTACGTTCGCGTGCCGGGCCCCGAAGAGCGCGCAGGCCCGCTCCACGGCGAGCCGCTCGGCCATGTCCACGATCTCGCAGCCGCCGTGGTGGCGGGCGCCGGGGTAGCCCTCGGCGTACTTGTTCGCCAGCGGCGAGCCGAGGGTGGCGAGCACGGCGCGGGAGGTGAAGTTCTCCGCCGCGATCAGCTGGAGCGACGTGGACTGCCGGCGCAGCTCCCCCATCAGGATCTCGGCCACCTCCGGGTCCTGTTCCCGCAGGACATCGGCCTGGTGCAGGGTGCTGACCGACATGGCGGGCTCCGGGCGGTCGACGGTGACGTATCCCCAATGTAGGCCGGGGTCCGTCAGGCGGCGCGGTGTGCGGCGCCGGGCCGGCGCCCGGCACTACATCCGCGCCGGGACACCCGTCAGCGCCGTCACCACCGGGTCCAGCGCGTCCCGTATCTCGTCGCCGATGGAGCGGAAGAACGGCAGGGGGGCGCCGTAGGGGTCGTAGACCTCGTCGGCCTCGGCCGTGGGGGCCAGGAGCCAGCCGCGCAGGGCGGCGGCGGCACGGACCAGGGCGCGGGCGCGCATGACGAGGCCGTCCTCCAGGGGCGGCAGCGTCACGGGGTCGATCGCGCGGACCAGCCGCGTGAACTCCTTGAGGGTGAAGGTGCGCAGGCCCGCCGAATGGCCCATGGAGATGACCTGGGCGCGGTGGTCGCGGGTCGCGGTCAGGACCAGGTCGGCCCGGATGACGTGCTCGTCGAGCAGTTCCCGGCCCATGAAGCCGGAGGCGTCCGCGCCGAACTCGGCCAGCACGGTCTCCGCGTTGGCCTCCATGGGCGCGCCCTCGTGGCCCCAGGTGCCCGCGCTCTCCACGATCAGCCCGCCGCCGAGCACACCGAGGCGCTCGGCGACGAAATGCCGGGTCAGCCGCTCGGTGATGGGCGAGCGGCACACGTTGCCGGTACTGACGTGGAGGATGCGGAAGCTGTCGCGCGGAAACCCGAACGTCGTCGTCTCCTCCGCGAGGCGCTCCCCGATGCCTATGCCACGCCCCGCTTCAGGGGCCGTCAATTCGCCACCTCGAGGTCGGGTACGACCTTGCGCAGCTCGTCCGCCGAGATGGCGCCCTCGCGCAGCAGCACCGGCACGTCGCGGGAGACGTCCACGATGGACGAGGGCACGTTGCCCGGGGTCGGGCCGCCGTCGAGGTAGACGGAGACGGAGTCGCCGAGCATGTCCTGGGCGGCGTCGCAGGTCTCCGGCGACAGGTGCCCGGTGAGGTTGGCGGAGGACACGGCCATCGGGCCGACCTCGGTGAGCAGCTCGATGGCGACCGGGTGCAGCGGCATGCGCACGGCGACCGTGCCCCGGGTGTCGCCGAGGTCCCACTGGAGGGACGGCTGGTGCTTGGCGACCAGCGTCAGGGCGCCCGGCCAGAACGCGTCGACCAGTTCCCAGGCCATCTCGGAGAAGTTCGTGACGAGGCCGTGCAGGGTGTTCGGGGAGCCGATGAGCACGGGGGTGGGCATGTTGCGGCCCCGGCCCTTGGCGGCGAGCAGATCGGCGACGGCCTCGGAGGAGAACGCGTCGGCGCCGATGCCGTAGACCGTGTCGGTCGGCAGCACCACCAGCTCGCCCCGGCGGACGGCGGACGCGGCTTCGCGCAGACCCGTCGCGCGGTCGGTCGCGTCGTTGGTGTCGTATCGCCGTGCCATTTAACGGGCCTCCTCGTACACAAACTGCGGGGTTGACGTCTCGGTGCTGCTCACGGCAGCGCCTTGCGGGCGGTGGCGAACCGCGGCCGGTTGTTGAGGTCCGGGTGATCGGCCGCGTCGGCCCAGCCCCGCTCCTCGGTGAAGATCCACGGCACCTGTCCGCCCTGGGTGTCGGCATGCTCGATGACGACGACCCCGCCGGGCCGCAGCAGCCGGTGCGCGGTGCGCTCGATGCCGCGGATCAGGTCGAGCCCGTCCTCCCCCGAGAACAACGCGAGTTCGGGATCGTAGTCGCGGGCTTCGGGGGCGACGTACTCCCATTCGGTGAGCGGGATGTACGGCGGGTTGGAGACGACCAGGTCGACCTGGCCGTCCAGGTCGGGGAACGCGGTCAGGGCGTCGCCCTGGCGCAGGTCGACCCTGGAGCCCTCGACGTTCTTGCGGGTCCAGCGCAGCGCGTCCTCGGACAGCTCCACGGCGTGCACCCGGGAGCGCGGCACCTCCTGGGCGAGGGCGAGCGCGATGGCCCCGGAGCCGGTGCACAGATCGACGATGCACGGCTCGACCACGTCCATGGCGCGCACCGCGTCTATGGCCCAGCCGACCACCGACTCGGTCTCCGGCCGGGGCACGAACACGCCGGGCCCGACCTGGAGTTCCAGGTAGCGGAAGTAGGCCCGCCCGGTGATGTGCTGGAGCGGCTCGCGCTGCTCGCGCCGGGCGATGACCTCCCAGTACCGGGCGTCGAAGTCCGCGTCCTTCACGGAGTGCAGTTCGCCGCGCTTGACGCCGTGCACGAACGCGGCGAGCTCCTCCGCGTCGGTACGCGGCGAGGGCACGCCGGCGTCGGCCAGCCGCTGGGTGGCCTGGGCCACCTCCGATAGCAGCAGGTTCACGCGAGTCCTCCGGAAGTCAGCAAATCCTCGTGGTTCCTTACGCGGCCGCGAGCTTCGCCGCGGAGTCGGCGTCGACACAGGCCTGGATGACCGCGTCGAGCTCGCCGTCCAGGACCTGGTCCAGGTTGTACGCCTTGAAGCCGACACGGTGGTCGGAGATGCGGTTCTCCGGGAAGTTGTACGTACGGATCTTCTCGGAGCGGTCGACGGTGCGGACCTGGCTGCGGCGGGCGTCCGCGGCCTCCCGCTCCGCCTCTTCCTGGGCCGCGGCGAGCAGCCTGGAGCGCAGGATACGCAGGGCCTGCTCCTTGTTCTGGAGCTGGCTCTTCTCGTTCTGGCAGGAGGCGACGACACCCGTGGGCAAGTGGGTGATGCGCACCGCGGAGTCCGTGGTGTTGACGGACTGGCCGCCGGGACCGGAGGAGCGGTAGACGTCGATGCGGAGGTCGTTCGGGTTGATCTCCACGTCCACCTCCTCGGCCTCGGGGGTGACGAGGACACCGGCGGCGGAGGTGTGGATACGGCCCTGGGACTCGGTGGCCGGCACGCGCTGCACGCGGTGCACGCCGCCCTCGTACTTCAGCCGCGCCCACACGCCCTGGCCGGGCTCGGTCTGCCCGCGGGTCTTCACCGCGACCTGGACGTCCTTGTAGCCGCCCAGCTCGGACTCGGTGGCGTCGATGATCTCGGTCTTCCAGCCGACGCGCTCCGCGTAGCGCAGGTACATGCGCAGCAGGTCGCCGGCGAACAGCGCCGACTCGTCGCCGCCCGCGCCCGCCTTGATCTCCAGGATGACGTCCTTGTCGTCACTCGGGTCACGCGGGACCAGCAGGAGGCGCAGCTTCTCGGTCAGTTCCTCGCGCTGCCGCTCCAGGTCCTTGACCTCGGCGGCGAAGTCGGGGTCGTCGGCGGCCAGTTCGCGCGCGGTCTCGATGTCGTCGCCGGCCTGCTTCCAGGAGCCGTACGTGCCGACGATGGGCGTCAGCTCGGCATAGCGCTTGTTCAGCTTGCGCGCGTTCGCCTGGTCGGCGTGGACCGACGGGTCGGCGAGCTTCGTCTCGAGGTCGGCGTGCTCGGCGACGAGTTCCTCGACTGCCTCGAACATCTTTCGGCTCCTGTACTGCGGTGAAGGGAAGGGGCGGGCGACCAAAAACGCCGGTCCCGGACGCACGCCCGCTCGGGCGTACGGCCGTGGACCGGCGAATGGGGGCTCGCTACTTCTTGGAGCCGGCGGCCTTGCCGAAGCGGGCCTCGAAGCGGGCCACACGGCCACCGGTGTCGAGGATCTTCTGCTTGCCCGTGTAGAACGGGTGGCACTCGGAGCAGACCTCGGCACGGATGGTGCCGGAGTCGATGGTGCTGCGAGTGGTGAACGACGCGCCACAGGTGCAGCTGACCTGCGTCTCGACGTACTCGGGGTGGATGTCGCGCTTCAAGGTTTCTCCTAGGTTTCGGGAGGGCGCCGGGTCGCCGCCGCGGGCTGCGGGGACGTGAACCGGGGCCGACGTACCAGTCTGCCAGGACTGGGGCCATCCCCCAAAACCGGGGGTGCGCCTGTTCTATTCCCAGGGCGGTCCGGGGCCGTCCGGCAGCGGTCCGGCAGCGGTCCGGCGGCCGTACGTCAGCCGCTCACCACGCCCTTGGCCTCGCCCGTGGCCGTGCCCTCGGTGGCCGCCTTCGGGATCGGGCGGTCGTTCTTCAGGGCGTCCCACACCAGCCGGGCCTTCGACTTCTCCAGCAGGACGCGGTTGGGGTTCGCCGGGTCGTACTGGACGGGCATGGTGACCATCGTCATGTCCCGGGAGTCGATGCCCTTGAGGCCGTCGGCGAAGTCGATCAGGGAGTTGACCGAGCCGAGGTCGGAGTCGGTGGTGACGGCCTTGGTGGCGGTGTCGGCGAGGTCGTACAGCTTCTTGGGGTCGCTGAAGACGCCGACGCTTCTGACCTGGCCGAGCAGCGCCTTGACGAAGGCCTGCTGGAGCTGGATGCGGCCGAGGTCGGAGCCGTCGCCGACGCCGTGCCGGGTGCGGACCAGGCCGAGGGCCTGCTGCCCGTCGAGGGTGTGCGTGCCGGCCTTGAGGTCCAGGTGGCTCTGCGGGTCGGCGATGGCCTTGGTCGTGGTCACCGGGACGCCGCCGAGGTCGTCGATGAGCTTCTGGAAGCCCGCGAAGTCGACCTCCAGGTAGTGGTCCATGCGGATGCCGGTGAGGGACTCGACGGACTTCACGGCGCAGGCCGCGCCCCCGGTGGAGTACGCCTCGTTGAACATCACGGCGCTCGCGGCGGGGTGCGTGGTGCCCTTGGTGTCGGTGCACGCGGGGCGGTCCACCAGGGTGTCCCGGGGTATGGAGACCACGCCGGCCTTCTTGTGGCCCTCGTAGACGTGCACGATCATCGCGGTGTCGGAGCGGGCGCTGCCGTCGTCCGTGCCGCCGCCGAGCTTCTTGTTGGAGCCGGCGCGGGTGTCGGAGCCGAGGACCAGGATGTTCTCGGAGCCGTTGTCGACCTTCGTCGGCCGGTCCTTGCCGAGGACCTGGTTGATGTCGACGCTGTGCAGGTTGCCGTTGAGCTTGAAGTACAGGTATCCGGCTCCGGCGCCGCCGAGCACCAGCACGCCCGCGGCCGTCCAGGCCGTCGCGAGCAGGGCCTTGCGGCCGGTGCTGCGGGGCTTGCGGCGTCGTCCCCGGCCCTTTCGGCCGGGCTCCCGGGCGCCGGGCTGGGGTATCGGTTCCGGCATGCTCTCGGCGGACACGGCACTCCTAGGTCTCGTCGATCGGTTACCCCCTGCGGTCAGGGTCGGGCGCGGTCGTCACCGCTCCATCGTCCCCCCGTGCGGTAGGACGGAGAAACTCGGGACAGCGTTGCACGACGCAGAGTGCCCACCGCGTGGGGCGATGGGCACTGTGTGTAGTCGGCGGCATCGGGTGTACGGCGCTCACCTGCGGCTTTGTCGCTGGTTGTCGTATGTTTCCGACCGGGTGCGGAACGTGACCCTTGTGGCAAAGGTCTCGCTTCGGACACGACGGAGGCCGCCCCCTGGGGGACGGCCTCTGTCGAACGGATCCGGTGACCGCTAGTCGCCGTTGCCGGGGGTCGGCGTCGTCTTCTGGATCTGCATCAGGAACTCGACGTTCGACTTGGTCTGCTTCATCTTGTCCAGCAGCAGCTCGATCGCCTGCTGCTGGTCCAGGGCGTGGAGCACCCGGCGCAGCTTCCAGACGATGCCCAGCTCCTCGGAGCCCAGCAGGATCTCTTCCTTACGGGTGCCGGACGCGTCCACGTCCACCGCCGGGAAGATGCGCTTGTCGGCGAGCTTGCGGTCGAGCTTGAGCTCCATGTTGCCGGTGCCCTTGAACTCCTCGAAGATCACCTCGTCCATGCGGGAGCCGGTGTCCACGAGCGCCGTCGCCAGGATGGTGAGCGAGCCGCCGTCCTCGATGTTGCGCGCGGCACCGAAGAAGCGCTTCGGCGGGTACAGCGCGGTCGAGTCGACACCACCGGACAGGATGCGGCCGGAGGCGGGCGCCGCGAGGTTGTAGGCACGGCCCAGACGCGTGATGGAGTCCAGCAGCACGACCACGTCGTGGCCCAGCTCCACCAGGCGCTTGGCGCGCTCGATGGCCAGTTCGGCGACCGTGGTGTGGTCCTCGGCCGGGCGGTCGAAGGTCGAGGAGATGACCTCGCCCTTGACCGACCGCTGCATGTCGGTGACCTCTTCCGGACGCTCGTCGACCAGGACGACCATCAGGTGGCACTCGGGGTTGTTGTGCGTGATCGCGTTGGCGATCGCCTGCATGATCATGGTCTTGCCGGTCTTCGGCGGGGCCACGATCAGACCGCGCTGGCCCTTGCCGATCGGCGACACGAGGTCGATGATCCGGGTCGTCAGCACGCCCGGGTCCGTCTCCAGGCGGAGGCGGTCCTGCGGGTACAGCGGCGTCAGCTTGTTGAACTCCGGGCGGCCGCGGCCGTGTTCGGGCGCCATGCCGTTGACGGAGTCGAGGCGGACCAGCGCGTTGAACTTCTCGCGGCGCTCCCCGTCCTTCGGCTGGCGGACCGCGCCGGTGAGGTGGTCACCCTTGCGCAGACCGTTCTTGCGGACCTGGGCGAGGGAGACGTACACGTCGTTCGGGCCCGGCAGGTAGCCGGAGGTCCGGATGAAGGCGTAGTTGTCGAGGATGTCCAGGATGCCCGCGACGGGGATCAGGACGTCGTCCTCGGTGACCTGCGGCTCGACGATCTCGTCGCGGCCACGACGGCCCCGGCGGTCGCGGTAGCGGCCGCGCCGGCCGCGGCGGCCGCCCTCGAAGTCGTCGTCGTCCTGCTGCTGCCGGTCCTGGCGGCCGCCCTGCTGGCCCTGCTGCTGACGCTGGCCGCCCTGCTGGTCGTCGCCCTTGCCGCGGCGGTCACCGCGGTCACCGCGCTCGCCGCGGTCCCCACGCTCACCGCGGTCACGGCCGCGCTCACGGCGGTCGCGGCGGCCGCGGCCCTCGCCGTCACCGGCGTCGTTCTTCGCGGACTCGCCCTGCTGCTGCGGCTGCTGGGCGTCGGCCTTGGAGTCGCTCTTCGCGTCGACGCGGGCCTCGGTCTTCGCCTCGGCGGCGGCCGGCTCGGCGCCGCCCGCGGCGGGGCTGCCGGCCTCGGCGGTGGCACGACGGCGACGGCGCTCGGTCGGCGCCTCGTCCCCGGCGGCGGGCTGACCGGGAATCTCGATCTGCTGCTGGGCCTTCTCGGCGGGCGCCTCGGACTTGGCCGCCTTCTGCGCGCCGTCCGCGCTCTCGCCGGTGCGGGCCTTGGAGGTGGCCCGGCGCTTCGGCTTGGTCTCGGCGGCGGCCTCGGCCTTGGGGGCACTGCCCTGGGCCTGCGCCTCCTTGATGACCTCGATCAGCTGGCTCTTGCGCATCCGCGCGGTGCCCCTGATGCCGAGGCCCGAGGCGACCTGCTGCAGCTCGGCCAGCACCATGCCCTCAAGGCCGGTACCCCGGCGCCGCCGGGAGCCGGCACCGGTGGCAGGCGCGGAGGCGTCCGTGGCGGGCGCGGCAGCGGTCTCCTCGACACGTGCGCCCATCAGATCGGTGGTGTCGCTCACGAAGGGTCCTTCCCTGGAGCGGACGTCGGCCTGTCTGGCTCGGCGACCGGTTGTGCTGTCCGGCTACGGTCCTGTCTTCGGTGAACCGTGCCGGGGCGGTGGTCCGCCAACGAACGCGGCGGAAGAGAAATGTGCGGTGACGGCGCTTCCGCGAGCCGTGACACCCGGTGTCACGTGGCGTGGAAGCACCTGCTCCGGAGCATGCCCTGCGGCCGGCTCAGTGCTCGCCTACGACGTACTGCCCAGGTACGGCGCGCGGAACACGGAGTGGCGTGGGGGGCTCCCGGAAGAATGTCTGTCCCGGACGGGGACACGTGGCACCTCGCCGTGGTGGGGTCGGGTGCAGACTTGAGATTAACACTACCGGATCCAACAAACATTCCCCCTCTCCAAATCCGGCAACCGTGTGTCAGGGCGCAAGCGGAAGCACGCTCGCTCCCCGCATGTCCAGGTCCAGCCGGTTGGCGGCCCAGCCCTCACCCGCGAGGTGGGAGACCTTGTCGGCGGTGCCGGCGTCGGTCAGGGCCATGACGGTGGGTCCGGCACCGGAGATGACGGCCGGGATCCCGTCCGCCCGCAGCCGCTCCACCAGCGCGGCGCTCTCCGGCATGGCCGGGGCGCGGTACTCCTGGTGGAGGCGGTCCTCGGTGGCGGGCAGCAGCAGTTCGGGGCGCCGGGTGAGGGCCTCGACGAGCAGGGCGGCGCGGCCCGCGTTGGCCGCGGCGTCGACATGCGGCACGGTGCGCGGCAGCAGTCCGCGGGCGGTTTCCGTCAGGACCGGCTTTCCGGGCACGAAAACCACCGGAACGATGGAATCGTCGGGGTCCATTCTGATCGCGCGGGCGGCGCCGGATTCCATCCAGGAGAGGGTGAATCCGCCGAGCAGACAGGCGGCGACATTGTCGGGGTGGCCCTCGATCTCGGTGGCCAGCGCCAGCAGGGCCGCGTCGTCCAGACGGGCCTCGCCGCCTATGGTCACGGCGCGGGCGGCCACGATGCCGGCGCAGATGGCGGCGGAGGAGGAGCCGAGGCCCCGGCCGTGGGGGATGCGGTTGGCGCAGACGATCTCCAGGCCGCGGGGCTGGCCGCCCAGCAGGTCGAAGGCGGTGCGCAGGGAGCGGACGAGGAGGTGGCGCTCGTCGCGCGGCAGGTTCTCGCTGCCCTCACCCGCGATGTCGATGTGCAGCCCGGAGTCGGCCACCCGGACGACGACGTCGTCGTAGAGCCCCAGCGCGAGGCCCAGGGCGTCGAAGCCCGGACCGAGATTGGCGCTGGTGGCAGGGGTGCGCACCCGGACGGCGGCGGCACGGAAGGCTGGACCGGCCATCGCTCGAAGACTCTCCTTGAGCTGCGTGACTGTCAAAGACATTCGATACGTACGTGGAGACCCTCGGCCGCGCAGACGGCGCGGCGTTGCCCCTATGCGCAGTGCATATGCAACGAGCGGGTTCGGTACAGCGTATCGAAGGAAGGTTCAGTAGCGACATAGGGCGCACAGGAGGCGCACGATGCGTGTCGTAAGCCCCTTGTGCACCCTGACAGGGCCTGACAGGAATGGGAAAGACCCTGTCAGGCGCCCTGTCGGGGAAGGCTCCGGTGTGCCTCGGCGCAACCGGTGCCCCGGCGTTCCGGCGCTCAGTGCCCCGGCGTTCCGGTGCCTCAGTGGCCCGGCATTCCGGTGCCTCAGTGGCCCGGTGCCACAGCGCCTCAGGCGAGGCCGAGGCGCTCGGCCGCGGTGGCCGCGTCGACCGGGACGGTGACCGGCTGCGGCGCGCCGGCGACGGCCCAGTCGGGGTCCTTCAGACCGTTGCCGGTGACGGTGCAGACGATGCGCTGGCCCGGGTCGACCTTGCCCTGCTCGGCGGCCTTGAGCAGACCGGCCACGGAGGCGGCGGAGGCGGGCTCCACGAAGACGCCCTCCTGCGCGGCCAACAGCCGGTAGGCGCGCAGGATTTCACGGTCCGTCACCTCGTCGATGGCGCCGCCGGACTCGTCCCGGGCGGCCAGCGCGTACTGCCAGGAGGCCGGGTTGCCGATGCGGATGGCGGTGGCGATGGTCGAGGGGTCCTTGACGACCTCGCCGCGCACGATCGGGGCGCTGCCGGACGCCTGGAACCCCCACATGCGGGGCGTGCGGGTGGCGAGCCTGTCGGCGGCGTACTCCTGGTAGCCCTTCCAGTACGCCGTGATGTTGCCCGCGTTGCCGACCGGCAGGACGTGGATGTCGGGCGCGTCGCCGAGCATGTCCACGATCTCGAAGGCGGCCGTCTTCTGGCCCTCGATCCGCACCGGGTTGACCGAATTGACCAGCGCCACCGGGTAGTTCTCGCTCAGCGAGCGGGCGAGGGTGAGGCAGTCGTCGAAGTTCCCGTCGACCTGGAGGATCTTCGCGCCGTGCACCAGGGCCTGGCCCATCTTGCCGAGCGCGATCTTGCCCCGCGGCACGAGCACGGCCGAGACCATGCCGGCGCGCACGGCGTACGCCGCGGCGGAGGCGGAGGTGTTGCCGGTGGACGCGCAGATGACGGCCTTGGCCCCCTCCTCCTTCGCCTTGGAGATGGCCATCGTCATGCCGCGGTCCTTGAAGGACCCGGTCGGGTTCGCGCCCTCCACCTTGAGGTGGACCTCGCAGCCGGTGCGCTCGGAGAGCACCTGCGCGGGCACGAGGGGCGTGCCGCCCTCTCGGAGCGTCACGACCGGCGTGGTGTCGGAAACCGGCAGCCGGTCCCGGTACTCCTCGATGATTCCGCGCCACTGGTGGGTCATTGCTCGTTACTCTCCTTCAACCCGCATGATGCTGGCGACACCCCGCACGGTGTCGAGCTTGCGCAGCGCCTCGACGGTGCCGGTCAGGGCCGCGTCCAGGGCTCGGTGGGTGACGACGACGAGGGACGCCTCGCCGTCCTTGCCCGACTGCCGAACGGTGTCGATGGACACCCCGTGCTCGGCGAAGACCGTGGCGACCTGGGCGAGGACACCCGGTTTGTCGGCCACGTCCAGGCTGATGTGGTACCGCGTGACGACATCGCCCATCGGGGAGACCGGCAGCGCGGCGTACGCCGACTCGCCGGGCCCCGTGGTGCCGTTGAGCTTGTTGCGGCAGACGGCGACGAGGTCGCCGAGCACGGCGGAGGCGGTCGGGGAACCGCCGGCGCCGGGGCCGTAGAACATCAGCTGGCCGGCCGCGTCGCTCTCCACGAAGACGGCGTTGTACGCGCCGCGCACGGAGGCGAGGGGATGGCTCAGCGGAATCATGGCGGGGTGCACGCGCGCCGTGACGGACGCGCCGTCCGCCGCCCGCTCGCAGATGGCGAGCAGCTTGATGGTGCAGCCCATCTGCCTGGCCGAGCGGAAGTCGGCGGCGGTGACCTCGGTCATCCCCTCGCGGTGCACGTCGTCCAGGCGCACCCGCGTGTGGAAGGCGATGCCGGCGAGGATGGCGGCCTTGGCGGCGGCGTCGAAGCCCTCGACGTCGGCGGTCGGGTCGGCCTCGGCGTACCCGAGCGCGGTGGCCTCGTCCAGGGCCTCCTGGTAGCCGGCGCCGGTGGAGTCCATCTTGTCGAGGATGAAGTTGGTGGTGCCGTTGACGATGCCGAGCACCCGGTTGACCTTGTCGCCGGCCAGGGACTCGCGCAGCGGGCGGATCAGCGGGATGGCGCCGGCGACGGCGGCCTCGTAGTAGAGGTCCCGGCCGTGCTCCTCGGCGGCGGCGTGCAGGGCGGCGCCGTCCTGGGCGAGCAGGGCCTTGTTCGCGGAGACGACGGACGCGCCGTGCTCGAACGCGGTGGTGATGAGCGAGCGGGCGGGCTCGATCCCCCCGATCACCTCGACGACGACGTCGATGTCGCCGCGTTTGACGAGCGCGGTGGCGTCCGTGGTGACCAGGGCCGGGTCGATGCCCTCGCGCACCTTGCTCGGGCGTCGTACGGCGACCCCGGCCAGCTCCACCGGGGCACCGATCCTCTGGGCGAGGTCGTCGGCGTGCGTCGTCATGATGCGCGCCACCTCTGAGCCGACGACCCCACAGCCCAGCAGCGCCACCTTCAGCGGACGCGTACGCATCATCCGACCTCGTTTCCTCTTACCGTAGACGGTTGGACCAGTCTCACTCACCGGACGGGAGTTTCTACCCTTCGTCCGGATCCTGAGACGTTTATTTCATTTTCGCGGGGTGTGCGGACCGCAGATCTTCCACCCCGCGCTCCGGGGGCTCATCCGACGTCGAGACGCAGGAGATCCTCCTCCGTCTCGCGCCGGACGATCACCCGGGCCTCGCCGTCGCGCACCGCGACGACGGGCGGCCGGAGCACATGGTTGTAGTTGCTGGCCATCGACCGGCAGTACGCCCCCGTGGCCGGTACGGCGATGAGGTCGCCCGGCGCGAGATCGGCGGGCAGGAACGCGTCCTTGACCACGATGTCCCCGCTCTCGCAGTGCTTGCCGACGACCCGGGCGAGCATCGGCTCGGCAGCGCTGGCCCGCGAGACGAGGGCGACGCTGTACTCGGCGTCGTACAGCGCGGTGCGGATGTTGTCGGACATGCCGCCGTCGACGGAGACGTACGTGCGCAGCCCCTCCAGCGGCTTCACGGTGCCGACCTCGTAGAGCGTGAACGCGGTCGGGCCGACGACGGCGCGTCCGGGCTCCACCGAGATCCGGGGCGTGCGCAGCCGCGCCGCCTCGCACTCGCGGCTGACGATCTCGCCGAGCGCCTTGGCGATCTCGTGCGGCTCGCGCGGGTCGTCGTCGCTGGTGTAGGCGATGCCGAGGCCGCCGCCGAGGTCGATCTCGGGCAGTTCGACGCCGTGCTCGTCGCGGATGTCCTTGAGCAGTCCGACGACGCGGTGGGCGGCCACCTCGAAGCCGGACATGTCGAAGATCTGCGAGCCGATGTGGGAGTGGATCCCGATCAGTTCGAGCCCGTCCAGGTGCAGCGCCCGCCGTACGGCCTCGGCGGCCTGCCCGCCGGCGAGCGGGATACCGAACTTCTGGTCCTCGTGGGCGGTGGCGATGAACTCGTGGGTGTGGGCCTCGACGCCGACGGTGATCCGGATCTGGACCTTCTGCCGCCTGCCCAGGGACTGCGCGATATGGGCGACCCGCACGATCTCCTGGAAGGAGTCGAGCACGATCCGCCCGACACCGGCCTCCACGGCACGGGTGATCTCCGCGACGGACTTGTTGTTCCCGTGGAGGGCGATGCGCTCGGGATCCATCCCGGCGGAGAGCGCGGTGGCCAGCTCGCCCCCGGAGCAGACATCGAGGTTCAGCCCTTCTTCCGCCAGCCACCGCACGACGGCACGCGAGAGGAACGCCTTCCCCGCGTAGAACACATCGGCGTCGGACCCGAAGGCGGTGCGCCAGGCGCGCGCCCGCGCCCGGAAGTCGGCCTCGTCCATGATGTACGCGGGTGTGCCGAACTCCTCGGCGAGCCGGGTCACGGGGACCCCGCCGACGGTGACGACCCCGTCCTCGCCGCGGCCGACGGTCTGCGCCCAGACCTTGTGGTCGAGCACGTTGAGGTCGGTGGGCGGCGCGGAGTAGTGCCCCTCGGGCAGGACATCGGCGTGGCGGGGCCCGGCGGGGTGGGCGGAACGGCTCATGACGGTGGCTCTCAGACTCTCTGTCTTTCTCTGGGGGACATCTGTTCTCGGTCCCCTCAGAGATGTTCGGGTGCGTCGATGCCGAGCAGGGACAGGCCGCCGGCCAGCACCGTCCCGGCCGCTTCGGCAAGCGCGAGCCGGGCCCGGTGGGCGGCCGAGGGTTTCTCCTCGCCGATCGGAAGCACACAGGTCAGAAAGGGCAGCACGGCATCCGCGACGGTGACGAGATGCCGGGCCAGCCGGTCCGGGGCGCGGTGGGTGGCGGCCGCGGTGAGGATGCGGGGGTAGTCGGCCAGGGGGGTGTGGAGGGCGGGGGTGACCGCCGCGGTGTCGGCCTCGGTGGTGTTCAGGGGTCCCGGCTCGGCGGCGAAGCCCAGGCGGGCGGCACCCCGGCCGAGGGACCGGACGCGGGCGTGGGCGTACCGCACCCGGAACAAGGGGTTGCCCTCACGCTGGACGAGATGGTCGGCCGTGATGCGGGGCCGGTCGTGCGGGGCGGGGTGGAGCAGCGCCCACCGGGCGGCGTCGGGCCCGAGCGGCGCGGGGTCCTCGAAAGCGGGCACGGGCCGCAGATCGACGGGCTCACCGTGCTCCACGGTGGCCCGCCCGCCCTGGGTGGCGACGATCCGTACGACGGCGTCGGCCACGACCTCGGCCCGCACCTCGTACGGCACCCGCAACGCGAGCACCTGCCCGGCGAGGGCGCCCCCATGGCCGTACCGCTGCCCCTGTGCGCGGATCTCCCGTACGAGGTCCTGGAGCGGATCGACCCCCCGGTCGAGCCGGAAGTTGAGGAACCCCGGCCCGGTGACGACGACGTCCTCGATGCCGTCCGCCGCGATGAGCCGGGGCCGCAGGATCTCGGCGACGGTGCGCGGCGGCTTCCCGGCCGCGCGGGCGAGCTGGAGCGCGACATTGGTCGCGTACTCCCCGCATCCGCCGGCCCCCGGCTCACTCACCACGACCCGCTCGGGCACGACGACGCTGAGCTGCCCCTCGTCAACAGCACAACGCACCGCGTGCAGCACGGTGCGGGACAGCTCGACGGGGGTCACGGGACAAGGGTAGGGGAGGAGGGGGGTGGGAGGGCGAGCCGGTTTCTCTGGTGAGACGGGGTGGGGTTCGGGGGTGGGGGGTCTGGGGGCGGGGAGATGGCGGCCGGGTTCCCTGGCCGGATGGGGGCGGGGGTCCGGGGTGAGGCGGAGGTGGGGTTCCCTGGCCGGATGGGGGCGGGGATCCAGAGTGAGGCGGAGGTGGGGTTCCCTGGCCGGTGGGGGCGGAACGCTCCCCTCGCCCCCTCGAACCCGGAATTCTACGAACCGGACCCGTCAGGCACAGTCGCGCCCGGCTCACCCGATGGAAACCCCGCCGGCCACCCCATCCGCGAGCCCGTCGTCGTCATCGTCACCACTTCCGTCCCCACCTCCGCCTCCCCCTCTTCTTCCGCCGCCCGCTCCCCCGCGCCCGGCGCGGCCCTGGATCAGCTGCTTGACGAGGCGCACGAGTTCGGCGGGTTCGAAGGGCTTGGAGAGGAAGGCGTCGACACCGACATCGAGGCCGGTCTCGACCTCGTACTGGGTGCAGGCGCTGATGATGGCGAGGGGCAGGTGGTTCGTACGGGGGTCGGCACGGAGCCGGGCGGCGGTCCGCAGCCCGTCCAGCCGCGGCATGACGACGTCGAGCGTCACGAGATCGGGCCGCACTTGGTGCACCACGTCCAGACACTCGGCACCATCGGCCGCGGTCACGACCTCGAGCCCTTCCAGCTCGAGATTGACCCTGATCAGCTGCCGGATGACCTTGTTGTCGTCGACAACAAGCACCCGGCCCGACGCGCCCGGCACAACTCGAGAGTAGGACCGCCCGGGCCACCGCGTCCGGGTTTTCCCCACTTCCACCCCGTACAGGGGACCCCACCCCACAACCGGGTTCCTGATCACCCCACCGGACCTGCTAGTGTTCTACCCGTCGCCGCGAGCACAACGCTCCGCAACCGACACGCCCCCGTAGCTCAGGGGATAGAGCAACGGCCTCCGGAGCCGTGTGCGCAGGTTCGAATCCTGCCGGGGGCACTCGCAGGTCAAAAAAGTTGAAGTTGTGACTTGACCAAGGCGGATGCCGACAGAAGAGGGCGGGAGTCAGTCTCACTGGCTCCCGCCCTCTCTTGTTTTCCCTCAGCGTTCTCGCACTGACTGGCATCCTCGGCTCGTGCTTCGACATCTCAGGTACCGACTCGCGGCGAGAAAAGGCGAATGCGGCGGTGTAGTAGCGACCATGCGAGCAGCCCACAGGTCCTGGCCGCTTCCACGTATCCACTTGGCTTCCCGAAGGTGCATCGAGTCTCGTACCAGGCGGACACGGGCGACCTACCGGTCGAGATAGACCTGTCGCTGGAAGGCGTGGTTCCTGCGGCTCGCGCATACCGTTATGTGAAAACGCGTGACGAGATCATGCCTGTGCCGCGTCCGGAAAAGGAGCGTAAGGAGCTGTACGCATCGGTCCTGGCTCAGACGGCTCTGCGTACCGTGCACGACTTGTTCGCCGCTGACACCGAGGGGGTGGTCCGGTCCAGCGCCTTGAACGGGCACGTGGCCACCATCGACCGCGCCACAGGGCGAGACGTACATCCGTGCTTGATCACTCTCCAGACAGATCAGGACGAATTCAGTCAGCTGGTGTTGACCCAGGTCGATCCGCGGGCCTGTCTGAAACGATTGCGGTCGATGATCTCGCCGAACCCGCACGAACTGGAGCCCGTGCGGCCATTGGTCACATCCGACCTGTCCAAGTTCCGCCTCATGGATAGCCTGGACGTCGTGGCGGGCATAGGTCTGGACAGCGTGAACACCCAGCCGTCAAAGGACGAGGGTGTCGACGCGGTCGCGATGAACACTGATCCCGTCATGAAGGGGTTGTGCGTCATCCAGGCGAAACGCACCAAGAACGTGGTGCCGTTCGAGACTGTTCCAGCACTCGCGGGAGTCGTGGAACACAAGCGGGCAGCCAAGGGCATTCTTGTGACGACTTCCTGGTTCGGCCGCACCAGCGAGGCATTCGCCAACGAGCACGGACGCCTCGAACTCCTCGACGGAGCCAACCTGGTGTGGATTCGCCCGGCTCAGCATCGACGCCCCGACCCGAAACGCACCGGTGTTTCCCACGCACGGGAGCCCTGCCGTGCCGAACAGGCCCGGTTGAAACATCTCCAGTACCAGGAGCCGTCGCGTCGACGCCGCAGATCCACATCGTCTCCCCGGCACGAACCGCACCGCGGCGGCTTCGCGAAGTCCTCCGCATGTTCGTGAGCGAGGATCTTGCCTGCGAAGTGGCCGCCCTTGATGGTCAGCATCACCTCGCGGGAACGGCTCTGCGAGAGGGAGTTGAGGCTGCCCAGCAGAACCGTGTGCTCATCGATGACGACGATCTTCTGGTGCATGACGTTGACAGAGACGACGGTGGGGACCACGGCCCGCAGCCGTTTGACCAGGTGGGACTGCTTCTTCTGCCCCGAGTCGTGGGGGTCGCGGACGAAGACTGTCACGCGCACTCCACGGCGCACCGCGTCGTCCAGCACCGGGAGGAGGCTGATGAGGCGTTTCGCGGTCCAGGGGGACCAGATCCACAGGGAGGTGCGGGCCTCGGCCAGGCGGTCGGCGAACGTCTCGTAGAAAGAGATCTCGTCGTGGACGTCAGTGACCTCCACGTGGCGCGAGAGTACGTCGGCGAGGCGGGTGCTGAACGGACCGAGAGGGATGTCGGGCTGTCCGCCGGGGGCGACGAGCTGGGTCGCGGGCACCCATTTGGCGCGCCGGTCGTGGATGAGTGCGGCAAGCTTGCCCATGGCCGTCTGTTCGCCTGCGGCGAGGATGCGGCTTCGGCTTCCGATGACGTACAACCTGGTCTGTACGCGAGTGACTGCCACGTTGAAGAGCCGTACGCCATTACGGGCCCAGGCTGTCGCCTCGGGGGCCCGAGTGGCCTGGGACATCCAGAGGCCGTCGCCATAGTCGTCTTCCACGGTGTCGAAGACGACCACCGGGAACTCACGGCCCTGGAAACGGTGTGCGGTTCCGACTTCGGCAAGCCGGCCGCCGGTTGCCTCGTGGTCCCGGAGTGCCTCCAGGGTGGCTTCCGCCTGCACCGGGTACGGCGTGACGACACCGGTGTCTTCGCCGTCCTCGCGGTGCAGGTCGACCAGCGCCCTGGCGAGCAGGGCGCCGGCCGGCCACCATCCTTTGCGGCGACCCGTCCGGTGGGTCTGGGCGAGGCTCTGAAGCCCGTCAGTATCGATGATCACGATTTCGGCGTCGTCCGGTGCCCGCCGCGCGGCCCGCTGCTCGACACCGGGGCCGGGCTTCAGAACGCCGTCGTACGCGAGGGTGTTCACGAGACTCATGACGTCATGGCCGAAGCGGTGCTGGACGTCGAGGACGACACAGCCGGGGTGGTTGACGGCAGCCGCTGGCGACTCGATGCCGAAGTGTTCGTACACCTCGCGCAGGATCCAGCGGGCGACATCGGGGCGTTTCGTGCCGTCGAGTTTCGGCAGGACAGGGCCGAGCTGCATGAAGTCTCCGAGCAGAACGGCCGTCGTCCTGGCCTTGCCCACGGCGAGGAGGACCTCGGGGAGATTCGCGGCTCCCGCCTCGTCGACCAGGACAACGTCGTACTCACCCTCGAACACCGCCTTTGTGGTGCGAAAGCGAGCAAGCGTGGTGGCCACGACCTTCGCGCTGCGGATGATCTCACCCTGGGCGTCGCGAGCGAGTTTGTCGTACTCCTCTTGGAGTTCACGGTGAAGGCGTTCGAGAGCCAGGTGGTTCTTCTGATCCGCCGCGACTTGGGGTTTCAAGGTTGCCGCGAGGGCGTGGCGCCTGGGGTGGCCGAGACGATCGGCCTCCGCGACACGCGCCTCGGCGTCCTGCGAGAGGCCAAGTTCTCGGACGAGCGGAGCCCAGCGTGCGGCGAGAACCTTGTGGGTGCGGTGGGCCTGCTCCAGGTCGTTCGCCACCGTGCGAAGTGTCGTCCGCCGGAGTGCGATTTCCTTCTGGCTGAACGGTATCCGCGCACGGAGCTCCACAAGTCGACCCGTTACGGATTCCTCTTGCCCGGCGAGAACAGATCGGGCGGCTGAGGCTTTCCTCCTGGCTTCTTCGGCCTTCGTGCGTGCCGTCTCCAGGTCGGCGCGCGCCGCTTCCCGGTCGCGCTTGGCCCGGCGCCTCGCGAAACCCTTCAACTGTTCAAGTCTGTCCAGACGGCCCCGAGCCGATGCGTACGCGCTTTCGGCGAGCAACGCATTCGCCTCCAGATCGGAGACCGCCGTGCGCAGGTGGGTGAGGCGCTCCTGATGCTCATCGTGCGTCTTCCAGTCTGCCTGGGCCTGCTCCGTGGCCTTGAACGCCGCAACCGCAGAATGGTGGTCGTTCTCCAGCCGGGCGACCGTCTCCGCCGCCGCCCGGGCTTCTCGGTGTGCCTGATCGCGCGCCCTCTCCAGAGCCCGGGAAGTACGCGCGGCGTCGTCGAGTCGGGTGCGGTCCGCCGCGTATTCCACTGCGTCGAAGTCCGTGAGGCTACGCTCCAGCTCCTCCAACTGACGTGCTCGTTCCCGGATTTCGACCAGCTGGGAAGCGACCACGCGACGTCGTTCATCGGCTTCGGCCAGCCGTTCGCGCACCATCAAAGTGAGACAGACACTGGCATCCTCCGCGACCTCCCGCAGGTGGGGCGGTCCCACTCGGACAATCTCACCGTCCGCGTGACGACGCTCCTTCATCACACCCCACAGGGCGTTGTCCACGGCGATGTTGGTGGCAGAGACCAACAGGACGCGCTTGCCCCGTGCGATCAGGTCGCCGATGGCCCGTTTGAGGACCGTGGTCTTGCCAGTGCCCGGCGGCCCCCACACCAGCCACAGCCCTTCGCCCGTACAGGCACGGTAGGCAAGGTCCTGCGCCGGCAGGAGCACGCCCGATGGCGGTCCGGTCGGGGCCAGCCGGCCAGTGCCCGCCTCGCCGCGGGCCATGAGGTGGGCCAGCGGGGCGTCGGTGAGAGCGGCCAGCCCCTCACGCAGGGCCTTCACCAGGAATCCGGTGGGCTGCGGCTTCATCCACAGATGCGGGTCAGCGGGGTCCGCGAACTCGGGTACGCGCACCCGAAGAGCGGTGCCGTCCTTGAACACGTCGAGTACGGAGTAGCCGGCGTCGACGCCGTTCTCGTCGGACCCGGCCAGTCTCAGGCTGTCGCCTTGGAGCTGGTCCGTCCCGATGTCGGAGCCGCGCACGTCGACGACGTACTCTCCGGGGTTTCGACCCCGTACTGCTCGTCCGAGAAGACGCCACCGCGGCTCCCGCGCAGGCACGCCTTCATGAGCCACCCAGGCATCCAGCGCCGAGACGACTTCTTCCTGCCAGCCCACATTCCCCCGCTATCACCGTGCCACCTGGATCTTGATCCCGTGGTACCAAGACGGCCAGGCGATTACCACCGACAATCTCGCCAAGGTGAAGCAGCGACTCGGGCGCCACATTCGATCCAGCGACATTCTCAATAGCATATGAGCACGCGCGAGACCACCCGCACCCCTAGCAGCTCCTCCGGCCTGTCCGCCTACGCCGCCACCCGGCAGATCGAGTACGACCGCGCTGCCCGCCCAGGACCCGTCACCACACTTATGTCCGATCCAGAAGACCTCACCGCGCTCTCCGGATCGTGCGCGAAGGCGATCAAGGCCTGGGTTCCGTACCGGAATGAACCGCGCTCTTCCAAAACGCGGGACATGCGCGAGACAGAAATCATGACGCTGCATCATGGAAGTTGCCTGGCCCGGGTAAAGTGCGGTCGGAGCCTTAGCGTTTGCGCGGGCGTATGCCGCGGGAGCAAGCACGTGTCAAGGCTGTACGCCTATTCATGAACACCCCGGGAGCGGCTGGTCGGGTCGGGCCCCAGCAGCCCTGACCGCTACCCCAACCGGGCAGTAGCCCGGTCAATGAAGCGCCCCAACTCACCTGCAACGCAGCGAAAACACAGACCACCACGGACCCTCACTCTGACAGTAGGTCTTACAACTAAGCTTGGCTATCTGTTACTTCAAACATGCGCTTGGTATCTCTCCTGGTCCGCCGCTGTACTTGGTGCAGTGACTCATCAAAGCCTCAACGATGCCGATCGCATCGAAACGCAGGACAGGGTCCAACTTGGGAAGACTGGTGGCCAGTCAGTATCAGGTCGGTATTGTCCCCTTCTTGGACAACGCTGGGAGAGGTGTTGTCGCGTCCAAGTGGATCGCCACCGTTGTGTAGAAGCGGTGGATCGCGTCGTTGACGCTGCGGATGAAGCCGGATTCGGCGTTGCCGCGGGTGCTGCCCATGGTTTTGAAGAGGGAGAGGCGGAAGGCTTGGATCTGGGTGGTGTTCGATTTGGGGAGCATGTCGGCAGGTTCGGGGCGGAGTCGTTCGAGGGTTCCTCGGGGGCCGGCTGTCTGTCCTTCGAGGAGGGTCTCGATGTGGAGGTCCGCCGGTGCGTCGGCCAGGCGTCGGACGAGACGTTTCGCCCATGACAGGGGGTAGCCCTGTTCGGGTGCGGGGATCTCGATGGAGGTACGGAGCCTGCCTGTGCGCAGGTCGGCGCTGATCGCCAGGACGCCGGGGGTTCCCTCGATGCGCAGCTCGGCCTGGAGCTTGCCGTCGAGGCAGAGCTGGTCGGCGAGGCGGTCCCGTCGTTCCCTCGGGTCGGTCCCGCGTCTGGGGCGTTGGACGGGCAGCACCTTCTGGCCCAGTTCGCCGCCCAGCCGGAGGCAGACCTGGCGGATGAGCCGCTCCCAGTTCTCCACCACCTCCAGTGCGCGCGGATCTCCCTGGCAGAGAGTTTCGTCGTCGATCCCGTTGCGCACCGGGACCCAGGCCGGGCCCATGTTCTGGAAGCCGTGGCAGCCGGAGTTCTCGTGCCGAAGGTAGTGCAGCAGTTCCTGGAGGAGCCAGGCGTGTGCCGCGTTGCCGACCCCCTCGTGCCGGATCAACACCTGAGCCTGGTGGGCGACTTCCGCCCATGAGAGATGCCAGAGAGCCACCTTGTGCTTGCGCCGCCCGTCGATCTTCACCTCGACGAGCGGGCTGCCCTCCAGGGCGACGTCGTTCGACAGAGTGATCACGGCCTCGTAGCCACGGCGCGCGGCGATGTCCATGTAGGCCTGTACCTGTTCGGCCTTGAGCGCGTTGCCGTTGGTCTTCGTCTCGACCAGTGCCGTCCACAGCTTTCCGGCCCGCTCGACACGGATCACTCCGTCGGGACGCCGCGGGCTGTCGCCATGGGGGAGGGTGACCTCGGTGAAGGTCTCCATACGGCCGGCCGGCGATCCGAACGCCGCGGTGAGTCTCCTGCCGAACTCCGGCACCTGCGCCATCACCGACAGCAGCACCGAGGTCGCGCGCATCTCACGGTCCCGGTCGCTCTTGAGCATCGATACCGGGAAGAGCCTGGCCTCCCTCCACGACTCGTTCTCCGCCAGTGTCTTCTTCGCCGTCTTGGGCAGAGTGACCCTCTTCTTGGCGGTACGAGGTCGTCTGGTCGGCTTTCTCGGCTCGGCCTCGTCGTCGGGCCGGCGAGGAGCGGGAACGGCTGCCGTCGGCGCGTCGATGCCGGCGTCGCCCTGTGCTTCTTCCTCTGCCGCCGCGTCGTCCTCGATGTCCACGCCGAAGTCCGTGGCCAGACCGGCGAGACCCGTGGCGTAGCCCTGGCCGACGGCGCGGAACTTCCACTCGCCTTCACGCCGGTACAGCTCGCCGAAGATGATCGCGCTCACCGAGTCGGCGTCGTCGACGGCGAAGCGCAGGAGTTCCTCACCGCTCCCGTCCGCCAACGACAGCTTCACACCTTCCAGTTCTCCGAAACGGGCGCCCTCGTAACGGCTGGCGGCCACGACGATGCGGGCGACTTCGGACGGGACCGCGGTCAGGTCGAAGCTGATCCGGTCCTCGCTTCCGTCTGCCGCCGGGGTCTTGCCCAGAAGCTGCACGCTTCCGTCGGCGGCGACCGGGTTGTTGTAGAAGTAGAAGTCCGTGTCGCTGCGGACCTTGCCGTTCGCGTCCAGCAGGAGAACCGACACATCGGCGTCCCCTTCGCCGGTCGGACTCCCCCAGCCGAGGCTGACGATCACCGAATTGGCGTTCTCACTCAGGGCCGAAAGAGACACATTCGAGCCCATGACCATCTCGCGCACAAAGCCCCCAAAGCGATGCAACCTGAGCATGAGAGCGCCCCGCCCCAGCTGCCCTATGCGTAGTGCTGCGTAACCAGACACGCGCGGATGACTGTAGTGCCCACAGGACTGCGGCTGTAGGAGTCGTGCGGAATTTGTGCAGCATTCATGGAGGTGATCTCGCGACGTCGTCCTGACCGCACACCGGCAGGCGTTCCTTCTCGTCTTCTTCTCATCCGCTTCCGGCGTGCGTGGTGGGCGGGTTGGGGGGACGGAAGGGCGTTCGAAAGGGGGTGGGGGTGGGATGGGGTTTGTTCGGGGGGTGGCCCCGGCGGAGGGACGGTCTGGGGATGGGGAGAGAGTGATGATGAAGGCCAGGGGCGTGGGCCGGTCGGTGGTTGGGCTGGTGGCGGTGTTGGTGGTCGGGGGGCCGGTGCAGGCTGTTGCGGCTGAGCCCGGGGATACGCACTGGGGTGTGACCCCGGTCGTCGCCGCAGTGGAGCCCGGGGATACCCACTGGGGCGTCGTCCCGGCCGCCGTCGGTGTGGAGCCCCGGGATACCCACTGGGGTGCCGGTCACGACAGCGTTTCCGTCTTCTCGGGCGACAGCAGCTGACGTATCGCCCCCGCGCCCGGTCCGACACCGTCATCAGGAGCCCCCTCCCATGCCCTCCCTTCCCCGTGCTCTCGGTTGCTCCGGTGAGTACGTCGAACATGTCGAAGAGTTGCTGCGGGGCTCCGGGTGGGGGGAGGCCGTTCCGTTGCATCGGGGGAGGACCGTGTTCGGGGCCTGTGCGCGGGCTCGGGATTGGGGGGAGGGGGAGTTCGGGGTCGGGCCGGATGAGGAGGTGCCGGTCGGTGGGGTGGCTGAGTTGCGGGCGGCGTTCGCCCGGGAGGTGAGCGGCTGGCGGGGTGGACAGGTGCCGGCCGAGCAGGTTCTGGTCACCGGTGGGGCCACGCACGCCCTCTCCATCGCGTTTCGGGCCGTACTCCGGGCGGACGATGAGGTGTTGGTGCTCTCGCCGCACTGGCCGGATGCCGCCGGGCTGGTGCGGGCCGCGGGTGGGGTGGTGCGGGAGGTGCCGGTTTTCCTGGAACTCGGGGCCGGGGGTTTCGGGTTCGATCTGGTGGGGGCCGTCGAGGGGGCGTTGACGCCCAGGACGCGGGCCGTTTACTTCAACAGTCCGAACAATCCGACCGGGTACCGGCTCGATCGGCGGCGGCTCGCGATGCTCGTGGAGTTGGCCGAGCGGCACGATCTGTGGCTGATCTCCGACAACACGTACGACGGGTACGACTTCACCAGGGAGGGGTTCCCGGACATCGCGGGGATCGGTGCGGCGGCGCAGCGGACGTTCTCGGTGCACAGCTGTGGGACGACGTACGCGATGCCCGGGAATCGGGTCGGGTACCTGGTCTGCCCGCCGGGGGCGGCGGCGACCGCGGCCGTCTGGGCGCGGTACACGGGCGGGGCCGTCCCCACCGTGGCGCAGTTCGCCGCGTACGAGGCCCTGCGGACGCCGCGTGCGGAGCTGGACCGGCGCCGGGATCGTGCCGCGGCGGCCTGGTGGCTCGCGGATTCGACGCTGGAGGTGCCGCACACGGATGTGTCCGGCGGTCTGTACACGTTCCTCGATCTGCGGGCCTGGGGGAACGGCGAGCGGTTCGTGCGGCGGTGTGCCGAGTTCGGGGTCGGTCTGGTGCCGGGTCGAAACTTCGGGGCGCACTACGGCAGTTGGGCCCGCCTCTGCTTCACCGCCGCACCACCGCAGCGGGTGGCCGAGGCGATCGAACGCATCAACAAGATCTACGGGGAAGGCGCCGATGAGCACTGAGACGGTCACGCTCGAACGCCCGGGAACAGTTCCGACGGGCGACGGTCAGGGGACGAGAACGGCGATCTGCGGGGTGCGGCCGCTCGTCCTGATGGGGCTCACGCATCTGCTGACCACGCAGTCGCCCTGCGAGGTCGTCTTCGCCTCGGCCGACGGCTTCCCGGAGCCCGGGGCCGGGATCGATGTGCTGCTGGTCGAGGACACCCTGGCGCAGCACGTGCCGGAGCGGGCGGTGTGGCGCGGGAGTGCGCCGGACGTCGTCGTGGTGCGGGCCGACGCGACGCCGGACCAGGTGCTGCGGCAGGTGCACGCCGCCGTGGAGCGGCGCGCGCCGGTCTCCGCGGGCGACCGGGCGCCGGCCGGGCTGTCGCCGCGCGAGGAGCAGGTGCTCCGGTTCATCGCGTCGGGGATGACCCACGGCCAGGTGGCCCGGCGCATCGGCATCAGCCAGCACACCGTGGACACGTACGTGAAGCGGGTGCGATCCAAGTTCGGTATCGGCAACAAGGCGGAACTCACCCGCGTCGCGCTCGGCCTGCAGCCGCTGTAGAAGGCCGTCCGTCGTACGGTCAGTAGTAGTCGCGCATGATGGTGGTGGCCCACTCGGGCTGAGTGGTGTCGCCCTGGGGGCCGAACTCGCTCATGTACGGCTTGATGTCGAGGACGGGGGTGCCGTCGACGGCGTCCAGGCCCTGGACGTGGAGGTCGAGGCCGTCGGTCTTGATCAGGCGGCAGCGGGAGACGCCGAGGCGGTTGGGGCGGTTCTTGCCGCGCTGGGCGAAGATGCCGACGCGCGGCCAGTCGGTGTTGCCGCGCGGGTGCCGGGCCCCCGTCTCGATCTTCGCCACCGGTACGCGGTCGAAGTGGAAGACGATCTCCAGGTGGGAGAAGGAGTCCAGGCCGGCCACCGCCTCGGGGCCGTACTGGTCGGCGTCCAGGCGGATGACCGCCGTCTCGCCGCCCCAGTCGTCGTCGCGGACCTCCGACCGTCCGCCGACCACCTGGCCCACCGGAACCAAAACCACCTCGGCGGGAGTGCTGTTCTCGGGCATGAGTAGCGCCTTTCGTTCAGAGGGTCGACACGTACAGGGGTCGACGCGTCAAGGATCGATACGTCAAAGGGTCGATACGTCGATCGAGTGGTCCACCGTATCGATCGGTCGTGGCGCGCCGGTACGCGGTAGGTCCGTATCGCGCCAGAACTGGTCGAGTCGCTCGCCGAGTTGGCTGAACAGCGTCCTCAGCTCGGTGTGGTCGGCGGCCGATCCGTAGACCGTGCCGATCGCGCCGATCGTGCCCCGGCGCCAGTCGGTCCGCCAGTCGGCGGCCGGGGAGACGTCGACCAGGTCGACGCCGGGCAGGTTCCCGAGGTCGTCGAGGAGCGCGGGCGGGCCGGGCCGCAGCGGGCCGGGGGGCGGGATCAGCAGGTACTGGAAGGTCACCCGGTCCCCGTGCAGCCGGGCGGGGTCCGGGCCGGTGATGGGCAGGCCCAGGGCCAGGCGCAGGGCGGCGGCCACCATGTCGTAGCCGGTGCGGCGTTGCACGATCTCCGCGATGAATCCGCCGAGCCGCCCGTTGACCTCGATGATTCTCGGTCCCCGGGGGGTGAACTTGATCTCGGTGTGGGTGATGCCGTGCCGGATGCCGAGGGCCCGCACCGCCGCCTCGGCCAGCCGTTCGACCTCGGCGGCGACTTCGGCCGTCACCGGGGCCGGCAGGACATGGCCGGTCTCCCGGAACGGCGGGACCAGCGGCGGTTTTCCGTTGACGGCGGCGGTGCGCGGTTCGCCGTCGACGACCAGGGACTCCACGGAGACGAAGTCGGCCCAGCCGGGGCCGGTCCGGGTGGGGTCCCCGGGCAGGAACTCCTCCAGGACGAAGTCGCGCTCACCGTCGGTGGTGAACTCCGCAAGATGGAAGCGGAGTTCGCCGGGCGAGGTGATCAGGCAGGTATCCACGCTGCCCGCGCCATGCCGCGGTTTGAGGACCGCGGGTGTCCCCACCCGGTCGAGTGCGGCGGCCGCTTCCTCCGGGTCGCGAACGAGGACGCATCCGGTGTGCTGGACGCCCGCCTCCGAAAGTACCTGCCGTTGCCGGTACTTGTCGGTGAGAGCCGCCGCGGTGGCGCGGGAGTGGAAGCGCAGCCCGCAGTGCTCGGCGATCGCGGCCGTCAGGCGCAGCCGGTGCTCGCTGAAGGTGAGGACGCCCGCGGGGGCCAGGCTCTCGGCGAGCCGGCACACCTCCGCCTCGCCGAGCCCGGTGGTGTCGGCGATCTCGGCGTGCCTGCCGAGCTGCGCCAACTCGCTGTCATACGAAGGGTTCCGGGGCTCGCACAGGAAGATCACCCGGCACAGTCCGCGTGCCGCCGAGAGGATGCGCCAGGCGGTGGCGGAGCCCCGGTCGTGGACGACCAGCAGGGTGGGGAGCGCGGAGTGTGCCATGGGTGCCTCCGTCAGGCCCGGTGGGCGGTGATGTTGAGCCGGACGTAGTCGACGACCGGTTCGGGCAGGCGGGCGGCGACCGCGCGCACGAACTCCTCGTGGTCGGACTCGGGGAGCTTGTCGAGGTGGGAGCCGAGGACGACGGTGGCCAGGTAGCTCCACAGCTGCTCGCCGGGCTCCAGCCGCGCCGGGTCGGGCAGCAGGTTGACGTCGATGTCGGTGAACCCGGCGTCCCGCAGCCGCTCGGTGGTCTCCTCCACACCGGCGAAGTACCAGACCTTGTCCTTGCCCTCGGGCTCGTCCTCGGACGTCTTGCCGAGCACCTCCCCCACGGCCGCGTTGATCAGGGCGACATTGCCCTGGCCGCCGCACTCGGCGACGAACTGGCCGCCGGGCCGCAGCTGTTCGGCGAGGTTGGCGAACAGCGCCGCGTGGTCGGTGATCCAGTGGAAGGTGGCCACGCTGGTGATCGCGTCGACCTGGCCGGAGATCGGCAGCGGCTTGGTGAGGTCGGCCTGGAGGACCTCCAGCCGGTCCAGCCGGTCGGCCAGCTTGGCGCGCAACTGGTCGAGCATCCGGCTGGAGCCGTCCACGCCGATCACCCGGCCCTCGGGGACCAGGTCGAGCAGCGCGGCCGTGTCCCGGCCGGTGCCGCAGCCGGCGTCCAGGACGGTCTCGCCGCCCTTGAGATTCAGCCTGCCGAGGGTGCGCTTGCCCCACTGCTGGTGCGGCAGGGGCAGCGAGTCGTATGTCTTGGCATCCCATTCACGGGGCACGGTGCGGTTCCTTCGTGTCGGTGGTGCGGTCGTTCTCGGGGGGCGGTACGGGGACCGGGATGCCGTCGAGGACCAGCCGGACCTCGATCGGGTGCGGGTCCCTGACCAGCCGCAGGGCGTCGCCCTCGGCGAACCAGCGGCGTACGGCGTCCGGTGCGGCCTCACCGGCCTGTGTGGGGTCGGCGGGCAGCAGCTGGACGAGGATGTTGCGCAGGCCGACGGGGGCGTCCCGCGTGGAGTAGGGGCCGCGCAGGTCGATCCGGCCGGAGGCGTGCACGGAGTCGGCCGGTTCGCCGGGTGCGGCGGTGCGCGGGTCGGCGAAGCCGAGCGCCTCGGCGGCCAGCGCGGCCAGGAAGTACTCCTGGGCGCTCGGCGCGAGGTCGGCGCCGAACAGCTGCTTGGGCTGGTCGGACTCGGCGCGCACGCCGTCGACCTCGGCGAGGACATGGGTGCCGATCTCCCACATCACACGGGCCGTGCGCCGTCTGACGGCGGTGGGGGCCGCGGTGGCGCGGCCGGCGGGCGGGCTGGTCAGGTGCACGTCCCTCGCGGTCTGCACCACGGCCTTGATGTCGTTGGGCTCCTCCAGCGTGCGGTGGGCGGTGCCCCGGGCGCGGGCGGCGGTCACCGCCCGCCGGGCCTGCTCGGCCGGGACCTCGCCGTCGAGCCGTATCTCGTACGAGAGTCTGGCGGCGCCGTCCGCCGCGAACTCGGCGCATGGCAGCACCTCCAGGAGCGCCGGTCCGCAGCCCGCGCCGGACAGCTCGGTGACGACGCTGTCCGCGACGGAGGCGCCGAGCGCCACCAGCAGCGAGCCGACCGGGTCGAGGCAGCCGTCGGCGCCGGGCCCGAACCGCTGGTCGATGCCGAAGGCGCGGGCCACCCGGGTGGAGCCGAGCCGCATGGGTTCGGTGTGGACCCGGCAGCGGTCGGCCGCCGCCGGCTGGGCCGCCACGCCGATGCTCAGCTGGGCCTCCCAGGAGTCCTCCCCGATCTGCTCGGCGAGGGACTGCCGGGCGTGCAGGTCGACGCCGTTCAGCATCGCTCGTCACCTCCGTTGCGCTGTGCGAGGGCGGTGTCCAGGGCCCGCCGCAGCCGGCCGGACAGGGCGTCCGCGCCGGTGACGCCCACCGCCAGGCGGACGAGTCGGCGGGTGATGCCCCTCTCCCGGCGTACCCGTTCGCTGAGGTGGGCGTGGCTGGTGCGGGCAGGCAGCCGGGCCGTGCTGCCGAGGGGGGTGTGGCCGCCGTCGCAGGCGGCCAGGATGCCGGTGAGGTCGTGGATCTCTTGTACGACCTCGAAGGACAGCAGCCCGCCGAAGCCCCGGTGGGTCTCCAGCGCCCAGGGCGCCTCGTCGAACGACGGCCGGTGTACGGCCCGTACGGCGGGGTGGGCGCGCAGCATCCCGGCGATCCGCTCGGCGCCGTCCCGCTGCGCGGTCATCCTCAGCTGAAGGGTGGACAGGGAACGTTCGAGCAGATGGGCGGACCAGTCGGGCACCTCGCCGCCGAGCCGCGCGCACTGCTCGGCGATCCTCGGCAGGTACCGGTCCAGGCCGGTGACGAGGGCGGCGCCGACGTCGCCCCAGCCGTCGAGGTAGGGCGCCGTGTCCTCGATGACGATCACGGCGCCGGTCTCCAGGGGCCGCAGTTCGGCCGGGGACAGCGCGGTGTTGTCCACGACCAGCAGCAGGTCGTTCATCTGGGCGTGGATGGCGATCTCGTTGAGCGGGGCCGGGCGCATCAGCGGATCGCTGAGGGACTGCGTGTACACGACCTGGGTCTCGGGCCGTACGGCGGTCAGGACGGTGTCCGCGTCGGTGCTGTCGACGAAGGTCACCGTGCGGCCGAGCCCCGCGAGTTCCTGGGTGAGGACGCCGCGCAGCGGGTCGGGGGTCTGGTCGGAGGCGATGAGGTGGCCGCCCGGGTTGGTGAGGGCGAGCAACGTGGCGGTGGTGGCCGCGACGACACCGGGGACCAGCAGCGCGGTGTCGGCGCCGTGCAGGGCGGCGAAGGCGTCCTCGACGCGGCGGGCCGGCTCGTGGGCCGGGGCCGGGGACGCCGTCACCGCGGCGGTCGGTGCGGAAGGGTGCATGGTCACCGCCGGCACACGGGCGCGTCGGACAGGCCGATGCGCTGGTGGAAGTAGTGGAAGATGATCTCCTCGTGCAGCGCCTCGCCGTCGAGGGTCGGCTTGAGGGCGGCGCCGTCGTTGACCTTCTCGACCAGTCCGCGCTCGATCAGCTCGGTGAAGGCGGAGGCGAACGGCTCCATCTCCAGCAGGTCGGCGCCGAAGCGCTCCTGGTAGCGGGCGAGGTCGATCGGCTGGTTGGCCTTGAAGTTGAAGCCGAGCGCGGTGCCGATGGCCTTGTGGCCGCTGAGCCGGCGGCCGAAGTTGAGCGGCAGGCCCTCGTTGTTCTGCATGAACGACACGTACTTGCTGATGTCGGTGATGTTGTGCGTCTGGAGGAACTCCTCCTGGTCGCCGGTGAGCCAGCCGTAGGCCCCGGGACCGTACGCGATCATGGTGTTGTAGTGCTCCCACTTGTTCTTCGAGGTCTGCGGGATGTTGCCGCCCTCGTAGGTGCCGGGCCGGCTCCACCAGCCGCAGGGGCTCGGGTAGTAGCCCTGCTCCAGCAGGACCTCGACGGCCTCCTGGCGCATCGCGTACGTCGAGTCCAGCTCCGGGAACCGGCCTTCGCGGATGAGACGTTCGCGCACCGCGGGGTTGTTCCAGACCGCGCGGTTGCCGATGCCCATCTCCTCGCGGTCGGCGTTGCGCAGCCGGTAGATGGTGATGGTGGGGACGCCGAGACCGGTGAGGATCTCCATGTCGCGGCGCACCGACTCCGGTGTCTGGTACGGCAGTCCGAACATCATGTCGACGTTGAAGGGGCAGCCGGTCGCGAGCAGGTTCTTGACGGCCTCGATGGACTGGGCCGTGGAGTGGCGGCGCTTGGTGAAGTCGTTCACCTCGTCCTGGAGCGACTGCACACCGAGGCTGAACCGGTTGAAGCCCAGCTCCCGGGCGGTGTCGAGGTGGTGCTGCTGGAAGTTCTCCGGGTTGCCCTCGATGTTGAACTCGATCTCGTCCGAGAGGTCGTAGTTCTCCCGGACGTGCTCGACCAACGGCCTGATGTACTCGGGGCTGTTGAGCAGCAGGGCCGCGGTGCCGCCGCCGATGTAGAAGGACTCGATGCGCGCCCGGGGTATCCAGTCGTAGCGGTCCAGGTAGCGGCGGGACTCCTCGATGAGGAGGTCGGACCACAGCCGCAGGGCGCCGTCCTCCTTGCCGCGTGGCACCAGGCGTTTGACGTAGTTGCAGAAATGACAGATGTAGTTGCACAGCGGGAGGTGGAAGTACAGGTGGGCCGGGTGTCCGGCGCCCGGGAACCGGCCGTACTCGGCGGCGAGTTCCTCTGCTCCGAGCCGGTCGCCCTCGTTCGAGGTGACGTTGATGTTGTACTCGTCGCGGGGGATCTGCAGCTGGGGGTTGCGGTCGAGGAGGCGGCCGAGGTTGAGCTCCAGATCGACCGGCGTGCCGTCGGTGGTGGTGACAGACATGGGACTCCTTGGCTGTTGGGGGCCCGGATGGCTTGTGGCCGCGCCGGGCGGTGCGAAGTGGCGCGAGGAGCGTGCTGTTCGTCAGGGGGCGTAGTACTGGGACATCGCCTCGTGCAGCCAGGCCGGTTCGCGGACCGTCTCCGGTCGCGGTGCGAAGAGCCGCTGATACGGCTTGACGTCGAGGACCGGGGTGCCGTCCAGCGCGTCGAGCGCCCGGACGTGCAGGTTCAGGCCGTCGGCCCGGACCAGTTCGCAGCGCGAGACACCGAGCCGGTTGGGGCGTTCCTTCAGGCGCTGGGCGAGGATGCCGAGGCGGGGCAGGTCCGTGCGGTCCCGGGGGTGGCGGTCGCCGGTGACGACCGCGGTCTCGGGGATCAGATGGAAGTGGAAGACGATCTCCAGGTGCGAGAACCGCTCCAGGCCGGTCACGGCCTCGGGCCGCAGCCGCTCCGGGTCCAGCTCGATGACGGAGGTGACCTTGCCCCAGTGGTCGTGCTCGGGCACGTCACGGGGCGAGCGGACGACGCCGATGGGGTGGAAGACGTACGAGGGCGGGGTGCCGTTCGGCTCCTGCACGGGTACTCCTCTGCGGGTCGCGGTGGTCAGGAGGCGACGGCCGGCGCGGACGCCAGGTCGAGCTGTTCGCGCAGCCGGCGGCCCAGGACCTCGACCTGGCCGGGCTCGACCATCGTGAAGTGGTCGCCGGGGACGTCGACGACGACGGCGCGCTCGGCGACCTCGCTCCAGCCCAGGTCCTCGGGGAGCGTCCCGCCCTCCATCGAGCGGTCGGTGACCCGGAAGACGGTGACGGGGCCGTCGTACGGCTTGATCTCGTAGGCGGCGAGGGCGTCCAGGTTGAACCGGTACATGTCGATCATGCGGCGCAGCCGGTCGGCGTCGAAGTCGGCGGGCATGGTGCCGGCCTCCACGGCCCGTTCCACCAGGGCCTTCGCCCGGGCGTCCGGGTCCAGGCCGCGGAGCCAGTCGATGTCCAGCTCCAGCTTGAGCCCGCGCCACAGCAGGGCGCGCAGCGCGAAGTCCGGGTCGGCGCTGGGCTCGACGGTGATCCGGGTGTCGAGCAGGCCGACGAGTCCGACGCGTTCGCCGCGTTCCTTGAGGCGGCGGGCGGTCTCGTAGGCGAGCAGTCCGCCCATCGAGTAGCCCATCAGGTTCCACTCGGCGCCCTCGGGGTGGACGGTGCGCAGCTGCTCGATGAAGTGCTCGGAGATCTCCTCGATCGAGGTCAGCGGCTCCTCGCCGGGCAGCAGTCCGAGCGACTGCACGGCCCAGAAGGGCTGGTCGAGGCCCATGGCGCGGGCGATGGGCGGGTAGAGCAGCACGGTTCCGGACACCGGGGGCAGGGCGTACACCGGGCTGCCGCCCGTGCCCTGCTGGATGCGGACCAGCTGGCCCTGCCGGTCGGCCGTGCCCCGGCGGACGATCTCCGCGAGCTCGGCGACGGTGGCCGCGGCGAGCAGGTCGGCGGCGGTCAGGTCGACGTGGAAGAGCCTGCGGACCTCGACGGTCAGCTTGATGGCGAGCAGCGAGTGACCGCCGAGCGTGAAGAAGTCGTCGTGGATGCCGACGTCGTGGCGGCCCAGCAACCGGCGCCATACATCTGCCAGTTGGAGTTCCACTCCGTCGCGCCCGGGGTCCGTGGTCGGGTTGGGGTGGGTCATCGTCTCCCTCGTCCGGGGTGTCGTAGGGGATGTGATGCGGTGGCCGGTCAGGCGGCGGTGGCCGTCGCGGGGGCGGCTTGTGCGGCCCCGGTCCGGCGGCGCTCGGCCCAGCGCACGGCCGGGGCCATCGCCAGGCCGCCGACGAGGAACACCGCGCCCAGGGTCAGCCAGCCGGGGGTGCCCCAGTCGATGAGAAGCAGGGTCAGGGAGACCGGGCCGAACATCTGCACCGCCGCGATGCCGGTGTTGAACAGGCCCTGGTACTGGCCCTGTTTGTCGGGCGGGGCGAGTTCGTAGCCGATCACCCAGGAGCCGGCCGACTGGACCATCTCGCCGTACACATGCAGGGCCGCAGCCACCACCAGGGTCACGGTCGCCGCCCAGGGGCCGCGGCCCGAGGAGAGCGCGAAGGCCGCGCAGCAGCCGAGCAGGGCCACTCCGGCGACGCGGAAGGCGCGGACGGCGGAGCGCAGTTCGCCGATCTTCTTGGTCACGGGGACCTGGAGGCCGACGCAGGCGAGGGTGTTCAGGAGGAGGAGTACGGCGGTGAGCGCGTGCGGGGCGCCGGTGTGCAGCGCGATCCACAGCGGCAGGATCACCTCGAGGATCGGGATGTGCAGCTGCATCACCATGTTGAGCACGGCGAGCAGCGCGTACGGGGTGTCGCGCAGCACCGCGAGCCGCGGTTCGCCCGGCGGGCGCTGCGGGGCGGGCGGTACGGCGGGCAGCCGCAGGAACACCAGGCCGCAGACCACGAAGCTCAGCGCGTTGAGCAGGAAGGTGAGCCGGTACGCGGTGCCGGTGTCCCACAGCAGGGCCACGCCGCCGAGCGCGGCGCCGGCCGAGACGCCCACATTCGTGACGACACGGATCTTGGCGCGGACCCGGACCAGGTTCTCGCCGTCCAGCACGGCCGGGATCAGTGCCTGGCGGGCCGCGTAGGCGCCGCGGTCGAACAGCGCGTACAGGAAGGCGAACACGATGAACAGCGGGTACGCGTCGGTCAGCAGGTAGGCGCCGGTGGCGAGGCCCGCGAGGACGAGGAGGGCCGCCGCGGTGCCGCGCGGGCCCCTGCGGTCGGCGAGGTGTCCGAAGGGAACGCCCGCGAACAGTCCCGCGATGCCCGCGATGCTCAGGCCCAGGCCGAGCTGGGCCGGGGTGAAGCCCGCGATCCGGGTGAAATAGAGGGCGGAACAGGTCACGAAGACGCCGTTTCCGAGGGAATTGGCGAGTGTGCCGAGCACGAGGGTGCGGGCGGGGCCTTCCTCGACAAGACGGGATTTCATGCGGCTGCGCCCTCCTCGGCGATTTCCCTGCCGGGAATCCCGGGGAATCCGTTCTGGTAGAAATCACGCATCACCGCGGTGATCTCGGCCGTATTGCGATAGCAGTCGGCGTGCGATCCCCGGATGGTTTCGAGCCGGAGCATTCCGCCGCCGCGGGCCGCGAGGCGCTCGCGTTCGTCGGGCAGGATGTTGCGGCTGTCGGCGCCGGCCAGCACCAGGACCGGGATGCCGAGGCGCTCCAGCAGGTCCGGCAGGTGTCCGAAGTCGTAGGTCCAGCGCAGCAGGCTGCCCTCGGCCCATTCGTCGGCCTCGTGCAGCGCGGGGTGCGCGTCGAAGGACTGGTCGATCACCACCAGGCTGCGTACCCGGGACGCTCCCCAGGTGACCGCGGAGACGGCCGCCACCAGGCCGCCGTACGAGTATCCGACCAGGTGCACCTCGTCGGGGAGGATGTCGGCGACGCGGTGCAGGTCGGCGGAGAAGTCCAGTACGGAGTAGCCCCAGGCCGGCTGGTGGCTGTCGCCGTGGGCGCGCAGCGAGGGGTGGACGGCGACGGCACCCGGCGGGCACAGGGCGTCGCCGATGGGCCGCAACTGGGTCTTGTCGCCGCCGAATCCGTGCAGCAGGAGCATGCTGCCGGGGGCGCCGCCGGACCCGGAGCGCCCGGGAACGGCGTCGTAGTCCAGCAGTGGGACACCGCTGCCGTGTCCCGCCAGGGCCGGTGTGGGAAGAACACGGTCTTCCGGTCCGGCAACGCTCATTGAGATCAACCCCCTTGTGGAAAGCCGAGGTGGCTGCCCGGCCCCGTCAGATTCCGATTCGATGGCCCATGAAGTCAACTACGGGCGCTGTCCCCGGATTCGGGTACGTGACACCGGCGGTGAAGGGGGCGGAGCATCGGTGGCGGGTTGCCGGAATTCCGGTCGGCCCGGTCCTCGTACCGTCTCGGAACCGGAGGGATTTCCATGGGAGTCGGCCTCATCCACCGGGCGGTCGCACACCGGGCCAGGACCCGGCCGGACGCACTGGCCGTGGTGGACGGGTCCACCCGGCTCGACTACGCCACCCTCGACGCGGCGGCGGACGCCTGGGCGGCCGGGCTGGCGGCGGCCGGCGCGGGTCCGGGCACCCTGGTCCCCGTCCTGCTGCCGCGCTCGGCCCGGCTGTACGTCGCCCTGCTCGCGGTGCTCAAGTGCGGTGCCGGATATGCCGCGCTGGATCCGCGGTGGCCCCGGGAGCGGGTCGAGTCCGTGCTCGGGCAGCTGGGCGGTCCGGTGCTGGTGACGGACGCCGGGGAGGCATCGGACGGGATGCCCGGGAAACGTTTCGGGCGGTGGCCGGTGTGGCAACCACCGGCCGGATGCGGCGAGTTCGCCGCCCGGGAGGGCGGGACCGCGTTCGCTGCCTACGACGGGCCGGCGGACGTCCCCGCCACGGTCTTCTTCACGTCCGGCACCAGCGGCACTCCGAAGGGCGTGGTGTCCCCGCACGCGGCCACCACCCGGCTGTTCACGGCGGACGGGCCCCTCGCCTTCGGCCCCGGCACGGTCATGCTGCAGGCGGCCCCCTCGTCCTGGGACGCCTTCTCGCTGGAGCTGTGGGGGACGCTCACCACCGGCGGCACCTGCGTCACCGCCGCCGAGGACTACCTCCTGCCGGACACCCTGCGCCGTCTGATCGACACATGCGCCCTCGACACCGCCTGGCTCACGTCCTCCCTGTTCAACCTGTTCACCGAGATCGACCCGGACTGCTTCCGGGGCCTGCGCCGCCTCTACATCGGCGGGGAGCGGCTGTCGGCCGCGCATGTGGGCCAGTTCCTCGCCGCACATCCGGACATCCGGCTGTTCAACGGCTACGGGCCGGTGGAGAGTTGCGTGTTCGCCACCGTGCACCCCATCACCGCGGCGGACTGCGCGGCACCGCACGGCGTCCCCGTCGGCCGCCCGGTCCCCGGCACCCGGGTGCATGTGCTGGACGGGGCCGGGCGGGAGTGTCCGCCCGGGGTCACCGGCGAGCTGTGCGTCAGCGGCGCGGGGCTGGCACTCGGCTACCTCGGCGACCCGGACCTCACCGCCGCGTGCTTCACCGAGCACCCGTCGGCCGGCACCCGGCTCTACCGGACCGGCGACCACGGCCTCAGGGACGCCGACGGCGTCCTCCACTTCACCGGACGCACCGACCGCCAGGTCAAGATCCGCGGCTACCGCATCGAGCCGGAGGAGATCGAGACCCACGCGGCCGAACTGCCCGGCATCACGCACTGCGTCGCCGTCCCGGTCCCCGGCGAACTGGGCAACTACGACCGGCTCGCGCTGTTCTACACCTCCGCCGCCGACACGGAGGAGGACCCGGTGCTGCTGCGCCGCTCCCTGTCCCTGCGGCTGCCCGCGCACGCCGTGCCGGACGTTGTACGGCGCGTTGAGCGACTGCCGGTGACGGCGAACGGGAAGGTCGACCGGTCGGAGCTGCTCGCCACCCTCGACGGGTGAGCGCGCGCGGCGCCGCGGCCCCGCGCGCCGGCCGTACCGCGAGGAAAACCCAAGCCGAGAAAGGCAGTTCCATGCCCGTCATCACCCTGATGTCGCCCGACGCCGGTCCCGGCCGCCCCGCCCTGGCGAAGATCGCCGAAGCGGTCACCGGGCTGCTGGGCATCTCCCCGCAGCACTGCTGGGTGACCTGGCAGCGGCTCGACGCCGACGCGGTGCACCGGCCCGAATGGGACCGCCCCGCCGGACACCCGTGCGCCCCGATCGGCTTCATCACCTGCAAGGCGAGCTATCCACGGGAGACCGTGAGCCGGCTGCTGCGGCTGCTGCGCGACGCGTTGAGCACCCTGCTCGGGGTGCCGGGCGACGAGGTCTACCTCGTGGTGCGCCGAGCCGTACCGGGCGAGCTGCTGATCCGGGGTGACGTATGGGCCGGGGACGAACCGGCGCCAGAAGCGGCGGCCCCGGCGCAGGCCGGGGAGACCCCGGCAGCGAGCCCGCGCAACCACCACTGACCGCCACGTCCTGAGGAGTCACCGTGTCACGTCGTCTGTTCACCTCGGAGTCCGTGACCGAGGGCCATCCCGACAAGATCGCCGACCAGATCAGCGACTCCGTCCTCGACGCGCTGCTCAAGGAGGACCCGGCCTCCCGGGTCGCCGTGGAGACCCTGGTCACCACCGGCCTGGTGCATGTCGCGGGCGAGGTGACCACCACCGCGTACGCCCCGATCGCGGCCCTGGTGCGGGACCGGATCCTCCAGATCGGCTACGACAGTTCGCTCAAGGGCTTCGACGGCGCCTCCTGCGGCATCTCCGTGTCCATCGGCGCGCAGTCCCCCGACATCGCGCAGGGCGTGGACACGGCGTACGAGTCCCGTGTCGAGGGTGCTGCCGAGGGCCGGGAGCGCGACGAGCTGGACCGCCAGGGCGCGGGTGACCAGGGCCTGATGTTCGGCTACGCCTGCGACGAGACGCCGGAGCTGATGCCCCTGCCGATCACCCTCGCCCACCGGCTGTCCCGGCGGCTGTCCGAGGTCCGCAGGAACGGCACCCTGCCGTATCTGCGCCCCGACGGGAAGACGCAGGTCACCATCGAGTACGACGACGACCGGCCGGTCCGTCTCGACACGGTCGTCGTCTCCGCGCAGCACGCCGCCGACACCGACCTGGAGGCCACCCTCGTCCCGGACATCCGCACGCATGTGGTGGAGCCCGAGCTGGCCGCCCTCGGCATCGGCACCGAGGGCTACCGCCTGCTGGTCAACCCCACCGGCCGGTTCGAGATCGGCGGCCCGATGGGGGACGCGGGCCTGACCGGGCGGAAGATCATCATCGACACGTACGGCGGCATGGCCCGGCACGGTGGCGGCGCGTTCTCCGGCAAGGACCCGTCCAAGGTGGACCGCAGTGCCGCGTACGCGATGCGCTGGGTCGCCAAGAACATCGTGGCGGCCGGTCTGGCCCGGCGCGCCGAGGTGCAGGTGGCGTACGCGATCGGCAAGGCGGAGCCCGTCGGCCTGTTCGTGGAGACCTTCGGCACCGAGACCGTGCCGGTGGCGCGCATCCAGGACGCGGTGACCGAGGTCTTCGACCTGCGGCCGGCGGCGATCATCCGCGACCTCGACCTGCTGCGGCCGATCTACGCCCAGACGGCCGCGTACGGTCACTTCGGCCGTGAACTGCCCGACTTCACCTGGGAACGTGTGGACCGCGCGGAGCGGCTGCGGGCGGTGGCGGCTTCCGGAGGGGAGCCGGGGGCGGCGCGGGGCTGAGCCGCGGCGGGCGGCGGGCGGCGGGCTGACGGATTAACTCCACTTTGCGAAGGCGGAGTTGCTCACGACACTCGGGCGCCCGGGTCCCCTGGGGACGCCTGATCGGCCGGTGGCCGGGGGGCGGCCGTGACACCGGGGGTGGCGGGGGGCGTAGCCCCGGGGGCCATGGCCGTCGTGGCACCGGGGGTCGTGGCCGACGTGGTCCCGGGCTCGGTGGCGGTCGTACTCCCGGAAACGGCGGTCGTCGTCCCGGAGCCGGTGACGGTCGTAGTCCCGGGGGCGGTGGTGTTCGGGCCGCCGGCCTCGATCATCAGGTCCTCGGTCCGTTCGAGCCAGGTCCGGGAGCCGAGTTCGGCGAACAGGTCGCGCGCGGCCTCCAGGTGCGCCGAGGCCACGTGGTGATCGCCGCGGACGAGGGCGATCTCGGCGAGCGCGTAGCGCGACCTGGCCTCGACGACCCGCTCCCCCACCTGCCGCGACAGATGCAGGGCGCGGGTCAGCGTGTCGGTGGCGCTGTCCAGCCGCTTCTCCCGGCGGCGGAGCGCGCCGAGGCCGTACAGCGCGTACGCCTCGCCGATCCGGTCCCCGCTGTCCCGCACGATCCGCAGGACCTCTTGGAGCGCCTCCTGGGCCTGGCTCGGCTGGTCGAGCGCGAGGTGCAGGTCGGCGAACCGTTGCAGCACCTGCGCCTGGACGCGCAGGCAGCTCTCCTTCCGGGAGATGGTGAGGGCCTGTTCCAGCAGGGTGCGGGCGCGCTCGGTGTTCCCCGAGGCCAGCCACCAGCCGGCCAGGCTGCGCAGGATGTGCGCCTCGCCGATCCGGTCGCCCACCAGTCTGGTGATGGCCAGCGCCTCGTCGTACTTCTCCCGCATGGCGGCGTCGTCCCCGCGCACGCTGTCCAGGTAGGCGGCGTTGCGCAGCACCAGGGCCCGCCCGTGGTCGTGGCCCTCCGCCTCGAACAGCTCCCGGGCCTGGCCGAAGCGCTCGTCCGCCTGCTCCATGCGGGTCTGGAACATGTGCAGGGTGCCCAGGGAGTACGACATCGCCGCCTGGCCGACGCGGTTCCCGGCGCGGGCGGACGCCTCGTACGCCAGGCGCGTGGTCTCCTTCCAGTCGTCGAAGTACCCCTTGGCCTCGAACAGGGTGACCGAGGTGAGGGCGAGGTCCCAGCACAGCTCGTCCATGCCGGCCGCAGCGGCCTGCCGTACGGCCGTCACCAGCGCCCGGCGTTCCCCGCTGAGCCGCTCCATCGGCCGTCCGGCGGGCTCCACGTCGGCGTCCGCGGGGAGCTTCCAGCGCTCGGCACGGCCGTGGATGATCGTGTAGTCCCCGCCGTACTCCTCCCGGTGGGCCTCCTCGACCAGGGAGAGCCAGCCGCCGAGCACGCGCGCCAGGGCGGCCTCCTGCTCCTCGGGGGTTTCGGTGGCGAGGAGTTCCTCGCGGGCGTAGGCGCGGATGAGGTCGTGGAAGCGGTAGCGCGGCCGGAGCGAGTCCGGGTACCGCACGGTGTCCATGACCTGGGCCTCGACCAGGGCGTCGAGGGTGTCCTCCGCGGTGGCGAAGTCCGTGTCCAGCAGGGCGGCGGCGACCCAGGCGGGCGAGTCGGGGGCCTGGACCAGGGAGAACAGCCGGAACAGGCGCTGGGCGAGCGGGGGCAGCGCCCGGTACGTCAGGCTGATGGTGGAGCGCAGTTCGAGGCCCCGGTGGCTCAGTTCGTCCAGGCGGCGACGCTCGTCCCGCAGCCGCTGGACCAGCCACTCGATCCGCCAGTGGGGGTGGGAGGCCAGCCGGGCACCGGCGATCCGCAGCGCCAGGGGCAGCGCGTCGCAGAGGTTGACGAGTTCGACGGCGGTGTCGAGTTCCGCCTGGACGCGCTCGCGGCCGACGATGCCGGCCAGCAGTTCCAGGGCGTTGGCCATGTCGAAGGCGGCGAGGTCGATACCGCGGACGCCGTCCGTGCCGGCCAGCCGTGCCCGGCTCGTGGTGATCACCGCGCAGCCCGCGCTTCCGGGCAGGAGCGGGGTCACCTGCTCCGCGCCGGTCACGCCGTCGAGGACCACGAGCACCCGGCTGTCGGCGAGCCTGCTGCGGTACATCTCGGCCCGTTCCTGGGCGTCGTCGGGGATGGCCTTGGCCGGTATGCCGAGGGCCCGCAGGAAACGGGCCAGCAGGGCGGTGATCTGCGTGGCGCCGGAGATGGTGTGCAGGTCGGCGTACAGATGGCCGTCGGGGAAGTGCTTGCTCACCTCGTGGGCGGCGCGCACGGCGAGGGCCGACTTGCCGACGCCGCCGGGGCCGGAGATGTCCACGATCGGCACGGCGTAGCCCGGGGTCTCCGCCCGGGAGGAGGCGACGAGCAGTTCCTTGATCTCGTCGAGCTGGGCGCGGCGGCCGGTGAAGTCGCCGATGGTGGCGGGGAGCTGGCGGGGGATGAGACGGAAGCCGTCCTCCTGCGCGCCCGGGGTGTCCATGCCCTCCGGGGTGTCCGGCGCGGCGGCGGGGCGTGCGGGGACGGCCCGGTTCGGCGGCGGGGCGGGGAGATCGAGTGCCGGGGACTGCTTCAGGATCGCCTGTTCCAGATCGCGCAGTTCCTGCCCCGGCTCGATACCCATCTCCTCGACGAGGGCCTTGCGGGCCCGCTGGAAGGTCGCCAGCGCCTCCGCCTGCCGCCCCGAGCGGTACAGCGCCAGCATGAGGAGTTCGTAGAGGCGCTCGCGCAGCGGGAACCGGCCGATGAGGACGGTCAGTTCGGCGCAGACCTCGGCATGCCTGGCCAGCAGGAGGTCGAGGCGCAGACACTCCTCGGTCGCGGCCAGGCGTCTGTCGTCGTAATGCCTGGCCACAGGCCGTACGGAGTCGCTGGGGATGCCGTCGAGGGCGGGGCCGCGCCACAGCTTGAGGGCCGTGCGCAGGGTTGCCGCCGCCTCCGTTGCGCGGCCGGCGCGGGAGTCCTCGCGGGCGATGGTGACCAGCCGGTCGAACTCCAGGCTGTCCACGTCGCAGGCGGCCGGTTCGAGGGCGTAGCCGGGCGCGCGGGTCCTGATCGCGTCGGGCCGTCCGGCAAGGGCGAACTGCTTGCGGAGCGTGGAGATGGCGACCTGGATCTGGCCGCGCGCGGTGACGGGGGGCGCGTCGCCCCATACCGCGTCGATGAGTTGTTCCGTGGACCGTGTGCGGCCGATGTCCAGCCCCAGCATCGCCAGGACGATCCGCTGGCGCGGCCCGCCGACATCGAGCGAACGACCCTCGTGCACCAGCTCGACCGGCCCCAGCAGCCGAAGGATCATGTCGTCCACCCTCGCCTTCCCCCCACACGTAGCGTCGCGCACAACGATCAGCACCGTAGCCCTGGTTCGGAGCTGACATCCGGTGATTGCCATGAGTTTCCTGATGAACGGCACAGGAGTCGCCTGGCGGTCGCGGGCACGCCCGGGCGCCCGCGTTCTCGCCGCTCGACGGCATGGTTGACCTGGGCGGGGCCAACTCTGTTCGCGTCTCGGTCAGTTCGCCGCCGAGCCGTCGCCGGGCGCGATCCGCGCCGGCCGGTCTCCGGTGTCAGGCAGGATGGGGCCGGGCGGCGGCGCCCGGTGGGATCGACGGATCCGGGGATGTCACGGCCGGACAGTGGGCCCGGTCGTCTCCCGCGCTGCTACGTTCCATGTCTGCCCCCGCTCAGCCCGCACGGCCGACGCCGCGCACCTGCGCATCCCGCCGGCATCCGCCGCCTGCCACGTCCGGGTGGGTGGCGCGTACCGGTCGAGAATCGAATTCATCTTGCCCGCAGGTCAACCAATATGCAAAGGGCAATGAGCAACGGGACGCGCGGACGGGCGGGCCGACCAGGGGGCGGGCAGAGCTGCTGGATCCGGGAGACAGGGGGCGGCTCTCTCCGTTGGTCAACCGGCGTCCGGCCACTCCTCGTGTGGCGGTTCCGGCTGGGGCGCGTTCCGCCGTTCCGTCCGCCGTGCGTTCTCGTCCCGCCGGTCCGTCAGCCATGGCCACAGGTCCGGCAGGAGCTGGGCCGGGCAGGCGAGGCGGTGTTCGATTCGGCACCGCTGGAACTGCTCCGGTGGGCAGACGCCGTAGACGGTCACCCGTCCGTCGGACAGCTCGATCCACCGATGCCCCGCCGGCACCTCGTGGGCCAGTGGCCTCAGGTCCGGTTCCAGCATGACCCACTCGTGTCCGAGCGTCGCCACCCGGTCCTGCGGCAGACCGCAGTGCGGGCAGCATGATCGCCCTTGGCCGAGCCGACGCGGAATCCCCTCCGAAACCCCCATAGGACGAGGGTCGGCACACTCCCGTCCTCGGCGCAGGGTGCTCGTCGGACGGGGCGGGTGGGGCGGTCGTGGCGCGGGGAGGTGGGGTGCGGCTCGGGTGGGGTGTCCGGCAACCGGTGACCGAGGGGTTGCGGCCGAGATCCGCTCCTGAGGGGCGGCGGAGGGTGCGGAGGCGTGGCGTGGCCGGTACCCCCTGCTCGGCTGGTCCCGGTTGCAGTCCCCCCCCCCCCCCCCCCCGCTCGGGCCCGGTCCGGTTTCAGTGCCCCCTGCGTCCCCGGCCCCCCGCGCCCGCTCCGCACGAGGCCCGTACCGCCAGGGACGGTTGGAGGGTCAGGTGGTGGATCGGGAGGGGGTGGGGGGAGCGGAGGCGGGAGGTGAGGAGTTCGATGCCCTTGCGGCCCAGGGCGCGTTTCGGTGGGGCGACGGCGGTCAGGGGGATGCTGGCCAGGGCGGCGACCTCGTCGTCGTAGGAGATGATCGCCAGGTCCTGGGGGACGCGGATGCCGCGCTGCGCGGCCAGTTGGAGCAGGACGATGGCCTCCGCGTCGCCGTGGGCGAGGACGGCGGTGGCGCCGTGGGCGCGCAGGTCGTCGAGGACCTCGTCGATGCGCTGCTCGGTGTGGGGGGAGGTCTCGCGCTGCGGGACCAGGTGGACGGGGCTGTCCTGGTCGAGGCCCAGGGCGCGCAGGGCGTGGGTGTGGCCGAGGCGGACGGCGGGGGCCGTCGGGCCCAGGTCCTTGACCATGAGGGCTATCCGGCGGTGTCCGAGGCGGGCCAGGTGTTCCACGGCCAGCCGGGCGCCGGCCTGGTGGTCGGTGACCACGTGGTCCAGGCGGTCGACCAGTGTGGTGGAGCGCAGCTCGCGTTCCACCAGGACCACCGGGATCCTCAGCTCGCGCAGGCGTTCCTCGAAGCGGGTGTGGCGGGAGTTCTCCAGGGTCGGCGGGGCCAGCAGCAGGCCGTCGACGCCGTCGTCCAGATGGCGGCGGACGGCCACCAGGTCCTGCTCGGGCTGGTAGTCGGAGAAGGCGAGGGTCAGTTCGGCGTTCAGTTCCGACGCCGCCTCGCGGGCACCCTCCAGCACCTCACGGAAGTACGGGCCGTTGGGCAGGAGCAGGCCCAACCGCAGGGCGTCCGGCACGCGTTCGGGGTTCTGCCCGGTGGTCGCCGCCCTGCGGTCCAGAGCGACGCCGCCGTGGAACCGCCGTACCAGACCCTCGCGTTCGAGGGACTCGACATCGCGGCGCACCGTGACGTCGGAGACCCCCAGCAGGCCCACGAGGTCGCTGATCCGTGCCGAGCCGTGCTCCCGCAGATGGGCGAGGAGCAGGTCGTGCCGGTCCGGAGAGAGCATCACGCGTCACATTTCCCTCGGCGCTGGCGTGGAAAGGGTTCCGAACTGTTGGGAACGGAGGAAACCTAGCGCGCCGGAAGGGAGTTGGGCAGACCCAGGAGGCCCGGCGAAGGGAGGAAGGCGGCGAGGTTGCCGGGTGAGCGAAAGCAGGGATTAGGGGGTGAAGGGGCGGAGAACGGGATATCGAAAGGCTCCGGGTACTTCCGGGTCGTTCCAAGTACGTACGACCTCATTGACGGGTTACGGACCCGACCGGATGCTGAAGCCGCATCGGACGGCGGAGGGCCCCCCGGGCGTCCCACCGTGTCCGGCGGCGTCCTCGATGCCCCCCTCGCCCCTGGAAGGAGGCCCCTGTGTCCCTGGTCGGCCAGCGGCCCGGCAGTACACCGGCCGAGCGACCCGACGCGCCTCCCGAAGCGCCCACCGCACCGACCCGGCACTCGGTCTCCCGGTGGCAGCGGGTGCGGCGGGACCGGGTGCTGCTGCTCATGATGGTGCCGGGCGTGCTGTACTTCGCGGTCTTCCAGTACGGCGCCCTCGCCATGAACGTGATCGCCTTCCAGCACTACATCCCCTTCCTCGGGATGAGCCACAGCCCCTGGGCCGGGATCTCCAACTTCCAGACGCTGTTCGGTGATCCGGGGTTCTGGCGGGCCGTGGGGCACACGGTGAGCCTCGCCCTGTTCCAGCTGGTGTTCTTCATCCCGGTGCCGCTCGCGGTGGCGCTGCTGCTGCACAGCGTGCTCAGCGGGCCCGTGCGCAAGTTCGTGCAGTCGGTGGTGTTCCTGCCGCACTTCGTCTCCTGGGTCGTGGCCGTCGCCCTGATCCAGCAGATGGTGGGCCCCACCGGCGTGCTGACCGATCTGTTGTCCGGTGGCGGCGGCCATATGGTGAACCTGTTCACCGACCCCTCGCTGTTCCAGCCGATGATGGTCGCCGAGCTGATCTGGAAGGACTGCGGCTGGGCCACGGTGATCTTCACGGCCGCCCTGTTCCAGGTGGACGAGCAACTCTACGAGTCGGCGGCCATGGACGGCGCCGGGCCCTGGCGCCGCTTCTGGCACGTCACCCTGCCCGGCGTACGACCGGTGGTCGTGCTCGTGCTGATCATGCGGCTCGGTTCCGTCTTCAGCGTCGGCTTCGACCAAGTGCTGCTCCAGCGCGACTCGTTCGGGCAGCGGGTCTCCGAAGTGATCGACACGTACGTCTACTACCACGCCACCGTCAACGGCGACTGGTCCGTCGCGGCGGCCGCGGGACTGTTCAAGGGCGCCGTCGCCCTGGTCCTGGTGGTCGCCGCGAACAAGGTCGCCCACCGGCTGGGCGAGCAGGGGGTCTACCGATGAGCCTGGTAACCGGGGCGGCGGCCCGCCACACAGAGAACGGCCACGCAAAGGACAGTCGCACGAAGGGCAGGCGTACGAAGGCCACGCGCCCGGCCTGGCAGGAGAAGCCGAAGGCCCTCACCACGGCCGGCAAGGTGCTGGTGATGGTGCTGATCACGGCGGCCGTGGTGGCGCCCTTCTGGGTGGTGCTGGCCACCAGCCTCAGCACCGCCCGCCAGGTCACCGCGGACGGCGGCTACTCGCTGTGGCCACGGGAGTTCTCGCTGCACGCCTTCCACCAGATCCTCACCGGTTCCACCGCGGGCCGCGCCCTGGTGGTGTCGCTGCTGCTGGTGGTGGTCGGTACGGCGGTGTCGCTGGCCGCGACCGTGCTGCTGGCGTACGCCCTGGCCCGGCCCGGGGTGATCGGGGGCGGCTGGGTGCTGAAGATGACGCTGGTCGCCTTCCTGTTCCCGCCCGGGATCATCCCCGCCTACCTGGTCGTCGACAACCTCGGGCTGATCGACGACTACTCCTCGCTGGTGCTGCCCGTCGTCATCGACGTCTTCAACCTGGTGGTGCTGCGCGGCTTCTTCCAGGGGCTGCCCGGCGAGCTGTTCGAGGCGGCCCGGCTGGACGGGGCGGGCGAGTTCACCGTCCTGTGGCGGATCGTGCTGCCGCTGTCCAGGTCGGTGATCGCGGTGGTCGGGTTCTTCTACGGCGTCACCTACTGGAACGACTTCTTCCGGGCCCTGTTCTACCTCAACGACCCCGGCCGCTGGCCGCTCAGCACCCTGCTGCGGCTGCTGGTCACCCAGGGGGTCACCGCGGACGCGAACGGCACCACCGCGAGCGCCCTTAAGGACACCTCCCGGACCACGCTGATGGCCACCATCGTCGTCGCGGTCGTCCCCGTCCTGGTCGTCTACCCCTTCGTCCAGCGGTTCTTCACCAAGGGCGTGCTCACCGGCGCGGTCAAGTCCTGACCCGCTGCGCCCGGTTCCGCTCCCCCCTCCCCCGCACGAACGCGTCCGCTTGGAGCCCTCATGTCCCTGCACATGTCCCGCCGTTCGGTGCTCAGAGCAGCCGGTGCCGGTGCCGTCGTCCTCGCCGCCGGTCCCGCGCTCGCCGCCTGCGACGGCGGCGGCGGACCGGTGTCCGTCTCCAACGAGGGCACCGAGCAGGCCCCCTGGCCCGCGTACGTGCCCGCCGAGGTCCACTACGACCTGCCCGCGCTGCCCGACAACGGCGCTCCCGCCGTCCTCAACTACCCCTCGCTTCCGCTACCTTCATCCGTTAAGGGCAAGCCGGGTGACGGCTCGACGGTCTCCTGTATGGCGCTGAGCTACGGCGCCGCCGTCAAGCTCGACTCCTCCAACCGGATGGTCGAGGCCCTCGGCGACGCGATGGGCGTCACCCTCAGGCCCCGGTTCGTCATCGACACCGGCACCAGCTACACCACCGCGCTGACCACCATGATGGCGGGCGGCGACCAGCCGGACATCCTGATGATCCCGGCCACCGGCGCCCCCCACATCAGCGAGTTCATCCGCTCGAAGTGCGCCGACCTCAGCGAGTACCTGTCCGGCGACGCGATCAAGGCGTACCCGAACCTGGCCGCCCTGCCCACCCGGGGCTGGCAGCTGATGGGGCGCATCGGCGGCGGGATATACGGCGTGCCGACCTACCGCTACAACGCCCCGCAGGTCGGCCTGTTCGCCGACCGCGACAAGCTGGAGAGGGCGGGGATCTGGGGCAAGGGCGTCGGGGTCCAGGAATTCACCGACGCCATGGCCAGGCTGAGCGTGAGGGGCCACTACGGCATCGGCAGTTCGAGCGCCGCCGCGTTCGGCTGGACCTTCCACGCCGGTGCGGCCGGCGCCCCCAACTGGTGGGGCGAGTCCGGCGGGAGCTTCAGCTTCACCGCCGACACACCGGAGTTCGAGCAGGCCGTGGAGAACATGCACCGCTTCTACACGCGCCGCGTCTACAACCCGGACGCGCTGACGCTGGGCGCGGGGGACGCGCAGCCCAAGTTCCTCAACGGCACGTGGCTCACCTGGCCCAACGGCACCGGCGCCGCCGCGCAGATCTTCTCCCAGGTGCGGGGCTTCACCCCCGATCTCGCCTTCCCCTACGGCGACAAGCCCAACACCCCGGGCGGCGACTCGGTGTTCGGGTTCACGGTCGTCAAGAAGTCCTCCCCGGCCCGGATCAGGATGCTGCTGCGGATCCTGGACTTCTTCGCGGCGCCGTTCGGGACCAAGGAGTTCGAGCTGGCCCGGTACGGCGTCGAGGGCGTGCACTTCACCCGCGACAAGGACGGCGCCCCGGCGAACGCGACCCGGCTCGGGCAGACGGAGAACAGCACCAACCTGCCGTTCCAGTACTTCAACACGGCGCCGCAGCCGCTGTTCTTCCCCGGTCTCGCCGACCTCACCAAACGGCTCCACACCTCGCAGAAGACACTGCTGCCGATCTGCGCGCCGGACGCCTCGGCCGCCTACCGCTTCTCCTCGGCCACCTTCAGCGCCAAGTGGGCCGGGGTCTCCCCCGCGCTCAACTCCGCGGTGATGGACGCCGTGTCCGGCAAGACGAAGGCATCGGACTGGAAGGGCATCGTCGCCCGGATCAAGCAGCAGAACGGCATCGACCGGATGGCCGAGGAGTTCGCCGAGGCCAAGGCGGCTGCGGGGTGAGCCCCGCCGTCGTGCGGCTGAGCCAGGCCGCCCGTGGTGAGCCTGGTCGCGTGGTGGGCCCGACCGCCTGCGGTGCGCCCGGCCGCGTGGTGGCACCCAGCCACGCCGTGGTGAACCAGGCAGCCTGCGGTGAGTCCGGCCGCGTGATGGGCCCGACCACCTGCGGTGAGCCCAGCAACGTGGTGGGGCCCAGCCACCCCGCGGTGAAGCAGGCCGCCCGTGATGAGCCCAGCCGTGTGACGGTCCCTGCCACCCCGTGGTGGGCCGGGCCACATGGTGACCCCAGGCCGCCCGACGCCCCAAGCCGCCCGATGCCCCAGGCCGCCCGATGACCCCGGGCGCCCGATGACCCCGGCCACACGATGACCCCGGCCGCCACCCGCTGACCCCGGCCGTCACCCGCTGACGTACCGCATCTCCCGCGCGAGGCGCCGCCTTCCACCAGGCGCGCTCCACGCGACCATGACCCGAGGAGTCCTGTGTCCGACCTGCCCCCCGCGGCCCGCCGCCCCCGGGTCCTTGCCCCCGCCGCCCGCAGGCCCCGGGTCCTGCTCGCCATGCAGCGCGACCTGCTGCCCCTGCTGCTCGACCCGGCGCGGACGGCCCGGCTCACCGGCCTCGCCGATCTGGACCCCACGCTGGTCGCCGACGACTTCGACGCCCCGGGGGTCGCCGCCGAACTCGCCCGCGCCGAGGTGCTGTTCACCTTCTGGGGCTGCCCGCCCCTCACCCCCGAGGTGCTCGCCCGGGCGCCCCGGGTGCGGGCGGTGGTGCATGCCGCGGGCTCGGTGAAGAGCTTCGTCACCGACGCCTGCTGGGAGCGGGGCATCGCCCTCTCCTCGGCCGCCGACGCCAACGCGCTGCCGGTGGCTGAGTACGCGCTGGCGATGATCCTGCTCTCCAACAAGCGGGCGCTGGCCACGCGCGACCGGTACCGGGCCGTGCGCGGTCAGGTGTCCTGGCAGCACGAGTACCGGGACGCCGGCAACTACCGGCGCAGCGTCGGCATCGTCGGCGCCTCCCGCATCGGGCGCCGTGTCATCGCGCTGCTCGCCCCCTATGACATGGAAGTCCTGCTGCACGATCCGTACTTGGGAACCGAGGAGGCCCGCGCGCTCGGGGTGGAGCCGGTCGGCATGGACGAGCTGTGCGCCCGCTGCGACGTGGTCTCGCTGCACGCGCCCGCGCTGCCCGAGACCCGGCACCTGATCGACGCGCGCCGGCTGAAGCTGATGCCGGACGGCGCCACGCTGGTCAACACCGCGCGCGGGGCTCTGGTGGACACCGACGCGCTGACCCGCGAGCTGACCGGCGGCCGGCTGAACGCCGTACTGGATGTGACCGAACCGGAGGTCCTGCCGCCCGACTCCCCGCTGTACGACCTGGACAACGTGGTGCTCACCCCGCACATCGCCGGTTCGCTCGGCGGTGAGCTGCACCGGATGGCGGACTCGGCGCTGGACGAGCTGGAACGCCTGGCGCAGGGGCGGCCGTTCGCCCATCCGGTCGTGCGCGAGCAGTTCGAGCGCTCGGCCTGAGGCGCGCCGGCGGGGGGAGACCGGCCCGGCCGTCACACCGTCCACCGGCCCGACCCGAACGAGGAGCCATGACCCGCAACCGCCCGCACCCGTTCTCCGGCAACCCCCTGCACAGCCGCGCCGACTGGCAGCGCGCGCTGCTCGGCCTGTGCGCCCCGCTCACCGACGCCTACGCCGACGACGCGGCGCTGGCCGCCCCCGGCACCGCGTACGAGCCCCGGGTCGCCCGGCTGGAGGCGACCGTACGACCGCTGTGGGGACTGGCCCCGTTCGCGGCGGGCGGCGGGCACTACGACGGCTGGGAGCGCATCCGCCGGGCCGTCGCCGCCGGAACCGACCCGGAGCACCCGGAGTACTGGGGCGAGCCCGGCGCGATGGACCAGCGGCTGGTCGAGGCGTCCGTGCTCGGGTGCACGCTGGCCCTCGCGCCCGGTGAGCTGTGGGAGCCGCTCGCCGGGGAGGAGCGGACCCGGCTCGCCGCCTGGCTGCGCGGGCCGAACGCGTCCCGGACAACAACTGGCATCTGTTCCCCGTGATGGCGGAGCTGGGCCTGAAAGCGGTCGGGCAGCGGCCCGAACCCGGTCTCACCGAGCGGGCGTTGGCGCGGATCGAGGACTTCTACCGGGGCGGCGGCTGGTACTCGGACGGCCCGGACGGCAAACCCCGTGACTACTACGGCCCTTGGGCCCTGCATCTGTACACGCTGCTGTACACGACGCTCGCGCCGGACGCCGATCCGGCGGTCGTGGCCCGGGTACGGGAGCGGGCCGCGCTGTTCGCCGGGGAGTTCCGGCACTGGTTCGCGGCGGACGGCGCGGCGCTGCCCTTCGGCCGCAGTCTGACGTACCGGTTCGCGCAGTGCGCGTTCTGGGGCGCGCTCGCCCACGCGGGTGTCGAGGCGCTGCCCTGGGGGGTGCTGCGCGGGCTGTGGGCGCGGAATCTGCGCTGGTGGGCGCGGCAGCCGATGTTCGCCGCCGACGGCACGCTGTCGGTCGGCTACGCCTACCCGAACCTGTTCATGAGCGAGCAGTACAACGCGGCGGGCTCCCCGTACTGGGCGTTCAAGGCGTTCCTGCCGCTCGCCCTGCCCGCCGAGCACCCGTTCTGGACCGCCGAGGAGGAGCCGCTGCCCGACCCGGGCGCGGTGCGCGCCCAGCCGGAGGCGGGTCTGCTCGTCCAGCACGGCGGCGGGCACACCACGGCGCTGGCGGCCTGCGACGCGGACACCTGGGTGCGCAACGCGCCCGGTAAGTACGGCAAGTTCGCGTACTCCACGGCCTTCGGCTGCTCCGTGTCCACCGGACCGCTCGGCGCGGAGTCCGCCGCCCCGGACAGCGCCCTGCTGCTCAGCGAGGACGGTCTGTACTGGCGCTCCCGGATCGCCTGCGCGTCCCGCTCCGTGACCGCCGAGCGGGTGCACGCCCGCTGGCACCCCTGGCCCGAAGTCACCGTCGAGACCTGGCTGCTGCCCGCCGGACCCGGCCGGCACGTCCGCGTCCACCGCCTGGTCACGCCCCGCCCGCTGCACACGGTCGAGGGCGGCTTCGCGGTCCCCCTGGAGGGCGCCGCCACCCGGGCCGAGGGCCCCGGGGCGCGGGCCGTCTGCGGCGACCTCGCGAGCGCCGTACGGGACCTCACCGGGGCCCGGACCGGCGACATCATGCTCCCCGACCCCAACAGCCACCTCCTCTGGCCCCGTACGGCACTCCCCGTGCTGCGCTGCCAACTGCCGTCCGGCGAGCACTGGCTGGCCGCCGAAGTCCACGCCACCGCCGGATCTCACGCCATCGCCGACGGCGGCACGACCCGGGCGGAGCCGCTCGACCGGCGCGCCCTGCCCGGCCTCCCCCGCGCCCTGCGCGACACGCTTCCCGATCCGGAATGACCCACCCCGCACGGATACGGCCCCGGGGGACGAGGAGCACCATGCGTTCGACGACACTGCGGGCGACCGGAGCCGAGGTCACCCGGCTCGCCCTGGGCTGTGCCGCGCCGGGCAGTCCGTACCGGCCGGTCTCCGACGCGCGGGCGCGGGCCACCGCGGACGCCGCCTGGGCGGCGGGCGTCCGCTGCTTCGACACGCGCCGCACCACGGGCTCGGCCTGTCCGAACGCCGCCTCGGCGCGGCGCTGCGCGGGCGGCCGCGCGCCGAGTCCACCCTGTCCGCCGAGGTGGGCGGGCTGCTGGTGCCGGACGCCGGGGGCGGCGACGACCTGGCGAACGGCTTCGCCGTACCGGCCGCCCACAGCCGGGTCCGAAACTTCTCCGCCGACGGGGTGCGCCTCGGCCTCGCGGAGTCCCTCGTCCGGCTGAGCCTGGACCACGTGGACATCGCCCTGCTGCACGACCCCGCCGACCATGGCGAGCAGGCGTGCCGGGAGGCGTACCCGGCACTGGAGCGGCTGCGGGCCGAGGGGGTCGTACGGGCCATCGGCGCCGGGGCCTGGATGAACCGGACCGCGGTGCTCACCCGCTTCGTCCGTGACGCCGACGCCGGTCTCCGGCCGACCCGAGGGCGCAGGCGCGGTACGGCTACACGGCCGCGCCGAGGGAGTTGGTGGAGCGGGCGCTGCGGATGGCGGAGGTCTGTGCCCGGCACGGGGTTCCGCCGCGCGGCGCGGCCCTCCGGTTCCCGCTGGGGCACCCGGCGGTCGCCGGGGTGCTGCTCGGCGCGCGCTCGCCCGAGGAGGTGGCCGACGGCACGGCCCGGATCGCGGAGCGGCTCCCCGGCGCGCTGCGGGCGGAGGGGCTGCTCGGGGAGGGGGTGCCGGTGCCCGGGGAGGACGGCTCCCTCTTCATGGCGACGGCGTCCTTCATGGCGATGGCGTCCCGCGTCCACGGCCTCGGACCACCAGGGCGCTGATCGGCAGCGCCACCCCGCCGGTCAGGCCGACCGTTTGCGGGAAGCCGTCTTCTTCGCCGCCGTCTTCTTCGCCGTACCCGACTTCGCCGTACCCGACTTCGCCGTCGCCGACTTCGCCGTGCTCTTCTTGGCCGGCTCGGCCGACTTCGAGGTGGACTTCCGCGCCGGGGCCTTCTTGGCGGTCGTCTTCTTCGCGGTGGAGGTGGACTTCTTGGTGCCGGTCTCCTTGGGGGTGGACCGGCGGTCGGGCAGGGGTCTGACCTCGGCCTCCCCCGCCGGTTCGCGGGATTCGCGGGCGGCGCGGACGCTGTTCTCCAGGGCGGCCATCAGGTCGAGGACCTTGCCACCCGTCGCCGGTTCGGGGGCCTGCGGAGGTGTCTCGCCGGCGGCCTTGGCGGCGACGACCTCCTCCAGGGCCTCCCGGTACTCGTCGTGCAGATCCGCCATCTCGACCTCGCCGAGGGTGTCCATCAGGGCGTCCGCGAGATCGAGTTCCTTGTCCCGGATCTTGACGTCCACGTCCGGGGCGACGCCCTCGGGGGCCCGTACCTCGTCCGGCCAGAGCAGGGCGTGCATGGCGATCGCGTCGCCGACCACCCGCAGCATCCCGAGGCGTTCCCGCCCGCGCAGCGCGAACTTGGCGATGGCCACCTTGTTGCTGCGCTTCAGGGCCTCGCGCAGCAGGGTGTACGGCTTGGCGGCGGGGGCGCCGCCGGCGGCGAGGTAGTACGCCGCGCCCATCTGGAGCGGGTCGATCTTGTCGGTCGGCACGAAGGCGACGATCTCGATGGTGCGGGCCGTCGGGATCGGCAGATGGGACAGGTCCTCGTCGGTGATCGGGACGATGGTGCCGTCCGCGTCCTCGTACGCCTTGCCGATCTCGGACTGGCTGACCTCGCGGTCCTCCACCTCGCACACCTTGCGGTAGCGGATGCGGCCGTTGTCCTCGGTGTGGATCTGGCGGAAGGAGATCGCATGGCTCTCGGTCGCGTTGAACAGCTTGATCGGGATGCTGACCAGCCCGAAGGAGATGGCGCCGTTCCATATCGATCGCACGTGCCGCACCCTTCCCTTGCCCATGGGGACCGGTTTGTCTGGGATTGTCATCCTATGACGCCTATCACAGAGGTGGAGGGGCGGCGGGTCCCGCTGACCAACCTGGAGAAGGTGCTGTATCCGGCGACCGGCTTCACCAAGGCGGAGCTGGTGCACTACTACGCGACCACCGCCGACGCCCTGCTCCCGCATCTGCGCGACCGCGCGGTGTCCTTCCTGCGCTACCCCGACGGACCCGAGGGCCAGGTGTTCTTCACCAAGAACGTGCCGCCGGGTACGCCCGAGTGGGTCACGACCGCCGAGGTGCCGAGGTCCTCGGCGGACAGCCCGGCCTGGATGGTCGTCGTACAGGATCTGCCGAGCCTGGTGTGGGCGGCGAACCTGGTCACCGAGTTCCACACCCACCAGTGGCCGGTGGGCTCGCCGGACGAGGCCGACCGGCTGGTGTTCGACCTGGATCCCGGGGCGCCCGCCACGATCACGCAGTGCTGCGAGGTCGCCCTGTGGCTGCGCGAGCGGCTCGCGGCGGACGGGATCGAGGCGTACCCGAAGACGGCCGGGTCCAAGGGGCTGCACCTGCTGGCGGCGGTCACCGGCGCCTCCCCGGAGCGGACCAGCGAGTACGCCAAGGCGCTCGCGGTGGAGGCGGAGCGCGCGCTGCCCCGGCTGGTGGTGCACCGGATGACCAGGAGCCTGCGGCCCGGGAAGGTGTTCGTGGACTGGAGCCAGAACGCGGCCCGCAAGACCACGGCCACCCCCTACACCCTGCGTGCCCGCCGCACCCCGCTGGTCTCCGCGCCCGTGACCTGGGACGAGGTCGCCGACTGCCGCTCACCGCGACGGCTGGCGTTCCAGGCCGAGGACATCGCCCCGCGCCTGCGGGAGCACGGCGACCTGATGGCCCCCCTGCTGGACCGGCGCCGGGCCGCGCCCCTTCCCGAAGACGCCTAGACCGCCCCGGTCCTAGAGCTTCTCCCAGGTACGGCGGTCCCGCGCCATCGCGTGCAGCGCCGCCACGTCCGCCGGTTTCAGTACGCCGCCCAGCCGAGCCAGCCCGGACAGCTCCCCGGCGGACAGGACCCGGATCCCCCGGGGCGCGGCGGTCAGGGTAACCCCGGAGGGGTCGGTCAGGGCGAGCACCGGGCGGACCTCGGCGGTCAGGGCGTGGGCGGCCCGGTCGGCTCGGGCGCGCAGCCCGCGCAGCAGGGGCTCGGCGGTGCGCCGGCCCACGGTGACCATCGGGTCGGCGACCCGCACCCGCGCGCGGCGGGCGTACAGGGCGTGCACGGCGAACAGCCCGCCGGGGCCGATCAGCAGATGGTGGACCCGGTCGCCGCCGGGCAGCGGCAGCGAGTGCAGGGCGTGCCAGCCGGCGCCTTCCAGGCCGTCGAGCACGTCACCCACGGTCTGCTCGGCCAGCAGGGCGCGCCGGCGTGGATCGGGGCGCAGCCGGTGTCCGGCCCCCGGGTCGCGGTCGAGGGCGATCAGCAGCGCCTCGCCGGGCCGGTTGGGCGCGAGGTCGTCGTCGGGGTGCAGGGCGAGCCGGGCGAGTTCGGCGGGGGTGGGGACCGGGGGCGGGCCCACGGCCACCGGGCCGGTGAGAAAGGGCTTCAGGGCTTCGAGGACCCGGTCCCGCTCGTCCTCGGCGAGCAGGGCGACGCGGCCGGCGTCCCGGTCGTACCAGGCGACCCGGCCGCCGTCCGGGCGGCAGACGTACAGCCGGTCCCGGTTGTCCCGGCGGCCCGGCACCACGCGCAGTCCGCTCATGCGCATCACCCCTTCGACCATGGGAACAGGCCGGGTGCTTCCCGGGCAAGACCGGCTACCGTGGAGGGCGGCCCTGCGCAGGGGAGTTGGGGAGGCGCCGGTGCGGACCCGCGGGATGCAGCCCGACGTGCCCGCTCCACACAACCCGTGGAGCGAGATCGTGCCCGGCCTGTGGATGGGCGGGCACGAGTACCGGGGGCGTACGGGACGGCTGGAGACGGCCGTCGTACGGGACGAGTTCGATGTGGTGCAGTCGCTGCTGCGGCTGCCGGGGTACGGCCCGGACGCGGGCGTCGAGCACCATGTGTGGCCGGTCCCGGACGGGCCGCTGGACGGCACGCAGCTCGCCGGGGTGATCCGGCTGGCGCGGGCGGCGAACGAGGCGCTGGACGCGGGCCGCCGGGTGCTGGTGCGCTGCTATCACGGGTACAACCGCTCGGGCCTGGTCGTGGCGCACGCCCTGGTGCAGCGGGGCGGCTCGCCGGACGAGGCGATCCGGCTGATCCGGGCCCGCCGCTCGGCGTGGGCGCTGCACAACGAGCTGTTCGTGGCGTATCTGCGCGCCGGGCTGCATACCGTACGGCTCCTTGAGGAACTGGCCGAGTAGCCTCTCTGTCCCGGCACCGGCGCATGGACCGGACGCACAGAACGGACCAAAAGGGGCTTCCTTGGAATCTATGTGCATACTGGCCTACTGACCTGCAAAACCATCGCCCCTGGAGCACCGTGCCCCTCCGTCGCCCTGTGCGCACCGCCTTCGCCGCGGTCGCCGTCGCCCTGTTGTCGGCGACGGCGGCGGCCTGCGGGGACGCCGGTCAGCTGCAGAGCGCCGGGCCGACCCAGACCGCGGACAGCCCCGCGAAGCTCTGGCCCGATCTGCGCCCGGCGTCCAGTCCGGCGTACCCGTACGACGTGGCCACCCGGGAGACCGTCAAGGGCCTGACCGTGCCCGGCGGCGACATACGCCGGATCGATCCGGTGGACATCGTCGAGGCGGAGCTGAAGGCGCACCCGGCCGACTACGGGTCCAAGGGGGCGTTCCACGGCACCGTGGACCGGATGAAGGAGTGCCGCAAGGGCGGCGACCGGGCGCTGTGCCCGCTGCTCAAGCCGTACTACCGGGACCTCACCGGCGACGGCCGGCCCGATCTCACCCTCGGCTTCCGGCTCTACCCGACCAATCAGACGGCGGTCCGGGTCTACACCGCCGAGGGCAGCCGCCTGGTGCAGGTGCTGGCCGACAACGACGCGATCCTCGGCGTGGAGCTGGCCGGGCGCGCGCTGATCGAGCGCAATCCGGCGGACATCTCCGGCTACGAGTACCGCACCACCTGGGAGTGGGATCCCGGCCAGCGCGCGATGGTGTTCTCCCGCGACGAGTACCTGCACACCGGCACGGGCCGCCGTGCCCACAAGGCGAGCCCGCCCGCGCGCGCGTCCGCCTCCCCCGCCGCCTCCCCGGGCGCGTCATGAGGCTGCTGCTGGCCCGCTGGGCCGGGCCCCTCGCCGTGAAGGCGGCCGTGTTCATCACGGTGATGTGCTGCGCGCTGGCCGCGCTGCTCGGGGTGCTGGTGCATGTCTCGGTGACCGACCAGACCGTCGGCCAGGCCCGCGACCTCGCGCTGTCCCGGCTCGCGGACGCCACCCGCGCCTACGAGGCCGGGGACACCCTCCTGCCCAACGCCGGGGTCGACCCCGAGGGGCTGCCGGACTCGCTGCACCGGCTCGCGCTCTCCGGGCGGCGCGGCACCATGGTGTCCACGCACCGGGGGCGGCCGACGATGTGGGCGGCGGGCCCCGTCCAGGGGCGCCGGGTGCTCGCCGTGGAGATCGACTACACGCAGCAGTCCGGCACCATCGCCGGGCTCGACACCTCGATCCTGTGGTCCTCCGCGCTCGCCATCGGCGCGACCGTGCTGGTCGGGGTGTTCGCCGTGACCCGGGTGACCCGGCGGCTGCACGCGACGGCACGGGTGGCCCGCCGGATCAGCGCGGGCGACCTGGACGCGCGGGTCGACGACCCCCGTACGAAGGATCCGGTACGGCCCCAGGACGAGGTGGCCGCGGTGGCCGCCGCGCTGGACTCGATGGCCGCCTCGCTCCAGGGCAAGCTGCTCAGCGAGCAGCGGTTCACCGCGGACGTGGCGCACGAGCTGCGGACCCCGCTCACCGGGCTGCACGCGGCGGCGGAACTGCTGCCGCCCGGGCGGCCGACGGAACTGGTGCGGGACCGGGTGGCCGCGCTGCGCACACTCACCGAGGACCTGCTGGAGATCTCCCGCCTGGACAGCGGTCGGGAGCGGCTGGAGGCCGACGCCGAGGGGCTGGGGGCGCTCGCCGAGCGGGTGGTGCGGGCGTCGGGCACGGACACCGAGGTACGGGTCGTACGGGACGCCCTGGTGGAGACGGACCGGCGGCGCCTGGAGCGGGTGCTGGGGAACCTGGTGGCCAACGCGCACAAGCACGGGGCGGCGCCGGTGCTGCTCACGGTGCACGGGCCGGTGGTGACGGTGCGGGACCACGGGGACGGGTATCCGGAGTACCTGGTCGCGCACGGGCCGCAGCGGTTCCGCACCGAGGGCGGGGCGAAGGGGCACGGGCTCGGGCTGACCATCGCGGTGGGGCAGGCGGAGGTGCTGGGCGCGCGGCTGTCGTTCCGGAACGCGGTGGACGGGGGCGCGGTGGCGACGCTGATCCTGCCGGTGGCTTCGCAGGCGCGGTAGGGCTCGGGGGTGCGGTTCGTCGGCGGGTGCGGGCCGTACGGGGCTTGTCGCGCAGTTCCCCGCGCCCCTTTGGGGCGCGTTGTAGTGCGGCGAATTAATCCGGTTTGGGTAAGTTCGCGGCATGACCGACGCCGGAACCGCCGCGGCGACGGCCCCGGCCGCCGTGCCCGTCGTACGGCTGCCCCGGCGTCGCGGGATCGAGTTAGCGCTGATCATGCTGGCCGTCACGCTGTCGGTGTACGGCTACTGCGCGGTGGGGCTGGCCCGGGCCGGGCGGCTGCCGCCGGGGGCGCTGGCGTACGGGGCCGGGCTCGGGGTGCTCGCACTGGTCGCCCATCTCGCCGTACGGCTGCGGGCGCCGTACGCCGATCCGCTGCCGCTGCCCATCGGGGTGCTGCTCAACGGGCTCGGCCTGGTGCTGATCTACCGGCTGGACCTGGAGACACCGGGCGACCGGGCCGCCCCCGCCCAGCTGGTGTGGTCCGCGCTCGGGGTGGCCCTGTTCATCGTCGTCGTCCTGCTGCTGCGCGACCACCGGCTGCTCCAGCGGTACTCCTATGTGTGCGTGGTCGCCGCGCTGGTCCTGCTGCTGCTGCCGAGCCTGTTCCCGGCGGTCAACGGCGCCCGGATCTGGATCCGGGTCGCCGGCTTCTCCATCCAGCCGGGCGAGTTCGCGAAGGTGCTGCTGGCGGTGTTCTTCGCCGCGTACCTCGCCGCCAACCGCAACGCGCTCGCGTACACCGGCCGCCGGCTCTGGCGGATGCAGTTCCCGACCGGGCGGGTGCTCGGGCCGATCGTGACGATCTGGCTGCTCAGCGTCGGGGTGCTGGTTTTGGAGCGGGACCTCGGCACCTCGCTGCTGTTCTTCGGTCTGTTCGTGGTGCTGCTGTACGTCGCCACCGGGCGCACCGGCTGGATCGCGGTGGGGCTGGTGCTCGCCGTGCTGGGCGCGGTGGCCGTCGGCCGGGTGGAGCCGCATGTCGGCGGCCGGATCGCGGACTGGCTGCACCCCTTCGCCACCATCGAGGCCGGGCGGGGCCCCAACCAGCTGTCCCAGTCGCTGTTCGCGTTCGCGGCGGGCGGCCTGCTGGGCACCGGACTCGGGCTCGGGCACTCGGTGCTCATCGGGTTCGCCACCAAGTCGGACTTCATCCTGGCCACGGCCGGCGAGGAACTGGGCCTCGTGGGCCTGGCGGCGATCATCCTGCTGTACGCGCTGCTGGTGGAGCGCGGCTACCGGGCGGGCCTCGCGCTGCGCGAGCCGTTCGGGCGGCTGCTCGCGGTGGGGCTCGCCTCGATCCTGGCGCTCCAGGTGTTCGTGATCGCGGGCGGTGTCACCGGGCTGATCCCGCTGACCGGCATGGCGATGCCCTTCCTCGCGCAGGGCGGCTCCTCGGTGGTCACCAACTGGGCGATCGTGGCCCTGCTGATCCGGGTCAGCGACTCGGCGCGCAGCCAGTACGACGGCGGGGAGGCGCCATGAGCGACTACACCGGGATGGGCGGCGAGGGCGGGCGGCCGATGGCCCGGTACATCCGGCACGCCTGCGCGTTCTGCACCCTGCTGCTCGCGGCGCTGCTCGTGAACGCGGCCCGGGTGCAGCTCGTGCAGGCCGGCACCTACACCGGCAACCCGGCCAACCGCCGCGCGGCCATCGCCCGTTACCAGCAGCCGCGCGGCGACATCCTGGTCGGCGGCAAGCCGGTCACCGGCTCCGTGGACACCCATGAGCAGCTGCGCTACGAACGCACCTATGTGGACGGGCCGTTGTACGCCCCGGTGACCGGCTTCGCCTCGCAGTCGTACGGCACCACGTTCCTGGAGGACACCGAGGACGGGGTGCTCTCCGGCGCCGACCCGATGCTCGCGCCGCTGCCGCTGTGGAACGACCTGACGCGCGGCCGCAATCCGGGCGGGAACGTCGTGACGACCCTCGACCGGGCGGCGCAGGAGGCCGCTTACCGGGGGCTGGGCGGCCGCAAGGGCGCGGTGGCCGCCGTCGACCCCTCGACCGGGCGCATCCTGGCGCTGGTGACGAGCCCGTCGTACGACCCGGCCCAGCTGTCCGGGAACGCCGAGTCGGTGGCGTCCGCGTGGGCGCGGCTGGGCGGCGACCCGGACAAGCCGATGCTCAACCGGGCGGTGCGGCAGACCTATCCACCGGGCTCCACCTTCAAGGTGGTCACCGCGGCGGCGGCGCTGGACGCGGGGGTGGTCACCGACCCGGACGCGCGCACCGTCTCCCCCGACCCCTATCGGCTGCCCGGCACCCGCACCCAGCTGACCAACGAGGGCGACGGCTGCGCGGACACCTCGCTGCGGGACGCCTTCGAGTGGTCCTGCAACACGGTCTTCGCCAAGCTGGGCGTGGACGTCGGGGTGCGGGACATGACGGCCACGGCGGAGGCGTTCGGGTTCAACGACAACGGGGTGCGCGTGCCCTTCCCGGTCGCGCCCAGCACCTTCGACTCCCACGTGGACAAGGCCCAGTTGGCGCTGTCCTCGATCGGGCAGTACAACACCCGTGCCACCCCGCTCCAGATGGCGATGGTCGCGGCGGCCGTCGCCGACGACGGGCGGCTGCACACGCCGTACCTGGTGGAGCGGACGACCCGGCGCGACGGCGAGACGGTCGCGGGCGGCGGGACGCATCCGGTGCGCCAGGTCATGCGCCCGTACACGGCCGAGCAGTTGAAGGAGCTGATGACCGGGGTGGTGCGGGAGGGCACCGGCACCCGGGCGGCGATCCCCGGCGCGGTCGTCGGCGGCAAGACCGGCACCGCGCAGCACGGGGTGGGCAACACCGGCCTCCCGTACGCCTGGTTCGTCTCCTGGGCGCAGGACCAGGACGCGGCGGAGCCGGCGGTCGCGGTCGCGGTGGTGGTGGAGGACGCCTCGGCGGACCGGGGCGAGATCAGCGGCGGGGGCGACGCGGCGCCGATCGCCCGGGACGTGATGCGGGCGGTGCTCGGCCGGTGAGACGGGGCTGCCGAAGGCGGCCGGGGTCTCCTTAGGGTGCGACCATGACGGATACCGCGCCCGCGTACGAACTGGCCCAGGTCAACATCGCCCGCCTCCGACACCCGCTGGACTCGGCCGAGTTGAAGGACTTCGTCGACGGACTCGACCCGGTGAACGCGGTCGCCGACGCCTTGGACGGCTTCGTGTGGCGGCTTGAGGGCGACTCCGGCAACGCGACCGACGTCCCGGTGTTCGGGGACGCCTGGATGATCGTCAACATGTCGGTGTGGCGGGACGCGGAGGCGCTCACCGCGTTCATGTACCGGGGGCTGCACCGGGAGTTGCTGGCCCGGCGCAGGGAGTTCTTCGAACGGCTGGAGGAGGCGGTGACCGCGCTGTGGTGGGTGCCGGCCGGCCACCGCCCGGCGGTCGCCGAGGCGGAGGACCGGCTGCTGCACCTGAGGGCGCACGGCCCGACGCCGTACGCCTTCACGCTGCGGGCGCCGTTCGCGCCCGGCGCGGAGGCGGCGGTCAGCCGATCGGCTTGACCGCCTCGGAGCGGACCTGGAGGGTCTGCCTGGCGAGCGCCGCCAGATCGACCTGGGCGGGGTCCTGGGTGAGGTGCGGGGTGTCGACGACGGCGATGGTGGCACCGGTGTTGTCGTCGGCCCAGGCACACATGGGCAGGGTCATCCTGGAACCGACCTGCTCCTGGGTCAGCACCTCGCAGGAGATGGTGATGCCGCCGAGGCCGAAGTCCTTCGCCGGCACGGCGACCTTGGCGCCGCTGCCCTCGGAGGCGCCCTTCATCATGTTGCGGCGGGCCTCGTCGGTGTTCTTGAAACGGCCGTACATGCCGGAGACCACCAGGGTCCCCTTGGTGTCGTCGCCGCCCAGGCTGTAGCTGCCGACGACACCGTGGGTGTCCTTGGCGTCCCAGGCGCCGTCCGCCTCGTCCCCGATCTTCTTGCCCTCGGTGTCGGAGAGGTCCTTGGCCAGCTCGTACTTCCCGGAAAGCAGCGTCTGGGGCAGCGTGAGCTTGTTCTTGGCGTCGGGGAAGGTGGTCGCCGCCTTGTAGCCGATCGCGCCGAGGGCGACCAGACCGCCCACGATCAGCACGACCGCGCCGCCGACGATCCCGAGGATCAGGCCGACCCGGCTCTTCTTCGGGGGCGGCGGCACGACGGGCGGCATACCGCCCCAGCCCGGGTACGGCGGCTGCTGCCCGCCCTGGGGCTGGGGGTACGGCGAGGCGCCGTACGGACCGGGGTTCTGCGGCTGGGGCCGGCCGTAAGGGGCCTGCTGCCCGTAGGGGGACTGCTGGCCGTACGGGGACTGCTGGCCGTACGGGGACTGCTGGCCGTACGGGGGCTGCTGGCCCTGGGGAGGCTGCTGGCCGTACGGGGAACCCGGCTGGTTCGGGTACGGCGGCTGCTGCGGCGACGGAGGCATGGACACGCCAGCACGCTACTGCACCCGGGTGAATGGACGGGTACCGAGGCGGCGCCGGAACCGCCCCGCTCCGCCGCCGCCCCGCCCCCTTCCGCCGCCGCTCCAGCCCGCCCCATCGCCGCCCGGCCCGCTCAGTCCTCCTCCGCCCCCGCCTCGATCGCCTCCCCCACCTCTGCGACCCGCGCCCGCTCCTCCGCCGCGAAGCGCCGCGCATCCAGCTGGTCGGCCAACTCCTCGTCCTGGGCCATCAGCTGCTCCAGGCCGGTGTCGCCCAGCTCCAGCACGCCGAGGTCGGCGTACGCCCGCTGGAGCCGCTCGCCCCACAGGCCGATGTCCTTGACGCAGGGCACGATGCGGCTGAACAGCAGCCTGCGGAAGAGCCGGAGGAACTCGGTGTGCTCGGTGAGTTCCTCGGCCTCGGCGCGCGGGATGCCGAAGTTCTCCAGCACCTCCACCCCGCGCAGCCGGTCGCGCATCAGATAGCAGCCCTCGACGACGAACTCCTCGCGCTCGCGCAGCTCGGCGTCGGTGAGCTGTTGGTAGTAGTCGCGCAGCGCCATCCGGCCGAAGGCCACGTGCCGGGCCTCGTCCTGCATGACGTAGGTGAGGATCTGCCGGGGCAGCGGCTTGCCGGTGGTGTCCCGGATCATGCCGAAGGCGGCGAGCGCCAGCCCCTCGATGAGCACCTGCATGCCGAGGTAGGGCATGTCCCAGCGGCTGTCGCGCAGGGTGTCGCCGAGCAGCGCCCGGAGGTTGTCGTCGATCGGGTAGACGAGCCCGATCTTCTCCTTGAGGAACCGGCTGTAGATCTCGGCGTGCCGGGCCTCGTCCATGGTCTGGGTCGCGGAGTAGAACTTGGCGTCCAGGTCGGGCACCGACTCCACGATCCGGGCCGCGCAGATCATCGCGCCCTGCTCGCCGTGCAGGAACTGGCTGAACTGCCAGGAGGCGAAGTGCCGGCGCAGCTCGCCCTTGTCGCGCTCGCTCATCCGGTCCCAGTGGGGCGTCCCGTACAGGACCGTCGCCTCGTCGGGGGTGCCGAGCACGTCGTGGGGGTCGACCTCCAGGTCCCAGTCGATGCGCCGGGTGGCGTCCCACTGCTTGTCCTTGCCCTTCTGGTACAGGGCCAGCAACCGCTCGCGGCCGTCGTCGTACTCCCAGCTGAACCGGGCCGCGCCGGACGCGGGCACCTGCCAGGTGGGCTCTCCGGGTTCGTCGGCGTACAGGTCATGGGTGGACATGTCTCGCAGGCTCACACGCAGACGCGCGGTCAACAAGTCATGCGCAGGGGATTGACGCCCTTGCTGACAGGCAGTCTCATAAGTTGCGGACGACATACCCCCGGGTAACGAGGTGAGGGAGCCATGACGACCCTGACGGAAGCGGACGCGCTGGACGGCCTGCGCGACGCGCTCGGCCTGCTCAAGGACCGGGAGCAGGTGGCCGAGCGGCTGCTGGTCTCCTCCGCCAAGCACTCCTTCGACCCCGACAAGGAGCTGGACTGGGACGCGCCCTTCGAGGAGGGCAAGTGGTTCTGGCCGCCGGAACTGGTCTCGCTGTACGGCACACCGATGTGGCAGCGGATGAGCGAGGAGCAGCGCATCCTGCTCTCCCGGCACGAGGCGGCGGCACTGGCCTCGCTCGGCATCTGGTTCGAACTCATCCTGATGCAGCTGCTGGTGCGGCACATCTACGACAAGTCCGCCACCAGCGCGCATGTGCGCTACGCCCTCACCGAGATCGAGGACGAGTGCCGCCACTCCAAGATGTTCGCGCGCCTGATCGAGCGCGGCGACACCCCCTGGTACCCGGTCAGCAAGGCGCACCTGAACCTGGGCCGCCTCTTCAAGACCATCTCCACCACCCCGGGCTCCTTCACGGCGACCCTGCTCGGCGAGGAGGTCCTGGACTGGATGCAGCGCCTGACCTTCCCGGACGAGCGGGTGCAGCCGCTGGTGCGGGGCGTGACGCGAATCCATGTGGTCGAGGAGGCGCGCCATGTGCGGTACGCCCGTGAGGAGTTGCGCCGCCAGATGGTGACCGCCCCGCGCTGGTCCCAGGAGTTCACCCGGGTGACCTCCGGCGAGTTCGCCCGCGTCTTCTCCATCGCCTTCGTCAACCCGGAGGTGTACACCAACGTCGGTCTCGACAGGCGCGAGGCCATGGCGCAGGTCAAGGCCAGCGGCCACCGCCGCGAGATCATGCAGACCGGCGCGAAGCGGCTGACCGACTTCCTGGACGACATCGGCGTGCTGCGGGGGGTCGGGCGGCGGCTGTGGCAGTCGTCGGGGCTGCTGGCGTAGCGGGAGGCGCGAAGCCCCCGCCGGCAAAACGCGCGAAGTCCCCGCCGGTGGAACCCCCTTCCCCGGCGGGGACTTCGCCGCGACGGCCGCTCCCCCTACTCGTGGGCGCTGAGCACACCGCCGTTGCTGAGCACGATGTACACGCCGTTGGCGTCGAGGCCGACGTCGTGCTGGTCCTTCGTCTCGATGGTGGCGGCCACACCGTCGTGGCCGATGATCTGCGCGCGGTAGCGCAGCTCGCCGAACTTCGTCACCTTGACGGTCCAGCCGCCCGCGACCTTGAAGGTGCCCGGACCCTGGTGGCCGCCGCCCATCCAGGCGTGCACCTCGCCGCCCAGCGTGAGCACGACGAACATGTCGTTGGCGTCGAGCCCGGCGTCGTGCCCGTCGGTGTCCAGGGTGGCCAGGACCGAGCCGCGGTTGACGATCTTGAGGCGGTAGCTCTGCTCACCGAGCTCGTAGATCTCGGCGGTGCTGCCGTCCGGCAGCTTCTGGGTGCGCTGCGGGGCCGGCTTCTCGGCCACGGCGGCCGACACGGCGGTGCCGTGCACGCCGGTGACCGAGACGGACGTGGCGGCCTGGGCGGAGACGGCGGCCGACGAGAACGCGGCGGCCGCGGCGACGGCCACCAGGCCGGTGAGGCGAGCGGTACGGCGAACACTGCGAGCGGTCATGATCGAAGTCCCCCTTGGGCGTCGGCTGTCGTTCCCTACACGCCGTCAGATGGACGTTCCGCCACCGCAGTTCACCCGGTTCTGTCCGCACTTGGTAACAACGCGCGGGCCCCTAGCCCACCGCGGCCGCACCGGTGAAGGCGACGAGCGCGGCGACCCCGTCGACCTCCAGGGCCTCGTCACGGGCACCGGTGCACAGGGCCGCGTCCAGGTGGCCGAGGGCCGTGCCCGCCGCTTCGAGGCCGGCGGATCCCGCCAGTACGACGACGAGCAGCTCGGGCGCTGCGGGCAGTGCCACCCGCCCCCGTACGATCTCCACCCGCGCACCGGCCCGGCCGCGCCGGGTCATCACGTTGAAGTCGACGAGCGGGCCGCCGAGCAGCCGGCAGTCGGTGTCCGCGTCCCCGGGGAAGGCGAAGGGGACATACGGTTCGGCCACGGGGTGCGCGGTCCCGTCGACGGTCAGCACCATGCCGGGGCCGTCGACCAGGGTGATGACCCGGTCGACCCCCTCGAAGCGGGAGAACGGGCCGCCCCGGTCCACGTCGGCGAGGCTGACGCGCCAGGCGAAGTCCGCCATGTCCGCCCCCTCGGGGGCCGCGGCGATCTCACGGGTCAGCCCGCCCCCGTTCTTCCACGGCACCGCCGGACGCTCCCCGGCCCTCAGCACCCGCACCGTCATCCCGTACTCCTTCTCGTCCGATGTCCCCCGTGTGTATCCGCGGACCGCCCCCGCTGTCGAGCGCGGTAGGCCGACCGGCACCCCGCGCTCCCCGCGGCACGCGAGTTACGCTGCGTGGCATGACCCCCGAGACCGCCACCCCCGCGTATCGCCGGCTCAGTGTCGAGGAGCGCCGGCGCCAGCTGCTCGACGCGGCGCTGACGCTGTTCGCGCACCGGGCCCCCGAGGACGTGTCGCTGGACGACGTGGCGGAGGCGGCGGGGGTGTCGCGGCCGCTGGTGTACCGGTACTTCCCCGGTGGCAAGCAGCAGCTGTACGAGGCCGCGCTGGGCTCGGCCGCGGACGAGCTGCGGCAGTGCTTCGACGAGCCCCGCACCGGCTCCCCGCTGGCCCGGCTGACCCGCGCCCTCACCCGCTATCTGGCCTTCGTGGACGAGCACGACACCGGCTTCGCGGCGCTGCTGCGGGGCGGCAGCGTGGCGGAGACCTCCCGCACCACGGCCATCGTGGACGGGGTGCGGCGGGCCGCCGCCGAGCACATTCTCAGCCATCTCGGCGCCACCGATCCCGGGCCCCGGCTGCGGATGACCATCCGGATGTGGATCACGGCCGTCGAGGCGGCCTCCCTGATCTGGCTGGACGAGGACAAGCAGCCGCCCGCCGGCGAACTGCGCGACTGGCTGGTGGACCAGTTCGTCGCCGCGCTCTCGGTCACCGCGGCCCGCGACGAGCAGACGGCCGCCCTCGTGGGCACCCTCGCGACGGATGGCCGAGACTGAGACCGTGAAGAGCCAGGACATCCCGTTCGAGGACGGCCCCATGGACGGACGCGTGCTGCCCGTCCTGCTCGGGCCGACCGGACATCCCCCGAAGACGTACCGCATCCCCGTCCCCGCCCCGGACGACGGGCCGCCCACGGTGTACGTCTACCGGCGCGTGCCGCGCGGCCACAGCAAGCGGCTCGGCCTGATCCAGGGCTGGAAGTACGTGTACGACCCCGACGACACCTCCGGCGGCCGGCTGCGCCGGCCCTGGTCGAGGCCGTCCGGCAAGCCGGGTGACACGCAGGAGTGACAGGGTTGCGCCGAACCGCGCACACGCGGCGCGCGCCCCGCAGGTATACGTCTGATTATCGCGTTCGGATAGGGCTCGGCAATGCGCCCACCCCTTCCGCACCCGAGGTGATGACGTGTCAGGAAAGCTTGTGCGCCTGGCCTGTACGGCCACGGTGGCGGCCCAGGCCGTCCTCGCGCCCGTGCCCGCCGCCGCCGCGCCCGAGCCGCAGCGCTCCGTCTCCCAGCTGCTGACGGACCTGCAGAAGCTGTACCGGCAGACCGAGCAGGCCACCGAGACCTATGACGCCACCGCCGACCGGCTGGGGCGGCAGAAGTCCGAGGTGGCCCGCCTCGACAAGGAGCTGGGCCGCGCCCGGCGCGCCCTGGAGGCCGGCCGCGCCGACGCCGGCCGGCTGGCCCGCCAGCAGTACCAGGGCGCCTCCGGCGGCCTCGGCCCCTACGTCAGCCTGCTGCTCGCCCCGGATCCGCAGCGCATGCTGGACGAGAGCCACGTCCTCGCCGAACTGGCCCGCCAACGCGCCCATGCGGTCGACCGGTTGACCGGCGCCGAGCGGCACTCGGACGCCGTCGCCCGCACCGCCCGCAAGGCCCTGGACACCCAGCGGGCCCTGGCCGGACAGCAGAAGAAGCAGCGTGACACCGTCCAGGCGAGACTCGCCGACGTGGAACGCCTGCTGGCCTCCCTCGACCCGGACCAGCTGGCCGCCGTCGACCGCCTCGAACAGCAGGGCGTCACCGCGGCCCAGCGGGCCCTCGCCGGATCGCTCTCCGACCACCACCCGGCCTCCCGCCAGGGCGAACGCGCCGTCCGCTTCGCCCTGAAGCAGGTCGGCAAGCCCTACGTCTGGGGCGCGCAGGGCCCCTCCTCCTACGACTGCTCCGGCCTGACCTCCCAGGCCTGGCAGCACGCGGGCACCCCGATCCCCCGCACCAGCCAGGAACAGTGGCGGCACCTGCGCCACATCCCACTGCGCCAACTGCGCCCCGGCGACCTGGTGATCTACTTCCCCGAGGCGACCCACGTGGCCATCTACGCGGGCCACGGCAAGGTCGTCCAGGCCCCGAGACCCGGCTCCCGGATCAAGATCTCCCCGATGGCATCGAACCCGGTACTGGGCGCCGTACGCCCGGATTAGCGCCCCGCCGGGGGCACGGGGAAACCGCGCCCGCGCCCCCACGGCGGCTAGAGCGTATCCCTTTGATCAATAAGTCAGTTGATCGGATGTGTTCATCCGGTTAGTGATCAGTGATGCGATGTGGGGCCGGATCGAGCCGTTGATGCCGGCCGGTCCGGTCCGTGGGCGGCGGTGGGCCGACCACCGCGGAACGCTGAAGGCGATCGCGTGGACGTACCGCACCGATTCGCCCTGGCGGGACCTCCCCGACGAGTTCGGCCCGTTCCAGACCGCCCACAAACGACTGATCAGGTGGGCCGCCGACGGCACGTGGGAGATGGTCCTCGCCTCTGTCCTGGCAGTGGCGGACGCCGATGACGACATCGACGACCTGCGAATGATGGAGCGGTCGATCACAGTGAGCAAGCCCACCCGACTCAGCGAGATACTGAAGCCCGGTATGGGCTCAGTGCACATCGCCATCTTGCCGCGAGCACTGCGATCCACGCTGATCGAAAGGAAGAGCGTGACGTACTACGCGGACCTGACTCCGTACACCTACGGGTCACCCGAGCGGCCCGCCCTCAATGTAGGTTGGCTGTCGGCCGACGAACCCTACACAAGAGGCGTGGTTGCGGAATGTGTGGTCGACGCGCTGAAGGCGCTCTGCGCAACACGGGTCAATCAGATGCGAGGACTGCACTTCTGTGAGTTCTGCGACGCTTTCATGCCGCACGTCAAAGGCGGTGCAAATGGCGAGGAGGAGATCCTTCTCGGCTCTGCCGAAATACATTTCGGCGGCGACTCCGAAGTCGTGTACGCGGCTCCGAATCTCATCGTGCACTACGTGCTGGAGCACTCCTACTGTCCACCGGAGGAGTTCTGTTCGGCTGCAGTAAATGCTGCCGGTATGGAGTGCGCCGACAGGCTGACGCTGCCAGAGTGACGGTCGCCGTTCATGGCGACTCGCTGATGGTTCACCCGACGGTCGGTGTCGTGCCTCCCTTGTGCATCGGGAGCACGACACCGCCCCTTCCTGTCGGCGTGCTCCACAGCTTCGGCCGTGCGATTCATGATGGGGCGATTCCTGCGGAGGTGACAGCCTCCATGCAGGCGATCACCTCGGCCGATTCGCCGACTTCGCTCGTGCGCCCCTCAACCTCAGCTGGGTCTGGCTGCAGCACCGCTGCTGCAACAAGCGGCGCCACACCCGAAGCGCGGCCAACAGGTGATCGGCGTCCACGGGACCGTGATGTGCACGAACCCGGAGTGTGGGGCGTGTGGAGAAGGTGCGTCGATTGCCGTAGTCGGTGTGCTCACCGTGACAGGTCAGGTCGATGCCGACCCGCTCGGCGAGAACCCGGATCCCTTGGACTGCTTCGTTGGCCCAGGAGCCCGGAGCTCGATGGGCGCACGACCGTAGCGCGGCCCAGGTCTCCTTGGTATGGCGGTGCGGTCTGCGGCATCCGGCGGGCCAGGACATCGTGCGTTCGATGGTCCAGCGGTGGCGGCCCAGCCGCGCCGAGGACTCGATACCTTTGCGGGCGATGCGATGCCGGATGCCTTGGCCGCGTGACCATTGCCGCAGGTGGTCGTGGCCGTATCCCTTGTCGGCGTGAAGCTTGGCCGGTCTGCGCCTGCGGGGTACGCGTCGGGAGCGGATCGGCGGTATCCCCTTCACCAGCGGGATCAGCGCCTGGCTGTCGTGGAGGTTGGCGCCCGAGATCCCCACGGACAGGGGCAGACGGCAGACCCGGTCCGCTCGGTGATCAGGTGGATCTTCGAACCGTACTTGCCCCGATCGACAGGATTCGGGCCTGTCAGCTCCCCTTTTTTCAGGGCCCGCATGTTCACCGGGTCAATCGCGCAGCGGGACCGGTCCAGCTCGCCGCGGGAGCCGCACTCGTCCAGGACCAGGCGATGGAGCTTCGCCTACACCCGGGTTTTCGACCCATTCGGTGAACCGCCGGTGGGCAGTCGCCCCCGAGGGGCCGAACGACGCGGACGGCAGCTGCTGCCACGTGCAGCCCGAGGTCGCCACGAAAACGATCGCAGCCAGCACTTCCCGGTCGCCGTGCCGACGCCGGCCGCCGCCCTGAGGCCGCGACGGCGCCTCCGGCACCACTCGCTGAAACAGCTCCCACAACTCGTCCGGCACCAGCCGCTCAACGATCCTCACCGCAACCGACAGCTCACCCAGCCAAATGAGATGACGTCTTAGATTGGCCGCTGTACGGTCCATGGCACGCAGCAGTTCTTCCAGCTCCATGGCCACAGACTCGCGCTCTCGACTGGGGTCGTGAAGCCTCTTTCAACGGGAGACACCTCACGCACGGGATGAGCGTCCCGCCGTGCGCCGACGAGACGGCCCCGGTGCCGGCCGAGGCCGTCTGCGGGCCGTCCGAGGCCAGCCGACGTCGACCGGCAACAACAGAGGACGACAGCAGGGGCGCAGGTCAGCGCCCCATCAGGCCCCGGAGATCGACGCAAGGTAGGCGTTCGCCTTCTCCGGCTCGAAGAAGAAGTTCTCGAAGTCGGCCGGGTCGTTGAAGCCGTTGGCGAACCGGTCCGCCACCGGCTGCAGCTGCCCCGCCGCGCCGATGAGGTTCAGGACATGCTCCGGCGGCGGCGCCAGCATCGCGTTCGTCCACTTGGTGACGTGCCGCGCCGTCTGCCAGTACCGCTCGAACGTGCCCCGCATCCACTCCTCGTCGAACGGCTGCTCCCCGCGCTCCAGGATCGACGCGAGGTAGGAAGCCGCGCACTTGGAAGCGGAGTTGGAGCCCTGGCCGGTGATCGGGTCGTTGGCGACGACCACGTCGGCGACGCCGAGCACCAGGCCGCCCGAGGGCAGCCGGCCGATCGGGTTGCGCACGGTCGGCGCGTACCGTCCGGCCAACGTGCCACCGGCGTCCGTGAGTTCGACCTTCGTCGCCCGCGCGTACTCCCAGGGCGTGAACCTCTCCATGAGTTCCAGGGTCAGGGAGAGATGCTCGGCCGGGTCCTTGACGCCGTTGAAGACATCGAGCGGGCCGCCCGGTATGCCCTCCCAGAACAGGATGTCGGCGCGCCCCGAGACGGTGTACGTCGGCATGACGAACAGCTCGCCGACGCCCGGCACCAGGTTGCAGCGCACCGCGTCGAACTCCGGGTGCTCCGGGCGCGGTCCGAGCCCGTGCACGTACGCCACCGCGAGCGCGCGCTGCGGCTCGCGGTACGGGGAGCGCGCGGCGTCCCGGCCGAACATGGACACCAGCTCGCCCTTGCCGGCGGCGACCAGCACCAGGTCGTAGGTGCGCGAGAAGTAGTCGAGGTCGCCCACCGCCGCGCCGTGGATGACCAGTTGACCCCCGCGCTGGGCGAAGGTCTCCATCCAGCCGGCCATCTTCACCCGCTGGTCGACGGACTGGGCGTAGCCGTCCAGCTTGCCGACCCAGTCGATCGCGCGCTGGGTGGGGCCGGGGTCGTGCGAGCCGGGGGCGGCGACCGAGACGCCAAGGCCCTGGATCTTCGGGGCCTGGGACTCCCAGAAGTTCAGCTGGAGGTCGCGCTCGTGCTGGAGCGCGGTGTGGAACATGCACTGCGTCGACATGACGCGGCCGGACCGGATCTCGTCCGCGGTCCGGTTCGACATCAGGGTGACCTCGTAGCCGTGCGACTGCAGGCCGAGGGCGATCTGGAGGCCGGACTGGCCGGCTCCGACGACGAGTATCTTCCGCATGCGGGTGGTGGCTCCTTACAGGACTACTCGGGGGTTTCGTCCAGCGCGTGACCGACCAGGGCCAGAAGGGTCTCGATGGCCGAAATCCGCCGGCGCGCATCCATGATCATGACAGGGATGTGCGCGGGTATCGTCAGCGCCTCCCGTACGTCCTCGATGTCGAACCACTCGCTGCCGTCGAAGTGGTTGACCGCGACGACGTACGGCAGTCCGCAGCTCTCGAAGTAGTCCAGGGCGGGGAAGCAGTCCTTGAGGCGGCGGGTGTCGGCCAGCACGACGGCGCCGATCGCGCCGCGCACCAGGTCGTCCCACATGAACCAGAACCGCTGCTGACCCGGCGTGCCGAACAGGTAGAGCACCAGGTCGTCGTCGAGCGTGATGCGGCCGAAGTCCATGGCCACGGTGGTGGTGACCTTGTCCGGGGTGCCGGACAGGTCGTCGGTGCCCTCGCTCGCCTGGGTCATCAGCGCCTCGGTCTGCAAGGGCGTGATCTCCGAGACGGCCGTGACCAGGGTGGTCTTGCCGACGCCGAAGCCGCCCGCCACCACGATCTTCGTCGCGACGGGGGCCCGCGTCCGGTCCGTCTGCCAGGCCTTCAGATCCTCGTCGGGCTCGGTGAAGCCGGCGACGAGGGGGGCGGCGCCTCCCGAGGAGGCGGTGGCGTCAGAGACGGCGAAGTCCACTCAGCACCCTTTCCAGCAGAGCGCGGTCCGGGCGGCCGGTGCCGTGACCGGTTCCGGTGCCGTACACACGGATCTTTCCCTGGTCCGCGAGGTCGCTGAGGAGCACGCGGACCACGCCGAGCGGCATCTTCAGCAGCGCGGCGATCTCGGCCACCGTGCGCATACGGCGGCACAGCTCGACGATGGCCCGCATCTCCGGCATGACACCGGCGAGCGATCCCTTCGTCAGTTCCCTGCGCTCCTCTGGCGCCTCGATGGCCGCGGTGCTGGCCACGAAGGTCTCCACGAGGAGGACGTGCCCGAAGCGGGTGCGGCCGCCGGTGAGCGAGTAGGGGCGCACGCGGGCGGGTTTGCGCTCGCCGCCGCGCACCGGGAGCTTCGGTGTGCCGCTCATCGGGCGCTCCCCGCCGACTCCAGGGACTTGCGCAGCTCGCTGCGGAGTTCAGGGGTGAGGACATGCCCGGCGCGGCCGACGAACAGCGCCATGTGGTAGGCCACCACGCTCATGTCGCACGCGGCGGAGCCGTGCACGCCGAGCAGCGAGCCGTCGCTGATGGACATCACGAACAGGCTGCCCTCCTCCATCGCGACCATGGTGTGCTTGACCCCGCCGAACGTCATCAGCTTGGCGGCGCCGACGGTGAGGCTGCCGATGCCGGAGACGATGGTGGCGAGGTCGGCGGAGGAACCGCGGGGGCCCTTGCCCGGGCGGGCCTGGCGGGACCGCTCTGTGTGGCCCGGGTCGGACGACAGCAGCAGCAGACCGTCCGAGGAGACCACGGCGACGGACTGGATGCCGGGGACCTCCTCGACCAGGTTGGTCAGCAGCCAGTGCAGATTGCGGGCCTCACTGCTCAGCCCGAAGGTACTGGGAGCGGTCAACTGCTTGCCTCCTCGACAGGGCCCCCCGTGGCTTCTCCGGAATGGTCTTCGATCTCTGCCTCTACGTCGCGGTAGCCGGCCTGTGCTCCTCGGCGGAAGCCACCGAGCCTGCGGCGCAGGGCCTCGGCATCGACGCTGGTGCTGCGCTGGCGGGGCGGGGGTGCGGGTGCGGTGATCCTGGGGGTGCGCTTGGGCAGCCCCTTGCTGGTGACCCGCTCCTCGGCCCCGCCGTCGTCGGCGGCCCCGGTCATGGGCCGCGCGTGGCTGACGGGTTCGGCATCGGCGGGAGGAACCGGCTGGTCGCCGGGTGCCTCGTCCGGTGCGTTGTCCGGCGCGTTCTCGGGAGCCTTGTCCCGTGGGTTCTCCGGCGCGCTCTCGGGGGCCTCGCCCCGTGCGTTGTCCGGCGCGCTCTCGGGGGCCTCGCCCCGTGCGTTGTCCGGCGCGCTCTCGGGAGCCTCGCCCCGGGCGTTGTCCGGCGCGCTCTCGGGAGCCTCGCCCCGGGCGTTGTCCGGCGCGCTCTCGGGAGCCTTGTCCGCTGCCTCGTCCGTGAGCGGGAGCAGCAGCTCCATCGTCGTCTCGGCGAAGGTCTCCACCGGGGCCTTGGGACGGGTCTCGGCCGCCTCCGGGCCGGGCCCCGCCTGCTCGTGCGTCGTCTCCTCGGCGGCTTCGGGCGCCGCCTCCTCGGACGTGGTCGCGTCCGGGACGTCGTCCTGCTCGGGCTCCGGCTCAACGCCGGCGTCCCTGACCGCCCTCTCCGCCAGTGCCACCAGCGGGTCCTGCTGCTCTGCGTCCTCCTTCGGACGCGTCGGCAGGACATGGGAGTTGGCCTCGGCGACGGCGCCCGGCAGGGTGAAGGTGCCGGTGGTGGAGGTGGCGGCCTGCGGGGGTACGGCGATGGCGGGGGCCTCGGACAGCAGGGTGGCCGGCAGCACCACGACCGCGGCGACCCCGCCCTGCTTCTGCTCGCGCAGCTGCACCCGCACGCCGTGCCGGTGGGCGAGGCGGGCCACGACGTACAGGCCGAGCCCGAGTCCGTCCTCGCCCTCCCGCTCGTACCCCGCCTCGGGATCGAACTCGGCGAGGCGCGCGTTGAGCCGGGTGAGGCGGTCCTCCGCCATGCCGATGCCCTCGTCGTGCACGGAGAGCATGACCTCGCCGGACTCCAGCAGCCAGCCGGACACCTCGACCGGCACGTCCGGCGGGGAGAACGTGGTGGCGTTCTCCATCAGTTCGGCCAGCAGGTGCGAGAGGTCGTCCGCGGCGAAGCCCGCGACATGCGCGTGCGGCGGCAGCGAGGCGATGCGCACCCGCTCGTACCGCTCGATCTCGCTGACCGCGGCGCGCACCACGTCGACCAGCGGCACCGGTCCGTGGTGCTGCTGCACATGCTCGGTGCCGGCGAGGACCAGCAGGTTCTCGCTGTGCCGGCGCATCACGGTGGCGAAGTGGTCCAGCTTGAAGAGGGTGGCGAGGCGCTCGGGGTCCTGCTCGCGGTCCTCCAGGCCCTCGATGACGGCGAGCTGGCGCTCGACCAGCCCGAGGGTGCGCAGCGCCAGGTTGACGAAGGTGCCGCCGATGCCGGCGCGCACCCGGTCCAGTTCGGCCGCCGCCTCGGCGAGTTCGGCGCGCAGCTCCTCGCGGGCGTCGGCCATCTTCTGCCGCTGCCCGACCAGGTGCTTGCGGTCGGTCTCCAGGGTGGTGACCCGCTCGTGCAGGGCGGCGGCGTGCGCGTGCAGGGCGTTGACGGAGCGGACGGCCTGCGCGAACTCGTCGTTGCGGCCGGTGAAGGCGATGGGTTCGCGGCCGGCCGGGTCGCCGGGCTCGGCGAGCCGGGCCGTGCCGCGGCGCAGCACCGACAGGGGCCGGGTGAGGGTGCGGGCCATGGCGGTGGCGATGCCGACCGCGACCAGCAGCAGGACGCCGAGGACGGCGACGCGGATCTCCAGCGCGGTGACGTCGTCGTCCCGCAGCTTCTCCAGGTCCTGGGTGCGGTGCTCGTAGAGGGCGGACTCCGCGCCGCGCATCAGGTCGAGGCGCCCGGACAGGGCCGCGTCCAGCTTGGCGGCACTGGGCGTCGAGGCGCTGTCGGGGAAGGCCGGCTGGGCGGTGAAGGTGTCCAGGTACTTCTCGGCCGAGTTGACGTCGGCGCCGTTGACCGTGGAGTCGTACGCGTCGACGGCCGACTTGGGCGCGTTCTCGCGGAAGTCGGCGAGGGCCGCGTCGGAGCGCAGCCGGGCCTGCTGGGCGGCGGCGGTGAGCGCGTCGCGCTGCTTGCGGCCGGCCGCGCTGGGCACGGAGGTGGTGGTGGGCAGCCCGGTGACGGGGTTGAACACCGTCCGGTCGGTCGCCGGGACGTTGAGCGCGGCGAGCAGCAGGCCGCGGGCGGCGGCGGACTGCTGGACCGCGGTGTCCAGTTCGGCGAGCGCGTAGGCGCCGGAGCCGGCCCGCGGGGGCATCCGCTCGGCCAGCTGCTCGGCGAGCCGGTGCAGTTCGGTGATCGTCGCCGAGTACGCCTGGTGGGCTTCGAGCGCCGTGCTCCTGCCGGTGAGGGCGGCGCGCCGGACGGTGGCGATGTGGTCGAGGTCGCCGCGCAGGCCCGCCGGGGTGCCGCTGTCGGCGCGCAGGTCCGCCACCTGGCGGTCGACGCGGGTGCCGCGGTCCTCGGAGGGCGCCTTGGACTCGGGGCGGCCGGCCGCGATGTAGGAGGTGACCTCGTCGCGCTCGTCGGCCAGGGAGCCGGCGAGGGCGAGCGCGTCCTGGGTGCGGGAGGCCAGCGTCACCAGGTCCTGGGAGTCGCTCACGTCCGAGGACGCGGTGAGGAGGGAGGGGGCTCCGGCGCCCGCGACCGCGGCGGCCACGACCGCGACGGCGACGATCAGCCGGGTGCGCACATGCGTGGGCCGCCCGGTGCCCACGGGAGCCTCGGGGACGGCCTTCTCGGGGGCCGTCTGCCTGCCTGTGCGCCGAGGCCGCTTCATCTGCACCGGTGCTCGCATTCCTGAACTCGTCTACCCAAGGGCCCGGGTGGCGCCCCGTCAGCTCGGTGCCAAGTGGTGCGTGCACCCGGTTCGTACGGTTCCCGACCCTCCCAGCGCCGGTGGGCAGTGGTCGCGCATCACCTGACCCGCCACCCGAAGGAGTGAACATCGGAGGGGAGTTGGCGGGCAAGTTCCTCTGGCGTGTGCCGGGCCGTCCCGCGGCGGGCCGGTTGGACGCGCGCGACAGGGTTTGGCAATATTCGCCACCGCGCTTTTTCGGGGTGCCCCATTCCCGCCCAAACCAGGCGCCTGGCCTGCGCGAGCATGTCAATCCGACGGCGATTGCCGGCCTTTGGCAGGCGCCGTGAAGGGGTCGTGCAGACTGGCCGGATGCGCACTGATCTCGTTTCGGAACCCGGCGACGCGACCCGACCCAACGAGGACTTCGCCGATGTCGGACTACCCGCCTCCGGACAGGGCGGTTGCGTGATCTTGCTGGACGGGGTGACACCGCCCGCCGGGGAGACCGGCTGTCTGCATTCCGTCCCCTGGTTCACCACCCGGCTCGGCGGGGCGCTGACCGAACTGACCGTTTCCGGCCTGGATCTGACGCCGGCCGACCTCCTTTCGCGGGCGATCGAGCGCACCGCGCGGGCGCACGCGGACACCTGTGACCTTTCTCACCCGCGCACTCCGCAGGCAACCGTGGTGGTCGTGCGCTGGTCCGCCGAGGCGGTCGAGTACCTGGTCCTGTCCGACTCGGCGCTGCTGCTGCGCTCGCCCGACGGGGAGGTCACCGCGGTCCTGGACGACCGGCTGGCCCGGCTGCCCCGCTCGGCGCTGGCCACCGACGCCCTGGTGGACGCGCACCTGCGCAACAAGGAGGGCGGCTTCTTCACGGCCGCCGCGGACCCGTCCGTCGCCGCCCGCGCGGTGACCGGCACCGTGCCGCGCGCCGAGGTCGCCGCGCTGGCCGCCCTGACCGACGGCGCGACCCGCTGGACGGAGACGTTCCGCCAGGGCGACTGGACGGGGCTGTTCGACGTCCTCGCCAAGGAGGGCGCCCGCTCGCTCGTCGACCGGGTACGGGAGCTGGAGTCGGCGGACGCGAGGGAGCGGGCGTTCCTGGGGCGGAGCAAGACGCACGACGACGCGACGGTGGTGTACGTCGAGCTGTAGCGCCCCTTCCAGCCGCGGGTCACTTCTCCATGACGCCGTTCAGCTGGTGCAGCAGCCGGGCCAGCTCGGCCACCTCGCGGCGGTCCCAGTGGGCGAGCTGGCTGACGTACCGGGCGCGGCGGGCCTCGCGGACCCGGCCGACCCGGCGGTGGCCCTCCTCGGTGAGGGTGACGAGCCAGGCGCGGCCGTCGGCGGGGTCGGGCTCGCGGGTGATCAGGCCCAGCTCCTCCAGGGCGCGCAGCTGGCGGGACATGGTGGCCTTGCCGACGCCGAAGTAGCCGGCGAGTTCGGTGGCCCGCCGGCCGCCCTGCTCGTTCAGCCGGATCAGCAGCCCGTAGGCGGAGGTCTCCAGGTCGGGGTGGACCTCCCGGGCCATCTCGCCCTGGTTGGCGCGGGCGCGTCGCAGCAGTACGGTCAACTCGCGTTCGAGTGCCAGGAATTCCTGGTCTGCACCACTGGGCGTCACCTGCTCGGCGACGCGTGCTTCTGCGCCGTTTCCGTCCTCGTGCACGTCACACCCCTGATCGGTTTCGCGGTCCTGAAAGTTTCTGCCGAACGCCGTCATAGCCGCAGCTCCGTAAGTATTTCGCAGGCGTAGACCAACGGCGGCGGCCGGACCCCCTTCCCACGCCGCTGTCTACGTGCGTAGCTTTTTCGTCAGGCATTCAATGACATGGCCACGACAGTGCGCCACTTCCGCGGTCACTGCCATGTTCCCCCCACTTTCACCCCACCCTCCCCACCCTCCCCACCCTCCCCGGAGGCACGTCATGCCCGCGCCCAGACCCCGCTCGCTCCGCCCGCGCCCCCTCGCCGTCCTGGTCACGGCCCTGCTCGCGGCGGCGGCCTGCGCACTCCCCCTCACCACCGCCCAGGCGGCGGCCACGCCCACCCGCGGCACCGCCTACATGGGGGAGACCGTCGCCGCCCACGACGGCAGCCACTCCACGCCCACCAGCGGGGACGCCGCCCAGACCGAGGGTGTGGACGTCTCCAACTACCAGGGCAGCGTGGCCTGGTCGACCCTGTACGGCAGCGGTGTCCGCTGGGCCTACACGAAGGCGACGGAGGGCACGTACTACACGAACCCCTCCTTCGCCCAGCAGTACAACGGCTCGTACAACGTGGGCATGATCCGCGGCTCGTACCACTTCGCCACCCCGGACACCACCGGCGGCGCCACCCAGGCGAGCTACTTCGTCGCGCACGGCGGCGGCTGGTCCAAGGACGGCAAGACCCTGCCGGGCGTGCTCGACATCGAGTGGAACCCCTACGGTGCCGACTGCTACGGCAAGACGGCGAGCCAGATGGTCAGCTGGATCGCGGACTTCCTGACCACGTACAGGTCCCTCACCGGCCGTGACGCCGTGCTCTACACCGCCACCAGCTGGTGGACCGAGTGCACCGGCGGCTACGCCGGCTTCGCGGGCAGCAACCCGCTGTGGATCGCCCGCTACGACACCACCCCGGGGACGCTCCCGGCCGGCTGGTCGTACTACACGATGTGGCAGTACACCTCCTCCGGCGCGACCGTCGGCGACCACGACAAGTTCAACGGCGCGCTCGACCGCGTCCAGGCGCTCGCCAACGGCTGACGGCCGGGGCGGCGGCCACCGGGACGCCCCCGGCCGGCGCCCGCCGCGCCCGGCTCGGCGAGCCGGGCGCGCGCACGGCGAGGACCCGGGCCTCCCTCGCGGGAACCCGGGCCCTGCCTTTCCCCACGGCGTCCGTCACGCCGCCAGGGGGACCTCCGGCGCCGCCCCGTCGGCCGCGGGCACGAGCGCCAGTTCCAGGACCTGGCGGACGTCGGTCACGGTGTGGACGTCGAGCTTGTCCAGCACCTCGGCCGGGACGTCGTCCAGGTCGGCCTCGTTGCGCTTGGGGATGATCACCGTGGTCACCCCGGCGCGCTGTGCGGCGAGCAGCTTCTGCTTCACCCCGCCGATCGGCAGCACCCGGCCGGTCAGCGAGACCTCACCGGTCATCGCCACGTCCGTGCGCACCTGGCGGCCGGAGAGCAGCGAGGCCAGCGCGGTGGTCAGGGTGACACCCGCGCTCGGGCCGTCCTTGGGGACCGCGCCCGCCGGGAAGTGGATGTGCACACCCCGGTCCTTCAGATCGGTCACCGGCAGCTCCAGTTCGGCGCCGTGGCTGCGCAGGAAGCTCAGCGCGATGCGCGCCGACTCCTTCATCACGTCGCCCAGCTGACCGGTGAGGGTCAGGCCCGCCGCGCCGGTCTCCGGGTCGGCGAGGGACGCCTCGACGAAGAGCACGTCGCCGCCCGCGCCGGTGACCGCGAGCCCGGTCGCCACCCCGGGCACGGCCGTACGGCGCTCGGCCGGGTCCTGCGCCGACTCGGGCACATGGTGCGGCCGCCCGATCAGGGCGCGCAGGTCGCCGTCCGTGACCGTGCACGGCAGCTCCCGCTCGCCCAGTTCGGCCTGGGCCGCGACCTTGCGCAGCAGCCGCGCGATCGAGCGCTCCAGATTGCGCACGCCCGCCTCGCGCGTGTACTCGCCCGCGAGCCTGCGCAGCGCGCTCTCCGCCAGCGTGACCTCGCCGGTGTCGAGCCCGGCCCGCTCCAGCTGGCGCGGCAGCAGGTGGTCCCGGGCGATGACGACCTTCTCGTCCTCGGTGTAGCCGTCCAGGCGGACGATCTCCATGCGGTCGGCGAGCGCCTCCGGGATCGCCTCCAGGACGTTGGCGGTGGCCAGGAAGACGACGTCGGAGAGGTCGAGTTCGACCTCCAGGTAGTGGTCGCGGAAGGTGTGGTTCTGCGCCGGGTCGAGCACCTCCAGGAGGGCGGCGGCCGGGTCGCCCCGGAAGTCCGAGCCCACCTTGTCGATCTCGTCCAGGAGCACCACCGGGTTCATGGACCCGGCCTCCTTGATCGCGCGCACGATCCGGCCGGGCAGCGCGCCGACGTACGTACGGCGGTGACCGCGGATCTCGGCCTCGTCGCGGACGCCGCCGAGGGCGACGCGGACGAACTTGCGGCCCATGGCGTGGGCGACAGATTCACCCAGACTGGTCTTTCCGACTCCCGGCGGCCCCACGAGCGCGAGCACCGCGCCCCCGCGCCGCCCGCCGATCACGCCGAGGCCGCGGTCGCCGCGCCGCTTGCGCACCGCCAGGTACTCGGTGATGCGCTCCTTGACGTCCTCCAGGCCCGCGTGTTCCGCGTCGAGGACGGCCTTGGCGCCCCGGATGTCGTACGCCTCCTCGGTGCGCTCGTTCCACGGCAGTTCGAGGACGGTGTCCAGCCAGGTGCGGATCCAGCTGCCCTCGGGCGACTGGTCGGAGGACCGCTCCAGCTTGTCGACCTCCTTGAGCGCGGCCTCGCGGACCGTCTCCGGCAGGTCGGCGGCCTCCACCCGGGAGCGGTAGTCGTCGGACTCCTCGCCCTCCTGGTCGCCGTTCAGCTCGCGCAGCTCCTTGCGGACGGCCTCCAGCTGACGGCGCAGCAGGAACTCGCGCTGCTGCTTGTCGACGCCCTCCTGGACGTCCTTGGCGATGGTCTCGGCCACGTCCTGCTCGGCGAGGTGGTCGCGCAGCTGCTGCGTGGCGAGCTTGAGGCGGGCCACCGGGTCGGCGGTCTCCAGGAGTTCGACCTTCTGCTCGGTGGTGAGGAAGGGCGAGTAGCCGGAGTTGTCGGCGAGCGCGGAGACGCCGTCGATGGCCTGGACGCGGTCCACGACCTGCCAGGCGCCGCGCTTGCGCAGCCAGCTGGTGGCGAGTGCCTTGTACTCCTTGACGAGTTCGGCGACCTGGCCGGGCAGCGGCTCGGGCACGGACTCGTCCACCTCGGCGCCCTCGACCCACAGGGCGGCGCCCGGTCCGGTGGTGCCGGCGCCGATGCGCACGCGACTGCGGCCGCGGATCAGCGCGCCGGGGTCGCCGTCGGCCAGCCGGCCCACCTGCTCGACCGTGCCCAGCACACCGGTCCTGGCGTACGTGCCGTCGACGCGGGGCACCAGCAGCACCCTGGGCTTGCCGGGTTCCGAGCGCGCGGCGGCCTGTGCGGCCTCCACCGCGGCGCGGACCTCGGCGTCGCTCAGGTCCAGCGGGACCACCATGCCGGGCAGCACGACCTCGTCGTCGAGCGGCAGCACGGGCAGGACGAGCGTGAACGCCGGTGACTCAGCAGCCATGATCTCCCCTTCGGCAGTCAACTTGAGTTATGCCGACTCAATGTCTGTCGCGGGGGGAATGTTCCCGACGAGGCGTTCGCTGTCAGCGATCACCTTGTCGGTGCAGGTGGGCGGGGGTTTCGACGGCCGCCCAGCGGCGCACGACGGGCCAGGTCGAGACGCCGATCGTCAGCGCGATCAGATGGCCCCAGTTCGTCATGGGGTCCGTATAGGCGAGCAGGTCGGTCAGCAGGAGGTAGGCCGTACCGGCGATCAGGGGCCAGCGCAGCCAGGGGCGCAGCAGGCCGGCCAGGGCGCCGGTGCTCGCGGCGACGCCGAAGCTGATGCCGTAGTCCAGGCGGTGCAGTGAGGTCCCCGGGAGATCGCCGGCGAGGACCGCGAGGCCCACCGGGACCTCCGTCGCCAGGGTCGCCAGCACATGGCCCGCGAGGAAGACGCAGGCGGCCCGCGCACCCCCTATCCGGCGCTCCAGCGCGGTGAGCACCAGGACGAACGCCAGCGCGTACGGCGAGAGCAGCCCGCCCGCGATCCACAGCGCGCTGGCCAGCAGCACCACCGCGGGCGAGCGCACCAGATGGGCCACGTCCGTGCTGGAGCCCTGGTAGAGGGCGTACACCAGGGAGGGGGGCGCCTGGGCCGCGATCAGGGAGGTGACGGCCAGGAGGGCCGCGTAGCCGAAGGTGAACGGCGTCCCGGCGGGCGTCGGCAGCGGCAGCCGTGGGCGCGCCCGCGGCACCGCGAGGCGGCGGGCGGGCGGCGGCGCGGGCAGCACGGTCCGCTGGCGAGGCACACCGTCCAGCAGGTCCGCGCCCACGGTCTTCGGCGCGATCCGTTCCACGGTGGCGCTCCTTCCGTTCCCCCACACCCTCCGCGCTGGGGGAGGCCGCTGTCCACGTCCGGAGCCCCAGGAGAGCGATTTCACGGCAACCTCATAAGTTTCGGCCACGTCCGTCACCCACGCCCCCGGCCGGACATCCGTAATCGCCGTGAAAGCAAAGCCCTGTTCAAGCAGGATGGACCCATGGCTGCCCCAGAGGACTCCCCCGTGGTGCTGGACCGGCGCGAGGGGCCGTACGGCGAGGTGGTGCTGCGCAGACACGGCGCGCTGCTCCAGATCATCGCCAACGGCTGTTTCCTGATGGACACTTCGGACGGCCGCTCGGAGCGGCTGCTGATCGACGCGGCGTACGACGCCCTCGACGGGCGCCCGGAGCCGGCCGTGCTGATCGGCGGGCTCGGCGTCGGATTCTCACTCGCACACGCGTCCGACGATCCCCGCTGGGGACGGATCACGGTCGTGGAGCGGGAACCCGCCGTCGTCGACTGGCACCACGCGGGCCCCCTGTCCGGTCTGACCCGCGCCGCACGGGCCGATCCGCGCACCAGGATCGTCCGGGACGACCTCGTCCGTTACGTCCATGAGACATCGGACACGTTCGACGCCCTGTGCCTCGACATCGACAACGGCCCCGGCTGGACGGTCACCGAGGACAACGAGGGCCTGTACGCACCGGCCGGACTGGCCGCCTGCGCACGGGTGTTGAGACCGGGCGGGGTGCTCGCCGTCTGGTCGGCGCGGCCGTCCCCGGAATTTGAAGGAACCTTGTGGAATGCCGGGTTCCGACGGGTGCGTACCGAAGAGGTGCCCGTTGCCCGGGGAGTTCCGGACGCCGTGCACCTCGGCGTCCGCCCTGGATAGCGACGGCACCGCCGATCCCCGTAGGGTGCTGCCCTGACGCGGATCTTTCGCGTCGATCGCAGACATGGGATCACCCCACGGGTTCCGGAAAGCAACAAGCAGGGGCGGGCGATGGAGCAGACACACACCTCCCAGAGCGGCGCGGCGGCGACCACCACCACTCCGGGCGCCCAGCGCCGGGTACTGGTCGTCGAGGACGACACCACGATCGTCGACGCCATCGCGGCCCGGCTCCGCGCCGAGGGCTTCCTCGTACAGACCGCGTCCGACGGACCGGCCGCCGTGGACACGGCCGAGGCGTGGCAGCCCGACCTGCTGATCCTCGACATCATGCTGCCCGGCTTCGACGGCCTGGAGGTGTGCCGGCGCGTGCAGGCCCAGCGCCCGGTGCCGGTGCTGATGCTCACCGCGCGCGACGACGAGACGGACATGCTGGTCGGGCTCGGCGTCGGCGCCGACGACTACATGACCAAGCCGTTCTCCATGCGCGAGCTGGCCGCGCGGGTGCATGTGCTGCTGCGCCGGGTGGAGCGGGCCGCCATCGCCGCCTCCACGCCCCGCTCGGGCATCCTGCGCCTCGGCGAGCTGGAGATCGACCACGCGCAGCGCCGGGTGCGGGTGAAGTCGGAGGACGTCCATCTGACGCCCACCGAGTTCGACCTGCTGGTGTGCCTGGCCAACACCCCGCGCGCGGTGCTCTCCCGGGAGCAGCTGCTGGCCGAGGTCTGGGACTGGGCGGACGCCTCCGGCACCCGCACCGTCGACAGCCACATCAAGGCGCTGCGCCGCAAGATCGGCGCCGAGCGCATCCGCACCGTGCACGGTGTGGGCTACGCGCTGGAGACGCCGACCCCGTGAGCGTGAGCGGGCGCCAGGCCGCACGGAGGAGCACCGGGGCCCGCACGGAGGACCCCTGGGGCGGCGTACGCCCCTTCTCGATCAAGACCAAGCTGACCGCGCTGGTGGTCATCGCGGTGCTGATCACCACCGGTCTGTCGATCGTCGCGGTGCACACCAAGACGGAGCTGCGCTTCATCACGGTGTTCTCGATGATCGCCACGCTGCTGATCACCCAGTTCGTCGCGCACTCGCTCACCATGCCGCTGGACGAGATGAACACGGTCGCCCGGGCCATCTCGCAGGGCGACTACACCCGCCGGGTGCGCGAGGCCCGCCGGGACGAACTGGGCGACCTGGCGCAGACGATCAACGTCATGGCCGACGAGCTGGAGGCCCAGGACCGCCAGCGCAAGGAGCTGGTCGCGAACGTCTCCCATGAGCTGCGCACCCCGATCGCGGGCCTGCGCGCCGTGCTGGAGAACATCGTCGACGGGGTCACCGAGGCCGACCCGGAGACCATGCGGACGGCCCTGAAGCAGACCGAGCGGCTCGGCCGCCTGGTGGAGACCCTGCTGGACCTGTCCCGGCTCGACAACGGCGTCGTACCGCTGAAGCTGCGGCGCTTCGAGGTGTGGCCGTATCTGTCGGGCGTGCTGAAGGAGGCCAACATGGTCGCCTCGGCGCGCGCGGGCATGGCCACCGGCTCCGGCAGCCACACCCGTACCGACGTCCATCTGCACCTGGACGTCTCCCCGCCGGAGCTGACCGCGCACGCGGACCCCGAGCGCATCCACCAGGTCGTCGCCAACCTGATCGACAACGCGGTCAAGCACAGCCCGCCGCACGGCCGGGTGACCGTGAAGGCGCGGCGCGGGCCCCAGCCGCAGTCGCTGGAGCTGGAGGTCCTGGACGAGGGTCCGGGCATCCCGCGCTCGGAGTGGCACCGGGTCTTCGAGCGGTTCAACCGGGGCGCCGTGACCCGGCCGCACGGTCCGGGCAGCGACGGCGGCACGGGCCTCGGGCTCGCGATCGCCCGCTGGGCGGTGGATCTGCACGGCGGCCGGATCGGGGTGGCCGAATCAGAGCGCGGCTGCCGGATCATCGTCACCCTTCCGGGAGCGAACTCCGCTTCAAGTTGACGTAAAGTTCCAGCGAAGGCACAAGATCCACGGTCGTCCGCGCCGTCTTCGCGCAGCTGGACACGTGTGGAGCGACACAGGCCCGCGCCGCCCGCAGAAGCCGGGGGCGCAGGGCCGGGCCGGTGCACCCCGGCACGTCCGGAACCACGCTTGTTTCCCGCCATTTCAAGCCCTGAAACAAGATTTTCGGTGTGACTTACACGACGATGAACGGGCCCGACCTGACCTTCACCGTCTCCAAGGCGTAGCCTTTATTCCCGCTGTCCATCACCTTGTGAAGCGGAAGAGGGCGGTTGCCGCCGTGTCGCCACAGTCCCCCAGTAACTCGAGCATCTCCACCGACGACCAAGCCGGGAAGAACCCCGCGGCCGCCTTCGGTGCCAACGAGTGGCTCGTCGACGAGATCTATCAGCAGTACCTCCAGGACCCGAATTCGGTAGACCGTGCCTGGTGGGACTTCTTCGCCGATTACAAGCCGGGCGCGCCTGCCACGCCCGCGCCGGCGGGTACTGCGGCCGCGGGGGTCGCAGCGACCCCCACCCCGGCGCCCCAGGCCGCCGCTCCGGCGCCCGCGGCCCCGGCGGCCCCGAAGCCCGCCGCCGCCCCGGCGCCCGCTCCCGCGGCTCCTGCCGCGGCTCCCGCGGCGAAGACGGCCCCCTCCCCGGCCAAGCCGGCGCAACCCGCACAGGCGCCCGCTCAGCCGGCGGCGAAGGCCGCCCCCGCCGCCGAGGCCCCCGCGGGCCCCGAGCAGATCACCCTGCGCGGTCCGGCCGCCGCGGTCGCGAAGAACATGGACGCCTCGCTGGAGGTGCCGACCGCCACCTCGGTCCGCGCCGTCCCGGTGAAGCTGCTGTTCGACAACCGCATCGTCATCAACAACCACCTCAAGCGCGCCCGCGGCGGGAAGATCTCCTTCACGCACCTCATCGGGTACGCGATGGTGCAGGCCATCAAGGCCATGCCGGCGATGAACCACTCGTTCACCGTCAAGGACGGCAAGCCGACCCTGGTCAAGCCGGCCCACGTCAACCTCGGTCTCGCCATCGACCTGGTCAAGCCCAACGGCGACCGCCAGCTCGTCGTCGCGGCGATCAAGAAGGCCGAGACGCTGAACTTCTTCGAGTTCTGGCAGGCCTACGAGGACATCGTCCGCCGCGCCCGCGAGGGCAAGCTGACCATGGACGACTTCACCGGTGTCACGGTCTCCCTGACCAACCCCGGCGGCCTGGGCACCGTGCACTCCGTGCCGCGGCTGATGCCCGGCCAGGCCGTGATCATGGGCGTCGGCTCCATGGACTACCCGGCCGAGTTCCAGGGCACCAGCCAGGACACCCTGAACAAGCTCGGTGTCTCCAAGGTCATGACCCTGACGTCGACCTACGACCACCGGGTCATCCAGGGCGCCGCCTCCGGCGAGTTCCTGCGCCAGGTCGCCAACCTGCTGCTCGGCGAGAACAAGTTCTACGACGACATCTTCGAGGCGCTGCGCATCCCCTACGAGCCGGTCCGCTGGCTCAAGGACATCGACGCGTCCCACGACGACGACGTCACCAAGGCCGCGCGCGTCTTCGAGCTGATCCACTCCTACCGGGTCCGCGGCCACGTCATGGCCGACACCGACCCGCTGGAGTACCGCCAGCGCAAGCACCCCGACCTGGACATCGTCGAGCACGGCCTCACCCTGTGGGACCTGGAGCGCGAGTTCGCCGTCGGTGGTTTCGCCGGCAAGTCGATGATGAAGCTGCGCGACATCCTCGGTGTGCTCCGCGACTCGTACTGCCGCACCACCGGCATCGAGTTCATGCACATCCAGGACCCCAAGCAGCGCAAGTGGATCCAGGACCGGGTCGAGCGCGGCCACGCCAAGCCGGAGCGCGAGGAGCAGCTGCGCATCCTGCGCCGGCTCAACGCTGCCGAGGCGTTCGAGACGTTCCTGCAGACGAAGTACGTCGGCCAGAAGCGCTTCTCCCTGGAGGGCGGCGAGTCCGTCATCCCGCTGCTGGACGCGGTCATCGACTCCGCCGCCGAGTCCCGCCTGGACGAGGTCGTCATCGGCATGGCCCACCGCGGCCGCCTGAACGTGCTCGCCAACATCGTCGGCAAGTCGTACGCGCAGATCTTCCGCGAGTTCGAGGGCAACCTCGACCCGAAGTCGATGCACGGCTCCGGCGACGTGAAGTACCACCTGGGCGCCAACGGCACCTTCACCGGCCTGGACGGCGAGCAGATCAAGGTCTCGCTGGTCGCCAACCCCTCCCACCTGGAGGCGGTCGACCCGATCCTGGAGGGCGTCGCCCGCGCCAAGCAGGACATCATCAACAAGGGCGGCACGGACTTCACCGTCCTGCCGGTGGCGATCCACGGCGACGCGGCCTTCGCGGGCCAGGGCGTGGTGGCCGAGACCCTGAACATGTCGCAGCTGCGCGGCTACCGCACCGGCGGCACCGTGCACATCGTCATCAACAACCAGGTCGGCTTCACCGCGGCGCCCGAGTCCTCGCGTTCCTCCATGTACGCGACGGACGTGGCCCGCATGATCGAGGCCCCGATCTTCCACGTGAACGGCGACGACCCCGAGGCCGTCGTCCGGGTCGCGCGGCTGGCGTTCGAGTTCCGCCAGGCGTTCAACAAGGACGTGGTGATCGACCTCATCTGCTACCGCCGCCGCGGTCACAACGAGTCGGACAACCCGGCCTTCACCCAGCCCCTGATGTACGACCTGATCGACAAGAAGCGCTCGGTGCGCAAGCTGTACACCGAGTCCCTGATCGGTCGCGGCGACATCACCCTGGAAGAGGCCGAGCAGGCCCTCCAGGACTACCAGGGCCAGCTGGAGAAGGTCTTCACCGAGGTCCGCGAGGCCACCGCGCAGCCGGCCGCCGGCGCCGCCCAGGAGGCCCAGGACGGCTTCCCGGCCGCGGTCCCGACCGCCGTCTCCGCCGAGGTCGTCAAGCGGATCGCCGAGTCCCAGGTCAACATCCCCGAGCACATCACCGTGCACCCGCGGCTGCTGCCGCAGCTCCAGCGCCGTGCGGCGATGGTCGAGGACGGCACCATCGACTGGGGCATGGGCGAGACCCTGGCCATCGGCTCCCTGCTGCTCGACGGCACCCCGGTCCGCCTCGCGGGCCAGGACTCCCAGCGCGGCACCTTCGGCCAGCGCCACGCGGTGCTGATCGACCGGGAGACCGGCGAGGAGTACACCCCGCTCCAGTACCTCGCCGAGGACCAGGCGCGGCTGAACGTCTACAACTCGCTGCTGTCCGAGTACGCGGCCATGGGCTTCGAGTACGGCTACTCGCTCGCGCGTCCCGACGCGCTGGTGATGTGGGAGGCCCAGTTCGGCGACTTCGTCAACGGCGCCCAGACGGTCGTCGACGAGTTCATCTCCTCGGCCGAGCAGAAGTGGGGCCAGACCTCCGGCGTCGTCCTGCTGCTGCCGCACGGCTACGAGGGCCAGGGCCCGGACCACTCGTCCGCGCGCCCGGAGCGGTTCCTCCAGCTGTGCGCCCAGAACAACATGACGGTGGCCATGCCCACCTCGCCGTCGAACTACTTCCACCTGCTGCGGTGGCAGGTGCACAACCCGGCCCACAAGCCGCTGGTCGTCTTCACCCCGAAGTCGATGCTGCGCCTGAAGGCCGCCGCCTCCAAGGCGGAGGAGTTCACGACGGGCGGCTTCCAGCCGGTCATCGGCGACGCGACCGCCGAGGCGGCCGCGGTCCGCAAGGTCGTCTTCTGCTCCGGCAAGGTCTACTACGACCTGGAGGCCGAGCGTAAGAAGCGCGGCGCCACGGACACGGCGATCATCCGCATCGAGCGCCTGTACCCGCTCCCGGGTGCCGAGCTCCAGGCGGAGGTCAACAAGTACCCGAACGCCGAGAAGTACCTGTGGGTCCAGGAGGAGCCGGCGAACCAGGGTGCCTGGCCGTTCATCGCGCTCAACCTGATCGACCACCTCGACCTGGCGGTCGGCGCGGACATCCCGGCCGGCGAGCGGCTGCGGCGCATCTCGCGCCCGCACTCCTCGTCCCCGGCGGTGGGCTCCGCCAAGCGCCACCAGGCCGAGCAGGAGCAGCTGGTGCGTGAGGTGTTCGAGGCGTAGGCCTCCGGCACGACAACGCTGAAGGGCCCGGTTCCGCACGGAATCGGGCCCTTCAGCGTTCTTCCCCGCCTACTCGTCGTCGTCCTCGTCGTCGAGGCGGGCGAGCCAGGTGGCCAGGCGCTCCACCGGCACCTCGAAGTCGGGGTTGAGGTCCACGAAGGTGCGCAGCTGCTCGGCGAGCCACTCGAAGGTGACCTCCTCCTCGCCGCGCCGCTTCTCCAGCTCCTCGATGCCGCGGTCGGTGAAGTACATGGGGTTGCGTCTCCTGGTCTGCGAATGCGCCCGGGCCGATGGGACAGGCGCCGGCGTCGCCACCAGCCTAAGCAATGCGCGGGGCGCTGTTCCCGAAAGAGTGTCTTGACTTCGCGAGGCCACGATATATCGTGTTTCTCGAAGGACGCGATATGGCGCGTCACGATCGTGTACGGCCGAGGAGGTCCCGATGTCCGAGTGGTCCGTCACCGAGCCACGGAAGCTGACGTTCGACACCCCGGTGAGCACCCTCCAGGTGCGCATCGCGGGCGGCACGGTGAACGTGGTGGGGACCGAGGAGGGCCCCGCCCGCCTGGAGGTCTCGGACATCGAGGGCCCGCCGCTGCTGGTGACACACGAGAACGGCACCCTGACGGTGGGGTACGAGGACCTGACCTGGCAGGGCTTCACCAAGCTTCTCGACCGCAGGAGCTGGCGCCGCAGCGCGGTCGTCTCGCTGGCGGTCCCGGCGGACGCCAGGGTCGAGGTGGGCACGGTCGGCGCCGGCGCGGTGATCTCCGGCATCCGGGGCCCGGCGGTGGTCCGGGGCGTCACCGGCGACACCGCCCTGGTCGGCCTCTCCGGACCGGTCCACGCGAACACCGTCTCGGGGAACCTGGAGGCGCAGGCCGTCACCGGCGAGCTGCGCTTCGCCTCGGTGTCCGGGGACCTGACCGTGGTCGAGGGCTCGGGCCCCGCCGTGCGGGCCGACTCGGTCAGCGGCTCGATGATCGTGGACCTGGACCCGGAGGGCCCGACGGACGTCCATCTCACCAGCGTCTCGGGCGAGATCGCCATCCGGCTGCCGCACCCGGCGGACGCGGAGGTGGAGGCGAACACGGCGAGCGGCCGGATCTCCAACGCCTTCGAGGGACTGCGGGTGCGGGGCCAGTGGGGCGCCCACAAGATCACCGGCCGGCTGGGCGCGGGCACCGGACGGCTGCGGGCCACCACGGTCTCCGGCGCGATCGCCCTGCTCCGGCGCCCCGACCGGACGCCCGACGGCACGACCGACGGCGCCGCCGACCCGGCCGACGGCACGACCGGCGGCCCGACCGACAAGAAGGTGCTCTGACATGCCCCCCGTCTTCGCTCACGGACGCCTGCGCCTGTACCTGCTCAAGCTGCTGGACGAAGCGCCGCGCCATGGCTACGAGGTGATCCGCCTCCTGGAGGAGCGCTTCCAGGGGCTGTACGCGCCCTCGGCGGGCACCGTCTACCCCCGGCTGGCCAAGCTGGAGGCCGAGGGCCTGGTCACCCACACCACCGAGGGCGGCCGCAAGGTGTACGCCATCACGGACGCGGGCCGCGCCGAACTGGCCGGGCGCGGCGGCGAGTTGGCCGACCTGGAGCTGGAGATCCGCGAGTCGGTGGCGGAGCTGGCGGCCGAGATCAAGGCCGATGTGCGGGGCGCGGCCGGCGATCTGCGCCGTGAGATGCGCGCGGCCGCCTCCGAGGCCCGCGGGGGCGGCGAGGCCCCCGGGGACGCCGGGGGATCCGGGGAATCCGGGGACGACAAGGACGCCTGGCGCGCCGCCAAGGAGGAGATGCGCCGGGTCCGGCAGGAGTGGAAGGAGCAGGCCCGCCGCGCCAAGGACGAGAGCCGCCGGGCCCGCGAGGAGGCCCAGCGCGCCCGCCATCAGGCCCAGGAGGCCCAGGCCCGGGCCCGTGCCCAGGCGCAGGAGGAGATGCAGCGGGTCGCCCGCCGTGTCCAGGACCACTTCGCGCGCGGCAACTGGCCCGCGGGCGTCCGTGAGGGCCTGACCGAACTGGCCCGGGAACTGGGCGACCTGAGCAAGGACTGGACCACCCCCCGCCCGGCCCCCGCCCCGAGCCCGACCTACACCACGACGGACGTCCCCGCCGAGTACATCCCGTCCTGGACGCACGAACCCCCGACCGGCGATCCCGCCCGCGACCTCGACCGCCTGCTGGACCGCTTCCGGGACGACATCCGCGACCTGTCCCGCGACCACGGGGTGACCCCGGACCAGCTGCGGACGGCCCAGGAGCAGCTGTCGCGCGCGGCGGCGGAGATCACCTCGGTCCTGCGCCCGCAAAAGGGATAGCGGAAGCACTCCCGGAGGGACGGCGGAAGGCGGGCCCGGCACCCCGGACCCGCCCCCGCCCCACCGACGGGGTCAGGACGTCACCAGCGAGGTCAGGACGTCGTCAGTACGATCTTCCCGAACTGCCCGCCGGACTCCATCCGTTCGAAGCCCTCGCGGGCGCGGTCCATCGGGAGCACCTCGTCGATGACGGGCCGTACGCCGGTCGTGGCGCAGAAGGAGAGCAGGTCCTCCAGCTCGTCCTTGGTGCCCATGGTGGAGCCGACGACCTTCAGTTCGAGGAAGAAGATCCGGGTCAGCTCGGCGTGCGAGGGCCGGTCGCCGCTGGTGGCACCGGAGATGACGATCGTCCCGCCGGGGCGCAGCGACTTCACCGAGTGGGACCAGGTCGCGGCGCCCACGGTCTCGATGACCGCGTCCACCCGCTGCGGCAGCCGCGCCCCGCTCTCCACGGCCTCCACCGCGCCCAGTTCCAGGGCCCGCTTCCGCTTGGCCTCGTCGCGGCTGGTGGCGAACATCTTCAGCCCCGCCGCCTTGCCGAGCACGATCGCGGCCGTGGCGACCCCGCCGCCCGCGCCCTGCACCAGGACCGAGTCACCGGGCCGTACCCCGGCGTTGGTGAACAGCATCCGGTACGCCGTGAGCCACGCGGTGGGCAGACAGGCGGCCTCGGCGAAGGACAGCTCCTTCGGCTTGGGCAGCACGTTGAAGGTCGGTACGGCGACCTGCTCGGCGAAGGTGCCCTGGTAGCGCTCGGTCAGGATGGAGCGCGGCTCCTTCGGGCCGACGCCGTGGCCGGTCTGGCCGATGACGGAGTGCAGGACGACCTCGTTGCCGTCCGCGTCGACCCCGGCGGCGTCGCAGCCGAGGATCATCGGCAGCCGGTCCTCCGGGAGGCCGACGCCCCGCAGGGACCAGAGGTCATGGTGGTTGAGGGAGGCGGCGCGCACATCGATGGTGCTCCAGCCGGGGCGGCCCTCGGGGGCCGGACGCTCCCCCAACTCAAGGCCGGAGAGCGGCTGGTCGCGGTCGATTCGGGCGGCGTAGACGGCGAACATGCTGCCGACGATAGGTGCGCCGGACGGTCAGGGGAACCGGGCCGCGCTGTGACACATGCCCTCTTGCACACCGGCACCCGGGCGGCGCAGCGGGCTGCGCCGCCGTCCACCGGCCCATCCGGCGACGCGCGGCGGCCGGGTGGGCCGGTGGAAAGGAGACGGCCCCGCCCGAAGAACGGGCGGGGCCGTCTCGGCCGACGTCAGCGACGGGCGACGCCCTCGGCCCGCGCCGCCGCGGCCACCGCCGCGGTGACCGCCGGAGCGACCCGCTCGTCGAACGGCGAGGGGATCACGTAGTCCGCCGCGAGATCGTCACCGACGACCGAGGCCAGTGCCTCCGCCGCCGCGATCTTCATGCCCTCGGTGATCCGGCTGGCCCGCACCTGGAGGGCGCCCGCGAAGATCCCGGGGAAGGCCAGCACGTTGTTGATCTGGTTCGGGAAGTCCGAGCGCCCGGTGGCCACGACCGCCGCGTACTTGTGGGCGACCTCGGGGTGCACCTCGGGGTTCGGGTTGGCCATCGCGAACACGAAGGCGCCCTCGGCCATACCGGCCACGGCCTCCTCGGCGACCGTGCCGCCGGAGACGCCGATGAAGACGTCCGCGCCCTGGAGCGCGTCCGCCAGCGTGCCGCTGAGACCGGCCTTGTTGGTGAAGCCGGCCAGGTCGCGCTTGACCGGGGTCAGGTCCTCGCGGTCCGCGGAGACGACGCCCTTGCGGTCCGCCACCGCCACATCGCCGATGCCGGCCTCGACCAGCATCTTGGCGATGGCGACACCGGCCGCGCCGGCGCCCGAGATCACGGCGCGCAGCTGCCCGATCTCCCGGCCGCTGAGCCGTGCCGCGTTGCGCAGCGCCGCGAGCGTCACCACGGCGGTGCCGTGCTGGTCGTCGTGGAAGACCGGGATGTCCAGGCGCTCCTGGAGGCGGCGCTCGATCTCGAAGCACCGGGGCGCCGAGATGTCCTCCAGGTTGACTCCGCCGAAGGAGGGAGCGAGCCGGACGACGGTCTCCACGATCTCGTCCACGTCGGTGCAGTCGAGCGCGATCGGCACCGCGTCGACCCCGCCGAACTGCTTGAACAGGATCGCCTTGCCCTCCATCACGGGGAGGGAGGCCTGGGGACCGATGTCCCCGAGTCCGAGCACCGCCGTGCCGTCGGTGACGACGGCGACGACGGAGGACTTCCATGTGTAGTCGTTGACGAGCTCCGGCTGTTCCGCGATCGCGGTGCACACGCGCGCGACGCCGGGCGTGTACGCGAGGGAAAGGTCGTCCTTGTCGCGGACGGGCACGGTGGCCTGCACAGCCATCTTGCCGCCACGGTGCAGAGCGAACACCGGATCGAAGGAATCGAGGGGCTCGGCCCCGCCGTCCTGGTCCGTACCGACGTCGCTGCGAGGATTGACGATCTCCGCTGCCACTTGTTCTACCCCTTAGCTATGCATGGGTTGAGGGTCGACCACTCCTGGTGAGGGGTGGGCGGGCACCGCGCAGGGCCCGATTGCGGATACGCACGGGTCATGCGCGACGGGCGCGCCGCACACGCGCCCTGGGCCCCGGATGAGGGGTGTAAAGAACCTTCTTACCGGACGGACGGCGCCCACGACGAGTCCAATAGGTGCAAGGTCACATCTCGGAACCAGTTCGCCACACAGAGATGACATACCGCTGACGGCACCGCTGACGGCGACGCGGGGCTCCGGGGACTCGACGGGGCCGGACCGCTGCGGCGGGCGCACGACACGGTCGTACGACACCCACATGTCCGACCGTCCACATGTCGGGATGTGCCGGAGGTTTTCCGGCGGTGGGACGGGATTCGCGCAGGTGGCCCGGTGCGGTATGGCACCGAGAGACCAAGGATGTACCGACCTGATCGGATTCGGGGGTCACCCGTTATCCGATTTTGACATATCGGCGCCCCTGAATGGCGTAGTCCGAATGGCAAGATGCCGTAAACCCGCGAGGTCGCGCCACCCAATGGTGTGTGTTCTCGTCTACCCAGCGGCAAACTCTTCCCATACGCCGGAGGAATCCACGATGACCGCACGTTCCACCCGTCGTTCGACCGCCACGCACCCCCGGCTGGCTGCGGTCGGTGCGATCGCGGTCGCAGGCGCCCTGCTGCTCACCGGCTGCGGCGACCAGACGAAGGGCAAGAGCAACGACTCCGGCAGCGCCACGGCCAGTGCCCCGCTCGCGAGCAGGCTCCCGCAGTCCATCCGGGGCAAGGGCAAGATCCTGGTCGGCTCGGACATCGCGTACGCCCCCGTGGAGTTCAAGGACTCCAGCGGCAAGGCCGTCGGTCTCGACCCGGACCTCGCGGCCGCGCTGGGCAAGCAGCTCGGGGTGAGGTTCGAGTTCCGGAACGGCACCTTCGACGCCCTGCTCACCGGTCTGCGCTCGGGCCGCTACGACATAGCCATGTCGGCCATGACCGACAACAAGGACCGCCAGCAGGGCGTCGACCCGGACACCGGCAAGAAGGTCGGCGAGGGCGTCGACTTCGTCGACTACCTGACCGCCGGCGTCTCGATCTACACGCGCAAGGGCGACACCCAGGGCATCACCGGCTGGTCCGACCTGTGCGGCAAGAAGATCGCCGTGGAGCGCAGCACCGTCTCCGAGGACCTGGCCAAGGCCGAGGCCAAGAAGTGTCCGGCCGGCAAGAAGCTCTCCATCGAGCCCTTCGACGACGACCAGCAGTCCCAGACCCGGCTGCGCTCGGGCGGCGTGGACGCGGCCTCCTCCGACTTCCCGGTCGCGGCGTACGCGGCGAAGACCTCGGGCGGCGGCAAGGACTTCCAGATCGTCGGCGACCAGGTCTCGGCGGCGCCGTACGGCATCGCGGTCTCCAAGGAGGCGACCCAGCTGCGGGACGCGCTCAAGGCCGCGATGGACGCGATCATCAAGAACGGCGAATACCAGAAGATCCTCGCGAAGTGGGGCGCCCAGGACGGCGCCGTCAAGGAATCCGTGATCAACGGCGGCAAGTGACCCGCGTTCCCAGCGGCCACCGAGAGGCAGCACATCCGTGACTGACACAGAGAAGACGGCCGGGGAGCAGGGCACTCCCCCGGCCGGCCCGGAAGCCATCAGAGCCATCCCGGTGCGGCACTACGGACGCTATGTGTCCGCCGTCGTCGCCATCGCGATCCTCGTCGCGATCATCAACGCCTTCAGCCAGGGCAAGATCAACTGGCATGCGGTGCCGGAGTACTTCTTCGACCACCGGATCATGACCGGTGTCAGCAAGACGCTGCTGCTGACGGTCCTCTCGATGCTGATCGGCATCGTCGGCGGTGTCGTCCTGGCCGTCATGCGGCTCTCGAAGAACCCGGTGACCTCGTCCATCGCGTGGTTCTACATCTGGTTCTTCCGCGGCACCCCGGTCCTGGTCCAGCTGTTCCTGTGGTTCAACCTGGGCCTGGTCTTCGAGTACATCAACCTGATGCCCTTCTACAAGGACTACTGGTCGAACTTCATGACGCCGCTGCTGACGGCGCTGCTCGGCCTGGGTCTGAACGAGGCGGCGTACATGGCCGAGATCTGCCGGGCGGGCCTGCTCGCGGTGGACGAGGGCCAGACCGAGGCGGCCCAGGCGCTGGGCATGAGCCATGCGAAGACGCTGCGCCGGGTGGTCATCCCGCAGGCGATGCGGGTGATCGTGCCGCCGACCGGCAACGAGGTCATCAACATGCTGAAGACGACCTCCCTGGTGGCGGCCGTCCAGTATCCCGAGCTGTTCCGCTACGCCCAGGACATCGGCCAGAACTCCGGCGCCCCGGTGGAGATGTACTTCCTGGCCGCGGCCTGGTACCTGATCATGACCTCGGTGCTCAGCGTGGGCCAGTACTACATCGAGCGGTACTACGCCCGCGGTTCCAGCCGCAGCCTCCCGCCCACCCCGTGGCAGAAGGTCAGGGCGCATCTGACGACCTTCTCCAGCAGGAAGGTCATGGCATGAGCGAGAAGCTGAGCAAGCGGGACTCCGCGGCCTCGGGCAGCGCCGCGATGGTCCGGGCGGAGGGCGTCCACAAGTCGTTCGGGCATGTGGAGGTGCTCAAGGGCATCGACCTGGAGGTGCGCCCCGGCGAGGTGTTCTGCCTCATCGGCCCCTCGGGTTCGGGCAAGTCCACCTTCCTGCGGTGCATCAACCACCTGGAGAAGATCAACGCCGGGCGGCTGTACGTCGACGGCGAGCTGGTCGGCTACCGCCAGAAGGGCGGCAAGCTGTACGAGCTCAAGGACAGCGAAGTCGCCATGAAGCGCCGGGACATCGGCATGGTCTTCCAGCGCTTCAACCTGTTCCCGCACATGACGGCGCTGGAGAACGTCATGGAGGCGCCGGTCCAGGTCAAGGGCGTGGCCAAGGGCGAGGCACGGGAGCGTGCCGCGCAGCTCCTGGAGCGGGTGGGCCTGGCCGACAAGGCGGGCAACTACCCCTCGCAGCTCTCCGGCGGCCAGCAGCAGCGGGTGGCGATCGCGCGGGCGCTCGCGATGGACCCCAAGCTGATGCTGTTCGACGAGCCGACCTCGGCCCTGGACCCGGAGCTGGTCGGCGACGTCCTGGACGTCATGCGCGACCTCGCCGAGTCCGGTATGACGATGGTCGTCGTCACCCATGAGATGGGTTTCGCCCGCGAGGTGGGCGACAGCCTGGTGTTCATGGACGGCGGTGTCGTGGTCGAATCCGGCCATCCACGGGACGTGTTGACGAATCCGCAGCACGAGCGGACCCAGTCGTTCCTGTCGAAGGTGCTGTAACCGGCCGCGGAGCGGACGGGCGGCAGAGGGGGCGGTGCGCGCACCGCCCCCTCCCCTGTCCTGCGGGCCCGGTCTACTTGAGGGCGAGGACCAGGCTGTCCGACGGGGAGCACCACACGGGCCTGGCCTCGGCGAAGCCCTTCTCCTTCAGGGTCCGCACATGCCAGGCGGCGGGGGGCACATCACCGTCGGCGTGCTCGCCGTAGATCTCGAAGCGGCGGGCGGTCGGCTCGGCGAGCACCGGGTCCTTGGCCGCGACCTGCCACCACTCGGCCCAGTCCAGGGCGCCGTCCCGCTTGGCCTGATCCATACGGGCGTGCCGCTGGGCGCGCTCGGCCGCGTTGATCCGGGGCGTGCTGTCGTCGATCATGTGGTCCGCGTTCATGAACACACCGCCGGCGCGGACGAGTCCCGCGAGCCGGCCATAGAGGTCCGCGAGGGGTTCGCTGTGCAGCCAGTGCAGGGCCGTCGCGGTCAGTACGGCGTCGTACGACTCGTACGGCAGCTTCGTGGCCCAGTCGGGGTCCTTGAGGTCGGCGGTCACGAAGGAGACCCGGTCGTCGCCGTCGAAGGTGCCGCGCGCGATGGCGAGCAGGGCCGGGTCGAGATCGACACCGGTGCTGGTGGCCTCGGGGAACCGGGCCAGCAGCCGGGCGGTGATGCTGCCGGTGCCGCAGGCGAGGTCGAGCACACGGGGCGCCGTACCGACGAGGGCCTCGACCATGTCGAGCATGATCCGGAAGCGCTCCTCGCGGTCCGGCATGTACCACTCCTGCTGCCGGTCCCAGCTGTTCTGCCAGGCCGCCCAGTCGGTTCCGGTACCCGTGGTCATGGAGCCCGCCTTTTCCCTCGCTCGCGTAATACCCTGGATGCACGATCGACTGTTACCCGACCGCTGGTACGACGATAGAGCGCGCCCGTAAGGACTACAAGTGGAACTGGCCTATTACTCGGATTACGCCGTACGACTCGTCAACACCGAGGAACCGACCCGGGGCAAGGACTGCCTGACCTCGGTCGAGGCCATCCGTGACCTCTTCGGCGTGAACGCGTCCGCGGCCCGCCGTGCCACCGACGCCGACGTCACCCGCTTCCGTTCGGTCCGGGCCCGGCTGCGCTCGGTGTTCGAGGCGGCCGACGGGGGCGACGAGACGCTCGCGGTGGACCTGCTGAACTCGCTGCTGCTGGAGTTCCCGGTCAGCCCCCAGATCTCCGGCCACGACCACCGGGACGAGGACGACCGCCCGCTGTGGCACATGCACCTGGCCGACCACCCCTCCAACGCCACCGCGGGCTACGCGGCGATCGCGGCGATGGGCCTCGCCTTCCATCTCACCGAGTACGGCGTGGACCGGCTCGGCCTGTGCCAGGCGGTCCCCTGCCGCAACGCCTACCTGGACACCTCGACCAACCGCTCCCGGCGCTACTGCTCCGACCGCTGCGCCACCCGCGCCAATGTGGCCGCCTACCGGGCCCGCAAGCGCCTGGAGGCCGACCGGTCGCCGAGCAGCGGCCGCACCGCCGAGACGGCCCAGCCCAGCACGGCCAGCGGCGAACGCTGACCGGCCCGGAACGGCCGCACCCGCAGCCACGCCCGCCCCAGCACCAGCTCCTCCGGCACCACCCCGTAGTCGGTGCTGTCCCCACCCGCGTACGGATTGTCCCCGAGCACCCACCAGCCCGCCTCGCGCCGCTCCACGGCCCGCTTGACCACCAGCAGGTCCTGCTGGAACGGATGCCGCAGGACGACGATGTCACCGGGCCTGACCGCGCCGCCGTAGCGCACCAGCAGCTGATCGCCGTGCTGGAGCGTGGGCACCATGGACGGCCCCGTCACCTCGGCCAGCCCGAACGGCGCGGGTGACCTCCCCCGCTCGCTCTCCTGCGACAGCTCCGGCATTCCCGGCACCTCCCCGGTCCGTTCCTCCACCAGTCCCAGTCTCACCCTGGACTTTTGTCCTAAGCACTAGGGGGCACTCAGGAAAACAGGTCCCTCAGGGAGTAATGTCGCACCTGAGAAGACGATCACGAGGAAGGAATGCTCCATGCTTTCCCGCCTGTTTGCCCCCAAGGTCAAGGTCAGCGCCCACTGCGACCTGCCCTGCGGCGTGTACGACCCGGCCCAGGCCCGCATCGAGGCGGAGTCGGTCAAGGCCGTCCAGGAGAAGATGGCCGGCAACGACGACCCCCACTTCCAGGCCCGCGCCACCATCATCAAGGAACAGCGCGCGGAGCTCGCGAAGCACCACGTCTCCGTCCTCTGGAGCGACTACTTCAAGGCCCCGCACTTCGAGAAGTACCCCGAGCTGCACCAGCTGGTCAACGACACCCTGAAGGCCCTCTCGGCCGCCAAGGGCTCCACTGACCCGGCGACGGGCCAGAAGGCGCTCGACTACATCGCCCAGATCGACAAGATCTTCTGGGAGACGAAGAAGGCTTGATCTATGGCTAGGCGGTTTGACCTGCGGTTTCGCGGGCCGCATCGCCTACCTGTCCGCACCCGGTCCGCAGGCCGCCGAGAACGGCGTCCATGACGGACCGGGTGCGGTCTTCTTCTCCCGGCCAGAGGTGCGCGTAGATCCGCAGCGTGATGACGGCCGACGCGTGGCCGAGGACGAGCTGGACCTGCTTGACGCTCGCTCCGCCGGCGATGAGGGCGGAGGCGTAGAAGTGGCGCAGGTCGTGGGTCACCATGTGCGGCAGTTCGACGATCTTACGGCCTTCCCGCTCGGCGGCCCCGTTCTCGGCCGTCTGGAGCGTCTTGCGAGCCCCGTTCCACTCGGTCTTCCACCGCCGGTAATTGAGCGGTTCCCCCTCCTCCATGGTGAACAGCCACTCCTTGGAGGGCCGTGCGGCGAGATGCTCGAGGAGCGCGTCGGTGACGACCTCGCCGACCGGGACCGTGCGCCGCGACTTGGCGGTCTTCGGCGGCCCGATCTTCCCCGACTGGAGACGCTGGCGCTCGACCCTGCGAAAGGCGGCCAAGGAACTCGCCTACGCCTCCAGTGAGCCGGGCGGGCTCGCCGTCGCCCTGCTCTTCGCCGCCGTGCACCTGGCCCGCGCCGCCGCCAAGTGGCACGAGCGGCGCGGCCACGAGCAGCAGGCCGCAAGCGGCCGAGGAAGCCTTCCGCCACCTGCAGGTGGCCTATCAGGAGGCCGCCGCACCGGTCTTGGCGGACCTCGCCCGCCGCGCGCCACAACCACCAGCCACTTCGAGCAGGACCTTCGCACGGTCATCCCCGACCACGCCGACAGCGTCCTGGCCGATCCCGCCTGGCCCGCCCTGACCACTACCCTCGCCCGCGCCGAAACCGCCGGCCACAACACCCGGCACCTCTTGGCCGAGGTCGCAGCCCAAAGGGAACTCGACAGCGCCAAGCATCCCGCCGAGGTCCTCAACTGGCGCATCACCGTACTACCGAACAGGCGATCTCAAGCAGCACGCAGGCGTCACGCAAGCAGCGCTGCTGCCGCTCCAATCGCCGCTGCACATGGATCGGCAGTTCCCTCTACCGAAAGCGCCCGCAGCCAGACGCACGGAGGGCAGGGCTTCCGTCGCTGATCGCTTCCCACCTCGTGAACGTACTCAGTTCCCGTCTCCGGCGGCAGTGATCGCTGCAAGAAGTGCGTCGAGGTCTCCGTTGTACACGATCACCTCCTCGTCCTCGGCGGGGACGTCGAAGCGGGCGAAGAAGTCGTCGAGGGCTTCGGGGGTGACAGTCAGCGCGTTGGCGTCCTCGCGCTGGTTGCGTTCGGCCAAGCGCCGCAGCAGCTCGGCGCGGTCGGCGGGGAGGTAGACGACCAGCGGATGGCCGCCCGCCTCGCGGGCGGCCATCCGCCAGGCGTCCCGCTCGGTGCGGCGCCACAGACCGTGGTCCAGGACGACGGCGTTCCCGGCCTCGATCTCCTTGATGAACCGCGTGCGGATCGCTTCGACGACGGGCCGCTCGCGCTCGAAGTAGGTGTGCTCGGGGTAGTCCACGCCGTAGCGGCCGTGGAGGCGGTGGACTTCCTCGTCGACGGACAGCCGGGTGAAGCCGTGGCCGGCCAGGGTTTGTGCGACGGTGGTCTTCCCCGAGCCGGTCAGGCCGGCCAAGAGAACGGCGAGGGGCACGTGGTCATCCCTTCCGCGACGAGCTTGCGCGAGCATCGGGCATTGTCTCAGTCCTGGCTGGTGTGCGCGTAGGGCCGCCAGGTGGTGAAGATGCCGCGGGCCTCCGCGGGCCAGCCGAAGGGCAGTCGATCCAGGCTCACGCGGCGGAACGCGAACCGGGGATCACTAATGTTGATCACGCCGCCGTGCCGGCCGACATGGGCCAGCAGGCGGCCGGCCTCGTCACGGACGGCCGGGGTGCGTTCCTCCCAGGTGCCGGAAGAGAAGTGCTGGACCCGGCGGCGGAGATCGTCAAGAACGCCGGCGCGCCACTTGAAGTGGTGGACCGCGCAGATGCGATCCGCATCGGGCCTGTGGCCGGAAGCCCGGTGGTTGCCGGAAGCCACGGCCACGTCGTGGCGGGCGAGGACGATCTTTCGGGGGTCGCCGTGCAGAAGCCGGTGGGTGAGGTGGCCGCCCAAAGGATAGGCGAGGTCGAGCCCGCCTTCGGGCCGCCAGCCGGTCAGGCGTCCGCTCGCGGCGACCCGGTCGAGCATCAGCCCGCCCACCACACGGTGCCCGGACTTGTCGGCCTGGGTGATCACTTCGGCGAGCGGGGCGGGGTATTGCTGGAACTCATCGGCGTCGGCGAGCAGGTGCCAGCCGGGCCCGGCCCGGTGCCGCAGGGCGTTTCGGAGCTGGGTGTTGGTGTGCTCGTGCCACGGGCCGGTGCTGGTGCCGGTGGGGATGATGCCCAGCTCGCGGACGGCAGCCTGGAGCTCGTGCCGCCGGAGGTCGGGGACGTGGTCGGGAAAGTGGAAGGCGATGAGGAACCGCTCGACGCCCAGCCAACGGTAGTGGCGGACCCAGGCGGCCAGCAGGGGCGGCTCGACGGGGCCAACGACGGCGATCAGCGCGGGAGGCGTACTCAGCATTCAGGACTCCTTCGAGCGCAAGGAGACGAAGGTGTGGGTGAGGAAGTCGGCCTGCCCGGCGGCCGACCGCATGCCCAGCAGCCCCGGGGCGTCGGGGCCAGGCAGCGGGAGCGGCCGGCGGATGACGGTGTGCAGGGCTTCGGCGAGGGCAGCCGGGTCGCCCACGGGGAACGCCAGGGCCCAGGGTTGGCCGCGCAGGCGAGCGGTGAGGGCACCATCGTGGTCGGAGACGATCAGAGGGACGCCGAGGCGGGCAGTGTCCATGACGAGCCCGGATTCCTTGCCGGTCCCGGCGTGGCGGGTGACCAGGGCGGCGTCTGCGGCGGCGTACACCAGCCGGAGCACGGCTTCGCTGACCGGGCCTGGCACGGTGTGCACACGCAGGCTGGGCAGGTCCCGCCACCGCTGCAGGACGGCTTTGTCGAGCGGGGAGCCGGTGACCACGAGGTGCAGGGGCTCCTTCAGCCGGGCCAGGGCGGCATCGATGACGGCGATGTCCTTGTAGGGCCACCAGCCGCCCACCAGGCAGACCACGGCCTCGGCGGCCGGGATGTCGAATGCGGCCCGGCCGCCCTCGCGTTCAGCAGCGGACAGACGGCGGCCGTCATCGACCGCGAAGCAGCCGACAACCGCCGGCAGATCGGGGAAGGCCGCGGCGAACTGGTCGGCGACGGCGCGCGTCGGATACACCGCGACCACCCGCTCCTCGCCTCCGCGGGCAAGCTGGCCGAGCAGCCGTACGGCGGCGTCCTCTGTGGTGACCGCCTCGTGGACGAACCGCAGGTGCGGCTGGCCGCCCAGGAGTGCGGCGGCGCCGTGCAGAGCCTCGCTCGCGGTCAGAATCACCACCGCGTCGGCGTCAGGCTCCAACCGGCGGGCGGACCGCAGCGCAGCCCCCTCGGTGAAGCAGCGGGCGAGGAGCGTGACTTGGTGCGATAGCCGCCGCATGCGACGGGGCCAGCGGCGCGACCGCAACAGACACTGCCCGGCCGCGGAGAGCCCGGCAGTCAGCCGGGCTGCGGCCAGCAGGACGCCCGCAGTCCACCCGGACGGGCCGGTGACCAGCTGCGCGCCCGCTTCGCGCAGGGCGCGGGCCGCCTCGGTGGCGATCCCGTGCGGGGCGATGACCAGGCTGCCTGGCCGGGCCTGGGCGAGGGCCACCAGCGTGCGCTGGTGGTGCCCGCCCAGGCGGTTCGCGTACGGCTCGATGAGCACGAGCGGACCGGTCATCCGGACACCGCCTGGTCGCCATGGGCGAAGGTGAACCTCTCCCGCAGCCAGGCGGGCTCGTTGAGGTGGTCGAACCGCTGCGACTCCCGGGCGGCTTCGCCTGCGAAAGCGACGCCTTCCCGGGCCCCTGAGGCGGCGAAGGAGGCGAACTCACCGCTATGGCTCGCCGTCCACGCCTGAATCCGCTGGTGGGCGTCGCCGTCGGCCATCCCGTACTCGCTGCCGCGGGCCAGCATCGCGCACTCACGGAAGCCCGCCTTCCAAGCGTGGAACGGGCTCTGGTTGAACCGAGTGATCCCGGCGGTGCGCTGGGCGAACTCGATCCGGCCGGGCAGAGCGGCGAGCACGTCGACGGCCTCGCCCATCTCCCGCAGGGCACTGCGGCGGATCAGTTTCAGCCCACCGTAGCCGTAGGTCAGGCCGTTGACCGGGTTGACCGCCCGCCACACGCGCATGGACACCCCCTCGTCCAGCGGCTCGACGGCGGCCACATCGAAGTCGGGGTCGATGGCGAAGTCGCCGTCGGCGAGGAAGAACTGCTCGCGGTCGACGACCTCGGCGCACAGCCGGTAGGCCCTCCGCATCCCGTGCACGCCGTGCAGGCGCTTGACCGTGCCGCCGAGCGTCCGCTGGAGCCGGGAGTGCAGGGAGTTGGCCATCGGCTCGTCGTACGACAGGAGCACCGCGTCGAAGCCGGTCACGAGATGGCCTCCAGGTAGCGAGTGGCGACCAGGGCGGGGGCGAAGTCGGCGGTGGAGGCGTGGGCCCGCTTGGCGTGCACGACGTGGAACTCGTCGTCGGTGGCAAGGCGTTCGGCCAGAGCGACGGCCTCAGCCGGGGTGGTGAAGCACAGCTCCGGGTCGATGTGCTCGGTGAGCCAGCCCAACTTCGGTGAGATGACCGGCAGCCCCATGCCCTGGCAGTCGATCACGCTCATCGACCAGGGGCAGCCGGGCCGGAAGGGGGCCACGCCGAAGCGGGCGCCGGCCAGCAGGTTCTTGTAGCGGACGCGGTCGCCCCGGTCGGAGACGACCTGGACGTGCGGCAGGGCGGCGAGTTGGTCACGCATCTTCTCCGGGCTGTCGTCCAGGCCCTTGCGCTCGGCCCGGCGCCGGCCGAACAGGTCCATCACCCGCAGCCGGACGGTGCCGGAGGCGACCAGGTCGCGGGCCAGGTCCACGAACTGCTCGGTGCCGTAGTGGGCGTACAGCCGGTGGTTGTAGACACCGATCGCGCCTCCAGCGCCGCCCGGGGGCCTGTCGGCGGGGTCACGGACCAGGCGCTCGTCGCGCGGCGCGGGCACGATCCGCAACCGGTCGCCCAGGTCCACGGTCATCCGGGCGGCGGCGGCCGACACCCAGGATGCGGCCGTGGAGGAGTGGACCATCACCCGGTCGCAGGCGGCCAGACCGGCGGCGAACGCCAGCAACACCGGCCTACCCAGCCCCGCGTCGTTCAGGGACGGGTCCAGCAGGAGCTGCCCGCCGTCCGTGAAGGAGAAAGGCAGGTAGTGGCAGTATCCGGCGAGCAAGGCATCCGATCCGGCCTCCAGCAGGGCCGTGCGGATCGCCGGAGCCTCCTCGACCTGGTTGGCCACCACCACATCCGGCTGCTCGGCCCGGATCAGCGCCACCAGCTCGTCGATGTCCGCCGAGAACCGGGCCCGATACTTGGTCCCCGGCACCCTGGTCCGATGGAAGCCGCAGCGGGCGTCCCCAGCCGCAGCCGGGGCGGCGACGGTCACCTCGGCCCCGGCGTCGACCAGGGCCGGGGCCAGCAGGTCCGCGAAGATCCAGCCCGAATCCGCCGACAGCCGGTCGGGATTGGAGATGTTCAGCAGGTACAGCACGCGCATGATGCGTCGCCTCCCTCATCTGCCCGGACGGATCGATCCGGGTCGGTGAGGGAAGGAAAGCGGTGACGTGAGCCGTGACGGGATGATGAACTTGGATCACTCACGGTTCATTCATGCTCACCAACAAGTGACGCGGGGCGGGGCTTCGATGGACGCGCACAGCGAGGAGATCACCGTCGAGCAGGCGGCAGAGGACTTCGCGGCCGAGGTGGCCAGGTGGCGGGAGGTACGCGGCATGTCCAAGCGGGCGTTAGCCCAGGCCATGGGCTTCGACCCGTCCTACGTCAGCCATATGGAGTCCGGCCGCACCAAGCCCAGCGAGGAGTTCGCCCGGCTCGCGGACGAGGCCCTGAACGCCGGGAAGGCGATCTGGCGGCGCTGGTGCGACTACGAGCAGGCCCGCACCCGTAGCAGGCGCCCGCCCGCACCACCGCCGGCCCCGCGCAGGCACGAGCAGCCGTACGCCACCGGCTCCGCCCTCGTGGTCGAACACGACGCCGCCCGGCTCCAGTACGACGGCCATTCGTATAGGCTCACCATGCGTCGGTTGCTGCGGAACACCGGCACTGAGCCGGTGACCCGCTACCTGATCCGCATCTCCGTCGACCGCTATCCCGGCGACCCGGAGCGGTCCAACGCACACTACCGGGCCAACCCGCTGACCTGGGGCGAACTCGACCTCACCGCGACGTGCCGGGGCGAGGCAATGCGTTGGCAGGCCAAACACGACCGGGACGCCTTCAAAGAAGTCTGGCTGCTGTTCGACAACGAACACGGCCGCTTCCCCCTCTACCCCGGCGACTCCGTGTGGATCGAGTACGCCTACACCGTCGGCGACGACAAGTGGGGCAACTGGTTCCAGCGCGCCGTCCGCCTGCCGACCGAGCAGCTCGAAGTACAGCTCGCCTTCCCCGCCGACCTCGACCCGGTGCTCTGGGGCACCGAGACCTCGATGACCGCCGAAGCCTCCCCCCTGCGGACCCCGCCCGTCCGCAGCGACCACGGTGGCCTACGGCAATTCACGTGGATCACGGCCACACCCGCCCTGCACGCTCGGTACCGTCTTGAGTGGCGGTTCCGGGCACGGCCCGAACACGAGACGGATCAAGGGGAGTTCAGGTGATTGACGTGCGGCCCAGCCAGCAGATGCGAGACCTCGGAGTCGTCCAGCACGGCGCCGGCATCCTCGCCGAACCGACCCGCGCCTTCGCCCTGCCCGCCGAGCGCGACGAGGCCGAGCGCATCACCGACGAGTTGTTCGCCGCCATGGAGCGGGTCGGCCAGGTCCACCCCTTCGCCAAGGGCATGGGCATCGCCGCCCCGCAGATCGGCATCGGCCGCGCCGCCGCCGTCGTCCAGCCGCCCGGCGACGGACCCTCCGTCATCCTGCTCAACCCGAAGATCACCGACTGCTCCGACGAGACGGACGAGCAGTACGAGGGCTGCCTCAGCTTCTTCGACGTCCGCGGCCTCGTACCCCGCCCCCTGAAGATCACCGTCGAGACCACGGTCATGACCGGCGAGACCGTCACCACCGTGTACGAACGTGGCCTCGCCCGCCTCATCCACCACGAGATCGACCACCTCGACGGCCTGCTCTATACCGCCCGCATGCGGACCGGCGTCGAGCCCATCCCCGTAGAGGAGTACCGGCAGACGGGCCGGGCCTGGGCCTACGAGTAGGCCGCTGCCATCAACCCGGCCGGCGAAGGGATCACCGTGGCTCAGCCGCCAACCGATGACCAGCCCAAGACGCTCAAGCCTGCCCTGGAATCCATGACCCTGCTGGTCGCCGCCGTCATCGTCCACGACAAGGCCACCAACCGCGTGGTCCTCATCCAGCGCAGCGACCAGGCCAAATTCGCCAAGGGCATGTGGGACCTCCCGGTCGGCAAGAGCGAACCCGGCGAGCCGATCACTGCGACGGCCGTCCGCGAGCTGTACGAAGAGACCGGTCTGACCGTTAAGCCGGAAGTGCTCAAGGTCGCCCACATCATCCACGGCGCCTGGGGCGTGGAGGCCCCAAACGGCTTCCTCACGGTCGTGTTCGTCGCCCACGAGTGGACCGGCAAGCCAGAGAACCGCGAACCGCGCAAGCACGCCCAAGTCCGCTGGGTCGACGCCAAGGCCATCCCCAAGGAATTCGTGGAGACCACTGCCAGTGCTCTCCATCGCTACCTGGCCGGCGGGCCCCAAGTGTCCCTGGATGGCTGGGAGTGAAGACCTGTCCGGACAGATCACTGGGGGCTGAAGCTACTGCCTGAGCAGCCGAGCACAGCTGCACCGATTGGTAACCGCCGCCGCGATTCGGACACTTTCCCCGTCCCGCAACTGCATGCTGGCGTGATTGGCACTTTCATTGCGGTGATCAACCCCATACCGTGAGTCACGCTTTTTGCCTTGGCTGCGCTCGTGTGTCACGCCAAGGTGCGGTGGGGGAACGGGGAGGGATACAACGTGGATCCGCTGGCGTTTCCGGTGCTTGCCGGAACGGTGCTGACCGAAGCTGTCAGGTTCCTGTTTGATCGCGCGAGTGCCGTGCTCGACAGGCGGGCCGGGCGTGTCCCGGCCGAAGAGCCGGAAAGCGTGGCAGGACGGCCGAGCGCCCTGCAGGTGCGAGCCGGAGAACTTACAGACGCGCGTGTCGAGCGCATCAGCCAGGCCCAAGGCGCCCTTCGGGTCTATCTGTCCCGCCCAGACCTATTGCAGGGGGAGGACGAGGGGCTTCGTGACCTCCTCGGCCAGTTGCGTCGAGACCTCGAAGAGGTCTACGGATGCAGCCTCCCGTTCGGGGACGAGCAGCGCCCTCAGCCCAGTGCGGAAGTGTCTCAGCACGCAGACGAGATCTCGGGTCAGCAGGTCGGCATCCGTGCGCAGGGAATGACCGCCAAGGGCCGGGCCCGGGTTGTACAGACCAGCAGGACCATCACTGAGACTGGCGAGCAGGTCGGCATGCACTTCGACGGACCAATCGGCTGAGGCTGACGCATCCATGAGCTTCGAGAACGACGACGCCCGGCAAGGCACACAAGAGCCCGATCCGTATGGGCGATTCGATGGGCAACCGTCATCGCCATCTGAAGCCGGAGATTCGCTCCCTCCGTCACCAAGCGATCCGACAGCAGATGCTGCGGATCATCACTGGCGTCCAGCGACGAACCCGCCCACCAGCGCAGAGCAACTCGTAGCCTCCGGTGACGGTGCCCCGACCCTTGAAAAGCCCCAGCCTCCCTCCGATGACGCTATTCCGTCAGTCCAGGACGGGGCAGCCCTCGCGTCTGAGGGAACGCACGAGGTCTCGCGTACGGATGGCTTCGCGCCGTATGAGGGCCCAGCGAAGGAGGCGGAGGCACCACCAGACACGCCCTCTCCGAGCGGTGAGACAGAGACAACCGAGGGCTCGGAGTTACAGCACCGAGTCTTACACGAAGGGCACCGCGCCAACCACGACGAAGGGCGTGATGGAGCAGCGGTGGGCGGGGGATCGGGCTACACGCCTTCGGCAGACGACGCCCAATCACAAGGCAAGTCGGCCGTTGTCGACGGTGCCGCTCCTCGTGACACGCCCTCTGCCACGAGCACGCCGCCGCAGGACCCCCCGGGCTCCGCGTCCCAGCGACATACGCCGGATCCAGCCACGGTAGAAGCCTTCCACCAGGCGGCACTCCTTCAGCGCACTGTGGTCAACAACGGCGAGATGATCGCCGTGAAAAACGTATTCGAGCAGACACTCGACACTCACGCACCGATTTCTGCTGGGTACCTCAACGTCGTCAGCGAAGTGTACGCCGAACTGTATGTGAAGCAGGACGGCGACTACTTCGCAAAGACCGAGCGCAGCACCTTCACCGATGCCTACTCGCTGCTCGGACCGGATGGGTCCGTTCTGGTCATCAGTCGGCTCCCCGGAACGAGTCGTAACATCACTGCATACGCCCTCATGGCCCGCCTCATGGAGAGCGGCCTCATCAAGGAGGTCTGGCCGCTCTCGTTCGGAAGCGCTTCGGTCTTTCCAGTCAAGCGTCTCCCACGCGAGCACCACCGTGGCTACGTACTCGAACTCCCCCCCGATGAGGATGGTTTCGAGGTCCACGACTCTTTCGGCGCGAATCTGGAAAAGGTGCGGGAGTACCTCGGTCCGCGCCATAGTCGTCTCATCGTGATCACTACTCCCGAGCAGTGGCGACGCATCGGTCGCGGCGCTCCGGAGGGTGTAGCCCCTGACCTCGGTACGGCGCGGCCGACCGATGTCGCGGAGCGATGGCTGCGGGCTGAAGAGCCAGATTTTCCAGTGACCTCCTGGCTCAGGCATCGGAAGATGAAAGCCCTCCTGGAGGGGCAGAGTCCGACCGAGGTTCTGCGCATTGTGGAACTCATGCGGGAGGCTCGACGGACCGCCTTGCGTGCCATCGCTGAAGCCTCCGTTGGCCTGGATGCATTGCAGCTTCGTCGCGCCGAAGCGGTGGCGGATACCGATGAGGCCATTGACGAGCAAGTCAACGAGGTGGCGGCCGCCCGCGACAACTGGGAGGACGACCTCCATGACTGGCATGAGAAGTCGGAAAGAACCAGTTTCCAGCGCAACTTTCTGGTAACCGCAGCCGTATTACGCGGGGCGCCTGTCGGTCACATTTACGCCAAGGCTGCCGATCTCACTAAATCCCTTGAAGGGGACAACATCGAGGTCACAGGACAGAAAGCACCAGGCGTAATCGCCATGACCCGGGCTATCCATGCGGAGCGCACAAAGGAAGGCGTGCTCAGCTTCCGGCGCCCGCACTGGGACGACGCCGCTCTGGAATACTTCTGGGCTGACCGCCCGCTCGCGCGCGTACCGTTCCTGCAGTGGCTGGCGCATGCCCCCCTGGATGAACCGAAGCTGGCCATGGAAAGCGTCGACCTAGATTATAGGCGGGCCCTAGCCGAGAGAATTGGAGATTTCGCCGTCCGCTGGGCAGTTCGCCACCGCCGACAGGAACCGCTGGAGGAGATTGTCACAACATGGCACAAGAATCCCAAAAAGGGACTGTGGCCTCTGGCCACAACCCTCTTAGATGACGCGGCCGTTCACCCAGCCAGCGCGCCGTACATCCACACGATGTTGCTGGCCTGGGCAAGCCGCAAGACAGACGCCGCTCTACCCTTGGCAGTCGTATCTGTCTGCGCTGGAAAGTTCGGCCGGGCCCACACCGGGAAGGCGCTGCGGCGCCTTCGGCATGCCGCCGAGTCAGAGCATGCCGAAGTGGCCGAGGCGTTGCAAGACGCCGTGCGTACCCTCTGGGCAGATGCTTCCGTGCGGCCATTGCTGTTCAAGGACATCGTCGACTGGTGTGGAAACGACAAGATCAAGGACACCGTCGGCCGCCAGACATTCGCCGCATTAGCGACAGTCGCAGGACCAAGCAACCTCGACATTCCACTCATCCTCGACAATGCTAGCCACGGAGACGACGAGGAATTCCACCCATCGCCAGAGGACCTAGTTAAAGGCTGGCGAACCCTGTTGAGGGAAGGCCCTGGGCCGACCGGGACTAGGCAGGTAGACAAGGCGGTATTCCTTTGGCTGGACGCCGCCTTGCGGCACCGCCCTTTGAAAGACCTCATCCTGCATTCCCTGCGGAAGGCCGTTGACATACGAGGCACAGAGGAAGGGCGAGTCCTGCGAGAGACGCTCCGCGCCTGCGCACACGGCTGGGTGCAAGGCAAGGACCGCCCCTTCTCCAAGGAAAGGGAGGCAGTCCGGCAGGAGCTGAGCGCTCTCCTCGACGAAGACCTGCACGCCGCGGTGCAGGAGCAAGAGCAGGAGGAGGCCACCGGGGCCAGCACCAGGGGGACCGACACCGCGTGAGGCGCTTCATTCCCTGGCCACGACGAAGCACGCCCGCAGAAGAACCGCCGGCCCCACCTCCCACTTGGACTTATACGTTCGTCGACCGGCTCGCCAGCAGTGAGCCGACGCTGCGGTTCACCGCGCAAGTTCATGTGACATGGAGGGCGGGACAAGGCGGTGGCACCAGTAGCCCAGATGACGCAGCCCGTCTCGTCCGGGAGATTGTGGACGACGCCGCAGCGTCATGCGATGTCCTGCGGCGCGACGTTGCGGAGTACGACATCAACGCTGCCTTGCGGGCGCAACTGCCGCTGAGTGGATTCGGGGTTGAAGTTCTTCATAGTTATGTCCGCCTCACGATCGATGACTCTACTCAGAAGGCAGCCCTCCTGGCGGAGCGAATGCGCCAGGGCTACGCCCTCGAAGAGGCTCGTCGGCGACGAGAGCAGGAGCGAGAAGATACCCAACGACGCGTCGAGCACTCTCATGAGGAGGACCAGCTCCGCCGCGAGTACGAGCTGGACGCGTTAGCCCGCAGGCAAGCGCGAGCACGTGCGGAATTCCTCCGCACGGAGATCCTCACCGACCCTGCTTCAGCTCGTCTTTACACGCTGCTGGAATGCTACACGGAGCACTGGCCGCGGCTGGGTGCGCCTCCTGCCGGGACGAGTCTTCCGGACTTGGTGCGCGAAGTTCAGCAGTGGCAACCGCAGGCACGGTGGGTGGTGGTAGCCCAACTGCTCCATGGCTTCGTGGCTGGGCTCACGGAGGAAGGTCGCAAGGAGTTGCTGACCATCCTGGCAAAGGCCGTCAAAGTGCACGGCGACGAAAAAACAGCCCAAGCCCTGATAAACGCCGCAGGGGAGCAGGAATGAGATTAATCCTGTGGCGATGCGTCCTGGACCCGGCCACAAGTCTTCTGGCCCGCCGCATCCGCGCCCAGTCCCACGGCCGTTTGTCGTACGACGCTGCCTGGCGGCTCGCCCGTGTTATCCGTTCCCCCGACGAGATGGTCTACCGACTCCACGGCCACAGACTTGAAGCAGAGCCGTGGGCGAGCCCGGACGGGTTACCAGCCGATGGACCCTAACAGCTTCGATGCCATGCGCCATCCGGCTCGGCGCATGGCACCCCCTTGCTGCAGGCCGGCCAACTCCTCAGGCCGTGACAACCAGGACGCCACGGCGGTGCGGCAGCGTCGCTCGCCTTCCTTCAACCTGATCGGCTACACCATCACACCGAGGGTCCCTCCCAGGTTGCAGCAGGGCAGTCCGCACACAGTCCGCAGAACACCCGATCGCGACCGTCGCACCCCATCGCCACCAATCACCAAAAGGCCAGGTCAGCGACGTGCAGCGAGCATCGCTGCAGGTCACCGACCTGGCCGATTACTAGGAGACCAAGAAGGCCTGACCCTTCCTCTCCCGCGGCAAGGGGGCCCCGTCGGCGTGTCCGGCGGGGTCCCCTTGTGTGTGCGTGGGCCGCCCGGCATCCTGTTCCGCCCCGGATCGACGCACCAGCCGCCAGGAGCGTGCCCGCCCCATGACCGACGCCCCCGCCCGCGTCCGCGAGCTCAGTCTCTACCGCCGGTACTTCGATCTCGTCGCGGCGGGCGCCAAGGCCGTCGAGGTGCGGGTGAAGTATCCGCACCTCGCCGACCTCGCGCCGGGCGACACCATCCGCTTCCGCGTCAAGGGCACCGACGAGACCTGCGACGTGCGGGTCGATCGGGTCACCGCGTACCCGGACTTCGAGTCCCTTCTCGACGGCGAGGGCTCAGCGCACGTCAACCCCACCGCCACCCGCTCCCAGCAGCTCGCCGACATCCGGGCCATCTACCCACCCGAGAAGGAAGCGCTCGGCGCACTCGCCATCGGGATCGAGCGGGTCGCTGATCAGTAGGGCGGGACTGCTCGACGAGGTGAGTCCGCCGCGACTCGGCCACGGCGGAAGGCCGGGGCCAACGTGGAGCCTACGACGGTTGGTTGGCGGGGAGCGGGAGCGGTGGGGGTGCCGGGAGCATGGCCAGTTCGGTCAGCAACTGGCGGAGGTGGACCAGGGGTTGTGTGAGCGGGGGGCGGTGGGTCAGGAGGGTGGTGGCCGCCGTGGTCAGGGCCTGGGTGACCTCGGGGGCGGGGTGGTCTGGGCGGGGGGCGGTGTCGGCGAGGGCGGTGGCGGCACGCGACAACGCGGCGCAGGCGGAGCCCAGTTCGGGTGGGACCGGGGAGCCGCTGCGGAGCAGGGCGCGGGCCTGGCGGGTGGTGGCGGCGTAGAGGGTCAGGCGGTGGCGGACCAGGCGGGAGTCGACGCCCCAGGTCAAGGGACGGGCGACCAGCGTCAGTTGCTGGAGGCGGTGGTCCAGCGAGCGGGCCAGCGCGTCGAGTTCGGCGCCGTCCGGACGGGTTGACGCCGCGCGGTCCAGCAGGTCCGACAGCGCCCTGAAGTAGGCCCGGCGGGCCGACTCCACCGTGTCGCGGGTGCTGGTGGGAAGCACGAAGTAGGCCACCGCGATACCGATCGCCGCACCGAGGGCCGTTTCCTCCAGGCGGAGCAGCAGCAGCCCGGCGGAGAACTCGTGCAGGACGCTGTAGAGCTGTGACACCATGATGGTGACGAAGAAGATCATGCAGGCGTAGCTGACGTTCACCAGGTAGAAGCCCAGGGACATGCTGGTCACGATCACCACCAGCACCCACCCGGTGTGCCCGGCGGTCAGATGCGCGAGGCCGACGCCCGCGCCGAGTCCGACGAGGGTGCCGACCACCCGGTTGACCGCCTTGATGGAGGTCTCGGAGCGGGTCGCGGTGCCGGCGAAGGCGATGAACGCGGCCAGCACCGCCCAGTAGTAGCGGGCCTGCGACAGCTCACGGCCCGCCAGGATCGCGAGGGTGCCGGCGACCGCGACCTGGATCGCCTGCCGGGTGGTCAGCGTCAGCCGGCTCAGCGGGTTCCAGTGGCTGCCGCGCGCCGCGACGTCCGAGGCCACGGCCGCGGAACCGGGCAGATTGCCCTGGGCCAGGGTGACGACGGGGTCGTACGCCTCGTCGGTGATGTCCTCGTACGGCGGCGGGGCGGTGGTGGTGCGCGCCAGGGTGACGTACTCGACGGCCGCGGCGGCCAGATGGTGCGCGGGCCAGCGGCCGGTGTCCGGTGCCGCCGTATCCGTACGGGCTTCCAGCAGGGGGCGGGCCGCGTACTCCACCGCGCCGTACTCCCGGCGGCCCAGGTGGCCGGCGATGCGGGCGGCCGCGGGGACCAGGTCGCCGCCGTCCTCGGCCAGCGTCTCGGCCGCGGCGGCCAGCGCGTCGATCGCCAGATGCGCGTCCAGCAGCCGGCGCCGCAGCGCGGGGCCGGACCAGCCCGCGGGCAGCGCACCGGGCTCCGCCGACCAGCCCTCGATCATCAACGCGGCTTCGGACAGGCTCAGTTGACGGGCGTGCAGCCGACGCCGCAGCCGGGCGCGGCGGCGCGGATCGGCCGTCAGCAGATCGGCACTGGCGCGGGCCACCGCACGGGCCCGCGCGCCGAACGCCTCGCGCACCCGGCGCAGGGTGCGGCGCGGGTTGGTGCGCAGCACGGTCAGCGACAGCAGCAGCACCCAGCCCGTCGCGACCCCGACCGCCGACAGCAGGGCGGGCAGCATGGACAGCTTCGCGCCGAGGAACGCGGCGAAGAAGTAGCCCATCCAGATCATGAAGCCGTAGAAGAAGAACGCCATGCCGAAGCGGCGCACGAAGACCGCCACGAACATCACGGCGACGAAGACGCACAGCATCAGATCCGTACGGCCGGCCACCGCGACGCCCGCGAGCATCCCGACGCCGATGGCCGGCGGGAAGAAGACGGCGGTGCGCACCTTCGGCCGGACGCCGGTGCCGGACAGGGCCATCGAGCCCATCATCGCCATGACGGTGCCGAGCAGCATCGCGATCAGGGTGCCCTGGGGGCCCGCGTGGGTCGCGGTGGCGTACAGGTACTCGATGCCCAGGGTGCTGGCCATCGCCAGCGCCGCCGACAGGGCCGTCCGCAGCCGGTTGAGACCCGGGTCGGAGCCGACGACCCTGTCCCGTATCCCGCGCAGGTCCCCCCTACCGCGCGGGTCCCATATTCGGCGCGGGCCCCCCGATCCGCGCGGGTCCGGCATCCCGCGCGGGCCCCGTGTCCCGCGCGGCGCGGCCACTCCTCGGTCCACCCGTGTCCACTCCCCCCAGCGATCCGGAACCGTCAGGTCCGGATCCATGCAATCCCGGTACGATACCGGTAACTATCGGTATCATACCGATAACCGCTGATGCGATACTGGTATCAGTCGACGGTGAGACGGCGGTACGGGATGAGTGGAGCGGACCCGGCGCTCGATGTGATCGAGCGCCAGACGGCCGTGCTGATGCGCAACTTCGAGCTGCTGCACCGGCGTACCGATGTCCACGACCGCCTCGACCGGGCGCAGTATCTGCTGCTGCGCACCCTCAGCGACGGCGGCCCGATGACCATCACCACCCTCGCCTGCACCCTCGGCCTCGACCCCTCCACCGCGGGCCGGCAGGTCGCCGCGCTCACCGGCGCCGGCCTGGTGGAACGCGCCGCCGACCCCGCCGACCGGCGCCGCTGGGTGATCACGCCCACCGCGGAGGGGCTGCGCGAGATGCGCGTCGTACGGGACCGGCGCACCGAGAGCCACGCCGACCTGCTGGGCGACTGGGACCCGGAGGACCTGCGCACGCTGGGCACGATGCTGGACCGGTACAACCGGGCGGTCGCCGCGCGCTACCTCCTCACGCCGCCCACCGATACGCCCGCCGAGACGCCCACGGAAGCACCTGCGGGGGCACCCACAGGGACGGCGGCCCGCACGGAGACGACGGCTCCCGCCGAGACCCCGGCCACCGCCGCCGCCCCCTCCCGCTGACCCGAACCCCTCAGGGCCGCAGCACCGCCACGATCACGGTCACGGGACCGCCACCATCACGGCCGCAGCACCGCCACGATCCGGTTGATCACCGCCGCCGCCGTGTCCAAGTCCTCCGGCGAGAACTCCCCCAGCGCCTCACCGAGCCACCGCTTCCCCGTGGCCTCGGCGCGCGCGACCGCCTCCCGCCCCTCCCCGGTGGCCCGCGCCCGGCGCGCCCGCTGGTCCCCGGGCTCCCGGGTGGTGGCGACCAGGCCGCCGTCCTCCAGTCGGCGCACCTCACGGGTGACATGCGGGGCGTTCACCATCAGGGCCTCGGCGAGCTCCCCCATCCGCAGGGGTTCCGGCGAGGCCGCCAGCACCCGCAGCACCGCGAGGGACGCCCGGTCCACCGAGACCCCGGCCTCCCGGCGCAGCCTGCTGTGCGCGCGGTTGCCGGTCATGGTGTACGCGAGTGCCGAGAGCGCGGTGTAGAGGCCGTCCAGGGCCGCCCGCCCCTCGGGCTCCATGGGGTCCACCCGTCGGTCCATCCACCGATCATGTCGTACGGCCCGCACCCCCGTCGCCTCTGGCCGAAACTTGCCCCCTACACCTATTCCGCCTCCCCCACCCACGGGAGTAACCTGAAAGCAACTTACTTACTTTTGTTAAGTAACCGAGGAGGTCCACGACGATGCCCGAGACCCCCACCGCGCCGCCGGTCCCCACCCCGGCCTCGGCCTCCACCCCGTCCCCGGCCGCACCCCCCGCCTACGCCACCCACCGCGCCCCCGGCTGCCCCTTCGACCCCCCGCCCGAGCGCCACCGGCTGCTCGCCGAGGGCCCGCTGGCCCGTATCTCCCTGTGGGACGGCAACACCGCCTGGCTGGTGACCCGGCACGCCGACCAGGTAGCGCTGCTGCGGGACGAGCGGATCAGCGCCGACAACCGGCTGCCGAACTTCCCGAGCGTGAGCGCGGGGAGCCAGGCCACCCGTGCCCACAACCGCACGTTCATCTCCATGGACGAGCCGGAGTACAACGAGCAGCGGCGGCGTTTCACCGCCGACTTCACCGTCAAGCGGATCAACGAGCTGCGGCCCCGGATCGAGGCGATCGTCACCGAGCTGCTGGACGCGATGGAGCAGGCCGGGCCCCCGGCCGACCTGGTGCGGGCGTTCGCGCTGCCGCTGCCGTCGCTGGTGATCTGCGAACTGCTCGGTGTCCCCTACGCCGACCACGGCTTCTTCCAGCGGGTCAGCGCGGTGATGATCGACACCCGCAGCACCCCCGAGGCCGCGCTCGCCGCCTCCCAGGAACTGGTGGACTACCTCGGCGATCTGGTGGCCGCCAAGGAGAAGGACCCGGGCGACGATCTGCTCAGCCGGATGGCCGTCGAGTACCTGCGCACCGGGATCAGCACCCGCGACGAATGCGCCAAGCAGGCCCGGCTGCTGCTGGTGGCCGGGCACGAGACGACGGCCAACATGATCGCGCTCGGCGTCTGCGCGCTGCTCCAGCACCCCGGGCAGCTCGCGGCCGTGCGCGACGGCGAGCCGCGCCGGGTGGTGAACGCCGTCGAGGAGCTGCTGCGGTACCTGACCATCGTGCATCTGGGGCGGCGCCGGGTCGCGGTCGCGGACGTGGAGGTCGGCGGGCAGGTGATCCGCGCGGGCGAGGGCGTCGTCTTCGCCACCGATCTCGCCAACCGCGACCCCGAGGTCTTCGAGGACCCCGACCGGCTGGACATCGACCGGGCCGCGCGCCGGCACATCGCCTTCGGCACCGGCCCCCACCAGTGCCTCGGCCAGAACCTCGCCCGGATGGAACTCCAGGTCGCCTATCCCGCGCTGCTGCGCCGGTTCCCCGGACTGCGCCTGGAGCGACCGCTGGCACAGATCCCGTTCCGGGAGGACATGGCCGTCTACGGGGTGTACGAGCTGCCCGTGGCCTGGTGACCTGACCGGGCACCCCGACGACCGACGGGGACGGACGGACCCCGGACCAAGAATTCATCAAGCAACTTGGCAAAGTTGCTTGATGAATTCTACGGTGAGGGCGTGACCCCCGGCTCCGCTCCCGCTCCCCCGCCCGCTTCCACGCCCCCGCCCTCCCCCTCCGACACCGCGCAGCGCCTCAACCAGGCGATGAAGCGCCTGCGGGCGCGGCTGCGCGCGGAGTCGGGGCAGCACGCGACCGGGCTGACCGCCACCCAGCTCGCCGTCCTGGCCGAGGTGGTGCGCGAGGGCCCGGTCACCGCGGCGCGGCTCGCCGCGCTGGAGCACGTCACGCCCCAGGCCATCGCCCAGAGCCTCACGGTGCTGAAGGCCGCCGGGCTGGTGCACGGCGCGCCCGACCCGCGGGACGGCCGCCGCAAGCTGATCAGCGCCGACCCCTCGGCCGGCGCGCTGATCGAGCGGCTGCTCGCGGGGCGCGCCTCGTTCCTGGCCCGCGCGATCACGCAGGTCGTGAAGCCGGAGGAGCGCGACGCCCTGGAGAAGGCCGTCGAGTTGCTGGAGCGTCTTGCCGGGGCCGGGAGCCACCCGCACATCCCCTGAGATCCGCGAGGAGAACCACCGAATGACCAGCTCCGCCGCCCTGCCCGCCCTCGACCCCGCGCGCACCGCCCTGCTGGCGATGGACCTCCAGGGCGGGATCCTGCCGCTCGTCCCGGAGCCGGACGCCCTGGTCGAGCGGGTCAAGGGCGCCATCGCCGACGTCCGCGCCGCCGGTGGCACCATCGGCTACGTCCGGGTCGCCTTCACCGAGGACGACTGGGCCGCGATCCCCGAGACCAACAAGTCCTTCAGCCCGCTCGCCGCGGCCAAGCGCAACCACCACGAGGACCCGGACACCCAGGTCGACGCGCGGATCGCGCCCGAGGACGGCGACATCGTCGTACGCAAGGTCCGGATCGGCGCCGCCTCCACGACCGACCTGTACGAGCGGCTGCGCGAGCGCGGCATCGACACGCTGGTCCTCTCCGGCATCAGCACCAGCGGTGTCGTGCTGTCCACGCTGATCGACGCCGCCGACCGCGACTACCGGGTCATCGTGCTGTCCGACGGTGTCGCCGACCGGGACCAGGAGGTCCACCGGGTGCTGCTGGAGAAGGTGTTCCCGATGCGGTCGTACGTCATCGACATCGCGCGGCTGCGCGAACTGCTGCGCGCCGCCTGACCGTTCACACCCCGGCCCCGGCCCGCGCTCAAGGGGGCGCTCAGGCGGCCCACTTCATGACGAAGTCCGCACCGACGTCCCGCATCTGCTCCAGGCCGTACGACCCTTCGTGCGGGACCGGCGGAGCGGCGCGGGGTCAGTGCAGCCGGGGCACGAGCAGGTAGATGCCGTAGCCCACCACCACGGCGCAGGCCAGGAAGCACAGTCCCGCCTGGGCGCGGGCCAGGGCGGTGGCGGGGCCGGTGCGGCGGTCGGCGGCGCGGGAGAGGCCGAGGACGCCGAGGGTGAAGACGACGACCACGGCGACGGTGGCGCCGAGGCTGACCGCGGCGACCCGGGCGAGGGCGGACCAGTCGATGTGCATGGCGGACTCCCGGGTTTCAGACGGCCGAGCCGATGTCGGTGGGGGTCTGGGAGCGGAGGGTGACCTCGTGGTGGTCGTTGACGTTGTCGGCGTGCACCGGGTTGCGGCGGGAGAGGACGACGACGCCGAGGGCGAGCGCCATCGCCACCAGGGCGACGACGACGGTGCCGATGGTGCCGCCGTGCTTGACCACGCTCGCCGCGAGGCCGCCGACCAGCGCGGCGAACGGCAGGGTGATCAGCCAGGCCAGCGCCATCCGCCCGGCCACGCCCCAGCGGACCTCCGCGAGCCGGCGGCCGAGGCCCGCGCCGAGGATGCTGCCGGAGGCGACCTGGGTGGTGGACAGGGCGAAGCCGAGGTGGGCGGAGGTGAGGATCACCGCGGTGGAGGCCGTCTCGGCGGCGAAGCCCTGCGGTGACTGGATCTCCGTCAGGCCCTTGCCCATGGTGCGGATGATCCGCCAGCCGCCCAGATAGGTGCCGAGGCCGATCGCGAGGCCCGCGGAGCCGATCACCCAGACCGGCGGCCCCGCGTCATGGCCGAGCGCGCCCGCGGAGATCAGGGTCAGCGTGATCACGCCCATGGTCTTCTGCGCGTCGTTGGTGCCGTGCGCGAGGGAGACCAGGGAGGCGGAGGCGATCTGGCCGAGCCGGAAACCCTTGGTCACCCGGTCCTGGCGGGCGCGGGCGGAGAGCAGATAGGCGAGGTAGGTGGCGGCGCAGGCGGCCGCGCCGGCCACCAGCGGGGAGGCGACGGCGGGCAGCAGCACCTTGTCGAGCACCTGGTCGAAGTGCACGCCCTTGGACCCCGCGCCGACCCAGACCGCGCCGATCAGCCCCCCGAACAGGGCGTGCGAGGAACTGGAGGGCAGTCCGGCCAGCCAGGTCGCCAGGTTCCACAGGATCGCCCCGACCAGCCCGGCGAAGATCATCGCGGGGGTGACCAGGGCGTCGTCCACGATGCCCCCGGAGATCGTCCGGGCCACCTCGGTGGACAGGAACGCGCCCGCGATATTGAGGACACCGCTGATCAGGACCGCGATTCTGGGCCGGAGCGCGCCGGTGGCGATCGAGGTGGCCATCGCGTTCGCGGTGTCATGGAACCCGTTCGTGAAGTCGAAGGCCAGCGCCGTCACGATGACGACCGCCACGAGCAACGTGATGTGGTCCATGTCTCCAGCCAACCAAGACCCGGCCGATTCCGCGCGAACTGGGAGCGAAGGCCCGGGAATGCTCAGGAGGAGACGGGGTGCAAAGGCCGCGGCGGGCCGGTGGTCCGGGCCCGGTGCCGGTGGGCTGTGCCAAGCTGGTGGGCGTGAGTCTGGAGGATCTGCGGCGGCTGCGGCGGGTACGGGACCGGATGGACCGTGAGTACGCCGAGCCGCTCGACATGAGCGAGCTGGCGCGCGGCGCCCTGATGTCCCCGGGCCATTTCCAGCGCAGCTTCCGCAAGGCGTTCGGGGAGACGCCGTACAGCTATCTCATGACCCGCCGCATCGAGCGGGCCAAGGCGCTGCTGCGCCGGGGCGACCTCACGGTGACCGAGGTGTGCCTGGCCGTGGGGTGCACGTCGCTGGGGTCCTTCAGCTCCCGTTTCACCGAGCTGGTCGGCCGGACCCCGAGCGCCTACCGCGCCGCCTCCCACGAGCCGGCCGCGGTGATCCCCTCCTGCGTGGCCCGCACCTTCACCCGGCCCCGCCGCCACCCCTGCTGATCTTCCCCGGCGCTTTCCCCGGGGCCGCGCGCGCCCGCGTCCCGACCGGCTTAGCGTGAACGCATGGACGTACGACTCGCGCAGTGCTTCATCGCCGTGGACGACCACGACAAGGCCCTCGCCTTCTACCGCGACATCCTCGGCCTGGAGGTCCGCAACGACGTGGGCTTCGAGGGGATGCGATGGGTGACCGTCGGCTCGCCGCACCAGCCGGACGTGGAGATCGTGCTGGAGCCGCCGGGCGCCAACCCGGACGCCTCCCCCGCCGACCGGCAGGCGATGGCCGAACTGCTCGCCAAGGGCATGCTGCGCGGGGTCATCCTGGCCACCGACGACTGCGACGCGCTGTGGCAGCGGCTGCGCGAGTCCGGCGCCGACGTCCTCCAGGAGCCGACCGATCAGCCGTGGGGCGTCCGCGACTGCGCCTTCCGCGATCCGGCGGGCAATCTGCTGCGCTGCTTCCAGCGCCCGGCGGCCTGAACTCCCCTACGGAACGTGAACTCCCCTACGGCACCCGGCACTTCACCTCCAGGGCTCCACATCCACCACGGCGCTCACCGGCAACGGGCCGTACAAGTGCGGGAATTCCTCGCCGCCCGGCTCCACCGGCTCGTACTTCAGCGGCGCGTCCAGCAGCGCCGGGTCCACGACCAGGACCACCAGTTCGTCCGGGCCGTCGTACGCGCCGTACAGGAACGCGGCGACGGTCGGGAGCTGTGCGCGGGAGGAGAAGTGGATGAAGCCCACCTGGTCGAGGGTGCGGCCCCGGGTCGACACCTCGTAGGTGCCGCGCTCGCGGGCCGCCTCCCACAGGGAGCGCTCGGTGATGTGGACGATGCGGGACGGGTTCGGCATGGCTCCACGGTAGACGGCGGGCCCCGTGAACTGTGGGGTTTCACGGGACCCGGCCGACCGGAGCCCCCGGGGGCACCGTGCGGGGTCAGGAGCCGCACGGGCCCGGGGACTCCGGGTCTTCGGGGCCGCCGGACGGACCGGCGGCACGGACCGCGTCGCTCAGCTGCTGCGCCGGGTCACGAACTCGGCGAGGGCGAGCAGGCCGCCCGCCGCCTCCGGGTCCGGGATCGCCCGGGCCAGCTCCTGCATCGCGCGGGCCATCCGGTCGGCCGCCTCCGCCTGCGCCCAGTCCCGGCCGCCGGCCCGCTCCACGGCCAGCGCGGTGCGCGCTATGCCCTCGCTGTCCCCGGAGATGTACGGCTTTCCGTACAGCGCGGCGAGTTCGGCCGCCGCCGGGGTGCCGGAGACGAGCGCCGCCACCACCGGCAGGGACTTCTTGCGCGCCGCGAGATCGGCGCCGGCCGGCTTGCCGGTCCGCAGCGGCTCGCCCCATATCCCGATGACATCGTCGATCAGCTGGAAGGCGAGCCCCGCCTGCCGGCCGAAGCCGTCCAGCGCGGCCACCTCCTCGGGCCCCGCGCCCGCGTACAGCGCGCCGAGGGCGCAGGCGCAGCCCAGCAGGGCTCCCGTCTTCGCCTCGGCCATGGCGAGCACCTCGTCCAGCGTGACCTCGCCCGGAGCGCGGTGCTCCAGGTCGGTGTCCGTGTGCTGGCCGGCGCACAGCTCCATCACGCAGTCCGCGAGCCGGGCGGCGGCCAGAGCGGCGGCCGGGTGCGGGTCCTCGGCCAGCAGGCGCAGCGCGAGCGCCTGGAGCGCGTCCCCGGCGAGGATGGCGTCGGCGTCCCCGAACACGGTCCAGGCCGTGGGCCGGTGCCTGCGGGTGGGGTCCCGGTCCATCACATCGTCGTGCAGCAGTGTGAAGTTGTGGACCAGCTCCACCGCCGCCGCGGCCGGGACGGCGGCCGCCCGGGCCGCCGGGCCGCCGAGCGCGGTGGCCGCGGCGAGCACCAGGGCCGGGCGGATCGCCTTGCCCGCGTGGCCCGCGGCCGGGCTGCCGTCCACGTGCTCCCAGCCGAAGTGGTAGCGCGCGATCCGGCGCATGGAAGCGGGCAGCGACTCGACGGCGGCACGCATCGCCGGGTCGACCAGGGCCCGGCTCCGCTCCAGCAGCGCCGGCGCCTCCTGGCCGTCGTGCGGGGCGGGGCCGGTGTCACCGGTCCCCCGCCGTCCCTCCGGTGTGCCGGGGTACGGCACACCGGAGGGACGTTGTTCGGTCTCCGTCATGGACTCGGCCATGTCTCCCCCTCGCCAGGTCCGCGGGCCTCGGCGGATCCTGCCCGGCCGGACGCGTACCCCGAGGATGTACCCGTCCGGGCGGTCGGGGACACGGCCGCGACGTGCGGAAACGTCACCTCCACCGGCCGATCTCGACGTTCTCCAGCACACCGAGCGCGTCGGGCACCAGGACGGCGGCCGAGTAGTAGGCCGTGACCAGGTACTTGATGATCGCCTGCTCGTTGATCCCCATGAAGCGGACCGACAGGCTCGGCTCGATCTCGTCCGGGAGGCCGGACTGCCGCAGACCGATGACGCCCTGTTCGTCCTCGCCGGTGCGCATCGCGATGATCGAGGTGGTGCGCGCCTCGCTGATCGGGATCTTGCCGCAGGGGAAGATGGGCACCCCGCGCCAGGTGGGGATGCGGTTGCCGCCCATGTCGATGGTCTCCGGCACCAGACCCCGCTTGTTCAGCTCGCGGCCGAACGCGGCGATCGCGCGCGGGTGGGCGAGGAACAGCTTGGTCCCGCGGCGGCGGCTGAGCAGTTCGTCCATGTCGTCCGGGCTCGGGACGCCGTCGTGCGGCTGGATCCGCTGGTCGTACTCGCAGTTGCTGAGCAGACCGAACTCCGGGTTGTTGATCAGCTCGTGCTCCTGGCGCTCCTTCAGCGCCTCGACCGTGAGCCGCAGCTGCTGCTCGGTCTGGTTCATCGGCTGGTTGTAGAGGTCGGCCACCCGGGAGTGGACGCGCAGCACGGTCTGGGCGATGCTCAGTTCGTACTCGCGGGGCCGGGCCTCGTAGTCGACGAAGGTGTGCGGGATGTCGGCCTCGCCGGAGTGGCCCGCGGCCAGGTCGACGGCCTTCTCGCCGTACCTGTTGGTGCGCTGCTCCGGGATCGAGCGCAGCTGGGCCAGGTGGTTGCGCAGGGACTCGGAGCGCTCGGCGATCTGCTCGAAGTCCTGGCGGCTGAGGATCAGCACGGTGCTGGCGGTGTCCGCGCGGACCGTGTACTCCCAGATGGCGTCCGGGTCGACCAGCGCCTGGTCGCCGAAGTAGGAGCCGTCGGCGAGGACGCCGAGGACCGAGTCGTCGCCGTAGGGGCCGGTGCCGATCTTCTCGACGCGGCCGTGGGCGAGCAGATGCACCCCGTCGTTGCGGTTGCCGAAGTCGGCGATGATCTCGCCGGGGGCGAAGTCGCGCTGGCGGCAGCGCCGGGCCAGCTCGGCCAGCACCTCTTCGTCCTCGTACGACCGCAGGGCCGGGAGTTCGCCGAGTTCGGCCGGGATGACCTCGACCTGGCCCCCGGTCTTGACGAAGGTGATGCGGCCGTCGCCGACGGCGTACGTCAGCCGGCGGTTCACCCGGTACGTGCCACCCTGGACGTCCACCCAGGGGAGCGTGCGCAGCAGCCAGCGGGAGCTGATCTCCTGCATCTGCGGAACGGACTTGGTGGTGGTGGCCAGGTTCCGCGCTGCCGCGGTCCCGAGGGACTGCTGCGGCTTGCCCTGATCCGTGCGGAGCTCTTCGCCTACCGACATGTGGAAATGCCCTCCCATGTAATGCACCGGTCGCAACGGGCCGGTCTCGCATCGAGCGTCCCATCACGCACGGTGGCCACGCCATTACCCGAAAGAGGGGGAATGGATCATCGGACTAGTGGGCAGAAAGGAGGACCGCGAAAAAGGGGCCGTGACCGGGTGCGGATTCGCGAGGTCGGCGACAATGGCTCCGTGACCAGCAGCGATCCTCTCGCCCCCCGCCTTCCCTCGCCCCTTCGGGAGCTCCGGGACGAGCGGTTCGACCGGCACGGGGTCCGGCTGGTGCTCAAGCGGGACGATCTGATCCATCCGGAGCTGATCGGCAACAAGTGGCGCAAGCTCGTGCCGAACATCGCCGCGGCGGACGGGCGGCCACTGGTCACCTTCGGCGGGGCCTACTCCAACCATCTGCGGGCCACCGCGGCCGCCGGACGGCTGCTGGGCATCGCCACCACCGGCGTGGTGCGCGGTCAGGAACTGGCCGAGGGGCCGCTCAACCCGTCCCTCGCCCGGTGCGTGGCCGACGGGATGCGGCTGCGCTTCGTCGACAGGTCGGCCTACCGGCGCAAGGCCGAGCCGGAGACGCTGGCGGCGATCCTGCGCGCGGCCGGCGCCGAGGGGGCGTACGTCGTGCCGGAGGGCGGCAGCAACGCGGCGGCGGTGCGCGGCTGTACGGCGCTCGGGGCGGAACTGCGCGGGCACGCCGATGTCGTCGCGGTCGCCTGCGGCACCGGCGGCACGCTCGCGGGGCTCGCGGCCGGGCTGGCGCGGAGGCAGCGCGCGCTCGGCGTGCCGGTCCTCAAGGGCGGCTTCCTGTCGGCCGACGTCGAGGCGCTACAGGAACGTGCCTTCGGGGGCCGTACCGGCGACTGGTCGCTGGACGACCGCTTCCACTTCGGGGGCTACGCGCGGACCACCCCCGGACTCGACGCGTTCGCCGAGGACTTCGAGCAGCGGCACGGGCTGCCCGTGGAGCGCCTCTATGTCGCCAAGCTGCTCCACGGACTTGTCGCCCTCGCCGAGGAGGGCACCTTCCCGCGCGGCACGACACTCGCGGCCGTCGTCACCGGCCGGCCGTTCCCGGAGCCCTAGCGGCCGGCGGGCTACGCCGCCTCCCGGTACGCCGCCGCCTCCTCCAGGTCCAGGTGCCGCAGCAGGGCGCGCAGCATCTCGTCGTCGATGTAGCGGTGGTCGCGCAGCCGTACGAAGACCTCGCGCTCGGCGCTGATCATGGCACGGGACAGCCGGCGGTAGGTGTCGTCCACGGACTCGCCGGTGACGGGGTTCGCCTGGCCGAGGCGTTCCCAGACGGCGTTGCGGCGGCGCTCCAGGACGTCGTGGAGGCGGTCGGCGAGCGGCGGCGGCAGCGCGTTGCGCTCGTCGGCGAGGAGTTCCTCCAGGCGGCGTTCCGCGGCCAGGGACGCCTGCGCCTGGGCGTTGGCCTCGGCCAGCGTCTCGGCCTGGCGGTCGCGGCCGGGGAACTTCATCAGGCGGATCAGCGGGGCGAGGGTGAGGCCCTGGACGACCAGGGTGCCGATGACCGTGGTGAAGGTCAGGAAGAGGATCAGGTTGCGCTGCGGGAAGGGCGCGCCGCCCCGCACCGTCTCCGGGATGGAGAAGGCGATGGCCAGGGAGACCACGCCCCGCATCGCCGCCCAGGAGACCACGACCGGCGCCCGCCAGGTGGGGTCCTCCTCGCGCTCCCGGATGCGCCGGGACAGCACGCGCGGCAGGAAGGTCGCCGGGAACGTCCAGACGAACCGGGCGGCCACGACGACCAGGAAGACGGCGATCGCGTACCAGGCCGCGTCGGCCCCGTGGTAGGCCGCGAGGCCCTTGAGGATGGGCGGCAGCTGGAGGCCGATCAGCGCGAACACGGCCGACTCCAGCACGAAGGCGACCATCTTCCACACGGCCTCCTCCTGGAGCCTCGTCGCGAAGTCGACCTCCCAGGCGCGGTGGCCGAGATAGACGGCGACCACGACGACGGCGAGCACCCCGGAGGCGTGCAGCTGCTCGGCGACCCCGTAGGCGACGAACGGGATCAGCAGCGAGAGGGTGTTCTGGAGCAGCGCCTCGGTCAGACGGGTGCGCAGCCAGTGGATCGGCACCATGAGCACCAGGCCGACGAGCACGCCGCCGACCGCCGCGCGCAGGAACTCCTCGATGCCGCCGCCCCAGGTGGAGCCCGCGCCGACGGCGGCGGCGACGGCCACCTTGTAGGCGGTGATCGCGGTCGCGTCGTTCAGCAGGGACTCGCCCTGGAGGATCGTGGTGATCCGGGACGGCAGCCCGACCCGGCGGGCGATCGCGGCGGCCGCGACCGCGTCCGTGGGCGCCACCACCGCGCCGAGCACCAGCGCGGCGGGCAGCGGCAGCCCCGGTACGACGAGATAGGCGGCCCAGCCGACGGCGAAGGTCGCGAAGAGCACGTACCCGACGGACAGCAGCCCCACCGGGCGCATCTGGGCCCGCAGGTCCAGGTAGGAGCTCTCGGTGCCCTCCTTGTAGAGCAGTGGGGGCAGCACCAGGGGCAGGACGACGTCGGGTTCGAGGGTGTAGTCGGGGACGCCGGGCACGTACGACACCACCAGGCCCGCCGCGACCAGCAGCAGCGGTGCGGGCACCGGGGTGCGCCGGGCGATCCCGGCGACCGCGGCACTGCCCGCGACCAGCAACAGCAGGGGCATCACGTCCATGCTTCTCGCCCACCCTCGTTTTCCGCGCGGCCACCCGCACACCCGTCGTAATCTGGCAATCATGAAACAGTGCACGCACGCCGACGCGCTGCCACAGCCGGAACCCGAGCCGCGCTCCGCGACCTGTCCGGAGTGTCTGGCGAGCGGGACGCACCCGGTGCAGCTGCGGCTCTGCCTGTCCTGTGGCCATGTCGGCTGCTGCGACTCCTCACCGGGCCGGCACGCCACCGGGCATCACGAGCGGACCGGGCATCCGGTGATGCGGACGTTCGAACCGGGCGAGGACTGGCGGTGGTGCTTCGTGGACCACGTACTCGTCTGAGCGGTACCCGGGGGTCCGACGTACTCGTCCGAGCGGTACCCGGGGGTCCGATCGTTGATCATCTTCCCGTTCGGGCACTGTGTCGTGTGACACTGCATGCGGCGGCGCACGCAGGACGGTTCGGGCGTCTGACGTCTGGGTACGTCAACCCGGCGCGCGCTCTTCCGATTTGGGGCCGCACACCCCCTAGACACGGAGCGTATCCACAGCTTTACTGTGAGTGACGCCAGGGGGTCGGGGCCCCGGGGACGGAAACATTCGGCGCGCGATAGCGTCACCGCTTGAACCACCTACGCGTTAGCCCCGGGGGGCGACCCTCGGCCCCTGTAAAGCTTGTACCACCATGGAGGTGAGGGTGTCCCAGATCGCAGGCGAACCCGCGGCGAACCAGGATTTCGTGGAGGTCCGGCTGCCGGCCGCGGGTGCCTACCTGTCGGTGCTGCGGACGGCCACGGCCGGTCTGGCGGCCCGCTTGGACTTCACCCTGGACGAGATCGAGGATCTGCGCATCGCCGTGGACGAGGCCTGCGCGATCCTGCTCCAGCAGGCCGTGCCGGGCTCGGTGCTCAGCTGTGTCTTCCGGCTCGTCGACGACTCGCTGGAAGTCACCGTGTCGGCCCCGACCACGGACGGCCATGCCCCCTCGCGGGACACCTTCGCCTGGACCGTGCTGTCGGCCCTCGCGGGGAAGGTCTCGTCCGCCGTCGACGAGGACAAGACGGTGTCCATCAGCCTCTACAAACAGCGCGGCGCGGGTCCCGGGCCGGCGTGAGGGAGAACGGGGACGGTCCGGTGCGGGACGAAGAGCGCGGCACGCGTGAGCTGCCGGCCGGGGACGGGGGTGCCCCCTGGTCGAGTGCGGCGGAGACCTCCGGGGAGAACCCCCGCGACGGTTCCCGGCGCATGGCGGACGGCATCGACGGCATCCCCGAGCAGGCCAGGCCACACCCGGAGGACCACTCCGCAGGGCCCGGCGATGCGGGCGCGAGCCCCGACACCCCGCCCGAGGCGCGCGGCGGGGCCGCTCCCGCCGGCCGCGCGGGGGCGAGGGCTCGGGGAAGGGCTACGGGCGGGACGATGAGCGAGCACGAGCGATACGCGGACGACGACGCGCTGAGCGCGGAAGCCGCACCGCACGACCCGCACGACCGCAGCGGGGCCCGTGCGATGTTCGTCGAACTGCGCGGGCTCGACACGGGCAGCGCGCAGTACGCGGAGCTGCGCAATCAGCTGGTCCGTATGCATCTGCCGCTCGTGGAGCACCTGGCGCGCCGCTTCCGCAACCGCGGCGAACCGCTGGACGACCTCACCCAGGTCGCCACGATCGGCCTGATCAAGTCCGTGGACCGGTTCGACCCGGAGCGCGGCGTGGAGTTCTCCACCTACGCCACGCCGACCGTGGTCGGCGAGATCAAGCGGCACTTCCGGGACAAGGGCTGGGCGGTGCGGGTGCCGCGCCGCCTCCAGGAGCTGCGGCTGGCGCTGACCACGGCGACGGCGGAGCTGTCCCAGCTGCACGGCCGCTCGCCGACGGTGCACGAACTGGCGGAGAAGCTCGCGATCTCCGAGGAGGAGGTCCTGGAGGGCCTGGAGTCGGCGAACGCGTACTCCACGCTGTCCCTGGACGTCCCCGACACCGACGACGAGTCCCCCGCGGTCGCCGACACGCTCGGCGCGGAGGACGAGGCGCTGGAGGGGGTGGAGTACCGGGAGTCGCTCAAGCCGCTGCTGGAGGATCTGCCGCCCCGGGAGAAGCGGATCCTGCTGCTGCGGTTCTTCGGGAACATGACGCAGTCGCAGATCGCGCAGGAGGTCGGGATCTCCCAGATGCACGTCTCCCGGCTGCTGGCGCGCACGCTGGCGCAGCTGCGGGAGAAGCTGCTGGTGGAGGAGTAGAGCGCCTGCCCTACCCGGCGCGGCCCGGGCCCTTGATGTTCAGGGCCTGGGTCGTCTCGCGGTTGACGAGCAGCACGAGCGCCGCGACGGCCACCACGGCGAGGACGATGCCGACCGGGACGGCGATGCCGCCGGACTTCAGCATGGTGAGCCCCACCGGGAGGGCCATCAGCTGGGTGATCACCGCGGGGCCCCGGCTCCAGCCGCGGCGCAGCAGGAGGCCGCGGGCGGCGAGCAGCGGGAGCAGGGCGAGTACGGCGAGGGTGATACCCAGCGTCACGGCCTGCTGCCGGTCGTCGGGGGCGCCGGTGATGCCGAGCACGAGGACCCAGAGGCCGCCGGCGAACAACGCGACGCCTTCCAGGCCGGCCAGCGCGGCGGCGTACGTCAGCCGGCGGGGGCGGGGGCCGGTGCCGTCGGCTTCGGCCGTGTCCGGTACGGAGGTCTGCTCACTGCTCACCTCAGCAGGGTAGCCGTCGGCGGGGGCGGGCCGGGGGTGGGCTCGGTCACCGGCACCCGCCCATGTGTGCGGGCTCACCCCCTCCCCTCCTTACCCGATCCCTACCTCGGCCTGGGCCCGGTACCGCCGGGTAGGTACGCTGACGTGCATGCGTGCTCTCCTCGTGGTCAATCCGGCGGCAACCACCACAAGCGCACGCAGGCGTGATGTGCTGACCCACGCGCTCGCCAGCGAGATGAAGCTGGAGGCGGTCACCACCGAGTACCGCGGGCACGCCCGGGACCTGGGCCGGCAGGCCGCGGAGAGCGACGACATCGACATGGTCGTGGCGCTCGGCGGCGACGGCACCGTCAACGAGGTGGTCAACGGACTGCTGCACGCCGGACCCGATCTGGACCGGCTGCCCGGACTCGCCGTCGTACCCGGCGGATCCACCAATGTCTTCGCCCGTGCCCTCGGCCTGCCCAACGACCCCGTCGAGGCCACCGGCGCCCTGCTGGACGCGCTGCGTGAGAAGCGGGAGCGCGTGGTGGGCCTCGGCCTCGCCTCCGGCACCCCCGGTTCCGAGGACGAAGGGGTACCGGCCCGCTGGTTCACCTTCAACGCGGGGCTCGGTTTCGACGCGGGCGTCGTCGGGCGGGTCGAGCAGCAGCGCGAGCTCGGCAAGAAGTCGACGCACGCGCTCTATGTGCGGCAGGTGATCCGGCAGTTCCTCGGCGAGGCCAATCGCCGGCACGGCCTGATCACCTTGGAGCGGCCCGGCGAGGACCCGATCGAGGATCTTGTTGTCGCCATAGTCTCGAACACGTCCCCTTGGACGTATCTCGGCAATCGCCCCATGTACACATCGCCTAAGGCTTCGTTCGACTCGGGCATCGACGTACTCGGTCTCAGCCGCCTGTCGACGGCCGCGGTTGCCCGGTATGGCACCCAGTTGCTCACTTCGTCCCCCGAGCGCGGACCCCATGGCAGGCATGCGTTCCCACTCCATGATCTGGACCACTTCACCTTGCATTCGAAGGCTCCCCTGCCGCTCCAGATGGACGGTGACCACCTGGGGCTGCGCAGAAGCGTGACGTTCACAGGCGTACGCCGCGCACTGCGTGTGATTGTGTGAGCGGAAGAGGCGAAAGTCCTTTCACTCGAACGTTTAGGCCAGGATCCACCCCATGGAAGTACGGCTGTGACCCAGTCGACACCGAGGAATCAAAAAAAACTTTCCGGAAGGGGTTGTATCCGCCGCTGAGGTTTGCGAGTCTCTACGTGGCGATCGGGACGGCCCCCAACACCGGCCTCCACTGATCACCGGAACCCCTCTTCATACCAAGGACCCCGCCGGGGAAGACTCGGCGTTCGGCCCTTCACTTGTCGAGGGATTCGTGAAAGCGTTCACATTCACAAGCAACTTGCATGTAATACCAAGGAGAGGTAGCAGCCATGGACTGGCGTCACAACGCCGTTTGCCGCGAGGAAGACCCCGAGCTCTTCTTCCCCATCGGCAACACCGGTCCCGCGCTGCTGCAGATCGAGGAAGCCAAGGCCGTCTGCCGTCGCTGCCCGGTGATCGAGCAGTGTCTGCAGTGGGCGCTTGAGTCCGGCCAGGACTCCGGCGTCTGGGGTGGCCTCAGCGAGGACGAGCGTCGCGCGATGAAGCGCCGTGCCGCCCGCAACCGGGCCCGTCAGGCCTCCGCCTGACACACCCACCCCAGCTGACAGCCTGAGCTTGGCGGCGCGTGCATCGAGCACGCATCTCCCGCCCCCGAGCAGCAGCGCGCAGTATCCCCCGATGCCGCCAGCGAACAGCAGCGCAGCAACGAGCACGAGCCTCGGACCAATGACGGTCCGGGGCTTTCTGCTGTCCCGGACCACGCCACGGACCGCACCCCGGATGGGGTCCCGGACCGCGTCCCGCCCGTCGTCACACCCGGCGCCGCCATTGGTTCATACCAACGCCCCCTCCCCCGGGGGCCGTTGACTACTTCTGCGCGCGCACCGGGATGTCCAGGACCACCCTGGTCCCCCGCTCCGGCGCCGGGACCATGTCGAAGGTGCCGCCCAACTCGCCCTCCACCAGGGTCCGTACGATCTGGAGCCCCAGGTTGCCCGAGCGGTGCGGGTCGAAGCCCTCGGGCAGGCCGACCCCGTCGTCCTGGACGGTGACGAGGAGCCGGGCCTCCTTCGTGCTGCCGCCGCGCACCGCCGAGACCTCCACCGTGCCGGTCTCGCCCTCGCGGAAGCCGTGCTCCAGGGCGTTCTGGAGCACCTCGGTGAGCACCATCGACAGCGGTGTGGCCACCTCGGCGTCGAGTATCCCGAAGCGCCCGCTGCGCCGGCCGGTCACCTTGCCCGGCGAGATCTCGGCGACCATCGACAGCACCCGGTCGGCGATGTCGTCGAACTCCACCCGCTCGTCCAGGTTCTGGGAGAGCGTCTCGTGCACGATGGCGATGGAGCCGACCCGGCGCACCGCCTCCTCCAGGGCCGCGCGCCCGCGTTCGGAGTCGATCCGCCGGGCCTGGAGCCGCAACAGGGCGGCCACCGTCTGGAGGTTGTTCTTCACCCGGTGGTGGATCTCCCGGATGGTCGCGTCCTTGGTGATCAACTCGCGCTCGCGGCGCCGCAGTTCGGTGACGTCCCGGCACAGCACCAGCGCCCCGATCCGGGTGCCCTTGGGCTTGAGCGGGATGGACCGGAACTGGATCACCCCGTCGGGCGACTCGATCTCGAACTCGCGCGGCGCCCAGCCGCTGGCCACCTTGGCCAGTGCCTCGTCCACCGGGCCCCGGGTAGGGGCGAGTTCGGCGGTGGTCTGCCCGAGATGATGTCCGACCAGGTCGGCGGCGAGGCCGAGGCGGTGATAGGCGGACAGCGCGTTCGGGGAGGCGTACTGGACGATGCCGTCGGCGTCCAGCCGGATCAGTCCGTCGCCGACGCGCGGTGAGGCGTCCATGTCGACCTGCTGGCCGGGGAAGGGGAAGGACCCGGCCGCGATCATCTGGGCGAGGTCGGAGGCGCTCTGGAGGTAGGTCAGCTCCAGTCGGCTCGGGGTGCGCACGGTGAGCAGGTTGGTGTTGCGGGCGATCACCCCGAGGACCCGGCCCTCCCGCCGTACCGGGATGGACTCGACCCGTACGGGGACCTCTTCGCGCCACTCCGGGTCGCCCTCGCGCACGATCCGGCCCTCGTCCAGGGCCACGTCCAGCATGGGCCGCCGGCCGCGCGGCACGAGATGGCCGACCATGTCGTCCTGGTAGGAGGTGGGGCCGGTGTTGGGGCGCATCTGGGCGACCGAGACGTACCGGGTGCCGTCCCGGGTGGGAACCCACAGGACCAGGTCGGCGAAGGAGAGGTCGGAGAGCAGCTGCCACTCCGAGACCAGCAGATGGAGCCACTCGAGATCGGAGTCGTCGAGGGCGGTGTGCTGGCGGACCAGTTCGTTCATGGAGGGCACGATTGCGAGCGTACCCGCGGGCCTCGGCGTGGCCGAAAAACACCCGCGGGCCGCGGCGCCTGGAAGGGACCCTCAACCCTCCCGGCACCGCAGCCCGGAGCATCATCGGCCGTGGGGTGTGCGGTCCCGGTCGGCCGAAGGCCGAGGAGCCGGGGCAGTCAGGGCAGAGAGCGCCGGTTCCTCGATCCGCCTTCCTGTGCGGGGAAGACGGGGCTTGTTCGCTTCGTACTGTCCGCCCGCGTGTCGCCGCGTAGCGCTGGCCCGGACAGCCTCTTCGATTGTGGACTAGACCATGGGGCGTGTCCATGCCCTTACGGGCGTACGCGGCCCATGGCACTCGATGCCACGCAGCCTAGCCCGCCCGGGTCGACCATGGGGACAGAAGGCACCGGTAATTTCCGCGGCCCCCGGTACCGAGGCATCGGCGCGGGAGGCCCGCTCTGTTAGATTGGTCTAAACCACATAGACGCACGAGCCCTCTCCAGAACGGCAGGCCCAGCGTGGAAGTTGTCATCGTTCCGGACGCCGCGGCGGGTGGCGAGCTGATCGCCGAGGCCATGGCGCAACTGCTGCGACGCAAGCCCGACGCCCTGCTCGGCGTCGCCACCGGCTCCACCCCGCTGCCCGTCTACCAGGCACTCGCGGCCAAGGTGCGCGCCGGTGACGTGGACACCGCGCGGGCCCGGATAGCCCAGCTCGACGAGTACGTGGGGCTGCCCGCCGAGCACCCCGAGTCCTACCGCTCGGTACTGCGCCGCGAGGTGCTGGAGCCGCTCGGCATCGGCATGGACTCCTTCCTCGGCCCCGACGGCACGGCGAAGGACGTCCAGGCGGCGTGCGAGGCGTACGACCGCGCGCTCGCCGCGGCCGGCGGGGTGGACCTCCAGCTGCTCGGGATCGGCACCGACGGGCACATCGGGTTCAACGAGCCCTGCTCCTCGCTCGCCTCCCGCACCCGGATCAAGACCCTGACCGAGCAGACCCGCGTGGACAACGCGCGCTTCTTCGACGGCGAGATCGAGCAGGTCCCGCACCACGTCATCACCCAGGGCATCGGCACCATCCTGGAGGCCCGGCACCTGGTGCTGCTCGCGACCGGCGAGGGCAAGGCGGACGCGGTCGCGGCGACCGTCGAGGGTCCGGTGGCGGCCGTATGCCCGGCCTCCGCGCTCCAGCTGCATCCGCACGCCACCGTCGTCGTGGACGAGGCGGCCGCCGCCGAGCTGAAGCTGGCGGACTACTTCCGGCACACCTACGCGAACAAGCCGGAGTGGCAGGGGATCTAGCAGGACCGCACCCGGTGCCCATGGGACCCCTGTTGGACTAGACCAGCTCGGGTCCCGACGGTATACAGAGGGGATCACGGAGCGTGCGGGTGGAGTCCTGGCACGGTAAGCCGTGCCACGATGTGAGCCGTGGCCGATGGGATGTCGGTCGCTTTCGGCGTCCGGAGCCGGGAAGGCGGAGCATGAGCACCGATGTCAGCAGTGCGGAGAACGAGGCCGGCACCACCGTCCGTACCGCGCGCGTGCCGAAGTACTACCGCCTGAAGAAGCACCTGCTCGACATGACGGAGACGCAGGCGCCCGGCACGCCGGTCCCGCCGGAGCGCACGCTGGCCGCGGAGTTCGACACCTCCCGCACCACCGTCCGCCAGGCCCTTCAGGAGCTGGTCGTGGAGGGCCGCCTGGAGCGCATCCAGGGCAAGGGCACCTTCGTCGCCAAGCCCAAGGTCTCCCAGGCGCTCCAGCTCACCTCCTACACCGAGGACATGCGCGCCCAGGGCCTGGAGCCCACCTCCCAGCTGCTGGACGTCGGCTACATCACCGCCGACGACCGGCTCGCCAGGCTGCTCGACATCTCCGCGGGCGGCCGGGTGCTGCGCATCGAGCGGCTGCGCATGGCCAACGGCGAGCCCATGGCCATAGAGACCACCCATCTGTCCGCCAAGCGCTTCCCCGCGCTGCGCCGTTCGCTGGTCAAGTACACGTCCCTCTACACCGCGCTCGCCGAGGTGTACGACGTCCACCTCGCCGAGGCCGAGGAGACCATCGAGACCTCGCTGGCCACCCCGCGCGAGGCCGGTCTGCTCGGCACGGACGTCGGGCTGCCGATGCTGATGCTCTCCCGGCACTCGCTGGACCGCGCGGGCCTGCCGGTCGAGTGGGTGCGGTCGGTGTACCGCGGCGACCGCTACAAGTTCGTGGCCCGCCTCAAGCGCCCGATGGACTGAGGCCCGCCCGGAGGCGTCCGTTCCTTCGCCGAATCGATACACACAGCTTGAGACGGGGTCTTCCACCGGCTGGATACCGTCACCTAGATTGCCTGCGCATTACTCGGTGATCAGCGAGGGGACGGAGCCGCAGCATGTCAGAAACGCCCGAAGTGGGACCACCGGTGGTGACACCGCTGCGCGTGGTCATCGGCATTTGTCTCGTCGCGCCCTTCGTGGCGATGCTGTGGGTCGGCTCGTACGCGAAGACGGACCCGACGTTCATCGGGATCCCCTTCTTCTACTGGTACCAGATGGTCTGGGTGCTGATCTCCACCGCCCTCACCATGACCGCGTACAAGCTCTGGCAGCACGACCAGCGCTCCCGCCGTGACGCGCAGGGGGGTGCCGCGAAGTGAAGACCGGGGTCAACGGCGTCGCACTGGGCGTCTTCATCTTCTTCTTCCTGGCCGTCACGGTCCTGGGCTTCCTCGCCGCGCGCTGGCGCCGGGCCGAGAACGAGCACACGCTGGACGAATGGGGTCTGGGCGGCCGGTCGTTCGGCACCTGGATCACCTGGTTCCTGCTCGGCGGCGACCTGTACACGGCGTACACCTTCGTGGCCGTACCGGCGGCGATCTACGCGGCGGGCGCGTCCGGCTTCTTCGCGGTGCCGTACACGATCCTGGTCTACCCGCTGATCTTCACCTTCCTGCCGCGGCTGTGGTCGGTCTCGCACCGCCACGGCTACGTCACCACCTCCGACTTCGTGCGCGGCCGCTTCGGCTCGAAGGGCCTGTCGCTCGCGGTCGCGGTGACCGGCATCCTGGCGACGATGCCGTACATCGCGCTCCAGCTCGTCGGCATCCAGGCGGTGCTGGACGTGATGGGCGTCGGCGGCGGCGACAACACCAACGCGTTCGTGAAGGACCTGCCGCTGCTGATCGCGTTCGCGGTGCTGGCCGCGTACACGTACTCCTCGGGGCTGCGGGCGCCCGCGCTGATCGCGTTCGTCAAGGACGCGCTGATCTACATCGTGATCGGTGTGGCGATCATCTACATCCCGATCAAGCTGGGCGGCTTCGACGACATCTTCGCCAAGGCGGCCCACGCGTTCAGCCAGGTCAACCCGGCCACCGGCAAGCCCCGCGGGGCGCTCGCGCCGGCGCCCGCCGGACAGTGGACGTACGCCACGCTGGCTCTCGGTTCCGCGCTCGCGCTGTTCATGTACCCGCACTCGATCACCGCGACGCTCTCCTCCAAGAGCCGTAACGTGATCCGGCGCAACACCACCATCCTGCCGCTGTACTCCCTGATGCTGGGCCTGCTGGCGCTGCTGGGCTTCATGGCGATCGCGGCCGGGGTGAAGGTCACCAACGGGCAGCTGGCGATCCCGCAGCTGTTCGAGGACATGTTCCCGGACTGGTTCGCCGGTGTGGCGTTCGCGGCGATCGGCATCGGCGCGCTGGTCCCGGCGGCGATCATGTCGATCGCGGCGGCGAACCTGTTCACGCGCAACATCTACAAGGACTTCATCAAGCCGGACGCCACGCCGAAGCAGGAGGCGCAGGTCTCCAAGTTCGTGTCGCTGCTGGTGAAGGTCGGCGCGCTGATCTTCGTACTGGGCATGGACAAGACGGTCGCCATCAACTTCCAGCTGCTCGGCGGCATCTGGATCCTGCAGACCTTCCCGGCCCTGGTCGGCGGCCTGTTCACCCGCTGGTTCCACCGCTGGGCGCTGCTCGCGGGCTGGGCGGTCGGCATGATCTACGGCACCCTCGCCGCGTACGGTGTCGCCTCCCCGACCCAGAAGCACTTCGGCGGCTCCGCCGACGACATCCCGGGCATCGGCCAGATCGGCTACATCGGCATGACGGCCTTCGTCCTCAACGTCCTCGTCACGGTCGTCCTGACCGTCGTCCTGAAGGCCGTGAAGGCCCCTGAGGGCATCGACGAGACCCGTCCCGAGGACTACACGGCGGACGCCGGCGACCCGGGCGTACAGGTCGAGCTGCCGCCCGCCACGGCGGGCACCAGCCACTAGCGAGGCGCCCGGGGACCCGGGCGGCCAGGGGCGGGCCGGCGGCGCCAAGGGCGCCGGCGGCCCGTTTCGCGTGCCCCTCGCGCCCCGTTTCGCATACCCCTCGTAGACACACGGTGACACAACATCTGGGGGTGGCATTCCGGCCCGGCACTAGATGTATGCTCATGGTCGCTGTCGTCGCAGGGGAATCCGGTGCGAATCCGGAACTGTCCCGCAACGGTGTACTTGTGCGCATCCGCGCACGGGGATCAGTCCGAGGACCTGCCGGCAGCGCACCCGGCCCACCGGTTCGGGTGCTCTGAGACGTCCGGGCCTCGCGGAGTGGGCCGGTGGACGCGACGCCGTGTGCGCTCGTGGCTGCCCCTGCCCTCCGCCAGGCCCCGTGCCGAGCGAGGGAGAGCCCCACGTGACCATCGCGCCAGCCGAACCGGCTTCAGCCCAGGGCCTGGAGAACGACGGTCCCGGTACCGCGCTGCTGCGGACCCTGACCGAGCTGACCGGGGACCTCCCCGACGCCGATCCCGGCCGGGTCGCCGCCGCCGCGCTGCGCGGCCGCTCCGCCCACGCCGACGAGGCGGAGCTGCGCGAGCTCGCGACCGAGGCCGCGGCCGGCCTGATCTCCGAGGACCCCGCGTACTCGCGGCTCGCCGCCCGGCTGCTGACCATCTCCATCCGCGCCGAGGCCGCCTCGCAGGGCGTGGCGTCCTTCACCGAGTCGGTCGCCGTCGGACACCGCGAGGGGCTCATCGCCGACCGGACGGCCGAGTTCGTCCGGATCCACGCCGCCCGGCTCGACCACCTGATCGACCGCGCCGCCGACGACCGCTTCGGCTACTTCGGGCTGCGCACCCTGCACAGCCGCTATCTGCTGCGCCACCCGATCACCCGTCAGGTCATCGAGACCCCCCAGCACTTCATGCTGCGTGTCGCCGCCGGCCTCGCCGAGGACGACTCGGCACGCTCGGTGGACGAGGTCGCCGCGCTCTACCGGCTGATGAGCCGGCTCGACTACCTGCCCTCCTCCCCCACCCTGTTCAACTCCGGCACCCGGCACCCCCAGATGTCGTCCTGCTACCTCCTCGACTCCCCGCTGGACGAGCTGGACTCCATCTACGACCGCTACCACCAGGTCGCCCGGCTCTCCAAGCACGCCGGCGGCATCGGTCTGTCGTACTCCCGTATCCGCGCCCGCGGTTCGCTGATCCGGGGCACCAACGGGCACTCCAACGGCATCGTGCCGTTCCTGAAGACCCTGGACGCCTCGGTGGCCGCGGTGAACCAGGGCGGCCGGCGCAAGGGCGCGGCCGCGGTGTACCTGGAGACCTGGCACTCCGACCTGGAGGAGTTCCTGGAGCTGCGGGACAACACCGGTGAGGACGCCCGCCGTACGCACAATCTGAACCTCGCGCACTGGGTGCCGGACGAGTTCATGCGCCGGGTCAACGCCGACGGGCAGTGGTCGCTGTTCTCCCCGGCGGACGTGCCCGAGCTGGTGGACCTGTACGGCGCGGAGTTCGACGCCGCCTACCGCGAGGCGGAGCGCAAGGGGCTCGCGAAGAAGACCATGCCGGCCCGTGAGCTGTACGGCCGCATGATGCGCACCCTCGCGCAGACCGGCCAGGGCTGGATGACGTTCAAGGACGCCGCCAACCGCACCGCCAACCAGACCGCCGAGCCGGGCCAGGTCATCCACTCCTCCAACCTCTGCACGGAGATCCTGGAGGTCACCAACGACGGTGAGACGGCGGTCTGCAACCTGGGCTCCGTCAACCTGGGTGCCTTCGTCGTCGACGGGGACATCGACTGGGCGCGCCTGGACGAGACCGTCCACACCGCTGTCACCTTCCTCGACCGCGTCGTGGACATCAACTTCTACCCGACCGAGCAGGCGGGCCGCTCCAACGCCAAGTGGCGCCCGGTGGGCCTCGGCGCGATGGGCCTCCAGGACGTCTTCTTCAAGCTGCGGCTGCCCTTCGACTCGCCCGAGGCGAAGGCGCTGTCCACGAAGATCGCCGAGCGGATCATGCTCGCCGCGTACGAGGCGTCCGCCGACCTCGCCGAGCGCAGCGGCCCGCTTCCCGCCTGGGAGCAGACCCGGACCGCGCGCGGTGTGCTGCACCCCGACCACTACGGCGTCGAGGAGACCTGGCCCGAGCGCTGGGCGGCGCTGCGGAAGCGGATCGCCGAGGTCGGCCTGCGCAACTCGCTGCTGCTGGCGATCGCGCCGACGGCCACCATCGCCTCCATCGCGGGCGTCTACGAGTGCATCGAGCCGCAGGTGTCCAACCTGTTCAAGCGCGAGACGCTGTCCGGTGAGTTCCTCCAGGTCAACTCCTACCTGGTGCAGGACCTGAAGGGCCTGGGCGTCTGGGACGCGCGCACCCGGGAGGCGCTGCGCGAGGCCAACGGCTCGGTGCAGGGCTTCGCGTGGATCCCCGAGGAGGTGCGGGCGCTGTACCGCACCGCGTGGGAGATCCCGCAGCGCGGTCTGATCGACATGGCGGCGGCGCGCACCCCGTTCCTCGACCAGGCGCAGTCCCTGAACCTGTTCATGGAGACGCCGACGATCGGCAAGCTCTCCTCGATGTACGCGTACGCCTGGAAGTCCGGGCTGAAGACGACGTACTACCTGCGCTCGCGCCCGGCGACCCGGATCGCCCGTGCCGCCCAGGCGCAGCAGACCATCCCCGTCCAGCAGGTCGCCGACCCCGACGCCGTCGCCTGCTCCCTGGAAAACCCCGAGTCCTGCGAGGCCTGCCAGTAATGTCCACCCGTCATCAGAACCTGCTCGACCCGGGCTTCGAACTGACTCTCCGTCCGATGCGCTACCCGGACTTCTACGAGCGCTACCGGGACGCCATCAAGAACACCTGGACCGTGGAGGAGGTCGACCTCCACTCGGACGTCTCCGACCTCGCGAAGCTGAGCCCGGCCGAGCAGCACCTGATCGGCCGCCTGGTCGCGTTCTTCGCGACGGGTGACTCGATCGTCGCCAACAACCTGGTGCTGACGCTGTACAAGCACATCAACTCCCCCGAGGCGCGGCTGTACCTGAGCCGTCAGCTGTTCGAGGAGGCGGTGCACGTCCAGTTCTATCTGACGCTGCTGGACACCTACCTGCCCGACCCGGAGGACCGCGCGGCGGCGTTCGCGGCCGTCGAGAACATCCCCTCGATCCGCGAGAAGGCCGAGTTCTGCTTCAAGTGGATCGACTCGGTGGACAAGATCGACCGGCTGGAGTCGAAGTCGGACCGCCGGCGCTTCCTGCTCAACCTGATCTGCTTCGCCGCGTGCATCGAGGGCCTGTTCTTCTACGGCGCCTTCGCGTACGTCTACTGGTTCCGCAGCCGGGGTCTGCTGCACGGCCTGGCCACCGGCACCAACTGGGTGTTCCGCGACGAGACGATGCACATGTCCTTCGCCTTCGACGTGGTCGACACCGTGCGCAAGGAGGAGCCGGAGCTGTTCGACGACCAGCTCCAGCAGGAGGTCACCGACATGCTGCGGGAGGCCGTCGAGGCCGAGCTGCAGTTCGCGCGCGACCTGTGCGGTGACGGCCTCCCGGGCATGAACACCGACTCCATGCGGCAGTACCTGGAGTGCGTGGCCGACCAGCGCCTGTCCCGGCTGGGCTTCGCGCCGGTCTACGGTTCGGAGAACCCCTTCTCCTTCATGGAGCTCCAGGGTGTTCAGGAGCTGACCAACTTCTTCGAGCGCCGCCCGTCGGCGTACCAGGTGGCGGTGGAGGGCAAGGTCGACCTGGACGAGGACTTCTGAGCCTCCTTCTTTCCGTGGTCCTCCTGGGCCTTCCTGATCTGCCGGTCGACGCGCCGCTCGCGCAGGACGCCGAGCACGGAGGGAAGGGCCAGGAGGACGAGGATCCCGAGGGTCGCGGTCATTCCGATCAGGCCTTGGATCTGGTTTCCGGTCATGCCACCACTGTCCTGCCGGACACTGCTGACCGGGAGTGGCAGGACTGCCGGGCACCCTCGAATTACTGCCGGCCCTGAGGCACACTGGGGGCATGCTCAAGAACGTGGCCGCCGTGCTGCTGGACGGAGTGCACCCCTTCGAGCTGGGCGTCGTCTGCGAGGTGTTCGGCATCGACCGCAGCGACGAGGGGCTGCCGGTGTACGACTTCGCCGTGGTCTCGGCCGAGGGGCCCGACCTCGGCACGCACTGCGGGTTCACCGTGTCCACGCCGCACGGCCTGGAGCGGCTGGAAGAGGCCGATCTGATCGCCGTACCTGCCGGTGAGAGCTATGTGGACCGGGACTATCCGCCCGAGCTGCTCGCGGCGCTGCGGCGGGCCGTCGAGCGGGGCTGCCGGGTGCTCAGCGTCTGCTCCGGGGTGTTCGTGCTGGCCGCCGCCGGGCTGCTGGACGGGCGCCGGTGCGCGGTGCACTGGCACCATGCCGAGCAGCTGGCCCGGCGCTATCCGCGGCTCGCCGTCGAGCAGGACGTGCTCTATGTGGACGAGGACCCGGTGATCACCTCCGCGGGCACCGCGGCCGGCATCGACGCCTGTCTGCATCTGGTGCGCAGGGAGCAGGGCCCCGAGGTCGCCAACAAGATCGCCCGTCGGATGGTGGTGCCCCCGCACCGGGACGGCGGCCAGGCCCAGTACATCGAACGGCCGCTGCCCAGGACGCCGTGCGACACCGTCGGCGAGGTGCTGGTGTGGATGGAGGAGCACCTCGATCGGGAGGTGACCGTCGAACAGCTCGCCGCCCGCGCCCATATGGCGCCGCGCACCTTCGCCCGCCGCTTCCAGCAGGAGACGGGGACCACGCCGTACCGCTGGATCCTGCGCCAACGGGTGCTGCGCGCACAGGAGTTGCTGGAGGGCACCGGCGAGACGGTGGACGCGATCGCCGCGCGCACCGGGTTCGGTACGGCGGCCGCGCTGCGCCATCAGTTCATGCGGGCGCTCGGTACCACCCCGAACGCCTACCGGCGCGCGTTCCGGGGCCCGCAGGCCGCCTGAACACGCGCCGGTAGCGGCATCGCTCCTGGTGTCACCCGGGGTGTCTCACCAGGGCAGCGGCCGCAGCCGCAGATTGTCCGGGCGCAGGGTGATGCCCACCCGGACGCTGTCGTCGCTGTCGTCCGCCGGTTCGAAGCGGTACTTCGCCGTGATCGCCGCGGTGATCAGGCTCAGCTGGGCCATGGAGAAGTGGTCGCTGGGGCACTTGCGGTTGCCGACGCTGAAGGGGCTCATCGCGTACTTCGGCACCTCCTTGGCCCGTTCCGGAAGCCAGCGGTCCGGGTCGAAGTCGAGATGCCGGTCGTACGAACGGGCGTCACGCTGAATGGCGTACGGGCTGTAGATGATGTCGGCCCCGGCCGGAATGCGGTACTCCCCGAGCGCGGTGTCGACGGTCGCCCGGCGCGTCAGAATCCATACGGCCGGGCGCAGCCGGATGGCCTCCAGGATCACATTGTTGGTGTGCCTGAGGGAGCGGACGTGCTCGAATCCGACGGGCCGGCCACCGGTCACGGATTCGACCTCGGCACGCACCTTCTCGGCATGCTCCGGGTGTTCCGCGAGCGCCTGGAGCAGCCACATGATCGTGGACGCGATCGTTTCGGCGCCGGGGGTGATTATCGCGACGACCTGGTCGTGGATCTCCTGTTCCCCGATGGGCTCCCCATTGTCGTCCTTCGCCTCCAGCAATGCCGTCAGCAAATCGTCCGGCTTTTGACCAGATGCCCTCCGCTCGGCGACGATCTCGTCCACCAGCAGATGCAAATCGGCCAATGCGCGGTTGAATTCACGATTGGCCGGAAACGGCAGCTTGTACAGGGGCCCCAGCGGCACCACCATCCTGCGGTACATACCGCGGAAGACGGTGGCGAGGTCGGTGCTCAGCCGCTCGGCGCGCTCGTCCATGAACTCGCCGCGCAGCAGGCAGCGGGCCGCCATGCGCACGGCCACCCGGAAGGACTCCGAGGTGCAGTCGATGGGGGCGCCGGGCCGCCAGCGCTCGGTCAGCGCGTGCGCCTCCTCCTCCATGATCGGGCCGTAGTCGGGTATGGCGTCCATCCGGAACGCGGGCTGGATGGTGCGCCGCTGCCTGCGGTGGCGGGGGCCGTTGGCCGTGGCCACGCCCTCCTCGCCGAGCAGGCCCACCAGCGACTCCCACACCGGGCCGTCGATCTTGAAGTCGGGGCTGAGGGCGAGCGCGCCGGTCAGCTCCGGGGTGGTGACGGCGTACACGGTCTTGGGGCCGAGCCTGAGACGCACGATGTCGCCGTGGGCGCGCAATGAGGACATGAAGTCCAGCGGGTCGCGCACCAGTTGCAGGCCGTGCCCGAAGACCGGGACGGCGCCGCCGGCCAGGGGTGGTTCACGCAGCTGCGCCGGGGCGACGGAGGTCTCGGGCTGCACGGACTCTACGGTCATTTCTCACCTGCCGCTTCGTTGGTGACGTACGGGGGTGTGGAGCGGTCGGCCCAACTGTCCACCATGTAACGGCCGGACTCGTGGTGGAACCAGTAGACCGAGCTGAACCAGTTGCGCATATTGCCGACGCAGGTGCGGACGGCGACGCTCAATTCCTTTCCGCGTACCGTACCGTCGGCGAGTGCATCCGCGAACCGGAGGGCTTCGCGTTCGGCTACGAGGAATTCGTCGATGCAGGTCTCGACGCGTCGCCTGAGATTGTCCACCGCCTCTTCGAGAGTCAGCCCCTCGTAGGTGATGAGACTGATTCCGAGATTGTGGACCTCATCGCCTGCTATTTCCTTCGGGAGCGAGCACAGATCGTTGTACCAGGCGGCGAATTCCTGACTGAGCAAGGCGGCCCGGCGATAAGCGGGATTCCTCCTTATGGCATCGGGGAGTTCACATCCGGCACTGGGTTCGAGAAGGTCGGTCCAGATCCAGTGCGCGAAGGTGAGCCGGCGCAGGGCGAGATACTCCTCGACGCCGGGCACATACCCCTGGGTGCGATTGCGGAATTCACGGTCGTACGCCTCGATGACCGTGTGGAAATGCCGGGCGAAGCGCTGGTTCCAGCTGACCGGCAGGAAGCCGTAGAGCCGCAGCACGCTGTCGGCGAATCCCGCGACCAGCGGGTCCGGGTGGTGCAGATGGTGCGCGGGTGCGTCGAGTGCCGCGTGCAGCCGGTGGCGCAGCCGCCGCCAGTCGCCCGGGCGCGCGTGCACGATGTCGCGGTCGTGCCGGTCGTCCCAGACGAAGAACCAGGCGCTGTAGTCCGCTATCGCCTGGAGCACCTCGTCGCGGGCGTCCGTGTAGTAGCCCGCCATCAGGTCGGTGTAGCGCAGATCGTCGGCGAACTCCCGCACCTTGTCCTCCGGCATCAGCTGCTTTTCCAGCAGCCACAGCCGGGTCTTCTCCTGGAGCCGCGGCCAATACGGGTGCAGTCGCCGGGGAAAGCCGGACTCGATCACCGGGAGTGCCAGCGAGGGTGGTACCACGACCGCCGTCGTCGTCTCTGTGGTGCGGTGTGGGAAAGCCTGCACGGAACAAACCCCTCTCAGCCGCCGGATACGCACCCGCTCGGGTGGGACCGGTGCGTCTCGTTACCTATCCCGCACTTCCCATTCAGCACCACAACTGACCGCCGTGGGAACGGATTTGCGCCCCTCACTACCCCATGGTGCCGAGATTCCTCCCCTGTGTGACTGATTAATGATCACCAGCACCGCAGAAACGACAATTTGTGCGACGTACTGGTGAACGAAGAAGGGCAAGAAGAAGGGCGCCGGGCCGGGACTGGTCCCCGGTACGGCGCCCAACGGCCCCACGGGACCTAGTCGTTGGCGACCACGGGGTAGCGCGGCTCGTTCTCGGCCATCTGCCGCAGCGCGTCCTTGCGGTCGCGCTTGGACAGCCGGTCGATGTAGAGGTAGCCGTAGAGGTGGTCGGTCTCGTGCTGCAAACACCGTGCGAAGTATCCGGTGCCGCGGACCTTGACCGGGTTGCCCTGCTCGTCCTGGCCGGTCACCTCGGCGTAGTCGGGGCGCGCCAGCTCGGCGTAGGCCCCGGGCACCGACAGGCAGCCCTCGTTGTTGTCGTCGAGCCGGCGCCGCTCGGCGGGCAGGTCGACCAGCTTCGGGTTGCACACCACGCCCACGTGCCGGGCGCCCTCGTCGTCCTGGCAGTCGTAGACGAAGACCTTCAGGTCGACGCCGATCTGGTTGGCGGCCAGGCCCACGCCCTCGGCGGTGCGCTGGCTGGCGAACATGTCGGCGACCAGCTGCCGCAGTTCCTCGCCGAACTCGGTGACGTCCCGGCACTCCTTGTGCAGCACCGGATTGCCGACGACCGTGATCGGCCGCGAGGTGCCACTCTCCCGCCAGGCCTTCTCGCGCCCCTCGCAGTCCTCCGTGTCCACGACATAGCCCTCGTCGTCGACGGGGAGCACGCCCGCGTGCTGCTGATCGGTGTCCTGCTGCGCCATGACCGACGTACGCCTTCCTGCACAAAAACTGGGAGTGAATGCTGATACAGGGTACGCGGACGCGCCCCGGAGGGGGGCGGGTCTGTGTCTGATATGCGGCTCCGCCGCGTGTGCGCGATCAGCCACGACGGCGAATCAGCCGAACGAGCTGCTCAGCACACCTCTTCGAGATCCCGCCAGTCCCGCGAGTCCGGGCTGTCGGCGACCCAGCCGTCCAGCAGCCCCCGGACCAGCGAAGGCGGCGCGGCCACCCCGCACTCCCGCTCCGGCACCCACAGCTGGCCGTCCGTGCGGTGGCCCAGGGGGCCCGGGTGGCCGGGTTCGCTGTGGTCGTGGGGGTCCAGGTGCTCCCCCTCGCCCTCGTCGGACGGCATCCGGGACTCGCTGCACATCCGGCACAGCAGCCGCACCGAGGACGACCAGTCCTCCGCGGCGAACCCGGCGTCCGCGGCCAGCTGCTCCAGCGCGTCCCGGTCCGCCTCGGTGGCCGCCTCCAGGAGCACCACCCAGGTGGGCACGGGCGAGGGCGCCCACAGCTCGATCTCGTCGAAGACGGGGTAACTGTGCCCGGCGGACGTGGTGCGCTCCCCGTGCGGGACTCCGTCGTGCAGCACGACCTCGCCCCAGCGCCGCCCCGAGGAGGGCAGCGGGATGGACAGCACCTCGATCCGCGCGGGGTCCAGCCGGCGGCCCCACACCACCTCGGCCTCGCCCTCGGGCGAGAGCCGTACGGCCGCGCTGCCCAGCTCCATGCCGAGCGGTTCCCCGGCGGCGGTCGCGCCCCCGGGCACCTTCAGGCCGTACGCCTGCCAGGCGCGGCGGGCCAGCGGCCAGTCCTGGAGGGCGGTCGCGGCGATGCCCACGTTCCACCAGTCGGGGGCGCCGCTCTCGCGGTCGAGCAGGGCGACGGCGCGCAGTCCGGCGGCGCGGGCCTGCTCCCAGTCGTGCCGGAACTTGTGCAGCAGCGCGAGGTTGAACCAGGACTCCGACAGCCAGGGTTCCAGGTCGGCGGCGCGGGTCAGCAGTTCGCCCGCGTCCTCGTACCGGCCGTCGCCGATGAGCGTGAACGCGCGGTCGGTGGCCTGCCGCCAGGAGGCGGAGGGTCGGTGCCGTCCCTTGCCGAAGATCCTCACGATTCCCGCCTGCCAGTTCCAGTTCCGCACAGTGGGCTGGCTTGTGCCCCCAGGCGCCCTCTCCCTCGCATCCAACCACGTGCGGTGGGAACGGCGCTCATTACCCATGGGTTACCCAGGTGCGGGCGGGATCAGACAGTGCCGTGCGTCTCGCCCGCGCCGACGGCGGGGCCGGGCGGGGCTCGACGGGAGGGTGCGGGGCGCGTGCGGCGCGTGGGCTCAGTTGTCCTGGGCCGTGGAGGTGATGTCGTGGTCGGGCGCGGGCTGTCCGGAGCGGATCAGGTCCAGCCGGCCCATGACCTTGGCACGCAGGTCCGCCGGCACGTCGTCATGGCCGCAGCACCGCTTGACCAGCTTCTTCACGGCCTCTTCCAGGCCGTACTTCTCCAGGCACGGCGAGCATTCCTCGAAGTGGTGCCGGAACTTGTCGCGGTCGACGTCCGGCATCTCGCTGTCGAGGAACTCGTACAGATGGTCGAGGACCTCACCGCAGTCCGTCTCGTGCGGCTCTCCGCAGCTCATGAGCCCGAGCCTTTCGCTTCGTCCGACTCCCCGGCGCCCGCCGGGACCAGCCCGCGCTCACGGGCGTAGTCCTCCAGCATGCCGCGCAGTTGACGGCGGCCCCGGTGCAGCCGGGACATCACCGTACCGATGGGTGTCCCCATGATGTCCGCGATCTCCTTGTAGGCAAACCCCTCCACATCCGCGAGATACACGGCGATGCGGAACTCCTCGGGGATCGCCTGGAGCGCTTCCTTCACATCCGAGTCGGGCAGATGATCGAGCGCCTGCGACTCGGCGGAGCGCAGCCCCGTCGACATGTGCGACTCGGCCCGGGCGAGCTGCCAGTCCTCGATCTCCTCCGCGGCGGAGCGCTGGGGCTCACGCTGCTTCTTGCGGTACGAGTTGATGAAGGTGTTGGTAAGGATCCGGTACAGCCACGCCTTGAGGTTGGTGCCCTCGCGGAACTGGTGGAAGGAGGCGTAGGCCTTGGCGTACGTCTCCTGCACGAGGTCCTCGGCGTCGGCCGGGTTGCGCGTCATGCGCAGGGCGGCCGAGTACATCTGGTCGAGGAACTCGAGCGCGTCCCGCTCGAAGCGCGCGCTGCGCTCCGCGCTCGACTCGGCGGACGCCTCCGCGCTCGTGCCCCGGCCCTCGGGCTCTTCCGCCCGGCCGTTGTCGGTCCCCGCGTCGGTCCCTGTGACCGGACCCACCTCCTCAAGATCCCGGGCAGGACCGAGAGTGGTCCCACTCGATTCGGAGGATAGAACACGACCCGTACCCGCCGCCCCTCGAATTGAGGCGGTCTTGGGCGCGCGCAGCACCGTCCAGTCCAGCTCAGCGCCGGTCTGACGGGCCGGGCAGATGGTCGAACCCATGCGGCGGACTTCCCTTCCGACGACGTCGGTGCCGAGGCCTCAGCACTCCTGTGCGTCACAACAGTGCTGCGCCGCGCAGCATTCCCGGGGGTCACGCGAGTGACGCGGTCCACTCCACGACGGCGTCGGTGATGATCTCCAGGGCCCGTTCCTGGCCGGTCGGCGCGCGTCTGGGGACCGCGAAGCCGTGGTCGCCGTACGGCACCTCGACCATCCGGAAGTCGCCCTCGGGGAACTCGGCGGGCTTGCCGAAGGGGTCGTTGCCGCCCTGGACGACGAGGGTGGGCACGCCGGCGCCCAGCAGTTCGTCCGCGCGGGACTTCTCGGGCCTGCCCGGCGGGTGCAGCGGGAAGCTCAGGGCGAGGACGGCGCGGGCGCCCAGTCCGGTGGCGGTGCGGCAGGCGACGCGGGCGCCGGCGCTGCGGCCGCCGGAGATCACCGGCAGCTCCATGCCGGCCAGCGCGGGCCAGATCCCGCGCCATCCGGCGTCCAGCGTCCTGGGGGCGGGCGCCACCCTCTTGCCCGCGACCCGCCAGGGCTGTTCCACGAGGGCCACGCTCACCCCGTGCCCGGGCAGGACCCCGGCGAGCGCCTGGAGGTCACGCGCCTCGATACCGCCGCCCGCGCCATGGCTCAGCGCGAGGACGGCCCGGGGGGCCGTGGCCCGGTGCCAGGTGATGCGGGCGGTTCCGGCGTCGGTCTCAACGGTCTCGATCACGCTAGAAGAGTGTGCCCTCTTCCGGGGCCTCCAGCTCCTTCAGCAGCTCGGGGCCGTTGTTGCGGACGTTGCTGACGGCGGTGGCGACCGGGTAGGCGCGCATCAGGCCGGGCGGGGGCGGGGCGAGCAGGGCGCGCAGCTCGTCCGGGTCGGTGCGGGAGGGGTCCAGCCAGGCGTCCCAGCGGTCCGGGGTGAGCATCAGCGGCATCCGGGGGTGGATGTCGGCGAGCGAGCGCGGTCCGTCGGCGGGGGCGACGGCCAGCGGGGTCCGCTCGGCCTCCGTGGTGATCACCGAGCAGGTGACCCACCAGGCGCCGGGGTGGTCGTCGGGCAGGGTGCGGTCGCGCCAGAACTCGTACAGGCCGGCCATCGCGAACACGGAGCCGTCGGCGGGCAGTACGAAGTACGGCTGCTTGCGCGGCCGCTTCCTGCGCCCCTCGACCTCCAGGTCCCGCTCCTGCTTCCCGGTCACCCACTCGTAGTAGCCGTCGGCGGGCACGACGCAGCGGCGGGCGGCGAAGGCACGGCGGTAGGACGGCTTCTCGTGCACGGTCTCCGCACGGGCGTTGATCATCCGGGCGGCGCCCTCGGGGGTCTTCGACCAGGACGGCACCAGTCCCCACCTGAGTGTGCGCAGCTGGCGAACCGGACGCGGGGAGTCCGCGTCTTTCAAAGGGCGGTCGAGCACGACGTGGACCTCTTTGGTGGGGGCCACGTTGTAGTCCGGCTCCAGGGTCTCCTCGGGTTCCCACTTCTCGATCCCGAAGGTCTTGGCGAGGTCCTCGGGCCCACGACTGGCTGCATACCGTCCGCACATACGTGCCACACTGCCAGACTCCGCCCGCCACCAGGGAGCCACTCGGACACATGAACAGCCTCGCCGCCCTCGCGCCGTCCGGCCTCTGGGACCGGCTCACCGGTATCCAGCCCGACCCCGATCTGTGGGTGGTGCTCGCCACCCTCGCCGCCGCGCTGGTGGTGGTCGTACCGCATCCGCTGTGGCGGGTGTCGCGCAACGCGATCACCATCGCGCACGAGGGCGGCCACGGGCTCATCGCCCTGCTCACCGGCCGGCAGCTCACCGGGATCCGGCTGCACTCCGACACCAGCGGGCTCACGGTGAGCCGGGGCAAGCCGTACGGGCTCGGCATGATCCTCACCGCGGCCGCGGGCTACATCGCGCCCTCGCTGCTCGGCCTCGGCGGCGCGGCCCTGCTCGCCGCGGGCCGCATCACGCTGCTGCTGTGGGCGGCGACGGCCCTGCTCGCGGTGATGCTGGTGATGATCCGCAACGCGTACGGCGTGCTCACCGTGGTGCTCGCGGGCGGGGCGTTCCTGCTGGTGTCGTGGCTCGCGGGGCCGCAGGTGCAGGCGGCGTTCGCGTACGCGGTGGTGTGGTTCCTGCTGTTCGGGGGCGTACGGCCGCCGTTCGAGCTGCAGAGCAAGCGCCGCCGGGGCGAGGCCGGCGACTCGGACGCGGACCAGCTGTCCCGGCTGACGCACGTCCCGGCGGCCCTGTGGCTGTTCCTCTTCCACGCCGTGTGCCTGTGCTCGCTGATCGGCGGCGGGCGCTGGCTGCTGGAGGTCTGAGGGCCGTTCGTCCCGGACGGTGGGCCCGTCGCCGGAAGGTTGCGGCCCCGCCCTCCTTATAAAGTGGGCCCATGGCCCCGAACACCGCCTCCACCGCCCTCTGGCCCGCTCCGCACGCGAGCGGAGCCGTCGACGCCACCGTCCATGTGCCGGGGTCCAAGTCGGTCACCAACCGCGCCCTGGTGCTGGCCGCCCTCGCCTCCGAGCCCGGCTGGCTGCGCCGCCCGCTGCGCTCCCGGGACACCCTGCTGATGGCGGAGGCCCTCCGGGCCATGGGCGTGGAGATCGAGGAGACGGTGTCGTCCAGCTCCTCCGTCGCGGGCGGCCCGGACGGCACCGGCGAGGCCTGGCGGGTGCTGCCGACCGGCCTGCACGGCCCGGCCACCGTGGACGTCGGCAACGCGGGCACCGTGATGCGCTTCCTGCCGCCGGTGGCCGCGCTGGCCGACGGCCCCATCCGGTTCGACGGCGACCCGCGGTCGTACGAGCGTCCGCTGCACGGCGTGATCGACGCGCTGCGCCGGCTCGGCGCGCGGATCGACGACGACGGCCGGGGCGCGCTGCCGCTGACCGTGCACGGCGGCGGGGCGCTGGACGGCGGCCCGGTGTCGATCGACGCGTCCTCCTCCTCGCAGTTCGTCTCCGCGCTGCTGCTCTCGGGCCCCCGCTTCAACCAGGGCGTCGAGGTCCGGCACACCGGCGCCAGCCTGCCGTCCGTGCCGCACATCCGGATGACGGTGGACATGCTGCGCGCGGTCGGCGCCCAGGTGGACACCCCGGAGTCGGGCGGCGAGCCGAACGTATGGCGGGTGACGCCGGGCGCGCTGCTCGGCCGGGACCTGACGATCGAGCCGGACCTGTCCAACGCGCAGCCGTTCCTGGCGGCGGCCCTGGTCACCGGCGGCAAGGTGCTGGTCCCGGACTGGCCGGAGCGCACCACCCAGCCGGGTGACCGGCTGCGCGAGATCTTCACCGAGATGGGCGGCGCCTGCGAACTCACCGAGTTCGGGCTGGTGTTCACCGGTTCCGGCGCGATCCACGGCATCGACGTCGACCTGGGCGACGTCGGCGAGCTGACCCCGGGCATCGCGGCCGTCGCCGCGCTCGCCGACTCCCCCTCGACGCTGCGCGGGGTGGCCCATCTGCGGCTGCACGAGACGGACCGGCTCGCCGCGCTCACCAAGGAGATCAACGAGCTCGGCGGCGACGTCACGGAGACGGCCGACGGTCTGCACATCCGCCCGCGCGCTCTGCACGGCGGCACCTTCCACACCTACGAGGACCACCGCATGGCCACCGCCGGCGCGATCATCGGCCTGGCGGTCGAGGGCGTACGCATCGAGAACATCGGGACGACGGCCAAGACCCTGCCGGACTTCCCCGAGCTGTGGACCGGGATGCTCGGGCAGTAGGGACACGCCATGCGCCGCTACGGCAAGAACACCGACGAGGACGACATCCGCTCCCGCCCCAACCGCAAGGGCAACCGGCCGCGGACGCACATCCGGCCCAAGCACGAGGACGCGGCCGAGGGCCTGGTCCTGACCGTGGACCGGGGGAGGCTGACCTGCCTGGTGGAGGACCGGGTGGTGATGGCGATGAAGGCGCGGGAGCTGGGCCGCAAGGCGGCGGTGGTCGGGGACCGGGTGATGCTGGTCGGCGATCTGTCCGGCAAGAAGGACACGCTCGCGCGGATCGTCCGGATCCAGGAGCGGACGTCGGTGCTGCGGCGCACGGCGGACGACGACGATCCCTACGAGCGCGTGGTGGTCGCCAACGCCGACCAGCTGGCGATCGTCACGGCCCTCGCCGACCCCGAGCCGCGGCCCCGGCTGATCGACCGCTGCCTGGTCGCGGCGTACGACGGGGGGCTCGAACCCCTGCTGGTGCTGACCAAGTCGGACCTGGCCGCACCGGACGAACTCCTCGAGCTGTACGGCCATCTGGGCATCCCGTACGTGGTCACCAGCCGCGAGGAGCTGGAGAACGGGGACGCGGCGGACCGGGTGCGGGAGTTCCTGGACGGGCGGATCACGGCGTTCGTGGGGCACTCCGGCGTGGGCAAGACGACGCTGGTGAACGCGCTGGTCCCGGAGGAGCGGCGGCGCACGACGGGACACGTCAACGCGGTGACGGGGCGCGGCCGGCACACCACCACGTCGGCGCTGGCGCTGCCGCTGGCGGGCGACGACGGCTGGGTGGTCGACACTCCGGGTGTACGGTCCTTCGGCCTGGCGCACATCGATCCGTCCCGGGTCATCCACGCCTTCCCGGACCTGGAGCCCGGTACGGCGGACTGCCCGCGCGCGTGCGGCCACGACGAGCCGGACTGCGCGCTGGACGCGTGGGTGGAGGCGGGGCACGCGGATCCGGCGCGGCTGTACTCGCTGCGGCGGCTGCTGGCGACGCGGGAGCGCACGGAAGGCGACTGACCTTCGCGTTGTTTGCCCGGGCCACGGTGCGGCAAGTGCATAATCGCACCGGGCCGGAGATCCGGATCAACGGGAGGACAGCGCATGGCGTGGCTGCTGGTCATCGTGGCCGGAATGCTGGAGACCGGCTTCGCCGTGTGCCTCAAGCTGTCCCACGGCTTCACCCGCCTGTGGCCGACCATCGCCTTCGCCTCCTTCGCCCTCGGCAGCTTCGGCCTGCTGACCCTCTCCCTGCGCAAACTCGACGTCGGCCCCGCGTACGCCGTCTGGACCGGCATCGGCGCGACCGGCACGGCGATCTACGGCATGATCTTCCTGGGCGACCTGGTCTCCACCCTGAAGATCATCTCGATCAGCTTCGTGATCGTGGGAATCATCGGCCTGCAACTGTCGGGGTCGAGCCACTAGGCGCCCGCTGCGTGCCGGGCGGTGGGCCGGCCACCGTTCGACTGGGCGGCACGCGGGAGCCGTTCCTTCGCCGGACGCTCTGGTTGCGGACCCACTGTGCGGGGCGCCCGAAGCACCACGTACTGACGGCGGTTGGCGTCGGTCAGAGTGTTGTGCGGGGTGCGAGAGAGCGGAGCAGTGCGGGGAGGCCGCCCTCGGCCGGTGGGGCTGTGACGCAGGAGAGGGCGAGGCGGAGGACCAGTTCGCAGGAGCGGGCCAGTTCGGCGGTGGCGGCGGGGCCCGTGCCGGGGCCGGACAGCGCGGTGACGGCGCGGTCGCGGACCAGCCGTACGAGGTCGGGGGGCGAGGGGAGCGGCCGTTCCGGGCGGCGCGGTGCCGGTACCGGGGACGGGCCCCGGTGCGGCGCGGGGAGCCGCTCGCTCCAGCAGCCGGTGAGCAACGCCCGTACCAGCGCGTCCTCCTGGGCCGCGCCCGCCGTCCACTCGGCGACGGCGGTGAGCCGCTCCCAGTCGCCGCCGCCACCCGCGAGCGCGCGCTCCACACCGGCGAGATAGCCGTCGGCCGCCCGCCGCACCAGCGCCCGCGCGAGGCCGGCCTTGCCGCCGAACTCGTTGTACAGGGTCTGCCGGGACACGCCCGCCGACGCGGCCACCTCCACCATGCGCACCGTCGGCCACGGCCGGCGCGCCAGCGCCGCGACAGCGGCGTCCAGCAAGGATTCCCGGGCAGCGGCCATCGTCGTCTCCCTGGAGTCAACGGCGTTCCGCCCAGATTTGACGGACTTTCGGATGATGTCAAGGGGTCTCCCGCCGGGAGCGGAAGCCCGCCCACCGCGTGCGGACGCGCGACCGCCGCCCACGCCCGCGCGGGCGCCGCGCACGGCCGGCTCGACACGCGCACGCCCCCGGTGGCTCCCGTACCCGCTCAGCCGATAGCGTGACGTACATGCCCGACTACCTCGACGACCTCCGTCTCGCCCATGTCCTCGCGGACGCGGCCGACGCCATCACCATGGACCGCTTCAAGGCCCTGGACCTGAAGGTCGAGACGAAGCCGGACATGACGCCGGTGAGCGAAGCGGACAAGGCGGCCGAGGAACTGATCCGCGGCCAGCTCCAGCGCGCCCGCCCCAGAGACTCGGTCCTCGGCGAGGAGTACGGCGCCGAGGGCACCGGCCCCCGGCGCTGGGTGATCGACCCGATCGACGGCACCAAGAACTACGTGCGCGGCGTCCCGGTGTGGGCCACGCTGATCTCGCTGATGGAGGCGGGCGAGGGGGGCCACCACCCGGTCGTGGGCCTCGTCTCCGCCCCCGCGCTCGGCCGCCGCTGGTGGGCCGCCAAGGGCCACGGCGCCTTCACCGGCCGCAATCTGACCTCCGCGAGCCGCATCCATGTCTCCGGCGTCAACACCCTCGCGGACGCCTCCTTCGCCTACTCGTCCCTGTCCGGCTGGGAGGAGCAGGACCGCCTCGACGGCTTCCTGGACCTCGGCCGCCAGGTGTGGCGCACCCGCGCGTACGGCGACTTCTGGCCCTACATGATGGTCGCCGAGGGCTCCGTGGACATCTGCGCGGAGCCGGAGCTGTCGCTGTGGGACATGGCCGCCCCCGCCGTCGTCGTCACCGAGGCGGGCGGCACCTTCACCGGACTCGACGGCCGGCCGGGCCCGCACAGCGGCAACGCGGCGGCGTCCAACGGTCTGCTGCACGACGAGTTGCTGGGGTATCTCAACCGGCGCCAGTGAGGCAGGCGGGACGCTTGCGCACGCCCCCGGCGGACCACGTGCGCCCTCTTGTTGACCCGGCCTTGACCTGAGACTCTGAGGGTACCCCCACTTGTGAATTTGTGAATCCGGGGACAAGGTCCCCGGATCCCCAGGAGGTGGCCCCACCCATGCTGGTCCGCGACGCCATGAGCACGGTGATCCTCACCCTCGGCCCCGCCCACACCCTCCGTGAGGCGGCCACATTGATGTCCGCCCGGCGCATCGGTGCCGCCGTGGTCTTCGACCCGGACGCCGGTGGCATCGGCATCCTCACCGAGCGCGACATCCTCAACTCCGTCGGCCTCGGGCAGAACCCGGACACCGAGCGCGCCCACGCCCACACCACCACCGACGTCGTCTTCGCGGCGCCGACCTGGACGCTGGAGGAGGCCGCCCGTGCCATGGCGCACGGCGGCTTCCGGCATCTGATCGTCCTCGACCGGGGCGAGGTCGCCGGGATCGTCTCGGTCCGGGACATCATCCGCTGCTGGTCCCCGGCCCGCGAGCGCGCCGCGCTGGCCCGGGCGGGCTCCTGAGCACGCCCGGCCCGAGGCGCGCGAAGACCCGGACGCGACGAACGGGCCGGACCCCGAGCACCAGGGATCCGGCCCGCCCGGCGGACGGTTGCCGCCGTCTCAGTCGCGCGGGGCCCGCACCGCCGCCTCCAGTCGCTTGCCGAAGTCGGCGTCCGCGGCCGCGAAGTTGCCGATCGCGCGCTCCGCGATGTCCGCGCGGGAGACCTGGGAGATCGACCCGGCCAGGTTGGCGATCAGCCGCTCCTTCTCCGGCTCCGACATCAGCCGGTACAGGTCCCCGGCCTGCACGAAGTCGTCGTCCTCGGCGTGGAGCGGGGCCGGGTGGTCGCCGGTGCCGCCGCCGAAGCCGTCGTACGGCTGCCACAGCGGGCGGCCGGTCTGCGCGGGCCCGCCGAAGCTGTTGGGCTCGTAGTTCTTGGCGCCGCCGTGCCGGCCGTCGTACAGGAAGCCGTCACGGGAGTGCGTGCGGGCCTCGGTGGCGTGCGGACGGTTGACCGGCAGGTGGTCGGCGTTGATGCCGACGCGGTAGCGGTGCGCGTCGCCGTACGCGAAGAGCCGGCCCTGGAGCATCTTGTCGGGCGAGGGGCCGATGCCCGGCACGAAGTGCGAGGGGCTGAAGATCGACTGCTCGACCTCGGCGAAGACGTTCCGCGGGTTGCGGTTCAGCTCCAGCCTGCCGATCTCGATGACCGGGTAGTCCGCGTGCGGCCACACCTTGGTCAGGTCGAACGGGTTGAAACGGTACGACGCCGCGTCCGCCGCCGGCATGATCTGCACGCCCACGGTCCAGCTCGGGAACTCGCCCCGCTCGATCGACTCGCGCAGATCGCGCTGGTGGGAGTCGGGATCGGTGCCCGCGAGCACCGCGGCCTCACCGGCGGTGAGGTTCTTGATGCCCTGGTCGGTCTTGAAGTGGTACTTGACCCAGAAGACCTCGCCCGCCTCGTTGTTCCACTGGTAGGTGTGCGAGCCGAAGCCGTCCATGTGCCGGTACGACGCCGGGATGCCGCGGTCGCCGAACAGCCAGGTCACCTGGTGGGTCGCCTCCGGTGACAGCCCCCAGAAGTCCCACACGTTGTCGGCCTCCTGGCTGCCCGTGTAGGGGTCGCGCTTCTGGGTGTGGATGAAGTCGGGGAACTTGATCGCGTCCCGGATGAAGAAGACGGGGGTGTTGTTGCCGACGAGGTCGTAGTTGCCCTCCTCGGTGTAGAACTTCACCGCGAAACCGCGCGGGTCACGGACCGCGTCCGCCGCGCCGAGGTTCCCGGCCACCGTCGAGAAGCGCAGGAAGACCTCGGTCTCCTTGCCGGCCTCGGCGAGGAAGGCGGCCCTGGTGTACGGCGTGACGTCCGCGGTCACCGTGAAGGTGCCGTAGGCGCCGGCGCCGCGGGCGTGCACGACCCGCTCCGGGATGCGCTCGCGGTTGAAGTGGGCCAGCTTCTCCAGCAGCAGCTGGTCCTGGACCAGCACCGGGCCGCCGACGCCCGCCGTCTCGCTGTTCTGGTTGTCGGCTACCGGAGCACCGGCCTCCGTGGTGAGCGGTCCCTGCGTCACGTGCGCCTCCTGCGGTCTACGCCGGCCAATCTGTCCCTTGGCCAAAGCCGTTCCCGATCCTACATTGGACTAAGTCCAAGTCAAATAGGATTCCAATCTCACACCTATTCCCGTCCTGGTCCCCCTTGCTGCTAGGCTGATAGCCATGAGCGACCTTCTGGAACGACTGCGTGGACGCGGATGGCGGATGACCGCGCAGCGGCGCGTGGTGGCCGAGGTCCTCGACGGCGAGCACGTCCACATGACGGCCGACGAGGTCCACGCACGGGCTGTCGCGAAGCTGCCGGAGATCTCCCGGGCGACCGTCTACAACACGCTGGGCGAGCTGGTCACGCTCGGCGAGGTGCTGGAAGTCTCGACGGACAAGCGCGCCAAGCGGTACGACCCCAACGCGCATCGGCCGCACCACCACCTGGTCTGCGCCCACTGCGGCGCGATCCGCGACGTGCACCCCACGGGCAACCCGCTGGCGGACCTCCCCGACACCGAGCGCTTCGGCTTCACGGTGTCGGACGTCGAGGTGACGTACCGGGGACTGTGCCCGGAGTGCGCGGGCGCGTGAGGCCGCAGACCACGGAGTGACGGAGGGGGCGCGCGCCCCCTCTTTTTTATGCCTTGCCTCGTCCATGCCGTGCGCGGCTGTGCGCATACGGCCGAGGGCCGGAACCCATTTCTGGATTCCGGCCCTCGGCCTTCAGTAGCGGGGACAGGATTTGAACCTGCGACCTCTGGGTTATGAGCCCAGCGAGCTACCGAGCTGCTCCACCCCGCGTCGGTGAACACGACATTACGCGGGGGGAGCCGACGAAGGCAAATCCATTCGGCCCCGAGTGACCAGGGCCACTCGCACCGACCCATTTCACAACCGGCCCACCCGCATCGGGGCCGCTCACGCCGACAGTTCCTCGCGCAGCGCGTCCCGCAGCCGGCCCGCCCGCTCGGTGACCTCCGCGGGGCCCAGCTCCGCCGCGCGCGTCGCCCAGCGCTGCCCCTCGTCCAGGTCGCCGCGGCGGGCGCAGACCAGGGCGAGGCGGAGGGCGGCCCGGCCATGGCCGTCGTTCGCCGCGCGCGTCCACCACACCACGGCCTCCGGCTCGCTGCCCTCGCGGGCGAGCAGCAGCCCGAGGTTGAACGCCCCGTTGCGCGACCCCGCCTCGGCCGCCGCCCGGTACCAGCGCGCCGCCTCGACCACATCGCCGCGCGCGGAGGCCAGCATGCCGACCCGCACCTGCGCCCGGCGGTGGCCCTGCTGCGCCGCCCGCTCGTACCACTCCTCGCACTCGGCCTTCTCGTGCGCGCTCTCCCCCAGTTCGTGCGCGGGCCGCGGGGGGCGGCGGGCGTCCAGCAGGGCGGCCAGCCGGTATGCCGCCTCCGCGCTGCCGCCGCCCGCCGCGCAGCGCAGATGCCGCTCCGCCGCCCGCTCGTCGCGCTCGCGCAGCCGCGCCATGCCGACCTGGAGCGCGGCCTCGGTGTGCCCGGCCGAGGCCGCCCGCTCGTACCAGCGCAGCGCCATCGTCTCCTCGCCGCGCCCGGCGTACAGAATGCCGAGGTTGAACGCCGCGTCCACGCTCCCCGCCTCGGCCGCCTTGGAGAACCACGGCTCCGCACCCGAGGTGTCGCCGACCTGGAGCAGCAGGATGGCCAGCGCGTTCGCGGCCTCCCGGTGCCCGGCGTACGCGGCGCGCCGGTACCACTGCTCGGCCTGCGCGGTGCGGCCCTGCTCGGCGCAGAGCAGTCCGAGGTTGTACGCGCCGTTGTCGTCCCCCGCGTCCAGTGCCGCCCGGTACCAGCGCTCGGCGGTCTGGGTCTCGCCCCGCTCGGCGTGCAGCGCGCCGAGCGCGTTGGCCGCGTTGCCGTCGCCCTCCTGGGCGGCGCGCAGCCACCACACGGCGGCGCTCTCGGTGTCCCCGGCGTCGCGCAGCAGGAAGCCGAGGGCGCAGGCGGCACGCGGTTCGCCGTCCTTGGCGGAGGTCAGGTACCAGCGCCCGGCCTCCTTCAGCTCGCCGCGCTGCTCCAGGATCGCCCCGAGGTGCAGGGCGGCCCGCCGGTGCCCGCGCGCGGCGGCCTGCCGGTACCACTGCTCGGCCTCCGCGACAGCGTTGTCACCCCCGCCCTCGCCCCGGTCCTCGGCCTCCCGGTCGAGCGCGCGCGCCATCCGGTACGCCGCCTCCCGGTGCCCGCGCTCGGCGGCGAGCCGCATCCAGTGCCCGGCCGCCGCGTCCCCGCGGTGCTCCAGCAGATCGGCGAGCGCGTAGGCGCCGAGGACATGGCCCTGCTCGGCGGACTGGCGCAGCCAGTACTCGGCGGCGGGTTCGTCCCCCCGTTCGCGGTGGTAGCGGCCGAGCGCGTGCGCGGCGGCCGCGGAACCGGCGACGGCGGCGATGCGCCACCAGCCGGCGGCCTCCTCGCCGTACCCCCGCTGGTGCAGCAGGACACCGAGGTTGTTGGCGGCGGCCCGGTCACCGGCCGCGGTGGCGGCCCGCAGATGGGTCTCGGCACCGTCGAGGTCGCCGCGGCGCAGCAGCATGGCGCCGAGGACGCTGGCGGCCTCCGCGTCACCGCTGCGCGCGGCGAGCGCGAGGCGTACCTCGTCGGCGGCGTCGGCCATGTCGCCCACCTCGTCGCGGACCGGCCCCTCACCGAAAGTCTGTACAAATCGCCCTGACTCGAACAGAGTTGCCTTGTCCCCCATAACGTCCATCGTCGCACCACCCGCAACCTGGGTACACCCGGTACACCCCACCCCGTGAGGTCACTTCAGCGTTTTGTCGACATGCCCACAGGACGACAAGTCAAACACACGGCGCTCAACTCCTCACGGCGGCACGACGGTGGCTTCCTCCCCAACTTGTGCCCACGCAGGCCGAGTTCACCGACTTCACCGGGTTCACACACCACGAAGGCCCGGATCCTCTGAGGATCCGGGCCTTCGTTTTCAGTAGCGGGGACAGGATTTGAACCTGCGACCTCTGGGTTATGAGCCCAGCGAGCTACCGAGCTGCTCCACCCCGCGCCGTTGTGAGCCAACCGTATCACGGCGCGGGACGGTGCTGATCAGCCCTTCTGCCTCGGCTGCTTCGACTGGTCCTGCTTCTGCTGCCGCTGCGCGTCCTGGGCCCGCTCCAGCGCGGCCTTGAGGTCCTTCTGCGCCTTCGCGTAGGCGTCCCAGTCGGGACCGCCGGACTGCTTCAGCGCCCGCTGCCCGGCGTCGAACGCCTTCTGGGCGTCGGCCAGGTCCTGCTGGACGCCCGGATCGCTCGCCGCGGGCGGTGCCTTGGAGCCGCCGTCCGGCGGTCCGGCCGCGGCGGAGCTGGTGCCGAAGAGCTTGTCCAGCGCCTCGCCGAGCGTGTTCTCGAAGGCCGGCGGCCGGTCCCCGTAGGTGACCAGCACCTTGCGCTGCAACGGGTACTTCAGTCCGCCGCCCCGTACGTAGACCGGCTCCACGTAGAGCAGTCCGCCGTCCAGCGGCACGGTCAGCAGATTGCCGTACTCCACCGCCGAGTCCCCGCCCTTGAGGTACTTGATCGCGGCGGCGACGTCCTGCTCGGAGTTGAACTGGCTCTGGACCTGTTTGGGCCCGTCGACCGTCGTACTGGTCGGCAGTTTCAGGATCCTGATCTTGCCGTAGTCGCCGCTGTCCGCCTCGGAGTCGACCGACATGAAGGCGCTGAGGTTGTCCCGGCCGGTCGGCGTGAACGTCGTCGACAGCGAGAACGCCTGTTTGCTCTGGTCGGGCATCTTCATGCTCAGGTAGTACGGCGGCACCGCGTCACCCGACTTGTTGGTCGGGTCGTCGGGCACCTGCCACACCTCGCTGCCGGTGAGGAAGGTCTGCGGATCCGTCACGTGGTAGCGGGTGAGCAGCTCGCGCTGGACCTTGAACAGGTCCTGGGGATACCGCAGATGGGACAGCAGCGCCGGGGAGATCGCGCTCTTGGGCAGCACCGTGCCGGGAAACGCCTTCATCCAGGTCTTCAGCACCGGGTCCTTGGTGTCCCACTGGTACAGCTTGACCTCGCCGGTGTACGCGTCGACGGTCGCCTTCACCGAGTTGCGGATGTAGTTGACCTGGTTCTGCGGGGCCACCACGCTGCGGTTGTCGCTGCCGGCGGTCAGCGAGTCGGCCGTGGTGTCGCCGAGGGTCGTACGGGAGGAGTACGGGTAGCTGTTCGACGTCGTGTAGCCGTCGACGATCCACTGGATGTGGCCGTCGACGACGGCCGGGTAGGCGTCGCCGTCGATGGTCAGCCAGGGGGCGACCGCCTCGACGCGCTCCTTGGGCGTGCGGTTGTACAGGATCCGCGAGCCCTTGCCGATCGCGCCCGAGTACAGGATCTGCGGCTCGTTGAACGCCATCGCGTACGCGGCCCGGTTGAGCGGGTTGTCGAGGTTCACCCCGCTCTTGCCCGCATAGCTGGTGGTCACCTCGCCGTTGTTGTCGGTGGGGTGGTCGATCTCCTTCTGGGGACCGCCGACGATGGAGTAGGTGGTGGTCTTCTCGCCGTAGTAGACCCGCTGCTGGTAGGTGCCCAGATCGCCCTTGGAGGGCAGGTCGTACTCGGTGAAGACGGGCTGGCCGTCGTCGGCCTCGGTGCCCTTGGCGGCGACCACGCCGTAGCCGTGCGTGTAACGGAAGTGGTCGTTGATCCAGTTGTGCTTCGGGATGCCCTTCAGGTTCAGCTCGCGCAGGCCTATGACGGTGTCCTGGAGCTTGCCGTCCTTGGTGGGATAGCGGTCGACGTCCAGGTTGGCCGGGAAGCTGTAGTAGTCCTTCATCTCCTGCGCCTGTTCGAACGTGGGCGAGACGATGTTCGGATCCATGATCCGGATGCTCGCCGCGTCGTTCGCGTCCGCGCGCAGCTTGGCGTCGTCGGAGGCGGTGGACTTGCCGTCGTACTGGGTGACCTTGGTGTCGTCGATGCCGTACGCCTCGCGGGTGGCCGTGAGGTTCTTCTGGACGTACGGGGCTTCCTTGGCCTGCTCGTTGGGTTCGACCTGGAACTTCTGCACGATCGCCGGGTAGAGCCCGCCGATCAGGATCGCCGAGAGGACCATCAGGCCGAAGCCGATGACGGGCAGCTGCCAGGTGCGCCGCCACAGGGTGGCGAAGAACAGCAGGGCGCAGATGACGGCGATGCAGAACAGGATCGTCTTGGCCGGCAGATAGGCGTTGGCGTCGACATAGCGCAGGCCGGTCCAGTCGCCGGTCGCCTTGAAGTCGCTGGACTTCACCGCGAGTCCGTACCGGTCGAGCCAGTAGGCGACGGCCTTGAGGGCGACGAACAGGCCGAGCAGCACCGAGAGGTGGCTGGTCGCGGCGGCGGTGGCGCGCGCGCCGGGGCTGGTCAGGCGCAGCCCGCCGTACAGGTAGTGCGTGAAGGCGGCGGCGATCAGGCACAGGATGACCGCGGCGAAGCCGAAGGCCAGCAGGAACCGGAACCAGGGCAGGTCGAAGGCGTAGAAGGAGATGTCGAGGTGGAACTTGGGGTCCTTCTCGTGGAAGGGGACTCCGTTCACCCACATCAGCCAGGTGCGCCACTGGCCGGCCGCGGAGGCGCCCGCGATCAGCCCGACCAGGGCGCAGACGCCGACCAGCAGCCAGGTCTTGTACGGCGCGAGACCCATCCGGTAGCGGTCCAGGCTCTGCTGCTCCATGGACATGGCGCTCAGCGGGGGCCGCAGTCGGTGGGCCAGCCAGATGTTGAGGCCGACCATGAACGCCGCCAGCAGACCGAAGACGAAGAACAGCCCGATCTTGGTCCACAGTGTGGTGGTGAACACGGACGAGTAGTGCACCGACCGGTACCACAGCCAGTTCGTCCAGAAGCCGGCGAACATGCTGAAGGTCATACCGAGGACGGCGAGCACGCCCAGCGTCAGGAGCAGGACCCTGACCCGCCGGGATGGTCGGCCCGCCCCCGTCCGTGGCCCCGCTGGGCCCTGGCCGCGGTCCGGCATCTGGAAAGCCAAGGTGCGCCCCTCGAAAATCGCTCTCGATCCCTCGGGCCCCCGTGCACCGCGGGCCCCGGTGGCCCCCCGTGATCGCGGGCCGACACATATGCAACTTACTCAGCCCCGGCTCGGTTCCCGATTCCGGTGGGGAACGAGGCAGGATTGTGACCATGTCCAACACTCCCATGGCAGCGAACCCGCTCACCCGGGCCGTACTCGAGATCGACGAGTACGCCTCCGGCCTCGGCTGGGACCAGCCCGCTCGCCTCTTCGCCCTCGTAGACACCGCTCGGCTGCGCAGCCAGGAACCCGCGCTCGCGGCCCAGCTGGGCCTGGAGGGCGAGTCCGAGACCGCCGGTCTCACCCCGATCGAGCAGGACGAGATCGCGTCCGGCAAGCCGCTCGACGAGTTCCTCGCCACCATCGCCTGGCCCGACGCGGTGGCCGGCTGCGCGCTCACGGTGGAGCGGCTGATGCTGCCGCCGTCCGCCGAGACGCAGGTCCCCAAGAACCTCAGCGAGGCCAAGCTGGCCAAGTGGGTGGCCGACCACCCCCAGCGCCAGGAGGTCCGGATGACGGTGGCGGTGCTGCGCGGCGGCGCCCGCGAGGCGGCGCTGCGGCTGCGCGAGAAGGACACCCCCACCGAGGTCCTGACCGGCCCGGACCTGGTCCCGGGCCTCGCGGACGCCCTGTCGGCGACATTCGCCGACTGATCATCTCTTACGACAGCAGGGGCGCCGCCGGCGTGGTGCCGGGGCGCCCCTGCTCCTTGTCACGGCACCGGGGCCCCGTCCGGACGGACAGGACCCCGGTCGGGTCACGGCACGCGGGCACCTCAGCCCTTGGCGGCGCACTTCGGCAGGGCCACGGTGTTCCCCTCGCGGATGTCCTTGAGCGCGCCCAGCGCGTCCTTGATCGTCTTCACCTTGACCAGGGTGAGCCCGCCCGGCTTGTCCGCCGCGGCCTCGGCGCAGTTGTCGGCGGGCGTCAGGAAGTACTGGGCGCCCTTGCCGCGCGCGCCGAGGGTCTTCATGTCGACGCCGCCGATCGGCCCGACCGTGCCGCTGTCGTCGATGGTGCCGGTGCCGGCCACGAACTTGCCGCCGGTGAGGTTGCCCGGGGTGAGCTTGTCGTAGATGCCGAGTGCGAACATCAGACCGGCGCTGGGGCCGCCGACGTCGGCGAGCTTGATGTCGATGCTGAACGGAAACGTGTGATCGGTCCCGGCGGAGATCCCGACGATGGCCCGCTTGGGCCCGCTGTCGTCGGAGGCGGCCGTGGTGATCGCGACGTCCTGGGTCGTCGTGGCCGTCTTGTGGGCCTTCTCGGCGGCGGCCTGCTCCTTGGCGGGGACGACGGTGAAGACCACCTTCTGGCCCGCCTTGTGCTTGGTGACGAACGCGGCGACGTCCGAGGGCTTCGTGACCGCGTGGCCGTCGACCGCCTTGATCACGTCACCGGCGTGCAGCCTGCCCTCGGCCGGGGAGTCCTTGACCACGGTGGAGACGATCACCCAGGACTTCACCGGGACGTCCAGCTGCTTCAGGGCGGCGACCTTGGCGCTCTCCTGGGACTGGCTGAACTCCTCGGCGTTCTGCTGCGAGGACTGCTCCTCGGTCGTGCCCTTCGGGTAGAGCGTGTCGTGCGGCACGACCTTGCTGTCGCGCGACAGCCAGCCGTAGACGGCCTCCACCAGGTTCATCCGGAAGTCCACGCTGGTCACCCGCACGGTGGTCATGTTGAGGTGACCGTCCGCCGGATACGTCCTGCGCCCGGAGATCTGGAGCACCGGCTCGCCCTGGTGGTTCCCGAGCGTGTTCACGGTCGGGCCGGGGGACATCTCCGCGTACGGCACGGGGATGAGCACTCCGGCGCACAGGAGCGCGATCAGCATCAGGGTGGAGGCGAGCATCGTCGCGGTGCGGCGTGGCATGCCTCGACAGTACGTGACCCACCTGTCGGCGCACTGTCAGGTACCCCCGTCAGGCGCCGTCCGCGCCCGTGCGGGACCGCTCCATCGCCTCGCGGAACCGGGCGTATCCGTCCAGCTCGGGGCCGTCGCTGCGCGCCCTGCGCGTCCGGTTGGCCCAACTGCCCCACAGCCCGCCACCGACCGCGCCCATAAGCGGAATCAGCAGCCAGACAAGCGCGCCCATGCCGACCTCCCTACGCCGTGAGTGTCCGCAACTGACTGATCAGCAGATTAACCATCCGCACTGACAACGCTCACGTGCGGGGGGCGGTTACGCAACCGGAGGCGGTGGTGGGCCGGGAGTGACCGGTTCGGCGCAGTGTTCCGCCCTGTTTCATCAGGTACCGCCTGTTCTCGGGCGGGCCGTACGCCTGTTCTGGGCAGGCCGGCCGCCGGTGTTCCGCAGGCCGCACGCCGGTGTTCCGCGGACCGCACGCCGGTATTCCGCGGGCCGTACGCCTGTTCAGCAGGCTCCCACCCATTCCTCGGTGCCGTCCGAGAACGTCTGGTGCTTCCAGATCGGCACCTCGTGCTTGATGTCGTCGATCAGCTTCCGGCACGCCTCGAAGGCCTCCGCGCGGTGCGGGCACGACACGGCGACGACCACCGCGATGTCCCCCACGCCCAGCTCGCCGACCCGGTGCACGGCGGCCAGGGCCCGCACCGGATGGTCCGCGACGACCTTCTCGGCGATCCGCCGCATCTCGGCCTCGGCGCTGGGATGGCAGGAGTAGCCGAGCGCGTCCACGTCGGCGCCCCCGTCGTGGTTGCGCACCGTCCCCACGAACAGCGCGATGCCTCCGGCCGCGTCGTCCCCGACCGCCCGGAACACCTCGTCCACCGAGAGCGGGCTCTCCCTGACGCCGATCAGCTTGACGGGATCCTGCGCGGCCCGCTCGCCGGGGTGCTCGCTCATCTCAGCCATGCCCCCATCGTGCCGCACGCCCGAGACGCCGAGGAATACGAGGTTCACCCGGCACGGGCGCGGTCGTATTGGATGCTCGTACGGACGAGGTCGGCCGGGGCGCCCGAACGGACGGGGGCAACCGTGACGCCCGTACGGACGGGGGCGACCGTGACGCCCGTACGGGCGGGGGCGGCCGTGACGCCCGTACGGACGTCCTCTACCGCCGGCGCGCCTTCCGGGCCCGGCGCACCACCGCCGCCGCGCCCAGCAGGGCCACCGTGGCACCGGCCGCGCCCGCCGCCGTGGCGTCCTTGCGGCCGAGGCGCCGGCCGGCCACCGTATGCCGCCCGCCGGCTTCCTCCAGCAGCTCCGCGAGGACCTCCTCGTTGGTCCACTTCGGCCGCCATCCCGCGTCGTGCAGCCGGCTCCCGCTGACCACCCACGGGTACATCGTGTAGGCGAGGTCGCCCGCCGGGGACGGGGTGAGCCCGATCCGGTGCAGCCGTGCCGCCGCGCCCAGCGCGACCGCCGAGGGCAGCTCCATGCGCCGGATCCCGCTGAGCTCCTCGATCTCCTCCTGCTCCAGCCATCCGTCGCAGCCGACGGCCAGCTCCCCTTCGGCCTTCTCCAGGACGGCGTACTCCAGGGCCGCGCACAGGTCCTCGACATGGCAGAACTGCCACGCGGGCCGCGACCCGGCCACCACCAGGAGCCGTGGCGACTCGAAGTACCTGGTCAGCGCGGTGTCCGTGCCGCCGACGAGGATGGCGGGCCGTACCACGGTGACGTTCAGACCGGGGTGTGCGCGGGGCGCGCGGCGGGCGAGGCGCTCGATCTCCAGCAGGTCCCCGACGCCGGTCGCCTCGGCCGTCGCCCGCAGCTCGGCGTCCTCCGACAGCGGCAGTTCGTTGTCGGGCAGCGCGCCGTAGACCATCGCCGAGGTGCACAGCACCACCCGGTGCACGCCGGCGGCCGCGGCGGCGGTCAGCACGGTCTGCGTCCCCCGGACGTTGTAAGCGGTCCGCGCGGCCGCGTCGCTGCCGAGATCCAGGTCGAGCGCGAGATGGACGACCACGTCGGCGCCGCGCAGTTTGTCCGCGATGGCCGGATCCCGGACGTCCAGGATGTGCCACTGGGCCTCTTCGCACTCCCCGCGCCGCTCGTCGATGGCGACGACCCGCCGGACCTCCTCCGAGGCGGCCAGTCGCGCCGTGAGCAGGGCTCCGACGCCGGTCGCGGCGCCGGTGACCGCCACGACGGGCCCGCGCACCGCGGGTCTGCGCCCGGCGGAGGCGTCTGAGTGGTTTCGCGCTGCGCGAACCTGCGGATCTGGGGAACTCACCCGGCATCTCCAGCGGTTGTCTTCTGTACGGGCGTGACAGACGCGCACGTACGAGGTGCATCCATCCTGCCGCAGGCGTTCCGCGGGCGGAGCATCGAGGCCCGATCGGGTCGGGGTGTCTACGCTGGGTGGTGTTGTCGGGCAGCCGCGCCGCCGGAGAAGACCGGTGGCCTTACCAGCCGAGGAATCCCGTGAGTGACACCCCATTCGGTTTCGGCCTTCCGCCGGAGGAGCCGGAGGACGGCGACGAGGGCAAGAAGAAGGACCAGCAGAGCGGTGGTGGTCAGGGACCGGCCAACCCCTTCGGTTTCGGCGGTATGCCCGGAGCCGGTGGCTTTGGCGGCCCCGGCGCCGACAATCCGCTCGCTGCCATGTTCGGTTCGCTGAACCCCACCGACCTCGGTGCCGCGTTCCAGCAGCTGGGCCAGATGCTCTCCTACGAGGGCGGCCCGGTGAACTGGGACATGGCCAAGCAGATCGCGCGCCAGACGGTCGCCCAGGGCACCGCGGACGGCTCCAAGGACGCCAGTGTCGGCCCGGCCGAGCGCAAGGCCGTGGAGGAGGCCGTGCGCCTGGCCGATCTGTGGCTGGACGACGCCACCTCCCTGCCGTCGGGCTCCGCCGCCGCGGTGGCCTGGTCGCGCGCGGAGTGGGTCGAGGCGACCCTGCCCGCGTGGCGGGAGCTGGTCGACCCGGTCGCCGAGCGGGTCGGCGCGGCCATGGGCGATGTGCTGCCGGAGGAGATGCAGGCCATGGCGGGCCCGCTGATCGGCATGATGCGCTCGATGGGCGGCGCCATGTTCGGCACGCAGATCGGGCAGGCCGTCGGTGTGCTCGCGGGCGAGGTCGTCGGTTCCACGGACATCGGCCTGCCGCTCGGCCCGGCCCGCAAGGCCGCGCTGCTGCCGGCCAACGTGGAGGCGTTCGGCAAGGACCTGGGCGTGCCGCTGGAGGAGGTGCGGCTCTACCTGGCCCTGCGCGAGGCGGCCCACCAGCGCCTGTTCGCGCATGTGCCGTGGCTGCGCTCGCACCTGTTCGGCGCGGTCGACGGCTATGCGCGCGGCATCAAGGTCGACACCGCCAAGCTGGAGGACGTGGTCGGCCAGTTCGACCCGCAGAACCCCGAGCAGCTTCAGGACGCGCTGCAGCAGGGCATGTTCCAGCCCGAGGACACGCCCGAGCAGAAGGCCGCCCTGGCGCGCCTGGAGACCGCTCTGGCGCTCGTGGAGGGCTGGGTGGACGCGGTGGTGCACGCGGCCGCCAAGCCCCGTCTGTCGTCCGCCGACGCCCTGCGTGAGACCCTGCGCCGCCGTCGCGCCACCGGTGGCCCGGCCGAGCAGACGTTCGCCACGCTGATCGGCCTGGAGCTGCGCCCCCGCCGGCTGCGCGACGCCTCCCGCCTGTGGGCCTCGCTCGCCGACGCGCGCGGCGTCGACGGCCGGGACGACCTGTGGCACCACCCGGACATGCTGCCGACGGCGACCGACCTGGACGACCCGGACGGCTTCGTGCACCGCGAGCAGATGGACTTCTCCGAGCTGGACAAGATGCTCGGCGAGGCCGCGGGCAAGCCGGACCTGAAGAAGGACGACGCCGAGAAGGACGACAAGGCCGAGGGCGACGACACCGAGTGAGCCTGTACGACGACGCGGTCCTCGTCCTGAAGGGGTACGAGGGCCAGGACGAGCTGCGCCGGTCCTACCTGGACCACCTGGCCGCCCACCCCGACGGCATGTGGAAGGCCTGTCACGCGGGCCATGTCACGGCGAGCGCCCTGGTGATCGACCCCGAGCGCGGCCGGGTGCTGCTCACGCTCCACCGCAAGCTGCGGATGTGGCTCCAGATGGGCGGCCACTGCGAGCCGGGCGACGCCACCGTGGCGGCGGCCGCGCTGCGCGAGGCCACCGAGGAGTCGGGCATGGCCGGGCTCACGCTGCTGCCCGGCGGCCCGGTGCGCCTGGACCGGCATCCGATCCCGGCGCCGTGCCACTGGCACTACGACGTCCAGTACGCGGCACTGGCCCCCTCCGGCGCCGTCGCGGCGATCAGCGACGAGTCCCTGGACCTGCGCTGGTTCCCCTACGACGAGGTCGCGAGCGTGGCCGACGAGTCGGTCGTACGGCTCCTCGACGTAACCCGAGCGAGGCTGTGAAGCGGTGAGGGGCGACCGCCCTGGGAAGCCGTAAGGGGCGACCGCTAGGCGGTCGCCCCTTACTTCTGTCCTACGGTGTGTGCGTCACTCCTGCCCTACGGTGTGCGTTTCCCCGGGCGGTCAGCTCCAGACGTTGCCCTGGTTCCCGCCCCGCGCCCCGTGCTGGCCCATGCCGAACTGGGCGGCGACGCCCTGGCCGATCACCGCGTTCTGCGGCGGCAGCAGCTCGCTGGGCTGGACCAGCGCGAATCCGGAGCCCATGAAGCTCAGCTCCCAGCCCTCACCGGTGTTGCCGCGCCGGCGCCACACCCCGGAGGAGTGCGTCTGGGCCTGCATCTGCACGCGCAGCCCGGTCGACCAGGCCACGATCGCGTCGGCGTCGCAGTTGACGTACCGGTCCGGGGTGACCTGGAGCAGCAGCGGCGACCCGGAGGTCATCAGGGCGACCCGGCCGCGCCCGGTGATGTTCAGCTGGTACTTCCCGGAGCCGGAGATGCCGTAGAGGCTGTCGACGGCGATGACCTCGTGGTGCAGCGAGGAGTCCATGGCGAGCACGTAGGAGCTGTCGACGGTCAGCCCGTCCTGCTCCACGTCCATGATGTGCACGTGCTGGGAGAGGTTGGCCAGATAGACCGTGCCCTGCCCGTGGCAGCGCATCAGGTCCAGGCCCTCGCCGGTGTGGGCACGCGCGCGCCGCTGGCCGTTGCTGCGGTACTCGGCGTCGAACTCGACCAGGCCCTGGTAGGCGACCATGCTGCCCTTGCGGGCGAGGATGTCGTCGTGGCCCTCCATGACGACGCGCAGCAGCTGCGCGTTCTGGAGGCTCCAGCGCTCCTGCGTCTGGTTGTCGTTGTACGCGAAAATCGGGCTCTGCATGGCGTGTTGACTCCCCCTCAGCCCCGGACCCGAAGGCGGTCGGTGCTGTCCTCACTGGGCTGGACGACGACGATGCCCTGTCCGGAGAAGGCCATCTGGTAGGCCTCGCCGCTGCCCCGGCCGATCAGCGACTGCGCCTTGAAGCTGCGCTTGCCCTTGACCTTCAGGTTCGGCGACCAGGCGACGAGCGCGTCCGGGTCGACGTACGTCTCGTCCTCGCCACCGCCGCAGTCCACGACGATCGGCGTGCCCCGGGAGGTCAGGGCGACCCAGCCCTGTCCGGAGATGCGGGTGTTCCACAGGCCCTGCCCGGCGAACTTCGCGAGCCCCTTCACCCGCTCCACGCCCCAGCTCAGGTGCGCGTCGAAGGCGAGGAGGTTGGTGGCGTTGACGGAGATGCCGTCGCCGTCGAGGTTGATCACGACGACGTTCGCGCCGTAGTCGGCGAGGTAGAGCAGCCCGTCCCCGGAGCACTTCATCAGCGGGGCGCCCTCGCCGGTGATCCAGTCCCGGGCGATCTGGCGGACGGCCGGCGGATTGGGCTCGTACTGCACGAAGCCCTCGTAGGCGACCATCGAGCCCACGCGCGCGAAGAGGTCGTTGCCGGTCTGCATGGCGACCTTGAGCATGTGGTGCCCGTGGTTCTCCATGCGGGCGGTGACGGGTGCGGGAGCGAAGCCCGCGAGCGGCTGGTTCATGACGGGCTCCCTCAGACCTCGTACGGCTGGACGACGATGAAGTTGCCGGGCGCGCCCCGGAACTGGAGGTTGACGCTCTCGCCGGTGTCGCCGGGGTAGGCGTTGCGCCGCATGCGGACCTGGCTGGAGACGATCACCTGGGCCGCCGCCGACCAGGCCACCACCGCGTTGCAGTCGGCGAAGGTGGTCGGGGTGACCGGCAGCACCACGGGCGTGCCGTGCGTCTTGACGACGATGGTGCCGGTGCCCTGGAACTGCATCGTGAACAGCGCGCCGCCGGGGATGCCGTGGCCCTCGATGCGGCGGACCTCGTACTGGAGGGTCTCGTCGAAGGCGAGCACGTTCTCGGCGGACACGCAGATCGCGTCGCCCTGGAGCTCGATCGGGTGCAGGTAGGTGGCGTTCTCGGCGAGGAACACCTGGCCCTGGCCGGTGCAGCGCATCAGCTGCATCTCCTGGCCGGTGGCGTTGCCGACGATGCGGCCGGCGATACCGGCGCCCTTGTAGCTGAAATCGACCTTGCCCTGGTAGAGCACCATGCTGCCCTGCCTGGCCAGCACCGGCTGCCCGCCGATGCCGAGGTCGACGCGCATGAGCTTCTTGTTCTGCTGCGTCCAGCGCTGCCCGGTGGGCGTCTCCTTGAACTTCTGGAGCGCGGCGCCCACCCCGGCACCGCCCTGCGGGGCGCCCTGGGGCACACCGTAGGAGGCGGTCTGCTGACCGGGGACCTGGCCGTAGCCCGGGGGCATGGGCGCGCCGGGCTGGCCGCCGTAGCCGGGGGGCATCGGGGCGGGGGGCTGCGGGGGCTGACCGCCGTACGACGGCTGGCGCGGGGGCTGCCCGTAGGGCGCGGGGGCCGGGCCGGGCGGCGGGACGGTGCCCGGCGGCCCGGGGGGCGGGGCCAGCGGGGCGATCACCGTCGGCGCGCCGTGCACGTCCGGCGCGCCGGGGGCCGGGGGCGGCGTCTGGCCCGGGGGTGTGAAGCCCTGCGGCGGTGTGCTGCCGGGGGCCGGGAAGCCCTGCGGGGGCGTGGAGCCCGGCGGCGTGAAGCCCTGCGGGGGCGTGTTGCCGGGCGGTGGGGCGTAGCCCTGGGCGGCGGGTTGGGGTTCTGCGGGGGCCGGGGCCGGGGCCTGGTTCGGCGCGGGAGCCTGGTTCGGCGCGGGGGCCGACGGGGCGGCGAAGGAGGGCGGGGCGGCGGTCTCGGCGGGCGGGGCGAACGCGGGCGGGGCGAAGCCGGGGGTACCGGACTGCGGCTGCTGCTCGGGGGCGGCGGGCGCCTCCTCCTCCAGCACCTCGCCGCCGAAGTTCTTCAGCAGCGCCTCCAGGCCGCCGTCGAAGCCCTGTCCGACCGCGGCGAACCGCCAGGCGTCCTTGAAGTAGATGTCGCCGAGCATGACGGCCCGCTCGGTGGAGAACTCCGCGCCGGTGAAGGAGTACCGGGCGACCTCCTCGCCGCCCGCGACGATGCGCAGGTAACCGGGGCCGACCTGCGACATCTGCCCGGCGCCGTCGATGGTCGCCGTGAAGGACAGCTTGCGGATGCTTTGCGGGATCCGGTCGAGGGTGACCCGGAACGACTCCGTGTCGCCCGCCTGGGCGCCGAGCAGCTGGAGGGATTCCTCCGGCGACTTCGGCTGGTTGAAGAAGACGAAGTAACGGTCGTCCGAGAGCCGTTCCTCGGCGTCCAGGCCGAAGCAGCTGATGTCGAAGGTCAGCCCGGGGCCGGCGATCTGCACGCCTACGTACAGATCGGTGCCCGCCGTGAGGTCACTGATCCTGGCCTTGTGCCCGCGTTGGAATTCCCTGGCCATGCGATACGACCGTCCCCCATCCCGAGATATGAGTGTCGCGCCAGGCTAACGGCTGTGGCCGACAACCACCCCGGCCGGTCCCGGTCGGTACAGACCCGGTACAGAACCGATTCCGGCCACACACACGGGGGGCGCGTGGGCCGGGTCACTCGCCCCGTGTGTCGGACACGTGCGGGAGCCGGGCGGCGGCGACCACGCCCTCCAAGTAGCCGCGGGCCCGCTCGGTGCGCGGATACGCCTCCAGCAGCCGCCAGAAGTCGGGTCCGTGGCCGGGCACCAGAAGGTGCGCCAGTTCGTGGCAGAGCACGTAGTCGATGACGTACTCGGGCATGCCCTGGAGCCGGTGGGACAGGCGGATGCTGCCCTCGGCCGGGGTGCACGAGCCCCAGCGGGTGTTCTGGTTGGTGACCCAGCGCACGGAGGCCGGGCGGGCGCTGCCGTCGAAGAACTGTGCCGACAGCCGCTCGGCGCGCTCGGCCAGCTCGGCGTCGCCGAGCACCCGCCGGCTCTCCTGGGCGGCGAGTTTGTCGAGCATGACGGTCACCCAGCGCTGTTCCTCCGCCTTCGACATCCGGGCGGGGATCAGTACGACAGTGCGATCGCCCTCGCGGTACGCGGAGACAGTCCGGCGGCGTCGGGCACTCCTGCGGACCTCGATCGCGCTCGTCGCGCTGCGCTCTGTCTTTCCGGCGCGGTGCTGAAGTGGGTCGGCGGACACGCCCCGACGTTACCCGCTGGACAGGGGCAAAGTCCCGGCTCCCGGACGGTTCGACGTGCCAGCCGGTTCATATGAAGATCACCCCTCGCCTGTGGATAACTTTCCACGCCCCGCCGGCGGAGGGGGCATGCTGGCAGGCGTCGGCGGAACACGACCGATCCGCAGATGTCATGAGAGCTGTGCGGATACACGGATATGGGGGCCTGTCATGCATCCGGTGGTGAAACCCGCGTTGCGACGCGGCTGGCGCGATCTCGGCACGGTGCAGTTCGGGATGACTCCCGCGCACGCGCTGACGCTGGGTCCGATGGACACCGCCACGAGCGGCTTCCTCGACCTGCTCAACGGCACCCGGGGGATGCCGCTGCTGCGCGCGGAGGGCCGCCGGCTGAAGCTGCCGGACGGCCGGGTGGACACGCTGGTGGACCGGCTGGCCCGGGCGGGCCTCGTGGACGACGCGCGCGGCGGCGGACCGGCCGCGGCCGCGCTGCGCGGGAGGACGGAGGTGCTGCGGCGGCTGCGCCCCGACCTGGCCTCGCTCTCCCTGACCACCCCCGAGCCGGGCGGCGCGCTGGCCCGGCTCGCCGCCCGCCGCGCGCTGCGGGTCCGGGTGCTCGGCGCGGGCCGGGTGGGGGCCCTGGTCGCGGCGGTGCTGTCGGGCGCGGGCGTCGGGGAGGTGGAGGTGCGCGACGAGGGGCGGGTGCGGCCCTGGGACGTGGCGCCGGGCGGGCTGCCGCCCGAGTCGGTCGGTGAGCGCCGGGACACGGCGGCAGCGGCGGCCGTCCGCCGGGCCGCACCGGACCGCCCGCCCCGCCACGCCCACTCCCCCGGGTCCGGCGCCGGGGAACCCGGGCTCTCCCTGGTGATCCTCGCGCCCCGGGACGAGGTGGCGGTGCACGCCCCGGATCCGCGCGCCGCACAGCCGCTGCTGGCCTCGGGCACCCCGCATCTGTACGCGGGTGTGGTGGAGGGCACAGGGGTCGTGGGCCCGCTGGTGCTGCCGGGCGAGACGGCCTGCGCCGGGTGTCTGCACGAGTCCCGCACGGACCGCGATCCGGCCTGGCCCCGGCTGCTCGCCCAGTGGCGCTCCGGCACCGGAACCCGCGCGGTCGGAGCCTGCGACCTGGCCCTTTCCACGACGGTCGGCGGCCTGGCCGCGGCCCACGCGCTGGCCTTCCTGGACGGCGCGTCGCCGTCCGGCGCGGGCGCCCGCTGGGAGGTGTCCCTACCCGGTCTGAACTGGCATTCCCGTCCGGTCGTGCCGCACCCGGCCTGCCGCTGCGGCGCGGCCGGAAGGCCAGGTGGGAAACCGGAGGGGGAGCACTCCGCAACCCCGGGGCACTCACGCGCGACAATGGCGGTGCAACGGCCGTCGACGGAGCGGGCACGCGAAGCGGGCGCGGCACGGCCGACAGGGACCTGGAGGGCGCATGTCTGATCTTCCCCGCAAGGCGGTCACCCGGACCGCCAAGCTCGCCGCGCTCCCGCTCGGCTTCGCCGGCCGGGCGACCTGGGGGCTGGGCAAGCGGATCGTGGGCGAGTCCGCGGAGATCGTCGGCCGGGAGCTGCAACAGCGCACGGCGGAGCAGCTCTTCAAGGTCTTGGGAGAGCTGAAGGGCGGGGCGATGAAGTTCGGGCAGGCCCTGTCCGTCTTCGAGTCCGCGCTGCCCGAGGAGGTCGCGGGTCCCTATCGGGCGGCCCTGACCAAGCTCCAGGAGGCCGCGCCGCCGATGCCGACCCGCACGGTGCGCGCGGTGCTGACGGAGCGGCTCGGTCCGGACTGGCGGGAGCTGTTCGAGGAGTTCGAGGACAAGCCCGCGGCGGCGGCCTCGATCGGCCAGGTGCACCGGGCGGTGTGGCACGACGGCCGCGAGGTGGCGGTCAAGGTGCAGTACCCGGGCGCCGGTGAGGCCCTGCTGTCCGACCTGATCCAACTGGGCCGGTTCGCGCGGCTGCTGGGGCCGCTCATCCCGGGCGTGGACATCAAGCCGTTGATCGCGGAGATGCGGGACCGGGTCTCCGAGGAGCTGGACTACGGGCTGGAGGCCGCCGCCCAGACGGCGCACGCGCAGGAGTTCGCGGGCGACCCGGATGTGGTGGTCCCGGCGGTGGTGCACCAGTGCGAGCAGGTGCTGGTGACGGAGTGGATCGACGGCATCCCGCTGTCGGAGGTCATCGCCGACGGCACACCGGAGCAGCGGGACCGGGCCGGACAGTTGCTCGCCCGCTTCCTCTTCTCGGGCCCGGCCCGCACCGGGCTGCTGCACGCCGACCCGCACCCGGGCAACTTCCGGCTGCTGCCGGGCGGCCCGGACGGCGAGGACGACTGGCGGCTCGGGGTCCTGGACTTCGGCACCGTCGACCGGCTCCCCGGCGGGCTGCCGGAGCCGATCGGGATCTCCCTGCGGATGACGCTGGACGGCGACGCGGAGACGGTCTACGAGCTGCTCTGTGAGGAGGGGTTCGTCAAGGAATCCATAGAGCTGGATCCCGACGCGGTCCTCGACTATCTGCTGCCGATCATCGAGCCGGCCCGTGTCGACGCGTTCACCTTCACCCGTTCCTGGATGCGCAGCCAGGCCGCGCGCATCGCCGACCCCCGTTCCCCCGCCTACCAGCTCGGCAAGCAGCTCAACCTGCCTCCCGCCTACCTCCTCATCCACCGCGTCACCCTCAGCACCATCGGCGTCCTGTGCCAGCTGGGCGCCACGGTCCGCCTCCGTGAGGAACTGGAGTCCTGGCTCCCGGGCTTCTCCCTCTCGGACGAGTCCGAGGAGCTGGACGACCTGGAGGAGACGGACGAAGCGGAGGAACTCGCCGAGGAGTCCGCAGCGGAGGCGTGACGCCGGGGCACCCCGAAAAAGCTTGGGCCCGGGGGCCGTGCGGCGTGCTCCAATGGGGAATGTCGGCAATTGCTCCAGCCACCGCGTCCGGCCGAGGCCACCGGGCCCGCGTGAAGGAGCAGGCCGCCCTCCGGCCCGAGGGCGACCGCTGCCGACCGCTGCCGGCCGTGGCCGAGGCGGCCGACACGGGGCGGGTCGTCGGTGCCGTCGGTTCGCAGCGGACCGTCCCGCGCGCGGGACGGTGCGAACACGGTGTCACGCTCAGTGCCGATCAGCGACGCCGGGGTCCCCTGGCGGGCGGCACCGCGGCCTCGTGCTGAAGGGGATGCTCGCCGCCGCGTTCACCCGAGGCCGGGGCCGGGACCGGAGTCGGCGTGGGCCCGTGCGGCGGGTGAGGCGCGGCGGGCGGGTGGTGGGTCACCACCCGTTCGAGTCCAGGCGGCCCTCGATGGCGCGGAGGTTGTCGCGGGAGCAGGCGGCGCAGAAGTAGCGGGGAGTGCCGTCCTCCACGGAGCAGGCCCAGGTGGCGGGGTGGGGGGCGGGGGCGGGGACACCGCAGCGGGCGCACACGAGAGGGACCCGGCGCTCCGCGGAGCCGCCCTGATCGCTTCCTGAGGGAAGACTCGTCATCCGGTGACGATAACTCCGTGACCGTCGGGCGGCACCCAGAACGCACCGCGGGGGCCGGTCCGTTCGGCCGGACCGGCCCCCATGGGGAGTCACCACGTCGCTCGGGCCCTCCCCCTCACGGGGAAGCACCTTCGGTCTCGTAGCGGGACTTATTGCATGACGGCCATGGCGAGCGCACGGCGGGCACGCAGCGAAGCGCGTTCGGCGCGGCGCTGCATGCGCTGGGCGACGGCCAGGCGGGTGGCCTGGCGTTGCCGGTGGGCGTCATGGAGGCGGTCGTGCATATGCGCACGGGCCAGGGCTTCTTGCATGAGTTGCATCTCACGGGTCCTGTTCTGGCGGGCTTCGGTCGCGCCGGAGGTGGTGGAGTCTGGGATCGCGGAGCCCGCGGGCTCGCTGGTGGACGGCTTCATCGGGGCCTGCTTCTTGGGGTCGTGCGTGAGGGGACGGTCGATTGTGCCTGCGGTGTTCATGCCGTGACCGGGTTCTTCCGCGGGCGGCCACGCGGCCGCTTCCGGGCGACGACGACACCCTGGACGAACAGCTCGCCACCCCAGACGCCCCAGGGCTCGCGCCGCTCCTTCGCCCCGGCGAGGCATGCCTCCATCAGGGGGCAGGTGCGGCAGAGGGACTTGGCGTACTCCACGTCCGTGGGCGACTCGGCGAAGAAGACCTCCGGGTCGTAGGAGCGGCACGGGACGGGTACGCCGAGGTTCTCGATGGCGTCGTCGAGCGCGGTGAGCGCGGTGAGGGGGATCAAGGTGGAGTCCTCCGTGAGGCCGGGCGGGGGGATCGTTTGCGAAGGCGGTACGGACGGGGCGTGCGCTTCGAGTTGCACGGGTGGTTTTCCTCGTCTGGTCGTCCGGCCGGTTGACCGGGTGTCGGCTGGTACCGGGTTCTTTTCCTGTCCCGAGGCCCCTTCGCGTCGTCCTTCCCGTTCGGGAAAAACTGAAGGGCCGCGGATCCCGGATGGGGTTCCGCGGCCCTGAAGGCGCCGGCCTGATCTGGATCAGGCTGGATAACTCCAGGGTTCTGGCCCACGGAAGGCCCACATCTGGTGGTGCTGCGTCGTCTGCTTCCGGAATCCGGCACCAGTCGCCGTAAAGGCATAGGCATCCGCCTGTGCCGCTACTGCTCCCAGTGCCTTGGTCGGTCGCTCATTGCGCTCATCACGGACGGGCAGGCCCGCGACGGGCAGGGAGGACGCCGGGTGCGCGGCACGGATGCCGGACAGACCGGTGCCCCGGTCGAAGGCGCCGAGCAGGCACAGGGAGACGGCCGAGCGATCGGTCAGTTTGGCCGTGCTGATGTCGCTGACGTTGATGCTGATCACTGGACTCGCCTCCTCTCGGCGTCTCAGGGACCGGTGAACCGGTCCGTTTCGTATATGCAAGTACATCACGGAGGCCGGGCCTCGGAGAAGGCCGCTGTTTCCGTGCCTAGAACCTATGGGGATTCGCGGCGCGGGCGCAAACTATTTTTGCGACGAGTTCGTATCAGTCCGCCGCGATCTCGCCATCAGGCTCCTGACCTGCGCAGATGGCCAGGACTTCGGCTCCGTAGCTGCGCAGCTTACGGCTGAGGACGCCGGGGATGCGGGAGAGCTCGGCGGGGCTGTCCGGGCGGTTCTCGGCGATGGCCATCAGGGTGCGGTCGGTGAAGACGCAGAAGTCCGGCTGCCCGCTGTTCGCGGCCTGGACGGCGCGCCAGGCGCGCAGCCGCTCGTAGAGCCCCTCGTCCATGTCGGAGGGGCAGTCCTCGCAGCGCATCAGCTTCATCTCGCCGGCGTCGGTGAGGGTGCGGCCGCAGACCCGGCAGCGGGCCGGGGTGCGCTGGGCGCGCCGGGGCACCGCGGTGGTGTCCGCGCCCCGGATGCCGCGCTCGACGCCCCCGGCGGTCCCGGCGCCGCGGCCGACGGCGGGGGTGGTGCCGGGGCGCAGTCCGTCGAGGAAGCGGCTGGGTCTGCGGTTGTGGCGACCGCCGGGTGAGCGGGACAGGGACCAGGAGACATGGAGGCGCTCGCGGGCGCGGGTGACGCCGACGTACAGCAGGCGGCGTTCCTCCTCGATCTGCTCGTCGGTCCTGGCGTAGCTGATGGGCAGCATGCCCTCGGCGACGCCCACCAGGAAGACGGCGTCCCATTCCAGGCCCTTGGCCGCGTGCAGGGAGGCGAGGGTGACGCCCTGGACGGTGGGGGCGTGCTGGGCGGCCGCCCGCTCGTCCAGTTCGGCGACGAAGTCGGCGAGGGTGGCGCCGGGGCGGGCGGCGGCGAGGTCCTGGGCGAGGTTGACCAGGGCGGTGAGGGACTCCCAGCGCTCTCTGACCGCGCCGGAGCCGGCCGGGGGCTGGGTGGTCCAGCCGCCCTCGCCGGACAGCACGGCACGCACCTGGGAGGGCAGGTCCACGATGTCGTCCAGGCGGGAGTCGTTGCCCCCGAAGCGGGCGGCGCCGCGCAGGGCGAGGCCGGCCTTGCGCACCTCGGGCCGGTCGAAGAAGCGCTCGGCGCCGCGCAGCTGGTAGGGGACGCCGGCGTCGGCGAGTGCCTGCTCGTAGGTCTCGGACTGGGAGTTGGTGCGGAACAGGACGGCGATCTCGGCGGCCGGGACGCCGGCGTCGATCAGCTCGCGGATGCGGCGGGCGGCACCCTCGGCCTCGGCGGGTTCGTCGGTGTACTCGGTATAGCCGGGTTCGGGTCCGGAGGGGCGCTGGGAGACGAGTTCCAGCCGGTGGTCGGCGGCGCGGCCGCGGGCCTGGGCGAGCAGCCCGTTGGCGAGGCGGACGACCTGGGGGGTGGAGCGGTAGTCGCGGACGAGCTTGACGACGGTGGCGCCGGGGTGGCGGGCGCGGAAGTCGAGCAGATGGTCGGGCGTTGCTCCGGTGAACGAGTAGATGGTCTGGCTGGCGTCGCCGACCACGCACAGGTCGTCGCGGTCGCCGAGCCACAGGTCGAGCAGGCGCTGCTGGAGGGGGCTGACGTCCTGGTACTCGTCCACCACGAAGTGCTGGTACTGGGCGCGGACCTGTTCGGCGATGTCCTGGCGGTCCTGGAGGACGGCGACGGTGAGCAGCAGGACGTCCTCGAAGTCGATCACCGCGCGGTCGCGTTTGAGGTCCTCGTAGGCCGCGTACAGGTGCGCGATCTCGGTGGGGTCGCGGGGGGTCTCGCGGCCGGCCTTCGCGGCCGCGTACGGGTAATCGGCGGGAATGGTCTGGGTGACCTTGCACCATTCGATCTCGCTGGTGACATCGCGCAGCTCGCCGCGGTCGAGCCGGGTGCCGAGTCCGGCGGCCGCGTCGGCGACGAGCTGGATCTTGCGGTCGACCAGCCGGGGCAGGCCACCGCCGACGGCTTTCGGCCAGAAGTACTGGAGCTGGCGCAGGGCCGCGGAGTGGAAGGTGCGGGCCTGGACGCCCTGGGCGCCGAGCTGGCGCAGCCGGCCGCGCATCTCGCCCGCGGCGCGGTTGGTGAAGGTGACGGCGAGCACGCTGGCGGGCTGGAGGATGCCGGAGCGCACCCCGTAGGCGATGCGGTGGGTGATCGCCCGGGTCTTGCCGGTGCCCGCGCCGGCCAGCACGCACACCGGGCCGCGCAGGGCGGTGGCCACCTCGCGCTGCTCGGGGTCGAGCCCTTCGAGCACCGCGTCGGCCGAGTCCGGGACGGCCGGTACCTGCGGGAAGAGGGTGGAGTGCGTTGCTGCTGTCACACAGCCATGCTGCCAGGTCGCCCGGGGCGGCCGCGGCGGTTGTCCACAGGCGGGACCTCATTGTCGTACTAACGCCCTGGTGGGAGGGGTATACCCCCGGTGGGAATGGCGGGGCGCTCCCTTGCGTTCTCCCTCCGGACGACCTTTCCGAGCTGCCTGAGGAGCGCGAGAGACATGCAGGGCACTGTGACGATGTACAGCACGACTTGGTGCGGTTACTGCCGTCGGCTGAAGAGCCAGATGGAGCGGGAGGGCATCGCCTACACCGAGATCAACATCGAGCAGGACCCCGAGTCCGCGGCCTTCGTGGAGAAGGCGAATGGCGGAAACCAGACGGTCCCGACCGTGCTCTTCGCGGACGGCACCACGATGACGAACCCTTCGCTGGCCCAGGTCAAGCAGAAGCTCGCGGCCTGACGCGGTCGACGGAGAAGGGCGGCCCCGGACATCCGGGGCCGCCCTTGTCGTGTCTCAGACGAAGCTGCGCGTCGGCAGTGGCTTGCCGTACCACATCTCGATCAGGCGGGCGGCGATGGAGATGCCGTAGGGCGGCAGGACCGTACCGGCCTCGAAGGCGTCGTGCAGTTCCTCGCGGGAGAACCAGCGGGCCTCGGAGATCTCGTCGCCGTCGACGTCGATGTCGGTGGTGGTGGCGCGCGCCATGAAGCCGAGCATCAGGCTGGACGGGAAGGGCCAGGGCTGGCTCGCCACGTACTCGACGGCGCCGACGGTGACGCCGACCTCCTCGGCGACCTCGCGGCGCACCGCGTGCTCGATGGACTCGCCGGGCTCCACGAAGCCGGCCAGCGTGGAGAAGCGGCCCTCGGGCCAGTGCACCTGGCGGCCGAGCAGGATCCGGTCGTCCGCGTCGGTCACGGCCATGATCACGGCGGGGTCGGTGCGCGGGTAGTGCTCGGCGCCGCACGCCTGGCAGCGGCGGATGTGGCCGGCCGCCGCGATCACGGTCCGCTCGCCGCAGCGGGAGCAGAAGCGGTGGGTGCGCTGCCAGTTCTCCAGGCCGACGGCGTGCACCATGAGCGCGGTGTCGCGCGGGGACAGCAGCAGGCCCGCCTCGCGCAGGCCCGCCGGGCGCGCGGACTGGTCGATGCGGCCGGGCAGCGCGTCCTTCTGGAGCGCGAAGTAGGCGACGCCGTCCTCGTCGATGCCGAGGAAGTAGCGGTGCGCCTCGGTGAGCGGGGCCTCGAAGGAGGGGGTCATGACGACTTCGGTGCGGCCGTCGGCCGTCTCGTCGATGAGCACCTGGCCGCCGGAGACCACGAAGCAGCGGGTCGTGGGGTGGCTCCACGCCGCCGCGAGCCAGGCCTCGTCCAGCCGGTGGTGGGCGGCGCGGTCGATGCCGCAGGGGGCGGTCAGCGAGATGGGTCGGTCGGCTGTGTCGTCGGTCCAGGTGGTCACGGGTGCTTCCAACTCCCCCAGTACGGCGGTTCGGTTCGGCGGTCGGTTCGGGCGGGCGTACGGCATGCGTACGGGACGCACCGGGTCGGGCGCGGGCGGGGCGGTGTCTTAAGTGTGCCTCCCGCCCGTGGCGCCCTTCCTCACGGTGCCGCTGGTCAGGGCGTGGGCCGCCAGTTCTCGGCCAGGTCGGTCCACAGGTAGGCGCTGGTCTCGACGCCCTTGAGGAGGAGGTCGAGTTCCACCTTCTCGTCGGGCGCGTGCCAGCCGTCGGAGGGGACGGAGATCCCCAGGAAGAGGACGGGGGCGCCGAGGACCTCCTGGAGGTCGGCGGCGGGTCCGGAGCCGCCCTCGCGGGTGAAGCGGACCGGGCCCTCGAAGGCGCGGCCCATCGCGCGGGCCACCGACCGGAGCGCCGGGTGGTCGAGCGGGGTCAGGCAGGGGCGGGTCGCGGAGCCGAAGTCGATCTCGCAGCGGATCCCGGCGGGCACCTGCTCGGCGGCCCAGGCGCGGACCGCCTTCTCGATGTGGTCGGGGTCCTGCCCGGCGACCAGCCGGAAGGACAGCTTCACCAGGGCGGAGGACGGGATGATCGTCTTGCTGCCGGGGCCCTGGTAGCCGCCGCCGATCCCGTTGACCTCGGCGGTCGGGCGGGCCCAGATGCGCTCCAGGGTGGTGTGTCCGGCCTCACCCAGGGTCGCGCGGGACTTGGCGGTGCGCAGCCAGCGCTCCTCGTCGAAGGGCAGCTCGGCGAAGAGTTCGCGCTCGCGGTCGGTCAGCTCCACGACACCGTCGTAGAAGCCGGGGACGGCCACCCGCCCCCGCTCGTCGTGCAGGGCGGCGACCAGGCGGGCGACGGCGGTGGCCGGGTTGGGCACGGCGCCGCCGAAGGAGCCGGAGTGGATGTCCTGGTCGGGGCCGTACAGCCGGATCTCGCACTCGGCGAGGCCGCGCATGCCGGTGCACACCGTGGGGGTGTCCTCGGCCCACATGCCGGTGTCGGAGACGATCACGGCGTCGGCCGCCAGGCGCTCGGCCCGCTCCTCCACCAGGGCCCGGAAATGCGGGGAGCCGGACTCCTCCTCGCCCTCGATCAGCAGTTTGAGGTTGACGGCGGGGGCGGTGCGGCCGGTGGCGGCGAGGTGGGCGCGTACGCCCAGGGTGTGGAAGAAGACCTGGCCCTTGTCGTCGGCGGCGCCGCGCGCGTAGAGGCGGTTTCCGCGCACGACGGGCTCGAAGGGCTCGCTGTCCCAGCCGTCCTCGCGGGCGGCGGGCTGCACGTCATGGTGGCCGTAGACCAGCACGGTCGGCGCGTCCGGGTCACCGGAGGGCCACTCGGCGAAGACGGCCGGGGCGCCGTCGGTGGGCCAGACCTCGACGGTAGCGAAACCGGTCTCGGTCAGTTTCGCGGCGAGCCAGTCGGCGCTGCGCCGCACATCGGGCGCGTGGTCGGGCCGGGCCGACACGGAGGGGATGCGCAGCCATGCGGTGAGGTCGTCGAGGAAGGCGGCGCGGTGCTGCTCGATGTACGTGCGGACGGCGCTGTCCGGGGTCTGGCTCATGCTCACGAGCCTATCGGCCCGTGACCGCATCCCCGGCGGGCGGTTCGTCACACTCGGGGGGCGCGCTGGATCACGTCGCCCGCCCCGTCCGCTGCCCCGGGCCCGCCGGTGAGCAGCCGTTCCAGCGCGGCACGGCCGGGCAGGTCCCGGGGGCGTACGGCCTCCCCGGTGCGCACGTACAGGAACGTGGCGGTGACCGCGTCGAGCGGGACGCCCTGCTGTTCGGCCCAGGCCAGCCGGTACACGGCGAGCTGGAGCGGGTCGGCGGTGTGCTCCCGGCCGGTCTTCCAGTCCACGATCTCGTACGTCGCCGACGCGCCCTCGCCCTTCCGGTAGACGGCGTCGATCCGGCCGCGTACGACCCGCCCGGCGAGGACGAGCTGGACCGGCTCCTCCACGCGGTACGGCGTGCGCCGGGCGTACTCGGTGCGCTCGAAGGCTTCCTTGAGCGCTTCCAGGTCCTGTTCGTCGGCGATCTCGGCGTCGGCGCCGGGCAGCTCGTCGGGCTCCAGCAGGGGCAGCGCCAGCTCCTCGTAGCGCGACTCCACCCAGGCGTGGAAGCGGGTGCCCCGGCGTGCGGCCCGCTGCGGGGGGCGCGGCATGGGGCGCGCGAGTTCCTGCGCGAGCCCGTCCGGGTCCTCGGCCAGCCGCAGCAGCTGGGTGGCGGTGAGCGTCGGGGGCAGGGGTACGTCCGTGACGGCGCGGCGGGCGAGCAGCAGTTCCCCGGCGAGGGCGTCCAGATCGCGGTCCCAGGAGGCGGTCAGGCGGGACTCCTCGGGGGTGAGGGAGGGGTGAGGGCCCGGCTCGGCGGGGGCGGGGGCCTGGTGGGGGATGGCGGGGGCGCCGCCGGCGTGCGGGGCGCCGCCGCAGGGCTCGTCGCCGTGCGGCTCGGGGTCCGGCCCGGCGTCGTACGGGTCTTCGTACGGCGGCTCGTCGTCGGCCTCGTCGTACGGCGGCTCGTCGTACGGCTCGTCGTACGGCTCGTCGTACGGCGGTTCCTCCGGGGGTGCCGGCCAGTCCGGGTCCTCGTAGGCGGCGGGGTCGGCGGGGGCCGGGCCGGTGCCGGGCAGGGTGTCGAGGTGGGCGAGGACCGTCTCGGCGGCGGCGCGGCGGCGGGCGAGGGCGCCGGCGTCCAGGGGCAGCGGCCAGGCCAGGTCGGCCTCGGACTCCCGCAGGGCCGGGTTCTCCTCGTCGTCGGCGGGCTCCTCGGCCCAGACCTCGATCTCGCCGTACCCGGCGGCGCAGTGTTCGTACAGCTCCCGGAGGAAGTCGGAGGGGCCGCGCTTCTTCTTCTGGCTGGGGCCCCACCAGTGGCCGGAGCCGAGCAGGAGGGAGCGGGGGCGGGTGAAGGTGACGTAGCCGAGGCGGAGTTCCTCGGTGTGCTGGTGCTCCTTCATGGCCTCGTGGAACGCCTTCATGCCGCGCGCGTCCCAGCCGTCCACGTCGGGCAGGGTGGCGGCGTCGCCGCGCAGCGCGTGCGGCAGCACCTTGGCCTGCGCGGTCCACTTGTCGCGGCCCTGGGCGCTGGGGAAGGTGCCGGTGACCAGGCCGGGCACGGCCACGACGTCCCATTCCAGGCCCTTGGACCGGTGCGCGGTGAGCACCTTGACGGTGTTCTCGCCGCCGGGCAGGGCGTTGTCGAGGCCCTTCTCGTACTGGGCGGCGGTGCGCAGGAAGCCCAGGAAGGCGAGCAGGGTGGCCTCGCCGTCGCCCGCGGCGAAGGCGGCGGCGACGTCGAGGAAGTTGGCGAGGGTCTCGCGGCGGCGGGCGGCCAGGGCGCCCGGGGACGCCGACAGCTCCACCTCCAGGCCGGTGACGGCGAGGACGCGGTGCAGGACGTCCATCAGCGGGTCGGACAACGCGCGGCGCAGATCGCGCAGTTCGGTGGCGAGGCGGGCGAAGCGCACGCGGGCGTCCGGGGAGAACGGCAGCCCGTCCTCGTCCCCGCCGCGGGCGTCCAGGAAGGTGTCCAGGGCGTCGGCGAGCGATATCACCTCGGCCGGGTCGGTGCCCTCCACGGCGGCGGCGAGGCGGCGGTCCGGGTCGTCGGTGTCACCGGCGCCCGCGTGGGCGACCAGCAGCCGGGCGCGGCGGCCGAGCAGGGCGAGGTCACGGGGGCCGATGCGCCAGCGGGGGCCGGTCAGCAGCCGTACCAGGCCGGCGTTGGCGCCGGGGTCCTGGAGGACCTCGCAGACGGCGACCAGGTCTGCGACCTCGGGCAGGTGCAGCAGCCCGGACAGGCCGACCACCTCGACCGGGACCTCCCGGGCGACCAGCGCGCCCTGGAGGGCGGCGAAGTCGGCGGCCGTACGGCACAGGACGGCGATCTCGCCGGGCGGGGTGCCGGTGCGCACGAGGTGGGCGACGGAGTCGGCGAGCCAGTCCAGTTCCTCGGCGTGGGTGGGCAGCAGGGCGCAGCGGACCAGGCCGTCGCGCTCGGCGCCGGGGGCCGGGCGCAGGGCCTCGACGCCCGCGTGCAGGGCGCGCAGGGGGGCGGCGAGTCCGTTGGCGAGGTCGAGGAGGCGGCCGCCGCTGCGGCGGTTCTCGCTGAGGGCCTGGCGGGTGGCGGGGGTTTTGTCGGCGTGGCGGAAGTGGTCGGGGAAGTCGTCCAGGTTGGCGACGGAGGCGCCGCGCCAGCCGTAGATGGCCTGGCAGGGGTCGCCCACGGCGGTCACCGGGTGGCCGGTGCCGGCGCCGAACAGGCCCGAGAGCAGGACGCGTTGGGCGACGGAGGTGTCCTGGTACTCGTCCAGGAGGACCACCCGGAACTCCTCGCGCAGCAGGCGGCCCACCTCGGGCAGCGTCGCGAGGCGGGCGGACAGGGCGATCTGGTCGCCGAAGTCGAGCAGGTCGCGTTCGCGTTTGGCGGCCCGGTAGCGCTGGACCAGTCCGGCGAGTTCGCGGCGGGCGGCGGCGGTCTCGGGGACCTTGCGCAGTTCGGCGTTGCTGAGTCTGGCGTCCTGGAGGGTGGTCAGCAACTCGGCGTCCCAGGCGCGCAGTTCGCCGGGTTCCACCAGGTGTTCGGAGAGTTCGGCGTCCAGGGCGAGCAGGTCGCCGACCAGGTCGGCGAAGGACCGGGTGAGCGCCGGGTAGGGGCCGGGGGCCTCGCGCAGCACACGGGCGGCGAGCTGGTAGCGGGTGGCGTCGGCGAGGAGGCGGGAGGCGGGCTCCAGGCCGATGCGCAGGCCGTGGTCGGTGAGGAGGCGGCCGGCGAAGGAGTGGTAGGTGGAGATGACCGGCTCGCCCGGGGGGTTGTCCGGGTCGATCGCGTCGGGGTCGGTGACGCCGGCCCTGACGAGGGCCTTGCGGACGCGTTCGGCCAGTTCGCCCGCGGCCTTGTTGGTGAAGGTCAGCCCGAGGACCTGCTCGGGGGCGACCTGTCCGGTGCCGACCAGCCAGACCACGCGGGCCGCCATCACGGTCGTCTTGCCCGAACCGGCACCGGCCACGATCACCTGCGGGGCGGGCGGCGCGGTGATGCAGGCCGTCTGCTCCGTGGTGAAGGGGATGCCGAGGAGCTCCTTGAGCTGCTCGGGATCGGTGAGATGGGCGGGCATGTCCAAAAAGGTAGCGGGGAGCACTGACAATCCGGTGCGCGGCGGCCATCAGGGCGGGGGTATGAGCAGGTCAGGGGCGTGGGGTGGGGTGCGCGGGGTGCGGTACGTCACTCCACGCCCGACGCCATTCCATGCCTGAGACCACTCCATGCCTGACGTCACTCCACCACGTGCCGTCCCTCCGGCCGTGCGCTGCACGAGGCGCGGAAGGCGCAGTGGGCGCAGTGCTGGCCGGCGCTCGGGCCGAACCGCTCGTCCAGGACCTTTCCGGCGGCGGTGGCGAGCAGCTCGCCGACCCACTCCCCGGTGAGCGGCTCCTGGGTCTGCACCTTGGGCAGGGTCTCGCCGCCGTCGCGCTTGGCGGCGCCCTGCCTCAGGTGCACCAGTTCGGCGCCGCCGGGCTCGGGGTGCTCCCCGTCGAAGGCGGTGTCGACGGCGCCCTCGCGGACGGCGAGCTGGTAGACGGCGAGCTGGGGGTGGCGCTCCACCTCGCGCACGGTGGGCGCCTGTTTGCCGGTCTTGAAGTCGACCACGTAGGCGCGGCCCTCGGCGTCCGTCTCGACCCGGTCCATCTGGCCGCGGACACGGACCTGGTAGTCGCCCGCCTCCAGGGTGACGTCGAAGTCCTGCTCACTGGCGACGGAAGTGCGGGTGGCGCGGTTCATCACATGCCAGTTGAGAAAGCGTTCGAGTGCGGCGCGGGCGTTGTCCTTCTCCTGGCGCGACTTCCAGGGCGCGTCGAAGGCGAGCGCGTTCCACACCGAGTCCAGGCGCTCCATGAGGACGTCCAGGTCGGCCGGGGTGCGCCCGGAGGCGACCTCGTCGGCGAGGACATGGACGACATTGCCGAAGCCCTGGGCGGTGGTGGCGGGCGCGTCGGCCTTCACCTCGCGGCCCAGGAACCACTGGAGGGCGCAGGTGTTGGCGAGCTGGTCCAGGGCGCTGCCGGACAGCACGACGGGCTGGTCGCGGTGGCGCAGCGGCACCTTGCTCTCGGTCTGGTCGAACATGCCCCACCAGCGGGAGGGGTGGGCGGCCGGGACGAGGGGGCGGTCGTCCTCGTCGGTGAGCGCGGCGAGCCGGGCCAGGCGGCGGGCCGCGGCCTCGCGCAGGGCGGGAGAGGCGTCCGGGTCGACGGTGGTGGCGCGCAGCTCGGCCACCAGCGCGGCGACGGCCAGCGGGCGGCGGGGGCGGCCGGTGACGTCCTTCGGCTCGACGCCCAGCTCGGTCAGGAACCGGGAGGGCTGGTCGCCGTCCTCGGCGGGTGCCTTCACGGCGGTGACGACCAGGCGGTCGCGCGCGCGGGTGGCGGCGGCGTAGAAGAGCCGGCGTTCCTCGGCGAGCAGCGCGCCCGGGGTGAGCGGTTCGGCGAGTCCGTCGCGGCCGATGCGGTCGGCCTCCAGGAGCGAGCCACGGCGTCTGAGGTCGGGCCACAGGCCCTCCTGGACACCGGCGACGACGACCAGGCGCCACTCCAGGCCCTTGGCGCGGTGCGCGGTCATCAGACGGACGGCGTCGGGCCGTACCGCGCGGCGGGTCAGTGTGTCGGCGGCGATGTCCTCGGCCTCGATCTCCGCCAGGAAGTTCAGGGCGCCGCGTCCGCCGGTGCGCTCCTCGGCGCGCGCGGCGGTGGCGAACAGGGCGCAGACGGCGTCCAGGTCCCGGTCGGCGTTACGGCCGGCCGCGCCGCCGCGCCGGGCGGCACGCTCCAGGCGGCCGGGCCAGGGCGTGCCGTTCCACAGGTCCCACAGCGCCTCCTCGGCGGTACCGCCGTTCGCGAGGCGCTCGCGGGCCGTGCGCAGGAGCGCGCCGAGCCGCTGGGCGCCGCGGGCGTACGACGGGTCGTGCACCGCCAGCCGCTCCGGCTCGGCGAGCGCCCGGGTGAGCAGCTCGTCGGAGGGCGGCGGCACCATGTTCCCGCCGGCCCGCTCCTCCTCCCGCAACGCCCGCCCCAGCCGCCGCAGATCGGCCGCGTCCATGCCGGCGAGCGGCGAGCCGAGCAGGGTGAGCGCGGTCTCGGTGTCGAGCCAGAAGGGACGTTCGGCGAGGGGGCTCGGGGAGGCCGTGGCCTGACCAGGGGCCGGGGAGTCCGAGACATGGCCGAGGGGCGGGGAGCCGGGTGCGGGCGGCTCCGCCAGGTCCGGAGAGCCGGACGTGGGCTCGTGCGCGTCCCTCTCCTCCGCATCCCTCTCCTCGCGGCCGGCTTCGCCCTGCTCCCCCCTCCCCGTCGCCTCCGCCCTCGCCACCGCGCGCAGGGCCGTCAGCAGGGGGGCCACTGCGGGCTCGTGGCGCAGGGGGAGGTCGTCGCCGTCGATGTCCAGGGGGACGCCCGCCGCGGTCAGGGCACGGCGCAGGGTCGGCAGGGAGCGGGCGCCGGCGCGCACCAGGACGGCCATCTCGCGCCAGGGGAGGCCGTCCTCCAGGTGGGCGCGGCGCAGGATGTCCGCGATGTTGTCCAGCTCGGTGCCCGGGGTCGGGTACGTGTAGACCTCGACCCGGCCGCCGTCCCGGGCCGCGGCCGGCTCCCGGTGGGCGCGCACCTTGTCGGCGGGCAGCCGGGTCAGCGGCATCCGCCGGGTGATCAGCCGGGTCGCGGCCAGCAGGTTCGCGCCGGAACGGCGGTTGGTGCGCAGCACCTGGACGGGCGCCGGTCCGCCGCCGGTGCGCGGGAAGGCCTCCGGGAAGCCGAGGATGCCGTTCACGTCGGCGCCCCGGAAGGTGTAGATCGACTGGTCGGGGTCGCCGAGCGCGACCAGGGTGCGGCCGCCGCCCGCCAGCGCGTGCAGGAGCCGTACCTGGGCCGGGTCGGTGTCCTGGTACTCGTCCACGTACACGGCGTCGTACCGCGCGGCGAGGGCCGTGGCGGCCTCGGGGCGGCGGGCGAGGAGGACCGCGCGGTGCACCAGCTCGGCGTAGTCGATCACGCCCTGGAGGTCGAGCACGTCCAGGTACTCGGCGAGGAACGCGGCGGCCGCGCGCCAGTCGGGGCGGCCGATGCGGCGGGCGAACGCGTCCAGGGCGCCCGGCGCGAGCCCCAGCTCGCGGCTGCGGGCGAGGACGGCGCGGACCTCGTCGGCGAAGCCGCGCGTGGTCAGGCAGGCGCGCAGCTCGTCCGGCCAGCGCACATGCGTCAGCCCCAGCCGCTCCAGCTCCGGCTGCCCGGCCAGCAGCTCCCGGACCGTGACGTCCTGCTCGGGGCCGGACAGCAGCCGCAGCGGCTCGACGAACAGCCCGCTGTCCTGATGGGCGCGGACCAGGGCGTAGCTGTACGAGTGGAACGTGGTCGCCCGGGGCGCGCGGGCCGCGCCGATGCGCAGGGCCATCCGGTCGCGCAGGTCGACGGCGGCCCGGCGGCTGAACGTGAGCACCAGGATGCGCTCGGGGTCGGCGCCCCGGGCGATCCGCGCGGCCACCGACTCGACCAGGGTGGTCGTCTTGCCGGTGCCGGGTCCCGCGAGCACCAGCAGGGGGCCGGCGCGGTGGTCAACCACGGCGCGCTGGGCGGCGTCCAGAACAGGAGGAGCCGTCCGGGACGGCGGGGTACGGACCAGGCGGTAAGCGCCACGGCTCCCCCGCCGCGCCTCGGGGCGCGACGGGTGTCCGGTGGAGAATGAGGAGCTCACGTGGTTGGCCGGTCCTGGTGGTCGTACTGCTGGTCGTGCGGGCGAGCGGGTGGTCGCGCGCGCGGGGCGGTGAGCTCCGGGTGAGGTGCGCACGGGCCGCCGGCGCGATACCGCCGACTCTCGAACGTACGGCATGCCACGGACGTCCCGGGAATCACCCGTACGAGGTACAGGTTGCCGCCGACCGCCCCCGATGGCGGAAGCTGTCAGGTGTGACCCGCGTCCGTACCGCCGTCCCACCGGGCCCGCCGCATGTCGAGCCGCGGCAGGTGACCCGCGGCACTTTTGCCCGCCTCGCGCAACGGTGTGCCCTCGGCCCGGTAGTGCGCCAGCGCGCGCAGCTCGTGGCCCGGCAGCAGCGCCCCGTCGGAGCGTACGACGCGCCACCACGGCACGGCGCCGCCGTACAGGGACATCACCCGGCCGACCTGGCGCGGGCCGCCGTCCTCCAGCCACTCGGCGACATCGCCGTACGTCATGACCCGTCCGGGCGGGATCAGCTCGGCGACCTCCAGGACCCGCTCGGCGTACTCGGGCAGGTCGTCCGGGTGCGTGTCGCGGGGCTCCGCGCCGGGGCTCTGCTCGCTCATTCGCCCCATCCTGCCGCACCCGGCCGACATCGCGGAGCCCGGTGGAGCGAACGTTCCTCTCGCCCCCGGGCGGCGCTTCCGGCAGACTGTGCGACCGCACATCGACACCCTGGCGCCCGCGTGTGTCGGTGGGACATGCCACCATCGTGCGGGCGGTGACCGGTGATACGAGACCAAGAAGAGATCATGAAACAGCAGGGAGTGCACCCCGAGGGCGGGTCGGGCACCCCTGACGCCGGCGCGCGCCCGGACACCGGCCGTACCGGCGAGGGCGGCCAGGACGCCCACCGGGATCCGCACCCCGCGGACACGGAACGCACCACGGCGGAACACGCCGAGGGGGAACGCACCGAGGGGGCGCACATCCCGCAGAACCCGCCGACCGACCGGAGCGGCTCCCCAGGCGACGCGGGAGACGCGGGAGACGCGGACGACCGCGATCCGCACGGCGATCCGCACACGGAACCGCACGCCGGCCACCCGGACCCGGACCACCAGGAGCCCGTGGAGGGCGACGAACCGCTGCTCCCCGCCCGGGTGCACCGGCCATCCGATCTGATGCGGCTCCTGGTCGGGCTGCTCGCCATCGTGGTGCTGCTGGCCGTCGCCGCGTTCGCGCACGGCACCACCTCCGGCCTCGAACAGGACATCAACAAGGGCACCGGGCAGGCCCCCGATCTGCTGATCAGATTCGCGGGGCTGGCCTCCAGCATCGCGATCCTGCTGGTCCCGGTCGCCTTCGCGATCGAACGGCTGATCAAACGGGACGGGCTGCGCATCGCCGACGGCGTCCTGGCCGCCGTCCTCGCCCACGGGGTGACACTCGCCACCGACCTGTGGGTCGCGCGGGCCGCCCCCGGCTCGATCCAGGACGCGCTGACCCAGCCCTCGCCGGTCGACGTGCACGCCCTGACCGACCCGGTGCACGGCTATCTGGCGCCCGTCATCGCCTATATGACGGCCGTCGGCATGTCCCGCAGACCCCGCTGGCGCTCGGTGCTGTGGATCGTGCTGCTGCTCGACGCGTTCTCCATGCTGGTCACCGGCTACACGACCGCCTTCTCCATCGTCCTGACCGTGCTGATCGGCTGGTCGGTGGCCTACGGCACGCTGTACGCGGTCGGCTCGCCCAATGTCCGCCCCACCGGCCAGACCCTGCTGGCGGGCCTGCGGCACGTCGGCTTCCGCCCGGTCGGCGCGGCCCGCGAGGAGGTCGTGGAGAGCGAGAACGGCGACCGGGGCCGGCGCTATTTCGTCACCCTGGAGGACGGCCCGCCGCTGGACGTCACGGTCGTGGACCGGGAACAGCAGGCCCAGGGCTTCTTCTACCGGGCGTGGCGCAACCTCACCCTGCGCGGCTTCGCCACCCGCTCCAGCCTCCAGTCGCTGCGCCAGGCGCTGGAGCAGGAGGCGCTGCTGGCCTACGCGGCGATCGCGGCGGGCGCCAACGCGCCGAAGCTGATCGCCACCTCCGAGCTGGGCCCGGACGCCGTGATGCTGGTCTACGAGCACACCGGCGGGCGCACGCTGGACGCGCTGGCCGACGAGGAGATCACCGACGATCTGCTGCGCAGCGCCTGGTCGCAGGTGCGCGCCCTCCAGTCGCGGCGCATCGCGCACCGCAGGCTGGCCGGGGACGCGATCCTGGTGGACCCGGCCGGCAAGGTGATCCTGGCGGAGCTGCGCGGCGGCGAGATCGCGGCCGGTGAGCTGCTGCTGCGCATGGACGTGGCCCAGCTGCTGACCACGCTGGGCCTGCGGGTCGGCGCGGAGCGCGCGGTGGCCTCGGCGGTCGAGGTGCTCGGGCCCGACGCGGTGGCCGACTGCCTGCCGATGCTCCAGCCGATCGCGCTCACCCGTTCCACCCGCAACACGCTGCGCCGGCTGGGCCGCGAGCGTGCCCAGCGGGAGCGGGAGGCGGTCCTGGAGGCGTCCCACCAGGCCAAGCTGGCCCGGCTGCGGGAGGCTGCGGAGGCGGACGGGACGGCCCTCGCCGAGGGCGCCGACGCCGAGGAGCGGCTCGACAGGCTCAGCAGACTCGACAAGTCCAGTAAGCCCAACAAGTCCGAAAAGAAGGTCGAACGGGCGGAGCAGCGGGCCGAGCGGCGGGCGATCGACGAGGCCATGGAGGAGGCCCGCGAGGAGGATCTGCTCACCCAGATCCGGCATCAGGTGCTGCGGATCAGGCCGCAGGCCCCGGTGCAGCCGGCCCGCCTGGAGCGGGTGCGGCCGCGCACGCTGATCAGCTTCATCGCGGGTGCGATCGGCGCGTACTTCCTGCTGACGCAGCTCACCCACATCCAGTTCGGCACGCTGTTCTCGCAGGCCCAGTGGGGCTGGGTGATCGCGGCGGCGCTGTTCTCGGCGGTCAGCTATGTGGCGGCGGCGATGTCGCTGCTGGGCTTCGTGCCGGAGCGGGTGCCGTTCCCGCGCACGGTGGCGGCGCAGGTCGCCGGATCGTTCGTGAAGATCGTGGCCCCGGCGGCGGTCGGCGGTGTGGCGCTGAACACGCGCTTTCTCCAGCGCGCGGGCGTGCGCCCGGGGCTCGCGGTGGCGAGTGTCGGCGCCTCGCAGCTGTTCGGGCTGGGCTGCCACATCCTGATGCTGCTGTCCTTCGGCTATCTGACCGGCACCGAGAAGACGCCGACGCTGTCGCCGTCCCGGACGGTGATCGCGGGTCTGCTGACCGTCGCGGTGCTGGTGCTGGTGGTGACCTCGGTGCCGTTCCTGCGGAAATTCGTGGTCACCCGGGTCAGGTCGCTGTTCGCCGGGGTCGTGCCGCGCATGCTCGATGTGCTCCAGCGGCCGCAGAAGCTGGTCACCGGCATCGGCGGCATGCTGCTGCTGACGGCCTGCTTCGTCATGTGCCTGGACGCCTCCGTGCGGGCCTTCGGTGACGGCACCACCTCGCTGAGCATCGCGAGCATCGCGGTCGTCTTCCTCGCGGGCAACGCGCTCGGCTCGGCGGCGCCCACCCCCGGCGGTGTGGGCGCGGTCGAGGCCAGCCTCACGCTCGGCCTGATCGCCTTCGGCCTGCCCAAGGAGGTCGCGGCCCCCGCCGTACTGCTGTTCCGGCTGATGACGCTGTGGCTGCCGGTGCTGCCGGGGTGGCTGGCGTTCAACCACCTGACCCGTAAGGGAGCCCTGTAGGTCCCCGGCCGACCCGGTCGGGAGATCTGCGGGTCCCCGCGGATCCCCTACGGGAGCCCTGCGGGGGCGGCCCCGAAAGGCCGTACCTCGTACGGCCCGTGCCCCGCGCGGCCCGGCGTGCGGGCCCGCAGGATGGGGGCATGGCCTCTCCCTTCCGGCTGCGAGCCGCCGCTCCCCCCTGGCCGCGTGCCACCGCCCTGACGACGGCCGCCGTGCTGCTGGCCGCCCTGCTGGCCGGTTGCGGCGACGACGATGTCAGCACCGGCGCCACCGCGTCCCTCGCGTCCCTGACGACGCAGACGCTGGACTGGACGGCCTGCCCGGCCCCGGACGAGGCGGAGGGCGGCGGGAGCGCGCCGTCGCCGCTGCCGAACGGCGCCACCTGGGAGTGCGCCACCCTGCGGGCGCCCCTGGACTGGAGCAGGCCGCAGGGGTCCACCATCGGCATCTCGCTGATCCGGGCCAAGGCCAGCGGGCCCGCGAGCGAGCGGCTCGGCTCGCTCGTCTTCAACTTCGGCGGCCCCGGCGGCAGCGGCGTCACCGCGCTGCCCGCGTTCGCGCAGGACTACGCGACCCTGCGCACCCGCTACGACCTGGTCAGCTTCGATCCGCGCGGAGTGGGCCGCAGCGCACCGGTGACCTGCAAGACCGACGCCCAGCTCGACACGTTCTTCCAGCAGGACGCGACCCCGGACAACGCGGCCGAGCGCGCCCAACTCGTCCGGCGCACCCGGAACTTCAACGCGGGCTGCGAGAGCAGGTCCGGGGAAGTTCTGCCGCATGTGCGCACCACCGACGCGGCCCGTGACATCGACCTGATGCGGCGGGTGCTCGGCGACAGCAAGCTGCACTACTTCGGCATCTCGTACGGCACCGAACTCGGCGGCGTGTACGCCCACTTGTTCCCCACGCACGTCGGACGGGCCGTGTTCGACGGGGTGGTGGACCCCACGCAGAATCCCGAGCAGAGCGCGCTCGGCCAGGCGAAGGGCTTCCAGCTGGCGCTCGGCAACTTCGCCGAGGACTGCGTCTCCAAGCCGGAGGGCTGTCCGCTCGGGGACACCCGGCAGGACGTCGAGAACCGCATCGCGAAGCTCCTGGCCGACCTGGACAAGAAGCCGATCCCGGGGATCGCCCCGCGCCTGCTCACCCAGACCGCGGCGACCAACGGCATCGCGCAGTCCCTGTACTCCAAGGACTTCTGGGAGTACCTCACCGAGGGCCTGGAGCAGGCGTACGACGGTGACGGCAAGGTCCTGATGGTGCTGTCCGACGCGATGAACGGCCGGGACGAGAACGGCCACTACAGCAACATCACCCCGGCGAACGTGGCGATCAACTGCGCCGACGAGAAGCCCCGTTACACGGTCGCCGACGTCCAGCGCGTGCTCCCCGAGTTCCGCGCCGCCTCGCCGCTGTTCGGGGACTTCCTGGCCTGGGGCATGATCGGCTGCACCGACTGGGCCGTGCCGGGCGCCGCCTACCACCCCGACGTCAGCGCCCCCGGTTCGGCGCCGATCCTGGTCGTCGGCAACACGGGCGACCCGGCCACCCCCTACGAGGGCGCGCGGCGGATGGCGGAGGCGCTCGGCAAGGGCGTCGGCGTCCAGCTGACGTTCAAGGGCCAGGGGCACGGCGCGTACGACAGCAAGGACCCGTGTGTGCAGAGCAAGGTGAACGCCTACCTGCTCCACGGGACGATCCCGAAGGCGGGCGCGGTCTGCGGCTGAGCCGCGCGCGACCCGGCCCGGAGGGGAAAACCCCTCCGGGCCGGACGCCGTACGCGTCCCCGCCGGATCACACCGTGCCGAGCGCGGTGCGCAGGACGGCGATGGCCTGGGCGATGGCGGCACCGGCGGCGTGGGTCCCGCGCAGCGCGTCGAGCATCACGAAGTCGTGGATGATGCCCTGGTAGCGCACGGCGGTCACCGGTACCCCGGCGGCCCGGAGCCGGGCGGCGTAGGCCTCGCCCTCGTCCCGCAGCACATCGGCCTCACCGGTGATGACCAGCGCCGGGGGCAGTCCGGTGAGCTGCTCGGTGGTGGCGCGCAGCGGCGACGCGGTGATCTCGGCGCGCTGCTTCTCGTCGGTCGTGTACTGGTCCCAGAACCACCGCATGGCGTCGCGGCGCAGGAAGTAGCCCTCGGCGAACCGGTGGTACGACGGGGTGTCGAAGGACGCGTCGGTGACCGGGTAGAACAGCACCTGCTGGACCAGCGGGACGTCGCCGCGCTCCTTGGCCATCAGGGTGAGCGCGGCCGACATGTTGCCGCCGACGGAGTCACCGGCGACCGCGATCCTGGCGGCGTCCAGGCCGTGTGCGGCGCCCTCGCGGACGACCCACTGGGCGACGGCGTAGTTCTGCTCGACGGCGACCGGGTAGCGGGCCTCGGGCGAGAGGTCGTACTCGGGGAAGACGACGGCCGCGCGGGCGCCGACGGCCAGTTCGCGGACCAGGCGGTCGTGGGTGTGGGCGTTGCCGAACACCCAGCCGGCGCCGTGGATGTAGACGATCACCGGCAGGGTGCCGGTGGCCCCGGCTGGGCGGACGATCCGGGCGCGGACGGAACCGGTGGGCCCGCCCTGCACATTCACCCACTCCTCGTCGACGGCCGGCTTCTCGATCTTCCCGGACTGCACCTCGTCCACGGCCTTGCGGCCCTCGACCGGGCCGAGGTCGAAGAGGTACGGCGGGTTCGCGGTGGCCTCGGCGAAGGCGGCGGCGGCCGGCTCCAGCACCGGACGGGCCGCGGTCCCGGTGATTCCGGCGGTCTCGGTGATCTCGGTGATCTCGGACATGAGGAGCTCCTGACGGGTCGGGCCGGCGACCGGATCGTCCGGCCGGCGGGTACGACAAGGAAGGTACCGCCCGATTAGATCGTGCGCAACTAAGTTGTGCACGATCTAATTGCGATCGATGGGCCACTGCTAAAATGGGACTTTTCATCCGTCCGAGGGAGGACGCCCGCCATGGACCAGGTCACGCAGCCCGAGCCGGCCATCCCCGCACCGGGCTCGCTCCTGCTCCAGGACCAGCTGTGCTTCGCCCTGTACGCGGCCTCGCGCGCGGTCACCGCGCGCTACCGGCCCCTGCTGGACGAACTGGGCCTGACCTATCCGCAGTACCTGGTGATGCTGGCCCTCTGGGAGCGGGACGCGCTCTCCGTCAGCGACCTGGGCGGCGCGCTCCAGCTGGAGTCGAGCACGCTCTCCCCGCTGCTCAAGCGGCTGGAGGCGGCCGGTCTCGTGCGCCGCGAGCGCCGCCCCCACGACGAGCGCTCCGTCACCGTCCGCCTCACCGGGTCCGGCACCGCCCTGCGCGACAGGGCCCGGTCGGTCCCCCTGGCCATCGGCGGCGCCATGGGGCTCACCCCCGAACAGGACGCCATGGCCAGACAGCTGCTCCGGCTGCTCACGACGAACGTGACGGCCGAATAGACGAGAGGGACGGCCGGGCGACGCAGAAGCCCGCGGCCCCGAACTCGTGTTCAGGGCCGCGGGCTTCCCGACGAAGGCGGCGGCCGGTCAGTAGACCGGCTTGTGCGGCTCGATCTGGTTGACCCAGCCGATGACACCGCCGCCGACATGGACGGCGTCGGCGAAGCCGGCGGACTTCAGGACCGCGAGGACTTCCGCACTGCGGACACCCGTCTTGCAGTGCAGGACGATCCGCTTGTCGTGGGGCAGCGACTCCAGGGCGGTGCCCATGAGGAACTCGTTCTTCGGGATCAGCGTGGCGCCCGGGATGGAGACGATCTCGTACTCGTTCGGCTCGCGGACGTCGATGATCTCGATGTTCTCGCCGTCGTCGATCCACTCCTTGAGCTGCTTGGGAGTGATCGTCGAACCGGCGGCCGCCTCCTGGGCCTCCTCGGAGACGACGCCGCAGAAGGCCTCGTAGTCGATGAGCTCGGTGACGGTCGGGTTCTCGCCGCAGACCGCGCAGTTCGGGTCCTTGCGGATCTTGACCTGGCGGTACTGCATCTCCAGGGCGTCGTAGATCATCAGCCGGCCGACCAGCGGGTCGCCGATGCCCGCGAGGAGCTTGATGGCCTCGTTGACCTGGATGGAGCCGATCGACGCGCACAGCACGCCGAGCACACCGCCCTCGGCGCAGGAGGGGACCATGCCCGGGGGCGGGGGCTCCGGGTAGAGGCAGCGGTAGCAGGGGCCGTGCTCGGACCAGAAGACCGAGGCCTGGCCGTCGAAGCGGTAGATCGAACCCCAGACGTACGGCTTGTTCAGCAGCACACAGGCGTCGTTGACCAGGTAGCGGGTGGCGAAGTTGTCCGTGCCGTCCACGATCAGGTCGTACTGGCTGAAAATGTCCATCACGTTCTCGGCTTCGAGCCGCTCCTCGTGAAGGACCACGTTCACATAGGGGTTGATGCCCTTGACGGTGTCGCGCGCGGACTCGGCCTTGGAGCGGCCGATGTCGGACTGGCTGTGGATGATCTGGCGCTGCAGGTTCGACTCGTCGACCTCGTCGAACTCCACGATGCCGAGCGTGCCGACGCCCGCCGCCGCCAGGTACATCAGCGCGGGCGAGCCCAGTCCGCCGGCGCCCACGCACAGCACCTTGGCGTTCTTCAGCCGCTTCTGCCCGTCCATGCCCACATCGGGGATGATCAGGTGGCGGGAGTACCTGCGGACCTCGTCTACGGTGAGCTCGGAAGCCGGCTCGACCAGGGGTGGCAGCGACACGGGGACTCCGTTGGTCGGTCGATCACTACATTTGTTCTCCTGGTAACACTGCCACGCCCTTCTTCATTCCGAGACACCTGTTCCGAGGCGCGAGACGATGTCGTCCCAGTAGCCGGGCATCGCCTCCCAGGGGTCCCCGGAACCACGGCCTCCGGTGCGGTCCGTGAAGTAGATCGTGGCCGCGCCCTGCCAGCGCGCGACGCGCAGCGCCTCCTCCAGATGCCCGCGCGGCACGCTGTGCACGAAGTGGCAGAACCGCTCGGGCGGATGGTCGGCCGTCCACTCCGCGACCTGCGACCAGCGGTAGTCGGACCAGGAGCCCGCGAAGGTCACCAGCTGGTCGGCGTGCTCGGCGTAGCCCGGGTGCGGGTGGGTGCCGTGGCCGAGGACGAGATGGGCGGTGCCGGTGATCGTCCGCAGGTCCGCGAGCACCCGGCGGACCCCGTCGAGTTCGGCGCGGCCGATGGGGCAGCGGTCGAGGAGGAAGCCGTCGACCCGGTACCAGTCGAGGTAGCGGTGGGCGTCGCGGACCAGGTCGGCGTGGGCGCGGACGCCCTGCGCGAGGTCGAGGCGGCCGAGGACGCGCGTCCCCGCGTGGTGCAGCGCCTGCGCCGCCGTCAGGCAGTGCGGATCGGGGCGGGCGCCGGGGCCGCCGGCCACGTCGAGGGCCACCCAGTCCAGCGGGGTGCCGGGGCGGGCGAGCGCGGCCCACTGGGCGGGGGCGACGAGGGGGTGGGCGTAGCCGGGGACGCCGATGGCGGTGCGTACGGCGGTGCCGGTGGCGCCCGCCGTGCCCTCGGTACCGCCGGTGCTGGTCAGATGCGGCACGCCGCCTCCATCCAGATGTCGGCCAGGGACTCTTCGAGGCCGATGCGCGGCCGCCAGCCGAGCCGGTCGCGCGCGGTGCGCACATCGGCCTGCTGCCAGCTGCCGCAGCCGTCCGGGTAGGGGAAGGCGGCCGGTGCGGTGTGCTCCGTCTCGGCCCGGGGGTGGCCGAGGCCGCCGCGCAACGCGCCGGGCGGGGCGTCGAGTTCGTGCAGCGCGCCGCCGTAGCCGGCCACCCGGGCGAGGGTCCCGGCGGCGTCCCGCAGCCGTACGGCGCGGCCCGAGCCGATGTTGATGACGCCCTGCGCGGCGGAGAGCGAGGCGGCGTGCACGGCGCGGGCGACATCGCGTACGTCCACGAAGTCGCGCTGCACCCCGAGTCCGGCGAGCTTCAGCTCTCCGTCGCCCGACTGCATCGCGCGGCGCATCGCCTCGGCGAGCCGGCCGAGCGGGGAGCCGGCCGGGGTACCGGGGCCGCAGGGCGAGAAGACGCGCAGCACGACGGCGTCCAGGCCGGAGCCGAGGACGAGTTCGGTGGCGGCGAGCTTGCTGACGCCGTAGGGGCCGCCGGGCCGCGGTACGGCGTCCTCGGCCGTGGACGAGCCGGGCTGGCTGGGGCCGTACTCCGCGCCGCAGCCGATCTGCACCAGCCGCGCGCCGCAGCCGCTGCGCCGCAGTGCCTCGCACACCGTGGCCACGGCGACGGTGTTGTGCCGGGTCAGCTCGCGGGCGCCGCCACGGGTGGCGCCGGCGCAGTTGATGACGACCCCGGGGTGCACCGCCCCCAGGAACCGGGTGAGCGCGCCGGGGCTGCCGGTGGCGAGGTCGAACCGGACGTCCGCGTCGTCGCCCCGCCCGAGCGCGGTGAGCTGTACGGCGGGGTCGGCGAGCAGCCGCTCCGCCACGAACCGGCCGAGGTAACCATTGGCTCCGATCAGCAGGACCCTCATCGGGCGGCTCCCTGGGTGAGGGCTTCGGGGGCTCCCTGGTGGGAGGTGGACATCTGGAGGTCTCCTTCAACGGGGTGGTGCTGTTGGTTCGGGGGGCGGCGCGAGCCAGTGCTCACTCGGGTGCTCCGGTGGGGGCGTGGGCGGAGGCACGGGTGAGGGTGCGGCCGGCGTGCAGCAGCAGGGCCAGGGCGGCGGTGCCGCAGGCGAGGGCCGGTACGGCGGGCTCGCCCACGGTGTCCGTGAGGGTCCGCACGGGCAGCGCGAGCAGGTGGCAGTGCGGCAGCCGCCCGGCGAGGGGCAGCGCGAGGGCCAGCGCCTCGGTGACCGCGGCGGTGCCGAGGACGAGGGCGGGCGCGCGCCGGTGCCGGTGCGCGATGAGCAGGCGGGCGAGCAGGAGCAGGGCGCCGAGGGTGAGCGCCTGCGGGTAGGCCGCGGGTTCGCCGAGGACCTTTCCGCACGCCAGGAGCAGCGCGGCGAGCGCGCCGAGGAACAGGACGAAGGTGCCGAGCAGCAGGGGCCGGGCGGCAGCCGTGAAGTCCCCGAGGCCCCGGCTGCCCGCGAGTCCGCGCCGGGCGCCCGCGGCGAGGAGGTGCGCGCACCAGGCCGCCGGCGCGAGGGCCAGGGCGAGGGCGAGCGCGGGCGCGGTGGTGGTGGGCCAGGCGCCGCCGGGTGCGCCGTCGGGGAGCCCGTCGGGGCCGCCGGTGAGCACGTCGTGCAGCAGGCCGTCGCCGAACAGCGCGTATCCGAGCAGCCAGAGGGTCCAGGCGACGAGGGATCCCTGCCAGGGGCGGGGGCGGCGGGGCCCGGTGCGCACGGCCAGGGGTCCGGTGCGCAGCGCCGCGCGGGTCGTGAGGGCTACGACGGCGAGCCCGGCCACGGCCACGAGCAGCCGCGGCTGGCCCTGGGTGACGCGCATCCCGGCCACGGTGCCCGCAGCGGCGATCCCCGGCAGCGGGCTCAGCAGCGCCCATGCCGCCCTGACCCGGGGCACGGGCAGGGCAGGATTCGGCACCGCCCTGATCTCCCCGGTCCGCGGCACGCGCGCGTACAACTCCTCGGCCAGGGAGAAGACATCCCGGTGCCGGAAGCGTGCCGCCGTCCGATCGGTGATCCCCTGCGCCTCCAGCCCGGCCGCGATCTCCAGGGCGTCGACGGCCTGCTCGCACAGGTCACGGTGCCGGTGGAGCAACGCCTTGACGGGGTCACCGGAGGGCCGGCGGGGGGCGGCTCTGCGGTCGGGGACGGGCATGGGGGGCGGTGGCCAGCTCGCGGGGGCGGGCGGATCGCCGACGGGGGCCGCGGGCGTACGGGGCTCACCGGCACGGGACTTGGAGAGAAGCACCCCGGACCCGGCGGCGATCGGGGCGTCCGGCCACTCCAGGGAGGCGCCGCCCGCACGCGCGGACACTTCGACCGAACCAGGCACGTCAGAGGGCGAGTTGACGAGAGGCACGCCGGCAGCGGACACGGAGGGCATGTCCTCCGAGACGTCCCGCCAGCTCACGGAAGCCTCGCCTCCGTGCGGCCCCTCGGTGGGGGCGGCCCGATCCACCCCGTCCCCGGCACCCGCCCCGGCCTCCGGCTTCGGCCACTCCCCCGCTCCCGGAGCCGCTCCGGTCGAGGGCCGCTCCCCCACTCCCGGGGCCACTCCGATCGAGGGCCGCTCCCCCGGCCCCGTGCCCCTCTCGGTCGACCCCGCTCCCCACGGCACCCCTCCACTCGGCATTCTCGGTGTGTCGCTCATCGGGCTGGCTCCGTGGTCGGGAGGGCCCAGGTGGGGGTGGCGGGCCAGTGGGCGGGGACGTGGGATTCGGCGGGGGCGGCGAAGGGCAGCGGCGCGCCGGACGCGTCGAGGAGGTCGCGGCGGACCGGGCAGTGCGAGACGATCTCCAGGTAGATGCCGTGGAACGCCGCGATGTTCTGCTCGACGGTGAACAGCTCCAGCGCCCGGGCGCGCGCCGCCGCACCGAGCCGCGCACGGCGCTCGGGGTCGCGCAACAGCGCCAGGCACGCATCGGCGAGCGCCCGCGGATTGCGCGGGGGCACGACCAGCCCCGTACCGCCGATCACCTCGACCACCGCGCCGGCGTCCGTCGAAACGGTCGCCCGGCCGCAGAACATGGCCTCGATGAGCCCGGTGGGGAACCCCTCCACCACGCTGGAGAGCACGACGACGGCACCGGAGGCGTACACCTCGGGCAGCGTGGGGGCGTCCGGGCTGCCGATCTCGTCGAAGGAGACCGGGTTGCAGCCGACCGCGTGCGCCCCCTCCGCCTCGTCCGGGAAGAGCTGCGCGGCGAGCGCCTGGCAGTGCCCGAGATACGCCGCCCCCTCGGATCCGCCCGGCGAGCCGACGATCCGCAGCCGTGCCCCGGGCTCCCGCCTGCGCACCTCGGCGAAGGCGTGCAGCAGGGAGACGAGGTCCTTGGCGGGTTCGACGCGCCCGACCCAGACCAGGGTGTCCGCGTCCGCGCGCTCCGGTGACTCGCCGGCCTCGGTGAAGCCGTCGGCCGCCATGCCCGGGTACACGGTGCGGATCCTGGCCCGGTCCGCCCCGCACCGCTCCTGCCAGCGGCGGGCGTGCGCGTTGCCCGGGGTGAGGATCTCGGCGCGCCGGTAGATCTCGGTGGCGAGCCGCCCGTGGAACGCGGCGAGCAGGGCGCGCACCGCGGGCGCCGTACCGGGCCCCCGGTCCAGGTACTGGGCGCGCAGATGGACGCCGTACTCGGTGACCAGCAGGGGCACCCCGCAGAAGTGCCGGGCGAGCAGCCCGGGGAGGGCGGCGGGACCGCCGGACGTGGCGTGGCAGAGGTCGGCCGCGCCGAGCGCGTCCTCGCCGTACCAGTCGAGGGAGAGGGGGCGCAGGGCGCGTTCGAGGTGGCCGGTGACGGTGAGCAGGTCGGCCACGCGCGCCTCGCGCGCCGTGCGCGGCGCGCCGGGCGCGCGGCAGGCGCGCTCCAGGGTGCGGACGGCGAGGTCGGAGCGGAGCGCCGCGCCGAGTCCGCCGGCCTCGCGGGCGAGTTCGGCGAGCCCGTACAGGGCGTTGGCGAAACGGTCCGCCACGGCACCGGAGGCGCTGTGGTCGGCGGCCGTACCCCCGCCGCCGTCCGCCGCCGTGCACATCGCGGCGGCCAGTTCGCCGTAGTGCTCGGTGAAGCGCCGGCGCGCGCGCCGTCCGTACCCGACCGCCCCGCCGGCGACCTCGGCCGTCCACAGCGGTGCCGTGCGGACCCGGGTCACCTGGGGCGGGAGCGGGAGCAGTCCCTGTTCCTCCTGGTGCCTGCTGCGGCTGAGCGCGTAGAGGTCGAACTCGTGCTGCCCGAGCCCGCGCACCAGCCGGTCGCACCAGAGGCCGGCGTCGCCGCTCGCATACGGATAGCCGCCTTCCGTCAGCAGTCCCGTGCGCACGCGTGCACCCCCGATCTTCCTCCTGGTCGGCCGCCGTTGGTCCCGGCGGCTCACAGCGGGACGAAGGTAAGCGGACAAGAGGGTGGCGCGACGGACGGTTGTCCGTCGCGCCACCAAAAGGGGTGAACGCGCGTAACTTTCTCGTGCGGATCGCGTTTTGTCGCGCTAGGCGTTCACGCGGGTACGGGACGTCACGCCGGGCGTGCCGTACGGCGGGCCGTCAGGCCGCCGCCGGTTCGCCGCGCGCGGCCCGGCGCCGGGCCGCCAGCTCCGGATCGAGGGCGGGTACGGCGGCCAGCAGCTGCCGGGTGTACTCCTCGCGCGGGTTGTCGTAGACCTCGTCGGCGGGGCCGTACTCGATCAGCCGGCCCCGGCGCATCACCGCGAGCCGGTCGCTGACCTGGCGGACGACGGCGAGGTCGTGCGCGATGAAGACCAGCGCGAGGCCGAGTTCCCGCTGCAACTCGCCGAGCAGGGCGACCACCTGGGCCTGGGTGGTGACGTCGAGCGCGGAGACGGGTTCGTCGCAGACGATGACGCGCGGGTCGGCGGCCAGCGCGCGGGCGATGCCGATGCGCTGGCGCTGGCCCCCGCTGAACTCGTGCGGGTAGCGGTCGTAATGCGCCCCTTCGAGCCCCACGCGCTCCAGCAGTTCCGTCACCCGCCCCCTGATCCGCTCCTCGGTCCCCGCGCCCTTCTCGCCCCGGGCGCGCAGCGGGTCGGCGATGGACTCGCCCACGCTGCGGCGGGGGTTGAGGGAGGAGACGGGGTCCTGGAAGACCATCTGGACGGCCGGGTTCACCCCGGTGTGCGGCTCGCCCGCGTAGCGGATCCGGCCCGCGGTGGGGTCCAGCAGGCCGACCAGCATCCGGCCGAGGGTGGTCTTGCCGCTGCCGCTCTCGCCGACGACGCCGAGGGTCTCGCCCCTGCGCACGGTCAGCGAGACGTCGTCCACGGCCGCGAACGCCCGCTTGCCGCGCCCGAACTCGCGCCGCAGACCGGTGGCCTCCAGGACCACCTCGCCGGTGGCCGGGGCGCCGGTGCGGCGGGTCTCCACGCGCGGGACGGCGTCGAGGAGTTCGCGGGTGTACGACTTGCGGGGCGCCGCGAGGACCGTCCCGACGGGACCGTGCTCGACGGCCCGGCCGTGCCGCATGACCAGTACCTCGTCGACGCTCTCGGCGGCCACGCCCACGTCGTGGGTGACCAGCAGCAGACCCATGCCGGTCTCCGTGCGCAGGGTGTGCAGCAGGTCCAGGATCTGGGCCTGCACGGTGACGTCGAGCGCGGTGGTGGGCTCGTCGGCGATCAGCAGTTCGGGCTCACAGGCGAGCGCCATGGCGATGAGCGCGCGCTGGCGCATGCCGCCGCTGAACTCGTGCGGGCGCGAGCGGGCGCGCCGGGCGGCGTCCGGGATGCCCACCCGGTCCAGGACCTCGACGGCACGCGCGCGGGCGGCGCGGCGCGTGGCGCGGGTGTGCACCCGGTACACCTCGGCGATCTGGTCGCCGATGGCGTAGTAGGGGTCGAGCGAGGACAGCGGGTCCTGGAAGACCATGGCGGCCCTGGCCCCGCGCAGCCGCCGCAGCTCCTGCTCGGTGGCCGCCTGGACGTCGGTGCCGGCAACGCGCACGGTGCCGCCGACCCGGGCGCCGGTGCCGCGGTGCAGGCCCAGCAGGGCGCCCGCGACCGTGGACTTGCCGGAGCCGGACTCGCCGACCAGGGCCAGCGCGCCGCCCTCGGCCAGGCTGAAGGAGAGCCCGTCGACGGCCCGCAGCGCGCCGAACTCGACGCTCAGGCCGGACACTTCCACGAGGCTCATGCGAGCACCACCCGTCGGTCGGCCACCGCGTACAGCACGTCCGCGACGGCGTTGGCGAGCACCACGAAGAACGCGATGACGAGGACCATGCCGACGACCACCGGCAGGTCGACGACCTTCACCGCGTGCACCAGTTCCTGGCCGATGCCGGGCAGCCCGAACAGGGTCTCGGTGAGGACGGCGCCGCCGACGGCGGAGCCGACGTTGTTGGCGTTGAGCGCGATGACCGGGGCGAACGCGCCGCGCAGGGCGTGCCGTCCGACGATGGCCCGCTCGCCGACGCCGTACGCCCGGAAGGTCCGCACGTGGTCCTCGGCGAGGGTCTCCAGCATCGCGGCGCGGGTCAGCCGGGCGAAGGTCGCGGCCTCGATCAGGGCCAGCGACAGCCAGGGCAGCAGCAGGTTCCAGGCCCACTGCTCGGGGTCGTCGGTGAAGGCGACGTACTCCGGGAAGGGCAGCAGCTGGAGTTCGCCGCAGATGATGATCATCAGCACCAGGCCGATGACGAACACCGGGGTGGCGGTGCCCGCGAGGGTGATCGCGGTGAGCACCCGCTCCGAGACGCGGCCGCGCCGCCAGGCGGAGAGGACGCCGGTGCCGACGCCGAGGGCGAGCCACAGCACCATGCCGCCGAGGACCAGCGAGAGGCTGACCGGGAGCTTGCCCAGGATGATGTCCAGGACCTGCTGTCCGGTCTGGTACGACTGCCCGAGGCAGGGCGCCGCGCAGTGCTCCACGGAGGTGCCGGTGGAGAAGTCCTGGCCGGCGAGGAGGCCCTGGAGGAAGTGCCAGTAGCGCACGTAGAGGGGGTCGCCGAGGTGCAGCTGTTCGGCGACCTGGTGCACCTGGGCGGGCGAGCAGCGCGGGCCGCAGGTGATCTGGGCGACGTTGCCGGGGGTGACGTAGAAGACGACGTAGACGATGACCGAGACGGCGAGCAGGGTGACGACCGCGCCCACGGCCCGGCGCAGCAGGAATCCGCCGAAGCCGCTCATGCGGTCGCCTCCTTCTTGGTCGCGTCCTCGGCCGGCTTGATCGCGTCCTCGGCCGGCTTGATCGCGTCCCCGGCCGTGTCCTTCTCCTTGCGGCCGGTGCCGACCCGCAGCCGGGAGGCGGCGCGGGGGTCGAGCGCGGTGCGCACGCCGTCGCCGAACACGGTGAGGGCGAGGATGGTGACGAACAGGGCGCCGGCCGGCAGCAGCAGGTACTGCGGGGCGGCCTGGTACCAGACGTCGGCGGCGGTGAGCATCTGTCCCCAGGAGGGCGTGGGCGGCTTGACGCCGACGCCGAGGAAGGACAGGGCCGATTCCGCCGAGATGTTCGAGGGCACGAGGAGCGCGGCGTACGTGATGATGGGCGCGGCGAGGCCGGGCAGCAGCTCCCGGTGGGCGATCCGCCAGGTCCGCCAGCCGCTGAGCCGGGCGGCGGAGACGTAGTCGAGGCCCTTCAGGGACAGGGCCTGCGCGCGCACGATCTTCGCGATGCCGCCCCAGCCGATCAGGCCGAGGACGAGGGTGACCAGGACGGGCCGCGGGAAGCTCGCCGGGACGACCGCCAGCAGCGCCAGCGACATGATCATCAGCGGCATGGCGACGATGATGTCCGTGATCCGGCTCAACACTTGATCAATCCATTGATTGCCGAGCGCGGCCGCCACGCCGACGGCCACGCCGATGGCGATCTGGATGACGGTGGCCGCCAGGGCGACGCCGAGCGAGACCCGGGCGCCGTAGACCAGGCGGGCGAACAGGTCGCGGCCGGTCTGGGGTTCGACGCCCAGCCAGTGCTCCGCGCCGATGCCGCCGAGGGAGCCGACCGGCACGCCGCCGCGCGCGGAGTCGATCAGGGACGGGTGATAGGTGAAGGGGTCCTGGCCCTCCAGGGCGGTGAGCAGCGGCGCGAAGAGCGCGACCAGGACGAGCAGCGCGACGACGGCCGCGGCGACCAGGGCGGCGCGCTGCGCCCGCAGCCGCCGCCAGAACCGGCGCGCCCCCGGCGCCGCCGGGACGGAGGTGTCCGTCCCGGCGGCCGGGGTGGCGAGGGGTGACTCGGTCACGGCGTCACTTCACCGCGACCTGGGAGATGTCCAGCACGCCGGTCCAGTCGCTGATGACGACATTGCGGATGTCCTTGCCGACCAGGCGCTTGTAGACGGGGTGGAACAGCGGCACCACGACGGCCTTCTCACCGATCTTCCTGTCCAGGGCGCCCCAGCGCTTGGCGGCCGCGTCGAGGTCGGTCAACTTGTTGATCGAGTCAATCTCGTCATTGACCGACTTGTCGTCGAGCTGGCTCGCGTTGAAGTTCGCGCCGTCCTTGACGATCTGCCGGCCGTCGAAGATCGGGGCGAGGAAGGGACCGCCGGAGGGCCAGTCGGCGCCCCAGCCGGCGAGGAAGAAGCCGGGCTCGGTCTTCACGCTGTGGACGGTGTCCCGGTAGTCGTTGTCCTCCAGGCCCTGGAGCTTGACCGTGATGCCGGCCTTCTTGAGGGCGTCCTGGAGGGCGGTGGCGATCTCCGGGCTGGTCGCGAAGTCCTTGGCGTTGGAGTGCGTCAGGGTGACGGTGAGCCCGTTCTTGTAACCGGCCTGCGCCAGCAGCTCCTTGGCCTTCGCCGGGTTGCCGGACGCGCCCGCCGGGAACGGGTCGTACGGCGTGTACCCGAAGGACTTCTGGTTGGGCAGGAAGGTCGTGGCGGGCTCGGCGAGCGCGCTGCCGCCGGCCGCGTTGACCACCGAGGAGCGGTCGACGGCGTAGGCGATGGCCTCGCGCACCTTGGGGTTGTCGAACGGCTTCACCTTCGGGTTGAACGCGATGTAGTTCGTGTAGCCGAAGTGGCCGGTGCCCACGCGCGCGGCCAGCTCCTTGTCGCCGGTCACCTTGGCCAGCTCGGCCGGGCCGAGGTTGGTGTCCGTGGTGACGGCGGCGGCGTCCGCGCCCTGGGACGCGGAGAGCCGCTGGTCGATCACCGAGGAGTCGAGGCCGGAGCGCACGTCGATGGTGTCCGGGTACGCCTTGCGCTGGTCGTCGGTGGCCGCCGACCAGTTCGGGTTGCGCTTGAGCAGCACGTGCTCGCCGTCGTTCTCGTTCTTCACGACCTCGTAGGGGCCGGACGAGACCGGGTGTTCCTCGTACTTGGTGCCGGTGTCCTTGGCCTTGGGCACGGGCGCGAACTGCGTCTGGGTGGCCAGGAACGGGAACTCGCCCTCGGGCTTGTTCAGATGGAAGACGATGGTCCGCTCGTCCGGCGTCCCGATCGCCGACAGGCCCTTCTTGTCCTTGTACGGCCCCTGGTAGTCGGCCGCGCCGGTCAGCCAGTCGCGCAGGTAGGGGGCGCCGCCGGACAGCTCGGGGGCGAAGGAGCGCTCGATGCCGTACTTGATGTCGGCCGAGGTGATCGGGGTGCCGTCCTCGTACTTCAGGCCCTTCTTCAGGGTGTACGTCCACACGGTCGCGTCCTTGTTGGGGCGCCCGGTGTCGGTGGCGAGGTCCGGCACGACCTTGGCGCCGGCCGCGCCGTCCGCCCGGTTGCGCGTGGTCAGGGTGCGGAAGACCAGCGAGGGGACGTTTCCGCCGCCCGAGGTGTACAGCCGCGCGGGGTCGAAATCGGTCTGCGGTTCGGAGTTCAGGACCGTGAGCGTGCCGCCCTTGTGGGGCGTGGAGTCGCCACCGGAGCCCTTCGCACCGCTGTCCTTCGGACCGCAGGCGGCGGCGCCCGCGGCCACGACCAGGCTGACGGATGCCGCTGCCACGCGGCGCGCTATGACGGACGGTTGACGCATCGGAATGACGACCTCTCGGGGGAGATTTCGAGGTTTTCTCGAAGAGTGAGACAAAGAGACGAGGAGTGAGACGTCCCTGGACAGACGTCGGCCCCGGCGTCGGGTCGTCGAAAAATCCGTGACCGGGGCCACGGACGGGAAAGGGAGAAAGGTCGCGACGCGAACGCCAGGGGGCGGCGTCAGCGACAGTGGATGTCGGCCACGCAGAGCGCGGTCACGCCGATCAGCGCCAGCTCGATGGCGGCGCTGAAGGAGACGGCATGACTAGACCACATGCGCAGAAATATGAACGAACTTGCGGCTCATGTCAATGTGACATAAGCGCAGGTCGTCAACTCCTGGTATAGGGCCAGGCGTTGGGCAGACAGTGGATCCCGTCGTGGTCGAGGAACTTGGTCTGCTGCTGCATGACCGGCGCCAGTTCGCCGCTCTTCTCGCAGGTGACGTGGTTGTGGCCGAGCCGGTGGCCGACCTCATGGTTGATCAACATTTGCCGGTACATATGGATTTTGTCGCCATATGTCTTGCTTCCTTGAGCCCACCGGTACGCATTGATCATCACGCGCTGGGTGGCGGCCGAGTCGCAGGAGACGTTGTCCTCGGTGGTGTCCAGGCCGGATTTCGCGCACCAGGTGGCGGTGGTGCCGGGGCTGGCCAGGGTGATCACGAAGTCGGGTTTGCCGGAGGAGATCCGCTCGAAGGTACGGGTGCCGCCGTGGCCCCAACTCCGGTCGTCGTTCAGCGTCTTCTGCACGGCCTCGGCGAACAGCGCGCCGTCCAGGCCGAGTCCCTGCTCGATGTCGACCCGGTAGCGGTACTTCTGACCGGTGCCGGGCGCCTTGTCGAACCCGGGGACGGTGTCGAAGGTCCCGGACGCCTTCAGGGTGGCGCCCAGCGGATACGTGCGGTCCATCTTCTGCTCGTACGTCAGCGGCACCGCGCTCGGCTTCGCGGCGGCCCCGGCGTGCGCGTCGGCACCCTGGTCCTGCGCGGTGTGCCCGGTCCGCGCGCCGCTGTCGCGGCTCTCGGTCACCTGTCCGGCGACGACCACCGCGAGCACGGTGGTGACGGCGGCCGCGGCGATACCGGTGAAGGCCCGCCCCTTGTTCCCGCGCCGCGCGGGCAGGGTCGCCTTGTCCGCACCGGCGACGGGCGTCTCGGCCGTCGCCCCTGGCCCCGACTTCGGCTGCGGCTTCGCCTTCGGCTCCGGCTCCGGCTCCGGCTTCGGTCCCGGCTCCTCGGCCGGCTGCTCAGCCGTACGGACGCCTCCGGCTTTTCCGCCGCCGCCGTCGAAAGCGTCCAGGTAGTCCTGCCGGGGCCCACGCCCGGCAGGCCCGGCATGCCTGGCAGAACCACCTGGCCCACCTGCCCCACCCGGCTCGGCGGGTCCCGCCTTCCGCTGCCGGGGCAGCACGACTTCGTGCACACCGGTCCCGGACCCGGTCGGCTCCGGGAAATCCCCCCAGCCGCCACCGGGTTCCCGCTGCTCGGGATGCCCGCCCCGCGCGGCACCCCCACCGGCGCGCGGCACGCCGTGCGCGGGCGTGCCGTCGGAGAACTCGGTAACCCCACGGGCGGGCGTGCCGTCGGGCACCCGCGAAACACCACGGGCCGGAGTCCCCTCGGACCCACGCACGGCACCACGCCCCGCCGACCCCTCAGGACCACGCACGGCACCACGGCCCGGAGCCCCCTCGGAACCACCCGGGGCGCCAAGCCCCGCCGACCCCTCAGGACCACGCGGCGCACCACGCCCCGCCGCTCTCTCCGGGGACCTCGGCACACCGTGGTCCGGCGTCCCTTCAGGCAGTCTCGGCGCCCCGCGGCCCGCCGCCCCCCGCTCACTCTTCGCCGCTATCTCCGGACCCTCGTCCCTCGCGACCGGTTCGGCCGGTCCTCGGCGGCTGTGGCGTCCCACGGTGTCCTTCAGCTCCCCGCTTCCGTACCGTCGGCGGCTCCCCGGCCGCCCGTATCCGTGCTGTCGTCGTCTCTACTGCCGTCGTCTCTACTGCCGTCGTCTCTACTGCCGTCGTCTCTACTGCCGGCATCCGCGTCGCCCGCAACCGCCGCGTCGCCCGCGTCCGCGTCCGCGCCGCCGTCTCCCCCGGCCTGCGCCATCAGCTCCCGGAAGGCCCGCGCCACCACGCCCGGGTACTCCATCATCGCCACGTGCCCGGCGTCCGGCAGGGACAGCAGCCGGGAGTCGCGGAAGGAGCGGGCGGCCTTGCGGGCCATGCGGTAGCCGACGAGCTGGTCCCGGCCGCCGTAGACGAGCAGGGTCGGCGCGAGCACCCGCTCGGCCTGCCGCCACAGGCCATGCTGCCCGCCGAGCGTGTACGCGTTGACGATGCCGCGCGCGGAGCGGGCCATCGCGTCCCAGAAGTACGGCAGCTGCAACCGCCGCTCCAGCTCCTCCACGGCATGCCGGAACGCCTCCGGCGTCACCCGGCCGGGATCGCCGTAACAAAGGCCCATGACCCCGCGCACCCGCTGCTCGGCCGTCCACTCCTTGCTCATCCGGGTGAACAGGGCGGCGACGCCGGGCACCCCGAGCAGTCCGGTCGGCACCGCGGTGCGCTGGATCCGCAGCTCCGGGAGCGCGGGCGAGATCAGCGTCAGGGTGCGCACCAGGTCGGGGCGTACGGCGGCCACCCGCGTGGTGACCGCGCCGCCGAGCGAGTTGCCGAGGAGGTGGACGGGCCCGTGACCGGAGGCGTCCAGGTAGCGGATGACGGCCCGCGCGTGCCCGGTGACGGAGTAGTCGCCGTCGTCCGGGGGCGGGGAGTCGCCGAAGCCCGGCAGGTCGACCGCCTCGCCGGACACGACGCCTTCCAGCTCGGCCATCAGGTCCGACCAGTTCTGCGAGGAGCCGCCGAGCCCGTGCACGTACAGGGCGCGCGGCAGGTCCTCACGCGCGGCCGGCCGGTAGCGCACCGACAGGGTGACCCCCGGCAGCCCCACCGTCCGCAGCCGCTCCCCTTCGCCGACCCGGACGGGCGCCACCCGAGGGAGGACGCTGGCGGCCGGCGCGGAGGGCGACTCGGTGGAAGACATGCGGGCAATGTTACGAGGTGATCACACCCGGATTCGTGTGTTCGCCGTCACAGAACGAGCCGTTCCGCGCATGAGCCGTCCCGTGGCGGACAACCGGTGGGCGGACCGGCGCGCACGGCATGGCGTCCGATTCGCCCGTCTCCTAGGCTCGTACAGAGGGCACCCGCGTGTGGCCCCTGCCGTGCCCAGGGACGTTCGTAGGAAGGGAGCCCATCATGGCCCAGGATCCGACCGAGCCCGACACCATCGAGGAACTGGACGAGGAGACCGCCCCCGAGCTGGGCGTCGAGGACCCGGAGGTGGACGCCGTCGAGCAGCAGGCCGATGTCCGGCCCGAGCGCGACGACACCTTGACGGCGGAGAAGAAGGACGCGGCGAACGAGGCCGATCTCCTCGAACAGGCGCGCGTGGTCTCGCTCGACGAGGACGACTACCGCTGATCGCCCGTGTGACTCGGCTTTCGCCGTCGTCCGGTACATGAAATTCTGCGTTCGCACCGCGCACACCACGGTTACCGAAAAGTACGATGGCCGCGCGGTCGACACCGCATGTGGACGACATTGGGAGGCGGCGTGACAGCCATCGAGCAAACAGAGGCAGCACGCCCGCGCGGCACCCGGCTGCCGCGCCGAGCCCGACGGAACCAGTTGCTGGGCGCCGCCCAGGAGGTCTTCGTCGCACAGGGCTACCACGCCGCGGCGATGGACGACATCGCCGAGCGGGCCGGCGTCAGCAAGCCGGTGCTCTACCAGCACTTCCCGGGCAAGCTCGACCTCTATCTCGCGCTGCTGGACCAGCACTGCGAGTCGCTGATCCAGTCGGTGCGCGGCGCGCTGGCGTCGACGACCGACAACAAGCAGCGCGTGCGGGCGACCATGGACGCCTACTTCGCCTACGTGGAGGACGACGGCGGCGCCTTCCGGCTGGTCTTCGAGTCCGACCTGACGAACGAGCCCGCCGTGCGCGAGCGCGTCGACAAGGTGACCACCGAGTGTGCCGAGGCGATCTGCGAGGTGATCGCGGAGGACACCGGCCTCTCGCGCGCGGAGTCCATGCTGCTCGCCTCCGGTCTCGGCGGGCTCGCCCAGGTGGTGGCCCGTTCCTGGCTGCACAGCGACCGCAGTGTGCCGCGCGACAACGCGGTGCAGCTCCTCGCCTCGCTCGCCTGGCGCGGCATCGCGGGCTTCCCGCTGCACGGCAACGAGCACCACTGAGTCGCGTCACGGTGTTCATTCCCGGACGGTGTTCGCTGTTGGCGTTCCCGGCCGATCGCGTACACGTCCCCTCACCGGGCTAATGTGTGCTGGTACGGCGCGGAAGATCGCGCACATAACTGACCGTCGGAGGGACAAAGCCGTGGAGGTCAAGATCGGCGTGCAGCACGCGCCCCGCGAGATCGTTCTGGAGAGCGGTCAGAGCGTCGAGGAGGTCGAGCGCCTGGTGTCGGACGCGCTCGCCGGGAAGACGCAGCTGCTGGCCCTTGAGGACGAGAAGGGCCGCAAGGTCATGGTGCCGACGGACCGGCTGGCGTACGTGGAGCTCGGCGCGCCGACCGTGCGCAAGGTGGGCTTCGGCGCGCTGTAGTCAAGGCGGTCACAAGGGCCCGGCGGCACTCGGCCGCCGGGCCCTTGTGCTGAGCGGATTCGCACACAGAGACGACACAACTCCTCCATAGCGGAGGGTTGCAGTCCGCAGGTCACGGGTAGTACGGGCTACGACCGTTCAAGGCAGACCGGCCGTGGGAGGGACCCCCGTCATGATCCTGGAAGCACTCGGCACCGCCGTGCTCGGTCTCCTGCTCGCCTGGGCGGCGACCGCCCGCCTGGCCCACCGCCTCCCGAACCGCCCCCTGGTCTACTCGACCGGCACCGCGGGCGCCCTGCTGGGCGACTTCGTCACCCACAGCGCCGTGGGTCCGGGCTCCCTCGTGGTCCCCGTCCTGGGCGCGGCGATCATCTCCGCCGCTTCCCTGTCCCTGCTGCTGCGCCCGTCCCGAAGCCGCCGCTCCCTGACGGCATAGACAGGAGCCCTGTTCAAGGGGCCGGGACCAATCGCCCCGAAAGGGGCGCGGGGCTCTGTTCGATATGCGGCTCCGCCGCGTGGGCGCGGCCGGCCACCACACCCCCTGCCCCGCCCCCCACGGAGCGCACCGCTTCCGCAGCGCTTCTCAGGCCGCGAGGCCCAGCGCAGCCATCCGCTTCGTGTGCGCCTCCGTGATCCTCGTGAACATCCGCCCCACCTCGGCCAGATCGAACCCGTCGGCCACCCCGCCCACGAGCATCGTGGACAGCGCGTCCCGGTCCGCCACCACCCGCTGCGACTGCGACAGCGCCTCGCCCATCAGCCGCCGTGCCCACAGCGCGAGCCGCCCACCGACCCGCGGCTCGGCGTCGATCGCGGCCCGCACCTTCTCCACCGCGAACTCCGCGTGCCCGGTGTCGTCCAGCACCGCGAGCACCAGCTCCCGGGTGTCGATGTCGAGCCGCGCCGCCACCTCCCGGTAGAAGTCGCTCGCGATCGAGTCGCCGACGTACGCCTTGACCAGGCCCTCCAGCCAGTCCGAGGGCGCCGTCTGCCGGTGGAAGCCGTCCAGCGCGGCGACGAACGGGTCCATCGCGGCCGTCGGGTCCTCACCGATCTCCGTCAGCCGGTCCCGCAGCCGCTCGAAGTGGTGGAACTCGGCCGACGCCATCTTCGCCAGCTCGGACTTGTCCCCGAGGGTCGGCGCCAGCTTCGCGTCCTCCGCGAGCCGCTCGAACGCCGCGAGCTCTCCATAGGCGAGCGCCCCGAGCAGATCCACGACGGCGGCGCGGTAGTGCGGCTCGGCGGCGGCCTGCGCCCAGTCCTGCGCGGCGACACCGGTCGGTACGGGGGCGGCGGACGCGTTCTCAGGCTTGTCAGAGCTAGTCATGAGGCGCACAATAGCCCGCTCGGCGCACCCGTCGAGCCCCCGGTCGATCACTGTGACCACGACTACGTGACCAATTCGGCCATCGCATGTGCGCGAATCCGAGGTATGGTGGTAATGCGCCTGGGAGTGCGTCGACGGTGTTCGACGTGTTCCGGCAGGGCGCACGCATGAGGATGCCCGGTCGGTGGCCCGATCGGCTCCGACCCGACAGACCTCCGTGGCCGTACGGCTCATTACGTACGACGACCGGAGGGACACCCTCAGCGGTACGAGCGCTAGAGCGTCGGCAGAGGTCCCGTGCTATACGGCTTGCCTTGACAGGTTCGCCCGTACGGCAGCCGACGTCCCCGGCACGGTCAGCCATGACCCCCCGCGCTCGCCTCGCACCGCGCCACACAGAAGAGGCAGCACCCTGACTACGACGTTTCGAGACCTTGGGATTCTCCCCGAGACCGCCGAGGCCCTGGAGGCCGTCGGCATCGTCAATCCCTTCCCCATCCAGGAGATGACGCTTCCCGTCGCCCTTTCCGGCACGGACGTCATCGGCCAGGCCAAGACCGGCACCGGCAAGACGCTGGGCTTCGGCCTCCCCCTCCTGGAGCGCGTGACCGTCCCCGCCGATGTCGAGGCCGGACGCGCCACCCCCGACGCCCTCACCGACGCCCCGCAGGCGCTGGTCGTCGTCCCCACCCGCGAGCTGTGCACCCAGGTCACCAACGACCTCCAGACGGCCGGCAAGGCCCGTAACGTGCGCGTGCTGGCCATCTACGGCGGCCGGGCCTACGAGCCCCAGGTCGAGGCCCTGAAGAAGGGTGTCGACGTCGTCGTCGGCACCCCGGGCCGGCTGCTCGACCTCGCGGGCCAGAAGAAGCTCGACCTCAAGCACGTCAAGTGCCTGGTCCTCGACGAGGCCGACGAGATGCTCGACCTGGGCTTCCTGCCCGACGTCGAGAAGATCATCGGCATGCTCCCGGTCAGGCGCCAGACCATGCTGTTCTCGGCGACCATGCCGGGCGCGGTCATCGGCCTCGCCCGCCGCTACATGTCCCGCCCCACGCACATCCGCGCCACCGCGCCGGACGACGAGGGCGTGACGGTCGCGAACATCAAGCAGTTCATCTACCGCGGCCACTCCATGGACAAGCCGGAGATGATCGCCCGCATCCTCCAGGCCGAGGGCCGCGGGCTCGCGATGATCTTCTGCCGCACCAAGCGCACGGCCGCCGACATCGCCGAGCAGCTCCAGCGCCGCGGCTTCGCCTCCGGCGCGGTCCACGGCGACCTCGGCCAGGGTGCCCGCGAGCAGGCGCTGCGCGCGTTCCGCAACGGCAAGGTCGACGTCCTGGTGTGCACCGATGTCGCCGCGCGCGGTATCGACGTCGAAGGCGTCACCCACGTCATCAACTACCAGTCCCCCGAGGACGAGAAGACGTACCTGCACCGGGTCGGCCGCACCGGCCGCGCGGGCGCCAAGGGTACGGCGATCACGTTCGTGGACTGGGACGACATCCCGCGCTGGCAGCTGATCAACAAGGCGCTGGAGCTGGACTTCAACGACCCGGTGGAGACGTACTCCACGTCCCCGCACCTGTTCTCCGACCTCAACATCCCGGCGGGCACCAAGGGCGTCCTGCCCCGCTCGGAGCGGACCCGTGCCGGTCTGGGCGCGGAGGTGCTGGAGGACCTCGGCGAGACCGGTGGCCGCGGCGCCCGTGGCCGCGACCGCGATCGTGACCGTGGCCGCGGTGGTCGCGGCGACCGCCAGGACCGCCAGGACCGTGCCGAGGCCCCCGCCGTCGAGCAGGAGCGTCCGGAGCGCACCCCGCGCCGTCGCCGTCGTACCCGGGGCGGCGCCCCGCTGGACGCGGCCGCGCAGGCACCGGCCGCCGAGTCCACGTCCGTGGAGGAGTCGGCGACGCGCACCCCGCGCCGCCGTCGCCGCACCCGCAACGGCGCCCAGGCGCCGGCCGCGGTGACGCCGGCCGTCGAGGTGCGCACCGAGGCGCCGCAGGAAGCGCCCGTGGCCGCCCCGGCTCCCGTCGCCGCCGAGGTCGCGGAGACCGTGGAGAAGCCGCGTCGCCGTCGTACCCGCAAGGCCGCGGAGCCCGTGGTGGCGGAGCCGGTGGAGACCGCCGTCGTGGAGACCCCGGCGCCGGCCCCGGCCGTCGTCGCGGAGCCCGAGGCGGAGGCCAAGCCGCGCCGTCGTACCCGCAAGGCGGCCGAGCCGGTCGCCGGGGCCGTGGCGGAAACGGCGGAGCCCGTGGTGGAGACGGCGGAGCCCGTGGCGGAGACCAAGCCGCGTCGCCGTACCCGCAAGGCGGCCGAGGCTCCCGTGGCCGCCGCCGAGGCCGAGGTCGCCGAGGCCGAGCCCAAGGCGCGCCGTACGCGTAAGGCGGCCGTCGCGGCGGCGGACGCGGTGGAGGCCGAGGCCAAGCCGCGCCGCACCCGCAAGACCACCGCCTCCGCCGAGCCGCAGCCGCAGGCCGACGCCCCCGAGGCCGAGGCCAAGCCCCGCCGCACCCGCAAGACCGCGGCGGCGACGGCAGAAGCCACGACGGACACCGCCGAGGTCGCGGAGACCGAGCCGCGCCGTACGCGGAAGACCGCCGCTGCCGCCGTCGAGGCGAGCGAGGACACCGAGGCCGCGCCGCGTCGTCGTACGCGCAAGGCCGCGGAGCCGGTCGTCGAGGCCACGGCGGAGGAGGCCGCTCCGGCGACCAAGCCGCGCCGTGCCCGCAAGACGGCCGCCGTGGCGGCGGACGCGGTGGAGGCCGAGGCCAAACCGCGCCGCACCCGCAAGACCACCGCCTCCGCCGAGCCGCAGCCGCAGGCCGACGCCCCCGAGGCCGAGGCCAAGCCCCGCCGCACCCGCAAGACCGCGGCGACGGCAGAAGCCACGACGGACACCGCCGAGGTCGCGGAGACCGAGCCGCGCCGTACGCGGAAGACCGCCGCCGCCGTGGAGACGGCCGACGGGGTCGAGCCGGCCGCTCCGAAGGCGCGGCGGACCCGTAAGGCCGTCGCCGAGACGGCCACCGCGGAGATCCCGGCGCAGGCCACCGGCGAGCCGGAGGCCAAGCCGCGCCGCCGCACCCGCAAGGCGACCGCCGCCGCTGAGGCCCCGGAAGCCTGATCCGGCGCCGCCCGCGCGGCGGCACCGCAGCCCCGAACGGCCCGGTCCACCGAGGTGGACCGGGCCGTCGGCGTCTCCTCGGGCCCCTGCGGCTAACCTCTCCCCCATGAGCAGGCCCGATACCTTCGTACCGCCCCCCGGCGCCCGCGCGTACGCGCTGCGTACCGCGCGCGGGGAGTTCGCCGTCGTCGACGCTCCGGTGGCCGAGGGGGTCGAGGCGAAGGGTGTCGCCCTGCTGCTGCCCGGGTTCACCGGCAGCAAGGAGGACTTCAACCCGCTGCACGCGCCGCTGGCCGCGCGCGGGTACCGGACCGTGGCCGTCGACGGGCGCGGGCAGTTCGAGTCGGACGGCCCCGAGGGCGACGAATCCGCTTACGCGCAGGGCGAGTTGGCGGCGGACGTGCTGGCGCAGGCCGCGGCGCTCGGCGAGCCGGTGCATCTGCTGGGCCACTCCTTCGGCGGCCAGGTCGCCCGCGCCGCCGTCCTGCTGGACCGCGCGCCCTTCCGGTCACTGACCCTGATGGCGTCGGGACCGGCGCGGATCTCCGAGTCCCAGCGGGAGCGGGTGCGGCTGCTGCGGGACGCGCTCGCCGTGATGACCATGGCGCAGGTGTGGGACGCCATGCGGGAGATGGAGGCGCCCGAGCAGACCGGGACGCCCGAGCCGGGCGACACCCCGGGCGTCCAGGAGGACATGCGGCGCCGGTGGATGGGCACGAAGCCCGCCCAGCTCATCGCCGCCGGACGTCAGTTGTGCGCGGAGCCGGACCGGGTCGCGGAACTGGCCGCCGTGGGACTGCCCTTGCACGTCGTGTCGGGCGCGTACGACGACACCTGGCCGGTGCCCCTGCTGGACGACATGGCGATACGGCTCGGCGCGCGCCGCACGATCATCGACGGCACCGAGCACTCCCCCAACACCGAGCGCCCGCCGGAGACCGCCCGCGCCCTCGCCGACTTCTGGGACGGCGTCGGCGCGAGCCGCTAGTACTGCGCCTGCAAGTGGTCCCAGAACCCGTCCCTGAGGGCCCGGCGCAGATCGGCCTGGCCGCGCAGCGAGTACTGGAGCAGGCCCTCGGCCTCGACCAGCAGGTCCTGGTCGACGGAGCCGGGCAGATAGGGGTGTCCCGGCAGCAGTTCGACCAGGGCGTCGCGGCCCCGGGAGGCCAGCCACTTGGCCGCGATCTGGGCGCCGACGAAGCGGACGTCCTCGCGGGTGGGCCGGGCCCCGCCGCCGGCCTCGTAGGCGGCGGCCGTGCGCCGGGAGACGTACGGCTTGAAGAACTCCAGGTCCAGGGTGCGCTGACTGTCGACCTCCCACAGCAGCGGCTCGGCCTGGTTGCGGCCCTCGGGGGCCTCGATGCCCCACAGATGGACGCGGGCGCCGTAGCCCTGGGCGGCCTCGACCGCGGAGACCAGGTCCTCGTCGCCGCCGAGCAGGGCCGCGTCGCTGATGGCGCGGTGCCGGGCCAGTGACTCCAGGTCCGTGCGGATCAGCGAGTCGACGCCCTTCTGCTGGTTGTTGGCGTTGAGGTTGCCGAGGCGGACCTTGACGTCGGGGAGTTCGGCGATGGACTGCTGCTCGGCGGTGTGGATGCGGCGCCGGGCGCCGTCGTACCAGTAGACGCGCAGCAGCCGGCTGTCCGCGAAGACGGTGCGGGCGCGGTCGATCAGCGCGTCGATCAGGCCCTCGGCGTCGACGTCGAAGGCCCGGCGGTCCTCCGTCCCGGCGACCAGGCGGCCCGCGGCCGCGTACAGGTAGCCGGCGTCCACGAAGATCGCGTGGGTCGAGGGTGTCTTCGCCACCTCGGCGAGCATGCGTTCCAGCAGCTCGTTCGTACGGTTGATGCGGGTGGCGAGATGCGCCAGGTCGTCGTTCATCGCCCCCCATTCTCCTCGTCGTCACACTGTGAACACAACCGGTCCCGATCAGTCCCAGGCGATCTCACGCCGTCACCACCGACTACTTACCGGTCAGTAGTTAGACGTTCGAAAAATTTCTTTAGCGTAGGGAATGTTCGTAACATGCAGCACGTTGAATGAGTACGACGCCGGATACACATCCGGCGCACCAAGTAGTTCTCCGCAGGAGGATGACCAGACGAAGGGAGAAGCCTGTGCGCTTCGAAATCATGCGACTCGACGAGGTCGACGGCACCACCGTGGACAGCACCGTCGTGGACGCCGCCTCCGTCAACCGGATCGTTCAGCAGGCAGCCGCCGTGGGGCAGCGCCTGTGGATCCGCCCGGCCGAGACCCCGGCCTCATAACGGGGTTCCCGCTCAAGCCTTCCGGGGGGACCGAGCCGCATGCGCCGGCCCGGTCCCCCCGGATCACCTGAGCGTCAGCTCCCGTGGATCACCTGGGTGATCCCGTTGATGATCTGCTGCACCGCGATCGCGGAGAGCATCATGCCCGCGAGCCGCGTCACCAGGACGACACCGCCGTCCTTGATGATCCGGATGATCAGCAGCGAGTAGCGCATCACCAGCCACAGCACCACATGGATCGCGAGGATCGCGACCCACACCGATATCTGCGTGCTCACGCTGCCGGCCTTCTGCACGGCCAGGATGACGGACACGATCGCACCGGGCCCCGCGAGCAGCGGCATGCCGAGCGGCACCAGGGCGACATTGACGTCCTTGGTCGCCTTCGGCTCGTCGTTCTTGCCGGTGAGCAGGTCGAGCGCGATCAGCAGGAGCAGCAGACCGCCCGCGATCATCAGGGCGGGCACGGACACATGCAGGTAGTCGAGGATCTGGTGCCCGAGGACGCCGAAGACGGCGATGACCCCGAACGCGACGCAGACGGCCTGGAAGGCCATCCGCTTCTGCACCTTCGCCGGCCGGCCCGCGGTCAGGGCGAGGAAGATCGGGGTGATCCCGGGGGGATCCATGATGACAAAAAGGGTCAGGAACAGGGAGCCGAAGACGGCGATGTCGAACATGCGGAAGTACTGGCCTTGCTGAAAGAAGAAGTGAGGGTGTGAGCGCGCGTCGGCCGCCAAGGCGGCCTCAGGCTCCGCCGGCCCCCGGGACCGGGAACGCGCCGGTGGCCCGGCGGGTGATCTCCCCGTACACCTCGGGGTCGGTGGTGTAGTCGCCGAGCGCGACGGTCTTGCGGCTGCCGTGGTAGTCCGAGGAGCCCGTGACCAGCAGGCCGAGCTCCTTCGCCAGGCCCCGCAGCCGGTCCTTGGCGGCGGCGTCGTGGTCCATGTGGTCGACCTCGATGCCGTCCAGGCCGGCCGCGGCCATCTCGGCGATCGCGGACTCGGGGACCGTGCGGCCCCGCTTGGCGGCGGCCGGGTGCGCGAACACACAGACCCCGCCCGCGGCCTTGACCAGCCGGATCGCCTCGAAGGGGTCGGTCTCGTGCTTCGGCGCGTAGGCGCGGCCGCCGTCCGCGAGCCACTGGTCGGTGAACGCGTCGCTCACCGTCCGCACCACGCCCAGCTCGACCAGCGCGGACGCCACGTGCGGGCGCCCCACGGAGCCGCCGGCGGCGATCCGCTCGACCTGTTCCCAGGTGACCGGCACACCCAGCGCGTTCAGCTTGGCGACCATGCCCTTGGCCCGCGGCACCCGGTCGTCCCGGACCAGCTCGCGCTCGGCGAGCAGGGCGGGCTCCTCGGGGTCGAAGAGGTAGGCCAGCAGGTGCATCGAGATGCCGTCGACACGGCAGGACAGCTCGGCGCCGGGGACCAGGGTGAGCCCGGCGGGCAGCGCGGCGACGGCCTCGGCGTGGCCGCGGGTGGTGTCGTGGTCGGTCAGCGCGACGACGTCCAGACCGGCTGCGGCGGCGTGGCGCACCAGCTCGGCGGGGGTGTCGGTGCCGTCGGACGCCGTGGAGTGACAGTGCAGATCGATGCGCACGGTGACTCCAGACGGGTCCGGGACGGAAGAGGACACCTCAGGATAACCGGCCGGGACACCCGCTTTGTCACGACCGATCCGGGGGTACGCCCCCTACAGCCCCCTGCGTCCCGCACCCTCGCCCCCTCAGCCCCACGGCCTCCGCGGCCCCCTAGGGACGGAGCAGCCGGGGCGACAGCGCCCCGCAGGGCACCAGGTCCAGTTCGGCGCCCGCGTCACGCAGATCGGTCAGCACCAGCTCGTCGTAGAGCAGCAGGCCCGCCTGCTCGGGCCACACCACCGCCCACAGCCACATGCCGAGCGCCTCGCCGGCGAAGACGGCGCGGTCGTCCGGGGTGCGGTAGACGTGCCAGAGGGGGGTGGGGCGGCCGGCGGCGAGCACCTTGGCCTGGGGCGGCTTCTCGACGTTCATGTACGGCCCCGGGTCCGGGCCGTCGATGCCCGCGTACCGCGCGCCGAGGCCGACGCCCATCTCCTCGGCGACCAGGATCAGTTCGCCGGGGCCGCCGAGCGGGCCGGGCCCGGAACAGGCGACGGCGCTCGCACGGCCGCCGCTGCGCTCGTCACCCGCGTAGGCCACGCCCGTGAAGAGCCAGCCGACCGGCAGCGGCCACGGCATCCACAGCGGGACATGGATGCGCTGCGCCACCGCACCGAGGGCCTCGACGCTGGGCGGGATCACGGGCTGCAGCGGAAACACCGCCCCGTGCACATCGCACTGCCACGTGTCGGTGAAGAGACCGGGAGCCCTGACCCGGCCACCACACCGCGGGCAACTGGGTTCGCCCCTCATAGACCTCCACGGTCCTACCCCGGCCCGTCCACGTCAAGGACGATCACTCGTCCGGGCGCCGCCCCGACCAGGCAAAGTAGATGCATCTTGCATTAATTAGCAGGGCTAACTTAGTATGTGTAAACACCAACTATCTATCCAGCCTCTACGCGCTCATCCAGCAGAACGGGAGAAGCACATGGATCCCCTAGACGCGGGAGCCGGCAGCATCCTGCGGCAGCCCAAGGCGGTCTGGGCCACGGCCGGCGCCTCCGTCGTCGCCTTCATGGGCATCGGCCTGGTCGACCCGATCCTGCCGTCGATCGCGCAGGGCCTGCGCGCCACGCCCAGCCAGGTGTCCCTGCTCTTCACCTCGTACTTCCTGATCACCGCGGTCGCGATGCTGCTGACCGGCTTCGTCTCCAGCCGTATCGGCGGCAAGAAGACGCTGCTGCTCGGCCTCGCCTTCGTGATCCTCTTCGCCGGTCTCGCCGGCACCTCGGACACGGTCGGCCAGCTGGTCGGCTTCCGGGCGGGCTGGGGCCTCGGCAACGCGCTGTTCGTCTCCACCGCGCTCGCGGTCATCGTCGGCGCGGCGGCCGGGGGCAGCGCGGCGGCGATCCTGCTCTACGAGTCCGCGCTCGGCCTCGGCATGGCCTGCGGCCCGCTGCTCGGCGCGGTCCTCGGCGACATCAGCTGGCGCTACCCCTTCTTCGGCACGGCCACGCTGATGGCGATCGGCTTCCTGTGCATCACGGTGTTCCTGAAGGAGCAGCCGAAGCCGGCCCGCAAGACCTCGGTCCTGGACCCGCTCAAGGCGCTCGGCCACGGCGGCCTGGCGTCGGCGGCGGTCTCGGCGTTCTTCTACAACTACACGTTCTTCACCGTGCTGGCCTTCACGCCGTTCGTGCTGGACATGACCCCGTACCGCTCCGGCGCGGTGTTCTTCGCCTGGGGCGTGCTGCTCGCGGTCTTCTCGGTGCTCGTCGCCCCGCGCATGCAGGAGCGGTTCGGCTCGCTGAAGGTGCTCGGCGGCTCGCTGGTGCTGCTCGCGGCCGACGTCCTGGTGCTCGGCTACGGCGGCCACACCGCCGCGATCGTCTGCACCATCCTGTCCGGCGCCTTCATCGGCGTGAACAACACCGTCTACACCGAGCTGGCGCTCGGCGTCTCCGACGCCCCGCGCCCGGTGGCGAGCGCGGGCTACAACTTCGTCCGCTGGTTCGCGGCGGCGGCCGCGCCCTACTTCGCGCCGAAGATCGAGGAGTGGACCGACATCCACATCCCGTTCGTGGTGGCGGCGGTCACCGCGCTGCTGGGCGCCGTGGTGGTCGTCGTACGGCGCCGTGCCCTCACCCACGAGGCCGTGGAGCTGGCACCGCGGCACGCCGCCGAGGACGGGGTCACGGTCTTCGCCAACTGACCCCTGGCCCCGTGAGGTTGCTCACTCCAGCGGTACGGACCTGCGGACGGGATCCCGCAGGTCCGTGCCGTGCGCCAGCCAGCGTTCCTGGAGGGCCTGGGCGCCCTGCACGCGCTTGAAGGCGGCCTCGTTCGGGGTCATCGGCAGCAACGGCAGGAACCGTACGGGGTCCAGCGGATCGTCCAGCTCCAGATCCTCGACCAGTCCGCCGCCCTCGCCCACCAGGACCGAGGTGAAGGGCGCGCCGGGCCACAGCGGGTCGCCCACGTCCAGGGAGGCGCCCGGGGTCACGACCAGCCCCTCGACCTGCGGGGAGGCGGCGAGCACGGCGAGCGGGCGGAGCACCTTGTCGGTGTCGGCGACGCCCGCGCGCACGGACAGGACCAGTTCGGCGCGGGGTCCCTTGACGGGGTCGGCGACCAGCGCGGTGGGATCGGCCATGGGGTGCGCGGACATGCCGAGGGTCGCGTAGCGGACGACGTCCCCCTCGGTGAAGCGGAGCACCTCGACGCGGTCCGTGCCGAGGAAGGTGACGGACGCGCGCGCGTCCGGGGTGCCCAGCGCGGTGGTCAACCGTGCCTCGACCAGAGGGAGAACATCAACCATGCGGTGAGCATAGAACTCGTCAGCTGCGGGCAAAGCGGCACCTTGACAGCAAGGGCGGCTGGTACTCTGAGCCGGCGGTTCGGGGCGGCGTGCCAAGCGCGTCATCAAGTCCCGGGACCCTGGGAACTCCCTTACGAGGGACCGGCCGGAGGAGGTGGGGCTGTCATGGATCGAAGTCGACCTGGTAGTACCACTCGCTCTTCCGCCCGCTGAATGTAGTCACTGGCTGTCGTAGCCACTGACCGGTTTCCGTTCTGGCCGGCTGCCGCCTTCCCGTGCGCGTCACTGTTCGGAAGAGCACTTCGTATCGCTTTGCCTGATCTGCGTCAGTTCTGCATCAGCAGCGAGAACGCCACCGCGACGGTGCGGTGCTCCCCGCTTTGTGGACGAGCCGAACGCCTTCCCCCGCCCCGGCCGGGGAAATTCCTTCAGGACGTCCCCATTCCGGGTAGTTCCACCCGTCCTCGGCGGTCTTTCGTTGCCTGTCGCGAAGGAGCCTGCCCATGTCGATGATCCGCGACCTGCGCGCCGTGGTCCGTCCCTCCCGCGTGTCGCCGCGCAAGGCCACGAGCCCGCCGTCCGCGTCGTACGACACCACGCGTGACCCCGCCACCCCGTCGGCCGTGGTCGACTGCGCCGTCTACCGCGACGGCCGGCGCCTCGCGAGCGCGAAGCCGCTCACCCCGCAGGAGGCGATGCGTCAGGTACGGCGCGACGGCGGCTTCGTGTGGATCGGGCTGCACGAGCCGACGGAGGCCGAATTCGCCGGTATCGCGGGCGAGTTCGGGCTGCACCCGCTGGCCGTCGAGGACGCGGTGCAGGCGCATCAGCGGCCGAAGCTGGAGCGGTACGACGACTCGCTCTTCACCGTCTTCAAGACGATCCACTACATCGAGCACGACCAGCTGACCGCGACCAGCGAGGTCGTGGAGACCGGCGAGGTGATGTGCTTCACCGGCCGGGACTTCTTCATCACCGTGCGGCACGGCGGCCAGGGCTCGCTGCGGGCGCTGCGGCGCCGGCTCCAGGAAGACCCGGAGCTGCTGGCCAAGGGCCCCTCGGCGGTGCTGCACGCGATCGCCGACCATGTGGTGGACGGGTACATCGCGGTGGCCGACGCGGTGCAGGACGACATCGACGAGGTGGAGACCGAGGTCTTCTCGCCCGGGCGGGGCGGGGTCTCGCGCGGTGTGGACTCCGCGCGGATCTACCAACTCAAGCGCGAGGTCATGGAGTTCAAGCGGGCGGTGGCGCCGCTGCTGCGGCCCATGCAGCTGCTCAGCGAGCGGCCGATGCGGCTGATCGACCCGGACATCCAGAAGTACTTCCGGGACGTCGCCGACCATGTCGCCCGCGTCCACGAGCAGGTCGTCGGCTTCGACGAACTGCTCAACTCCATCCTCCAGGCCAACCTCGCGCAGGCGTCCGTCGCGCAGAACGAGGACATGCGGAAGATCACCGCGTGGGCCGCGATCATCGCCGTGCCGACGATGGTGTGCGGGGTCTACGGCATGAACTTCAAATACATGCCGGAGCTGCACTGGAAGTACGGCTACCCGGTGATCATGGGTGTCACGGTCGTGCTGTGCCTGGGCATCCACCGGACGCTCAAGCGCAACGGATGGCTGTGAGCGGCGCGGATAGGGTGGACGCATGACAAGCGAGCTGCTCGCGAGGGCTCTCATCGAGGAGGCCGCGAAGAAGTCCGGCCTGCTGTGGGTGCGGGGCGCGGACGCGTCCGCCGCGCATGCCGTGTGGCATGTGTGGCACGAGGGCGCGGTGTGCCTGGTCGGCGACGGGCCCGGGGAGCAGCCGCTGACGGGGCTGGCCGACGGGGGCACCGCCGAGGTGACCGTGCGCAGCAAGGACAAGGGGGGCCGGCTGGTCTCCTTCACGGCCGCGGTGAGCGAGCCGGCGGCCGGTACGCCCCAGTGGGAGGCGGCGGTCGCCGAGCTGAAGGGCAAGCGGCTGAACACCCCCGACGCCGAGGTGATGACGGACCGCTGGGCGCGTGAGTGCCGGGTGCTGCGGCTGGTGCCGACGGGTGCGGTCGCCGCACCGCCCGAGGGCGATCTGGCACGGAGACCGGTTCCGACGCCGGCGACCACGCGCCGTCCGGTACCGGCGGCCCTGCCGAAGCTGCTCGCCAAGCGCCGCAAGGGGCGGTAACGCCGTACCTCTGGCGCCTCCCCCGCTACGACGTCGGCAGCTGCCGCCCGTAGTCCACCGTCTCCGAGTCCTCGGGCTCGGTGACGGTGAAGTTCGCGCCCCAGTCCGAGAAGCGGAGCGTGCCCGCGTCGCCCGCGCGGGTGAGGGCGAGGGGGTAGGGGGTGCCCTTGAGGGAGACGTCGAGGGTGCCGCCCGAGCCCTGGTCGCCCGTGATGCGGATCGTCGGGGTACTCGCCTGCGTGTGCCGCCCGTCGGTCGCCAGCGAGCCGTGCAGTGTCAGAAGACCCGAGAGGAGGACGTCCTTGTCCGTGAAGCCGCTGAACTTCTTGTACGCGGGGTCCCCCTGCGGCACCTTCACGTACTTCCCGTCGAGCTTGGCCGCCGCCCCGCTCCCGTCGCCGCCCTTGCCGTCCGACCGCGCCCAGAAGCCGGCGTCGGCCTTCAGGTACAGCTGGGTGCCGACCCGCAGCAGCTTGAACGTGTCGGCGCCCGAGGTCACCGAGCCGGTCCCGCCGTCGTCCTTGAGCCGCATGTCGAGCCGGTACGTGACGCCGCTGGTCACCACGGTCCCGGACAGCCGGACCGCCGAGGCGCCCTGCGCGGCCGACCGCGTGCGCGCCTGGATCCGGTCGGCGGACAGCTTGCCGACCCCGTTCGTGCCCGCGTCCGGATCGCCGCCGCCGCATCCGGTCAGCACCGCCGCGCCCGTCACGGCCAGCGCGCACAGCGCGGTCACCGGGCGGGTACGGCCGGGGGGAATCGCAGTCACGGGTGAGGTCGCCTTTCCGACGGTTCCTTCAGCGGCGTACCGCAGCGTACCGGTGCTCGGGGCGCCCGGCGGAGCCAGTCCGTCCGGACCCCCCACCAGGGCGTATCCGAGCGGTACGGGCTAGCCTGAAGCGCAACCGTGCGGGCAAATCCGAGCATTCACCGACAAAAGCAGTCCCGGTCGCGAACCACTTCGCGCAGACCCGATGTAAACCTCGTACGCACGTTCCCTGACAAGGAAGCAGAACCATGGCAGCCGGCGCCCCCCGGATCTTCGTCTCGCACCTCGCCGGGGTCCCCGTCTTCGATCCGAACGGCGACCAGGTGGGGCGCGTACGCGATCTCGTCGTGATGCTGCGCGTGGGCAGGAGACCCCCGCGCGTGCTCGGCCTCGTCGTCGAACTGTCCACCCGGCGCCGCATCTTCCTGCCCATGACCCGGATCAGCGGCATCGAGTCCGGCCAGGTCATCAGCACCGGGGTGATGAACGTGCGCCGCTTCGAGCAGCGGCCCACCGAGCGGCTGGTCTTCGGCGAGCTGCTGGACCGGCGGGTCACCCTGGTGGAGACCGGCGAGGAGGCCACCGTCCTCGACATGTCCGTGCAGCAGCTGCCCGCGCGCCGGGACTGGGAGATCGACCGCGTCTTCGTCCGCAAGGGCAGGAAGAGCAGCGCGTTCCGCCGGGTCAAGGGCGAGACCCTGACCGTGGATTGGGCCGGCGTGGACGGGTTCTCCCTGGAGGAGCACGGACAGGGCGCCGAGAACCTGCTCGCCACCTTCGAGCAGCTGCGCCCCGCCGACCTCGCCAATGTGCTGCACCACCTCTCCCCCAAGCGGCGCGCCGAGGTCGCCGCCGCCCTGGACGACGACCGGCTCGCCGACGTCCTGGAGGAGCTGCCGGAGGACGACCAGATCGAGATCCTCGGCAAGCTCCAGGAGGAGCGCGCCGCCGACGTCCTGGAGGCCATGGACCCGGACGACGCGGCCGACCTGCTCTCCGAGCTGCCCGAGGAGGACAAGGAGCGGCTGCTGAGCCTGATGCAGCCCGGCGACGCGGCCGACATGCGGCGCCTGATGTCGTACGAGGAGCACACGGCCGGCGGTCTGATGACCACCGAGCCGATCGTGCTGCGCCCGGATGCCACCGTCGCCGACGCGCTCGCCCGCGTCCGCAACCCCGACCTCTCCCCCGCGCTCGCCGCCCAGGTCTACGTCTGCCGTCCGCCGGACGAGACCCCGACCGGCAAGTACCTGGGCACGGCCCACTTCCAGCGGCTGCTGCGCGACCCCCCGTACACCCTGGTCAGCTCGCTCCTGGACGACGACCTCCAGCCACTGTCCCCGGACGCCTCGCTGCCGGTGATCGCCGGGTTCTTCGCCACCTACGACATGGTGGCCGCGCCCGTGGTGGACGAGGCCGGGTCGCTGCTGGGCGCGGTGACCGTCGACGACGTACTGGACCACATGCTGCCCGACGACTGGCGTGAGACCGAGTTCCACCTGGAGGAGAGCCCCGAGGGCGAGAAGGGGGCCGGCCATGCATTCTGACCGCGACCGCGAGCGCGACCGCACGCCCGCCGGTGCCACGGCCGCCGGCCGCCCGCGCACGCCCCGGCTCGACCAGCCACGCCCGCCCCGGCGCCGGTTCCTGCCCGAGTGGGACCCGGAGGCCTTCGGCCGGCTGTCGGAGCGGATCGCCCGGTTCCTCGGCACCGGACGCTTCATCGTCTGGATGACGATCGTCATCATCCTCTGGGTGCTGTGGAACGTGAGCGTGCCCCGGCATCTGCGGTTCGACGAGTACCCGTTCATCTTCCTGACCCTGGCCCTGTCCCTCCAGGCGTCCTACGCCGCCCCGCTGATCCTGCTCGCGCAGAACCGGCAGGACGACCGCGACCGGGTCAACCTGGAGCAGGACCGCAAGCAGAACGAGCGGTCGATCGCCGACACCGAGTACCTGACCCGGGAGATCGCCGCGCTGCGCATGGGCCTCGGCGAGGTCGCCACCCGCGACTGGATCCGGGCCGAGCTCCAGGACATGCTCAAGGAGATGGAGGAGCGGCGCGGTCACGGCGGCCCGGTCGTATTCCCGGCGGAACGGACGGAACGGCCGCCGGGACGTGACACAGACGACCGCTGAGGGGCTACCCGGAGGGCCCCGGGCGCGCCGTACCATCGTCCTTATGGCTACGGAAGACGCGGTGCGCGAGGCACTGGCGACGGTGAACGACCCCGAGATCAACCGCCCCATCACCGAACTGGGGATGGTCAAATCGGTGGAGATCGGGGAGGACGGCGCGGTCGCGGTCACCGTGTATCTGACGGTCTCCGGCTGCCCCATGCGCGACACCATCACCCAGCGGGTCACCGAGGCGGTCTCCCGCGTCGAGGGCGTCACCGGTGTGGACGTCACGCTGGACGTGATGAGCGACGAGCAGCGCAAGGAGCTGGCGGCGGCCCTGCGCGGCGGCCAGGCCGAGCGCGAGGTCCCGTTCGCCAAGCCGGGCAACCTCACCCGGGTCTACGCGGTCGCCTCCGGCAAGGGCGGCGTCGGCAAGTCCTCGGTCACGGTGAACCTCGCGGCGGCGATGGCGGCCGACGGCCTCAAGGTGGGCGTCGTGGACGCCGACATCTACGGCCACTCGGTGCCGCGCATGCTGGGCGCGGAGGGGCGTCCCACCCAGGTCGAGAACATGATCATGCCGCCGTCGGCGAACGGCGTGAAGGTCATCTCGATCGGCATGTTCACGCCGGGCAACGCGCCGGTGGTGTGGCGCGGCCCGATGCTGCACCGCGCCCTCCAGCAGTTCCTGGCCGACGTGTACTGGGGCGACCTCGACGTCCTGCTGCTGGACCTGCCGCCCGGCACCGGTGACATCGCGATCTCCGTGGCCCAGCTGGTCCCGAACGCCGAGATCCTGGTCGTCACCACCCCGCAGCAGGCGGCCGCCGAGGTGGCCGAGCGCGCGGGCTCCATCGCGGTGCAGACCCACCAGAAGATCGTCGGCGTGGTCGAGAACATGTCCGGCCTGCCCTGCCCGCACTGCGGCGAGATGGTGGACGTCTTCGGCACCGGCGGCGGCCAGCTGGTCGCCGACGGCCTCACCCGTACGACGGGCACGAGCGTCCCGGTCCTCGGCTCCATCCCCATCGACGTCCGGCTGCGCGAGGGCGGCGACGAGGGCCGGCCGGTCGTCCTGACCGACCCCGACTCCCCGGCCGGCAACGCCCTGCGCTCCATCGCGGGCAAGCTGGGCGGCCGCCAGCGCGGCCTGTCGGGCATGTCGCTGGGGCTGACCCCGAAGAACAAGTTCTGAGCCGTACGGCACAGGAACGGACAAGGGGGCGCCGACCTCACCGGCGCCCCTGGGGTCACACGTACGCGGTGACGTCCTGCACCACGGCGAACCCGAGCCCGTACGCGCTCATCCCCCGCCCGTACGCGCCGAGATGGACCCCCGCCTCCGTGGACCCGGCCAGCACCCAGCCGAACTCCGATTCCCGGTAGCGGAAGGACGAGGCCACCCCGTCCACCGGGAGCGAGAGCTTGGACCACTCCGGCCCGTCGAGGTCGTCGGCCAGTTCCCAGGCCGCCTCGGTCTGCTGCGCCAGCCAGTCGTCGCGCAGCGCGTGATCCATCTGCCCGGGCCAGGTGAAGGACAGCAGGCCCACGCCCGCGAGCCAGGCCGCCGAGGACACGGACGTCGCCTCCAGCATCCCCGAGCCGTCGGCCACCTGCCGGCGCGGATGCGCCGCGACGGTCACCACGGCCGCGAACTTCTCCCTGGGCTCGGCGGAGGCGCTGTCGTGCAGCACGGACGGCGTGTCACCGTGCCCGATCGACCCGTGCTCCACGGCCCCGTCGGACGCCATGCCGACCTGCATCAGCCAACGCGGCCCCGTGAACGCCTCGTCGAGCCCGTACCAGGGGAAGGGCGCCCGCAGGTAACCGTCGACCGTGTCGCGGTCGGCGGCGAGACCTTGTCCGCCCTCCGCGGCCGGCGCCGTCGCGCCCACCCGACTCGTCGTCTCCATCTGCCCGGACGCCTCCTCGCACTCGTCGGACCGAAGCGGCGGCCCGCCCCCCTTCGGGCGTACTCGTCCGGTCCGCACAACAACTCGGCAGCATATCCACACCGCTGAGAGCCGCCGGGCAGGCGCCTGTCGCCGGGGTCCCCCGAACGACCTGTTCAGGCCGTTCGGGACGGCCGCGGGCTATGACGCGCGTCACGTGCGCGTGTCGGTACGTCGAACGGGGTGGGTGGGGCTCAGGTGGCGTCGAAGTCGAACGGCGGCCGGTCGTCCTTCTCGGACTCCTCGGGCTTCTTCGTCATGTCGATCTTCCCGCCGGTGGACGGCGCGGCCTCGGCGGAGCCGGCGGAGGACGAAGCCGAGGACGAGGACCCGGTGTCATGGCCGTTCACCGCGTCGGTGAGTTCGGCCATCTCCTTCTTCAGGTCGAAGCCGTTGCGGATCTCCTGGAGCCCCAGATCGTCGTTGCCGAGCTGCTTGCGCAGGAACGTCTTGGGGTTGAGGTCATCGAAGTCGAAGTCCTTGAACTCGGGCCCCAGCTCGCTGCGGATGTCCTGCTTCGCGCTCTCCGAGAACTCGCGGATCTTCCGGATCGTACGGGTGACGTCCTGGATGACCTTGGGGAGCTTGTCCGGACCGAACACGAGCACCGCGATGACGATGATCGTCAGTAGCTCCATTGGCCCTATGTCATTGAACACCTGACGCTCCTTGCGATGTCCTCGGTCGCTCAACGGTACCCGGCGTACTGGTCCGACCGGTACCGTCCCGAGGTGAGACTTGTGTCAGTTCTGCGCCGCGGTGCCCAGGACGAGTGAGACCTCCCGCTCGGTCCCGCCGCGCTCGACCGTCAGCCGCAGCCGGTCGCCCGGCCGGTGGGCGCGGATCCTGATGATCAGTTCCGGCCCGGTGTGCACCGGCTCGCCGTCCACCTCGGTGATCAGGTCGCCCGCCTTGAGCCCGGCGCGCTCGGCCGGTCCGCCCTTGACGACGGCGGGGCCGCCGTCCGGGGCCCGGCTGCCGACGCGGGCGCCGTCGCCGGTGTAGCCCATGTCGAGGTTGACGCCGATGACCGGGTGGGTGGCACGGCCGTCGGCGATCAGCTCCTCGGCGACCCGCTCGGCCTGGTTGACCGGTATGGCGAAGCCGAGGCCGATGGAACCGGACTGTCCGCTCCCGGTCGCCGAGCCGCTGTCGGCGGAGCGGATGGCCGAGTTGATGCCGATGACCCGGGCCCGGGAGTCGAGCAGCGGCCCGCCGGAGTTGCCCGGGTTGATCGGCGCGTCGGTCTGGAGGGCGTCCACGTACGACACATCGCTGCCGTCGCTCTTCTCGCCGCCCGAGGTGATGGGCCGCTCCTTGGCGCTGATGATGCCGGAGGTGACGGTGTCGGCCAGGTCGAAGGGGGCGCCGATGGCGACGACGGGGTCGCCGACCCGGACGTCGTCGGAGTTCCCGAGGGCCAGCGGGGTGAGCCCGTGCACGCCGTCGACCCGGACGACGGCGAGGTCGTAGCCGCTGTCCCGGCCGACGACGGTGGCCTTGGCGGAGGTCCCGTCGCTGAACGTCGCGGTTATCCTGCCGCCGGACGCGGCGGGCGCGACGACATGGTTGTTGGTGAGGATGTGGCCGCGGTCGTCCAGCACGAAGCCGGTGCCGGTGCCGTCCTCGTCGGTGCCGGTGACATGCAGGGTGACGACGCCGGGCAGGGCGCGGGCGGCGATCCCGGCCACGCTGTCCGGCGCGCGCCCGGCGGGCACGCCCCCGGCCCGCGGCAGTCGCACATCGCCGCCGATCCCCTCGCGCTCGACATAGCCGCCGACGAGCCCGCCGATCCCGGCCGTGACCAGGACGAGGGCCAGCGCCCAGCCGACCGCGCCGCGCCGCCGCCGGGGCCGTCCCCCGTGCACCGACACGGCCCCGGGCTGCTGGAGCGGCCCCGCGGCCCAGGGGTCGTAGCGCCCCCAGGGGTCGGCCGGGGGTCGCTGAGCGGGAAGTCGGGCGGGAAGGGGCGCGGGTGCGGTCGCCGGGGGTACGGCGGGCATGGGTGCCGGCGCGGATGCGGTCGCCGGGGGCGCGGCGGGCGCAGGTGGTGGTGCGGTGGGTGCCGGTGCGGGCGCCGGGGGTACGGCGCCCGGCGGCGGTGCCGTGGGCGGGCCCTGCGCCGGTGTCGCCAACGGGTGCTGGACCGCTGGGGCGGGGGCCCAGGGGCCCGGTTCGCCGTAGGGCGGGGTGCTGTAGGGATCCGGTTCGTGCAACGGGCTGGGGCGCTCCGGCTCACGCGGAGGGCTGGGGCGTTCCGGTTCGGCCAGTTCGAAGTCGCCGTCCGGTATCGGTCCGGCCCCCGCCGCGCCCTCCGGCTCCGCCCCCGGCGGAACGCCGTTCCCCTCGTTCATGCTCTCCCCAAGCTGACCGTGGCCCCGCGTCTCGGCGGTGGCCCCGGAACATCGACTACCTGCCCGGATTCAACCAGGTCGCGGGCCCCGGCGCAGGGCCCGCGACGGTGCCGGGGTCAGGGGACCCGACGGGGCGTCGCCGGAGCCGCCAGGGGCGACGCCAGGGGGGTCGAGGGCGCCGCGGGGCGCATGGGGTTGTGCGGGGCCGGCGCGGGGCCGGTGTCGTCGGACAGCCTGCCCGGGACCATGGGCGCCGTCGGCCACTTGCCCAGCTGGAGGTCCAGGGCCTTGTCCAGCGGGCGTATCAGCGGGGTCACGGCGTTCACGCCCGCTATCAGCGGTCCCGTGGTGCGGCCGCCGGTGTCCTGGGGCCGCCCGGCCGCGATGTCCGACGCGCCGGGCACCAGGGGCGCGGTCACGGCGGCCGTCGGCGGTGCCGTACGCCCCAGCGGTGCCCCGCCGCCCTGGGCCGTCAGCGGCCCCTGCCGGCGGCGCTGGGAGTCGGCGGAGGTCGTGGCGCCGGTGCCGGTGGTGCGGGCCGGGATCACATTGCTGCCGGAGCCCCGGGCGTCCGCGGCCGGGTAGCCGGGGATCGCGGTGGTCACGCCGCCGAGGGCGACCGCGGCCAGCGACACCGCGCCGGCGGCGGCGAAGGCGAAGCGCAGCCCCCGGGAGGCCAAGCGGCCGTCGTCCGGGCGGCCGACGGGATGGATACGGAAGCCGCCCTCGCCGAGCGGGCCGCCGAAGCCGCTCTCCTCGTGGAGACCGGTCCGCTCGGGGCCGGTGCCCTGCGGGCGCGCGGGGACATAGCCGAAGGAGAAGCCCCGGCGCACGCCGAAGGTGCCCGGGTCGCCGGGGGCCCGGGTCTCGGTGCCATTGCCGCCGCCGAACAGTTTGCCGGGCGGGGGGCCGGCGGGCCCGTCACCGCCCCCGGGGAGGCCCTGGAGGCGGGCCAGCAGGCTCGCGGAGGGCGGGGGCGGGGCCGCGGTCGCGAACTTGCTCTTCAGCGCGCGCTGGGCGTCCGCCTCCGCCTTGCAGCGGGCGCAGGTGGCCAGGTGCGCGAGGACGCGCTCGCGCGTGTCATGACCGAGCTCTCCGTCCACCAGGGCGGAGAGCCGGTCTCCCAGATGCTGCTCGGCGAGATGTGCCTCGACCGGTTTCTGCCGTGATCCGCTCACGCCGTCGCGCCCCCTCCCCCCAGTGCGGGGACCCGGGCCATGAACGAGCGTCGCTCGGCCGCGCGGGCCTCCGGGGAGCGGTGCGCGAGCGCCTTGCGGAGCTGGGAGCGGCCGCGGTGGATACGGGAGCGGACGGTGCCGAGCTTCACGCCGAGGGTCGCGGCGATCTCCTCGTACGACAGCCCCTCGATGTCGCACAGGACGACGGCGGCGCGGAACTCGGGCGCCAGGGTGTCCAGGGCCTGCTGGACGTCGGCGTCGAAGTGCGCGTCGTTGAAGAGCTGCTGCGGGGTGGGTTCGCGGCTGGCCAGGCGCTCGGCCGCGTCCTCGCCGAGGGCGTCGAAGCGGATGCGCTGCTTGCGCCGGACCATGTCCAGGAACAGGTTCGTGGTGATGCGGTGCAGCCAGCCCTCGAAGGTGCCCGGCGAGTACGTCGACAGGGAGCGGAAGACGCGGACGAAGACTTCCTGGGTGAGGTCCTCCGCGTCGTGCTGGTTGCCGGTGAGGCGGTAGGCCAGGCGGTAGACGCGGGCGCTGTGGGTGCTGACGATCTCGTCCCAGGTGGGCGGGGTCCACGCCTGCCCGTCCGCGTCACTGGTGAAGGTCGCGGTCTGGGTGTCGCGCCCGGCGGTGCCGGTGGCGTGGCTGTCAGCAGCGGTGTCGGTCACGGATTTCGGCCTGCCCGCCGATCCGAGGAAGCGCCGTAGCACTCCACCCCGGTCCTCGGGTGCGGCCGCACCTCCCCTGTCGGCTCTGGTGGTGTCCAGTGGAGCCCCTACCATAGCCACCTCGCCCGTTAGCTCCGGATAAGCGTTTTTACGAGAATTTGATACTTGCTGGTGCGCCTCGTGCCGCTGCGTCAGCAGTTGTGCGGTGCCCTGCTCCACCTCTCGCCCCCCGAAGCGTCCGCGACCCCTGTCTCTTCCCTGTAAACGCCCGGTCCCATCTGCGGGTTCCCGACGCCAACGGATACAGTCACGCCGAGGCATCCATGGGGACGACAGGAGAGGGTCATTACCGGCAACCGGCAGACGAGCTCGGCTTTCGCCGACGCCTTTGCCGCCGAGGACGAAGCACTGCTGTGGGCCCGCGACCGCGCCCTCGACGCAGGACTGCGCTCGGTGTCGCCCGGCACGGGTTCCGCGCTGCGCCTGCTCGCCGCCTCCGTGGACGCGAAGGCGGTCGCGGAGATCGGCACGGGCTGCGGGGTGTCCGGAATCCATCTGCTGCACGGCATGCGCCCGGACGGCGTGCTGACCACGGTCGATCCGGAGCCGGAGCACCAGCAGTTCGCCCGGCAGGCGTTCCGTGCCTGCGGCTTCGCCAGCAACCGGGCCCGCTTCATCCCCGGCCGCGCCCTGGAGGTGCTGCCCCGGCTCGCGGACGCGGGCTACGACCTGGTGTTCTGCGACGGGGACCGGCACGAGTACCCGGACTATCTCGCCGAGTCGCTGCGGCTGCTGCGGGCCGGCGGCCTGGTGGTCTTCGAGGGCGTCTTCGCGAACGGCCGTACGGTCGACTCGGGGCCGCAGCCCTCGGAGGTGCTGCGGCTGCGGGAGCTGCTGCGCACGGTGCGCGAGAGCCAGGAGCTGGTCCCCTCGCTGCTGCCGGTCGGCGACGGGCTGCTGTGCGCCGTCAAGCGGTGACGGCGGTGGGCGGCCTCGCCCCGGCGGGTCCCGGCGGGCGTGCCCGGCCCGGGAACACGGCTGCCCCGGCACCGCGTACGATGCCGGGGCAGCCGCAAGGACCGACTCGTGCGCGCGTCAGACGACGACCTTCTTGAGCGCGTCGCCGAGCGCCTCGGCCTCGTCAGGGGTCAGCTCGACGACGAGTCGACCGCCGCCTTCGAGCGGAACGCGCATGACGATGCCCCGCCCCTCCTTGGTCACCTCGAGCGGACCATCGCCCGTCCGCGGCTTCATGGCCGCCATGCTCGTTCCCCTTCCTGAAACCAGCTCATCGTCTGCCGATGGCCTGCGGGCACCCGCGGGACCGAACCGGACACGCGACACCGGCATCGAACACATTGCTTCTAAGCCATTATCCCGCATCTCAGGACCCGATGACCAACATCGGTAGGCATCGCTTGGGCAACGCGCGCGAGCAAAACCACTCAATTCGGGGATGCGGCTGCGATACTGCGCCACCGCACGGACGCCCTTCGGCCACCCGGGGCCCGGTTTTCTTTGACGCAGCTCACACCCGTCGGCGGGCCCTTGGCCGGTGATCTCCGCCATGCTGTGATCGGACAGGGACGTACCGAGCGGTACGTCACCACCGCGACCGGAGGGGATGCGCCATGGCCGACACCGTGCTCTACGAGGTGAGCGACGGGCTCGCGACGATCACGCTGAACCGCCCCGAGGCGATGAACGCGCTGAACGTGGCGACCAAGGTCGCGCTGCGGGACGCGGCCGAGGAAGCGGCCCGGGACGCGGCCGTACGGGCGATCCTGCTGACCGCCGCCGGGGAGCGGGCGTTCTGCGTGGGCCAGGACCTCAAGGAGCACATCGGGCTGCTGGCGCAGGACCGGGAGACCGGTTCCGGGCAGACGATGAGCACGGTCGGCGAGCACTACAACCCGATCGTGCGGGCGCTGGCGGGGGCGGCCAAGCCGGTGGTCGCCGCGGTGAACGGCGTCGCGGCGGGGGCGGGCTTCGGGTTCGCGCTCGCGGCGGACTACCGGATCGTCGCCGACACCGCGTCCTTCAACAGCTCGTTCGTGGGCGTCGCCCTGACCGGGGACTCCGGGATCTCCTGGACCCTGCCCCGGGTGGTCGGGCCGAGCCGGGCGCAGGACCTGCTGCTGTTCCCGCGCAGCATCGGCGCGCAGGACGCGCTGGAGCTGGGGATCGCCAACCGGGTCGTACCGGCGGCCGAGCTGCGGGCCGAGGCCGAGAAGGTGGCGCGCAAGCTGGCCTCGGGTCCGACGGTCGCCTACGCGGCGATCAAGGAGGCGGTGGCGTTCGGGCTGACGCACTCCCTGGAGGAGACGCTGGCGAAGGAGGACGAGCTCCAGACGCGCGCCGGGCAGTCCGAGGACCATGTGATCGCGGTGCAGGCGTTCGTGAACAAGGAGAAGCCCGAGTACCTGGGCCGCTGACACCTCCCCGGCCGCTGTTCAGCCGCTGTTCCTCGCCACGCACGTCTCCAGGTGATCGTTGACCAGACCGCACGCCTGCATCAGCGCGTACGCCGTCGTCGGGCCGACGAACTTCAGGCCCCGCTTCTTCAACTCCTTGGACAGGGCGGTGGATTGCGGGGTGACCGCCGGGACGTCGGCCAGGGTCCTGGGGGCCGGGCGGCCGGCCGGGTCGGGGGCGTGGGACCAGATCAGGTCGTCCAGGTCGCCGGCCGCCCAGTCGGCGAGGACGCGGGCGTTGGCGAGGGTGGCGTCGATCTTGGCGCGGTTGCGGATGATGCCCGGGTCGGCCAGCAGGCGTTCGCGGTCCTCGTCGGTGAAGGCCGCGACCTTCTCGATGCGGAAGCCCGCGAAGGCGGTACGGAAGCCCGGCCGGCGGCGCAGGATGGTGATCCAGGACAGGCCCGACTGGAACGCCTCCAGGCTGAGCCGCTCGAAGAGGGCGTCGTCGCCGTGGACCGGGCGGCCCCACTCCTCGTCGTGGTACGACACGTAGTCGTCGGTGGACAGGGCCCAGGGGCAGCGCGGCGCGCCGTCCGGGCCCACGATGGCGGCGGTCACTGCTGGTCCTCCGGATGTCGCGACTTGTCCAGGGTGGGGCGCGCGGCGGCCCGGGCGCCGGCCAGCGCGGACTCCAGGCCCGCGATCCGGGCGTCGCGCTCGGCGAGTTCGGCGCCGAGGCGGCCGAGGGCGTCGTCGACGTCGGACATGCGGTAGCCGCGCACGGCGAGCGGGAAGCGCAGGCTCTCCACGTCCTCGCGGCCCACCGGCCGGTCGTCGGGCAGCGGGTCCTGGAGCCGCTCGGGCGCGGCGTCGGGCAGCGGGCCGCTCTCATGGCCGCCGCCCACCACGGCGAGGGTCACCGCGGCGACCACGACGGCCAGTGCGACGACCAGGAAGAGGAACATCACCATCGTCTCGAGGCCCCCAGCTCGGGTGCCGGCACGGTGCCGGACGCGGAATCTGTCAGCTCCGATCGTGCCATGCGCCTCCGACAGTTAGGGTCACTGGCGGTCGCAGTGCCGGACGTACGAGGAAGAGGTCACAGCGGATGCTCAGGCTGGGCAGGCGGGAATTCGGACCGCACGAACGAGTGATCATGGCGATCGTGAACCGGACCCCCGACTCCTTCTACGACCGCGGGGCGACGTTCCGCGACGAGCCGGCCCTGGCGCGGGTCGAACAGGCGGTGGCCGAGGGCGCCGCGATCATCGACATCGGCGGGGTGAAGGCGGGTCCCGGCGAGGAGGTCTCCGCCGAGGAGGAGGCGCGGCGCACGGTCGGCTTCGTGGCCGAGGTGCGGCGCCGCTTCCCGGACGTGGTGATCAGCGTGGACACCTGGCGTGCCGAGGTCGGCGAGGCGGTGTGCGCGGCGGGCGCCGATCTGCTGAACGACGCGTGGGGCGGCGCGGACCCGGGCCTGGCGGAGGTCGCGGCGCGCCACCGGGTGGGCCTGGTGTGCACGCACGCGGGCGGCGCCGAGCCGCGCACCCGCCCGCACCGGGTGGCGTACGACGACGTCATGGCGGACATCCTGGAGGTGACCGTGGGCCTCGCGGAGCGCGCGGTGGCGCTCGGGGTGCCCCGGGAGTCGGTGCTGATCGATCCCGGGCACGACTTCGGCAAGAACACCCGGCACAGCCTGGAGGCGACGCGGCGTCTGGACGAGATGGTGGCCGCGGGCTGGCCGGTGCTGGTGTCGCTGTCGAACAAGGACTTCGTCGGGGAGACGCTGGACCGGCCGGTCAAGGAGCGGCTGATCGGGACGCTGGCGACGACGGCGGTGTCCTCCTGGCTCGGCGCGATGGTCTACCGCGTCCACGAGGTCGCCGAGACCCGCCAGGTCCTCGACATGGTCTCGTCCGTCGCGGGCCACCGCCCCCCTGCGGTGGCCCGGCGCGGTCTGGCCTGAGCCGGACGAAAGACCCTAGCGGGCGGCCTCCTTGGAGACCAGGGCCACCGCCTCTTCCACCTCGTCGGTGACGTGGAAGAGCAGGAGGTCCTTCTCCGCGGCCTTGCCGCTGGCCACCAGGGTGTTCTTGACCCAGTCGACCAGGCCGCCCCAGTACTCGCTGCCGAACAGGACGATCGGGAAGCTGGTGACCTTCTGGGTCTGCACCAGGGTGAGCGCCTCGAACAGCTCGTCCAGGGTGCCGAGGCCGCCGGGCAGCACCACGAAGCCCTGGGCGTACTTCACGAACATCATCTTGCGGACGAAGAAGTACCGGAAGTTCAGCCCGATGTCGACGTAGGGGTTCAGCCCCTGCTCGAAGGGCAGCTCGATGCCGAGCCCGACCGAGACGCCGTCCGCCTCGCTCGCGCCCTTGTTGGCGGCCTCCATCGCGCCGGGACCGCCGCCGGTGATCACGGCCCAGCCGGCCTGCGCGAGGCTGCGGCCGAGCCGCACCCCGGCGTCGTACTCGGGCGAGTCCACCGGGGTGCGGGCCGAGCCGAACACGCTGATCGCGGGCGGGAGTTCGGCCAGGGTGCCGAAGCCCTCGATGAACTCCGACTGGATGCGCAGCACCCGCCAGGGATCGGTGTGCACCCAGTCGGAGGGGCCGCCCGCGTCCAGCAGCCGCTGGTCGGTCGTGCTCCGCGTCACCTGGCCCCGCCGCCGCAGGACAGGTCCGAGCCGCTGCTCGTCCGGCGGCTGCTTCTTACCCTCGGGGTTCCCGGTAGGCATGTGCGCTCCCTCCGCTTGCCGGTGGTTCGCCATCAGCCTAGATCTACGCGGGTTAAGCAGGGGGGACATACGCGTGTCCGCCAGGCGTGCGCCGTACGCGGCGGGGCTACGCGGTGAGCCACCCGACCAGCCGTTCCTCGGCCTTGAGGATCTTGGCCGTCGCCACCCGCTCGTCCCGCTTGTGCGCCAGGTGCGGGTTGCCGGGGCCGTAGTTGACCGCAGGGATGCCGAGCGCGGCGAAGCGGGAGACGTCCGTCCAGCCGTACTTGGGGCGCGGGCTGCCGCCGACCGCCTCGATGAAGGCCGCCGCGGCGGGGTGGGAGAGGCCGGGCAGCGCGCCGCCGCTGTGGTCGTCGACCACGAACTCGGCCACCCCGCAGTCCGCGAACACCTCGCGGACGTGCGCGATCGCCTCCTCCTCGGTGCGGTCGGGGGCGTAGCGGAAGTTCACGGCGACCACGCACTCGTCGGGGATGACGTTGCCCGCGACCCCGCCGCCGATGCGCACGGCGTTCAGGCCCTCGCGGTACTCCAGGCCGTCGATCACCGGGTAGCGGGGCTCGTAGGCCGCGAGCCGGGCCAGGATCGGCGCGGCCGCGTGGATGGCGTTGGCGCCCATCCAGGAGCGTGCCGAGTGCGCCCGCTCGCCCTCGGTGCGCAGCAGCATCCGCAGGGTGCCCTGGCAGCCGCCCTCGACCTCGCCGTCGGAGGGCTCCAGGAGCACCGCGAAGTCGCCGGCCAGCCACTCGGGGTGGGCTTCCGCGACATGGCGCAGGCCGTTGAGATGGGCGGCGACCTCCTCGTTGTCGTAGAACACGAAGGTCAGGTCGCGGTTGGGGGCCGGGACGGTGGCCGCGAGGCGCAGCTGGACCGCCACGCCCGACTTCATGTCGCAGGTGCCGCAGCCCCACAGCACGCCGTCCTCGTCCAGGCGGGAGGGCACGTTGTCCGCGATCGGCACGGTGTCGATGTGCCCGGCCAGGACGACACGCTCGGCGCGGCCCAGGTCCGTACGGGCGATCACGTTGTTGCCGTAGCGGTCCACCGTCAGGTGCGGCAGGGCGCGCAGCGCGCTCTCGATCGCGTCGGCGAGCGGCTTCTCGGTGCCGCTCTCGGAGGCGAAGTCCACCAGCCGCGCGGTGAGCGTGGCGGCGTCCAGCGTGAGGTCAAGCGAGGTGTCGGCCATGGCTCCGACCCTAGCGCGCCACCCCGGGACACCCCGTTGCCGCGTGCGGCGGCGGACCACTGCTGAGCGGTGGGGGCCGCTCCGCTACCTTGTACGCGTGTCACAGCCGTCCCCCACCCGTCCCGAGCGCCGCGGCCGTCTTCTCCGGTTCTCCGCGGCCCTGTTGGTCCTGTGCGGTGTCGCCGCCTACCTCGTGGTGCAGTACGTCACCGGAGGCGGCGGTTCGCACGGCTGCAAGGTGGTCTCGGCCACCGGCGCCGGAGCGTCGTACGACTTCACGCCCGAGCAGGCGGCGAACGCGGCGACGATCGCCGCGGTCGGCACCGGCCGGAACATGCCCGAGCGGGCCGTGACGATCGCGCTCGCCACCGCGATCCAGGAGTCGGGGCTGCGCAACATCGAGCACGGCGACCGGGATTCGCTCGGCCTGTTCCAGCAGCGCCCCTCGCAGGGCTGGGGCACCGAGCGGCAGATCATGGACCCTACGTACGCGGCCGGGATCTTCTACGCCCATCTCGCCAAGGTGCCCGACTACTCCGATCTGCCGCTCACCGTGGCCGCGCAGAAGGTGCAGCGCAGCGGCTACCCGGAGGCGTACGCCAAGCACGAGCCGGACGCCGAGCTGCTGTCGGCGGCACTGACCGGGCAGGCGGCGGCCACGCTGACCTGCGACGGGCGCTTCGGCCCGGCGGCCGGGGCGATCGGCCCGGACGCGGTACGGGCCGCGCTGGTACGGGACTTCGGGCGGGACGCGCTCCAGGAGACCGGCGCGGAGGTCGGCGGGACGCCAATCCCGTCGCCGTCCCCCTCGCCGAGCGTGACGGCGACGGCGAGCGGGCGGACGGTGACCGTGCCGGTGCCGCTCGGGACGCGGCGGGACGCGAGCGGGCGCGACGAGCGGGAGCGGGGGTGGCAGCTCGCGCACTGGGCGGTCGCCAACTCCTCGGCGCTGCACATCCACCGGGTGACGTACGCGGGGCGGGTGTGGACCGCCGGCAGCGACGGCGGGGCGTGGCAGCAGGCACGCTCGCAGGGGGCCGCGGGCGCGGAGAAGTCCGTGGGCGTTGTTCAGATCGTGACCGGGCAGTAGTTCGGGTCATCACGCCGGCGGGTGGCGTCGGCGTTTCACACGCGGCCGAACGGGCGAGCTGCGGAACTCGGCCGGGAGCCCTTGGGGCGCAAGGGGCGGAAGGATTCTGCTGGGCGTTTCCACGGACGCCCTTTGCCCGTTTTTATCCCCACCTGATAATGCGATGCGTTATCGGTTCTTTACCTGGGGCGTCCGCAACCTTCGGCGGCTTCGAGCGGTAGTCATGGCGTCCGAGCCCGGTGCCGGGTCCGGACGACAGAGATCGTTCTTCTCCCGTCGAATGGAGCATCATGTCCCTCCCCCTGACCCGCCGGATCGCCCGTGCCGCGCTGCTCGTCGCAGCGGGAGCGGCCGCCGGGGTCGGTGCGGCCGGCTCCGCCGGTGCGGCCACGAACCTGCCGGCCGCCGCGAACCTGGGCGGTCTGACCGCGCTGGACGCGGCGCACGTCGGCGACACCGTCGACGGTGCCGCGCAGCACACCACCTCGCTGGCGGGCAACGCGGGCGGCAGCGCCGTGAAGTCGGCCGTGCCGGCCGCGGGCAAGACGGCCGGCGGCGCCGTGAAGAAGGCCGCCCCGGCGGCCCAGCAGGCCGCGGGCGGCGTCGCCGGCGCCGCGGGCAGCGCCCTGGGCGACGCGGCCGCCGGTGCCACGAAGGGCGGCCTGCCGACCGCCAACCTGCCGATGCAGGGCCTGCCCCTCACCTGAGCCACGGCTGCCCGGTGAAACGGGGTCCAGGGGAACGTCCCCCTGGACCCCGTTCGGCGTTTACGAGGAGAACGGGCGAGCGGAACCTACAGTCGCGCGACCGCCGCCGCGATCCGTTCGTCCGTCGCCGTCAGTGCCACGCGGACGAAGCGGTCGCCCGCCGGGCCGTAGAAGTCGCCGGGGGCGACCAGGATGCCCAGGTCGGCGAGGTGGGCGACGGTGGTCCAGCAGGGCTCGTCGCGGGTGGCCCACAGGTAGAGGCTGGCCTCGCTGTGCTCGATGCGCAAGCCGTGGGACAGCAGGGCCGAGCGCAGCGCCTCGCGGCGGGCGGCGTAACGGGCCCGCTGCTCGTGGACGTGGGCGTCGTCGCCCAGCGCGGCCACCACCGCGGCCTGGGTCGGCGCGGAGGTCATCAGGCCGCCGTGCTTGCGGATCTCCAGGAGCGGGCCCAGGACGGCCGGGTCGCCCGCGATGAAGGCGGCGCGGTAGCCGGCCAGGTTGGAGCGCTTGGAGAGCGAGTGGACGGCCACGATGCCGTCGTGGGAGCCGCCGTTGACGTCCGGGTGCAGCACCGAGACCGGGTCGGCCTCCCAGCCCAGCTCCAGGTAGCACTCGTCGGAGACGACCAGGACGCCGTGGGCGCGGGCCCAGGCGACGATGTCGGTCAGCTCCCGCTTGCCCAGCACCTTGCCCGTCGGGTTGGACGGGGAGTTCAGCCAGAGCAGCTTCAGACCGGCCGGGTCGAGCTCGCGCGGGTCGTCGTACGTCTCGTACTCCGCGCGGGCGAGCCGCGCGCCGACCTCGTACGTCGGGTAGGCGAGGCGCGGGTACGCCACCCGGTCGCCGGGGCCGAGGCCCAGCTGGGTGGGCAGCCAGGCCACCAGTTCCTTGGAGCCGACGACCGGCAGCACATGCCGGTGGGTCACCTCGCGCGCGCCCAGGCGCCGCTCCAGCCAGCCGCAGATCGCGTCCCGCAGCGCGGGCGTGCCCCAGACCGTCGGATAGCCCGGCGAGTCGGCCGCGTCGATCAGGGCCTTCTGGACCAGCTCGGGGACCGGGTCGACCGGGGTGCCGACGGAGAGGTCGACGATGCCGTCCGGATGGGCCGCGGCCGTCTTCTTGTACGGCTCCAGCTTGTCCCAGGGGAAGGCGGGAAGCCGGTCGGAGACAACGGACACGATCAGTGGCTCACTTTCGTCTGGTGCGGCAAACGCCTCGGTCCCGTGCGGCGGTGATCGGGGCGATCGGGGCCGTACGGGACCGAGGCGGCGCGTTCGCGGGCCGCTTGGGCGCTAAACGGTCACTCGCCCTGCGGCGGCAGCGCGGCGACGAAGGGGTGGTCGCGCTCGATCAGCCCCAGCTTGCTGGCGCCGCCGGGCGAGCCCAGCTCGTCGAAGAACTCGACGTTCGCCTTGTAGTAGTCCTTCCACTCCTCCGGAGTGTCGTCCTCGTAGAAGATCGCCTCGACCGGGCAGACCGGCTCACAGGCACCACAGTCGACGCATTCGTCCGGGTGGATGTACAAGGACCGCTGGCCCTCGTAGATGCAGTCGACCGGGCACTCCTCGATGCACGCCTTGTCCTTGACGTCGACACAAGGCTGCGCGATGACGTAGGTCACGCTGTCGTTCCTCCTCGATAGGGCGCTGGCGGGCCTCTCCAGGCTCCGCCGCCTGGCGCGCGGGAGCGCGGCGTCGTCGATGCCCGCCCCTAGTATCTCCGTTCCGGAGCATGATCCGAACAGGAGGGGTGAACTGACCGGTGGAAATCTCGGCACAAGGGCGCCTGGAAGTCCGAATCACCCCCGCTGACGTGGGAAAACGCGTCTCCGTACGGCGGTTGAGCGAACCCGGTGCGGCGCGGGAGAAGTTCACCGACACGGTAGGCGTTCTCACATCTTGGGATCATGGCGTGCTCATGATCACACAGCGGGGTGGTACAAGTGTCCGGTTTCCGGAAACCTCGCTCGTGGCGGGAAAGGTCGTCCCGGCCGCCCCGGCGCGCCGCAGGGGCCCGGCGGCCGGCTACGAGGAGCTGGCGCGGGTCACCTCGCGCGGCTGGCGCCCCGTGGAGAGCGAACGGCTCGGCGCCTGGGAACTGAGGGCCGCGGGGGGATACACACGGCGGGCCAACAGCGTGCTGCCGCTGGGTGATCCCGGGCGTCCGCTCGACGCGGCCCTGGCGGCCGTACGACGCTGGTACGGCGAGCGCGGGCTGCCCGCCTACGTGCAGACCGCGACGGGCGCCGAGGGCACGCAGGAGCTGCTCTGCGCGGAGCTGGAGCGGCGCGGCTGGGTGCGGGAGGTGAGTGCCGAGGTGTGGATCGGCGCGCTGGCCCCGCTCGCGGACCGGCCCGAGGGCGCGGACGTGGTCCTCAGCCGGGAGGCGGACGAGGCATGGCTCGCGCGGTACCAGCGCAAGGGGGTGAGCGAGGTGGCCCTGCGGGTGCTCTCGGCGGGTCCCTCGGTGTGGTTCGCCACCGTGCCGGGCGCGCCGGGCGGGGACCCGGCGGCGATCGGCCGGTGTGTCGTGGACGGCCGCTGGGCCGGTTTCGCCGCCGTCGAGGTGGACCCCGGAAGGCGGCGGCAGGGCCTGGCCACCGAGGTGATGGCCGCGCTCGCCCGCCGGGCGCTGACCGAGGGCGCCTCGGCCGGCTGGCTCCAGGTGGAGAGCGACAACGAGCCCGCGAGGGCCCTGTACACCGCTCTGGGCTTCTCCCGGCACCACGCCTACCACCACTTCCGGGAGCCGCAGGAACAGCCCGCTCACGGCCCGTCGTAGACATCCTCCCGGAAGGGCGAGAACCCGCCATGTCCCACCCGTACCTGCCGCCCCCGTACCCGCCGCCGCCCGAGCGGTCCGCCGAGGTGCGGGCGCGGTTCGCCGAGGAGGCCCGGTCCGAGCGGCCGGACCTGGCGGCGCTGTGCCTGCTGATCGCCGCGGAGGCGGACGGCTCGCTGGACGAGGCCGGGATCGACACCGCGCAGGCCGGGCTGGACCGGCTCGCGGGCGAGCTGCCGTACCGGCCCGGCGGCCCGCGCGCCTGGGCCGAGGCGGTACGGCTGCTGCTCGGCGGTCGCCACGAGTTCCACGGCACACCCGGCGACTACCAGCGCCTGGAGTCCTCGCTGCTGCACGAGGTGCTGCGGCGCCGGCGCGGCCTGCCGATCCTGCTGTCGGTGGTGTGGCTCGAGGTGGCCCGGCGGGCCGGGGCCCCGGTGTACGGGGTCGCGCTGCCGGGGCACTTCGTGGTCGGGTTCGGGGCGCCCGGGGAGCAGGTGCTGGCCGATCCGTTCGAGGGCGGGCGGGTGCTCACCGCGCCGGACGCCGAGCTGCTCGTGGTGGGCGCGACCGGCACCCCGCTGGACCCCGGGATGCTGGAGCCCGCGCCGCCGCTGGAGGTCGTCCAGCGCATCCTGAACAACATCCGCGCGTGGGCCGCGGCCCGCCCCGAGCGTTCGGACGTGGCGCTGCGCGCGGTGGAGCTGTCGCTGCTGATCCCGGCCCACCCGGCGCGGCTGCGCTACGAGCGCGGGCAACTGCTGGTGCAGCGCGGCCAGTTCACGGCGGGTGCGGACGAACTGGACGCGTACGCCGAGCTGATCGAGGTCGTCGACGAACCGGCCGCCGAACGGGTGAGACACCAGGCGCGCACCGCCCGCAGCAAACTCAACTGACCTGCCGTACGAGCGGGTTCTAGAGCCAGCCCTTCTCCCGCGCGGTGCGCACCGCCTCCGCCCGGTTGCGGACGGCGAGCTTCTGGATGGCCGTGGAGAGGTAGTTGCGGACCGTGCCCTGGGACAGGTGCAGGGCCTTGGCCAGTTCGGCGTTGGTGGAGCCGTCGGCGGCGGCGCGCAGCACCTCGCGCTCGCGCTCGGTGAGCGGGTTCGCGCCCTCGGCCAGCGCGGCGGCGGCCAGCGTGGGGTCGATGACCCGCTCCCCGGCGAGCACCTTGCGTACGGCGGCGGCGAGTTGGGCGGCGGGCGCGTCCTTGACGAGGAAGGCGTCGGCGCCCGCCTCCATGGCGCTGCGCAGATAGCCGGGCCGCCCGAAGGTGGTCAGCACGACCAGCTTGACCCGGGGGAAGTCCCGGTGGACCCGCGCCGCGGCCTCGATGCCGGTGCAGCCCGGCATCTCGATGTCCAGCAGCGCCACGTCCACGTCGTGCGCCGCGACCGCGCCGAGCACCTCGTCCCCGCGCGCGACCTGCGCGACGACCTCGATGTCGTCCTCCAGGCCGAGCAGCGCGGCCAACGCCTCGCGGACCATGGACTGGTCCTCGGCCAGCAGGACCCTGATGGTGCTCGTCATGCCCCGGATCCTACGTCCCCGGTGTGCGCCACGGGCACGCGGGCGACCAGCCGGAACCCGGGCTTGACCCGGCCCGCCTCCAGCGTCCCGCCGGCCTTCTCCAGGCGTTCGGTCAGCCCGGTCAGGCCGTTGCCGAAACCGCCGTTGCCGGTGCCCGATCCGTTGTCCTCGACGACGAGTTCGAGCATCGGGCCGTCCAGCGTCTGGCGGTGCGTGAGCCGTACGGCGCACCGGTCGGCGCCGCTGTGCCGCACCACGTTGGTGACCGCCTCGCGCAGCGCCCAGGCGAGCGCCGACTCGGCCTCCTCGGGCACCTGGGCGAGGTCCGGTTCGGGCGGCAGTTCGGCGGTGACGCCCGCGGCCGTGAGGGCCACCTGGGTGCCGGCCAGCTCGACGGCGAGCCGGGGGCGCCGGTAGCCGGTGACGGCCTCCCGGACGTCCACCAGGGCCTGGCGGCTGACCTGTTCGATGTCGCTGACCTGCTGGGCCGCCTTGTCGGGGTGCTCGGGCAGCATCCGCCCGGCCAGCTCGCTCTTGAGCGTGATCAGGGAGAGCGAGTGGCCCAGCAGGTCGTGCAGGTCGCGGGCGAGGCGCAGCCGCTCCTCGTTGGCGGCGAGCTGGGCGACGGTGGCGCGGGCCTTGCGCAGCTCACGGGTGGTGCTGACCAGTTGGCTCACACCGATCATGGCGAACCCGATCAGCACGACCATCACCAGGCCCTCGTCGACCTCGTAGTCGCCCCAGCGCACCTGGACGAGGTACATCACCAGGGCGGTGCCCGGGATCGCGCAGGCCGCGACCCGCGGCGGCAGGGTCGCCCCGCAGGCCACCGAGACGTAGACGAACAGCCCGGTCCACGGCAGGCCCAGGCCGAGGCCGAGGACCGGCGCGAGGACGGCGAGGAGCCCCAGCAGCCCGGTCACGGCCCGCGGCGAGAAGGGCTGCCCCATGCTCCGCAGCACCAGCAGCAGATAGGCGGCGACGAAGGCGGTGAGGCCCACCGCTCCGGCCGCGGTGCCGGCCGTGGTGTGCCGTCCTCCGGTCAGATCGCCGATCGGGGAGCTGAGGAAGACCAGCCACACGCCGATCCACATGACCTTGATCATCAGCTCGCGCCGGTTGCGGGGGCCCTGCCCGATCCGGACCTGTGTCTCCGGCCGGTCCTCGGCCGTCCTCGGGTCGTCCGCCATGGTGCTCACGCCTTCAGCGTGTCCTTCCGGTACAGCCAGGCCGCGCCGCCCGCGAAGAGGACGAAGTACACGGCGAGGACGGCGATGTCCGTGGTGTGCGGGGCCTGGCTCTGCTCGATGGCCCGGCCCAGCGCGGCGTAGGCGTGGGTGGGCAGCCACTTGGCGATGTCCTGGAGGAACTGCGGGAACGTGGTCGTGGGCATCCACAGGCCGCCGAGGATCGACAGACCGAAGTACACGATCATGGTGATGGGGCGGACCGCGTCACCGGAGGCGAGGTAGCCGATGGCCACGCCGAGCGCGGCGAAGACCAGGCTGCCGGCCCAGATGATCCCGGTGAGCGCGAGCCACTGCCAGGCGTCCAGCCGTACGTCCTTGACCGCGGCGGCGACCAGGAAGACGACCACGATGGACGGGAGGCTGACCACGGCGGCGCTGGCGGTCTTGGCGAGGACGTAGCCGCGCCCGGGCAGCGGGGTCAGCCGCAGCTGCCGTACCCAGCCGCTCTCGCGTTCCTTGGCGATGCGCTCGCTGTTGCCCATCAGCACGGCGGTCAGGGCGCCGAAGGAGGCCATGGACACCATCATGTACGTCGCCAGGGTCAGCCCGGTGCCGTCGATCCTGGTGTCGTCGGCGTTGCCCGCGATGATCAGGAAGAGGACCGCCGGGTAGAGCACCGAGAAGAACAGGAACTTCTTGTTGCGCAGGGCGCGGGTCAGTTCGAGCTTGATGAGACTGTTCATGACTGCTTGGCCTCCTCGGCCTCCGTGATGGCGACGAACGCCTGCTCCAGGCCGAGGCCGGCGACCTCCAGATTGCGGGGGTAGACGCCGAGGCCGTACAGGGCGTGCACGGTGGCGTCGGCGTCCGAGGACTGGATGCGCACGGTCTGCCCGGACACGTCGATGCCGGTCAGGAAGGGCAGGGCGCGCAGGGCGGCCGTGTCGAAGGCGCCCTCCAGGTCGAAGGCGATGCGCCGGGCGCCCGCGCGGGCCTTGATCTCGGCGGCGGTGCCGTCGGCGAGGAGGCGGCCGCGGTGCAGCACCAGGACCCGGTCGGCGATGGCGTCGGCCTCTTCGAGGTAGTGCGTGGCGAACAGGACCGTGCGGCCCTGGTCGGCCTGCTCGCGCATGGTGGCCCAGAAGGCCTGGCGGGCGGAGACGTCCATGCCGGTGGTCGGCTCGTCCAGGATGATCAGATCGCTGTCGCCCGCGGTGGCGAGGGCGAAGCGGACGCGCTGGGCCTGGCCGCCGGAGAGCTTGTTGACCTTGCGGTCGGCGATCTGCGCGATACCGGCGCGGGCCATCACATCGGCGGCCTTGTACGGCCGCGGGTGCAGGGAGCAGGACAGCTTGACCAGCTCGGCCACCGTGACGTCGTCCATCAGGCCGCCGCTCTGGAGCATGGCGCCGACCCGCCCGGCCACGATCGCCTCGCGGGGGCTGGTGCCGAACACGGACACCGTGCCGGCGTCGGGCTGCTTGAGGCCGAGGAGCAGGTCGAGGGTGGTGGACTTGCCCGCGCCGTTCGGGCCGAGCAGGGCCACGGTCTCCCCCGGGTGCAGCCGCAGCGAGAGCCCGTCGACGGCCCGTACCGTCCCGTACGTCTTGGTCACCTGGTCGAACCCGACCACCTCGGTGGTGGAGGTGGCCGGTACCGCTGTCGTTGTCATGTCGTCCATGGTGCCGGTGCGGGCGGGTGCCCGGCAGTGTCGGGGGTCCTGGGTGCCGGATGACAGATGTCATGGGGGTCGGGGTGAGCGATCCCTGGGGGTCGCGTTCGCCGGACCGGCCCGTACGGGTGGTACGGGTGGTACGGGTGGTACGGGTGGTACCCCGAAGACCCGCGAGGGGCGCCCGGCGTGCCTGCCGGGCGCCCCTCAAGGGCCGTGTCCGCGACCTCAGTTGGGGTGTGTGCTGATCACCGCGACCCGGTTGGTCGTGCTGGTCAGCGCCTGGCGCATGGCCAGGTAGACGTCCTGGGGCGTGACCGGCGTCTTCTTGCCGTTGCCCCGGGTGATCAGGACGCCGTCGAAGGTCTGCCCGTAGAGCTCCTTGAGGGCGGGGTAGTTCGGCTTGTCGGTCAGCTTGCCGTCGACCGCGGCCACGCCGAGGAACTTCCACAGCGACTTCTGCGGGCTGAACATGACCGTCCGCCCCGTGTCGGTGCGCACGGTCACCGGCGCCGACATGGCGGGCTCGGCGAACTCCTTCATCTCGCGGTCGACCTCGGCGTCGGAGACCGCGGGCTGCCGGCCGGCGGTGGGCACGGTGATCACCGAGGAGTCGTCGGTCTCCACCGCGGCGCGGTACGCCTGTTCGATCGCCTGGGTCGAGCGGGCCGCGTCGATGGCCGTACCCGCCTTGCCGTGCACGGCCACGGCCTTGCCCGCCTCGAAGGTGATGCCGCCGTCGACCACCGCGCCCGAGCCGGAGCCGCCGCCCGCCTGCCGGAGCGCGGCCTGGAGCTTCTCCTCGTCCACCGGCATGACCGGCTCGACCACGCGATGCTGCCCGAAGAGCGTGCCGACCACGGAGACCGGGTTGTAGTCGCTCTTGGCGGCCGCGCTCGCGGTGGCCTGGAAGTCGAACTGGAGACCGGCGTTGGCCGGGGTGAGCATGACCGTACGGCCGCCCACGGAGAGCTTCAGCGGCTTGGCGACCCGGGGGCCGAAGACGTCGTCCAGCTTCTTGACGGCGTCGTCCCGGGTGCCGCCGCCGATGTCGACGCCGAGCACGGTGGTGCCCTTGGGCACATCGGTGTGGTTCATCAGCAGCCCGGCGCCGTAGACACCGCCCGCGATCACGACCAGGCCGACGCAGAGCAGGACCAGCTTGCTGCGGCCCTTCTTCTTCGGCTTGGCCGCCGCCTTGGGCGCGGCCGCGGCCGGCTCGGGCTTGGGCGTGACCGGAGCGGCCGGGCCACCGGGACCACCCGCCGGACCCCCGGGGCCGCCCGGAGCGCTCGCGCCGAACGGGCCGCCGTTGCCGCCCGGGACCACCGGGATACCGCTGGTGACGGTGTGTCCGGAGACGTTGTCCGGGGCCCGGTAGCCGGGCGTGCCCGGTTCGGGGGCCGGCTTCTGCGGGGTGAGGATCGCGGTGTCGTCGCTGAGGCCGCCACCGGGACCGAGCCCGGCGCCCGGCGCCCCGGCCGGTCCGTCGAGGTCGGCGAGAGTGCTGCGCCCGGCACCCTGCTGCCCGTAGGGACTCTCGGCGCCCGGCCGCAGCGGGCTGTCGCCGGTGACCGGACCACCGGTCGGCCCGGCGGGCCCCTGCGGACCGCCGTGACCGCCCCGGCCGCCCTGTCCGCCCGTGCCGTTCGCGCCGCCCGCGCCCGCGGTGCCGAAGGGGTCCTGGCCGCCCGGGGTGCCGTTCTCCGAGAAGTACGGCAGCTCGTCGCGGCACGGCTCGCCGCCGGCCGTGTCGGAGGAACGGGAGCCGCCCAGCGGGCCCGCGGCCAGCGCCTCGGTGACGTCGAAGGAACCGGTGCCGCCGCCGTGTCCGGGGGCCACCGGGCCGCCGGTGGCGCCGGGCAGGCCCGAGCCGTTCGTCTTGCCGGAGGTGCGGCCGGGCACGCTCATGGAGCCGACCACGCCACCGGGGCGTGCGCCGCTGCCACCGGCCGCGCCGCCCGCGCCCTGGGCACCCGGGCGGGCGCCCGGCGCACCGGCGGGGGCACCGGAGGCGCCGGAGTTCTTGGCCCCGCCCGCACCCGCGCCGCCCTTGGCGGGCGCGCCCGCCTTGCGGGGCGCGAACCAGTCGCTGGTCTTCTCCTCGGCCGGGGCCGCGGGCTCCGCGGCGGCCTCGGGGGCGGGCGCTGCCGGGGCGCTCGCCTCGGCGGCGGGCTTGTCGTCCCGGCCGGTGTCGGCGGCCTCGCCGTCCGCCACGGGCTTGCGCACGACGACCGGCGGGATGGGCCGGGACCCGGGGATGTTGATCCGGATCCGGGTCGTCAGCGTGGTCTCGGTCTTGCGTTCCTCGGACTGCGCGCCCGAACGGCCCGCGTCCGCACTCTCGTCGGAAGCCATGGGGGTCCCGTACGGCGGGGTGCCGGACGGGTATGCGGCTGTGCCGCGCCCGTTGGGCCCGGAGGACGGAGTGTCAGTTTCACGACTCAAGGCAGGTTCTCCCAGTTGGCTCCGCCGCCCGACACTGACCTCACTGCTTCGGCGGTCCCCCCAACTCGAACGGGGTCGAGAGCGCGGGGGAGGCTCGGCGGCGCGCACCACCATACTGGCCGCATCTGGCCCACATCCCCTGACCGCTGAGGAAACCCACACCCAACTCGCACGTGGGCCGCACCGGAAAGCGGTACGTCACTTCCCAAGTCGGGCGGAGCCGAGGCGCGGTTGCCTCCCGGCGCCGAGGGTGGCGCAGATCACAGCCAGCGCCATGCCGCCGAACAGGAAGAGATAGGAGCCGCCGCCCGCGCCGAAGAGGAAGTCGCCCTCGGGACGGGAGGTGGTGAGCAGGATGACGGTGACGATCCAGCCCGCGGCGGGTGCCATCGCGCCGCCCCGGGACCGGGTGGCGTAGGCACCGCCGAGGAACGCGCCGACGGCACCCGCGAGGGCGAGCAGCAGCCCGCCGGGGAACCAGGCGGCCTGCACCAGGGACCCGGCGGCCGCGACGACGGCGCCGAGCAGGAAGAGGCCGATGTGGGCGAGGGCGCGCCCGGGGGTCGGCATGCGCAGCGGCTGGGCGAGCATCGGGCCCGGGGTGCCGGTGCCGCTCACGACGCCTCCCCGGTGGCGATCCCGGCGAACAGGTCGCTCTCGCCGGGGACGGCGGTGCCGCGCGCCAACTCGTAGTATTCGGTGGTGAACAGCGGCTGGGCCAGCTCGTTCGAGAGCGCGAACCAGGGCTCGGCGACCGCGACCTGGGTGGCGTGGGCGCGCATCGCGGCGGCCTTCGCCGCGGCGTGGGCGGTGCCGTCGACGGCGGTGGTGACCCGGGCGTCGTCCACCACACCGGGTACGTCCTCCAGGGCCGCGCTCTTCTCGAAGGGCAGGGCCGGCAGCTCCTCCTGGAGCCGGGCGAAGGCGTCCTCGGCGACGGAGCGCGGGGTGCGGATCCAGTAGACCTTGTCGATGGTGTGCCCGCGCCCGGCCGCGAGGTCGGCGGCGCGCATGGCGACGCGGTGGGCCTGGATGTGGTCCGGGTGGCCGTAGCCGCCGTTGTCGTCGTAGGTGACGAGGACCTGGGGGCGGATCTCCAGGATCACCTCGACGAGGTGTGCCGCGGCCTCGTCCACATCGGCCTGCCAGAAGCAGCCGGGGTCCTCGTTGTCGGCGAGGCCCATCATCCCGGAGTCGCCGTAGCGGCCGGCGCCGCCGAGCAGCCGGGCGTCGGTGACACCCAGTTCACCGAGGGCGGCGGCCAGCTCGCCGCGCCGGTGCGCGCCGAGCGCGGCGCCGGTCAGATGCCGCAGCTCGGGCGGGATGCACTCGCCCCGCTCGCCCAGGGTGCAGGTGACCAGGGTCACGTGGGCGCCCTCGGCCACGTACTTGGCCATGGTGGCGCCGTTGTTGATCGACTCGTCGTCCGGGTGCGCGTGCACCAGCAGCAGCCGCCGGGCGGCGCGCGGGCCGGAGGTGGGCAGTTCCGTCATGCCACCACCCTACGCAGGCCCGGGACCGCCCGCCCGGCCGTCAGAACTTGATGCTGCCGATCATGCTCGCCACGTTCGTCGTCAGCTGGCTGATCGTGGGCGCGATGGTGGAGGAGGCGAGGTAGAAGCCGAGCAGCATGCAGACGACCGCGTGGCCGCCCTTCAGTCCCGACTTCTTCATCAGCAGGAAGACGATGATCGCCAGCAGCACCACCGCCGAAATCGAGAGTGCCACGGCGGCTCACCTCCAAAGATCCCAGGGACACGGCTGTTCGGAAAGATCGGTAGAGCAAGTCCATGCGGACACCGGCAGGTTCATACCCACACAGCGGTAGTGATCATAACTATCCGTGCTCGCGCATCTCTCGGCGCACGGCCGCACAAGGGGGCGCATGGCCAATATGGTCGGGGTATGACGACCGAGTCCGACTCCTTCCCCCGCAGACACGCCAGGACCCAGCGATTCACCCTCGGCGCGCCGCGCGGGTTCACCGTGGCGCCCGACGGCGCACGTGTCGCGTTCCTGCGTTCCAGCTCCGGTTCCGACCGGGCCAACGCCCTCTGGGTGCTGGACCTCCCGGACGGCACCGAGCGCCTCGCCGCCGACCCGGGCGCCCTGCTGGGCGGCGCCAGTGAGCAGCTCTCGCCCGCGGAACGGGCCCGCCGGGAGCGCAGCAGGGAGGGCGGGGCCGGCATCGTCGGCTACGCCACCGACGCCGCCGTGGAGTTGGCGTCTTTCACCTTGTCAGGGCGGCTTTTCACGGCGGGCCTGACGACCGGCGAGACCCGTGAACTCCCGGTGCCGGGCCCCGTGATCGACCCCCGCCCGGCACCCGACGGCCGGCACATCGCGTACGTCTCCGAGGGCGCCCTGCGCGTGGTGGGCGCCGACGGCGAGGGCGACCGCGCGCTCGCCGAACCGGAGACGGAGCAGGTCACCTACGGGCTCGCGGAGTTCATCGCGGCCGAGGAGATGAGCCGTACCCGCGGCTTCTGGTGGGCGCCGGGCGGCGACCGGCTGCTGGTGGCCCGTGCGGACGACACGCCGGTGACCAGGTGGTGGATCTCCGACCCGGCCCATCCCGACCGTGAGCCAAATAACGTCGCGTACCCCGCGGCGGGCACCCCTAACGCGGACGTCCGGCTGTTCGTGCTGGGTCTCGACGGGGAGCGCACGGAGGTGCTCTGGGATCGCGACCGCTACCCCTACCTCGCCCGAGTGCACTGGTCACAGGCGGGTGCGCCGCTGGTCCTCGTGCAGTCCCGGGACCAGCGCGGCCTGCTGTACCTGGCGGTGGACCCGGACACCGGGACGACCCGGATGGTGCACGCGGACGAGGACCCAATTTGGCTGGAACTTTTCGCCGGAGCGCCGTGCTGGAGCCCCTCCGGACAGCTGGTCCGGATCGCGGACGAGGGCGGCGCCCGGGTCCTCGCCGTGGGCGAACGTCCGCTGACCACAGGCCAGTTGCACATCCGTGCGGTTCTGGACGTGGGTGCGGACGACGTGCTCGTCTCCGCCTCCGCCGGGGCCGAGGCGGAGGCGCCCGAGATCGGCGAGATCCATGTGTACCGGGTGAGCGAACTGGGCGTGGAGCGCGTGTCCCGGGAACCCGGGGTGCACTCGGCGGTGCGCGCCGGGGGCGTGACGGTGCTGGTGTCCGCGGCCCTGGACAGGCCGGGCACACGTGTACAGGTGCTGGCTGACGGAAAAGCGACGGCCACTGTCCGGTCGTACGCCGAAGACCCCGGTTTGTCCCCCCGGGTCACGCTCACCGAGGGGGGCGCACGCCGAATTCCGTGCGCCGTGCTTATGCCACGGGACTACCACGGTGACACTCCCCTGCCGGTTCTGCTGGACCCCTACGGTGGCCCGCACGGTCAGCGGGTGGTCGCCGCGCACAACGCCCACCTCACCTCCCAGTGGTTCGCCGACCAGGGCTTCGCCGTGGTGGTCGCCGACGGGCGGGGCACCCCGGGCCGCTCGCCCGCCTGGGAGAAGGAGATCAAGGACGACCTCGCCGAGATCGTCCTCCAGGACCAGGTGGACGCGCTCCGGTCGCTCGCCGAGCGGTTCCCGCTGGACCTCACCCGGGTGGCGATCCGGGGCTGGTCCTTCGGCGGCTATCTGTCCGCCCTCGCGGTGCTGCGCCGCCCGGACGTCTTCCACGCGGCGGTGGTCGGCGCCCCGGTCACCGATCTGCGGCTCTACGACACCCACTACCAGGAGCGCTACCTGGGCGACCCGAACGAGCAGCCGGACGTCTACCGCCGCAACTCGCTGATCGACGACGCCGGTCTGGTCGACGCGGCCGAGCCGCACCGCCCGATGATGGTCGTCCACGGCCTGGCGGACGACAACGTGGTGGTCGCGCACTCGCTGCGGCTGTCCTCCGCGCTGCTGGCCGCGGGCCGCCCGCACGAGGTGCTGCCGCTGTCCGGGGTGACCCATATGACCCCGCAGGAGACGGTCGCGGAGAACCTGCTCAACCTCCAGCTGGACTTCCTGCGGCGGTCCCTGGGCTGAGGCGGACGGCGGCCGTCAACCGCGTTAACACGCGGGCAACTTGACGGAAGCAGCTCCGATATACGGACACGGCAGGCTGCGGTTCGTACGGTCGTGCGGGTGCCGTGAACGGGCCGGGGTGCATCACGTCACCCCGGCCCGTTGCCGTCCGCCGGGCCGGACTCCGGCGGCACCACCCGCTTCTCCTCGGCGAAGTGGCACGCCGAGGCATGGGCGGCCGGACCCTCCTCGAAGAAGGCCGGCACCGCGAGCGCGGGCACCTGGAGCGCGCACCGCTCCCGCGCCTTCCAGCACCGGGTGCGAAAGCGGCACCCGGAGGGGATGTCCGCCGGGGAGGGCACGTCCCCGCTGAGGATGATCCGCTCGCGCCTCTCCCGCGCCTCGGGGTCCGGGACGGGCACCGCGGACAGCAGCGCCTGGGTGTAGGGGTGCGTCGGATGCTCGTAGATCTCCGCGTCCCGCCCGGTCTCCACGATCCGGCCGAGGTACATGACGCCGACCCGGTCCGAGATGTGCCGCACGATCGACAGGTCGTGCGCGATGAAGACGTAGGAGAGCTCGAACTCCGCCTGCAGCCGGTCCAGCAGGTTGATCACCTGGGCCTGCACCGACACGTCGAGCGCGGACACCGGTTCGTCGGCGACGATGACCTCCGGGCGCAGCGCGAGCCCCCGCGCGATGCCGATGCGCTGGCGCTGGCCGCCGGAGAACTGGTGCGGATAGCGGTTGACGAAGTCCGGGTCGAGCCCCACCACGTCCAGCAGTTCCCGCACCCGGCGGCGCCGGTCGCCCTTGGGGGCCGCCTCGGGGTGGATCTCGTACGGCTCCCCCACGATGTCCCCCACCGTCATCCGGGGGTTGAGGGAGGTGTACGGGTCCTGGAAGACCATCTGGATGTTGCGGCGCACCGCCTTCAGGGCGCGCCCGGACAGCCGGGTGATGTCCTCGCCCTTGAACCGGACGGACCCGGCGCTCGGCCGCTCCAGGTTGCACAGCAGCCTGGCGACCGTCGACTTGCCGCAGCCCGACTCGCCGACGATGCCCAGGGTCTCGCCCCGGCCGAGGACGAAGTCGACGCCGTCGACCGCCCGGACCGCGCCGATCTGCTTCTTGAACAGGACGCCCCGGGTCAGCGGGTAGTGCTTGACGAGCCCGCTGACCTCCAGGACCGGTTCACCGCTCGTCGCCACCGAGGCACTCCCTCCAGAAGTGGCAGGCGCTGCCGCGGACTTCGGACACCTCGTACAGCGGGGGCACCTCGGCGCGGCAGACGCCCCGGGCCATCGGGCAGCGCGGATGGAAGGAGCAGCCTGGCGGCACCCGCGTCAGGTTCGGCGGCAGGCCCTTGATGGCGTACAGCTCCCGCCCCTTGAGGTCCAGGCGCGGGATGGAGTCGAGCAGGCCCCGGGTGTAGGGGTGGGCGGGCGCCTTGTAGATGTCGTGCACCGGCGCCGACTCCACGATCCGCCCGGCGTACATCACGGCGATCCGGTCGGCCACGTCCGCGACCACCCCGAGGTCGTGGGTGATGAGGACGAGCCCCATGCGGTACTCGCGCTGCAGTTCGGCGAGCAGATCCATGACCTGCGCCTGCACGGTGACGTCCAGGGCGGTGGTGGGTTCGTCGGCGATGACCAGGGCGGGTTCCAGGGCCAGCGCCATGGCGATCATGATCCGCTGGCGCATCCCGCCGGAGAACTGGTGGGGGTAGTCGCGCACCCGCTGGGCCGCGCCCGGGATGCGCACCCGGTCCATCAGCTCGACGGCCCTGGCCCGCGCGGCCTTGCGGGACATCCCCCGGTGCACCACGAACAGTTCGCCGAGCTGATCGCCCACGGAGAGCACCGGGTTGAGGGCCGACAGCGCGTCCTGGAAGATCATCGCCATCCGGGCGCCCCGCAGTTCCCGCCGGTCCTCCTCCTTCATCCGCAGCAGATCACGGCCCTGGAAGAGGATCTCGCCGCCGGTGATCCGCCCCGGCGGCATGTCGAGGATGCCCATCACGGCCTGCGCGGTCACCGACTTGCCCGACCCGGACTCGCCGAGCACGGCCAGTGTCTCCCCCTCGTCGACGGCGTACGACACCCCGTTCACGGCCCGGGCCACGCCGTCCCGGGTCCTGAACTCCACGTGCAGATCGCGGACTTCGAGCAGCATGGCGCCGTCACCTCAGCTTGGGGTCGAGGGCGTCGCGCACCGCGTCGCCGAGCATGATGAAGGCCAGGACGGTGACGGCGAGGGCGCCGGAGGGCCACAGCAGGGCGTGCGGGGCGTTGCGGATGTAGGGGGAGGCGGCGGAGATGTCGATGCCCCAGGAGACGCTGGGCGGTTTGAGGCCGACCCCCAGATAGGACAGGGTCGCCTCCAGGGAGATGTAGGTGCCGAGCGCGATGGTCGCCACCACGATCACCGGGGCGACGGCGTTCGGCGCGATGTGGCGCAGCAGGATGCGGGAGTCGGAGGCGCCGAGCGCGCGGGCCGCCTGGACGTAGTCGTGCTGGCGGGCGGTGATGACCGAGCCGCGCGCGATACGGGAGATCTGCGGCCAGCCGAGCAGCACCATGAAGCCGATCACCGGCCAGACCGTGTTGCTGGTGACCACGGACAGCAGCACGAGGCCGCCGAGGACGACGGGGACGGCGAAGAAGATGTCGGTGGTGCGGGACAGCAGCGCGTCCCACCATCCGCCGAAATAGCCCGCCAGACCGCCGAGGACGGACCCGAGGAGGGCGACCCCCAGGGTCGCCAGGACGCCGACCGTGACGGACGTACGGGCCCCGTAGACGGTGCGTGTGTACACGTTGCAGCCCTGCCCGTCGTACCCGAAGGGCGCGCCCGGCCCCGGGCCGTCCTGGGACTTGGCCAGGTCGCAGCTGAGCGGGCTGCCGGAGGCGATCGCCGAGGGCCACAGGGAGACGAACACCAGGAAGAGGATGACCAGGGCGGACAGCAGGAAGACGGGGTTGCGGCGCAGGTCCCGCCAGGCGTCCGACCACAGCGAGCGGGGCCGCCCCGCGGGCCCGCCGCCCGGCGGTGCGCCGGGGCCCTTCTCCAGGGTGGTGGCCTCGCTCGCGCCGAGGTCCATGGCGCCGCCCATGCCGGTCCCGGCGATGACGCCCTCGGGCTCGTAGGGCTGTTCAGGCATAGCGGATCCTCGGGTCGAGTACGGCGTACAGGAGGTCGACGAGGAGGTTGGCGAACAGGAAGACCAGCACGAGGACGGTCACGAAGCCGACGACCGTCTGGGTGTTCTGGCGCAGGATGCCCTGGTAGAGCTGGTAGCCGACGCCGTGGATGTTGAAGATCCGCTCGGTGACGATCGCGCCGCCCATCAGCGCCCCGATGTCGGTGCCGATGAAGGTGACCACCGGGATCAGCGAATTGCGCAGCAGATGCCGGGTGACGACGCGGCGCCGGGGCAGGCCCTTGGCGATCGCGGTGCGCACGTAGTCGGCGCGCTTGTTCTCCGCGATGGTGGTGCGGGTGAGCCGGGTGACGTAGGCGAGGGAGACGGAGGCGAGGACCAGTCCCGGCACGATCAGCTCGCCGAAGCCGGCGGCCGGTGAGACGGACGGTCTGATCCAGCCCCAGGAGACGCCGAGCAGCAGTTGCAGCAGCAGGCCGGTGACGAAGGTGGGCACGGAGATGACGACCAGGGTGGCCAGCAGCACCCCGGTGTCGACGGGGTGGCCGCGCCGCAGTCCGGTGACGACGCCGAGCGCGATGCCGATGACGATCTCGATGGCGATGGCCACGATCGTGAGCCGGACGGTGACCGGGAACGCGGCCGCCATCAGCTCGGTGACGGGCTGCCCGTTGAACGCCGTACCGAAGTTGCCGGTGAAGACGTTCCCCATATAGGTGGCGTACTGGCGCCACAGCGGCTGGTCGAGGCCGAACTCGCGTTTCAGCTGGGCGGCGGTCGCCGGGTCGCAGGCGCGCTCGCCGCACAGGCCCGCGATCGGATCGCCCATCACGTTCACCATGAGGAAGATCAGCAGGGTGGCCCCGATGAAGACCGGGATCATCTGGAGCAGTCGCCTCGCGACATAGCGGCCCACGCGGCTCAGCCGACCTTGATCTCGTTGTAGACCGGGACGCTGAACGGATTGAGCGTCACATGGGAGAGCCGGGCGGTGTAGCCGGCGCTGCCGTTCTGGTACCAGAGCGGGATGGCCGCCATGTTGTCGCGGACGACCTTCTCGGCCTCCTGGAACAGCCGCACGGAGGCCGCCCGGTCGGTCTCGGCGTTGGCCCGGTCCACGAGCCGGTCGAACTGCTTGTTCGACCACTTGCCGTCGTTGGAGGAGGCGTCGGTGTAGTAGAGCGGCTGGAGGAAGTTCTGGATCAAGGGGTAGTCCATCTGCCAGCCGGCCCGGAAGGGTCCGCTCATCCTGTGCTGCCCGATCTGGTTGCGGAAGTCGGCGAAGGTGCCGACCGGGTTGCCGACGCACGCCTTGTCGTCGCCGAGGGCGTTGTTGATGGAGTTGCACACGGCGTCCACCCACTGCTTGTGCGAGCCGGTGTCCGCGTTGTAGGTGATCTTCAGCCGGCCGCCGGGGATGCCGCCGCCCTCCCGGACGAGCCTGCGGGCGCCCGCCGGGTCGTAGGCGCAGGCGTGTCCGCACAGCCCGTCCTGGAAGCCGCCCGCCGTGCCGAGGACCGGCGAGGTCCAGTCGGTGGCCGGGGTGCGGGTGCGGCGGAAGATGGTCTCGGTGATCTGCGCCCGGTCGATCGCCATGGACAGCCCGGTGCGGACCTTGCGCGCCCCCGCGGTGTTCCACTTCGGGTCGTAGTAGGGGAAGGCCAGGGTCTGCAGGATGCCGGCCGGGGTGTTGATGTAGCGGCCGTCCAGGTCGGTGCGGACGTTCTTGAGCTGGGTCGCGGGCACGTCGTCGACGAGGTCGAGGTTGCCGGCCAGCACATCGGTGTACGCGGTGTTGCTGTCGGTGTAGACGAGCAGGGTCACGCCCTCGTTGCGGGCCGGGTCGGGGCCGGGGTACCCCTTCCACTTCTTCAGGGTCATCGCGGAGCCCTTGGTGTACGACGCGATCCGGTACGGCCCGTTGCCGACCGGCTTGCGCAGCCATCCGGCGTGGTCGGTGAAGAAGGCGCGCGGCAGGGGCGCGTAGGCGGCGTACCCGAGGGTGTCGGGGAAGCCCGCGAACTTCTGGTTCAGGCGGACGGTGAAGGTCCGCGGCCCGGTCACCCGGAGCCCGGACAGGGTGTCGGCGCGCTGCCGGCCGCTGTCGGGGTGGGCCTTGTCGTAGCCGTCGATGTAGCCGAAGAAGTACGCGTTCTTCTGGTTGTCGCGCAGGCTCGCGCCGTAGTTCCAGGCGTCCACGAAGGACCGGGCGGTGACCGGCTCCCCGTTGCTGAAGCGCCAGCCGTCCTTGACGGTGACGGTGAAGGTGCGCGAGTCGGTGGTGCTGATGCGCTCGGCGAGCATGTTCACGGCCCGGCCGGTGCGGGGGTCGTACTTCTTCAGGCCCCGGAAGACCATGTCCAGCACCTTGCCGCCCTGGACCTCGTTGGTGTTGGCCGGCTCCAGCGGGTTCTGCGGATCGCCCCAGGACGAGGTGAGCACTCCGGCCCCGCCGAAGCCTCCGCCACCACCGCATCCAGCCATCATCAGCGCGGCTGCCATAGCACAGGCGGCCCGTCCGACGCGCATCAGTCCCCGCATGGGCGCCTCCTCATGATGATCACCAGATTTATTACCCGGTAAATATCCGCACATACGACACATACCGCATGCGCATTACCGGATTGAGGGATCTTTAGAGGGACACGTCGGCCGAATGCAGGCACCTCGCCCCGGGCACCCGTTGATCTTGTGCCGCGCACGCAACGGATCTCCGCGTAACGTTGCCGAAACGTTGGATTCGGATCAGCCGATGTACGTATTTCGACACTCGACCGTCCGCATAACGGACTTCTTGCCCGATTAGTCCAATTGGTCCGATGTGAAGCACGGATTGATTACAGCGCGCTACCCGCGTAGCTACAGTTCGACCAAGTCGAGGCAAAGAAGGTAAAGACAACCCCAAGTCGGCCGAGAATTTATTGACCTTGAATGAATTGCGTTGAAAAAGTCCGGCGTAGCCCGTAGGGGAGCGCCCTGCGGAGTCATCAGACCCTCCCTTGGGCCAGGAGCACCATGACCTCCCCAACTCCATCCGCGGCCACCCCGCTTGAGGTGACCGACGAGACCGTCACGAAGTCGACCACTTCGAACGGTCCGAAGGGCAGTGAGAGCCGTTCCCCGGGCCGGCTCGCCTGGAAGCGTTTCAAGCGCGACAAGACGGGCGTCATATCCGCCTATGTCGTGATCTTCTTCTTCGTGATCGCGATAGCGGCGCCGTTGATCGCCAAGCTCTACGGCAAGAACCCGTACACGACGTACGCCAGCCAGGACCCGAGCCTGCTGGACGCGTTCGCGTACCCGTCCGGCCCGAACGGCGGCATGAGCTCGCAGTTCTGGTTCGGCATCGAGCCGCAGCTGGGCCGGGACGTCTTCACGTTCCTGCTGTACGGCATCCGGACGTCGCTGGGCATCGCCCTGGCCGCCACGGTCCTCACCGTGGTCGTCGGCGTCGTGGTCGGCATCACCGCCGGCTACCTGGGCGGCAAGACCGACTACATCGTCAGCCGGGTCATCGACATCCTGCTGTCGTTCCCGTCCACGCTGTTCTTCATCGCGTTCATGCCGGTCGTCTACGGCATCTTCGTCGCCCCCGACGACAACATCCCGACGTGGCTGCGCGCCACCGCTCTGATCACGGTACTGACCGCGTTCGGCTGGGCCACCATCGCGCGTCTGCTGCGCGGTCAGGTCCTCGGTCTGCGTGAGCGCGAGTTCGTGGAGGCGGCGAAGGTCACGGGCGCGTCTCCGATGCGCATCGTGTTCAAGGAGCTGCTGCCCAACCTGTGGACACCGATCATCATCCAGGGCACGCTGCTGCTCCCGACGCTCGTGACCGCGGAGGCAGGCCTGTCCTTCCTCGGCGTCGGCATCATCGACCCGACCCCGGACTGGGGCGTGATGATCGCTCGTGGGTCCACGTTCTACTCGCAGGACCTCACGTTCATGCTCTTCCCGGGCGTCTCGATGGTTCTCTTCGTGGTCGCCTTCAACCTGCTCGGTGACTCCGTGCGCGACGCGCTCGACCCCAAGTCCAAGCGGTAGCACTTCCTTCCACCCGGTCCGGCTCGATGACGTCCGGCTGGTCACGACCGCCCGAATCGACCCCTATAGGCAGGCTCAGCATGTCTTTTTCACGTAGAAACTTCCTGATCGCCACCGGTGTGGCCGCGGCCTCCACGACTGTGCTGAGCGCGTGCAGCAGCAGCGACAAGGGCTCGACCGACAACAGTGTCCCGTCGGTGAGCAAGGCCAAGACCATGAACATCCCGGTCGGCACCAAGGCCGACTCCACGGGTCCGGCCCCGGAGGTTCCCGGAGCGGTCAAGGGCGGGACGCTGTACTCGCTCGACCAGTTCGACATGGACCACCTGGACCCGGCGCAGGTCTACGTGGCGACCGAGGGTGCGATCACCCGCCCGATCCTGCGCGGTCTGACCGGCTACAAGGTGGACGAGAAGGGCGCCGCCACGCTCGTCGGTGACGTCGCCACGGACGCCGGCACCATGAAGAACGGCGGCAAGACCTGGTCGTTCACCATCAAGGACGGCATCAAGTGGGAGGACGGCTCCGACCTCTCCATGGACGACGTCCGCCACACGTTCGAGCGCCTCTTCGCGTCCTTCGTGACCGAGGGCCCGCGCTACGTGCAGCAGTGGCTGGTCGGCGGCGACAAGTACAAGGGCCCGTACGACGGCAAGCACCTCGACTCGCTCGAGGTCTCCGGCAACACCATCACCTTCAACCTCACCGAAGCCCGCACGGACTTCAACTACACGCTCGGCATGCCGGGCTACAGCCTGGTGAACAAGAAGAAGGACACCAAGGAGAAGTACGACAAGCAGCCGTTCGCGCTCGGTCCCTACCGGATCGGCAACCGTGACATCGGCAAGTCGCTGACGTACGTGCGCAACGAGCACTGGGACGCGAAGACGGACCCGATCCGCAACGCCTACCCGGACAAGTACGTCTTCCAGTTCGGCTTCGAGCTCGTCGCCTCCACCGACCGCTACATCGCGGACAAGGGCAACGACCAGTACGCGATGTCGATCTTCAACGAGGTCGCGCCCGAGCGCATAGCGCAGGTCATGACCAACGCCACGCTGAAGAAGCGCGTGCTGACCCAGGTCGACACGGTCACCTACTACTGGCCGATCAACACGACCCGGATCAAGGACGTCAAGGTCCGCCAGGCCATCAACTACGCGTGGCCGCACCAGCAGCTGCAGACGATCCGCGGTGGCGCGGCCAGCAGCGAGATCGCGACCACGATCCTCAGCCCGGTCACCCCCGGCTACACCAAGTTCGACCTCTACGGCACGGACAAGAAGCCCGGTGGCGACCCGGCCAAGGCGAAGGCCCTGCTGAAGGAGGCCGGCAAGGTCGGCCAGAAGCTGGTCATCGCGTACCAGGCCTCGGACAGCGCGGTCAAGAGCGCCGTCGCCATCAAGAACGCGCTGGAGGCGGCCGGCTTCCAGGTCGTCAACAAGCAGGTCGACAAGTCGACCTTCTACACCCAGATCGGCAAGATCGACAACACCTTCGACCTGTTCGCGGCCGGCTGGAGCCCGGACTGGCCGAACGGCTACTCCGTGTTCTACCCCTGCTGGGACGGCAAGAACATCGGTGACGGCCGCAGCAACTACGCCCAGCTCAACGACCCGGGCGTCAACAAGGCGATCGACGCCGCTGCGAAGATCACCGATGTCACGCAGGCCAACAAGGCCTGGGGTGAGGTCGACCGTCAGGTCATGGAGCTGGCCGCGGTGGTCCCGGACTACCACTCCATCCGCAACTGGATGCACGGCTCCAAGGTCGGCGGCGTCATCTACGACCCGGGCAACACCTGCGTCATGCTCACCAAGCTGTACGCGATGAAGTAACCGTGTAGTACCCACCGGGGGGCGGCCACGATCTGGCCGCCCCCCTACGGCCCACCCCCCTATCCCGGCGACGGCGCCCCGTCCGGAAAGTCACGCCCCATGCTCCGCTTCCTTGTCCGCCGAATCCTCGGCGCGCTGGTCATCCTGCTGGTCATCAGCGCCGTCACCTTCTGGCTCTTCTACGCCATTCCGCGTGACCCCGCCATGATGTCGTGCGGCAAGAACTGCACGCCCGACATGCTCAAGCAGGTCCGGCACAACCTGGGCATCGACCACCCGGTCCCGGTCCAGTACTGGTACTGGCTGAAGGGGATCTTCGTCGGCCGCAGCTACGGCGACTTCGGCAACTGCCCGGCGCCCTGCCTCGGTTACTCCTTCGCCAACCGCCAGCCCGTCCTCGGCACCATCCTGGACCGCCTGCCGCTGACGCTGTCGCTCGCCTTCGGCTCCGCCGTCGTCTTCATCATCTTCGGTGTCGGCGCGGGCATGATCGCCGCCGTCAAGCAGGGCAAGTGGCAGGACAAGGTCGCCAGCTCCGGCTCGCTGATCGCCTCCTCGCTGCAGATCTACTTCGTCGGTTACCTCGCGATGTACCTCCTCGTCGCGAAGCTCGGCATCCTCGACAACCCGTCGTACACCCCGATCACCGACAACCCGGCCGAGTGGGCCTCCGGCCTGCTGCTGCCGTGGCTGGTGCTCGCGCTGATCTGGACCGCCAACTACACGCGTATGTCGCGCTCCCAGCTGGTGGAGACACTGACCGAGGACTACGTGCGCACGGCCCGCGCCAAGGGCCTGTCCCGCCGCAAGGTCTTCTTCCGGTTCGCCTGGCGCGGCGCGATGGGTCCGATCGTCACCATCTTCGGCATCGACCTCGCCACGCTCATCGGCGGCGCGATCATCACCGAGTCCGTCTTCAGCCTCCAGGGTGTCGGCCGGCTCGCGCTGGACGCCGTCAACAAGAGCGACCTGCCCATGGTCCTGGGCGTGACCCTCCTCTCGGCCGGCGCGATCGTGATCTTCAACATCATCGTGGACGCCGTCTACGCCCTTATCGACCCGCGGATCCGGCTCGCCTGACCTCCGCCCCATTCCCGACCCCTCGCATCACCCCCAGGAGCGTCCCCGTGACGAGCACCGATCAGCAGCCGTTCCTCTCGATCAAGGACCTAAAGGTCCACTTCTCGACCGAGGACGGCATCGTCAAGGCCGTCGACGGTCTCAGCTTCGACCTGGCCAAGGGTCAGACGCTCGGCATCGTGGGCGAGTCGGGCTCCGGCAAGTCGGTCACCAACCTGACCATCCTCGGCCTGCACGACCCGGCCCGTACGTCGATCGAGGGCGAGATCCTCCTCGACGGCCAGGAGCTGCTCACCGCCTCCGAGCGTGAGATGGAGCGGCTGCGCGGCAACAAGATGTCCATGATCTTCCAGGACGCGCTGGCCTCGCTGTCGCCGTACCACACGGTCGGCATCCAGATCGCCGAGACCTACCGCAAGCACACGGGCTGCGGCAAGGCCGAGGCCCGCAAGCGCGCCATCGAGATGCTGCGCCGGGTCGGGATCCCGCAGCCGGACATGCGGGTGGACGACTACCCGCACCAGTTCTCCGGCGGTATGCGCCAGCGCGCGATGATCGCCATGGCGCTGGTCTGCGACCCCGAGCTGCTGATCGCCGACGAGCCGACCACGGCCCTCGACGTGACCGTGCAGGCGCAGATCATGGACCTGCTCAAGGACCTCCAGCAGGAGTTCGGCACCGCGATCATCTTCATCACCCACGACCTGGGTGTGATCGCCGACATCGCCGACGACGTGCTGGTGATGTACGGCGGCCGGTGTGTGGAGCGCGGCACCAAGGTGGAGGTCCTGCGGGACCCGCAGCACCCCTACACGCTGGGCCTGCTGAACTCGATGCCGAGCCTGACCGGTCCGGTCGACGTGCCGCTGACGCCGATCCCGGGTGCGCCGCCGTCGCTGCTCAACCCGCCGTCCGGCTGCCGCTTCCACCCGCGCTGCGCCTTCGCCGAGAAGGTCTCGGGCGGCAGGTGCGCAAGCGAGCGCCCTCTGCTGGAGATCGTGGACGGCCGGGGTACGGCCTGCCACCTCACCACCGAGCAGAAGCAGGAACTCTTCGCCGACTTCGCCGCGACCCGGCAACACTGACGGACGCAGACGGGACTTCACGATCATGAGCAACACGAACCCCCTCCTGGACGTCTCCGGGCTGACGAAGCACTTCCCCATCAAGGGCGGCTTCCCGATCCGGCGGACCGTCGGTGCGGTGCAGGCCGTGGACGGGCTGGACTTCCAGGTCTCCGCGGGCGAGAGCCTGGGCCTCGTCGGCGAGTCGGGCTGCGGCAAGTCCACCACGGGCCGGCTGATCACCCGGCTCATGGAGCCGACCGCCGGCACGATCAAGTACCAGGGCCAGGACATCACGCACGCGGGCCGCAAGCAGCTGGCTCCGATCCGGTCCGAGATCCAGATGATCTTCCAGGACCCGTACGCCTCGCTGAACCCGCGGCAGACGGTCGGCAAGATCATCTCCGGGCCGATGGAGATCAACGGCGTCAACCCGCCGGGCGGGCGCGAGAACCGCGTGCGCGAACTCCTGGAGATCGTCGGCCTCAACCCCGAGCACTTCAACCGCTTCCCGCACGAGTTCTCCGGCGGTCAGCGCCAGCGCATCGGTGTCGCCCGCGCGCTGGCCCTGGAGCCGAAGCTGATCGTGGCCGACGAGCCGGTCTCCGCGCTGGACGTCTCCATCCAGGCGCAGGTCGTCAACCTGCTGCAGAAGGTGCAGCAGGAGCTGGGCATCGCGTTCGTCTTCATCGCCCACGACCTCGCGATCGTGCGGCACTTCTCGCAGCGCGTCGCGGTGATGTACCTCGGCAAGATCATGGAGATCGCCGACCGCGAGGACCTGTACGACAACCCGCGTCACCCCTACACCCGGGCGCTGCTGTCCGCGGTGCCCGAGGCGACGGTGGACGAGGAGCCGCGCGAGCGCATCCGCCTGGTCGGCGACGTGCCCTCGCCGATCAACCCGCCGTCGGGCTGCCGTTTCCGCACCCGCTGCTGGAAGGCGACGGAGAAGTGCGCGACGGAGGCCCCGCCGCTGGTCCAGGTCGAGGGCAACAAGCCCGGCCACCTCACGGCGTGCCACTACCCTGAGACGCAGGAGACCGTCCCGGCTCCGCGCCTTTCCAAGGACCCCGAGGCAGCGGCCTGACACACCCCTTTCCGTCGGCCGCTCCCTTGCCGGAACGGACTTCACCGGCCCATTGACCCGAGCCACCTGACGTCCGCTCCACGGGAAATGAAGGCCCGCGTCTCCCCAAGACGCGGGCCTTCGCCGTACCCGGACCCGTGCCGCTCACCCTGCGACGGCCTCGGCCTCGAACCCGTCCGCGTCCTCCAGACAGACGGCGTAGTGCCCGGCCCCGCAGACGTAGGGATGCCGCTCGGGAGACAGCAGCCTCCAGCCGTGCGCGGGCGCCTCCTCGGCGAGCGCGTCGACGGCTCCCCTCCCCGGCGCCCGGAAGGCCGGATGATCGAGCCCCGGGCGCATCCGGTCGTGCCCGGCACCGGACCGCAGCGCGGGCGACCGCTCGACCACCAGACAGATCTCCCCCGGCCGCCGGCTCCGCCCCGCGGGCCATTCCTTGGTACGGCTCCCACCCGAGGGAGCCCAGCAGCCACCCCCAGGAGAGGACCGCCCGGTCCAGGTCCGGTACCCACAGCTCGACGTGATGCAGCACGGCCCAACTCCTCTTTCCCGCACGGCACATCGTCACAAATTGGCGTGTGCCGTTCAGAAACGTGTGGCACACTGCCGCGGTGGTGGATCACTCGTTCGCCGATCTCTCGCTCGCCGCGTTGTACGACAGCCTCAACCCCTGGGGGCCGGGCGACGAGTTCTGTCTGGGGCTCGTGCGGCGGGCGGGTGATGTGCTCGATGTCGGGTGCGGGACCGGGCAGTTGCTGCGCCGGGCCCGGGCCGAGGGGCATCGGGGGCGGCTGATGGGGCTGGACCCGGCCGCCGCCATGCTCGTACAGGCGCGCGCGGCCAGGCGGGACATCGAGTGGGTGCTCGGGGACACCCGGGTGCGCCGCTGGGACCCGGAGTTCGACCTCGTCGTGATGACCGGGCACGCCTTCCAGGCGCTGGTCGGGGACGAGGAGATCCGGGGCTGCCTGCGGGCCGTACGCGAGGCCCTGCGCCCCGGCGGGCGGTTCGTGTTCGAGGTCAGGAACCCGGCCGCGCGCGCGTGGGAGCGCTGGACCCCCGACCGGGCGCACCAGGCCGTCACCGCCGACGGAACCCCCGTACGGGTCACCCACCAGGTGCTGGACGGCGGTCCGCGGAACGGCCGGGTGCGCTTCACGGAGACGTACGCCAGCGACCGCTGGCCCGCCCCCCTCGTCAGCCACAGCGTGCTGCGCTTCCTGGACCCCGGCCTGCTCGCCGGCTTCCTCTCGGCGGCGGGGCTCACGGTCGTGGAGCAGTACGGCGACTGGGACGGCCGGCCGCCGGCGCCCGCCGCCCCCGAGATCATCACCGTGGCGACGCCCACCGCCTGAGCACCGGCATCACGCGGCGGGCACAACCGCGGTCGTCACGCCCGCCCCTCCCCCTCGTCGGACGCCCCCTCCTCCAGCGCCGCCAGCGCCGGGTCCAGCACGATGTCCTCCTCGCGACCCTCGATCGTCGGCTCCTCCGGGAAGTGGCACGCCGTCAGGTGCCCCTCGTGGTTGCCGGAGATCCGCACCAGCGGCGGTTCCTCCGTCGCGCACCTGTCCTGGGCCTTCCAGCAGCGGGTGCGGAAGCGGCAGCCCGACGGCGGGGAGATCGGCGAGGGCACGTCACCGGCGAGCCGGATGCGCTCCCTGCCGCCCGACGCCTCGTCCGTGAGGTCGACCTCGGGGACCGCGGACAGCAGGGCGTGCGTGTAGGGGTGGCGCGGCCGGGTGTAGATGGAGTCGCGGTCGCCCACCTCGATGATCTTGCCGAGGTACATCACCGCGACCCGCTGCGAGAAGTGCCGTACCACCGCGAGGTCGTGGGCGATGAAGAGGAACGCGATGCCCAGGTCGTTCTGCACCTGCTGGAGCAGGTTGACGACCTGCGCCTGGATGGAGACGTCCAGCGCGGAGACCGGCTCGTCGGCCACGATCAGCTTGGGCTCCAGGGCCAACGCCCTTGCCACGCCGATGCGTTGGCGCTGACCGCCGGAGAACTCGTGCGGGAAGCGGTTGTAGTGCTCGGGGTTGAGCCCCACGATCTCCAGGAGTTCGCGCACCCGCTTCTCCCGGCCGCCCGGCGGGTTGACGCCGTTGATCTCCATCGGCCCGGAGATGATGGTGCCGACCGTCTGCCGCGGGTTCAGCGACGAGTACGGGTCCTGGAAGATCATCTGGATCTCGGAGCGGATCGGCGCCAGCTGCCTCCGCGAGGCGTGGCTGATGTCCCGGCCGCGATAGGTGACGGTCCCGGCGGTCGGCTCCATGAGCCGGGTGATCAGCCGGCCCGTGGTGGACTTGCCGCAGCCCGACTCCCCGACGAGCCCGAAGCTCTCGCCGGTGTGCACGGTCAGGTCGATGCCGTCCACGGCCTGCACCTGCCCGATGGTGCGGCGGATCGGGAAGCCGCCCTTGACCGGGAAGTGCTTGGTCAGTCCCGCGACCTCCAGCAGCCGCTCCCCGTCCGTACCGGGGCCCTGCGCGCGCTGGGCCGGGAGGACCAGGTCCTCTGTCATGACAGTGTCCTCCTAGCCCAGGCGGGGCTTGATCTCCTCGATGAAGATGGTGCGCTTCTGGTCCGCGGTCAGATGGCAGGCGGCCGCCCGGTCGGTGGCGAGCGGCGGGCGTTCGGTCGTACAGCGGCCCGCCGGCGCCACCCGGTCCCGGAAGGCGCAGCGTGGATGGAAACGGCAGCCGGACGGCGGGTTGAGCAGGGAGGGCGGAGCGCCCGGGATCGGGGACAGCCGCGCGCCGGTGTCGGAGTCCAGGCGCGGCATGGAGTTCAGCAGGCCCCAGGTGTACGGGTGCCGGGGCGAGCGCAGCACCTGTTCGGTGGTGCCCCGCTCGACCGCGCTGCCCGCGTACATCACCATGATGTCGTCGGCCATGTCGGCGATCACCCCCAAGTCGTGGGTGATGAAGATGATGCCCGATCCGAACTCCTGTTGCAGGTCCTTCAACAGGTCGAGAATCTGCGCCTGCACGGTCACGTCGAGCGCGGTGGTCGGTTCGTCCGCGATGAGCAGGTCGGGATCGCAGATCAGGGCCATGGCGATCATGGCGCGCTGGCGCATGCCGCCGGAGAACTGGTGCGGGTAGTCCTTGGCCCGCTGGCGGGGGTGGGGGATGCCGACCTTGCCGAGCATCTCGACGGCGCGTTCCCAGGCGTCCTTCTTGGAGGCGCCGTTGTGCTTCATGTACGGCTCGGCGATCTGCCGGCCGACGGTGTAGTACGGGGAGAGCGCGGTCAGCGGGTCCTGGAAGATCATGGCGACCTTGTTGCCGCGCAGCTTCTCCAGTTCCGGCTCGCGAGCGGTGGTCAGCTCCTGCCCGTCCAGCAGGATCTCGCCCTCGACGGTGGTGAACATCGGGTTGTGCAGGCCGAGGACGGTCAGGTTCGTCACCGACTTGCCCGAGCCGGACTCGCCCACGATGCCGAGCGTCCGGCCCCGCTCCAGGTCGAAGGAGAGCCGGTCCACGGCCTGGACGACGCCGTCCTCGGTCTTGAAGCTGACATGCAGGTCCCGCACGGACAGGAGAGGTGTGCTCATGGGTGTCTCTCCTCTAGGACAGCCGCACGCGCGGATCGATGAAGGCGTACGTGGCGTCGACGACGATGTTGAAGACCAGGATCATGGTGGCGGCGAACAGCATCACCCCGAGCAGCAGCGGCAGGTCGCTGAAGAACACGGACTGCACGGCGAGTTGGCCGAGGCCCGGCAGTCCGAAGGTGTACTCGGTGATGATGGCGCCGCCGAGCAGGGAGCCGAGGTCGATGCCGAAGATGGTGACGATCGGGATCAGCGAACCGCGCCAGGCGTAGCGGAAGAAGACATAGCGCCGGGACATGCCCTTGGCGCGGGCGGTGCGGACGTGTTCCTCCTGGAGCTGCTCGATCATCGCGGAGCGCGCCATACGGGTGTACTGCGCGGCGAAGATCGTGGAGAGCACCACCCAGGGGATGATCAGCCCGGTGAACCAGCTCAGCGGGTCGCCGGTGAAGTCGTTGTAGGCGGGCTTGTCGAACCAGTGGGTCTGGTAGACGAGGATCGCGAGGGCGAGCGGGCCGAGGAAGTAGATCTGCAGAGCGCTGATCACCATGGCGCCGCCGGTGGCCATCTTGTCGATCAGGGTGCCGCGCCGCCAGGCCGCGAGGAGGCCGGTGCCGAGGCCGACGACCAGGAAGCAGACGGCCGCACCCAGGGTGAGCGAGACGGTGGTGGGCAGCCGGTCCATCAGGGTGGACCAGACCGGGTCGTTGGTGTGGTACGAGTACCCGAAACAGGGGGCGGGGCACGGCCCTTGGGCGAACTGGTCGCTGCCCATGACGAGGTTGTGCAGGAAGATCCAGTACTGCTCGGTGATGGGTCTGTCCAGGCCGAGCACATGGTGGATGTTCGCGATGCTGTCCGGGTTGCAGGTCTTGCCGCACATCAGCAGCGCCGGGTCCCGGGGCACCCCGAAGAACAGCACGAACGTGACGATGCTCAGCAGAAACAGGATGACGACGGCACCGATGATCCGGCGGACGAGGAAGCGCAGCATGAGGGGGCAGCTCTCAGACGTCGGCGGTCCGGGCGGTGCCCGGCGCGCCCCTCGGTGAGACGCGCCGGGTACCGGCGGAGGACGGTTACTTGATGTAGAGGCGACGCGGGTCGACGCCGCCGATCACGTCGTCGTAGACGAGGCCGCCGACCTTGGAGCCGGCGATCTGGGTCTGCTTGTAGTAGGCGGTCGGGACCTCGTTGACCACCTTCGTCAGGAGGTACTTGTCGAGCTTCTCCCACTCGGCCGCGGACTTGACCGGGTCGGTGATGGTGTTGATGCGGTCGATCTCGCTGTTCACGTGCGGGTCGTTGATCTGCGAGTAGTTCTGCGCGCCGTCGGCGATCTGCCGGCCGTCGTACAGCGGGGGCAGGACCGTGGAGGCGGACGGCCAGTCGGCGCCCCAGGCGGTGTGGAAGATGTCGTAGGTGTTGTTCAGCTTGGAGACCTGGTCGTAGAACGTCTCGGAGGGGATCTCCTGGCGCTGGACGTCGAAGCCGGCCTTCTTCAGGCCCGCCGCCATGGCGGTGGAGTACTGCTGGCCCTCGGGGGTGTTGATGTAGCCGAAGGTCAGCTTCATGTTGAGCTTGCCGGCCGCCTTGAGCAGGGCGTGCGCCTTGGCGGGGTCGCCCGCGGGCTTCTTCTTCTTGCCGTACGGATCGAAGCCCGGGTCGTAGCCGCTGACGGTCGGGCTGATCAGGCCGCCGGCGACCTCCATCGCGTCGGTGCCGCCGTAGGCGCGGACGAAGGGGGTGATCGGCAGGGCGTAGGCGATGGCCTGGCGGACCCGGATGTCCTTCATCTCGGGCTTGCTCATGTTGATGTTCATCTGGCCCACGTACGGCTGGTAGCCGGAGACCACCCGGGACTTGAGCTTCGGGTCCCGCAGCACCTCGGACAGGTTGCCCGCGTCGACCTGGTTGTTCCAGCTGATGCCGGTCCGGTCGGGGCCGCTGTCGGCGAGCAGCGCCTTGGTGGACGCCTCGTACTGCTGGTTGAAGGTGATGTTGAACCGGTCCACGTACTGGTGGCGGATCGGGTCCGTCTTCGGGTCCCAGTTGGTGTTCTTGACCAGCACCATCGACTTGCCGGACTTGAACGACTCGATCTTGTACGGTCCGCTGGTGACCGGGTTCTTGTCGTACTTCTCCTTGGTGTCGCCCTTGGCGGAGACGACGGAGTAGCCGGCCATGGCGAGCGCGTACGGCAGGTCCGGGTGCGGCTTCTGGAAGTGGAAGACGACGGTCTTGTCGTCGGGCGTGGACAGGATGCTGTCGGGCAGGTGCTTGCCCTGGTAGGGGCCGTCGGGCAGCAGCTTGCGGTAGCTGGTGCCGCTGGTGTTCGCGAGCCACTGCTGGATGTAGCTCGGGCCCTGGTTGATGAACGGCGCGAAGAGCCGCTCGAAGGTCTGCCGGACGTCCTTGGCCGTGATCGGCGTGCCGTCGGCGAACTTGATGCCGTCCTTGAGCGTGTACTTCCAGGTCTTGCCGCCGTCGGTGGTGGTGCCGGAGTCGGTGGCGAGGTCGCCGACCACCTCGTGCTGCTTGCCGTCGTCACTGGTCGCCTTGTAGCCGGTGAGGCCGCGGTGGATCAGCTGGGCGACCGTCATCTCGTCGTTGACGTAGATCTGCGCGGGGTCCAGGTGCGCGTAGCTGTCGCGCTGGAGGACCTCCATGCTGCCGCCGTTCCTGGCGCCGGGCACGGCCGCCGCGGGCCCGGTGGAGTCGGCCGCGTCGCCGAACTTGATGGAGGCCTGCTGGCGTTGCGCGTTCTGCTCGTCCTGCTTCTTGTTGTCGCCCGCGTCGCTGCCGCCCTTGCTGCAACCGGTGAGCACAAGAGCTCCGGCCGCGAGCACGGAGAGTGCGCCGTATGCGTGGCGTCCGCCCCTACTCATCACGAGGATTCCCACCCATCTGTGTGTCATCAGTGCGTTCCATGTCTCACCGGTACGAAAAGGACTCTGATGCGGTACGAGGAGTACTGAAGTGCCGTGCGATACGCAGGAGTTGCCGAACGGGCCCGTCTCCCGCCGGCGGTTTCGGCAGGGGTCAGCGCGCGGTCTTGGGGTCGAACGCGTCGCGGACCGAGTCGCCGAGCAGATTGAAGGCGACGACGAAGATGATCATCGAGATGCCCGGGAAGAACATGTAGGTGATGTCGTTCTGCATCACCAGTTCGGTGGACGCCTTGGAGAACATCTGCCCCCAGTCCGGCGTCGGTTCGACGATGCCCACGCCCAGGTACGACAGACCGGCCTCGGCGGTCACGAAGTTGGGCAGCAGATACGTCGACTGCACCAGCAGCGGGGTGACGATGTTCGGCAGGATCTCCTTGCGGATGATCCGCCAGGGCGAGGCCCCGCTGACCTTGGCCGCCTCGATGAACTCCCGCTCGCGCAGGGCGAGTGCGGTGCCGCGCAGGATGCGGCCGAGACCCATCCAGCCCAGGAACCACTGGACGATGATCAGGGCGACCACCCGCACATAGGTCGGCGTCTCGTCGCGCGGGCTGACGAACAGGGAGACCACGACCGGCATGCTCGCGATGAAGAACAGCTGCGCGGGGAAGGCGAGCAGGAAGTCGATGACCCGGCCGATGAAGTAGTCGGTACGGCCGCCGAGATAGCCGGCCGCGACACCGAGCAGAATGCCGGTCACGACGACCGCGACGGTGACGGCGACCGAGATCATCAGCGAGGTGCGGATGCCGTAGATGAGCTTGGTGAAGACGTCGTAGCCGTTGCCGGGTTCGAGCCCGAACCAGAACTGGCCGCTGATGCCGCCGTTGGGATGCACCGGCACCCCGGCGCTGTCGAAGAGTTCCGGGCGTTCGTCCGCGTAGACCGTGTACGGGTTCTTTCCGTACACCTTCGCGATCAGCGGCGCCAGCAGCCCGATCAGGAAGAAGAAGCCCACCACGTAGGCCGATATCACTCCGGTGCGGTCACGCTTGAAGCGCGTCCACATCAGCCGGCCGGGGGACCGGCCCGGCAGCGCGGCCTCGACCGTCGCCTTCGGCCCTGGTTCGCCGGAGACGACCGTGGTTCCGCCGCCCCCCATGTCGATAGGACTTGTCACGGTTCGTCCGTTTCACAGATATGGGTGTGAGTGGTGCCCGGGTACTCCGAGGACGCGCGAACGCACAGGCGGACGCGCGTAGTCACAGGACCTGGTCACACGACGGGAAGCGAAGAACCGATCCGCCTGCTGCTTGCGACACCGCACATGGGTGTTCCTCCTCACGACTGCACGCGTTCACCTACAGAGGGGGGTTTTGGCCCAGCCTCCGACACCCCTGACGGAGGCTCAGGCACCCCTTGGTGCTCGTGAGTCGACGCAACTGTCCCCACAGCGCGTGACCCATCGACCCGAGCGCTACGCGGCTAACTATCTGCCATGGGCGGAACCAGCGACCACTGCCCGTAGATCTCGATTCAGTCACAGCTGCCGCCCAGACCTTTCAAAATCTGGACAAAGCGTCTGCCCGAAGAAGGCGCGAAACGGACTTGTTACATGGCTATCGGGCAACGATCTCCGCATGTCGGACATACACCACTGAAAAACGGGTTGCAAAAAACCCGGGTCCCCCCATGGAGGGGGAACCCGGGTTCAAGTGGCCCTGGATCAGCCGTGCTTGGCGCGGCTCGCGGCGCGGGCGCGCTCACGCTGGTCGAGGTTGACCTTGCGGATGCGAACGGCCTCCGGGGTCACCTCGACGCACTCGTCGTCGCGGCAGAACTCCAGCGACTGCTCCAGCGACAGCTTGCGCGGCGGAACGATCGCCTCGAACGAGTCGGCCGACGAGGACCGCATGTTCGTGAGCTTCTTCTCCTTGGTGATGTTCACGTCCATGTCGTCGGCGCGCGAGTTCTCGCCGACGATCATGCCCTCGTACACCTCGGTGCCCGGGTCCACGAACAGCACGCCGCGCTCCTGGAGGTTCGTCATCGCGAAGGCGGTGACGGCGCCGGAGCGGTCGGCCACCAGCGAACCGTTGTTACGGGTCGTCAGGGTGCCGAACCAGGGCTCGTGGCCCTCGTGGATGGAGTGGCCGATACCGGTGCCGCGGGTCTGGGTCAGGAACTCGGTACGGAAACCGATCAGACCGCGCGAGGGGACCACGAACTCCATGCGCACCCAGCCGGAGCCGTGGTTCGACATGTTGTCCATGCGGCCCTTGCGGACGCCCATGAGCTGGGTGACGGCACCCATGTGCTCCTCGGGCACGTCGATCGTCATGCGCTCGACCGGCTCGTGGATCTTGCCGTCGATCTCCCGGGTGACGACCTGGGGCTTGCCGACGGTCAGCTCGTAGCCCTCGCGGCGCATCTGCTCGACCAGGATGGCCAGCGCCAGCTCACCGCGGCCCTGCACCTCCCAGGCGTCGGGGCGCTCGGTGTCCAGGACGCGCAGCGAGACGTTGCCGATCAGCTCGCGGTCCAGACGGTCCTTGACCTGGCGGGCGGTGACCTTGCGGTCCTTGACGGCCGCCTTCGCGTCGGCGCCCTTGCCGGTGCCGCCGCGGCCGACCAGCGGGGAGGTGTTGGTACCGATGACCATGGAGATCGCCGGCTCGTCCACCGTGATCAGCGGCAGCGCGATCGGGTTCTCCGGGTCGGCCAGGGTCTCGCCGATCATGATTTCCGGGATACCGGCGACGGCGCAGATGTCACCGGGGCCGGCCACCTCGGCGGGCTTGCGGGTGAGCGCCTCGGTCATCATCAGCTCGGTGATGCGCACATTGCTGATCGTGCCGTCGCGCTTGATCCAGGCCACGGTCTGGCCCTTGCGCAGCTCGCCCTGCTCGACGCGGAGCAGCGCGATACGGCCGAGGAAGTTGTCCGCGTCGAGGTTGGTGACGTGGGCCTGCAGCGGCGCGTCGTCCTCGTACGTGGGGGCCGGGATGTGGTCCAGGATCGTGGAGAAGAACGGCTCCAGGCTGTCGCTGTCGGCCGGGACGGTGCCGTCCTCGGGCTTGGTCAGCGAGGCGACGCCGTCGCGGCCGCAGGCGTAGACGATCGGGAACTCGATCTGCTCCTCGTCCGCGTCCAGGTCGAGGAAGAGGTCGTACGTCTCGTTGACGACCTCGTCGATGCGGGCGTCCGGGCGGTCCGTCTTGTTGATGCACAGGATGACGGGCAGCCGCTGCTGGAGCGCCTTGCGCAGCACGAACCGGGTCTGCGGAAGCGGGCCCTCGGAGGCGTCCACCAGCAGCACCACGCCGTCGACCATCGACAGACCGCGCTCGACCTCGCCGCCGAAGTCGGCGTGGCCGGGGGTGTCGATGATGTTGATGGTGATGACCTCCCCGCCGTCCTTGGGGTGGTACTTCACCGCCGTGTTCTTGGCGAGGATCGTGATGCCCTTCTCACGCTCCAGGTCGTTCGAGTCCATGACCCGGTCGTCGACCGAGTCGAGCTGGTGGGCGGCGAACGCGCCGGCCTGCTTCAGCATGCCGTCGACGATGGTGGTCTTGCCGTGGTCGACGTGGGCGACGATGGCGACGTTGCGGATGTCGTGGCGCGTGGCCATAGTGCGGCGTACTCCCGAAGTGGTGAGAAGGCCCTGCTGCGTACGTCCGTGACGCGGGCCTGCCGGGCTTGACACGCCACGGCCTCACCCCATGGTACGTGGCCCTGGGCGGGTCGGCCTCCGCAGGGCCTCCGGGCCCCCTCAGCCCTGGGTCGGGCTCGCCGGGACCCGGGCCCCCTTCTTCAGGAATCCCATGTCCTCGTACACCGGTGTCTGGAACCCGAACGCACCCGCGTTGACCAGGTCCTTCCGCACTCCGACCAGCTGCGGGCGCTGGTAGAGCGGGATCGAGCCGGCGGCGGCCCAGATCCGGGTGTCGGCCTGCCGGATCAGGGACTTCGCCTCGCCCTCGTCCAGCGTCGTCGCCGCCTGCTCGAAGAGCTGGTCGACCTGGTCGGTGCCGACCCGTGTGTAGTTCTGCTCGACGTTCACCGAGCCGTCCGCGCCGGGCAGCGGCTTGGCGTAGATCGGCCGGGCGTCGGTGGCGGGAAAGGCGGAGGACGGCCAGGAGTACAGCGCGAGATCGAAGTCACCCGCGGCGATGTGGTCCTTGAAGTAGCTCTCGTCGGACACCTTGGTGATCGTCGTGACGATCCCCAGCCGGTCCAGCATCGCGGAGATCCGGTTGGCGACCGTGTTCAGCGTGTCCGAGCCCGGCCCGGACGGCAGCACGAAGCGCAGGGTGAGCGCCTTGCCGTCCCTGGCGAGCGGCCCGGCCTTGACGCCGGCCGGCGCCGCCGTGCCCTTGGGGGCGTAGGCGCCCGCCGCTCCCCCGTGCCGGCCCTCCTCCGCGAGGTGCTTGCCGCCCGCGTCGCCCTTGTTGTCCTCGCCGACGACGTACTCGCCGTCGTGGCCGCCGTCGGACTTCTCCTCCTGGTCGCTCTCGGGCCCGGCCGCCTTCTGCGCCTTCTTCTCCTCCCTGACCGGACCGCCCGCCACCCATCCGGCGTCCGCGAGCAGTGCCTGCGCCGCCTTGGTGTCCTGCGCGCCGAGCGCCCCGCTGTCGTCGGCGTACGCGGGCTGCCCGGACAGCGCGAGATGGCTGCCGACGGGTACGGCGGGCAGGCCCAGCGGGGTGAGCACCAGGCGGGCGATCTCCTTGCGGTCCAGGGCGCGCGCGATGGCCCGGCGGACCCGCTCGTCGGTGAGCGGCCCGGAGGCGGCGTTGAGGGCGAGCTGGGTGTAGGCGGGCTCCAGGGACTTGCGGACGCCGTAGGACTTCAGGGCCGTCTGCTGGTCCAGGTACTCGCTGATGGCCCGGGCCAGCTTGGTGCGGCCCGCCTTGACGTCGGCGGAGTCGAGCCCGTGGGCGCGCGCCCAGGCGCGCAGCGTCGACAGGGACGCCTTGCCGCCGCCCTGGAGCGGCGAGGAGCCGCCCTTGCCGCTCGCGGCGAGCCCGATCCGCTCGGCGTCGGCCGGGTCGAGGTCGGCGAGGTCCGCGCTGCCGTCGGCGAGCGCGCCGACCCGCTTGTCGTGGGGCACGGTGTGCAGCACGATCTGGTTCAGCTTGGCCGCCCTGCCCCACCAGCGGGGGTTGCGGGTGAGGACGATGTCCTGGGCGATGGTGTCGACCTTGTCCACCTTGAAGGGGCCCGCGCTGATGGCCAGCTTGCGGCGGGCGCCGTCGTTGAAGGCGTCCGGGGTGCCCATGACGTCCTTCGGGTACAGCGGCGAGAACAACGACTTCCAGTCGGCGTAGGGGCGGGAGAAGGTGACCCGGACCTGGAGGTCGTTGGCGCCGCGCTCGATCTTCTCGATGCGGTCGTACCCGGCGTTGCGCGCGGTCCAGTAGGCGCTGTCCTTCCCGGACAGGGCGCGCCACTGGGCGACGAAGTCGGCGGCGCCGATCTCCCGGCCGTCGCTCCACACGGCCTGCTGGTTCAGCTTGTACAGCACCACCTGGCGCGGCTCGGTCTCGATGACCTTGGCGGACTCCAGGTAGGCGGGATTGACGACCGGGCTGCCGGCGGCGTCCATCCGGAACATGGAGGGCAGCGTGGCCTGGGCGACGCGGGTGGTCCCGGTGTCGGCGTCGGCCTGGTAGGTGTTCAGCGTCTCCGGAAGGTCGTCCACGGCCCATTTCAGGGTGCCGCCGTCGGCCACCAGGGTGCGGGCGGCCGGCTCGATGTCCTGAGCGGCGAGGGGCTTGGCCACGTCGTCGTCCGAGCCGCAGCCCGCGAGCAGAGAGACCGCGAGGGCGCCCGCGGTCAGGAAGGCGGCCGAGCGCAGGACCGCGCGCAGGCCGACGCCGTGGTGGGACATCTCTGCTACCTCCGGGAAGCCGCGAGCGACATGATCACGTCTGGCGGTATTTGGAGCTGATCAGATCTATGCGGCTACTGAAGAGGAAAGGATCCGCCTACCCCGGGCGACACGGCGGCGGCGGCGGGCAAGCCCACCCGTGCGGCGCAAACACGGTGGTACGGGCGCACGCCGGTGCGGCGGGGACCGATGAACGCGCGACAGCTTCCTCCGAGCCCCTGCCCCTGCCCTGCCCTGCCCCTGCCCCTGCCCCTGCCCTCACCCCACCCACCCCTCCCGGTACGCCCGCCAGTCCGCGTCCGTGGCGGCGAAGTCGACGTACAGGGCGACGCCGAAGCGGGCGCGGTGGGCGTCGGTACGGGACAGTCCGAGGCGTACGCCCCGTACCCCGGCCGGGACGGTCTCCGCGCGGGCCCGGTGCCCGAACCGGTTCTCGTGGTAGAAGGGCAGGCCCATGAGGAGCTGGGTGGACCCGGGGGTCGCCTCCAGGGCGAGGCCGGTCTGCTGGGCGACGTAGCCGCCGTACAGGCTCGGCAGCGGCTGCATGGTGTCGTACGACATCACGGCGATCTGGTCCACCCGGCGGGCCACCTGCCCGAAGTACGCCTGCGACCACCACTTGGGGTGGCCGGTGGTCGTGCCCCAGAAGGAGTGGAAGCCGGGCAGGGGGTCGATCTGGTGGGCGGCGACGGAGAGCAGCGCGTGGTGGGCGCGGGTGAGGGCGTGCAGGTCGTCGAGGAGGGTCAGGTAGTCACGGTCGCCGGAGTGCAGGGGCTCCAGGTCGAAGTGGGCGCCCTGGAAGCCGGCGGCGAGGATCCGCCGGGTGGAGGCGAGGATCGCGGAGCGGGTCGCCGGGCGCTCCAGGCGCAGCCCCTCGGGCCCCTCGCTCGCGACCACGTCCCCGAGCCATGCCTGCACCCGGACACCGGGCAGCTCCCGGTGCAGGGCGCCGATCAGCCACCGCGCCTCGGGGTGGTCGGCGTCGGGCAGGGTCCCGTCGTCCTCCAGGGGCCCTGAGTGCACGTACAGATCCCTGACCCCGGTCCCTTTCAACCGCCGCGCGAGCGCCTCGACATCCGCCTCCGTCTTCCGCCCGTCCACCCAGGCGTGCCCCAGCCAGAGCGCGTCCTGACCGCGGGTGCGGGTGCCGGGGGCGGGATCACCGGAGTAGTTGACGCGGAGGGCGCCTTCGGCGGTGAGGAGGGCGAGGAGCAGGAGGAGCAGGACCAGGGAGAGGGCGGTGAGGGCGCGGCGGAGGGGGCGGTGGGGGCGGGGCTTGGTGGGGGGATCGGGGGGCGGGGTGGGGGTGGGTGCCGGGTCGGGGGCGGGTGTGGGGGCGGCGCCGGGCGCGGGGTCAGGGGCAGGTGCGGGGGCGACGGCAGGGTCCGGGGCAGGTGCGGGGGCCGGGGCGGTCTCCGGGTCGGGGGCTTTGCCCGTTGTGGAGTCGGTCTCGGCTCCACAGGTCGGTTCGGTCTCCGGGTCCTTTGTGCCCGGCCTCTTCCCCGGCCCGGTCCCCGCGTCCATCCCGTCCCCCTGTCCGCCTGGTCCCTCACCCGTATCCGCCCCGCTCGCGGTGCGGTCTACTCCCCCATACGCTCCGAAATGTGACGTCCTCCCTGTTCCGGGGCCGCCCCCGGTGCGCCAAGGCGCACATACGGGTGCGGGTGACGCATGCCGTGCTGGGCGCCCTGGTGGGGGCCGGGTGGCTGATGTTGCCGTTGATGACGGCGGCGACGCGCCGTCCGGTTCCCGCCACCTCCCCCGGAGCGCTGGCCGACGCGGCGGCGCCGGGGCCGGGCGGCGCCTCGGCCGCGGACTACGTGCTCCCGTTCATCGCCGTGGCCGCGGCGGCGGTGATGGCGGCCTACGGCTACCTGCGCCGCGTCCGCCGAGCCCGTACGCGTACGACACCGGGGACGACGCCGCCGGGGCCTCCGGCACCCCCCACGGTCGCCGACGCCGAACGCCAGGCCCGGATCGCGCTGGTGCTGGCCGACGACTGCGTACGGACGAGCCGCGAGGAACTGGGCTTCGTACGGGAGAGGTTCGGGGCGGTGGAGAAGACGCGGACCGGAGCGATACCCGTGACCGGGGCGGCGGCGGGAACCGAGGCCGAGACGGACACCGCGTCCCGGACCGGCGGGGGGACGGGAGGCGGGGCACGGGCGGCGGGTGTGCAGGGGGCGCAGGCCGAGGAGGGGCCGCCGACGACGGACGGGGCGCGGACCGGAGCGATACCGGCGGCTGCGATGGCGGCCGAGCCGGGGGCCACGCCCGGTACGGAGGCGGAAGGCGGGACGCGGACAGCGGGTGACGAGGGGACGCAGGCCGAGGAAGAGCCGCCGACGACGGACGGGGCGCGGACCGGAGCGCCGACGGAGGCCGCGGTGACGGCCGAGCCAGGGGCCACGCCCGGTACGGAGGCGGAAGGCGGGACGCGGACAGCGGGTGACGCGAGGGCGCAGGCCGAGGAAGAGCCGCCGACGACGGACGGGGCGCGGACCGGAGCGATACCGGCGGCTGCGGTGACGGCCGACACGGAGGGTGCGCCCGGTGCGGGGGCGGGGGCGCGGCGTGGGGGCCTGGGCGACGAGGCGGCCATGGAGACGAAGGGGCGAGCGGCGACCGCGGCGCGGTTCGGGGCCGGGGCCGCCGCCGACCGGAGGAGTCGGCAGGGAAGCGAGGCGGGGGCGGGCGCTCGGGGAGCGGAGTCGGCCGACGGCGCCTTCGGGTGTCCCCCGCAGGAGGTCGGGGCGCGGGATCGGGCCGTCGCCGAGATGGAGACGGAGACGGCGGCCTTCGTGCGTGCCCTGCGCGGTGCCGAAGCCGAGTTGGCGGCGGCGTTCGCGATGTGGTGGCGGTACGAGCGGGGGTTGCCCGGGGAGGCGGGGGCGCGGCGGCAGGCGCTGGCCGGGGTGGTCGGGCGGTGTGCGGAAGCGGGGCGGCGGCTGGACGCGCAGGCCGCGGCGCTGGACCAGGTGCGGGGGCTGGAGGGGCCGGGCGCCGGCCCGGCACTGGACGTGGCGGAGGGCAGGTTCCGGGGGCTGGCGGTGCGGGCGGTGGCCGCCCACGCAACCCTGGCGGCGTCGCGCGAGCGGTACGCGCCCTCGGCCACGGGCCCCGTCACCGGCTCGGTCGAACAGGCCAAGGACCGCCTGCTGTTCGCCACCGCCCACCTCAACGCGGCCCGCCGGTCCATCGACTCCGCCGACGGCGACGGAACGGCCCGTAACCTGCGCGCCGCCGAGGGCGCCGTGGCCCAGGCCGAGATCCTGGTGACCGGCGTGGACCGGCTCGCCGCCCGGCTGCGGGAGGCCGCCGCGCTGGTACCGGCGGCCCTGACCGGCGCGGAGGCCGAGCTGACGGCGGCCCGGCACGGCCGTTCCCGTACCTCCCCGGCCACCGGTGAGCTGAACGCCCGGCTGGCCCACGCGGACGGTGTACTGGCCGCCGTACGGGAGGAGTTGACCGGCGCCCTCCCGTACGACCCGCTGGACGCGCTGCGCCGGATCACCCGTGCCGTCGGCCGCCTGGACGTGGGCCGCTCCGGCGTCCTGGACACGGCGGCGCTCCTCGTGGCCCGCGCCTCGCTGGACACGGCCGACGATTTCGTCACGGTGCACCGGGGTGCCGTCGGCCCGGAGGCCCGCGCCCTGCTGTCGGAGGCGCTCCGGGCGCTGACCACCGGCACCGGTACCGCCTTCGAGGCCGACACCGCCGCCCGCGAGGCCCGCGACCTCGCCGAACGCGACGTCCGCGCCCACGGCACCCCCTGCCCCGACGCCACCGCGACCGGTCTGCCCGGTGCCGTCCTCGGCGGCATCCTCCTCGCCGAGGACCCGGACGGAGGCCCCCCGGCCACGTTCGGGGGGCCGGCGACGCGGGGGCGAAGACATGTGCGGACGCCTGTGTAGCGTTACGGGGCAGAGCCGCTTGGTGCCGGACGGCGAATCGCGGTGCCCTTCCGGCCGGCCGCGACGGGCGGGCGGGTGAGTGAGTGAGTGGGCAAAAGGGCCGTCAGAACAGGCTGAGCAGCGCCTCCGCCGGGTCCGTGAGGACCGCCTCCGCCCCCGGCAACGGCAACTCGAACCACACCGTCTTCCCCCGGGGCGTCCGCCGCGACCCCCACGCCGCGCTGAGCAACTGCACCAGCTGCAAGCCCCGCCCGCCCTCATCCGTGTCCCGGGCCCGCCGACGCCGGGGCTGCACGAGCCCGCCGTCCCACACCTCGCACACCAGCGTCCGGTCCAGCAGCAGCCGTAGCCTGATCTCCCCCTCGCCGTACCGCAGCGCGTTCGTCACCAGCTCGCTGACCAGCAGCTCCGTCGTGTCGACCAGCGCCTCAAGTCCCCAGTCGAGCAATTGCGCACGAGCGTGCTCCCGCGCCCGCCCCACACTCCGCGGCTCCCGCGGCAGCGTCCAGTCGCCGACGGAGTCCGCCGGCAGCCCCTGCACCCGGGCCATCAGCAGCGCGATGTCGTCCTCGCCGTGATGCGTGTCGAGGGTGTTGAGCACGTGGTCGCAGACGTCCTCCAGCGGCTGGGCCGGATCGGTGAGCGCGCCGACGAACGCGTGCAGCCCCTCGTCCAGCGGATGGTCCCGGGACTCCACCAGACCGTCCGTGTACAGCGCGAGCAACGCGCCCTCGGGCAGCTCGACCTCTACCTCCTCGAAGGGCTCGCCCCCCACCCCGAGCGGCATCCCGGGCGGCACGTCCAGCATCAGCGCGGGCTCGCCCGGTTCCACCAGCACCGGCGGCAGATGCCCGGCGTTGGCGAACGTACATCGCCGGGTCACCGAGTCGTACACGGCGTACACACACGTCGCGAGGTACACCTCGGACAGGTCCGCGTCCCTGGGCTGCCGCGCCGTACGCGTCGCCTGCTGCACACCCCCCGGCGTGCCGAGCCCCCGCGCGATCTCGTCCAACGCGGACAGCACCTCGGCCGGTTCGAGATCGAGCAGCGCCAACGTCCTTACGGCGGTGCGCAGTTCACCCATCGCGACGGCCGCCCGCAGCCCGCGCCCCATCACATCGCCCACCACCAACGCCGTGCGGTGGCCGGGCAGTTCGATGACGTCGAACCAGTCGCCGCCGACCTCGGTCGCCGCGTTGCCGGGCAGATAGCGGCAGGCGATGTCCAGGCCGGACGCCTCGGGGTCGCCCGGCGGCAGCAGCGAGCGCTGGAGGATCAACGCCCGTTCGTGCTCCCGGCGGTACAGCCGCGCGTTGTCGATGCAGACCGCGGCGCGCGCGGCCAGTTCCACCGCGAGGTCCCGGTCCCGCTCCCCGAACGGCTCGCTGCCCTTGGTCCGCGCGAACCGTACGAGCCCCACCACCGTGTCGTGCGCGACCATCGGCACGGCGAGCGTGGACTGCACGAGGCTCCCCTCCTCGGCCGGCACCGCCCGCGGCCGCGCGGTGCGCAGGGCGTCCGCGCAGGGGGAGTTGAAGGGGAAGTGGTGTACGGCGCCGACCTTGACGGTCTCGGCGACCCGGCCCACGGGCGCGTCCGCGACCGCGCTGGCGATGGCGACCCGGCGCAGCTGGGCACTGCCGTCGACCATCCCGGGCGGCGTCTCGTCGCCGGTCAGCAGCCCCTGGTAGAGGTCGACGGTGGCGAGGTCGCAGAAGCCGGGGACGACGACGTCGAGGAGTTCGCGTGCCGTGGTCTCCAGGTCGAGCGAGTTGCCGATCCGCGCCCCGGCCTCGTTGAGCAGCGCCAGATTGCGCCGGGCCGCGGCGGCCTCGCGGGCGGCGGCGCGGCGGGAGGTGACATCGGTGGCGAGCCAGGCCACGCCGATGGGCCGGCCGCTGCCGCTGTGCACGCGGTAGAGGTTGACCGACCAGTGCCGGCGCTCCTCGGAGCCCGGGACATGTCCGGTGACATGCATGTCGGTGATGGCGTCGCCGCTCTCCAGCACCCGTCGCAGCGTCGCCGAGACCCGCTCGGCCTCGCCGCGCGGCAGATAGTCGAAGACGCCCTTGCCCCGGTGGTCGTCCGGGGTGCCGCCGAAGACATTGGCGAAGCGCTGGTTGACGCGGCGTACCCGCAGGTCGAAGTCGAGCAGGAGGAAACCGAAGGGGGATTGTCCGAATATCGCCTGGGACGCGGCGAGATCGGTCTCGATCCTGCGCAGTGTGCGGACGTCCACGACGATGCAGACGGCGGCGTTCTCGCCCTCCGCGGTCCGGGTCGGCATCACATAGACCTCGGCCAGACCGTCCGCACCGCGCCCGCCCCGGGGGGGATCCGGCATCCGGAAGGGCACGACCCCGGTCCACTCGCGCCCGTCGAGGATCTCCGCCATCTTGCGCTGGCCCTGTTCCCGCAGGTCGGGGTCGATGAACGCCTCGATGGGGTCCATGCCGACGGCGCGCGAGGCCGGAATGCCGAACAACTGCTCGGCGCGCAGGCTCCACTGGTCCACCAGGCCGCCGGGGCCGATGGAGAAGGAGGCCACCTTTATGTAGTCGTACATGGAGCCGGGCGGACTGCTCTGCCACAGGGCGCCACCGGTCGCCGCCGCACCCGCGGCGGTCTGGTCCCTCGCGCCGTCCGACGGGTCCTCGGACTCCGTGGCCTTCGCTGGTATCTCGCTCACGCGAACCGTCCCCTCCAGCTCACCGCGCCCGGCACCGGTCACCGGGGGCGGCTGCCCGCAGTATCCAGCACTACGGCGCCGCGCGACACGGTGTTCACGATCACAGCTCGGTCCAGACGTTTTTCGGACCGCTCCGCGACAACACTTCCACTCTTCTAACCAGGGAACACGGCCTCGAACCACACACTCCGGACCGGTCCGCGAGCCGGGGTCACACGGTGGACCGTACGGCGGTCGATGTACACCCCCTCCGCCCCCTCGGGCGCCCCTGCCTCACCCCGGACACCCCCGCGCCACCCCGATGCGCCCCCGGTCCCGTCATCCCGGCACGGCCAGCTCGAACCAGACGGTCTTTCCGCTCGCGCCGGGCCGGGTGCCCCAGCGGCGCGAGGACCCCGCGAGCAGCTGGAGTCCGCGCCCGCTCTCGTCCTCGGGCCGGGCGGTCCGCTCGCGCGGCGGGTCGGGGAGCGGGTCGGAGACCTCCACCAGCAGGGAGTCGTCGGCGCCGACCGGCCGTACGAGCCGTACGCCGATGGGGCCGGTGGCGTAGCGCAGCGAGTTGGTGACCAGCTCGCTCACCAGCAGCGCGGCGAGGTCGGCGACACAGTCGAGGTCCCAGCCGTGCAACTGGCCGCGGACCGCGGTCCGGGCGCTGCGCACGGCGCCCGGTTCCGCGGGAAAGGTCCACTCGGCGCAGTCGCCATCGGTGTCGATCACGCCGATCACTTCCCAGGCCGCGAGCTGTCCGGTTTCGTGGGGTTAATGGGCCCATACCCGATAAGTGATGGCCAGTACCGTCCGGACCGTCTGAGTGTGGGTCGAACGGCCTACTCGGGCCGGGAGACAGAACCGGGGGCGAGTCCCCACCCAGTGGGGCCTCAGCGCGCCTCCGCCCCCATCCGCTCCTCGACCTCCCGCACCGCCGGCACATCCTGCTCCAGCCACGGCACGTCCCACAGCTGTGCCGGGGTCAGCCAGCGCAGTTCGTCGTGGTCCTGGAGGGGCCGGGGCGCGGGTGAGCCGGGGCGCGGCCGGGCGGTCCACACCCACAGGACGTACGGCTCCCGCAGGGGCCACTCGCCGGGCACGCGCTCCACGGTCTCGGCGTCGACGCCGAGTTCCTCGCGCAGTTCGCGCGCCAGGGCGTCCTCGGGCCGCTCCCCCGGCTCGACCTTGCCGCCGGGCAGCTCCCAGCGCCCGGCCAGGTCGGCGGGCGCGCTGCGGCGCGCGGCGAGCAGGCGACCACCGTCGAGCAGGGCGGCGCCGACCACCACGGTCCGTTCCGTCTTGGGCGTCATGGAGCGGAGCCTACGGGAGGCTCCGGGGCGCACGGCGACACCGGCCGTCCGCCCCCCTGCGAGCGCGGCGGGTCAGTCCCGGCCGCCGTCCCCGTTCTGCCCGAGCCGCTCGACCATGTAGAGCCGCTTGGGCCCCGGGGCCTCGAAGCTGTCGGCGATCCGCTGCGCCTCGGCCTCGGTCGCGTACCGGCCGACGCGGTACCGATTGCCGTTGTCGTCCTGCCGTATGACGATCCAGGGCAGGGAAGCCGTGCCCTCACTCATGGTCCGCTCCGCCCCCATCGCGCCCTTCACCCTTTCCGGCATCACGGGACCCCCATCCCGTCCCGGGCCCACGCCGGGCCCCGCCTAAGGAAACCGCAATACGCATATGCCCGAGCGTACGCCCAACCTTCACTCAGCGAATACGCCTTTTCACAAAGAGGTACGCAACCGGTCGGACCGACGGGGGCGCACAGGAACGAACGCGCCCCGCGCGAGGCCACCGCACACATTCCATCAGAACCGGCGCCCACCTGCGAGAAGATCGGCATCACGGCATCGCCCGCCCACCGCGGGCAACCCCGCCACCGGCGCATTCGTCTCCCCCGCGAGCCCGCGATGTGCGCTAGCTCACTCCGCGGCCCGCGAGCGGTGTACGGCCCTCACCGCACCGGCAGGTGATACGCCACCCGGTACCGGTCCGCCGGAATGACGACGTCCGCGGTCTCCACCGGGCGCCCGGAGGCGTAGTAGGTGCGCTGCACGACCAGGACGACATGGCCGGGGACGCCCCCGAGGAGATGCAGTTCCTCGGCGAGGCCGGGGCGCGCGCCGACCTCCTCGGTGACGTTGTCCACGATCACGTCGATGGCGCGCATGCGCTCGACCACGCCCATCCCGCCGAGCGGCCCCTCCTCGGGCAGCATCACCGGGCTTCGGCCGGTGACGGCGAGGGGCTCCCAGGAGGTGGAGAGCATCATCGGCTCACCGGCCTCGCGGAACAGGTACTTGGTGCGCATGACCCGCTCGCCGATCTCGATCCCGAGCCGCTCGGCGATCGCGGCACCGGCCTCGGCCTGCCGGCTGCTGGACTCCCAGGTGCCGCGCACCGCGGCGTCGGCCTGCTCCTGCCGGAAGGGGGTGGCGCCGCCGCTGGGGCGGTAGCCGGAGCGGGACACCCGGCGCGGCACGGGCCGTTCGCGCACGTACGTCCCCGAGCCGGAGCGGCCCTCCACCAGGCCCTCGGCCATCAGGACCTTGCGGGCCTCCAGGGCGACGGTGTCCGAGACGCCGTACTCCTCGCGGATGCGGGCCTGCGAGGGGAGCCGGGTGTGGGGCGGCAGTGAACCGTCGACGATCTTCTTGCGGAGATCACCCGCGACACGCAGATACGCCGGCTGCTCACCGAAAGTCACTGGCCGCTCCCATCAGGTTGTACAGACAGCAACAGCGTGGCAACCGTGGGTTGAGCGGCGCAAGCGAAGGCCAGAGAATCACTCGAAGTGATTACACCTGACCGGGCAAGCCCCCACCCAGCACTTTCTCCCCCACCCGCGCCCCCCTTCACACCTGCCGGGCGCCCCGGACAACTCCGGCCGCCCGAACGGCAGTCCGGGAACACCGGTACCGTGCCTCTTACGACTTGTCGCAGGTAAGCGGGACACAGGGGGCGGAATTGAAGGTGGAGAACCGGGTCGACGGCGCCGTCGTACGCACGGTGAACGGACTCACCGCGCGCTGGGGCGCCACCGCGCGGGGCGGCACGGTGTTCTCCGCGGCCGGTGTCTGGCCCCTGCTGGCCCTCCTCGCGGACGGCGCGGCGGGCCCCGCCCGGCAGGAGCTGACCGAGGTACTGGGCGTGCCCGCGGAGCAAGCTGCCGCCACCGCACGGGAGTTGCTCGCGGCCCTGGACTCGGTGTCGGGCCTGGACGCGGCGCTCGGCCTGTGGACGCAACAGGAACTGCCGCTGCGCGAGGAGTGGCTGGCCAAGCTGCCGGCGGCCGCGCACGGCTCGTTCGGGGAGGATCTCGTCACCGCGCAGGAACGGCTGGACCGCTGGGCCGCCGAGCGCACCGGCGGCCTGGTCGAGCGGATGCCGGTGGCGCTGAACCGGCAGACCCGGATGGTGCTGGCGGGCGCGCTCGCCCTGCACACCACCTGGCGCCAGCCCTTCACCGAGCAGCCGCTCACCCCGGCGGCGGGCCCCTGGCAGGGCCGCACCCTGCGCGGCCTGCACCGGCGGAGCGTGCGCCCGGACCGGGTCGGCGTGACCGGCACCCCGGACGGCTTCGTCACCGCGCTGACGGTCCCCGGCGACAACGGCATCGACGTCCATCTCGTCCTCGGCGAGGAGCGCATGACGCCGGGTCAGGTCATCGCCGCGGGCGTGGCCGTGGTGGAACGCGCGCTCCCGCTCACACCGGGCGGCGCCCTGCCGTACGGCGAGGTCGGCCCCGGACTGCGGGTGGAACGCGAGCAGGCCGTCACGCCGGAACCGACCTCCCTGGACGTACGGACGGTTGCCTACGAGGTCCGCGCGGACCACGATCTGCTCGCCCAGCCCGACCTCTTCGGCCTCCACACCGCGACCGACCCCCGCTACGGCCACTTCCCCGGCATCAGCGCCCACCCCCTGGCCGTCTCGGAGGCCCGCCAGTCGGCGGTGACCCGCTTCGGCGCCCTGGGCTTCCGCGCGGCCACGGTGACGGCCATGGCCGCGGCACCCGGCGGCGCCCCGCCCCAGCACCGCTACGAGACCACCGTCGTCCACGCCACCTTCGACCGCCCCTTCGCCTTCCTCGCCGTCGACCGCGACTCCCGCCTGATCCTGACCTCCGGCTGGATGACCGACCCCTCCCCCTACCCGGCCCCGGGGTACGCGGGCAGCGCGGGCCGCCCGGGTGTGTGATGCCTACGCCCCCCCGCCCGACCACACGCCGAAGGGGCCGGACTCCCCTGAGCCCGGCCCCTTCGGCACAGCACGTCCGCCACTCCAGCGACGCGGCGTCACTTCATCCGCTCAGACGTTGAAGCGGAACTCGGCGCCGAGAACACTACCCAACGCCTGTGGTGACCTGTGGGCGTTCCCGGCTCAGTCGGCGGTACCCGGCTCCACAACCCACTCGGCTTGCAGCCCGCTCACCGAGGCAATCATGTCGAAGTCTCCGTCGTAGTGCAGGACCGTGGCCCGATGCCGCTCGGCGGTTGCCGCGATGAGGACGTCGGCCATCGACAGTGCCCGGTGAAAGCCGGCGTTCAGGGCCAAAGCCTGGATCTCTAGCGCCCGCTCGAACTCTTCGTCATTGCAGGGCAGGTAGTCGAATCCACGGAGCAGGGTACGCAGTCGCAGCGCCTCAGGCTTTCCGCGCGCCGAGTACAGAACCTCGTACTCGGTCGGGGCGCACACCGCCAGGAGCCCATCGCGGTCCAGCACATCCAGCCGCGCCCGCACCGCTGGTCCACCCCGGCGGGCCAGCGCGGACTTGTCGATGAGGTAGCGCCCCTTCACGCCGCCGAGGCCCCGCCTTCGCGCTTCAGAGAGCCGTCCGGATTCCGCGGCCCCGTCTGCGAACGGATCTCCGCGAACACGTCCTCGAACTCGCCGTCATCCATGGCATCGAACAGCTCCCGGCGCAGCCGCAGTTTCACCCCCTCCTCCATGGCCGCCCGCACCGCGGCGGCCTTGGTCCTCACGCCGTACACCCGCATCGCCTGCTCGACGATCTCCTCGTCCAGATCGATCACAGTCCTGGCCATCAGTCATCCCTCCACCACCCGACGACCCAATAACGATATCAATTGAGCTTCGTAAACGACATCGATACCCGGAGATACGTCGAGGACGCTTCCGCTGCGGGCGGTGAAGCGGTCCGGTCGAGCGGGATTCGTCCTGCTGTGCTGATCACTTTGCTCCCGCCGGTCGCTCTGGGTGCGTAAAACCCAAGGGGCCCGACTCCACAGAGCCGAGCCCCTCCTGAACTGCATGTTTGCCAGATCAGCGACGTGGCGTCACTTCATCCGCTCAGACGTTGAAGCGGAACTCCACCACATCCCCGTCCTGCATCACATAGTCCTTCCCCTCCATACGCGCCTTGCCCTTGGCGCGGGCCTCGGCGACGGAGCCCGTCGTGAGGAGGTCGGTGAAGGAGATGACCTCGGCCTTGATGAAGCCCTTCTGGAAGTCGGTGTGGATGACACCGGCGGCCTCGGGGGCGGTGGCGCCCTTCTTGATGGTCCAGGCGCGGGATTCCTTGGGGCCGGCCGTGAGGTAGGTCTGCAGGCCGAGGGTGTTGAAGCCGACGCGGGCCAGGGTGGCGAGGCCGGGCTCCTCCTGGCCGACGGACTGGAGGAGTTCCAGGGCCTCGTCCTCGTCCAGCTCGGCGAGGTCGGCCTCCAGCTTGGCGTTCAGGAAGATCGCCTCGGCGGGAGCGACCAGCGCGCGCTGCTCGTTCTTGAAGTCCTCGTCCGTCAGCTCGTCCTCGTCCACGTTGAAGACGTAGAGGAACGGCTTGGCGGTCAGCAGGTGCAGGTCGTGCAGCAGCTCGGCCCGCTCCGTGCCCTGGAGGATGCCGTGCGCGAAGAGCGTGTCGCCCTTCTCCAGGATCTCCTTGGCCTCCTCGACCGCCTTGACCTTCGGCGCGACGTCCTTCTTGATCCGGGACTCCTTCTGGAGCCGCGGCAGGACCTTCTCGATGGTCTGGAGGTCGGCGAGGATCAGCTCGGTGTTGATCGTCTCGATGTCGTCCTTGGGCGAGACCTTGCCGTCGACATGGACGACGTTCTCGTCCTTGAAGGCGCGGATGACCTGGCAGATCGCGTCCGACTCGCGGATGTTCGCGAGGAACTTGTTGCCCAGGCCCTCGCCCTCGGACGCGCCGCGCACGATGCCGGCGATGTCCACGAAGTCGACCGTGGCCGGAAGGATGCGCTCCGAGCTGAAGATCGAGGCCAGCTGGGCCAGCCGGCCGTCGGGGACGCCCACGACGCCGACGTTGGGCTCGATCGTGGCGAACGGGTAGTTGGCCGCCAGCACGTCGTTCTTGGTCAGGGCGTTGAACAGGGTCGACTTGCCGACGTTGGGCAGGCCGACGATTCCGATCGTGAGCGACACGTTGCGACTTCCCGTGGATGAGAGGGCCAGGAGCTGGGGCTGCCAGGCCCTCGGAGGACACTGGCCGATCCACCAGTCTACGGCGTTCCGCGCGCCCTCTTCCCGGGAGCGCCGCCCACCCGGCCAAGGTCCGCCCATCGGCGTGTCTGGGAGCCGATCGGGCACATAAACAGACCTAAGTTGGTCCAATGGAGCAGCACAGAACGCGACCCCCGAACGACGGACGGCGCCGCGGCAACCCGCCGCACGCCCATCTGCCGCCGCAGGCCCGGCGCCGCACGCCCGGCCCGGAGGCGGGGCGCGGCGCGGGGCAGTCACGGCCGGTGCCGGGCGCGGGGCTGCCGGGACCCCGGCTCACCGGGCTCGGCGGCGGCCTGTTCTGCGTCGCCGCGATGTTCCTCCTGGGCTGCCTCGACCAGCTGCTCCTCGGCGGCTCGCTGCCGGTGTACGGCCTGCTGTTCCTGCCCGTGTGCGTGCTGACCGCGCTGTGGGTGCGCCCCGGGGACGTGCTGACCGCGCCGGTCGCCGTGCCCATCGCCTTCGCGGCCGGGCTGCTCGTGGTCGCCGACGGGCGCGAGGGGATGCTCGGCCGGCTGATGGGCCTGGCGACCGGGCTGGCCACCCAGGCCGGCTGGCTGTACGGGGGGACGCTCGCCGCGGGGGTGATCGTGCTCGTACGACGGGTGCGGTGGGTGCGGTCGCGGCGGCGCCCGCACTGACCGGGCCCCCTCCGGCCGCCCCCCTACGACTGCCGCGCGGCCCCTCCGACCGCAACCTCCTACGTCCGCCGCGCCGCCCCTCCGGCCGCCGTCCCTACGACTGCTGCGCCGCCCGCATCGCCGCGCCCACGATCCCCGCGTTGTTCTGGAGCTGCGCGGGGACGATGTCGGCCGTGATGCCCTCGATGTGGGGGAGGAACTTGTCGGCCTTGCGGCTGACCCCGCCGCCGATGATGAACAGCTCGGGCGAGAACAGCATCTCCACGTGTGCCAGGTACTTCTGGACGCGGCGCGCCCACTGCTCCCAGCTCAGGTCGTGGTCCTCCTTGGCCTTGCTGGACGCCTTGTGCTCGGCGTCGTGGCCGTTCAGCTCCAGGTGGCCCAGTTCGGTGTTGGGGACCAGGACGCCGTCCACGAAGAGGGCGCTGCCGATGCCGGTGCCGAAGGTGAGCAGGATGACCGTGCCCCGGCGGTCCCGGCCCGCGCCGAACTGCATCTCGGCGACGCCCGCCGCGTCCGCGTCGTTGACCACCGTCACCGGCAGGCCGCCCAGTCTGCCGCCGAACAGGGCGCGCGCGTCGGTATCGACCCAGCTCTTGTCGACATTGGCCGCCGTACGGACCATCGCCCCGCCGGTGACCACGCCGGGGAAGGTCAGGCCGACCGGGCCGGTCCAGCCGAAGTGGTCGATCACCTGCTTCACCCCGTCGGCCACGCCGTCGGGCGTCGCCGGGTGGGGGGTGAGCACCTTGCAGCGCTCCTGGGCGAGGTCGCCCCTGTCGAGGTCCACAGGGGCGCCCTTGATCCCGGATCCGCCGATGTCCACGCCGAAGATCTGCATGGCCCCACGTTACGACGGGCCACTGACAGTCACGCCCGAAAGGGCCGCGATCACTCCTCTGAAGCGCCCGATCCGCCGCGCTCGGCCATCAGGTTCGCCGCCTCTTCGCGCAGGTCGCGGCGGAGCTCCTTGGGCAGCGAGAAGGTGATGGACTCCTCGGCGGTCTTGACGATCTCCACGTCCGCGTAGCCGCGCTCGGCGAGCCACTCCAGGACCTGTTCGACCAGCACGTCCGGGACGGAGGCGCCGGAGGTGACGCCGACGGTGGACACGCCCTCCAGCCAGGCCTCGTCGATCTCGTCGGCGAAGTCCACCAGGTACGCCTCGCGGGCACCGGCGAGCTTGGCGACCTCGACCAGGCGCTTGGAGTTGGAGGAGTTGCGGGAGCCGACGACGATGACCAGGTCGGAGTCGGCGCCCATCTGCTTCACGGCGATCTGGCGGTTCTGCGTGGCGTAGCAGATGTCGTCGCTGGGCGGGGAGACCAGGCCCGGGAACTTGGTCTTCAGGGCGTCGACGGTCTCCATGGTCTCGTCCACGGAGAGGGTGGTCTGCGACAGCCAGACGACCTTCGACGGGTCGCGGACCTCGACCTTGGCGACGTCCTCGGGGCCGTCGACCAGCTGGATGTGCTCGGGGGCCTCGCCGGAGGTGCCGATGACCTCCTCGTGGCCCTCGTGGCCGATCAGCAGGATGTCGTAGTCCTCGTTCGCGTACCGGACGGCTTCCTTGTGGACCTTGGTGACCAGGGGGCAGGTCGCGTCGATGGTGGCGAGCCGGCCGCGCGCGGCCTCCTCGTGGACGACGGGGGCCACGCCGTGCGCCGAGAACATGACGATGTTGCCCTCGGGCACCTCCTCCGTGCGCTCGACGAAGACGGCGCCCTTCTTCTCCAGGGTCTGCACGACGTACTTGTTGTGGACGATCTCGTGCCGGACGTAGATCGGGGCGCCGTACTGCTCCAGGGCCTTCTCGACGGCGATCACGGCGCGGTCCACACCGGCGCAGTAGCCTCGGGGGGCGGCGAGCAGGACACGGCGGCGCGGCGAAGCGGTCATGGGTCCATCGTAGGGGGCGTACGACGGCGCCGGGATCAGCCGCCCGCGCCCGGCCGGACCGCTCTGTCGGTGGCGGCCATTACGCTCGGCGCATGGCTTTGAAGACGACCCCTGAGGCACCCCTGCCGGTCGGTGAGGTCTCCCGGCTGATCGGGGGTTGGATCGACCGGCTGGGCGCGGTGTGGGTCGAGGGGCAGATCACCCAGCTGTCGCGGCGGCCGGGCGCCGGCGTCGTGTTCCTGACGCTGCGCGACCCGTCGCACGACATCTCGGTCGGTGTGACCTGCTTCCGGCAGGTGTTCGACGAGGTGGCGGACGTCGTCGGCGAGGGCGCCCGCGTCCTCGTGCTGGCCAAGCCGGAGTGGTACGCGCCAAGAGGCCAGCTCTCCCTGCGCGCGGCCGAGATAAGGCCGGTCGGGGTCGGTGAGCTGCTGGCCCGCCTGGAGCGGCTGAAGAAGTCGCTCGCGGCGGAGGGGCTGTTCGGGGCGGAGCGCAAGAAGCCGCTGCCGTTCCTGCCGCAGCTGATCGGCCTGGTCTGCGGCCGTGCCTCCGCGGCGGAGCGTGATGTGCTGGAGAACGCCCGGCATCGCTGGCCCGCCGTGCGCTTCGAGGTGCGCAACGTCCCCGTGCAGGGGGTGCACGCCGTCCCGCAGGTCGTGCGGGCGGTGGAGGAGCTGGACGCGATCGAGGACGTGGACGTCATCATCGTGGCCCGCGGCGGCGGCAGCGTGGAGGATCTGCTGCCGTTCTCCGACGAGCAGCTGGTGCGGACGGTGGCGGGGTGCCGTACGCCGGTCGTGTCCGCGATCGGGCACGAGCCGGACAGTCCGCTGCTCGACCTGGTCGCCGATCTGCGCGCCTCCACCCCGACCGACGCGGCCAAGAAGGTCGTACCGGACGTGGGCGAGGAGCTGGAGCGGGTGCGGATGCTCCAGGGCCGGGCCCGGCGCTGCGCGCACGCGCTGATCGAGCGCGAGGAGCGGGGGCTGGCGCACGCGCTGGCCCGGCCCGTGCTGGAGGATCCGCACCGGATGCTCGACGAGCGCGCGGACCACGTGGCCTCCCTGCTCGGGCGGAGCCGGCGCACCGTCGGCCATCTGCTGGACCGCGCGGACTCGGAGCTGGCGCACACGCACGCGCGCGTGGTGGCCCTCTCCCCCGCGGCCACGCTGAAACGCGGCTATGCGGTGCTGCAGCGCTCCGACGGGCACGTGGTGCGCGATCCGGGCGAGGTGAGTGAGGGCGAGGCGCTGCGAGCGCGCGTCGCCGACGGCGAATTCACGGTGAAGGTGGGCGAATGACCGGCAAGACGGAGACCGGCGGGGCGCGGGAGACGCTCTCGTACGAGCAGGCGCGGGACGAGCTGATCGAGGTCGTACGGCGGCTGGAGGCGGGCGGTACCTCGCTGGAGGACTCCCTGGCGCTGTGGGAGCGCGGGGAGGAGCTGGCCAAGGTGTGCCGGCGCTGGCTGGAGGGGGCGCGCGCTCGCCTGGACGCGGCGCTCGCGGAGGAGGAGGGAGCGGGCGGGGAGGCCGCCGAGTAGGGGGCCGCCCGGGACTGTGGAGTGGGTCACCCTGCGGCCGGTTTTGTTGAAAGTTAAAACTCAACTGACGTAGGGTCGTACGGTCAGCAGCGGTCCGGAGCGGACCGTACGCATCACCGAGGAAGTCACGATGTCTCTCGTTCTTGACCCCGCCGCCCAGGACCTGCTGTTCCGCGAGGCCCGCACCGCGAACACCTTCACCGACGAGCCGGTGACCGAGGAGCAGGTCCGGGCGATCTACGACCTGGTCAAGTACGGCCCGACGGCCTTCAACCAGACCCCGCTGCGCGTCACCCTGGTCCGCTCCCCCGAGGCCCGTGAGCGCCTGGTGCAGCACATGGCCGAGGGCAACCGGCCCAAGACCGCCGCCGCCCCGCTGGTCGCGATCCTCGCCGCGGACAACGAGTTCCACGAGGAGCTGCCGGCCCTGTTCCCGGCCTTCCCGGCCGCCAAGGACGCCTTCTTCTCCGAGCGCCCGGCCCGCGAGCGCTCCGCCGCGCTGAACTCCGCGCTCCAGGCCGCCTACTTCATCGTCGGCGTGCGCGCCGCCGGCCTCGCCGCGGGCCCGATGACCGGGTTCGACCCCGAGGGCGTGCGCAAGGAGTTCCTGGACGACGACCACACCCCGCTGATGGTCGTCAACATCGGCCGTCCGGGCCCGGACGCGTCGTACCCGCGCTCCCCGCGGCTCGCGTACGAGGACGTCGTCACGACCGTCTGAGCCGCCCCGCACGGCAAAGAGAGAGGCCCCCGGCGACGCCGGGGGCCTCTTCCGTGCCGCTCGACAAGCCGCGACCCGCGTGCCGCTCGCCGGGCTACGACGCGGAGGTCTTCTCCAGCCGCAGCGCGGACGCCATCTTCGTCAGGTCGCCGAAGGACGCCGTGCCGGCGACCACGGTGGTCGAGCCGGGCGTGTCCTCCAGGACGAGGGCGTCGTAGCGGCCCCCGGTGTAGTGGGTCCAGGTGCGGCCGTCGATCCGCTCGGTGGCCTTGGTGGCCTTCGCGCCCTGGGTGGCCTGGTCGATGAAGTCGGCCCGCTTCTGCGCCGACTGCTCGATCTGGACATACTGGGCATCAGGGGTCTGGAAGCCCAGGTGCCAGTAGTCGCCGTTCGCGCCGTCGTAGCTCACCGAGGTGGCCTTCCAGGCGTCGGACAGGCCCTCGGGCCCCGCCACCGGGTAGCTCGCCGCCCGGCGGGCCGTGATCAGCTCGACCCGGTAGTCGACCCGCTTGAGGTCGGGAGCGTGATTGTCGTGCGGGATGGCGAAGAGGTAGACGACCGCCGCCGCGATACCGATCAGGGCCAGGGAGAGAATCATGTCCCGGGCCGTCTTCTGCTTGCCTTTCGAACCTGCCACGTCCCTATCGTCGCAGGTGCCTCAGGCGCTCAAACGTGGGGTCCCCTGCTCATTTTGTCTGCCTAACGATAGAGTCATGGCCAAGACCCTCATCCGGCCGTCGCCGTATCAGAAAGGTGCGCCCCGATGACCGAAAATCATCACCTGCCCTCCGAACTCGATGTTCCCGCCGAGGCTCCCGACCGCAACCTCGCCCTGGAACTCGTCCGGGTGACCGAAGCCGCGGCGATGGCCGCCGGCCGCTGGGTCGGGCGCGGTGACAAGAACGGCGCCGACGGTGCCGCGGTGCGCGCCATGCGGTCCCTCGTCTCCACCGTCTCGATGAACGGCGTCGTCGTCATCGGCGAGGGCGAGAAGGACGAGGCCCCGATGCTCTTCAACGGAGAGCACGTCGGCGACGGCACCGGCCCCGAGGTGGACATCGCCGTCGACCCGATCGACGGCACCACGCTGACCGCCAAGGGCATGCCGAACGCGATCGCCGTGCTGGCCGCCGCCGAACGCGGCGCCATGTTCGACCCGTCCGCCGTGTTCTACATGGACAAGCTGGTCACCGGCCCCGAGGCAGCGGACTTCGTGGACATCGACGCGCCCGTGGCCGTGAACATCCGGCGGATCGCCAAGGCGAAGAAGGCGACCCCGGAGGACGTCACCGTCGTCATCCTGGACCGGCCCCGGCACGAGGGCCTGATCAAGGAGGTCCGGGAGGCCGGCGCGCGCATCAAGCTGATCTCCGACGGCGATGTCGCCGGGTCCGTCTACGCGCTGCGCGAGGGCACGGGCGTCGACCTGCTGCTCGGCATCGGCGGTACGCCGGAGGGCATCATCTCGGCCTGCGCCGTGAAGTGCCTGGGCGGCACGATCCAGGGCAAGCTGTGGCCCAAGGACGACGAGGAGCGGCAGCGGGCGATCGACGCCGGGCACGACCTCGACCGGGTGCTCACGACGGACGACCTGGTCTCCGGGGAGAACGTGTTCTTCGTGGCCACCGGCATCACCGACGGCGAGCTGCTGCGCGGTGTGCGCTACCGGTCGGAGACCGCGCTCACCGAGTCGATCGTGATGCGCTCGAAGTCGGGCACGGTGCGCCGGATCGACTCCGAGCACCGCCTCAGCAAGCTGCGGGCCTACAGCGCGATCGATTTCGAGCGGGCCAAGTAGGCCGAGCGGCGTGAGCGCCCCCTGTGCGGAGGGGGCGCTTTCGCCTGTCAGCCGGCTATGCGGTCCGTCGTCGCCCGGGCCGCCTTCTTCAGGTCCAGTTCGCGGCGGCGGCGCCGCGCCAGGACCACCCGGCGCTCGGCCGCCGTGAGGCCGCCCCAGACGCCGTAGGGCTCGGGCTGGAGGAGGGCGTGTTCACGGCACTCGACCATGACCGGACAGCGGGCGCAGACGCGCTTGGCCGCCTCCTCGCGGGACAGCCGGGCGGCGGTCGGCTCCTTGGACGGGGCGAAGAACAGCCCCGCCTCGTCGCGCCGGCACACGGCCTCGGTGTGCCAGGGTGCCTCCTGGTCCCGCTCCCGCGCTGGCTCCCGCTGGGCCGGTACGGCAGCTACCTGCAAGGACGAATGCGGCGGTCGCAGCACGGGTCTACTCCTGACGACGGCTTCGCGAGCGAGAGACGATGCAGCAAGCCCTACCCGCTGTACGCGCGCCTATGCACTGCGTCCCCGACGACGGGCGATTGCCGGGGAGTCGGCGACCGTCAACGGTCCAGGTGTCTACGCAGTTTCCGCTCGACCCTGTCCTGGACCCGCTCCAGGATGTCCGAGACGAGCTTGCCCCGCTTGGGCCGGGCCTCCACATTGCCGAGGACGGCCCAGCCGTCGATGTAGACGACCGGCGCGTCCGTCTCGGTCGAGTCCAGCGTCGCCACCTCGAAGTTGCCGAGGACGCCGCCGCCGGTGCCGCGCAGCGACACGTTCTCCGGGACGCGGATCTGGACGTCGCCGAAGACCGAGACCGCCTTGATCACGACCTGCTGGTACTCGAAGATCGCCTCGCTGAGGTCGATCTCGACGCTGCCGAAGACCGCGTACGCGTGCATCCGGCGCCCGGCGCGCCAGCGGCCGCGGCGGACCGCGCTGCTGAGGACGGCCACCACGTTCGCGTCGGACTCGCCGGGTATCTCGTCCGTGGGGCGCGGCGGGGCGGGGGTGCAGGCGGCGCGGGAGGAGTGCTGGTGGGCGGCGGGCAGGTCCTGGATGAAGACCTCCAGTTCACCGACCGTCCGCGCGTTCAGCACGCCGTCCACGCGCTCGGCGTGTTCGTCGGCGGTGAGGCGGCCCTCGGCGAGGGCCTCGCGGAGGATGTCGGCGACCCGGTCGCGGTCGGCGTCCGAGGCGCGCAGGGCGGAGACGCTCGGGGTGGCGTCCTGGGTACGGGCGGGCTTCTGAAGGTCCACGGCAGCAGCGTACCGAAACGCGATAGATCGCGACTAGGGGTGTGGACAACCCTGGGCGTGTCGGCGCCGCCGCCCGGCCGGGCACCGGCTCACGGCCACTGAGCCTTACCTCACAAGCTGGCCGTCGGCGGCAGGTTCTACGCTGGACGGGCCCGCCAGCGTCGGCGGGCCCGTCCGTCAGAGTGAGGAATGGGCTGAGATGCCGCGTAGTTCCCAACCGCCCCGCCCAGCGTTCGCATACACCGATCTGCTCCCCCAGGGAGAGGACACCACCCCTTACCGGCTGGTCACGTCCGAGGGCGTGTCCACCGTCGAGGGACCGGACGGACGGACGTTCCTCAAGGTGGAGCCCGAGGCACTGCGGGCGCTGGCCGCGGAGGCCATCCACGACATCCAGCACTACCTGCGCCCGGCCCACCTCGCCCAGCTGCGCCGCATCATCGACGACCCCGAGGCGTCCGCGAACGACAAGTTCGTCGCCCTGGACCTGCTGAAGAACGCGAACATCGCGGCGGCGGGCGTGCTGCCGATGTGCCAGGACACCGGCACGGCGATCGTCATGGGCAAGCGCGGCCAGAACGTCCTCACCGAGGGCGCGGACGAGAAGCACCTCTCGCACGGCATCTACGACGCCTACACGAAGCTGAACCTGCGCTACTCGCAGATGGCTCCGCTCACCATGTGGGAGGAGAAGAACACCGGCTCCAACCTGCCCGCGCAGATCGAGCTGTACGCGACGGACGGCGGCGCCTACAAGTTCCTGTTCATGGCGAAGGGCGGCGGCTCGGCCAACAAGTCCTTCCTGTACCAGGAGACCAAGGCCGTCCTGAACGAGGCCTCCATGATGAAGTTCCTGGAGGAGAAGATCCGTTCGCTCGGTACGGCCGCGTGCCCGCCGTACCACCTGGCGATCGTGGTCGGCGGCACCAGCGCCGAGTACGCGCTCAAGACCGCGAAGTACGCCTCCGCGCACTACCTGGACAACGCGCCCGCCGAGGGTTCGCCGCTCGGCCACGGCTTCCGGGACAAGGAGCTGGAGGAGAAGGTCTTCGAGCTGACCCAGAAGATCGGCATCGGCGCGCAGTTCGGCGGCAAGTACTTCTGCCACGACGTGCGGGTGGTGCGGCTGCCCCGGCACGGCGCGTCCTGCCCGGTGGCCATCGCCGTGTCCTGCTCGGCCGACCGTCAGGCCGTCGCGAAGATCACCGCAGAGGGCGTCTTCCTGGAGCAGCTGGAGCGGGACCCGGCGCGGTTCCTGCCGGAGACGACGGACGAGCACCTGCGGACCGACGGCGACGTCGTCGAGATCGACCTCAACCAGCCGATGGACACGATCCTCGCCGAGCTGACCAAGTACCCGGTCAAGACCCGGCTGTCGCTGACCGGTCCGCTGGTCGTGGCCCGTGACATCGCGCACGCCAAGATCAAGGAGCGCCTGGACGCCGGTGAGGAGATGCCGCAGTACCTGAAGGACCACCCGGTGTACTACGCCGGTCCGGCCAAGACGCCCGAGGGCTACGCGTCCGGCTCCTTCGGTCCGACCACGGCCGGCCGGATGGACTCCTACGTGGCGCAGTTCCAGGCGGCCGGCGGCTCCAAGGTGATGCTCGCCAAGGGCAACCGCAGCAAGCAGGTCACCGACGCGTGCGACGCCCACGGCGGCTTCTACCTCGGCTCCATCGGCGGCCCCGCGGCCCGGCTCGCCCAGGACTGCATCAAGAAGGTCGAGGTCCTGGAGTACGAGGAGCTGGGCATGGAGGCCGTCTGGAAGATCGAGGTCGAGGACTTCCCGGCGTTCATCGTCGTGGACGACAAGGGCAACGACTTCTTCCAGGACCCGGCCCCCGCCCCCACCTTCACCTCGATCCCGGTGCGGGGCCCCGGCCTGGCCTGACCCATACGGGGGTTGGGCCAGAACCGATGGCCCAACCCCTGGAACAACACCGGCCCCTCCTCCGCTGTACCCGGTATGAGCGAATACCGCATCGAGCACGACTCCATGGGCGAGGTCCGGGTACCGGCGGGTGCCAAGTGGCGGGCGCAGACGCAGCGGGCCGTGGAGAACTTCCCCGTGTCCGGGCAGCGGATCGAGCGGGCGCACATCGAGGCGCTCGCGCGGATCAAGGCGGCCGCGGCGAAGGTGAACGCCGAACTCGGGGTGCTGGACAAGGACATCGCGGGGGCGATCCAGGAGGCGGCCGGGGAGGTCGCCCGGGGGGACTGGGACGAGCACTTCCCGGTCGACGTCTTCCAGACCGGTTCGGGCACCTCGTCCAACATGAACACCAACGAGGTCCTCGCGACCCTGGCGAGCGAGCGGCTCGGGCGCCCGGTGCATCCGAACGACCACGTCAACGCCTCGCAGTCGTCCAACGACGTCTTCCCCTCCTCCCTCCACATCGCCGCCACCGCCGCCGTCACCCACGACCTGATCCCGGCCCTCGACCATCTCGCCGCCGCGCTGGAGCGCAAGAGCGCCGAGTTCGCCGACGTGGTGAAGTCGGGCCGCACGCATCTGATGGACGCCACCCCGGTGACGCTGGGCCAGGAGTTCGGCGGCTACGCGGCGCAGGTCCGCTACGGCGTCGAGCGGCTGCGCGCCTCGCTGCCCCGGCTGGCCGAGCTGCCGCTGGGCGGCACCGCGGTGGGCACCGGCATCAACACCCCGCCCGGGTTCTCCGCCGCCGTCATCGAGGAGGTCGCCCGGGCCACCGGGCTGCCGCTGACCGAGGCCCGCGACCACTTCGAGGCGCAGGGCGCCCGGGACGGCGTCGTGGAGACCAGCGGGCAGCTGCGGACCATCGCGGTCGGGCTGACGAAGATCGCCAACGATCTGCGCTGGATGGCCTCGGGACCGCGCACCGGGCTCGCCGAGATCCGGCTGCCCGACCTCCAGCCGGGCTCCTCGATCATGCCGGGCAAGGTCAACCCGGTGGTGCCGGAGGCCGTGCTGATGGTCGCCGCCCAGGTCGTCGGCAACGACGCCACCATCGCCACCGCGGGCGCCGCCGGCAACTTCGAGCTGAACGTGATGCTTCCGGTCATCGCCAAGAACGTCCTGGAATCGATCCGGCTGCTGGCCAACGTGACCCGGCTGCTGGCGGACCGCACCGTCGACGGCATCACCGCCGACCGCGAACGCGCCCGCGAGTACGCCGAGTCGTCGCCGTCCGTCGTCACCCCGCTGAACAAGTACATCGGCTACGAGGAGGCCGCGAAGGTCGCCAAGAAGGCGCTCGCCGAACGCAGGACGATCCGTCAGGTGGTCGAGGAGGGCGGGTACGTGGAGCGCGGCGAGCTGACCGCGGAGCAGCTCGACGAGGCGCTGGACGTGCTGCGGATGACCCATCCGTAGCCCCTGAGCGAACCTTTTCGGCCACCGCGCACGCGCACGGGGGAACCGTGACCCGCGCCGCAGCGCCCGCCGCGCCCGGCACCTAATATCTGCCCATGACGGACGACGGAACGATGCGGCAAGCGGCGGCGGGACCTGCGGCGTACTGGGCGCCGGGGACCCAGATCCTGTGGCGTTACCGGGAGAACGGCGGCGCGAAGTTCCATATCGTGCGGCCCGTCACCGTCGTACGCGACGACGCCGATCTGCTCGCCGTCTGGCTGGCCCCCGGCACCGAGTGCGTGAAGCCGGCCCTCGCCGACGGCACGCCGGTGCACCGCGAGCCGCTGGAGTCCCGCTACACCAAGCCGCGCACGGTACGGCGGGACCGCTGGCTCGGCACCGGCGTGCTCAAGCTCGCCCAGCCCGGGGTGCCCTGGTCGGTGTGGCTGTTCTGGGAACCCGGCTGGCGGTTCAAGAACTGGTACGTCAACCTGGAGGAACCGCTGGTCCGCTGGGCGGGCGGGGTGGACTCCGAGGACCACTTCCTGGACATCGACGTACGCCCGGACCGCAGCTGGCAGTGGCGCGACGAGGACGAGTTCGCACAGGCCCAGCGGGACGGCCTGATGCCCGCCGAGACCGCCGAACGGGTCCGCGCGGCCGGGAGGGCGGCCCTGGAGGCGATCGCGGCCTGGGGGCCGCCGTTCTCGGAAGGCTGGCCGAGATGGCGCCCGGACGAGTCCTGGGCGGTACCGTCACTCCCCGAGGACTGGGACCGTACGCCCGCGCACGTGTCCTCATGAGACTCTTGATGCGCCCCCGGGCAGGAAACGTAGGATCGTCCTCCGCAAGGGCGCTTCGGAGCGACAACTTCCGCGGCTTGCGCCGGGCTTGACCGATCGTCACCGAGGGGCGGCAGGGACGTGAACGAGGGGTATCAGGGGAGCACCGCCGGGCGCGCGGGCCACGCCGGTGGCACGGGAACTTCCTTCGAGCACGCGGAAAATCCGTTCCCGGGACACGTATTGCGGGTATCGGGACTTCTGCGGGACCGACCGCGCGCCCTGCGCGCGGCCCCGGACGGATGGATGCGACACGCGTGACGGAGCAGCCCACCTCCTTCGAGCGCCCCGAGGCGGGCGCCGACCCCGCGGACGGCCGCGGGGCGCTGACGCATGCTCCGGAACCGGCCGGCACGCCCGTCTTACCCGTGCAGGCACGGGCGGACGGGACGCCCTCCGGGCCCGGAGCGGCCACCTCGTGTGGCCAGCCAATGGACGGCAAGGGGAAGGAGCCCCCAGTCAACGGCCCGGAGCACTCCCAGCCCGCCACCGCGGACGCCGGCGCGGCCCATCGCCCGCGTCCCGCGGAGGCCATTCCGCCGCAGCCGGGCGCCGACCAGGAGCGGGCGCCAAGCGGTCCGGAGCGCCGTACCGGACGGGGTCTGCCGCCGGGGCGGCCGATGCCCATGCGGCGTGACGGCGACCGGCTCAGGTTCGTCGGCGCGGCCACCCGCAGGATCGCCCGCGGCCTCGACCTGGACGAGATCGTGATGGGTCTGTGCCGGGCCACGGTGCCGACGTTCTCGGACGCGATCCTCGTCTATCTGCGCGACCCGCTGCCGGTCGGCGACGAACGGCCCACCGGCCCCGTCGTCCTGCGGCTGCGCCGCACCGACCGCGTACCGGAGGAGCGGGACACCGACGGCGTCCTGCTGCCCGGCGCGTTCGAGCCGGAGCCCGAGCCGGTCGCGCTCGCGGAACTGTCCTCGCTGACCACCGAGCTGTGCGAGGTGCGCCCCGGCGGCGCGCTGAACGAGGTGCTGCGCGGGGTGCGCCCGGTGTTCGCGGACGCGCCGGCCGCACGGGCAGCGCTGCCCGAACTGCTCGGCGACGGCGCGGAGGCGCTCGTACCGTCCGGGCAGCACGCGATCCTCGCGCCGCTGCGCGGCCGCCGCCGGGTGATCGGCGCGGCCCTGTTCCTGCGCCGCCCCGAGCGCCCCGCGTTCGAGACGGACGATCTGCTGGTGGCCGCCCAGCTGGCCACGCACAGCGCGCTCGGCATCGACAAGGCGGTGCTCTACGGCCGCGAGGCGTACATCGCCGACGAGTTGCAGCGCACCATGCTGCCCGAGACCCTGCCCCGCCCGACCGGGGTGCGGCTCGCCTCCCGGTATCTGCCGGCCGCGGAGACCGCGCGGGTGGGCGGCGACTGGTACGACGCGATCCCGCTGCCCGGCAGCCGGGTCGCGCTGGTGGTCGGCGATGTCATGGGCCACTCGATGACCTCGGCGGCGATCATGGGCCAGCTGCGCACCACCGCGCAGACCCTGGCCGGTCTCGATCTGCCGCCCCAGGAGGTGCTGCACCACCTGGACGAGCAGGCCCAGCGGCTCGGCACCGACCGCATGGCGACCTGCCTGTACGCCGTCTACGACCCGGTCACGCACCGCATCACCATCGCCAACGCCGGTCATCCGCCGCCCGTGCTGCTGCACCTGGGCGGCCGGGCCGAGGTGCTGCGGGTGCCGCCGGGCGCGCCGATCGGTGTCGGCGGGGTGGACTTCGAGGCGGTCGAGCTGGACGCGCCGGCCGGGGCCACGCTGCTGCTGTACACCGACGGCCTGGTGGAGTCCCGGCTGCGGGACGTGTGGACGGGCATAGAGCAGCTGCGCGAGCGGCTCGCCGCCACCGCGCAGCTGACCGGTCCGGACCATCCGCCGCCGCTGGAAGCCCTGTGCGACGAGGTCCTCGACATGCTCGGTCCGGGCGACCGGGACGACGACATCGCGCTGCTCGCGGCCCGCTTCGACGGGATCGCGCCGAGCGATGTGGCGTACTGGACGCTGGAGCCGGAGGACTCGGCCCCGGGGCAGGCCCGCCGGCTGGCCCGGCGCGCGCTCGCCCGCTGGGACATGGAGGACCTCACCGACTCGGTGGAGCTGCTGGTCAGCGAGGTCGTGACGAACGCCGTACGGTACGCGTCCCGGCCGGTGACGCTGCGGCTGCTGCGCACGCATGTGCTGCGCTGCGAGGTCGGCGACGACGTGCCGCAGCTGCCGCGGCTGCGGCAGGCGCGCGCGACCGACGAGGGCGGGCGGGGCCTGTACCTCGTCAACAAGCTGGCCCGGCGGTGGGGTGCGACACGGCTGAGCACCGGCAAGGTGGTGTGGTTCGAGCTGCATCGCGGCTGAGCCGAGGCGGCGGCACGCATGAGGGAGGGCGCCCGGTGACATACCGGGCGCCCTCCCTCATGTCCGTCTACGGCTGTTTCTGCCGCTGCTGGTGTTCCAGCTGCTCCCGCTGCCCCCCGAGCTGGTCGAGCGGGTCGTCCGGGGAGGGGTCGCCCGTCGGCGCCCCGGTGGTCGGCGACCCGGTCGGGGACTGCGTCGGCGACTTGGTCGGGGTCTGCGTCGGCGACTGGGTGGGCGACTGGGTCGGGGTGTGGGACGAGGACGGCGTGCCCGACGGCGACTGCGAGGGCGACCGGGTCGGGGTGTGGCTGGTGGTCAGCGACGGCGTCGGCGTCTCGACGGCTGCGCCCTGGGAGGTGTCCAGGTCGAACTTGCTGACGCCGTCCATCGCGTTGAAGGTGTAGGCGGCCCAGATCTCCGCCGGGTAGGTGCCGCCGTTGACCCGGCCGGTGCCCGGGAGCAGGCCGGTGGCGCCCGTCAGGGGAACCTGCGCGTGGGTCTTGGCGCTCTCGCCGAACAGGCCGACCGAGGTGACGAGGCCGGGCGTGTAGCCGGTGAACCAGGCCGACTTGTTGTTGTCGGACGTACCCGTCTTGCCGGCCACCTGCTGCCCGTCACGTGCCGGGTTGGCCGCCACCGACACCCTGGCCGTACCGTCGTCGACCACGCCGGTGAGCACGGAGGTGACCGTGTCGGCCGCCGTCCTGCTGATCACCTGGTCGCCGATCGGGTCGGGCATCTTCACATCGCGGTCCTTGTGCTCGACCGACTTGATGATCGCCGGGGTGACCTTCTTGCCGTGGTTGTCGAGGGTCGCGTAGATGCCGGCCATCTCCAGCGGGCTCGCGCCCATGGAGCCCAGCGTCTGCGCGGGCACCGCCTGCATGCCGGTGGTGTCCATGCCGAGCTGCTTGGCGGTGTTCATCACCTTGTCCATGCCCACGTCGACGCCCATCTGCGCGAAGACGGAGTTGACGGAGTCGTCCATGGCCTTCTGGACGGTGATGTTCCCGTAGTCGGCGTCGTCCTCGTTGGGCGGCCCGAAGCCGACCTTGGCGCCGTGGTCGACCACCTGGCGGCCGCTGGTGCCGTCGTACACCGTGTCGGCGTTGATCGGCTTGCCGTCCTGGGTGACGGAGCCCTGCTGGAGCGCCGCGGCGAGGATCACCGGCTTGAAGGTGGAGGCGGGCTGGTAGTCGGTGCGGGTGGCGTTGTTCCTGAAGTGCTTGAAGTAGTCCGCGCCGCCGTACATGGCGAGGACCTTGCCCGTCTTCGGGTCGACGGACACGGCACCGGGCTGGACATCGCCGTCGACGGAGCGCTTCTTCGCGTCCAGCTTGCTGGTCAGCCGCTGTGTGACGGCCTGCTCCAGCTGGTGCTGCTTGCCCTTGTCGATGTTGAGGGTGATGGTCCAGCCACCCTTCCTCACCAGCGCCTCGGCGTCCCCGATCGTGGCGGCGCTGCCCTGGGCGACCAACTGCCGCTCCAGGGACGCGTTGGCCGCGTCCACCAGGTAGCCGGTCTGGCCCTTCATACCGGGCGCCGCCTTGGGCGCCTTCGGCTTCTCGAAGTGCATGGCCCGGCGCTTGCCGGCGTCCAGCCAGTGCTGCTTGACCATGTTGTCCAGGACGTAGTTCCAGCGCGCCTCGGCCAGCCGCTTGCCGGTGGGGGACGCCAGCGCCCAGTCGTACTCGTTGGGCGCCTGGAGCAGGGCCGCGAGGTAGGCGCCCTCCTCGACCGTGAGGTTCTTGGCGTCCTTGTGGTAGTACGCCTGCGCCGCGGCCTGGATGCCGTAGGCGCCGCGGCCGTAGTAGCTGGTGTTGATGTAGCCCGCGAGGATGTACTCCTTGGACTTCTGGCGGTCCAGCTTCAGCGAGATGACCAGTTCCTTCAGCTTGCGCGAGACGGTCTGGTTCTGGTCGAGGTAGTAGTTCTTGACGTACTGCTGGGTGATGGTCGAACCGCCCTGCGTACCGCGCCCCATGACGGTGTTGAGCACACCGCGGGCGGTGCCCCTCAGGTCGACGCCGGAGTCGTGGTAGAAGCTCTTGTTCTCGGCGGCGACGAAGGTGTGCTGGACGTCCTTGGGGACCTCGTCGAGGTCGACGCTCTCCCGGTTGAGGTAACCGGTGCGGGTGAGCATCGTGCCGTCGCTGTACTTGTAGATGTTGCTCTGCAGCTGGGCGGCGGCGTTGCCCGCCGGGATGTCCACCAGCATGTACGCGGCCGTGAAGCCGCCTATGCACAGCAGGCACAGTCCGAAGACCGTGCCGAGGATCTTCTTCCACGTGAACATCCGGCGCAGGAAGCCCTTGCGGGGTTTGCCCCCGGGCGCGAGACCCGCCGATCCGTTGCCGGTCCCGGGTATCGAGCGGCGGCGCTGGGGCGCCGCGCGGTGGCCGCCGCGCTGTCGCGCTCGTCTCTCTTCCGCTCGTCCCATGGGTCCTTCGCTCCGCTTCCGTCTCGGTGGTCAGCTCCGAAAGCTAACACTCGCCTCTATGACAAAGGGCAACCGATCCTCTCTTTTGCGGACGTGAGAATCAGCACCCGTTCCAAGGGAACCGACGGTTACAGGGGGCCCGGGGTTGCTCCGCGTCCCGAAGTCACCGACCTGCACGCGGTGTGTATACACATCGCGTATACACAGTGTGTAGAGTGCGGGGCATGTCCATCGGTCACACCCTCCTAGGACTCCTGGAGTCCGGCCCGCGCCACGGCTACGACCTCAAGCGGGCCTTCGACGAGAAATTCGGTCAGGACCGGCCCCTGCACTACGGCCAGGTCTACTCGACGATGTCCCGGCTGCTGAAGCACGGCCTCGTGGAGGTCGACGGCATAGAGACCGGCGGCGGCCCCGAGCGCAAGCGGTACGCCATCACCGATGCCGGCGTCACCGACGTCCAGCGCTGGCTCGCCACCCCGGAGAAGCCGGAGGAGTACCTCCAGTCGACCCTGTACACCAAGGTCGTCCTCGCTCTCCTCACCCACCGCGACGCCGCCGGCATCCTCGACATCCAGCGCTCCGAGCATCTGCGCAGCATGCGCATCCTGACGGACCGCAAGCGCAAGGGCGACCTCGCCGACCAGCTGATCTGCGACCACGCCCTGTTCCATCTGGAGGCCGACCTGCGCTGGCTGGAACTGACCACCGCCCGTCTGGACAAGCTGCGCGCGGAGGTCGCCGCATGACTCCTCCCCCCGGTTCCCTGCTCACCGCCCGGGACCTCCGCAAGGCGTACGGCCCGACGGTCGCGCTGGACGGCGCCGACTTCTCCATCCACCCCGGCGAGGTCGTCGCGATCATGGGCCCCTCGGGCTCGGGCAAGTCGACGCTGCTGCACTGCCTGGCCGGCATCGTGCCGCCCGACTCCGGCTCGATCATGTACGCCGGCCGGGAGCTGTCCGGCATGAGCGACGCCGAGCGCAGCGCGCTGCGGCGCAGCGAGTTCGGGTTCGTCTTCCAGTTCGGCCAGCTGGTCCCGGAGCTGACCTGCGTGGAGAACGTGGCCCTGCCGCTGCGGCTCAACGGCACCCCCCGCAAGAAGGCCGAGCGCGCCGCGCTGACCTGGCTGGAGCGGCTGGAGGTGGACGACCTGGGCGGCAAGCGGCCCGGCGAGGTCTCCGGCGGTCAGGGGCAGCGCGTCGCGGTGGCGCGGGCGCTGGTCACCGCGCCCCGGATGGTGTTCGCGGACGAGCCGACCGGCGCGCTCGACTCCCTCAACGGCGAGCGCGTGATGGAGCTGCTCACCGACGCGGCCCGTTCCACCAACGCGGCCGTCGTGCTGGTCACGCACGAGGCCCGGGTCGCCGCCTACTCCGACCGGGAGATCGTCGTGCGCGACGGCAAGTCCCGGGACATGGAGCGCGCCGTATGAACACCCGCCAATGGGGCAGGGACCTCGGCCTGGGCTTCCGGTTCGCCTTCACCGGGGGCCGCGAGGGCTGGATCCGGGTACTGCTGACGGCGGTCGGGGTCGGCCTCGGCGTGGCGCTGCTGCTGCTCACCACCGCGATACCGAACGCGCTCTCGGTCCGGCACGCCCGGGACAACGCCCGCGCGGACCACACCTACGGGCAGGAACGGCCGAAGGCCGCGAACACCCTGGTGATCTCCGACACCGACACCGAGTTCCACGGCCACGACGTCCGCGGCCGGCTGGTGGAGCCGGAGGGCCCCAAGGCGCCGCTCCCGCCCGGCCTGACCGCGTACCCGGCGACCGGCGACATGGTCGTCTCCCCCGCCCTGAAGGAGCTGCTCGGCTCCGGCGAGGGCCAGGTGCTGCGGGCCCGGCTGCCGTACCGGATCACCGGCACGATCACCGAGGACGGCCTGGTCGGCTCGCGTGAACTCGCCTACTACGCCGGGGCGAAGAACCTGGCCTCGAAGATCGACGGCTCCCGGACCGCCCGGATCAACATGTACGGGCTGACGGACACACCCCCGCCGGCTCAGACGGACCCGATCCTGATCCTGCTGGTGCTGGTGGTCTTCGTGGTGCTGCTGATGCCGGTCGCGGTGTTCATCGCCACCGCCGTGCGGTTCGGCGGCGAACGGCGCGACCGCCGGCTGGCGGCGCTGCGCCTGGTGGGCTCCGACAGCCGGATGACCCGGCGGATCGCGGCCGGTGAGGCGCTGGCCGGCTCGCTGATCGGACTGGTCTTCGGCACCGTCTTCTTCCTGCTGGGCCGGCAGTTCGCGGGCTCGGTGGAGGTCGTGGGCATCAGCGCGTACCCCGACTATCTCGACCCCTCGCCCACGCTGGCCGCGCTGGTCGCCCTCGCCGTTCCCGCGGCGGCGGTGCTGGTCACGCTGCTCACGCTGCGCGGGGTGGTCATCGAGCCGCTGGGCGTGGTGCGTACGGCCAAGCCCGCGCGCCGCCGGCTGTGGTGGCGGCTGCTGCTGCCGCTGGCCGGCCTCGGGCTGCTCGCCCCGATGATCGGCCAGGGCCGTTCGGGCGGGGACTTCAACCAGTACCAGGTGACCGGCGGCGTCCTGCTGCTGCTCGTCGGCGTCACCGCGCTGCTGCCCTGGGCGGTGGAGGCGGTGGTGGCCCGGCTGCACCACGGCCCGGTGGCCTGGCAACTGGCGGTACGGCGGCTCCAGTTGAGCAGTGGTTCGGCGGCCCGCATGGTGAACGGCATCGCCGTCGCGGTGGCCGGCGCGATCGCGCTCCAGATGCTGTTCGCGGGGGTCCAGGGCGACTACACCAAGTCGACCGGCCAGGACGTCACCCGGGCGCAGATGCAGATCAACCTGTCGCACGGCACCCCGTTCCGCACGGCCGCGGACCAGTTCCGCACGACCAAGGGGGTGCGCAAGGCGGTCTCGCTCGGCAACGCCTCCCTGGGCGAGAAGGACTGGAAGAGCGGGCCCGGGGACACGGCCCTGCTGGTCTCCGGCACCTGTGCCTCGCTGCGCGAGACGGCCCGGCTGCCGTCCTGCCACGACGGGGACGCCTTCCTGGCGACCGGCGGGGACGACGACGCCGCCCTCACCAAGCTCGCCCGGCCCGGCCGGGTGCTCCATCTCGACACGGACCACGGCGCGGGCCGGGGGCCGGACGTGCGCTGGACCGTGCCGGCCGGCCTGAAGCCGGCCCGCGCGATCGACAGCCCCAACGGCAGCAGGAGCAGCGCCATCCTGCTGACCCCGTCGGCGGTGCCCGCCCGGGTGGACCGGCTGCTGGACGGCACGGTGTACGTCATGTTCGACAAGAACGTGCCGGACGTGACCGAGTACACCCGCAACACGGCGGCCAAGGTCGATCCCTTCGCCGATGTGATGGTGTGGTCGACCACCGAACAGTCCAAGAAGTTCACCTCCATCCGCACCGGTCTGTACGTCGGCGCCCTGTGCGTCCTGACGCTGATCGGCGTGAGCCTGCTGGTGACCCAGCTGGAACAGCTGCGCGAGCGGCGGAAGCTGCTGTCCTCGCTGATGGCCTTCGGCACCCGGCGGCGCACGCTGAGCCTGTCGGTGTTCTGGCAGAGCGCGGTCCCGGTCGCGCTCGGCCTGCTGCTGGCCTCGGTGGTCGGGCTCGCGCTGGGCTCGGTGCTGCTGAAGATGGTGGGCTCGCCGCTGGGCGTGGACTGGCGGAGCGTGCTGTCGATGACCGGCGCCGGCGCGCTGGTGGTCCTCGCGGTCACCACGCTGAGCCTGCCGCCGCTGCTGCGGCTGATGCGCCCGGAGGGTCTGCGGACCGAGTGACGGCGCGGGAGCGACTGCCCTGCCCGCGGGGCCCCTTCCATCCGGGAGGGGCCCCGCGCGTACGCCGGTCAGCCGGACTCGACCACCCGTACCGGCAGCATCCGCAGCGCCTCCCGCAGCGCCCCCGCCAGCTCCTCGTACTCGGCACCGCGTGCCGCGCCCGCGCGCATCGCGAGGGCGACCCGGCGGCTCGGGGCCGGGTCGGCGAAGTAGCCGGTGAGCAACTGGCTGCTGCGGGTGGTCTCCAGCTTGAGCGCGGTGCGCGGCAGCAGGGTGCAGCCGAGGCCGCCGGCGACCAGCTGGACCAGCGTGGACAGCCCGGCGGCCGTGGTGGTGACCGGCGCGTCCGCGCGGCCCGCCTCCCGGCAGATGTCGAGGGCCTGGTCGCGCAGGCAGTGCCCCTCGTCCAGCAGCAGCAGATGCAGCTCCTTCAGCGCCTCGCGCGGGATGCCCTCGCGGCCGCCGAGCCAGTGGTCGAGCGGGGTGACCAGCACGAAGTCCTCGTCGAAGAGCGGGAGTTCGGCGATGCCGGGGACGCCCAGCGGGACGGCGAGCAGCAGCAGGTCGAGGCGGCCGGTGGCCAGGCCGTCGATCAGGCTGGAGGTCTGCTCCTCGTGCACCTGGAGGTCGAGGTCCGGGTAGCGCTCATGGACGAGCCGCAGCACGGTCGGCAGCAGATACGGCGCCACGGTGGGGATCACCCCGAGGCGCAGCGTCCCGGTGAAGGGGGCGCGGACCGCCTCCGCCTCCTCCAGCAGCTCGCCGACCGCGTCCAGCACCGCCTTGGCCCGCACCGCGAGCCGCTCCCCCGCGGGCGAGAGCAGTACCTTGCGCGTCGTACGCTCGAGGAGGGTCACTCCGAGTGTCTCCTCCAGCGCCGAGACCGCGCCGGACAGGGCGGGCTGGCTCATCCCGATGGCCGCCGCCGCGTCTCTAAAGTGCAGATGTTCGGCCACGGCGGCGAAGGCGCGCAGCTGCGCGAGGCTGGGCTGTCTCCGCTTACCGCTACTGATGGTCACTGATAGATACCTCCGATCAACACGACCGAGTGTAGCTATTTCCCTAATCAATGCACCCTGTGCCAACATCGTCAGAGTCCAACCCATGGGAATCGCCCTCAAAAGGGGTGATTCTTCGCTGCAAGGAGAGTTTGTGCTCACTGTCGGTGACAAGTTCCCCGAGTTCGACCTGACCGCCTGCGTCTCGCTGGAGAAGGGCAAGGAGTTCGAGCAGCTCAACCACAAGTCCTACGAGGGCAAGTGGCTGGTCGTGTTCGCCTGGCCGAAGGACTTCACCTTCGTCTGCCCGACCGAGATCGCCGCGTTCGGCAAGCTGAACGACGAGTTCGCCGACCGCGACGCCCAGATCCTCGGCTTCTCCGGTGACTCCGAGTTCGTGCACCACGCCTGGCGCAAGGACCACCCGGACCTGACCGAGCTGCCCTTCCCGATGATGGCCGACTCCAAGCACGAGCTCATGCGTGACCTGGGCATCGAGGGCGAGGACGGCTTCGCGCAGCGCGCCGTGTTCATCGTGGACCCGAACCACGAGATCCAGTTCACGATGGTGACCGCCGGTTCCGTGGGCCGTAACCCCAAGGAGGTCCTGCGGGTCCTGGACGCCCTGCAGACCGACGAGCTGTGCCCGTGCAACTGGAGCAAGGGCGACGAGACCCTCGACCCGGTCGCGCTGCTGGCTGGTGAGTGACCCATGTCGCTCGACTCGCTGAAGTCCCGGGTTCCGGACTACGCCAAGGACCTCAAGCTCAACCTGGGCTCGGTCATCGGCAACTCCGACCTTCCGGCCCAGCAGCTGTGGGGCACGGTGCTCGCGACCGCGATCGCCTCCCGCTCCCCGATCGTGCTGCGTGAGCTGGAGCCGGAGGCGAAGGCGAACCTCTCGCCGGAGGCGTACACCGCGGCCAAGTCCGCGGCCGCCATCATGGCGATGAACAACGTCTTCTACCGCACCCGGCACCTGCTGTCCGACCACGAGTACGGCACCCTGCGCGCCGGCCTGCGGATGAACGTCATCGGCAACCCGGGCGTGGAGAAGGTCGACTTCGAGCTGTGGTCGTTCGCGGTCTCCGCGATCAACGGCTGCGGTCTGTGCCTGGACTCGCACGAGCAGGTGCTGCGCAAGGCCGGTATGGAGCGCGACACCATCCAGGAGGCCTTCAAGATCGCTGCCGTCGTGCAGGCGGTCGGCGCCACCCTGGAGGCCGAGGCCGTGCTGGCCGAGTAAGGCCCGCGCCGCGTCAGCCGAGGACCCCGCTCACCCCTGGTGGGCGGGGTCTTCCGCGTTCACCGGCGCGGGCTCCTCCAGCACCGGGGCAGCTGTCTCCTCCAGGGCCGGGGCGGCCGAGTGGTGCATCTCCTCGGAGTACTGCCGCAGATAGCCCACCACCGTGTTCGTCACCGCCACCAGCGGTACGGCGACCACCGCGCCGCCGATGCCGGCCACCATGCCGCCGGCCGCCACGGTCAGCACCACCGCGAGGGGGTGCACCCGCACCGCCCGGCCCAGGATGAAGGGCTGGAGCACATGCCCCTCGATCTGCTGCACGGCGAGCACCACGACGAGGGTCATCACCGCGGTGAACACGCCCTGGGTCACCAGGGCCACGATCACCGCGAGCGCGCCGGAGGCCACCGCGCCGACGAGCGGGATGAAGGAGAACAGGAAGATGAAGACGGCCAGCGGGACCGCCATCGGCACATCGAGGAAGTAGATCCCGATGCCGATGAAGGTGGCGTCGATCAGGGCGACCAGCACGGTGCCGCGGACGTAGGCGGTCAGGGTGCGCCAGGCGCGCGGACCGGCGCCGGCCACGCCCTCCCGGGCGGCGGACGGCACCAGCTTCAGGAACCAGCTCCAGATGCGCTTGCCGTCGTAGAGCAGGAAGAGCGTGGAGAAGAACACCAGCAGGATGCCGGTCAGGGCCTCCACGATGACCTGGACGCCCTCCAGGCCCGCCGAGGTGATCTGGTCGGCGTTGGCGCCGATGGCCTCGCGCAGGTTCTTGGCGATCTGGTTGATCTGCTTGTCGGTGACGTGGAAGGGGCTCCGCAGCAGCCAGTTGCGCAGATCGTCGATGCCGGACTGTATCTGGTTGGAGAGCGTGTCGATGTTCTCCATGACCTGCCAGGTCACGAACCAGCCCATCAGGCCGATCACCACGAAGCCGCTGATCGCGGTGAGCGCCGTGGCCGGGCCGCGCGGCACCCCGCGGCGGGTGAGCCGGGCGACCGTCGGCTGGAGCAGCGCGGTGATCAGCAGCGCGATGACGAAGGCGAACACCACCAGCTGGATGGCGCTGATGACCCGCATCAGCACCCAGACGGTGCCCGCGAGCACCAGCAGCCGCCAGCCGGCCTCGGCCGCGACCCGCACCCCCCAGGGCACGGCCTGGGCGGGATCGGGGCGCGGGACGGGCGGGGACGTGGCGGAGGGACGGCGGGCGTGCGGCACCGCGTCGGCGACGGCATCGCTCGCGGTGTCGGCCGTGGCCGGCCGCGGGCGCGCCGTTTCGGACCGGGGCGCGGTGTCCTCGTCGGCCACCTCCGCCTGGCGGGCGTCCAGCCGTTCGCTCATCTCGGTGAGACGCGCGCCCAGCTTGCCGAGCCACCCTGGCACTCGCGACATGTTCCGTCCTCTTCCCCCGCGTGGAGTCGTGCGGTTACGACCGTACATGCGAAAGCCCCTTCCCGGATGACGGGAAGGGGCTGCGCGGGGTTGAGCGTGGCGTGGCCGGGCACTCAGTAGTTGCCGTTGGCCTGCCAGTAGGTCCAGGCGTCACAGGGGCTGCCGTAACGCTGGTTCATGTAGTTGAGGCCCCACTTGATCTGCGTGGCCGGGTTGGTCTGCCAGTCGGCACCCGCGGAGGCCATCTTGCCGCCGGGCAGGGCCTGGACGAGGCCGTAGGCACCCGAGGAGGCGTTGACCGCGCGGTAGTTCCAGGTGGACTCGTGGTCCACGATGTTGCTGAAGCACTGGTACTGGCCGGACGGCACGATCTGACGCGCCATCGCCTGGATCTGGGCGACCGTGTACGAGGTCTGCACGGGGAAGCTGGCATTGGCGTCGCCACGGCTGGCGGCGGCCTTGGTCTCCGCGCGCTGCTTGGCCTCCTTGGCCGCCTTCTCGGCGGCCGCCTTCTTCGCGATCGCGGTCTCGGCAGCGGCCTTGCGGGCTGCTGCCTCGGCGTCCTTCTTGGCGCTCGCGTCCGCGGCGATGGCCTGGGAGTCGGCCTGCTGCGTCAGGGTCGCGGACTGGACCTGGGCCTGCTGACCCGTCGGTATGTCCGCGAGGAGCGTGGTGTCGGCTGCTGCCGTCGGCTCGACGTCGTTGTTCTGCGCGACGCTGCCCGAGGCAACTCCGACGACGCTTCCGACGGCGGTGACCGCGGTGGCCGAGGCCACTGCGAATCCCCGGACCGAGATCCGGCTCACACGGTTTCCTTCCAGCATCGCCCGCTTCGGTGACCCTGGCGGACGCAATCGTGCCCCTGACGCTGGCCTCCCAACTGCGCGGTCACGGGAGGCGCGGGCCCGGTGGGCAACTCCCCCTGCGGGAAGCGCCGCGTGGTGCGCGGGCGGCATACGACGAACGCTATGGAGTTGGTGCTTTTCCTGGTGTCCACACCTCCCCCACAGCCTTGAAGGCGCGGGAGGTACCCCCAGGTGGTGCAGCTGTGTCGTATGCGGGGCCTGACAGGACTGAGACTCTGCCGTAACCGGACGCCGGGAGGCAATTCCGAGTTGAGTGTGAAAGCTCACATCCCGTTTGGCCCAAGGGATTTCCGGAATCACCCCCACACGAAGGCGCCGCCCGGCTAGGCTCTGATGCCTTTGCCGGACGGCGCCAACTGGGCTGGATAGGCTCAGATATGACCGTCTTCGAGCATTTCGGTCACAAGGGCCGCGATCTGGGACCTCTCGGACCGCGTCAGGGTGACATGCGCGAACAGCGGATGCCCCTTCAGCTTCTCCACCACGGCGACCACACCGTCGTACCGCCCGACCCGCAGATTGTCCCGCTGCGCCACGTCATGGGTCAGTACGACCCGGGAGTTGGCGCCGATCCGGGACAGCACCGTCAGCAGCACATTGCGTTCCAGCGACTGGGCCTCGTCCACGATGACGAACGCGTCGTGCAGCGAGCGGCCGCGGATGTGGGTGAGGGGCAGGACCTCCAGCATGCCGCGCGCGGTGACCTCCTCGATGACCTCCCGGCTGGTGACCGCCGACAGCGTGTCGAACACGGCCTGCGCCCAGGGGCTCATCTTCTCCGCCTCGGAACCCGGCAGATAGCCCAACTCCTGCCCGCCGACCGCGTACAGCGGCCGGAACACCATGACTTTCTGGTGCTGGCGGCGCTCCAGGACCGCCTCCAGGCCCGCGCACAGCGCCAGCGCCGACTTGCCGGTGCCGGCCCGGCCGCCCATCGAGACGATCCCGACGTCCGGGTCGAGCAGCAGATCGAGGGCGATGCGCTGCTCGGCGCTGCGGCCCTTGATGCCGAACGCCTCCCGGTCGCCGCGCACCAGGCGTACGTTGCCCTCCGCGGTGATCCGGCCGAGCGCCTTGCCGCGCTCCGACTGGATGGTCAGACCGGTGTGCACCGGGAGTTCGGACGCCTCCGGTACATAGAGGTGACCCGTCTCGAAGAGGACGTCCACCTGCTCACCGGGGAGCGTCAGTTCGGTCATCCCGGTCCAGCCGGAGTTCTCCGTGATGGCCAGCTCCGCCCGGTACTCCTCGGCGAGGAGCCCGACGGACGAGGCCTTGATGCGCAGCGGCAGGTCCTTCGACACGACGGTGACGTCGAACCCCTCGGCCTGGAGATTCCGGGCCACCGCGAGGATGCGGGAGTCGTTGTCCCCCAGGCGGTAGCCGGTGGGCAGCACGCTGGGGTCCGAGTGGTTGAGCTCGACACGCATGGTCCCGCCCAGTTCCCCGATCGGGATGGGGGAGTCGAGGCGGCCGTACCGCACCCGGTAGTCGTCCAGCAGGCGCAGGGCCTGGCGGGCGAAGTACCCGAGTTCGGGATGGTGCCGCTTGGCCTCCAGCTCCGTGACCACCACGATGGGAAGCACGACCTCGTGCTCCTCGAAGCGGGTCAGGGCGTTCGGGTCGGCCAGCAGGACGCTGGTGTCGAGAACATAGGTGCGCCGGTCGGGCTTGTGGCGCTTTGTGCTGGTCACCACGGAAGGACGTACCCCCTCGGATGAGGTCGGGGAGCGACGAGGTGGAAGCCGGGCCGGGAGGGCGGGACGGACCGGTCCGGCCGGCGGCCCGTGCACACGGTGGGCCGGGGGCCGGACCTCCGCGGCGCTGTCGCACGGTCGTGCTGGTGCAAGGGACCTCCCGGGCGGACGGCTCCTGCCGCCCGCTGAGATCCGACGCCCGGGGTTCGGGCGTCGACCTGCTTGGTCTATGCCCTCGAACGAGCGCGGCCATGCAAAAGCGGCCACCGCAGCGGCGGTGAACTCCTGGTGACGACCGTTCGAACGGAGATGCGCGAGGGCCCCGCCGGTGATCTCACCGACGGGGCCCCCGGGCGTGTCTCAGCCGCCGAACCGCCGATGACGTGCGGCGTAGTCGCGCAGCGCGCGCAGGAAGTCGACCTTGCGGAAGGCCGGCCAGTAGACGTCGCAGAAGTAGTACTCCGAGTGGGCGGTCTGCCACAGCATGAATCCGGACAGCCGCTGCTCCCCGCTGGTGCGGATGACGAGGTCCGGGTCGGGCTGGTGGCTGGTGTAGAGGTGACGGCCGATCATGTCGATGTCGACGGACTCGGCGAGGTCCGTCATCGCGACGCCCTTGTCGTGGGCCTCGTAGAGCATGGAGCGCACGGCGTCGGCGATCTCCTGCCGGCCGCCGTAGCCGATGGCCACGTTGACCACTATGCCCTTGGTGTGGGCGGTGGTCTCCTCGGCCTCCTTGAGGGTGGCCTGCATGCCCGCGGGCAGCAGGTCCATGGCGCCCACGTGGTGCACCCGCCAGCGGCCGTCGGCGGCGAGGGTGCGTACGACGTCCTCGATGATGCCGAGCAGGGGGGCCAGTTCCGCCTGCGCGCGGTCGAAGTTGTCCGTGGACAGCAGCCACAGGGTGACGACCTCGACCTCGGTCTCGGAGCACCAGCCGAGGAACTCCTCGATCTTCTCCGCGCCGGCCCGGTGGCCGTGGACCGTGGTGGAGCCCGACGCCTTCGCCCAGCGGCGGTTGCCGTCCACGATGACGCCGATGTGCTTGGGCACCTGGGCGTGGTCGAGGTGGCCCTCCACCCGGCGTGCGTAGAGCCTGACCAGCAGGCCGCGCAGTTTGTCGCGCAGGTTCACGTGGCCCTCCGGGGGGTTGGCGCGGGGTACGGATGCCGGGCCCGTCGAGCCTACCGCTGCCCGGGCCCTGGTCCGGCCCTGGTAAGGCGGGGGCGAGGGGGCGGGGCGGGATCGGGACTCCGGTCCTCGCTGTAGGGACGCGCGCCGGGTGGTGACCGGTTCCCGGTCGGAACCTCTCGCGCGGCCAAGAAAAAACGGGCCGGTCCGTGGGGGGGAGACGGACCGGCCCGAGGGGGGGTTTCCACCATAACCCTTCGTAAGGGCGGATGGGGGCATTGGCGCCCCACAACTACTCTCCGGAGTCGCCCGAAAACGCCCCGCTGGATGCGGAACGATGGATTCAGGGGGTCTTCCCGGGAGATTCGCCGGGGAATCCCAGGCAAACCTGGGCGGAGGGGCTGAAAACCGAAGGAATTCGGAGACTTGCCGCCATCCGGGGTCGCGTCGGCGTGTTGCCCCCGGATCCCCCCGAGGGACTACCCGGCGAGCGAACGGTGTCTTGACGGCCGCCGCGCGCCCCCACGGGGCGATCCCCCCGTTTCACGGCACCGCGCAGCCCCCTCCACTGCGCGGTACCACCCGCGCTGCTTTGCTGGCGCGAATTGCGTTGGTCTGAACTTACGTGACGGGTGGGGCTGGTGTGAACCATGTCCGATAACGATGTGGACACTGCGGGCCCCCGAGGGGCCTAGCAGGGCTTGCGGGCGTCGAAGAGGTGCCGCGCGCTGTGGGCGACGAACGGGCCCTCCCGCTCGATCCGCTCGTGCAGCGCCCTGAGTTGGGGCTCGTACGCCTCGACGGTGAACCCGGGCACCATCCAGACGACCTTGCGCAGGAAGTGGACAACGGCGGCGATGTCGTGGAACTCCATCCGCAGCCGCTCCGCGGGCAGCGCGACGATCTCCAGGCCCGCCGCCTCGGCCGCGGCCCGCTCCCGCAGCGGATCCCGCCCCCGGCGCACCGCCTCCGGCTGCGGTCCGAGGAAGTACTCGACCAGCTCGAACACGCTGGCGGGCCCGACGTGCTGGGCGAAGTACGTGCCGCCCGGCCGCAGCACCCGCGCGATCTCGTCCCAGTGCGGCACCACCGGATGCCGGCTGAGCACCAGGTCGAAGGCTTCACCGGCGAACGGCAGCGGCGCGTCGTCCGGGGCGGCGACCACCACCACGCCGTGCGGCCGCAGCAGCGCGGTGGCCCTGGCCGTGTTCGGCGCCCAGCCCTCGGTGGCGGCGACCAGCCGGGGGCGGGCCGGGGCGGCGGCGCCGAGGCTGAAGGCCAGCACCTCCCCGCCGCCGGTCTGGATGTCCAGCGCGGCCTCGGCACCGGCCAGCCGCTCCCCCGCCGAGCGCGCGTACCCCCAGGAGGGCCGCGCCTCGGTGGCCCGTCCCTCGAACCAGGAGAAGTCCCACCCGTCGGTGGGCACGGCGGTCCCCTCGGCGACGAGTTCGGTGAAGGAGCGGCGGGCTTGAGTCATGCCCTCCATGATGACGAGCGCCGCCGCCCCGGTCCTCCCCTTTTTTCACCCGCCGCGGGGCCGCGCGCGCTCGGCGGCGGGACCGGCCCGGACCCGTTCGGCGGCGCCGGAGCCCGTGGCGGCCAGGAGACGGACCACCACCCGGTGCGGCTCGACGCGTCCGGCCTGCGCCCGGTCCTCCTCGATGGGCCGGCGGGTCTCGGGTACGCCGTCCGGGGAGGGGGCGCGGGTGAGCGGCGTGCCGTCGGCCCCGGCGCCGGGCAGGCGCGGTACGGGGCAGCAGTCCGGTCCCCGCCCGCAGCCGCTCGGGGGTGCGGGGCCGGAACACAACGCCGAGTGAAGTCATGCGGGCCTGGGGACTAACGCTTTACGGGGCAGGCCCGTTGACGGTGGAGGCAACGATGGCGCGACGACGGTGGCGGGACGGCCGGGGAGTGCTGCGGATCCCCGGGGAGCCCGGGGCGGTGGAGGTCCCCCTGGAGATCGCGGCCTCCTACCGGGCCCGCACCAGGGGCCTGCTCGGCCGGACCGGTGTCGACGGCGCGCTGCTGCTGTCCCCGGCCAACAGCATCCACACCTTCGGGATGCGCATGCCCATCGACGTGGCGTACCTGGACCGCCGGCTGACGGTCCGCGCCGTCCGCACCATGAGGCCGGGCCGCCTGGGCCTGCCCCGACCGCGGGCCCGGCATGTGCTGGAGGCGGAGGCGGGGGCGATGGCGGAGTGGGGGCTGCGGGCCGGGCTGCGGGTGGAGGTGGACGGCGGTGAGGGCGAGGGCGGGTGAGCCGTCGGTCGCCGCCGTCAGTCCGCGGTGCGCGGGAAGGACACCTCCACCCGGCGGTTCTTCTTGCGGCCCTCCTCCGTGGAGTTGTCGGCGATGGGGTACTGCTCGCCGTAGCCGCGCACCTCGAAGGTGATGTCGGGGCTGCCGAGGTCCTGGCCGAGGACGGCCTGGACGGCGTTGGCGCGCTGCCGGGAGAGCAGGACGCCGTGGCTGGAGGAGCCGAGGTCGTCGGTGAAGCCGAAGACGCGGACCTGGGTGGCGTGCTGCTTCCTGATCTCGTCGGCGATGGCGGCGATACGGGCCTTGGCGTCGTCGCCGAGCCGCGCGCTGTCCTTGCCGAAGAGGACCTCGGCCTGGAGGGCGAAGGTGACGTCCGCGTTGGTGTCCTCGCGGCGCTCGTCCCCGCTCTGGTCCTCCACGACCGACTTGATGTCCAGCACCTTGGGCTGCGCGAGCGTGGCGCCCTCGGGCAGCTTGAGGTCCGGGTCCCTGGGGTCGATCTTCACGGGCGCGGCGGCGGACGGCGCGGTGTCGGGGGGCTCGGTCGGGTCGGTGCCGTCGGCGTGCGCGGAGGTGAGGGTCGCGGCGAGCAGGAACGCGGCGGAGGCGAGGGTGAGCGTGAGACGGGGTCGGGTGGTCACGGGGGCCTCAGCCGGAGATGGGGAGGGTGGCGGAGGAGAAGGTGGGCAGCTGGAACTCCACCTGGTTCGCGGGAGGCGCCGGGAACTGCATGAAGACCGCGAGGGTGTCACCGGCCCGCAGGGTCGAGAAGCCCGTCGTGGTCAGCGGCCGGCCCTCGGTGTCCCGCAGCACGTAGTACCGCTTCTTGCCCTTCGGGTCGACCAGTGTGGCCCCGCCCAGGGACCTGCCGTTCTTGATGATCTCGGTCTCGTTGCCGCTGAGCGCGGAGGGGATGACGACGTTCTGGGCGCCGTCGTTCTTCAGGGTGCCGTTGACCGTCACGAACCCGCCGGAGTCCCGCTGGGCGGAGGTGATCTGGAGGCTCAGGCCGTCGGAGCCGCGCAGTTCGGCCAGCGGTTCGTCCGACTGTCCCTCCTGGGCGCTGGGCCCCGCCCCGGCCGTTCTGGAAGCGGATGCCGTCTTCTCCGGCCGCTTGCCGTCGCCGCCGCCTGTGCCGCATCCGGCCGCGCCCGCGGCCAGTCCGGCCGCGACGGCCAGGGCGACCATCCCTCTGCGGGTCTTCGCGGTGAACCGCATGGTCATAGTCCGCTTCCTTCGTCACTCATCGTTCGCCAGTCGGTCGTTCGTCAGTCGGCCAGATGCACATCGAAGAGGTCCTCGGGCCCGGGAAGTCCCGACGGGTCGTCCGGGTCCAGGTCCCACACCTTGTCCTTGCAGGTGAGCCGGGGCAGGTTTGCCTTCGCGGCGCCCCGTTCGGCACCGTCCCCGGCGCCCTTCGGCGGCAGCACGAAGGTGCACAGGGGTTCGATCTCGGCGGTGGCGGAGGCCGTCGAGCGGAACTTCTCCGTGCCGGGTACGACGGAGTGGCCGACGGACTTGCCGGTGCGCACCTCGGCCGAGTACTTCAGCGGCCCGTCCGGGGCGCACCCGGTCAGCCGGGCGTCGTTCTGCCCGGCCAGTTCCCCGGCCCGCGCGCAGGGGTCGTCGTCGAGGGGCGCGTCACCGTCGAGGACGGCCTGCCACTCGGCCGGGTCGAGCAGCACCTTCAGCCACTGGCCGGTGAGCTGGTCCCGCACGTCCTGGGCCGCCGCGAGCGCCGCGGCGTCGGCGGCGGTCTGGGCGCCGCCCCGGTTCACCGCCGCCTGGCCGACCGCGAGGTAGGCGAGCGCGAGAAAGAGCAGGCCCGCCACCACCGTGAGATAGATGGGGAAGGCCTGCCCTGCGTCGCGGACCGGCCGGGTCAGCCGCCGGTGACCTCGGAGATCTTCGAGGTGATCGCGTCGTAGATCGTCTGCCCGATGCTCGTCCCGGTGATCGCCAGCACGATCGCCACCACCACCGCGATGATGCCGAGGTACTCCACCGCGGTCTGTCCCCGGTCGTTCCGCGCGGCGCGGGTCATCAGATACGTCACGGTGGTGTTGAACCATTTGCTCACGGTTGTCCCCTCCAGCTGCGCGTCCGATCGGGGCACCGTACGAGGCGGCCACCCGCTCGGCCGAGGGTCCCAGGGCCCAACCCCGGGCCCATTTCACGGCGTCGGCGCCGGTCCGGTCCGGCATCTCACGCCACCCCCAGCCATTTCGCCGCGGCCTGGGACCTGGTGGCGGTCTGGAGCTTGGCGAAGATGCGGTTGATGTGGTTCTTGACCGTCTTCTCGCTGATGAAGCAGGCGGCGGCGATCTGCTGGTTGGTCATGCCGGACGCGATGAGGTCCATGATCTCCGCCTCCCTGACACTCAGCCGGAACCGCGAGCGGATCGACTGTCCCATAGAGGATTGCAGTTGTGAAGGAGGAGGGGAGGTATTTTGGCCTTCCGTTGCGGCGAGTTGAGAACTCGTGTGTGCAGCTGCACTCCCCCGCAATCCGTCCACCAGCGCCCGTGTCGCCCCCGGCGTCACATGCGGCCGGCCCTCGTGGACGTCCCGTACGGCGCGTACCAGCTGCTCGGTGGTGAACTCGCCGTGCACCAGGTATCCCCCCGCCCCCAGCCGCAGCGCCTCCCGCACCGTCTCGGCCTCATGGCTGTAGGTGAGCATCATGACGGGCGCGAGGCGCGCCAGGTGGGGCAATGCCGAGATGCCGTCGACGCCGGGCATGCGGACGTCGAGGAGGATGACGTCCGGATGGTGCCGGAGCGCGGCGTCGTACGCCTCGCGGCCGTCCGCCGCCTGTGCCACCACGGTGGTGTCGGCGCGGTCCGTGAGCAGCGCGGTCAGTCCGGCGCGCACCACGGGGTTGTCGTCGGCCACCAGCAGCCTCAATCGGGCCGGTGGCGGGAAGGCCGGTATGCCGGGGTCGTTCGTGTGCTGCCGCATGGGTGTGCCGGGCCTCCTTTCAGGAATCCTGGGTGCGCAGGGGGAGTTCGACCCGTACCTCGGTGCCGCGGGGGTGGGTGCCGCGGCCGATGCGGATGCGGGCGCCCGCGTGTGCGGCGCGTTCGACCATGCCGAGCAGGCCGAAGTGGCCGCGGGCGCGCAGCTGTTCGAGGGTGGTGCCGGGGGGCAGGCCGCGGCCGTCGTCGTGGATCGTCAGCCGCAGCAGGGTTCCGTCGACGCACAGCCGTACGTCCACCCGGGTCGCCTCGGCGTGCCGGTGGGCGTTCTCCAGCGCCTCCGTGGCGACGGCGAGGAGGGCGCGGGCCGGGGCGGCGGGCAGCGCGGGGAGGGTGGCCGGGGGGTCCGTGCAGACGCAGGTGACGTCGAGTGCCGTGCGGGCGGCGAAGTCTCGTACGGCGTCGGCGAGTTCGGACCAGAACGGCTTGGCCGGCGCGGTCGGCTCGGGCTGTTCGCGTCGTAGGTCCATGAGCAGTTCCCGGGATTCCGTCGCCGCGCGGCGGGCCGAGCGGGAGACCAGTTCGGCCTGTTCGCGGATGCGGGCCGGGTCGGGGGCGGGGGCCGTGGCGGTGGCCGCGAGGCCGTCGGCGGCGAGGGCGACGCCGTAGAGGGTCTTGGCGACGGAGTCGTGCATCTCCCGTGCCAGCCGGGCGCGTTCGGCGCTCACGGCTTCCGCCGCGGCGAGCCGGACGCGGACCGCCGTCAGCGCCTCGGTGGCGGTGCCGAAGCGGAGCATCAGGCCGCGCAGGGTCGAGCCCATGGCCCCGGCGACGACACACAGGCCGGGCAGCAGCAGGGCCTCGGCGACGGGGGCGGACCGGTCGGCCTTCAGGGTGAGGTGGACGACGAACAGGATCAGCGCCTGGAGCGAGGCGAAGCAGGCCGCCCCGCGCCAGCTGTAGAGCAGCCCGGCGAGCAGCGGGGTGCAGACACCGGCATAGGCGAGCGTGGTGTCGGGCCCGGCCGAGACCAGCAGGAGCGAGCCGACGAGGGTGTCGGCGGCGAGCAGCGCGGGGTGCCGCAGCAGCAGCGGCCCGAACCGCTCCCAGTCCCGGAACAGGACGTACGACACCATGACCGCGACGACGACCGCCACCCCGACGAGCCGCACCCCGACCCCGGGCGCGGCATGCAGCAGGGCCGCGGGCGCCGCTACGACGATCATGGCCAGCCGGAACCCGAAGACCTGCCGGCACATGGCTTGAAGCGCACGGACCTGGAGCTGCTCGGAGGGGGGTCCGGGGGTGGTGGGGTCGGCCGGAGGCGCGGCGGGGGGTACGGCGAAGGGCGGGGACGGGGGCCGGACAGCAGGGGGGACGCCGGAGGACGGGGACGGGGGGCGGGCAGGGGGCCCGGCAAGGGGCGGGGGCGAGGGGCGAGCAGGGGGCCCGGCAAGGGGCGAGGGCGAGGGGCGGACAGGGGGCCCGGCAAGGGGCGGGGGCGAGGGGCGGGCAGGGGGCATCGCGTGGGCCGTGGCGGGCTCGGCGGGGCCCGTCGCACCGCCCGACGCAGGCTCGGCAAAGCCCATCGCACCGCCCGACGCAGGCTCGGCGAAGCCCATCGCACCGCCCGACGCAGGCTCGGCGAAGCCCATCGCACCGCCCGGCGCAGGCTCGGCGAAGCCCATCGCACCGCCCGGCGCAGGCTCGGCGAAGCCCATCGCACCGGCCCGCACGGGCTCGGCGGGGGCGGCCCCGTCGGCCGGCATCGTCCGGGCAAGACCCGGCGCCAGGTCTGGCGCGGGCTCGACGGGAGCCGCAGCATCACCCGCCGCACCATCGTCCGAAGCGCGCCCGGCGAAAGCCGCGACGCCATCCGGCCCCGACTCGACAGGACCCGGCGCAAGACCCGGCGCGGATTCGGCGAAAGCCGCACCATCACCCGGCACGGACCCGGCGAAAGCCACCACGCCGTCCCGCCCCGGCTCGGCAAGACCCGGTGCGAGGCCCGACGAGGAGCCGCCGACCGCCGCATCACCCGGCTCCCCTTCGGCGCGAGCCACCGGATCAGCCGCCCCCGGCCCGGAGGAACCCGCCACACCCGACGTCAACCCGGCAGGGCTCGCCGCACCCGACGCCGACCCAGCACGGCCCACCACACCCCCCGGCACCACCTCACCGACCCCCGCCCCCACATCCCGCGCCCCCTTCGACCACACCCCCCGCGCACTCCTCGCTCCCCCGCGTCCCACCGGCCTCACTTCCCCGTGAGGGAACCGAAGTCGACGCCCGAGCCCAGGATCAGGCCCGCGCCGAGGAGCAGCATCGTGGCCGGGACCATGAAGGTGGTGATCATCAGCGTGGCCTTGGGTACCGCGCGAGCGGCCTTGCGGCGGGCGTTCTGGGCGTCCGTGCGGCGCATGTCCTTGGCCAGGGAGACGAGGGTGTCGACGATCGGCGCGCCCAGTTCCTCGCCCTGCTGGAGCGCCGTGACGAACATGGCGACCTGTTCGGAGTCGTTGCGCCGGCGCAGCTCCGCGAAGGCCTGGCGGCGGCTCATGCCGAGGTCCATCTGGCGCAGTGTGATGCGGAGTTCGTCGGCCCAGGGGCCCTCGTAGCGGGACGCCACCCGGTCCAGCGCCTGCCGGAAGCCGAGCCCGGCGCTGACCACGACCGCCAGCACGTCCAGGAAGTCCGGCAGGGTCCGCTCGATCACGTCCCGGCGGACCCGGATCGCCGACCAGATCCCGACCTCCGTCCAGAACGCCCCGAACAGCAGGAGCAGCACCGCCACGAACCACTGGCCGCGCAGCAGGAACACCAGGAAGCCGACGCCGCCCAGCGCGCCGTACACCGCGCGGCGGGCGGCGTACCGGTCGATGGTCAGGCCCCCGGGGTTGCCCGCGAGGTCGATCCGGCGCCGGTAGCGGGCGACCAGCCGGGGTCCCATCAGCCGGAGCACCAGCGGCGCGTACCGCATGCCCATGCGGTCGATGACGGAGCCCACCGCGCCGGTGCGGGTGGCGCCGACCTCCAGGGCGACGGCGAGGTCGGCGGGGAGCCTGGCGTCGGCGCGGTACATGCGCACGCCGGTGAAGATCCCCCACACGGCGACGCCCATCAGCAGGGCGAGCAGCAAGGCCATGGATCCTCCTTCCCTCACACGTCGATGCGGCTGAGCCGCCGGATGAGGACGAAACCGACCGCGTACAGCCCGAACGCGACGAGTACGCAGCCCTGGCCGACCGGGGAGCCGGTCATCCGGGCCAGGGCGCCGTCCCGGACGCCGTTCATCAGGAACAACGCGCCGACCCCGAGAACGGGCACGGCGTACGACGTCATGGTCACCTGGGAGAGCTGGGTGCGGACCTCGCGCCGGGTCTCCTTGCGCTCCTCCAGCGTCTCGGTGAGGTTGCGCAGCGCGGAGACGACCTGCCCGCCGGCCCGGTTGGACAGCACCAGCGTCGTCACCAGCACGACCAGCTCACGCGAGGGCAGGCGCTCGGCGAGTTCCCCGAGCGCGTCGTCCAGGGAGTGCCCGATCGCCAACTGGTCGGCGACCTTGACCAGTTCCTCCCCGGCCGGGGCCTCCAGCTCCTCCGCCGCCATCCCGATCGCGGTACGCAGGGCCAGCCCCGCCTGCGTCGCGTTGGCCAGGATGCGGGCGAGTTCCGGGAGTTGGCCGATGAACCGCTCGATGCGCCTGCGCCGCTGCCAGTTGAGGAACTGCACCGCCGCCCAGATGCCCAGCAGCCCGGCGATCGGCCCGAAGAACGGCGCGAGCGCGGCCTGTCCGATCAGCCAGAGCGCGGCGACCGTGCCGAGCATGGCGACGAAGAACTCGCCCGGGGTGATGTCCAGACCGGTGGTGATAAGGCGCCGTTCGAGCCAGCGGCCGAAGCGGGTACGGCGCAGCCGCCGGTCGAGATCGCGGAAGTGCCGCCTGCGCCCGGTGCCGGTGACCGGCGGCCCGGTGTGCGTGAGGCGGTCCACCAGCTCGGCGCGCCGGGCCCGGCCCCGGGCGTAGCTGTGCACGCCGAGCACCGCGAGCACGCAGGTCAGCAGCGCCGCCCCGAGGGTGAGCTGGACGAGGGTGTGGAGTTCCATGGGGGGCCTACCTGGCCTCTCGGGTGGCGAGCTGGTCGGCGGTGCGGGCGACGCCGAAGGCGCCCGGGACGGGCTGGCTCGCCATGTGCAGGCGGTCGGCGGTGCGGCGCGGCAGCGGGAAGTAGGCGAAGGCGCCGGGCACCCGGCCGTCCGCCGTCATCGGCTCCGCCTCGAAGCGGGCGACGCTGGCCAGCCGGTACGGCTCCCCGCCGTGGCTGTCCAGCAGCGCGATCTCGGTGATCCGGCGGGCGCCGTCGGCGAACCGGGTGAGCTGGACGATGACGTCGACGGCGCTGTTGATCTGGTCGTGCAGCGCGACGAACGGCACCTCCACGTCGGACATGGAGGCGAGCGTCTGGAGCCGGGTGAGGGCGTCCTCGGCGCTGTTGGCGTGCACGGTGGCCAGCGAGCCGTCGTGGCCGGTGGACATCGCCTGGAGCATGTCGAGGGACTCGCCGCCGCGGACCTCGCCGACCACGATCCGGTCGGGCCGCATCCGCAGCGAGTTGCGCACCAGGTCGCGGATGGTGACCTGGCCCTTGCCCTCGACGTTCGGCGGCCGGGACTCCAGCCGGACCACATGGCTCTGCTGGAGCTGGAGTTCGGCGGAGTCCTCGATGGTGATGATGCGCTCGTGCGGCGGGATGAGCCCGGACAGCGCGTTGAGCAGGGTCGTCTTGCCGGTGCCGGTCGCACCCGAGACGATGATGTTGAACTTCGCCTGCACCAGCCCCGCCAGCAGATACACCATGGGCTCGTCGAGCGAGCCGAGCCCGATCAGCTCCTGGAGGGTGAAGGAGCGCGGGAAGCGGCGGATGGTGAGGACGGGCCCGGTCAGCGACAGCGGCGGGATGATGACGTTGACGCGCTCGCCGGACGGCAGCCGGGCGTCCACCATCGGATTCGACTCGTCCACCCGGCGGTTGACGGTCGACACGATCCGCTCGATGGTCTGCATCAGCTGGTCCGCGGAGGCGAACCGCAGGGGCAACTGCTCGACCCGGCCGCCGCGTTCGACGAAGATCGCGTCCGCCCCGTTCACCATGATCTCGGTGATCGAGGTGTCCTCCAGGAGGGGTTCGAGGATGCCGAGGCCCAGCGCCTCGTCCACCACCCGCCGGATCAGCTGGGCGCGCTCCACCGTGGAGAGCACCGGGCCCTCCCGGCTGATGATGTGCCCGAGCACCCGTTCGAGACGGCTGCGGCGCTCCGCGGCGGCCAGCGCGCCCATCTCCGCGAGGTCGATCTCCTCCAGCAGCTTGGCCCGGTAGGCGGCGACCAGATGCCCGTCCTCGCCCCGGCTGCCGTGCTCCTCCGGAGTGCTGATGCGTGCCCGCAGGCTCATGGTCCCCGGCTCCTCAGTGGTCGAGCGGCATGGTCGCCGACTTGGTGGCGTCCCCGAAGCTCCACACGATCTTCGGGATCCGGACGGTCGCGGTCACGGTCACGGAGCCGCCCCCGCCGCCCTGCGCACAGCTCACCCGCATCCCCCCGCCGACCGCCGCCGCGCACGCCTGCTGCGCGTCCTGGCGCAGCGAGGCGGCCCGTGCCCCCGCGCGGGCCGCCGTACCGGCCTGCTCGGCGGCGTAGGCGACGGCGCCGAGCTGGATGCCGGCGAGGGCGACGATCAGCAGCACGGGCAGGAACCCCAGGTATTCGATGGCGACCTGGCCGCGCTCACGCCGCTCACGCCTTTCACGACGATCACGGCGATCCCGACGGTCATGACGCCCGCTCGGATGACGCATCTCAGTCCTTCGCCTCCTCCACCGCGCCGGCGTGGCCGTGCACCCGCGCCGGGAAGGCGAACAGGCCCGGGAAGAGCACCGGGACCTTCAGGGAGACATCGGCCGTGACATAGCCGGACCCGCCGCAGCTCACCGTCGCGTCCCCCCGCCACGCCGCCGACAGGTCCTTGCGCCCCGCCGCCGAACAGGCCGCCTGGCGCGCACCGCCCGGCGGCGCCGCCGTACCGGCCCGGACCGCCTCGTCGGCGGCGTTCCCGGCGAGCGTGAAGGTGTACCCCACGAGTACGGCCTGCCACACGAGCACCAGCGTGAGCAGGATCAGCGGTGTCATGCCGAGGAACTCGATGCTCACCTGACCCGAATCACCCCTCGGGCCCGCATCGCGCACCCAACCCGCGTCGCTCATCCGGCCCGCGCCGCGCACCCAACCCGCGTCGCCCATCCGGCCCGCGCCGCGCACCCGACCCACGTCGCGCATCCGGCCCGCGCCGCGCACCCGACCCACGTCGCGCATCCGGCCCGCGCCGCGCACCCGACCCACGTCGCGCATCCGGCCCGCGCCGCTCGTCGGGCCTGCGCCGCTCATCCGGCCCGCATCGCTCATCGGTCCCGAAGCACTCATCCGACCCGCGTCGCTCGCCCAGCCTTCAGCGCTTGCCCGGAGTTCGTCGCCTGCCCGGCCTTCGACGCATACCCGGCCTCCGTCGCCCGCCCGGCCCCGATCCGCGCCCCTCTTGCCCCTCTTCGTCACCGGCTCACTCCTTCCGCCGCCGAAGGCCCCCGGCGCGCGCCCCGGCGCGCGGCCCACCGCGCCCGCCGCCGCCCGCGCCGCCCCGTGCCCCGCCCCGGTGCGCGCCCTCCGCCGCCCGCGCGAGCCCCAGCTCCCCCGCGAGCGCCCACAGCGCCTGTTTCACCGTGCTGCGCGCGTCCAGCTCATGGACCCGCCCCGCGTCCACGACCGCCTGGAGTTCCTTGAAGTTGGCGGGCACGGCGGTGCGCGCCAGCGCCGTACCGGTGATCCGCTGCACCAGCGCCGGCTGGATCTCGGTGTGCCGGCTCTGCCGGTTGACGACGACCGTGGTCTCCTCGGCCTTGCGGATCTGGAGCCGGTCCCACATCCGCACGGTCCGCTTGGCCGCGCGTACCGCGATCACGTCCGGGGTCGTCACCAGCAGCGCGGTGTCGGCCGTCTCGATCGCGGCCGCGCCCGCCCCGCCGAGCTGCGCGCCGCAGTCGATGACCACGACCTCGTAGCGCGAGCGCAGGGCGCGCACGATCTGCCGGGCGGCGCGGTCGGTGACCTCCTCGCCGCGCTCCCCCTCGCCGGGCGCGAGCAGCAGCGCGAGCCCGGTGTCATGGCGGAAGAGGGCGTCGGCGAGGACCCGCGCCGAGATGTCGCTGATGGCGGCGAGGTCGGCGACCGAGCGCCGGAACTGGATGTCCAGGTAGGAGGCGACGTCCCCGCACTGGAGGTCCAGGTCGACCAGCGCGGTGGCGCGCCCGGACGCCTGTGCGGCGAGCGCGAGCTGTACGGCCGTGAGCGTCGCGCCGACACCCCCCTTGGCGCCGCTGACCGTGACGACCGTACCGCCGGAGCCGGCCGGTGCCTCGCCGCCCTGGCCGAGGTGGCGCCGTACCTCCGTCGACCACTGGGCGACCGCCTGCGTCCGGGCGGACAGTTCGTCGTACGACAGCGGGAGCGCGACCAGGCCCCGGGCGCCGGAGTCCATGGCGGCCGCGAACAGACCGGGGCTCGCGTCGGTGGTGACGAGGATGACGCCGACCGCCGGGAAGCGCAGGGCGATCTCCCGGATCAGCTCCAACGCCGGTGCGGGGCCGATGCGTTCATGGACGACGAGCACCTCGGGCAGTTCGTCCACGGACTCGGCGGCGAGCCGGGCGAGGGCGTCCACCAGCTGGGTGGAGTCGGTGACCGGCGGCTGCGGTTCGGCGTCGGGCAGTTGGCTGAGCAGGGTGACGAGGGAGCGGACGGCGTCCGGGTCGGCGCCCGCCGGGAGGATCCTGGTCGGCATGCGGGCCGCCTCTCACTTGTCCGTCGCGAGTTCGTAGGTGCGGTCCTTGTCCGGGACGCCGGTGTCGCCGCCGGGTCCCACCAGCGCCAGCCGGACGCGCTGGGCGAAGGACTCGGCGTAGGTGATGCGCTGGGCGTCGAGGGTGGACAGCGCGAAGGTGATCGGGACGGCCTCGCTCGGCTGCTGCTGGCTGTTCTTGCCGGCGTCCGGGTCCAGCGCGGTGATCCGGCCGACGTCGAGGACACGCGCGCCGGTCACGATGATCTTCGACTGGTCGGGGTCGCTCTCCTTCTTGCCCGCGAAGGTGGCGTAGACATTGACCCGCGACCCCGGGGTGATCTTCCCCGCCACGCCCGTCGCCGCGTCGATCATGATGGCGACCTCCTGCTGTCCGGGCTGGAGGGCGGGCTGGTCCACGATCATGTCGCTCTGGAGCAGGGAACCGGCGCGCAGCGTGGTGACGGCGATCTTGCCCTGGAGCTGTCGCAGATCGGTGACCGCGGTCCCGGACAGCCACCGCTTGGGCATCCTGACCTTCTCGAACTGGCCCGCGTCCAGGGTGGTGTACGGCTTCACGTCGGAGCGGACCCGGTAGGCGGTGACCTCGGGGCCGACCTTGGAGTCGACGTCGTGGACGACGGAGAGCACGCCGGCGAACGCGAGCAGGGCGCACAGGACCGACAGGAGCAGGAGGATCACGCCGCGGCGCTGACGGGAGTTCATGAACCGTGCAACCTCATTGGGGGAATCGGCCGTTCGGGATATGGACGTACAGCTCGTGGGCGTGTTCCCGGCTCAGGCGGGCGTGCGGGGTTCCAGGGCCCTTGGGGCGGGCGGTTCATGGACGGGCGGGACGGCGGAGCAGAAGACGCAGCGGTCGCCGATGACGTCGAGTCCGCACCAGTGGCAGCTGGACTGCCGTACGGACGTGACCAGTTGGTACAGCACGGAGAGATCGTCGAGGTGGGCGCAGAACTCGACCAGGCGGCCGGTCCCCCACCAGGCGCGGGACTCGGCGGGCAGCGCGGTCTCCCGCACCCCCCGCGTCCCCCACGCGTCCTGGAGCCCGGCCGCCCAGTCGCCGGGCAGCTGTCCCTTCGCGAGCAGCAGCCAGGTGGGGAAATCGGGCCCCTTGAGGGTGACGTCGGGCGCGACCTTGACGAGCTGCGGCTCGGGATGGGCGAGTACGGCGAACCGGCTGCCCGGCACCCAGGACCTGGCGTGTGCCGTCAGCCCGACCGGCACGCGGTCGAGCCGGGCCACCGAGCCGAGGACGGCCCCGGCGTGGATGTAGTGGGCGAGCAGCCGCCCGGCGGAGGCCAGCACCCCGGGACCGAGGTCGCAGGAGGCGAGCTGGCGCAACTGGCGCCCCAGGACGGCCACTCCGAGGGGCGGCAGCTCGGGCCGCAGCAGGGCGACCCGGTCGCTCTCCAGCAGCGAGCGCAGGGTGTACAGGCGCCGTACGACCGGCTCCGGGGTGGCCGCCGAGCACACGACGACGACATGGCCGTACCCCTCGATGAGGTCGGTCAGTTCGGTGAGCGCCCGGTCGAGCGGATGCCGGTCGAGCCCGGCCAGCACGACGGCGGGCATGGTGCGTTCGTCCTGTGGCGGCAGCGCCAGGTCGGCGCTGGTCACGGCAATGGCAGTTGGCACGCCCCGCTCCCCGGTGACTTCACTGCGTGACTACCTGAGCACTGTATCCACGCGTCCGGGGCGGGAGAACAGCGTTGGTGAAGCACATGTGGAACTTGCTGGGGGCAAGTCCGCGCAAACCGGGGCAGGTTGCGAAACCCGCCGACCCCCGCTTCGGTCTGGACCCCTTGACAGCCGGATTGGTCTGGACCAACTTGTCTGTGCACCGGTGGCCACCGGCTCCACCCCCTGGATCCCGCCCGTCGGATTCCACCCCCTTGGAATCCACCCGCCGGGATCCGCCCGCTGGACCCCTGCCCCACTCCGACTCCCCCGGAGGTCCCCGTGGACCGAGCACCAGGCACCCCCAGACCACCCCGACGCCGGCTCGCGGCCTGGTCCGCCGCCGTCACCGTCGCCCTCGCCGCCGCGGGCCTCGCCGCGACCGCCGCACCGGCGTCCGCGGCCGACGTCAACAACGTCGTCAACGCCGGTTTCGAATCGGGCCTGTCCAACTGGACGTGCTCGGGGGGCAGCGGCACGACCGTCTCCTCCCCGGTCCACTCCGGCACCAGCGCGCTCAAGGCGACCCCCGCGGGGCAGGACAACGCCCAGTGCACCCAGACGGTCGCCGTGAAGCCCAACTCCTCGTACACGCTGAGTTCCTGGGTCCAGGGCGGCTACACCTACCTGGGCGTGACGGGCACGGGCACCACGGACGTCTCCACCTGGACGCCGGACACGACGGCCTGGAAGCAGCTGTCGACGTCGTTCACCACGGGCGCGAACACCACGTCGGTCACGCTCTACACGCACGGCTGGTACGGCCAGGCCGCGTACTACGCCGACGACGTCTCCCTGTACGGCCCCGACGGCGGCGGCACCGGCGGCACCACCCCGCCCCCCACCGTCCCGGCCGCCCCCACCGGCCTCGCGGTCTCCGCCACGACCTCGTCCTCCGCCTCGCTCACCTGGTCCACGTCCTCGGGCGCGACCGGCTACAACGTGTACGAGAACGGCGCGAAGGTCTCCTCCACGACCGGCACCTCGGCCACCGTCACCGGCCTGTCCGCCGCCACCTCGTACTCCTTCCAGGTGACGGCGACGAACGCGGCGGGCGAGTCGCAGAAGTCCGCGGCGGTGTCGGCGACCACCGCCTCGACCGGCACCGGCGGCAACACCGGGGGCTCGCTCCCGAAGCACGCGGTGACGGGCTACTGGCAGAACTTCAACAACGGCGCCAAGGTCCAGAAGATCTCCGACGTCCCCGCCGCCTACGACATCATCGCGGTGGCCTTCGCGGACGCGTCCACGACGCCGGGCGCGGTGACCTTCACCCTGGACTCGGCCGACCTCGGCGGCTACACGGTCGACCAGTTCAAGGCCGACATCAAGGCCAAGCAGGCGGCCGGCAAGAAGGTCATCGTCTCGATCGGCGGCCAGAACGGCACGATCTCGGTCAGCGACTCCGCCTCGGCGACGAACTTCGCGAACTCCGTCTACTCCCTGATGCAGACGTACGGCTTTGACGGCGTCGACATCGACCTGGAGAACGGTCTGAACGCGACGTACATGACCCAGGCCCTGCGCGCCCTGTCCGCGAAGGCGGGCCCGTCGCTGATCATCACGATGGCCCCGCAGACGATCGACATGCAGTCGACGTCCGCCTCCTACTTCCAGACGGCCCTGAACGTGAAGGACATCCTCACGGTCGTCAACACCCAGTACTACAACAGCGGTTCGATGCTGGGCTGTGACGGCAAGGTCTACAGCCAGGGCACGGTCGACTTCCTCACCGCGCTCGCCTGCATCCAGCTCCAGGGCGGCCTCTCGCCCTCCCAGATCGGCCTCGGCCTCCCCGCCTCCACCAGCGCGGCCGGCAGTGGTTACGTCTCCCCCTCGGTCGTGGACAACGCCCTCGACTGCCTGACCGCGGGCACCGGCTGCGGCACCTTCAAGCCCTCGAAGACCTACCCCGACCTGCGCGGCGCCATGACCTGGTCCACCAACTGGGACGCGTCCAACGGCAACGCCTGGTCCGGCACGGTGGGCGCCCACGTCCACGCGATGCCCTGACCCGACCACCCTCCACCCCCACCACCCGGCGCCCGGCCTCCTCCTCGGAGTCCGGGCGCCTCGTGCGCTTCCGGCCGGTCCCGTCCGATCCGCGTTGCGAACGGCAATACATCGATGTGATGCTCCCTGACGTGGGCCTCAGGGGGACGGAATGAATTCGACGGCAGGGACGCGCAGATCACGCCTCGCCGCATACGCGGAGCCGGCGGCACCCGTCGAGCGGGAGCGGACGGAGACCGACCGGCGGGGCGAACACATGTCTTTGCCGTCGGACAGGAATGCCGTTGCTCGTTCCACCGCCGACGCGTCGGCGCACGCGTGCCGTGAATGGGCCGTCCGCGTGGGCGAGTTCCGCCGTACGGCCGTGCTCGTCCCCGTGGACGAGCACGACGTGCCCCTGACGGCCGATTTCGGCGGGGTCCGCTGGATCTACGCCTTCTCCGACGAGACCGCCCTGGCCCGCTACGCGCTGGCGCGGGGCGCGGGCGACCGGGAGTGGGCGTACCAGCGCTGGCTGGGCGCACGGCTGCTGGACGCCGCGGTGCCCGCCATGGGCGTGCCGTGCGGGGTCGCGCTGGACGTGGGCGGCCCGGGCACGCTGTTCCCGCCGCTCGCGGGGATCGTGCCGGACCGGGTGGCGGTGGACGTGGCGCAAGAGCGGGGGGCTGCCGGGTGAGCGGCGACGGCGAGGACTTGAAGACCGAGGGCCTGGCCCTGATCGCCAAGGGGCTGAACGACGCCCTCGGCGAATTGAAGGAACTGGGCATGCTCTACGAGGCGGACGCCGGCCGGGGCTTCGACAAAGTCGGCCTGACAGGCTTGCAGTTGGGCCACGACGGGCTGACCGGCGAATTCAAGTCGTTCTGCGAGCGCTGGGAGTGGGGCGTGCGCGCGCTGGTCGAGGAGGGCAGCGGATTCGCGCTGAAGACGGGCCTGGCGGCGGGCACGTACCACGACACCGAGAACTACGTGGTCGGTACTTTCAAGGACGTCGCCAACGCGGTGATCGGCAATCCCGACGCCTCCGAGGAGGACGTGGAGAAGATGGGCTGGGGCGACATCCTCAAGTCCAGCCCGTACGACGGGAATGTGGACTACAGCAAGAAGTCCTTCGCCGACGCGTGGACGAACAGCAAGCAGGGCTGGGACGACGACGCACGCGACTTCATGAACTCGCCGGCCGCGAGGACCATGGGCATCAGGCCGAGCGGCATGTCGGACGCCGACTACCACCAGCTGCTCGAAAAGGCCTTCGGCCCCTCCCCCGAGGAACGCGCCGAGGCCGCCCGGCAGCAGGGCGGTGCGGGCTGATGGGGCTGGGCGAGCTGGGCAAGATCACCAACACCGTCCTCGGCGCCGGCGAGGAGACATGGGACGCGGGCAAGAAGAAGCTCGGCGAGGGCGTCGACTGGGCCGCGCACAAGGTGGGCGGCGAACTGGACCACGTCGGCCTGCACCAGTGGGCCGACAAGGTCGAGGACGCGGGCGACGGGCTCGCCTCCTACCTCGGCGCCACCCCCGGCGAGCAGCAGCTCGGCGAGACCGACGACCCGGACCGGCTCCTGCACGGCGCCCCGGAGCGGATCCGGGCGAGCGCGGGGCACCTGCGGGACTTCAACAGCGCCTTCGACAAGGTCGGCCGGGGGATGCGCAAGGTCGACTCCTCCGGCTGGGAGGGCGCGGGTGGCGACGCCTTCCGCGAGAAGTTCGGCGTGCACCCGGCCAAGTGGACCACCGCGGCCGAGGCGTGCCTCGGGGCGGCGGAGGCGCTGGAGTCGTACGCGGACACCGTCGCATGGGCTCAAGGGCAGGCCAAGGAGGCCGTCGCGCTCTACAAGAAGGGCACGAAGGCGTCCAAGGACGCGGTCGAGGCGTACAACAAGAAGGCCGACGCCTACAACGCGAAGGTCAAGGCGAACGAGGACCCGGGTCCCAAGCCCGAGCCGTTCCAGGACCCCGGCAAGGCCGACATCGACGCGGCCGTGCACAAGCTCGCCGCCGCCCGCAAGCAGCGCGACACCGCCGCCACGGAGGCCCAGGGCAGGATCAAGGAGGCCCTCGCCCACGCCCCGGCCGAGCCCCCGCCGCTGACCCGGCTGCGCCACGACCTCAAAGACGGCTACCTGGAGGTCGACGCCGAGGCCGTCCACTTCGTGGGCGGCGTCGTCAAGGGCACGGCGGGCCTGCTCACCTTCGTGCGCGGCCTCAACCCCGTCGACCTCTACAACGTCACGCACCCGGCCAACTACCTCCAGCACGTCAGCACGACCCTCAGCGGTCTGCTGGCCCTCGACGAACATCCCGACCGCGCCCTGAAGGGCATGTGGTCCGACTTCAAGAAGGACCCGTCCGAGTTCGGCGGCCGCATGCTCCCCCAGCTCCTCGTCGGCGACGGCGCCGGCCTGGAGGTGGGCCTGACCCGCGACGCGGCACAGGCGGGGCTCCGCTCGGCGGCCGAGGGCACGCTGGAGAGCGGGGCCCGGGCGGGCGCGGCGGACGGGGCGCGGGCGGGCGCGGCGGACGCGGGGAAGGCCACCGCCCGGGACACGGTGGGCGAGGACCCCCACCAGCCCTCCCGCGAGCAGGACTCGGTGCTGAGCGACGGCACCGACCCCATCGACCTCGCCACCGGCAGGATGTATCTGCCGCAGACGGACGTCGCCCTCCCCGGCGCGCTCCCCCTGCTCCTCAAGCGGCGCGTGGAGTCCGGCTACCGCCTGGGCCGCTGGTTCGGCCCGTCGTGGTCCTCCACGCTGGACCAGCGCCTGGAGATCGACGCGGAGGGAGTCGTCCTCGTCACCGAGGACGGCCTCCTCCTGTCGTACCCGCACCCCGCCCCGGGCCTGCCGACCCTTCCCAGCCACGGCCCCCGCCGCCCGCTGGACCGCGTGACCGGCGGCTACACGGTCACCGACCCGGAGACCCGCCGCACCTGGCACTTCGCCGACCGCACCGAGAACCTGGCCGTCCTGGAGCAGGTGGACGACCGCAACGGCAACCGGCTCACCTTCGAGTACGACGCCGAGGGCACCCCGCTGGCCGTCTCCACGAGCGCCGGCCAGGGCGTCCGCATCACCACGGACTCGGGCCGCGTCACCTCGTACCACCTGGCGGCGACCGGCGAGGAGCTGAAGCGCTTCGCCTACACGGACGGCGACCTCACCGAGGTCGTCAACTCCTCGGGCCTGCCGCTGCGCTTCGCCTACGACGACCGCGGCCGGGTGACCTCCTGGACGGACACGAACGACCGCTCCTACACCTACGCGTACGACGACCGGGACCGCTGCGTGGCCGAGGGCGGCGCCGCCGGCCACATGGCGCTGCGCCTGACCTACGGGGACCCGGACCCGGTCACGGGCCTGCGCACCACGACGGCGACGACCGGCACGGGCCACACCCGCCGCTACCTGGTCAACGAGGCGTGGCAGGTGGTCGCGGAGAACGACCCCCTCGGCGCGACCACGAGCTACGTCCGCGACCGCCGCAACCGCCTGCTCTCCACGACCGATCCGCTCGGCCACACCACGTCGTTCCGCTACGACGAGACGGGCAACCTCATCTCGGTCGTCCGCCCGGACGGCCGGGAGTCGAGGGCGGAGTACGAGGGCCCGGATCTGCCGGTGAAGCTGGTGCACCCGGACGGCACGACCGTCCGGCAGACCTTCGACACCCGCGGCAACCGCACCTCGGTGACGGACTCCTCGGGCCGGACGACCCGGTTCACCTACGACGACTTTGGCCACCTCACCTCGCTGACCGACCCCCTGGGCCGTACGACGACGCTGGTGTGCGACCGCGCGGGCCTCCCCGTGACGGTGACCGATCCCCTCGGCGCGGTCACCCGCTACACCCGGGACCCCTTCGGCCGCCCGACGACGATCACGGATCCGTCCGGCGCGACGACACAGCTGGAGTGGTCGGTCGAGGGCCACCTGACACGCCGTACGGCCGCGGACGGTACGACGGAGTCGTGGACCTACGACGGCGAGGGCAACTGCACGGCCCACACGGACCCCTTGGGCGGCGTGACCCGCTTCGAGTACACCCACTTCGACCTCCTGTCGTCGCGGACGGGCCCGGACGGGATCCGCTACGAGTTCACCCACGACGCGGAACTGCGCCTGACCCAGGTCACGAACCCCCAGGGCCTGACGTGGAGTTACGACTACGACGCGGCCGGCCGCCTGCGCTCGGAGACGGACTTCGACCACCGCACCCTGACCTACGCCTACGACGCGGCGGGCCGCCTGACCTCCCGCCGCAACGCCCTCGGCGAGGAGATCTCCTTCGAGCGGAACGAGATCGGCCAGACCGTCCACAAGGACGCCGCGGGCCGGGTGACGACGTACGCCTACGACCTGACCGACCAACTGGCCCGGGCGACGGCCCCCGACGGCACCACACTCACGCTGCTCCGCGACCAGCACGGCCGCCTGCGCTCGGAGACGGTGAACGGCCGGACCCTGACCTACACCTACGACGAGCTGGGCCGCCGCACGGGCCGCACCACCCCGACCGGCGCCGTCTCCACCTGGTCGTACGACGCGGCGGGCCGCCGCACAGGTATGACGGCGTCAGGCCGCCCGATCGACTTCACGTACGACGAGACGGGCCGCGAACTGACCCGCCGGATCGGCGAGACGATCACCCTGGCCCACACCTTCGACCCCGTGGGGCGCCTGACGACCCAATCGGTGACGGGCGTGGACGATGCTCTGCTCCAGCACCGCTCCTACACCTACCGGGCCGACGGCAACCTGACCGGCGTCGACGACCACCTGTCGGGCCCCCGCCGCTTCGACCTGGACGCGACGGGCAGGGTCACGGCGGTCCACGCGGCCGGCTGGACCGAGCGCTACGCCTACGACGAGGCCGGCAACCAGACCGAGGCGAGCTGGCCCCCCACCCACCCCGGCACGGAGGCCACGGGCCCGCGCACCTACGAGGGCACCCGCATCCTCCGCGCCGGCAACGTCCGCTACGAACACGACGCCCTGGGCCGCGTCACCCTCCGCCAGAAGACCCGCCTGTCGAGAAAGCCGGACACCTGGCGCTACGAGTGGGACGCCGAGGACCGCCTGACCTCGGTCACCACCCCCGACGGCACCCGCTGGCGTTACACCTACGACCCCCTGGGCCGCCGCACCTCGAAACAACGCCTGGCGGCGGACGGGACGACAGTCCTGGAACAGGTGACCTTCACCTGGGACGGCACCACCCTCTGCGAACAGACGACAACGTCCTCGTCCCTCCCGAACCCGGTCACCCTCACCTGGGACCACCAGGGCCTCCGCCCCCTGTCCCAAACCGAACGCATCACCGCGGCAGACGCCCCACAGCAGGAGATCGACTCCCGCTTCTTCGCCATCATCACCGACCTGATCGGCACCCCAACCGAACTGATCGACGAACAAGGCAACCTCACCTGGCGAACCCGAAGCACCCTGTGGGGCACCACGGCATGGGCAACGGACAGCACCACCTACACACCCCTACGCTTCCCCGGCCAGTACTACGACCCGGAAACGGGCCTGCATTACAACTACTTCCGCCACTACGACCCAGAAACAGCGCGATACCTCAGCCCAGACCCCCTCGGTCTCACGCCTGCCCCGAATCCAGGCACCTACGTGTCCAACCCCCATGCGTGGATCGACCCGCTGGGACTCGCACCTGCTGCGTGCGAACACCCGGCAGTCAGCGAGACACGCAATAACATGGGCAATGGCAGTCTCGTCAGTAATCACCCAATGACAGCCGACGAAGCCATCGAATCTGCCCGCACATTCCTGGGGGAGGGGTACAGGGAGCTGGGGCAGGGCCGTGGTGTTTTCCGCAGCGCCGACGGTATGCGGCAATTCCGCATGGATCCGGATTCCTTGCAGGGAAACCACTGGCCGGACGTGCCTCACGTTCACTTCGAGATGTTCGACAGCCCTGGAGCCAAGAAGGCCGTTGTGAACAACCACGTTCCGCTTGTCAAGTAACATCACTCGACGCTTCAGGCGATTCAACAAGTGAGGAAAATTGATTAGAGTCGACAAGGTCGGACAAATTTCATCCGGAGACGAAGCCGGGAAGTTCGTCAAAATTGAAGAGCTGCCCGACTCTCCTCCCAGTTATCTCGTCCTGCTGGCTCACGACCAGGAATTCACTCACGGATGCGGTGATTATTGGGTAGAGGATTTCCCATCCCTGGAACAGTTCTTCAGCGAAGGAAGGTGGGTCGTGGACTGGCTCGACCAGGGCGAGTGAACTCACATGGGTTTCATCATCGATGAGTCTCAATTCCGCGTGCCCTCCAGCCTCCGAGTGAGACTGTCCTTGAACGCAGAAAACCCCCGCACCACATGGTGCGGGGGTTTTCCCAAAAATTGTTCGGCGGCGTCCTACTCTCCCACAGGGTCCCCCCTGCAGTACCATCGGCGCTGAAAGGCTTAGCTTCCGGGTTCGGAATGTAACCGGGCGTTTCCCTAACGCTATAACCACCGAAACACTATGAAACTATCAACCAGCAAAGGTTGTTCGTGGTTTCAGAACTAACACAGTGGACGCGAGCAACTGAGGACAAGCCCTCGGCCTATTAGTACCGGTCACCTCCACCAGTTACCTGGCTTCCAGATCCGGCCTATCAACCCAGTCGTCTACTGGGAGCCTTACCCCATCAAGTGGGTGGGAGTCCTCATCTCGAAGCAGGCTTCCCGCTTAGATGCTTTCAGCGGTTATCCCTCCCGAACGTAGCCAACCAGCCATGCCCTTGGCAGAACAACTGGCACACCAGAGGTTCGTCCGTCCCGGTCCTCTCGTACTAGGGACAGCCCTTCTCAAGACTCCTACGCGCACAGCGGATAGGGACCGAACTGTCTCACGACGTTCTAAACCCAGCTCGCGTACCGCTTTAATGGGCGAACAGCCCAACCCTTGGGACCGACTCCAGCCCCAGGATGCGACGAGCCGACATCGAGGTGCCAAACCATCCCGTCGATATGGACTCTTGGGGAAGATCAGCCTGTTATCCCCGGGGTACCTTTTATCCGTTGAGCGACGGCGCTTCCACAAGCCACCGCCGGATCACTAGTCCCGACTTTCGTCCCTGCTCGACCCGTCGGTCTCACAGTCAAGCTCCCTTGTGCACTTACACTCAACACCTGATTACCAACCAGGCTGAGGGAACCTTTGGGCGCCTCCGTTACCCTTTAGGAGGCAACCGCCCCAGTTAAACTACCCATCAGACACTGTCCCTGATCCGGATCACGGACCCAGGTTAGACATCCAGCACGACCAGACTGGTATTTCAACGACGACTCCACCCACACTGGCGTATGAGCTTCACAGTCTCCCAGCTATCCTACACAAGCCGAACCGAACACCAATATCAAACTGTAGTAAAGGTCCCGGGGTCTTTCCGTCCTGCTGCGCGAAACGAGCATCTTTACTCGTAGTGCAATTTCACCGGGCCTATGGTTGAGACAGTCGAGAAGTCGTTACGCCATTCGTGCAGGTCGGAACTTACCCGACAAGGAATTTCGCTACCTTAGGATGGTTATAGTTACCACCGCCGTTTACTGGCGCTTAAGTTCTCAGCTTCGCCCCACCGAAATGGAGCTAACCGGTCCCCTTAACGTTCCAGCACCGGGCAGGCGTCAGTCCGTATACATCGCCTTACGGCTTCGCACGGACCTGTGTTTTTAGTAAACAGTCGCTTCTCGCTGGTCTCTGCGGCCACCCCCAGCTCAAGGAGTAAATCCCATCACCGAGTGTGGCCCCCCTTCTCCCGAAGTTACGGGGGCATTTTGCCGAGTTCCTTAACCATAGTTCACCCGAACGCCTCGGTATTCTCTACCTGACCACCTGAGTCGGTTTAGGGTACGGGCCGCCATGAAACTCGCTAGAGGCTTTTCTCGACAGCATAGGATCATCCACTTCACCACAATCGGCTCGGCATCAGGTCTCACCCTCATGAGTGGCGGATTTACCTACCACTCGGGCTACACCCTTACCCCGGGACAACCACCGCCCGGGATGGACTACCTTCCTGCGTCACCCCATCACTCACCTACTAACCGCTCGGTTCAGCGGCTCCACCACTCCCCTCAACTCCGAAGAGATCAGGGCGGCTTCACGGCCTTAGCATCACGATGCTCGATGTTTGACGCTTCACAGCGGGTACCGGAATATCAACCGGTTATCCATCGACTACGCCTGTCGGCCTCGCCTTAGGTCCCGACTTACCCTGGGCAGATCAGCTTGACCCAGGAACCCTTAGTCAATCGGCGCACACGTTTCTCACGTGTGTATCGCTACTCATGCCTGCATTCTCACTCGTCAACCGTCCACAACTACCTTCCGGTGCTGCTTCACCCGGCAGACGACGCTCCCCTACCCATCCACACACCCGTTGGGGCTATTATGTGAATGACACGACTTCGGCGGTACGCTTGAGCCCCGCTACATTGTCGGCGCGGAATCACTAGACCAGTGAGCTATTACGCACTCTTTCAAGGGTGGCTGCTTCTAAGCCAACCTCCTGGTTGTCTGTGCGACTCCACATCCTTTCCCACTTAGCGTACGCTTAGGGGCCTTAGTCGATGCTCTGGGCTGTTTCCCTCTCGACCATGGAGCTTATCCCCCACAGTCTCACTGCCGCGCTCTCACTTACCGGCATTCGGAGTTTGGCTAAGGTCAGTAACCCGGTAGGGCCCATCGCCTATCCAGTGCTCTACCTCCGGCAAGAAACACACGACGCTGCACCTAAATGCATTTCGGGGAGAACCAGCTATCACGGAGTTTGATTGGCCTTTCACCCCTAACCACAGGTCATCCCCCAGGTTTTCAACCCTGGTGGGTTCGGTCCTCCACGAAGTCTTACCTCCGCTTCAACCTGCCCATGGCTAGATCACTCCGCTTCGGGTCTTGAGCGTGCTACTGAATCGCCCTGTTCGGACTCGCTTTCGCTACGGCTTCCCCACCCGGGTTAACCTCGCAACACACCGCAAACTCGCAGGCTCATTCTTCAAAAGGCACGCAGTCACGAGATGCAGCAAGCTGCATCCGACGCTCCCACGGCTTGTAGGCACACGGTTTCAGGTACTATTTCACTCCCCTCCCGGGGTACTTTTCACCATTCCCTCACGGTACTATCCGCTATCGGTCACCAGGGAATATTTAGGCTTAGCGGGTGGTCCCGCCAGATTCACACGGGATTTCTCGGGCCCCGTGCTACTTGGGTGTCTCTCAAGCAAGCCGCTGACATTTCGACTACGGGGGTCTTACCCTCTACGCCGGACCTTTCGCATGTCCTTCGTCTACATCAACGGTTTCTGACTCGCCCTACGGCCGGCAGACCGTAGAAGAGAGATCCCACAACCCCGCACACGCAACCCCTGCCGGGTATCACACGCATACGGTTTGGCCTCATCCGGTTTCGCTCGCCACTACTCCCGGAATCACGGTTGTTTTCTCTTCCTGAGGGTACTGAGATGTTTCACTTCCCCTCGTTCCCTCCACTTGCCCTATGTGTTCAGGCAAGGGTGACAGCCCATGACGACTGCCGGGTTTCCCCATTCGGAAACCCCCGGATCAAAGCCTGGTTGACGACTCCCCGGGGACTATCGCGGCCTCCCACGTCCTTCATCGGTTCCTGGTGCCAAGGCATCCACCGTGCGCCCTTAAAAACTTGGCCACAGATGCTCGCGTCCACTGTGCAGTTCTCAAACAACGACCAGCCACCCATCACCCCGAACCATCAACAGGTCCGAGTGCACTGGGGCCGGCGACTGAGGAGAAGATCAGATCATTCCCTCAGACACCCAACAGCGTGCCCGACCAGAACCCGTCCGAGGATCATGCGTTCCACACTCCGAAGAGCAGTACTAACAGCCCCCGACCCGAACATCCGGCCGAGTAGTCAACGTTCCACCCATGAGCAACCAGCATCAGACATGCGCTGATGTACTGGCCTCTGACCGAGCAAGAGCCCGGTAAGAAGTGCTCCTTAGAAAGGAGGTGATCCAGCCGCACCTTCCGGTACGGCTACCTTGTTACGACTTCGTCCCAATCGCTGGTCCCACCTTCGACAGCTCCCTCCCACAAGGGGTTGGGCCACCGGCTTCGGGTGTTACCGACTTTCGTGACGTGACGGGCGGTGTGTACAAGGCCCGGGAACGTATTCACCGCAGCAATGCTGATCTGCGATTACTAGCGACTCCGACTTCATGGGGTCGAGTTGCAGACCCCAATCCGAACTGAGACCGGCTTTTTGAGATTCGCTCCACCTCACGGTATCGCAGCTCATTGTACCGGCCATTGTAGCACGTGTGCAGCCCAAGACATAAGGGGCATGATGACTTGACGTCGTCCCCACCTTCCTCCGAGTTGACCCCGGCGGTCTCCCGTGAGTCCCCAGCACCACAAGGGCCTGCTGGCAACACGGGACAAGGGTTGCGCTCGTTGCGGGACTTAACCCAACATCTCACGACACGAGCTGACGACAGCCATGCACCACCTGTACACCGACCACAAGGGGGGCACTATCTCTAATGCTTTCCGGTGTATGTCAAGCCTTGGTAAGGTTCTTCGCGTTGCGTCGAATTAAGCCACATGCTCCGCCGCTTGTGCGGGCCCCCGTCAATTCCTTTGAGTTTTAGCCTTGCGGCCGTACTCCCCAGGCGGGGCACTTAATGCGTTAGCTGCGGCACGGACAACGTGGAATGTTGCCCACACCTAGTGCCCACCGTTTACGGCGTGGACTACCAGGGTATCTAATCCTGTTCGCTCCCCACGCTTTCGCTCCTCAGCGTCAGTATCGGCCCAGAGATCCGCCTTCGCCACCGGTGTTCCTCCTGATATCTGCGCATTTCACCGCTACACCAGGAATTCCGATCTCCCCTACCGAACTCTAGCCTGCCCGTATCGACTGCAGACCCGGGGTTAAGCCCCGGGCTTTCACAACCGACGTGACAAGCCGCCTACGAGCTCTTTACGCCCAATAATTCCGGACAACGCTTGCGCCCTACGTATTACCGCGGCTGCTGGCACGTAGTTAGCCGGCGCTTCTTCTGCAGGTACCGTCACTTTCGCTTCTTCCCTGCTGAAAGAGGTTTACAACCCGAAGGCCGTCATCCCTCACGCGGCGTCGCTGCATCAGGCTTTCGCCCATTGTGCAATATTCCCCACTGCTGCCTCCCGTAGGAGTCTGGGCCGTGTCTCAGTCCCAGTGTGGCCGGTCGCCCTCTCAGGCCGGCTACCCGTCGTCGCCTTGGTGAGCCGTTACCTCACCAACAAGCTGATAGGCCGCGGGCTCATCCTGCACCGCCGGAGCTTTACACCGTCAAGGATGCCCAAGACGGTCATATCCGGTATTAGACCCCGTTTCCAGGGCTTGTCCCAGAGTGCAGGGCAGATTGCCCACGTGTTACTCACCCGTTCGCCACTAATCCACCCCGAAGGGCTTCATCGTTCGACTTGCATGTGTTAAGCACGCCGCCAGCGTTCGTCCTGAGCCAGGATCAAACTCTCCGTGAATGTTTACTCGGCCGAAAAATATTTCAGCCGGTGACACATTGGAGAGCGGAACGGTCGGAGGAATAGTCCGACCGTTCACAGCGTCCTCGCTGTGTTTATTTCAAAGGAACCACGTCCCGGTCGTGATGACCGGAGACGGGGTATCAACATATCTGGCGTTGACTTTTGGCACGCTGTTGAGTTCTCAAGGAACGGTCGCTTCCTTTGTACTCACCCTCTCGGGCTTTCCTCCGGGCTTCCCTTCGTGTTTCCGACTCTATCAGATCTTTCCGATCCGATTTCCTCGGTGCCTTCCGGTTCTCGCTCTCGCGTTTCCCTTGCGGCGAACCAAACTTTATCAGAAGTTCTCGGGGCCTCTGACCGCCCTCGAACGCCCCGCCGGGGCCGGCCATGGATGAAGGAGCCGGCTCCCGGGGAGCCGGCTCGTGGAGAGCGGGGGTCGGTCAGGCGCCGTCTTCGAAGTAGGCGTCCAGGACCGCGTCCAGCTTCTCGTCCCATTCCTTGAAGCGGGAGCGGGACGTGGCCTCGATCTCGATCGGGTACCAGCGGCGGTCCGGGGTGTGCACCGTGATGGTGTAGCGCTTGCCGAAGCGGGGGGACTCCGACTCCACCGCGGCGATCTCGGCCCACTTGAACTCGCAGGCCTCCTCGTCCAGGCTGAGGCGGACGCCCTTGTGGTCGGCCACTATCTTGGCGCGGCGGTCGGCGGCCTCGAAGACCGGGCCGTCGGCGGGCGCCGCCGGCTCGTCCTCGGCCGTGTCGCCTTCCTCGGCCTCCTCGGCGCCCTCGGCCGCTTCAGTGCCCTTGGGCTTCGTCGGCTCGGCGGAACCGTCCGGCGCCTCGGTCTCCGGTTCCTTCGGCTCTCCCGGCTCCTCCTGCTTCGCCAAGGGCGCCGCCGGGGCCGTGATGCCCGGGATGAAGGCCGGGTCGAAGCCGGCGCCCGCCACGGGCTCGGCCTTCACCGCTTCCGCCTTCAACGCTTCGGTGTTCAACGGATTGCTGCCTGATCCTATGCGCTGCTCCACGGCGGCAGTATGGACGACTTCCCTGTGCCGGAACCAGTCAGCCCGCGCGTCGCGCCGGCGACTCAGGCCGCTCCGGGGGAATCGAGCACGGCGAGCGCGTCGATCTCGATCAGCAGGCCGGGCGGAAGGCCGACGTAGACGGTCGTACGGGCGGCGGGCGGCTGGGTGAGGGCCTGGGCCTCGAAGTAGGCGTTGTAGATGTCGTTCATCTCGGCGAAGTGGTTCACGTCCGTGAGGTAGACGCGGAGCATCATCACGTCGTCCCAGCTCGCGCCGCCCTCCTCCAGGATCGACCTGACGTTGTCGAGGGTCTGGAGCGTCTGCTCGCGCAGGGTGGGCCCGGCCGGGGCCGGGGGCTTGCCCTCCTCGGCGGGCAGGAAGCCGACCTGGCCCGCGACTTGGAGGATGTTGCCCTTGCGCACTCCGTGCGAGAACTTCGCGGGCGGGGTGGTGTGGGTCTTCGGGGTCAGGGCGATCTTGTCCATCGGGCGGTTCCTTCGTGGGGGTGGCGAGCAGTACGGGCGTTACAGGTGTTACGGGTGTTCCGTCACCGGGGTTCTACCGGAGTACTCCGCGCTGATCGCGTCCGCCGTGCGGCGGACCAGCGGGAGGAGGGCGAGGAGTTCGTCGGCCGTGACGACCACGTTCGGGGCGGACACCGACATCGCGGCGGCCACCCGGCCCTCGGCGCCGCGGATGGGGGCGGCGACGCAGTTGATGGACTCCTCGTGGCCGCCGAGGTCGGTGGCCCAGCCCTGTTCGCGGACCTTGGCCAGTTCCTGGAGGTAGGCGTCGGCGTTCGGGGTCGAACGGGGGGTGTACGAGGGGTAGTCGAGCTTCTCCGCGACGGCCCGGCGTTCGGGCTCGGGGAGGTCGGCGAGGAGGAGTTTCGCGACGGCGGCCACGGTGAGGGCGACCGGCCTGCCGATGCGGGAGTACATGCGCACCGGGTAGCGGCTGTCGACCTTGTCGATGTAGAGGACCTCGGGGTCGTCGTACACGGCGAGGTGGACGGTGTGGCCGCACTGCTCGTTCAGCCGTACGAGGTGGGGGTGGGCGATCTCACGGACGTCCAGGTTCTCCATCGCCTCCTGGGCGAGGGCGAAGAGGCGGGCGCCGAGGCGGTAGCGGTGGTCGGACTGGCGGTAGACCAGGCCGTGTTCGTGCAGGGTGCGCAGGAGGCGCAGCGCGGTGGACTTGTGGACGCCGAGGCGGTCGGCGACGCGGCCGAGGTCGGCGGGGCCCTCGGCGAGCAGCGGCAGGATGCTCAGGGCGCGGTCGACGGTCTGGCTCATGGGGTGCTGGCCTCCTCGGGGGCCCACGCGGTCTGCGTCCAGCCGGGGGCGAGTCGCAGTCTCCCCCATGCGGCGTCGTCCAGGGCGGCGAGGTGGTCGGCGTGGGCGCGGGTGGGGGGTGGGGCGAGGTCGGTGGGGGTGGTGAGGGTGGCGGCGGCGAGGAGGTGGCCGTGGCGGAGGCGTCGGCGGAGGGGGAGGGAGCGGAGGGTGGCGGAGAGGTAGCCGGCGGCGAAGGAGTCTCCGGCGCCGATGGTGGATACGGCGGTGACGGTGGGGCTCGGCTCGAAAGTGCCCTCGGTCACGGCGTTTACGGTGACGGTCGGCTCAGAGGTGCCCTGTGCTGGGGCGGGCCGCGGGCCGGTCGCGCGACTCGGCGCTGACGGAGTGCCTCCCTCAGAGGGGGTACCCCCGGCGGCTTGGCGAAAGGCCGTCGCGCCCCTCTCCCCCTGTTTCACCACCAGCACCTCCGGCTCCGGCAGTACGCCCCTGATCGCCCCCGGTCCGCCCGTCACCCCCCACACCTCCGCCGCCTCGTCCTCGCCCACGAAGACGATGTCCGCCCGGCGGGCCAGCTCCAGCAGGGTTCGGGCGGCGTCTTCTTCCCGCCACAGAGCCGGGCGGTAGTTGATGTCGAAGGAGATCAGGGGGCGGGAGGCGGCCGGGGCCGTCAGTCGGTGGAGGAGGTCGTGGCAGTCCGCCGACAGGGCCGCCGTGATCCCCGACAGATGCAGGATCCGGCAGTCCCGTACCGCCCGCATGTCCACGTTCGCCGGAGACATCGCCGAGGCCGCCGAACCGGCCCGGTAGTACGCCACCTCGTGCGCCCCCGACCCCCGGTCCGCCGCCGTGCGGAAGTAGACGCCGGTCGGCCGGGACGGGTCGCGGTGGACGGTCGAGACGTCCACCCCGTACTCCGCGACCCCCGCCACCACGCACTCCCCGAACCCGTCCGCGCCCACCCTGCTCACCCAGCGGGCCGAGTGGCCGAGCGCCGCCATCGCGCAGGCCACGTTGGACTCCGCACCGCCGACGGCGCGGGAGAAGGTGGGCACGTCGGCCAGGGGGCCGGGGCGGGTGGGGACGAAGGTGACCATGGATTCGCCCAGCGCGACGACGTCCACTCTCGTACCCCCCAAGCGCCGGCGGCATCACTCCGTTGACCCGTTGTCGGCGAGATGCTAGACAGCAGTGAGCACTGCATGCAATGAACGTTGCACAGAATGCAACGGCATGGGCACGCGCCGGACGAAGAAGGGCTCTCATGGACACCGAAGCGCTCGACCGGCTGGCCGAGGAACGGGTCGACCACCGTTTCAAGGGCCTTCCGCCGGACGCCCGCGGTCTCACCGTCCGGGAGCTGGCCTCCCAGCGGCGCAACCTGTTCGACGCGGACGGCGGATTCACCACCCCCCTGCTCGTCCTGTCCGCCGAGCGCCTCGCGCACAACCTCGCGCTCATGGAGACGTACACCGCCCGCCACGGCCTGGCGTTCGCGCCGCACGGCAAGACCTCCATGGCGCCGCAGCTGTTCCGGCGCCAGATCGGGCACGGCGCGTGGGGCATCACCCTGGCCGTGCCCCATCAGGTGCGCGTGGCGCGGGAGTTCGGCGTCCAGCGGGTCTTTCTCGCCAATGAGCTGGTGGACGCAGCGGCCCTGCGCTGGCTCGCCGGTGAGCTCGCCGCCGACCCCGGTTTCCGTTTCGTCTGCTATGTCGACTCGGTGCGCGGTGTGGAGCTGATGGACGCGGCCCTCGCGGGGGCCGCCCGGCCGGTGGACGTGGTCGTGGAGCTGGGCGCGGGCGAGCGGGCCCGTACCGGTGTGCGGACGGCGGCGGACGCGCGGGCGGTCGCCGAGGCCGCCGGGCGGGCGCGGGCGCTGCGGCTCGTCGGTGTGGCGGGCTACGAGGCCCAGGTGCCGGACGCCGATCCGGAGCGGGTGCGTGCCTGGCTGGAGCGACTCGTCGCCCTCGCCGTCGAGTTCGACCGGGACGGGCTGTTCGAGGGCGCCGACGAGATCGTCGTGAGCGCCGGTGGCAGCGAGTGGTTCGATGTCGTCGCCGAGGTCTTCGCCGGGATCCCCGCGCTGTCCCGCCCCGTGCTCAAGCTGCTGCGCTCCGGTGCGTACGTCTCGCACGACGATGTGCACTACAGCGAGCTGACCCCGTTCAACCGGGTGCCCGAGGAGGGCGCGCTGGAGCCCGCGTTCCGGCTGTGGGCGCAGGTGGTCTCGCGGCCGTCGGCGACGGAGGCGTTCGTGAACGCGGGGAAGCGGGATGTCTCGTACGACCTCGATCCGCCGGTGGCGCGGGTGGTGCGCCGGGAGGGTGCCGAGCGGCCGGCGGCCGGGATCGAGGTGACCGCGCTGTCCGACCAGCATCTGTGGCTGCGTACCGGAGCCGACGCGGATCTCCGGGTGGGCGACTGGATCGGCTTCGGCCTGTCGCATCCGTGCACGGTCTTCGAGAAGTGGCAGCTCATCCCGGTGGCGGAGGCGGACGGGACGGTGGTCGACTACCTCCGCACCTATTTCTAGAGCGGGAGAGCTGCCGGAGCGGGAAAGCCGGAGCGGGGCAGCTGGGGCGGGCGAGGTTCTGGAGCGGTCGGGAGGCCGGCGTGGAAGACCTGGTCGTGCGGGACGCCGAGGTGGTCGACGGCAGTGGCGAGCCGTCGTACCGGGCCGATGTGGTCGTCGACGGCGGGCGGATCGTCTCCATCGTCAAGGAGGCCGCGGCAGCCGGTTGCCAACGGCCGCGAGCGACGCGGGAGTTGGATGCCGGGGGGCTGGTGCTGGCCCCCGGGTTCATCGACATGCACGCGCACTCCGACCTCGCGCTGCTCCGCGACCCCGAGCACAGCGCGAAGGCCGCGCAGGGGGTCACCCTGGAAGTGATCGGCCAGGACGGGCTGTCGTACGCGCCGGTGGACGAGCGGACGCTGGCCGAGGTGCGCCGGGCGATCGCCGGGTGGAACGGGTACGGCGAGGACATCGACTTCGGCTGGCGCACGGTCGGGGAGTACCTCGACCGGCTGGACCACGGGTTCGAGGGGCGCGGGATCGCCGTGAACGCCGCCTATCTCATTCCGCAGGGCACGGTCCGGGCGCTCGTCATGGGGTGGGAGGACCGGCCCGCGACCGCCGAAGAGCTGCGCCGTATGCGGGAGTTGGTGGCGCAGGGGCTGGCGCAGGGGGCTGTCGGGCTGTCCTCGGGGCTCACCTACACCCCCGGTATGTACGCGGACGACGCCGAACTGACCGAGCTGTGCCGGGTGGTGGCGTCGTACGGCGGCTACTACTGCCCGCACCACCGGTCCTACGGCGCCGGCGCGCTGGACGCCTACGCCGAGATGGTCGCGCTGGCCCGGGCGGCGGGCTGCCCGCTGCATCTGGCGCACGCCACCATGAACTTCGGGGTGAACGAGGGGCGCGCCGATGAGCTGACGGCCCTGTTCGACCACGCGCTGGACGCGGGCGCGGACATCACGTTCGACACGTACCCGTACACGCCCGGCTGCACCACCCTGGCGGCGCTGCTGCCGAGTTGGGCGGGCGAGGGCGGCCCGGCACAGGTGCTGGCCCGGCTCGCGGACCCGGCGACGGCCGAGCGCGTCCGGCGGGAGCTGGAGGTGACCGGCTCGGACGGCTGCCACGGTGTGCCGGTGGAGTGGGAGACGGTCGAGGTCTCCGGGGTGGCCGACCCGGCGCTCGGCGCGTATGTGGGGCGCACCGTAAGGGAGTTGGCGGCGGAGGGGGCCCGGTCGCCGTGGGAGGTCGTCCGGGGGCTGCTGATCGAGGACCGGCTCGGTACGACCGTTCTCCAGCACGTCGGCCATGAGGACAATGTGCGTGCCCTGATGCGGCACCGCGCCCACACCGGGGGCTCCGACGGCATCCTGCGCGGTGCGAAGCCGCACCCGCGGGCGTACGGCACCTTCCCGCGCTATCTGGGCCACTACGTGCGGGAGTTGGGCGTGCTGTCGCTGGAGGAGTGCGTCGCGCGCCTCACCGCGCGGCCCGCGGCCCGGCTGCGGTTGCCGGACCGGGGCCTGGTGCGCGAGGGGTACCGGGCGGATCTGGTGCTGTTCGACCCGGGGACGGTCGCGTCCGGCGCCACCTTCGAGGCGCCCCGGACGCTGCCGACGGGTATTCCGTACGTCCTCGTCGACGGCCGCTTCGTCATCGAGGACGGCAGGCGGACGGATGTCCTCGCGGGACGGTCCGTCCGCCGGACGCCGGTGCCGACGCCGAGGTGAGCGTCGTACCCCCGTGTCTTACGGCTTGGGCAGGGTGCAGCCGGCCGCGCCGAGGTTCAGCTTGTTGCCGGTGGTGAAGCAGGCCGGGATCCCGTACGTCTCCTCGGCGTAGTTGGTGCCCTCGTGGACGGTGACGTTGCCGTTCGCGTCCACCTCGCACGGGTTGTTGACGGTGCAGCGCTCGCCGTCCTCGTTGCCCGTGTTGTTGACGGCGACGACCTTGCCGGTGCTGGTGTCGATGACCGGGGAGCCGGAGGTGCCGCCGATGGTGTTGCAGCTGGAGGTGTAGCGGACCGAGTCCTTCCAGGTCCAGTCGCCCTCCTTCAGCTGGTTGACGAAGCCGTCGATGTTGCAGCTGTAGGTCTTCTTCCAGTACCCGGAGACGACCTTGATGGCGGTGCCCGCAGTCGGGTGGGTGTCGCTGAGGGTGAGCGGGCTGATGCCGTAGGAGCTCTTGATCTGCGCGTAGGTGCTGGTGAGGCGGTAGATCGTGACGTCCGTGTCGGTCATCGTGGAGTAGACGACCTGGTTGGCGCGCAGGGTGGCTATCTTGCTGCCGCTCGCGTTCAGCAGGCCGAAGGTGCGGCCGGAGGACTGGCCGGTGATGACCTCACCGGGGTCGGGGAAGCCGGTCTCCAGGCAGTGGCCGTTGGACAGCACCAGCGCCGGGTCGCTGTCGGCGGAGTTGGGGAAGCGGATGACGGAGCCGGAGCAGTCGCTGAGCGAGACGGTGCCGGCGAAGTTGACGGTGACGGCGGGCTTCTTCGCCTTGGGCGCCGGGGAGTCGACGTGCGCGGCGGGGGCCGCGGTGAGTGGGGCGGCGACCGCGGGAGCCGCGCCCAGCCCGGCCAGGGCCAGGGCGGACAGCGCGGCGAGGAGAGGCTTGTTCATGTGGGGGTCCCCTCTTACGACGGGAGCGACCGGAGGGATTTCCGGTCGCCCGCTGTGTTGTCATGCGCATTCTCTGTGCAGCGAGGGGACGGGAACAAGAAGCGGGATCAGGTCGTAGGGGTTTCCCTGTGCGACGCCTGTGATCAACTCTGCCGATTTCCGGCCGACTTGAGGAGGGGTCAGTGGGTGGTCCGCCGTGGCCGTGGGCGCTGACGCCGGGTGGGAGGTGCGGGGTGGGTGTCGGGGCGGAGGTGCCGGGCGCGGGTGCCGGGGGTGGCGCGGGCGCCGGGTCGGTCGCCGAGGGGGTCGCTGCAACCGGGCCCCCGGCGTCGGCCGTGCCCGCGCTCGCCGTGGTGTCGGCATGGCCGCCCTTCCGATGCCGGGACCCGGCCGGGAGACCTGAGGCCGTCAGACCGGCCATCCCGTCACACCGGCCATCCCGTCACACCGGCCGTCCCGTCACACCGGCCGTCCCGTCACACCGGCGATCAGGGCGACCGCCTCGGTGCCCCCGAGCGCTCCGCCGACGGCGCTCGGCCCGGCCCGCACCGAAGCCCGATCGGGGTGAGGCATCGGGTACCGGGTGCCACAGGGCCGGGACCGGGCTGGTGATCGACGGCCTTGGGCCCGGGGGCGGCCCCCGCGTGCCGTCGTACACGTTCCGCCAGGCCGTACGCGGCGGCGGGAAACAGGGCGCCGCCCCCGCGCCGGGCCCCTCCGGCTCGTACTCACGTTCGCCGGACACGGCGGTGGATTCCGGGGAGGCGCCGGGGTGTCCCGGCCGCCGCGGGGGCGATCCGGGGCAAAACCCCGTCTCGCGTGGTGGAAAACACCACCCATGAGCGGCTGCGGCGCCCTAAGCTCGCGCGTATGCAGGTGATCCAGTCGACCAAGCTCGCCAACGTCTGTTACGAGATCCGGGGCCCGGTTCTCGAGGAGGCCATGCGGCTGGAGGCGGCGGGTCACCGCATCCTCAAGCTGAACACGGGCAACCCCGCGGCGTTCGGCTTCGAGTGCCCGCCGGAGATCCTGGAGGACATCCTCCGCAACGTCTCCACGGCCCACGGGTACGGCGACGCCAAGGGACTGCTCGCCGCCCGGCGCGCGGTCGTCATGCACAACCAGACCCTCGGCATCGACACGGACGTCGAGCACGTCTTCATCGGCAACGGCGTCTCCGAGCTGATCGTGATGGCGATGCAGGGCCTGCTGGACGACGGCGACGAGGTCCTCGTACCGGCGCCGGACTATCCGCTGTGGACGGCCGCGGTCTCCCTGTCCGGCGGCACACCGGTGCACTACCGGTGCGACGAGCAGTCCGACTGGATGCCCGACCTCGCCGACATCGAGCGCAAGGTCAGCGACCGCACCAAGGCGATCGTCATCATCAACCCGAACAACCCCACGGGCGCGGTCTACGACGAGGCCATGCTCAAGGGGCTGACGGACATCGCCCGCCGCCACAATCTGCTGGTCTGCTCCGACGAGATCTACGACAAGATCCTGTACGACGGCGCCACGCACACCCCGACCGCCAAGATCGCCCCCGATCTGCTGACACTGACCTTCAACGGCATGTCGAAGGCGTACCGGGTGGCCGGTTACCGGGTGGGCTGGATGTCGATCTCCGGCCCGCGCGCCCACGCCGACTCGTACATCGAGGGTCTGACGATCCTGGCGAACATGCGGCTGTGCGCCAACATGCCGGGGCAGCACGGCGTGGTCGCCGCGCTGAGCGGACGCCAGACGATCCAGGACCTGGTGCTGCCGGGCGGCCGGCTGAAGGAGCAGATGGACACGGCGTACGAGCTGCTGACGCAGATCCCGGGCGTGAGCTGTGTGCGGCCGAAGGGCGCGCTGTACCTCTTCCCGCGGCTCGACCCGCAGGTGTTCAAGATCCGGGACGACCGGCAGATGGTCCTCGATCTGCTGCGCCAGGAGAAGATCATGGTGGTGCAGGGTACGGGCTTCAACTGGCCCGAGCCGGACCACTTCCGCGTGGTCACCCTGCCGAGCGTCGGGGACCTCAAGGACGCGGTGACGCGGATCGGGACCTTCCTGGACGGGTACGGGCAGCCGTAGACCGGGCCCCTCCGGTACGGCGCTCCGGTACGGCGGTCCGTAGTCGACGGGCTTCAATCCGTGACCCGGCTCAACTTTAGACGAAATCCAAGCTAGGATGGTTTCCTGTCAGAGCACAGGAGGCCGTTCCATGTACGAACCGATCCGCACCAAGTCGGTCCACAGCACGATGGCCGGCACCTCCGACTTCCCCCACCGGTCGCGCGAGGAGGAGCTGGACATCCAGCTCGCCGGGCATCTGTCGGCACTGCTCGCGGTCACCGACGAGCTGCGCGCGCGGGCCCCCTCGGCCGACCTGGACGCGGCCGCGGACCGGCTGGTGGCGCAGGTGTGCCGGCTGCGCGGCGGCAAGCCGCTGCGGGCGACGCCGGGTGCCGACCCCGGGGATCCGGTGGCCCTGCACCGCCGCGCCCATGCCCTGGCCGGGCGCGCCCTGGTGGTCGCCGCCTCCCGCGCGGACACCGCGGTGGCGATCCTGGCCGCCGAGCGGATGGACGCGCACGCGGCCGCGCTGGCCGCCGACCCGAGGGAACTCACCACCACCGGCTGATCCCGGCCCCCTGATCGGCCCCGGTCCGCGCGCACCCGCAGCGACGCGCGGACCGGGTGCCCTCACTCACGCGTCGCGCTGCCGGGCCGGCCCCTCACCCGGCGTTCAGGAACGCCCGAGGGCCCCGCACGCCGTTGTGCGGGGCCCCGCGCGGGTTTCCGCGGCCGGCCTTCGTGACGACTATTGCTGGTCAGGGCTAGTCGGACCGGCCGCGGAGCTTCTCGGGGCTCAGCCCAGGCGCTCCACCAGCGCGCGGTACTGGTCCCACAGCTCCTTCGGGGTGTGCTCACCGAAGGTGTCGAGGTGGCCGGGCACCAGCGCGGCCTCCTCGCGCCAGACCTCCTTGTCGACCGTGAGCAGGAAGTCGAGGTCGGAGTCGGACAGTTCGAGGCCGTCGGTGTCCAGCGCGTCCTTGGTCGGCAGCACACCGATCGGGGTCTCGACGCCCGCGGCCTTGCCGTCCAGGCGCTCCACGATCCACTTCAGGACGCGGGAGTTCTCACCGAAGCCGGGCCAGACGAACTTGCCCTCGTCGTTCTTGCGGAACCAGTTGACGTAGTAGATCTTCGGCAGCTTGGACTGGTCCTTGTCCTTGGCCACGTTGATCCAGTGCGCCATGTAGTCGCCCATGTTGTAGCCGCAGAACGGCAGCATGGCGAACGGGTCGCGGCGCAGCTCGCCGACCTTGCCCTCGGCCGCGGCGGTCTTCTCGGAGGCCACGTTGGCGCCGAGGAAGACGCCGTGGTCCCAGTCGAAGGACTCGGTGACCAGCGGCACCGCGCTGGCGCGGCGGCCGCCGAAGAGGATCGCGGAGATCGGCACGCCCTTGGGGTCCTCCCACTCGGGCGCGATGATCGGGCACTGCGAAGCCGGCACGGTGAAGCGGGCGTTGGGGTGGGCGGCCGGGGTCTCGCTGTCCGGCGTCCAGTCGTTGCCCTTCCAGTCGGTCAGGTGCGCCGGGGTCTCCTCGGTCATGCCCTCCCACCAGACGTCGCCGTCGTCGGTGAGCGCCACGTTGGTGAAGACGGCGTTGCCCCACAGGGTCTTCATCGCGTTGGCGTTGGTGTGCTCGCCGGTGCCGGGCGCGACACCGAAGAAGCCCGCCTCGGGGTTGATCGCGTACAGGCGGCCGTCCTCGCCGAAGCGCATCCAGGCGATGTCGTCGCCGATGGTCTCCACGGTCCAGCCGGAGACGGTGGGCTCCAGCATGGCGAGGTTGGTCTTGCCGCAGGCGCTCGGGAACGCGGCGGCCACGTACTTGGACTCGCCCTGCGGCGGGGTGAGCTTGAGGATCAGCATGTGCTCGGCGAGCCAGCCCTCGTCACGGGCCATGACGGAGGCGATGCGCAGCGCGTAGCACTTCTTGCCGAGCAGGGCGTTGCCGCCGTAGCCCGACCCGTACGACCAGATCTCGCGCGCCTCGGGGAAGTGGGAGATGAACTTGGTCTGGCTGCACGGCCACGGCACGTCGGCCTGGCCCGCCTCCAGCGGGGCGCCCACGGAGTGGACGGCCTTGACGAAGAAGCCGTCCTCGCCCAGCTCGTCCAGGACGGCCTGGCCCATGCGCGTCATGGTGCGCATGGAGACGGCGACGTAGGCGGAGTCGGTGATCTCGACGCCGAGCGCGGACAGCGGGGAGCCGAGGGGGCCCATGCAGAACGGGACGACGTACAGGGTGCGGCCGCGCATGGAGCCGCGGAACAGTCCCTTGTCGCCGGCGAAGATCTCCCGCATCTCGGCGGGGGCCTTCCAGTTGTTGGTCGGGCCCGCGTCCTCCTCCTTCTCGGAGCAGATGAAGGTGCGGTCCTCGACGCGCGCGACGTCGGTCGGGTCGGAGGCGGCGAGGTAGGAGTGCGGGCGCTTGACCGGGTCGAGCTTCTTGAAGGTGCCCTTGGTCACGAGCTCCTCGCACAGGCGCTCGTACTCGGCCTCGGATCCGTCACACCAGACCACGTTGTCCGGCTGCGTCAGTTCGGCGATCTCGTTGACCCACGAGATCAGTTCCTGGTGGCGGGTGGGAACGCTGGGAGCCGAGTTGTCGCGCGCCACGGTTGCTCCTAAGTGAGGGATTTTGTCCTTGTCGCCCCGTGGGGGCTGCGACCCGGATGCTTCGCTGTCGCTCATCCGGTGCCGACTGCACTCATTTGATCATCCGCCCGGAGTGCCCATCTGTCCAGGGGGTCTCACAGGTGAGCGAGGTGAGGTGAGCCACGCTTCCAGCGGCGTTTGCATGTTCTTTGCGTCTGTCTGGATTTCAGCTGAACTTCTTTTTGCGCTCACCCGACCAAGGCACGCCCCTCACATCCGATTTACGGAGGCGTAGGTACCATGCGGCGCATGACTGCGTCCGTCCCCGACGCGCCCAACGACACGCCGGCCGGCGGCCGCGGTCCCCTGGCGCTCTCCCTTCCCCACCCGATCAAACCGAGGCTGCGCGGCTGGCTGCACCTCGGCATGTTCCCGGCCGTACTCATCGCGGGACTCGTGCTCACCGCCCTCGCCGACTCGACCAGAGGGCGCATCGCCTGCGGGATCTACGTCCTCACGGCCTGCCTGCTGTTCGGCGTCAGCGCGCTGTACCACCGGGGCAACTGGGGCCCGCGGATGGACGGGCTGCTGCGCCGCCTCGACCACGCCAACATCTTCCTGATCATCGCGGGCACCTACACCCCGCTGACGATGCTGCTGCTGCCCGGCGCCAAGGGCCAGTGGCTGCTGTGGGGCATCTGGGCCGCGGCGGCGGCCGGGATCGTCTTCCGCGTCTTCTGGGTCGGCGCCCCGCGCTGGCTCTACACGCCCTGCTACATCGCGATGGGCTGGGCGGCCGTCTTCTTCCTGCCCGACTTCCTGCGCACCGGCGGCATCGCCGTCCTGGTCCTGGTGGTCGTCGGCGGGCTGCTCTACAGCGCGGGCGGCGTCGTCTACGGCTTCAAGCGGCCGAACCCGTCACCGCGCTGGTTCGGCTTCCACGAGGTCTTCCACTCCTTCACGCTCGCGGCGTTCGTCGTCCACTACGTGGGGATCTCGCTGGTGGCGTACCAGCACGCGTAGCTCCCGCCCGCTCACCCCGCGGCCACGGCTCATCCGAGCCGTGGCCGTTCTCATGCCCGGAGAGCGCCCGCTTCGCCACCCCGGCAGGTTCGGTGCACCCTGGTCGTACGACGCGGGGAGAATGACCGGCATGACGGCCGCTCGCCCCACCAGCACCACCTCCCCCTCCCCCGCCCGCTCCGAGGGCCCCCGCCTCGGACTGCGGGAGCGCAAGAAGGTCAAGACCCGGGAGGCGATCCGCGGGGCGACGTACGCCCTGATCGAGGAGCAGGGGTACGACGCCACGACGATCGACCAGATCGCCGACCGGGCGGAGGTGTCGCCGTCGACGGTCTTCCGGTACTTCCCGGCCAAGGAGGACATCGTCCTCACCGACGTGTTCGACGCGGTCATGCTGGAGGAGATCGGGCGCCGGCCCGCCGAGGAGCCCTGGGCCGACACCATCCGGTACGTGCTGCGGCGCGCCGTCCAGGCCGGGGCGGAGGACGAACCGGAGGTCTCCCGGCTGCGCGCCCGTCTGATGGTCCAGGTCCCCGCGGTGCGCTCACGGATGATGCAGAGTCTGTCGGTGACCGGTCACCTGCTGTGCCGGGCCGTCGCCGAGCGCACCGGCCGCGACCCCGGTGACCTGGAGGTGCGGGTCTACGCCATGTCGCTGATCGGCGGCCTGATGGAGACCACCATGTACTGGGCCGAGCAGGGCCACCGGGACGATCTGCGGGACCTGGTCGACCGCACCCTGGACGTCCTGGGGCACGGCCCGCCGGGCGCCGAGAACCACTGAGACCGCTCCCTCCCGGCGTGCCATGCTGACGGGGTGAACGGAACCGAGATCCGCGTCGAAGTCGCCCCCGAGCTGCACCTGTTCGTCCCGTCGGCCCGGCGCGCCGGCGCCACCGCGCTCGGCACCGACGGCGTCTCGACACTCGGCCATGTCATCGAGTCCCTCGGCGTGCCGCTGACCGAGGTCGGCGCGCTGGTCGTGGACGGCCGCGAGGTACCGGTCTCGCACATCCCGCGCGCGGGCGAGAGCGTCCGCGTCCAGGCGGTGGCGCGCCCGCAGCGGGTTCCCGGCGCCCCGCTCCGCTTCCTCCTCGACGTCCACCTCGGCACCCTGGCCCGGCGGCTGCGGCTGCTCGGCGTCGACGCGGCGTACGAGTCCACGGACATCGGCGATCCGGCGCTGGCGGCGTGCTCGGCGGCCGAGCAGCGGGTGATGCTCAGCCGCGACCGGGGGCTGCTGCGGCGGCGCGAGCTGTGGGCCGGCGCGTACGTCTACAGCACCCAGCCGGAGGAACAACTCCAGGACGTCCTCGGCCGCTTCGCCCCCGAACTGCGCCCCTGGACCCGGTGCACGGCCTGCAACGGGCTGCTGCGCGCCGCCACCAAGGAGGAGGTCGCCGACCAGCTCAAGGACGGCACCGAGCGGTCGTACGACGTCTTCGCGCAGTGCGTGTCCTGCGGGCGCGCGTACTGGAAGGGCGCGCATCACGGCCAGCTGGAGGCGGTCGTGGAGCGGGCGTTGAGCATGCGTACCCAGGGGAGTACTCAGGGCGGTTGAGTAGGCGGGCCGCTCCCGGGGGCCGGGGCGGCGCGGTGGGATGGGGGCATGAACACCACGACCGGGCAGCCGGTGGCCCTCACCGCACGGCAGAAGGACCGCTTCATCAGCGGCTGGGCGATCGCCGGACTGGTCCTGCTGCTGCCGATCGTCGTCCTGTCCTGGGCGGTCGTCCTCTCCGGCGAGCGCGGCACCGCGTGCCTGATGTACGGCGAGGGGTGCTCGGCCATCCCCGGTTCGGCGCTCTACACCGCCTTCTGGCTGGCCCTCGCCGCGGGCGTCGCGGCACTGGTCTGGCCCAGGGGCCGGGGGACGTACTCCCGGGCCTGGGCCGTGGTCGTGCAGTGGGGCGCGCAGCTCACGCTGGGGGCGATGATCCTCAGCGGCGCGTGACGCCGCCGGTTCAAAGGGTTGCTCGGCTTCAGGGGGTTGCTCGGCTTCAGGGGCTTTCGAGGGCCGAGCGGAGCCGGTCCGGGTCGGTGGTCGGGGCGTCGCAGGTGAAGTTACGGCAGACGTAGGCGGCCGCCTGTCCGGAGACGAGCGGGCGGTCGGCGAGCAGCGGGAACTCCTCGCTGTCCGGGGTGCCGACGGCGACGACCGCGCCCGGGGCGGTGCCCAGAAGTGCCGTACGGTGCAGGGACGTTGTCGCCGGATCGGTGAGGGACGGGCCGACGACCGCGATCTCCCGGGGCCCGTCGAGCAGCGCCTCCGCGACGGCCAGCCCCCAGCCGATGAACCGGGGCACGCGCGGCCCGAGGGCCCCTACGACGCCCAACGCCCGCTCGGCGGCGGTGCGATGAGCCTCGGATCCGGTCTGCGCGGCGTAACCGAGCAGCGCACCCGCGGCGGCCGACCAGCCGGAGGGGGTGGCGTTGTCGGTGGGGTCCTGGGGGCGGCGGATGAGCTGTTCGGCGTCGGCGGCGGTGTCGTAGAGCGCGCCGCTTGCGGGGTCGGTGAAGCGGGCGAGCACATGGTCGACGAGCAGTCCGGCGAAGTCCAGCCAGACGCCCTCGCCGGTCACGGAGGCGAGGGCGAGGAAGCCCTCGGCGACGTCCGCGTAGTCCTCCAGGACACCGGAGTTGGCGCCGGCCCGGCCGTCCTTGCTGGTGCGGGCGAGCCGGGCGTGCTCGTCGAGATGCACCCGCACGAGCAGGTCGGCGGCGCCGAGGGCGGCCTCGGTCAGGTCGGGGCGGTCGAAGTAGGCGCCGGTCTCGGCGAGCGCGGCGATCGCGAGTCCGTTCCAGGCGGCGACGACCTTGTCGTCCCGGCCGGGCGCGGGCCGCAGCGCGCGGGCGCCGAGCAGCCGCCGCTTGACGGAGGCGATCTTCTCGGCGTCGAACACGCCCTCGTCCTGCGGGAGTTGCAGGACGGACTGCCCGTGCTCGAAGGTTCCCTCGTCGGTGACCCCGAAGAACTGCGCGGCGAGCTGGGCGTCGGCCTCGCCCAGGACGCCGGTCAGCTGCTCCGGCGTCCAGACGTAGTACGCCCCCTCGACGTGCCGTCCTTCGCCGTCGTCGCTGTCGGCGTCGAGGGCGGACGCGAACCCCCCTTCGTCCGTCCGCAGTTCGCGGACCATGAAGTCGGCGGTCTCCAGGGCGACCCGGCGGGCGAGTTCGGACCCGGTGGCCCGCCAGAGATGCGCGTACACCCGGCACAAAAGGGCGTTATCGTAAAGCATCTTCTCAAAATGGGGCACTTGCCAGTCACGATCGACCGAGTAACGGGCGAACCCGCCGCCTAGTTGATCGTAGATACCGCCACGGGCCATCCGCTCACAGGTGTCCTGCGCCATCTGGAGCGCGCCCTCGGCGCCGGTGCGCGCGTGGTGGCGCAGCAGGAACTCCAGCACCATGGACGGCGGAAACTTGGGCGCGCCGCCGAATCCGCCGCGCTGCGCGTCGTACTCACGGGTCAGCCCGAGCAGCGCCTGGGCGAGTTCCTGCTCGCCGGGCGGCCGGGTCCCCTGGTGGCCGATCTCCCGCTGCGCCAGATCCCGCACGATCTTCCCGGCGACCTCCCCGACCTCGTCCCGCCGGGTGCTCCACGCCTGCTGGACCCCCTCCAGCACCTGCCGGAAGGACGGCATCCCGTGCCGGGGCTCGGGCGGGAAGTACGTGCCGAAGTAGAACGGCTCGGCGTCCGGCGTGAGAAACACGGTCATCGGCCACCCACCCTGCCCGGTGGCCGCCTGCACCGCCTCCATGTACACGGCATCGACGTCCGGCCGCTCCTCACGGTCGACCTTGACGCTGACGAAGTGGTCGTTGAGGTAGTCGGCGGTGTCCTGATCCTCGAAGGATTCATGGGCCATGACGTGGCACCAGTGGCACGCGGAGTACCCGACCGACAGCAGCACGGGGGCGTCACGCCGCCGCGCCTCCTCGAAGGCCTCTGGTGTCCAGGGCCACCAGTCGACCGGATTGTCAGCGTGCTGAAGCAGATAAGGCGAGGTCACACCAGCCAGCCGGTTCATACGGCCCAGCCTCTCACGCAGCCCGGCCCTGAAGGCTCAACCCGCAGCCTCTCTGCCCTGCTCGGCTGATTTGCACCAGCGCGCCATCCCATGATGATCACAGCCACCCTGCTTGCGCGTGCCCGGACAGCGTGGCCGTCGTGCACAGCACCGGCGGCACGCGGACGCGGGCGGCGGCTACGTCGGGAACGCTACCGAGTAGGCTCAGCCAGTGACGTACAGATAAAGCGAAAATACGATTCTGCTAAGTTTCCAAGTGACCTAGCTCGCAAGAGCTTCCACTCACTGCGGGAAGGGCAGACGGCATGGCAGTCGGGGGCGGCTGGAAGCCATTGGAGGCATTCTGGCCCGCACAGCGTCTGGTACGGGACCGCCACCAGTTGGTCCGGAAGATCGGCGAGTGCTACACCGCCGCGCACCCGCACAACAAGGGACCGAAGCCTTCAGACGTCAAGGCATGGCGTGAAAGCGTCTACGAGCTGGCGGCCACGCTGGACAACCTCGACCTCGGCTCGGTGCGGATGTTCATCGAGTATCTCGCCGACGGCCAGATGAACCACATCGACGTGGTTCTCGCAGGACAGCACCCGTCAGGACGGCTCAGCTACGCGGTCATCGAACTCAAGCAGTGGAGCAGCATCGAACGGCCGACGCCGTCGAAGCCAGCCGGGCTCTGTGCGTCCTGCAAGCTCTCAGGAACCGGCATGCTCTGCCAAGTGTGCGCCAGGGATCTGGTCTACGCGCCGTTCTCCGGGTACGAGAAGCACATCAAGCACCCCGCCGTCCAGGTCGATAAGAATATTGACGACCTGCGCAGGCACCACAGCATGTTTGACGACCGCTATGTCAACCTGGTGGGCGCGGCCTACCTGCACAACCTCCTGCACGACGACCACCAGTGGATCAGCCAGGTGTCCCCTCGCCCCGGGATCGCCACTTTCACTCAGCGGCAGCCAGGGGATCTAGAGAAGTTCCTGCTCACAAATTTCACCTCCGATTCGGGCGCAGAGGCCGCACAGAAGTTGCTCGAGCGTCGGCGCACGACTTCCCTGCTCTCTGACGAGACCGGAGCAATCGTCAACGGGCACACCCGGTTCAGTCTCATCGAGCAGCAACTGCGGGCGGTCCGGGCGATCGCCGAAGCCGTTGAACCTGTCGGTTCGCCGGGAGTGAAGAAAGTCTTCGTCATCGAGGGACGCGCGGGCAGCGGCAAGTCGCTCGTCGCGCTCACCGCTCTCGGAGGGGCTCTGGAAGCCAAGCGCTCGGCTGCTTTCGTATCCGGCGGCATCGCCTCGCGCGACACCTTCAAGCGGGGCGCCAAGGGGCATCGGAAGGCATTCATGACGGTGAAGTGGGTTGCCGACAACCTTGGGCCCGACGAACTGGATCTGATCGTCTGCGACGAGGCGCACCGCCTCAGCGAGCGACCCATGATCGGTTCGTTCGCAATGCGGTCCACAGGACCGAGTTCGGTGGCTGCGCTCGTCAGTCGCGCTCGCGTGCCGGTCTTCTTCATCGACGGCGACCAGCGCCTCTTCGCGGAGGAGGTCTGGTCTCCCGAGAAGCTCAAGGCCGAACTCCAGAGCCTCCGCGTGGAGATCGTGCCGATCACTCTGGACCGGGTGCTGCGTGCCGTCGGCAGCTCAACCTACGACACCTGGATCCGCCAGCTCATGGCAGGTGACCCCATCGCATGGCGCCCCGACGGCACCGACGATCCCGAGCCTTTCGAGCTCCGCTACGCTGAGAGCGCCGCCGAGATGGAGGCATTCCTCCTGAGCAAGGACCCCACGGGCGCGAGCGCACGGATGAGCGCCGGAATGTGCTGGGACTGGACCGACGACACCGGCACCCACCCCGACGTCAGCCCCGATCCCGGCTGGGCACGCCCCTGGAACGCCGGCGACAATCACAGCACCCCTGGAGTGCCTAAGCGGAAGTTCTGGGCGACTGATCCGGGGGGCTTCGGCCAGATCGGGTGCGTGCACACTGCTCAAGGGCTCGAGTACCAGTGGGGCGGCGTGATCATGGGCCCCGACCTCACCTGGGAGGACGGGGCTTGGGTCGCCCACCGCGAGTACGTGAAGAGCAAGGCGTCACGCATCGAGGACGACACCGAGCTCGCCCGGGCATTGCGCAACGCCTACGGCGTACTGATGACCCGTTCCATCCGCGGAACGGTGCTTTATTCCGTCGATCCTGCCGTTAGGGCGCTCTTCGCCGATCTCGGAGTGCGGAGACTCTGAACGGTCCGTCGTTTGGTTGCCGGGCCGGGGGATTCGCCGCGAACCTCGGCCCGGACCAGGTGGAGCAAGCTCCGAGTGGGGCTGGCAACATGTCGCCGGCTCCGCGTAAGGCAGAACCCGATCACAGCATGGGGCTCTACTGCGTACCGTCCTTCCCCGCCGCTCGGAACCACGCTTTCGGAACCCGCGTTCCGGCCGCGCTGTCACCCGACCGCGCTGCCACCCGGGTGCGCGCCTGGATCGGCACGAACCTGGACGACCGCGCAACCTGAACGCACAGTCGAGGTCATACGCTGAAACGCAGTCAGGCTGGCGGCGCAGCACGCTCCGACGCACCTGCACAGCCCCTGGTCCGCTTCCTGCTGAATCGCGTCGAATGGCGGCCGACCTGCTCACAAACGTCCGTCGGCTCCAAGATCGCGCAGCGTCACGCCTGGTCAGGGTTTACGGGTTCAACAAGTGCACCGATCCAATGGCATTTGCCTTACCTCACGTTCAGCAGCGCCGGCCCGCCACTCCTACGCGCCTTTTCGAACGCCTCCACCGACTAGGGTCACCAGTCGACGGGGCTGGCTGCGTGCTGGAGCGGATATGGCGACGCGTCAGAGGCCCGTCGGTTCACCGTTCCGCTCTCCCGGTTCGGCGGTGGCTGGTTCGGTGGGGTGGTCCTCCGTCAGCTCGGGGACCGCGTAGTAGTACATGAGCATCGGGCGCGCGCCCTGCGGGGCCTCCTCGCGGGAGTGGCCGTAGCGGTCGAGCAAGACCTTGTAGTCGCGCATGAAGGCGAGCAGTTCCTCGCGGATCATCCAGGTGCCGTGACGCTGAACCTGGGCCCAGCCCTCGGGGCCGCAGTACTCCTGGTGGGCGTGGTGGTAGAGCGCAGTGTCGAACTCGATCTTGAGGTGGGCGAGTTGCGCGGCGGCCGCGCACTCCTCCGGGGTCATCGTGACCGGGTCAGGCGTGGTGTGCCGGAAGGGCAGTGTCCGCCACCAGCGCTCACGGCCGCCCGACTTCTCCGGTATCTCCTCGATAAGCCGCTGCTCGGCGAGCTTGCGCAGGTGGTAGCTGGTAGTGCCGGAGCTTTCGCCGAGTTCGCGAGCCAGCACCGTGGAGTTCGCCTCGCCGTGCCAGCCGAGGTAGTCCAGGATCCGGCGACGCAGGGGGTTGCCCAGGGACTTGTAGAGCGCGGTGCGGTCCAGGCTGGTCATCTCGGGCATGCCGTCGGTCATGCGGAAACCGTAACCCCGGGAACCCTGAGACGTCCCTGAGGTTTGCCGAAAACTGCCGAATTCTCTTTGCAGAATTTTATCTGTGGTCTATGGTGGAGCCGGATCGGAGTCGATTGCGGCCCTGGGAGGGGCTGGGGCGGACGGGGCGTGACGGCGAAGAAGAGGGGGACGCTCATCGGGCTGGCCGCGGCGGCGGTCCTGCTGGTGCCGTGGATGGCAGTGCTCGCGATGACATTGCCCGGCCGCGCCACGGTGGACCACTGGCCGCTCGCCTGGATCGGCCTCGACGTCCTGATGGCGGCGGGCTACGCGGCCACGGCCTTCCTCGGCCTCCGCGCCGACCCCCGGGCCCGGCTCACCGCGTCCCCCACGGCGTCCATGGCCGTCCTGGACGCCTGGTTCGACATAACCGCCGCGGGCTCGGGCGCGGCCCTGCTCCAGGCGATGGGCTGCGCGGTCGCGGAGGCCGCGCTGGCGAGGGCGTGCGTGTACCTGGTGGTGGGGAAGGGGTGGTGCGGGACGCGGGTGCCGTCGTAGGGGCGGCTGGGCGGGGCCCAGGGGAGCGTGTCTGCCGTGTAGGCGGCTGCTCCGGGCAGCGGCCGCGCCCGCCGCGCGCCCGTCTCGACGGCAGCAAGCAGGGCAGCCAGTACGGCGTCGCGCGGCGCGGTCAGTGGCCGAACCGGTCGTTCAAGGGGAGACCGCCCCCACACCCCACGCGCCCCGCTCCGGATACGCGGAATTCCCCGGACAGCCGCCCGCGCACGCCCTGCTCTGCTCAAGCGGGCGCACGTCCAAGGGCCGGTCGGCAGGGGTCCGGCAACCGCGCATGGTTCCGGACCGCCGCGCCCGTGAGATGACGGGGGCGACGGTTTCGGCGGGCGGCTGGCTGAGGCCCTGACCCTGGGCGGCTCCGGCTGCCGGAGCCGCGAAGGCCGGGGTCCCACGGGCCGGGCTTTCAGGGGCCGAAGTCCTGTGGAACGGGCTCCCCGGGGCCGGCTCTCGGAGGCCGGGGGTCCGCGGAGACGGGCACCCGGGGCTATCGGCCGAGGGCCGCGGCCCGGGGCCGAGGGCTAGAGCCGAGGGCCACAGCCCAGAGCCAGGGGCCGGGGCCCAGGCCCAGGTCAGCCCGGGTTCAGCTTCGGTGGGCCGGGGTGTCGGCCGGGTGGTTGTCCGTGCCGGGGTCGGCGGGCTCCTTGAAGTCGACCTTCCGCATGTGCTTGCTCATCGACTTCATGAGGCCCCACACCGCCACCGCCATCACCGCGAACACGATGAAGCCGAGGACACCGGGGGTGACCTTGTTCTGGTCGAGATCGGCGAGGGAGACGAGGTCCGTCGCTGCCAGGCTCACGCTTGCGCTCATGTCAGGCATTGTCCCGGATGCCCGCGAAGAGGTCGTCCTCGGGGAGGGAGGTGTCCACGAGCGACTTCGCCAGCTCGTACTCCTCCGTCGGCCAGACCTCCCGCTGGAGCTCCATCGGCACGCGGAACCAGCCGCCGTCCGGATCGATCTGCGTGGCGTGCGCGATCAGCGCCTTGTCGCGGATCTCGAAGAAGTCCGCGCAGGGAACATGCGTGGTCAGGGTGCGCTCGACCCGCTCGATCTCCTTCCAGCGCTTGAGCCACTCCCCGTACGGCGACTCCAGGCCGCGGTCGAGCATCGCCCGGTGCAGGGCCTCGGTGCGGGGGCGGTTGAAGCCCTGGTTGTAGTAGAGCTTCAGCGGCTGGTGGGCCGGGCCGAACTCGTCCTCGGGGTACTTCTCGGTGTCCGCCGCGCCCTCGAACGCCACCATGGAGATCTTGTGGGTCATGATGTGGTCGGGGTGGGGGTAGCCGCCGTTCTCGTCGTAGGTGGTGATCACCTGCGGGCGGAAGGAGCGGATCTGGCGCACCAGTTCGCCGGCCGCCTTGTCGACGTCCTCCAGGGCGAAGCAGCCCTCGGGCAGCGGCGGCAGCGGGTCGCCCTCGGGCAGCCCGGAGTCCACGAAGCCCAGCCACTCCTGCTTGACGCCCAGGATCTCGCGGGCCTCGTCCATCTCCTTGCGGCGCACCTCGTGGATGTTCGCCTCGATATAGGGGTCGCCCTGGAGCTTGGGGTTGAGGATGGAGCCGCGTTCACCGCCGGTGCAGGTCACCACCAGCACGTCCACCCCCTCGGACACGTACTTCGCCATGGTGGCCGCGCCCTTGCTCGACTCGTCGTCGGGGTGCGCGTGAACGGCCATCAGTCGCAGCTGGTCAGTCAAGACTCAATCCTCGGTAGGTCGGCGCCCCCAAGGCTCAGGGCGCAATCGAAGGCTTCTATAGTGACCGAATCGGGGAGCGTTTAATTCCGCGGAGAGGACGATCATGAGTACGGCGAGCACGGGGCTGCCCACGGGCCGCTACGGCCGCTCCTCCGACGAGCGCGCCGACCGCAAACTCAAGACCGCCGCCGTGGTGCTGGGCGCCGTCCTGCTGGCCCTGGTCGGCTACTTCGCGTACCACTACATCGTGCAGACGAAGATCAGCGCCCAGGTGATCACCTTCGACGCCACGAACGACACGGTCAAGGCCCATCTGGAGGTCCACAAGGACGCCGGGGCCGACGGCTACTGCACCCTGCGCTCCCAGTCGGCGGACGGCACCGAGGTCGGCCGCGCCGACTTCCACTTCACCGGCTCCGCCACGCGCATCGACAAGGTCGTCACGCTGCGTACGACGGCCCGTGGCACCACGGCCGAACTGCTGGGCTGCCACAGCGGCTGACCCGCCGGGGACACCGTCGGCCGGGCCCCGCTTCGGCCGGTGGTCCACCGCGCCGGACGCGCCGCCCCGCCGTGCCTTCACCCGGAATGCGGACGGTCCGACCTGCGTTGATGTGATTCTGATGGCTTATGTCCTCCCCCTTACGCGGATGAATTGTTAGGCTCGTGGTTTCGCCCATCCAAGAGGGAACATTCTTCTGGGTAGGGCGATGCTTTGTATTCCCAGTACCGACGAGGAGCACCCTGTGACCCAGACCAGCGAGAACGTCACCTGGCTGACCCAGGAGGCGTACAACAAGCTCAAGGTCGAGCTTGAGTACCTTACTGGTCCTGCGCGCACGGAGATCGCCGCCAAGATCGCGGCCGCGCGCGAGGAGGGAGACCTGCGCGAGAACGGCGGGTACCACGCGGCCAAGGAGGAGCAGGGCAAGCAGGAGCTGCGCGTGCGGCAGCTGACCCAGCTCCTCGAGAGCGCCAAGGTGGGCGAGGCCCCGGCCTCCGCCGACGGCGCCGTCGCGCCCGGCATGGTCGTCACGATCGCCTTCGACGGTGACGAGGACGACACCATGACGTTCCTGCTCGCCTCCCGCGAGTACGCGAGCTCGGATGTGGAGACCTACTCGCCGCAGTCGCCGCTGGGGGCCGGTGTCATCGGCCACAAGGTGGGCGAGGACGCGGAGTACGAGCTGCCGAACGGCAAGAAGGCCTCGGTCCGCATTCTCAAGGCCGAGCCCTACAACGGCTGAGCCCCGGACCTGACCCACGACGGGACCCCCGGCGACCGCAGCGGTCGCCGGGGGTCCCGTCGTACCTGATGGCCGTACGACCCGTACGGGGGCGGTCTCAGGGCAGGACCGTGTAGCCCGCGTCGCGCAGGCACTGGCCGACCTCGGCGCAGTGGGCCGGGCCCTTGGTCTCCAGGTGGAGTTCGACCTCCACCTCGCTGAGGCCGAGCCGGGGGTCGGTGCGGACATGGCTGACGTCGAGGACGTTGGCGTCCACCCCCGACAGCACCCCGAGGAGGGTGGCGAGGGCACCCGGGCGGTCGGTGAGCCGCAGTCGTACGGCCAGATAGCGGCCCTGCGCGGACATGCCGTGCCGCAGCACCCGCTGGAGCAGCACCGGGTCGACATTGCCGCCGGACAGCACGCAGACGACCGGGCCCTCGAAGGTGTCCGGGGACGCCATCAGGGCGGCGACCGGGCTCGCGCCGGCCGGTTCCACGACCAGCTTGGCCCGCTCCAGGCACAGCAGCAGCGCGGCGGACAGCTGGTCCTCGGTGACCGTGCGCATCTCGTCCACCAGCTCGCGGATGAGGCCGAACGGCACCACGCCGGGCTTGCCCACCTTGATGCCGTCGGCCATCGTGGCCGGGTTCGCGACCGCCACCGGGTGTCCGACGGCCAGTGAGGGCGGGTAGGCGGCGGCGCCCTCGGCCTGGACGCCGATGATCCGCACGTCCGGCCGGATCGCCTTCACCGCGACCGCGATCCCGGCCAGCAGTCCCCCGCCGCCGACCCCGACGAGGATCGTGCGCACCTGGGGACACTGCTCCAGGATCTCCAGGCCGACCGTGCCCTGGCCGGCGATGATGTCCGGGTGGTCGAAGGGGTGGATGAACACCGCGCCGGTGCGGGCCGCGTAGTCCTGGGCGGCGGCCAGCGTCTCGTCCACCACCTGGCCGGTGAGGCGGACCTCGGCGCCGTACTCCCTGGTCGCGCTGACCTTGGGCAGCGGGGCACCGTGCGGCATGAACACGGTGGCGTGCACGCCCAGCAGCGAGGAGGCCAGGGCGACGCCCTGCGCGTGGTTGCCGGCGCTCGCGGCCACCACCCCGGCGGCCCGTTCCTCCGGCAGCAGCCCGGCGATGCGCACATAGGCGCCGCGCAGCTTGAACGAGCCGGTGCGCTGGAGGTTCTCGCACTTCAGCTGCACCGGCGCGCCGACCAGCTGGGACAGGTGCCGGCTGCCCTCCGTCGCGGTCGTCCGCGCCACGCCCGAGAGCATCTTCCGGGCCCCGCGTACGTCGTCCAGGGTGACGGAACGCAAGGGGTGGGCGGTGCGGTAGTTCATGACTCCAGCATCGCAGCTCCCGGTGTCGTACGACGGTGGTGACCAAGGTCCAAGACGGGTTTGCGCAGCGCCGGTACGGCCCGGCGCCGGGCCGCGTACCCTGTCCCCCAACCTTGCAGCCCTTCATGAAGCGAGCCTCCGGCCATGCCCACAACACCTGAAATGTCGATGGACATGACGACCGTCGGTGATCCCGGTCTTCTCGACGCCCTCCAGCACGAGGTGGCGGTGTTCGCCCGCCGCGCCGAACAGACGCGGCTCGGCGGTGTCGGGCAGGCGCGCAACTCCATGGACCGCGCCGCCTATCTGCTGCTCAACCGCCTCGACAAGGAGGGCCCGATGGGCGTCAAGGCGCTCGCCTCGGGCATGGGCATCGACTCCTCCACGGTCACCCGGCAGGTGGCCCCGCTGGTCGACACCGGCCTGGTCAAGCGCACCTCGCACCCGGAGGACGGCCGCGCGGTGGTGCTCCAGCTGTCCCCGCGCGGGGCGGCCCGGCTGGCGGAGGTGCGCTCCTCGCGGCGTCTGCTGATGGCGGAGCTGACCGAGGACTGGTCGCCGCAGGAGCGCGAGCAGTTCTGCGCCCTGCTGACCCGCTTCAACCACGGCCTGTCCACCCGCACCCAGGGGAGGCATCCCGAGTCTTGACCCGGGGCCCCGGCTGGCCTCATATGAGAGCCGGGTCCTGCGTCGTACGCGATTCACCCGTCCCGTACCGGACAGGGCCCCCTGACGGGGAGGCGTCTTGCGTGATCGGCGGGTGGCCCAAGGGGCAGGCAGGGAGCAGGAGTTCGAGGCGTTCGTCGCGGGCGCGGCCGGCCGGCTGCTGCTCGCCGCGACGCTGCTCACCGCCGAGGCCCCGGACGCCAACCCCCGTGCGCGGCGCCTGCTGACCCTGGCGCTCGGCCACACCTACGCCCGCTGGCACCGGCTGCGCGGCGAGGACCCGTACGACTGCGCGCGCCAGTACCTCGCGGTCCGTTTCGCGCGCACGCTCCGGCACCCGCACCCGCACCCGCACAAGCACCGGCACCGGCTCCTCGGCCGCGAACGGCCCGCGCCGTGCGGCCCGCTCGCCGGGCTGGGCCCGCAGGAGCGGCTGGTCCTGGTGCTGCGGATGTACGAGGGGGTCGCCGAGGAGCAGACGGCCGCGCTGCTCGGGCTGACCGCGGAACGTGTGCACACCGTCTGCGACCGGGCGACGTCCCTGGTGCTGCACCCGGTCAGGGCGGCCGGTCCGCGCACGGCGAACGCGAAGATGGCGCCGTCGTGAGGCCGCGGGAGGTCGGGCGCGGGACGCGGGGCGTCGGGCGCGGGGCGTCGGGCGCGGGACGCGGGGCGTCGGGCGCGGGACGCGGGGCGTCGGGCGCGGGCGGGCGTACGGCGCGGGGAGGCCGGGGTGAACCGGGCCGAGCGGGAGGCCGCCGTACGGCGGGTGATGGGCGCGCGGCCGGTGCCGGTGCCGCCGGAGCTGTACCCGGACGCGGTGCGGCGCGGCGAACGGCTGCTGCGGCGCCGGCGGCTGGCGCGCCGGGTGCTGTGGGCGCTGGTGTGCGTGGCCGCGGTGGTGTTCGGGGTGTGGGCGGCGTACGCCCACCCATGGGTGGAGCCGCCCTCGCAGACGACTCCGCCGATGGACGGCTGGTGATCCGGGCCGCGGCCGGCCCGGATCATCCCCGCGTTGTCTAGCCCAGGGCCTGGCGCAGGTCCTCGACCAGGTCGTCGGCGTTCTCGATGCCGACGGACAGGCGGACGAGGTCGGCGGGGACCTCCAGGGCCGAACCGGCCGCGGAGGCGTGGGTCATCCGGCCGGGGTGCTCGATCAGGGACTCGACGCCGCCGAGCGACTCGCCGAGGGTGAACACCTTGGCGCGGTTGCAGACCTCGACGGCCGCCTCCTCGCCGCCCTCGACGCGGAAGGAGATCATGCCGCCGAAGGCGCGCATCTGCTTGGCGGCGACCTCGTGCCCGGGGTGCTCGGGCAGGCCCGGGTAGAGCACGCTGGTCACGCGGGCGTGCCGGCTGAGCATGTCGGCGACCTTGGTGGCGTTCTCGCTGTGCCGGTCCATGCGCACGGCGAGGGTCTTGGTGCCGCGCAGCACCAGCCAGGAGTCGAAGGGACCGGCGACGGCGCCCATCGCGTTCTGGTGGTAGGCCAGCTCCTCGCCGAGCGCCTGGTCGGAGACGATCAGGGCGCCGCCGACCACGTCGGAGTGGCCGCCCATGTACTTGGTCAGCGAGTGCACGACGACGTCCGCGCCGAGCGACAGCGGCTGCTGGAGGTACGGCGTGGCGAAGGTGTTGTCGACGACGAGGCGCGCGCCCGCGTCGTGGGCGACCTGGGCGACGGCGGCGATGTCGGTGATGCCGAGCAGCGGGTTGGAGGGGGTCTCCACCCAGACGGCCTTGGTCCGCGGGGTGATCGCGGCCCGTACGGCGGCCGGGTCGCTGGTGTCGGCGACGGACCACTCCACGCCCCAGCGGGTGGCGACCTTGGAGAAGAGGCGGAAGGTGCCGCCGTAGGCGTCGTTCGGGATCACCACGTGGTCGCCGGGGGTGAGCAGCGTGCGCAGCAGGGTGTCCTCGGCCGCGAGGCCCGAGGCGAACGCGAGGCCGCGGCTGCCGCCCTCCAGCGCGGCGAGGTTCTCCTCCAGGGCGGTACGGGTCGGGTTGGCGCTGCGGCTGTACTCGTAGCCGCCGCGCAGCCCGCCGACGCCGTCCTGCTTGTAGGTCGAGACCTGGTAGATGGGCGGTACGACCGCGCCGGTGAGGGGATCCGCGGTGTTGCCCGCGTGGATCGCGAGGGTCTCGAAGTGCTGACTGATGTGCCTGTCGCTCATGTGCACCGAGCGTAGTGCGCCCGGCGGGATTCCGACGCCCGGTGGTGGGGGCGGGCGGCGGGTGCGCGGAGGGACATCCTGTGTCGGCTGTCATGCCCAGGACCGGAGTTGTCCACAGGCCGACGGCGGGGTTGGTCATGTGGCCCCCCTGTCTGGAACCCTTGGGGGCATGGTGATTCTCTGGCTGCTCATGGCACTGCTCATGCTGAGCTTCGTGCTGCTCCCGCTGGTACGGCGCAGGCGCGGGATGATCGAGCAGGTGCACCCGGACCACCCGGACGCCGCCGACCCCGCGGACTACGGCTTCCTGCGCCAGGAAGAGCTGGACGTACGGCTGCCCGGTCCCGACCAGGATCTGCTGGACGCGCTGGAGCTGGTGCAGCGCACCCAGGACTACCGGGCGGCGGCCCAGCTGCTGGCCGGCACCGAGACGGCGGGCGAGCTGCGCTGGCAGCGGGTGCAGGCCCTCGGCGGCGCGGCCGCGCTGGAGCTCGAACAGCGTCCCGGCGGGATACACGAGACGCCGGGCGGCCAGTGGCTGCGGGTGTGGCGGGCGGAGCGGCCCGAGGACGCGGGCGGTGCGGCCGTGCACGCGGAGTTCCTGGTGCAGCGGGCCTGGCGGGCGTCGGCGGCCGGCACCGAGGACTTCCGGCTGCTGCTGGAGGAGGCCCGGGAGGTGTGCGGGCAGGCGGCCGGGCCGGCGCCCGCCGATCCGGTGCCGCACATCATCGAGCTGGCGATCGGCCGCGGCCTCGGCGTCTCTCGGGACGAGTTCGAGCGGCTGTGGCTGAAGGTCCTCGACCGCGCCCCGCATCACATGGGCGCGCATCTGGCCGCGCTCCCCTACTGGTGCGAGAAGTGGCACGGCTCGCGCGAGCAGGCGTACGCCTTCGCCGAGGCGGCCGCCGCCCGCGCCCCGCGCGGATCGCTGCTGGCCGCGCTCCCGCTGTTCGCGGTGTTCGAGCACCTCCCCGAGGTGAATCTGGTGCTGAGCCTCTACCGGAGCGAGGTCGTCGCCAGGGCGATCCAGGGCGCGCGGCACGCGGCGGACGAGGCCGGCTCCGCCGCTCCGACGCTGCCGCACGTCCGCCATCTGCTGGTCTTCTTCCTGGTCCGCGCCGAGCGCTGGGCGGAGGCCATGCATGAGCTGATACACGTCGACGGCCATGTCGGCGCCCTGCCCTGGACGCTGGCGGCCGACCCGGCGGCCGAGTTCGCCGTCTACCGCGCCCTGGCGGTGGCGGGGTACGAGGCCAACGGGGGCAGCCCGGCGAGCCTGACCGGCTGAGCCGCCCGCATCCTCCCGCGGGGGCCCACGGGAGGGGCCCCGCGGGAGCCTGGAGATGTCGTCCCCGGTCCCCGCGGAGACAATGGGAGACCCCCTTGGTGGTGAGGTGGTGCCTCCATGCCCGCATGGCATCTGCGCGACTATCACGACGACGATCTCGATCAGGCCATCCAGATCTGGGACCAGTGCCGGCAGGCCGACGAGGACCCGGTGTTCCCGGTCTCGGAGGTGATGGCCGCGGCTAAGGCCGGGCAGACGGCGGTGGTCGCGGTGGTCGGGGACGAGCTGGTGGGGATGGCGGTGGCCCAGGCGCAGGGCAAGCGGGGCTGGATCCTGCTGATGGCGCTCGCCGCGCGCTGGCGCGAGCGCGGGATCGGCAGCGCGCTGCTCGCCGAGCTGGAGCGGCGGCTGCGGGCGCTGGGGATACGGCACATCAGCACGCTGCTGCCAGCGGGCGCGGCCGGTTCGAAGGCGCTGGCGAACAGCGGCTACCGGTGCCGCGACGGCCTCGCCTACTACGAGAAACTCGAACCGCTCGGCGCCGCCGACGCCGACCTCCTGGCCGCGCTCGGCGGGCGCATGCTGCCCGAGGGGCTGTGGGACGCGATGGCCGGGATGGAGCGGGAGAAGCAGGTCGTGGAGCGGCGGGTGGTGCTGCCGCTGACGGAACCGGCGCTGGCCGACCGGTACGGGGTCGTGCCGCCGAAGTCGGTCATCCTGTTCGGGCCGCCCGGCACCGGGAAGACCAGCTTCGCCAAGGCGGTCTCCTCCCGGCTCGGCTGGCCGTTCGTGGAGCTGTTCCCCTCGCGGCTCGCCGCCGACACCAGCGAGGGGCTGGCCACGGCGCTGCGGGACGCGTTCGCGGATCTCGCGGAGCTGGACTCGGTGGTGCTCTTCATCGACGAGGTGGAGGAGATCGCGGCGGCGCGCTCCGGCAAGGCGGTGGACCCCGGGCACGGGGTGACCAACGAGCTGCTGAAGCTGATCCCCGTCTTCCGCGAGCACGACTCACGGCTGCTGGTGTGCGCCACCAATTCCGTACGGTCCCTCGACGCGGCCTTCCTGCGGCCGGGGCGGTTCGACTACGTCATCCCCATCGGGCCGCCCGACCCGACCGCCCGCGCGGCGATCTGGGCCCGCTATCTCCGGGACGTCGGCGACTCGGTGGACGTCGGCCGGCTGGTCGCCGCGAGCGAGCTGTTCACCCCGGCGGACATCGAGTTCGCCGCCCGCAAGGGGGCGCAGGCCGCCTTCGAACGCGAGGTCGCCCACCGCGCGGGCCGCCCGGCGGACACCGAGGACTACATGGCCGCGATCTCCGACACCCGGCCGACCCTCACCACCCAGGCGATCAAGGAGTTCGGCGAGGACATCGACACGTACAGCCGGCTCTGAGGACACGCGTCCCGAAGGGGCGCGGGGAACTGCGCGAGCGGCCACGGGCAACCCGCGCCCGGCCGCACCCCGCGCCCTCGACGGCGGATCGCCGCGACGGCCGAGCGCCGCAGGTCAGATCGTCGCGTTGTCGATCACGAACCGGTACCGCACATCGCTCGCGAGCACCCGCTCGTACGCCTCGTTGATCTCCGACGCGGCGATCAGCTCGATCTCCGCGCCCAGCCCGTGCTCCGCGCAGAAGTCCAGCATCTCCTGGGTCTCCGGGATGCCGCCGATGCCGGAGCTGCTGAGGCTGCGGCGGTTGCCGAAGAGGGACTGGAGGGTGATCTGGACCGGCTCCTCGGGCAGGCCCACGTTGACCATGGCGCCGTCCGTGCGCAGCAGGGACAGGAAGCCGCTGAAGTCGAGCGGGGCCGAGACCGTGTTGAGGATGAGGTCGAAGGTGCCCTTGAGGTCCTCGAAGGTCTTCGGGTCGCTGGTGGCGTAGTAGTGGTCGGCGCCCAGCTTCAGGCCGTCGTCCTTCTTGCGCAGGGACTGGGACAGGACGGTGACCTCCGCGCCCAGCGCGTGCGCGATCTTGACGCCCATGTGCCCGAGACCGCCGAGGCCGACGACGGCGACCTTCTTGCCGGGGCCCACGTTCCAGTGCTTCAGCGGGGAGTACGTGGTGATGCCGGCGCACAGCAGCGGCGCGGCCACGTCGAGGGACAGGCCCTCGGGGATGCGGACGACGTAGTTCTCGTCCACGACGACGTTCTCGGAGTAGCCGCCGTACGTCGGCGTGCCGTCCCGGCCCGTGTCGTTGTACGTCCAGGTGGGGCCCCGGTCGCAGTACTGCTGGAGGCCGGCCTTGCAGTTGTCGCACTCCCGGCAGGAGTCGACCATGCAGCCGACGCCCACGCGGTCGCCGACGGCGAACTTCGTCACGCCGGAGCCGACCTCCGTGACGACGCCCGCGATCTCGTGGCCCGGCACCATCGGGAAGGACGCCTTGCCCCAGCCCTCGCGGACCTGGTGGATGTCGGAGTGGCAGATACCGGCGAACTTGATGTCGATCAGGACGTCGAACTCGCCCACCGCCCGTCGCTCGATCTCGGTCCGCTCCAGGGGGGCCTTCGCGGCGGGCGCGGCGTACGCGGCAACAGTGGTCATGACGGGGTTCTCCCTCACAAGGTCTACGCATGCCCGGCTGCTTTTCCACCGAGCACATCTCAAGGGTGCCTCGTATCCCGCGGCGCACCCAGCACACGCCTTTGCGTACGACTGCTGTGCCTACCACTGTCGGGATCAGGCTCGCATGCCTACGACCAGCGGGGACGGCGGATACTTGCGGTATGGACGAACAGCAGGACACCGCCGTGACCGGGCCGCCGCTGGACCGGCGGGCCGAGCTGAGCGAGTTCCTGCGCAGCCGGCGGGCCCGGCTCAAGCCCGGGGACGTGGGGCTGCCCGACTTCGGCAGGCACCGCCGGGTGCCGGGGCTGCGCCGGGAGGAGCTGGCGCAGCTGGCCGGGGTGTCGGTGGCGTACTACACGCGTCTGGAACAGGGCAACGGCCGTAATGTCTCGGCGGAGGTCCTGGACTCGATCGCCCGCGCCCTGCGCCTCACGGACGCCGAGCACGCGCATCTGACCCATCTGGCGAAGCCGAAGTCGCACAAGAAGAAGCCGGCGGCCCGCCAGCAGCAGGTGCGCCCGGTGCTGTGCCAGCTGCTGGACACGATGGAGGGCGTGCCCGCGTACATCGTGGGCCGGCGTTCGGAGATCCTCGCCTGGAACCGGATGGCGGCGGCGGTGTTCGGCGACTGGGCGGAGCTGCCGGTGGCCGAGCGCAACTGGGCGCGGCTGGTGTTCCTCAGGCCCGACTACCGGGACCTGTTCGTGGACTGGGAGCAGAAGGCGATCGACGTCGTCTGCTCGCTGCGCATGGACGCGGGCTGCTATCCGGACGATCCCCGGCTGTCCGCCCTGGTGGGTGAACTCTCCGTCAAGAGCGAGGAGTTCCGCAGGCTGTGGGCCACGCACGACGTCAAGGAGAAGAACCATGGCGTCAAGCGGCTGCACCATCCGCTGGTGGGCGATCTCGCCCTGAACTTCGAGTCCTTCCGCATGTCGGACGGCACCGACCAGTGCCTGGTCACCTATCACGCGGAGCCCGGTTCGGCGTCCGCCGAGTCGCTGCGGCTGCTGGCCAGCTGGGGCACGGACGCGACCCGCGCGGGGACCTCCGCGTAGGGCCTCCCGCCGACCGGAAGGCCCGGTCCCCCGCGCGGCCGGGCGTCAGGCGCCCGCGTTCTCCTTGACCGTGATCCTGCCCTTGCGGATGGTGACGAGCCGCGGTGCCTTCTTCGCGAGCGAGGAGTCGTGGGTGACCATGATGAAGGTCAGCCCGTGCTCCTTCCACAGCCGTTCGAGTACGTCCATGATCTCGTCCCGGGTGCTCTCGTCGAGGTTGCCGGTCGGCTCGTCGGCGAGCAGCACCTTGGGCTTCTTCACCAGCGCGCGGGCGATGGCGACACGCTGCTGCTGGCCGCCGGACATCTCCGAGGGGAGGTGGCCGAGGCGTTCGCCGAGGCCCACGGACTTCAGCGCGTCGACGGCCAGTTCGCGGCGTTCCTTCACCTTGATGCCGAGGGGGACGAGGGCCGTCTCCACGTTCTCCTGCGCGGTGAGCGTGGGGATGAGGTTGAAGGACTGGAAGACGAAGCCGATGTTCTCGCTGCGGACCCGGGTCAGCCGGGCCTCGCTGAGCTTGGCCAGGTCGGTGCCGTCCAGGACGACCTCGCCGGAGGTGGGCCGGTCCAGGCCGCCGAGCATCTGGAGCAGGGTGGACTTGCCGCCGCCGGTGGGGCCCTGGATGACGAGCCGGTCGCCGTCGCCGATGATCAGGTCGACGCCGTCCAGGGCGTGGACGCTCTCCTTGCCCCGGGTGTAGCGCTTGGTGACGTTCTTGAGTTCATACATGGTGGCTCCTGGGAGGGTTTTCGGGGAGGGCGGTGGCGCGCCGCGCGGCTACTCCACCCGCCGCAGCGCGTCCGCCGGGCGCAGCCGGGAGGCCCGCCAGCCGCCGAACGCTCCCGCGATCAGGCCGCCCGCCACCGCGAGGCCCACCGCCAGCAGGATGGTCGTCAGGCTCACCGGGGCGGTCAGGGCCACCTCCAGGGACTTCGCCGTCTGCCGGCCGGGACCGCCGAACCCGCCGCCCCCGCCGAAGCCGCCACCGGAGCGCCCGCCGCCGAAGCCGCCGCCGCCCGAACCCAGTTGGGCCTGGAGGGTCGGGCTGATCGCGGTGACGACATAGGCGCCCGCGAGGCCCAGGGCGATGCCGAGGACGCCGCCGACCAGGCCGTTGACGATGGCCTCGCCGACCACCTGCCGGGTGACCCGGCCCGACTTCCAGCCCAGCGCCTTCAGGGTGCCGAACTCACGCACCCGGCGGGAGACCGCGGAGGAGGTGAGCAGGCCGGCGACCAGGAACGCGGCCACGAGCACCGCGATCGACAGCCACTTGCCGACGTTGGTGGCGAGCGAGGAGGCGGTGGACAGGGAGCCCGAGACCGTCTTGGCGAGGTCGGAGGAGGTGGTGACCGTCGTACCGGAGACGTTCTTCTGGATGGTGCTCTTGACGGAGTCGATCTTCTGCGAGTCGGTCGCCCGCACGTAGATCGTGGTGACCTTGTTCTTCTGGTCCGCGAGGGTCTGCGCCTGCCGCAGCGGGATGTACAGGTTGGCCGCCGAGTCGCCGCTGTCCGCGGTGGCGATGCCGATCACCGAGTACTTGGTGCCCTTGACGGTGACGGTGGAGCCGACCTTGTACTTCTTCGTCTTGGCGTACGCCGAGTCGACCACGGCCACCTTGGCGTTCGTCTCGGTGGTCTTGAAGTCACGGCCGCTGGTGATCTTCGAGGAGGTCAGCGGGCCGAGCCCGGTCTGGGTGACATCGGTGCCGTAGACCGTGTACTGGTCGATGTCGAAGTCGGCGCCGCCGCCCTTGACCTCGCCCTGCGCCTCGCCGCCACCGCCGCGCCGGCCGAAGCCGCTGCCGCCGTTCTGCTGGAACTGGCCGCGGGTGAAGCTGCCGTTGACCTTGACGACGGACAGGTTCAGCCCGCCGGCGGCCGCCGCCACGCCCTGCTGTCCGGAGACCTTGGAGACGGTGGAGGAGGCGAGGGTGGTGAAGCCCTGCACCTGGACGCGGTCGCTGCTCTGCGTCGACTTGTCGCCGCTGCCCTTCGCGCCGAACTGGAAGTGGGGCCGCTGGGAGCCGTCGGCGGAGGGGGTGGCCGCCTTGCTGACGGTCATGTCGGTGCCGAGGCCGTAGAGCGATTGCAGGACCTTGTCCTGGGCCTTGCCCATGCCGCTGGCCACGGAGTTGACCACGATGACCAGCGCGATGCCGAGCGCGAGGCCGGAGGCCACGACGAGCGCCGCCTTCCGGCGGCGGCGCAGTTCGCGCCTCAGGTAGGTGAAGAACATGGCCGGAACGATAGGAACGGCCCCTGACCGCTTCCTGAGGCTGACCTAAGAGCGGGTTAAGAATCCCCGCGTGCCCCGCAAGCAGCGGTGCCGCCCCCGAAGGGGCGGCACTCACGGGGCTTTCGGGGGCGGGCTCAGACGGCCGAACCGGCCTTCCACTGGGACCAGTCCATGTTCCAGCCGTTGAGGCCGTTGTCCGGGGAGACGGTCTTGTCGCCGGTGTGCTGGATCACCACGACGTCACCGATCAGCGAGTGGTCGTAGAACCAGGCGGCCGGGGTGTTCGGGTCGCCCGCGCCCTTGGCGTCCTGGAGGCCGACGCAGCCGTGGCTGGTGTTGACGTTGCCGAACACCGAGGGGGCGCCCCAGTAGTTGCCGTGGATGAAGGTGCCCGAGGTGGTCAGGCGCATGGCGTGCGGCACGTCCTTGATGTCGTACTCGCCCTTGCCGTCGTCGTCGGTGAAGCCGACGGTCGCGCCGTTCATGCGGGTCTGCTTGAACTTCTCGGAGATCACCATCTGGCCCTCGTACGTGGTGTGTTCGGGGGAACCGGCGGAGATCGGGATGGTCTTGACGACCTTGCCGTCCTGCGTGACCTTCATCTGGTGGGTCTTCGCGTCGACATAGGAGACCTGGTTGCGGCCGATGTGGAAGGTGACCGTCTTCTGCTGGACGCCGTAGACGCCGTTCGCGCCCTGGACGCCGTCGAGGGCGAGCTTCAGGGTGACGGTGGAGCCTTCCTTCCAGTAGTCCTGGGGACGGCAGTCCATGCGGTTGGCGTTGAACCAGTGGCAGGCGACCTCCTGGCCGCTGCTGGTGCTGACCGTGATGCCCTTCTGGACGGCCGCCTTGTTGGTGATCGCCTTGTCGAAGTTGATCGAGACCGGCATGCCCACGCCGACGGTCGTGCCGTTGTCGGGGGTGAAGCTGCCGATGAAGCTGTTCGACGGCGAGACGGTGGTGAAGGACGCGTTCTCGTGGGCTATGCGGCCCTGGGAGTCCTTCGCCGTCGCGGCGATCCTGTAGGTGGTGGAGCGCTCCAGCTGGACGGTCGGCTTCCAGCTCAGCTTGTCCGCGGAGAGCTGGCCGGCGACGGTCTTGCCGTCCTCGGTGGTCATGGTGACACCGGTGAGCGTGCCCTTGCCGACCGTGACGGTGCCGGAGTTGTTGATCGACGCGTTGTCCGTGCCGTCCTTCGGGGTGACGGCGATCTGCGCCTCGGACGACTTCTGGGCGGCCGCCGCGTCGGCCTGGGCCTGCGATGATTCGCCGCTGCCGTGGGCCGCGGCCTTGTCCCCTCCGGAACAGGCCGAGAGCATCAGCACACCGCCGAGCAGAGCGGACGCGGCCACCAGGCCATTGCGCCGCTTACCGTCCGTCATCACAAGCTTCTCCATCGTTGCCGAGTCGCAGATAACCCCGAGAGTCCCCCCGTGGGAACCTTCAACGCTACGGCCGGTTCGTCCCGTTCCGGATCCACCGGATCTGTGGGGCACACCACGTCCGCCGGCCCGTGCGGGACATCGCCGGGCGGGGTGGTGCGTGATCGGTCCGTGCGCCCCCTCGTACGACGAAACCCCGGACGGCAGGTCGCCGCCCGGGGTTTCAGGTGCCCCTGGACGCTCAGCCGACGCCGTCCTCTTCGTCGTCCTCCCCATCATCGCCGTCGATGTCCCATTCGGGCGAGTCCGGGTCGTAGTCGACCCGCTCACTCGACCAGGAGGCCTGCTGGAGCTCCACCCCAGGCACCGCGCTGACCAGGTCGAACGGGTCCACGAGATAGGCGAGGGCCTCCGCGGTGTCTTCCGTCACAGCGCCCTCGGCCTGGTCCCGCTCGGACTCCGGCAGCTCCGGATCGGCCGCGAGCCGGCCCAGCGCGGCCCGGGTCACCTCGTCGTCGTCCAGGATCTCGACCACCAGCTCCACCCGAAGCCGTACATAACGTGATGTCTCTTCATCGCTCATGGCGGGAGCGTACGGCCGAAACCTCCCGTGACTTTCCCGTGACCCGCGACTTTCACTAACATCGGCTCACACGGCCAATTCGCCAGCGTCACAAGGGGATCGATATTCCGTGTCATCCGCTCGCCGTCCGCTGCTGACCGCCACCGCCGCGGGCACTCTGCTGTGCGCCCTGTGGTTCGTCCCGTCCGCGAACGCGTCCCAGGAGGGACCGGCGCAGGACGTGGCGGCCGGCTCCGTCACGACCTTCTCCACGCCCGTCACCGAGCAGGCGGGTGTGGTGACGGCGGCGGCCACCAGAGCCGGTTCGGGCCCGGCGGACGACGCTCGGCTCGCCGACACCGGCAGCCCGGACACCACGCCGTACATCGTCGGCGGCTCCCTGTTCCTCGCGCTGGGCGCGGGGTTCGTGGTCTATTCGGTGCGCCGCGAACGCCTGGGTCTTTAATCTCCCTTGACCGATCTTTCACAGGGCTTACATAGTTCGCCTCATGAAGAGATCGTCAGGCGTGCGGCTGTGCGCCACCGTCGCCGTGAGCGCGCTGTCGTTCGCCCTTGTCACGGGGTGTTCCGACGGAGGGTCGAAGGATTCCGCGGACAAGGGTTCCGCGCGAAAGGCGCTGAGCGCCGCCGAGTTGGGGAAGCTGATCGTCGCTCAGGGCGATGTGCCCGGGTACGCGGTCGGGGCGGTGACCGAGGCCCGGGCCAAGCGGATCACCACCGACAAGGCGGCCTGCGGGCCCCTGACCCGGGTGCTGAGCGGGCTCGCGCCCACCGAGGCCCCGGCGAGCACCGACCGCATGGTCACCGAGAACGCGAAGAAGCGGCCCTCGGCCAAGCCGACGTCCCTGGACGACCTGGACGAGGGCGAGTTCGAGGAGACGATGCGCGAGTCCCTCGACCGCGATGTCACCACGGTGGCGCTCGCCTCGTACGACGGGGACGGCGCCGAGCGGTCCCTGACCTCGCTGTCGGCCGCCGTAAAGGCATGCGCGGGCGGCTTCACCGGCCGGCAGGCGGGCACCTCGGTGAAGTTCACCGAGGTCGCCGGGGAGAAGCCGCTGGGCGGCGGGGACGCGTCGGTGGCGTTCGCCGCGACCATGGAGAAGGACGAGGGCGGCGACGGCGGCACGGCCCTCGTGCACGCCGAGGTGGACCGGCACGGCTCCACCGTCTCCGTCTATTTCACGTCGAACCTGGGCGCGATGATGGCCGAGAAGGCGTACACGGTGACGCCCGCGGTCGTGAAGGCCCAGGAGACCCGGCTGAAGTGACGCCGAAGGGGCCCCGGCCGGCGGCCGGGGCCCCTTCGTCCGCCGGTCACTGGAGCGGGCCGGTGACCTTCTCCACGGCCTCGACCAGGTGCCCGCCGCGCACGAAGGCGTCGGCGGCGGCCAGGTCGGGCGCCAGGAAGCGGTCGGGGCCGGGGCCCTGGACACCGGCGGCGCGGGCGGCCTCGATCACGGCCCGGGAGGCGGGCGCCGGGCTCAGGCCCTCGCGCAGCTGGAGCGCGCGGGTGGCCGCGTACAGCTCGACGGCGATGATCCGGGTGAGGTTGTCCACGGCGGTGCGCAGCTTGCGCGCGGCCGACCAGCCCATGGAGACGTGGTCCTCCTGCATGGCGGAGGACGGGATGGAGTCCGCGGAGGCCGGTACGGCGAGCCGCTTCATCTCGCTGACCAGGGCGGCCTGCGTGTACTGCGCGATCATCAGACCGGAGTCCACACCGGCGTCGCCGGCGAGGAACGGCGGCAGGCCGTGGCTGCGGTTCTTGTCCAGGAGCCGGTCGGTGCGGCGCTCGGCGATGGAGCCGAGGTCGGCGGCGGCGACGGCGAGGAAGTCCAGCACGTAGGCGACGGGCGCGCCGTGGAAGTTGCCGTTGGACTCCACCCGGCCTCCCCCAGAGCCGAAAGCCTGGGAGGTGCCCCCAGGCAGCACCACCGGGTTGTCGATGGCCGAGGCCAGCTCGCGCTCGGCGACCAGGCGGGCGTGTGCCATGGTGTCGCGGCCGGCGCCCGCGACCTGCGGGGCGCAGCGCACCGAGTAGGCGTCCTGGACGCGCGGGGCGTCGTCCTGGTGGTGGCCGGTGAGCTGGGAACCCTTCAGCACGGCGAGCATGTTGGCGGCCGCGGCGCCCTGGCCCGGGTGCGGGCGGATGGCGTGCAGCTCGGGCGCGAGCACCTTGTCGGTGCCGAGCAGCGCCTCCAGGCTCAGCGCGGCGGTGATGTCGGCGGACTTGTAGAGGGTGTCGAGGTCGGCGAGGGCCATGATCAGCATGCCGAGCATGCCGTCGGTGCCGTTGAGCAGGGCGAGGCCCTCCTTCTCGCGCAGCTCGACGGGCTGGATGCCGTGCTCGGCGAGCAGTTCGCCGGCGGGCCGTACGACGCCGTCGGGGCCCTCGGCGTCACCCTCGCCCATCAGGGTCAGGGCGCAGTGGGACAGCGGGGCGAGGTCGCCGGAGCAGCCGAGCGAGCCGTACTCGTGCACGACCGGGGTGATCCCGGCGTTGAGCATGTCGGCCATGGTCTGCGCGACCTCGGGGCGTACGCCGGTGTGCCCGGAGCAGACGGTCTTCAGGCGCAGGAACATCAGGGCCCGTACGACTTCCCGCTCCACCCGCGGGCCCATGCCGGCGGCGTGCGAGCGGACGATGTTGCGCTGCAGCTGGGCGCGGAGTTCCGGGCTGATGTGCCGGGTCGCCAGGGCGCCGAAGCCGGTGGAGACGCCGTAGACCGGGTCCGGCTTGGCCGCCAGCGCGTCCACGATCCCGCGGGCCGCGGCCAGTGCCGCCACGGCCTCCTCCGACAGCTCGATCCGGGCAGCGCCGCGCGCCACGGCGAGAACGTCGGACGCCGAGACACCGGACGTCCCCACCACCACAGTGTGCATATCCATATTCAGGAGCGTACGCATTGAATGCAGCGCTGTCACTAGTGGGGACGGGGTGCACCCCTTACCCGGTGATGTGGGCTTCGTCGCAGCCTTCAGGGGTTGCGGCCGCGGAACCGGCGGCGCTCGGCGCGGGTGGGGGGCGGTTCGTCGGCGAGCCGGACGACGGGGTCGTCGGGGCCCTCGCGGCCGGCGACCACGGGGCGGTCGGCACGCATGGCCTTGGCGCGGTACTGGGCGGCGTCCGCGAGGCGGAACAGCCGCCGGGCGTCGGCCACCGGTCCGATCGGGTCCTCCGTCGAGGCGACCCCGCAGGCGACCCCCTCCCCCAGCTCCAACTCGCCCGCACGGCGGCACAGTTCGTCGGCCGCCTTGACCACCTCGTCGGCGGCCGGGCCGACCGCGAGGAGGCAGAACTCGTCGCCGCCGAGCCGCGCGGCCAGCGCGCCCGGCACCATCGCGCCGCACAGCGACAGCACCGAGCCGAACCGCTCCAGGAGCCGGTCGCCGACGGCATGGCCCTTGGTGTCGTTGACCCGCTTGAGCCCGTTGAGGTCGCAGACCACGAGGCTGACGACGGCGCCCTCGGCGCGGTGCTGTTCGAGCGCCTCGTCGAGGTGCGTGTCGACGGCGCGGCGGTTGGCGAGGCCGGTCAGGGCGTCGGTGTAGGCGAGCCGGCGGGCCTCCTCCAGGCGCTCGGTCTGCGCGAGCCCCGCGGCGACGACGGCGGCGAGCACGGTCGCGAAGTCGGCGTCGGCCCGGCCGAACACCGGGGCTCCGACGGCGCGCGCCACGTACACCTCGCCCCAGGCCCTGCCGTGCAGCACGACGGGGGCGACGACACAGCAGCCGCGGCCGCGGCGGCGCAGGGCGGCGACGCGCTGGTGGAAGTAGCCGGGGCGGCCGGCGGCGGTGCCCTCGGCGGTCTCCACCCAGGCGTTGGGACCGCCGCCGCCCGCCCAGCGCTCGTGCAGGAACTCGGTGATCTCCGGGAACTGGTGCACCGGATAGGACTCGGCCGCCGGGAACTCCTCCTCGTCCGGGCGCCGGTCCCCCACGTTCGCCAGGACCCGCAGCCGCCCCAGCTCGCGCTCCCAGACCGACAGCGCGGCGAAGCTGCCGTCCAGCGCGTGGCAGGCGCCGAGCGCGGCGGCCTGCCACGAGTCCTCGGGGGTGTGCGCCGCGGCCATCCCCTGCGCCAACGCCACCACTGCGGCAAGCCGCTCGTCGTCGCCCATTACTCCAGATTAGGGAGGATTTCGGGTGAGGGTGGTGTTGGTACGGCGAATAGGGGGTTTGGCCAGGGATGCACCTTAAGTGGCGCATCCCGCGTGCCTCAGGGGTGCACCGGGGGCGCACCAGGGGCGCCTGCCCCTACTCCCCCGGCCACTCCGGCTGCCGCTTCTCGTTGAAGGCGGCGACGCCCTCCGCGCGGTCCCCGGAGAAGGCCACGGAGCGCCACGCGGCGTCCTCGACCTCCAGACCGGCCCGCAGATCCAGGCCCTGCCCCAGCCGCAGCGCCCGCTTGGCCGCGCGCAGGCCCACCGGGGAGTTCCCGGCGATGCGCGTCGCCAGCTCCAGCGCCTCCTCCCGGTCCCGGCCCTCCTCGACCACGTGGTCCACGAGCCCCAGCTCACCGGCCTCCACCGCCTCCAGGCGCCGCGCCGAGAACACCAGCTCGGCCGCCCGCGCCGCGCCGACCCGCCGGGGCAGCAGCTGTGTGCCGCCGCCGCCCGGGATCACGCCCACGGACACCTCGGGCAGCCCCACCACGGCCGTACGGTCGGCCACGATCAGATCGCAGGACAGCGCCAGCTCGAAGCCGCCGCCCAGCGCGAACCCGTGCACCGCCGCGATCGTCGGCATCGGCAGCTCCAGCACGCCGGTGTACGCCCCCCGGGCCACCGGCCGCTGCCGCATCAGGTCCGCGTCGCTGAAGGAGTTGCGCTCCTTGAGGTCGGCGCCGACACAGAACGCCCGTTCGTGCGACGAGGTCAGGACGACCACGCGGGCGTCCCGGTCCGCGCCCAGCGCCGTACAGGCGGCCGCGATCGAGCGGGCCATCTCCGTGGAGACGGCGTTCATCGCCTTGGGCCGGTCCAGGACCAGCTCCGCGACGTACCCGTGCCGCCGCACCAGCACGAACTCCCCGAACCGCGCCTCGCTCATCGCATCCTCCGGTACACGTGTTAACGCGGGTTAACCCCTGTCGGCCCGATCATCGCAGCCGCACCCGATCACAGGAAACCCCGTACCGCTACGCCCGTTCGGGTGACATCACGGCCGTCTCGCCCCACATCACCCACACGAGCGCATAGCGTGCGCTGCGCGGTGGGGGCGTGAAGGGGAGCGCGCGGCGATGCGGGGCCGTGGGGAGTTGGGGGAGTCGTCGGGAGTCGTGGGGGGAGAACAGGCAGGCATGGCGGAGACACGTATACGGACACGGACAGGTCAGGCAGGGGTGGAGGAACCGGGCGGCTGGTTCTCCGGTCTACGTCGCGGACGGCACCGTAAACCCCGCCCCCGCAAGGCATTGCTCGCCGCGAGCGGGCTCGTCCTCGCGGCCGGGGTGCTCGGCCTGGTCCGCATGTCCCCGGAGTCCGGCGTCGGCGCCCCCGGCACCGCGGCGGCCGAACCCCGGCTCGACCCGGGCGGCGTTCTCGCGAGCGCCGGACCGCGCACCGGCACGTCCGGGACCGGCGGTCGTACGGCCGCGACCGCCACCGGCACCCTGACCACCGGCCCGCTCGCGCCGCCCTCGACGGCCGCCGACCTGGCCGGACGGACTCCCGCGCCGACACCCTCCGGGGCCGCGGCGACACCCGGGAACCCGGACGGATCGGGCGGCTTGGGAGGCTCCGGCGGATCGGACGGCTCGGGTGGTTCGGGCGGCGGGGTGCCGTCCGCGCCCGGGAAGAGCACCGCGCCGAGCGCCCCGCCCCGGCCCACGGCCTCGGCGCCGGCCCCTCCCGCACCGCCCTCACACCGCCCGGCACCGCCCACGACACCGGCGCCCACCCCGGCCCACGGCAGCCCCGCGCCCGCTCCGGGCGGGCTGTGCCTGCCGATCATCGCCCTCTGTGTGGACGTGGACGTGCTCGGCGGCGGTCACAGGGGTTAGGGCCGGGCGGCTACTGCTCCCCGTTCCGCCGGGTGAGCAGCCATGGCTCGACCACGCCGAGGCCGCGCACCGGGCGCTGCCACATCGGCTGGAGCGCGAAGCGGTACGACGGCGGTTCCGCGCCCTCCTTCTCGGCGGTCGCCGCGGCCTCGGCGGCCTCCGCCTCCGAGGCGGGCGCCTCACCGGAGCGGATCAGCTCCTTGGCGAACGCGCTGTCCATCAGGACGGCGTCGCGCGGGGCTATGGAGGTCAGCCGGGAGGCCAGGTTGACCGTCGTGCCGAACACATCGCCCATCCGGGTGGTCACGGTGCCGAAGGCCATGCCGACGCGCAGTTCGGGCATCGTCTCGTCGCCCGCCAGCGTCTCCACCAGGCGCAGCGCGATGTCCGCGGCCGTGCCCGCGTCGTCCGCGGCGAACAGGACCTCGTCGCCGAGGGTCTTGATGAGCCGGCCGCCGCGCGCGGCCACCAGGTCGGCGGCGGTGGTCTCGAAGGCCTCGACGAGTTCGCCGAGTTCCTCCTCCTCCATGCGGCGGGTCAGCCGGGTGAACCCGACGAGGTCGGCGAAGCCGACGGCGAGGCGCCGGTCGACCATCTCCTCGTCGTCCGCGGCCTGGACGACCCGCCCGGTCGCGGCGGCGAGCTGCCGGCGCCAGACGTAGACCAGGAACTCCTCCAGCTCCGGCAGCAGCAGCTCGACCAGGGGGTACGTCACCTCGGTGCGGGTCATGCCGGGTTCGGGGGGCTCGGTCAGGCCCTCCAGGAAGGAATCGATCTGCCACTCGGCCAGCCGGGCGGTGGTCTGCCCGGTGGACCGGGCCACCTGTACGGCCATGGCCTCGCTGAGCAGCCCCGCCTCGACCAGACCGGCGAGGCGGCGCAGGGCGAGGACGTCGGCCTCGGTGAGGGCCTTGGCCTGGCCTATGTCCGCGAAGCCCATCGCCCGCCAGAAGCGGGACGCCAGCTCCATGGAGACGCCGGCGCTGCGGGCGGCCTGGAAAGGGGTGTAGCGGCGCTCGGCGCCCAGGATGAGCTGTTCGAGACGGAGCGCGAGCGGGTCCTCGCCGGAGTCGGCGGCGCTGGGGTCCGTCCGGTCCTGCTCGCCGGGGCCCGTGTCGTCGACGGTCACGCCTGCTGCCCTTCCGATCTGCCGCGGTCAGGTACGACCGGCCTCAACTCTACGGCAGGTGTGCGCCAGCTCACTCCGTCGGGTTCGGCCGAGGTCTGCTTGTCCGGTGCCGGGTCGTGTGCGGGGTCGGCGCCGACGCCCTTTCAGGGAGCCCGCGACCCCCGGACCCCCCGCCATCAGCTTGGGGGGCGAAGTCGCTGTGCGCACCTGCGGGGCGGTGCGGGTGCCCGCGGGGCGGTGCGGGTGCCCGGAGATTAATCGGATAGGTAATCCGTTTATGTGCTAGCGTCCGGCGTCATCAAGCGGATTCCCTATCCGGTTTCTGGTTTCGTTTCGGGGTGGAGGCGGTCATGTCGGAGACAGCTGTGGTGACGGGTGGGACGGGAGGGATCGGGCTGGAGACGGCGCTCGGGCTGGCGGCGGCCGGGTTCGCGGTGACCGTGGTCGGGCGTGACCGGGTGCGGGGGGCCAGGGCGGTCGAGCGGATCGGCACGGTGAACCCGGCGGTTCCCGGACGGTTCCTGTGCGCCGACCTCTCCTCGCTCGACCAGGTGCGCTCGCTCGCGGCCCAGCTCGCCGACGAGCACGCCGCCTCCGGGGAGCCCCTCGCGCTGCTGGTCAACAACGTCGGGGCGATGTTCGCCGAGCGGCGGATCCTGGACGGCGTCGAGGCGTCGTTCGTCGTCAACCACCTCTCGCCCTACCTGCTGACGGAACTGCTGCTGCCCACGCTGAGGGCCGGCGCGCCGAGCAGGATCGTGAACGTGACCTCGGGCGCGGTCGGTGTCGCCAAGCGGCACTTCGACGCCGTCGAACCGCCCGGCGGCTACTACGGCTTCCACCACTACGGACGCGCCAAGCTCGCCAACCTCGCGTACACCCTGGACCTGGCGGCCCGGCTGGACGGCACGGGCGTCTCGGTCTTCGCGGCCGATCCCGGGGGCGCGGCGACCGACATGACCGACGGCACCCTGACCGATCCCCGGATCGTCTCCCCCGCCCTACGGCTGCTGTGGCCGCTGGTACGGCGCAGGTTCGCCCGCGCCACCTCCGGCCCGGCGTCCGCGGCGGCCGGGCCCTCGATCACCGCCGCCACCGACGGCGCCCTGACCGGCAGGACCGGCGTCGTCATCGGGCCCGAGGCGCTCCCGGTCGCCCCGTACCGCCACGCGACCGACCCCCGTCTCGCCGAGGCCGTACGACGGCTCAGCGAGACCCACGCGCCGGTGGGCGCGCGTCCATGACCGGCCCCGTGACCGATCCCGGCCTCCCGACCGACATGCCGACCGGCGCACTCACCGACTCACCGACCGGCGCACCGACCGACAAGGACATCACCGTGACCGGCACCGCCCCGACCGCCTATGCCCGCACCGTCCGCGGCTCCGGGCCCGGTCTCGTCCTCGCGCACGGCGCGGGCGGCGGCATCGAGGCCAACTACGGGCCGCTCATGGCAGGGCTCGCCGCCCGGCACACCGTCGTCGGCGTCGACCACCCCGGCTCGGGGCGCACGCCCGCAGCGCCCGCGTCCCTGGAACTCGACGAGCTGGCGGACCAGCTCGTCGCGGCGGCGGACGCGGAGGGGCTCGGCACGTTCGCGCTCTGCGGATACTCGCTCGGCGGGCCGGTCGCGATCAGGGCGGCGGTCCGGCATCCCGGCCGGGTCACCGCGCTCGTGCTGAGCGCGGCCTTCGCCCGGCTGGACACGCGCACCGAGCTGGCCGCCGCGATCTGGCAGCAGCTGTACGAGTCGGGGCAGCACGTCCTGCTCGCCCAGTACCTGACCCACCTGGCCCTGAGCACGCCGGTGCTGAACACCCTCACCCCGGCCCAGGTGCGCGGGGCCGCCGAGCGGACCGCGGCGGCGCTGCCGGCCGGAACCGGGGCCCAGGTCGACCTGGTCCGCCGCGTCGACGTCCGGGCGGACCTCGGTTCGCTCGACGTCCCCACGCTGGTCGTGGTGACCACCGCCGATCCCCTGATACCGGCCGCCCTCTAGCGCGAGTTGGCCGCGGCCGTTCCCGGCGCGCGCACCGCCGAGCTGGCCACCGGGCATCTGCCCTTCCTGGAGCAGCCCCAGCGGTGGCTGGAGCTGATCACGGGGTTCCTCGGTGCGGAGGTGCCCCGGCGCTGACGGCCTCGGCGGCCCGAACGCTCCGCGTACGATCGAACGCCGAACCGATACCGCGAGACGAGCGATCTGGACTGCCCCTATGACGAGCACGCAGCTGCGCAAGGACGCCGCCCGGAACTGGGACCGGATCGTCGCCATAGCCCGCGAACTGGTGGACGAGGGTGCCGCGCTCCAGCTCAACGATGTCGCGCGGCGGGCGGGGCTCGGGGTCGGGACCGTCTACCGGCACTTCGCCACGCCCGAGGCGCTGCTGGAGACCGTGGCCGCGCCCTGTCTGGAAGGTCTCGCGGAGCACGGCGCCAGGGCGCTGGCCGACACGGATCCGCTGCGCGCGCTGGAGGGGTTCCTGTCGCGTGTCGTGGAGGCTCAGGTCACGGATGCGGCGCTGGCGCCGGTCGCGGCGGCGACGGTGGACGCGTTGCCGCGTACGGCCGAGCTGAAGCGGGCGCTGACGACGGCCGGCACGGAGCTTCTCGACCGGGCGCACGCGGCGGGGGCGGTCCGCGCCGACCTCACCGCGGCGGATCTCGTGCCGCTGATGTGCGGTATCGCGCACGCGGTGAACCTCCACGGCGGCGACACGGCGTCCCGCCTCCGCACCGCCCACCGCTACCTGACCACCTTCTTCAACGGCGCACGCACCCCGCACCCGACGACGCCGTAGCCCTGGGCTGCCGCCCCCTGGCCGCGGGCAGGCGTGCCGCTTGGGGCGGCACGGGTGGGCGCTGGGGGTACCCCCTCTGGGGGAGGCACCCCGCCAGCGCGGGCGAGCGACCCGGCCCCGGCCCAGCGTCCCGAGTGCGGCGCCGTCGTGGCTTGTCGCGCAGTTCCCCGCGCCCCTCAAAAGCCCTCCCGGCCCGCCGTACGCCAGTGCGGCGCCGTCGTGGCTCGTCGCGCAGTTCCCCGCGCCCCTCAAAAGCCCTCCCGGCCCGCCGTACGCCAGTGCGGCGCCGTCGTGGCTCGTCGCGCAGTTCCCCGCGCCCCTAGAAGACTTCCCGACCCGCCGTGCACAACGCAGCCCCGCGCCCCTGGGCGAAGACCTCACGCCGGGCGCAGATGCACGATGTCGCCCGCTCCCACCGGCTGGACGCCCTCCGGGGTCGCGATGACCAGGCGGCCGTCGCCGTCCACGGCCACCGCCTCGCCGATCAGGTCGCGGTCGCCCGGCAACTCCGCCCGCACCGTGCGGCCCAGCGTCGCGCAGCCCGCCGCGTAGGCCTCCTGGAGGCCGCACTCCGCGGGGTCGCCGAGGGCCGCGCGCCAGCGGCCGTACCAGTCCTCCAGGGAGCGCAGTACCGCCCGCAGCAGGGGATCCCGGTCCGTGCTCACCGCGCCCGCGAGCAGCAGCGACCCCGCCCCGGCCACCGGCAGTTCCTCCGCGCGCAGCGAGACGTTGAGGCCGAAGCCGATGACGACGCCGTCCTCGCCGGCCCGCTCCAGCAGGATGCCGCCCGCCTTGCGCTCCTCCCCGCCGACCGTCACCAGCAGATCGTTCGGCCACTTCAGCGCCGTGTCCACGCCCGCCGCCCGCGCCAGCCCCGTCGCCACCGCGACCCCGGTGAGCAGCGGCAGCCATCCCCAGTGGTGCACCGGCACCTCCGCGGGCCGCAGCAGCACGGAGACGAAGAGGCCGGAGCGCGGCGGCGCCGTCCAGCGGCGGTCCAGGCGGCCCTTGCCGGTCGTCTGCTCCTCCGCCACCAGCACCGTGCCCTCGGCCACCGGACCGGCCGCGGCGCGCGCCACGAGGTCGTTGTTGGTGGAGCCGGTGCGCTGCACCACCTCCAGCTCCGACCACAGCCCGCCCTCGCGCACCAGCGCGCGGCGCAGGGCGGTCGCGTTCAGCGGCGGGCGGTCCAGATCGGACCAGCGGCCGGCGTTGTCGTCTGCTGCATCTCGGGGCGTCATGCAAGCCACCCTAGGTGTGGCAAACGACGCAGTGCTGATCGGTAGCCCCAGCACTACTCTACGAACGAGTAACCGTCCCCCCCTTTTGAGCAGGCAGGGAGCCGCATCCCGATGTCCGAGCCGGAAGAGCGTCACGAGATCCAAGGGATCGACATTCACACGACCGCGGGCAAACTCGCGGATCTCCAGCGGCGCATCCACGAGGCGACGCACGCCGGCTCGGAGCGCGCCGTCGAGAAGCAGCACGCCAAGGGCAAGCTGACCGCCCGTGAGCGCGTCGAACTGCTCCTGGACGAGGGGTCGTTCGTCGAGCTGGACGAGTTCGCCCAGCACCGCTCCACCAACTTCGGTCTGGAGCAGAACCGGCCCTACGGCGACGGTGTCGTCACCGGGTACGGAACGGTCGACGGCCGGCCCGTCGCCGTCTTCTCCCAGGACTTCACCGTCTTCGGCGGCGCGCTCGGCGAGGTGTACGGCCAGAAGATCGTCAAAGTCATGGACTTCGCCCTGAAGACCGGCTGCCCGGTCATCGGGATCAACGACTCCGGCGGCGCCCGGATCCAGGAGGGCGTCGCCTCGCTCGGCGCCTATGGCGAGATCTTCCGCCGAAACACCCACGCCTCCGGTGTCATCCCGCAGATCTCCCTGGTCGTCGGCCCCTGCGCCGGCGGCGCGGTGTACTCCCCGGCCATCACCGACTTCACGGTCATGGTCGACCAGACCTCGCACATGTTCATCACCGGACCCGACGTCATCAAGACCGTCACCGGCGAGGACGTGGGCTTCGAGGAGCTGGGCGGCGCCCGGACCCACAACGCCGTCTCCGGCGTGGCCCACCACATGGCCGGGGACGAGAAGGACGCCATCGAGTACATCAAGCAGCTGCTGTCGTACCTGCCGTCCAACAACCTCTCCGAGGCCCCGGTCTTCCCGGAGGAGGCGGACCTCGCGGCCACCGACGAGGACCGCGAGCTGGACACCCTGGTCCCGGACAGCGCCAACCAGCCGTACGACATCCGTACGGTGGTCGAACACGTCGTGGACGACGGCGAGTTCTTCGAGACGCAGGCCCTGTTCGCGCCGAACATCGTCACCGGGTTCGGCCGGGTCGAGGGGCACCCGGTGGGTGTCGTCGCCAACCAGCCGATGCAGTTCGCCGGCTGCCTGGACATCGACGCCTCCGAGAAGGCCGCGCGGTTCGTGCGCACCTGCGACGCGTTCAACCTGCCGGTGCTGACCTTCGTGGACGTGCCCGGCTTCCTGCCGGGCGTCGGCCAGGAGCACGAGGGCATCATCCGGCGCGGCGCCAAGCTGATCTACGCCTACGCCGAGGCCACCGTCCCGCTGATCACCGTGATCACCCGCAAGGCCTTCGGCGGCGCCTACGACGTGATGGGCTCCAAGCACCTGGGCGCCGACCTCAACCTCGCCTGGCCGACCGCCCAGATCGCCGTCATGGGCGCCCAGGGCGCGGTCAACATCCTGCACCGGCGCACCCTCGCCGAGGCGGCCGCGACCGGCGAGGACGTGGAGGCCGTGCGGGCCCGGCTGATCCAGGAGTACGAGGACACCCTCCTCAACCCCTACGTGGCGGCCGAGCGCGGCTACATCGACGCGGTGATCATGCCGTCCGACACCCGCTCCCACATCGTCCGGGGCCTGCGTCAGCTGCGCACCAAGCGGGAATCACTGCCCCCGAAGAAGCACGGCAACATCCCCCTCTAGGCCCGGCCGACCGACAGGAGCCGACATGACGATCAAGGTCGTACGAGGCAACCCGACCCCCGAGGAGCTGGCCGCCGCCCTGGCGGTGGTCCGCGCCCGCGCCGCCGCGGCGGCCGCCGCGCCGTCCGGTGCGCGGGGCCCGAAGGACGCGTGGTCCGACCCGGCCCGCATCGCCGCCGCCCGCGTCCCCCGGGCGGGCGCGGCGGCCTGGATGCGCACCTACTGGCCGAGCTAGGACGGGCCGAGCCGGGAGACCGGCGGTACGAGACCGAGGGCCGACTTGAGTACCAGTACTCAGGCGGCCCTCGCCGGCCAAGCCCCACGCTGGGGGCATGCTCTGGTCCGACCCTGACGACGAACCGCCGAAAGAGCTGCGCGACGCGCAGGACATGCTGCGGCGGCTCGGCGTCCTCATGGCCGTGGCGGTCACCGCGGCCATGGTGGTGGCCGCCCTGATGGGTCTGCGCTGAGCCCACCGGGCCCGCGCCGAGCCCGCCGGCGGGCGATTCGCGCGGGCCCGCGACCGGGTGACTAACCTGATCGCATGACCTCGACGCACCGCAGGCGGCTCGTGCTCGCCTCCCAGTCCCCCGCCCGTCTCGGCCTGCTCCGGCAGGCGGGCCTCACCCCCGAGGTCATCGTGAGCGGGGTCGACGAGGACGCCGTCACCGCCCCCACCCCGGCCGAACTGGCCCTCGCCCTCGCCGAGGCCAAGGCGTCCGTCGTGGCGGCGCTGCCCGAGGTCCAGGGCGCCCTGGTGATCGGCTGCGACTCGGTGCTGGAGCTGGACGGCCGCGCGCTCGGCAAGCCCGCCGACGCCGAGGAGGCCACCGCCCGCTGGAAGTCCATGCGCGGCCGGGCCGGCATCCTCCAGACGGGGCACTGCGTCTGGGACACGGCGGCCAAGCGCTACGTCTCGGCGACCGCCTCCACCGTCGTACGGTTCGGCGAGCCCAGCGACGAGGAGATCGCCGCCTACGTGGCCTCCGGCGAGCCCCTGTACGTCGCCGGGGCGTTCACCCTGGACGGCCGTTCCGCGCCCTTCATCGAGGGCATCGACGGCGACCACGGCAATGTGATCGGCATCAGCCTGCCCCTGGTGCGCAAGCTGCTGGCCGAACTGGGCGTCGGCATCACGGAGTTGTGGGCACCGGCCGGGTGATCCGCTCGGGGACGGCGTCCTGCGGCCCGTCGCCCCCGCCCCGCGGCTCCGCCGGGCGCCCGGCGGCCGGTTCCCCCGGAGGGGCGGCGCGGGCGTCCACGGGCTCGTCAGCGGCCCTCGGGTCGCCGCCCGTCCCGCCGTCCCCACCGGGCGCGGCCCCGGCGGGGCCGCCGTCACGGTCGTACGACACCAGGAGCAGCACCAGGAGCGCGAGCACCACGACCATGACCAGGAAGGCCGTCGCGTTGACCAGGCCCCAGGCGAAGGCGCCCAGCAGGCCGTGCACGACCGCCGCGCTGATCAGCACGACGCGCCCGAAGCCGGCGGGGGCCCGGTCGCGGACCGCCACCAGCAGGGCGACCAGGGCGCACAGCAGGAAGTAGAGGCCGAAGACGACGCCGCCGATCTTCGAGGACGTCGACATCAGACGCGGGTCCACACCGGCCATGGACATCTTCTGCCGCTCCACGACCACGCCGAGGAACCAGTTCAGCGCCCCGATGCCGAGCGCCTCCACGAGGAGGACGACGGTCACCACCCACGCCACGGTTCTGCGCACCACCGGCCCCACCCGCTCCCCACCTTGACCGCTGTTACCAGCAGTAGTCCGAGACAGGGCGAACGCTACTAACGGGTAAACCAGGGGACAAGGGTTCGTGCGGCAGCAAAGAATCATTGGGCCATTCGTAGGGACTCGACAAAGAAACCGAGTGGGCCGCAGCACGCTCTTACAGAGACCTTGGCCACATGACAGGACTAGGGTTTTCCGGAGGAGTCCTGCGTAGCAAGGTGCCACCGGGGCTTTCGCGGGTCGGGCGAGCCCCGCATCACGCTCCGTGTGGGCAAGCTCACCATTGGGGACGGGTCGAAGAGCCGTGTCGGCAGTCCCTAAACTCGGCTTGTTTCAAGGAGGGAGCCTCAATCGTGCGCAAGGTGCTCATCGCCAACCGTGGCGAAATCGCTGTCCGGGTGGCTCGGGCCTGCCGGGACGCGGGGATCGCGAGCGTTGCCGTCTACGCGGACCCGGACCGGGACGCTCTGCATGTCCGCGCTGCGGATGAGGCGTTCGCCCTGGGCGGTGACACACCGGCAACCAGCTACCTGGACATCGACAAAGTCCTGAACGCGGCCCGGGAGTCCGGCGCGGACGCCATCCACCCGGGTTACGGCTTCCTCTCGGAGAACGCCGAATTCGCGCAGGCCGTCCTCGACGCCGGTCTGAACTGGATCGGCCCGCCGCCGCAGGCCATCCGCGACCTGGGCGACAAGGTGGCGGCCCGCCACATCGCCCAGCGCGCCGGCGCGCCCCTGGTGGCCGGCACGTCCGACCCGGTCTCGGGCGCCGACGAGGTCGTCGCCTTCGCCGAGGAGCATGGCCTGCCGATCGCCATCAAGGCGGCGTTCGGCGGCGGCGGTCGCGGCCTCAAGGTCGCCCGCACTCTCGAAGAGGTGCCGGAGCTGTACGACTCGGCGGTGCGCGAGGCGGTCGCCGCCTTCGGGCGCGGCGAGTGCTTCGTGGAGCGGTACCTGGACCGTCCGCGGCACGTGGAGACCCAGTGCCTGGCGGACAAGCACGGCAATGTGGTCGTCGTGTCCACCCGTGACTGCTCGCTCCAGCGCCGCCACCAGAAGCTCGTGGAGGAGGCGCCGGCGCCGTTCCTGTCCGAGGAACAGCTCGCCGAGCTGTACCGCGCCTCCAAGGCCATCCTCAAGGAGGCCAGCTACGAGGGCGCGGGCACCTGTGAGTTCCTGGTCGGCCAGGACGGCACGATCTCCTTCCTGGAGGTCAACACCCGTCTCCAGGTCGAGCACCCGGTGACCGAGGAGGTCGCCGGCATCGACCTGGTCCGCGAGATGTTCCGCATCGCGGACGGCGAGGAACTCGGGTACGGCGACCCGGAGCTGCGCGGCCACTCCTTCGAGTTCCGCATCAACGGCGAGGACCCGGGCCGCAACTTCCTGCCCGCCCCGGGTACGGTCACCGTGTTCGACCCGCCGTCCGGTCCCGGTGTCCGCCTGGACGCCGGTGTGGAGTCGGGCTCGGTCATCGGCCCGGCGTGGGACTCGCTCCTCGCCAAGCTGATCGTGACCGGCCGCACCCGCAAGGAGGCCCTGGAGCGGGCCGCGCGGGCGCTGGACGAGTTCCAGGTCGAGGGCATGGCCACAGCGATCCCCTTCCACCGTGTGGTGGTCCGGGACGCGGCGTTCGCGCCCGAACTGACCGGCTCCACAGATCCGTTCAAGGTCCACACCCGCTGGATCGAGACGGAGTTCGTCAACGAGATCAAGCCCTTCGCCGCGCCGGCCGACGCCGAGGCGGACGAGGACACGGGCCGCGAGACCGTGGTCGTCGAGGTCGGCGGCAAGCGTCTTGAGGTCTCGCTGCCGTCCTCGCTGGGCATGTCCCTCGCCCGTACCGGCCTCGCGGCGGGCGCCAAGCCCAAGCGCCGCGCCGCCAAGAAGTCCGGCCCCGTGGCCTCCGGCGACACCCTCGCCTCCCCGATGCAGGGCACCATCGTCAAGGTGGCCGTCGAGGAGGGCCAGGAGGTCAAGGAGGGCGACCTGGTCGTCGTCCTGGAGGCCATGAAGATGGAGCAGCCCCTGAACGCCCACAAGGCCGGCACGATCAAGGGCCTGGGCGCGGAGGTCGGCGCGTCGATCACCTCGGGCGCGGCGATCTGCGAGATCAAGGACTGACGTCCACCTGCACGACCTGAACCGGCTCCTGGTGCGCACGCACCGGGGGCCGGTTCGTCGTGGGGCATGAGGTGGGCAGCAGGGGGATGTGGGGCATACGGAGGCGTCGGCCTGCGGGCGCCCCGGCCCGGCAGTGGGCTCTTCCGGGGACATGGCCCACTATTGCCGTGGAACGGCGGGAGCCCGGTGCAGTCGGCCAGCCCGGTGCAGTCGGCCGGTGCGGCGGCGCGCACGCGCCCACCCGGGCCATCAGGACCAGCCCGCACCGGTCACGCCTGTATACGGCTCACGGCGTCATGAACCCGCCGACGGAACGCTCGGCCCGTCCTCCGGCGAGGACTCGGCCGGCGAGGACTCGGCCGGCGAGGACTCGGCCGCTCGGATCGGCCCGTCGGCGCGGCCCCCGCCAGGCCCCCGCCCTCTCGGCCCGGCGACCCGGCCTCGCCGAACCGCCCCCCGTCCCGGCGAGCGCGGCGCGGCTCACCTGCGACGGAGATCCGCGACCCTGGCCCGTTCGGAAGGCTGGGGCTGGTCGGAGAGGACGGAGGTGGAGCGCAGGGGGTTGCCCCGGCGTGGTCCCGGCAGCTGGGGGCGGCGGGCCGGCGGGACCTGGTCACCCCCCGGGCTTCCGTTCGCCCCGGTCACGGCGATCTGCACCCCCTGGTCGGCGAGGGCCTGCAACTCCGTGGCGGCGCGGTCGTCATGGCCGGGCGGCTCGTCCGTGACGAGGCGGGTGATGAGATCCGTCGGCACGGTCTGGAACATCGTGTCCGTGCCCAGCTTGGTGTGATCGGCGAGGACCACCACCTCCGCGGCGGCCTGCACGAGCGCCCGGTCGACGGAGGCGGAGAGCATGTTGGAGGTGGACAGCCCGCGTTCGGCCGTCAGCCCGCTCCCGGACAGGAACGCCTTCGACACCCGCAGCCCCTGCAGGGACTGCTCGGCACCGGAGCCGACGAGCGCGTAGTTGGAGCCGCGCAGGGTGCCGCCGGTCATGACGACCTCCACCCGGTTCGCATGGGCCAACGCCTGTGCGACCAGGAGGGAGTTGGTGACCACCGTGAGTCCGGGCACGCGGGCGAGCCGGCGGGCCAGCTCCTGCGTGGTCGTACCCGCACCGACCACGATCGCCTCGCCCTCTTCGACGAGGCCGGCCGCGAGATCGGCGATCGCCGTCTTCTCGGCGGTCGCGAGATGCGACTTCTGCGGGAAGCCGGACTCCCGGGTGAACCCACCCGGCAGTACGGCACCGCCGTGCCGGCGGTCGAGGAGTCCTTCCGCCTCCAGTGCCCGCACGTCCCGCCGTACGGTCACTTCGGAGGTCTGGACGACGCGGGCGAGCTCACGGAGCGACACGGCACCGTTCGCTCGCACCATTTCGAGGATCAATTGGCGACGTTCAGCAGCGAACACGAAACTGACAGTAACCCCAGCGACCGTCTGCTTTCAGCAGTTTGCGCCGATTAGCAGAAGTTGTTCGCATGGCCGAACCCGAAGTGGTATAGGACCTTCCTCCGACCTATCCCGCCCGACTATGCCAGCCGCACGTCCGGCAACTCCCCGCGACCAGCGGGAAGTTGCCGCAGGTCATCAGCCCTCGGCGCCCGCCTTGCGGGTGTGCAGCTGCCGCGCGACCTCCGCGATCGATCCCGAGAGAGAGGGGTACACCGTGAAGGCTTTCGCGATCTGCTCGACCGTCAGGTTGTTGTCGACCGCGATCGAGATGGGGTGGATGAGTTCCGAGGCGCGCGGCGCCACGACCACACCGCCGACGACGATGCCCGTGCCCGGCCGGCAGAAGATCTTGACGAAGCCGTCCCGGATGCCCTGCATCTTGGCGCGCGGGTTGCGCAGCAGCGGCAGCTTGACGACCTTCGCGTCGATCTTGCCCGCGTCCACGTCCGCCTGCGAGTAGCCGACGGTGGCGATCTCGGGGTCGGTGAAGACGTTGGAGGAGACCGTCTTCAGGTTCAGCGGGGCCACCGCGTCGCCGAGGAAGTGGTACATCGCGATCCGGCCCTGCATCGCGGCGACGGACGCGAGCGCGAAGACGCCGGTCACGTCACCGGCGGCGTAGACACCGGGCGCGGTGGTGCGGGAGACCTTGTCGGTCCAGATGTGCCCGGAGTCGCGCAGCTTGACGCCGGCCTCCTCCAGGCCGAGGCCCGCGCTGTTCGGGATGGCGCCGACGGCCATGAGGCAGTGCGTGCCGGTGATGACGCGGCCGTCGGCGAGGGTGACCTCGACCCGGTCGCCGACGCGCTTGGCGGACTGCGCGCGGGAGCGGGCCATGACGTTCATGCCGCGGCGGCGGAAGACGTCCTCCAGGACGGCGGCGGCGTCCGGGTCCTCGCCGGGCAGCACCCGGTCGCGGGAGGACACGAGGGTGACCTTGGACCCGAGGGCCTGGTACGCGCCGGCGAACTCGGCGCCGGTCACACCGGAGCCGACCACGATCAGCTCTTCCGGCAGCTCGTCGAGGTCGTAGACCTGGGTCCAGTTGAGGATGCGCTCGCCGTCGGGCTGGGCGTCGGGCAGCTCGCGCGGGTGACCGCCGGTCGCGATGAGCACGGCGTCGGCGGTGAGGGTCTCCTCGGTGCCGTCGGCGACGGTGACGACGACCTTCCTCGACCCGTCGAGCGCCTGCATGCCCTCCAGGCGTCCGCGCCCGCGCATGACCCGCGCGCCGGCGCGCGTCACGGAGGCGGTGATGTCGTGCGACTGCGCCAGCGCGAGCCGCTTGACCCGTCGGTTGACCTTGCCCAGGTCCACCCCGACCACGCGGGCGGCCCGCTCCAGGGGCGGGGTGTCGTCGGCGACGATGATGCCGAGTTCCTCGTACGACGAGTCGAAGGTCGTCATGACCTCGGCCGTCGCGATAAGGGTCTTCGACGGCACGCAGTCGGTCAGTACCGACGCGCCGCCCAGACCGTCGCAGTCGACGACGGTCACCTCCGCGCCGAGCTGCGCGGCCACCAGCGCCGCTTCATATCCGCCAGGTCCGCCACCGATGATCACGATCCGAGTCACGTACCCCATTGTCCCGCACGCTTCAAGGTGCCACTGCCCGGGGGCGGCGGGCCCCTTCCGACGTGCGCCGACGCGCGTCCCCCGGGAGACGAACCGTACGGAATCCGGCCGGGCGGCCCGAGGAGCGGCCGGCGGCCCGTCCCGGAGGGCGGACCCGGACATCCCCGGCGAAGGGGCCCGCGCCGGCGAAAGACCCGGTGACCGGGAGGCCCGGTGCCTCAGGGGCGCCCCGGGGCTCGCTCCCGGGGCGCGTAAGCGGCATGAGGGCGCTGCCGTACCCTCTCCCCCATGTCGCTCTATGCCGCCTACGCCGGCAACCTCGACGCCCGGCTGATGTCCCGCCGCGCCCCGCACTCCCCGCTGCGCGCCACGGGCTGGCTGAACGACTGGCGGCTGACCTTCGGCGGGGAGCAGTTCGGCTGGGAGGGCGCGCTGGCGACGATCGTCGAGGAGCCGCTGGCCCAGGTGTTCGTCGGCCTGTACGACATCGCGCCCATGGACGAGGAGTCCCTCGACCGCTGGGACGGCGTGGACCTCGGCACGTACCGCCGCATGCGCGTGCGCGTGCACACCCTGGACGGCGAGAAGCCGGCCTGGACCTACGTCCTCAACGACTACGAGGGCGGCCTCCCCTCGGCCCGCTACCTGGGCGAGATCGCCGACGCCGTCGAGTCCGCGGGGGCGCCCCACGACTACGTGATGGAACTGCGCAAGCGCCCCTGCTGACCGGCGCACACCCGGCACCCGTCCGGCGCCCGTCCCGCACCCCGATGACTTACCCGCGGTAATCCATCGTCGGAAACGACAAGACAACGATCCCAATCCCGTGAGGTCTGTCATCTACGCGCGTAGGCGAGAAGCGGCTACCCTCGTCCACGTGAACGCATCTCTTCTTCCGGACGACATCCAGGGCGACCCGTACGCCGCCGCCGACGCCGCCGCCGCGCGCCTGCGCGAACTGACCGGGGCCGAGACCCACGACGTCGCCCTCGTGATGGGCTCCGGCTGGGCTCCAGCCGTCGACGCCCTCGGCGCTCCCGACGCGGAGTTCCAGGTCACCGAGCTGCCCGGCTTCCCGCCGCCGGCCGTCGAGGGGCACGGCGGCAAGATCCGCTCGTACACCTTCGGCGACAAGCGCGCCCTCGTCTTCCTGGGCCGTACCCATTACTACGAGGGCCGTGGCGTCGCCGCCGTCTCGCACGGCGTCCGTACGGCCGTCGCCGCCGGCTGCAAGACCATCGTGCTCACCAACGGCTGCGGCGGTCTGCGCGAGGGCATGCGCCCCGGCCAGCCGGTGCTGATCAGCGACCACATCAACCTCACGGCGACCTCGCCGATCGTGGGCGCGAACTTCGTGGACCTGACCGACCTGTACTCGCCGCGGCTGCGCGCCCTGTGCAAGGAGGTCGACCCCAGCCTCGAGGAGGGTGTCTACGCGCAGTTCCCCGGCCCGCACTACGAGACTCCGGCCGAGATCCGCATGGCCCGCGTCATCGGCGCGGACCTGGTCGGCATGTCCACGGTCCTGGAGGCCATCGCCGCGCGCGAGGCCGGCGCCGAGGTCCTGGGCATCTCCCTGGTCACCAACCTGGCCGCGGGCATGACCGGCGAGCCCCTCAACCACGAGGAAGTCCTCCAGGCCGGCCGCGACTCGGCCGCCCGCATGGGGACGCTGCTGGCCCAGGTGCTGCAGAAGCTGTAGTCCGGGCGACCCTCCGGACACCGGGGCCCGGGCATCGGGCGGCCTGGACACCGGGGGACCTGGCCGCGCCCCGGGAGCACGGGGGCTTCCGGGGACTCAGGTGAGGGTCGGGGCGTGCGCGTCTCTGGCGGTGCCGGGTCCCGCACGCGCCCGGCCGGTGCCGGGGGCGCGGGTGTCCCGGGCCGTGGGGCGGGTGACGCGCATGTCCCGGCCGGTGGCCCAGGGGGTGCGCGCGATCCGGACGGGTGCCGGGGGGGCTCGGACCGTCCAGCCGGATGCCGGATGCCCGGTGGCTCGGGCCGTCCGGCCGGGCGCCGGGTGGCACGGACCATCCGGCCGGGCGCCGGGGGGGCTCGGGCCGTCCAGCCGGGCCTCGGGTGGCACGGACCATCCGGCCGGATGCCCGGTGGCTCGGGACCGTCCAGCCGGACCCGGGGGGCACGAGCCGCATAGCCGGGCGCCGGGGCATGAGCGTCCCGGTCGCCGACGGCGGACAGCGGGCGCGGCCCCCGGACGGGCGGACAGCGGGCGCGGTCCCCGGACGGGCGGACAGCGGGCGCGGCCCCCGGACAGACGGCGGACAGCATGCGCGGCCCCGAACAATTGAGACCCAAGCCGCCCCGCCCTCACCCGTTCACCTCCCGGCCGAACGAGTCGGTGGGCGGACGGGCGAGGCATCGGCAAATACAGGAGAGGTTGATCCCAAGGTGCACGATCTGATCGCGCGGGCCAGCGCATGGCTCGCCGAGGACCCCGACCCGGACACCCGCGCCGAACTCGCCGAGCTGATCGAGGCCGGCGACGAGAAGGAGCTGGCGGCACGTTTCGCCGGCACCCTCCAGTTCGGCACCGCCGGCCTGCGCGGTGAACTCGGTGCCGGTCCGATGCGCATGAACCGCAATGTCGTCATCCGCGCCGCCGCCGGCCTCGCCGCGTACCTGAAGAAGAACGGCACCCCCCACGGGGGCCCCGACGCCGGCCTGGTCGTCATCGGCTACGACGCCCGTCACAAGTCCGCCGACTTCGCCCGCGACACCGCCGCCGTGATGACCGGCGCCGGTCTGCGTGCCGCCGTACTCCCCCGCCCGCTGCCCACCCCCGTGCTCGCCTTCGCGATCCGGCACCTGGGCGCGGTCGCGGGCGTGGAGGTCACCGCCAGCCACAACCCGCCCCGGGACAACGGCTACAAGGTGTACCTGGGCGACGGCTCCCAGATCGTGCCCCCGGCCGACGCGGGCATCGCCGCCGAGATCGACGCGATCGCCTCCCTGAACGACGTACCTCGCCCGGAGTCCGGCTGGCAGACCCTGGACGACGCGGTCCTGGACGCCTATCTCGCCCGTACCGACGCCGTACTGGCCCCCGGCTCCCCCCGTTCCGCCCGCACCGTCTACACCGCCATGCACGGCGTCGGCAAGGACGTCCTCCTCGCCGCCTTCGCCCGCGCCGGCTTCCCGGAGCCCGTGCTGGTCCCCGAACAGGCCGAGCCCGACCCGGACTTCCCGACGGTCGCCTTCCCCAACCCGGAGGAGCCGGGCGCGATGGGCCTGGCGTTCGGCCGGGCCCGCGCGACCGACCCCGACCTGGTCATCGCCAACGACCCGGACGCCGACCGCTGCGCCGTGGCCGTCAAGGACGGCGGCGAGTGGCGGATGCTGCGCGGCGACGAGGTCGGCGCGCTGCTCGCCGCCCACCTGGTGCGCCGGGGCGTCCAGGGCACCTTCGCGGAGTCGATCGTCTCCTCCTCCCTGCTCGGCCGGATCGCCGGCAAGGCGGGGCTGCCGTACGAGGAGACGCTCACCGGCTTCAAGTGGATCGCCCGCGTCGACGGTCTGCGCTACGGCTACGAGGAGGCCCTCGGCTACTGCGTGGACCCCGAGGGTGTGCGCGACAAGGACGGCATCACCGCGGCCCTGCTGATCACCGAACTGGCGTCCGGGCTGAAGGAGGAGGGCCGCACCCTCCTCGACCTTCTGGACGACCTCGCCGTCGAGCACGGTCTGCACGCCACCGACCAGCTGTCCGTGCGCGTGCAGGACCTCTCCCTGATCGCCGACGCGATGCGCCGCCTGCGCGAGCAGCCCCCGACGCGGCTGGCGGGCCTGGCCATCACCCGGGCGGAGGACCTGACCCGGGGCACGGAGACGCTGCCGCCGACGGACGGCCTGCGCTACACCCTGGACGGCGCCCGTGTCATCGTCCGGCCCAGCGGCACCGAGCCGAAGCTGAAGTGCTATCTGGAGGTCGTCGTACCGGTTCCGGACCGGGCCGGCCTCCCGGCAGCGCACGCCCGCGCGAAGGAACTCCTGGAGGCCGTCAAGCGCGACCTCTCCGCGGCCGCCGGCATCTGAAACCGCCGGAGCCGACGGAAAACACGCGAGGCACCGGAAAAGCAAGGGGCACCCCCGGATCCCGATCCCAGGGGTGCCCCTCGTGCGTACCGGCGCCGCGCACCGGCCGCGTACGGCTCGCTCGCCCTCTCCTCAGCCGCCGGTCGCCAGCAGGATCACCAGCAGCACGGCGCCCGCCAGCGTCGGCGCAGCCACCTCGTAGGCCCAGCGGATCGTCGTACCGCCCTGGGCGGGCTCCTCGTTCCCGCGCCGGTCCAGGAGGTCGCGCAGGTCGTCCATGACCTTGTCGCCCTCCGCGCGGCTCGGCCCGACGTCGGCGCCGCGGGCGGCGAGCCCGCCGAAGCCGACGCCCCTGGCGCCGATCCCGCCGCCGAGCCCCGCGCTGCCCGTCGCCGACCGCCGTGCCGCGGACGCCGCCCGCCGCTCGGCCTTCTTGCGGCCGCGCAGCGACACGGGGACGGCCCACAGCTGGTACTTGGCGCCGGACTTGGTGCGCACCTCGTTGGTGAAACTGGAGCGCAGCGCCTCGACCTCGGTCCACGGCACGGTGATCACCCGGTACGGGTTGCGGATCCGCAGCCGTTCCTCGTTGGCGAACACGGCCGGGCGCAGCGTGAAGGCGATCACCAGCGGCAGCACCAGGATCATCGTGGCCAGCGCGAGCCACGGGGTGCGGCCGTGGCCGTTGAACAGCGCGTCGCAGCCCAGCCAGGCGACGACCGCGAGCAGCAGCAGGCCGCCCGCGAGCCCCATCGGCGAGCGGTAGATCCGGTCCTTCACGGCGGGCACCGGAGGCTGCGACGCGGGTGGCTTGTTGTCCGGGGTCGTCATGGCCCGATTGTGCATGACGCCGCGGCGGGCGCCGCCATGTGCCCCGGCACCCGTATCCATCCGTGATCTCCCACGGTCCTCACGCACCGCGAGGACCCGGAGACCGTCCCCGGAACCGACCCGGAGACCAACCCCGGAACCGACCCGGAGACCAACCCTGGAACCGACCCGGGATCAACCCTGGAACCGGTCCGGAAACCGGTCCGGGGGTGTACAGCCGCTACGCGCGTAGATATGCTCGTCTGGTGACCATGCCCACCACTGCACCCCCCGCACATGCGCTCGCCGACGTCACCGCGTCCGACAGCACGCTGCGCCGCTTCCTGCACGGGCTGCCCGGCGTCGACACGGTCGGCCTGGAGGCGCGCGCCACGTCGCTCGGCACCCGTTCCATCAAGACCACCGCGAAGGCGTACGCCATCGACCTCGCCATCTCGATGGTCGACCTGACGACGCTGGAAGGCGCGGACACCCCGGGCAAGGTCCGGGCGCTCGGCGCCAAGGCCGTCCACCCCGATCCGACCGACCGCACCGCCCCGACCACGGCCGCGGTCTGCGTCTACCCGGACATGGTGGCCGTCGCCAAGGAGGCCGTCGCCGGTTCCGGCGTCAAGGTCGCCTCGGTCGCCACCGCCTTCCCGGCCGGCCGCGCCGCCCTCGACGTGAAGCTGGCCGACGTGCGGGACGCCGTCGCCGCGGGCGCCGACGAGATCGACATGGTCATCGACCGCGGCGCGTTCCTCGCGGGCAAGTACCTGAAGGTGTACGACGAGATCGTCGCCGTCAAGGAAGCCTGCGGGACGAGCGCCCGGCTGAAGGTCATCTTCGAGACCGGCGAGCTGTCGACGTACGACAACATCCGCCGCGCCTCCTGGCTCGGCATGATCGCCGGCGCCGACTTCATCAAGACCTCGACGGGCAAGGTCGCCGTCAACGCGACGCCCGCCAACACCCTTCTGATGCTGGAGGCGGTGCGCGACTTCCGCGCCCAGACCGGCATCCAGGTCGGCGTGAAGCCGGCCGGCGGCATCCGCACCAGCAAGGACGCCATCAAGTTCCTCGTCCTGGTCAACGAGACGGCGGGCCAGGACTGGCTGGACAACCACTGGTTCCGCTTCGGCGCCTCCTCGCTGCTCAACGATCTGCTGATGCAGCGTCAGAAGCTGGCCACCGGCCGTTACTCCGGCCCCGACTACGTGACGGTGGACTGATCACCATGGCATCCGCATCCGCATTCGAGTACGCACCGGCGCCCGAGTCCCGCTCCGTCGTCGACATCGCGCCCTCCTACGGCCTGTTCATCGACGGCGAGTTCACCGACGCGACCGGCGGCAAGGTCTTCAAGACCGTCTCGCCGTCCACCGAGGAGGTGCTGTCGGAGGTCGCCGAGGCCTCCGAGGAGGACGTCGACCGCGCCGTGAAGGCCGCCCGCAAGGCCTTCGAGAGGTGGTCCGCACTGCCCGGCGCCGAGCGCGCCAAGTACCTGTTCCGCATCGCCCGGATCATCCAGGAGCGCAGCCGCGAACTGGCCGTCCTGGAGACGCTGGACAACGGCAAGCCGATCAAGGAGACCCGCGACGCGGACCTCCCGCTGATCGCGGCCCACTTCTTCTACTACGCGGGCTGGGCGGACAAGCTCGACCACGCGGGCTTCGGCGCCGAGCCGCGGCCGCTGGGCGTGGCCGGCCAGGTCATCCCGTGGAACTTCCCGCTGCTGATGCTGGCCTGGAAGATCGCCCCGGCGCTCGCGACCGGCAACACGGTCGTGCTGAAGCCCGCCGAGACCACCCCGTTGTCCGCCCTGTTCTTCGCGGACATCTGCCGCCAGGCGGGCCTGCCCAAGGGTGTCGTCAACATCGTGACCGGTGACGGGCGCGCCGGCGCCGCCCTGGTCGCGCACCCGGACGTGAACAAGGTCGCGTTCACGGGTTCGACGGCGGTCGGCAAGGCGATCGCGCGGACCGTGGCCGGCACGCGCAAGAAGCTCACCCTCGAACTCGGCGGCAAGGGCGCGAACATCGTCTTCGACGACGCCCCGATCGACCAGGCCGTCGAGGGCATCGTGAACGGCATCTTCTTCAACCAGGGCCAGGTCTGCTGCGCCGGCTCGCGGCTGATCGTCCAGGAGTCGATCCAGGACGAGCTGCTGGACGCGCTCAAGCGCCGCCTGTCCACACTGCGCCTGGGCGACCCCCTGGACAAGAACACCGACATCGGCGCGATCAACTCCGCGGAGCAGCTGGCCCGGATCACCGCGCTGGCCGACGCGGGCGAGGCGGAGGGCGCCGAGCGCTGGTCCCCCGCCTGCGAACTGCCGGACGCCGGTTACTGGTTCGCGCCGACGCTCTTCACGAACGTCACCCAGGCCCACACCATCGCCCGCGAGGAGATCTTCGGCCCGGTGCTGTCGGTCCTCTCCTTCCGCACCCCGGACGAGGCGGTCGCCAAGGCGAACAACACGCAGTACGGCCTGTCGGCGGGCATCTGGTCCGAGAAGGGCTCCCGCATCCTGGCCGTCGCGAGCAAGCTGCGCGCCGGTGTCGTCTGGTCCAACACGTTCAACAAGTTCGACCCCACCTCGCCGTTCGGCGGCTACAAGGAGTCGGGCTTCGGCCGCGAGGGCGGCCGCCACGGCCTGGAGGCGTACCTCGATGTCTGACGCACGACTTTCCGTCTTCAAGACCTACAAGCTGTACGTGGGCGGCAAGTTCCCGCGTTCCGAGAGCGGCCGGGTGTACGAGGTGACGGACGCGAAGAACAACTGGCTGGCCAACGCCCCGCTGTCCTCCCGCAAGGACGCCCGGGACGCGGTGGTCGCGGCCCGCAAGGCGTTCGGCGGCTGGTCCGGCGCGACCGCCTACAACCGCGGCCAGGTCCTGTACCGGGTCGCGGAGATGCTGGAGGGCCGCCGCGAGCAGTTCGTGCGCGAGGTGACCGAGGCGGAGGGCCTGTCGAAGTCCAAGGCCGCGGCCGTCGTGGACGCCGCGATCGACCGCTGGGTCTGGTACGCCGGCTGGACCGACAAGATCGCCCAGGTGGTCGGCGGCGCGAACCCGGTCGCGGGCCCGTTCTTCAACCTCTCCTCGCCGGAGCCGACGGGCGTGGTCGCCGTACTCGCGCCCCAGGACTCGTCCTTCCTGGGCCTGGTCTCGGTCCTCGCCCCGGTGATCGCCACCGGCAACACGGCCGTCGTCATCGCCTCCGAGAAGGCCCCGCTCCCGGCCCTCTCCCTCGCCGAGGTGCTGGCCACGTCCGACGTCCCGGGCGGCGTGGTGAACATCCTCTCCGGCCGCCCCTGCGAGATCGCGCCCTCGCTGGCCGCGCACCAGGACGTGAACGCGATCGATCTCGCGGGCGCGGACGAGGAGTTGGCCAAGGAGCTGGAGATCGCCGCCGCCGACAACCTGAAGCGCGTCCTGCGCCCCCAGGACGTCGACTTCACCCAGGCCCCCGGCACCGAGCGCCTGACGGCCTTCCTGGAGACGAAGACCGTGTGGCACACGACGGGGGCACTGGGCGCGGCGGGTTCGTCCTACTGACGGGGCTCGGGCGGGGAACCACTGCCGTCGGCCGGGTGCGGCCCGTACCCGCGGGTCGTACCCGGTTGACCGCGCGGCTCCTCGCGCGCGCCCTTTCGGGGCGCTCCTAGTGGCTCAGCCCCGCCAGCACCTGCCCCACCACCGGCAGGCTCCCCAGGGACTGGGCCTCGGCGATCGGGGCGGTCAGCATCTGGGAGCCCACCGGCTTGAAGTCGGCGACCTGGGTGCCCACTCCGTTGTCGAGGGGGTCGACGCCGGTGCCCGCGAGGGGGTTGGGCTTGAGGCCGGCGACCGGGCCGGTGACGTAGCCGACCGTGCCGGTGAGGACCGTGAGGCCGGCCTGGGGGTCGATGTTGCCCAGGGAGGTCGGCCGCCACGGCACGTGCACCAGGGGCGCGTCCGTGTCCGCGTGGGCCGTCGCCGCGCCCGCGCCCAGCGCCGCACCGGCGGTCACGAGGGCGAACAGGGCACGGCGCGCGGTGGGGTGCTGGGGCTTGCTGTGTCGGGCCATCGCTGGTGCCACCTTCTGGTGCGCAGGGTAATGATGTCGCGACACAGGGTAGTTGAGAGATGGCCCGCGCTTCAAAAGCGAACCGCGGGGTCGGCAGGCGCCACGCCATGCGTCAAACTGGTGTTCCGTGAGCATTCATCCCCCGTCCCCCGCCCGTGTCGTGCTGCTGTGCGGCCCCTCGGGTTCGGGCAAGTCCCTGGTCGCCGCCCGTTCCGGGCTGCCCGTCCTGCGCCTGGACGACTTCTACAAAGAGGCCGACGACCCGACTCTGCCCCTGGTGGAGGGGAGTTCGGACATCGACTGGGACCACCCGGACTCATGGGACGCGCAGGTCGCCCTCGACGCCATCAGCCGCCTGTGCGCCACGGGTTCGACGCCGGTGCCGGTGTACGACATCTCGCTCAGCGCCCGTACCGGCGAGGAGACGCTGCGGCTGGACCGTACGCCCCTGTTCATCGCGGAGGGCATCTTCGCCGCGGAGATCGTCGGACGCTGCCGGGACCTCGGCGTCCTCGCCGACGCGCTCTGCCTGAACCGGGGCGCGGTCACCACCTTCCGGCGGCGCTTCGTGCGCGATCTGAAGGAGGGCCGCAAGTCGGTGCCGTTCCTGCTGCGCCGCGGCTGGCGGCTGATGCGCGCGGAGCGCACGATCGTCGCCCGCCAGGTCGCGCTGGGCGCGTACCCGTGCGACCGGGACGAGGCCCTGCGCCGGCTCACGATCGCCGAGTGGGCCGGCAAGTACACCACCGCCGGACGGCGGCACCGGGAGGCGGAGCGGTAGGACGGGCGGAACGACGGAGAGGGGCCGAGCCGGACCTGATGGTCCGGCCGGCCCCTCTCCGATTCCTCCCCCGTACCCCGTGTCCCCCGCTCCCCCGTTGCCCCTCCCCCATGAGCCGACGGCCGACGGGCCCACGGGCCACCACCCCCACAGCGGCTGTCCCGTGTTCCCCGTCGCCCCCGTCACTCCCCCGTGCTTTCCGGACCGCCCCCCAGCGGCCCGGCCCCCGTTCCCCCGAGGTTCCCCCGTGTCTCCCCCGTACCTCAGGCGACCAGCTCGCCGAAGGCGTTCTCCTCGTCACGGCCGAAGCTGAGGACCTCGTCCTCGCGCAGCCGGCGCAGCGAGCGCCAGATGCTGGACTTCACCGTGCCGACACTGATGTTGAGTATGTCCGCGATCTCCGGGTCCGTACGGCCCTCGTAGTAGCGCAGGACCAGCATGGTGCGCTGCAGCTCGGGCAGCCGGGCCAGCGCCTGCCACAGGACCGCGCGCAGCTCGGTGCCGCGCATCGCGTCCGTCTCGCCGGGCGTCTCGGGCAGTTCCTCGGTCGGGTACTCGTTGAGCTTGCGGCGCCGCCAGGCGCTGATGTGCAGGTTCGTCATCGTGCGCCGCAGGTAGCCGCCGACGGCCGCCTTGTCGCTGATCCGCTCCCACGCCCGGTAGGTCGAGAACAGCGCGCTCTGGAGCAGGTCCTCGGCCTCGAAACGGTCGCCGGTCAGGTGGTAGGCGGTGGCGTACAGGGAGGCGCGGCGCTCCTGGACGTAGGCGGTGAACTCCGCCTCCGTCAGCGAGCGGCGCTCCCCCGTGCCCTCCTTGTACGCGCTTCCCCCCTGCGTGTCCCCCGTACGCGCGTCGATCACGGACATGTAGGGCTGCTGCCCGTACCCGCCGTGCTGACGCCCGGTGCCGCGCGCGCACCCCCGCCCTCCCCCACGCTCGAACACACTCGCGCGGGAGGTACCCCCATCAGCACCGGACTTCTCCGAACCCCGGTGCACGTCGTGCAGACGCGTGACCACTGCGCTGGTGCTGATGCTGTGCAGCGTGTTCATCTCGCGCTCCCCGTCGTGGACTTCCGGTGCTTCTGTCCTGCTCCGGGCCTCGCCCGGTCGTACTCCGGGCTGTTCCGGCCAGTTCGGCCGGATCCGGCTGCTCGCCGTGCCCGTGACGAAAAGCCTGCCGGGGTGACTTCATCGGTGTGTCCCCCGACTGTCACAGACCTGTCACAGGGCCCTCGGCCGTCGGCGCCGTCACAGGAAGTGCACAGCAGGTGGCGCTAGCGCGGAGCGGCTCGTGGGGATACTGCGGGGCTGTGGCCGACAGGTCGTACGACACCCCGTCCATGGGCCAGAATGAACGGGTGCCTTCCCTGTTGCTGATCGAGGACGACGACGCCATCCGTACGGCCCTGGAGCTCTCACTGACGCGCCAGGGACACCGTGTGGCCACCGCTGCCAGCGGCGAGGACGGTCTGAAGCTGCTGCGCGAACAGCGGCCGGACCTGATCGTGCTGGATGTGATGCTGCCCGGCATCGACGGGTTCGAGGTGTGCCGGCGCATCCGGCGCACGGACCAGTTGCCGATCATCCTGCTGACCGCGCGCAGCGACGACATCGACGTGGTCGTCGGACTGGAGTCCGGTGCCGACGACTATGTGGTCAAACCGGTCCAGGGCCGGGTGCTGGACGCCCGGATCCGCGCCGTGCTGCGGCGCGGCGAGCGCGAGTCCAGCGACTCGGCGAGCTTCGGCAGCCTGGTCATCGACCGCTCGGCGATGACCGTGACGAAGAACGGCGAGGACCTCCAGCTCACCCCGACCGAGCTGCGGCTGCTCCTGGAGCTGAGCCGGCGGCCCGGCCAGGCGCTGTCCCGCCAGCAACTGCTGCGGCTGGTGTGGGAGCACGACTACCTGGGCGACTCCCGCCTGGTGGACGCGTGTGTGCAGCGGCTGCGCGCCAAGGTGGAGGACGTGCCCTCGTCCCCGACCCTGATCCGCACGGTCCGTGGTGTCGGCTACCGCCTGGACAGTCCTCAGTGAGCGATACGCGAGGGGGGCTGCGCGGCTGGTCCGCGGGGCGCAAGGGGGGTCTGTCCCGGCTCAGGTTCACCAGTCTGCGGCTGCGGCTCGTCGTCGTCTTCGGCCTGGTCGCGCTCACCGCCGCGGTGTCGGCGTCGGGCATCGCCTACTGGCTGAACCGTGAGGCGGTGCTCACCCGCGCCCAGGACGCGGTGCTGCGCGACTTCCGCCAGGAGATGCAGAACCGCGCGGGCGCGCTGCCCGCCCACCCGACCCAGGACGAACTCCAGCGCACCGCGGGGCAGATGGCGTCCAGCAGCCAGAGCTTCAGCGTGCTCCTGGTCGGCCAGGACACACAGGGCAAGACGGTGTACGGCAACTCCGGTGGCATCAACGGGTTCTCCCTGGAGGACGTGCCCAAGTCGCTGCGTGAGGCGGTGGGCCGGCAGCAGGAGATCAGCGACGCCAACAAGCAGCCGTACCACCTGTACTGGCAGCGTGTCGTGGACCACGGCACGCCGTATCTGGTCGCCGGTACGCGGGTGATCGGCGGCGGTCCGACCGGCTACATGGCGAAGTCCCTGGAGCCGGAGGCGAAGGATCTCGACTCGCTGGCCTGGTCGTTGGGGATCGCCACCGGTCTCGCGCTGATCGGCGCCGCGCTGCTCGCGCAGGCCGCCGCCACGACCGTACTGAAGCCGGTGCACCGCCTCGGCGTCGCCGCCCGGCGCCTCGGCGAGGGCAAGCTGGACACCCGGCTGCGCGTGTCCGGGACGGACGAACTCGCTGATCTCTCCCGGACGTTCAACAACGCGGCGGAGGCGCTGGAGAAGCGGGTCGCGGACATGGCGGCGCGGGACGACGCCTCCCGGCGCTTCGTCGCCGACATGAGCCATGAGCTGCGTACGCCGCTGACCGCCATCACCGCCGTCACGGAGGTGCTGGAGGAGGAGCTGGACGCGGACGCGGGCAGCATGGACCCGATGATCGAGCCGGCCGTCCGCCTGGTCGTCAGCGAGACCCGCCGCCTGAACACCCTGGTCGAGAACCTCATGGAGGTCACCCGCTTCGACGCGGGCACCGCCCGGCTGGTCCTGGACGACGTGGACGTCGCCGACCAGATCACCGCGTGCATCGACGCCCGCGCCTGGCTGGACGCGGTGGAGCTGGACGCCGAGCGCGGCATCCACGCCCGCCTCGACCCGCGCCGCCTCGACGTGATCCTCGCCAACCTGATCGGCAACGCCCTCAAGCACGGCGGCTCGCCGGTCCGGGTCGCGGTGCGCGAGGAGTCCGACTCGGTGGTCATCCAGGTCCGCGACCACGGCCCCGGCATCCCCGAGGACGTCCTCCCGCACGTCTTCGACCGCTTCTACAAGGCCAGCGCCTCCCGCCCCCGTTCGGAGGGCAGCGGCCTCGGCCTGTCCATCGCGATGGAGAACGCGCACATCCACGGCGGCGAGATCACCGCGGCCAACTCCCTTGAGGGCGGCGCGGTGTTCACGCTCCGATTGCCCCGGGACGCCTCGGAACTGACCGAGGAACCGGACGGGAGCACCGAGAAGAAGGACGGCGACGCCGACACGACGCAGGGGAAGGAGGGGCGATGACGACGGTACGACACCGACCACGGCACGGGCGCCGCTGGCTCGCCCTGCCCCTCCTGGGCGCCCTGCTCACCGGCTGCGGCATCCGCGCCACCCAGGTACCGACCGACTTCGGCCCCGCGCCCTCCCGGGTCCCGTGCTCCCTGACGGGCTCGGGCCAGGCGGCGCAGCAGGGCGTCCCCGTCCAGGTCTTCCTGCTGTGCGGGGCGTCCCTGGTGACGGTGGACCGTACGGTACGAGTCCCGGAGGGCACCCCCGACGCCCGCCGCCGCGTGATGGTGGCCCAGGGCCTCCTGGACCAGCTGGCCACGGCCCCCTCGTCGGCGGAGCGCTCCGCGGGCTACACCACGTACGTGCCGGGCGGCCTGACCGTCTCCGGACCCGCCCCGCACGACCCCGAGGACACCCTCCGCCTGAGCGCCACCCCCGCCCACCTCCCCTCCGCCGCCCTGGCCCAACTGGTCTGCACCCTCTCGGACTCCGCCGCGACGGAGGGCGACGGCTCCGTCATCCTGGGCGGCCCCGCCCCCGCCCCCCTGCGCCGCTACGCCTGCACGGACGACGTCCGCAACCACCCGAGCACGACGGCACCACCGACGAGCGACGTGCCGGAGGGGATGGGCTAGCGGGCTTCCGGCGGCGGGCGGGGGCGGCGTCGGTCGCCAGACGGCGTCCCCTGTGTCGTGCCCGTCGACGACAGCAAGGTGGGCGACGGCCCCGTGCCGGTGGTCGGGGCGTCGGTGTGGGTGCGTTCATCGCTCACGCGGCGACGGGCTTGCAGACGAACCCGCTCAGCGCCGAGAGGACCTCCCAGCCGAGCGCTTCGTACAGCGTCCGACCCTGAACGGTCGCACCCAGAACGCCTGTGGGCACCCCGCTCCCGACGGCCGCGCCGGTGAGCGTGCCCATCATCACCGTTCCGAGGCCGCGGCGCCGGTGCGCCGGTGCGGTGACGGTCCGGTCGAAGACGCAGGCGGTGTCGGTCGGGGCAGCCGCCGGGACACGGGCAGTCCTTCGGTCCACGGCCGCGCGGTCCCCACCGGCCCCTTCAGGACACGCCTCCCGGCTCAGGACATGCCTCCCGCCTCAAGCTGATCGACCAGACGTTCGACGGCCAGCTCACATCCCGATGCGGAACCGATCGTACGAACACACGCGTCTTGGGGGACGTGCAGGGTCAAGGGGACTTCGGCGGCATCGCCGCCATCCGCGTCCGGACGGCAGGGGGCATCCTCCTCCTCGCCCACATCGCCTTCGTCGCCTGGCTGATGCTGCGGCCACTGGACGTGCCCTGGGTGACGCCGCCCAACCTGCGCCCGCTGGCCGGTATCCGCGCCGACCTGGCGCTCGGCTGGCCGGCCGCGGTGAAGCCGCTCGGCGAGGGGCTCGGGCTGCTCGCGCCGCTCGGGGTGCTGCTGCCGATGGCACACGGCCGGCTCACCGTCTCCCCGCTCGCCTCGCTGCTGCGTACCGCCGCCGCGGCCTGCCTGATCTCGCTCGGCATCGCCCTGCTGCAGACCGGGGTGCCGGGCCGGGTGGTGGACGTCGACTCGCTGCTGCTGAACACGGCCGGGGCGATAGCGGCCCACCTGCTCGTCGTCCCGGTCGGCCGTGCGCGTCTGCGCAGGTGGGAGCGGCTGCACGAGCGCCCGGCGGCGGAGCCGGCCACCCTTCAGGAGGGGCTTTCTCAGGGGCGGACCCCGACGATTCCCAGGGTCGGAATCGCTCCTTAGGGTGACGCTTCGTCCCCTTCGTGTCCGTATCGTCGTAGACAGCTGATCGAGTCGACCGACGACCACGGAGGATGTCATGACCGCCCTTGCCCGACCCACCCACGGCCGCATGATCGGCGGAGTGTGCGCGGGCCTGGCCCGCCGCTTCGGCACCTCCGCCGCCACGATGCGCGTGATCTTCGTGCTGTCCTGTCTGCTGCCGGGTCCTCAGTTCCTGCTCTACATAGCCCTGTGGATCCTGCTGCCGTCCGAGGACAAGGCCCGCGCCTCCAGCTGGTGACACCGCGCCGCCGGAGCGCTCCGGTCGGATCCGGAACGCCCCGGCGGCGTCGGGGTGGCGGCGGTGTCAGCCGAGCGGGATGCCGTTGACACCCATGCCGTGGGTGGGCAGGCCCGTGCTGCCGAGCGGCAGTCCGCCGAGCAGCCCGGTCGGCCCCTGCGCGAGCACCCGCTGCACGGCCGGCTTCGCGGCGGCCACACCGGAGGCCACGGCGCCCTGCCCCTGGGTGAGCGCCTCGACGGTCCCCGGCAGCGCCTTGGCGACCTGGGTGGCGTCGGGGGCGGCGGGGGCCGCGTTGGCGGCGCCCGCGCCGACGGCGGCGAAGGCGGCACCGAGGGCGGCGACACCGAGGGTCTTGACGGCAGACTGCTTCATGGTGAGTGCGTCCTTGAATGCGGAGACGGAAAACTTCAGGAGCGGTCCATGACCGTAAACGCGCCGCACCCGGACCCGCAAACACCAAAATGCGGACACCTGGTGAAAGCGTGTCCGCATTCCGCGCCGCGAGAGGCGGCCACTTACCCCTCGGATTCCACAGAACCGCTGGTGGGAGGCGTCCGCTGAAACAGCCATTCGGATTTCAGTTCGGCATATCCGGGCTTGATGACGTCATTGATCATCGCAAGGCGTTCATCGAAAGGAATGAACGCTGATTTCATCCCATTGACGGAGAACCACTGGAGGTCGTCGAGCGTATAACCGAACGCGTCGACAAGGCGCTCGAACTCCTGGCTCATGCTGGTGTGCGACATAAGACGATTGTCGGTGTTAACCGTGGCCCGGAACAGAAGCTTGCGCAGCAGCCCGATCGGATGCTCGGCGTAGGAGGTCGCGGCGCCCGTCTGGAGATTGGAACTGGGGCACAGCTCCAGCGGGATCCGCTTGTCCCGGACGTACGACGCGAGCCGCCCGAGCCGTACCGACCCGTCCGGCCGGACCTCGATGTCGTCGATGATCCGCACCCCGTGCCCGAGCCGGTCGGCACCGCACCACTGCAACGCCTGCCAGATGGAGGGCAGCCCGAAGGCTTCTCCGGCGTGGATGGTGAAGTGGTTGTTCTCGCGCTTGAGGTACTCGAAGGCGTCCAGGTGCCGGGTGGGCGGGTGCCCGGCCTCGGCGCCGGCGATGTCGAAGCCGACGACGCCGGAGTCCCCGTAGCGGTTGGCGAGTTCGGCGATCTCCAGGGAGCGGGCCGCGTGCCGCATCGCGGTGAGCAGGGCGCCGACCCGGATCCGGTGCCCGCTCTCCCGGGCGAGCCGCTCGCCCTGCCGGAACCCCTCGTCGACCGCCTCGACGACCTCCTCCAGGGTCAGCCCCCGCTCCAGGTGCTGCTCGGGCGCGTACCGCACCTCGGCGTAGACCACCCCGTCCTCGGCGAGGTCCTCGGCGCACTCCCGGGCGACCCGGACGAGGGCCTCCCGGGTCTGCATCACGCCGACGGTGTGCCGGAAGGTCTCCAGATAGCGTTCCAGCGACCCGGAGTCGGCGGCCTCGTGGAACCAGATCCCCAGCTTGTCGGGATCGGTCTCGGGAAGCTCCGTGTACCTGCCGTCCCGGGCGAGTTCGACGACGGTGCCGGGCCGCAGCCCGCCGTCCAGATGATCGTGCAGCAGAACCTTGGGCGCCCGGCGGATCTGGTCCCGCGTCGGTACATGGCCCGGCACATTCGCCGGAACGGTCCCCTTCGGTGCAGTCTGGCTCGTCATTTCCGCACTGTACTGCCTACGCGCGTAGAAAGCTCCGGCCGCGCATCCGGACACGGCCACCCGTTTTCCGTCTGCTTTCCGCCTCCTTTACGCCGAGACCCAACGGTGACCGCATGGACGGGTTTCGTACACCGTCGCTTCTGACACTGTTCTGCCATGGGACAGCAAGCGACGCCGGTCCGAACGGCCGGGCTGGGCAGGGCGGTCGGGGCGGTACCGGACTCGGTGTGCGGGGCGGTGCTGCTGCTGCCCGGTGGGGCGGAGGTCTCCGCGCGCAGGCCGTCCCCGGTGGGGGCGACGGCGTTCGTGCGCTCGCTGGGCCGGCGGTTCGTCCGTGCCGGAAAGGGCGAGGGCCTGGCCGTGCACACCGTCCGCTACCGGTACCGGGGTTGGAACGGCGGCGAGGCGCATCTGGCCGCCGACGCGGAATGGGCGGCGGACGAGGTCGTACGACGGTACGGCGATGTCCCGGTGTGCCTGGTCGGCGTCGGGATGGGCGGCCGGGCGGCGCTGCGGGCGGGCGGGCACGAGGCCGTCAACTCGGTGGTGGCGCTCGCCCCTTGGCTGCCCGAGGAGGACATGGCGGCGCCCGCCGAGCCGGTGAAGCAGCTGGTGGGGCGGCGGGTGCTGATCGTGCACGGCACGAACGACGAGCGCAGCGACCCGGAGCTGTCGTTCCGGTTCGCGGCGCGGGCGAAGAAGGTGAACCGGGAGGTGTGCCGGTTCGAGGTGCACTCCGACGGGCACCGGCTGCACGGGCACCGGGACGAAGTGGAGTGCCTGGCCGCCGACTTCATGCGGGGCGCGCTGTTCGGGCATCCGGTGTCCCGGCCGGTCGAGGACGCGCTGGCGGCGCCGCCGCCGATCGGGCTGCGGATGCCGCTGGCGGCGGGGTTCGGCAAGTCGCTGCGGCGGCGGTGAACCACCGCACTCCATGAGGGGGTTCAGGAAGGGAGCAGGTTCCCCCGTTAAGGAAGGCAGCAAGCTCCCTTCCCCCCCGTTCAGGAAGGAAGCAGGTTTCCCCTTCTCGACAGCAGGAACTTCTTGAAGGCGGCGACCGGCGGGGTGTCCGGGCGGCCGGCCGGCCAGGCGACGCCGATCTCGCGGACGGCGCGGGGCGCGGTGACGGTCAGTTCCACCACGCCCGGTCTCGGCACCGTCGGCGGCGGCAGCAGCGCGACCCCGAGCCCGGCCGCGACCAGGCCCCGCAGCGTCTCGGCCTCCTCCCCCTCGAAGGCGATCCGGGGCGCGAACCCGGCCTCCCGGCACAGGGCGTCGGTGATGCGCCGCAGGCCGTAGCCGGGCTCCAGGGTCACGAAGTTCTCCTCGGCCGCCTCGGCCAGCCGGATCCGGCGGCGGCCCGCGAGCCGGTGTTCGGCGGGGACGACGAGGCGGAGTTTCTGTTCGTCCAGGCGGCGCACGACGAGGTCGGGGGCGTCCGGGACGGGCGAGGTCAGGCAGAGGTCGAGGCGGCCCGCGCGCATGCCCTCCAGCATGGCCTCGCCGTAGTTCTGGACGAGGCTGAAGCGGATGCGCGGGTGCTCGGCACGGAAGGCGCCCAGCAGGCCCGGTACGGTCTCGGCGCCCATGGTGTGCAGGAACCCGAAGGCGACCTTGCCGGTGGCGGGGTCGGCGTCGGCGCGGACCTCCTCGGCGGCGCGTTCCACCTCGCCGAGGGCTCGTTCGACGGAGGCGAGGAAGGTGCGGCCCGCGGTGGTGAGGACGAGGGTGCGACCGCGCCGGGCGAACAGCTCCACCCCCAGGTCCTGCTCCAGGCGGGCCATCGCGCGGGAGAGGGTCGACTGGGGGACGTTCAGTTCCTGGGCGGCGCGGGTGACGTGCTCGTTGCGGGCCACGCCGGCGAAGTAGGCGAGGCGGGGCGCCAGCAACAGCGCCATGTCTTCTGTGTCACCGGATGGTGACAGGCGGGCCCCTGACCTCTGTTGATGCTCCATGGGAACGATTATGACGATTCCATGCATTGGACGGATGAGAGGCGTGTCCTTACGGTCGAAGCATGTCTCCCGCCAGTACCGGGGCGTCCGCCACCCTGGACGCCGCGTCCCCTGTCAGCACCCCCTCCTCCGACACCCGGCTGACCCCGGGCGGCCCCGGCTACCGCCGGATGAGCTTCGCCCTCTTCCTCGCCGGGGTCGCGACCTTCGCCCTCCTCTACTCCACCCAGGCCCTGCTGCCGCTGATCTCCGACGACTTCGGGGTCGCGGCGAGCGAGGCGAGCTGGACGGTGGCGGCCGCGACCGGCGGGCTCGCGCTGTTCGTGCTGCCGATGAGCGCCCTGTCGGAGCGCTTCGGGCGGCGTGCGGTGATGACGGCTTCGCTCGCGGTCGCGGTGGCCGTCGGCCTGGTGGTGCCCTTCGCGCCGTCGATCGGCGCGCTGGTCGCGCTGCGCGCGGTGCAGGGCGCGGCCCTCGCCGGACTGCCCGCCTCGGCGCAGGCGTATCTGGCCGAGGAGGTGCGCCCGCGCGCACTGGTCACGGCGATCGGCCTGTTCGTGGCGGGCAACAGCGTCGGCGGCATGAGCGGCCGGGTGATCACCGGCTGGGTGGCGCAGATGTGGGGCTGGCGGGTGTCGGTCGCTGTGATCGGCGTGATCGCGGTCGGGTGCGCGGTGGCGTTCCGGCTGCTGCTGCCCGCGCCCCGGCATTTCAAGGCGGGCTCGCTGCGCCCGCGCGTGCTGCTCGGCACGGTCCGCGCGCACCTCTCCGACCCGCTGCTGCGCCGTCTGTACGCGATCGGCGCGCTGTTCATGACGGTGTTCGGCGGGGTGTACACGGTGATCGGCTACCGGCTGACGGGCGCGCCGTTCGGGCTGCCGCAGGGCATCGTGGGCTCGATCTTCCTGGTCTACCTGGTGGGCACGGTCTCGGCGTCCACGGCGGGCCGCCTGGTGGGCCGGCTCGGCCGCCGGGGCGCGCTGTATCTGGCGGGCGGTACGACGGCGGCGGGCCTGCTGCTCTCCCTCGCCGCGTCCCTCCCCCTCGTCCTGCTCGGCCTGGTGCTGATCACCGCGGGCTTCTTCGCGGGCCACGCGGTCGCCTCCTCGGCCGTCAGCAAGACCGCCACCCACGGCCGCGCCCAGGCCTCCGCGCTCTACCAGTCCGCCTACTACATCGGCTCCAGCGTCGGCAGCACGGTCGGCGCCCTGGCCTTCCACGCCGACGGCTGGCCCGGCACGGTGAGCGTCGGCCTCCTCGCGATCCTCGGCGTCGTCACCATCACGGTGCTGGGGTCCCGGGCGGCGCGGGTGTCGGCACGGCGGGAGCCGGTCGCGGCGCACTGAGACTTCCCGATCACGTGAGGGGTACGGGCCGTACGGCCCCGTGCCCCTCGCGCGCGTCCGGAACCAGTCGCAACCGGTCCTGTCTGGTCGCTTTCTTGCTTCTTCTCGCTCCGGCGGTCGTTGTCAGTGGGCTGCGGTAGCTTGCGAAGTGCTGGGCGTGAAGGTGTGCAGGGGACGGCCACAGGGGTGGGTGGGCGATGGGTGAGGACACGGCGACGGCGGGGATCGACGTCGCGCTGGAGAAGCACCGGACCGAGCTGACCGGGTACTGCTACCGGATGCTCGGCTCCTCCTTCGAGGCGGAGGACGCGGTGCAGGACACCCTGGTGCGGGCCTGGCGGGGGCACGAGAGGTTCGAGGGGCGGTCCTCGCTGCGCTCGTGGCTGTACCGGATCGCGACGAACGTGTGCCTGGACATGCTGGCGGCGGGCGGCAAGCGGGCCCGGCCGATGGATCTGACCGACGCGACCCCGCTGGCGCGGGCGGCGCTGTCCCCGCGGCCGGACCACACCTGGCTGGAGCCGGTGCCGGACGCGCGGGTGCTGCCCGCGGTGGAGGACCCGGCGGAGGCGGCCGTCGCCAAGGAGTCGGTCCGGCTGGCGTTCATGGCGGCGCTCCAGCGGCTGCCGCCCAAGCAGCGGGCGGTGCTGATCCTGCGCGAGGTGCTGGCGTGGAAGGCGAGCGAGGTCGCCGAGCTGCTGGACACCTCGGTGGCCTCGGTCAACAGCGCGTTGCAGCGGGCGCGGGCCACCCTCGCCGAGCGGGCGGCCGCGGGCTTCGAGGGCGAGGTGTCCGATCCGCTGGACGAGGAGCAGCGCAAGCTGCTGGAGCGCTATGTGAGGGCGTTCGAGGGGTACGACATGGCGGCGCTGACGGCGCTGCTGCACGAGGACGCGGTGATGACGATGCCGCCGTTCGACCTGTGGCTGCGCGGCCCGGCCGACATCACCGGTTTCATGAGCACGATCGGGGCGTCCTGCGCCGACTCCCGGCTGGTGCCGGTGCGGGCGAACGGACTGCCCGCCTTCGCGCACTACAAGCCGGACCCGGAGCACGGCGGGTTCAGCCCCTGGGCGGTGCAGGTGCTGGAGCTGTCAGCGGGGCGGATCACCGGTTTCCACTGCTTCCTCGACACCCGGCGCTGGTTCCCCCTCTTCGGGCTGCCCCTCCATCTGGAAGCGGAGTCCGACGCCGGCCAGGAGCGCGAGTAGCGCGGGGGCGGGGGCGCGCAGCCGGATCCGCCCGCCCGAGCGGCGGGCGGCGAGTTCGAGCCGGGCCAGCAGCTCCACGTGGGCGAGGTCCGGCGGCCCGAACGCGCCCGTGTCGCAGACGACGACCCGGGCGCCCCCGCCCTCCAGCGCGGACCGTACGGCGTCGCAGAGCGCCGGTGCCCCGTCACGGCCGACGGCTGCGGGCAGCACCAGTGCGGGGGGGTCCTCGGTGTCCACGCGGGGATAGACGGCCGCCGCGGCCTCGACTCATCGCCGCACCCGCATCACATTGACCAACTCCTCCCCCAAGCTGGAGGGTTGGGGCGTGACGGGGGCACTGGTGGGGGTGGCGGCGGTGCTGGGGGAAGGTCAGTCGACGGGGAACTCGCCGGTGTCGATCACGACGTCGAACGGCGCCGGGAGCTTGAGGGGATCGCCGAACTTCACCGCGCTGAGGACCCGATAGACATCGTCCTTCGGCTCCCCGTAAAGGGTGACGGTGGGGCCGCCGGGCGCCCAGCGGTCGATGAGGAGGTAGAGCGGGATCTTCGCGGTGGCGTAGGCCGCGGCCTTGCTGACCCGGTCGTGGCGGGCGTTGGACTTGGAGGTCACCTCGACGACGAGTTCGGCGAGGGCGGCGGGGACGTGGGAGTCCTCCTCCAGGTGCTCCTGCACCGGCATCACCAGCAGGTCCGGGATGAGCATGCCCAGCCGTGCCGGTACGGAGATCGACTGGGTCTGGAAGATGGCCCAGTCCTCAGGGATGGCGGAGTAGAGGCGACGCTGGATACGTTCGGCAATCACATTGTGGCGGAACGTGGGAGAAGGTGACACGGTGATGATCCCCTCGATGATCTCCACCTTGCTGCCCTCGGGCCATTCCATCTCCTCCCAGTACCGGACGAGGTCGTCCCAGTACTGGTCGGGGTCCTGGCTCACGGTGAGTGCGCTCATGGCGGGTCTCCTTATCGGTGCGTCACCGATCCCAGCATGCCGAACGGGACCGGTGCAGGTCCACCGGTCCCGTTCGCCCTTATGAGGGAATCGCAGGTCAGGCGATACGTTCCAGCACCACCGGGGTCGCCGAGAACTCGGTGCCCGGGGCGGCGATGTCGTAGGAGCCGGACACGGCCTCCAGGGCGTAGTCGAAGCGCTCCGGGGTGTCCGTGTGGAGGGTCAGCAGGGGCTGGCCGGCGGTCACGGTGTCGCCCGGCTTGGCGTGGAGTTCGATGCCGGCGGCGGCCTGCACCGGGTCCTCCTTGCGGGCGCGGCCGGCGCCGAGGCGCCAGGCGCCGATGCCGATGTCGTAGGCGTCCAGGCGGGTCAGGACGCCCGAGGAGGGGGCCGTGACCACGTGCTGTTCACGGGAGGTGGGCAGCGGCGCGTCCGGGTCGCCGCCCTGGGCCGCGATCATCCGGCGCCAGGCGTCCATCGCCGAGCCGTCGGCCAGCGCCTTCGCCGGGTCTGCGTCCTTCAGGCCCGCCGCGTCCAGCATCTCCCGGGCCAGGGCGAGGGTCAGCTCGACGACGTCCGCCGGGCCGCCGCCCGCGAGGACCTCCACCGACTCACGGACCTCCAGCGCGTTGCCCGCGGTGAGGCCGAGCGGGGTGGACATGTCGGTGAGGAGGGCGACCGTGCGCACACCGTGGTCGGTGCCCAGGCCCACCATGGTGGAGGCCAGCTCGCGGGCGTCCGCCAGGTTCTTCATGAAGGCGCCGGTGCCGACCTTCACGTCCAGCACCAGCGAGCCCGTGCCCTCGGCGATCTTCTTGGACATGATGGAGGAGGCGATCAGCGGGATCGCCTCGACGGTGGCGGTGACGTCACGCAGGGCGTAGAGCTTCTTGTCCGCGGGGGCGAGGCCGTCGCCCGCCGCGCAGATCACCGCGCCGACGCCGTCGAGCACGTTCAGCATCTCCTCGTTGGAGAGCAGCGCGCGCCAGCCGGGGATGGACTCCAGCTTGTCCAGGGTGCCGCCGGTGTGGCCGAGACCCCGGCCGGACAGCTGCGGCACGGCCGCGCCGCAGGCGGCGACCAGCGGGGCGAGCGGCAGGGTGATCTTGTCGCCGACGCCGCCGGTGGAGTGCTTGTCGGCGGTCGGGCGGGACAGCGTGGAGAAGTCCATGCGCTCGCCGGAGGCGATCATGGCCGCCGTCCAGCGGGCGATCTCACGCCGGTTCATGCCGTTGAGCAGGATCGCCATGGCGAGCGCGGACATCTGCTCGTCGGCGACCTCGCCGCGCGTGTACGCGTCGATGACCCAGTCGATCTGCGCGTCGGTCAGCTCGCCGCGGTCCCGCTTGGTGCGGATGACGGAGATGGCGTCCATGGCCATGGCTGGTGGCTTCCTTCCGGGAGGTGCAAGGAGTACGGCCCTCCTGCGCGCGGGTGCGGCAGGAGGGCCGTACGGGAGTTACTTGGTGAGATGGCCCGGGCCGAAGGCCTGGGGCAGCATCTCGGACAGCGGCAGGACGCCCTCGGGGGTGTCCAGGAGCAGGTCCGGGCCGCCGAACTCGTACAGCAGCTGACGGCAGCGCCCGCACGGCACGAGCAGTGCGCCCTCGCCGTCCACGCAGGTGAAGTGCGTCAGGCGGCCGCCGCCGGTGCGCTGGAGCTGCGACACCAGGCCGCACTCGGCGCACAGACCGAGGCCGTACGAGGCGTTCTCGACATTGCAGCCGGTGACGGTGCGGCCGTCGTCGACCAGGGCCGCCACGCCGACCGGGTAGCCGGAGTAGGGGGCGTAGGCGTGTGCCATCGCCTCCCGGGCCTCGGCGCGCAGCGCCTCCCAGTCGAATCCGGCCGCGTTCTCGGTCACTTGCCCTGGCCCTTCCGGTACCGCATGCCGTCCGCCTTCGGCATCCGCAGGCGCTGCGCGGACAGCGACAGCACCAGCAGCGTGACGACGTACGGCGTGGCGCCCACGAAGTCGCTCGGCACCTCGTCGGTGAACAGGTACCAGACCAGGACGACCGCCGCCACGATCAGGCTGATCGCGCCGTGCCAGGTGGCCTTGCGGTAGATCTTCCAGGCCGCCAGGGCGACGAGCAGGACGACCAGCAGGAGCAGCAGCGCGTGCACGGTCGTGCCGCCGTTGCGCAGCTGGAGGGCGTCGGAGTAGCCGAACAGGCCCGCGCCCATCGCGAGGCCGCCCGGCCGCCAGTTGCCGAAGATCATCGCGGCGAGACCGATGTAGCCGCGGCCGCCGGTCTGGCCCTCCAGGTAGGTGTGCGAGGTGACCAGCGCGAGGAAGGCGCCGCCGAGACCGGCGAGGCCGCCGGAGACGGCCACGGCCGCGTACTTGTAGGTGTAGACGTTGACGCCGAGCGACTCCGCCGCGACCGGGTTCTCGCCGCAGGAGCGCAGCCGCAGCCCGAAGGGGGTGCGCCACAGCAGCCACCAGCTGCCCACGAACAGCGCCGCGGCCAGGACGGTCACCACGGACAGGTGGGTGACCAGGCCGCCGAGGACGCCGGCGAGGTCGGAGACCAGGAACCAGTGGTGCTGCTCCAGCGTCTGGAGGCCGTCGGACAGACCGGGGATCGTGATGTCCGGCAGGGCGTCCACGGGCGGGGACTGCTTGGGGTTGCCGCCCGCGTTGGCCGCGGCGCCGCCGGTGAAGCTCAGCTTGGCGAGGTACTGGGTGGCACCGAGCGCGAGCAGGTTGAGCGCGACACCGGAGACGATGTGGTCGACGCCGAAGGTGATGGTGGCGACCGCGTGCACCAGACCGCCGAGGACACCGAAGCCGATGCCGCACAGCAGGCCGAGCCAGGGGCTGGACTGCCAGCCGGCCCAGCCGGCGCCGAAGGTGCCGAGGATCATCATGCCTTCGAGGCCGATGTTGACCACGCCGGCCCGCTCCGACCACAGACCGGCCAGACCGGCGAGGCCGATCGGCACGGCGAGCCCGAGGGCGGCGCTGACCTGACCGGCGGAGTCCAGGTCCTGCGAGCCGGTGATCATCCGGACCGCGGCCAGGAGCAGCAGCCCGCCCGCGACGAGCACCAGGATCTGGCCGAGGGAGCGGCTCGAACCCTTGGGCGTCCCGGCGCCCGGGGCCTTGGGCGCCGCCGGCGGCGGCGCGTCGGTCATCGTGGCAGTCATCACGCCACCTCCAGCTTCTTCGTCGGGGCGGCGGCCTGGGCGGCGAGTTCGGCGCCGACCTTCTGCTGCTGGCGCTTGAGGCCGTAGCGGCGCACGACCTCGTAGGCGATCACGACGCACAGGACGATGACGCCCTGGATCACGCCGAGGATCTCCTTGTCGTAGCCCTGGAACTCCAGGTGGTTGGTGGTGCGCTCCAGGAAGCCCCAGAGCAGGGCGCCGAGCGCGATGCCGATCGGGTTGTTGCGGCCGAGCAGCGCGATGGCGATGCCGGTGAAGGCGATGCCGGTCGGGAAGTCGCTGCTGAACTGGTAGCTCTCGTTGAGCAGGGTGGGCATGCCGATCAGACCGGCCGCCGCACCCGAGATGATCATGCTGGTGACGACCATCTTCTTCACCGACACACCGCTCGCGGTGGCCGCGCTCTCGGACTGGCCGACGGTGCGCAGGTCGTAGCCGAAGCGGGTGCGGCCGAGGACGAACCAGTAGGCGATGCCGACGAGCACGGCGACGACGATGAAGCCGTCCAGGTCGCCGCCCGGGCCGGTGTCGATCAGGAAGAAGTGCGAGGCCGACGGGAGCGGCTTGGTCGCGACGACGGTGCCGCCCTGGTAGAGGTGGGCGAGCTTGCCGGGCTGGAGCAGGTAGCCGATGATCGCGGTGGCGATCGAGTTCAGCATGATCGTCGAGATGACCTCGCTGACGCCCCGGGTCACCTTGAGGACACCGGCGATGGCCGCCCACACCGCGCCGGTGGCCATGGCGCAGATGAGGATGAGCAGCATGGAGAGCCAGCCCGGCAGGGTCAGCGCCCCGCCGAGGACGGCGGCGAAGAACGCGGCGAGCCGGTACTGGCCGTCGACACCGATGTTGAACAGGTTCATCCGGAAGCCGATGGCCACCGAGACGCCCGCGAGGTAGTACGTGGTCGCCTTGTTGAGGATGTAGACCTGGCTGTCGCTGGCGAAGCCGTAGGTCATCATGTCGCTGAAGGCGGGGCCGGGGTTCTTGCCGGTCGCGAGGATCACCAGGGCGGTGATGACGAGCGCGGCGACGATCGCGAGCAGCGGGGCCGCGATGCCGAGGAGCAGCCGCTCCTTGTCGATCCGTGAGGTCAGCTTGTTCATCGGGCGTCGTCCTCTGCGTGCTCCAGGTGGCCGGTGGCCGCACCCGTCATGGCGGAGCCCAGCTCCTCGGGGGTGATGGTGGCGGGGTCGGCGTCGGCGACCAGGCGGCCGCGGTACATCACCCGCAGGGTGTCGGACAGGCCGATCAGCTCGTCCAGGTCTGCGGAGATCAGCAGCACGGCCAGGCCCTCGCGGCGGGCCTCGCGGATGTGGTCCCAGATGGCCGCCTGCGCGCCGACGTCCACTCCGCGGGTGGGGTGGGCGGCGATCAGCAGCTTGGGGGCGTGGCTCATCTCGCGGCCGACGATCAGCTTCTGCTGGTTGCCGCCGGACAGCGAGGCCGCGGTGACGTCGATACCGGGGGTGCGGACGTCGTACGACGCCACGATCCGCTCGGTGTCGGCACGGGCGGCCTTGTTGTCGAGCAGGACGCCGCGGGAGTTGGGCTTCTCGGTGACGTGGCCGAGGATGCGGTTCTCCCACAGCGGGGCTTCCAGGAGCAGGCCGTGGCGGTGGCGGTCCTCGGGGATGTAGCCGATGCCGGCCTCGCGGCGCTGCCGGGTGGCGCGCTGCGAGATGTCGGTGCCGTCGAGGGTGATGGTCCCGGCGTCCGGGTGGCGCATGCCCATGATGGCCTCGACCAGCTCGGACTGGCCGTTGCCCTCCACCCCGGCGATGCCGAGGACCTCGCCCTTGTGGATGGTCAGCGAGACCTTGTCGAGGATGACGCGCTCGATGCCGTCGAGGTCGGTCTGGCCCAGGTGCAGGCCCTCGATGGTGAGCATCGGGACGTCGGTGACCGTGGACTCCTCGGTCTCCGGGGTGGGCAGCTCGCTGCCGACCATCATCTCCGCGAGCTGGCGGGGGGTGGTGGAGGCGGGCTCGGCCGTGCCGACCGTCGTACCGCGCCGGATGACGGTGATCTCGTCGGCGACGGACAGCACCTCGCCCAGCTTGTGAGAGATGAAGATGACCGTGAGGCCCTCGGCCTTCAGCTCGCGCAGGTTGTCGAAGAGGGCGTCGACCTCCTGCGGCACGAGCACGGCGGTCGGCTCGTCGAGGATCAGCGTCCGGGCGCCGCGGTAGAGGACCTTGAGGATCTCCACGCGCTGGCGGTCGGCGACGCCCAGTGCCTCCACGAGGACGTCGGGGCGCACGTTCAGGCCGTACGCGTCGGAGATCTCCTTGATCTTCGCGCGGGCCCTGCCGCCGATGCCGTGGAGCTTCTCGGCGCCGAGGACGACGTTCTCCAGGACGGTGAGGTTGTCGGCGAGCATGAAGTGCTGGTGCACCATGCCGATGCCGCGGGCGATGGCGTCGCCGGGGTTGTTCAGGACGGCCTGCTCGCCGTCGATGGTGATGGTGCCCTCGTCCGGCTGCTGCATGCCGTAGAGGATCTTCATCAGGGTGGACTTGCCGGCGCCGTTCTCACCGCACAGGGCATGGACGGTGCCCTTGGCGACGGTGATGTCGATGTCGCGGTTGGCGACGACGCCGGGGAAACGCTTGGTGATGCCGCGCAGTTCGACGGCAGCGGGAGGGCTGGACGCGTTGATGGCGCACTCTCCTCGGGGAAAGGGGCTGCGTAAGGGGAGGGAGGGCAGGCGTCGGCGACGCTAGCGCGGCAACTCCTAGCTACACGCGTAGAGTTGACACATTGTTATGGCCCGGCGAAGGGAGCGAGAACGGCTCCCCGCGCCGAGCCGGGGTCCGGCGGAACCGGACCCTTACCTGCTGCTCAGGTACCTGTCGCTCAGGTCGGTCACCTGAGGCCGAGGTCCGGTCAAGGGGTGGTCTTGACCTTGATCTTGCCGTCGACGATGTTCTGCTTCGCGGCGTCCAGCTTGGACTGGATGTCCTTCAGGTAGCCACCGCTGGTGGCCAGGGAGACACCGCCCTTGGCGAGGGAGTACACGTTGTTGCCCGCGAGCGGCTTGCCGTTCTTGACGGACTGGACGAAGTCGAAGACGCCGACGTCGACGTTCTTGACCACGGAGGTCAGGATGGAGCTCTTGTACTTCGCCAGACCCGGGATGTTGTACTGGTCCGAGTCCACGCCGATCGCCCAGGCGCCCTTGACGCCGTTCACGGCCTCGATGGCACCCGTGCCGGAGGAGCCGGCCGCGCTGTAGATGACGTCGGCGCCGTTGTCGAGCATGCCCTGGGCGGCCTGCTGGCCCTTGTCCGGGCTGGAGAAGCCGGAGGTGTCCGTGCCGTGGCTCAGGTACTGGACGTCGACCTTGATCTTCGCGTTGGTGTCGTGCACACCCTGCACGTAACCCGCCTGGAACTTCTTGATCAGCGGGCTGTCGACACCGCCGATGAAGCCGACGTGGTCCTTCTTGGTCTTCAGCGCGGCGGCGACACCGGCCAGGTAGGAGCCCTGCTCCTCGGTGAACGTGATGCTGTTGACGTTCTTGCCGTCCACCACGGAGTCGATGAGGCCGAAGGAGGTCTTCGGGAACTGCTTCGCCACCTGCTGCACGGCGGGCGCGTAGGTGTAACCGACGGCGATGATCGGGCTGTAACCGGCCTGGGCCAGGTCCGTGAGACGCTGCACCCGGTCCGCGGGGGTGTCCGAGGTCTTCGCGGTCAGCTCCTTGATGGAACCGCCGAACTGCTTCTCGGCCTTGTCGGCACCGCGCGCGGCGGAGTCGTTGAAGGACCGGTCACCACGGCCGCCGACGTCGTAGGCGAGACCGATCTTGATGCCGCCCTTGCCGCCGCTCGAGGAGGGGGAAGAGCTGTCCTCCTGGGAGGACGTCTTGCCACACGCGGTGGCGGAAAGGGCGAGGGCTGCGGTGGCGAGACACGCAGCGGAAAGCTTGGCTACCCGGCGCACGGGAAGGCTCCTTCACCTGACCTGAGCGCCATGTCGGCGCTTGAGCCGAACACCCCGGCGGCGTCGGCTTCGCGGCATCGTAACGCGCGTAGATGTCGCAAAAAACCCTCTCTCGAAGCCGTTATCGATTCGAGGCAAACAGCATCTGAACTCGTTCTCCGAGTCCTCTCACCCGGCTGTCGCGCACAGTGCACGATTGGCTTGCGAGGGTGTTGCGCGGGCGTGGGTGAGGTGCTGGGCGGGCGCCCCCGAAGGAGCGCCCGCCCACGCGACTGCGCCGCCGCGGACCGCGTCAGCCGACGCTGTCCTCCAGGAACGCGGCGGCGGTGAACATCTCCACACCGACCGTGATGGCGTGCTCGTCGGCGTCGAAGTCGCCCTGGTGCAGATCGCGCACCGTGCGCTCGCCGGGGCGGCGGACGCCGAGGCGGGCCATGGCGCCGGGCACGTGCTCCAGATACCAGGAGAAGTCCTCGCCGCCGAGGCTCTGCTCGGTGCTCTCCACGGAGTCCCGGCCCCGGCGGGCGGCCATCGCGCGGCGCAGCAGTTCGGCGGAGCCCTTGTCGTTGACGACGGGCGGGACCCCTCGCACGTAGTTGATCTCCGACTTGGCCCGGTGCATGGTGGCGACCTCGTCGATGGCCGCGTGCACGATGTCGGGCGCCTGCCGCCAGGCCTCCAGGTCCAGGCAGCGCACGGTGCCGGACAGCTCGGCGTGCTGCGGTACGACGTTCGGGGCGTGGCCCGACTCGATACGGCCCCAGGTGAGGGCGAGGCCGACGCGGGTGTCGACGCGGCGGGCGATCAGCGCGGGGACGTCGACGGCGACCCGGGCGGCGGCGGTGACCAGGTCGGTGGTCAGGTGCGGGCGGGCGGTGTGGCCGCCGGGGCCGTCCAGGAGGACCTCCAGCCGGTCGCAGGCGCTGGTGATGGGCCCGTGCCGCAGTCCGACGCGGCCGGCGTCGACGCGGGGGTCGCAGTGCACGGCGAGGATCCGCCCGACGCCGTCCAGCACGCCGTCCGCGATGGCGGCGAGGGCGCCGCCGGGCAGCACCTCCTCGGCGGGCTGGAAGATCAGCCGTACGGGGCGGGTGAGCAGCCCCTTCGCGTGCAGGTCGGCGAGGACGAGGCCGGTGCCGAGCACCACGGTGGTGTGCATGTCGTGGCCGCAGGCGTGCGCGCGGTCGGGCACGGTGGAGCGGTACGGGCAGTCGGCCTTGGTGTCCGGGATGGGCAGCGCGTCGATGTCGGCCCGCAGCGCCAGCACCGGTACGGCGGGGCGCTCGCCCTCTTTCCCGCCGATGTCGCACACGAGCCCGGTTCCGGTGGTGAGGACGCGGGGGCGCAGCCCGGCCTTCTCCAGCCGCTCCTTGATCGCGGCGGTCGTACGGAACTCCTGGTTGCCCAGCTCGGGGTGCATGTGCAAGTCGCGGCGGAACGCGACGAGTTCGGCGTGCAGGGACTCGCTCAGCACGCCGGGGAGCGCATCCCCCGCGAGGCCGGACTCGGACTCTAGGGACATCAATTGCTTCACCCTCTGAAGGGTAGGACGCCCGGGTGGTCAACTGCCCCTGGATCAACAAAAGTTCAGCCCGTTAGGGGAAGAAAATCTGACCGCTGGACGCATGACTGTGGACTGTGATGGGTAAAACCACTTTTTTTCTTCTTCCACGCATACCACGCCTTGGCCGGGTCACGCTCGCCATGTCCACGAACCGGACCTCCACTCGGCCCGCAGCCACTAGGGTCGCGATCCGCAGCCGGGACGGGCGAGGACTTCCTCCGTGCGACGCGCGGCTCCTACGACGCGATCGCCGCGGACCACGCGGCGCGGCACCCCTCCAGCCTGCTGCATCCGCTGGACCGGCCCGGCGGTGTCACCGGGCTGCTGCACGAGCTGGGGGTGCCGGCGTTCGGTGTCGGCCTCTCCCCCGAGATGGTGGCACCGGCCCGCGAGGCCCACCCTCAACTGCGCTTCGACACGGGCTCGATGACGTCCCTGGACATCCCTTCCGCGTCCCTCGGCGGCATCCTGGCCCTCTCCTCCCCGACGAGCCGACCCCCCGCCTCCGCCTCGCGGAGCGCTTCGCCCGCGAGATCACCCTCGACCACTACTGGCGCACCGCCGACCGGGTCGCCGCCCTGCTGACGGACGCGGGCCCGGCCCTGACCGCGACGGGCGAGGACGTTCATCCTGAGCAGGCGGCTGTAAGGGGGCGAGGCGGTGGGTAGGGGTACGGCGTGGACGACAAGGACGAACGCCGGCAGTGGCTCATGGAAGTGCACGCGGAACGGGACCGCCTGTTGCCGCTGCGCTCGCAGGCCACGCGGACCACGATCGGCATGCTCCGCAGCAACGCGGCCCACGCCTCGGAACCCGACCTCGTGCCCTACCTGAACCTGACCTACCTGATGGCGGTCAAGGAGGGCCGCGGCGACGACGAGCTGATGGCCTTCGCCCTGTCCCTGGCCAACTGGGCGGTCTCGGCCGTCGTCGACCTGGCCCAGCACACGAACCGCACCGTGGAACAGGTCCTCGACAGCTACGAGACGGCGATCATGGCGGCGGCGGAGGAAGAGGACGAGACGGCCGAGGCGGACGAGGAACCGCCGTAGACCCACCCGCCCGCTGGGCTCACGGCCGGCCGCGGAAGCAGTCGGAGACCACCGTGACCTCGGTCATGGAGGCCCGCTCCCCGCCCTGCTCACCTCGGGGGGCTACGCCGGGCTCACCGAGGTCAGGCGGTGGATGTCGCGGGCCGTTCCGGTCACGCCGGACAGGAAGCCCTGGGCGCGGGGGGAGGCGTTGTCCGTCAGCCAGGTGGGGTCGATGTCGCAGACCGCGACGCGGACGCCGGTGCCGGCCAGGGCCAGGGGGAGGGTGTGGACGACGGTGGAGGGGAAGCTGAGGATCGTACGGCCGATGGGGCCGCGGCGGGCGATCAGTTCCAGGGGGAGGTCCGGGCGGACGATCTCCAGGCCGGTCTCCCGGGCCAGGCGGTGGAGTTTCTCCGTGCTCTCGCGGCGGTGGGCGAAGTAGCGGGTGGTGCCGTGGGCCTTGGCCAGGGTGCGGACGGCCTCCACGTAGCAGTCGCCGTCGACCACGCCCGTCTCCACCAGGGACGTGCCCACCATGTCGGCGCCCTTGGTGATGCGCGGCGGGCCGAAGCGGGCCCGGGTCCAGGAGAAGTCGTTGGCCGTGACCGTGACGCCGTCGGGGGTCTCGCGCACCGGCATCGAGGAGAAGACCTCCACCCGGCGGCGCGCGCTGGGCGTCAGCCGGCGGCGGGCCGAGGAGGACACCGGCGCGAAGAGCAGATCGCGCGGGCCGGGGCGGCCGCCCTTGCGGTGCCAGCGCACCAGGCGTTCGCCACGGGCGAGTTGGGCGACGAACTCCATCGTCGCGGTGCCGTCGTCCACCACCACCAGGTCCCGCGCCCGGGTGATGGTCAGCAGCAGCTGGACGTAGCGGGAGAAGGGGTCGCCCATGACCACGCGATCGGCGCGGCGCAGCCGGCCGCTGAGGCCGCCGATGGTGGCGAAGGGCGCGGTCGGGCCGCCGCGGGCCTCCTCCCAGCGCACCCGGTGGCCCTCGTCCCGGGCCAGGTCGGCCATGCGGCGCAGCTGGCCCCGGGTCATGGGGTCGGTCGGGGCGAGGACGACGACCGTCAGCTCCGCCTCGGCCGGGGCCGAGGCTGAGGCCGTGGCCCCGGCCTCAGCCACCGTCCGCCGTACCTGCGCGGGGACGGAGGAGAGCGGGCCGGCGGCCGGTACGGGCGCCTGCGAAGGACCGGGGGCCGCCGCTACGGGCGCCTGCGGCGGGCCGGGGGCGACTGCGGGCAGCTGCGACGGGCCGGGGGCCACCGCGGGCAGCTGCGACGGGCCGGGCCGCGGCGGGCCGGAGGAGTCCGGCAGGGCGGTCGTACCCCCTGGTGCCCCGCCCCCCGGCCGGGCGCGCCCACCCGGTCCCGGATCGGGGTCCGCGCCGCGCAGCCCGTGCAGATGCGCCCACTCCAGCACGTTGAGCAGCTGGACGGGGCTCTCCACGAAGGCGAGCGTGCGGGTGGGGTGGCCGGTGCGGCCGGTGCGGGGGCTCATCGGGGTGCGACCGTCCCGTCGTCAGTGACCTGGATTCACACCGTGACCGGCTCGCCGGCGGCGGCCGCGATCTCCGCCTCGGCGACGACACCGGCGACGCGGCGCAGCTTCTTCATCGGGCCGAGCTCGGAGTCGTAGACCTTCTTGACGCCGTCGCCGAGGGAGGACTCGATGGTGCGGATGTCGCGCACCAGGCGGGTCAGGCCCCCCGGCTCGACGGAGGCGGCCTGGTCGGAGCCCCACATGGCGCGGTCGAGGGTGATGTGGCGCTCGACGAAGGTGGCGCCGAGGGCGACGGCGGCCAGCGTGGTCTGCAGGCCCGTCTCGTGGCCGGAGTAGCCGATCGGGACGTTCGGGAACTCCTTCTCCAGCGTGTTGATCACGCGGAGGTTCAGCTCCTCGGCCTTCGCCGGGTAGGTGGAGGTGGCGTGGCACATCAGGATGTTGTCCGAGCCGAGGACCTCGACCGCGTGGCGGATCTGCTTCGGGGTGGACATGCCGGTGGAGAGGATGACGGAGCGGCCGGTGCCGCGCAGGGCGCGCAGCAGCTCGTCGTCGGTCAGGGAGGCGCTCGCCACCTTGTGGGCGGGCACGTCGAACTTCTCCAGGAAGGCGACGGCCTCGGTGTCCCACGGGGAGGCGAACCAGTCGATCCCCTTCTCCTTGCAGTACGCGTCGATCTGGCGGTACTCGTCCTCGCCGAACTCCACGCGGTGGCGGTAGTCGATGTAGGTCATCCGGCCCCAGGGGGTGTCGCGCTCGATGTCCCACTGGTCGCGCGGGGTGCAGATCTCGGGGGTGCGCTTCTGGAACTTGACGGCGTCGCAGCCGGCCTCGGCGGCGACGTCGATCAGCTTGAAGGCGTTCTCCAGCTCACCGTTGTGGTTGATGCCGATCTCGCCGCAGATGTAGACGGGACGACCGGGGCCGACCTCGCGCGAACCGAACGTACGCAGACGGGAGTTGGTGCTCATCAGGGGGTTCCTTACTTGGGGAGGGAGTCGAGAGAGGGGCCGAGGATCCAGCTGGCGATCTCTCGGATCGCGCCGTCACCGCCGGGCAGGCCGGTGACCGCGCGTGCGGCGCCGCGTACGACGTCATGAGCGCTCGCGACCGCCACGGGCCAGCCCACGAGGGCGAAGCACGGGAGGTCGTTGACGTCGTTGCCGACGTAGAGCACGCGCTCCGGCGCGATGCCCTGCTCCTCGCACCACTGCTTGAGGGCGAGGTCCTTGCGGTCGATGCCGTGCAGCACGGGGAGCTTCAGCTTCCGGGCGCGGGCGGCGACCACAGGGTTCTGTTCCGTGGACAGGATCAGCATCCGCAGGCCGCTCCTGCGCAGCGCGGCGATGCCGAGTCCGTCGCCGCGGTGCACGGAGACGAGTTCCCGTCCTTCGGAGTCGATCAGCACCCGGTCGTCGGTCTGGGTGCCGTCGAAGTCGAGTACGACCGCGTCGATGTCGTCGGTCGTGGGGAGCGAACCGATGGGGGTCCCCCCGCTCGAGCGGAGCCGAGAGTGGGGGAGGTCCGCGTCGAAGAGGGGGGCCAGGGCACGGGCCCGGGCGAGGTCGTGCGGGTCGTCGATCTCCAGGACCCGCGCGGGGTCGGTGCGCACCAGTTCGGTGCGGCCGAAGAAGCGGTGGCCGTGCTCGCGGAAGCCCGCCGCGTCCATGGCGTAGGCGGTGCCGGTCTCCAGGAAGTCCTGGGGGCGGTCCTGGCGGCGGGGGCGGTACGACTTGTCGTGGTTCACCCCGACACCGCCCCCGTCCTCGGTGCCGCCCTGGGCCCCGCTCCCGCTCTCGGCCCCGCTCCCGCCCTCCGCGTCGCTCTCGCGCCAGACGAAGCCGTGGAAGGGCGCCACCGTCACCGCGGTGTCCGCGCCGTTCTCGGCGACCGCGCCGGCCACCCCGTCGATGTCCTCGCGGACGATGAAGGGGCTGGTGCACTGGACGAGGAGGACGACGTCGACGGCCGCGCCGTGCAGGGCCTCGTGGGCCTCCATGGCGTGCAGCACGGCGGCCTCGGAGGTGGCGGTGTCCCCGGCGATGGCGGCCGGGCGGAGCACCACCTCGGCGCCGGCCTCGCGGGCGGCGGCGGCGATGGCCTGGTCGTCGGTGGAGACCACGACATCGGTCACCAGGCGGGCGGCGCGGCACTCGCGCACCGCGCGGGCGACCAGCGGGACGCCGCCGACCGGGGCGAGGTTCTTCGCGGGCACGCCCTTGGAGCCGCCGCGGGCGGGGATCACCGCGAGCACCCGGCGCACCGTCGCGCCCTGGCTCGCTTGCGGGTGGGACATCCGATCTCCTTGAGAGGTCACAGCTCCCCCATCCGCCGGATCACCGGGGCGACCCGCTGGACGCCGTGCCGGTAGGCGCCGCGCGCGGCCCGGCGCACGATCTGGCGCACGGGTCCGGGGGCCCGGTCGGCGGTGGGCGCGCCGGGCAGCGGGGCGCCGTCGGGGCCGAGGTGGTGGCGGGCGAGGATGCCGGGCAGATAGCCGGGCGCGGTCTCGGGGGTGTAGTAGGGGGTCAGGGGCGGCAGGGCGCCCGCGCGGTCGAGCAGTTCGGCGATGCGCTCGCGGGCCGCGTCGAAGGCGGTCTCGTACGAACCTTCGGCGGCGACCCCCTGCCGGGCCACCCACGCCTCGTCCGGGTCGGGCCGGTGTCCGGCGTCGAGCTGGTCCCAGGAGGCGAGGCAGCCGGAGCCGGTGAAGTGGTGGTTGCCGAGCGCCTCGCGCACCCCGAGGTCGGTCAGTACGACCGTGGGGACCCGGCGGTGCAGGGACTCCAGGGCGGCCGTGGAGCTGACCGTGACCAGCAGGTCGGTGCGGTCGAGGACCTCGCCCATGTGGCCGTACACCAGGCGGAAGTTGCCGGGTACGTCCTTGCCCTGGACCAGCTTCTGGTAGGGCAGCTCCTCGATGTGGGTGGTGTGTTCGCCGGGCTTGGAGCGGAGCTTGAGCAGCACCTCGCGCTCGGGGTGCGCACGGGCGTGCCGGATGAGGCGGTCGAGGAGGTAGGTGCGGTCGCGGCGGTTGTCCGGGACGGACGGCTGGGCCGCGAACACCACGGTGTAGGGCTCGTGTTCACCGGAGTAGGGCGCCCCGCCGAGGAAGGGCAGCGCGACCTCGGTGACCGAGGAGGCGTCCGCGCCGACCCCCTCGTACACGGCACGGAACCGGTCCGCGTCGTGGCGGGAGTTGGCGAGGACCAGGTCGGCGCCGTGCCGCAGCAGCAGGCCGTCGGTGAGCTTCTCGTAGACGACGCCGACGTAGCCGGTGACGACGACGGGCCGGGGGCCGGGGCCCCACGCGTCGCGCAGGCCGTGCAGCATGGCCTGCACTCCGCCGCCGACGAGCGCCAGCACCAGGATGTCGTACGGCTCTCGGCTCATCGTGCGCAGGAACTCGACGCCGGTGACCTCGCCGAGGGAGTCGGCGTGGACGCCGACCTCCTGGAGCTGGCGGGCGGTCGGGGTGGCTCGTCCGCGCAGGAGGTAGCCGTCGAGCCGGACCTCGGCAGCCGCCGGAGTGAGTCGCCGCGCGGTGAGCGCGCCCCACTTCCATCGGGTGTCGGAGTCCGCGAGGACGGCGATCCGCAGGGACTTCGTTGCACTTGCTGGCACGTCCAAGACGCTAGGAAGCGATTCCGCCGTTCCGCCCAACCCGAATGCAACAAACGGTTAACAGCACATCGCCGAATGACGAATCGGGCCCTGGCGGGCCCCGGAAAAGGCCCGGTTCACAGCTTCGCCACGTGCCATTCACCCAGTATCAAGCAAGGCGTCAAGACGAATGACGGGCATCCCCCCTAACGTCCCTGACGTGGTCAAGCTCTCCGTCATCGTGCCGTTCTACAACGTGCAGCAATACGCACCCGACACGCTCAGGAGCCTGAAGGCGAACGCGCGTGACGACTTCGAATTCATTCTCGTCGACGACTGTTCCCGCGACGGGACACCCGAGATTCTCGCGCGCGCGGAGCGCGAGCTGCCCGGAGCGGTCCTCGTCCGGCACGAGCAGAACGGAGGTCTGGCGACCGCGCGCAACACCGGTATCGACCGGGCGCGCGGCGAGTACCTGACGTTCCTGGACGGCGACGACTGGCTCGCCCCGGGTTACTTCTCCCAACTCGTCGGCGCCATAGAAGAGTTGGGCGTCGACTTCATCCGCACCGACCATGTGCAGTGCACCGCGCGGGCCCGTCAGGTGCAGCGCGTGCCGGTCGGCCGGCGCGGCCGGGTGCTCAGCCCGCGGGCGGCGATCCTGCCCGCGGACCGCTCCACCTCGGTGGACTACGCGTTCGCCTGGGCGGGCGCCTACCACCGCAGGCTGGTCGACCGGGGCCTGCTGCACTTCACCGACGGGCTGCGCACGGCCGAGGACCGGCCGTGGATCTGGAAGCTGCACCGGGAGGCGGAATCCTTCGCCGCGGTGAGCCTGCTCGGTGTGTTCTACCGGCGCGGGGTCGCCTCCTCGCTCACCCAGATCGGCGATGTGCGTCAGCTCGATTTCATTCGGGCATTCGATCAGGTGATCGCGGAAACCGCGAAGGACCGGGACGCGGACGCGCTGCTGCCGAAGGCGGTCCGCACATATTGCGCCATCATTTCCCATCATCTGGGATCCATCGAAAGGTTCGAGCCGGCGGTGGCGAAAAAACTGAAATCCCTGAGTGCCGCCGCGCTGCGCCGCATGCCGCAGGACGTGCTGGACGACGCGCTGGACTCCATGGACCTCCTGCGCGCCACCAAGCTGCGCCGGCTGCGCCGCCGCCCCGCCGCCACGGGGGCCGCCGCATGACCACCCAGCTCTTCCAGGCGTCCACGCTGTACGGCATCGCCACCCTCGCCGCCGCCCTGGACTCCGGCTGCTTCGACTCCGCCGACCGGCGGATCCTGCTGGTCTGCAACAACGCGGCGACGCCCGAGACCACGCCGGGTCCGGACGAGATGCCCGGGTTCGAGCGGCTGCGCGACCGGTTCGACGAGGTGATCTCGTACAACGAGACGATCTTCCCGTTCCACCCGGGCGGCTGGGCCCCCCGGGGCGACGACATGCCGCTGTGGGAACGCTTCCTGCGGCACGAATGGCGGCTCGGCTCGGACGACGTCGAGTTGGCCGTGGAGTCGATCCAGGTCAACCCGGCACTCGCGCTCGGACAGATCTTCAACGGCGCGCCCGTCACGGTCTACGCCGACGGCCTGATGTCCTACGGCCCGACGCGCAACAAGATCGACCCGCTGGTCGGCACCCGCGTCGACCGGGTGCTCCACCTGGACCTGGTGCCCGGCCTCGCACCGCTGCTGCTGACCGAGTTCGGGGTGCCCGGCGAGCTGGTGCCGACCTCCGCCTTCACCAAGGTGCTCGCGGAACTCGCCTCGGTGGCCGAGGAATTGCCCGCGGTCGAGGAGCCCGCGCTGCTGCTGGGGCAGTACCTGTCGGCGCTGGACATCCTCACTCCCGAGCAGGAGGAGGACCTGCATGTGCGGATGCTGAAGGGCGTGGCCGAACTGGGCCACACCCAGGTCGTGTTCAAGCCGCACCCCACCGCGCCGGCCCGCTACACCCGCTCGCTGGAGCGGGAGGCGGAGCGGCTCGGTGTCGAACTGACCGTCGTGGCCACGCCGGTGCTCGCCGAGGTGCTGTACCAGCGGACGCGTCCCGCGCTGGTCGTGGGCTGCTTCTCCACGGCCCTGCTGACCGCCTCCGCGCTCTACGGCCTGCCGGTCGCCCGGGTGGGCACGGAGCTGCTGCTGGAGCGGCTCGCGCCGTACGAGAACAGCAACCGGATCCCGGTGACCGTCGTGGACGCGCTGCTGCCCGATCTGGCGGACGGGGCCGCGGTCACCGCGCGGCGGCCGGGCATGGACGTGGCGCGGCTGGGGGCGCTGGTGCGGGCGGTGGGCTTCGCGATGCAGCCGAAGATCCTGCCGGGACTGCGCGCGGAGACGGAGGCGTGGCTCGCGGCGAACTTCGGTCCGGGGACGTCCCGTTACTTCAAGCGCCGCCGGCTCACCTCGCTGGCGCTGCCCGGCGGGATCCCCGCGCAGCTGGCGTTCATCCCGCGCAACGCGACCGTGCGCAGGGTGGCGAAGAAGGCGCGCAGCCTGCGCAGGACGGTACGGAGCTGAGCGCCATGACCACCTCCTCCCCCGCGCTCGGCGACATACCGATACCCGCCCCGGAGGGGACCGCGGCGCCCGCGCCCACCGGACGCCGCGGCCGTCTCCTCGCCCTCGACGGGCTGCGGCTGGTGGCCGCGCTGATGGTCTGCCTCTACCACTACACCGGGCGCGGCGGCACGGTCTCCGCGTCCTGGCACCAGAGCCCGTCCGTGGTCTTCCCGACCCTGTCCCGGGCGGCCGTCTACGGCTGTCTGGGCGTGCAGCTGTTCTTCGTGATCAGCGGGTTCGTGATCTGCATGAGCAGCTGGGGCCGCACCCTGGGGGACTTCTTCCGCTCCCGGGTGTCCCGGCTCTACCCCGCCTACTGGGTCGCGCTGGTCCTGGTCACCGGGGCGTCCCTGGTGCTGCCCGCCGTCGTCGCGCCGGTCCGGCTGGACGAGTTCCTGGTCAACCTGACGATGCTCCAGCAGCCGATGGGCGCCACCCGGGTGCTCGGGGTGTGCTGGACGCTGTGGGCGGAGGTCCGCTTCTACGCGCTGTTCGCCCTGTTCGTCGTGGTGCGGGGGGTGACCTACCGGCGTGTGGTGCTCTTCTGCGCCGTGTGGACCCTGGCGCTGGTGCTCTGCCGCACGACCGGCAACGCGCTGACCGACCAGGTGCTGATGCCCGAGTACGCGCCCTTCTTCATCGGCGGCCTCGCGCTCTACCTGGTCCACCGCTTCGGCGGCGATCTGATGCTGTGGGGCATCGTCGCGGTGTCCCTGCTGCTCGGCCAGAGCGAGGCCACGCGCGGCCTGTGGCACCGCGCCGGCCACTCCGGCCTGCACCGCGACCCCTATGTGGTGGTCCTGATCGTCACCCTCTCCTTCGCCGTCGTCGCCGCGGTCGCCCTGGGCTGGACCCGCTGGGCCTCCTGGCGCTGGCTGACCACGGCCGGCGCGCTGACGTACCCCTTCTACCTGGTCCACGAACACCTGGGCTGGTTCGTGATCCGCGTCCTGCACCGCTTCCTCGGCCTGCCCTCGGCGGCGACGCTCGGGGCGACGATCCTGATCATGCTGACCCTGGCCTGGCTCATCCACCGCCTGGTGGAGAAACCATTCGGCCCCCGGCTCCGGCGGGCGCTGAAGGTGCGGAACCTCTCCGGCGCCTAGGACGCCACCTTGTACCGCGCCCCGATCCCCGCGACGACGACCGCCAGACCTTCCTCGAACTGGCGGTCGTAGTCGTCGAAGAGGAGTTCACCGGCGGCGGCCGCGAGGGGGTGGTCGGCCATCCGGCGGGCGCGGTCGGTGATGTCGGCGCGGGCCTTCTCGTCGCTCGGCAGGGGGTGCATGCCCTGTTCCTCGGTGACGAAGCCGATGGTGTAGGCGTGGGCCGTGCGGCCCGCGTCGACGGCCTGGACGAGGGTCATCCCGGCGTCCAGCAGCAGGCGGAGGTTGGCCTCCAGGGCGGGGGCGTGGTCGGTGCCGGTGAACAGTGAGCCGCTGAAGACCCGGGCGCCGTCGCGGTAGTCGAGCAGCGCGGTGCGCAGACCGCGGTTGATCTTCAGCAGGCGCTCCTGCCAGGTGTCGCCGGGCTCCAGCTCCGTGCCGGCCACCATCCGCCGGTACATCTGCGTCGCCATCTCGTCCAGCAGCGCCTGCTTGTCCTTGAAGTGCCAGTACAGGGCGGGCGCCTTGACGTCCAGCTCCTTGGCGATGGCGCGCAGGGTCAGCCCGTCGAGGCCGACCTCGTTCAGCAGCCGCAGCGCCGTCTCGGCGACCCGCGCACGGTCCAGGGGCGATCGTCGTTCCGCACTCACACTTGACAGCTTAACAGCGTTAAGGGCACCCTCGTGCTCGATGGCACTTAACAACGTTAAGGAGATGTGGCCATGGATACGACGGATGTCCTGATCGTGGGCGCGGGCCCCACCGGACTCGCCCTCGGCATCGACCTCGCCCGGCGCGGCGTCGCGGCCCGGCTCGTGGAGCGCGCCGACGCCCTGTTCCCGGGCTCGCGCGGCAAGGGGATCCAGCCCCGCACCCAGGAGGTCTTCGACGACCTGGGCGTCATCGACGCGGTCCTCGCGTCGAGCGGTCCCTACCCCGACCGGATGGTGTGGCGGGACGGCGAGCGGGTCGGCGAGGAGTCGATGTTCGAGCGGTTCGAGCCGGACGCGGGCACGCCCTATCCCGCGCCGCGGATGATCCCGCAGTGGCGCACCCAGGAGATCCTGTACGCGCGGCTCCTGGAGCTGGGCGGCAAGGCCGACTTCGGCCGCGAGGTCACGGGCCTGACCCAGGACGCGGACGGCGTGGACGTGGCCTTCGCCGACGGTACGACGGTCCGCGCGCGCTACGTGGTGGGCGCCGACGGCGGACGCTCGGGGATCCGGCGGGCCCTCGGCGTCGGCATGACCGGCGAGACCGTGGACCCGGCGCCGTTCGTGGTGGCCGACCTGCGGCTGCGGGGCCTGGACCGGGTGTACTGGCACGCCTTCCCGGCGGCGGACGGCAGCGTCCTCGGGCTGTGCCCGCTGGCCCACACCGAGGAGTTCCAGCTGGCCGCGCGGCTGCCGGAGGGCGCGGAGCCGGATGTGACCGCCGACGGCGTGCGCGAGCTGGTCGCCCGGTACACCCACCTGGCCGCCGAGGACGTGACCGAGGTGCGATGGGCCTCGGAGTTCCGGCCCCGGGCGGCGCTCGCGGACCGGTTCCGGGTGGGCCGGGTGTTCCTCGCGGGCGACGCCGCGCATGTGCACTCGCCGGCCGGTGGCCAGGGCCTGAACACCAGCGTCCAGGACGCCTACAACCTCGGCTGGAAGCTGGCGGCGGTCCTGGAGGGCGCCCCCGGGACCCTGCTGGAGACGTACGAGGAGGAGCGGCGGGCGAACGCGGCGGCCATGCTGGAGCTGTCCACCGGCGTGCACCGCGGCGAGGTCCAGCGGGGCCGGGCCACCGTCCAACTCGGCGTCGGCTACCGGGAGTCGTCGCTCAGCGCCGAGACCCGGACCGAGCCGGGGCCGGTGCGCGCGGGCGACCGGGCACCCGACGCCGAGGTGTCCGGCGGGCGCCTCTTCGACCTCCTCCGGGGCCCGCACTGGACCCTGCTGGGCGCGACCGCCGCCCCGCGCGCGGGCGTACGGACCCTGCCGTCCGCCCCCGAGTCCTACGGGCCCGGCGTCTTTTTGATCCGCCCCGACGGCTACGTCGGCTGGGCGGGCGAGACGGCGACACAGGACCTGGCGGCCTACCTCGACGGCGCCGGCGTCCGCTGAACCCCGCCCCCGCCGGGCCCCGGGGGCCGGACTACGAGGCCAGCGACAGCTTCACCGCGAACCCGAGGAAGAGCGCACCGGCCGCCGAAGTGGCCGTCGCGGACAGGCGCTTGCGGCGCCGGAAGGCCGCGGCGAGGCGGGTGCCGCCGAATATCAGGGCGCTCAGGTAGAGCAGGCTGGCTATCTGGGCGAAGACCCCGAGCACGACGAAGGAGAGGGCCGGGTAGGCATAGCCCGGGTCCACGAACTGCACGAAGAAGGCGACGAAGAACAGGATCGCCTTCGGGTTGAAGAGGCTGATCACGAAGGCGCGCCGGTAGGGGCGCTCCTCGGCCGCGACGCCCGCGCCCGCGGCCGTCTCCTCGGCCGCCCGCTCCCGCCGGGTCCGCCACAGCTGCCGGGCGGAGCGCATCATGCCGATCGCCAGCCAGGTCAGATAGCCGGCACCGGCGTACTTCACGATCCCGAACAGCAGCGCGTTGGCCTGGAGCAGCGAGGCGACCCCGGCGGCGGACAGGGTCATGAGCACGGTGTCCCCGCAGAACACCCCGGCGGCCGCGGTGTACCCGGCCCGCACCCCGCGGCGGGCGGCGACGGACAGGACGTAGAGCGAGTTGGGCCCGGGGAGCAGCACGATCAGGGCCACACCCGCGAGATACGTGGGGAGATGGATGACACCGAACATGGAAAGGAGTGTCGCACGGGGGTACGACAACGGGTCCGGGCCGGGTGGACGGCGGCCCGACGGGCACCCGGGGCGAACGACGACCATCCAGGTCGGCCGAGGGGCACCCGGGTCGGCCGACGCGCGCCCGGTCAGAAGGCGTCGGTCGGCACGTACCTCCCCCACACCTCCCGCAACGCCCCGCACACCTCACCCACCGTGGCCCGCGCCCGCAGCGCCTCCTTCATGGGATACAGGACGTTGTCCTCGCCCCCGGCGGCCTTCTTCAGCGCGGCCAGGGCGGCGTCGACCGCGCGCCGGTCGCGTCCGGCGCGCAGGGCGGCGAGACGTTCGCACTGGCGGGCCTCGATGGCCGGGTCCACGCGCAGCGGCTCGTACGGCTCCTCCTCGTCCAGCCGGAACCGGTTGACGCCGACGACCACCCGCTCCCCGGAGTCGGTCTCCTGGGCGACGCGGTAGGCGTTGCGCTCGATCTCGGCCTTCTGGAAGCCCTGTTCGATCGCCGCCTCCGCGCCGCCCATCTCCTCGACCCGGTCCATCAGCCCGACGGCCGCCGCCTCGACGTCGTCGGTCATCCGCTCCACCGCGTAGGACCCGGCGAAGGGGTCCACGGTCGCGGTCACGTCCGTCTCGTACGCCAGCACCTGCTGGGTGCGCAGGGCGAGCCGCGCGGAGGCGGCGGTGGGCAGCGCGAGCGCCTCGTCGAAGGAGTTGGTGTGCAGGGACTGGGTGCCGCCGAGGACCGCGCCGAGGGCCTGGACGGCGACCCGGACCAGGTTCACCTGCGGCTGCTGCGCGGTGAGCTGGACCCCGGCGGTCTGGGTGTGGAAGCGCAGCATCAGCGACTTGGGGTTCCTCGCGCCGAACTCCTCCCGCATCACCCGCGCCCAGATCCGGCGCGCGGCACGGAACTTGGCGACCTCCTCCAGGAACGTCGTACGGGCCACGAAGAAGAAGGACAGGCGCGGCGCGAAGTCGTCCACGTCCATCCCGGCGGCGACCGCCGTGCGCACGTACTCGATGCCGTCGGCGAGGGTGAAGGCGATCTCCTGCACGGGCGAGGCGCCCGCCTCGGCCATGTGGTAGCCGGAGATCGAGATCGTGTTCCACCGGGGGATCTCGGCGGTGCAGTACCGGAAGATGTCCGCCGTCAGCCGCAGCGAGGGCCCCGGCGGGAAGATGTAGGTGCCGCGGGCGATGTACTCCTTGAGCACGTCGTTCTGGATCGTGCCGGTCAGCCGGTCGGCCGGCACGCCCTGTTCCTCCGCCACCAGCTGGTACAGGAGCAGGAGGAGGGCGGCCGGGGCGTTGATCGTCATGGACGTGGAGACCTGGTCCAGCGGGATGCCGTCGAACAGCACCCGCATGTCCTCGATCGAGTCGATCGCCACGCCGACCTTGCCGACCTCGCCGTGCGCGAGGGGCGCGTCGGAGTCGTGGCCCATCTGGGTGGGCAGGTCGAAGGCGACGGACAGCCCGGTGGTGCCGTGGGCGATCAGCTCCCGGTAGCGGGCGTTGGACTCCGCCGCCGTGCCGAAACCGGCGTACTGGCGCATCGTCCAGGGGCGTCCGGTGTACATGCTCGGGTAGACCCCGCGGGTGAAGGGGTACGACCCCGGTTCCCCGAGCCGCTCGGCCGGGTCCCAGCCGGACAGCGCGTCCGGCCCGTAGACCGGCTCGATCGGCAGGCCCGACTCCGACTCACGCGCCATGGGTGCCTCCGCAGTACGTTCCGTACCTCCTCACCATGCCTCGTAGTTCGGCGGGGGTCACGTGGGGAAGCATCCGGGGATGAGGACCAGGGGCAGGACTTTCGCCGTGCTCGGAGTGCTGGCCGCCCTCGCCGCGCTCTGCGGCTGCACCGTCCGGCCGCTGGGCGCCGACGGCCGGCCGCTGGACGGGGGCCCGGTGTCCGCGGTGGGCTCGGGGGCGCCCTTGCGGCCGGGCGACACCGGAGCGGGCGTACGGGAACTCCAGGCGCGGCTGCGGCAGCTGGACTGGCTGTTCGACGGGCCCACGGGTTCGTACGACGATCTCACCGAACGGGCCGTACGGGGCTTCCAGGGCAAGCGCGGACTGCCGGTCACCGGCGTCACGGACGCCGCGACCTGGCGGCGGCTGGTGGCGATGAGCCGTCCGCCGGGCGAGTGGGACCTGTATCTGATGGGCGGCCAGCCCGCCGCCGCGCCCGATCCGCGCTGCCTGACCGGGCGGGTGCTGTGCATCAGCAAGACCAGCCGGACACTGCGCTGGATGATCGACGGGCGGACCGTCTCCGAGACGGCCGTGCGCTTCGGCACGCTGCGCAGCCCGACCCGGGAGGGCACCTTCCACGTGTACTGGAAGTCCCGCCACCATGTGTCGACCCTGTACGACTCGCCGATGCCGTACGCGATGTTCTTCAGCGGCGGTGAGGCGGTGCACTACTCGTACGACTTCGCCGCGCGCGGTTATGCCGGGGGCTCGCACGGGTGTGTGAACGTACGGGACGAGGGGGTGATCGCCCAGGTGTTCGCCGAGGTGCGGGTGGGCGACGAGGTCGTCGTGTACCGGTGAGGCCGACGGGCGGCCGAGTAGCCGGGCACAGGAACTCTGGGCTGGGCTTCGGGCTGGGTTTTGGGGCGCGGGCGGGACCGGGGGAACATGTCCCGCCCGCGCCAGGTGCACGAGCCGCAGGTACGGGGGGAACCCCGGCTCAGTGCTACGGCCGATGACCAGTCGGCTCACTCAGTACTGCGCCGAGGGAGCCGAAAGTGTCACACCCTGCGCGGAAAAAGTTTCGCGACTTCTGAAAGTGCCAGGTCACAAGGGTGTGGACGATCAAGATCGCTCAGGGGGCGGGGGTGGGGGCCGGCCGAGGCGCGGTGGTGGAGGAGGACCGGCCGTGGCCGTGCGGGATGTGCGGCGGAGTATGCGGCGGGATGTGCCCGGGGGCGTGCGGTGGCACGGGCGCCGGGGTGCCCGCGCCGCGATGCCGGACGCGCACCTTGCCGAAGGGGTCACCGCCGCCCTTGCCGCGGCCGTGGCCCATGCCGTGGCCTCTGCCGTGGCCCGTGCCGGGGTGGCTCTCGTCGTCGCCCTTTCCGTCACCGCCCCGGCCGTTGCCGCCCTGGCCGGGACCCCTGCCCCGGCCCTGGTCCGAGCCCTGGCCGCCGTGGTCGCGGCCCTTGCCCTGGCCGGGGTTGCCGACGAGGTGGTCGCCCGCGGCCAGCACGAACGTGCAGTACTGGGCGAGCCGGGCGGAGCCGCCCGCGAGGCTCTCCAGGACGCGGCGGCGGTCGGTGTTCAGCCCGCCGCCGGAGCGCAGGTCGCGGCAGGCGGTGACGGCGGCTTTCCAGCGGCCGGCGCCCGGGGAGGCGGAGGTGCCGGGGTGGGCGCTCGTATCCGTACGGCCGTCCGTCGCGCCGGCGTGGTCGGTGGCGTCGCCCGGCCCCGGGTCCGCGCCGCCGCCTCCGCCTCCGCCGCCGGGAGCGGTGAGGCCGCCGGACGCCTGCGGGGTGGCCGAGGCGGGCGGGCGGGCGGAGTTGTCCGTGGTGGCGGTGGCGGTGGCCGCGGGGCCCGGCTTCCGCACGTCGAACGGCGTGGGCAGCACTCCGCCGGCGGCCATGGCGACCCCGCCGAGGGTGCCGGCGGCCACCACGGCGGCCAGCGCGAGCCGCACCGGGCGGCCCCAGCGCGGGCGGCGGGCGGCGGCGCCGGTCCGGGTGGGGGCGGCGGTCCGGGCGGGGGCGGCGATGCGGACGAGCCCCGCGTCATGGCCGCGGGCGCCCGCGCCGTGTCCGGGGGTGCCGGTGCCGTGTCCGGGGGTGCCGGTGCCGGTCCGGTGGTCGGGAGCGGTCGCGGCGAGCGCGGCGGTGCGCTCGTCGGCGGCGGCCTCGCGGGCCTTGCGGAACGCGGCCAGGGCGCCCTGCTCACCGGGGAGTTCGAAGGCGGCCGGGGCGGCCTGCCCGGACAGGGCGCCGAGCACCCGGACGAGGCGTTCGGCCTGGTCACGGGCGGCGGGGTCGACGGCTTCCAGGGGCTCCCCGGCCAACAGGCGTTCCGCCGTCTCCGGGTTGAGCCACGTGTCCTGCTCGTCGGCCATCACATGTCCTTCTGCGTCCGCGCGCGCGTATGCGTCACAGTGGCGGACGTCACCGCGCGTCCACGCGGTTCTCGCTCGGGGTCCTGCTGGGTGGCTCGCCCCGATCCCGGCCGGGGTGTCTGCTCGGGGTCCCGCTGGGGTGGCAGCGCGTCGAGGACACCCGCCGTCTCCGCGTCGTCAGCGAGCAGTTCGGCGAGCCGTTTCAGGCCGCGGTGCGCGGCGGTGCGGACGGCGCCGGCGCGTTTGCCGAGGGTCTCGGCGGCGGTCTTGGCGTCGAGGCCGACGACCACGCGCAGGACGACCGCCTCGGCCTGGTCCTGCGGGAGCCGGGCGATGAGGGAGAGGGTGCTGCCGGTGGTGAGCGCCTCGATGGCCTCGCCGGCGGTGTCGGACTCGGCGGCGCGGCCGGTCAGTTCGGTCTCGTCGCCGCCGATCGCGGGGCGGCGGCCGCGCATCCGGATGTGGTCCAGGGCACGGTTGCGGGCGATCCGGGCGGCCCAGCCGCGGAACCGGTCGGCGTCACCGCTGAACCGGTCGAGGTCGCGGGCGATCTGCAGCCATGCCTCGGAGGCCACGTCCTCGGCGTCGGGATCGCCGACGAGCGTGCGCACGTACCCGAGCAGCCGTGGGTGCACCGCGCGGTACACCGCGCGGAACGCGCTCTCGTCACCGTCCTGTGCCGCACGCACCGCGGCGGTCAGCTCCGCGTCGTCCCCCAGCACCGCACTCCCTATACGCCTGTCTTCTGGTCGGCGCGAATGGCACGTTACGGCCTGAAACCTTGCTCCGTCCATGTCCGTAGAAGATGCAACTAACTCGTGACCGGGTGCGGGTATGCGCAGGGTGAGCACGGAACCCGCCCGAGGTGTGACAGAAAACGCACCCCCGACGCTGAAGAGAGTACGGGTCGCCCAGCGGCCCTCAGAGCGACGGTCGGGGCCTCTCCTGTGGGGGGTGGCGGCCCCGGCCGTTGCCCTAGGCGGCCCGCCCGACTCGTGACGCCCCTACAGAGCGCCGCTCGCGTGCAGGGCGCCGTTCTCGACGTCATCGACGTGCACGATGACGTCCGGAATATCCTTGAAATGCATGAGGGCCTTCACGGAGACCTTGTAACTCCGCCCCGCTCTTGCCGCGGGGAAGGGGAATTGTCCAACCCTGATAAGGCGATGTGCAGCAGATTCGGGAACCCCCATGACGGCTGCGGCCTCTCGGAGTCCGATGTATGAGGGGTAGAGATCGGACGTGTAGTAGTAAAGATGCGGTCCTGAAATCCGAGACCGAAGCAGCATCGACGTCGTCATCGTTTGTCGTACCGAACCGGAACGACGACCGGCACGAAGGTCGTCGTGAAATTCACGAACGACACCGAAGTGGCCCAGCAGCTGAAACAGTGCCCCGATTCGCTCCCCTCGGAGTTGTTCCGCGACATCCACGTCACGAATACCATTGATGTTGATGATCGACGACGCCTTGAGTACGGACTCCTGCGCGAACATTTCCGACTGGAAGAGCAATTCGATTTCATCGGACGACCACTCCGCCAATGCGCCATTCCCGCAGCGGAAGGCGACATCGAAGGCCGCTTTGACCATTTTGTCCCTGACGTGGCGCGGGGGAACACCGTGCTCGGTGTCCCTCCACACCTCCAGTGCGGCCAACACCATGGCAGACTGAACTTCTTCGAGCTCTACCCGAAAATCTCGGGAGATTCTCGCGGACACCCCCCGAAAACAGGGTACGATGCAGTCGAGAACTACCATCCGCCATGTGTCGTCGCCGTCCATGTCGGACAGCCTCCCCATCGCGATCAGGGATTCCCACAGACGGGAGCTCGCGGCCGACCTGATTCCCGCCGAGATCACCTCATCGCGAAACTTGGAGTAAGTCGGGTGCCGCTTGATATCACACTCCTTGATATCTCCCACATGTACGCAGATCGGGCCCTCCCCGAAAATCTCCCGAACCTTCCACTCAATGCGATCGAAGACATTCACCACGACTAACCCCCCTAAACCGTTTCCACCCCTTCGCAGCTGAGCATGGCGACCGGGAGAGATCCAAACACTTAACTGGAACTCGGATCATCCAATCGGGTGAAGAATGTTTGCGTTTAGGTGTTCCTGATTTCTCAACGCCCCCATCGACATCCCCCGATGCACTCGCATCACGGGTTTCTTTAATTCAAGATTTCGCCATCAATAACCCTGTGCCACCGGGAACTGGTCGGATTGCCGGGGTGGAGTTGGGTGCGCGTGGTCGCCCGCGCAGTCGGCGTGGTGATGGCTTCCGGATGTGTTGATCGCTGCCCTGGGCGGCGCCGCCCAGGGTGGGGGCAGGACGCCAGTCGTCGTGGAGACGTGCCGAGGCGGGCCCCAGGGCCTGCTCGTGGGTGCTGTGCGGGGCCACCCGGTCCAGCGCTCCTGGTCGAGCGCAATGGTGGGGGGGGCCGAGCGCGGCGGTGGCGCAGGTGGTCCAGGCCCTGACCGAAGTGTCACAGCGAATGCCCCGGTGGACGTATCGCAGCGAACGATCCGGTGGACGCGCCCCAGCGAACGACCCGTCAGGTGCCGTCGGGTGAAGACCCCGCCGCCCCCTCAAGCGCCCGTCGTCGCGTCCCGGCACAGCAGCCGCAGCGAGCCATGGCCGAGGAAGGAGCGGCGGGCCTCCTCGATCGGGTCCCAGAGCCGGCCGTCGGGAGTGCGTACCCAGTGTTCGCCGCCGGTCGCCCACCACTCGGCGCCGGTACGGCGGACGACCACCTCGCCCGCGTACGCGCCGAAGCCGCGCAGCACGCTGTCGACCGCGGCGAGGGGGACCCCCTCGCGCCGTATCTCCTCGATCACGCGGTCCACGCGCCACAGGCTCCGCACCGAGTAGTCGAGCCGCACCCGGGCGCCCTCGCGCATGGTGGCGACCGCGTCCGCCGCCCAGCGCACGGGCTTCGCGGCGGTGCGGGGCCTGGTCTCCTGCCCGGCCGACCTGTCGGGGGCGGTCGCGGCAGCGGTCGCATCGCCCGTCGCGTCGGCCGTCACATGGGCCGTCGCGCAGGCGTTCACATGGGCATTCACATAGGCGTTCACATAAGGAAGAGCGAGCGGGGCGGAGCTTTCGTCACCCTCCGAGGAGCCGTTTCGCCAACCGTCGCAGGACCGCCCCACGGCCGCCGCACGACCGTCACACCCCGCTCTCCGCGCTCCCCCGCGCCCGCCGCGAGACCACCGCGCGCAGCACCCGGCGCCCCTCGCCCGACACATCGAGCGCGCGCCGCAGGCCCTGCGCGCCGTGGCCTTCGAGGAGTTCGAGCACGGTGATCTGGCGGCGCAGCTCGGCGGCGACGAGCGGTGGCAGGTCCGCGGCCCCGGCGGGGTCCGGGGCGCCCCCGGCCGCGGGGTCGAGCAGCCAGTGGACGCGCAGGGAGACCTCGGAACAGGACTCGGCCCAGGGCCGTACGGCCTCGGCGGTGCGCTCGGCCGGGGCGGTGTCGAGCATGTGGGCGACGAGCCGCGCCGCCTCCCCCGCTCCCGCTCGCTCCCCCTCGCCGAGACCGAGCAGCGCGCCCCGCGCCTTGTCCAGGGGGGCGCCCCAGTCCGATCCGTCGGCGAGGCTCCCCCACAGCGGGCGCAGCAGTTCCTCGTCGCCGTCGAGCAGCGGCAGGCACCGATCCAAACAGGCCAACCCGCTTGCGGCGAGCCCCCGCTCGTCGGCCCGCGCGATCCGTTCCTCAAGGCTCATGAAGCCTCCCTGGTCTGGGCGCCGACCGGCACGGAGCCCGCACTTCCCCTTACTGCGTGCAACCGGGCGGAAGTGTCACAGCAGTCGGGTTTCAGCCAAAGGCGGGCATCACAGCGGGGGCCGCGAGGATCCTGGCGCGCTGCATCCGGGTCAGGTGGACGACGACCACGACGGCGAGGATCGCGGCCGCGGCGTCCAGCGCGTCGGAGAACAGCATCAGCCGCGCGGCGTCGGCGAGTTGGTCGGCGCCGTGGGCGGCGTCGTACTGCCGGGAGGCGGTCCGGCCCACGAGAAGGGTGAGGACCCACAGCGTCCACCAGGCGTTGACCGGGGTGGTCCGCACCCGGGTGCCCGGCGGGACGCTGGCCGTCCAGACGTCCACGACGACCCGGCGCGGCAGCCACAGATTGCCGATCGGCACGAACCAGCCCCCGATGGCCCAGCCGCGCTTCATGCGGTGCCCGTGCGGTTCGAACACCTCGGCGTTCACCCGCACCCGCCACAGCCAGCACAGGTAGACGGCGACCGTGGCCACCAGGGTGAACCCCTGGGTGACGCTCGCCGCGTTGTAGAGCGTGTCGGCGCGGTGGGCCCGGTGGACCAGGCTCGCGTCGACGCCGCCGTGGAGCAGGTCCTGGGCGACGCTCGCCTGCATCTGGTCCGCGAAGCAGGCGAACAGGTCGGCGGCGACGACCAGCCCCAGCAGGACGGCCGCGGCCAGGCCGAGCCCGGCGGGCGAGCGCGGCCGGGCGCCGGGCGGAGGCGCCAGGGGCGGCGCGGGCTGGGGCGGGACGGGCATGGGCGTGGCCACGGTGTGGATTCCCCCGGGGTGAGAAACGGCGACCGGCGGGCCGTGTACGACATGCACACGCCCGCCGGAAATATGAACACCGGAAGATACGTCCGAAGATCACCCCGCGTCCACAGGGTTCCCACAGCCTCGCCCGCTCCGGGCGCCCCGGCCCCGCCGTCACCGGCGCCCCTCGGCCCGGCCGGTCCACCAGGATCGATCCAGCCGGTCCGCCGGGGATCAGCCCAGCCGGTCCGCCAGGGACGTGAAGTCCGTCCAGGACAGCGCGGGCGTGCCCGGGTCCCACAGCTTCTGGACGGTGGCCCGCAGCGGCATCCGGATGCCGGCCGCGACCTGCTCCGGCGTCTGCGCGCCGGGGAGGTCGCCCCACACCGCGAAGACGCCGCCGAGGATCTGATCGTCGTACCGCGCCGGGACGGCGGTGGTGCCGCGCACCACCCGCGGGTTCCACTGCTCGTAGATCCGCCGGCCGGTCGGGTAGACGAAGGTCTGCGGCTGGCCGAGCACGTAGTAGAGGAACTCGTCGTTGTAGTTGACGAGTTCGCGGCCGGCGCTCAGATACTCCTGCGGCTGCCGGGCGCCGATCTCCTTGCCGGTCCAGTAGGCGACCTGGAGATCGTCCGCGGGCCGCACGGCGGTGGCGCTGCGGTAGAAGCCGTCGTTCCAGGCGCGCATGGTCCTGCCGTGGGCGCGGACGGTGGCGGCGCGGTCGTCCAGCCACTGGGTGGTGAGGTCGGCGACATTGCCGTTCGCGCCGAACTTCTGCCGGGCGGCCGCGGCCAGCTGCGGATAGGCGGTCTGGGGGTTGCGCGCCATCAGCGCCTGGTACTCGTCGCCGCCGAGGTTCCACCGGCCGCCGGTGAACAGCCCCGCGTACTCGTTCAGCAGGTCGTCGATCAGCTGGGCGGAGCCGGGCTCGGAGATGTCGATCGCGCCCTTGGTCACCACGCCGTTGCCGTTGCGCAGTTCGAGATCGGGATGGGCGGCGAGGACCGCGCCGAGGTGTCCGGGCGAGTCGATCTCCGGTACGACGGTGATGTGCCGGCTGTCCGCCAGCGCCACGATCCGTTTGACCTGCGCCTTGGTGAGATGGTCCGGGGAGACGATCTCCGGGTGGGTGCTGGACTCGATCCGGAAGGCCTGGTCGTCGGAGAAGTGCAGCCCCAGCTCGTTGTACTTCAGGTCCCCCAGCTCCCGTATCCGGTCCTCTATCCAGGACTCGGAGTACGGCTTGCGCGCGATGTCCAGCATGAAGCCGCGCACCGGCTTGGCCGGCTCGTCGCGCACGACGCCCTCCGGCGCCGTACCGCCCCCGTGCACCTCCTGCTTCAGGGTCCGGGTGCCGTAGAAGACCCCCGCCCGGCCCGGCCCGCTGATGTCGACCCGGCCGCCCCGGACGGTCATGGTGTACGACTCCTGGCCGCCGCCCCCGCCGCCGAGGGACAGCCGCAGGTCGCCCGCCCTGGTGTCGTTCTTCCGGCCCGCGTAGCTCATCCCCAGCTCGCCGGCTATCAGCCTGCCCTCGTCGGCGAGGCCCGCGTCGCCGATCACCACGCGGTCGCCCGGCCGCGGACGCCAGCCGGGCCCGCGCGCCGGGGTGTGGGAGCGGACCGCCGGGATCGTCCGCGGCGCCGTGGACATCGGGTACGACCGGGTGGGCGAGGGACTCGTCTCGGCGACGGTCGCCTGCCCGGCGGAGCCCTGGTCGCCGCCACCGCCCGAGGCGGCCCACACCCCGATCCCCGTACCGAGGGCCACGGTCCCCGCCACCGCGGCGGCCACCGCCGTCCGCTTCCGCTTCACCTGTTGCGCCGACGCATGGCGCCTGTGCTGGGTCACGCGCCCAACGTAAGGCTCCTCGCCGCTCGAACGGTCACCCGAGCGTTCGCAAACTCTCCCGTCCGGGTGAATTTCAGGCATCGGACGGACACAGAGTTACCACTCTCGATAACCTGACGACACACCTTTCACAGCACTCCCCTGCCACACACGATCTGTGACGCGAGGACCCACGCTGCCCGCCCACCAGCCCCCACATCTGCCCCGGCCCCTCGACGCCTTCAACGCGGCGTGTGCCACCGAGGTCCGGGCCCTCCTCCTGCGCTGCCTGCACAGCCCCCGCTGGTCCCATCGCGTCGCGGCCCACCGCCCCTACCCCGACCTGGACGCCCTCCTGGCCGCGGCGGACGAGGCGGCGTACGACCTGTCCCCCGCCGACATCTCCGAGGCCCTCTCCCACGAGTCCCTGCCGGAGCTGCCACAGGACACGTACTCGGCCGCGCACATGGCGCTGGACGCGGCACACGCGGCGTACGAGGCACGATTCGGACACGTGTTCGTCATCTATCTGGGGGACACGGCGCCGAGCGAGACCGCCGACCGCATCCTGGAAGCCATCCGGTCACGATCGGCGAACGATCCCGACGAGGAGCGCGCGACGGCCGCGGACGAACTCCGCCGCCTGGCAAGGGGCCGACTGGGCACGTGTCTGCGGGGCGCGGGGACCTGCGCGACCAGCCCGAACGCACCCGCACCCGGCCGATAACGGGACGGACCGCCCCCGGATCCGCCCCCCGCTAGCCCAACCGCGTGCCAGTTTGATCACACAGGTAGGCCCCCCGTAAGCCTCGCCCCGCCACACGGATACCATGCTGGGGGCCGGTGGACCGTACCCGGCCGGGCCCGACCGACAGTGAAGCCGGCGCGGCCCTAATCCCCGCTCCCGGAGGGTTCTTCCGTGCCGGCTGGAACGCTGTACCGCGGCCGGGAAGGAATGTGGTCCTGGGTGGCTCACCGAGTCACCGGCGTCCTCATTTTCTTCTTCCTGTTCGTTCACGTGCTCGACACCGCTCTCGTGCGTGTCTCCCCCGAGGCCTACGACAAGGTCGTGGCCACGTACAAGACGCCGATCGTCGCGCTGCTGGAATACGGCCTCGTCGCCGCAATCCTCTTCCACGCGCTCAACGGTCTGCGCGTCATCGCCGTCGACTTCTGGTCGAAGGGCCCGCGCTACCAGAAGCAGATGTTCTGGACCGTGATGGGTGTCTGGATCGTGCTCATGCTCGGCGCGATCTACCCCGTGCTCGGCCACGCCGCTCGTGTTCTGTTCGGGAGCTGACGCCGATGTCTACCACTGAGACCACCGCCTCCGGGGTCGGCCCCGTCGAGGGTGCCGCCGTCTACAACGTGGACAACCCGGCCCCGCTGATCGAGGCGCCGCGCAAGCGGACCAAGAAGACCCCGAAGTCCACCCGCGGCAACTTCGAGCTGGCGGCGTGGCTGTTCATGCGCCTGTCCGGCATCGTGCTGGTCGTCCTCGTCATCGGCCACCTGGTCATCCAGCTGGTCCTGGACGGCGGCGTCTCCAAGGTCGGCTTCGCCTTCGTCGCCGGCCGCTGGGCCTCCCCCTGGTGGCAGATCTGGGACCTGGCCATGCTGTGGCTCGCGATGCTGCACGGCGCCAACGGCCTGCGCACGGTCATCAACGACTACGCCGAGCGGGCCGCGTCCCGCATGTGGCTGAAGGCCCTGCTGTACACCGCCACGGTGTGGACCATCCTGCTGGGCACGCTGGTGATCTTCACCTTCGACCCGAACATCCGCTAGGCACGGGGCTGCGAGAATCATGAAGATCCACAAGTACGACACCGTCATCGTCGGCGCCGGTGGCGCGGGCATGCGTGCCGCCATCGAGGCGACGAAGCGCAGCCGCACCGCGGTCCTGACCAAGCTCTACCCCACCCGCTCCCACACGGGCGCCGCGCAGGGCGGTATGGCCGCCGCGCTCGCCAACGTGGAGGAGGACAACTGGGAGTGGCACACCTTCGACACGATCAAGGGCGGCGACTACCTGGTCGACCAGGACGCCGCCGAGATCCTGGCGAAGGAGGCCATCGACGCGGTCCTCGACCTGGAGAAGATGGGCCTGCCGTTCAACCGGACGCCCAAGGGTGAGATCGACCAGCGCCGCTTCGGCGGTCACTCCCGCAACCACGGCGAGGCCCCGGTCCGCCGTGCCTGCTACGCGGCCGACCGCACCGGTCACATGATCCTCCAGACGCTGTACCAGAACTGCGTCAAGGAGGGCGTGGAGTTCTTCAACGAGTTCTACGTCCTGGACCAGCTGATCACCGAGGTCGACGGCGTCAAGAAGTCCGCCGGTGTGGTGGCCTACGAGCTGGCGACCGGCGAGATCCACGTCTTCCAGGCGAAGTCGGTCATCTACGCGTCCGGCGGCACCGGCAAGTTCTTCAAGGTGACCTCCAACGCGCACACCCTCACCGGTGACGGCCAGGCCGCCTGCTACCGCCGGGGTCTGCCGCTGGAGGACATGGAGTTCTTCCAGTTCCACCCGACCGGCATCTGGCGCATGGGCATCCTGCTCACCGAGGGCGCCCGCGGCGAGGGCGGCATCCTGCGCAACAAGGACGGCGAGCGCTTCATGGAGAAGTACGCTCCCGTCATGAAGGACCTGGCGTCCCGTGACGTCGTGTCCCGCTCCATCTACACGGAGATCCGCGAGGGCCGCGGCTGCGGTCCCGAGGGCGACCACGTGTACCTGGACCTCACCCACCTGCCGCCGGAGCAGCTGGACGCCAAGCTCCCGGACATCACCGAGTTCGCGCGCACCTACCTCGGTATCGAGCCGTACACGGACCCGATCCCGATCCAGCCGACCGCGCACTACGCGATGGGCGGCATCCCGACCAACGTCGAGGGTGAGGTCCTGGCGGACAACACCACCGTCGTGCCGGGTCTGTACGCGGCCGGCGAGGTCGCCTGCGTGTCGGTGCACGGCGCCAACCGCCTGGGCACCAACTCGCTGCTCGACATCAACGTCTTCGGGCGCCGCGCGGGCATCGCCGCCGCCGAGTACTCCCACACGGCCGACTTCGTCGCGCTGCCGGAGAACCCGGAGTCCCTGGTCGTCGAGCAGATCGAGCGGCTGCGCAACTCCACCGGCAACGAGCGGGTGGCCACGCTGCGCCGCGAGCTGCAGGAGACCATGGACGCCAACGTCATGGTGTTCCGCACCGAGCAGACGATCAAGACGGCGGTCGAGAAGATCGCCGAGCTGCGCGAGCGCTACAAGAACGTGTCCATCCAGGACAAGGGCAAGCGGTTCAACACGGACCTGCTGGAGGCCATCGAGCTGGGCAACCTGCTCGACCTGGCCGAGGTCATGGCCACGTCGGCCCTGGCCCGCAAGGAGTCCCGCGGCGGTCACTACCGCGAGGACTACCCGAACCGCGACGACGTCAACTTCATGCGCCACACCATGGCGTACCGCGAGGTGGGCGACGACGGCACCGAGTCCATCCGTCTCGACTACAAGCCGGTCGTCCAGACCCGCTACCAGCCGATGGAGCGTAAGTACTGATGGCTACCCCTGTTCTGGACAAGGCGGACGCGGCCGGCCAGCCCGAGCCCGGCTTCGCCGACTCCCCCTACATCACGGTCACCTTCCGGATCCGCCGGTTCAACCCGGAGGTCTCCGGGGAGGCCGTCTGGGAAGACTTCCAGCTGGAGATCGACCCGAAGGAGCGTGTCCTCGACGGTCTCCACAAGATCAAGTGGGACATCGACGGCACCCTCACGTTCCGCCGCTCCTGCGCGCACGGCATCTGCGGCTCGGACGCCATGCGGATCAACGGCAAGAACCGCCTTGCCTGCAAGACGCTGATCAAGGACATCAACCCCGAGAAGCCGATCACGGTCGAGCCCATCAAGGGCCTGACGGTCCTCAAGGACCTGGTCGTGGACATGGAGCCGTTCTTCCAGGCGTACCGGGACGTGATGCCGTTCCTGATCACCAAGGAGACGAACGAGCCGACGCGCGAGCGTCTGCAGTCCGCCGAGGACCGGGCGCGCTTCGACGACACCACCAAGTGCATCCTGTGCGCCGCGTGCACGTCGTCCTGCCCGGTGTTCTGGAACGACGGCCAGTACTTCGGCCCGGCCGCGATCGTCAACGCCCACCGCTTCATCTTCGACTCGCGTGACGAGGCCGGGGAGCAGCGTCTGGAGGTGCTGAACGACCGTGACGGCGTGTGGCGCTGCCGTACGACCTTCAACTGCACCGACGCGTGCCCGCGTGGCATCGAGGTCACCAAGGCGATCCAGGAAGTCAAGCGGGCGCTGATCACCCGCCGCTACTGACGCCACGCCTGGCACAATACGAGGGCCGTTCCCCCCGTTCGGGGGAACGGCCCTCGTATCTTGTCCACGTCTTTCACGACTTACCGCGGGCACCAGCGTGACCGAGCAGAACCCGTACCAGAGCGGCGCCGGCGACTGGGGCCCCGGACATCCTCCCGGGCCGTCCGACACACCGCCGCCGGGGTACGGGTACCCGGGCGCGGGTGCGCCCGCGCAGGGGTACGGCCATCCGCAGCAGCCCCCGGGCACGCTGCCGATGGGCGGCGCTCCCCTGATCTCCATCGGTGACATCACGGTGATGGGCGATCAGATCATCACGCCGGCGGGGCAGCTGCCGCTACGCGGTGCGGTGTGGAACGCGACGGACATGTCGCGCACCGAGGAGAAGATACCGGCGCACGCGATCGTCCTCACGGTCGTGTTCGCCCTCCTCCGCCTGCTCGGGCTGCTCTTCCTGCTGATGAAGGAGAAGCGGAGCACGGGCTACATCCAGGTCACCGTGACCAGCGGGGGGCGGCACCACCAGACGATGGTGCCGGCGCTCGGTCCGGAGACGTTCCCGGCGGTCATGGGGCAGATCAACTACGCCCGCTCACTGAGCAGCATGTGACGCACGCGAGCCGACGGCCCGGCAATCACGGGATCCCGGCGGCCCGCGCTCTAATCTGACGACATGTCAGGCGAAGAGTCGTACGAACTGCTCGGGTTCGACAACGTACTGCTTCCCGTCGGGGACCTCGCGGAGGCCGTCGGGTTCTACGAGCGGGCCGGGTTCGGGGTGGGGTTCCGGTTCGACGAGGCCGGGATCGCGCTGCTCACGGCGGGCAAGGAGACGCCGGGTGTCCTGCTGCGGGTGGAGGAGGCGCTGGGCCATCGCAGTCCACCGTGGCCCTCGCCGCGGCTGTGGCTGGAGGTGCCGGACGCGCGGGCGGCGGCGCGGCGGCTCTCCGCCGTGGGCATCGAGCCGGTGGACGAGGTGTTCCAGACGGCGACCGGCTGGACGGTGGAGATCGCGGACCCCTGGGGCAATGTGCTCGGTCTGACGGACTACACCCGGCGCCCGGAACTGGGGCGCCGAGGCTGAGCCGAGCGCCCGCACGGCACTCGTTAGGCTTCGTGGCGTGCCCGCGAAGAACGACGGTCCCGAGGCGGCCGGTACCCCCAGCAGCAAGTCCGAGCAGACCCGCGCGCTGATCCTGGAGACGGCCCTGCGGCTGTTCCGGGAGCGGGGGTACGACAAGACCACCATGCGGGCGATCGCCCAGGAGGCGGGCGTCTCCGTCGGCAACGCGTACTACTACTTCGAGGGCAAGGAACACCTGATCCAGGGCTTCTACGACCGGATCGCGGCCGAGCACCGGCAGGCGGTCCGGGGAATCCTGGAGCGGGAGACGGACCTGGAGACGCGGCTCGCGGGCGTCCTCACCACCTGGCTGGACATCGCGCGGCCGTACCACGAGTTCGCGGTGCAGTTCTTCAAGAACGCGGCCGACCCGGACAGTCCGCTGAGCCCCTTCTCCCAGGAGAGCGAGCACGCGCGCGAGCAGGCGATCCAGGTGCACCGGGAGGTGCTGGCCGGCTCCAAGGCCAAGGTCCCGGCCGAACTCCAGGACGTACTGCCGGAGTTGATGTGGCTGTCCCAGATGGGCCTCATCATGTACTGGATCTTCGACCGCACCGAGAACCGCGACCGCAGCTACCGCCTGGCCCGCCGCGGCGCCCGCCTCACCACCCGCGGCGTCACCCTCTCCCGCTTCCGCGTCCTGCGCCCCCTGGTCCTGGAGGTCCACGAACTGTTCACGGACTTCCTGCCGGGAATGACGAGACTGCTGCCCGCTCCGGGACGAAACCCGGCCGAGTGATCACTTTCGGGTGAAGGCGCGGGGAAGGACGCCCGGCCGTCGGCCTGCCCACCACGCTGTTCTCGATACCGGCCCTTGGGGGGCACCAGATGTCCGCAGCAGCCGTCGAGCGAGTCACGACCGTCCGCTGATCGCGGACGCCGACCGAATCATGGAGCGCTTCCCGGGCTATCGCGTCGAGATCATCGGAGACCAGATCATCGTGTCCCCGCCCGCTGACGGCCCACACGCCGATGTCCTGACCGACTTGATGGCACCTTTCATGGTGGCAGGAGGTCACCTCCAGGAACCACCGGACCGAGCTGCGTACCAAGGTGAACGCCTACGCGGAGGCCAAGGTCCCGGTCTACGTCATCGTCGACCGCAAGCACCAGCGGCTCCACGTGCTCACCGAGCCGACCGGGAGCGAGTACGCGAACCATCGCGTGCATGCCCCCGGCGAGACCGTCGCGCTTCCCGACTCGCTCGGTGCCAAGGTCACCCTCGACGTCGAGCAGATCATCCGGACCGGGCAGAACCGAGGCAGCAGGTCAGATCCAGTCCAGCCGCCACAGGCGGTACACGCCCGTGCCGTCCATCAGGTACTGGCCGCCGCCCACGTCCTCCGTGGTGACCGTGTATTCCTTGCGCTGCCACAGGGGGATCAGGGGGACGTCCTGGGCGATGGTGGACTGGATCTGCTGGAAGTCGGAGGCGGCACGGCCGCGGTCGGCGAACTGCTGGCTGTTGCGGATGAGCTGGTCGACCGTCTTGTTGCTGTAGCCCGTGGCCATGGTGGAGCCGGTGCCGACCAGCGGCTGGCCGAAGGTGTCGGCGTCGGGGTAGTCCGCGACCCAGCCGACGGCCCAGGCGTCCAGCTTGCCCGCGGCCATCCGCTCCTGGAAGTTTGTCCACTCGTAACCCTTGACGTCGACCTTGAACAGGCCGCCCGCCTCCAGCTGCTTCTTCAGCGCCGCGGCCTCCTGCTCACCGGGGCCCTGGCCCTTGCCGTAGGCGAAGGTGAAGTGGACCGGCAGGCTCACCCCGGCCTGGGTGAGCAGGGCGCGCGCCTTCTTCGCGCTCTGCGTCGGGTAGGCGTCGAAGAACGACGTGGTGTGGCCGGTGATGCCGGTCGGGATCAGGGAGTACAGCGGGTCGACCGTGCCCTGGTAGACCGTGGCCGCCAGCTGCTCCTGGTCGACCAGCCAGGCGACCGCCTGCCGCACCCGTACGTCGTGCAGCGGGGAGCCGGCCCGGGTGTTGAGGTACAGGTTGCGGGTCTCGGACGAGTCGGACTCGGTCACCCGCTCCTTGGGATCGCTCGGGTTCAGCCCGGCGAGCACGTCCGGCGGCAGCGTCCGCGACGCCACGTCCACGTCCTTCGCCTTCCACGCGGCGTCCAGCTTCGCGGAGTCGCTGTAGTAACGCAGCTCGACCGGGCGGCCGGTGGAGCCGAGGTAGCCCTTGTACGCCGGGTTCGGCGCGAGCCTGGCCTGCTCGTCCTTGGTGTACGAGGTGAGCCGGTAGGGGCCGGTGCCGTCGACCGAGGAGTCCTTGCGCAGCGCGTTCGCCGGATAGGTGTCCCGGTCCACGATCGCGCCCGCGCCGGTGGCGACCTTCAGCGGGAAGGTGGCGTCCGGCTCCGAGAGGTGGAAGGTGACGGTGCGCGTGTCGTCGGCGGTCACCGAGGAGAGGTCGGCGAGCAGCGAGGAGGGGCCGACGTCGGAGTTGATCCGCTTGACCCGGTCGAAGGAGAACTTCACGTCCTCGGCCGTCATCGCCCGCCCGCTGGGGAAGGTGATCCCCGAGCGCAGGGTGCACCGGTACGTCTTCGTGTCGCTGCCGACGAAGGCGCAGCTCTTGGCCGCGTCCGGCACCGGCTGCACACCGTCCGGCTCGAAGGTCATCAGTGTCTGGAACACGTTGCTGAACAGGGCCCAGGACCCCGCGTCGTACGCGCCGGCCGGGTCGAGCGAGGTGACCGCGTCCGTGGTCCCGACCGTGATGGTCCTGTTCTTGTTCTCCTGTGACGGCAGCAGTTTCCAGCCGCCGATGCCCACGATCGCCAGCACGAGCAATGTCACGACAATCCGCATGCGAACAGATCGCACGGTGGTGCCCTCCCCAGACCCTTGTGAGGTCCTACCCCTGGTCAGCACAAATCCCGCCACTCCCCTGAGTGACGCGGCTCACCCAATCACACGTGTTTCGGCGTGTGAAGGGCTTTCTGACCAGTTGTGGAAGAACTTGCCCAAGCCGTTGTCTCCGCCGGGCGTTCGCCGTGACTTCACAGTTTCTCCACAGGTGGTGGAGGAGATTCCGGTCACATGGGCGACGGCTCCCGGCGCAGGGCCCGCAGACCGCGCAACCCGATGCCCCCGATGACCGTCCCCAATACGAAGGAGACGATCGCCAGCACCAGGTGCACCCAGAAGTAGGCGGTCGGCCGGCCGTCATGGAAGGCGAGACCGCTGCCGTCCTTGACCAGGTTCTTTACGAAAGTGATCCAGATGAACCAGCTCCACACCCCGAAGGCGAGCAGGAACCAGGAGACCGGGCGGCTGAGTTTCATACCCCCAGTATCCGGGGTGCGCTTTCGGGACCGGGGCTGGGGCGGGTCCTCCCGGACCGCTACGGGTACGGTCCCGGTCGTGCCCGCTCCCCCGAACACCGCCCGGCGGTCCCTGCTGATCGGCGCCGCGGCGCTGCTGTCCCTCGCCGTCACCGCGCCCGCCGCCCTCGCCGCCCCGGCCACCGGCAAGACCCCGGCCGCCGCGCCCCCGGCCCGTATGTCGACGCTCGGCGGCGCCCGGCTCGGACAGCCCGGCACCCAGGTGAACCTCGCGCCCGGTGTCCCGGTACTGCCCAAGGACCTGACCGCGCGCTCCTGGATCGTCTCCGACGCCCAGAGCGGCGAGGTGCTGGCCGCGCACAACGCTCATTGGGCGCTGCCCCCGGCGTCCACGATGAAGATGCTGTTCGCGGACACCCTGCTGCCCCGTTTCCCGCGCACCACCGAGCACAAGGTGGCCGCGAAGGACCTCGCCGGGATGGGTGAGGGCTCCAGCGTGGTCGGCATAAAGCCGGGCAGCACCTACAGCGTGCACGACCTGTGGCTCGGGGTGTTCCTGCGCTCGGGCAACGACGCGGTGCACGTGCTGTCCGCGATGAACGGCGGCGTCGCCCAGACCGTCCAGGACATGCAGCGGCACGCGGACGAACTCCAGGCCCTGGACACCCATGTGGTCTCCCCCGACGGCTACGACGCGCCGCACCAGGTGTCCTCGGCGTACGACCTCACCCTGATCGCCCGCTCCGGGCTCCAGAAGAAGGACTTCCGGGACTACTGCTCCACGGTGAGCGCCGACTTCGGGGGCGAGCAGATCCGCAACACCAACCGGCTGCTCAGCGGCGACACCGATGTGCCGGTCTACCAGGGCATCGCGGGCGTGAAGAACGGCAACACCACGCACGCGGGCGCCACCTTCACCGGGGTCGCCCAGCGCGGCGGGCAGGTGCTGCTCGTCACCGTGATGAACCCGCAGAAGCAGGAGCACAACGAGGTCTACAAGGAGACGGCGAAGCTGTTCGACTGGGGCTTCCAGGCGGCCGGCAAGGTAAAGCCGGTGGGCGATCTGGTGGGGCCGAGGAGTGCCGCCGGCACGGCGCCGAGCGGCTCGCCGAAGGCCTCGGCGCCCGCCGGGCAGGCCGGTTCCCGGCCGGTGGGTGCAGGGACGACCGGTTCTCGGGGGATCGGCACCGCGCTCGCCGTCGCGGGCGGGCTGCTGGTGCTGCTGGCGGGCGGGGTGTTCCTGGTCAACCGCCGGTGGCCGCTGCCGGACCTGATGCGCCGTCGGCCACGGCCGTGACCCTCGCCGTCGCGCTCGGGGTGGCCGTCCAGGCGGCGCAGAACAGGACCAGTTTCGCGGTGAAGTTGATCCACAGCAGCAGCGCGACGGGGACCCCGAACGCGCCGTACATGCTCTTCGCCGCGACTCCCTGGATATAGCCGCTGAGCAGCAGTTTCAGCAGTTCGAAGCCGACCGCGCCGAGCAGCGCCGCGATCACCAGGCGGCGGCGCGGCGGCTCCACCCCGGGCAGCAGGGTCAGCACGTAGAGCAGGACGAGGAAGTCGGCGAGCACGGCGACGGCGAAGGCGACGACGCGCAGCAGCGCGGTGCCCCAGCCGTGCTCGGCGAGCCCCAGCTGGTCGGAGACCCGGCCGACGGCCGCCGAGGCGAGCGTGGACGCGGCGAGGGTGACCAGCAGGGCGCCGCCGAAGCCGATCAGGATCCCGGCGTCCTTCGCCTTGGCGACCAGCGGGTTCTGCTCCTGGTCCGCCAACTCCCAGACCGCGCGCAGGCAGTCCCGCACCTGGCCGACCCAGCCGACGCCGGTGAACAGCAGCAGGGCACCCGCGATGACACCGACGGTGCCCGCGTTGTGGACCAGCGTGGTGATGTCCAGTTGCTGGGAGACGACCCCCGGGAACTGCTCGGCGACCTTGTGCTCCACGTTCCGCTGCTGGGCCGGGCTGAGCGTGGCGGCGGTGATCGCCGCGGCCACGGTGAGCAGCGGGAACAGCGCCAGGAAGCTGACGAACGTCATCGCCGCCGCCAGCCGGGACCACTTCACCCGGTCGAGCCGCTCGTACGCCCGCCATACGTGAGTGGCCGTCAGCCAGGTCACCAGCGGCCCGATGACGGGCAGTCTCTTCAGCCAGTCCATGATCCGTCCCTGCCCTGTGTGCGACGTCCCATGTCCGGGTACCCGCAACGGTTTGCGGACCGACGCCCGCCCATCCCACCTTCGAGTGATCTTCGACCCTACAAGGTGACGTTCATGGACGAAGCGCCCACTTCAGGGCGATACGGTCACGAGCATGCCTGTGAAGGACGCTCTCGCCCTGCCCCAGTCCCTGCTCGTCCTCGGCGGCACCTCCGAGATCGGGCTCGCCACCGCCCGCCGGCTGATCGCCCGCGGCGCCCGCACCGTATGGCTGGCCGGCCGCCCCTCGCCCGCGCTGGAGCAGGCCGCCGAGAGTCTGCGCGCGCTCGGCGCGGACACCCGTACGGTCGACTTCGACGCCCTCGACCCCGCCTCCCACGAGAGCGCGCTCGGCAAGGTGTTCGCCGAGGACGCCGTCGACCTGGTGCTGCTCGCCTTCGGCGTCCTCGGCGACCAGGCCCATGACGAGCGGGCGCCGCTGCGCGCCGTGCACGTCGCGCAGACCAACTACACCGGGGCGGTCTCCGCCGGCCTCGTCGCCGCGAGCGCCCTCCAGGCCCAGGGCCACGGCTCGTTCGTCGTCCTGTCCGCCACCGCCGCCGAACGCGCCCGCCGCGTCGACTTCATCTACGGCTCCAGCAAGGCGGGTCTGGACACCTTCGCCCAGGGCCTCGGCGACGCGCTGTACGGCACCGGGGTGCGGGTGATGGTCGTACGCCCCGGGTTCGTGCGGACGCGGGCGACGGCGGACCGGCCCCGCGAGCCGTTCGCCACCACCCCGGCGGAGGTCGCCACCGCGATCGAACTGGGCCTGCGCCGGGGCGCGGAGACGGTGTGGGTGCCGGGGGTGCTGCGGCTGGTGACGGCCGCGCTGCGGCACGCGCCGCGGGCGCTGTTCCGCAGGCTGCCCCTCTAGGGCGACGGGCCTACCGGCTGGCGATGGTGCCGCGGCCGATGTCGGCGGGGCCCGCCTGGGGCGGTACGACGGGGCCGCCGAAGGTGTACTCGCGCAGCTTGCGCCACACCCCGTCCGCGCCCTGTTCGTACAGCGCGAACCCGGTGCACGGCCATTCGGCCTCGAAGTCGGCCAGTTCGGCGAAGGCGCGGTCCATCGCCGCCTCCTCGATGCCGTGCGCCACGGTGACATGCGGGTGGTACGGGAACTGGAGCTCGCGGGCGCAGGGCCCGGCGCTCTCCCGGAGCCGCTGCTGGAGCCGGCCGCACTCCTCGGCGCCGCGCACGACCCGGACGTAGACCACCGGGGAGACGGGCCGGAAGGTGCCGGTGCCGTGCAGCCGCATCGGGAACGGGCGCCCGGCGGCGGCCACCTTGCGGAGGTGGGCCTGTACGGCGGGCAGCGCGGCGCGGTCCACCTCGGTCGGCGGCAGCAGCGTGACGTGGGTGGGGATGCCATGGGCCGCGGCGTCGCCGAAGCCCGCGCGCCGCTCCTGGAGCAGGCTGCCGTGAGGCTCCGGAACCGCGATCGACACGCCGATCGTTACGGTCCCCACGTCGTCTCCTGTCGTCGCGTCCGTCGTGTGCTCGGCCGACTCGTACGGGCCTTCGGCATCGACTGTACGGCCATGGGTGTCCTGTGGGCAGGCGCAACGGAAGTGATGTGCAGCGCTCTGCCCGCAGGGACGTGCGAACGGCCGTGCGCCTTCGCGCCGGTTCCGTGCCTCTCGGCGCGGGCCGTGCCGTCCGGTGCTCCGGTCAGCGCTTCGCCGGCAGGAAGCCGACGCGGTCGTACGCCTGCGCGAGGGTCTCGGCGGCGACGGCGCGGGCCTTCTCGGCGCCCTTGGCGAGGATCGAGTCGAGGGTCTCGGCGTCGTCCAGGTACTGCTGGGTGCGCTCCCGGAACGGCGTCACGAACTCGACCATGACCTCGGCGAGGTCGGTCTTGAGCGCGCCGTACATCTTGCCCTCGTACTCCCGCTCCAGCTCGGCGATCGACGTGCCGGTGAGGACGGAGTAGATGGTGAGCAGGTTGGAGACGCCCGGCTTGGCCTGCGCGTCGTAGCGGATGACCGTGTCGGTGTCGGTGACCGCGCTCTTGACCTTCTTGGCGGTGGTCTTCGGCTCGTCCAGGAGGTTGATCAGGCCCTTCGGCGTGGACGCCGACTTGCTCATCTTGACCGACGGGTCCTGGAGGTCGTAGATCTTCGCCGTCTCCTTGAGGATGTACGGCGCCGGGATCGTGAACGTCTGACCGAAGCGGCCGTTGAAGCGCTCGGCCAGGTCCCGGGTCAGCTCGATGTGCTGGCGCTGGTCCTCGCCGACCGGCACCTGGTGGGCCTGGTACAGCAGGATGTCCGCGACCTGGAGGATCGGGTACGTGAACAGGCCGACCGAGGCGCGCTCGGCGCCCTGCTTGACGGACTTGTCCTTGAACTGGGTCATGCGGCCGGCCTCGCCGAAGCCGGTGAGGCAGTTCATCACCCAGGCCAGCTCGGCGTGCTCGGGCACATGGCTCTGCACGAACAGGGTGCAGCGCTCCGGGTCCAGACCGGCGGCGAGGAGCTGGGCGGCGGCCAGGCGGGTGTTGGCCCGCAGCTCCTTGGGGTCCTGGGGCACGGTGATCGCGTGCAGGTCGACGACCATGTAGAAGGCGTCGTGGGTCTCCTGGAGGGACACCCACTGGCGGACGGCGCCGAGGTAGTTGCCGAGGTGGAACGAGCCGGCGGTGGGCTGGATACCGGAGAGCACGCGGGGCTTTTCAGCGGGGGCCATGTCGCCCATTCTCTCATCGGCCGGGGGTGGGATCGGCCCGGGAGGCGGGGGGCGGTGCGGGGCCGCGTACCGGACACGGCCCCGCGCCTCTGGGTCGGCCGGCTCTCGGGGCGTTCGTCAGCCCAGGTCGACCTCGGGATACAGCGGGAAGCCCGCGACCAGGTCGGTGGCGCGCTGCGCGATCTCCTCGGAGACCTTCTCGTCCAGGACGTGCGAGGCCTTGCTCGGGGCGCCGGACTTGGTGGTGCCCGGTTCGGTGGTGGTCAGGACGCGGTCGATCAGGCCGGCCACCTCGTCCATCTCCGCCGTGCCGAGGCCGCGGGTGGTCAGGGCCGGGGTGCCGACGCGGATGCCGGAGGTGTACCAGGCGCCGTTGGGGTCGGCCGGGATGGCGTTGCGGTTGGTGACGATGCCGGAGTCGAGGAGGGCGGCCTCGGCCTGACGGCCGGTGAGGCCGTAGGAGCCGGCGACGTCGATCAGGTTGAGGTGGTTGTCGGTGCCGCCGGTGACCAGGGTCGCGCCCCGGCGCGTCAGGCCCTCGGCCAGCGCCCGGGAGTTGTCCACGATGCGCTGCGCGTAGTCCTGGAACGCGGGCTGCCGGGCCTCGGCCAGGGCGACCGCCTTGGCCGCCATGACGTGCGGCAGCGGGCCGCCGAGGACCATCGGGCAGCCCCGGTCGACCTGGTCCTTGAGGGAGTCGTCGCACAGCACCATGCCGCCGCGCGGGCCGCGCAGCGACTTGTGGGTGGTGGTGGTGACGATCTGGGCGTGCGGCACCGGGTCGAAGTCGCCGGTGAGGACCTTGCCCGCGACGAGACCGGCGAAGTGTGCCATGTCGACCATGAGGGTCGCGCCGACCTCGTCCGCGATCTCGCGCATGGTCCGGAAGTTCACCAGACGGGGGTACGCCGAGTAGCCCGCCACGATGATCAGCGGCTTGAACGCGCGGGCCTGGGCGCGCAGCGCGTCGTAGTCGATCAGGCCGGTCACGGGGTCGGTGCCGTAGGAGCGCTGGTCGAACATCTTGCCGGAGATGTTCGGGCGGAAGCCGTGGGTGAGGTGGCCGCCCGCGTCCAGGGACATGCCGAGCATCCGCTGGTTGCCGAAGGCCCGGCGCAGCTCGGCCCAGTCCGCGTCGGAGAGGTCGTTGACCTGGCGGGCGCCGGTCTTCTCCAGGAAGGGGACCTCGACGCGGTCGGCGAGTACGGCCCAGAAGGCGACGAGGTTGGCGTCGATGCCGGAGTGCGGCTGGACGTAGGCGTGCCGGGCGCCGAACAGCTCGCGGGCGTGCTCGGCGGCCAGGGACTCCACGGTGTCCACGTTGCGGCAGCCGGCGTAGAAGCGGCGGCCGACGGTGCCCTCGGCGTACTTGTCGCTGAACCAGTTGCCCATCGCGAGGAGGGTCGCCGGGGAGGCGTAGTTCTCGGAGGCGATCAGCTTGAGCATCGCGCGCTGGTCGGTGACCTCCTGGCCGATGGCGTCGGCGACCCGCGGCTCCACGGCGCGGATCACGTCGAGGGCGGCGCGGAAGGCGGTGGACTCGGTGGACAGGGGCTGCTCTGGCATGGGGACCTCCGGACGGGGTGCGTTTCGGCGTTCACGTTCGGCCCAGGCGCACGGCACTGTGTCCAGCAAGGCCGCTCCCCGATGGTCCGTCCCATCCCAGCGCGCCAGTCACGGCCCGTGGCTCAGCGTACCGGCCTGCCCCCGGGTCGGAGATCCGGCGTCCACCATGCGGGCGAGGACGCGGACCGCTCCGCCCACAGGACGCGGGCCGCTCGGCTCAGAGGATGACGTGCGGCAGGAAGCGCGCGTACCCGTCGGTGACGGGGCCCGCCGACTCGCGGATGCCGAGGCCCGCGGGCTCGCCGTCGATGACCCAGGCGCCGAGGACGACATGGTTGCCGTCGAAGGCGGGCGGCGGCGCGAGCCGCTGGTAGCAGCAGGGCTCGGGGCGGACGGCGGCGGGGAGGCCCGGCGGGTGCAGGGTGATGCCCTCGCCCTCGCGGCCCAGGAGGGGCTTGGCGGCGTAGCCGGTGGTGGCGGCGAGCTCGCGGGGGCCGTCGAGGTAGGAGGGCAGGAGGTTGGGGTGGCCGGGGTACAGCTCCCACAGGACGGCCAGCAGGGCCTTGTTGCTCAGGAGCATCTTCCAGGCGGGCTCGATCCACAGGGTGCTGCCGGTGCCGCCGCCGTTGTCCAGGGTGTCCAGGACGTGCCCGCCGAAGGCGTCGGTGGTGAGCCATTCCCAGGGGTAGAGCTTGAAGAGGGCGCGGATGAACCGCAGCCGGTTGTCCACGAACCGGCCGGAGAGGGTGTCCCAGCCGATCTCCTCCATGGCGAGCCAGTCGGTCGCAAGGCCCGCCTGCTCCGCGGTCTCCTTCAGATAGGCGACCGTCATCAGGTCCTCGCCCAGCTCGTCGGCGGCGGAGTGCGCGAAGTGCAGGAGGCTCCCGGGCGGGAGCAGCGCGGACTGCCTGCGCCAGGACTCCACCAGGCGTTCGTGCAGCGAGTTCCACTGGTCGGCGCCGGGGAAGCGGTCCTCCATCCAGAACCACTGCGGGGAGGCGGCCTCCACCAGGGAGGTGGGGGTGTCGGCGTTGTACTCCAGCAGCTTGGCGGGGCCCGTGCCGTCGTAGCGCAGGTCGAACCGGCCGTAGAAGGAGGGGAGTTCGGCCCGGCGCCGCCAGGACTCGGTGACCGCGGCGGCAACGGCGGGGTCGGTGATGCCGAGGTCGGCGAGGCGGCCCCGCTCCACGAGGTGGCCGGCCGCCGCCAGGCACATGGCGTGCAGTTCGGCGACCGTCTCCTCCAGCGCCTCGACCTCGGGCAGCGAGAAGACGTAGTACGCGCTCTCGTCCCAGTAGGGGCGCAGGCTCCCGTCGGGGTGGCGGGTGAGCGGGTAGATCAGGCCCTGCTCCTCGACGGTGCGCTGCCAGTCGGGGCGGGGGGTGATGGTACGGCGTTCCATACGGCGGTCCCGGTCAGCCGCCGGAGCTGTGCGAGCCGCCGCCGAAGCCGCCGCGGTGCACCCCGCCGGAGCCGGAGCCGTAGTGCGTCGAGGAGTGGTTGGTGGAGTGGCTGGTGGAGTGCCCGGAGCCGCGGCGGGGCTTGGTGAAGGAACCGCCGCTCACCCAGGAGCCCTTCTTCTTGCCGCCGTAGTACCAGGCGCCGTCGACCGCCGACTTGACCGTCTTGCAGTTCTTGTCGGAGACGACCTTGTAGCCCTTGGCGTAGGTGTAGCTGCTCTGGTCCACGCAGCGCTTGTCCGGCTGGGACGAGCAGGCGGTGAGCGCGGCGGCCAGCAGGCCGACGCCGCCGAGGACCACCGTGCCGGAGCGCAGCCGTCGCCTGGTTTCGGCCATGTTCGTGTCTCCCCCGTGTGCGATGTGCGGTGCGGCAAGCCTAGAGACCGGTATGAGAACCGGCCAAGGGGGGTGAGCATGACAGGGCGGTGGCGGGGCTCCCTTAGAGTCCCTTTGTGCTCTTTGGAATGGTGTGCGCCCTTGGCGCGGCGGTCTGTTTCGGTACCGCGACGGTGTTGCAGGCGGTGGCGGCGCGGCAGGCCGGTACCGGTGGTGGCGGTGAGGCGGCGCTGCTGCTGCGGGCGTTGCGGCAGTGGCGGTACCTCGCCGGGCTCGGGCTGGACGGGCTGGGGTTCCTGTTCCAGATCGTGGCGCTGCGTTCGCTGCCGATCTACGCGGTCGGCGCCGCCCTCGCGGCCAGCCTCGCGGTGACGGCGGTGGTCGCGGCGCGGCTGCTGGACGTGCGGCTGCGCGGTGTGGAGTGGGGCGCGGTGGGCGTGGTGTGCGCCGGGCTCGCGATGCTGGGCCTCGCCTCCGGGCCGGAGGGCGGCACGGCGGGGCCGGACACGCTGCGGTGGGTGATGCTCGCGGTGGCGGTCGGGCTGCTGCTGCTCGGGCTCGCGGGCGGGCGGCTGTCCGGTCCGGCGCGGGGGCTGGTGCTGGGGCTCGGCGCCGGGTGCGGCTTCGGGGTGGTCGAGGTGACGGTCCGGCTGATCGACAGCCTCGCGCCGGCCACGCTGCTCACCAACCCCGCGACGTACGCCCTGCTGATCGGTGGCGGCGCCGCCTTCATCCTGCTGACCTCGGCCCTCCAGCGGGGCTCGGTCACGACGGCGACGGCCGGGATGGTGCTCGGCGAGACGCTCGGCCCCGCGGCGGTCGGCGTCGTCTGGCTCGGCGACCGCACCCGCGAGGGCATGGCCTGGCTGGCCGTCCTCGGCTTCGCGGTGGCCGTGGCGGGCGCCCTGGCCCTGGCCCGCTTCGGCGAGGCCCCGGAGGCGGAGACGGCGGAGCAGCCGACGGAAGACGCCGAGTAGGCCGCACAACAGCCCCCGGCCGGCGGCGGAGCCCTTCGCGCGGGGCCCGGAGAAGCGACGGACCGGCTGCGCCCCCCGCAGCGCAACCGGTCCGCGCACCATCCTGCGCCGAGCGCGGACCCGTGACCAGGAACTCCATTTTCCGGAACCGGATTTTCAGGAACGTGGACTTCCGATATTTGCCGGGCCGGTGAGGCGCGCTGCGCCGGGAGGGAGTCGGGGATGGACAGGGAAGCCCTGCGGTCGCTGCTGCGGCACAAGCGCTCGCTGATCGACCCCGTCGAGCTGGGCTGGCCCCGCCGCACCGGTCGCGGCCGGCGGTCCGCCGGGCTCTCCCAGGCCCAGGTGGCGCACGCGCTGTACGTCTCCGAGCGCACGTACGCGCAGCTGGAACGGGGCGACATGTCCTCCCCCGCGCCCGAGTTCCTCGACGCGGTCTCCACCGTGCTGCGCATGGCCGAGCCGGAGCGCGGCGCGCTGTACGTCTACGCGCTGGGCCATGAACCGCCGGTCCCCATGAACCCCGAGGCCGGCACCCGGGTGGACCCGGCCTGGTTCACGGCCGTCCAGGGCGTGTCCGGCGTGCCCTGCTACGTCAACGACGTGGCCTGGAACCTCCTCGCCTGGAACGACGACTTCCTGCGCATGTTCCCCCGCCCCGAGGGCGCGGAGCCCGAGTTGCCCGAGCGGAACGTGATGCGCTGGATGCTGCTGCGCGAGGAGGCGCGCGAGCACCATCTGCTGGACTGGGCGGAGCGGTGGGCGGCGCCGGTCGCGGCCCAGCTGCGGGCGGCGGTGGCGGCCCACCCGGACAACACCGATCTGCGGCAGCTGGACGCGGAGGTGAACGACGACCCCGTGGTGGGGCCCGTCTACCGCCGGCACGACATCACCTATGTGCAGCAGGACGGCGACACCCGGCCGGTGCGGCACGCGGGACTCGCCGCCGCCGCGGACGACCGGTGCTGCGAGAAGCACACCCCCGCCGCGCGGGGCCTGGTGACCCTGTGCGCCGCGCAGCCGCTGGGCTCACCGGGCGCCCGGTTCTTCTTCCTGGTCTTCCACCCGCTCACCGGCTGACGAGAGGCCCTAGGGCAGCACCCTGCACAGCGCCTCCAGTGCCCCCGCCCACGCGCTGTCCGGCGGCGTCCCGTACCCCACCACCAGGGCGTCCAGCGGCTCGGCGACGGCCTCGGGGTGGCGGTGGTAGGAGAGGCCGTGCAGGGCGAGACCCTGCCAGGCGGCGGCCTGGACGACGGAGGACTCGGTGCCCGGGGGCAGCCGCAGCAGCATGTGCAGACCGGCGGCGACCCCGGTGACACGGACGCCGGGGGCGCGTTCGGCGACGGCCGCGGCGAGGGCGTCGCGGCGGCGCCGGTAGCGCAGCCGCGCGGCGCGGACCTGCCGGTCGTACGCCCCCGAGGTGAGGAACTCGGCGAGGGTGAGCTGTTCGAGTACGCCCACGGTGTCGGCGTGGCCCTTGGCCGCGATCACCTCGGCGGCGAGGGCCGGGGGCAGCACCATCCAGCCCAGCCGGATGCCGGGGGCGAGGGACTTGCTGGCGGTGCCGAGGTAGACGACGCGGTCGGGGTCGAGGCCCTGGAGGGCGCCGACGGACTGGCGGTCGTAGCGGAATTCGCCGTCGTAATCGTCCTCCAGGACGAAGGAGTCGGTGCGCCGGGCCCAGTCGACGACGGCCGCGCGCCGGTCGGGGTGCAGGGGCAGGCCCATGGGGAACTGGTGGGCGGGGGTGAGGAGTACGGCGCCCTCGGTGGTCAACGGGCCCGGGTCGGTGCCGAGTTCGTCCCAGGGCAGGGCGGGGGTGGCGAGGGAGGCGGCCTTGAGGAGGCTCCAGTAGATGTCGAGGCCGTACGACTCGACGGCCACCGAGCGTGCCCCGCGGGCGCGCAGCACCTGGCCGAGGATGCGCAGGGCGTGCGAGAAGCCGGCCGTGACGACCAGGTTCTCGGGGTCGGCGCGGACGCCCCGGACGCGGGCGAGGTACCCGGCGAGGGCGGTGCGCAGTTCGACGCGGCCGCGCGGGTCGCCGTAGCCGAGGGCGTCGTTGGGGGCGGCGGTCAGGGCGCGGCGGGCGGCCCTGGCCCACTCGGCGCGCGGGAACGCGGCGAGGTCGGGGGTGCCGGGGACCAGGCTGTGGGTGGGCCGGGCCGGGACGCGGGGCCGGCGGGCGGGCCCGCTCGGCGGGACCACGGTGCGTTCGGCGACCCGGGTGCCGGAGCCCTGCCGGGCGGTGAGCCAGCCCTCCGCGACCAGGTCGGCGTACGCCTCGCCGACCGTGTTGCGGGCGATGCCGAGGTCGGCGGCGAGGGCCCGGGAGGAGGGCAGCCGGGTGCCGGGGGCGAGCCGGCCGGTGCGGACCGCGTCGCGCAGGGCGTCGGTCAGCCCCCGGCGCAGCCCGCCCGGGCCGGCCGGTTCCAGATGCAGGTCGACGCCCGAAGTGGCCCAGGATTCCGCCATGGAAATGGACCATACTCCTGGGCTGCCTCGCTCCTACCGTGGAGGCATGGACACGGACGAGAACACCGAGTACGCCACCGAGCACGCCCCCCGTCTGAACTGGAGCGAGCACGCTCCGGACGTGTACAAGGCGATGGTGCGGCTGGACATCGCGGCCCGGCAGGGGCTGGACCCGAAGCTGCTCGAACTGGTGAAGATCCGCGCCTCGCAGCTCAACCACTGCGCGTTCTGCCTGGACATGCACACCAAGGACGCGCTCGCGGCCGGGGAGAGCGTGGAGCGGATCATCCAGCTCGGCGCGTGGGAGGAGTCGCGGCACTTCTACACGGAGAAGGAGCTGGCGGCGATCGAGCTGACCGAGGCGATCACCGTCCTCACCGACGGCTTCGTGCCGGACGAGGTGTACGAGCGGGCCGCGAAGCAGTTCGAGGAGCCCGAGCTGACCCGGCTGATCGCCGCGATCACGGTGATCAACGCCTGGAACCGGTTCGGCGTCACCGCCCGGATGACCCCGGGCCACTACCAGCCCGGACAGCACGCGTGACCGGCACCGTGGAGGCGCTCCGCGCGCTGCACCGGGGGCGCCCGCAGGGTGACCCGCTGATCCTGCCCGGCCCCTGGGACGCGGCCAGCGCGCGGGCCCTCGCGGAGGCGGGGTTCGAGGCGCTGGCCACGCCGAGCGCGGGGATCGCCGCCGCGCTCGGGTACGCGGACGGCGAGACCCCGGCGGACGAGATGTTCGCGGCACTCGCCCGGATCACCCGCGCGGTGGACGTGCCGGTCACGGCGGACGTCGAGGGCGGGTACGGGCTCGCGCCCAAGGAGCTGGTGGAGCGGCTGCTGGAGGCGGGCGCCGTCGGCTGCAACATCGAGGACTCCAGCGGGGGTGCGCTCAAGGACCCCCGGGAGCACGCCGACTATCTGGCCGAGTTCCGCGCGGCCGCCGCGGGCCGGATCTTCCTCAACGCCCGCGTCGACACCTTCGTGCACGGCGACGGGAACCCCGAGCGGGCCGTCGGAGCGACCGTCGAACGGGCCGCGTCGTACGTCGCGGCGGGTGCCGAGTGCGTGTACCCGATCCTGGCCCCGGTGGACGTACTGCCCCTGCTGCGGTCCGGTATCGAGGGCCCGCTGAACGTGCTGGCCCCGCTGGCCCCGGACGGCCCCTCGCCCGCCGCGCTCGGCGAACTCGGGGCCACCCGGATCACGTTCGGCCCGCAGTTCCAGCGCAGGGCCGCGGCCGCGGCGGCCGAACTCGCCGCCGGGCTGCGTCACTAGCGGCTCAGGACAGCCACTTCTTCCAGACGGACGGGTGGCTGTCCACCCACTTCTTCGCGGCCGCCTCCGGGGACATCTTGTCCTGGGCGATCAGCAGGGAGACCTCGTTCTGGTCGTCGGTGGTCCAGCGGAACTTCTTCAGGAATTCCGCTGCCTTGCCGCCCGTCTTCGCGAAGTCCGCGTTGAGGTACTTCTGGAGCGGGGTGCGCGGGTAGGCGCAGGCGGTCTTCGCCGCGTCCGCGTCGCAGCCGTCCTTGTACGGCGGCAGCTTCACCTCCGTCATCGGGACCTTCTTGAACAGCCACTGCGGTGAGTACCAGTACGTCAGGAAGGGCTTCTTCTCCTTGGCGAACTGCTTCATCTGGGTGATCTGCGCGGCCTCGGAACCGGCGAAGACGACCTGGTAGTTCAGCTTCAGGTTCTTCACCAGGGCCTTGTCGTTGGTGACATAGGACGGGGAGCCGTCCATCAGCTGGCCCTTGCCGCCGCTCTCCGCCGTGCGGAAGAGCGAGGCGTACTTGTTCAGGTTGTGCCAGTCGGTGATGTCGGGGTGCTGCTTGACGAGGTACGTCGGCACGAACCAGCCGATGTGACCGGTCACCCCGAGATCGCCGGCCCGGGCGATCGTCTTCTTGTCCTCGACGTAGCGCTTCTCCTGGTCGGGGTGGCCCCAGTCCTCCAGGAGGGCGTCCACCCGGCCCTGGCTCAGCGCGTCCCACGCGGGCACCTCGTCCACCTGCACGGTGTCGACGCGGTAGCCCAGCTTGTGCTCCAGCAGGTACTGGGCGACGGCCACATTGGACTCGGCGCCCACCCAGGACTGCACGGACAGCGTGACGCTCTTGCCGCCGCCGGTGTGCGCGAACGGGCTGGCCTGCCTGGTCATGTCGGCGGCGCCGCAGCCGGTGGTCAGCCCCAGCACGGCGAGCGCGACGGGGATCGTCGTACGCAGTCGGATCCGCATGTCAGGCTCCCTTCCCCGGGCGGCGTTCGGTGGGCTGGGTCACCCGGTCCAGCATCAGGCCCAGGCAGACGATGGCGGCACCGGCCACCAGACCGGTCGCCAGGTCGCCCTGGGCGAGGCCGAAGGCGACGTTGTAGCCGAGGGCGCCGCCGCCGACCAGACCGCCGATGATGACGACCGCGAGGACCAGGACCACGCCCTGGTTGACGGCGAGCAGCAACGCGCGGCGGGCGAGCGGCAGTTGGATCTGCCACAGCTGCTGCCGCCCGGTCGCGCCGAGCGAGCGCGCCGACTCCAGCGCGGCCGGGTCGACCTGGCGCAGGCCCTGCGTGGTGATGCGGACGACGGCGGGCAGCGCGTAGACGACGGCCGCGGCGACGGCGGGGGCGCGGCCGACGCCGAACAGGGCGACGACCGGGATCAGGTACACGAACTGCGGCATCGTCTGGAAGACGTCCAGGACCGGGCGCAGGGCGCGCTCGACGCGGTCGCTGCGGGCGGCGGCGATGCCGGTGGCGAGGCCGAGCACCAGGGTGACGGCGACGGCGGCCAGCACCTGGGAGAGGGTGTCGAGGGCGGGGTCCCACACGCCGAGCACACCGATCGCGGCCATGGCGAGCACGGCGGTCAGCGCGGTGCGCCAGGTGCCGATCACCCAGGCGAGGGCGGCGACGATCAGCAGCAGCGACCACCAGGGCAGCCACTGGAGTCCGTCGCGGATCGGGTCCAGGACCCAGGTGGTGAAGTGGGCCGCCCAGTCGGCGGTGCCGCCGACGACCGGGACGCCGGAGTAGAGATGGGAGGTCATCCAGTCGACGGCGCGGTTGACCGGGGCGGCGATCTGCACGCTCCAGCCGTTCGGCCAGTCGAGGGCGCCGAGCAGCCGGGCGGCGAGGGCGGCGGCGACGGTGACGGCGAGGGCGTACGGCCAGCCGATCGTCCGGGACCCCTTCGCCCCGTCGGCGCCGGCCGCGCCGGTCACCCGGTCCAGGACCACGGCGAGCAGCACGATCGGGATGCCGGCGGCGAGGGCCTGGCCGACGTCGACGGTGGACAGGGCCTGGTAGACGCGGTCACCGAGGCCGCCGGCGCCGATGACGGAGGCGATGACGGCCATGGAGAGGGCCATCATGATCGTCTGGTTGAGGCCCAGCAGCAGTTCCTTGCGGGCCAGCGGGATACGGGCGGTCAGCAGCCGCTGGCGGCGGGTGGCACCGAGCGACTCCACGGCCTCCAGGACCTCGGGGTCGGCGCCGCGCAGGCCCAGCGCGGTGAGGCGGGCCATGGGCGGGGCGGCGTAGACGACGGTGGCGAGGACGGCCGCGGGGACGCCGATGCCGAAGACCAGGACGACGGGGAGGAGGTAGGCGAAGGCCGGGAGGACCTGCATCGTGTCCAGGACCGGGCGCAGGGCGCGGTCGAGGCGCGCGGACAGACCGCCGGCGAGGCCGAGGGCGGCGCCGACGAGCACCGAGGCGAGGACGGCGGCGACCATCAGCGCGAGGGTCTGCATCGTCGGTTCCCACATGCCGAGCACACCGCAGGCGAGGAACGCGACGGCGGTGCCGGCGGCGAGGCGGGGGCCCGCCACCCGCCAGGCGACGAGGGCGCCGAGCGCGGTGACGCCCGGCCAGCCGAGGGCGAGGAGGGTGACGTAGACCGCGCGGACGGCGAGGACGACGGCGTTGCTGATGTAGCCGAAGAAGTAGAGGAAGAGGGGGTGGGTGTCGCGGTTGTCGATGATCCAGTCGCTGGCGTGGGTCAGCGGCCCGGTGAGGCTGACCGTGAGGTGGTGCGGCCAGGCGCGGCCGTGCAGCAGCGGGAGCAGGACGGCCGTGATCAGGGCGAGCAGGAGGAGCTTGCCGACGGCTCTGTTGCGCAGGACGGCGGGGGTCCTGGTGCGCAGGGCGGGGACGGTGAGGGTGGCCATCAGACGGCCTCCGGGGTGGAGGCCGTGGAGGCCGCCGGGGTGGAGGCCGCCGGCTTCTTCGCCTGCGCGCGCTCGCGGGTCGCGGTGGCCGTGCCCGCCCGCGCCGGGCCCGCGGCGGTACGGCCGCTCGTGGCGGCGGGCGGGTTCTCCACACCCGCGACGACGCTCAGCAGCTGCTCGGAGTCGACGACGCCCAGGCACTTGCCGTGGTCCATCACGCGGGCCGGTTCACCGGTGCGGGCGACGGCCTCGATGGCCTCCGAGACCGTGGCGTCCGGGGTGAGGGCGGGCCCCTCGGCGGACTCGTCGGAGGTCGCCGGGCGCATGGCCGTACGGCAGGTGACGACCTGCTCGCGCGGCACGTCCCGGACGAACTCGCGGACGTAGTCGTCGGCCGGGGAGCCGACGATCTCCTCGGGGGTGCCGAGCTGGACGACCCGGCCGTCGCGCATCAGGGCGATGCGGTCGCCGAGCTTGAGGGCCTCGCTGAGGTCGTGGGTGATGAAGACCATCGTGCGGCCCTCCTCCTCGTGGAGGCGGGCGACCTCGTCCTGCATGTCGCGGCGGATGAGGGGGTCGAGGGCGCTGAACGGCTCGTCGAAGAGCAGCACTTCGGGATCGACGGCGAGTGCGCGGGCGAGGCCGACGCGCTGGCGCTGGCCGCCGGAGAGCTGGCCGGGGCGGCGGTGCTCCATGCCTTCGAGGCCGACCTTGGCGACGATCTCGGCGGCGCGCTCGCGGCGCTCGGCCCTGCCGACGCCCTGGATCTCCAGGCCGTAGGCGACGTTGTCGAGCACGGTGCGGTGCGGGAGCAGGCCGAAGTGCTGGAAGACCATCGCGGCGCGGTGCCGGCGCAGTTCGCGCAGCCGGGACCGGTCCATGGCGCGTACGTCCTCGCCGTCGATGGCGATGGTGCCCGCGGTCGGCTCGATCAGCCGGGTCAGGCAGCGCACGAGGGTGGACTTGCCGGAGCCGGACAGGCCCATCACCACGAAGACCTCGCCCTTTCGGACGTCGAAGGAGACGTCGCGGACGGCGGCGGTGCAGCCGGTGCGGGCGCGCAGCTCGGCCGCGTCGAGGGCGCCGAGTCCGGGGTCGGCGGGGACGCGCTCGGGCTTGGGGCCGAAGACCTTCCACAGCCCGGAGACCGAGAAGACGGGGGCGCGGTCCTGGGCGGTGGGGGGCTTGCGGGTGGGCACGGCGGGAGTGGTGGTACTCATCGGCGATCGCCTCCGATCAGATCGACGGCCTTCTCCCCGACCATCAGCACCCCGATCATCGGGTTGACGGCGGGAACGGTCGGGAAGACGGACGCGTCCGCGACGCGAATGCCGTCGAGACCACGGATCTTCAGCTCCGGGTCCACTACGGCGAGTTCGTCGTCGGCCGCGCCCATCCGGCAGGTGCCGGCGGGGTGGTAGACGGTGTGGTGGGCCTTGCGCAGCAGCTCGCTGAGCTGCTCGTCGTCGGTGACCTCGGGGCCGGGGAAGACCTCGCGCTTCAGCCAGCCCGCGAACGGCTCGGTCCTGGCTATCTCGCGGGCTATCTTCACGCCGTCGACGAGGGTCCGCGCGTCGTAGCCGTCCTCGTCGGTGAAGTACCGGAAGTCGAGGGCGGGCTTGGCCTCGGGGTCGGCGCTGGTGAGGTAGAGGCGGCCGCGGGCGCGGGACTTGGGGATGTTCGGGGTCATCGACACGCCGTGCTCGGGGCGTTCGTAGCCGAGGCGTTCGGGGTTGTCGGTGAAGGGGATCTGGTAGAAGTGGAACATCAGGTCGGGGGCGTCCAGCGAGGCGTCCCGGCGCACGAACAGCGCGGCGTCGGAGTCCATCGCGGAGTTCTCCGGCAGCGGCCGGTTGGTCTCCCAGACGATCACCGACTCGGGGTGGTCCTGGAGGTTCTCGCCGACGCCCGGCAGGTCGTGCGCGACCGGGATGCCCAGCTCTTCGAGGTCCCGCTTCGGGCCGATGCCGGACAGCAGCAGCAGCCGCGGGGAGTCGACGGCGCCGGCGCAGACGACGACCTCCTGGCGGGCGCTGATCAGCTGCTCGGCGCCGTCCTTGGTGCGGACGTGGACGCCGGTGGCGCGCTTGCCGTCCAGCTCCAGCCGGTACGCCCAGGTCTCCAGGAACAGCGTGAGGTTGGGGCGGTCGCCGGCCTCCAGGTGCGGGTGGAGGTAGGCGACGGAGGCGGAGGAGCGCTTGTTGTTCTCCGGGTGGTAGGCGAGGTCGAGGAAGCCGACGCCCTCGTGGAAGGGCTTGTCGTTGAAGCCGATCACCTCGGGGACGCCGATCGCGGTCTTCGTCGCGTCGATCCAGTCCTTGGCGATGGCGTTCTGGTCCTTGTCGGCGACGCGCACGATGTTGTTGCGCAGCCGGGCGTAGTACGCCTCCATCGGCACCGCGCCCCAGCCCTCGGCGCCGGCCCGCTCCCACTCGTCCCAGTCGGAGGGCAGCGGCTTGAAGGAGATCAGGGTGTTGTGCGAGGAGCAGCCGCCGAGGACCCTGGCGCGGCTGTGCAGGATGTGGGAATTGCCGTTCGGCTGCTCGACGGTGGTGTACTCGTAGTCGAGATCACCGCCGAGCAGGCCCAGCCAGCGGCGCAGGGTGAGGACGTCCTCGCGGTCGATGTCGCTGGGGCCGCCCTCGATGACGGCGACGGTGACGTCGGGGTCCTCGGTGAGGCGGGAGGCGATCACCGAGCCCGCGGTGCCGCCGCCGATGACGACGTAGTCGTAGACGTGGGGGGTGTGGGACATGGGGTGCTGCTCCAGGGGATGTCGAGTGGTCCCGGGGCCCGGACCCGGGCTTTCCTGAACGGAGTCGACTCAGCCGGCGAACCAGCGCACCGGCTTCGGCGCGAGGTTCTGGTAGACGTGCTTGGTCTCCCGGTACTCGGCGAGCCCGGCGGGGCCCAGCTCGCGGCCGGTGCCGCTCTTGCCGAAGCCGCCCCACTCCGCCTGCGGCAGGTAGGGGTGGAAGTCGTTGATCCAGACGGTGCCGTGGCGCAGCCGGGCCGCGACGCGCCGGGCCCTGCCGGGGTCGGTGGTCCACACGGCGCCGGCGAGGCCGTACTCGGTGTCGTTGGCGAGGCGGACGGCCTCGTCCTCGGTGGTGAAGGTCTCGACGGTGAGGACGGGTCCGAAGACCTCCTCGCGGACGACCTTCATCTCCCGGTGGCAGCCGTCGAGGACGGTCGGCTCGTAGAAGTAGCCGGACCCGGGGCGCTCGGGGGCGGGTTCGGGCCGCTTGCCGCCGCAGCGCAGGATCGCGCCCTCGGCGAGCGCGGAGGCGACGTACGCCTCGGTCTTGGCGCGCTGCTGCTCGGAGACGAGCGGGCCGACCTCGACGCCGTCCTCGGTGCCCCGGCCGATCCTGATCTTCTGGGCGCGGCGGGCGAGTTCGGCGACGAAGCGTTCGCGCACCGGCTCCTCGACGATGAGCCGGCCGCCGGCCGAGCAGACCTGGCCGCTGTGGATGAAGGCCGCGTTCAGCGCCTGGTCGACGGCGGTGTCGAAGCCCTCCTCGGTGGCGCAGGCGTCGGCGAAGACCACGTTGGGGTTCTTGCCGCCGAGTTCGAGGGCGACCTTCTTCACGCTGGGCGCGGCGGCCTGGGCGACCTTGGTGCCGCTGACCAGTCCGCCGGTGAAGGAGATGAGGTCGACGTCCGGGTGCTCGGCGAACCGGGCGCCGACGGTGTGGCCGGGGCCGGTGACGATGTTGGCGACGCCCGCGGGCAGTCCGGCCTCCACCAGCAGTTCGATCAGCGCGACGGTGGTCATCGGGGTGATCTCGCTGGGCTTGATCACGAAGGTGTTGCCGGCCGCGAGCGCCGGGGCGATCTTCCAGCTGGCCTGGAGCAGCGGGTAGTTCCAGGGGGTGATCAGGGCGCAGACACCGACCGGCTCGTGCACGACGACGCTGTGGATGTCGGGCGAGCCGGCGTCCACGACGCGGCCGGGGGCCTCGGCGGCCACCAGGTCGGCGAAGTAGCGGAAGGCGTCGGCGACACAGTCGATGTCGACCCGGCCCTCTGCCACGGTCTTGCCCGCGTCCTGGGCCTCCAGACGGCCGAGCGCTTCGCGATCGCGTACGAGGAGGTCGGCGACGCGGCGCAGCAGGGCGGCGCGCTCGGCGACGGGGGTGCCCGGCCAGGGGCCGTGGTCGAACGCCTGCCGGGCCGCGGCCACGGCGCGCTCGGCGTCCTTCTCGTCCCCCTCCGCGACCACGGCGAACGGTCGGGCGTCCGCGGGATCGAGGATCTCCCGGGTCGCCCCGGAGATCGCCGTCAGCCACTCGCCTCCCGCGTGGATGGTCGCCTTCGTCTGTCGTGCCGTGCTTTCCGCCATGATCGGTGTTGCCTTCCGTTACTGTTCGGCGCCCCTGTGTCACGCAAAGGGCCGGCTCAGGGACCGTGGCCCCCTGCCCCGGACCTCCGTTTGCATGCGGAATCGGGCGCCGAAAGTGCGCGGCGTCACTGAAAAGACGGCGGAAAAGGGACGTGGGCGCCTATCCGGGGCGCTGCGTTGAGTCCATGGGCCCGGTACAGCCCGTGGCGGCGGGACCGGCGCCCTGTTCCATCAGCTCGCGGACCCGGTCGCGCAGCCAGGCGTGGGCCGGGTCGGCGTCGTGACGGGGGTGCCAGGCGAAGCCGACCGGGGCGGCGGGGAGGCGCAGCGGGATCTCGAAGAGGGTCAGTCCGAGGGGCTCGGCGAGCGGGCGGGCCCAGGGGCTGATCAGGCCGATGAGATCGGTCGCGCGCAGCACGAACAGCGACGCCGGGTAGGTGCCGACGCCGGCCACCACCCGTCTGCTCAGCCCCAGCTCGGCCAGCGCCTCGTCGACCGGTCCGCGCAGCCGGCCGCGCCGGGACACGATGAGGTGACCGGCCGCCGAGGCGAACCGCTCGGGCGTCAACTCGCCCTCCAGCAAGGGGTGTCCGGAGCGTACGACGCCGAGCATGCGGTCCTCGTAGACCGTCTCCTGGCGCACCTCGGGGGCGGTGGTGTCGATCACCCCGATCTCCAGGTCGGCGGTGCCCTGGCGCAGGAAGGGAGCGTCGACATGGCTCTCGGACAGGAAGCGCAGCCGGATGCCGGGGGCCTCGCGTGCGGCGCGGGCGAGGAGGGCCGCGCCATGGGTGGCGGCGATGGCGTCGTGGCCGAGGATCGTGAAGGTACGGCTCACCGTGCGCAGGTCGGTGTCCCGGCCGGGCGCGAACAGGGCGCGGGCCCGCTCCACCACGGCGCCCACCTCGGCGCGCAGGGCCAGCGCGTGCGGGGTCGGCACCATCCGGCGGCCGGCCCGCACGAGGACGGGGTCGCCGAGCGCCTTGCGGATGCGGCCGAGGGTGCGGCTCATGGCCGGTTCGGACAGATGCAGCCGGCGCGCGGCACCCCGCACGCTCTGCTCCTCCAGCAGCACGTCCAGCGCGACCAGCAGATTCAGGTCGAGGCCCGTGGATTGCGTCATACGCATTCATTCCTTGCATAAGTTGCACTGGAGTGCAGGTCAAGGCTGAGCCTACGGTGAGCGTGCATCCCCTTCCACCGTCCAGCTCCCCGGGAGGAGCCGTGCCCTCGCACGCCCTGAAACGCCCCGCCCTGCTCGCCCTGTGCGCCTGTGTCCTGGTCGCGCAGAGCATGGTGGCGGCGATCAACCTGCTGATACCGCAGCTGAGTTCGTCCGCGCTGCATCCCTCGCACGCCGAGGTCCTGTGGACGGTCGACGCCTATGTCATCGTCTTCGCCGGGCTGCTGATCCCCGCCGGGGCGCTCGGGGACCGGCACGGGCGCAAGGGCGCGCTGCTCGCCGGGCTCGTGCTGTTCGCGGCGGGCGCCGCGACCAGTGCGCTGGCGGGGGCGCCGCTCGTGCTGATCCTGGGCCGGGGGCTGTCCGGCGCGGGCGCGGCGCTGATCACCCCGGCCACGCTGTCCCTGGTGATGCAGCTGGCGGCGCCCGCGCGGCGGCTCGGCGCGATGGCCGCGTGGACGCTGTCGATCGGCCTCGGCGGGGCCGCGGGCAATCTCGGCGGCGGGCTCGCGGGTCAGTTCCTCGGCTGGCGGGCGCTGTTCTGGGCCATGGTGCCGCTCGCGGCGCTGCTGATCGCGGTGGTGGCACGCGTCGTCCCGCGCACGGAGCGCTCGGCCTCGGGCCACACCGATCCGCTCGGCGCGGTGCTGCTGATCGCGGGGCTGGTGGCCGTGCTGTTCGGGATCATCGAGGGGCCGTCGTACGGCTGGCTGTCGGCGCGGATCCTCGGCGCCTTCGGCACGGGGGCACTGCTGGTGGCGGCGTTCACGGTGCACGCGCTGCGCGCCCGGGGCCCGCTGTTCGACCCGCGGGTCTTCGCCTCGCCCCGGCTGCGGGCGGCGTCCCTCGGCACGGCCACGGCCTTCTTCGGCCTGTTCTCCCTCTTCTACGTCAACTCGCAGTACCTCCAGGAGGTCAAGGGGTACGGCCCCGCCGTCACCGGGGTGGCGATCATGCCGCTGGTGGCCGGGATGTCCGCCGCGCAGATCCTGGCCAAGCGCTGGTTCGACCATCCCCGCGCCCTCGTCGGCACCGGGCTCGCCCTCATCGGCCTCGGCCTGCTCGGCGCGTCCACGGCGTCCGGAGCCACGCCGTACGGGCTCTTCGTCTGCTGGCTCCTGGTCATCTCCGCCGGCGCGGGCCTGTCCATGCCGCCGCTCACCCTGGGCGTCGTCACCTCCCTGCCCGCGCACCGGGCGGGCCTGGGCTCGGGCCTCGGCACGACGGCCCGCGAGACGGGCGCGGCCCTCGGCGTCGCCGTGACCGGCACGGTGCTGTCCGGCCATGCCGACCTGCTCCGGGGAATGGGGCCGGCGTTGCGGGTGGTGGGGGTGGTGGTGCTGGTGGCCACGGGGTTGGTGGTGCGGGGGTACGGCGAGCGCGGGCCGTTGACCTCACGGCCGACGTCAGCGGCAACCCCCTAGGGGCGCGGGGAACCGCGCGACCGGCCACGACGCTCCCGCACATGCGACGGCCCCGCTCCTGAGGAATCGGAGCGGGGCCGTCGCCGGGAACCAGCCTTAGATCAGGCCGAGCCCGCGGACGGCGTCACGCTCCTCCGCGAGCTCCTGGACCGACGCGTCGATGCGGGCGCGGGAGAACTCGTTGATCTCCAGGCCCTGCACGATCTCGTACGTGCCGTCCTTCGTGGTGACGGGGAAGGAGGAGATCAGACCCTCCGGCACACCGTACGAACCGTCGGACGGGATGCCCATGGACGTCCAGTCGCCCTCGGCCGTGCCGTTGACCCAGGTGTACACGTGGTCGATCGCGGCGTTCGCGGCGGACGCCGCCGACGACGCGCCACGCGCCTCGATGATCGCCGCACCGCGCTTGGCCACGGTCGGGATGAAGTCCTCGGCCAGCCACTTCTCGTCGGACACGACCTCCGCCGCGTTCTTGCCGCCGACCGTCGCGTGGAAGATGTCCGGGTACTGCGTGGCGGAGTGGTTGCCCCAGATCGTCAGCCGCTTGATGTCGGCGACGGTCGAGCCCGTCTTCTTCGCCAGCTGCGTCAGCGCCCGGTTGTGGTCCAGACGGGTCATCGCGGTGAACCGCTCGGCCGGTACGTCCGGCGCCGCCGCCTGCGCGATCAGCGCGTTCGTGTTGGCCGGGTTGCCGACGACCAGGACCTTGATGTCGTCCGCGGCGTGGTCGTTGATGGCCTTGCCCTGCGGCTTGAAGATGCCGCCGTTGGCCTCCAGCAGGTCACCGCGCTCCATGCCCTTGGTGCGCGGGCGGGCGCCGACCAGCAGGGCCACGTTGGCACCGTCGAAGGCGACGTTCGGGTCGTCGGAGATGTCGATGCCCTGGAGCAGCGGGAAGGCGCAGTCGTCCAGCTCCATGGCCGTGCCCTCGGCGGCCTTGAGCGCCGGGGTGATCTCCAGGAGGCGCAGGCGGACCGGCACGTCCGCGCCGAGCAGCTGGCCGGAGGCGATGCGGAAGAGCAGGGCGTAACCGATCTGGCCGGCCGCGCCGGTGACGGTGACGTTCACGGGAGTGCGGGTCATGGCGTTCTCCGTATGACAGCTGGCGGTGGGGCGTCCCTGCCCCGGGCGGATGATCGATCTCTTGGCATCAAGAGAGATCCAGCGGTCAGGCTATCGCGCATCCGGCATGCGAGACGTGCGGGGCCCTGTGGCTCAGCCCACAGAAGATCGCGAGGGGTTGGAAGGGGATGTGAAAGGCGGCCGTCCGTCCGGAGAGGGTGGACGGAGACGGCCGCCGGTGGGGGTACCGGCGCACCGGTCTCCCGTGGGGGGTATCCGTTCGCGTGCCCAGGATCCGGCCGGGCATGCCTGCCGGTCCCGAATTCATTCGTTCGGCGTCATCTCGTGCAGCCCGTACGGCCCGACGCGAGGGTGGCGCACGCCGTCGCCTGCGCCGGATCCGTGACGGCGATCATCGGGGTGTAGGCGATGGTGTCGCCCGCCTCGGTGGCCTCCCCGCTCTCGCGGGCCTTGCCCCGCGCCCCGGTGACCCGCACCTTGTCGCCGGGCACCGCGCCGGTGATGCGGCCCCACGCGGCACCGCAGACCTTGCTGTAGCGGACCTCCAGGGTGGTGGTGCCGAGGGTGACGGTCTGGGCGGTGGTCACCTGGTCGCCGCTGCACCCCATCGACTCGGCGTCCTTGCCCACGCAGTCCGAGCCCGAGCACTTCACCCCGGGCGGCAGGCTCGCCCTCGGACTCGCGCTCCGGGCGGCCCGCCCGGCCGCCGCCTCGTGCCTGCCGCCGTGGTCACCGGTGAAGTGGAAGACGCCGAGGATGATCAGCAGCACCGTCACGAACCCGCCGAGGAACATCAGCACCGGCTGCCGGTACCCGGGCCTGGCGTCGGGGTCGGGAGCGGGCATGGGAGCGGGAGCGGCGGGCCGTACGGCATCAGAACGTTGGGTGCTCTGGGGACTCTGAGGGCTCTGAGGGCTCCGGGGACTCCCCGGCTCCGGCGCACCGGGTACCCGTACCGGATCCGGCCGCGCTCCCGGCCGTCCGCTCGCCCGCGACGGCCCCTGGTACCCGGCCAGCCCCCACGAGTTGCCGCCGGACGAGTCCGCCGCCGTACCCCCGGCGCCCGGACGCTCCTCGGCCCCGCGCCGCTCCCCCGCCGGGGCCGTCGGCTGCGCGGGAATCCTCGGGACACCGAGCGCCCCGCCGTCGGTTCCACCCTCGGTCCGGTGTCCCGGCGCCGCGTGCTCATGCCCCAACTCGGCCCGGCTCCAAGCCCGTTCGGCCAGCTCCCACATCGTGATGATCGGCACCGGGCTGGTCCCCGCCGCCTCGGCCAGCGCGACGGCCGCGCCCTTGGGGGCGAGGCGCCGTCCGGCGAGGTAGTCCTCCCAGGACGCCCTGCCGTAGCCCGTGCGGTCGGCCAGGGCCGCGCCGCCGAGCCCGCCGAGGTCCACGAGCCACCGCAGCTGGCTGACGAACTCCTTGATCTCCGGGTCGAGTTCGTTCGGCAAGGTCTGCCAACGAGGCATCGTCTCCCCCCTCATCCCCATGTTCGTACCGGACGGTCACCGTTCTGCGGAACGGTCACTTCCGTGCCACAGCGCGAAGACAGCCGTTGATCAGGCCCTCGGCCGGGAGCCAGGGTGTGTCGGGCGGCGGTTCGTCCCTCATCGGGGGTGGGGACGAACCGCCGCATCACCGGCCTTACTTGGTCATCGTGAAGTGCAGCGTGTTGCTCACGAACGGGATCTCCAGCAAAGGATGCGGCTGGGCCATCAGGGCCAGCAGGACGATCGCCAGTCCGAGGACGCCGTAGGTGCTGATGTCGGTGAAGCGGGAGCGGACCGCGAGCATGCCGACGCCGGGCAGCATCCAGCGCAGTACCGCGCCCGCCAGCAGCGCGGCGCCGATCAGCAGGGTGCCCACCCGGAACGCGTCGAACGCGGTCAGCAGCAGGCCGAGCGCGACCGTGCCCAGGACCACCAGCAGGGGCCACTGCCGGGCGGGGGCGGGCGCGTCGCGGGGCGCGGCCCGGCCACCGCCCTCCGGGCGTGCGGTGTCCCGCGTGAACAGCGGGAAGCGGCGGGTGACCCGCCGCGGGCGCCCCTCGGCGTCGGGGGCGCTGATCGCGTCGCGGACGGTCTCCTCGCCGTCCCGCGTGTCCTCAGCCGGCACTGCGCTCCGCCGCCTCGACCACGTTGACCAGCAGCTGGGCCCGGGTCATCGGGCCGACACCGCCGGGGTTGGGGGAGATGAAGCCGGCCACCCCGGTCACGTCCGGGTGGACGTCGCCGACGATCCGGCCCTCGGCGTTGCGGGAGACGCCCACGTCCAGGACGGCCGCGCCCGGCTTGATGTCCTCGGCGCGGATCAGGTGCGGGGAGCCGGCCGCCGCGATCACGATGTCGGCCCGCTTGAGGTGGGCGGACAGATCGCGGGTGCCGGTGTGGCACTGGGTGACGGTGGCGTTCTCGCTGCGACGGGTGAGCAGCAGCGGCATCGGGCGCCCGATGGTGACACCCCGGCCGACGACCACGACCTCGGCGCCCTTGATCTCCACGCCGTAGCGGCGCAGCAGGGTGAGGATGCCGTTGGGGGTGCAGGGCAGCGGGGCGGGCTCGTTGAGGACGAGGCGCCCGAGGTTCATCGGGTGCAGGCCGTCCGCGTCCTTGGCCGGGTCCATCAGCTCCAGGATGCGGTTCTCGTCGATGCCCTTGGGCAGCGGCAGCTGGACGATGTAGCCGGTGCAGGCCGGGTCCTCGTTCAGCTCGCGGACGACCGCCTCGATCTCCTCCTGGGTGGCCGTGGCCGGCAGCTCCCGCTGGATGGAGGCGAGGCCCACCTCGGCGCAGTCGCGGTGCTTGCCCGCGACGTACTTGCGGCTGCCGGGGTCCTCCCCGACCAGGATCGTGCCGAGGCCGGGCGTGATGCCCTTCTCCTTCAGCGCCGCCACGCGGGCGGTCAGATCGGACTTGATCGCGGCTGCGGTGGCCTTGCCATCGAGAATCTGGGCGGTCATACCCCCATCCTCCAGGATGACCGCCCCAGGGTTCCAATCCGGGGCCGGATCAGGGTCCCCACCGGGGTCCGGGCACCGGTGGGGGTGATCACTGATGTTGCACTTGCACAACACCCGGAGATTACGGCTGGACAAGTCAGTATCCGGTCAAGAACCATGAACAGCGCAGTGCAGCGGGCAGCTCATCGGGGGGACGGACCGCATCTGTAGAACGCTCCTCCGTGCGGTGCCGCGCCTCGTCCCCGCACTCGCTCGACACCACGGAGGAACACCAGCCATGAGCTACGGCGACCCGAACAACCCCTACGGCAACCCGCAGGGCCAGCCGCAGCAGCCCGGATACGGCTACCCCGCCGCGCCGCCGGTCCAGCAGCCGTACGGCGGCGCCGCCCCGATGACCGTCATGCCGGGCAAGGTCAACGCGGCCCGCGTGATGCTGTGGGTGATCGTCGCCCTCCAGGTCATCGGCGTGGGTCTCTTCACCTTCTCCGCCGTGGCCGTCAACAAGGCCAAGCACGACAACTCCGTGCCGGGCCTCGCCGACTACCCGGTGGGCGTGCTGTGGGCCATCGTGGTGCTCGCGCTCGCCTGGCTGGTGTGGGCGGTCGTGCTGGCCACGAAGTTCTCCTCCGGCGGCAACAACCTGCGCGTCACGACGCTGGTGTTCGGCATCCTGACCGCGGTGCTCGGCGTCTACCCGTTCCTCGTCGTCGTGGGCATCTTCCACATCGTGATGGGCATCCTGATCGCCTGCTTCGTCGGCGGTGCCGACGGCAAGGCCTGGTTCGGCCGCCCGCGCTACTGAGCCGACCGCGCGATCGAGGAACACTTCGCGCCATTCGTCGTCCGGGGCCGTGTCTCACCCTTGAAGGGGGGACACGGCCCCCGTGCGTCGCCCTACTCTGGGAGAAGCCGTCAGGCACGGGGAGACGCACCTTGTACAGCATCATCGTCGTACCTCCGCCGACCACGGGGGACCGGCAGCAGCGCGGCCAGATCCGCCTCGCCCCCGGCGAGCGCCTCCGCTTCGGGCGGGCGCCCGGGAACGATCTGCCGATCCCGCACGAGGGAGTCTCGCGCCGGGCCGGTGAACTCGGCGCCCAGGGCGCGTTCTGGACGCTGAGCAACCTGTCCGCGCACCAGACGTACGTCGTGGAGAACCCGGAGGGCGCGGGCGAGCACATCAAGGTCGGGCCGGGCCGGCTCGACGCTCCGGTGCCGTTCGAGTTCTCCCGGATCGTGCTGCCCGCGGGCGGTGATCTGCTCGCCGTCGAGGTGTGGGCGCCGCGCCACGACTATCTGCGCGACGGCTGCGGAACCGACGGCGACACCACCGCCCCGGCCTTCTCCGTCGACCGCGCCAAGCGCTACTTCGCCGTGCTGGCCGCCCTGTGCGAGCCCCGGCTGCGCGGTGATCCGCACGCCCCGCTGCCCACCGTCGACCAGGTCGTGGCCCGGCTGGCGCCCTCCTGGCCGGCCGCCTCGCGCACCTCGGTGCAGTGGAACATCGACTATCTCGCGGTGAAGCTGCGGCTCAAACCCGGCCCGGACACGGCGGATCCGGGCCCGCGCCTGAACGGCAAGAAGGAGTCCCTGGTCTCGCTGGCGCTCCGCTTCGACCTGGTGCGCGAGGACGACCTGATCGTGCTGTCCGGCACCGGACCGGGGCCCGACAGGGAGCTGAGGACCGGCACGGAGCCGGGGGCCGGCAGGGAGCCGGGGGCCGGCACCGGAACCGGGGCCGCGCGCCGGACCGTCCGGTGACCGAGCCGTACGCCGTCCCGGTGCCCAGGGGCTACCGGGTCGGCGACTGGGAGGTCCGCGAACCGCTCGCGACCGGCGCGTTCGGGAGCGTGTACGCCGCCCGGCGGGCCGGCGGACAGGACGGCCCGCTCCCCCGCACCGCCGCCCTGAAGTTCCTCCCCACCGGCACCGGCACCCCCCGCCAGCTCGCCCACCTGCGCGAACTGGTCGAGCGCGAGGTCGCGTTGTTACGGCGGCTGCGGCAGCCGCGCCTGATCCGGATGTACGAGACCCTCGTCGTCGACGACCCCGGGCGCCCCGCCCTCGACGGCGCCACCGTCCTCGTACTGGAACGCGCTCGGGGCTCCCTGGCCGCGCTGCTCGCCGCCGGTCCCCGGCCGGCCGCCGGGCCGGTGCTGCTGGCCCAAGTCGCCGAGGGGCTGGCCCAGTTGCACCGGGCGGGCTGGGTGCACGGCGACCTCAAACCGGCCAACGTGCTGCTGATGGCGGACGGTTCGGCGCGGCTCGCCGACTTCAACATGGCCGCCGAACTGGAGGGCACCCACGGCTACACGCCCGCCTTCTCCACCCCCGACTACACCCCGCCCGAGCTGCTGTGGGCGGAGATCGGCGAACGCGGGCGCCCGATCCGCCCGTCGGCCGACATCTGGGCCTTCGGCGTGCTCGCCCACCTCCTGCTCACCGGCTCCTTCCCGCTGCCCGGCGGTACCCCCTCGGCCCGCCGGGACGCCGCCGTCGCCTACGCGCGCGGCACCGAGGAGCTGCGTCTGTCGGCCGAACTCCCGGGCGCCTGGCGGGAGATCGTGCGGGACTGCCTGGCCCGTACGCACGCCGACCGGATCGGCACCGGGGCACTGCTGCGCCGTGTCACGGCCGCCGCGGGCACCGGCCGCGCGCCCCGGCTGCCCCGCCTCACGCGCCCCGGCCGGCGCCGTCGTGCGACCGTCCTGGTCCTCGCGGCCGCCGCCGCCCTCGCCGCCCTCCTCGGGTACGGCCTCGACCACCGGCACACCGGCGACGAGAAGGCCCTGGCCCGCTACGGTGCGGCCGAACTGCGCACCGACCGGGGCGTACCGGTGCGCTACCGGCGGCTGATCGTGGACGCCGCCCACGGCTGCCGCCGCCCGAACGTCAGCCCGGCGCTGATCGCGGCCATGCTGAGGGCCGAGAGCGGCTTCGACGCGGGCCTCGCCGACCCGGGCGCCCAGGAGTACGGCATCGCCCGCTGGACCCCGTCCGTGCTGCGCTGGTGGATGCGGGACGACGGCATCCCCGCCGCCGCGACGCCCACGCCCCCGCTGACCCCGGCCGTGTCCATCCCGGCCATGGGCCGCTATCTGTGCTTCATCGACGCCCACCTGAAGGCGGACCTGCCCGGTGACCGGCGGCTGCTGGACGCGGCCGCGTACCGGACGTCGTACAAGAAGGTCGACGCCGCGGGCGGGATCCCGGCGGTGTACCGCGCGTACTGCGCGCGGGTCGCCCGGGGGCTCGCGGAGTACACACCCTGAGACTTCCGAGGTACCGGTCGCGGGGCCCGGCTGGGACGGTGGAACCACTCCGCCACGGCGGAGCGACCACCTCGCTCGTTCACATGGGGGAACAGTGAATATCGCCAAGCCCGCCGCGCTGCTCGTCGCGGCCACCGCCCTGCTCGCCGGCTCCACGGCCGCGGCCACCGCCGCCGCCCCGGACGGCACCCGGGTCACCGCCGTCCAGCGCACCGCCGACCAGATGCTGCCGGGCCACCCGGCCGCGCTGGAGGTGACGGGGGACCAGGTCCGCTACGACGGCCTCACCCTCACGAAGGCCCCGGCGGGCAAGCTCGCCGCCAAGGACCTGGCCTGCGCGTACGGCCACCTCTGCATGGTCGTCAAGGGCACCAAGTTCGACTTCTACAAGTGCCAGACCTGGACGGTGAGCAACTGGACCGGCGACGGCCCGTTCACCAACAACCAGACGCCCGGCACGGTCGCCCGGTTCTTCAACCAGGACGGCAGCGTCCGCTGGACCTCGACCGCGTACCAGGCCGGCACCGCCACCTGGAACCCGATCTTCTCCCTGCGTCCCTGCTGATCCGGCACACGGCGCGGCGGCCTCCGGCCCCCTCGGGGGAGGGCCGGAGGCCGCCGTACGCGTGCCCGCTCAGGGCGACACGGCTCAGACGCAGCTCAGACGCGGCTCAGTGGAAGAAGTGGCGCGTGCCCGTGAAGTACATGGTCACGCCCGCCTTCTGGGCCGCCTCGACGGCCAGCTCGTCCCGGACGGAACCGCCGGGCTGGACGATCGCGCGGACACCCGCGTCGATCAGGATCTGCGGGCCGTCGGGGAACGGGAAGAAGGCGTCGGAGGCCGCGTAGGAACCCCGGGCGCGCTCCTCGCCGGCCCGCTCGACCGCGAGCTTGCAGGAGTCGACGCGGTTGACCTGGCCCATGCCGACGCCGACCGAGGCGCCGTCCTTGGCGAGCAGGATCGCGTTGGACTTCACCGCGCGGCACGCCTTCCAGGCGAACGCGAGGTCCTTCAGCTCCTCGGCGGACAGCGCCTCACCGGTGGCCAGCGTCCAGTGCGCGGGGTCGTCGCCCTCGGCCTGGAGCCGGTCGGCGGCCTGGAGCAGCAGACCGCCGTCGACCGGCTTGGCCTCGACCGCGTTGGCGGGGCCGCCCTCGGCCTTCAGCACCCGGATGTTCTTCTTCTTGGTGAGGGCCTCCAGGGCCCCCTCCTCGTAGTCCGGGGCGACGATGACCTCGGTGAAGATCTCCGCGACCTGCTCGGCCATCTCCTTGCTGACCGGCCGGTTCACGGCGATGACGCCGCCGAACGCGGACAGCGGGTCGCAGGCGTGCGCCTTGCGGTGCGCCTCGGCGACGTCCGCGCCGACCGCGATGCCGCAGGGGTTCGCGTGCTTGATGATCGCGACGCAGGGCTCGGCGTGGTCGTACGCGGCACGGCGCGCGGCGTCCGTGTCCGTGTAGTTGTTGTACGACATCTCCTTGCCTTGCAGCTGCTCCGCCTCGGCCAGGCCGCCCGTGCCGTCGACGTACAGCGCGGCGCCCTGGTGCGGGTTCTCGCCGTAGCGCAGGGTGTTCTTGCGCTCGTAGGTGGCGCCGGTGAAGTCCGGGAAGGCCGAGTCGTCCACGGGGGCGTAGTCGGCGGCGAACCAGGAGGCGACGGCCACGTCGTAGGCGGCGGTGTGCTTGAACGCCTCGGCGGCCAGCCGCTTGCGGGCGGCCAGGTCGAAGCCGCCGTCCTTGACGGCCGCGAGGACGTCCGCGTACCGGGCGGGGCTGGTGACCACGGCGACCGAGGGGTGGTTCTTGGCGGCGGCGCGGACCATCGAGGGGCCGCCGATGTCGATCTGCTCCACGCACTCGTCGGCCGAGGCACCGGAGGCGACGGTCTCGCGGAACGGGTAGAGGTTCACGACGACCAGGTCGAACGGCGCCACGCCCAGCTCGTCGAGCTGCGCGCGGTGGCTGTCCAGGCGCAGGTCGGCGAGGATGCCCGCGTGCACCTTCGGGTGCAGGGTCTTGACCCGGCCGTCCAGGCACTCGGGGAAGCCGGTCAGCTCCTCGACCTTCGTGACCGGGACGCCGGCGGCGGCGATGCGGGAGGCGGTGGAACCGGTCGACACCAGCTCGACCCCGGCCTCGTGCAGCCCGCGCGCCAGCTCTTCCAGGCCGGTCTTGTCGTAGACGCTGACGAGCGCCCTGCGAAGGGGCCGCTTGTTGCTCTCGGCGGTCACTGGATAACTACCTTTCGTCCCTCGATGCGATAGCCGTTGCGGGCGAGCCGCCCCACGACCTCGACGAGCAGCCTTCGCTCGACTTCCTTGATGCGCTCGTGCAGCGCGCTCTCGTCGTCCTCGTCCCGGATCTCCACCACGCCCTGCGCGATGATCGGCCCGGTGTCGACGCCGTCGTCGACGAAGTGGACGGTGCAGCCGGTGACCCGGGCGCCGTACGCGAGCGCGTCGCGGACGCCGTGGGCGCCGGGAAAACTGGGCAGCAGCGCCGGGTGGGTGTTCACGAACCGCCCGCCGAAGCGCGCGAGGAACTCCTTGCCCACGATCTTCATGAACCCGGCGGAGATCACGAGATCGGGCTCGTACGCCGCGACCGCGGCGGCGAGGGCGGCGTCCCACTCCGCGCGGCTCGCGTGGTCCTTCACCCGGCACACGAAGACCGGCAGCCCGGCGCGCTCGGCGCGGGCGAGCCCCTCGATGCCGTCGCGGTCGGCCCCGACGGCGACGATCCGCGCGCCGTACGCCTCGGCTCCGGTGCGCTCGATCTCGTCCAGCAGCGCCTGGAGGTTGGTGCCGGATCCGGAGACCAGCACGACGAGGCGCTTGGCCACGGGGTTGGCGGCCACGGTGGGGCCCTTTCTCAAGAAACGGTCTGTACCGTCGGCGCTTTGTACATTCGTACGAATGCTTCGCGCCCCCGGATACGGGGAACCCTACGAAGCGGCCGACCGCCAGCAACGATACCGGCACCGCGGACGGCCCCCACGGGACGGGTGCGTGGCCGGGAGGTAGCGTTCGCAGGGAATCGACAGGAGCAGTCCCGGGAACGCGGTCGTCGTGCGGCGCGTTGACGGGGTGGAAGCTCACGACGACCAGCCGTGTTGATCTAGGGGAAGACGCTCTTTTGATGCCCGTCCGCAGCCTGCGACTCCTCACGTTCCCGCCAGCGCCGGCCCAGGGAGGGGAGCGCGACGGAGTGCTGCTGCGCGAGCGGCCTTCGACGCCGCCCGACGCCCCGCGGGGCGGGGCCGGTGGATCCGACGGGTCCGGTGGGTCCGGCGGAACTGGTGGGTTCGGTGGACCGGGTGGACCGGGTGGGTCCGGTGAGGGGCAGAGCGGTGGCCCCGGGCGGGACGGCCGGGGTGACGAGGGCGGACGGCAGCAGGACAATCCGTTCGCGCCGCCGCCGGAGGGCACGCCGGACCGGCCGTGGCAGCCGCGGCACCCGGGCGGTGCGTCCGGCCCCTCCGGTTCCGGTGGCGGCCAGGGCGGCCACGGCGGTCCCGGTGGTGGTCACGGCGGCGGTTCCTGGGGCAGCCAGTGGAGCGACCGGCAGCCCGGCCGGTCCCCCGGCGGCTTCGGCGAGCGTCCCGGCGCGGGTCCCCAGCGGCCCGCCGGCCAGGGCGGGGGCCAGGGAGGCGGTCAGGGCGGCCCCGGCGCGGGCATGCGCTGGGACCCCACGGACCCGGTCCAGCGCCGGGCGCGCTACGCGCTGCTGTCCGGCATGTGGGCCGTCTTCTTCGTGCTGTTCAGCTGGCCGTACGTCTCGCTGCTGCTGGGCGCGCTGGCGCTGTACTGGGGCATCAGCGCGCTGCGCGCCGAGCCCCGCGCCGCCGACCCGGACAGGCCGGCCCCGGCAGCCGGCCGCCCCCAGACGACGGCGGCCGTCGGCGGTCTGGTCACGGCGTCCCTGGCCCTGGTGCTGGTCGCCTCGACGTTCACGGTCCAGTTCGTCTACCGCGACTACTTCACGTGCGTGGACGACGCGCTCACGCACGAGGCGAAGCAGTCGTGCCAGACGCTGCTGCCGGAGCAGTTGAGGAGCGTGCTCGGGTCGGCGAACGAGTAGGACGGGGGCGGGGTCAGGGGGTTTCGGGAGTCCCGGGGGTCTCGGGGGTTCCGGGAGTTCCGGGGGTTTCCTTGGTCGCGGCGGGATCCGTGGTTTCGGCGGATTCCGTGGGTTCCGTGGGCTCAGCGGTTTTCGTGGGCTCAGCGGTTTTCGCGGGCTCAGTGGTTTTCGCGGGCTTCGTGGGCTCCGTGGCGGGGGCCTCGGTCAGGGCCTTGGCCGGGGCCTTGGTGGGCAGTTCGATACGGAGTTCCGCCGGGGGCTCGGCCGGGAGGATGTCGTAGGCGTCCTCCTCGGAGAGGCCGTCCTCGCGCTTGGCCCTGCCGTCGGCCTTTCCGGAGTTCTTGGCCTTGCCCGGGTCCTTCGCCTTGCCCGGGTCCTTCGCTTTTCCGGAACCCTTCGTCCGCTCCGGGTCCCTGGGCTTCTGCCCGCCCGCCGGTTTCCCTGAATCGGTCGCCGACCTCGGGGCCCCCGCGCCCCGCAGCCGCCAGGCCCGTACGACGAGGGCCGTCGGCATGCCGAGCAGCGCGGTCCAGGCGCCCGCCGCCGGGCCGGTCTGCCACCACAGGGGGCCGAAGCGGGAGAGCGCGCCGACACCCAGCGGACCGCCGGAGAAGTCGGCGAGCAGGGCCAGCAGCAGGGTGCAGACGAAGGCCGTCAGCAGGGTCACACCGGTGGTACGGGCCGCCGACCAGCGCACCCGGGGCGGCTCCCCGCGCCCTGGGCGTCGTACCGCCGCGCGGGCCACGAACCACCCGGCCACCACCCCGGCCGCCACCGCCACCAGCGCGGCCGCCCAGTTCAGACGGGTGCCGGGGCCCGCGTCCGGAACCGCCGCGAGCAGCGGGAACGGCGGCAGCAGCGGGGCCGGGTCGGAGGCCAGCGGGTGCACCGGGTGCCCGGCGCCGAGGACGAAACCGGGGCCGAGGGCGTAGGACGCGGCCCACACGGAGGCGTTGGGGACCAGCGCCATGCCGAGCAGCAGCACCGCGAACCGCCCCGTCCACCCCTCCGTCAGCTGGAGGAACGACGCCCGTGCCACGTCCCCGTGCCACACCGTCGAGGCGGCCACGAGCAGCGCCCCGCCGCCGACCAGCACGGCGGTCGACGCCCCGGCGGCCCGTACGGCCGTGTCCACCCGGGCCCGCGCGTCCGCGCCGAACACCAGCCGCCGTACCGGACCCGGCACCGCCCGCAGCACGACCAGCAGCGGTCCGGGCGGCCAGCCGTGCGCCGACCAGACCCCGGCCCCCGCCCCGGCCGTCGCGACCAGGGGCAGGGACATCACCAACCAGCCCCAGGACGGCCGCAGTTCACCGCCCGAGCAGTACAGCGCGGTGGCGGTGCCGACGGCGAGGTAGCCGAGGACCACACCGAGCCAGGCCGTGCGCACGGGGACCGGGGGCGGTCCGTCGGGCTCGCCGGAGGCGTCCGTGGCGTACCGGCCCGCCCGGTACAGCAGCCACGCGGGCAGCGCGAGCAGCAGCAGCGGGGTGACGCCCACCGGGAGGGGCGCGCCCGAGAGGGTGTCGGTGCGGACCAGTTCGACGCCGTGCGCCAGCAGCCACAGCGCGGCGGCGATGTGCAGCGCGCCGCTCGGCCCGCTGTCGGGGTACGGCGAGCTGATCCACAGGCCGAGGACCAGCACGGTCAGCGCGCCGAGGCCGAGTCCGGCCGCGACCACGCCGTTCAGCAGGCTCGCGGACAGGCCGGGCGAACGGTCGCGCAGCCGGGTGGACAGGGGGGTGAGCGACGGTCGGCGCGCGGTCATCTGGGTCACCCGGCCATGGTCCCAACGACACGCGCTTTCCCGGCGTAACAGGTGAAGCACCGTAGTGTCGCTCAATATATGTTTATGTCACTTATCGTACGAAAGGGTGCACGGTGAGCACGCAGATCTCCGCAAGCCCGTTGCCGCCGCCGAAGGAACGCCGACGCCTGCGCCAGTCCCGCTCCCTGACCCAGGCTCAGCTGGCCGCGCAGCTCGGGGTGGCCCGCGCCACGGTGCGCGCCTGGGAGTCGGGGCGCCGGGCGCCGACCGGTGCCGAGGGGCGGGCGTACGCCGAGTTCCTCGCCGCGTTCACGCCATCGGCGGCTCCTGACGATCCGTCCGAAGAGGCGGGCCCCGGCACCATGGGCCCCGGAAAACCCGAGCCGCTGACGCCCGCTCAGGCCTTCGACGCGCTCTACGCCTTCTGCGCCCCGGCGCTCGTACGCCAGACCTATCTGCTGTGCGGGCGCCGCGAACTGGCCCGGGAGGCGGTGGAGCGCGCCTTCCAGCTGGCCTGGCAGCGCTGGCCCGAGGTGGCCAGGGACCGGGACCCGGCCGGGTGGGTGAGGGCGGTGGCGTACGACTGCGCGCTCTCGCCCTGGCACCGGTTCCGCCCCTGCTACCGGCACCCGGAACCGCCACCGGCCGACCCGGCGGACCGGGATCTGCTGGGCGCGCTGCTCAAGCTGCCGCCGTCGTACCGGCGCACGCTCGTGCTGTACGACGGGGTCGGCCTCGACCTCCCGGAGACGGCGGCGGAGACGGAGGCGAGCACGCCGGCGGCGGCGAACCGGCTGACGCACGCGCGGGCGGCGATGGCCGCGTGGGTCCCCGAGCTGGCGGACACGGCGCTGCTGCACCGCCGGCTGACGGAACTGTCCTCCCGCGAACGCCTGCGCGCGTCCCGCCCCCCGACGGTGCGCACGCTCGGCGAACGCCGCAACGTCTTCTGGACCCGGGCGGCGATCGCCTTCACGGTGACGATCATCGGCGCGACGGCGCTCACGCTGCGCACCGCTCCCACCCACTACGAACCCCCGATCGCCCCCGCCCAGGCCGTCGAGGGCGTCCCCCGCGCGGTCCCGATGGGCCCCTTGTCCCGCGACGAACTGGCCCTGCGGGCGAAGCTCCGCGGGGAGGCGTCGTCGGGCGGCGAACGGATCGAGCCGACGCCGAGGTGACACACGACGAGCGAAAACGCCGGTAGGCCCGCCCCGGGGAACGGGACAGGCCTACCGGCGTTCGGGTCGGAGGCTCAGCTCGTCGAAAAGCCCAGCTCTGCCGAGAAGATCACGCGCCCAGGATCTCGCGGGCGAGCTTCGCCGTCTCGGTCGGGGTCTTGCCGACCTTGACGCCCGCGGCCTCCAGGGCCTCCTTCTTCGCCTGCGCGGTACCGGAGGAACCGGAGACGATCGCGCCGGCGTGACCCATGGTCTTGCCCTCCGGCGCGGTGAAGCCCGCGACGTAACCGACGACCGGCTTCGTCACGTTCTCCTTGATGAACGCGGCGGCACGCTCCTCGGCGTCACCACCGATCTCACCGATCATCACGATGAGCTCGGTCTCGGGGTCCTCCTGGAACGCCGCGAGCGCGTCGATGTGCGTGGTGCCGATGATCGGGTCGCCACCGATGCCGACGGCGGTCGAGAAGCCGATGTCACGCAGCTCGTACATCATCTGGTACGTCAGCGTGCCGGACTTCGAGACCAGGCCGATGCGGCCCGGCTTGGTGATGTCGCCCGGGATGATGCCGACGTTCGACTGACCCGGGGTGATGATGCCGGGGCAGTTCGGGCCGATGATCCGGGTCTTGTTGCCCTTCTTGCCGGCGTACGCCCAGAACGCCGCCGAGTCGTGCACGGCGATGCCCTCGGTGATCACGACGGCCAGCTCGATCTCGGCGTCGATGGCCTCGACGACCGCGTCCTTCGTGAACTTCTCCGGCACGAAGATGACGGAGACGTTGGCGCCGGTCTTCTCGATGGCCTCCTTGACGGTGCCGAAGACGGGTACCTCGGTGCCGTCGAAGTCCACGGTCTGACCCGCCTTGCGCGGGTTCACGCCGCCCACGACGTTCGTGCCGTCACCGAGCATGAGCTTGGTGTGCTTCATGCCGGTGGCGCCGGTCATGCCCTGGACGATGACCTTGCTGTCCTTGTTGAGCCAGATAGCCATGGTGTGTCGGTGTCCTCGTCCTCGTGCTTACTTGGCGGCGGCCAGCTCGGCGGCCTTCGCGGCCGCGCCGTCCATGGTGTCGACGCGCTGCACCAGCGGGTGGGCGGCGTCCGTGAGGATCTTCCGGCCCAGCTCGGCGTTGTTGCCGTCGAGGCGGACGACGAGCGGCTTCTCGACCTTCTCGCCGCGGTCCTCCAGGAGCTTCAGGGCCTGCACGATGCCGTTGGCGACCTCGTCGCAGGCGGTGATGCCACCGAAGACGTTCACGAAGACGGACTTGACGTCCGGGTCGCCCAGGATGATCTCCAGGCCGTTCGCCATCACCTGGGCGGAGGCGCCGCCACCGATGTCCAGGAAGTTGGCGGGCTTCACGCCACCGTGGTTCTCACCGGCGTACGCGACGACGTCCAGGGTGCTCATGACGAGACCCGCGCCGTTGCCGATGATGCCGACCTCACCGTCGAGCTTGACGTAGTTGAGGTTCTTCTCCTTGGCGGCGGCCTCCAGCGGGTTGGCCGCGGCCTTGTCGTGCAGCGCCTCGAAGTCCGGGTGACGGAACTCGGCGTTGTCGTCCAGGGAGACCTTGCCGTCCAGGGCGATGACGTCACCCGAGGCGACCTTGGCCAGCGGGTTGACCTCGACCAGGAGGGCGTCCTCCTTGATGAAGGTGTCCCACAGCTTGACCAGGACGTTCGCGACCTGGTCGGCGACCTCGGCCGGGAACTTGGCGGCCGCGACGATCTCGCGGGCCTTCTCGGGGGTCACGCCGTCGATCGCGTCGATCGGCGTCTTGGCGACGGCCTCGGGGCGGGTGGCCGCCACCTCCTCGATCTCCATGCCGCCCTCGACGGAGGCGATGGAGAGGAAGGTGCGGTTCGCACGGTCGAGGAGGAAGGAGACGTAGTACTCCTCGACGATCTCCGGGGCGGTCTCGGCGATCATCACCTTGTGGACCGTGTGGCCCTTGATGTCCATGCCGAGGATGTCCGTCGCACGGGCGACGGCCTCGTCCGCGGAGGCGGCCAGCTTGACGCCGCCGGCCTTGCCACGACCACCGACCTTCACCTGCGCCTTGACGACGGACTTGCCGCCCAGACGCTCGGTGATCTCGCGCGCCGCCTCAGGCGTGTCGATGACTTCACCGGCCAGCACCGGTACATCGTGCTTGGCGAAGAGGTCCCTCGCCTGGTACTCGAACAGGTCCACGCGCTTCCGTCCCTATCAGTGATCTCGCGGTTCGTTGGATGCGTGGGCGTGCCGCGAAGGGCAACGTGACGTCCGCTTGTCACTAGGGGGGCGCACACGGTGTCCGAGCGCGCGGCATGTCCGTCTCGCAGGTTATCGCCGCTTGCGGGGGCTCCCTAAATCGAGGGTCACACGCGAGCGGTGATACCTGTCACATGATGCCGGGTTCCCTGGCACGCCGTGCCGCAACATCCTCACCCTACCGACGGGTACGAGGCCTCACCGGGCTGGGGTCGACCCGGTGAGGCCCCCGGACCGCCCCGATGGCGCCGGGGCCGGAACGGTTGATCCCCACCCCAATGGGGACCACCCGCCCCATCCGCGAGGCTCCGCCCGGTCCGGTCCGATGGCGTTCGGCCGACCGGGTGCGGCCGCCCCGCGGAGCGAGGTGGCCGGGCGACGAGCTGATGTGCCAGCCACCCGATGCCCCCTCCGACGCCCCGTACGCCGCCCGGGTTCCCCGTTTCCCCCCTTCGTTACGCCGTCTCCGGTATCGGCAGCGGCCGCTTCTCCAGTGCCGCCGCCATCACCTCCGGGAACAGGTCGGGGGTGCAGGCGAAGGCGGGGGCGCCGAGCGCGCCGAGCGCGGCCGCGTGCTCCCGGTCGTAGGCGGGCGCGCCCTCGTCGGACAGCGCGAGCAGGGTCACGAACCGCACCCCGGACGCCTTCATCGCCGCCACCCGTTTGAGCATCTCGTCGCGGATCCCGCCCTCGTAGAGGTCGCTGATCAGCACGACGACGGTCTCGGCGGGCCGGGTGATGTGCGCCTGGCAGTAGGCGAGCGCCCGGTTGATGTCCGTGCCGCCGCCGAGCTGGGTGCCGAAGAGGACGTCCACCGGGTCGTCCAGCTGGTCGGTGAGGTCGGCCACCTCCGTGTCGAAGACGACCAGGCGGGTGCTGATCGACCGCATGGAGGCGAGGACCGCGCCGAAGACGGACGCGTAGACCACGGACGCCGCCATCGAGCCGGACTGGTCGACGCAGAGGATCACCTCCTTCTTCACCGACCGCGAGGCGCGGCCGTAGCCGATGAGCCGCTCCGGTACGACCGTGCGGTACTCGGGCAGGTAGTGCTTGAGGTTGGCCGCGATGGTGCGGTTCCAGTCGATGTCGTGGTGGCGGGGCCGGCCGACCCGCGCGCTGCGGTCCAGGGCGCCGGTCAGGGTGGCCCGGGTGCGGGTCGCGAGCCGCTTCTCCAGGTCGTCCACCACCTTGCGCACGACCGCCCGCGCCGTCTCCTTCGTCGTCTCCGGCATCGCCTTGTTGAGCGAGAGCAGCGTGCCGACCAGGTGCACATCGGCCTCCACCGCCTCCAGCATCTCCGGCTCCAGGAGCAGGGCGGAGAGTCCGAGCCGGTCGATGGCGTCGCGCTGCATGACCTGGACGACGGAGGACGGGAAGTAGGTGCGGATGTCGCCGAGCCAGCGGGCCACGGACGGTGCCGACGCCCCGAGCCCGGCCGTGCGCTCGCGGCCGGACCGCGGCTTGTCCCCCTTGCCGTAGAGCGCGGCCAGCGTCCCGTCCATCCCCGCGTCCCGCCCGGACAGCGCGCATCCGGTGCCGTCCGCCTGCTCCCCGCCGAGCACGAGCCGCCAGCGCCGCAGCCGCTCCGTCGGTGCCGTCCCGGTCGTCATGCGCCCACCCCCGTGAGGCTCTTTTCGTCGGTTGTCGTCCCGAGCAGCAGCCGCAGCACGGGCAGTACGGCGTCGGCGCGCCCGGCATCCGCATCGGCGCCGAAGCCCGGTGCGGTGAGTCTCCGGGCCACGGGGCCGCCCCGCTCCCCCGGTCCGCGCCGCACCAGCTCGCCGAGGGTTCTGCGCACCCCCGGGTCGTACGCCGCGAACGTGCGCCGCAGCAGCGGCAGTACGTCCGTGAACGCCTCCGCCGGCACCCCGGTCAGCCAGGTGTCGACCAGGCCGAGCAGCCGCTCGTCGTGCACCAGCAGCATGCCGCTGCCCCCGCCGACGAAGCCCTCGATCCAGGCGGCGGCCTCCACGGGCGGTGTCCCCCGCGACAACGCGACCCCCATCAATCGCGCCGCCTCGCCGCCCCCCAGCTCCCCCTCGTCCAGCAGCAACCGCGCCGCCCGCCCCCGGACCACCCCGGCCACGCCCTCCCGCCCCGCGAGCCCCCGGAGCACGCCGCGCCACCGCCGCCGCAGCCCCCCGAGACCCGGGCCGCGGTCGGCGTCACCGGTGACCGGGACCGCGCCTTCACCGGAGCCGGTGGTCGCCGTGCTCGTATCGGCGGAGGCACCCGCGGCGGCCGTCTCCCCCAGCAGCCCCACCGCCGTGTGCACCGCGTCCACATGCCCCCTCATCCGCTCCGCCGCCTCGCTGTCGAGGGCGGTGCACGCCGGGGGCAGGCCGATGAAGGTGCGTTCGGCGAGGGCGGCGGCGACCTCGGAGAGCGCGTGGGTGTCGGTGCCGCGGACGTCGCCGTAGCGCAGGGAGCGGACGAGGGCGGGCAGGGCCTGGGCGAGGTGGCCGACGTCCGTGTCCAGGGCCGCGCGGTCGGCGAGCGCGCGCATGACCGCGGGCAGGGCGTCGGGCAGACCGGCGAGCAGGCACCGCTCGGCGAGTGCCGTGACGTCGGCGAGGGTCCCCGCGGCCGCCGCATCCGCCTCCGCCCGGGCCCGCGCCGCCGCGGCCACGGTGGTCCCCCACACGCCCGCCTCCGCGACCCGCACCGACAGCTCCGGCTCCCAGCGCAGCCGCCAGGTCTCCCGGAACGTGCCCGTGCTCCCCCGCGAGGGGCCCGGCTCCCCCCAGCCGATCCCGAGCAGCCGCAGCCGGTGCAGCAGTCTGCTGCGGCCCGCGTCCGTGTCCCCCCGCAGATCCAGCTCCAGCTCGCGCTCCAGCGCCTCCGGCCTGAGCCGCAGCGAACGCTGCCGCCGCACCAGGTCGCGCTGCAACGGCACGGCGGGGGCCGACTCCGGCACCTCCCCGAGGACGTCCCCGACCACCAGCCGGTCGTGCACCAGCGCGAGCGGCACGTCCGAGCCGTCGCACATCACCGCGCGCACCGCGTCGGTGGTCTCGCCCAGGCCGGGCAGCGGGCGTCCGCGCACGGCGGCGAGGGTGTCGGCGAGCCGTACGGCCTCGATGACATGCGCGGAGGAGACGATCCGGTCCTCCTCCCGCAGCAGCCCGGCCACCTTGGTCAGCCAGCGCTCCACCGGCCGGTCGGGGGCGTGGAAGAGATGGCCGTACCAGCCGGGCGAGTCGACGCCCGCGCCGTAGCCGCTCGACCGGGCCAGCCTGCGGTGCGTCCAGGGCACCCAGGTCAGGTCGGCCTTGACCTTGGGCAGCCCCTTCAGCAGCGCCCGGTCGGCGGCGACCGTCGTCCTCTCACGCAGCGCGGGCACGTGCCAGGCCCCGCACACCACGGCCACCGCGTCCCCGAACTCCTTGCGCGCGGCGCGCAGGTGGAGCCGCATCTGCGCCTCGCGCACCAGGTCCCGGGGGCGCCCGCCCGCGCCGTACCGCTCGCGCAGCGCGCCCATGGCCTCGGCCAGCGCCTCGAACGGGGCGAAGGGGTCCTGCTCCCCCGGCCCCCGGTGCTCCACGACGTCCTCCCACCAGCGCTCGGGGTCGTCGTACCCGGCGGCCTCGGCGAGGGCGGCGAGCGGGTCGACGCGGACCTGCTCCTCCTCGCCCGCCTGACCCTCCTCCCCTTTCGCAGGCGGGAGTCCGGTGTCCCAGGCGAGGGTGTGGGCGGCCGGCAGGTCGATGAAGCGGGCCGGGACGCCGTGCTCCAGCGCCCAGCGCAGGGCCACCCACTCCGGGCTGAAGGCGGCGAACGGCCAGAACGCGGAGCGGCCGGGCTCGTCCACGGCATGGGCGAGCAGGGCGACCGGCGGCCGCAGCTCCGGGTCGGCGGCCAACGGGATCAGCGCGTCGGCCTCGGGCGGCCCCTCGATCAGGACGCCGGCGGGCCGGGCGGCGTCCAGCGCGGCCCGCACCGCGCGGGCGGAGCCGGGCCCGTGGTGCCGCACCCCCAGCAGCAGCGGACCGGCGCCGGTCATGCGCTCACCTCCCGGCAGGCGCGGTAGAAGTCCGTCCAGCCCTCCCGCTCGCGCACGACCGTCTCCAGGTACTCCTGCCAGACGACCCGGTCGGCCGCCGGATCGCGGACGACGGCGCCGAGGATGCCGGCGGCGACATCGGACGGGCGCAGCACCCCGTCGCCGAAGTGGGCGGCGAGCGCGAGTCCGCCGGTGACGACGGAGATCGCCTCGGCCGTGGAGAGGGTGCCGCTGGGCGACTTCACCTTCGTACGGCCGTCGTCGGTCAGGCCGTCGCGCAGTTCGCGGAAGACGGTCACGACGCGGCGGATCTCCGCCATCCCGTCGGGCGCGGCCGGCAGGTCGAGGGAGCGGCCGAGCTGTTCGACGCGGCGGCTGACGATCTCCACCTCGGCCTCGGCGCTCTCCGGCAGCGGCAGCACGACGGTGTTGAAGCGGCGGCGCAGCGCGCTGGAGAGGTCGTTGACCCCCCGGTCGCGGTCGTTGGCGGTGGCGATGAGGTTGAAGCCGCGGACCGCCTGGACCTCCTCCCCCAGCTCCGGGACGGGCAGGGTCTTCTCGGACAGGATGGTGATCAGCGTGTCCTGCACGTCGGCCGGTATCCGGGTCAGCTCCTCGACCCGGGCGGTCATGCCCTCGGCCATGGCGCGCATGACGGGGCTGGGCACGAGGGCGTCGCGGCTGGGGCCGTGGGCGAGCAGCCGCGCGTAGTTCCAGCCGTAGCGGATGGCCTCCTCGGGGGTGCCGGCGGTGCCCTGGACCAGCAGGGTCGAGTCGCCGCTGACGGCGGCGGCCAGATGCTCCGACACCCAGGTCTTGGCGGTGCCGGGCACCCCGAGCAGCAGCAGGGCGCGGTCGGTGGCGAGCGTGGTGACGGCGACCTCGACGATCCGGCGCGGGCCCACGTACTTCGGCGAGATCACCGTGCCGTCCGGCAGGGTGCCGCCGAGCAGGTACGTGGCCACCGCCCACGGCGACAGATTCCAGCGGGCCGGGCGCGGCCGGTCGTCCTGCGCGGCCAGCGCGGCGAGTTCGGATGCGAACGCGTCCTCGGCGTGCGGCCGCAGGGCCGCCGTGCTCTCGCCCGGGTGCGGTGCGGCGGTCTTCGATGGCGTGGACGCAAGGTTGGCTGACATGGCTGAGGCCCCCTCCAGCTCGGCCGGTTCGGATCTGCCACCAACGATGGACCACCCCACTGACAATCGCTCTGACCAGCACGAACGTCCGCTCGAAGCCGATTGTCAGTGGGGGGATCTACCGTCGGGGACATGACTGAGCAGGGGGTGCGCTGGACCGCGGACCAGGTGCTGGCACTGGCGCCTGACGCCGCGTCACGCAAGGCGGGCGGCAGGCTCGGCACGGCCGGTCCGTGGTCCGAGGCGGGGAGCGGGAAGGAGTCGGTGTGGGGGCTGTGCAAGGGCAGCGGCAGCAGGCCGTACCAAGCGGTGGTCGACCTCACCGGGCCCGCGTACAGGTGCAGTTGTCCGAGCCGTAAGTTCCCGTGCAAGCACGCGCTCGGGCTGCTTCTGCTGTGGGCGGGGGACGACGGTTCCGTGCCGGCCCGCGCCGAGCCGCCGGACTGGGCCGAGCAGTGGCTCTCGGGCAGACGCGAGCGCGCGGCGGACAAGGGGCCGGACGGCGGCGGTGGGGCCGCCGATCCGGAGGCGGCGCGGCGCCGCGCGGAGCGCCGGGCCGAGCGGGTCACCGCGGGCGCGGCCGAGCTGGAGCAGCGGCTGGCCGACCTGCTGCGCGGCGGCCTCGCCGCGGCCGAACAGGCGGGGTACGGACTGTGGGAGGAGACCGCGGCCCGCATGGTCGACGCCCAGGCACCCGGACTGGCCGCGCGGGTGCGGGAGTTGGGGGCGATACCGGCGTCCGGCGCGGGCTGGCCGGCCCGGCTGCTGGAGGAGTGCGCGCTGGTGCATCTGCTGGACCAGGGCTGGCTGCGCCGCGATCTGCTGCCGGAGCCCCTCGCGGCCACGATCCGCTCCCGGCTCGGCCTGCCCGCCCCGGCCGACGGGCCGCCCGAGCGGGACCGCTGGCTGGTCCTCGCCCAGTACGACACGGCGGACGCCAAGCTCACGACCCGCCGGATATGGCTGTACGGCACCGCGTCGCACCGCATCCGGCTGCTGCTGTCCTACGGCGCGGGCGGCCGGGCCCCGGAGCTGTCCCTGCCGGTGGGTCTCGCCCTGGACGCCGAGTTGACCGCGTATCCGGGCGCCGGTCAGCTCCGGGCCGCGCTGGGCGAGCGGTTCGCGGCGCCCGCCCCGGCCGGTCCGCGTCCACCGGGTGTCACCACGGGCGAGGCGGTGGCCCGGTACGGCACCGCCCTGCGCGAGGATCCCTGGCTGGAGTCGGTCCCGGCGGTCCTGGAGCGGGTCGTCCCGGTCCCGGACGGCGAACAGTGGCAACTGGCCGACGCCGGCGCGGACTCGGCCCTGCCCCTGACCCGCGCGGCCCGCTCCCGCCCCGGCCTGTGGCGCCTGCTCGCGCTGTCCGGCGGCGCCCCGGTCACGGTCTTCGGCGAGTGCGGCCACCGGGGCTTCACCCCGCTCACCGCATGGCCGGAGGGCGGCGGGGAGGCGGTGCCGCTGTGCTGACCGCCCCGCCCCACTCCACCCGAAGGAAAGGCAACGCGATGAACGGCAGCGCATCCCACCCGGACGCCGCGAGCGACTGGGAGGACCTGGTCACCACCGCCCTCCTCGGCACCGACCGGCGCCCGCCCGCGCGGCTCGCGCCCGGCCGCCCCGCCCCCGTCGCCCTGCTGGACGCGGCCGCCGAGGCGACCGTACGACGGCGGGCCGGACTGCGGGCCGCGCGGGCCGGGCGGCGGCCGGAGCGGGCGCCCGAGGATCCCCGCCCGGCGCTGCCCCCGGCCGCGGCCGGGCGGCTGACGGCGCTGCTGGCCGACCGTCCGGGTGGCACCGGCGGCGGGCGGCGGGGCAGTTCCCCCGACCTGATGGAGCTGCTCCCGCAATGGCTCGCGGCGGCCAACGGACACGGGTACGCGGCCCCCGCGCAGGCGCTCCCCGCGCTGCTGGACGCGGCCCGGGGCCGTACGGACCTGCGCCCGGCGGCGCTGGCCTTCGCCGGGCCCCGGGCGCTGTGGCTGGCCCGGTTCAACCCGGACTGGCGGTTCGCCCTGCGCTCGGCCCCCGGCGGCGGCGCGGCGCTCCCGGATCCCGGGGACACGGAGGCGGTACGACGGCTGTGGGAGGAGGGCCTGTTCGCCGAGCGGGTGGCCCTGCTGGGCGCGCTGCGGGCCCGCTCCCCCGACCTGGCCCGTGCGTTGCTGGCCGGAACCTGGCCGACGGAGCGGGCGGAGGACCGGCTGATGTTCCTGGACTCGCTGCGCTCGGGCCTGTCCGCGGCGGACGAGCCGTTCCTGGAGAAGGCACTGGGCGACCGCAGCCGCAACGTCCGGGCCACGGCGGCGGAACTGCTGTCCGCGCTGCCGGGTTCGGCGCTGGCCGCCCGGATGGCCGTACGGGCCACGGCGTGTGTGGCCCTGGACCGTTCGGGGGACGGGCCGCTGATCGTGGTGGAGGCGCCGCACGAATGCGACTCCGGCATGGAGCGGGACGGCGTGGTGGCCACCCCGCCCGCCGGCCGGGGCGAACGGTCCTGGTGGCTCGGCCAGTTGGTGGAGGCCGCACCGCTCGGCGGCTGGCCGGACCGGCTCGGCGGGCGCGACGCGCGGGAGATCGTGGCGCTGCCGGTGGCGGACGGCTGGCAGGGCGAGCTGCACGCGGCCTGGTGCCGGGCGGCGGTGCGGCAGCGGGACGCGCGCTGGTCGCGGGCGCTGCTCGGCGCCCCGTCGGCACCGGAGGCGGGCGGCCCGGGGGCGGTGTCCCTGGCCGAGCGCGCCAAGCTGCTGGCCACGCTGGAACCGGCGGAGCGCGCCGAGTGGGTCGCCGGGTTCATCGCGGCCCACGGTCTGTCGGAGGCGTTCCAGCTGCTCGGCGTGTGCGCGGTGCCGTGGTCGGCGCCGCTGGGCCGGGCTGTCGTGGACGCCCTCAACATCGCCCGGGACGCGGGGAGTTACCCCTGGAGCTTCAGCGGGGTGATGGGCCTCGCGGAACGCTGCCTGGTCCCGGCCGAGGTGGCCCGGCTCCAGTCGCTGCTGGCGGTACCCGACGAACGCGAGGACGCCGCGCCGGGCGCCGGGGGCTACTGGGCGGAGGCGTTCCAGCGGCTCGTCACGACGCTGCGGCTGCGGGCGGCGATGGCCGAGGAGCTGAGACCGACGCAGGGCATGGGCGTGGGGTGACATCGGGGGCCGGGGCGGGGGCCATCGGTACGGGGGCAGGGGCGGCACACGGGGAGGGGGCGGCACGGGGGACCGGGGGCGGCATGCGGGCGCGGGACCGGCAGGCGGGCGCCGGAAGGGCACGGGGGGGGGCCGGGACGGCACGGGGAGGGCGGGGGCGGCGCGGGGAGGGCCGGGACGGCACGGGGAGAGCGAGCGGGGGTGGCACGCGGGCGCGGGAGACCGACAGGCGGGCGGGCGCCGCTGGGGCGGTACGGGGGCGGGTGGCGCGCACCACGGACCCGACGACGGACCGACCGGCGGACCCACCGGCACACGGGCACACGGGCACACGGGCACACGGGCACACGGGCATGCTGGCACACGGGCACACGGGCATGCTGGGGGAACGCGGCCATGCTGGGGCACACGGGCATGCTGGGGCACACGGCGGGACCACGCCGTCCCGCCCGGCAGAGCGACGGGCCCGCCCGCCGCAGCGCCTCACCCCCCGGACGCCGCCGGCTGACGCGCGTTCTCCCTGACCCACTCCACGATCGACGCGGTCGTCGCGCCCGGGGTGAAGATCTCCGCGACGCCCTTCTCCTTCAGCGGCGGGATGTCCTCCTCCGGGATGATGCCGCCGCCGAAGACGAGGATGTCCTCGGCGTCGCGCTCCCTGAGCAGGTCGATGACCGCGGCGAACAGCGTGTTGTGCGCGCCCGACAGGATGGACAGGCCGATCGCGTCGGCGTCCTCCTGGATCGCGGTGTCCACGATCTGCTCGGGCGTCTGGTGCAGCCCGGTGTAGATGACCTCCATCCCGGCGTCCCGCAGGGCGCGCGCGATGACCTTGGCCCCCCGGTCGTGGCCGTCGAGGCCCGGCTTGGCGACCACCACACGGATCGGACCTGCTGCCACACTCATCACTGCCTCCCTCACACGACCACACCGCCTTCCGACAAGTACCGCACCTCCGGCACGCCCCGCCACCCGTCGCGGGACGAACGGACGTTGTCTCCAGCATCCCGCGCCCAGCTGTTTTACGGAGCGCGACGACGGGGAATTCTTTGAGTGGGACATAAAGGCACACGGGGGATGGAGCCGTCCTCCGGTGTGCCGACGGGAGGTCGGCCATGAAGGTCACCGGAGTAGTGCCACTCTTCTCCCCGTACACGTACTGCCGTCGGCTGTGGCCCCACAGACCGGCCGGACTGTCGGTGACGCTGCTGAAGGCGACCGCCCTGGACGCCGCCATCCTGGCCGGACACGTCCTGCTGTATCCGACCGGCCTCTTCCAGGAGCGCCTCGCGGCCGTGGCCGCGCCCGACGGCACCGCCCGGCTGCCCGTCCGCCCCGGTCCCCCGGTCGTGCTGCTGCACGGCTTCATCGACAACCGCTCGGTGTTCGTACTGTTGCGACGCAGCCTCGCCCAGCACGGCGGACAGCACGTGGAATCGCTCAACTACTCCCCGCTGACCTGCGACATCCGCACCGCCGCCGAGTTGTTCGGCCGGCATGTGGAGGGGATCTGCGAGCGCACCGGCAGCGACCGGGTGGACATCGTGGGGCACAGCCTCGGCGGTCTGATCGCGCGGTACTACGTGCAGTGCATGGGCGGTGACCTGCGCGTACGCACACTGGTCACCCTCGGCACCCCGCACTCCGGCACCCGGGTCGCGCCGTTGGCCGACGCTCATCCCATCGTGCGCCAGATGCGGCCCGGTTCGCAGGTCATCGAGGAGCTGGGCCGTCCCGCGCCCGGCTGCCGCACCCGGTTCGTCAGCTTCTGGAGCGACCTGGACCCGCTGATGGACCCGCTGGAGACGGCCTGCATCGACCACCCCGACCTCGACGCGCGCAACATCCGGGTGACCGGCATCGGCCATCTCGCCCTGCCGGTGCACCCCGCAGTGGCGGCCGGGATACGCGAGGCGCTGGACTTCGCCGACGCCAAGGAGCGGCCCGCGAACGGCCTGACCGTGGCGTGAGGCCGTCCGAGCGGGCCGTGAGGGCCGTACGACACCGCCGCACAGCGGCCTGACATCGAACACACATCGAACAGAAAGCCAAACTCGGGTCGAGCGCCCCCCGAAACAACGCCGAATGCCCGTTTCCGGCTCAGCGAAACCGGTCGAAGATTGTCGCGCCCGCATACCGCCGGGTACAGTCGCCGCACTGCTCTGGCAGCCCCTGTTGTCGAGGCGAAAGAGAAGTTGGTGAACGACCGTCACCCGTCGGGGACCCTGACCACCCCGGCCCCGGCTTCCGACGCCTCCGAGGCGCCCCCGGCGTCGTACGGCACTCCGGAAGTCCCTTACGACGACTTCACCACGTACGGCGGCTACGACACCACCGGTTTCACCAGTGGTTCCGCCACCGGCGTCGGCCCGGACCCGCTCTTCGGGCACTTCCCCGGCGACACCGCGGGTGAATATGCCACCGGCCCATGGCACACCGGCACCGTCCAGACCCCGGCCTACGGCGCCTACGCGGCCCAGCACGAGGCCGGTTACGACACGGGTGCCTACGACAGCACCGCCTGGACCGTCCCCTCGCAGGCCACCGGCAACGAGGTGAGCGGCCAGTGGGACACGGGTGCCTGGCTGCACCCCGAGCAGTCCGGCACCCCGGACGCCACGCAGCAGTGGGACTGGGGCACCCAGACCTTCGACACGGGCGCGTACGACGCCACGCAGTGGAACTCCGGCGGCCCGGCCTCGACGGCGGGCGATGAGCGGGAGGCCGCGCCGTACGAGCAGGAGGCGGCTCCGTACGGGCAGGACGGCATGCCGTACCAGCAGGACGACGTGTCGTACGAACCGGACGGCGTGTCGTACGAACCGGACGGCGTGCCGTACGAACCGGACACCGTGCCGTTCGACCAGCAGGAGACCGCGACCTTCGAGGGGTTCGCCGAACCGGACGGCACCGGTGAACTCGGCGCCGTAACGCACCTGTTGGAGGAGCAGCAGGAGCCCGCACCGGCTCCGGTCCCCTCGGGTGGGCGCGCGGGTGCGCGGGCCGGGGCGCGTTCCCGGCGTCGTACGCCCGCGAAGCGCTCCGCGCTGCTGACCGTCGCCGTTCCCTCGGCCTGTGTGATGGGGGTCGCCGGGATCGCCGCGGCCTCCGTCGGCGCCCTGCACGACGGCGGTTCCACCGAGACCACCGCCTCCGCCTCGGACGCGCACGCGGTCCAGCCGTCGGTCGCCAACAGCAAGCTGGACACCCAGCTCAAGGGGCTGTCGGCCGGCGCCGACGACTTCGCCGACCGGGCGAGCCGCACCCAGGAGCGGATCGACCTCAAGCAGCAGCAGGACCAGGAGAAGAAGAAGGCGGCCGCGGAGGCCGCGCTGAAGGAACGGCTGCGGCCCAAGTTCATGCTGCCGGTCCTCCAGAAGGGCCTCAGCGCCTACTTCGGCCAGGCCGGCGTCAACTGGATGTCCGTGCACACCGGCATCGACTTCCCCGTCGCCTACGGCACCACGGTGCGGGCCGCGACCGACGGCACCGTCGCCACCAAGTGGAACAGCGCCTACGGCAACATGCTGATCCTGACCGCGAAGGACGGCACGGAGACCTGGTACTGCCACCTCTCCCGCTATGTCGTCGCGCCCGGTACGACCGTCAAGGCGGGCCAGCCGATCGCCGACTCCGGCAACTCCGGCAACTCCACCGGCCCGCATCTGCACTTCGAGGTACGGCCCGGGGGCGGGGCGGCGATCGACCCGCTGCCGTGGCTGCGCAGCCACGGGCTCGACCCCACGTAGTGACGCCTTGACGAAAGGGGCCCCCGCCGGTCGGCGAGGGCCCCTTCTCGTGTCTGCCTGCCTACAGCTTCTCCACCGGCGCGTACCGCAGCAGCAGCCGCTTCGGCTTGGTGTCGCCGAAGTCGATCGTCGCCTCCGCGTTCGCGCCCGTGCCCTTGACTCCGACGACCGTGCCGAGACCGAACTGGTCGTGGGTGACCCGGTCCCCGACGGACAGCCCGACCACCGGCTTCTCCGCGGTGCGCCGCGTGGCGAAGCCGGACGCGCCCGAGGCCGAGGAACGCGAACGCGAGGAGGACAGCGAGGCCGCCACCCCGGACGCGGGCCCGGAGGACAGCGGCGCCGTCGCCCCCGTGCGCTTCCAGTCCACATGGGTGGCCGGGATCTCCTCCAGGAAGCGGGAGGGCGGGTTGTACGACGGCTGCCCCCAGGCGCTGCGCATCGCGGCCCGCGTGAGGTACAGCCGCTCCCGCGCGCGGGTGATGCCCACGTACGCCAGGCGCCGCTCCTCCTCCAGCTCCTTGACCTGCCCGAGGGCGCGCATGTGCGGGAAGACGCCGTCCTCCATGCCGGTCAGGAAGACGACCGGGAACTCCAGGCCCTTGGCGGTGTGCAGGGTCATCAGGGTGATGACGCCGTCGCCGTCCTCCTCGTCGGGGATCTGGTCGGAGTCGGCGACCAGGGCGACCTGCTCCAGGAAGTCGGCCAGTGTGCCGCCCGCCGCGGGGGCGTCCGGTGCCGCCTCGCCCTCGCCGCGCTCCTGTTCGAACTCCAGGGCGACGGCGGCGAGTTCCTGGAGGTTCTCGATGCGGGTCTCGTCCTGCGGGTCGGTGGAGTTCTGCAACTCGGCGAGATAGCCGGTGCGTTCGAGTATGGCCTCCAGGACCGTGGCCGGTCCGGCGCCGGACTCCACGATGGTGCGCAGGTCCTCCATCAGCGTGTTGAAGCGCTTGACCGCGTTGGTGGAGCGCGCGGCCATGCCGTACGCCTCGTCCACCCGCTTGAGCGCCTGCGGGAAGCTGATCTTCTCGCGCTGGGCGAGGGCGTCGATCATCGCCTCGGCGCGCTCGCCGATGCCCCGCTTGGGCACGTTGAGGATGCGGCGCAGCGGCACCGAGTCCTCGGGGTTGGCGAGAACGCGCAGGTAGGCGAGGACGTCCCGGACCTCCTTGCGCTCGTAGAAGCGGACCCCGCCGACGACCTTGTAGGGCAGACCGACGCGGATGAAGATCTCTTCGAAGACACGGGACTGGGCGTTGGTCCGGTAGAAGACGGCGACGTCACCGGCGCGCGCCTCGCCCGCGTCCGTGAGGCGGTCTATCTCGTCGGCGACGAACTGGGCCTCGTCGTGCTCGGTGTCGGCGACATAGCCGGTGATCCGCGCGCCCTGTCCGGCGTTGGTCCACAGGTTCTTCGGGCGGCGGGACTCGTTGCGCTCGATGACCGCGTTGGCGGCGGACAGGATGGTCTGCGTGGAGCGGTAGTTCTGCTCCAGCAGGATCGTCGTCGCGTTCGGGTAGTCCTCCTCGAACTGGAGGATGTTGCGGATGGTCGCGCCGCGGAAGGCGTAGATCGACTGGTCCGCGTCACCCACGACGCACAGTTCGGCGGGCGGGAGGTCCTGCTCGCCGGGCGGTACGTCCGTGTCGTGCGCGCCGGTGCCGACCAGCTCGCGGACCAGCGCGTACTGGGCGTGGTTGGTGTCCTGGTACTCGTCGACCAGGACATGCCGGAAGCGGCGGCGGTAGTGCTCGGCGACGTCCGGGAAGGCGCGCAGCAGATGGACCGTCGTCATGATCAGGTCGTCGAAGTCGAGCGCGTTGGCCTCGCGCAGCCGCGACTGGTAGAGCGCGTACGCCTGGGCCAGGGTCTTCTCGAAACCGTCGGCTGCCTGGGCCGCGAAGTCCTCCTCGTCGATCAGCTCGTTCTTCAGATTGCTGATCTTGGCGCTGAAGGACTTGGGCGGGAAGCGCTTGGGGTCGAGGTCCAGGTCGCGGCAGACCAGGGCCATCAGGCGCTTGCTGTCGGCGGCGTCGTAGATCGAGAACGACGACGTGAAGCCGAGCTTCTTGCTCTCCCGGCGCAGGATGCGCACGCACGCGCTGTGGAAGGTCATCACCCACATGGCGTTGGCCCGCAGGCCGACGAGCTGCTCGACACGCTCCTTCATCTCGCCCGCGGCCTTGTTGGTGAAGGTGATCGCGAGGATCTGCCCCGGGTGCACATGGCGCTCGGCGAGCAGGTGGGCGATCCGGTGGGTGAGCACACGGGTCTTGCCGGAACCGGCGCCGGCCACGATGAGCAGCGGGGAACCGGCGTGCGCGACGGCGGCGCGCTGGTTCTCGTTCAGCCCCTCCAGCAGGGCCGCCGCGTCCAGCGGGGGGCGCGGGGCGCCGTCGCGGTAGTGGGTGTCCCGGTCCGGCGGCACGTCGAACTTCCCGCCGAACAGATCCTCCGGAATCGGCTCCGGAGTGTGATCGTCCTCGGGGGGCGGCGCATGTTCCTCCTCGTGCCCACGCGGGGCCTGGAGATCCGCCAGGAAGCTGTCGTCAAAGAGGCTGCTCATCGCCTTCCGAGTCTAGGGCGCCCCACCGACAACCGGTCCCGCTCCCGGAAACCTGAGGGTAAAGCCGGGGAAATCACGGGTGCCGTCCCTGACCTCGTCCCGTTCGGATCTTTTCGCGCCCCCGCACCCCCGCGCGCGCGTGCCCGCGTCGCCCGGCCCAGGGCCCTGCCTGGCATCGGCGCCGAGGCGGTCCGCCGCCGGCTCCGCTACGACGAGCGCCGGTGGGCGACGGTCTTCCCGCTGGGCATGACGGCCGCGGCGACACTGTCCGTCGCGACCGCCGTGGGCGTCCCCTGACTCAGAGGGCCCGGCACACGTGCTGGTCTGGGCGGCGGTGGCCAGGTGGCTCCGGGTGGCGGTGGCCAGGTGGCTCCGGGTGGCGGTGGCCGGGTGGCTCCGGGTGGCCGCGGGCACGGTCACCGACGCGGTGCGCACGGCCCGCGCCGGGTCCGGCGAGGTCAGGTCCAGAGCACCGCGATGAAGATGTTCGTCGCGGTCAGCGCGCCGACCAGCCCGAACTGCGCCTTGTCGATCCGCTCCTCGTCCCGCTTGACGTAGACGAGGCCGAGGATCACGATCAGCAGCGCCAGCTTGATGCCGATCTTGACGGTGTTGATCTGAGCGCCCTGCGCCTGATTGAGCCCGACCAGGGCCACACCGGTGACCAGCATGGTCAGCGCCCCGTGCAGCATCCCGGGCACGAACCGCGCCGTGCCCTGGCCCATCGCCTTCATCTGCGTGAGGAAACCACCGAGCAACGCGGCGATGCCGATGATGTGCAGGCCGACGAAGAGATGGATGAGTACGTCCATGGAGCGGGAGCCTAACCAGCGCCCCGCGACCTCCCGTCACCGCCCCCGGTCATCGGCCGCATCCCGCACGAATGCGGCCCATAGCACCCCGCCGCTCTCTCCTTCGTCACTTCTCGCCCTTCGGTCACCTCGCTGCACAAAGGAGACATCTCGACCCTTCCGACTCGATCGCATACGGACACGTACCGCCCCATCGAAGCCTTTTCCGCACACTGCGTTACCAACTCGTCACCGTCCGGCTTAGCGTCCTCCTCCAGGCACCCGGCCCCGAGCGCCGGGCCCGCATCGGACGTATCGGTCGCATCGACCGGCATCAGTCGTACGAAAGGACGTGACGGCACAGGTGGCAGCGCACCGCAGGCCACGGCAGCACCCGTTCGGGGGGCGTACGGCCCGGACGGCGGCCATCCTCGCCTTGGCGGGGGCGGCCACCGCGACGGGCTTCGAGGGCACCGGACAAGCGGAGCCCCGGCTGACGCCCACGCAGGTGAAGACCGAGGTGGACACCTTGTACCGGGAGGCGGAGACCGCCACGCAGAAGTACGACGGCGCCAAGGAGCAGGCGGACGCGGGCGAACGCCGGCTGAACGCGCTGCGCGACGAGGCCGCCCGCAAGACGCGGAAGCTCAACTCCGCCCGGGACGCGCTCGGTACCTTCGCCGCCGCGCAGTACCGCTCCGGTGACATCGCTCCCGCCTGGCAGCTCGCCCTGTCCAGCGACCCGAACCGCTACCTGGACGACGCCGCTCTCGCCGAACGCGCCGGCGACCGGCAGGCCGCCGACGTCTCCCAGGTGCGCCGACAGCTCCAGGAGATCGAGCGGCTGCGCGGCGCCGCCCGCGTCGAGCTGAAGACCCTGAAGTCCCACCAGGACGAACTACGGCGGCAGAAGGCGTCCGTCACGGGCAAGCTGACCGAGGCCCGACGGCTGCTGGCCGAGCTGACCCCGTCGCAACGCGACCAGGTGACCGGCGCCGACGACACCGGCGGCACCACCCCGGGACACGCCGCCCGGGCAGCCGGCGACGCCGGGCAGGCACAGGCCGGGGCCGTCGCCGCCCCCGACTCCCGCGCCGCGGCGGCCGTCGCCTACGCCTTCGCCAAACTCGGCAGCCCCTATGTGTGGGGCGCGACCGGCCCCCACTCCTTCGACTGCTCGGGCCTGGTCCAGGCCGCCTACCGCTCCGCCGGGGTGTCCCTCCCCCGCACCACCTACGCCCAGATCGACGCGGGCCGCCGTGTCTCCCGTTCCGAACTGCGCCCCGGCGACCTGGTGTTCTTCTACTCCGGCATCAGCCACGTCGGCCTCTACATCGGCAACGGCCGCATGATCCACGCCCCCAACCCCTCGGCCCCGGTCCGGGTGGCCCCGATCGACCAGATGCCGTTCGCGGGGGCGACGAGGGTGGTGTGAGGGGCCTGCGACTGTAGGTGTGAGGCCCTGTAGATGGCCCCGGACCGCTGGCCGGGGGTCCGCCCCGCCGGGGTCAGACCAGCCGCCGCGCCGTCGCCCACCGCGTCAGCTCATGCCGGTTGGACAGCTGGAGCTTGCGCAGGACCGCCGAGACGTGGGACTCGACCGTCTTCACCGAGATGAAGAGCTGCTTGGCGATCTCCTTGTACGCGTAGCCCCGGGCGATCAGGCGCAGCACCTCCCGTTCGCGCTGGGTGAGGCGGTCCAGGTCCTCGTCCACGGGCGGGGCGTCGGTGGAGGCGAAGGCGTCCAGGACGAACCCGGCCAGGCGCGGCGAGAAGACCGCGTCCCCTTCCTGCACCCGGAAGATCGAGTCCACCAGGTCGGTGCCGGTGATGGTCTTGGTGACATAGCCGCGGGCGCCGCCGCGGATCACCCCGATCACGTCCTCCGCCGCGTCCGACACGGACAGCGCGAGGAAGCGCACCGGCTGCTCGGCGTCCGCCATCAGCGCCGCGCACCGGCGCAGCACCTCGACCCCGCCGCCGCCCGGCAGATGGACGTCGAGGAGGACCACCTCGGGCCGGGTCGCGGTGATGACGGTGACCGCCTGGTCGACGTCCGCGGCCTCGCCCACCACCTCGACACCGGTCGTGGCGGTCCGGCCGATCTCCGCCTGTACGCCGGTACGGAACATCCGGTGGTCGTCCACCAGCACCACCCGGACGTGCCGCCCGCCCGCACCGCCTTCGGCGAGCCCGCCGATCGCGGGCACCTCCGCCGCCTCCGCCGTGCCGTTCGCCTCGGTCGCGTCGCTCATGCCGCCTTCTCCGCCCTCTCCATCTCCAGCTCGACCTCCGTGCCGCCCCCCGGCACCGCCCGTAGCCGGGCCGTGCCGCCGTTGCGCTCCATGCGTCCGATGATCGATTCCCTGACGCCCATCCGGTCGGCGGGTATCGAGTCGAAGTCGAAGCCCGGGCCGCGGTCGCGCACGGACACGAACACCGTGCTGCCCTCGACCTCGGCGTAGACCTGCACGGCGCCGCCGTCGCCACCGTACTTGGCGGCGTTCACCATCGCTTCGCGCGCGGCCTGCATCTGCGCGCCGATCCGCTCGTCCAACGGGCAGTCGCCGACGACGACCACCTCTATGGGCACACCGTGCTTGTCCTCGATCTCGGCCGCATTGCGCCGCACCGCCTCGGCGACCGTGTCCGGCTCGTCGGCCTCGTCCTTGCCGGTGCCTTCCGGCTTGTAGAGCCAGGTGCGCAGATCGCGCTCCTGGGCGCGGGCGAGGCGGCGGACCTCGCCCGCGTTGTCCGCGTTGCGCTGGATCAGGGTGAGGGTGTGCAGCACGGAGTCATGGACATGCGCGGCGACCTCGGCCCGCTCCTGGGCGCGGATGCGCATCAGCCGCTCCTCGGAGAGGTCCTGGGTCATCCGGACCAGATACGGACCGGCGAGCAGGGTGATCCCGACGAGGACGGCGAGCGCGGCCTGGAGGACGGCGCCGAGGTGGGCGGCCGAACCCTGGAGGACGAAGATCGCCGAGACGCCGGCCGTGACCAGCAGGACACCGGCGGCCGCGCGCACCAGGGTCAGGGTGCGGCGGTGCCGGCCGACCTCGACCCAGCGGGCCCGGCGGGCGTTGTCCGCCTGGCGCCAGACGAGGGCGACACCTGCCGCGACGAGCACGGCGGGCACCAGATACGCCTTGGCCGCGCCGGTCGGATTGACGCTGCCCACGAAGACCGTGGACACGATGACCATGAGGAGCAGCGCGACCATCTGACCGCGGTCCGGCTTGCGGGCCACGAGTCTTCTGCGGCCGCCGGGCGTGGTCTCGGCGGTGACCGGGGACGTCTTCTGTCCCCCGACGCCACCGACGCCGAGCGGGACGAAGAACCAGAACGCCGCGTACAGCAGCGCGCCCAGGCCGTTGGCCATGAACAGGCCGGCGAACGCGAGCCGGACCCAGACGACGGGCAGCCCGAGGTGCCCGGCGAGGCCCCGCGCCACTCCGCCGAGCCAGCGTCCGTCGCCGCTGCGGTAGAGCTTGCGCGGCGGCCGCGGGTCGTCGAGTGGCAGGCTTGCGGCTTCCGGCATGGCATCGATGGTCACACGGCCGGCCGGGGCGGGGCATCAGGGTCCGTCCCCGAGACGCCCCTGATCTTCCCCGGGGCCGGGTCGGGGGCCTCGCTCCCGCACCGGTTCCGGCCGGTCCACGCGGTTCGAACGCTTCCCCCGGCCCGCCTCAGGGCGGATCTCAGGGTTCGCCCAGGGTTGTCCCGACTGCCGCCGCGCCGCCCCGGCCGTCACCATGGACTCATGACGGATCACGAGCACGCCGCGACGGGTCCGGGACTCGGCGGCCCGCGCCCGGCCCCGGGCACCGGGCCGACGGATGCCGCGCCCGCCGCGACGGAGGGAGCGGGCGCGGCCTTCGACGGCTCCGCCCCTCGCGCGAAAGGCACAGAGAAGACGGGCGACGCGGAGAAGACGGACAGCACGGGCGGGGGCCCCCGCGCCCACACCGGCGCGCAAGAGCCGGGACAGGGACCCGGGCCGGAACAGCAGCAGGAACAGGAGCAGGAGCAGGAACAGGGCCGGGCGCAGAAAGAGGGGCAGCCGCAGGAGCCCCCGCGGCAGCCGGGCCCCGCCGAGGACGCACCCGACCGGTTCCGGCGCGGGCGCCGGTACAAGATGATCGCGGGCGTGTGCGCGGGGCTCGGCCGGCAGGCCGACATGGACCCGGTGATATTCCGCATCACCCTGGCCGTCCTGTCCGCGACCGGTGGCTTTGGTCTCATCTTCTACGGCTTCGTATGGCTGCTGGTGCCGTACGAGGACGAGGAGGAGAACGAGCTGCGCAAGCTGCTGACCGGCCGGGTCGACGGCCAGGCGCTGGCCGCCGTGCTGTTCGCCCTGGTCGGCTGCGGCACCTTCCTGACCATGCTGAGAAACGGTGGGGCCCTGGCCTTCGCCGCGGTGCTCTCGCTGATGCTCGCCGGCGCCGGGTACTGGTCACGGCGCCGTGACGCCCCCGACCCCGACCCGCTGGCCGCACAGGCCGCCGCCGACGCACCGCCGGAGGCACAGGCGCCGCCGGTCGTCACCAGCTACCCCTCGTGGTGGCGGGACCCGATCGTCAAGGACGGCGGCCATGTCGGCGGCACCGGCTATCTGTGGGGGCCCGGCGACGCGCGGATCCGGGACGGAGACCTGCTCTCGGTCGTCGACGTCCGCCTCGCCACCCCCTGGACCCATCCCGGCGCCGCCGCGAAGCAGCCGCCGGACCCCGCGCCCCCGAAGTCGCGCGGACCGCGCTGGATAGGCGGCCCGGTGTTCCTGCTGGCACTGCTGGCGGGCGGCCTGGGCTCCGGGCTGACGTGGCACACCCACACGCTGGGCGGCAGCCTTCAGACCGGGCTCGCCTGCGCGCTGGCCGTCTTCGGCCTGGGCATCGCGGTCAGCTCGTTCCTGGGCCGCACCGGTGCCGGGACGGTGTTCCTCGCGATCGTCACGGCGGCCCTGCTCGGCGGGGCGGCGGCGATGCCCCGGGACATCACCACGCACTGGCGGGACACGGCCTGGATACCCGGCGCCTCGGCACAGGTCCGGCCGTCGTACGAGCTGGGCACGGGCCGGGGCACCCTCGACCTGACCCGGGTACACCCGGCCGAGGGGCAGACCGTCAGCACGGACGCGCACGTCGGGGCGGGCCGGCTGAAGGTGATCGTGCCGGCCGACGCGACCGTGCGGATGAACATCGATGTGGGCGTGGGCGACATCAAGTTGCCGGGCGAGAAGAACGGAGAGGACGTGGACGTGCTGCCGCAACGGCACAGGGACGTGACCCTGACACCGCTCAGGGGCGGCAAGGACAGCGGCACCCTGGACCTCACCCTCGGGGTCGGGGCCGGAGAGGTGGAGGTGGACCGTGCTGCGCCATGAGTTCCGGCCGGGGAAGCTGGTCGCCGGGTTGTTCCTCATCGCCGCCGGGGTGGTGTACGCCGGGGACGCGGGCGGCCTGTGGAAGGCCCCCTGGTTCGCGATCGTCCCGCTGGTGATCGGCGGCCTGTGCCTGGCCGGCGCCACGGCGACGCTCGACCGGGTGATACGGGGGCGGGGCGGGACCGAGCGGGGCTAGGGCTCTCTTTCGGATCTTGCCGGGGACACCGACCGGCCAGGGGCACACGGCGGCGAGCCGCTACCGTGCCCGACGGTCCGGACGGCCCAACCGCTCCGGCACTCCGACGCTCCGACGGCACGACACCGCGGCGTGACGGCGTGACGGCGGCGACACGACAGCACCCAGCACCCAGCCTGCCGACCCGTTGGTACCCGTACCAGACGCCTCCCCCTCGACCGCCCTACAGATACCCGAGCGACCGCTGCCGCCCCCGGGCGCGCCATGCGGCGTCCAGGGAGAGGTAGGGCGCGCCGGCGAGGATCAGGGGCAGCCAGGCCATCAGGTAGGCGAGGTCGTTGCCGTAGTAGTAGGGGGTCGTGGCCCAGCTCATGGTCAGCCACAGGCTGAGGGAGATCAGCGCGCCGCCCAGTGCGGCGAGGCGGCCGAGCAGCCCGAGGAGGGTGGCGATGCCGACGGCCAGTTCGCCGAGGGCGATGGCGTAGCCGAAGCCGACCGGGCTCTTCAGGGCGAGGTCGATCAGGGCGGGGAGGGCGGCGGTGCCGCGGGCCGCGTGCATGGTGTCGCCGATCGAGCCGGCGCCGGCGGCCTTCATGAAGGTGCTGTCGGTGAGCTTGTCGAGGCCCGCGTAGAGGAAGGTGACGCCGAGGAAGACGCGCAGGGGCAGCAGGGCGTAGTGGGCGGCGGTGTCCCGCCAGCCGCTGTGGCTGTTCAGCCGGGTGGTGCGCGTGTCCATCCGAATACCGGTCATCCTGCCTGCCGCCTCTCGCCCGCTGTCCTGCCGTACCTGCCCGCTCTCCCGACCATATGTATGACAAGGAGGGGACGCTCAATCATCGCCCACGGGTTTTTCCGGATTTCAGGCGTTCGTATGAGAGGAGGATCGCGAGTGGCGGACGCTCACTCGGTGATCTGGACCGTGCAGCGGTTGGTCGGCACTCCGGCCGCGGTCACCACCTGGACCTCCACCGAGCCGGGCTCGACGTCGGCCGGGACGGGGACGGTCAGGACGGTGTCCGTGGGGTTGCGGAAGCCGCCGGTGACCGGGACCAGCGGGACGTGGACGTCGACGGCGCCGATGCGGACGACCATGCGGGAGAGCCGTTCGGCGGTCCGGGCGCCGGGCGGGACGAAGCCGGTGCCGCGGATCTCGATGTCGTCGCCGGTACGGATCGGGCCGTCCAGGTCGCCGGGTTCGCGGGCGCGGACCACGGAGAGGATGACCGCGCGGCCGCCCTCCGCGTACTTGCCCGCCAGATAGGTGGCGGCCGAGATCAGGACGACGACCGCGAGTCCCCAGGGCAGGTCGGGCAGCTGGTCGGGGCGGCGGGCGAGCCGGACGGCGGCGAAGACCAGGGCGACGGCGCTGATGGCGACGTACTGGATGTCGGTGAAGGCGCCCCGGCCGGAGTCGTCGGTGAGCAGGTCGGCGGCGCGCGGGCGGTGGGCCGGGACCTTCTGGAGCCGTTGGGCGAGGATGCGCAGGCCCACCACCCGGCGGACCAGGACGGCGATGCCGCAGACCACGGCGAGGACGGTCACCACGCCGGCGCCGCGGGCGAGGTCGAGGCCCGAGATGAGCGCGTCGCGTTCGGCGTGGCCGGAGGCGGCGGCGAGGCGGGCGGCGAGCAGCAGGACGGCGTAGCCGATGAACAGGACCCAGCAGACGGCGACGGAACGGGAGGTGGACATGCGATGGTCCTCGCCGATCACCGGGGCGAGAGCGCCACCGCGCGCCCGGTGGAACCAGCAGGCGGCGGACAGCGTGCCGGCCACGACGAGGGCGGCGAGCAGGGCCGCGGTGCGGGCGGTGGTCCAGCCGGCGCCGATCGCGGTCAGCGCCTCGCCGAGCAGCAGGGCGACGACCGCGCCCCACACCGTGCACAGGGTGCGCAGCCACAGGCGGGTGAGCCACATCTCGCCCTCGGCGCGCCCGCGTTCGGCGACGGCCTCGGCGCGCTGGGTCAGTTCCTCGGAGATCCACTGGCGGGAGGCCGAGGGAGAGTAGGCCACGGCGGCGGGCAGGCCCTGACCGGCGGCGAACTCGTCGCGGCGCCGCAGGAACGCGGCGACGGCCCGCCGGTGTCCCTCGCGTGCGCCGTGCGGACAGTCCCCGCAGCCGCAGCCGCCCTCGTGGACGCCCTCGGCGTCCGCGTCCTCTCTCGCCTCCTGCACCGCCACGTCCGACGCCCGCCTTCCCCGCGACCTCGCGGCACGGCCGCCGGCCCCTCGGTGAGCCGTTCCGTCGCCGTGCAACTCCCGTACGTCAACAGCGAATTGTGCCCTACCGGGGCCGGTAGGGGGCCGCCGACATGATCCTGGAGAGTGAACTGCCGGGCGACGTCTTGACGCGACCGCCCGCAGAAGTCCCCACTCGCCTCTGGCCCACCCCCCACCGCACCCGGGGCTCAGCCGAGCAGGTCGGGTTCGCTGCGGGTGATCTCCTGCCAGAGGGGCTGGTAGTTGATCCAGGCCACGAGGTCGCCGCCGAGTTGTTCGCGGGTGGCGACGGCGAGCTTGTGCTCGATGAGGACCGGGCGGCCGGCCGCGCGGGCCAGCAGCTGCACCTGGCAGGAGCGGTCCATGGACAGGAACCACCAGGCGGCGGCGTCCACGGAGCCGCCGACGGTGAGCAGTCCGTGGTTGCGCAGCACCAGCGCCTTGCGGGAGCCGAGCGCGGCGGCGATGCGGCGGCCCTCCCGGGCGTCGACGGTGACACCGGTGTAGGCGTCGTAGAGGGCGGCGTCCTCGTAGAAGGCGCAGCTCTCCTGGGTGAGGGGGTCGATGAGGTCGCCGAGGGCGGCGAGGGCACGGCCGTGCACGGAGTGGCAGTGGGCGACGGCGACGACGTCCGGGCGGGCGGCGTGCACCTGGGCGTGCACGGTGAAGGCGGCCTGGTTGACGTGGTAGCGGCCCTCGATGACCTGTCCGTCCTGGTTGACGAGGACGAGGTCGCCGACGGTGACGTGCCGGAAGGGCATGCCGAAGGGGTTGACCCAGAAGCAGTCGCTGAACTCCGGGTCGCGGGCGGTGATGTGGCCGGAGACGCCGTCCTCGAAGCCGTTCCGCCCGAAGATCCGCAGGGCTCCGGCGAGCCGTTCCTTGCGGTGCCGGCGCTCGTCCTCGACCGAGTCGTGCATCGGCGGCATGGCGAACTGCAGCTGGTCGGTGGACAGCGGCAGCGGCGGGGTGGGCCCGGACATAGGTCCTCCAGCGCTGGTAGGCGGTACGGGCCGGAAGTTACCGCCGGTCGGCCCAAAAAGGCAGGGCTGTGCCGTAAAGATGGCGCGCAGATGGAGAGCGGGCGGGGACGGACGAGGGTTCGGACGGGAAAGGCGACAGGAGGTGTCGGGTTGGGCGAGCACACTCGGCCGGTATGAACTGGGCAGACTTCACCACGGCCGAACCGGACTTCGCTGCGGCCGTCGAGCGGCGCTTCGGCGCCTTCCGGCACCACGTCCTCGTCACCCTGCGCCGGGACGGCTCGCCCCGTCCCTCGGGGCTGGAGGTGCGCTTCCTCGGCGGCGAGCTGTGGCTCGGCATGATGCCGGGCTCAGTGAAGGCCCGCGACCTGCTGCGCGACCCGCGGTTCGCGCTCCACTCCAATCCGGGCGACGGCACCGCGATGGCCGAGGGCGACATGCGGATCGGCGGGCGGGCCTACGAGGTCGGGGACGGGGAGGTGAAGGCCGGATACGGGGAAGAGGTGGAACCGCCGGGGCCGTTCCACCTCTTCCGCACCGAGTTGACGGAGGTCGTGCGGACCTGTGTCGAGGACGACCGTTGTCTGGTCGTCCAGGTCTGGAAGCCCGGAGAGCCGGTGCGGGCTCTCAGGCGGACCTGAGCCTCAGGGGAGCCCTGCTCCCCCTCGGGCCTACTCCCACTCGATGGTGCCCGGCGGCTTCGAGGTGACGTCGACGACGACGCGGTTGACGTCCCGGACCTCGTTGGTGATGCGGGTCGAGATGCGGGCGAGGACGTCGTAGGGCAGCCGGGACCAGTCGGCGGTCATGGCGTCCTCGGAGGAGACGGGGCGCAGCACGATCGGGTGACCGTAGGTGCGGCCGTCGCCCTGGACGCCCACGCTGCGGACGTCGGCGAGCAGGACCACCGGGCACTGCCAGATCTCGCGGTCGAGGCCGGCCGCGGTCAGCTCCTCGCGGGCGATGGCGTCGGCGTCGCGCAGCAGGTCCAGGCGCTCCTTGGTGACCTCGCCGACGATGCGGATGCCGAGGCCCGGGCCGGGGAACGGCTGGCGCTGGACGATCTCGTCCGGCAGGCCCAGCTCCTGGCCGACCATCCGGACCTCGTCCTTGAACAGCTTGCGCAGCGGCTCGATCAGCTGGAACTCAAGGTCCTCGGGCAGGCCGCCGACGTTGTGGTGCGACTTGATGTTGGCGGTGCCGGTGCCGCCGCCGGACTCGACCACGTCCGGGTAGAGGGTGCCCTGGACCAGGAACTCCACGGCCGGGCCCGCGTCGGCGATGATCTCGGCCTGCGCCTGCTCGAAGACGCGGATGAACTCCCGGCCGATGATCTTGCGCTTCTCCTCGGGGTCGCTGACCCCGGCGAGGGCCTTCAGGAAGCGCTCCTCGGCGTCGACGACCTTCAGCTGGACGCCGGTGGCCGCGACGAAGTCCTTCTCGACCTGCTCGGTCTCGCCCTTGCGCATCAGACCGTGGTCGACGTAGACGCAGGTCAGCTGGGAGCCGATGGCCTTCTGCACCAGGGCGGCGGCCACGGCGGAGTCCACGCCGCCGGACAGACCGCAGATCGCGCGCTTGTCGCCGACCATCTCGCGGATGGCCTCGACCTGCTCCTCGATCACATTGCCCGTGGTCCAGGTCGGCTCCAGGCCCGCGCCTCGGTACAGGAAGTGCTCCAGGACCTGCTGGCCGTGCGTGGAGTGCATGACCTCGGGGTGGTGCTGGACGCCGTAGAGCTTCTTCTCGTCGTTCTCGAACGCGGCGACCGGGACCAGGTCGGTGGACGCGGTGACCGCGAAGCCCTCGGGGGCGGCGGAGCAGGCGTCGCCGTGCGACATCCAGACCTGCTGCTCGTCCGGGGTGCCCTCGAAGAGGGTGGAGGAGGGCTTGGAGACGTGCAGGTCGGTGCGGCCGTACTCACGGGCGCCGTTGTTGTCGACGGAGCCGCCGAGGGTGAGCGCCATCAGCTGGAAGCCGTAGCACATGCCGAAGACGGGGACGCCGGCCTCGAAGATCTCGCGGTCGAGCCGGGGCGCGCCCTCCTCGTACACCGACGAGGGGCCGCCGGAGAGGATGATCGCCGCGGGCTTCTTGGCGAGCATCTCCTTGACCGGCATGGTGCTCGGCACGATCTCGCTGTAGACCCGCGCCTCGCGGACGCGACGGGCGATGAGCTGGGCGTACTGCGCACCGAAGTCGACGACCAGGACGGTGTCGGGGGCAGTGGGAGTCGCTGATGACACGGGGTGCCTTCTGGTGGTCCGGGCGGGGGTCTGTACTACGAGTCTAACGGTGCGGGCGCGAAGCGCTCCGCCGCGCCGGAGGCCCGCGAGGACGGGCCCGCCGCACCGCGCGGGGGCCCGCCGTACGGGCGCCGTGGCATACTGGCCGCATGCATCAGCACACGACCTTCGTCTTTACCTATGGCATCCGGCCCGCCGGTTGCCATGGTCGTGCTGCTTAGCCGAACGCTTAAGCGACATCCCAGGCGCCCCGGGCCGACAAGGCCCGGGGCGCCTGTCGTTTCTCCGGGTCACGCCGTTCCAGGGCATCCGCACCCGCACGAAACGATCAGGAGCCCCGACATGAGCACGAGCACCACCACCCCCGAAGAGACCGCCGCGACGCCGGAGGCGACCATCGCCGCCGCGCGGGAGCGCATCGACGCGATCGACGACCGGATCATCGGCCTCATCCAGGAGCGGACGGCCGTCTCCGCCGTGGTCCAGCAGACCCGGATCTCCGCCGGCGGCCGGCGGGTCAGCCTCTCCCGCGAGATGGAGATCCTCGGCCACTACCGCGAGGCGCTGGGCAAGCCCGGCACCTCGCTCGCCATGACCCTGCTGGAGCTGTGCCGGGGCCGCGTCTGAGCCTCCGGGCCCCCGAGTCAGCTGATTATCCGACGTGAGTTCGTCCCCCGTCTCACCCGTACGGCGCCGTGACCGCCCCGCGGGCGGCTTCGTTAGCGGGGTGTCCGTGCCAGCCAGGGGCGGGCCCGACAGAACCACGCGTGGCTCGCTGGGGCGATGAGGCGTACGGGTCGTGCCGTACGCCGTGGGACCTCGCTCCAGGGAAGTGACCGGACGGCAGGGGACAGCAGCCCGGTCACCAAGAGAACGGTCGGCTCCGGGGACGCCCGGAGCCGACCGGCGGAACACACCGGTCCCCGTCCCCGCACAGACCACGGCACCCCCGCCGAAGACACCGTCGGCGCATGAGAAGAGGGACCTGCATCCCCCTCCGAAGGCAGGTCCCTCTCCACCGTCTTCTCGAATCCGGTAGCAGGTTTGATCGGCGACGGCGGAGGAGGGTTGTGCCGGGAGCCGAGATCTTCAGGTGATCTGGGCCACATGGACCGGGGCTACTCGGCCTTCGCCCGCACCGTCGGCATCCCCAGGAACGGCAGCCGCAGCGCGCCGAACGCCTCCGCCGGGACCGCGGGCGACCGCGGCTCCACCGGCTTCAGCCGCTCGTACGACGCCCCGGGCGCCGGCCGCGGATCCTCCTCGCCCTTGTTCGGCCAGAACGACATGGCACGCTCGGCCTGCGCGGTGATCGTCAGCGACGGATTGACGCCCAGGTTCGCCGAGACCGCGGCGCCATCCACGACCGAGATGCCGGGGTGGCCGTACAGCCGGTGGTACGGGTCGATCACCCCGGTGTCGGCCGAGTCGCCGATGGGGCAGCCGCCGAGGAAGTGCGCGGTGAGCGGGGTGCCCATCAGCTCGCCGACATTGCTGCCCGGGAAGCCGTTGATCTCGGCGGCGAGCGCGGCGGCGGCCTCGGAGGCGGCCCTGATCTGCTTGGGGTTGGGCGCGCCGTGCCCCTGGCGCGCGGTGAGCAGGCCCCTGCCGACGCCGCCCGGCTTCAGGTACGTCGTCAGCGAGTTGTCCAGGGACTGCATCACCAGGCCGATGATGCTCCGCTCGGACCAGCGGCGGTTGGACAGCGAGCGCAGTACCAGGGTGGGGTGCCTGGCCGCGTTCGCCAGCCAGGCCAGCGCCCGCGAGGAGCCCTCGGTGTACGGCACCTGGAGGATGGACAGGCCGCCCATCGCGTTGGAGCCCTTGCCGTAGCGGACCGGCTCGATGTGGGTGTTCTCGTCCGGGTGGATCGAGGAGGTGATCGCGACACCCCGGGTGAAGTCGGCCCGCGGGGTGCCGTGCGCCTTGCGGTAGCGGTGGTTGTCGGTCTGCGCGCCGACCAGCGCCTCCGAGTTGGTGCGGGTCAGCACACCCAACCGGGGCGAGAGATACGGCAGTTGGCCGTTCGCCTTCATGCGGTGCAGCAGGGTCTGGGTGCCGTACGTACCGGCGGCGATCACGACCCGGCGCGCGGTGAACAACCGTCCCGCGCCCTTCTTCCCGCGGTCCGTCGGCAGGGTGGCCACCGCGTAGCCGCCGCGCGAGTCGTCGGTGACGGACACCACCGTGGTCATGGGGTGGACCACGGCGCCCGCCTTCTCGGCGAGGTGGAGGTAGTTCTCGTTCAGCGTGTTCTTGGCGCCGTGCCGGCAGCCGGTCATGCACTCGCCGCACTCGGTGCAGGCGTTGCGCCGCGGTCCGGCCCCGCCGAAGTACGGGTCGGGCACCGGCTGCCCCGGGGCCGCCTTCGCCGTGCCGTCGGCGTCCTCGCCGTCACCGAAGAAGACGCCGACCGGCGCGAAGTGGAAGGTGTCGCCGACGCCCATCCGCTCGGCGGCCGCCTTCAGATGGACGTCCGAGGGGGTCATCGTCGGGTTGAGCCGCACGCCGAGCATCCGCTTGGCCTGGTCGTAGTACGGCTGCAACTCCTCCTGCCAGTCGGTGATGTCCTTCCACTGGGGGTCCTCGAAGAACGCCTTCGGCGGTACGTAGAGGGTGTTGGCGTAGTTGAGCGAGCCGCCGCCGACGCCCGCGCCGGCCAGCACCATCACATTGCCCAGCAGATGGATGCGCTGGATGCCGTACATGCCGAGCTTGGGGGCCCAGAGGTAGTTCTTCAGGTCCCAGGAGTTCTTCGGCAGGGACTGACGGGTGAAGCGGCGCCCGGCTTCGAGGACGCCGACCCGGTAGCCCTTCTCGGTCAGGCGCAGGGCGGACACGGACCCGCCGAAGCCGGAGCCGACCACGATGACGTCGTAGTCGTAGGAGTCCTGGGGCACGGGTCTCTCCTCGTTGTGTGTCGGGTGCGGGCCGTCCGTGGTGTCGCGCGCGGTTCCCGCGCCCCCAGCGGCTCACCTGAACCGGAGCGCCTTCAGCACGCGCAGGCTCGTGGTCATGAAGCGGGCGTAGCCCTCGTCCGACATGCCCAGCGAGGGCGCCATCGGCAGCAGCCGCTGCTGGGCGACCGTCTGGGCCTCGGTGTACTTGAGGATGCCCTCGGAGCCGTGGCGGCGGCCGAGTCCGGAGTCCTTCATGCCGCCCATCGGGGACTGGACGCTGCCGTAGGCGGGGGCGTAGCCCTCGTTGACGTTGACCGTGCCGGTGCGCAGCCGGGCGGCGATGTCCCGGCCGCGGCTCGAACTGGTCGTCCAGACCGAGGCGTTGAGGCCGTACGGCGTGGCGTTGGCGCGCTCGACGGCCTCGTCCACGTCGGAGAAGCGGTAGACGGAGACGACCGGGCCGAAGGTCTCCTCCTCGCAGACCGCCATGGAGCCCTCGACGCCGTCGAGGATGGTGGGCTCGAAGAAGTAGGGGCCGATGTCGGGCCGGGCCACGCCGCCCGCGAGCACCGTGGCGCCCTTGTCGACGGCCTCGCGCACATGCCGTTCCACGGTCTCCAGCTGGCGTTCGCCGACCAGGGAGCCCATGTCGGCGCCGTAGGCGAGGGAGTTGCCGAGCCGCATGGCCCTGGTGCGGGCGGCGAAGCGCTCCAGGAAGTCGTCGGCGACCGACTCGTGGACGTACAACCGCTCGATGGAGATGCAGAGTTGGCCGGCCGAGGAGAAGCAGGCGCGCACGGCACCGGCGGCGGCCTTCTCGATGTCGGCGTCGTCCAGCACCAGCATGGCGTTCTTGCCGCCGAGTTCGAGGGAGACGCCGATCAGCCGGGCGGCGGCGCCCTGGGCGACCTCGCGGCCGGTGCGGGTGGAGCCGGTGAAGGAGACGTAGTCGGCGTGCTTGACCAACTCGGGCCCCACGACCGGGCCTTCGCCGAGGACGACCTGGAAGACGCCCTCGGGCAGCCCGGCCTCGATCAGCAGGTCGCGGGCCCACAGGGCGGTGAGGCAGGTCTCGGTGTCCGGCTTCATCACGACCGCGTTGCCCGCGACGAAGGCGGGCAGCGCGTCGCCGACGGACAGCTCCAGCGGGTAGTTCCAGGGCGCGATCTGGCCCACCGCCCCGCGCGGGTGGCGCAGTTCGGTGACCTTGGTCAGGGTCGGCACGGCGCCGGTGTGCCGCTTCGCGCGCAGATAGGCGGGGGCCTTGCGGCCGTAGTGGCGGGCCGCGATGGCGACGGCCAGCACCTCCTCGTGCGCGTGCAGCCGGGCCTTGCCGGTCTCCAGCTGCACCAGGTCGAGGACCTCGGCCTGGCGTTCGAGGATCAGATCGTGGAAGCGGAGCAGGACGGCGGCCCGCTGCCGTACCGGGGTGCGCTCCCAGACGGCCTGCGCGGCACGCGCCGCCTCGAAGGCCTTGAGCACGTCCTCGGGGGTGGACTCGGGCAGGTCGGCCAGCTTCTCGCCGGTGAACGGCATGTGGTTGGCGGTCCGGCCGGAACCGGTGACGCCCTTGGCCAGCCGGGCCACCAGTTCCGGGGTGACCACGTCGGCGGCGGTGCGGACGCCCTCGGGGGAGGGCGCGAGGGGGTTGGTACCGGCGATGGCCGGGACCTGCGTGTCCGGGGCCTGCGTGTCCGGGGCCTGCGTGTCCGTCATGAGGCGCAGGGTATGCCGCGCCGAACGCTTTGTGTACCCGTCGGTAACGGGGATTCACCGAGCGCTCACACCCTGCCAGTGATCACTGGCAACGAATGGCCTGATCAGCCGGTTGCCGGCTCGAACACCCGCCCGATCAGTCGCCTGCGGGTTTTTTGGCCAGGAGGAGGGTGAGGGTGGTGAAGGGGGTACGGCGACGGGGTGCGGGTCCGGGCTGCGACTCGGGGTCCGGCCGCCCGGGGCCTGCCTGCGGCTGCGCGCCGGGCCGCGGCCGCTCGTCCGGTACGGCGCCGGGGTCCCGCCTGTCTCGTACGCCGGCCGGTTCCGGTACGTCCGTCACGCCCAGGTACGCGCGCAGCTCCGCCGCCACCCGCGCCGCGTCCGGCCGGGCCTCGGGGCGCTCCGCGCGCAGCCGCTCCAGGAGGGGGCCGAGCGGGCCGGGGTCCGTGTCGCCGAGGGCGGCGCGCAGCAGGGCGCCCAGGGACCACAGATCGGAGGCGGGCCCGGCCCCGGGCCCGGCCCCACCGCCACGGCCGGCCCCGTCCCCGGCGCGACCGAACCCGGAACCGGCCTGAGCCCCAGCCCCAGCCCCAGCCCCAGCCCCAGCCCCAGCCCCAGCCCCAGCCCCAGCCCCAGTGAACCCGGCACCACCGAGCACGCCCTCACCACCCCCGGCACCACCGGATCCACCCCCGCCCGGCCCGTCCCCGATCCCGAAGTCGGTGAGGACGACCCGCCCCGTGCCCGATTCCAGCAGCACGTTGGCCGGTTTGAGGTCGCGGTGCACGATGCCGACCGCGTGCGCGGCGCGCAGGGCGCCGAGGACGGCGAGGCCGATGCGCGCGGCCTCGGCGGGCGGCAGCGGACCCCGGCGCAGCGCCTCGCCCAGGGACTCGCCCGCCACCAGCTCCATCACGATCCAGGGGACGCCCGCCTCGGTGACGACGTCGTACACCGTGACGGCGGACGGATGCCGCACCCGGGTCGCGGCGCGGGCCTCCCGGTAGAGCCGGTGGGCGAGCCGCCGGCTCTCCTCGTCCGCGGCCGGATCGCCGGGCAGCGACGGCTCCTTGACGGCGACCCGGCCGCGCCCCTCGCCGCCCTCGTCCTCGGCGCGCCAGACGGTTCCGGTGGGTCCGGTGCCGAGGCGCTCGGTCAGCCGGTAGCGCCCGCCGATCAGACGCGTGCCGTTCGGATGTGCGCCGAGCGGGTGTTCGCCGTCGTCAGCCATGTCCCATCAGTACCGCGCGCACCGCGCCGTTGTCGAAGCGGGCGGTTCAGACGGCCCACCGGCGCAGTCCGAACCCGCCGTTCTCCTCCCGCACTTCGACGACACCCGTGCCCGCGAAGTGCGCCGGGACCACCAACGCCCGCTCGTCCGCCGCCTGTTGGAGCAGCCGCTGCCTGGTCGCGGCCGCCCCCGCCGGATCGAGGCAGAAGCAGCTGCCGCACTCGGGCCGCAGGATCTGCACCGGGCTGTGCAGCACATCGCCGACGAACAGGGCGTGTTCGCCCCGCGAGGAGACCCGCAGCACCGACGATCCCGGGGTGTGCCCGGGCGCGGACTCCAGGCGGAGATGCTCGTCGATGCGGTACCCGTCCTCCCATACGACGGCCTGCCCCGCCCGGTGCACGGGCGCGATGCTGTCCTCGTACAGCAGCCGGTCGTCCACCCGCGCCCCGCCCCCGTAGCCGCCCTCGGGGCCGAAGTAGCGGTCGTCGGCGGCCGGGAGCAGATAGCGGGCGCGGGGGAAGGTGGGCGCCCATTCCCCGTTCTCGTCATGGGTGTTCCAGCCGACGTGATCGCCGTGGATGTGCGTGTTCACGACGACGTCGACCTCCGCCGGATCCACCCCGGCCCGCCGCAGCAGCCCCGGCAGGTCCCCCGGCTGCCGGTGGAAGAGCGGATTGCCCGGCCGCTCGCGGTCCCGCCCCACCCCGGTGTCCACCAGCACGGTCCGCCCGCCGCTGCGCACCACCCAGGTCTGCACCGCCAGCATCGCCATGTCCCGCTCGGGATCCCAGTACCGGGGCACCAGCTCCGCCGCGTGCTCCCGCCACACCTCCGCCCCGGCCCCGGGCACCAGCCGCTTCGCCGGCACGAGGGGCCCCTGTCGCTCCACGATCCGCAGCACCTCGACATCGCCGACGGTGAATGTCCGTACGTCCTGTTCGTCCGCCATGCCTCCGACTCTAGGAGCCGTGGGTGAGCGCTCCAATGCTCTTCCCGCTCATCCGGATACGCCGCCGTCTCATGGCGGCGGGGCAGAGGCATGATGGAGGCATGGACGTGGTGAGCGACGCGATCTCCGCGGTCCGGGTGGGCAGCCCCTCCTCGGACCGGCTCCGGGTGAGCGGCCGGTGGGCGCAGCTGCTGCCGCCGTACGAGGGGGCGGGCTTCCATGTCGTCCTCGGCGGCACCTGCCGACTGCTGCGGGACGGCGACGACGGCAACGGCGACGGCGAGTCGGTGGTGCTGGGGCCGGGTGACGTGGCGCTGCTGCCGCACGGCGCGGGGCACGCGCTGACGAGCACCGGGGACGGCGGCGAGGTCGAGCTGCTGTGCGGCAAGTACCGGCTGGACCGCAGTCGCACGCACCCCTTGATGGCGGAGCTGCCGCAGGTGGTGCATCTGCCGCACCGGGTCGGCGAGCAGGCCGAACTGCGGGCCGCCGTGGACCTGTTGGCGCGGGAGCTGGAGGAGCAGCGGCCGGGTGGCTGCCTCGCGCTGCCGAGCCTGCTGGACCTGCTGCTGGTCTACATGGTGCGCGCCTGGATGGGCCGGGCGCACACCGGGGCGTGGCCCGCGGTGCTGAACGACCCCGTGACCACGGCCGCGTTGCGGGCGCTGCACTCCGAACCGGCGGCGCCCTGGACCGCCGAGCGGCTGGCCGCCGAGGCGGGGGTCTCCCGGGCCACCCTCGCGCGCCGCTTCACCGCCCTGGTCGGCCGCTCCCCGATGGCGTACCTGACCTGGTGGCGGCTGACGCTGGCGGCGGCCCGGCTGCGCGCGTCCGACGCGCCGCTCGCGACGGTGGCGCGCGAGACGGGGTACGGCAGCCCGTACGCCCTCTCGCACGCCTTCACCCGGGAGTTCGGGATCACCCCGGGCCGCTACCGGAACCGCGCGACGGCGGCCTCCTGACACCCGGACCCCCTGGAAGCCCTCCCGGCCCCGGTACGTCGCGGTGTCGTCCGGACGCGTCCGCGCGCCCTTGGGCATGCCGAGGGAGTACTCGCCCTGGACGCGGAACTCCTCGTCGTCCGCGTACATCTGGGCCCGCGCCGAGTTCTTGATCTCCCCGGAGTCGTCCTCCGACGCGCGGGCCAGGTCGAGCGTGATCGAGACGGCGGCGCTCCAGTCGGTGTACGCCACCCAGTTCTTGTCGGTGTCGTCCGATTCCGGCCGGGACACCTGGTACCCGGCGGGTACGGCGAGGCTCGCGCCCAGCCTGCCCTCGGGCCGCATCGCCCACCCGTCGGGGAGCGGGTCCGCGAAGGGATCGGCCGGCACGAGAAACGCCCCCACCGCGAGCGCCACCACCGCCCCGCCCGCGCCCAGCCAGGCGATACGACCGGGACACCGGCGGCGCGCGGACGGCGGGGCGACCTGCGCCGACGGGACCGGCGGCGGGGCGACCCGCGAGGGCGGGGCCGGGGGCCCGGTGGGCCGCGGCTGCTGCGCCGGTGGCCGGACCGCCTCCGTCAGCAGCTCGCGCACCCGCCGCGCGGACGGCCGCCGTGCCGGGTCCTTGCGCAGCAGCCCGTCGATGGCCTCGGCCAGCGGGCCCCGGGCCGCCGAGGGCGGGGCCGGGGTGGCGTCGAGGACGGACTGGAGGGCCGCCGGGGTGCTGCCGCGCCGGAACGGCGAGACGCCCTCGGTCGCGGTGTACAGCAGTACGCCGAGGGACCACAGGTCGCTCGCGGGCCCCGGGAGCTGCCCCGACACCCGTTCCGGCGCGACGTATTCGGGCGAGCCGACGAAGCCGCCGGTGTCCGTGAGCCGGGTGTCGCCCCCGATCCGCGCGATGCCGAAGTCGGTGAGGACGACCCGGCCGTGCCGTCCCGGCAGCACGTTGTCGGGCTTCACGTCCCGGTGCAGGACGCCCGCCGCGTGCGCCGCCTCCAGCGCGCCGAGCACCTCCAGGCCGATCCGGGCGGCCTCGCGCGCGTCCAGGGTGCCCTCGTCGAGCACATCGCCCAGCGTGCGGCCGTGCAGCAGCTCCAGCACCAGCCAGGGGCGGCCGTCGACCACCGCGACGTCGTACACACTGACCACGGCCGGATGGTCCAGGCGGGCGGCGGCGCGGGCCTCGCGGCGCATGCGCTCGCAGGCGTTGGCGCGTTCCCGTTCGGGAAGGTGGTCCGGTATCCGGGGCTCCTTGACGGCGACCTCGCGGCCCACCGTCTCGTCCCGGGCCCGCCACCCCGTGCCCATGCCGCCCCGGCCCAGCCTGCCCGTCAGCCGGTGACGGCCCGCTGTCAGGGCTCGTCGCCGGTGGCCGGACCGGGGACCGCGACCGGGTCCCGTCGTGTGCGCGGCCGCGGCGGCTTAGGGACGAAACTCGTCGTGTCGTCGGCCGCCCGGCCCGCTCCCCCGTCACTGCTCATGCGCCATCCATATCGCGCCACCGCGCACCCGATCCACCCGGAAGCGGTACCGGTCACGAACCCGTGACGCGCCGCGCCGACGCGATACGGTCAGGACGCCGACGCCGAGAACGTGTCCAGCGCGACGTCGAAGTACTCCCGCGCCTCCCGCACCTTCCCGACCGGCGCCGACACCCACACGTCGTACAGCCGCCCGGACTCCTCCCAGCACAGGTCGTACGTGTGGCGCGGTCCCTCCGCCGCGCTGTAGCCGTTCCAGGTGAACTCCCAGAGCGCGGCGGGGTGTCCGGCGTGGGTGGTGCGGGTGACCCGGCCGTCGCGGTAACCGGGGTTCGACACCGACCCGTCGGCCGCCTGCCCCTTCATCACGGCCTGCGGTCCGCCGGGCTGGGGGGCGCCGATCCTGACGCCGAGGCGGTACGTCCCCTGTGGCGAGAGGTAGAACACCCGCTCACCCTGCGGGCTGCGGGTGAAGTCGTCGGGCACGGCGAGCGAGAACCCGGCCGGGTCGCGGGCGGTGCGGTAGCCGGAGGGCGCGGTGCCGGGGCCCATCGGCGGGGAGGGCGACCGGGACGGGGCCGGGGTCGTGGCCGAGGGCGACGGGCCGTGCCGTGTACCGCCCGTGCCCCCGGTCGCCGGTGTCGTCGCCGTGCCCCCGGGGCTCCCGCCGCCCCCGCTGTCGTTCCGGTTGATCAGCAGGGTCGCGGCCGACCCGCCCGCCGCCGCGAGCGCCGCGATCAGCAGGGCCGCCACCAGCACCGAGCGCGTCGAGGAGCGCCCGGGCGGCACCTCCGCGGTGAGCGGGGGCACGGCGGACAACGGCTCGGACACGCCCGGCGGCAGGGGCGGCAGCGGTACCGCCCGCGGCGGGCGGCCCGCGAGCCGGTGCCCGCGCGCGGTGCCCGGCGTGTCCGGCGTCTCGGGGGTGTGCCCGGTCTCCAGATAGACCCGCAGCATCCGCTCGGCCTGTGCCGCGCCGAGCCGCCGGTCCGGATCGCGCTCCAGCAGCCCCCGTACGACGGGCCCCAGCGGCTCGGCCTCGACGGGCGGGCGGATCTCGGCCGCGACCACGGCGTGCAGGATGCCGCCGAGCGAGTCGCGGCGGAACGGCGACTCGCCGCTGAGCACCGTGCACAGCAGCGCGCCCAGCGACCACAGGTCGGACTCCGGGCCGGTGCGCACCCCGGACATCCGCTCGGGCGCGGTGTACTCGGGCGAGCCGACGAAGGAGCCGGTCTCGGTCAGCGTGGTGGCGCCCGCGACCTGCGCGATACCGAAGTCGGTGAGCACGACCCGCTCGGTGCCGGACTCGATCAGGACGTTCGCGGGCTTGATGTCCCGGTGCAGCACCCCCGCCTCGTGCGCGGTGTCCAGCGCGCTGAGCAGGGCGATGCCGATCCGGGCGGCCTCGGCCGGGGTCACCGGGCCGTGCCGGGCGATCCGGTCGTCCAGCGAGCTGCCGTCGATCAGCTCCATGACCAGGTACGGCCGTTCGTCCTGCTCGACCACGTCGTGCACGACGATGATGTGCGGGTGCCGCAGCTGCGCGACCGCGCGCGCCTCCCGGAACGTACGGTCGCGGCGGCGGCGCGCGTCGTCCTCCGGGAGCGCGTCGTCCGCGAGGATCTCCTTGACCGCGACGAGCCGGCCCAGCAGCTCGTCGCTCGCCCGCCATACGACGCCCATGCCGCCGCGCCCGATACGCGCCTGGAGGCGGTAACGGCCGGCGATCACCCGGAAGTCGGCGCCCTCGGTCCCCATGGGCCCATCATGCCGCAACGGGCCCATCCGCTCCGGGGCTCCGATCGGCCAAGCCGCACCGTTCAGTGACTCGTTTTCAGCCGTTTCAGTCGCAAAGCGCACCCGTTCGGCTCAGCGCCGGTCATCTCGTCACACCCGGCTGCTGCCAGCTCTGGAGCATCCACTTGAACTGCTTCGCGGTCTTCGGCCAGTCGGCGGCGGGCCCGGACATGTAGATGGCGTACTCGGCGCCGTCGCGCGAGAAGTACGTCTCCTCGATGGCGTGCCGCGGCCCCGCCACGTACGGCGGGTCCTTCTTCAGCGCGTTCCAGGTGTACTCCCACAGCGAGCCGTCGCGGTCGCGGTAGACGTTCTGCTTGAGGGTCACCCGCTGGTAGCCGACGAGCCGCTGGAGCTGCTGTTCGAGGTCCTTCTGGTGTTCGTAGGCGTTGGCGAAGTCCGGCGAGGTGTCGACGGATATCCGGACGAGGTGCTTGCCGTCGTCGGGGGTGTAGTCGATCTGCTTCAGGGGGCCGTTGATGCCGTAGACCTGGCGCTTCCAGCCCTTGGGCAGGGAGAGGCTGAAGCCCAGCGGGTCGTGGTGGATCTCCCAGCTGTCCGGGACCGTGCCGGTGTCCTGGTCGCCGCCGGGGCTCGCCGAGGAGGCCGGACCGGGGTTCGTGCCGTCGTGCGCCGCGCTGTCGTGGCGCGCGTTGTTCCACTCCTGGAAGCCCACCGCGGCGCCGCCGCCGAGCACGGCCGCGGCGGCGACGACGAGCGCGAGCGTGCGCAGCCTGCGCCGGGGCCGGACCGGGCGCCCGGCGCCGGGCCCGCCCGGCACCGTACCCACGGCGGTGGGCCCGACGGCCGGCGGACCGCCCGGACGGGTGCCGGATCCGGCCGGGCCGGTCGCGGACACGCCGGTCATGGACCGGTCCGCCGCGCCCGGCATGCCGTGGCCGCCGGTGTCCCCCGGGCCGCGCAGACTTGAGGTCCGGGTCGGCACGTACGCCTGCGCGGCGCTGGGCCGGCGGCCCTCCGCGGCCTCGGCGAGCATCTGCTCGGCCTCCTCCGCGCCCGGCCGCCGCTCCGGCTCCTTGCGCAGCAGCGCGGAGATGACCGGGCCCAGCGGCCCGGCGTTGCCCGGCTGTTCGACCTCCTCCTCGACGACCGCCTGCATGGTGCTCAGCGGCGAGGTGCGGCGGAACGGCGAACGCCCCTCCACCGCCGTGTACAGCGTCGCGCCGAGCGCCCACAGGTCGGAGGAGGGGCCGGGGTCGTGGCCGCGCACCCGCTCGGGCGCGAGGTAGTCGACCGAGCCGACGACCTCTCCGGTGCGGGTGATGGTGGAGTCGCCCTCGATCTGGGCGATGCCGAAGTCGGTGAGCAGCACCCGTCCGTCGCGGCCGAGGAGAACGTTGCCGGGCTTCACATCGCGGTGCAGCACACCGGCGGAGTGCGCGGCGCGCAGCGCCCGCAGCACCCACAGCCCGATCCGCGCGGCCTCCCGGGGCTCGATGCGCCCCTGCTCCTTGACCGCGTCGGCCAGCGAGTTGCCCTCGACCAGCTCCATCACGATCCAGGGGCGGCCGTCGTGGTCGAGGACGTCGTGCACGGTGACGACCGCGGAGTGGTTGATGCGCGCCGCGGCCCGCGCCTCGGCCCGGGTGCGGGCCAGCAGGACGGCCTGGTCGCTGTCGGAGACATAGAGCGCGGCGGTCAACTCCTTGACGGCGACAGTGCGGTGCAGCACCTCGTCGTGCGCGCGCCACACCCGGCCCATGCCGCCGCTGCCGATGGATTCGGCAAGCCGGTAGCGGCCCGCTATGAGCAGGCCCTGCATCTGATTCACGTTGCCCCGCAATGCTCTTGTCAGGGTCAGACTAAGGACCGGCCCGTTCGCAGGGAACAAGCGGGGTCCCAAGGAAACCGCACTGTGACGATGGTCATTTCCGCGTGAGAACGGGAACCGGCGCGCCGGGCGGGGCCCGTTGTGTACGCCGTGCTCAACCGGTGTAGCGGTACGTCGCGGTAGCTTCCTCGTACAGTCTGCTCACCTCGTCCCGGTCGGCGTCCGGGCCGCGGACCTGGAGGATGTGGTACCGACCGTTCAGCAGGATCGCCATGTTGCGTACGTAAAGATCGCGGCCCTGCCCGTCGGTCCAGGTGAACTGCCCCTCGGCCATGGTCCGTCCGCCCACCTCGATGGTGCGCAGCCCGGTGGCGGTGGCCCAGCTGGAGTCCCGGTACGGCTGGAGCTCGCGCTCCTTGTCCCGCTGATAGGCCATCGGATCGCTGCCGTACGCCGACGCGGCGTCCCGGCCGGGTACGACCATCAGCTCGAAGTCGCCGTGCGCGTAGACGACTTCGCCGCTGCCGTTCTTCGGGGTGCGCGTCCAGCCCTTGGCGACGGCGATGTCGAAGCCCTCGGGGTCCTTGCGCAGGGTGAACCCGGCGGGCACGGAGGAGGTGCCGCCGGCCTGGGTGTCGGAGGCGGAGGGGCTGTGCTGGGAGCGGGACGGTCCGGGGCTCGCCGGACCGGCCGAAGGGGTCGCGCCGGTCCCGCTCCGCCCGTGCGTCGCGTGCTGCTTCGGCATGAACAGCATCGCGTACGCGACCGCCCCGGCCAGCAGCAGGAGGATCAGCACGAGCAGCGTCCGGCCGAGCCGGCTCGGTGAACTCCCCTCCTCCCGGTCCCGCTTGTGCCGGGCGTGCGCGTCGGGCAGCCCGGCGCGGCGCCGCCGCACCAGTTCGCCCCGGCGCCGGACGATCGGCAGCCGCCGGGGGTCGGGCGGCACCGGCACCACCCGGGTACCGGCCTCGGGCTCGGGCGCGGACCGCACCAGCGAGCGCAGCCAGCCGCCCAGTTCCTCGAAGTCCGGCCGCTCGGTGGGGTCCTGACGCAGCAGGGACTCCACCACCGGCCGCAGCGGCCCGCACTCCTCGGCGTAGGCGGGCGGCTCCGCGCACACCAACTGCACCAGTTCGGCGGTGGATTCCTCGGGATAGGGGGCGTGCCCCTGGACCGCGCGGAACAGCAGCGCGCCCAGCGCCCAGAGGTCGGTGGCGGGGCCGACGGGCGCCGCCAGCTGCCAGTTCTCGTGCACGGGCCCGGCCTGTTCCGGCGCCCACCGCTCGGTCACCGGCCCCACCACGGCCATCCGCGCCTGCCGCGCCCGCTCGGCCGCGAGCGCCCCGGCGGGCCGCCGCGCGCCGGTGGCGGAAGCGGGCTCGTCCCAACGGGCCTGCCCCTGCGGCGGTACGGCGGCGGCCGGGGCGTCGTGCCGCGCGGGTTCGAGACCGCGCGGCCCGGACCCCGGCGCGCCGTGCGTCCCGTAGCCGGGCGGGAGCGGGGGGACGTCGGGGCGGGGGGCGGGTACGGCGGGGTACGGCGCGTCCGACGGGGGGCGGTGGGGCGCCGGTGCCGAGGGGTACGGCGCCTGCCCCGGCGGGTACGACGGCCGCGCCGCGCCGGTGCCCTCGGCGGACGGGTCGGCGGAGGTGGGGTCCGCGGGGTGGGAGGCCGGGTCCCGGGGGTACGGGGTGCCTTGCGGGTACGGCTGTCGCGGGTACGGCTGCTGGGGGCGCGGCGCCCCTTGGGCGTACGCCGGGCCCGGCGGATACGGCGGCCCCTGGGGATACGGAGACCCCTGGGGATACGACGCCGACCGCGCCGTACCCTCGTTCCCGCCCTCCCCCGGGCCCCCGCCCCCGGCAGCCCGGTCTGCGTCCGTGTCACCCTCGGTGGGGCGCCGGGCGCCGGGCAGCGCGGCGCGTTCGCCCTGCTGGGCCTCCTGCACCCGGGCCGCGGCGCGGGCGCCCGCCCGGTACGCGGCGATGGCCCCGGCCCGCGCGGCACGGATGTCGGCGCCGCTCTCCGGCGCCCGCTGTCCCGCCGTACCGGACGCCTGCGACCCACCGGGCACCTCGGGCCTGCCGGACACGCCGTTCGCCCCCGGAACCCCCGGTGCTCCCGGTACCCCCGGCGCGCCGGCCGCCCGTGCCTGGATGGCGGCCCGCCGCGCGGCCTCGGGGTCCACGGCGTCCGGCACAACGATGTCATCGGGCCGCGCGGCACCCGGCGGGGCCTCGTCCTCGTCCTCCGCCCCCGGCACCGGGTCGTACCCGCACAGCGCCTCCTCCGCGGCACCGGCGGCGAGGCCGGTCAGCAGGACGCGGCCGTCGTCGCAGACGAGGACCGTGCGGGCGGTGACATTGCGGTGGACCCAGCCATGGGCGTGCAGGACGCGCAGGGCCATCAGGACGTCGGAGGCGACCTCGGCGGCGCGGTAGGGCGTGAGGGGGCGCTCGGCGAGGAGCGCGGACAGCGGGCGGGCGGCGACCCACTCGCTGACGATCCACAGCGAGCCGCCCTCGGCGAAGACGTCGAAGACCTGGTCCAGGCGCGGATGGTCGGGGATCCGGGCCGCGGCCTGCGCGGCCTCCACGGCGCGCCGCACCGCGGGCTCGGCGGGCCGCCGGGTCGCGGCCGGCGCGGCCGGTACGGCACGCGCCGCGCGCCCGCGCGCGGTGAACCCCTCGGGCAGTCCGTCCGCGTCGAGCACCTCGGCCTCGACGACCTCGGGCAGCGGTACCTGACGGACCAGCACCTCCTGGCCGCTGTAGGTGTCGAAGGCGCGGGTGACGGCCGGTTCGTACGCGTCGGACGGCGGCAGCGGCAGACGGTAGCGGTCGGCCAGCACCCGGCCCGCGTAGTCGTCCATTCCGCCGTCCCCTCCCCCGGCCGCCCGGTTCGGTCACATCCGTTCGCTCCGTGGCCCGTTTCGCACCCGCGTCCGGCTCCGTACGGTCCTCAACCATTCACGATACGTGCCGGAGGCAACCCGCACCGCGCGGTTGCCCGATTCCGGTGCCCTGAACCGCCCGCCGGTCGCTAGGACTTGGGCCTGAAGGAGGCCGTCAGCGTCTTCCAGGTGCCCTTGCGCAGGTCGCCGTCCCAGTCACCGGCCTTCGCGGTGTACATCAGCGCGTACCCGAGGTGGTCGTTCACCACGAAGCCGCGGTCGATGGTGCGGTACCCGGTGCCGCCGTCGACGTAGGTGAACTCCCAGTCGGCCGTGTTCCAGTCCCGGTAGTCCGCCTCCTCGATCCGGATCCGGTGGTACTGGGAGCGCACCATGTAGTGCTCCTGGCTCTTCCAGTCCGCCACCGGGTCGTCCTTGGGCGTGCCGGTCCAGGCCACGAGCAGCTTCTGCCCGTCGGGGCCGGTGTAGCGGTCACCGGCCGATCCGTGCGACTGGTACGACCATCCCTCGGGCAGCCCGATCGAGTAGCCCTGGCCGCCCTTGCGGGTGGAGACGGCGTGCGCGCTCCCGGCGTCGGCGGACGCGCTCGCGCTGACGTCCTTGCCGGTCCCGGTTCCGGACCCCGCTGCGGTGGGCGCCGAACTCCCGCCGTCCGTACGGGTACCGGTGGCCGGGCCCTTGCTCCGGCCCGTCCCGGTGGACGCGCTCGCGCCGGCCGTGACCCGGGCGGCGCCCTTGTCGTCCTTGTCGTCACCGCCGCCGAGGGCGACGGCCAGCACGGTGCCGATCACCGCGAGGGCCACCACCACGGCCACGATCACCAGTGTGCGCCTGGGCACCACGTCCGTGAGCGAGGCCTTCGGCACGGGCCTGGGCGACAGGTCCAGATCCGGCGGCGGCATCACGGGCCAGCCCGAACTCGGCTTCGCCGAACCGGCGTTGCCCGCCTTGTTCCTGGCGGGAGGCCCGGCGGGGGTCCCGGCGGAGTTCGACGCGGCGGCCGCACCCGGGCCCTTGCCGGGGCCACCGGAGGCCGGCGCGGAACCACCGCTCTTCGCCGCGTCCGCCGCCGCACCGGTACCGGCCGCGGCCCCCGCCGCCGCCTTGCGCACCGAACGCAGCGCGCCGCGCAGCTTCTCCGCGGCCTCCTCGCCGCGCTTGCCCTCGCCCGGCGGCGCGGGCAGCGGTACGACCCGGGTGGCGTCCAGGGGTTCCGGCTCGCGCGCGTGGATGACCTTGTCGAGCAGCACCCGCGCCCCGGCGTCGTCGAGCCGCTCGGCCGGGTCCTTGGTGAGCAGGCCGTAGATGACGTCCCGCAGCGGGCCCGCGTTCTTGGGCTCGTCCAGTTGCTCGGTCATCACCGCGGTGAGGGTGGCGATCGCCGAGCCCTTGTCGTACGGCGGCACCCCCTCGACCGCCGCGTACAGCAGCCCGCCGAGCGACCACAGGTCGGCCGCGGGCCCCGGCTTGTGGCCGCGGGCGCGCTCCGGGGAGATGTAGGAGGGGGCGCCGACGAGCATGCCGGTCGAGGTGATGGACGGGTCGCCCTCGACCTGCGCGATGCCGAAGTCGGTGAGGACGACACGGCCGTCGTCCGCGATGAGCACGTTGGACGGCTTCACGTCCCGGTGCAGGATGCCCTCGCGGTGGGCGGAGCGCAGCACGTCGAGGACGGCGAGGCCGACCTCGGCGGCGCGCCGCGGCTCCAGCACGCCGTCCTCGCGGATGACCTCGGCGAGGGACTTGCCCTCCACCAGCTCCATGACGATCCACGGCCGGTCGTCCTCGTCGACCACGTCGAAGACCGTCACCGCGCTGTTGTTGCGGATCCGGGCGATCGCCTTGGCCTCACGCAGGGTGCGCGTGATCAGGCGCCGCTTCTCCTCCTCGTCGATGTTCGTCGGGAACCGCAGCTCCTTGACGGCGACGGTGCGGCCGAGGGTCTCGTCCTCGGCGCGCCAGACCGTGCCCATGCCGCCGCGGCCCAGCACGTCTCCCAGCCGGTACCGCCCGGCGAGGAGACGCCGTCCGCTCTTGCCCTGCCGAGTCTCCTGACGAGATGTCCCCGCCCGCTCCGCCTCCGACATGCGTCCCCTCATGCAACCCGCCCTGACAGAGCCTCCATTGTCTCTCACCCGACAAGTGCTCCACGCCCTGGGGCCCCTCCCCGGGCCGCCGCGCAGCTCCCCGAAGGCCCCCTTGCGCGCGTCGGCATGACGGCCCGTGAGACCCCGGCGACCCGCGGTGCCGACCCTTCGGTCACACCCGGTCAAACCCCCTGCGCCGGGCCCCCTGCGGCACTACTTCAGCCGAGCGGCACGATGTCCGGCGCGCCCAGCCGCGCCGCGTCCGCCGTCTGGTCGTCGGGCTGGATCTGGGACTCGCGTTCGGCCTCGACCCGCTTCTCGTAGTGTTCGACCTCGCGTTCGATCTGGTCCTTGTCCCAGCCGAGGACCGGTGCCATCAGCTCGGCTGCCTCGCGGGCGCTGCGGGTGCCGCGGTCGAAGGTCTCGATGGAGATGCGGGTGCGCCGGGTGAGGACGTCGTCCAGGTGGCGGGCGCCCTCGTGCGAGGCGGCGTAGACGACCTCGGCGCGCAGATAGTCGTCGGCGGCGCGCAGCGGTTCGCCGAGCGAGGGGTCCGCCTCGACGAGGTCGAAGATCTCCTCGGCCATCGAGCCGTACCGGTTCAGCAGGTGTTCCACCCGGACCGTGTGCAGTCCGGTGCGGGCGGCTATGCGGGCTCGCGCGTTCCACAGCGCGTGGTAGCCCTCCGCGCCGAGCAGCGGGGTCTCCTCGGTGACGCAGTCGGCGACGCGCCGGTCCAGGCCGTGCACCGCCTCGTCGACGGCGTCCTTCGCCATCACCCGGTAGGTGGTGTACTTGCCGCCCGCCACGACCACCAGGCCCGGCGCCGGGTGGGCGACCGTGTGCTCGCGGGAGAGCTTGCTGGTGGCGTCGGACTCGCCGGCCAGCAGCGGCCGCAGCCCCGCGTACACCCCCTGCACGTCGTCGCGGCGCAGCGGCACGGCCAGCACCGAGTTGACGTGCTCCAGCAGGTAGTCGATGTCGGCGCTGGAGGCGGCCGGGTGGGCCTTGTCGAGGTCCCATTCGGTGTCGGTGGTGCCGACGATCCAGTGCCGGCCCCAGGGGATGACGAAGAGGACGGACTTCTCGGTGCGCAGGATCAGCCCGCTGGTGGAGTGGATGCGGTCCTTGGGCACGACGAGGTGGATGCCCTTGGAGGCGCGGACGTGGAACTGGCCGCGCTCGCCGACCATGGCCTGGGTGTCGTCGGTCCACACCCCGGTGGCGTTGACGATCTGCTGGGCGCGCACCTCGTACTCCCCGCCGCCCTCGACGTCCTGCACCCGGGCGCCGACGACCCGCTCGCCCTCGCGTATGAATCCGGTGACGCGCGCCCGGTTGGCGACCCGCGCGCCGTACGACGCCGCCGTGCGCACCAGGGTGGCCACGAGGCGGGCGTCGTCCACCTGGGCGTCGTAGTACTGGAGGGCGCCGACCAGGGCGTCCTTGCGCAGGCAGGGGGCCACGCGCAGGGCCTGACCGCGGCTCAGGTGGCGGTGCACGGGCAGGCCACGGCCGTGACCGCGGGCCATGGACATCGCGTCGTAGAGCGCCACGCCGGAACCCGCGTACAGCCGCTCCCAGCCGCGGTGCTGGAGGGGGTAGAGGAACGGCACCGGTTTGACCAGGTGCGGGGCGAGCCGCTCCAGGAGCAGGCCGCGCTCCTTCAACGCCTCGCGGACCAGCGCGAAGTCGAGCATCTCCAGATAGCGCAGTCCGCCGTGGATGAGCTTGCTGGAGCGGCTGGAGGTGCCGGACGCCCAGTCCCGGGCCTCGACCAGGCCGGTGGACAGGCCGCGGGTGACGGCGTCCAGCGCGGTGCCCGCGCCGACCACCCCGCCGCCGATCACCAGTACGTCCAGCTCGTGCTCGGCCATCGCCGCCAGTGCCTCGGCACGCTGCACCGGGCCCAGAGTCGCTGTCCTCACCGCTGCCTCCCGCTGTCGCTGACTCGCTCGCGTCGGCCGCACCCGGAGGGCGAGGCCCGGTTCACCACCACCTCATGCCCAAATTCTGACCGGCATGCCCGACTTCAGCCACCACGCGCCCGCACCCTGTGGACAACCCGGCGCACATCCCCCGCGAGACACACGAACAGAATCCCACATAACGGTCATATTTACTCCTAGTGTGACAGTGCGCTCGCTCATCCTGTCCACAGCGGTTGCGCATCCGTTCCGCTTCGGTTACTGGGAAGGACGGCCCACGCCATGCCCGCAGACCTCGCCGTCATCGGACTCGGCCCCTACGGTTTGCCGCTCGCCCAGGCCGCGGTGGCCGCCGGCATCCCCACGCTCGGCTATGCCACCGGCCCCGAGGAGGGGCCGCTGAGCCCCGCCGAGCTGCGCCGGATGCACGCGACCGGGTTCCGGCGCGCCACCGACCCGGCCCAGCTCGGCCGGGTGCGCACCGCGGTGATCTGCGCGCCCACCCCGCGCGGCGCCGACGGCGGCCTCGACCTCGGCCAGGTGGAGGCCGCCGCCCGCACCCTGGCCGGGCGGCTGCGCCCGAACACCACGGTCATCCTGGAGTCGCCCGTACTGCCGGGCACCACCGAGGAATTCCTGTGCCCGCTCCTGGAGGAGGGCTCCGGGCTGCGCGCGGGCCGCGACTTCCATCTCGCCTACTCCCCCAGCCGGGTCGACCCCGGCGACCGCACGCACCCCCCGGCCGGCACCCCCAAGGTCATCGGCGGCCTCACCCCCGCCTGCACCGAGTCGGCCGCCGCCTTCTACGGCCGGCTCACCGACAAGGTGGTCCGCGCGCGCGGGCTGCGCGAGGCGGAGGCGGTGCAGCTCCTGGAGACCAACTTCCGGCACGTCAACATCGCGCTGGTCAACGAGATGGCCGTGCTCTGCCACGAACTCGGCGTCGACCTGTGGGACGTCATCCGCTGCGCCGAGACCAAGCCGTTCGGCTTCCAGGCGTTCCGGCCGGGCCCCGGCGTCGGCGGCCACGCCGTCCCGCAGGACCTCACCGGGCACGCGAACCGCGCCCTGCGCATGGTGGAACTGGCCCAGCAGGTCAACAACCGGATGCCCCGGTACGTCGTACAGCGCGCCGCGGCCCTGCTCAACGAGCACGGCAAGTCCGCCCGGGGGGCGCGCGTGCTGCTGCTCGGCGTGACCTACAAGGCGGACCTCTCCGACCAGCAGGGCGCCCCGGCCCGGGAGATCGCCGGACGCCTGATGGAACTCGGCGCGTCCGTGAGCTACCACGACCCCTATGTGCCCGCCTGGAGCGTCCTGGACCGCCCCGTCCCGCGCGTCGACTCCCTCTACGAGGCCGCCGCGGCCGCCGACCTGACGATCCTGCTCCAGCAGCACCGCACGTACGACCTCCAGGGCCTGTCGGTGAAGGCCCAACTCCTCCTGGACACCCGAGGAGCGACCCCCACGGGAGCCGCGCACCGGCTCTGAGGGCCACCCCGCCCGAAACCCCGCACCAGGTCACGACAGGAAAACGACCGGGGCGCTGTCGGCCCTGCCTGTTAGTCTCCCCCGGACTTACCGCACACAGGTGCGCGTGGTCTTCCGTTCCGCCTCATCCAGTTTGTGCCACAGCACGGGGGGATTCCTGTCATGAGCCAGTCAGCACCACCGCCGCAGCCGCAGCCGCAGCCCGGCCCGGTCGGCGCCGGCCCGTACGCCCAGCAGGCGCCGGCCGGTCTGCCGTACCCGCCGCAGCCGGGCGCCCCCGGCGGCATGCCGATGGCCCCCGTCGCGCCCGCGCCGGTCCGCGGCAACCCGGCCCTCGGCCTGGTCGCCGCGGTGGTCGCCGCCGTCGTCGCCGCCGGGCTCTACGGCCTGATCATCGGCGCCACCAAGCACGAGATCGGCTACGCGGCCGTGGGCGTCGGCTTCGTCGTCGGCCTCGCGGCGGGCAAGGCGGGCGGCCGCAACGCCGTCCTGCCGATCGCCTCCGTGGTGCTCGCGCTGGTCTCGGTGTACTTCGGCCAGCTGGTGGGCGAGGCGATGATCGGCGCCAAGGCGACCGGTCTGGGCTTCTCCCAGGTCTTCTTCGACCACTTCGACGTGGTGCAGAAGGCCTGGAAGGAGGACGCCGACCCGCTGACCTTCCTGTTCTTCGCGATCGCCGGTTTCGCCGCGTTCTCGGCCGCCAGGAAGGCCGCCCGGTAGGACGTGCCCGCGTGCGAAGGGGCCCGGCCACCGCATCGGTGGCCGGGCCCCTTCGCGTCGTACGGAGCCTCCCGTGAGGCCTTCGTACCGGCGGGTCAGCGCTTGTGCTGGCTGTCCGCGACCGTCACCTCGACCCGCTGGAACTCCTTGAGCTCGCTGTAGCCGGTGGTGGACATGGCGCGGCGCAGGGCGCCGAAGAGGTTCATCGAGCCGTCCGGGGTGTGGGACGGGCCGGTGAGGACCTCCTCGATGGTGCCGACGGTGCCGAGGTCGACCTTCTTGCCGCGCGGCAGCTCCTCGTTGACCGCCTCCATGCCCCAGTGGTGGCCCTTGCCGGGCGCGTCCGTGGCACGGGCCAGCGGGGAGCCCATCATCACCGCGTCGGCGCCGCAGGCGATCGCCTTGGGCAGGTCGCCGGACCAGCCCACGCCGCCGTCCGCGATCACGTGCACATAGCGGCCGCCGGACTCGTCCATGTAGTCGCGGCGGGCCGCGGCCACGTCGGCGACGGCGGTGGCCATCGGGACCTGGATGCCCAGCACATTGCGCGTGGTGTGCGCGGCGCCGCCGCCGAAGCCGACCAGGACACCGGCCGCGCCGGTGCGCATCAGGTGCAGGGCGGCGGTGTAGGTGGCGCAGCCGCCCACGATCACCGGGACGTCCAGCTCGTAGATGAACTGCTTCAGGTTCAGCGGCTCGTGCGAGGAGGACACGTGCTCGGCGGAGACCGTCGTACCGCGGATGACGAAGATGTCCACGCCCGCGTCCACGACCGCCTTGGAGAACTGGGCGGTGCGCTGCGGGGAGAGCGCCGCCGCCGTGACCACACCGGAGTCGCGCACCTCCTTGATGCGGGCGCCGATCAGCTCCTCCTTGATGGGCGCCGCGTAGATCTCCTGGAGGCGGCGGGTGGCGCGCTCGGCCGGCAGCTCGGTGATCTCGTCCAGCAGCGGCTGCGGGTCCTCGTACCGCGTCCACAGGCCCTCGAGGTTGAGCACGCCGAGGCCGCCCAGCTCGCCGATGCGGATCGCGGTGGCCGGGGAGACCACGGAGTCCATGGGAGCCGCCAGGAAGGGCAGCTCGAAGCGGTAGGCGTCGATCTGCCAGGCGATCGAGACCTCCTTCGGGTCCCGCGTACGGCGGCTGGGGACGACGGCGATGTCGTCGAAGGCGTACGCCCGGCGGCCGCGCTTGCCGCGCCCGATCTCGATCTCAGTCACGTCTGTGGCCTTTCCTGTTGCGTTTCAGCGCCTTCCAGTATCGCCGACGGGTACGGCAAAGGCGGCCCCGGATGTTCCCGGGGCCGCCTTCGGAGCGCTGTGGTGACTACTTGGCGCTGTAGTTCGGCGCCTCGACCGTCATCTGGATGTCGTGCGGGTGGCTCTCCTTGAGGCCCGCCGAGGTGATCCGCACGAAGCGGCCCTTGGACTCCATCTCCTCGATGGTGGCCGCGCCCACGTAGCCCATGGTCTGGCGCAGACCGCCGACCAGCTGGTGCAGCACGTTGGCGAGCGGGCCGCGGTAGGGCACCTGGCCCTCGACGCCCTCGGGCACCAGCTTGTCGTCGGACGCCACCTCGGCCTGGAAGTAGCGGTCCTTGGAGTACGACCGGCCCTGGCCACGGGACTGCATGGCGCCCAGCGAGCCCATGCCGCGGTACGACTTGAACTGCTTGCCGTTGATGAACAGCAGCTCGCCCGGCGACTCCTCGCAGCCGGCCAGCAGGCTGCCCAGCATCACGGTGTCGGCGCCGGCCGCGAGGGCCTTGCCGATGTCGCCGGAGTACTGCAGGCCGCCGTCGCCGATCAGCGGGATGCCCGCCTGGCGGGCGGCGCGGGACGCCTCGTAGATGGCCGTGACCTGCGGGACGCCGATACCGGCGACCACGCGGGTGGTGCAGATCGAGCCCGGGCCGACGCCCACCTTGATGCCGTCGACACCGGCGTCGATGAGCGCCTGGGCGCCGTCGCGGGTGGCGACATTGCCGCCGATCACGTCCACGCCCACGCCGGCCTTGATCTTCGCCATCCAGCTGAGGGCGTTGCTGTTGTGGCCGTGCGAGGTGTCGACGACCAGGAAGTCCGCGCCGGCCTCGGCGAGCGCCTGGGCGCGCTCCAGCGCCTCGGGGCTCGCGCCGACGGCGGCACCGACGAGCAGGCGGCCCTCGGCGTCCTTGGCGGCGTTCGGGTACTGCTCGGCCTTGACGAAGTCCTTGACGGTGATGAGGCCCTTGAGGACGCCCGCGTCGTCGACCAGCGGCAGCTTCTCGATCTTGTGCTTGCGCAGCAGCTCCATGGCCTCCGGGCCGGAGGTGCCGACCTTGCCGGTGACCAGCGGCATCGGGGTCATGACCTCGTGCACGCGGCGGCTGCGGTCGCTCTCGAAGGCCATGTCGCGGTTGGTCACGATGCCGAGCAGCTTGCCGGCCGGGTCGGTGACCGGGACACCGCTGATGCGGAACTTGGCGCACAGCGCGTCGGCCTCGGCGAGCGTGGCCTCCGGGTGCACCGTGATCGGGTCGGTGACCATGCCGGACTCGGACCGCTTCACCAGGTCGACCTGGTTGACCTGGTCCTCGACGGAGAGGTTGCGGTGCAGGACGCCGACGCCGCCGAGGCGGGCCATGGCGATGGCCATGCGCGACTCGGTCACCTTGTCCATCGCCGCCGAGAGCATCGGAATGTTCACCCGGACGTTGCGGGAGATGCGGGACGAGGTGTCGACCGCGTTGGGGAGCACCTCGGAGGCCCCCGGCAGCAGCAGCACGTCGTCGTAGGTCAGCCCGAGTGTCGCGAATTTTCCGGGCACTCCGTCGACGTTGGCAGTCATGACACCTTCCCCAAATGGCCTTGCTCGGTGCGGATGTCCATGCTAACGGCAGGCGTGGCCAGCAAATTCCACGGCGGAAGATCACCTTCGGCTTCGTATGTTCATACGGTTGTTCAACGGTGTTCGCGAAGGCGCCGGGCGTCGTCGCCGCTTCCGCTCGGCGTGCCGCTACTGCTCGGCGAGCGCCCGCAGACGGCTCAGGGCCCGGTGCTGGGCGACTCGGACCGCTCCGGGTGACATTCCCAACATCTGTCCGGTTTCCTCCGCCGTGAGGCCCACCGCGATGCGCAGCAGCAGCAGTTCGCGCTGGTTCTCGGGGAGGTTGGCCAGCAGTTTCTTGGCCCACTCGGCGTCGCTGCTGAGCAGGGCGCGCTCCTCGGGGCCGAGCGAGTCGTCGGGCCGCTCCGGCATCTCGTCCGAGGGCACGGCGGTGGAACCCGGGTGGCGCATCGCGGCGCGCTGGAGGTCGGCGACCTTGTGCGAGGCGATGGCGAAGACGAACGCCTCGAAGGGGCGCCCGGTGTCCCGGTAGCGGGGCAGCGCGAGCAGGACGGCGACGCAGACCTCCTGGGCGAGATCCTCCACGAAGTGGCGCGCGTCGCCGGGCAGCCGCGACAGGCGGGTGCGGCAGTAGCGCAGCGCCAGCGGATGGACGTGTGCGAGCAGGTCATGGGTGGCCTGTTCGTCCCCGTCGACGGCACGAAGCACGAGGGCACCGATCGACCCCTGGGCCGTGCCCGCCTCGTCCTCGCGCATCGGTCCATGGTGCCCTGTGGCCGTCCGGTCCGTCGCATCGTGCTGATGGTTGTGCACCGAAGCGTTATGAGCAGGTGCGCCGGCACTCATCCCCTGCGCCCTCCCCTTCCGCTCGACCGACTCGTCCCCGAGAGACTCCACACCCTCAAGGATGCGGCATCCGCGCCGAAACGAGCAGCGCCCGTCCGGTGGGCCGCCTCGCATGCCGCCGTACGGCACGTCCCGGCGGAGCGTACGCGGTACCTTCCGGCCGGCCGCGCCGGACACCGGCCCCCGGAAACCCGCCGGGCCGGACACCGAGGGGCGAGAACCGCCCCGGGCCTACGGCACGGACGGCACCGCCGGGAGCAAGGCGCGCCGCGCGGACACGGGGGTCCGCCGCGGATCGGCCCGCCGGGCGGCCGAGGAATCCCGGGCACCGGGGGCGGCTTCACGACGGCCCCCGACGGCCAGGATCTGCCCGGCCCCGCGCGGCGTGCGCGCGGGGCCCGCCGGGTCTACCTGACCAGGCCCCAGCGGAAGCCGAGGGCCACCGCGTGGGCACGGTCCGAGGCGCCGAGCTTCTTGAACAGGCGCCGGGCGTGGGTCTTGACGGTGTCCTCGGAGAGGAACAGCTCACGGCCGATCTCGGCGTTCGAGCGGCCGTGGCTCATGCCCTCCAGGACCTGGATCTCACGCGCGGTGAGCGTGGGCGCGGCGCCCATCTCGGCCGAGCGCAGCCGGCGCGGGGCCAGCCGCCAGGTCGGGTCGGCGAGGGCCTGTGTCACCGTGGCCCGCAGTTCGGCGCGCGAGGCGTCCTTGTGCAGATAGCCCCGGGCACCGGCGGCGACCGCGAGGGCCACGCCGTCCAGGTCCTCGGCGACGGTCAGCATGATGATGCGCGCGCCGGGATCGGCCGAGAGCAATCGGCGCACCGTCTCGACGCCGCCCAGGCCGGGCATGCGGACATCCATCAGAATCAGGTCGGAGCGGTCGGCGCCCCAGCGGCGGAGGACTTCCTCGCCGTTGGCCGCCGTCGTCACACGCTCGACACCGGGCACGGTCGCGACCGCGCGGCGGAGCGCTTCTCGGGCAAGCGGGGAGTCGTCGCAGACGAGGACGGATGTCATGACCGCCCTCCGCAGCTGATGCGCGTCACCTTGAGCCTCCAGGCTGGTACGGAATCTCACCTGTGCGGTCGACCGTCTCGGACGCCTGCCCGAGCGCTTGTGTTTTCAACCGCCTCCGCACTCTCAACGACGGTCACTCGAAAGAGTTACGGGGCTGCACGCCGTCATCGGCACTCTACGTGAGGGCACCGACACGGTGCAGACATGCCCAACGGACCCTCAACTTTTCATCACAACCTATGCCCCATTCAGCTGCTTTTCTTCCCGTTTCGTAGTGTTCGGGGCTAGATTCGCAATGAGTCATATTTACATCTCCTTAGACCGGAGATGTACGGTCGTTGGCACCGTATCCGCCCAGAACGGCTACAAGGGGTCACGTAATGGCAGATTTCTCCCGCCTTCCCGGACCGAACGCGGACCTGTGGGACTGGCAGCTGCTGGCTGCTTGCCGCGGGGTGGACAGCTCGCTCTTCTTCCACCCGGAGGGCGAGCGCGGGGCGGCTCGGAGCGCTCGCGAGAACTCGGCCAAGGAGGTCTGCATGAGGTGCCCGGTCCGTGCGGAGTGCGCGGCGCACGCGCTTGCCGTGCGCGAGCCGTACGGCGTCTGGGGCGGCCTGACCGAGGACGAGCGCGAGGAGCTGATGGGGCGGGCACGCAACCGCCTGGTGGCGGCCTCCACCACCAGCGGCGACGCCGCCCAGAGTCACTGAAGGAACGTTTCTGCACCTGAACCCGTCGGGTGCAGCCGACACCCCCACCCCTCGGGCACGCCGCGCGTGTGCCCGCGACTCCGCGCGGCTTCATGCCCCGGCGCCGCCCGGAGTCCCTTACCGGGCTTCTTCTGCCCGGCTTTCTTCGCGACGCGGTGTCACACCGCGCGCCCGGCCGCCCGCGCCAGCTGCTCCAGCGTCGCCGCCACCGCCGGCACCTGTGCCAGATCGGGCAGGGTGAGCGCGACGATCTCCCGCCGCACCGCCGGCTCCAGGCGCACCGTGCGCACCCCGCGCGGCCGGACCGACTCCACCGCGAGCTGCGGCAGTACGGCCACGCCCAGACCCGCGCCCACCAGACCGGCGACCGCCGGGTAGTCGTCGGTGGCGAAGTCGATGCGCGGCGCGAACCCGGCGCCCTGGCAGACCTCCACCAGCTGGCCCCGGCAGCGCGGGCAGCCCGCGATCCAGGGCTCCTCGGCCAGTTCCCCGATGGCCACGGCCTCGGCGCGCGCGAGCCGGTGCCGCTCGGGCACCAGGGCCACCAGGCGGTCGGACAGCAGGGGTCGTACGACCAGGTCGTCCCAGTCCTCGGTGACGGCCGCGCCCTCGTAGCGGAAGGCCAGGGCGAGATCGCAGTCGCCCTCGCGCAGCAGTTCGACGGAGCGCGGGGGCTCGGCCTCCTCCAGGGAGACCCGGGTGCCGGGGTGCGCGGCGCGCAGGGCGGCGAGGGCGGTGGGGACCAGGGTGGAGCTGCCGCTCGGGAAGGAGACCAGGCGCACCCGGCCGGCCCGCAGGCCCGCGATGGCGGCGACCTCCTCCTCGGCGGCGGTGAGCCCGGCGAGGATGCCGGAGGCGTGCCTGACCAGGGCCTCCCCGGCCTGGGTCAGCCGCATCTCGCGGCCCGCGCGGATCAGCAGCGGGGTGCCGACGGAGGTCTCCAGGGCCTTCATCTGCTGGCTGACGGCGGGCTGGGTGCAGCCCAGTTCGCGCCCTGCCGCCGAGAAGGAGCCGGTGGCGGCGACGGCGCGCAGGACACGGAGATGACGGGCCTCGATCACCCCTCAAGCATAAGGCCGCCTTGGGTTCGGCGTCCGAAATCCGCTCGACGCTTTGAGTAACGATCCCGTACGGTGCGGGCATGAAGCTTCTCTCCGTCAACGTCGGGCAGGCCCGCCCGGTGCCGTACACGAGCCAGGCGGACGGTCTGACGGGCATCGACAAGCGGCCGGTCGAGGGGCCCGTGAGGGTGTCCGCGCCGGGTCCGAAGGGGACCGCCGGCAGCGGGCTGGCCGGGGACGCGGTGTGCGACCTGAGGCATCACGGCGGCGACGACCAGGCGGTGTACGCGTTCGCCCGCGAGGACCTGGACGAGTGGGAGCGCGAGCTGGGCCGCACCCTGGCCAACGGCTGCTTCGGGGAGAACATCACGACCGACGGGCTCGACGTCTCCGGGGCGCTGATCGGCGAGCGCTGGCGGATCGGTCCGGCGGTGGTGCTCCAGGTGACCTCGGGCCGTGTCCCGTGCCGCACCTTCCAGGGCCATCTGGGCGAGCCTGGCTGGATCCGCAGGTTCACCCGGAAGGCGGCGACGGGTGCCTACCTCCGGGTGATCGAGCCCGGTGAGATCCGCGCGGGCGACCCGGTCGAGATCCTGCACCGCCCCGGCCACGGGGTGACGGCGGCGATGGAGTTCCGGGCGACCACCACCGAGCGGGAACTGCTGCCCCGGCTGCTCGCAGCGGCCGGCGACCTGCATCCGGAGGCGCTGGCGGCGGCCCGCAAGTATGTCGCCGCGCAGGCCCGCTGAGGACCCGTCACCGCATGGCGGACACCGCGGGTCCGGATCGCCCGCGCTCACTAACCTTGGGTCATGACAACGGCTCTGATTACGGGATCGACCGCGGGGATCGGCGCCGCCTTCGCGCGGCGGCTGGCGGCTGACGGGCATGACCTCGTCCTGGTGGCACGGGACGCCAAGCGGCTGCGCGAGCAGGCGACCGAGTTGCACGACCGGCACGGCATCGAGGCGGAGGTGCTGCCCGCCGACCTCTCCGAGGACAAGGGCATCGAGACCGTCGCCGACCGGCTCGGCGACCGCAAGAACCCGGTCGACCTGCTGATCAACAACGCCGGTTTCGGCAACAAGGGCCGCTATCTGGACGTCTCCATGGCGGACGAGCTGACGATGCTCAAGGTGCACTGCGAGGCGGTGCTGCGGCTGACCTCGGCGGCGGCCGAGGCGATGCGCGAGCGCGGCCGGGGCGGGGTGGTCAATGTCGCCTCGGTGGCGGCCTTCGTGCCCCGGGGCACCTATGGCGCGTCCAAGGCGTGGGTCGTGCAGTTCACCCAGGGCGCGGCGCGGGACCTGGCGGGCACCGGGGTGCGGCTGATGGTGCTGTGCCCCGGGTTCGTGCGCACCGAGTTCCACCAGCGGGCCGGGATGGGCACGGACAACATCCCCGGCTGGATGTGGCTGGACGCCGACAAGCTGGTCGCGGCGGCCCTCGCCGACCTGGCGCGCGGCAGGTCGCTGTCGGTCCCGGACCCCCGTTACAAGGCGCTGATGGGCCTGGTGAAGATCACCCCGCGCGGGCTCCTCGGCGGGGTCACCTCCCGCACCGGGCGCAAGTACGGCCCGCAGTAGGCGCGGGCCGCGGACGGGTGTCGTCGGCGATCCGGTGGGAAAATGGGAGGAGACGACCGGATCAGGGGGGCCGGAGGCGGCACCATGACCTTCGTACAGCTCATCGAGTGCAGGACGAGCCGGCCGGACGAGATGAACCGGCTCATGGACGACTGGGCCGCGCGGGCCAGGGGGCGGCGGACGGCGACGCACACCCTGGTCGGCCGGGACCGCTCGGACGCCGCGCACCTGGTGGAGGTCGTGGAGTTCCCGTCGTACGAGGACGCGGTGCGCGGCTCCGGCCGGCCGGAGAGCGACCGGGTCCTCCGGGAGATGGCCGCCCTGTGCGACGAGACGCCGGTGCTCATGGACCTCGACGTCGTACGGGCCGACCGGCCGGCCGAGGACACCGTACGGCGCTTCTTCACCACCCTCACGGCCCCCGGCGAACTGGCCCCGCTCAACGATCTGCTGGCCGAGGACGTGCACAGCCACGACCCGGTGAACCCGCAGGACACCCTCGGCCTGGACCACGCGCGCGCCGAGTACCGCATGTGGCGTTCCGCCTTCGACGGCGCCTTCACCGTCGAGGACGTCCTCGTCCAGGACGACCGCGCCTGCGCCCGCTGGACCTGGCGGGCCACCCACAAGGGCGACTTCCTCGGCATCCCGGCGACCGGCCGCGACGTCGCCATGACCGGCGCGACCGTCTTCCGGCTCGCCCCCGACGGCAGGATCACCGAGACCTGGTGGCAGCGCGACCACCTGGGCCTGATGCAACAGCTGGGCGCGCTGGACGAGTTGGAGAACTAGGGGGGCCGGGGCCGCCCGGCCGGGAGGCTCCGGTGCGTACGGCGGACAGCCTGCGGCCTCGCGGTTTTCGCGGGGAGCTCTGTTCGAGCACCGGCCCGGGGTGGCCGGGGGGAAGAGCAGGGGGGGTTCTTCGGTGCGGCGTTCCGCGGGCACCGGGACCGGGGATGGAGCCGGGGAGGGCGCCGGGCGCGGCTGACGGCGTACGGCAGCGCGAAGGCCCGGCGCCCCCTGAGGGGTGCCGGGCCTTCGGTCGGAGCGGTGGGGCTCAGTGGGCGTGGCCGTGGCTGTGGCCGTGGCCCGCGGCGGCCTCCGGCTCCTCTTCCTTCTTCTCGACGACCAGGGTCTCGGTCGTGAGCAGCAGGGAGGCGATGGAGGCGGCGTTCTCCAGGGCGGAGCGGGTCACCTTGACCGGGTCGATGACGCCGGCCTTGACCAGGTCGCCGTACTCACCGGTGGCGGCGTTGTAGCCCTGACCCTTCTCCAGGTCCTTGACCTTGGAGACGATGACGTAGCCCTCCTGGCCGGCGTTCTCGCCGATCCAGCGCAGCGGCTCGACGACCGCGTTGCGGACCACGGCGACACCGGTGGCCTCGTCGCCGGTCTTGTCGAGGTTGCCCTCGAGGACCTTGGAGGCGTGCACCAGGGCGGAGCCACCACCGGAGACGATGCCCTCCTCGACCGCGGCGCGGGTCGCGGAGATGGCGTCCTCCAGACGGTGCTTCTTCTCCTTCAGCTCCACCTCGGTGGCGGCGCCGACCTTGATCACGCACACGCCGCCGGCCAGCTTCGCGAGGCGCTCCTGGAGCTTCTCGCGGTCCCAGTCGGAGTCGGTGTTCTCGATCTCGGCCTTGATCTGCGCGACGCGGCCGTTCAGGTCCTCCGACTTGCCCGCACCCTCGACGATCGTGGTGTCGTCCTTGGTGACGGTGACGCGGCGGGCGGAGCCGAGCACGTCGATGCCGACCTGGTCGACCTTGAGGCCGACCTCTTCGGAGATGACGGTGGCGCCGGTGAGGACGGCCATGTCCTGGAGCATCGCCTTGCGGCGGTCGCCGAAGCCGGGGGCCTTCACCGCGACGGCGTTGAAGGTGCCGCGGATCTTGTTGACGACCAGGGTCGACAGGGCCTCGCCGTCGACGTCCTCGGCGATGATCAGCAGCGGCTTGGAGCCGGACTGGATGACCTTCTCCAGGAGCGGCAGCAGGTCCGCGATGGCGGAGATCTTGCCCTGGTGGATCAGGATGTACGGGTCGTCGAGGACGGCCTCCATACGCTCCTGGTCGGTCACGAAGTACGGGGACAGGTAGCCCTTGTCGAAGGCCATGCCCTCGGTGAAGTCCAGCTCCAGACCGAAGGTGTTGGACTCCTCGACGGTGATGACACCGTCCTTGCCGACCTTGTCCATGGCCTCGGCGATCAGCTCGCCGACCTGCTGGTCCTGGGCGGACAGCGCGGCCACGGCGGCGATGTCGGACTTCTCGTCGATCGGGCGGGCCGTGGCGAGCAGGTCCTCGGAGATCGCCTTGACGGCGGCGTCGATGCCCTTCTTCAGGGCGGCCGGGGAGGCACCGGCGGCGACATTGCGCAGGCCCTCGCGGACCAGCGCCTGGGCGAGCACGGTGGCGGTGGTGGTGCCGTCACCCGCGATGTCGTTGGTCTTGGTCGCCACCTCCTTCACCAGCTGCGCGCCGAGGTTCTCGTACGGGTCCTCGATCTCGACCTCGCGGGCGATCGTGACACCGTCGTTGGTGATGGTCGGGGCGCCGAACTTCTTGTCGATGACGACGTTGCGACCCTTGGGGCCGATCGTCACCTTCACCGTGTCGGCCAGCTTGTTGACGCCGCGCTCGAGGGCGCGACGGGCGTCCTCGTCGAACTTCAGGATCTTCGCCATGACAGCGGGAGCCCTCTCGGAATCTTGTGGGTAAAAGACGAACTGCGCCCCGGACGCCCGGCTTCGTTATCGGTCGCGGGGGCCAGGGGCGCAGCTCAGAGCAAAGGTTTGCCCGGGGTGAATTACTTCTCGATGATCGCGAGCACGTCGCGAGCCGAGAGGACGAGGAACTCCTCGCCGTTGTACTTCACCTCGGTGCCGCCGTACTTGCTGTACAGCACGACGTCGCCGACCTTGACGTCGAGCGGCAGGCGCTCGCCGTTCTCGAAGCGACCCGGACCGACGGCGAGGACGGCGCCCTCCTGGGGCTTCTCCTTCGCGGTGTCCGGGATGACCAGGCCAGAGGCCGTGGTCTGCTCGGCGTCCAGCGGCTGGACCACGATGCGGTCCTCGAGCGGCTTGATGGCAACCTTGGAGCTGGCGGTCGTCACGATCCGACCTCCCCCTTCGGAGATCTCACGGGGTTAACTGTCTGAGGTGGCGACCAGGTCGATCCGTCGTCGCGGGTGCCGGATCTGCCCGTCGCTTTGTTGGCACTCTCCAGTGGGGAGTGCCAGAGCCGAGACTATGACCGGGATTAGCACTCGGTCAAGCGGAGTGCCAATGCCGTGCGGCGCGTCGGCCGAAATCGCAGGTGCGGCAGCGTGGGTCGGCGGGCGGTGCCGGGCGTGCCGTACCAGGGGCTGGGCGCCCCCGGAGCCCCGCTGTCGGCCTGCGGCCTCCGTCTTCAGATGCCGGACGGGCTGGATCGACTACAGGTAGTCCTCCAGCCTCGCCGCCGTCAGGTTTCGTCCGTGGATGGCGTCCAGGAGGCGGGCCGTGGGGGTCTCCGGGAGGAGGCGGACGATGTCACCCGGGCGGAGGTGGTGCGGGCCCCGGGGGTAGATGAGGCCCGTCGGGGTGAGGGTGGCGCGCCACAGGACGACGGCCGTGGTGCCGCAGTCGGCGGCCGCGCGCAGGGTCGTCGCGTCGTACGAGCCCCGGGGCGGGCGCAGGAGCCGGGTGCGGCGGGCGCAGAGCGCGGCGCGCTGGGCGGCGTACGGCTTCCCCGCCAGGGGCCGGAGTCCGGGGGTGAACCGGGTCACCGGGACGCGGAGTCCGCGGGGCGCGGCGGTGCGGCGGGGGTCGCGGCCGGTGGCGTCGTAGGTGAGGAAGACGACCCGGTCGTGGGTGGGGACGTGGTCCACGACCGGGGGCAGGGGCCGGCGGGACGGCGGCGCGGCGAGCGGCCGGAGGTGCGGCCGCACCCCCTCCGCCGCCTTCCTGCCGAGGCGTTCGATGGGTACGACGGGCTGGGCGCACCCGGCGAGCAGCAGTGCCGCGGCGAGGACCCCGGCAGCCACCGGGGCCGCGCCTCGCGCACGCCGCCTCACCGACGCCCCGCCGGACACCTCACCGCACCCCCCGCGGCCGACGCGACCGCCGCGGCCGACTCACAGGTAGTCCTCCAGCCGTGCCACCGCGTACCCCTCGCGCGTCACCTTGTTGAGGAAGCGGCGCATGTCGTCGACCATCGTGCCGTCCCAGTCGCTGCGGCCCCGGAAGTGGGTGAGGACGATGTCGCCCCGGCGCAGCTGCTGGTCGTCCTCGCGGAACTCCCAGTGGTCGACGTACACCTCCTCGTTCCAGATCGGGGCGTACTTGATGCCGCAGGACTTGGCGGCGACCAGGGTGTCCTGGTTGTAGTTGCCGTAGGGCGGGCGCAGCACGGTCGGGCGCTTGCCGAACTGCTTCCGCATGATGTCCTGCATGTCGCAGATCTCGTGCTTCTGCTCCTCGTAGGACAGCCCCGGCAGGTAGGGGTGGGTGAGGGTGTGGTTGTTGAGGGTGTTGCCGTAGGACTGGGCCTTGCGGAAGTAGCCGTAGTCGTCCTTGACCAGGTAGTTGCTGAGGAAGGCGGTGTACGGGATCTTCAGGTCCCGCATCATCTGGAGGAACCGGGGGTCCTTCTCCGAGCCGTCGTCGATGGTGAGGAAGACGACCTTGTTCCGGGTCGGGACCGTGGTGAAGACCGGTGGCAGGCCCCAGTCCTCCTGGTGGTCCACCTCGAAGCCGGCGCGCGCGGTGATGTGCGGCTTCACCTTGGGCGGCGCCGGGGGCGCGATCGGGACCTCGTCCAGGCCCCAGCGTTTCGCGGCGGCGGCCATACGGGTGTGTTCCGCGGCCTCGGCGGCGCGGGGGTCGGGGGCGGCGTGCCCGGTCGCGCCCCGGCCGGCCGCCGGGCGGGCGGTGCCCGGGTCGGAGCCGGATCCGGATCCGGAGCAGCCGGTGACGAGGGCGGTCGAGGCGAGGACGGCGGCGCCGCAGCCGAGGGCCATCGCGTGTTTCCGGCCACCGGGGGCGGCCCCACGCCGACGTGCCCGACTTTTGTCATTTTGTACTACTAGTCGCATGGTGCTGGATCTTCGCAGGCCCCACCCCCGCTCCCCGGGCGACAACGCCGCCCTGACGCGCACCATCCACCGACTGGCCCACAATGACCCGGTGAACGACCTCGCTCCTCTCCTCACCCCCGAAGGCCGGGCCCTCCTCGAAGAGGTCCGCGGCACCGCCCCGGCCGATGAACTCGCCGTCGCCACCCGGCTGCGCCGCGACCACCCCTCCGACCTCGTGTCGGCCGCGCTCGGCCAGGCCCGGCTGCGGCAGCGCGCGGCGGCCAAGTTCGCGGCGGCGGACGCGGAGCGGATGTTCTTCACGCCGAACGGGGTCGAGCAGTCGACGCGGGCGAGCGTGGCGGCGTACCGGGCGCGGCGGCTGACCGATCTCGGGGTGACCTCGGTGGCGGACCTGTGCTGCGGGATCGGCGGGGACGCCATCGCGCTGGCGCGGGCCGGGATCCGGGTGCTCGCCGTGGACCGGGACCCGCTGACGGCGGCCGTGGCGCGGGCGAACGCGGAGGCGCTGGGGCTCACCGGCCTGATGCAGGTGCGGGAGGCGGATGTCGCGGAGGTGGACACCGCCGGGTACGACGCCGTGTTCGTGGATCCGGCGCGCAGGGGAGGCCGGGGCCGCGTCTTCGATCCCGAGGCGTACTCGCCGCCGCTGTCCTGGGCCGTGGAGGCCGCCCGCCGGGCACCGCACGCCGCGCTGAAGATCGCGCCCGGCATTCCCCACGAGGCGGTGCCGCCGGAGGCCGAGGCTGAGTGGATCTCGGACGGCGGCGATGTGAAGGAGGCGGTGCTCTGGTTCGGGACCGGGGCGCCGGGCGCGGTGCGCGCCACCCTGCTGCCGGGCCCGCGCACCCTGCTCGGGCGGGGCCTGCCGGATCCCGGAGTGCGGCCGGTGGGGCGGTACTTGTACGAGCCGGACGGCGCCGTGATCCGCGCGCATCTGGTCGCCGAGGTGGCCGAGGAGGTCGGCGGCGGGCTGGTCGACGCGACCATCGCGTACGTCACCGCCGACGAGCTGCACCCGACCCCGTACGCGGCCCCCTACGAGATCACCGACCAACTCCCCTTCAATCTGAAGAAGTTGAAGGCGCTGCTGCGTGAGCGTGAGGTCGGGACGCTGACCGTGAAGAAGCGCGGCTCGGCGGTCGAGCCGGAGGAGTTGCGGCGCAAGGTCAAGCCGCAGGGTCCGAACGCGGCGACCGTGTTCCTCACCCGGGTCGCGGGGGCGCCGACGATGCTGGTCGGCGGGCCCGCCCGGCCGCCCGAGGGCCCCTGACCGGCGGTCAGCGCAGGGTCGCCCACAGGGTCTCGGCGGCCGGCTCCTTCGCGATCACCCGGTTGGGGTCCGAGGGCGCCGTGACGACCGGCATCATCACGGTCCGCACCTGGTCCGCGCTCAGCCCCTTCAGGCTCTTGCCCAACTCGGTCAGCCCGGTCAGGGAGTCGAGTCCGGTGTCGGTGGTGAGGCTCTTGGTGACCGCGTCGGCGACCGTGTACAGCTTGGCCGGGTCGGTGAGCAGGTTCGTACCGGACATCCGTTCCAGCAGGGCCTTCACCAGCAGCTGCTGGAGTCCTATGCGGCCGAGGTCGCTGCCGTCGCCGATGCCGTGCCGGGTGCGGGCGAGGGCCAGCGCCTGCTTGCCGTCGAGGTGATGGGTCCCGGCCGCCAGATGGAGGTGGCTCTTGTCGTCGTCGATGTCCTGGGCCGTGGTGACGTCGACCCCGCCGAGCGCGTCGACCAGTTTGGCGAAGCCGGAGAAGTCGATCTCGATGAAGTGGTCCATGCGCACGCCGGTGATCGACTCGGCCGTCTTGACCGCGCACACCGGACCGCCCACCGAGAAGGCGCTGTTGAACATGGAGCCGTACGCCACCGCCGTCGAACCCCCGCCGGGCAGCGGGCAGGAGGGGCGGGTGACGAGGGTGTCGCGCGGGATGCTGACCACGGTGGCGCGGGTGCGGCCCGCGTCGAGGTGCACCACCATCGCGGTGTCCGAGCGGGCGCCCGAACTGTCGCCGCCGCCCAGCTCCTTGTCGGCCTTGCCGCTGCGCGAGTCCGAGCCCAGCACCAGGATGTTGAGCGACCCGGCCGGCAGCGGGGCGGCCGCGGCCGTGGGGGCGCTCGGGGAGGGCGCGAGCATCGCGTGCGCGGGGCGGTCGTCGCCGAGCGCGCTGTCGATGTCGACGCCCTTGATGTTGTGGTCCAGATGCCAGTAGGCGTATCCGGCCGTGGCCACCCCCAGCACCAGGGCCGCCGCCAGGGTGAGTCCGGCGATCCGCAGCACTCGCGAACGCCGGCCGTGCTCCTCGTGTCGCGTCACGGCAGGAACGTAAGTCCGAATTATTAGGGGACTGTTAGCGGAAGCCACACAGAGGGGTTTTCTTCGGAAAATCTCATCGGCCGGGGGCCGTTGACGCGTCCTCGAAAGTTTCGGTCACGCGGACGGCCGGCGCGGCACCGCCGTGCTGGAACGCACCACCAGAGTGGTCGCCGGCTCCAGCCGGGTGGCGGCGCGTTCCTCGTGCGCGCCGCCCGGTTCGAGCACCGGGCGGGCCGCGGCCTCGGCCATCTCGGTCAGCGGCTGCCGTACGGTCGTCAGCGGCGGGCCCACCCAGCGGGCCACCGGCAGATCGTCGAAGCCGACCACGCTGAGGTCCTCCGGGATGCGCAGCCCCCGCTCGCGCGCGGCCTCGTGCAGGCCCACGGCCTGGAGGTCGTTGCCCGCGAAGACCGCGGACGGCCGGTCCGGGCGGCGCAGCAGCTCCATGCCCAGCCGGTGGCCGGCGTCGCGGTGGAAGTCCCCGGCCACGATCAGCGACCGCGTTCGCCCGGGAGGACTTCGCGGGATCCGAGGCGGAGATCCCGACGGACGGCGGGTACGACCTGTCGGTCACCGTCCGCAACACGGGTGGGCGCGCGGGCGCCGAGGTCGTCCAGCTGTGTCTGCACGACCCGGTGGCCTCGGTGACCCGCCCGGACATCCGGCTGCGGCCACCGGCGGGTGGAGCTGGCCCCCGGCGAGGCCCGCCGCCTCACCTTCCGCTTCCACACCGGCCTCGCCTCCTTCCCGGACCGCACGGGCACCCGGTCGTGGAGCCGGGCGAGCTGGAGCTGCGGCTGGCCGCGTCGAGCACGCACGTACGGCACCGGGCGCGGCTGCGGCCGACGGGGCCGGTGCGGACGGTGGGCACCGGGCGGGAGCTGCGCTGCCCGGCGGCGGTCACGGGGACCTGAGCGGCCGGGGCATACGCCAACACCCCGCCTCCGGAGACCCGGAGACGGGGTGTGAGTGGAGCGCCGGGCAGGCCTTGCACCTGCATCTCCCCGCAGGAAGCGGGACGTCTTTCCTTGGACCACCAACGCACTGCGTTCGTACCGGCTTTCCGGCCCGTTCGCTGTGTGATGATCATAGACCGAGGGAGACGGCGGCCGCAAACTCGCCCGGAACAAACGGGACTCAGCCGCCCCTACTCGGACGCGACCGCCTCGAAACGCCAGCGGTGCACGGCCCGCGTCACCAACCGCGGGTCCGGTTCGGGGAGTTCCGGCAGCGTCGCGTCGTACGCGTCGGCCCACCAGGTGATGACCAGCACCCGGTCGCCCGGCGCGCGGAAGGTCTCGCGGCGCAGCGGCTCCCGGTCGAGCCGCTGGGCGCGGGCCCAGTCGAGGAGGTCCCCGCCCCGGCCCTCGGCCGCGCGTGCCTCCCACATCAGCGCGACCGTCATGAGTACAGGTTCTCCTTGCTGACCTCGTGCACATGGTCGTGGTGGCCCGGCACATGCGGGTCGGTGACCGGCAGGGAGGAGTCGGCGGACAGGTCCCAGCTGGAGGCGGCCCGGCCCCGGGCGACCATCTCGGCGCCGAGCGCGGCCACCATCGCGCCGTTGTCCGTGCACAGCTTGGGGCGCGGCACGCGCAGCCGGATGCCGGCCGCCTCGCAGCGCTCCTGGGCGAGGGCGCGCAGCCGGGAGTTGGCCGCCACCCCGCCGCCGATCATCAGATGGTCGACACCCTCGTCCTTGCAGGCGCGCACGGCCTTGCGGGTGAGCACGTCCACCACGGCCTCCTGGAAGGAAGCGGCCACATCGCGCACCGGGACCTCCTCGCCGGCCGCGCGCTTCGCCTCGATCCAGCGGGCCACGGCGGTCTTCAGGCCGGAGAAGGAGAAGTCGTACGCGGGGTCGCGCGGGCCGGTCAGACCGCGCGGGAAGCTGATCGCGGCCGGGTCGCCCTCCTTGGCGTACCGGTCGATGACCGGGCCGCCGGGGAAGCCCAGGTTCAGCACGCGGGCGATCTTGTCGAAGGCCTCGCCGGCCGCGTCGTCGATGGTCGCGCCCATCGGCCGGACGTCGGAGGTGATGTCGGAGGACAGCAGCAGCGAGGAGTGGCCGCCGGAGACCAGCAGCGCCATCGTCGGCTCGGGCAGCGGGCCGTGCTCCAGCTGGTCCACGCAGATGTGGGAGGCGAGGTGGTTGACGCCGTAGAGGGGCTTGCCGAGCGCGTAGGCGTACGCCTTGGCGGCGGAGACGCCGACCAGGAGGGCGCCCGCGAGTCCGGGGCCCGCGGTGACCGAGATGCCGTCGAGGTCCCTGGCGCTGACCCCGGCCTCCTTCAGGGCGCGGTCGATGGTCGGGACCATCGCCTCCAGGTGGGCGCGGGACGCCACCTCGGGGACGACGCCGCCGAAGCGGGCGTGCTCGTCCACGCTGGAGGCGACGGCGTCGGCCAGCAGGGTGGTGCCGCGCACGATGCCGACGCCGGTCTCGTCGCAGGAGGTCTCGATGCCGAGGACGAGGGGTTCGTCAGCCATTGATCTCGGTTCCTTGAACAGATGCGGAAGGGTCGGTCAGGCGCATCACCAGGGCGTCCACGTTCCCCGGCTGGTAGTAGCCGCGCCGGAACCCGATGGGGGCGAAGCCGAAGCGCTCGTACAGCTTCTGCGCGCGGATGTTGTCCACCCGGACTTCGAGCATCACCTCGTGGCACTCGAACGCGGTCGCCGCCCGCAGCAGATCGGTCAGCAGCCGGCCGCCGAGCCCCGAGCCCTGGAGGTCGCGGGCGACGGCGATGGTCTGGATGTCGGCGAGGTCGCCGGAGGCGGCGAGGCCCGCGTAGCCGACCACCCGGCCGGTGCCGTCCTCGGCCACGACATAGCGGCGGGTGGCCTCGGCGCCCCGGGAATGGGCCAGTTCGGACCAGAACATGCCCCGGGACCAGGCGTCCTCCGGGAACAGGTCCTTCTCCAGCTCCAGGACCGGGTCGATGTCCCACCAGCGCATCTCGCGCAGTTCGACGGTCACTTCGGGGTGACCACCTTGTAGTTCTTGGGGACCTGGGCGTCCGGGCGGCGCAGGTACAGCGGCCTCGGCGCGGGCAGTTCCTCCCCGGCGGCCAGCCGCTCGGCGGCGAGCGCGGCCAGCGCGGCGGCGGACACGTGCTCGGGCTCGTGGGCGCTCGGGAACATGTCCGGGTAGAGCAGGGCGCCCGCGCCGGCCGCCGGGAGCCCGGCGACCTGCTCGGCGATGTCGGCCGGGCGGTCGACGGCCGGGCCGGTCAGCCGGGTGCGGGAGTCGGCGTACGTCGCCCAGTAGACCTCCTTGCGCCGGGCGTCGGTCGCCACGACGAAGGGGCCCTTCTCGATGTCGGCGGCGTAGGCGAGGCCGTCCAGGGTGCACACGCCGTACACGGGGACGCCGAGGGCCAGGCCGAAGGTGTCGGCGGTCATCAGGCCGACGCGCAGTCCGGTGTAGGGGCCGGGGCCGGTGCCGACGACGATCCCGGTGACCGCCTCCAGCGTGAGGCCGGCCTCGGTGAGGACCCGGTCGACGGCCGGCAGCAGCAGCTCCCCGTGCCGGCGCGCGTCCACCTGCTTCGACGAGGCGATGACGTCCGTGCCGTCGTGCAGGGCGACGGTGACGGCGGGCGTTGCGGTATCCAGAGCGAGCAAGAGCACGCGAACAGCCTACGGCGCCCGCGCCTCGCGCACGGCCGCCCGGGGCGGACGGTCACCGGCTGCTACGGTCTGTACGAAGTACGACATATCGCGCACGGCGGAGGTGGAAGCAGGTGGCAGGGACCAGCTCGGGAATCGTGGCCGGCCTCACCGCGGCGGCCGTCGGCGTGGTCGGCTTCCTGGCCTACGAGGCGTACGCGACGGTGCCGGCGGGGCTGGGCGCCCGTCCGGCGGCGAACGGCTCGCCCGGCGGGCAGGCCACGAAGGCGCCCCGGGACCGGCTCCACCCGACCGCCCTGCCGAGCGGGTCCGGCAAGGGTGAACGGGTGGTGTACTCGGTGGACGACGACCGGGTCTGGCTGGTCGAGGCCGGCGACCGGGTGCTGCGCACCTTCCGCGTCCGGCCCGGCACGGTGGATCCGCCCCTCGGCACGTACTGGGTGACCTCCCGCTCCCACGCCGTCACCGGCACGGACGGCATCCCCATCGAACACGTGGTCCGCTTCACCACGGTCGACGGCGTCACCATCGGCTTCTCCGCCCCCACCACCCCCGACGCCGTCCCGGCCCCCGACGCGGGCACCAGGACGGGCGGCATCCGCGAGACCCGCGCGGACGGCGAGGCGATGTGGAACTTCGCGACGATCGGCGAACGGATCCTGGTGATCCGCTGAGGGCTCCGCCTGGGATCGACACCTGGGGAACCGGCCGCCCCGGGGGACCGGCAGCCCTGCGAAGCGGGCGCGCCGGCGACCAGGAGCGTCGCTGGATGGTGGGCTGGATGTCGGGTGAGCTGGAGATCAGGTGACCTCGCGGTCCGGAGGGCCTGAGGGCCGGGCGACCCCGCGAGTCCGGCGGTGGCCCTGAGGCTCGGGCGACCTGCGGAGGGGACGGCGACTGAGGGCCGGGCACCTCCGCAAGAGACGGCAGACCCGGGGACCGGACAGCCCCGCGAGCACGGCAGGCCCATCCACTCGGGGCCGGAGGTGGCGGCGCGGCGGAGAGCGGGGAGCGGACTCCGCCCGGCGGGCAGGTGAGCCGGGCCGGAAGCCGGCAAGGCACGGCCCCGCCGCACTCCGGCCCTCCGCAGGCGGCCGAGCGCGCCGGAACCGGCTCTCGCGGCCCGGACGGACGGACCCGCGCGGTTCCCCGAGGCTTACGCCGCTCGTTTCGGGTGGTCGGCCCGGTGAGGGGCCCGGGGCTCCGGAGGGCGTGGTGGGCTGGAGAGGGTCGCCGCGGCGGCGCAGGACGCCAGGAGGACGTGCATGGGGACCGGGGCGGGGGCCTTCGGGGGGCGGGGGGCGGGCATGGGCGCCTCCTGAGGTGCGGCGGCGTAGTTAGGCATGCCTGACTACGGGCTGGACCCCATGTCATCACGCCCGGGTTGACCGCGCAACATCTTGCCGACGGCCTGTCGGAAAACCGGCCCGGGTCAGGCCGTGAGGGTCTCCAGGCCCGCGTCGGCCCAGCGCGCGCCGAGCCCCGTGAGGATCACGTGCCGCACCTCGTCCGCGGTGTCGCCGACCGCGCGGTGGATGACGAGCTGGAGCCGGTCCTCGGTCAGCTCCTCGACCTTGCCCTCGCCCCACTCCACGACGATCACCGAGTCGGACAGCGAGACATCGAGGTCCAGGTCCTCCATCTCGTCCAGACCGCCGCCGAGCCGGTACGCGTCCACATGCACGAGCGGCGGGCCGTCGACGAGGGACGGATGCACCCGGGCGATCACGAAGGTCGGCGAGGTGACCGCGCCCCGCACCCCGAGCCCCTCCCCCAGGCCCCGGGTCAGCGTGGTCTTGCCCGCGCCCAGTTCCCCGGAGAGCATCACCAGGTCCCCGGCGCGCAGCAGCTTGGCGAGGCGCCGGCCCAGCTCGCGCATCTGCTCGGGCGAGGTGATCGTCAGCCGGGTCCCGGCCGGGTCGTGCTCAGCGGGGTCGTACGGTGCTGCTGCTGGACGTTCCATAGGAACTTACGGTAGCCGCTGCGGGCACCGCCCCCGCGCGGGTGAGCAGATCGGCGAGGCGGTCTATCACCACCTCCGGGTGCTCCAGCATCACCAGATGCCCGGCGTCCGGCACCAGCACCAGCTCGGCGTCGGGCAGCTCGTCGGCTATGGCCTCGCTGTGCGCGCTCGGCGTCACCAGGTCCTGCACACCCGCCAGCACCAGCACCGGCATCTGCCGGAAGCAGGCCAGCGCGGCCGTCTTGTCGTGGTCGGTGAAGGCCGGATAGAACTCGGCGACGACATCGATCGGCGTGGACTCGATCATCCGCTCGGCGAACCGCTCCACCGCCGGGTCGATGTCCCGCCCGGCGAACGAGTACCGCTTGATGATCCCGGCGAACAGCTCCGCCGTCGCCCGGCGCCCCTTCTCCACCAGCTCCGCCTGCTGCCCGAGCGCCCTGAGCACCCCCGGCAGGATCCGGCGTATCGCGTTGACACCGGCCACCGGCAGCCCGAAGTTCACCTCGCCGAGCCGCCCCGGGGACGTGCCCACGAACGCGGTGGCGACCACCCGCTCCGCGATCAGCTCCGGGTACTGCGCGGCGAGCGCCATCACGGTCATCCCGCCCATCGAGTGCCCGACCAGCACGATCGGCCCCTCGGGCACGGCCGCGTCGATGACGGCCTTCAGATCGCGGCCGAGCTGGTCGATGGTCAGCGGCTCACGGTCCCGGCTCTGCGCCACGCCCCGCCCGGAGCGGCCGTGGCTGCGCTGGTCCCAGTGCACCGTGCGCACGACCCCGCGCAGGGCCGCCCGCTGGAAGTGCCAGGAGTCCTGGTTGAGGCAGTAGCCGTGGCAGAAGACGACCGTGGCCGGGGCGGGCGCCTTGCGGCCGAAGAGCCTGCGCCGGCGCGCCGAGGGCGCGGCGTCCGCGTCCGGCTCCACCTCGTCGACCTCGTAGTACAGCTCGGTGCCGTCGTCGGCGTACGCCTTGCCCGGGGTGCCGCGCAGGGTGCCGTAGGGCCCCGCGGAGTCCAGGGCGAGACGCGCCTTGCGGCGCACCGCGCGGCCCACCGTCATCCGCTCGACGGCGACACCGGCCGCCGCGCCCGCGGCGAGGACGCCTATCGCGGCACCGGCGATACCGGTCGCCCTGCGCCAGTTCCCGGCCGCCGAGGCGACGGCGTCCGTCACGGTCTCCGCCCTGCTGTCGCTCACGTGCCGCTCCTCCTCGCCGTCGTACCGACTCGCCCTGCCGACTCGCCGTGCCGATGTGCCGTACCGATGTTCGCCGAGACGGGTGCGACCAGGTGTGCGAATGTGACGGTTGTTACACGTGACGTGGGCAGCCGGTCGCAGCCGTCCTCGGACGGGTCACCCCCGCACGTCCTCGTCGACGTCATCGGCATAGACGCGCGGCACCCGGGATCCGATGCGCGTGACGATCTCGTACACGATCGTGCCGCAGGCCGTCGCCCAGTCCTCGGCGGTGGGCTCGCCCCGGTCGCCGGGGCCGAAGAGCACGGCCTCGGCGCCGACGGGCGGTTCGTCGCCGCCGAGGTCCACCACGAACTGGTCCATGGCGACCCGCCCGGCGGCCGTCCGCCACTTGCCGTCGACCAGCACGGGCCCGGCTCCGGAGGCGTGCCGCGGGACGCCGTCGCCGTAGCCGAGCGGCACCAGGCCGAGCGTGGTGTCGCCGGGGGTGACGTAGTGGTGGCCGTAACTGACCCCGTGTCCGCCCGGCACCCGCTTGACCAGGGCCAGCGAGGCGCTGAGCGTCATCACCGGGCGCAGTCCGAAGTCCGCCGGGGTGCCGACCTCGGGGCTGGGCGACAGGCCGTACATGGCGATACCGGGGCGGACCAGGTCGAAGTGGGTCTCCGGAAGGGTGAGCGTGGCGGGCGAGTTGGCGATGTGCCGCACCTCGGGGCGCACCCCCTGCTCCTCGGCGTACGCCACCATCTCGCGGAAGCGGGTGAGCTGGGCGCCGATGGAGGGGTGGCCGGGCTCGTCGGCGCAGGCGAAGTGCGACCACAGTCCGGTGACCCGGACCAGTCCCTCGGCCTCGGCGCGCAGCGCGGCGGCGACCAGCTCCTCCCAGTCGGCCCCGGGCTGGCAGCCGTTGCGGCCGAGCCCGGTGTCGGCCTTGAGCTGGACGCGCGCGGTCCGTCCGGCGGCGCGGGCCGCCCCGGCGACCTCGCGCAGCGCCCACATCCCGCTGAGGGACACGTCGATGTCGGCCTCGATCGCCTGCCGCCAGGGCCCGCCGGGCACCCACAGCCAGCACAGGACACGCTGGGTCAGCCCGGCCGCGCGCAGCGCGAGGGCCTCCTCGGGCGTGGCGGTGCCGATCCAGGTGGCCCCGGCCTCGACGGCGGCGCGGGCGCAGCGCAGCGCGCCGTGGCCGTATCCGTCGGCCTTGACGACGGCCATCACGGCCGCGTCCCCCACGCGGGCGCGCAGGGTGCGCACATTGGCGCGCAGCGCGCCCAGATCGATCTCGGCACGGGCGCGCAGGGGGGCGGTCGGCACAGCTGCAGTCTCAGTCATGGCGCCCCCAGTCTCTCAGAGCGCGCCACCGGCCCCCGGCGCGGTGCCGGGACCGGGCGGGCCGTGGGCGCCGAAGGGCACCAACTCCGGGACGCGTGAGCCGACATCGAACGGGCGCGGCGGCGCGGCCCTCCTCGTGCGCCCAGCCGCCCGCCCCCTCGGTCCAGCACGTGCGCCCAGCCGCCCGCCCCTTCAGTCCAGTACGTCCCGCCATGCCTGAGGCACGCACTCCGCCACGTCGTGCGCACCGGCCGGCGCGCCCTGCGCCGCGAACCGGCCCGCGAGGCCGTGCAGATACGCGGCGACGCTGCCCGCGTCCAGGGCGGACAGGCCCGCGGCCAGCAGCGAGCCGCCGAGGCCGGACAGCACGTCGCCGCTGCCCGCGGTGGCCAGCCAGGGGGTGCCGGTGGCGTTCACCCGGACCGCGCCGCCCGCCGCGTCCGCGACCAGCGTGGTGGAGCCCTTGAGCAGCACCGTCGCCCGGTACACCGCGGCCAGTTCACGCACCGCGGCCAGCCGGGCGCCCTCGACCTCCTCGCGCGCCACGCCGAGCAGGGCCGCGGCCTCGCCCGCGTGCGGTGTCATCAGGGTGGGCGCGGTACGCCCCCGTACGGCGTCCCGGTCGGCGAGCCGCAGCCCGTCCGCGTCCAGCAGCACCGGCACCTCTGCGGCCAGCACCTCGGCGACGGTCGCCGCGTCGTCGCCCGCGCCGGGACCGGTGACCCAGGCCTGCACGCGGCCCGCCTCGGCCGGGCCCCGGTCGGAGACCAGGGTCTCGGGGAAGCGGGCGATGACCGCGTCCGCGGCCGGGCCGACGTAGCGCACCGCCCCCGCGCCGCCGCGCAGCGCCCCGGAGACGGCGAGCACCGCGGCGCCCGGGTAGCGCCCGGAGCCGGCCGCGACGCCGACCACGCCCCGCCGGTACTTGTCGCTCTCGGCGGCCGGGTGCGGCAGCAGGCGCTCCACGTCCGCGTGTTGCAGCGCCTCCAGCTCGGGCTCGGCGGGCAGTTCGAGGCCGATGTCGACCAGCCGTACGACCCCGGTGTACTCCCGCGCCGGGTCCACCAGCAGTCCGGGCTTGTACGTGCCGAAGGTGACGGTGAGGTCGGCCCGTACGGCCGCGCCCCGCACCTCCCCGCTGTCCGCCTCGATCCCGCTGGGCAGGTCCACCGCGACCACCGCGGCCCGGGTCCGCTCGACGGCCGCCACCAGCCGCTCGGCGTCGGGCCGCAGCCCGCCCTTGCCGCCGATCCCGACGATGCCGTCCACCACGAGGTCGGCCCGCCCGATCGCCTCGCCGGCCGCCTCGGGTACGACGCTCACGCCCCCGGCCCGCCGCAGCGCTGCCAGCCCCTGGGCGTGCGCCCGCTCGGGCGACAGGAGCACGGCCGTCACTCCGGCCCCCCGTCGCGCCAGCCGGGCACCGGCGTACAGGGCGTCGCCGCCGTTGTCACCGCTGCCGACGAGCAGGACCACCCGGCTGCCGTACACCCGGCCCAGCAGTTCGGCGCAGGCGGCGCTCAGTCCGGCGGCCGCCCGCTGCATCAGCGCCCCCTCGGGCAGCCGCGCCATCAGGGCCCGCTCGGCCGCCCGCACCGTCTCCACGCTGTACGCACTCCGCATGGCTCCGAGTCTGCCCCGTAACCCCCACCGCCCACACCCGCCGGGCCGGTCAGCCCTCGGCGACCACCACGGCCGAGGCGACGCCCGCGTCATGGCTGAGGGAGAGGTGCCAGGACCGCACCCCCAGCTCGGCGGCGCGCGCGGCGACCGTGCCCCGCACCCGCAGCCGTGGCCGCCCGCTGTCCTCGACGTACACCTCGGCGTCCGTCCACAGCAGTCCCGGCGGTGCCCCGAGCGCCTTGGCCAGCGCCTCCTTCGCCGCGAACCGGGCCGCCAGCGAGGCGACACCGCGCCGCTCCCCGCTGGGCAGCAGCAACTCCGCTTCCACGAACAGCCGGTCGGCCAGCTGCGGGGTCCGCTCCAGGGACGCCCGGAAGCGGTCGATCTCCGCCACGTCGATCCCGACTCCGATGATGCTCATGGGCAGCACCCTAGGCGGGAGGCGGCGCCCGCATCCCCTCTACGCTTCCGGCATGACGAGCGCCACGCCCCGACAGACCTACCTCGCCGACCTGTTCTCGCTGGACGGCCGGGTCGCCGTGGTGACCGGGGGCAGTTCCGGCATCGGCCGGGCCGTCGCCGGGGCGCTGGCGCGGGCCGGGGCGAGCGTGGTGGTCGTGGCCCGGGGCGAGGAGCAACGGGCGGCCACCGTCGAAGAGTTGACGACGCTGGGGTGCCGGGCGGCCGGGGTCGCCGGGGACCTCGCCAGCCGGGCGGGCGTCCGGGCGGCTGCCGAGGCGGCGGCGGAGGTGTTCGGGGAGCCGGACATCCTGGTGAACTCCGCCGGGATCAATCTGCGGCCCCCGATGGGCGAACTGGGCGAGGACGTCTGGGACGCCACCATGGCCGTGAACCTGGAGGCGCCCTTCCTGCTGGGGCAGCGGTTCGGACCCGGCATGGCGGAGCGCGGCTTCGGCCGGATCATCCACATCAGCTCCCAGCAGGCGCACCGGGCCTTCGTGAGCAGCGGCGCGTACGGCGTCTCCAAGGGCGCGCTGGAGTCGCTCGCCCGCTCGCAGGCGGAGGCGTGGTCGCCCTACGGGGTCACCTGCAACACCCTGGTGCCGGGCTTCGTGACGACCCCGCTCAACGCGCGGCTGTCCGCCGACCCCGAGAAGGTCGCGGCACTGGCCGCGCGCACCCTGACCGGGCGCAACGGCCTCGCCGAGGACTTCGCGGGCGCCGCCGTCTTCCTCGCGAGCCGCGCCTCCGCCTACGTCACGGGCCAGTCGATCCACGTCGACGGAGGCTTCTCGGTCCACTAGGACAGGGGCGCCCGGGGCAGGGGCGTCATTCCACGGTCACCGACTTCGCCAGGTTCCGCGGCTGGTCCACCTCGTTGCCCCGGGCCGCGGCCAGCTCGCAGGCGAAGACCTGGAGCGGCACCGTGGCCACCACCGGCTGGAGCAGGGTCGGCGTGACCGGGATGCGGATCAGGTGGTCGGCGTACGGGACGACCGCCTCGTCGCCCTCCTCCGCGATCACGATGGTGCGCGCCCCGCGCGCCCGGATCTCCTGGATGTTGGAGACGATCTTGTCGTGCAGCAGGGACCGGCCGCGCGGCGACGGTACGACGACCACCACCGGCATGTCCTCCTCGACCAGCGCGATCGGCCCGTGCTTCAGCTCGCCCGCCGCGAAGCCCTCGGCGTGCATGTAGGCGAGTTCCTTGAGCTTGAGCGCGCCTTCGAGGGCGACCGGGTAGCCGACGTGCCGGCCGAGGAAGAGCACCGTGTCCTTGCCGGCCAGGGTGCGCGCCAGCGCCCGTACCGGCTCCATGGTCTCCAGGACACGCTCGACCTCGTCCGAGATCCTGGACAGGTCCTTGATCACCGCCTGGATCTCGTCGCCCCACTTGGTGCCGCGCACCTGGCACAGGTACAGGGCAACCAGGTAGCAGGCGACCAGCTGGGTCAGGAACGCCTTGGTGGAGGCGACCGCGACCTCGGGCCCGGCGTGCGTGTACAGCACCGCGTCCGACTCGCGCGGGATCGTGGAGCCGTTGGTGTTGCAGATGGCCAGCACCTTGGAGCCCTGCTCACGGGCGTGCCGCAGCGCCATCAGGGTGTCCATGGTCTCGCCGGACTGGGAGATCGCGATCACCAGGGAGCGGCCGCCGAGGATCGGGTCCCGGTAGCGGAACTCGCTGGCCAGCTCCACCTCGCAGGGGATCCGCGTCCAGTGCTCGATGGCGTACTTGGCGATCAGCCCCGCGTGGAAGGCCGTACCGCAGGCCACGATCACGACCTTGTCGATCTGGCGCAGATCGGCGGGGGTGATCCGCAGCTCGTCCAGGGTGAGCGAGCCGGACGGGTCGATCCGGCCGAGCAGGGTGTCGGCGACCGCCTTGGGCTGCTCGGCGATCTCCTTGAGCATGAAGTAGTCGTAGCCGTCCTTCTCGGCGGCCGAGGCGTCCCAGTCCACGTGGTACGAGTGCACCTCGGCGGGCAGGCCGTCGAAGCCGGTCACGGTCACGCCGTCGCGGCGCAGCTCCACCACCTGGTCCTGGCCCAGCTCGATCGCCGAGCGGGTGTGCGCGATGAACGCGGCGACGTCGGAGGCGAGGAACGCCTCGCCCTCGCCGACGCCGACCACCAGCGGGGAGTTGCGGCGCGCGCCGACCACCACGTCCGGGGCGTCCGCGTGCACCGCGACCAGCGTGAACGCGCCCTCCAGACGCCGGCACACCAGCCGCATCGCCTCCGCGAGATCGCCGGTCACCGAGTACTCCTCGGCCAGCAGATGCGCGACGACCTCGGTGTCCGTCTCGGAGTTCAGCTCATGGCCGCGCTCGGCGAGTTCGGCGCGCAGCAGCGCGAAGTTCTCGATGATGCCGTTGTGGACGACGGCGACCCGGCCCGCGTTGTCCAGGTGCGGGTGCGCGTTGTCGTTCGTGGGGCCGCCATGGGTGGCCCAGCGCGTGTGTCCGATGCCCGTCGAACCGGCCGGCAGCGGCCGTTCGACCAGTTCCTTCTCCAGGTTGACCAGTTTCCCGGCCTTCTTCGCGGCGGCCAGACCGCCGTCCGCCAGCAGGGCGACGCCCGCCGAGTCGTACCCCCGGTACTCCAGTCGCTTCAGCCCGGCCATCACGACATCGAGCGCCGACTGCGACCCTACGTATCCCACGATTCCGCACATGTGCCGCAGCCTACGGGCCGATCGGCCGTCAAAAGTGGCGCCGCGTGCCCGATTTCGGAAATCCCGGGCCCGTTCAGAGCACATCCGTGGCGCGTTCGCGGCGCATCCGGGCCGCGTCCATGCCCCCGCACAACCGTGCGACCGGGTCGGAGGTCTACCGGCTGAACGTCACCAGCGAACACCGGGAGACACACAGGTGAAGCGTGGACATCGCACCGTCCTGGCCACGGCCGTCGCCGCGACGCTGGCCGGGGGCCTGACCGTCGGGCTGACCGGGCCCGCCACCGCGGCCGGATCGGGCGTGACGGCCGGATCGGGCGTGACGGCCGGATCGGGCGTGACGGCCGGATCGGGCGTGACGGCCGGATCGGGCGTGACGGCCGGATCGGGCGTGGCGGCCGGATCGGGCGTGGCGGCCGGATCGGGCGTGGCGGCCGGATCGGGCGTGGCGGCCGGATCGGGCGTGGCGGCCGCGAAGCGGTCCCTGACCGACTTCAACGGTGACGGGTACGGCGACTTCGCCGTCACCGCCCCGGCCGCCCGGCTGAACGGCAAGTGGCGGGTGGGCGCGGTCACCGTCCTCTACGGCTCCGCCCAGGGCGTCTCGGCCGACCGGCGCACCACCATCACCCAGGACACCTCCTGGCTGCCGGGCGCGGCCGAGAACGGCGACCTGTTCGGCGCGGCGACCACCGCGGGCGACTTCGACGACGACGGCTACACCGACCTCGCCGTCGGCACCCCGCTGGAGGACGTGGGCACGGACGTCAACGGCGGCCTGGTGCAGATCATGTGGGGCTCCGCGAAGGGCCTGACCTCGGCCACCACGGTCCCCGACCCGGCCCCGGCCGCCCACGACCGCTTCGGCGCCTCGCTCGCGGCCGGCGACTTCGACGGCGACGGCCGCACCGACCTGGCCGTCGGCACCGACGGGTCCGCCCTCCACACCTTCCGCAAGGGCATCTCCCGGAGCGGCAAGGCCGGCGCGCTCGGCACCCGCGCCCTGCCGCTGCGCTCCGCGCCGGAGGCCGGGATCATCAACCTCACGGCCGGGGACGTCACCGGCGACGGCCGCGCGGACCTGATGGTCAACGGCCTGAACCCCACCAAGGGCGCCGACGGCACGTACTACGACGTCAACTACTTCGTGCCGGGCACCGCCACCGGACCCTCGGCCACCAGCGCCAAGAAGATGCCCGGCGGTGTCGCGGGGGCGATCGGCGACCTCGACGGCGACGGCCGCGGCGACATCGTCACCGGCGTCCACTGGGGCAGGAACACCGCGAACGGCCCGATCGGCGGCAAGGTCGTCGTCACCTACGGCTCCGCCTCGGGCCCCTCCCACCGCGTCCAGACCATCACGCAGGAGTCCGGCACCGTCCCCGGCGACTCCGAGAACTGGGACAAGTTCGGCCAGTCGGTCGCCCTCGGCGACATCGACGGCGACGGCCTGCTCGACCTGGCCATCGGCGCCCCCCGGGAGAACATGCGGCTGTGGGGGCACATGTACTACAACCTGGGCACCGTCACCGTGCTGTACGGCTCGAAGGCGGGCGTCGACACCAGCGCCGCCCCGCAGTACTTCTACCCGGGCGACCACGACGTCCCCGGCCGGCCCGAGGGCAACTTCGGTACGGCCGTGCTGCTCACCGACCTCGACCACGACGGCGGCGCCGACCTGATCGCCGGCACCCCCTGGGCGGACAACGGCGACGGCACCGTCACCGTGCTGCCCTCCGGCATCGCGGCGGACGGCCGGCGGCGGATCGGCACGACGGGGGCCCAGCGGATCAAGCCCGGTCAGGTCGGGATGGAGATCCTCTACGCCATCCCGCAGTTCGGCAGCGTCCTCCAGAACTCCCGCCAGGTGTCCCTGATCAACGCCAACACCTGAGGCACCGGCCGGTGCGGAGTGGGGGCGTCCGCGTGACGCACGCCACCGTCGGCGTGACGTACCCCACCCCACCACCCCGTTCAAACTCCGTTAACAATGGAATGTGATCTCACCGGTCCCCTCGATGCCCCGGAGCGCCCACCGGCACAGGCCGGAGGCGACTCCCTACGTCGACCTCACCCGAGCCGAGTGGAGCGCGCTGCGCGACAAGACGCCGCTGCCGCTCACCGCCGAGGAGGTGGAGAAGCTGCGCGGTCTGGGCGATGTGATCGACCTGGACGAGGTGCGCGACATCTACCTCCCGCTGTCGCGCCTGCTGAACCTCTACGTCGGCGCGACCGACGGCCTCAGAGGCGCGCTGAACACCTTCCTCGGTGAGCAGGGCTCCCAGTCCGGCACGCCGTTCGTGATAGGCGTCGCCGGCTCGGTCGCCGTCGGCAAGTCCACCGTCGCCCGTCTCCTCCAGGCCCTGCTGTCCCGCTGGCCCGAGCACCCGCGCGTGGAGCTGGTCACCACCGACGGCTTCCTGCTGCCGACGAGGGAGCTGGAGGCCCGCGGCCTGATGTCCCGCAAGGGCTTCCCCGAGTCCTACGACCGCCGCGCGCTGACCCGCTTCGTCGCCGACATCAAGGCCGGCAAGAGCGAGGTGACGGCCCCGGTCTACTCGCACCTCATCTACGACATCGTCCCGGACCAGAAACTCACGGTCCGCCGCCCCGACATCCTGATCGTGGAGGGCCTGAACGTCCTCCAGCCCGCCCTGCCCGGCAAGGACGGCCGCACCCGCGTGGGCCTCGCCGACTACTTCGACTTCAGTGTGTACGTCGACGCCAGCGGCGAGGACATCGAGCGCTGGTACCTCAACCGCTTCCGCAAGCTGCGCCAGACGGCCTTCCAGGACCCCGACTCGTACTTCACCAAGTACACCCAGGTCTCCGAGGAGGAGGCCCTGGACTACGCCCGCACCCTGTGGCGCACGATCAACAAGCCCAACCTGACCGAGAACATCGCCCCGACCAGGGGCCGCGCCACCCTGATCCTCCGCAAGGGCCCGGACCACAAGGTCCAGCGCCTGCGCCTGCGCAAGCTGTAGAAGCGCCTCGAAGGGGCGCGGGGAACCGCGCGACGAGCCACGACGAAAGCCGCGGCCCGCGACGCACGGTCCCCCGCGCCCCGAACCCGCGAAACCCCTACCCCAGGGCCGACTTCACCGCATCGGCAAGACGCGACGCGACCGACCTCGCCTGCTCGATGTCCGCCGCCTCGACCATCACCCGCACCAGCGGCTCGGTCCCGGACGGCCGCAGCAACACCCGCCCCGTCTCACCGAGTTCGCGCTCGGCCTCCGAGACGGCGGCAGCGAGATCCGCAGACGTCCGCACCCGCGACTTGTCCACGTCCGGCACATTGACGAGCACCTGCGGCAACCGCTCCATCACGGACGCCAGTTCCCGCAGGCTACGGCCGCTCTGCGCCACCCGCGCCGCCAGCAGCAGCCCCGTCAGCGTCCCGTCACCCGTCGTCGCGTGGTCGAGGATGATCACATGCCCGGACTGCTCGCCGCCGAGCGCGTACCCGTGCTGCTTCATCTCCTCCAGCACATAGCGGTCCCCGACCGCCGTCTGCACCAGCTGGATCCCGGCCTTCTCCATCGCCAGCTTGAAGCCGAGGTTGGACATCACGGTCGCCACCACGGTGTCCGCCCGCAGCGCGGAGCGCTCCCGCATCGCCAGCGCCAGCACCGCGAGGATCTGGTCGCCGTCGACCTCCTCGCCGGTGTGGTCCACCGCGAGGCACCGGTCGGCGTCACCGTCGTGCGCGATACCGAGATCCGCGCCGTGCTCGACCACGGCCGCCTTCAGCAGCCCGAGATGGGTCGAGCCGCAGCCGTCGTTGATGTTGAGACCGTCCGGCTCCGCGCCGATCGTGACGACCTCGGCACCGGCCCGGGTGAACACCTCCGGCGAGACCCCCGAGGCCGCGCCGTGCGCCTCGTCCAGGACGATCTTCAGCCCGTCGAGCCGGTTGGGCAGCACCGACAGCAGATGGCCGACGTACTGCTCGAAACCCTCGTCGTACGACCGCAGCCGCCCCACCCCGGCGCCCGTCGGCCGCTCCCAGGGCTCGCCGTGCCGGTGGGACTCGTAGACCGCCTCGATCCGGTCCTCCAGCTCGTCGGCGAGCTTGTGACCGCCACGGGCGAAGAACTTGATGCCGTTGTCCGGCATGGCGTTGTGGCTCGCGGAGAGCATCACGCCGAGGTCGGCGCCGAGCGCGCCGGTGAGATGGGCCACCGCCGGCGTCGGCAGCACGCCGACCAGCAGGACGTCCACGCCCGCGCTCGCCAGGCCCGCCGCCACCGCGGCCTGAAGGAACTCCCCGGACGCGCGCGGGTCCCGACCGACCACGGCCTTCGGCCGGTGGCCCGCGAAGGTACCCGCCTCGGCCAGCACATGCGCCGCGGCCACGGAGAGGCCGAGGGCCATCTCCGCGGTCAGATCCGCGTTGGCGACACCGCGCACGCCGTCCGTGCCGAAGAGTCGTCCCACTTGTCCTCCTGAGGAAGCGTCGATGGCGTAAGCGGACGGGCGCCGCGTCGATGGGGGCGCCTCGCCATCCGATCACACAAGCCTTTGAGCGTCTTGTGTCGTTATACGCCCTTGGCTGGGATAAACGAACGCCCCGACGGCACATGTGGCGTGCCGCCGGGGCGTTCGGAGTACGAGCAGCAGCTCCCGCTGTTTAGCGCTTGCTGTACTGCGGAGCCTTGCGGGCCTTCTTCAGACCGGCCTTCTTCCGCTCGACCGCGCGGTCGTCGCGGCGCAGGAAGCCGGCCTTCTTCAGGGCACCACGGTTGTTGTCGACGTCCGCCTCGTTCAGCGCACGGGCGACACCGAGACGGAGCGCACCGGCCTGACCGGAGACACCGCCACCGGCGATGCGGGCGATGACGTCGTAACGGCCCTCGAGCTCCAGCACCTTGAAGGGCTCGTTGACCTCCTGCTGGTGCACCTTGTTCGGGAAGTAGTCCTCGAGGGTGCGGCCGTTGATCTTCCACTTGCCGGTGCCCGGGACGATCCGGACGCGGGCAATGGCGTTCTTGCGACGGCCCAGGCCGGCGGCCGGCTGGGGCTCGCCGAAGCGGGAGGCCATGGACTCCGAGGTGTACTCACCCTCGACGGGGACCTCGGACTCGGTGGTGTAGCTGTCGATGTCAAGCTCTTCGAGCGGCTGCTCGGCAGTGGTCTCGGCCACGATTCTCCTCAGATTCTCTTCAGCTTTGGGGGTGGCCGGAATTACTGCGCGACCTGGGTGATCTCGAACGGCACCGGCTGCTGGGCAGCGTGCGGGTGCTGGTCACCCTTGTAGACCTTCAGCTTCGAGAGCATCTGACGGCCCAGAGTGTTCTTGGGGAGCATGCCCTTGACGGCCTTCTCGACGGCCTTCTCGGGGTTGTTCGCCAGCAGGTCGTCGTAGCGGACCGCGCGCAGACCACCCGGGTAGCCGGAGTGGCGGTACGCCATCTTCTGGGTCCGCTTGTTGCCGGACAGGTGCACCTTGTCGGCGTTGATGATGATGACGAAGTCACCGGTGTCGACGTGAGGCGCGTAGATCGCCTTGTGCTTGCCCCGGAGCAGGGACGCGGCAGTGGTGGCGAGACGACCCAGGACGACGTCCTGAGCGTCGATGACGTGCCACTGGCGCGTCACATCGCCGGGCTTGGGGCTGTACGTACGCACGGTTCGTAGCCTTCGCTTCGAGTGAATGGTCCTGAACAGGTCACCGAAACGATCACGACAGCCTCGACCGCACCGCGGTGACGCAAACCGCGTGCTGATCGCTGGTCATCGGCCCGGTGGACCGGTGTAAGGGCCCGTCCCGTGAGAATGAGCAAGCCAATACACAACGAAGAAGCAGGTTACCTGGCGGCCCCCGGACGGGTCAAAACGAGGCAGGCCGCCCGGCGGGCCGCCGCTCGGTACTCGCCGTGATCCCCCGCGTCTAAGATGCGCCCCATGAGTAATGGGCAGGGGGGACCCCAGTCTCAGTGGGATCCCTGGAAACCGCAATCGCAGCAGCCCCGGCAGCAGCCTCAGCAGCCCTGGAGCGGCGGCGGCGACGAGGGGACACCCGACTGGGCCGCGCTCGCGGACGCCTCGGAGTCCCGCGGCAGGCGGCGCAAGCTGCTGTTCATCGCCGGCGGCGCGCTCGCGACGGTCGCCATCGGCGCCGCGGTCGCCGTGGCCGTCGTCTCCGCGGGCGGCCACGACAGCGCCTCGGGGCACCCCACGCGGGTGCCCAGCGCCTCGCTGCCCGGCGGCTCCCCCACCGCGCCGTCCTTCGCGCCCACCAGCGCCCCGCCGCCGCTGGACCCGAAGGTCTTCATATCCAGCGCCAAGAAGGACACCGCCCCGCTGAGCCCCGCCACCCTCTTCCCGGGCACGCGGCTCACCATGGGCAGCACGGTGTACAAGAAGGGCGCCACCGGCGACACCACCGGCTGCGCGACGGCGGCCGGCGGCTCGCTGCCGAACATCCTCACCGCCGACGGGTGCACCCGCGTGATGCGCGCCACGTACACCAACGGCGACATCGCGGTCACCGTCGGCGTCGCCCTGTTCGACACCGAGGCCCAGGCCGCGAAGGCCCGGCGGCAGACGGACGACCACAGCATCGTGCGCGCGCTGCCCGGCAAGGGCGTCGCCGCCTTCTGCGACGGCGCGACCTGCCGCTCGACCCGCAACGCCTACGGCCGCTACGCCTACTTCACCCTCGCCGGCTTCACCTCCGGCAAGAACGTCACCACCAAGGACACCGCGGTCTTCCGGGCCGGCGACGACGTGGCGGAGTTCACCTTCCAGCAGATCCACCGCCGCGGTCAGGCCCAGGCGTCGGCGGCGGCGAACCGGTAGCTCAGCAGCACCCCGCCGACGGCAGCGAGCGCTTGTTGCGGGCCTCCTTGTTCCGGGCGGCCAGCAGCTCGTCGGCGGGGTAGCCGACCTCTTCGAGGGTCAGCCCGTGCGGTCGTACGACATGGACGGCGGAGTCGCGCACCCCGGCGGCCAGCACCTTCCCGGGCCACCGAGGGTCCCGGTGCCCGTCGCCGACGAACAGCAGCGCGCCGATCAGCGAGCGCACCATGTTGTGGCAGAAGGCGTCGGCCCGGACCGTCGCCGTGATCACCCCGTCCGCGCCCCGCACCAGGCTCAGGTCCTGGAGCGTGCGGATGGTGGTGGCGCCCTCCCGCTTCTTGCAGTACGCCGCGAAGTCGTGCTCGCCGAGCAGCGCCCGGGCTGCCTCGTTCATGGCGTCCACGTCGAGCGGCCAGTCGTGCCAGAGCACATGGCCGCGCAGCAGCGGGTCGACGCCGCCGGGGTTGTCGGTGACCCGGTACGCGTACCGCCGCCAGATCGCCGAGAACCGGGCGTTGAAGCCCTCCGGCGCCTCGGTCAGCCGCCAGATCCGCACGTCCTTCGAGAGCCGTCCGGCGAGCCGCTTGAGCAGCTTCTCGCGGTGTTCCGCCCACAGCTCGGCCGGCAGATCGACGTGCGCCACCTGCCCGCGCGCGTGCACCCCGGCGTCGGTGCGCCCGGCCACGGTCAGCTCGTACGTCTCCTTCGACCGCGTCACCGTGCGCAGCGCGTCCTCGATCTCCCCCTGCACGGTCCGCTTCCCGCCGGCCTGCTTGGCCCAGCCGTGGAAATCGGTGCCGTCGTAGGAGAGGTCGAGACGGATACGTACATGTCCGGGCAGCGCTTCGTCACTCACACACAGATCCTCTCAGCCACAAAAAAGCGGGCCCGCCCCTCGGAAGGGAACGGGCCCACAAAACGCGCCCCGAAGGGGCGCGGGGAACTGCGCGACCAGCCACGACGAGCGCCGCAGCCGCGGACGCGCGGTCCCCCGGCAGAACGCTTACGCGTCCTTCGACTCCTCGGCAGCAGCCTCGGCCGGAGCCTGAGCCTCTTCGGCGTCCTTGGCGGAGCGCTTCGTCGCGGCCTCGGCCTCGCCGACAGCCTTCTGCTGCACCGTCAGCGCCTCGACCAGCTCGATGACAGCCATGGGCGCGTTGTCGCCACGACGGTTACCGATCTTGGTGATGCGGGTGTAGCCACCGGGACGGTTCTCGTACCGCGGGCCGATCTCGGTGAAGAGCGTGTGCACGATGCTCTTGTCCGTGATGACCTGGAGCACCTGGCGGCGGTTGTGAAGGTCGCCCTTCTTCGCCTTGGTGACCAGACGCTCGGCGTACGGGCGCAGACGGCGCGCCTTCGCCTCGGTGGTGGTGATGCGGCCGTGCTCGAAGAGGCTCTTCGCGAGGTTCGCGAGGAGCAGCTTCTCGTGCGCGGCGCTGCCGCCCAGACGGGCACCCTTGGTGGGCTTCGGCATAGTTCTTCTCCTGTGTGTCTGCCCCGGCCGTGTCAGGTACCGGGGTCAGTATCCGAGCGAGCGGTTGCTCGTCGGAGATCCGGGAGCAGTCCCGAAGGGTGGCTCCCGGAGGGGGCGCGGGGAACTGCGCGATCAAGCACAGCGCACCCGCACCCGAACACGGACCGTGCGGCCCGAGTTCTCAGTACTGCTCGGTCTCCACGAACCCGGCGTCCGCGTCGTCGTCGGCGCCGAAGGCGTCCGCGGCGGCGGTCGGGTCGAATCCGGGCGGGCTGTCCTTGAGCGCCAGGCCCATGCCGGCCAGCTTCGCCTTGACCTCGTCGATGGACTTCGCACCGAAGTTGCGGATGTCCAGCAGGTCCGCCTCGGAACGGGCCACGAGCTCACCCACGGAGTGGATGCCCTCGCGCTTGAGGCAGTTGTAGGAGCGGACCGTGAGCTCCAGCTCCTCGATCGGCAGAGCCAGGTCCGCGGCGAGCGCGGCGTCCGTCGGGGACGGACCCATGTCGATGCCCTCGGCGTCGATGTTCAGCTCGCGCGCGAGACCGAACAGCTCGACCAGGGTCTTACCGGCGGAGGCCATGGCGTCACGCGGACGCATCGCCTGCTTGGTCTCGACATCCACGATCAGCTTGTCGAAGTCGGTGCGCTGCTCGACACGCGTGGCCTCGACCTTGTACGTGACCTTGAGAACCGGCGAGTAGATGGAGTCGACCGGGATACGGCCGATCTCCTGGCCCACCTGCTTGTTCTGCACGGCGGAGACGTAGCCGCGACCGCGCTCGACGGTCAGCTCCATCTCCAGCTTGCCCTTGCCGTTGAGCGTGGCGAGGACCAGGTCGGGGTTGTGCACCTCGACACCGGCCGGGGGCGCGATGTCGGCGGCGGTGACCAGACCCGGGCCCTGCTTGCGCAGGTACATCACGACCGGCTCGTCGTGCTCCGAGGAGACGACCAGCTGCTTGATGTTGAGGATCAGGTCGGTGACGTCCTCCTTGACGCCCGGCACGGTGGTGAACTCGTGCAGGACGCCGTCGATCCGGATGCTGGTGACAGCGGCACCGGGGATCGAGGACAGGAGGGTACGGCGGAGGGAGTTGCCGAGGGTGTAGCCGAAGCCCGGCTCCAGCGGCTCGATCACGAACCGGGAGCGGAACTCGTCGACGACCTCTTCGGTCAACGAGGGACGCTGAGCGATCAGCATGGATGAATCCTTCAGTCAGGGGCGCCCGCTATTTGACGCCCGACTCTGTACTGCAAGGGTACGGGCGGCACGGCCTCAGCGAGGAAGCCGTACCGCCCGGAACCGCGGAACCAGCGGAGCGCTGCGCGTCAGACGCGGCGGCGCTTCGGCGGGCGGCAGCCGTTGTGCGGGGTCGGGGTGACGTCCTGGATGGAGCCGACCTCCAGGCCCGTGGCCTGCAGGGAGCGGATCGCGGTCTCACGGCCGGAACCCGGGCCCTTGACGAACACGTCGACCTTGCGCATGCCGTGCTCCTGGGCGCGGCGGGCAGCCGACTCGGCGGCCATCTGCGCGGCGAACGGCGTGGACTTCCGGGAGCCCTTGAAGCCGACGTGGCCGGCGGAGGCCCAGGAGATCACGTTGCCCGAGGGGTCGGTGATCGAGACGATCGTGTTGTTGAACGTGCTCTTGATGTGCGCGTGGCCGTGAGCGACGTTCTTCTTTTCCTTGCGGCGCACCTTCTTGGCAGCGCCCTGACGACCCTTGGGGGGCATCTACAAACTCCTAGAGGGAGGTGGTCGGTCCTACAGCGAAGACCGTGGAATGTGGTCCGCTGCGGACTACTTCTTGCCCGGCTTCTTCTTGCCGGCGATGGCGCGACGCGGGCCCTTGCGGGTGCGGGCGTTGGTGCTGGTGCGCTGACCGCGGACGGGCAGACCGCGACGGTGACGGAGACCCTGGTAGCAACCGATCTCGACCTTGCGGCGGATGTCGGCCTGGATCTCGCGACGGAGGTCACCCTCGGTCTTGATGTTGCTGTCGACGTACTCGCGGATCGCGACCAGCTGCTCTTCGCTCAGGTCACGAACACGGGTGTTCGGGTCGACGCCGGTCGCAGCCAGCGTCTCCTTCGAGAGGGTCCGGCCGATGCCGAACACGTAGGTGAGGGCGACCTCCACGCGCTTTTCGCGCGGGATGTCAACACCGGAAACGCGTGCCATTCAATGGCTCCTGGTGAATCTTCGGAGGTCTTCCGCAGAACCGGCTCCCGGCCGCCGTACGAGGTACGAACCGGGTCCCCGGCCTCCGAGCCGGGGGTGTCGAGCCCAGGGGCTCGGGATCTGCGTATGAACAATTCAGCTCGCGTCGCGCGAAGACTCTGCGATAGAGGTGCAGAGAGGGTGGTCGTGCGTCAGCCCTGGCGCTGCTTGTGGCGCGGGTTCTCGCAAATGACCATGACCCGGCCGTGACGGCGGATCACCCTGCACTTGTCGCAGATCTTCTTGACGCTCGGCTTGACCTTCATGGGGTGAGGTTCTCCGGGTCAGTGCCATCGCACCGGGCGGGCCCGATGCGCGGGCAAGATCTACTTGTACCGGTAGACGATCCGGCCACGCGTCAGGTCGTACGGAGACAGCTCCACCACGACCCGGTCGTCAGGGAGGATGCGGATGTAGTGCATACGCATCTTGCCGCTGATGTGTGCCAGGACCTGGTGGCCGTTCTGGAGCTCGACCCTGAACATGGCGTTCGGCAGAGACTCGACGACAGTGCCCTCGATCTCGATGGCACCTTGCTTCTTGGCCACGCTTCGCCCTTCGAATCGACTACCTTGATCGACTCCCCTGCTTTTCCCTTACGGGCGCATGCGGACATGCGGGTGCACGAGAGCCGACGAGTCAGTCTACGTCGGGGGATCCCGAAACGCGAATCGAGTCAGTCTTCCCCATAGAGGCGCCCCCTATGCGAGCTCTGTTCACTACGCCAGGGGGTCGGGGGCGGCCGTGATGCCGAACTCCGCCAGCTTCGCCTTGCCGCCGTCGACCGCGGTGAGCACCAGCGGGCCCTCCTCGGTCAGCGCGACCGAGTGCTCCCAGTGCGAGGACCAGGTGCCGTCGGTCGTGATGACCGTCCAGTCGTCCTCCAGCACCTCGGTGCGCGGGGTGCCGAGCGAGACCATCGGCTCGATCGCCAGGCAGAAACCGGGGACCAGCTTGGGGCCCTTGCCCCGGCGCCGCTCGACGTAGTTCAGCAGATGCGGGTCCATGTGCATCTCGGTGCCGATGCCGTGGCCGCCGTAGTCCTCGATGATCCCGTACTTGCCGCCGCCGGGCTTGGGCTGGCGGCGGATGTACGTCTCGATGGCGCGGGAGATGTCCACCAGCCGGTTGCCCAGCTTCATCGCGGCGATGCCGGCCCACATCGAGCCCTCGGTCACCCGGGACAGCTCGACCAGCTCGGGGGCGTGGCCGGAGCCGACGAAGGCGGTGTACGCCGCGTCGCCGTGCCAGCCGTCCACGATCGCGCCGCAGTCGATGGAGATGATGTCGCCGTCCTTGAGGACGACGTCGGCGGCGGGGATGCCGTGCACGACCACGTCGTTCACGGACGTGCAGATGGTCGCGGGGAAGCCGCCGTACCCCAGGAAGTTCGACGTGGCGCCGTGCTCGGCGAGCACCTTGCGCGCGACCTCGTCCAGGTCCTTCGTGGAGGCGCCGGGCACCGCGGCCTCGCGGGTGGCCGCGTGGATCGCGGCGACGACCAGGCCCGCCGCACGCATTTTGGCGATCTGCTCGGGCGTCTTGATCTGCACCATGGGGGGCCTGCGCTCTCCGTCACTCACGTCGGCTGGGTGTACCTGTACAACACTACGGCCGCGGCGCCCCCGTAAGGGCACCGCGGCCGGAAGGCGGCCGGGCTCAGTGGCTCTCGGCCTGCTCGCTCTTCAGCGCCTCCAGCGCGCGCTCGGTGACCTCGTCCACCGGGCCCGTCGCGGAGATCGTGCGGACCAGGCCCTGCGACTTGTAGTAGTCGATGATGGGCTCGGTCTGCGTGTGGTAGACCTCCAGGCGCGTGCGCACCGTGTCCTCGGAGTCGTCCGGGCGCTGGTACAGCTCGCCGCCGCAGATGTCGCAGACGCCTTCCTGCTGCGGCGCGTTGTACGCCACGTGGAAGACGTGCGAGGAGTCCTTGCGGCAGGTCCGGCGGCCGGCGATGCGCTTGACCACCTCGTCCTCGGGGGCCTCCAGGTCCAGCACCGCGTCCAGCGTCATCCGCTCGGTGCGCAGCAGCTCGTCCAGCGCCTCGGCCTGTGCGACGTTCCGCGGGAAGCCGTCGAGCAGGAAGCCGTTCTCGGCGTCCGGCTGCTCCATGCGGTCCTTGGCCATGGCGATGGTGACCTCGTCGGGAACGAGGTTGCCGGCGTCCATGTAGGACTTCGCGAGCTTGCCCAGCTCGGTCTGCCGGCTGATGTTGGCCCGGAACAGGTCGCCCGTGGAGATGTGCGGGACGGCCAGCTTCTCTGCGAGCCGGACGGCCTGCGTTCCCTTACCGGCACCGGGCGGCCCGACGAGGACGATACGCATCAGCGGAGGAACCCTTCGTAATTGCGCTGCTGGAGCTGGCTCTCGATCTGCTTCACCGTCTCGAGACCGACACCCACGATGATGAGGATGCTGGTGCCGCCGAAGGGGAAGTTCTGGCTTGCGCCGAAGCCGACCAACGCCATTGTCGGTACGAGAGCGATCAGACCCAGATACAGCGAACCCGGCCAGGTGATCCGGTTGAGCACGTACGACAGGTACTCAGCGGTCGGTCGGCCAGCCCGGATGCCCGGGATGAAGCCACCATACTTCTTCATGTTGTCGGCGACTTCTTCGGGGTTGAAGGAGATCGCCACGTAGAAGAACGCGAAGAACACGATGAGCAAGAAGTACAGGGTGATGTAGATCGGGTGATCGCCCTTGGTGAGGTTCGTCTGCACCCACTGCTTCCAGCCCGAGTTGCCGCCCGCGAACTGGGCGACCAGGGCCGGGATGTACAGGAGGGACGAGGCGAAGATGACCGGGATCACACCCGCCTGGTTCACCTTGAGCGGGATGTACGTGGACGTGCCGCCGTAGGACCGGCGTCCGATCATCCGCTTCGCGTACTGGACCGGGATGCGGCGCTGGGCCTGCTCGACGAAGACCACCAGCGCGACCATGACCAGGCCGACCAGGATCACGGTGCCGAACTCGATCCAGCCGCCGGCCAGGGTGCCCTGCTTCTTGATGGCCCACAGCGCGGACGGGAACGTCGCGGCGATCGAGATGAACATCAGGATCGACATGCCGTTGCCGATGCCGCGGTCGGTGATCAGCTCGCCGAGCCACATCACCACCGTGGTGCCGGCGGTCATGCAGATGACCATGGTGATGGTCGTGAAGATCGCCTGGTCCGGAACGATGCTGGTGGCCACCGAGCAGCCGCTGAACAGCGCGCCGCTGCGCGCCGTGGCGACCAGGCCGGTGCCCTGGAGGATCGCCAGGGCGAGGGTGAGGTATCGGGTGTACTGCGTGATCTTCGTGGTGCCGGCCTGGCCCTCCTTCTTGAGGGCTTCGAGGCGCGGGATGACCACGGTCAGCAGCTGGAGAATGATGCTGGCCGTGATGTACGGCATGATGCCGAGCGCGAAGACCGTGATCTGCAGCAGCGCACCGCCGCTGAACATGTTCACGAGACCGAACAGGCCCTGGTTGGCCCCGGCCTCGCTCACGCACTGCTGGACGGCCTTGTAGTTGACGCCGGGGATCGGGATGTGGGTACCGACGCGGTAGGCGACGATGATGCCCAGCGTGAAGAGCAGCTTCTTGCGCAGGTCGGGCGTCTTGAACGCCCGGGCGAACGCGGTGAGCACGGTGCCTCCTGCGACCCCCGCGCAACTGCGTCAAGGGTGACGGTCTGAGGTTCGACGAATACGAATGAGAACAGTGCTGGCCACCTTACCGGCGACCATGCCCCCCTTGGAACGACCAACCGGGGATACCTCATTGTGAGGTATCCCCGGTCGGGATCGTTTACGTCATCGAGGCGTCGTCCGAAGGACTCAGACGAGCTCGGTGACCGTACCGCCGGCGGCGGTGATCTTCTCCTTGGCGGAGCCGGAGACGGCGTCGACCGTCACCTGCAGCGCCACGGAGATCTCGCCCTGGCCGAGGACCTTGACGAGGCTGTTCTTGCGAACGGCGCCCTTGTCGACGAGGTCCTGGACGGTGACCTCTCCACCCTGCGGGTAGAGCGCGGCCAGCTTGTCCAGGTTCACGACCTGGTACTCGGTCTTGAACGGGTTCTTGAAGCCCTTGAGCTTCGGGAGACGCATGTGGAGGGGCATCTGGCCACCCTCGAAGCGCTCCGGAACCTGGTAACGGGCCTTGGTGCCCTTGGTACCACGACCGGCCGTCTTACCCTTCGACGCCTCACCACGACCGACACGGGTCTTCGCGGTCTTGGCGCCCGGGGCGGGACGGAGGTTGTGGATCTTGAGCGGGTTCTGCTCCGCCATGATCAGTCGACCTCCTCGACCGTCACGAGGTGGCGGACGGTGTGCACCATGCCGCGGAACTCGGGGCGGTCCTCCTTGACGACCTGCGTGTTGATGCCCTTGAGACCAAGGGAACGCAGGGTGTCGCGGTGGTTCTGCTTGCTGCCGATGTAGGACTTGACCTGCGTGATCTTGAGCTGCGCCATCACGCACCCGCCCCGGCACGCGCACGCAGCAGAGCCGCGGGAGCGACGTCCTCAAGAGGCAGACCACGGCGAGCCGCGACCTCCTCCGGACGCTGCAGGCCCTTCAGGGCCGCCACGGTCGCGTGCACGATGTTGATCGCGTTGTCGGAGCCGAGCGACTTCGACAGGATGTCGTGGATACCGGCGCACTCGAGCACGGCACGCACCGGACCACCGGCGATAACACCGGTACCCGGGGACGCGGGCTTGAGCAGCACGACGCCGGCAGCCTTCTCACCCTGGATGGGGTGGGGGATGGTGCCCTGGATACGGGGGACCTTGAAGAAGTGCTTCTTGGCCTCCTCAACACCCTTGGCGATGGCGGCCGGCACCTCCTTGGCCTTGCCGTAACCGACACCCACGGTGCCGTCACCGTCGCCCACCACGACCAGCGCGGTGAAGCTGAAGCGACGACCACCCTTCACAACCTTGGCGACACGGTTGATCGCGACGACGCGCTCGACGTACGCGGTCTTCTCGGCGGCAGCAGCGCCGCCGTCACGGCCCTTCCGGTCCCGCCGCTCGCCGCCACCGGCACCGCCTCCGCGGCGCTGGGGTCCAGCCATTGGATTACCTCTCTCTTTCCGCTAGCTACAAGCGGCTCAGAACTTGAGCCCGGCCTCGCGGGCGGCGTCCGCCAGGGCGGCGATGCGCCCGGCGTACTGGTTGCCACCACGGTCGAACACGACGGCCTCGACGCCCGCGGCCTTGGCACGCTCGGCGACCAGAGCGCCGACCTGCTTGGCCTGCGCGGACTTGTCGCCCTCGCCACCGCGGATCGAGGTGTCCAGAGTGGACGCCGACGCGAGGGTGTGACCCTTCAGGTCGTCGATCACCTGAGCCACGATGTGGCGGTTGGAGCGGGTCACGACCAGACGGGGGCGCTCCGCCGTACCGGCGATCCGCTTGCGGATCCGGATGTGACGGCGCTTGATCGCGGCGCGCTTGTAGGCGTCGCCCTTGAGGATCTTCTGCCCGTATGCCATGGCTTACTTACCCGCCTTTCCGACCTTGCGGCGGATGACTTCGCCCTCGTACTTGACGCCCTTGGCCTTGTACGGGTCAGGCTTGCGCAGCTTGCGGATGTTGGCCGCAACCTCGCCGACCTTCTGCTTGTCGATGCCCTCGACCGAGAAACGGGTCGGGGTCTCCACCTTGAAGGCGATGCCTTCAGGCGCCTCGACCAGGATCGGGTGGCTGTAACCGAGAGCGAACTCCAGGTTGGAACCCTTGGCGGTCACTCGGTAACCGACACCGCTGATCTCGAGCTTCTTCACGTAACCCTGGGTCACGCCGGTGATCATGTTCGCCACCAGCGTGCGGGACAGGCCGTGCAGGGCCTTGTTCTGACGCTCGTCGTTGGGGCGGGTCACCTGCAGGGTGCCGTCCTCGCCCTTGGCGATGTCGATCGGTGCCACGACGGTGTGGGTCAGCTCGCCCTTGGGGCCCTTGACCTTGACCGTACGGCCGTCGATGGTGACGTCCACGCCGGCGGGAACCGCGATGGGGAGCTTGCCGATACGCGACATAGCTGTTTCCTCCGTTCCCTTCTGCTACCAGACGTAGGCGAGGACTTCCCCACCCACGCCCTTCTTGCCGGCCTGCTTGTCGGTGAGGAGCCCGTGCGACGTGGAGATGATCGCCACGCCGAGGCCACCCAGCACCTTGGGCAGGTTGGTGGACTTCGCGTACACCCGGAGACCGGGCTTGGAGATCCGCTTGATGCCCGCGATGGAGCGCTCACGGTTCGGGCCGAACTTCAGCTCGAGGACGAGGTTCTTGCCGACCTCGGCGTCCTCGGTCTTCCAGCCCGTGATGAAGCCCTCCTGCTGGAGGATCTCCGCGATGTGCGACTTGATCTTGGAGTGCGGCATCGACACCGAGTCGTGGTAAGCCGAGTTCGCGTTCCGCAGACGCGTAAGCATGTCTGCGATCGGATCAGTCATGGTCATGAATTGGCCTGTGGCCTTTCTCGCCGGGGTTTCCTATATGCGCCATCCCTCTCCCCGTACTGGGACGGGACGGGTGCGGCGCGGGGACCTACGGCGTAGTAAGTCGTCAGGGCGGCAGAGGCCCAACCCTCCTAGCCTAAGCCATGAGAGTCGGCACCCCTGCCGTCCCGGTTGCTTACCGAGAGGTCCAGGAATCCCTAAAAGCAGGGATTACCAGGAGCTCTTGGTCACGCCCGGCAGCTCGCCACGGTGAGCCATCTCACGAAGGCACACGCGGCACAGGCCGAACTTGCGGTACACGGAGTGGGGGCGGCCGCAGCGCTGGCAGCGGGTGTAGCCACGCACACCGAACTTGGGCTTGCGAGCAGCCTTAGCGATCAGAGCCTTCTTCGCCATCTCGCTCACGCCTCCTTGAACGGGAAGCCGAGGTGACGAAGGAGCGCGCGGCCCTCAGCGTCGTTGGTCGCCGTGGTGACCACGGTGATGTCCATACCCCGGACGCGGTCGATCTTGTCCTGGTCGATCTCGTGGAACATGACCTGCTCCGTGAGACCGAAGGTGTAGTTGCCACGGCCGTCGAACTGCTTGGGGGACAGGCCGCGGAAGTCGCGGATGCGCGGGAGCGCCAGCGACAGGGTGCGGTCCAGGAACTCCCACATGCGGTCGCCACGGAGCGTGACGTGGGCACCGATCGGCTGACCCTCACGCAGCTTGAACTGCGCGATGGACTTCCGGGCCTTGGTGACGGCCGGCTTCTGACCGGTGATCGTGGTGAGGTCGCGGATGGCGCCCTCGATCAGCTTGGAGTCGCGGGCGGCGTCGCCCACACCCATGTTGACCACGATCTTGACGAGGCCGGGGATCTGCATGACGTTCTCGTACTTGAACTCGTCACGCAGCTTGCCCGCGATCTCGTCGCGGTACTTCTGCTTCAGACGCGGAGTGGTGGTGGTAGCCATCAGATGTCCTCACCCGTCCGCTTGGCAACGCGGATCTTGTTGCCCTCTTCGTCGAAGCGGTAGCCGACACGAGTGACGACCTTCTCGCCGTCCTTCTCCACGACCAGCTGGACGTTGGAGACGTGGATCGGCGCCTCGGTGGTCACGATGCCGCCGGCCTGGGAGCCACTGGCGGTCGGACCGGCCTTCGTGTGCTTCTTGACCCGGTTGACACCCTCGACCAGGACACGCTCGTCGCGCGGGTAAGCGGCAATGACCTTGCCCTGCTTGCCCTTGTCCTTACCGGTGATGACCTGGACCAGGTCGCCCTTCTTGATCTTCATGCTTACAGCACCTCCGGCGCGAGCGAGATGATCTTCATGAACTTCTTCTCGCGCAGCTCACGGCCGACCGGGCCGAAGATACGGGTGCCGCGAGGGTCGCCGTCGTTCTTCAGAATGACGGCGGCGTTCTCGTCGAAGCGGATGTACGAGCCGTCCGGACGGCGGCGCTCCTTGACGGTGCGAACGATGACCGCCTTGACGACGTCACCCTTCTTCACGTTGCCACCGGGGATCGCGTCCTTGACGGTGGCGACGATGACGTCACCGATGCCCGCGTAGCGGCGACCGGAGCCACCGAGCACACGGATGCAAAGGATCTCCTTCGCACCAGTGTTGTCGGCGACACGCAGTCGCGACTCCTGCTGGATCACGTCTATCTCCTGAATGTCTGCCGGTTCCCCGGGAGCCGCTCGGTCGAGCGGCTCCCGGAGCCTGGCGGAACTGTCCTGCGAGGGGCGCCCCGCAGGAACCTACTTGTGGAATTCCCTTGCGGGAATTGCCTACTTGGCCTTCTCGAGGATCTCGACGACGCGCCAGCGCTTCGTCGCGGACAGCGGCCGGGTCTCCATGAGGAGGACACGGTCGCCGACACCCGCGGCGTTCTGCTCGTCGTGCGCCTTGAGCTTGTTCGTACGGCGGATGACCTTGCCGTACAGCGCGTGCTTCACGCGGTCCTCGACGGCGACGACGACGGTCTTGTCCATCTTGTCGCTGACGACGAGACCCTCACGGGTCTTGCGGAAGCCGCGGGCCTCTGCGTTCTCAGTCACGTTCTTCTCGCTCATCAGGCGTTCTCCACCGTTTCGATGCCCAGCTCACGCTCGCGCATCAGGGTGTAGATCCGCGCGATGTCCTTGCGGACCGCCTTCAGACGGCCATGGTTCTCGAGCTGCCCCGTCGCCGCCTGGAAGCGGAGGTTGAACAGCTCTTCCTTGGCCTCGCGGAGCTTCGCGAGAAGCTCCTCGTTGCCCAGCTCGCGCAGCTCGGACGCCTTGGTACCGGCCGACATCACGCTTCACCTGCCTCGCGCTTGACGATCCGGCACTTCATCGGCAGCTTGTGGGCCGCACGAGTCAGCGCCTCACGGGCGATCTTCTCGTTGGGGTACGACAGCTCGAACATGACGCGTCCGGGCTTGACGTTGGCGATCCACCACTCCGGAGAACCCTTACCGGAACCCATGCGGGTCTCGGCGGGCTTCTTGGTGAGGGGACGGTCCGGGTAGATGTTGATCCAGACCTTGCCGCCACGCTTGATGTGGCGGGTCATCGCGATACGAGCCGCCTCGATCTGGCGGTTCGTGACGTAGGCCGGGGTCAGCGCCTGGATGCCGTACTCGCCGAACGCAACCTGCGTGCCACCCTTGGACATGCCGTCACGCTTCGGGTGGTGCTGCTTGCGGTGCTTGACCCTACGGGGGATCAGCATGTCGGTCAGGCCTCCGTTCCGGTGCTCTCAGCCGGAGCGGCGGCGGGAGCCTCGGCCTTGGGGGCCTCGGCGCCGGCAGCCTGCTGCGGCTTGCGACCGCGCCGCTCGCCACCGCGGCCACCACGGGCCGGGCGGTCGGCACCACCGCGGGCCGGGCGGTTACCCGCACGGGCCGCAGCGTTCTCGGCGCGGACCTCGGCGATGTTCTTGACGTCGCCCTTGTAGATCCAGACCTTCACACCGATGCGGCCGAAGGTCGTCTTGGCCTCGAAGAAGCCGTAGTCCACGTTCGCGCGGAGCGTGTGCAGGGGCACACGGCCCTCGCGGTAGAACTCCGAGCGGGACATCTCGGCGCCACCGAGGCGGCCACCGCACTGGATCTTGATGCCCTTGGCGCCCGCCTTCATCGCCGACTGCATGCTCTTGCGCATGGCACGGCGGAAGGAGACACGGGAGGAGAGCTGCTCGGCGACGGCCTGGGCCACCAGCTGAGCGTCCGTCTCCGGGTTCTTGACCTCGAGGATGTTGAGCTGGACCTGCTTGCCGGTCAGCTTCTCCAGGTCACCGCGGATGCGGTCGGCCTCGGCGCCGCGGCGGCCGATGACGATGCCCGGACGAGCGGTGTGGATGTCCACGCGGACACGGTCACGGGTGCGCTCGATCTCAACCTTCGAGATGCCGGCGCGCTCCATGCCGGACGTCATCATCCGACGGATGGCGACGTCTTCCTTGACGTAGTCCTTGTACAGCTTGTCGGCGTACCAACGCGACTTGAAGTCGGTCGTGACACCGAGCCGGAACCCATGCGGGTTAACCTTCTGGCCCATTACCGGGTTCCTTCCTTGCTGCTGACGACCACGGTGATGTGGCTGGTCCGCTTGCGGATCCGGTAGGCACGGCCCTGGGCGCGCGGACGGAACCGCTTCAGGGTCGGGCCCTCGTCGACGTAGGCCTCGGAGATGACCAGGCTGTCGACATCGGTGTGGTCGTAGTTGTGCGCGGCATTGGCAATGGCGCTGTCCAGCACCTTGCCGACCGGAACCGAGGCTGCCTGCGGGGCGAATCGCAGAACAGCCTGGGCCTCCGTGGCGTCCATGCCACGGATGAGGTCCACCACACGGCGGGCCTTCATGGGCGTGACGCGGATGTACCGCGCCTGGGCCCTGGCTTCCATGGTTGTCCCTTCAGAGTTACTTACTTGTCTGAATGCGATCCGCGATTAGCGGCGCTTCGACTTCCGGTCGTCCTTGACGTGGCCGCGGAAGGTGCGCGTCGGCGAGAACTCGCCGAGCTTGTGGCCGACCATCGACTCGGTGACGAACACCGGGATGTGGGTCTTGCCGTTGTGCACCGCGATCGTGTGGCCGAGCATGGCCGGGACGATCATCGAGCGACGGGACCAGGTCTTGATGACGTTCTTGGTGCCGGCTTCGTTCTGCGTGTCCACCTTCTTGATCAGGTGGTCGTCGACGAAGGGCCCCTTCTTCAAGCTACGAGGCATCTCAACCCGTCCTTAGCGCTTCTTGTTCGTCTTGCGGCGGCGGACGATGTACTTGTTCGACGCCTTCTTGGGCGAACGAGTACGGCCTTCCTTCTTGCCCCACGGGGACACGGGGTGACGGCCACCGGAGGTCCGGCCCTCGCCACCACCGTGCGGGTGGTCGACCGGGTTCATGACGACACCACGGACGGTCGGGCGAACGCCCAGCCACCGCTTACGGCCGGCCTTGCCCCAGTTGATGTTGCTCTGCTCGGCGTTGCCGACCTCACCGACGGTGGCGCGGCAGCGGACGTCGACCAGGCGGATCTCGCCGGACGGCATGCGCAGGTGGGCCATGGAGCCCTCCTTCGCGAGCAGCTGCACGGAGGCACCGGCGGAACGGGCGAACTTGGCACCGCCACCGGGACGGAGCTCGATCGCGTGGATCGTGGTACCGACCGGGATGTTGCGGAGGGCCAGGTTGTTGCCCGGCTTGATGTCGGCCCCGGGACCGTTCTCGACGCGGTCACCCTGCTGCAGGTTGCGCGGGGCGAGGATGTAGCGCTTCTCGCCGTCGGCGTAGTGCAGCAGCGCGATGCGCGCGGTGCGGTTGGGGTCGTACTCGATGTGCGCGACCTTCGCCGGCACGCCGTCCTTGTCGTGACGACGGAAGTCGATCACACGGTAGGCGCGCTTGTGTCCGCCACCCTGGTGGCGAACGGTCACACGACCGGCGTTGTTACGGCCGCCCTTGCTGTGCAGGGGACGGACCAGCGACTTCTCCGGCGTGGACCGCGTGACCTCGACGAAGTCGGCGACGCTGGCGCCACGACGGCCCGGCGTAGTCGGCTTGTACTTGCGGATTCCCATTTCTCAGTCCTCGTCCGATATCGGACGATCCGGACCGCCCTCAGGCGGTCGGACCGCCGAAGATGTCGATACGGTCGCCCTCGGCGAGGGTCACGATCGCGCGCTTGGTGGCGGCACGCTGACCGAAGCCGGTCTTCGTGCGCTTGCGCTTGCCCTGGCGGTTGATCGTGTTGACCCCGGTGACCTTGACGTCGAAGACCGCCTGGACGGCCTGCTTGATCTGGGTCTTGTTGGCGTTCGGGTCGACGATGAACGTGTACTTGTTGTCGTCGAGGAGCGCGTAGCTCTTCTCCGAGACGACCGGCTTCAGCAGGACGTCACGGGGGTCCGTGTACGACTTGCTCAGCGGCGTCTCGACGGTGTTCTTGCCCTCGGCGGCGTGGCGACGCGCCTTGGCGACGCGCGCGGCCTTGGCGGCCTTGGCGGCCTTCGAGGCAATAGCGGGGTGACGGATAGCCATCAGGCCTCGCTCCCTTCGGTGTCAGCGGCCTTGGGGCCAGACACGAAGGACTCGAAAGCGGCCTGGGTGAAGACCACGTCGTCCGAGACGAGAACGTCGTACGTGTTCAGCTGGCCCGGCTCCAGGATGTGGACCTGGGGCAGGTTGCGGGCGGACAGCCACGCGGCCTCGTCGGAGCGGTCGGCGACCAGGAGCAGGTTCTTGCGCTCCGAGATCTTGCCGAGCAGGCTCTTCGCGGCCTTGGTGGAGACCTGGCCCTCGACCACGCCGGCGACGACGTGGATGCGGTTGTGACGCGCCCGGTCGGTGAGGGCACCGCGCAGGGCGGCGGCCTTCATCTTCTTCGGGGTGCGCTGCGAGTAGTCACGCGGCACGGGACCGTGCACGACGCCACCACCGGCGAACTGCGGCGCGCGGGTCGAACCCTGGCGGGCGCGACCGGTGCCCTTCTGGCGGTACGGCTTCTTGCCACCGCCGCGGACCTCGCCACGCGTCTTGGTCTTGTGCGTGCCCTGACGGGCCGCGGCCAGCTGCGCGACGACGACCTGGTGGATCAGCGGGACGCTGACCTTGGCGTCGAAGATCTCCGCGGGGAGCTCGACGGAACCGGCCTTCTCGCCCGCCGGCGAAAGGATGTCAACAGTGCTCATCGGTTACCTCAGGCCCCCTTGGCCGCGGTGCGGACCAGGACGAGGCCGCCGTTCGGACCGGGAACCGCGCCCTTGATGAGCAGCAGACCCTTCTCCGCGTCAACGGCGTGGACGGTCAGGTTCTGGGTGGTGACCCGCTCGTTGCCCATACGACCCGCCATGCGGAGGCCCTTGAACACGCGGCCCGGGGTGGCGCAGCCACCGATGGAACCGGGCGAGCGGTGCTTGCGCTGGGTGCCGTGTCCGGCGCCGAGGCCCTTGAAGTTGTGACGCTTCATGACACCGGCGAAGCCCTTGCCCTTGCTCTTGCCGGTCACGTCCACCTTGACGCCCGCCTCGAAGACCTCTGCGGAGATCTCCTGGCCCAGCGTGTACTCGGAGGCGTCCGCGGTGCGGATCTCGACGAGGTGGCGGCGGGGGGTGACGTCGGCCTTGGCGAAGTGGCCCTTGAGGGGCTTGTTCACCTTGCGCGGGTCGATCTCGCCGAACGCGATCTGGACGGACTCGTAGCCGTCGACGTCGTTCGTGCGGACCTGGGTGACGACGTTGGGGCCGGCCTTGACGACGGTGACCGGGACGACGCGGTTGTTCTCGTCCCACACCTGCGTCATGCCGAGCTTCTCGCCCAGGATGCCCTTGATCTGCTTAGCCATTCTCAGATCACCAGCCCTCAGAGCTTGATCTCGATGTCGACACCGGCCGGGAGGTCGAGTCGCATCAGAGAGTCAACGGTCTTGGGGGTCGGGTCGAGGATGTCGATCAGGCGCTTGTGCGTGCGCATCTCGAAGTGCTCGCGCGAGTCCTTGTACTTGTGCGGCGACTTGATGACGCAGTACACGTTCTTCTCAGTGGGCAGCGGCACCGGGCCCGCGACCGACGCACCAGTGCGGGTCACCGTCTCGACGATCTTCTTCGCCGAGGAGTCGATGACCTCGTGGTCGTAGGCCTTGAGCCGGATGCGGATCTTCTGTCCCGCCATGGCTACTCAGTAGTCCTGTCTCTTCTAACGCTCTGGGACCCGGTGGTTTCCGGTACCCGCTTTCTCCGACCCACGCGGTCGGGCGTGTCGCGCTTCCGCTGACATGAATGTCCCTTGTCCGAACATCCCTGCCGGGAAATGCACACGGCCCTTCCGGAAACCGCGGACCGGGGACCTCGGGTCCACCGGGCGCCTGGCCGGTGTCGCGCCCACACTTCCCGGAAGATTCCCGTACGTCCGCCCCAGTGCTGCCCGAGGGCAGTTAGGGCGACGAGTACTGTGGGACTCGCTTCCGGTCCTCCCGGCGGGAGGCGCGCAGCATCAACACTCGACCGAGCAACTCGGACAGTCTGCCATACGGGCGGGGGGCTCCGCCAATCGAGCCGAAGAGATTACCCCGGGAGTGACGTAGGTCAAACCGATGCCGTCCCCGGGGCGCGCCGCGTGATCTCGGGGGGGCAACGCGGGTGTGGTCATCGCCACACGAAGCACCCCGTCTGCCGTCGGCGCGAGCCACCAGGCCCTGGAAATTCGCCCGTGCCCGTGTCAGCACCTGAGCAGTGGCGTCCTCGGTGAGCGGCTCGGTCGACCAGGAGTGGTGGGCGTATCGCTCCTCGCCCTCCTGATAGGTGGCGAGGCGGTAGGCCTGCTCGTCACTGGTGGTCCGACGGAACGAGGAGGAGGCGGCCGTGCCTGAGCCGTCCGCGTTGAAGCACGGGGACGTGACGGTGATGGCGGCGAGCCCCTCGCCCCTGGCCTTGTCGACGACGCCGGTGAGCGCGGTCATCCAGAAGTCGTCGGGAACCGTGCGCATGTTCACCGTAGGGAAGGGGTCCGACCAGTCGGCGTCCGAGCTCTGGAACGTGTAGCCGCGCCGCACCCAGGCGTCCCTGGCCTGGCGCACCAGCTTCTTCGCCTCGGTGCCCGGAACCCCCGTGAGCTGGTACGAGAGCGTGACCTGCCGACGCTCCCCGGCACTGTGATCGTCGGCCAGGCAGGCACCGACGGGGTTCAGCCCGGTGCGCTTGAGGGTCGGCTTGGGGGACATGCCGTCCACCGCCTGGTGGACGATGTCCTCGGCGCGCTCGGTTGCCTGCTGCTCGTTCATGGTGACCCGCGGCTGCCCTGTCCCGCCGCCGGAGCAGCCCGTCGACGCGACGGACGCGGTGAGGACGGCGAGGACCGTCGCCGTCCCGATCCGACGGGTGCGCCGCTCAGAAATGTTCGACCTCCTGGCCGTCCGGGACCTTGTAGCAGCCGGAGACGACATGGAGGCTCAGCTTCGGCGGGTCGTTCTTGGCCATCTGGACGATGTTGACGCCGGCCTTCCGCTGATCGTTGTCGGCGGTCAGGTTGACGTTCCTGTTCCTGCTGGTGTCCGGCCCGTACGTGACGATCTTCCAGCCGTGCCGGGGCAGCTCGGTCCTGAGCCGTTCCATCGCCACATCGAGGTCCTTCGCCGACGCCGGGTAGAAGCTCCACCAGTGGAAGATCCGGAAGTAGGTCTTCGTGTCCTTGCCCGGACATTCGGCGACGAACGGATGACTGTCCGAGGTCTTCCCCTTGACGCCGATCAGGTCGTAGATGCCGCTGGACAGCTTCACCATCGCGTCGGAGGCTTCACGCGAGGTGCTCGTACCGGCGGACGGAGTCGTGCCGGAGTCTTTGTCGGTCATGCCGCATCCAGTGAGGGTGGTCATTACAAGGGGCAGGGCGAGCACACAGGCGCTCAGTCTGGTCTTCACGTCGGCGAGCCTTACGTCGTCGTAGCTACTTCACATGCGCCCACTCGTTCGGCGGCGGCTTCAGCGCCACGTCGTCGCCCTTCCCGACGACGACCAGGGCCTGGTTCTTCAGGCTCTGCGAGGGCCCGTGGGACGTCTCGTCCCAGTAGCCGCTGTGCCCTTCGGTGTCCGTGGTCATCTGGTTGGCGCCGAAGTGCGGATCACTGGGGATGATGAAGCCGTCCCCGCCGTGCCCCCAGCGGCCGATGTCCGGGACCAGGTCTCCGTCGGCCTCCTCGTTCCACACATGCCCCTTGGGCACGTCCAGCTCGTCGGCATCGGACACCTTGACCCCGGGACTGCCCGCGAAGACGAGGTCGTCGGCGCTGACATGCCCCTTCTGGGCCGCGGCGCCGACGAGCGTCGTCCCGTACGAGTGGGCGATGACCGTACGGTGCGGATCCGTGTCCCCGGTGTGGGAGGTGTCGAGCCCGGCGAGGAACGTGTCGAACGCCGGCGCCCCGTCGTACGCGTAGTGCTCGAACGGCGCGTCCTTCCAGACGCTGTCCGGCGCGTCGTAGCCGAGCCAGGTGATCGTGGAGACGGACTTCCCGTCGGCCTCGTCGCTGGCCGCGTGCCAGACCTTGGTCATCCGGTCGATGCCTCCGCCGATGTTCCCCAGCTCCGACCCTGTACCGGGCACATAGACCGCCTGGTGGTCCGCGGTGTCCGGGTTGCCGTTGGCGATGATGGCGCGGCCGTCCCCGTCCGTGCTGAATCCCAGCAGGTACGCCTCGGGCAGCCCGTTCACTCCCGTCGCGTCGAAACGTGTCTGGATCGCGTCCATGCCATCGAGGGACTTGCGCGCGTTCTTCCGCGCCTCCTCCCAGTCCTTCCACTCCTGGCTCTCGACGCTGAGGCCCTTCGGCATGGACCCGGTGTACGGGTCGATATAGGGCTGATACCGCTCGGGCTCGGGGTGCTCCTTCAGCCAGGTGTCGTAATGCAGTCGAGCCTTCGCATGCGCCTCGTCGAGCACGGTGCGGTTGGCCTGGTCCCGTGCGGTGGCGGGAAGCCCGTCGAGCGCGCCGACCGAGTCGGGGCGCACGGCCAGGTAGTCCGATCGCTGCTCGTCGGTGAGGCCCTTCCACCAGGCGGCGTTGTCCTTCGGACTCTCGTTCTTGGGCGGCTGGGGCAGGGAGCCGAAATAGTCCTTGCCCGCGTCGCGTACCCCGTCCGTGTCCGACTTGACGTCGGTCCAGTCCTTGTCGGAGACCACCAGGTCGTCGTCGGCCTTCAGGGCACGCAGCTTCGGGGCCCACTTGGTGTCGGCCTCCGTGGCCTCTTTCAGGGCGTCGCCGACGCGGTCGGCGAAACCGACGGCCTTGCCGAAATTCGGGTTCGGATGCATATGGACGGCCTGGCGCTCCAGCGCGGCCGACGTCGGGTCCGTCGGACTGGTGCTCACCCGCACCGTGCCGCCCTCCGGCACCTTGCCGTCGACCTCCTCGCCCCCGGCCGGGAAGGTCACCGAGCCGTCCGCGCCGACCGTGCAGCCCGCCGCCCGGGCGTCCTCCAGCGCGGCCTCCAGTTTCCGCTTGGCCGCGGTCATGTCGAAGGCGAAGCCGTCCAGCGCGGCGCTCGCCAGGGCGCACTCGGCCTCGGCATAGCGGAAGTCCTTGGACAGCTCCTTCAGTTCGCGCAGGGCGGCCTTCGCGGTCTCGCCGGAGAGCTGGTTGCGGATCCCCGCGGAGATCCGGCTGTCCAACGCCTCCCCGGCCTTGCCCGCCATCTCGCTCGTGGCGCGGTAGCCGTCGGCGGCGTCCTGGTACTCGGACGGCTTGAGGGCCTTCAACGCGGCAAGATCCATGACCCGCTCACTCGCCCTTCGCCCGGCCGCCGACGGCCTCGGTGTCCTGGTACTCCGTCTTGATCTTCTGCAAGCCGTCCCGGACATCCCCGTCGGTCATCGACAGATCGCGCCCCGCGCGCTCCAGCAGACCGCCCAGCTTCCCGCAGCGGCCGCTCACCTCACCGACGTACTTCTTCCAGGAGTCGTAGAGCTCCTTCTGCGCCGCGGCCGACTCGCACCCGGCGCCGTCCCCCAGCCCCGACTGCCCGTGCTCCAGCTTCCCCAGCGCCGTGCTCACATCGGTCCGCAGCCCCGTGACGTCGCCGCCGGCGGCCGACCAGATCTTCCGGTCCGACTTCAGCGGGTCCCCGTCACCACCGGCGTCCGGCACGTGGTTCAGCCGCATCCGAGCGGGACCGGAACGTGTGGCGGCATCCGCCTTCAGCTGCTCCCATTCGGCCCAGGACATGCCCGTGGTCCTCCCCCGCACCCCACCTTGTGAGCGGGGTATGAACTCCTTATGAGCCTCCTAAGTTAACAACGCGTCACTGACGCCACATCCGCCACGGGAACTAGGGCAGTTGAGTACCGGTACTCATTGCGTCCGGGCCGAGTACGTGACGAACGCGGTCCAGGTGCCGGGGGCGACGGTGAGGCAGGGGCCCTCGGTGTTCTTGGAGTCGCGGATGTGGATGGTGGTGGGGGTGGGGGCGAACTCGACGCAGTCGTTGATATCGCTGCTGTCGCTGTAGCTGCTCTTGAACCAGTGGAGTTCGGCGGTGCTCATAGTCTCCCCAGAGCTTGCTCGATGAAGGACTGCGACTCCCTCGGCGGGAGGGCCTGCGCCCGGATCATGCCATAGCGCAGCTCAAGGATGCGGAGGTCTTTGGGGCCTGAGACCGGGCGGCCGTTGAACGCGCCGCTCGAACGTCCGATCGCCGTTCCGTCGGCGAACTTCAGCACCTGGATCACGCCTGTCGCTCCGGCGTGTTCCTCTCGGTTGGTCGGCATGACCTGAAGCGTGACATTCCTCAACTGCGATACCTCCAAGAGGTGTTCGAGCTGCCGACGCAACACCATTTTCCCACCGTAGGGACGTTCGAGTGTCACCTGTTCCTGGACGAAGCTGAGAACCGGGGCCGGATCCCGGTCGAAGACGGACTTGCGCCCAACTCGCGCCGCGACACCCCGCTCGATCGCGTCCTTGGAGTAGGGGGGTTGCCACATCTCGAACAGCGCTCGCGCATACTCCGGCGTCTGCAACAGCCCGTGCAGGTTGTGGCTGCCGTACAGCAGCATCTCCACGGCACGCCCCTCCAGGTCCGCCAGCTCCCGGACCTTCTTCGGATACCGCGCCTTCCTCATGTCCTCCATGAAGGCCCGAAGATGCCCCTGCGCCTTCAGGAGCGTGTCTACCTTGTCGAGGAACTCCGGCCGAGGGATGCGCGCTCCCCGTTCGATCTTGCGGATCATGTCCTCGCCGTACCCCATGGCCTCGGCCAACTCGGGTACGGTCACCCCGGCCGCTTCCCGGCATACTTTGAGCAGGCGCCCCACCGCTTGCACGATCGACTCGATCTCGTCGCCCGGCTCGACGTCCCAACCCGCCTCGTCCACACCCTCGCTCACGGCTCCTCCTCCGGCGCGTGCTGGCTCGTACTCGTGACAACGCCCGAGACAGCCGAGACAGCCGAGACAAAGTCGAGACGGTCACCGTACGTACAGGCGCTATCGCTTACGTAGCGAACCACCCTCCGCCACGCTGAGTGACGTGAATCAGGAAACCGTCGCGGCTCCGGCCGAACTCCCCCGCCCCACCCGCCACTTCAGGCTGCTGCTGTCCCCCACCCCACGCGGCGCCCGGCTCGCCCGGCTGCTCTCCACGGAGCAGCTGCGCAGCTGGGGAATCCTCTCGGACGCGGCCGCGCACGTGATCGCCGAGCTGGCCGCGAACGCGGCGACCCATGGCCGGGTGCCGGGCCGGAACTTCCAGCTCACGCTGGACGTCGTCGGCGACACGCTCCGTATCGAGGTGACCGACACCCGCCGCGAACGCCTGCCCGAGGCCCGACACCCCGGCGCGGAGGAGGAGTCGGGGCGCGGGCTGATCATCGTGGAGGCGCTGGCCGACCGCTGGGGCGTGTCCTCGGACACCGTGCCGCGCAAGACCGTGTGGGCGGAGATCACCGTCCCGGCGGGTGACTGACTCGCCCGCGCCCTCAGACCCGCGGGCCCATCGGCGGCGGCCCCCACGCCGGTGGCATCGGCGGAGCCATGAGCCGGCGGCGGTGGCGGCCGCGGCGGATCGCGGTCACGACGCAGATGGCCGGGACCGCCAGGGCCGCCGTGAGGAAGCAGCCGACGGCCGCGAGGATGCCGACGGCCATGCCCCGCACCTGCGGCTTGTCGCCGAGGGCGAAGTCGGCGGCCGGGAGGTCCGAGGTGCAGACGACGGGGAAGTCGCCGGTGGTCTTCGGGGTGAACTCGAAGACTCGTTCCCAGGAGCGGGCGCCGAGGGTGATGCGGAAGGTGCCGGGCGGCTGGGTCAGGGAGTCGGCGAGCGTACGCGGGACGCGGCAGTCGACGTGGCCCGGCGCGGACCGGGAGACGTAGATCGCCCGGGTCCTGCCCCGCGTGAAGCTGAACGTGCGCTGCTCGCCGCCGGTGAACGTGTGCGCCGTGTCGACCGCGTGCACCGTGTCCTTGACCGCCAGCACGCCGAACGTGATGCCGGCGCCGGCCAGGACGAGGCCGAGCAGTGCCGCCACGACGTACCAGACGCGCCGGGGCCGCAGGGCCTTCGCAGGGGGCGGCGGGGCGCCGTGGCCGCCGTACGGTGCGCCCCAGGTATTGGGTATGGACATGACGCCGCATCGTAGAGGAGGGGGACGGGTGGACACCCGGGAGAAAGCCGTGGCGGCGGCCGGGCGGTGGCTGCGGACGACGGCGTACCCGGAGCGCGCGGAGTCCGCCGTGATGCAGCCGGAGACGGCCGCGTGGCACCCGTACGCCTTGGCGGTCCGCTTCGGCTTCCGGGAACACCTGGACACCGGGGGCCCATCTGGCGATGCGGGCGGGGCAGGCGCCGCGGGCGGACGATCCCTGGGTGCGCGGCGCCGCCTGGCTGCGGGACGTCTACGGCGGCCTGGTCGAGCCGGCCGTGCCGCCGAACCGGGAACCGGTGTACGAGACGGGCGCCGCCTGGCCGCCGGCCTGCCGGGCAGTCCCCCAGCCAGGTTTCCCCGAGGAGCCCATGCTCGCGGCCTCGGTCGTCATGTCGAAGGACGGCGGCACCCCTTCCACCTCTCCCCCGGCGCCCCGCTCGCCGACCTGGAGGCACCCGGCACGGCGGCCCGGCGCGCGGACGGGGGCGCTGGTCACGGGCGCAGGGTACGACGAAGAGGCCCGTACGACCGAAGTCGTACGGGCCTCTCCAAAGGTCAATCAGCGACCTTCAAGCAAGCGGAACTTACTTGACGATCTTGGTGACCTGGCCGGCGCCCACAGTGCGACCACCCTCACGGATGGCGAACTTCAGGCCCTCCTCCATGGCGACGGGCTGGATCAGCGAGACAGTCATCTCGGTGTTGTCGCCCGGCATGACCATCTCGGTGCCCTCGGGGAGGGTCACAACGCCCGTCACGTCCGTCGTACGGAAGTAGAACTGCGGACGGTAGTTGTTGAAGAACGGCGTGTGACGGCCGCCCTCGTCCTTGGACAGGATGTACGCCTGCGCCTCGAACTCGGTGTGCGGGGTGACCGAACCCGGCTTGATGATGACCTGGCCGCGCTCGACGTCCTCGCGCTTGATGCCGCGGAGCAGCAGACCGACGTTCTCACCGGCCTGGCCCTCGTCGAGCAGCTTGCGGAACATCTCGATACCGGTGACCGTGGTGGTGGTCTTCTCGGTCTTGATGCCGATGATGTCGACGGTCTCGTTGACCTTCAGGACACCACGCTCGATACGGCCGGTGACGACCGTACCGCGACCGGTGATCGTGAAGACGTCCTCGATCGGCATCAGGAACGGCTTGTCGACGTCGCGCTCCGGCTCCGGAATCGCGGTGTCGACGGCGTTCATGAGGTCCAGGACGGACTGGGTCCACTGCGCGTCGCCCTCAAGGGCCTTCAGCGCGGAGACACGGACGACCGGCAGGTCGTCGCCCGGGAACTCGTACTCCGAGAGAAGCTCACGGACCTCGAGCTCGACGAGCTCCATGATCTCCTCGTCGTCCACCATGTCGGCCTTGTTCAGGGCGACGACGATGTACGGAACGCCGACCTGGCGGGCCAGGAGCACGTGCTCCTTGGTCTGCGGCATCGGGCCGTCGGTGGCGGCGACCACCAGGATCGCGCCGTCCATCTGCGCGGCACCGGTGATCATGTTCTTGATGTAGTCCGCGTGACCCGGGCAGTCGACGTGGGCGTAGTGACGCGCCTCGGTCTGGTACTCGACGTGCGCGATGGAGATGGTGATACCGCGCTGACGCTCCTCGGGCGCCTTGTCGATGTTGTCGAACGGGGTGGCCTCGTTCAGCTCCGGGTACGCGTCGTGCAGCACCTTGGTAATGGCGGCCGTGAGGGTCGTCTTACCGTGGTCGATGTGACCGATGGTGCCGATGTTGACGTGCGGCTTAGTCCGCTCGAACTTCGCCTTCGCCACTGGGGTCCTCCTGTGGAGTGGTTCTGTACGCCTTACTTCATCGGCGCCAGGTGATCTTTGCTGGATAGCCCGGAACCCGGGGCATTCATCCTGGTATTCGGCTGAATGCCCCTTGAGGCTCCGGAGTCAAGCCTAAAGCGTGCGAACGCGGTGCGTTACTCGCCCTTGGCCTTCGCGATGATCTCCTCGGCGACGTTCCGCGGAACCTCGGCGTAGGAGTCGAACTGCATCGAGTAGCTTGCGCGACCCGACGTCTTGCTGCGGAGGTCGCCGACGTAGCCGAACATCTCCGAGAGGGGCACGAGGCCCTTCACGACGCGGGCACCAGCCCGCTCCTCCATGGCCTGGATCTGGCCACGGCGGGAGTTGATGTCGCCGATGACCTCACCCATGTAGTCCTCGGGCGTGGTGACCTCGACGGCCATCATCGGCTCGAGGAGCACGGGCGAAGCCTTGCGCGCGGCCTCCTTGAAGGCCTGCGAGCCGGCGATCTTGAAGGCGAGCTCGGAGGAGTCGACCTCGTGGTAGGCACCGTCGTGGAGGATGACACGGACACCGGTCATCTCGTAGCCGGCCAGGATGCCGAACTGCATGGCCTCCTGCGCACCGGCGTCGACCGAAGGGATGTACTCCTTCGGGATACGGCCACCGGTGACCTTGTTCACGAACTCGTACGAGGTGTCGCCACCCTCGAGCGGCTCGATGCCGATCTGCACCTTCGCGAACTGACCGGTACCACCGGTCTGCTTCTTGTGGGTGTAGTCGACGCGCTCGACGGCCTTGCGGATCGTCTCGCGGTACGCCACCTGCGGCTTGCCGACGTTGGCCTCGACCTTGAACTCACGGCGCATACGGTCGACCAGCACCTCGAGGTGCAGCTCGCCCATACCACCGATGATGGTCTGGCCGGTCTCCTCGTCCGAGTGGACCTGGAAGGACGGGTCCTCCTCGGCCAGGCGCTGGATCGCGACGCCGAGCTTCTCCTGGTCGCCCTTCGACTTGGGCTCGATGGCGACCTGGATGACCGGCGCCGGGAAGTCCATGGACTCCAGGATGACCGGGTTCTTGTCGTCGGACAGCGTCTCACCGGTGGTGGTCTGCTTCAGGCCCATGACGGCGACGATGTCACCGGCGCCCACCGACTCGATCTCCTCACGCTTGTTGGCGTGCATGCGGTAGATCTTGCCGATGCGCTCCTTCTTGCCCTTGACGGAGTTCAGCACCGAAGAGCCGGACTCCAGGCGGCCCGAGTAAACCCGGACGAAGGTGAGCTTGCCGAGGTGCGGGTCGCTCATGATCTTGAACGCCAGCGCGGACAGCGGCTCGTCGTCGGACGGCCTGCGCTTGACGACGACCTCGGGGTCCTTGACGTCGTGGCCCTCGATGGCCTCGATGTCGACCGGCGAGGGCAGGTAGCGCACGACCGCGTCGAGCAGGGGCTGGACGCCCTTGTTCTTGAACGCGGTGCCACAGAACACCGGGGTGACCGTGGTGCCCTCGCTCTTGCCGGACGCGATGGTGATACGACGGATCGCGGCGTACAGCTGCTCCACGGAAGGCTCCTCGCCCTCCAGGTACAGCTCCATGATCTCTTCGTCGTTCTCGGCCACGGCCTCCAGCAGCTTGCCGCGGTACTCCTCGGCAGCCTCGGTGTGCGTGTCCGGGATGTCGACGACGTCGTACATCTCGCCCTTGGTGGCCTCGGCGGACCACACGAAGGCCTTCATCGTCACCAGGTCGACGACGCCCTTGAAGTCCGCCTCGGCACCGATCGGCAGCTGCATGACCAGCGGCTGGGCGCCCAGGCGGTCGACGATCATGTCGACACAGCGGTGGAACTCGGCACCGGTGCGGTCGAGCTTGTTGACGAAGCAGATACGCGGAACGCCGTAGCGGTCCGCCTGACGCCACACCGTCTCGGACTGGGGCTCAACGCCGGCGACGCCGTCGAACACCGTCACGGCACCGTCGAGCACGCGCAGGGAGCGCTCCACCTCGACGGTGAAGTCGACGTGGCCCGGGGTGTCGATGATGTTGATGGTGTGGTCGACGTCTTCCAGCGGCCAGTGACAGGTGGTGGCAGCAGAGGTGATCGTGATGCCACGCTCCTGCTCCTGCTCCATCCAGTCCATGGTGGCAGCGCCGTCGTGGACCTCACCGATCTTGTAGGACACACCGGTGTAGAACAGGATCCGCTCGGTGGTGGTCGTCTTGCCCGCGTCGATGTGGGCCATGATCCCGATGTTGCGGACCTTGGCCAGGTCAAGTGAAGTGGTAGCCATAAGGCTTCAGTCTTCTCTCGGTCTCGATGTGGGTAGCGACTACCAGCGGTAGTGCGCGAAGGCCTTGTTGGACTCGGCCATCTTGTGGGTGTCCTCGCGCTTCTTCACAGCGGCGCCGAGGCCGTTGGACGCGTCGAGAAGCTCGTTGAGCAGGCGCTCGGTCATGGTCTTCTCGCGACGGGCGCGGGAGTAGCCGACGAGCCAGCGCAGCGCGAGCGTGTTGGCACGACCGGGCTTGACCTCGATCGGAACCTGGTACGTCGCACCACCGACACGGCGGGACTTGACCTCAAGGGTGGGCTTGATGTTCTCAAGCGCGCGCTTCAGCGTGATGATCGGGTCGTTGCCCGTCTTCTCACGCAGACCCTCCATGGCGCCGTACACGATGCGCTCGGCGGTGGAGCGCTTGCCGTTCAGCAGCACCTTGTTGATGAGGGAGGTCACCAGAGGAGAGCCGTACACCGGGTCGATGATGACCGGGCGCTTCGGGGCGGGGCCCTTACGAGGCATTCTTACTTCTCCTTCTTGGCGCCGTAGCGGCTGCGGGCCTGCTTGCGGTTCTTGACACCCTGGGTGTCGAGGGAGCCGCGGATGATCTTGTAGCGGACACCCGGCAGGTCCTTCACACGGCCGCCGCGCACGAGCACGATGGAGTGCTCCTGCAGGTTGTGGCCCTCACCCGGAATGTAAGCGGTGACCTCGATCCCACTGGTCAGACGCACACGCGCGACCTTACGCAGGGCCGAGTTCGGCTTCTTCGGGGTGGTCGTGAACACACGCGTGCAGACGCCACGACGCTGGGGCGAACCCTCGAGTGCGGGCGTCTTGTTCTTCTCGACCTTGTCCTGCCGGCCCTTACGGACCAGCTGCTGGATCGTAGGCACTACTTCTCCGGTTTCTGTGTGCCGAATAGGTAAAGCTAACCTGGAACGCCTCCGACCCACGCGGTCGGGTGTGTCGAATCCGCAAGGCTTCCCCCGCAAGGCGAGAAGGGCGCGAATCACGGTGGCCAGTTGTGGCTCGCCATACGGTTTCAAGGCACGCACAGCAGCCAGGGCACACCCCAGGCACAAGGTCTGAGGGTACCTAGCTCATTCGCTGCGGTCAAAACAAATGAAGCTGCCCCCGACACGCCGGGGCTTGACAAGCGTCACGTTCACTCATTCGAGTGAGTCAGGTACTCACGGATCAGCTTGGCATCATCCAGTTCCCTCTGCCTGCCCAGCCTCTCCTTCCAGGTCAGCACCTCACGGAGAAGGGACAGCGGCATCCCCTGATGCCGCTGTCGCGCCCCGCACGGGTGCTGTCGCGGCCTTCGCCGGGGCCCGCCACCAGAACCGCGACGAGCCGGTGCGGAGACGAGCACGGCCGGCACAGGCACTCCAGAGGCGCACAGCGAGGGCTGCCGGAGCCGTCTGCGGCAGATCTCCCCCATGCCCGCCCCTCGTCCGCCACATGGCCGGTGCGGGTCATGGTGGCGGACACGCCGAAGGGCGGCCACCCCCCATGGGGAGCGGCCGCCCTTCAGACTGCTCGCTTACTGGTTGTACGGACCGTAGTCGTAGTCCTCCAGCGGAACGGCCTGGCCGGAGCCCGTGCCGAACGGCGAGTAGTCGATGTCGTCGTAGCCGACGGCCGAGTACATCGCGGCCTTGGCCTCCTCGGTCGGCTCCACCCGGATGTTGCGGTAGCGGGACAGGCCCGTACCGGCCGGGATGAGCTTACCGATGATGACGTTCTCCTTGAGGCCGATGAGGCTGTCGGACTTGGCGTTGATCGCCGCATCCGTTAGGACTCGGGTCGTCTCCTGGAAGGAGGCGGCCGACAGCCAGGACTCCGTCGCCAGCGAGGCCTTGGTGATACCCATCAGCTGCGGACGGCCGGAGGCGGGGTGACCGCCCTCCTGGACCACACGACGGTTCTCGGTCTCGAACTTCGAACGCTCGACCAGCTCGCCGGGCAGCAGCTCCGCGTCGCCCGACTCGATGATCGTCACCCGGCGCAGCATCTGCCGGATGATGATCTCGATGTGCTTGTCGTGGATCGACACACCCTGCGAGTTGTAGACCTTCTGGACCTCGCCGACCAGGTGGACCTGGACGGCACGCTGACCCAGGATGCGCAGCACGTCGTGCGGGTTGGTGGCACCCACGGTGAGCTGCTGGCCCACCTCGACGTGCTCGCCCTCGCGGACCAGGACCTTGGCGCGCTTCGAGATCGGGAACGCCGTCTCGTCGCTGCCGTCGTCCGGGGTCACGACGAGCTTCTTGGTCTTCTCGGTCTCCTCGATCCGCACGCGGCCGGAGGCCTCGGAGATCGGGGCGACACCCTTCGGGGTACGGGCCTCGAAGAGCTCGACGACACGCGGCAGACCCTGGGTGATGTCGTCACCGGCCACACCACCGGTGTGGAAGGTACGCATCGTCAGCTGGGTACCGGGCTCACCGATGGACTGGGCGGCGATGATGCCGACCGCCTCACCGATGTCGACCAGCTTGCCGGTGGCCAGCGAACGGCCGTAGCACATCGCGCAGGTGCCGACGGCGGACTCACAGGTCAGGACCGAGCGGGTCTTGACCGTCTCCACACCGTGCTTGACCAGCTCGTCGATGAGCACGTCGCCGAGGTCGGTACCGGCCGGGGCCAGCACCTTGCCGTCGACCACGATGTCCTCGGCGAGGCAGCGCGCGTACACGGACGTCTCGACGTTGCCCGTCTTGCGCAGGACACCGTCCTCGCCGCGCTCGGCGATCGCCAGCTTGAGGCCGCGCTCGGTGCCGCAGTCCTCCTCGCGGATGATGACGTCCTGGGAGACGTCGACCAGACGACGGGTGAGGTAACCCGAGTCGGCGGTACGCAGAGCGGTGTCCGCCAGACCCTTACGGGCACCGTGGGTGGAGATGAAGTACTCCAGCACGGACAGGCCCTCACGGAACGAGGCCTTGATCGGACGCGGGATGGTCTCGTTCTTCGCGTTCGACACCAGACCACGCATACCGGCGATCTGCCGCATCTGCATCATGTTTCCTCGGGCACCCGAGTCAACCATCATGAAGATGGGGTTCGTCTTGGGGAAGTTCTCGTTCATCGCCTCGGCGACCTCGTTGGTCGCCTTGGTCCAGATCGCGATGAGCTCCTGAGTGCGCTCTTCCTTGGTGATCAGACCGCGCTCGTACTGCTTCTGGACCTTCTCGTCCTGGGCCTCGTAGCCCGCGACGATGGCCTTCTTGGCCTCGGGCACGACGACGTCGGAGATGGCCACGGTGACACCCGAGCGGGTACCCCAGTAGAAGCCGGCCGCCTTCAGGTTGTCGAGCGTCGCCGCCACGATCACCTTGGGGTAGCGCTCCGCCAGGTCGTTGACGATCTCGCCGAGCTGCTTCTTGCCCACCGAGTAGTCGACGAACGGGTAGTCCTCGGGCAGCAGCTCGTTGAAGAGCGCGCGGCCCAGGGTGGTGCGCAGGCGGAACGAGTCCCCCTGCTGCCACTCGGGCTCGCCCTCCTCGCGGGCCGGCGGGGTCCAGCCGCGCGGCGGGATGGTGCCCACCGGGAAGCGGATGTCGACCGGCGACTGGAGCGAGAGCTCGCCGGCGTCGAACGCCATGGTCGCCTCGGCCGTGGAGCCGAACGCGCGGCCCTCGCCCTTGACGTCCCGCAGCTCGCCGTCGGTGGTGAGGAAGAACAGACCGAGGACCATGTCCTGGGTCGGCATCGTCACCGGGCGGCCGTCGGCCGGCTTGAGGATGTTGTTCGAGGACAGCATCAGGATGCGGGCCTCGGCCTGCGCCTCCGCGGACAGCGGCAGGTGCACGGCCATCTGGTCACCGTCGAAGTCCGCGTTGAACGCGGTGCAGACGAGCGGGTGGATCTGGATGGCCTTGCCCTCGACCAGCTGCGGCTCGAAGGCCTGGATGCCGAGGCGGTGCAGGGTGGGCGCACGGTTCAGCAGCACCGGGTGCTCGGCGATGACCTCTTCGAGGACGTCGTACACCACGGTGCGGCCGCGCTCGACCATGCGCTTGGCCGACTTGATGTTCTGCGCGTGGTTCAGGTCGACCAGGCGCTTCATCACGAACGGCTTGAACAGCTCGAGCGCCATCGCCTTGGGCAGACCGCACTGGTGCAGCTTGAGCTGCGGGCCGACGACGATGACGGAACGCGCCGAGTAGTCGACACGCTTGCCGAGCAGGTTCTGACGGAATCGACCCTGCTTGCCCTTCAGCATGTCGCTGAGGGACTTCAGCGGACGGTTGCCGGGGCCCGTCACCGGGCGGCCGCGACGGCCGTTGTCGAAGAGGGCGTCGACCGCCTCCTGGAGCATGCGCTTCTCGTTGTTCACGATGATCTCGGGCGCGCCGAGGTCGAGAAGCCGCTTCAGGCGGTTGTTGCGGTTGATGACACGGCGGTACAGGTCGTTCAGGTCGGAGGTCGCGAAGCGGCCACCGTCCAGCTGCACCATCGGACGCAGGTCCGGCGGGATGACCGGGACGCAGTCCAGGACCATGCCCTTGGGGCTGTTGGAGGTCTGCAGGAACGCGGAGACGACCTTCAGCCGCTTGAGGGCACGGGTCTTCTTCTGGCCCTTGCCGGTGCGGATGATCTCGCGGAGCTTCTCGGCCTCCTCGTCGAGGTCGAAGGACTCCAGGCGCTTCTGCAGCGCCGCGGCACCCATCGAGCCGTCGAAGTACGTGCCGAAGCGGTCGCGCAGCTCGCGGTAGAGCAGCTCGTCGCCCTCCAGGTCCTGGACCTTGAGGTTCTTGAACCGGTTCCACACCTCGTCGAGGCGGTCGATCTCGCGCTGCGCGCGGTCGCGCAGCTGCTTCATCTCGCGCTCGGCACCCTCGCGCACCTTGCGGCGCACATCGGCCTTGGCGCCCTCGGCCTCCAGCTCGGCCAGGTCGGTCTCGAGCTTCTTGGCGCGGGCCTCCAGGTCGGAGTCGCGGCGGTTCTCGATGTGCTGACGCTCGACCGAGACGTGCGCCTCCAGGGAGGGCAGGTCGCGGGTGCGACGCTCCTCGTCGACGTACGTGATCATGTACGCCGCGAAGTAGATGACCTTCTCCAGGTCCTTCGGGGCGAGGTCCAGCAGGTAGCCCAGGCGGGACGGGACGCCCTTGAAGTACCAGATGTGGGTGACGGGAGCGGCCAGCTCGATGTGGCCCATCCGCTCACGGCGCACCTTGGCGCGCGTGACCTCGACGCCACAGCGCTCGCAGATGATGCCCTTGAAGCGGACACGCTTGTACTTGCCGCAGTAGCACTCCCAGTCCCGGGTGGGACCGAAGATCTTCTCGCAGAAGAGCCCGTCCTTTTCCGGCTTCAGGGTGCGGTAGTTGATCGTCTCGGGCTTCTTGACCTCGCCGTGGCTCCACTGACGGATGTCGTCAGCGGTGGCCAGGCCGATCCGGAGCTCGTCGAAGAAGTTGACGTCGAGCACTATGCGTCAATCCCTCTCAGGGTCGTAAGTCTGTGGTCTGAAACGGGGGCCTGGGGGTCGGCGGGGCCCTGTGGGTGAGGGCCCCGCCGGACTCCCGTCAGACCTCTTCGACGCTGCTCGGCTCGCGCCGGGACAGGTCGATGCCGAGCTCCTCCGCAGCGCGGAAGACATCCTCGTCGGTGTCACGCATCTCGATGGACATGCCGTCGCTGGACAGCACCTCCACGTTCAGGCAGAGCGACTGCATCTCCTTGATGAGCACCTTGAAGGACTCGGGGATGCCGGGCTCGGGGATGTTCTCGCCCTTGACGATGGCCTCGTAGACCTTCACGCGGCCGGTGACGTCGTCGGACTTGATGGTCAGCAGCTCCTGGAGGGCGTACGCGGCGCCGTAGGCCTCAAGGGCCCACACCTCCATCTCGCCGAAGCGCTGGCCACCGAACTGCGCCTTACCACCCAGCGGCTGCTGGGTGATCATCGAGTACGGGCCGGTCGAACGCGCGTGCAGCTTGTCGTCGACCAGGTGGTGCAGCTTCAGGATGTACATGTAGCCGACCGAGATCGGGTCCGGGAACGGCTCACCGCTACGGCCGTCGAACAGCCGCGCCTTGCCGGACGGGAGCACCATGCGCTCGCCGTCGCGGTTCGGGATGGTGTGCTGGAGCAGACCCGCCAGCTCGTCCTCGCGGGCACCGTCGAACACCGGGGTGGCGACGTTGGTGCGCGGGGCGACCTGGTCGGCGCCGATGGCCTGGAGGCGCTGGGCCCAGTCGTCGGCGAGGCCGGAGACGTCCCAGCCGCGGCTGGCGAGCCAGCCGAGGTGGATCTCCAGGACCTGTCCCGGGTTCATTCGGGACGGCACACCCAGCGGGTTCAGGATGATGTCGACCGGGGTGCCGTCCTCCAGGAACGGCATGTCCTCGATCGGCAGGATCTTGGAGATGACACCCTTGTTGCCGTGGCGGCCGGCGAGCTTGTCACCGTCGGTGATCTTGCGCTTCTGCGCGACGTAGACGCGGACCAGCTGGTTCACGCCCGGCGGCAGCTCGTCGCCCTCCTCGCGGTCGAAGACGCGCACGCCGATGACCTTGCCGGTCTCGCCGTGCGGCACCTTCAGCGAGGTGTCGCGGACCTCACGGGCCTTCTCACCGAAGATGGCGCGCAGCAGGCGCTCCTCCGGGGTCAGCTCGGTCTCACCCTTGGGCGTGACCTTGCCGACGAGGATGTCGCCGGCGATGACCTCGGCGCCGATGCGGATGATGCCGCGCTCGTCGAGGTCGGCGAGGACCTCCTCGGAGACGTTCGGGATGTCCCGGGTGATCTCCTCGGGGCCGAGCTTGGTGTCACGGGCGTCGACCTCGTGCTCCTCGATGTGGATCGAGGAGAGGACGTCGTCCTGCACGAGGCGCTGCGACAGGATGATCGCGTCCTCGTAGTTGTGACCCTCCCACGGCATGAACGCCACGAGCAGGTTCTTGCCCAGGGCCATCTCACCGTTCTCGGTGGCCGGACCGTCGGCGAGGACCTGGCCCTCGATGATCCGGTCACCCTCGTTGACGATGACCTTCTGGTTGACCGAGGTGCCCTGGTTGGAGCGGGAGAACTTGTGCAGGCGGTACGTGATGTACGTGCCGTCGTCGTTCGCCGTGGTGATGTAGTCCGCGGAGACCTCCTGGACCACACCCGCCTTCTCGGCCTTGACCACGTCGCCGGCGTCGACGGCGGAGCGGTACTCCATGCCGGTACCGACGAGCGGGGCCTCCGACTTAATCAGCGGGACGGCCTGACGCATCATGTTCGCGCCCATGAGGGCACGGTTGGCGTCGTCGTGCTCCAGGAAGGGGATCATGGCGGTCGCGACCGACACCATCTGGCGCGGCGAGACGTCCATGTAGTCCACGTCCTCGCCGCCGACGTAGTCGACCTCGCCGCCGCGGCGGCGGACCAGCACGCGGGCCTCGGCGAAGCGGAGCTCGTCCGTCAGCGGGGCGTTGGCCTGCGCGATGACGAAGCGGTCCTCCTCGTCGGCGGTCAGGTAGTCGACCTCGTCGGTGACCTGGCCGTCGATGACCTTGCGGTACGGGGTCTCGACGAAACCGAACGCGTTGACCCGGCCGTAGGAGGCGAGCGAGCCGATCAGACCGATGTTCGGGCCTTCGGGCGTCTCGATCGGGCACATGCGGCCGTAGTGCGAGGGGTGCACGTCGCGGACCTCGAAGCCGGCCCGCTCACGGGAGAGACCACCCGGGCCAAGAGCCGACAGACGGCGCTTGTGGGTGAGACCCGACAGCGGGTTGTTCTGGTCCATGAACTGCGACAGCTGGCTGGTGCCGAAGAACTCCTTGATGGAGGCGACGACCGGCCGGATGTTGATCAGGGTCTGCGGCGTGATCGCCTCGACGTCCTGGGTGGTCATGCGCTCGCGCACGACGCGCTCCATACGAGCCAGACCCGTGCGGACCTGGTTCTGGATGAGCTCGCCGACGCTGCGCAGACGACGGTTGCCGAAGTGGTCGATGTCGTCGGTCTCGACGACGATCGTGTCGCCGTTGTCACCCGTGGTCTCGGTCTCGCCGGCGTGCAGCTGCACCAGGTACTTGATCGTCGAGATGATGTCCTCGACGGTCAGGATGCCCGCGTCCAGCGGGGCGTCGGCGCCCAGCTTCTTGTTGACCTTGTAGCGGCCGACCTTGGCGAGGTCGTAGCGCTTCGGGTTGAAGTAGAGGTTCTCCAGCAGCGTCTGCGCGGCCTCACGCGTGGGGGGCTCGCCCGGACGCAGCTTGCGGTAGATGTCGAGCAGCGCGTCGTCCTGGCCCTGGGTGTGGTCCTTCTCCAGGGTGGCGCGCATCGACTCGTAGTCGCCGAACTCTTCGAGGATCTGCTCGGTGGTCCAGCCGAGAGCCTTCAGAAGGACGGTGACCGACTGCTTGCGCTTGCGGTCGATACGCACACCGACCATGTCGCGCTTGTCGATCTCCATCTCCAGCCAGGCACCCCGGGACGGGATGATCTTGGCGGAGAAGATGTCCTTGTCGGACGTCTTGTCGATGGAGGAGTCGAAGTAGACACCGGGGGAACGGACCAGCTGAGACACCACGACACGCTCGGTGCCGTTGATGACGAAGGTGCCCTTGTTCGTCATGAGCGGGAAGTCGCCCATGAAGACCGTCTGGGACTTGATCTCACCGGTCTCGTTGTTGGTGAACTCGGCGGTGACGAAGAGCGGGGCGGCGTACGTGAAGTCGCGCTCCTTGCACTCGTCGATGGAGTTCTTCGGCGGCTCGAAGCGGTGGTCCCGGAACGTCAGGGACATCGACCCGGAGAAGTCCTCGATCGGGGAGATCTCCTCGAAGATCTCCTCCAGACCGGACTTGGTGGGGACGTCCTGACCGTTCTCCAGAGCCTCCTCGACCCGACTCTGCCAGGCGGTGTTGCCGAGCAGCCAGTCAAAGCTCTCGGTCTGCAGCGCGAGCAGGTTCGGAACCTCGAGAGGCTCCTTGATCTTTGCAAAGGAAATGCGCAGCGGGGCGGTGCTTGCGCCGTTGTTCGTATTCGCGGTCGAGGCGTTGCGCGAGGCGGCCAAGAGGGGGTCCTTCCGAGGGCTCGGACTCACTACGCGCGTACCGGCCCCTCCCTCAAACACGGAGGCGGAAACCCCAGGTCAGGGGGGCTTCGGTCATCGATGCTCAAGTGAGGGCAGACCCCTGGTGACGGGCAGGGGACAGCTAACAGGCAGCGCAAAGGGTCAGTGTAGCCACTTGGCACACTGATGTCCAGTGCGGGTTTTTCGAGACCCTCGCTGTGCTCACCGCTCTTGTCAACGCCCTCGGCATGCTGCCCTTCAACGCACGTTGATACTGCCCTCTTCGCCGTCGATCCATGCCTCGGATTCGGATCCTTGTGACGACGCGTCCTGAGAATTGCGCGCTGCGTGCGGTTCGTCAAGAGCCCCCCACCGGAACCGGGCCGTCCGGGAGACACGACGAAGATCACCATACCTCCCGCCACGGCGAGTGCAAGGCAACCGCGGTCGCCCTCCGGATACGCCGAAGAGCGACCACCCGGATGGATGATCGCTCTTCGGTGCGTCCGCGTTACAGCCCTACAGGGCCGATTTCAGCGCGCGTTCGAGTCCTGCGGACCCGTGAGGTGTTACTTGACCTCGACGGAGGCGCCGGCGCCCTTGAGGGACTCGGCGGCCTTCTCCGCGGCCTCCTTGTTGACCTTCTCGAGGACGGGCTTCGGGGTGCCGTCCACCAGGTCCTTGGCCTCCTTGAGGCCGAGGGAGGTGAGCTCGCGCACGACCTTGATGACCTGGATCTTCTTCTCGCCGGCACCGGTGAGGATGACGTCGAACTCGTCCTTCTCCTCGACGGCCTCGGCGGCGCCGCCAGCGGCACCACCGGCGACGACGACCGGCGCGGCAGCGGCGGCGGTGACGTCGAACTTCTCCTCGAAGGCCTTCACGAACTCGGAGAGCTCGATGAGGGTCATCTCCTCGAACTGGGCAAGCAGCTCGTCCTGGGTGAGCTTCGCCATGATGGCGGTCCTTCCACTCAATCGGCAGGTGCCGGATGTACTGGGTAAGGCGGGCGTACGTCGGCCCGCTGCGACCCGCGCCGGTTGGTGCGGGTCAGAAAGCGAGCCGAATTACTCGGCACCGCCCTGCTCGGCCTGCTTGGCGCGCAGCGCGTCCACGGTGCGGACGAGCTTCGACGGCAGCGCCTGGAAGAGGGAGGCAGCCTGGGACTGCTTCCCCTTGAAGGCACCGGCCAGCTTGCTGAGCAGAACCTCGCGGGACTCGAGGTCCGCAAGCTTCTTGATCTCGTCGGCAGACATCGCCTTGCCGTCAAGGACGCCGCCCTTGATGACGAGATTCGGGTTGTCCTTGGCGAAGTCACGGAGACCCTTCGCCGACTCCACCGGGTCACCGGTGACGAAGGCGACGGCCGTCGGACCAGCGAAGAGCTGGTCGTCCAGCGCGATCCCGGCCTCGTTGGCCGCAATCTTGGTCAGCGTGTTCTTCACCACGGCGTACTGGGCGTTCTCACCGAGCGACCGGCGCAGCGTCTTGAGCTGCGCCACGGTGAGACCGCGGTACTCGGTCAGCACGGCGGCGTTGGAGCTGCGGAACTTGTCCGTCAGCTCCGCAACCGCGGCAGCCTTGTCGGGCCTCGCCATAGAGCCTCGGCCTCCTTCCGGGTGATTCGGACCGCGCGGACCCGAAGGAGGACTGGGTAAAACAAACGCCCCGGCGCAGGCGCTCGGGGCGGACTCGACCGGCCGCACACGCGCTCGGCGCGCGCACTCCGGGAGTTCTTCCACTGACACCTGCGCGGGTCGTCCACTTTTCAGTGGATCCTTCGGCCACCGCGCCCTCTACGAGCGCGCGGCAACGACCAGCGGTCTTTGGCTTCGGGGATGACAGTACGGGACCGGGGCGCCGCGGGGCAAATCGAGCCCCGCGGCGCCCCGGTCCCGGTGGGATCAGGAGGTGAGGCCGGTGCCGCCGGCCGTGGTGCCGCCCGAGGGGCTGTTGGCGCCGCCGGACTTCATCATGTCGGCGATGTCCATCGTGTCGGCGGCCGGCGGCGCCTCGGCGGAGACCGCCACGCCGTAGTCGCTGTAGTGGGCGGTGCTGTTCAGCGTGCCGTTGGCGGTGGCCGCCTTCTCGGTCTTCTTGACCAGCAGGTTCTGGTCGTTGACCCAGATGTCGATGGCGTCCGTGGTGATGCCGGACTGCTTCAGCTGCTGCTTGAGGGCGGTGAGCTGGGCGGCGCTGAGGTTGCCGCCCTTGCCCGCGAGGGCGGCGACGTCCATGGTGCCCGCGTAGTGCGTGGTGTGCTGCCCGTCGACGGTCTCCGTGCCGACCTTCTTGACGTCCCCGGAGGCCAGCAGCATCTTCACCGACTGGTTCGGCGTCGCGGTCTGGAGCTGGTCCTTCATGTACGCGCCGGAGGCGCCGCCGGCCTTGGCCAGGTAGTCGTAGTCGTACTTGACCCAGTGCTTGCCGCCGGTCTGCTGGGCGAACGCGTCGCTCATCTTCGCGTAGAAGGCGTCCGGCAGATAGCGGGCCTCCATGCGCGCGGTGCCGGCCTTGCGCATCGCGTCGGCCATCGTGCCGCCGGTGTACGTGACGGTCATGTTGCCCTTGAGGCCGTCACCCCACGCGAGCGTGCCGTCGGCGTCCATCGACATGATGTCGCCCATGGACGTGGTGGAGCGCACCTTGGCCGACTCGGCCTTGTCCGTGGACTGCTCGACATCGCGCAGCACGGCCGCGACGGGGCTCAGGTGGACCGTGCCGGCACCCGACGCCTTGCCGTCGCCCTTCCCGGAGTCCGAGGAGCCGCAGGCGGCCACCCCGGTCAGCGCTGCCACCACGGCCACGGAAAGGGTCACCCGGCGAACGGTCGTCGTGCTCTTCATCTTGTCCTACCCCCTGCGAATCGTCTGCGCGCAGCCTAGTGCGGGCCACTGACACTCGTACGACGAACAGGTCGTACACAGAAAGGACGGGCCCCGCACCTCAAAGGTTGCGGGGCCCGCCCTTCAGTCACGCGTACCGGACGCGGCTACCGGGGTGAGCGCGGGGCTCAGACGGCGGCCGGGTCCTCCTCGACGAGGAGGTTGCGGGTGCGGTTCGGGTCGAGCTGGATGCCGGGGCCCATCGTGGTGGTGATGGCGGCCTTCTTGATGTAGCGGCCCTTGGCGGCGGACGGCTTCAGACGGAGGATCTCCTCCAGCGCGGCGCCGTAGTTCTCCACCAGCTTGGTGTCGTCGAAGGACACCTTGCCGATGATGAAGTGCAGGTTCGAGTGCTTGTCGACGCGGAACTCGATCTTGCCGCCCTTGATGTCCGTGACGGCCTTGGCCACGTCGGGGGTGACGGTGCCGGTCTTCGGGTTCGGCATCAGACCACGGGGGCCGAGGACGCGGCCGAGGCGGCCGACCTTGCCCATGAGGTCCGGGGTGGCGACGACGGCGTCGAAGTCCAGGCGGCCCTTCGAGACCTCGTCGATCAGCTCGTCGGCACCGACGATGTCGGCGCCCGCGGCACGCGCGGCCTCGGCACGGTCACCGGTCGCGAAGACCAGGACCCGGGCGGTCTTGCCGGTGCCGTGCGGAAGGTTCACGGTGCCACGGACCATCTGGTCGGCCTTGCGCGGGTCGACACCCAGGCGGAAGGCGACCTCGACGGTGCCGTCGAACTTGGTCGTGGAGGTCTCCTTGGCGAGACGGACGGCCTCGAGCGGGGCGTACAGCTTCTCCCGGTCGATCTTGGCGTCCGCAGCGCGGAGAGCCTTGCTGCGCTTGCTCACAACTTGCTCCTGTGTGTTCTGAAAGGAGTCGTGGTATCCGGGCCGAGCAGGCCCTGCCACGTGCGACCGGCCACGGCCGCATTACCTGCTGGTGGTGGTCAGCCCTCGACCGTGACGCCCATGGAGCGCGCGGTACCGGCGATGATCTTCGCCGCGGCGTCCAGGTCGTTCGCGTTCAGGTCGGGCATCTTGGTCGTGGCGATCTCGCGGACCTGCGCCTCGGTGATCTTGGCGACCTTGGTCTTGTGCGGCTCGCCGGAGCCCTTCTCCACACCCGCGGCCTTGAGGATCATCTTGGCGGCCGGCGGCGTCTTGGTGACGAAGGTGAAGGAGCGGTCCTCGTAGACCGTGATCTCCACCGGGATGACCCAGCCACGCTGCGACTCGGTCGCGGCGTTGTAGGCCTTGCAGAACTCCATGATGTTGACGCCGTGCTGACCCAGCGCCGGGCCGACCGGCGGAGCCGGGTTGGCGGCACCGGCCTGGATCTGGAGCTTGATGAGCCCCGTGACCTTCTTCTTCTTGGGAGGCATAGCTCTCCGGGTCCTTTCGGTTCGGGTCCTGCCCGCCTCCGGGGACAACCCGGACGCAGGCATACCGCACAACGATAACGGGTATAGATGCGCGGCCAAAAACCGAGCAGGTCAGACGGGCTGCGATCAGCTCGTCCGACCTGTTCGGAAGCGGTGGTCCAGAAGGGACTGGTGCGGGACTAGTTCTTCTGGATCTGGTCGAAGGAGAGCTCGACCGGCGTCTCGCGGCCGAAGATCTCCACCAGGCCCTTGACCTTCTTGGAGTCGGCGTTGATCTCGTTGATCGTCGCCTGGAGGGTGGCGAAGGGGCCGTCGGTGACGGTGACCGAGTCGCCGACCTCGAAGTCCAGCACCTGGACCTCGACCTTGCGCTGCGGCGCGGGCTTGCCCTCGGCCTCGGCGGCCTCGCGGGCGGCCTTCTCCTCGGCCTCCGGGGCGAGCATCTTGACGATCTCGTCCAGGGTCAGCGGGTACGGGTCGTACGCGTTGCCCACGAAGCCGGTGACGCCCGGCGTGTTGCGGACGACGCCCCAGGACTCGTTGGTCAGGTCCATGCGGACCAGGACGTAACCCGGCAGCTTGTTCTGCTTGATCGTCTTGCGGTCGCCGTTCTTGATCTGGACGACCTCTTCCTGCGGCACCTCGGCCTGGAAGATGTAGTCCTCGACGTTCAGCGAGACGGCGCGCTGCTCCAGGTTGGTCTTCACGCGGTTCTCGTAGCCGGCGTACGTGTGGATGACGTACCACTCGCCGGGCAGGGTGCGCAGTTCCTCGCGCAGGGCCTGGACGGGGTCGACCGGAGCGGCCGGCTCCTCCTCGACGGCCTCGGCGGCGGCGTCCTCGTCGCCCTCCTCGGCGTCCTCGTCCTCGGCGTCGTCGGCGGCCTCGGGGGCCTCCTCGTCGTCCGCGTCCTCGGTGTGCAGCGCGGCCTCCTCGGCCGGCTCGCCCGCCTCGGCCTCGGCAGCCTCGAACTCGTCCTGCTCGTCCGCGCCCTCGACGATGTCGAGCTCGTCGTCCACCAGCTCGGCAGCGTTCCCGCGAGGCTCGGTGGCGTCGTCGTTCAGGTTCGGGTCAGACACGATGGCTGCTTCTTCCTGGTTACATAGGGGTGGAACATGCGAAAACGGGCGCCGGTGCCACGGCGCCCTTCGCTCTTGGCTCAGCCGAAGACGTACTTGGCCGCGTGGTTGAGCCCATAGTCAATCACGGTCACCAGCGCGATCATGATGGCGACGAAGAAGATCACCACGGTGGTGTACGACGTCAGCTGGTTGCGCGAGGGCCAGACGACCTTGCGGAGTTCCGCGATGATCTGGCGGTAGAAGGTCGCCAGACGCTTCAGCGGACCCTTCTTGGCGCGCTTGCCGCCCTTGCGGGCCTTCTTGGCCTCAGACACTTCGTCCTGGGCATCAGGCGTATCGATGGAGCCCACGGCGTCCGTCATAATCCTCACCTGATCCCGGGTCGTGGCCGTGCCGCGCCCGGTTACTGAGCCGCACGGCGGTGCATTGCTGTACGTACAAGCGCACACATCCTGGCGGTGTGTGTAGCAGGGCCGGAGGGACTTGAACCCCCAACCGCCGGTTTTGGAGACCGGTGCTCTACCAATTGAGCTACGACCCTTTGTGTGTCCCCAACGTACCGCATCCGACCGAGTGCTCGGTGGCACCGATCGCGACGGGCCGCTGGAGGCCAACGAGGTGAGAGTGTACGTGGTCCGGGGCCCGGCGTCGAACAGAAAGTGTCGGTCCGTGCGCTCCGGAGCGAAGATCGTCCAGGCCGGAACGGGTATTCGGATAGGTGTTCACGACTCGACCCGATGCCGTTCAGACTGTGAAACCCGTGTGCCCGGGACATTTCCGGTCTGGAAGCATGGGCTCCATGAGCGCTGCAACCCCTCCCACCGAGCGCCGGGTCTCCGCCCGAGTCGGCGCGATCTCCGAGTCCGCCACCCTCGCCGTGGACGCCAAGGCCAAGGCCCTGAAGGCCGCCGGGCGACCGGTGATCGGCTTCGGCGCCGGTGAGCCCGACTTCCCCACCCCGGACTACATCGTCGAGGCCGCGATCGAGGCCTGCAAGAACCCGAAGTTCCACCGCTACACGCCGGCCGGCGGACTGCCCGAGCTGAAGGCCGCGATCGCCGCGAAGACGCTGCGCGACTCCGGCTGGGAGCCCGACGTCTCCCAGGTCCTGGTCACCAACGGCGGCAAGCAGGCCATCTACGAGGCGTTCGCCGCGATCCTCGACCCGGGCGACGAGGTCATCGTCCCGGCGCCGTACTGGACCACCTACCCGGAGTCGATCCGCCTCGCGGGCGGTGTCCCGGTGGAGGTCGTGGCCGACGAGACCACCGGCTACCGGGTCTCCGTCGAGCAGCTGGAGGCCGCGCGCACCAAGAAGACGAAGGTCGTGCTCTTCGTCTCGCCGTCCAACCCGACCGGCGCGGTGTACTCGGAGGCCGAGACCGAGGCGATCGGCCGCTGGGCCCTGGAGCACGGCCTGTGGGTGCTCACGGACGAGATCTACGAGCACCTGGTCTACGGCGACGCGGTCTCCGTCTCGCTGCCCGCCCTGCTGCCGGAGCTGCGCGACAAGTGCATCGTGGTCAACGGCGTGGCGAAGACGTACGCCATGACCGGCTGGCGGGTGGGCTGGGTCATCGGCCCCAAGGACGTCGTCAAGGCCGCGACCAACCTCCAGTCGCACGCCACCTCGAACGTGTCCAACGTGGCGCAGGCCGCCGCCCTGGCCGCCGTCTCCGGTGACCTGGAGGCCGTGGCGAAGATGCGTGAGGCCTTCGACCGCCGCCGCAAGACGATCGTGCGGATGCTCAACGAGATCGACGGCGTGGTCTGCCCGGAGCCCGAGGGCGCGTTCTACGCGTACCCGTCGGTCAAGGCCCTGCTCGGCAAGGAGATCCGCGGCAGGCGCCCGCAGGACTCGGTCGAACTGGCCGCGCTGATCCTGGAGGAGGCCGAGGTCGCGGTCGTCCCGGGTGAGGCGTTCGGCACGCCCGGGTACCTGCGGCTGTCGTACGCGCTGGGCGACGAGGACCTGGTGGAGGGCGTGAGCCGGATCCAGAAGCTCTTGGCGGAGGCCAGGGACTGAAACATCGCGAACGGCGCGCCAACCTACTCACGTGAGTAGGTTGGCGCGCCGTTCGTATGTTCGGGCAAGACCACGAATGGGGAAACGGCTACCGGGAAACCGGAGGTGTGCGGCAGGATCTGGGAATGGAGCGTGTACGTGATCTCTCTGAGCTGCCGAAAGCCCATCTGCACCTGCACTTCACCGGCTCGATGCGGCCGGACACCGTACTGGAGCTGGCCGACAAGTACGGCGTGCACCTGCCGGAGATGCTGACGGAGGCCCTTACCAGCGGCGAGCCGCCGAAACTCAAGGCGACCGACGAGCGGGGCTGGTTCCGTTTCCAGCGGCTGTACGACGCGGCGCGCTCCTGTGTGCGCGAGCCGGACGACATCCGGCGCCTGGTGCGGGAGGCCGCGCTGGAGGATCTGCGGGACGGCTCGGGCTGGCTGGAGATCCAGGTGGACCCGACGTCGTACGCGCCCCGGCTCGGCGGTCTGATCCCGACGCTGGAGATCATCCTGGACGCGGTGGACAGCACGTCCCGGGAGACCGGGCTCGGCATCCGGGTCCTGGTGGCCGCCAACCGTATGAAGCACCCGCTGGACGCCCGCACGCTGGCCCGGCTCGCGGTGCGCTACGCGGACCGGGGCGTGGTGGGCTTCGGCCTCTCGAACGACGAGCGGCGCGGCATGGCGCGGGACTTCGACCGGGCCTTCGCCATCGCGCGCGAGGGCGGCCTGCTGTCGGCCCCGCACGGCGGCGAGCTGACCGGCCCGGCCTCGGTGCGGGACTGCCTGGACGATCTGCACGCGGGGCGGATCGGGCACGGGGTGCGCGCGGCGGAGGACCCCCGGCTGCTGAAGCGGCTGGCCGACCGCCAGGTGACGTGCGAGGTGTGCCCGGCGTCCAATGTGGCCCTCGGTGTCTACGAGAAGCCCGAGGACGTGCCGCTGCGCACCTTCTTCGACGCGGGCGTCCCGATGGCCCTGGGCGCCGACGACCCCCTGCTGTTCGGCTCCCGGCTCGCCGCCCAGTACGAGATCGCCCGCCGTGTCCATGGCTTCACCGACCCCGAACTGGCCGAGCTGGCCCGCCAGTCCATCCGCGGCTCGGCCGCCCCGGAGGACGCCAAGGCGCGGCTGCTGGCGGGCGTGGACGCCTGGCTGACGTCGTAGGGCCTGTCGGGGTTCCGGAGGTTTCAGAGACCGACGCCCACCATGACGGGCTCGTTGACGAGGGTGATCCCGAAGGCCTCGCGCACCCCGGCGACGACCTCGCGGGCCAGGGTGAGGAGGTCCTCGGTGGTGGCCTCGCCGCGGTTGGTGAGGGCGAGGGTGTGCTTGGTGGAGATGCGGGCGGGCCCGGTGCCGTACCCCTTGGTGTAGCCGGCCTTGTCGATGAGCCAGGCGGCCGACGTCTTCCTACGGCCCTCGCCCGCCGGGTACGCGGGCGGTTCGACGTCCTCCCCGAGCCGCTCGCGCACCCGCTCCCGGAACGCGGCGAACTGCTCCTCGCCGAGGATCGGGTTGGTGAAGAAGGAACCGGCCGACCAGGTGTCGTGATCGTCGGCGTCGAGCACCATGCCCTTGCCGGCGCGCAGCTTCAGCACGGTCTCGCGGGCCCGGGCCAGCGGCACGCGGTCCCCCGGCTCGACACCGAGCGCGCGGGCCGTCTCGGCGTACTTGACCGGCGCGGACATCCCGCCCGCGTCCTCCAGTTCGAACCGCACCCGCAGGACGACATACCGCTCCGGGTCGGCCTTGAAGCGGCTGTGGCGGTACGAGAAGTCGCACTCCTCGTTGCTCAGCGTGACCGTCTCGCCGGAGCGCCGGTCGTAGGCGATCACCTCGGAGATGGTGGCCGAGACCTCCTGGCCGTACGCCCCCACGTTCTGGATCGGCGTGGCCCCCGCGGACCCGGGGATCCCGGCGAGGCACTCGATCCCGGCCAGCCCTGCCTCCACGCTGCGCGCGACGGCGTCGCTCCATACTTCCCCGGCCGCCAGCTCCAGGGTGGTCCCCCGCAGCTCGACCCCCCGGGTGGCGATCCGCAGCGCGGTCCCCTGGAATCCCTTGTCCCCGATGACGAGGTTCGACCCGCCGCCGACGACCAACAACGGGGTCCCGCTGTCGTCCGCCTCCCGGACGGCGTCGATCACCTCGGCATCCGTCTCTGCGGTCACCAGCCGCAGCGCGGGCCCGCCCAGGCGGAACGTGGTCAGCGGGGCGAGGGGGGCGTCGTGGAGTAGGTGCACGGGGGAAAGCCTACGAGAACGGTACGGCGGGGCCGGTCACCCCTACCCAGCGAGGCCCGGCTACAGGGGCCGGACGAAGTTGCGGCTGCCGTTGTGGTGGAACACGGTGAGCCCGGTCTGCGAGGAGCCCTCGGGGCGGGTGGCCCAGCGTTCGACGCGGGCGATCTCGGGGCACTCGGCGACGCCGATCGCTCCGGCGAGCCAGACATCCGCCGCGTCACCGGGCTCCGGGGCGGGGGTCGAGAACGGGGTGTCCGTGGTCGGCTGCTCCGCGTGCTCGTGCTTCTCCCCGTCGGCGAGCTGATGCGTGATCTGCCACCGCTCCTCACGGTCCCCGCGGGTGAGGACGACGCCGAAGGGGAGCTTGGCCTCGCCGGCCTCCGCGCAGGACTGGACGCGGCTCACGCCGGGGGTGTTCTTCGTGGTGTCGATCAGCCAGTCCTGGAAGCGTTCCGGACGCATGTGACGCAGTCCCTCTGTCGGCGGCGGGGCCCGTCAGAGTAGGGGTGCGACCGGAACGGCATGCCGTGAAACGGGGCCGCCTCACACCATCGTGTTAACTGCCGCCCGCCCCTGGTGGTGAGCGGGGCAGGCGGCGTGCGACGGGGAGGTCAGGCGTACGAGGCGTACGGCACGAAGTTCGCCCAGGCCTCCGGCGTGAGCGTGAGGCGGGGGCCGTCGGTGTTCTTGGAGTCGCGGACGTGGATCGTGTCGGGGGTGACGGCGAGTTCGACGCAGGAGTTGCCGTCGTTACCGCTGCTGTAGCTGCTCTTGAACCACGTCAGCATGTTCGTCAGACCTCCGAGGCGTATGGCACGAAGTTCGCCCACGCGCTGGGGTTGAGCGCCAGCCGGGGGCCCTCGATGTTCTTGGAGTCACGGACGTGGACAGTGCCGGGGGTGACGGCAAGCTCGACGCAGGACTCTCCGTCAGTGCCGCCGCTGTAACTGCTCTTGAACCACGCCAGCTCGGAGGCGTCCCCGGCAGTGGTCTTGCGGATCATGTTTCTCCCAGCAGTTGCTCGATGAAGGCCAGCGACGCCCTTGGAGTGAGCGCCTGAGCCCGGATAGTGCCATACCGCAGCTCAAGGATGCGTAGCTGCTTCGGATCGGTGATCGGACGCCCGCCGAACGCGCCGTCGGAACGTCCCACCGCCGTACCATCCGGGAACTTCATCAGCTCGATCCTGCCGTCCAGCCCTGGGTGAGCATCGGTGTTCGTCGGCATGACCTGAAGCGTGACGTTGTGCAACCGCCCTAGCTCCAGCAGGCGTTCGAGCTGCTTTCGCCACACCATTGTGCCCCCAACCTGCCGATGCAGTGGAGCTTCTTCCAGCACGAAATGAAGCGACGGGGACGGATCCCGTTCGAAGACCGACTGCCGGGCCAGACGGGCCGCCACCATGCGCTCCACATCGTCCGGTGAATACGGCGGTTGTCGAGCCTGGATCAGCTCCCGGGCATGTTCGGAAGTCTGCAACAGCCCGGCGATGATGTTGCACTCGAAGACGCCGATCTCGATCGCCTTGGCCTCCAGCTTCCCCAGTTCTCGGATCTTCTTCGGGTACCTGACCTTCTTGACGTCCTCCCACGTCGCCTCGATGACCCCGTTCGCGTTCAACACCCGGTCCGCGTCGACCAGATACTCCCGCCGGGGAATCCGCTTGCCCGCCTCGACCTTGTAGACCAGGTCCTCGCCGTACCCCACCAGCGCCCCGAACTCCGCGGCGCGCAACCCCGCCGCCTCGCGCAGCAGCTTCAGCTGCCGGCCCACCATCGTGATCACGGCGACACCCCACTCGTCGTCCGGATCGACCTCCCAGCCCGGCTCGTCCACCTCTCCGTCGGGCCCTACCGCCTCGCCGTCCACCGACATCCGAACCCCTCCGTCGTCCCGCGCGCGTACCGCGTCGCACTACCCGGAGCAACGATCCCGACAGCCTGGACAGCACCGGACAACCAGCCGACAGTCACCGCACGCAACCGCTCGATCACTCCTCACGGTAGGCATTTCCGGCCACGCTGGGAGGCATGAACCAGGAAATCGCCGAGGTCGCGGCCCAATCCCCCACGCCCTTCACGGACTTCAGCCTGCTGTTGTCGTCCACCCGCCGAGGGGCCCGGCTGGCCCGGCTGCTCACGGAGGCGCAGCTGCGGCGCTGGGGGCTGCCTACGGAGACCGCGAGTCATCTCGTGGCCGAGCTGGCGGCCAACGCCGTGACGCACGGCCGGGTGCCGGGGCGGGACTTCCGGCTGACGCTGCGCCTGACCGGCGACACGCTGCGGATCGAGGTCACGGACACCCGCGGTGAACGGCTCCCCACGCGCCAGCGGCCCGCCGCGGACGCGGAGTCGGGCCGTGGCCTGCTCCTCGTGGACGCTCTGGCGGACCGCTGGGGTGTGCGGGAGGACCGGTTTCCGTGCAAGACGGTGTGGGCGGAGTGCTCGCTCGGCTGATCAGCCGGACGCGGTCTCCAGGGCCGGTGCGGACGAGGTCTCGGGCAGGGGCTTCGGGCCGCCGGTGCGGGACCGGCCCGGGATGGCCAGGCTCGACAGGGCCGCGAGGGCGACCACGGCGGCACCGGTGACCAGGGCGGGGCGCAGACCGTCCACGAAGGACTGGGCGGAGGTGTAGCCGCCGTACGCGGAGAAGATCGACGACATGACCGCGATGCCGAGCGCCCCGCCGACCTCGCGCAGGGCGTTGTTCGCGCCGGAGGCGATGCCCTGCTCGTGCGGGCGGACGCTGGACATCACGAGGTTGGCGGCCGGGGCGAAGTAGAGGGCCATGCCGATGCCGCTGAGGATCAGGGCGGGCAGCTGGACCTCGTAGGAGGCGTGGGCGGTGACCACGTAGGCCATGTAGCCGAGACCGGCGGCCTGGAGGAGCAGGCCGGCCGCGACGACCGGGCGGCCGCCCACCCGGTCGGAGAGGACTCCCGCTATGGGCGCGACGAGCATCGGCATACCGGTCCACGGCAGCATCCGCAGCCCCGCCTCGGTGGGCGAGTAGCCGAGAACGCCCTGCATGTACTGGCTGAGCAGGAAGATCGAGCCGAACATGCCGACGAACATCAGCATGCTCGCCGCGTTGATCCCGGAGAAGGCGCGGGAGCGGAACAGCCGCATCGGCAGCATGGGGTTGGCGGCGCGGGAGCCGTAGACCACGAAGGCGAGCAGCAGCGCGCCGCCGGCCGACAGGGCGGTCAGGACCACCGGGTCCGTCCAGCCGTCGGAGGGGCCGCGGACCAGGCCGTAGACGATCCCGAAGAGGCCGCCGCTGGCGAGCAGGGTGCCGGGGACGTCCAGGCGGGCTCCGGCGCCGTGCGACTCGGCGAGGCGGAGGCGGGCGAAGGGCAGCGTGATCAGGCCGAGCGGAACGTTCAGCCAGAAGATCCAGTGCCAGGACACATGTTCGGTGAGGCTGCCGCCGATGAGCGGCCCGGAGGCCACGGCCAGGCCGTTGACGGCGCCCCAGATGCCGTACACGGTCCCCCGTTTGGCGGCGGGCACGGCCGCCGTCAGCAGGGTCAGCGTCAGCGGCATCATCACGGCCGCGCCCACGCCCTGCACCGCGCGGGCGGCGATCAGGGAGTCGATGCCGGGGGCCATGGCCGCGGCGGCGGAGGCGCCGGTGAAGACCGTGAGCCCGGCGATGAACAGCCGCCTGCGGCCGAACCGGTCGCCGAGCGCGGCGCCGAACATCAGCAGGCAGGCGAAGGTGAGCGTGTACGCGCTCACGGTCCACTCCAGGTCGTCCAGCGCCCCGCCGAGATCCTTGCGGATGGCGGGCAGGGCGGTGGTGACGACGAGGTTGTCCAGGGCCGCCATGAAGCCGGCGACGCTGGTGACGAGGAGGGCCCAGACGGCGCTCCGGCGGTTCTGCCGGGCCTCGTGGGCCTGTTCGGTCTGCTGTGACATCGCTCCCCCGGGGAAATGGCTTCCCAGTCGTCTCACGTTTGGTTAGTAATCGATGACTAACTTTCGCGGGCACACGTTCGCCCACGAGTGGCCGCGCCCCGCCGTGCCCGCGGGCCGCGCCTACGCGTCCGGCTCGGCCGTCTCCCGTTCGAACGGGAGCGTGTCCAGGCCCTCCCACACGCGGTGCCCGCGCGGGAAGCCCATGGCCACCAGGCAGTTGATGAGCATTCCGTAGGCCATGAACTCGGTCGTGTTCTCCACGCATGTGCCGAGCGGCAGATCGACCGCGTCCCACAGCCGCATCCAGCCGGCCCGTACGTTCTCGCCGAACTCCCGGTCGCCCTCCTCCTCGGCGGCGGCGACGGCCAGGAACATCTGCATCTGCATCATCAGCCGCGAGGGCTGCTCGACGATCGCCGTGGTGTAGGCCGCGGCCATGGCGTGCAGGGCCTCTTCCCCCTCCAGGCCCTCGGTCGCCTCGACGAACATGCGGAGGGTGTCCTCCACACAGCGTTCGGCCGCCGCGAGGAAGATCGCCCGCTTGCCGGGGAAGAGCCGGAAGAGGTACGGCTGCGACACGCCGACCCGCTTGGCGATGGCCTCGGTGGAGGTGCCGTAGTAGCCACCCCTGCCGAACTCCTCCATCGCCGCGCGGACGACGCTCTCGCGCCGCTCTTCTGCACTCATCCTGGCCATGGAAAGTAAGTTAGTACTCAATTACTAATTTACGCAAGGAGTCCTGGAGGCAAGGAGCCCTCGGCGTGAGAAGCCCCGGGTACGCGTAAGGGGCGCCTCGCCATGGAGAACGCCCCTTACCCACTGTCAGGCGAGCCGTACGACCGCCCGTGACATCCCCAGCACCTTCTGGCCGGCGCTGGTCGCGGTGAGGTCCACGCGGACCGTGTTGTCGTCCAGCTTGGCCGCGACCTTGGCGCTGACCTCGATCAGGGCGCCCTGGTCGTCGTTGGGCACGACGACCGGCTTGGTGAAGCGGACGCCGTACTCCACGACCGCGCCCGGGTCGCCGAGCCAGTCGGTGACCACGCGGATCGCCTCGGCCATGGTGAACATGCCGTGCGCGATGACGTCCGGCAGGCCCACCTCCTTGGCGAACTTCTCGTTCCAGTGGATGGGGTTGAAGTCACCGGAGGCACCCGCGTAGCGCACGAGCGTGGCGCGCGTCACGGGGAAGGTCTGCGCCGGGAGTTCGGTGCCGACCTCGACATCGTCGTAGCCGATCTTCGCCGTCATCAGCTGCTCAAACCCCCTCGGCCGCGCGGGCCACGAGCTTGGTCCAGGCGGTCACGACGTGCTCGCCCGCCTCGTCGTGCACCTCACCGCGGATGTCCACGATGTCGTTGCCCGCGAGGGACTTGATCGCCTCGATGGTGGAGGTGACCGTGAGCCGGTCGCCGGCGTGGACCGGGCGGCGGTAGGCGAACTTCTGGTCGCCGTGCACGACCCGGTCGTAGTCCAGGCCGAGCTGCGGGTCCTCGATCACCTGGCCGGCGGCGCGGAACGTGATCGAGAACACGAAGGTCGGGGGGGCGATCACATCGGGGTGCCCGAGCGCCTTGGCGGCCTCGGGGTCCGTGAACGCCGGGTTGGTCTCCCCCACGGCCTCGGCGAACTCGCGGATCTTCTCCCGGCCCACCTCGTAGGGCGCGGTGGGCGGGTAGGTCCGTCCCACGAAGGACTGGTCGAGCGCCATGGCCCGGCACCTCCTGATGTCTGGATGTGAGGGTCCCAAACTAGCCGGGGCCCGGAACCGGCCGGAGGCCCGACCGTGAAAACGCCGCGAGGCCGCCCCCTCGAAAGGGGACGGCCTCGCGGACGAGCCTATTTATCGCGTTTCGCGGTGCGCGGTGTGCGCATTGCAACGCGGGCAGTGCTTCTTCATCTCCAGTCGATCCGGGTTGTTACGCCGGTTCTTCTTGGTGATGTAGTTCCGCTCCTTGCACTCCACGCAGGCCAGCGTGATCTTCGGGCGGACGTCGGTGGCAGCCACGTGAGTGCTCCTAAGACGAACGGATGGGCTTATTCAACGCAAGAAAGAGTAGCCGATTGAAGGACCGACCCCACAATCGGCTACTGTCAGTAGCGGTGACCGGACTTGAACCGGTGACACAGCGATTATGAGCCGCTTGCTCTACCGACTGAGCTACACCGCTTTGATGAGATCGGAACCCGTCTTGCGACGGGAACCTCTCACACCAGAGCCCCAAAACGGAATCGAACCGTTGACCTTCTCCTTACCATGGAGACGCTCTGCCGACTGAGCTATTGGGGCGAGCGATGAAGACATTACACGGTCCGCCGCCGTTCACCCAAATCCATATCCACGCAGGGCCGGGACGCCTGTCGACGGGCCTGACGGGTGTGCCTCCGGAGGCCGCGCGGGGTGGCTGTGAGGAGCTTCGGGAGGCGGCGGAGGGGGCCCGGGGGTCGGGTACGGAGTCAGGTGCGGGGCGGCGGTACGCCGAAGCGGAACGGGCTGGGAGGCTCGGGCGGACGGGTCGGGCCGGGCAGATCGCCACAGAGAGTTACCGTCACGGGAGCCGAGCCGCCGCAGGCAGGCCGTACAGTCCGCACTCAGTGGCCGATGAGACCGCCGTCACACCCGGAGCGCGCCGGTGGGCTGGGAGGGTCGTACGGCCGTGGCTACGAGCTTCCGGGGGCGCGCGGATGACTCCAAGTGATCGCTGTACGGCCGCGCGGAGCACGCCGATCGGCGCCGAGCGGGCCGCGTCGCGGCGGCTGCGTGGGCCGCTCCTGGGAGCGGCGGTGTGGCGGCCGCGACCCGGTGCGGAGGCCGAAGGCCAGGCCCGCCGTGAACCACGCCGGTACGACTATTTCGCTCCTCCGCGACCTGTGCCGTTCGTCACCCTAGGCTCGACACGCCCTGTGTGATCTTGGGTCGCCCCGAGCCCCGGTCGCCGGTCACACCGTGTCACAGGCCCCCTCATGCCCCTCCCCCGACTCCGACCCCCCTCGACCTTGGAGCGCGATGCCCGACAGCCAGCCGCAGCCGCACCTGCCGTCGAACTCGCCGAATCCGTCGGGCGGTCTGCTGCTGTGCGGGGCGCGGCTGACCGACGGCCGGACCGTGGACGTACGGCTGGGCGGCGGGCGGATCGAGGCCGTGGGGACCGCGGGCAGCCTGGCGCAGGGGCCGGCCCGCGCGGGCGCCCAGCGGGTGGACCTCACCGGCTACCTGCTGCTGCCCGCCCCGGCGGAGCCGCACGCGCACGGCGACACCGCCCTGTCCGCCGAGGGGCCCGGCCCGGCCTCCTGCGCCCCCGAGGACGTCCGGCGCCGGGCCACGGAGGCGACGCTGCTCCAGCTGGGGCACGGGGCGACCGCCGTACGGGCGCACGTGCGCGTGGGCGACGTACAGGGCCTCGGCGCGCTGAACGCCGTACTCCAGGCCAGGCGGGCGGTGCGGGGGCTCGCGGAGCTGACCGCGGTGGCGATGCCCCGGCTGCTGACGGGGGTGGCCGGGGCGGACGGGCTGGCGATGCTGCGGGACGCGGCGAAGATGGGCGCCGCCGCGGTGGGCGGCTGCCCGGACCTGGACCCGGATCCCACGGGGTACGTGGAGGCGGTCCTGGAGGTGGCGGCGGAGCACGGCCTGCCGGTGGACCTGCACACGGACGCCGCCGACTCGGCCCGGCTGTCCCGGCTCGCGGCGATGGCGGGCGGCATGCGCCCCGGCGTGACGATCGGCCCGTGCGCCGGTCTCGCGCGCCTGCCCGCCGAGGCCGCCTCCCGCGCCGCGGACCAGCTCGCGGCGGCCGGGGTGACGGTCGTGTGCCTGCCCCAGGGCGGCTGCGGCGGCACCGACCGGCGGGGCACGGCTCCGGTACGGCTGCTGCGCGCGGCCGGGGTGCGGCTGGCGGCCGGCAGCGGCGCGCTTCGGGACGTGTCGAACCCCGTGGGCCGCGGCGACCCCCTGGAGGCCGCCTACCTGCTCGCCTCCGCCCACGGGCTGCGCCCCGAGGACGCGTACGACACCGTGAGCGCGACGGCCCGCGCCACGCTGGGCCTGCCCCGGGTCCGGGTGGAGGCGGGGTTCCCGGCCGAGCTCCTGGCCGTGCGCGGCGACCATCTGCCGGGCGCGCTCTCCCTGGCGTACAGCCGGATCGTGATCCATCGCGCGCGGGTGGTGGCCCGTACGAGCGCGGTCCGGGAGTACTGCAACTCGGCGGCGGCCACGGAGCCGGGGCTGCCGCGGCAGGGGCGGGGCGAGGTGCCGTAGGGCCGCCCGGAACCCGGTGTGCCCGGGGTCAACCCGTGCGGCAGGCGGGGATTTTCGGGCGTACGGTCTAAAGCATGCGCATTGTCATCGCTGGTGGTCACGGTCAGATCGCGCTGCGGCTGGAACGGCTGCTCGCCGCGCGTGGGTACGAGGTCGCGGGGATCATCCGCAAGCCGGAACAGAGCGACGATCTGCGGTCGGCCGGGGCCGAGCCGGTGGTGCTCGATCTGGAGTCCGCCGCCGTGGAGGACGTCGCGGAGCTGCTGCGGGGCGCGGACGCGGCGGTGTTCGCGGCGGGCGCGGGTCCGGGCAGCAGTACGGACCGCAAGGAGACGGTGGACCGGGGCGCGGCGGTGCTGTTCGCGGACGCGGCGGTGCGCGCGGGCGTACGCCGGTTCGTGGTGGTGTCCTCGATGGGCGCGGACCCCGCGCACCAGGGCGACGAGGTGTTTGACATCTATCTGCGCGCCAAGGGCGAGGCCGACGCGTACGTCACCCGTCAGAAGGACCTGGACTGGACGGTCCTGCGGCCCGGATCGCTCACCAACGACGCCGGGACCGGCCTGGTCCGCCTGGAGGCGCACACCGGGCGCGGCATGGTCCCGCGCGACGACGTGGCCGCCGTACTCGCGGAGCTGGTGGACACCTCGGCGACGGCCGGTCTGACGCTGGAACTGACGGGCGGTTCGACGCCGGTGTCGGTCGCGGTGAAGTCGGTGGCCGGGAACTGACTCCTGGGCGGCGGGAGTTGAGCACGCCTCAGAACAGCGGCAGCTGACCGGGGAACTCGGGTACGACGTATCCGTCCAGCGTCGGCTGCGCGGCCCCGAGCCGGGCCTGCCGCCGGGATCCCTCGCAGGAGACGAGCCGCGCGCCCTCCTGGGTTCCGGGCGGATCGTGCCGCGCGAAGCGGCCGGCCACGACGGCGATCTCGCGGTGGCACACGGGGCAGGTTCTGCGGCGGGCGGACATACCGCCAGTGTGCCTGCTCAGGAGCGCCGACCGATCGCACCCGCTTCAGGTGCCGGATCGCGCGGCCTCAGGTGCGCGACGGCGCCTCCCAGCACTCGGGGCCGATCCCGCGCCAGTCGATCAGCGGCGAGTCCGCGACCTGCTCCGGCTCGATCTCCAGGCCGGCCCGTCGCAGGAACTCCACCAGGTCCCGCACATTGTGCGCGAGCCCCAGGATCTCCCCGTCCACCCGGACCCGCCGCCCACCGCTCGGCGAGGGCAACTGGACGACGATGGGTCGCTTTCCGGCCATGCCTCCAGCATCATCCGGCCCGGAAGCGGCCGCATCCGCACCGGGATCCGGTTCCGGTCCCGGCCCTGTCCCTGGTTCCGTCGATCGATATTCGCTCACTCGTTCGATTCTAGTGGCATTTCCGGGAGCGGATCGGGCCTCGGCGGAGATGCCGCGAAGTGATGCCGTCGGCGTGCAACCCGCCGGGCGTGTTCGGGAGTACCTACGGGCGGACGTCCGAGCGGCGGCCACCTCTTCCGGTGGCCGCCGCAGGCCGGCGCGCGGGCCCGGCGCGCCGGCCGTCGAGGACCGCCCGGCACGGCGCCGGGCGGCGGCTTTGAAGGAGAAGTGCTCCGTGGTTCTCAGTACTGCCAGGAAGGCAGCCATGGCGGCCGTCGCGGTCGCCGCGCTCGGTGGGGTCTCGTTCTTCGGCGCGTCCGCGAGCGTGGCGGCCTCGGGCACGGCCGGCCGCACGGCATCCGCGCCCGCGCCCATGCCCACGTTCGCCTCCGCCGTCGCCAAGGGGTCCGTTTCCGCCCACCGGCAGACGCCGCGGGTGGTCACGCAGGTGATCGGCAAGGGGCGGATGGACGGGCACCGCTGGTCGGTGGCGCTGGAGTTCCACCGGACCCTGCCCAAGGGCTACACCCTGCCCACCCTCCCCGACGGCACGACGACGCCCGGTACGTCCCTGCTGTGCCAGCGGATGTACATCGGCGGCGTCCGCGTCGACCACCAGGGCGGCCCCTGGTCCGACTGCCAGCCCGTCACCGGCACCAACGACCCACGTCCCGCAGGCGAGACGGGCCTGTGGGGCCTGCACGACAAGGGAATCGACGGCAGCCGCCTCATGGTCGCCGACCCCGAACCCGGCGTCGCCTACGGCCTGATCACCCTCGCCGACGGCCACCGGATCAAGGCCACGACCGTCACCGTCCCCGGCACCACCTACCGCGCCTGGGCCGCAGCCGTCCCCGACGGGCAGACCATCGCCGTCGTCGACCAGTACGACAACCACAACAACCGACTCACCCACGACACCAACTGGCGCTGACCAACCGGACGAAGGACGGGCACCTCCTGCTGTGCAGCCAAGTGACCGCAAGGCCGCGGACAGCGGACCGGACGGGGAGTTCACCCGGTTCGTCGCCGCGCGTTGGCGGGCCCTGACCCACACCGCGTACCTGCTCACCGGCGACTTCCATGAAGCGGAGGACCTGGTGCAGACGACGCTGGCGAAGGTGTACCCGCACTGGCGGCGGCTGGATCCGGAGCGCGCCGAACACTATGTGCGCCGCGCCCTGGTGAACGCCAACCGCAGCCGGTACCGCCGTCGCAGGATCACTCATCTCCTTCTCCCGTCGCTGCCCGACACCGGTTCCGTCCACGACGACGGGGCCGGTGCCGGCGGCGCGGACGTGTACGACGCCCTCGCGCGCGAACTCGCCGGCCTGCCCGAGCGGCAGCGGGCGGTCGTCGTGCTGCGCTATTGCGAGGACCTGTCCGTCGAGGAAGTGGCGGACGTCCTCGGCTGCTCGGTGGGCACGGTGAAGAGCCAGGCGTCCCGGGCCCTGGCCAAGCTGCGCAGCCGGTCGTCCCTCACCCGCACCTACCCGGGCAGCCGCCCCGCAGAGGCACGATGACTCCAGACCACGGCCAAGAAGACTGGGCACGGGCGGCCTTCGCCCGGTCGCGCGAGGCGTATCGCTCGTCCCGGGCACCCGTCGACCGGATCCTGACCGTCGCCCGCGCCCGCCGGAAGCGCCGCCGTGTCGCGGCCGCCGTGGCGAGTGCCGCCTGCGTCGTCGGCATCGGCTTGTCGGTCACGTACCTCACGCCACCGCCCGCTTCCGTCGCGCCCGCGCGCCGTCCCTCACCGCCCGCGAGCTCCCCCGCAGCCACCCCCACTCCCCGCACGGTCGGTGTCCGGGTCGGCGGGGGGAAGACGGACGGGAAGCGCTGGTCGGTGGCGCTGGAGTTCCACCCGACCCTGCCCAAGGGCTACGCCCCGCCCCCTCACGGCGGCCCCGGTACGTCCCTGCTGTGCCAGCGGATGTACATCGGCGGCGTCCGCGTCGACCACCAGGGCGGCCCCTGGTCCGACTGCCAGCCGGTCACCGGCACGAACGACCCCGGCCCGGCGGGCGAGATGGGCCTCTGGGGCCTCCACGACAAGGGCGCCGACGGCACCCGCCTCATGGTCGCCAACCCCGAACCCGAGGTCGCCTACGGCGTCGTGACCCTCACCGACGGCACCCAGATCAAGGCCAGGACCGTCACCGTGCCGGGCACCAGCTACCGCGCCTGGGCCGCGCCCGTCCCCGACGGGCAGACCATCGCCGTCGTCGACCAGTACGACAACCACCACCACCGGCTCACCCACGACACCAACTGGCACTGAACCGGCCCCGCTGCCGCCGCTCGGACCGGTCGAGGGCGCCCGGCTCCCGGCAATGTCCCGGGGGCCGGCACCTCGAAAGCCGCAGCCTCGCGGCGACAACGAGAAACCCCCTCTGATCGAGCAATCAACTCGATCAGAGGGGGTTTCTCTCACTGTGGCGGCGCCAGGATTCGAACCTGGGAAGGCTGAGCCGGCAGATTTACAGTCTGCTCCCTTTGGCCGCTCGGGCACACCGCCAAGTTTGCCGCCAATCGAACCCGCTTTCGGCGGCGTTCCCCGGCAACGACGTAAACAATACCCGATCCACGGGGGTGCTTCGCCACCCGGTTGATCTCCAGCTCTCGGGTCCCGGGGTGACTAGGCTGGGGCGGATGCGGCCCGGCAGGATGCCGGGCCCGGCGGCCGCCGCCGCGCACGCCGGCACGCACCGACACACACCCCGATACAAGGAGCCACAGGACATGGCCGACTCCAGTTTCGACATCGTCTCGAAGGTCGAGCGGCAGGAGGTCGACAACGCCCTCAACCAGGCCGCCAAGGAGATCTCCCAGCGCTACGACTTCAAGGGCGTCGGCGCCTCGATCGCGTGGTCCGGGGAGAAGATCCTCATGGAGGCGAATTCCGAGGAGCGGGTGAAGGCCGTCCTCGACGTCTTCCAGTCCAAGCTGATCAAGCGGGGCATCTCGCTGAAGGCGCTGGACGCGGGTGAGCCCCAGCTGTCCGGCAAGGAGTACAAGATCTTCGCCTCCATCGAGGAGGGCATCTCCCAGGAGAACGCCAAGAAGGTGGCGAAGATCATCCGCGATGAGGGCCCCAAGGGCATCAAGGCCCAGGTCCAGGGCGACGAGCTGCGCGTCAGCTCCAAGAGCCGCGACGACCTCCAGGCCGTGATCGCCCTCCTGAAGGGCAAGGACTTCGACTTCGCGCTCCAGTTCGTGAACTACCGGTAGGAACCGGCAGGAGAACGGAGAGAAGGGTGGGGCCCCGGGGGCGCCCACCCTTCCGTGCTGCCGGGGCGGTGCTCAGCCGCGGCGGGAGTTGCCGAAGACCAGCCGGTAGGCGATCAGCAGCACCAGCGAACCGCCGATGGCCGCGACCCAGGTGGCGCCGTCGAAGAAGTGCTTGCTGACGGGGTGGTCGAGCCAGCGGGACGAGATCCAGCCACCGACGAACGCGCCCAGGATGCCGATGACGGTCGTGCCCAGGAGGCCGCCGGGGTCGCGTCCCGGCAGCAGGAACTTGGCTATGGCTCCGGCCAGCAGCCCCAGAATGATCCAAGCGATGATGCCCATAGCGCCAACCCTGCCCTTTCGCGCCCGGTGCGCACAGCCTCGCCCGTGAGATCTCGGTGAGGATGAGCGGTCCGCCGTGCGCATGTTCGTGCCGTCTTGGTGAACAGGACGCCGGCAAACCTCCGCCCGGTTGCCGCCGCCGGGTCGGGGGTTCGTCCCGGATCGTTCCCGATCTCGCTACAGGGACGCCCCCGTGCCCGCTCGAAGGTGTGATCGGCTGATACTTGTGGCAGCAGGGAAACCCGGCGCAGTGACCTGAGAGGTACCGATCATGAAGGTGTTCAACCTGCTGCTCAACATCCTGTGGCTGCTCTTCTGCGGCATCTGGCTGTCGATCGGCTATCTGATCGCCGCGCTGGTCTGCTTCGTCCTGATCATCACGATCCCGTTCGGCGTCGCCTCCCTGCGCATCGCCGGGTTCGTGCTCTGGCCGTTCGGCCGGACCACCGTGGAACGGCCGGGCGCCGGTGCCGGATCGGTCGTCGGCAACGTCATCTGGGTCATCTTCGCGGGCTGGTGGCTCGCCCTGGGGCACCTGATCACCAGCATCCCGCTGTTCCTGTCGATCATCGGCATCCCCTTCGGCTGGGCCAACCTGAAGCTCATCCCGATCTCGCTGATGCCGCTGGGCCGCGAGGTCGTCCGCTCGGACCAGGGGTTCGGCGGCCGCTGATCGATGTGCGGGGGCGCCGTACTTCCGGAATCATCGCTACAGGGGCGGCGACAACGGGGGCACAGGCGCCTGTCCAGGCTTGGGGGAAGCGCACATCCCGGCATCCGTACGGAGTTCTCAGATGCCCAGGAATCACATCGGCCCGACGAGCGCCACCGCGCCGTCGGCCACCCGGCGGGGGGCCGGCCGTACGGGGGTGAGCGCGGCGGACTGCGGACTGCTGCTGCTCCGGCTGACCTTCGGGCTGTTTCTCGCGGGCCACGGGTCCCAGAAGCTCTTCGGGCTGTTCGGCGGACCGGGGCTGACCGCCACCAGCAAGGGGTTCGAGTCGCTCGGCTACCGCCCCGGCAAGCTCTTCGCCGCGATCGGCGGACTCTCCGAGTTCCTCGGCGGCCTCGGCCTCGCCGCCGGGCTGTTGGTACCGCTCGCGGCCGCCGCGATCGTGGGCGTGATGATCAACGCCATGGTCACGGTGAGCGCCGCCCATGGGGTGTGGGTGGACAAGGGCGGGGTGGAGTACAACATCTGCATCGCCGTCGTCGCCCTCGCGGTCGCGGCCATCGGGCCCGGACGGCTCGCCCTGGACCGCCTCTTCCCGTGGAGAAACGGCGGCTGGCCCCAGGCGGCCGTCGCCCTCCTGCTCGGCGGTCTGGGGGCGGCGCTCGCGCTGGCCCTGTGAGGTGGTCTTGTGAGGGGCGCCGCACGCGGACGGGCCCCACCGACAAGGGCCGGCCCCCAACGGACCGGGTCAGCGCCTGTGGCCCGCCATGCCCTCCAGGCGCTGGATCCGCTCCGCCATCGGCGGGTGCGTGGAGAACATCTTCGACAGGCCCTGTCCGGCGCGGAACGGGTTCGCGATCATCATGTGGCTCGCGGTCTCGATCCGCGGCTCGGGCGGCAGCGGCAGCTGCTGGGTGCCGAGCTCCAGCTTGCGCAGGGCGCTCGCGAGCGCCAGCGGGTCACCGGTGAGCTGGGCGCCCGAGGCGTCCGCCTCGTACTCCCGGGAGCGGCTGATGGCCAGCTGGATCAGCGTGGCGGCGAGCGGGCCCAGGATCATGATCAGGAGCATGCCGAGCAGGCCGGGGCCCTCGTCGTCGTCCGAACGGCCGATCGGGATCAGCCAGGCGAAGTTCACCAGGAACATGATCACCGAGGCGAGCGCGCCGGCCACCGAGGAGATCAGGATGTCCCGGTTGTAGACATGGCTCAGTTCGTGCCCGATGACGCCGCGCAGCTCGCGCTCGTCCAGCAGGCGCATGATGCCCTCGGTGCAGCACACCGCCGCGTTGCGCGGATTGCGGCCCGTGGCGAAGGCGTTCGGGGCCTCGGTCGGGGAGATGTAGAGCCGGGGCATGGGCTGGCGGGCCTGCGTGGACAGCTCGCGGACCATGCGGTACAGCGCCGGGGCCTCGAACTCGCTCACCGGGCGGGCCCGCATCGCGCGCAGGGCCAGCTTGTCGCTGTTCCAGTACGCGTACGCGTTCGTACCCAGGGCGATCAGGACCGCCACGATCAGGCCGGTGCGGCCGAAGAAGCTGCCGATGACGATGATGAGCGCCGACAGTCCCCCGAGGAGTACTGCGGTCCTGAGCCCGTTGTGCCGGCGGTGCACGGTACGCCCTCCAAGTGGTACTGCGAGGAACCCTTCGGTCCAGTCCTTCGGTCCAGTGGACCCTTCCGCTCTGGTCAACGCCAGGTGGCGGTCACAAGTTCCCAGGTGGGCGGGGGCGGGCGCGGCGGCCGTACGAGTGAAGGGGCCCCCGCGCGGGCTCGCGGGGGCCCGGTGGGGCGTCGTGGGAGAGGGCGGCGGGCCGTCGTGGGTGAGGGCGGTGGGCCGTCGTAAGAGCGGGTGGCGAGCCGTTGTGGGGGCGGCCGGTGGGCTGTCGTAGGAGCGCGCGGTGGGCCGTCATAGGAGCGGGTGGCGGGCCGCCTCGGAGGGGCCCGCCGGTCCCTCTCAGAAGAGCCCGGTGGCCGCGAACCGCAGGACCAGCTGGGGTGCCCCGGACAGGGCGACGCCCGCCACCCCGGCGAGGGTGATCGCGGCCGTGAGCGGGGCCGGGATCCGGTGCCGGGCGGTCTCGCCCTCGGGGGCGCGGAACAGCAGGGCCGTCCACTGGAGGTAGTAGAAGAGGGCGGTCACCACGTTGACGGCCATGACGACCGCGAGCCAGCCGAGGCCCGCGTCGACGGCCGCCGAGAACACGGTGACCTTGGCGAACAGGCCGATGATCCCGGGCGGCAGGCCCGCCAGGCAGAGCAGGAAGAAGGCCATCAGGAGGGCGGTCACGGGATTGGTGGCGTACAGCCCCCGGTAGTCGGAGATCCGGTTCCCGGCGCGGCCCCGGCCCACCAGGGCGGCGACCGCGAACGCGCCGAGGTTCACGGCGGCGTACATGAGGGCGTACGCGACGGTGGAACCGATCACCTTCTGCCCGTCTTTGACGTACCCGGCCGCCGCGATCGGTACGAGGAGATAGCCGGCCTGGCCGACGGAGGACCAGGCGAGCAGTCGTACGGCACTACGGGCGCGCGTGGCCTGCTGGCGCAGCGCGCCGACGTTGCCGACGGTCATGGTGAGCGCGGCCAGGACGGCGAGCGCGGGCCCCCAGACGTCGGCGTACGAGGGGAACGCCACCACGGTGACGAGGATCAGGCCGGAGAAGCCGACCGCCTTGCCGACGACCGACAGGTAGGCGGCGACGGGCAGCGGCGCGCCCACGTAGGTGTCGGGCACCCAGAAGTGGAAGGGCACGGCGGCCGTCTTGAAGGCGAAGCCGATCAGGGTGAGGACGACGCCCGTCTGGGCCAGGGTGTGCAGCTGGCCGGGAGTGTCCGGAAGCCGTTGCGCCACCTGGGTGAGGTAGAGGGTTCCGGTGGAGGCGTAGACGAAGCTGACGCCCATCAGGCTGATTGCGGTGGCGGTGACCGAGGACAGGAAGAACTTCAGGGCGGCCTCGGCGGACCGCCGGTCGCCGTGCCGGATGCCGACCAGGGCGAAGGCGGGCAGGGAGGCGACCTCCAGGGCCACGATCAGGGTGGCCAGGTCGCGGGCGGCGGGCAGCAGGGCGGCGCCGGCCGTGGCGGACAGCAGCAGGAACCAGAACTCGCCCGACGGGACGCGCCGCCGGTCGTCGTCCAGGGTGGTGATCGACAGCAGGGCCGCGAGCAGGGCGCCGCCGAGGACCAGGAGCTGGATGACGAGGGTGAAGTGGTCGGCGGTGTAACTGCACGCGCGCGGGGCGCCGGTTCCGGGACCCGCGCCGGTGCCGGTCAGGCAGAAGGTGGCGCGGTCGCCGTCCAGGAGCGGCAGCAGCATCAGCGCGGCGGCGGCGAGCCCGGCGACCGAGATCCAGCCGAGGACGTTCTTGCGGCCCTCGGGCAGGAAGAGGTCGGCGACGAGCACGCCGAGCGCCACGACGGCGGCGATCAGGGGCGGGGCGACGGCGAGCCAGTCGACGGACTGGACCAGCGAGGCGGCGGACGCGGCCAGGGGCTGTCCGAGCGGCTGGGCGAGGGGGTGGACCAGCGGCGCGGCGGACGCGGCGGCCTCGGTGAGCGGCTGGGCGAAGGGCTGGGCGCTCATCGGGTGCCTCCTGCGAGCAGCTGGTGCACGGCCGGGTCGGTCAGGCCGAGCAGGGCCCGCGGCCACAGTCCGGCGACGACGGTCAGGGCGACGAGCGGGGTCCAGGCCGCGAACTCGTAGCCCTGGACGTCGGCGAGCTTCGGGGCCTCGCGCTCGGCGCCGCCCATGCACACCCGGCGGACCACGATCAGCATGTACGCGGCCGTCAGCAGGGTGCCGAACGCGCCGATCGCCATGAAGGTGAGGAACGCGGGGCGGCTGAGGTCCGCCGCGGGTTTGAACGCGCCGAACAGAGAGAGCATCTCGCCCCAGAACCCGGCGAGTCCGGGCAGCCCGAGGGAGGCCACGGCGCCGAAGGCGAGCAGGCCGCCGAGGCGGGGCGCCTTGCCGTACAGGGCGAGGCCGGTCTTCTCGGAGAGTGTGTCGAGGTCGGTGCTGCCGGTGCGGTCCTTGAGGGCGCCGACCAGGAAGAACAGCAGGCCGGTGACGAGGCCGTGGGCGATGTTGGCGAACAGGGCGCCGTTCACGCCGGTCGGGGTCATGGTGGCGATGCCCAGGAGGACGAAGCCCATGTGGCCGACGGAGGAGTAGGCGATCAGCCGCTTGAGGTCGCCCTTCGCGCCCCGCCTCGCGAGCGCCAGGCAGGCGAGGGACCCGTAGATGATCCCGACCACGGCGAACGCGGCGAGGTACGGCGCGAAGGTGTGGAATCCGTGCGGCGCGACCGGCAGCAGGATCCGGACGAAACCGTACGTACCCATCTTCAGCAGGACACCGGCCAGCAGCACCGAGCCGACGGTCGGCGCGGAGGTGTGGGCGTCGGGCAGCCAGCTGTGCAGCGGCCACATCGGGGTCTTGACGGCGAGCCCGAGACCGATCGCCAGAACGGCGATGACCTGCACGGACGCGGTCAGGGACCGGCCGTTGTCAGTGGCGAGTGCCACCATGTCGAACGTGCCCGCCTTGATTCCGATCAGGAGCAGGCCGAGCAGCATGACGACGGAGCCGAGCAGCGTGAACAGGATGAACTTCCACGCGGCCCGGGTCCGCCCCTCGCCGCCCCAGCGGGCGATGAGGAAGTACATCGGGATCAGCACGGTCTCGAACGCGAGGAAGAACAGCAGCAGATCGAGCACGGCGAAGGTCGCGAGCGTGCCGGTCTCCAGCAGGAGCAGCAGGGCGACGAACGCCTTCGGGGACGGGCCCGCGGGCGGCTTGAAGTAGGAGTGGAGCGCGCACAGGAAGGTCAGCAGCGCGGTCAGTACGACGAGGGGGAGGGAAATGCCGTCGACGCCGAGGTGGATCCGCACGTCGAGCGCGGGGATCCAGCTGATGTCGGTCGTGGCCTGCATCCTCGACGGATGGTGGTGGTCGAAGCCGAGCGCGAGCAGGATCGCGGCGGCGAGGATCACCCCGGTCACGGTGACGCCGTGGCGCAGCACGGACCGCTCGGGCGACTTCCCCTTCAGTCCGGGCGGGGCCGGCAGGAGGGCGGCGACGGCGCCGATGAGCGGGCCGACGACGATCAATGCGAGAAGGACCCGCATCACGGACTCGTTGATATCGATCACGCCTGCTCACGCTCCCGTGGCGACGAGGACGACGGCGACCGCCAGGACGACGGTGCCGGCGAGCAGCGCGCTCACATAGGTCTGCACATTGCCGGTCTGGGCGCGGCGTACGGCGGCCCCGAGCAACCGGGGCAGCGCGCCGGCGGCGCCGACGTAGGTGTCCACGACCTCGCGGTCGAGGAAGCGGACGAGGCTCGCCGCGGCCAGCACCGGGCGGACGAACAGCGCGGTGCAGACGGCGTCGAGGTGGAAGCCGGCGGCCGCGTGCCGGTGCAGCGGGCCGAGCAGCGCCCGTCCGGGGTCCGCCGGGTCGGGGGCGTAGGCGATGTCGCCGTAGGCCGGGGTGTGGCTGGCGATGGCCTCGGCCTCGACCAGTCCCGCGTCGCCCTCGGGGTGGGCGGCGACCGCGCCGAGCGGGGAGCCGACGAGGCTTCGGGTGGTGCGCTGCCAGACGCCGTAGGTGAGGAGGGCGCCGACCACGGCGAGACCCGTGCCGAGGATGGAGGTGAGCGGGGTCGGGGTGAGCGAGGCGCCGTCGAACCAGCCGGGCAGCACCCGGTAGGCGAGCCCGCCGAAGGCCAGGGAGGGCACCGCGAGGACCCACAGGACCAGGGTCATGGTCAGCGGCTGGCGGCCGTGGTCGGGGGCCTCGGCGCCCCGGCCGTGGAAGGCCAGCAGCCACAGCCGGGTGGCGTAGGCGGCGGTCAGTACGGCGGTCACCAGACCGGCGACGAGGACGAGCCAGCCGGCCGCGCCGGGCACGTGCGCGGTGTCCCCGTGCGCCGCGTGTTCGGCGGCGCCGAGGACGGACTCCTTGGAGAAGAAGCCGCTGAACGGCGGGATCGCGGCCAGTGCGAGCAGGGCCACGGTCATCGTCCAGTAGGCGTCCGGGACCCGTTCGCGCAGGCCGCGCATGCGGGACATGGCGGCCAGCGAGTTGGTGCCGGCGGCGTGGATGATCACACCGGCGGCGAGGAACAGCAGCGCCTTGAAGGCGCCGTGGGACAGGAGGTGGAAGACGGCGGCACCGCGGTCGCCGACGGCGAGGGCGCCGGTCATGTAGCCGAGCTGGCCGATGGTCGAGTAGGCGAGGACGCGTTTGATGTCGTCCTGGGCGAGCGCGGCGAGGCCGGAGCCGGCCATGGTCACGGCGGCCATCACGGCCAGGACCAGCATCGCGGCACCGGATGTTTCGAACACCGGGAGGAGACGGGCGACGAAGTAGACACCGGCGGCGACCATCGTGGCGGCGTGGATCAGCGCCGAGACCGGCGTCGGGCCGGCCATGGCGTCCGGGAGCCAGGTGTGCAGCGGGAACTGCGCGGACTTTCCGGCCACGCCCGCGAGCAGCAGCAGGGCGACGAGGGTCGGATGGTGCAGGCCGCCGCTCGCGACGGTGCCGAGGACGCGGGTGATGCGGAAGGAGCCGGCGTCGGTGGCGAGCGCGAACAGGCCGATCAGGAACGGCACATCGCCGAGCTTGGTGACGAGGAACGCCTTGAGGGAGGCGGCGCGGGCCTCGGGGGTCTCCCAGTAGTGGCCGACCAGGAAGTAGGAGCAGATGCCCATGACCTCCCAGCCGACCAGCAGCACGATCAGGTCGCCGGAGTACACGACGAGCAGCATCGCGGAGGTGAACAGGGAGACGAGGGCGGCGTACGAGGGGTAGCGCGGGTCGTCGCGCAGGTAGCCGGTGGAGTAGATCTGCACGCAGGTCGCGACGAAGGCGACCAGGATCGCGACGAGCGCGGCGAAGCCGTCGAGGTGCAGGGCCAGTTCGACGGGCACCGAGCCGGTGGGGGTCAGCTCCGTGTGCGCGTCCACGGCGGGCCCGCCGCCCTGGCGGACGGCGACCAGTGCGGCCAGCACCAGCGAGGCCAGCGGCGGCAGCACGGCGAGCGGGCGCACGAAGCCGGGCGCGGTGCGGCCGAGCAGCAGTCCGGCCGCGGCACCGAGGAACGGCAGCAGGGGGACGAGTACGGCGAGGGTGGTCGTGGTCACGCGGTGGCCTCGGTCTTCCGTGCCGCGGCGGCACCCGGTTCCGCGTCGCCCCGGCCTTCGGCGGTGTCGCGGAGCTTGTCGATGTCGGAGGTGCCGCTGTTGCGGTACACGGCGAGCACGATCGCCAGGCCGATGCCGATCTCGGCGGCGGCGACGGCGATGGTGAACAGGGTCAGTGCCTGGCCGGAGTGCAGGGTGTCGCGGGCGGCGCGGCTGAGCCAGACGTCGAAGGCGACCAGGTTGAGGTTGACGGCGTTGAGCATCAGCTCGACCGACATCAGGACCAGGATCGCGTTGCGGCGGGCGAGGACGCCGTACAGGCCGGTGCAGAAGAGGAGGGCGGAGAGTACGGCGGGGTAGACGAGGTGCATCAGCGGGCGCCGTCCTTCTGGGCGGGGACGGGGGTCGGCGTACGGGCTTCCGGCTCGTCACCGGCGTCGGCATCGGCATCTGCTTCGGCCTTGGCCTTGCGGGACAGGACGATCGCGCCGACCAGGGCCGCGAGGAGCAGCACGGACAGGGCCTCGAAGGGCAGCACCCAGTACCGGAACAGACTCGCGCCGGTGACCCGGGTGGTGCCGGCGGCCGGCCCGGTCAGGTCGATCCACGTCGTACGGAAGGCGTCGGTGACCACCCACACCAGGGCGACGGCGGCGGCGACCGCGACCGCGAGGGCGGCCCAGCGGTTGCCGGAGTCGGCGTCCGGGGAGCGGCCGATGGGGGCCCTGGTGAGCATCAGCCCGAACAGCAGGAGTACGACGACGGAGCCGACGTAGATCAGGACCTGCACCCAGGCGATGAACTCGGCCGTGAGCAGCAGGTACTCCACGGCGAGGCCGCCGAGCGCGACCACCAGCCACAGGGCGGCGTGCACCAGCTGCCGGGTGGTGACGGTGATCAGCGCGGCGCCGAAGGTGACCAGGCCGACGAGGAGGAAGGCGATCTCGACGCCGGTCGGGGAGAGGAAGCCGTGGGGGGCCGCGGCGAGGGAGCCGTGCGAGGCGGCGGCGAGGGAGCCGTGTGGGGTGGCGGCGAGGCTCAGGGCGGGGGCGGGGCTCATGCGTCGCCCTCCTCGGGGTCGGTGCGCGCGGTGTCGGTGCGCGCGGCTTCGGCCTCCGCGGCTTCGGCCTGCGCGGCTTCGGCCAGCTTCTCGGCGCTCTTGCGGGCGGCGGCGATCTCCTTCGGCTCCTCCGCACCCGGGTCGAGCGCGGGCGGGGCCGGCACGGTCCACATCCACTCGCGGAGCTTGTCGCGCTCGTGGGTGAGTTCGTGGATGTCGGTCTCGGCGTACTCGAACTCCGGGGACCAGAACAGCGCGTCGAAGGGGCAGACCTCGATGCAGATACCGCAGTACATGCACAGGGAGAAGTCGATGGCGAACCGGTCGAGGACGTTGCGGCTGCGCTCACGGCCGCCGGGGGCGGCGGGCGGGACCGTCTCCTTGTGGGAGTCGATGTAGATGCACCAGTCCGGGCACTCGCGGGCGCACAGCATGCAGACCGTGCAGTTCTCCTCGAACAGGCCGATCACGCCCCGGGTGCGGGGCGGCAGTTCGGGCAGCGTGTCCGGGTACTGCTCGGTGCCGTGCCTGCGCGTCATCGTGCGCAGGGTGACGGCGAGGCCCTTGGCGAGGCCGGAGCCGGGGATGCGGGACCGGGTGGGCGGGCGCGACGCGGCCATCAGGAGATCACCACCTTGACGATGCCGGTGAGGGCGATCTGGGCGAGGGAGAGGGGGACGAGGAGGGTCCAGGAGAGCTTCTGGAGCTGGTCCTCGCGCAGCCGCGGGTAGGTGACGCGGAGCCAGATGACGACGAAGGCGAGGATGGCCGCCTTCAGCAGCGTCCAGACCCAGCCGAGCCCGTCGGCGCCCCAGGGGCCGTGCCAGCCGCCCAGGAAGAGCACGGTGGTCAGGCCGCACAGCACGACGATGCCGGCGTACTCGGCGAGCAGGAACAGGGCGAAGCGCAGCCCGGTGTACTCGGTGTACGCGCCGAAGATGATCTCCGAGTCGGCCACCGGCATGTCGAACGGCGGGCGTTGCAGCTCGGCGAGCCCGGCGACGAAGAAGACGACCGCGCCGATGAGCTGCCAGGGCAGCCACCACCAGTGGAAGGCGTGCAGGATGCCCGGCAGGGAGACCGTGCCGGCCGCCATCGCGACGGAGGCCGCGGCGAGCAGCATCGGCAGTTCGTAGGCCAGCAGCTGGGCGGCGGTGCGCAGGCCGCCGAGCAGGGAGAACTTGTTGGCGCTCGCCCAGCCCGCCATGAGCGAGCCGAGCACGCCGACGCCCATCACCGCGAGCGCGAAGAACACGCCCGCGTCCAGGGCCTGTCCGACGGCGCCCTCGCTCGGTCCGATCGGGATGACGAGCAGGACGAGCAGGTAGGGCAGCAGGGCGACGGCCGGCGCGAGCTGGAAGACCCGGCGGTCGGCCTGCGCCGGCACCACGTCCTCCTTCTGCGCGAACTTCACGCCGTCGGCGACCAGCTGGGCCCACCCGTGGAACCCGCCCGCGTACATCGGCCCGAGCCGCCCCTGCATATGGGCCATCACCTTGTGCTCGGTCTGCCCCACGACCAGCGGGAAGACGAGGAAGACGACGAACACGGCCACGAGCCGCAGGGCGACGTCGAGTGCGCCGTTCACTGCGGGCCTCCTGGGGGGTCGGTCGGGGGGGAATCGGGGTCGACGGGGGGTTGGCCGGGCGCGGACTGCGAACCGGCCGGGTCCGAGGGCTCGGCAGTACCGGCCGGGTCCGAGGGCTCGGCCGGGTCCGACGGCTCGCCCGTCTGCGAGGGCTCTTCCGGTTGCGAGCGCTTGGCCGGTTCCGAGCGCTCGGAGGGCTCGGTCAGTTCCGAGCGCTCGGAGGGCTCGGTCAGTTCCGAGCGCTCGGAGGGCTCGGTCAGTTCCGAGCGCTCGGAGGGCTCGGTCAGTTCCGAAGGCTCCGCAGGTTCCGAAGGCTCGGCAGGTCGTGGTGGCTCGGGTGCGGGCTGTGGCGCGGTGGGTTCGGCGGGCTGCGGCTCGGCCGACTCGGCCGACTCGTGCGGTTGTACGGCTCCTCGCGCGGCCCCCTCTCCGGGCTCCGTCTGGGCGGCCTCCGTTTCGGCGGACTGCCCGGCCTCAGCGGGCTGCCCCGGCTCGGTGGCCTGCCCGGGCTCGTCGAACGCCGGGCGGGCGTGGTGCCAGGGGGCGTCCGAGCTGCGCGGGGCCGTACGGCCGGCCGGGCGGTCGGCGTTGCCGGGACTCGCGGGCGCGGCGACCGACTCGGCCGCCGACGACTCGGTCGCCGAGGCCGGGGGCTCCGGAGCGCGCTGGGAGGCGGAGCCCCCCGACGCGCTGCGGGCACGACGGGGACCGGCCGGTGCCGGGGCAAGCCCGGACGCCGCCGGACCCTCCGCCGCGTTCTGCGCGGTTTCGCCCTCGGCCGCGGTCCGCGCGGTATCACCCTGCGCTGCGCCGCCCTCCGCCTCCGCCGCCTCCGCCGCCTGGCTCACCGAATCCTCGCCCGCACCGCGCACCCGCCGCGGCCGAGCCGGTCCACCGGCGGCGGGACCCGGCTCGGCACCGGCCGCGCCGTCCTCGGCCGTCGGCTCCTTCGGCTCCCCCGCCACCTGACTTGCCGAGCCCTCGCTCGCGCTCCGCGTCCGCCGCGGCCGAGCCGGCGCACCGGCCGCGCTCTCCTCCACCGCCTGGCTCGCGGAACCCTCGCTCGCGCTCCGGGTCCGCCGGGGGCGGGCCGGAGCGGCGGCCTCCGCCGGACCCTGCTGACCGGTCGAACCTTCCGCGGCCGTGCGGGTGCGCCGTACCGGACGGTCCCCGGCGCCGCGGGCCGGGCGGGCCGGGGCGGCGGGGAGCTGTCCCTTGAGGGGGCCCCACTCGTTGGGGTCGGGGACGCCGGGCGGGAGCATCTGGCGGCGCTTGGGGCCGCCGTGCTCGGACTCGCCGGGCTCCTTCGCGCCGGGCCACGCCTTGGCGACGCGGGCGGCGAGGACGAAGTCCTTGCGCAGCGGGTGGCCCTCGAAGTTCTCGGGCAGGAGCAGGTGTTCGAGTCCCGGGTGGTCCTCGAAGGTCACCCCGAACATCTCGTAGGTCTCGCGTTCGTGCCAGGCCGCGCCGGCGTACACCCCGACGGCGGTCGGCAGCACCGGCGCCGCGTGCGGCACCGTCGTACGGACGAGGAGGCGGCGGACCGGGTTCAGGGCCACGACGTGGGCGGACACCCGGAAGCCGGCGCCCGGTTCGTCGACCGCGCTGAGCCAGTCGAAATAGGTGCAGGTCAGCGTCGTACGGGCGGTCTTGAGCGCGGTGAGCCAGGCGGACGGCGGGACGTCCACCGTCAGAACCTCGTACGACTCCTCCGCCACCGCGTCCGCGCCGAACAGTTCTTCGACGGGGGCGGGCAGCCAGCCGGCCGTGCTCATCGCGCGCCCTCCTCGCCGGACGGGGCGGGCGGCCGGACCAGACCGCTCTGGAGCGCGGCGGCGGACGGGCGGGCACCGCCGTGGCCGTACCGCTCCCCCAGCGACTCGGCGGCGATCTTCTCCTGGAGCTTGAGGATGCCCTGGAGCAGAGCCTCGGGGCGCGGCGGGCAGCCGGGCACGTAGACGTCCACGGGGATGATCTGGTCGACGCCCTTGGTGACGGAGTACGAGTCCCAGTAGGGGCCGCCGCAGTTGGAGCAGGCTCCGAAGGAGATGACGTACTTCGGCTCGGGCATCTGTTCGTACAGGCGCTTGACGGCGGGGGCCATCTTGTCCGTGACCGTGCCCGAGACCACCATCAGGTCGGCCTGGCGGGGCCCGGGCGCGAAGGGGATGACGCCGAGCCGGATGAAGTCGTGCCGGGCCATCGACGCGGCGATGAACTCGATCGCGCAGCAGGCGAGGCCGAAGTTGAAGACCCAGAGCGAGTAGCGGCGGCCCCAGTTGAGGACCACCTTCATGGGCTCGGGCGCCAGCCTGGCCAGCGCGCCCAGCCGCTTGGGCTCGGGGAGGAGTACGGGGTCCGGGGTCACGTCCATGCCAGGACGCCCTTCTTGTATGCGTACAGCAGGCCGACGGCGAGGAAGCCGAGGAAGATGAACATCTCCACGAGGGTCGTCGCGCCGTAGCCGGGGGCGGCGAAGACCGTCGCCCAGGGGAACAGGAAGACGGAGTCGACCGCGAAGATCACGTACAGGAAGGCGTAGACGTAGTAGCGGACCTGGGTGTGGGCCCAGCCCTCGCCGACGGGGTCGACGCCGCACTCGTAGGTCAGGAGTTTCTCCGGGGTGGGCACTACGGGGCGCAGCAGCCGTCCGGCGCCGAACGCGACCGCGACGAACAGCACGCCGACGACGGCGAGCAGCCCCACGGCCGAGTAGGACCGGAAATAACCGGCCCCGGTGCCGACATGTCCGGCCGCGGTGACGACGTGTGTCGCGGCGATGGTCGAGTCCCCCAGCGTCTCCCGCACCGTCCGTCCCTCACTCCCTGACCTCATGACCTGTACGCACGGGAGTCTAGGCCCTGATAAAGAAGCGGTAAGCAGGCAGTCACACCCCGAGACGTCCCGGAGAGCCGGGAGCGGACGTCCCGGAGAGCCGGGAGCGGGGGCCGGGGTGGGGTCTGGGTAGGGCCGGGGTGGAGGCCGGGGGTGGGGTTTTCCCCCGTGGGCGGAGGGCGGTGTACCGCATGGCGCGGAAGGTGCCGCATTCGGCAGGCTGTCCGGTATGACCGCTCCCAGCTCCGCCGCCGGCCCGCACGAAGGCCCTGATCGGTACGACGGCCCCGACCGGCCCGGCATATTTGGTGGGTCCGGCGGCACCGACCGCCTCCCGCCCCCGAGGCCGGCCTACGACATCCGCACCTGGAAGGAGATCGCGCACCTCCTGCTGAATCTGCCGACGGCGGTGTTCGGCTTCGTCTACGCGATCACCGCGCTGTCCGTCGGCGGCTCCCTCAGCGTCACCGTGGTGGGTCTGCCGCTGCTGGCGCTGTCCCTGCTGGGCGCCCGGCAGCTGGGGAAGCTGGAGCGGGCGCGGGCCAGGGCGCTGCTCGGGGTCCGGGTGGAGGAGCCGTCGCCGCTGCCGCTCGCCCGTGGTGAGGGCATGCTCCAGCGGGCGTGGATGGCCCTGAAGGACCCGGTGGGCTGGCGCACTCTGCTGTACGAAGCGATCCGCCTGCCCTGGGGCGTCCTCACGTTCTGCACGGTGCTGGCCTCGCTGTTCGTGCTGTGGCCCGTGCTGCCCTACCTCGCCCGCGGACTGACCAACGCGGACCGGGCGATGGTGCGCGGCCTGCTCTCCCCCTCGGACGAACTGGAGCGCCGCATAGCGGAGCTGGAGTCGGACCGCGGTGTCGTGGTGGACACGGCCGCCGCCGACCTGCGCCGCATCGAGCGCGATCTGCACGACGGCGCGCAGGCCCGGCTGGTCAATCTGGCCATGGGCCTCGGCCTGGCCAAGGAGAAGCTGCTGGAGGACCCGGACACCGCGGCGGAGATGGTGGCGGAGGCGCACGGCGAGGTGAAACTGGCCCTCCAGGAGCTGCGCGACCTGGCCCGGGGCATCCACCCGGCGGTCCTCACCGACCGCGGCCTGGACGCCGCCCTGTCCTCGGTCGCCGCCCGCTGCACGGTGCCGGTCAAGGTGACCGTGGACCTCACGGACCGCCCCGCCGCGGCCATCGAGGGCATCGCCTACTTCACCGTCTCCGAACTGCTCCAGAACGTCAGCAAGCACAGCGGGGCCCGCTCGGCGTCGGTGGACGTGTGGCGCAGCACGGACCGGCTGCTGATCCAGGTCCAGGACGACGGCCGGGGCGGCGCCAGGCTGGACGGCGGCACCGGGATGCGGGGGCTGGCGGACCGGCTGGGCGCGGTGGACGGCCTGTTCGTGGTCGACTCCCCGGCCGGCGGCCCGACGGAGGTCACGGCCGAACTGCCGTGGCGGGACCGGGAGAAGTAGCCGCGCGGCACGGCCGGTGACACCCCCGGGCCGACCGGGGGTGGGGAAAACCCCCGGTTCAGGACGCCGACGGACTCCATGGTCCCGAGGGCCTCGGCACACGACTCTTGAGGTACGGCTGAACCGCCGTTGGGACGAGGAGAACGGAACGAGATCGATGGCCACTCAGTACGGACACGGCGGGTACGGCCAGAGGTACGACATGGACGACGACGAGGGGCGGTACGGATACGGCCCGCGCCCCGGCCGCCGCCCCCGGCTCCCCGCCGCGCTGCGGGCGCCGTTCGAGGGCCGCACCTGGCGGGAACTGGGCTACGTCCTGCTGAGCCTGCCGGTCTCGATCGCGCTGTTCACCTGGACGGTGACGATGGTGTCGCTGGGCGCGGGCCTGCTGGTGACCTTCCTCGGCGTTCCCGTCCTCGCCGCCGCGCTGGCCGGCGCCCGGGGCTTCGGCGCGCTGGAGCGGGTGCGGGCGCGGGCGCTGCTGGGCGTGGACGTGCCCGGCCCGGAGCCGCTGCGAGTGCGCAAGCCGGGCGCGCTGGCCTGGATGGGCGCGGTCCTCAAGAGCGGCGCCTCCTGGCGGAGCCTGCTGTACTCCCTGGTCCAGCTCCCCTGGGCGATCTTCACCTTCACGGTCGCGGTCACCCTGTGGGCGCTGAGCCTGACCCTGCTGACCTACCCCCTGTGGTTCTGGGTCTTCCCGACGTACGCGGGAGAGGGCGGCTTTCAGCTGTACGGCGACGAGCACCACCGCATCTACCTGGACAACCCCTTCGAGATCACCGTGACCGCGCTGGTCGGGCTGCTGTTCGCGCTGGCCACGCCCTGGCTGGTGCGGGCCCTGACGACGGTGGACGGGCTGCTGGTGCGCGGGCTGCTCGGCCCTTCCCTGCTGTCGGAGAGGGTGGTGGAGCTGGAGTCGGACCGGGGCGTCGTGGTGGACACGGCCGCCGCCGACCTGCGCCGCATCGAGCGCGATCTGCACGACGGCGCGCAGGCCCGGCTGGTCGGTCTGGCGATGGACCTGGGGCTGGCGAAGGAGAAGATGCGGGAGGACCCGCAGGCGGCCGCGCGCATGGTGGAGGACGCGCACGGCGAGGTGAAGACGGCGCTCCAGGAGCTGCGCGATCTGGCCCGGGGCATCCACCCGGCGGTGCTGACCGACCGTGGTCTGGACGCGGCCCTGTCGGCGGTGGCGTCCCGGTGCACGGTGCCGGTCCGGGTGGAGGCCGACCTGCCCTCCCGTCCGGCCCCGGCCATCGAGGGCATCGCCTACTTCACGGTCTGCGAGCTGCTCCAGAACGTCGCCAAGCACAGCCGCGCACGCTCCGCCTCGGTCGATGTATGGCGCTCGGAGGACCGGCTGATGCTCCAGGTGACCGACGACGGGGTGGGCGGCGCGAGCGCCTCCGCCGGTTCGGGTCTCGCGGGCCTCAAGGACCGGCTGGACGCGGTGGACGGCATCCTGCTGGTGGACTCCCCGGCGGGCGGTCCGACCCGGGTGATAGCGGAACTTCCCTGGCGCGGCTGAGCGGTGTCCGGGCCGGCGGCCGACCGGCGCTCACGCAACGGCCGAACAGTGATCGAATCAACGGCCGGGCACCGGCCAACTCGCCTCTGATCAGCGGATACACCGGCGCTCGACCGAGTTGTCCACAGGGCGTGGCACGCTGTGTGCCGATTCCTGGAATGCTTGGTCCTCGTACGAAGGCGCGTCCCCGAGGGGCGTCGCCACGGGACCGCGCATGACGGGGGCGAAGGATCGTGGAGGACAGGGTGCGGGTGGTCATCGCCGAGGACTCGGTGCTGCTCCGGGAGGGTCTGACCCGGCTGCTGACCGACCGGGGACACGAGGTGGTGGCCGGGGTCGGCGACGCGGAGGCGCTGGTGAAGACCATCGCCGATCTGGCCGGCGAGGGCGCGCTGCCCGATGTGGTGGTGGCGGATGTGCGGATGCCGCCGACGCACACCGACGAGGGGGTGCGGGCGGCCGTGTCCCTGCGCAAGGCGCATCCCGGGCTCGGGGTGCTGGTGCTGTCGCAGTATGTGGAGGAGCGGTACGCCACCGAGCTGCTGGCCGGTTCCACCCGGGGCGTGGGCTATCTGCTCAAGGACCGGGTGGCGGACGTCCGGGAGTTCGTGGACGCGGTGGTGCGGGTCGCCGGGGGCGGTACGGCGCTGGACCCGGAGGTGGTCACCCAGCTGCTGGGCCGCAGCCGCAAGCAGGACGTGCTGGCCCGGCTCACCCCGCGCGAGCGCGAGGTGCTGGCGCTGATGGCGGAGGGGCGTACGAACTCGGCGATCGCCCGGCAGCTGGTCATCAGCGACGGCGCGGTGGAGAAGCACGTCAGCAACATCTTCCTGAAGCTCGGGCTGTCGCCGAGCGACGGGGACCACCGGCGGGTGCTCGCGGTGCTGACCTACCTGAACTCCTGACCTCCGGGCTCCTGACCGGACCCCCTCGGGAGGCGGTGGGCGGCCCCCGGCGTCAGGGGCGCGTCAGGGGATCCGGCTTCCGTGGGAACGAGGGGTGCCCGGCAGGAGAGTGGAGGGGCGAACCGGGGAAGGAAGCCCTGACATGTCAGCGCTACACGCCGTCTCGAAACATCATCCGAATCTCCGGATGACCTCGGGAAGGCGACCCTAACCGACGTAGGGTTGATCCTGGGATGGTCCGTGGGACGACCACGCCCCGGACAGCCGCCTCGAAGGAGGTCCAGTTCAGTGACCAGCCAGGTCAGCAGCCCAACGGAGCAGGCCGACGGATCAGTCGTCGGGGAGCAGCGCGAACCGGGCGGGGCGAAGGACGTGCGCCGCCTGGACCGGGTGATCATCCGGTTCGCGGGGGACTCGGGTGACGGCATGCAGCTCACCGGGGACCGATTCACCTCGGAGACCGCCTCCTTCGGCAACGACCTCTCCACCCTGCCGAACTTCCCCGCCGAGATCCGCGCCCCCGCCGGCACCCTGCCCGGTGTCTCCTCGTTCCAGCTCCACTTCGCCGACCACGACATCCTCACCCCGGGCGACGCGCCGAACGTCCTCGTCGCGATGAACCCGGCGGCCCTGAAGGCCAACATCGGCGATCTGCCGCGCGGCGCCGAGATCATCGTGAACACCGACGAGTTCACCAAGCGGGCCCTCCAGAAGGTGGGCTACGACGCCTCGCCGCTGGACGACGGCTCGCTCGACGCCTACGGCCTGCACCCGGTGCCGCTGACCACCCTGACGGTGGAAGCCCTCAAGGAGTTCGACCTCTCCCGCAAGGAGGCCGAACGCAGCAAGAACATGTTCGCCCTCGGGCTGCTGAGCTGGATGTACCACCGGCCCACCGAGGGCACGGAGAAGTTCCTGAGGTCGAAGTTCGCGAAGAAGCCGGAGATCATGGCGGCGAACATCGCCGCGTTCCGCGCGGGCTGGAACTTCGGCGAGACCACCGAGGACTTCGCGGTCTCCTACGAGGTCGCCCCGGCCGCCAAGGCCTTCCCGGTGGGCACCTACCGCAACATCTCCGGCAACCTCGCCCTGGCCTACGGTCTGATCAGCGCCTCCCAGCAGGCGGACCTGCCGCTGTTCCTGGGCTCGTACCCCATCACGCCGGCCTCGGACATCCTGCACGAGCTGAGCAGGCACAAGAACTTCGGGGTGCGGACCTTCCAGGCGGAGGACGAGATCGCGGGCATCGGCGCGGCGCTGGGCGCGGCGTTCGGCGGTTCGCTCGCGGTGACGACCACGTCCGGTCCCGGTGTCGCCCTCAAGAGCGAGACCGTCGGCCTGGCGGTCTCCCTGGAGCTGCCGCTGCTGGTGGTGGACATCCAGCGGGGCGGCCCGTCCACCGGTCTGCCGACCAAGACCGAGCAGGCGGACCTGCTCCAGGCGATGTACGGGCGCAACGGTGAGGCGCCGGTGCCGATCGTCGCGCCGAGAACCCCGGCGGACTGCTTCGACGCGGCCCTGGAGGCGGCGCGGATCGCGCTGACGTACCGCACCCCGGTGATGCTGCTGTCGGACGGCTACCTGGCCAACGGCTCCGAGCCCTGGCGCATCCCGGACCTGGAGGAACTGCCGGATCTGCGGGTCCGGTTCGCGTCCGGTCCGAACCACACCCTGGAGGACGGCACCGAGGTCTTCTGGCCGTACAAGCGCGACCCCGGGACCCTCGCCCGCCCCTGGGCGGTGCCGGGCACCCCTGGCCTGGAGCACCGCATCGGCGGCATCGAGAAGCAGGACGGCACGGGCAACATCTCCTACGACCCGGCCAACCACGACTTCATGGTCCGCACCCGCCAGGCCAAGATCGACGGCATCGAGGTCCCGGACCTGGAGGTGGACGACCCGCACGGCGCGCGGACCCTGGTCCTCGGCTGGGGTTCGACGTACGGGCCGATCACGGCGGCGGTACGGCGGCTGCGCGCGGCCGGCGACTCGATCGCGCAGACGCATCTGCGCCATCTCAATCCCTTCCCGCGCAATCTCGGCGCGGTGCTCGCGCGGTACGACAAGGTGGTGGTCCCGGAGATGAACCTGGGGCAGCTGGCCACCCTGATCCGGGCGAAGTACCTGGTCGACGCCCACTCGTACAACCAGGTCAACGGCATGCCGTTCAAGGCGGAGCAGCTCGCCACGGCGCTGAAGGAGGCCATCGATGACTGACTCCGGCAACGGACTGCTCCAGCTGGTGCCCAAGGCCGAGGCCAAGCAGTCGATGAAGGACTTCAAGTCGGACCAGGAAGTGCGCTGGTGCCCCGGCTGCGGTGACTACGCGATCCTCGCCGCCGTGCAGGGCTTCATGCCGGAACTGGGGCTGGCCAGGGAGAACATCGTCTTCGTCTCCGGCATCGGCTGCTCCTCCCGCTTCCCGTACTACATGAACACCTACGGGATGCACTCCATCCACGGCCGCGCCCCGGCCATCGCCACCGGTCTCGCCACCAGCAGGCGGGATTTGAGCGTGTGGGTGGTCACCGGTGACGGCGACGCGCTCTCCATCGGCGGCAACCATCTGATCCACGCGCTGCGGCGCAATGTGAACCTGAAGATCCTGCTGTTCAACAACCGGATCTACGGTCTGACCAAGGGCCAGTACTCGCCCACCTCCGAGGTCGGCAAGGTCACCAAGTCGACGCCGATGGGCTCGCTGGACGCGCCGTTCAACCCGGTGTCCCTGGCGATCGGCGCGGAGGCGTCCTTCGTGGCCCGGACCATCGACTCCGACCGCAAGCACCTCACCGAGGTCCTGCGCGCCGCCGCCGAGCACCCGGGCACCGCGCTGGTCGAGATCTACCAGAACTGCAACATCTTCAACGACGGCGCGTTCGACGCCCTCAAGGACCGGCAGCAGGCCGAGGAGGCGCTGATCCGGCTGGAGCACGGGCAGCCCATCCGCTTCGGGGCCGGCGGCGCGCGAGGAGTCGTACGCGACCGGCGGACCGGTGACCTGGACGTGGTCACCGTGACCCCGGAGAACGAGGCGGAGCTGCTGGTCCACGACGCCCACGCCGCGTCCCCGACCACCGCCTTCGCCCTCTCCCGCCTGGCCGACCCGGACACCCTGCACCACACCCCGATCGGGGTCTTCCGCTCGGTCGAACGCCCGGTCTACGACGAGCAGATGACCGAGCAGCTGGACACCGCGATCGAGCGGAGGGGCAAGGGCGACCTGGGCGCGCTGCTCGCGGGCGGCGACACCTGGACGGTCGTCGGCTGACACCACCCGCCGATACCGGTACACCGCTCCACGAGGCCCGGGACGACCGTTCCGGGCCTCTTCGCGTGTCCGGGCGAGGTCAGGACGAGGATGCACTTTCCCGAGGGCTGCACTTTCTTTTAGTTAGCGCTAGCCGTATGGTTAGTGCTCTAGCCCCCCTCACAAGGAGTGTCAGAGACCATGAGCATCGTCGTCACCGGAGCCACCGGACACCTCGGCCGGCACGTCGTGGAGCAGCTGCTGGAGAAGGTTCCGGCGGAGCAGATCACCGCCGTCGTACGCGACGAGAAGAAGGCCGCGGACTTCGCGGCCCGCGGCGTCAAGCTGGCCGTCGCCGACTACAACGCGCCCGAGACCTTCGGCACCGTGTTCGCCGCGGGCGACAAGGTCCTGCTGATCTCGGGCAACGAATTCGACAACGACCGGGTGCGGCAGCACACCGTGGTGATCGAGGCGGCGAAGGCGGCGGGCGTCGCGCTGCTCGCGTACACCAGCGCCCCGGGTTCCCTGAAGGCCACGCTGGCCGATGACCACCGGGCCACCGAGGAGGTGCTGCTCGCCTCCGGTCTGCCGTACACGCTGCTGCGCAACGGCTGGTACCACGAGAACTACACCGAGCGGCTCGCCCCGGTGCTGGAGCACGGCGCGGTCGTGGCCGCGGCCGGCGAGGGCCGGGTCTCCTCGGCCGCCCGCGCCGACTACGCGGCCGCCGCGGTCGCGGTGCTGACCGGCGAGGGCCACGAGAACCGGACGTACGAGCTGGGCGGCGACACGGCGTGGAGCTTCGCCGAGTACGCGGCCGAGCTGAGCCGCGCGGCCGGCCGGGAGATCACCTACAACGCGGTCACCGAAGAGGTGATGCTGGGCATCCTCACCGGCGCCGGGCTGCCCGAGCCGCTGGCCGCCGTCTTCGCCGGGGTGGACACCTCGATCTCGCGGGGCGAGCTGGTGGTCGACTCCGGCGACCTCTCCCGGCTGACCGGGCGCCCGACGACCCCGCTGGCCCACGCCGTCGAGGCCGCGTTCAAGGACTGACCCGCGCCTGACCACAGCCGAGACCGGCACCTGCCCGGCGCCTCCCCTGCCCGCCCCCGACTGTCATGACCGTATGGCGATACGGACATGACAGCCGGGGGCGCGCGGCGTTACCTTCGTGCCCGCGCGCGCGTCGGCGCACGAGGAGCGGAGGGAGGGCCCGTGCCCGGGACGTCCAAGGGTGAGCACCGCATAGGTCTGCTGAACGGTTTCGCCGCCTATGGCATGTGGGGCCTGGTCCCCCTGTTCTGGCCGCTGATGAAGCCCGCCGGGGCGATGGAGATCCTCGCCCACCGGATGGTGTGGTCGCTGGTCTTCGTCGCCGCGGCCCTGCTGTTCGTACGACGCTGGGCCTGGGCCGGGGAACTCCTGCGCGACCCGCGCCGGCTGGCGCTGGTGGTCGTGGCCGCCACGGTGATCACCGTCAACTGGGGCGTGTACATCTGGGCCGTGAACGCCGGCCATGTGGTGGAGGCGTCCCTCGGGTACTTCATCAACCCGCTGGTCACCATCGCCATGGGTGTGCTGCTGCTGAAGGAGCGGCTGCGGCCCGTGCAGTGGGTGGCGGTGGCGACCGGGTTCGCCGCGGTCGTCGTCCTGACCGTCGGCTACGGCCGCCCGCCGTGGATCTCGCTCTGCCTCGCGTTCAGCTTCGCGACGTACGGGCTGGTGAAGAAGAAGGTGGGGCTCGGCGGCGTCGAGTCGCTGGCCGCCGAGACCGCGATCCAGTTCCTGCCCGCGCTCGGCTATCTGCTCTGGCTCGGCGCGCGGGGGCACTCCACCTTCACGACCGAGGGCGTGGGCCACGGGGCGCTGCTCGCCTCCACCGGCCTCGTCACCGCGCTGCCGCTGGTCTGCTTCGGGGCTGCGGCGATCCGCGTGCCGCTGTCCACCCTGGGCCTGCTCCAGTACCTGGCCCCGGTCTTCCAGTTCGTGCTGGGCATCCTCTACTTCCACGAGGACATGCCGCCGGAGCGCTGGGCCGGTTTCGCCCTGGTGTGGGTGGCCCTGCTGCTGCTCACGGGCAGCGCCCTGCACTCGGCACGCCGGTCGAGGAAGACCCTGGCCGCCTTGGAGTCGAAGGTCTCACAGGCCCGGCTCGACGCACCCCGTACCGAGGCTCCGGGCGGGTCCCCGGTCGACGCCTGATCGTTTCCGCAGCCGTACGCGGGGCGGTTACGCCGCTCCGTGCTCGGCCGTCCGCCCGGCCCGGGAGGCCCGGTCGGTGAGGCGGAGCATGCGGGCGCGGGCGGACTCCAGGGGGCGGGGGTCGTCGGCGGCGGGGCCCGGCTCGGCGGCGAGGTCGGCCCAGAGGTCTATCAGGTCGCGGCCCAGCCGCAGCCCCTCCTCCGGGTCCCGTACGGCACGCCAGGCGGTCGAGGCGCTCTGCACATTGCCGTAGGCCGCCTCGGCGTCCCGCGCGGTGCGGCGCAGCCGGGCGAGGTCCAGGGAGAGCCGGCAGGCGCGGGCCGGTTCGCCCGCCAGGTAGGCGATGTAGGCGGCGAGTTCGCGCAGGTGCAGCACCTCGGCGTGGCCGGCGCCGAGGACGGTGACCGCCTCCGCGACCGTGCGCTCGACGAGTTCCGCCGCGTCCTCGATCCGGCCCGCGCGCACGGCCTCGTTGATCCGCGTCATCGGCTCGGTGAGCAGTTCGGCCCCCTCCACCGTCTCGGTGACCGGGCCGTCCCCGAGCACCTCTTCGGCCACGGCGTCGAAGCCGCGGGGCGGGGTGGGGGTGGCGGTGGTCGGGGGAACGGACTCGGTGGGCCAGCCGGTGGTCTCGGAAACCTTCGGCGCGGGCGCGGGGGTGGGGGGGGGGGGGGCGCCGAGCGGCCGGGGGGCGGCCACGGCGGGCGCGGGTGCGGGCGCGGCGGGCGCGGGTGCGGGCGCGGCGGGCGCGGGTGCGGGCGCGGCGGGCGCGGGTGCGGGCGCGGCGGGCGCGGGTGCGGGCGCGGCGGGCGCGGGCGCGGGCGCGGCGGGCGCGGGCGCGGGCGCGGCGGGCGCGGGCGCGGGCGCGGCGGGCGCGGGCGCGAGTGCGGGCGCGGCGGGCGCGGGCGCGAGTGCGGGCGCGGCGGGCGCGGGTGCGGGCGCGGCGGGCGCGGCGGAGGCCACGGCGGCCTCGGGCACACCCGTCACAGGCCCGACCCCAGCCCCAGCTCCGGTCCCGCTCTCAGACCCGCCTTCACCCGACACCGACGCACCCGGCACCGACGCACCCGGTACCCCCGCCCCCATGACCGGCGCCGGACCGAACTCGCCCCTCGGGGCCCGCAGGAATTCCGGTGCCTCGGGCTGAGCCACCCGGACCGCCTTGCCCGTGACCCGGCTGGAGCCGTCCGCCGCCACCTCCAGCGGGACGACGCAACCGGTGCGGTCGTCCTGGACGGTGGCCCGGATGGGGGCGCCGAGGCTGATGGCGAGGCGCTGGAGGTGGTTCAGGACGGCCTGCTGGATCTCCTCGCCCGGTGCCGCCACGACCGCCGCTCCGCCCACGGACGCGCCGCCCGCGCCGTACACCCGGACGGGCACCGCCGCCGGGTGCGCCACGGGTCCCGGCACCCGCTTCTTCTCGAAGCTCAGTCGAGCCATCGGTCCTTCCCTCACTCCCCCGCGCCGCGCACCGGCCGCACGCGTCCTGCGAACCAGTGTGTCCGTTCCATGCCCGCCTCCGCGTCACGCCGACGTCACAGCCTCGTCCCAACGGCCCGCCGGTCCCGGCCGGGAACCGCGACGGGGGTCGCGGATGTGCTGTTCAACGACGCCACCCGGAGGGAGAGACGGCACCATGACCAGCGCTCGGGAGATCGCCGCGGCCGTGCGCGCCGGCCGGACGACGGCCGTCGAGGCGGTCACCGCCGCGCCGGCGCGGATCGAGCGCGTCGACCCGGTGCTGTGCGCCTTCACGGAGGTGTGGGAGGAGGAGGCGGCGCTGCGGGGCCGCGCGGGCGGTGGACGAGCGGATCGCGGCGGGGGAACGGCCGCCACTGGCCGGGGTGCCGATCGGGGCGAAGGGACGGCACGGGCTGCGCGGGGGCGGGGCCGCTGATCGCCGCCGGGCGCGTCCCGGCGGGGGCCACCGCCGTGCCGGGACCGGGAACCCCCTGGCAAACATGGGGACTTGGGCGGTACGGCCGTACGGTCAACCCCTGGCGGTACGACCGTACGCCCGCAGGTTCCGCCGCCGTGACCGCCGGGCTGGTGCCGCCGGCCACCGGCGCCGACGGGGCGGGGTCGGTGCGGATCCCGGCCGCGTGGTGCGGGGTGGCCGGGCTGAAGGCGACCGACGGGCGGCTCCCCTCCGCCGACCGCACGGGCCTCGCGGCGCCCGGCGTGCTGACCCGGTGCGTCGCGGACGCGGAGGCGTACTGGCGGGCTAGGACCGGCCGGGCCGGAACACCCGGCGGCCGCGAGCGCGACACGCCCACCGCCCTGTGGTCACCCGACCTCGGCTTCGCCGACCCCGGCCCCGAACCGGTCGCGCTCGCCCACGCCGCCGCCCGCTGGCTCGCGGACGCGAAGGCCGTCCACCTCCTGTCCGGTCCCTCTCTCGTCCTCGAAGACCCGGCCCCCGCTCGGCTCGCCCTGCGCCGCCCATGGCCACGACGGCCCGGGCGACCGCTACTCCACCGCTCTCACCTGGGCGTTCAACCTCAGCGGGCGTCCGGCGCCGAGCCTGCCCGCGGGGCTCGGCCGCGAAGGCTGCCCGTGGGGTTGCAGCTCGTGGCGGGGCCGGGGCGGGAGGGGCTGCTGCCGGCGGTGGCCGGTTCGGCTACGTGTTGATGTCCTTGGTGGTGAACCGCGCCCATGCCGCCGAGCCGAACACCGCCGCGTACAGGGCCTGGAGGCCGAGGCCGCGCACGAGGTCGTGCCAGTAGACGGGGTCGCGCATCAGGTCGGCGAAGGACAGCCAGTAGTGGGAGAAGAGGTACGGCCGTACGGCGTGCAACTGGGGGAACTGGTCGAGGATCTGGGCGGTGACGACCAGGCCGACGGTGGCCGCCATCGCCGCGATGCCGCTGCTGGTCAGGGTGGAGACGAAGAGGCCGAGGGAGGCGACCCCGATCAGGGACGCGGCCACCGCCAGCGCGATCAGCAGGGCCCGCCCCAGACCGTCGGTGAAGCTGATGGTCGTACCGGAGATGGTCATCAGGTCGCCGACCGGGAAGAGCAGTACGCCGGTCAGCAGCGCGGAGGCGGCGACCACCAGCGTGGCCAGCAGGCAGAACGCCACCACCGTCGCGTACTTGACGAGCAGCAGGCGGGTGCGTCCGGCCGGGGCGACCAGGAGGTAGCGCAGGGTGCCCGCGTCGGCCTCGCCCGCGATCGCGTCGCCCGCGACGACGCCGACCGCCATCGGCAGGAAGAACGGGAGCGTCGCGGCCAGCGCCGTGCACACCAGGAAGAGGCCGTTGTCGGTGACCTGGCCGAGGAAGGCGGGCCCGGCCGCGCCGGCCGGACCGCCGCCCGCCCGGACCTTCACCACGACCCCGATCAGCACCGGCACCGCCGCCAGCACCCCGAGCAGCACCAGCGCCCGCCAGCGGCGGAGCGTGGTGGTCAGTTCGCTGCGCAGCAGGCCCAGCGTCCACAGCGGCCTGGGCCCGCGCTCGGCGGCGGTCGTGGCCGCTGTGTCAGCGCGCGACATCGAAACCCTCCCCGGTCAGTGCCACGAACGCGTCCTCCAGGGAGGCCCGGCGGAGCGTGAACCCCCGTACCCGCACGCCCGCCGCGACCAGGGCCGCGTTCATCTCCGCGAGGTCGCGGGCGGGCGGCTCGCCGGTGACCTGGTCGCCGTCGGCGGTGACATCGGCGGCACCCTGCTCCTTGAGCACCCGGGCCGCCTCCACCGGGTCCGGGGTGGTCACCACAAGGCGGTCGCGCGCCCCCGCCGCGAGGTCGGCCGTGGCGCGTTGGGCGAGGAGCCGGCCACGGGCCATCACGGCGACATGGGTGCACACCTGCTCGATCTCGTCGAGGAGGTGGGAGGAGAGGAAGACGGTGGTGCCGTCGGCGGCGAGTTCCCTGATCAGGGCGCGGATCTCGCGCATGCCCTGCGGGTCGAGGCCGTTGGTCGGCTCGTCCAGGACCAGCAGCCGGCGCGGGCGCAGCAGCGCGGCGGCCAGGCCCAGGCGCTGCTTCATGCCGAGCGAGTACGCCTTCGCCCGCTTGCCCGCGGCCGCCGCGAGTCCCACCCGTTCCAGGGCGGCGGCGGCCCGGGCGTCCCGGGTGCGCGGGTCGGCGGTCGGGTCGGCCGCGTCGAGGCGCAGCAGGTTGTCCCGGCCGGAGAGATGGCCGTACAGGGCGGGGCCCTCGATGAGCGCGCCGACCCGCGGCAGGACCGTCCGGGCGGCCCGCGGCATGGGCAGGCCCAGGACGCGGGCCGTGCCGGAGGTCGGCTCGATCAGGCCCATCAGCATGCGGATGGTGGTGGTCTTGCCGGAGCCGTTCGGGCCGAGGAAGCCGAAGACGCTGCCCGCCGGGACGGTCAGATCGAGACCGTCCACGGCGAGTTGCCCGCCCCGGTAGCGCTTGGTGAGGCCGCGGGTGGCGATCACGCCGTCCGCCGCCCCGGCCGGTACCGGGTCCATCGGCTTCCCCCCTCGAATCCCTTCGGCACCCGACGGCTTCCGCCGGTACCCGACGACTCCCCCCGTCGGCTCCTCCCGGTGCGGCGCGGTGCGGCCTACTTGCCCGCGTCCGCCTACTTGCCCGCGTCCGCCGCCTTCACCAGCGCGTCCTTGGTGACCGCCCCGGCGTAGACCTTGCCGTCGTCGGTCATCAGGACGTTGACGAGGCGGGTGGTGAACACCGTGCCCTTGCCGAACGTGCCGGACACCTTGTCGCCCAGCGAGCCGAGGAAGCCGCCGAGGTCGCCGCCCTTGGCACCGGTGGGCAGGCCGCCCTTGGCGCCGGTGTCGACGGTGGCGATGGAGGTCCAGCCCTTGCCGATCACCCGGGGAGCGCCCTTGGCGCCGTCCATGCCCTCCAGGCCCTTGCCGTGGCCCGGCTTCCCGGCGTCCTTGCCCACGCCGTCCTTGAGCGCGCCGTCCTGCTGCTCGGTGACCTTCGCGCCCTTCGGCGGGGTGAAGGCGAACGTGGCGGCGGCGGGCCGGGCGAAGGAGACCTGGGTGAAGCCCGCGTCGAGCACGGCGGCGCCGCCGCTCCTCGGGGTGAGGGTGAACTTCAGCGGCATGCCGGTCTTCGCGTCCACGGCGATGTTGATCGCGCCGACCGTGGTGCCGGACTGGCGGGGCTTGATCTGCAGCTTGTAGGCGTCGCGCCCGGCGACCTGGGCGGTGCCGTCGACGGTCACCAAGGTGGTGTCGTCCACCGCTTTCAGCGCCTCGTCGGCGAAGTCCTTGGGCGTGGCCGGGGGCTCGGCCCGGTCCTTGCCGGCGGCGGGCGCGGTGCCGTGGGAGACCTGGCCGCTCTTGCTGTCGTAGCCCCAGACGTCCTTGCCGTCGTGGATGACGCTGTACTCGGCGCCCTGCTCCAGGAGCGAGAGCTTCTGCCGGTCCGGGCCGTCGGCCGCGACGCGCAGGGTGTGGGTGCCGGAGAGGAGTTCGGTCAGCCGGGTGCCCGGGTCGGCGGCGGAGCCGGAACCCGCGCCGGAGCCCTGGGCCATGCCGGAGGCGAGGCCGTCCTCCAGGCCGCCGAGGTCCGGCAGACCCAGGTCGGTGCTGATCTTCACGGTGCCGGACAGTTGCTGCACGTCCGACTTGGCGATCTTGTTGATGAGCTGCTGCGTGGTGATCTTGGGCAGGTCCGGGTCGCCGGAGTCGGCGAGCGCCGGAACCAGCCCGATGGTGGCCGCGGCCACCCCGACCACCGCGACCGGGACGGCGTACCGCGCGGCCTTGCGGCGGCCCGAACGCGTCTCCTCGTCCCGCTCGGCGCGCGCTGCGTCGTCGGATTCGTACGGTGCCATGTGTGCCTTACCTCCGTCGTCGGCGGCGGCTGCCCTCACGCTGGTCCACCCGAGCCGCCATTCTCACCCGAATCGGTGAGGAGTGGTGATGTCCGTGGTGTCCATACGACCAAATCCGCGGCGCGGAATCGTCAGCCCTCGGAGCCAACTCGGCGTACGACTGCGGTATGACACGTAGGGGGCACCCCTAGGGGCTCGAACGCATCCCGGACACATCCCGGACACATCCCGGACATATCCCTAGGGGCAGGATGCGGCGGGAAACCGGGCAGGGCCACCTGGTGGACGCCGAACGGGTGGGCCCATTGAACGGGTGGGCCCATCGGGGGATCTCCGGGTGGACGCGGACGGGGCGGTCACCCGGCCCGGTGCACCACCGCGTCGCACAGCTCCGTCAGCGCCACCTTGGCGTCGCACTCCCGCAGCGGGGCGAGCGCGGCGCGCGCCTCCTCCGCGTAGCGCACGGTGTCCCGGCGGGCCTGCTCCAGGGCCGGGTGGGCGCGCAGCGCGGCCAGCGCCTCGGCGTGCCGGGCGTCGTCGCTGAGGTCGGAGTCCAGCAGCTCGCACAGGGCGAGGTCCTCGGGCAGGCCGAGCCGGGCGGCCCGTTCGCGCAGCCGCAGCACGGGCAGGGTCGGGATGCCCTCGCGCAGATCGGTGCCGGGGGTCTTGCCGGACTCGTGGGAGTCGGAGGCGATGTCCAGGTAGTCGTCGGCGAGCTGGAAGGCCACGCCGAGCCGCTCGCCGTACTGGGTGAGCACGTCCACGACCGTCTCGTCGGCGCCGGACATCATCGCGCCGAACCGGCAGGACACCGCGACCAGCGAGCCGGTCTTGCCGCCGAGGACGTCGAGGTAGTGCTCGACCGGGTCGCGGCCGTCGGTGGGTCCGGCGGTCTCCAGGATCTGGCCGGTGACCAGGCGTTCGAACGCGAGGGCCTGGACCCGGACCGCCTCGGGGCCGAGGTCGGCGAGGATCTGGGAGGCGCGGGCGAACAGGAAGTCTCCGGTGAGGACCGCGACGGAGTTGCCCCAGCGGGTGTTGGCGCTGTCCACGCCCCGGCGTACGGCGGCCTCGTCCATGACGTCGTCGTGGTAGAGCGTGGCCAGATGGGTCAGCTCCACGACCACGGCCGACGGCACCACACCGGGCGCGTAGGGGTCGCCGAACTGCGCCGCGAGCATCACGAGCAGCGGCCTGAAGCGCTTCCCGCCGGCCCGTACGAGGTGCTGCGCGGCCCCCGTGATGAACGGGACCTCGCTCTTGGTGGCCTCTAGCAGGCCCTCCTCGACAGCCGCCAATCCGGCCTGGACATCGGCTTCGAGAGCCTGGTCCCGCACGCTCAGCCCGAACGGCCCGACGACGGTCACGAGGGGTCTCCTGTCTGCTGGTGTCTGCTGCCGATTACGCGGTTTGTCGATAGGTCGCTGCCATCACTCAAGTCAGCGTATCCGGTCCGGTTTCGATCACCGATAGCGCCCACCCCGCACCCACCCGTCCAGCCTGGGCGGTATCGATCCATGACCGGCATACCCCCGCTCGGATGATGACAACGGACATTTATCGACTTAACAGGTAATCGGGAACTTCATCATGACCCCGGAGAGGGGCGGAGTACCGCCTCGACCCCACCGGGGGAAGAATCCCCCATGCCCGATTTTCCACAGTTTGCCATTTCGTGAATTGGGTCACCTGGCCGTCTTCCCGCCGGTAACCCGCCAACACCCCCTCCGGCCGTGCGCCGTAAGCGAGTTGAGCGTTGGCATTCGCAAAGGATCAAGTACCCCATAGGCTGATGATCAAGGTCAAATGCCGCGATATAACAATTCAGCGCTTGTTCCCGGCATGTGCTCTCGCATACGTTCCCGACCCATCGGGCGGACGCCTAATCCTGCCGCCGCCCGTACACCCATCGAACTCATTCGTACGGCAGGAGCGGGGGACCCAGGTAAGTCGCCGGACCGGACGACTCACGTGGCGCGGCGCGTGACACAGCGCGCCGCACCGCGTGTTCGCACGGGACGGCTTGGGGTAAAGCCACGCCTCTCACGGGGCGCGACCGGGCACCTCCCCGCCCGAACCCGACAGCTCACCTCGCAGGCGTAGGAGAGGAACGTCCCCATGTCTGCTGCCGTTCAGCCGCGCCGCACCCGCGCCAACCGTCTCGTCCGCCTGATCGCCGTCGCCGGCACCGGCACGGCCGTGCTCGCCATGCCGCTCGTGGGCGCGGCGACCGCGTCCGCCACCACCGGTACGACCACCGCCGCCACCACGCCGGCCGGGTACCCGAACAACCTCGACGGCTGGATCCGCGAGTCCCTCGCGATCATGGCCGAGAAGCACATCCCGGGCACCTACAACGGCATCCACCGCAACATCATCCGCGAGTCCTCGGGCAACCCGAACGCCATCAACCTGTGGGACTCCAACGCGGCCAAGGGCATACCGTCCAAGGGTCTGCTCCAGGTGATCGACCCGACCTTCAACGCGTACCACGTGGCCGGAACGTCGTTCAACATCTACGACCCGGTCGCGAACATCACCGCCGCCTGCAACTACGCGGCCGCGCGGTACGGCTCGATCGACAACGTCAACGGCGCCTACTGACCGGCGCCTGGCCGTCGTGACGGCCCGTGGCACCACGGCTGTTCCCGGTCATCCGGCCGGGAACAGCCTGTCGAGGACGACGGCGATGCCGTCGTCCTCGTTCGCGGTCGTGACCTCGTCGGCGACCGCCTTCAGCTCGGGGTGGGCGTTCGCCATCGCGACGCCGTGCGCCGCCCAGCGGAACATCGGGATGTCGTTGGGCATGTCACCGAAGGCGAGGGCGCGTTCCGCGGGGATCCCGAGCCGTCCGGCGGCCAGCGCGAGCCCGGTCGCCTTGGTCACCCCGCACGGCTGGAGTTCCACGGTCCCGGGTCCCGACATGGTGACCGTGGCCAGGGAGTCCACCACCGAGCGGGCCACCGCGGCCAACTCGTCGTCGGACAGGGTGGCGTGGCGCAGCAGCACCTTGCTGATCGGCGCCCGCCACAGGTCGTCGCGCCGGGCCACGCCGACCGCGGGCAGGGTCGGGTGGGGCATCCGGTATCCGGGTTCGGTCAGGGTGAGCCCGTCCGTGCCGTCCTGGTCGACGGCCGCGAACACCGGGCCCACCTCCGCCTCGATCTTGCCGAGCGCGGTCTCGGCCAGCTCCCGGTCCAGCCGGACCGACCACAGCATGCGGCCGGACCCGGCGTCGTAGACCTGCGCCCCCTGCCCGCACACCGCGAGGCCCGTACTGCCGAGGGCGGTCAGCAGGGGGCGGACTCTGGGGGCCGGGCGGCCGGTGACCACCAGATGCCGGGCCCCGGCCCGCTCCGCCCGCGCGAGCGCGGCCAGCGAACGCTCGGAGACGGTGTCGTCGCCGCGCAGCAGCGTCCCGTCCAGGTCGGTGGCGATCAGTGCGTACGCGGGGGAGGCAGCCATGCCCCGAGAATACGGACCCACCCCCTCCGCCACCCTCCGCGTCCCACCCCGACTCCCGTGTCATGGGCCGGACTTGCGCGGGGGGTGGTTTCAAGTGGGGTGGCGGGAAGTCCTGATGGGACGTGGGAGCGGCGGGGCCGCGAGGCGACGAGCGGCGAGCGGCGAGGCAGCCTGGGGGTGGTGGGCAGCCGGGCGGCGAGGCAGCCTGGGGCGGAGAGCAGCCGGGCAGTAGCGGGGCAGCGCGGCGCCGAGCGACGAGGCAGCCTGGGGGCGCCGGGCAGCCGGGCGGAGGCGGGGCCGCGAGGCAGCGGGACGGCTGGGCGACGAGGAGCCGGGCGGCCTGGGGGGGGGCAACGGGGCAGCCTGGGGGCGGGCAACGGGGCAGCCTGGGGGCGGGCAGCCGGGCGGCGAGGCAGCCTGGGGCGGAGAGCAGCCGGGCAGTAGCGGGGCAGCGCGGCGCCGAGCGACGAGGCAGCCTGGGGGCGCCGGGCAGCCGGACGGAGGCGGGGCCGCGAGGCAGCGGGACGGCTGGGCGACGAGGAGCCGGGCGGCCTGGGGGGCGGGCAACGAGGCAGCCTGGGGGCGGGCAGCCGGGCGGGCGCGCAACGGGGCAGCCTGGGGGCAGGCAGCCGGGCGGCGAAGCAGCCTGGGGCGGAGAGCAGCCGGGCAGTAGCGGGGCAGCGCGGCGCCCAGCGACGAGGCAGCCTGGGGGCGCCGGGCAGCCGGGCGGAGGCGGGGCCGCGAGGCGGCGGGACGGCTGGGCATCTGGGCAGTTGGGGGGCAGGCGACCGGGCAGCCTGAGGGTGGCCGCCGGGTGACGAGGCGGTGGGCAGCCGGGCGGCGCGCGGCTGGTGGCTTTGTGGGCCGCCTCGCAGCCGGCGGTTTCGGGGGGCGGGTGGGCGAGGCGGGAGTCGGTGAGAGCGGCACGGGCGACGCGGACAGCGCGGACGGCGGGACGCCCCCGGCCTGCCCCCCTCCCCCGCACTCACCCGTGCGCCCCCGCCAAATGCCCCGCCAGCCTCGGTGAAGCGAATTCCGTGCCGCATACGAAGCGCATCACCGGGCCGTAGGAGGACGCGGCCGGCAGGCCGGTGAAGTAGAGGCCGGGGACCGAGGAGACGTAGCCGGCGCCCAGGCGCGGGGTGCCGCGGCTGGTGGTGAGGCGGGTGCGCAGGGTGGGGCCGAGGAAGTCCATCGCGGCGATGTCCACGCGGTACCCGGTCGCGGCGATGACGTGGTCGGCGGTGAGCCGCTCGACGCGGCCGCCGTGGGTGCGCACGGTCAGCACCGGGCCGCCGTCCTCCGCCGCCGCGCCCAGCACCCGCTCCACCTCCGTCACCCGCACGGCCCCCTCGAACCGCTCCCGCAGCCACCACGCGCCGAGCGGCCCGAGCACCCGGCGCACCAGGAAGTGCCGGGTGGGCTCGGGCAGGAAGCGGTAGGGGTGCGGACAGTAGCTGAACGCCCACAGCGACCAGGCCCGCCCGAACGGCGACTCGGGACGCAGCCTCGGCTGCTCCCAGGGCGGCGCCCCGAACGCGACCCGGCCGCGTCCCCGCGCCACCACCCGCACCCGGGCCCCGGCCTCCGCCGCGAGCGCGGCCGTCTCCAGCGCGGACTGCCCGGCGCCGACCACGATCAGCTCCTCGCCGGCGAAACGCGCGAGGTCGTGGTGCTGGGAGCTGTGCGAGACGGGGCCCCCGGGAGCGGGCTCGGCACCGGCCGCCCGCCGCAGCTCGGCCGGGACATGGGCGAGACCGGACAGCCCGGTGGCCACCACGACCGCCCGCGCGGTGAACGACTCCCCCGAGTCCAGCCGGAGTTCGAAGCCCCGGCCCGCGTCCCGCCCGGCCGGCTCGACGGAGACCACCCGCACCCGTTCGAGATCCGGCACGAGCCGCCGCTGGAACCACTCGCCGTACCCGGTGAACGTCTCCACCGGGATGACGTCCTCGTCGCCGGCCAGCCTGCGGATCCCGGCCGCGGCGCAGTAGTCGGCGAGGGTGTGACCGGGCTGCGGGCAGTCGAGGCTGGAGGCGGCGGGGGTCGATTTCAGCAGCATGCCCTCGGGCATATGGGCGCGCCAGCTGACCATGGGGTCGCCGAAGACCCGTACGGGCAGGCCGCGCGCCCGCAGATGAGCGGCGGTGGACAGGCCGAACGGCCCCGCCCCGATGACTGCAACCGGTCGGATCACGAAGTCCCTCCCCAGGACGCGTTCCCTCGTGGCCTCGTCGGTGATGCCGCGCGACCTAGCTGGTGTGCTGCCGCGCGGCCCGGTCGGTGACGCCGCGGCGGCGGGCCCGCCACAGCTGGCGCAGATGCCGCGCGCCCGGCCGCACGAAGCGGGCGAGCATGGTGAGGAACGGCAGCGGATCGTCCCCCGCGAACCAGGCCAGCTCCGTCCCGCTCGCCCGCACCGGCGCGTGCGGGGTCGTATAGCCGCCGCGGCGGTAGGCGAGCAGGGCCGGCAGGTCGATGTTCTCCACGACGTAGCGCCGCCCGGCCCGCTGCTCCCCCTCGGGCACGGGCCGCCCGGTCAGATCGAGGTGCAGCGCGCGTACGACGTCCACGCCCGCCGCGCTCTCGAACAGCCGGAACTGCGCGCCCATCCGGGGATTGAAGTCCAGCAGCTTGTACCGCCCGTCGCGCCGGTCGTGGCGCAGGTCCAGGTCGGCCACCCCGCTGAACCCGATCCGCTTCACGAACCGCGCCGCCAGGCCCGCGAGTTCGGGGTTGTCGACGGCGTACGCGTGCGCGGTCATGCCCGCGTGCGGCGGCCAGGACCGCACCTTCACCCCGGTGAACAGCGCGAGCGGATTCGCGTCCCGGTCGAAGCAGGCGTGCACGATCCAGTCCTCGGCCTGCTCGCGCGGCAGGTACTCCTGCAGGATCACCCCGGGGTCCGGTCCCCACTCGCGGGCCAGGGCGAGCAGGCCCGCGCGGGTGGCGATCCGCGTGGTGCCGCCGACGGCGGGCCGGCTGCGCCGCAGGAACGCCTCCCGGTTCTTGGCCACCACCGGGAAGCTCGCGGTGTCGGCGAAGGCCACGACCTCCTCGTACGAGCGCGGGAAGGCCGCCGCCGGGCTCGCGAGCCCCTGCCCGTGCTCCTCGCACAGTTCGTGCAGCCCCTGCTTGCTGGCTACCCGGCGCGGCAGCGCGGGATCCACCCGCGGGCAGAGGAAGGGTCCGGCCAGCGCGTCGCGGTGCTCGGCGATCAGGACGGCCGCCTCCTCGTCCGTCGGGATCAGCACGGCCGGGCGGCCGATCCGGCGGCCGATCCGCAGCAGCCCCTCGACCAGGCGTCCGGGATCCTCCGCGCCGGTCGTCGGCCAGACGAACGCCCTGCGCAGATAGCGCGAGGCGGCCGCCGGTGTGTACGGGTCCTCGGTGATCGCGTACATGGGCACCCCGAGCCGGCCCAGGCTGCGGATCGCGCCCACCCCGCCGTGATGCAGCGGGTAGGCGCCGAACTTGACGATCAGTCCCGGCACCTCACGGTCGACCTCCACGGGCACACCGACGGTGTCTTCGGCCACGGGTCCCCCCACGTGTCCCCCCAGGGGAACGGATCCACCCCGTCCGTCTCCCCCGAAGGACGCTAAGCCGGAACTACCGCCTGCCACAAGGGTCTTTCGGACATTGCGAACTCTTGAGGCACTACGGGGGCAACCCCCCAGCCACTGCCCAAGACCGGTGTCCCGGCCGTAACGTGTGGCTCGATCACGTGCAACGCATCGCCATGCATGGCCTGGATGAGAGCGAGGCAGTACCCCGATGCCCCCCTTCGACGTCCCCGAGGGCGACCCCTTCGGCCCGCACAACCTTCCCTATGGCGTGTTCTCGCCCTCCGGCAGCTCGGAGCGCAGGGTGGGCGTCCGGCTCGGGGACCAGGTCCTCGACGCGGGCGCCGCGGCCGCGGCCCTCGGCTCGCCGCACCAGGCGCTGCTCGCCCGCCCCGTCCTCAACCCGTTGCTGGCGGCCGGGCGTGCCACCTGGACCGAGGTGCGCTCCGCGCTCACCTCCTGGGTCACCGACCCCGCGCACCGCGAGACGCTCGCGCCCCTGTTCCACCCGCTGTCCGAGGTGCGCCTGCACCTGCCCTTCGAGGTCGCGGACTACGTCGACTTCTACGCCTCGGAGCACCACGCCCGTAACCTCGGCAAGGTCTTCCGCCCGGACGCCCCGGACCCCCTCACCCCCAACTGGAAGCATCTGCCGATCGGTTACCACGGCCGCTCCGGCACCGTCGTGGTCTCGGGCACGGATGTCGTACGGCCCTCGGGGCAGCGCAAGGGCCCCGCCGACCCGGCGCCGGTGTTCGGCCCCTCGATCCGGCTGGACATCGAGGCCGAGGTCGGCTTCGTCGTGGGCGTGCCGAGCGAGCTGGGGACCCCGGTCGCGCTCGGCGACTTCCGCGAGCACGTCTTCGGGCTGTTCCTGCTCAACGACTGGTCCGCGCGCGACATCCAGGCCTGGGAGTACGTCCCCCTCGGCCCGTTCCTCGGCAAGTCCTTCTCGACCTCCGTGTCGGCCTGGATCACCCCGCTGGACGCCCTGGAGCACGCCCGGGTGGCGCCGCCCGAGCGCACCCACCCGCTGCTGCCCTACCTGGACGACGCGGCGCCCGGCATCGAGCCCGGCGGCTACGACCTGCGGATCTCCGTGGCCCTCAACGGCGAGGTGATCTCCGAGCCGCCCTTCTCCGCCATGTACTGGACCGCCGCCCAGCAGCTCGCGCAGATGACCGTCAACGGCGCCTCCCTGCGCACCGGCGACCTGTACGGCTCCGGCACCGTGAGCGGACCAGGGGAGCGGCAGCGCGGCTCCCTGCTGGAGCTGACCTGGAACGGCCGCGACCCCCTCGAACTGCCCGGCGGCAAGCGCGCCTTCCTGGAGGACGGCGACGTGGTGACCCTGACGGCCTGGGCGCCCGGGCCGGACGGCACCCGGGTGGGCCTCGGCGAGGTGACCGGCCGGATCGTGCCCTCGGCCTGATCCGGCGGGCGCCGCGGGGCGGGCCGGGAGCGGACGGTTCCCTCCGACACCTGACTCGCGGCGCCCCTCTTCGTCATACTGGCGGCAGCACGCACCACCCACGGCGGCCACCCCGCGCCGCCCCCTTTCGCGCCACCCGTCCGCGAACCCCTCTCCGACCAGGAACCGGAGCCCCGGCATGACCGTCTGCCTGCTCCTGCTCACCGTCGTCGCCCTGACGGCGGCCGGGCCGGCACCGCGCGCGCTGACCCGGGCCGACTGGCCCGAGCGGGAACCCGTGGTCGCGCTGTGGGTGTGGCAGTGCCTGGTCGCCACCGTCCTGCTGTGCTGCCTGGCCGCGCTGACGCTGGGCACCGCGGCCGTCTTCCACACCGTGCGCGACCATGTGTTCGCCCCCGCGCCGCCCGCCGTCACCGCCGCCTACGACCTCTCCGCCGCGCCGGTGTGGGCCGCCGCCCTCACCGTCCTGCTGGCCGGCGGCGCCGCCTGGACCACGGCGATGCTGGGCCGGGAACTGGTCGAGGCCCGCCGCAGCCGCGGCCAGGCCCGCGCCCAGCTGCGCGAACGCGCCCCCGATCTGCCCGCCGGACTGCCGGTGGCGCGGGGCCCGATGCTGGTGCTGGAGGACGAGTACCCGGACGCCTGGTGGATGCCGGGGCATCCGCCGCAGCTGGTGGTCACCACCGGCGCGCTGCACCGTCTGACCGGCCACCAGCTGGACGCCGTCCTCACCCATGAGCGCGGCCACGCGCGCGCCCATCACGACTGGCTGCTGCATCTGTCCACGGCGCTCGCCACGGGCTTTCCCCGGGTGCCGCTCTTCGCCCACTTCCGCGACCAGACGCACCGCCTGGTGGAACTGGCCGCCGACGACGCCGCCTCCCGCCGCTGCGGCCATCTGACCACCGCCCTCGCGCTGATCGAGCTGAACCAGCACCGGGGCGTCCTGTCCTGCGCCTCCAGCCGCCGGCTGCTGGGCGAGCGGGTGGACCGGCTGCTGGAACCGCCCCCTCGGCTGCTGCGCCGCCAGCGCGCCCTGACCACGACGGTCGCCGCGCTGGTCCCGCTCCTCCCGCTGCTGATCACCTTCGCCCCGGGGCTCAAGGCGCTGTCCTGAGCCACCGGTTCCGGGAGCGGCGGCGCCGTGGGCACCGCTGGTCCCGGGTCCTGCTATATCCAGTCGTCCGGCTCCGGCTCGTCCTCCGGGCCCGGCCAGTCGTCCTCCGGGGCCTCGCCCGGCGCGGGCGGCTCGGTGGCGGCCGGGGCGGTGGCGGCCGGGGCGGATCCGTCCAGGGAGGCCAGCACGGCGAGCACCTCCTCGCCGTACGTCGCGAGCTTCTTCTCGCCGACCCCGCTGATCCCGGCCAGCTCCCGCAGGGAGCCCGGCATCCGGGAGACGATCGCGCGCAGGGTGGCGTCGTTGAAGATGATGTACGGCGGCACGCCCTGCTCCTTGGCCTGCCCGGTTCGCCACACCCGCAGCGCCTCGAAGGCGGGCTGGAGCTCCTCGGGCAGCTCGGCCACGGCGGCCTTGGCCTTGCTACCGCCCCGGCCGGAACCGGAGCCCGAGGCCGACCGGGAGACGGCCGGTTTCTTCGGCTCCTTGCGCAGCGGCACCTCCCGCTCGCCGCGCAGCACGGTGCCGCTCTCCTCGGTGAGCACCAGCGTGCCGTACTCCCCCTCGACCGCGAGCAGTCCCTGGGCCAGCAGCTGGCGGACGGCGCCGCGCCACTCGCCCTCGGCGAGGTCCTGGCCGATGCCGAAGACGGACAGCTGGTCGTGGTCGAACTGGATCACCTTGGCGGTGCGCTTGCCGAGCAGGATGTCGACGATCTGGAGAGCGCCGAACTTCTGGCCGCGCTCGCGCTGCAGCCGCACCACCGTGGACAGCACCTTCTGGGCCGCGACCGTGCCGTCCCAGGTCTCCGGCGGGGTCAGGCAGGTGTCGCAGTTGCCGCAGGCCGCCGCGCCGGGCTCCTGGCCGAAGTAGGCGAGCAGCTGGCCGCGCCGGCAGCCGGCCGTCTCGCACAGCGCGAGCATCGCGTCGAGATGGGCGGCGGCCCGGCGGCGGAACGCCTCGTCGCCCTCGCCGGACTGGATCAGCTTGCGCTGCTGCACCACGTCATTGAGCCCGTACGCCATCCAGGCCGTGGACGGCAGTCCGTCCCGGCCCGCGCGGCCGGTCTCCTGGTAGTAGCCCTCGATGGACTTGGGCAGGTCCAGGTGGGCCACGAAGCGGACATCGGGCTTGTCGATGCCCATGCCGAAGGCGATGGTCGCCACCACGACCAGGCCGTCCTCGCGCAGGAACCGGGACTGGTGCGCCGCGCGGGTGCCCGCGTCCAGGCCCGCGTGGTACGGCACCGCCTCGACGCCGTTGGCGCTCAGGAACTCCGCGGTGCGCTCCACCGAGTTGCGCGAGAGGCAGTACACGATGCCCGCGTCGCCCGGGTGCTCCTCCCGCAGGAAGGCGAGCAGCTGCTTGCGCGGGTCGGCCTTGGGCACGATCCGGTACTGGATGTTGGGCCGGTCGAAGCTGGCGACGAAGTGGCGGGCCGCCGGCAGGTTCAGCCGCTGGGTGATCTCCTGGTGGGTGGCCCGGGTCGCGGTGGCCGTCAGGGCGATCCGGGGCACGTCCGGCCAGCGCTCGCCGAGCAGGCTCAGCGAGAGGTAGTCGGGCCGGAAGTCGTGGCCCCACTGGGAGACGCAGTGCGCCTCGTCGATCGCGAAGACGGAGATCTTGCCGCGGGAGAGCAGGTCCAGGGTGCTGTCCAGGCGCAGCCGCTCCGGCGCCAGGTAGAGCAGGTCCAGCTCGCCGGCCAGGAACTCGGCCTCGACCGTACGCCGCTCGTCGAAGTCCTGTGTGGAGTTGACGAACCCGGCCCGCACACCGAGGGCGCGCAGGGCGTCCACCTGGTCCTGCATGAGCGCGATCAGCGGCGAGACCACCACGCCGGTGCCGGGCCGGACCAGGGCCGGGATCTGGTAGCACAGCGACTTGCCGCCGCCGGTGGGCATGAGGACCAGGGCGTCGCCGCCCGCCACCACATGCTCGATGATCGCTTCCTGCTCGCCCCGGAAGGCGTTGTACCCGAAGACCCGGTGCAGCGTGGTCAGCGCCTCGCTCGCGTCCGCGCCGGGTCCCTCGGTCACCACTGGCATCTCGCTGATCCCGCCCGTCGCATCCATCGTCCTGTCCCCCGTCGGTCCCCCGTGTGCCGTCGTGCGCCCTCTGCCCACCACTGCCTCAACGATAGGGGTCCGCACCGACAGCCCCGGAGTTATCCACAGGTTGCGAACAATTGTGCGAGCAAGACAAGCCCCGGGCGCCTTTCGGGACATCCGCTCATCACTTTACGTAGCGCCGACGTCACTCGAATGGCCGCCCCCGATGGCCCCCACCCCCGCCCCCGGAACATCCTTCTCGGTGCGACCCCGTCTCCTCCCCCAGGAGCAAGGAGCCCCGCACCATGCCCGCTCACCCGACCAGGACCGCTCACCCGACCACGCCCGCTCACCTGACCAGGACCGGCCTCGCCCTCGCCGCCGCCGGCCTCGCCCTCGGCCTCGCGGCCTCCCCCGCCCGCGCCGACCGGGGGCCCGTCGACCCCTCCGTGTGGAAGCAGCTCACGACGACGGTGTCGGCCACCGCCAAGTACCGGTCCGTGCCGCTCGCCGTGGCCGCCGGATACCGGCCCAACCCCTGCACCATGGACATGAACGGCAGCATGGGCGCCATGGGGTACCACTACATCAACCCCAAGTACTACGGCTCCCTCGACCCGGCCAGGCCCGCCGCCCTGCTCTACGAGGACGACGGCAAGGGCGGGCGCAGGCTCACCGGGGTGGAGTGGATCGTGAAGGCCGGCAAGGACACCGCGCGGCCCACGATGTTCGGGCGGAAGTTCGAGGGCCCGGTCACCGCGCACCACAACTCGACCATCCCGACCCACTACTCGCTGCACGCCTGGCTCTACAAGAACAACCCCAACGGTCTGTTCTACGAGTGGAACCCCGATGTGAGGTGCCCCTACCCGGGCGCCCCGGGCTGAGCCGTACGACGCCACGCACGACGGCAGCGCGAAGGCCCCGGTCCGGAGACGGAACCGGGGCCTCCCCACGGGCACAGGCGCACTCAGCGCACGAACACGCTCGCCTGGTTCGCCAGGTCCAGGAAGTACTGCGGCGCCACACCCAGCACCACCGTGACCACCACGCCGAGCCCGATCGCCATCGTCGTCAGCGGGGACGGCACGGCCACCGTCGGCCCCTCCGGCTTCGGCTCGCTGAAGAACATCAGCACGATCACGCGGATGTAGAAGAACGCCGCGATCGCCGAGGAGAGCACACCGATGACGACCAGCGGGACCGCGCCTCCGGCCGCCGCCGCCTTGAACACGGCGAACTTCCCCGCGAAGCCGGACGTCAGCGGGATACCGGCGAAGGCCAGCAGGAACACCGCGAAGACCGCCGCCACCAGCGGGGAGCGCCGCCCGAGCCCGGCCCACTTGGACAGATGGGTCGCCTCGCCGCCCGCGTCCCGGACCAGGGTGACCACCGCGAAGGCGCCGATCGTCACGAACGAGTAGGCGGCCAGGTAGAACAGGACCGACGACACGCCGTTCTTCGAGGTCGCGATGACACCCGCGAGGATGAATCCGGCGTGCGCGATGGACGAGTACGCCAGCAGCCGCTTGATGTCGGTCTGGGTGATCGCCACGATCGCGCCGCCCAGCATGGTGACGATCGCCACCGCCCACATCACCGGCCGCCAGTCCCAGCGCATCCCCGGCAGCACCACGTACAGCAGCCGCAGCAGCGCGCCGAACGCGGCCACCTTGGTCGCCGCCGCCATGAAGCCGGTCACCGGGGTGGGCGCGCCCTGGTAGACGTCGGGCGTCCACATGTGGAACGGCACCGCGCCCACCTTGAACAGCAGGCCCATCACCAGCAGGGCCGCGCCGATGAGCAGCAGCGCGTCATTGCCCATGGTGTTCGCCAGCGCCGGGTTCACATCGGTGACCGAGCCGTCCACGACCTGGGCGATGCGGGCGTACGACACCGAGCCCGCGTAGCCGTACAGCAGCGCGATGCCGAACAGGGTGAACGCGGAGGCGAACGCGCCCAGCAGGAAGTACTTGACCGCGGCCTCCTGCGACATCAGCCGCTTGCGGCGGGCCAGCGCGCACAGCAGGTAGAGCGGCAGGGAGAAGACCTCCAGCGCGACGAAGAGCGTCAGCAGGTCGTTCGCCGAGGTGAAGACCAGCATGCCGGCGACCGCGAAGAGCAGCAGCGGGAACACCTCGGTGGTGGTGAACCCGGCCCTGACCGCGGCCTTCTCGGTGTCGCTGCCCGGTACGGCGGCGGCCTGCGCGGCGAAGGAGTCCACCCGGTTGCCATGCGCCTCCGGGTCGAGGCGGCGCTCGGCGAAGGTGAACAGGCCCACCAGACCGGCCAGCACGATGGTGCCCTGGAGGAACAGCGAGGGGCCGTCGACCGCGATGGCGCCCATGGCGGCGATGTGCGCCTTCGTGGTGCCGTACCCGTCGGCGGCGAGCCCGACGACCGCGGCGAACGCGGCGCACAGGGCGACGACCGACACGAACACCTGTGCGTAGTAACGGGACCTGCGCGGCACGAACGCCTCGACCAGCACCCCGACCAGCGCGGCGCCGAGGATGATCAGCGTGGGCGACAATTGCCCGTATTCGATCTTCGGCGCGCCGATCTGGGGGATGCGGTCGGCCGCGGTTGTCCACAGGCTGTGGACGGCTGGGGTGCTCACTTGGCCGCCTCCACCTCGGGCTTGGGGTCCTTCTTCTGGACGTCGGACATGGTGTGCTTGACCGCCGGGTTGACGATGTTCGTCACCGGCTTCGGATAGACGCCCAGGAAGATCAGCAGCACGATCAGCGGGGCGACGACCAGGACCTCACGCACCCGGAGGTCGGGCATCTTCGCGACCTCGGGCTTCACCGGGCCCGTCATGGTGCGCTGGTAGAGCACCAGGGTGTAGAGCGCGGCGAGCACGATGCCGAGGGTGGCGATGATCCCGATCACCGGGTAGCGCGCGAACGTGCCGACCAGGACGAGGAATTCGCTCACGAACGGCGCGAGGCCGGGCAGCGACAGGGTGGCCAGGCCGCCGATCAGGAAGGTGCCGGCGAGCACCGGGGCGACCTTCTGCACCCCGCCGTAGTCGGCGATGAGCCGCGAGCCGCGCCGGGAGATCAGGAATCCGGCGACCAGCATCAACGCGGCCGTGGAGATGCCGTGGTTGACCATGTAGAGGGTGGCGCCGGACTGGCCCTGGCTGGTCATCGCGAAGATGCCCAGGATGATGAAGCCGAAGTGGGAGATCGACGCGTACGCCACCAGGCGCTTGATGTCCCGCTGGCCGACCGCGAGCAGCGCGCCGTAGACGATGCTGATCAGCGCCAGGACGAGGATCACCGGCGTGGCCCACCTGCTGGCCGCCGGGAACAGCCCGAGGCAGAAGCGGAGCATCGCGAAGGTGCCCACCTTGTCGACCACCGCCGTGATGAGGACGGCGACCGGGGCGGTGGACTCCTGCATGGCGTTGGGCAGCCAGGTGTGCAGCGGCCACAGCGGCGCCTTCACCGCGAAGGCGAAGAAGAAACCGAGGAACAGCCAGCGTTCGCTGCTCGTCGCCATGTGCAGCGAGCCGTTGGCCCGCGCCTCGGCGATCTGCTGGAGGGAGAAGTTCCCGGCGACCACATAGAGGCCGATCACCGCGGCCAGCATGATCAGACCGCCGACCAGGTTGTAGAGGAGGAACTTCACCGCCGCGTACGAGCGCTGGGTGGCCGCCGCCTCCTCGCCCTGGGCGTGGGCGCGGTCCCCGAAGCCGCCGATGAGGAAGTACATCGGGATCAGCATGGCTTCGAAGAAGATGTAGAACAGGAAGACGTCGGTGGCCTCGAAGGAGATGAGGACCATCGCCTCGACCGCCAGGATCAGCGCGAAGAAGCCCTGGGTGGGGCGCCAGCGGCGGCTGCCGGTCTCCAGCGGGTCGGCGTCGTGCCAGCCCGCCAGGACGATGAACGGGATCAGTACGGCGGTCAGCGCGATCAGCGCCACCCCGATGCCGTCCACGCCCAGCTCGTAGCGCACCCCGAAGTCCCGGATCCAGGAGTGGGATTCGGTGAGCTGGTAGCGGGCGCCGCCCGGGTCGAAGCGGACCAGGACGGTGATCGCCAGCGCGAGCGTGCCGAGCGAGACGAGCAGGGCCAGCCACTTGGCGGCGGTGCGCCGCGCGGCCGGTACGGCGGCCGTGGCGACGGCTCCCACGGCGGGGAGCGCCGCCGTCGCTGTCAGCAGGGGAAAGGACATCGGTATCAGACCGCCCTCATCAGCAGGGTCGCGGCGACCAGGAGTGCCGCGCCGCCGAACATCGAGACCGCGTAGGAGCGGGCGAAGCCGTTCTGGAGCCGGCGCAGCCGCCCGGACAGCCCGCCGAAGCCGGCCGCCGTACCGTTGACGACCCCGTCGACCAGGCTGTGGTCGAGGTAGACCAGGGAACGCGTGAGGTGTTCGCCGCCGCGCACCAGGACCACATGGTTGAAGTCGTCCTGGAGGAGGTCGCGGCGGGCCGCCCGGGTGAGCAGCGAGCCGCGCGGGGCGACGACCGGGACGGACCCCCGGCCGTACTGCGCCCAGGCGATGCCCACGCCGATGACCAGGCAGACCATCGTGGCGATCGTGACCTCCCCGGCACTGACCGGGGAGTGGCCCTCGCTGTGGCCGGTGACCGGCTCCAGCCACTTGAGGAAGCGGTCGCCGATGCTGAAGAAGGCACCGCCGAGGACCGAGCCGACGGCCAGCACGATCATCGGGATCGTCATGACGGCCGGGGACTCGTGCGGATGCGGCTCGGCGTGCTCGCCGCGGTGCTCGGCGGCGGGCTCGGCGCTCGGGGCCTCGGGTGAACGCGTCGCCCGGTCGCGCCAGCGCTCCTCGCCGAAGAACGTCATCAGCATCACGCGCGTCATGTAGAACGCGGTGATGGCCGCGCCCACCAGGGCCGCGCCGCCGAGGATCCAGCCCTCGGTGCCGCCCTTGGCGAAGGCCGCCTCGATGATCTTGTCCTTGGAGAAGAAGCCGGACAGGCCCGGGAAGCCGATGATGGCGAGGTAGCCGAGGCCGAACGTGACGAAGGTGATCGGCATGTACTTCCGCAGACCGCCGAACTTGCGCATGTCGACCTCGTCGTTCATGCCGTGCATCACGGAGCCCGCGCCGAGGAACAGCCCGGCCTTGAAGAAGCCGTGGGTGACCAGGTGCATGATCGCGAAGACGTAGCCGATGGGGCCGAGGCCCGCGGCGAGCACCATGTAGCCGATCTGCGACATGGTCGAACCGGCCAGCGCCTTCTTGATGTCGTCCTTGGCGCAACCGACGATCGCACCGAAGAGCAGCGTGACCGTGCCCACCACGGTGACGGCGAGCTGGGCGTCCGGCGCCGCGTTGAAGACGGCCGCCGAGCGGACGATCAGATAGACGCCCGCGGTCACCATGGTCGCCGCGTGGATCAGGGCCGAGACCGGGGTCGGGCCCTCCATCGCGTCACCGAGCCAGGACTGGAGCGGCACCTGGGCGGACTTGCCGCACGCGGCGAGCAGCAGCATCAGGCCGATCGCGGTGAGCTTGCCCTGGGAGGCGCCGTCGGCATGGCCGAAGACCGGGCCGAAGGCGAAGGTGCCGAAGGTGGTGAACATCAGCATGATCGCGATCGACAGGCCCATGTCGCCGACGCGGTTGACCAGGAACGCCTTCTTGGCGGCCGTGGCGGCGCTGGGCTTGTGCTGCCAGAAGCCGATCAGCAGGTAGGAGGCGAGACCGACGCCCTCCCAGCCGACGTACAGCAGCAGGTAGTTGTCGGCGAGGACGAGCAGCAGCATCGCCGCGAGGAACAGGTTCAGATAACCGAAGAAGCGGCGGCGGCGCTCGTCGTGCTCCATGTACCCGACCGAGTACAGGTGGATCAGCGAGCCGACGCCGGTGATCAGCAGGACGAAGGTCATCGACAGCTGGTCGAGGCGGAAGGTGACGTCCGCCTGGAAGCCCTCGACCGGGATCCAGGTCCACAGGTGCTGGGTCAGCGTGCGGTGTTCCGCGTTCCTGCCGAGCAGATCGGCGAAGAGGAGCAGGCCGATGACGAAGGACGCGGTCGACAGCAGGGTGCCGATCCAGTGGCCGACGCGGTCCAGGCGCCGGCCGCCGACCAGCAGGACGGCCGCTCCGAGCAGGGGCGCCGCGATGAGCAGCGCGATCAGTTTCTCCACGATTCTCCCGACCCCTTACAGCTTCATCAGGCTGGCGTCGTCGACCGAGGCCGAGTGGCGGGCACGGAACAGCGACACGATGATCGCGAGGCCCACCACGACCTCCGCGGCGGCCACGACCATCGTGAAGAAGGCGATGACCTGGCCGTCGAGGTTGCCGTGCAGCCGGGAGAAGGTGACGAACGCGAGGTTGCAGGCGTTCAGCATCAGTTCGACGCACATGAAGACCACGATGGCGTTGCGCCGGATCAGTACGCCGGTGGCGCCGATCGTGAACAACAGGGCCGCGAGGTACAGATAGTTGACCGGGTTCACTTCGACGCCTCCTCGGGCCGCTTGAACGTCTCCGGTTCGGTCGGCGTCCGCTCCAGGCGCTCCTCGGAGCGCTGTTCCAGCGCCCGCAGATCGTTGATGGCCTGCGTGGACACGTCCCGGATCTGGCCGCGTTCGCGCAGCGTCTTGCTGACGGTCAGCTCGGAGGGGGTGCCGTCGGGGAGCAGACCGGCGATGTCCACCGCGTTGTGCCGGGCGTAGACACCCGGGGCGGGCAGCGGCGGCACGTGCTTGCCCTCGCGGACCCGCTGTTCGGCCAGCTCGCGCTGGGTCTTGGCGCGCTCGGTGCGCTCGCGGTGGGTGAGCACCATGGCGCCGACGGCGGCCGTGATCAGCAGGGCGCCGGTGATCTCGAAGGCGAAGACGTACTTGGTGAAGATGAGGGCGGCGAGACCCTCCACATTGCCGTTGGCGTTCGCCTGGCCGGTGCCCGCGAAGTCCTTCAGGGAGGCGTTGGCGATCCCGGCGAGCAGCAGCACGCCGAAGCCGGCCCCGCACAGCAGGGCCAGCCAGCGCTGGCCCCTGATGGTCTCCTTCAGCGAGTCCGCGGCCGTGACGCCGACGAGCATCACCACGAACAGGAACAGCATCATGATCGCGCCGGTGTAGACGACGATCTGTACGACGCCCAGGAAGTAGGCGCCGTTGGCGAGGTAGAACACCGCCAGGACGATCATGGTCCCGGCGAGGCTGAGCGCGCTGTGCACGGCCTTCCTCATGAAGACGGTGCACAGGGCGCCGATCACCGCGACGGTGCCGAGGACCCAGAACTGGAAGGCCTCACCCGTGGAGGTCGTATAGGCGGCGAGCTGCGCGCTCATGCGTCCACCTCCTGGTCCGCCGCCTTGTCCGCGTCGGCGGCCTCGGCGTCCTCGCCCTTGGAGACGGCGGTCTGGCGGACCGTGCCGGGCGCCGCCTGGGTGACCAGGCCCCGGTAGTAGTCCTCCTCGGTGGTGCCCGGGAAGACGGAGTGCGGCGCCTCGACCATGCCCTCGTCGAGGCCGGCCAGCAGCTGCTCCTTGGTGTAGATGAGGTTCGCGCGGCTGGAGTCGGCCAGTTCGAACTCGTTGGTCATCGTCAGCGCGCGGGTGGGGCACGCCTCGATGCACAGCCCGCACAGGATGCAGCGGGCGTAGTTGATCTGGTAGACGCGGCCGTAGCGCTCGCCCGGCGAGTAGCGTTCCTCGTCGGTGTTGTCGGCGCCCTCCACATAGATGGCGTCGGCGGGGCAGGCCCAGGCGCACAGCTCGCAGCCGACGCACTTCTCCAGGCCGTCCGGATGGCGGTTGAGCTGGTGCCGTCCGTGGAAGCGGGGAGCGGTGGTCTTCTTCTGCTCCGGGTACTGCTCGGTGAGCCGCTTCTTGAACATGGCCTTGAAGGTCACGCCGAAGCCGGCCACGGGGTTCTGGAAACCGGGCTTGATCTCCTTGGATTCCTCAGCCATCGGACGCCTCCTTTCCATCCGAAGATCCCTCTGACGTCCCGTCACTCACAGTGTCGGGCCCACCACTGACAATCAGCTCCCGCTCCCGCCGCGGGCGGCGCCTCGGCACCGGCGGCAGCTCCTGTCCGGGCAGCGGCGGCACCGGGAATCCGCCCGCCATCGGGTCGAACCCGGCCTGGTCCGCGGCGGACCGCTCGGCCGCCCGCGCCTTCTCGCGGAAGATGTCGACGACGAAGGAGATCAGCAGCAGGGCGAGCACCCCGCCGCCCACGTAGAGGGCGATGTCGGCGAAGCCGTAGTGCTCGTTGCGCAGCGCCCGCACGGACGCGACGAGCATCAGCCAGGTCACCGAGACCGGAATCAGGACCTTCCAGCCGAGCTTCATCAGCTGGTCGTAGCGGACGCGGGGCAGGGTGCCGCGCAGCCAGATGAAGAAGAACAGCAGCAGCTGCACCTTGATGACGAACCAGAGCATCGGCCACCAGCCGTGGTTCGCGCCCTCCCAGAAGGTACTGATCGGCCAGGGGGCCCGCCAGCCGCCGAGGAAGAGGGTGGTGGAGACGGCGGAGACCGTCACCATGTTCACGTACTCGGCGAGCATGAACATCGCGAACTTGATGGACGAGTACTCGGTGTTGAAGCCGCCCACCAGGTCACCCTCGGACTCCGGCATGTCGAAGGGGGCGCGGTTGGTCTCGCCGACCATGGTGACGATGTAGAGGAGGAAGGAGACCGGCAGCAGCAGGATGTACCAGCGGTCGTGCTGCTGGGCCACGATGGTCGACGTCGACATGGAGCCCGAGTAGAGGAAAACCGAGGCGAAAGCGGCGCCCATGGCGATCTCGTAGGAGATCATCTGCGCGCAGGAGCGCAGCCCGCCCAGCAGCGGATACGTGGAGCCGGAGCTCCAGCCCGCGAGGACGATGCCGTAGATGCCGACCGAGGCGACCGCGAGGATGTAGAGCATCGCGATCGGCAGGTCGGTGAGCTGCATCGTCGTACGGGTGCCGAAGACGGAGATCTCGTGGTCGGCGGGGCCGAAGGGGATCACCGCGATCGCCATGAAGGCCGGGATGGCCGCCACGATCGGCGCGAGGACGTAGACCACCTTGTCCGCGCGGCGGACGATCAGGTCCTCCTTGAGCATCAGTTTCACGCCGTCGGCGAGCGACTGGAGCATGCCCCAGGGGCCGTGCCGGTTGGGTCCGATGCGCAGCTGCATCCAGGCGACGACCTTGCGCTCCCAGACGATGGAGAACAGCACGGTCACCATCAGGAAGGCGAAGCAGAAGACCGCCTTGACGACGACCAGCCACCAGGGGTCGCGGCCGAACATCGAGAGGTCTTCAGCGGCGAGGTACGGGCTCATGCCTCCACCTCCTTGGGGGCCGCCCCGGCGGGGGCCGCGGGGCCGATGCGGACGAGGTTGCCGGGCTGTGCCCCGGTGTCGGAGGCGACGCCGCCGCCGACGGAGTTCAGCGGGAGCCAGACCACCCGGTCGGGCATCTCGCTGATCCGGAGCGGGAGTTCGACGGTTCCGGCGGGGCCGGTGACGGCGAGGAGAGCGCCGTCCGCGACCCCGGCCTCGGCGGCCGTGGCGGCCGACAGCCGGGCCCGGGCGGCGCGCCGGGTGCCGGCCAGCGCCTCGTCGCCCTCCTGGAGGAGGCCCTGGTCGAGCAGCTGCCGGTGGCCCGCGAGCACGGCCTCCCCGGCGGCCGGGCGGGGTACGGCGCCCGCGGGCTCCCGGGGCTCGGTGGCGTACGGCCCGTCCCAGGAGCCGAGCCGGTCGATCTCCGCGCGGATGCTGCGCAGGTCCGGCAGCCCCAGGTGACAGCGTCCCTCAGCGCCTTCGGCGCGGGCCATCGCGTCGGCCAGCATGTGCAGGACCCGGGCGTCGGTCGGGGCCAGGCGGCGGGCCAGCTGCTCCGGCTTGAGCGCGGCCTCGAAGGAGCGCACCCTGCCCTCCCAGTCGAGGAAGGAGCCCGCCTTCTCGGCGACCGCGGCGACCGGCAGGACGACGTCGGCGCGTTCGGTGATCTCGCTGGGCCGCAGCTCCAGCGAGACCAGGAAGCCGACCTGGTCCAGCGCCTCGCGGGCGCGGGCCGGGTCGGGCAGGTCGGCGACCTCGACGCCCGCGACCACCAGGGCCGCCAGGGCGCCGGCCGCGGCGGCCTCGACGATCCCCTCGGTGTCGCGGCCGTAGCCCAGCGGCAGTTCGGACAGGCCCCAGACGCCGGCCACCTCGTCGCGGGCGCGCGGGTCGGTCGCGGGGCGGCCGCCGGGCAGCAGCGCGGGCAGCGCGCCGACCTCCAGGGCGCCGCGCTCCCCGGCCCGGCGCGGGATCCACACCAGCCGGGCGCCGGTCGCGGTCGCGGCCCGTACGGCGGCGGTGAACCCGCCGCTGACCGAGGCCAGCCGCTCCCCTACGACGATGACGGCGCCCTCACCGCGCAGCGCCTCGGCGGCCCGGGTGCCGGGGGCCTCCAGGCCGACGCCGCTCGCGAGCGCGTCCAGCCACTCGGTCTCGGTGCCGGGCGCGGCCGGCAGCAGGGTGCCGCCCGCCTTCTCCAGGCCCCGGGTCGCGTGCGTGGCCAGCGAGAACACCAGCTGCTTGTGCCTGCGCCACGCCTTGCGCAGTCGCAGGAAGACGCCGGGGGCCTCGTCCTCCGGCTCGAAGCCGACGAGGAGCACGGCGGGCGCCTTCTCCAGCAGGGAGTACGTGACCCCCGTACCTCCCCCGGACTCCGTCCAGAGATCACGCCCGCGGCCCGCCACCTCGGCGGCGAGGAAGGCCGCCTCCTCGGCGCTGTGCACCCGCGCGCGGAAATCGATGTCGTTGGTGTCCAGGGCGACCCGCGCGAACTTGCTGTACGCGTAGGCGTCCTCGACGGTCAGCCGGCCGCCGGTCAGGACGGCGGCCCGGGAGCGGGCGGCCGTCAGACCGCGCGCGGCGGCCTCCAGTGCCTCCGGCCAGGACGCGGGCTCCAGGACGCCGCCGGCGCCCCGCACCAGTGGTGTGTCGAGGCGGTCCTTGAGCTGGGCGTAGCGGAAGCCGAAGCGCCCCTTGTCGCAGATCCACTCCTCGTTGACCTCGGGGTCCTCGGCCGCGAGCCGCCGCATGACCTTGCCGCGCCGGTGGTCGGTGCGGGTGGCGCAGCCGCCCGCGCAGTGCTCGCACACCGTGGGCGAGGAGACCAGGTCGAAGGGGCGGGAGCGGAAGCGGTACGCCGCCGAGGTGAGCGCTCCCACGGGGCAGATCTGGATGGTGTTCCCGGAGAAGTACGACTCGAAGGGGTCGCCCTCGCCGGTGCCGACCTGCTGGAGCGCGCCCCGCTCGATCAGCTCGATCATCGGGTCGCCCGCGATCTGGTTGGAGAACCGGGTGCAGCGCGCGCACAGCACGCAGCGCTCGCGGTCCAGCAGCACCTGGGTGGAGATCGGGACCGGCTTCTCGTAGGTCCGCTTGCGGCCCTCGAAGCGGGACTCGGCGTTGCCGTGCGACATGGCCTGGTTCTGCAGCGGGCACTCGCCGCCCTTGTCGCAGACCGGGCAGTCCAGCGGGTGGTTGATGAGCAGCAGCTCCATCACACCGTGCTGGGCCTTCTCGGCGACCGGGGAGGTCAGCTGGGTGCGCACCACCATGCCGTCGGTGCAGGTGATGGTGCAGGAGGCCATCGGCTTGCGCTGGCCCTCCACCTCCACGATGCACTGCCGGCAGGCGCCGGCCGGGTCGAGCAGCGGGTGGTCGCAGAAGCGGGGGATCTCGATGCCGAGCTGTTCGGCGGCCCGGATGACCAGGGTGCCCTTGGGCACGCTGATCTCGATGCCGTCGATCGTCAGCGAGACGAGGTCCTCCGGCGGGCGGGCCGCCTCCCCGCCGCCCGCGGGGGCGTTGGTGGTCACGGTCATGCGTTCACCTCCGGGCGGTCCGCCCAGGCCGTCGACTTGGCCGGGTCGAAGGGGCAGCCCCGGCCCGTGATGTGCTGCTCGTACTCCTCGCGGAAGTACTTCAGCGAGGAGAAGATCGGGGAGGCCGCGCCGTCGCCGAGGGCGCAGAAGGACTTGCCGTTGATGTTGTCGGCGATGTCCGCGAGCTTGTCCAGGTCGCCCCTGGCGCCCTTGCCCGCCTCGATGTCCCGCAGCAACTGCACCAGCCAGTACGTCCCTTCGCGGCAGGGCGTGCACTTGCCGCAGGACTCATGGGCGTAGAACTCGGTCCAGCGGGTGACCGCGCGGACCACGCAGGTGGTCTCGTCGAAGCACTGGAGGGCCTTGGTGCCGAGCATGGAGCCGGCGGCGCCGACGCCCTCGTAGTCGAGCGGCACATCGAGGTGTTCGGCGGTGAACATCGGGGTGGAGGAGCCGCCCGGCGTCCAGAACTTCAGCCGGTGGCCCGCGCGCATCCCGCCGCTCATCTCCAGGAGCTGGCGCAGGGTGATGCCGAGCGGTGCCTCGTACTGGCCGGGGCTCGCGACATGCCCGCTGAGCGAGTAGAGCGTGAAGCCCGGGGACTTCTCGCTGCCCATCGCCCTGAACCAGTCTTTCCCGTTCTTCAGGATCGCGGGAACCGAGGCGATGGACTCGACGTTGTTCACCACGGTGGGGCAGGCGTAGAGCCCCTCGACGGCGGGGAAGGGGGGACGCAGCCGCGGCTGGCCGCGGCGGCCTTCGAGCGAGTCGAGCAGCGCGGTCTCCTCGCCGCAGATGTACGCGCCGGCGCCGGCGTGCACGGTGAGTTCGAGGTTCAGACCGCTGCCGAGGATGTTCTCGCCGAGGTAGCCGGCCGCGTAGGCCTCGCGCACGGCCTCGTGCAACCGCCGCAGGACCGGGACCACTTCACCCCGGAGGTAGATGAAGGCATGCGAGGAGCGGATGGCGTAGCACGCGATCACGATGCCCTCGATGAGGCTGTGCGGGTTCGCGTACAGCAGCGGGATGTCCTTGCAGGTGCCCGGCTCCGACTCGTCGGCGTTGACGACGAGATAGTGCGGCTTGCCGTCGCCCTGCGGGATGAACTGCCATTTCATCCCGGTCGGGAAGCCCGCGCCGCCGCGGCCGCGCAGCCCGGATTCCTTGACGTAGGCGATCAGGTCGTCGGGTGGCATGGCGAGCGCCTTGCGCAGCCCCTCGTACCCTTCGTGCCGCCGGTAGACGTCCAGGGACCAGGAGCGGTCCTCGTCCCAGAAGGCCGACAGCACGGGTGCCAGCAGCTTCTCCGGGCTGGAGTCCTTCAGTTCGGCTGCCACGGTCATCACTCCCCCTCCTCGGCGGTGGGCCCGGCCGGATGCGCGGGATCGGAGGCCGAGGTCTCCTGCGGCGCGTCGTGGGAGCTGGGGTGCTCGGCCGGGGACGGCTCGTGCACCGGCCCCCGCGGCGGGTCCTGGGGGCCGCCGCGCGGGTGGACCACGCGCGCGGGTGCCGACTCGCCCTTGGCCAGGCGCAGTCCGACCAGCGAGGCGGGTCCGGCGCTGCCGCCCTCCTCGACGGCTCCGGGCCGCTCGTCCGGGAAGCCGGCCAGGATCCGGGCGGTCTCCTTGAAGGTGCACAGGCGCGCACCCCGGGTGGGCCGCACGTCCCGTCCGGCGCGCAGGTCGTCCACCAGTTCCCGGGCGCCGGCGGGCGTCTGGTTGTCGAAGAACTCCCAGTTGACCATCACGACCGGCGCGAAGTCGCAGGCCGCGTTGCACTCGATGTGCTCCAGGGTGACCTTGCCGTCCTCGGTGGTCTCCCCGTTGCCCACGCCCAGGTGTTCCTGGAGGGACTCGAAGATCGCGTCGCCGCCCATCACCGCGCACAGGGTGTTGGTGCACACCCCGACCTGGTAGTCGCCGGAGGGCCGGCGCCGGTACATGGTGTAGAAGGTGGCCACCGCGGTGACCTCGGCGGTGGTCAGGCCGAGCGTCTCCGCGCAGAACCGCATTCCGGTGCGCGTGACATGGCCCTCCTCGGACTGCACGAGGTGGAGCAGCGGCAGCAGGGCGGAGCGGGAGTCCGGGTAGCGGGCGACGATCTCGCGCGCGTCCGCCGCCAGCCGCTCCCGTACGTCGTCCGGGTAGGCGGGCGCGGGCGGTTCGGGCATGCCCAGGCTGACGCCCCGCTCCGAAGAAGAGGTGGTCACCGGTCGACGCCTCCCATCACGGGGTCGATGGACGCGACGGCGACGATCACGTCGGCGACCTGGCCGCCCTCGCACATCGCCGCCATGGCCTGAAGATTGGTGAAGGACGGGTCGCGGAAGTGGACCCGGTAGGGGCGGGTGCCGCCGTCGGAGACCGCGTGCACACCGAGTTCGCCCTTGGGGGACTCGACGGCCGCGTACGCCTGGCCCGGCGGGACCCGGAAGCCCTCGGTGACCAGCTTGAAGTGGTGGATCAGGGCCTCCATGGAGGTGCCCATGATCTTCTTGATGTGGTCGAGGGAGTTGCCGAGTCCGTCCGGGCCGAGGGCCAGCTGGGCGGGCCAGGCGATCTTCTTGTCGGCGACCATGACCGGTCCGGGCGCCAGCCGGTCCAGGCACTGCTCGATGATCCCGAGCGACTGGCGCATCTCCTCCAGCCGGATCAGGAAGCGGCCGTAGGCGTCGCAGCTGTCGGCGGTCGGGACCTCGAAGTCGTACGTCTCGTAGTCGCAGTAGGGCTGGCTCTTGCGCAGGTCGTGCGGCAGGCCGGTGGCGCGCAGGATCGGGCCGGTGGCGCCGAGGGCCATGCAGCCGGCCAGGTCGAGATAGCCGATGTCGCCCATGCGGGCCTTGAAGATGGGGTTCCCGGTGGCGAGCTTGTCGTACTCCGGGAGGTTTCGGCGCATCTTCTTGACGAACTCGCGGATCTGGTCGACCGCGCCGGGCGGCAGGTCCTGGGCGAGTCCGCCGGGGCGGATGTACGCGTGGTTCATCCGCAGGCCGGTGATCAGTTCATAGAGATCGAGAATCATTTCACGATCGCGGAAGCCGTAGATCATGATCGTGGTCGCGCCCAGTTCCATGCCGCCGGTGGCGATGCACACCAGGTGGGAGGACATCCGGTTCAGCTCCATCAGGAGCACGCGGATGATCTTGGCGCGTTCGGTGATGTCGTCCTCGATGCCGAGGAGCTTCTCGACGGCGAGGCAGTAGCCGGTCTCGTTGAAGAAGGACGTGAGGTAATCCATGCGCGTGACGAAGGTGGTGCCCTGCGTCCACGTGCGGAATTCGAGGTTCTTCTCGATGCCGGTGTGCAGATAGCCGATGCCGCAGCGGGCCTCGGTGACCGTCTCGCCGTCGATCTCCAGGATCAGCCGGAGCACCCCGTGGGTGGAGGGATGCTGGGGACCCATGTTGACGACGATGCGCTCGTCGTCGGAGCGGGCCGCGGACTGGACGACCTCGTCCCAGTCGCCACCGGTGACCGTGTAGACGGTGCCCTCGGTGGTTTCGCGTGCCGATGCGGACTGAGTGCTCACGAGTACGACCTCCGCTGGTCCGGAGCCGGGATCTGGGCGCCCTTGTACTCGACGGGGATGCCGCCGAGCGGGTAGTCCTTGCGCTGCGGGTGGCCCTGCCAGTCGTCCGGCATCATGATCCGCGTCAGGGCCGGGTGGCCGTCGAAGACGATCCCGAAGAAGTCGTACGCCTCGCGTTCGTGCCAGTCGTTGGTGGGATAGACGGACACCAGGGACGGGACGCGCGGGTCGGCGTCCGGGGCGCTGACCTCCAGGCGGATCAGGCGGTTGTGGGTGATCGAGCGCAGGTGGTAGACGGCGTGCAGCTCGCGGCCCTTGTCGTGCGGGTAGTGCACGCCGCTGACGCCGGTGCACAGCTCGAAGCGCAGGGCGGGGTCGTCGCGCAGGGTGCGGGCGACGCGCGGCAGGTGCTCGCGCTCGACGTGGAAGGTGAGTTCGCCGCGGTCCACGACCGTCTTCTCGATGGCGTTGTCCGGCAGCAGGCCCTGTTCCTCCAGGGCGCCCTCCAGCTCGTCGGCGACCTCGTCGAACCAGCCGCCGTAGGGCCGGATCGCCGGTCCGGGCAGCCGGACCGAGCGGACCAGGCCGCCGTAGCCGGAGGTGTCGCCGCCGTTGTTGGCGCCGAACATGCCGCGCTGGACGCGGATCTCCTCGCCGCCCTGGCCGCGCTGGCCGGGGAGGTTGGAGGCGGAGAGGTCCTTCTCGGGGTTCACCCCGTTCGTCCCGCCGCCGTGGGTGCCGTTCGCGTCGCTCACCGCAGCAGCCCCTTCATCTCGATGGTGGGCAGGGCCTTGAGCGCCGCCTCCTCCGCCTCGCGAGCCGCCTCCTCGGCGTTCACCCCGAGCTTGGTGGACTGGATCTTCTGGTGGAGCTTGAGGATCGCGTCCATCAGCATCTCGGGCCGGGGCGGGCAGCCGGGGAGGTAGATGTCGACCGGCACGATGTGGTCGACGCCCTGGACGATCGCGTAGTTGTTGAACATGCCGCCCGAGGAGGCGCAGACGCCCATGGAGATCACCCACTTGGGGTTGGGCATCTGGTCGTAGACCTGCCGCAGGACCGGCGCCATCTTCTGGCTGACCCGGCCGGCCACGATCATCAGGTCCGCCTGGCGCGGTGAGCCGCGGAAGACCTCCATGCCGAAGCGCGCGAGGTCGTAACGGCCGGCGCCGGTGGTCATCATCTCGATGGCGCAGCAGGCCAGGCCGAAGGTGGCCGGGAAGACGGATGCCTTGCGCACCCAGCCCGCGGCCTGTTCCACGGTGGTCAGCAGGAAGCCGCTCGGCAGCTTTTCTTCGAGTCCCATGTCTTATATGGCCCCTCAGTCCCATTCCAGGCCGCCGCGCCGCCATACGTACGCGTACGCGACGAAGACGGTGAGCACGAAGAGCAGCATCTCCACGAGCCCGAAAAGCCCCAGGGCGTCGAAGGTGACGGCCCAGGGGTAGAGGAAGACGATCTCGATGTCGAAGACGATGAAGAGCATCGCCGTCAGGTAGTACTTGATGGGGAAGCGCCCGCCGCCCGCCGGCGTGGGGGTCGGCTCGATGCCGCACTCGTAGGCCTCGAGCTTGGCGCGGTTGTACCGCTTCGGACCGATCAGCGTGGCCATGACCACGGAGAAGATCGCAAAGCCTGCCCCGAGGGCTCCCAGTACGAGGATGGGCGCATACGCGTTCACCGCTCCTCGCTCCTCTCAGTCGGCACTGACTGCTGGCGGTTCGCTGGGCCGATGAAGATCGAAAACATGTGAAGCAGGTCACAAGCCCAACTGCTCCGCATCCTATGCCCGCCGATCTGTGATCTGCGACACGGGGTATTCCACAAGCTTTGTGATCTCCACCACCTGACGAAGGATCATGAAGTCGGATGATGGCTGATCTTCATACACGAAGCGTTCAGTTGATCACTAGAAGTGACAATTTCGCCCGTCGCCGCAGGCCAAAGAGGTCGTCTCAATATCAAGAGAGTTCGCCTGCATGCAAATTGGCGCTGGGCACCCGATCTTGATAGTGGATCTCGCACACACGTCGGCGTGTGCATGTGTTCACGAACCCTCCGCACGCGCGGGACGCCGGCACCCCCGGCGAGCGTTCCGTGACCTCCGTCACAGCCACAGCCGTCTCCCAGGAACCGGGGTTGGCCAACCACATCAACCGGTGGTAGGCGCGGGGCAATTCGGACGTAATGATCAAAGACCGTGATCAAGGGCTTGATCACGGGCGCCCGCAATGTCCGTTACGGCGTCAATAAAGGGCGACACGCCCGGGGTTTGAGGTCTCGATCGTGCAACTGTGGCGCACCACACGTTTCTTGAAGATATGGAGGAGCCCCTGATACCGGTTGTTCCCATGTCCCACACCGCTCACATACGCAGCCACCGGAAGCCCCGCCGCAGCGCGTCGTCCCTCGCGATGCGGGCCGGAGTTGCCGGTGGCGTCCTCAGCACCCTGGCAGTCGCCGGGGCCGCCGGTTCGGCCAACGCCGCCGAGCCGGTGACGCAGACCCTCGAACTGCCCACCCTGACGGCCGACCTGGCCACGCAGGCCGCCCAGTCCGCGGACGCCACCCAGCAGGCCGCGGCGAACTACCAGCTCCAGGCCGAGCGCGACGCCGCCGCCGCGAAGGCCGCGAAGCAGGCCAAGGCGGACCTCGCGGACGCCAAGCAGAAGGCCGCCGAGGCCAAGAAGAAGGCCGAGGAGGCCGCCCGCAAGGCCACCGCCGAGCGCGCCTCGCGCAGCACGGTCCGGATGGCCCTCACGGCCGACGACACCTCCGGCTCCACCTCCACGGGCACCGGCACCGGCACCAGCACCGGCACCGGCTCCTCCACGGCCACCGGTTCCGCCGCGGCCGTCATCAGCTTCGTCAAGTCGCAGCTGGGCAAGGCGTACGTCTCCGGCGCCACCGGCCCCTCCGCGTACGACTGCTCGGGCCTGGTGCAGACCGCCTTCAAGCAGGTCGGCGTGAGCCTGCCGCGGGTCTCGCAGGACCAGTCGACCGCCGGCACCCAGGTCTCGCTGAGCGACCTCCAGCCGGGCGACATCCTGTACTGGGGCAGCGCGGGCAGCGCGTACCACGTCGCGGTGTACGTGGGCGACGGCATGTTCGTCGGCGCGCAGAACCCGTCCTCCGGCGTCTCCGAGCACCCCCTCTCGTACGACCAGCCGACGGGCGCCGTGCGCGTACTCTGAGGCATCCCGTACCGTTTCGCATACTTGAGGTGCTTCCGCGCGCCTCACGCGGGGCCGCAGCCGCTCGGGGGCAGCGGCCCTGCGGCGTTCCCTGGCATGCTCGGGCCGGACCGTCGTACGGCGGTTCCGTCCCCGAGCGAAGGAGAAGACGCGATGCCACGCGTGTTCGTACAGGGCGCCCCTGTCGCCGAGTTCCCCCGGTACGCCCCCGAGTCCGGGCGCGGCGCGGTGCGCCGGATCACCGAGGTCGGCGAGGCGGTGCTGCACAAACCCTGCCGGGACGTCACGGAGTTCGGGCCCGACCTCGCGGCGCTCATCGACGACATGTTCCGCACGATGTACGTCGCGGAGGGCGCCGGGCTCGCGGCGAATCAGGTCGGGGTCGATCTGCGCCTCTTCGTGTACGACTGCCCCGACGACGACGGGAATCGGCATGTCGGACACATCGTCAACCCCGTGCTGGAATCACCCCTCGACGGGCGACGGCTGCTGGACGAGGGCGAGGGATGCCTGTCGGTGCCGGGCGCGGTGATGGCGCTGCCGCGGCCCGACCGGGCGCTCGTGCGCGGCCGGGACCGGGACGGCAACCCGCTGGAGATCGAGGGCACGGGTTACTTCGCCCGGTGCCTCGCGCACGAGACGGATCACACCAACGGGTACATCTATCTCGACCGGTTGACCAAGCGGGAGAAAAAGGACGCGCTGCGGCAGATGGGCGACCGGCGGGAGGAGGTCTACGCCCGCCGGTCCGCCAAGGAGGGGGAGTTGAGCCGGGTCTAGATCAGTGCCCGGGCGGCGCCGCGGCCGGGTGCGGCGCCGCTACGGCCCCTCACGCGGTTCCCCGCGCCCCTTCGGGCCACGGTTCACGCCTTCGGGGTCACCTTCGTCAGGCCGTTGATGATCCGGTCCATCGCGTCGCCGCCCGTGGGATCGGTCAGGTTGGCCAGGAGTTTGAGGGTGAACTTCATCAGGACCGGGTGGGTCAGGCCACGCTGGGCGGCGATCTGCATGACCTTGGGGTTGCCGATGAGCTTCACGAAGGCGCGGCCGAGGTTGTAGTAGCCGCCGTAGGTGTCCTTGAGGACGCGCGGGTAGCGCTGCAGGGCGATCTCCCGCTGGGCCGGCGTCGCCCGCGCGTGCGCCTGGACGATGACGTCGGCGGCGATCTGGCCGGACTCCATGGCGTAGGCGATGCCCTCGCCGTTGAAGGGGTTCACCAGGCCGCCGGCGTCGCCGACCAGCAGCAGGCCCTTGGTGTAGTGCGGCTGCCGGTTGAAGGCCATCGGCAGCGCGGCGCCGCGGATCGGCCCGGTCATGTTCTCGGGGGTGTAGCCCCAGTCCTCGGGCATGGACGCGCACCAGGCCTTGAGGATCTCGCGCCAGTCCAGTTCCTTGAAGGCGGCGGAGGTGTTGAGGACGCCGAGGCCGACGTTGGACGTGCCGTCGCCCATGCCGAAGATCCAGCCGTAGCCGGGCAGCAGCCGGTCCTGCGAGCCGCGCCGGTCCCACAGCTCCAGCCAGGACTCCAGGTAGTCGTCGTCGTGGCGGGGCGAGGTGAAGTACGTGCGCACCGCGACGCCCATCGGCCGGTCCTCGCGGCGGTGCAGGCCCATCCCCAGGGACAGCCGGGTCGAGTTGCCGTCGGCCGCGACGACGAGCGGCGCGTGATAGCCGACCTCGCGCTTCTCCTCGCCGACCTTGGCCGTCACCCCGGTGATGCGGCCGGTGCGCTCGTCCACGATCGGCCCGGAGACATTGCAGCGCTCGTACAGCCGCGCGCCCGCCTTCTGCGCGTTCCGGGCCAGGATCTCGTCGAAGTCGTCGCGCTTGCGCACGAGTCCGTAGTTCGGGTAGGCGGCGAGGTCCGGCCAGTCCAGCTGGAGGCGGGAGCCGCCGCCGATGATGCGCAGGCCCTTGTTGCGCAGCCAGCCGGCCTCCTCGGAGATGTCGATGCCCATGGCGACGAGCTGCTTGACCGCGCGGGGCGTGAGGCCGTCGCCGCACACCTTCTCGCGCGGGAACTCCGTCTTCTCCAGGAGCAGTACGTCGAGACCGGCCTTGGCCAGGTGGTACGCGGTCGCGGAGCCGGCTGGGCCCGCGCCGACGACGATCACATCGGCGGAGTGGTCGGAGAGGGGCTCGGTCACGGCGGGATCTCCCCAAGTTCGAAATCTGCGTGCCGACCGGCACTGGACATGGGCAGTCTATTCAGCGGAATAGATCACCCGGCTGAAGGGCTGCCCTGTGAACCGACCTCTCCCCGCACCGCGGCTGCGCGTTCCCACCCATGAGGACGCCCTGGCCTGGCACCGGCTGTTCGCCGACCCCGAGGTGATGGAGTTCCACGGCGGAAAGCCCGCCGCGCTGTCCGTGTACGAGGAACTCACCGCGCGCCAGCGGCGGCACGACGCGGAACGGGGCTTCTGCCTCTGGACGGTCCTGGACGAGTCCGGCGAGGTCCTCGGCTTCACCGGCGCCCAGCCCTGGCCGCGCGACTGGGGCCCGGTGGGCGAGGTGGAGATCGGCTGGCGGCTCGGCCGGGCGCACTGGGGCAAGGGGTACGTCACCGCCGCCGCACACGAGACCCTGCGGCGGGTCCGGGCGGCCGGGGTGCCGGACGTGGTGGCGATCGTACGACCGGGCAACGAGCGTTCGGTCGCGGTGACCCGGCGGCTCGGTATGCGGCCCGCCGATCCCTACCCGCACCCGATCCTGGAGGAGGACGCACTCTGCTTCCGCCTCGGCCTCGGCTCCCGCGCTGGTGACGCAGGGTAGCCATCTGTCACAGTACGACACCGGCTTCTTCCGGCCGGAGGGCACCGGGGTTACCCTTCCAGTACCGCTGGGGGTGACATCTGTGCACATAACACCCAAGACACCCGATGTGCGTGTGCCACGGCTGGTCGGTCTGATGGCCGTGGACGCGCGCGAGACCGCACGGGCCCGGGGGCTGTTCCTGACCGCGCCGGACCGCCCGGAGTTCCACCGGACGGTCGTGGACCACGTGGTACGCCAGTACCCGCCGCCCGGGGCGGAGGTGCCGGCGGACTCGGTGGTGTACGTGTGGTTCGACTTCGCGGAGGGCGAGGGCGGCGGAGGTGTGCGCGAACCGCTGATCCCCCGGCCGCCGACGGGCGGACTCCAGCGCGAACTGGGGGAACCGGGGGACGCGTTCGAGATGACCGGCCGGTGAGGCTCAGTCCTTGAAGCCGCGGTGCAGGGCGACGACGCCACCGGTGAGGTTGCGCCAGGCGACCCTGGACCAGCCGGCCTCGCGGAGCCGTTCGGCGAGGCCGGGCTGGTTCGGCCACGCGCGGATGGACTCGGCGAGGTAGACGTAGGCGTCCGGGTTCGAGGACACGGCGCGGGCGACCGGGGGCAGGGCGCGCATCAGGTACTCGGTGTAGACGGTCCGGAACGGCGTCCAGGTCGGGTGCGAGAACTCGCAGATCACGACGCGCCCGCCGGGCTTGGTGACGCGGTGCATCTCGCGCAGCGCGGCGTCGAAGTCCCGCACGTTGCGCAGGCCGAAGGAGATGGTCACGGCGTCGAAGGTGTCGTCCTTGAACGGCAGCCTCGTCGCGTCGCCCGCGGTGAACGGCAGCCAGGTGTGGCGCTTCTTGCCGACCTGGAGCATGCCGAGCGAGAAGTCGCAGGGCACGACGTAGGCGCCGGTGCGGGCGAAGGGGAGGGAGGAGGTGGCGGTGCCGGCGGCGAGGTCCAGGACCTTCTGCGCGGGGCGGGCGTCGACGGCCTGCGCGACTTCCTTGCGCCAGCGGCGGTCCTGCCCCAGGGACAGCACGTCATTGGTCAGGTCGTACCGTTCCGCCACGTTGTCGAACATCGAGGCGACTTCGTGCGGCTGCTTGTCCAGGGATGCGCGGGTCACCCGGCCATTGTCGCAGCCGCGTCCCGCGGAGCAGCTCCGGGTCGGGGGGTGCGGCACCGCCGACGGTGCTCCAGCGCCCGTAAGGGGCGCGGGGAACTGCGCGATCAGCCGTATACGGCCCGCAGACGCTCGACGGCCCGAGCGACGCAGTCACCGGCGCCGGTAGAGCAGCCGCCCCTTGATGACCGTCGCCACGCACGTCGACGCCCCCCGCTCCGCCAACTCCCCCTCGTCCGCGACGTCGAACACGGCGAAGCAGGCCACGGAACCCCGCTCCCGGGGCGCCGGCACCTCCGGCGGAACCCCGCACGCGAGGGGGTCCAGAGAGGGCACCCCGCCGGGGCGCCCCGTACGGGGCAGCACGTCGAGCCCGGTGCGCCGTACCGCGTCCGCCACCGCCGGACGGCGCAGCGCGCCCGCCACCGCCACCGTCCCGTGCGCCAGCATCCGCTGCACCCCCCGCCGCGCGCTCCCGCCCCACCGGACGTCGTCCAGCGCGAGCCGGGCGAGCGCGTCGCCGGACAGCGGCCCGGTGCCCAGCTCCCCGGCCTCCCGGGGGTCCGGGTGGTACGCCTCCTCCAGCAGTTCCGTGCCGTGGACGCTGACGAACCCGGGCGTGAGGATCCCCGGCCAGCGCCGCACCCGCGCCAGCGGATACCCGTCGGCCAGCTGCCCCAGCGCACCCGTGCCCACGACCCGCTCACCCTCGACGGCGAGCGCGAACCCCCTGGAGTCGGCGTGAATCGTCAGCACGGCGCGCTCAGTTGGCGTCGAGCAGCTTCAGCTCGGGATGCGCGGTGCCGCCCTCGATCGCCGTGGAGGAGATGTGCGAGACCACGCGGTCGTCGACCGGGTCGTTCGCCGGGTCCTCGTGCACGACCAGGTGCTCGTACGTCGTGGCGCGCTGCGCCGGCACCCGGCCCGCCTTGCGGATGAGGTCGATGATCTCCAGCCGGTTGGAGCGGTGCTTGGCGCCGGCCGAGGAGACCACGTTCTCCTCCAGCATGATCGAGCCGAGGTCGTCCGCGCCGTAGTGCAGGGACAGCTGGCCGACCTCCTTGCCCGTGGTGAGCCAGGAGCCCTGGATGTGCCGGACGTTGTCGAGGAACAGCCGGGCGATGGCGATCATCCGCAGGTACTCGAAGAGCGTCGCCTGCGTACGGCCCTTGAGGTGGTTGTTCTCGGGCTGGTACGTGTACGGGATGAACGCGCGGAAGCCGCCCGTGCGGTCCTGCACGTCGCGGATCATCCGCAGGTGCTCGATGCGCTCGGCGTTGGTCTCGCCGGTGCCCATCAGCATGGTGGAGGTGGACTCCACGCCCAGGTTGTGCGCGGTCTCCATGATCTCCAGCCAGCGCTCACCGCTCTCCTTGAGCGGGGCGATCGCCTTGCGCGGCCGCTCGGGCAGCAGCTCCGCGCCGGCACCGGCGAAGGAGTCGAGACCGGCCTCGTGGATCCGGGTGATGGCCTCCTCGACCGACACCCCGCTGATCCGGGCCATGTGCTCGACCTCGGACGCGCCCAGCGAGTGGATCACCAGCTGGGGGAAGGCGTCCTTGATGGCCTTGAAGTGCTTCTCGTAGTACTCGACGCCGTAGTCCGGGTGGTGGCCGCCCTGGAACATGATCTGGGTGCCGCCCAGCTCGACGGTCTCCGCGCAGCGGCGCAGGATGTCGTCGAGGTCACGGGTCCAGCCCTTGGCCGTGTCCTTGGGGGCCGCGTAGAAGGCGCAGAACCTGCACGCCGTGACACACACGTTCGTGTAGTTGATGTTGCGCTCGATGATGTACGTCGCGATGTGCTCGATACCCGCGTACTTACGGCGGCGCACCGCGTCGGCGGCGGCGCCCAGCGCGTGCAGCGGGGCGTCGCGGTAGAGGGCGACGGCCTCTTCCGGGGTGATCCGCCCGCCGGCGGCGGCACGGTCGAGGACGGACTGGAGGTCGGCCTTCTCGGTCACCGGGGCGTCCCTTTCATAAGGGGATGGACGGACCGGACCAGCCTACGACAGCGCCGTATACGCGCCGATCAGCACCCCGACGAGGGTCCCGCCCAGCAGGAACGGCCCGAACGCGACACCCGTCCTCCGCGAGGCCCGCCGTACGACGACGAGCGCGCCGCCGTACAGGGCCCCGGCCAGGACCGCGGCGAACGTGCCGAGCAGCACCGCGGGCCAGCCGTACCACCCGAGCGCGGCCCCCGCCGCCAGGGCCAGCTTGGCGTCCCCGAAGCCCATTCCGGCCGGGTTCACCAGGTGCAGCACGGTGTACGACGCCCCGAGTGCGAGGGCCCCGTACAGCGCGGTCGGCCAGTGCCCGGCGTGCCCGGGCAGCAGCGCGGCGAGCCCCAGCAGCGCGAGGACGGCGGCGGCGGACGGCAGGGTCAGCACATCGGGCAGCCGCCGCACCCGGACGTCGACCGCGCACAGCAGCACCCCCACCGGCGCGAGCAGCAGCCAGACCACCAGTTCGGGCCGGGGGCCGGTCGCGGCGGCGAGGGCGGCGCAGACCAGGGCGGTGAGGACGGGGAGGAGGAGGGAGGCGGGGGCCGGGCAGCCGGGGCACGCCGTGCGGCCGAGCCACCCCCGGACCGCGTGCCCGTCCGCGCACCGCTCGCGCCAGGGTTCGTCGTCCGGTACGGCGAACCGGAAGGCGGCCCTGGGCAGGACGGTCCCCGCCGCCGCGCCCCAGAGCGCGGCGGCGGCCCACACCGGCACCTCGCTCATCCGGCTCCCCCCGCCCCGTGCCGGGCCGCGAGGGCGGGGGCGAAGTCGTCCGGCAGCCGTGGCGGGGGGCCCTGGGTCCACACCACGCGCAGCGCCGAGGCGGAGATCCGCCGGCCGTCGGCCGTCCTGACCAGTGCGGTGTCGGCATGGCCCGCGGAGAGGAAGACGCCGCCCGAGCCGTCCGCGAGGACGTGGGTGTTCAGCTGGGCGCCGCGGACGGTGGCCCGGTCGCCGTCCACCTCGACGACGGCGTCGGTGCCCAGGTGCACGGTCCGGTCGAACAGGGCCGTTCCCCGGCGGACATGGGCCGGCAGCGCGGCACGGCCGTGGACGGTGCCGATGGGCATCTCCGCGGTGACGTCCTCGGTGTGGAAGGCGCGGGCCCACTCCTCGTCGAAGCCCCCCTCGTCCAGGGAGAGCAGGCAGCGGTCCATCAGGTCGGTGATCCCGGCGCGGTCGGTCAGGGCGCGCGCCTGGCGCCGCAGCTCTTCGGTGTCCATGACGGAAGGCTCCTCCCTCAAGCTCGCTTGAGGTCAAGATCTCTCAGCCGGTCTTCGTCAGCTCGGCCACCGGGTGGCCCTCCGGCGCGCTGTCCGAGGTGTACCTCAAGTCGTCGCCGACCGGGGCCGGTTCGATCTGGTGCGGGGCGGGGTCGCGGCCGGGGCGGTCGTCCTTCGCGCCCACCGAGGTCGCGAGGAGCCGCGTCCCGGTGACCTTCTTCAGGGTGAGCAGGTCGGTGCAGACGGCGCCGATCCGGTCGGTCCGGCGCAGCCGCCCCAGGGGCTCGCCCACGCGGGCCTGGTGGACGGTGACCCGGAAGGTGCCCATGGGCAGGGTGCCGCCGGGTCCGGTGGCCCGCCCCTCCCAGGTGCCGAGGTGACGGGCGGGGACGGCGCCGCCGGTGGTGGGGCTCCCGGTGGGCGCGGGCTCGCCGTCGCCGGGGGCGCCGTCCCCGCCCGTCGCCGGGGAGTGGGTCGAGGGGCGGGGGACGCCGCCCGCCTCGCGGGCATGCCCGCCACCGGCCCACGGCCGCAGCGGCGCACCGACCCCGACACCTTCCCGTGGACCAGAGGCAGCCTGGTGATCACGGCCGGAGCAGTTCCACCTTCACGTCGGCCGGGAAACCGATCGTGGGGCCGACGCGCCGGGCGAACTCGGCGACCGCGGCCAGCTGGGCGTCGCCGAAGCTGAAGTCCAGGGTGGTGAAGTACCTGGCGAGGGTCTCCGCGTCGAACGCCTCCCAGTGGGCGGCCTGTTCGGCGACCTTGTCGACCTCCTCCAGGGAGATCTTCTTGGACTCCAGGAACGCCTGGTGCACCTGGTGGGTGATGAGCGGCTCGCGCTCCAGGTAGTCCCGCCGGGCCGCCCACACCGCGAAGACGAACGGCAGTCCCGTCCACTCCTTCCACAGCGTGCCCAGGTCGTGCACGTCGAGGCCGTAGCGCGGGCCGTCGTGCAGGTTGGCGCGCAGGGCCGCGTCGCCGATCAGTACGGCGGCGTCGGCCTCCCGCATCATCAGGCCGAGGTCGGGCGGGCAGGTGTAGTACTCCGGCCGGACGCCGTACCGCTCGCCCAGCAGCAGCTGCGCGAGGCGCACGGAGGTGCGGGAGGTGGAGCCGAGGGCGACCTTCGCGCCGTCCAGTTCCTCCAGCGGCACCTGCGAGACGATCACGCAGGACATCACGGGGCCGTCGCAGCCCACGGCGATGTCCGGGAAGGCGACCAGGTCGTCCGAGTTCTTCAGGTACTCGACCAGGGTGACCGGGGCGACGTCGAGCTCCCCCTGGATCAACCGCTCGCTGAGCTTCTCCGGCGTGTCCTTGGTCAGCTGGAAGTCGAGGAGCGTGCCGGTTCTCGCGAGCCCCCAGTACAGAGGCAGGCAGTTCAGGAACTGGATGTGGCCGACGCGCGGCCGGGTGCGAGAAATGTCCACATCGCGGGACTCTAGCCCTCGGCTGGTACGGTGCTCGGACCGGCCCCGCTGTCAAACGGGTTACCGGCTTTCAAACATCCGAGTGAAGTGATCTTTCCCTCTATTGCTTCCGGCTGCCCGCATGCTAGGCTCGCCGCAAGTTGCAGTTTGGTTTCCCTTGCAGTACAGAGCCTGCGGAGCATGTGACCGCGGGCTCTCGTCGTTTTCAGACGTATGCAGTGGTGCAGCACGTTTTCGCACTTGCAGGTTCTGGAGCAGGGCAAACCCTTTTGAGCCCAAGGAGGGCTTATGGCTACCGGAACCGTTAAGTGGTTCAACGCCGAAAAGGGCTTTGGCTTCATCGCCCAGGAGGGCGGCGGCCCCGACGTCTTCGTTCACTACTCCGCGATCAACGCCACCGGCTTCCGCTCCCTCGAGGAGAACCAGCAGGTGTCCTTCGACGTGACGCAGGGCCCGAAGGGTCCGCAGGCGGAGAACGTCACCCCCGTCTGATCACTGCCTGATCGCAGAACCTGAGAGCAGTACCCAAGGAGCCCCGCGCCGACTTCGGCAACGGGGCTCCTGCCTTTTCGGCCGCGCCGCGCCATTCATCGCGGCATTCATACGGAACTCATTCCTCCGCGGTTCGCGATCCGTTCATGAACCACTACGTTCCGGGTCATGACCAGAACTCAGGACTCCCCGGACTTCCTGACCGCCACCCGCGACTTCCACGACACCGTCGTCCCCCGGGGTCACCCGGTGGCGCTCGGCTTTCGGCGGCGGTGCCCTGCGGGCATGGCCCGGCTGCCGGCGGACACGGGGTTCACGCTCGTCTTCCGTGCCGTCCGCGAGCCCGACGGCACGCTCGGCAAGGGTGTCGCACGGGTCGCACAGGCCTTCCTGGAAGTCGTCGAACCCGTCTGACACCCGCCCCGACACCCGTTCTGACCTGCGAAGCCGATCAGGGGTACCGGCGGCCTCCCGGGCCCCGGTAACCAGCGGGGACGGCTTTGGGACCGCATCCCCCAAATATCGGTCGTGGCGCCGGGGAGAACCCGGCGGCCGGAACCCGGTCCGTCTCTCACAAGGGGTTGCACATGCGTTCCATCGCACTGCGTACGAAGACGGTTCTGGCGGCTCTGACGGGCGTGGGCGTCCTCGCCCTCGGCGCCGCCGCCGCGCTGCCCGCCACCGGGCTGCACAGCACCAGCAGCAGCCACCCCGTCCGCGCCGACGAGGGCCGCGGCCCGGGCGTCGTCCACGCCTGACGACCCCCGCGAATCGGCGTACGGCCGCCGCAGCGTGCCATCCCCCCACCTTCCCCGAACAAGCCCGCTCCCCCCACACGAGCGCCGTCACGGCACCGGCCGGGTCCCGCACCCACCGGTGCCGTTCGTGTATCCGCCCGGAGACGTCGTAAACCGGTGGACGGGCAGATGAGTTGGGGATCGCGGCCGACCGGGCCCTACAGGCGCCGGCCCGCCTCCGTGACCCCCATCGCGTCGTACAGCGCCCGCGCCTGAGCGTGGTGCCGCTCGGCCGTCCCGGCGTCGTCCAGGGCCTGCGCGGCCTCCGCCATCCCGTGCAGGGCGTGCGCGATCTCGATCCTGAAGCCGTGCCGGGACGCCAGCTCATGGGCCTGGCCGTGCAGTTCCATGGCCCGCTCGGCGGCCCCGCTGCGCAGATGGACCAGCCCGACCACGTTGGAGACCGCCGCCTGCCGCAGCGCCGTGCCCTCCGCGGAGACCAGGTCGAGCGCCCGCTCGGCGTGCTCCGCGGCCGAGCGCACATCGCCGAGCCGCTGGCAGACGCGCGCCCAGTGGGCGAGGACGACGGCGACGTTGGCCGGCTTGCGGGACTCGTCGCACAGCTCCAGGGCCTGGGCGAGGCAGGCGCGCGCCCGTTCGTCCTCGCCGGTGCCGAGGTGGGCGAGGGCGAGGAAGGTCAGCGAGTGGATCTCGTTGTTGCGCTCGCCCAGGCGCCGGTTCAGCTCGGTGGCGCGGGCCGCGTTGCGGGCGGCCTCGTCGTAGTGCCCGGTCCAGATCTGCACGGTGGCGAGGTTGACCAGCGCCTCCGCCTCCATCCGGGCCACACCCAGCTGCCGGTGCAGCCCGATGCCCTGGTCCAGATAGGCGCGGGCCTGCTCGAAGTTGCCGAGGGAGCCGTGCAGCAGCCCGAGCACGTCCAGGCACATCGCCTCGGAGCGCGGGGCGCTGCCCCGGGACAGCTCCAGGCCCTCCTGGGCGGTGGTGATGCCGTCCTGGAAGTCGCCGAGCCACCAGTGCGCCACGGCCAGGTTGCACAGGCTGATGCCGAGCAGCCCGGAGTCGTCCAGCTGGCGGCAGGCGGCCACCCCGATCCGGCCGACGACCCGGAACTCCTCGTAGCGGCCCCGCAGATCGAGGTAGAAGAGCAGATTGCGGGCGAGCAGCGCGGCCGGTCGGTGCAGTCCCTGGGTGCCGGCCTGGGCGACCACCGCGAGCAGCGCCTCGTACTCCCGGTCGAACCAGCGCAGCGCCTGCTCGCCGTCGTCCAGCCGGGGCAGCGCGGGATCGCTCGTGGCCGGGGCCTCGCCGTAGCGGCTGCGGCCGGGGAAGAGGGTCTCGCAGGCCCGGTCGGTGCTCCGGATGTAGTACGCCACCAGGCGCTCGACGGCGGACTCCTCGTCGTCCTCCACCTCGCGCACGCTCAGCGCGTAGGTGCGCACCAGGTCGTGGAAGCCGTACAGGCCCGCCTCGTGCTGCTCCAGCAGATGCGCGTCCAGGAGGCACTCCAGGAGGTCCTCCGCGTCATGCCCGTCGGTGCCGAGCAGGGCGGCGGCGGAGGGCACGTCGATGGCGCTGCCCGGGTGCAGTCCGAGCAGCCGGAAGGCGGCGCGCTGGTCCTCGTCCATGGCCTGGTACGACAGCCTGAGCGTGGCCTCCACGCTGCGCTCGCCGGCGCTCAGTTCGCGCAGCCGCCGGGTCTCGTCGGCCAGCCGGTCCACCAGGTACTGCACGGTCCAGCGGGGCCGGTTGCGCAGCCGCGCGGTGGTGATGCGCAGCGCGAGCGGCAGCCCTCCGCACAGCCGGGCCAGCCGGTCCACGGCCCGTGGCTCTGCGGCCGTGCGCTCGACGCCCAGCATCCGGGTGAGCAGGGTGGCGCTGTCGCCGGCCGACAGCAGCCCCAGCGACAGCCACTCCGAGCCGTCCAGGTCGAGCATCCGGACCCGGCTGGTGACGATGGCGAGGCAGTCCTCGGAGGCGGGCAGCAGCGGCCGCACCTGGGCGGCGTCGGCCGCGTTGTCCAGCAGGAGCAGCAGTTTCCGCTGGGCGGAAACGGTTCGCCAGAAGGTGGTACGACGCTCCAGGTCGTCCGGTATCCGGTCGTCCGGTATGCCCAGGGTGTGAAGTAAGGAATGCAGGACGGCGCCGGGTTCCTGGGCCTTCTCGCCGGGGCTGAAGCCGCGCAGGTCCACGAAGAGCTGCCCGTCGGGATACTCGGGGGCCAGCAGATGGGCGGCGTGCACCGCGAGCGCGGTCTTGCCGCTGCCGCCCATGCCGTCCACGCCGACGATCCGGGTGCCGCCGGTGGCCGGGGCGCAGCCCACGGTGACCAGCCGGGCCAGCTCCTCGTCCCGGCCGGTGAAGTCCGGCAGGTCGTAGGGCAGGGTGCAGGGCGCGGGCTCGGTGCCGGAGGTCTGGGTGGTGTAGGGCGCGGGGACCAGCAGGGCGGCACGGTCGCCCACCGACTGCGGTACGCGGGCCGCGACTTCGGGGCTGTCGCGCAGGATCGCCTCGTAGAGCCGGGTGAGTTCGGCGCCCGGGTCGATGCCCAGCTCCTCCACCAGCAGGTCGCGCACCCGCCCGAACTCCTCCAGCGCCTCGGCCTGCCGGCCCGCCCGGTACAGCGCCAGCATCAGCCGGCCGCGCAGGGTCTCCCGCAGCGGGTGCGCGGTGACCAACTCGCGCAGCGGACCGACCAGTTCGGCGGACTGGCCCAGTTCCAGCTGGAGTTCGAAGTACTGCTCGGCGACCGCCATGTGGCGCTCTTCGAGGGCCGCGGAGGCGCCGCTGATCACCGAGCCGCCCGCGCCCGCCATCACCGGGCCCCGCCACAGCTCCAGGCAGGAACGCAGATGCCCGACGGCCTCCTCGGGCCGTCCGGCCGCCACCGCCTGCCGCGCCTGTCTGGACCGCTCGGTGAACTCGTAGAGATCCAGCTGGTGTTCGCCGAGCACGGCCCGGTACCCGGCGCCGTCGGTGACGATCAGGGCCGCGCCGTCCGGGATGTGGGTGCGCAGCGCGGCAACGCACTTGCGGATCTGGTGACTTGCCGTCTGCGGCGGCTCGTCGTCCCAGGCCGCGGCGATCAGCCGGGACATCGGCACCATGCGGCCGGGTTCGAGCAGCAGGGTGACCAGCACCCGTTCCTGGGTCGGACTGCCCAGCCTCAACCGGCGCTCCCCGCACCAGCCTTCGAGCGAGCCGAGGATGTTGAAGCGCACGACAGGACGACCGGATGCCGCCGATTCCACGAACCCGTCCCCTCCGCCCCGCCGCGCCGCCCGGCCCGAGATGTTCGGGACCATCCTAGGTTGTACCCGAACGAGCAACACGGAGGAGGTGATTCCGGCTACCTGGGGTTTTCCTCGGTCCTGGCGAACAGGCTAACCACCTCAGGCGATCTGGAGGAGGGTCGAACGCGCATCCCTCACGAGAGCGGGATCATGCCGCAGGATAGCGCTCTCAACCCGGCGCAGCGCGGGCGAGGGCTGGATGCCGAGTTCCTCGTCGAGCTGGCGGCGCATCCGGCGGAACACATCGAGCGCGTCCGCCTGCCGTCCCGAGCAGTACAGGGCGATCATCAGCTGCTCGCAGAACCGTTCGCGCAGGGGGTAGTAGGTATGCGCCTCGGCCAGTTCGGCGAGCACCGACGCATGCTGTCCGAGCCGCAGTTCCGCGTCGAACCGCAGCTCCATGGCCCGCATCCGGTACTCCTCGTACCGGGCCCCGGCCAGCTGGCACAGGGTCCCGCCGGGGAACCCGCCGAACACCGGCCCCCGCCACAGCGCGAGCGCCTGCCCGAGCATCCGGGCGGTGCCCTCCGCGTCGTACGAGGAGGCCGTCTCCGCCTCCCGTACGGTCCGTACGAACTCGGCGGCGTCCAGCTCGCCCTCGTCCACGGTCAGCCGGTAACCGGAGGGATGGATCGTCACCCTGGATACCGGACGCCCCGGTTCCAGGGCCTTCAGCTTCCTCCGCAGTCTGCTCACATGCGCCTGGAGAGCGTTGGACTGGTTGTCGGGCACGGTCTCGCCCCACATCTCCTCGACCAGGCTCTCCCCGGACACCGGCTGCCCCTCGCTGACGAGCAGCGTCTGCACGAGAGTGCGCTGGAGGTCGCCGCTGATCTCCGCCGGGCCGGACACGGTACGGACCTGTAGTGCCCCGAGGATCGAGAACTTCAGCATCCTGGCTCCGCCTCCTGTTGACGTCGCTGGCGTCGTCGTCCTTCTTCCGGCGACGTATCAACAGTGAGGCGGCTCCCTACCGTTTCGTTACCGATCCGGTCCCCGCGGTCCGGATCAGCTCGCCTCGCCCGCGACCAGCTCTCCCAGCGAGGTCACCCGCTGGGCCGCGCCGTCCGGCGAGTCGGCGTGCACCACGAAGTGCCCCGGCGGGCAGTCGCCCCGCGCCGGCACGAACCGGACACCCGGAAGCCGCTGCTCCGGTCCCGGTGGCCGGCTCGACACGGCCGCGGCGGCGAATCGTTCCGGCCGCGCGACCTCCACGAGCTTTCCGGCCAGTACCCGTACGGCCCCGGCGGCGAGGTCGAATCCCCCGGCCACGCTGAGGAGTTCGGGGATCGGATCGTCCCCGAGCCCCGCCCGGCACCCGGTGATCACCGGGCCCTGCCGGGTCAGGGTGACCCCGGTGTGCGCGGGCCCGTACTGGTACCCGGTCAGGTCCAGCAGCGCGGTCACCACGGCCCGTACCTCCGCCGCGGTGTCCTCCGTCAGCGGGGCCGGGGAGAGCAGGCCGTACGACATCCGGGCCGTGATCCCCACGGTCTGGTGCATGCCGTGCACGCTCAGTGTCTCCACGGTCAGCCGGGGCGCGCCGGAGACCGCCCCGGCGTCCGGTGACAGCCGGTTGTCCCGGACGAGCCGCTGTACGGCGTCCGGGTCCGCGAGCAGCCGTAGCGCGCGTGCGGGATTGACGAACAGCCCGGCCGCCGCGGCCTCCTTCAGGAGGGGCCGCAGCGCGGACTCGTCATGCGTGTCTGCCTGGGCCGACCGCACTTGAACACCGGCCCGGTGCGCCTCTCGGAGGACACGGGGATCCGGGTTCAGCAGGAAGATCCGGCTGACGTCGTTGTCTTCTTTCATACCTCTGCTCGGATGACGAAGTCGGCGAGGGTGGAAAGGCAGGCTACGAGCGGGCGTTACCGATCCGGTCCCGGACGGTTCCCCGGCATTTGGTTGCGGACAGAACGCCCCGTACGGTACCGGTCCCCTCCCCTCGCCGACCCGTCAATCGCTCACCTCGCCTGTACGTGGGCAACTGTGAGGAAGGATGCCCAGGTAGAGGGGTGAACAGTGAGGTGAACGACGGGAAGTTTCGAGTCGCGGATGTGGATGGCCGTGGGGTGTTCGGCGACCTCGACGCACTCGCCGCCCCCGCCGCCGCTGTAACTCGACTTGCGCCAGGTGTAGGAGAGTTCGACGCAGTCGCCGCCCCCGCCGCCGCTGTAACTCGACTTGAACCAGGCCCGGCTCTCGGTGCTCATAGCTTCTCCAGTTTCTCCGCGATCAGAGCGCGGGTTTTCTCAGGAGTCAGTGCCATCGCGCGCATGATCCCATAGCGATCGGCGATCTCCCGGACGTCTTCCCGGTGGATGATCAGCTGGGGGTGACACTGCACTTCCAGGTACGCCACCTGCTCATGTCCCTTCGGCACTAGGAGGTTGAACGCGCCGTCCATGTTCGGATGTTCCTCCACCCCGGTCGGCATCACCTGGATCTCGACGTTCTGCCTGTCTCCGATGACCAGCAGGCGACGCAGCTGATCGGCGTGGACTCGCGGGCCGCCGATCGGCCGGTCGAGGACAACCTCTTCGAGGACGTAGCTAACGATGGGCGCGGGCCAGCGCTCGAAGACCTGCTGGCGCGAGAGTCGGTCGGCTACCCGCTTCTCGATGGTCTCCTCGCTGAGGAACGGCCGGTACTTGGCGAACACAGCCCGGGCGTGGGCCTCGGTCTGGAGTAGTCCGTGCATGGCGTGACCGCAGTAGTGGTGCAGTTCCACTGCCGTCTTCTCCATCTCGGCCTGACTTCGATACCACTCCGGATGCCGGGTCCGCGCCCTCCGCATCGCGTCCTCCACGTCGGGGATGACCGCGATCAGCATCCCGTTGGCGTTGAGGATGGGGTCGGCCTTGACCAGGAAGTCCGGCCTCGGGGTCCGTACCCCCCGCTCCATGGCCGAGATGTGGTCCGGGCCGTAGCGGACCAGCCTCCCGAACTCCGACTGACTGAGCCCCGCTCGCTCCCGCAGGAGCTTCAACTGCTTGCCCACCATGGCGAAGACACCTGCCGCCCCGTTCTCCTGCCCAGGAGTGTCCGGCCGCCGCTCTTGTTCGTCTACCACTCCGTCCTCCGCTCTCTCCGTACACGCGCCGACTCGTACCCGTACGACTACGCAGAGTCGCCGAGTTCCTCCTGGTCAGCGTAGGGAGAACCGGCCACGCTCGGTGTTGTGAATCTGGAAATCTCCACCCCCCTGAAAGAGTTGATCCAGCGGCTCAGCGCCACCCCACGCGGCGCGCGACTGGCCCGAAGGCTCACCGGAACCGCGCTCGACAACTGGGGTTACCCCTACGACGGGCCACTGAGCAACACCGCCCAGCTCCTCGTCTCCGAGCTGGCGGCCAACGCCGTCACCCACGGTCGCGTACCGGGCCGCGACTTCGAGCTGCGGCTGACACTGCTGCCCGAGGAGGACACACTGCGCATCGAGGTGAGCGACACCCGGGGCGAACGGCGCCCGCAGGTGCTCCGCGCCGCCTTCGGGGACGAACACGGCCGGGGCCTGATCGTCGTGGACGCGCTGTCCCGCACCTGGGGCGTGCGCGAACGCATCGTCGGCAAGACGGTGTGGGCCGAGATCCCGCTGGCCGGGCCGCCCGGGGCGTAGCCGTCCGTGACGCCGCTCCTGACCGTGGCCTCTCGGGTGTCGGACAGCGAGTGCGGCACCTGGAGCGCCGCCGCCCTGCGGGCCGGTCCTGCGGCCTCGCTCCCTGGGCCGACCCGGTCAGGAGGCGAACGGCTCGATCTCGCCCGCGAAGACGATGATCTGGTCGATGAGGCTCCGGCGCAGATGGACGACATCCGTACCCGCCAGGCGGGGGCCTCCGTCAGGCGTGGTGAAGACCCACTGGTACCGGGCCCATTCGTCGGGCATGTCCACCGCCGAGCAGCGCACCATCGTGCCGGTCCCCGCCGGGTGGCGCCGGATGTCCAGCACGAACCGCTCGACCGCCGCGATTCCTTCGCTGCGCCCCAGCGGTCCCCAGAAGACCACGTCCGAGGTCAGGGCCTGGGAGAGCAGGTCGGTCACATAGTTGTCGTTCGAGGCGTTGAAGGCGGAGATGAACGTGTCGATCGCGGAACGTGCGGTCTCTTCCTGCATGCCCCAGTAATACCAGCCGTTTCGCGGCACCCGTGAGGTGAAAGTGTCCGTCCGCGACGGTCAGCGGCGGTGGGCGTCGTGCTCGGTCAGGACGACGGGTCCGGCCCGCTCGACGGTGACGGCGTGGTCGAAGTCATCCCCGGAGTCGCCCACTTGGCGGACGGCCAGGCCGATCTCCTCGGCGGTCCCCCGGTACAGGGCCTCCAGAAGCCCCTCCCCCTCCTCGACCTTGCCGGAGGGCAGCTCCCACAGGCCACCCAGGGAGTCCCCCGGCTTGCGCCGCACCAACAGGACCCGGCCGGCACCACTGACGACGGCACCGACCACGAACCCGGCAACACCGTCCGCGCACGCGTCCCCGACCAGATCGGCCCGGACGACCCCGAGTTCGCCCGCCGGCGAGGGGGGCGCCGCTATGCCGGTGATCCCGCCAACCTGCCCGACTGGTGGGGCTCCTGGCGGGACCTCGTGGAGCTGTGGGGGCCGCTCAGGCGGTCAAGCCAGGGCCGAAGTAGCCCGATGTACGGAACAGTCCGGCGAAGGTTCCGGGACCGTGCCGTTCGTCCAGCCACGTTCCCAGCGCTGTCACATCGCCGTTGACGATCGCCGCGAGTAGACGCGCGTGGCACTCGTCCTCTTCCCCGGAGGCGAACTCCGTAAGGAAGCGCCGGTACCGCCGATTGACGCCTTTCTCGTAATCGCAGAGGGCCGCCGCGTACTGCGTCTGCTCCTCACTTTCCGGCGCGTCCACCACGCGCCCTGTGTCCTCCTCGGTCAGCGTTCCCGTCACGTCCCGGAACGCGAGGGCGCCGAGGGCGTCTGAGGGTTCCCTCACCCGAAACCGTTCCGCCGCATGCCGGGTGATGGCGCGCGCTTCCATGTCGCACGCGCCTTCCATGACGATGCCGATATTCCGGGTGTGGTGGCTTCCGCGCGGGTCGGCTGCCGAATAGGACTGCCCACTCGTGCGCCGGTAGTTGATTCCGTACTGAGTTCGGACCGGCACACCGGCCACTTCCACGTACCGCCGACGCGACCCGTAGTGAAGGCAGTCATGGGCGTACGCGCGGAGCAGGTCGAGAAGTGCCAGCGCGGGGCGCTCGGGACTCCGGCGTTCCATCGGCCCGTACATGGTGATGACAGCGACCATGTGAAGGTGCCGATATCCCTGGCCCGGGTGGTGGAATCCACCGAAGGCCCCGGCGCGCAGGGATTCGCAGCCGACCAACACTCGGTCGAGCGGAAGCATCTTCGCCAGCCCGAAAGCGGCGTACCGGCGCCTGGCTTCCTCGACACCGGCATGAAACGGCGTGGTGTCGATTCCGTCAGCCGCCCACCGGTCGAGGATCTCCGACAGGGGCCGGAAAACGTGGGTCGGATGCTTTCCGGTGAGCAACGACGCGTCGGCGCGCATGGCCGCGAGTCCGGCCATTGCCTTAGCGCCGTTCACCGACTCGTTCGGGGCGAGTTCCGTCAGGTCGGGGTGTCCGACTTGATGAGCTGAACGTGGCTCTCTTGCATTCCCTCCGGGAGCGCATCCAGACTGAACCATTTCGCCTCCAGAATCTCGAAGCCGTCGAGCTTGAGAGTTCCACCCACGTGGAGCGCTTCATAGGCGATTTCCACGCGGAGCTTGTATCCACTGGTTACTCGAACCAGACGCCCCGGCACGACTTCAAGGCCGGTTTCTTCCCGGACTTCCCGCACGATGGTCTCCGGGAATTGTTCACTCTTGATCGCATATCCGGTAGGAAGCCCCCACGGCCTATGAGCGGGCCACATGCGGTGCTTGAGAAGGAGGACTTCCCCCGCCTCATTCCGCACCACGCCAGTCACGCCAATCATGAATTTGGCGTGCACGAACCACAGGACGCGCCATTGCAGAGGGCCGCGAATGAGTTTCCACGCCCGGGCTACGATTCGCTTCATGCGCACCCCTTCGACAGGCAAACGTCTCCAACGCTTGCGGTGCTGGTTCAACCCATGCCGAAGGGTGCGGGTCACGCCCGGTTTTCCACGGCCCCCCTGCCGGGATTCCGGCTCTCTGCCGCCGTCCGCGTCCTGGTCACCGTCGTCCCCTCGCGTGGATCGATGGCGACCAAGCTAGAGAGCCGAGAGCCCCGGCCCACAGCGCTGTGCACGAAGTTGCACGCCAGTTATCCCAGGGCGTCCATGGCTGCCGTGATCAGCGCACGAGCGTTCGCCCCGTAGACAGCCAGTGCTGCCAGTTCCGCGAACGTCTCGGCGTACATGCGTACCTCGCTCGGCTGCGTGATCGTGAGGTAGCCGGACACCAACTCCACGTTGACTTGCGCCGCGTCGTAGATCCAGAACCCTTCAGCCGGCCAGCGCTCCCGATCCGGCTTCATGGCGACAACCCCCAAGCTGACATGGGGAAGTGAGGCAACCGCGAGCAGGTGCCCAAGCTGACCGGTCATGACCTCAGCGCCGCCGATCCCGGCCCGCAGCACCGACTCCTCCACGAGAAACGCGAACCGTCGGTCACCCTCGTACAAGACGCGCTGACGTTCCATGCGTGCGGCCACCGCGCCCGCCACGTCGTCCACCAGGCCGCGCCGCTTCCGAATCGCCTGGAGTGCGGCCGTGGTGTACGGCTGGGTCTGGATCATGCCTGGTACGAGCCATGACGAGTACGACCGAAAGCGGCGGGTGCGCTCGTACAGCGGCATCCGTGCTTCCTGCGCCTGCTTGAGTCCGGCCCGTTCCATGCGCCGCCAGCCGACCCACATCCCTTCCGCCGTCCGCAGCATGGCCGTGAGGTCTTCGGTCTGCTCGTCGGCACCACACGCGCGGCACCATGCCCGGATGTCTTCGACGGACGGAGAAGTACGGGCGTTCATGATCCGGGACGATTTGGAACGACTCCACCCGCAGCGCTCGGCAAGGTCGAGCCCGGACAGACCGGCATCCCGGCAGAGTTCCGCGAGACGATCCGCGAGAGCCTGCCGGGCCTGCTGAGCACTGGATGACGGGGAAAGAGCCATGGCGCGTGATCGTCAGGCAGGCCGGTATTCCGCGTGGGTGATGGCCCTCTCCCACGCTGCCTCGTACGCCGTCGCGTACTGCTCCGCCAACGCCGGATCGTGGCGGACTTCCATCCTCTCGCCGGTCCACTGCCCATCACCGCTGAAGTGATGGAGGATCAGGGTCTCCGCGTCGATCACCCAGCCCTCCAAGACGGGGAGCAGCAGCCCGTGTGACCGGGCACGGGGCAACCAACGCACGTCCTCACCCGCTGCGACGTTCGTAAAGGTGCCGTCGTACTCGTAGCGCACGTAGTCACTCAGCGGCTCGGAGACGACGCGCAGCCGTCGCATGGAGACGCCCCGGCCGGTCGTCTCCTCCACCACATCCAGCCATGAGCGCCACCAGGACTCGCGGTCCGCCGGGTCGTATCGGTGGCCTTCCTGCCAGCGGAGGAACTCGGGATCGTCGCGCATGTAGCTGTCCCGCATCTCCAGGTGCATGGCCGAGTGCCGCGCCTTCGCGAGTGCTTCACGTACCGCTGTTGCCACCGTTGGCCTCACTGTCCGGGCGGGGGATGAACTGGAGCATGTCGGCGGGCAGACGGATCACGCTCTCGTGATCCGGAACGTCGGTCGAGTGGCCGGGCACGGAACCGACTTCCTGTGCCTGCCGAACGGTCTCGTCGTCGGCAGTCCATGACTGGATGATCAGGTCACCGGTCGTATCGTCCAGCCAGATCGTCGGCGATCCGTCGTCGGGGGTGTTCGGCCAAATCCCCAGGAACTTCAGGGCCATTGGGCTCTTCTGTACCGAATCGGTTGCACGGGTGCGCACGAGCCTCGCCCCTGCGCGAGAGCCCGCACAAGAGGGCATCCGGCACGGGCGCTCGGACGGCTCCACAACATCTACCGGTCGAGCGACCAGGCCCATGGTCCGGGATTGCCCCACTGTCGCTGACGGTAGGCTCATCATTACCGTCGATGATGGGACTGGTCCGTGGACGACCCGATCCGGCACCCCCTCGCCTACGCCCGTGAACTGCACGGCCTGTCCCAGAGCGGCCTCGTCGCCTCTTCGACAAAGCCGCTCGCGGAGATGGCGCGTACGACTGGCCGTACTGGCTTCCCGGACGCGACGAACCGCTGCCGCTGAAGTCCGCCTACACCGTCCGAGCACTCCACGACGCACAGAGGGCCTTCATGGACCGCCGCACCTTCCTGACCTACAGCGCGATCTCCCTGACCGGACTCGCCGCACAGTGGGCCACCGTCGAACCCGAACGCCTCGCCTCGGCGCTCGGTGGCAAGCGCGTGGACGCGGAACTCGTGGACCGGCTGGAGGAGACCAGCGGGCGGCTGACGGCCCTGCCCACCGAGCGGCGCCAGCACACCGTCCGGCTGCTGGACGCCCACCTCGCCACCACGACCGAGCTGATCGAGGGCGGGCGCTACGACGAGGACACCGGCCGCAGGCTTCATCTGCTCGCGGCGAATCTGGCCACCACCTGCGGCTGGTACCGCTTCGACCAGGGCCGGCACTGGGCGGCCGGCAAACTCTGGGGAGCGGCGCTCCGGTCCGCGCACGCCGCCGGGGACCGCGACCACGGGGCCGGGGTGCTCTCGGACTTCGCCTACCAGTCGAACTGGCTGGGCCGGCCGAAGGTCTCCGTCGACCAGCTCGGCCACGCCCTGTCCGGTACCCGGCACCCCACCGCCCGGTCGCTGCTGTTCCTGCGCCGGGCCCGCGCCCATGCCGCCCTGGGTGAGCGCGCCGCCTGCCACCGCGATCTGTCGGCGGCCGAGTCCGCCCTCGCGGCCGGGGCGGCTGATCCCGCACCGGGCTGGTGCGCGTGGATGAGCCCGGCCGATCTCGCCGTCGACTCCGGGCAGTGCCTGCTCGACCTCGGCCGCACCACCGAGGCCCGCGCCCGGATCGCCGAGGGCATCGCCCTGCTGCCCCGCGCCCGCGACAAGACCCGCGGAATCTTCCTGACCTACCAGGCCAGGGGATGCCTGGAGGCCGGCGACATCGAGCAGGCCCTCGCCGTCACCGGGGAATCGCTCGACCTGGCCACTCGTATCGGCGCTCCCGCTGCGTCACCCTGGTGCGCGAACTCGCCCCCGCCTTCGAGCCGTACCGCCGGGTCGACGGCGTCCCGGAGTTCCTGGAACGGCTCAGGGCGAGCTGAACGAACACCCACGGCACGGCCCCGGGACGCCGTGGCGTGCCCGGGGCCGGACCGTCGAGGCGGGAGCCGGGGGTCAGCTGTGGTTGTAGGTGACCGAGAAGTTCTCGCCGCCGCTCAGCGAGGACGTGGTCGCCTTGGTGGTGCTGCCCGAGGCCATGTTGATCTTGTCGGGCGAGTAGTTGCCGATGGCCTGGCCGTTGGCGGTGGCGTCGGTGAAGTTCGCGGTGCCGAAGTTGGACAGCGGCAGCACGCCGGTGGAGCTGGACGGCGCCTCGGCTATGACCTCGGCGGAGGCGTTGGACAGACCGCTCTGCGTCTTCTTGGTGGTCTTCGTCCAGCCCTTGGTGGTGTCCGTCAGGGTGAGCGTGTACGAGGTGCCGCTGCGGGAGATCGTCGAGGTGAAGTGGTCACCCGCGCTCACCGGGTTGCTGTAGTTCACCGGGTACGCCGGGTACATCTCGTACCAGGACGAGTACACCGCCCGGCCGCTGGAGCAGTCCGCCTCGGTGCCCGTCTGCTCCACGGAGTTGCTGCCGTCGCCGTCGATGCCGATCCAGAACGAGGAGTACGTGGTCGAGCTGGCGCAGCTGACCGCCGGCTGCACCCAGCTCGCGGAGACGCTGGTGAACGTCGTACCGGTCGCGGCGTAGCCGGCCCAGTTGGAGCTGGTGCTGTTCCTGATGCCACCGACCAGGTGGTGGCTGCTGATGTGACCACTGACCGGGGTCATGCGCAGCGCCGGCGCGGCGACGGCGGCCGCGGGGGAGGTCGCCAGGGCCGACAGGACGGCGGCGGCGACGGCTGTGGCTGCGGTGAGGCGGATCGTGGCAGACATGCTGCTCCTTATCGCGGGTCTCGCGGTGCAGACGTGACTGGCGGCCACCAGTGGGGGGAAACGTGCGCCCGTGGTTGTCAGTGTGCAGTCAACACAGGTCCCCTTGTCACCCGGCATCCGGGTTTTCACAGCAAAGCTCCTGCCAAGTACCGCCTACGAAAGGAGTGTCGAAGGCGAAACCGGCCAGGATCAGGGGCTGGTGGGGCCGCTCACACCCCGTCGTACAGCCCCTCCACCTCCCGGCCGAAGTCCGCGAGGATCCGCGCGCGCCGCAGCTTCATGGAGGGCGTGAGGTGACCCGCCTCCTCCGTGAAGTCGTACGGCAGGACGGTGAAGCGGCGGATCGACTCGGGCCGGGAGACGAGGCGGTTGGCATCGTCCACGGCACGCTGGAGCACGGCCCGCAACTCGGGGTCGTCGGCGACGAGTTCGGGCGGCACCGGGTGCTTCCCGTTCATCTGCCGCCAGTGGACGATGCCCTCGGCGTCGAGGGTGAGCAGCGCCGCGACGTACGGGCGGTCGTCGCCGACCAGGATCACCTGGGAGATCAGCGGGTGCTGGCGCAGCCAGTTCTCCAGCGGGGCGGGGGCGACGGACTTGCCGCCGGAGGTGATGAGGAGTTCCTTCTTGCGGCCGGTGATGGTGAGGTAGCCGTCGTCGTCCAGCTCGCCCAGGTCCCCGGTGTGCAGCCAGCCGTCGCGGGTGATCGGGACGACACCGCCGGCCTGCGGGTCCCAGTAGCCGCGCAGGACGTGGTCGCCGGAGATCAGGATCTCCCCGTCCGCGGCGATCCGCACCCGGGTGCCGGGCAGCGGCCAGCCCACGGTGCCGAGGCGGGGCTTGAGCGGTGGCGTGACGGTGCTGGCGCCGGTGGTCTCCGTGAGGCCGTACCCCTCGTAGATCCCGATGCCCGCACCGGCGTAGAACGCGGCGAGGCGGCGCCCGAGCGGGGACCCGCCGCAGATGACGTGCTTGACCCGGCCGCCCATCGCCGCGCGGATGCGGCGGTAGACGAGGGGGTCGTAGAACCCGCGCTGGGTCCGCAGGACGCGGCCGGGTCCGTCGCCGGTGCCGGACCGGCTCGCCTGGACCGTCTCGCCGTAGCGCCGGGCGACGGCGGCGGCGCGGTCGAAGACGGCACCCCGGCCGCCCGACTCGGCCTGCGCGCGGGCCGAGTTGAAGATCTTCTCCAGCATGTAGGGGATGGTCAGCAGGGCGGTGGGCCGGAAGGCGGCGAGGTCCGGCAGCAGGTCCTCGGCCCTGAGGCTGGGCGCGTGCCCGAGGCGGACGCGGGCGCGGACGCAGGCGATGGCGACCATGCGCCCGAAGACATGGGAGAGGGGCAGGAAGAGGAGGACGGACGGGTCGTCGTCGTGCTGCTTGAAGACGGGGTGGAGGAGTTCGATCGCGTTGTCGACCTCGGCGAAGAAGTTGCCGTGCGAGAGGGCGCAGCCCTTGGGGCGGCCGGTGGTGCCGGAGGTGTAGACGAGGGTGGCGAGGGTGGCGGGGCCGAGCATGCCGCGCCGCACCCCGACCTCGCCCTCCGGCACCGGCGCGCCCGCGTCGGCGAGCCGCTCCACATGGCCCTTCTCCATGACCCACAAGTGCCTTAGTTCCGGCAGGTGTTGCAGCTCGGGCCCGAGCGCGGCGGCCTGGGCGCCGGTCTCGGTCACGAGGGCGACGGCGCCCGAGTCGTGCAGGATCCAGCGGGTCTGGAAGAGGGAGGAGGTGGGGTAGACGGGGACGGTGACGAGCCCGGCGGCCCAGGCGGCGAAGTCGAGCAGTGTCCACTCGTACGTCGTACGCGCCATGATCGCGATCCGGTCCCCGGGCGCCAGCCCCTCCGCGATCAGCCCCTTCGCCACCGCGAGCACCTCCTCGGCGAAGCGCGCCGCGGTGAGGTCCTTCCAGCGGCCGTTCCCGAGCTTGCGGCTGAGCACCACCGCGCCCGGGTCCTCGGCCGCGTTGTCGAACGGCAGGTCGGCCAGCGACCCATGGGTCACGGGCGCCGCGAAGGGCGGTACGACGGCCTCCCGTACGGCCCCGTCGAGGCGGCGGGTGTGGGGCGCGACGAGGAGGGGGCGGCCGTCGTAATCGACGGCGGTGACCGGGGAGTCGGCGGGGTACGGGGGGTCGTGGGGGCGCAGGGGGGACACGAGCGGCTCCTCGGGCGGGCGGCGAGGCGTTCACCGGCGGCCGGGCGCGCGGCGAACGAGCTGGGGTGAGGTGTTACCGCCGGTCAGGCGAGTGATCGTACGGGCCCGTTGTGGGGGCTTGGTGCGGTTCCGGGGACGGTCCGGGGGTGGTCCGGGGACGGGGCTGTGCGGGGTCGCCGGGGCGCCCGGCACTGGCCGACCTGGGCTTACCTGCGGTAACTTTACCGCTCGGTAACGCATTTCTTCCCGCCTTCGGAGGGTTTGATGTCGACCGTCCTCGACAAGTCACCTGTTCTGATGCGGGAGTTGGCGGCCGGCGCGGTGCGCTCGCTGCGGAAACGCCCGTCGGCGGGGGTGTCGTACCCGGACACGCGACTGGTGCTGCGGGAGATGCGGGCGGACCCGGCCCGGCTGGCGCGGTACGCGCACCTCTGCGGATTCCCTGCCATGGCACGGGAGTTGCCCCTCCCCTACCCCCACGTCCTCGCGTTCCCGCTGACGATGCGGCTGCTCGGCGCCCGGGACTTCCCGCTCCCGCTGCTCGGGCTGGTGCATACCTCGGTCGAACTCGTCCGGCACGCACCGCTGCCCGTGTCGGAGCCGTACGAACTCACGGTGTACGTATCGGGTTTGGCCCCGCACCGGCGCGGTACGGAGGCGACGGTGGTGACGGAGGCACGGCGGGCCGGGGAGCTGGTGTGGGAGTCCCGCAGCACGTACCTGTCCCGGCACCGGACGGCGGACGGGCCCGCGTCCGCGCCGCACCCGGACCCGCCGGACCTCCTACCAGCCCTTCTCCCGGTCCTCGCTTCCTGGGACCTGCCCGGCGGTCTGGGCCGCGCCTACGCCGCCGTCTCCGGCGACCGCAACCCCATCCACCTCACCCGCCTCACCGCCCGCCTCTTCGGCTTCCCCCGCGCGATCGCCCACGGCATGTGGACGGCGGCACGCTGCCTGGCGGAGTACGGGGACGCCGACGCGGTCCGGGTGGAGTTCCGGGCGCCGGTGCTGCTGCCGGGGACGGTGCGGTACGGGGCGTCCCCGGAGGACGGCCGGTTCGAACTGCGGGGCAGGGACGGCCGGGTGCATGTGTCGGGGCGGGCGGGCGAGGGGGCGTAGGCCGCCGGACGGCTCGGTAAGAGGCGCCCCACGTACGCTCGTCCCCATGCTGCTAGCCGCCATCCCCTCCCCCTCCGTGAACGGTTTCCACCTGGGGCCCCTGTACATCCACTTCTACGGCCTGATGTACGTCGTGGGCATCGGCCTCGCCGTCCATCTGGGCCGGCGCCGCTGGCAGGCCGCGGGCGGGGACCCGGAGCTGGTGGACGAGGTCGCGATGTGGGGCGTGCCGTTCGGGATCCTCGGCGGCCGGATCTACTTCGACCTGACCACACCGAAGGGGATCCCGCCGCACTGGTGGGGGCCGCTGGCGGTGTGGGACGGCGGTCTGGGGATCTGGGGCGGCGTCGCGCTGGCCACGGTGGTGTGCGTGTGGCGGCTGCGCCGGGCGGGTGCCTCGGTCGCCGGGATGATGGACGCGCTGGCCCCCTGCCTGCTGGTCGCGCAGGCCGTCGGGCGCATCGGCAACTACTTCAACCAGGAGCTGTTCGGCGGCCCGACCAGCCTCCCCTGGGGCCTGGAGATCGACCCGGCCCACCGCCCCGACGGCTACCTCCAGTCTCCGACCTTCCACCCCACCTTCCTCTACGAGCTGATCTGGAACCTCCTCCTGGCCGCCCTCCTGATCCGCCTCGGCCGCACCGCCCGACTCCGCCCGGGCAGCCTGTTCCCCCTCTACGTCACCGGCTACTCCGCCTTCCGCGTCTTCGAGGAGTCCCTGCGCGTCGACTACTCCCAGTACTTCCTGGGCCTGCGCCTCAACTTCTACATCGCGGCGGCGGTGGCACTGGCGGGCGCGGCGTGGTTCGTCCTGCTGCAACGCCGCGCGCCGCACACTCCCGAGACCGCTCAGGCTCCCGCCACGCCGGTCCAGTCAGCGGCCGAAGCCCGTCACTGACGCGCGGCGGTCGGCGACGCCACTCCCGGGGGAGCCCAGCGGTTGCCGGACAGCAGGTTGCCGAGGCCGGTCCAGGCGAAGTTCATCAGGGTGGTGGAGGCCTGGGTGGCGGTGGCGGTCGGGGTGGTGTTGGTCCAGTCGGCCAGGGATTCGGCGGCGCCGACCAGGGCGGCGGCGAGGCCCTCGATCTCCCGGGCGGGGAGGTCGCGGGAGTGCGGGGACTCCTGGGCGGCGGTCGCGATCAGGCGGGTGACGAAGGCGGTCATCTCCGCGCGCAGCGCGTCGGCCTCGGCGGCGAAGCGGGGGCCGTGGGTGCGGGCCTGGAGGTGCAGGACGGTCCAGCCGTCGGGATGCTCGGCGGTGTATGTGAAGAACGCCCGCACGCCGTCCCAGAGCCGACGGTCGGCGGGGAGCGCGGGCCGGACCGCCGCGCGCACGGCCTCGGTCAGGGCGGCGGCCTCGCGGCGGATGCACGCGGTGAAGAGGTCGTCCTTGGAGTTGAGGTAGAGGTAGACCAACGGCTTGGAGACGCCCGCCAGTTCGGCTATCTCGTCCATCGACGCGGCCGTGTACCCGTGCCGGGCGATGATCTCCACGGCGGCGTCGAGCATCTGCCGCTCGCGCTCCGCCCTCGGCATCCGTCTGGTCCTGCCGCCACCCATGGGGGCAAGACTAGAGGGACGCCGGGGCCGTCATCCGACCTTTGACGATCTTGCCGGTCCCCGCGGCCGGTGACGGGTGACGGGGTCGCTTACGACGGCTGGCTCTGCGCCCGCGCGCTGTCGTCGGCGATGTCCTCCTGGCTGCGGTTCGCCTCCAGGTTCGCCTTCATCCGGTCGACCCGGCCGACGACGTGCATCGAGGCCCGGTCCCGCTCCTTGCGCAGCGCCACCCAGCTGATCGGCGCCGAGATGACCAGGGCGAGCAGGGCGATCCACAGGCCGTTGGAGTTGCCGAAGCCGCGCGGGAAGATGCCGGAGTAGACGGCTCCCCAGACGACCAAGAGGCAGCCCACGAAGATACCGAGGCGCATCAGCGTGTAGCGGAGCATCTCAATCCACTCGTCCGATTCCAAAAGGGGTCATCGTCCAGTGAAGCACGTCTTCTGGGCGATCACGCAGCGGGGTCCGCGGGGCGGGACGGCCGGCCGAGGGGCAGCAGCATGAAGATTTCGTCGCGGTCGTCGTCCGGGGCGACGCGGACGGCGCCGGGGACGCGGCCGACCTCCTTGTAGCCGCAGGAGCCGTAGAAGTGCTCCAGGCCGTGGCCGCCCCGGCAGGACAGGCGGATCGCCTCGATGCCGGGCGTCGCGCGGGCCGCGTCCTCGGCGGCGGCGAGCAGGTCGCGGCCGTGGCCCTTGCCCTGGTGGCGGGGGTGGACCATCACGGAGTACAGCGAGAGCCAGTGGGCGTTCAGATGCTGCGGGTTCCCGGCGAGGAACGCGGCGGCGGCGGTCGTACCGTCCGCGTCCTGCCCGACGAGGAGCCGGGTACGGCCCTCCGCCATGTGCACGAAGTGACGTACCAGCTCGGGCCGTATCTCCTCGCGGCGGACCGGCGGGACGAAGCCGACGGCGCCGCCCGCGTTCGACACGTCCGCCCAGAGGTCGAGGAGGTCGTCGCGCAGGGCGGGGGTGATGGGGGGTTCCACGGTGAAAGTAAGGGTCACTGGCGCATCGTATCCATTACCCGAGGGTGCGTGCGGCGATTTTGAGATCGGCGAGGAAGCCCTGGTAGGCGGCGTCGCGGTCGTCGGAGCGGAGCACGGACGAGGGGTGCACGGTGGGGAGCAGGCGCTCGGGGCGGCCGTGGATGTCCCGCTCGATGACGGTGCCGCGCACTTCGCCGACCCGGAAGGAGGAACCGGGCAGCGCCTTGCCCGCGGTGGCGCCGAGGATGACGATCAACTCGGGCTCGACGAGCGCCAGTTCCCTCGCCAGCCAGGGCGCGCAGGCCGACATCTCCCGCAGGGTGGGGGCGCGGTGGATCCTGCGCTTACGGGGCTCGGTCCGCGCGAACTTGAAGTGCTTGACCGCGTTGGTGACGTACGCCTGCGCCGGGTCCAGGCCTGCCTCCGCCAGCGCCTTGCGCAGCAGATGCCCCGCCGGCCCGACGAACGGCCTCCCCTGCCGGTCCTCCTGATCCCCGGGCTGCTCGCCCACCAGCATCACCCGGGCGTCCTTGTCCCCCTCACCGAAGACGGTCCCGGTGGCGGGACCGTGCAGGGGACAGCCCCGGCAGTCGGCCGCCGCCTTGCGCAGGGCGTCGAGCCCACCGCGGGAGGGGACGAAGGGGGCGGCGGTGTAGGCGTCCTCGGGGGTGGGCGGCATGTCCGCCGAGTACCCGGGGGTGGGCGCGGCGAACGGCGGGGCGGCGGGGACCGCTCACCATGGGCCCGGGGGCTGGATCGGCCGGGTGCGGGCCGTCCGTGGTCGATCGCGCAGTTCCCCGCGCCCCAGGCAGGACCACCCGCCCCAGCCGAAAAGCCACCGACCGCGAGGCCGGCGGCCCGCCCCGCCCGACACGCGAATCGGCCGGACGCGGGCCGACCCTGGTCGACGCGCAGTTCCCCGCGCCCCCAGGCAGGACCACCCGCCCCAGCCGAAACGTCCCGCCCGTCGGCCATACCGAGGCGGGTGGGCCGGGGAGTTGTCAGAGGCGCATCGGCTGCGGGGAGTCCCTGCGGGACGGGTCCGCCGGGTCGTACTCGCGGATGATCTCGTAGCGCGTGTTGCGTTCCACGGGGCGGAAGCCCGCGTCGCGGATGAGGTCCAGCAGGTCCTCGCGGGTCAGCTTGTTCGGGGTGCCGTAGTTGTCCGCGTCGTGAGTGATCTTGTACTCGACGACCGAGCCGTCCATGTCGTCCGCGCCGTGCTGGAGGGCCAGCTGCGCCGTCTGGACGCCGTGCATGACCCAGAAGACCTTGACGTGCGGGACGTTGTCGAACAGCAGACGCGAGACGGCGAAGGTCTTCAGGGCCTCCGCGCCGGTCGCCATCGTGGTCCGCGCCTGGAGCTTGTTGCGGACCTTGCCGTCCTTCATGTCCACGAAGTCGTGCTGGTAGCGCAGCGGGATGAAGACCTGGAAGCCACCGGTCTCGTCCTGCAACTCGCGCAGACGCAGCACGTGGTCGACCCGGTGGCGCGGCTCCTCGATATGGCCGTACAGCATCGTGGCCGGGGTCTTCAGACCCTTCTCGTGCGCCAGCCGGTGGATCCGGGACCAGTCCTCCCAGTGCGTCCGGTGGTCCACGATGTGCCGGCGGACCTCCCAGTCGAAGATCTCCGCGCCGCCACCGGTCAGCGACTCCAGGCCCGCGTCGATCAGCTCGTCCAGGATCTCGGACGCCGTGAGACCGGAGATCGTCTCGAAGTGGTGGATCTCCGTCGCCGTGAACGCCTTGAGGGAGACGTGCGGCAGGGCCGCCTTCAGCTCGCGCAGGGACCGCGGGTAGTAGCGCCACGGCAGGTTCGGGTGCAGCCCGTTGACGATGTGCAGCTCGGTGAGGTTCTCCGTCTCCATCGCCTTCGCGAGCTTGACGGCCTCCTCGATGCGCATCGTGTACGCGTCCTTCTCCCCCGGCTTGCGCTGGAAGGAGCAGTACGCGCAGGAGGCCGTGCACACGTTCGTCATGTTCAGGTGCCGGTTGACGTTGAAGTGCACGACGTCGCCGTTCTTGCGCGTCCGCACCTCGTGCGCCAGACCACCGAGCCAGGCCAGGTCGTCCGACTCGTACAGCGCGATGCCGTCCTCGCGGGTCAGCCGCTCACCGGAGCGGACCTTCTCCTCCAGCGCGCGCTTGAGCCCGACGTCCATGCCAACACCTTTCTACGACAGCTCGGCCTACGGTATCCCTAGACCTCTTCGGGCAGCTCCCCGACCCGGTTCTCCCACTTCGTGGACAGCACGATGGTGGTACGGGTCCGCGACACGCCCTTCGTCCCGCTGAGCCGCCGGATGATCCGCTCCAGGCCGTCCACATCGGCCGCGCGCGCCTTGAGCATGAAGGAGTCGTCACCGGCGATGAACCAGCAGTCCTCGATCTCCTGGAGGTCCCGCAGCCGCTGCGCCACGTCCTCGTGGTCGGCCGCGTCGGAGAGCGAGATGCCGATCAGGGCGGTGACGCCGAGACCGAGAGAGGCCGAGTCGACCGTGGCGCGGTAACCGGTGATGACCCCGGCCGCCTCCAGCCGGTTGATGCGGTCGGTGACGCTGGGTCCCGACAGTCCGACGAGGCGCCCCAGCTCCGCGTAGGAGGCCCGGCCGTTCTCCCTCAGGGCCTGGATGAGCTGCCTGTCCACCGCGTCCATGCGATCGAAGCCTTCCGCTGAAGAGTTCCGGAGTGATGAAAGGTAAAGCACCTGCCCGGCCGCGGCCGACCGCCGGTCACGGCTGAGCCGCGCCACCGCCCAGTTCGCCCCGCCAGCGCCGGTACAGCCCGTGCTCGACGCCCGCCGCGTCCAGCACCCGCCCGGCGACGAAGTCCACCAGATCCTGGATGTGCGTGGCACCCGCGTAGAAGGCGGGCGAGGCGGGGACGACCGCGGCGCCGGCGTCGTCCAGGGCGACGAGATGCCGCAGGGTCTGGCCGTTCAGCGGGGTCTCCCGTACGGCGACGACGAGGGTGCGGCGTTCCTTCAGTGTCACGCTCGCCGTGCGCTGGAGCAGATCCTTGGACAGGCCCAGCGCGACCCCCGCCACACAGGCCGTGGAGGCCGGCACGATCAGCATGCCCTTCGCCGGGTACGACCCCGAGGACGGGCCCGCCGCGAGATCGCCCGCGTTCCAGTACCGCACCCCGCTGACATCCGCCGCGAAGGTCCCGGGCTTTCCGTCGGCCCCACGGGCCAGCCATTCCCGCAGGTCGTCCTGCCAGTGGGCGTCCCGGAACGAGATCCCCGTCTCGTCCAGCAGCGTCAGCCGGGAGGCCCGGCTGACCACCAGGTCGACCGCCTCCCCCGCCGCCAGCAGCGCCCGCAGCACGGCAGCCGCATACGGCGTCCCGGAAGCACCGGACACCCCCACGATCCAAGGCACGCGCCGCGTTTCTCCTGCGTTCACACCTTGAGCGTACCGGCGCGCCCACCCGGGCTCAGGCCGGGTGGGGGGCAAGAGGCGGGCCCGCGCCCCGGGTTCGGGCGGCCGGGCCCGGGCTCAGACGGTCAGACCCCGGACCAGCAGGTCCAGCAGGGCACACACGAAAAGGGCGATCCCGATGAAACCGTTGACGCTGAAGAACGCCCGGTTGAGCCGGGACAGGTCGTGAGGGCGCACGATCCGGTGCTCGTACAGGAACGCGCCGGCCACGATCACCAGGCCGAGCCAGAAGAAGGCGCCGGCGTGGGTGGCGAGGCCGTACCAGACGAACAGCGCGGTGGTGATCGTATGGCAGGCGCGGGCGCCCCGGATCGCGGCCGGGATGCCGAAGCGGGCCGGGACCGACTTCACGCCGATGGCGCGGTCGGTCTCCACGTCCTGGCAGGCGTAGATCAGGTCGAAGCCGCCGATCCAGATGCCGACGGCCAGGCCGAGGATCACCGCGTCCCAGGACCAGCTGCCGGTGATCGCGAGCCAGCCGCCGATGGGGCCCATGGCCTGGGCGATCCCCAGGATGGCCTGCGGGAAGTTCGTGAACCGCTTCCCGTAGGGGTAGACCACCATCGGGATCACCGCGACCGGCGCGAGGGCCAGGCAGAGCGGGTTCAGCAGCGCGGCGGCGCCCAGGAAGACCACGAGGGCGACGAGCGCGCCGGTCCAGGCGTGCCGTACCGACATGGCACCGGTCACCAGCTCGCGGTGCGCGGTGCGCGGGTTGCGGGCGTCGATCTCCCGGTCGATGATCCGGTTCACGGCCATCGCGAAGGTACGCAGGCCCACCATGCAGACGGTGACCAGCAGCAGCCGGGTCCAGTGGATGTTCTTGTCCAGCGTGTACATCGCCGTCAGGGAGGCGATGTAGGCGAAGGGGAGCGCGAAGACCGAGTGCTCGATCATCACCAGGCGCAAGAACGCTTTGGTGCGTCCCGGCTGCGGCATCGCGGCGGCCGTACTCACAGGCCGTACTCCGGATCACCCCCGCGGAGGCGGGGAAACCCCGTCTCCGCGCTGCCCTGCACCATCATGTCCGTCCCTCTCACAGTCCGTATTCCTTCCAGCGTCGAGTCACCCGTTCGGCCGTATCCGGGTCCGACAGGACCATCTCCGGCCACCCGCCGTCGCGCGTGTAGCCCTCCTCCGGCCATTTCCGGGTGGCGTCGATCCCGGCCTTGCCGCCCCAGAACTGCTGGTAGGAGGCATGGTCGAGATGGTCGACGGGGCCTTCCACGACCGTGAGGTCACGGGCGTAGTCGGTGTTGCCGAGGGCGCGCCAGGCGACCTCGTGCAGATCGTGGACGTCGCAGTCGGCGTCCACGACCACGATCAGCTTGGTGAGGGACATCATGTGCGCCCCCCACACCGCGTGCATGACCTTCTGCGCGTGCTTCGGGTACTTCTTGTCGATCGAGACGATCGCGCAGTTGTGGAAACCGCCGGCCTCGGGCAGGTGGTAGTCCACGATGTCCGGGACGATGATCTTCAGCAGCGGCAGGAAGAAGCGTTCCGTGGCGCGGCCGAGCGGACCGTCCTCGGTGGGCGGGCGGCCGACCACGATGGACTGGAGCAGCGGGCGCTTGCGCATCGTCACGCAGTCGATCTTCAGCGCGGGGAACGGCTCCTGCGGCGTGTAGAAGCCGGTGTGGTCGCCGAAGGGGCCCTCGGGCAGCATCTCGCCGGGCTCCAGCCAGCCCTCCAGGACGACCTCGGCGTGGGCCGGGACCTGGAGCGGCACGGTCTTGCAGTCGACCATCTCGATCCGCTTGCCCGCGAGGAACCCGGCGAACAGGTACTCGTCGATGTCGCCGGGCAGCGGCGCGGTGGAGGCGTAGGTGACGGCCGGGGGGCAGCCGAAGGCGATGGCGACCGGCAGCCGCTCGCCCCGGCGCGCGGCCACCTGGTAGTGGTTGCGGCTGTCCTTGTGGATCTGCCAGTGCATGCCGATGGTGCGCTGGTCGTGGCGCTGGAGGCGGTACAGGCCGAGGTTGCGGACGCCGCTCTCGGGGTCCTTGGTGTGGGTCAGGCCCAGGTTGAAGAAGGAGCCGCCGTCCTCGGGCCAGGTGAAGAGCGCGGGAAGCCGGTCGAGGTCGACGTCGTCGCCGTGCAGGACGACCTCCTGGACCGGCGCCTCCTTGATCTTCCGCGGCGGGACGTGCGCCATCGCGCCGAGCTTGCCGAACGCCTCGCGCACCCCGACGAAGCCGTGCGGCAGCTCGGGGCGCAGCAGCCCGCCGATCTTGTCGGAGATGTCGCCGTACGACTTCAGGCCCAGCGCCTTCAGGAGGCGGCGGTCGGTGCCGAAGACGTTCATGGCCAGCGGCATCGCCGAGCCCTTGACGTTCTCGAAGAGCAGCGCGGGGCCGCCGGACTTCTGCACCCGGTCGACGATCTCCCCGATTTCCAGGTAGGGGTCGACCTCGGCCTTGATGCGCTTGAGGTCTCCCTCGCGCTCCAGGGCCCGGAGCAGGGAGCGAAGATCGTCGTAAGCCATGCGTCCCAGTATCTGCCACGGGCCACCCGGACCCCGTCACCGGGCCCGGTCCCGGCCGGGTCCTGTGTGCTTGACCACTGGTCCGGTGCGTTTGGCCACTGGTCCTGTGTGCTTAACCACTTGCCAGTGCCGCGCGCGGGTCGGGTTAATGGACGGCCGAGGAGCAGCCGACTCTGCCCGACCTCTGGGGGACGACAGAAGATGCAGTACGGCCATGAGCCACCACACCCGCAGCCGGACGTACCGCCCGCGCCGACCGCGCCACCGCCCGGCCCGGCGCCCGCCGCGCCGCCCATGCCGGACATCCCCGCGCCCGCCCCGCACCCGATGCCGAGGATGCTCGACCTGCGGGTCAGCAAGCGGATCCTGTGGATCGGGCGGGCCGTGTACCCGCTGGCCAACATCGCCCGCGTGTACTCCTTCGTGCTGCGCCCGAGGCGCAAGGAGGCGGTGCTGCGGTTCCTGCGCTACAGCGCCGGGACCATCGCCATCGCGATGCTGGTGATGCTGCCCAGCCTGCCCGCGCTGGCGCTGGGCGGGTCGGACGGGCAGTCGGGCGCGGCGGGTTACGTCGTCCTCGTGTGGCTCCTCGCCCTCGGCGCCGAGATCTTCTTCCTGGTCGACATGCTCGGCGTCCTGACCGCGAGCCCCCAGCACGTCCTCGCGGTGGAGACCTCGGGCGCGTCCACCGCGCTGGTCACCAGCCCGGACCCGCGCTACCTGGACCAGCTGGTGGACCAGCTCTCGTACGCCATCGAGCATCCGGACACCGAGTTCCGGGTGACGGTGCAGAGCCTCACGGTCTCGCCGAGGAACTACTACTTCGGGGACAACGTCAACATGTACGGCGGCAGCGGAAACACGGGGATCAGCTCATGAGCGGTGACAGCTACTACTACGGCGACCACGTGACCATGCACGGCGGCGCGGGCAACACCGGCATCGTCAAGAACCAGGGCGCGGCGCAGCCGGCACCGGACCCGGCGCTGGCCGCGGCCCTCGCCGAACTGCGGCGCCTCATCGCCGACTTGCGCACCCGGGTGCCGGAGTCCAGCGCCGTGCTCCTCGACGAGTCGGCGCCGGCCGCGACCGCCGAGGGCGCCGTGCCCGCGCAGGAGCGGCACCGGGCGCTGATGGCCGTCGCGGGGATCGCGTCGATGGTCGGCACGGTGGGGCAGCCGGTGGCGGAGGCGGTGCGCGCGGTCATCGGGATGATCAACGGCTGATCCCCGGCCGGCCCCTGACCGGCCCCCGGCATGGTCACTGTCGGTTAATCAGTCCCCCGTTCGGCCTGCCACCCGTTCCGTTGAAATGGCGCCGCCGGGCATGTCTCCGCCGCCTCCCACGGCATTGCCTTGGAGGGGGGCCCTATTCAGCAGGGCCCCTTCTTCGATGGGAGACGCGTGCGAATCACTGACATCCAGCGCTGCGGGGTACGGCCGGGACGGCTCGTCGAGTGGACGCTGAGCCCGGCCACCGTGGCGGCGGCGACGCGGTTGCCGGAGGACTCCCGGCCGCCGGCCTACATCCAGGAGTCGCACATCCGGACCGCCAAGTGCGTACGGGAGGACGGGCTGTTCGTGCCGACCTGGCTCGGCACCGCCTTCGATCTGCCCGGCCGGGTCGACCTCGACGTGCTCCAAGAGGCGCTGCGCTCCTGGACGTTGCGGCACGAGACGCTGCGCAGCGGCTTCCGCTTCGCGGGCGAGGAGCTGCGCCGGTTCACCCTCGATCCCGCCGATGTGTCCCTGCACCGCGAGGACGCCGGGGAGTTCACCGACGCGGACCGGCTCGTCGCCCGTCTCCAGGACCGGTTCGACGCCGTCGCCGACGCCCTGCGCTGGCCGAACCTCATCTACACCGCCGTCGTGCGCGACGACTCCACCAGCGTCTACATGGCCTTCGACCACAGCAATGTGGACGCCTACTCGCTGACCCGGATCGCCGCCGAGGTGCACGAGCTGTACGACGCGCTCACCGAGGGGCGCAGCGCCGAACGGCCCGCCCCCGCGGCCAGTTACGTCGACTTCTGCGAGATCGAGCGGGCCGACGCGGACCGGCTGGACGGCGACGACGACATCGTGGCCCGCTGGCGGGAGTTCATCCGGCGCGGCGGCGGCACCCTGCCGACCTTCCCGGTGGACCTCGGCCTCACCCCCGGCGAGGCGCTGCCCCCGCAGGCGATGCTGTGCGAACCGCTCGCGGACGCGGAGGCGGCGGCCGCGTTCGAGGCGTACTGCCGGCCCTACGGCGGGAGCCTGGTCGGCGTGCTGGCCGCGACCGCGCTCACCGTGCGGGAGCTGGGCGGGCAGTCGGTGTACCGGACGGTCGTACCGTTCCACACCCGGGTCCGCTCGCGCTGGACCGACTCGGTGGGCTGGTACGTGGGGGGCGCCCCCATCGAGGTGCCGCTGACCGGCACCCGCGGCTTCCCGGACGTCCTGCGGGCGGTACGGGCGGAGCTGGGCGCGGCCCGCAAGCTGGCCCGGATGCCGCTGGCCCGGGTGCTGGCGCTGCTCGGCGCGGACTTCCGGCCCACCTCGCCGGACCTGTACTCGATCGTCTCGTACGTCGACACCCGGACGGTGCCCGGCGCCGACCGCTGGACGGACATGCGGGCGCACGCGCTGCTGCGGGTGTCGTACGGCGACCAGGTGTGCGTCTGGGTGAACCGGCAGCACGAGGGCCTGTGGCTGGCCAGCCGCTACCCGGACACCGACGTCGCCGCGAAGAACATGCGGCTGTACGTGGAGCGGCTGCGGGACCACATCGCCTCGGCGGGCCACGGCAGCCTGTCCGCGGTGTCATGAGCGCATCGCGGTGCCGCGCGCACACATCGTTACCCAAACGGGCACCACTGGCCCTGGCACGGAGCAACTACCCCTTTCTACACTGTTGTTGAGGGGGGCGATGCTGTGCGCACACGTATGCACGGGCGGGGGGCGCTCTTCGACGCCGATCCGGCCGGACTCGCGCCGCGCCTGGTGGGCCTGGTCCCCGGACGCCATCGCGCCCATCCTCTGGAGCACCCGGACGAGCCGCCCTTCGTGGTGCTCACCGGCGCCCGGGGGCTGGGCAAGAGCGCGGTGCTCGACGCGCTCCGGGAGGCCTACCGGGGGCACACCCCGGTCGCGCTGATCGACTGCTCGGCCCCGCAGTTCGCCGGTCCGCCCGCGGGCCGGCCGGCCGACTCCTGGTCGCCGTCGGCCCAGGCGCTGCTGGTGATCGCCGAGCAGCTGGCGGAGCCGGTGACCGGCGCCGGGCGGATCACCTTCCCGCGGCTGATGTCGGGCCTGGTCGCGGTGGCCGCGGGCGGCTGGGGCGACGCCGAGGCGGAGCGGATCCGCCGGGAGGTCGAACGGATCCTGCTGCTGAACGAGCGGGGCCCGCGGATCGGCGCGTTCGCGGGCAGATGGGCGGGCAAGGTCGCGGCGAAGGTGGTCGCGGCCGCCACCGGCGCGGGCCCGCTGGTCTCGGGCGCCATCGAGGCCACCCTGGAGTCCGTCGCCGAGGGGTTCAGCGGCCACCGGCACCAGAAGGCGTCCGAGTGGTACCGGTCGTACCCGAACGCGGGCGGCAACGCCGAGCGCGGGCTGATCCTGCTGTCCCAGCACTTCCGGGACGGCGACGGCTCGCGCGAGCACGCCGAGCGGTATCTGGTGCGGGCGCTGCTGGCCGACCTCGGCGAGGCGTACACCGGGTTCATGGCGAAGATGCAGCGTCTGGGCCGGCCCCTGGTGCTGCTCGACAACGCGCAGACGACCCCGGGCCCGGAGCTGACCTCGGCCGTGCTGCGCGACCGCGCGGAGGGCACCGGCGACCGGGTGGTGTTCGTGGCCGCCCGGCGCGGCGAGGGCCGTACGGAGCTGCCGGGCGCCGTGCGCAGACAGCTGGCGGAGGTCGCCCGGCGCACCGGCTGGACGCCGGACGCGGCCCCCTCCTCGCGGGCGCTGCTGGTCGCGCTGCCGCCGCTGAGCGCGGACGACACCCTGCACATCGTCGGCGCGCTGTGCGCGGACACCGCCGTGCCCTCCCATCTCCCGGCCGCCGCGCACCGGTTGACCGGTGGCAGCCCGCTGGGCGTGGTGCTGCTCGCCGAGTCGGCCGCGCAGCATCTGCCCGAGGTGACCTCGCTGGGCGAGCTGCTCACCGCGGAGTTCCGCCCGGCCGAGGACCGGCCGGGCTCGCCGGTCCACCAGGCGCTGCTGGACCGGCTGGTGCCGGCCGCGTACCTGGAGGAGCTGACCGTGCTGGCCGCCGCCCACGACCACGACTCGGCGTGCGCCCTGGCCTCGGCACTGCTGCCGGACACGTTCGGGCCCGCCGACGTACGGGCCCTCCAGACGCTGCTCGCCGAGGAGGGACTGCCCGTCGTGGCGGGCCAGTTCGTCGGCGATCCGTTCGTGCGGACGCTGCTGCTGCTGAGGCTGCATCTGCGCGACGCGGACCACGCGTCGTGGCGGCGCGCGCACGAGACGCTGATCGGGCACTACGCGGAGCCGGAGCGGGCGCCGTACCGGCTCTACCACGAACTCGCCCTCGGGGACGCGGAGTCGGCGGTGGCGCGGCTGCGGGACGACTTCGCCGGGGCCGACACCCGGGTGTGGCTGCGCACCCTGCGCTTCATCGCGTCCGCGCCCTACTTCCACGCGCACGACGCCGAGGGCCGCGACTTCGGCGGGCGGGGCGACCGGCGGGCCGCGGTCGCGCTCGGCGTGACGGACGCCGGCCATCCGCTGCCTGAGGGCGTGGACCCCGTACTGCACCTGCGGGTACGGCGGTCGCTGCACGCGCTGTGGGTGCTGACGGATCCGCTGGTGCTGCCGGACCCCAAGGTGTGCGACCGGCTCCGCTTCGAGCTGGAGCAGCTGTCCAATGTGCGCCCCGCGGCGGGCGCGCTGCTGTGGCGGGCCTCCCGGGACTGGCCTGCGGCAGCGCTGGCCGGGCGCCCGATCGAGGGCCCGGAGGATCCTGAGGACGACGGTCGCGGGGAGGCCTGATGGCGGGGGGCGTGGGGACCTGGGCACGCGAGCATGTGTGGGAGATCCCGCTGCGCCGGTATCTGTCCCTGCTGCTGGCGGCGGCCCTGGTGGCGGGCGGCGTCTTCGGGGTGCGCACCCTGATGCACGACGACCGGCGGTGCGCGCCGGGGGTGTCACGGCCCGCGGGCAGCGACGAGTGCGTGGGCGTGGCGAGCGGGGTGTACGACTTCGGGCAGCCCCGCTTCCACCAGGTGGTGGAGGCGATCGGCCGGGAGAACAAGGGCCTGCGGAGCGGGAGTTACGTCACGGTGGCGCTGATGCTGCCGTTCACCTCCACCTCGGTGACCAATCTGAACGACATCGAGCATCAGCTCCAGGGCGCCTATCTCGCCCAGTACGCGGCCAACCACGACTCCAACGGGCAGTCCCCGCAGATCCGCCTGGTGCTCGCCAACTCCGGTACGGGCGAGGACAGCTGGCGGCCGACGGTGGACCAGCTGGCGGGGATGACCCGGAGCGCGGACCGGCTGCGGGCGGTCGCCGGCATAGGGCAGAGCACCGATCCCAACCAGGCGGCCGTGGCGGCGCTGACCAGGCTCGGCATCCCGGTGATCGGCTCGTCCATCACCGCCGACGAGCTGGCCAACGGGCAGCGCGGCAAGAAGCCGGACCCCTACCCCGGGCTCGCCCGGGTGGCGCCGACCAACACCGACGAGGCCCGCGCGCTCGCCTCGTACACCAAGGCGAAGGCGAACCGGACCAACGAGAACAAGGCCATGCTGGTCTACGACAAGCCGGGCGACCCGTACACGAACTCGCTGAAGCAGTCGTTCACCACGCTGATGAACGGCTCGCCGTACCAGCCGGTCCTGGAGCAGCCGTTCACCCCGCCCGCCGACCGCAGCCAGGAGGGCACCACCGCGAACACCTTCCGGCAGATCACCAACATCGTGTGCGACACCCCCCGGGACACCCACACGATCCTGTTCGCGGGCCGGCACACCCAGCTGCGGCAGTTCGTGAACGCGCTGGGCGACCGCGGCTGCATGGACCGCTCCTTCCAGGTCCTCACCGGCGACGAGGCGTCCTACCTCACCTATGAGAAGGAGCTGAACCGCGACGCCCTGCGGCACAACCTCACCGTGCTCTTCACCTCGCTCGCCCACCCGGACGCCTGGCTGAAGAGCCCTCCGAAAACCGGCGGCTCCACGGCGGACTACGAGACCCTCCAGCGGCTGCTGAAGACCGCCGAGCACAAGCCGGCCGGGCCGATCGGGCCGGTCGCCCTGGACGACGGCCAGCTGATCATCGGCTACGACGCGCTCCAGCTCGCGGTGCACGGCATCCGCGAGGCCGTGCCGGAGGGCCGGAGCATCCCGACCCTCGCGGACGTCGGCCTCCAGTGGCCGCAGGTCAAGGGCTCGCTGAAGGTGGCCGGGGCGAGCGGCTGGATCTGCCTGGACGAGCACGGCAACCCCTACGACAAGGCCGTACCGATCGTGCGCCTGACCCCGGAGGGCGACTCGCAGTTCGTGCAGCTGGCCTGGCCGGAGGGGAAGCCGCCGGGGAAGGACTGCCTGCCGCCCGCGTGAGACCGGCTCGGCTACGTACGGGAGGCCGGCCCCAGCATGGCGATCAGTTGTTCGAATCTATGGCGCCAGTCCGTGTCCGAGAGCCCCTCGCCCTGGAACTCGTGGGTGAAGCGCAGCACGCACTCCGCCGTCCCGTCCCGTTCCAGATGGAACCGCAGCCGGCCGCCGCCCTCGTCGAGGGTGTACTCGGCGACCCGGTCCACGTCCCAGGCGGTGATCCGCCCCGAGCCCAGGCCGCGCAGCGAGACCGCGCCGTCGAGCCGGGGTTCGAGAACGCCGACGGCGGTGCACCACGCCCCGATCCCCTCGGGGGTGGCCACCGCCGTCCAGACGTCTTCCATGGGCCTCGGGAGCCGCACCAGGAAATGGAGTATGTGCGTGTTCCCGTGGGTCTGACTGGTGCCCTGCGCGATGGAACCGCTCATGGCTCCAGTGTGGGCGAGCCCTCGCTCACACGCCCGCGTAGGAGTGCTTGCCGGTGACGAAGATGTTCACGCCGTAGAAGTTGAACAGCCAGCAGGCGAACGCGATCATGGCCAGGTAGGCGGCCTTGCGGCCCTTCCAGCCGGCCGTGGCGCGGGCGTGCAAATAGCAGGCGTAGGCGACCCAGGTGATGAACGACCAGGTCTCCTTCGGGTCCCAGTTCCAGTAGCGGCCCCAGGCGTCGCCCGCCCAGATCGCGCCCGCGATGATCGTGAACGTCCACAGCGGGAAGACGGCCGCGTTGACCCGGTAGGCGAACTTGTCCAGAGAGGCCGAGGCGGGCAGCCGCTCCAGCACCGAGGTGGCGAAGGAGCCCGGCTTGATCCCGGCCTCCAGCTTGTTCTCGTACGAGTCCTTGAACAGGTACAGGATGGTGGCGACCGCGCCGACGTAGAACACCGCGCCGCAGAAGATCGCGGTGGAGACGTGGATGTACAGCCAGTACGAGTGCAGGGCCGGGACCAGCTGGTCGCTGGCCGTGTAGAGCACGGTCACGGCGAGGCCGAGGAGCAGCAGCACCGTGGTGGTCAGGAACAGGCCGAGCCAGCGCACGTTCTTCTTCAGCGCCAGCAGCACCAGGTACAGGCCCACGGCCACCGTGGTGAACGTGATGCTGAACTCGTACATGTTGCCCCAGGGCGCCCGCCGCACCGAGGCCGCGCGGGCGACCACACCGGCGAGCTGCACCACGAAGGCCAGCACGGTCAGCGAGACCGCGATCCGGCCGTACATGTCGCCCTGGACGTCACCGCCGTGCGCGCCGGGCCCGTCCGGCACGTCCCGGGCACCGGCCGCCGCGCGCACCACGACCTTCGGGCGCTCCAGTACGGCGGTGCCGCCGGCCTTCTTCACGGTGACGGCGGGGCCCGCCTGCTGCTTGCCCTCGGCGGTGAGCGCGTTGGCCGTACGGGCCACCTTGCTGCGGCTGCCGAAGATCCACTCGGCGATGTAGGCGAGGAAGGCCAGCGTGTACACGGTCATCGCGGAGTAGATGAGCGTGTTGCTCATGCTCGCGAGATGCTCGTTGGTCGCTGTGGCCAGCTCTGTTGCGGCGGCGAGAGTCACTTCTCAGCCCCTTCGGCAGGTACGACGTGAGGGTCGGGGGAGGTTGCGGGGGCGTCGTCCGGGTCGGGAGCCCCCGGCGCCTGGTCGTAGAGGATCCCGGCGAGATCGCCCAGCTCCTCCGGCAGCTTGGCGGACTCGCTGCGGCCGAGCCCGGCCATCTCGACGACGGTCACGCCGTCGGCACCGCGCACCGCCCGCACCCAGACGCGGCGGCGCTGGATGAACAGGGACGCGGCCAGACCGAAGATCGCGGCGAGCGCGCCGGTCAGCGCCCAGACGCTGCCCGGCTCCTGGACGATCTCGAAGCCGGCCCACTGCTTCACGTCCTTCTCGAACGTGATGGAACCGGCGCCGTTCGGCAGCTTCATGGTGTCGCCGGGCTTGAGCAGCTTCTTCAGCAGCTGGCCCTTGCCGTCCTTGAACGCCTTCATGTGGCTCGTGTCGAGCTGGTACACGCTCTGCGGGATGCCCGCGTCCACGCCCAGGTCGCCGTGGTAGGCGTTGACCGCGAGCAGCGGGTTCAGCAGCGCCGGGAACTGCGACATCATCGTGCCGGACTTCGGGTCGAAGGTCGGCACGAAGAACGCCTGGAAGCCGAGCTGCTCGCTCTTGCCCCGGGGGTCCTTGTAGCCGTCCATCACCTTGACGACACCGTTGGAGGTGACGTTGCCGTCGAGCGGCAGCAGCGGCACGGCGTCCTGGTAGACGACCCTGCCCTTGCCGTCGCGGACGGTGACGACCGGGGCGTAGCCGTGGCTGACGAGGTAGACCTTGGAGTCGCCGATGTGCAGCGGCTCGTTGACCTTGATCGTGGTCTTCTTGCGCTTGCCGTAGGCGCCGACGCTGTAGTCGATCGTCGCCTGGAAGGTGCGCGGCGTGCCGCGGTTGGGGCCGCTGGCCTCGTAGGTGCCGGTGAACTTCTTCAGGTCGAAGCTGAACGGCACCAGGTCGTCGCTGCGGAACATGCTGCCGGACTTCATGTCGTCGTACATCGGCAGCGCGTTGGAGAAGCCGTCGCCCTCCACCATCAGCTTGGTGCCGTCCGACTTGTACATCTGGCCCCAGGCAAAGGAGACCAGGAGCACGATCAGGGCGATGTGGAAGACCAGGTTGCCCAGTTCACGCAGATAGCCCTTCTCCGCGGCGACCGCGTCACCCTCGGCGTGGGCGCGGAAGCGGCGCCGCTTGAGCAGCTTGAGCGCGGCCTCGCGGACCTCCTCGGGCTCCGCCGTCGTACGCCAGGTCGTGTACGCGGGCAGCCGGGTCAGCCGCTTGGGCGCGCCCGGGGGCCGGCCGCGCAGCTGCCCGATGAACTGCCAGGCGCGCGGCACGATGCAGCCGATGAGGGAGATGAACAGCAGGATGTAGATCGCGGAGAACCACACCGAGCTGTAGACGTGGAAGAGGCCGAGCTTGTCGTAGACGGGCGCGAGCGTCTTGTGGGCCTGCTGGAAGTCGGCGACCTTGTTGATGTCGGCGCCGGACTGCGGGATCAGCGAGCCGGGGATCGCGGCCAGCGACAGCATCAGGAGCAGCAGCAGCGCGATCCGCATGGAGGTCAGCTGCCGCCAGAACCAGCGGATCCAGCCGATCACCCCAAGGGCGGGCACGCCGGTGAGCGGCTCCTCGCGCGGGGCGGTGGACAGCTGGGACCCGGCGGCGCCGAGTTCCTCCTGGTCCTGGCCCTTGTCGGTTTCGGTCTTGCTCATCGATCAGATCCCCACAGTGAAGCCGTTGGACCAGGTCTGCATCTGCTGCACCAGGCTGTCCCAGGCGCCGGTCAGCAGCAGCACACCGGTCGCGATCATCATCGTGCCGCCGATGCGCATCACCCACACATAGTGGCGCTTGACCCAGCCGAAGGCGCCGAGGGCCTTGCGGAAGGCCACGGCCGCCAGCACGAAGGGCACGCCGAGGCCCAGGCAGTAGGCGATCATCAGGGTCGCCCCGCGTACCGCGCTCGATTCCTGCATGGCGAGGATGTTCACGGAGGCGAGGGTCGGGCCGATGCACGGCGTCCAGCCGATCCCGAACAGCGCGCCCACTATCGGGGCGCCGAGCAGTCCGGTCGACGGCCGCTTGTGGAAGCGGAACTCGCGCTGGGTGAACCAGGGCATCAGGCCCATGAAGAAGACGCCCATGAGGATCATGACGACGCCGAGCACCTTGGACAGGACGTCCTTGTGCTCCTGGAGGGTCCAGCCGAAGGAGCCGAACAGCGCCCCGCCGGAGACGAACACCGCGCTGAAGCCGAGCACGAACAGGGAGGCGCCGGCGACCATGCGGCCGCGCCGGGCCTCGGCCAGGTCGGTGCCGACCACGCCGGTGACGTAGGAGAGGTAGCCCGGCACCAGCGGCAGGACGCAGGGCGAGAAGAAGGAGATGAGCCCGCCGAGCAGGGCGACGGGCAGCGCGACCAGCAGCGCCCCGTGGAGCACCGTCTCGTTCTGCGCGGCCAGCGTCACGGTCGTACCCACGTCACTTCTCCGCGACGACCGGCTTGAGCATCTTCAGCAGCGTGGTGTCGTCCAGCGCCTCCAGGGCGCGCGCGGCGACCTTCCCGTGCCGGTCGATGATGAGCGTGGAGGGGATCAGCTGGGGGTTCAGCGTGCCCTTCTTGAAGCGCAGCATGAGCTTGCCCGTGGGGTCGTACAGGCTCGGGTAGGTGATCCCGTGCGCCTTCTCGAACTCGACCGCGGGGGTCGTGCTGGTGTCGCGGGTGTTGATCCCGACGAACCGCACGCCCTTGCCCTCGTACGCCTTCGACACCTTGGCGAAGTACTGGGCCTCTTCGCGGCACGGGCTGCACCACGAGCCCCAGACGTTGATGACGACGACCTGGCCCTTGTAATCGGCCACGTCCACCGACTTGCCGTCGATCGTCTTTCCGGACAGGTCCGGGGCCGCGGTGCGCTTGCTCACCGGCACGGTGTCGATGCCGTTGTTGCCGGTGACGAAGTTCGTGTTGCCGCCGCCGCCCGAAGTGCCGCCCTTGCCGCACGCGGACAGGGACAGGGCCGCGGTGACGGCCACGGCGCCGAGCAGGACGGCGCGGCTACGGGTACTCATGTGAAAAGTTTCGCATGTCGTTCCCGGGGTTCTCGCGCACCCCCCTGCGGGGCGGAAAACCGCATTTCAGGAGGTATTTACACGGGACATTCCGGGCGGCGGTCGGCCGGGGCCGGTTCAGGCGAGGAACGTCTTCCAGCCACCCGTGGGCTGGTGGCCGACGTCCAGCGTGCGCAGCTTGTCGAGGACCTCGGGCTTCTGGACGTCGATCCAGTCCGTGAACTCCTTGAAGGAGACCATCCGGACGTCGGCGCCCTTGTCCCGCTGGGCCGCGATGTGCTTGAACGCCTCCTCGACGGAGTCCATGTAGATCCCGCCGTTCCACTGCTCGAAGTGGTTGCCGATGAAGAACGGCGCGCGGTTCGTCTCGTACGCCCGCTGGAAGCCGGCGATGTACGCCGCCGCGGACTGCTTGCGCCAGCCCGGGTAGTTGTAGGCGGGCGCCTTGGTGGAGTTCTGGGACTGGTTGGCGAGCATGTTGTAGTCCATGGACAGCACCTCGAAGCTGTGCCCGGGGAACGGCACGGCCTGGAGCGGGTAGTCCCAGATGCCCTGGCGCTTGACCGGCCAGACCTGGCGGCCGCCCGGGGACGAGGCGTCGTAGCGCCAGCCCAGCTCGCGGGCGGTGGGCAGCAGGTTGTCCTGGCCCAGCAGGCAGGGGGTGCGGCCGCCGGCCAGCTCCTTGTCGTAGTCGAAGGGAAGCGCGGGCATGTCGTGCCAGCCGGTGTTGGTCTTCCACTCCTTGACGAAGGACTTCGCCTGGTCGATCTCGCTCTTCCACTGCTGTGGCGTCCACCACTTCACCGAGGTGTGCGCCTCGCCGCAGAAGTGCCCGTTGAAGTGGGTGCCTATCTCATGGCCCTCCAGCCACGCCCGGTTGACGTTGGTGAGGGTGGCCTTGATGTGCTCGTCGGTGAGGTAGCCGATGTCGGAGGCGCCGCGCGCGTTGTTCGGGGGCTCGTACATCCGCTTCTTCGACTCGGGCAGCAGGTAGAGGCCCGAGAGGAAGAAGGTCATGTGCGCTTCGTGCTGCTTGGCGAGGTCCAGGAAGCGCGGGAAGAGGCCGTTGCCGACCTCGCCGGCGCCGTCCCAGGAGAAGACGACGAACTGCGGCGGGGTCTGTCCCGGCTCCAGCGGCTCCGGCTTCTTCGAGTGGCCGGGCTGCTTGCCGGTGAAGGAGGTGGAGCCGTCGCCGATCAGCTTGGCCGGCCGGTCCTTGCCGCCCTGCACCTGGCGGGAACCGTTCGCGTGCCCGTCGCCGTCCGAGGACTTGAGACTGCCGCAGCCGGACAGGGTGGCGGCGGCCGCCGCGCCCGCGCCGAGGCCGAGCACTCCCCGGCGGGAGAGGTTCCGGGAGACGGTACGCATGAAAGATCCCCGATTCGTCGCGCGTGGTGATGGTGGTCACCCAGAGAGAGGGCGCGACGAACGGGGAGGTTCCTTCAATTAATATGTTTTTCGTAATATCCCTGGCAAAAGGATGCTAAGCGCCACTTAACGGACCGTCAGGCGCCGAACGCCTTCCCCTGCCCGCCGCCCTTCTGCGGCTGGGCACCGGCCCGCAGATGCGCGGGGACCAGGTCGATGGCGGGCTCGCTGTAGCCGACCGACACGATCCGGTCGCCGAGGTAGGTGAAGGACGTCAGCGACGCGAGGGTGCACTGCCGCTTGCGCGGGTCGTGCCACAGCCGCCGCCGCTCCACGTACGACCGTACGATCCACACCGGCAGCTGATGGCTGACCAGCACCGCCTCATGGCCGCGCGCCCGGTCCTTGGCCGCGTCCAGCGCGCCCATCATCCGCACGACCTGGTCCACGTACGGCTCGCCCCAGGACGGCCGGAACGGGTTGACCAGGTGCTTCCAGTTCCCCGGCCGCTGCAGCGCGCCGTCGCCGACGCCGAAGGTCTTGCCCTGGAAGACGTTCTCGGCCTCGATCAGCCGCGCGTCGGTGTCCAGGTCGAGGCCCTGCGCCTTGGCGATCGGGGTGGCGGTCTCCTGCGCCCGCTCCAGCGGGGAGGCGCAGACATAGGTGATGTCGCGCGGGGCGAGGTGCTCCGCGACCCGGTCGGCCATCCTCCGGCCCAGCTCGGACAGGTGGTAGCCGGGCAGCCGCCCGTACAGGACGCCCTCCGGGTTCTCCACCTCCCCGTGCCGCATGAGATGGACGACCGTGACGTCCTTGTCGCTGCCGCTCACACTGTTTCCGATGGTCACGCGGTGGCCTCCGCAGCCGCACGGGCCGCCGCCGGAAGGGCGTCGGCGATCTTCTGCACGGCCCGCTCGTCGTGGGCCGTGGACACGAACCAGGACTCGAAGGACGACGGCGGCAGGTAGACGCCGTTCGACAGCAGCGAGTGGAAGAACGCGGTGAAGCGGTACGACTCCTGCCGCTTGGCGTCCTCGTAGGTGCGCACCTGCCGGTCGGTGAAGAACACCGAGAACATGTTGGACGCGTTCTGCACCCGGTGCGCCACGCCCTCCTTGCTCAGCGCCTCGGTGACCAGCGACTGGATCTGCGCGGAGACGGCGTCCACCTTCTCGTACGCCGCCTCGTCGAGCAGCCGCAGCTGGGCGATGCCGGCGGCGGTGGCGACGGGGTTCCCGGAGAGGGTGCCGGCCTGGTAGACGGGCCCGGCGGGCGCGAGGTACGCCATCACGTCCGCCCGGCCGCCGAACGCGGCGGCGGGGAAGCCGCCGCCCATCACCTTGCCGAAGGTCATCAGGTCGGGCTTGACCCCGTCGACGCCGTACCAGCCGGCGCGGCTGGTACGGAAGCCGGTCATGACCTCGTCGGAGATGTAGAGGGCGCCGTTCTTGTGGCAGGCGTCCCGCAGGCCCTGGTTGAAGCCGGGGGCCGGCGGCACGACACCCATGTTGCCGGGCGAGGCCTCGGTGATCACACAGGCGATCTCGCCGGGGTGGCGGTGGAACGCCTCCTGCACGGCTTCGAGGTCGTTGTACGGCAGCACGATCGTGTCGCTCGCCTGGGCACCGGTGACACCGGGCGTGTCGGGCAGCGCGAAGGTGGCGACACCGGAGCCGGCGGCGGCGAGCAGGGCGTCCACATGGCCGTGGTAGCAGCCGGCGAACTTGATGACCTTGGACCGCCCGGTGAAGCCCCGGGCGAGCCGGATGGCGCTCATCGTCGCCTCGGTCCCGCTGCTGACCAGCCGGACCTGCTCGACGGGCTCGATCCGGGCGACGATCTCCTCGGCGAGCGCGACCTCGCCCTCGCCGGGCGTGCCGAAGCTCGTACCTCGGGCGACGGCGTCCTGGACGGCGGCGATGACCTCGGGGTGCGCGTGCCCGAGGATCATCGGACCCCAGGAGCAGACGAGGTCGACGTACTCCCGGCCGTCGGCGTCGGTGAGGTAGGGACCGCGGCCGGACACCATGAAGCGGGGCGTGCCGCCGACGGCGTGGAAGGCGCGCACCGGGGAGTTCACACCCCCGGGCGTGACGGCCGAGGCACGGTCGAAGAGCGCCTGGGAGACGGGCGCTTCGTAGGGATAGGGCGTTTCGCTCGGGGCGCTCATGACGTGCGGCTTCTCCGGCTTCTCGGACTCCGGTTGCGGGATGACCTCCTCAGGGTAGGCCGCCCGCCCGGTGCGATGACGGCCCGCCCGCGGTTCCGCGCCGCCGCGGTCCGCCATCTGCGAGACTGAGACCTGACACACAGCTCCTGGGCACGGAAGGATCAGGGACCGGGCGGATCCCCGTGGACTGTTGTTCCACCGCACGTTTCGGCGGGCGGCCGTGGGGGAGGTCACTGACACGATGATCGGGTTGCGCGGCGGGGGTCACGCGGCCTAGAAAAGCAGTCGGGTGGAGATATGCATCGCGGTGGCGGACCGGGCGAGGGGACCGATGACCTCGGTCCTCGACGTGCCCGGCGGGGAAGGCACCGGCGCGAAGCGGAGGAAACGACCGAAGCACGTAGAACACAGGGTGCACCGGGTGAGCCCGAACGGTACGACCGGCAGAGCGAACGCCTGCACGACCAACAGGCGGAGCGCACGGCCGACAGGGCGAGGGACTTCCCCCGCGAGACTCCGAGAGACCTCCGGGGCGACCGGCCGACGGACTTCCCCCGCGAGACTCCGCGTGACCTGCGGGGCGAGTGGCCGATGGACCTCCCGAGGGACGCCCGGACCGACCGGACGATGGACTTGTCGCGAGACGCCCGGGCCGAGCGGCCGGTGGACTTTCCGCGCGAGGCTCCGAGGGACCTGCGGGGCAATCTCCGTGGGGACCGGCCGGCGGATCCGGCGCGGAACGTGGACCCGTCGTCGGACTTTCCGCGTGACCTCCCTCGGGATCTCTCGCGTGACCTTCCCCGGGATCTCTCGCGTGACCTCCCTCGGGACCTTCCCGGGGATTTTTCGCATGACATCTCCCGGGACCTCCCTCGTGGCCTTCCCCGTGACGTCTCTCGGGATCTTCCCCGGAGCACGGGTGCGGGCGGTGCGTCGGACGCGGGTGGTCCGCCGGACTTCCCCCGCGACCTCCCCTCGGACCCTCCGCCGGAGCGGCGGACCGGCCGCGCGGGCGGTCGTCGGCGTACCCCCCGGGCCGATCGGGTCGGGTCCCCCGGGACGGGCGGCGGGGGTGGTGGCCGGGTGGGGGTGACCTACAAGTACTTCGGCGCACCGGACGGCGCGACCGCGGCCCGCGTCCCCATCTCGATGCGCCCGGAGGAACTCGGCGGCGACGAGCTGGGCATGAACGGCATGTTCACCAAGATCAAGCCGGAGACGATGGCCGCGATGGTCCTGACCGGCATCGAGGGCATCCCCCTGCACAAGGTCCCGCCCCTCGAACTGGTCGTCCTGCACCCCGACTACGCGGTCGTCAGACTCCCGATGACCGTCGTCGACCCCCTGCGCGGCATCGGCGAGGAAGCCGTCGGCGCCGCGGCCTTCATCTGGTCGACGGTCCCGGACAGGGGCGGCCCGCGGGACGCGTTCAACGTGTACCAACTCCTGCACGAATGGCAGGACTTCTCGCACCGGCTGCACGAGGCGGGGCATCAGGCGTACTGCCTGGTGTGGCCCTGAGTCAGGGGTTCTTGCGAACCGGGCGGGGCTTCCGGGTGACAATGCCAAGTCGATCCGAAACGCCTGGGCGCACCATCCCCGAACTCAAGCGGCACGCCCTCCTGGGTACCGACCGTCGACCCGACCAAGTGATCGAGGCCGTCCAATGGCTGTGTGAGGCAGGCACCGTGTCGACGGAACCTCGTGCCATCGACGCCAAGACACGGGTGAGGCTGGTGGCGACGCCGCCCACCACCCGTCCGTCGGCCGAGCAGGGAGGTCTGTGGTGAGAGGCCGTGCGGGCACATCCAGGGCACATGAGCCTGGGAAACGGCGTTGACCAGTGAGAACTGCGGAAACAAGTTCTCCCAGCTCAACGCACATTTCCCTGCGCGATCCCAGGCCGGCGCCCTCCAGTCACCATGCGCTGCACGAGCGGCAGGACTTCGACCACCGGCTGCATGAGGCGGGTCATTCGGGCGTACTGCCCGGTCTGGCCCTGGGCCGGGGTCTTGGTGGGATCCTCAGCGGCGTGAGTCGTCGGAGTCGCGGGCGGCCCGGGGGCGGGGGCGGGGGCGGTCCGGGAGCCAGAAGGTGCGGGAGGTGACCTTCTGCTCGTGTTTGGTCTGCTCCTGCTTCAGCTGATCCTTGAACGGACGCCCGTGCGCCGACAGCGCCTCGGCGGTGAGCCAGTCGGCGATCGCGGCGAGTCCGACGGACCGCAGAGCGCCGACCAGGGCCGCCTGATCAGTGAGGGAGCGCACCCGGACCATGTGGCTCACGACCCTCTTCAGCACCCGTTCGACTCGCAGGCCGATGCCGCCGGTCGAGTGGAGCCGCGTGGCCAGCAAGGCGACGTCCAGGACCGGGCATTCGGCGTACCTGTCGTGGATGACCGCTTGGAGATGTCCCGTGAGCGCGGCCGATTCGAGGGCCAGCAGCAGGGACGCCAGCGGCGTCACCTCCATGCCGCCGGCGTGCCGGCACAGGACGTCCTGGCTGGCGTAGCGCGATCCGGCCTTGGCCAGAACCGCCAGGAAGATGCCCGCCTGTCCGATGAGTTCGTCGTGCACCGTGCAGCGGAAGAGGGCATCGGCGGGCTCGGACAGCCCGTAATGCTCGAGCCAGGTGAGCAGTTCGGCGGCGTCCGCGGGTGTGAGGACCCTGCTCGCGGCCCGCATGACCGCCTCCGAGCCCGGGGCCATGTCGTCCAGGATCTCCAGCAGCTCCGCGATCTGGTCCGCCGCTCTCGTCCGCACGGTCAGGACCAGCAGATCCGCCGCGAGCTGATGTCGCCCTGTCAGGTAGAGCTCGCTGATCAGGACGGCGATGTCCTCGGCGGAACGGCATTCCGCGGCCCGGAACAGCACCGCCCAGGCCCGGCCGTCCCGGAAGGCCTGGACAAGAGGGATGAGGTGCCCGACGCCACGGTTCTGCGTCTGGGTGAAGACAGCCTCGGCGTCCTGTTCCAGGCCGTGATGGGACAGTGACCGTACGAACTCGGCCACGCACGAGGCGGACCGGCCGGCCGCCACCGCCTGTTGCAGGGCATCGGCGTGCCGGATCAGCCACGCGTCGCGCAGCGTGATGCTCAGCGCCACCAGGTCGGACACGGGGCGCTGATCGGCGGCGGCGGACATGGCGGTCACCGCCGCGTCGTGGAGTTCGCCGCCCGCCAGGGCGAGGGACACGGACACCAGGTCGGGCACCGGGCGGACCACGGCTGCCGCTCCCAGGAGGCCCTCGGCGTGCTGGGGCAGTCCGGCCCGGTGCAACGCGAGGGCGAGGTCCGCGACGTCCTCCGGCTGGTGGAACTTCACCGACGCCTGCACCAGGATCAGCACATATTCTTCGAGGCCCTCCCGGAACAGTTCGCGGGCCAGGGCGCTGGTGTCGTCGACCGATCGCACGATCACCATGGCGGGAAGGGCCGTCTGGGCGTGCGCGTCGAACCCCGCCTGCCGCAACGCGGACAGCAGAGCCGCGACCTCCTCGATGGTGCGCGACTGGCTGGCCGACCGCACCAGCTCACTCGCCATGGCCTTTCTCGTGCGCAGCTCCAGATCCCCTACGGCTCTCACCAGCTGGGGAACCGAGTACCTGCGGTCGGCTTCCTCCAGCATCACCGTGAGGGAAGGGGGCCCCTCGTCGTCCGGGCCGTCCCCGCCGAGTTCCTGGAGGGTTTCGAGCTTGGTCTCCAGCCGATGACACCGGTCCTCGGCGGCGATCAGCTCGGCGCGGGTGACGGCCAAGGCCTCCTGCAAATAGACGACCTGCTCCTGCAAGTCGCCGCTCTCCTCCTGCAACCGCTCGTACTCGCCCTGCCACAGCTCCACTTCGCCCAGGTGGGCGAGTTGCTGTTCCTCCAGCTGGGTCTCCAGGGTCCGGCACTGGCCCCGCACCGTCGCCAGGCGGGACTCCCGGTCTTCCAGGGCCTCCTCCAGGGCCCGCTGCCGGGTCGTGATGCGCCGGGTCTCCTCGTCGGCCTCGGCCAGCTTGTCCTGGAGGGCCTGCACCTCGCTGCCGTGCGGGTTGCTCTTCAGCGCCGCCCGGTGCAGATCCTCCAGGGCCGTCCGCACCTCCGGGGTGAGCGGAGCCTTCGCCTCCTCGACATGCGCGATGAGGCCCTCGATGAAGTCCCAGGGCGGGACCCGCTCACCGTTGAGGTAGCGGGTCACCGAGCTCGCGTCGACGAACCGGCGTGCCGCGTAGCGCCGCACGCCGATCCCGAGCACGAGGAAGATCCGGCGCAGATCCTCCGCCAGCGCCCGTTTCTCGGGGGCCAGGCCGTCCTTCAGCGGAGCCAGCCTCACCTGCCGGGCCGGGGCGGACCCGGCCACCTCGTCAGAGGCGCACACCTTCCCGTCGTACATCACGCCAGTATCGCGGCATCCCAACTCCACTGACAGACAAGAGGTGTTGTCATCCAGGACGGCAACAGTCGCAGGTGCTGTCACTGCGATCGGCAACACCCGCAGGGCTCTTCGGCGCCTCCTCGCCGTCCACGATGGGCCACGATCGGCCCCGGAGCACACGCGCCGATCGAGAGCGAGAGGACGCCCCATGACCATGACCGACGCCACCAAGCGGTCGCGCACCGCCCGCACCGCCTTCTGGCGCCGTCTCGCCCGCCAGACGGCCCTCGGCGCCGCCGGTGCCGTCGGATCGGGGACCGTGAGTGTCCTGGTGTGGTGGCTGCGCGGCGGCTAGGCGGTGCCCCGACCGGTCGGGGCACCGCCGACGTGACGGGGCGGCGCTCTCAGTGCTTGAACGCGTCCTTGGTCTTCTCCTTGGCCTCGCGCGCGTCGCCGGTGGCCTGGTCCGCCTTGCCCTCGGCGGCCATGCGGTCGTTGCCGGTGGCCTTCCCCAGGGTCTCCTTGGCCTTGCCCTCGGCCTGCTCGGTCTTCGCCTTGGCCTTCTCGCCAGCACTCATGGAACACCCCTCCTCGTGGTTCGTGAGCCGCGGTCGCGGCAACACTCCGGTGCCCCCGTATCGCGGACCCATGCGTGGGGGGGGTGGGTTGCAACGGTGGAGTCGATGGGGGACGGTTGCCCGTACTGCTCCCGAGGACAGGAAGGTGGTGAGGTGCGCACGGTGCGTGCCTTCACTCGTGTCTCTTTCCCGCGGCTCTCCCGCCCGCTCCTACGACGACCAGGCCGGTACGGCATGGCCTGAGGCTCCCTACCCCGTACTGGTCGTCGACCGGCACGGCGGCCTCGTGCGCGTCAACGAGGCGGCCCGGCAGCTCCTGCCCGACGCGGCGGCGGGCGACCGGCTGCACGAGCGGGTGCCGTCCTGGCTCGCCCAGGCCCACCGGCGCATCGGCGACGGGGTGCCCGGTGCACCGGGCGGGACGACGACGGGCCGTATCAACGACCGTTTCTTCGAGGCGCATCCGACGCCCGCCGGCGCGGGCGACATCGTGTGGTGGCTGGTCGACGACACCGACCGCCGCCTGGCCGAGACCGCGCTGAGCGACGCCCGGACGCGTACGGAGGTCCTCTCGGAGGCGTCCAGCGCGCTGCTGTCCACCCTGAACGTGCCGCGCTGCATGGAGATGGCGGCGTCCATGGCCGCGGAACACCTCGCGGAGGCCGCCGTGCTCGTCGCCCCCGCCCAGGGGAAGCGCTACCCCGTGACCTCCGCGCGCAAGGGCGGCCCGGTCACCCAGGCCGCGCAGAAGGTGAACGTCGCCGAGGTGCCGGGCCTCAGCGAGGCGTTGCAGGGCTTCCCGCCCGTACCGGCCCGCTGGATCAACCCCGCGGACATTCCCGGCTGGGTGATCCCGGAGAACTTCGCCGGACCCGTGGGCTCCGTGATCGTTACCCCGCTGCCCGGCCACGGAGTGCCCGCCGGAGCCCTCGTCCTGCTGCGTTCCAGCACCGAGCAGGCGTTCACCGAGGGCGAGGAGGTCTTCGCCCGCCTGTTCGCCGCGCGCGCCGGTGCCGCCCTGTCCGCGGCCCGCCTGTACACCGAGCAGGCGGCGATCACGGCGACGCTGATGCACGAACTGCTGCCGCCGACGCTGCGCAGCGTGCACGGCGTCGAGTACGCCGGCGGCTACCGGGCGTCGCGGGACCACGAGCGGGTCGGCGGGGACTTCTACGACGTCCACCCGGGCACCGGCCCCGCCGAGGAGACCCTGGTGGTGCTCGGCGACGTCGCGGGCAAGGGGCTCGACGCGGCGGTGCTCACCGGCAAGATCCGCAACACCCTGCACGCCCTGCTGCCCCTCGCCGAGGACCATGAGCGCGTCCTCGAACTGCTCAACGGGGCGCTGCTCAGCTCCCACCACACCCGCTTCGCCACCCTGGTGCTCGCGTCCGTACGCCGCCGGGCCGACCAAGTGCAGCTGCGGCTGACCAGCGCCGGACACCTGCCGCCGCTGATCGTCCGCGCGGACGGCACGGTCGAGGAGGCCGCCACCCGGGGCACCCTGGTCGGCGCGCTGCCGGACGTCACGGCGCACACGGTGCGCACGGTGCTCGGGCCGGGAGAGACCTGCCTGCTCTACACCGACGGCATCACCGAGGCCCGCGGCGGCCCGCTGGGTGACGAGCTCTTCGGAGAACGGCGTCTGCGGCGGGCCCTGGCCGAGTGCGTGGGCATGCCGGCCGAAGCGGTGGTGGAGCGGGTGCAGATGCTGGCCGCCCAGTGGATCGGCGCCGGACGGCACGACGACATGGCCCTGGTGGCCTTCAACGCCCCGAGGAACGGCGCGCCGGCGGGGCCGGACGGGCACGGGGACAGCGAGAGGGACGAGTAGTGGATCACTGCACCGAGCCGGCCGCTCTGGTGCGGCGGCTGTGGCGGGCGGCGATCGACGCGGACGAGTACACGGCCGCCGGGATCGTGCACACGGCACTGGCCGACGGAGTGGACGAGGAGGCGCTGCTGCTGGAGGTGATCGCACCCGTGCAGGAGATGGTCGGTGTCGAGTGGGCCGCCGACCGCATCAGCGTGGCCCAGGAGCACGCCGCCACCGCCGTCAACGAGCGGATCGTCGCCTCCCTCGCCCACCGGCGCGGCCCCCGTCCCGCGCACCGCGGCCGGGTCACGGTCTCCTGCGTGGACGGCGAATGGCACGCCTTCCCCGCCCGGCTCCTCGCGGAGGTGCTGTCCCTGCGCGGCTGGCGGGTGGACTATCTCGGCGCCCAGACCCCGACCCCGCACATGGTCGCCCATCTGCACCTCACCAACCCGGACGCCGTCCTCCTGTCGGGCTCGATCCCCACGCATCTGCCCGCCGCGCACGCCGCCATCACCGCGTGCCGGGCCATAGGGGTCCCCGTGCTGGTCGGTGGCCGCGCCTTCGGTCCCGGCGGTCGCTGGGCCCGCAGGCTCGGCGCCGACCGCTGGGCGGCCGACGCGCGCGCCGCGGCGGCCACGCTGGCGGCGGGCGTGCCGCGGCCCGTCCCGGCGGCCCGGCAGGCGGTGGACGACCTGCCGCACCTGGCCGACCAGGAGTACACGCTGGTCCTGCGGTCCCGTGCGCGGCTCGTGAAGCAGACCCTGATCGAGCTGGAGGACCGTTTCCCCGCCGTCCGGGGCTACGGCGACGAGCAGCGGGAGCGCACCGCGGAGGACCTCGCCCACATCGTCGGCTTCCTGGCCGCCGCCCTGTACGTCGACGATCCCGACCTCTTCACCTCGTTCCTCGTCTGGACCGCCGACATCCTGGAGGCCCGGCACGTCCCCGCGCACTCCCTGGTCGTCGCCCTGGACGTGCTGGCCGACGAGCTGCACGACTTTCCGCGCGCCCGGCGACTGACCCGGCTCGGCACCTCCGCCCTCGGTGCGCGCCCCGCCCCTTCCGGCCCCGGCCCCGGCCCTGCTCCCGGCCCCGCTCCCATCCCCGTCCCCGGCGCCCTCTCATGACCCTGACCCCACCGGCCGAGTTCACCGTCGCCGCCCGGCGCGAGCACGCCACGCTCGTGGTGCGGGTGGGCGGAGAACTCGACTACGACACCAGCGACGAGCTCGTGGCCGAGGTGGTCCGGCACCTGACGGCCGGCCTGCCCCCGCCCGCGGCGGTCCGTCTGGACTTCGGCGCGCTGACCTGGATCGACTCCTCCGGGCTGTCCGCGCTGCTGATGATCCACCGCCGTACCAGCGCCCTCGGCGCCACCCTGCACCTGGACGACCGGCCGGAGATCCTCGAACGGCTGCTGCGCGTCACCAACGTCCTGGACCACCTCACCGCCCCGGTCACCGGCGCGGACCCGGTGGGACAGAGAACAGACCCGGTGTAGAGGTCGGATGACGGGGTAGACGGGGGAGCGTCGTGATCCGCTCCCGAAGGCGGTCACGGGTTTCGGTCTCGGGAGGGAACACCATGGCAGTCATGACCACGATGGCAACCGGCACGCGGGTCACCGGCCTGCCCGATGTGGTCGAGCCCTCCAAGGTGGCGCCCAAGGACGCCCGCGATCTCTCCCGGCTCTTCTTCGAACAGCTGGCGACGCTGGAGGAGGGCACGGCCGAGCACAGCTACGCCCGCAACACGCTGATCGAGATGAACATGTCGCTGGTCCGCTACGCGGCCGGCCGGTTCCGCAGCCGGGGACCGGAGGAGATGGAGGACATCGTCCAGGTCGGCATGATCGGCCTGATCAAGGCGATCGACCGGTTCGAGCTGTCCCGCGAGGCGGAGTTCACCTCCTTCGCGATCCCCTACATCGTCGGTGAGATCAAGCGGTTCTTCCGGGACACCACCTGGGCCGTGCATGTGCCCCGGCGGCTCCAGGAGGCCCGGGTCCAGCTCGCCCGGGCGACGGAGGAGCTGCGCGGCCGCCTGGACCGCGAGCCGACGGTCAAGGAGCTGTCGGAGCTGATGAGCCTGCCCGAGGACGAGGTGCGCGAGGCCCGGCTGGCCTCGAACGGCTACAACTCCTCCTCCCTGGACGCCACCCTCAACGGCAGCGAGGACGGCGAGTCCGTGCTGCGGGACTTCATCGGCGCCGAGGACACCGCGCTGGAGCTGGTGGAGGACTTCCACGCCCTGGCGCCGCTGATCGCCGGGCTGGAGGAGCGGGACCGGCGGATCATCCACCTGCGGTTCGTCGAGGAACTCACCCAGGCGGAGATCGGCGAGCGCCTGGGCGTCTCCCAGATGCACGTCTCCCGGCTGCTCTCCCGCTGCCTGGCCCGCCTGCGCGAGGGCATGCTCACCACCGGCTGAGAACGGCGCACACCGAAGCGGGGAGCGGGACACACTGCGGCGGAGAAGCGGCACACACCGAAGCGGGGAGCGGGGCGCGAGCCCTCAGCTCCCCGCTTCGGCGCCGCTGTCGAGGAGCAGCCGGGCCACGATCCGCTTGCCCTCCCCCGCCGGAACGGTCCGCACCTGCTCGCACAGCCGCGTGACGAGGTGCAGTCCGTGGCCGCCGGCGCGGCGCGGGTCGGGTTCCCGGGGCAGGGGCTCGTGGGCCGAGCTGTCGCGGACGGTGACGGTCAGACGGGCGCCGTCGGCGGAGAGTTCCAGCAGCAGCGCGCCGGGGCCGGGGGCGTGCCGGATCGCGTTGGTGACCAGCTCGCTCACGACGAGCTGGGCGTCCTGGTTCGGCTGCCGGTCGGGATGGTGGCCCGCGCGCGCCAGCAGGGTGCGCACGGCACCGCGGGCGTCGGCGATGGGAATCCCCGCCACGCCCCAGGCGGCGCTGTAGCGCGAGGGCGCCGAGCGGGGTTCATCCATCGCCTGGATTCCGAGCGGGATGACCATGGAAGTGTCTCCGATAGGGCGTTAGTTCCTTTTGATCACAAATTCTTCTCGGGTACGACTCTCGGCTACCCGCTGTCCTCGTCTTCATGGGACCCCGGCCGACCGGCCTGGAGCGTGCCGCCGGTGTCCGCGATCGTGAAGTGGTCGAGGACCCCGCTGACGACCAGCAGCCGCCGCACCGCGGGGCGCAGGGGGCCGAGCAGCACGAGGTCGCGCCCGTCGGACAGGTGCCGGCGCCGCAGTGCCAGAAGGGCGTTGAGGAGCATGCTGTCGGCGAAGGTGACCCGGGACAGGTCGATCGCCGTGACGGGCAGCGCGGCGCGCTCGGCCGTCTCCCGGGCGGCCTCGAAGTCCTCGGCGTCGTCCCAGTCCACCTCACCGCGCAATGTGATCACGAAGGTCTCTTCGTGACGGGTGATGTGCACCTTCATCTCCGAACCCGGATGCATGGCGTCATCCTCACATCACCGGCCTCCGTCGGGCCAGTCGCCGGCCGGCGGACACCGGGCCGGGTGCGCCGCCCGCCCGGACCGGCCGGTACGGCGGACACCTGAGCGCACCCGGACGCCCCCGGGGCCGATACGCTTGGGCCGCTGCGGCACCCTTCCCAACTGATCCGCTCCCGCGGTGAGTCACGGCCTGCGGCGATCCAGACGTCTTTGGGCATGAGGATGAAGAACAAGTGCTTATAGCGGGCCGATACAGGCTGCGGGACACCATCGGGCGGGGCGCGATGGGGGAGGTCTGGCGGGCCTTCGACGAGACGCTCGGCAGACCGGTCGCCGTGAAGCTCCTGCTCCCCCACGACTCCGACCCCACCGCGTCCTCGCGGTTCCGGCTGGAGGCGCAGACCGCGGGGCGCCTCAGCCATCCGAACGTCGTCGGGGTCCTGGACTTCGGCGAGTTCGAGGGCCGGCTGTTCCTGGTGATGGAGCTGGTCGACGGGGGCAGCCTCGACGGGCTGCTCAGCGCCTCCGGGCCGCTGCCCGCCGAGCGGGTGGCCCGGATCGCCGCGCAGGCCGCCGTCGGGCTGGCCCTCGCGCACCGGCAGGGCATCGTGCACCGGGACATCAAACCGGCCAACCTGCTGCTGACCGCCGACGACACCCTGAAAATAGGCGACTTCGGCATCGCCCGCTTCTTCGACGACCCCAACTCCGCGCTCACCGCGACCGGGCAGATCGTCGGCACCAGCCTCTTCCTCGCGCCCGAGCGGGCCCTGGGCCGCACCGCGGGCCCGCCGTCCGACGTGTACTCCCTGGGCTGCGTGCTCTACCAACTCCTCACCGGCCGACCGCCGTTCCAGGCGGACAGCCCGCTCGCGGTGCTGCACCAGCACCTCGATGCCACCCCGGTCCCGCCCCGGCAGCTGTGCGCCGATCTGTCGCCCGCCTTCGAGAACTATCTGCTCGGCCTGCTGGCCAAGGAGCCCGAGAGCCGGCCCACGGCCGAGGAGGTCGCCGACTGGTTCGGGCGTGGATCCTGGCGCGGCGCACCGGAGCCGATGCCGGTCGCGCACCAGGGCCACGGCCGCTCGAAGCAGCCGCTCGCCCCCGCCCCGAGGTCCACCCGGCACGCCGCCGCCCCCGCCCGCCGCGCCGCCGCTCCCCCGGCCCGCTCCGAGGGCGCCTACGCCCCGGCGGGGGACACCGAGTGGCAGACCAGCGTGCACCGGTCCGCGAACCGCCGTCCGCGCCTGCCCCTGCTCCGCCGCTCCCGCGTCCTGGCCGTCCTGGGCGGCACCGGCCTGTTCGTGCTGGCGCTGCTGGCGGGCATGGCGTGGTTCTCGCCGAGCTGAGCTGCGGGAAGGGCCCGGCGGGGGCCGCCCCGGCCTGATCCGGGTCCGGCGCGGGCCGTCTACGATCGGACCGCATGGACTGGTTGGCGCGGATCGGCGGGCTCAGGCAGTGGGCCAGGGGCGGGGTACGGGCCCCGCACAAGCCGCTGTTGCTGCTGTACGCGCTCGGCCGGTTCCAGCAGGACGCCGAGGGCGGGCTGCGGTACACGGCGGTCGAGGCCGACCTTCAGCGGCTGCTGACCGAGTACGGCCCGCCGAACCGGACGACCCCCGCGTACCCCTTCCATCACCTGGTCGGCGACGGGGTGTGGGAGGTGCGCACCGACCGGGGTTCCGGCAGCCCGGGCAGCGGGGTGCGGGACCTGCGGGAGACGGGCGCCACCGGGCGGCTCGCGCCGGAGCTGCGCGCCGCGCTGCGGCGTGATCCGCAACTCCTCGGCGACATCGCGCGCCTGCTGCTCGACCTGCACTTCCCGCCCTCGCTGCACGGCGAGTTGTGCGAGGCTGCGGGCCTGGAACTCGAGTGGGCGCGGACCGAGCGGCTCGCGGTGGCGCGCGGGCGGCGGGACCCGCGGATGCGGGAACTGGTGCTGACCGCCTACGAGTACCGGTGCGCGTTCTGCGGTTACGACGGCCGGATCGGCCCGGTGCCGGTCGGGCTGGAGGCGGCCCATGTGCGCTGGTGGGCGTTCGGCGGGCCCGACGAGATCGAGAACGGACTGTGCCTGTGCTCGCTGCACCACAAGCTGTTCGACCGGGGCGTCCTCGGCATCGGCGACGATCTGCGCGTCCTGGTCTCCCAGCGGTTCGCCGGCCACAGCCCCGCCGCCCGCGACCAGGTCACCGCCCTCGCGGGCCGCCGCCTCCTCGGGCCCCGGCCCGGGATCCGTCCCGTCGCGGACGTCCACCGCGACTGGCACACCCGCCAGGTCTTCCACGGCGGACCGGGCCTGCCCCGGCAACGGGCCGACAGCAGACCCTAGGACCCCCTGGAGCCGGTCCGCCGGACCCGCCTCACCGGCCGCCAGCGTGCCGCGCACCGCCGTGTCCGCGTCCTCCGCCATCATGGAGCGGCCCCGCCCGCGGCCCCGGCCGATGGCGTCGACCCCGGCGGACCCTACGTATCGTAGGTTCCCGACCGGGCAGGGCTGTAAGGCCGTTCATACACCTGTTCCACCACGTCAACGGGGGATCCATGCAGGACACGGAGACGGCGCCCAGCGGTGAGGTCTGCGCACGCAGCCTCGCGCCGACCCTCGCCGTACTCGTCGTCAGCCTCTTCGTCGCCGCCGTCGGCGTGTACGAGCTGTGCGGCTTCGGACTGCACAGCCTCGACCGGCGCCCGCACCTGTTCAGCGACGGCCTCGCCACCGGCGGGGTGATCGTCGCGGCGGTGGCCGCGGGGGCCGCGGTGGGCAACCTGGCCTGGCTGCTGGCCTCCGCCCGGCGTGGCTCGGAAAGGACCGGGTAAGAAGCGGGCCCGGTACGCTCCTGTCCCGATAGACAGACCGGAACACTCTCCCCTACACGCTGTAGGGTCGCACTCGTAGTGCCCGTCTGTCCCCGTCCCCCCTCACCAAGGTGACCAGTCACCATGCCCGCTCCGCAGTCGACCGTCCCCTCCGCGCACGCCCCCGCCGAGCGTGCCCCGCACCGCGAGTTCCCGCCGCTCACGCCCGGCCCCCGGCTGCGTGCCGCCGCGGCCTCGGCCACGGTGTGGTACCTGCGGCTGATCGCCGTGCTCAACATCCTCGCGGTGCTCTCCCTGCCGTTCCGCCAGGAGGTCCACGAGCACAACACCAGCAAGCTCTTCAACCAGGAGCATCCGCACCACCACGTCGGCGCGTTCTTCACGCCGTACCTGGCCACCGGCGGCCTCGTCTCGGCCGCGCTCGCGATCTTCCTGATGCTGGTGATGCGGCGCCGCAAGCGCGCCGCCTGGCTGACCAACATCGCGCTCGCCGGACCCCTGTTCGCGGTGTACGCCGTCGGGCTCATCACCCAGGACCGGTACGCGGACCACGTCTTCAACTGGGTCTCCGCCGGTCTGACCGGTCTGTTCGTGGCAGCCCTGCTGATCGGCAGGCGCGAGTTCAACGCGGTCGGCGACCCCTCCAACCCGAAGCTGGCGCTGGCCGTCGGCGCGGGCGGGCTGCTGGCCACCGGCGGCCTCGGCACCCTGCTGGTGCACGCCACCAACAAGCTGCCCGGCGCCGATCTCACCGACGAGATCGTCTACACCTATCTGCGCGGCATCAGCGTCGGCATGTTCGCCGACCGCATCGACCATGTGCACGCGCCGCGTTGGACCGACATCACGGTCAACGTCCTGCTCGCGGCGGCCTTCTGCCTCGTCCTGTACGCCTGCTTCCGCTCCCCGCGCGGCGAGCAGCTGCTCACCGCCGCCGACGAGGAGCGGCTGCGCGCCCTGCTCGACAAGCACGGCGCCCGCGACTCCCTCGGCTACTTCGCGCTGCGCCGCGACAAGGCCGCCGTCTTCTCCCCCAGCGGCAAGGCCGCGATCACCTACCGCGTGGTCGGCGCCGTCTCCCTCGCCTCCGGCGACCCGATCGGCGACCCCGAGGCATGGCCCGGCGCCATCGACGCCTGGCTCGCCGAGGCCCGCCGGCACGCGTGGATCCCGGCGGTCATGGGCGCGAGCGAGGAGGCCGGCACCGTCTACGCGCGGCACGGCCTGGACGCCCTCGAACTCGGTGACGAGGCGATCGTGGACATCGCCGACTTCACCCTCGAAGGACGCCCGATGCGGGTGGTCCGCCAGGCCCACAACCGGGTCAAGCGGGCCGGTTACACCGTGCGCATCCGGCGCCACGAGGACATCCCGGCCGAGGAGATGGCCCACCTCATCGACCGCGCCGACCACTGGCGCGACGGCGCCACCGAGCGCGGCTTCTCCATGGCGCTGGGCCGCCTCGGCGATCCGGGGGACGGCCGCTGCGTGATGCTGGAGTGCCGCGACGGCGACGACCAGCCGCGCGCCCTGCTCAGCTTCGTGCCCTGGGGCGAGCACGGCCTCTCCCTGGACCTGATGCGCCGCGACCGCGACTGCGAGAACGGCCTGATGGAGTACATGGTCGTCGAACTGCTGCTGCGCGCCGGTGACTTGGGTGTCCAGCGGGTCTCGCTGAACTTCGCCATGTTCCGCTCGGTCTTCGAACGCGGCGCGCGTCTGGGCGCGGGCCCGGTGCTGCGGCTGTGGCGCTCGGTCCTCACCTTCTTCTCCCGCTGGTGGCAGATCGAGTCCCTGTACCGCGCGAACGCGAAGTACCGCCCGGTGTGGGAGCCCCGGTTCCTGCTCTTCGCCAAGTCCAGCGACATCCCGCGGATCGGCCTGGCGAGCGCGCGGGCGGAGGGGTTCCTCACGCTGCCGGTGATCGGGGAGCGGTCGTAGCGTCGCGGTCCTCCTCGACGCCATGACGAGGCCGGGGCGCGGGGCACGTCGTCCCGGCCGACGGGGAGTTGCCGGTGGACCTCCGCGAGGATCCGCAGTCGGCCTCGGCGAGGACCCGCCCGTCGTGGGCCCGTCGTGGACTGCCCCTAACCCCCGCCCACCGTGAAGCCGATCACCGCGCCGCCGCCCTCGCGGCGGTACGCGAACGGGGCTCCGCCGTGGGCCATCGCCACCTCACGGACGATGGACAGGCCGAGCCCCGAGCCCGGCAGGGAGCGGGCGTCGGCGGCCCGGTAGAAGCGGTCGAAGATGCGGATCAGGTCGCCCTCCGCGATGCCGGGCCCCCGGTCCAGGACCTCGACGCGGACGGTTCCCGGCCGGGCCGGGCCCATGACGTGGACCTCGATCGGCGCCCGGCCCGCGCGGTCGAACTTGGCCGCGTTCTCGACCAGGTTGGACATCGCCCGCTGGAGCATCCCCGGCCGCCCGTCGGTCGTCGTGTCGCCGCTCACGCGCAGCACGATCTGCCGTCCGGTACGCCGCGACGCCAGCCCCACCACGTCCTCGGCGATGTCCGCGAGATCCACCCGCTGCGGCGGCTCGGTGTCCGACTGCCCGGCGGCGAGGTCCACCAACTCATTGACCAGGTCGGTGAGTTCGCGCGCCTCCTGGGTGAGGTCGGCGACCAGGTCGTCCCGGGTGGCCGGGGGCAGCTCGTCGATGCGGCGCAGCAGGGAGATGTTCGTGCGCAGCGAGGTGAGCGGCGTCCGCAGCTCATGCCCCGCGTCCTGGACCAGCCGCCGCTGGTCCTCCTCCGACTGCGCGAGCCGCCCCAGCATCCGGTCGAAGGCCCGCCCGAGCCGCCCCACCTCGTCGAGCCCGGCCACCGGGACCTCGATGCCGAGGCGCCGGGTGCGGGCCACGTCCTCGGCGGCGTTCGTGAGCACCACCAGGCGCCGGGTGATCCGGCGGGCCAGCCACCAGCCGAACAGCCCCGCCGCCACCACCACGGCCGCCATCAGGATCAGCGTCCGCTGCTGGAGCGTGCGCAGCAGGTCCTCGGTATCGCTGAACTCCTGCGCCACCTGCACCGCGCCCCGCCCGTCGCCGAGCGAGACGGTGGCGATGCGGTAGAGGTCGTCGCCGACCTGGACGTCCTTGTGCTCGACCGCCTTCCCGGCCGTGCGTGCGACCGCCATCGACCTGTCGTGCGAGGTGACGGGCAGCGAGGGGTCGCCGTGGTCGACGATCTGGCCCTGTGCGCCGAGCACCTGCACATCGGTGCGGGCGGGCCGCACCAGATCGTGTCCCGGCCGGGAGGAGGAGAAGTCCTCCGGCCCCATCCTGTGCTGCCGTACCTCGTCCCTCACGTCCTGCACGACCTGCGTGAACACCGTCTGCTGGTCGACGCGGACCAGCCGGGCCGCCGAGCCGTACGACACGATGCCGACGAGGATCGCGACGGCCGCGGTGACGGCGGCGAAGGAGATGGCGAAGGTGGTGCGCAGGGAGACCAGCTTGGGCCGGCGCCGAGCGAGCATCCGGCGCAGGCGGCCCACTCAGTCCTCCCGCAGCACGTAACCCACACCCCGCACCGTGTGGATCAGCTGCGGGGCGCCGGGCTCGTCCAGCTTGCGGCGCAGATAGCCGACGTAGACGGCGAGGTTCTTGGAGCCGGGGCCGAAGTCGTAGCCCCAGATGCGGTCGTAGATCGTGGAGTGGTCGAGGACGATCCCGGCGTTGCGCACCAGCAGTTCGAGCAGCTCGAACTCGGTACGGGTCAGCTCCAGCTCCCGCTTTCCGCGCCAGGCCCGGCGGGCCTGGAGGTCCATGCGGATGCCGGCGGCCTCGACCTGCCGGTCGGAGAGCTGGGGCTCGCCCCGGCCGCCGCCGTCGCCGCCGGCCGGGCCCGCGGGGACCGGGCTGGTGCGGCGCAGCAGGGCGCGCAGCCGGGCGAAGACCTCCTCGACGTCGAAGGGCTTGACCACGTAGTCGTCGGCGCCGGCGTCCAGGCCCGCGATCCGGTCGGCGGTCTCCACCAGGGCGGTGAGCATGAGGATCGGGGTGCGGTCGCCCTCGGCGCGCAGCACGCGGCAGACCTGGAGGCCGTCGATGCCCGGCATCATCACGTCGAGCAGGAGGACGTCCGGCGGCGTGCGGTGGGCCTGTGCGAGCGCCTCGACGCCGTCGGCCACCGCCGTCACCTCGTACCCTTCCAGGGTCAGGGCACGTTCGAGAGCGTGGCGGATGGCGCGGTCGTCTTCGGCGAGGAGCACAGTCTGGGGCACACGCCCAGTCTGCCAAGGCCGCCGGCGGTTCGGCGGGGGAGGCCGGGGCTACGATCACCCTTTTTACCGCGCTCTCACCGTCACACGGGCAACCGCCTCGGGTCGCCTACCGTCTTCTCACCGAATTGGGCAGATGAGCGATTCGGTCACCCGTTCGCCGTCGGGTGCGGTGCGGCGGAGCCGCACAAGCTCTCGCCCCGCGCCCCTTCAGGGCACTTGCAGCGCGGCCAGCCGTTCGGCGAAGGGCACCACCCGCGTCTCCTCCCGTCGCTCCGCCGTCGGCATCAGCGCGGCCAGCTCCCGTGCCGCACGGTCGATCCGGTCCGGCAGGCCCTGTGCGCCCCGGTCCTCCGAGGCGGCGTGGACGCCGGTCGGGACGACGACGGCCCGCAGGTGGGAGAAGAGGGGGCGCAGGGCGTGGTCGAGGAGCAGGGAGTGCCGGGCCGTGCCCCCGGTCGCGGCGATCAGCACCGGCTTGCCGGTCAGCGCGTCCTTGTCGAGGACGTCGAAGAAAGACTTGAACAGCCCGCTGTACGACGCGCTGAACACCGGCGTGACGACGATCAGCCCGTCGGCGCCCGTCACCGCGTCCTGCGCGGCGGCGAGCGCCTTGCCCGGGAAGCCGCTGGTGAGGTGGTGCGCGATCTCGACGGCGAGGTCCCGCAGCTCGATCACCTCGGTGTCCACGGGCGTCCGCTCCGCCACGGCGGCGGCGAGCCGGTCGGCCAGCAGCCGGGTGGACGAGGGGACACCAGTCCCGCCGCTACGACGACGAGCCTCATACGGCACTCTCCTGCTTCTCCTGCTTCTCGTTCTCTTCCTTCGCCGCCGTCCCGGCCTTCGTGGCCTTCGTGGCCCGCGCGGCTTTCGCGGCCAGCAGCGAGCCGTGCGTCGGCGCGTCCGGCACCTCCGCCGGGCGGCCCTTCGCGAACTCCTCGCGCAGCACCGGCACGACCTCCTCGCCCAGCAGGTCCAGCTGCTCCAGGACGGTCTTCAGCGGCAGCCCGGCGTGGTCCATCAGGAACAGCTGGCGCTGGTAGTCGCCGACGGTCTCGCGGAACGCCAGGGTCCGCTCGACGACCTGCTGCGGGGAGCCCACGGTCAGCGGGGTCTGCTCGGTGAAGTCCTCCAGCGAGGGGCCGTGGCCGTACACCGGGGCGTTGTCGAAGTACGGCCGGAACTCGCGCACCGCGTCCTGCGAGTTTTGGCGCATGAACGCCTGGCCGCCGAGACCGACGATCGCCTGCTCGGGGGCACCGTGCCCGTAGTGGGCGTAGCGCGAGCGGTACAGGTCGACCATCCGCCCGGTGTGCTCGGCCGGCCAGAAGATGTTGTTGTGGAAGAAGCCGTCGCCGTAGTACGCGGCCTGCTCGGCGATCTCCGGGGAGCGGATGGAGCCGTGCCAGACGAACGGCGCGACGCCGTCCAGGGGCCGCGGGGTGGCGGTGAAGCCCTGGAGCGGAGTACGGAACCGGCCCTCCCAGTCGACGACGTCCTCGCGCCACAGGCGGCGCAGCAGGGCGTAGTTCTCGACGGCGAGGTCGATGCCGCGGCGGATGTCCTTGCCGAACCAGGGGTAGACCGGGCCGGTGTTGCCGCGGCCCAGCATCAGGTCGGTGCGGCCGTCGGCGAGGTGCTGGAGCATCGCGAAGTCCTCGGCGATCTTCACCGGGTCGTTGGTGGTGATCAGCGTGGTGGACGTGGAGAGGATCAGGTTCTCGGTGCGCGCGGCCAGGTAGCCGAGCATCGTGGTCGGGGACGACGGCACGAACGGCGGGTTGTGGTGCTCGCCGGTCGCGAAGACGTCCAGGCCGACCTCCTCCGCCTTCAGCGCGATGGCGACCATGGCCTTGATCCGCTCGCGCTCGGTCGGCGTCCGCCCCGTGGTGGGGTCCGTCGTCACATCACCGACCGTGAAGATCCCGAACTGCATGGCCGCCCACCCTCCATTTGATTGATTATTCAACTACATCCCGCCCAACGGTCCCCCTCACCGGGATATTCCGGGGTGCCGCCATGCCAAGCTGCCCCCATGCCGATCCTCCGTTCCGCCGCCCTCTTCGTCGTCGCCGCGATCTTCGAGATCGGCGGGGCCTGGCTGGTCTGGCAGGGGGTGCGGGAGCACCGGGGGTGGCTGTGGGCGGCCGGTGGGGTGGTCGCGCTCGGGGCGTACGGGTTCGTCGCGACCTTCCAGCCGGACGCGCACTTCGGGCGCATCCTCGCGGCGTACGGCGGGATCTTCGTCGCCGGGTCGATCCTGTGGGGCGTGGTCGCGGACGGTTACCGGCCGGACCGCTGGGACATCGCCGGGGCGCTCGTCTGCCTCGGCGGAATGGCGCTGATCATGTGGGCCCCGAGGAACGGCGGCTGAGCCTCGCCTACATTGGACGGAGCCGTCCGACACACCCGAGGAGCAGCCCATGGCCACGTCCGCCCCGTCCGCCGCCTCCCGCATCGCCGTCGTCACCGGTGCGAGCAGCGGCATCGGCGCCTCGACGGCCCGGCAGCTCGCCGCCGCCGGCTACCGCGTGGTGCTCACCGCCCGCCGCAAGGACCGTATCGAGGCCCTGGCGGAGGAGATCAACGCGGCCGGCCACGCGGCGACGGCGTACCCGCTGGACGTGACGGACCGCGCGGCCGTGGACGAGTTCGCGACGGCCTTCCAGACCATCGGCGTCCTGGTGAACAACGCGGGCGGCGCGCTCGGCGCCGACCCGGTGGCCACCGGCGACCCGGCCGACTGGCGCACGATGTACGAGACGAACGTCATCGGCACCCTGAACCTCACCCAGGCCCTGCTGCCCAAGCTGGAGGCGAGCGGCGACGGCGTCGTGGTCGTCGTCTCCTCCACCGCCGGACACGCGACGTACGAGGGCGGCGCGGGCTACGTCGCCGCCAAGCACGGCGCCCATGTGCTCGCCGAGACCCTGCGCCTGGAGATCGTCGGCAGCCCGGTGCGCGTCGTGGAGATCGCGCCCGGCATGGTCAGGACCGAGGAGTTCGCGCTGACCCGCTTCGGCGGCGACACGGAGAAGGCCGCGAAGGTCTACGCGGGCGTGGCCGAGCCGCTGACCGCGGACGACGTGGCGGAGACGATCACCTGGGCGGTGACCCGGCCCAGCCACGTCAACATCGACCTGCTGGTCGTCCGCCCGCGCGCCCAGGCGTCCAATGCGAAGGTCCACCGGGAGCTGTGATGACCGAGGAGACCGGCGGCACACCCGTGCCGCTCACCCCCGAGGAGTTCGACAAGCGCCGCCTCGCCCAGGAGAAGCGGGACGAGCGCAAGGTCTGGTACTTCCTCGCCTACTTCCTCTTCGGCATCCACCTCGTGGCATTCGTCATGATCTACGCCGTACGGCACGGCAAGTAGCGGCATCGCGTCAGCGGGCCACCCGGCACGTCGGGTCGTCCACGATCACCGCGTGGGCCGGGATGATCTCGGTGTCGTCGTCGTCCTTCTGCCGCACGGACCTGGTGGTGGCGTAGGCCCGCCTGCCCGCGCCGACGCACTTGGTGGCGAGATTCCCGAACCCGTCGGGGAAGTTGTACACCTCGGCGGGCGAGTCCTCCCCGGCGCGGCCCGCCACCGGGGCGTCCGCCTTGCCGCGCTCCTCGTAGTGCTGCCGGGAGCAGCCGCTGAGCAGCAGCGCCGCGCAGACCCCCGCGACGGCGAGGGACGCGCTCAGCCGGCGCACGCCTTGTCCTCCACGATCTGCACGTTCGACGGCGCGCCGGCGTTGGTCGTCACATACGCGCGAAACCCGTGCCCCACGCATTTGGTGGCCAGGTTCCCGAAGCCGTCGGGCATGTTGTAGACCTCGGCGGGCGTGTTGTCCCCCGCCTTGCCCTGTACGGGCGCGTCGCCCTTGCCGCGCTCGTCGTCGTACTTCTGCGAGCAGCCCGCGAGCAGGCCCGCCACGATCACCACCAGACCCGCGGCCCGGATCGCCCCGCTTCTGCGCCCTCGGTTCATCGGCCGTCCCTCCCCGGAGAGTTCCCCACGCGGTCGCCGCACGCTCGGCACCCGCACCCTGAGGACAGCGGCGGGGGCCGGTACGGTTCCGGGCCCCGCCGGACGGCCGCGGGCCTCAGCCCTTCACGCAGACGACCTGCTTGAGCTTCGCGACGACCTCCACCAGGTCCCGCTGCTGGTCGATGACCTGGTCGATGGACTTGTAGGCGCCCGGGATCTCGTCCACGACACCGGAGTCCTTGCGGCACTCCACGCCCCGTGTCTGCTCCTCCAGGTCCCTGGCGGTGTAGCGCCGCTTGGCCGCGTTGCGGCTCATACGGCGGCCCGCGCCGTGCGAGGCGGAGTTGAATGAGCTGTCGTTGCCCAGGCCCTTGACGATGTACGAGCCCGTGCCCATGGAGCCCGGGATGATGCCGAGGTCACCGGAACCGGCCCGGATCGCGCCCTTGCGGGTGACCAGCAGGTCCATCCCGTCGTACCGCTCCTGGGCCACGTAGTTGTGGTGGCAGGAGATCTCCGGCTCGAACATCGGCCTGGCCTTCTTGAACTCCTTGCGGATCACGTCCTTCAGGAGCGCCATCATCAGGGTGCGGTTGTACCTGGCGTACTCCTGCGCCCAGAACAGGTCGTTGCGGTACGCCGCCATCTGCGGGGTGTCCGCGACGAACACGGCGAGGTCGCGGTCGACCAGGCCCTGGTTGTGCGGGAGCTTCTGGGCCACGCCGATGTGGTGCTCGGCCAGCTCCTTGCCGATGTTGCGGGAGCCGGAGTGCAGCATCAGCCAGACCGCGCCGGTGGTGTCGGTGCAGACTTCCACGAAGTGGTTGCCGCTGCCGAGCGTGCCCATCTGCCGGGTGGCCCGCCCCTGGCGGAAGCGAACCGCCTCGGCGACCCCGTCGAACCGCCCCCAGAACTCGTCCCAGCCGCTGGTCGCCAGGCCGTGGAAGCCGCCCGGCTCGATCGGGTCGTCATGCATGCCGCGGCCCACCGGGATCGCCTGCTCGATCTTCGAGCGCAGCCGGGACAGGTCGCCCGGCAGGTCGCCGGCGGTCAGCGAGGTCTTCACCGCGGACATCCCGCAGCCGATGTCCACGCCGACCGCGGCCGGGCACACCGCGCCGCGCATCGCGATCACCGAGCCGACCGTGGCGCCCTTGCCGTAGTGCACGTCCGGCATCACGGCGAGGCCCTTGATCCACGGCAGCGTCGCGACGTTCCGGAGCTGGCGCAGGGCGCCGTCCTCGACCGTCGCGGGGTCGGCCCACATCCGGATCGGTACCCGCGCGCCCGGCATCTCCACGTACGACATGACTTCTTCGTCCCCCCGGACTCGGCAACAAGAAAAGACAACAAAGCGCTTAAAAGCATCAAAAAGGAAAAGCAGCGCCAAGCGCGTCGAAAGAGGACCGCGGACCGGCGTCCACGGCGGCGCGTGCGATACACATTGTCTCCAGGCCAGCCCCCGCCGCGGCAAGCGAATAACCAGCGGGGACACTGAGGCGACCATCGCGCGCATCCATCGGAGCGCAGCCGTCGGAAGGAGCCCGCCCGTGCAGCGGAAGGCGTACGTAACCGGCACCGCCGCCCTGCTCGGGGCGCTGCTCGCGGGCTGCTCCGGCGGCTCGGGCGGCGGCGGCGCGGCGGACGACGCCAACCCGGGCGACGCCGGGACCGCCGCGGCGGCGGCCCAGCCCGGCCGCTACCGCACCCTCCCCGAGCCCTGCGGCGCGGTGAGCCACGGCACCCTCGACGCGCTGCTGCCCGGCATCAAGCAGATCGCCGACCCCGACCAGCGGGACAAGGCGTACCAGGGCGAGGCCGAGCTGACCTACGACACCGACCGCAAGGTCGGCTGCCGCTGGAAGGTCCCCTCCGCCGACTCCACCGACCGCCTCTCCGTCGACCTGGAGCGCGTGGTGTCGTACGACAACACGGTCAGCGACGACGACCAGGCGCGGGAGCTGTTCGAGCAGAAGGAGTCGGCCGCCGATCTCCCCGTGGCGAGCGACACCCCGTCGGCGAGCGCGTCGAGCGGCAGCGGCGGCCCCTCCCCCTCGGGCTCCCCGTCGCCCGGCGGCTCCCCGAGCGGCACCCCCTCCGCCTCGTCCTCCCCCTCGGGCGCGACGGCCCCCGAACTCCAGCCGCGCACCCTCTCCGACCTCGGTGACGAGGCGTACCTGGACGACAAGCTGGGCTCGTCCGGCTCGACGGACGCGCAGCGGACGGTGACTGTGGTGTTCCGCACGTCCAATGTCGTCGTCACCATCCAGTACGAGGAACAGCCGATGGCCGCCGGCGCCGTGCCCGACAGCGAGGAAATGCAGGACAGGGCCCGGAATCTGGCCGCCAAGCTGGACGACGCGCTGGGCGGCTGATCCGCTTCGGGGCCCCGCGCGCGCCCGCCCGCGAAGCTCCCGAAGGGAAACCGCACAGCTCCTTCACCGCGTACGGTGGCCCCGCAGGAACCCGCACGAACACCGAGCGTCATGAGTGAAGGAACCATGCAGCGAGCCAAGCGAGACGACCGTGACCGGCTGGAACAGCGAAACAGGCGGCTGCGCCGTGCCCTTGTCTGCGCGGCGGCGGTCCCCGCGGTACTGATCACCGCGGCCTGCTCCTCGGACTCCGGCGACTCCAAGCCCAAGAGCGACGGCGCGAGCGCCACGAAGTCGGCGGGCGACAGCACGTCGCCGTCCGCCAGTTCGTCCCCGACGGTGGCGCCGGCGGCGTACAAGACGCTGCCGGACGCCTGCAAGGCGCTGTCCTCCAAGACGCTGGACGACATGGTGCCGAAGGCCGATTCCTCGGGCAAGAAGGGCGGTTCGGACGAACCGTCCTCCCGTGCCTCCTGCTCCTGGAGCAGCCTGAGCAACAACGGTGTCAAGGGCTCCCAGTTCCGCTGGCTGAACGTGTCCATGCTGCGCTTCGACTCGGACGCCACCCGCGGCTCGGGCAACACCCAGGCGCACACGTACTTCGCCAACCAGGTCAAGGACGCCCAGTCGGTGAGCGGCGCCAAGAACGCCAAGGTCGCCGCGGTGTCCGGCACCGGCGACGAGGCGACGTCCGTGCGCTACGACCTGAGCAAGAAGGAGGGCCTCTTCAAGCAGGAGACCCTCGTGGCGCGGGTCGAGAACGTCGTCGTCACCCTCGACTTCAACGGCGCGGGTCTCGCGGGCGACAAGACCCCCGACCCCGACGACCTCGCCAAGTCCGCGGCGAAGGCCCTGAAGGAGGCCGTGGACGCGGTTTCCTCGGCCAACAGCGGTGGCGGGTCCGGGAGTTCGTCCGCCGACCCGTCCACGAAGCCCTCCGGCAGCGCCTCGCCCTCCGCCGGCTCCAAGAAGAGCTGACCGAACGGGCTTACGCCGACCGGCACCATGTGTGCCGCACACGTGTGCCACTCTGTTGCGCGCAACAACAGGCAACGGGAGGGGAGTACGAGTGGCCGCGCCACCGCAGCTGACTCGGATGCACCGGATACTCATCGGCGTGGTCGTGGGCGGCGCCCTGATCATCGCGGGGATCGGCTTCGCCGGTTCGTACGCGGCCGTCCGCGAGCTGGCCCTGAAGAAGGGCTTCGGGAACTTCGCCTATGTGTTCCCGGTCGGCATCGACGCGGGTATCTGCGTCCTGCTGGCCCTGGACCTGCTGCTGACCTGGATCCGCATCCCCTTCCCGCTGCTGCGCCAGACCGCCTGGCTGCTGACGGCGGCGACGATCGCCTTCAACGGCGCGACGGCCTGGCCCGACCCGCTCGGCGTCGGCATGCACGCGGTGATCCCGATCCTGTTCGTCGTCGCCGTCGAGGCGGCCCGGCACGCCGTCGGCCGGATCGCGGACATCACGGCCGACAAGCACATGGAGGGCGTCCGGCTCACCCGCTGGCTGCTCTCCCCGCTGCCCACGTTCCTGCTGTGGCGCCGGATGAAGCTCTGGGAGCTGCGCTCCTACGAGCAGGTCATCAAGCTGGAGCAGGAGCGCCTCGTCTACCAGGCCCGGCTGCACTCCCGCTTCGGCCGCTTCTGGCGCCGCAGGGCCCCGGTGGAGTCCCTGATGCCGCTGCGCCTGGCGCGCTACGGCGTCCCGCTCGCGCAGACGGCCCCGTCGGGCCTGCTGGCGGCGGGCATCGATCCGGTGCTGCTGCCGCCGGCGGCCCCGACGCCGGAACTGACCGCGGGAGCGACGGCGACGGCGACGGACGCGATACCGGCGACGGACGCGGCCACCGCGGCGCCTGCCCCGGCCGCCGCCCCGGTCGCGGCACCCGCCCCGGACGCGACCGCCACCGCGAACCCGGCCGCGCGGGCCGCCGTACCGGCCGAAGCCCCGGCCGCCGTACCGGCGGGCGCGCCGACGCCCCGGTACGCCCAGGCTCCCCAGGCCCCCGAAGCCCCCCAGGTCCCCCCGCAGGACGACCAGAGCCCCTGGTTCCAGTCGCCGCGCGAGGTCGAGTACCACGGCGGGTACGACCCCTCCTTCGAGCCACCCCCGGACCCCCAGTACGACCCGGAGGAGCAGTACGAGGACTGGTACGAGGGCCAGCCCGCGGAGCGGTTCCAGCAGCCCTCCCCCGAGGAGACCGGCAGCTTCCCGATCCCGGCCGGCCCGAACCGCACCCGCGAACTGGGCGAGGGCGGCGGCCTCCCCGCCGCCGAACCGGACGAGGACGCCTTCTACCAGGTGTTCCGGCAGTCGATAGACGGCAGTTACCCCACGCCCCACATCCTGGGCGAGAACATCCAGGCGACGTACGGCACCCGGCTCAGCCCCGCCGAGCTGAAGTCCCTCGCCGCCCGCCTCCAACAGCGCCACTCGGCGGAGCTGGAGGAGGACCACATCGCCTGACGGGGAAGGGCGCAGAAAAGGGCACAGAAACAGGGGCCCTCCGGCTGGAGGGCCCCTGTTTCTGTGCCTATGCGCCCATGCGCCTACGTCACCGCGTCACTGGCCGAGCAGCGCCCGCACCCGCTCCTGCCCGACCGCGAGCAGCAGCGTGGGCAGCCGGGGGCCGGTGTCGCGGCCCACCAGCAGCTGGTAGAGCAGCGCGAAGAACGTCCGCTGGGCGGTCTTGATCTCCGGCGGCAGCTCCTTGGGCGTGGCGTCCGCCGAGAACCCGGCCTGCACCTTCGGCACGCCGTAGACGAGGTGCGTCAGGCCGTCCAGCGACCAGTGCTCGGCGAGGCCGTCGAGCAGCAGCCGCAGCGACTGCCGGGACGCCTCGTCCAGCGACTTCAGCAGCTCGGCGTCCGGCTCCTCGCGCACGATGGTCCGCTGGTCGGCGGGCACCTGCGTGTTGATCCAGGCCTCGGCCTTGTCGTAGCGCGGCCGGGCCTGCGCCAGCGAGGACAGCGGGCTGTCCGGGTCCAGCTCGGAGAGGATCCGCAGGGCCTGGTCCTCGTGCCCGGCCGTGATGTCGGCGACGGACGCGAGCGTGCGGTACGGCAGCGGGCGCGGCGTCTTCGGCAGCTCGGCGGCGGCCGTGCCGACCGCGCGGGTGTACGCGGCCACGTCACCCGGCAGCGCGGACCCGTCGGCGACCTTCGCGGCGAGCTTGTCCCACTCGTCGTAGAGCCGCTGGATCTCCTGGTCGAAGGCGATCTTGAAGGACTGGTTGGGCCGGCGGCGGGCGTACAGCCAGCGCAGCAGCTGCGGCTCCATGATCTTCAGCGCGTCGGCCGGGGTGGGCACGCCGCCGCGCGAGGACGACATCTTGGCCATGCCGGAGATGCCGACGAACGCGTACATCGGGCCGATGGGCTGCGCGCCGCCGAAGATGCCGACGATCTGCCCGCCCACCTGGAAGGACGACCCCGGCGAGGAGTGGTCGACACCGCTCGGCTCGAAGATCACGCCCTCGTAGGCCCAGCGCATCGGCCAGTCGACCTTCCAGACCAGCTTGCCGCGGTTGAACTCGCTCAGCCGGACGGTCTCGGTGAAGGCGCACTCGGTGCAGACGTACGACAGCTCGGTGGTGTCGTCGTCGTACGAGGTGACCGTCGTCAGGTCCTTGCCGCAGCCGCCGCAGTACGGCTTGTACGGGAAGTACCCGGCGCCGCCCGCGGAGCCGTCGTCCTCGGCGGCCGCGCCGGAGCCCTCCTCGGCCTCCAGCTCGGCCTCGTCCACGGCCTTCTGCTGCTGCTTCTTGGCCTTGGGCTTGGTGCGGTACTGGGCGAGGATCGCGTCGATGTCGCCGCGGTGCTTCATCGCGTGCAGGATCTGCTCGCGGTAGACGCCCGAGGTGTACTGCGCGGTCTGGCTGATGCCGTCGAACTCGACGCCCATCTCGGCCAGCGACGCGACCATCGCGGCCTTGAAGTGCTCCGCCCAGTTCGGGTACGACGAGCCCTTCGGGGCCGGCACCGAGGTCAGCGGCTTGCCGATGTGCTCGGCCCAGGACTCGTCCACGCCCGCGATGCCCGCGGGGACCTTGCGGTAGCGGTCGTAGTCGTCCCAGGAGATCAGGTGCCGGACCTGGTGGCCGCGGCGGCGGATCTCGTCGGCGACCAGGTGCGGGGTCATGACCTCGCGCAGGTTGCCCAGGTGGATGGGGCCCGACGGGGAGAGGCCGGACGCGACGACGACCGGTTTGCCCGGGGCCCGGCGCTCCGACTCCTCGATGACCTCATCCGCGAAACGGGAGACCCAGTCGGTGGTCTCGGTGCTCTGAGCCACGATCGGCACGTCCTTCTTTCTCCATCGGGCAGCCGTGACGGTCGCACGGCTGACCGCTCCATTGTCCCAGGCGGGACCGCATCCATGAAAACGCCTTTTCAACGCGTTGGACGCCCTTCCCGCCGCCCGCGTTCACCCGTGGACGGGAAAATTCGCTTCACCCCCCGTGGAATACTGGGCGTGACTATCCATCCCCACGAGGAGAACGGCACCTCACCTATGGCCTCGGTCACGTCCCTCAGCGACTCCGTCCAGCAGCAGCTCGCGTCCGCCCTCTCGGCCACCCTGCCGGAGGCCGCCGGCGCGGACCCGCTGCTGCGACGAAGCGACCGGGCCGACTACCAGGCCAACGGGATCCTGGCCCTCGCCAAGAAGGCGAAGGCGAACCCGCGGGAGCTGGCCACGCAGGTCGTCTCCCGGGTGACCACCGGTGCGGTGATCCAGGACGTCGAGGTCTCCGGCCCCGGCTTCCTCAACATCACCGTCTCCGACCGGGCGATCACCGGCAACCTCGCCGCGCGGTACGCGGACGACACCGGCCGCCTCGGCGTGCCGTACGCCGCGCACCCGGGCACCACGGTGATCGACTACGCCCAGCCGAACGTGGCCAAGGAGATGCACGTCGGCCACCTGCGCTCCGCGGTGATCGGCGACTCCGTCGTCCAGCTGCTGGAGTTCACCGGCGAGACCGTGGTGCGCCGCCACCACATCGGCGACTGGGGCACCCAGTTCGGCATGCTCATCCAGTACCTGGACGAGCACCCCCACGAGCTGGACCACAAGGCGTCCGCCGAGGACACCGCGGCCTCCGGCGAGGAGGCGATGTCCAACCTGGACCGCCTCTACAAGACCGCGCGCAAACTCTTCGACTCCGACGAGGAGTTCAAGACCCGCGCCCGCCGCCGGGTGGTCGACCTCCAGGCCGGCGACCCGCACACGCTCGCCATCTGGCAGAAGTTCGTGGACGAGTCGAAGATCTACTTCTTCTCCGTCTTCGAGAAGCTGGACATGGAGGTCCGCGACCCCGACATCGTCGGCGAGTCCGGGTACAACGACATGCTGGCCGAGACCTGCCGCCTCCTGGAGGAGTCCGGTGTCGCGGTCCGCTCCGAGGGCGCGCTCTGCGTGTTCTTCGACGACATCCTGGGCCCGGAGGGCAACCCGGTCCCGCTGATCGTCCAGAAGTCCGACGGCGGTTACGGCTACGCGGCCACCGACCTGTCCGCCATCCGCGACCGCGTCTTCAACCTCAAGGCGAACACCCTGCTGTACGTGGTGGACGCCCGCCAGGCCCTGCACTTCCGCATGGTCTTCGAGACGGCCCGCCGCGCCGGCTGGCTGAACGACGACGTGACGGCCGTACAACTGGCCTTCGGCACGGTGCTGGGCAAGGACGGCAAGCCGTTCAAGACCCGTGCGGGCGAGACGGTCAAGCTCCAGGACCTGCTGGACGAGGCGGTCGACCGGGCGACGGCCGTGGTCCGGGACAAGGCCGAGAAGGTGGGCCTGACCGAGCGGGAGATCGAGGAGAACGGCCGGTACGTGGGCATCGGCGCGGTCAAGTACGCCGACCTGTCCACGTCGGCGGTGCGGGACTACAAGTTCGACCTGGACCAGATGGTCTCGCTGAACGGCGACACGTCCGTCTACCTCCAGTACGCCTACGCCCGTATCCAGTCCATCCTCCGCAAGGCCGGCGAGGCCCGCCCCGCCGCCCACCCGGAGCTGGCACTGGCCCCGGCGGAGCGCGCGCTGGGCCTGCACCTGGACCAGTTCGCGGAGACGGTCCTGGACGTGGCCGCCTCCTACGAGCCGCACAAGCTGGCCGCCTACCTGTACCAGCTGGCCTCGCACCTGACGACCTTCTACGACCAGTGCCCGGTCCTGAAGGCCGAGACTCCCGCCCAGGTCGAGAACCGCCTCTTCCTGGTCGACCTCACGGCCCGCACCCTGCACCGGGGCATGTCCCTGCTGGGCATCAAGACCCCCGAGAAGCTCTGATCCCGTCAGGGCCCCGGGTGGGCCTCGGTGTCCGGTTCGCCGGCGGCCTCCGCACCGGAGCCGCCGGCGTTCTGTTCCGCCACCTCCCGTGCCCGCCGTACCAGGGCCTGACGCACCTCGTCCGGTGCCAGGACCCGCAGCGGTGTCCCCAGCCCCAGCAGATAGCGCGCCAGGCCGTCCGCGTCGGCGCCCCCGATGTCGACCAGGGTCGCGTCGGGGCCGTCCGGGCGGTGGGTGCCGACGGTCGCGGGGACCAGCCGGAGGGCCTGGTCGAGGGGGACGGGGAGGCGGACGGTGGCGGACAGGGGGTAGGGGCCGTTCGCGATGTTGCGGGAGACCAGGTGCGCCGGGTCCGGGGGGTCGCCGAGGTCGGCGGGCCGGCCGGTGGGCTGGAGGCGGTCGACGCGGTCCGCGCGGAAGGTGCGCCACTGGCCGCGCGCCACGTCCCGCGCCACCAGGTACCAGAGCCTGCCCGTGTGGACCAGCCGGTACGGGTCGATGTCCCGGACCGTGGACCTGCCCTCGCCGTCCGTGTACGACAGCCGGGCCCGCTCCCCCCGCCGGCACACGGCCGCCAGCTCCAGCAGCAGCCCGGGGCTGACCCCCGAGCCGCGCGCGCCGGGGAGCAGGACGAGGGCGGCGTCCAGTTCGCCCAGGCGCGCCGCGATGCGGGGCGGCAGCACCGAACGGAGCTTCAGCAGGGCCGACAGGGCGGCCTGGTCGCTGCCCAGGGCGCGGTTCAGGGCCGCCTCGCCGAGGCCGACCGCGACGGCCAGCGCCTCCTCGTCGTCCAGGATCAGCGGGGGCACCCGGGATCCGGCGCGCAGCCGGTAGCCGCCCCAGGGGCCCGCCTCGGAGTCGACGGAGTACCCGAGTTCACGCAGGCGGGCGATGTCCCGGCGGATCGTGCGGTCGGTGACCTTCAGGGACCGGGCCAGTTCGGCGCAGGTCCACGAGGGGCGGGCGGACAGGAGGTTCAGCAGGCCCAGCAGGCGGGCGGACGTGGCTAGCACGGGGATGTCCCGGGGGGAGTCTCGGACGACAGCGGCACAACCAGGACCGTACCTGTCCTGGTCACGTCGTACCGTCCCCCTCATGACCACGCAGACCACTCCCGCGTTCCGCTTCGCCGCCGTCACCTTCGACTGCGCCGACCCCGCCGCGCTCTCCCGCTTCTACGCCGAGCTGCTCGGCTACCGCGCCCTCTTCTCCACCGACGACTTCATCCTCCTCGGCACGGAGGGCACCCCCGGCCTCGGCTTCACCCGTGTCGCCGACTACCGCCCGCCCACCTGGCCGGACTCCGCCCAGGGCAAGCAGGCCCATGTCGAGCTGGGCGTGGACGACCTGGAGGCGGCCGAGCGGCGGGCCCTCGAACTGGGCGCCACCAAGCCGGAGTTCCAGCCGGGCGAGAAGCGCTGGACGGTGCTCCTCGACCCGGCCGGACACCCGTTCTGCGTCACGACCCTGGCCTAGCGCCTCTCGTTCGGACCAGTCCGGGCCCGCGGGGTCTGGCACCGCGCCGCGCGAGGGGACGCATTGTCAGACCCTCCCCCTACAGTCACCCCCATGGCGACTCTTCCCAACCCGCTGCCCCGGCTGGCCACCGATCCCAGCGGCCGCAGCCTGGGGCTCCAACTGCCGCCCGGCAGGCTGCTCGACGCGACCGAGAACGGCCCGCACCACGAGCCCCTGCTCTGGCTCGCGGACAAACCGGCCGGCCCCGGCACCTGGACCGCCCTCGGCGCCCCGGCCGCGCGCGCCGGGCTGCTGCCGGTGCTGGTGGAGACCGACGGCACCCAAGGCGGACCGGAGAACTGGGAGTTGATGCCGGACGACGTGTCCTACCCGGGGGACCACGATCCGGAGGAGGTCCTCGCCGAGTACTGGGAGGGCGACGAGGAGTCCGAGCCGGACGACGAACTCGGGGATCTGGTCGAGCCGTTCGGACCGCAGTGGCCCGGACTCGCCCCGGCCAAGAAGCTCACCGCCGACCCGGGCACCCGCGCCGCCCGGGCCGCCGACGAACTGACCGCCGATCAGGGCCAGTCCGTCTTCCCGGCCCCGCACCTCGCCCTCGTCCCGGCCCGCCGCTCCGCCGACATCCCGGCCGCGATCGGCTGGAGCGGCCCGCTGAACCACGAGAACGACGTGGCGCGGCTGTGCGCGGTCCTGCGCTCCTGGGAGGACCGCTTCGGCATACGGGTCGTCGCGCTCGGCTTCGACGCCCTGCTGCTGTCCGTGGCCGCCCCGCCGGCCGACCTGGCCGAGGCCGAGGCGGTGGCGGCGGAGCACTTCGCGTTCTGCCCGGACAACATCACGCAGGGGGCGGACACCCTGCGCGCCTACGCGAAGGAGCTGATCGGCGAGACCACCTGGTTCTTCTGGTGGGACTGACCCGCCGCTGACGACGGCGGCCGGTCACTGCTGCGCGGGCGCCCACTTCTCGCCGCCCAGCGGGAAGGCGTAGGCGGGGCGCCCGTTGCTGCCGCTGGTGCGGAAGGGCCGGCCCTTGTCACCGATCTCCAGGGTGCCGTGCCGGCCGCCGCTGGACCAGGCCAGCTCCAGGTACCAGCTGACGTCGTACGCCGAGGCGTTCGCCGTGACGTAGAAGACCTCGGGGTCCGACTCGTTCACGCTGAGGGGGAAGCCCCGCTGCCCGGCCACCGGCTGGACGGCGGGCCGTAGGGCGTCCAGGGCGACGGTGAAGGAGTGGGTGGGCACCCCGGCGCCGCAGCCGACACCGGGGTAGCCCATGGCGTAGTCGTTCCAGGCGAGCGGCGCGCGCTTGCCCGCCATCCGTACCGACATCCCCTCCAGCACCACGGTCTGCTTGCCGCTGCCCTGCACGGTGAGCGTGACGAACTGCTCGCCCGCCGAGACGGCCTGGTGCACGGCCACCCACGCGGGCGCGTCGTTCTCAAGGGGCGGCGGGGACACGTCCGCGGGCGGCCGGTCGATCAGGTAGTGCTGGAAGCAGGGACTCTCCCAGGAGTACGGGTGGGTGGTGATCGCGAGGGGGACGGCCGTGGACTCCTTGCCGTCGGCGGTCGCCCCGCCCGGCGGTCCGCTCGTGGCGGCGTCCGGTCCCCCGGTGCTTCCGCGGTCGGCGGAGGGCGCGTGGGGCCGGGCGGAACCCGACGGGGAGGGTGAGCCGCCGGCCCGGGAGGCGGTACCGGTACCGGTCGCGGGCGTGCGGTCCTGGGCGGAGGCGATGACTCCGGTGACGGCCGCGTCCTGGTCGTGGCTCCCGCTGTCCGGCAGCCCGAACGCGAGGGCCACGGCGCCGAGTACGGCGGCTCCGGTGACGGCGGCGATGAGGGCGGGGCGGCGGAGGCGGGCGCGGGGGGCGGGGCGGGAGCCGGGGCCGTGGCCGTGGCCGTGGCCGGTAACGGCGGCTTCCGGAGCCGGGGTTGATGCCGGGTCCGGGGTCGGCTTCGGGGCGGGTTCCGGGTCCGGTTCCGCTGCCGATGTCGGCGCGGGCTCGGGCGCGGGCGCCGTAGCTTCCTCATCCGTCACCGCCCCCTCATCCGTCACCGCCCCCTCGGCGGTCTCCTCAGCCGCTCCCCCGGCAGCCCCCTCGACCGCTCCCCGTACGACCCCCTCGGCCGCCTTCTTCCCCCGCCCCGCGTCCGCCAGCACCCAACTCCGGTGCAGCGCCACGAGTTCGTCCCGTGACGCTCCGCAGAGCCGCGCCATCCGCTCCACCGGGGCGTAGTCCGTCGGTACGGCCTCCCCGTTGCAGTAGCGGTGCAGCGTCGACGTACTCATGTGCAGCCGTTTGGCGAGCACGCCGTAGCTGTGCCCGGAGCGGTTCTTCAACTCCCGCAGCCGCTCGGCGAACCCGGTCCCCCCGGTGCTTTCCGACACGATCCGTTCCCTCCCCTGTCCCGTTCCCCCGTTCCAGGGAAGGGACGTTCTTGCAGGTCAACACCTATATGGCCGTTCCAGCGTCCCGGATCGGCAGCCGGGGCTGGCGGGCGGGACAAAACGGCCCGCAGGCTGTGGACATCCAAGCACTCCACGACCCGGAAGCGAGAAGCGCCATGCGCAACCGCCTTACCCTCCGCACCCGTACCCCCCTGCTCGCCGCGGCCGGAGCCGCCCTCGCCGCGCTCGCCCTGACGGCGTGCGACAACGGCACGGGCACCAAGGACGAGGGTGCCGTCCGGCACACCCCGGCGGCGAGCGTGAGCGGCGCCCCCTCCACCGACGCGAACACGCAGCAGGGGTCGACCGGCTCCGTCGCCCACGGCACCCAGACCTCGACCGGCGGCCACCGCGCCACCGGCGGCACCGAAGGAACCCACGCCTCCGGCGGCTCCGTCGGTTCCAAGGGCTCGGGCAAGCCGTCGGACCCGGAGAACCGCGTCCTGTGCAACGGCTCCAACACCAAGGTCACCGCGCAGGTGCTGTCCCGCCCGCTCAACCACATGATGCTCACCGTCAAGAACACCGGCTCGAAGTACTGCGACCTGACGTACTACCCGGTGCTCCGCTTCGGCGGGATGCAGTGGGCGCCCGGCGCCGACGAGTCGACCAAGCCGCAGGCGGTCACCACCCTCGCGCCCGGCGAGTCCGGCTACGCGGGCGTGCTGCTGTCCGCCGCCGACGGCAGCGGCGACGGCGGCCAGACGGGCCACAAGCTCACCGTGTACTTCCAGGGCATGACCCCGAACAGCGACGGCGGCGCCGCCGCGAACGTCACCCTGCCCGCGAAGGGCGTGTACTACGACAGCTCGCTGAAGGTCACCTACTGGCAGCAGAACGCGTCCGACATCGCCAACTGGTGACCCGGACACGCCCCCGGAGGACCCTCGGGGGCGTCGGCCCGTCAGGCGGTCCAGTAGCGATGGAGATGTGCGCCCGGGGATGCGCGTCGCGCTCGATCCCGTCCACGATCGCGAGCGCGGAGTCGGCACCGGAGATCTCCGAGCCGCCCCGGGCGTCGTAGCGGGCCACGTCCCCGCCGACGCGGTAGGTGCCGGTGCGCTCACCCGCGGCCCAGGCGCCGTAGCCGGCCGCGGGCGAGACCAGGGTCCAGTCGAGCGAGCCAGGCGCGGCACTGGTGAGCCACTCCCGGATCGCGTCCATCTCGCGTGCCTCGGACCGGAACCGCTCCGGGACGTCCCCCTCGGCGAACCGGGGCTCGCCCGGTGCGGGGCGCAGCGAGGAGAAGCCGCCGATCACGATCAGCCGGGCGCCGGCGGCGTCCGCCGCGGCGGCGATGTCCCGGCACAGGCCGAGCAGGCGTCCCACCAGGTCGCCGCGCGGCGACAGGGCCGCGACCACCGCGTCCCGGCCGGGGACGAGCCGTACCGCGTCCTCGGCCGCGCCTTGGGTGTACGACACCCCGTCGACCGGGGTCCTGGGCGCCGAGCGTGAGTACGGCGCCACCTGATGGCCCCGGGCGACGGCCTCGGCGGCGACGTCGGCGCCGGTGTAGCCGGTCCCGCCGATGACCAGGGTCTTGCCCGCGGCGACTCCCGCCGGCCGGGGTCAGCGCCAGCCGAGCGCCGGCGCGACATGGGTGAGGATGTTCTCCAGGACGTGACTGTTGTAGTCCACGCCGAGCTGGTTGGGCACGGTCAGCAGCAGCGTGTCGGCCTCGGCGATCGCCTCGTCCCCGGCCAGCTGCTCGATCAGCGCGTCGGGCTCGGCGGCGTACGTACGGCCGAAGATCGCCCGGGTGTCGGCGTCGAGGTAGCCGATGCTGTCGCCGCTGTCGCCGTCGCGGCCGAAGTAGGCGCGGTCCCGGTCGTCGGTGAGGGCGAAGACGCTCCGCGAGACGGACACCCGCGGCTCGCGTTCCCAGCCCGCCTCGGCCCAGGCCTTGCGGAAGGCCCGGATCTGCGCCGCCTGCTGCACAGGGAAGGGCGCGCCGCCCTCGTCGTCCTTGACGGTCGAGCTCATCAGGTTCATGCCGAGCCCGGCGGCCCAGGCGGCGGTGGCGTTGGAACCCGCGCCCCACCAGATGCGCTCGCGCAGCCCCTCGGAGTACGGCTCGATGCGCAGCGGTCCCGGCGGGTTGGCGAACATCGGGCGCGGGTTCGGCTCGGCGAAGCCCTTGCCCTGGAGCACCATCAGCAGCACCTCGGTGTGCTGGCGGGCCATGTCGGCGTCGGTCCTGCCCTCGCCGGGCGCGTAGCCGAAGTACCGCCAGCCGTCGACGACCTGCTCCGGTGACCCGCGGCTGACGCCGAGCTGGAGCCGGCCGCCGGAGATCAGGTCGGCGGCACCGGCGTCCTCGGCCATGTACATGGGGTTCTCGTAGCGCATGTCGATCACGCCGGTGCCGATCTCGATGCGCGAGGTCTTCGCGCCGATCGCGGAGAGCAGCGGGAAGGGCGAGCCCAGCTGGCGGGCGAAGTGGTGCACCCGGAAGTAGGCCCCGTCGGCGCCCAGTTCCTCGGCGGCCACGGCGAGGTCGATGGACTGGAGCAGCGTGTCGGAGGCGCTGCGGGTCTTCGAGTGGGGGCTGTCGGCCCAGTGGCCGAAGGAGAGGAATCCGATGCGCTTCATACCGCCGTGAACAGCGGACCGAGTTAATTGATTCCTCAACTATCACTCGGCCCGCCCCGCACTTGCCCGATTCAGCGCAGCTTCTGCGCCACCTCGGTCGCCCAGTACGTCAGGATGTTCCGCGCCCCGGCCCGCTTGATCCCCGTCAGGGTCTCGAAGATCGCCCGGTCCCGCTCGATCCAGCCCTTCTCGGCCGCGGCCTCGATCATCGAGTACTCGCCGGAGATCTGGTACGCGGCGACCGGCACGTCCACCGCGTCCGCGACGCGCGCGAGGACGTCGAGGTACGGCCCGGCCGGCTTGACCATCACCATGTCCGCGCCCTCGGCGAGGTCCAGCTCCAACTCCCGCAGGGACTCGCGCCAGTTGGCGGGGTCCTGCTGGTACGTCTTGCGGTCGCCCCGCAGCGAGGAGGCGACGGCCTCGCGGAAGGGGCCGTAGAACGCGGAGGAGTACTTCGCGGTGTACGCGAGGATCGCCACGTCCTCGCGGCCGATCTGGTCCAGCGCGTCGCGGATGACGCCGATCTGGCCGTCCATCATCCCGCTGGGGCCGACGACGTGGGCGCCGGCGTCGGCCTGCACCTGGGCCATCTCGGCGTACCGCTCCAGGGTGGCGTCGTTGTCGACCCGGCCCTCGGCGTCCAGCACCCCGCAGTGCCCGTGGTCGGTGAACTCGTCCAGGCACAGGTCGGACATGACGAGGAGGTCGTCGCCGACCTCGGCGCGTACATCGCGCAGCGCGACCTGGAGGATCCCCTCCGGGTCGGTACCGGCCGTTCCCTGGGCGTCCTTGCTGCCGTCCTCCGGCACGCCGAACAGCATGATCCCGGAGACCCCGGCCTCGACGGCCTCCGCCGCGGCCTTCTTCAGGCTGTCGCGGGTGTGCTGGACGACGCCGGGCATCGCGGCGATCGGCACGGGCTCACCGACGCCCTCACGGATGAACGCGGGGAGGATCAGGTCGGCGGGGTGCAGACGCGTCTCGGCGACCATCCGTCGCATAACGGGCGAGGTCCGCAGCCGCCGGGGACGCGTACCGGGGAAAGATCCGTACTTCGTCATGGCTTCTACGCTACGCCCGCCCGCTCTCCCTCCTTACCGACGCCCTGTCGGCCCCGCCGCCCGGCATCGAGGGGCAAACCGGAACCCCGATACCGAGTCTTTGCGCCCCCCTGGCCATCTCTGGATCCGCGCGCCTCCCCAGCGTTCTACGCGCGTGGTGTCATGCACCCGACACCACACCCCCTGCCTCCCAGAAGGAGTCACGCAATGCTGCGGAAGGCCCTCACCCGCGCCGCTGTCGCCCTCGCCGCCGGCAGTGCCGTCGCCGCCGCCGCCGTCCCCGCGAACGCGGCGACGTACTCGGCGTTCGCCTTCTCCCGGGCCGGTAGCGGCCAGCCGGCGATCTACGACTTCATCGACTCGGCCACCAGCAAGCTCGACATGACGATGTACGAGCTGGAGGACACGACGGCCGTCAACGACCTGGTCGCGCTGGAGAAGAAGGGCGTCACCGTCCGGGTCGTCCTGGACCGGCAGCACAAGAGCGAGGACAACGCGGCGTACACGACGCTGACCGCCGCGGGCGTGGGCGTCGTCTGGTCCTCCTCGTCCTACGTCTACACCCACCAGAAGACGATCACCGTGGACGGCACCAAGTCGCTCGTCCTGACCGGCAACCTGACCTCGCAGTACTACACGACCAGCCGGGACTACGGCGTCTTCACCGACGACACCCGCGATGTCGCCGCCATCGAGAAGGTCTTCGACGCCGACTACGCGGGCACCTCGGTCACCCCCGCCGACGGCGACCACCTGCTGTGGTCCCCCACCGACTCGCGCGGCCGGCTGGTGTCCTTCATCGACGCCGCGACCAAGACGCTCGACGTGCAGGAGCTGGAGTTCAGCGACAGCGCGGTCGTCAACGCGATCGTGGCGCGCGCCAAGGCGGGCGTGAAGGTCCGTGTCGTCCTCGAAGACCCCGCGAGCTACGCCGGCGAGGTCTCCGCGGTCAAGGCGGCGGGCGGCACGGTCGTCGGCTACTCCGACCCGGACGGCTTCTACATCCACGCCAAGGCCATGGTCGCCGACTACGGCCTGTCCACCCAGGCGGTGGAGGCCGGTTCCATGAACATCAGCAGCAACTCCCTGAGCAACAACCGGGAGTTGGGCATCATCATGACCGGCGCGGGCGTGGCCCAGCCGGTGGCGCAGACCATCGAGACGACGTTCAGCAGCGACTACGCGGGCGGCACGGCGGCGTAACACCGATTACCGGATCGCATCCGCCCGGCCCGGGCGGGACGGCTCGACCGCCCCACCCGGGCCGCACTTCGTCCAGGCCGTTCCCATACGACTGACACACCCCTGCCCTCCACAGCATGAGTTCCCCTCCCCGGCGCCAGGTGCCTGCCACGTACCAAGCGGTCTCACCGGTGACCTCAGGAAGCTCCTGCCCCAGGCCGAGGAAGCTCTCGGCACAGTCCTTCGCGGGGTTTCCCATGCCTTAGGTGAGGGCCAACTGCTGCCCGAGAACGGACGAGACAATGGCACTTTCCTGGGCCATGAGCTCCCGCAGCGTGCGCATCAGTCCCTTACCGGTTTCGCCCATCACATACGCGCTGAACCTGATCTTGTCCAGTGTGGTCGCAGCCGCCGGTTTGTACACCTTCGCGAAGGCATTCCCGGCATCGTCGTCGCCGACCATCACCGTGTCCACCATGTGCATGGATGCCTTGATCATGCCGTCGGCTATGACCTTGAGGTCCGGCGGCAAGCCCGCACGCGTCCCCTCCCCGTGAGCCCGCCCACCATGCCGGACGGTCGAATTCCCAGGCTAGCGCGCGACGCTCTCCGACTGCCCCGCGCACAGAGGGAGCGCGGAGTCGACCAGCCGGTGCGCGGGGAAAGGGCTGACGAGCTGTCGGTCCTCGGAGTTCATCATGCCCCCGCCGGTCAGGCGCGGCCGAGGGTTCGGATGTGCCAGCCGGCGTTCTGCCACTGGTCGAGGTCGAGGGTGCCGCGGGCGTCGATGGCCTTGAGGACGGAGGCGCAGCCGGTCAGTCGCTCAGGGGCGATGTCGGCGTACTGGGGCCACTCGGTCAGGTGCAGGAGGAGGTCGCAGTCCCGGGCGGCGGCGACGGGGTCCTCGGCGTAGTCGAGTCGGGGGTGGAGTTTACGGGCGTTGTCGAGGGCCCTCGGGTCGGACACGGTGACGGCGGCGCCGAGGTCGCACAGGGTCTGCGCGACGGCGAGAGCGGGCGAGTCCCGGACGTCGTCGGTCCCGGGCTTGAAGGCGGCCCCCCAGACGGTGACCCGCTTGCCCCGCAGGTCGCCGCCGAGTTCCTCGCGGGCCAGATCGATGACCCGCTGACGGCGGCGGGCGTTGACCGCGTCGGCCTCGCGCAGGATCCCGACGGCCTGCTCGGCGTCGAGTTCCCCAGCCCGGTCGACGAAGCCGCGCAGGTCCTTGGGCAGGCAGCCGCCGCCGAACCCGAGGCCGGGCCGCATGCCCTGGTGGCCGATACGGATGTCATGGCCGAGGATGCCGGCGAGTCCGGCGGCATCGGCGCCGGACTTCTCGCAGACCTCGGCCATCGCGTTGATGAAGGAGATCTTGGTGGCGAGGAAGGAGTTCGCCGCGCCCTTGGCGAGTTCGGCCGTGGCCCAGTCGGTGACGATCACCGGCACCCCGGTCTCGACGATCCCCGCGAAAGCCTCGCGCAGCATCGTCTCGGCCCAGGAGCGCGGGGCGCCGAAGCCGAGGACGAGCCGGTCGGGCCGCAGGGTGTCCTCGATCGCGCGGGATTCGCGCAGGAACTCGGGGTTCCAGGCGACCTCGATGCCCTTCCCGGCGGGCGCATGCTCGTGCAGGAGTCCGGCGACCCGGGGCGCGGTACCGACGGGGACGGTCGACTTGACCGCGATGACGGCGGGGCGGGTCAGGCCAGGGGCCAGTCCGGTGAGGGCGTCGAAGAGATGGCTCAGGTCGTAGCCGCGGCCGTCGGGCCGCTGCGGCGTGCCGACTCCGACGAAGTGCAGGTCGGCGAAGTCGGCGGCTTCCTGGTAGGAGGCGGTGAACTTCAGCCGGCCGGACGCGGTGTGCCGGGCGAGGAGGTCGTCCAGGCCGCGCTCGTAGAACGGCGCCCTGCCGGTGTTGAGGGCGCGGACCTTGTCGCTGTCGCGGTCCATGCCCAGGACCTCGTGGCCGAGTTCGGCCATGCAGGCGGCATGGGTGGCACCGAGGTAGCCGCAGCCGACGACGGTCATCTTCATCGGGGAGGTGTCCCTTCGAGTGGGGCGGCCGACAGCCCGGCTCGGCTCCCGTTCCGAAGGGCCGGGGAACTCAGCAGGGCCTGGCGGCCAGGTGGCGGTGGATCCCGTTCCGGATGAACGGCGGGATCGTGAGGATGTCGAGGTGCTCGGGGGCGAAGAACCGGAGCTTGACACCTTCGGTGAGAGGCAGCGCGGTCTCGTCGCCGTCCCAGTTTCCGGCGAAGAAGGTGATGAGTTGCCCGGAGCCCCAGGCGTCCCGTATCTCGAACAGCTCGGTCAGCTCCAGGGCCGCCAGACCCGCTTCCTCGTCCAGTTCGCGGACGATCGCGGTGAGCGGGTCCTCGCCGGGGTCGCAGCCGCCGCCGAGCAGGCTCCAGTGGCCGGGCCAGGCGATGGCTCCCGGAAGGTCGTCGCGCAGGTGGAGGAGGAGTTCGCCGCAGCGGTTGGTGAGGATCGCGACCGCGCCACGGGCGGCGCCCGGGTCCGGGTTCGCGGTGGTGTCGGAGTGCATTCCGACACGCTAGTGGGGCAGTTGGGGATCACGCGGCGGCGGACCTCACCGTCTGGTCGCGGACCCAGGCGGCCGCCATGAGTGCCTGCATACGGGTGCGTTCGTACCGGCCGCCGCGGGCCAGACCCCTCTTGAGGAGGGGCCGGAATCCTGTGGGCGCGTCGGCGAGGGCGGCGTTGATCCGGTCATCGGCCCATGCGGCGAGGTCACCGTCGAGCCAGGCGGGGACCGGGGAGGCGAAGCCGAACTTGTCCCGGCCGCCCCAGACCTCCCGGGGCAGGCCGATGGCCTTGGCGGCGTCCCGCAGGATCCGTTTGCCCTGGGCCGGATCCATGATCTTGTGCTCGACGGGAAGCCGGTACGACAACTCGACCAGGTCACGGGCGAGATAGGGGGACCGGCGTTCGAGCGCGAAGGCGGACGCGAGTTTGTCGCTGGTCATCACCAGCGGCCGCCAGGCCGTCGCGAGGTCGGCCAGGGTCAGGCCGCGGGCCACGTCTCCGCCCGCGCGGGCCATTGCGTCGGCGGCCAGGTCCCTGACCCGTCCGTCCGGGTCCGGCCCGCGAAGGATCAGCCGGGTGACGGCCTCCACCGGGTCCAGGGGCTCGCCCGCGGTGTGCATAAGTTTGGCGGCCAGCGGCCGGTATGCCGCCAGTCCGGCGTTCAGGACGGCGTCGGGACCGAAGAGGACCAAGGCCTGGCGGACGTAGCCCATCAGGAACTCGTCCGGCCCCAGCCCGCCGACCACGACCCGAAGGCCCAGGTCGGAGACCTTCTTGTAGGCCATGTACTCGGAGAACGTGGACGCGTTGCCCATGGGGTAGTCCAGGGCTCGCATCATGTGCGGCAGAGCTGCGGCGAAGTCGGCGGGGCCCGGCTCGACCACCACCAGCTCGGCCTTGATATCCCGGGCGATCGCGGCGGCCGTGACGGACTCGTCCAGGCGGTCGTGGCCCGGGTAACGGACGGTGACGCAGACCGGCGGCCGCATCAGGTGGGCCAGCACCGCCGAGTCCAGTCCACCGGAGAGGAGGAGGGCGAAGTCGCAGGCCGGGGACCTGAGCGGGATCTGCTCGGCCAGGATCGTGGAGAACCTGGCCAGAGCCTCCGTGTAGGTGCCGGTGAACGGGGCTCGGTTCTCCAGGCGCCACCAGGTCGTCTGGTCGAGGGAGCCGGTGGTGACGTCGAACGACAGTAAGGTGGCCGGGGCCAGTAACTGGACGCCTTGGAACGGGGTGTCGGCGCCGACGGGGGTCTCGATCGCGGTGACCTCGGGACGTAGGACCAAGGGGGCCGGACCGTAGCCGGTCAGCGTGGTCACCTCGGACGCGAACGCCAGCCGGCCGCCGTCGAGGCGCCAGTAGAGCGGCTTCTCACCGAGCCGGTCGCGTGCCAGGAACAGCTCCCCGGTCCGGGGGTCGTAGACGGCGAGGGCGAACATGCCGTCCAGCCCGTCCAGGCAGGGCGGCCCGATCTTGGCCCAGGCCCGCAGCAGGAAGTGGGCGTCCGAATCCCGCTCGCCGACCTCGATGCCCCAGGCGGTGGCCTGCTGCCGCCAGTTGTAGATCTCCCCGTTGAAGGCCAGGAGGACGCCCGTGGCCCCGTCCAGGTAGGGACCGGGCACAGCCTGCGGCTCGACGATCAGCAGGGTGTTCATGGCCAGCACCGCCCGCCCGTCCCCGGCGGCGGTGTGCATGGTGCCGTCGGGACCGCGGTGGTGCTGCGAATCGCCCATCGCCACCACGGTCTTCACGTGCCGGACGGCGTCGCCTCCGGCCAGTCCTGCGATTCCGCACATCTGGGTCACCCCCGAGCGTGACGTCGTGATGCCTGACGGCGGCCGCCGACGGCGGGTCCTCCCGGTCGGCGGCGGCCCGGACCCTCATCACACCCGTCGGCCGGGGCGGTCGGGAGGGCTCGCAGGGGGGCTCACAGCTCGCGGATCCGATTCGCCCCGAGCCCGTGGGGCAATACCCTCGGTGACCCGATGCGGGAGCACCGCGTGTGCGCTTCCGTACTCAGCGAAGGTCAAGGGAGCAGGTCGTGACATCGACCGTCCGCCGGACACGGCCGCCGAACGCGGACCTGGCCCGGCTCATCGAGGCCAGCGGAGCCAGCAACAAGTCTCTTGCCCTGCGCATCAACCAGCTTGCGCAAGGGGCCGGCCTGACCACGGACTACTCGCACACCTCCGTCGCCAACTGGTGCCGGCGGGGGATGGTCCCGAAGTGGCCGGTGCCCAGGCTGATCGCCGGGGCCCTCGGCGAACGGCTCGGCCGGCCGGTGGCACTCGCCGAGATCGGCATGGCCGAGGCGGAGACACCGCACGCGCGGGTGGGGTTGGATTTCCCACGGGACCGTGCCGAAGCGGTCCAAGAGGCCACTGCCTTCTGGAGTTCCGTGAACCGCCGAGACTTCCTGGCCGGATCAAGCTTCGCCGCGTCCGCGTTCACCACCCCCGTGACCCGCTGGCTGGTCACTCCTGCCGACGGCTCCGCCGATCACCGCGGCGGCCGACAGGTCGGCCAGGCCGACCTCGCCGAACTCCGGGACGCGGCGGACGAGGCCCGGCGCTGGGACTCCAAGTACGGCGGCGGGAGCTGGAAGGCCGACTCCGTGACCGTCTGCCTCCAGGAGCGGGCCGCCCCGCTGCTGCGAGGTTCCTTCACCGATGCCGTCGGCCGTGAGCTGTTCTCCGTCACCGCCGAACTGTCGCGCCTGGCCGGCTGGACCGCGTTCGACGTCGGCCAACACGACGCCGCCCAGCGGCATTTCATCCAGGCCCTCCGCCTGGCCCGTGCGGGCGGGGACATCCAGCTCGGTTGCTATGTGCTGACCACGATGGCCATGCAGTCCCTGATGAGGGGCTTCGTCAATGAGGCCATCGACATGGCACAGGGCGCCTTCGAGCGGGCCAAAGGGCAGGCCGCGCCGAGGGTTCTGGCCTTCACCAAGCTGATCGAGGCCCGCGCCCACGCCCGCGACGGTGCCGTCAGGGCCGCCTCGCGAGCCCTCGCGGCCTCCGAGAATCTCCTGAGCCGGGCCGATGCCGCGGGCGGACCGGAGCCCGCCTGGATCGACTTCTACCGCCATGCCCGCCTCTCCGCCGACGCCACGGAGGTCTTCCGGGACCTGAAGATCCCCAAAGCCGCTCTCGCCTGGGACCGGCAGGCCGCCGCCATGCCGGCCGGCGTGTTCACCCGCTCGGTCGGGATGCGCCTCGCGATCGTCGGGACCGCCCACCTCCAGGCCCGCGACCTCGACCACGGCCTCGAACTGGGCAACCGGTCCGTCGACATCCTGGCCCGAGTCCGGTCCTCCCGGGCCAAGGACTACGTCCGCCAGTTCAGCACCGCCCTCGCCCCCTGGCGGCGCGAGCCGTCCGTCCGCGACTTCTTCGACCGCGCCCACGCCGAACTCGGCATCGCTTCCTGATCACGCCGTTCCGGGCGATCCGAGCGGAGCGAACGCGCACTCGGCCCACACCGTCTTGCACGGCACCGGGCCCCGGCGGATGCCCCAGCGGGTGGACAGGGTGTCGACCAGGAGGAGGCCGTAGCCGGATTCGGAGGGGGCGGGGTTGCGGACCGGGAGGGATTCCGCGCGGGTGTCCGTGACCTCGATGCGCAGGAGGCCCGGGGCCGGTACCGCCAGGGTCAGGCGGAAGCTGCGGCCCGGGACCCGGCCGTGCAGCACGGCGTTCGCCGCCAGCTCGGCCACGATCAGCCGTGCCGGGTCCAGCGGGACGCCCCATGACTCCAGTTGCTCGACCGCGAGGAGCCGCGCCAGGCGGGCGCCCCTGCGGGTGGCGGACAGCGGTACGGAGAACTGGCGCGGTGGCTTTTGCGCCAGCGCGGCCTGCTGAGTTTCCTGATTCACATCACGCAGCGTGGCCGCGCCTGCGTAGCCTGTGAATATCGGTGGCCCGTGCGACCAGTGCCTGTCCGTGAGTTGTCCGGATCCGTCCGGGCTGTACGGCGTGACCGGAGGCGCGCGTCCGTGGTTGGGCCCGGCAGGAAGCGACGGGAGGGCGGCGGACGTGAGCGACTGGGACGCGGAACTGGAGGACGAGGAGGCCGGAGCCGTCATTCGCACGGTGGCCCGGCAACTGAAGCTGTGGCGCGAGGCGGCGGGCCTCACCCAGGCGGAGTTCGGCACGCTGATCGGGTACGGGGAGGAACTGGTCTCCTCGGTGGAGAGAAGGCGACGGATCCCCCGCCCCGAGTATCTCGACGCCGCGGACGAAGCGTTGCGGGCCGAGGGCAAGATCTCCGCGATGAGGACGGACCTGGAGGAGGTCCGGTACCCCAAGAAGGTACGGGATCTGAAGAAACTTGAGGCGGAGTCGACCGAGCTGTGCGCCTACAACAACTCCGTAGTACACGGGTTGTTGCAGACTGAGGAGTACGCACGGGTCGGCCTCCAGGCACGTAGGCCGGTATTCACGCAGGAGGAGCTGGAGCAGCGCATCGCCGCCCGACTGGCCCGACAGGAGATCATCAGCGAGACGTCGCCCTGGCCTGCCTTCAGCTTCGTGCAGTGCGAGTCGACGCTTCGTCGGCCCATCGGGGGCAGGATGGTCATGCGTAGACAGCTCGAACAGCTGTTGGAGGTGGCTAAGTTGGCCCACGTCGACCTACAAGTACTTCCGCTGAGCCTGGAGGAGAACTCAGGTCTCGGCGGGTCGTTCAGGCTGCTCAGACTCAACGACGGCACCACGGTCGGCCATGTGGAAGTGCAGGACCTCAGCCGGGTGATCACCAACCCAAAAGAGGTGCAGTTCCTAGAGATGCGCTATGGAATCATCCGAGCACAGGCTCTCAGCCCCCGAAAGTCGTCGGCCCTCATCGAGAAAGTGCTTGGAGAGACATGAAGCTGGAGTGGATAAAGAGCAGCTACAGCACGCCGGAAGGACCGGACTGCGTCGAAGTAGCTGCCGTTCCCGAGCAGATCCTCGTCCGCGACTCCAAGAACCCCACCGGCCCCCGCCTCGCCCTCACCCCCACCACCTGGGCGAGCTTCCTGCCGTACGCGTCGAAGCGCTGACGGTAAAAGCCACCCGCCCACCCGTCAGCAAGAGCTTCGGGTGGGCGGGTGGGCCGGTTCACGTGGTCGAACGACGCCGCCGCGCCCCCGGTCGCCGCTCGCTCGGGCGCGTCACCGTGTCGCCCGACTCCAGCGCCGCGTCCCGGCGCTTCGCGCCGAAGTCGGCCAGGGCCTCGGCCAGTTTGGCGACCGAGGGTTCCGGGGCCATGACGTCGACGCGCAGGCCGTGTTCCTCGGCCGTCTTCGCCGTCGCGGGGCCGATGCAGGCGATCACCGTCACGTTGTGCGGCTTGCCCGCGATGCCGACCAGGTTGCGGACCGTGGAGGACGAGGTGAACAGGACCGCGTCGAAGCCGCCGCCCTTGATCGCCTCACGGGTCTCGGCCGGCGGGGGCGAGGCGCGCACGGTGCGGTACGCCGTGACGTCGTCGACCTCCCAGCCCAGCTCGATCAGCCCGGCCACCAGGGTCTCCGTGGCGATGTCGGCTCGGGGCAGGAAGACACGGTCGATCGGGTCGAAGACCGGGTCGTAGGGGGGCCAGTCCTCCAGGAGACCGGCGGCCGACTGCTCACCGCTCGGCACCAGGTCCGGCTTCACGCCGAAGGCGATCAGCGCGCGAGCCGTCTGCTCGCCCACCGCGGCCACCTTGATACCCGCGAAGGCCCGAGCGTCGAGGCCGTACTCCTCGAACTTCTCCCGCACCGCCTTCACCGCGTTGACCGACGTGAAGGCGATCCACTCGTAGCGGCCGGTGACCAGGCCCTTGACCGCGCGCTCCATCTGCTGGGGCGTGCGCGGCGGCTCCACCGCGATGGTGGGGACCTCGTGCGGCACCGCGCCGTAGGAGCGCAGCTGGTCGGAGAGCGCCGCCGACTGCTCCTTGGTGCGCGGCACCAGCACCTTCCAGCCGAACAGCGGCTTGGACTCGAACCAGGACAGCTGGTCGCGCCGGGCGGCGGCGGAACGCTCGCCGACCACGGCTATCACCGGGCGGCCGCCGTCCGGCGAGGGCAGCACCTTCGCCTGCTTCAGCGTCTGCGCGATGGTGCCGAGCGTCGCGGACCAGGTGCGCTGGCGCGTCGTCGTACCGGCGACGGTGACCGTCAGCGGGGTGTCCGGCTTGCGGCCGGACGAGACCAGCTCGCCCGCCGCGGCGGCCACCGCGTCCAGGGTCGTGGAGACGACCACCGTGCCGTCGGAGGCGCCGACCTCGGTCCAGCAGCGGTCGGAGGCGGTACGGGCGTCCACGAACCGGACGTCCGCGCCGTCCGCGTCCCGCAGCGGCACACCGGCGTACGCCGGCACACCGACCGCGGCCGCGACGCCGGGTACGACCTCGAAGGGCACCCCGGCGGCGGCGCACGCCAGCATCTCCTCGGCGGCGTCCGTGTCGAGCCCGGGGTCACCCGGGACCGCACGCACCACCCGCCTGCCGCCCCGCGCGGCCTCCATGACAAGATGAGCGGCATCCCGGGCAGGAGACGGGGCAGCGGCGGTGGTTGACGTGCCGTCAACGACCGTGAGCTGCGGCGTGCCCGGTGGCGACGTGGACAGGTCCCCGTCGGTGTGCACGACGGAGACGCCCTGCCGCGCGTGCGTCCGGATCACATCGAGCACCTCGGGCTCGGCGATCAGGACGTCCGCGTTCGACAGTGCCTCCACGGCGCGCAGAGTCAGCAGTCCCGGATCCCCGGGTCCGGCACCGAGAAAGGTGACGTGCCCGTGTTCCGGACCGGCGGCAGGAAGGGCGGTGGGGCTCAATGTGCTCGCTCCCCCATCAGACCGGCCGCGCCCTGGGCGAGCATCTCGGTGGCGAGGTCGCTACCGAGTGCCAGCGCACCCTCGTGCGTCTGGGGCACGGGACCGGTGGTGGACAACTGCACCATGCGGGCGCCGTCGGTGGTCCCGACGACGGCGCGCAGGCGCATTTCCTTGACAAACTGGCCGCCCCCCAACAAGTCGGCCAGCGCACCCACAGGTGCGCTGCAACCGGCCTCCAGGGCGGCGAGCAGTGACCGTTCGGCGGTCACGGCGGCCCGTGTGAACGGGTCGTCGAGCTCGCCGAGCGCCGCGATCAGGTCCGCGCGCTGGGCTGCGCACTCGATCGCCAGGGCCCCCTGGCCGGGGGCGGGCAGAACCGTGTCGACCGACAGGAAGTCGGTCACCTCTTCGATGCGGCCGATCCGGTTGAGTCCGGCGGCGGCCAGGACGACCGCGTCCAGCTCGCCGTCGCGGACGTACCGGATGCGGGTGTCCACATTGCCGCGTATCGGGACCGTCTCTATGTCCAGTCCGTGGGCGCGGGCGTACGCGTTCAGCTGTGCCATGCGGCGCGGGGAGCCGGTGCCTATGCGGGCGCCGCGCGGCAGGTCGGTGAACTTCAGGTCGTCGCGGGCGACGATCACGTCCCGCGGGTCCTCGCGCTCCGGCAGGGCGGCCAGGACCAGTTCCTCGGGCTGGCCCGTGGGGAGGTCCTTGAGCGAGTGAACGGCGAAGTCGACCTCGCCGCGCGTCAGCGCGTCGCGCAGCGCCGTGACGAACACGCCGGTGCCACCGATCTGCGCGAGGTGCTCGCGGGAGGTGTCGCCGTACGTCGTGATCTCGACCAGCTCGACCGGTCGCCCGGTCACCCGGCGGACGGCCTCCGCCACCTGACCGGACTGGGCCATGGCGAGCTTGCTCCGCCTGGTTCCCAGTCGCAGTGCCTTGTCACTCATGCCGGTCGGTCCTTCGTTTCTGTGCTGTCCTCGGCCCGGGAGACGGAGGCGACCGTCTCGGGGTCGAGGTCGAACAGGGTGCGCAGCGCGTCCGCGTACCCGGTGCCGCCGGGCTCGGCCGCGAGCTGCTTGATCCGCACCGTCGGCGCGTGCAGCAGCTTGTCGACGACCCGGTGCACGGCCTGGCGGATCTCGCCGCGCTGGCGGTCGTCCAGGTCGGGCAGGCGGCCGTGCAGCCGCGCGATCTCGGCGGCGACGACGTCCGCGGCCATGGTGCGCAGCGCGACCACGGTGGGCGTGATGTGCGCCGCCCGCATGGCCGCCCCGAAGGCCGCGACCTCGTCGGAGACGATACGCCGCACCTGGTCCACGTCGGCCGCCATCGGCGCGTCGGCGGAGGCCTCGGCGAGCGACTCGATGTCCACCAGGCGCACCCCGGCGAGGCGGTGCACGGCGGCGTCGATGTCGCGGGGCATGGCCAGGTCGAGGAGGAAGACGACGGGCGCGGGGCGCTCGGCGACCGGCTCGGGGCGGCGCCGCTCGGGGATCCGGCCCACGGTGGCGGCGGTCGCGGCGAGCGCGGTGATCAGCTCGGCGTCGGCCTCGGGGGTCTCGGTGGTACGACCACTCGCCGGGCGCCGGTCGGTGGTGCCCCCCGCGGCCCAGGTCGCGTGCTGTTCCAGGGTGGCCGCGTCCATGCCGGCCACGGCGGCCTCGCCGAGGACGGAGAAGCCGGGCTGGGCGGCGGCCAGGTCGAGGGGGCAGTTCTCGTCGGCCGCGGCGGGCTGCGGGGCCTCGGGCTTCACGGCCGTGACAGCGGGTTCGGTGACGGCCGGCTGCCCGGTGCGGCCCTCGACGGCCTGCGCGACCGACTCCGCCGTGAGCACCAGGCCGGTCGCCCCGGTACAGGAGACGACGACGTCGGCACGTGTCAGCTCGTCCGGCACGGCGTTCATCCGTACCGCACGGGCGGTCACCGCGTTGTCGTCGGCCTCCTGGAGGATCCCGGCGAGGCGCTCGGCACGGTCGAAGGTGCGGTTGGCCACGACGATCTCGGCGACCCCGGCCCGCGCGAGCGTGGCGGCGGCCAGCGAGGACATCGAACCGGCGCCGATCACCAGCGCCCGGCGGCCGGCCGCCCACCGCTGGACGTCGCCGCCCGCGGCCAGCTGCTCCAGGCCGAAGGTGACCAGGGACTGGCCCGCGCGGTCGATGCCGGTCTCGGAGTGGGCGCGCTTGCCGACCCGCAGGGCCTGCTGGAACAGGTCGTTCAGCAGCTTGCCCGCGGTGTGCAGGTCCTGGGCGCGGGCCAGGGAGTCCTTGATCTGGCCGAGGATCTGGCCCTCGCCGACGACCATCGAGTCCAGGCCGCAGGCCACCGAGAAGAAGTGGTGGACGGCCCGGTCCTCGTAGTGGACGTACAGGTAGGGGGTCAGTTCCTCCAGGCCGACGCCGCTGTGCTGGGCGAGCAGCGTGGACAGCTCGGCCACGCCCGCGTGGAACTTGTCCACGTCGGCGTACAGCTCGATGCGGTTGCAGGTGGCGAGCACCGCGGCCTCGGTGGCGGGCTCGGCGGCGACCGTGTCGTGCAGCAGCTTGGTCTGGGCGTCCGCGTTCAGCGCCGCCCGCTCCAGCACGCTGACCGGGGCGCTGCGGTGGCTCAGTCCGACGACGAGGAGGCTCATGCGGGCATCACGGCGGGGACGTCCCCGTCGGGCCCCTGGTCGGCGTCGTCGCGCGGGGTGACGGCGGCGGCCTTGCCACCGTCGCCGGCCGCGGTCTCCTCGCCGGACTTGCGCTGCTCGTGGAAGGCGAGGATCTGGAGTTCGATCGACAGGTCGACCTTGCGCACGTCGACGCCGTCCGGCACGGACAGCACGGTCGGCGCGAAGTTCAGGATGGAGGTGACCCCGGCGGCCACGAGCCGGTCGCAGACCTGCTGGGCGGCGCCGGCCGGGGTGGCGATGACGCCGATGGAGACCCGGTCGTCCTTGATGATCTTTTCGAGGTCGTCCGTGTGCTGCACCGGGATGCCCGCGACCGGCTTGCCGGTCAGGCCCGGGTCCGCGTCTATCAGGGCGGCCACGCGGAAGCCGCGGGAGGCGAACCCGCCGTAGTTGGCGAGGGCGGCGCCGAGGTTGCCGATACCGACGATGACAACCGGCCAGTCCTGGGTGAGGCCGAGTTCGCGGGAGATCTGGTAGACGAGATACTCCACGTCGTAGCCGACACCGCGCGTTCCGTAGGAGCCCAGGTACGAGAAGTCCTTGCGCAGCTTGGCGGAGTTGACCCCCGCGGCCGCGGCCAGTTCCTCGGAGGAGACCGTGGGCACCGAGCGCTCGGACAGCGCGGTCAGGGCTCGGAGGTACAGCGGAAGCCTGGCGACGGTGGCCTCGGGAATCCCTCGGCTGCGGGTCGCCGGTCGGTGTGTTCGGCCAGTTGCCACGGTGCTCCTGATGGTAGAGCGGGGCTGCGGGCGGTCGTGCGTCCCCAGACCGCCCCGTCGACAGCAGGCTATGTCTTTGTGAACGCGTGCACAAAGATGGTGTCCGATTTGCCCGGCAGAAGTGACCGGGGTCACGCACCTTTCGCGCCGCTGGCGGGAACCAGCGGCCACACACCGGCGTGCCTTCGTTACTGGGGGCAAAACCGCACACGCTCCTCACGAATCCCGCCCCCGAGACCAAACCGCCCGTAGATCCTAAGCGACTTTCGGGACCAGTTGGACTAGTCGGTCAGTGCTTTGCGGAGCCGGTCGGCGTTCACGCGCCAGAAGGTGTGCTGTTCGCCGTCGACCAGGACGACGGGGATCTGCTCCCAGTACCGGTCGTACAGCGCCTTGTCCTCGCCGATGTCCTTCTGGTCCCAGGGCACCCCGAGTTCCCCGCAGACCTTCTCGATCACGGCCTGCGCGTCGTCGCACAGATGGCAGCCGGGCTTGCGGATCAGCGTGACCAGCCGCTCGCCGGGCTCCGCTTTCGCGTTCTTGTCGCCGTTACGTCGGAAGAGTGGGCTCATACCGGCCATTCTCGCGCGCGGCCCCCGCGCATCCGGTTCGACCCTCGCCTCACCCGGAGTTCACGGCCTTCGAACCTCTCGACTCCGGACGCACCGAACAGACTGGCTATGCTCACGACATGGCCGCTCTCGGATGGCTCACTCCCCGTAGGCGCTCCGCCACGGCGCGGAGCGTGTTGGCAGGCGAGGCTTCTGCGGAGGCCGCCCGCAAATCCTCGGAGGAGGCACAGGAGACCGCGCGGGCCGACGCGGAGGAACCTGCTTTCCCCGTGATCGGCGACACCAGCGCGGCCGCCTTCTTCGACCTCGACAACACCGTGATGCAGGGCGCCGCGATCTTCCACTTCGGGCGCGGCCTGTACAAGCGGAAGTTCTTCGAGACCCGCGACCTGGCACGCTTCGCCTGGCAGCAGGCGTGGTTCCGGCTGGCCGGGGTCGAGGACCCCGAGCACATGCAGGACGCCCGCGACTCGGCGCTGTCCATCGTCAAGGGTCACCGCGTCGTCGAGCTCCAGACCATCGGCGAGGAGATCTACGACGAGTACATGGCCGACCGCATCTGGCCGGGCACCCGCGCGCTCGCCCAGGCGCACCTGGACGCCGGGCAGAAGGTGTGGCTGGTCACGGCGGCGCCGGTGGAGATCGCCACGGTGATCGCGCGCCGGCTGGGGCTGACCGGGGCGCTCGGGACGGTCGCGGAGTCGGTCGACGGCATCTACACCGGCCGGCTGGTCGGCGAGCCGCTGCACGGGCCCGCCAAGGCGGAGGCGGTGCGCGCGCTGGCCTCGGCGGAGGGTCTCGACCTCGCCCGCTGCGCGGCGTACAGCGACAGCCACAACGACATCCCGATGCTGTCGCTCGTCGGCCACCCGTACGCCATCAACCCGGACGCGAAGCTGCGCAAGCACGCGCGGGAGAAGGACTGGCGGCTTCGGGACTACCGCACGGGGCGCAAGGCGGCGAGGGTGGGGATCCCGGCGGCGGCGGGCGTCGGCGCGGTGGCCGGTGGCACCGCGGCGGCGATCGCTTTGAGTCGCCGGCGCCGATAAGTCTCCGCCGACCGGGCCTCGCCCTAGAAGGTGCGGTCCGCTGCCGGGTGCGGGTTGCGTCGTGGCCGGTCACACAGTTCCCCGCGCCCCTTCGGGACACGTCCACGCGCCCGGAATTATGCCGCGGCCATTTCAAGATGTCCTGGAGTTTGCCGAAACACGCCCTTTTTCGGTCAAGAAGTGATCAGGTTGCGGAACGGGATAGGGCAACAATCGGTTACAGATGCGACGCAATCGGTGATTTGAGCAACTCGGTGTAGCAGGGCCTGCACGAAGCGTTATTCTCCTCAGACGCAAACCGGTACCCCTCCGTCGCTACGACGGGTGAACGGTTCCGCACTGCACGTGATGAAAGCTCTGCCTCTGGGAGTCCCGTGTACCCACACGTCGGGGTTGACGCCTCGGGCCTGGCTACGCTGCGCGCAACTGTCGCAACGGTCAAAGAGACGCTGCTGCGCGGCCTCGTCCCCACCGCGCTCACCGTCCCTGCCTTCGCCGCCTTCGCCATCGCCGCGCCCACGGGCCCGTGCTACGCACTGGCCGACGGCGGTGCCGCCATCGCCAGACGCGGCCGCGCCGTGGGCACCGGCGGCACCGGTGGCGCCACCACCGCCCGCCGTCCGGCCGCCGACAGCGACAGCGCCCGGATGATGGATCTGGTCGAGCGCGCCCAGGCGGGCGAGGCCGAGGCCTTCGGACGGTTGTACGACCAGTACAGCGACACCGTCTACCGGTACATCTACTACCGGGTGGGCGGCCGCGCCACCGCCGAGGACCTGACCAGCGAGACCTTTCTGCGCGCCCTGCGCCGGATCGGCACCTTCACCTGGCAGGGCCGCGACTTCGGCGCCTGGCTGGTGACGATCGCCCGCAACCTCGTCGCCGACCACTTCAAGTCCAGCCGCTTCCGGCTGGAGGTCACCACCGGCGAGATGCTGGACGCCAACGAGGTCGAGCGCTCACCGGAGGACTCCGTCCTGGAGTCCCTGTCGAACGCCGCCCTCCTGGACGCCGTACGACGCCTCAACCCGCAGCAGCAGGAGTGCGTGACGCTCCGCTTCCTCCAGGGCCTCTCGGTCGCGGAGACCGCCCGGGTCATGGGCAAGAACGAGGGCGCGATCAAGACCCTCCAGTACCGCGCCGTGCGCACCCTCGCCCGGCTGCTGCCGGACGACGCCCGCTGAAAGCACCCGCCCCCGGGCCGCCACTCCGGGCGACCGCCAACTCACCTACCGTAAAGGCGCGTTGACTTTCCGCACGGATCGGCCGGGGTCCGTAACCCAAGTGCCGCGCCAGTCGTTGTGCGGGATACAGGCTCCCTGTGGTCACCTCCCGGCCGGCCCATCGCTCGATCGGGTGGATCGGCCGGGGGCGTGCAACCCTCAGGACCCCCTGGGGAGTCGACCGTCATGACGAGAGGAGGTGCCGCCAGTGATCGCGAACGTATCGGCGCACCGGCGGGCGAACGCCTTCGCCCAGGCCCTGGAGGAGCAGCCCGACCGGGACACGGCGGCCGAGCAGTCCGACGAACCGGCGGGTTCCCCGCCGACCACCGAGGAACTGACCGAGCGGGGCCGTCTGCTGGCCCTCGCGGACGGACTCGGCGCGCTGCCCAGGCCGCAGCTCGACCCCGACGTCAAGGTCGTCCAGCGCGCACAGCTGGTGGCCGCGATGGAGGCCATGCTCCAGGAGGGGACCGGGGCGGAGCCGACCGTACCGGGTCAGCGGAAAGCCAAGGGCGCGCACCGGGCGAGCCCGCTGGGCAAACTCCGGCCGCGGACCAGGCTGACCAAGGGCCTCGCGGCCGGCGGACTCAGCGTGGGCGTGGCCGCGGGAGCCTTCGGCGGGGTCGCCGCCGCCAGCTCCCACGCCCTGCCCGGCGACTCGCTGTACGGACTGAAACGCGGCATCGAGAACTTCAAGCTCGACTACCTGAGCAACGGCGAGGACCAGCGCGGCCAGGTCTACCTCGACCAGGCCTCCACCCGGCTCGGGGAGGCCCGTCGGCTGATGGAGCGCGGCCGCGGCGGCCATCTCGACCACGAGTCCATCGGCGAGATCCGCCGCACCCTGTCCGGGATGCAGCACGACGTCAGCGAGGGCCACCGGCTGCTGCACGCGGCCTATGAGGCCGATCCGGACCAGCTGGGCCCGATCCAGGCGCTGTCCGCGTTCTCCCGGTCCCACCGCGAGGCCTGGAGCGCGCTGAGCGACAAGCTCCCGGTACAGCTCGGGGACGTCAAACAGCAGGTGTCGTCGGTGTTCGACGCCATAGACCAGGAAGTCGCCCCGCTGCAGTCCCTGCTGCCGCCGCAGCCCTCCCAGGGCGGCGGCACGCACCGGGGCTCCGGCCCGGCGTCCCCCGGCACCCCCCGGTCCACCACGCCGCGCCACAGCACCCCGTCCACCGGTCACACCACCACCGAGCACCCGACCGGCTCGGCCAGCGAGGGCACCGACGACGGACTGCTCGGCGGCAGCACCGGCGGCCTGCTCGACCCGCCGAAGTCCAGCGGCGACAGCAGCACCCCGCCCACCACCAAACCCCCGGCCACCGCCCCCGACGTCACCCTCCCCCCGCTCCTCCCGGGCCTGCTCCCGGGCCTGGGGATCGACAACGACCAGGCGAATTAGGGGAGTACGACAGCGAGGGCGCCCCCACCCGAGCGGGGGCGCCCTCGTCGTCGTGGAGCGCGTCAGAAGAAGACCGACCGGCGCTGCACCAGCAGCTTGTACAAGGTGTGCTGGATCTGTTCCCGCACCTGGTCCGTGAGGTTGAACATCAGCATCGGGTCCTCGGCCGCCTCCGGCGGATACCCGTCCGTCGGGATCGGCTCGCCGAACTGGATCGTCCACTTCGTGGGCAGCGGCACCGCGCCCAGCGGCCCGAGCCAGGGGAACGTCGGGGTCAGCGGGAAGTACGGGATGCCCAGCACCCGCGCGAGGGTCTTCGCGTTGCCGATCATCGGATAGATCTCCTCCGCCCCGACGATCGAGCACGGAATGATCGGCACGCCCTGCCGCATCGCCGTCGACACGAACCCGCCCCGCCCGAACCGCTGGAGCTTGTACCGCTCGCTGAAGGGCTTCCCGATGCCCTTGAACCCCTCGGGCATCACCCCCACCAGCTCGCCCTGCTCCAGCAGCCGTTCCGCGTCCTCCGCGCACGCCAGGGTGTGCCCGAGCTTGCGCGCCAGCTCGTTGACCACCGGCAGCACGAACACCAGATCGGCCGCGAGCAGCCGCAGATGCCGGCCCGCGGGATGGCGGTCGTGCACCGCGACCTGCATCATCAGGCCGTCCAGCGGCAGCGTCCCGGAGTGGTTGGCGACGATCAGCGCCCCGCCCTTGTCCGGGATGTTCTCGACGCCCTTCACCTCGACCCGGAAGTACTTCTCGTACACCGGGCGCAGCAGCGACATCAGGACCTGGTCGGTCAGCTCCGCGTCGTACCCGAAGTCGTCGACCTCGTACTCCCCGGTCAGCCGGCGCCGCAGGAACGACAGCCCGGCCGCCACCCGCCGCTCCAGGCCGCCCTCGTCGGCGGGCACGGACGGTTCCACCGGCCGCTCGTCCTCGCCCGCCGGGCCGTCCTCCGCCGTCGGCCCCCGCCCCGGCAGCCGCTGCACCTCACCCAGCTCACCGGCCCCGGCGTCGCCGCGACCACCGCGCCGGCCACCCGCGCCCCGCCGTCTCCCGGGCCGCTGCGGACCACTGCCGCTCCCGCTCCCCCGGGACCGGTCGTCGTCGAAGGGAATGACCTTGGCGTCCGCCATCGTTACCGCGCTCCTCGGTCGGCGCTCTGCGTCGTGGGCCGGCCGCCGCCCGGCAGGGCGAGCGCGGCGATCCGGTCGACGGCTCCCGCGACGGCCTCCGGCGGCAGCAGCCCCGCGCCCTGGCCCCGGGCGAAGTCCGCGAACGCCTCCGCCGTCGTACAACGGGGCGTGAACCCCAGCGTCTCGCGCATCTGGACGGTGTCCACGACCCGCCCATGGGTCAGCAGTCTGAACTGCTCCGGTGAGAAGTCCGTCATACCCAGCGTACGGACCAGGGAGCCGGCCCAGGTGACCGCGGGCAGCAGCAGCGGCACGGTGGGCCGCCCGAGCCGCCGGGAGCACTGCGACAGCAGCAGCACCCCGTCCCCGGCGATGTTGAACGTGCCGCTGTTGAGGGTGCCCCGGCGCGGCTCGTGCGAGGCGAGCCGCAGCACCTCCACCACGTCGTCCTCGTGCACGAACTGGAGCCGCGGGTCGTAGCCGAACACGGTCGGCAGCACCGGCAGCGCGAAGTACGAGGCGAGCGGGGTGTCCGCGGCCGGACCGAGGATGTTGGCGAACCGCAGCACGCACACGGCCACATCGGGCCGCCGCCGGGCGAACCCGCGCACATACCCCTCGACCTCGACGGTGTCCTTCGCGAACCCGCCGCTGGGCAGCGACTTGGCCGGGGTGGTCTCCGTGAACACGGCGGGATCGCGCGGCGCGGAGCCGTACACATTGGTGCTGGACTTGATCACCAGCCGCTGCACCGCCGGCGACTTCTGGCAGGCGCCGAGCAGCTGCATGGTGCCGATGACGTTGGTCTCCTTCACCGTGGCGCGGTTGCCGCCGCCCAGCGCGGTGCCGGTGACATCGAGGTGTACGACGGTGTCGGCGCCGGTCTCGGCGAGCACCCGGGCCATGCTCGGCTGCCGGATGTCGGCCTGGATGAAGTCGGCTCCGCCCAGCTGGTGCGCGGGCGGCACCGCGTCCACCGCGATCACCCGCTCGACCTCCGGGTCCCGCTGGATCCGCCGCACGAACCGGCCGCCCAGCTGCCGGGCGGCCCCGGTGACGAGCACGACCTTGCCCAAGATCAGCGCCTTTCTTCCCGCGTTACTCCCGTTCCGCGTTCCCCGTGGGGGCCAACTTAGCGGGTGGACGTCGCGCTGTGATGACTGCCCGATGCGCGAGGTGACGGAAATTCCCCGGCCGGAGTCGGCCGGATCACCACCGGGTCGCCGGGGATACGCCTGTGGCCCCCCATCATTGCCGATGGGGGGCCACAGGACACGCTCTCGCGTCGCCGCTTACTTCTTGTTGCGGCGCTGAACGCGCGTGCGCTTGAGCAGCTTGCGGTGCTTCTTCTTGGCCATCCGCTTGCGCCGCTTCTTGATAACAGAGCCCACGACTACCCTCGCTCACTTCTCATCACTCGGTTGTTTGGGCGCCATGGGCCCACACGACCTACGAGGGGCTAGCCTACCCAACCGAGCGCTGAGGTCGTAATCGAGGGTCTCCGGGGATCCCCCGGAGGGGATCGTCAGGCCGTCTCCACCCCCACATAGCTGTCGCGGAGGTACTCGTGGACCGCTTGTTCGGGGACACGGAAGGACCGCCCCACCCGGATCGCGGGCAGATGACCGCTGTGCACCAGGCGGTACACGGTCATCTTCGACACTCGCATCACCGTGGCGACCTCCGCCACGGTCAGGAACTGAACCTCGTTCAGAGGCCTCTCGCCAGCTGCGGCCATGACACACCTGCACCTTCCGCACTCGACGGCCACCGGCTTCCCCTTCCGGTGACTCTTCGTCGTTGCGTGCTCACTCCCCAGACTAGGGGCGGGTGATGCGAGTGGGGAAGAGGTGCACCCATCGGCGGCCTACTGTGACAGACACGCGCGTTTGAGTACGTAGCGGGTGAGTGGCAGGTAGTGACTAGACCGGACTCCGTCGTCCAGGGGTACGACGACGCGGACGGCGCCCTGCGCCTGGCCGACGAACGGCGCGGGATCGTCGGAGTCGGCCGGACCGATCGCCTCGAACCCCAGCTGACCTGCGCCGCAGAGCCAGCCGTGGTCGCCGACGACCAGCTCGGGCAGCGGTGTGCCGGCGACCGCCGCGGCCTCCAGGACGACCCTGACCGGCAGCGGGGAATGGCAGTGCGCGCCTGGCTCACAACCGGGGCGCCCGCTCCCGGTTTCCCGCACCAACGCGACGCGTCGTACGTAGTCGACGCGGTGCGTGCGTAGACCGAACCGGGTCAATATGTCGACACAGCGACCCTGCGCGGGGGTGAGGACCTCACATCCCGCCGCCGAGAGGGCGTCCGCGAGGGCGGCGTAGAAACCCAGCAGCGAGCGGGGGTGCCCGGTGCCGAACAGCACCGGTGTGTGACGCCGCGCAGCCGCCCCGAGCCGTTCCGCGAAGGCGTCCAGCGCGGCGAGCGTCCGTACCGGATCGATCACATCCGGCCCCGAGCGGTGCCGGGGATCGGCCGAAACACCACACCTGCGCGCCATCAACGCGAGCAACTCCGGCTCGCCCCAGGCCCCTTGCGGGTCGATCCCGAGCAGCACCCGGGGATCGCGGGCCGCGAACTGACGGTACCTCCGCAGACTCCGCTCCCGCGGCGTCTCGACGACCCCGGCCAGCCGGGCGGCGGACAGGTAGGCCAACACGCTTGCGATGGTGGCCCATGGCAGGGGCCCGTAAGGGAAATACCGGGGGATTTGCGCACGGTTGGCGTAAGAGGTCCCGTAGGGCGTTCCGGGGGCCCGCCCGTGTTCCGGGGCTCTTCTAGGGGAGCAGGCCCCGCAGGGGGAACGCCGAGCGGCGGGTCGCCAGGACGGACTGGTCCAGGCGGTCGGCGGGATCGTAACCGCCCTCCCACGGGGCCCAGGAGACCGGCCAGCGGCCGTCCGTCATCCGCTGGGGGGCCAGCTCGCGGGTGCGGGCGTAGACCTCCTGGCGCCAGCCCTCGGGGATCACCGTCTCCGGGGTGACCGGCCGCCCCGCCGCGATCGCCACGAGATGCGTCCAGGAGCGGGGCACGACCTCCACCACCGCGTAACCGCCCCCGCCCAGCGCGACCCACTTCCCGTCGGCGTACTCGTGCGCCAGCTCATGGCACGCCAGTTGCACCGCCCGCTGCGCGTCCAGCGAGACCGCGAGATGCGCGAGCGGATCCTCGAAGTGCGTGTCCGCCCCGTGCTGGGAGACCAGCACCTGCGGCCGGAAGTCCGCGAGCAGCTCCGGCACCACCGCGTGGAAGGCCCGCACCCACCCCGCGTCCCCCGTCCCGGCCGGCAGCGGCAGATTCACCGCCGCGCCCTCCCCCGCCCCGGCGCCGGTCTCCTGCGGCCACCCGGACTGCGGGAACAGCGTGCGGGGATGCTCGTGCACCGAGATCGTCAGCACCCGCGGGTCCTCCCAGAACGCGGCCTGCACCCCGTCCCCGTGGTGCACGTCCACATCCACGTACGCGACCCGCTCGACGCCCAGTTCCAGCAGCCGCGCGATGGCGAGCGCCGCGTCGTTGTACACGCAGAACCCGGACGCGGCCCCCGGCATCGCGTGGTGCAGCCCGCCGGTGAAGTTCACGGCGTGCAGGGCCTCGCCGCGCCACACCGCCTCCGCCGCCGCCACCGACTGCCCCGCGATCAGCGCGGACACCTCGTGCATCCCGGCGAACGCGGGATCGTCCGGCGTCCCGAGCCCGTACGAGGTGTCGGCGCCCGCCGGATCCGCCGACGCGGCCTTCACCGCCTCGATGTAGTCGTCCCGGTGGACGAGGCGCAGCGTGGACTCCCCGGCCGGCTTCGCCGCGACGATCTCCAGCTCCCGGTCGACCCCCAGGGCACCGATCAGCTTCCGGGTCAGCGCCAGCCGTACCGGGTCCATCGGGTGCCCGTGGCCGAAGTCATAGCCCGTTACTGCCTCGTCCCACATCAGCTGTGCGCGGCCGCTCATGCCCGCCACCGTATCGGCCCGCACTCGTCGCGAACGACCCGGCGTACACGAGCGTCACCAGCACCAACACCATCGGGAGCAGCATCGCCCCGCGATAGCTCCAGGCGTCTCCCACCGCGCCCACCAACGGCGATCCGACCAGGAATCCGACGTAATTGAAGATGTTCAGCCGCGCGACCGCCGCGTCCGACGCCCCGGGGAACAGCCGCCCGGCCGCCGCGAAGGTCTGCGGCACCAGCACGCACAGCCCGAGGCCCAGCAGCGTGAACCCGAGCATCCCCACCCACGCCCCGGGCGCCGCGGCCACCACCGCGAACCCCCCGGCCGCCACCAGCGCCCCGAGCCGTACGACCGCCGCCGCGCCGAACCGCCGTACCCCGAAGTCCCCCAGGGCCCGCCCGACCAGCGTGGTTACCATGTACACGTTGTACGGCACCGTCGCCAGCTGCTCCGAGCTGCCGAGCACGTCCTTCAGGTACTTCGCGCTCCAGTTGGAGACCGTCGAGTCCCCGATGTACGCGAAGGTCATCACCAGGCACAGCGGCAGCAGCAGCCGGAAGACCACGCCCCCTCCGCCGCTTCCCCGCGCCACCGGCGCCGCCGCGTCCCCGTCGACGTACCACCGGCTGCCCACGAGCGTCGCCGGCAGCAGGACCGCCACCACGGGCAGGTACGACACCCACAGCGCGAGCTGCCAGTGCGCCCCGGCCCACGCGAGCGAGGCGCCGACGATGCCGCCCAGGCTGTACGCGGCGTGGAAGCTCAGCATGATGCTGCGGCCGTACGACCGCTGGAGGCTGACCCCGAGCATGTTCATCGAGGCGTCCAGCATCCCCACCGCCAGCCCGAACACCCCGAGCGCCACCGCCACCGCGGCCAACTGCCCCTGTCCGCCCGCCCCGGCGGCCAGCAGCGCGAGCAGCACCACCGGCTGGGACCAGCGCAGCAGCCGGCTGGGCCGGACCCGCTTGACCAACTGCTCGGTGGTGACGCTGCCGACGCCCGCGAGCACCGGCACGGCAGCCAGAAAGACCGGTAGCAGGGCATCGGAGATGCCGTACCGGTCCTGGATGGCGGGGATGCGCGTCACCAGCAGGGCGAAGGCGGCGCCCTGGGCGAAGAAGGCGAACGCCAAAGAGGCCCTGCCTCGCCGCAGCAGTTCAGTCATGGCGGCGAGCGTAGGGCCCCGGCTTACTTGTGGGTAGACATCGCCAAAGGTGAATTTCCTTCAGCTTCGACGGTCTCGGTCTTGGCGGCCTCGGCCTCCAGCAGCCTCTCCATCGGGCCCGCGGCCAGCACCCCGCTGACCCGGAAGGCGACCACCATCGTGGCGATCAGGACGACGGTGCCGAGCCAGACCATGGTGTCCACGGGGACGGTGTAGGCGCCGACGACCCGGGCGACGCACTCGGCGAGCAGCGCCACGCCCCAGACGACGGAGAACAGCCGCTCCCGCTGCCTGAAGGCCGCGGACCGGACCGAGGTGCCGCCGGTCAGCCGCGCCCAGGCGGCCTCCTTGACCGCGTCGCCCTTCACCAGGAAGGGCATCACCGCGGTGGTCATCATCGGCCGGCCGAGCCGGACCGAGAGCAGGATGCCGATGCCGACGGTGCTGCTGACCGCGCCGTCCTTGGCGAGCATCAGCCGCGGGTCCCCGGCGAGCGTGCTCACCAGCAGGGAGACGAGGTTGACCACCAGGATCAGGCAGGCCAGCGCGTTGGCCCGGCGCTCGCGCACCAGGCCCCACACGGTGCGCGCCGCCGGCACCACACTGCTCCAGGCGAGCGCCGCGACGGTGCTCGCGCCGAGGGCGTCCTTGAGGACGTAGTACGCGCCGATGGGCACGACCACGTCGACGATGAGCGGCTTGAGGTTGTCCAGCATGCTGGGGTTCTGCTGGGTGTTCCGGCTGTGGTTCCCCGTGTTCTTCGTCATGCCCTCAGCTTCCCGTCCGGCGGGGGTGTGCCGGTAGAAACGTTCGTCCGGACGACGGCATGACAGATGTCAGGCACCGGCGGATGGCACGGGTCATACCGCGGGTCATTTCAGCAGGTCGGGCAACTCCCGCATGTCCCCGAACAGTTGGGTGGCACCGGTGAGCCGCTCGGCCGGGGTCATCGCGGTGAACCCGTACACGTCCATCCCGGCCGCCACGGCCGCGCGGACGCCCAGCGGGGAGTCCTCCACGACCGCGCACCGCCCGGGGGCGACGCCCATCCGCTCGGCCGCGTACAGGAAGAGGTCGGGCTCGGGCTTGCCCTTGCCGACGTCCTGGGAGCTGAAGATCCGCTCCTCCCGGAACCACCGGTCGAGCCCGGTGGCGCGGTGCCCCACCCTGATCCGCTCATGGCTCCCGGAGGAGGCCACGCAGTACGGCACCCCGTCCGCGGCCAGCTTCTCCAGCACCTCGGCGGCGCCGGGCACGGGCCCCAACTCCCGCTCGAACGCGGCGAAGACCCGGGCGTGGAAGACGTCGTCGAAGTCGGCGGGCAGCCGCCGCCCGGTGCGCTCCAGGACGAGATCGTGCACCCGGTGCATCGCCGATCCCATGTAGTCGCGCAGGGAGTCCTCGTACGACGTCTCGATCCCCAGCTCGGTGAGGTAGGCCGCCAGGTGTCGGTTGGAGATCGGCTCGCTGTCCACCAGGACGCCGTCGTTGTCGAAGATGATCAGGTCATAGCGCATGGCCCCAGCCTAAGAGCCGGTGGCCAGGCCCCCTTCGCGGAGCTGCCGCAGGATGGCGTCCCAGAACCGGGCCCGCTCGCCCAGCGCCTCGCGCACCGCGCCGGCGCACTCCGCCCATTTCCGGGCGTCGTCGCCGCACAGGTCCACCAGCATGCGCATGGCCATGGGGGTGTGTTCGTCGGCGTCGACCTCGATGTGCCGGTGGAGGTAGTCCTTGAACCTGGCGAGGCTTCCGTCGCGGTCGTCGATGCGGACGACCTGCTCGAACATCTCCGGGATCAGGTCCTCGCGCCCGAAGGCGAACACGGCGGCCTGGACATGCACCGGGGCGGTCTCGATGACGTTCCAGGTCGCGCCGACGAAGTCCCGTACCGGGAGCGGCGCTCCGGCGGCCACGAGGGCCTTGGGGACGGGGGTGCCGGTGCGGAGCAGGCCGAGGAAGGCGTCCAGTGGTCCGGGGTCGGCGCCGGCGTCGTCCATCGCGGCCCGGTACAGCTCGAAGTGGGAGGTGAATCCCTCGCCCCACTCGTCGCTCTCCTCCACCAGGGTGATCTCGTTGATCAGCCGGCGGGAGGCGACCGGGCCCTGGGGCACCCACGGCACGCTGGTGCAGGTCAGCTGCCGCTGGAGGCTCTTCAGCAACGACATGAAGTCCCATACGGCGAACGCGTGGTGCTCCATGAACACCGCGACGTCCCGGCGGCTGTGGAAGCTCGTGTAGAGGGGGTGACCGGTGACCTCGGTGCGGACGGCTGCGATGTGCCCTTTCAGGGCGAGGACTTCGGGGTGCTCGACGGAGGACTTATAACGGGACATCGTCATGGACTGATAACGTGCCGAACTCTTCCGAGGACACTGTCCTGGAAACTGTCCCTTGAACGCAGAAAACCCCCGCACCAACCGGTGCGGGGGTTTTCCCAAAAATTGTTCGGCGGCGTCCTACTCTCCCACAGGGTCCCCCCTGCAGTACCATCGGCGCTGAAAGGCTTAGCTTCCGGGTTCGGAATGTAACCGGGCGTTTCCCTAACGCTATAACCACCGAAACACTATGAAACTATCAACCGGCACTTTGGTTGTTCGTGGTTTCAGAACCAACACAGTGGACGCGAGCAACTGAGGACAAGCCCTCGGCCTATTAGTACCGGTCACCTCCACCAGTTACCTGGCTTCCAGATCCGGCCTATCAACCCAGTCGTCTACTGGGAGCCTTACCCCATCAAGTGGGTGGGAGTCCTCATCTCGAAGCAGGCTTCCCGCTTAGATGCTTTCAGCGGTTATCCCTCCCGAACGTAGCCAACCAGCCATGCCCTTGGCAGAACAACTGGCACACCAGAGGTTCGTCCGTCCCGGTCCTCTCGTACTAGGGACAGCCCTTCTCAAGACTCCTACGCGCACAGCGGATAGGGACCGAACTGTCTCACGACGTTCTAAACCCAGCTCGCGTACCGCTTTAATGGGCGAACAGCCCAACCCTTGGGACCGACTCCAGCCCCAGGATGCGACGAGCCGACATCGAGGTGCCAAACCATCCCGTCGATATGGACTCTTGGGGAAGATCAGCCTGTTATCCCCGGGGTACCTTTTATCCGTTGAGCGACGGCGCTTCCACAAGCCACCGCCGGATCACTAGTCCCGACTTTCGTCCCTGCTCGACCCGTCGGTCTCACAGTCAAGCTCCCTTGTGCACTTACACTCAACACCTGATTACCAACCAGGCTGAGGGAACCTTTGGGCGCCTCCGTTACCCTTTAGGAGGCAACCGCCCCAGTTAAACTACCCATCAGACACTGTCCCTGATCCGGATCACGGACCCAGGTTAGACATCCAGCACGACCAGACTGGTATTTCAACGACGACTCCACCCACACTGGCGTATGAGCTTCACAGTCTCCCAGCTATCCTACACAAGCCGAACCGAACACCAATATCAAACTGTAGTAAAGGTCCCGGGGTCTTTCCGTCCTGCTGCGCGAAACGAGCATCTTTACTCGTAGTGCAATTTCACCGGGCCTATGGTTGAGACAGTCGAGAAGTCGTTACGCCATTCGTGCAGGTCGGAACTTACCCGACAAGGAATTTCGCTACCTTAGGATGGTTATAGTTACCACCGCCGTTTACTGGCGCTTAAGTTCTCAGCTTCGCCCCACCGAAATGGAGCTAACCGGTCCCCTTAACGTTCCAGCACCGGGCAGGCGTCAGTCCGTATACATCGCCTTACGGCTTCGCACGGACCTGTGTTTTTAGTAAACAGTCGCTTCTCGCTGGTCTCTGCGGCCACCCCCAGCTCAAGGAGTAAATCCCATCACCGAGTGTGGCCCCCCTTCTCCCGAAGTTACGGGGGCATTTTGCCGAGTTCCTTAACCATAGTTCACCCGAACGCCTCGGTATTCTCTACCTGACCACCTGAGTCGGTTTAGGGTACGGGCCGCCATGAAACTCGCTAGAGGCTTTTCTCGACAGCATAGGATCATCCACTTCACCACAATCGGCTCGGCATCAGGTCTCACCCTCATGAGTGGCGGATTTACCTACCACTCGGGCTACACCCTTACCCCGGGACAACCACCGCCCGGGATGGACTACCTTCCTGCGTCACCCCATCACTCACCTACTAACCGCTCGGTTCAGCGGCTCCACCACTCCCCTCAACTCCGAAGAGATCAGGGCGGCTTCACGGCCTTAGCATCACGATGCTCGATGTTTGACGCTTCACAGCGGGTACCGGAATATCAACCGGTTATCCATCGACTACGCCTGTCGGCCTCGCCTTAGGTCCCGACTTACCCTGGGCAGATCAGCTTGACCCAGGAACCCTTAGTCAATCGGCGCACACGTTTCTCACGTGTGTATCGCTACTCATGCCTGCATTCTCACTCGTCAACCGTCCACAACTACCTTCCGGTGCTGCTTCACCCGGCAGACGACGCTCCCCTACCCATCACAACACCCGTTAGGGCTACATGCTGCAATGACACGACTTCGGCGGTACGCTTGAGCCCCGCTACATTGTCGGCGCGGAATCACTAGACCAGTGAGCTATTACGCACTCTTTCAAGGGTGGCTGCTTCTAAGCCAACCTCCTGGTTGTCTGTGCGACTCCACATCCTTTCCCACTTAGCGTACGCTTAGGGGCCTTAGTCGATGCTCTGGGCTGTTTCCCTCTCGACCATGGAGCTTATCCCCCACAGTCTCACTGCCGCGCTCTCACTTACCGGCATTCGGAGTTTGGCTAAGGTCAGTAACCCGGTAGGGCCCATCGCCTATCCAGTGCTCTACCTCCGGCAAGAAACACACGACGCTGCACCTAAATGCATTTCGGGGAGAACCAGCTATCACGGAGTTTGATTGGCCTTTCACCCCTAACCACAGGTCATCCCCCAGGTTTTCAACCCTGGTGGGTTCGGTCCTCCACGAAGTCTTACCTCCGCTTCAACCTGCCCATGGCTAGATCACTCCGCTTCGGGTCTTGAGCGTGCTACTGAATCGCCCTGTTCGGACTCGCTTTCGCTACGGCTTCCCCACCCGGGTTAACCTCGCAACACACCGCAAACTCGCAGGCTCATTCTTCAAAAGGCACGCAGTCACGAGATGCAGCAAGCTGCATCCGACGCTCCCACGGCTTGTAGGCACACGGTTTCAGGTACTATTTCACTCCCCTCCCGGGGTACTTTTCACCATTCCCTCACGGTACTATCCGCTATCGGTCACCAGGGAATATTTAGGCTTAGCGGGTGGTCCCGCCAGATTCACACGGGATTTCTCGGGCCCCGTGCTACTTGGGTGTCTCTCAAGCAAGCCGCTGACATTTCGACTACGGGGGTCTTACCCTCTACGCCGGACCTTTCGCATGTCCTTCGTCTACATCAACGGTTTCTGACTCGCCCTACGGCCGGCAGACCGTAGAAGAGAGATCCCACAACCCCGCACACGCAACCCCTGCCGGGTATCACACGCATACGGTTTGGCCTCATCCGGTTTCGCTCGCCACTACTCCCGGAATCACGGTTGTTTTCTCTTCCTGAGGGTACTGAGATGTTTCACTTCCCCTCGTTCCCTCCACTTGCCCTATGTGTTCAGGCAAGGGTGACAGCCCATGACGACTGCCGGGTTTCCCCATTCGGAAACCCCCGGATCAAAGCCTGGTTGACGACTCCCCGGGGACTATCGCGGCCTCCCACGTCCTTCATCGGTTCCTGGTGCCAAGGCATCCACCGTGCGCCCTTAAAAACTTGGCCACAGATGCTCGCGTCCACTGTGCAGTTCTCAAACAACGACCAGCCACCCATCACCCCGAACCCATCAACAGGTCCGAGTGCACTGGGGCCGGCGACTGAGGAGAAGATCAGATCATTCCCTCAGACACCCAACAGCGTGCCCGACCAGAACCCGTCCGAGGATCATGCGTTCCACACTCCGAAGAGCAGTACTAACAGCCCCCGACCCGAACATCCGGCCGAGTAGTCAACGTTCCACCCATGAGCAACCAGCATCAGACATGCGCTGATGTACTGGCCTCTGACCGAGCAAGAGCCCGGTAAGAAGTGCTCCTTAGAAAGGAGGTGATCCAGCCGCACCTTCCGGTACGGCTACCTTGTTACGACTTCGTCCCAATCGCTGGTCCCACCTTCGACAGCTCCCTCCCACAAGGGGTTGGGCCACCGGCTTCGGGTGTTACCGACTTTCGTGACGTGACGGGCGGTGTGTACAAGGCCCGGGAACGTATTCACCGCAGCAATGCTGATCTGCGATTACTAGCGACTCCGACTTCATGGGGTCGAGTTGCAGACCCCAATCCGAACTGAGACCGGCTTTTTGAGATTCGCTCCACCTCACGGTATCGCAGCTCATTGTACCGGCCATTGTAGCACGTGTGCAGCCCAAGACATAAGGGGCATGATGACTTGACGTCGTCCCCACCTTCCTCCGAGTTGACCCCGGCGGTCTCCCGTGAGTCCCCAGCACCACAAGGGCCTGCTGGCAACACGGGACAAGGGTTGCGCTCGTTGCGGGACTTAACCCAACATCTCACGACACGAGCTGACGACAGCCATGCACCACCTGTACACCGACCACAAGGGGGGCACTATCTCTAATGCTTTCCGGTGTATGTCAAGCCTTGGTAAGGTTCTTCGCGTTGCGTCGAATTAAGCCACATGCTCCGCCGCTTGTGCGGGCCCCCGTCAATTCCTTTGAGTTTTAGCCTTGCGGCCGTACTCCCCAGGCGGGGCACTTAATGCGTTAGCTGCGGCACGGACAACGTGGAATGTTGCCCACACCTAGTGCCCACCGTTTACGGCGTGGACTACCAGGGTATCTAATCCTGTTCGCTCCCCACGCTTTCGCTCCTCAGCGTCAGTATCGGCCCAGAGATCCGCCTTCGCCACCGGTGTTCCTCCTGATATCTGCGCATTTCACCGCTACACCAGGAATTCCGATCTCCCCTACCGAACTCTAGCCTGCCCGTATCGACTGCAGACCCGGGGTTAAGCCCCGGGCTTTCACAACCGACGTGACAAGCCGCCTACGAGCTCTTTACGCCCAATAATTCCGGACAACGCTTGCGCCCTACGTATTACCGCGGCTGCTGGCACGTAGTTAGCCGGCGCTTCTTCTGCAGGTACCGTCACTTTCGCTTCTTCCCTGCTGAAAGAGGTTTACAACCCGAAGGCCGTCATCCCTCACGCGGCGTCGCTGCATCAGGCTTTCGCCCATTGTGCAATATTCCCCACTGCTGCCTCCCGTAGGAGTCTGGGCCGTGTCTCAGTCCCAGTGTGGCCGGTCGCCCTCTCAGGCCGGCTACCCGTCGTCGCCTTGGTGAGCCGTTACCTCACCAACAAGCTGATAGGCCGCGGGCTCATCCTGCACCGCCGGAGCTTTACACCGTCAAGGATGCCCAAGACGGTCATATCCGGTATTAGACCCCGTTTCCAGGGCTTGTCCCAGAGTGCAGGGCAGATTGCCCACGTGTTACTCACCCGTTCGCCACTAATCCACCCCGAAGGGCTTCATCGTTCGACTTGCATGTGTTAAGCACGCCGCCAGCGTTCGTCCTGAGCCAGGATCAAACTCTCCGTGAATGTTTACTCGGCCGAAAAACATTTCAGCCGGTGCACAAACTGAAGAGCGGAACGGTCGGAGGAATAGTCCGACCGTTCACAGCGTCCTCGCTGTGTTTATTTCAAAGGAACCACGTCCCGGTCGTGATGACCGGAGACGGGGTATCAACATATCTGGCGTTGACTTTTGGCACGCTGTTGAGTTCTCAAGGAACGGTCGCTTCCTTTGTACTCACCCTCTCGGGCTTTCCTCCGGGCTTCCCTTCGTGTTTCCGACTCTATCAGATCTTTTTTCGATCCGATTTCCTCGGTGCTTTCCAGGTTTCCGCTCTCGCGTTTCCCTTTCCGGCGGTTCCGACTCTATCAGATCCTTTCGGCGTCTGACCCCCAGTCAGCGGGGTTTGTCTTCCCGGCCGTTGGGCCGTTCCGACGAGTGAGACATTAGCGGATTCCCGGCTCCCGAGCTAATCGGGGGCCTCGTTCTTTCGAACGCGGATTCCTCATTTCGCAAATACGCACACCAAAGTGTTCGACACCGAGGTGTCGGATGGGGTGGTGCTCACGGAATGGCTGTCCGGGGACCGACCGGAGTCGGCGCTCACGTCGGACAACTCGGAGTACCTTACGGATCCCCCCGAGGTGTGTCAACCACCGGCCGGTCCCTCCCGGCCAGGGTCAGTCCTTCGTGCCGGAGGCCAGCTCGCGGCTGCGGTCCCGGGCGGCTTCGAGGGCGGCGATGAGGGCCGCGCGGACGCCGTGGTTCTCCAGCTCGCGGATGGCGTTGATCGTCGTACCGGCGGGTGAGGTGACGTTCTCCCGGAGCTTCACCGGGTGCTCGCCGCTGTCGCGGAGCATCACGGCGGCTCCGATGGCGGACTGGACGATGAGGTCGTGGGCCTTGTCGCGGGGCAGGCCCAGGAGGATGCCGGCGTCGGTCATGGCCTCGACCAGGTAGAAGAAGTACGCCGGGCCGGAGCCGGACAGGGCGGTGCAGGCGTCCTGCTGGCCCTCGGGCACGCGGAGCGTCTTGCCGACGGCGCCGAAGATGCCCTCGGCGGTGGCCAGATGCTCCTGGGTGGCGTGGGTGCCCGGGGAGATGACGGACATGGCCTCGTCGACGAGGGCGGGGGTGTTCGTCATGACGCGGACCACCGGGGTGCCCTTGGCGAGGCGTTCCTCCAGGAAGGCGGTCGGGATGCCCGCGGCGCCGCTGATGACCAGGCGGTCGGCGGGGACGTGCGGGGCCAGCTCGTCCAGGAGGGCGCCCATGTCCTGCGGCTTGACCGTGAGGATCAGGGTGTCGGCGGTCTTGGCGGCCTCGGTGTTGCCGACCGGCGTGACTCCGTGACGGGCGCGGAGCTCTTCGGCGCGCTCGGGGCGGCGAGCGGTGACGAGCAGGTCGGCTGGGGCCCAGCCGCCCCGGATCATCCCGCTGAGCAGGGCTTCGCCGATCTTTCCGGTGCCGAGTACTGCGACTTTCTGGGTCATGCGGCTCAGTCTGGCACCGGGGGTGTCCGGCAGGGGGGTATGTCCGGTCGGCGGAACGGTCACGGTGGGCCGCGGCCGGGCGGTGGTGGGGCGGTGGCCGGGGAGGCGCGTCTGACGTTCCGGTGGCCAGCAGGTGGCATTCAGCCGGCGTACACGCTGTCTCAAGGTGGTGCCGCCAGAGTCCCGCCTCGTGTCTACTTCACCCTCGCGTCCCGGCGTCGCCTCCGTGTGCGCCGCTGCCTTGACGCTCTCAGGACTGCTCGTGACAGGGGTGGTCGCCGCCCAGCCCGCGGCCGCCGCGGACCCGGCCGGCTACCAGAACATCCGGATCAACGAGGTCACCTCGTCGAACAGCGACACGGTGGAGCTGTACAACACCGGTTCGAGCGCGGTGAGCATCAGTGGCTGGAAGGTGTCCGACGACAGCTTCTCGCCGCAGTCGTTCAGCCCGTCCGCCGGTACCGTCCCGGCGCACGGTTTCGTCACCTTCGACTCGCCCAAGGGCCTGGGCGACTCGGACAAGCTGGTGCTCTACACCTCCGGCGGCACGGTGGTCGACCGTGTCGACTGGGCCACCGGTAAGGCGAAGCCGGCGATGGCGCGGTGCGGCGGGGACGGCACCGGCGCGTGGGTCACCACGACCGCGGCGACCACGTTCGGCGCCGCGAACGCCCCGGGCTGCCCCGCGTCGCTCCCGGCCGCGAGCCAGGTGCGGATCAACGAGGTCACCTCGGACGGCGCGGACACCGTGGAGCTGTACAACGGCGGTTCGAGCGCGGTGAGCATCGGCTCGTGGAAGTACGTGGACAACGACACCAGCCACTCCCCGGCCTCGGTCTCGTCCTCCTCGCCGAGCACGACCAGCATTCCGGCCGGCGGCTACGCCACGTTCGCCTCGGCCCTCGGCCTGGGCGACAACGACTCGGTCTTCCTCATCGACAGCAACGGCACCACCGTCGACTCGGTGACCTGGGCGGCCGGTGGCGCCAAGCCGTCGGACGAGCGCTGTGCCAACGGCAGCGGCACCTTCCGGACCTCCGCGTCCGCGACCCTCGGCGGCGCGAACTCCTGCTCGGGCAGCGGCGGCGGTGGCGGTGGCACCGGCGGTGGTCAGCTCCTGGGCGGCGGCGGCTCGCTCACCAGCGGCTGCTCCCCCGAGGCACCCACCGGTACGGCTTCCACCCCGGCCGGCACCTCGGCGTGGCCGGGCGGCCTCGATGTCACGATCGCCGACAACGTCTGCGCGTTCACCACGTCCACCGGCCCCGAGGGTCGTGATGTGAGCGGTCTGGCGTTCGACCCGGCGAACCCGTCGGTGCTGTGGGCCGCCAAGAACAAGAACTGGCTGTTCAAGCTGGTCAAGAGCAACGGGAAGTGGGTCCCGGACGCGTCGTGGAGCGCGACCGGCAAGCAGATCCGGTTCCTGGGCGGTTCCGGCGAGCCGGACTCCGAGGGGCTGACGGTCGGCGCCAACGGGCACCTGTATGTGACCTCCGAGCGCGACAACACCAAGAACACGGTCCCCAAGGACACGATCATGGAGTTCGACCCGGCGGCCACCGGCTCGACGCTCACGCCGGTCCACCAGTGGGACATGACCTCGCAGTTCCCGCAGCTCGACACGGGCAGCAAGGACGACGCGAACCTGGGCTTCGAGGGCGTCGCCTATGTGCCGGACAGCTGGCTGACCGCGAACGGCTGGACCGACCCGCTCACCGGCGCCGCCTACAACCCGGCGAACTACCCGCTGCACGGCTCGGGCCTGTTCTTCGCCGGTCTGGAGTGGGACGGCACGCTGCACGCGTACGGCCTGAACTCCGACGGCACGTTCACCACGTTCGGCACGATCTCCACCGGCAAGGCCTCCGTGGTGGACGTGACCTTCGACGCCGGGACCCAGCGCATCGTCGCCACCTGCGACAACGCCTGCGGTGAGACGCACACCTTCCTGAAGGTCGGCGCCGCCGGGGCGATCGTCCCGGACGTGACCTACACGAACCCGGCCGTCATGCCGGTCGACAACCTGGAGGGCTTCGCCCTCGCGCCCACCTCGACCTGCGTCAACGGCTCACGCGAGGCGGTCTGGTCCGACGACGGCATCTACGGCTTCGGCTCCGGAAGCTCCTCGTACGGCCACGCCCTCTACAGCGGCACCTTCCCCTGCTGAGCCCCTCGCGGCACCGGGACTCCCGGCGGGCGCGGTGGCCACCGGTGCCACCGCGTCCGCCGTTCTCGTCACCGTCCCCTCCCCCGTCACCGCTTCCGGGCCACCAGGAGGAGGACGTCGTACGTCTCCTCGACCACGCCGTCGGGGAAGACCTGCCGGAGGTGGGTTCGCTCCTCGGCGAGGAAGGCGTCGCGGGCGGGGGCTTCCATGACGAGGAAATGGGAGTGGCTGGCGAGGTTGGCGAGGTGGGTGTCCAGGGGGACCCGGCGGCTCCAGCGCAGCTTGTGCCGGGCGAAGTCGAGCCGGCCGCTGGGGTCGGCGAGCGCCGCGCGCTGCTCGCGGTCGGCCTGCTGGGAGTCCATGCCGGCGGCGCGGCGCACGCGCTCGGACGACTGCGCGATCCACTCGACGTCCAGGGCGCTGATGTTCCACCACAGCGCCAGCGCGCCGCCCGGCCGCAGGACGCGCAGGGCCTCCGGCACCGAGTGGGCGGGGTCGGTCCAGTGCCAGGACTGGGCGTAGGTGAGGAAGTCGAGGGTGGCGTCGGCGAGCGGGAGGGCGTTGCCGTTGCCGCGGACCAGGGGGATGTCCGGGTTGCCGCGGCGGAACTCGGCGGCCATGCCCGCGCCGGGCTCGACCGCGAGGACGTCCGCGCCGCGGGCGTGCAGCAGGCTGGTGGAGATCCCGGTGCCGGCGCCGACGTCCGCGACCCGCGCGCCGGTCAGGGCCCGGTCCGCGGCCTTCTCGACGGTGTCGAAGAGGGCGGCCGGGTAGGAGGGGCGGTTGGCCGCGTACTGGGCGGCGGCCGCGTTGAAGGAGTGGGCGCGGGCGGGGTCAACGGGTCGCGTGCTCGTCATACGGCCATGGTCGCCGGTGGGCGGCGCGCACGACAGCGGCTTTGCCCGGAGTTCCAGGGGCTTTCGTCGGGATCAGGCCGGATCAGGCACCAGGGCCCGCGAGCCCGGCGTGATCCGAACGAAAGACCCTAGCGGCGGCGCTTCTTCTTCGAGGGGTCGCCCGAGCGGCGGGTGGTGCGGGCGGCGTGCTCGGCGCGGGCCCTCTCGTACTCCTCGCGGTGCAGTTTCTCGCCCGGGGCCTCGGTGAGGGAGCGGACGAAGTAGGCGAGGAGGGTGCCGACGAATCCGATGGCGAGCAGGCCGCGCAGGGACGCCTGGCGCTGCGGGTCCTGGCGCTTGCCGAAGCCGGCCAGGGTGTTGCCGAAGGCGAGCGCGGTGCAGATGGCGAACATGGCGACGACCAGGACGGTCACGAAGGCGCCGGTGTCGGCGATCTGGAGGCCCTGGTAGGCGAAGCGCAGCACCAGGCAGGAGGCGACCGCGGCGACGAGGGAGCCGGCGGCGACAGCGGCGCGGCGGGCCGCGTAGCCGTTGTCGTGGTGCACCCAGGACGTGCCGAAAAAGCGCAGGGGCTCGGGCCGGGGCCCGCCCACGGGTTCCTCCGGAGCGCCCGGGGCGCCGGTTTCGTCGCTCACGGGACGATTATGGCGCCGATGGGCAAAGGACTCGCGGGCGGGTACGGCGGCGGGCACGGGTCCAGGCCCGGACACGGGTACGGCAGCGGGGCGTCAGCCGCAGCGGTCCGCCACGAAGCCGTCGCTGCCCGTGTGGACGTACGCGTCCGCCACGAACTCGCCGTCGCTGATGTTGTCCCAGATGGTGGAGGTGCCGTAGGTGCCGATGACCTTGGTGCCCGTGGTCTGGCAGTAGATCGGGACCTTGGCGCCCTCGGGGAGGGTGCGGGTGATGCCGTAGCTGGTGCCGGGGCCGCTGCGGACGTTGACGCGGACGCCCGGGGCGACGGAGTAATAGCGGACGGACATGCGGTTTCTCCCCCGTGAAGCCCCACCGGAAGGCGGGGATCGTCGAATGCGAACGGAGGTTAGCAAGCCGCCTCGGTCTCGTACGAGCCATCGACTAGGCTCCGTGCGTCGCGCGCGGACGAGGAGCACGGGGGGCGGTCCAGTCGATGACGCCACAGCGCAGCACGGGAGCGGGCGCGGAAGCCGATATGCCCGAGTACGCCGGGCATTACCACCTGGAGTCGCGGCTGGGCTCCGGCGGCATGGGGGTGGTCCACCTCGCCCGCAGCACGTCCGGGCTGCGCCTCGCCGTGAAGGTCGTCCACGCGGAGTTCGCGCGGGACCGGGAGTTCCGGGGCCGGTTCCGGCAGGAGGTGGCGGCGGCGCGCCGGGTCAGCGGTGCCTTCACCGCGCCCGTGGTGGACGCCGACCCGGAGGCGGCCCGCCCCTGGATGGCCACCCTGTACATCCCCGGCCCGACCCTCTCCGAGCAGGTGAAGGAGCACGGGCCGCTGGACGCCGGGCAGTTGCGGCGGCTGATGGCGGGACTCGCCGAGGCGCTGCGCGACATACACCGCGTGGGTGTGGTGCACCGGGATCTCAAGCCGAGCAATGTGCTGCTCGCCGAGGACGGCCCGAAGGTCATCGACTTCGGCATCTCCCGGCCCAAGGACAGCGAACTGCGCACGGAGACGGGCAAGTTGATCGGCACACCGCCGTTCATGGCGCCCGAGCAGTTCCGGCGGCCGCGGGAGGTCGGTCCCGCCGCGGACATCTTCGCGCTGGGCTCGGTGCTGGTGCACGCGGCGACCGGGCGGGGGCCGTTCGACTCCGACAGCCCGTACGTCGTCGCCTATCAGGTCGTCCACGACGAGCCCGATCTGTCGGGGGTGCCGGCCGGTCTCGCGCCGCTCATCGAGCGCTGTCTCGCCAAGGACCCGGACGAGCGGCCGACGCCGGACGAGCTGATGCGCCGGCTGCGGTCGGTGGCGGCGTCGTACGACACCCAGGCGTTCATACCGGCACAGCGCAAGGCGGGTTCGGCGGACGTGTCCGCGGCGAAGGCGCCGGAGCACCCGGAGCGGGCACCGTCGAAGCGCCGGGTACGGCCGAGGCTGCTCGCCGCCGTCGCGGCCGGGGTGCTCGCGCTGGTCGTCGGCGGGGCCCTCGCCTGTGTGCAGTGGCTCGGTGACGACGCCCCCACGGCGAAGGATCCGCACACGGCGGCGGTCGGGTTCGCGGGGTGGCGTACGAAGCCGGTCGCCGGGCAGAGCGACGCGCCCCGGTGTGCCTTCGGGGCGGGCAAGCTGCTGTGCGCCGGGTCGGGCCAGGCGTACGCGCTCGATCCGCGCGGCGGCCGGGTGCTGTGGCGGCATCCCTTCGCGGGGGCGCGCTGGAGCGCGGCGCCCGCGGTGTCGGGCGGCCTGGTGCAGGTGCGCGACGAGGCCGGGGACGTGGTGGCCCTCGACCCGGGCACGGGCCGTACGCGCTGGCGGCACGCCCTGCCCACGGGTGCCGGGGCGCAGTACACGGACGGGACGCTGCTGATCACCGCGGCCGACGGCACGGTCACGGGCGTGGACAGCGCGTCGGGCCGTACCCGCTGGAGCCATCGGCTGCCCGGGGCGGGCCGGCCGAACGTCGACACGTTTCCGGGCGGCGCCGCGGCCTACGCGTCGACCTCCTCCGCCGACGGCCGCCGCACCCGGGTCGTCGCGTTCGACCCGGAGAGCGGCGCGGTGCGCTGGGACACCGTGCTGACCGGGCTGCTGCGGCCGGTCGGCGCCACGGACGGCAGCGTGTTCTTCGTGTCCGCCGACCCGGTGTACGGCGACACGGACGCGGTGGTGCGCTACGACACCGCGTCCCGGGCCGTACGACGGGTGCCGCTGCCCGCGCCCCGGCCGGACGTGCACGCCGTCGCCCACGGGGACGTGGTGTATCTGCTGGACGTCAACGGCGGCCTGGACGCCGTGGACACCGCGGCCGGCAAGCGGCTGTGGCACCTGGAGACCTCGGTGAGCCGGGGCTCGGCGCTGGTCGCCGGGGACCGCTATCTGTACTTCTCCGCCGGTGACGGGCGGCTGCTCGCCGTGGACGCGCGCGGCGGGCGACTCGCGGGGCAGACGCCGGCGCGGCCGGGGGACGGCACGGCAGGGGTCGCGGCGCTGCGGGCCGCGCCGGTGCTCGTGGCGCCGCAGGTGTTCGCCACCGCTCCCGACGGGTCGGTGTCCGCGCTCGACGGGCGGGACCCCTCGGCCTGGTGAAACGATCCCGTGGACAGCGAGAGGGGCCGCTCCTCACCGGAGCGGCCCCTTCGTCGTGAGGCGCGTCGTCACGGCCTGTCGTACGGGCGGTCAGCCCAGCTTGCTCACGTCCCGCACCGCGCCCTTGTCCGCGCTGGTCGCCATCGCGGCGTAGGCGCGCAGCGCGGCGGTGACCTTGCGGTCGCGGTCCCTCGGGGCGTAGTCGCCGTTCAGGGCCTGCTCGCGGCGGGCCAGTTCGGCGTCGTCCACCAGCAGTTCGATGGAGCGGTTCGGGATGTCGATGCGGATCCGGTCGCCGTCCTCGACCAGGGCGATGGTGCCGCCCGAGGCCGCCTCCGGGGAGGCGTGGCCGATGGAGAGGCCCGAGGTGCCGCCGGAGAAGCGGCCGTCGGTGATCAGCGCGCAGCTCTTGCCGAGGCCGCGGCCCTTCAGGTACGAGGTCGGGTAGAGCATCTCCTGCATGCCGGGGCCGCCCTTGGGGCCCTCGTAGCGGATGACGACGACGTCGCCCTCCTTGACCTCCTGGGTGAGGATCCGCTGGACGGCCTCCTCCTGGGACTCGCAGACCACGGCCGGGCCCTCGAAGGTCCAGATCGACTCGTCGACGCCGGCCGTCTTGACCACGCAGCCGTCCACGGCCAGGTTGCCGCGCAGCACCGCGAGGCCGCCGTCCTTGGAGTAGGCGTGCTCGGCGGAGCGGATGCAGCCGCCCTCGGCGTCGTCGTCCAGGGACTCCCAGCGCTCGGACTGGGAGAACGCCTCGGCGGAGCGGACGCAGCCGGGGGCCGCGTGCCACAGCTCGACGGCCTCGGGGGACGGGGAGCCGCCGCGCACGTCCCAGGTCTTGAGCCAGTCGGCGAGGGAGGGGCTGTGCACGGCGTGCACGTCCTCGTTCAGCAGGCCCGCGCGGTGCAGTTCGCCGAGGAGGGCGGGGATGCCGCCGGCGCGGTGCACGTCCTCCATGTAGTACGTGCGGTTCTTGCCCACGTTCGGCGCGACCTTGGCGAGGCAGGGGACGCGGCGCGAGACGGCGTCGATCTCCTCCAGGCCGAAGGTGACGCCGGCCTCCTGGGCGGCGGCCAGCAGGTGCAGGATCGTGTTGGTGGAGCCGCCCATCGCGATGTCCAGGGCCATGGCGTTCTCGAAGGCCTGGAAGGTGGCGACATCGCGGGGCAGGACGGTCTCGTCGTCCTGCTCGTAGTAACGCCGGGTGATGTCCATGACTGTGCGGGCGGCGTCGACGTACAGCTGCTTGCGCGCGGTGTGGGTGGCGAGGACCGAGCCGTTGCCGGGCAGGGAGAGGCCGATGGCCTCGGTCAGGCAGTTCATCGAGTTGGCGGTGAACATGCCGGAACAGCTGCCGCAGGTCGGGCAGGCGTTCTCCTCGATGCGCAGGATGTCCTCGTCGGAGACCTTGTCGTTGGCGGCTTCCGCGATGGCGTCGATCAGGTCGAGGGAGCGCACGGTGCCGTCGACCAGCGTGGCGCGGCCGGCCTCCATGGGGCCGCCGGAGACGAAGACCGTCGGGATGTTCAGGCGCAGGGCGGCCATCAGCATGCCCGGGGTGATCTTGTCGCAGTTGGAGATGCAGACCAGGGCGTCGGCGCAGTGGGCCTCGACCATGTACTCCACGGAGTCCGCGATCAGGTCGCGGGAGGGCAGCGAGTACAGCATGCCGCCGTGGCCCATGGCGATGCCGTCGTCCACCGCGATGGTGTTGAACTCGCGCGGGATGCCGCCCGCCTCGGTGATCGCCTCGCCGACGATCCGGCCGACCGGCTGGAGGTGGGTGTGGCCCGGCACGAACTCGGTGAAGGAGTTGGCGACGGCGATGATCGGCTTACGGCCGATGTCCGCGCCGGGTACACCGGAGGCACGCATAAGGGCGCGGGCGCCCGCCATGTTGCGGCCGTGGGTGACTGTGCGGGACCTCAGCTCGGGCATCGTCGCTCGCTCCTCGATGAACAGTTCTGGCTTTCTCCGAGCCTACGCCGGGGCTCCAAGGAATGGACACGCTTGTCCGGAATGCGGGACGGACATTTCATCGGCGCCGCCCGGCGGCCGTGGTCGGGCCGTGTTTCAGGGCTGGGTGAGGTGCTTCTGTACGACGGGTGACACGCGCGCGATGATCTCCTCCACGTCCGCCGAGGCCAGCGGCTCCAGCTTGAGGACGTAGCGCAGCAGGGCCGTACCCACCAGCTGGGCGGCGGCCAGCTCGGCGCGCAGCTCGGCGTCCGGCAGGTCCAGCCGGGCCGCGACCCGGCGCACCAGCTGGGCGGCGACCAGGCGGCGGAAGACGGCGGCGGCGGTGTCGTCGGTGACGGCCGAGCGCAGGATCGCGAGCAGCGGGGCCCGGGTGGCGGGGTTGTCCCAGACGCCGAGGACGTGGCGGGACAGCCGTTCCCCCACGCCGTCCGGCGGGCCCTCTGCGAGGGTGTCGGGGGCGGCGAGGGCGGGGGCGAAGGCGACCTCGACGGCCGCCGCGAAGACCTGTTCCTTGGTGCCGAAGTAGTGGTGGACCAGCGCGGAGTCCACGCCGGCCGCCTTGGCGATCTGGCGTACGGACGTCCTGTCGTACCCCCGGTCGGAGAACTCCTCGCGGGCCGCGGTGAGGATGCGGTCCCGGGTGCCGGCGGACTCGGCGCGGGAGGGGCGGCCGCGGCGGCGGGCGGGGGGCTCGGGGGCGGATGGCGCGGTGAGGGCGGGGGCCGGGGTGGGGCCGGGGACCGGGGCGGGGCTGGTGGGGCTGGTGGGGTCGGAGGCCGGGTCCGGGCCGGTGGGGCCGGGGACCGGGTCCGGGTCCGGGCCGGTGGGGCCGCTCGGGTCGGTCATCGGCGGGGGAGGCGGGCGGCGGCGGCCAGGTGCTTGCGGGCGAAGGCGAGGGCCTCGGCGAGGTCGGCCTCGCGCTCGGCGGCGGACATCGCCCGCCGGGTGTTGACCTCGATGACGACATGGCCGCCGAAACCGGAGACGGTCAGGTGCTCCAGCAGCTCGGCGCAGGGCTGGTCGCCGCGCCCCGGCACCAGGTGCTCGTCCTTGGCCGAGCCGCGCCCGTCGGCGAGGTGGACATGGCCGAGCCGGTCGCCCATGCGGCCGATCATCTCCAGGGCGTCGGTACGGGCCGTCGACGTATGGCTGAGGTCGATCGTGAAGTGCCGGTAGTCGTCCTGGGTGACGTCCCAGGCGGGGGCGTAGGCGAGCATCTCGCGGTCGCGGTAGCGCCAGGGGTACATGTTCTCGACCGCGAACCGTACGTCCGTCTCGTCCGCCATCCGCCAGACGCCCGCGACGAAGTCCCGGGCGTACTGCCGCTGCCACCGGAACGGCGGGTGCACGACGACGGTGGAGGCGCCCAGCTTCTCGGCGGCGGCCCGGGCCCGGCGCAGCTTGGTCCACGGGTCGGTGGACCAGACGCGCTGCGTGATCAGCAGGCACGGGGCGTGCACGGCGAGGATCGGGATGCCGTGGTGGTCGGAGAGGCGGCGCAGCGCGTCGATGTCCTGGCTGACGGGGTCGGTCCAGACCATGACCTCGACGCCGTCGTAGCCGAGGCGCGCGGCGATCTCGAAGGCCGTCGCCGTGGACTCCGGGTAGACGGAGGCTGTCGACAGCGCTACGGGGACGGTCGTTGGTTCAGCCACGTCCGTCACCTTAAGGGGTTTCACAGTGAGGGTGTCGGGTGCCCGTTCGCCGTTGTGAGGTATGCCATTTGGGCGGTGCGGGCGCGGGTCACGCGGAGCCCATGTGGTCGAGGCGCCGCAGGATCACGCCCTCCCGCAGCGCCCACGGGCATATCTCCAGGCTCTCCACGCCGAAGAGGTCCATCGCGCCCTCGGCGACCAGGGCGCCGGCGAGGAGCTGACCGGCCCGGCCGTCGGAGACGCCCGGCAGCTCGGCGCGCTGGTCGATGGTCATGCCGGACAGGCGCGGGACCCACGCCTCCAGGGATTCGCGTTTGAGTTCGCGCTGGACGTAGAGGCCGTCGGCGCTGCGGGCGGCGCCGGCGATACGGGCCAGCTGCTTGAAGGTCTTGGAGGTCGCGACGACATGGTCGGGGGCGCCGAAGCGGGCGAACTCGCCGACCGTGCGGGCGATCTCCGCGCGGACATGGCGGCGCAGGGCGCGTACGTCCTCCGGGGCGGGCGGGTCGCCGGGGAGCCAGCCGGCGGTGAGGCGGCCCGCGCCGAGCGGGAGGGAGGCGGCGGCGTCCGGCTCCTCGTCGATGCCGAACGCGATCTCCAGGGAGCCGCCGCCGATGTCCAGGACCAGCAGCTTCCCGGCGGACCAGCCGAACCAGCGGCGGACGGCGAGGAAGGTGAGGCGGGCCTCCTCGGCGCCGGACAGGACCTGGAGCCGTACGCCGGTCTCGTCGGCGACGCGGGCGAGGACCTCGTCGGCGTTGCTCGCCTCGCGGACGGCGGAGGTGGCGAAGGGGAGCAGGTCCTCGACGCCCTTGTCCTCGGCGGCCTGGAGCGCGTCCCGTACGACGTCGACGAGCTTCTCGATGCCGGCGTCGCCGATGGCACCGCTGTCGTCGAGGAGTTGGGCGAGCCGAAGGTCGGCCTTGTGGGAATGCGCGGGCAGCGGGCGCGCGCCGGGGTGGGCGTCCACCACCAGCAGATGCACCGTGTTCGAACCCACGTCCAGGACACCGAGTCTCATAAACGGAACGCTACTGCCAGAACGCGGCCGCACGGTCCCCGGACCGGGGGCGGGGCACTTACCCTGGACGGGTGCCAAAGACGAAAAAGGCGAAGTCCGCGAAAGCCGATAAGACGGACAAGGCTCGCAAGACCGCCAAAGCTGCCAAGGGGTCGAAGGTGAGCGACGAGAAGGGGCTCGACTTCGCGCGCGCGTGGGTGGAGTTTCCGGACCCGGCGGACGACGAGCAGGTCTTCCGCTGCGACCTGACGTGGCTGACCTCGCGCTGGAACTGCATCTTCGGCAGCGGCTGCCAGGGCATCAAGGCGGGGCGCGCGGAGGATGGGTGCTGCACGCTGGGGGCGCACTTCTCCGACGAGGACGACGAGAAGCGGGTCGCCGGGCACGTGGCGCGGCTCACGCCGGACATCTGGCAGCACCACGCCGAGGGCACGAAGGACGGCTGGATCTCGGAGGACGAGGAGGGGTCCCGGCAGACGCGGCCCTTCCAGGGGTCCTGCATCTTCCAGAACCGGCCCGGGTTCGCGGGCGGCGCGGGGTGCTCGCTGCACATCCTCGCGCTCAAGGAGGGCCGGGAGCCGCTGGAGACCAAGCCGGACGTGTGCTGGCAGCTGCCGGTGCGGCGGACGTACGAGTGGATCGACCGGCCCGACGACACGCGGGTGCTCCAGGTCTCCATCGGGGAGTACGACCGCAGGGGCTGGGGGCCGGGCGGGCACGATCTGCACTGGTGGTGCACGTCGGCCACGTCGGCGCACGGTGCGGGGGAGCCGGTGTACGTGTCCTACCGCGCGGAGCTGACGGAGCTGATGGGCAAGGAGGGATACGACCGGCTGGCGGAGCTCTGCGAGCAGCGTCTCTCCGCCGCGCTTCCCCTGCTGGCCCCGCATCCGGCGGACCCGGCGTCCTGACCCTGCGTCCTTGCCCACCCACCCGCCCGACTCGGTGGGCTGACGGGTTGCCGGGGACCTCTTCCACGCCGCCGGAGCGGCTGGGCGGGTCCCCGCACCGCCTTTCCCACCCGCCCACCCGACTCGCTCGGCCGATGGGTTACCCCGGGGGCCTCGTCCCGGACGGAACCCGGCAGCCGGAACCGGTCCCACCCCGCCGCCGACCCCGCGTCGGCCGAGCGGCCGGGCGGGGTCCCCGCACCGCCTTCTCCCACCCGCCCACCCGACTCGGTCGGCCGATGGGTTACCCCGGGAGCCTTGTCCCGGCCGGAGCCTTGTCGCGGGCAGAACGCGGCGAACGGATACCGATCGCGCTGTGCCGTCGAAGCTCCGCGCCGGGCGGGCGGTCCGGCCGGGGGCCGCACCCCGTGCTCCCGGCTCGGTGAGCCGACGGGCCCCGGAATACCTAGCCACGCCCAGAACACCGCGAACAGGCGCCCGTCGCGCAGCGGAGTCCGAGCCGGGGCGAGCGGTCAGGTGGTGGCTCGTATCCCCCTCGTCCCGCGCTCCCCCACCCGCCCAACGGACGGCTACGAGGGACGTGCCGCCACGGCCGGAACCCGCCGACCAGCACACTTCTCCACCAGCCCAGCCGACTCAGCAGCAGGCTGACGTCCTCCCGGGACTCTCTCCGCCGAAACGGACGATCAGGAACCGGCCCCACCGCATCGACAGATCCTCGCGCCAAGCCGAGCCACCGGACACGGGCTCACGTCCCGCCCGCTCACCCCTCGCTCACCCAGCCGCTCAGCGGCAGGCTGGCGCATGCCCGGAAAGCCCGGAGCCTGGCCGGGCTCCCGCCTCCAGCACGGCACTCGCCTCTCCTTCCCCCATCCCTCGCGCTCGCCCACCCGCCCAGCCGACTCAGCGGCGGGCAGACGCGTTCCCGCGAAGGCTCGGGCCCCGGCCGGGCTCCCAGCCCAGAACGGGCACCCCCAGCCTCGACCCACGACCAGAACCCGCCCCCGGCGACCCTGCGAAGCCCCCCGCCCCCGCCCCCCTACGCCCTAGCTTCCCGACGGCGTCGGGGTTTCGGTGGTCGTCGGGGTCGGGGGTGGGGTGGGGGATGTGGAGGTCGGGGGGTCGGTCGGGGTGGGGGGAGGGGGTGGTTGGGTGGGGGGCGGAGACGTTGGTGGGGTGGTCGGGGTGGGGGTCGGCTGTGGGGGTGGGGTCGGGTGGGCGGGGAGGGGGCCGGAGCCCGTGATGGTGACCACCGTGCCGGCGGGGGCGATGGAGATCCGGGCCTGCCAGGCGCCCCTGGGCTCGTGGAGGTGGTCGACGTACGCCTTGAGCGTCACGCTCTCACCGGACGCCAGCGTGCCCGAGGACCGGCTCAGGTAGAGCCAGGCGGAGCCGGTCGCGGCGGACCAGCGGACCGGGTCCGGACCCGTCGCGGTCAGCGTGATCAGCGTGGTGTCCCCGTCGTTCGCGGCGGTCACCGACAGACTCCCGGCCGAACCGTCCGCCGTACCGGGCGCGAGGCTCATCACCTCCACCGAGACATCCGGCTTGCCGTCCTTGCCCACCCCCGGCTTCGCCCGCGCGCTGCCCGCGTTCTCGTACCCCCCGCCCGTGCCGGTCCCGCCGACCGCGTCCGGCCCCCGGTCCTCGCGCGCGGTGCCGGGACGGCCGTCCGGCTCCCCCGTCGGCGCGCCCCGGTACGCCGCCCACAGGGCCAGCACCGGTGCCGCGACCACCGTCGCCACCACCGTCGTCGTCACCGCGCGGGCGCGCAGCCGGTCGCGGCGGGCCGCGCGGTCCCTGGGGTCCATCGGGAAGCCCCGCCGGTCGAAGCGGGGCGCGTCCGCGACCCTCGCCCGGGAGCGCGCGGCGAGGGCCGCGCGGGGCGCCTCCAGGACGGGCAGTTCGGCGGGGGTGACCGAGGTGCCGGGCCAGCGGCCGGGGGCCGCGCGCTCGGCGCTGCGCCGGCAGCGCGGGCAGTCGTCGACGTGTCGTACCAGCTCACGGCGGAGCGCGGTGCTGAGGATCAGCCTGCTGTCGCCGGTGAGATGGGCGACGCTCGGGCAGCCGCCGGACTCCACCACGGCGAGCGCGGCCCGGGTCCGCTCGACCTCGCAGGCGGCGGTGGCGAGCAGATCGCGGGCGGCGGCCGGTGCCATGCCGAGCACGGCGGCGACCTCGGGGGCGGTGAGGTGGTGGCGGACGGCGAGTTCCAGGGCCTCGCGCTGCTCGGGCGTGGTGCCGGCCGCCTCCGGCCAGGCGAGCAGGGTCAGTTCGCGGTGCCGGCGCTCCTGGATCTCCGGGGGGAGGGCCGGGTCGGGCGACTCGGGGCCGGTTCCCCGCCCGCTCCTTCCGGCGCCCTTGTCCGTGCGGCCCGCCGCGTGCGTGGCCTGACGTCTCTGCTTCGCCTCGGCCAGCTTGCGCAGACACGCCCACCGGGCCAGCGCGTACAGCCAGGCCCTGCGCTCGCCGCCGGTCTCCGGCACGCGGTGCGCCCGCCGCTCGGCGAGGGCGAGGGCGTCGCCGAGCGCGGCGGTGGCCGCGTCGTGGTCGCACAGGATGGACAGGCAGTAGGTGAACAGGCCGTCCAGGTACGGCTCGTAGCACGTCGAGGCCCGCCGGGCGATGGTCCGCGCTGCGGCACGGTCCCGCGCCTCACGGACGTCCCGCGCCTCGCGGGTGTCCCGCGCCTCACGGGCATCCCGTGTCTCGCGGGCGTCTCGGCCCTCATGCGCCTCACACGCCTCGCGTGGCTCGAACACACCAGGCATCCGCGCGCCCTCGCGCGGTTCACGCCCCTCGCGCGCCTCTCGTGCTTCGCGCGCCGTGCCGTGCGCCCGGTGCGCGCCGGTGCTGCGGGTGGTGGTCTCCGGGCTGCTGCTCATCACCCGTGCGACCGTAGGCGTCGGCGGAGCGCCCCTTCTGGAGCCTTGAGCACTTTTAATCCGTACGGGTGAAACGATCCCTCATAAGGGGACAGGAGCCCTTTGTTCCGGGGCCGGATTCCGAGCGAGGGTGGCCGATACCCGTCCACCCACTTGGCGGCCCCCGGACCGGTTGTCAGTGCCGCGGGCTACGGTTTCCGCATGGCTGCCCGTACCAAGACCACCAAGGACCGTCCGTCCTACCGCTGCACCGAGTGCGGCTGGCAGACGGCCAAGTGGCTCGGCCGCTGCCCCGAGTGCCAGGCGTGGGGCACGGTCGAGGAGTACGGCGCGCCCGCGGTCCGCACCACGGCCCCCGGCCGGGTCGTCACCTCCGCGCTGCCCATCGGCCAGGTCGACGGCCGGCAGGCCACCGCCCGCACCACCGGGGTGCCCGAGCTGGACCGGGTGCTCGGCGGGGGGCTCGTACCGGGCGCGGTGGTGCTGCTCGCGGGCGAGCCGGGCGTCGGCAAGTCCACCCTGCTGCTGGACGTGGCGGCCAAGGCGGCGAGCGAGGAGCACCGCACCCTCTATGTCACCGGCGAGGAGTCGGCGAGCCAGGTGCGGCTGCGCGCCGACCGCATCAACGCGCTGCACGACGAGCTGTATCTGGCCGCCGAGACCGACCTCTCCGCCGTCCTCGGGCATCTGGACGAGGTGAAGCCCTCCCTGCTGATCCTCGACTCGGTGCAGACGGTCGCCTCCCCGGAGATCGACGGCGCGCCCGGCGGCATGGCCCAGGTCCGCGAGGTGGCCGGGGCGCTGATCCGGGCCTCCAAGGAGCGCGGCATGTCCACGCTGCTGGTCGGCCATGTCACCAAGGACGGCGCGATCGCGGGCCCGCGCCTGCTGGAGCACCTGGTGGACGTCGTGCTGCACTTCGAGGGCGACCGGCACGCCCGGCTCCGCCTGGTCCGCGGCGTGAAGAACCGGTACGGCGCGACGGACGAGGTCGGCTGCTTCGAACTGCACGACGAGGGGATCACCGGTCTCGCCGACCCCAGCGGCCTCTTCCTGACCCGGCGCGACGAACCGGTGCCGGGCACCTGTCTGACCGTGACCCTGGAGGGCCGCCGCCCGCTGGTGGCGGAGGTGCAGGCGCTGACGGTGGACTCCCAGATCCCCTCCCCGCGGCGTACGACGTCGGGGCTGGAGACCTCCCGGGTGTCGATGATGCTGGCCGTGCTCGAACAGCGCGGCCGGATCAGCGCGCTCGGCAAGCGGGACATCTACTCGGCGACGGTCGGCGGTGTGAAGCTGTCCGAGCCCGCCGCCGACCTGGCCATCGCCCTCGCGCTGGCCTCCGCCGCGAGCGACACCCCGCTGCCGAAGAACCTGGTGGCCATCGGCGAGGTGGGGCTCGCGGGCGAGGTGAGACGGGTCACGGGCGTGCAGCGCAGGCTCGCCGAGGCGCACCGGCTCGGCTTCACGCACGCGCTGGTCCCGGGCGATCCGGGGAAGACCCCGCCGGGGATGAAGGTGCTGGAAGTCGCGGACATGGGCGACGCGCTGCGGGTGCTGCCCCGCTCCCGTCGCCGAGAGGCCCCACGGGAGCCGGAGCAGCGCCGGTAGACTTTGCCCAGGTCTCGCCCGTCCGTACGAACCGAGTGCGGGCACGGGTGCGCATGAGAACCCCCGACCGGAGGAGTGCAGTGGCAGCCAACGACCGGGCAGCAGCTCCCGGAAAGTCCGGTGGGAGTGCCGGTTCCGATGGCCTGATGCGCGCTGCCCTGAGCGCCGTGGCACCCGGTACGGCCATGCGGGACGGCCTGGAGCGCATCCTGCGCGGCAACACCGGCGGCCTGATCGTGCTCGGCTCCGACAAGACCGTCGAGGCGATGTGCACCGGCGGCTTCGTGCTGGACGTGGAGTTCGCCGCGACCCGGCTGCGGGAGCTGTGCAAGCTGGACGGCGGCATCGTGCTGTCCTCGGACCTCTCGAAGATCCTGCGCGCGGGCGTCCAGCTGGTCCCGGACCCGACCATCCCCACCGAGGAGACGGGCACCCGGCACCGGACGGCGGACCGGGTGAGCAAGCAGGTCGGCTTCCCCGTCGTCTCCGTGTCCCAGTCGATGCGGCTGATCGCGCTCTACGTCGACGGTCAGCGCCGCGTCCTGGAGGACTCGGCGGCGATCCTCTCCCGCGCGAACCAGGCGCTGGCCACGCTGGAGCGGTACAAGCTCCGCCTGGACGAGGTGGCGGGCACGCTGTCGGCGCTGGAGATCGAGGACCTGGTGACGGTGCGGGACGTGTCCGCCGTCGCACAGCGTCTGGAGATGGTGCGCCGGATCGCCACCGAGATCGCCGAGTACGTGGTGGAGCTGGGCACCGACGGCCGGCTGCTCGCGCTCCAGCTGGAGGAGCTGATCGCGGGGGTCGAGCCGGACCGGGAGCTGGTCGTACGGGACTATGTGCCCGAGCCGACCGCGAAGCGCTCCCGCACGGTGGAGGAGGCCCTGTCCGAGCTGAACGCGCTCACCCAGGCCGAGCTGATCGAGGTCGGCACGGTGGCGCGGGCGCTGGGCTACACCGGGTCGCCCGAGACCCTGGACTCCGCGGTGTCCCCGCGGGGCTTCCGGCTGCTGGCCAAGGTGCCGCGGCTGCCGGGGGCGATCATCGACCGGCTGGTGGAGCACTTCGGCGGGCTGCAGAAGCTGTTGGCCGCGAGTGTGGACGATCTGCAGACGGTGGACGGTGTGGGCGAGGCGCGGGCGAGGAGCGTGCGGGAGGGACTCTCGCGGCTGGCCGAGTCCTCGATCCTGGAGCGGTACGTCTGATCCCGGGGCCGACGGCTCCGTGACCTACTAGTCCGCCGACAGCACGAACGACGCCTGAAGCTTCCCGTACCCCGGGGTCCTCGCCTCCAGCAGGTACGTACCCGGCTTGGCCGTGCCGCCGGACGGCGTCGCGCAGTGGGCGGCGCTCGGGTGGCGGTCCCACGTGACCGTGTACGTGATGGACTTGCCGGCCGGGACCCGGAAGGACAGATTGCCCGCGCCCTCGGGGCAGTCGGCGGAGGACCAGAAGGCGTTGTCGCCGTCGGCCGGGGTGATCGTCAACACCGCGTTCCTCGGGCCGAGATCGACCTTGCAGTCGGCGGACGAGGTGTTCTTCGCGGTGAGTTCAAAGGCCGGTGTCTGGTCCGGCGAGTAGGAGTTGCGCAGGCTGCGCAGGCCCAACGACACCGCGCCGGACGTGCAGTTCGCCAGGTCGGAGGAGCCGGGCAGCGCGTCGCCCGCGACGACCGCCCCGCCGCCCGCCGCGGACCCGCCGCCGGAGCCCGCGGAACCGCCCGAGCCGGAGCCGCCGTTCCCGTCGCCGCCGTCACCGGAACCCGGACCGGAGGACCCCGCCGAACCGCCGGACCCGGAGCCGGACCCTCCCGACTCGTCCCGCCCGCCCGGGTGTTGGCTGTACGCGGGGCCCGAACCCGACGGCCCCGGAGTGATCGTGTTCGTGGGGTTCTTGCCGCCGGACGCGCTGCTGCCCTTCTTCCCGCCGCCACCCCCGCCCCCCGTCGTGACGATCCATGCGATCAGCAGCGCCGAGACGACGACCACCAAAAGCAGTACGGCCCTCCTGCGCCAGTAGATGGAGGAGGGAAGCGGCCCGACCGGATTGCGCAGAGATCCCACGCCTGAACTCTACGAGAGTTCGGCGCGCGGCCTTGCCCCACCCGCCGTGCCCGCACCAACTTTTCCGGATCATCATTCCGGTAACTGCCCTCGCAGGCACGGTTCTTCACCGACCAGCACGCTGGGTGACGGCCTCGTCACCCGCACCACCCCCCGAGGCGTGGCAGGATCGGAAGGCCATGACCGAGAAAATCCACGCCCCCGTGATCGCCTGGTTCGACGCCCATGCCCGCGACCTCCCCTGGCGCCGCCCGGAGGCGGGCGCGTGGGGCGTGATGGTCAGCGAGTTCATGCTTCAGCAGACCCCGGTCAACCGGGTGCTGCCCGTCTACGAGCAGTGGCTGGCCCGCTGGCCGCGCCCCGCCGACCTGGCGAAGGAGGCGCCCGGCGAGGCGGTGCGCGCCTGGGGCCGGCTCGGCTATCCGCGCCGCGCGCTGCGGCTGCACGGCGCCGCCCTCGCCATAACGGAGCGGCACGGCGGTGACGTACCGACGGAACACGCGCAGCTGCTCGCGCTGCCCGGCATCGGCGAGTACACGGCCGCCGCGGTGGCCTCGTTCGCCTACGGGCAGCGGCACCCGGTGCTGGACACGAATGTGCGACGGGTGCTGGCGCGCGCGGTGACGGGGGTGCAGTACCCGCCGAACGCGACGACCGCGGCCGAGCGGCGCCTGGCCCGGGAGCTGCTGCCCGAGGACGAGGGGACGGCCGCGCGCTGGGCCGCCGCCTCCATGGAGCTGGGCGCGCTGGTGTGCACGGCGAAGAACGAGGGCTGCGCGCGCTGCCCGATCGCCGCGCAGTGCGCCTGGCGGCAGGCGGGCAAGCCGGAGCACCAGGGGCCGCCGCGGCGCGGGCAGACGTACGCCGGTACGGACCGGCAGGTGCGCGGCAAGCTGCTCGCCGTGCTGCGGGAGGCGCACACCCCGGTGCCGCAGGCGCGGCTGGACCGGGTCTGGCACGAGCCGGTGCAGCGGGCCCGCGCGCTGGACGGGCTGGTCACCGACGGGCTGGTGGAGCCGCTGCCCGGCGGTCTGTACCGGCTGCCGTTGACCTGACACACAGCCAGATCACAGCGCCACCCCCTCTGTTACGGGGCTCCTCGCTCAACCGGAGTATGACAAAAGCCTCATAACTGGACATGGAGACCGCTCTCTTTACCCCGTCCCTACGGCCGTTACACAACCGACGGATAGCCGATTGCTAGCCGAAGGCTGGTCCGCACAGCCCCGTGACAACGACTGCCTACCTTCATTTCCGTGCCCGACAGACCACGGGCCGGCAGGACAGCGGGACTTCGGCGGGGGCCGAAGCACACGGGGAACGGAGGCGGTTGAACATGGCGCAGGGCGAGGTGCTCGCATTCGAGGAGTACGTCCGCACACGACAGGACGCGCTGCTGCGCAGTGCGCGCCGGCTGGTGCCGGACCCCGTGGACGCGCAGGACCTGCTCCAGACGGCGCTGGTGCGGACCTACGGCCGCTGGGACGGCATCGCCGACAAGCGGCTCGCCGACGCCTACCTGCGCCGGGTCATGATCAACACCCGGACCGAGTGGTGGCGGGCCCGCAAGCTGGAGGAGGTCCCCACCGAGCAGCTGCCGGACGCCTGCGTGGAGGACTCCACCGAGCAGCACGCCGACCGGGCCCTGCTGATGGACATCCTGAAAGTTCTCGCACCCAAGCAGCGCAGTGTCGTGGTGCTGCGACACTGGGAGCAGATGTCCACCGAGGAGACGGCCGCGGCCCTGGGCATGTCGGCCGGTACGGTCAAGAGCACGCTGCACCGGGCGCTCGCCCGGCTCCGTGAGGAGCTGGAGGCCCGCGACCTGGACGCACGGGCGCTGGAGCGTGAGGAGCGGGAGCGTTGCGCGGCCTGACAGGGCCCGGGCCGGAACCGGCCCGTGGGAATTGGCTGGCGGTGATCGCGGCGGTGGCCTCGGTCACCGCCCTCGCCCTTTTCGCCGCGGCGTGCGGCACGGGCGGCCTGGGTGCCCGGGACGAGGGCCCGGCACACGCCTCGGCGGTGGCCGGGGCCGGCGCCGTGGCCGCGCCGGCGCCCTCGCCGAGCGATCCGGAGAAGTACCGGAAGGTGGACGCCGTACAGCTGCTCAAGGGCGATCCGGCGGTGTCCGCCGCCGTCAAGCGGGAGCTGAAGCCGTGCAGCGGCAGCGAGTACCCGGTGGACGTCTCGTACGGTGATCTGACCGGGTCTCCGGTGGACGACGTCGTGATCAACGTGCTGACGTGCGCGGACGCGGTCGGGATCGGCTCGTACGTCTACCGGGACGACGCCGGTACGTTCAAGAACGTGTTCCGGACCGAGGAGTCGCCGGTCTACGCCGAGATCGATCAGGGCCGGCTGTCGGTGACCAGGCAGTATTACGAGAAGGGCGATCCCATCTCCAGCCCGTCCGGTGAGATCGTGACGCCGTACAGCTGGAAGGCGGATCGGTTCACGCCGGGCAAGAGCGTGCGCAACGAGTACAGCAAGTCGGCCGGGCAGGCCCCGACGCCCGTGCCGGACAGCTGAACCGCCCTTCGACCGGACCACCAGCGACACACGAGGACAGAGAGCACCGGGATGGCAGACCAGACCCACGTCCTGTTCGTCGAGGACGACGACGTCATCCGCGAGGCCACACAGCTCGCCCTGGAGCGGGACGGCTTCGCGGTCACCGCCATGCCCGACGGGCTCTCGGGCCTGGAGGCGTTCCGGGCGAACCGCCCCGACATCGCCCTGCTCGACGTGATGGTGCCCGGTCTCGACGGGGTCAGCCTGTGCCGCCGGATCCGGGACGAGTCGACCGTGCCGGTGATCATGCTGTCCGCGCGCGCCGACTCCATCGACGTCGTCCTCGGCCTGGAGGCGGGCGCGGACGACTATGTGACCAAGCCGTTCGACGGCGCGGTACTGGTCGCCCGGATCCGGGCGGTGCTGCGCCGCTTCGGGCACGCCGGGGGCTCCGCGCACCCGGAGGAGCCCGCCTCCGCGATGCAGGGCGGCACGCTGACCTTCGGCGATCTGCGGATCGACACCGACGGCATGGAGGTGCTGCGGGACGGCCGGCCGGTGGCCCTCACCCCGACCGAGATGCGGCTGCTGCTGGAGTTCTCCTCCGCGCCCGGGACCGTGCTCTCCCGCGACAAGCTCCTGGAGCGCGTGTGGGACTACGGCTGGGGCGGGGACACCCGCGTGGTCGACGTCCATGTGCAGCGGCTGCGGCAGAAGATCGGCCAGGACCGGATCGAGACGGTCCGCGGCTTCGGCTACAAGCTGAAGGCCTGAACGGAGCGGCATGCGGGGGTTTTTGCGGCACCCGGTCCGGCGCATGGAGCGCGTGGGCCTGCACACCGGCATCCGGTGGAAACTCAGTGCGGCGATCGCGCTGGTCGCCGGTCTCGTGGCGATCGCGCTGAGCCTGGTCGTGCACAACGCGGCCCGGGTGTCGATGCTGGACAACGCGCGCGATCTGGCCAATGACCGGGTCCAACTGGCCCAGCGGAACTACGAGTTGTCCGGGCGGACGAACTTCCCGAACATAAAGATCGACGACCCGGGGATGCCGCCGGCGCTGCGCGAGAAGGTGATGGCCGGGCGCCGGGCGAGCGATGTCTCCGACCGGGGCTCGGGCCCGCCGGACATCTGGGCGGCGGTACCGGCCAAGGACGGGCATGTGCTCTCGCTGCACAGCCACTTCCCGGACCGTTCCATGGACGTGATGAAGGACCTGGACCAGGCCCTGGTCATCGGGTCCATCGCGGTCGTCCTCGGCGGCAGCGCGCTCGGCGTGCTGATCGGCGGCCAGCTGTCCGGCCGGCTGCGCAAGGCCGCGGCCGCGGCGAACCAGGTCGCGCGGGGCGAGACCGAGGTACGGGTGCGGGAGGCCATCGGCGGGGTCGTACGGGACGAGACCGACGATCTCGCGCGGGCGGTGGACGCGATGGCGGACGCGCTGCGGCTGCGTCTGGAGGCCGAGCGGCGGGTCACCGCGGACATCGCGCACGAGCTGCGCACCCCGGTGACGGGGCTGCTGACGGCGGCCGAGCTGCTGCCGCCCGGCCGGCCCACGGAGCTGGTGCTGGACCGGGCCAAGGCGATGCGCACGCTGGTGGAGGACGTGCTGGAGGTGGCCCGTCTGGACAGCGCCTCGGAGCGGGCCGAGCTCCAGGACATCATGCTGGGCGAGTTCGTCGCGCGACGGGTGGCGGTGAAGGATCCGGACATCGTCGTACGGATCGTGCACGAGTCGGAGGTGACGACCGACCCGCGCCGCCTGGAGCGGGTGCTGTTCAATCTGCTCGCCAATGCCGCGCGGCACGGCCGGCCGCCGATCGAGGTGAGCGTCGAGGGCCGGGTGATCCGGGTCCGCGACCACGGTCCCGGCTTCCCCGAGGCGCTGCTCGCGGAGGGCCCGAGCCGGTTCCGCACCGGCAGCACGGACCGCGCGGGGCAGGGCCACGGGCTCGGCCTGACCATCGCCGCGGGCCAGGCGCGCGTGCTCGGCGCGCGCCTCACCTTCCGCAACATCCGCCCCGCGGGTCTGCCGCCGGAACTCCCGGCGGAGGGCGCGGTGGCGGTCCTGTGGCTGCCGGAGCACGCGCCGACGAACACGGGGAGCCATCCGATGCTGCCGTTGTCGGGGGGCGCGGGCTGAAATCGGCGGGGCGGGGAGAGTGGGGGGCGGGTGCGGCGGGGAGAGTGGGGGGCGGGTGCGGTTCGTCGCCGACTGCGGGCCGTCGTGGGCCGGTCGCGCGGTTCCCCGCGCCCCTGGGGAATTGCCTTCCGTCGGCTGTCGAAGTACGCCGGCACCAGCGCGCCCCGAAGGGGCGCGGGGAACTGCGCGAATGCCCCCACCGGCCCGCGCCCGACGACGAACCGCACCCGCCCCCGCCACTCCCCCACCACACCCCCCGAACGTGACGAAGGCCCCCGGGGCGGACACCCGCCGGGGGCCTTCGTCGTACGGGGGCCTCGGTCAGACCTCGACCAGCGGTGCGACCTCCGGCTTCGCCGCCTGCGGGCCGCCCCGCAGCGGGACCTCCTTGACGAAGAGCGCGCCGACGAGCACCAGGACGGCGATCACGGCGCCCAGGAGGAACGCGGAGTGCGTACCGGCGGAGACCGCGTGCTGGTAGGCCTCACGGGCCAGCGGCGGCAGCTTCGCCAGGCTCTTGGCGTCCAGCTGGGCGGACTGCTCGGTGATGCCCTTGCCCAGCGCACCGGCCCGCTCGGCCATGACGTCCTTGACCTTGTTGTTGAACAGCGCGCCCATGATGGCGACACCGAACGAGGAGCCGAGCGTACGGAACAGCGTCGTGGACGAGGACGCGACGCCCATGTCCTTCATCTCCACGCTGTTCTGCGCCACCAGCATGGTGATCTGCATCAGGCAGCCCATGCCGAGGCCGAGGACGGCCATGTAGACGCCGGAGGTGAAGCGGCTCGTACCGGTGTCCATCAGCGACAGCAGGTACAGACCCGTGATCATCAGCGCGCCGCCGACGATCGGGAACACCTTGTAGCGGCCGGTGTTGGTGGTGACGCGGCCCGCGACCATCGACGTCACCAGCATCGCGCCGAGCATCGGCAGTAGCAGCAGACCGGAGTTGGTCGCCGACGCGCCCTGCACCGCCTGCTGGTACAGCGGCAGGAACAGCGTCGCGCCGAACATCACGAAGCCGGTGATGAAGCCGATCACGGACATCAGGGTGAAGTTGCGGCTGCGGAAGATGTGCAGCGGCAGCACCGGGTCGGCGGCCTTCGTCTGCCAGAACACGAACCCGGCCAGCGCGACCACGCCGATGGCGATGAGCTCCATGATCCGCGCGGACGTCCAGGCGTACTCGCTGCCGCCCCAGGTGGTGACCAGCACGATCGAGGTGATGCCGATGGTCAGCAGCGCGACCCCGAGGTAGTCGATGCCCGCCTTGGCCCGCTTGCGCGGCAGGTGCAGCACCGCGGTGACCAGGACCAGCGCGACCGCGCCGAGCGGCAGGTTGATGTAGAAGGACCAGCGCCAGCCCCAGTTGTCGGTGATGGTGCCGCCGACCAGCGGACCGCCGATCATCGCCAGCGCCATCACGGCGGCCATCATGCCCTGGTACTTGCCCCGCTCCCGCGGCGGCACGAGGTCACCGATGATCGCCATGACGCCGACCATCAGACCGCCGGCGCCGAGGCCCTGCACGGCGCGGAAGCCGATCAGCTCGCCCATGTTCTGGGCCATGCCGCTGAGCGCGGAGCCGATCAGGAAGATCACGATCGAGCTGAGGAAGGCGCCCTTGCGCCCGTACATGTCGCCGAGCTTGCCCCAGATCGGGGTGGAGGCCGCGGTGGCCAGGGTGTAGCCGGTGACCACCCAGGACAGGTGCTCTAGGCCGCCCAGCTCGCCGACGATGGTGGGCATCGCCGTACCCACGATCATGTTGTCGAGCATCGCGAGCATCATCGCGATCATGAGCGCGAGCAGTACGACGCGCACGCTCCGCTGTTTCTTGCCCTCCTGGGGGCTTTCCACTGTGTCCGCCATCTCTTCCCTACTCCCCCTCGGCGACTACTTACTTGCCGCCCGGCTAATTAGTACACTGCGCAAGGTAGAGGGCAAACTAGCCGGGCGTCAAGTAAGTTTCCGCAGGAGCGCGAGGAGTACGAGGATGGGCGTCACCATGGACGGCACCAAGCAGCAGCGCCGCGGCAACACCCGCCAGCGCATCCAGGACGTCGCGCTCGAACTCTTCGCCGAGCAGGGCTACGAGAAGACCTCGCTGCGCGAGATCGCCGAGCGCCTCGACGTCACCAAGGCGGCCCTGTACTACCACTTCAAGACCAAGGAAGAGATCATCGTCAGCCTCTTCGAGGACCTGACGCAGCCGATCGCCGGCCTGATCGAGTGGGGTCGCGGCCAGCCGCACACCCTGGAGACGAAGCAGGAGATCCTGCGGCGCTACAGCGAGGCGCTCTCGCACGCGGAGCCGCTCTTCCGCTTCATGCAGGAGAACCAGGCGACGGTGCGGGAGCTGCGCATCGGCGAGACCTTCAAGGACCGCATGCACGACCTGCGGGACATACTGATGGACCCGGACGCCGAGCTGGTCGACCAGGTGCGCTCGCTCAGCGCGATGTTCACGCTGCACGCCGGGATGTTCGTGATGCAGGACCTGGTGGGCGACGTGGAGAAGCGCCGCCAGGCCGTGCTGGAGGTCGCCCTGGACCTGGTCACCCAGGCCCACCAGCACGCCCACGCGGACGACTGAGCCGCCCGTGTCGACTCGCTCGACCCGGACGGCTCGGACAGCTCACTCGGCGGTTCGTACGGCCCGCTCGGCTCAGACGCGGACGCCCTTGCTCTTCAGGAAGGGCACCGGGTTGAGGGCGGAGCCGTAGTTCGGGGTCGTACGGATCTCGAAGTGCAGGTGGGGACCCGTGGAGTTGCCGGTGGAGCCGGACAGGGCGATGTGCTGGCCGGTCTTCACCTTCTGGCCGATCTTGACGTCGACGCGGGACAGGTGCGCGTACTGGGAGTAGACGCCGTTCTCGTGCTTGATCACGATGGCGTTGCCGTACGCGGGACCGTCACCGGCGCCGTTCGGGCCGGCCTTGACGACGGTGCCGCCGTGCACGGCGAAGACCTCGGTGCCGGTGGACACGGCGAAGTCCTGGCCGCTGTGCTTGGCGACCCAGTGGGCGCCGGACTGGTTGAAGCCCGCGGAGAGCGAGTACTTCTTCACCGGGTCGACCCAGGAGGCCGCCGACGGAGCGGCGCTCGCGACTCCGGCGCCCAGCACGACCGGGACAGCGACACCGGCGGCCAGGAAGGCGGCGCGGGTACGGAGCGAGGACGTACGGGTGGCACGGAACGTGAAGCGCTTGGACATCGAGACCTCGTGAACTCGGGGACAGATCGGCCGCCCGGCGGACAGGTGTTCGCCGCGGCGGCCATCCCTTGGTAACCGATCGCCCCATCCGGGCGAAAGCGGTGCATCTACGGCGTCCGGTAGTAGATGAGCCGAAAACCACCCATCGTCTTGACAGCCCCCGCGCCTACCCGGCATCCCCCGCCGTGAACTGCCTGTTTCCGGCGGAAACCGAGGATCTACGCCCCCTTTGCCCACCCTTTACCCACCCGAAGGATCACACTATCAGGGCTAGTAAGGGACAAATCGCCTGTGCGGCATGTCACCGGCTTCGCGCATCGGCGGGGCCGTGAATGTGACGCAGGCCCCTATCCACCTACCGTCCGGTAACCCTACGGTTCCCCTCACGCCATCCGCACCACAGATCATGCACCTGCCATCCGGCACCGCGTACGTGACGTGAGAGGAACCCCCACCGATGACCAGCCCCCTGGCGCGCCGCCTCACCGTGACCGCCGTCTCCGTGGCCGCGCTGGCCGCCGTGGCCGCCCCGGCCCGAGCGGCGGACGCCACCGCGGCCCCGGCCACCACCGCGGCCGCGAGCGCCACGACCGGCAAGGTCGACTTCGCCACCTGGCAGAACGACTGCCAGACGGTCATGGACCAGGCCCTGCCGTACCTGGAGCAGCGCATCGCCGCCGCGAAGCCGGGCGAGAAGCAGGCCATCGTCTTCGACATCGACAACACCACGCTGGACACCGACCTGGGCTTCGCGGTCCCCCAGAAGGCCGACAAGCCGGTGTTGGACGTCGCCCGGTACGCCCAGAACCACGGCGTCGCCCTCTTCTTCGTGACCGCCCGCCCGGGCATCATCGAGGCGCCCACGAAGTGGAACCTGGAGTACGACGGCTACCAGGTCTCCGGCATCTACGTGCGCGGCCTGTTCGACCTCTTCAAGAACGTCGCCGACTACAAGACGGCCCAGCGCGTCGCCATCGAGAACAAGGGCTACGACATCATCGCCAACATCGGCAACAGCCCCACCGACCTGTCCGGCGGCCACGCCGACCAGACCTTCAAGCTGCCGGACTACAACGGCCAGCTCTCTTAGGTCCTCTCGTTCGGATCCATTCCGAACCCGCCGCGGGAAAAGCCGAAAGGGGCCGGTGCCAAAAGCACCGGCCCCTTCAGGTGGGAGCGTCGCGGACTTACGCGTCCTTGCTCAGGTTCGGGCCGCCGCCGGCGGCCTGTTCGATCGGGGGGGCGTCCGGCAGGGCGGACTTCTCCTCACCGCGGAAGGTGAAGGTCGCGTTCTCGCCCTCGCCCTCCGTGTCCACGACCACGATGTGGCCGGGGCGCAGCTCCCCGAAGAGGATCTTCTCGGAGAGGCTGTCCTCGATCTCGCGCTGGATCGTGCGGCGCAGCGGCCGGGCGCCCAGCACCGGGTCGTAGCCCCGCTTGGACAGCAGTTCCTTGGCGGACTGGGAGAGCTCGATGCCCATGTCCCGGTCCTTCAGGCGCTCGTCCACCTTGCCGATCATCAGGTCGACGATCCGCAGGATGTCCTCCTGCGTCAGCTGCGGGAAGACGACCACGTCGTCGACGCGGTTGAGGAACTCGGGCCGGAAGTGCTGCTTGAGCTCGTCCTGGACCTTGTTCTTCATGCGCTCGTAGTTGGTCTTCGTGTCACCCGAGGCCGCGAAGCCCAGGTTGAAGCCCTTGGAGATGTCCCGGGTGCCGAGGTTGGTCGTCATGATGATGACCGTGTTCTTGAAGTCCACGACCCGGCCCTGGGAGTCGGTCAGGCGACCGTCCTCCAGGATCTGCAGCAGCGAGTTGAAGATGTCCGGGTGGGCCTTCTCGACCTCGTCGAACAGGACGACGGAGAACGGCTTGCGGCGCACCTTCTCGGTGAGCTGGCCGCCCTCTTCGTAGCCCACGTAGCCGGGGGGCGAACCGAAGAGACGGGAGACCGTGTGCTTCTCGCTGAACTCCGACATGTCGAGGGAGATCAGCGCGTCCTCGTCGCCGAAGAGGAACTCGGCGAGCGCCTTGGACAGCTCGGTCTTACCGACACCGGACGGGCCGGCGAAGATGAACGAGCCACCGGGGCGCTTCGGGTCCTTCAGACCGGCACGCGTACGGCGGATCGCCTTGGACAGCGCCTTGACGGCGTCGACCTGGCCGATGACCCGCTTGTGCAGCTCGTCCTCCATGCGCAGCAGGCGGGAGGACTCCTCCTCGGTCAGCTTGAAGACCGGGATGCCGGTGGCCGTGGCGAGGACCTCGGCGATCAGCTCGCCGTCGACCTCGGCGACGACGTCCATGTCGCCGGCCTTCCACTCCTTCTCGCGCTTGGCCTTGGCGGCCAGGAGCTGCTTCTCCTTGTCGCGCAGCGAGGCGGCCTTCTCGAAGTCCTGCGAGTCGATCGCGGACTCCTTGTCCCGGCGGACGCCGGCGATCTTCTCGTCGAACTCGCGGAGGTCCGGCGGCGCGGTCATCCGGCGGATGCGCATCCGGGAGCCGGCCTCGTCGATCAGGTCGATGGCCTTGTCCGGCAGGAAGCGGTCCGAGATGTAGCGGTCGGCCAGGGTGGCGGCCTGGACCAGCGCCTCGTCGGTGATCGAGACGCGGTGGTGCGCCTCGTACCGGTCGCGCAGGCCCTTGAGGATCTCGATGGTGTGCGGCAGGGACGGCTCGGCGACCTGGATGGGCTGGAAGCGGCGCTCCAGGGCCGCGTCCTTCTCCAGGTGCTTGCGGTACTCGTCCAGCGTGGTCGCACCGATGGTCTGGAGTTCACCGCGGGCCAGCATCGGCTTGAGGATGGAGGCCGCGTCGATGGCGCCCTCGGCGGCACCCGCACCGACCAGCGTGTGCAGCTCGTCGATGAACAGGATGATGTCGCCGCGGGTGCGGATCTCCTTGAGGACCTTCTTCAGGCGCTCCTCGAAGTCACCGCGGTAGCGGGAGCCGGCGACCAGGGCGCCGAGGTCCAGCGTGTAGAGGTGCTTGTCCTTCAGCGTCTCGGGCACCTCGCCCTTGACGATGGCCTGGGCGAGGCCCTCCACGACGGCGGTCTTGCCGACGCCGGGCTCACCGATCAGCACCGGGTTGTTCTTGGTACGGCGGGACAGCACCTGCATGACCCGCTCGATCTCCTTCTCGCGCCCGATGACCGGGTCGAGCTTGGATTCACGGGCGGCCTGGGTGAGGTTCCGGCCGAACTGGTCCAGGACCAGGGACGTCGAGGGGGTGCCCTCGGCCGGGCCGCCGGCGGTGGCGGTCTCCTTGCCCTGGTAACCGGAGAGCAGCTGGATGACCTGCTGCCGCACCCGGTTGAGGTCGGCACCCAGCTTGACCAGGACCTGGGCGGCGACGCCCTCGCCCTCACGGATCAGGCCGAGCAGGATGTGCTCCGTGCCGATGTAGTTGTGGCCCAGCTGAAGGGCCTCGCGGAGCGACAGCTCCAGGACCTTCTTGGCACGGGGGGTGAAGGGGATGTGCCCGGACGGGGCCTGCTGGCCCTGACCGATGATCTCCTCCACCTGCTGACGGACCGCCTCGAGCGAAATGCCGAGGCTCTCCAGGGCCTTAGCGGCGACACCTTCGCCCTCGTGGATGAGACCCAGGAGGATGTGCTCGGTGCCGATGTAGTTGTGGTTGAGCATCCGGGCTTCTTCCTGAGCCAGGACGACAACCCGCCGCGCGCGGTCGGTGAACCTCTCGAACATCGTTAATCGCTCCTCAGAGCGGTCAGGCAGTGGGGGGAACTTCCCCTCCCTGTCCTTCCGCAGCTTAGTCCCGCAAGCGGGGACCGCTCATTCCAACTGCCGACACCGTCCTTGGCCTCCTGACCCCGAACGCCGACATCTGCTCCAACCCGATGGTGCGAGACGATGTTCCCGCAGGCCAGGCAGTTACCCCACTCGCCACTACGCCGATGGCGAACGGGAGGCCGCCGCGCCCGCACGTCGCCCCCTCCCACTAGGCATGTCTTACCCGCAGAGACGGACACTCCATGCCGAGCGCACCGGTTCCCTCCGCTATGGGCGAACAACCTTGCGGCTCCCCCCACCACCGAGTGCTCCCCTTTTCGGCACGTTGTGCGATCGGTGGGGCACTCAGCGTAACTCGCCGCCTGTCCCGCCGGTTGCACCCGGCATGACTGGCACGGTCGCCACGACCTCCACGGTCCCCCTTCCCCGCCGCCCCGTCGAACCGGGAGCGCCCGGCGCGCGGGCGCACGGGGCGGGCCCCTGGCGCGAGGCGCGCCGCTGGTACGAGGACGAGCTGGGCTGGGCGACCGTGCCCGGGCCCCCGCCGGGGCTGCCGACCGGGCTGCGCTTCGACGTCCTGGACGTGCCGGCCGAGGCGGGCGCGCGGGCACTGCGGCATCTCGCGCCGGGTTCGCCGGTGGCCCTGCGGGGCGACCGCATGCGGCTGCTGGTGGCCGCGGGCGGCGCCGAGGAGGTGCCGGGGCTGCTGGACTGGCTGGAATGGGGCGCGGTGGCGCTCGATCTGCGGGTCCTGGGGGCGGGGGGCGTCATGGAGGCGCCGCTGCCGCCCGGCGGGCCGCAGCCGCCGCCCGGGAGCCTGAAGGGGGCCGCCGTGTGGCTGCGGCCCCCTGAGCCGGGGTGCGAGGCCGATGCCTCGCTGCCCGCGATGCCGCGTACGGGACGCGAGGGGAGCGCCCCAGATCTCGTACGGCTGGTGGACACGGTGGCGTCGTGGTGTCACCGGGTCCGGCTGCGGCGGGAATGCGGCGGGGTGCCGGTCTCGCCGTAGCGCCGTACTGATTGTCGTACCGATATTCGACCGATTCGGCTGGTCAGCCGTTGGCCTTCTCGTACGCCTCGCGGATGGAGGCGGGGACACGGCCGCGGTCGTTGACGTCCATGCCGTTCTCCTTGGCCCAGGCGCGGATCGCCGCGGTGTCCTGGTTGCCGCTGGAGGCGGTGCGCGCCTTTCCACGTCCCTGGGCGGCACGGCCACCGGTACGACGACCGCCCTTGACATAAGGGTCGAGAAGGCCGCGCAGCTTGTCCGCATTGGCGGTCGTGAGGTCGATCTCGTACGTCTTGCCGTCCAACGCGAACGTCACCGTCTCGTCCGCCTCGCCGCCGTCGAGGTCGTCGACAAGAAGGACCTGAACCTTCTGTGCCACCGGATTTCCTTTCATCGATAACGTTGAGGTCAGGGTGCGCGCGTCCGCCCGTTTCGCCGCCCCTGATATATGCAGTACTGCAGTACGTCGGAAAGCAAACCGCTTTTGCGGGAAAAACACAAACCCCTGGGAGAGAGCTGAGGAGGGCCCAGGGGCCGGAAAGATGCGCGTTTCGGACATAGGGCACCGCGCATAGTCACCGGGCAAAGACGGTCACAGATGCAGAAGCATCCGGCTGTTGCCCAAGGTGTTCGGTTTCACTCGTTCGAGTCCGAGGAACTCCGCGACACCCTCGTCATAGGAACGCAGGAGCTCCGCGTAGACATCGGTGTCGACCGGTGTCTCACCGATCTCGACGAAGCCGTGCTTCCCGAAGAAGTCGACTTCGAAGGTGAGACAGAAAACCCGGCGAACACCGAGCCAGCGTGCCGTGTGCAGCAACTTCTCCAGCAACTGATGGCCCACGCCCGCGCCCTTGAGGCCGGGCTTCACCGCGAGAGTGCGGACTTCCGCGAGGTCCTCCCACATGACGTGCAGCGCGCCGCAGCCGACGACCTCGGCGTTGTCGTCCCGTTCCGCGACCCAGAACTCCTGGATGTCCTCGTAAAGCGTGACCGTGGCTTTGTCGAGCAGGATGCGGCCCTGGACGTAGGCGTCGAGGAGGTGGCGCACGGCCGGCACATCGCCGGTCCTGGCCCGGCGGACCGTGATGGCTTTTGCGGAGACTTCGGGGCGCTCTGCGGACATGAGCGGACGCTATCGCCCGGCGGTGCCCTCCGCCGAGCCGGGGTTCTCCGGGTTCTCCGGTTGCTCCGCTCGTACGGGTCGCGGTTCCGCGGCTTCGGGGGCTTGCCGGGTTTCCGGTCCCTGGACGATGCGCACGGCGTCCTGAAGGGCCTGGCGCTGTTCCTCGCTCATCATCCCGAAGAACGCGACGAGTGCGGCGGCGGGGTTGTCGCTCTGCGACCAGGCGTCGTTCATGAGAGCGGCGGCGTAGGCGGCGCGGGTGGAGACGGCCTCATATCGATAGGCCCGGCCTTCCGCCTCGCGGCGGACCCAGCCCTTCTGATGGAGATTGTCCAAAACCGTCATCACGGTGGTGTACGCGATGGTCCGTTCCTGCTGGAGGTCTTCCAGGACTTCTCGAACGGTCACCGGGCGGTTCCACTTCCACACCCGCGTCATGACCGCGTCTTCGAGTTCTCCCAAGGGGCGAGGCACAGCTCAGAACAATAGTGGGAGATCCGGGCGATGGCGTGCCGGACGTGGCGGAACGTTACGAACCCGGGCAAAAAGGGCGGCCCGGGGGAAAGCGGGACTCTCCCCCGGGCCGCGACGATCCCTCGGGTCCGCTCAGACGTCGGCCGCGGCGGACCCGCCGCGCGCCGCCTCCGCCCGTGCGAGCGCGGCGTCGACCGCGGCGTCCTCCTTGGCCTTGGCCGCCCCACCCTGGGTCTTCACGATCACCCGGACCACACCGATGAAGAACACGGCCATCACGACCGGGGGCACAAGCGCGGAGACATAGTCCATGCGACCAGAGTAGCCATGCCCTACCGGGCGAATCGGGCGGGGTGGGGGTGGGCCGAGGGGTGGCGAGTGGCCGGACCGGACGTCCCCGCGGTGGCATCGCGTGCCCGGAAGGCGCGGGGAACCGCGCGACCAGCCACGACGCGCCCGCGGTCGCCCGCCGGGGGCCAGAACCCGGAGCTACGGCCTGTCGGCGGCACTCCTCCGGTACGGCCTGTCGGCGGCACTCCTCCGGGTGGCTCCGCCGGGCGGACGCGCCCCGGACGGAGCGGCCGGGAAGGACGTGACCGGCCGGCAGCGGCGGGACGCTCGCCGTCAGGCGCGGGTTCCGCCGGTGCCGGCCGAAGCGGGCGGATCTCCGGGCCGCGTCAGCAGACCAGTTGCTGCGGCGCGGCCGGGGGCTTGCGGCGGGGGAAGACCTCGCCGGGGGTGGGGATGGGGCGCTTGGGGGCGGCGGGGTCGGGACGCTCCGCGGGGGACGGCTTCGGGGCGGGCTTGGGGGGCTGCTTGTCGGCGTCCTGCGACGCGCGGGCCGCGCCGCCCGACAGGGCCAGCAGGCGCGTCCGCGCGGGCGGCACCATCGGCGCCGGGACCCTGCGCGCGCCCTGGGCGAAGCGGGCCCGTACATCCTGTTCCGCCAGCGCCCGGCAGCGCTCCAGCAGCGCCGCCGCCCGCGGGTTCCCGCGCAGTGCCCGCAGTGCCGCGAGATCGTCCGGTACCGGCCGGTACGCGGCGCCCAGCGCCTCCTCCAGAAGAGCGAAGTAGCCCGCCGCGGTACCGGGCAGCGCGGCCCGGTAGCGGTCCAGATCGGCCAGCAGGAAGGCGCGCAGTCTCACCCCCTCGTGGATCGCCTCGTCGAGCGACTCGGCGAGCCGGAGGCAGTCCTGTACGTCCTCGGCGGACGTGCGGCCGGGGTGAAGGGCGAGGGCGAGGGCGCGGCGGAGCACACGCAGCTCCTCCGCGCCGAACGCCATGCCGCCGCGGGATCCGTATGGCGTGGGCATGCGGCGACGCTACCGCTAATCGGACAAAAGTGACACAACGGGATGATGTGTCGCGGGGGTTTCCCTCGAAAGCCACGACACGTTCGGCCCAAGCCCCGTCACATCCCTAGAGCCGCGACACGTTCCGCTCGTACACCAGCCGCAGCCCGATCAGCGTCAGCCACGGCTGGTGCTCGTCGATCACCGACGCCTCGCCGAGCACCATCGGCGCCAGCCCGCCCGTCGCGATCACCGTCACGTCGTCCGGGTCGTCCGCCAGTTCGCGCGCCATCCGGCCCACCACGCCGTCGACCTGGCCCGCGAAGCCGTACACGATGCCCGCCTGCATGGCCTCGACCGTGTTCTTGCCGATCACGCTGCGCGGCCGGGCGACCTCGATCTTGCGCAGCTGGGCGCCCTTGACGCCCAGCGCGTCGACGGAGATCTCGATGCCGGGGGCGATGACCCCGCCCACGTACTCACCGCGCGCGGAGATCGCGTCGAAGGTGGTCGCCGTACCGAAGTCGACCACGATCGCCGGACCGCCGTACATGTCCACCGCCGCCACCGAGTTGACGATGCGGTCGGCGCCGACCTCCTTGGGGTTGTCGGTGAGGATGGGCACGCCGGTCTTGACGCCCGGCTCGACCAGCACCGCGGGGACGTCGCCGTAGTAGCGCCGGGTGACCTCGCGCAGCTCGTGCAGGACCGACGGGACGGTGGCGCAGATCGCTATCCCGTCGATGCCGTCGCCCAGTTCGTCGCCGAGCAGCGGGTGCATGCCCATCAGGCCCTGGAGCAGCACCGCCAGTTCGTCGGCGGTGCGCCGGGCGTCGGTGGAGATGCGCCAGTGCTCCACGATGTCCTCGCCGTCGAACAGGCCGAGGACGGTTTGCGTGTTGCCGACGTCGATCGTGAGCAGCATGGCCGTTACTCCGCCTCCCGCAGGTCCAGGCCGATGTCCAGGATCGGCGAGGAGTGGGTGAGCGCGCCGACGGCGAGGAAGTCGACGCCCGTGTCGGCGTAGGCGCGCGCGGTGGCGAGCGTCAGGCGGCCGGAGGCCTCCAGGAGCGCCCGGCCGTCCACGATGCCGACGGCCTCGGCGCACTCGCCGGGCGTGAAGTTGTCCAGCAGGATCAGGTCGGCGCCCGCCTCCACGACCTCGCGCAGCTGGTGCAGCGTGTCGACCTCGACCTCGATCGGCACGTCCGGGAAGGACTCCCGTACGGCCTTGAACGCCTCGGCGACGCCGCCGGCGGCGACCACGTGGTTGTCCTTGACGAGGGCCGCGTCCGACAGGGACATGCGGTGGTTGACGCCGCCGCCCGCGCGGACCGCGAACTTCTCCAGGGCGCGCAGGCCCGGGGTCGTCTTGCGGGTGTCGCGGACCTTGGCCTTCGTGCCCTCCAGGGCGTCCGCCCACGCGCGCGTCGCGGTCGCGATGCCGGACAGCCGGCACAGCAGGTTCAGCGCGCCGCGCTCGGCGGTGAGCAGATCGCGGGTGCGGGTGGTGACGGACAGCAGCTGCTGCCCGGCCTCGACCCGGTCGCCGTCCTCCACGTGCCGCTCGACCTCGAACTCGTCCGTGCAGACCACGGAGAGCACGGCCTCGGCGACCCGCAGCCCGGCCACGACGCCCGCCTCGCGGGCGGTGAAGTCACCGGTGGCCACGGCCTCCTCGGAGATGGTCGCGACCGTGGTCACGTCCACCCCGCCGGCCAGGTCCTCCTGGATCGCCACGGTGGCGATGTCCTCGACCTCGACCGGGTCGAGCCCGGCCGCGGCCAGCAGCTCGGCGAGCACGGGGTCGAGCCCGCACTCCAGGTACTCCTCGTCGTGCTCCGCGCCGCAGCCGCAGCCGTCGCCGCAGCCGCCGGTCGTCACGAGGGGAAGGTCGTCGGTGCTCACGTCTGTCACTGCTCCTGTGGCGCTGGTCGTTACCGGGTAGGGGGGAAGTCTGCGGTGTCGGTGGGGCGCACCGCCAGCGAACGGTCCGGATCGAGCGTGACGACGATATGGCGCCGCCAGTGGGCGTCGTCGCGCTCGGCGTGGTCGTCGCGCCAGTGGCAGCCGCGGGTCTCCTCGCGCAGCCGGGCGGCGGCGACCAGGACGCGGGCCACGCACAGGAGGTTGGTGGCCTCCCAGGTGTCCACACCGGGCTCGGCGGTCTTGCCGTGCACGTCCAGGGCGTCCCGGGCGTCCGTGTGCAGCTTCTGGAGCTGCTCGGCGGCCCCGGCGAGGGACTCCGCGCCGCGCAGCACGCCCGCGCCGACGGTCATGATCCGCTGGATGGCGAACCGGGACTCGGGGGCGAGCAGCGGATGCGCGGGCCTGCCGGGGTGCGGGACCGGCTCGGGCACCCGCGCGCGCAGCCCGTCGGCGGCGCGCTCGGCGGCGATGTCCGCGGCGATCCGCTCGGCGTAGACCAGGCCCTCCAGGAGGGAGTTGGAGGCGAGCCGGTTGGCGCCGTGCACGCCGGTGCAGGCGCACTCCCCGCTCGCGTACAGGCCCGGCACGGTGGTGCGGCCGTGGTCGTCGGTGCGCACGCCCCCGGAGGCGTAGTGGGCGGCCGGAGCGATCGGGATGGGCTCGGTGACCGGGTCGATGCCGTTGGCCCGGCAGGCGGCCAGGATGGTCGGGAAGCGGTGCTCCCACATCTCGGCGCCGAAGTGGCGGGCGTCGAGGAACATGTGCTCGGCGTCCTGCTCCCGCATCCGCCGCGTGATGGCCTTGGCGACGATGTCCCGGGGCGCCAGCTCGGCCAGTTCGTGCTGCCCGGCCATGAAGCGCACGCCGTCGGCGTCGACCAGGTGGGCGCCCTCGCCGCGCACCGCCTCGGAGACCAGCGGCTGCTGGCCCTCCGCGTCGGCGCCGAGAAACAGCACGGTCGGGTGGAACTGCACGAACTCCAGGTCGCTGACCTCGGCGCCCGCGCGCAGCGCGAGGGCCACGCCGTCGCCGGTGGACACCGACGGGTTGGTGGTGGCGGCGAACACCTGGCCCATGCCGCCGGTGGCGAGGACCACCGCGGGGGCGTGCACGGCGCCCACGCCGTCGTGCTGGCCCTCTCCCATGACATGCAGGGTGACGCCGGCCGTGCGGCCCTCGGCGTCCGTGAGCAGGTCCAGGACCAGCGCGTTCTCGATGGTGCGCAGGCCGCGCGCGCGGACCGCCTCGACCAGCGCGCGGGAGATCTCGGCGCCGGTGGCGTCGCCGCCCGCGTGCGCGATCCGGCGCCGGTGGTGGCCGCCCTCGCGGGTGAGCGCGAGGCCGCCCTCGGAGGACTCGTCGAAGTGCGCGCCGGTCTCGATGAGCCGTCGTACCGCGCCCGGGCCCTCGGTGACCAGGAGGCGTACGGCCGACTCGTCGCACAGCCCGGCGCCCGCCACCAGGGTGTCCTCCAGGTGCTGTTCGGGGGTGTCGCCCTCGCCGAGGGCGGCCGCGATGCCGCCCTGGGCCCAGCGGGTGGAGCCGTCGTCCAGGCGGGCCTTGGTGACCACCACCGTGGTCAGTCCGGCGGCCTCGCAGCGCAGGGCGGCGGTCAGCCCGGCCACGCCGGAGCCGACGACGACCACGTCCGCGGCGATGGCCCAGCCGGGGGCGGGCGCGTGCAGTCGTATGCCGGTGCTGGTCACGAGGCGGCTCCGAGGGTGCCGAAGGTGAGCGGGAGGTTGTCGATCAGCCGGGTGGCGCCGACCCGGGCCGCGACGGCGAGCACGGCCTCGCCGGTGAAGTCGTCGCCGATCTCGGTGAAGTCGGACGGGTCGACCAGGGCGAGGTAGTCCGGTTCGAGCGGCGGGTCGTAGCGGGTCGCCTCGTCCAGGACCTGGCGGGCGGCGGCGCGGACGGCGGCCGGGCCGCCGGGGGCGGCGGTGGCCACCGCGTGCGCGTCGGCGGCCGCGCGGGACTCCCCTATCGCGCTCAGCGCCTCGGCGCGCGCCTGGGTGGCGGGCACTTCGAGGGCCCGCGCGCGCAGCGCCTCCTGCGCGGCGTGCCGGTCACGGCCGGCGAACAGCGCGCGGGAGAGCGCGAGGGCGGTGCGGCGCTCGTCGGCCGACAGGAAGCGGTTGCGGCTGGACAGCGCGAGCCCGTCCTCCTCGCGCACGGTCGGCACGCCGACGATCTCGATGCCGAAGTTCAGGTCCCGCACCATGCGCCGGATCAGGGCGAGCTGCTGGGCGTCCTTCTGGCCGTAGAGGGCGACGTCGGGGCGGCTGAGGTGGAGCAGCTTGGCGACGACGGTCAGCATGCCGTCGAAGTGCCCGGGGCGGGAGGAGCCCTCCAGGCATTCGCCCATCGGGCCCGCGGTGACGCGGACCTGGGGGTCGCCGCCGGGGTAGACCTCGTCCACGGAGGGCGCGAACACGGCGTCGGCACCGGCCTGTTCGGCGATCTTCAGATCGGCTTCCAGGGTGCGCGGATAGCGGTCCAGGTCCTCGCCCGCGCCGAACTGGAGCGGGTTGACGAAGACGGTCACGACGACCTCGCCGTCCGGGCCCGCGATCTCGCGCGCGCGGCGGAAGAGGGTGGCGTGGCCCTCGTGCAGGGCGCCCATGGTCATCACGACGGCGCGGCGGCCCTTGCGGGTGCGGGCGTGCAGCTCCTGGGCGGTGTGGAGCAGGGCGGTGGTCATCGGTCGTTCCCCTCGGTGCCGGTCGGGCCGTCGGTGCCGTCGTGGTCGTCGCTGTCGTCGCTCTTGGTGCCGGTCGTGCCGTCCGGTGCGGCCGGGCCCGTGCCGTCGGCCAGCGCCCCGAGCAGGTCCTCGGCGAGTTCGGGCTTGAGCAGGCCGTGCGCGAGGGCGCGGTCGGCGGTGGCGCGGGCCATCGCGACGTATCCCGCGACGGCCGCCGGGGCGTGCTTGCGCAGCTCGACGAGGTGCGCGGCGACGGTGCCGGCGTCCCCGCGCGCGACCGGCCCGGTCAGGGCCGCGTCCCCGGAGCGCAGGGCGTTGTCCAGGGCGGCGCCGAGCAGCGGGCCGAGCATCCGGTCGGGGGCCTCGACACCGGCCGTGCGCAGCAGCTCCATGGCCTGGGCGACCAGGGTGACCAGGTGGTTGGCGCCGAGCGCGAGGGCCGCGTGGTAGAGCGGGCGGTTCTCCTCGCTGATCCACTCCGGCTCGCCGCCCATCTCGATCACCAGGGCCTGGGCGGCCAGCCGCAGTTCCTCGGGCGCGGTGACGCCGAAGGAGCAGCCCGCGAGGCGCTGGACGTCGACGGCGGTGCCGGTGAAGGTCATCGCGGGGTGCAGGGCGAGCGGCAGGGCGCCGGCCCGCAGGGCGGGGTCGAGGACCTTGGCGCCGTACCGTCCCGAGGTGTGCACGAGCAGTTGTCCGGGCCGCACGGCACCGGTCTCGGCGAGGCCGGTGACCAGGGCGGGCAGCACGTCGTCGGGGACGGTGAGCAGCACCAGGTCGGCGCGCCGCAGGACCTCGGCGGGCGGCACCAGGGGCACGCCCGGGAGCAGGGCCTCGGCGCGCCTGCGGGAGGCGTCGGAGACACCGGAGACGGCCACCGGGCGATGCCCGGCGAGCTGGAGGGACGCGGCCAGCGCGGGGCCCACCCGGCCGGCGCCCACGACGCCGACGGTGAGCCGCGCGGGGCGGTCCTGGTGGTCTTGCTGGTGGACTGTGCTCACGCGACGGCGGCCTTCCCGTTCCAGTCCGCTTCGGGTACCGGACGATGTACCGGACGATTTCTCGTCATGTTAACGCTATCTCGGTCCGGTGCCGACCGGTTGTCCACAGGCTGTGGGTTTCGACACGCGCGGGCCGTGCCGCGGAATTCCCGGTGCCCCGGGCGGCCCCGGCGCGGCATGATCCCGGGCATGACCGAGACATCTGGGCAGGACGCATCCGGGCAGGACACGGAACCCACCACCGGGGAGCGGAGGGAGCCTACGGCCAAGGAGCGGTGGGCGGCCGTACGGCGGCGGGGCGCACGCCGGCTGGGCCACGCGGCCGCGGGCGACTCGCTGCGCGAACGCCTCGCGGACCTGGCGGAGGCGGGCGCGGAGGTCTACGACCTGGACGAACCGGCCGACGTCTACGGCAACCGGATCGTGGCGAGCCTGGAGGAGCGGGTCGCCGCGCTGCTGGGGACCGAGGACGCCGCGTTCTTCCCGTCGGGCACGATGGCCCAGCAGGTGGCGCTGCGCTGCTGGGCGGCCCGCACCGGCAATCCGGCGGTGGCCCTGCACCCGCTCGCCCACCCCGAGGTGCACGAACGCGACGCCCTCAGCCAGGTCAGCGGGCTGCGCCCGGTGAACGTGGGCAGCGGCATCGACCAGCCGACGGCGGCGGAGATACGCGGCCTGGCGGAGCCCTTCGGGGCGCTGATGCTCGAACTGCCGCTCCGGGACGCCGGTTTCGTGCTGCCCGCCTGGGAGGAGCTGACCGAGCTGGTCGAGGCGGCGCGGGAGCGGGAGGCGGTGGTGCACTTCGACGGCGCGCGCCTGTGGGAGTGCACCGAGCACTTCGGGCGCCCCCTGGCGGAGATCGCGGGCCTGGCCGACAGCGTCTACGTGTCGTTCTACAAGTCCCTCGACGGCCTCGGCGGCGCCGCGCTCGCCGGGCCGCGCACGCTGGTCGAGGAGGCGCGGGCCTGGCGGCACCGGTACGGCGGGCAGATCTTCCAGCAGTTCCCGACCGCGCTGTCCGCGCTGATCGGCCTGGAGCGCGAACTGCCCCGGCTGCCGGAGTACGTCCGCCACGCGCGCGTGGTCGCCGCCGCGCTGCGCGAGGGGTTCGCCGAGGCGGGTCTGCCCTGGGCGCGGGTGCATCCTGGGGTGCCGCACACCCATGAGTTCCAGGTCTGGCTGCCGTACGGGCCCGAGACGGTGGCCGAGGCGGCGCTGCGGCAGGCCGAGGAGACCTCGGTGGCCCTCTTCCCGGGCCACTGGTCGGGCGCGGCGGGCCCCGGCATGGCCTGCACGGAGGTGTCCGTGCGCGGGTCCGGCCTGGAGTGGACGGCGGAGGATGTGCGGGCCGCCGTACGGGACTTCGTACGACGGCTGCCGGGCCGGGACTGAGGGGGGGCGCCGGGGCTTGCGCGGCGGTGTGCCGCCGTGGTTCAGCGGTGGCCGCCGGCCCGCACCAGGCCGGTCTCGTAGGCCAGCACCACCACCTGCACCCGGTCCCGCAGGCCCAGCTTGGTGAGGATGCGGCCCACATGGGTCTTCACGGTCGCCTCGGACAGCACGAGCCGGGCCGCGATCTCCCCGTTGGACAGGCCCTGCGCGACCAGCACCATCACCTCGCGCTCCCGCTCGGTGAGCCGCTCCAGCTCCTTGTGCTTGGGGTCCCGGCCGGCGGAGGGCAGCATCGGCGCGAACCGGTCCAGCAGGCGGCGCGTGGTGGAGGGCGCCACCACCGCGTCACCGCTGTGCACGGCGCGGATGGCGGCCAGCAGCTCGCCGGGCGGCACGTCCTTGAGCATGAAGCCGGACGCGCCCGCCTTCAGCCCGGAGAAGGCGTACTCGTCCAGGTCGAAGGTGGTCAGGATCAGCACCTTGGGCGCATCGGGCTGCTCGCAGATGCGCCGGGTGGCCTCCACGCCGTCGAGCTTGGGCATGCGGACGTCCATCAGGACGACGTCGACCTGGGTGGAGCGCAGCGCCTCCAGGGCCTCGACCCCGTCGCCCGCCTCGGCGACGACCTCCATGTCCGGCTGGGCGGCGAGCACCATCCCGAACCCGGTGCGCAGCAGCACCTGGTCGTCGACGAGCATCACGCGGATCGTCATCGGGGTCCTTCTTCCATCCGTCTTCGGTGACTCAGTGCGCCGGTTTGAGCGGCAGGAGGGCGCTGATACGGAACCCTCCGCCGGGACGTGGCCCGGCGTCCAGGGTGCCGCCGACCATGCCGACGCGCTCGCGCATCCCGATCAGGCCGTGCCCCCGGCCGTCGGCGCCACCCTCCTCGTACAGCTCCTGCGGGGCGCCCTTGCCGTCGTCCTCCACGAGCAGTCCCAGACCGTCGTCGAAGTAGACCAGACGGACGCTCGCACCGGTGTTCGGCCCGCCGTGCTTGCGGGTGTTGGTGAGCGCCTCCTGCACGATCCGGTACGCGGTCAGCTCCACCCCGCTGGGCAGCGGGCGCGGGGTGCCCTCCACCTTGAAGTCGACGGGGAGGCCGGAGCGGCGGCACTGCTCGATCAGCTCGTCGATCTGCCCGACGTCCGGCTGCGGGACGTACTCCCCGCTCTCCTGGTGCTCCCCGGTGCGCAGCACGCCCAGCAGGCGGCGCATCTCGGCCAGGGCCTGCCTGCCGGTCGAGGAGATCGTCTCCAGGGCCTTCCTGGCCTGGTCGGGGGCGGCGTCCAGGACGTAGGCGGCACCGTCGGCCTGGACCACCATCACGGACACGTTGTGCGCGACGACATCGTGCAGCTCGCGGGCGATCCGGGCGCGCTCGGCGGCGACCGCGACCTTGGACTGCGCCTCGCGCTCCTTCTCCAGGCGGGCCGCGCGCTCCTCCAGCTGGGCGAAGTAGGCGCGCCGGGTGCGCATAGAGTCGCCGAGCACCCAGGCGAGCGCGAACGGCACGGTCTGGAAGACCACGATGGCGATCTGCCCGAGGAAACCGGAGTGCTGCGCGGGCCAGCGCAGTTGGGCCATGCTCGCGGCGCAGAAGCTGGCGACCAGGGCGAGCCGGGAGGCCCAGCGCGCGCCCGTCGTGGCGACGGTGTAGGCGATCACCAGCAGGGCGAAGTCGGCGACGGTCGTCTCCACGTCCAGCACCAGCTGGGCGAGCCCGGTGGCGAGCGCGAGCAGCAGCATCCGCTCCGGGAAGAGGCGGCGCAGCGCGACGACGGCGCACAGGACGGCGGAGACCACGACCGCCGCGGTGAGCGAACCCCGGTGGGCGGGCGTCCCCTGGAGATTGGCCTCGCTCAGCACCGACAGCCCGAACAGGACGACGGCCCAGAAGGAGTCGACCCCGGTCGGGTGGCGGCGGAGGAAGTCGTAGAGGCGCTGCACGTAACCCAGAGTAGGGAAACGGAATGCCCGACCGGGTCAACCGGAGGGCCGATCCGGGCCCGGCGCGCGTACTCCCCAAGGTGGAGGAGATGATCATCTGTGGGCCTACCCTGGTGCCGTGACGCAGGAGACGCGGGGGCAGCGGCGGGAGGCGCCCGGGGGCCCGCGCGGCTGGCGGGCGGCGGCCGAGGAGGCCCTGTACGGCCCCGCGGGCTTCTACCGGCGCCCCGAGGGGCCCGGCGGGCACTTCCGTACGTCCGTGCACGCCTCACGGCTCTTCGCGGGGGCCGTGGCGGAGCTGCTCCAGCGGGTCGACACGGCGCTGGGCCGCCCCGGGGCGCTGGACTTCGTGGACATGGCCGCCGGGCGGGGCGAACTGGTCACCGGGGTGCTCGCCGCGCTGCCGCGCGAGGTGGCGGCGCGCGTGCGGCCGTACGCCGTGGAGATCGCCGGCCGCCCCGCGGACCTGGACGAACGCGTCGTCTGGCGCGACGAGCCCCCGGCACGGATCACCGGGCTGCTGTTCGCCAACGAGTGGCTGGACAACGTGCCCGTGGACGTGGCCGAGACGGACCCCGCCGGGGTGCCCCGGTACGTGCTCGTCGGCGACGACGGCACCGAGCGCCTCGGCGGCCCGGTGACCGGAGCGGACGCGGACTGGCTGGCGCGCTGGTGGCCGCTGGGGGCCGAGGAGGGGGCGCGGGCGGAGATCGGGCTGCCCCGCGACCGGGCGTGGGCGAAGGTCGCGGGCCGGGTGGCGCGCGGGCTCGCGGTGGCCGTGGACTACGCCCACACCGCCGGCGCGCGCCCCCCGTTCGGCACGCTCACCGGCTTCCGCGCGGGCCGCGAGACGGCCCCCGTACCGGACGGCAGCTGCGACATCACGGCCCATGTCGCCCTGGACGCGTGCGCGGCGGCGGACCGGCACCCGGCCCCCGCGCGCCTGCTGACCCAGCGCGCCGCCCTCGACGCCCTCGGCCTCACCGGCGCGCGCCCCCCGCTCACGCTCGCCTCCACCGACCCCGCCGCCTATGTGCGCGCCCTGGCGAGCGCCGGGGAGGCCGCCGAACTCACCGCGCGGGGCGGCCTCGGCGACTTCGGCTGGCTGCTCCGGGCGGTGGACATCGCGGACCCGCTGGCCTGAACCGGTCCGCCGGCCGGGCCTGCTTCTCGATGCCGGGCCGGACCTGCCTGTCGATGTCGGTCCGGGCCTACTTGTCGATGTCGCCGACCACGAAGAACATCGAGCCCAGGATCGCCACCATGTCCGCCACCAGCGTCCCGGGCAGCAGCTCGGTCAGCACCTGGATGTTGTTGTACGACGCCGAGCGCAGCTTGAGCCGGTACGGGGTCTTCTCGCCCTTGCTGACCAGGTAGTAGCCGTTGATGCCGAGCGGGTTCTCGGTCCAGGCGTACGTATGGCCCTCGGGCGCCTTCAGCACCTTCGGCAGCCGCTGGTTGATCGGCCCGGGCGCCAGCTCGGCGATCCGGTCCAGGCAGGCGTCCGCGAGGTCCAGCGCGTTGTGCGTCTGCGCCAGCAGCACCTCGAAGCGGGCCAGGCAGTCGCCCTCGCTCCGGGTGACGACCTCCAGCGTGTCCTGGAGCTCGCCGTACGCCAGGTACGGCTCGTCGCGGCGCAGGTCGAAGTCGACGCCCGAGCCGCGCGCGATGGGCCCGCTCACCCCGTAGGCGTGCACCGCCTCGGGAGCGAGCGCGCCGACCCCGCGCGTGCGCCCCCGGAAGATCTCGTTGCCGAGCACCAGGTCGTCGAAGACGTGCATACGGGAGCGCACCGCCGCGACGGCGGCACGGGCACGGGCCGTCCACCCGGCCGGCAGGTCCTCCTTGAGGCCGCCGACGCGGTTGAACATGTAGTGCATGCGCCCGCCGGAGACCTCCTCCATGACGTTCTGGAGCACCTCGCGCTCGCGGAACGCGTAGAACACCGGGGTGATCCCGCCCAGTTCGAGCGGGTAGGAGCCGAGGAACATCAGGTGGTTGAGCACCCGGTTCAGCTCGGCGAGCAGGGTGCGCGTCCACACCGCGCGCCGCGGGACCTCCATGCCGAGCATCCGCTCCACGGCGAGGACCACGCCCAGCTCGTTCGAGAACGCCGACAGCCAGTCATGGCGGTTGGCCAGCATGATGATCTGCCGGTAGTCCCGCGCCTCGAAGAGTTTCTCGGCACCGCGGTGCATATAGCCGATCACCGGCTCGGCCGACACGATGCGCTCGCCGTCCAGCACCAGCCTGAGCCGCAGCACGCCGTGCGTGGACGGGTGCTGGGGCCCGATGTTGAGCACCATGTCGGTGCTCTCCGCGGCACCGCCGATCCCGACCGTGGTCTGCGTCGTAGGACTCATGCCCCCAGTTTCCCCCATGCCGGGACGCGCGAAGGCCCGGCTCCCCGTGCGGGGGCCGGGCCCGGTGCGGGACGCGCCGTCGTCAGGAGGCCGCGCTGCGCAGCCCCTGGACGTCGATCACCTCGGTCTCGTCGTGCGCCGTCAGGTCGATGACCTGGCCGACACCGCGCGCGCTGTCGTCGGCGGGCTTGAACCGCGCCTCCGCCTCGGCCTTGTGCACGGCCAGCGCCTCCTGGCCGACGACATCGGCCAGGTCCTCGTTCTGCACGGCGTCCAGCGCGGCCTCGGGCGTCGCCTTCTGCGTGCCGAAGAAGTCGAAACCCCCCTCGGTCAGCGGGCGCCGCGCGGGCGTGGCCGGTACGACGGCCACGGCGGTCGGCACGGTGAAGTGCCCGGCGGAGGCCCGGCCCACGGGGGTCTCGGAAGCGGCGGCGGATGCGGGGACCTCGGCGGCCTCGGCGGCCTCGGGGCTCGCGGGGGCCTCGGGGGCCCCGGCGGCCACCGGGGACTCGGCGGTCTTAGGCGCGGCGGGCTCGGCGGCCGTCGCGTGAACGTCGGCCGTGGCGTGTCCGTCGGCCGTCAGCGGCCGGTCCTGCGCCGCCGCTTCACCGCCCGGCAGGTCCCGCACGCCTTCGGCGCTCTCGTAGCTCTCGGCGTTCGCGGCACCCGGGGCGTTCGCGGCACCCGAGGCGCCCTCGACGTCCTCGGCGGCCCCCCGCGCGTCCCCGCCTTCCGGTACGACCTCGGCCGCAGACGCCGTCTCGGCCCCGGCCTCGCCCCGCCCGGCTATGTCTCCCTCGGCGCCGTCCCCTTTGGCACCGGCCTCGTCCTCGCCCACCGTCTCGGACACCGGCGCGGACGCGGACCCAGCGGTGGTGGCGGTCCCGGCGCTCCCCGCCGCATCCCGGTCGAACGCCGCGAGCGCCCGCAGCGCCTGCCCGTACAGCTCGGCGCCCGCGGCCGAGAAGACGTCGTACGCCTTCTCCGGCTCCTCGCCGCCGGCGGCGGCCCGCTCCGCGCTCCGCGCCGCCGGCAGTGCCGGGGAGGCCGCGCGGGACGGCAGCGAGGGCGCCGTACGCCCGGCCGGCTCCAGCGCGGGCCCGCCCGACTCGATCTCCAGCAGGCGGCGCCCCTCCAGGGCGCTGGCGCGCTCGGTCTCCGCGGTGGCGTAGCGGCGCAGCAGGGCGGCGTGCTCGTTGCGCAGGGCCGCCAGTTCGGCGCGTTTGGCGCGCAGCCGCTGCTCCAGCTTGCCGCGCAGTTCGCGCGACTCCTCCAGGTCGGCCTCCAGCTCGGCGACCCGTTCCTCGAAGCGCCATTCGTCGCCGGCCCGGGCGCGGGTGAGGTCGGCGACCTGTTTGCCCGCGTGGATGTCCCAGCGGCGCATCACGAACGCACCGGCGAGGGCGGTCGCCGCGGCGGCCCCGGCCAGTGCGCGCAACACCGTGGCCTCGGAGAACACCCAGGGGCCCAGCGCGCACACGACGGAGACGCCGGCGATCGCGGAGGGAGGCAACAGCCGGTGCAGAGGCGGGGAATGGCGGTGGCGTCCACGTGGCATGGCCAGAAACTTACCGCGCGTAGGCGACCGATGGGCCCCCGCCCCGCAAAAACACGGCCATACCGCGCGCTTCACGGGGCGTCAGGATCGAAACGCTCAGTGGGAGACGAGCCGGGCGCCGAGCCACTGGAGGGCCGCCGGGATCTCCCGGCGCCAGGTGTTGAAGTTGTGCCCGCCGCTCGGAAGGATGATCGAAGAAATCCTGGTCACGTTGGTGTCCTGGACGTTCTTGATGAACCGGAGCGTGTCCTTGTAGTTGTGCTCGCCGATCTTGCTGCTGGTGACGAGCAGTGACGTTTCGGGGGCCGCCTGGTGCTTGAGCATCCAGAAGAGGTTGGCACGATTGCGCAGGTTCTCGTCACCGTGGAACAGGTCACCGGTGGTCGGGTCGATCGGCGCCTTGTAGTACGGCGACAGGCCCACGGCGGCGCCGTACGACTTCGGGTGGTGCATGGCGATCTTCAGCGCGCAGTACCCGCCGGTGGAGTCGCCGATGATGCCCCAGCTCGCGGGCGTGGGGTCCACCCGGTAACGGCTCATCACCGACTCGCGCAGGTCCTTGGCGAAGAACGTCTCCGTCTGCGGGCCCCGCGGCACGTCCACGCACTCGGTGTCCCGCGGCGGCGCCACGGACGGGCGCAGCATCACCAGGATCATCGGCTGCATCTTGCCGCCCTTGACGAGGCGCTGGGCCGTGCTCGGGTAGTTCAGCTTGTCCACCAGCGCCTGCGCGGTGCCGGGGTAGCCGGTCAGCACGACCGCGACCGGGAACCTGCGGTCGCGCTGGCCCGGCCGGAAGTACTCCGGCGGCAGGTACACGAACGCCGGCGCGGCGATCTTCGTCGTACGGCCCAGGATGTCGATCTTCTGCACCTGCCCGGCCACCTGCGGCACCCCGCTGCTCACCCCGGGCACCCGCGAGGCGGAGACCACCCGGATCGGGCTGCCGGCGCCGTCCGCTATGTGGTCGACGACCACGCCCTGGCCGTCCTCCTGCCCGAACAGGTCCGCCCAGGTCGCGTAGAAGCCGAAGGCCTGGTTGGCGGCGAGGCCCACCGAGGCGAACACCGCGACCTGGGTGGCGAGCAGCAGCCCGACCCGGCCGCCGATGGTCCGCCAGTGCTGCCGTGCCAGGCGCGGCCACAGCCACACCGTGCCCGCGAACAGCGCCACGGCGAACACGATCGCCAGCAGCAGCACCTTGTTGCTCGTGAGACCCATGGACTGTTCCTGCCTGCGCTCTAGGCCCGTCCGCGCCCACGCCTTCTCACGTGGGTTTGCCCGGGGCTTTCCTCGGCCTTTGGCCCGACTTTCCGGTGGGGAGTGAACCTCTCTCCCCAAGACACCGTCCTAGAGGGCGCAATGTCACCGGATGCCCGATCGGGCCCGGGTTCAAGGTCTCTCGCAGAACTACGGGATGCGATGTCTGTCAGGATAGATGGGGAAATGTCGGGCGGGGTTCCGAGCCGATCAAGCCGGGCGCGGCGCATACTGCGCGGCCCGCGCCCCGAGGCCGTCCCCGGTCTGGTCGGCAGGGCGGTCGCCCTCGTCGGGCTCCTGGACATCGCCGCCGGGGTCTTCCCGCGCTTCCGGCACAGCCGTATGCACGCCATCGCCGAGGTGCTGCCCGGGTCCTTCGGGCCCTTCGCGGCGGCGCTCTCGCTGAGCGCCGGTGTGCTGCTGCTGCTGCTCGCGCACGGACTCAGGCGGCGCAAGCGCCGTGCGTGGCGCGCCGCGGTCGCGCTCCTGCCGGCCGGCGCGGTGGCCCAACTGGCCTACCGGCACTCGCTGATCGGCCTGCTGATCACGATCCTGCTGCTGGTGCCGCTGGTGTGGCACCGCCGGGAGTTCGCGGCCCTGCCCGACCCGCGCAGCCGCTGGCGGGCGCTCGCCAACTTCGTGCTGATGAGCGCCGGTTCGCTGGTCCTCGGGATGGTCATCGTCAGCGTCCACCCGCACCGCACGGTGGGCGACCCGAGCCTGGCCGCCCGGCTCACCCATGTCGTCTACGGCCTGGTCGGCTTCGAGGGCCCGGTCGACTACCAGGGCGCGACCTCCTGGACCGTCGCGTTCTCGCTCGGCGCCCTCGGCTGGCTCACCGCCGTCACCACGATCTACCTGGCCTTCCGCCCCGAGCACCCGGCCGCCCACCTCACCGAGGACGACGAGGTGAAACTTCGGGAGCTGCTGGTCAAGCACGGCCGCCGCGACTCCCTCGGCCACTTCGCGCTGCGCCGCGACAAGGCGGTCGTCTTCTCGCCCAGCGGCAAGGCGGCGGTCACCTACCGCGTCATCTCCGGCGTGATGCTCGCCAGCGGCGACCCCATCGGCGACGTCGAGGCCTGGCCGGGCGCCATCGAGCGCTTCATGGACGAGGCCAAGGCACACTCCTGGACCCCCGCGGTCGTGGGCTGCTCGGAGACCGGGGGCGAGGTGTGGACCCGCGAGACCGGCCTGGACGCCCTGGAGCTGGGCGACGAGGCGGTGGTGGACGTGGCGGATTTCTCGCTCGCCGGGCGCGCCATGCGCAACGTCCGGCAGATGGTCAAGCGCATCGAGCGGGCCGGCTACGAAACCCGGGTACGGCGTATCCATGACCTCGGCGACGCGGAACTGGAGCGCGTCCGGCGGGCCGCCGAGGACTGGCGCGGCACCGACACCGAGCGCGGCTTCTCCATGGCGCTGGGCCGCATCGGCGACCCGTCCGACGGCGACTGCCTCATAGCCACCGCCCACAAGGCCGACGACGACGCGGGCGAGTACGGCGACCTGAAGGCGATCCTGCACTTCGTGCCCTGGGGCACGGACGGCGCCTCGCTCGACCTGATGCGCCGTGACCGCAGCGCCGACCCCGGCATGAACGAACTGCTGATCGTGGCCGCCCTCCAGGCCGCCCCCAAGTTCGGCATCACCCGGGTCTCGCTGAACTTCGCCATGTTCCGCTCCGCCCTCGCGCGCGGCGAGAAGATCGGCGCGGGCCCGGTGCTGCGCGCCTGGCGCGGGCTGCTGGTGTTCCTCTCGCGCTGGTTCCAGATCGAGTCGCTGTACAAGTTCAACGCCAAGTTCCAGCCGCGCTGGGAGCCGCGCTTCATCGTCTACCGCGCCACCACCGACCTGCCCCGCATCGGCTTCGCCACCATGCAGGCCGAGGGCTTCGTCAACCTGGCCCTGCCGCTGCCCCGCTTCCTGCGCCGCCGCCGCTCGGCCGCCGCGCGCGGGTGCGCCCACTCGGTGACCGAACGGGACGCCCGCGCGGCATGATCGCTCTTCCCGGCGCCGCCTCCGCCCTCCGGGCCGTGGCGGCGCCGCCCGGGGCCTACGCTGAACGTATGAACAACCACAGCGGGCGCGGCCGAGTGGCGGGCCTTCCGGCATGGGACCGGTGCGCGGTCATGGGGGTCGTGAACGTCACCCCCGATTCCTTCTCCGACGGCGGCCGCTGGTTCGACACCACCGCGGCCGTCAAGCACGGCCTCGACCTGGTCGCCGAGGGCGCCGACCTGGTGGACGTGGGCGGCGAGTCCACCCGTCCGGGCGCCACCCGGGTGGACGAGGCCGAGGAGCTGCGGCGGGTCGTCCCGGTCGTGCGCGGACTCGCCTCCGAGGGCGTCGTGGTCTCCGTCGACACCATGCGCGCCTCCGTCGCGGCCCGGGCCCTCGAAGCCGGCGCGGTCCTCGTCAACGACGTCAGCGGCGGGCTCGCCGACCCCGGGATGATCCCGGTGGTCGCCGACGCCGGCGCCCCCTTCGTCGTCATGCACTGGCGCGGCCTCCTGGAGGGCGCCGCCGTGCACGGCGTTTACGACGATGTCGTCGGCGAAGTCGTCGGCGAACTGCGCGCCCGGGTGGACGCCGTCCTGGCCGGCGGTGTCGCGCCGGACCGGATCGTGGTCGACCCCGGCCTCGGCTTCTCCAAGGAGGCCGAGCACGACCTCGCCCTCCTCGCCCGCCTCGACCGGCTGACCGCGCTCGGCCACCCGCTGCTGGTGGCCGCCTCCCGCAAGCGGTTCCTCGGCCGGGTTCTCGCCGGGCCCGAGGGCGCGCCCCCGCCCGCCCGGGAGCGCGACGCCGCCACCGCCGCCGTCTCCGCGCTCGCGGCGCAGGCCGGCGCCTGGGCCGTCCGCGTCCACGAGGTGCGCGCCACCGCCGACGCCGTACGGGTCGCCCGCGCGGTCGAAGCGGCCCGGACGGCGGACGGTGCGGACGGTTCGACGGACGGAGCCCGGTGAGCGCCCCGCACACCGACGTCGAACAGGTCGAAGCCGCCAACACCGCCTTCTACGAGGCCCTGGAACGCGGCGACTTCGAGGAGGTCTCGGACCTCTGGCTCACCCCCGCCGACCTGGGCGTGGACGAGGAGTACCACGACCCCGCGGACAGTGGCGTGATCTCCTGCGTGCACCCGGGCTGGCCGGTGCTCACGGGGCGCGGCGAGGTGCTCAGGTCGTACGCCCTGATCATGGCGAACACCGACTACATCCAGTTCTTCCTGACCGACGTCCATGTCTCCGTCACCGGTGACACCGCGCTGGTCACCTGCACCGAGAACATCCTCAGCGGCGGCCCCGCCCCGGCGGAGGGCGACGAACTCGGGCCGCTGGTCGGCCAGCTCGTCGTCGCCACCAATGTGTTCCGGCGCACCCCCGAGGGCTGGAAGCTCTGGTCGCACCACGCCTCCCCCGTGCTCGCCGAGAGCGACGACGACACCGAGGCCGACGACGACGGCACGAAAGGGCTGAATCCGGACGACGGTCCCCTCGGCTGAGGGGGTAGGCGAAGGGCGGGCGGCCGGGCGGTTCCCGGAAGTGGCTGGAATCACCTACCCCGGGGTACGAGCGGCTGCCCGCCCCCGGCGCGACCGGTCCCACCGGGGAAAACGGGCGGCGGACCCCGCCGTTTCCGGCCGCGCCCGTGCCCCTGGGGCCCGGCGCTGTCGGTGCCCGCAGGTAGATTCGTGTGCGACCGGCGTCTCGCAGGCACGCGGTACGACCGGTCGTTCCCGACGATTGCAGGAGTGATTCGCGTGGATCGTGTCGCGCTGCGCGGCCTGAAGGCTCGTGGGCACCATGGTGTGTTCCCCAGGGAGCGCGAGGAGGGCCAGACCTTCCTCGTGGACCTCGTCCTCGGCCTGGACACCCGGCCGGCCGCGGCCGACGACGACCTGACGAGGACCGTGCACTACGGCATCGTGGCCGAGGAGGTCGTGGCCGTGGTCGAGGGCGAGCCGGTGAACCTCATCGAGACCCTCGCCGAGCGGATCGCCCAGACCTGCCTGAAACACGAAGGGGTCCAGGAGGTCGAGGTGTGCGTCCACAAACCGGACGCCCCGATCACCGTCCCCTTCGACGACGTGACCGTCACCATCACCCGGAGCCGAGTATGACCCGACCTTTCGTCCAGGGTCACAGTGACCCGACCGTCCAGCCGGTGCCCGCCTCCGTCGTCGAGCGGGTGGACGCGGCGGACACCACCCTCCAGAACCCCAAGTGGGCCGTGATCTCCATCGGTTCCAACCTCGGCAACCGCCTGGAGACCCTCCAGGGCGCCGTGGACGCGCTGGAGGACACGCCCGGCGTCCGCGTGAAGGCCGTGTCGCCGGTCTACGAGACCGAGCCCTGGGGCGTCGAGCCCGGCAGCCAGCCGTCGTACTTCAACGCGGTCGTGGCCCTGAAGACCACCCTGCCGCCGTCCTCCCTGCTGGAGCGGGGGCATGCCATCGAGGAGGCGTTCAACCGCGTCCGCGACGAACGCTGGGCCCCGCGCACCCTGGACGTGGACATCGTGGCCTACGCCGATGTCACCTCCGACGACCCGCAGCTGACCCTGCCCCACCCGCGCGCCCATGAGCGCGCCTTCGTGCTCGCGCCCTGGCACGACGTGGACCCCGGCGCCCAGGTGCCCGGCCGCGGCGCCGTGGCCGACCTGCTCGCCGCCGTCACCCGCGAAGGTGTCGAGCCGCGCGCGGACCTGGAACTCCGACTGCCCGAATAGTCGTTAAGGTCAACGACGACTCGGCAGTCGAGCATCCGGGCCCATCCGGGACCCGGGCCGGGGGAAGTGAAGGGACACCGTGAGAGAGCTGCGCATCAGGGTGCTGGTCGGCGTGTTCGTCGTGGCGGGCATCCTGTCCTGGGCGGGCGCCCGCCTCTGGAACTCGATCGGGACCCTGCCCAGCGTCCCCCTGGCCGCACCCGTCGTGCTCGCCCTGATCGCCGTGGTCCTGCTGGCCACGGCGCTCTCGCTGCGGGCCCGCTTCAAGGCCCAGCGCGAGCGGCGCCCCGGCGCGAAGGGCGTCGATCCGCTGATGGCGGCCCGCGCGGTCGTCTTCGCCCAGGCCAGCGCCCTGGTCGCCGCCCTCGTCGCCGGGATGTACGGCGGCACGGGCGTGTTCCTGCTGGAGCTGCTCGACCTCCCGGCGCGCCGCGACCAGGCCTTCTACGCCGGGTTCTCCGTCCTGGCCGGACTCGCCGTCATAGCGGCCGCCATCTTCCTGGAGCGCGTCTGCAAGCTCCCCGAGGACGACGACCAGGACCACCACCAGGGCGCGGAACCGGCGTCCTGACCGCCGGTCCCCCGGCCCCCGCCGCGAGGCCTCGGCTCAGCGCGCCATGATCAGGCTCATGGCCTCGTTGCGGGTCGCCGCGTCCCGCAGCTGACCGCGCACCGCGGACGTTATGGTCTTGGCGCCCGGCTTGCGGATGCCGCGCATCGACATGCACATGTGCTCGCACTCGACGACCACGATGACACCGCGCGGCTCCAGGATCTCCATCAGGGAGTCCGCGATCTGCGTGGTGAGCCGCTCCTGCACCTGCGGCCGGCGGGCGTAGACGTCCACCAGGCGGGCCAGCTTGGACAGGCCGGTGATCTTCCCGGAGACCGACGGGATGTAGCCGACATGGGCGACGCCCCGGAACGGCACCAGGTGGTGCTCGCAGGTCGAGTACACCTCGATGTCCTTGACCAGGACCATCTCGTCGTGGCCCAGGTCGAACGTCGTGGTGAGCACGTCCTCCGGCTTCTGCCACAGGCCGGCGAAGATCTCCTGGTACGCCCGCGCCACCCGGGCCGGCGTCTCCCGCAGTCCCTCGCGGTCGGGGTCCTCACCGATGGCGATCAGCAGCTCGCGTACGGCGTTCTCGGCGCGCTTCTCGTCGAACTCGCCGACGGGGCGCTCGCTGTCCAGCGTCACCGGGTCGGTCATCTGGTGCCTCGTTCCTGTCGTCCCACGTGCGTGCATACGGGAAATGCCGCGCCCCCCAGGCTAGAACCTGGGGGGCGCGGCGTTCATTCCGGGCCCGAGTGGCCGGGAAGCGACCGAGGTGCGGTCAGCTCTCCGGGCGCTCCTCCGGGGTCTGGTCCGTCACGGGGGCGGACTCGGTGGCGGTGGACTTGACCGTGCTGATCGCGGCCGTCGTGCCGTTCGCACCGTTGGTCAGTGCCAGCTCCTTGGGGGAGAGCACCGGCGGGCGGGTGGAGGGGGTACGACGCGAGGAGCCGGTCCAGGCGGGCCGCGCCGGGCGCTTGACGATGGAGGCGAAGACCTCGGCGATCTCCTCCTTGCCCAGCGTCTCCTTCTCCAGCAGCTGGAGCACGAGGTGGTCGAGCACGTCGCGGTTCTCGACCAGGATCTCCCAGGCCTCGTTGTGCGCGGTCTCGATGAGCTTCTTGACCTCTTCGTCCACCAGCGCGGCGACCTCTTCCGAGTAGTCGCGCTGGTGCGCCATCTCACGGCCGAGGAAGGGCTCGCTGTTGTCGCCGCCGAACTTGATGGCGCCGAGCCGCTCGGTCATGCCGTACTGGGTGACCATCGCGCGGGCCAGGTTGGTGGCCTTCTCGATGTCGTTGGCGGCACCGGTGGTCGGGTCGTGGAAGACCAGTTCCTCGGCCGCCCGGCCGCCCAGCATGTAGGCGAGCTGGTCGAGCATCTCGTTGCGCGTGGTCGAGTACTTGTCCTCGTCCGGCAGGACCATGGTGTAGCCGAGGGCGCGGCCGCGGGACAGGATCGTGATCTTGTGCACCGGATCGGAGTTCGGCGAGGCCGCCGCGACCAGAGCGTGACCGCCCTCGTGGTACGCGGTGATCTTCTTCTCCTTGTCCGACATGATCCGGGTCCGCTTCTGCGGGCCCGCGACCACGCGGTCGATCGCCTCGTCCAGCGCCTTGTTGTCGATCAGCTTCTGGTCGCTGCGGGCGGTGAGCAGCGCCGCCTCGTTCAGCACGTTGGCCAGGTCGGCGCCGGTCATGCCGGGGGTACGGCGGGCGACGGCGGCCAGGTCGACGTCGGCGGCGACCGGCTTGCCCTTCTGGTGGACCTTGAGGATCTCCAGACGGCCCTGGAGGTCCGGCGGGTCGACGGCGATCTGGCGGTCGAACCGGCCGGGACGCAGCAGCGCCGGGTCCAGGATGTCGGGCCGGTTGGTCGCCGCGATCAGGATCACGCCGCCCTTGACGTCGAAGCCGTCCATCTCGACCAGCAGCTGGTTGAGGGTCTGCTCGCGCTCGTCGTGACCACCGCCGAGGCCGGCGCCGCGGTGGCGGCCGACCGCGTCGATCTCGTCCACGAAGACGATCGCCGGGGCGTTCGCCTTGGCCTGCTCGAACAGGTCGCGGACACGGGAGGCGCCGACACCGACGAACATCTCCACGAAGTCCGAGCCGGAGATCGAGTAGAAGGGCACCCCGGCCTCGCCCGCGACGGCACGCGCCAGCAGGGTCTTGCCGGTACCCGGGCGGCCGTAGAGCAGCACACCCTTGGGGATCTTGGCGCCGACGGCCTGGAACTTGGCCGGCTCCTGGAGGAACTCCTTGATCTCGTGGAGTTCCTCGACGGCCTCGTCGCAGCCGGCGACGTCGGAGAAGGTCGTCTTCGGGGTGTCCTTGGTGATGAGCTTGGCCTTGGACTTCCCGAAGTTCATGACCCGGGAGCCGCCGCCCTGCATCTGGTTCATCAGGAACAGGAAGACGACGACGATCAGAACGAACGGCAGCAGGGAGAGCAGCACACCGACGAACGGGTTCTGCTTCGACGGCGAGATGGTGTAGCCGTCCGGGATCTGCTTGTTCTGGTACCTGGTCTGGAGATTGTCGGCGAGCTGAGCGCCCTGGTCACCGATGTAGCTCGCCTGGATCTTGGAGCTGCCCTCGACCTTCTGACCGTCCTTGAGCGTGACCTTGACGGTCTGCTCGTCGCCGGTGGTCAGCTTGGCCGACTGGACCCTGTTGGCATTGATCGCCGCGACGACCTGGCCGGTGTCCACCGACTTGTAGCCGCCGGACGAGCCGACGACCTGCATCAACACGACCACGGCAAGGACGGCCAGCACGATCCACATGACCGGCCCACGGAAGTATCGCTTCACGTCCATCCATACGGAGCGGTGCCGCCCCGTCCCTCCTGCCATAGTGAGTTTGATAAGACAGTTCTTCCGACGGTACCCCAGCCTTGGCGCCCGAAGCCGCGCGAAGCCGTTTCGAGAGCCGGGAAACCCGTCTCTGCATGCTTCAACGGCACGGGACCCGCCGGGGTTCCCGATCACCTCACCGGGCTTGGGCCGAGTGGCTCAGCCCACGCGCCGGTTCCGGTGTCAGCCGCCGTAGACGTGCGGCGCGAGCGTACCGACGAACGGCAGGTTGCGGTACTTCTCGGCGTAGTCCAGGCCGTAACCGACGACGAACTCGTTCGGAATGTCGAAGCCGACCCATTCCACGTCGATGGCGACCTTGGCGGCGTCCGGCTTGCGCAGCAGCGTGCACACCTTGAGGGAGGCGGGCTCGCGCGAACCGAGGTTGTTGATCAGCCAGGACAGGGTCAGACCGGAGTCGATGATGTCCTCGACGATCAGGACGTCACGGCCCTTGATGTCGGTGTCGAGGTCCTTGAGGATGCGCACGACACCGGAGGACTGGGTGCCCGCACCGTAGGAGGACACGGCCATCCAGTCCATGGTGACCGGGGTGGAAAGCGCCCGGGCGAGGTCCGCCATGACCATCACCGCGCCCTTGAGGACGCCGACGATCAGCAGGTCCTTGCCCGCGTACTCCGCGTCGATCTTCGCGGCCAGCTCGGCCAGCTTGGCGTCGATCTCTTCCTTGGTGATGAGCACCTTCTCGAGGTCGGCACCCATGTCTTTCGCGTCCACCCGCATCACTTTCGGTCGTCCCGCACTTACGGCCGCAATCACGGCCTCCGGCTGCCCCGTGCCGGCCGCCGGAGGATCGCTCCGGGCGGTCGGGATTCAGCCTTGCCGAATCACCAGTCTGCCACCCTGCCGCTGGGCGACGACCCGGCCCGGGAGATTGATGGCTCCCTGGCCGCGCCAGCCGGTGATCAGGCGGTCGACTTCCTCGATGTGACGGGCGAACAGGGAACCGGCCGGGGCGCCCGCCTCGATGGCGGCGCGGCGCAGGATCCGGCGGCGCACGGCGGGCGGCAGGGCGTAGAGCTTGGCGCACTCCAGCAGCCCCGTGGCGTCCCGTACGGACTCCTCGGCCTGGCTGGCCCAGGAGTCGAGGGCGTCGGCGTCGTCGCGGGAGAGCTGGGCGGTGCGGGCGAGCGCCTCGACGACGCCCTTGCCGAGGGCCTTCTCCAGGGCGGGCAGGCCCTCGTGGCGCAGCCGGGAGCGGGTGTAGGCGGGGTCGGTGTTGTGGGGGTCGTCCCAGACGGGCAGGGACTGGACCATGCAGGCCTTGCGGGCGGTCTGCCGGTCGAGGTGGAGGAAGGGGCGCCGGTAACGGCCGCCGGCCCCCGAGACCGCGGCCATTCCGGACAGGGAGCGGATGCCGGAGCCGCGGGCGAGGCCCAGCAGGACGGTCTCGGCCTGGTCGTCGCGGGTGTGGCCGAGCAGGACCGCGGCGGCGCCGTGGCGGTCGAGCGCGGCGTCCAGGGCGGCGTAGCGGGCGTCCCGGGCGGCGGCCTCGGGTCCGCCGTCGCGGCCGACGTCGACGGAGACGGATTCGACGGGGTCGAGGCCGAGGCCGCGCATGCGCAGGGCGACCTCGTCGGCGCGCAGGTCGGAGCCGGGCTGCAGGCCGTGGTCGACGGTGATGCCGCCGGCGCGCAGGCCGAGCCGGGGGGCTTCGAAGGCGAGGGCGGAGGCGAGGGCCATGGAGTCGGCGCCGCCGGAGCACGCGACGAGCACGAGGGGGCTCGCGGGCGCGGACACGAGGGTGGATCCGAGCGGGGAGGGGAGCCGCTCGGCCAGCCGGTCCGGGCGCTCGCCGGAGGTCGGGAGGGTGTTCAGGATGTCGTGGAGGACGCGGCGGACCGCCAGGCGTATCGCCGCGACCGCAGGATGGGGACCCATTGTCCGGTTCCCTTCATGAAGTATCCGGGGGGTGAACCCGATTCGGTCACTCAGAGTGTGTAGATGGTGACAGAAGCGGGCCGTTCCCCGAGCATCGCACGCCTACGCATGACTCACGGTCCCTCGGACGGGTGATTGGAGGGGCGTTCGACTGCCGTCGGCCGGATTCGATTCACGACCCCGGCGTGCGTTTCACGACTCGGCCTTGCGGTGCACCCGCGCGACCCAGTCCGCCGGTTTGGCGATCTCCGCCTTGGTGGGCAGGGTGTTGGGCGAGGTCCACACGCGGTTGAAGCCGTCGATGCCGACCTGGTCGGTGACGGCTCGTACGAAGCGTTCGCCGTCCCGGTACTGCTTGAGTTTGGCGTCCAGGCCCAGCAGTTTGCGCAGGGCCTGGTCGAGTCGGGAGGCGCCCTTGGCGCGCCGCTGCTGGAACTTCTCGCGGATCTCGGCCACGGACGGCACGACGCTCGGGCCGACCCCGTCCATCACGTAGTCGGCGTGGCCCTCCAGCAGGGACATCACGGCGGTGAGGCGGCCGAGGATCTCGCGCTGGGCGGGGGTCTGCACCAGCTCCACGAGGGAGCGTCCGCCGTCGTCCTCCTCGGTCTCGGGGCGGCCCCCGGCGAGGGACTGGGCGGCCTCCCGGATGCGCTCCAGGAAGGTCATGGGGTCGACGTCCGTCTCCGCCAGGAAAGACTGGATCTCGCCCTCCAGGTGGTCACGCAGCCAGGGCACGGCCGTGAACTGCGTGCGGTGGGTCTCCTCGTGCAGGCACACCCACAGGCGGAAGTCGTGCGGTTCGACGTCGAGTTCGCGCTCCACGTGGACGATGTTGGGCGCGACGAGCAGCAGCCGGCCGCCGCCGTTCGCGCCGGCGGGCAGATCGCGGCCGGCGGGGGCGAAGGTCTCGTACTGGCCGAGGACGCGGGAGGAGAGGAACGAGAGCAGCATGCCCAGTTCCACGCCGGTGACCTTGCCGCCGACGGCGCCGAGGACGGCGCTGCCCGGGGTGCCGGCGCGGCGTTCCTGCATCTTGTCCAGGAGCGGTTTGAGGATCTCCCGGAAGCCGGCGACGTTGGCCCGGACCCAGCCGGGGCGGTCGACGACGAGCACGGGGGTGTCGTGGCTCTGCTCGGTCTCCAGCCGGGTGAAGCCCCTCACGTGCTCCTCCGAGGCCTTCGCGTGCCGGCGCAGCTCCGCGACGACGGACCGGGCCTCGTCACGCGAGACGTCGGGGCCGGGCCGTACGAGCCGAGTCGCGGTCGCCACCGCGAGGTTCCAGTCGACCATCCCGGGGGATGCGGTGCCTCCGAAGCCTGTCATGCGTCAACGGTACGTGAGCGTTACCACTTGGGGCAGGCCGTGGGCGCCGCGATCGGCGGGGCACCGGGTCGGCGCGGGCCCGCCGCGGTGCGGCGGGCGGGCCCCCTCGGGTCAGCCGCAGCCGCACGCGGCCAGGGCCGTCGCCGTCCTGTCCAGGGCCGACTGGGCGGCCATCGGGTCGGCCGTGCCGGAGGCCAGGAAGGCGAAGGCGAGCAGTCGGCCGTCCCGGTCGACGACCGTGCCGGCCAGGGTGTTGACGCCGGTCAGGGTGCCCGTCTTGGCGTGGACGAGGCCGGCCGCGCCGTCGGCGTAGCGGGTGCTCAGGGTGCCGGTGAAGTGGGCGATGGGCAGGCCGGTGAGCAGGGGGCGCAGGCCGGGGTGGCCGGGGGTGCCGGCCTTGACCAGGATCGCGGTCAGGAGGTCGGCCGTGAGCCGGTCGTCGCGGTCGAGGCCGCTGCCGTCGTGGAAGGCGGTGCCCGTGAGGGGCAGGCCCAGCTTCCCCAGCTGCCCGGCGATCGCCTTCGCGCCCCCGGCGAAGCTGCCGGGCTGCCCGCTCGCGAGGGCGGTCTGCCGGGCGAGGGCCTCGGCGATGTCGTTGTCGCTGTTGGTCAGCATGCGTTCCACCAGGGTGGACAGCGGCGGCGAGGAGACGCCCGCGACGGTCTCTGCGTGCGCGGCGCCCCTGGCCGGGGCGGGGCCGGTCACGTCGGTGCCGGCGGCCTTCAGGAAGCCCGCGAACTTCCGCGCCGCGTCCAGTGCCGGGTCGGCGACCCGGCGCACCGGTCCACCGGCGGAGTCGTCGGTACGGCCCTCGTCGGCGACGAGGGCGCTGACCGGCGCCAGGTTGTCGTTGACCCCGATGGGGTGCAGGGCGGGACCGGCGTAGAGCGTCGTGTCGTACGACAGCGCGATCTTGTGGATGCCGCGTTCCCGCAGCGCCGCCGCCGTCCGCGTCGCCAGGGTCCGCAGGCTCGCCCATCCGCCGGCCCTGGCGTGCGCCGTGAGCGTGGGGTCGCCGCCGCCGACCAGGACGAGCCGGGTGCCGCCGAGGAGCGCGGCCCGGGTGGTGAAGCGGTGGTCCGGGCCGAGCGCGTTCAGCGCGGCGGCGGCGGTGGCGAGCTTGGTCGTGGAGGCGGGCGTGAGCCCCTTGTCGGGCTGGACGCCGTACAGGCGCTTCCCGGTGGCCGCGTCGACCACCACGGCCGTATGGCCGTCCCCGAGCGCGGCGGAGCCCAGGAGCGGCCCCAGGACGTCCGCCAGGGCCGTACCGCCCGCCGCCGGGGCCCGGCGGGTGTCCACGGGGCCGGCCGCGGCGCCCAGGCCCGCCAGGACGGCCGGCGCGCTCGGCACGGGCCGCGGGCCGCCCGCCGCGGCGCCCGGCCCGTGATCTGCGCCACGTGCGTGCTCCAGGGCGGTCGCCCGGTCCCGCTCGGCCGTACGCTGACCGGTGGCGTCCCACGGCCCCGACAGGGTCACCACGCCGGCGGCGAGCACCAGGCCGGCGGTGGCGGCGCCCGCGGTGTACCGCAACGTGCTGTGGGAACGCGGACGGGGGAGGTCGGCGAGCAGCGGTCGTACCGTGGACATCAGGCGTGTGACCTGCGGTTTCGCCGTTCTCACGGCGTGCGCGAGACGCGGTCGTACGGCGCTCGCGAGCCGCTTCATCCGCGGTCCCGCGGTCCGCCAAGGCCCGAGCTCCGGCACGACCACCAGCCCCTTTCGCGATCACACACCTGCGTGGGGGACACTTAATCACCAGAACTATGTGCTGATCATGAAGGAGCCACCGGTGGAGTTCGACGTCACGATCGAGATCCCGAAGGGTTCGCGCAACAAGTACGAGGTGGACCACGAGACCGGTCGGATCCGCCTGGACCGTCGCCTCTTCACCTCGACCGCGTACCCGACCGACTACGGATTCGTCGAGAACACCCTCGGCGAGGACGGCGACCCGCTGGACGCGCTGGTCATCCTTGACGAGCCGACCTTCCCGGGCTGCCTGATCAAGTGCCGCGCGATCGGCATGTTCCGGATGACGGACGAGGCGGGCGGCGACGACAAGCTGCTGTGCGTGCCGGCCACCGACCCCCGGGTGGAGCACCTGCGCGACATCCACCACGTGTCGGAGTTCGACCGCCTGGAGATCCAGCACTTCTTCGAGGTCTACAAGGACCTGGAGCCCGGCAAGTCCGTCGAGGGCGCCAACTGGGTGGGCCGCACGGAGGCCGAGCAGGAGATCGAGCGGTCCTACAAGCGCTTCAAGGAGCAGGGCGGTCACTGACCCCCGGTTCACGGAACGGGCCGCACGCGTTGTGTGCGGCCCGTTTGCATGCCCGCCCGCGGTGCATGCGCATACTGAGGCCAGCGGAAGGTGTCGTTCAGGGACGGTGCGAGGTGACGGAGGCGGACGACCGCAAGCCCCGGTCGGACGAGGCGCGGTACGACCCGGAGATCACATCGGAGTTCGCCATCCCCAAGGGACTCGACGTCCCGAAGGCGGGCGGCGAGCCGGAGACGACCTCCGAGTTCCAGGTGCCGCAGGGGCTGCTCACGCCGCAGCCGTCGGCCGGGGAGCCGGAGGGGTCGGCGTTCAGCACGCCCAGCACCTACGGCCCCCAGGGCGGGGTGTACGCGTTCACGCCGGCCACCGGGGTGCCCCTGGTCAGCCTGGTCAAGGACGCGCCCTGGCAGGACCGGATGCGCACCATGCTGCGCATGCCGGTCACGGAGCGGCCCGCGCCCGAGCCGGTGCAGCACGAGGAGGAGAGCGGCCCGGCCGTCCCGCGCGTGCTGGACCTGACCCTGCGTATCGGTGAGCTGCTGCTGGCGGGCGGCGAGGGCGCGGAGGACGTGGAGGCCGCGATGTTCGCGGTGTGCCGGTCCTACGGCCTGGACCGCTGCGAACCCAACGTCACCTTCACCCTGCTGTCGATCTCGCACCAGCCGTCCCTGGTCGAGGACCCGGTGACGGCCTCGCGGACGGTACGGCGCCGGGGCACCGACTACACCCGGCTGGCGGCCGTCTTCCGGCTGGTGGACGACCTGACCGACGCCGAGACGCATGTCTCCCTGGAGGAGGCCTACCGGCGGCTCGCGGAGATACGGCGCAACCGGCACCCCTACCCCGGCTGGGCGCTGTCCCTGGCCAGCGGGCTGCTGGCGGGCGCCGCCTCGATACTCGTCGGCGGCGATCTGATCGTGTTCTTCGCGGCGGCGGTCGGCGCGATGCTCGGCGACCGGCTCGCCTGGCTGTGCGCGGGGCGCGGGCTGCCGGAGTTCTACCAGTTCACGGTGGCCGCGATGCCGCCCGCGGCGATCGGGGTGGCGTTCGCGCTGGCCCATGTGGACGTGAAGGCGTCCGCGGTGATCACCGGTGGGCTGTTCGCGCTGCTGCCCGGGCGGGCGCTGGTGGCGGGCGTCCAGGACGGCCTGACGGGCTTCTACATCACCGCCTCGGCCCGCCTGCTGGAGGTCCTGTACTTCTTCGTGGGCATCGTCGCGGGTGTGCTGCTCGTCCTGTACTTCGGCGTGAAGGTGGGCGGCAAGCTCAACCCGGAGGCGGCGCTGCACATCTCCGAGCGGCCCCTGATCCAGATCGCGGCCTCCATGCTGCTGTCGCTGACCTTCGCGGTGCTGCTCCAGCAGGAACGATCCACCGTGCTCTGGGTGACCCTCAACGGCGGCGTCGCCTGGAGCGTGTACGGCGCGATGCACTATGTCGCCGACATCTCGCCGGTGGCCTCCACGGCCGTCGCCGCGGGCCTGGTCGGGCTGTTCGGGCAGCTGCTGTCCCGCTACCGGTTCGCCTCCGCGCTGCCGTACACCACGGCCGCGATCGGGCCGCTGCTGCCCGGCTCCGCCACGTACTTCGGGCTGCTGAACATGGCCCAGAACAACGTGGACAAGGGGCTGGTGTCGCTGGCCAACGCGGCGTCGCTGGCCATGGCGATCGCGATCGGGGTCAATCTGGGCTCGGAGATCTTCCGGCTGTTCCTGCGGGTCGGCTCCCCCGGGAAGCGCCGGGCGGCGAAGCGGACCAGGGGCTTCTGAGGGGCTTACTGCTCGCGGTAGTCGTACGGGTACGGGTTCTGCTCGTGGTTCCGGCCCTGCTGCTGCGGGTACTGGCGCGGGTCGTAGTACGGCTGCTGGGGCTGGTTCCAGTCCTGCTGCTGGGGCTGCTGGTACGGGGGCTGCTGGTGCTGGGGGTGGTGAGGCTGCCGGTACGGGGGCTGGGGCTGGTTGCCGTAGCCCTGGGGGCCGCCGTACTCCTGGCCGCCGTAGCCCTGCCCGCCGTAACCCCGGTCGTGCCCCTGGTCGCCGTACTGCTGCTGCCCGCCGTACGGCTGCTGTCCGTGGCGCTCGTCCGGCTCGATGCGGCGCAGCCGGGTCGTGGCGTCGTCCATGACCGGCGGCTGCGGGAAGCGCGGCGCCTCGGCGGCGGGGCGGGGCCGCTCCCCGGGGGCGTTCTTGGACTTGGCGCGGGCCCTGAGGTACTCGATCGCGATCGGGACCACCGAGACGAGGACGATCAGGATCAGGATCGCCTCGATGTTGTCCTTGACGAAGCCGATGTTGCCGAGCCAGGAGCCCAGCAGGGTGACGCCCGCGCCCCACAGGGTGCCGCCGATGATGTTGAAGATCAGGAAGGAGCGGTAGCGCATGCCGCTCACGCCCGCGATGATCGGCGTGAAGGTGCGCACCACCGGCACGAAGCGGGCCAGGATCAGCGACTTGGGGCCGTACTTCTCGAAGAACTCGTGCGCCTTGACCACGTTCTCCTGTTTGAACAGGCGCGAGTCGGGCCGGTTGAACAGGGACGGGCCGACCTTCTTGCCGAACATGTAGCCCGCCTGGTCGCCCAGGACCGCGGCGACGCAGATCAGGGCGATCGCGCCCCACAGCGGGAAGTCCAGCTGGTGCGAGGTGATCAGCAGACCGCAGGTGAACAGCAGCGAGTCACCGGGCAGGAAGAAGCCGATGAGCAGGCCGGACTCGGCGAAGACTATGAGCAGCAGACCCCAGATGCTGTACGTGTCGAGCAGATAGTTGGGATCGAGCCAGCTCGGGCCTAGGGCGAGAGTCATCACGGGTCCGGGCTCCTGAGGGGGGAGAAGGGGCGGCTACGGTGACCGAGTGGGGCCGCACAAAGCTATCAACGTGAGGTGACCGCCACGGGTTCCCCGATGCCCCGGGTCGAAGAGGCTCCTCCTCCCCCGCCGCTCAGGAGATGTGCCGGTCGGCGTTCGCCAGGATCGCGTCGTGCAGGTGTTCGGCGAGGCCGGGGTGCAGCGCGTCGTAGAACGCCTTGAAGCGCTCGTCGGCGACATACATGCCGGCGAGACAGCGGTGCATCGTGTGCGGGCAGTCGTAGAACCACCGGCCGATGTGCTGCCGGTGCTCCTCGGCCAGGGCCCGGGCGGCCTCCCCCGTCGCGGGCTCGCCTGCGGCCACCAGGCGGGCGTAGCGCCCGCTCCAGTCGTCCGCCTCGGCCCGGAGCCGCTTCCAGTCCTCCTTGCCGTAGCCGGCGGCGCGGCGCTGGGACTCCGCCCACTTCTCCGTGCCGCCCCAGCGGGCCTCCGCCTCCTCGGCGTACTGCTCGGGGTCGTTGTCCCCGAACACCTCGAACCGCTCCTCGGGTGTCAGATCGATGCCCATCCTGCGTGCCTCCATGGCGTGTTCCACGGCCTCGGCCATCCGGCGCAGCTTCTCGATCCGGGCGGTCAGCAGGGTGTGCTGCCGGCGCAGATGCGCGCGCGGGTCCGCGTCCGGGTCGTCGAGCAGCACCGCGACCTCGTCGAGCGGAAAGCCGAGTTCCCGGTAGAACAGGATCCGCTGGAGCCGGTCGAGGTCGGCGTCGGTGTAGCGGCGGTGACCCGCGTGGGTGCGCCCGCCGGGCACCAGGAGGCCGATCTCGTCGTAGTGGTGCAGGGTGCGCACCGTGACACCGGCGAACCCCGCGACCTCTCCTACGGAGTGGCTCAACTGTCCGCCTCCTTCCGTTCGTCGGTCGGTACGACGGTCAGCCTGCGGCCTCACGTGACGTGAGGTGCAAGTCCGCGGCGTCCCTGATGCCGGGGCACGGAGGTCAGGGCAGGCGTCCGGGTCATTCCGGATGTCGGGGCGGCGCGGCCTTGCATAGGGTGGCGGCGAGGAGGCAGCCATGGCCCTGCACAAAGGTCCGCAGAAGCATCAGGAGCGGGTGTTGTCCGTCAACCCGTTCTTCGGGGAGGCGAACCCGGTCGGCGGTATGACCGAGGCCCCGCCCACCCACCGGCTTCCGGACGCCCCGATGCCGCCCACGACCGCGTATCAGCTGGTGCACGACGAGCTGATGCTGGACGGCAACTCCCGGCTGAACCTGGCCACGTTCGTCAGCACCTGGATGGAGCCCCAGGCCGGGGTGCTGATGGCGGAGTGCCAGGACAAGAACATGATCGACAAGGACGAGTACCCGCGCACCGCCGAGCTGGAGCGGCGCTGCGTGGCGATGCTCGCGGATCTGTGGAACGCGCCGGATCCGGCGGCCGCGGTGGGCTGTTCGACCACCGGGTCGAGCGAGGCGTGCATGCTGGCCGGAATGGCCCTGAAGCGGCGCTGGACGCAGCGCAACGCCGACCGGTACCCGGGCGCGCGGCCCAACCTGGTGATGGGGATCAACGTCCAGGTGTGCTGGGAGAAGTTCTGCAACTTCTGGGAGGTGGAGGCGCGCCAGGTCCCCATGGACGGCGACCGCTACCACCTGGACCCGCGGGCGGCCGCCGAGCTGTGCGACGAGAACACCATCGGCGTCATCGGCATCCTCGGCTCGACCTTCGACGGTTCCTACGAGCCGATCGCCGACCTGTGCGCCGCCCTGGACGCCCTCCAGGAGCGCACCGGGCTGGACATCCCGGTGCATGTGGACGGGGCGTCCGGCGCGATGGTGGCGCCCTTCCTGGACGAGGACCTGGTGTGGGACTTCCGGCTGCCGCGGGTGGCCTCCATCAACACCTCGGGGCACAAGTACGGACTGGTGTACCCGGGCGTCGGCTGGGCCCTGTGGCGGGACGCGGAGGCGCTGCCCGAGGAGCTGGTCTTCCGGGTGAACTACCTGGGCGGCGACATGCCGACCTTCGCCCTCAACTTCTCCCGCCCCGGCGCGCAGGTCGTCGCGCAGTACTACACCTTCCTGCGCCTGGGCCGCGAGGGCTACCGCGCGGTCCAGCAGTCCACCCGTGACGTGGCCCGCTCCCTCGCCGACCGCATCGAGGGCCTCGGCGACTTCCGGCTGCTGACCCGGGGCGACGAACTCCCGGTGTTCGCGCTGACCACGGCCGACCATGTCACCGCCTACGACGTCTTCGACGTCTCCCGCCGGATGCGCGAGAGCGGCTGGCTGGTCCCGGCGTACACCTTCCCGGCCAACCGCGAGGACCTCTCCGTGCTGCGCATCGTCTGCCGCAACGGCTTCTCGCACGACCTGGCCGACCTCTTCCTGGACGACCTGTCCCGCCTCCTGCCCGAGCTGCGCCGCCAGCAGCATCCACTGACCCGGGACAAGGGGGCGGCGACAAGCTTCCACCATTAGGACACCACCGGGAGGCACGGTGGGCCCGGGTCAGTCCTGCGCCCGCTCCAGGGCCACCAGTTCGAACGCGGTCTTCCCGTCGAGGGACTCGCGGATGATGTCCGCGTGGCCCGCGTGGCGGGCGGTCTCGCGGATCAGGTGGAGGCAGAGCCAGCGCAGGGAGACCCGGCCCTCCGGCGGGAACCAGGGGTCCGGCGGGAGCGGGAAGGTGTCGTCCAGGCTCGGGGCGGAGCGGATGAACTTCTCCGTCTCGGCGGCGACCTGCTCCCAGTGGGTGAGCTGCGAGGCCACCGTCTCCTCGCCGACCAGCTCGAAGCTCTCGTGCCAGTTGGACTCGTCCCGGCGCACCGGCGGCGTCTGCTGCCCGGCCAGGACGAGCCACATCTGCTCGACCTCGGCCACATGCTTGAGCAGCCCGCCCAGCGACAGCTCGCTCGCGCTCGGCCGGGTGCGGGCCTGCTCCTCGGTCAGCCCGAGCAGCGCCCGGCGGATCCCGCCGCGCTGCTCCTCGATGAACGCCAGCAGCGCTCCCCGCTCGTCGCCCCGCGCCTGCGCGGACACATGCGTGACCATGACCGGCCGCCTCTCCTCGGTTGTCCGCCGCGGCGTTCGCCCCGGCGACCAAAAAGCTACGGGCCCTCTAGGTCAGATCCTGTCCTAGAGGGCCGGCGGCGAGGAGACCGGAAAAGACCGGCGGCGGTCAGAACGGGAAGCCGCTGCGTCCGTGCTGGACGGAGATCCACTTGACCGTGGTGAACGCCTCCAGCGTCGTCTCGCCGTTGAGCCGGCCGACACCGGAGTGCTTCTCGCCGCCGAAGGGCACGATCGGCTCGTCGTGCACGGTGCCGTCGTTCACATGGAACATGCCGGTGTCGATCCGCTTGGCGAAGGAGACGCCGCGCTCGATGTTCCCGGTGTGGACGGCGCCGCTGAGGCCGTACGGCGTGTCGTTGGCGATCCGCACCGCCTCCTCCTCGCCGTCGAAGGGCACCAGGAAGACGACCGGTCCGAACACCTCCTGCTGGAGCAGCGGGGAGTCGGCGGGGACACCGGTGAGCACCGAGGGCTCGACCAGGTTGTTGGCCGAACCGCCGTGCACCAGCGCCGTCGCGCCCTCCGCGAGCGCCTGCTCGACCACGCCCGAAAGGGCGTTCGCCTGCGCGGAGTTGATCACCGGGCCGATGACGGTCTCCGGGTCGCGCGGGTCGCCCACCTTGAGGGTGCGCACCTTGGCGACGAACTTCTCGGTGAACTCGTCCGCGACCGAGCGGTCCACGAGGACCCGGTTGGCGGCCATGCAGACCTGCCCCTGGTGCACGAACCGGCTGAAGACCGCCGCGTCCACCGCGTAGTCGAGGTCCGCGTCGTCCAGCACCACCAGCGCGCTGTTGCCGCCCAGTTCGAGCACCGAGCGCTTGAAGTTCGCGGCGCAGACGGTCGCGACGTGCCGGCCCACCTGGTCGGAGCCGGTGAAGGAGATGACCTTCGGGACGGGGTGCTCGATGAAGGCGTCGCCGATCTCGGCGATGTCGGTGACGACGACGTTCAGCAGCCCGCCGGGCAGCCCGGCCTCCTCGAAGAGTTTGGCGATCAGGGTGCCGCCCGCGATCGGGGTGTTCTGGTGCGGCTTGAGCACCACGCCGTTGCCGAGCGCGAGCGCCGGGGCCACGGACTTCAGCGACAGCAGGAAGGGGAAGTTGAAGGGGCTGATCACGCCCACGACGCCCACCGGCACCCGGTAGACGCGGTTCTCCTTGCCCTCGCCCGGGGAAGGAAGGATTTTTCCCTCGGGGCGCAGCGCCAGGTGTATGGCCTCGCGCAGGAACTCCTTGGCGAGATGCAGCTCGAAGCCGGCCTTCACCCGGGTGCCGCCGAGCTCCGCGATGATCAGGTCCGCTATCTCCTGCTCGCGGTCCTCGACCAGCCGGAGGACCCGTTCGAACACCGAGCGCCTGGCGTACGGGCTGGTGTCCGCCCATGCCTTCTGGGCGCGCTCGGCGGCCCGGTAGGCCTGGTCGACCTCGTCGACGGTGGCCACGGTGATCGAGGCCAGCTTCTCGTCGTCGTACGGGTTGAAGTCGATGACGTCCCAGGACCCGCTGCCCGGTCGCCATTCACCGTCGATGTACTGCTGGGCCAGGTCGCTGAAACAGGACGACATGTGATCCCTCAATCACTAGCGGAGCCGGATCCCGGCCACGGTCTGAGTCTGATCACGCGTCATTCTACTTGCGGGTCAGGAGAGTTGGAGGAGTCCTCGCAGAAGATCCCGGCTCTCGTCCGGACCCGGGCTGTCCTGCTGCAACTCCTTCAGGGCCTGCTCGTACTGGGCCACGTCCTCGCGCTTGTCGAGGTACAGCGCACTGGTCAGCTGCTCCAGGTAGACGACGTCGGAGAGGTCGGACTCGGGGAAGCTGAGGATGGTGAAGGCGCCGCTCTCGCCGGAGTGCCCGCCGAAGCTGAACGGCATGACCTGGAGCCGTACGTTGGGCCGCTCGGAGACGTCGATGAGGTGCTGGAGCTGGCCGCGCATCACCTCGCGGTCGCCGTAGGGGCGGCGCAGGGCCGCCTCGTCCAGGACGATGTGGAACTCGGGGGCGTTGTCGGAGAACAGGTGCTTCTGGCGCTCCAGGCGCAGCGCGACCCGCCGTTCGACGTCCTCGGCGCTCGCGCCCTTCATGCCGCGCCGGACCACCGCGCGGGCGTACTCCTCGGTCTGGAGCAGACCGTGCACGAACTGCACCTCGTAGGCGCGGAGCAGGGTGGCGGCGCCCTCCAGGCCCACGTAGGTGGGGAACCAGTTGGGCAGGACGTCGCTGTAACTGTGCCACCAGCCGGCGACGTTGGCCTCGCGGGCGAGGGACAGCAGCGACTGGCGCTCCGCCTCGTCCGTGATGCCGTACAGCGTCAGCAGGTCCTCGACGTCTCTCGTCTTGAAGCTCACCCGGCCCAGCTCCATCCGGCTGATCTTCGATTCGGAGGCTCGGATGGAATACCCCGCCGCCTCGCGCGTGATCCCCCGAGCTTCACGCAGTCGCCTGAGTTGCGAGCCGAGCAGCATCCGCCGCACCACCGATCCGGGCTCTCCCGCGCTCACGTTCGCCAGCCTCCCCAACCGTCTTCAGGGGCCGAAGTCTGCCACTAAAACGCTCCGCGCAGTACTCGTACGGTTACGGAAACGGAGAGACCGGGGCCGTTTCCGACAGGCGGGGAGGCGAAGAGGTCCGTACCACTGGCGGGAACCGTCAGGAAGATGGCAGAAAAAATGGCCAAGAAGTGGTACGGGACTGCCTATTTCGGTCGCGTGCACGTGCATCTGCCCTTGCATCTGCTCTTCGCATCCGAAACCATGGTCCCGCGCCACCGCTGCATCGCAACGACCGCGAATTCCCGGGAGTGCCTCGCATGGGGACGAATGGATCGACCATGCTCAAGCCGTTACGGCAGGGCCTTCCGCCGTTGGACCCCGCGGCCGTGTCCAGCGCCGCGTCCTGCGCTCTGCCGGCGCGGTACGAGGCGGTGCGCGAGGCCCGGCGGTTCACCCGGGACACCCTTGAGAAGTGGGGCGTGGACGAGCGCTTCGACGATGTCTGCCTGGTCGTCTCCGAGCTGGTCACCAACGCGCTGCGGCATGCGATGCCCGGTGAGTACGGGTGTCCCCAGGAGCATGTCGCCTCGGTACGGCTGCACTTGATGCGGTGGGACGAGCGGCTGGTCTGCACGGTGCGGGACCCGAGTCATGAGACGCCGGCGCCGCGGGACTCCGACGACTTCTCGGCGGAGTCCGGGCGGGGGCTCTTCCTGGTCGACTCCTTCGCGGACAGCTGGGGCTGGCATCCGCTGGCCGGTCCGCTGGAGGGGAAGGTCGTCTGGGCGATGTTCCGCGTGGAACACCCGGCCTGATCGTCTACGCGCGTCGCCGGGCGGGCGCTGCCCGGCGACGCGCGTAGACGGAATGCCGGCGGATCCCGCAGGGGTCAGCTCGCGATCAGGTGGTCGAACTCGCCGTCCTTGATGCCCAGCAGCATCGCCTCTATCTCGGCCCGCGTGTAGACCAGCGCGGGACCGTCCGGGAAGCGGGAGTTGCGGACGGCGACCTCACCGCCCGGCAGGCGCGCGAACTCCACGCACGAACCCTGCGAGTTGCTGTGCCTGCTCTTCTGCCAGGCCACTCCGTCCAGCTGCGTGGCAGCCATGCCGTTGTACACGTCGTACCCTCCGAACACGCCGTCGACGTCGCGGTCCACAGGTCGCTCCCCGGTGTGCACTGGCTGGTGAGGCCATAGATGCTGTGGTCAACTGACCTGGATCATAACCCCCGCGTCACATGCAACTGCACGAGCAGATGCACGTGCACGGCGAGTGTTCTCGCCATTACACCTTTGACGTGCGCTTTACCTGACGTTGTGCGGCCGTACGCCGCCGCTTTCGCCGAAGCTGTCCCAGCGCCTGCCCCGGAGCGGGCCGTGCATGCCCTCTCCGCCCCCAGCCATGATCATCCATGGTGCCGGTGGCGCCGGACCACCGGGACCGGATTTCGCGTGCACAAGGAAGAGACGCGTTCCGGGCCCTCACTGTTCCACTCCCGGTAAGGAAGTCCCGGCGCACCGGAGTTCCGGGTGGGTTCTGCTGATAGCTTGCTGCGGCCGTCCGGCCGAGGGCGGCGGACGCCTACAGCTTGGGGAGCCTGACGTGACTTCGGCGACTGCTTCGACCGGTACACGGGTGCGGATCGCGGCCCTGGCCGCGGGACTGGTGGGCGCGCTGGCGCTGACGGCATGCGGCGGTGGCGGCGGCAGCGACCACTCCTCCACGACCCCGCCGAGCACGGCGAGCGCCGATCCCGCCCCCACCTCGTCCGCCGGCGGCTCCGGCGTGACCGGCGCCTCCGGCAAGCTCCAGGGCAGCTGGCTGGCCACCAGCGGCGGCACCATCGTGGCTTTGGTGATCAACGGCAAGCAGGCCGGGATCTTCGCGACCGGCGGCACGGTGTGCAGCGGCACGGCGGGCACCGAGTCCGGCATGCAGATGATCCATCTGAGCTGCGCCAAGGGCAGCAAGGACCGCACCACCGGCATGGTCGACGCGGTCGACGGCACCTCCATGAAGGTGACCTGGTCGGGCAAGGTGGGGCAGGAGACGTACACCAAGGCGGAGGGCGGCAAGCTGCCCTCCGGGCTGCCGAGCGCCGCCGCGCGGTGACACCCCCTTTCTCGTACGGACGACCCGCCCGTACGGATAGACAACATGCTCGTACGGACAACGCGCGAAGCACCTGAAGCGGTGATTTGCGAGGGGCGCGCGAACGGGGGCACCGTCCAGGCGCGATGATGCAGGAGCACCGTCACGACCTCGATGGGACCTGCTCATGCGCGCCTTTCCGCTCACCGTCACCGCCGTTGCCGCCGCCCTGCTGCTGACCGCCTGCGGTGGCGGGGGGAACAGCGGCAGCGGCGGCAAGAACAGCTCGGCCTGCCGGATCGGCGGGGTGTCCCTCCAGGTCGGGGCGGCGAGCGTGGCGCCGGCGGCGGGCGACACCGGCGAGGTGCCGGTCAGCATCACCAACCAGAGCAAGACCTGCACGCTGGAGAACTTCCCCGGCGTCACCCTGGTCAAGGGCGGCACGAGCGCGAAGCTGTCCGCCCAGAAGGGCGCGAAGGCGCAGACCCTGAAGCTCGCCAAGGGCGACGCCGCGACCTTCACCATCAGCTATGTGCGCGGCAAGGACGGCGACGCCGGCAGCCTCGCGGCCACCGAGCTGAAGATCAGCCTGCCGGGCGGGGACGAGGCGCAGAGCTTCCCCTGGAAGTACGGCCCGATCGCCGGCCAGGGCGCCGCGACCAAGGCGAACGCCTCCGTCAGCACCTTCCAGCAGGCCGGCGACTGAGCCGCGGAGCCGTACGGGCCGCACCTCACCCCAGTCGTGGCCGCGCCCTGACCTGGGCGCGGTCCGCGGCGGCCGCGCCCTCCGTCCAGCCGGCCTCGTCGCTCACCCCGCGCAGCCGGGTGGTCGTGGTCCGCGGGAACATCCGCTCCAGGCGGCCGGTGACCGCCACCTCGCGGGTGGCCAGCACCGGCAGCAGATCCTGGGTGACCTGGCTCTCGGCGGCGGCCGCGAGCCGGGCGCCGACCCGGTGGGCGTAGGCGGCGAGGAAGGACTGCCGGAAGGTCTTGGTGCGCTTGCGCCCGGCCGCCCGCTGGCCCGCCTCCGCCTTGGTCATGGCGTGCGTGGTCTGCACCAGCAGCGAGGTGTAGAGCAGTTCGACCGCCTCCAGGTCGCTCTCGAAGCCGACGACGGTGGAGAAGCAGAGCGGTTCGTTCCACACCGCGCGGCAGTGGTTGGCGGTGGCCACGGCGTCCAGCAGGACGGCCTTGGCCTGTTCGTACGGCGGCTCGACGCCTATCCGGCAGGCCCCGGGCGCGTCCGGCGCGGGCGCGGCGGCGGCGAGCAGCGCCTCGTCGACGCTGTGCCGGGCCATCAGCTCCTGCGCCTTGGCGGTCAGGGCCTCGGCCTCCTCCGGGTAGCCGGTCGCCTCGGCCTTGGCGAGCAGGGCGCGGATGCGGCCGAGGAGCCGGGAGGCGGCGGGGTCGTGGGTGCGGCGGGTCTCCTCCTCCAGGGGTTCGAGGGAGGGCAGGCGCAGCAGCAGGCGGTACAGCTCCAGGACGGTGGTGGCATGGGAGAAGCGGTCGGCTTCGCGGGCGGGATCCGCGGGCAGTTCGTCGAGCTGGGCGGCCCAGCGGCGCCCGCGCGGCCGGTCCGCGCCGGACTGTGCCCGGATCAGGGCCGCGGCCAGCTGGACATGCGGCTGCTCCAGCTCGCGCCGCACCAGTCGTACGACATCGGCGGGCGCCCAGCCGCGCCGCCACGCGGTCGCCACGAACTCCTCGCCGCGCCGCGTGAGTTCGGGGTCCGCGGCGGGGTCGGCGGCGAGCAGGGAGGCGCCCGTGTCGAGGCCGGTGTCGGTGTCGTCGTAGAGCGCGGCCCGGAAGGCCCGCTCGACCGTGCTGGCAGAACTGGTCACATCGCCGATCGTGCCACGCCCCGCCGACAGCACGCCGAGCACCGTCCACAGCCTGTGGATAAATCCACGCTGTCCGGCTTTCGCCGACTGTCAACCAACGGTTGACACCACCGGGGGCGCAACCTACGGTTGACGCATGGCGACCAACCCGAACATCACGGCATCCGTACGCCTCGACGACCTCATCGAGGCCATCAAGAAGGTTCATCCCGAACCCCTCGACCAGTTGCAGGACGCGGTGATCGCGGCCGATCACCTCGGCGATGTGGCGGACCATCTGATCGGGCACTTCGTGGACCAGGCCCGCCGCTCGGGCGCGTCCTGGACCGAGATCGGCAAGAGCATGGGCGTGACCCGGCAGGCGGCGCAGAAGCGGTTCGTGCCGAAGGAGTCCGCCGACCTCGACCCCGGCCAGGGCTTCAACCGCTACACCCCGCGCGCGCGGAACGTGGTCATGGCCGCGCACAGCGAGGCGGTGGCCGCCCGCAACCCCGAGGGCCGCCCCGAACACCTGGTCCTCGGGCTGCTGGCCGAGCCGGAGGGCATCGCGGCGAAGGCGATCACCGCGCAGGACGTCACGCCGGAGGCCGTGCGCCGGGCCGCGACCGCCGCGCTGCCGCCCGCCGCCGAGGAGGTCCCCGACCTCGTCCCCTACGGCCCCGAGGCCAAGAAGGTCCTGGAGCTCACCTTCCGCGAGGCGCTGCGGCTCGGGCACAACTACATCGGCACCGAGCACATCCTGCTGGCCCTGCTGGAGCACGAGAACGGCACGGGCGTCCTCAGCGGCCTCGGCGTCACCAAGGCCGCGGCCGAGGAGTACGTGGACAGGGTCCTCGCGCTGCTCCTGGAGAAGCGCCCGGAGACTCCCGCCGAGGACTGAAGCCGCAGGTCACGGCGATTGTCAGTGCCGGCTGCCACACTCGCACTCATGGCCGAACGGTGGGCACTCGCTCCGGCCGAGGACGGTGGCGTGGACGTCGCCCCCCTCGGCCCGGACGGGCTGCCCGCCGGACCGGTGCGGCGGGAGAGCGATCCCGCCGGGGCGGTGCGGAGCCGCCCGGAGGTGACGCGCTGGGTGTGGCGGTCGACCGCCGACGTCTATCCGCGCCTGCTCGCCACGGGGGTGCGAGTGGAGCGGTGCTACGACATCGAGGTCGCCGAGACCCTGCTGCTGGGCCACGAGGGGCGGTACGGCGAACCACGCTCGGCCGCCGCCGCCCTGGCCCGCCTCCGGGGCGGCCCCGTACCACCGGATCCGCCGCAGCGGGCGGCCGATCCGGGCGCCCAGTCCACGCTGTTCGAGTCCACCGGCGCCGCGCTGCCCCTGGCCGACCTCCTCGCGGTCTACGCCGAACAGCAGCGGCGGCACGAGAAGGCGGGTGATCCGGGCCGGATGCGGCTGCTGACCGCCGCCGAGTCCGCCGGCACCCTGGTGGCCGCCGAGATGAACCGGGCCGGGCTGCCCTGGAGCGCCGAGGTCCACCGCGGGCTGCTGCACGAGCTGCTCGGGGAGCGGTATGCGGGCGGGGGCGAGCCGCGCCGCCTCGCGGAGCTGGCGGACGAGGTCTCCGCCGCGTTCGGCCGCCGGGTCCGGCCCGATCTGCCGGCCGATGTGATCAAGGCGTTCGCGCAGGCCGGGATCAAGGTGAGATCCACCCGCCGCTGGGAGATCCAGTCCCTCGACCATCCGGCCGTCGCACCGCTGCTCGCCTACAAGAAGCTGTACCGCATCTGGGTGGCCCACGGCTGGTCCTGGCTCCAGGACTGGGTGCGCGAGGGCCGCTTCCGCCCGGAGTTCCAGGCCGGTGGCACGGTCACCGGGCGCTGGGTGACCCATGGCGGGGGCGCCCTGCAGATCCCCAAGGTGATCCGGCGGGCCGTGGTCGCCGACCCCGGCTGGCGGCTGGTGGTGGCCGACGCCGACCAGATGGAGCCGCGGGTACTGGCCGCGATCTCCCGCGACCCCGGTCTGATGGAGGTCGCGGGCCGGGAGAGCGACCTCTACCAGGCGGTGTCCGACCGGGCCTTCTCCGGCGACCGCGACCAGGCCAAGCTGGCCGTGCTCGGCGCGGTCTACGGCCAGACCTCCGGCGACGGGCTGAAGAACCTCGCCGCACTGCGCCGCCGCTTCCCGAAGGCCGTCGCCTATGTCGACGACGCGGCGCGGGCGGGCGAGGAGGGCCGGCTGGTGCGGACCTGGCTGGGCCGCACCTGCCCGCCGGCGGCGGGTGCCGGCGAGGACGCGGCGGAGGAGGCGGGCATCCCCATCGGGCCCGGGGAGGACGAGGGGGAGACCCCGGCCGACGGCCGGACGGCCTGGGTCCCGGGCTACGCCTCCGGCAACTCCCGTGCGCGGGGCCGCTTCGCGCGCAACTTCGTCGTCCAGGGCAGCGCCGCGGACTGGGCCCTGCTGCTGCTCGCCGCCCTGCGCCAGTCCTGTGCCGGGCTGCGGGCCGAGCTGGTCTTCTTCCAGCACGACGAGGTGATCGTGCACTGCCCCGCCGAGGAGGCCGACACCGTGGTGACCGCCATCCGCGACGCGTCCGCCCTCGCCGGCCGGCTGACCTTCGGCGAGACACCGGTGCGGTTTCCGTTCACGACGGCGGTGGTGGAGTGTTATGCGGACGCGAAATAGGGAGGGGCGGGTGCGGTGCGCTGCCGCGCGGGGTGCCGGCGGACCCGTACGGACATACGGCGAACGGCCGCCGCCCTCACGCCGGTTCACTCGGCCAGCAGTTCCCGCAGTTCGGTCAGCACGGAGTGTGCGTCCGTGCCGGTCAGGGCGGTGAGGGCGGTGTGCCAGGCGGTGCGGGCCTCCTGGTGGCGGCCCTGGGCGTGCAGCAGGAGGCCGTGCTGGTGGCGGGCCAGGCCGCCCGTGTAGCGGTCGGCGCGGGCGTCGGCGCGGCGCAGCAGCTCGCCGCACTCGATGTACGCCCGCTCCCCCTCCCCCAGTTCCCGCAGCGCGCGGACCAGGCCGAGCCGGGTCTGGGACTCGCCGTGCCAGTCGCCGTGGCCGCCGAGGATGCTGAGGCTCTGCTCGAAGTGCCGGGCGGCGGCGGCCGGTTCGCCGAGGGTGAGATGGGCGTAGCCGATGTTGCAGTGCGCGGAGTGCCGCAGGATGACGGCGCCCACCTCCTCCCCGATCGCCAGCGAGCGCCGGTGCTGCTCGATGGCGGCGCGCGGATCGGTGTGCTCGTAGAGGTTGCCGAGATGGCTGTGGGTGACGGCCTCGCCGACGGGGTCGTTCAGCAGCCGCGCGTAGGACAGGCTCTGCCGCAGCGCCTCCTCGGACTCCGCGAACCGGCCGAGCCCCTCCAGCAGCAGCCCCCGGTTGTTCAGACAGCGCCGGATACGGCTGGGCACGTCGAGCCGCCGCCAGCTCTCCAGGCAGCGGTCGGTCAGGGCGAGCGCGTCACTGTGCCGGCCGGTCAGGAAGTGCAGGCCCGCGAGATCGCCGAGGGCGTACGCCCGCGCCTCCTCGTCGTCGAGCCGGTGTGCCGCCCCGAGCGCGGCCCGCCCGAGCACCTCCAGCTCCGCGACCCGGCCGCTGCGCTGCACATACGGGAACAACAGGCGGGTCAGCACCGAGAGATGGGCCAGCCTGCGCGGGTCCTCCGCGTCGGCGTTGCGCGCCACCAGCGCGACCACGTTCTCCAGCTCCGTCTCACCCCAGGCGAACGCCTGCCCGGCCGACTCGAAGGAGTGCAGCCCGGCCACATCGGCGGCGTGCTCCGGCGGCTGCGCGGAGGTCGGCCGCAGCCGGTCGTCCAGGTCGAGGCCGGGTTCCGTGATGGCGACGAGCGCGCGCTCGGCCACGGCGGCGTACCAGCGCAGGGCGACGAGGTCGGGGGGCGCCTCGTCCCGGGTGCGGGCGGGAGCCCGGTCGGCCGGGGAAGGGCCTGCCGTCGTACCGGACTCCAAGCCCGCCTCTGTCGCGGCCAGTTCGCGGGCGAACTCGCGGACCAGGTCGTGCGGGGTGTAGCGGCCGTAGGCCGTCTCCTCCAGGAGGGCCACGTCGACCAGGCGGTCCAGGGCGGCCTCGGCGCGGCGCGCGTCGATGCCGGTGAGGCGGGCGAGGAGCGGGGCGCCGTAGGTCGGCAGGTCGAGCGCGCCGACGCGGCGCAGCAGCAGGGCCGCGTCCCGGTCGGCCTCGCGTGCGGCGGCGGCGAGGGCGTCATGGGCGACGGCGAGGGAGCGCCGGACGCTGAGGTCGTCGTACTCCAGCTGCCGCAATCTGCCTCCGGTGGCGGCCAGTTGACCGGCGAGCACGTCCGGGGTGAGGGCGCGCCGGGCCACGAGCCGGGCCGCGACCACGCGCAGCGCCAGCGGCAGTCCGCCGGTCAGCTCGACCAGGGCGTGCCCGGCGTCCAGCCCCGGGCGGCCGCTCAGCGCGCGGAGCAGGGCCGCGCTGTCCTCGCCGGTCAGCGGGGTGAGCGGGAAGCGCCGGGCGCCGTCGAGGGTGGTCAGCGGGGAGCGGCTGGTGACGATCACCGCGCAGCCGGGACCGGCCGGGAGCAGGGGGCGTACCTGGGCGGCGTCGGCCGCGTCGTCCAGGACCAGCAGGATGCGGGCGGGGGCGAGCAGGGAGCGGAGCAACGCGGCGGCCGTGTCCGGGTGTTCGGGCACATTGCGGGGCTCGACCCCGAGGTCGCGCAGCAGGGTGGCGAGCGCCTGCGCGGGGGCGAGCGGGGGCATGCCGGGGGTGGCGCCGTGCAGGTTGACGTAGAGCTGGCCGTCGGGGAAACGTTCCCGCAGCTCATGGGCCACGTGCAGGGCGAGCGCGCTCTTGCCGACGCCCGCCATGCCGGAGACCACGGCGACGGCCGGGCCCGGCGCGGGCGGCTCGGTCAGCGCGTGCCGCAGGGCGCGGTGGACGGGGGTGCGGCCGGTGAAGTGGGCGGGTGGGGGAGGCAGTTGGGCGGGGGGCGGGACTACGGGGGTGACCGGCTTGGGGTCGGCTCCTTGCGGGGGTGCGGGTGGTGCCGTGCGGTCCCGTTCCTCTGCGGGGCGGGCGGCCTCTACCGGGCGGGCGGCCTCCGCCGGGCGGGCGGCCTCTACCGGGCGGGCGGCTTCGGCCGGGCGGGCGGCCTCTACCGGGCGGGCGGCTTCGGCCGGGCGGGCGGCCTCCGCCGGGCGGCTAGCCTCGGCCGGGCGGGCGGCTTTCGCCGAGCGGGCAGCCTCCGCCGGGCGCGCAGCCTCCGTCGGCCGACAGGACTCATTGTCGTCCCCAGCCCCCTCCCGACACCCGTCCCCGGCCCCCTCCCGATCCCCGGTCCCGATCCGACCCCCGTCCCCGGACCCGCCCTCCCCCTCGTCCCCTGCATCCCCCTCGTCCCCCGAAAGCCACGCGTCGCCCCCGCCGCTCCCCCGCAGCACCTCGACATGGGCCTCGCGGATGCCGGGGCCGGGTTCGACGCCGAGTTCCTCGATCAGGCGGGCGCGCAGATCGCGGTGGACGGCGAGGGCCTCGGCCTGGCGGCCGGTGCGATGCAGGGCGAGCATCAGCTGGCGGTGGTACGCCTCGCGGAACGGATGCTCGGCGACGAGGGCCGACAGCTCGGGGACGAGCGCCGTCAACCGGGTTCCGCCGAGGGCGAGTTCGGCGTCGTACCGCCACTTCAGCAGGATCAGCCGCGCCTCCTCCAGGCGGGGCACCAGGGTGTGGCCGCCGAGGTCGGGCAGTCCGCTGAGCGGGGTGCCGCGCCACAGCGCGAGCGCGTGTGTGCAGGACCGTACGACGGCCGGCCAGTCCTGCCGGGCGTGCGCGGCGCGGGCGTCGGCCACCAGCGCGTCGAACACGTCCACGTCCAGCTCGCCCCGGTCGACGCGGAGCAGATAGCCCGGCGGCACGGACCTGAGCCGTTCGGGATCGTCCAGGAGCCGGCGCAGCCGGGTGACATGGTTGTGCAGGGACGCCTGCGCGGAGGCCGGGGGCGCCCCGCCCCACAGCGCGTCCTTCAGCGACTCGACCGAGACGACCCGGCCGGGCTCCAGCAGCAGCGCGGCGAGGAGGGCGCGCATCTTGGGGCTGCCGATGGCGCGGACGGCGTGTTCGGATGCGCTTCCGCCCGGTGCGTTCCCACCCGGCGCGTTCCCACCCGGTGCGCACCCGCCGGGGGTGTCGTCGCCGGGGGTGTCGTCGCCCGGGTCGCCGTACGGCGGCCGGTCGTAGAGGACCAGCGGACCCAGCAGACCGAACCGCAGCTCGCGCCGCCCTTTCACGCCGCTCCACTGCCTTCCCGCGCGGTCGGGGCCGACCGTGCTCCGCGGCGGGCGCGCACCCGCCGTACTCCTGGCGGGAATCCGTCCCGCAGGCGACGATTTCTCGCCACCTTCCGCGGCCGGTCCCCTGTCACCGTCCGTGAGGCGACCGGCCAGGTCAGCAGCGGTCCGGAGGTCCGGACGCCGGTGTTCTCACCGGCCTGCCGCCACTGCCGCCGGACAAGTTCCGGTCATCCGACCTGTCTCGTACCGACGCCCCCTCGGCCACATGTTAGCGATCCGTTGGTGAGACTTGATGTGATCATTCCATCGGAACCGGCCCGACGGCGCGCGCGTCAGTCGCGTCACTCGGGGGAGTGTCGCCGCAGGTCGGATCCGGGGACGTGGGTGGTCCCGGTCGGCGGAGGTGAACGACCGGGACCCCGTCCCGCCTCCGCGTCCCCGCGCCCTCAGATCACGGGCGGGCGGCCCAGCCTGGTCAGGCGCCACACCGTGCGCCAGCGCATCGGACGGCGCTCCCCCGCCGGTTCCCGTACGCCCTCCACGAATCCGCCGAACCATGCCCGGAGCCCGGCTGCGGAGCGGGTGCGGGCGAGGGTGAGCAGGGTCCACACGCCCAGGTGCACCGGGATGAGCGGCAGCGGCAGCCGGCGCCGTACGAGCCAGACGCGGTTGCGGGCGTTGACGCGGTAGTAGATGGCGTGCCGGGCCGGGGAGGTCTTGGGGTGCTGGAGCAACAGTTCGGGGCAGTAGCGAATCCGCCAGCCGGCGTCGGCGGCGCGCCAGGCGAGGTCGGTCTCCTCGTGCGCGAAGAAGAACTCGGCCGGCCAGTCCCCGGTCTCGGCCAGCATGGCCGTGCTCAGGGCGTGGCCGCCGCCCAGGAATCCGGTGACGTAGCCGCCGCGCAGCGGGTCGGAGCCGCCGATCCTGGGCACGTGCCGCTGCTGGGTCTCGCCGTGCTCGTCGGCGATGCGGAAGCCGACGATGCCGAGGCGCGGGTCGGCGGCGTACAGGTCCCGCACCCGGCGCAGCACATCGGCATCGACGAGCAGCCCGTCGTCGTCCAGTTCCACGACGACGTCGACGTCCCCGAACTCGCGCAGCCGGGCGAGGGCCACATTGCGGCCGCCGGGGCAGCCCAGGTTCTCCGGCACGTCGATGGTGGTGACCTCGCCGGGCAGGGAGAGGCGGCGGGCGAACTCGGGGAGCCGGCAGCCGTTGCCGACGATCACGGTCCGGGCGGGGGCGAGGTCCTGCTTGGCCACGGACTGAAGCAGGGCGTCGACCTCGGCGGGCCGGTTGCCCATGGTCACCACGGCGACGGCGATCCTCGGCTCCACCACGTGCACACCCCATCCGGCAGCGGCGGCGCGTCCCTGGCCGCGCGCCGCCCATCGCCCACCAAGATGTCGGCCGGCCTTCCCCGGTTCTCCCTCCCCCATTGCCTTTACACCCTTTTTGAGGTGTTTTGCCGGACACAGGGGAATTCTGGTCCTGAGTATGGCCGATCGACCTCCGAACCGGGCGGTCGGTATACGCCGGATTCCCCCCGGGCCGGGTGCCGTTCTGCCGCCCGGTGTTCCTGAGTCGGCGCGGACCGGGAACGCGTCGGTGAACAGCCCGATCAGATGGCGCAGTTCGGGCTCCTGGCGCTGGGCCGCGGTGGAGCCGATGAGCAGGTCCCGCTGCCCGGTGTGCCGGGCGAGCACCACGCCGAGCGGGGCGGCGACGGTCATGAACCGGGCCGTATCGACCGGCGCTCCGCGAGCGCCCTCAGCAGCCGGGCCCGTTCCGGTGATCGCGCGGGTGCGCCCGGGGGGGGATGATCGCCACCTGTTCTCCTACGGTCTCGGCACATCTGCCAGGACCGCAGGAGGGCGCGGTCAGCCCGAGGTTATGCAGCGGAAGGGCGCGACCGCCCCGGGTTCACACGGCGAGGAACCGGGCGATGTCCCGGACCTCGGCATCGAGGGCCCGCGCGTGCGCGTCGGCCGCGTCCGGGGCCTGCCCGCCCCCGCCGGGGAACATCTCCAGATCGACACCACGCGCCCGGTCCCGGCGTCACACCCCGCGCCAGGCCCGTCCACCACCACGGTGGGGCTGATCCGACCGCCGCCCGGCCAGACCCTGCGCGCGTGCTCGGACTCCACGGACAGTCGGCGGCCGGCGAAGCCCAATAGGTAGTTGCCGTAGGCCGGCAGCAAGCGGATATCCCCGGTCGGCTCCGGAGCGGACGGCGTACCGGTCGCCGGCGCGTACCCGTCCTGGCCCTCGACCCGGCACGGTTCGCTGACCCGGCACGGTTCGCTCAGACCGGCCCCGAGCAGGCCAAGGCATCCCTCGAAACGGCCTTAGTTCATGCGGTGGATCATCGGTGTCGGCAGTAGGTTCCGGCAGGGTGAGGTGTTCGGGCGCGCTGGCCGTACGTAGACCTGGAAGCGGAGCTGTTCCGCCCGGAGTGAGTTACAGCGCCTCACTTGGCGGCACAGTCGCGAAGACCCGCACGCATGTGGGCGCGCCTGCGCCACTTCGAGCCGTGCCCGCCGGACTGCACGACGCACAAGGGCTACAAGCGGGGCCGCCCGAAGCCATGCACCGAGCACACGAGCGCCTGCCCGACCCTCCGGGAGGCGAGCTCGTCCTCACCCGCCCCAAAACGAAGGGGAGTAGCAACGCCGTCCGTCGCTGGGGAGTTGACCAAGATCACCATGTGGTGTTTTCGCGGCCGGACGGACCCCGCTGGACCCACGCGCCGACTACGAGAAACAAGGAGCTGCTCGTGGAAGCGGGCGTCGATGACCGTCGTCTGTACGACGGGAGTCGTCACACCGCCGGCACGATCCTGAACGGGCTGGGTGTGGACATGCCCACGATCATGGAGATCCTTCGGCACACCCAGATCAGCCAGACGCGGCTGTACGTGAAGGGCGGATCGCATCTGTCGAAGGAGGCCATGCGGCGTATGGGCGAGTTCTTCGTGCCGGCGTCAGCCAGCCCCGACGCGGGACCCACTGAGACCGCCGACAGTCGCGCGGCCCGCTCCCGGCGCCGCCGTCGCCTCCGCTGAACGCAAAACCCCAGGTCAGCGAACTTCTGACCTGGGTTTCCAGCGGAACCGCTTTCGGGATTCGAACCCGAGACCTATGCATTACGGGTTCTCCGCTTGTGATCCGCAGAGGTCCGCCAAGCTCCCCGAAGTAGGATCACACCTGTTCAAGTGCCCCTCCAGGGCCTGTTGGGCCTCAACGGATGGGCCTGGCGCTGGCAACACAGGGCAGCAATTAAGACCGCAGCCCCTCTCACGGTCTCTGCTGCTGCAGCGCTGGCCATGGGGGGCAGAGGTGCCTGACCGCTTCAAGACGCTGCAACTACCGTTCTAAGCGTCGCGATTTTCTGGCTCCGGCGTAGCGCCCATCCTGCATACTGAGCTGCCGAGTACCCAGGGGGGTGCATGTCTGAGTTGTCAAAGAGTGCTGTCAACCGAGCTGGCGATGTCCTCCGCGCCTGGCACAGCAGAGGGGCCGACCTGGGAGAATTTGAGCTAGATGCGCATGACAGCGCCTTCTCCCTGCTCAGCACGTGGCGAACGGCCCACTCCTATCCCCTGACCAAGGTCACGAACGGCTTGCGCGTCATGGCTGATTGCCCGGCCTCGGGAGCACGAGTGGCCCAACGCCTCAAGCGCGCTCCTCAGATCGTCAACAAGCTTGTTCGGCAACCAGGCATGAAGCTCGCCCGCATGGAAGACATCGGGGGATGTAGAGCAGTGCTCCCCAGCCCTAGAGCCGTAGAGGCTGTGGCTCAACGAATGCGGGCACGCTGGCCCATACACCGAGATCGCGATTACGTAGCGCACCCCAAGGATAGTGGCTACCGTGCGATTCATTTCGTCACGGAACGTGACGGGAAACGTATAGAGGTACAGCTACGAACAGTGGGGCAGCAGGCATGGGCCGATGCTGTGGAACAGTTCGCCACCGCCTACGAGCTGCCACTCAAGGATGAAGTTGGGCCTGATCCTGTGCTGGAGTTCTTCCGCTGCGCCGGTTTGGGTATCTACTGTGATGAGTATCTGCTGGACTATCCGACCGGGTTCAAGGCCCGCTTCGACGCGGCTCAGGCAGAAGTGCGACACTGGATAGCACAACACGCCGAGGAGGCAAAACAGTGAACACCACGTACTTCCTCCTGACGTACGACCGTAGGCGGGGGAAGCTGCTCGCCATCCAGCACTTCGCTGACGAAGCCAAGGCTTCTGCCGTCTACGCGGAGGTCGAGAAGCGCTACCGGGGCAACGAGACGATCGAAGTCGTGCTCGTGGGAGCTGACTCAGAGCAGACGCTCCGCCACACTCACGGCCACTACTTCAACTCGCACAGCACCGCCCACGGCTCCCCCTCAGCCTCGCGGTTCCTTCAGGCTTTGCAGCTAGTCTGAACGCCTTTAGCGACAGCAGGGGCCTCCGCTGATGCCAGCCGAGGCCCCTGCTTCTTGCGCGAGTCAGTCACTGATCAGCCTGGCTGAACACCACGCAGAGCGTCATCCAGCAAGGTCAGCTACGGCCCGCGCCCTAGATCCCATCACAGCCCCACAGGCTTCTCGCTTGCCTGGGGGTAAGGGCGCCACTCGATCTGGTTTCCAGCCCCGACCATCGCAGTGACTGCGTTCTGCTCCAGCAGCAAGCCTGTGGCCCCCAAGACGGTAGCGCCATCCACCAATGCGAGCAGCAGTTCCCGTCGACGCAAAGCATGGCCGGGCGGACCCGCGCCTGGTAGAGGTGAGCCTTCCAGCGGTTCGGCCTCACGACTGAGACCCGGACTGAGACCGTCGGCACCCGCACGGCGCGCGCCCAGCGTCGTCGTCGGATGCGCTGAACGACGAAAGGCCAGCTAGGAACATTCCTAGCTGGCCTTCGTACCGGAGCCGCTTTCGGGATTCGAACCCGAGACCTACGCATTACGAGTGCGTTGCTCTGGCCATCTGAGCTAAAGCGGCGTGCTGCGTGCACCTAGGGTGCGGTCGGCAACGTCGGTAAGTCTACACAGTTTCCGGGGGTGCCTCGTACCGGCCCCGGGGTGCGAGGATCCGGGGCCGGTACGAGGGGCTAGGAGCAGCGTTTGCCCGGGGCGGGTGGGGTGCCGTGGAGGAGGTAGGTGTCGATGGCGGAGTCGACGCAGGTGCTGCCGCGGAGGAAGGCGGTGTGGCCGTCGCCGGCGTAGGTCAGGAGGTGGCCGGAGGAGAGCTGGCCGGCCAGGGACTGGGCCCAGCGGTAGGGGGTGGCCGGGTCCCGGGTGGTGCCGACGACCACGATCGGCGCCGCGCCCTGCGCCGTGATGCGGTGCGGCTCGCCCGTGGCCCGCACCGGCCAGTACGCGCAGTTCAGCGACGACCAGGCCAGGCCCTCGCCGAACACCGGTGACGCCTTCTCGAACGCGGCCTGCGCCTGCCGCAGCTGGGCGGGGCCGGTGAAGGCGGGCGGCAGGTCGATGCAGTTCACGGCGTTGTTGGCCATCATCAGGTTGCTGTAGTGGCCGTCGGCGTCGCGCTCGTAGTAGCTGTCGGAGAGGGCGAGCAGCGCCGCGCCGTCGCCCTTCGTCGCCGAGGTCAGAGCAGAGCGCAGCCGGCTCCAGGCGCCCTCGTCGTACATCGCCGCGATCACGCCCGTCGTGGCCAGTGCCTCGCCCAGCTTGCGGCCGTCGCGGTCGCCGGTCGCCACCGGGTGGCCGTCCAGCTTGCGGAAGAAGGCCTTGAGGTGGTCTGCGGCCCGCGTCGGCGTCGTACCCCTGGCCCCGAGCGGGCAGTCGGTGCGGCGCAGGCAGTCCTTCGTGAACGCCTGGAACGCCGTCTCGAAGCCCTGCGCCTGCTCCAGGTTGACCGTGCGCGAGTCCAGCGCGGGGTCCAGCGCGCCGTCCAGGACGACGCGGCCCACCCGGCTCGGGAAGAGGCCGGCGTAGGTCGCCCCGAGGAAGGTGCCGTACGACGCCCCGACGTAGTTCAGCTTCGCGTCGCCCAGCGCCGCGCGCAGGATGTCCATGTCCCGGGCCACCTCGACCGTGGAGACATGCCGCAGCAGCCGCGCCGAGTGCGCCCCGCAGGCCTGCGTGAACTTCTGGTCCGCCGCGACCGCCGCGTTCTGCTCCGCCCGGTCGTCGGGGGTCACGTCGGTCTGCGTGTACGCGTCCATCTGGCGGTCGTCGAGGCACTCGACGGGCTCGCTGCGGGCGACGCCGCGCGGGTCCATCGCCACCATGTCGTAGCGGGCGCGGACCTCGGCGGGGTAGCCGAGACCGGCGTACTGCTGGAGGTAGCCCACCGCCGAGCCGCCCGGGCCGCCCGGGTTGACCAGCAGCGAACCGAGCGGCTTGCCCTTGCCGGTGGCGGCCTTGCGGGTCACCGCGAGCCGTACCTCGCCCGCGCCCGGCCGGTCGTAGTCCAGCGGCGCCTTCATCGTGGCGCATCGGAAGCCGGATGCGCCGCAGTCGCGCCACGTCAGACGCTGTGTGTAGTACGGCGCAAGCACGGCCGGGATCGCGCGCGGCAGCGGGGCCAGGACGGGGGCGCTCGCCGCGTCGGTCCGCGCCGACGCCGCCGAGGACGGCTCGATCGAGCTGCTGCCAGGGGAGCACGCGGACGCGAGGAGGGCCGCGGTCAGCAGGGCGACGGCCGTGAACCGGGCGCGGGCCACGGGGCGCCCGCCGCGCGGCCGGAAGGGTGAGGACCTGGTCTGCATCAGGCGAGCGTAACGCTGGGCGACGCGACGGACGCGGGGAGTGCGGATTGTCGCCCCGTACGAGGGACGGGCCCCGGCGGGAGGGCCGGGCAGGGCGTCGTCACCCCGCCCGCAACGCCATCGTCATCGCCTCCACCGCCAGCAGCGGAGCCACATTGCGGTCCAGGGCCTCGCGGCACGCGGCGATCGCCTCGATGCGGCGCAGGGTGGACTCCGGGGAGCCGGCGCGGGCCAGGCGGTCCAGGGCGTCCTGCGCGTCGGCGTTGGCGATCGCGACGCGGGAGCCGAGCTGAAGGGCGAGGACGTCGCGGTAGAAGGCGGTGAGGTCGCCGAGGGCCACGTCCAGGCTGTCGCGCTGGGTACGGGTCCTGCGGCGCTTCTGCATGTCCTCCAGGTCCTTCATCACGCCCGCCGTGCCGCGCGGCAGCCGGCCGCCCTGGACCGCGCCGAGCGCCGCCTTCAGTTCCTCGGACTCCTTGCCGTCCATCTCCTCGGCGAGCTGCCTGGCGTCCTCCGCGGCCGCGTCGACCAGTTCCTGGGCGGCCCGCAGGCAGGCGCCGACCTCGTCCAGGCGCAGCGGCAGCTTCAGGACGGCGGCGCGGCGCTCGCGGGCCGCCGGGTCGGTGGCCAGGCGCCGGGCGCGGTCCACGTGCCCCTGGGTGGCGCGGGCCGCGTCGGCTGCGGCCCGCGGGTCCACGCCGTCGCGTCGTACGAGCATGTCGGCGACCGCGTCCACGGACGGGGTGCGCAGGTTCAGATGGCGGCAGCGGGAGCGGATGGTCGGCAGGACGTCCTCGATGGAGGGGGCGCACAGCAGCCACACCGTGCGGGGGGCGGGCTCCTCGACGGCCTTGAGCACGGCGTTCGCCGACTTCTCGTTCAGCCGCTCGGCGTCCTCGACCAGGATGATCTGCCAGCGGCCGTTGGCCGGCGCGGTGAACGACTTGCGGACGGTGTCCCGCATGTCCTTCACCAGGATCTCGGCGCCGACCGCGGCGACCGCGCTGACGTCCGCGTGGGTGCCGAGCAGCGCGGTGTGGCAGCCGTCGCAGAACCCGCAGCCGGGGGCGCCGCCGAGGGCCCGGTCGGGGCTGACGCACTGGAGGGCGGCGGCGAAGGCCCGCGCCGCCTGGTTGCGGCCCGCGCCGGGCGGCCCGGTGAACAGCCACGCGTGCGTCATCCGGGACGTCTCCGGCAGCGGCTCGTCCGCCGCGGCGGCGGTGACCAGGGCGTCGGCGTCCCGGGCGGCCGCGCCCAGCACCTCGCTCACCTTCTCCTGCCCGACGAGGTCGTCCCACACGGTCATGGGTCACGCCGCCCTTCCGTCACACTCCGCGTTCCGACCTCCATTGTGCGGGTGGGGTCCGACAACGCGGACCACGCCGGGAACGGCGGACGGCGCCCGCCTCCCGCCGCGGCAGGGTGCGAGCGCCGTCCCGAAGGGTTCCGGGGTCAGTCCCGGCGTCCCCTGCGGGGCTCGTCCCCGTCGTCGTACGACCCCAGCAACTCGTCCGCCAGCGACGGCAGATCGTCCAGCGGGGTCTCCTCGGCCCAGTCGGGGCGCGGGCGGCGGCGAACGGCGCCCTCGGCCCCCGGCTGGGGCATCTCGCGGGTGCGGCCCTCGGAGCCGTCGGGGCCCGCGTTCCGCTCGTCGCGGACGTCCGGGCCCGCGGTCCGCTCGTCGCGGAAGAAGCCGCGCGGCATCCGGTCGGCCGGAGCGTCGTCGCGCACGGGCGGCAGTACGGCCGTGTCGTCCGCGCCCACCTGCGGCAGTACGGCGGTCTCCTCGGCGGCGCTCGCGGGCACCTGCGGCAGCACCGCCGTCTCGTCCGCCGCGCCCGGGACGGCCGGCGGCTGGGGCAGCTCGGCGGTCGTCTCGGCCTCGGAGGGCGCGTTGCGGGCCTTCCGGCCGGAGGGCCGCTCGTGCTGGTCCGGCGAGACGACCGGCGTCGGCACCGTCTCGTCCGTGCCCGGGCCCGGTGACACCACCGGGGTGGCGACCGTGACCGCGTCCGAGGTCACGCCGGGGGCCTTCGGCTGGGGGCTGCCGGGCCTGCGGGCGGCCACATCGGCGGCCGCCGCGGCCTCGGCGGCCAGGCGGCGGGCCTCCTCGGCACGGAGCAGGGCGCTCTCCGCCTTGCGCTGCGCCTCCAGGCGCCGGGCCGCCTCCTCGGCACGCTCCTTGGCCTGCCGGGCCTCCTCCTCGGCGCGGATCCGGGCCTGGCGGGCCTCCTCCTCCGCGCGCAGCCGGGCCTCTTCCTCGGCCTGCTTGCGGCGGCGCTCCTCCTCCGCCTTGCGGCGCGCCTCCTCCTCGGCGCGGGCCTTCTCCTCGGCGAGCAGCCGCTGCCGCTCCTCCTCGGCGCGCCGGGCCGCCTCGGCCGCCCGCTGCCGGGCCTCCTCGGCCTGCCGCTCGGCCTCGCGGCGCTGCGCCTCCTCCAGCTCGCGGCGCTTGCGCTCCTCCTCCTCGGCGCGCAGCCGGGCCAGCTCCTCCTGGCGCTCGCGCTCCAGGCGCTCCTCCTCGGCCTTGCGCGCGGCCTCTTCCTCGGCCTTGCGGCGGGCCTCCTCCTCGGCCTTCCTGCGCGCCTCCTCCCGGGCCTCGATCTCGGCCTGGGACAGCGGCAGCACGGTGTCGAGGCGGTGCCGGATCACGGTGGTGACGGCCTCGGGCTCCTGCCCGGCGTCGACCACCAGGTAGCGGCCGGGGTCGGAGGCGGCCAGGGTGAGGAAACCGGAGCGCACGCGCGCGTGGAACTCCGCGGGCTCCGACTCCAGCCGGTCCGGCGCCTCGGTGAACCGCTCGCGGGCGGCCTCCGGGGCGACGTCCAGCAGCACGGTCAGGTGCGGCACCAGGCCGTCGGTCGCCCAGCGGTTGATGCGGGCGATCTCGGTCGGGGACAGATCGCGGCCGGCGCCCTGGTAGGCGACGGAGGAGTCGATGTAGCGGTCGGAGATCACCACCGCGCCGCGCTCCAGGGCGGGGCGTACGACGGTGTCGACGTGCTCGGCGCGGTCGGCGGCGTACAGCAGCGCCTCCGCGCGGTGGGACAGGCCGGCCGAGGAGACGTCCAGCAGGATCGAGCGCAGCCGCTTGCCCACCGGGGTGGCCCCCGGCTCGCGGGTGAGCACGACCTCGTGGCCCTTGCCGCGGATCCACTCGGCGAGGGCCTCGGCCTGGGTGGACTTGCCGGCGCCGTCGCCGCCCTCCAGGGCGATGAAGAAGCCGTTCACGGCCTGCGCCTCGACCGGGTCGTCGCCGCCGAGCAGCGCGTCCTTGAGGTCCTGGCGCAGCGGGATGCCGGACCGGTCGTCGACCTTGGCGAGCACCAGCGCGGCCACCGGCAGCAGCAGCGCGCCGACCAGCATCAGGGTGAACGAGGCGCCGCCGTGCGCGAACACGAAGCGGCCGTTCTCCAGCCGGTGCCGGCCGATCAGCCCGGCGACCACCGGGGCGATCACCGCGCCGAGCGCTATGAAGACGCGGACGACGGCCTGGAGGTGCTCGGTGACCCGCGCCCTGCGGTAGTCCTCGGTCTCCTGGTCGAGCAGGGCGTGCCCGGTGTGGGCGGCGACGCCCGCGCCGAGGCCCGCCAGGGTGACGATCAGCAGCACCGTGGTGACGTCCGGGACCAGCCCGGCGGCCAGCAGCGCGATGCCGGTGAAGGCGATCGCCAGGGCCAGCAGCCGGCGGCGGGACAGCGAGGGCAGCACCGCGGGGGCCGTACGGATGCCGGCCGCGACGCCGCCGGTCAGGCCGAGCACCAGCAGGCCGAACAGGACCGGGCCGCCGCCCAGGTCGGTCGCGTGCAGCACGCACACGGAGACGGCGGCGGCGATGACACCGGCCACGGCGGCGCAGGCGAGGACGAACAGCGGGATCGCGCCCGTGCGCCCCTTGTCGACACCGGCGCCGGTGTGCGGGCGGCGCAGGCCCTCCAGCGGGGACCGGGGGCGCGGGGTGCGCGTGCCGGGCAGCTCCAGGAAGGTCAGCAGGGAGAGGGAGGCGGCGAACAGGCCCGCCGCCACGTACGACGCGAGGGCCGCGTGGTGCTGGTCGAACCAGGGCAGGCCGGTGCCCAGCAGGTTGTTGAGCAGACCGGCGACGACCAGGGCGGCGGCGGCCAGCGGTACGGCGAGGAAGGCGGTGCGCAGCGCGAGGCGGCGCAGGGCGTCCATGTGGTCCGGCAGTGGCCGCACGGTCGCGCCCTCCGGCGGCGGGGCGGGCAGCAGGGCCGGAGCCGCGCTCTCCCGGCACACCGTCCACAGCCGCTCGGCGACGCCGGTGACGAAGGCGGTGACCAGCAGCACGGCCGGGGCGTCGGCCGGGGTCCAGTCGATCCACAGGGGGGCCACGATGAGCAGGGCGGCGCGCAGGCCGTCGGCGCCGACCATGGTCCAGCGGCGGTCGAGCGGGCCCTCCTGGGCGGTGAGCGTCGTCAGCGGGCCGAGCAGGACCGCGCCGAAGAGCAGCGCGGCGAGGCCGCGGGCCGCGAAGACCGTCGCGACCGCGAACGCCACGCCCCGGTAGCCGCCGCCGAACGATCCCTGGGCGATCGCCGCCTGGAGGACGAGGACGACCAGGACGAGGAGGGCGAGGGTGTCGCCGACACCGCTCACCAACTGCGCGCCCCACAGGCGCCGCAACTGCGGTCGGCGCAACAGGGAGCGCACGGCGCGTTCGCGGGAGTCCGCGACCAGGGCGTCGTCCGGTGCTGGAGTGTGGGCCGTTGGCTGCTCGGCTCGCGTCATGCGTTCAGCCTATCCGCAGCCACCGACACCACACCTCGCACTCCTGGCATGCGCACGCCCCGACACCAAAGTGATGCCGGGGCGTGCGCGGGGCGCAACGAGATGCCCGGGGCCTCGGCCCCGCGGGCTCGGTCCTCCGAAGCGGGAATGCCCCTCCGAACCCGGACCGGGGCCACTCCTGCGAAGCGGGAACTACTCCTCCGAACCGGAAGCCGTCGACTTGGTGGCCGTCGCCTTCTTGGCGGTGGTCTTCTTCGCCGTCGTCTTCTTCGCGGCGCTCGCCGTCGTCTTCTTGGCCGCCGTCTTCTTGGCGGCGGTCTTCTTCGCCGGGGCGGTCTTCTTCGCCGGCGCCTTCTTGGCGGTCTTCTTGGCCGGGCCCTTCGCGCGCTTCTCGGCAAGAAGTTCGAAGCCGCGCTCCGGGGTGATCTCCTCGACGCTGTCGCCGGAGCGCAGGGTCGCGTTGGTCTCGCCGTCGGTGACGTACGGCCCGAAGCGGCCGTCCTTGACCACGACCGGCTTCTTGGAGACCGGGTCCTCGCCCAGTTCCTTCAGCGGCGGCTTGGCGGCGGCCCGCCCGCGCTGCTTCGGCTGGGCGTAGATCGCCAGGGCCTCTTCCAGCGTGATGGTGAAGATCTGGTCCTCGGCCTGGAGCGAGCGCGAGTCCGTGCCCTTCTTCAGATACGGCCCGTAGCGGCCGTTCTGGGCGGTGATCTCCTGGCCCTCGGCGTCGGTGCCGACGACACGCGGCAGGGACATCAGCTTCAGCGCGTCGTCCAGCGTCACCGTGTCCAGCGCCATGGACTTGAAGAGGGAGGCGGTGCGCGGCTTGACCGCGTTCTTGCCGGTCTTCGGGGTGCCCTCGGGCAGGACCTCGGTGACGTACGGCCCGTAGCGGCCCTTCTTGGCGACGATCTGGTGGCCGCTGGCCGGGTCGGTGCCCAGCTCGACATCGCCGCTGGGCTCGGCCAGCAGCTTCTCGGCCAGCTCGATGGTCAGCTCGTCCGGCGCCAGGTCGTCGGGGATGTCGGCGCGCTGGTGCTCCTCGGTGTCCTTCTCGCCGCGCTCGATGTACGGCCCGTAGCGGCCGACCCGCAGCACGATGCCGTTGCCCACCGGGAAGGAGGACACCTCGCGGGCGTCGATCGCGCCCAGGTCGGTGACGAGTTCCTTGAGGCCGCCGAGGTGGTCCCCGTCGCCGTTGCCCGCGTCGGCGGCGGCACCGCTGATGGTGCCCTCGCCGAAGTAGAAGCGCTTCAGCCACGGCACGGCCTGGGCCTCGCCGCGGGCGATGCGGTCGAGGTCGTCCTCCATCTTGGCGGTGAAGTCGTAGTCGACCAGCCGGCCGAAGTGCTTCTCCAGAAGGTTTACGACGGCGAAGGACAGGAAGGACGGCACGAGTGCCGTGCCCTTCTTGAAGACATAGCCGCGGTCGAGGATCGTGCCGATGATCGACGCATAGGTCGACGGGCGGCCGATCTCGCGCTCTTCCAGCTCCTTGACCAGGGAGGCCTCGGTGTAGCGGGCCGGGGGCTTGGTGGCGTGGCCGTCGACCGTGATCTCCTCGGCGGACAGCGGGTCGCCCTCGGTGACCTGCGGCAGCCGGCGCTCGCGGTCGTCCAGCTCGGCGTTCGGGTCGTCGGCGCCCTCGACGTACGCCTTGAGGAAACCGTGGAAGGTGATCGTCTTGCCGGAGGCGCTGAACTCCACGTCCCGGCCGTCGGCGGCGGTGCCACCGATCTTCACGGTCACGCTGTTGCCGGTCGCGTCCTTCATCTGGGAGGCGACGGTCCGCTTCCAGATCAGCTCGTACAGCTTGAACTGGTCACCGGTCAGGCCGGTCTCCGCGGGGGTGCGGAAACGATCACCCGAGGGACGGATCGCCTCGTGCGCCTCCTGCGCGTTCTTCACCTTCACCGCGTACGTACGCGGCTGCGGGGGCAGGTAGTCGGCGCCGTACAGCTGCGTGACCTGGGCGCGGGCGGCCGCGATGGCGGTCTCGCTCAGCGTCGTGGAGTCCGTACGCATGTACGTGATGTAGCCGTTCTCGTACAGCTTCTGGGCGATCTGCATGGTCGCCTTGGCGCCGAAGCCGAGCTTGCGGCTGGCCTCCTGCTGGAGCGTCGTCGTACGGAACGGCGCGTACGGCGAGCGGCGGTACGGCTTCGACTCCACCGAGCGCACGGCGAAGCGGGTGTTCTCCAGGGCGGCGGCCAGCGCGCGGGCGGTCGGCTCGTCCAGGTGGAGGGTGTTCGCGGTCTTCAGCCGGCCCACGGAGTCGAAGTCGCGGCCCTGCGCGACCCGCCGTCCGTCGACGGTCTGCAGGCGCGCGACCAGCGACGACGGGTCGGAGGAGTCGCCCGCGCGGCCGGTGCCGAAGGTGCCGGTGAGGTCCCAGTACTCGGCGGAGCGGAAGGCGATGCGCTCGCGTTCCCGCTCGACGACGAGCCGGGTGGCGACGGACTGGACACGGCCGGCCGACAGCCGGGGCATGACCTTCTTCCACAGCACCGGGGAGACCTCGTAGCCGTAGAGGCGGTCGAGGATGCGGCGGGTCTCCTGGGCGTCGACCAGCTTCTGGTTGAGCTGGCGCGGGTTGGCGACGGCCTCGCGGATCGCGTCCTTGGTGATCTCGTGGAAGACCATCCGCTTGACGGGGATCTTCGGCTTGAGGACCTCCTGGAGGTGCCAGGCGATGGCCTCGCCCTCGCGGTCCTCATCGGTGGCCAGGAAGAGTTCGTCGGAGTCCTTCAGCAGGTCCTTGAGCTTCTTGACCTGTGCCTTCTTGTCCGCGTTGACCACGTAGACGGGCTGGAAGTCGTGCTCGACGTCCACGCCGAGGCGGCGCACCTCGCCGGTGTACTTCTCGGGCACCTCGGCGGCGCCGTTGGGGAGGTCACGGATGTGCCCGACGCTCGCTTCGACTACGTAGCCGGGGCCGAGGTAGCCCTTGATCGTCTTCGCCTTGGCAGGCGACTCGACGATGACGAGTCGGCGGCCGCCCTGTGCGGTCTCGCTGGTCGGGGACAACTTGGCTCTTCTCTCCGGTCGACGCTGTGGCCTCCCCAGGCCTTGGTCCCGGGGTCGCGGCGTACTGCTGGCACGTGTGACGCTGCGGAGTGTGACGGTACATCCCGCCCCCGTGTCAAACGGGAAAAGCCCACAACGGCCACTCGAACGGTAACCCGACTACCGGCATTCCTGCCGCCCGGAGTACCGGGTACCTCGCGCGGGTCTGTCCGGAGCGTGACGCTCCTCTTGCTCTGACGGCATACCGGGGAGGGGGCGCCCGCCGACGTCAGAGGCGCGTGAGGCAGTAGCCCCCGAGGGCCAGCGCGAGGGTTCCGGCCACGCTCGCGACGGTGGCCGATGCGACTCGGTTCACACCGAGGGCCACCGCCTCACCCCGCCGCAGCCGCACCCCGGTCCACACCAGCAGAGCCCCTCCGAACAGGACAAACACCACCCCCACAAAAGCCGCCGGCCCCCGCTCCATCCCTCGCCCACCCCTTCCGAGTCCGCCCAGCGCGTGGACACTGACACGCGGGGGCGACGGCCGGGCGACATCGGGGTGAACGGGGGGCCGGCGGTACGACGATCTAGGAGGCCGGGGAGCGCGGGCGCGCCTCCTCGCCACGGCACAGATATTTTTCCGGCCGTTTTGCAATCGGCGGGGGAGGCGGGGGTGCCAAGGGGGCGGGCCGGGGGGTGAGAAGCGTCGTGGGCGAGGGGCTGCCCGGGAGGAGGAGGTGGTCTCCGCGCACGACCGGGTGGCCGGGGGCGCGCGCCGCCCGCGGTACGCGTGGGCCATCGCCGACCGGGACGACGTGCGCGGCCCCATCGCTTCGATCACGACCCCCGCCGACCTCGCCGGAGGGCGCGCCCTCGGTCCGCGCACCCTCAGCGGCCTCCAGGGAGCCCCCTCAGATCACCGGCTCCAGGAACCCCTGTTCCACCAGGAGGCGGATCTGGGCCGGGGTCCGGTCGCGGAGGCGGACGGCGTCCTCGCCCACCAGCTGGGCGATGGCGTCCAGGATGCGGCCGGCGCTCAGGGTGCCGTCGCAGACGCCGGCGAAGCCCGCGCCGACCGTGTCCACCTTGGTGGCGCGGCGCATGCCCCGGTGCTGGCGGAGCACGACGTGCTCGGGGTCCTCCGCGCCGGGCAGCCCGACCTGTTCCTGCACCACCTCGCCGGCCAGCCTGAAGTGGTGGGCGAGCAGCGCCGCGTCGTCGTGCCCGCGGAGGTAGTCGAGGCGTTCGAAGTGCGCCCGGATGGTGTCCCCGAGGGGCTGCTCCACCGGGTGCGGCCACTCCTCCACCGTGAGGGACGGCTCGGCCGCACCCGTCCTGCGCAGGGTGATCCAGCCGAAGCCGACCGCCTTGACCTTGCGCGCCTCGAACTCGTCGAGCCAGGCGTCGTACCGCGCCTGGTACTCCGCCGGATCCCCCTGGTGGTCCCCGGCGTCCCGCAGCCACAGCTCGGCGTACTGCGTGACGTCCTGCACCTCGCGCTGCACGATCCAGGCGTCGCACCCGCGCGGCACCCACGACCTGAGCCGGTCCTGCCAGTCCTCCCCCGCCACGTGCTGCCAGTTGGCGAGGAAGTGCGCGAACCCGCCCTCGTTCAGCCGCTCTCCCGCCTGCTGGACGAGGGAGCGGCACAGGTCGTCCCCGCCCATGCCGCCGTCGCGGTAGGTGAGCCGGGCGCCGGGGGAGATCACGAACGGCGGGTTGGAGACGATCAGGTCGAACTTCTCGTCGTCGCGCACCGGTTCGAACAGCGAGCCCTCGCGCAGCTCGGCGGCGGGCGCGCCGGAGAGCGCCAGCGTGAGCGCCGTGATGTGCAGCGCGCGGGGGTTGAGGTCGGTCGCCGTCACGCGCGTGGCGTGCCGGGAGGCGTGCAGCGCCTGGATGCCGGAGCCGGTGCCGAGGTCCAGCGCGGCGGCGACCGGCGTGCGCACGGTGATCCCGGCGAGCGTGGTGGACGCGCCCCCGACCCCCAGGACGACGCCCTCGGCCCGCTGCCCGATGCCGCCCGCGCCGCCGACCGCGCAGCCCAGGTCGGAGACGATGAACCAGTCCTCGCCGCCGGGACCGCCGTACGGCCGTACATCCACCGTGGCGGCCACCTCGTCACCGCCCACCCACGCCAGCCACCCGGCCTGGACCGCCTCCTCGACGGGGAGCACGGCGGCCACCCGCGCGCGGGGCACGGGCTGCTGGAGCAGGAAGAGCCGTACGAGGGTCTCCAGCGGCGTGTCGCCACGGGTCGCCCGCAACGCGGGCACGGTCTCGCTGCGGGCCAGCGCCGCGTACGCGGGCGCGCCGAGCAGTTCGAGCAGCCCGTCGGCGGTGAAGGAGGCGGCCAGCAGCGCGTCCCGCAGCCGCGCGGCGGCCTCGGGACGGTCGGCGGCGGGCAGGGAGGCGGGTCCGGAGTCAGTCACGGTCCCATTGTGTCCCGCGCGGACCAGGGGGGACGGCGCACACAGCCGTCCCTCCACACGCGTCGAGTGCTGGTCAGCCCGCCGTGAACGTCAAGCCCGGGGCGCGGCTCAGCCCGCCGTGGCCGCCGCGGAGGGCGAGGACGACGTCGTGGCGGCGACCTTCTTGCAGCTGGGCTGCTGGGCGATGGCGTCCTGGACCTCGCCCTGCTGGAGGGCCTTGAGGGACGCGGTGCCGCTCTGGTGCTTCTTCTCCAACTCGGTCATCTGCGTGGCGACGTCGTGCAGCCCGGAGGCGAACTTCGCCTGGTCCTTGGTGTCCAGGCCGTCGACCTGCTTCTTCAGGTCGGCGTAGGAGGCCGAGAGGCTGTTGAAGCTCTTCACGACATCGCCGAGCCGCTTGGCGCCGCCGGAGACCCCGGGAGGCGCGCCGGCCTCGTTGACCGCGGTCGCGATCGCCTTGTAGCCGTCGGCCATGTCCTGGAAGGCCTGGGAGTCGGTCTTCTGGAGCGTCTCGGGCTTGGCCGTGTCGGCGGCCGTCGTGGAGATCGCCGCGTTCGCCGCCTTGATCTTCGCGTCCTGCGCCGGCACGGCGTCGCACACCGACTTGGCCCAGGAGACCAGCTTGGGGTCGGGCCCCTTGGGGGCGCTGTTGCTGCTGCATCCCGACAGCGCAGCCACCAGTACCGCACCGCCGGACAGTGCGGCCGCGAGCTTCTTGTTCACCGGATTGGTCCCTTCCATGGCTCTCGGGCCCCGGACCCTACACGGCGGACGCACACCCTCCGCACGCCGATCGCTCCTTAAGTACCTTTTAGTACTTTTTGCGCGAGAGAAGGCTCACGACGGGGCCGTGCCCGCGCACACGAACGGGCGGGCGGCGCGTCCTTCGAACGCACCGCCCGCCCGTCCTTTGCGCAGGCCGTCTCCCGAAACCTACGAAACCACCGCCGCGTCGGCCGAGTTGGCGACCCGTTCGGGGCTCTCCTCGTCGTCGCCGACGGCGATGCCGCGCCGCTTGGAGATGTACACGGCCGTGCCGATCACCAGCAGCGCGAGGATCGCGACCCCGATCCGTACGCCGAGGTTCTTGTCATGGCCGTAGGAGAACTTGATCACCGCGGGCGCGATGAGCAGCGAGACCAGGTTCATGACCTTCAGCAGCGGGTTGATCGCCGGCCCCGCGGTGTCCTTGAAGGGGTCGCCGACCGTGTCGCCGATCACCGTGGCGGCGTGGGCCTCGCTGCCCTTGCCGCCGTGGTGGCCGTCCTCCACCAGCTTCTTGGCGTTGTCCCAGGCGCCGCCGGAATTGGCGAGGAACACCGCCATCAGCGTGCCCGCGCCGATCGCGCCGGCGAGGTAGGAGCCGAGCGAGCCGACGCCGAGCGTGAACCCGACGAAGATCGGCGCCATCACCGCGAGCAGACCGGGCGTGGCCAGCTCCCGCAGGGCGTCCTTGGTGCAGATGTCGACGACCTTGCCGTACTCGGGCGTCTCCGTGAAGTCCATGATCCCGGGCTTCTCACGGAACTGCCGCCGCACCTCGAAGACCACCGAGCCCGCCGACCGCGACACGGCGTTGATGGCCAGTCCGGAGAAGAGGAAGACGACCGCGGCGCCCGCGATGAGGCCGACCAGGTTGTTGGGCTGCGAGATGTCCAGGGACAGGCTCAGCGGCGCGCCGGGCCCGCTGAGCTTCTCCCCGACATCCTGCACATTGGTGGTGATCGCGTCGCGGTACGACCCGAAGAGCGCCGACGCCGCGAGCACCGCGGTGGCGATCGCGATGCCCTTGGTGATCGCCTTGGTGGTGTTGCCGACCGCGTCCAGGTTGGTGAGCACCTGCGCGCCCGCGCCCTCGACGTCGCCGGACATCTCGGCGATGCCCTGGGCGTTGTCGGAGACCGGCCCGAAGGTGTCCATGGCGACGATCACCCCGACCGTGGTGAGCAGGCCGGTGCCGGCCAGCGCGACCGCGAACAGCGCGAGCATGATCGACGTACCGCCGAGCAGGAACGCGCCGTACACACTGAGCGCGATGAGCAGCGCGGTGTAGACGGCCGACTCCAGGCCGAGCGAGATGCCGGACAGAATGACGGTGGCGGGGCCGGTCAGCGAGGTCTTGCCGATGTCGCGGACCGGGCGCCGGTTGGTCTCGGTGAAGTAGCCGGTCAGCTGCTGGATGACGGCCGCCAGCAGGATGCCGATGGCCACCGCGACCAGGGCGAGGATCCGGGGATCGCCGTCCTTGGCCTTGATCGCCGCGTCCGTCACTCCGCCGAGGCCGGCGTAGCTCGACGGCAGGTAGACGAAGACGGCGACGGCGACCAGCGCGAGGGAGATCACCGCGGAGATGAAGAAGCCGCGGTTGATCGCGGTCATGCCGCTGCGGTCGGAACGCCGGGGAGCGACCGCGAAGATGCCGATCATCGCCGTGATCACGCCGATGGCGGGCACCAGCAGCGGGAAGGCGAGCCCGGAGTCGCCGAAGGCGGCCTTGCCGAGGATCAGCGCGGCCACCAGGGTGACGGCGTACGACTCGAAGAGGTCGGCCGCCATGCCCGCGCAGTCGCCGACGTTGTCGCCCACGTTGTCGGCGATGGTGGCGGCGTTGCGCGGGTCGTCCTCCGGGATGCCCTGCTCGACCTTGCCGACCAGGTCGGCGCCGACGTCGGCGGCCTTGGTGAAGATGCCGCCGCCGACCCGCATGAACATGGCGATCAGGGCGGCACCGAGGCCGAAGCCCTCCAGGACCTTCGGCGCGTCGGCGGCGTAGACGAGCACCACACAGGAGGCGCCCAGCAGGCCGAGGCCCACCGTGAACATGCCGACGACACCGCCCGTGCGAAATGCGATCTTCATCGCGGTGTGCGAGACGGTCGTGAGATCCTTTTCGGGTTCGCCCTCGCCCGGGGTGGCTTCCCGGGCCGCGGCGGCGACCCGCACATTGCTGCGTACCGCGAGCCACATGCCGATATAACCGGTGGCGGCCGAGAACACCGCGCCGATCAGGAAGAACACCGAACGCCCGGCACGCTGATTCCAGTCGTCCGCGGGCAGCAGCAGAAGCAGGAAGAAGACGACGACGGCGAATACGCCGAGCGTGCGCAGCTGCCGGGCGAGATACGCCTTGGCGCCTTCCTGGACCGCTCCGGCGATCTTCTTCATGCTGTCGGTGCCCTCGCCCGCGGCGAGCACCTGGCGCACCAGGATCCCCGCGACCACCAGCGCGGCGAGGGCTACCGCCGCGATGACGGCCACGATGACCCTGTTGCCGTTGGTGAGTACCGCGGCCGCGAGGTATGTGGGGTGGTCCAACTCAGAGGGGTGAGAAAGCCCCGCCATTCGTCCTCCTTGACGCTTGGGCTGAGCTCAAGATGTGGACGGATTGTAGGTACCCCTGAGTGATGTCAAAAGAGCACGGTAAACGAAATCGGCCTGCCCGCTACGGTCTGCGAACTCGAAAGAAGTAATGCCTCAAAAGCATTGACGGATGCCGTCGGTCCCATTGAACCTTGATCGAATTGACCCTTGATCAAATGATACGGCTATTGATCGTGAATTTCTTCACGAATTCCGGAGGCGGCGGAAATGATCTGCCCGAAACACGATCAGGGCCCTGCCGGAGCAGGGCCCTGATCGTGTGTTCGTGTTCTTCGGGCGGCGGTGTCGGCCGCACACGCCGGGGTCAGCCGACGGGGACCGCCGGCGGGGCGGCGGGCCAGGTCATGCGGATCAGTCCGCCGTTCTTCCCGGTGGTGACCTCGACGTCGTCCACGAGGCCGCTGATGACCGCGAGGCCCATCTCGTCCTCCTCGGCCTCCACGTCCGCGTCCGCCGCCGCGCCCCCGGCCACCCGCTCGGCGGGGACCGCGTGCGGGGCTTCGTCGCCGACCTCGATGGAGAACTGTTTCTCCTCCTCGATCAGCGCCACCTTCACCGGCGCGTCGATGCCGCCGACCTGGTGGAGCCCCACGGCACGGGAGCACGCCTCGCCCACGGCGAGCCGCACCTCGTCCAGGACGGCCTCGTCCACTCCGGCCCTGCGCGCCACCGCGGCCGCCACCAGCCGGGCGGTCCTGACGTGCTCGGGCAGCGCGCTGAAGCGGAGTTCGACGGTGGCCATGCATCCCCCTCACGACTACGGGACTGCGGTCGGACGGGCTCGCCGGGCCCGCCCCTCATGAACTTCGTTACCCGGATCCGCCGGGGCACACCCGGCACCGCCCCCCACGGGGTGCGAGACGGGCGACAACGGCCGGAAACAGGCACGACCGACCGGCGGCCCCACCGCGGGCACAGACCGGCGGCAGGGTCGACCGGACGGGATCAGTCGGTGGCCGCCACCGCTTCCTCGACCGAGGTGTGGATCGGGAACACCTTGGTGAGGCCGGTGATACGGAAGATCTTGAGAATGCGCTCCTGGTTGCAGACCAGGCGCAGCGAGCCCTCATGGGCCCGCACTCGCTTCAGGCCGCCGACCAGCACGCCGAGTCCGGTGGAGTCGAGGAAGTCCACGCCCTCCATGTCGACGACAAGATGGAAATTGCCGTCGTTCACCAGCTCGACCAGCTGCTCGCGCAGCTTGGGCGCGGTGTATACATCGATTTCGCCACCGACCTCGACGACCGTACGATCGCCGACGGTACGGGTCGACAGGGACAGGTCCACGGATCCTCCAGCACCTTGCTATCGAGCGGTCGCCCCTCGGGCACCTTGGCTTGCGGCCCCCGGGACGCAACGCCAGCCGCGATGGCATTCAATCACTTACCGGCCTGCGTGCACGACGCCTTGACCCCATTGTCCGTCACGCCAGTGACACACTCGGTGCCGATGGCCAAGAATCACCGATCCGATCGACCCGTGCCGGACCCGGCGTCCCGCCCGTCCCCGGCCGCTGTCCTGGGCGGACTCGCCTCCGGTCCGAGCCGGGCTGCGCGCATCACTCATACGGAGCACTTGCCCCCGCGCGCGGGTCGGCATGCCGTCTGGCCCGACCGGATTCGGGCCGAGGTGATCGCGGCCGTGCGGGAGTGCGGCATCGAGCATCCCTGGGCCCACCAGGCGCTGGCCGCCGAGCACGCCCTGGACGGCGATTCGGTGGTCGTCGCCACCGGCACCGCCTCCGGCAAGTCCCTCGCGTATCTCGTCCCCGTGCTGTCCACCCTTCTGGAGGGTTCGAAGGCGCCGAACGGCCGAGGGGCCACCGCGCTGTACCTCTCCCCCACCAAGGCGCTCGCGGCGGACCAGTGCCGATCGGTGAAGGAACTTTCACAACCGCTGGGCACCGCGGTCCGCCCCGCCGTGTACGACGGCGACACCCCGTACGAGGAACGCGAGTGGGTACGCCAGTACGCCAACTACGTCCTCACCAACCCCGACATGCTGCATCGCGGGATATTGCCCTCCCACCCGCGCTGGTCCTCCTTCCTGAAGTCGCTGAAGTACGTCGTCATCGACGAGTGCCACACCTACCGGGGCGTCTTCGGCTCGCACGTCGCCCAGGTGCTGCGCCGGCTGCGCCGCGTCTGCGCCCGTTACGGCTCCTCCCCGGTCTTCCTGCTGGCCTCCGCGACCGCCGCCGAGCCCGCCGTCGCCGCCCGGCGGCTGACCGGCCTGCCGGTGGTGGAGGTCGCCGACGACGCCTCCCCGCGCGGCGAGCTGGTCTTCGCCCTGTGGGAGCCTCCGCTCACCGAACTGCACGGCGAGAAGGGCGCGCCCGTACGGCGCACCGCCACCGCCGAGACCGCCGACCTGCTGACCGACCTGACCGTGCGGGGCGTGCGCTCGGTCGCCTTCGTACGCTCCCGGCGCGGCGCCGAGCTGATCTCGGTGATCGCCCAGGAGAAACTGGCCGAGGTCGACCGCTCCCTGGTCCACCGGGTCGCGGCCTACCGGGGCGGCTACCTCCCCGAGGAGCGCCGCGCCCTGGAACGCGCCCTGCACTCCGGGGAACTCCTCGGGCTCGCCGCCACCACGGCCCTGGAACTGGGCGTGGACGTCTCCGGCCTCGACGCGGTGGTGATCTGCGGCTACCCGGGCACCAGGGCCTCCCTGTGGCAGCAGGCGGGCCGCGCGGGCCGTTCCGGGCAGGGCGCCCTCGCGGTCCTCGTCGCCCGGGACGATCCGCTGGACACCTTCCTCGTCCACCATCCGGAGGCCCTGTTCGACCGGCCGGTGGAGTCGACCGTCCTCGACCCCGACAACCCCTACGTCCTCGCCCCGCACCTGTGCGCCGCCGCCGCGGAACTCCCGCTGACCGAGGAGGACCTCGAACTGTTCGGTCCCGCCTGCGCGGACGTGCTGCCGCAGCTGGAGGCCGCGAAGCTGCTGCGCCGGCGGATCCGGGCCTGGCACTGGACCCGCCGGGAACGGGCCGCCGACCTCACCGACATCCGCGGCGGGGGCGGACGGCCGGTGCAGATCGTGGAGGAGGGCACGGGGCGCCTGCTCGGCACGGTCGACGAGGCCGCCGCGCACTCCGCCGTCCACGAGGGCGCGGTCCACCTCCACCAGGGCCGCACCTATCTGGTGCGCTCCCTCGACCTCGCGGACTCGGTCGCCCTGGTGGAACAGGCCGACCCGCCGTACTCGACGGTCGCCCGCGACACCACCGCCATCTCCGTCCTGGAGACCGACACCGAGATCCCCTGGGGCGCGGGCCGGCTCTGCTACGGCTCCGTCGAGGTCACCAACCAGGTGGTCTCCTTCCTGCGGCGGCGCCTGCTCACCGGCGAGGTGCTGGGCGAGACGAAGCTCGACCTGCCGCCTCGAACGCTGCGGACCCGCGCGGTGTGGTGGACGGTCACCGAGGACCAGCTGGACGAGGCACGGATCAGCCCGGAGATCCTCGGCGGCTCCCTGCACGCCGCCGAGCACGCCTCCATCGGCATGCTGCCGCTCTTCGCGACCTGCGACCGCTGGGACATCGGCGGTGTCTCCGTCCCGCTGCATCCCGACACCCTCCTTCCGACGGTCTTCGTGTACGACGGCCACCCCGGCGGCGCGGGCTTCGCCGAGCGCGCCTTCCACACCGCCCGCGCCTGGCTCACCGCCACCCGCGAGGCCATCGCCTCCTGCGAGTGCGACGCCGGCTGCCCCTCCTGCATCCAGTCCCCCAAGTGCGGCAACGGCAACGACCCCCTCCACAAACGCGGTGCGGTCCGCCTCCTGACAACCCTGCTGCGCGAAGCACCGGATCCCCCGGAGGAGGGGGCCGGGGCGGGAACGGAAGCCGCGTCGGCTTAGGGGCGGGGACCCGGGGGCCGGGGGCTGACGGGTGGGAATGGGAAGCGGAGACGGGTGAGGGTGCCGGCAACTGACGGGTAGGGAGCGGGGAGCGGGGGGGCTGGGGAGCGGGGGGCTGATGGGCGTGGACCGGGGGCGAGTGGGAGCGGCCGGGAGTGGGCAGGCCGGACGCTCCGGTAGCGCCGGTGGCCCTGGTGGCGGCGGGCGGAGGGGTCCGGAGATCGGCAGGTTGGTGAGGTGGATTGGGTGGGCCGGAAGCCTCGGTGGCACCGGTGGCACCGGTGGCGGCGAGCTGAGTGGCCAGGGGTCCGGAGATCGGCAGGCCGGTGAGGTGGGTTCGGTGGGCCGGAGGCGGGTGCGGGCGAACGGTGAGCCCAGGGCAAGGGAGGGTCGAGGGGGCAGGGGAGGGCGAGGTCAAGGAACAGCCGAGCCGGGAGTCAGCAGGCCCTGGAACCGCCGCCCGGATGCCGCTGGGCGTCCGCACCCGGCCCCACGTCACAGGCTGCGGCTGTGGCCGGTCCAGGGCTACGGGCTGGGCACTGACACGGCGGGGTGGGGCGGGGCGGGGCAGAGCGAGGGCCGTGAGGGCTCCGCCGGCACCCGCGTCATCGGCCTCCAGTACGGCGTGTGGGCGGATCGAAGACTGCGGGCCAGCCAAACCGTACGGCGGGGCGAGGCGGGGGCCGGTGACCGCTCCGCCCGGCACCCGCGTCACCGGCCCCCAGTACGGCATATGGCGGATCGGGAACTGCGGGCCGGTCAACCGGCACAGCGGGGTGAGGCGGGGCCGGTGAGCGCTCCGCCCGGCGCCCGCGTCATCGGCTTCCCGGGCCGGGCTGTGCCGGGTCGGGAGACTGCGGGCCGGGTGCCGGCAAGGCGGAACGCGGCGGGGCGAAAGCGAAGGTCGGTGGGCCGGCCGGGCCCGCTCTGGAGCGGACCTCCGCCGTGAACGGGCCGCTTCCCGAGACCGCGGTCACGTCCGCGATCTCGCCCTCCACCGCGCAGCGCACCAGCCGAACCTCCTGCGCCGACGCCGCGCGGCCGGCCAGCGCGCAGGCCGCCTCGCCGCCCGCCGCCCAGTGGTCCGCGGCCGCGAGCGCCGCCAGATCCGCGCCGCCCGCCGCCCGGTGCCGGACGGTGACGGCGTGCCCCAGCGCCAGCACCGCGCCGAACACCACGCAGAGCACCGCGATCGCCCCGAGACTCCAGACGGTGGCGGAACCCCGGTCGGAGCCGTACCGGCCCGCCGTGCGCCGAGCCAGGGCCCAAGTCCGAGTCCCGCCCCGAGCGCGCGCCGGAGCCCGGCCCCAGCCGCTCGCCCGTACCCGCGCCCGCGCCGCCTGCCGCTTCACGGACCCGCCCCCTGCCCTCCGACCGTCTCCTCGGCCAACGCCACCGCCTCCTCGCGGAGTTCGAAGGGCAGACCGCTGAGCACCGGCGGTCTCGCCACCACCGTCACCCGGACCTGGTCGCCCTCTCGTCCGACCGTCACCCGGGCCCCGCCCGGTGCTGCCTGGCGGGTCACCGACAGCACCGTGGCGGGCGGGTCCTGGCGGGCGGCGGACCGGGCGCCCACGCGGGCCGCGTCCACGCACCGGATCTGCGCCGCCGCCATGAGCAGCGCCCAGACCAGCGCCATCGTGAACGCCACCAGCACGCACAGCACCATGGCCGCCTCCGCCGTCACGAAGCCCCGGTCCGAGCCCCGTTCACATCCGCGCACTGAGGGCCTTCTTCACGATGGACTGGAGCTCCGCCCGGACCTCGCCGCTGGTGACGACCTCGTAGAGCAGCAAGGCGAATCCGACGGCCGCGATGATCCCCATCGCGTACTCGGAGGTCACCATTCCGGAGTCCCTACGGCACACCCGCCGCACCCCGGCCAGCACTTCGGCGATCTTCTTTTTCATTCCAACTCCCATGACATCCATGTCTGTTCTCGCGTTTTCCGTCTCGGTGTCTGCCTGCCGCCGCCCCTCACCTCCCCGCCATCACCCCTCCCGCCAGCCCGATCACCACGGGCAGCACCCCGAGCGCGACGAAGGCGGGCAGGAAGCACAGCCCCACCGGCGCGGAGATCAGGACGGCCGCCCGCCGCGCCCGTGCCGTCGCGGTGCGGCCCCATTCCGCGCGGGTGTCCGAGGCGATACGGGCCACCGGGGCGGCGGCGGGCAGTCCGGACTCGTCGGCCCGCTCCAGCAGCCGCGCCAGGGCACCCGCGCCCGGCAGCGCGGCGAGCCCGCGCCACGCGTCCGACGGTGTGCCGCCGAGCCGTACCTCCGCCGCGCCCCGCGCCAGCGCCTGTCCGACGGGACCGCCCAGGGCCTCCCCCACCGCCTGCGCGGCGACGACGGGCCCGGCACCGGCCGCGATGCAGGCCGCCAGCAGATCGGCGGCGAGCGGCAGTTGGCGAGCAGCCTCGGCGGCGTCGGCGGGAGCCGCCCCAGCCGCCGCCACCTGCCCCGCCCGCCAGCGCCAGAGCACGGCACCGACGCCGAGCCCCAGCAGCGCCCCGACGGCCCCGCCGACCAGCACCCACACCCCGCCCGCCGCGCCCACGGGCGGCAGCCAGCGCCGTACCGTGTCCGGGACCGCCGACCGCGGCTTCTCCGCCACCGGTTTCGGCCCCAGCAGTCCGGCCGCCCGCTGCCGCGCCCGGCGTGCCCGCCGCGCCGACACCACCAGCCGGCCTCCCCAGCCGAGCGCCACCGCCACGGCCACGGCCGTCCCCAGCCTGTGCACGACATCCCCGCTCACGTCCTCACGCCTCCTTTCGTGTCCCCTCCCTCGCCTCACGCCGCCCCCGCTCCCCGCACGATCCGCGCCGACCACCACAGCCCGGCCGTCTCGAACACGGCGCCGATCAGCAGGCAGCCGAGGCCGGGTCCGCTGTGCAGGAGGACCCGCAGCGGGGCGGCGCCCATGGCCGCACCGAGGAGGAGACCCAAGGCGGGGAGGGCGGCGAGGAGGACGGCGGTGGCCCTGGCACCGGCGAGTTGGGCACGCAGGTCGGCGCGTTGGTCCCGTTCGGCGCGCAGGGCGCCGTCCAGCCGGTCGAGTCCGGCCGCGAGTCCCGCGCCCTGGTCGACGGCCACCCGCCAGCACGCGGCCAGTCCGAGCAGCCCCTCGGCACCCGGCTGCCGGGCCGCCACGGCGAGGGCACCGGGCACATCCCCGCCGAAGCGGGCCGCCGCGACCACGGCCGCCTGTGCCTCGCCGAGCCCGCCCGAGTCCCGCGCCGCCCGCAGCAGCGCCTCGCCGGGCTGCCGTCCGGCCCGCACCTCACCGGCGCAGACCCCGCACAGGGAGATCACTTGGTCCACCCGCCGCTCCCGGGCGCGTCCCGCCTCCCCGGCCAGCCGCACCCGGCGCAGCACGGGCACCCCGGCCGCCCCCGCGACGGCCGGAAGCACCGAGCCGCCCAGCAGCGCGAGCAGCAGCCCGGCGGCCAGGGCCCACCACTCGGCTCCCCAACGGTCGCGCAACCGCCGTAACGCGGAGACGAGTTGATCCTGGACCGACGGCCCGGCCCCCGGTCCCGTGTCCCCGGCCAGCAGCAGCCGTGCCCGCCGCACCCCGTGGTGCCGCTCGCACAGCAGCCACCCCAGCGCGGCCAGACAGACCAGCGCGGCCCCCATCGCCATCTCACCCCTCACCTTCGCCACCTCCGAATCCATCGCCCCGGCCGTCCCCGGGCCCGTCGTCTCGGCCGTCCCCGAAACCGCCACCCCGGCCGTCCCCGAACCCGCCGCCTCCGCCTCCACCCCGTCCGCCGCCTCCGCCCCCACCACCGCCCCGGTCCACGAACTCCCCCGTCCCACCCAGCAGTCGGGCCAGCCGCCCCCACCCCTCCTCCCGCACGAACGCCCGCTCCCCCCACCGCAGCGCGGGCACCGTCCGCACCAAACCCGTGGCGTCCCGCTCCAGGACGTGCACCTCGGCGATCCGGCGCCGCCCCGAGCGGTCCCGCGCCAGGTGGAGCACCACGGACAGGGCGGCCGCCAACTGGCTGTGCAGGGCGGCGCGGTCGAGGCCCGCGGCCGTGGCCAGCGCCTCCAGGCGGGCCGGTACGTCCCCGGCGGTGTTGGCGTGCACCGTGCAGCAACCGCCCTCGTGGCCCGTGTTGAGCGCGGCGAGCAGATGGACGACCTCGGGTCCGCGCACCTCTCCGACGACCAGCCGGTCCGGCCGCATCCGCAGGGCCTGGCGCACCAGGTCCTCCAGGGTGACCAGGCCCGCGCCCTCCTGGTTCGCGGGGCGGGTCTCCAGCCGGACGACATGCGGGTGGTCGGGTCTCAGCTCGGCGGAGTCCTCGGCGAGCACGATCCGCTCCTCGGCGCCGACCAGGCCCAGCAGGGCGCTCAGCAACGTGGTCTTGCCGCTGCCGGTTCCGCCGCTGACCAGGAAGGACAGCCGGGCGGCCAGCAGGGCGGCGAGGAGCCGGTCGCCGCCGGGCGGGACCGTGCCGGCCGCCACCAGTTCGGCGAGGGTGAAGGCCCGGGGCCGTACCACCCGCAGGGCCAGGCAGGTGCAGCCGACGGCGACCGGGGGCAGCACGGCGTGCAGCCGGGTGCCGTCGGGCAGCCGGGCGTCCGCCCACGGCCGGGCGTCGTCCAGCCGGCGTCCGGCCACCGCGGCCAGCCGCTGCGCGAGGCGTCGTACCGCCGCCGCGTCGGGGAAGGTGACCGGCGTCAGCTCCAGGCCGCTGCCCCGGTCCACCCACACCCGGTCCGGTGCGGACACCAGGACGTCGGTGACCTCGGGGTCCGCGAGCAGCGGCTCCAGGGGCCCGGTGCCGACGAGTTCGGATCTCAGCCGCTCGGCCACCCCGAGGATCTCGGCGTCCCCGAGCACCCGCCCCTGGGCGCGCAGCGCCTGGGCGACCCGCGCCGGGGTGGGTTCGGCGCCGCTCTCGGCGAGCCGTCGGCGCACGCCGTCGAGCAGGGCGGCCTGGTCGAGCGCCACGAAGCTCACCGCGCACCCCCGGACTCCACCAGCGCCCGCTCCCAGAACTCCGCGCAGAACCGGGCCAGTGGGCCGCGCCCGCTCGCGCCCGGCGGTCTCCCGCCGCCCCGCGGCCGCAGCAGCCCGGGTTCCACCGGTACCTCGCCCGCGAGCGGCAGGCCGAGCAGGCGGGCCACCTCGCGGTCGTCCAGACCGGGCGCGTACGGACCGCGCACCGCGACCCGCAGATCGCGGACGGCCAGGCCGACGGCGGTGGCGATCCGGCCGGCCGCGGCGACCGCCCGCAGTTCGGCGGGCACGACCAGGAGGGCCAGGTCGAGCTGGGCGAGGACCTCGCCGACCCCGTCGTCCAGGCGGCGCGGCAGATCGACCACGACGGCGCCGCCGCGGCGCCGGGCGGCGGCGAGCACCGCGCGCACGGCCTGGGGCGGCACGGCGACGCAGTCGCCCCGGTCCCAGCTGAGCACCCGCAGGGAGTGCAGCGCGGGCAGCGACTCCTCCAGGGCGCCGCCGCCGACCCGGCCCCGGGAGGCGGCGAAGGCCGGCCAGCGCAGGCCCTCGGCGCCCTCGCCGCCGAGCAGCACATCGAGCCCGCCGCCGAGCGGATCGGCGTCCACGAGCAGGGTGCGCAGCCCCTCACGGGCGGCGGTGACGGCGAGCGCGCAGGCCAGGGTGGACGCGCCGGCCCCGCCCCGGCCGCCGATCACGCCGACGGTCAGGGCCGGGCGGCCGACCCCCTCGGCGACATCGGCGATCCGGTCGACCAGCCACTGCTCGCCCTCGGGGAGGATCAGGACGTGGTCGGCGCCGATCTCCATGCCGCGCCGCCACACGTCCGGGTCCTCCTTGTCCCGGCCGATCAGCACCACCTGGCGCCGGCGGGCGGCCCCGAGCAGCCGGTGCGCGGCGTCGTCCCCGACCAGCACGAGCGGGGCCGCCGCCCAGGTGTCACCCTGCTCGGGGACGCCGTGCCGCACCTCGGGTGTCGCGCCCGCGGCGGCGCACAGGCGCAGCAGGTCGTCCAGGAGCGCGGCGTCCTCGGTGAGGATGAGCGGACCGCCGCCGCAGGCGGGCGGTGGATCATGGGTGATGGTTCCGGACACGGTGTTCCCCCTTCGCCGCGCGGCCCCTCGACCACGCGTTTTCCCGACCTATGGAGAACCGGCGGGCGGCTTCCATATGAACGGCGACTTGAACGGCGTCATGAACGACTGCATGAACGACTGCATGAACGACTGCGTGAAGGCCGACCGGAATCGGCCGTACGCCTCCCGCAAACGGAACCGGCCGTGAACTCGCCGCGGCGGGAGCGCATGGGAAACACGGTGCGGCGATCCGCGAAATCGTGTGGATCTTGGTGGAAAACCGTGGACAACTCAGGCCCTGTGAATAACTTCGTCACCCGTACCGGTGACGCCGGTACCGACCCCTGTGCGGCATCCACAGCGCAGCCCTACGATTACCCGGAGTAACGGATCTTGGGCGCGCGGAAGCGGCGGTCGCGACGCGGAAGCGTCGGCCGCTGGGCCGTACGGGGGAAGGAAAGAGACGGAAAAACGCGTCCGGACATGCGACGACCCCCGCCGGGGGGGAGAGCGGGGGTCGTCCCCACGGCCGACTCGGGGGGGGAGGAGCCGGACCGGGTTAGCACGGTCGCGAACGATCCGTGACTTCCATGGTGTACCCGAGAGCCTTCTCAGGCAAACCCACGCGCCCCACCTTACGCCGAATGGTGGGCGCCTATGCTCGGGGACGTGGAAAACCACTCCTTGCCTCGCGCGGCGGCCTTCTTCGACCTGGACAAGACGGTCATTGCGAAGTCCAGCACACTCACCTTCAGCAAGTCCTTCTACCAAGGCGGGCTGATCAACCGCAGGGCCGCGTTGCGCACCGCCTATGCCCAGTTCGTGTTCCTGGTCGGCGGTCTGGACCATGACCAGATGGAGCGTATGCGCGCCTATCTCTCGGACATGGTCCGGGGCTGGAACCAGCAACAGGTGCGGGAGATCGTCGCCGAGACCCTGCACGACCTGATCGATCCGATCATCTACGACGAGGCCGCCTCGCTCATCGAGGAGCACCACACGGCCGGCCGGGACGTGGTGATCGTGTCCACCTCGGGCGCCGAGGTGGTCGAGCCGGTCGGTGAACTCCTGGGCGCGGACCGGGTGGTGGCCACCCGCATGGTCGTCGGCGAGGACGGCTGCTTCACCGGCGAGGTGGAGTACTACGCCTACGGTCCGACCAAGGCGGAGGCGGTCCGCGAGCTGGCCGTCTCCGAGGGCTACGACCTCGACCGCTGCTTCGCCTACAGCGACTCGGCGACCGATCTGCCGATGCTCCAGGCGGTCGGCCACCCGCACGCCGTCAACCCGGACCGGGCGCTGCGCCGCGAGGCCGTCGCGCGGGACTGGCCGGTGCTGGAGTTCCGCCGCCCCGTGCCGCTCAAGAAGCGGCTGCCCACCCTCTCCGTACCACCGCGCCCCGCGCTGGTCGCGGCGGCGGCCGTGGGAGCGGCGGCCGCGACCGCCGGACTCGTCTGGTACGCCAACCGCCGCCGCGGCACCGCCTGACGAGCCCCGCCCGGCGCCCGTAGGCGCGTACCACCCGCCGCCGGACGCCCTTTCGCCCCTTCACCCCTGCTCGCGCCGGAAAGTAAAGAAGTGCGGGCAGGGGTTCCGCTTGTCCCCGCCCGGCGGTACAAAGAAATCAGCGGCCCGCGCGACCATGGACATCCGAGAGGATCCCCAGTCACTACGCATTCGGCCCACGGACCACTGCATGAACACCGGGCACCCACGCGACGTCGACCCGTCGAATACGGGCCAGCCGCACCAGGTACGGGCAAAGTCCCCGTCCTGATGGGCAACTCATCGAGGACGCTTGGTAACCCGGCGCTCATGCCAGCGGCGGTACGAGAACTCGTACCGCCGCATCTCTGTCCGCACCCGGGGACGAAACCTCAGGCCGCGCCGCGCTGAAGCGCCTCGCACACCGCCGTCGACTCCCGCACCCCGAACTCGACCGCGCGCCCGCAGTGCGCGATCCACGCCGCCATGCCCTCGGGAGTGCCGGAGACATAGCCCTCCAGCGCCGCCAGGTACTCGGCGCGCCCCTGCTCCGCGTGGCCGACCTCGGCCGGGCAGACCGCCTTCGGGTCCAGGCCGCTGCCGATCAGCACGATCCGCTCGGCGGCGCGCGCGACCAGCCCGTTGTACGAGGTGAAGGGGCGCAGCGCGAGCAGTTCGCCGTGCACCACGGCCGCCGTCACCAGGGCGGGGGCGGAGCTGCCCGCGATGATCAGGTCCGCGAGGCCGTCCAGCCGCCCGGAGACCTCCCGCGCGTCCGGCAGCGGCAGCTCGATCAGCGGCTCGTCCACCGCCTCCCCGGCCTGCCGCGGCCGGCCGACCCGGCTCTCGTCGCTGGCCGCGGCCACCAGGTGCAGCCGGGCCAGCACCCGCAGCGGGGACTGCCGCCAGATGGACAGCAGTTGGCCCGCCTCGGCCGTCAGCCGCAGGGCCGCGCCCATGGCCCGCGCCTCGTCGTCGGTGCCGAAGTCGGTGCGCCGTCGCACCTCCTCCAGCGCCCAGTCGGCGCCGGACAGCGCCGCCGAGCCGCGGGCGGCGCGCAGGGCCGCCTCGGAGGTGATCGCGTTGCTGCGGCGGCGCATGATCCGGTGCCCGTAGACCCGGTCCACGGCCTTGCGCACGGACTCCACGGACTCGGGCACGCCGGGCAGTGCGCCCAGGGCCGCGAGCGGATCGGCGGTCGCGCCTGTCGTACTCATGAGTACGACAGTACGCACCCGACCGGCGGACCCCACGAAGGAGTGGTCTTCTTCACTCAACCATGCCACCTACAGCTATCACCCAACTACGCTTGGTGAACATGAAAATTGCTTTCGTCGGGAAGGGCGGGAGCGGCAAGACCACGCTCTCCTCCCTTTTCATCCGTCATCTCGCCGCGTCCGGGGCCGCCGCCGTCGCGATCGACGCGGACATCAACCAGCACCTCGGCCCCGCGCTCGGCCTGGACGAGGCCGAGGCGGCCGCGCTGCCCGCCATGGGCGAGCGGCTGCCGCTGATCAAGGACTACCTGCGCGGCAGCAACCCGCGCATCGCCTCCGCCGCCACCATGATCAAGACGACCCCGCCGGGGCAGGGTTCGCGGCTGGTGGGGGTGCGCGAGCCCAATCCGGTCTACGACGCCTGCGCGCGTCCGGTGGAGCTCGACGGCGGCGCCGTCCGCCTGATGGTCACCGGGCCCTTCACCGACGCCGATCTCGGCGTCGCCTGCTACCACTCCAAGACCGGAGCGGTGGAGCTGTACCTGAACCACCTGGTCGACGGCCCCGACGAGTACGTGGTGGTCGACATGACCGCGGGCTCGGACTCCTTCGCCTCCGGCATGTTCACCCGCTTCGACATGACGTTCCTCGTCGCCGAGCCGACCCGCAAGGGGGTCTCCGTCTACCGCCAGTACAAGGAGTACGCCCGGGACTTCGGCGTCGCCCTGAAGGTCGTCGGCAACAAGATCCAGGAGCAGGACGACATCGACTTCCTGCGCGCGGAGGTCGGGGACGACCTGCTGGTCACGGTCGGGCGCTCGGACTGGGTGCGGGCCATGGAGAAGGGCCGCCCGCCGCGGTTCGACCTCCTGGAGGAAGCCAACGCCCATGCGCTCGCGACCCTGCGGGCCACCGCGGACGCCACGTACGAGCGGCGGGACCGGGAGCGCTACATGCGCCAGATGGTGCACTTCCATCTGAAGAACGCCGAGTCGTGGGGCAACGAGCGCACCGGGGCCGACCTGGCGGCGCAGGTCGACCCCGACTTCGTGCTCGGCGAGGGCCTCGAAGCGGGCGTGTCGGCACCCGCCTGACCGGGCGGGTCGGCACCCGCCCCACCCGGGCGGGTCGGCTCCCGCCCGACCGCTCTCATCCGGCAACGCCCGCCCGGCTTCTACCCCTTGACCGCCGGCGCCCCGGGGACTCCCTTGGGCGCCGGGGCCGGACGGCCGGAGAGGTAGGACGCCCAGCCCTGTCTGGGCGCCTCGCCCACCTTCAGGCTCCGCAGCTTCTCCAGGGTCTTGGGGTCCTGCGCGTCCAGCCAGTCGGCCAGCTGGTGGAAGGAGACGCAGCGCACCTCGGGCTTGCCACAGACCTTCTTCACCACGTCCTCGACGGCGCGCATGTACGTGCCGCCGTTCCAGGACTCGAAGTGGTTGCCGATGACCAGGGGCGCGCGGTTGCCGTCGTAGACCCGGTCGAAGCCCTGGAGGAGGCTGTCGCGCACCTGGTCGCCCCAGGTGTCGAACTGGTCGGGGTCGCCCTGGGTCTTGGTGCCCGACTGGTTGATCATGTAGTTGTAGTCCATGGTCAACTCTTCGAAGTTGTGCCCGGGGAAGGGGACCAGCTGCATCGACAGGTCCCACAGGCCGTTCTTCTTCTTCGGCCAGAGCTGGTTGTCGACCCCGCTGGAGTCGTAGCGGAAGCCCAGCTGGCGGGCCGCCTGCACGAAGTTCTTCTGGCCCTCCAGGCAGGGGGTGCGGCCGCCGATGAGCTCCTTGTCGTAGTCGAAGGGCAGCGGGGCCGCGTTCTTCATGCCGGAGTTGGTCTTCCAGTTCTCCACGAACTGCTTGGCCTGGGCGATCTCGCTCTTCCACTCGTCCACCGACCAGGTGCCGACCCCGCCGTCGGGTCCGCAGAAGTGGCCGTTGAAGTGGGTGCCGATCTCGTTGCCGTCCAGCCAGGCGAGCCGGGCCTGCTTGACGGTGTCGCTGATCCCCTGCTGGTCGTTGAAGCCGATGTCGGAGCTGCCCGGCGAGTGCTGCGGGGGCTTGTAGAGGTCGCGTTTGTCCTCCGGCAGCAGATAAACACCGCTGAGGAAGAACGTCATATTGGCGTTGTTCTCCTTGGCGACCTTGCGGAAGTGCGAGAACAGCTTCTGGCTGTCCTCGCCCGCGCCGTCCCAGGAGAAGACGACGAACTGCGGGGGCTTCTGACCCGGCTTCAGCCGCTCGGGCCTGGGCAGATGGGGCTGCGTACCGGTGTACGCGGTCGATCCGTCGCCGAGCAGCCGGAGCACGCTCTTGGGCGCGGGGGCCGCGGGGGCCGCGGGTGCCCCCTTCTGCGGGCCGGACGCCCCTTCCCGCGCTCCATGGGTGCCGGTCCCGCACGCCGCGAGCGAGACGGCACAGGCCGCGGCGACCACGCCGACGGCGATCCTCTGGTTGGCGGCCATGTTCCGCCCACCTTCTTCCTTCTCTCAGACGAACGCTGACGAGGGTTTTTTGTGGTGATCCGCCGGGTTTGCGCCGACGGCACCACCCAAGATCACACGGACCCGAGAAGGAGTGAGGATGACAAGCCGATCAAATTACTTATTCACCATTGCGAGGGATCGCCTAGGCCATTTGCCCCGAAAAATCAGGAATGATCTTTACGTGTCATTACTGATCCTTTACGAATCGTTACTCCATCCCTCCCCCTCCTGATCGCACAGGTCTAAACCAATTTCTCCGACGACCCTTGTCACCGCACCCTCACGTCTGATGAGCTGTGGCCTGGGACACATCGGACACCCTCGAAAGGCGGATGTCGTGAGCAATGAGAGCCTGGCCAACCTGCTGAAGGAAGAACGCAGGTTCGCGCCCCCCGCCGACCTGGCCGCACACGCCAACGTCACGGCGGAGGCGTACGAGCAGGCCAAGGCTGACCGGCTCGGCTTCTGGGCCGCGCAGGCCCGCCGGCTGACCTGGGCCACGGAGCCGACCGAGACGCTGGACTGGTCGAACCCCCCGTTCGCGAAGTGGTTCAAGGACGGTCGGCTCAACGTCGCCTACAACTGCGTCGACCGCCATGTCGAGGCCGGCCACGGTGACCGCGTCGCCATCCACTTCGAAGGCGAACCCGGCGACAGCCGCGCCATCACCTACGCCGAACTCAAGGACGAGGTCTCCCGCGCCGCGAACGCCCTCCTCCGGCTCGGCGTCCGCAAGGGCGACCGCGTCGCCGTCTACATGCCGATGATCCCCGAGACCGCCATCGCCATGCTGGCCTGCGCCCGGATCGGCGCCGCCCACTCCGTCGTCTTCGGCGGCTTCTCCGCCGACGCGCTGGCCACCCGCATCAAGGACGCCGACGCCCGGGTCGTCATCACCTCCGACGGCGGCTACCGCCGCGGCAAGCCCTCCGCCCTCAAACCCGCCGTCGACGAAGCCGCCGACAAGGCCGGCACCGTCGAACACGTCCTCGTCGTCCGCCGCACCGGCCAGGACGTCGCCTGGAACGACACCCGCGACGTGTGGTGGCACGACCTCGTCGCCGCCCAGCCGGCCGAGCACACCCCCGAGGCGTTCGACGCCGAACACCCCCTGTTCATCCTCTACACCTCGGGCACGACGGGGAAGCCCAAGGGCATCCTGCACACCTCCGGCGGCTACCTCACCCAGGTCGCCTACACCCACTGGGCCGTCTTCGACCTCAAGCCCGAGACCGACGTCTACTGGTGCACCGCCGACGTCGGCTGGGTCACCGGACACTCCTACATCGTCTACGGCCCCCTCGCCAACGGCGCCACCCAGGTCATGTACGAGGGCACCCCCGACACTCCCCACCAGGGCCGCTTCTGGGAGATCGTCCAGAAGTACAAGGTGTCCGTCCTCTACACCGCCCCCACCGCGATCCGCACCTTCATGAAGTGGGGAGACGACATCCCCGCCAAGTTCGACCTCACCAGCCTGCGCATCCTCGGCTCGGTCGGCGAACCCATCAACCCCGAAGCCTGGATCTGGTACCGCAAGCACATCGGCGCCGACCGCACTCCCGTCGTGGACACCTGGTGGCAGACCGAGACCGGCGCCATGATGATCTCCCCCCTCCCCGGCGTCACCGACGCCAAGCCCGGCTCCGCCCAGCGCCCGCTGCCCGGCATCAGCGCCACCGTCGTCGACGACGAAGCCCGCGAGGTGCCCGACGGCAAAGGCGGCTACCTCGTCCTCACCGAGCCGTGGCCGTCGATGCTGCGCACCATCTGGGGCGACGACCAGCGCTTCAAGGACACCTACTGGTCCCGCTTCGAAGGCAAGTACTTCGCCGGCGACGGCGCCAAGAAGGACCAGGACGGCGACATCTGGCTCCTGGGCCGGGTGGACGACGTGATGCTGGTGTCCGGCCACAACATCTCCACCACCGAGGTCGAATCGGCGCTCGTGTCCCACCCGGCGGTCGCCGAGGCGGCGGTGGTCGGAGCCGCCGACGAGACCACCGGCCAGGCCATCGTCGCCTTCGTCATCCTGCGCGGCACGGCATCGGCGGACGACGAGACCCTGATCGGCAAGCTCCGCGACCACGTCGGCGCCACCCTCGGCCCGATCGCCAAGCCCAAGCGGATCCTCCCCGTCGCGGAACTCCCCAAGACCCGCTCCGGCAAGATCATGCGCCGCCTCCTGCGCGACGTCGCCGAGAACCGCCAGCTCGGTGACGTGACGACGCTGACCGACTCCGGCGTCATGGACCTGATCCAGTCCAAGCTCCCCGCCGCCCCCAGCGAGGACTGATCCCGTACGACGGACAAGGGGCGCCCGGCACTCGCCGGGCGCCCCTTCCGCACGTCAGGGCCCACCGGTCCGGCTCGCCTTTCCCTCGCCCGAGAAGTTAGGTAAAGTAACCAAAGCGTCAAGAAGTCAACAAGATCCGCATGAGGTGCGCCGGGAAGTCTGGTCGGCAGGTACGTCGTCCTGCCCGCTTCCGGAGGTCCCCCATCGTGACCGCGCCCCGCATCCCGCACCCCGCCCGCAAGGCCCTCGGACGCCTGTCCCTGCCCGAGCGGACCTATGTCGCGGACGCCCTGCGCACGGAGACCGTCGGCGGAGTGCTCCTGCTGATCGCCGCCGTGACCGCCCTGATCTGGGCGAACGTCCCGGCGCTGCGCCACAGCTACGAGGCGGTCAGCCACTTCAGCTTCGGCCCCGCCGCCCTCGGCCTCGACCTGTCGGTCGCCCACTGGGCCGCCGACGGCGTCCTCGCGATCTTCTTCTTCGTCGCCGGTATCGAGCTCAAACGCGAACTGGTCGCCGGCGACCTGCGCGACCCCAGGGCGGCCGTGCTCCCCGTGGTGGCCGCCCTGTGCGGCATGGCCGTACCCGCCCTCGTCTACACCGTCACCAACCTCGCCGGACACGGCTCCACACAAGGCTGGGCGGTGCCCACCGCCACCGACATCGCCTTCGCGCTCGCCGTCCTCGCGGTGATCGGCACCTCGCTGCCCAGCGCCCTGCGCGCCTTCCTGCTCACCCTCGCCGTCGTCGACGACCTCTTCGCGATCCTGATCATCGCGGTCTTCTTCACCGACCGGCTGAACTTCGCCGCCCTCGGCGGCGCGTTCCTCGGCCTCGCCGTCTTCTGGCTGCTGCTGCGCAAGGGCGTACGCGGCTGGTACGTCTACCTGCCACTCGCGGCCGTCAACTGGGCGCTGATGTACAACAGCGGCGTGCACGCCACCATCGCCGGGGTGGCCATGGGCCTGATGCTGCGCTGCACCACCCGCGCGGGCGAGGAGCGCTCGCCCGGCGAGCGCGTCGAGCACCTGGTGCGGCCCCTGTCCGCCGGATTCGCGGTGCCGCTGTTCGCGCTGTTCAGCGCCGGGGTGGTGGTGTCCGGGCGGGCGCTCGGCGACCTGTTCACCCGACCGGAGACCCTCGGCGTGGTTCTGGGCCTGGTCCTCGGCAAAGCGCTCGGCATATTCGGCGGCACCTGGCTGACCGTCCGCTTCACCCGCGCCTCCCTGAGCGAGGACCTCGCCTGGGCGGACGTCTTCGCGGTCGCCTCGCTCGCCGGCATCGGCTTCACGGTCTCGCTGCTCATCGGCGAACTGGCCTACGACGGCGACGCGCTGCTCACCGACGAGACCAAGGCCGCCGTCCTCGCCGGTTCCCTGATCGCCGCGGTCTGTGCCACCGTGCTGCTGAAGATACGCAACGCCAAGTACCGGCGGCTGTGCGAGGCCGAGGACCGCGACGACGACCTGGACGGCGTCCCCGACGTCTACGAGGAGGACGACCCGGCGTACCACCTGCGCATGGCCCGGATCCTGGAGCGCAGGGCCGCCGAACACCGGCGGATCGCCGCCGAACGGACGGCCGCGGCGGGCGACGGGAGTGCGGAAGCAGCGGGCGGGGCAGGCGCCGGGGGCGGCCGTCCGGCATGATCTGACGAGACGGTACAAATCAAGACGGTGACCCGGGGCAGGGCGGCGGCCCGCCCGGCAGGCCCGGGGACACGGAAGAACTCGTAAGGGAGAACGCGATGAGCGCACCCGACGGCAGCCCGGTCGGCGCCGAACGCAGCATCGGCCAGCTGTTCGCCTCGGCGACGACCGATTTGTCGGCGCTGGTGCACGACGAGATCGCGCTGGCCAAGGCGCAGCTCAAGCAGGACGTGAAGCGCGGCGCGACCAGCGGTGGCGCGTTCTCGATGGCGGGCGCGGTCCTGGTCTTCTCCCTGCCGATGCTCAACTTCGCCCTGGCGTACGGCATCCGCACCTGGTCCCACTGGAACCTGGCGATCTGCTTCGTGCTGTCCTTCGCGGCCAACGTGCTCGTCGCCGGTCTGCTGGCCCTGATCGGTGTGGTGTTCGCGAAGAAGGCCAAGAAGGGCCGGGGCCCGCAGAAGGTCGCCGCCTCCGTGAAGGAGACCGCGAACGTCCTCGGCAAGGCCAAGCCGCACCCGCGCCCGGAGCTTCCCGAGGATCGCAGCCCCGCGGCCATCGAGGCTGTGGCACGCTCGTCGTCATGACGGACCCCGCTCATGACCCCGCTCCTGCCTCGCTGGTGCGGATCGGCCTGCCCGGACACCAGGTGATCCACCGGGACGTCGCCGCGAACGGCGCCCGCTTCCACATCGCGGAACTCGGCGACGGCCCCCTGGTGCTGCTGCTCCATGGCTTCCCGCAGTTCTGGTGGACCTGGCGGCACCAGCTGGTCGCCCTCGCGGAGGCCGGCTACCGGGCGGTGGCCATGGACCTGCGGGGCGTCGGCGGCAGCGACCGCACACCGCGCGGCTACGATCCGGCCAATCTCGCCCTGGACGTCACCGGCGTCATCCGCTCCCTCGGCGAGCCGGACGCCGCACTCGTCGGGCACGACCTCGGCGGCTATCTGGCGTGGACCGCGGCGGCCATGCGTCCCAAGCTGGTGCGCCGGCTCGCGGTGGTGTCGATGCCCCATCCGAGGCGCTGGCGCGCGGCGATGCTGCGCGACGCCCGGCAGACGGCCGCCAACTCCTACATCTGGGGCTTCCAGCGCCCCTGGATCCCGGAGCGTCAACTCACGGCTGACGACGGGGAGCTGGTGGGCCGTCTGATCCGGGACTGGTCCGGGCCGCGCGAGCCGGAAAACGAGGCGGTGCGCACGTACCGGCGCGCCATGTGCATCCCCTCCACCGCGCACTGCTCCGTCGAGCCGTACCGCTGGCTGGTGCGCTCCCTGGCACGCCCGGACGGCGTGCAGTTCTACCGCAGGATGAAGCGCCCGGTGCGGGTGCCCACGCTGCATCTGCACGGTTCACTCGATCCGGTGAGCCGCACGCGCAGCGCCGCCGGTTCCGGGGAGTACGTCGAAGCGCCGTACCGCTGGCGGCTGTTCGACGGACTGGGGCACTTCCCGCACGAGGAGGACCCGGTGGCGTTCTCGACGGAGCTGGTCAACTGGCTGCGGGACCCCGAGCCCGACCGGTGACGAGACGGTGACGGGACCGGTGCGCGGAGTATCCGGTTCCTCGCCGCTTGTCCCCCGTTCGGCCACATGCCTGCCGCATACGCCAATTGGCCGCCGTCCAAGCGGTTATCGACCTTGGGGCGGGGGCACACGGACGGGTATGGGCTTGACGCACGACTACAGTGACGCACCCCGCAACCGCCGCTCGGCCACGGGCCTGAGCATGCCTCAGCGAGGCACCCCGCAACTCGCGGAAGGCGAACTGCGGGTGGGGATCCCGCGCATCCTGCGCCGCCGGGCCCGCTGGGTCTCGGTGCGCCTGCGTCACCCGCGCAACTGAACCGGCCTCGCGGCTCACAGCGCGCGGCGGTTTGTACCCAGCTGCTCGCTCACAGCGCGCAGCTGTCCGTACCCACCTGCTCGTTCGCCGTGCGGCCGCGGGCGATGTCCGGCCGGATCTCGTCCGCCGTCAGCGCGTAACCGGTCTCGGCGTCGTCCAGGGACTTGGCGAACACCACCCCGTAGACCCTGCCGTCAGGGGTGAGCAGGGGTCCGCCGGAGTTTCCCTGGCGGACGGTCGCGTACAGCGAGTAGACATCGCGGCGCACGCTGCCGCGGTGGTAGATGTCCGGGCCGTTGACCGAGATGCGCCCGCGCACCCGGGCCGCGCGCACGTCGTACGAGCCGTTCTCCGGGAAGCCGGCCACGATCGCGCCGTCGCCCCCGGTCGCGTCCGGCGCGGCGAACTTCAGCGTGTCCGCCTTCAGGTCCGGTACGTCGAGTACCGCGATGTCGCGCTTCCAGTCGTACAGCACCACCTTGGCGTCGTAGCGCCGCCCCGCTCCGCCTATCTGCACGGTCGGCGCGTCCACCCCGCCGACGACGTGCGCGTTGGTCATCACGCGGCGGTCGGCGAAGACGAAGCCGGTGCCCTCCAGGACCTTGCCGCAGCTCTGCGCGGTGCCGGTGACCTTGACGATGGAGCGCTGGGCATGGGTGGCGACCGGGCTGCCGGCGAGGGCCGGGTCCGGTGGCTGGACGTCCTTGATGGGCTCGTCGGAGAACGGGCTGAAGACCTGCGGGAAGCCGTTCTGCGCGAGGACGGAGGAGAAGTCCGCGAACCAGCCGTCGGCCTGGGCGGGCAGCGCCCGGGAGACCCCGAGCAGCACCTTGGAGCCGCGCACCTGCTTGCCGAGGGTCGGCAGGGTGGTGCCGGCCAGGGCGGAGCCGATCAGCCAGGCCACCAGGAGCATCGCCACCACATTGACCAGCGCGCCGCCGGTGGCGTCCAGGGCGCGGGCCGGGGACCAGGTGATGTGCTTGCGCAGTTTGTTGCCCAGGTGGGTGGTCAGGGCCTGCCCGACGGAGGCGCAGACGATGACGACGACCACGGCCACGACGGCGGCGGTGGTGCTCACCTCCGCGTTGTCGGTCACCGCGTCCCAGACCACGGGCAGCGCGTACACCGCCGCGAGGCCGCCGCCCAGGAAGCCGATCACCGACAGGATGCCCACGACGAAGCCCTGGCGGTAGCCCACGACGGCGAACCACACGGCAGCGACCAGCAACAGGATGTCCAGCACGTTCACCGCTTCAGGCCCTCGCCTACTCCATTCCGCTTCCCGCGGCTCCAACAAGGCGTCCGGCCCGCCCCCATGGGAACGGAGGGACCCCGCGTCCCCGGGAAAGAGACAGCACGGGGATCACCCTGTCATGAGCTCCAGTCGAGCGGGGACAGCTTCTCCCGGTCCCAGGGTCGCTCCCAGCCCGCGTAGTGCAGCAGCCGGTCGATCACCCCGGCCGTGAAACCCCACACAAGGGTCGATTCGACCTGGAATGCCGGGCCCCGGAACCCGCTGGGGTGGACGACGGTGGTGCGGTTGGCGGGGTCCGTGAGATCCGCCACGGGGACCGTGAACACCCGCGCCGTCTCGTTCGGGTCCACCGCGCCGACCGGGCTGGGCTCGCGCCACCAGCCGAGGACGGGCGTGACGACGAAGCGGCTGACCGGGATGTACAGCCGGGGCAGCACGGCGAACGGCTGCACGCCCCGGGGGTCGAGCCCGGTCTCCTCCTCGGCCTCGCGCAGGGCGGCGCGCAGCGGGCCCTCGCCGAGCGGGTCGCCGTCCTCGGGGTCGAGGGAGCCGCCCGGGAAGGACGGCTGGCCCGCGTGCGAGCGCAGCGAGCCGGAGCGCTCCATGAGCAGCAGTTCGGGGCCGCGAGGACCCTCGCCGAACAGGATGAGCACGGCCGACTGGCGGCCCGAGCCGTTCTCGGGCGGCAGGAAGCGGCTGAGCTGGCGGGGCTCGACGGTCTCGGCCGCGCGCGCCACCGGGGCCAGCCAGTTCGGCAGTCCCCGGCCGTCCAGCACCACCGCGTCGCCTCGCGTCTCACTGGCCCATGTCATCGCCCACCCCCGTCATTCCGTGTCGTCCAACGCCGGGGGCACCGGGATCGTTCCGTCACGCGGCCCCCAGCGGCGGGGCGGGCCTGCCGCCCGCGTCCAGATAGGCCTGGGGCGGGTTGAGCCGCTGGCCGGGCAGGCCGCCCTTCTCGTACTTCAGCAGCTTCTTCGCCTTCTCCGGATCGGTCTCGCCCTCGCCGTAGGCCGGGCAGAGCGGGGCGATCGGGCAGGCGCCGCAGGCGGGCTTGCGGGCGTGGCAGATGCGGCGGCCGTGCCAGATGACGTGGTGGGACAGGTCGGTCCAGTCGCTCTTCGGGAACAGCGCGCCGACCGCGGCCTCGATCTTGTCGGGGTCGGTCGCCTCGGTCCAGCGCCAGCGCCGCACCAGCCGCTGGAAGTGCGTGTCCACGGTGATCCCGGGGCGCCCGAAGGCGTTGCCGAGCACCACGAAGGCGGTCTTGCGGCCGACGCCGGGCAGCTTGACCAGGTCCTCCAGCCGCCCCGGCACCTCACCGCCGAAGTCCTCCACCAGCGCCTTGGAGAGCCCTATGACCGACCGGGTCTTGGCCCGGAAGAACCCGCAGGGGCGCAGGATCTCCTCGACCTCCTCCGGGTTGGCGGCGGCCAGGTCCTCGGGGGTGGGATAGCGGCCGAAGAGTCCGGGGGTCGTCTGGTTGACCCGCAGATCGGTGGTCTGGGCCGACAGGACGGTCGCGACCAGCAGCTGGAAGGGGTTCTCGAAGTCCAGCTCCGGATGGGCGTACGGGTACACCTCGGCCAGTTCGCGGTTGATCCGGCGGGCCCGGCGGACCAGCGCGGTCCGCGACTCCTTGCCCACCGGTTCGACGGCGACCTTCTTGGCGGCCACGGCCTTCTTCACCGGGACCGCGCCACCGGCGGCCACGGCCTTCTTCGCCGGGGCGGCCTTCTCCCTCGCCGGGGCGGCCTTCTTCACGGAAGGCGCTTTCGCGGCAGATGCCGCCTTCCCGGCAGACCCTGCCTTCCCTGCCGAACCGGTCTCTTCCGCCATGTCAGCCTTTTTTCTACTTTTCCTACTGCCTCCGGGGCCCTGTTCGCCCACAGCGGAATCGCGACGTACAACCACCCGCTAAGCCCCCTTGGCCTGTGCTCTCACCGGCGATTTGGACACCCGGCCAGCCTAGAGCCCGGCACCGACATCCGCCCCGGACCCCGAAGATCGGCCCCCGATTGGACCCCTGACGCTTACCCCGGCACACCGGTGCGGCATCCTTGTGACAGATCACACTGTTTGGACCGTCCGGCAAAATGAGAACACGGTCCCTGGCACACAGGGGGAGCACGTTCCCCTGAGCAGGTCGACAAGGAGAGAACTCGTGGACGACGTTCTGCGGCGCAACCCGCTCTTCGCGGCGCTCGACGATGAGCAGGCCGCGGAGCTTCGCGCCTCGATGGGCGAGGTCACCCTCGCTCGCGGCGACTCCCTGTTCCACGAGGGCGACCCGGGCGACCGCCTGTATGTCGTCACCGAGGGCAAGGTGAAGCTGCACCGCACCTCCCCCGACGGCCGCGAGAACATGCTCGCCGTCGTCGGTCCCGGTGAGCTGATCGGCGAGCTGTCGCTGTTCGACCCGGGCCCGCGCACGGCCACCGCGACCGCGCTGACCGAGGTCAAGCTGCTCGGCCTCGGCCACGGCGACCTCCAGCCCTGGCTGAACGCCCGCCCCGAGGTGGCCGGCGCCCTGCTGCGCGCCGTCGCCCGCCGGCTGCGCAAGACCAACGACGCCATGTCGGACCTGGTCTTCTCCGACGTCCCCGGCCGCGTGGCGCGCGCCCTGCTCGACCTGTCGCGCCGCTTCGGCGTGCAGTCCGAAGAGGGCATCCACGTCGTCCACGACCTCACCCAGGAGGAGCTGGCCCAGCTGGTCGGCGCCTCCCGCGAGACCGTCAACAAGGCCCTGGCCGACTTCGCCCAGCGCGGCTGGCTGCGCCTGGAGGCGCGCGCGGTCATCCTGCTGGACGTGGAGCGACTGGCCAAGCGGTCCCGCTGACGCGCGGTCCTTCCCCGGTACGACATCCAGGGCGCGGCTCCTCGGGGGCCGCGCCCTGAGTCGTCCCTCCCCGCATAAACCGGCTGCCCCGGACCGGTCGGACACGGCACGATGGCGCCATGCCCGGACCGCCCGCCCCACCCCGCCCCCACGGCCTCGACCCCGACGGCTTCTTCCTCCGCGAGGGCTCCCTCGCGCGCGTGCCCGCCGCCTTCCGGCCGGTCGTGGCCGCCGTACGGGAGCGGTTGCCGGAGGTGTTCGGGGCGCGCCTGGACGGGGCGTACCTCTACGGGTCGATCCCCCGGGGCACCGCGCGGGTGGGCCGCAGCGACCTGGACCTGCTGATCGTCCTGCGCGAGGAACCGGCCGACGCCGACCGCGCCGCCGTACGCGCCCTCGGCGAGGACCTGGACCGGCGGTTCCCGGAGATCGACGGGGCCGGGACGCTGCTGTACGGCCGGGAGCGGCTGCTGAGCGAGCCGGAGCGGTACGACATGGGCTGGTTCCTGGCCTGTCTGTGCACCCCGCTGCTCGGCAACGACCTGGCCGGGCGGCTGCCCCGCTACCGCCCCGACTCCCCGCTGGCCCGCGGGACCAACGGCGACCTCGCCCGGCTGCTGCCCCGCTGGCGCGAGCGGATCGCGGCCGCCGGGGACGACGAGGCCGCCCGGCGGCGCCTGGTGCGCTACATGTCCCGCCACCTCGTCCGCACCGGCTTCACGCTCGTCATGACCCGCTGGAACGGCTGGACGAGCGATCTGCGCGAGATGGCCGAGGTCTGCGGCGCGTACTACCCCGAGCGGGCCGCACAGCTGCTCACGGCGGCCGAGTACGGCCGGGAGCCCGTGGGCGACCCGCGGGTGCTGCGCGGCCACGTCGACGACCTGGGCCCCTGGCTCGCCGCCGAGTACGCGCGCGTGCACGGCGTGAAGAGCCAGGGGCCGGAGGGCGCGGCCTAGACCGGCCCTGGACCGGCTCTAGATCAGGCCGTGCTCGCCGAGGTACTCCAGCTGGGCCCGGACCGAGAGTTCCGCGGCCGGCCACAGGGAGCGGTCGACGTCGGCGTAGACATGGGCGACGACATCGGCCGCGGTGCGGTGGCCGTTCTCGACGGCGGTCTCCACCTGGGCGAGCCGGTGGGCGCGGTGGGCGAGGTAGAACTCCACGGCGCCCTGGGCGTCCTCCAGGACCGGACCGTGCCCCGGCAGCACGGTGTGCACGCCGTCGTCCACCGTGAGGGAGCGCAGCCGGCGCAGGGAGTCCAGGTAGTCGCCGAGCCGCCCGTCGGGGTGCGCCACCATCGTCGTGCCGCGCCCGAGGATGGTGTCGCCGGTCAGCACCGCCCGGTCGGCCGGGAGGTGGAAGGACAGCGAGTCCGAGGTGTGCCCGGGGGTCGGTACGACCCTCAGCTCCAGGCCGCCGGTGGTGATCACGTCGCCCGCTGCCAGGCCCTCGTCGCCGAGGCGGAGGGCCGGGTCCAGGGCCCGTACCCGGGTGCCGGTCAGCTCGGCGAAGCGGCCCGCGCCCTCGGCGTGGTCCTCGTGCCCGTGCGTGAGCAGGGTCAGGGCTATCCGGCGGCCCGCCTTCTCCGCCGTGTCCACGACCGCGCGCAGATGGCCCTCGTCCAGCGGGCCCGGGTCGATCACCACGGCCAGATCGGAGTCCGGCTCGGCGACGATCCAGGTGTTGGTGCCGTCCAGGGTCATCGCGGAGGCGTTGGGCGCGAGGACGTTGACGGCCCGGGCGGTGGCGGGCCCGGAGCCGACCGCGCCCCTGGGCTGGCCGGGCAGCGCGCTCGCGTCGGTCATGCGCGGCCTCCCCCGGTCGCGTCGGCGGGCGCCGGACTCGACGGAACGTGCTTGGTGAACTCCTCGTGCCCCGGCCAGGACAGCACGATCTCGCCGTCCGCCAGCCGGGCGGTGGCCTGCACCGGCGTCAGATCGCGCGCGGCGGCGGCCGCGAGGGCCTCGGCGGCGGTGCCGTACGGCAGCAGCTCGCGCAGCGCGGCGATGGTGGGCGGCATCATCAGCAGCTCGCCCCGGTCGTATCCGGCGGCGGCCTCGGCCGGGCGGATCCACACCGTGCGGTCGGCCTCCGTGGAGGCGTTCCGGGTGCGCTGCCCCTTCGGGAGGACGGCAACGAAGAACCAGGTGTCGTAGCGGCGCGCCTCGAACTCCGGGGTGATCCAGCGCGCCCAGGCGCCCAGCAGGTCCGAGCGCAGCACCAGGCCGCGCCGGTGCAGGAACTCGGCGAAGGACTGCTCGCGCGCGACCAGGGCGGCGCGGTCCGCCTCCCAGTCGTCGCCCGTGGTGTCGCCGACGACCGTGTCCGGGCCGGGCCCGGCGAGCAGGACGCCCGCCTCCTCGTACGTCTCCCGGACCGCCGCGCAGACGATCGCCTGGGCGCCGGCCTCGTCGACTCCGAGCCGTTCGGCCCACCACGCGCGCGGGGGGCCCGCCCAGCGGATCCGCGTGTCGTCGTCGCGCGGGTCGACGCCGCCCCCGGGATACGCGTACGCGCCTCCGGCGAAGGCCATGGAGGCGCGTCTGCGCAGCATGTGGACGGCCGGTCCGGCCTCGGTGTCCTTCAGCAGGAGCACCGTCGCCGCGCGCTTGGGGGACACCGGGGTGAGGGTGCCGTCCGCGAGCGCGCGGATACGGTCCGGCCACTCCGGGGGGTACCACTGACCGTTCGCCATGGCCGGAGGCTATCCCGTGTAGGGCGAATGTTCGAGAGGTACCCGAGGCGCCGGGCGGCGCGGGCCGTGTCGGCGGTGCGGGACGGGGCTACGGGACCAGCTCGACCTGGATCTCGACCTCGACCGGCGCGTCCATCGGGAGCACCGCGACGCCGACCGCGCTGCGGGCGTGCACGCCCTTGTCGCCGAGGATCTCGCCGAGCAGTTCGCTGGCGCCGTTGAGCACACCGGGCTGGCCGGTGAAGTCGGGCGCGGAGGCGACGAACCCGGTGACCTTGACCACGCGCGCGATCCGGTCCAGGTCGCCGGCGACGGACTTCACGGCCGCCAGCGCGTTCAGCGCGCAGGTGCGGGCCAGGTCCTTGGCCTCGTCGGCGGTGACCTCGGCGCCCACCTTGCCGGTGACGGGCAGCTTGCCCTCGACCATCGGCAGCTGGCCCGCGGTGTACACGTAGGCACCGGACCGCACGGCCGGCTGGTAGGCGGCCAGCGGCGGTACGACCTCCGGCAGGCTCAGGCCCAGACCGGCCAGCCTCTCCTCGACCGCGCTCATGCCTGCTTCTCCCGCTTCAGGTAGGCGACCAGCTGCTCGGGGTTCGGTCCGGGCACGACCTGGACGAGCTCCCAGCCGTCCTCGCCCCAGTTGTCCAGAATCTGCTTCGTGGCATGGACGAGCAGCGGCACGGTTGAGTATTCCCACTTGGTCATGGGCCGACTGTATCCGCTGTGACCGATCACTCCCTCGTCGTCTCCCCGTTATCCACAGCCTCCTGCGTGACGGTCGGCCGGACTGGTTAGTCTCGAAGACGTGAGCAGGCTCCAGGTCGTCAGCGGCAAGGGCGGGACCGGAAAGACGACGGTCGCCGCCGCACTCGCGCTGGCCCTCGCGACCGAGGGGAAGCGGACGCTTCTCGTGGAGGTCGAGGGCCGGCAGGGAATCGCACAGCTCTTCGAGACGGAGGCGTTGCCGTACGAGGAGCGGAAGATCGCGGTGGCTCCCGGGGGCGGGGAGGTGTACGCACTGGCCATAGACGCCGAACTGGCCCTTCTGGACTACCTCCAGATGTTCTACAAACTGGGCGGCGCCGGCCGAGCCCTGAAGAAGCTCGGCGCCATCGACTTCGCCACCACCATCGCGCCCGGCATCCGGGACGTCCTGCTGACCGGCAAGGCGTGCGAGGCGGTGCGCCGCAAGGACCGCGGCGGCCGGTTCGTCTACGACTACGTGGTCATGGACGCGCCCCCGACCGGCCGGATCACCCGCTTCCTCAATGTCAACGACGAGGTGGCGGGCCTGGCGAAGATCGGCCCGATACACAATCAGGCGCAGGCCGTGATGCGGGTCCTCAAGTCGCCGGAGACGGCGGTGCACCTGGTGACGCTGCTGGAGGAGATGCCGGTCCAGGAGACCGCCGACGGCATCGCCGAACTGCGCGCGGCGCGGCTGCCGGTGGGCCGGGTCATCGTGAACATGGTGCGGCCCGAGGTGTTGGACACCGAGGATCTGGAACTCGTCCGGACGGTGGACCACACCGCCCTGGCCCGCTCCCTGTCGGCCGCCGGCCTCGGCGGCGCGCGGCGCGGCGGGAACGCGGAGAAACTGGTGGACCCGCTGCTGGCCCAGGCCGCGGAGTACGCCGAGCGCCACGCCCTGGAGCAGGAGCAGCGCGGTGTGCTCGGCGAGCTGGGGCTGCCGCTGCACGAACTGCCGCTGCTCGCCGAGGGAATGGACCTGGCGGGCCTGTACGAACTCGCCGCCGAGCTGCGTGAGCAGGAGGTGTCATGACAGCCGAGGAGCAGGGCACGGCCGCCAAGCGCGAGACGGCGGCCGAGGACCGGGGCGAGGGCCGCGACGGGGCCGGGGGCCGGGGCGGGGCCGAGGGGCGGGAGGCGGCGGCCCGGCGGCTGGCGTCCTCCCGGACGCTCGACGTCGACGCGCTGCTGGACGACCCGAAGACGCGCATCGTGGTGTGCTGCGGCTCCGGCGGCGTCGGCAAGACGACCACCGCCGCCGCCCTGGGCCTGCGCGCGGCCGAGCGGGGCCGCAAGGTGGTCGTGCTCACCATCGACCCGGCCCGCAGACTGGCCCAGTCGATGGGCATCGACTCCCTCGACAACGTTCCCCGCCGGGTGAAGGGCACCGACGGCGACGGCGAGCTGCACGCCATGATGCTCGACATGAAGCGCACCTTCGACGAGGTCGTGGAGGCGCACGCGGACCGCGAGCGGGCGGCCGCGATCCTGGCGAACCCCTTCTACCAGTCGCTCTCGGCGGGCTTCGCGGGCACGCAGGAGTACATGGCCATGGAGAAGCTGGGCCAGCTGCGGGCGCGGGACGAATGGGACCTGATCGTGGTCGACACCCCGCCCTCCCGCTCGGCCCTGGACTTCCTGGACGCCCCCAAGCGGCTCGGCTCGTTCCTGGACGGCCGGCTGATCCGCCTGCTCACCGCCCCCGCCAAGCTGGGCGGCCGCGCGGGCATGGCGTTCCTGAACGTCGGGATGTCGATGATGACCGGCACCCTGGGCAAGCTGCTCGGCGGCCAACTCCTGAAGGACGTCCAGACGTTCGTGTCCGCGATGGACACCACCTTCGGCGGCTTCCGCACCCGCGCGGACGCCACGTACAAGCTGCTCCAGGCGCCCGGCACCGCGTTCCTGGTGGTGGCGGCCCCGGAGCGGGACGCGCTGCGCGAGGCCGCGTACTTCGTGGAGCGGCTGGCCGCGGAGGACATGCCGCTGGTGGGTCTGGTGCTCAACCGGGTGCACGGCAGCGGCGCGGGCCGGCTGTCGGCCGAGCGGGCGCTGGACGCCGCGGAAAATCTTGCGGACCACGGCATTGTGGATCAGGGGGGCGGGAAAGCTGGACTTCGTAACTCTCCCGACACGTACGGCAGTTCACAACCTCACGCATCCGAGAGCGCAACCGGCACCGACACATCCGGCACTTCCCACGACGGCTCCCCCACCGACGAGGAACGTTCCGTCGACCGGCTCGCCGAGGGCCTGCTGAGGCTGCACGCCGAACGCATGCATCTCCTGGCACGCGAGCAGCGCACGCGTGACCGCTTCACCGCCCGCCACCCCGAGGTGGCGGTGGTCGACGTACCCGCCCTGCCCGGCGATGTGCACGACCTCACGGGCCTGCGCGACATCGGCGACCGCCTCGCGGCGGGCGCGCCCACGGAGCCCACGGAGCGCGCGGAACCGTCCTAGCGGACGCGGCCCGCACGGCGAACACGTTCCGCACGGCGGACACGGCCCGTCCCAGCGGACGCGGTCGCGCTCACCTGGTCTCCTGGCCGGACCCGAGAGGCCTCGGGCCCGCGGTGCTCAGCTCACGGCCGCGTAGTTCTCGTACACCTCGTCGCTGTCGAGGCTCACGAAGCCGCTGCCGCGCTCGTACTCCGAGCGGGCGGTCTCCAGCAGCCTGCGCCAGGAGGTCACGGTGGGCCGCCGGCGCAGCAGGGCGCGGCGCTCCCGCTCCGTCATGCCTCCCCACACGCCGAACTCGACGCGATTGTCCAGCGCGTCCGCCAGGCACTCGGTGCGTACCGGACATCCGGTGCACACCGCCTTGGCTCTGTTCTGCGCTGCTCCTTGAACGAACAGTTCATCCGGATCGGTAGTGCGGCAGGCAGCCTGCGCACTCCAGTCGGTTACCCAGCCCATACCGGCGCCGTCCTCTCCCGAATCGAGGCTCCCCCACGGCGGCAGCGGCATATTCACCGCCGCCAGTTGAGGACGTTACGGAAGGTGGGGACAGCGCAACACCCCCGTCGGGCCCAATCTTGAATGGCCCGAACGGACTATGGGTAAGCGGCAGATCACCCGCGGGAGTGAGCTGGCGACATATGCGACTGTCCCGGCAAACCAGGACAGCTACGGTGCGCCACAGCGGGCATCAGGTGACACACGAGGCGCAATCGGACGCGGCTCGGGGCACGACACGGGTGGTTCGCGACGCTTCGGGACGCCGGACGCAGTGGTACGGGGCCGCACCGCTGTGACAGTTGGGAGCAGCTTAGGCCAAGGGCTGCACGCCTGTCCGGCAAATGGAAACGTAGGCAGGTCAGGCGGCCCGCGGGGCCCCGTACCGGTCACGGAACATCCCGAAGGCAAGCCGCTCCCTCAGAACGCTCAGGAGTACGGATTAGGCTGCCCCCATGCCAAAGAAGCGCTCGGGCGGTGGTCTGTCGCCGTTGCAGCAGGCCGCGAAGTTCCTCGGTGTCAGTGTGCTCGCGGGAGCCGTGATGGCGGGCATCGCGCTGCCCGCGGCCGGCGCCCTGGGCCTCGCGGCCAAGGGCTCGGTCAAGAGCTTCGACGAGATCCCGGCCAACCTGAAGAGTCCCCAGCTCAGTCAGCGCACGACGATCCTGGACGCCAAGGGCGCGCAGATCGCGAGCGTGTACAGCAGGGACCGTACGGTGGTCGACCTCAAGGACATCTCGCCGTACATGCAGAAGGCGATCGTCGCGATCGAGGACTCGCGCTTCTACCAGCACGGCGCGATCGACCTCAAGGGCGTGCTGCGCGCCCTGAACAAGAACGCGCAGGAGGGCGGGGTCGCGCAGGGCGCCTCCACGCTCACCCAGCAGCTGGTGAAGAACTACTTCATCGAGGAGGCCGGCGACGACCCGACGAAGGTCGCCGAGGCCACCCAGCAGACCATGGGCCGCAAGGTCCGGGAGCTGAAGTACGCGATCCAGATCGAGGAAGAGCTCGGCAAGAAGAAGATCCTCGAGAACTACCTGAACATCACCTTCTTCGGTGAGCAGGCGTACGGCGTGGAGGCCGCCTCCGAGCGGTACTTCTCCAAGCACGCCAAGGACCTGAGCCTCCAGGAGTCCGCGCTGCTGGCCGGCATCGTGCAGTCCCCGAGCCGCTACGACCCGGTCAACGACGAGGCGGAGGCCACCAAGCGCCGCAACACCGTGCTCCAGCGCATGGCGGAGCTGGGCGACATCTCCCCGCAGGAAGCCGCCCAGGCCAAGCGCGAGCCGCTCGGCCTCAAGCCCAGCCAGCCGAAGAACGGCTGCATCACCGCCGTCCAGGGCGCCGGTTTCTTCTGCGACTACGTGCGCGAGGTCTTCCTCACCGACCCGGTCTTCGGCAAGACCAAGGAGGCGCGCGCGAAGCTGTGGAACCAGGGCGGTCTGACGATCCGTACGACGCTCGACCCGCAGGCCCAGCAGTCCGTGCAGAACTCCATCAAGGAGCACGTCTACAAGTCCGACCAGGTGGCGACGGCCGCGACGATCGTCGAGCCGGGCACCGGCAAGATCCTCGCCATGGGCCAGTCCCGGCCGTACGGCTTCGGCACGAACGAGACGCAGATCAACCTGTCGGTGAACCAGGGCATGGGCGGCGGCGCGGGCTACCAGCCGGGTTCGACGTTCAAGCCGATCGTCGCGGCGGCCGCGATCGAGGGCGGCAAGTCCCCGACACAGCAGTACTCGTCGCCGTACGAGATGCCGTACCCGAGCCCGGTGGCCGCCTGCAACGGCAAGATCTGGCGCAACGACCCGGCCAAGCCGGCCAAGCTGACCAACGAGAACGAGTCGGAGCACGGGCCGTACGGCATGAAGGAGGCGACCGCCAAGTCGGTCAACACCTACTACGTGCAGCTGATCAGCGACATCGGCATCTGCCCGGTGATCGACATGGCGAAGAAGATGGGCGTGGCGCGCGCCGACGGCCGCCAGATCGACCAGGCCCCCTCGATCGCGCTCGGCACCCAGGAGATGTCCCCGCTGACGATGGCGAACGCGTACGCCACCTTCGCCTCGCGCGGCATGTACTGCACCCCGGTCGCCATCGAGTCGGTCACCCAGACGACCGGCAGCCGGGTGAAGTCCCTGCCGGTGCCGCGTTCGACCTGCTCGCGCGCGATGTCCGAGAGGACGGCGGACACCGTCAGCACGCTCCTCAAGGGCGTGGTCGAGGACGGCACCGGCCAGGAGGCGGGTCTCGGCGACCGCCCGAGCGCGGGCAAGACCGGTACGACGGACGAGCGCTTCGCCGCCTGGTTCGTCGGCTACACGCCGAACATGGCGGGCGCGGTCTGGGTCGGCGACCCGCAGCACCGGCGCCACATGGTCGACATCACCATCGGCGGCATCCCGCACGACAAGGTCTACGGCGGTGAGGTCCCCGGCCCGATCTGGCGCGACATGATGAACGGCGCCCTGGAGGGCAAGCCGACCGAGGACTTCAACCTGGTCGACATCCCGGACGACAACGGCTCCGGCGACAACCACCAGGGACAGGTCCCGGGGCAGGGCCAGGGGCAAGGGCAGGGTCAGGGTCAGGGTCAGGGCAACAACGGCGGTCAGCACGGCGGCGCCGACGGCGGCGGCCGCGGACAGCTGATCGGCGGCCTGCTCGGCGGTCTGACCGGCGGCGGCGCGACCGGCGGCGGTGACAACGGCGGCGCGGTGCCGCCCGGCACCGTCATCCAGGGGCAGACGAACGGCGGCGCGAACGGCCGGGCGGTCGGAGGGACCGGCGGCCGCCGCTAGGGCCGCTCCTTCGGATCTCGTACGACGGCGGGGCCGCACCCTTTGTTCCGGGTGCGGCCCCGCCGCCGTACTGTCCTGGTCGTGCCGCTCTCGGTCCCCGGGGTCAGCCCTGGAGGAGCTTCTTCACCGCGGCGGCGACGCGGCCGCCCTCGGCCCGGCCGGCCACCTTGGGGTTCACGATCTTCATGACGGCGCCCATGGCCCGCGGCCCCTCGGCACCCGCCGCCCGGGCCTCCGCGACGGCCTCGGCGACGATCGCGTTCAGCTCGTCGTCGGACAGCTGCTGGGGCAGGTACTCGGCGAGCACCTCGCCCTCCGCCTTCTCCCGCTCGGCGGACTCGGCGCGGCCGCCCTTCGCGAAGGCGTCGGCCGCCTCGCGGCGCTTCTTCGCCTCGCGGGTGATCACCTTGAGGACCTCGTCGTCGGACAGCTCCCGCTTCTCCTTGCCCGCGACCTCCTCATTGGTGATCGCCGAGAGGGTCAGCCGGAGCGTCGAGGAGCGGAGCTCGTTGCGCTCCTTGATCGCGGTGTTGAGGTCGTCCTGGAGCTTCGACTTGAGCGTGGTGGTCATGTGGTCGATTGTCTCAGGTGCGGGGCGGGCGGTGCCTGCCGATTTAACGGGCGGCCGGTCCCGGGTGGCGGCCGCGGTCTGACACGATGGTCATATGCGCGCGCGATACGGAATTCCCCTGGGAATCATGGCGGCAGGCGCCGCCGGTCTGGCGTACTCGGTGGGCTTCGAGGCCCGCTCCTTCCGCCTGCGACGGGTGACCGTCCCCGTCCTGCCGCCGGGCATGCATCCGCTGCGCGTGCTCCAGGTCTCCGACATCCACATGGTCGGCGGCCAGCGCAAGAAGCAGCGCTGGCTGCGCTCGCTGGCGGGCCTGCGGCCGGACTTCGTGATCAACACGGGCGACAATCTGTCGGACCCGGAGGGCGTGCCGGAGGTGCTGGACGCGCTGGGACCGCTGATGGAGTTCCCGGGGGCGTACGTCTTCGGCTCCAACGACTACTACGGCCCCAAACTCCGCAACCCCGCCCGCTACTTGATGGAGAGGACGAGCGGCCGCCACGGTCTGAACGGCAACGCCCCGGCGGTCGGCGCGATCCACAACCCGTGGGAGGACCTGCGGGACGGCTTCGACGAGGCGGGCTGGGTGAACCTGACCAACACCCGCGGCGCCCTGAAGATCGAGGGCGTGTCGATCGAGCTGACCGGCCTGGACGACCCGCACATCAAGCGCGACCGCTACGCCAAGGTGGCCGGCGGCCCGACGGAGTCGTACGACTTCTCGCTCGGCGTCGTCCACGCCCCCTACCTGCGCGTCCTGGACGCCTTCACGGCGGACGACTACCCGCTGATCCTGGCCGGCCACACGCACGGCGGGCAGCTGTGCATCCCCTTCTACGGCGCCCTGGTCACCAACTGCGACCTGGACACGGACCGGGTGAAGGGCCTGTCCACGCACACGGCGGAGGGCCGTACCTCCTATCTGCACGTCTCGGCGGGCTGCGGCACCAACCGCTACACCCCGGTCCGCTTCGCGTGCCCCCCGGAGGCGACGCTGCTGACGCTGGTGCCGAGGTCGTGACGCATCCGGTAACTCACCTGGCGTAGCCCACATGGCCCTCACGCGGGCCCCTTCCTAGCGTGAGGGCATGACCGCCCAGATACCCAGGGAGATCCCGGGCCTGCCCCCCGTCTCGGCATCCTCCCCCCTGCTCCCGCGTTCCCCGGCGCCGGCGAGGGCGGTGCCGGTGCCGTCCCACAGCCCCCGGACCGCGGCGTACCGCCTGCTGACGGCGCTGCTCGCGGCGGCGGGCGTGGCCCTCGCCGTGCTGCGGAGCACCCCGGCGCACGCGCTGAGCTACTTCGGTGTGCAGGCGGGCGTGATCCTGGCCGTGACGATGCTCCTGTCCGCGTCCCGCACGTGGCGCGGCCACCGCGCCCTCCCCTCCTGGCTGAGCGGCGCGGCCCTGCTGTACGCCGTGGTGTCCGCGCTGACCTACCACCTGCTCCTGGCCGGGACCCCGTTCTCCATGACGGCGCTGTCGACGCCCCCGGAGCGCTGGCACACGCAGTGGATCACCCTCCAGCTCCTGCACACGGTGGCTCCCGCGGCGGCCGTGCTGGACTGGCTGTGCCTGACCCCGGCACCCCGGCTGCATCTGAACCAGGCCACGACCTGGCTCCTCTACCCCCTGGCCTACCTGGCCTTCTACCTCACCCGCGGGGCCCCCTACCTCTACCCCTTCCTGGACCCCGCCGCCCACGGCTACCGCATCACCCTGGCCAACGCGCTCCTGCTGGGCCTGGCGACCTACGCCCTGGCCGCCCTCCTCGTGGCCCTCGACCACACCCGCCCGACCCCGATCAGCCGCCACCTCTGAACCGGATTTCGTTTCCTGGCCCCCAGTGGGCTAAAGTAAACGACGTCGCCGCGACAAGCAGTGACATCGGGGTGTAGCGCAGCTTGGCAGCGCGCTTCGTTCGGGACGAAGAGGTCGTGGGTTCAAATCCCGCCACCCCGACAGCCAAAGTACCAGGTCAGGGGCCTGATCCGCTCAGCGGGTCGGGCCCCTGAGTGGTTCCGAGGGCTGTTTTGGGAGCCGACTCCATTTCCCGGCTCCCAAACGGCTCCCATCACCCCGTCGCCAAGGCCGCTCGATCATGCACCACGCTCGGCGGTCCACCCGTGATCACGGGGCCAGGTCTCTCACACCCCGGCATCTGGCCATTGCCACACTGTCGCGTCAACATCCGCGTCACGTACACCCCTCAGTCTCACGTCAGCCATGGATTCGACCTCGAAGAAGCGCAATGGATCGGTGATGATCCGCAGTGTCGGGGCACCTCTGCCCTCTTCCAGGTTCGAGGCGATGACGAGCGAGTAGTTATCTCCCTCTGCAAGCGCACGCGTGAGTTCCGCGCTAGTGAGAGAAACCTCGGCGGGTTCTGCCCCGCCATGAGCCTTGATCTCGTAGAAGTGGCCTGTTGAGTCGACGGCGTCAGCACCCAGTCGTTGAAGACCTCGCTGGTCTTCCAGGGTCCGTCCGCTCGCGTCCAGAATTTTGGCAAGCAGTGCCAGCGCTGTCTTCTCCTTGTCCCGGTCCTGGTAGCCGAGCAGGCCGGAACGCTCGTGGGGCGCAGCCCCGCCCTGGCGCGGTTGCGGCAGCGAGGCGGCACGCTGGCTCCTCTCGGAGGACGCAGAGCGAGGCTGCGGCGAGAAAGCCGTACGGGTGGCCTTCGGAGTACGCGCCTGCAATTCAGCCAAGGAGACCAGCTTGCGAGGCTCAACAGACGGAGGGGCAGGTGGGGACCCCACCCCGGAAGGCATGGGAATCGACGGAGGAACAGGGATGGACCGAGGTGACGGGGCTCCCGTTGGCGGCTTCGCCGGACCACTTGGCTGGGCCGGAACCGTGGGGCCCGGGGGCCGTGACAGTTCCCGCTCCCGCAACTGCGAGGCCAAACGCTCGCGGTCCTCATGATCTTGTAGACCGGACGGGACGAGCGGAGTACCGGGACCATCCTGCTGCCAGTCCATCTCCCAGAGATCGCGCCAGCGGTGGCTGACATGAATGCGCTCCCGGGAGAAGAGAGAGGCCACGGCCAGCCCTCCTCCCGGCTTGGTTCTTAGCGCCTCGGGACTACTGACGAAGAGCGCCTTGGCTTCCCCATCGACGTGTGCGTCGACCGGGACCTCGATCACCTCATGGTCCTCGCCCGGGTTCAACCGGATCCTCAGCCCCGGCAAGACCCGTACCTCAAGCTCCGTCAGCCAGGCCCAGTCCGTGAACGCCTCCGCAGCGGCTGGCTCATCCCGAACGAGATTGTCCTGCAGGCTGGTCACGGCCCAACGGAAGCCCTCGGTCAACTGCCGATCAGGACTTGCCCGGTCCGGGGCGACGACACGCGCTGCCGATGACTCCAGCTTGTGCACCTTAAGGACACTCAGCAGGTCGGTGAATTGCTGGAGATCTCCGCCCGGCTGCCAAACGTGCAGGTGCTGGCCGAGCGTACGCGCGATGGCGGGGTGGTCTACCGCGTAGACGGGCCGTTCCTGCGTCCAGCCGAGGGTGGTGCGCAGCGGCAGCCAGCGCAGCTTGGAACGCAGGCCAAGTGAGATGGGGCCATCAGTCGAAGTGACGGTGTCGGCGAGGGACCTCAGCGCCTCCAGCATCACGCGCTGCTGGTCCGCCTGGAGCTGGGTGCCATACTGCGCAATCTCCTTCAGCACATTAGCGAGGTCTTCGGGTTTCGGCTCCTTGATCCAGAGAGCATCCCAGAGCGGGTTCAACTCGGGATCAGGGATGGTGAAGGGGCGGAAGCCGCGGAGGATTGTGGGGCCACGGAAGCAGTCGCCCGCCCTTCGCCACCCCTGGTCGGTGAGCACAAAGTCCGAGCCGTTGAAGGCGTCCCGAACTTTCCGCAGTTCGCTGCGGGACGTACCTGCCGGCTCACTCTTCAGCCGCCCCGCCAGAGCCCGATAAACGAGGTAGACCTCGGCTTTGAGACGGTCGTCCACCATGCCCGGAGCCCCAGAGCGCTTCCGAAGTTCCCGCAATCGACTGATCAGCTGGGGAACGTCGGGGTCTCCATTCACCCCGAGAGCCGCCAGGACATCGATACGGTTAGACGTGGCCTCTTGGATCGCAGGGTGCAGGTACCCCGGGTCGTCCTGGCCATCTAGCGCCTGCGCGTCGCGTGTGCACAAGTGCACCTGCGCCGGAGTACGAAGTTTGCCACCGGTGTCCTCCAGCCAGGCGCTCTCCCGAAGCCGCCAGACCCAGAGGGCCGCCGTCTGGCCGCGTGAGATCCATCGTCGGCGCGCCTCAGCTGCTTGTACATCCGTGTGCTCGGAGGAGGTGATCATGCCGGGCCTGCCAAGCGTCTGTAGCAGGGCCGCTGTACGACGTCTGCGCTCCTGAGGGATCTGCTCGGCGATGATGTGTTGCACCACAGCGTCCAAGTCCGGACTGCTGCGGTCGTCCAATGTGTAGTCCGCACCCAATCGGCGCAGCTCTATCGTGCGCGCAGTTGGCGACATCCAGCAGCCCCGGGACAGACCGATGCGGAAGTCCGCCTCGTACTTCTTGGTCTCCCCGCTCGGCTGTAGCTCCATGAGCCTGGGTGCGTCCGCAACCCCGAGGACACGTAGGAAGGCCGTACGGCTCAGCCCGCACTGTGCTTGGGACAACAGGGTGCGTGAGTAGGACCGATGCACCCACTTGATGCCTGGAGTCTTTCCTGCGGCAACAGCGAAACGATCTCCGTCAGTGCTCTGCAGCATCTGGGGAAGGTAGGCGTGTGTAGGCGGCACCTTGCACGGCTTTTCGTTGCCGTCTGAGTCGTGCTCATAGCCATCGAGGAGTAAGGCGCTTCCGATCCCGGGACCGAGTCGCTCCCGCACCTTCTTCGATACCTCTCCCAAGGCTGCCTGGATGGCGACGAGTTGCTCGACTCCGCTCCCCGTCTCACCTCCGATTCGTCTACCACCGCGGCCCATCCGTTCGATTCGGCTCAGTACGGCCGCAGTGTCGTCACGCCGTACGAGACTGCCCTGTTTCCGCAGCCAGTCGAGAACGCGTCGGGACCACTGCGAGTTCTGCGCGTAACCGGCGTCAAGGTCGACAACGATACCCAGCGCGTCCAACGGGTTGGTGCCACGTGGTTCGGCGTCCTGTGGCTCCGCGAACGCGACGCCTAGGGTCTGTTGCGAAAGTGGATCTTGTTCGTTGATGATCACGTTCTGTGGGACGTGGGGATCTGACGAATGGGCAGTGGGCCCGGCTTGAGCCGTTGCTGCCGCGGGGCATCAAGCCGGGCCGGCCGCAGGTGTGGTCGAGGCCGCAGCTGATAGACGGCATACGGTGGCGGACCCGGGCCGGTGCTCCGTGGCGGGACGTGCCCGAACGTTATGGGCCGTGGGACCGGGTCTATGACCTGTTCCGGCGCTGGCAGCGGGACGGCACCTGGGCGAGGATCCTCACTCAGCTCCAGGCCGAGGCGGACGCGAAGGGCCTGATCACCTGGGACGTGAACGTCGACTCGACGGTCTGCCGGGCCCATCAGCACGCCGCCGGGGCGGTGAAAAGGGGGACTTGCAGAAGGAGTCGCCCGGTGGGGTCTTCGTCGAGCCGGCCGACCACGGTCTCGGACGGTCCCGCGGCGGACTGAGCAGCAAAATCCATCTCGCGGTCGAGCAGGGGCAGAAGCCCTTGTCGGTGGTGATCACGGCAGGGCAGCGGGGTGACTCCCCGCAGTTCGAGCCGGTCCTGGAGGCCATCCGGGTCCCTCGCCTGGGGCCCGGCAGGCCGCGCAAGCGCCCGGACCGGGTCCGGGCCGACAAGGCGTACGACTCGCGCGGTAATCGCTCCTACCTGCCCAGACGCGGGATCAAGGCCACCATCCCGGTGCCGGCGGACCGGGTCCGCAACCGCCTCAAGCGCGGATCGCATGGCGGGCGGCCGCCGAAGTTCGACAAGGACGACTACAAGCAGCGGCACGCGGTCGAGTGCGGGATCAACCGGCTCAAGCGCCACCGGGCCGTCGCCACAAGGTACGACAAACTCGCCGTCCGCTACGAAGCGACCGTGCTGGTCGCAGCCATCAACGAGTGGCTGTGACCAGCACTTTCACAACAGACCCTAGTGCCGTCGGCCGCAGACGCCGACCATCGGCTGCGATGATGCACGGCCGGATGCGCAGCAATGAGCTTCTTCAGCGTTGCCGCTCCAGTGTGAGGATGGCCTTGGCGATTGACGTCATGCGGTAGGGGCTGCATCGGGACCGGCGGAAGATACGCCAGGACTTCAGCCTCGCGACGCCGCGTTCGACGGGCGCTCGTGCTGCGGCCAGTGCCCGGTTGAGGGTCTTTTCGGTGGGAGCGAGTTCCTGCAGGGGTCTGCGCTGATGCCGGTGGTCAGCCACGGGCCGGCGCCCTGGTAGGCGAGATCGGCCAGGACGGGAACGCCCTGGCGCTCGCAGATTCGGATGATCTGGTGGGTGCGGGCGGCGGTCAGGTCGTGGGTGCGGCCCGGCAGGGCGGGCGAGAGCCACAGCAGCCGGCCGCCGGGGTCGGTGACGACCTGCACGTTCACGCCGTGGCGCCGGTGTTTGTGGGAGTAGTCGGCCCGGCCGTCGCCGACCCGGTCGCACTCGGCGAGGGTTCCGTCGAGCAGGACGAACTCGGGGTCGTGCGCGCGGAGCGTCTTCAGCAGGCCCGGTGCGCGTTCGGCGAGCAGGCCGACGACCGCACTGGTGTAGGCGTGGGCGGTGGACTCGCTGATCCCGAACCCGGCGGCGATCTTCGCCAGAGTGGTGTGCTCGCGCAGGTACACCAGTGCCACCATCGCGCGCTGGGACGGGCGGAGCTTGCAGCGCCGGTCGCCCTCACGGGTGACGATCAGCATGGTGACCCACTCCACGAGTGCATGCGGCAGGTCGAGTGCGGCAGGATGGATAACCAACGAGGCCCCCGAGCAACGTGATTGAGACGTCAGACATCTCGATCAACAGCCCGGGGGCCTCGCTCGTTGCGCTTCACGCCCCATCACCCGATCGGTGGCCAAGTCGAAGAAGCTCAGTGGGCTGACGGCATGTGACGAACCGCAACCATGGCCTTCGCTGTCGACCGCGATCGCGCGAGGTGCGCTGACTCGTAACCTCACAGCGATCACGTTGCCTCCGGCTGATGAGCCTGTTGCACGATCAACTTGACCACCGCCTCCAGGCCGGCGCGGTTGTCATCGGAACGCTCGGGGTCCAGCCCGACTGCAATCACGTGACCACCTTCTGCTGAGGTGAACTCATATACCGGCTGCGGGGTCCTGTGTGGGGTATAAAAAAGGATAGCGCCCAACCCGGCAGAGCCCACTCCCGCATTCGTGAAATATCCGAGCAATTTGTAAATCTCTTCGGTCGGAACTCGATCTCGCTTTCTCAGCTTAGGATCGATGTAGATGACTGAACCAGAGATCTGCGGCGATGCTACGGGTGTCAGAGGGCTAATGATCGCTGTCAGGTCCGGTCGACCACCCAGTTTCCCTCCCTTGCGCTTCCAGACTACCTCTCCGCCAGTAGCAGTATTCGCCAGGTCATACTGAAAATGAATGGCGATCTCTGAGCCGGCAGTAATCCAGCGATAGCTCGGGGCTTTGGATGAGGTTCGCATATCAGGAATCTGCCGCTCCTGACCAAGCAACTGCGACACGGTTTCACCCAGCGCGATTAGGCACCATAGTTCAAACAAGGTGGCGTCAAACGAAGCGTCGTAGAATAGCCAATCCGTCTCACCGTCCTGCATTACGGGTTTGCTCGACATAGTGCGCCGAACCCAAATCGCAAGGGATTCGTAGGTCTCTCGGCTGCCGACACGACCAGAACTGAGGCGGCTCTCGACATCCTCCAGAACATCGAACGCCCACTCATGGGTACCGATCTGTGCCAGTTCCTTCCGGTGATCTGCGAAATGGGAGGCAGCCATAAGGTGGTCAAGCCGTTCAAGGAGGGCGACAGCAGCCTTACCCTCCCGACTATTCGACGGCGCCCCAGACCTTAGATAGGAATCTTCCGTTTCCAATATCATCCAGAGGAGGCTGTAAGCGGCGAGCAAGTTTTCAGGCGTACGCGAAGAGCGTTCCACCCTCAGTACCGGATAGGTTTCGGGTGCTCTCACTTCCCATCTCCGCGTTAGCCAGCGAGTGACATCCAGCTTGCCAGCTAGGACCCCTGCAGATTCTCGGCGCTCAACGTTGTATCTGAAGTTGGGGCGGTTAAGCACAGATTCCAATATTTCGACTAGCTTTTCCCCGGCGGCTAGTGCCACCCGAAAGCGCAGCCCAGCGACAGCTTGCTCTAGTGCACTGCTGGAATTCTCTTCGCTCGACCTAGCGACTCCTCCTTCGGCTTCTTTGAGCTTCTCCCGGACGCCGCGCGAAAAGTAGGTACCTAGCAACGGCAAGGCAGCTAGAGCTGCTGCTTGACGGCCAGCTCCATCAAAATAGCCCTTCTTGGTTTCCATTTCGGAAATGCTCATGCTCTGAACTCCCCGCTAACGCACAGATTGCGTGTTGCGGAGATGGCGAATTGCTCGCCGCGTCTCTCGAAGGGAATCTTGCTCGCTATCAAAGTATTCTTGGATCAGGGCAATGTGTGATGCCCGCAGTGTTCCCATTTGCGGAATAATGCGATCTGCGAAAGAGGCGTCGAAGGCTCGCACGAGCGCTTCTTCTTTTATGTCTGGGCCAGACGAGAGAGTGAGTAGCACGGCCTTCCAGAGATCCACAGCTTGGGCGGTCCCGACTGGCCATGACGCCACAGAACTACTGCCGCTCTTCTGGTCGCCGAAACGCAGCCATGTGAAAACGTCTCTCATCTTCTTGCCAATGGACCCAAGAACTTTCTCCGAGCCAGCATCATCGCTGGAACTCGCCAGCCCTGGGTACTGTGCTTCAAGCCACGATTGCGCCTGGCGCTGGCACAGCTCAATTTCGGCATCAATTTGATCGATGTTGGGAACGCCTAGGTATACGAACTGAAATCTCCTAGTGAGGCCCTGAGAGAGGGAATTTACAAAGGAGGTATCGACGTCGTTCATCGTTCCAATGATCCGGAAACGGCCGGGCACCCATAGGAGCCGACGCCTCGAGTCTTTCTCAAACCATAGATCGATCGGCGTCGAACGGAGATGGCGGCCGTCCGTGGAAGATAGGACGGTATAGAGCCCCCCAATGGCTCGGTCAATATCAGCGCGATTCAACTCGTCGATAATCAACCATCGCGCATCCATCTCGTCAGCGTCGCCTTCATGCATAGTAGTCACGCTTGAGATGGCGGATGCGCGCATCTTCTCTGCACAGGACAGCGCGGTCTTCGGGACGGCTCCGAGCACCGGCTCCAACGTTCCATCGTGACTTGGGCGTAGCCCTCCGATAACCTCATAGGTAGTCCAGTCGGCGGTGGCAGTGGTCATCACAGTGTCGGCAGAAAAGGCTTCGGCCAGCAGGCGAGCCAGCGTGGTCTTACCGGTCCCGGGGGGTCCTTGGAGTACCAGGTGGCCTGACAGGAGGGCTACGACGCACCTCTCGATTAGAGAATCCTCGTCCGGGAGCACGAGATCCCTTGCGTCGGCGAGGGTCTTTACCGTTTCGACGAGGCTTCTGACGTCAGCGTTCTCGAACGTGCGGTCGGAGAGTTCCTTCGTCCACTCGAAGCCGTCATCCTGAGTTTCTCTTTCGACGGGGTTGGCCGGCACACGATCCTTGGGGGGTTGTGGAGACGGGAGCAAGAGACCGAGAGACTGCTCCGACTCGATCGTCGTTACCGCTACAGAAAGACCGGGCGCAGGGTCGGTAAAGAGCTTTTTCCGCTCGGTGGGGCTAAGATGAAAGAAGTCGGTGAACTCATCAACGAGTGATGAGACATCAACTTCCTGCCCCTCGGGCAGATCCGCTCGGCCGCGAAAGAACCAGATGATCGCCTCTTCTAGAGGGAACCGCTTGCACTTGAACTCTGTGGCGAGACTTTCGTGATAGACATCCGCTTCCCGCATGGAAACGACAATATTCGCTCCATCTTTTTGTCCGTCCAAGATGGTCCGCATGTTTTTATTGGGGCGTTCCAGCTGGGTCTTAATACTCCCTACCGGCCAACCCCCATTCCCCTGTTGTTTGCGCCAATCGCCGCTGAACGGCTCATACCATGCGTTCGGCTCACGCCCCGGAACTCCATAGAGCTCGTCACAAATATTCACTGCATCTTGATTTGTGATGACAATCGATTGCCCTGGAATCAAACCCATTCGCTTAACAACCAGGAGTCTGGCCACATCGGCATCCGACCTAGATCGCCCTACCGCTGCAATTGCCTTCGCAGCCTTCGAGACACGCTCGGGAACAATAAACGCCACGATTCCTCATCTCCATTCCGACGCAACGCAGTTCGGACGCTGCTGTCGATCATAGAGCCACCGGTTCCCTCCTGGAATGCCGCTCCGTGTTGACTATCTGCTGGCTGCTACGCAGCATGGCTTCCGGCCATGGCCGGAAGCCATGAGCTACCACTCGGCTGCGACATAGGTGGGGAGGGAGGGCCACCGCCGGGGGCGGAGTGTCTGAGATCAGGGGGTCGGTACGGGGCGGACTACCGGGAGTGTTCACCTTCGCAGCGGCGGGGCCGCTGCCAGGCGGGCTTGTCGTTGATGCGGCCGTCGGACCAGGCGCGGAGGCTGGCATGGTGGTAGCGCTCGACGTCGGCCGAACCGTCTGCCCACTCGGGCCGCTCTCAGTAGCGGACGGCGGCTAATGCAACCAGAACGGCAACCACGAGTCCGGCCGGGTGTACGGCGGTGGTAGTCCATGGGGCAAGATCCACGCTTTGGTGGGCCGCTTCACCCGCTGGGCCGCACCAAGCGTTGTGTTGTGCAGGCGCACCTCACAAGCCTGAGTGGCCGACGAGGTTGCGGTAGCCAGACGGGATGCGCCTGTGCGGCCTGGTCGGCTCGCCGACGACGGGGTGCGACGCCAGAGGGCCGGACCACTTTCATGGACGCTGTTGGTTTATTCGGCCCCTGCTTGTGCCCCGTCGAGCGTCAGCTCGGCGGGGCACAGCGCTGCGAAGTGGCTGGTGCGGGTGCGTGCCCGTGGTGTGCCGGTGAGGTGGGCGTCGATCCGGGCGAAGTTGATCGCGGCTCCGGTGAACTGGTGCTGGAGGCTGGTCTTCGTCAGCCCCCGGTAGCGGGATCTGCGCAGGCCGCAGCGCCCAACTGCTTGGGAGATGGTGCCCTCGACGCCGGCCCGGATCTTGTAGCGCTCTTTCCAGGCATCGGTCTGCTGCTCGGCGCGGATACTGCGGATGGCATCGTGCTCGGTCTGCTGTTGCCGCAGCATGAGTTCCCGGCGGCGGCCAGTGGCTGAGCTGACGCAGTCCCGCAGGTGGGGGCAGGGGCCGCAGCGGCTGGCGGGGAACCTGACGCGGATGACGGGCAGGCCCTTGGAATCGTTGCGGGGATACCAGTCCGTTGCGGTGACCCCGCCAGGGCAGGTCACCTGCCGGTGTCTCCAGTCGACGGTGAATGCGTCCAGCGTGAAAGCGCCCTTGGCCTGGGACGAGGTGTTCTTGACCAGTGGCCCGTGCAGCTCGACACCATGGCGGTCGCGGGCGGCGAGGACATGGGCGGCGGTGGGATATCCGGCATCCACCCAGTGCTCGGCGGGCAGGCAGTCCCGTGCGGCGAGGGATGCGTGGATCTCCTCGTTCATCGCGCTGTCCGCGACGGTCGCCACCGTGGTGGCCACGTTGGTGACCAGGTTCGGGACGCTGGTCTCGCCGCAGGTCTCGGTGAGGTGGACCTTGTATCCGTCCCACATGATGTCGCGTTTGACGCCGACACGGGCTTCCGGGTCATAGGGGTTGGCCAGGCGCGTCGCGCCCGGCTGCCGGTCTTTTGGGCCTCGCCGCGCCACCTCGCCGTCCACCCGGTGGAAGTGCTGGACCCAGACCTGACGCAGCAACTCCACCTCATCCAACGAGCGCAGTGCTGCGGGGGCGCCAGCGCCGAAGACGGCTTCCAGCAGGCGTGTCCCGTCCCGGCCGATCCGCAGACCCACCTCGTCCCGCTTCGCGCGGGCCTTGGGGAACCGGGAATCCTCAGCCCGGATGGCGTAATGCCTGAACCAGTCCGGCTCCGCGATCTCGGACAACCATTCCGGAGCGGCCTGAGCGAGCGCGTTCGAAGCCGCCCGCAGTGTCTCGGCCACCTGCTCCAGCCAGCACAGCTCACGGGCCGCCGAGAGCACATGCGTGGCGTCCGTGCGGGCCCGGCCCGCGCTCTTGAGCAACCCCTTCTCCCCGGGCCGCGGCCAGCACACCATCCAGCACCCGCCGCCCACCATCCGCCCCGGCCAACCGGTCCCGGAACTCCGACAACACCGAGAAGTCGAAGCCAGGATCATCGAGGTGGAGCCCGAGGGCGTACTTGAAGTCGATCCGTGCCCGCACCGCCTCCGCGGCCTGGCGGTCGGTCAGCCCTTCCACGAACTGGAGCACCGACACCAGCGCCAGCCCGGCCGGTGACCAGGCGGGCCGGCCTCGTGAGGCGAACAGATCCGAGAAGTCCTCGTCGAGGAACATCGGCCCCAGCTCGTCCCGGACCCGGATCGCCAGGCTCCCCTTCGGGAACACGGCCCGGGCCACCCGCACCGTCTCCGCCGGAATCTCTCCCGGGCCCTTCGGCTGCATCGACATCGGCACCCACCCCACACAACAACGTCGGTCCCCATGACCACAACCGGGTCATGGGGACCGACGTCACGCGAAGGGCCGAATAAACCAACAGCGTCCACTTTCATGTTCCGGCCCTCTGGGCTGGCAGAGGATACGAGATTCGAACTCATGAGGGGTTGCCCCCAACACGCTTTCCAAAGGTTCGCCTGGGGGTCCAGGGAAGATCAGGAGCGTTCTGACCTGTGGCGGAACCGCTGGTCGACGGCCCTCTGAACGCTCCCGGACGTAGGGGACCGAGACCAGAACTGAGACCACGGAGTTGGGTCGTCTGCCAGGTCGGCAGCCCGATTCTGCAGGGGTCACGGGCCTGCGGTGGCCAGATCGACGGTACTCGGCACGCGGGGCTTCTTACCGGCAGTGAGCCATTTTTGTGAACCTCCCCAGGTCATAGGGACTTGTGATGGGGTTGAGCCTCACGATTCCGAAGGGGGAGAGCGTGTCGAAAGCCGAGTTTGGGGCGCTCATCTTCACTGCTTGGACCATGTCGGTATGGGCTCTGACCATGACGGCAACATCGCAGCGCCGAGGTAACAGAACGCTCTTGGAACGGATCTGCTGGGCTCGCGGGCGGGCACACGCAAGACGGCGCCGCGCTCACCTGGTGCGCCAGGTTCGGGACAGCTCCTTGGCGACGCGTCCAGATCGTCCGACGCTGGACTATTTGCAGCGGGAAGACGTCCTGTATCAGGTGTCACGGAGGGCACTCGCCCTCAAGATGATCGTCCCCGTCGCGATGTCCGTCTCGGCGGGTGGCGCCCTTGCAGCAACCATCCAACGCACAAGCTGGCACGTCTGGCGCGACGCCGTCGCGATGGGGGCCATGGTGACGCCCATATTGATCACTGAGCTTCTTCGACTTGGCCACCGATCGGGTGATGGGGCGTGAAGCGCAACGAGCGAGGCCCCCGGGCTGTTGATCGAGATGTCTGACGTCTCAATCACGTTGCTCGGGGGCCTCGTTGGTTATCCATCCTGCCGCACTCGACCTGCCGCATGCACTCGTGGAGTGGGTCACCATGCTGATCGTCACCCGTGAGGGCGACCGGCGCTGCAAGCTCCGCCCGTCCCAGCGCGCGATGGTGGCACTGGTGTACCTGCGCGAGCACACCACTCTGGCGAAGATCGCCGCCGGGTTCGGGATCAGCGAGTCCACCGCCCACGCCTACACCAGTGCGGTCGTCGGCCTGCTCGCCGAACGCGCACCGGGCCTGCTGAAGACGCTCCGCGCGCACGACCCCGAGTTCGTCCTGCTCGACGGAACCCTCGCCGAGTGCGACCGGGTCGGCGACGGCCGGGCCGACTACTCCCACAAACACCGGCGCCACGGCGTGAACGTGCAGGTCGTCACCGACCCCGGCGGCCGGCTGCTGTGGCTCTCGCCCGCCCTGCCGGGCCGCACCCACGACCTGACCGCCGCCCGCACCCACCAGATCATCCGAATCTGCGAGCGCCAGGGCGTTCCCGTCCTGGCCGATCTCGCCTACCAGGGCGCCGGCCCGTGGCTGACCACCGGCATCAAGCGCAGACCCCTGCAGGAACTCACTCCCACCGAAAAGACCCTCAACCGGGCACTGGCCGCAGCACGAGCGCCCGTCGAACGCGGCGTCGCGAGGCTGAAGTCCTGGCGTATCTTCCGCCGGTCCCGATGCAGCCCCAACCGCATGACGTCAATCGCCAAGGCCATCCTCACACTGGAGCAGCAACGCTGAAGAAGCTCAATGAAATACCTCAAGGCCGCAGGTATGCCGCTGGCTGACGCGGCCTACGAGTGTTCCGGTTCGTGGCCGGTGAGAGCCGCGAATTTGCTATCGATGATGGGTTTAAGGTCCACACCAACGGCAGTGCGGCCCATAGCAAATGCCGTTCGCAAAGTGGTGCCAGTACCCATGAATGGGTCGAGAACGACGCCACGCTCTTGTGGCGCCTCTTTTCCGCAGCTGCACCGTGTCCAGCCTTCGGTCTCCTTCTGCGAGAATGTGAACTCGCGAAAGTAGCCGCCGAGTACCTTCTTTGCTTCCGCTGCCAGGATCTGAACTGCGGCGGCATTCCGTCCTGTGCCGTTCTGAACCTTCAAGGCTTTACCGGCGTCAGATACCCCGGTGGCCTGAACGGCTGCGATGTGAGCTGGGGTGAGGCCCGCCTCCTTCGCCAGTTCCATAGCACGCTTCGCTTGGGGGCGGGTGGGGTCAAGCTTGGCAGTGCGCCTGACGACTCGCTGACTTGGGGTCCCACACTTTCCGCAAACTACTAGCGGGCAGCCGAGTAGAACGGCGCGTCGCACGATCTCCGTAGGGAATGGAGCTAGATGCTTCCCCATGTTGCGCTCCGGATTGATCCGCCATACGTCGCCGGGATTCGAACCGTTCCAGACATCGTTCGAATAGCCGAAGAGATCGTAGTAGTAAGTCGACTTAGGTGCCAGATGGATAATGTATTCGTGCCTGCTGGCAAGTTTGTTCTTAGACGGGTCGGGCATTCCGACGTCTTTTGTCCAGATAATCCTGTTGCGAATCAGCCAGCCATCATCGATTGCCGCAGCTTCGATTCGGCTTGGGATTCCTGCCAGAGAGCGGCGCACATAGGTGTCGCCTACGTTCAAAAATACCGATCCTGTCGGCCGAAGGACTCGCCTCCATTCTTTGAGGCAGTCCATCATGGCGTCGACGTATGCCTTGGGTGTGGCTTCCTGGCCGATCTGACCGGAGACACCGTAATCGCGCTTGTTGTAGTACGGGGGGGAAGTAACGACGAGGTCGGCTGAGTCGTCAGCCATCGAGATTCTGCGGGCGTCGCCCACTTTCACGTCTACTGAAGGAGCTTCGGCCCCCCGGAACTCGGTGGTGTATTCAGTCGGAGGTGAAGGCGGAGGAAAGTCGGCCGTCGAAGAGTTCACGCCGTCCGTAGAGGCTGGTTCGTCCTGTGGATTGTGACCTCGGGTTTCGCTGGCCCCTTCGGAATGCGTACTCGCCATTACCTTCGAGACCGCCTTTCTATCCGCTTTTTGCTGCTTGGTGGGTATTTCCCCAGCCGGTAGGGCCGCCTAGCACTGCTGGCGACTTGTCGAGTATAGGGCCTTTCGATTGACTCGTCGAGTCCTGGCGTCAAGCGCGTCAAGATAGGGCCGCAGACTCGAACACACTGAGGTGTCCCGACGTTCTGACTCGACGTGCGGCACACACGCGGAGGCATGTGGTGGTCGACTTGTGGCGCATTACACACGGAGGCCGAGCCCCTTGCTGACAGCGTCTGCGCCATTCACAGCCCTCTCACGGACCCGCTGGGCTTGCGAGCTTGGCCGACAGCCGCTTCCTGTCTGCCGGGTGATGTAGTGGTCCGTGCTACTGCGCGCAGTGGTTGCGGCACGCCCGCCAGCCACTCCTGCGTGTGTTGCAGCTGAGGTTGAAAGGGTGGGGTGACAGCGGGCGTTGGCGGTGGTACATCCTCGTCATGAGGTATGCGGATGGCGGCGGTCTGACCGCTGCGCGGCGGGCGAAGCGCGAGGCGGTGCGTTTCGAGGCCGTGGAGATGTTCGAGCAGGGGGTGCAGCCGCCGGAGGTGGCCCGCAGGTTACGGGTGTCGCGGAAGTCGGCGTACGCCTGGCACGCTGCCTGGCGGGACGGCGGCAGAGCGGCTCTGGTGTCCAAGGGGCCCGGCGGCTTTCCGTGTCAGCTCAGCGATGCCCAGGCAGAACGCCTGCAGGCCGAGCTGGAGGCCGGCCCTGCGGCGCACGGCTGGGTGGAGGACCAGAGGTGGACCCTCGCGCGTGTGGCCGAGCTGATCCACCGGCTGTTCGGGCACCGGTACACCCCGCGCGGGGTGTCGTATCTGCTGCATCGGCTGGGGTGGTCGCCGCAGGTCCCCGCGCACCGGGCCGTCGAGCGCGACGAGCAGGCTGTGGCCAGGTGACGGGAGGAGCAGTGGTCGAGGGTAAGAGGACGGCCCAGCTCTTGGGCGCGTGGGTAGCTTTCGAGGACGAGGCCGGGCAGGACCTGAAGCCCGGCAAGGGCCGCACCTGGTCGCGGCAGGGCAGGACGCCGCTGGTCAAGGTGACAGGCAAGGGTTCGGGCCGGGTCCTGATGGCCGGGATGATCTGCGTCAGACCCGGCCGCGAGACCCGTCTGATCTACCGGACGCAGACGTACCGGGGCCGTACCGGCGAGAAGAAGGGCTTCCGGGCTCGCGAGTTCGCGGACCTGCTGACCTCCGCCCGTCGGCAGCTCGGTGGTGCACCGCTGATCGTGGTGTGGGACAACGCCAGCACTCATCACGCCAAGGCCCTAAGGGAGTTCTGCGAACGCAACAGCGACTGGCTGACCATCGTCAAGCTCCCGCCCTACGCGCCCGACCTCAACCCCGTCGAAGGCGTATGGGCCCATCTGAAGAAGTCCCTGGCCAACCTCGCACCCCGCACGATCGAAGACCTCACCCCACTCGTGAAGAACCGCCTACGCGACATCCAAGGCCGACCCAAGGTCCTCGACGGCTTCATCGCCGAGACCGGACTGGGAGTGCAGTCTCCGTAGCCCTGTCACCCCACCCTTTCAACCTCAGAGGCACGTCTGACGGAAAGAACTCGCCTGCGAAGGGCCGTATGATCATCCGCCGTTACGGAGCCCAGCCATGGCGTATGGGCGGGGAGCACTACGAGCACCTGGCCGCTCGAACAGCCACGCCGAGGGCTGCCGCTCGACGGCCAGCTCGTCAGCGCGGCCTGGACCCAGATCTCGCCTCTGCGATGTCCGCTCCCGGAGTCGCGCTCCATGAGGAGGTCACCTTCGACCTTCTGGTGAATGACCTGTCGGGTCGAACGCAGGGACACCTTGGGACACGCGGGGGGCTCAGGGTGCAGGGTGGGAGCCCCAGCGCTGGGAGCCATCGGGGAGCCGATCCGCTCCCCGAGCCCCTTCCAAGCCACGCGGCAACAACCGATCCCATCCTTCCGACCTGCGGAAACGCCATCGAGGCTGGCAGGCTCAGCGCCCGAACCTCATTCGGGACGAAGAGGTCGTGGGTTCAAATCCCGCCACCCCGACAGCTGAAGTACCAGGTCAGGGGCCTGATCCGCTTAGTGGGTCGGGCCCTTGAGTGGTTTCTGGAGGTAGCGGACTGGCCGCCTGACCGGGGTGGCATGATCTGGCCGGCCCGATCCCGGTGGCCCCGGGTGCTCGTCAGGACGAGGGCGGGGTGCTCGCTGACCAGAAGTCGGAGTGGATGTAGGGGAGTCCTTTGGATTCCGGGGAGGCGGGGTCCAGGGGCTTGCGGGGAGGGTCGGTGACCTTTGACTCGGTGACGCACGGGGAGATCACGTGGAACCCGGCCTGGCCCTTGTAGTCGAACTCCAGGCCGACCTCGAAGCCGTCGGGTGCGGTCGCGAAGATCGCCGGCATGTCGGCGCTGTCGCGGACCGACGTGATCTTGTAGCCCTCCTTCTTCCAGAAGCGCTCCACGACACCGAGGAAGCCGCCACGGCGCTCCGGCGCGATGATCGTCATCACGTGGCGTCGGCGGCTCACCGAACCGGTCACGGTGCCGTCGTTCTTGAAGTCCGTGCAGCTGGATTCGCTCGACGGCCCCCGCATGACCTCGACCGACGGGTTGACCGCCTTGAGGGTCGCGTCGATGATTCCCTCGGCGTGGTCGGCCGCCTCCTGCGTGTTCATGTTCGTCTCCTTCGGCGCGTCCGCCTTCCTCCCTCGCTTCCGCCGCCGCCGGCGAGGCCACAGCCGGAGACGACGAGGATCGACGCCACGAGGGCCGCAGCACGGGTTTTCATCGGTATTTGTCCCAGGTCACGAGGTCAGGACGGTCCGCGACGACGGCCGCGATGTTGGCAGCGGACACAGGGTCCTTGTCCCTGGCCGGGTTGAAGTAGTTGGAATGCGCCGGGGTGAGCCCCTGCCCGCCGAGCAACGGCACCGGGCCGTCCGACACCTTGAACCGTCTGGCACCGAACGCCTCGCCGGCCGGGTCCTTACCGAACCAGAGGTCGTCGTCCCCCTGGTCCGCGAGGTCCCCGAGGACATAGGCACCGATGGGACCACCACCGAGGTAGCCGACGGTGCCCGCCACGGCCTCCTTCTTCGACGGCAGGTGGGTGACGGGGTCGTTCGCGGCCGCGCCCACGAACACGTGGTCCTTCCCGACCCCGAGGTCCTCCGCGTGGTCGACGCCGGTACGGGGGCTCCCGACGAGGATGATGTCGTCGGCTCCGGGGGTTCCCCCTGGCTCCTGCGTTGCCGCGCCCACGGGGCGGGATCCGTAGGAGTGGCCGATCGCGGCCAGGTGCGGGTCCTCGTGGTCGTTCGTCGCGGCGCGTCCGCCCATGAACGAGTTGTACGCCGGTGCGCCCACCTCCGCGTCATGCGCGGACATCACATCCGCGTCGGACAGCGAGGTGGCGGCGTCCTGGGGAGCGTCGAGCTGCGGCGGGTCGTAGCCCAGCCACACGAGGGACGCGCTGGACGGATCGATGTTCCGGGCGTCGACCGCGGTGTCGTACGCACGCTTCACGTCGCCCCCGGCGAAACCGTCGTCCAGGGCGGTACCGAGACCGGGAACGTACGCCGACACGTTCTCGGGCTTGTCCAAGTTCCCGAACGCGACGACGGCACGGCCGAGTCTCTCGTCGCCGATCCCCAACAGGTACATGGGCGGCTCTTTGGGGTCCGCCAACTGCTTCGCGGCGTTGCCCTGCATCTGCTGCCGGATGCTCTAGAGAGCGTCCAACTAGGTCTTGGCGCGTTCGCCGGCCTCGCCGGAGAGTTTGCCGATCAGAATGTCCAGGTTCTCGCGGTTGGCACCGTCCCGAACGTCGGACGGAATGCCGTCCAGATCACCGATGGTCTCGGGAAAGGCCCGCCGGTACTCGTCGCGCTGCTCGTCGTCGAGGCCGTCCCACCACTTCTTGCGGCCGGCGTGCGACTTGGTTAGCGGAAGATGATCGCGTGGCCCCTCCCCGTGTCACGCGGTATGCCGCCGGAAGGCGGTGCACGTACGACCGCGACGCCGCAGCGGTCGAGAAGCACGGTGCTGACGCCACGTCGAGCACCGCATCCGTACCTGCCCCTTGCCGTCCGAGTACGCGTACTCGGACGGCAAGGGCGCACCGGGCCCGGGTCAGTGAGGGTGGCGGTGGTGGTGGGTGTGGGTGGCGGCCAAGGTGATGAAGAGGGCCAGGACGGCGGCGGGGGTGGTGATCGTGGTCAGCCAGGCCGTCGGGGTGTCGGGGTTCTCGGCCAGGCGGAGGGCGCCGGTGATCGCGGCGGTGGTCAGGCCGGTGGTGAGGAGGACGGCGACCACGTAGCGGGTGCGGTCGGGGGCCGGTGGGGCCTGCGCGGGGGTCAACTCCGTCCAGTGGGTGGCGGCTTCGCGGGTCTCGCGGGAGTGGTGGAGGGCGGAGGAGAGGAGGAGGGCCGCGGCCAGGAAGGTGCCCGTCCCGGCGGCCGTCGCCGGCCACTTCCAGGGGTTCGTGGTGAGGAGGAGGACGGCGACGGCCGCGGCTGTCGTCCAGGCCGTCACGCAGGACGCCGCCCGCAGCCGGCGGGACACCGGGCGGTCGGCGCCCGCGCGGAGGTCGGCGAGGGCCGGGAGGTACCAGACACAGCCGGCGGCGGTCACCGCGGTGGTGGCCAGGGCCAGTACGGGATGCGCCATGGCTCGGGGGTCTCTCTTTCGGGTCGTGGAGGGGTGGGGGCCGGGCGCGCGCTTCCCCCCCGCTCGCTGTCCGGAGGGTGGGGGCCCCAGGGCCCCTGAGGGTTGTCGTCGCTCGCCCGGCTTTCCCGCCGGTCGGCTGCGCGCGCGGGGCCCCATCGCGTCGGCCCGCTTCTCCGCCGTGCGGCCGTACGCGCCGGATCCCGTCCGGGGCGGCGGCAAGGAGCCGGAAGAGACGTTCTAGCTCGCCGCCTCCGCCTCAAGGGCCGCGATCTCCGGGTGGTGCAGGTCGAAGGCCGGGGATTCGCTGCGGATGCGCGGCAGGGTGGTGAAGTTGTGGCGCGGTGGCGGGCAGGAGGTGGCCCACTCCAGGGAGCGGCCGTAGCCCCAGGGGTCGTCGACGCCCACCGGCTCGGCGTACTTGGCGGTCTTCCAGACGTTGTAGAAGAACGGCAGGATGGACAGGCCGAGGAGGAACGAACCGATGGTGGAGACCGTGTTGAGGGCGGTGAAGCCGTCGGTGGCGAGGTAGTCGGCGTACCGGCGCGGCATGCCCTCGGCGCCCAGCCAGTGCTGGACGAGGAAGGTGAGGTGGAAGCCCACCGTCAGCGTCCAGAAGGTGATCTTGCCGAGGCGTTCGTCCAGCATCTTGCCCGTGAACTTCGGCCACCAGAAGTGGAATCCGGCGAACATCGCGTACACGACCGTACCGAAGATCGTGTAGTGGAAGTGGGCCACCACGAAGTACGAGTCGGAGACGTGGAAGTCCAGCGGCGGCGAGGCCAGGATCACGCCCGTCAGGCCGCCGAAGACGAAGGTGATGAGGAAGCCGGTCGTCCACAGCATCGGGGTCTCGAAGCTGAGCGAACCCTTCCACATGGTGCCGATCCAGTTGAAGAACTTCACCCCCGTCGGCACCGCGATCAGGAACGTCATGAAGGAGAAGAAGGGAAGCAGCACGCCGCCGGTGACGTACATGTGGTGGGCCCACACGGTGACCGACAGGCCCGCGATGGAGATCGTCGCGGCGATCAGGCCCATGTAGCCGAACATGGGCTTGCGGGAGAAGACCGGGATCACCTCGGAGACGATGCCGAAGAACGGCAGCGCCAGGATGTAGACCTCCGGATGGCCGAAGAACCAGAAGAGGTGCTGCCACAGCAGGGCGCCGCCGTTGGCCGCGTCGAAGATGTGGCTGCCGAACTTGCGGTCGCACTCCAGCGCGAACAGGGCCGCGGCCAGGACCGGGAAGACGATCAGGACCAGGAGCGCGGTCAGCAGCACGTTCCATACGAAGATCGGCATGCGGAACATGGTCATGCCGGGCGCGCGCATGCAGATGATCGTGGTGATGAAGTTGACCGCGCCCGCGATCGAGCCGAAGCCGGACAGCGCCACGCCCATGATCCACAGGTCGGAGCCGAGGCCCGGCGAGTGCACCGCGTCGGACAGCGGGGCGTACAGGAACCACCCGAAGTCCGCCGCGCCGTCGGGCGTCAGGAAGCCGCCCGCCGCGATCAGCGAGCCGAACAGGAACAGCCAGAAGGCCAGCATGTTCAGCCGGGGGAACGCCACGTCGGGCGCGCCGATCTGCAGCGGCATGATCCAGTTGGCGAAGCCGGTGAACAGCGGCATCGCGAACAGCAGCAGCATGATCGAGCCGTGCATGGTGAACGCCTGGTTGAACTGCTCGTTCGTCATGATCTGGAGCCCGGGGCGGGCCAGTTCGGCGCGCATCAGCAGCGCCAGCACGCCACCGATCAGGAAGAACGCGAACGCGCAGACCAGGTACATCGTCCCGATCTGCTTGTGGTCCGTGGTCGTCAGCCACTGGATCCAGGTGGGCCGTGCGCGTCGTACGGCCGGCGGCCGGGGGCCGGCCGCCGTGACCTCGGCGCTCGGCCGTTCGGTCATCACCTTGTGTATCTGTGCCTCGTCCACCGGACGGCGTCCCTCCCAGCTGTGCATGTCGGAGCCGGGCCGGGAAGCGCCACGCGTGCGGGTCGTGGACCCGGCGCTTCCCGGCCCGCCACATGATCGGCCCGGGGACACCCCCCGCCGATAGGGCCCAACAGGCCCGGCTCCGGCCGCCGGTAGGGCCGGGTGGCCCCTCTTGCCCGGCGGCCCCCGGTCAGTGGCGGCGGTACAGCGGGGTGCCGAAGACCGCCCTGTCCCCGGGTACGACCGCGAGGTCGAGGCCGCGGTCCAGACGCACCCGCAGCAGGGGATCACCGGCCAGGTCGGCGGCCAGATCGCGCACGGCCTCGGCCACGTTGTGGGCGGCGGCGGGCAGTTGGTCGTCGGTCCCGGACGACGCCGGTACGACGACCAGCCGGGCGTCCGTGTCACCGGCGGCCGGCAGCAGATGGGCGCGGCTCACGGCGGGGTGGCGGGCCAGGATCGTACACAGGGCCTCGGCGATCTCGGGGTCGCGCGGCGGGGGCAGATGGGGGCGGCGCTCGGCGACCGCGCGCAGGGCGGCGCCGGAGAGTTCGTAGAAGACCGGGCCGCACACGTCGACCAGCAGGGTCTCGGCGCCCGCGTGCCAGGCCGCCTCGACCGCCTTGCAGGCCGGGACCGGGGCGGGGCGGGCGTCGGGGCGCCAGCGGGTCAGCGCGTCGAGGCCGGTGAAGGCCGGCAGTCCGCGGCGGCCGTCGGGCAGGCTCAGGGTGGCGACCGCCATGTCGCTCGTCTTCTCGCCCGCGCGGCCGTCCGGGCCGGTCTCCGTCTCGCCGAGTACGGCGACGACCGGCACCAGCAGGCGGGCGTCCGCGAGCAGGGCGAGCAGTTCGGTCTCCGCGGTGACGGAGGGGGCTTTGGACCAGGCGGCCAGGGCGGCGGCGAGGCGGGGTTCGGGTGAGCCGTCGTCGCCCGCGAAGCCCGGGTCGGGGATGTTCTTGCGCTCCATTGCGCGACGCTAACCGGGGCAACGCGGGCGACGGCAGGGCCGGTCGGCCCCGGCCGCCGTGACGGCGGGGTCAGAACAGCGACACCCAGTAGTCCCACCACCGTGTGCCGATCAGCATCACGATGCCCAGGTACCAGGTGAACGGCACCACCCAGTGGAACTCCAGCACGCCCGCCACCACGGCGCGGGGCACGCGGATGACGCCGTGCCGCAGGTTGTGCGCGGTGGTGTACCAGAACATGGCGATGGTGGCCGCCCAGGCCAGGCAGCACCACAGGCACAGCGCGCCGATGTCGTACAGGGCCTGGCTCATCAGCCACATGCAGAAGCCCGCGCCGGACAACGTGCCCGCGTTCAGGCCGAGCCAGAACCAGCGCCGGAAACGGGCGCCGGACAGCAGGGCGAAGCCGGTGGTGACCACGACCGGATAGGCGGCGAGGCCCAGCAGCGGGTTGGGGAAGCCGAAGACGGACGCCTGGGCGCTACGCATCACATCGGAGCAGGACAGCACCGGGCTGAGGTTGCAGGACGGGGTGAAGTGCGGGTCCTGGATCAGCTGGATCTTGTCGATCGTGATCACGAAGGAGGCCAGGATGCCGAGCGCGCCGGTCACGATCAGCAGCCAGGCGAAGGCGCGGGAGGCGTGGGCCGTGGCCTCGGGCGGGATCGGGCGGCTGCCGCCGTGCCGGTCCCGCTGCCGGGGAGTGGCGCCGGTGGTCGTGTCACTGGTCATCGGGCGTTCCGCCTTGCCGGTGGTGGTCGGGGGCCGACGGACCAGTGAAGTCAGGGCGGGCGGGGGCGGACAAGGGCCGAACGGCCCGCGCGCGGGTGTGCGAAGGCCTCCGGCGGCGCCGGACGGGTCGGCCGCCGGGCGGGTCAGCCACCGGGCGGGTCAGCCGCCAGGCAGATCAGGCGCTGAGCGGCTCAAAAACGCCGAACGGCTCAGGCGCTGAGCGGCTCAAACGCCGAACGGCTCAGGAGCTGAGCGGCTCAGCCACCGAGCGCGGCTCAGCCACCGAAACGGCTCAGCAGCCGAACAGCTCAGCAGCCGGGCGGCTTACGCCAGCGACAGGAACAGCCGCTCCATCCGCGCCTTCATCGCCTCCGCGTCCTCCCCGGTCCTGCGCCCCGACTCGATGTCGGCCACGCACTGCTGGAGCCCCGTGGCGATGATCGCGAAACCGGCGCGGTCCAGCGCCCGCGAGGCGGCGGCCAGCTGGGTGACGACGTCCTCGCAGTCGCGGCCCTCCTCGATCATCCGGATCACCCCGGAGATCTGGCCCTGCGCGCGCCGCAGCCGGTTCAGGACGGCCTTCAGGGACGCGCCCTCAAGCTCCAGTTCCACGCTCACTCCTCGAAAAATACCCCTAGGGGTACTGTACGGCCGGGTTCGGGGCGAAGGCGAGCGCCTGTGACCGCCGTGGCGCGGAAGTTCTAGGCTTCCCTCTGTGAACTTCTGGTCGATCTATCAGCATGGCTTCGCGCGTGTCGCCGCGTGCACGGGCCACACCGTCATCGCCGACCCGGGCGCCAACGCCGCATCGGTCCTGCGCCAGGCGCGCCGGTGCGCCGAGGAGGGCGTCGCCGTCGCCGTCTTCCCGGAGATGGTGCTGTGCGGCTACTCGATCGAGGACCTGCTGCTCCAGGACCCGCTGCTGGACGCGGTCGAGACGGCCCTGGCGGAGGTGGTCGCCGGTTCCGCGGACCTGCTGCCGGTGCTGGTCGTCGGCGCCCCGCTGCGCCACCGCAACCGGATCTACAACTGCGCGGTCGTCGTGCACCGCGGCAGGATCCTCGGCGTGGCCCCGAAGTCGTACCCGCCGAACTACCGGGAGTTCTACGAGCGCCGCCAGATCGCCGCGGCCGACGACGAGCGCGGCGGCACCATCCGGCTGGGCGGCGCGGACGTGCCGTTCGGCGTGGACCTGCTGTTCGCCGCGGACGACGTGCCGGGCCTGGTGCTGCACGCGGAGATCTGCGAGGACATGTGGGTGCCGGTGCCGCCGAGCGCGGAGGCGGCGCTCGCCGGGGCGACCGTGCTGGCGAACCTCTCCGGCAGCCCGATCACCGTCGGCCGCGCCGAGGACCGCAAGCTGCTGTGCCGCTCGGCCTCCTCCCGCTGCCTCGCCGCGTACGTCTACGCGGCGGCCGGGCTCGGCGAGTCGACCACGGATCTGTCGTGGGACGGCCAGACGATGATCTACGAGAACGGGGCGCTGCTGGCCGAGTCCGAGCGCTTCCCGCTCGGCGAGCAGTTCGCGGCGGCCGACATCGACCTCGACCTGCTGCGGCAGGAGCGCAGCCGGATGGGCAGCTTCGACGACAACCGCCGTACCCATGCCGCGCGCACCGGCGACTTCCGCACGGTGTCCTTCCTGCTGGACCCGCCGGTCGCCGCCGATCTGGGGCTGCGGCGCCGGGTGGAGCGCTTCCCGTTCGTGCCCGCCGACCCCGACCGGCTCGCCCTGGACTGCTACGAGGCGTACAACATCCAGGTCGAGGGGCTCCAGCAGCGGCTCGGGGCGATCGGCGGGCCCAAGGTGGTCATCGGCGTCTCCGGCGGTCTGGACTCCACGCACGCGCTGATCGTCGCCGCCCGCGCGATGGACCGCGCCGGGCGCCCGCGCAGCGACATCCTGGGCTTCACCCTGCCCGGCTTCGCCACCAGCGACCACACCAAGGACAACGCGCACCGGCTGATGCGGGCGCTCGGCATCACCGCGGCCGAGCTGGACATCACGCCGACCGCGCGGCTGATGCTGAAGGAGATGGGCCACCCCTTCGCCGCGGGCGAGCCGGTGTACGACGTCACGTTCGAGAACGTCCAGGCGGGCCTGCGCACCGACTACCTGTTCCGGCTGGCCAACCAGCGCGGCGGCATCGTGCTCGGCACCGGCGACCTCTCCGAGCTGGCGCTCGGCTGGTCGACGTACGGCGTCGGCGACCAGATGAGCCACTACAACGTGAACTCCGGTGTGCCCAAGACGCTGATCCAGCACCTGATCCGCTGGGTGATCAGCAGTGAGCAGTTCGACGCGGAGACCGGCGAGATCCTGGCCGCGATCCTGGACACCGAGATCAGCCCGGAGCTGGTGCCGGGCGAGGAGATGCAGTCCACCGAGTCGAAGATCGGCCCGTACGCGCTGCACGACTTCACCCTCTTCCATGTGCTGCGCTACGGCTTCCGGCCCTCGAAGATCGCCTTCCTGGCCTGGCACGCCTGGCACGACGCGGGGTCGGGCGCCTGGCCGCCCGGCTTCCCCGAGGCGAAGCGGGGGGCGTACGACCTCGCGGAGATCGTGCGCTGGCTGGAGGTCTTCTGCCGCCGCTTCTTCGCGTTCGCCCAGTTCAAGCGCTCGGCCATGCCGAACGGGCCCAAGGTCTCGGCCGGCGGCTCCCTCTCCCCGCGCGGCGACTGGCGGGCCCCCTCGGACGGCAACGCCCGGGTGTGGCTCGCGGACCTGGCGCGCTTCGACTTCGAGAAGGCGGCGGCCGAGCGCTGACGGACACCACCGAGGGGGCCGCCAACAGGGCCGACACGGGGGCCGCCACGGGACCGTCGCGGGGGCCGAACGCCGGTGTGCGACACGGGCGTTCGGCCGCCCCTGGAACCAGTCCTCTCCCTGAGGCAGTCTTTCCCCTCGTGGCGAGTGTTCCGTTTCAAGGGGGACCCGGCGCACCCCACATGGTGGTGTGCGGGGACGACGGGCTTGCGCACCGGCTGGCGGCCGAGTTGCGCGGGGTGTACGGCGAGCAGGTGACCCTCGTGGTGCCGCCTGCCGAGCGCGCGGCGAGGGGCCCGGTGGTCGGCCGGGCGCGGGCCGCGTCGGCGGCGCTGCTGGACCGGGTGGTCAACGCGGCGGTCGGCGGGCGGCCCGCCGTACCGGGCGCGGCGGCCACCGCGGCCTCGCCGGTCGGCCAACCCGTTCTCGAAGCCGTGGAGTTGACCGAGGCGGTGCTCGCCGAGGCCGGGGTGGGGCGGGCCACCGCGCTCGCGCTGGTGCACGACGACGACGAGACCAACATCCGTGCCGCGCTCACCGCCCGCCGGCTCAACCCCCGGCTGCGGCTCGTACTGCGGCTCTACAACAGGCGGTTGGGCCAGCACATCGAGGAACTCCTTGACCAGGCGGCCGCGTTGGCGTACGACGGCGGGGGCGACGCCGGTGCGGAGGCGTCGACCACCGTGCTCTCCGACGCCGACACCGCCGCGCCGGCGCTGGCCGCGACCGCGCTCGCCGGGACCAGCAAGGTCGTGCAGACCGAGGGGCTGCTGCTGCGGGCGGTGGAACGGCCGCTGCCCGCCGACTCGGGCCTGCACACCCTCGCCCTGCTGTCGGTGAGCGATCCCGCCGGCGGGGAGCAGGAGCCCCGGCTGCTGCCGGCCGACGAGGAGGTGCGGGGCGCCGCCGGGCGGACGGCGATCGTGCTGGAGCAGGTGTCGACGGCGGGCGGCCCCGAGTCGGCGGCACGCGGGGCGGGAATCCTCCCCTGGCTCAACTCGCTGTTCTCGCGGCGGCTGCGCTGGTCGCTGGCCGGTCTGGTCGGCTGTGTGCTCGCGCTGGCGATCGCCCTGTGGGCGGTGACCGGGATCCATCCGGTGCGGGCCTTCTACCTCACCCTGCTCGACATGTTCGCCATCGACGACCCGGCGGTCGGCGCGCCGCTCGGCCGCCAGCTGCTCCAACTCCTGTCCGCGCTGGTGGGATTGCTGCTGCTGCCGGTGCTGCTGGCCGCGGTCCTGGAGGCGCTGGGCACCTTCCGCACCGCCACCTCGCTGCGCAGGCCGCCGCGCGGGCTCGCCGGGCATGTGGTGCTGCTGGGGCTCGGCAAGATCGGCACCCGGGTGCTGACCCGGCTGCGGGAGCTGAACGTGCCCGTCGTCTGCGTCGAGTCCGACCCCGAGGCGCGCGGGCTCGCCACGGCTCGGCGGCTGCGGGTGCCGGTGGTGCTCGGGGACGTCACCCAGGAGGGGGTGCTGGAGTCCGCGAAGATCAACCGGGCACAGGCACTGCTCGCGGTGACCAGCGCGGACACCACGAACCTGGAGGCGGTGCTGTACGCGCGGACGGTACGGCCGGATCTGCGGGTGGTGCTGCGGCTGTACGACGACGACTTCGCCACCGCCGTCTACCGGACCCTGCGCGCCGCCTACCCGCACGCCCTGACCCGGAGCCGGAGCGTGACCCATCTGGCGGCGCCCGCCTTCGCCGGGGCGATGCTCGGCCGGCAGGTGCTCGGCGCGGTGGCGGTGGAGCGGCAGGTGCTGCTGTTCGCCGCCGTCGACGTGGACGGCCATCCGATGCTGGAGGGCCGCACGGTGGACCAGGCGTTCCGCCCCGGCTCCTGGCGGGTCCTGGCGCTCGCGGGCCGCAGCGACACCCCCGCCGACCATGTGCTGGCGAAGGGGGACCGTGTGGTGGTCGCCGTCACCCGCAGGGGCCTGGCCGCCCTGCGCTGACCCTCCGGCGGGCTGCCGGAGGGGAGCGCGCGGGTCCAGCGGACGGCTACGCCGGGAGGTGCCGCTCGGCGAAGTCCAGCTCCAGCGCCACCTGCTTGATGCGCTCGTCGACGACCAGCGAGCCGTGCCCGGCGTCGTAGCGGTACACCTCGTGGGTGGCGCCGAGGGCCTGGAGGCGGTGGATGTAGTTGTCGATCTGGCGGATGGGGCAGCGGGGGTCGTTGACCCCGGCCGAGATGTAGACCGGGGCCTTGACCTGGTCGACGTAGGTGAGCGGGGAGGACGCCTCGAAGCGCTCCGGGACCTCCTCGGGGGTGCCGCCGAGGAGGGTGCGGTCCATGGCCTTCAGGGCCTCCATCTCGTCGTGGTACGCCGTGACGTAGTCCGCGACCGGGACGACCGCGATGCCGACCGTCCACGCCTGTGGCTGGGTGCCGATGCCGAGCAGGGTCAGATAGCCGCCCCAGGAGCCGCCGGTGAGGACCAGCCGGTCGGGGTCGGCGAGGCCCGAGGAGACCGCCCAGTCGCGGACCGCCGCCACGTCCTCCAGCTCGATCAGGCCGACCCGGTGCTTGAGGGCGTCGGTCCAGGCGCGGCCGTACCCGGTGGAGCCGCGGTAGTTGACGCGGACCACCGCGTACCCGTGGTCGACCCAGGCGGCCGGGCCCGAGGCGAAGGAGTCGCTGTCGTGCCAGGTCGGGCCGCCGTGCAGGTCGAAGACGGTGGGCAGGGGGCCGGTCGCGCCCGCGGGCTTCTGGATCAGGGCGTGGATACGGCCGCCGGGGCCCTCCACCCACACGTCCTCCACCGGCACCGACGGGGGGCACTTCATGCCGGGCGGGTCCAGGACCACACCGCCGGAGGTGGACCGCACCACCGAGGGCTCGGCGGAGGAGGACCACAGGTACTCCACGCTGCCGTCCGGGCGCGCGGTCGCCCCGGAGACGGTGCCGGGCGGCGTGGGGACACCGGTCAGCTCGCGGCTCGCCAGGTCGTACCGGAACAGCTCGCTGCGGGCCTCGAAGCTGTGGGCGATCAGCAGGCCCGAGCCGTCCGGGTACCACTCGGCGCTGACGTCGCCGGGCAGCTCCAGGGCGAGGTCCGTCTCCTCGCCCGTGGCCACGTCCCACACCAGCGGCTCCCAGCGGCCCCGGCGCTGGTGCCCGATGAGCAGCCGGGTGTCGCCGTCGACCGGGGCGAAGCCCAGCACCTCCAGGCCCAGCTCCTCGGCGCCGCCCTTGGTGTCGTCCAGCTCGGCGACCGTCGAGCCGTCCGGGCGCAGCACGCGCAGCGCGGCGTGCATGGCGTCGCCGTGCTCGGTGTGCTCGATGGCGATCAGGGAGCCGTCGCGGGAGAGGTCGCCGACGCCCGCGGACTCGCGGTGCCGGTAGATCTCCACCGGGTCCGCGCCGGCGCGGGCCAGATGGATCGTCGTACCGTCCTCGTCCGTGGAGCGGCCGACGACCGCGGTGCCGCCGTCGCGGGCCAGGGCGAGGCCGGCCGGGTAGGAGGGGGCGAGGCCGGGGACGGCCGGCTCGTCGGCGCCGCCGGTGAAGGACTGGCGGCGCCAGATGCCGAACTCGTCGCCGTCCTTGTCGTCGAACCACCAGATCCAGGCGCCGTCCGGGGAGAGCGTGCCGTCCGTCGTGCCGTTCGGCCGGTCGGTGGCCTGGCGCTGCTCGCCCGTGGCGCGGTTCCACGCGTACAGCTCGTACGTCCCCGTCGCGTTCGACACGAACAGGGAGCGGTCCGGTGCGTCCTCGGCCCAGTCGGGCAGGGACACCCGCGGCGCCCGGAAGCGCTTCTCCCAGTCCGGCATGTCCGCGCTGCCCGGCGCCTGCGGTGCGCTCGGCGTCGTGCTCTCAGTCTTGGCCCCAGTCATGCGCCCATACTGCCTGGCCGCGGCGACAATTGTGCGGCGGGTGAGCGCAGCCTGTGGATAACTTTCCCGCCATCCGCTCCCGCCCCGGGCCCGCGAGGGCGCACCCGCGGGCGGGGCGGCGGGGCGGGCGCCGTACCGTGGGGGGCGTGTACCGGTTTCTGCTGACTCCGCGCTGGTGGGGCATCAACGTCTTCGTGCTGCTCGCCATCCCCTTCTGCATCTTCATGGGGTCCTGGCAGCTGAGCCGGTTCGAGGGGCGGGTGCACGAGGAACACGCCGCGAACCGGCAGGCCGCGTCCGACGCCACGCAGGCGGCGCGACCGCTGGAGTCGATGCTGCCGGTGAACAAGGCGACGTCCGGGCGGCGGGTGTCCGCGCACGGGCGGTACGGGACGCAGCTGCTCGTGCCCGGCCGGCAGCTGGACGACAAGAACGGGTTCTACGTCCTGACGCTGCTGCGGACCGACGGCGGGAAGTCGCTTCCCGTGGTGCGGGGGTGGCTGCCCGGGGCGGCGTCCGCGGCGAAGGCGCCGGCGGCGCCGCGCGGTGAGGTGACGGTCGTCGGCGCGTTGCAGGCGTCCGAGACGCCGGGGGACAACGGGGTCAGCGCGCAGGGCGGGCTGCCCGCGGGGCAGACGGCGGCGATCAGTTCGGCGGCGTTGGTCAACCTGGTGCCGGACCGGTTGTACGACGCGTGGGTGACGCTGGACAAGGCGGATGCCGGGATGAAGGCGGTGCCGGCGACGGCGCCGGACGGTACGGGGCTCGATCTGAAGGCGTTCCAGAACCTCGGGTACACCGGCGAGTGGTTCGTCTTCGCCGGGTTCACGGTGTTCATGTGGTTCCGGTTGCTGCGGCGGGAGGTCGAGGCCGCGCGGGACGCTGCGCTGGGCTTGGCACCGGAGGAGACCGTGCCGGTCACGGTGTCGAGCAGCTGACCGGTACCGCGGCCGGCCGGGGGTGGGTCACGCTCACCGGCGCCGGCCGGGTGCCTCCCCCAGAGGGGGTACCTCCAGCGCCCGCCCGTGCCGCCCCAGCGGCACGACTGCCCGCAGTGAAGGCGGCCCCATGTCCGCCCCTCCTACGAATCCGCCAGGACCCCCGTGTAATACACCGTCCCCGCGCACTCCCCCGGCACCTTCGTCGAAGTCGCCGGGCCGCCGGAGGCCGCGGTGTGGGTGATCACGACGCTGCCGTCGGCCGTGGTGTCGCCCGTGCCCAGTTGGGGGGCGGTGCCGGCGGAGCTGCCGGTGTCGGCCGCCGGGCCGTCGCTCGGGGTGGGGGACGGGTCCGGGGTCGCGCCGCCGTCCGTACCGCCGTCCGTGCCGCCCGTGGTGGGACACGCCTCGGAGGGGACGAAGGCGAACTTCTCCTGGTAGGCGGCACCGGGCTGCAGGACCAGGCCCGTGGCCTCCTGGGCGGGGTCGGGCAGACCCGTCGCCGCGTCGCCCGCCGCATGCCGTACGACGGCGATCTTCGCGGGGTCCGCCGCGCCCAGCGCGCTCGCGCCCACCGTGCCCGCGCCGCTCACCGCGCAGGACCCGGAGGAGGTGTTGGTGACGCGGAACGCGCCGTAGACGATTCCCGTGGAGTCCGGCGCCGCCGCGCTGCCCGTGGCCGAGCCCAGCTGGGCCGGCGTACACACCGGGACGCCCGCGGCCAGGGTGGCGGAGGGGTTCGCGCCACCGGGGGCACCGGCCCCGGCCGCGCCCCCGCTGTCCTTGTCCCCCGGCTTCCCGGGCCCCGTGCCCGGCTGGACCGGGTTGCCGTCCGTGCCCCTGCCGCCGACCGCCGGGCCGCCCCTGTCCTTGTCGTGCCCGGCGCCGGACCGCGCCTGTGAGGACTGGCCGGCCATCGCGGTGTCCGGGTCGGAGCCGCCGGAGTCGGAGACATGCACCAGCGCCGGGATCGCCGTACCGAAGAACAGGGCCGCCGCCGCCATGCCCACGGCCGCCTGCCGCTTGCGGGCCCGGCGCGCGGGGACCGCCCGGCGCAGCCGCTCCAGCGTGCCCGCGCCCGGTTCGATGCCGTCGACCGCGGAGTGCAGCAGCCGCCGCACCGCCGCCTCGTCCGAGCCGAGCCCGCCGAGCGTCCGGGCGAGCCACTCGCCCTCCGCCCCCGGACCGGTGCCTTCGCGGGCGGAGCCGAGGAAGTCGGCGCTCTCCCGGTCGCGTTCGGGTTCGAGCCCCTCGGTGCTCCTGTCGTCGGGGCGGTGGTTCACAGTTTCGTTCCCAGCGTGCGGTGAGGTGTGGTCGGGGCGGTGCGGTGCGGGTGCCCGGTCATGTCGTCGCCTCCATGGCCACCCGCAGCGCGGCGATGCCGCGCGAGCCGTACGCCTTCACCGAGCCCAGGGAGATGCCGAGCGTCTCGGCGACCTGGGCCTCGGTCATGTCCGCGAAGTAGCGCAGGACCAGGACCTCACGCTGGCGGCGCTGGAGCCCCTTCATCGCCTTGATGAGGTCGCGGCGCTCCAGCTGGTCGTACGCGCCCTCCTCCGCGCTCGCCATGTCCGGCATCGGCTTGGCGAGCAGCTTGAGGCCGAGGATGCGGCGGCGCAGCGTGGAGCGGGAGAGATTGACGACCGTCTGCCGGAGATAGGCGAGGGTCTTCTGCGGGTCGCGGACGCGTTTGCGCGCCGAGTGGACCCGTATGAAGGCCTCCTGGACGACGTCCTCGCAGGAGGCGGTGTCGTCGAGCAGGAGGGCGGCGAGACCGAGCAGCGAGCGGTAGTGCGCCCGGTAGGTCTCGGTCAGGTGGTCCACGGTGGTGCCGGTGACGGCCTCCGCGGCCGTGGTGTCGTCGGCGCCGTCACGCTGACCGGGTATGCGGGCGGGCCGCGCGGCTGGCATGGGCGCGATCACCGGCATGCCGCCGGGCGTGCGGGGGCGCAACGCCGCACGCGGCGGCCGAAGGGCCGCGGTGCCGCGTCCCCCTGTGAGTTCCAGTACCTCTGCCACGCCTGTTGGACACGTCTGCCCCCGCCAGGGTTGTACGCGCCGGGCGTCACATGTGCGACAGCCGGCGGTGCCTCAAGTGCCGTCATGCGTCCCGCTCTTCCCCTATGTCCGATGTGGACGGGCATCCCCTCGCCCGGTCCGCTCATGACGCCCCCACGCCCCGAAGAGTGACCGCAAAGACGCTCCCCGCCCTCCGCGTGGTTGCGGAGGGCGGGGAGGCACATCTTCTGTCGCCGAGAGGGCCGGCTCAAGCGGTTTGGACCATGCCGCCGGACACGCTTCGCACACAGATCCTACAAAGCGGCCACACGGTTCACCCGGCGGACTCCTGGGCGACCAGCTCCGCGATCTGTACGAGGTTCAATGCGGCGCCTTTGCGCATATTGTCGCCGCAGACGAAGAGTTCGAGGGCGGTCGGGTCGTCCAGGGACTGCCGCAGCCGCCCCACCCAGGCGGGGTCGGTGCCCACCACGTCGGCGGGGGTGGGGAACTCGCCGGCCGCCGGATCGTCGCACAGCACCACGCCGGGCGCGGTGGCGAGGATCTCGCGGGCGCCGTCCACCCCGGCCGCCCCCTGGAAACGGGCGTGGACCGTGAGGGAGTGGGTGGTGACCACCGGCACCCGGACACAGGTGACGGCGACCGGCAGGCCGGGCAGCGAGAGGATCCGGCGGGTCTCGTCGCGCACCCGCAGCTCCGCCGAGGACCAGCCGTCCTCGGCCGCGGTGCCGGCCCACGGGACGACGTTCAGCGCGACCGGCTCCGGGAACGGGCCGGTGGCGTCGCCCACGAGGCGTCGTACGTCCCCCGGCGCGGTGCCCAGTTCGGTGCCGGCGACCTGGGACAGCTGGGCGCGCAGCGCCTCCACCCCGGCCCGGCCGGCCTCGCTCACCGCCTGATAGGTGGAGACCACCAGCTCGCGCAGCCCGTACTCGGCGTGCAGCGCGCCGAGGGCGACGATCATCGTGAGGGTGGTGGCGCCGGGGTTGGCGATGATGCCGCGCGGGCGGTTGTGCGCCCGGTGGGCGTTGACCTCGGGCACCACCAGGGGGACGTCCGGATCGGCGCGGAAGGCGCCGGAGTTGTCCACGACCACCGCGCCGGCCGCGGCGGCACGGGGCGCCCACTCGGCGGCGACCGGCTCCGGCACGTCGAACAGGGCGATGTCCACCCCGTCGAAGGAGTCCTCGGTCAGGGCCGAGACCTCGGCCTCCGCCCCGCGCACGGCCAGCTTGCGGCCCACCGGGCGGGGGGAGGCGAACAGACGGATCTCGCCCCAGATGTCCTTGCGCTGGGAAAGGATCTGGAGCATGACCCGGCCGACCACTCCGGTCGCTCCCACGACCGCGAGCGTCGGCTTGGCGTTCATCGGCCGGTGCCTCCGTAGACGACGGCCTCGTCGGTGTCGGAGTCGAGCCCGAAGGCGGTGTGCACGGCGCGCACGGCCTCCGCCACATCGTCCTTGCGGGTGACGACCGAGATACGGATCTCGGAGGTCGAGATCAGCTCGATGTTCACGCCCGCGTCGGACAGCGCCTCGAAGAAGGCGGCGGTGACGCCCGGGTTGGTCTTCATACCGGCGCCGACCAGGGAGATCTTGCCGATCTGGTCGTCGTAGCGCAGCGAGTCGAAGCCGATGCCGCCGCGGGACTTCTCCAGGGCGTCGATGGCCTTGCGGCCCTCGGTCTTCGGCAGCGTGAAGGAGATGTCCGTCAGGCCCGTGGAGGCGGCGGACACGTTCTGCACGACCATGTCGATGTTGATCTGCGCGTCGGCGATGGCCCGGAAGATCGCGGCGGCCTCACCCGGCTTGTCCGGCACACCGACGACCGTGATCTTGGCCTCGGAGGTGTCGTGCGCGACACCGGAGATGATGGCCTGCTCCACCTTCTTGTCCCCAATCGGCTCACTGCTGACCCACGTGCCCTGCAACCCGCTGAAGCTGGAGCGTACGTGGATCGGGATGTTGTAGCGGCGGGCGTACTCCACACAGCGGTGGAGCAGCACCTTGGAACCGGAGGCCGCGAGTTCCAGCATGTCCTCGAAGGAGATCCAGTCGATCTTCTTCGCCTTCTTCACCACGCGCGGGTCGGCGGTGAACACACCGTCGACGTCGGTGTAGATCTCGCAGACCTCGGCGTCGAGGGCGGCGGCGAGGGCCACGGCGGTGGTGTCCGAGCCACCGCGGCCGAGCGTGGTGATGTCCTTCTTGTCGGCGCTCACGCCCTGGAAACCGGCGACGATCGCGATGTTGCCCTCGTCCAGCGCGGTCCGGATGCGGCCCGGCGTGACATCGATGATCCGGGCCTTGTTGTGGACCGAGTCGGTGATGACGCCGGCCTGGCTGCCGGTGAAGGACTGGGCCTCGTGGCCCAGGTTTTTGATCGCCATGGCCAGCAGCGCCATGGAGATCCGCTCTCCGGCGGTCAGCAGCATGTCGAATTCGCGCCCGGCAGGCATCGGAGAGACCTGCGCGGCGAGATCGATCAACTCGTCCGTCGTGTCGCCCATCGCGGAAACGACGACGACAACCTGGTTGCCGTTCTTCTTCGCTTCCACGATCCGCTTGGCGACGCGCTTGATGCCCTCGGCATCGGCTACGGAGGAGCCTCCGTACTTCTGCACGACAAGGCCCACGTGCGCTCCTCGCTCGGTTCGTTTGTGTCGGCTCAGTTTAACGAGCGCCCGAAATCCACCACCCTGCTCCCGCATGGTGAGACATCGGCCCGAGGGACCCCGGACGCCCGCTTCCGGTTGGCCTCCTGCCCGCCCGGGACCGGCCCACGCGGAACGTGCCCCGGGTCACATCCGCGGCCGTACGCCCCGACGCCCCGACGACGGCTACGGCGTCACGAACCGGGCCGCATCCCCAGCGGTCCGCCGATCTCCTCGGCCATCACCCGGCCCGCCTCGAACTCCAGGGTCTCGTCGCCCATGGGGGTCTGGTCGGTGTCCAGGCCGTCCAGCTCCTCCAAGGGCTGGTTGAGGCGGACGTGGATGAGCACCGACTGCAGGGCGCGCAGCACGGCGGAGGCCGTCGGACCCCAGTTGGAGAAGTAGGAGAACTGCCACCACCACAGGGCCTCCGAGGTGCGGCCCGCGCGGTAGTGGGCCATGCCGTGGCGCAGGTCCGTGATGATGTCGGCGAGGTCGTCGGAGATCCGGGCCGGCACCGGGGCCCTGCGGGGCTCGTAGGGGTCGAAGACCTCGGAGTAGACGTCGACCGGCTCCAGCAGCCGGGCGAAGTTCTCCCGCAGCCCGTCCACGTCCACCTCCGGGCCCGGGTCGGGCTCGTAGCGCTCGTCGGGGACGATGTCCTCGTGGGCGCCCAGCCGGCCGCCGGCCAGCAGCAGCTGGGAGATCTCCAGGAGGAGGAAGGGCACGGTGGAGCCGGGCTCGTCGCCCCGCGCCACCTCGGTGACGGCCACCAGGAAGCTCTCGACCTGGTCCGCGACCTGTACCGCGAAGTCGTCGGGGTTCTGCGACGTGGCGTGCAGCGTGGCGTCAGACATCTAGGAGTCTTCTCCCCTCGAAGGCGCGGCCGAGGGTGACCTCGTCCGCGTATTCCAGGTCGCCACCCACCGGGAGGCCGCTGGCCAGGCGGGTGACCTTCAGGCCCATGGGCTTGATCATGCGCGCGAGGTACGTGGCCGTCGCCTCGCCCTCGAGATTCGGATCGGTGGCCAGGATCAGCTCCGTGACCGTCCCGTCGGCCAACCGCGTGAGAAGTTCCCGTATACGCAGGTCGTCGGGCCCGACACCCTCGATGGGGCTGATCGCCCCGCCGAGCACGTGGTAGCGGCCGCGGAACTCGCGGGTGCGCTCGATCGCCACGACGTCCTTCGGCTCCTCCACGACGCAGATCACCGAGGGATCGCGGCGCGGGTCACGGCAGATGTTGCACAGTTCCTCCTGCGCGACATTGCCGCAGGCCGCGCAGAAGCGGACCTTCGCCTTGACCTCCAGGAGCGCCTGCGCGAGCCGTTTCACGTCCGTCGGCTCGGCCTGGAGGATGTGGAAGGCGATCCGCTGCGCGCTCTTGGGACCGACGCCGGGCAGCCGCCCCAGCTCGTCGATGAGGTCCTGGACCACGCCTTCGTACAACGGACTGCCCTTCCTGGAGACCTTTCGGTACGTACGCTAGTTGGACCGGGCTCAGAACGGCAGACCGGGGATGCCCGAGCCGCCGCCGAGGCCCTGGGCCAGCGGGCCGAGCTTCTGCTGCTGGAGCGCCTGCGCGTTCTCGTTCGCCGCCTGCACGGCGGCCACGATCAGGTCGGCGAGGGTCTCGGTGTCCTCCGGGTCCACCGCCTTCGGGTCGATCTGCAGGCCGCGCAGCTCGCCGGCGCCGGTCACGGTTGCCCTGACCAGGCCGCCGCCCGCCTGCCCGTCGACCTCCGTGTTCGCCAGTTCCTCCTGGGCGCGCTGCAGATCCTGCTGCATCTGCTGGGCCTGCTGGAGCAACTGCTGCATGTTGGGCTGGCCACCACCGGGGATCACGATCAGCTCCTCTGTGTCTTTCTCCTTGGCACGAGCCTACGTGGTCCAGGCGGCCATCACACCGCCACTCTTTCGAGTGAGAGAGATGACGGATCTATAGCTGATCAAGGCCCTCTTCCGGGCGGAATAACGGGGAAAGTCACGACCGGGCCACCCGTTGGGCGGTAGGAAGGGTGGCGCACGTCGGCAGGGAATGTCACGCTACGTGACCGGTCGCGATCAGTAGGGAGTGCCGGGTGGGTCAGCCGGAGATGCAGCCCGAGGGGCCGCCCCAGGACGGGCGGGGCGAGGGCTCGGCCGGACCCCGGCCGGGTGATCTGACCGGGCGGGCGCTGCCGCCCGGCGACTGGGGCGAGCCCGGCGAGCGGCTGGACGAGCTGTACCGGTGGGTGGAGCACGGCGCGCTGCGGACGGCGGACTGGTATCTGCGGGACCGGGTGTGGAAGCGGCGCGGGGCGCGGGTGCTGCGGGCCGGGGCGGCGGTGGGGGCGGTGACCGGGGCGGCGCTGCCGCTGCTGGATCTGACGAAGGTGGCGGGAGGCGTGGCGCCCTGGGGGTGTCTGGCGCTGCTCCTCGCGGCCGCGTGCGCCGGGGCGGACCGGTACTTCGGGGTGACGTCCGGCTGGATGCGGGACGTGGCGACGGCGCAGGCGGTGCAGCGGCGCCTCCAGGCACTCCAGTTCGACTGGGCGGTGGAGGGGGTGCGGGAGGTGCTGGGCCCCACCGAGGGCACGGCGAGCGAGGCGGCGGAGCGGTGCGTGGTCCTGCTGCGCCGCTTCTCGGAGGACATGACGGAGCTGGTCAGGGCGGAGACGGCGGACTGGATGGTGGCGTTCCGGGCGGGCGGGGCGCCGGTGGGGGCGCAGTCGGTGGCGTATGTGCCGCGGCAGGAGGTGGTGGGGCAGGCCGCCAGATTCGTCCTGCCGCCGGCGGGGGGCGCGCGGCCGAACATGCCGAGACAGCGTCCGCCGGAGCCGCGGTGAGCGCGGGGCGCGGGGGCGGCTGGGGGGCGGGCCGGTCCGCGGTGACCGCGAGGTCCGGCGAGGAGCGAACCGATCCCCGGTGAGCGCCGGGCCCGACCAGGAGCGAGCCGATCCTCGGCGACCACGGGGCCCGGACAAGAACGAACCGACCCCCGGTGACCGCGAGGCCCGACCAAGGACGAACCGACCCCCCGTGGCCGTCGGCCCGGTCAGGAGCGAGCCGATCCCCGGTGACCACGGGGTCCGGCCAAGAACGAACCGACCCCCGTGGCCGTCGGCCCGGTCAGGAGCGAGCCGATCCCCGGTGACCACGGGGTCCGGTCAGGGGCGAGGCAAGTCGGTTCGTGGTGAGCGCGGAAGCCCATCACGGGCGAACTGGCCCCGGTGGGCGCGGGAGCCGGTCGCCGGGGGGGGCGGGCCGGGCCGTCCGCTCACTGCCGGGTGTACGTCAGGCTCTCCCCGCCGCCCTGCTGCGTCCGCCGCAGCCGCCCGTCGGGGAGCAGGCTGACCTCCGTCGGGTCGCCCGGCGTGCACGAGGAGGCGGGCTCGCCGCTGGTCACGACGGACGGGCCGATCTCCAACGGGCCGTCGCCGTACGGCGCTTGGCTGAGATCGGCCGCGAAGACGCAGCGGTACGACCCGCCGCCGTCCGCCGGGCCCTGCGCGACCAGCGTCAGCACGTCCTCCCCCACCTTGCCCTGCCGGATGGTGAGCCGGCGGGTGTTGGCGCCGCCCGCGTTGCCGATGGTCGCCGTCCAGGTCCCGAGGTAGGCGGCCGGGACGGCGCCCGCGCCCGAGGAGGAGGACGAGGCGGAGGGCGAGGCCGGGTCCGGACCGCGCTCGCCGGAACCGGTGGGCGACGCGGACCCCGAGGCCGGTGCCGGGGCGGCGCCGCTGCCCTTGCTCTCGACCCCGCTGTTCAGCAGCGCGTACACCGAGCCGCCCGCGCCCACCGCCACGATCACCGCGATCACGACCAGCAGGGCCGTGGACCGCCCGCTGCGCCGCTCCGGTTCGGGCTCCGCGCCGTACGGCGGGTAGGGCGGGTACGACTGCTGGGGATACCCGTACCCGAAGGACCGCGGCGCGCGCGGCGGCGGCGCGGACGCGGGCCCCTGCGCGACGTACGGCTGCCGGGCGTCCTGCCGGGGGTGCGGCTGGGCCTCCTGCCGCGGCTCCCCGTACGCCCCGGGGACCGTCACCGGCAGCGGCGCCCCCTCCCCCGCCGACGGCACCCGCTCGATGCCGGACCCGCTCCCCTTCGCGGCGGGCGTCCCGCCCCCGTCCGAGACGGCGGAGTGCTCGGGCGAACCGCCGCCCCGCGCGTCCCCGGACCCCGGCCGCGCGCCCCCCTCCCCGGGGCCGTCCGCGCCCGCCTCCGGCTCCTCCACCTCCAGCAACCCGACCGCGTGCCGCCCGAGTTGGGCCACCAGCGCGCCCGGCAGCCAGGGGTCGCGGGAGCGGCCGTCGGACACCGTGTCCCCCGCCCCCGTACGCTCCAGCAGCGCCTCCAGGGACGGCCGGGCCGCCGGATCCTTGCGCAGGCACTCCCGCACCAGATCGGCGATCCCCTCCGGCACCCCCGCCAGGTCCGGCTCCTCCTGGGCGATCCGGAACATCAGCGCGTGCACCCCGCTGCCGGCGTTCCCGAACGGCATCCGCCCGGTCGCCGCGTACGTCAGCACCGAGCCGAGCGAGAAGACGTCGCAGGCCGGGGTGACCTTGTCCCCGCGCACCTGCTCCGGCGCCATGAACCCGGGCGAGCCGACCAGCGACCCGGTCGTGGTGAGCCCCTCGCCGCCCTCCGCGCCCGTCTCCAGGGCGCGGGCGATGCCGAAGTCGATGACGCGCGGCCCGTCGATGGTCACCAGCACATTGGAGGGCTTCAGGTCCCGGTGCACGATCCCGGCCGCGTGGATGTCCTTCAGCGCGTGCGCGAGCCCCGCCGCGAGGATCCGTACCGAGCGCTCCGGCAGCGCCCCGTGATCGTGCCCCACGACCTGCTGGAGGCTCGGCCCGGCCACGTACCCGGTGGCCACCCAGGGCACCGCCGCCCCGGTGTCCGCGTCCAGCACCGGCGCGGTCCAGTACCCGCCGACCCGCCGCGCGGCGCCCACCTCGCGCCGGAACCGCGCCCGGAACTCCTCCCGCGCGGCCAGTTCCTCGCGCACCAGCTTCACGGCGGCCGTACGGCCCCGGTCCGAGCGGGCCAGGTACACCATGCCCATGCCGCCCGCGCCGAGGCGCGCCAGCAGCCGGTAGCCCCCGATCCTCTGGGGGTCCCCCGGACCGAGTTCCTCCATGACCGCCCGCCTTCCCGCCCCGTCAGCCGTGGCAACGGCCCGAGAATAATCCGGTCGTACAAGGTGCCGGGGGCCCGGCCGTCCACGGTTCCGTAACAGGCCGCGCGCCCCCCGGCCGGTTCGATGTCGACAACGTGTCGCGGATTGGGCCCGGTCACGGAACAGGACGCCGATACCGCGTCCGCATCCCGGACATTTACGCTCGCCCGCATGACCCCTCAGACCGATCCCGCAGCCGGCGCCGCAGTGAAGGCCGCGGACCGTGCGCACGTCTTCCACTCCTGGTCCGCCCAGGACCTCATCGACCCGCTCGCCGTCGCCGGCGCCGAGGGGTCGTACTTCTGGGACTACGACGGCACGCGCTACCTGGACTTCACCAGCGGGCTCGTCTACACCAACATCGGCTACCAGCACCCCAAGGTCGTCGCGGCCATCCAGGAGCAGGCGGCGACGATGACCACGTTCGCCCCGGCGTTCGCGATCGAGGCCCGCTCGGAGGCGGCCCGGCTGATCGCCGAGCGGACCCCCGGCGACCTGGACAAGATCTTCTTCACCAACGGCGGCGCCGACGCGGTGGAGCACGCGGTGCGCATGGCCCGGCTGCACACGGGCCGCCCGAAGGTGCTCTCGGCCTACCGCTCGTACCACGGCGGCACCCAGCAGGCCGTGAACCTCACCGGCGACCCCCGCCGCTGGCCCTCCGACAGCGGCACCGGCGGGGTCGTGCACTTCTGGGCGCCGTTCCTGTACCGCTCCCGCTTCTACGCCGAGACGGAGGAGCAGGAGAGCGCGCGGGCGCTGGAGCACCTGGAGACGACGATCGCCTTCGAGGGTCCCGGCACCGTCGCCGCGATCATCCTGGAGACCGTCCCGGGCACCGCCGGGATCATGCTGCCCCCGCCGGGCTACCTCGCCGGGGTGCGTGAGCTGTGCGACAAGTACGGGATCGTCTTCATCCTGGACGAGGTCATGGCCGGATTCGGCCGTACCGGCGAGTGGTTCGCCGCCGATCTGTTCGATGTCGTCCCGGATCTGATGACCTTCGCCAAGGGTGTGAACTCCGGCTATGTGCCGCTCGGCGGCGTGGCCGTCTCGGGGGAGATCGCGGAGACCTTCGGCAAGCGGCCCTACCCGGGCGGTCTGACCTACTCCGGGCACCCGCTGGCCTGTGCCGCCGCCGTCGCCACGATCAACGTGATGGCGGAGGAGGGCGTGGTGGCGAACGCCGAGCGGCTCGGCGAGAGCGTGCTGGCGCCGGGCCTGGCCGAGCTGGCCGCGCGGCACCCGAGCGTCGGCGAGGTCCGCGGTGTGGGCATGTTCTGGGCGCTGGAGCTGGTCAAGGACCGGGAGACGCGTGAGCCCCTGGTGCCGTACAACGCGGCCGGTGAGGCGAACGCGCCGATGGCCGCCTTCGCCGCCGCGGCCAAGAAGCAGGGCCTGTGGCCGTTCGTGAACATGAACCGCACCCATGTGGTGCCGCCGTGCAACACGAGCGAGGCGGAGCTGAAGGAGGGCCTCGCCGCCCTGGACGCCGCGCTGTCCGTGGCGGACGAGTACACGGCGTAACCGGATCGGCGCTGCCGTCGGCAAAGGCCGAACGCGTAAGGTGACGTGCTCGTGAGACTCTGCAGAGTCGGCCATACGTGCGAGTACATCACCCATACGCGTGAGGAGAAACCGGCCATGCCCGGCAACGGCGTCGTCACCCGCAGCACCCTGCGCCAGCAGATCGCGGACGCGCTCCGTGACGAGGTGCTGGCCGGGCGGCTGCGGCCGGGCCGGGCGTTCACCGTGAAGGAGATCGCCGACCAGTACGGCGTCTCCGCCACCCCGGTGCGCGAGGCGCTGGTCGACCTGTCCGCGCAGGGCATCCTGGAGGCCGACCAGCATCGCGGCTTCCGCGTGCCCGAGTACGCGCTCGCCGACTACCGGCACATGATCGAGGCCCGCAGCCTGGTCACGGACGGCATGTTCCAGGCCCTCGCCGCCGGGCACCCCGCCTTCCGCACCGCGCCCGAGGACCCGCGCACCCTCGCCCTGCTGGCCACCGTCCGCCGCCGCGGCGAGGAGGCCCAGCGCGCGGCCGGCGCGGGTGACCTGACCGTACTGATCGGCTACGACCTGCGCTTCTGGCGCGAGTTGAGCGTCCTGTTCGGCAACCCCTACCTCGGCGACTTCCTGCACCGGCTGCGCGTGCAGTCCTGGGTCTGCGCGGTCCAGCACCTGCGCCGCCTCCCCGATCTGCGCGGCCGGCTGTGGGCGGGGCACACGGAGCTGGTGGAGGCCCTGGCCCGGCGGGACGCCGAGGCCGCCCGCGCCCTGGTCGCCGCGGCCAACGCCCACTCGCTGGCCCTGCTGGAAGATCTGTCCGATAGCTGAGCGGACGTGGGGGTATGGGACCACCCGCGCACCGATTACGCTTCCCGGACCACCTCTTTGTGTGAGGAGCTCTCCTTGGCCTGTGACCTGTGGCTGGTACCGCTCGTCGACGTGTTGTGCCACACGCCGGACAACCCGTTCGCCGAGGAACTCGCGCACTACAACCACGCGCTGGCCGCGGCGGGGCTGCCGCCGGTGCCGGTGTACCAGTACATGCCGGGCCTGTCCGGCGAGGTCGCGCCGGTCGCCGGGTTCGACTACGACGCCCTGCACTTCCTGCGCCGCGCCTATCTGCTCCAGGTCTGCGGCCTGCCGGTGACACCGGTGGACGAACTCGGCGGGGACTACGAGCAGTTGCTGGAGATGTTCGAGTCCACGGCCCAGCAGTCGCACCTGGTCTGGCACTACGACCACGCGGGCGCCTACGTCCCGGTCGACTTCCCGCATCCGCTGTCCGACGAGCAACTGCTGGCCGGTGGCGGCCCCTTGGGCTCCGCCCAGGCGCTGCTGCGCGAACTCCAGTACGTCGCCCCGGTCATCGGCATCGATCCGGCCAACCCCCCGACGCCCCCCGCCCCGCCCGCGGCCCCCACCGAGCTGGAGGAACCGGCCGCCCCCACCCCCTACGACCCGAACCCCTTCTCCCGCGAACGCCACGTCTGGCTGGGCCTGCACGCCGCCGCGACCCGCTCGCTGGCCCAGGGCTCGATGATCGTCTTCAGCTGACCGGCCCCGGCGTACGGCACCCGCCCGTCCGTGGCGGTGAGCGGGTGCCTGGGTGTCCGGTGTCCGGTGTCCTTGCCGGGCTAGAAGACCGGCGTACCCGCCTGGGTCAGCTTCCAGTTGGTGACCGCGAAGCCGGCCGGGTCGAGGGTCTTGGTCGCGGTGACGTAGTCGATCATCATGTCGCGGATCTCGTTGGTGGAGCTGTACGCGATCTCCGCCGTGGCGATGTGCGGGTAGCCCGAACCACCGTTGGCCCGGTAGTTGTTGACGGCGACCACGAAGACCTGGCCGGCGGCGACGGGGGCGCCGTCGTAGCTGAGGTTCTTGATGCGGGAGCCCTCGGGCTGGGCGATGTCGATGTCGTAGTCGACACCGGCCGCCGTGTCGTACATGTAGTCCCAGAAGCTGTTGGCGTTGGTGAGGGTCGCGGTGTCGACCTTCGTGCCCGCCGGGACCTGGTGGTAGTACTTGGCCGCGTACTCCAGGTAGTCCTTGAGCTGGGCGCCCGTGAGCTTCTTGGCGTAGAGGGTGTTGTCGTAGATGTAGAGGCCGGCGATGTCCTTGATGGTGACGTTGCCCCGGGGGATGTCGGCCGTGCGGCTGAAGGGCGCGGCGACCGAGATCAGCGGGAGGGCGGCGTCCGCGGCGGACAGGCCGGTCTTGACCGTCTCGATCTGGACCTTGTGGATGAAGTCCATGATCGGCACGTCCTTCCAGCAGGACTCCGCCGCCGAGAGGTCCGCCGTGCAGGTGCCGACCGGGGTGTTGACGTACTTCACCACCAGCTCGTGGTCGGCCTCCAGGAGCTTCTTGATCTGCGGGTCCTCGGCCACCCCGTTGGGGTTGAGGGTCTGCGCCTTCTTGCCCGTCACCTTCCACTGTCCGTGGTGCAGTTCGAGCTCGAAGTCGAAGACGCTGAGCCGGTAGCCCCAGCAGTACGGCTCGGACAGCAAAACGTCCTCGCCGGTCTGCTCGTTCTTGACGGTGTACGACGGCACCTCGACGTGGGTGTGGCCCACCAGGATCGCGTCGATGCCCGGGACCTGCTCGGCGACCAGGTTGGACGCGTTCTCGACGTAGGGGAGTTCGTCGCCCCACGAGGAGGAGCCGTCCAGGCCGGAGTGGTCGGTCAGGAAGACGACGTCGCAGCCGAGGGCGCGCAGCCGGGGCACGTACTTCTTCGCCTGCTCGACCAGGCCCGGGAAGACCAGCTTGCCGCCGACGTTGTCCTTGTCCCAGATCGCGATGCCGGGGTTGGTCAGGCCGAGGATGCCGACCTTGATGTCGGGGGCGCCGGGGACCTTGATGCGCTTGACGGTGTACGGCTCGAAGGCCGGGCGCAGCGTCTTGGCGTGCAGGGCGTTCGCGCCGAGCAGCGGGAAGTCGCACTGCTCCTCGAACTTGCGCAGCGTGTCGATGCCGTAGTTGAACTCGTGGTTGCCGAGGGCGGCGGCGTCGTAGCGCATGTGGTTCATGGCGACGGCCATGGGGTGCTTGGGGCCGCGCTTGCCGCCGGTGCCGGTGATCGGGTCGATCCGGGCGAAGTAGTAGGCGAGCGAGGTGCCCTGGATGATGTCGCCGGCGTCGACGAGCAGCACCCGGTGCTCGCCCTTGGCCTCGCGCTGCTGCTTGATGAGGGTGGCGACGCGGGCCACGCCGACCGAGTTGCCGGCCTTGTCGGTGTAGGGCGCGTCGGCGTAGTAGTCCCAGTCGAAGACGTGGCCGTGCAGGTCGGTGGTGCCCAGGATGGAGAACGACCAGGTGCGCGGCGCCTTTCCGTGGCCGTGACCCTTCTCGGCCGCCTCGGCGGTGCCGCTGCCCACCGCACCCGCCGCGGCGACGGCGGCGCCGGTGACGGCCGACTTCTTCACGAACTGCCGGCGGTTCATGGGACTGTGGGTCATTCAAGGCTCCTGAGACTGGAGTTGGCGCGTGCAGGGGGCGTTCCGTGCGGAGGCTACCCGCGTAGATCGTGCTCGCGCCCCTCGGCGCCGCAAACCAGGAAATGACCATGTCCAGGTCAAGGATGGGTCAGGTGGGGCCGGACACGGCAGCGCCCGCCGGTCCCACCCGAAGGCGGATCCGGCGGGCGCTGCCGCACGGTGAAGACGGGCCGAACTCCCGCTTACCGGAAGGGGCTAGAGGAACGAATTGATCTCGATCGTCTCGTCCCGGCCCGGACCCACGCCGATCGCGGAGATCGGGGCGCCGGACATCTCCTCCAGCGCCTTGACGTAGTTCTGCGCGTTCTTCGGCAGGTCGGCGAAGGTCTTCGCCTTGGTGATGTCCTCGGACCAGCCCGGCAGGTTCTCGTAGACCGGCTTCGCGTGGTGGAAGTCGGTCTGTGAGTAGGGCAGTTCCTCGACGCGCTTGCCGTCGATCTCGTACGCCACGCAGACCGGGATCTGCTCCCAGCCGGTGAGCACGTCCAGCTTGGTGAGGAAGAAGTCGGTCAGGCCGTTGACCCGGGTCGCGTAGCGCGCGATCACCGCGTCGAACCAGCCGCAGCGGCGGTCACGGCCGGTGGTCACACCGCGCTCGCCGCCGATCCGGCGCAGCGCCTCGCCGTCCTCGTCGAACAGCTCGGTCGGGAACGGGCCGGCGCCGACGCGGGTGGTGTACGCCTTGAGGATGCCGATGACCCGGCTGATCTTCGTCGGACCCACGCCCGCGCCGGTGCAGGCGCCGCCGGCGGTCGGGTTGGAGGAGGTGACGAAGGGGTACGTGCCGTGGTCGATGTCGAGCAGCGTGCCCTGGCCGCCCTCGAACAGCACGACCTTGTCCTGCTCCAGGGCCTGGTTGAGGATCAGCACGGTGTCGGCGACGTACGGCTCGATCTGCTCGGCGTAGCCCAGCAGTTCCTCGACCACCTGGTCGGCGGCGATCGCGCGGCGGTTGTACAGCTTGGTGAGGACCTGGTTCTTGACGTCGAGCGCGGCCTCCACCTTCTGCTGGAGGATCGACTCGTCGTACAGGTCCTGGACCCGGATGCCCACGCGGTTGATCTTGTCCGCGTAGGTGGGGCCGATACCGCGCCCGGTCGTGCCGATCTTCCGCTTGCCGAGGAAGCGTTCCGTCACCTTGTCGACCGTGACGTTGTACGGCGTGATGACGTGCGCGTTGCCGCTGATGAGCAGTTTGGAGGTGTCGACGCCACGCTCGTTCAGACCGCTCAGCTCGGAGAGCAGGACCGAGGGGTCGACGACGACACCATTGCCGATGACCGGCGTGCATCCGGGAGAGAGGATGCCGGAGGGCAGGAGGTGGAGGGCGTACTTCTGGTCGCCGACGACGACCGTGTGGCCGGCGTTGTTGCCGCCCTGGTATCGCACCACATAATCCACCGATCCACCGAGCAGGTCGGTGGCCTTCCCCTTGCCCTCGTCACCCCACTGAGCACCGAGCAGCACAAGTGCGGGCACGCGCGTACACCCCTTCCGGGCGGGGCATGTCCAAGGTCAGGGGCACGGGCGTAAGGTTCACCGCCGCGTGCCACCGCGACCGTCGTTGGCCGCACAACCGTCGGACCGGATGCCCCGGAATAGACGAAGCCCCTGGCGCAATAGCGCAAGGGGCTCTTGCACAAAGATGCTACCCGAGGAAGCGAGGCAGGACCGAGGTGGCGACTTTCGCGATGTCCGATCAGCTGCTGGTGATCATCGATCCGGGGGCACGGCAGACGGACGGGGAGTCCGTACGGATCGCGAAAGACGTGCTCAGCGCGGGTGCGGCGGCCAAGGTGTGTCTTCCGGAGGGGCCGGAGGAATTCGCCCGGGCACTGGGCCGTCGGGGTTCCCGCCGGCCGGTGGTGGTGGGCGACGACGCCGCCCTGGTGCGCGCGGTGACCCTGCTGCACCGGGAGCGGGAACCGGCCGGATGCGCGCTGTCGGTGGTGCCGGTGGGCGAGACGCTCACCCTGGCGGCGTCCCTGGGCGTGCCGACCGGCGCGGTGGCGGCGGCGCGGGCGGTGCTGGACGGCGCGGAGCGGCGCCTGGACCTGCTGGCCGACGACAGCGGCGGCCTGGTGCTCGGCGCGCTCGCCATCCCCCCGGCCCCGGCGCGGGTGCCCGCGCCCACGCCGATGGCGGCCGCCGGCCGACCCTGGTACCGGTCCCTGGTGCGCACCCTGACCCCGCGCCCGACCCGGCTGTCCGCGATACCCGCCCCCGGCCCCACCCGGCTGCGGGTGGAGGTCGACGGCGAGGCGCTGGTGGACCTCGACCAGCCGGTGGAGTCCCTCTCCCTGGCCCCGGCCGGCGGCGGTCTCGCCGAGCTGGAGGTCCGCCCCCTCTCGACGGGTACCGCGGCCGGGCCCCTGCGGGCCGCCGGGCACACGGTCACGGTCACGGGCCCCGACTTCCACTACCGGGCCGACGCGAAGGTGACGGGCCCGGTACGGCGGCGGACCTGGCGGGTGGCCGAGGGGGCGTGGGGACTGGTGCTGCCCGCCCGCGGATGACCCCGCACGCATCGCCCCAATGGTCTAGTGACAAATATTTAACCGCGCCGACCCCTTCCCGTGCCCCCTTCTCGTCCAGCATCCTGCTCCATCAGGACCCATCAGGACCCATCAGGACCCAAGGGACCGGACCCGGAGGGGGTCATTCATGGCAGTGGACGAGGGTGTCGTACCGGCGGCGGACACCGACGGAGGCGAAACGATTCATCGGCTGAAACCCAATGCCGTCGGGCTGCTCGGTGTGGTGTTCATGGCCGTGGCCACGGCCGCGCCGATCACCGCGATGACCGGGAACGTGCCGTTCATGGTGTCGTCCGGCAATGGCATCGGGGCGCCCGCGAGTTATCTCGTCGCAATGGTCGTACTGGCAATCTTTTCCGTCGGATTCACCTCGATGGCGAAGCACATCACGTCGACGGGCGCCTTCTACGGATTCATCTCCTACGGCCTCGGCCGCACGATCGGGCTCGCCTCCGGGCTGCTCGCCACCTTCGCTTACGTCGTCTTCGAGCCCGCGCTCATCGGGATCTTCTCCACCTTCGCCACGACCACCCTCCGGGACCAGACCGGGGTGCACCTGCCCTGGTGGTCCTTCGCGATCCTGATGCTGGCGATCAACGCCACCGGCACCTGGTTCGGGGTCAGCGTCGCCGAGAAACTGCTGGTGGTGCTGCTGGCGACCGAGGTCACGGTGCTCGCCGCGATGGCCGTCTCGGTCGCCCTGCACGGCGGCGGGCCGCACGGGTTCAGCCTCGCGCCGGTCGACCCGGTCAACGCGTTCAAGGGCACGTCCGCCGGGCTCGGCCTGTTCTTCGCCTTCTGGTCCTGGGTCGGCTTCGAGTCCACGGCGATGTACGGCGAGGAGTCCCGCGACCCCAAGCGGATCATCCCCAAGGCCACGATGGTCAGCGTCCTGGGCGTCGGGGTCTTCTACGTCCTCGTCTCCTGGATGGCCATCTGCGGCAACGGCGAGAGGGAGGCCGTGCGGGCGGCGTCCTCCGCGAACCCCCTCTCGATGTTCTTCGTCCCCACCGAGCGGTACGTCGGCCACTGGGCCGTCGACGTCATGCAGTGGCTGATGATCACCGGGTCGCTGGCCTGCGGGATGGCCTTCCACAACTGCGCCGCGCGCTATCTGTACGCCCTGGGCCGCGAGGGCGTGCTGCCCTCCATGCAGCGCACCGTCGGCCGCACCCACGCCCGGCACGGCTCGCCGCATATCGCCGGGCTGGTGCAGACGGGGGTGGCGGCGGTGCTGATCGGCGCGTTCTGGATCGCGGGGAAGGATCCGTACACGGGCACGTACGTGCTGCTCGCGATCCTCGGCACGATGGCGATCCTCGTCGTCCAGGCCGTCTGCTCGTTCGCCGTGCTGGCGTACTTCCGCTCGCACCACCCGGAGAGCCGGCACTGGTTCCGCACGTTCGCCGCGCCACTGGTGGGCGGGGTGGCGATGCTCGGGGTGGTGGTGCTGCTGGTGTCCAACATGGGGGCGGCGGCCGGGAGCGAGTCGGGGTCGCTGGTGCTGCGGGCCACGCCGTGGCTGGTGGGGGCGGTCGCGGTGGTGGGGGTGGCGTACGCGCGGTACCTCAAGCGGCGGGCGCCGGAGCGGTATGCGCTGGTGGGGCGGACGGTACTGGAGGAGACGAAGGAGAGGTGACGGCGCGTCGCCCGGCCGACGCGCCGTGACCGACGCGCCGTGGCTGACGGGCCGTGGCTGATGCGCCGTGGTGGTCGAGCGCGCCACTTCCCGTGCCCCTGACGGGCGGCGGTGCAGTCGGTGCTCCGGCTGGGCGGCGAGGAGCCCTCCGGCCGGGCCGAACCCGTTCTCGCGGGCGCGGTCGGCAGGCCGCGCCGGGCCGCCGGGCATCTGGTGATCGCCTTCGGGGGCTCGGCCCTGCTGATGCCGCTCACCGGCCTGGGCTTCGCGGCGGGCCAGGGCAAGGACACCGGCCCGCTGCCGGCCGCGTGCCTCGTCCAACCCCCCCGCGATCCGGGTCGTCGGCGGCGCGGTCCTCCTCCTCGGCTGGAGGGACACCGGTGTCTCACCGCACTTCCACGCTCAGGCCCTCCAGGCCCCGGATGACGAAGTTCGGTTTGCGGGTCGGTTCCTTTGCCAGGGTGAGGGTGGGGGCCTGGTTCAGGAGGGCGGTCATGGAGGCGGTCAGTTCGAGGCGGGCCAAGGGGGCGCCGATGCAGTAGTGGATGCCGGCGCTGAAGGAGATGTGGGGGTTGTCGGCGCGGGTGAGGTCGAGGCGGGTGGGGTCGGGGAAGACGGCGGGGTCGTGGTTGGCGGAGCCGAAGAGCAGGGCGATCTCGGCGCCGCGCGGAATCACCGTGCCGTCGATCTCGATGTCGTCCAGGACCCAGCGCTCGAAGAGCTGGAGCGGGGTGTCGTAGCGCATCAGCTCCTCGATCGCGGTCGGGATCAGGGAGTGGTCGGCGCGCAGCGCGGCCAGCTGGGCGGGGTTGCGGAAGAGCGCCCACCAGCCGTTGACCGTGGCGTTGACGGTGGCCTCGTGGCCCGCGTTGAGCAGCAGGACGGCGGTGGAGACCATCTCCTGCTCGGTCAGCCGGTCGTCGTCCTCGTCGTGCGCGGCGATGAGCCCGGAGATCAGGTCGTCCCCGGGGCGCCCCCGCCGCTCGGCGATCAACTCCCGCAGGTATTCGGTGAATTCGACCGACGCGCGGACCGCACGGACCGCCGTGTCCTCGGACGGGTTCAGCTCGTACATCCCGCAGATCGCCGCCGACCAGGGCCGCAGCTGCCCCCGGTCCGCCTCCGGGATGCCGAGCATCTCGGCGATCACCGCCACCGGCAGCGGCTCGGCGACGTCCGTCAGCAGGTCCCCGCCGCCGTCCCGGACGAGGCCCCGGACCAGTTCGCCGGCCAGGCCGTGCACGTACGGCCTCAGCCGCTCCACCGTGCGCGGGGTGAACGCCTTCGACACCAGCCGCCGGATCCGGGTGTGGTCCGGCGGCTCCAGGTCCAGCATCCCGTGATCGTTGAGCGTCCGGAACGGCTCGTGCGCGGGAGGCGGCGCGCTCTTGCCGAACTCCTCGTGCGAGAACCGGTGCTGGTACGTCCGCCCGAGCCGCCGGTCCCGCAGCAGCGCCGAGACATCCGCGTGGTGCGGCACCAGCCACTGGTCGGTGGGCTCGTACCGCACCACCCGCCCGCGCGCCCGCACCTCGGCGTACGCCGGGTACGGATCGGCCGTGAACGCCGGGTCCCAGGGGTCGAAAGCGAGGTCTACAGGCCCTGACATGCGCCGACGCTAACCCGCCGGACCGGATCTGACCAGGCCGCGGACTCAGCCCGGCGTCACCAGCCGCGCCTCGTACGCGAAGACCGCCGCCTGGGTGCGGTCGCGCAGACCCAGTTTGACCAGGATGCGGCTGACGTGGGTCTTGGTGGTGGACTCGGCCACGACCAGGCGTTCGGCGATCTCCGCGTTGGACAGGCCCTGGGCGATGAGGACGAGGACCTCGGTCTCCCGCTCGGTGAGGTCGCCGTAGGCGCCGCTCTGGGTGGTGGGCAGGGGACGGCGGACCTCCGCCAGGCGGGAGAACTCGGAGATCAGGCGTTTGGTGACGGAGGGCGCGAGCAGCGCCTCGCCCGAGGCCACCACCCTTACGCCGTCGGCCAGTTGGCGGGCGGAGGCGTCCTTGAGGAGGAAACCGGAGGCGCCCGCGCGCAGGGCCTGGTAGACGTACTCGTCCAGGTCGAAGGTGGTCAGCACGAGGACCTTCGCCGCGGTGCCGGCCGCGACGATCTCACGGGTCGCCTCGATGCCGTTCATCTCGGGCATGCGGATGTCCATCAGGACGACGTCCGGGGCGAGTTGCCGTACCCGCTCCACCGCCTCGCGGCCGTTGACGGCCTCGCCGACGACCTCGATGTCGGGCATCGCGTTCAGCAGGACGGAGAAGCCCTCGCGGACCATCATCTGGTCGTCCGCTATCAGGACACGGATCGTCATGCGCCGTCCTCGGGTCCGGCCGCCGGGGGTGCCACGGGGAGGAACACCGTCACCTCGTAGCCTCCCTCGGTCGTGCGGGCCGCCGTCATCTCGCCGGCCAGCATGGTGACACGCTCCCGCATGCCCGTGATGCCGTGCCCCGCGCCCGGTGACGGTTTCAGCAGGCTCGGCGCGGGCGGCGGGCCGTTGACCACGCGCAGGCCGAGGCCGCCGAGGACGTAGGAGACCTCCACCCGGGCGCTCGCCCCCGGCGCGTGCCGCAGGGCGTTGCTCAGCGCCTCCTGGACGATCCGGTAGGCGGACAGCTCCACCCCCTGCGGCAGTTCGCGCACCGCGCCGGTCACCGTCTTGTCCACGGTGAGCCCGGCCTCGCGGACGTTGGCGAGCAGCCGGTCCAGGTCGGCGAGCGTGGGCTGCGGGGCGTCCGGCGCCTCGTGGTCCTCCGCGCGCACCACCCCGAGGACCCGGCGCAGCTCGGTCAGGGCCGCCACCGCGTTCTCCCGGATGGTGACGAACGCCTTCTCCAGCTCCGGTGGCGGGTTCTCCACCCGGTAGGGCGCCGCCTCGGCCTGGATGGCGACCACCGACATGTGGTGGGCGACCACGTCGTGCAGCTCCCGCGCGATGGTGGTGCGCTCCTCCAGGAGGGTGCGGCGCGAGCGCTCGTGCTCGGTCACGGTCTGCTGCGCGGTCACCTCCAGGGCGGCCTCCTTGCGGACGTGCCGCACGGCGACCACCAGCAGGATCAGCGCGGACAGGAACATCATCTGGGCCACGTCGTCGCGGGCGTACACATGGCCGAACAGGCTCGCGTCGAAGAAGCCGTACACACCGGTCAGCGCCCACATCCAGGCCGCCGTGCGGGGCCGGGTGCGGATCGCCACGACGGTGAGCACCACCAGGTGGGAGAAGAAACCGCCCGGCGTCCAGATGCCGCCCATCGGGTCGCCGGTGACGGCCCCGATGACCGTGCACGCCGCGAGGGACAGCCAGAACGCCCCGGCCGGGCGGGCCAGGGTCAGCAGGACCGGTGCCAGGGTCAGCAGCGCGCAGACCAGGGCCGACGCGGTGAAGGTGCCGGCGCGGAACAGGTCGATCCACATCGCCAGCACACCGAGCAGGGCCACCGCGGTGTGCGGGGCCCAGACCGCGTACTCCCGCAGCCGGCCCGAACGGCGGCGCACGAGACGGCTGTCCGGGCCCAGCGGGGGCAGCGGCCGGTAGGCGAAGGCGTCGTGGAACAGGTCCTGCCGCAGCCCGGCGAGGGCATCCGCGGCCAGCCGGAGCTCCGGGCTGCGCGGGCGGCCGGACCCGAACGGCGGGGTCGGGCGCGGGGGCGTCGTCTCGGTCACCCGGTCAACGGTAGGCGCCGGACGGGGGCCGGTCGTCAGCTTGGAGTCGGGTTCCCCGGTGTCCGTCTCAGGTACTACCCGGGGCATACGGCCCTCACCGCGTCCCCGGCCGGCGTCCAGCCGACGGGAACTCTGCGGGAGGCCAGGGCGGTAACCAGGTGGGACCACACACCGCGGGAGTGGTCCGCCGCCCTGACCTCTTTCGGGTTCTCGGACATCAGGACCGAGATCATCTCTCCCCCGGCAGGAAGGGACACGGGGTCCCTCCTCGTAAGGGCCCACGCATGAGGTTTTCCCAGGGGGGTCCAGGTGAGCCGGGTGCGGACTCGTCCGAATGGTCCACCACGGGATCGATCACCTGGACGGCTTCACCAGGCCAGTTGGGCGATCTCCTCCGCGACCACCGCGCACGCGTCCGCCGACGGGTCGATCAGGGGGAAGTGGCCGACGTCCGCCAGCAGGGTCAGGCCCACCATCTCGCCCGCGGTCGCCGCGGCGTCCGCGTACGCCTCGGCGACCGCTTCCGGTACGACGAGGTCCGCGCGGCCCTGGACGACGGTGGTGGCGATGCCTGTCGGGAGGAGGAGGGCGGGGTCGGTGTACGGGCGGCGGTGCTCGAAGTGTTCGGGACCGCCCAGGAGTTGGAGGGAGGCGTGTTCGCAGACGGCCAGTCGCTCCGCGGTCGTGAAGTCGGCGATCGGGGCGAGGGCGACGACGCCGCGCAGGGGGGCGGCCTCGGGCAGGCGCCAGGGGGAGTCGGCGGGCAGGAGGTGCCGGGCGGCGGCCCACAGCGCGAGGTGGCCGCCGGCGGAGTGGCCGGTGAGGACGGTGCGGCGGGCGTCGGCCCCCGGGAGCGCCGTACGGGCCAGGTCCGGGAGGGCGTCCAGGGCGGCGGCGACGTCCTCGAAGGTGTCGGGCCAGCGGCCGGCGGGCGGGGTGTCGCCCTCGGGCTCGCCGTCGCCGCCGCGGCGGTACTCGACGTTGGCCACGGCGAAGCCCCTGCGGGCCAGGAAGCCGGCGAAGGGGGTGACGTGGCGGCGGTCGTAGCGGGCGCGCCAGGCTCCGCCGTGCAGGACGACGACCAGCGGGGCCTCGGTGTCCCCCGCCGTGCGCGGGGCGTAGAAGTCGATCACCTGGTCGGGGTGGGTGCCGTAGGAGGCGGTGGCATCGGGGTCGACCGGGTCGTGCGAGAAGGCCGACTCCTCTTCGGCGGCGGCGCGGGCTGCTGCGGCGGCGTCGTCCGGCATGCTCCAACCTCTCAACGACGGGACGTTTCTTGGTTCGGCGGACCAGGTGGGGGTCTTCGTCGGCCGTTGGCGGGGAACGGTATCAGGCGTGTGACGTGCGGCTACGTGGGGTCCGGGGGTGGGGGACGGGGGGTGGGGGACGGGTCGCTCGCCCCACGCCGGCCAGCCGCCCCGAAGGGGCGCGGGGAACCGCGCGACCAGCCACGGCGCACCCGCGCACCGCACTCGGCGCCCGGCGCCCGAACCCCGCCCACCCCCATCCGACGACGCCGCCGGACCGGAGCGGACGGGGCCCCCGGGATTACCTCAGCACCGCCCCCAGCACCCTCGCCGCCCGCTCCGCCTCCGCGAAGCTCGTGTACAGCGGGGTGAAGCCGAAGCGGAGGACGTCCGGCGGGCGGAAGTCGCCCACGACGCCCGCCTCGATCAGCCGCTTCATGACGTCACCGGCGTTCTCGCAGCGCAGGGACACCTGGCTGCCCCGCTCGCCGTGGGCGGTCGGCGTCACGGACTCCACCCGGTCCCCGGCGTACCGGGCCACGCACGACAGGAAGAAGTCCGTCAGCGCGAGCGACTTCGCGCGGACCGCGTCGATGCCCACGCCCTCCCAGACCTCCAGCGCCGCCTCCAGCGACAGCATGGAGAGGATGTCCGGCGTACCGACACGGCCGCGCACCGCGCCCGGCGCCGGATCGTACGACGGCCTCATCCCGAAGGGCTCCGCGTGGGAGTTCCAGCCGGGCAGCGGGGAGTCGAAGCGTGGCTGGAGTTCGCGGCGGACGTACAGGAACGCCGGTGAACCGGGGCCGCCGTTCAGGTACTTGTACGTGCAGCCGACGGCGAGATCGACCCCGTGCTCGTCGAGCCCCACCGGCAGCGCGCCCGCGCTGTGGCACAGGTCCCACACCGCGAGCGCGCCCGCCGCGTGGATGGCCGCGGTGAGCGCGGGCAGGTCGTGCAGCCGCCCGGTGCGGTAGTCGACGTGGTTGAGCAGCACCGCCGCCGTGCGGGGCCCGAGCGCGTCCGGCACCTCGGCGGGCGTCAGCGCGCGCAGCGTGTGCCCGGTCAGGCGTGCCGCCGACTGCGCGATGTAGCCGTCCGTGGGGAACGTGGTGGCGTCCACCAGGATCTCGGTGCGCCCCTGACCCGCCATCCGGGCCGCGGCCACGACCGCCTTGAACACGTTGACGCTGGTGGAGTCGCCGACCACGATCTGCCCCGGCGCCGCCCCGACCAGCGGAGCGATCCGGTCGCCGATCCGCTCGGGCGCGGTCCACCAGCCGCTCTCCTCCCAGGAGCGGATCCGCAGCTCGCCCCACTCACGGCGCACCACGTCCGCGATCCGGTCCGGGACATGCGCGGGCAGCGCGCCCAGCGAGTTGCCGTCGAGGTAGACGACGTCGTCGAGGACGAAGCGGGAGCGCACCGGCGCCAGCGCGTCCGCCGCGTCCAGCTCCTTGGCCCGCGAGGTGAGTTCAGACATAGGACCGGGCCGTCCACAGCTCGGGGAACACGTTCTTGCGGGCGCGCTTCTCCAGCCAGGCCACCCCGGCGGAGCCGCCGGTGCCGGTCTTGGAGCCCATCGCGCGGCGGGTGGCGACCAGATGGTCGTTGCGCCAGCGCCACACCAGCTCGGCCACGTCGGTCAACGCCTCGCCGAGACGGACGAGTTCGCCGTCCTGGGCGCCGGAGTAGACCTCGGCCCAGACCTGTTCGACGGCGGGGACGGGCTCATGGCGCTGGGAGACGTCCCGGGACAGGACCTCGTCCGGGATCGCGTGGCCCCGGCGGGCCAGCAGCCGCAGCACCTCGTCGTAGAGGCTGGGCTCGTGCAGCGCCTTCTCCAGTTCCGCGTGCGCGCGGGGGGCACCGCGGTGCGGGACGAGCATGGACGCGGACTTCTCGCCGAGCAGGAACTCCAGGCGCCGGTACATCGCCGACTGGAAGCCGGAGCCCTCGCCGAGGGCGGCGCGGTAGGAGTTGAACTGGGCGGGGGTGAGACCGGCGAGCGGGGTCCAGGAGGCGTTCAGGGCCTCCAGCTCGCGCACGGAGCGCTTCAGCGCGGCGATCGCCGTGGGGACGTCGTCCGAGCGCAGCGCCTTCGCGGCGGTCTCCCACTCGTGCACGAGCACCGTGAACCACAGCTCCATCACCTGGGTGGTGACCAGGAAGACCATCTCGCCGGGGTCGTCGGAGAGGGTGTGCTGGAGGTGGGTGAGCAGGTCCGCGCGGACGTAGTCCTCGTACGGCGTCGTGCCGGCGAAGTCGAGATGCGGGGTCTCGGGCTCAGCGGCCTCGTGGGGGTGAGCCTGTTGGGACATCGCTGTCTCCTGTTGTTGCTACGGGTAGCGGTCCGCCCCTGCCGATGCCGGCACGGGGGCCCCGGTCCCCACTCGCATCCTCCGCAATCACCCCCGGTACGGCAAGGCCCGCCTGTTGCCAGACGGGCCACACAGGTGACGCGCGGTGTCTCAGCCGAGGGTCGACGCCGCGGTGGGCGAGGAGTCCTTCAGGAACTGGGCGCAGCGCTCGTACTCCTCCTGTTCGCCGATGGCCTGGGCGGCGCGGGCGAGGGCGTGCAGGGCGCGCAGGAAGCCGCGGTTGGGCTCGTGCTCCCAGGGCACGGGACCGTGGCCCTTCCAGCCGCTGCGGCGCAGGGAGTCGAGGCCGCGGTGGTAGCCCGTACGGGCGTAGGCGTACGACTCCACGACGGAGCCGCGCTCGAAGGCGTCGTCGGCGAGCTGCGCCCACGCGAGGGAGGAGGTGGGGTGCTGCGCGGCGACGTCCGCCGGCGCGGTGCCCTGGGCCAGCTGCTCACGGGGTTCCGGGTCATCGGGGAGGTGGGTCGGGGGCGGCCCGCCGAGCAGGTTCTCGTGAATGGTCATGGGTTCAGTCTCGCGTACCGGCGTCCACGTCCGGCAGAACCCCTGGGGGGTGGCTACGAACCGGCCCGCTCCCCCTCCAGCGGAGGCGCCGTCAGCGAGCAGTGCGTATGCCGCTCCGGGTGCCGGCATTCCGGCGTCGGGCGTCCCGTGACCAGGAAGAACGCGAGGATCGAGCCCAGCACCAGCACCCCCGCGCAGATCGGCATCGCCCGGTTGAACGAGGCGTCGAAGGCCGGCGCGGAGCGGTACGCGTCCGCGCCCATCCCGGCCAGCAGCGGCAGCGCCGCCACCGCCACCAGGCCCGCCGCCCGGGCCGCCGCGTTGTTGATGCCGCTGGCGACGCCCGCGCGGGCGGTGTCGACGGAGGCGAGGACCGTGGCGGTGAGGGGGGCGACGAGGGTGACCATCCCGGCGCCCATGACCAGCAGCGCGGGCAGCACGTCGGTGAGATAGCTCGCCCCCGGGCCGACGCGCAGCATCAGCAGCATCGCGGCCGCGCACAGCAGCGGCCCGACGGTGAGCGGCAGCCGGGGGCCCGTGCGGTCGGCCAGCGCGCCCGAGGCGGAGGAGAACAGCAGCATCAGGATGGTGGTCGGCAGCAGCGCCGTCCCCGCGACCAGCGGCGACCAGCCGACCGCCACCTGCAACTGGAGCGCGGTGAGGAAGAAGAAGCCGCCGAAGGCCGCGTACACGCACAGCGTGACCAGGTTGACCGCCGTGAACTGCCGTGAGGCGAAGACGTCCGGCGGCAGCATGGGGTCGGGCCGGTGCCGTTCGACGTACACGAACGCGGCCGCCGCGGCGAGCCCGAGCACCGCGCTCACCACCACCGCGGCCGTGCCCGCCCGCGCCTCGATCAGCGCGTACGTCAGCAGCGCCAGCGACAGCGCGCCCAGCACCGCGCCGAGGACGTCGAAGCGGCCGTGGGCGCCCTCGTCGGCCGACTCCGGGACATGGCGCAGGGCCACCGGCACGCAGAGCAGGGCGAGCGGCACATTGAGCAGGAACACCCAGCGCCAGCCGGGCCCGGAGACCAGCCAGCCGCCCAGGAAGGGGCCGACCGCCGCGCCGATCCCGCCGAACCCGGACCACAGGCCGACGGCCCGGCTGCGGTCGTCGGGGTGGAAGGACGCCTGGATCAGCGCGAGCGAGCCGGGGGTGAGCAGTGCCCCGCCGACGCCCTGGAGGGCGCGGGCCACGATCAGCAGCACGGAGTTCGGCGCGATGCCGCACAGCAGGGAGGCGGTGGCGAACCAGACCACCCCGAGCACGAAGATCCGGCGGCGGCCGTAGCGGTCGCCGAGGGAGCCGCCGAGCAGGATCAGCCCGGCCAGCGTGACCATGTACGCGTTCACGGTCCACTGGAGGGCGCCGAGGCTCGCGTTCAGATCGCGGCCGATGCGGGGCAGCGCCACATTGACGACGGTCGAGTCCAGCAGGGCCATGCTGGAGCCGAGCACCGTGGTGAGCAGGATCCACGTACCCCGGGACGAGCCGATCCGGACTTCGGGCATGCCCCCACATATACAGCGAGACGGCGGCCCCGGCACATACAGCGGACGGCGGCCCCGGCGGCCCGAAAGCCGCCAGGTCCGCCGTGCACGGCGCCCGAGCGCTTACTTGATCTTGTTGCCCGCGGAGCGCAGGTGCCGCGTGGCCTCCACGACGCGCGCGGCCATGCCGGCCTCGGCCAGCTTGCCCCAGGTGCGCGGGTCGTAGGACTTCTTGTCGCCGACCTCGCCGTCGACCTTCAGGACGCCGTCGTAGTTGGCGAACATGTGGCCGGCGACGGGGCGGGTGAAGGCGTACTGGGTGTCGGTGTCCAGGTTCATCTTCACCACGCCGTTCTCCAGCGCCGTGCGGATCTCCTCCTCGCTGGAGCCGGAGCCGCCGTGGAAGACGAAGTCGAACGGGGACTCCTTGCCGAACCGCGCGGCCACGCCCTCGTTGAGCTCCTTCAGCAGCTCGGGGCGGAGCACGACGTTGCCCGGCTTGTACACGCCGTGCACATTGCCGAAGGACGCGGCCAGCAGGTAGCGGCCCTTCTCGCCGAGGCCGAGCGCCTCCGCCGTACGGATCGCGTCGTCGACCGTGGTGTACAGGGAGTCGTTGATCTCGTGCGAGACGCCGTCCTCCTCGCCGCCGGTCGGGGTGATCTCCACCTCCAGGATGATCCGGGCGGCGCGGGCCTGCTCCAGCAGCTCCTGCGCGATCTCCAGGTTGTCCGCGAGGGTCTCGGCGGAGCCGTCCCACATGTGCGACTGGAACAGCGGGCCGAGACCGGCGTCGACGCGCTTCTTGGACAGGGCGATCAGCGGACGGACGTACCCGTCGAGCTTGTCCTTCGGGCAGTGGTCGGTGTGCAGCGCGATGTTGACCGGGTACTTCTCCGCGACGATGTGCGCGAACTCGGCGAGCGCGACCGCGCCGGTCACCATGTCCTTGCTGTACTGGCCACCGAGGAACTCGGCGCCACCGGTCGAGATCTGGACGATGCCGTCGCTCTCCGCCTCCGCGAAGCCGCGCAGCGCGGCGTGCAGGGTCTGGCTGGAGGTGACGTTGATGGCCGGGTAGGCGAACTTGCCTGCCTTCGCCCGGTCGAGCATCTCGGCGTAGACCTCGGGAGTTGCGATGGGCATCTGTCCGCTCCTTGTGTTGCGGGTGGGTTCTGCGTACGGCCCTGGACCTGGTGGGTGACGTCGTCGTCGGTCCCCCATCCTTCCAGACGGCGGGTGACGCACGACGCCCCCCAAGTCCAGGTCACACGGGAGTGTCAGTCCAGACCCAGTTCATCCTTCGAGAAGGCGAAACGGTACGGCACCCCCGCGCCGGCCTCGATCTTCTCGGCGGCGCCGGTCGCGCGGTCCACGATGGTCGCGACGGCGACGACCTCGGCACCGGCCTCGCGCACCGCCTCCACGGCGGTGAGCGGGGAACCGCCGGTGGTGGAGGTGTCCTCGACCACCACGACCCGGCGGCCCCGGATCTCCGGGCCCTCGACCCTGCGCTGCATGCCGTGCGCCTTGGCGGCCTTGCGGACCACGAAGGCGTCCAGCCGGCGCCCGCGCGCGGCGGCCGCGTGCAGCATGGCGGCCGCGACCGGGTCGGCGCCCATGGTGAGCCCGCCCACCGCGTCGAACTCCAGGTCCTCGGTGAGGTCCAGCAGCACCTGGCCGACCAGCGGGGCGGCCTCGCCGTCCAGGGTGACGCGGCGCAGGTCGACGTAGTAGTCGGCCTCCAGACCCGAGGAGAGGGTCACCTTGCCGTGCACCACGGCCTTGTCCTTGATCTGCTGAAGCAGCTCAGCCCGTACATCGCTCATGCGGCCAGCTTAGAGGCGCCGCCAGCTCCAGGTCGTGGTCGCCTCCAGCGGCTCCAGGGGCGTGACCAGGCGCGGGCAGGTGTTCAGCCCGTTGGGCGGACCGGTCTGCGGCTCCACGCAGATTGCCTCGTCCTGCTCGTCGTAGACCACCACCCACTCCTCGCGGCTCGCCACCTTCAGCTCCAGCAGGCCCGGCCAGGTGAGCGTGACGTCGACGCCGCCGGGCATCCCGAAGCAGTCGTCCCACGGGCCCGGTTTGGGCTCGACGCGGTTGCCGGTGGGCAGGTGGTCGGCGCCGCGCTCCTCCTGCCAGGCGGGCGCGAAGTCCAGGGCCGCGTCGACGCCGTCGAGGGTGCGGTGGAACCAGGGGTGCCAGCCGATCTGCGCGGGGAACGAGTCGTCGTACGTCTCCACGGCCATCGTCAGCGTCAGGCTGTCCTCGGCAAGCGCGACGATCTGGGTGACGCGGCCGGAGTGCGGCCAGGGGTCGGTCAGTTCGTGCGTGATCACCGCCTCGTGCGCGGTGACGCGCGCGGTGCGCCAGGCGCCGTCGCGGGCCGTGCCGTGGATGGCGTGCGGCGGGGAGTTGAGGGGCATCCGGCGGACGATGCCGCCGTCCAGGAAACGGCCGTCGCGGATGCGGCCGGCCCAGGGGACCATGGGGAAGCAGCCGAAGCGGTCGCCCTGCCGCAGCAGTTCCGTGCCGCCGATCCTCAGTCCGCCGATGCGGCCGCCGTTCCCGGGCCGCACGATCACCTCCGCGTCGCCCGCGGTCAGCGTGATGTCTTCGTCACTCACGGGACGACAGTACTGGGGCGGCGCCCGAAGGTGCGCGACCGTGTCCGATACGCGGCTCCGTCCCGCGGGCGGACCGGCCACGGCGAAAGCCGCCCGAGGCGGACGGTCTCAACGGCGTCGGCGCAGTGCCCGGCCCACCACGAACGCCGACGCCACCGCCAACGCCGCGGCCGGCGCCGCCCACTTGAGCGCCTGGTTCGCCGAAACGGTCTGCGGGGCCGGTACCGGGGCATAGCGGCCGCGTGGCGGGGCGTGGTCGACCTCCTCCGCGCTGCGGCCGATCATCGTGCGGCGGGCGTGGGCCGCCTCGGCGGGCGGGACGCCGGTGTCGGTGAAGTCGTCCGCGGGGCCCTCCCCGTCGTCCGCGGGGCCCGCCCCGTCCTCGGCCGTCTCCTGCGCGTCGTCCTCGTCGTCCGCGTCGGGGTCGGGGTCGGGGTCGAGCGAGGATGGCGGAATCTCGGTGTCGAAAACGGACGCGTGCCCGGCCGCCGACGCCTCTTGCGCCTCCTCGGCCTCTGCCGCCTCCTCCGTCCCGGTCCCGGGCTCCTCCGCCCGCTCCCCCAGCGCCTCCAGGAACCGGGTCAGCAGCCGGGTCGCCGCCGCGGCGACGGTGTCGGCGGGAAGCTCCGCGATCCGGCCGGAGGCGTCCGCGCCGCCCTCGGCCGTGACCGTCGTACCGCCCTCGGCGTCCGCGAGGCGCAGGGTGAGGGCGAACGTGACCGCGCCGCTGCCGCGGGCCTCGGTGGCGTCGCCCTCGACGGTGTACGCGCCGTCCTGCCGGGCGAGCACCCGCGCGGTGCCGCGATAGGTGACGGAGTGTCCGCCGACGCGCAGTTTGAGGCGCCCGGCGACGGGCGGGGCACCGGCGTCCTGCTGGAGCCCGGGGACGGCCCGGGCGACGCGCGCGGGGTCGGCGAGTGCCGTGGCGAGACGGTCGGCCGGGACCGGGACGAAGACCTGCTGCTCCATGTCGGCTGAGCCTACCCAGGTGGAGGCGGATCGTACCCTCGCCGGAACCGGCACCCGCTCAGTACCGCGGATGGATCAGGGTGGAGGGGGGCAGCCCCCCGATCCGGGTTCGCTCGGCCGCCCGCCGGTCCGCGGCGAGGGCGGCCGGGGTGAGGGTGGCCGCGGGGACCGCCGGGTCCAGGCGCAGGGGTGGCGCGGCGCGGCCCGCGGCGGCGAGCAGGAAGCCCCAGTCGTGCGGGGCCTCGGGCGCGCCCGCCGAGCGGTCGGGGCCCGCCGGGAAGCCGGGGTCGTGGCCGAGGACCCGGTAGGGGGTGGCGGCGAGCCCGGCCGCGCGCAGGGTCGCGGCGACCGTCCAGAAGACGCGGGGGCGGGTGGTGGCGGACCCGGCGTGCACGACGAGGCGCCCGCCGGGGGCGAGCACGCGGCGGGTGAGGCCGTAGAACTCCTCGGAGTACAGCTTGGTGCTGGCGGTGATGCCGGGGTCGGGGAGGTCGGCGATCACGACGTCGTACGCGGCGCCGGGCGCGGCGCGCAGCCAGTTGAGGGCGTCGGCGGTGGTGAGACGGACGCGGGGATCGGCGTAGACATGGCCGTCGGCGGCGGCGAGGCCGGGGTCGCTGCGGGCCAACCGGGCGAGCCCCGGGTCGAGTTCGACGATGTCGACGCGGCGCACTCCCCGGTGGCGCAGCACCTCGCGCGCGGCGAGGCCGTCGCCGCCGCCGAGGATCAGCACGCGGGCGTGCGGTCCGGTGAGGGCGGGGTGGACCAGGGCCTCGTGGTAGCGGCGGGCGTCCTGGCCGCCGACGCGCAGCCGGCCGTCGAGGTAGAGGTCGAGGGGGCGGCCGCCGGTGCCGCCCGCGAGGACGACCTCCTGCACCCCGGTCTGCACGGCGACCCGGACGTCGGTGCCGTACACCGCCCGGCGCGCGGCGCGTTCGAAGTCGGCGGAGAGGGCGGCGGCCGAGGCGAGGACGCCGAGGACGGCGAGGCCGACGAGGAGCAGGGTCCAGCGGGCCCGGCGGGTCAGGTCGCGCCGGAAGAGGCCGAGGACGAGGGCGCCGCCCGCGACGAGGTTGACCGTGCCGGTGAGCAGCGCGCCGGTCAACTGGCCGCAGAACGGCAGGAGTACGAAGGGGAAGGCGAGGCCGCCGACGAGGGCGCCGACGTAGTCCGCGGCGAACAGGTCGGCCACGGCGGCGGGCGCGTCCTGCCGGCGGATGCGCTGGATCAGCTCCATCAGCAGCGGGACCTCGGCGCCGATGAGCAGGCCGATGGCGAGCGAGAAGGCGACCAGCAGGCAGCGCGGGCCCTCGGCCCACAGGCCGCCCCAGCCGCCGGTCCAGGCGAACACCGCGTACAGGGCCATCGCGCTGCACCCGCCGACCAGGGCGAGCAGGGTCTCCACCGCGCCGAAGCCGACGGCGGTGTGCCGGCGCAGCCGTTTGGCGCCGAGCGAGCCGATGCCCATCGCGAACACCATCACGGACAGCACGACGGACGCCTGGGTGACCGAGTCACCGATCAAGTACGAGGCGAACGCGACGAGTTCCAGCTCGTACACGAGTCCGCAGGCCGCGCAGACGAAGACGCACGCGAGGACCAGGAACCGCCCGGTGCCGGGCCGGACGGGCAGCCCTGCGGGGCCGGTCCGGGAGGGCGGGGCGCCCGGGGGCGCGGGGGCCTGCGGTTCGATCACGCTGCGACGTTACGTCACGCGACGGGCACGCTTCGTCACCCGCAGGTGTGTATCTGGGGGCAGTTGACCCCATCCGGGTTTATGCGGCGGACGTCCCGGACTACGCCGCGTCGGCGTCCTGGCCGGGCCGCCCGCCGCGCGCCCGCGCCCCCACCCGGGTCCGGGTGGCGACGAGTTGGCCGTCCTGCGGGTAGGCGTGCCAGGTGCGCCAGTGCACATGGTCCTCGTGCCGCTGGGCCAGCATCGCGGTGAACGCGTGCGGGCTGCCCGGGAAGACACCGGCGAGTCCGTGCGGGTGCTCGGAGACGAGGGCGAGCAACTCCTGGGCGCGGCCCGCGAAGGAGCCCGGGGTGAGCATCTCGACGCGCGCCGCGAACTCGTACTCCCAGTCGCCGACGCGCTTGGCGACGCCGAGCGGCAGCGGGGTGCTGGAGCCGGGGATGCAGGCCACGGTCTCGGAGCACAGGCCGCGGTCCTCCTCCAGGAGGATCTGGTGGGAGGCGCCGAGGAGCCTCAACTGGAGTTTGGTGCCGGTCAGTTCGAGGTCGAGGGTGGCCAGGGCGGGGAGCGGCTCGCGCCCCAGGGCCCAGGCGAGGTCGGCAGCGCGCGTATCGCTGTACGTGGTGTTCAGGGTCGTGAGCATGGATCGGCTCCGCTAACACGCAAATGAGGGGAGATGGCCGTGTCAGCCCGGCCGGCCCGGCCGGTACGAGGCGTCTGCGAGACGTCCTGGGGGCTGCGTTGGCTGCATTGGCGTTTTAGAGGGAATCATGAACAGAGGCCCTGCCACAGCGTTTTTACCCAACTACGGGGGCATTCCATCCCTCGGGGGGCTCACAGTTCAACTGTTCCACCACGGCGTACGCCGGGAGCGGGTGCCAAGGGCCCGCACCCCTCGTCCCAGCAGCCTCTCCCCGGCGCCGTCCGCCCCGTCCGCCTCAGCTGCTCCCGCAGCCACCGCCGCCCCCGCAGGACGACCCGCCGCCGCAGGAGGAGTGACCCCCGCACGAGGAGTGGCCGCCGCCGCAGGAGTGCCCGCCGTGGTGGCCCCCGTGGCCCCCGTGGCCCCCGTGGTGCCCATGGTGCCCGCCGGACGAGGAGGACCCGGAGTCCCCGGCCCACCAGCTGCCGCCGCCCGCGCTCCCGGCCGCGCCGCCCCGCCGCGCGGCCCCGCCCTTGCCCCCGCCCCGCCTGCCGCCCTTCTTCCCGGACACCCGCGCGATGACGACGAACAGGACGAACACTCCCACCAGTCCGACGACGAACGGATCCATGGCGCCACCTTCTCCCGGTCCCCCGAAGCCACCCCCCGTGGGCGCCTCGTCCCTCCCCGCGCCACGCGCGGTGCCCCGGAGATGCCCACCCCGGACGAGAGCCAAAGCGGAGTTGAGGAACTCCAGAGCTTGGGCGCAGGATGGCCGCCATGACCTCCACCGCGCGCCCCCTCCTCAACCGCAGGCTCGCCGAGTTCGGTACGACGATCTTCGCGGAGATGTCCGCCCTCGCCGTCGCCACCGGGTCGATCAACCTCGGCCAGGGCTTCCCCGACACCGACGGCCCCGAGGAGGTCAGGGAGGCCGCCGTACGGGCGCTGCGCGACGGGCGCGGCAACCAGTACCCGCCGGGCCCCGGCGTCCCCGAGCTGCGCACCGCGATCGCCGCGCACCAGCTGCGCCGGTACGGGCTGTCGTACGACCCCGACACCGAGGTGCTGGTGACGGCGGGCGCCACCGAGGCCATCGCGGCCGCGCTGCTCGCGCTGCTGGAGCCGGGCGACGAGGTGGTGGCCCTGGAGCCGTACTACGACTCCTACGCGGCGAGCATCGCGCTGGCGGGCGGGCGCCGGGTGCCGGTGACCCTGCGCCCGCACGAGGGCAGCTTCCGGCTCGACCTGGACGAGCTGCGCGCCGCCGTCACCGACCGGACCCGGCTGCTGCTGATCAACACCCCGCACAACCCCACCGGCACCGTCCTCACCCGCGCCGAGCTGGCCGCCGTCGCCCAGCTCGCCGTGGAGCGGGACCTGCTGGTGGTGACGGACGAGGTGTACGAGCACCTGGTGTTCGACGACGCCGAGCACGTCCCCCTCGCTTCCTTCCCGGGGATGCGCGAGCGCACGGTGACCATCGGCTCGGCCGGCAAGACGTTCTCGTTCACCGGCTGGAAGGTCGGCTGGGTGACCGCCGCGCCCGCCCTGGTCAGCGCGGTCCGCGCGGCCAAGCAGTTCCTCACCTACGTCTCCTCGGGCCCCTTCCAGTACGCGGTGGCCGAGGCCCTCGCCCTGCCCGAGTCCTACTACGACGGCTTCCGCCGCTCCATGCGCGAGCGCCGGGACATCCTGTCGGCGGGGCTCACGGCGGCGGGCTTCGAGGTGTTCAGGCCGGCGGGCACCTACTTCGTCACCACCGACATCCGCCCCCTCGGCGAGAAGGACGGCTTCGCCTTCTGCCGCGCCCTGCCCGAACGCGCCGGTGTCGTGGCCATCCCGAACGCCGTCTTCTACGACGACCGGGAGGCGGGCGCCCCGTTCGTGCGGTTCGCGTTCTGCAAGCGCGAGGACGTGCTGCGCGAGGCCGCGGAGCGCCTGCGGGCCATGTGAGGGACGGCGCGCCGCCGGTTGGCCGCGCCCTGCTCGCATCCGGGGCCGGGCCCTTGCAAGGTGCGGAGGTGTGACCCACGTCAGCACCGTTCTCGCGCCGCCCGTCACCGCACCCGGACCCGCCCCCGGGGAACGCGCCCGCGCCTCCCTGCTCAGGGCGAGCGGCGTCGCCGTAGGACTGTTCCTCGGCGCGCGGCTCGCCGGAGCCGCCGTCCTCGCCCTGCTCGCCGAGGCCGCGGGCCGCCCGGTGCTGGCCCTGCTGGGCCGCTCCTGGGACTCGGTCTGGTACCTGGGCATCGCGGCGCACGGGTACGGCCACGCCCTGGGCCGGCACGGCTACAGCGACCTGGCGTTCTTCCCGCTGTACCCGGCGCTGGTGCGGGCGGTGAGCGAGGTGAGCACGCTCGGCGGGGGCGCGGCCGGGCTGCTGGTGTCCTGGTCGGCGGCGCTGGTGGCCGCGGCGGGCCTGTACGCGGTGGGGGCGCTGCTGTACGGGCGGCCGGCGGGGATCGCGCTGGTGCTGCTGTGGGGGCTGCTGCCGCACTCGGTGGTGCTGTCGATGGCGTACACCGAGCCGGTGCTCACCGCGTGCGCGGCCTGGTCGCTGTACGCGGTGCTGACCGGGCGCTGGCTGTGGGCGGGGAGCCTGGCGGCGCTCGCGGGGCTGGCCCGGCCGAACGGGTTCGCGGTGGCCGCCGCCGTGCTCGCCGCGGCCGCCACCGAGGTGTGGCGGCGGCGCGGCCGGGTTTCCCACAGGCTGTGGACGGGTGCGGCGCTCGCCCCGCTGGGCTGGACCGCGTTCCTGCTGTGGGTGGGCCGCCGCCGGGGCGATCTGCTGGGCGGCTACTTCGACGTCCAGGCGCGCTGGGGCTCCCGGTTCGACCTCGGGCGCGGCTCGCTGCGCTTCGTGCGCGCCCTGCTGCTGCACGGCGGCCGGGTGGTGTTCCCCGTCGCGCTGCTGCTGGTGGCCGTGGGCGTGGTGCTGTTCGTGCTGCTGGCGCTCGACCGGCCGCCGCTGCCGCTGCTGGTCTACAGCGGGGTGCTGCTGCTGGTCGTGCTCGGCGGTTCGGGCATCTTCGAGTCCAAGCCGCGCTTCCTGCTGCCGGCCTTCCCGCTGCTGCTGCCGCCGGCCCGCGCCCTGGTCCGCACGGCGAAAGCCCGGCCCTGGCACGCGGCCGTGGTGGTCGCGGCCCTGGCCGGGCTGTCGTACCTCTACGGCGCGTACCTGCTGGTGCTGGGGAACGCGCCGCTGTAGCGGTCCGTGCCGGTCACTCGCCGGAGTCGGCCTCGCCGTCCTGCGGCTTCTCGGTGCCGTCGACCTCCTGCTCCAGGCCCAGCTGCTCGACCAGCCACTTGTCGAACTCGATCGCGGCGCGCACCCAGCTGACCGTGGAGGAGACGAAGTGGTTGAGGTCGACGCCGGTGCCGATCAGCATCTGGGCCTCGCCGATGAGGCGGACCGTGCCGTCGTCGTGGGTGTGGGTGTAGACCTTGGGCCACAGGGTGCGGCGGTTCCAGTCGTCGACCGACTCGAGGAGCTGGGCCTTGTCCTCGATCTGGTGCGGGCGGTCGTAGAAGGTCCGCACCGAGAAGACTGCGTGCTCGTCCTCCCCGCGGAACATGAAGTAGGTGCGGAACTGCTCCCAGGGCGCCGCGAGGTCGCCCTCCTCGTCGATGACGTACTTCAGCTCCATCTGCTCCAGGAGCTGCTTCACGAGGTCCTGGTCCGGGAGGACGGGGCCGCCCGGTCCCTGGGGCTGCGGCTCGGGCTGGCCCCCGAAGTTCGGAATCGAGGACGGGTCGATGCTCACCGTGTTTTTCCCTTCGTACGGATCCCGCCATCCTCCCCCATGCGGGGAGGGGGGTGGCAAGCCCTGACGGGGCCTGTCGGCCATCGGCTGACATGATCCGCCGCCCGGACGGCGGACCGTGGACGCGCCGAACCGTACGGGGGCCCGGACCGGGCCCCCGTACGGCACGTCCACCGGGTGCGCGTCAGAGCGTCTTGCCCGTCTCCGGGCCGACCAGCAGGCCCTCGCCGAAGCGGTCCACGCGGACCGTGTCGCCGTCCGTGATCTCGCCGGACAGGATCTCCCGGGCGAGCCGGTCGCCGATGGCGGTCTGCACCAGGCGGCGCAGCGGCCGGGCGCCGTACGCCGGGTCCAGGCCCTCCTCGGCGAGCCAGGCCAGTGCCTCGGGCGTGACGTCCAGGGTGAGCCGGCGCTCGGCGAGCCGCCGGCCCAGCCGCTCGATCTGGAGCCCCGCGATCCGCTCCAGCTCGGGCTTGGTCAGCGCGGAGAACACCACGAGGTCGTCCAGGCGGTTGAGGAACTCCGGCTTGAAGGACGCCCGTACGACCTCCAGCACCTGCTCCTTCTTCTCCTCCTCGCTCCGCAGCGGGTCGATCAGGAACTGGCTGCCCAGGTTGGAGGTGAGCACCAGGATGGTGTTGCGGAAGTCGACCGTGCGCCCCTGGCCGTCGGTCAGCCGGCCGTCGTCCAGCACCTGGAGCAGGATGTCGAAGACCTCCGGGTGGGCCTTCTCCACCTCGTCCAGGAGGACCACGCTGTACGGGCGCCTGCGCACCGCCTCGGTGAGCTGGCCGCCCTCCTCGTAGCCCACGTACCCGGGGGGCGCGCCGACCAGCCGGGCCACGCTGTGCTTCTCGCCGTACTCCGACATGTCGATGCGGACCATGGCCCGCTCGTCGTCGAAGAGGAAGTCCGCGAGCGCCTTGGCGAGTTCGGTCTTGCCGACGCCGGTCGGGCCGAGGAAGAGGAACGATCCGGTGGGCCGGTCGGGGTCGGCGACGCCGGCCCGGGAGCGCCGTACCGCGTCGCTGACCGCGCGCACGGCCTCGCCCTGGCCGATGAGCCGCTTGCCCAGCTCGTCCTCCATGCGCAGCAGCTTCTGGGTCTCGCCCTCCAGCAGCCGGCCGGCCGGGATGCCGGTCCAGGCCCCGACGACGTCGGCGATGTCGTCGGCGCCGACCTCCTCCTTGACCATGGTGTCCTTCGCGGCCTCCTCCTCGGCCTCGGAGGCGGCCTCCAGCTCCTTCTCCAGCTGCGGGATCTCGCCGTAGAGCAGCTTGGCGGCCTTGTCGAAGTCGCCGTCGCGCTGGGCGCGTTCGGCCTGGCCGCGCAGGTCGTCCAGCCGCTCCTTCAGCTCACCGACCCGGTTGAGGGACTGCTTCTCCTTCTCCCAGCGGGCGGTCAGGCCCCGCAACTCCTCCTCCTTGTCGGCGAGATCGCGGCGCAGCTTCTCCAGGCGGGCCAGCGAGGCGGGGTCGGTCTCCTTGCCGATCGCCAGCTCCTCCATCTTCAACCGGTCGACGGAGCGCTGGAGTTCGTCGATCTCCACCGGCGAGGAGTCGATCTCCATGCGCAGCCGGGAGGCCGCCTCGTCCACCAGGTCGATGGCCTTGTCCGGCAGGAAGCGGGAGGTGATGTAGCGGTCGGAGAGGGTGGCCGCGGCGACCAGGGCGCTGTCCGCGATCTGCACCTTGTGGTGCGCCTCGTAGCGGCCCTTGAGGCCGCGCAGGATCGCGATGGTGTCCTCGACGGTCGGCTCGGCGACCAGCACCTGCTGGAAGCGGCGCTCCAGGGCGGGGTCCTTCTCGATCCGCTCCCGGTACTCGTCCAGGGTGGTGGCGCCGACCATGCGCAGCTCGCCGCGGGCGAGCATGGGCTTGAGCATGTTGCCCGCGTCCATGGCGGAGTCGCCGCCCGCGCCCGCGCCGACGACCGTGTGCAGCTCGTCGATGAAGGTGATGATCTGCCCGTCGGATTCCTTGATCTCCGCGAGCACGGCCTTGAGGCGCTCCTCGAACTCGCCGCGGTACTTGGCGCCCGCGACCATCGCGCCGAGGTCCAGCGCGACCAGGCGCTTGTCCTTCAGCGACTCGGGCACGTCGCCCTTGACGATCCGCTGGGCGAGCCCCTCCACGACGGCGGTCTTGCCGACGCCCGGCTCGCCGATGAGGACCGGGTTGTTCTTCGTACGACGGCTCAGCACCTGCACGACCCGCCGGATCTCCTGGTCCCGCCCGATGACCGGGTCGAGCCGGCCCTCGCGGGCGGCGGCGGTGAAGTCGGTGCCGAACTTCTCCAGGGCCTTGTACTGGCCCTCCGGGTCGGCGGTGGTCACGCGGCGTCCTCCCCTGGCCTTCTTGAAGGCCTCCAGCAGCTTCTTCGCCTCGGCGCCCTCGCGCCTGAGCAGCTCACCGGCGGTCCCGCCCTTGGCGGCGATGCCGATCAGCAGGTGTTCGGTCGACAGGTACTCGTCGCCGAGGTCCTTGGCGCGCTCGCCCGCGTCCGCGATCACGGCCAGCAGGTCGCGGCTCGGCTGCGGGGGCGCGACGGTGGAGCCGGCCACGCTGGGCAGCGCGGCCAGGAGCTTCTCCGCGCCGGCGCGCACGGCGGCCTGGTCGGCGTCGACGGCGGCGAGCAGGTCGGTGATGTTCTCGTTGTCCTGCCCCTCAAGCAGCGCCAACAGCAGATGCGCGGGGGTCAGGTCCGGATGCCCCTCGGTCACGGCCCGGCTGCTGGCCGCGTTGATCGCATCCCGGCTCTTGTTGGTCAGCTCGGCGTCCACGTGTGCGTTCTCCTCCTCGACGTACCGCTGCGTACCTCTGACTGCGTCCCTCTGCTGACTTAACCAGCGTACATAAAGTTGAGTCTATTCCACTCAAGGCTGCTCGCGCACCGCTCTGCGGCTAGGTTTCCGGGCATGGCGAACCATTCCGTAGATCCGGGTTCCCCGGACGAGGCGTATCTCGGCTTCTGGCGCGAGCGGCATCTGTGCACACTGACGACCATCCGCCCGGACGGCAGCCCGCATGTAGTGCCGGTCGGGGTGACGTACGACCCCGAAGCGCTACTTGCCCGGGTGATCTGCGACGGGGCCAGCGCGAAGGCGGGCCATGTCCGCGCCGCCGGGCCGGAGGGCGCCCGCGCCGCCGTCTGCCAGGTCGACGGGCGCCGCTGGGCCACTCTGGAGGGGCGGGCGCGCCTGTCCGCGGACCCGGACCGGGTCCGGGACGCGGAGCGCCGCTACGCCGAGCGCTACGAGCACGAGCCCCGGCCCAACCCGACCCGCGTGGTGATCGAGATCGCGCTGGAGAGGGCGCTGGGGCGGGGGTGAACGAGATGTGGAGGACGAGTGACACCGCCGCGGCCGTGTTCGATTCGTTTCGGCCACTGTGGAAGCCGGGGCATACCCCGAAATGTCGCCACGAACAACAGCGGCGTCACCGTGTTCAGGTCACGGTGACGCCGCTGCGGGGGGAAGCGCCTGAGCGATCTTTTACGACGGGGGAATCGCGTCAGGCACTGCGGGGGGTGGCCGAGATGGTCCTCAGGTCGGACTCCACCGGCTCGGTGAGCCGGTGATCCCGCTGGTCCAGGTTCACAAAGATCATTCCGTACCGTATGGCACACCGCACCGGCTGGGGCGCCCCACGCGGCTTGCGCAGGCACCGGTAGGCCCGGACGTCCTCCTCGTCGTCGCGCGTGACGACGACCGGCTCACCGAAGACGGTCACCATCAGCGAGTCCCCCGGGTGGGGGATCGCGGTCACCAGATCGATGAAGTGCCAGCCGGAGCGGTAGGCGGTGGCCATCTCACGGCGGAAGGAGCGGTCGTCGGGTGGCGTGGTCACATCAGCTCCCTGAACCGTCTGCCGTGCCCACCGTCTTCGTGGTCACCGCGGTCGCGGGCGCGGGCGCCGAGGGCCACCGGGTGTCCGAGGGCCACCGGGTGTCGGCGCGCACATCGGTCTTCGCGTCGAACGTGGCCACCGCGGGCCACCTGGTGTCCGCGCGAGTGTCGCTCTTCGCACCGAAGGGGCCACTCAGCACTCCAAGGGCCACAACGGCGGAGAAGGTGGCGACCAGCACCGAGCGAATCATCTTCTTGCCCATGGTCGACTTCGTCCTCACTTGAAGGTCCCCTTCTTCCCCCGTCGGATAAGACGATGGCTCATTCAGGCACATCATGACCACACAATCAGTGCATCATGTTCCTGCATGTTCAGGACCCTGGGGGGTGGAGATTTGACTTCAAATCGGCACAATACGGTACATCCCCATGCGGTCACCGAACTGTGCGAGGAAGGGGGCCGACTTTACGCCAACGCCCTGCGTACCGGACGTGTCTCCCGCGCTGACGTGGCATCGGCTCCCTGCCTGATGGAGTTCGCCCTGCTCCACCCGGACCCGGACGATCCCGACTGGCTGCGCCCGGTGCCGCCGGCGGTGGCGCTGGCCCAGCGATTGTCGCCCGTGGAACGGGAGATAGCCGACCGGCGGCGCTGGGCGGTGCAACTCTCCGACGTGTTCGAGCCGTTCCTCGCGATGAGTACCCAGACCGGGTCCGCCACCCACTCGATCACGGTCCTGGAGGGCAGCGACCGCATCAACGCCGCCCTCGACCTGGCCACCGCCCAGTGCCAGTCCGCCGTGCTCACCGTGCAGCCGAGCAACCGCTTCACCGAACACACCATCACCCAGGGCCTGGAGCGGGACACCGCGCTGGTGGAGCGTGGTGTGCACATCCGCACCCTCTACCAGCACACGGCACGCTACAACCTCGGCCATCTCGGCTACGTCGCCCAGCTCACCAGCGGCAAGGTGGAGTACCGGACCATCGACGAACTGGTCGAACGGCTCATCATCTGCGACGAGTCGGTCGCCTTCATCCCCACCCGCGACGACCAGCAGGTGGCCCTGGAACTGCGCAACCCCGGGCTGATCCGCTACCTCATCAAGGTCTTCGAGTTCATGTGGAACCGCGCGGTCCCGCTGACCGCGGGCGCCCCGTACGAGACCGCGCCCGACGGCATCACCGAGATCCAGCACTCCATCGCCAAGCTCCTGGTGGAGGGTCATGTGGACGAGGCCATCGCGCGCCGGCTCGGGATGAACGTGCGCACCTGCCGCGCCCACATCGCCCGGCTCGCCCAGGCGCTCGGCAGCGGCAGCCGCGCCCAGCTCGGCTATCTCATCGCCCAGTCCGGCATCCTGGACAAGTGAGCCGCCCGTAGGCCCCGTGCGGGCCCGTACAGGGCCGTACGGGGCCTGCTGAGGGGCTGTCACCGCGAGGCGTCCCGGGCGGCCGGGACGCCCCTGCCGCTGCCGTCCAGGCCCGCCTGCGCGATGCGCACCCCGAGCTGGGTACGGCTCGCCGCGCCCAGGGTCTCCGAGAGCCGGGCGATGTGCGCGCGGCAGGTCCGCACGCTGATGCCGAGCCGCTCGGCGATCACCGCGTCCTGGTGGCCCTCGGCGAGCAGCGCGGCGATGGACTGCTCGCGGTGCGAGATGCCCTCGATGCCGGTGTCCGGCAGCGGCGCGGTGAGCGGGATGGCGAGCCGCCACAGCCGCTCGAAGACGGTCACCAGGTACTCCACCAGCGCCGGGTGGCGCAGCTCCAGGGCCATGGTGCGGTCGGCGTTCGCCGGGATGAAGGCGACCGTGCGGTCGAAGAGGATGAGCCGGTCGATGACCTCGTCCAGGGTGCGGGCCTCCACCGTGTCGCCCATCAGCTCCAGGTAGTTGAGCAGCCCCTGGCCGTGCCGGGCCACATGCGTGTACAGGTCCCGCATGCGCACCCCCCGCCCGCGCAGCGCCAGCGCCCGGTGCAGGCCCTCGGTCAGCTCGGCCTCCCGCCGGATGCCGCCCGGCTGCACGGTGAGCACCTCGGTGGTGCACGCCTGCGTCGCCTCGTCCATCGCGGCCTGGATCCGGGACAGCCCGTCCAGCACCCGTACCGCGCTGCCCCCGGCCGGCGCCGCGAGCGCCTGCAACTGGCCGAGCCCGGCGTACCACTCGAAGGCGGCCACCGCCGAGCCCACCCGGCGCTGGCTCTCACTGACCTCGTCGTAGACCCCGCGCAGCAGCCGGGTCATGACCTCCTGCGGGGAGGTGGGGACCAGCCAGTCCATGTCGTCGGGGTCCGGATGCAGCAGGGCCAGCTCCAGCAGGCAGGGCACCGCCTCGGCCTCGACGCGCGGCACCCGGCCCCGGCGCACCGCCCGTTCGTACACGCGGTCCCCGGCCTCGCACAGCCGGTCGGCACCGTGAGGATGCTGCTCCGCCCTCCGCCCGGCCATCGCGCATTCCACCCCCGGTGTGCTGCCACTTCCGCAGCGCAACTATGCGTGGCGCCGACCGGGTCCGCAACACGGCTCCCCCCACCCCGGCGGCCGTTAAGCGCCGCCTTGCGAGGGTATCTCCCGGCCTCCGCGCCTCACACTGCAACAAGCTGGTGGCGGCCCCGGGCGACCCGCCCGGGGCCCCGCCGCGGACGGCTATTTCAGGCCGATCGCGGCGCACTGCGCCTTGAGCTTGGCGGTGCAGATGTCGTCCACGGTGTAGATGCCGTCCGCGATGACGGTGTCCTTGACGCTCTTGCGGGTCAGGGCGCTCACCTGGACCAGTTTGGACGGGATGTTCTTGGTGGTGGGGCTGTCCACCTTGTCCTCGGTGAGGGCGTCGAACTGGATGTCCTTGCCCTGGACCTTGGCGACGGCCATCTGCGCGGCGGCCTCGGCCTCGTCCGGGTAGGACTTGTAGACGCTCATGTACTGCTCGCCCGCCACCACCCGCTGCACGGCGTCCAGCTCGGCGTCCTGGCCGGTGACCGGCGGCAGGCTGGTGACGCCCGCGGCCTTCAGGGCCTTGATGACGCCGCCCGCCATGCCGTCGTTGGCGGAGTAGACGCCCGCGATGTTGCCCGCGCCGATCTGGCTGATCGCCTTCGCCATGTTGGCCTCGGCGTTCTCCGGCTTCCAGTCCGTGGTGTCGTAGCTGGCCGCGATGGTCACCTTGCCGTTCAGCTCGGAGAGCGCGCCCTCCTTGAACTGCTTGGCGTTCGGGTCGGTGGGCGAGCCGTTCATCATCACGATCTTCTTGGCGGTGCTCACGTTCGAGCCCAGCGCGTCCAGCAGCGAACGGCCCTGCACCTCGCCGACGAGTTCGTTGTCGAAGGAGACGTACGCGCTGATCGGGCCCTCGGCCAGGCGGTCGTAGGCGATGACCGGGATGCCCGCGTCCTTGGCCTTCGTCACCTCGCCCGCGATGGCGTGCGAGTCGACGGCGTCCAGCAGGATCACATCGACCTTGTCGTCGATCATCTTCTGCATCTGGGCAGACTGCTCGGCCGCGTCCGCGTTCGCGTTCTCGTACTCGACCTTGCCCTGCTTCGCGGTCAGGTCGGAGACCTTGCTCTTGATGATGGGGTAGTCGAACTTGTCGTAGCGCGTGTTGGTCTTCTCCGGCAGCAGCAGGCCCACGGTGAGGTCGTCGCCCTTGGCCGGGCTCGCGCTCGTGCTGTCCCCCGTCGCGTTCAGGACGCCGCAGCCGGCCAGCGAGAGGGTCGCCGCACAGGCGGCCACGGACAGGGCGATACGGCGCATACGAGGGCTCACTTCACGTGTGTTTCGGACGTGGGTGCTGCTATAGGACCCAGGTGTCTCAAAAGACAACGCGGAGCCGACAGCCGGCGTCAAGGAGCCTTGCTTAACGAGTGCGCAACGCTACGCGCCGTCCGACATGTGAAAGCAATGGGGAAACCTCTCCAAACACCCTTTACGGGCTGTCCATCCAAGGGGAGTCCACGAGGCGGCAAAGAAAGGGTTGTGGCCGCCGCCGTGCCGGACGGGTCCGGGAACGGCGAAGGGCCCGCGGACGGGATGCGTCCGGGGCCCTTCGCCGTGCGTGGTGGATACGGGCGGTCAGTCGCCCTGCTGCGAGGTCCGCTTGGGCCGCCACACGACCAGCGCGCTGGTCTGCTGGACCTCCTGGTACGGGACCAGGTCCCGGCGGTAGGAGGCGTGCACGGCGGCCTCGCGCTGGCGCAGGGTGGCCGCCGCCCCGTCCAGGGCCGACTCCAGCTCCACGACACGGGACTGGAGCGCGGCGACCTGGTTCTCCAGTTCGATGATGCGCTTGATGCCGGCCAGGTTGATGCCCTCGTCCTGCGACAACTGCTGCACCTGGCGGAGCAGTTCGATGTCACGGGCCGAGTAGCGCCGGCCCCGGCCCGCGGTGCGGTCCGGGGAGACCAGGCCCAGGCGGTCGTACTGGCGCAGCGTCTGCGGGTGGAGTCCGGAGAGCTGGGCCGCCACCGAGATGACGTAGACCGGGGTCTCCTCGGTCAGTTCGTACGGATTGCGCCGGCGGCCTTCCATCACTCTCAAGCTCCCTTCGCGGCCTCGAACAGCTCCGCCCGCGGGTCCTCGCCCGCGGTCGCCTCGCGATACGCCTCCAGTGCGTCACGAGCCTTCCCCGACAGGTCCTCCGGGACACTCACCTCGACGGTGACCAGGAGGTCGCCGCGGGTGCCGTCCTTGCGGACCGCGCCCTTGCCGCGGGCCCGCATGGTCCTGCCGTTCGGAGTGCCCGGGGGCAGCTTCAGGGTGACCGGCGGGCCGCCGAGGGTCGGCACCCGCACCTCGCCGCCGAGCGCGGCCTCCGTGAAGGTGACCGGGACGGTCACCGTGAGGTTGTCGCCCTTGCGGCCGAACACCGGGTGCTCGCCCACGTGCACGGTCACATACAGGTCGCCCGCCGGACCGCCCCGCTCGCCGGGGGCGCCCTTGCCGCGCAGCCGGATCCGCTGCCCGTCGGTGACGCCCGCCGGGATGCGGACCTGCATGGTGCGCGAGGACTTGGCGCGTCCGCTGCCCTTGCAGTCCGGGCACGGGTTCTCCGCGATCAGACCGCGGCCCTTGCAGTCGGGGCACGGGTCGGTCAGCGAGAAGCCGCCGCCCGAGCCCCGGGCGATCTGGCCGGTGCCGACGCAGGTCGGGCACACCCGGGGCGTGCCGTTCTTGTCGCCGGTGCCGGAACAGGCCTTGCAGGGCTGCTGGGAGGTCATCCGCAGCGGCACCGTGGCCCCCTCGATCGCCTCGGTGAAGCTGAGGGTGACCTCGGTGTCCACGTCCTGGCCGCGGCGCGGCTGCGTACGGGTCGTCCCGCCCGCGCCGCCGCGGTTGAACAGGCCCCCGAAGACATCCCCGAGTCCGCCGCCGAAGCCGCCGCCCTGGGCGGTGCCGCCGCCTCCGAAGAGGTCGCCCAGGTCGAAGTTGAAGTTGCCGCCGCCGGCGCCCGGGCCGGGGCGGAAGCCTCCGTTGCCGAACAGGGCGCGCGCCTCGTCGTACTCCTTGCGCTTCTTGGGGTCGCCGAGGACGTCGTTCGCCTCGGAGATCTCCTTGAACCGCTCCTCGGCCTTGGCGTTGCCCTTGTTGGCGTCCGGGTGGAACTCGCGCGCGAGCTTCCGGTACGCCTTCTTGATCTCGGCCTCGGTGGCGTCCTTGGGGACGCCGAGGACCTTGTAGAAGTCCTTCTCGATGAAGTCCTTGGTGCTCATCCCCGACGTCCCTCCTTCCCGTCCGCTGTGATTACGTCAGCCCTCCTCCGGGCCACCGTTCTCCTTGTCGTCGGCCGCCTCGGACTTCTCCTCGGCGCCCTCGGCCTTGCCCGCCTTCTCCGGCTTGCCGGCCTGCGCGCCCGGCTGGGGCTCGGCCACGGCCACCCGCGCGGGGCGGATGGTGCGCTCGCCGATGCGGTACCCGGGCTGCAGGATCGCCACGCAGGTCGTCTCGGTGACGTCCGGCGCGTAGCTGTGCATCAGGGCCTCGTGGATGGTCGGGTCGAAGGGCTCGCCCTCCTTGCCGAACTGCTGGAGGCCCAGCTTGGCCGCGATGCTCTCCGTCGACTCGGCCACCGACTTGAAGCCGCCGACCAGTTCGCCGTGTTCCCGCGCGCGGCCGATGTCGTCGAGCACGGGCAGCAGCTCGGTCAGGAGGTTCGCGACGGCGATCTCCTTGACCGTGACCCGGTCCCGCTCGACCCGGCGGCGGTAGTTCTGGTACTCGGCCTGGAGCCGCTGGAGGTCCGTGGTGCGCTCGCTGAGCGCGGTGCGGACCTGGTCCAGCTGGGCGACCAGACCGGCGTCTGCGTTCGCGTCCCCGGCCGGGGCCGCCCCCTCCTTGGGGGCGGCCTTCGACTCGGCGTCGTCAGGGGTGGCGCCGGAGGGGACGTCGGGCTTCTCTTCAAAGCCCGGGGTCTCCTCCGTCACGCGGCACCGTCCTTGCGCTCGTCGTCCACGATCTCGGCGTCCACGACGTCGTCGTCGGCCTTGGCCTGGCCGGCGCCGGCGTCACCCTCGCCCGCGGCCTGCGCGCCCTGGGCGTCGGCGTACATCGCCTGGCCGAGCTTCTGCGAGACGGCCGCGACCTTCTCGGTGGCGGTGCGGATCTCGGCGGTGTCCTCACCCTTGAGCTTCTCCTTCAGCTCGGCGATGGCGGACTCCACCTCGGTCTTGACCTCGCCCGGGACCTTGTCCTCGTTGTCCTTGAGGAACTTCTCGGTCTGGTAGACGAGCTGCTCGCCCTGGTTGCGGGTCTCGGCGGCCTCGCGGCGCTTGTGGTCCTCCTCCGCGTAGCGCTCGGCCTCCTCGCGCATGCGGTCGACCTCGTCCTTCGGCAGCGAGGAGCCGCCGGTGACGGTCATCTTCTGCTCCTTGCCGGTGCCGAGGTCCTTCGCCGTGACGTGCATGATGCCGTTGGCGTCGATGTCGAAGGAGACCTCGATCTGCGGGACGCCGCGGGGCGCCGGCGGCAGACCGGTCAGCTCGAACATGCCGAGCTTCTTGTTGTACGCCGCGATCTCGCGCTCGCCCTGGTAGACCTGGATCTGCACGGACGGCTGGTTGTCCTCGGCCGTGGTGAAGATCTCGGAGCGCTTGGTCGGGATCGTGGTGTTGCGCTCGATCAGCTTGGTCATGATGCCGCCCTTGGTCTCGATACCGAGGGACAGCGGGGTGACGTCGAGCAGCAGGACGTCCTTGACCTCGCCCTTGAGGACACCGGCCTGGAGCGAGGCGCCGATGGCGACGACCTCGTCCGGGTTGACGCCCTTGTTGGCCTCCTTGCCGCCGGTCAGCTCCTTGACGAGCTCGGCCACGGCGGGCATACGGGTGGAGCCACCGACGAGGACGACGTGGTCGATCTCGTTGATGGAGATGCCGGCGTCCTTGATGACGTTGTGGAACGGCGTCTTGCAGCGCTCCAGCAGGTCGGCCGTCAGCTGCTGGAACTGGGCGCGGGTGAGCTTCTCGTCCAGGTGCAGCGGGCCCTCGGCGGACGCCGTGATGTAGGGCAGGTTGATCGAGGTCTCGGTGGACGAGGACAGCTCGATCTTGGCCTTCTCGGCGGCCTCGCGGAGGCGCTGGAGGGCCATCTTGTCCTTGGACAGGTCCACGCCGTGACCGGACTGGAACTGCTTGACCAGGTAGTCGACGACGCGCTGGTCCCAGTCGTCGCCACCGAGGTGGTTGTCACCGTTGGTGGCCTTCACCTCGACGACGCCGTCGCCGATCTCCAGCAGGGACACGTCGAAGGTGCCGCCGCCGAGGTCGAAGACGAGGATCGTCTGGTCGTCCTTGTCGAGGCCGTAGGCCAGCGCGGCGGCCGTCGGCTCGTTGACGATGCGCAGGACGTTCAGGCCCGCGATCTCGCCGGCCTCCTTGGTCGCCTGGCGCTCGGAGTCGTTGAAGTACGCCGGGACGGTGATGACCGCGTCGGTCACCTTCTCGCCCAGGTACGCCTCGGCGTCCCGCTTCAGCTTCTGCAGGATGAACGCGCTCATCTGCTGCGGGTTGAACTGCTTCCCGTCGAGCTCGATCTTCCAGTCCGTGCCCATGTGGCGCTTGACGGAGCGGATGGTCCGGTCCACGTTCGTGACCGCCTGGCGCTTGGCGACCTCGCCGACCAGCACCTCGCCGTTCTTCGCGAAGGCGACGACGGACGGCGTGGTCCTGGCACCCTCGGCGTTGGTGATGACGGTGGGCTCGCCGCCCTCCAGAACGCTGACGACGGAGTTAGTCGTGCCCAGGTCGATGCCGACCGCACGTGCCATGGTTGATTCCTCCAGCTGACTTGAGTGGAACAGGCTCAAGTGTGCACGAGCGGGGCGCTGGGGTCAACAGACCTGAGTCATCCAGACTCAAGTCTTATCCGTTCCTTACACGCAACCGCTCGCTGACCTGCGTCGATGCCATACGACGGGGTCGCTGGACCGGAATACGAACGGGCGCCCGCAGGAGGACGAGCACCAGGACGGCCGCTCCTCCCGCCACCCACAGCGCGGGTTCCTCCCCCACCCACCCGCCATGCACGAGCACCCCCGTGAGCACCGCGGCGAAGGCGCACACCCCGAGCACCACCACGGCCCCCGGCGGGGTGAGCCCGAACCGCCGCAGCCGGTGCACCAGGTGGTCCGGGCCGCGCCGCAGCAGCGGCCGCCGCCCGAGCAGCCGTACGAGGACCACCAGGGCGGCGTCCGCGAGGGCGACGGCACCGAGGCAGAACAGCACGGCCGCGCTCGGTCCGATCGCGTACCCCGCGCGGGTGAAGACGACCCCGGAGGACAGCAGGAAACCGGTGAACAGCGAGCCGCAGGCGCCGAGTCCGACCCGGGCGGGATGCCAGTTGTGCATCAGGAAGCCGGTGAGGGCGGCGGCGAACACGCTGAGCAGGACGGCGAGCCCGTCCATCACCTCGATGGCGGCGCAGACACCGGCCCCGAAGGCGGTGATCACGCCCACGGTCCCGGCCAGACCGTCCGCGTGGTCGAGCCCCCGGAAGACGAGCGTGGCGACGACGATCCCGGCCACGGCGAGCGCGCCCCCGGCCGGCCCCGTCTCGTCGTACGGCACCACACAGGCCGCCGCCACCGCCGTACCGGCGGCGATCGCCCGGCCGCGCAGCCGCCAGACGTCGGCGACCAGGCCGAGCAGTCCGACCGCCACGGCGGCCAGGAGCAGCCCGCCGACGCCGTCACCCAGAGGGGCGACCCGGGTCCATTCACCCGTCCAGGCGACCAGCGAGGTGACGGTGACGACGGCGAGGCCGCCGAGCAGGGGCAGCGGACGTCCGCGGCGCCGGTCGACGACCCCCGCCCGCAGGGCGGGCAGCCGGAGCAGTGCCGCGAGGACGGCGGTGAGCAGCAGGGCGGCGGAGGCCGCGGCGATCCCGTAGAGCACGGCTCTAAGGTAGGGGTGAAAGTAGCAATTCGGGATGAATAACACGATCAGATTGCTCTTGACGTGATCAGCGCGCCACCATGGGCGACCCCTCAGCGACCCATATCACCCCGCGCTCCCCTGCATCGCGACGGAAGATAGGGGTAGTCTCAGAGGACTACATAAGTTACCGCTTAGTAATGTCGCTCGGTCAATTCGAGGCCGCCCTCAGGAGCCCCAATGCAACTCGCCGCGATCATCGTGTCGCTGGTCCTGATCGTGGTCGGCGTGGCACTGTTCGGCCGCGCCCTCCTCCAGATCTTCCACTTCATGCGTCTCGGCCAGCCGGTACCGGCCGGGACCAGGACCAATGACCCCGCACAGCGCACCATCACCGTGGCCAAGGAGTTTCTCGGCCACACCAGGATGAACCGCTGGGGCATCGTGGGCGTGGCGCACTGGTTCGTGGCGGTGGGCTTCTTCTCCCTGCTGCTGACGATCGTCAACGCGATCGGCCAGCTCTTCAAGGCGGACTGGATCCTGCCGGTCATCGGCGACTGGGCGCCGTACAACATGTTCGTCGAGTTCCTCGGCACCATGACGACGCTCGGCATCCTGGTGCTGATCGCGATCCGCCAGCTGAGCAAGCCGGACAAGCCGGGCCGCAAGTCCCGTTTCGCGGGCTCGAACTTCGGCCAGGCGTACTTCGTCGAGGCCGTCATCCTGATCGTCGGCGTCTGCATCTTCACGCTGCACGCCCTGGAGGGCGCCCAGCACCATGTCGACGGCTACGAGGCGTCGTTCTTCATCTCGTATCCGGTCGTCGCCTGGTTCAAGGGCATGAGCGTCGGCACGCTCCAGAACCTCACCTACTTCTTCGCCGCCCTGAAGATCGCGACCTCCTTCATCTGGATGATCACGGTCGCCCTGAAGACCGACATGGGCGTGGCGTGGCACCGTTTCCTCGCGTTCCCGAACATCTGGTTCAAGCGCAACGCCGACGGCGGCACCTCGCTGGGCGCGCTGCTGCCGATGACCTCGGGCGGCGAGGCGATCGACTTCACCGATCCCGGTGAGGACGACGTGTTCGGTGTCTCCCAGGTCGAGCAGTTCTCCTGGAAGGGCCTGCTGGACTTCTCCACCTGCACCGAGTGCGGCCGCTGCCAGTCGCAGTGCCCCGCCTGGAACACGGGCAAGCCGCTGTCCCCGAAGCTGCTGATCATGTCGCTGCGGGACAACGCGCACGCCAAGGCGCCCTACCTGCTGGCCGGTGGCGGCAAGACGATGGAGGGCGAGGAGAAGGCGTCCGAGGAGCAGCTGGCCGGAGTGCCCGCCGCCGCCCTGGCCGAGGCCGAGCGCCCGCTGATCGGCACCGCCGAGGAGAACGGCGTCATCGACCCGGACGTGCTGTGGTCCTGCACCACCTGCGGTGCCTGTGTCGAGCAGTGCCCGGTGGACATCGAGCACGTCGACCACATCGTGGACATGCGCCGCTACCAGGTCATGATCGAGTCGGCCTTCCCCTCCGAGGCGGGCACGATGCTCAAGAACCTGGAGAAGAAGGGCAACCCCTGGGGCCTGGCCAAGAAGCAGCGCCTGGAGTGGACCAAGGAGGTCGACTTCGAGGTCCCGGTCGTCGGCAAGGACATCGAGGACCTCACCGAGGTCGAGTACCTGTACTGGGTCGGCTGCGCGGGCGCGCTGGAGGACCGGGCCAAGAAGACGACGAAGGCGTTCGCCGAACTCCTGCACATCGCGGGCGTCAAGTTCGCGATCATGGGCGGGGACGAGAAGTGCACCGGTGACTCCGCCCGCCGCCTGGGCAACGAGCCCCTGTTCCAGGAGCTCGGCATGGAGAACGTGATGGCCCTGAACACGGCGTTCGGCGAGGAGCTGGACGACGACGGCAAGGTCACCGCGGAGTCCCGCAAGCCGAAGGCCGCGAAGAAGATCGTGGCCACCTGCCCGCACTGCCTCAACACGCTCGGCAACGAGTACCCGCAGCTCGGCGGCGACTACGAGGTCATCCACCACACCCAGCTGCTCCAGCACCTGGTGGACGAAGGCAAGCTGGTCCCGGTCACGCCGGTCGAGGGCATCATCACCTACCACGACCCGTGCTACCTGGGCCGCCACAACAAGATCTACACGCCCCCGCGCGAGATCATCGGCAAGGTCCCGGGCCTGCGCAACGAGGAGATGCACCGCCACAAGGAGCGGGGCTTCTGCTGCGGCGCGGGCGGCGCGCGGATGTGGATGGAGGAGCGCATCGGCAAGCGCATCAACAACGAGCGCGTGGACGAGGCCCTCTCCCTCAACCCGGACATCGTCTCCACGGCCTGCCCCTTCTGCCTCGTCATGCTGACCGACTCGGTCAACGGCAAGAAGAACGACGGCAAGGCCAAGGAATCCATCCAGGTCGTCGACGTCGCCCAGCTCCTGCTGGACTCGGTGCGGACCCCGGTGGACCCTGCGGGCGAGTCCGCGTCCGAGACCACCCCGGAACCCGAGCCGGTCAAGTGACGGCCCCCAAGGCCCCCTGAAACCCGACGACGCCCCCTGCTTCGCACAGGCAGGGGGCGTTGTTGTGTGTGTGTGGGGGGGAGGGAGGAGCGAGGGGGGCGGGGACGGGAACGGGCCGGAGCCCGGAGCCCGCCACCCGAGGCCGAGCCCTGCACCGGCGGCGACCGGGAACGGACCGCAGACCGGAGGCCGGGGCCGAGACGCAGGCCGTACGCGCCGCAGGAGGAGAACAGAACTCAGGCCGTGGACGGGTCGAAGGCCGGCAGCGGTCCCACAGGTGGGAGACCGAGCCGCAGGCCAAGGCCCGGCCGGACACCGGGAACGGAGCACAGGCCGAAGGCCGGGGACGGACCGCAGGGAGCGGAGGCCGGGCCCCTGCTCGCGTGCACGTGACCTCGCCGGACGATCCCCGGGGCATCTGGGCGCGCACGAGCCGATCGGGCCGGGCAGACCCGCGGCCGTGCGCCGCAGCCGCCGTACTTGGTCAGCCCCGTAGGCCATGGGCGAGGCGTGCGCTCCCCGGGCGCCGGGCCGCGCGCATGCGGACGCCGCGCGAGACGCCGCAGGGAGCCCGGGGGGCGTCGCGTGGGGCGCTCTGGGGGCCCGGAGGGTCGTGCTGGGCCTCGTACGGGCGCCGGGCCCAGCGCCGGTGTCACGCGTTCGCCGAGGCCCAGCGCCGGTGTCACGCGTTCTTCGGGGCCGCCTGCTGGACCACGTCGAAGGACCACAGGGTGGAGCCGGAGGCGGCCGGCCTCGGGCGGTCGCCCTCGGTGGCGCCGCCCTGGTGGGCGGCCTTCATCGGGCCCTCCATCCACGCCTGGAAGGACGCCTCGTCGCGCCAGCGGGTGTAGACGAGGTACTGGTCGGTGCCCTCGACCGGGCGCAGCAGCTCGAACCACTCGAAGCCGTCGGAGTTCTCCACCGCGTGCGCCCGCGAGGCGAACCGCTTCTCCAGGACCTCCCGCTGCTCGGCGGGCACGGTCAGCACATTGATCTTCACTACGCTCATGGGTCCATCCTGCGCCACCCGCCCCGCTCCCGCCGCAGGGGCACCCGATAACTCGCCACGGACATCACATACTTAACGGCACCCGGCGAACTCCCGCGATCGGCTCCCGCGCGGTGTCGCCCGCCTCGGCCGGGGTGTCCACGACCGGGGTGCCGCAGTTCGGCTCCGTCTTCGCGGACTGAGGCGCGCGTCAGCGGACTGAGCCGCGCTTCACCGGGCCGGGACGGTTCAAACCCGGAACCATCCCTGGTGAAACGGCTGACGGTCCCTTAGGGGATGTCACAGGTCGGCCGCAATGCCGGGCCCGGACCGCCGGGCCCGGCACGTCACCCTCCGGGACCAGGTACGTTCGATGACGTGGCTGGATTCAGGATCGGACGCGGGGGCCGGGACGACCGCACCCCCCAGGGACAGCAGGCGCCGCAGGGACCGTCGTACGGCCGCCCCGGCCCGTCGGGGGGCGGGCGGCGCGGCCCGTCGTCGTACGGGCAGCAGGGGCCCCAGGCGCCCGGACAGGGCACGGGACGGCCGTCGCCGTCGTACGGCTACCCGTCGCCGCAGCCGCCCCAGCCGTCGTACGGGCAGCAGGGGTACGGCCGGCAGGGGTACCCGCAGCAGGGCCGGCCGTACGGCCACCAGGGCCCGGCGAACGACGGCCCCGAGTACTTCGACGACGGCTACGGCGGCGGCACGCCCGACCCGTACGCGGCCAACAACCCGGGCCACACCCAGGCCTTCTCCATCGACGAGGCCGCCGGCTACACCCAGGGCTCGACCTACCAGGCCGGCGCCGCCGCGCCCGCCCCGCCGGTGGGCCCGCCGCTGCACTGGAAGGAACTGCTGCGGGGGATCGTCCTCTCCCCCGACCCGACGTTCCTGCGCATGCGGGACTACACGATGTGGGGCCCGGCCCTGATCGTGACCTTCCTCTACGGCCTGCTCGCCGTCTTCGGCTTCGACGACGCCCGCAAGGAGGCCATCGGCGCCACGCTGTCCAACGCGGTGCCGATCGTGCTGATCACCGCGGTCGTGATGGTGCTCGGCCTGTTCATCCTCGGCGTGGTCACCCACACCCTGGCCCGCCAGCTCGGCGGCGACGGCGCGTGGCAGCCCACGGTGGGCCTGTCCATGCTGATCACGGCGCTCACGGACGCGCCCCGCCTCATCTTCGCCATGTTCTTCGGCGGTGACGCGGGCTTCGTCCAGATACTCGGCTGGGCCACCTGGCTCGCCGCGGGCGCGCTGCTCACCATGATGGTGTCCCGCTCCCACGACCTGCCGTGGCCGAAGGCGCTGGGCGCGGCGGCGATCCAGCTGATCGCGCTGCTGTCGATCGTGAAGCTGGGCACGTTCTAGTCAGTCCGTCCAGTCGGTCCGTCGGACATGGAAAGGGCCCCCGGCGCGGCTTCCGCCGCGCCGGGGGCCCTTTTCTCCGTCCCTGTTCCTCAGGCGTCGAGCACCTGGTCGTCCCGCTTCACGACGGGCGGCTCGACGCTCCACGGGAAGTTGATCCAGTCGTCGGTGCGCTTCCAGACGTACTCGCACTTCACGAGGGAGTGGGACTTCTCGTAGATCACCGCGGAGCGCACCTCGGCGACGGTGTCCAGGCAGAAGTCGCGGACCAGCTTGAGCGTCTTGCCGGTGTCGGCGACGTCGTCGGTGATCAGGACCTTCTTGTCGGAGAAGTCGATCACGTTGGGTACGGGCGCGAGCATGACCGGCATTTCGAGGGTGGTGCCCACGCCGGTGTAGAACTCGACGTTCACCAGGTGGATGTTCTTGCAGTCCAGGGCGTAGGCGAGCCCGCCGGCCACGAACACGCCGCCCCGGGCGATGCTGAGCACGATGTCCGGCTCGTACCCGTCGTCCGCGATGGTCCGCGCCAGCTCGCGGACGGCGCCGCCGAACCTCTCGTAGGTCAGGTTCTCCCGCACGTCGCTCATGTTCTGGCTGCCCTCACACCTGGGTCCGATGGAAATTGACGTAGGACCGCGAGGCGGTCGGCCCGCGCTGGCCCTGGTACCGCGAGCCGTAGCGCTCACTGCCGTACGGGAACTCCGCGGGCGAGGACAGCCGGAACAGGCACAGCTGGCCGATCTTCATTCCCGGCCAGAGCTTGATGGGCAGGGTCGCGAGGTTCGACAGTTCGAGGGTGACGTGACCGCTGAAGCCCGGGTCGATGAACCCGGCGGTGGAGTGGGTGACCAGACCGAGCCGGCCGAGCGAGCTCTTGCCCTCCAGCCGGGAGGCGAGGTCGTCGGGGAGCGAGATGACCTCGTACGTCGACGCGAGCACGAACTCGCCGGGGTGCAGGATGAACGGCTCGTCGCCCTCCGGCTCCACCAGCCGCGTGAGGTCGGGCTGCTCGACGGAGGGGTCGATGTGCGGGTACCGGTGGTTCTCGAACACCCGGAAGTAGCGGTCCAGCCGGACATCGACGCTCGAAGGCTGCACCATGGATTCGTCAAAGGGATCGATCCGGACCCGCCCGGCGTCGATCTCGGCCCGGATGTCCTTGTCTGAGAGAAGCACGTAGCGAGGATACGCAAGGCGCGCGGAGCCATGACAATCGTGACGACTCCGCGCGCCCTGGGTGACGCCGCGGCTACCCCGCGTGCTGACCTTGTCGCCTACCCCTGCTTCTGCAGGGCGACCGGCACGACGCTGCGGAGCCGCGCGCATCGAGGGCATCGCATGAGCCGACCGGGGCCGAGCCGCTCGGCCTGCTGCATCGGGAACGAAGCGGTGCTGAAGACGTGCCCATCGGCACAGCGGACGACGGTGCGTTCCATCAAGTCCCTTAAGTCCCTTCCCCAAGAGCCTCGTCGGGCTGACCAACCCGACGACAAAAGCCACATTACGGGATCAAAGAGACGACTCTCCAGGCGGCACTCCGACCTCACCCGGCCCCTCTCACAGCGCCCCCACCGTACGCCCCAACTCCCGCCCCCCGCAGCCGGATCCCCGCCCTGAAACACCCTCAGACCCCCGGGCCGTGAGCACCGGGAGCCTGCGATGAGGTACAGTGAGCGAGCGTCGGACAGAGACCGATCTCGGGAACTTTGTCCGTACTTACGCGGGTGTAGTTTAATGGTAGAACATCAGCTTCCCAAGCTGAGAGCGCGAGTTCGATTCTCGTCACCCGCTCCAGAGAGAAACCCCAGGTCAGCGGCCTGGGGTTTGCTTGTTGTCTAGGCCAATTTGGGGGTAGCGTGCCCTAAGCGCAGCCGAAGCGGCCTTCTCGGGGACTTTCACGCGCCACTCAGGCCATCCCGTCGCCAGTTGGTCTCGAATGGCGAGACGCCTTTCAAGTGACCTGTGTCACTGATTGCACAGAAGGCGACCGAATCGCTTATGTAAAGGATGGCTTGCGCAACGATCAACGCCGACCGACACCGCGCCCGCGAACGGCCACCCGGCCTCGTCCCGCTCCGAGCTGATCGCGTACAGGCTGCCGGACCAGCACCGCCCGTCGCTGACCGCAAAGCCCACCCATGCAAGCCCTGACTGGGCTCGCAACCGTCTGTTTGGGCCCGCCCACCGCCGGTCCGTCACCGGCGTTTCAGCCACGGCCCCCGTGGATCAATCCCGGCATCGGCGTCATCGATAGGCGCTCACCGCGGCCAGATAGAGTCCGCAAGCTGTGCCGCACGAACCCCCGCCGATCAGAAAGGCCGTGGCGGGCCGGACTCCGCCCCGCCAGGCGACGAACGCGGACACGCAGCCTACGTGGACGCAGACGGACAGGGCGAGGAGCAGGGAGACCAGCTGAAGCGTAGTCATGACAGTTTGTCCTTGTCGGGATCGGCGGTGGCCGAACGCGCACCGTTCGCTTGCCGACACGCTGCCTGTCTGGTGAGGTGTCCGACTGCCTTCCGAGATCAACAGGACAGCGCAGGCCGATTCGCGCTGCTCATGCCCGGGACACCGCCTAAAATCGTTGCCGTGGCTGGTGGTCGATCGGGCACGTCCCACCAGACGGGACCGGCACGACCGAGTTGGCGGGGCTGAGAGACGGGGCACGTGGGGGACATCTTCGGTGACCTGAAGCAGGTGGGGGCACTCAAGCGCGAGCTGCTGTCCGGCCAACCCTCAGATCGCCGGTTGGCACGACTCGCGGGCGTCTCCCATGGCACCGCCGGCCGATGGCTGGAGGGCGCGCAGTTTCCACAGGACCGCCACGGGCTGATCAGGGTTCTCGATGCGATCAGGGCCGAGGCCGCTGCCCGAGGTTTGCTGGACTGTCATGTTGTCGGCAATTCTGGCGACACTGTCGCTCAACTCCTCGACGCGGAGCGCTGGAACACCGCCTTCGAGGCGGAACGCGAGCGTCGAGCACAGGAGTCCCGGGCCGATGCCGAACGGCAACAGGCTAGGAGTGCCATCGAGCGCGAGGCAGTCCGGGCCCGCCTGTCCACACTGTCTGACCCACCCCGTCCGATGCGCGCGTGGAGCGCACGGCGGCTCGGGGTGCACCCCGCCATCCCGGGGCACCCCGACACACCGGCCAGCGGGTTCGTGCTACCTCGGTATGTGCCCCGTCCGCATGACGCCGAGCTTCGTAGCTGGCTGTCCGCAGCGACCGCCGACGGAGCGGCGCCCTGTCTCGTGATCGTGGAAGGGGGGTCCTGCACGGGCAAGTCCCGGACGGCGTTCGAAGCAGTCAGGGCCGTGGTGCCTGACGACTTCGACTTGTTCTTCCCTGCGGACCCGGCTGGGCTGCTCGAAGGTCTGGCCGCGGACGTGCTGCGACCGGGCACCGTGCTGTGGCTCGACGAAGCCCAGGACTATCTCGGCGGCCCCGAAGGGGAAGCGGTGGCCAGCGCGCTGCTACGACGACTCGACCGAGACGGTCCGTTCCCGGTCGTGGCGACGCTGTGGCCCGATCACCGCGCGGCCCTCACAGCGCCCGTCCCGTTCGGCCAGCATGACTCGCATCGGCAGGCTCGCACCTTGCTGGCCCAGGCGCAAAGGGTCGTGGTCCCTCGCAGCTTCGCTGGCACGCTCGAGGCCGTACGCGATGCAGCCGGAGACGACCCGGCGCTCGCCGACGCCCTGCGCACGGGCACCTTCGAGCTGACCCAGACGCTCGCGGCTGGTCCCGATCTAGTCGATCACTATGAGAACCCCTACGGCCCAGCCGGCGTCCATGGCCGTGCCCTGATGCGCGCGGCCATGGACGCTCACCGGCTGGGCGTCACCGGCCCGCTGCCCCTCACCTTCCTGGAGGAGGCCGCCGTCGGTTACCTCGACGCGGCCGACCGCGCGGTCGGCCCCGACTGGTTCACCCACGCCCTTGCCTACGCCCGCACCGACATCAAGCACACGACCCGGGCACTGCAGGACGTTCCCAGGACCTCCAGCATGGGTGTGGAGCCCGGAGTGCTTCGGCTCGCCGACTACCTGGCACAGCACGGCCGCCGTGTCCACCGGGCGGACTGCCCGCCCCGCTCCTTCTGGGAGGCCGCGCACCGGCGTCTGACGCAGCCCGATGATCTCGCCGCTCTCGCCAGTGCGGCACACCGCCGCCTGCGCAAGCGGTGGGCCAGTCGCCTCTGGTTCCGGGCCGCTGAGTTCGGCAGCGGCCCGGCCATGTCGGAGTGTGCGAGGCGACTGTGGTCCGAGGACCGTAATGCCGGTGAGCGCCTGGCGCGGAAGGCCGCCGGTCGGGGTGATTTCGTCGGTCTCTATAGCCTCGCGTTCATCCCCGAGCACACGGGCGATTACGCCGAGGCCGAACGGATCTCCCTGCTGGCGGCTGCCGAAGGTGGCACGTTCGGTCTGCGCCGGCTGAGCGAACGCCGGCTGAGTACCGGAGATACCGCAGGAGCGGAGCGCAACCTCCGACAGGCGGGCGAGGCCGGTGACATGGAGGCACTGCTCCTGCTTGCGGGGCTCCGCTGGGAGGCAGGTGACCAGAACGAGGCCGAACGCCTAGTCACACAGGCAGCCGAGGCCGGCGACGTCGAGGCGCTGGCTCAGCTGGCCTCGCTGCGGATGCTGAAAGGGGATCGCGACCAGGCCGAGCAGTTGGCCGACCGCGTTCTGCGCCGGGGCAGCACCCGGGCATGGAGCCTGCTCGGCGAGGTCGTGGAGCAACGCGGCGAGCTGGACGAAGCGAGGTCGGTGCTCCGGCAGGCCGCGGCAGCAGGGGACGACGCCGCTCTGGCACGGCTGGCCTGGATCGTCGAGGGCAGGGGCGAGCACGATGAGGCCGCCCAACTGCTGGAACAAGCGCTCCAAGCCGGTCACGCTTATGCCGTGGCCAGTGTGGCGCTGCTCCGCGACAGGACGGGGGACGCCCAAGGAGCCGAGCTCCTCGCCCAGCAGATCGCCGATCGGGGCGACTACATTGGGTATCTGAGGCTAGCCGAGGCTCGTGAGCATGCCGACGACCCTGCCAGTGCTGTAGCCCTGCTGGAGACGGCCGTCGAGGGCGGCTCTCTGACGGCCCTGGTGCAACTCGCACGTACATATGAGAAGGCCGGGGACAACGAGGCAGCCCTGCCTCTCCTGCGGCAGGCAGCGGCTGCGGGTCTTGGCGAAGCGTTGGTGAGCCTCGCCTTGTTGTCCATACGGACGGACCACGACGAGGCCGAGGAAATGGCGGGCCGGGCGGCCGATATCGGCTTCCCGGAGGTACTGCTGGCGCTCGCCGACCGCCGTGAGCAGGCAGGTGATCAGGATGCGGCGGAGCGCATACGCCGGCGGCTGGACGGGGAGGGACACGCCGACACTACGATCGCACTGGCCATGTGTGCGGCGAGGGAGGGAAACCGGGAGGAGGCGGCCCGGCTCTTGGTACGCGCCGCTGATTCCGGCGACGAGACCTGTACCGTGACGCTGGCGCGGGTCTGGGAGCACGGTCTGGAACCAGACGGTTCGCCATCGGGGCCGTGGACTTGGACCGAAGAAGGAAGCAGCGAAGCCTGAACGCGGGAAGACGCCTCGCCCGTCGGCCAGCGGATACTCCATCAGCGGACCCCGTCGCCCACGCCACAGATCCCACGGCCCGGTCGCGTAGCGGAACGCTCCGTGGTGGAGCTGTTCAGAATGCCGCCGCGACGCCAATGCCGGTGACGATGAAGAGCCAGCCCGGTTGTCAGCTCCCAGCAGTGGTGGCCCTTCGCGCGGCACAGGAGGGTATGCAGGCTGCCAGCTACGGCGACGAGGATCCTCCGTGCATGCCTAATTTGCGTGAGCCGACGCCAGCTCAGGACATGCGGGGCCCCATTACTCCGGGGACGGCGAAAGCGCGTTACACCTCCTTCGCTTCCGTGTGCTCGGCAGCCGACCCCCGCAACTGCTGCCACACCTCGGCATTGATGCCCTGGGCCAGCTTGCGCTGGTGCTTCGCCGTCGAGTGCTGGTAGATCAGCTGGGCGCGTTCCGAGGACTGGCCAGCGCGGACCATGAGGTCCTTCAGCTTGGCGCCGGGGTCGGCGGCGAGGGTGTTGCCGGTGTGCCGCAGGTCGTAGAAGCGGAAGTTGTCCGGCATGCCGACCTGCTTCCTGGCCTTGCGCCACTTGCGGCCGAAGGTCGAGCGGCGGAACGGAGCGCCCTTCTCACCGACGAAGAGGAGACCGTCCGGCTCCTTCTCCGCGAACCACCGAATGTGTCGACGCAGCTCCGGCAGCAGGAGGTCGGGCAGGTACACGGTGCGTTTGCCCGCGCGGGTCTTGGGGGCGCCGGTGACCCGCTTGCCGTTTGTCAGCTCCGGTGAGGCGTGCGTGATCCGCAGGGAGCACTCGTCGAGATCGACACTGTGGCGGCGCAGCTCGGCCAGTTCCTCGGGGCGGAGGGCGGCGAAGGCGCCGAGCAGGACCATGAGCCGCCAGCGCGGGCCCATGGCGTCGGCGAGGTCGAAGACCTGCTCCACGGTCGCGGTGGGGCGCTCGTCGGCCTCCTCCTTGCCGGCGCCCTTGATGCGGCACGGGTTGGTCGGGAGGAGATCGTCGTCGACCGCGGTCTGCAGGATCGCCTTCAGCAGCCGGTACGACTTGGCGACCGTGGTGGCGCCCGTCGCCTTCCGCCGTTCGGCACGCCAGGCGCGAACGGCGGGCGGAGTGATCTCGTCCAGGTCCCTGCCGCCGAACGTCGGCAGGATGTGCAGGCGGAGCAGGCCGCTGTAGCGGTCGACCGTGGTCGGCGCCAGACCGCGTTCCTCCAGCCACCGCAGCGCGTACTTCTCGAAGTTGACCGCGCCGGCGTCCGGGTTCCGCCACTGGTTGCGGTCGATGTCCGCGCGGACCAGGTTGAGCCAGTCCTGCGCGTCGGTCTTGGTGTCGAACGTCTCGGGGGCCTTGTGACGGGTCCCGTCCGGGCCGACGTAACGGGCCTGCCACCGGCCCGAGGCGAGCCGGCGTACGGTGCCGAACTCGCGTCGGCGCTGGGGTCTGCGTCCTGCCATCAGGCCGCCCTCCCGTACCGGAGGCGGGTGCGGCGGACCGGCTCGACGGTGCGTGCCTCGATGTACTCGGTGACGGCGCTCTTCGGGATGCGGACCGGGCGGCCGAGCTTGACGTAGCGGATGCGGCGTTCGGCGATGAGGCGGCGCACGAACCGTTCGCCCGTGCCGAGTTGTTCGGCGGCTTCGCCCACCGTCAGCAGACGGTCAGCCATGGGTGATCACCTCCTTCGGAGCGCGCTGAAGACGGGAGCGGACAGGGGGTATTGCGGGTGGGCGCAAGTGCGGTGGCTCCTCACTCGGGGCGGAGGCGGGGCGGCGGTTCTGGAGGTGGCGGCGGCGTGGGGGTTCTCGGAGTGGCGAAGTCGGATTCAGGCGGTCGCCGGGCCGCGGAGGAGGGCCGGGACCGGCACGTGCAGCGCCTGTGCGAGGGCGACCAGGTCATCGATGTCGCAGCGGCGCTGGGCGCGTTCGATGCGGGACAGCATCGTGTTGGACATCGGCCGGCCGAGAGCGGTGACACGAGCGGCAAGCTCACGCTGCGGGAGGCCGCGCTCGGTGCGGAGAATCTCGATGTTTCGGGCGGCCCTTATTCCGGCTGGGCCAATTTCCAATGAACGTGCTGCCATGGCTCCGTTGTAACGTGCACTCGCCGGTTTGGTTAACCGGCGATCGTCGGCTATGTTGCGCCCCGCGCACACGGCACGCGGGGGTACGCCCCTCTCGTCAGCCCGTGCGTCGAGCAGCGCCGACAGGGTGTCTAACGAGGGGTGTTGTGTTGTAGCTTCGCCGCCCGCAGACGTCAACGGTTTGCCGATGTGATCCTTCTGGCTCGGGTTTACGGGCAACTATTTGGTCAGCGGCCGATCGTGCCCTACGGTTTTCCCACCGCCCTCTACGACCTGTTTTCCGACCGCCTTTCTGCCGTCAGAGATCTGGCCGTTTGGGGCTGGACTTGTCCGCACTGGGTGTGGCTATGTTGACGACAGCCCCGGAAAATCCGCGAGCGGCTCAACGAGCCGAGCGGCAGCCGGTCGGCAACTCCCCCACACCTGACGCCCCCACCGCCCCCGTCGACGTTGAGCCATGGGTGCCCGCCCCCTGGCCACCGAGTGAGGACCGCCCCGCTCTTGGCACGAATCCGCACCATCAAGCCCGAAGCCTTCGTCTCAGAGTCCCTGGCCGCCGTCACCCTGACCGCCGAGCGCACCTTCTTCGGCCTGCTCACCCAGGCCGACGACCAGGACCGCCACCGCGACCACGCCGCGATCATCGCCGGACAGCTGTGGGTCCTGCGCCCCGAACACACCCCCGCCGACGTCGAGAAGGACCTCGCCCAGCTCGCCGACGCCGGCCTCATCTGCCGCTACACCGGCCCCGACGACAAGCGTTACCTGCACGTCGTCACCTGGCACCAGCACCAGAAGATCAACCGGCCCAGCAAGAGCCGGCTCCCCGCATGCCCCCACCACGACACCGTCGACGGCGTCGCACGAGCCGGCCTCACCGAGGCCGCACCGCTGCCTCACGGAACCCTCCGTAAGGGCTCCCGCCAACAGCAGGAGACGACGGTGAATACCGGAGACGTACGCGAAAGCGCAGGTCAGGAGGATTTCACGGAGCCTTCCGTGAAGGCGCACGACCAGCTCACGGAGCAGTCAGTGAGTCCTCAGGGTCCGGATCTAGGACCTAGGATCATGGATCTAGGAAGTACCCCTTCGGGGGGCGCAAGCGCCCCCGCGCCCGACACCGTCTTGGCCAAGCAGCTCATCACCGAGTACGCCGCCGCTTGCGCACACCGTCCGCCCAAGGACGTCCTGGGCCATCTCGGTCGCGAGGTACGCAAGCTGCTCGACGAGGGGATCGACCCCGCACACGTCCGGGCCGGTCTCGAACGGCACCGTGTCAAGGGTCTGCACCCCCGCACCTTGCCGAGCCTCGTGCACGAGGCCATGAACGCCACGCCCGCCAGGCAAGTTGTCCACAGGTCGTGGACGAATCCCGCCGATGTCGCCGCCGCCTATGGAGACCAGCTCTGACCGCCACCCTCACCCGCGGACCCCAGCAGGTCGGGCCCATCGCCGCCCGCCTCAACGGCATCCTGGCCAGGCGCGGCATCGATTCCGCCGCAGCGGCCGGCGGGGAAGCCCCGGCCGAGCGTGTCACCGCCCTGGAACTGGCCGGCGCCCGTATCCCCGCCCGCTACCGCCGCGCCCTGGCCGACCACCCGCAGATCACCGCCTGGGCTGACGAGATCACCCGAGCCGGCCGCCCCGGCCCCGGCGGGCCGGGCATCGCCGAGGGCCCGTCGCTGCTGATCGCCGGTCCCACCGGCACCGGCAAGACCCACCAGGCGTACGGCGCTATCCGCACCCTGCTCGCCCGCGGGGTCCGCCTGCGCTGGGAAGCCACCACCACTGCCGACCTCCACGCCCGCCTGCGCCCCCGGGCCGGCCACGACACCGAACGCGATCTGCAGACTCTGGCACGCAGCCCGCTGCTGCTCCTGGACGACCTCGGCGCGGCCAGGACCAGCGAGTGGACCGAGGAGCTGACCTACCGGCTCATCAACCACCGGTACGAGCACATGCTCCCCACCCTCATCACCACCAACCTCCCCACCGCCGAACTCCGCACCACCCTCGGCGACCGCGTCGCCTCCCGCCTCGCCGAGATGACCGAACGCGTCATCCTCGACGGCCCCGACCGACGACGCCACCGGCCCACCTAACTCGGCAGCGGTCCGCCGACCACGGGCGGCGGACCTCCGAGGAGCTTTCACCCGGGGAGCCGGAGTGGTGCCGGGACCGAACGCGAGGGCAGAGGACCGACTCCGGGGACCAGGACCGGGACCGAGGGCGGGGACCGAGGAGGCGGGGACCGAGCGCGGGGACCGGTCCCCAACGTGCGGGGACCATCCGGGGACCACCGCAGCGACAACCCGTTGGGGACCGAGGCCCGACTCGGAGACCGAACTTGGGGACCGGGGACCGGAATTCGATCGGGGGCCGGGGACCGGGCTCCAGCGCACCCATCGGTCCCGGGGACCGGTCCCGGTGAAGCCGCAGGTCACGCGGCCTATGGCTGCATGGAAAGTGGAGTGCGACGGGGACCGACGTCACCTGGACGGGGACCGGCGTCAGCATCGGGACGGAGACCGGGGACCGCGACCGACCCCAGGGGACCGAACCCGGGGACCGGTCCCCAACGGGCTCATCTGATGTGGGGACCGAGACCCCGGTCCCCACACTTTCGGGACCGGCATCCGCCGATGACCCATACCCCAGTCCCCGAACGTCAGCGCCCAGAAGAAGTGGGGACCGGTCCCCACTCTCGGCTCGGGTCCGAGAACAGCCCACACACACGCCCACCTGGCCGACCGTCCGCGCCCTCCCTCCCCACGAGCCAAACAACGCCACACGACAGGCCATGCCTCAGCTGGCCGAGAGAGACTTCCGTGCACCAGGCAAACCACGAACCGACCCCCAACCCCCGCCGGGACAGCACCACCTCAGCCCCAGGCGGAGCAAGTTATCGGCCAAGACACTCTTCCCCGCCGGGGAAGGCATCCGGGCCGGAGCCCGCCCCGGGGGTGGCGGGATCGGACCGGCACCAGGAGGTGCCGACCCGCCAGGCAGCGACCGAGGGCGGATCGCAGCCGGATGAGAAGCCGTCACCGCGCAAGTCCCGCGCCACGAAGAAGACCTCGCGCAAGCGCTCGCCGAAGCCGACCGCGGACAAGCGCGACTACGTATGCAGCGTCCGCTTGAACGACGACGAGAAGTCCCAGCTCTCCGCCGCCGCTCGCGCGACCCGTACGAGCCTGCCCGCCTTCCTCGCCCGCAGCGGCCTCGCCGCCGCCCAGGACCTCGACAACACCGCCGCCGCCATCGCCGGCCACCGTGAGCTGGTCACCGAACTGTTCGCCGCGCGCCGGCACCTCGGGCAGGTCGGCAACAACCTCAACCAGATCGCCCGCGCCCTCAACACCGGTGCTCACCCTGCCGAACTCGACGCGGTCGTCACGGCGGTCCAGCGCGCCGTGAGCCGCGTACAGGCAGTCACAGACCGACTGCTGGAACAGCACTGACCCGGCACCCGGACGACGCCCCGTCCCCACCAGCCCCAGCACCCATCTCGGACACCAGATGATCCCCCGGATACAGAAAGCGCGGGCAGCGCACCATCGGCCTCCTGTCCTACCTGCACGGCCCGGCAAACACGAAGAACACGACGACCCGCACCTGGTCGCCTCCTGGGACCACAACGCACCCGACCCCGGCCGCGACCCCTCCGCCACCCTCAAACAGATCCAGCAGCTCCTGGACCAGCCCGTCAACAACCTCGACCATGCCGAGCGGCCGAAAAAGCACGTGTGGCACCTGTCCATCCGCAACGCCGCCGAAGACCGGCTCCTGACCGACGAGGAGTGGGGCGAGATGGCCCGCCGGATGGTCGCCGCCGGCATCGACGACCCCGACCAGGACGCGGGCTGCCGATGGCCCGACCGTCAGCGATCACGAGTTGAGCCGGTATATGGCGTCGCGCGCAACTGACTCGAGAGCGGAGCCGCTCAGGGACGCAACCTCTTCACCATGACCGCGTACACCGGTGAGTCGGCGAAGGGCTGCTGCTCGCCTGCCTTCTCGTAGCCCCACGTCTCGTACAGGGCCTGCACTTTGGGGTGCGTCACGTCGACCAGAAGCACCGCGAGATTTTCGCTGCGTTCCTTCAACAGGGCTTCGTGGAGCCGCTCCGAGATCCCCTGCTTCCGCCATCGCGGGCGCACCATGACCTCGGAGACGGCGTAGGTCGCGGTGTACCCGTTGTTCGGCTCGAACGCGGTGGAACGCCACCACTCCCGGCCGGGCTGGAGCGGGGCACCGTACGCGAAGCCGGTCGGCTCGTCGCCGTCGAAGGCGACGACGCAGGTGAAGCCATCCATCTCTGACCAGTGATCGACGAACCACGGGAACCGCTGGTTGAACTCGTCGTCCATCGCGTCGGCGTAGGCGTCGGCGTGCACCTCAATCAGCATCTGCTTGAAGCCTTCGGGGAGGCTTCCCTGTCCGTAATGCCGCAGGTCGATCACCCTGGTCACGCTCGACTCCATTCATCTCGCATTCGGTCTGCCCAGTCGCGGGCGTACGTCGTTGACGGCGCCAGCCGGAACAGGTCTCGGTGGAAGTCTCCGATCAGGGTGCGCATACGCCCAGGCAGTGGTGCGCCATCCATGATCGTGAAGACGGTGGCCGCGGTCGCGGTGGCCTGCTCGGGCTCTCCCTGGCGGAGTTGTGCCAGCGCGAGCTGGCAGGTGGCCAGCGCGCGGTTGCGCTGGAACTCCGCCGGGATCTTGGCCAGGGCTCGGTGCGCCATCGCCTCGGCTTCGGCGGGCTCCCCGTTGCGGTTGAGGATGATCGCCGCGAGGTGGTTGAGTTCGGCCGGCCCGTAGAACGCGGTCCATCGGGGACGCTCGTCCTCAGCCGCCTTCTGGAAGGTCTCCTGCGCTGTGCCCAGTGCCCGCCGAGCGGCTCGCAGGTCCCCGAGCGACGAATGGGCAAGCGCGAGGCGGACGCGGCCCATGGAGCCGAAGAACGGGTCCCTACGGGCGGCCGGAGAGGCGTTGGCAGCCTGTGCTGCCGCGAGCTGTTCCGGCCAGTTCTTCCGCTGGTAGGCGAGAATGGCCATGTTGACCCACACGCGCATGCCCGTGACCGGGTCCTGGGCGAGGCCGGCGAACGTGGACGACTCGTGCAGGTACGTCTGGGCCGTATCCAGGTCGCGGACGTCAATACACGACCAGGCAGCGATGGTGGTGAACTCGGCCGCGAGTGCGTACAGGGCCCGGCGCACACGTTCGCTGGCGTTGCGCTGCTGAAGCTCCAGCACCTTGGCGCGAGCTTCGAGAGCTGCGCTCGCCAGGGAGGTGTGCCCGCCCTGGCGGTCGTCCGCCTCCACAAGCCGGTTCATTCTGGCCGCGGCGCGGGCTACGTCCGCCATGCCTACTGCCCGGCGCTGCGTGACGACCGGAACGGCTGCGGCTGCCGTTCCGGTGGCGGAAACGATGAAGTCGCGTCGCCGCACGGGGCCCTCCGGAGGATGTTGCATGGAACTTGGGGCGCGGAACCCTAAGTCCGCCACGGGGCAGCCGAACACACGCTCAAGTGCTGCGCAAGTGCGGCCGATTGGGCGTCTGCTTGATCCGTTGAGCAGGTTGCGGACCGTTCGGGAGGAGATCTCGCCGGGTCGGCCGGTGATCTCCTGTAGCGCAGCGTTCAACCGGGCCGCCAACTCATCTTGGGTGAGGCCGAGTTGGTCCAATCGGCGCCGAAGGGCGAGGTTGGCTGCCATGTACCGAACGTAGTACCGCGGTCACTCTGATGCCCAGACCTCAGGTAATTGGAACGCAAAGTCTTCCGGTTGGTGGGTATGCACAGAATCGGGTCTTTTCCTGTTGCGCTCCGCTTGTCACTCGTTGACTGGTCATTGGCCACCGAGTCGGGTTCGGCACGGTGGCACGGAGGAAAGCCCGGCCCTGCCCCCCCCCCCGTCAGGACCGGGTATCCCACGCCGGAGGGAAGACCTCGTGACCATGACCGTCGCTAAACCGAATGCGATCGGCGCCCCGGGTTACACCGTGGAGCTGCCCTGCGTCCGCGAGTCCATGAGCCGTGCCCGCGCTCTCGTCTCCAACGTGCTGGCGACCTGGGGCATGGACGACGACGCGGCCGACTGCGGAAGAATCATCGTCACCGAATTGCTGGCCAACGCCGTCGAGCACACCCAGACCCCCGTGTCGAAGGTCATCATCGAGCGTCCGAGCAACGGTGCCGTTCGCATCGGAGTTTCCGACCGTTCGCACGGCGTGCCCCACCTGAAGGCGGCGGCCCTGAACGCCGAGAGCGGCCGGGGTCTGAGATTGGTCGCCGGGATGAGTTCGCGGTGGGGCTACGACACGCACCCATGGGGCAAGGTCACCTGGGCTGTGATCGAGGCTTCGGCAGGGCGAGAGCAGTGAGCACCGCAGTGGCTCCCAAACGCCCTACCGCGGAGTGGGCTCCTCCGCTCGACGCAGACGGCTTACGGCTCGTGTTGGAGCGATTTCGGGCCTGGAAGCCGCTCGATGTCGGGGACATCTTTGATGATCTCGATGCGGCAATCGGCAGTCAGTCGCCGTCTGTTGCAACGACCGCCGCCCTGGTCGACCGCCTCCGCAGTCACCTGAAGCAGCTCAGCGACATCACAGTGGCTGACGACAGTTTTCCACCCACCGCTGAGATGGCCCGACTCGTCGCGCGAGCGCGCGCTCTACGGAATGAGTGCACGCCGACCGCCCATCAGCAGGCTGTCGGACTCGCCCGGCGTCTCGCTTTCGTGACCGCCGACCTGGTCGAAGAATTGATCAAGGCCCGCTACATCAAGGGGACCGAGTGACGTGCGCCCCCACCCACTTGCGTGCCGCTCAGCGGGCTGAGCAGTACGCACCGGCCTGCCGAGCGATCCTCCACAGGCGTGCGCCTCCCCACTTGCCGTCCATCACACCACCCCGTTGGTCAGCCGACGAGAACGGAGAACGTTCGCCCATAGCCTCCCGGCCCAACCAGCACACGATGTCGACCTCTCCCTGAACACGCACGACCGAAGGAACTTCATGCCGAACACGACCGTCGAGCCCGCCGAGGCGACCCGCCTGCGGAACAAGGTGGTGGACGAGCTTCGCGCGGACGGCAACATCTCCTCCCCGGAGATCGAAGCCGTGATGCGCAAGGTGCCCCGCCACGAGTTCATCCCCGACACCCCGCTCGACAAGGCATACGACACGTACGCCGCTGTGATCACCAAGACCGACGAGCACGGTGTGCAGCTCAGCTCCGTCTCTGCCCCGCAGATCCAGGCCATGATGCTGGAGCAGGCGCAGGTGAAGCCTGGGATGCGAGTGCTGGAGATCGGCTCGGGCGGCCTGAACGCGGCCTATCTCGCCGAGCTCGTCGGACCCAAGGGCGAAGTCGTCACCGTGGACATCGACCCCGGCGTCACGGACCGCGCGTCCCGGCTCCTGGAGGAGCACGGCTACGACAAGGTCCTCGTCGTCACCGCCGACGCCGCCGAACCCCTCCCCATCGGCGAAGTCGACGTCGTCATGGTGACCGCCGGGGCCTGGGACATTTCCCCGGCGTGGATCTCGCAGCTCAAGCAGGGTGGCCGGCTCGTGGTGCCGCTGCGGATGCGCGGGCTGACCCGATCGGTCGCCTTCACCCAGGTCGTGGGCGAGCACGGCCCCTACCTGGAGAGCGAGTCGACGAGGATCTGCGGCTTCGTCCCGATGCAGGGCTCCACCGCCCACCGCGAAGAACTTCTCCTCGTCAACGGCACTCCAGAGATCGGGCTGAAGTTCGATGACGGGCTGCCGGCCGACCCGCACCGGCTGGACAACGCGGTCACGTTCCCGCGCCACGAGCTGTGGACCGGCGTCGTCATCGGCCTCCAGGAACTCATCGACACCCTCCAGATGGCGATGGCGATCAGCCTGCCCGGCTTCTGCACGATGGCGGTCGATGAGGACCTGGACACGGGTCTGGTCACCCCCGTGAACAAGCGGTTCTCCCTCGCCGCCGTCGAGGACGACACCTTCGCCTATCTCGTCACCCGCCGCACCGAAGACAACAAGCACATCGAGTACGGCGTACACGCCCTCGGCCCGAACGCGAAGCAGTTCGCCGACAAGGTCGCCGACGTCCTGCGCGACTGGGAGGCAAACCGGCGCGGCGGCCCCAGCCCGACCATCCGGGTCTATCCGGCCGGCACCCCCGATGACCAGATCCAGGCCGACCAGGTCATCGACAAGGTCCACAGCCGGATCTCGCTCTCCTGGCCCCCGGCGTAGCGCCGCGAGCCAGGTAGTCCCGCACCATCCGAACAAGAGGAAGGGCATCACCATGACGAGCGCCACCCTGGCCCCGCCCGCCCCGCTGGCGGGCCTGGACGACGACTTCGCGCCGCTGGACGTGAAGGTCGTCGTCGCCGAGCACGCGTACGGCCATCTCATGTGTTCCACGGGCGACGGCTGCGGCAGCACCTGCGCGACCGGCGCCTCCGCCTGCGGCTCCTTCACGGAGGATCCTGCCTGATCCGCGGTTCCTTCCCGAAAAACCCGGCCTGATCCAGGCCGTTCCCTGCTGGTTGGCCGGGCGAAGTGCTCCGCCCGGCCAACCGGCCCCTCTCCCGCCCCGCCAGACGGAGGGCACCATGGCTTCCCGAGCAGTCGCCGACTACCAGTGGCAGGGCACTGCCATGCTGCGCGCCACCACCAGCCCCGGGCCGGCAGACATCCCCCGCACCCTCGACCTGGACAACGTGGCCGTCACCCGCGCATGGCTGAACCGCATCTGGCAGCGCAAGGACTTCCGCAGCGCGCTGGAGCTCGCCGCCCCTGTCCTGTCCGACGCCATCGAGGCAGTCGTCCAGAGCCGGCAGACCGAGCCCCGTCACGTCCGCCGCACCGCCGTATCGACGGTCTCCTACCTCCTGCGGTGGCAGCACCGGCCGACCCCGCTGGGCCTGTTCGCCGGCACCGCCCCTGTGACGGTCGGGCCCCGGGCGACCGCGCGATGGCGCGACAAGCACCGCGTGTTGATCCGGCCGGACGCCGAGTGGGTCACCGACATGGTCCTCCGGCTCCAGCGCGCACACGCCTTACTGAAGCGGCTGCCGCTCGTCGCCACCAACGCCGCCCACACGCGGGGCGATCGGCTCGTGGCGCCGGGCCCACCCTCCGACGGCCACGCCGTCCTCCTGGCCCCGGTCGAGATATCCGTCCGCAACACCCGGCCGGTAGCCGCAGCCATGGACGCCGCCCGTTCCCCCATCCCCTACGGCGACCTGCACGACCACCTGCGCGACAGCTTCCCGCAGGCCACACCGGAGCAGATCGACACGCTTCTCACCAGCCTGGTCGAGCAGCAGTTCCTCATCACCAGCCTGTGGGCGCCCATGACCACGGTGGACGCCTTCCAGCACCTGTGCCACGAGCTGGAACGGCACAGCGCGGAGAGCGTCCCCGAGGTGCGGGACCTGGTCCACGAGCTGTACGCGCTGCGCGACGACGTGTCCGCCCACCAGCCAACGCTCTCCGACACCAGCGTGGGCGCCATCGCCGCGCGAATGCACGCCCTCACCCCCGTCACCCCGACACCGCTGCTCATTGACACCGCCCTCGACTGCGAGACCCAGCTCCCGCAAGCCGTGATCGTGGAAGCGCAGGCAGCCGTGTCGGCGCTGTACCGGACCACCCCGCAGCCCTACGGCTACCAGCACTGGCGCGACTACCATCGCCGGTTCAGGGCCCGCTACGGCGTCGGTGCCCTGGTACCGGTGATGGACCTGGTCTCCGACAGCGGCCTCGGGCTGCCCGCCGGCTACATCGGCTCCGAACGCGGCGCCGCCTTGAAGGTACGCACCGACCGCGACGAACTGCTGCTCGCGCTGATGCAGCAAGTCCTCCTCGACGGCCGTGACGAACTGCGGCTGACGGACGACATGGTCAGCGCCTTGGAGAAGGCCGCCGGAACGGACGAGCGGCTGTTCGTGCCCCGCGTGGAGGCCGCCTTCGAAGTCCACTCACCCAGCACCCGAGCGCTGTCCAAGGGCACCTTCGACCTCCTGCTCACCGCGGCACCCCGCCCCGGCAGCAGCATGGCGGGCCGGTTCGCCCACGTCTTGCCGCCCGAGCACCAAGACGCCCTCGCCGCCACCTACCGCGGTGCACCGGACCGCCTCACGGCGCAGCTCGTGTTCCCACCGCGCCGGCACCGCAACGAGAACGTCACCCGCACACCGCGACTGCTGCCGCACATCATCGAGCTGTCCGGCCACCAGGAGAACGACAAGACGGCCATCCGGCTCACCGACATCGCCGTCACCGCCGACCCACGCAGCTTCCACCTCGTGCAGCTCTCCACCGGCCTGCGCATCGACGTGCGAGTCCTGCACGCCCTGGAAGGCGGGACACAGACCCCGCCACTGGCCCGGTTCCTCGCCGAGGTGGCCAACGGGCGGTACGCCGCCTACAAGCCGTTCGACTTCGGCGTCGCCTCCCGACTTCCGTTTCTCCCCCGGGTGCGCTACCGCCGCACCATCCTCACGTCGGCCCGATGGCTGCTGACGGCCGAAGACCTGCCTGGCCGGAAAGCCCCGAGGCATGAATGGGAGGACGCCTTCACCGTCTGGCGGGACCGGCTGCGGCTCCCGATGCGGGTCGCCGTCATCGAGTACGACCAGCGCCTCCCCCTCGACCTGTCCCACCCGGCCCACCTCCGGATCCTGCGCGCACACCTCGACAACATCCGGCGCGTGGAGCTGCGCGAGGTCCCGGACGCAGACGCACACGGCTGGATCGGGCGAGCACACGAGATCTGGCTCTCCCTGGGCCGGTCCGAGCCGGACACCACCCATGTGCCCCGGCCGCGCCACGCCGGGTCGCTCGGTTCCGTGCGGCACCTCCCGGGCGCCGACGGTGTCCTCCATGCGCAACTCCACGCCCATCCACGCCGCTACGACGAGATCCTGAGTCACCACCTCCCCCACCTGATCGCCGCGTTCGACAATGAGCCGCCCACCTGGTGGTTCACCCGGCACAGGGAGATGGCACGGCCGGACGCCGACCAGCACCTCGACCTCACACTGCACCTGCCACCAGAGGCGCACGCGGCCGGCGCACAGCACGTCCGTGCCTGGGCGGACAGCCTGCACAGGCTGGGTCTGGCGTCCGGGCTCGTCCTGGCTCCGTACCAGCCGCAGACCGGACGCTTCGGCAGCGAGTCGGCCATGGACGCCGCGCACCAAGTGTTCGCCGCCGACTCCGCCGCCGCCCTCGCGCAGATCCAGCTCACCGAGCGCAACGATGCCTTCGCCGCACAGGCCCTCGCCGCCGCCAGCGCCCTGCACCTTGTCACCCGCCTGGCGCCGGACACCGCGACGGCCGAGGAGTGGCTGGTGCACAACCTCCCCCAGGGCACCGGCCGGTTGAACCGGGCCCTGCGCAGCGAGGTGCTCGAACTTGCCTCGCCGAACAGCGCCTCCGCGCTCGCGGCACTCCCCGGCGGTCCACAGGTCACCGAAGCATGGCGAGCCCGCGCCGCCACCGTGGACACCTACCGGGACGCCCTGGCTGGTGAGCGCGATCCGCTCGACGTCGCCCGGTCGCTGTTGCACCAGCACCACGTCCGGGCGCTGGGCGTCGATCCGCGCGCTGAGGAGACCACGATCCGGCTCGTGCGAACGGCGGCCCTTCAACACCGGATGGCCGCCCGATGACCACGCTGGCCGCCACCGCCGTGGCGATCCTGGAGCAGTACACCGCCCATCTGGCGGAACCGCCTCCCCCGCCCCCAGAGGAGCCCTGGGCAGTACAGTCGCTCGCCGACGGCGCAGCCGGAATCAGTTTGCTGCACATCGAAACAGCCAGCCGATACGGCGGCTCCTGGCGCTCCGCCCACCGGTGGATCACGAGCGCGGCCTCCGGCCCCATCAGCGCGGCCGACCAGACGGGACTGTTCCTCGGCGCCCCGGCCGTCGGCTTCCTCCTCAGCGCCGTCCCTCCGGCCTACCAGCATCTGTACGCCTCGGCGCGCACGATCCTGCACCAGCACATCACCGACCTCGCCGACCGTCGCGTGGACGCTGCGCTCGCCCGCATCGACAGGGGAGACCTGCCGACCTTCGCGGAGTACGACATCTTCTACGGCCTCGCGGGCATCGGCGCCTACCTCCTGCGCACCGAGCCCGAGGGCCCAGCCCTGGCGAGGATCTTGCAGTACCTCGTCGCCCTGACCCGGCCGCTCGCCCCCACCGCCGGACGAGGGCTCCCCGGCTGGTGGGTCCGCCACGATCCGGCGCGCGGCGAGTCCCCCCACTTCCCTGGCGGGCACGGCAACTTCGGCGCCGCGCACGGCATCACTGGCCCGCTTCTCCTCCTGGCCCAGGCCCTGCGCCGCGGCGTCACCGTCCATGGCCACCACGACGCTATGTTCACCATCTGCGCCCACCTCGACGCCTGGTGCCAGCACGGTGATTCCGGCCCGTGGTGGCCGGAGCACATCTCACGTCGCGACCTTGACCGCAGGCGACCCCACCACGACGCACCAGCTCGGCCGAGTTGGTGTTACGGCACGACAGGCATCGCACGAGCCGGCCAACTCGCCGGGCTCGCCCTGCGCTCGCCCACACTCCAGAAGTTCTACGAGGACGCCTTGTACCGGGCCTTGACCGATCCCGCGCAACTCGCCTTGGTGACCGACAGCGGCCTCTGTCACGGATGGGCGGGCGTCTATCAGACCGCTCACCGCGCAGCCGCAGACGCGCTCGACCCCCGACTGCGCACCCTCCCGGAACGCCTTGGTAGCGCCCTCGCCGCATCCGGTCAGCCCGGCTCCTCATCAACTCCCGGCCTGATCAACGGCACTGCTGGCACCGCGCTCGCCTTCACCACCTTCGCCTCGCACCAGGCGCCGAGCACTGGATGGGACGCATGTCTCTTGATCAACTGACTCAGGCAACCGAGCCGGTCCCGATGCAGAACGCCGTCTCGGCCGTCCTCGCCGGCCGGTCACTCGCCGACGCGGCGCACCAGTACCGGTTGGACCCCGTGATCCTCTCCGACGCGGTCGCGGTCTACGACCAGGCTGGCCGGGAAGCGCTGGCCCGCCACGAGGCCACTACCGACTGGTGGCAGACGTACCTCCACTTCACCGACTGGCCGAACGCCGACACCACCTTCACCACGCACGTCCTGCCCATCCTGCGCGAAGCGGAGACCACCGGCGCGATCGATGGCTGGTGGTGCACTAGAAAGCACCCCTGCTGGCGGCTGCGCCTCCGGGTCCAGCCCGTGGGAGGCGCCAAGCTGACCGTCGGGGACGGCTTCGACCGCCTCGTCACCGACGGACACCTTCAGCGCTGGTGGCCCGGCATCTACGAACCGGAGACGCCAGCGTTCGGTGGGAAGACGAGCATGACGGCCGCGCACGCCCTGTTCATCACCGACAGCCGACAGATCCAGCAGTTGCGCCAACGCGGCGATCTCATCGTCGGGCCCAGGGAGCTCTCCGTCCTGCTGTGCACGATCATGATGCGCGCCGCCCGGTTGGAGTGGTACGAGCAGGGCGATGTCTGGGACCGCGTCATCACAACAGAACATCGCTCGGCCATCAGCGACGTTCCGCCGGAACGGCTCAACGCCCGCGCCCGCGAGATCCGCCCTCTCCTTCTCGCCGGCGGTGACGCCTTACTGCGCTCCGGAGGCCCGCTGGAACCCGTCGCCGAATGGGCCGCCGCATTCCACAGCGCCGGCCAAGCACTCGCCCACGGCGTCCAGGACGGGTCGCTGGATCGCGGACTGCGGCAGGTGCTCAGCTACCACGTGATCTTCCACTGGAACCGGCTCGGACTGTCCATGCGCGGGCAGAGCATGCTGGCTTGGGCGGCCAGGGCAGCGATTCTTCATGGTGACGAGCACAAGGAAAGCTGAGGCGCGTGACAGCGCGAACCGTCGACTGCAATGGCGTGGTGAGGACCGAACTGATCAGGCAAGCGAGAACGGCCGGGCGCAATACGGCCGCCACTTACCACTCGGCGAATACCCCTGGGATCTCCGAGACCACGAGTGGCGATGCCGACGAGTTCATGGCAGCGCGCGACTCCAACGGCCTCAGCACGCCCCGCTGATGTATACCCGCGACGAGATCGCAGTCATGCTCAGCACGAGGAATGGGAGCTCCGACCACCTGACGTGAGTACAGGACGACTGTACGGGTTGCCAGGAGACACAGGCAGCGGCCGACCCCAGGGTAGGTGAGGCCGGCCGTTGCTGTAAGTGGTCGAGATTATGGCAGCCTTGGCTCATTCGGCCCCTCTGGACCGGTGTCTAATACAAGGATGGACCACTGCAAGGCCGCAGGGCATGGCTGGAGTTGTTCGCGTACCGCCTTCTGTAAAGGATTCTGTGCGGCTCACTACCAGCAGAGGGAGCGCGGGAACGTGTTGCGTCCGGTACGAGAAAGAGCGAACTCATACCAGCGAAAGATCTGTGAGTTCGAGGGGTGCGGCAAGGAGACGAAAGCCCTGGGGCTCTGCCCGGGGCACTACCGCCAGCAGCAGCTCGGCAAGGCACTCACCCCGCTACGGGTGGTTGAGCGGAAGTCGTGCCGAGCCGACTTCTGCATACGGACCGAGTCCGCAAAGGGTTACTGCGCCGCGCACTACAAGCAGGTGGCGAAGGGAAACGAACCGACGCGCATCCGGGCCCGGCGGACTGCCCAGGAGGTAGCGCAAATCCGCGCGACCGGATACGGGCAGTGCTACGAGTGTGAGGAGATCGTCGCCGTCGAGAGGTTCCGTACGTCTGGCGGAACCGGGCTCAGCGGTGTGTGCAATGACTGCCAGAACATCCGGACCCGGCTTGCCCGGTTCAAGATGACCAAGCACGACTACGACGAACTACTCGCATTCCAAGGTGGAAAGTGTGCAGTCTGCACCTCCGGTGAGCCTCTCGGAAAGTACGACGAGTGGCACATCGACCACGACCACGCTTGTTGTCCCGGCGGCATAACCTGCGGCGAGTGTGTTCGTGGGATTCTCTGCAGCGAGTGCAACATCCGGGGAGTCACCTGGTACGAGTCGCTGCCGGTGCAGCTCCAGACCTTCGATCTGCTGAACGGCTACCTGAACGATCCGCCCGCCCGACGGTTGAGATGGAGGAAGGAGGCAGCGGCCATCGACGCCAGCCGGTGAGCGATCGGTCGGTACAGCCGCATGTGGCTCTCCCTTCCGACCGACTAGTGTGTCAGCGAATCCCAGGAGGCACCGTGCTTTCATTCACGCTCGACACCAACTGCCTCATCGCAGTCGAGGAAAAGCGCCCCGAGGCTGCAGCTGTTCGTGAACTTGTGGCACAGCAGCGCGCCAGCCGGGCAGCGGTGCGGCTGGTCGCCACCATGGCCGCTGAGAATCAGCGAGACGGCACCGTTCTGGATAATTTTTCCCACTTCCAGCGGCGTATCAGCAAACTCGGTCTTGGAGGGTTGGAGATCCTCGCGCCCGTGGCGGTGTGTGACCTCACCTACTTCGATTGGTGCGTGCTCGCGCATGACGAAGCCGAAGCGGAGGCGATCAGGCTGCATAAGGTGCTGTTCCCTACCTCACCCTTCGGCTACCTAGACGCGGTCCCCGGGAACCTGGGCGAGGAGACGCGACAACTCGCCGAACGCAAGTGGCGCAATCAGCAACTCGACGTGCTGGTCCTGCACACCCACATCATGGCGAAGGCGGACGTCTTCGTAACAAGCGACCGGAACTTCCTGAAGCAGAGTAAGCGGCAACGCTTGGCGGAACTGGGAGCCAGGATGATACTCACTCCTGCCGACGCCGCGGCCTACGCGGTAGCCGAGTCGGGCTGATTCCCCTCCGTGCCCTGAGACGAGGGCGCGGGGGCTTGCAGTTCGGTCTCACCAGGACGTCGTACTTGCCGTCCGCGCTGTTCAGGAACGTCTGGCCCTCTGGTACGCCCAGTCGTCCAGCCGCTGATCAGGTCCGGTGAACGCAGCGCAGAAGGTACATCAGGCGCGGTCGGCACCTCCAGCGCGCCAACGCTCGCGCTGGCCCTCGCCGAGGCAGGCTGGAACAACAGCAAGACTGCCCGACGGACCAACGCCTTGGCCCAGGAACGGGGCCACCACGGCGTCACTGTCGATCGGCCACGGGTCAGCCGATGGATACGCAGAGGCGAGAAGGCACGCCCACCCATCCCGGAACTCCTCGCCGACCTGCTCACTGGGCACCTGCACCGGCCCGATACGCCCGGACTCCTCGGGATCGGACCGTCCCACAGCGTGTTGATCCACTTGGACCCGACCGAACACCGCGCCTTGGCCAGGAACGCGGCCGTCGCCAACATGGCCGCCCCGCCAGTACGCTCAGGTGCTTCTTCGGCTTGCCCTCACCCAGCGGGGTGGGGGCACAACCGGCAGCTGGCCTTGAGCGGCTGAATCGTCGCTGTCGATCACGGACTGGAGTCATGGCGACGGCCCAGTGCGGAAAGCAGAGGAGGCACCATCAGATAGACAGTAGAAAGGGCGCGAAGAGCATTCCGAATGGGTACCGCGTCGACTACTGGCGGGCGGCCAGAGAGCGGACGTTCTCCAGCAACGCGTACAGCAGGAACGGGGGCTCCGTCGCGACGGTCCGGGTGGTCTCCAGGTACGTCGCCGAGTTCTTGCCGTCCACGCCCTGGCCGGTACGGACCAGTTCCCTCCTGCGCTCCTGCCAGGACGGCCAGTGCTCGTCGAGGTAGGTCTCCAGGGTGTCCTCGAAGACGGTGTAGCGGCGGGTCGACTCATCGGCGGGCTGGGGAGTGGGCGTTGCGCCCAGGTACCGGAGGAGGTTGGCGTTCTTGGTCCGGTTGTGCCGGGCCTGGTTCTCGGCCTGCCGCTCCGCCTTCTCCCGCTCGTACGGGTCGCGGTTGCTCACCGCCTCCCGCTTGCGCTCCTCCATGCCCGCGTCACCGTCGAACAACACGTGGCAGGGCACTCCCAGCGCGCTGAACAGCGCGTCGGAGAGCATGAGGTTGTCCTTGCCGTTGACCTGGATGACGCTCACGCCCTCCGCGCCCAGGTTGATCCCCGACCGCTCCGCACAACCGGTGATCACGCCCTCGTCCCCACCGCCCTCGACCAGCACCACGGCGTGGGCGAAGAAGCCCTCGGCCAGGGCGCCGCCGAGCGTACCCTCGGTCCGGCTGCGGATCACCTGCTTGTCGACCAGCCCGTCCAAGACCCGGCACAGGTCCTCCTCCGTGGCCTGCCACACCTCGGTGACCGGGTGCTCGGCGCCGGCGTCGCGGCTGAGCCGGCGGATCTGGTGATAGCCCTTCGGGTCGATGAAAACGGGGTTGTGGGTGGCGTACATGATCTGGGTACGCCCCTGCGGCGAGGACGCGACGAGCTCGCGCAGTACCTTCGCGAACGTCCGTGCCTGCGGCGGGTGCTGAAACAGCTCCGGCTCCTCGACGGCCAGGCACAGCGTCCGTATACCACCACCGGCCGAGCTCCTTCGGTCGGCCAGGTACTTCAGCGCCGCGATGATCAATGCCCGCTGGAAGCCGTGGCCCTGTCGGTAGACCGAGGTCTGGGCGGCGCCGTCCTGGATGCTCACCTGGAACGAGGTCCGGGCCGGCCTCGGCACATGCACCGTCGGCGTCACGACCACCTTGCGCCCGGTGGTGAACTTGGCGACCTCGGCGGACAGCGCGTCCGACACCTCGCCGAGCACCGGCCCGTAGACCTTGGCATGCAGCTCCTTGCGTGCCAGATGGGCGTTCTCCTCGATCTCGCCGAGCTGCTCGTTCGCCTGCGAGCGGTCCACGGCGTGGTCGAGGATGCGGCCAACCGCGGTCGTCTTCTGGTCGTCCGCCTCCTCATACGCCCGCAGGTCGGCGGAGACGAACACGAAGTCGATCAGCTGGGCGAGTCTGCTCTGCCCGGCAAAGCCGAAGAAGTGGGTGTCCTCGACCTCGGCCTCGGTGAGGCTGTCGCGGTGGGCCAACTCCCAGGTCTGCATCGCCTCCAGGGCCTTGTCCTTGCTTCCGGCGGCCGGCAGCCCGAGGCCCGGGTCGCTCGCCCGCAGCCGATCGTAGGCGCGGCGCAGATCCATCGCCTTCTCGTTCCGGCGTACGTCCTCGAACGGCCCGTACGCCAGCGCCTTGCCGGTGATCTTGTCCTCGCCGTTCTGCCACGTCCGCCAGATGCTCACGCTCCGCGCACCCTCGGGCGCGTACCGGCCGAGGGTCTGCCGGTCATGGTCGGTGAGGCCGTCAAACTCCACCTCCACGGTGATACGGCCGTCGGCGGATCCGGAGTGGACGTCGTCATCGCTGAGCGAGACACCCCGTTCGCCGTTGAAGAACCAGTCGAGCGCGCGCAGCACGGTGGACTTGCCGACGCCGGTCGGCCCGATGAAGGAGGTGATGTCTTCGAAGGACACGTCCACCTTGTGCAGACAACAGAAGTTCTCGATGCGAACGCGCTTAATTTTCACGGTCGTCCTGGGTGTCCGTTACTGGTGGGGCTTTTAAATGCCCATGTGACGAACGTGACGCTAGCAGCACCCGTGGCAGGTGATCTGTCGTTTTAAGACAGCGCGATCAGATCCGCATAGCGGACAGCGCGTCCCTGCCAGACGTCTTACGCTCGGAGCCACGCACCGCCTGATGCGAAAGCCGTCTTCCCCTGTGGCGTCGGGGCACGACGCAGCCGCAACCAGCGGCACGTAGCCGAGGACACCGAGCTGATCCCTAGCGACTGAGCGCACACGCGACCCGTCATACAGCCGACTCCTGCGGCCCACTCAGCCTGCACTTGGCGGTCGCGGTCCAGGCTCAGATGGTTCCGGTCGGTGACGGACGACAGCGGTACGACCACGGGCCTGGAGATCGAGTGCCAAGACCTGAGCACCAAGCTCGGCCGTGGGCGGGACGTTGTCAGCACTATGGCTGACTGAGTGATCACCACTACAGCAACCAGAGTCACACACGGTCACCGCCGAACTGCGCGATGACGCCGATTGGGATCCCCTACCGAATCGCTGCGGCGTTGTTTCCGGTTCGAGTGCTGACGCGGTCAGTCAGCTTCTCCACCCCAACACGAACCCTCATCCGCCACTACCCTCGGTGGGAGGTCCCGGGCCTCTCATCACTCGGAGAAGATCGCGCCACGCGCGGACAACGGCGCCTAGGTCCAGCAGGAGTTCCCGCAGCTGGCGCAGCATCAGGCGTATCACCAACAGCCCTATGACAGTGCCCCACACCGTGACGGTCCACCCCATCGGATTGCCTCCCTGCTCAGGCACCAGGCTTCTCGCCATCGGGGATCAGGTCTTTACCAGGGGCGGGTAAACCTTCAGATCCTGAGGCACGGATTCGTGTCGCGTTCACCGGCGCCATTACCAGGCTGCCCGTCGTGGAGATCGAAGGCTGCATCCTAAAAGAGGCTTTTTGTGATCTTCCGAATCAGGCGCAGGGGATCGACATCCGTGCGCAGTCGCAACGTTTTGTGGCAGTGGGACTACATGTCGACGGCTCCGGACGCCAGAGAAGGCACCGTAGACACGACGCTCCACCACCTCGCGACGCCGTGCCCATAGCGTGCCCTTCAGAGCGGACAACGACGGTCAACAGGGGTGCGAATGCGTCCCTCGCGAACGGAGACTTAAGCATGAACGCGCAGGTGAGGGCCCATGAGTGCGTTCAAGCGCCGTCGCTTCCCAAGCTGAGAGCGCGAGTTCGATTCTCGTCACCCGCTCTATAAAGAACCCCCAGGTCAAAGACCTGGGGGTTCTTTGTTGTCTGGAAGGAAGCGGTACACCGAGTACAGCTCCCGCTTGGGGTCCGACTCGTCACACTGCGCCTGAAACCTGCGGAAGATCTCGCTCTCATCCGTTTTCTCGACCGGGGCGCCTTTGATCGCGTCGATAAGGTCCTGGGGCACGTTGAACGCCTTTTGCATGTTCTCAGCGGCAGCCCGGGGCATCCGGCCTCCCTCAGCGAACACGGCAGCCGCACCGGCGTCACCCTTCTGGGAGGGCCACTGCAAGCTGACGGTCGTTCCAACCATGGTGCGCAGCAGAATGAGCGTCTCGTGACGGTATCCGCTATCGATGAGATGCAGAACCGCCTCGGCAAGGCGATGCACTTCAGTGCACCAACCGTGCGCGAGGAGGACTGATCGGTACCTGTGCCGCTTCGTTTCGACCGGCCCAGCCGCCCGGTAGTCTGCGATCAGATTCTCGGCGGCCTCACGGTACTGCTGCGGCGTGACGCCACTCATGTGCCTTCTCATCTCGCAGGGGCGGAAAGGCTACTTGAGCACAAAAACACTGGTGTGCGTTTTCCCTGCAACCCATGTCTCCCCAACCGACACACATGGGAGAGTGTTGCCCCACGACGAGGCGGAGCTTGCCGTCACGAGGCGGCGGGCCGCATGTGGCCGGGCTTCTGCTTCGTACGTTCGGCCCGGACCATGTCGTCGAGGCCAGCGGCCACGTCGCGCTGCTGCTCCTCATCGGAGTGCTGATAGATCAGCGCAGCTTTCTCGGAGGACTGGCCGGCACGGGCCATCGTGTCCTTGAGGGTCGCACCCGATCGGGTCGAGAGCGTGTGGCCGGTGTTCCGGTCGGCGATGACGGCGGTGAATGTGCCGATCGCGGCACCGGCCAGGGTGGAGAGCAGTGGCAGCGAGTCCATGCGGGCCAGTTTGGGGCGCCGTGTGGTGACGGCACCAGGTGCCGGTCCCGGATCAGGTCCTGACCGTGAAGCAGAGCCAGCCGCCCCACGTCGTCACGTTGGTGTCGTCCTGCGCGCTCTGCACGTACTCCGGGCACACCCGGAACCTCTGGCCGACCGCGTTGGTGAGGGTCAGTCGGGTCGCCGAGGTGCCGTTCGCGTTGAGGGGGTAGCAGCCGGAGGTGGTGAGGGGGTGCCAGGCGCCGCTCCGGTACTGCCAGGCCTGGAACTTCTCGCACTGGCCGGACTTGTCCGGGGAGACGGCAGCGGTCACGCGCAGCTTGGTGTACTTCGTACTCGCGCAGGAGCCGCTCAGCGACTCCGCGATCTTCACTGGCCGTACGCGGTGCGCGTGGCCGTGGCCGGGGCGTAGCGGTCGTCGCCGCCGAAGGACGCGGTGAAGGCCGTGTCGCGGGTGAGCTTGTACGTGGCCGACAGGTTGCCGGACGTGTCCACGGTGCCGGTCCTGACCAGGGTCTTCCCGCCGCCGTGGGGCTGGGCGTAGAGGGAGACCGTACGGCCGTCGTACGTCGTGCCGAGGTGGGCGGTGACGGTGGCGGTCGCGCCGTATGCGTAGGAGGACGCCTTGGTGGTGACGGACAGGGCGGTCGCGGTGGGGACACCTGGCGGGTGGCGGGATCGTGGGTCAGGCTCTGGGCTCGGCTACAGCAGCCAGAGCGAGCTGCCGCCCGACTCGGTGAGTTCGCGCAGGGCGCGGTCGCCGGGGTGGGTGGCCGACAGGCGGTCGCGGGCGTCGGCGGCCCAAGAGGGACGGGGCCGGGCGAGTGCGTTGATGAACAGGGCGAGTTGCAGGCCGAGGTCCCAGCCGAGGGGGGCTCCTGCCGCGAGGCGGTCGATGCCTCGGTCGACGGCGGCGGCGAGGTCGTCACCGCACGCCGAGACGATCTCCGGGTGGAGGAGATCGTCGGCCCTGCGGTCGAGTTGGACGCGGTCCGCGATCCGGATCAGTGCCCGTGCGGCCTGGATGCGCTCGACCGCGGTGCCCCGTTCGTCGACCATGTCACGGCTGCGGCCCACCGCCTCGGCCAGGTGCCCGAACGTGTCGTCCTGGCCGTGGAAACGGTCGTACGACTGCCCGCGCCAGGCCAGTTCGTCCGGTGCGCGGGCCGCGTCCTCGACCGCCGCGTAGCCGATCGGGTCGGCCCACGAGGTGAGCGCGCAGCAGGAGAGGAAACGCGCGGCGGGGTCGGCGTTCTCGTCGCGCAGGATCTCCACCAGGCCGGCCGTGCGCTCCCGGTAGCCGCCGTCGAGGGCGTCCGCGATGACGTCGTCCGGGTCGGCGGCCTCGCCGTCGAAGTCCGTGAACAGGAGCCCCCTCAGCACGGGGTCGGGCTCCCAGCGGGTGTCGTCGGGCACGGGGGCACTCCCTTCCAGGGTCAGGGTCGCGAGGTGGGGTAGGGGCCGGTGACGTACTCCTTCGGTACGACGCCGCTGATCAGCCACTCGCCGTCCCGACGGGTGTTGAGCAGGGCCATCACCCTGTCGGTCACCTTACGTGCCTTGCCCTTGCTCAGACCGAGACCGTCGACGAAGTCGGGGACCTCGTGCGGCTTGAGTCCGGGCGGCACGTCGACAGGGCGTCCCGCGACCTCGTCGATGTCGTCGCCGATGGCTCGCTGGACGCGTTGTGGAGGCAGGACCTCGACGCCGCGCACATGTCCCGCGTCGATGTCCTTCTGAAGCCGCTGGTGGTCGAGGTCGATCTCCTCGCTCCCGTACACCTTGCCGGTGCCGTCCTTCGGTGCGAAGGAGGTGTACTGGCTGGATTCCTTGGCGGCCCTGTTCTTGCCGCCGAGCACATGCTGAAGAGGGGTGATCCCGCCGTCCGGGTCCGCCGGGACGATCCCGATGTCCGGGTCGAAGCGGGACTTCTTCAGCCCCACGGCGTTGTGGCCGCCACCGAAGTCGTCGTCCTGGCGGATCAGACGCAGTTCGTCCGGGCCGAGCGAGTCGAGTTCGCCGGGAAGCGTGGCCCCCGCCCGGGCGGACCCGGTCAGGCCGGCGAAGAAGGTGTCGAGGTCACCGGCGTCTCTCGCCGCCCTGATCGTGCCTGCCCCGGCGCCGAACAGTCCGCCGAAGGCCATGCCGTAGAGACCGGCGTCGCCGGCCTCGTCGAGGCTGAGGCCCTGGCTCTCGCCCAGCGTGATGGAGACGGGCTGGGTGACGGCCAGGTCCACGGTGACGGACTCGACGCCGGCGAAGGCCGCGGTGGCCAGCGTGGTGCCCGCGATGGTGGCGATCTCCTCGGTCACGGCGATACCGAGGCCGGCGGCCATGTCCGCGACGGTGGCCGCGACGGCGACCGCCGCGCCCTCGGAGATCCCCGCGGTGAACATGGCCAGGGCGGTGCCGGCGACCAGGGTGGCACCGACGATCTCCAGTTCGTGTGCCAGCTTCTTCCGCGCGCCGTGCACGGCGTCGGCGTAGGTGTCGAGTGCCTCGGCCATGTCGCGGGCGGCGTCGGCGAGGTCCTTCAGCCAGCCGCTTCCGTCCCGGTGGTAGCGGCGCCAGAACGGGTCGGCGAAGGCGGAGACGGCTTCGCCCCTGTTGTGCTCGATGAGCGACCGGGCCGCGTGGTCGGCGGCCGCGGTGACATCGTCGACGTCATCGGCGAAGCCCCGCCACGCCTTCGCGGCGTCGCGCAGTCCGCCTTCGTCGGCGGCGGGCCACCACATGCCCGTGAGGTCCTGTACGACCTCACGGGCCGTGTCCGCGGCACTCACCCGCCCTCGCCGTGACCGACGTGGACGCGGCTGAACATGCCACGAATCAGTTCCTCGTTGTCGATGTGGCCGTCGGTCATGTCGGTCATCGCCTCGTGGATGCTCGCCAGACCTTCGGTCAGGATCCGCGCGGCGTGCTCGATCCGTTGGACGTGCGGGCCGTACGCCTTGTGGAACGCCTCGCCCTGCTCATCGCCGCCCCACGGCGAGCCTGCCGTCTCCAGGCCCTGCTGCAACTTCGTCAAGGCGTGCGCGAGGGCGACGCTCTGATGGTGGAACCGGGGTGCTGTCGCCTTGATGTCGGCGATCTTGATGTCCAGGACTTCACCGCGGTCGGTCATGACGTGGCGCTGTTCCCCTCAACCGGCGACCGGTGGAACCGCCTTGGCCGGCCGCCGCCACGTCACGTCCGATGTCTGCCGCGCGAGGGCCGGGCAAAGATTCGTGGAGTGTATAGGGGCTTTGTCCCCGCATGGGAAGTTCGCGTCAACTCTTCGTTCCTCAGCCGATGGTGACGACCCGCGCCCACGGCGGTGGTGTGTCCGGGACGTAGTCCGGGTTCTCCTCGGCGGTGGGGCGGGGTGGGCGCGGGAAGAGGCCGATGACGGTGCGGCAGGGTGGGGGTGCGGGCCAGGGGGTCTGGCCGTCGGTGAGGGCGACGATCACGTCGGCGCGGGGGCGGGCGGACAGGGCCCGGGCGAAGCCGGAGCGCAGGTCCGTGCCCCCGCCGCCGACCAGCGGGATGTCCTCCGCGCGGCACAGCGGTACGGCGATACCGGCCGCCGCGTCGCAGGAGATCACCGAGACCAGGTCCCGCCGCCCGCCCACCGCCCGGGAGATCGCCGCCACCTCCAGCAGCGCGCTGCCCAGCTCGGCGTCGCTCACCGAACCGGAGGTGTCGATCACCACGCACACCCGGGGCGGTGTGCGGCGCAGGCTGGGCAGCAGCACCCCGGGGACACCGGCCGAGCGGCGGGAGGGGCGCCGGTAGCTGTGGTTCGCGCCCGCCCCCGGCGCACCGGCCGCCGCGCGGACCGCCGCGCCGAGCAACTGCCGCCAGGGCTGCGGCGGATGGAACGCCTCGTCCGCCCATCTGCGCAACCCCTCGGGCGCCTCGCCCGGCCGGCCCTTGATGCCCTCCGCGACCCGGAAGCGGACCGCGTCCCGCTGCTGTCCGCTCAGCCCGTGCGCCCCGTCGGGCCCCAGCTCCCACGGCCGCCGCAGCCCGTCGGCACCGCTGCCGCAGTCCAGCCAGGCCAGGCCCCCGGTGAGTCCGGACATCGACGCCGTCCGCAGGTACTCCTCCATCAGCAGCCCGCCGGGCAGTCCCAGCAGCGACGGCAGGACCGCACCGGCCGGCTTGGGCAGGCCGTCACCGTAGATGTCGTCGTTGATCTCGAAGTCGGCGGCGATGTTCTGCCGCAGCCGCAGCCACGCCCGGCCCTCGGCCGTCGCGCCGCGCTCCCCCGGGCCGGGGTCCTCGTGCTCGCGGGCGTACCGCTCGCCGCGTCCGTGGTGGTCCCGCAGCAGGTGGGAGACCTCGTGCACCCAGACACCGGCCAGTTCCTCCAGCGGGGTGCGGGCCACGAAACCCGGTGAGACGTAGCAGCGCCAGTGCGCGTCCACGGCCATCGTCGGCACCGAGCGGTCCTCGACCACGTGCAGGGCGAAGAGGGCGGCGGCGAGGTAGGGGCGGACCTTCACCGCGTGGAGCCGCGCGGCCAGCAACTTGTCGAGGTCCAGGGGGAGTCCGGGGTGGGGGGCGCCGCTGTGCGGTTCGGCGGGGGTGGGGGTGCGTGCCGGGCGGGGTGGGGGCATCGGGTGCGGTACGGGGTTCGGGGTCCGGTGGCCGGCAGGTGACGTTGTCATCGGCATGTGGTCGTCGTACGAGCGGAGTTGGGCGCCGTAGGGGTGGGTGCCGACCCGGTGGACGTGAACGTTTCCTTGCGAGCCCCAGACTTGAGGGACCTGGTGGCCAAGTCCACAGAGTGCGTTGCTCGTTGGGCGAGTCCGATCACTCCGGCCAGTCGTTCCACCGCCTCCGGCACCTCCCACTCGTCCCGCCGCAGCGCGGCCAGCGCCGTCGCCGGGGCGACCAGCAGGTCGGGGGCGCCGGTCTCCAGTGCCCGGACGAGTACCGCCCAGCCCGCGTCCCACCGCTCCCTCCTCGGCCGGGCGCCGACGGCGGCCACCACCGCCTCCAGCGCCGCCTGCCGAAGGTCGCCCCGTTCCGGCAGTTCGGCGGATGCCGGGTCCGTGAGCAGCGATTCCGGGTCGGGGAGGTCCATCCGGTCGAGGTGGGCGAGGAGTTCGAACCCCGGGCCGTCGCCGACCGCGCCCCGCACCAGCAGCGCCAGCACCTCCTTGGAGACACCGGCCGCCGTGCCGAAGGCCAGCAGGGTCAGCGCGGCCTCCCAGCTGCGCGGCGAGGGCCAGGCGCCGCCGCGCCGCGTCTCGGTGCTCGGCAGCCGGTGGATCAGCGTCGGCCTGGCCTCCAGGAACCCGCACACCGCGCGCCGTGCGTACGCCACCGCCGCCACCAGCCGCTCCGGCAGCAGCCGGGGCAGCTCCGCCCGGGGCCAGACCCCGCCGAGGCCGCGCACCACCACCTCCCGGTCGTGCACCCAGTACAGATGCACGAACCGGTTGGCCAGCGGCGGGCTCAGCTCCCATCCGTCCGCCGCCGACGCAGGCGGATTGGCCGCGGCCACGATCCTTACTCCGGGCGGCAGTTGGAGCGCGCCGACCTTCCGCTCCAGGACGACCCGGAGCAGCGCGGCCTGGACCGCCGGGGTGGCGGTGGAGAGTTCGTCGAGGAAGAGCAGTCCCCGGCCGGCCCGTACCAGTTCCACGGCCCACTGCGGCGGCGCCATCGGTACGCCCCGCACCGCCGGGTCGTCGCCCACGATGGGCAGCCCGGAGAAGTCGGACGGCTCGTGGACACTCGCGATCACCGTGGTCAGCGGCAGGTCGAGGGTCGCGGCGAGCCGCGTCAGCGCCGCGGTCTTGCCGATGCCCGGCTCGCCCCAGAGCAGCACGGGCAGATCGGCCGCGACGGCCAGGGTGAGCGCTTCGAGCTGCTCGTCGGGGCGGGGCTCCGTGGTGGTCGTACGCAGGAGGGTCAAGAGGTCTTCTGCTACGGCGAGTTGGGGGTCGGTGGGGGCGGGGAGGAGGACGGTGGAGGTCATGGGCATCACCTGGGTGGGAAGAAGGGGGGCGGGGTGGCCGCCCCGGATGGCGGAGAGGCGTGGGGTGCCGTGGGGCGTGGGGCGTGCACGGTGCGTGGAGTGCGCGCGGTGCTCCGTCAGCGAGGCCGTGAGTCGGCAGAGCAGGACAGCGCGGGGCAAGGGAAGGAAGGCAAGGCAAGGGAAGGCAGGGCGGAGCAGGACGGGTCAGAGCAGGCCGGTGCGTGGCCGGGGTCGGCTGCCTCGTTTGTGGCGCAGTACGGCGGGCGTACGGCGGTCGAGCCGGGGGCGGTGGGCCGCCGCCGCGGGGTGCACGGCGACCAGCCCCGCGCGGAAGAGCCCGTGGTCGACGCGGCGGGCCGCCGCCGACTCCAGTTCCTCCCGCAGGGGGCCGTCGCGCAGCACGGCGGCGGGGCCGAGCAGCCCCTCGACGACGGCCAGCGCGCCGACGACGTCGCCGTGGCCGAGCCGTTCCCGTACGGCGGGCAGCGCCTCCGGGCTGCGGTGCACCGCGTCGATCGCCCGCAGGCACGGCAGCGCGGGGCCGCCGAGCGCCACGAGCAGTTCCTCGCGGCGCAGTTCGGCGGGGTGGTGGTCGATCGCCGTGAGCACGCCGTCCCGCAGCGCGATCCGGTGGATCTCGCCCCGGCATTCCACCCGGTGCGGATCGTGGCGTCCGGGGGCGGGACCGGCCGGTCGCGGGCCGGACGGGAGCGGGACGACGGACGTCAGCGCCTCGGCGACGAGCGGATGCAGCCGCTCGGGCCCGACCAGCCCGGACCGCAACAGCTCCAGATCCGGCAGGAGCCGGGCCGATGCCTCCGGGAGTACCGGGAGCGCGGCGGCTTCCTGGGGCGGAAGGTCGTAGGGCAGCGGCCGGAGCGTCGGGGCGTGGCTGTCGTCGGGTGCGGCGAGTTCGAGTACGGCGCGGGTGCGCGCCCCGAGCCGGACCGTGAAGGCGCCGCGCGGACGGCCCTCGGCCCGTAGCAGCAGCTCCGCCTCGGCGGCCCAATTCGCCCTCGCCCAGGGGGATTCCTGGTCGGGCGGGCCGCACCGCCGCGCCAGGTCGCCGCTTCGCGCGGAGTCCCAGAGGTGCCGGTGCAGATCGAGGCGGAAGCGCCGGTCGGGGTGCGGGTGGGGGTGGTGTCCGCAGGTGCCGTCGCCGGGCCCCTCCCACAGGGTCAGGGTCATCCGCTGTCCGGCGTCCGCGTGGGCCGGTGGCGTCCGCACCACCAGCTGGGCGGGTGGCGTGTCGCCGTCGCCGCCGTACCGGGTGAGGGTGATGGTGAGGCCGGGGCGCAGATGTCCGTCGGGGGCGATCCGGGGCATGTGCCAGCGCAGCAGCTCGGGGGCCAGTCGGCGCAGGTCCGCGCGCAGGCGGGTGGTGAGTTCGGTGCCGTGGCGGTGGCGCACGGCGCGCAGATCGAGATCGGGGTCGATCCGGGCGGCGGCGCAGGCCCCCGCCCAGTCGCCGGCCGCACGGCGTGCGGTCGCGGTCTCGATCATGGACGGTGGCACGGCGTACTCGCGCACGCGCTGCCACATCAGCAGGTGGGGCGGAAGGTCGTTCGCGAAGTGAGATGCCATCAGCACTCACCCTGAGCGAACGATTCCCCCAATCCGTACGAGGAGAAGTTCTTCATCGCGAGCATCATAAGCACCGCTTCGGCGGTCTGTCAGTCGCGATATCTGCGGGAGGGCCGCGGGAGAAACACCTTGACGGCGCCCGGAGTTGCAAGCCGAGCTGCCGGCACGGGCCGCGTGTCCTCGTACGCAAAGCGCTACCTCGACCACTGGTCGAAGTGGCGGTCCACGCCGGACCCGGGCTTCAGTGCGGCGATGGCAGGGCGTGCGCTGTGGGGCGTGACGGCGATGGCGCACCGCGAGGAGGCCGTGGCCTGGCCGCTGGAGCTCACCCTGCACCACTCGGCCGCCTATATGGGGATGAACTTCGGCGGCGTACTGCGCGGCAACGGCACCCGGCCGGGGCATGTGCTCGACGACGAGCGGGCGGTCGTAGGGGCCAAGACGTTCTTCGCCGGGGAGCCCCGGCCGGCCCGCCTTCCGGAAGAAGGCAAGGCAGCGGGCCGTTCGCGGCCACCGGGACCAGGAACTCAGTCCCCGTCCCCCTGACACCGCGGGCACCACACCGTTCCCCGGCCGCCCAGCCGCGTCCGGCGCAGCGGGGTCCCGCAGCGTGGGCACGCCGGGTCCGGGTCGTCGCGGTGGCCGGTGAGCCAGGAGGGGCGGGGCGGGACGCGGCCCGTGGGGACGGCGGAGCGGAGGGTGCGGCGCATCTGGGTGTGCAGGCACCGGAGTTCGGCCGGGGTGAGGTCGCCGGCCCGGCGGTCGGGGCGCAGCCGGGCGCGCCACAGGATCTCGTCGGCGAGCAGGTTGCCGAGGCCGGCGAGGACGGACTGGTCGGTGAGGGTGGTCTTGAGCCGGCCGCGGCGGGCGGCGAGGGCGGCCGCGAGGTCGTCGCGGCTGACCGTCAGGGCGTCGGGGCCCTGGTCGGCGAGCAGCCGGTCGACGTCGGGCTCGTCGTGCGCCAGCCACAGGCCCCGGAGTTTGCGCTGGTCGCGGTAGTGCAGCCGGTGGCCGTCGTCCAGCGTGAACAGGACGCGGTCATGGGCCTCGGCAGGGTCGTCGTCCGGGGCGACGTCCGGGGCCGCCGGATTGTCCGGGGCGACGTCCGGGGCGGCCGGGTCGGCGCACAGCAGCAGGCCGGTCATGCCGAAGTGCAGCAGCAGGGTGGGGCCGTCGGTGCGGGCCAGCAGCCACTTCCCGCGCCGCTCCGGCTCGGCGAACCGCCGCCCCTCCAGCGCGGCACGCAGCCCGCGCGCGCCGACGCCGTGCAGGACGCCGGTGTCGCGGACCTCGACACGGCGTACGACGCGCCCCCGGGCGCAGGACTCCAGCACCCGGCGGAACCCCTCGACGTCCGGGAGCTCAGGCATCCGGGAGCGCCGTCCGGGCGGGAGACATGCGGTCCGTGGAGTCCATGGAGTCCATGAGATCCCTTTCCTCCCCCGTCCGCCTCACGGCTTCTCCCCCGTCCGCCTCACGATGTGCGGCAACTCGCCCGGCCGACGCGTCAGAAAATCTGTCACGGCCGGTACACATGTCCGCGCCGGTCAGCACTAATGTGGTGCTACGAGGTGGACGGCGCCGGATCCCGGGAGGGCGGGCGCCGGACTCCTCGCCGTAGTCCCCGGAACACGAAGGTGTCATGCCCGCTGAGCACACCCCCGGCGTCGGCAACCTCGACGACGACGATTACCCCGCCTACACCATGGGACGGGCCGCCGCCGTCCTGGGCATCACCCCCGCCTTCCTGCGGGCCGTGGGCAGAGCGGGGCTGATCACTCCGCTGCGTTCGGAGGGCGGGCACCGCCGGTACTCCCGGCGGCAGCTGCGCATCGCCGCCCGCGCCCGGGAGCTGGTCGACCAGGGCACTCCCGTGGAGGCCGCCTGCCGCATCGTCTCGCTGGAGGACCAGTTGGCGGACGCCCACCGGCTGAACCGGGAAATGCGCCGGAAGCTGGACGCGCGCGGTACCGATATCTAGTCCCGCCGATACAGAATCGCTCGCCAGGACGGGGCGAGAATGCGCCGGAGGGCCGGAAAACCCCACCGGCGCCGCCAGGCGACGTGTGTTAGCGTGATAGGCGTTGCAGTTTTGGTTGCCAGAGAATTTTTTCTTTGCAGAGCTTTCCGGATCTTTCCGGAGGGGTGATCACAGCGGCGACTCGGCTTCGCAAGGTGCGAAGTCCGGCACTGCCCCCAAAGGGAGATTCACATGGCAACTGGCACCGTGAAGTGGTTCAACTCGGAAAAGGGTTTTGGCTTCATCGAGCAGGACGGCGGCGGCGCTGACGTGTTCGCCCACTACTCGAACATCGCCACCTCCGGCTTCCGTGAGCTTCAGGAAGGCCAGAAGGTCAGCTTCGACGTCACGCAGGGCCAGAAGGGCCCGCAGGCCGAGAACATCGTTCCTGCCTGACGCTGACACGCGTCGTAGCGAGCCGAGCGGCTCGCACATCATGAGGCTGGGGCCCGCGCTCTCGGGGTGCGGGCCCCAGCTCATTGTCTTTTTCCGGGCTCTCGCCTTTTCCTGGACGACTCCAGCGCCAAGGCGGACGACTCCAGCGCCCAGAGCGGCCCGGTTCTTCACCATTTCTTCGGCTCATTCTTGCGAATCCTCACGCGGTCGGCACCGCCGGACGGAATTCCTCGATACGCCGCATCGAGGAGGGTTCCCCCATGAACCGCACCCGTCGCACCAACGGCACCACCGGTGACCTCCGCGCCCCCCGCAGGTCCGCGCGGCCCCGTCCCGGCACCGGTGGCCGCAAGTCCGGCCAGAGTGCCCGCCCCGCCGCGCGCCGGCAGGAGTTCGCCCTGCCCACCACGGTCACCGAGCCGCTGCCCGCGGTCGAGGCGTTCGCCGAGCTGGACATGTCCGAGCGGCTGCTGACCGCGCTGGTCAACGAGGGCATGACCGTGCCCTTCCCGATCCAGGCGGCCACCCTGCCGAACGCGCTCGCGGGCCGGGACGTCCTGGGCCGGGGCCGTACCGGCTCGGGCAAGACGCTCGCCTTCGGCCTGCCGGTGCTGGCCCGGCTGGAGGGACAGCGGGCCCAGCCCAAGCAGCCCCTCGCCCTGGTCCTCGTACCGACGCGGGAACTGGCCACGCAGGTCACCGACTCGCTCGCCCCGTACGCCCGTGCCCTGCACGTGCGCTTCGCCACCGTGGTCGGCGGTGTGTCGATCGGCCGCCAGACCAGCGCGCTGCGCGCCGGCGCGGAGGTCGTGGTCGCCACGCCCGGCCGTCTCAAAGACCTGATCGACCGCGGCGCCTGCCGTCTCGACCACGTCGCCGTCACCGTCCTCGACGAGGCGGACCAGATGGCCGACATGGGCTTCATGCCGCAGGTGACCGCGCTGCTCGACCAGGTACCGGCCCGTGGGCAGCGGCTGCTGTTCTCGGCCACGCTGGACCGCAACATCGACCTCCTGGTGCGGCGTTACCTCCACGACCCGGTCGTGCACTCGGTCGACCCGTCCGCCGGTGCGGTCACCACGATGGAGCACCACCTGCTCCAGGTGCGGGACACCGAGAAGCACGACGCCGTGACCGAGATCGCCGCCCGCGACGGGCGCGTGATCATGTTCCTGGACACCAAGCACGCGGCGGACCGGCTGGCCAAGCACCTGCTGTCCGTCGGGGTGCGCGCGGCCGCCCTGCATGGCGGCAAGTCCCAGCCGCAGCGCGACCGTACGCTGGCACAGTTCAAGAACGGCCAGGTCACGGCGCTGGTGGCGACCAATGTCGCGGCCCGTGGCATCCATGTCGAGGGCCTCGACCTCGTCGTGAACGTCGATCCCCCGGCCGACCACAAGGACTACCTGCACCGCGGCGGCCGTACCGCCCGCGCGGGCGAGTCCGGCACCGTCGTCACCCTCGTGCTGCCGCACCAGCGGCGGGCGATGGACCGGCTGATGGCCGACGCCGACATCACCCCGAGCACCGCGCGGGTGCGTCCCGGCGAGGACGAGCTCCAGCGCATCACCGGCGCCCGGACGCCCTCCGGCATACCGGTCGTCCTCGCCGCACCCGCCGACGACCGCCGCGAGAACGGCGAGGGCTCCACCGGCCGCCGCCGGGGCCGTGGCCGGGGCCGCGGCCCGGGCGGCCAGAGCGGCGCCGCGCGCGCCACCGGCCAGGGAAGCGGCCGCGGCGGCGCGAACGGACAGGGCGCGGCCCGGAGCAGGAGCGGCCAGGGTGCCGCCGCGCGTAGCGAGAGCGGTGGCGGTGGCGGTCAGGGCGCCGCCGGCCGCAGTGCGAACGGCCGGGGCGGGGCGCAGACGCGCCGGCCCCGCCGGACCAACCCGTAGCCGGAACGCGTTGACGGGATGAGTGGACGCGTCCTCCGACCGACGAGCCGGATGGGCCGATGGGCCGATGGGCCGATGGGCCGACGGCAGGTCTGAGGGCGCATCCTCTTCGGCACCGGTGGTGCCGGAGGCGGCGCTGACCGGGCAGGGGTACGGCGTCCGGTCGCCGCGATGCCGTCAGGCGCGGGCGTAGGACGCCAGCCGCTCGGCGAACTCCGCCATCAGGGCGCGCAGTTCGGCCGGGCCCTCGATCGTGAAGGGGCGGTCCAGGGCGGCGAGGAGCGGGGGGAGCCAGTCCAGGCGTTCGGCGCGGAGTTCGACGCGTAGCCAGCGGTCGGTCGTGGGGTCCGAGTCCGCTGCGGGGTCCTCCAGGGTGGCGACGGTCGCGGGGAGGCGGGCGCGGATCCGGGCCGGGGTGCCGTGGATCCGCAGGGTGACCCGGTGGCGGTACTCGGCGGTGGCGAAGGCGGACAGGACGCGTTCGGCCGGGTCGGGGCCGGAGGGCGGTTCGAACGTGCCGGACAGGGTGCGCGTGGCGGTGATGCGGTCCAGGCGGAAGACGCGGTCCTCGCACAGGGCGGCGTCCTGGCCGGTGACGTACCAGCGGCCTTTGTGGGCGACGATCCCGTACGGGTGCAGGGTGCGTTCGCTGCGCCGGTCCTCGCGGTCGGTGTAGCGGACCGAGACCGGACGGCGGTGGCGCACCGCGTCGGCGAGGGTGAGCAGGACGGCGCTGTCCGGGGGGTCCGCGATGTCGGACGTGCCGGGCTCGTCCGTGAAGGCCAGGGCGTCCAGGAGGGTCTCCAGGCGGCCGGCGATGTGCCGGGGCAGGACGCGCCGGATCTTCGCCGAGGCGGTCTCGTTCGCGGTGCGCTGCGCCGTCGTCAGCCCCGTCCGGCGCCCGGCGATCAGGCCGAGCAGGACGGCCAGCGCCTCGTCGTCGCTGAGCATGAGCGGCGGCAGCCGGTAGCCGGGGGCGAGCCGGTAGCCGCCGTAGCGGCCACGCACCGACTCCACGGGCACGTCCAGGTCGATCAGCTGGTCCACGTACCGGCGCACGGTCCGGCCCTCGACGCCGAGGCGGCCGGCCAGCTCGGCGACCGTCCGGGTGCCGCCCGACTGGAGCAGTTCGAGGAGGGTCAGGACGCGGCCGGTGGGTCGGGGCATGCGCACAATCTAACGCCGGTGCATCCCTATAGTGGACCGATTCTGTCCACTATTTCTCCTAGCGTGCGGAACGCAACCCGAATCCGGCACCAGCACAGCCAGGGAGATCCCATGGACTTCGTCTCGATCCGCGTCATCACCGGCGACGTGGCACGCCTCGTCGCGTTCTACGAGCGCGCCCTGGGGGTGCGGGCGGACTGGGCCACCGAGGACTTCGCCGAACTCCGGCCCGCGGGCGCCACGCTCGCGATCGCCGGTACCCGCACCGTCCCGCTGTTCGCGCCGGGCTCCGCCCGCCCGGCCGACAACCACAGCGTGATCACCGAGTTCCTGGTCGACGACGTGGACCGCGTCCACCGGGACCTGTCCGGCTTCGTCACCGAGTTCGTCACCGAGCCGACCACGATGCCCTGGGGCAACCGTTCGCTGCTGCTGCGCGACCCCGACGGCAACCTCGTCAACTTCTTCACGCCCGTCACCCCGGCCGCCGTCGAGAAGTTCGCGGACCGCCGCTCCGCACAGCCGGTCACGCCCGCCCGCGACCGCTCGCGATAGCCTCCCGCAGGCCGCTCCAGCGGGGTCCGGGAGGCCGGGGGAACGCGGGGACCGGCCGAGCGGCCCGGGGAGCGCAGGGACCGGACGAGCAGGCCGGGGAACGCGGGGACCGGCTGCGGGGCCTGGGGAACACGGGGACCAGCCGAGCGGGCCGGGGAACACGGGGACCGACTGCGGGGCCTGGGGGACACGGGGACCGGACGAGCAGGCCGGGGAAGGCAGGGACCGGACGAGCGGGCCGGGGAAGGCAGAGACCAGCCGAGCGACCCGGGGAACACAGGGACCAGCCGAGCGGGCGCCCACCGCGCGCCGGAACGGCCTTGGTGCGGGCAGGAGTTGGGCAGGGTGACCGATGCACGGCGCGAGGAACGGATACTGGCCCCGGAGCCCCGGCCCGGTGGCGGCCGGTGGCGGGTGCCGTCGGCGACGGCGGCGGTGTTCCTGGCCACCGGGGCGGTGACCGCGGCCCAGTTCGCCTTCCCCGAGGTGCTCGAAGCGCTGCGCCGCGATCCCGGCGCGCTGGCGTCGGGCGAGTGGTGGCGCGCCCTGTCCCCGCTGCTGGTGCAGTCCCCCGGCCGGCAGGCCCTGGTGACCGTGCCCGCCGTCGCGGCCCTCGGTATCCCCGTCGAACGGATCTACGGCGCCAAGGGCATGCTCGCGCTGTACCTGGTGCCCGTAGCCGACGGCGAGGGCCTCGGCTATGCGCGGCAGCCGCACGGCGCCGGCAACTCCATCCCCGTGCTCGGCCTGGCCGGTGGCCTGGGGTCCTGGCTCTTCCTGGCGGCCCAGGAGAAGGGCCGGCCCCGACCGCTGCTCAACCGGGTCCGCGTCCGGGGCGCCGCGGTACCGGCCGGAGCGGTCGCGGACACCGCCGTCCGCGACATCCACGGCCTGCCCACCCTCACCGGCGCCGCCACCGGCGCGGGTCTCCTGCCGCGCCGCCGCAGCAGGACACCGGCACACGCGACCACAACTCGGGACGGCAGCGGCGGCAGATCGAGGAGCAGTACGATCCGGCCGGCTTCGCGGCCATCCAGCGAATTGCAACACCACCCTCAGGCGCCGTACGCCACCAGCCAGGTCACCCCGGCGCCGAGCGGGAGACCGGGACACAGGACGGAAGGGTTGTCGTACGACACCGACAAGTTCGCTCTGCTGCCGTCACGGCACGGGTCATTCACCGCCCTCAACCGGTCCTCTGGCGCGCCCTTGCGATCAGCTTGAGACAGAGTTCTCGGCCGCTCCCCACGGAGTGTCACGATCAAGAAATGCTGGATGAACCCGACAGCTCCCAGGGCGAACCCGCCCGGCGGATTCGCATGCAGATCGTGATGATGAGCCCCGAGTTCGCGGCCGAACTGCTGTCCCGGAGGACCTGCAACCGCCCGCTGAACCGCGGCAACGTCTCGGCGCTCGCGGAGAGCATGGTGTGTGGCCGTTGGCAGCTCACCCATCAGGGAATCGCGCTCGACGGTCCGCTGGAGACCGGCGCGGTCATCGACGGTCAGCACCGGCTGCACGCCGTCGTCGTAGCGAACACGACGGTTTCCATGATGGTCTTCGAGAGCATGTCCCGTGAGACCTTGCCCGTCCTCGACACCGGGCGGCGGCGCAGCGCGGCGGACACCCTGTCACTCAGCGGTGAGAAGGACGCGGCGCTGCTCGCCTCCACCGTGCGCCACGTCCACCTCTATCTGAACGTGCCGAACGCTCCGTGGACGGGCCCCAAGTCCCGGATGTCGAACGATCAGATGCTCGAAGCCCTCGCCAAGGACCCGGACGGGTACCGGCGGGCGGCCGCCGTCGGACGCCGGCTCGGAGCCGAGATCCATATCCTTCCCAGCGCCGCTGCCGTGGGGTACTACGTCACCGTGGACGGGAGCACCTCGGCGACACGGGTCGAGGAATGGCTGTCCGGGCTCGCCTCCGGAGCCGATCTCTCGCAGGGCGACGCCCGCCTTGCCCTGCGCAACGCGATGACCGTTCCCGGTCGCTCCAGCCGTCGCCGAAGGTCGACACGCCCCCAGGCCGGCCTCTACGTGAAAGCATGGAACCACTGGGTCGAGGGCAGCGCCGTACACAAACTTTCGATGCCGAAGAACGGCAAACTGCCAGGGCCCGTCCGCCTGAAAGATCTCAAGATCAGTCCTGACTCCAGTCGATGGCGCTCGCAATCCCCGTGAGACCGGCCTCATGGGGCTGGGGCGGCACCGGTGTGTCCAGGCACCTGAGGACGTCGGCGGTATCGATGCGAGGCAGGTTCTCGGCCGCCGCCGCAGAGGTGACGATGTGCGCCTTGCGCAGGACATCGCGCGGCTTGCGCGTGGAGCGGTCGAAGAGGCAGGCGATGGCGTCGGGGGTGAACGGGAAGAGTTCGTCCCCCTCTTCCCGGACCGTTCCTTCCTTGGTGGCCGCGGTCAGATAGGGCTTGAGGAGCTGGGCGGCCTGCGCGGCGTTCCGCAGGGCGGGCAACCTGACGGTGCTCTGCCGGTTGGCCTCCGTCAGCTCGAAGGGGGGCAGATCGGCGAGGGCCCAGGCCGTTCCGATCGCCAGCGAGGCCCGGGGATGCATGGTCACGACCATGGTGACCATGTCGGCCATCGGGAGTGTCTCCACGAGTACGTCGCGGAACTTCTCCACCTCCAGAATGCGCTTCGCCCTGGCCGTCGTCGTGCTGGCCAGGTCCTCCAGCTGATCGCAGAAGACCAGCACGTGTTTCATTCCGGCCGCCGCGGCGAAGAGGAGGAACGTGGCCATGCAGGAGGCGCCGTTGCGGCTGCGTGACACCGGGGTGACCAGCCGCAGATGCTCGGCGGCGGCTTCCCCACCGTCCTCGCACAGCGCGACGATGAGCTTGTCGTCGGGCGGCCCGAGCGTACGGCCTTTGATCGACCGGTGCTCGTCCGTGACCGCCTTCACCAGATCGCGTACGTCGTCGCTGCCCACCCGCTGGACCAGTCGCTCCCGCAGCCGTTCGGCCAACGGCCGTTCCTCCCCGCCTGCGGAGTAGGTGACGGCGTACTCGACCGCGGCGAACAGCGCGGCCCCGAGGGACCGCACATTGGCCGTGTCGAAGCCGGTGACCAGACAGCAGACCGGAACCTCGGCGGCGTCCTCCTCGTCCAGGCCGGCCTGGAGATAGGCCCATTCCCCGAAATCCTTGTTGACCTCTCTCGCCAGATGCTGCATGAGAACAGACTTTCCAAATCCGCGCGCGTCGGAGTCGCCCGGAACGATGCCGACCGACCACAGGTAGCCGAATTTGAGACCGGAGTACGACATACCGAGGATGAACTTCTCGATGGCTTCCTGCAGTTGCTCGGCATGCACGCCGGGCTCATACAGAAGCCCGTTCTCACGATCGTCCTGACGGCCGAACCCGGCCATCCCCGTCGACGGAAACGGATTCTTCCGCATACGCCATTCGCGTTTGATCCACACGATCCCGGGAGCTGTGCGCGCTGTGGTCACGGTGCCGCGACCTCCCGCTGCTTTTCGAAGAGGCGCATGACGTGGAAGACCCGGTGAACTCCCGCATGGGTCTTCACCACGAGTGGCCGGGTGGATCCCGGGGTCCTGGTCGCGGACGCCTCGTCAAGATGGAGCCGGAAGGGAAGCCCCTCGACATGACCGCGGTAGGCATCACAGACTGCGGCGTCGAACTCGGCGTTGCTGATCCGCTGTTGCCAGCAGGCGGCCGCCCGAACGCGCCACACCGCGCAGTATCCGGTTCCTTCGGCGGAGCGCTCCGTCTCCTCCTGGCAGATGCGCGGCAGGGCCGCCAGCAGCGCACTCCGTACGGGATGCCCGACCGACCGCTTGAACTCGGCCTGTGGTCCGCTTCCCTCGACGCTCCCGGTGGCCCACAGCCGCAAGGCGGACGGGCCGGGCGCGTAGTAGCTGAAGTTCGCCAGCCCCATGAAGCCGCTCCAGCGACGCAGCAGTTCATGGCTGATGTAGTCCATCGGGCAGCCCGCCGCCGTGAAGGCGAACCGTACCGCCGCCTCCTCGCAGAACGAGGCGATCCGCTTGCGCGTCAGCGCCGGCGGTGCCTTGACCGATCGCCCTGGCTCCCGCTCCTCGAGCGCACCGGCAGCTCGTTTCCTCTCATCGGCGAGGCGCTGGGCCTCCCACCGCTTGATACGCATCTCGACCCGCCGCATGGCCGTCGTCGCATAGTCGAGTACGGCGGTCTCGACTGCTTTCGGCTCCGCGGTCCACCCCAGTCCGCCTTGCCGGAGGCAGTCGACCATGTGCGCCACGAAGGCCAGCAGGAACTCGTCGGCATTGCGATGAGCCCCTTCTTCCCAGCGCAGGAGCGGAACCGTCAGCTGATCCGACACGCTGTCCGGCCGTGCCCCGACCACGCGCAGGAACCCCTCGAACTGCGGGTGAGCGGCCAAAAGTTCACCGACCAGGGCGTTGTAGCCGGCCCGCTTGTCCTGGGTGACGGCCTCGGCCCACTCCCGGCCTCGCTCGGTCAGCTCGAAGACCACATGGCCATGCGCGAAGGCGGACTGAGGCGTGGAGGGCAGCACATGGTGCTCCACCCAGCCGAGGCGCATCAGCTCTTTCAGGACGTCGACCGTGTTGTGCACATGAGACCGGTGATCCGAGCGCATCACGTCCCATTTCGCGGTGACGAACGAACCGTCCAGATCCGCTTCACGAGCGAGCTTCTCGGCCTGGTTCACCATGGCCACCCGGATCTGTTCGAACGAGTCACCCCGTGCCACCGAGAGCGCCGCCGTCTCGATGTACGAGAGCTCCTGAAGGCGCGGAATTCCCATTCCACCGACGCTCATGACAGCGACACGTTCCGATTAGGCCATCCGAGTGATCTGCACACGATGTGTCCTTCCAGAATTGTCGCTCATGGGCCATGAGAGCCCGACGGATAGGAACCCTACTGGTTCGGCCACTGCTGAATGCGCGGCGAAACGCCGTCCATTTACTTAGAGTGACCAGGCGTTCGATCGGTCACCAAAACGAAGGCCAGCAGCGGGATTTCGCCGCGCCCCGGACCCGGTGACCGACGCGCGCACCGACGGAGCCAACCGCCTGCCGTCAGCACACGCCTGGGCCCCGGACCGTACTACGAACCCCCCTGGAGCCGACCATGATCGACAGAGCTTCCTCACGCGGCGCGCGCCTTCACCAGGCCCGGCCGGTGGACACGTTGCCCGCGCCGGCGCCGTCCGGCCGGCGGGTGTGCCCACCGGTGCGCGTCAAGGGGAATCGCGCGGGCCTCCGCACCACGGGACCCGCGCTGATCGAGCAGGGGCATTGGCTGACCGTGCCGCACTGCAAAAGGGTCCTGGTCGTGGTGCACACCCTGACGTTCGGCCAGCGGCTGAAGGAGGTCTACTGCCTTCTGGAGCGCGATATCCGTGTCCAGGTGATCTTCACGGTCGTGCCGCATGCGTTCAGCAGCGGGGTATCCCGCCATCTGGAGCGCCTGGGCATCACCGCGCTGGACTGGGACGAGGCCCGGCACGCCGAGTTCGATCTGGCACTGGCGGCAGGCTCCCGCGGATTGCATGAACTCCACGCACCGGTCGTGCGCATCTCGCACGGAGCGGGACACATCAAGCCGCTGACCGATACCTCCGTCCTGGAACCGGGCGAGCCGCGGTGGCCGGGAATGCTGAATCCCCGGCACCTGGTGCACGAAGGCCGTGTGGTCCCCACCGCGATCGCCTACGCGCACAGGCGGGATCTGGAGGAACTGGGGAATTCCTGTCCCAAGGCGCTGCCCTTCGCGCATGTGGTCGGCGACCCCTGCGTGGACCGGATCACGGCCGCCCGGCCGCGTCGGGAGCACTTCCGCCGCTCGCTGGGGCTCGAGCCCGGGCAAGGACTCGTGGTGGTGAATTCGACCTGGGGAACCACCTCCTCGTTCGGCCGGCTCGTCTCGCTGCTGCCACAGCTGTTGGGGCAGTCTCTGGTCGACCGCTACCGACTCGCTCTGCTGATCCATCCGAATGTGTTCGCCGGGCACGGCGACCGGCAGGTACGCGCCTGGCTGGCTTCGTGCAGCGAGCGCGGGATCGCGATCGTGCCGCCGGAAGCGGACTGGCAGCCCCTGCTGGTCGCGGCCGACTGGATCATCGGCGACCACGGCTCCCTCACCGCGTACGGTTCCCTCACCGAGGCGACCCTCCTGCTCACCCAGGACCCGGAGCGCGAGGTGGCACCGTCATCGCCGGCGGCTCTCCTGGCCACCGTCGCGCCCGTGCTCTCTCCCACGCATCCGCTGGACGTACAGCTGGAGTACGCGGCCGGTCGACGCCGTCCGGATCAGTACCGCGCAGTGGCCGCGTCGCTGTCCTCGGTACCCGGGGAGTTCCACCGGCGTATGCGCTCGCTCATCTACCGCCTGTTGCAGCTGGGTGAGCCCGCCCTGCCACCGGACGCCGACCCACTGGCCGCGCCCCCGCCGCTGAAGCGGTGGGTGGACTCCCCGAGGGCGGAGGAGTGGTCGTAGCCGATCGGCACATGGCGCCGGCCGCTCACGGATGGCGACCGGCGCTGCTGTCAGGTGTATTCCGCACGGCGTGCGTCACAAGCGACGCAACGCCTCGTCGAGACGCCCCACGTCGGTGAGATCCAGCCTCCGGAAGAGCTTACGGGCGGCCTTGTAGAGCAGGACCGCTTCCGCCCGGTCGCCCCGCGCCTCGGCCGCCGCACCGAGCCATTCCAGGCAGCGCCCCTCCCAGTGTTCCGAGTGGGCGGCCCCGTCGGCGTGAAAACCCAACTCGGCTTGCCGCAGCAATCGTACGCCCCTCTCATGGTCCTCGGCGCGGCAGAGCGCGTATCCGAGAAGGGCGAGCGCCCGGGTGGCCTCGTAGTCCTCGCCTAACGACCGCAGCTCGTGCAGTGCGCGCCGGAGGCAGCGGGCCGCACCCGGCATGTCGCCGGCGGCCAGGAGCGTCTCGCCGAGGCGCCGCCGGGAGAGCGCGGCCCCGCGCCGGTATCCGATCGCCTCTCGCAGGCGCAGCGCGGTCTCGAAGTACTCGCGAGCGTCGTCCAGCCGGTGGGTGAGAAGGCAGATGTGCCCCAGCCCGTTGACCGCCTGCGCCTGTAGCCGTGGGTCGCCGTCGTCGGCGGCCATGTCCAGCGCCTGCTGATACCACTGGGCGGCTTCCGCGTACGCACCGGCCGCCCGCAGGCCGATGGCGCCCGAGGTGAGCATGCGGCCTTCGCCCGCTCGTGCGCCGCACCGCCGAGCCGCGTCAAGGCCGAGGTGATGGGCCTCGATCCACAGCTCTGCAGGGCGGAAGCGGAGGAACAGGGGCCACATGACATCCGTCAGACGCCAGCAGTGTGCGTACCGCCCCTCTCGGGCGCAGTGCCGCACGGCACTCATCAAGGTGCTTCGCCGGGTGTCCAGCCATCTCAGCGCTTCTTGCGGGCCGTTGAGCGGAGTAGGGGCGACGGCATGCAGAAGGCCGTCGTACCCCGGCAGCCGGTGGCCGGGGGCGAGGATGTCCTCCGCCACGGCCGCGGTGGCCAGGCACCAGTCCACGAGGCGGTCCAGGACATCGTGTCGTTCGGCGTCCGCTCGCTCCTCACCGAGCTGACGGGCATGTGACTGTACGAGGGTATGGAATTCGTACGTGTCCGGGCCGGTCTCCTTGAGGAGGTTCGCCTCCACCAGCGTGTGCACGGCGGCATCAGTTGCCCGGGCCACGGTCTCGGGCCGGTGTCCGAAGGAGGCCGGCCGAACGTCCTCGGGGGCGATGGCGGCCAGCATGAAGAGGTCGTAGCGGTCCGTCGGCAGGAGCCCCATCCTGCGGTAGAGCTTTGCCGGATCCGGTGGCAACAGGCGGTACGACATGTCCAGCGCGGTACGGATCACGGACTCACCGTTCACTCGAAGGGTGTCGACGGCGCCGGGCTCCTGGGACAGATACCGGACGAGCGTGGACACGGACCGGTGAGGTCTCAGCGCGAGATGGGCGGAGGCGAGGCCGACTGCAAGCGGAAGTCGACCACACAGCCGGACGACTTCGCGCGCGGCTTGCCGCTCCCGGCCGACGCGCGCGCCGCCGCCCAGGGTCAGCAGCTCAAGGGCCGCGTCAGTCGAAAGGCCCTCCAGCCGATAGCCGCGGGAGCCCTCGACGCTCAGTTCGGTGAGGCAGGCCCTGCTGGTCACCACGGTGAGCACCGAGGGGCCTGCCGACAGAAGCGGCCGTACCTGGGCCGCCGAAGCGGCGTCGTCCAGCAGCACCGCCAACCTCAGATCTACGGTCGCCGAACGCCACAGAGCGGACCGCTGTGCCGTGCCGACCGGTATGGAGGGGACTCCGAGTGCGACCAGGAAGGCTTCCAGGACGGCGTCGGCGGGCACGGGGCCGCTTCCGTCGGCAGGGGAGTGTCCCCCCAGGTCTGCATGGAGGTGGCCGTCCGGGAAGGAGCCGATGTGCCGGTGCAGCCAATGAATGGCGAGGGTCGTCTTTCCCACGCCGGGAAGTCCGCTGACGACCAGCACCTGGGGCACGTGGACGGGGTGCCGGGAACGTAGTGCGTCGAGGCAGCCCAGATCGGTCTCCCGCCCCAGGAAACTCGCGGTCATCGGTGGAAGCTGACGCGGCCGGGGCCTGCGCCAACCGGCTGGCCGGAGCTCCTGATAGATCTGGACGCCGCCGGAGATGTCACCCGACTGCACGCTGGGACCGTGCAGAACGGCCTGCCCGCCGATGGTGTTGAGGGGCGCCGCAGGTGGCGGTGCGAGCGGTTCCGCAGGCGTCGCATGCCGCGTCAGCCAGTCCGCCACCGCCCTGTCCGTCTCCGCATCCCCGCGGGCCAACCTGTCCAATTCGCGGGCAAGACGCTGGCACGCGGCGCGCAGGGAGACAGGACCGGACTCCCGCGGTGGCCAGAACGTAGTCAGGCTCCCGTCGAAACGATCGGCGATCCGAACGACTTGAGCCAACTCCCGCAAGGCGGGCGAGTACTGGCCTCCCGTACACGCGGCCAACGCCGACCGCAGCACCTCGTCCCTGTTCCACCCGGGATTTCGCATGCCGACCGCCTCCCCTCGAAGGATCTGTCCCCGGGCTCCGGGCCCGGGAAAATATCTTGTTTATCGGTCAAATTCGGGATGACGTGGTGTGCGCATAGCCAGCGTTATCAGGGTCATGACACCCTGATAGGCCCGGCCAGTACAGGTCCTACCGGCGGGAGGACGCTGGTGGAGTTCGAGATACGGCTCTCAGGTTCGGTCGAGGTGCGCGTCGACGGGCGGGCCATGCCCTTGGGGCCCACGAAGTCCCGGGCGGCGCTCGCCGCGCTGGCCTGGGACGCGGGGCGGTCCGTGAGCGTGGACAGCCTGGTCCACCGCATCTGGGACGACCATCCGCCGGCCACCGCCCGCGAGACCCTGCACACCCATATCTCCCGGGTGCGCCGCGCCCTGCGGACCGCCGACCCCGACGCGCCGGTCATCACCAGCCGGACGAACTCGTACGTCCTGCACGTCGACCCGGACCGCGTCGACCTGCGCGCCTACACCAGCTGCGTCGAACAGGCCCGCGCGCTCAAGGGCAGCGACGACGACGCGGCGCTCCAGTTGCTGGAGCGGGCGGACGCCCACCGGTACGGCGAGCCGCTCGCCGGGATCTCCGGGTCCTGGCCGGACCATCTGCGCGCCACGGTGGGCGAGACGACGCTCATCGCCGCCATGACTCGCGCCGAACTCCTCATGAACGCACAGAAGTTCACCGAGGCGGTACCGGTCCTCGCCCCCCTGGTCTCCGAACACCCCGTGGACGAGGCCCTGGTGGGGCTGCTGGCCGTCGCGCTGCACGGCGGCGGGCGTACGGCGGAGGCGACCAAGCTGCTGCAGCGCACCCGGCAGCGGGTCATCCGGGACATCGGCCTGGACGGGGGCCGGCGACTCCACCGCATCCAGGAGGGGATCCTGGCCGGCACCCCGGCCGGCGCGCTCCACGGCCAGGACCCCCGCCGCCGACCGGTGATCCGGCCCGCCCGCCGATCCGTGCCGGACAACCTGCCCCGGGACGTCCCCTGGATCGGCCGCCGCGAGGAGATACGGCGGCTCACCTCGGCGCTGTGCGAGGGCGGGGGCGAGTCGGGGGCCGTGGTGACCGTGGAGGGGATGGGGGGCGTCGGCAAGACCGCGCTCGCCGTGCACCTCGGGTACGAGGTGGCGGACCGCTATCCCGACGGCCGCTGCTTCGTACGGCTCGGCGGTCACGCGGCACTGGGGACGGCCGGCGCGCCGGACCGCGCGCTCACCACGCTGCTGCGGGTGCTCGGTCCGGAGGGCCGGGAGCTGCCGCAGGACACCGAGGAACTCACCGCGATGTGGCGGTCGTTGGCGCGGGAGCGGCGGATGCTGGTGATCCTCGACGACGCCGTGTGCTCGGAGCAGGTACGGCAGCTGCTTCCCGGCACCTCGCCGACGGCAGTGGTGGTGACCAGCCGCCGCCGGCTCACGGGCCTGCCGGGCGCGCGACCGGTCTCGCTGGACGTGCTGCCCCCTGCCGACGCGATCGCCCTGTTCGAACGGCGCCTCGGCGCGGGCGGGCGGTCGGAGGCGGAGGAGATCGCGGAGATCGTCCGGATCTGCGGCCATTTGCCGCTGGCCGTCGAGATCGCGGCGAGCCGGCTGCTGGCCAGGTCGTCGTGGACCGCGGCGGATCTGCTGCGGCAGCTGTCCGCCGGTGCGGGCGGGCTGGACGAACTGCGTGACGGGGAAAGGACATTGGAGCATGTGTTCGCTCTGTCCTATCGCGCGCTGAACGCCGAACAACAGCTGGTGTTCCGGCGGATCAGCCTCCACACGGGAATGGAGTTCGGACCGCATGCGGTGGCGGCGCTGACGGGTCTCTCTCTCGCCGCGACGGAACGGGCGCTGGAACAGCTGCTCACCCAGCATCTGATCTCCGAACCGGCCCCGCATCGCTTCACCCTGCACGATCTTCTGCGCACATACGCACGATCACTGAGCGACGCGGAAGGAACGGAGTCGCGGGCGGCGACGGCACGGCTGGCGTCGTTCTATATGGGGGCGGCGGACCGCGCGGACCGTCTAGTACACCGCTACCGATCTCGTACCAGTCTGGACGCCGACAATCTCATCACTCTCCCTCAGATCAATGACGTACACACGGCCGAGCAATGGCTGCTGACCGAAAGCGGCAACCTCTCGGACACACTGGAGTGGATCACCCGGTACGGATCCGAACGCCAACTCGCCTTGTCTGTCCATGTATTGATGGGCCTCCTCTACATGCGCGGGCACCTGGCCACGTCGGAGTCGCTGCTGCGGCGGGCGGTCGACCACTGGGCCGCCACCGGGGACGACGGGGCGCGGGCACGGGCCCTGCTCGACCTCGCCGTCGCGCGCATCCATCACTCCCGTTACGAGGAGGCGATCTCGGTGGCGGGCGAGGCACGGAAGCTGGCGCGCGCGCTGGGGGACGCGGAACTGGAGATCGAATGCGTCGACCAGATGTGCATATCGCTGTGGCAGGCCGGCCAGTACGGAGCGATCAAGTCACTGCAAGAAGGAATCCTTGATTCCCTACTGCAAACTGGAAATGTGCTCCAGATCGCGCGCAGTTACAACATCCTGGGCGTCACCCATCTCCATCTTTCGGATATCGAATCGGCCCGCGATTACTTCGACTCCGCCCTCAGACAATTCACGGCCATCGATCATGAGCGAGGAATCTTCAGCACGCTCAACAACATGGCCGAACTCGCCACGAGGACAGGGGATCCGGAGGGCGCCGAACGCGCCTACCGGAAAGCCATCTGCCTGGCACTGAGAAGGTCCGACAAAAGAGAGCTGGCCACTCTTCGGATGAACTTGGCCAACGCCCTGATCGATCTGGGGAAAGCCGACGAAGCGCTGGCTCTCTCGCAGCACAGCCTGGACTTCTTCCGGGGCGTGGGCGACCGGCGCAGGGAGGCCATCGCCCTGAACCGGATCGGCCGGGCGCATCGCACGGCCGGCCGCAGCGAGCAGGCCATACCGCTGCACATCGCCGCTCTCGCACTGGCCAGGCGGATCCACGCCGCGGGCGAGGTGGTCGACGCGGCCCATGACGCCGCCCTGGCCCACATGGACACCGGCCGCGCGGCCCAGGCTCTGGCATATGCCAAAGAAAGTCTCCAAATGAGTATGCGGATCGGCGCTCACGCCGAAGCGGCCCGCGCCTCGCGCACTCTCACCGCCCTGCGCGCCATTCCGCGAACAACCGCTGGGTGACCGGCCCTTTCCGGCTGCACACGCGCCCGTTGATCTAGGGGCCTTCGGTGGGATATGAATGGCGTCCCGCTACCACGGAGCGCTCGAACGAGACGCCCGTATGGAGCGCGGTTCGTACTGCCCTGCCACTTAGAAAGCAGCTCCGGTGAGAAACATTCTTTACGTGGCCATGACATGCATGCTCTTTGCAATAGCGTGCCATCCGCCGACGCTCCCTCTCGCGTAAGCACCCCGTAGTACCACGCAGGCCGCCCTCCCCCGTCCTCGGCGGCAGGGCGGCCCTCCTGAATTTCCGGACGCGGGCCCGATCCTCAGGCCCGCACCATGCGCAGCCGCCCCGGGTCCGCCTCCATCCGCAGTGGTGCCCGTACCTCCCGTACCGGGATGCCGTCCACGTCCAACCGGTGCGTGCCCCAGGCCCGTTCGAAGCGCAGGCGGCGTACCCGGCGTGTCCCGAAGGGTTCGCCCCGGACCTCCAGCAGACCCGAACCGGTCGTCGTCACGCTGAGGCGGCGGCCGTCCGGCATGGTGATCTTCTCGTTGTCGAGGATGAGGCGGATGGGGCCCGGCTCGGCGTGCAGAGCGATCAAGTCGGCCTGGCGCAGCGCGAGTTCGTAGCCGCGGCCCGCGAGGTGGATGCCGATGACGTCCTGCTGGCAGGCCCCCGCGCCCGCCACCCCGTCCGGCCGGTCGATCAGCAGCGGCAGCCGCCATAACGCCGCTGCCCGCATCGCCTGCTCCGGCCGCACCCCCGGCGTGTGCACCAGCAGCCCCACCGGCCGCGGCGGCAGACCGTGCTGGGTGCCGGCACGCTCACCCGGCTCCGGTGCCGGGCTCAACTCGACGCTGACGAGGCCCCGTTCGGACAGGCGGGCACGCAGCGCGGCCGTGCGTTCGTGTTCGGACCGGTGGCGGCCCCGGACCACCCCGAGGGTGGAGCGGGTGGCCGGAAGGGTGCCGGACAGTCGTACGGCGGCGGTCAGCAGTCGGTCGACACCCGTGATGTGGCGGGCGGTCGGTGGCGAGGACGAGGGCAGCATGCGGCTCCTTGCGCGCTCGGGACGGAACGCACGCGGCCGCCTCTCCACGGCTCGGCGCACGGCGGCACCGGTCGTTCAATCTCTAACGTAGTGCGAGAGTGCGGCCGGTGTGAAGCTGCGCCAAGGGTGGGTGAACCCGGGCCGACTCCCGTGTGTCGAGAGGCTTTCCGGGCGTCCCCGGTCCGGCTCACGCCGCGACGACCGCCACCCCGGTCCGGCCCCCGTCGACGTCCACCACCGCCCCGTGCACGAACGCCGCCTCGTCGCTCGCCAGCCACACCACGGCGTGCGCGATCGCGTCCGGCGTCCCGACCGTGCCCGCCGGGGTGCCCCGCATCATGAGCTCGCCCGGATGCGGCTCGGTGCCCGCCGGGGACGGCGGCAGGATCACCCCCGGCGACACCGCGTTCACCCGTACGCCCCGCGGCCCGAACTCCGCCGCCCACGCCCGCGTCAGCGTCTCCATCGCGCCCTTGGTCGAGCTGTAGAGCGCGCCGACCGGGACACCGAGGCGGGCGATCCAGGAGCCGAGGTTGACGATCGCCCCGCCGCCCGCCTCCGCCATCCACGGGGCGACGGCGGCGGTGAGGAAGAAGGGTGCCTTGACGTTCACGCCGTAGACCTGGTCGAACGTCTTCTCGTCGGTGCCGGCGGTGTCCTGGCCCGGGTAGATGCCCGCGTTGTTCACCAGGATGTCGATCCGGCCGCCCAGCGCGGCGCGGGCCCGCTCCGCCAGGTCGCGGGACGCCTCCGCGCCGCCGTCCAGGTCCGCCGCCAGGAAGTCGGCCCGGCCGCCCGCGGCGCGGATGCCCTCGACCACCTCCGCGCCCCGCGCCCGGTCACGGCCGGAGACGATCACCCACGCGCCCTGCGCCGCGAACGCCTCCGCGATCGCCCGTCCGATATTGCTGGTCGAGCCCGTGACCAGCGCGGTCCTGCCCTGGAGTCGGCCACCTGCGGTGCCGGTGTCGTTCATGACGCGCTCTCCCTCGTCTCGCATGACGCGGTCTCCCATGTCCCGCCGTGTGGCGCCCACTGTGCGCCGCCAAAATTGGACCGGCAAGTCCAGAACGGGCGGCGCTACGGTGGACCCACCGGTCCACCGAGCGGAGGGAGCCGACGGTGTCGGAGACACTGACCGCGAAGGGCCGCGCCACCCGGGCCCGCATCGTCGAGGGCGCCGCCGAGCTGCTGCGCGAGCAGGGCCCGGCCGCCACCCTGGACGACATCCGCGCGCGCACCGGCACCAGCAAGAGCCAGCTCTTCCACTACTTCCCCGACGGGAAGGACGAACTGCTGCTCGCCGTCGCCCGGTTCGAGGCCGACCGCGTCCTCGCCGACCAGCAGCCGCACCTGAGCTGCCTCGACTCCTGGGAGTCCTGGGGGCGCTGGCGCGACGTGGTCGTGGAGCGGTACGAACGCCAGGGCGACACCTGCCCGTTGGGCTCGCTCTTCCTCCAGGTCGGCCACCGGCGGCCCGGCGCCCGCGCGATCGTCACCGAGCTGATGCGCCAGTGGCAGCACCAGCTCGCCGAGGGCATGCGCGCCCTCCAGGCGGGCGGCCTGGCCTCCCCCGCCCTCGATGTGGACCGGGCCGCCGCCGCCCTGCTCGCCGGCATCCAGGGCGGCGTCTCCCTCATGATGTCCACCGGCGACTCCACCCACCTCAGCGCGGCGCTCGACACCGGGATCGATTACCTCCGTACGGCCGGGAAGTAGCGCCAACTCCCGTGCGCACACGCGCGGTTCGAGGGAACGGGACGCTCAGACCGCCGCCGTCCCGACGGCCTCCGCGCCGACCGCGCCACCCTCCCCCGGCACCACCCGCCGCGCCCTGCCCGGCACCAGCAGCGGGTGGGCGACGCCCCAGGTCGCGGCCTTGCAGATGGCCTCCTTGTAGCGGGCGGCGAGGCGGCCGGTCAGGGCGCGGTCGACAGGGCGGTCGTCGGCGGTGACGAACTGGATCAGGCCGTCCCGGCGGCCCAGGGAGACGCACTGCTGGAAGTACCGCACCGGCGTCACCGGCACCTTCCCGCCGCTGAGCCGCGCCGCGATCGCGTCGGCCGCCTGCCAGGCGCCCGGTATCCCCGAGGCGCAGGACATCCGCAGCGGCTTGTCACCGGGACCCATGGCGAGGGCCGCGTCGCCGACGGCGTACACCCGCGGGTGCGAGACCGAGCGCATCGACCGGTCGACGAAGATCTGACCGTTCTCCCCGGTCTCCAGGGTGGTGGCCCGCGCGATCGGGTGGACGGCGAAGCCTGCGGTCCACACGGTCGCGGCGGACGGGAGCGTGCCGCCGTCGGCGGTGGCGACATGGCCGGCGGCCACCGCGGTCACGGCGGTGTGCTCGTGCACGGTGATGCCGAGCCGGTCGCAGACCGCCCGCAGATGGCGGCGCCCCTTGGCCGAGAACCGTTCGCCCAGCTCACCGCGCACGGCGAGGGCGACGTTCAGATCCGGGCGGGCCTCGGCGAGTTCGGTCGCGGCCTCCACGCCGGTGAGGCCCCCGCCGACCACGACCACGGGGGCGCCGGCCGCCAGCTCGGCCAGGCGGGCGCGCAGCCGCAGCGCGCCGGGGCGGCCCGCGAGGTCGTGGGCGTGCTCGGCGACACCCGGGACGCCCTGGTCGTGCCCTCCGCTGCCGAGGGCGTAGACGAGAGTGTCGTACGGCAGTTCCTCCGCCGTGCCCCGCTCCCCGGTGACGGTCACGGTGCCGCGGTCGGCGTCCACGGCGGTGACCCGGGCGAGCTTGAGGGTGACGCCGGTGCCCGTGAACATGGCGGCGAGGGGCCGGGGCGCCAGTTCCTGTCCGGCGGCGAGCTGGTGCATCCGGACGCGCTCGACGAAGTCGGCCTCGGCGTTGACGAGGGTGATGGCGACGTCCTCGCGGCGCAGCCGGCGGGCGAGGCGGCCGGCTGCGGTGGCTCCGGTGTATCCGGCGCCGAGGACGATGACGCGGTGCTGCATGGCCTGCTCCTGTCGCTCGTGGGACGGTGTCCCAAGCGGTTCGCCCCTTGAACCGGGCGGCCCGCCGTTTCCTGACAGGAGCGGGCTGTGGCCCGCGTCACACTGGCGTCACACCGGCGTCACGCGGGCGTCAGAAGACCTTGAGCACGGGGTCGCCGTGCTCACCGGCCGCCCAACGGCGGGTCGCGCGCACCAGCTTGTCCGGGTTGACCTGGCTGCGGAAGGCGGCGATGCCCTGCCGGGTGATCTCCAGGCAGGTGATGCCGATGACCCGTCCGTCGAGCACCACCACGAGCGCGGGGGCGCCGTTGACCAGGGCGACATGGAGGTCGGGCGAGCCGCCGACCAGGTTGCGCTTGGCCTTGCCGGGCTTGAACAGGCCCCGCATGAAGGTCGCGACCGCGCGGGCCCCCTCGAACGCCCGGGCGCGGGCCGGCACCTTGCCGCCGCCGTCGCCGATCGCGATGGCGTTCTCGGTGAGCAGTCGTACCAGAGGTTCGGTGTGGCCGCTGGTGGCGGCGGCGAGAAACTCGTCCACGATCCGCCTTGCGGCCGCCTCGTCGACCTCGGCTCGGGCCCGGCCGGTGGTGACATGCTTCTTCGCGCGGTGGAAGATCTGCTGGCTGGCGGTCTCGGTGAGGTCGAGGATCGCCGCGATCTCCCGGTGCGGGTAGTCGAACGCCTCGCGCAGCACGTACACCGCGCGCTCGTTCGGGGTGAGGCGCTCCAGCAGGGTCAGGACGGCGTACGACACCGACTCGCGCTGTTCGGCGGTGTCGGCGGGGCCCAGCATCGGGTCCCCGGCGAGCAGCGGCTCGGGCAGCCAGGCGCCGACGTAGGTCTCGCGGCGGGCGCGGGCGGAGGTGAGCTGGTTGAGGCACAGGTTGGTGAGCACCTTGGTCAGCCAGGCCTCGGGCACCTCGAGGCGCCCGGTGTCGGCGGCCCCCCAGCGCAGATACGTCTCCTGTACGGCGTCCTCCGCGTCGCTCGCCGAACCGAGCAGGCGGTAGGCGATGGCTTCCAGCCGGTGCCTGGACGCCTCGAACCGGTCCACGTCGTCCACGGTCAGGGCCATGACCGGGATCCTAGCCCGCGGAACCGGTCGATCGCCCTGGATATCGGGCCCGGTGACCCGCCGACGCCCGCCGGTGAGGCGGAACACGGACCGGGGCGACTCCGTCGGGGCCCGGCCGCCCGGTGCGCCCGTACGGCGCTCCGGGAGACCGAACTGCCTATTCACTCGGGTTCAGTTGAGCTGGAACGTCGTCTCGATCGGGTAGTGGTCGCTGGGCGCGTTGGTGTCGGTCTGGCCGGTGGTCCAGCCGGGCTGGGGGTCGAAGTCGACCTTCACCGGGGAGACGGCCGAGGGGACCGGGCGGCCGGGGGCGTTGAGGTAGCCGAGGTAGTCGATGTCGTCGCGGTAGTCCTTGGGGAAGGACCCGATGCCGGACATGTGCCGGCACCAGGCGGAGACCGCGCAGTCCATGGTGCGCAGGGTCTGGCCCGGGTCGGTGGCGGGGGTGCCGAGGACGCCGTTCACCGCACTCTGGGCGTCGGCGTAATCGCCGCGGGACCGGCCGCCGTAGTACTCCACGTTCAGGTCGCCGCCGATCAGCACCGGGCCGCTCGCCCCGGCGAGGGAGTCCGCCCAGGAGCGGATCTCGCGGAGCTGGGCGAGCCGGGTGGTCCGGGTGGTGTCGGTGGAGGTGCCGGACTCGTCGGCCTGGAGGTGGGTGCCGACCACCCAGCTCTGCGTGCCGCCCTTGGCGATCCGGACCAGTGCCGCGCCCTTGTTGGCGTGGTAGTCCCAGGTGCTGGACGCGGAGTTGCCGAAGACGTGCGCGTACTGGGCGGTGATCGGGTACTTGGACAGGATCATCGTGCCGCCGCTGATGACGAACGGCGAGCTGGAGCAGTCGCCGCTGACCCCGGTCCAGCCGCCGCCGGAACAGGTCTGGCCGACCACCGGGGTGTGGTACGGGTACAGGTCGGACAGCTTGCTGGTGATGTCCGCGGTCGAGGTGTTGTTGAAGGCCTCGTTCAGCACCACCACGTCCGCGCCGTGCTCGCGGACGATCGACTCGATGACCGGCGTGCGCTGGGCCGCCTTCTCGTTCTGGGTGCTGTCCACGATCGCGGTGGCGAGGTCGACGTTCCAGGCGAACACCGACAGGCTGGTGCCGGCGCCCGCCGCACCGGCCGCGGGGGCCGTGTAACCGGCGACCCCGAGGAGCGTGGCGGCCGCGGTGGCGGTGAGGGCGGTAGCGGTACGACGCGAGACCATGCGCTCTCCTGCTGCGAGTGAGCCCCCGACCGGAAGCGGGGCGCGTACATGACACCAGGACACTAGGGGCGCGCGGGTACGCCCGGAAGAACATCGCTGAAGCGGGCCGTGGACAGACAGAAGAGAAGAGGTGTCTGGACAAGTCGGCGTGCGGAGGCGTCAATTGAGCTTGCGGAGGCGTGATCTTCCTCCGTCATCTGTGCACAGCCAACGGCTGCCGCGATTACGGGAGTCGGATGGGCCGACCGTCGGCGAGGAACTCGCGGTGCGTGCTGACGCGGGGGCGTCGGGCCGCCGGGTCGCCGGGTCGCCGGGTCGCCGGGTCGCCGGGTCGCCGGGCGCGATGGCGAGCCTGACGGATCAGGAACGCGGTGCGTGGCCTTCGCGTGGGCGGCGGGGCGGGGGCTGCGCCGCCAGGAACTCGACCACCGCCAGCGCGCACAGCAGGCACAGGGCGATCCCGAGGATCACCCAGCCCGTGGGGTACGGCCACAGCAGGCAGACCAGCGCCGCCACGGCGACCAGGATCCAGGTGAACCAGGCGCGGTGCCGGCGCGTGAAGGGGCCGACCGGGCCGGTGCGCAGCCCCGCGTGGTCGGCGGTGCCGCGGGCCGCGCCGATGCCGTCGCCCCACAGGCCCCGCACCAGACCGGCCCGCCGCCCGGGCCCGCTGAGCCAGGCGGCCAGGGCGATCACGACGCCGAGCACGATCACCATCCGTACCGCGTTCTCCAGGAAGCGGGTCAGGGTGTCGTAGACCGCGCCGGCCGCGCCCGGGGAGACGTCGGCGGGCAGCCGGTCCAGGTAGAACACGCGGAAGACGCGCAGCCCGATGCCGAGCAGGGCGGTGGCGACGGCCGCGCCGAGGCAGCCCGCGACGAGGGCGCGGCGGCGGCACAGCGACAGCAGGACACCGGCGGCGATCAGCAGGACGGCGAGCACCGGCAGCCAGTTGCCGGCGATCCGCAGCAGCCGTACGTACGTCTTCACCTCGCCGACCTGCCGGGACTCCAGCAGTGTGAACTGGGCGTGGACGGCGGGGATATGGCTCGCGAAGGTCATCTCCGCGTCGGCCATGCGCTTCTTGACGTCCTCGATCAGCGGGGCGAGGTCGAGGGTGACGGTGTCGTCCTTGAGCCGCACCGCGCCGCCGCCGCTGCCGGTCAGCGCCTTGTCCAGGGAGGCGTGGACCTGGCGGTTGGCGTCGGTCCAGACCGTGGCGAAGGCCGGGGACGCGACGGCCTTGCGGGCCTGGTCGTGCACGAACCCCCGTACGGCGTTCTCCAGGCCGCCGCCCAGCCCGCCGAGCGCCTTCTCCAGCAGGGGCCGGTCCTCGGGCGCCACGTCGGAGAGCAGCGTGGGCAGGTCGATCCGGCCCATCAGCGCGTCCGTGGCCCGGTTCGCGGCGGCGTCCTGCACGGCGGGGTCGCGGGCGAGCGGGGCGACGGTGGCGACATAGCGGTCGGTGTCGCCGACCAGGTCGGCGGCCCAGGTGGCGAGGACGGCGAGCGGGGCGAGCAGGCAGCCGATGACGAGGAGTACGGCGGCGAGCGCGGAGGCGGGCCGCCGCCGGGCCCGCGGCCCCTCGCCATGCCGCGCGTGCCGCTCCGCTTCGAGCGCGGCGAGCCGGGCACGGAGGGCGTCCAGCTCGGAGGGGGCGGGGCGGGTGGGGCGGTCCGTGCGGCGGGGCCGGGCAGGGGCGTCGGGGCGGTCGTGTTGTTCCGGGTGGGCCGCGTGTTGCGCGTGTTCCGGGTGGTCCGTGTGCTCCGGGTGGTCCGTGTGCTCCGGATGGTCCGTGTGCTCCCGGTGGTCCATGTGTTCCGGGTGGTCCGTGTGTTCCGGCCGGTCGGGGGCGCCAGGGCGTTCCGGCTGGTCGAGGCTGCCAGGGCGGTCGGAGCGGGAGGGGTCGCCAGGGGGGTCGGAGCGTTCCGGGTCGTCGGGGTGGTCGGGGGTCGCGCCGTTCGTCACTGGCACCTCCTCGCCGTACAGATCACCAGCGGACCGCCCCGCACACGCGGGCGCGAGCAGGGCGGGGCCGTTCGGGTCAGGAGGGGCGGCGCAGTCACGGGCGAGGACGGCGCGGACCTGGGCGGAGGCGGCACGGGCACGGGAGGGGACGGGCTCGGGACCCGGGCGGAGGCGGAGGCGGAGGCGGAGGCGGCAAGGAGGGGGCGGGGGTGCACGGGCGGGTCGGCGGCACGTGTTGTCACCTGATATCGTCTACATACTTGTAGACGTTCACCTCGGGGACGTCCGCGCTTCATCCGTACGTCCGATCGGTGCCCGCGCCCGTTTCCCGGAGTCCGCGGCACAGCAGCACGGCCCGGAGACCCATTTGATGACGACTTCCGCCCCGACCACCCAGGCGCTCGACGGCGCGGCGATAGACGGCGGCCTGTACACCGACGTCACCGACTTCGCCCGGCACACGCACTGGCTGAACGAACCGGTGTCGGTGTTCAGCGCCTTCGGCATGGGCCTGTTCGCGGTGTATCTGCTGGTGGCATGGTGGCGGGCCAGAGGTCAGGGCAGCACCGCGATGGCCGCCGTGCTGGCGACACCCGTCGCCGTCGTCCTCGCGTACGTGGTCAACAGCGGGATCAAGGACGTCTTCGACGAGCCCCGCCCGTGCCGCGCGCTCCCCCACGACTTCCTGCTGGAGGCGTGCCCCGCGCCGGACGACTACGCCTTCCCCAGCAACCACACCACCGTCGCGTTCGCCTTCACGGTGGCCCTGCTGCTGATCAGCCGCCGCCTCGGCGCCCTCGCCCTCGTCACCGCGCTCGCGATGGGCGCCTCCCGGGTGTACGTCGGCGCGCACTACCCGCACGACGTCGCCGTGGGCGCCCTGGTCGGCAGCGCCGTCTCCCTCGTCATCGTCCTGGTGCTGCGCCGGATCGCCCCACCGCTGGTGGAACGGCTGCGCACGGGCGCCCTGCGTCCCCTGCTGACGTCCCAGCCCTCCTGATCCCTCCCGGCCACCCGACGCCCGGACCTCTATTCGCCGAGCCGGAACAGCGGGGACCCCTGCGGCCGGAAGCCGATCCGCTCGTAGAGGCGGTTCGCGGAGGCGCGGTCCGGGCGCGAGGTGAGATCCAGCGTGCGCGCCCCCGCCTAACGGGCGAGCCGCACCGCCTCCTCGGTCAACAGCCCCGCGACACCCCGTACCACTTCCACGCGGATATCCATGCGGGGAGGACACCGATCGCCGAACGGGTCGTTCCCGCGTTTCTCCATACCCCGTAGGGGTACTCTCGGCCGCGTGACGGAACCCGCACCACCGTGAAGCGGGAAGGGAGTGCGCCGCATGCACGCGATCGGGCACGCGTTGTTCATCACCGGATCGATGACCTGGGAGATCACCTGGGCGCTGATCCTCGGCTTCACCCTCTCGGCCGTCGTCCAGGCGGTGGTGCGCCGCGAGACGGTCGTACGACTGCTCGGTGACGACCGCCCGCGCACGCTCGCCCTGTCCGCGGGCCTCGGTGCCGCCTCGTCCTCCTGCTCCTACGCCGCCATCGCCCTCGCCCGCTCCCTGTTCCGCAAGGGCGCGAACTTCACCGCGGCGATGGCCTTCGAGATCGCCTCGACCAACCTCGTCATCGAACTCGGCGTGATCCTGGCCCTGTTGATGGGCTGGCAGTTCACCGCGGCGGAGTTCACCGGCGGCCCGATCATGATCGTCGTACTCGCGGTGCTGTTCCGCGTCCTCCTGCGCGACCGCCTGCTGCGCGGAGCCCGGGAGCAGGCCGAGCGCGGTGTCGCCGGGTCGATGGAGGGCCACGCGGCGATGGACATGTCGGTCCGGGGCGAGGGCGGCTTCCTGCGCCGGCTGCTCTCCCGCGCGGGGCTCACCTCCGTGTCGCACATCTTCGTCATGGAGTGGGCCGCGATCCTGCGCGACCTGGTGGCCGGACTGCTGATCGCCGGTGCCATCGCCGCCTGGGTGCCCGACGACTTCTGGCACACCTTCTTCCTGGCCGGCCATCCCCTCGCGGCCAAGCTGATCGGCCCGCTGATCGGCCCGGTCGTCGCCGTCGCCACGTTCGTCTGCTCCATCGGCAACGTGCCGCTGGCGGTGGTCCTGTGGAAGGGCGGCATCAGCTTCGGCGGCGTGATCGCCTTCATCTACGCCGACCTGCTGATCCTGCCGATCCTCAACATCTACCGGAAGTACTACGGCCCCCGCATGGCCGGCTTCCTGCTCGCCACCTTCTTCACCGCCATCGCGGTCGCCGGCTACGCCGTGGAGTTCCTCTTCGGCGGCCTCGGCCTCATCCCCGACCAGGCCGTCGCCCAGCTCCCCGAGGAGGGCGTCCGCTGGAACTACACGACCTGGCTCAACATCGCCTTCCTCCTCCTCGCCGCCTCCCTCGCCCTCCGCTTCCTGCGCACGGGCGGAACGGCGATGCTGCGCACGATGGGCGGGGGGCCGGGGGACGGCGAGGAGCACGGGCACGGCTGAGGCGCGAGCTGAGGTCACTGGTGCAACTGGACCGGTGCGTACCTGAGTTGGAAGGTCAGGATGTGGTCGCCGTCGAGCCAGTAGACGGTCATGGTCGAAAGGAGGCGGCGCTTGACCGAGCGGGCGCGTTCGTTGACCGCCTTCTCCTGGTCGCGGATCCAGGACTCGACCTGCTTGGGGAGGCTGAAGGTCATGGCGTAGGCATCCGGATCGTCGGCGGGGCGCACACGCCACACGGAGTGGCTCCCGTCCTGGACCCGGCCCAGGTTGACGTCGTGGGTGAGGTGGTCGCGGGCGTAGTCCACGAAAGCGTAGAGGTCCCGGGAGGCCAGGCCCAGCACGAACGGCGCCGACGGGAAGGCGAGCACGAGGCCGAGCGTCGACCGACTGCGCAGGACATCGGCCATCCGGTCGAGGGGCTGCGCGACGCTCTCCGGCAGCGGGTGAGCATCGGCGTCGCGGTCGTACTCCATGTATTCACCCACGAGGGCGAGCAGAAGGCGGCGCAGATGTCTGCGCACGCGGTACGGCCGCGGCGCTTCCCCGGCCGGGAGCGCCGCAAGCGCCCGGTGGATCTCCCCGGCCACCGACCGCACCAGCTCCCGCAGGCCCGCGAAGTCGGGCATGGACAGGTCGACCAGCGATATCTGGTGGGCGAGCGCGTACTCCTGCGCGTTCCGGCTGAAGCCGGCCGTGGAGAAAATGGCGTAGCTGTAGTGGTGGCGCGGCCGAGGACGGCTCGGGCCGGGGCCCTGGAGGGTGGTCACCATGTTCTCGTTGATGTCGTGCACCACTCCGTGCCCGTTGCGCACGGTCGGCAACTGCACCTTGCTCTCCGTGAACTTCGCCTCCACGAAGAGCCTCACCGGCAGCGAGAACGGCGGGACATAGCAGAACTGCCCGAGCGCGTCGGCCTGGTGCCGCGCGCCCCGGCCACGCACGGTCAGCCCGTGGGGACCCTGTTCGAGCACCCGGTGTTCCCGGGGCAGCCACTTCTCCTCCTCCTCCGAGACGAGTTCGTAGCCGCTCGACCTGAGCAGCCAGGCGAGCACTTCCTCCAGCAGATATCCGCGCAGAGCCGCTTCGGTGACCATGCCCAGACTCTAGGGACGGGTACGACGGCGGTTCTCAGCGGGAGGTGCCCTCGCGCTCGGTCCTCACGGCCCGGACGATCGCCGACTCCACCGCCGCCACCCGGTCCGCCAGCAGCGTCAGGGCGGCGACCGCGCGGGTCAGTGGGTCGTTCTCGGGGCCGCCGAGGGTGCGGGTGCGGATGTGGGCGGACTTGATCTCCGTCCAGCGGGATGACCGGGCGGAGTCCAACTCGTCTCGCAGCTCGGCGAGTTTGAGGAGGTTGGCTTCGGCGCCCGTGGTCAGGGTCTGGGCCTCGGCCGTGTAGTGGTCCCGGACGACCGCATCGCGCTCGGCGGTGTTCATGACCGGGCGCAGCCGCTGGGTGATCTTGTTCATGTCGCGGTACGAGCCCTGGAGGCGGAACGGCGGTTCGGTGCGGGCGTCGGCGGACTGGGCGGCGGAGGCGATGTAGGCCGCGTTGACCGTGAGGACGGTGTCGCGGACGGCGAGGACGTGGCGCAACAGGGCCAGCACGGCGTCGAGTTCGGTGGGCGCCAGCGCGGTGGAGAGCCGGTCGGGGCGGGCCGTCGGGTCGCCCGCGGCCAGCCGGACCAGCAGGTCCAGGTCGGCGCGCTCGCGGGCGGCGAGGGGCGCGAGGACCGGGTTGGCGGTCAGGGCGTTCTCCACGAAGCTCAGCGCGAAGACGTCCTCCTTGCCGGTCAGGACGTCGCCCAGGTTCCATACGTCGGCGCGGTTGGCGAGCATGTCGGGGATGCGGAACCGCTCCCCGGACTCCGTGTACGGGTTGCCCGCCATGCACACCGCGAACCGCTTGCCGCGCAGGTCGTAGGTGCGCGGCTCCCCGTCCCACACGCCGTCCACGCGCCGTGTCGCATCGCACAACGGGATGAATTTCTGGAGGAGTTCGGGCGAGGTGTGCTGGATGTCGTCCAGGTGGAGGAGGGTGTTGTTGCCCGCCGCGAGCGCGAAGTTGATCTTCTCGATCTCGCGGCGCGCGGTGGCGTTCGGGGCGTCGGCCGGGTCCAGCGAGGTGACGGAGTGGCCGAGCGCCGGGCCGCTGATCTTGACCAGCATCAGCCCGAGCCGGTCGGCGACGTACTCCATGAGCGTCGTCTTGCCGTAGCCGGGCGGCGAGACCAGCAGGAGCAGCCCGCCGGTGTCGGTGCGCTTCCCGGCGCCGGTGGTGCCCAGCTGGCGGGCGAGGCTGTCGCCGATCAGCGGGAGGTAGACCTCGTCCACGAGGCGGTTGCGGACGAACGCCGGCATCACCCGGGGGCGGTGGTCGGCCAGGCGCAGCCGTTCGCGTTCGGCGGCGAGCAGCGCGGAGCGGCGGCGCTGGTAGGCGCGGAAGCCGGGGACGTCGTGCGCGGTGTGCCGGGCGGTACGGGCCAGGAACTCGTCCAGGCGCAGTTCCAGCCGGCCGCCCGCCACCCGGGGGTGGGCGCCGAGGAGGCCCTCGACGGTGGTGGTGAGCCGGGCGTCGCCGTCGTAGCGCGGCAGCGCGGGGCACAGTTCGGCGGCGACCGCCTCCGCCAGTTCGCCGGGGGCGGCGTCGCTGCCGCTCGCCGTGGCGTAAGCCGTGAGCCATGCCTCGACCACCTGACGGCGGGCGCGCAGCTCGGTCAGCCCCTCCAGGTCATGGCCGTAGTCCGAACCGCCGAGCGCCCGGCGGAACTTGTCGAGCAGGGCGCGGGCGGCCGCGCCGAGCACGAAGCCCTCGGGGCCGGTGCCGCCGGTCAGTTCGTCGAGGAGGTAGGCGGCGGACGCCTCGGCGGACCACCGGTCGGGGCCCGCACCCGCCCTCTCAGGGGAATCAGACCGTTCCCCGGCCGACCTCGCACGGGAATCAGCCCGCTCCCCGCCCGCCCGATCGCGGGAGTCAGACCGCTCCCCGCCCGTCCGATCACCGGTTTCGGACCGCTCCCCGCCCGTCCGATCACCGGTTTCGGACCGCTCCCACTCCCCGAGGGCCGCCGCCAGCTCCGCCACCAGGTCCCCCAGCGCCGCCGTCGGGCCGAAGGCGTCGCGGGCGCGGGCCAGGGACACGGCGCGGCGGGTCCAGGCGGTGCGGGCCGCCTCCGTGGTGCCGTGGGTCCAGAAGAGCTGGGCCCGGGCGCGGGCGGCAGGCTCGTGGCGCAGGGGGCCCGCGGCGTCGTACAGGGGCAGCAGCGCGGTCAGGATCAGGGTCGCGTCATGGTCGTGGACCCCGCGCTCGTAGCCCTCGTCGTACGACTCCTGCGCCACCCGGCGGACCAGGCCCGGCAGGTCGTCGGCGGCGGCGAGGGCGGCCGGGCCGTGCTCGGTGAGGAGGCGGGCGGCGAGGTGTTCGGCGCGGTAGACCCCGGGCGACTCGGAGGGCAGGTGCCGGTCCCAGTAGGGGCGGGTGGCGGCGAAGCCGGGGTCGGTGACGGGGGCGCGGTAGTCGGTGCCGGTGACCGCGAGGGCGAGGCCGTCGGCGGCCGGGACGAGGGCGAGGTCCAGCGGCTGGGTGTTGACGGCGAAGCGGTGGCCGCCGAGCAGCAGGGTGCGGCCGTCGTCGGCGTACAGGTCGCCGCGGTCGCGCAGGGCCCGCGCGGCCTCCTGCCGGGCGGCCTTGAGCCGCCCGTCGAGTTCCTCGGCGCGCACGCTGTCGCCGAGGCCGCGCAGCTCACCGGCGATGCGGACGATCTTGGTGACCAGCGGGTCGGAGGCGAAACAGGCGGTGACCGCGTCGGCGTCGGGGAGCCCGGCCGCGCGCCGGGCCACCGTCTCCAGCATCCGTCCGGCCGATACGGCGAGCTGCTCGGCCCGGCGGGCCCGGACATCGGCGAGGGACTGCTTGCGGGCGGCGAACGCCTCGTAGATCTCGGTGCGTCTGCCGGCCAGCTCGGTCAGGAAGTCGTCGAACTCGGCGAACCGGCCGTCCAGGTCCTCCAACCGGGCCAGTACGGTGGCGAGTTGATCGTCGCACGCCTCGGGGGTGGTGGCACCGGCGAGCGCGGCGGTGACGGCCTGCGCGAGCAGGGCGGTCTCGGCGGCGAACTCCGCGCGGCCCTCCTGGTCCTGGAGGGCGCGACGGCGGCCTTCGAGGGTGGCCCGGGCTCGGTTGACGCCGCCCAGGACGTCGGCGATCCGCTCCAGTACGGCGGTGCGCACGGTGGCGTCGGCGATGTCGAGGCCGGTGACCACCTCGGTGACGGTGCGCAGCCCGTCCGCCAGCTCGTCGAGACGCTCGGCGACGGGCACTGCGTCGGCGACCGTGCGGATCGCGTCCGCGTCGGCCACCAGCTGCTCCACGTCGGCGCGTTGGGCCGTGAAGGCGTCCTCCCGGGACAGGAAGGCCACCGCGCGTCTGCCGAAGGCGGCCAGGTCGGACTCCGCCTCGGCGGCGAGCGTGGCCAGCCGCTCGGCGTCCACGTGGCGCAGTTCGCGCAGAGTGAGCAAGTGACCGTGCGCGCGCCGGAGTTCGGTGAGTCCGCGTACCCAGGCGGCGGCCTCGCGCGGGGCCTCCCCGCGCACCCGGCGCACCACGGCGGCGATCCGCTCGGCGGCCTCGTCCAGCGCCTCGGCGGCCTGCCGGGTGAGTGCGCGTACGGTCTCGAACTCGGCCAGCACCTGCTCGGCCGTCTCGCGGACGGCGGCCAACGGCTTCTGGATGCTGCCCAGTTCGGGGTCGGTGAGCCAGTGGTGGGTGTCGGCCGCGCGGACGCACGCGGCGGTCAGCGCCCGGTAGCCCTCGCCGGTGGTGATGCCGTCGGCCACCAGCCGCGCCACGGACAGGCAGTCGGCGAGGCCCCGCACGAGGTCGGCGTTGCCGACGCGGGCGAGCGGGCCGGTGCCGGTGCGCAGGGCGGCGGCGTGGGTGTCGGAGACGTACGGCGAGGTCCACCACTGCACGGGATGCGTGTGCGCGGGCTCGTCGCCCCCGGCGCGCAGCACGGCCAGCGCGCCGTCCTCGAACAGCGCCCAGCCCTGGCAGGACAGCGGGGTCGCGACCTCCTTGCGCAGGGTGTTGTACGACAGCAGGAGCGTGCCGCCGCCGGAACGGTCCCGGAACGCGTACAGCACGTCCTCCCCGTTGGGCGCGCGGATCTCCTGCTCGAACTCAAGGCCCCGCACGTCGAGTTCGTACGCCTTGTGCCGACCGCTCGCCAGGCAGTAGCCGCCGGGGAAGACGACGCCCTGCTCCTCGGGCAGCCGCCGGCACGCCTGGCCGAGGCCGTCGAGGCGGACGACCGTCCGGGTCAGGGCGTTGAAGACCAGGTAGCGGTCGGTGTCCTCCTTGTACGGCCGTACGCGCAGCAGCGTCAGGGGGCCGACCCTCGTGTACGCCACGGCGGCGTCGGCGAGGGACTGGAGGGGTTCCTCGACGGGCTCGGCGTACAGCTCCGTGCCGTCCTCGGCGCGGACGGTGAGGGTGCCGCCGAGGGCCGCGACGCCGAGCCCGCCGGGTACGGCGACGTACGGCTCGCGGCCCAGCACGTGGTCGGCGCGGCCGGTGTCGGTCCAGGTGACGTCCTGGGCCGGCGGTACGACGTCGTCGCGGTCGCCGCGCGCGTCCAGGAACTCGGCGCGGCCGTCCTCGGTCAGGGTCCAGCGCAGGGCGCGGATGTCGTCGGCCTTCTCGCCGGTGCGGAACACCGCGAGGAGGCGGCCGTCGGTGCGGCGCAGGCGCAGCAGGTGGGCGTCGCGGTAGTAGCGGGTCAGGGCGGTGAACTCGCGGACGAACGCGGGGTCGTCGAGGAAGCCGTCGTCCTCGGGGAGGCGGTTGCCGTCGCGGTCGTAGAGGGCGAGGACGGGTTCGCTGCCGCGGGCCCGGCTGCCGAGGAGGAGGCGGTCGCCGACGGCCACGATGTCCTGGCGGAGGGTGGCGTGGGGGGTCTTGAGGCTGGTGGTGGAGGCGAGGGCGAGGCGGGTCGAGCCGAACTCCTGCGCGCGGCGGGTGTTCAGGTCCTCGGCCCGCCGCGCCAGCTCGGCGGCGTGTGCGGCCAGCCGGTCGCGGAGGACGTCGTAGGTGCCGGCGTCGACGGATGCCTGCGGCTCGGGGGCGGTGGACATGCGCGTCCCTTTCGTGTGCGGGCTACTCGCCGCGGGGGCTGGTCAATGGCGGGGGCGGGTGCGTCGTGGCCGCTCGCGCCCACGCGGCGGGGCCGCACATCGATGCGGCCCCGCGCCCCTTCGGGGTGCTCGCCTCAGGTGCGGGCAGCGCCGTTCAGCGAGGCGACCGGCACCTCCGCCAGCCCCAGCTCCCCCGCCTTCTCCAGCAGTTGGCGGAACTGGGACGCCTCCGCGCCGCCGCCGTTCATCAGTTTCAGCAGCAGCGCCGACACCGTGAGGTTCTGGACGTCCGCCGTCCCCACGGTCCCGAGCACCCGGCCCAGGTCCTCCGTGAAGCTCCCCGACCCGTCCAGCCAGGGCTTCGCCAGGGTCTGGGCCGTACGGGAGCTGGCCACGAAACCGTCGACGCCCTTGCCGAAGGACACCGCCGAGACGAGCCGGTCGAAGAAGACGGACTCCCCGCCGACGATGTCGATGTCGGCGTTCTCCAGACCGGTGGCCAGCACCGTCGCCTGTGCCTCGGCCACCTGCCGCTGCGTCTCCAGCCCGGCCAGCCGGATCTCCTTCTCCGCCTGGAGCCGCAGCCGGTACTCCTCGTGGCCCCGCGACGCCTCGTCCAGCGCGGCCATCGCCGCCGCCTTCTCGGTGAGCCCCGCCGCCTCGGCCTTCAGCTTCTCGCCGATGCCGGTGGCCTCCGCGAGCGCCGCCGCCTTCGTGCCCTCGGCCTCGGCGAGGGCCTTCGCCCGCGCGCCCTCCGCCTCGGCCCGCAGCCGTGCCTCCGTCGCCGCGGCCGCCGCCTGCGCGCCCTCGGCCTCCGCGAGCCCCCTGGCCCGCGCACTCTCCGCCTCCGCGAGCCCCCTCGCCCGCGCGCCCTCCGCCTCCGCGAGCGCCTTCGCCTGCGCGCCCTCGGCCTCCGCCCGCAGCCGCGCCTCGGTGGCCTCCGCCTCCGCGCGCCCGGCCTTGACCGTGACCTCGGCCTCCTTGTCGCGGACCTGCACCGCGGCGAGCCCCTCGGCGGCCGACTCGGCCTGCACGCCCTCGGCGAGCCGCAGCTTGGCCCGCGCGTTCAGGTCGGCGGTCTTCAACCGGGCCTCGGCCAGGGTGAGTTCCTCGGCGGCCCGGTGCGTCGCGGCCTGCTCGGCGGCCTCCGCGGCCTTGATGTCCTTGACCAGCTTCTCCTGCGCCTCCGCCTCGGCGGCGATGACGAGGGCCTGCCGCTCGCGCTCGGCCTCCTCGACCACGCGCAGCTTCTTGATGGACTCCTCCTGCTCGGCGACCGTACGGTCCACCGCGACCCGCTCCCGGACGACCTCGGCGATCTCCCGCTTCTCCGCCTCGACCTCCTTCTCGGCGGAGATCTGGGTCAGCTGCGTCTCCCGCTCCCGGGCGATGACCTCCAGCAGGCGGTCCTTCTCGATGCGCTCGTTCTCCACGGCGATGACCCGCTCGCGGTTCTTCGCGGCGACCGCGATCTCCCGGGCCTGGTTCTCCCGCTGCACCCCGAGCTGCTCCTCGGTGCGCAGGAACGCGGTCTGCGCGCGCAGCCGCTCCTCCTCCATCACCCGGGCGGTCTCGGCCTCCTCGCGGGCGCGGGACGTCTCGATCTCCCGCCTCTGCTTGATCTCGGCGTCCGCCTGCCGGCGCTCCAGCTCCAGGATGGCCTCGCGGGCGTCGACGTCCTGCCGGGTGATCTCCTTCTGCTCCGTGCGCTTCGCCTCGTTGGTGCGCACATGCTCGACGGCGGTCAGCTCGGTGATCTTGCGGATGCCCTGCGCGTCGAGGACGTTGGCCGGATCCAGCTGGGTCAGCGGCGTCTGCTCCAGGTAGTCGATCGCCGCGTCCTCCAGGTGGTAGCCGTTGAGGTCGACGCCGATCAACTCGATGATGTGGTATCGCAGTTCCTCGCGCTTGGTGTACAGGTCGGTGAAGTCCATCTGCTTGCCGACGGTCTTCAGCGCCTCGGAGAACTTCGCGTGGAACAGCTCCTGGAGCGTGTCCTGGTGGCTGGCCCGCTCGGTGCCCACGGACTGGGCGACCTTGATGACGTCCTCGACGGTCTTGTTGACCTTGACGAAGAACAGGATCCGGATGTCGGCGCGGATGTTGTCCCGGCAGATCAGCCCGTCCCGGCCGGAGCGGCTGATCTCGATGGTCTTCACCGAGATGTCCATGACCTCGGCCTTGTGCAGGATCGGCAGCACGACCTGTCCGGTGAAGGACACATCCACACGCCGCGTCCTGGAGACGATCAGTGCCTGGCTCTGGTCCACCTTGCGGTACAGCCGGGAGAACCCGAGCAGCAACAGCACGGCGATGATCACACAGGCGGCGACGAGCACGCCGAGGGCTTCCATGGCATACGTCCTTGCGTCAGACAGCGGGCCGGAGCTCCCCCGAGGCGCCGGTGCCGGGCATCCCCCCGCGATGCCCGGCACCGGAACCCTCCGTAGTGCTCCCCGCAGAGGATGGTGCGTCCGGGAGGACCGTTTCCGCATTGCCGGTTTCCGGCAGTCTTCACTACTGTCTGCATGCCGGAAGCGCGCTAAGAAAACGTCACCGGCACGTCAAGATCACGGGGGAACAGGGGCAGGGTGAGCGAACAGGGGATATCCGCGCGCTATCTGGACGGCTTCGCGGGCGTGCTGGCCGAGGTCGCGAGCACCGGCCGGCGGCTCACCCGCGAGGAGCTGAAGACCCGCCGCACGCTGGGCGAACAGGCCGCCGAGGCGGGGCTCGGGCTGCGTGCCCTGGTCGTCGCGCACCTGGCCGCCGCCCGCGCCGCCTGGCCGGTCGGACCCGGTTCCACCGAGAGCACCCTCGCGGCACTGGCCGCCGTGGAGCAGGCCGTCGACGTGTTCGCGGAAGGCTACGAGCGGGCCCAGCGGCTGACGGTGCGCCGGGAGGAGGCCGCCCGGCGGGAGTTCATCGACGATCTGCTCTACGGCCGCAGCGACCTGGGCCGGCTCGCCGAGCGCGCCGAACGGTTCGGGCTGCGGCTCTCGCGCGCGCACGCCGTCGCGGTCGCCGAGGGCCCCCAGTCCTACGGCGAGGGCGGCGCCGTCGCCCGCCGGGTGGAGGCCGAGGTGCTCGCCCGCTTCGACTCCCACAGCATCCTGCTCACCACCAAGAACGGCCGGCTGCTGTGCATCGCGCCCGGTGACACCGACGAGGTCCTCGACCACTTCGCCCGGCAGGCGTCCGCCGCCACCGAGGGCGGCCGGGTGGCCGTCGGACGCCCGCGGACCGGCCCCGGCGGCGTCGTGCAGTCGTACGAGGAGGCGCTCGCCGCGCTGGAGATGGCCGAGCGGCTCGGGCTGCCCGGGCCGGTGCTGCGCGCCGCCGACCTGCTGGTCTATCCGGTGCTCGCGCGCGACCGGCAGGCCATGGCCGACCTGGTGCAGCACACCCTGGGCCCGCTGACCGCGGCCCGGGGCGGCGCGGTCCCGCTGCTGGACACCCTGGTCGCCTACTTCGACTCCGGCTGCGTGGCCGCCGAGGCCGCCCGCCGGCTCTCGCTGAGCGTGCGCGCGCTCACCTACCGCCTGGAGCGCATCCACCAGCTCACCGGCGCCGACCCGGCCGATCCCGCGCACCGCTACATGCTCCAGACCGCGGTGATCGGCGCCCGCCTGCTGGACTGGCCGAACCAGCCGCTGTGACGTGCCGCGGCCGGGCCCGGCGCGGGAGACCGAGGCGTCCCCGGGCTACCGCGGCGGCTCCGGGCGTGCCCGGCCCGGCTCCGGGGTCTCGTCCCGCATGGCGCGCGCCGCCAGCACGTCGCCGATGAACAGGTCGTACACCAGGACCCCGATGACGCCGCCGACCAGCGGGCCCACGATCGGGATCCACCAGTAGTCGCTGAACACCCCGGCCACGCTGCCCGGGAAGGCGAGGCTCCCCCAGCCCTCCGCGTAGGTGAGCAGGCGGGGGCCGAAGTCGCGGGCCGGGTTGATGGCGTAGCCCGCGTTGGCGCCGAAGGACATGCCGATGGCGGCCACGATGAAGCCGGTGATCAGCGGGCCGAGGTTGGACTGCACGGCCTGGTTGCGCAGGTCGATGACGGCCACGACGAACATCACCAGGAACGCCGTACCGACGATCTGGTCGATCAGCGGGCCCCAGATCCCGCCGTGGAAGTACTCGGCGGGGAACGTCGCGAAGATGGAGAACGAGGCGTTCGTGTGACCGTTCACCTTCGGGCCCAGGGCGGCGGCGTCGTACGCGCCGATCGCCTGGTGGTAGACCAGGTACACCAGCGCAGCCCCGGTGAAGGCGCCGACCAGCTGCGCGAACCAGTACGGCAGCACCTTGACCCAGGGGAAGCCGCGGCGCACCGCCATCGCGAGCGTCACGGCGGGGTTGATGTGGGCGCCGCTGACACCGCCGGCCACATAGACACCGAAGACGACGGCCATCGCCCAGCCCCAGGTGATCAGCAGCCAGTCACCGGCGGCGAGGAAGATCGTGGTGGGCGTGGCGGCGCGGCCCGAGCCGGGCAGCGCGGCGACGGCCATCGCGACCACACCGCAGCCGAAGCAGATGAGGACGAACGTCCCGAGGAACTCCGCCAGGCACTCGCCCAGCAGGCCGCCCCGCGCCCGCAGCCTGGCGGGTTTGATCAGCGACGGAATCTCGACAGCCATGAACGGCCCCCTTGAAGAGGAGCAAAACGGCCAACGTCCCCATATTGGCCCACAAATGCTCTTCATGCAGGACGGGCCGAGGAGCCGTCACCCCTTCGCGTGATCCGTCATCGGCTGTCGAGGTCGTCCGCGAAGTGCCGGAATCCGTGCCGCTCCCGGTGCATGCTCCACAGCATCTCGGCGAGCACGGCGGGGTCCTTGCGGGCGTGGCCGGGGACGATGGCGCCGGGGACGACGAGTTGCGCGACATGGATTCCCTCGGCGGCGAGGCGTTCGTGCAGCAGATGCCCGTAGGCGCTCTGCGCGGCGAACGCGACGGACGTGCCGGTGCGCTCGACATGCGGCACGGCGGCCGTGCCCCCGTTCACGAACAGTATGGTTCCGCGCCCCAGGGCCCGCATCCCGGGCAGCACCCGCTGCACGGCGGCGACGGGGCCGTACACGGAGAACTCGATGGGCCCGGCCAGCTGCCGGTGGCCGGTCTCCAGCACGGGCCGCATGAAGTCCCGCTGCGGGACCGGGCTGTACTGGAGCACCTCGACGGTGCCCAGCTCCCGTGCGGCGTCGGCGAGGGCGCGGCTCAGCCGTTCCGGCCCGCGGACGTCGGCGGGGAAGGCGCGCGCGGTGACGCCCTCCTCGGCCAGCTCCCGGACCAGCGTGTCCAGCCGGTCCCGGTCGCGGGCGACGAGGGCGATGCCGTACCCCTCGCGTCCGAACCGCCGGGCGACGGCGGCGCCGAGTCCGGGACCGGCGCCCACGATGGCGACAGCGCTCACGCCCACCATCCGTACCGCACGCCGGCCCTCCCCGCACCCCGGACCGGCGGTCAGGCCATCCAGAAGAAGACGGCCGTCATGCGCTTCTCCTCCAGCGTGGCGCCGGTGTAACCGGTCGCGCTGTGCACGAGGTTGGCGTTGTAGAGCAGCAGCCGGTTGTACCTGTGCGGGACGCGGACGTCCTCCTCGAAGGCGTCCGGGGCGACGAAGCGGGTGCCGAGGGCCTCGACCAGGTTGGTGTGCGGGGCCTGGACGACATTGCCGCCGAGCCGGCCGCCGGGCAGGTGCTGGCGGTAGAAGCTGGTGCCGCAGTCCTTGGGGACGCCCGGGTTGAGGTACAGCACGGCCGCGTACCGGCACAGCGCGCGCGAGTCGGTGTGCGGGCGGGGCTCGCTCTCGCCCGCGCCGACGACCTGCACGCAGTTGTGGTTGAGCGTGCCGCCGCCGGGCGCCTCCTGCACCCACAGCTCCTTGGCGCCGGTCGCCTTCCTCACCAGCCGTTCGATGACGGCGAGTTCGGCGGGTTCGAGCCCCGGCATGGCGCGCAGCCCCGGCCAGGTCTCGGAGGTGTACGGGTAGCCCTCGACCCAGTCGTCCTTGGCCAGACAGCGCGCGCGTACGGCGTCCACGTCGGGCAGGACGTCGTCCAGGACCCAGTAGTCGCGGCCCTTGGTGGGCTTGCGGTAGGGCAGCACGGGCAGTGCGCCCGAGGGGCGGGCCGCGGGCATCCTGGGAGGTGGCTGTGGGGGCATGCGGCGAATCTAGGCCCGCGTTCTCCCCGCCTTCTCCCGGGGACCGGTCAACGTTTCCCCAACCATGTGTCATGTACACCAAGTCACGGCAATGGGGCCGGTCCGCCGGTGACCGGCCCCTTCGCCCCGAGGGTCAGCCGAGCCAGACCGTGGTGTCCGGCGGCAGCCCCCCGTCCCCGGACAGCGGCGCGCTGCTCAGGAGCACTTCCCCGGCGGGCATCGGCACCGGCTCCGCCCCCAGGTTGACGACGCACCGCCAGTCCTCGCAGCGGCGGAAGTCCAGTACTCCCTCAGGGGAGTTGGTCGACCAGATGAGCGACTCCCCGTCGAGCAGCTTGCGGCGCAGCCGCAGCGCGGTGCGGTACAGCTCCAGCGTCGAGCCCTCGACGCCGCTCTGCGCCTCGACGGCGTACGCCGCGAACCCGGGCGGCTGCGGCAGCCAGGCACCGCCGGGCCCGAAGCCGTACGACGGCCCGTCCGCCGTCCACGGCAGCGGCACCCGGCATCCGTCGCGCCCCTTGCGGACATGCCCGGTCTGCTCCCAGATCGGGTCCTGGAGCACCTCGGTGGGCAGGTCGGCGACCTCGGGCAGACCGAGTTCCTCCCCCTGGTAGAGGTACGAGGAGCCGGGCAGCGCCAGCATCAGCAGGGTCGCGGCCCGCCCCCGGCGCAGGCCCGCCTCCCGGTCGACGGCGGGCGCGTGACCGCCGGACAGCAGCCAGGCGCCGGGGTCGGTGCCGGGCGGGAGCATCAGCCGGGAGTGGTGCCGTACGACGTCGTGGTTGGACAGCACCCAGGTGGCGGCGGCGCCCGCGGCCCGCGCGGTGGCCAGCTCCTCGGTGATGACACGGCGCAGCTCCGCCGCGCTCCAACCGGCCTCCAGGTACTCGAAGTTGAACGCCTGGCCGAGTTCGTCGGGACGGGCGTACAGGGCGCGGCGGGGGCCGGGGACCCAGGCTTCGGCGACGGCGCTGCGCGGTGGCCGGTAGGCGTCGAAGACCTTGCGCCAGTCGCGGTAGATCTCGTGCACCTCGTCACGGTCCCAGTAGGGGTGGTCGCCGGCCGGGACGCGGAGCAGCGCGGTCTCCCCGGAGGCGCCGATGTCGCCGATGTCGCGCAGCGGTTCGGTCAGCTCCTTGGCCAGGCCGTGCGCCACGTCCACGCGGAAGCCGTCCACGCCCCGGTCGGACCAGAACCGCAGGGTGGTGCGGAAGTCGGCGCGCACCTCCTCGTCGTCCCAGTTGAGGTCGGGCTGTTCGGCGGCGAACAGATGCAGGTACCACTCGCCGTCGGGCACCCGGTGCCAGGCGCTGCCGCCGAAGACGGACTGCCAGTCGGAGGGCGGGAGTTCGCCCCGGGTGCCCCGGCCGGGACGGAAGACGTACCGCTCGCGGGCGGCGGAGCCGGGCCCGGCCCGCAGCGCCTCCTGGAACCACGGGTGCTGGTGGGAGGTGTGGTTGGGCACGAGGTCCACCACGACCTTCAGGCCCAGCCGGTGCGCCTCGGCGACCAGGGCGTCGAAGTCGTCCAGGCTGCCCAGGCGCGGGTCGACGTCCCGGTGGTCGGCGACGTCGTACCCCCCGTCGGCGAGTTCGGACGGGTAGAACGGGCTCAGCCACAGGGCGTCCACGCCGAGCGTCCCGAGATGGTCCAGGCGCCGGGTGATGCCCTTGAGGTCCCCGAGTCCGTCCCCGTCGGCGTCGGCGAAGCTGCGCGGATACACCTGGTAGATGACGGCCTGCCGCCACCAGTCGGGGTTCCTGGAGGAGAGGTCTGCCATACGGGTTCCCTTCGGTACGACGGACGAAGCGGACGCGACGTAGAGAATCTGTCCACATTGCCCGGAAAGCGAACCTTGGAAACCGGGACCGGTGTCAGGGCCGCCCGACCGTCTCCAGGTACAGCCGCGCGTACCGGCGGGCGTCGACCGCCAACGCGACGTCGATCAGCGGCCGTTCACGCGCGCCGTGATGGATCTCGGCCTCGCCCGGCCGGGGCCGCCGGTCGACGATCGTCTGCCCGCGGCCCGGTCCGGGCGCGAGGGCGACCTCGACCGGCAGCAGCCGGGTGGTCAGTCCCCCCGGGTCGGCGACCGCGCACACCGCGCCCGCGTCGCCGAGCCCGCCCGCCTCCTCCGCCCCGGGCGGCTCGCCCTGGGCGGCCGGACGGTGCGCGAGCAGTTCCCCGGCCAGCCGCGCCGCGCGGTCCCCGCTCGCCCGCAGCCTCCGCACCTCCTCGGCCTCCACCACCACCTGCCGGAACACGTCCAGGCCGTACATCGTGATCGGCACCCCGGCGGTGAGCAGCACGGCGGCCGCCTCCGGGTCGTGCCAGACGTTGAACTCCGCGACGGGCGTGGCGTTCCCGACCTCGACCGCGCCGCCCATGAAGACGATCCGCTCGATGTTGCGGGTCACCTCGGGGTGGGTGCGCAGCAGCAGCGCGATGTTGGTCAGCGGCGCGGTGGGGACGAGGGTGACCGGGCGGGGCGAGGCGAGGATCTCCCGGCGCAGCAGGGTGACCGCGTCCACGTCGGCGGGCCGCCGGGCCGGGGCGGGCAGCCCCAGGTCCCCCATGCCGTCCGCCCCGTGCACATGGGTGGCGGGCCGGGCCGGCTCCAGCAGCGGCCGCCCGGCCCCGCGCGCCACGGGGATCTCCGGCGCCCCGGCCTGCTCCAGCACGGTCAGCGTGTTGCGCACCACCCCGTCCACATCGGTGTTCCCGGCCACGCAGCTCACCGCCCGCAGCTCGATCCCGGGGTGCCGCACGGCGAACAGCAGCGCGAGGGCGTCGTCGACCCCGGTGTCACAGTCCATGATCACGGGCACGGGACGGCCGGGCATGGGGGCTCCTTCACGACGGAGGTTCGCGGCTCGGCCCGCCGGGGGCGCGAGGGGATCAAACACTAGTTCAGGCAGGCCGTACGAGGCCCGCCGCCGGACGGGTCCCAGACGCCTCACCCGTCCGGCGCCCCGCGCTGGTGGGGCGGCCGGGACGGTGGTGCCGTGGGAGGAGGCACCAGGACCGGGAGGCAGCGTGAGGTACGAGGGGATACGCCCGCGTGGTCGGCTGCCGAGGTTCCTGACCGGGCTCGGGCTGCTCGGCATCGGGGGGTGTGCCGCGCTGACGCTGAAGCAGCCGGAGACGGCGCGGCAGCCGCTGCCGACGATCGACCGGCCGGCCCAGAGTTCCAAGGCCCCCGCCCGGCCCGACGGGTCCTCGCTCACCGACGCGCAGGCGCAGGCCGCGCTCCTCGGCCAGAGCGATCTCGGCGCCCCCTGGACCGCGACGCGCGGGGCGGCGACCTGGCGGGACGGGATGCTGAAGGCGAGCACCTCGGCCGGTGAGTGCCAGAAACTCCTCGACGCCCTCTACAGCGACCAGCTCCTCGGCGGCCCGGCCCGGGTCGCCGTCGGCCTGGACGACGCCGACACCGACGCCCAGCTCCGCTACCAGATCGGCGCCCGCCGCCCCTCCGACGTGGACGCCGCGCTGAACTGGCTGCGCACCATGCCGGCGAAGTGCGCCCGCTTCGACGCCGTCACCCAGCAGAACCTCCAGGAGGACGTCCAGGTCTCGGACCTCGCCCTCCCCGAGGTCGGCGACGCCCGCCAGGGCCTGCACATCACCGTCTCCGCCACCACCGAGGACGGCCAGGACGTCCGCCTCACCCTCGATGTCGCCACCGTCCGCGTCGGCGACGACGCCTTCGCCTTCACCAACGGCGGCCTGGGCGACGTCCCCAACGACGCCACGCAGGCGGCCGTGCAGGTGGGCGCGCTGCGGCTGGCGGATGTGCGCAGGCAGGGGCGGGTGGACGTGTAGGGAGCGGGGCCGGGCGCGTGCAGGAGGTGGGGGCGGGGGCACGTGCAGGAGGCTGAGGCGGGGGCGCGTGCAGCAGGTGGGGGCGCGGGGTCAGAGGGGTGGCTGGGCCGGGGCCGGGCCCAGGGTGGTGGTGCCGGGGGTGGTGCGGTGGCCGAGGCCCGTGCGGTAGGCGTCCAGGGCGGCCTCCGTGCGGCCGGTGCGGCGCAGCAGGTCGCCCAGGAGGCGGCAGAGGTCGGCCAGATCGCCCGCGGCGCCCGCGCGTTCCAGGAGGCTGAGGGCGCGGACGTAGTGCTCCTCGGCGGACTCGGTGTCGCGGGCGTCCTCGGCGATGATGCCGAGGAGCCGGTGCGCGGCGGCGGCGTGCATCGCGCCGCGTTCGGAGGAGAAGTCGCCCAGCACCCCCTCCAGGAGCGCGGCGGCCTCCGTGGAGCGGCCCAGGCGGTGCAGCACATCGGCCAGTTCCACCGCGGCCTGGCTGCGGTAGAGCGCGGCGCTGGTCTCGGAGAGCATGGCGAGCGCCTGCCGCAACTCCGCTTCCGCAGCCTCCAGTTGCCCGTTCTGCGCCTGCACATAGCCGCGCATCCAGTGGCAGTTGGCCAGCTCGGTGCGCAGCTGGAGCTGGCGGTACAGCTCGGCGGCCTTGGCGAGGGAGGCGTCGGCCTCGGCGGGGCGGCCCTCGGCGAGCAGGGTGCGGGCCACCGAGCGGTGCATCCGGGCGATCAGCGCCGGGTCCCCGGCCCGCGGGGCGAGCGCGAGCGCGAACTCGGCGGCCTGGGCGGCGCGCGCGTGAGCGCCCATGTCCAGGTAGGGGCCGATGACGCTGGCGTACAGGAGCAGCAGCGCGTCCGGGTCGGACAGGCCACCCCGGTTGAGTTCGTCGAGGGTGGTCTCCAGCAGGTAGACGGCGTACCGGAGTTCGCCCGCCAGGTAGTGGGCGACCGCCCGGCCGCGCACGGCGGGGGCGCGGGCCGCGGGGGAGGCGTCCGCGAGGCGTTCCTCGGCGCGCTCGAAGTGGGTGTGCGCGCTCGCCAACTCGCCCGTCTCCAGGGCGCATTCGCCAAGGCCCAGCAGCGCGGCCGCCTGCTCGCCCGCCAGGCCGTGCGCCTCCGCCTCGGCCAGCAGCTCGGTGTACCGTCCGGCCGCCTCCTCGGCCCGCCCGGCCGCGAGCGTCCGCCGGGCCTCGGTCAGCCGCAGCCGCAGCTCGGTGGCGAGATGGGCGGGGCGGCCCAGGGCCAGTTCCTCGAAGCTCACGCCGAGCCGCCGCGCGATGTGCCGCAGCGCCTCGTCGGAGGCGCGCACCCGGCCCGCCTCCAGGGTGGAGATGTACGCCGGTGTGTAGGCCGGTTCGGCCAGCTGGCGCTGGGTCAGCCCGCGCTCCGCGCGCAGCCGCTGCACCCGCCGCCCCACCGTCTCCGGATCGTCCCGCTCACGCACCGCAGCACCCCCCAACTGGCCCGCCGGACCTTGCCGTTCGGCTCGGAATGCCTCTAGGTTAAACGGCGGATTAAACCTGCTTAATACGCCGCTGTCGTGTTGCGAGGTCGCCGTGTACGGACGTCCATCCGCTCCCTACGGACACTCCACCGCGCGGAGGGCCGTCGCCGCCGCCGTGATAGCCGCGGCGTCCCTCATACTCGCGGCCAACGCGGGCCCGGCCCGCGCCATGGCACCGGCGCCCCCCGAGGCGCAGGTCACCGCCTCGGCCCCGGCGGCGGCCGGCCGCTGACCGGAACCACGGGGACCACCGGTGTCGCAATCCCCGCCACCCGCCTAACCTGCCCGCATGACCTCTGCCGCCCATGCCTCCGCCGCCGCCCGCACCGCGCGGGACCTCACCGCCGACCTCCCGCTCCCCGGCCTGGAGGACTTCTACCGGGACCTGCACCGGCACCCCGAGCTGTCCCTGCGCGAGCACCGCACCGCCGGGAAGCTGGCCGGGCGGCTGACGGACGCCGGGTTCGAGACGGCGGAGGGCGTCGGCGGCACCGGCGTCGTCGGGCGGCTGGCCAACGGCGACGGCCCCACCGTGCTGCTGCGCGCCGACATGGACGCGCTGCCCGTCTCCGAGGCGACCGGGCTGCCGTACGCCTCCACCGCCGACGGCGTGATGCACGCCTGCGGGCACGATCTGCACGTCACCTGGCTGGCCGGGGCCGCCGCCGCGCTCGCCGCGGGCCGGGACACCTGGCGCGGCACCCTGCTGGTGGTGGGGCAGCCCGCCGAGGAGTCCGGACAGGGCGCCCGGCGGATGCTCGCGGACGGCCTGTACGAGCGCTTCGGGCGGCCCGACGTCCTGCTCGGCCAGCACGCCGCGCCCGGCCCGGCGGGCCTGTACCCGCACGTGCCGGGGCTGATCATGTCCGCGGCGACGGACGTGGACATCGTGGTGCACGGCCGGGGCGGCCACGGCTCGCGCCCCGAGGCGACCGTGGACCCGGTGGTGACCGCCGCCTATCTCGTCACCCGGCTGCAGAGCGTGGTCTCGCGCGAGGTCGCCGCGGGCGAGTCCGCCGTCCTCACGGTGGGCCGTATCGAGGCGGGCACCCGGCACAACATCATCCCCGACGAGGCGCGCATCGCCTTGAACCTGCGCACCCAGTCCGAGGCGGTACGGCAGCGGATGCTGGCCGCGATCCGCCGGATCGCCCAGGGCGAGTGCCTGGCCGCCGGCTGCCCCCGGGAGCCGGAGGTGACCATCGGCGCCACCTTCCCGGTGACCGTGAACGACGCCCCCACCGACACCACCGTGGCCGCCGTGCACGGCGAACTCTTCGGCGCGGCGACGGTGTTCGACCCCGGCCCGGCGATGGGCAGCGAGGACTTCCCCGAACTCGCCCTGGACGGCGCCCTCCCCTACTCGTACTGGTTCGTCACCACCACGCCCCACGACACCTGGAACGAGGCGCCCGGCGACACCCTCCCGGAGAAGCTCGCCGCCGTCCCCAGCAACCACAGCCCCCACTTCGCCCCCGACCCGGCCACCGTCGCGCCGGGCGTGCGCACCCTGGTCTCGGGGGCGCTGGCCCTGTTGTCGCAGGCGTGACCCACTCGTCGCACACGCGCCACGGAGAACAGACAGGTCCCGCGCAGCCGGGGCGCGCGCGGGCCGTGCCCGAAGGCGCCGACATCGTGAACTCCACGACGTACGGCGCCTGGAAGTACCTCACCTTCACCAAACAGCCGTCGTACGGCGGCGGTTCGGATTCAGATCCGCTGAAGCTCCCTGAGCTGCCGCCGTACGTCCTCCAGCGCGCCCTGCCTGCGCCCCGGCACCCGGGCGCGCAACCCGGCGAGCATGGGCCCCAGTTCACGGGCCCGCGCCGCCTCCTCGATCCGGCCCCACTGGTGGTGCGCCCGGTCCACCGCGGCCTCCACGGCGGGCGCGTCCGCCTGCTGCCCGGCGGCGAGCCGGTGCTCGGCGACCTCCATCCAGCCCTGGCAGCTGCGCGCCGCGTCGCCCGCGAACATCGCGAGATCCGCGCGGACCTCGGCCCAGTGCAGGGCGTCCTCGGAGGCCGGTCCGTGCTCGTCCGCGGCGGCTTCCTGGTGCCGGGCGGCGATCGCGTCCGCCTCCTCGTGCCGCCCTGCCCGCACGGCGGTGCTGATGGCGGCGTGGGGGTCGGGGGCGGGGTTCTCCAGGGCGGGCGGCTCGGGCTGCGCGGGGATGTCGAGCGGGGCCTCCGCTTCCACGACCGCGCCCGTACTCGTACCCGCGCCCGCACTCCCGCCCACGGGACCGCCGTACGTCTGCTGCGCGCCCACCGCCGGCCCGAACCCGGGATCCCCGCCCGGCGTCGGGTGCGGGATCGCCGGATACGGCTGCGGGGCCGTCGCCGCGACCGGGGCCAGCAGGATGTTGCTCGGGATCTCCTCCGGGATCCGGGCGAGCGCCTGCTGGTGGAGGTCGTCCAGCGGGGGGCGGTGCCCGCTGCGCAGCAGGGTGGCGACCGTCTTCATGTACGACGGCTCGGCCGGGCCCCGGCGCCCGTGCGGCGGGGCGATCCGGCCGTAGACCGCGGTGGTGCGGCCGCAGTCCAGCGGGTGTTCGTGCAGGTGGCGCCAGACCTCCGGGTCCGCGTGCAGGTCGACCACCAGGGCCGTCTGCCCGGGGGCGCGCAGCCGCAGCTCCTCGCGGATCCAGTGCCAGGGCACCGCGGTGTAGCGGACGGTGGCCGAGGTGGTGCGGGCCAGCGCCAGATGCGGCAGCCGCTGCCGGCGGTCCAGGTGCAGCTGGCCGGTGAGGTACACGGTGAGCGGTCCCGGCGCGGCCGCGGCGGCGCGCAGCCGGGTGAGGACGCCCTGGGGCTCCACCGGGTCCGCCAGCTCCACGACGTTGGCGGTGTCGGCGCCGGACAGCACGGCGGGGGCGACGGCGGCCAGCACCGGCAGCACGGCGGCCGCGTCCACCAGGCGTCCCCGGCCCAGCGGCGAGGCCGCGAGCAGCAGCACGGTTCCGGGCATGGTCCCTCCCCCTGTAGGCGCTGCGGTCCCTGCGGATCCGCTCTCTCCCGTCAGCACCGTAGCCGCTGTGACCCCCGCGACGCGCCTCAGCCCGGGGAACGTCCCCGTTCGGGCGCTTCGGGCTGCCCCCCGGGTCCCCCGGGACTGCCCCCTCAGGGGATCCGGGTCCCCGGCGGCCGCGGTGCCGACCCGATATCCGGCAGCGGCTCGGTCCCCGGGCACTCCTCGGTCTCCGGCAGGCGGCGGACCGCGAAGGCCGTGGTGTCGTCGGCCAGCCGGCCCCCGCTGTGCCGCAGCACCCCGTCGCGCACCCGCCGGATCAGCCGGCTGGGTTCGGCGCAGCGCGGATCGGCGGCGACCGCGCGGGCGATGTCGCCGATCAGGTCGTAGAACTCGCCCCCGCCGTCGCGGGCCTCGGTCACCCCGTCGGTGACCACCAGCAGCGTCTCCTCCTCGGCGAGCGGCACCCGGTGGACCGGCGGCAGCCCGCCGACCAGCTCGCACAGCCCGAGCGGCGCCCCGTCCCCGCTGGGCAGCTCGCGCACCCCGCGCGGCCCGACCGCGAGCGGTGCCCCGTGCCCGAAGTTGACGACGTCGACCGTCCCGCGCTCGCCCCAGGAGAAGTCGGCCAGCACCGCCGTGGCGAACCGGTCCACGTCCCGGCGGCCGATCGCGGCGGAGTGCACCCGGTGCCGCAGCATCCGGATCTCCAGCCGCTCGCCGACGGTCCCGAGATCCTTCTCGTGGTACGCGGCCTCCCGGAAGGTGCCGAGCAGCGCGGCCGCCGCGTCCACCGCGCCGAGCCCCTTGCCCTGCACGTCGCCGAGAAGCACCCGGATGCCGTACGGGCCTGGCTGGATGTCGTAGAAATCGCCTCCGACCTGCGCCTCCACATCCGCGGCGAGGTACATGCCGGCCTGTTCGAGCCCGGCCCAGCGCTCGGGCAGGGGGCGCAGCACGGCCCGTACCGTGGTCTCGGCGACGTGCTCCATGCGCAGCATGTGGCGTTCCTGCCGCACGCGCAGCGCCGCCGTCAGGGTGGCCAGGACGCCGCCGAGAGCGACGAGGACGAAGTCGGGCAGGCCCGCCTTGTACTGGTCGGGCCAGGCGTTGTCCACCAGGACGTACGCCACCAGCGACACCATCGCGAACCCGGCCGTCGTGCCCACCCCGCAGACGGCGGCGGCGAGGCCGGGCACCAGGACGATCCAGGAGACGATGCGGAACTGCGCGCCGGTCTCCAGGTCCAGCGCGGCGATGGCGACGAGCAGCAGCGCCGGCAGCAGCCAGCCGTGACCGCGCCCGCCGATGCCTGCCGGGCGCCGCGGGTGCTTCACCCTGTTCACGGCTCGGTCCTTCCGCTCACGTCGTCCGAGTCTCCAGGTTCCGGGGAGCGACACGGCAGATCGGCGGGGTATCCGGCGTCAGGGGCCCGGATTCCCCGTGATTTTGGGCCCGGGGGCCCGGCCGACTTGCCGGAGCGTGCTCCCAGGTGTGCATTGGATAGCGGAACGGGGGCGAGGAGAGAGGAGTGCTCTCATGGCTCACGCGGCACCCACATCCGGCGGAATGCCCCGGCGCGGCCCGGCACCCGAGGTGCAGGCCGGCACCTCCCCCGACCAGCGGCGGACACCCGACATCCTCGACGCCCGCACCCATCGCCTGGCCCGGATCGCCATCCCCGTCGCCCTGGCCCTGGTCTACGGCTACTGGGTGGCGGCCGACAACCGCGCGGGCGGCCCCATCACCGGCTGGAACCTGCTGCTCGGGTTCGTCAGCGCCCTCGTCTTCGCCGTGGTCTGCGTCGCGCTGCTGACGCTGGCCCCCCGGATGATCCGGGAGGCGCACGCGCTGCTGTGGACGGCGTTCGTCGGCATCGCCTTCGGCTGGCTCTACGCCCAGAGCGACCACTCGATCCTGCGCTCCATCCTGATGTCCCTGCTGATCGCCGGGGCCACCTTCGTCGTCTTCTTCTACCGGTACTACACCCGCGAGGACGCCTTCGGGCGGCGGATCCGCTGAGGCGGGCGCGATCCACCCGGTTCGCCCGAGCGGACGCACTCCGGTCGCGCGCCGGGCCCGCAGGCCGTTGCCTGGGAGGGTGCCGTCACGCCTGAGGAGCGCCCTGTCGGCCGTACTGATCACCCTGTCCTGCCTGCTCGTGCCGTTCGGCGCGCTGGCACTCTGGGCGGCGTACGGGCTCACCGACACGGGCCGGTACGTCACCACGATGGCCCCGCTCGCCGCCGACCCGGACGTGCGGGACGCCGTCGCGGACGCCGTCGGCGACAGCCTGCTGCGCGAGGCGGGGCGGGGGCTGGACACCGGCCCGCTGCGGGGCTCGGTACGGCCCTTCGTGCACGACGCCGTGCGCTCCTTCACCCAGACCCAGGCCTTCAGGCTCGCCTGGGACGCCGGTAACCGGGTCACCCACGACACGGTGCTGCGGGCCCTGCGCGACGACCGCGACGAAGCGGCCGCCGAGCCGGTCACCGTGGACTTCGCCCCCGTCACCGCCCAGGTCAAGCAGCAGCTCAGCGACGAGCACATACCGCTCGCCGCCCGTATCCCGGTGCAGCACACCGCGGTCGCCGTGCTCCCGGCCGACGAACTGACCTCGCTACGAAAGGGGTTCCACGTGCTCGAAGTCGCCGGATTCTGGCTTCCGCTCGCGGCCGTGGTCTTCGCCGCCGCGGGGATCGCCCTGGCCGTGCGCCGCCGCCGGGCCATCGCCGCGACCGCCCTCGGCACCGCCCTCGCGGGCGCGCTGCTCGGTCTCGCCGTCGCCGTCGGCCGCTCCCTGACCCTCGCCGGCCTGCCCTCCGACGTACCCCACCCGGCCGCGGGCGCCGTCTACGACGCCCTGACCGGGACCCTGCGCACCGCCTCCTGGCTGCTGCTGGTCCTCGGCCTCACGGTGGCCCTCACCACCTGGCTGACCCGGAACCTGCGGCCCGCCCGCCTCGTGCGACGGCTGCGAGGACCGAAAGAGCCCGCGCCAGCTCCGGCTCAGGAACCGACCCGAGTCCAAGCCTGACCGCGCCCGGCGCCCCGCCGGGCGCCACCGCGAACGCGGTGCCCGGCGTGACCGCGATCCCGCGCTCCCGCGCCGCCGCCGCGAAGGTGTCGGCCCGCCACGGCGCCGGCAGCTCCCACCAGGCGAAATAGGAGAACGGGTCCGACCGTACGGCGTACCCGGCCAGCTCCTCGGCCAGCAGCCGCCGGCGCCGGGCGGCATCCCGCCGCTTGGCCGCCACCAGCCGCTCCACGGTCCCGTCGCCGATCCAGCGCACCGCCGCCTCCAGCGCGAACGCGCCCGCGCTCCAGCCCCCGGACCGGATCGCCCGTGCCACGGCCTCGGTGCGGTCCCCGGGTACGACGACGAAGCCGACGGTGAGCCCGGGGGCGACGCGTTTCGAGAGGCCGTCGACGAGGTGGACGAGACCGGGGGCGAGGGCGGCGAGCGGGGGCGCGCCCGTCTCGGCCGGCGGGTGCAGGAAGGACCAGATCCGGTCCTCGATCACCGGTATCCCCAGCCTGTGGACGACATCCGCCACCTCGGCCCGGCGGCTCGCGCTCATGGTCAGCGTGGTCGGGTTGTGCAGGGTCGGCTGGAGGTAGAGGGCGGACAGCGGGGCGGCGCGGTGCGCGGCGGCGAGGGCCTCCGGGCGGGGCCCCTCCTCGTCCATGGCGAGCGGCACCAGGGTCCGGCCGAGCCGGGCGCCGATCTCCTTGACCAGCGGATACGTCAGCGGTTCGACGCCGACCCGGCCGCCGGGCCGGACGAGGGAGACGAGCGTGGCGGCGATGGCCTGCCGGGCGTTGCCGGTGAACAGGATCCGCTCCGGGTCGGCGCGCACACCGCCCTGGGCGAGCAGCCCGGCGACCGCCTCCCGCGCGGCCGGCGTCCCCGCGACCGAGGCCGGCCGCAGCGCGCCGCCGAGCGCGTCCGACCGCGCGAGCGACGCGAGCGCCGGACTCAGCATCTCCGACTGATCTGGCAGATAAGGGTAGTTGAGCTCCAGATTCACGGGTTCGTCGCCCGCCGCCTCGGTCAGGGCGTGCCCGGACTGCCCGTCCGGCGCCCCGGCCCGTACGAACGTCCCGCGTCCGACCTCCCCCACCACCAGTCCCCGGCGCACGAGTTCGCCGTACACCCGCCCCGCGGTGGAGGGCGCGAGACCGTGCCGACGCGCGAACGCCCGCTGCGGCGGCAGCCGTTGGCCCGCGCGCAGTCGTCCGCTCGCGATGTCGGCGGCTATTCGGTCGGCGATACGCCGGTAGTCGTTCACAGTTCCCCCTGTTGTCCCGCACTCCCGGCGCGGTCGTGGATTGCACCGAGGGCAAAGATCTTATTGCACCGAGGAATTGAGCCGCCTAGGGTCACCCACATGCCCCCTTACCTCGCCTACACCGACAAAGGCCCCGAAACCTCCCACCGGGCCCCTCTTCTCCTTCTCCACGGCCACCCCTTCGACCGCACGATGTGGAACCCGCAGGTGACGCGGTTCTCGGCCGAGCGCCGGGTGATCGCCCCGGATCTGCGCGGCTACGGCGCCTCACCGGTGACCCCGGGTACCGTCCCGTTCGCCCGCCATGCCGACGACCTCGCCGCACTCCTGGACTTCCTGGGCGTGGAGACGTTCGTGCCGGCGGGGCTGTCGATGGGCGGCCAGATCGCGATGGAGTGCTGCGACCGCCTCGGCGACCGGATCCGGGGCCTGGTCCTCGCGGACACCTTCGCCACCCCGGAGACGCCCGAGGGCAAGCGGGGCCGGCGGGCGATGGCGGACCGGCTGCTCGCCGAGGGGATGCGGGGGTACGCCGACGAGGTGCTGGAACGGATGGTCGCGCCGTACGCCGACGCCCGGGTCAAGGCCCATGTCCACGGCATGATGACGGCCACGCCCCCGGAGGGCGCCGCGGCGTCGCTGCGCGGCCGTGCCGAACGCCCCGACTACCGGCCCGTGTTGGCCCGGGTCACGGTCCCGACGCTGATCGTGGTCGGCGCCGACGACACCTATACGCCCGTCTCGGACGCCGAGGCCCTGGGCGCCACGGTGCCGGGCTCCGTCGTGGAGGTGGTCGAGGGCGCGGCGCATCTGCCGAATCTGGAGCGTCCCGAGGAGTTCGACCGCGCGCTGCACGCCTTTCTGCTGCGCGTGGACGGCACCGCGTAGGCACGGACGCGGACGGGGCACCGCATCCAGGGCCGCTAACCTTACGTGTCCGTCCTGGCCAGCGATTGACGGTGTCACCTCAGCGAAGGGTTGCACACATGGGCATTCTCACTCTCCTGCGAAACGCATTCGGCCGCTCACGCAAACCCCGGGCCGCCGAGGCAGAGGGTGCGACGACCCAACCGGAGACAACCCCGCCGGCCTCGTCCCCCGCCGAGTCCGCCGCAGCCTCCCCCACGATCCCGGAACCCCGCGAGTCCCCGTCCCTCGAACAGGACGCCACGACCACCGAGGAACACGACCTGGTGGCAGCCGCGTTCGACAAGATCCGGGTACCGAGGCAGGCGGACGAGCCCGACGCCGAGGAAGAGGCGGGGGGCGAACCCGACGCCGAGGAAAAGGCCGAGGGCGAGCCCGACGCCGAGGAAAAGGCCGGGGACACGGCCGAGGCCGGCGTCGAGACCAAGGCTGTGGGAGAGGCCGAGGTTGAGACCGGGGCCGACGTCGAGGCCGAGGCTGAGGGAGAGGCCGAGGGGGAGGCCGACTCCGAGGGACAGTCCGGGGGCACGGCCGAGGCCGGCGTCGAGACCAAGACTGCGGGAGAGGCCGAGGTTGAGACCGGGGCCGACGTCGAGGCCGAGGCTGAGGGAGAGGCCGAGGTTGAGCGTGCGGCCGAGGACAACGCCGAGGCGGAGGCAGCGGCTGAGCCCGAGGCGGCGGTGGCGACTGAGGCCGAGCCTGCCGTAGGAACTGGAGCCGAGGCCGAGTCGAAGGCAGAGCCTGAGACGACGGTCGCGGCCCAGGCCGAGCCGGACGCCGAACCGCAGGCGGACGCTGAGGCCGAGGTCGCGGCAGAGACCGGCGCTCCCACCGAGGAGCAGGCCGAGCCCAACACGACCGTTGAAGCCGAAGCCGAGTCGGTCGCTGAGGCCGCCGCCGCCGAGGCCGCCCTTGATGCCCCGGTCGAGACCGAGGAAAAGGCCGAAGCCGAAGCCGACCCGACGCCCGAGCCTGAGGCGGCAGCGGACAACGAGCCGAAGGCTGAAGTTCCGGTAGCGACCGAGGAGCAGCCCGAGACCACCGTCGAGCCGGCCCCGGAAGCTCAGGCAGCAGTCACCGAAGCCGCCGCCGATGCGCCGGTAGAGGCCGAGGTGGCAGCGGAGGACAAGCCCGAGGCGGACGTCGAGCCGGACCCGGAACCTGAAGCAGCAGCCGCCGAGACCGCCCTCGATGCCCCGGTCGAGACCGAGGAGAACGCCGAAGCCGAAGCCGGGCCCGAGACGGCCGTCGAGCCACAGGCCGCGGACACGGCTGAGCCTGTGATCGAGGCGGAAGCCGAAGCGGACCTCCGGCCGGAGGCCGAGACCGAGACCGCGGAGCGGACGGAACCGACCCCCGAGCCGGCTTCCGACGTGGAGCCGACGACGGAGACGTCGGAGGCCGAGGCCGAAACGTCCCCGGAGCCGGTCTCCGAAGAGACGCACGAGGCCACCGCCGCACTCACCACCTCCACGGACGAGGAGCCCTCGCACCCGACGGCAACGGACGCCCCCACGGAACCCGCGTCCGCCGAGGAGCCGAAGGCCACCCCCGACCCGGAGCCGACCGAGGCCGAGCCGGAGGCGACGGCGGACACTCCCGTCACCGAGCCCACCTCCCCGGCCCCCGCCGAAGCCCCCCACCCCCCGCAAGCCGCCGACGGCGAAGGCGCCCCACAGGTCGCACCCGCACTCGACGACGCAACCCGCGCGGGTGGGGACGACCACACCCCCCACGACCCGCAAGCCGCCGACGGCGAACGCGCCCCACAGGCGGCCCCCGCCTCCGAAACCCCTCGCACGGGTGGCGCGGGTGGGAACGAAGACTCCCCCCAGCCCGCCGTCGGCCAAGGCGTGCCCCGCACAGACGGCACCCGCACCCCCGCCACCCCCCTCCCCACCCTCAAGGAATCCGCCCCCACCCTCACCACCGCCTACACCGCCGCCACCGCCCCCCTCGCGAACACCGACCTCACCGGCACCCGAGCGAAGCTCTACCTCGTGCTGGACCGCTCCGCGAGCATGCGCCCGTACTACAAGGACGGCTCCGCGCAGGCCCTCGCCGACCAGACCCTCGCCCTCGCCGCACACCTGGACCCCGAGGCCGCGGTCCACACCGTCTTCTTCTCCACCGAGGTCGACGGCACCACCGACCTCACCCTCACCCCGGACCACGCGACGCGGATCGACGACACCCACGCGGACCTGGGCCGTATGGGCCGTACCAGCTACCACGCCGCCGTGGAAGCCGTACTCGCCCACTACGACGCGAACGTCGCCCCCGGCACCCCCGTCCTCGTCGTCTTCCAGACCGACGGCGCCCCGGACGCCAAGACCCCCGCGACCCAGGCTCTGACCGCCGCCGCGAAGTCCCACCCCACGGTGTTCTTCTCCTTCGTCGCCTTCGGTGACCTCGACAACAAGGCCTTCGACTACCTCCGCAAGCTGAAGACCCCCAACACCGCCTTCTTCCACGCGGGTCCCACCCCCCGCGAACTGACGGACACGGAACTCTACGAGGGCGTCCTCGCCACCTGGCGCCCGTAGCCGCGAGGCAACCCCGTCCAGTCACCGGCCGCCCCTTCCCACCCTGTAAAACGGGAAGCGGGCGGCCCACCCGTCTCGGCTACCATTTCAAGGTTCGTAAAACAACCCGACCTGGGAGCAGCCCCCGATGGCTCGACACCTCATCACCAGCGCCCTTCCGTACATCAACGGGATCAAGCACCTGGGCAACATGGTGGGGTCCATGCTCCCGGCGGACGTGTACTCCCGGTACCTCCGCCAGCGCGGCCACGACGTCCTCTACATCTGCGCCACCGACGAGCACGGCACCCCCGCCGAGCTGGCCGCCAAGGAGCAGGGTCTCGCCGTGGACGCGTTCTGCGCCCAGGCGCACGACGCCCAGAAGGCGGTCTACGACGGCTTCGCGCTGGCCTTCGACTACTTCGGCCGCAGCTCCTCCGCCGAGAACCGCGAGATCACCCAGCACTTCGCCCGCAAGCTGAACGAGAACGGCTTCATCGAGGAGCGGGCGATCCGGCAGGTCTACAGCCCCGCCGACGGCCGGTTCCTCCCGGACCGCTATGTCGAGGGCACCTGCCCGCACTGCGGCTACGACAAGGCCCGCGGCGACCAGTGCGAGAACTGCACCCGTGTGCTGGACCCGACCGACCTGATCAACCCGCGCAGCGCGATCTCCGGCTCCACGGACCTGGAGGTCCGCGAGACCAAGCACCTCTTCCTGCTCCAGTCCAAGCTCCAGCACGAGGTGGAGGCGTGGGTCGCCCGGCACGAGGACGACTGGCCGCAGCTGGCCTCCTCCATCGCCCGCAAGTGGCTGACCGAGGGCCTGCACGACCGTGCGATCACCCGTGACCTGGACTGGGGCGTCCCGGTCCCGGCGGACACCTGGCCCGAGCTGGCGGCCGAGGGCAAGGTCTTCTACGTCTGGTTCGACGCCCCGATCGAGTACATCGGCGCGACGAAGGAGTGGGCGGACCAGGACCCGGCCGGCCGGGACTGGAAGTCCTGGTGGTACGACGTCGACACCGACGTGCGCTACACGGAGTTCATGGCCAAGGACAACGTCCCGTTCCACACGGTGATGTTCCCGGCCACGGAACTGGGCGTGCGCGAGCCGTGGAAGAAGGTCGACTACGTCAAGGCCTTCAACTGGCTGACGTACTACGGCGGCAAGTTCTCCACCTCGCAGAAGCGGGGCGTCTTCACCGACCAGGCCCTGTCGATCCTGCCCGCCGACTACTGGCGCTACTTCCTGATCGCCAACGCCCCGGAGTCGGACGACTCGTCCTTCACCTGGGAGCACTTCACCGCCACGGTGAACAAGGACCTGGCCGACACGCTCGGCAACTTCGTCAACCGCGTCCTGTCCTTCTCCCGCAAGCGCTTCGGCGACGACGTCCCGGCCGGCGGCGAGCCGGGCGAGGCGGAGGCGAAGCTCGGCGAGGAGATCGCGCGGCTCCTCGCGGAGTACGAGTCCCAGATGGAGGCCCTCCAGTTCCGCAAGGCCGCGGCCGCCCTGCGCGCGCTGTGGTCGGCCGGCAACTCCTACCTGGAGGAGAAGGCTCCCTGGCTGGAGATCAAGACCGACAAGGACGGCGCGGCCCTCACCCTGCGCACGGCGATGAATCTCATCCACCTCTACGCGGTCGTCTCCGAGCCCCTGATCCCGGCCACGGCGGCGGCCATGCGCGGTGCCTTCGCCCTCGCGTCGGACACCGCGACCTGGGTGAGCGCGGACGAGGCCAAGTCCCTCGCCTCGGTCCCGGCCGGCACCCCCTTCACGGTCCCGCCGGTCCTGTTCGCCAAGCTGACGGACGAGGACCTGGCCGCCTACAAGGAGCGCTTCGGCGGCGAGGACAAGGCCGAACCGACCGCCTGAGCCGGGTCGCGACGACACACCAGGGCCCGGAACGCCATCATGGCTTCCGGGCCCTGCCCGTCTCCACCGCCCCCGTTCCCCCTGGCAGAGTGCGGATCCCGTGAACCTTCCCGAACCCCACCGGCGGCTGATCGCGGACGCCGTCACGGCGGGCGGACCGCATGGTCTGGTCCTCGCCGGCGGATACGCGCTCGAGGCGCACGGACTCGTCCGGCGTCCGCACGCGGATGTCGACCTCGCGACCGAGAGCGCCGAGGACATGGCCGGCATCGCCGCCGCGGTCACGGCCGCCCTGGAGGCGCGGGGCCGTACCGTCCGGGCCGGGGACGCGACCGCGCGCACCGCGCGGCTGACCGTCTCCGACCCGCCGACCGGGGAGCCGCACGTCCTCGCGCTGCACAAGGAGAGCCTGTGGGGGCCGCCGGACCTCACCGGGTACGGGCCCGCCCTGTGCCTGGAGGACGCCGTCGGCACGAAGATCCGCGCGCTCTACGACCGGGGCGCGGCCGTCGACCTGATCGACGCGCGGGCCGCGGCGGCCCGGTTCTCGCTGCCCGACCTGGAGGAACTGGGCCGCCGGCACACCCATGACACCTTCGACCTGCCCACCCTCCAGTCCCGCCTCACCGGCACCGACTTCTACCCGGACAGCCAGTTCACCCGCTACGGCCTGGACGAGGCGGAGATCGCCGGGCTGCGGGCCTGGGCCCAGCACTGGTCGGACGACATCGCCGAGCGGCTGCTGGAGGACGGGGCCTGCCCGGACGAGGAGGAGGACGGGCCGGAAGACGCCGAGTGACGCGAAGACGCCCGGGACCCCGAGGGGTTCCGGGCGTCTTCACGACAGCGGCCGGCCGGACTACTTCGGCTGCGGCTTCCTGATGTTCAGGTGCAGCTCGCGCAGGCGGGACTCGTCCAGCTCGGTCGGCGCGCCCATCATCAGGTCCTGGGCGTTGCCGTTGAGCGGGAAGGCGATCGTCTCGCGGATGCTGGGCTCGTCCGCGAGGAGCATCACGATGCGGTCCACGCCGGGGGCGATGCCGCCGTGCGGCGGGGCGCCGAAGCGGAACGCGCGGAGCATGCCCGCGAACTTCTCCTCGACGGTCTCGCGGTCGTAGCCCGCGATCTCGAACGCCTTCAGCATGATGTCCGGCTCGTGGTTCCGGATCGCGCCGGAGGACAGCTCGACACCGTTGCAGACGATGTCGTACTGCCAGCCCAGGATGTCCAGCGGGTCCTGGGTCTCCAGGGCCTCAAGACCGCCCTGCGGCATCGAGAAGGGGTTGTGCGAGAAGTCGATCGAGCCGGTCTCCTCGTCCTTCTCGTACATCGGGAAGTCGACGATCCAGCAGAACCGGAAGACGTTCTCCTCGAACTGGCCGGCGCGCTTGGCGGCCTCGACGCGGACCGCGCCCATGATCTTGGAGACCTCGTCGTACTCGCCCGCGCCGAAGAAGATCGCGTGGCCGGGGGCGAGCGAGAGGCGCTTGGTCAGCTCGGCGACGTTCTCCTCGGTGAGGAACTTCGCGATCGGGCCGGTCAGCGTGCCGTCCTCGCCGACGCGGACCCAGGCCAGGCCCTTCGCGCCCAGCGTGACCGCGAAGTCACCGAGCTGGTCGAAGAACTTGCGCGGCTGGTCCTGGACCGCCGGCACCGGCAGCGCGCGCACGTGCTTGCCCGCGAACGCCTTGAACTCCGAGCCCTCGAAGACATCGGTGATGTCCACCAGCTCCAGCTTGGCGCGCAGGTCCGGCTTGTCGGAGCCGTACTTCAGCATCGCCTCGCGGAACGGGATCCGCGGGAAGGGGGAGGTGACATGGCGACCGCCGCCGAACTCCTCGAACAGCTCGGTCATGAGCTTCTCGATCGGCTGGAAGACGTCCTCCTGCTCGACGAAGCTCATCTCGACGTCGAGCTGGTAGAACTCGCCCGGCGAACGGTCGGCGCGGGCGTCCTCGTCGCGGAAGCAGGGCGCGATCTGGAAGTAGCGGTCGAAGCCGGAGATCATCAGCAGCTGCTTGAACTGCTGCGGGGCCTGCGGCAGGGCGTAGAACTTGCCGGGGTTCAGCCGGGAGGGGACGACGAAGTCGCGGGCGCCCTCGGGGGAGGTCGCGGACAGGATCGGCGTCGCCATCTCGTTGAAGCCGAGCGCGGTCATCTTGTGGCGGATCGCCGAGATGACCGCCGTACGCAGCATGATGTTGCGGTGCATGCGCTCGCGGCGCAGGTCGAGGAAGCGGTACTCCAGGCGCCGCTCCTCGTTGACCCCGTCCTCGGCGTTGATGGTGAAGGGGAGGGGCTGGGCCGCGCCGAGCAGCTCGACCTCGGTCACCTCGACCTCGATCTCGCCGGTCGGCAGGTCCGGGTTCACGTTCTCGGTTCCACGTGAAACAACGGAGCCGTCGATACGGACCGTGGACTCCTTGGAGAGCTTGTCCAGGGCCTCGTAGGCGGGGGTGCCGGGGCGGGCGACCAGCTGCGTGATGCCGTAGTGGTCGCGCAGATCGATGAAGAGGATGCCGCCCAGGTCGCGCCGATTGTGCAGCCAGCCACTGAGCCGGACGTCGGTGCCGACGTCAGAGGCGCGGAGCTGGCCGCAGGTGTGGGACCTGTACCGATGCATCGTCGTTCATCGTCCTTCGTGGGTGCGGGTTTCGAGGTGGTGATCGCCCGGGTTGCCGACCCGGCTGATCTGATCCAAGGGTACCGGGCACCCCAAGATCGGCTCCCCACGATTCACGGCCCGCGGCCCTACGGTGGCACGCATCGAGCGCATCTCCTTAAATTGGGGCAATGCGTACAGGTGAGCCGCTCCCGGCCGTCGGAGACGTCCTCGCCGCCCTCGCGACCGGGCTGTGGCACTGGGACACCGCGGACAAGCTGGTCACCGTGGACGCGGAGGCGGCGCGGCTGCTCGGGCTGCCCGCGGCGCCGGCCACCCTCACCGAGGCCCAGACCCGGGCCCGGCTGCATCCGGCCGACTGGAACGAGATCACCGCGGTGGTGCAGCTCGCGGTCGCCGAGGGCACGCTCGCCGAGGCCCGGGTGCGGATCATGGACGAGGGGGGCACCGTGCTGCGCGTCGTACGCAGCCGTTCGAAGCCGTCGTACGACGCCGGGCGGCGCGCCTATGTACTGACCGGCACCCTCCAGGAGGTCGCCGAGCCGGGCCCCGACCCGGCGGGCGGCCGCAGCACGGTCACCGGGCCCTGGCGGCGCTCGCGGGAGGCGTTCCTGCTGGACGCGGGCCGGGCGCTGGCCGAGGCGCGGTCCACGGCGGAGGTGCTGCGGGTCGCGGCGGGCCTGTCGATGCCGGGGTTCTCGCCGAACGGCCTGGTGGTGTTCGGGGTGGAGGGCGACCGGCTGACGATGATCGGCCACCACGGGCACCAGCCCGACGAGATGGGCCCGTTCACCAGCATGCCGCTGGGGCTGGAGTACCCGGCGGCCGAGGTGGTGCGCACCGGGCGGGCGGTGTACCTCTCCTCGCCGGAGGAGTACCGGGACCGCTATCCGGTGACCTGGCCGCTGGCCCGGCCCTTCGGGCGCAGTTCCTGGGCGTTCCTGCCGCTGACCGTGGGCGGGCGCACGATGGGCGCCTGGATGGCGGGCTTCGCCCATCCGGTGGCGTTCACCCCGGACGAGCGGGCGGTGCTGACGACGGTGGCCCGGATGCTGGCGCAGGCGCTGTCCCGGGCGGAGACCGCCGAGTCGGAGCGGGAGCTGACGGAGGGTCTCCAGCGTTCCATGCTGCCCTCGCTGGGCCCGGAGGTCCCGGGGGTGCGGATCGCGGCCCGCTACATCCCGACCGGCGGCGGGCTCCAGGTGGGCGGCGACTGGTACGACATGATCCCGCTGCCCGCCGGGCGGTTCGCGCTGGTCATCGGGGATGTGCAGGGGCACGATGTGCGGGCGGCCGGGCTGATGGGCCAGCTGCGGATCGCGCTGCGCGCCTACGCCTCCGAGGGGCACCGCCCGGACGCGGTGCTCTCGCGCGCCTCCCGCTTCCTGCACGGGATCACCCATGACGAGCAGATGTCCGACCCCCGGTTCGCGACCTGCCTGTATGTGGCGGTCGATCCGGTGAGCGGACGGCTGGAGATCGCCCGCGCGGGCCATCCGGACCCGGTGATACGGATGGCCGACGGCACGGTGATGCTGCGGCCGACGGCGGGCGGGCTGCCGCTGGGCATCGACCCGGACGCGGACTATCCGACGACCCGGTTCGCGCTCCAGCCCGGGGAGACGCTGATGCTGTGCACCGACGGGCTGATCGAGACCGGCGGGCACGACCTGGACAGCGGCTGGCTGCGGCTGCGCTCGATCCTGGAGGCCCACGAGGGCGATCCGGAGGCGCTGGCCGACGCGCTGGTGCAGGGCGTGCACGGGCCGTCCTCGCACCACACGACGGGGCCGCTGGCCGACCGGCGCGAGGACGACATCGCGCTGTTGCTGCTGTGCCGTCCGGGTCCGGGCGGCGGGTGCGACGAGACGACGACGGTACGGCCCCGGGTGCGGCGCATGCTGCATTCCGTCGGCCAGGACGAGCCCGAGCGGATCGCCGTGGCGCGCCGGCATGTGCGCGACCTGCTGCACGACTGGGCCTCGCCGGACCAGGTCGACTCGGCGGAGCTGCTGGTCTCCGAGATGGTCACCAACGTCCTGGTGCACACCGACGCGGACGCGCTGCTGCTGGTCGAGGTCGTCGAGGAGGACGGCCGGCGCCGGCTGCGGGTCGAGGTCTTCGACAGCGGCGACGACCTCCCGCACAAGCGCCGCCCCGGCGAACTGGCCTCCTCCGGTCGGGGCCTGCTGCTGATCGGGCTCCTGGCGCACGCGTGGGGGGTGGACCCGCGGGGTGAGGGCAAGAGCATCTGGTTCGAGCTCTACGAAGGACCGGGCGAACCGGGCGGCAGGACCCCGGGCGACGGCGTGCCGGGCGACGGCGTGCCAGGTGCCGAGGTGCCGGGCGACGGGGTGCCGGGTGACGGCGGGTCCTCCGCGGCCGGGGGCCCGTAGCGGTCGCGCAGTTCCTGTACGACGCCGAAGGCGGCCGCGGTCAGCGGGACGGCCAGGAGCATGCCGAGGATGCCCGCCACGGAGGCGCCGGCCGTGATGGTGACCATGACCACCGCGGGATGCATCTGGACGGTGCGGCTCTGGATCACCGGCTGGAGCACATGCCCCTCCAGCACCTGCACCGCGAGCACCACCCCGAGCGTCCACAGCGCGATGACGAAGCCCCGGTCGGCGAGGGCGACGAGCACCGCGACCGCGCCGGAGATGAATGCGCCGAGGTAGGGGATGAAGGCGCCGACGAAGACCAGCGCGCCGAGCCCGAGGGCGCCGGGCACCCGGAGGATGAGCAGGCCGACGGTGATGCAGACGGCGTCGATCAGGGCGATCAGGGTGGTGCCGCGCATGAAGCCCTCGACCGCCCGGTAGGCGCGCCGCGCGACGGCTTCGAGGGTGTCGGCGGTGCCCCGGGGCGCGAGGGAGCGCAGGGTGCCCGCCACGAGGTAGGAGTCGCGCAGGAAGAAGAAGACCAGGACCAGGGCGAGGACGGCCAGCGCGATGCTCTCGCCGACCACGCTCACCCCGCTGATGACATTGGACGCGGCGGTGCCGCCGAACCGGCGCAGCAGCTCCCCGGAGTTGGTGGTGAGGTCTCCAGGCCGGTCCCGGCGGCCCCGAAGTGCCGGGAGACGCTCTTGGCGGCGTTGCGCAGCGAGGTCATGATCTCGTCGCCGCTGTCCACGAGGGCGGCGACGACCACGTAGACCGCGCCGCCGACGACGGCGACCACGGCGACGCAGGTCAGCCCGGCCGACACCGAGCGCTGCACGCCGGCCCGCACCAGCCGCCGGTGCAGGGGGCCGAGCAGGGCGGTGCCGAGGAGGGCGAGCAGGACCGCGGTGACGGCCGTACGCAGTTCCCCGCACAGCCGCACCCCGACCCATCCGACCCCCGCGGCCAGCAGCAGCACGGCGCACCACGCGGCGAACCGCCGGACGGGCTCGGGCAACAGATGCACGTCACCCAGCGGATCACGCCGGCCGCCGGGTGTCTCGCGCTGCGGGCCCGGGCGGGTGAGCGGGGTCCGGTCCAGGGACGGGGTCGGGCCGGGTCAGGGTGCTTTGTGGCGTCCGGTCGGCCGGAAGGGCGCCCCGCCGGGCTTCGTCGGCCGGCGGGGCGCCCTGTTCCGGGGAGGGTCAGGCCTCCGGGCCCTCGTCCGTCATGCCGTGCACGGCCGGGACGGTGCCGAGGCGGCCCTTCTGGAAGTCCTCGAACGCCTGCATGAGTTCGTCCTTGGTGTTCATGACGAAGGGGCCGTAGTGGGCCATCGGCTCGCGGATCGGGCGGCCGCCGAGGAGCACGACCTCCAGGTCCGGCGTGTTGCCGTCCTGCCGCTCGTCCGCGCGCACGGTCAGCGCGGAACCGGCGCCGAAGACGGCCGTCTGGCCCGTGTGGACGGGACGCCGCTCCTCGCCGACGCTGCCGCGGCCCGCCAGCACGTACGCCAGCCCGTTGAAGTCCTCCCGCCAGGGCAGCGTGATCTCCGCGCCGGGCGCGAGCGTCGCGTGGACCATGGTGATCGGGGTGTGGGTGATGCCGGGGCCCTCGTGGCCGTCCAGCTCACCGGCGATCACCCGGAGCAGCGCGCCGCCGTCCGGCGAGGTCAGCAGCTGGACGCTGCCGGCCCGGATGTCCTGGTAGCGGGGGGCCATCATCTGGGAAGCCCTCGCCCTCGTACCCGCTCGGCGCGGTGGTGACGGTGAGCACCTTGCGCGCCACGGCATCGGCGGGAGCGGTCACACGGGGCAGCGTCAACGGGTTCTCGACGGTCACTGCAGGCATGGTGGCTACCTCCTTCGTACGCTCACATTAGTTGAGCATTGAACTTCTTGCCACTCACAACAGGACGGGCCCGGAGGGAATTCCCTCCGGGCCCGCGCGACGACGAGTCTCAGCCGATCAGCCGTACGCCCCTCAGCCGTACATCCGGCGCATCGCGAAGTCGACCATCTGCTCGACGGCCTTCGCGTCGAACACCATCCGGTGCTCGCCCTCCATGTCCAGGACGAAGCCGTAGCCGGTCGGCAGCAGGTCGATCACCTCGGCGCCGGTGATCACGAAGTACTTGGACTCCTTGCCGGCGTACCGCCGCAGCTCCTTGAGCGAGGTGAACATCGGGATCACCGGCTGCTGGGTGTTGTGCAGGGCGAGGAAGCCGGGGGTGTCACCGCGCGGGCAGTACACCTTCGACGACGCGAAGATCTGCTGGAAGTCCTCGGGGGACATCTGACCGGTGGTGAACGCGCGCACCGCGTCCGCGAGCGACGGCGGGGACGGCTCCGGATAGAGCGGCGGCTGCTGGCCGTACCCGCCGGCCCCGCCCGCCATCTGCTGCTGCCCCGACGTGTACTGCTGCTGCGCGGCGCCGCCGTCCATGGGCTGGCCGTATCCGTACATGGGCGCAAGCGTACCGAGATCCGGGGCGCCGCAGGGATGGACCCGAAAGGCCCACAGGAGTAGACCCTTCTCACACTTGGCCGGACTGGGGTTGCGTCTTATTACCGGCGGGTAGCATCATCGTAGCTACTTATTGGTACGTGAAACAGATGCGAGGAGTCAGTGCCTCGCCGATCCCTCAACGGAGCCGTCGCCATGGGGCACTACAAGTCGAATCTCCGCGACATCGAGTTCAACCTCTTCGAAGTACTCGGGCGCGACAAGGTGTACGGCACCGGCCCGTTCGAGGAGATGGACGTCGAGACCGCCAAGAGCATCCTGGAGGAGATGACCCGCCTCTCGGAGAACGAGCTGGCCGAGTCCTTCGCCGACGCCGACCGCAACCCGCCGGTCTTCGACCCGGAGACCAACACGGCGCCGGTCCCGGCCTCCTTCAAGAAGAGCTACCAGTCCTTCATGGACTCCGAGTACTGGCGCCTCGGCCTGCCCGAGGAGATCGGCGGCACCACCTCGCCGCGCTCCCTGATCTGGGCCTACGCCGAGCTGATCCTGGGCGCCAACCCGGCCGTGTGGATGTACTCCTCCGGCCCCGCGTTCGCCGGCATCCTCTTCGAGGAGGGCAACGAGGTCCAGAAGCACATCGCCTCGATCGCCGTGGAGAAGCAGTGGGGCTCCACGATGGTGCTCACCGAGCCCGACGCGGGCTCCGACGTGGGCGCCGGCCGCACCAAGGCGGTCCAGCAGGAGGACGGCTCCTGGCACATCGAGGGCGTGAAGCGCTTCATCACCTCGGGTGAGCACGACATGTCGGAGAACATCCTCCACTACGTGCTCGCGCGCCCCGAGGGCGCCGGCCCCGGCACCAAGGGCCTGTCCCTCTTCCTCGTGCCGAAGTACGAGTTCGACTTCGAGACCGGCGAGCTGGGCGAGCGCAACGGCGTCTACGCCACCAACGTCGAGCACAAGATGGGCCTGAAGGCCTCCAACACGTGCGAGATGACCTTCGGCGACCGCCACCCCGCCAAGGGCTGGCTGATCGGCGACAAGCACGACGGCATCCGCCAGATGTTCCGCATCATCGAGTTCGCCCGCATGATGGTCGGCACGAAGGCGATCTCCACGCTGTCCACCGGCTACCTGAACGCCCTGGAGTACGCCAAGGAGCGCGTCCAGGGTCCGGACCTGGCCAACTTCATGGACAAGGCCGCGCCCAAGGTCACCATCACCCACCACCCCGACGTGCGCCGCTCGCTGATGACGCAGAAGGCGTACGCCGAGGGCATGCGCGCCCTGGTGATGTACACCGCCTCGATCCAGGACGCGATCCAGATCAAGGAGGCGAACGGCGAGGACGCCTCCGCCGACCACGCCCTCAACGACCTGCTGCTGCCCGTCGTCAAGGGTTACGGCTCCGAGAAGGCGTACGAGCAGCTGGCCCAGTCGCTGCAGACCTTCGGCGGCTCCGGCTTCCTCCAGGAGTACCCGATCGAGCAGTACATCCGGGACTCCAAGATCGACACCCTCTACGAGGGCACCACCGCGATCCAGGGCCAGGACTTCTTCTTCCGCAAGATCGTCCGCAACCAGGGCGCCGCGCTGAACTCGCTCGCCGAGGACATCAAGAAGTTCCTGGCGCTCGGCACCGGCGGCGAGGAGCTGGCCGGCGCCCGCGAGCAGCTGGCCAAGGCCGCCGTGGAGCTGGAGGCGATCGTCGGCCTGATGCTGACCGACCTCGCCGCCACCCAGGACGACGCCAAGAACATCTACAAGGTCGGCCTGAACACCACCCGCCTGCTGCTCGCCTCCGGCGATGTCATCATCGGCTACCTGCTGCTCAAGGGTGCCGCCGTCGCCGCCGAGAAGCTCGCCACGGCCTCCGCGAAGGACAAGGCGTTCTACACCGGCAAGATCGCCGCCGCGAAGTTCTTCGCCGCGAACGTCCTGCCGGGCGTCACCCTGGCCCGCAAGCTCTCCACGGGCGTCGAGCTAGACCTGATGGAGCTGGACGAGGCCGCGTTCTAGAACACGGAACGGCGCCTTTCCACGACGCCGGTTCCGGACGTTCCGGACGTCCCCGTCGTTTCCGCGCACGGGCCCGCTCCCCTTACCGGGAGCGGGCCCGTACCCGTCGTTAAGGTGAATCCCATGAGCGCACCCTCCCGCCCGTCGCCCGCCGCCACCCCTCCAGCGAGCGCTGCGCGCGCCTCTCTCACCTTCGGCCGCGACCACACCGACGACCTGATGTCCTTCCTGGCGGCCAGCCCGTCGCCGTACCACGCCGTGGCGAACGTCGCCGAGCGGCTGGAGAAGGCCGGCTTCAGGCAGGTCGCGGAGACGGACGCCTGGGACGGCACCAGCGGCGGCCGGTACGTGCTGCGCGGCGGCGCGATCATCGCCTGGTACGTCCCCGAGGACGCCGCGCCGCACACGCCGTTCCACATCGTCGGCGCGCACACCGACTCCCCCAACCTGCGGGTCAAGCCGCGCCCGGACACCGGCGCGCACGGCTGGCGGCAGGTCGCCGTGGAGGTCTACGGCGGCCCGCTGATGAACTCCTGGCTGGACCGCGACCTGGGCCTGGCCGGCCGGCTGACCCTGCGCGACGGCTCCACCGTCCTGGTCGACGTGGACCGGCCGCTGCTGCGGGTGCCGCAGCTCGCCATCCATCTGGACCGCTCGGTCAGCAGCGAGGGCCTCAAGCTGGACAAGCAGCGCCACCTCCAGCCCGTGTGGGGCCTCGGCGACGAGGTGCTCGACGGTGACCTGATCTCCTTCCTGGAGCAGGAGGCCGGCCTGGACGCGCACGCGGTGGCCGGCTGGGACCTGATGACGTACCCGGTGGAGGCACCGGCCTACCTCGGCCGGGACCGCGAACTGGTCGCCGGGCCCCGCATGGACAACCTGCTGTCCGTGCACGCGGGCGCCGCCGCGCTGGCCGCCGCCGCGACCTCCGGCGCCCCGCTCACCCGCATCCCGGTGCTGGCCGCCTTCGACCACGAGGAGAACGGCTCGCAGTCCGACACCGGCGCGGACGGCCCGCTGCTCGGCTCCGTCCTGGAGCGCTCGGTGTTCGCCCGCGGCGGCACCTACGAGGACCGTGCCCGCGCCTTCGCCGGCACCGTGTGCCTCTCCTCCGACACCGGGCACGCCGTGCACCCCAACTACGCGGAGCGGCACGACCCGACGCACCACCCGCGCGTCAACGGCGGCCCGATCCTCAAGGTGAACGTCAACAACCGCTACGCCACGGACGGTTCGGGCCGCGCGGTGTTCGCCGCCGCCTGCGAGAAGGCCGGTGTCCCCTTCCAGTCGTTCGTCTCCAACAACTCCATGCCCTGCGGCACCACCATCGGCCCGATCACCGCGGCCCGGCACGGCATCCGCACCGTCGACATCGGCGTGGCCATCCTCTCCATGCACAGCGCCCGCGAACTGTGCGGCGCCGACGACCCGTTCCTCCTCGCCAACGCCCTGACGGCCTTCCTGGAGGGCTAGCCCGCGGGGACCTCCGAAAGGCCGGTCGTGGCGGCCTTTCGGAGGGGCGGCTTTCGAACTGCCGCCGTGCGCAGGGCTATTCGGGGCCGCACCGGGTACCCGGACGGGACCGGAGATTCCGGCACCGAAAGGGGAGGCGAAGCCTCATGGGGCTCGGCGGATGCATCATCCTCATCGCCGTGGGGGCCATCCTCACGTTCGCGACCGACTGGCACATGCACGGCGTCAATCTCACCGTCGTCGGCCTGATCCTGATGGCCGTCGGACTGATCGGCGTCGCCACGTTCAGCGGTATCGCACGGCGCCGGCGGGTCGTCGTACCGCCCGCGACGCCGATCGTGGAGGAGGACCCCCACCGCCATCACCACACCGGTGACGGCTACACCGACGGCTACGGCGTCTGAGACCCGCTCTCCTGCTCGTCCATGCCCGCCAGGACGAGCGGCAGACGGTCCGTCGCACCCTCGGTGAGGCGGACCGGGACACCCCAGTCCTGCTGGTGGACATGGCACGCGGGGTACTCGTTGTCCCCGTCGTCGTCGCAGGACGCGGCCATCGCGGATATGTGCAACACCCCTTCCCGGACGGCCGCGTCGAGCTCCAGTTCACGGCTCAGACCGGTGCCCGCTCCCTCGCCCTGGAGCAGCAGCTCGGGCGGGGTCGAGGAGACCAGCAGGCGGGTGGAGGGGCCGTACCGGGTGTCCAGCTTCTGGCCGCGCGGGGCCTGGAAGACGACGTCGAGCCGCAGCCGGCCGGGGGCGACCTCGGTGGCCGCGCGCCGGGTGCGGTGGGCCACCGACTCCACGCGCACCGCCTCCTCCGGCAGCCGCAGCCGGGTCAGCCGGTGCCGGGCCGACTCCACCACCACGATGTCCTCGCCGACGAGCACCGCGTCGCTGGGCTCGCGCAGATCCGTGGCGAGCGTGGTCACCTCGCCGCTCGCCGGGTCGTACCGGCGCAGGGCGTGGTTGTAGGTGTCGGCGACCGCGACCGAGCCGTCCGGCAGCGCGGTGACGCCCAACGGGTGCTGGAACAGCGCCTGTCCGGCCGCGCCGTCCCGGTGCCCGAAGTCGAACAGACCGGTGCCGACCGCGGTGTGCACCGCCCCGTCGGGGTCCACCCAGCGCAGGGCGCTGGTCTCGGAGTCGGCGAGCCAGAGCCGGTCGGCGGTGGCCGCGAGTCCGGAGGGCTGGGCGAACCACGCCTCGGTGGCGGGGCCGTCGACCAGTCCCTCGTTGGTGGTGCCGGCCGCGACGGCGACCGTGCCGTCCCCGGGGTCGTACGTCCACAGCTGGTGGACGCCCGCCATGGCGATCCACACCCTGCCCTGCCACCAGGCGACGTCCCAGGGCGAGGAGAGGTCGACCTCGCGGGCCGGTCCCGAGGTGGCGGCCCCCTGCATCCACTGGCGCCCGGTGCCCGCGAGGGTCGTGGTGCGGCCCGTCCCGGGGTCGAAGCGGCGCAGGGCGTGATTGACGGTGTCCGCGACCACCACACTGCCGTCGGGCAGCAGGGCCAGCCCCTGCGGCTCCTGGAATCGGGCGCGGTCCTCGGGACCGTCGGCCAGCCCCCGGCCGCCCTGGCCGATGCGCCGGACGACCGTCTCCCCGTCCGCCGCCAGCTCCACCAGCTGGTGCCGGGTGGTGTCGCTGACCAGCAGATTCCCGGACGGCAGCAGGAGGGCCTTGCCCGGGAAGCGCAGGGTCGTCGGCTCCGGCTCCGGCGGGACGTACGGTCCGTCACCGCGGCGCAGTGTGCCCTTCGCGCCGTGCTCGGCCTCCAGCTCGGTCACTAGCCGCTCGATGGCGTGCACATGCCCCTCGCCCGCGTGCTGGGCGACGACATACCCCTCCGGGTCGATCACCACGAGCGTCGGCCAGGCGCGCACCGCGTACTGCTTCCAGGTGGCCAGCTCGGGGTCGTCCAGCACCGGGTGCGCCACGCCGTACCGCTCCACCGCGTCCACGACCGCGGCGTGCTCCGCCTCGTGCGCGAATTTGGGGGAGTGCACGCCGATCACCACCACGGTGTCCGGGTGCCGGTGCTCCAGCTCGCGCAGCTCGTCGAGGACGTGCAGGCAGTTGATGCAGCAGAAGGTCCAGAAGTCCAGGACGACGATGCGGCCGCGCAGGTCGGACAGGGTGTACGCGCGGTCGCCCGTGTTCAGCCAGCCGCCCTTGCCGGTCAGCTCGGGGGCACGGACGCGGGGGCGCCGGGGTGGTGCGAAATCGGTCATGGCCCAAGGGTGCCACCGCGCCCCGGCATCCCGCTCGGCCTGTGGACAACCCTGGACATCCGCCCGTAACGCCTGTGGAAAAGCGGCCCGCGCACGGCGAATCGCCCCGCGCCCGCCGTGATGAATCCGCCGAAGCTGGGAAGGCCTCAGGACATGAGATTCCTGGTACGCGACCGGCTCCTCGGCATCGGCGAAGACTATTGGATCGAGGACGAGCACGGCCGCAAGGTCTTCCTCGTCGACGGCAAGGCCATGCGGCTGCGGGACACCTTCGAGCTGAAGGACGCCCAGGGCCGGGTCCTGATCGACATCCACCAGAAGATGTTCGCGCTGCGCGACACGATGGTGATCGAACGGGACGGCGAGGGCCTCGCCACCATCAAGCGGAAGCGGCTGTCGCTGCTGCGCAACCACTACCGCGTCGCGCTGGCCGACGGCTCCGAACTGGACGTCAGCGGCAAGATCCTCGACCGCGAGTTCGTCGTCGAGTACGACGACGAGGTGCTGGCCGTGATCTCCCGGCGCTGGCTGCACCTGCGGGAGACGTACGGCGTGGACGTCGTACGCGAGGACGTGGACCCGGCGCTGCTCATCGCGGTGGCGGTGTGCGTGATCCACCTCGCGGAGAAGGAGCGGGAGGACGACTGACGTGCCGTCGGCGGGGCCGGCGCGCGGGCCGTCGGCGGGGCCGGCGGTGCGCCTGCTGCCGGCGGGGCCGGTGCGCTGGCGGGCCCCGCTATCGCCGGGGCGGCGCCAGCCCCAGGACGCGGTCCTTGAGCGCGGGGAACTGCTCGCGCGTCGCCGCCACCTTCGCCGGGTCGAGGTCGACCGTGAGGACCTCCTCGCCCGCACCGGCCTCGGCCAGCACCTCGCCCCAGGGGTCCACCACGATCGAGTGGCCCGCCTGCGGAACTCCCGCGTGCGTCCCGGCCGTTCCACAGGCGAGCACGAACGCCTGGTTCTCCACCGCCCGTGCCCGGGCCAGCAGCGTCCAGTGCGCGCGTCGCCGCTCGGGCCAGCCCGCCGGGAGCACCAGCAGCTCGGCGCCGGAGTCGACCAGCGTGCGGAAGAGTTCGGGGAAGCGCAGGTCGTAGCAGGTGCCGAGGCCGAGTGTGGTGCCGGGCAGCGGGACCGTCACCGGCTCCCGTCCCGCGCCCATCAGCACGGCCTCGCCCTGGTCGAAGCCGAAGCGGTGGATCTTGCGGTAGGCGGCGGCCAGTTCACCGGAGGGGGAGAGGACGAGGGAGGTGTTGTAGAGGGTCCCGTCGTCCGGCCCGGAGCCGTCGGCGGACGCCGCGCGCTCGGGGATCGACCCGGCGTGCAGCCACACGCCCGCGTCGGCCGCGGCCTCGGCCATCGCCTCGTACGTCGGTCCGCGCAGCGGCTCGGCCTCGCGGCCGAAGTCCTCGTAGGCGAAGGCGCCGGTGGTCCACAGCTCGGGCAGCACCACCAGATCGGCCCCGGCCTGGGCCCGGACCAGCGCGGCCGCGCGCTTTCTGCGCGAGGCGGGCGATTCGCCCTCGTCGACGGCGATCTGGATCAGAGAGGCGCGCACACTACCACCGTCCTGGCATTCGAGTCGTCCATACGGGCCTACGATCGTCACGCGAAAGCACTGCCGGGGTGCCTGCCAGCAGCGTAACTTAGCTTCCCAGACACCCGCCGACGTGCAGCCGCCGCCCGCTGGCACCGCCGCCGCAACCTGCCCGTGTACCGACCGCCGAGGGGTCCCGTTCCGTGAGTCTGCATCCCACCCTCCAGCCCTACGCCGACGCCTGGACGCACTCCGTCGACGCGATATCAGAGATGGTGCAGCCACTGGCCGAGTCCGAGTGGAACCGGCGGACACCGTGCCCGGGATGGTCGGTACGCGATGTCGTCTCGCACGTCATCGGCCTGGACTGCGAACTGCTCGGCGACCCGCGCCCCATCCACTCCCTGCCGCGCGACCTCTTCCATGTCACCAACGAGCACCAGCGCTACATGGAGATGCAGGTCGACGTCCGCCGCCATCACACGGCGCCGGAGATGACGGCCGAACTGGAGTACACGGTCATCCGCCGCAACCGCCAGATGCGCAACGAGAACCGCGAGCCCGGCGCCACCGTGCGCGGCCCGATGGGCAGGGAGATCACCCTCGAACACGCCTACCGTACGCGGGCCTTCGACGTCTGGGTGCACGAACAGGACCTGCGTACGGCCCTCGGCCGCCCCGGCAACCTCGACTCGCCCGGCGCGTACGTCACCCGCGACCTCCTGCTGGACGTCCTGCCGAAGATCGTGGCGAAGGACGCGGACGCGCCGCGCAGTTCGGCCGTCGTCTTCGATGTGCACGGCCCCGTGGAGTTCCTGCGCACCGTCCGCGTCGACATCCAGGGCCGCGGCACCCTGGAGACCGCCCCGGCGCTCGGCCCGGTGGCCTCCCTCTCCCTCGACTGGGAGACCTATGTGCGGCTGGCCTGCGGCCGGGTGACCCCCGAGGCGGTGGCGGACCGCGTCAAGACGGAGGGCGACCAGGAGCTGGCGGAGGCCATCCTGCGGAACTTCGCGGTGACGCCCTGACGTCATGGCTCTGCGGCGCCGTGACCCCGTGATGCAGTGACCCCGTGATGCAGTGACCCCGTGATGCCATGCTGCCGTGCTGCCATGACCCGGTGATGCCGCGAGCGGCCCTTGTCCGGACGGGACTTGAGGGCGCCGGCAATTCGGTGGTGGCGGTCGGGGCGGCCTTCTAGCGTTGCCCGGTATGACCATCGACCTGCCCCGGCTCACCCGGCTCACCTTCCACGGCCCCCTCTCAAAGGCCCGCGCGACCGCCATGGTCCAGCGGCTCGCGGCCGGCCGGCCCCGCACCGTGCTGGACATCGGCTGCGGCTGGGCCGAGTTGCTGCTCCGGGTGCTGGACGCCGTACCGGAGGCCACCGGAACCGGCGTCGACCTGAACGCCGGGGATCTCGCCCGCGCCCGGAAGAACGCCGAGGAACGCGGGCTCGGCCACCGGGTGGAGTTCGCCGAGGAGTCCGCCGTGGGGACCGGCCGGGGCCCCGCCGACCTGGTGCTCTGTCTCGGCGCGACCCAGGCCCTCAGCGAGGCCGAGCCGCCGACCGCCGAGGCCCTGCGCGCGCTGCGGCGCCTGGTGACCGACCGGGGCCGGGTGCTGGTCGGCGAGGGTTTCTGGCAGCGGCCGCCCACCGAGGCCGAGTTGTCCGGCATGTGGCCGGGCGCCGCCCCGGACGACCACGACGACCTCGGGGGGCTGCTCGGCCTCGCGGTCGAGGCCGGTTTCCGCCCGGAGTGGACCGAGACGGCGAGCCCCCAGGAGTGGGAGGAGTTCGAGTCGGGCTACCAGGCGGACCTGGAGGTCTGGCTCGCCCGGCACCCCGGTCATCCGCTGGCGCCCGAGACCCGCGCCCGCCTGGACCGGCACCGCGGCCAGTGGATGAGCTACCGGGGCGTCCTCGGTATCGCGTACCTCACCCTCGTACCCGATCTGCGCTGACCGGGAGCCGGACGGCCGCCTCAGGCGGGTACGTGCACCGTCTCCACCCGGCTGGCCACCAGCCGCTCGCGCTCACGGCGGGCCGCCCGGGCCCGCAGCCGCAGGATCTGGCTGAGGCCGATCGCCTGGAGGACGAACACCGCGCTGAACGCCACCTGGTAGTCGTCCCCCGTCGCGTCCAGCAGCACACCGATCGCGAGCAGGGTGGTCATCGAGGCGATGAAACCGCCCATGTTGGTGATGCCGGACGCGGTGCCCTGACGCTCGGGCGGATTGGCCGGGCGGGAGAAGTCGAATCCGATCATCGAGGCGGGCCCGCAGGCGCCGAGCACCGCGCACAGGACGATCAGCAGCCACATCGGCGCGTGCGGCGCGGGGTAGGCCAGCGTCGCCGCCCACAGCAGCGCGGTCGCCGCCACCGTGCACAGCGCGAGCGGCAGCCGGGCGGTGTGGTGCCGGGCGATGACCTGGCCGTAGACCAGCCCCACCACCATGTTCGAGAGCACGACGAGGGTCAGCAGCTCCCCGGCCGTGGCCCGGCTGAGCCCCTCCGACTCGACCAGGAACGGCAGGCCCCACAGCAGCAGGAAGACCATCGCCGGGAACTGGGTGGTGAAGTGCACCCACATCCCGAGCCGGGTGCCCGGCTCCCGCCACGCCTCGGCGATCTGCCGGCGGACGTAGGCGGAGCCCTGGTGCGCGGACGGCGCGGGTTCGTGGCCCTCGGGGTGGTCCTTCAGGAACAGCAGCGTCAGTACGAGGACGACCGCGCCGGCGAGCGCGCTGCCGGCGAACGCCTGCGTCCAGCCGATGCTGTGCAGCAGCCGGGCCAGGACGAGGGTGGAGACGAGGTTGCCCGCCATGCCGACCAGGGCGGCGAGCTGCGCGACCAGGGGGCCGCGGCGGGCCGGGAACCAGCGGGTGCCCAGGCGCAGCACGCTGATGAACGTCATCGCGTCACCGCAGCCCAGCAGCGCCCGGGAGGCGAGCGCGGTGCCGTACGACGGCGAGAAGGCGAAGCCCAGCTGCCCGATCGTGAACAGGACGGCGCCCAGGGCCAGCACCTTCTTGGTGCCGAGGCGGTCGACCATCAGGCCGACGGGTATCTGCATGCCGGCGTAGACCAGCAGCTGGAGTATGGAGAAGGTGGACAGCGCCGAGGCGTTCACATGGAAGCGGTCGGCCGCGTCGAGACCCGCCACGCCCAGCGAGGTGCGGAAGATGACGGCGACGAAGTAGACCGCGACGCCTATGGACCACACGCCGACGGCCCGGACGCCGCCCGGCGGGTCACCCGGAAGGGTGAGCTTGTTCATCGGACCTCACCCCGCGCGAGCAGCGACACCCGGCTCACATGCCGGTGCACGACCCCGACGGCCGCCTCCGCGTCCCCGGCCCGCAGCGCCTCAAGGATCTCCTCGTGCTCGGCGAGCGTGGTGGCCACCCGGTCGGGGTGGGAGTACATGACGGCGACGCCCATCCGCAGCTGGCGGTCGCGCAGCTGGTCGTAGAGGCGCGCCAGGATCTCGTTGCCCCCGCTGCGGACGATCTCCGCGTGGAAGCAGCGGTCGGTCACCGCGGCCTCGGCCAGCTCCCCGGCGGCGACCTGCGCCTTCTGCCGCTCCAGCAGCTCGGCCAGCCGCTCCAGCAGGCCCGGCGGCGCGGGTACGGCCTTGCGCGCGGCGTGCTCCTCCACCAGCAGCCGGGTCTCCACCACGTCGGAGATCTCCTGCGCGGAGACCGGCAGGACCAGGGCGCCCTTCTTCGGGTAGAGCCGGATCAGGCCCTCGACCTCCAGCCGCAGCAGCGCCTCCCGCACGGGCGTGCGCGACACGCCCACGGCCTCGGCCAGCTCGCCCTCGGTGAGCAGGGTGCCGCCCTCGTAGCTCCGGTCGAGGACGCTCTGTTTGACGTGCGTATAGACGCGGTCGGCGGCGGGTGGCTGTTTGGCGGGAGGGGCGGAATGCGGGACGGCCGTCTTCATGCCCACAGGATAGATACAACAGGTACGCAACACGCGCCGGCGTCCACGATGTGGACGTGACGCGCCTCTCCCCCGACTGGACGCACAACCTTCTGTGCTACCTACGTGTCAGACAGATGCGGCCCTTTTCTCTGAGCATCTCAACTCGGCCGCATCCAGGGGCATTCCAGACAATCGGGGTATTCACTTTGATTACCGGCATCAAGGGCATCCGCCTCCGCCGAGCCACCGCCGTCGCGATCACCTCCGGTGCGCTGATCGCCACCGGCGCCCTGACCGCGGCACCCGCGCAGGCCGTCACCGCGCCCTCCATCGGGGCCAAGGGCGGCTACGTGATGAACAACGGGAGCGGTTCGACCCTCTACACCAAGGCCGCGGACACCAAGCGGTCCACCGGGTCCACGACCAAGATCATGACGGCCAAGGTCGTACTGGCGCAGAAGAACCTGAACCTCAACGCCACGGTGACGATCCAGAAGGCGTACAGCGACTACGTCGTCAAGAACAACGCCTCCCAGGCCCATCTGATCGTCGGCGACAAGGTGACCGTCCGCCAGCTGCTGTACGGGCTGATGCTGCCGTCCGGCTGCGACGCCGCCTACGCCCTCGCGGACAAGTACGGCTCCGGCTCCAGCCGCGCCGCCCGCGTGTCGAACTTCATCGGCAAGATGAACAGCGCCGCCAAGAGCCTCGGCCTGAAGAACACGCACTTCGATTCCTTCGACGGCATCGGCAACGGCAAGAACTACTCGACGCCGCGCGACCTGACGAAGATCGCCAGCAGCGCGATGAAGAACGCGACGTTCCGCACCGTCGTCGGGACCAAGTCGTACACGGCCAAGACGAAGACCAAGTCCGGCGGCACCCGCACGATGGGCGCCTGGGTCAACACCAACGGTCTGCTCAAGAGCTACAGCGGCACCATCGGTGTGAAGACCGGCTCCGGCCCCGAGGCCGGCTACTGCCTGGTCTTCGCCGCCACCCGCCACGGCAAGACCGTCATCGGCACCGTCCTGTCCTCCACCTCCATCCCCCAGCGCGAGTCGGACGCCACGAAGCTCCTCAACTACGGCTTCGCCAAGCTCGGCTGACCACCGACGCCGGTCCGCCGGCTCACCCGCGCCACCACCGGGCCCGTCGCATCCAGCGGCGGGCCCGTCGCGCTGCCCGGGACGGGGCGGGCCCGCCGGAGCCGGGAGGCCACCGGAGCCGGGAGGCCACCGGAGCCACCGGAGCCGCCGGAGCCGGAGGAGCCGGAGGAGCCGGAGGGCCGGTCGGGGTGCCGCGATGAAGCGAATGGTGCTAGCTTCATTAGCACCATGTTGCTGCGCCTGGACACCACCGACACCCGCCCCCTGCACGAGCAGGTCGCGGCGGCCGTCCGACGGGCCATCGCCGAGGGCGAATGCCGTGCCGGCGAGCGCCTGCCCTCCGCCCGCGATCTCTCCACGGCCCTGGACCTCAACGTCAACACCGTCCTGCGCGGCCTGCGCGAACTGCGCGACGAGGGCCTGCTGGAGTTCCGCCGCGGCCGGGGCATCACCGTCGCCGAAGGTGCCGCGGCCCCCCGCTCGGGGCTCCGGATCAAGGTGCGGGAGCTGGTGGCCGAGGCATCCCGGCTGGGGTACAGCCGGACCGATCTCATCGACATGATCCGGGAGTTGTCATGACGGACGGGCACGACGGGGGACGCGGCCGGCGCCGTGCCGCGCGCTGGGCACTGGCGGGCGGCACGGCGGTCGTCGCCGCACTGGTCGCCGGGCTGCCCTGGCTCCAGCGGGACCGGCTCCCCGACCGGCTGGCCACCCACTGGAGCGGCGGACCGGCACCCGACGGCTCGATGCCCCTGTGGTCGGCCTCCCTGATACCGGCCGCGGTCTGGCTAATGCTCGCCCTCGCGCTGAGCGTGCGGTGGCGCCGCTCCTGGGCGCGCCCCCGCTCCTGGCTGCCGATCGCCCTCGCCCCCACCGGTGTCGTCCTCGTCGGCGCCCAGGTCTGCGTCGTGCGGGCGAACCTCGATCGCGCCGACTGGCACCAGGCGCGCCAGCCGGTCTGGTGGCTCGCCGTCACCCTGGCTCTCGCCGCGGTGGCCGGGGTGCTCGCCTGGCGGCTGACCGTCCGGGTCACCGCCACCGCGCCCCGGGCCGGGACCCCGGAGCTGGACCTGGCGCGGGACGAGCGCCTGGTCTGGTTTTCCCGCACGGCCAACCCCTGGCTCCAGTCGCTGTCGGCGGTGGCCTGCCTGGTCGCCGCCGGCGCGGCGCTGGGCCTGGCACTGGGTCTGGCGCCCGCCGCGGCGCTCTGGCCGGTGTGCGCCGCCTGTGCCGCCGTCGCCCTCGCGGGCGGTATCTCCTCCTCGGTCCGGGCGAAGGTCTCGGAGGCGGGACTGGAGGTCTCCTTCGGCCCCCTCGGCTGGCCCGTCCGCCGCTGGGCCCCGGACGCCCTGGAGTCCGCCCGCGCCGAGCGGCGTCTGCCCTCCCAGGTCGGCGGCTGGGGCTACCGGTTCAGCGGCCTCGGCACCACGGTCATGCTCCGCGCCGGTGACTGCCTGGTCGTACGCCCCCGGGGCCGGCGTTCCGACTTCGCGGTGAGCGTGGACGACGCGGAACGGGGCGCGGCCCTGCTGAACGCCCTCCGCGCGCGCCGGGCCGCTGCCGGCCGGTGAACCGTGTGCCCGTGCCCTGTCCTCTCCGGCCCCCTCTACTGCGCGGCTGCTCGCGGCAGTCGGTCGTAGGCCGTGAAGGTGTACGACGCGTCGTACGTCATCAGGTTTCCCCCGGCCGCGGGCAGGCCGAGGCGGTGGTCGAAGAGCGGGGCGAGCGGGCCGCAGTGCTCGGCGGCGGGGGCGGTGAAGGTGTCGTCGTAGGCCGTGAAGGTGTACGACGCGTCGTACGTCATCAGGTTTCCCCCGGCCGCGGGCAGGCCGAGGCGGTGGTCGAGGAGCGGGGCGAGCGGGCCGCAGTGCTCGGCGGCGGGGACGGTGAAGGTGTCGTCGTAGGCCGAGAACTCGATCAGCGGCGGGTCCTGGGAGACCCGGGTGGAGGGGCCCGAGCGCTTCAGCCGGAAGTCGACGGGCGCGGTGGCGCCGATGGTGCAGCCCGGCGCCGGCAGGCGGCCGAGGAGCCGGAAGCGGAGACTGAACGTGCCGGCGTAGAAGTCGGACCGGCCCCCGTACTCGGGCTGTATCGCGAGGCCCCGGACGCCCGGCACGGCCGTCGGCGTGCTGTGCATCGCGCCCCACACCTGCCCGTCACCGCCGTCCGGCAGGGGCCCCTCGGCGTGGGTCATGGTGACCGGGGCGAGCCGCACCGTCACCTTCCCGAGGGTCAGCACCGGTGCGGCGGTGTGCACTTCGCATCTCCAGCGGGCCGGGTCGGCCCCGCCGGGCAGGGGCGGGCAGTCACGGAAGCCGGCCGTGGGCACGGCGGACGCGGCGGCCCGGGGCGCGGCGACCGCGACACCGGGCGCGCACACCGCCGCCGTACCGGCGAGGACGGCCGCACCCGCGACGGCGGCGACGCGGCGGACGGACCCGCGCCGCCCGAAGGCGGAACGGCGGACGGGGCCCGAACCGGCCCCGGCGGCAGTGGATTTCGTCATGCCACCAGCCTGCCGCCGACCGCCGCGCCCTCACCATCCGTGCCCCCCCCTGGCGAGACCCTGATCCACCCCTGACCGTGCGTCAGGGACCGGGCGGGAAAAGCTCAGGGATCGTCTCCACCCCCTTCCGTGATTCCGGGCCGAATTGCGGCAAGCGCATCCTTTCCGTCCGAACCACCGACGAACTCCCGCCATATACCGGCGCGGTGCCAGAAGCGGCCATATTCGGTTCAGGAAAAGCCGGCGAGGCGTACAACCGTTCGCAGGTGTCACATGTCTTTCTTGCGAGCCAACAGGCTCACTACATCGTTCAGAGCCCGCATACCCCCCATGCATCGTGCGCGCGGCTCTCTCCACGTGGGGAACACAGATGCGTATTCGTGCCAGCCTGGCCGCCGCGACGGTGTCCGGCGCCGTGGCGCTCACCGCGCTTCTCGCTCCCGCCGCGCAGGCGGCGGACAGCCCGAGGATCCCTCAGGGCTTCACCTCGAAGCCGTCCCTCGGACGCAACGCGCCGGCCGACGAGAAGCAGGGTGACATCCAGATCACCAAGGTCACCGACAACGCCGACAAGGACGTCGTCGTCGGCCTCGGCAAGAAGACCTTCAACATCTACGTCACGGCCACGGACCCGTCCGGGATCTACACCGCCGACGCCATGCTGTGGCACGGCACCAACCTGGACAACGACGTGGACGGCGCGCTCTACACGGACACCGGCGAGACCAACGCCACCTGCGACAACTGGAGCGCCACGAGCGCCACCTGCAAGATCACGATCACCGCCGTGCCGGGCACCGACCTGTACGACAGCGCCCTGAACGGCAAGTGGAACGTGGCCGTCTACGCGGTCGCCAACAACGGCGACTACGTCGAGACGGACGTCTACAAGAACCGCTGGGTCAAGCGTGCCGCCGGCTTCAGCGGTTTCAACGCCGCTCCGGAGCCCGTCACCAAGGGCAAGTCCATCACGGTCACCGGCACCCTCAACCGTGCCAGCTGGTCGTACATGAAGTACTACGGCTACGGCAGCCAGTCCGTGCAGCTGCAGTTCAAGCCCGCGAACAGCAGCACCTACAGCACGGTGAAGACGGTCAAGAGCTCGTCCACCGGCTACCTGAAGACCACCGTCACCGCCTCGGTGGACGGCACCTGGCGCTTCCACTACGCCGGTAACGCCAACTCCTCCGTCGCGGACGCCTACGACTACGTCGACGTGCGCTGACCCCTCGCCGCGGACGGCGGCATGAACGAAGGCCCTGTGGAGCGGTCCACAGGGCCTTCGGTTCTATGCGGAGGGGCCGGTCACGCCCAGGTGATCAGCCGCTTCGGCTGCTCCAGGACCGCGGCCACGTCGGCCAGGAACCTGGAGCCCAGCTCGCCGTCGACGAGGCGGTGGTCGAAGCTCAGCGCGAGGGTGGTCACCTGGCGCGGCTTGACCTTGCCCTTGTGGACCCACGGCTGGAGCTTGATCGCGCCGATGGCGAGGATCGCCGACTCGCCCGGGTTGAGGATCGGCGTGCCGGTGTCGACGCCGAAGACGCCGACATTGGTGATCGTCACCGTGCCGCCCTGCATGGCGGACGGGGAGGTCTTGCCCTCGCGCGCCGTGGACACCAGCTCGCCGAGGGAGTCGGCCAGCTGGGGCAGCGTCTTGGCGTGCGCGTCCTTGATGTTCGGCACGATCAGGCCGCGCGGGGTGGCCGCCGCGATGCCCAGGTTGACGTAGTGCTTGACCACGATCTCCTGGTCGGCCTCGTCCCAGGACGCGTTGATGTCCGGGTTGCGCTTGATCGCGACCAGCAGGGCCTTGGCGATCAGCAGCAGCGGGTTGACCCGCCTGCCTTGCATCTCCTTGTCCTGCTTCAGCTCCTCGACCAGCTTCATGGTCCGGGTCACGTCCACCGTCACGAACTCCGTGACGTGCGGGGCCGTGAACGCCGAGCCGACCATCGCCGTCGCGGTCGCCTTGCGCACGCCCTTGACGGGGAGACGGGTCTCGCGGGCGCCGTCGTACGACGCCACGGGGGCGGGCGCGGCCGGAGCCGCCGCCACCGGCGCGGGCGCGGTCACGGCCGCCGGTGCGGCCGCCGCGTGCACGTCCTCGCGGGTGATGATCCCGTCCGGGCCGGACGGGGTGACCGCGGTCAGGTCGACGCCGAGGTCCTTGGCCAGCTTGCGCACCGGGGGCTTGGCCAGCGGGCGGGGGCTGTCCGCCGCCGGGGTGTGGCCGTTCAGCTCGGGCTGGGCGGGCGCCGGGACGGTGACCTCGGGGCCCTTGCGCGGGCGGCGCTTGGTCGCGGAGGTCGACACGCCGTAGCCCACCAGGACCGGCTGACGAGCCGCGGGCTTCGCCTCCTCGGCCGGAGCCGGAGCCGCGGACGGGGCCGCAGCCGAAGCCTCCGGGGCCGCCTCAGCCGCGGGCGCCGCCGCCTCGGCCTGCGCCGGGACCGGAGCCGGGGCCCCGCCCGCCACCCGCACCGTGATGATCGCCGTACCCACGTCGACCGTGGTCCCCTCGGGGAACCGCAGCTCGCTGACCACGCCGTCGTAGGGGATGGGCAGTTCGACGGCCGCCTTGGCGGTCTCGACCTCGCACACCACCTGGCCGTCGGTGACCGTGTCGCCCGGCTGGACGTACCACTTGAGGATCTCGGCCTCGGTCAGGCCCTCGCCCACGTCGGGCATCTTGAACTCGCGTACGGACGCGTCCGTCATCGTCGTCACGACCCTCTCCCTCAGTACGCCAGCGAGCGGTCGACGGCGTCGAGCACGCGGTCCAGGTCCGGCAGGTACTCCTCCTCCAGGCGGGCCGGCGGGTACGGGGCGTGGTAGCCGCCGACCCGGAGCACCGGGGCCTCCAGGTGGTAGAAGCAGCGCTCGGTGATCCGGGCGGCGATCTCGCCGCCGGAGCCGAAGAACACCGGCGCCTCGTGGACCACGACCAGGCGGCGGGTCTTCTCGACCGAGGCCTGGATGGCGTCGAAGTCGAGGGGGGAGACCGAGCGCAGGTCCAGGACCTCCAGGCTCTTGCCCTCCTCGGCGGCCGCGGCGGCGACCTCCTGGCACAGCTTCACCATCGGGCCGTAGGCCGCGAGGGTCAGGTCGGTGCCCTCGCGGACCACCTGGGCCTTGTGCAGCGGGGCGGGGATCGCCTCGACGTCCACCTCGGCCTTGTCCCAGTAGCGGCGCTTGGGCTCGAAGTAGATCACCGGGTCGTCGCTCTGGATGGCCTGCTGCATCATCCAGTAGGCGTCCGACGCGTTCGACGGGCTGACGATCTTCAGGCCGGCGACGTGTGCGAACAGGGCCTCGGGGGACTCGGAGTGGTGCTCGACCGCGCCGATGCCGCCGCCGTAGGGGATGCGCACGACGACGGGCATCTTGACCTTGCCGAGCGAGCGCGCGTGCATCTTGGCGAGCTGGGTGACGATCTGGTCGTACGCCGGGAAGACGAAGCCGTCGAACTGGATCTCCACCACCGGCCGGTAGCCGCGCAGGGCCAGGCCGATCGCGGTGCCGACGATGCCGGACTCGGCGAGCGGGGTGTCGATGACCCGGCTGTCGCCGAAGTCCTTCTGGAGGCCGTCCGTGACACGGAAGACGCCGCCGAGCTTGCCGACGTCCTCGCCCATGACCAGGACCTTGGGGTCGGCCTCCAGGGCGCGCCGCAGCGACTCGTTGATGGCCTTGGCCATCGCCATCTTCTCGGCCATCTCAGTGACCCCCTTCTGAGTCCGCGAACGACGCCTGGTAGGCGGCGAACTGGGCCCGCTCCTCGTCGACGAGCGCGTGCCCGTCCGCGTACACGTTCTCGAAGATGGCGAAGTGGTCCGGGTCGGGCATGGCGCGGACCGCTTCGCGCACCCGCTTGCCCAACGCCTCGGACTCGGCCTCGAGTTCCTCGAAGAATCCCTCGTCCGCGTGGTTCGACGCCTCCAGGTGGCGGCGCAGGCGCAGGATCGGGTCCTTGGCCTCCCATGCCTGCCGCTCCTCGTCGCCCCGGTAGCGGCTGGGGTCGTCGGAGGTGGTGTGGGCGCCCATGCGGTAGGTGAAGGCCTCGACCAGGGTCGGGCCCTCGCCGTTGCGGGCGCGCTCCAGGGCCCACTTGGTGACCGCGAGACAGGCCAGCACGTCGTTGCCGTCCACGCGCACGCCCGGGAAGCCGTAGCCCTGGGCGCGCTGGTAGAGCGGCACCCGGGTCTGCTTCTCGGTCGGCTCGGAGATCGCCCACTGGTTGTTCTGGCAGAAGAACACCACGGGCGCGTTGTAGACCGCGGAGAAGGTGAACGACTCGGCCACGTCGCCCTGGCTGGAGGCGCCGTCGCCGAAGTAGGCGATGACCGCGGAGTCCGCGCCGTCCTTGGCCACGCCCATCGCGTAGCCGGTGGCGTGCAGGGCCTGCGAGCCGATGACGATCGTGTACAGGTGGAAGTTGTTGCTGTTGGGGTCCCAGCCGCCGTTGTTCACACCGCGGAACATGCCGAGCAGGTTGGTCGGGTCCACGCCGCGGCACCAGGCGACGCCGTGCTCGCGGTAGGTCGGGAAGACGTAGTCGTCCTCACGAGTGGCCCGGCCGGAGCCGATCTGGGCGGCCTCCTGGCCCAGCAGGGAGGCCCACAGGCCCAGCTCGCCCTGGCGCTGCAGGGCGGTGGCCTCGGCGTCGAAACGACGGGTGAGCACCATGTCGCGGTAGAGGCCGCGCAGGTCTTCGGGAGTGATGCCGGCGACGTAGGAGTCGTACTCGGCATTCTTGACCCGCTTGCCCTCCGGCGTCAGAAGCTGCACGAGCTCGTGCTCGGTGCTCTTCTTCGCGCCGGCGCGCGCGGCGCGCGGGGCCCGGGTCGTGCTGGTGGTGCGCTTGGCGCCGGTGGCTCCGGACTTGGTCCCGGCCGAGCCGGCCTTGCTGCCGGTGGTGCCGGCCTTGCCTGCGGCGCTGCGCTTGCGCGCGGCACTGCTGTCCACGGTCACGTGTGCTCCTCCGTCGTTCCGGCCCCCGGGGTTGCCGGTAGGCCAGTGCGGCTCACCTGTTTCGACCACCGGGCACGGGGTGGGTGCCACTCGGCCGGGAACAGGCGTGACAGGTGCCCCGGCGAGCGCCCTGCGACCATTACGTTACCCAGTGCTCCACATTTCTGTGAAACCCCACTTGACCTGCGATTTTGCTTGGATTTCCAAGTAAATCGAAGAGATGCGGAAGCGCGCTGGTCACAGCCTTGTGGCAAGGCCGGAGCACCCGAACGTTATCCCGGTCACCCAGGTGACGGGAAGAGTTCTCCGGAGGGAGTCCCGGCCCCGTGCTTTGTGGGAGGAAAACCCCGAAACCTTGAAAAGGCTTCACGACCTGCTCGAACACGGCGGACCTCCACCGTTCAGGCCCGTTCACCCTGTGACCGATTGCGACCACCGACGACTGACTGTGAAAGGCCCAGCTCAAGGGGCCTTTTTCGTGCCTTAGCATCTGCGGCGTGCCGCGCCCTTGTGTACCAACCCCCATGCCCCACGCGCCCCCTCTGGGCGCCCTGCTCCGCCTGTACGACGCCGCCGGGACGCCCCTGGCCTGCGAACCGGTCGACCAGGGGCTGCTCAACCGCGGCTACCGCCTCTGCACCACGCGCGGCCGGTATTTCCTCAAGCACCACTTCGACCCCGACACCGCCGACCCGGCCGCCATCGAACGCCGGCACCGGGCCACCCAGCGCCTGGCCGCCCTCGGCGTGCCGGTCGCCGTGCCGCTCGCGCACCGCGAGGGCCGTACCGTCGCCGTCGTCGGCGGCCATGCCTACGCCCTGCACCCCTGGATCGACGGCGGACACCGCCACGGCGGCCAGCTGACCCGCTCGGAGAGCGCGCGCCTGGGAGCGCTGCTGGGCGCCGTGCACGCCTGCCTGGAGCGCGTGATGCCGCCCAAGGGGCGCACCCGCCCGGCCACCAGCCCCCATCCGGTGGAGAGCGCCGACCCGGCGGACACGTTCGCGCTCATCGACCAGCTGCTCGCGCGGGTGCGCCGGCACCGCCCGGCCGACGCCTTCGACGCGCTGGCCCGGCACCGGCTCCGGGAGCGGCGGGAGCTGCTGGAACGGCACGCGGACCGGCGACCGCCGCCCGGCGGCCCGGTGGGCTGGGTGCACGGCGACTTCCACCCGTTCAACCTGCTCTACAAGGACGGCGCCCCGGCGGCCATCGTGGACTGGGACCGGCTCGGCGTGCAGCCCCGCGCGGAGGAGGCCGTGCGGGCCGCCGCGATCTTCTTCGTACGGCCCGCGGGCGCCCTGGACCTGCCGAAGGTGCGGGCGTACGCCCGCGCGTACCGGCGCGCGGCCGATGCCACGCCCGAGGAACTGGCGGCGGCCGTACGCCGGGTGTGGTGGGAACGCCTGAACGACTTCTGGATGCTGCGCTGGCACTACGAGCGCGGCGACAGCCGTGCCGACTGCCAGTTCCCGGCCGCCTCGGCGCTCGTGGTGTGGTGGACCCGCGAGTACGACGCGGTGTGCGACGCGTTCACCGGGTGAGCGGGTTTACGTCCGTCGCGTCGGCCAAGGCCCTTTCCGTCGGTCACGGCCCTTCTGTCGGTCACGGCCCTTCAATCGGTCACGGCCCTTCAGCCGATCAGGCTCCTTCGGAAGCCGAGATCCTTCGGCGGCGGGCAGACGAACGGGGCCCGGTCTCCCGGGCCCCGCGGTTGTCCTACTGGCGGGCAGCCCCGCCGATGCTCATCCGGTGGGCAGGCCCGCCGCCCCGCCGGCCGCCGCGTTGCCGTCGGTGGCGTTGCCGTTCGTCGTACCCGCGTCCGTGCCGCCGCCCGTCGCGCCGGTGTCGGTGCCACCGTCCGCGGCGCCGCCGTCGGCGTTGCCGCCGTCCGTCGGGTCCGTGGGCTGCGTCGACGTGGGCGGGGTCTTCGACGGCTGGTTCGTCGGGCCGGTGGTCTCCGGGTCGGTCGGGGTGTACGACGGCGTGTACGACGGCGACCAGTTCGACCCGGAACCGGTGCCCGTCCCGTCGTCGGTCGAGCTGTCCGTGGGCTGCCCGGTGTCGTCGTCGCTCGGGGACGAGCTGGCGGTGTCGTCGTCGGTGCTCTTGGTGTGCGTGGCCGGCGGCTTGGTGTCCGTACCGGCGCCGCCACCGCCGCCCGCGCCCTTCAGCGCCAGCGCCACGCCCGCCGCGATGGCGATGACCGCGAGCACGGCGAGGATCCACAGCTTGCCGCGGCCGCTGCCCTTGTTGCCGTGCCCCTCGAAGCCGCCGTCGTCGCCGTGGCCGTAGCCCTGCGGCAGCAGCGGCTGCGGGATCTGCGTGGTGCCGGAACCGGCCATCGGCGACATCGCGGTGGTGCCCGCGAAGCCGCCCGCCGGGGTGTGCCGGGTGTCGTGCACCGCCACCGGGCCGGTGTTCCAGGTGCCGGTGTGGCCGCCCTGGTCGTAGAGCATCTGGAGGCCGTACTGGACCAGGCCGCGCATCTCCTCCGCCGTCTGGAACCGGTCGTCCGGCTCCTTGGCGAGCGAGCGCATGACCAGGCCGTCCAGCTCCGGCGGGCAGGCCTGGAGGACCTGCGACGGCGCGATGGGCGTGTCCTGGACGTGCTGGTAGACCACGGACAGCGGGGTCTCACCGGTGAACGGGGGCCGCAGCGCGAGCAGTTCGTACAGCAGGCAGCCGGTCGCGTACAGGTCGGAGCGGTGGTCGACGGCCTTGCCGAGCGCCTGCTCCGGGGAGAGGTACTGGGGGGTGCCCATGACCATGCCGGTCTGCGTCATCGTGGACTGCGCGCCGTGCAGGGCGCGGGCGATGCCGAAGTCCATCACCTTGACGGCGCCGCTGTCGGTGATGATCACGTTCGCGGGCTTGATGTCGCGGTGCACGATGCCGTGCTGGTGCGAGTAGGCGAGCGCCTCCAGGACTCCGGAGACGATGATCAGCGCCTGCTCGGGGCCGGGCGCCTCCGCGTTCAGCAGCAGATCGCGGATGGTGCGGCCCTCGACCAGCTCCATCACGATGTACGGCACCGACTGGCCGCCCGCGACGTCCTCGCCGGAGTCGTACACGGCGACGATCGCGTGGTGGTTGAGCCCGGCGACCGACTGCGCCTCGCGCGTGAACCGCGCCTTGGAGACAGGGTCCTCGGCCAGGTCGGCACGGAGCAGCTTGACCGCGACCGTACGGCCCAGACGGACGTCCTCGGCCGCGAAGACCTCGGCCATGCCGCCCCGGCCCAGGCGGTGCGTCAGCCGGTACCGGCCGTCGCCGACCAGCCCTGCGTTGCCCCAGTTCTCCGGCCCGTCCGAGATGCCGCCGCCGCCAGACGCCTCCGGGTCGGACGGGCCCTGGGCGCGCTGCGTCTGTGCCATCAGTCCTCGCCGTCGTTTCTGCCCGCGGTGCGCGCGGTGTTGTCACGGTCTCCGTCGGCCACGCTACAGCCTCCGTGGGGGCCACCGGTTCGGAACCGGAACCGGGACCGACTCTGCGACGGACCGGCCATGAAACCCTCAGCACAGGTCGTCGTGCAAATTCTGTGTGCTGCTCGCACGCCCCCTGTAACGCTTGCGCGACGCTTCTTGTCCGTACGGTCACGGAACGGGCACCGAGCTTGACGTGCCGGTGCCCTGGGGCAGACTTGGCCGGGAATGACACATTCGATCAAGGCCTGTGCGACGAGCCAAGGTGCCGGACGGCCGATGGGGGACGCGGAGAGATGAGCCAGGACGGCACACACGGCCGATATTCGGGGCAGGGTCTGGCCGGTGGCCGATACCAGCTGCGCGACCTGCTCGGCGAGGGCGGCATGGCCTCGGTCCACCTCGCGTACGACGCCGTGCTGGACCGCCAGGTCGCGATCAAGACACTGCACACCGAGCTGGGCCGGGAGCAGGCCTTCCGCGAGCGCTTCCGCCGCGAGGCCCAGGCCGTGGCGAAGCTCACGCACACCAACATCGTCTCCGTCTTCGACACGGGCGAGGACGACCTCGGCGGCCTGGCGACCCCGTACATCGTCATGGAGTACGTCGAGGGCCACCCGCTGGGCTCGGTCCTGGAGGAGGACATACGCCGGTACGGCGCCATGCCCGCCGACCAGGCGCTGAAGGTCACCGCCGACGTGCTCGCCGCGCTGGACATCAGCCACGAGATGGGCCTGGTCCACCGCGACATCAAGCCCGGCAACGTGATGGTGACCAAGCGAGGTGTGGTCAAGGTCATGGACTTCGGCATCGCGCGCGCCATGCAGTCCGGCGTGACCTCGATGACGCAGACCGGCATGGTCGTCGGCACCCCGCAGTACCTCTCGCCCGAGCAGGCCCTCGGCCGCGGTGTGGACGCCCGCTCCGACCTGTACTCGGTCGGCATCATGCTCTTCCAGCTGGTGACCGGGCGGCTGCCGTTCGACGCGGACTCCCCGCTGGCGATCGCGTACGCGCACGTCCAGGAGGAGCCGGTCGCCCCGTCCTCCATCAACCGCGCGCTGCCCCCGGCGGTGGACGCGCTGGTCGCCCGCGCGCTGCGGAAGAACCCGAACGAGCGCTTCCCGACCGCCGACGCCATGCGCGAGGAGTGCCTGCGGGTCGCCGCCTCCCTCCAGGCGGCCGCGCCGAGCATCGTGCCGGACGCCGGTCCGCGGCAGAGCGGCTCGGGCGTCGGCTCCGCGGTGTTCCCGCCGGTCGACCAGTCCCGGCAGACGCCGCCCGGACCGGTGCGGACGCCGTACCAGCCGGGTCCGTACGGCCCCCATACCCCGGCACCGGCCACGCCCGCGCCCGCGCCCTCCTACGGCTATCCCCAGCCGGCGGGCTACCAGACGCCTCCGGCCGGCTACGGGCCCAGCACCCCGCCGCCGTACGCGCAGTCCCCGCAGACGACCACGCAGGGGTCCGGCCCGGACGGCGGCAAGAGCGGAAAGGCCGTGATCATCGGGGCGGTCGGGGTGTCGCTCGTCGCGGTCGTCGGCCTGGCCGTCGCGCTGACCATGAACAGCGGCGGCGGTGACGACACGGGCGGGCACGGCGGTGCCAGCACCTCGGCGTCCCCCCGCCACCAGGCGGGCTACCGGGGCCCGGACACCACCCGGGTGATCGACAAGACCAAGTGCACGGAGCCGGCGGAGTCCTACGACGATCCGAACAAGATCCAGCTGCCCGATTTCCGCTACAAGGACATCAACTCCGTGAAGGCCTGCTTCCAGGCCGCGGGCTGGACGCTGCACGTCAAGAAGGTGGACGACAACACCTGGGGCGACGGCACGGTCATGGACCAGTTCCCGTCCGAGGGCACGGATGTGAACGCCAAGAACCCGGGCACCATCGAGCTGAGCGTGTCGACGGGCAATCCGCCGCAGTAGACGCGCGCATGAGAAGGGGCCCGGCGGTGACCGACCGCCGGGCCCCTTTCGCGTGTCCGGATCTACGGGTACGGATATCTGGGATCTACAGGTACGGGCCGCCCGTGTGCCCGCCCGTGTGCTGGTCGTCGCCCTCGGGGCCCGACACACCCGGCGGGAGCGCCCGGCGCATCTGCTCCAGCTGGGCCCGCGCGGCCATCTGCTGGGCGAACAGCGTGGTCTGGATCCCGTGGAAGAGGCCCTCCAGCCAGCCCACCAGCTGTGCCTGCGCGATACGCAGCTCGGCGTCGCTCGGGGTGACGTCGTCGGTGAACGGCAGCGACAGGCGCTCCAGCTCCTCGACCAGCTCCGGCGCCAGACCGTCCTCCAGCTCCTTCACCGAGCTGGCGTGGATCTCCCGCAGCCGGACCCGGCTGGCCTCGTCGAGGGGAGCGGCGCGCACCTCCTCCAGGAGCTGCTTGATCATGCTGCCGATCCGCATGACCTTGGCGGGCTGCTCCACCTGCTCGGTGACCGGAATCTCGCGGGAATCGTCGTCCCCGCCACCTCCGCCCAGCGCCATCCCGTCCTGACCCACGACGAGGATCTGGGGCTTCTCCGGCGACCGTTCGTTCCTCGGCATCTCCATGCCGTCATTGTCTCGCACCCGCCCACCTCACCACCGTGGCGCCCCCCGGTGCAGCGGATCCGCGGTTTAGACCCGTCGGCCCAATCCGGAATGCCCCGGGAGTCCGGTGATGTGAGGCTGTTCCCGTCGGTTCATCATCGATCACGCGCTCACGCCAGCTGGGCTCCGGGAGGTCACCGACGTGACTCCATGGCTGCGACTCACCCACCCCTGTCTGCGGCTGCTGCTCGTCCTCACGGCGGCCCTGCCCGCCTACGGCACCGCCGCCGCGTACGCCGCCGAGGCCGGCCCGCCGCACTCCCCCTCCGCGGGCCACCCCGCCGGTACGCCCTCGGCCTCGTCCTCGCCCGCCGGCCACACGGGCGGCTCAGGCGGCCCGGCCGGTGCCGGAGGGCCCGCGGCGGCCGGGAACGCCGCCGGTTCCGGTCACGCCGGGCACGATCACCAGGACCGCCCGGGGCACGACGGCGCCGGTGCCCAGCACCCGCACCCGCCCTCCGGCCCGGCCTCCGCCTCGTACAGCGTGCCGTCCGGCGAGCCGTCGCGGGCGGGCAGCGGGGCCGGTGAGGGGAAGCTGCGCCCGGGGCGCCAGGACGGGCCCTGGGCCCAGGTGGAGGGCGACGAGGACGCCGTCCCCGACTCCGCCGCACAGCCCGCGGAGCCGGAGACCGCGGAGCCCCCGACGGCCTCCCGGCCGACCGAGGAGGCGGGTCTCGATCCCACGCCGGGGCGGTCGGCGGACCAGGACGCCGCCCGGCAGAGCGAGAACGCGAGCGAGCCGGCCCTGCGGATCCTGCCGCTCGGCAGCGGGCTCGTCCTCATCGGTCTCGGCCTCGGCCTGGCCTTCCTGGGGCTGCGGCTGCGCAGGAGCTGAGCCCCGGGCCCGGACGCTCCGCTACGGGGCCACGAGCAGCACCTTGCCGATGTGGCCGCTCTCCTCCAGCACCCGGTGCGCCTCGGCGGCCCGCGCCATCGGCAGCTCGCGGTCCACCACCGGGCGTACCCGCCCCCCGGCGAGCAGCGGCCAGACGTGCTCGCGGACCGCGGCGACGATGGCCGTCTTCTCCTCCACCGGCCGCGCCCGCAGCGAGGTCGCGGTGACGGCAGCGCGCTTGTGCAGCAGCGCGCCGATGTTCAGCTCGCCCTTGGCACCGCCCTGGAGCCCGATGATCGCCAGACGCCCGTTGACCGCCAGCGCCCGCACATTGCGGTCGAGGTACTTGGCGCCCATGTTGTCGAGGATGACGTCGGCGCCCGCGCCGCCGGTGGCCTCCTCGACCTCGGCGACGAAGTCCTGCTCCCGGTAGTTGATCAGGATGTCCGCGCCCAGTTCGGCGCAGCGCTCCAGCTTCTCCTTGGTCCCGGCGGTCACCGCGACCCTGGCGCCGACTGCCTTGGCCAGCTGGATCGCCATGGTGCCGATGCCGCTGGAGCCGCCGTGCACCAGCAGGGTCTCGCCCGGCCCCAGGTGGGACACCATGAACACGTTGGACCAGACCGTGCACGCCACCTCGGGCAGCGCGGCGGCCCGCACCAGGTCGACGCCCTCCGGCACCGGCAGCAGCTGCCCGGCCGGTACGACGACCTTCTGGGCGTAGCCGCCGCCCGCGAGCAGCGCGCACACCTCGTCGCCGATGGCCCAGCCGGACACCCCGGGGCCGAGCGCGGCGATCCGGCCGGAGCACTCCAGGCCGGGGTAGGGGGAGGCGCCGGGCGGCGGGTTGTAGAAGCCCTGCCGTTGCAGGACGTCGGCACGGTTGACGGCACTGGCCACCACCTCGACCAGCACCTCGCCCTCGCCGGCCACCGGATCGGGGACCTCGTCCCACACCAGCGCCTCGGGACCACCAGGTTCGGGAATCGTGATCGCATGCATGTCCGCGACGCTACTCCCCCTGGCGCCCCGGGCGGCCACGGCGCTCGACGCCCCGTCTCAGTCCCTGGGCAGCGGGCGCGAGTGCGGGGTGATCTGGGTGCCGGGGCTGGCGCGCACGATGGTGATGAGCCGGTCGGTCAGCTGGAGGGTGCCGATGGACCGGTCGTCGTAACCGAGCACCCGGTGCCCGCGTACGACGCTCACCACGAGGTCGTCGATCTCGCGCGGCCCCTTGCCCGCCTCGGCGCGCACCACCGGCCGCTCCACGAGGTCCAGGCCGCTGCCCTGCTGGATGAGGTCCTCCATGACCATGCCGGCGGCGGGGCTGAGGACCGACAGGCCGAGCAGCCGGCCGGCCGCGCTGGCGCTGGTGATGACGGCGTCGGCGCCGGACTGCCGCAGCAGCGGGGCGTTCTCCTCCTCGCGCACCGCGGCCACGATCTTCGCGCTGCGGTTGAGCTGACGGGCGGTCAAGGTGACCAGCACGGCGGTGTCGTCACGCTGCGGGGCCACGATGATCTGCCGGGCCTTGTGCACCTCGGCCCGCTTGAGGATGTCGCTGCGGGTGGCGTCGCCGATGACCCCGGCGTAGCCGTCGGCGGTCGCCGCGTCGATCACCTTGGCGCTGGGGTCGACCACGACCACCTGCTCCTTCTTCAGCCCGGTCGCGCAGACGGTCTGCACGGCCGAGCGCCCCTTCGTGCCGAAGCCGACGACGACGGTGTGCTCGCGCAAGGCGGACCTCCAGCGTTTCAGGCGCCATTCCTCCCGGGTGCGCTCGGTGAGGACCTCCAGCGTGGTGCCGACCAGGATGATCAGGAACAGCACCCGCAGGGGCGTGATGACGAAGATGTTGGTCAGCCGGGCGCTGTCGCTGACCGGGGTGATGTCGCCGTAACCCGTGGTGGAGAGGGTGACGGTGGCGTAGTAGAACGAGTCGAGCAGGTCCACGGAGTCGTCGGCGCTGTCGCGGTAGCCCGCGCGGTCGACGTAGACGACCAGCGCGGTGAGGACCAGCAACAGCAGCGCCATGAGCAGCCGTTTGGCGACCTGGCGGAGCGGCCGTTCCACCACCTTCACCGGCAGTTTCACCTGGTGGACGACCGGGCGTTCGTCCGCCGCGCGGGCGTCGTCCTGCGGAGTCCCGGTGGTGTCGGGGGTGCCGGGGGTGTCGCTGTCCGCACGTTTCACGTGAAACATACCCCGATCCCCGCGGTCGTCCAGGGCAGGTCCAGCAGCTCCGTCTCCGCACCGTGGCGGGCCCCGCCCGGCGGTACGACGGCCAGCGCGTCGGCGGCCGCGATGCCGCGCAGCATGGCCGGGCCGTTGTAGTGCAGCGGTACGGCACGGTCGCCGCGCAGCACCACGGGGACGAGCCGGGTGTCGTACGGGTGCCCGTGCACGGCCTCGGTCAGCGGCAGCGTGTACGGCTCGGGGGCGGGGCGGGCGGCGAGGGTGCGCAGCAGCGGCTCGGCGAGCGTGATGAGGCCGGAGACGGCCGCGAGGGGGTTGCCGGGCAGACCGACGAGATGCTGGTCGTCCTTGGTGCGGGCCAGCAGCATGGGGTGGCCGGGGCGCACCTTCACGCCGTCGACGAGGAGTTCGGCGCCGATGCGTTCCAGGGTGGAGTGGACGTGGTCGTGGGGTCCGGCGGCGGTGCCTCCGGTGGTGACGACCAGATCGGCCGTGGACGCGGTGATCGCCTTGTGCAGGGCCCTGGCGTCGTCGCGGATCCGGCGCACCGCGACGACCTCGGCGCCGAGCGCCCGCAGCCAGGGCGGCAGCATGGGGCCGAGCGCGTCCCGGATCAGCCCGTCGTGCGGCAGCCCCTCGGTCAGCAACTCGTCCCCGAGGACGAGGACTTCGGCGCGGGGCCGGGGGACGACGGTGACGGTGTCGTATCCCGCGGCCGCGGCCAGGCCGAGGACGGCCGGGGTGATCTGGGTGCCGACGGGCAGCAGTTGGTCGCCGCTGCGGCACTCCTGGCCGCGCGGGCGGATGTCCTGGCCGTGGACCGTCTCGCGGGTGGCGTGCAGCCGGCCCTGGGCGTCCGTGCGGCCGTGCTCGGTGCGCAGCACGGCGGTGGTGTCGGCGGGGACGCGGGCGCCGGTGGCGATGCGGACCGCCTCGCCGTCGGTGAGCGGCTCGGGCTGGGCGTGCCCGGCGAGCACACCCTCCTCGCGCACCGCCCAGGGTCCGGGGCCGGCGACCGCCCAGCCGTCCATCGCGGAGGTGTCGAAGGACGGCAGGTCGCCGAGCGCGTCCAGGGGTGCGGCGAGGACCAGGCCGAGGGCGTTGCCGAGGGGGACGGAGACGGGGGTGCGGCGGGGGGCCGGTGACGTGGGGGCGGGCCGGGTCGCGCGGGTGGCCCGCGCGGCGCGGGCGGCGATCTCGCGGGCGTCGGGCCAGGGGGTGGCGCGGTGCCGTTCCGCCGGGGCAGGGCGGTGCGGCCCGGTGGCCCCCGGGTCCCGGGCCGGGCCGGTGCCGTCGTCCTTGGCTTCCCTCACGAGGGCCAGGGCCTCCTCGACATCGAGGTCGTCGCTGTCCTCCACGGGTGCCCCGTCGCGCAGGCCGGGCGCGGTCATCCGGCGTCCGGGGCGCTCGGGCCCCCGCTTTCCCCGGTCCGTGCCGCCTCTTCCTCCCAGCGCAGGGCCAGCGCGGCGGCCTTGCGGGCGGCTTCGGCGACGGCCTCGGGGCCGCCCTCGCCCCGGGCCGCGGCGTAGCCGACGAGGAAGGTGGTCAGCGGGGCGGCGGGCCGGGCGACATTGTGCGCGGCGTCCCGGGCCAGGTCGAGCAGGACGTTCGTGTCGACGTCCAGGTCGATGCCCAGCTCGTCCTTGACTGCGGAGATCCATTCATCCAACACGTGCCCATGCTCCCTGATGCGTGCCCTGGCGTTGACGATGTCGTCCCAGGTGTCGCAGTCGAAGGACGCGTGCGGGTCCGGGACACGGGTGAGGCGGAGGGCGGCGGTGAGGCGGCGCAGCGGCAGTCCGGTGAGGCCGTCGTGCGCGGCGGCGAGGGCGGCCAGTTCGCGGCGCAGCGCGGCGGTGCGGTACGCCGCGACCAGGGGCTGGTCGCGGCCGTCCGCGTCGGTGAGCAGCGCGCCGTCGGCGCCGCTCTCGCCCAGGGCGGTCAGCAGCCGCCGCAGTGTGTCCGCCCGGAGGAAGGGCAGGTCGGCGGAGAGGACGACGGCGCGTTCGGCGGTGACGTGCCGCAGCCCGGCCGCCAGCGCGGCGACCGGTCCCCCGCCGGGCGGCTCCTCGCGGGCCCAGCGCACCGGGCGGACGGTGCTGCGGGGCGCGGCCACGACGACGGTCGTACGAGCGTTCGCGCAGGCCGTGAGCACCCGGTCCAGCAGCGCCCGGCCGCCGACCCGGACGCCGGGCTTGTCGGCCCCGCCGAGCCGCCGCGCGGCACCTCCGGCCAGCACGACGGCGTCGTACGGCGGGGGTGCCGCGTCGGCTCCGAGGGCGGCCGCGGTGCCCGCCGGCCCGGCGGTGGCGTTGTCGGTCACTCCCCGAGTATGCGGGCCGGTCCGATCGCAGGGAACCGAGGGGCGGCGGGCCCCCGGTGGGTCACAGGGTGCGCAGCAGCACCGCCGGCTGTTCCACGCAGTCCGCCACGTACCTCAGGAAGCCGCCCGCCGTGCCGCCGTCGCACACCCGGTGGTCGAAGGTGAGCGAGAGCTGGACGACCTGGCGCACGGCCAGCTCGCCCTCGTGCACCCATGGCTTGGGGACGATCCGGCCGACGCCGAGCATGGCCGCCTCGGGGTGGTTGACGATCGGTGTGGAGCCGTCGACGCCGAAGACCCCGTAGTTGTTCAACGTGAAGGTGCCGCCGGTGAGTTCCGCCGGGGTGAGCGTCCCGGCGCGGGCCGCCTCGGTGAGCCGGGCGAACTCGCCGGTCAGCGACTCCGCGTCACGGGCGTGGGCGTCCCGGACGACCGGCACGACCAGGCCGCGCTCGGTCTGGGCCGCGAACCCGAGGTGCACATGGGGGTGCCGGACGATCTCGCGGGCCTCGGTGTCGACCGAGGAGTTCAGCTCCGGGAACCGGGCGAGGGCCGCGGCGCAGATGCGGGCGAGCAGCGCGACGAGGGAGATCCTCACGCCCCCCGCCGCGTTCATCGCGGCCCGGGCGCGCATCAGTTCCGTCGCGTCGGCGTCCACCCAGCAGGTGGCGTCCGGGATCTCCCGGCGGCTGCGGGACAGCTTGTCGGCGACGGCACCGCGGATGCCCTTGAGCGGAACACGCACCTCGCCGGAGACGGGGGCCGGGGCCACGGCCGACGCCATGGCCTGGGCCATGACGGGGCCCTCGGCCGTACGACCGCTGCCCTGGTCCGCCCCGTCGCGCAGGGCGCGCTCCACGTCGGCGCGCAGGATCAGTCCGTCCGGGCCGGATCCGGCCAGCCGCCGCAGGTCCAGTCCGCCCTCGCGGGCGAGCCTGCGCACCAGCGGGGAGATCACGGGCACGGGGCCGTCGGCCGGCAGCGCAGTGGCGGGCAGGCCCGAACCCGGCGCGGCGGCGGTGCCGTTCACTCCGGTGCCCGCGGCCTCGGCGCCGTTCACCGCCGCGCTCCCGCCCGTGGCACCGTTCGCTCCCGCGCCGCCGCCGGTCAGGGCCACCGGCCGCACCCTGCGGCGCCGGCCCGGCGCCTCGGACGTGCCGTATCCGACCAGGACATTGCCCGAGCCGGCCGTGGACTCCGCGTCCGGTTCGCCGACCGCGACCGTCAGGAGCGGGGCGCCGACCGGGAGTTCGGTGCCCTCCTCGCCGTAGCGGGCGGTGACCACACCGCCGTAGGGGCAGGGGACCTCCACCGACGCCTTGGCCGTCTCGACCTCGACCACCGGCTGGTCGACGGCGACCACGTCACCGACCTGGACCAGCCAGCGCACGATCTCCGCCTCGGTCAGTCCCTCGCCGAGATCGGGCAGCTTGAACTCCAGCACCTGTGCCATCAGCCCTCGGCCTCCCACTGGAGCCGGGCCACGGCGTCCAGGACGCGGTCCACGCCGGGCAGATGGTGCCGCTCCAGCATGGGCGGCGGGTAGGGGAGGTCGAACCCGGCGACGCGCAGCACGGGGGCCTCCAGGTGGTGGAAGCAGCGCTCGGTGATCCGGGCCGCGATCTCGCCGCCCGGCCCGCCGAACCCGGTGGACTCGTGTACCACGACCGCGCGTCCGGTGCGCCGCACGGAGGCGCAGACCGTCTCGTCGTCGAACGGCACCAGGGAGCGCAGGTCGACCACCTCCAGGTCCCAGCCCTCGGCCCGCGCGGCCTCGGCGGCCTCCAGGCAGACGGGCACGGAGGGGCCGTAGGTGATCAGCGTGGCGCTGCGGCCGGTACGCCGGACCACCGCGCGCCCGATCGGCTCGACCTCGGCCGGCTCCTCGGGGTTCCAGGTGTTCTTGGACCAGTAGAGCCGCTTGGGCTCCAGGAAGACGACCGGGTCGTCGGAGGCGATGGCCCGGCGCAGCAGGCCGTAGGCGTCGGCGACGGTCGCGGGCGTCACCACGTGCAGGCCGGGGGTGGCCATGTAGTACGCCTCGGAGGAGTCGCTGTGGTGCTCGACGCCGCCGATGCCGCCGCCGTAGGGGATGCGGACGGTGATCGGCAGGGGCATCCGGCCCCGGGTGCGGTTGCGCATCCGGGAGACATGGCTGACGAGTTGCTCGAACGCCGGGTAGGCGAAGGCATCGAACTGCATCTCCACCACCGGGCGCAGGCCGTACATGGCCATGCCGACGGCGGCGCCGAGGATGCCGGCCTCCGCGAGCGGGGTGTCGGTGCAGCGGTCCTCGCCGAACTCCTTGGCGAGCCCGTCGGTGACGCGGAAGACACCGCCGAGGGTGCCGACGTCCTCACCGAGCACGTGCACGGCGGGGTCGGCGGCCATCGCGTCGCGCATCGCGCGGGTGAGGGCCTGGGCCATGGTGGCGGGCTTGACGGCCACGGTGGTCATCGGCGGTCGCCTTCCTGCGGGTCGGGCCCGTCCTGCTCGGCCGCCAGCTCGGCCCGCAACAGGTCCCGCTGTTCGCGCAGTTGGGCAGTCGTCTCGGCGTAGACGTGGTCGAAGAGGTCCATCGGGTCGAGCCCGGGGTCCTGGTTCATGCGTGCGCGCAGGTCGGCGGCCATCGCCTCGGCGTCCCCCCGTACGGCTTCCAGACCGGCCGCGTCGATCAGGCCGCGCTCGGTCAGCTCCGTCTCCAGCAGGCGCACCGGGTCGTGCGCGCGCCAGGCCTCCACCTCGGCGTCACCCCGGTAGCGGGTGGCGTCGTCGGCGTTGGTGTGGGCGTCGATGCGGTAGGTGACCGCCTCGATCAGGGTCGGTCCGCCGCCCGCGCGGGCGTGCCGTACGGCGTCGGTGAGCACCTCGTGCACCGCGGCCGCGTCATTGCCGTCGACCAGGCGGCCCGGCATGCCGTAGCCGACGGCCTTGTGGGCCAGGGAGGGCGCGGCGGTCTGCTTGGCGAGCGGGACGGAGATGGCGAAGCCGTTGTTCTGCACCAGGAAGACGACGGGTGCCTGCCAGACGGCGGCGAAGTTCAGTGCCTCGTGGAAGTCGCCCTCGCTGGTGCCGCCGTCGCCGACCATGGCGAGCGCGACCACGTCGTCGCCCTTGAGGCGGGCGGCGTGGGCGAGGCCGACGGCGTGCGGCAGCTGGGTGGCCAGCGGGGTGGAGAGGGGGGCGACCCGGTGCGCGTACGGGTCGTAGCCGGTGTGCCAGTCGCCGCGCAGCAGGGTGAGGGCCTCGACCGGGTCCACCCCGCGGGCGACGACGGCCAGCGTGTCGCGGTAGCTGGGGAAGAGCCAGTCGCGCTCTTCGAGGGCCAGGGCGGCGGCGATCTCGCATGCCTCCTGGCCGGTGCTGGAGGGGTAGACGGCGAGGCGGCCCTGCTTGGTGAGCGCGGTGGCCTGCGTGTTGTAGCGGCGGCCGCGCACCAGCTGGGCGTGGAGCCTGCGGAGCAGATCGGGATCGGCCCCGGCGGCCGCCTCGGTGCCGAGGACGCGGTACGGCTCGGCGTCGGGCAGCAGCGGCGCGGGGTCCATACGGGGCTGCCAGGCGGGCGGCGGCGATGGCCGGTACGCGCCCCGCTGCTCCAGAACCGTCATGACGGCACCTCCTCATGGGAGCGGCTACGGGAGACGTGTCGGCTGTGACCCGCCTCACCTACCGATTGTTCGGTCGTCGGCACATTTTGGCTACAGGCACCTCCAGGCTGTGGACAAACGGTTCTCCACAGCCTGCAATGAACGCAGGACGTCCACGGCGATGAAGCGGGGGGACATGACACCTGAACAAATGGCCGAGACAGCGCAGGAGGCGCTGCCGCCGCCGGCGCGACCGCTGGACGCCATCGATCAGGACATCCTGCGCATCCTCCAGGCGGACGGCCGCGCTTCGATACGGTCCGTCGCCGAACGTGTCCATGTCTCGCGGGCCAACGCCTACGCGCGCATCAACCGGCTGGTCGAGGACGGGGTGATCCGGGGCTTCGGCGCCCGCGTGGACCACGAGCGGGCCGGGCACAGCACCTCGGCCTACATCACCCTGAAGATCGTCCAGAACACCTGGCGCACGGTCCGCGAGCAGCTGCGCCAGCTGCCGGGCGCCTCGCACATCGCGTTGGTGGGCGGCGACTTCGACGTCCTGCTGCTGGTGCACACGCCCGACAACCGGGCGCTGCGCGAGCTGGTGCTCACCCGGCTCCAGGCGATCCCGGAGGTGCTGAGCACCCGCACGCTGCTGGTCTTCGAGGAGGAGGACCTGGAACCGGACGCGTAGGCCGTCTTCTCCGGTCCAGCAGGCCGTTTTTCCGGTCCACTGGGCCGCCTTTGCGGATCAGTAGGCCGTCTTTCTCGGATCGTCGGAAGATCAGTCGGCCCGGCGCAGTCCGGAGAAGACCAGCTGGACGACCGCGTCGGCCACCTCGCGGCCCGAGGCGCCGCGGGCCTCCGGCCGGTACCACTCCACAATGGAGTTGATCATCCCGAAGACCAGCCGGGTGGCCAGCCGCACCTCCACCTCGGGGCGTACGTCCCCGTCGGCGGCGGCCGCCTTGAGCAGCTCGGCGACCCGGTGGTCGAAGTCGCGGCGGCGCTCCAGCGCCCAGCGCTCGGTGGCGGTGTTGCCGCGCACCCGCAGCAGCAGCGTCACATAGGGCAGCTCGGCTATCAGCACCTCGACCATGCGCCGTACGACGTGCTCCAGGCGCTCCACGGCCCGCCCCTCGCGCGCCGCCGGCTCCTCCAGGATGGCGAAGAGGCCGTCCAGGGCGCGGCTGACGGCACGCTCCAGCAGTTCCTCCTTGCCGCTGACATGGTGGTAGATCGACGACTTGGAGATGCCGGCCGCCTTGGACAGGTGCTCCATGGAGGTGCCGTCGTAGCCGCGCTGGATGAAGACCTGGACGGCGACGGAGAGCAGCGTCTCGGGGGTGTACGTGTCGCGCCGGGGCGTGGTCATGAGGTGCCCTCCCGCTTCTCGTCGGCGTAGGCGTGGCGGTAGAGCGCGAGGGAGGGGGCGTAGCGTCCGGAGGGGTCGCGCTCGTGCATCGCGTCCAGGACGTCGTAGGCGAACTCGTCGCCCAGCCTGCGGTCCCATGCGAAGGGGCCGAGCGGGTAGTTGACGCCGAGGCGCATCGCGGTGTCGACGTCCTCCTCGGTGGCGACGCCCTTGGCGACGGCGTCATGGGCGAGGTCGATGATCCGGGCCACCGTGCGCGCCACGATCATGCCGGGGACGTCGCCGATGACGCTGACGTCCTTGCCGAGCGCCTGGAACAGGCCGATGGCCTCGGCGAGGGTCGCCTGCGAGGTGTCCTGGGAGGCGGACAGGGCGATCCGGGTCGCCTTGCGGTAGTCGAGGGCGAGGTCGAAGTAGACGACATCGCGGAACTCCACCGAGGTCTGGCCGTCGGCGAGGACCAGCTGGCCGCCGCCCGGCAGCTCCAGGTGGCCGTCCTCGTCGCCGTCCTCGGTGCGGACCTGGATGCCCGCCTCGCGGATCAGCGCGAGCAGTTCGGCGGCGGGGCCGAGATCGCCGGCGACGAGTACGTAGGCGGGCGGCCGCTCCTGGTCGGCGGTGTGCGGCTCGGGCCGCTCGGCGCCCTCCCCGTGGTCGTACCAGCCGTGACCGGCCTTGCGGCCCAGGCGGCCGGACTCCACCAGGCGGCGCTGGGCGAGCGAGGGAGTGAACCGCACGTCCTGGAAGAAGGACTGCCACACCGAGTGCGTCACCGCCTCGTTGACGTCCTGGCCGATCAGGTCGGTGAGTTCGAACGCGCCCATGCGGAAGCCGCCCGACTCGCGCAGCACCGCGTCGATGGTGGCCGGGTCGGCGCCCTGGGCCTCGTAGACGGCGAACGCCTCGGCGTAGAAGGGCCGGGCGATCCGGTTGACGATGAAGCCGGGGGTGTCCGCGCAGGCCACCGGGGTCTTGCCCCAGGCGCGGGCGGTCTCGTACGCACGCGTCGCCGAGGTGACGTCGGTGGCGAAGCCGGAGACGACCTCGACCAGCGGCAGCAGCGGCGCGGGGTTGAAGAAGTGCAGGCCGAGGAAGCGGCCCGGCTGGCGCAGGGCGCCGCCGATCGCCGTCACCGACAGCGAGGAGGTGTTGGTGGCGAGCAGGCAGTCCTCGCCGACGACGTCCTCCAGCTCACGGAAGAGCTGCTGCTTGACGTCCAGCCGCTCCAGAACGGCCTCCACGACGAGACCGCAGTCGGCCAGCTCCGCGAGCGCCTCCGCGGGCTCCAGACGGGCGCGGGCCGCGTCCCGGGCGGCGGCGTCGAGCCGGCCCTTCTCCACCAGCCGGTCCAGGCGCGCGCCGATCGCCCCAGCCGCCTCCCGGGCCCGTCCGGGTGCGGTGTCGTAGAGCCGCACCGGGTGGCCGGCGACCAGTGCGACCTGGGCGATGCCCTGGCCCATGGTGCCGGTGCCGACGACGGCCACGGGGCTGCTGAGGTCGAGTGCTGTCATGTGCGCGATCCTCCCGCACGGGGTTTTCCACAGATGCGGCGGACCCCCTTGAACCGACCGATCGTTCGGTTACTCTAGCCCTGACCGTCCCATCCCGCTGCTCTTTCCGCCAGGTCCTGAACTCGAAGGCGAGTTCTCCAGACGAGGAGTTGGTCCCGCATGGCCGCCGAACTGACCGCCCCCGAGCTGATCGCGAAGCACCGGCCCACTCTCGACCAGGCCCTGGAAGCGATCCGCACCCGCGCGTACTGGTCCCCGCATCCCGAGCACCCCAAGGCGTACGGCGAGCACGGCAGCCTGGACGCCGCCGCGGGCAAGGCCGCCTTCGACGCCCTGCTCGGCACCCGCCTCGACCTCGGCCAGGCGGGCACGGACGACTGGGTGGGCGGTGAGACCTCGCCGTACGGCATCGAGCTGGGCGTGAGCTACCCGCACGCGGACCTGGATGTGCTGCTGCCCGCGATGAGGGCCGGGCAGCCGGCCTGGCGGGACGCGGGCGCCGAGGTGCGTGCCGTGGTCTGCCTGGAGATCCTCAAGCGCATCAGCGACCGGACGCACGAGTTCGCGCACGCCGTCATGCACACCAGCGGCCAGGCCTTCCTGATGGCGTTCCAGGCGGGCGGCCCGCACGCCCAGGACCGCGGCCTGGAGGCGGTGGCGTACGCGTACGCGGAGCAGGTCCGCACCCCCCACAGCGCCGAGTGGTCCAAGCCGCAGGGCAAGCGCGACCCGCTGGTGCTCACCAAGAACTTCACGCCCGTGCCGCGCGGCATCGGCCTGGTCATCGGCTGCAACACCTTCCCGACGTGGAACGGCTACCCGGGCCTGTTCGCCTCCCTGGCGACCGGCAACGCGGTCCTGGTCAAGCCGCACCCGCGCGCGGTGCTGCCGCTCGCGCTGACCGTGCGGATCGCCCGTGAGGTGCTCACCGAGGCCGGTTTCGCCGCCGACCTGGTCGCGCTGGCCGCCGAGCGCCCCGGCGAGGGCATCGCCAAGGCCCTCGCCACCCGCCCGGAGATCCGGATCATCGACTACACCGGTTCGACGTCCTTCGGCGACTGGCTGGAGGCCAACGCCCGCCAGGCGCAGGTCTACACGGAGAAGGCCGGCGTCAACACGGTGATCGTGCACTCCACGGACGACTACAAGGGGATGCTGTCCAACCTGGCGTTCTCGCTGTCCCTGTACAGCGGCCAGATGTGCACCACCCCGCAGAACCTGCTGATCCCGCGCGAGGGCATCGCCACCGACCAGGGCCCGAAGACGTTCGACGAGGTCACCGCCGACCTCGCCCGCGCGGTCGACGGTCTGCTCGGCGACGACGCGCGGGCCAACGCGCTGCTGGGCGCGATCGTCAACCCCGACGTCAAGGCCCGTCTGGAGGCCGCGGCCGGTCTCGGCGAGGTCGCCCTCGCCTCGCGGGAGATCACCAACCCGGAGTTCCCGGGCGCGGTGGTGCGCACCCCGGTGATCGTCAAGCTGGACGGCGCCAAGCCGGACGCCGAGGCCGCCTACATGAGCGAGTGCTTCGGCCCGGTCTCCTTCGCCGTCGCCGTCGACTCGGCGACCGACGCGGTGGAGCTGCTGCGGCGCACGGTCCGCGAGAAGGGCGCGATGACGGTCGGCGCGTACACCACGGACAGCGAGGTGGAGCGGGCCATCGAGGAGGTGTGCCTGGAGGAGGCCGCCCAGCTGTCCTTCAACCTCACGGGCGGGGTGTTCGTGAACCAGACGGCCGCCTTCTCCGACTTCCACGGCTCGGGCGGCAACCCGGCGGCGAACGCGGCCCTGTGCGACGGCGCCTTCGTGGCGAACCGCTTCCGGGTGGTCGAGGTGCGCCACCAGGGCTAGTCGGCAACGGCCGTCGGGAGGAGCGGGTTTGTTCCCCCGACGGCCGCCGGGGCTAGGCGGCGGGTGCGTTCGCGGCGGTGCTCCAGTGGTACAGCGTCATCGCCACGCTGGTGGCGAGGTTGTAGCTGGAGACCTGGGGGCGCATCGGCAGCCGCAGCAGATGGTCGGCACGCGCGCGTACCTCCGCCGAGAGACCGGTGCGCTCCGAACCGAAGGCGAGAACGGCGTCGTCGGGCAGCACCGTGCCCCGGATGTCCTCGCCCTCCGGGTCCAGGGCGAACAGCGGGCCGGGCGGCAGCTCGTCGACGCCGAGGCGCTCCACGGCGGTCGCGAAGTGCAGGCCCGCCCCGCCGCGCACCACGGTGGGGTGCCAGGGGTCGAGCGTGCCGGTGGTGACCACGCCGGTCGCCCCGAAACCGGCGGCCAGCCGGATCACGGCCCCCGCGTTGCCGAGATTGCGGGGGTTGTCGAGGACCACCACGGGCGCGGTGCGCGGCATCCGGGCGAGCGCCTCCAGGTTGGCCTCGCGCGCGGGTCGTACGGCGAGCGCGGCGACCCCCGTCGGATGCGGGCGGGCCACGAGCGCGGCGTACGTCTGCTCGGGCACCTCGACGAGCAGCCCGTCCAGGGCCTCCCGTACGTCCCCGGCCAGTTCCTCGGCCAGGGCGAGGGCGGCCCGCCGGTCGGTGGTGACCGCCACCGGCACCTCGGCCCCGAAGCGCAGCGCGTGCTTGAGGGCGTGGAAGCCGTCGAGCAGTACGGCACCGGCGGCGTGCTCGCGCCAGCGGGTCAACGGGTCGGTCATGCCGTGAACCCTACGCGGCCGGGCGTGCCGTCCTGCTGCGAGCGGGGCGCGGGCACCGTACCGTCCTCGCCGTCGCCGCCTTCCTTGACGAACCGTCCCCGCGCGCGGGCGGCGAAGGCGCCGACCCGGCGCAGGAAGGACGTCGGCAGGAAGACCGCGTCGGCGGTGATCATCGCCAGTGAGAAGAACGGCAGGCCGAGCGCGATCGCGATCACGAGGTGCTCCGTCATCAGCAGCACCAGCAGCACGTTCTTCACCCGCCTGTTGAGCAGGGTGAACGGGAAGGCGACCTGCACGATGACGGTGCCGTACGCCACGACCGTCAGGATGGTGCCGCTGGCGGACATCAGATCGGCGAGACCGGGCCAGGGCGAGAAGTAGTCCAGGTGCAGCGGGTAGTAGACGGCGGTGCCGTCCTGCCAGCGCGAGCCCTGGATCTTGTACCAGCCGGCCGTGGCGTAGATCAGACACGCCTCCGCCATGATCACCACGAGGGCGCCGTTGTGCAGGACGTCGGCGATCACGTCCAGCAGGATCCGCGGCTCGGCCGAGCGCGCCAGGCGCTGGACCAGCCACCACAGGGCGAGACCCACCCATGCCGCCCACAGCAGGGCGGGGATCAGCCAGGCGTTGCCGAAGAGCCGGCCCGCCGCGGTCATCGTGACCAGGACGAACCCGAGGACCGTCCACAGCACGAGGCCGGTCCAGTCGGTGGGGATCCGCCGCTCGCGGGCCCTGCGCCGCGCGTCGAGGGACCACACCTGCCCGCAGCGCGTGAACACGAGGTAGATGGCCATCAGATGCAGCACGTTGTCGCCGCCGTCGCCGACGAAGACGCTGCGGTTCTGGAGCGACAGGACGCCCACCATGAACAGCACGGACGCCGTACGGGTGCGCCAGCCGAGCAGCAGCGCGGCACTGGCGAGGATCGCGAACGCGTAGAAGCACTCGAACCACAGCTGCCCGCTCGACCACATGAGGGCCGTGAAGGCGTGGTTGTCCAGGGTCAGCCGCCGGCCCATGTCCCAGTCCCAGGGACCGTCGGGGCCGTACAGCTCCTGGCGGTGGGAGAACTCGCGCAGCAGGAAGAACAGCCAGGTACCGGCGAACCCGATCCGGATCACGGCGCTCTGGTACGGCCCGAGCGCCGCCCCGGTGATACGGGTGAGCCCGCGCGAGAGGACCTGAGAGGGCTGGTTCACCGCACACCTCCGGCGGCCTCGACGGCGCTCACCGTCCACCAGGGCAGCATCCGGTAGACGGGTTTGTCGGGCACCTGTTCACCGCTCCAGGAGGGGGGCTGCACATTGATGATGCGGGAACGGACCTGCACCCGCTGGATGACGCCGATCCTGCTGGTCGGATCGGTGCGGTACAGGCGCATCACCGTGATCCGGCGCAGGTACTGCTCGGACAGCGCGCCGCGCATGCCGACGGGACGGTTGTCCGCGGTGTGCGTCGCGGTGAGGAAGTCCCAGGCGCGGCGCAGCTCGTTCTGCTGGGTGTGGCTGGGTGCCGGATTGCCCTTGATGGCGGCGCCGTCCTGCGCGGACAGGTCGGTCCAGCCGGTGGTGCGCACGCTGCCGTCCTTCATCCGCACGTCGGCGCGCACCTGCACGGCGATGTTCTGCTGGAGCGGGTTGGGGGCGAACAGCTTCCAGTTCTGTTCGAACTCCGGGAACACCCATGCCTCGACGGCCTTGCCGTGCTGCTTCGACACCGTGTTCTGCGGCGCGAGGCTGAGGAACACCATCAGCAGGTGCGCCACGACGCCGACACCGACGACGGCGACCGCCAGCGCGGCGACGGCCTGGTAGCGGGGGGAGAGGGCGGCGAGACCGCGACGGGCCGGATCGGGGACCGCCGGGGGCGGGGGCTGGGGGCTCGGGGTTGCCTGGCCTGGGGCTTCCTGGGCCGGGGGCTCGTGGTCCAAAGATCCCTGAGCCGTCGACTCATGGCCCGGAGTTCCCTGGGCCGAAGGCTCCTGGCCCGTCGACTCGCGGTCTGGAAGTTCCTGACCCGTCGACTCGTGGCCCGGGGACTCCTGGCCCGGGGACTCCTGGCCCGGAGGCTTCTGCCCCGTCGGCCTGTGGCCCGTCGGCTTCTCGTCCGTCGGCTTCTCGTCCGCCCGCTTCTCGTCCGTCGGCGCTTGGCCCGGCTTCTCGCCCAGCGGCGCACGGCCGGGCTCCCGCTCGGCGGATCCGCCGACGCGCTCGCCCTCCGGAAGGCGTTCCGGAGCGTCCTCGGAGCCCCTCAGAGTCTCCGGGTGCCCCGCGTTCTCAGGGGCCTCCGGACTCCCGGAGGCCTCGGAAACCTCAGGAGTCCCCAGATCCGCAGAGATCTCAGGAATCTCAGGAGTCCCCGGACTCTCAAGCGTCTCCGCGTTCTCGGGGTCTCCCGGATTCTCCGGGGCCCCCGGCTCCCCCGGGGGACGCGCCCCGGCCGGCCCGTCCGGGCCGCGCGCGGCCCTCGGGTCCTCGTCGTACGCGTCCATTCCGCCCCGTCCCCCAATTCCGGCTCAGTCGTGGGTCGGCCCACCGGGACGGCCCCCACAGGCCGACCCGTCCGATACGGCCGCCCGGCCCGGGCGCCGCGCGGTGCGCGAGCGCCCCCCTCGCGGCACATGCACGGAACGGTACTCAGCCCCGGCCACCGAGCGCAGCCCCGGGGCCCGGACCCCGCCGTCCCCGCACGCTTCGTCCACAGACACCGCCCGCCCGGATCCCACGCCCTCGGATCCCGCTCGTCCACAGGTTCCGCGCGGAGTTTTCCACAGCGGTTGACACTGTCCGGCGGCCCGGCAACCATTGATGACGCACGGACCGAACGATCGGTCGGGAGACTCCCACCGCAGAGCCCGAGGTCAGGGGGATCGCATGGCCACAGCAGCCGCGCAGGGCACGGCCCGCCCGGAGGCGGACGGCGCCCGGCACACCACCGGGGACGAGGCGGAACACCAGCACGCCTTCGACGCGGCGGTGGCCGCCGACGAGCGCATCGAACCGCGCGACTGGATGCCCGACGCCTACCGCGCGACGCTGGTCCGCCAGATCGCCCAGCACGCGCACTCCGAGATCATCGGGATGCAGCCGGAGGCCAACTGGATCACCCGCGCGCCCTCCCTGCGCCGCAAGGCGATCCTGATGGCCAAGGTCCAGGACGAGGCGGGGCACGGCCTGTATCTGTACAGCGCGGCGGAAACCCTCGGCACCGGCCGGGACGAACTGCTCGACAAGCTGCACAGCGGCCGCCAGAAGTACTCCTCGATCTTCAACTACCCCACGCTGACCTGGGCCGACGTCGGCGCGATCGGCTGGCTGGTGGACGGCGCCGCGATCACCAACCAGGTGCCGCTGTGCCGCTGCTCCTACGGCCCGTACGCACGCGCCATGGTGCGGATCTGCAAGGAGGAGTCCTTCCACCAGCGCCAGGGGTACGAGCTGCTGCTGGCCCTGAGCCGGGGCACCCCGGAGCAGCACGCGATGGCGCAGGACGCGGTGGACCGCTGGTGGTGGCCCTCGCTGATGATGTTCGGCCCGCCCGACGACGAGTCCCAGCACTCCGCCCAGTCGATGGCCTGGAAGATCAAGCGCCATTCGAACGACGAGCTGCGCCAGCGCTTCGTCGACATCTGCGTCCCCCAGGCCGAGTCCCTGGGCCTCACCCTCCCCGACCCGGACCTCAGGTGGAACGAGGAGCGGGGGCACCACGACTTCGGCAGCATCGACTGGACGGAGTTCTGGGAGGTCCTCAAGGGCAACGGGCCGTGCAACGAACAGCGCCTGACCCAGCGCAGGCGCGCCCACGACGAGGGCGCGTGGGTGCGGGAAGCGGCCGCCGCCCACGCGGCCAAGCACAGCGGCGGCACCGCGGCCGCCGGACACCGGACGACGGGAGCGGAGCGAGCATGAGCACCACCGACTGGCCCCTGTGGGAGGTCTTCGTGCGCTCGCGCCGCGGCCTGTCCCACACCCACGCCGGCAGCCTGCACGCGCCCGACGCCGAGATGGCGCTGCGCAATGCCCGCGATCTGTACACCCGCCGCGGCGAGGGCGTCTCCCTCTGGGTCGTCCCGGCCACCGCGATCACCGCGTCCTCGCCGGACGAGAAGGACCCCTTCTTCGAGCCGGCCGCCGACAAGCCGTACCGGCACCCGACCTTCTACGAGATCCCGGAAGGGGTGAAGCACCTGTGACCGCCACCGGCCCCGCCACCGTCCCGGTGACCGCCGCGCTCGCGCTCGGCGACGACGCCCTGGTGCTCTCCCACCGCCTGGGGGAGTGGGCCGGGCACGCGCCCGCCCTGGAGGAGGAGGTCGCCCTCGCCAACATCGCCCTCGACCTGCTCGGCCAGGCCCGGGTGCTGCTGTCCCTGGCGGGCGACGAGGACGAGCTGGCCTTCCTGCGCGAGGAGCGCTCCTTCCGCAACCTCCAGCTGGTCGAGCAGCCGAACGGCGACTTCGCCCACACCATCGCCCGCCAGCTGTACTTCTCCACCTACCAGCATCTGCTGCACGCCGAACTCGCCACCGGGGACGGCCCGTTCGCGCCGCTGGCCGCGAAGGCGGTCAAGGAGGTCGCCTACCACCGCGACCACGCCGAGCAGTGGACCCTGCGTCTCGGCGACGGCACCGGGACCAGTCATGAGCGGATGCGGCGCGCCTGTGACGCGCTGTGGCGGTTCACCGGGGAGATGTTCCAGCCCGTGGAGGGACTGGACGTCGACTGGGCGGTCCTGGAGTCCCGTTGGCTGGAGTCGGTCACCTGGGTGCTCGACCGGGCCACCCTGACCGTCCCGGAGGGGCCCCGCACCGGGGCCTGGTCGGCGGGCGCCGGGCGGCAGGGCGTCCACACCGAATCCTTCGGCCGGATGCTCGCCGAGATGCAGCATCTGCACCGCAGCCATCCGGGGGCGTCATGGTGACCGCCACCGCCCTGGAGGCGGAGCTGCTGGAGCTGGCGGGTTCGGTTCCCGACCCCGAGCTTCCGGTGCTGACGCTCCACGAACTGGGCGTGGTGCGCGCGCTGCGTCTGCACGGCAGCGATGCCGCCGAGGTCGATCTGACCCCCACCTACACCGGCTGCCCGGCCATCGAGACGATGTCCCTCGACATCGAACGGGTCCTGCGGGAGCACGGCCTGCGCGAGGTGTCGGTGCGTACGGTGCTCACGCCCGCCTGGTCGACCGACGACATCACCCCCGAAGGCCGTCGCAAACTGAGGGAGTTCGGCATAGCTCCCCCGAGGACGCGCGGGACCTCCGGTCCGATACCGCTGGCCCTCGGCCCGACCCGCACCGGCGCCATGGAAGCCACCGGGGCCGCCGGCACCGTCGAGGCCGAGCCGGTCCACTGCCCGCACTGCGGCTCGGCCGACACCGAGCTGCTGAGCAGGTTCTCCTCCACCGCGTGCAAGGCGCTGCGCCGCTGCCTGTCCTGCCGCGAACCGTTCGACCACTTCAAGGAGTTGTGATGGCGCGCTTCCACCCCCTCCAGGTGGCCGCGGTCGACCGGCTCACCGACGACTCCGTCGCCCTCACCCTCACCGTCCCGGCCGAACTGCGCGCGGAGTACCGGCACGCGCCCGGCCAGCACCTCGCGCTGCGCCGCCGGGTGGACGGCACGGAGGTGCGGCGCACCTACTCGATCTGCTCCCCCGCCCCCGCCCCGGACGGCGAGGGCCCGAGCAGTCTGCGCGTGGGGGTGCGGCTGGTGGAGGGCGGCGCCTTCTCCACCTACGCGCTGAAGGAGATCAACATCGGGGACGAGCTGGAGGTCATGACCCCGGCCGGCCGCTTCACCCTGGAACCGGCGCCGGGGCGGTACGCGGCGATCGTCGGCGGCAGCGGCATCACCCCGGTGCTGTCCATCGTCTCCACCCTGCTGGCGCGGGAGCCGGAGGCCCGGTTCTGCCTGATACGGGGCGACCGTACGGCCGCGTCCACGATGTTCCTTGAGGAGGTCGCCGACCTGAAGGACCGCTACCCCGAGCGGCTTCAGCTGGTGACCGTGCTCTCCCGGGAGGAGCAGCAGGCGGGCCTGCCGTCCGGCCGGCTCGACCAGGGGCGCCTCACCGGACTGCTGCCCGCGCTGCTGCCGGTGGAGCGGGTGGCGGGATGGTTCCTGTGCGGTCCCTACGGGCTGGTGCAGGGCGCCGAGGGGGCGCTGCGCGGGCTGGGCGTGGACCGCGCCCGGATCCACCAGGAGATCTTCCACGTGGACTCGGGTCCGACCGCGGCGGGCACCGCGCCGGGGGCCGCGCACAGCACGGTCACCGCCCGGCTCGACGGACGCGGCGGCACCTGGCCGGTACAGGAGGGCGAGTCCCTGCTGGAGACCGTGCTGCGCAACCGCCCCGACGCGCCCTACGCCTGCAAGGGCGGGGTCTGCGGCACCTGCCGGGCCTTCCTGGTCTCCGGCGAGGTCCGCATGGACCGCAACTTCGCCCTGGAAGAGGAGGAGACGGATGCCGGGTACGTACTGGCCTGCCAGTCCCATCCGCTGACCGAACAGGTGGAGCTGGACTTCGACCGGTGAGGCGCACACCGCGGAACGTTCCGTGGAGGGGAACCGCCGATCTTCCCTTCTCCTAGAACCTGTTCTATCTTGACGGCCCGTCAGATGACGCCGCACCGTCGGAGGGACAGGCCGTGGACTTCACCTTCACCGAGGAGCAGCAGGCGGCGGCCGAGGCGGCGCGGGGGGTGTTCGCCGGTGTCGCGCCGGACGCGGTGCCCAGCCCGGCGCTGACTCCGGGCGCCGTGGCCGAGGGCCTCGACCGGGAACTGTGGTCCCGGCTGGCCGGCGCCGATCTCCTGAGCCTGCTGCTCGACGAGGCGTACGGCGGCGCGGGCCTGGACGCGATCGCCCTGTGCCTGGTGCTGCGGGAGTCGGCGAAGGTCCTCGCACGGGTGCCGCTGCTGGAGCACAGCGCGGCGGCTGCGGTCGTGGGGGCCTACGGGAGCAAGGAGTCGGGGGAGCGCCTGCTGGAGCGCGCCGGGCACGGGGAGCTGGTGCTGACCGTCGCCGCGAGCGGGCGCAGCGGCCATGACCCGGCCGAACTCGCCGTCACCGCGCGCCGGGAGGGCCCGGGTTGGGTGCTGGACGGGGTGCAGACGGCGGTGCCGTGGGCGTACGACGCGGACCTCGTCGTCGTACCGGCGCACATCGAGGGCGCGGCGGCCGGGGGGAGCGTGCTCGCGCTGCTGCCCCGGGGGCTGGGCGGGGTGACGCTCGTCGAGCAGGTGTCCACCAGCGGGGAGCGGCTGGCCGAGCTGCGGCTGGCGGGGGCGCGCCTTGAGGCGGCCGAGGTCATCGAGGCCGAGGGCGCCTGGGAGTGGCTGCACGCGCTGCTCGCCACGGGCACCTGCGCGCTGGCACTCGGGCTGGGTGAGCGGGTGCTGGAGATGACCGCCGAATACACCGGCGGGCGCCAGCAGTTCGGGCACCCGATCGCGACCTTCCAGGCGGTCGCCGTGCAGGCCGCCGACCGGTACATCGATCTGCGGGCCATGGCGGCCACCCTGTGGCAGGCCGCGTGGCGGATCGCCTCCGGAGCGCCGGGGGCGCTGCCCGCCGCCGGGGATGTCGCGGTGGCGAAGATCTGGGCGGCGGAGGGCGTGCGCCGGGTGGTGCAGACCGCGCAGCATCTGCACGGCGGCTTCGGCGCGGACACCGACTACCCCCTGCACCGCTACCACGCCTGGGCCAAGCACCTGGAACTGGCGCTCGGCCCGGCGGCGGCGTACGAGGAGCGGCTCGGCGACCTGCTGGCGGCGCACCCGCTCGGCTGACCGCCGGTGGCCGGGGGAGAGAAGTCAGATCACGTGGCCCGGGCGGCCGTCGTCGGTGGTGACCGGGCGGCCCGCGGCGGCCCAGGACTGCATGCCGCCGTCGATGTTCACCGCGTCGATGCCCTGCTGCACCAGATACATGGTGACCTGGGCGGACCGGCCGCCGGAGCGGCAGATCACATGGACGCGGCCGTCCTGCGGGGCGGCCTCGGTCAGCTCGCCGTAACGGGCCACGAACTCACTGGTCGGGATGTGCAGCGCTCCCTCGGCGTGGCCAGCCTGCCACTCGTCGTCCTCCCGGACGTCCAGCAGGAAGTCGTCGTCCTTGAGGTCCGTGACACCGACGGTGGGCACACCAGCTCCGAAATTCATGACTCCGACGCTACCCGACGGCGGGCCCGGGTCAGTCCTGCGCCAGCAGGGCCGCCAGTTCCGCCTCGCGCCGGGTGATGTCGGCGCGGAGCTTGTCGGCGATCTCCGCCAGCAGCGCGTCCGGGTCGTCGGGGGCGAGGCGGAGCATGCCGGCGATGGCGCCGTCCTCCAGTTCGCGGGCGACCAGGTTGAGCAGTTCCTTGCGCTGGGAGAGCCATTCGAGGCGGGCGTACAGCTCCTCGGCGGGGCTCGGGCGCCGCTCGGGCGGCACCGGTCCGGCGGCCCATTCCTCGGCAAGTTCCCTCAGCAGGGCCTCGTCACCGCGGGCGTAGGCGGCGTTGACGCGGGTGAGGAACTCCTCGCGCCGGGTGCGCTCGTCCTCTTCCTGCGCCAGGTCGGGGTGGGCCTTGCGGGCGAGGTCGCGGTAGAGCTTGCGGGCCTCCTCGCTGGGCCGTACCCGCTCCGGGGGGCGTACCGCCTGGTCGGTGAGCATGGCGGCGGCCTCGGGGTAGAGGCCGTGGCCGTCCATCCAGCCGTGCATCAGCTCCTCGACGCCGGCGAGCGGCAGGACGTTGGCGCGGGCCTCCTGGGCGCGGCGCACGTCCTCCGGGTCACCGGTGCGGGCGGCGGTCGCCTCGGCGATCTCGGCGTCCAGTTCCTCCAGGCGCAGATAGAGCGGGCCGAGCCGCTGTTCGTGCAGCCGGGAGAAGTTCTCGACCTCGACGCGGAAGGTCTCCACGGCGATCTCGTACTCGATCAACGCCTGCTCGGCGGCCCGTACGGCCTGTTCGAGCCGCGCCTCGGGGCGGGGGGCGTGGGGCTGTTCGGCTTCCGGGGTGGTCACCCGCCCCAGCGTAGTCGCTGCGCTCGGCTTCGAGCGGGGGGCGGAGGGGGCGGGGCCGGGTCGGTGCGGGTCGGTGTGGATGTGTGCTGGTGGCGGGGGGTGGCGGATCGTCGTGGGGCGGGCGGACTCGTCGGCGGGTGCGGGTGCGGGTGCGTTGGGGCTGGGCGCGCAGTTCCCCGCGCCCCTCGGGGGGTTGCCGTGGCGCCCCCGAGAAAGCCCAGCCCCCGGGCGGGAGGAGTCGAGGCCCTACACGCCTAGCTCCGCCGCTATGCGGCCCGTGCGTATGGCCGTGATCAGGGTGGCGTGGTCGGACTCGGTGATGTCGGCGTAGGTCAGGGCGAAGGCGGCGATGGCGTCGTCCAGGTCTTCGTTCTTGCCGCAGTAGCCGGCGATCAGACGGGGGTCGGCGCTGTGGGAGTGGGCGCGGGCCAGCAGGGCGCCGGTCATGCGGGCGTAGTCGTCGACCTGGTCGGCGGCGAGGGCGGCGGGGTCGACGCTGCCCTTGCGGTTGCGGAACTGCCGTACCTGGAAAGGCCGTCCGTCGACCGTGGTCCAGCCCAGCAGGGTGTCGCTGACCACCTGCATCCGCTGCTGCCCGAGGACGACCCGGCGGCCCTCGTGCGCGACCGGCCGGCCCTCGAAGCCGGCCGCGGACAGATGTGGGAGCAGCGCGGAGGGGCGGGCCTCCTTCACCTGGAGGACCAGCGGGTGCTCGCGGTGGTCGAGGAGCAGGACCACGTACGAACGGGTGCCGACGCTGCCGGTGCCGACCACGCGGAAGGCCACGTCGTGCACCGTGTGCCGGGCGAGCAGGGGGCGGCGGTCCTCGGACAGGGTCGTGAGGTACTCCTCCAGGGACGAGGCGACCGCGGCGGCCTCGCCGTCCGGTATCCGGCGCAGCACCGGCGAGGCGTCCACGAAGCGCCGCCCGCCGTCCGGGTGCGGCTCGGTCGACTTCGCCGCGAACCGGCCGCTGGTGTTGGCCCGCGCCTTCTCCGAGACCCGTTGCAGGGTGCCGAGCAGGTCGTGGGCGTCGGCGTGGGAGACCAGTTCCTCGTCCGCGATGGCGTTCCACGCGTCCAGCACCGGGAGTTTGGCCAGCAGCCGCATGGTGCGGCGGTAGGCGCCCGCCGCGTCCCGCGCCGCGGCACGGCAGGTGTCCTCGTCGGCGCCGGCCTCGCGACCGGCCAGCACCAGCGAGGTGGCGAGCCGCTTCAGGTCCCACTCCCAGGGGCCGTGCACGGTCTCGTCGAAGTCGTTGAGGTCGATGACGAGACCGCCGCGGGCGTCGCCGTACAGCCCGAAGTTGGCGGCGTGCGCGTCACCGCAGAGCTGCGCGCCCACCCCGGTGACGGGGGTGCGGGCCAGGTCGTACGCCATGAGTCCGGCGGAGCCCCGCAGGAAGGCGAAGGGAGTGGCCGCCATCCGGCCCACGCGGATCGGGGTCAGCTCCGGTATCCGGCCGGCGTTGGACTCGACGACGGCGCTCACCGCGTCCGGGCGGGCGGCGTCCGGTGCGAAGAGGGCGTGGTCGCGGCGCGGCACCCTCGTGCGCAGCGCCTTGCCCTCCTCCTTGGGCGAACCCTGCCGGGGCCACTCGGCGAACCCGCGCACCGGGGGCAGTCTGCGCGCCCCGCCCTCGGACCGCTCCCCCGGCTCCCCGCGCCTGCCCTGCCGCGGCTCACTCACCACGCCCGCACCGCTCCCGGCCACAGCGACCGCCTCCCCCGTACGCATCACGACGAACATCAACTCGGCAAGACCGTACAGCCGCCCCGGGAAACCGCGTCAGCCCTGTGGACAACCCGGCCGCTGTGGAAAACCCACTCGCCGATTCGCCCGCCGATTCGCCCGTCGAGCCGCTCGCCGATTCGCTCGAAGGCCCCTCGCCGACCCGCTCGGGCGGCAGCCCCGCCGACCCACCCGCCGGCCCACCCGCCCGTCACGGGCAAGCCCGGCACCCCGGCAGCCGGTTCACCGCACCGACGCGCCGTCCCCCGCCTCCCCGCCCAGGTTCTCCGCCAGTTGGAACAGCGCGGGCAGGGCGTTCCCGATGGCCGCGCGGGCGTCGTCGTCGAGCGCGCCGAGCGCGGCGTCGATGCGGCGTTCATGCGCCGTGGTCCAGGCCGCGAGCTTCTCGCGGCCCGCGTCGGTGAGGGTGACGACGGAGGCGCGGCGGTCGGCGGCATCGACGTCCCGCGCGACCAGCCCCGCGCTGATCATCTGACCGATCAGCCCGCTGACCGTGCTCGGCGCCAGGCGCCGGCGCGCGGCGAGGTCGCTGATCCGCGCGGGAGAGTGCTCGCCGAGCACCTGGAGCAGCTCGACCTGCGCCATGGGGAGCGTCTCCCACGGGTAGTCCGTGCGGATCGAGGAGCGCAGCGCGCGGCGCAGCCGGGTGACGGCCTCGGTGAGCAGACGGGCCTCGGGCGCCTGGGCGGCGGGGGCGGAACCCGCCTGTCCGACGGGGCCGGGCGCGGAGACATCGGGGCGTGACTGCGCGGACATGCGGAAAGCGTAGCCGGGCGGACTCCGCGAACGGCCGGGCCGTCCAGGGCGCGGACCACCCCCGACACCGACCCGAGACCCACCTGCCCCCGACTCCGACATCACCCGACACGGCCCCGGCCTCACCCCACCTCCGCCCCCGGCGCCCACCCGCCCCCGCAACTCCGGCATCACCCCGACTCCGACCCCGACACCACCCCCGACACCACCCCCGAAACCCCCTCAAGAAGCCCCTCCCCCAGGGCCCCCTCACACCCCCTCACGCCCCTCCCGCACCCCACCCCTCACCCCCTCCCTCGCCCCGAACCAAGCCGCCCCCACCGCCACGACCGACGCCACCACCAGCACCACCACGGCCGCCCGGATCCCGTCCCGGCCCGTGCTCCCGCCACCCCCCGCCTGCAAGGCGAGCGTGACCAGCGCGACCCCGAGCGCCGTTCCCAGCCCCCGGGTCATGTTCACGAGCCCCCCGCCCGTCCCGGACGACCGCGCGGGTATCGCGCCCATGATCAGCGCGTTGTTGGCCGGGGTGAACATCCCCAGCCCCAGCCCGGTCACCGCGAGCACCGGCACCAGCTCACCGATCCCCGGCGGCACCACCAGCAGCGCGGCCGACGCCGCCGTGAAGACCGCCGCCCCGGCCAGGCACCGCCCCCGGTCCGAGAGGCCGCGCGGCAGCACCCGGTCGCACCCCGTCGCGGCCAGCGCGAACCCGGCCGGCAGCGCGGTGAGCACCAGCCCCGCCGTCAGCTCGGACACGCCCCGCGCGGTGAGCACGACGGGCACCAGCACCAGCGGCCCGAACAGCACCAGGTAGCCGCTCAGGGCGCCCGCCAGGCCGTACGCCACCGCCCGTACCCGCAGCAGGGCGAGGTCGAGCAGGGGAGCGGCCGCCCGCCGCTGGCGTCGTACGAAGGCCCGTCCGGCGCCGGCCGCGACGACGAACAGCGCGGCCACGCCCCAGCCGGGCACCGGCAGCCCGGAGGCCGCGGAGACGCCCATCAGGGTGCCGGTGGTGGCGACGGCCAGCAGCAGGAGCCCCGGCCAGTCGAAGCGGGTGACCCGGGTACGGGACCGGGTGCGGGGCAGCAGATAGTGGCCGCCGACGAGCGCGACGACACCGACGGGCACGTTCACCCAGAACACCCAGCGCCAGCCCAGGGTGGACACCAGGGCGCCCCCGACCGTCGGACCCAAAGCCAGCCCCAGGGCCTGCGCCGCGGCCTGGACGCCGAGCGCGCCGCGCATCCGCTCGCGGGGCGCGCTGGTGGTCACCAGTGCCACGCTGTTGGCCTGCATCATGGCCGCGCCGGCCGCCTGGACCACGCGGAACGCCACGAGGGCCCAGAGCGAGGGCGCGAAGCCGCAGGCCGCGGAGGCGAGCGTGAAGACGGCGAAGCCGTACAGGTAGAGCAGTTTGCGGCCGTGGGCGTCGGCAAGGCGGCCGGCGGGCACCAGCAGCGCCACCAGGGCGAGCAGATAGGCCAGCGAGACCCACTCGACGGCCGCGAGCGAGGCGTCGAAGCCGGTGCGCAGCCCGCCGTAGGTGAGCGTGACGATGCTGGCGTCCAGCTGGCCCATGAACGCGCCGAAGCACACCGCGGCCACGGCCAGCCACCAGCCGTTCGGCCGGGCGCGGATCGCCTCGGGGCGGGGCCGCTCCGAGGTGAGCAGCGCGAACCCCCGCCGTACGGACGGGCGCGGTCGCGTGTCGGTGACCATGCCTCCAGATTACAACGGTCACCGAAATACTTGGCTAGCGTCCTATCTCGCCCCTCCCCCGGAAAGGCCCCCCGGCACCACCCACAGGAGCGACCCTCGCCCCTCCTAGGCGACACCCGGGCAACCAGACGAGCTCCTGGGGTGGGTGAGTGCTTTTTCGGTGGGTCAGGTTTCCGATGCCTCGTCAAACGGCAAGGCGGCAGGCGGCAGGCGGCAGGCGGCAGGCGGCAGGCGGCAGGCGGCAGGCGGCAGGCGGCAGGCGGCAAGGGGAGGGATGCCTGCCGAACGCCGTCAAACGCCCCTGAGAGCTTGCTCACACGGCCCGCGCTCCGGCGACTCACCGTCGGCCGGGCTTCGTTCGCCACGCCCGGCGGGGCGGTCAGCGCCGGATAAGAACGTAAAAAAGAGGAATGGGCGGCATCGCCATCGCGATGCCGCCCATTCCCTCTGTGCGCGAGGGGGGAGTTGAACCCCCACGCCCTTTCGGGCACTGGAACCTGAATCCAGCGCGTCTGCCTATTCCGCCACCCGCGCATTGGGTGTGTCTTCCGGCTTCTGCCCTTTCGGGCTGGCCCCTTCCGACATGCAGAACATTAGCACGTCGTACGGGGTGGGTTCACATCCCTTTCCCAGGGCCCCTGACCAGCCCCTCCGCAGTCACCCCGCACCGGCCGGCCCCGGCCCGCCCCGTCGGAGAACACCGCCGGAAGAGCACCACCGGAAGACCACCACCGGAAGAACGCCACCGGAAGAACGCCACCGGAAGAACGCCACCGGAAGACCATCGCCGACAAGGCGCCATCCGCACGCCCCCTTCGCACGCCGCCCGCGCCCCCTCCACGCCCCGGCCGCCCCCGTGGTCGCACTCACCCGCCACCCCGCCCCACCCCACCCGGCCGACCCGCACCGTGACCGTCCCCACACCCGTGACCATCCGCACAGCGCCCGGCCGTTTCACCGCGTATCAAGGAGTCCCGGTTCACGTATCAACCTCGTACCGGTCCCGGCCATCTCCCCAGGAGAGGGGCGGGGGCGGGGCCGGGTGCGGGACACTGGTCTTCGCCCGGCTCTACGATCCATGCCGGGGAGGAGTTCCAAGCGGAGCCGCTGGGGGAACCGGCTGTTTGCCGGGGGCGTGGATACGATCAGTAAGCAGTACCGGCGGTACCGGGCAGGGCAACGCACAGAGCACCACACGCACCACACAGAGCAGGGCAAGGAACCGACAAGGGACGGAGGAGGTGCCCCATGGGAGTCCTGAAGAAGTTCGAGCAGCGTCTCGAAGGTCTGGTGAACGGCACCTTCGCCAAGGTCTTCAAGTCCGAGGTCCAGCCCGTGGAGATCGCGGGCGCGCTCCAGCGGGAGTGCGACAACAACGCGACCATCTGGAACCGCGACCGCACCGTCGTACCCAACGACTTCATCGTGGAGCTCAGCGCGCCCGACTACGAGCGCCTCAGCCCCTACTCCGGGCAGCTCGGCGACGAGCTGGCCGGCATGGTGCGTGACTACGCGAAGCAGCAGCGCTACACCTTCATGGGCCCGATCAAGGTGAACCTGGAGAAGGCCGAGGACCTGGACACCGGCCTCTACCGGGTGCGTTCGCGCACCCTCGCCTCCTCCAGCGACCAGCAGGCGGGCCCCTCGGCACAGGGAGCGCAGGGACAGGGCCACGCGGCGGCCCCGGGCCGCAGCGGCCAGGACGGGTACGGCTATCCGCCCGCCATGCCCGCCGGCGCGCCCCCCATGCCCGCCGCCCCGCCGCCCGGCGCCCGCCCCGGCGGCTACGGCTACCCGCAGCCCGCCACCCAGCGCCCCGCGGCCGCCCCGATGAGCGGCGGACGCACCCGCTACTGGATCGAGATCAACGGCACCCGCCACCAGATCTCCCGGGCGACCCTGGTGCTGGGCCGCAGCACCGAGGCCGATGTGCGGATCGACGACCCCGGCGTCTCCCGCCGGCACTGCGAGATCCGGACCGGAACGCCCTCGACGATCCAGGACCTCGGCTCCACCAACGGCATCGTGGTGGACGGCCAGCACACCACCCGCGCTACGCTCCGCGACGGCTCGCGGATCGTCGTGGGCAGCACCACCGTTATCTATAGGCAAGCCGAAGGGTGAAGCGGGGGCAATGTCAGAGCTGACCCTCACGGTCATGCGGCTGGGTTTCCTGGCCGTACTGTGGCTGTTCGTGATCGTGGCCGTGCAGGTCATCCGCAGCGACCTGTTCGGTACGCGCGTCACTCAGCGCGGATCGCGGAGGGAGGCCGGGCGGGCCCAGCCCACGAGCGGCCGCCAGGCCGCCCGGCAGCAGGCCGCGCCCCCGCAGCAGCGCGCCCAGCAGAGCGGCGGTGGTGGCGGCGGCCGGCGCGGGCGCAACGCCCCCAGCAAGCTGGTCGTGACCGAAGGCACACTGGCCGGCACCACCGTGACGCTCCAGGGCCAGACCATCACGCTGGGCCGGGCGCACGACTCCACGATCGTGCTGGACGACGACTACGCCTCCAGCCGCCATGCCAGGATCTACCCCGACCGCGACGGCCAGTGGATCGTCGAGGACCTGGGGTCGACCAACGGCACCTACCTGGACCGGTCCCGGCTGACGACTCCCACGCCGATCTCGCTGGGCGCGCCGATCCGCATCGGCAAGACCGTCATCGAGCTGCGGAAGTAGTGCTACATCATGAGTGAGCGCGAGCGGAGCGAGCACGCGGCGGCGGACCGCCTTCCGGTCCCCGCCGCGCTCCCGACCGGAGGGTGGGCAGTGTGGCTCGACACGACCGGCTGCATTCGGAGCCGACGGGCGAGGTGCGCATGAGTCTGTCACTGCGCTTTGCCGCCGGTTCGCACAAGGGCATGATCCGCGAGGGCAACGAGGACTCCGGTTACGCCGGCCCCCGCCTGCTCGCGATCGCCGACGGCATGGGCGGCCAGGCGGCCGGCGAGGTCGCCTCCTCCGAGGTGATCTCCACCCTGGTCACGCTCGACGACGACGTGCCCGGCTCCGACATCCTCACCTCCCTCGGCGTGGCCGTGCAGCGCGCCAACGACCAGCTGCGCTCCATGGTCGAGGACGACCCCCAGCTCGAAGGCATGGGCACCACGCTGACCGCGCTGCTGTGGACCGGGCAGCGGCTCGGCATGGTGCACGTCGGCGACTCCCGCGCCTATCTGCTGCGCGACGGGCTGCTCACCCAGATCACGCAGGACCACACCTGGGTGCAGCGGCTCGTGGACGAGGGCCGGATCACCGAGGAGGAGGCCACCACCCATCCGCAGCGCTCGCTGCTGATGCGTGCCCTCGGCAGCGGCGACCATGTCGAGCCCGACCTGTCCATCCGCGAGGTGCGCGCCGGCGACCGGTACCTGATCTGCTCCGACGGCCTGTCCGGCGTCGTCTCCCACCAGACGATGGAGGAGACCCTCGCCAGCTACCAGGGCCCGCAGGAGACCGTGCAGGAGCTGATCCAGCTCGCGCTGCGCGGCGGCGGCCCGGACAACATCACCGTGATCGTGGCCGACGTCCTCGACCTGGACACCGGCGACACGCTCGCGGGCCAGCTGTCCGACCAGCCGGTCGTGGTCGGCGCGGTCGCCGAGAACCAGAGCCATCTGCACGACAACGGGATCATGCAGACCCCGGCCGGCCGCGCCTCCCACCTGGGCCGCCAGGGCAACGGCGGCGGCGAGTTCGGCCCGCCCGGCTCCGGCGACAGCACCGGCTACGTCCCGACCGGCAGCTTCGACGAGTACGCCGACGGCGACTTCACCAAGCGCAAGGGCCGCAGATGGCTGAGGGCGTCGCTGTACAGCGCCCTCGCCCTCGCGGTCATCGGCGGCGGCCTGTACGGCGGTTACCGCTGGACGCAGACGCAGTACTACGTCGGCGCCAACGAGGAGCACGTCGCGCTGTACCGCGGGATCAGCCAGGACCTGGCCTGGGTGTCGCTGTCGAAGATGCAGCAGGACCACCCGGAGATCGAACTCAAGTACCTGCCGTCGTACCAGCAGAAGCAGGTCAAGGCCACGATCGCCGAGGGCGGCCTCGACGACGCCCGGTCGAAGATCCAGGAACTGGCCGTGCAGGCCTCCGCCTGCAAGAAGGAGACGGAGCGCCAGGACGCCGAGCGCACCCAGCCGGGCGAGCCGCACACGGGCAAGTCCAGCGGCACCAAGTCCGACACGGGCGCCACCGGCACCGTGAGCACCGCCGCCTTCACCCAGACGACCGCGACCACGAACCCCAAGACGTCCCCGTCCACGGGCACGCCGGGAGCTTCGAAGTCTCCGTCCACGACCCCGTCCGCGACCCCCAGCCCCGGCCCCACCCTCTCGGAGGATGAGCAGAAGGTCGTCTCGCTGTGCGGTAAGCAGTAGGCAAGCCGTGAGAGGCCCTGTCACACGATGAGCAGTACGACTAACTCGCCGACGCACCACACGTCCACCATCGGCGCGATCGGCGCGCCGAGCCGCCGCAACACCGAACTGGCCCTGCTGGTCTTCGCGGTGCTGATCCCGGTGTTCGCCTACGCCAACGTGGGCCTGGCCATCGACAACCAGGTGCCCGCCGGGCTGCTGAGCTACGGCCTGGGCCTCGGCCTGCTGGCCGGCGTGGCCCATCTCGTCGTACGGAAGTTCGCCCCGTACGCCGACCCGCTGCTGCTGCCGCTGTCCACCCTGCTCAACGGGCTCGGCCTGGTCTGCATCTGGCGCCTGGACCAGTCCAAGGCGCTCCAGCAGATCCATGTCGCGGGCGGCAAGGCGACCAACCAGCTCATGTACACGGCGATGGGCATCGCCCTGTTCGTGGCGGTGCTGTACTTCCTCAAGGACCACCGCACGTTCCAGCGCTACACCTACATCTCCATGATGTGCGCGCTGCTCCTGCTGCTGCTCCCGCTGGTCCCGGGCCTCGGCCTGAACGTCTACGGCGCCAAGATCTGGATCTCCGTCGGCGGTTTCACCATCCAGCCCGGTGAGTTCGCCAAGATCGTGCTGGCGATCTTCTTCGCCGGCTATCTGATGGTGAAGCGCGACGCGCTGGCCCTCGCCAGCCGCCGGGTCATGGGCCTCTACCTGCCGCGCGGCCGCGACCTCGGGCCGATCCTCGTGGTCTGGGCGATGTCCATCCTGATCCTGGTCTTCGAGACCGACCTCGGTACGTCGCTGCTGTTCTTCGGCATGTTCGTGATCATGCTGTACGTCGCCACCGAGCGGACCAGCTGGATCGTCTTCGGTCTGCTGATGTCCGCGGCCGGCGCCGTCGGCGTGGCGAGCTTCGAGCCGCACGTCAAGATGCGTGTGCAGGCATGGCTCGACCCGCTGAAGGAGTACAAGCTCTCCCAGCAGGGCGTCGGCGGCCACTCCGAGCAGGCCATGCAGGCGCTGTGGGCGTTCGGCTCCGGCGGCACCCTCGGCACCGGCTGGGGCCAGGGCCACTCCGAGCTGATCAAGTTCGCCGCCAACTCCGACTTCATCCTCGCCACCTTCGGCGAGGAGCTGGGCCTGGCCGGCCTCATGGCGATCCTGCTGATCTACGGCCTGATCGCGGAGCGCGGCGTGCGCACCGCCCTCGCCGCCCGCGACCCGTTCGGCAAGCTGCTCGCCATCGGCCTCTCGGGCGCCTTCGCGCTCCAGGTCTTCGTCGTGGCCGGCGGTGTGATGGGCCTCATCCCGCTGACCGGTATGACCATGCCGTTCCTCGCGTACGGCGGTTCGTCCGTGATCGCCAACTGGGCGCTCATCGGCGTCCTGATCCGCATCAGCGACACCGCACGCCGCCCGGCACCCGCCCCCGCAGCCAACCCCGACGCCGAGATGACCCAGGTGGTCCGCCCGTCATGAACAAGCCCCTGCGCCGGATCGCGATCTTCTGCGGCCTGCTCGTGCTGGCCCTGCTCGTCCGCGACAACTACCTCCAGTACGTCAAGGCCGACAGCCTGCGCACCGACCCGCTCAACCGGCGGGTCGCCATCGAGCGCTACTCCGCGCCGCGCGGCGACATCATCGTGGACGGCAACCCGGTGACCGGCTCGACCGAGGTCAAGCACGGCGACTTCAAGTACAAGCGCACCTACAAGAACGGGCCCATGTGGGCCCCGGTGACCGGCTTCTCCTCCCAGGCCTTCGGCGGCACCCAGCTGGAGAACCTGGACGACGGCATCCTCACCGGCAACGACGACCGGCTCTTCTTCCGCAACACCCTGGACATGATCACGGGCAAGCCGAAGCAGGGCGGCAATGTCGTCACCACGCTCAACGGCGCCGCGCAGAAGGCCGCGTACAACGGTCTGAAGGCGGTCGGCGGCAAGGGCGCGGTCGCCGCGCTCGACCCGGCCACCGGCAAGATCCTGGCGCTGGCCTCGTACCCGTCGTACGACCCCTCGTCCTTCGCGGGGAACACCGACGCCGACGCCAAGGCCAGGAACAAGCTCCTGAAGGAGAACGACCCGGCCGACCCGATGCTCAACCGGGCGCTGCGCGAGACCTACCCGCCGGGCTCCACCTTCAAGGTGGTCACCGCGGCGGCGGCGCTGGAGAACGGCCTGTACACCTCGCCCGACCAGAAGACCAACTCGCCGCTGCCGTACATCATGCCGGGCACCACGACCCCGCTGAACAACGAGGGCAACCTGCCCTGCAAGGACGCGCCGATGCGGGTCGCGCTCCAGTACTCCTGCAACACCGTCTTCGGCAAGATCGGCGCCGACCTCGGCAACGCCAAGATGCTGGCGGAGGCGAAGAAGTTCGGCTTCGACGCGCAGCAGTTCACCCCGGTCCGCTCCAACGCCTCGGTGTTCTCGGACAAGATGAACGCCTCGCAGACCGCGCTGTCCTCCATCGGCCAGTACAACACCGCCGCGACCCCGCTCCAGATGGCCATGGTCGCCTCGGCGGTCGCCGACGACGGCAGGCTGATGAAGCCGTACATGGTGGACGAGCTGGAGGCCTCCAACCTCGACCCGGTGGAGAAGACCAAGCCGCAGGAGATGAGCCGGCCGCTGTCCGCGCAGAACGCGCAGCTCCTGCAGTCGATGATGGAGACCGTGGTCGACAAGGGCACCGGTACCAACGCCCGGATCCCCGGCATCAAGGTCGGCGGCAAGACCGGTACCGCCCAGCACGGTGTGGCCAACAGCGCCAACCCGTACGCCTGGTTCATCTCCTACGCCAGGCTCCCCGACGGCAGCTCCCCGGTGGCCGTGGCCGTGGTCGTCGAGGACGAGCACGCCAACCGCGACGACATCTCCGGCGGCGGCCTGGCCGCGCCGATCGCGAAGAAGGTGATGGAGGCGGTCATCAACTCCAAGAAGTGACGACCGGAAGTGACAACCGGAAGTGACGACCATCACATCAGCTTCATAAGGACGCACGTTGCGATACCGGTCCGATATCGGGATCCGGGCTTGTCCAGGTCATACAAAGGGAGCCGGGTACCGTAGGCCCGGACGGCAGCCCCGGCGCGCAGCGATGTGACGGCCGGGACCGACGGAGAGGGCTGGTAGGTAGCTATGGAAGAGCCGCGTCGCCTCGGCGGCCGGTACGAGCTGGGCCACGTGCTCGGCCGTGGTGGCATGGCGGAGGTCCACCTCGCGCATGACACCCGGCTCGGCCGCACGGTGGCGGTGAAGACGCTGCGCGTCGACCTCGCGCGCGACCCGTCCTTCCAGGCCCGGTTCCGCCGGGAGGCCCAGTCGGCCGCCTCGCTCAACCATCCCGCGATCGTCGCGGTCTACGACACGGGTGAGGACTACATCGACGGGGTCTCCATCCCGTACATCGTGATGGAGTACGTCGACGGTTCCACCCTGCGTGAGCTGCTGCACTCCGGCCGCAAGCTGCTGCCGGAGCGCGCCATGGAGATGACCATCGGCATCCTCCAGGGCCTGGAGTACGCCCACCGCAACGGCATCGTCCACCGCGACATCAAGCCGGCCAACGTCATGCTGACCCGGGGCGGTCAGGTCAAGGTCATGGACTTCGGCATCGCCCGTGCGATGGGCGACTCCGGCATGACGATGACGCAGACCGCGGCGGTCATCGGCACGGCCCAGTACCTCTCCCCCGAGCAGGCCAAGGGCGAGCAGGTCGACGCCCGCTCCGACCTGTACTCCACGGGCTGCCTCCTCTACGAGCTGCTGACGGTCCGGCCGCCCTTCGTCGGCGACTCCCCGGTGGCCGTGGCCTACCAGCACGTCCGCGAGGAGCCCCAGGCGCCCTCCGTCTTCGACCCCGAGATCACCCCCGAGATGGACGCGATCGTCCTCAAGGCGCTGGTCAAGGACCCGAACTACCGCTATCAGTCGGCCGACGAGATGCGGGCCGACATCGAGGCGTGCCTGGACGGCCAGCCGGTCGGCGCCACCGCCGCGCTGGGCGCGGTCGGTTACGCCGGCTACGGCGACGAGCAGGCGACCACCGCGCTGCGCCCGGAGTCGCCCGCGGCCGCCACGGCCATGCTCCCGCCGATGAACGGCGACGACGGCTTCGGCTACGACGACCGCCCCGACCGGCGCCGCCAGCAGCCGAAGAAGTCGAACACCTCCACGATCCTGCTGATCGTCGCCGGTGTCCTGGTGCTGATCGGCGCCATCCTGATCGGCAAGTACGCGTTCAGCGGGCACGGCGTGGACGACAAGCCCTTGGTGCCCAACTTCGTCGGCCTGTCCGAGAAGGACGCCCGCGACACCGCCGCGAACGTCGATCTGAAGGTCACCGTCTCCGGCCGCAAGGCCTGCGAGGACCAGCCCAAGGGCATGGTGTGCTCGCAGGATCCGGCGAAGGGCGCGAAGGTCGACAAGAACACCACCGTCGGCCTGGTGATCTCCACGGGCGCCCCCAAGGTGGACGTGCCGGACGTCCGCGGCATCCAGTTCGACAAGGCCGAGGCCCAGCTCAAGGACAAGGGCTTCGACGTCGACCGCAAGGACGTGGTGTCGACCCAGCCGCCGGGTGTGGTCACCGACCAGGACCCGCAGGGCGGAACGGCGAAGCAGAAGGGCACCACGATCACCCTCACCGTCGCCAAGGCGGAGGAGAAGGTGACCATCCCGGGCGATGTCGTCGGCAAGTCCTGTGACGACGCCAAGGCCGAGCTCCAGGGCATGGGCCTGGTGCCGACCTGCAACGACCAGCCGACCGACAACGCGGACGACGACGGCAAGGTCCTGTCGATCAACCCGCCGGCCGGCCAGCAGGTCGCCAAGAACACGCCGATCGCGGTCAACGTCGGCAAGGCGCAGAGCGGTCAGGTCCAGGTCCCGGGCATCCAGGGCAAGAAGCTCGGCCAGGTGAAGCAGATGCTCGCCCAGGCGGGCCTGTCGCTCGGCAACGTCACGGGCGCGAACGACGACAACGCGCTGGTCATCAACTCGAACCCGGCGCCCGGCACCCAGGTCGACCAGGGTCAGTCCATCGATGTGACCACCATCGGCGGGGGCAACCAGGGCAACAACGGTGACGACGGCGGCGGCAACCTCTTCGGAGGCATGGACGGCTGACACGGTCGTACGAGCGCGTGGGCCCCTGCCGGAAGACTCCGGCAGGGGCCCACGCGCGTTCCCGGCGGAGCACTCAGCGCAGCTCCGCCGGGGGCGTCCGCCTGCTGTCGACCTTCTGGACCCGGACCAGTTCGCCCCACACGATGTAGCGGTAGCGGGAGGTGTAGACGGGGGTGCAGGTGGTCAGCGTGATGTAGTGGCCGGGCTTCTTCCAGCCGGACTCCTTGGGGACCGCGTCGACGACGCCGACGTCGTACTTCGAGGTCTCCGGGAGGATCGAGGAGACCTTGTAGACGTACCAGTCGTCCCGGGTCTCGAAGACGATCGGGTCGCCCTTCTTCAGCTTGTCGATGTTGTGGAACTTCGCGCCGTGGCCGTCGCGGTGGGCGGCCAGGGTGAAGTTCCCCTTCTTGCCGGTCGTCGGGAGCATCGCCTTGACCGGGTCGGTGTAGTAGCCGGCCACACCGTTGTTGAGGACGTCGGTGCTGGTGCCCTTCTCGACCAGGACCGAGCCGTTCTCCATCGCGGGCACGTGCAGGAAGCCGACGCCGTCCTTGGTGTCCAGCGCGCCGGGCGCGTCCGTGCTCTGCGCCCAGTGCTCGCGCACCTTGTCGGCCTCCTTGTCGGCCTTGCGGTCCGCCAGCACGTTCGTCCACCACAGCGAGTAGACGACGAAGAGGCCGAGCAGCACGCCCACGGTGATGAGCAGTTCACCGAAGACGCTGACGGCCTGCGCGATCCTGCCCGGACGTCGCCGCCCGGCGGGCTCCGGGTCGGGCGCGGCAGTGTGTTCTTCGGTCTCGTCGGCGGTCGCTGCCACAGTGGTTCCTAGCCCTTACTCGATGAGCGCGTCCGGCTTGCCCTTGCTGCGGGGGCGTACCTCGACCATCTTGCCCCAGACGATCAGCCGGTACTTGCTGGTGAACTCGGGTGTACAGGTGGTCAGGGTGATGTAGCGGCCGGGCTTGGTGAAGCCCGAGCCCTTCGGGATCGGGTCCAGCACGCTGGTGTTGGACGGCGAGGTGACCGGGAGGGTCGACGTCACCTTGTAGACGAAGTACGTGTCCTGGGTCTCGACCACCACGGGGTCGCCGGGGGTGAGCCTGTTGATGTAGCGGAACGGCTCGCCGTGGGTGTTGCGGTGCGCCGCGAGCCCGAAATTACCGGTCTTGGCGTCCGGCATCGCCGTCTTCAGCGGCGCCTCGCCGTAGTGCCCGACCATGCCCTTGTCGAGGACCCGGGTGGTGCTGACGCCCTCCGCGATCGGCGCCACCACGTCCAGCTTGGGGATGTGCAGGATGGCGAAGCCCTGCCCGGGCGCGAAGACCCCCGGGTTGCGCTTGCCGTTCGCCCAGTCGTCCTGGAGCTGATGGGCCTCGCTGCCGGCCTGCGCGTGCGCGCGGACGTTGGTCCACCACAGCTGGTAGGTGACGAACAGCAGCATCAGCACGCCGGTGGTGATGAACACCTCACCGATCGCGCGGCTCGCGACCACCCCGGGCCCCGGCTTGGCCAGCCGTGCCCGCCGCCGGGCCTCGACCCGGGTCGGCGGGCGGTCCGGATCGTCCTCGGTCCGGGCGGGGGACGCCGTCGGCGCGGGCGCGGCGGCGGACCTCCCGGAAGCGGCGTCCGGGGCCGGCCGCTCCCGGCGCCCGCCGCGCCGCTTGGCCGCCTTTCTGCGGGCCGCGCGGCCACCGGGGGCGGGTGCGGGGCCGGAGGGGGCCGCTGGGGCTCCAGAGGCCCCTGTGGGGCCCGTGGACGGCGGTTCGGCGACCCGCAGGGCCATCGTCTCCGCGTCGAAGGGAGCTTCGTCGGGCGCACCGCCGCGGGACTCGTACGGTTCCCCGTCGCCGTACAAGTCCTCGCGCTCGGGGCGCAGGGCGGTCACGCCGTGGCCCTGCCCACCACCGGGGCGAGCCCCGCCGACCTCGCCACGGCACCCTGGTCGCCGCACTCCGCCAGCCAGTTGGCCAGCATCCGGTGGCCGTGCTCGGTCAGCACCGACTCCGGGTGGAACTGCACACCCTCGACGGGCAGTTCACGGTGGCGCAGGCCCATGATGATGCCGTCGTGGGTGCGGGCCGTGACCTCCAGCTCGGCCGGGACCGTCGCGGGCTCGGCGGCCAGGGAGTGGTAGCGGGTCGCGATGAAGGGGGAGGGCAGCCCGGCGAAGACGCCCTTGCCCTCGTGCTCGACCGGGGAGGTCTTGCCGTGCAGCAGCTCGGGCGCCCGGTCCACCACGCCGCCGTACGCCACCTGCATCGACTGCATGCCCAGGCACACGCCGAAGACCGGCACCCCGGTGGCCGCGCAGTGCCGGACCATCTCCACGCAGACCCCGGCCTGCTCGGGGGTGCCGGGCCCGGGTGAGAGCAGGACGCCGTCGAAGCCGTCCTGCGCGTGCGCGGTCGACACCTCGTCGTTGCGCAGCACCTCGCACTCGGCGCCCAGCTGGTACAGGTACTGGACGAGGTTGAAGACGAAGCTGTCGTAGTTGTCCACGACGAGAATGCGCGCACTCACTGGTTGTCCACCGTCACATCGTTGAAGGGCAGCAGCGGCTCGGCCCACGGGAAGACGTACTGGAACAGGACGTAGACCACCGCCAGGACCAGGACGACGGAGACCAGCAACTTCACCCACACGTTTCCCGGCAGATGCCGCCAGAACCAGCCGTACATGCCGTCCTTGCCGTCCCTTCCGTATCCCTACGGCACCAGACACACGCCGTACGTCACCAGACTAGCGGCGCAGCGCGTCCGGTTCGCCTGACTCCACAGGCCGGGTGGAGTCCAGATGCGCCCAGACGATCAGCCGGTGACTGTGGCCCCATTCGGGATCGCACGTGGTCAGCGTCAGATAGCGGCCCGGACGCGGGTAGCCGGACTTCCGTGGCACAGGGTCGATGACGCCGATGTCGGTCGGGACGGTTTTGTAGGGCCCTTTGTCGATCCGATACGTGAACCAGGTGGTTCCGTCGGTGAGCACCACCGCGTCCCCGGGCCGCAGCCGGGGGAAGTCCTCGAGCGGATCGCCGTACGTGCGCCGGTGCCCGGCCACCGCGAAATTGCCCACCTGGCCGAGCCGGGCGGTGCCGCTGTAGTGCGCGAGCCCCTTCGCCAGCACGTCCCGGCCGGTGCCTTCGAGGACGGGCTTGTTCCACGTGGAACCGAGCCGGGGGATGTACATGATCGCGAAGGGCTTGCCGTAGCGGTACGGCGCCGGGGGCGGGGGCGCGGCGGCGGGGTCGCCCGGAGCGGCGGTGGCCGTCGCGGCCGGCACGCTGCCCGTGGACCACTGCCGGTGCAGCTGGTCGATCTGGCCGGCCATGGCGCCGTCGGCCCGTACGCCGGTCCAGAAGAGGACGTAGGCGACGAAGAGCACGATCAGGGTGCCCACGGTGACGCACAGCTCGCTGAGAGTCCTCACGATCAGGCGCACCGGCGGCTCCTGGGCGGGCGGCTACTGCACGGGCTTCGCGTAGTGCAGGTCCACTGTGCCGGAGTAACCCGGAAGAGTCACCGTGCCGTCGTCGGCGACTTTCCAGCCGAGGCCGTAGACGTTGACGTAGACCATGTAGGTCTGAATCGCCTTGCTGTCCGCGAGCGCCTGCTGGAGCCGCCCCGGGTCCCCGATCGCCGTGATCTTGTACGGCGGTGAGTAGACGCGGCCCTGGAGGATCAGCGTGTTGCCGACGCAGCGGACCGCGCTGGTGGAGATCAGCCGCTGGTCCATGACCTTGATGCCCTTGGCGCCGCCCTGCCACAGGGCGTTCACCACGGCCTGGAGGTCCTGCTGGTGGATGACCAGGTAGTCGGGCTGCGGCGGGGGGTAGCCGGGGAGCTTGGCGGTGGCGTTGGGCGGGGCGTCGTTCAGGGTGACGGTGACGGCCCTGCCGGTGAGTTCCTGGGTGCCCGCGCTCTTCTCCAGGCCGGTCAGCCGCCGGTCCTGGGCCTTGGTGCTGCCGCCGTCGCTCTTCGCCAGCGACTCCACGCCGTCGCGCAGGGAGGCGTTGGACTCGTCGAGGTCCTTGTTCTTGCGGCTGCGCTGCTGGATCAGGTCGGACAGTTTCAGCAGGGAGCCGTCCTGACGGATGTCGGTGCCCTTGGCCGTGTCGAAGCTGGTGAAGAAGATCAGGCCGGCGAGCGCGAAGACGGCCGCGGTGAGCATCCGCACCGGGCGCACCCGCGGCCCGCGACGGGGGCCGGAACCCATTGCTCCCGTACCGGGGGAGTCGGCAGAATTGCTCAACGTACCCTTGCTCTCCTTCGGCGCCACGGAAGCACTACGCTAACGGACGCCCGGGGGAGCACACAGAGTCGTCATGTTGGCCACTTGTACGCTGCCCGAGCCCGACCAGTTACCTGCGCGGCCACGCAGCGCATCGACAGGAGAGACCCTCGTGCCGAAGTCACGTATCCGCAAGAAGGCCGACTTCACGCCGCCGCCGGCGAAGCAGGCCGCGGCGATCAAGCTGAACAGCCACGGCTGGGTCGCCCCGGTCATGCTGGCCATGTTCGTCATCGGCCTGGCCTGGATCGTCGTCTTCTATGTGACCGACGGCTCGCTGCCCATCGACGCGCTGGACAACTGGAACATCGTGGTCGGCTTCGGCTTCATCGCCGCCGGGTTCGGCGTCTCCACGCAGTGGAAGTAGCACGGCTCCGCTGAGTTATCCACAGGCCCGAGGATTTCCACAACCCCCTGGGGAAAAGACTACGATCTGTGGATAACTCATCGAGCGTTGACGCCGGTACGACTGCCGTACCGGTTGCCACACATTAGTTCGCACCCCAGTCGACCTGCGAAAACACATCCGAGCGGTAACTCGCGCAGTTGATACCGCACGGTGTGCACAAGATCCGCCACCCGCTGTGGACAACGGTTCGGTATCAGGTGAGCTGAGCCGTCCTGACCAGGGTGAGAACGGCCACCACCACGAACACCAGCGCACAGGTGCCGTACTGGACGAGCGCCCGGTGGCGGCGCGGGGCGTGCACCATCGCGTAACCGGTGACGACGCCCGCCACCAGGCCGCCGACATGTGCCTGCCAGGCGATGTTGAAGCCCGGGGTGAAGGTGATGATCAGGTTGATCACCAGCAGCGCGAACAGCGGCCGCATGTCGTAGTTGAGCCGCCGCATCAGCACGCCGGTGGCGCCGAAGAGGCCGAAGATCGCTCCGGAGGCGCCGAGCGAGGGCGCGTTCGGGGCGGCGAGCAGATAGGTGAGGGCGCTGCCCGCGAGGCCCGAGACGGCGTACAGGGCGAGATAGCGGGCGCGGCCGAGCGCCGCCTCCAGGGGGCCGCCGATCCACCACAGGCTGAGCATGTTGAACAGCAGATGCGTGAACCCGGCATGCAGGAACATCGCGGTCAGCAGGCGGTAGTACTGGCCCTGGGCGATGCCCTGCACCCCCGGGATCAGGGGCGTGTACGCCTGCCCGATCACCTCGAAGCGCTGGGTGAAGCCCTCGCCGACAGCCAGCTGCACCAGGAACAGGGCGATGTTGATCCCGATCAGCACCTTGGTGAGCAGCCGGGGGTCGGCCGTCACGGTGCCGCCCGCCACGGTGCGCGGGCGGGCCGCGGCCATGGTGCGTCCGGCGCCACCGCCCGGCGTGTGCTGGTGGGCGGGACCGCCCCCGTGGACGCACTCGGGGCACTGGAAACCGACGGAGGCGCTGACCATGCACTCGGGGCAGATGGGACGCTCACAGCGGGTGCAGCGCACCCCGGTCTCACGGTCCGGGTGCCGGTAGCACACGGGCACGCTCCGGGCGTCCGGCGCGCTGCTTACGACGTGGTCCATGATCCCCTCGCTCCTCTGGCACTCCCCCGGCACATACCCCGCCCCGCCCATCCTTACGGACGAGCGGGGCGTTTGGTTCCCCGTGGGGCGTGGTGTCAGCTCTCGCGGGTCTCGACGACGACCGACTCGATCACGACGTCCTGGGCCGGACGGTCGTTGCGACCGGTCTTCACGGCCGCGATCTCGTCCACGACCTTCTGGCTGGCCGGGTCGGTGACCTCGCCGAAGATGGTGTGCTTGCCGGTCAGCCAGCTGGTCGGCGCCACGGTGATGAAGAACTGCGAGCCGTTGGTGCCCGGACCGGCGTTGGCCATGGCCAGCAGGTAGGGCTTGTTGAAGGACAGGTCGGGGTGGAACTCGTCCCCGAACTTGTAGCCCGGGCCGCCGATACCGGAGCCCAGCGGGTCGCCGCCCTGGATCATGAAGCCGCTGATGACACGGTGGAAGACCGTGCCGTCGTACAGCGGGTCGTTGCTCTTCTTGCCGGACGCCGGGTGGGTCCACTCGCGCTCGCCCTTGGCCAGCTCGACAAAGTTCTTGACCGTCTTCGGCGCGTGGTTCGGGAACAGCCGGACCTCGATGTCGCCGTGGTTGGTCTTCAGGGTGGCGTAAAGCTCCTCAGCCACGATCTGCCTTCCGTCGTCTTCTGTCGTCTTCCTGTGACCTCCGATCCTCGCATGGGTGGGTACGGGCGGCGCCAGTCGGCCGACCGAAGGAGATCGCGGCACCCATATGCCCGTCCGCGCATGCCGCGAGGACCGTTGGCAGGCATGATCCGTAAAAGGGTGGAAAGTCGAATTGCGTACGCCACCGACGAGGAGGAAACCCGTGACCCGCATTGACAGCGTGCGCGCCGCGACCGGCTCGGCGAAGGACAGCGTGCTGCACGCCGCGGACGTGGTGGCGCCCTACGCCGACACGGCCAAGGAGCGTGCCGCGTTCTACGCGCAGGAGGCACGCGTACGGCTCGCGCCCGTGGTGTCGGGGGCCGCAGAGCAGGCGCGCGCGCAGTACAACGCCCAGCTGGCCCCGCGCCTGGAACACGCCCGGCGCACCTATGTCCCACCGAAGGTGGACCTCGCCGCGCAGGAGGCGGCCTGCCGCACCCGCAAGGCAGCCCGGCAGGCGGCCGAGTACTCCCGCCCCCGGATCGAGCAGGCGGTGGCCGCCGCCGGACCGGTGGCGGACGAGGCCGCGGCCCGGGGCGCCGCCGCGCTGGTCGCGCTGCGCGGCCAGGTCTCCGCGCGCGACATCCAGAAGCTCGCCCGGCGCAACGCGCGCAGGTGCCGGGCCGGCCGCGCCGCGAAGATGGTGGGACTGGCGGCGCTGGTCGCGGGCGGTGCCTTCGCGGCGTGGAAGTGGTGGGAGCGCCAGGCCAACCCCGAATGGCTGGTCGAGCCGCCGGCCGCGACGGAGGTCCCCGAGCCGGGCGGTCTCGGCTCGGTGGACGGCAGCGGCGACGAGGAGCAGCCCTGAGCAGCCCTTAGTAGTCCGGAGCAGTCCTGGGCAGCCCTTAGTAGTCCGGAGCAGTCCTGGGCAGTCCTGAGCAGCCCTGGGTGTTCACCCGGAAACGGGCTTCTTCCGCCGGAGGGGGCCCGTTTCACGTGAAACATCCGCCGCGACGGGTCAGTTGATGTGCAGGTGGGTCACGTAGCCGTACGCCTGGTACGTGGACTCGCCCTTGCCGAACGAGTGCCGGTAGACATAGCCGTCGCCCGGCTCGTAGTCGAACCAGCCCGCGTTGTTCCCGCTGCTGAACTGCTCGACCCCGCCCTGCCCGATGTCCAGGTCGCCCGCGTTGGCGAAGCACCGGGTGGTGCCGGTGCCGTTGGGGTTGCGGATGCCCAGGTGAAAGTACTGGCTGCCGAAGTCGGCCTGGCAGTCGAAGACATTGACCTCGTTCGTCGCGTGCGCGGGCACGACCCCGGCCAGCAGTGCGGCCGTCGACGCCACGGCGACGAAAGCCCCTCGCCACTTCCTCATGCGCGGTTCCTCCCGTGCGAGGGCGCGCGGTGATCCGGCGCGCCTCGGGACCGGTGTCCCGCCCGACGGCGACCGTGACCGGGGCGGCGAGGCGAGGACGCGCCGGCCGGGCGGGAACGCTCCGGTCGATGCGCCGCCGCCGGTGCCGCCGCCGGTCCCGAGGGAGTGTTCCCGCCGCCCCCGGCGGCCGGTGTCCCGGGCCGGTGCGACGGCACGCACGGACAGGGCGGCGAGACCGGCCGGGCGGAGGGCGGCGAACAGGGCCGCCAGCAGCGCCGTCAGCACGGCACCGACGCGGCCCCGCAGTCGTGGTCTCATCGCATCCGAAGAAAATCTCACGACCTCTTGCTAAGGGATGTCCGGCACCGCCCACCGGCCGACACCCCGCGCCGCCCCCGCAAAGCCCCCCGGTCGGCGGAACCCGGCGTGCGCGTCCCGGTCAGTTCCGGTACTTTGCGCGGCCCACGGCGGCGGCCACGGTCAGCGGGACGCTGAGGATCGCGGCCGTCAGGAACATGCCCTGGTAGGCGTGGCGTTCCGCGGCCCCGGCGGCGAGGGCGCTGGCCAGGGCGCTGCCGACGTAGAGGGCCACGCCGAACATCGCGACGCCGGTGGCACGGGCGGCCGGGGACAGGGCGGTGGCCCAGGACTGGATCGTGGAGTGCATGAAGGACCAGCCGCCGCCGAGCAGCAGAGCGCATCCCACCAGCGCCGGCACCGACAGGCTGGCCGCGGCCAGGCCGAACGCCACCGCCATCTGCACCCCGCCGACCACGATCAGCCGTACCGGCGTCCAGCGCCCGACCAGCCGCTTGACGATCTGCGCCGCCGACATCGACCCCACGCCGTACAGCGCGGACACCGCCCCGGCCAGCGTCGCCGAGGCGCCCCGGGCCTCCAGCGCGGGCGCGATGTACGTCAGGAAGCCCAGCAGGACGGCCCCTTCGAGCATCGCGACGGCCATGACGAACCACTGCCAGCGCGAGTTCAGCACCACCTTGAACGGGGCGAGCAGCGCACCGGGCACCGCTCGCGGCGGTTCCGGCAGCCGGCGCAGGGCGAGGACCAGGTAGGCGGCGATCACGCCGGGGAGGGCGAAGACCAGCCGCCAGCTGACGTAGTGCGCGAGCGCCCCGGCGACGACGGTGGCCACGGCGGTGCCCAGCGCGAACGCGGTCATCAGCTCGCTCAGCGGGCGCTGGCGTACCGCGGCGGGCACGGTGTCCCCGACGTACGTGATGGACGCGGCGATGGACGCGGCGAAGCACGCGCCGGCCGCGACGCGGGCCACGATCAGCACCGTCGCGTCGGGTGCGAGCACCGACAGCAGCGCGGCGGCGGCGGCCCCGACCAGCGAGATCCGCATGACCCGCACCCGGCCGAGCCGGTCGCTCGCCAGGCCCCAGACCGGCTGCATCAGGCCGTAGGCGAGGAAGTAGCCGCTGGCGGCGAGCATCGCCGTGGTCAGCGGGACACCGAGCTGGGTGCCGATGAGCAGCAGCATCGGGGTGATGCAGAAGCGGTCGAAGTTGCTGACGAAACCGGCCGTGCGCAGCAGGCGTAACGAGGCGGCGGGTATCGCCCGCGCGGCCGGGTCGCCGGCGGCAGGGGGCGCGGGGCGGGTGGGGGTGCGGGGTGAATCGGCGGTCTCCATGAGACTCCTTGTGTCGTGCCTGCCGGTGTGATCGGACAAGATCCAGCTCACCACCGCGGCCGGCCGGGACGACCCCGTAGCCGATTACCCTTACTCACAGCCTGGGAGCGGCGTGGGGAGGTGCGGGGGCGTGCACGGCAGCGGACCCGACGGACCACGCCGGGAACTGGGCGCCTTCCTGCGCTCCCGCCGCGAGCGGCTGCAGCCCGCCGACGTGGGGCTGCCCGGCTCGCCGCGGCGCCGTACGCCGGGGCTGCGGCGCGAGGAGGTCGCCGCCCTGGCCGGGGTCAGCCGGTCCTGGTACGCGTGGCTGGAGCAGGGCCGGGTGCGCACCTCGGAACAGGTGCTGCGGTCCGTGGCGCGGGCGCTGCGGCTGAACGCGGACGAGACCGCGCACGTGCTGTCGTTCGTGGAGCACACGGGGCCGGCCGAGCGGCCGCCCGGCTGGGTGTCGCGGAATCTGCTGTCGCTGGTGGAGTCGCTGGCGCCGAACCCGGCCGCGGTGCTCGACCCGCACTGGGACCTGCTCGCCTGGAACGCGGGGTACACGGCGCTGCTCACCGATCTGGCGCGGCTGGCGCCCAAGCAGCGCAATCTGCTGTGGCTGGTGTTCCGCTGGCCGCCGAGCCGGACGCTGCTGGCCAGCTGGGAGCAGGAGGCGCGGAGCCTGCTCGGCCAGTTCCGGGCGAAGGCCGCCCGGCACCCGGAGGACGGCCGGTACGCGGAGATCACCGAGGAACTGCTGGCCGACCCGGACGCGGCCCGCTGGTACGGCCGCCGGGAGACCTCGGCGTTCCATCCCGCCGTACGCCATTTCCGGCACCCGGTGGCCGGGGATCTGCGGCTGCGGTACGTGAAGCTCGCCGCGGTGGACGAGCCGGGCCACCACCTGCTGGCCTACCTGCCCGACGACCGGGCGACGAAGGAGGCGCTGGAGACGCTCACGGGGTGAACCGGCGCCGCTCACCGCCCCCGGCGCACCGCGCGGGGCGGCCGGGGACGGTGAACGGCGGGTGGGAGGGGTCGGGACGTGGGCACCGACCTCGTCAGGGCGGGAACACCGACCTCGTCAGGGCGGGAACACCGTCCTCGTCAGGACGTGAGCACCGCCTTCATCACCGATCCGTCGGCGACCGCGGCGAGTGCGTCGGCGTGGTGCTCCAGCGGGAACGGCGTCACCAGGCTCGCGAGGTCGAACCGGCCGGTGAGGGCGGGCAACAGGCGGACGTACTCGACGAGATGGGCGCCGGTGAACGCCCAGGAGCCGACGACGTCGAGCTGCCGGTGGACGATCTGGTGCGGGTTGATCAGGGTGTCCCCGGCGTCGGTGTACTGGCCGATGACCAGGTAACTGCCGCCCCGGCGGGCCAGGGTGAGGCCCTGTCCGACGGCGGCCGGGACGCCCGCGCACTCGATCACCAGATCGGCGCCGTCCCCGCCGACCGCGGCCCGTGCCGCCCGCAGGACCTCGGCGGGGTCGGCGGCGCCGGCGATGTCCAGATGGACGTCACCGATGCCGGCCGCGGCGGCCCGTTCCAGCCGGGCGGCCGGGCCGCCGACGATCACGACCTTGGCGGCACCGGCCAGTTGCGCGAACGCGGCCGCCGCCAGCCCGACCGGGCCGCTGCCCTGCACCACCACGGTCTCGCCCAGCCGCACCGGCCGCCTCTCGTACAGCGCGTGCGCCACGGTGGGCCCGGCGCAGGCCAGCGACATGGCGGCGAGCGGGTCGGTGCCGTCCGGCACCTTGATCACGGTGGTGCCGGGTCGCAGCACGATGTGGTCGGCCCACGCCCCGGAGAGTTCCGGGCCGTCGGCGAGGGCCCGGTTGACGCCGTAGGTGCGGCGCCGCTCGCACAGGGTCGGCTCGCGGTGCAGTCGGCAGGGCGGGCAGACACCGCAGGCGATGGAGGAGGCCCACATCACCGTGTCGCCGGCCGCGAGCGGCGCCCCGGTGGCGTCCTGGTGGCTGCCCTCGCCCAGCTCCTGTACGACGCCGAGCCCTTCGTGGCCGAGGACGAGCGGGACGGGGATGTCCAGGTGGCCCTCGCGCAGATGCAGGTCCGTGCCGCAGACACCGCCGTACCCGCAGGCGACGACCATGCCGCCGGCGGGCGCCGCGGGCAGCGGGAACTCCCGCAGCCGCAGCGGCTCTCCGAACTCCTCCAGGACGACCGCGCGTCCGGTGCGCCCGCTCATGCCGTCACCGCGCTCAGGGTCCGGGAGAACGGCGCGGCCAGCGGACGCAGCGGCTCGGTGTCGCGGCACACCACGTAGTCCGGGCGGGGCTCGCTCGTGGGCCGCGGCGGGTTGGCGACGTCGTTGTAGGTGACGATCAGCAGCCGGCGGGCGTACGGCGACATGTTGGGCGACGAACCGTGCACGATCTCCGGGGAGAACAGCACCACGGAGCCGGCCGGGCCCTTGGGGCTGGTCATGCCGTGCCGGTCGACGTGCTCGGCGAGCTGGCGCGGTGACAGCGAGATGTCGTCGGGGTCGAGGTGCTGCTCGGAGCGGGCGGCGGCGGAGCGGCCCTCGTGGACGAGCCCGTCGCGGTGCGAGCCGGGCAGGAAGATGACCGGGCCGTTGAACTCGTTCACGTCGTCGAGGAAGACACCGATGTTGACCTGGCGCGGCGCGGGCAGGTTGTCGGCGAGCCGCCAGGCGAGGAAGTCCTGGTGCCAGGCCCACTTGTCGCCGCCGAACGCCGGCTTGGCGTTGATCTTGAACTGGTAGACGTAGACGTCCTCGGTGAGCAGCTGCTGCACGGGCTCCAGCAGGCGCGGGTCGCGGATCAGACCGGCGTACTCGGGCTGCCGCTGGTGCGAGGAGTACACCGCGCGCACCTGGGTGCCGCCGTCCTCGGTCACCACCTGCGGGCCGGGCGTCCGCGCGTCGCGCTCGAAGGCGGCGCGCAGCGACTCCACCTCCCGCGGTGCGAGGAGCGAGTCGAGCAGCAGGAAACCCTGCTCGTGGTACTGGTCGGCCTGGTGCTGGGTCAGTCGCATGCGCATCTTCTCCTGAGAGGTGAGGGAAGAGGTGGGGAATCCGTCGGGCCGGGCGGGGCGGGGAGTCAGCCCATGAAGTGGCCGCCGTCGACGATCAGTTGCTGTCCGGTGACGTAGCCGCCGCGCGCGGTCACCAGGAATTCGAGGGCGTCGGCCATGTCCTCGGCCGTGCCGAGCCGGCCACCGGGGATGGTGTCCAGGACGGCGGCCAGCCGCTCCGGGTCGTCGAGGCGGTAGCGCTCGGTGACCTCTTCGGTGTCGGTGAATCCGGGCAGCAGGGCGTTCACCCGGATGTGCGGGGCGAGTTCGAGGGCCAGGCACTTGGTGAGCTGGAGCAGGCCCGCCTTGCTCGCGCAGTAGTTGGCGCCGTCGCGGCGGGGCCGGATCGCCGTGGTGGAGGCGACGTTGACGATGCTGCCGCCGCCCGCCCGGAGCATCGCGGGCGCCAGCGCGCTGGTGAGGTGGAAGGGACCGGAGAGGTTGGTGGCCAGCACCGTGTCCCAGTCCTCGGCGGTCATCGAGGAGAACGGCCGGTCGCGGTTCACCCCGGCGTTGTTGACCAGCACGGACGGCGGGCCGTACGTGCCGGTGATCCGCTCGCAGACGGTCCGGATCTCCGCGGGCCGGGTGAGATCGCAGCGCAGCGGCTCGATCCGGCCCTCGCCCGCCTTGGCGATGTCCTGTGCGGCGGCTTCGTCGCCACGGTAGAGGGCGATCACCCGGTGGCCGAGGGACGCGAGCCGCAGGCTCAGTGCCCGCCCGATGCCGCGGGTGCCGCCGCTCACCACGGAGATCGTCATGGTGTCCCCTTCGCGGGGCGCGCGCCGGCCATCAGCCGGCGACGAGGTCGCCGCGCTTGAGGCCCGAGCCCTCGGGCACCTCGGCCGGGTCGCCGCCCACGGCGGAGATGGCGTTGTGCTCGTCGACGAAGACGACGTGCGGGACGAGGGCGGCGGCCTCGGCGTCCGTCATGGAGGCGTAGGCGATGAGGATGACGAGGTCGCCGGGGCTGATGAGGCGGGCGGCGGCGCCGTTGATCCCGATGACGCCGGAGCCGGCGGGGCCCTCGATGACGTACGTGGACAGCCGGGCGCCGTTGTCGATGTCGACGATGTCGACCTTCTCGCCCGCCATCAGGTCGGCGGCCTTCATGAGGTCGGCGTCGACGGTCACCGAGCCGACATAGTGCAGGTCGGCCTGGGTGACGGTGGCGCGGTGGATCTTCGACTTCATCAGGGTGCGGTACATGCGGACTCCTCGGATTGGGGGGGGTGGGTGCGGGGCGGCCGGTGGCGCGGGGCCCGGTCAGGCCGGCCAGGTGGCGTAGCGGCGCCTGCCGTACAGCAGCGGCGGCTCTTCGGCGGCCGGGGCGTGGGTCTGGATGTCCAGCACCTCGCCGATCACGACGGTGTGGTCGCCGGCCGGGACGAGCCGGGCGACCCGGCACTCGGCGGTGGCGTGCGCGTCCTCGGTCAGCGCCGGCAGGCCCGTGGCGGGCGCGGGCCGCCACGGGACGGTGCGGAACCGGTCGGCGGCCGGTCCGGCGAACGCCTCGGCGGCGCGCCGCCCGCTGCCGTGCAGGAAGTTGACGGTGAAGGCACCGCGTGCGGTGAGGACCGGCAGGGTGCTCCCGTTGTTGCCCGCGCAGACCAGCAGTTGCGGCGGGGCGAGGGAGAGCGAGCACAGGGCGGTGCAGGTGAAGCCGTACGGCACGCCCTGCGCGTCGGCGGTGGTGATGACGGCGACGCCGCTGGGGTGGGAGCCCATCAGGGCCCGGAAGGCGTCGTGGGTGACGGCGCGGTCGGTGACGGCGCGGTCGTCCTGGACGGGGGTCACCATGCGAACGCCCGGGCGTCGTAGAGGTTGACGCCGACCGCGGCCTTGCCCAGGTATTCCAGGCATTCCTGTGGCTTGGCCGGCATCACGTGGGCGAACTGGGCCTCGCGGATCAGCCGTTCCAGCGGATGGCTGCGGCTGACCGCGGCCGAGCCGCACAGCCTGAGCGCGTCCTGGGCGAGCCGCGGCCCGACCTCGCCGACCACGTACTTGGCGGCGTGCACCATGGCATTGGCCTCCAGGCTGCCGCGTTCGGCGGTGACGAGGTCACCGGCCTCGTGCACCAGGGCGCGGGCGGCCCGCAGCCGGGCGGACATCCGGCCCAGCTCCTGCTGGACGACGGGTGAGTCGGCGCGGGCGGGGGAGGCGGTGACATGGTCGACGGTGTGCCGGAAGAGGGCCTCGGCGATCCCGAGGTAGGCGCCCGTGTAGCCGGCGATCATCCAGTGCGGTTCGCGGACGACCTTGAACAGGGACATGCCCTCGACGCCGAGGTAGAGGCGGGAGCGGGGCACCCGGACCTCGTCCAGCGTCATCGGGGCGGTGCTGGTGCCGTACATCGCCGACATGTGGTGCGCGGTGCCGAAGCTGACGCCGGGGTCGTCGGCGGCGACGACGAAGTGCGAGGCCTCGCCGGTCTCCTCGTCGCCGTTGTCGGCGGCCGCCGCGACGACGTAGTAGTCGGCGGCGCCGGCCAGCGACACGAAGTGCTTGGTGCCGTTGAGGATGTAGTGCGTGCCGTCGTCGGACAGCCGGTAGCGGGTCCGCATCCCGCGGAGTTTGGCGCCGCGTCCGGCCTCGGAGGTGGCGGAGGCGAACAGCTTGCGGCCGCCTACGACCTCCTCCAGCATCCAGGCGCGGAACGTCTCGGCGGCCGGGGGCAGCCGGGTGCCGGCGGCGTCGGCGAGCGCGCCGATGACGACGTGGTGCATGTTGAGGCCGAGGGCGGCGGCGCCGTGGTGCGCGCCGAGTTCGGCCAGCACCCGCCAGTAGTCGCCGAAGCCCAGGCCGGCGCCGCCCGCCTCGTGCGGCACGAGCAGGGCGAGCAGTCCGGACTCGCGCAGGACGCGGTAGGCCTCGTGGCCGTTGTCGTGTCCGGCGTCGGTGGCGGCCGCGAGCGGGGCGATCCGCTCACCGGTGCGTGCCGCGAGTTTGAGCAGGCTGTCGAGTGGGGTTGGGGGCGTCATCGAAGTCCTTCGGGTCGGTGGTCGGCCTGTCGGGTCTCTGCCGGTCGGTCTCGACGGTCGGATCCCGTACGGTCGAACCTGGTCTGGTCGGATCTCGTACGGTCGGATCTGGCCCGGTCGGATCTCGTACGGCCGGTCTCGGCCGATCGGATCTCGGCCGATCGGATCTCGGCCGATCGGATCTCGCCCGGACGGATCTCGCCCGGACGGATCTCGCCCGGACGGTCTCGGCCGGTCAGTTCTCGACCGGCAGACCCAGTTGCCGTGCGACGCCCACCCGCAGCAGGTCGTTCGGACCGGCGTAGGTGAGGGCCGCCATGGGGCCGGCCAGGTCGGCGGCGAGGTCGAAGCCGGGGAGGAAGGCACGGACGCCGGACAGCGCGGCGGCGTGCTCGGTCATCCGTACGTAGTCCTCGGAGACGGAGATCTTGGTGAGGGCCGCCTCGGTCGCCAGCTGCCGCGCGGGGACACCGGCGTCGAGCCGGGCGGCCATCGCGTAGAGCTGGACGCGGGAGCGGTGCAGGGCCATGGCCATGTCGCTGATCCGGGCGGCGACCTGGTGGCTCGCCCCCATCCGGCGGCCGAAGTGCTCGCGGCCGGCGGCCCAGTCGGCGGTGCGGGCCAGCAGGCGCTGCATCGGGCCGAGGGCGTAGCCGAGGATGACGGAGCGTTCCCAGGCGGTGGTGGAGGCCATCACCGCGAGGCCGGAGCCCTCCTCGCCGAGCAGCGCGCTGCCCGGCAACCGGACGTCCTCGAAGAGGAGTTCACCCATCGGCACGGTGGGCAGCGCGGTCTTGGCGAAGGTCTCGCCCCGGCGGATCCCCGGCAGGTCGAGCGGGAAGAGGAACGCGGACAGCGCGAACGGCGAGCGCCCCTCGGTGGTGCGGGCGAAGACGATCGCCCAGTCGGCCACGGGCGCGGCGGTGATGAACGTCTTGGCGCCGTCCAGCACGAAGCCGTCGCCCTCGCGCCGGGCCCGGGTGCGCATGGAGAACGGGTCGCTGCCGCCGCCGCGTTCGGTCAGCGCGTGGCACAGCAGCTTCCCGCCCTCCTGGACGTCGGCGACCGGGCGCCAGGCGTCCGCGCCGAGGGCGTCCCGCAGCGGGAACTGCATCCCGAAGAGCTGCGAGGCCAGCGCGTAGACCAGTCCCGGATCGGCACCGGCGAGACCGATGCCCTCGATCATGGCGAGCGAGCGGCTGACCGGGCCCGGCGCCGGGGCTTGCGGCCCGGCGAGCCGGAGCACACCGAGGTCGGCCATGGCCCCCCACTGGGCGGTGAAGTCCTCGTCCGCGATCCGCTCGACGACCGGTACGGCGAGGTCGCGGCAGCTGTCGACGAGCCGTTCGGTCTCCGGCGCCCCGGTGCGCAGTGCCGCGAGGGCCGCCGCACTCACTTGCGGCCCTCGCCGGAGAGGTTCTCGATGGCCGCCCAAAGTGCCTTGGGGCTGCGGAAGTTGGCAGCGACGATCTCGGTGTCGGGCAGCGCGATGCCGGCTTCCTTGTGCAGCGCGGTGACGATCTCCATGATCGCCAGCGAGTCCACGAGCCCCATCTCCAGCAGCGGGGTGTCGGCGTCGAGGGACCGGGCGTCCTGGCCGCGTCCCCAGGTGATGCGGCTGCCGATGAGGGTGCAGAGTTCTTCGACGCTGTTCATGCGGTGATCTCCTCCAGGAGCGCGGGGGCGGCGGTGTGGTCGGCGGCGCCGAGGGCGCGGCGGTCGACCTTGCCGCTGCTGGTGGTGGGCAGAGCGGTGAGCGGGACGACGCGGTCGGGGAGCATCCGCTTGGGCAGTACGTCGCGCAGGGCGGCCAGGACCTCCCGCTCGGACGCGTCGGTCTGCGCGTAGGCCCAGATCTGGCCCGCGTGGGGGCCTTCCTTGGCGACGACCGCGGCGGTGGCCACGTGCGGCAGCTCCAGGACGGCGTTCTCGACGTCCATCAGGTCGATGCGGTGGCCCCGCCGCTTGACCTGGTTGTCGCGCCTTCCACGCAGGAAGACCACGCCGTCGGCGGTGATCCGGCCGATGTCGCCGCTGGGGTAGGCCCGGCGGGCCACGCCGTCCCGGCAGGTGACGGTGACGGTGGGGTCGTCGGGCGCGCCGCCGCGCAGATACCCCTGGAAGACGACCGGCCCGGCGATGTGGATCTCGCCCTCGCCGTCGGTGGGCCGGCCCGCCGCATCGAGCACCTCGATGTGGACACCGCCGATGCCGCGCCCGATGGGCAGTTCCCGGTCCGCGGTCCAGTCGGCCGGCACCCGGTGGTAGGTGCAGGCGTTCGTCTCGGTGGGCCCGTACAGGTTGTAGAAGGGCACCCCGTCCAGCGCCCGCAGATACCGTTCCAGCAGTTCGGGCGCGAACGCCTCGCCGCCGAAGGCCGCGATCCGCAGGGCGGGCGGCGGGGCGTCGGCGATGCCACCCTGCTGGAGCATGTTGTGGTACAGGGACGGCACCGCCATGAAGGCGGTGATGCGCTGCTCGGTCAGCCAGCCGACGACATCACGCGGGAAGGCCCGCAGCACGTCCGGCATCAGCACCGTGCAGGCCCCCGCGGCGGCGGCGCTGAACAGGTCGAAGGTCGTCAGGTCGAAGGTGAGGGCGGCCTGCGAGCCGATCCGGTCCTCGGGGGTGAGGCCGAACTCCCCGGCGGCCCACAGCGCGTAGTGCGCGACGTTCTCGTGCGACAGCAGCACGCCCTTGGGCCAGCCGGTGCTGCCCGAGGTGAAGAGGATGTAGCCGCCGGCGTCGGTGGGCGGGGGCAGCGGCGCGGGCCGCTCGTGCGCGCCGAGGATCCGCAGCCCGTGCAGCCCGTGCTCGAAGGGGGTCTCGCCGGCCGGCACGCCGTCGCGGGCGCGGGCGGCGGCGCGGTGGGCCCCGGCCAGGGCGCGGTCGCAGGTCAGCAGCAGGGACAGCCCGGCGTTGCGGATCATGCGGGCGGTACGTTCCGGCGGGTCGGCCGTGTCGAGGGGCGCGGCGACCGCACCGGCCCGCAGCACCGCGTACAGGGCGATGACCGTGGCCGGAGTCTTGGGCGCGTAGACACCGATCCGGTCGCCCGGGGCCACACCGGTGGCGAGCAGCCGGTGCGCCAACGCGTCGACGGCGCGGTCGAGCCGGGCGTACGACCACTGCTCGCCGGCCCCCTCCAGGGCGGGGCGGTCGGGGTGGACGCGCGCGGAGCGGGCCAGCAGGGCGTCGAGGCGTACCGGTGTTCCCGTGGTCATCGGGCGGCCTCCGCGGGCCGGGCGGCCTCGGTGTGCTCGGCGAGGAAGCCGCGGACGGTCTCGACGACCAGGTCCGGGCACACCAGGTGGGGGTAGTGGTCGCAGCCCTCGGGCACCAGCCGCCGGAACGGGCCGCCGACCGCGCGCTCGACGGCGTCGACCTGGGCCATGGAGCCGTACTCGTCCGCGTCGCCCTGGATCATCAGCACCGGGGCGGTGATGTCGAGGTCGTCCTCGATGGACCAGTCGCGGAAGGCGGGCGACAGCCAGACGCCGCTCCAGCGGTCGAAGACGCCCTGCGGGTCGTCGTGCACCATGGCCATCTTGCGGGCGAGCGGACCGGCCTCGTAGGCGGCGCGGGCGTTCTCGATGCCGACGCGGTTCGCGTCCTCGAAGTACATGTGCGGGCCCATCCCGACGACCGCTTCGACGGGGTGCGCCGAGGCGTGCAGCAGGGAGATGGAGGCGCCGTCGCTGTGGCCGACCAGGACGGGGCGGCGCAGGTCCAGCGCGTCCAGCAGTTCGGGCAGCACGGTCTGTGCGTGCTCGTGCATATAGCGGGGGGTGCGGGGCAGCGGGTCGGGGCCGCTGCCGCCGCTGCCGTGGCGGGAGTAGACCAGGGCGCGGCGCCCGGTGGCCTCGGCCAGCAGGGCGGGGAAGCGGCCCCAGGCCGCGAGGCAGCCGAGTCCGCCGTGCAGGAAGACCAGGGGCGCGAGGTCCGGGTCGCCGTCGATGAGGACGTGTTCGAGCGGACCATTGCTCGTATCGATTACAGGCACAGCGAAAATCCTTCTCAGTGATCTACGGCAGCAGAACGAGAATTCCCGTAGAGCCCAGGGGGGCGGCGCATCACGAAGACCTGCGACAGGGCAGGGAAAATTCGATCGGCGCACCGGAAAACTCGGCAGCGGAGACAATGAAGGTGATAACTGCCTGAACGGCAGTGAAAAATTGGCACGGCCCGGCACAGCGCATGACGGCCGGCCGACGCATCGATTGACGCCGGAATGCCCATGCGGACGTTCCACGCCACCGATGGGCCGCGCGGCCGAGAACTGTTGCTGGAAAGGGCCTCAAGGGCCGCAAAGAAGCGTATTTCGGGCCACGGACACCATTCGGACAGTCCGGTCGGCCACGCGTCGCTTTACCTTCTCTTTGACGTTCCTGTGCCAGGCCGGTCCACGGCGCGCACGAACGCTCCTCGCATATCAACCCCCGTTGAAAGTTCGACTACACACCGGCGTCCGGGCGCCCGCACTTATCCGGCACCCCGCCCGCTCGGCGACACCCAGAAGACTAGACACTGCACCCCGGGTGGAGAAATAACATTGATGCACCACCTATACACTCAAGGAATGAACATCGATCTGCGCCACCTGCGATGCTTTCTGACCGTGGCGGAGGAAGGGGGATTCACGGCTGCCGGTCGCCGTCTGCATCTCACCCAGCCGACCCTGACCCGCAACATCAGGGCGCTGGAGCAATCCCTGGGTGTGAAGCTCTTCGAGCGCAGCACACGCAGAACGGAGCTGACCGAGAAAGGCAAGGCCCTCCAGGAATCCCTCGCCCCCCTGCTGCGCCAGCTCGATTCGACACTGCGGGATTTACAGCAGGGGGAGAAACTGCGCATAGGGTTCAGCTGGGGACTTCCCGAGGGTTTGTCCCGGCTCGCAGCCCGGTTCGGCGAGGAGACCGGGGTCGGCGTCGAATTCATCCGCTGCGACACCCCCCAGGCCGGACTCGACACCGGCGAGGCCGACCTCGGCCTGCTGCGCAGCGCGTCGGTACCGAAGGGACTGCGCGGCCTGCGCCTGTACGAGGAGGAGCGCATCGCCGCCGTCCCCGCGAGCTGGCGGCTGGCCGAACGCACCGAGCTGGACTGGGCGGAACTCACCGACTTCCCGCTGATCATCAACACCGTCAGCGGCACCACCTTCCCCGACATGTGGCCCGCCGGACGCCGGCCGACGGTCGGCGCCGAGTGCCGCAATTTCGACGAGTGGCTGGAGCAGGTGGCCGTCGGCCTCGGCGTGGGCACCGCACCGGTCTCCGCCGCCCGCCGCTACACCCACCCCGCCGTCCGCCTCGTCCCGCTGACGGGCGCCCCCGCCGTGCCCGCCTACCTCGCCCACCCGTCCCACGGCGCCCACCCCCAGGCCGCACGCTTCGCCGACCAGGCCTGGCGGGCGGCCGACGAGTTGCAGGCGTAGCGGCCTCCGCGCCACGCCCCGGGCCCGACGCGAAAAAGGGCCCTCCGACCAGTGTTTCCACAGGTCAGAGGGCCCTTGAGAAGTGGAGCCTAGGGGAGTCGAACCCCTGACATCCGCCATGCAAAGACGGCGCTCTACCAACTGAGCTAAGGCCCCGGGAAGGGAGTGGCCTCCGGAGGGGGTGTCCCAGCCGGTGCCGGGACCAGAGTACCGGGTCACCCCCCGTATCCCGCAAAAAGATTGGGGGTCCCCGCGGATGACCACGCTCCGTAAGATGCTCAACCGTGGTTCGCTACAGCGAACCGCGGTTTTCAGGGGAAGCGATGGGGAGACGCAATGGACGCCGCACAGCAGGAAGCCACCGCAAGAGCGAGAGAGCTTCAGCGGAACTGGTACGGGGAGCCGCTGGGGGCGCTCTTCCGTAAGCTGATCGACGATCTCGGGCTCAACCAGGCCCGGCTCGCGGCGGTTCTGGGGCTGTCCGCCCCGATGCTCTCGCAGCTGATGAGCGGCCAGCGCGCCAAGATCGGCAACCCCGCGGTGGTCCAGCGGGTGCAGCTGCTCCAGGAGCTGGCGGCACAGGTGGCGGACGGCAGCGTCAGCGCGGCCGAGGCGACCGCGCGGATGGACGAGATCAAGAAGTCCCAGGGGGGCTCGGTGCTGAGCAACACCACGCACACGACGAACGGTTCGGGCGCGCCCACCGTCAAGCGGGTCGTCCGCGAGATCCAGTCGCTGCTGCGCTCGGTGGCCGCCGCGAGCGACATCATCGAGGCGGCGGACGCGCTCGCCCCGACCCAGCCCGAACTCGCGGAGTTCCTGCGGGTCTACGGTGCCGGCCGCACCTCCGACGCGGTCGCGCACTACCAGTCGCACCAGAACTGAGCGCCCGCCCGGCGCAGGAGGCGGCCGGGAGGGGCGGGGGCCCGAGGGGGAGGAGCTGCGGCAGTCATGGGTGAGATGTTCAACGGCCGGTACGAACTGGCCGACCCGATCGGGCGCGGCGGCGCGGGCGACGTATGGCGCGTCTGGGACCACCGGCGCAGGCGCTATGTGGCCGCCAAGGTGCTCCAGCAGCGCGACGCCCACTCCCTCCTGCGCTTCGTGCGCGAACAGGCCCTGCGCATCGACCATCCCCATGTCCTCGCCCCGGCCAGCTGGGCCGCCGACGACGACCAGGTGCTGCTCACCATGGACCTGGTCGCGGGCGGCTCCCTCGTCCGCCTCGTCAACGACTACGGCCCCCTGCCGCCGGCGTTCGTCTGCGTCCTGCTCGACCAGCTGCTGTCCGGACTCGCCGCCGTGCACGCGGAGGGCGTCGTGCACCGGGACATCAAGCCCGCCAACATCCTTCTGGAGGCGACCGGTACGGGCCGGCCCCGGCTGCGGCTCGGGGACTTCGGCATCGCCATGCGGTTCGGGGAGCCGCGGCTGACCGAGACCAACCTCGTGGTGGGCACGCCCGGTTATCTCGCCCCGGAACAACTGGCGGGCTCCGACCCGGACTTCACCGCCGACCTGTTCGCGGTGGGCCTCGTCGCCGTTTATCTGCTCGAAGGCGCCAGACCCGACGCCGGGGAACTCGTGCGGTACTTCACCGAGCACGGCACCCCGGGCGCGCCCAAGGGCATCCCCGGGCCGCTGTGGGAGGTCGTCGCCACGCTGCTCCAGCCCGATCCACAGGCCCGGTACCGCTCCGCCACGGGGGCCCGCAAGTCGCTCGCCGGGGTCATCGAGCTGCTGCCGGAGCCGTCCCTGGACGACGAGCCGATCGAGATCTTCGACCAACTCCCACCCCTGCCGCAGGGTTTCGGCCCGAACGGCCCGCTGAAGAACGCGCGGAGGCCCGGCACCGCCCCGCCGCCGGACGCGGTCACCGGCTCCTCGCCGGGCACCGCCCCGCTGCCGGACACGGACACCGGCTCGCTGTCGGACACCGGAAGCTTCCGCCTCCCGCCCCCGGCCCTCGACCCCACACCGCCCCCGCCCGCCGTACCGCCGCCGCCCTCCACACCCCCCACACCCACACCGTCGTACGGCTCCTGGCCGCCACCGCCCGCACACCCCACCCACCAGACGCACCCCGCGCCCGCGCACCCCGGCGACAGCATCACCGCCGCTTACACCACCCCGGCCACCCAAACCCCCCAGGCGGCCCCGGCTTCCCCACCCCTCACGCCCCGTACCCCGGCCCCCCACGGTCGCCGCGCCCGGCGCCGTCCGGGTCCCCCGGCCAAGGCCGTCGTCCCGATCCTGCTGCTGGCGCTGGCCTGTTACGCCGTGGGCTTCTGGGCGCTGACCCGCGTCTGAGCCCGCCGGGCCGCCAGCGTCCAACCGCCGAGCACCAGCAGCAGCGCGGTCCCCAGCCCGATCCCGCCGGCCGCGACGGCCTTCATCTCCAGGGAGCCGCCGCCCCCGGCGCCCCCGCCGTCCGCGATCGGCATCGCCGCCTCGTCCTGATCCGTCGGTGTGAAGACGCCGGCCGGCCGCGGGCGCCCGGCGTACCCCGGCCCGGCGTGCGCCCGGCCGTCCACGCGGACCCGCAACGTCACCTCGTACGGCCCCTGCCCGAAGGTGTCGCCCAGCCGCTCGCTGAGGTGCAGCACCAGGTAGTAGTCACCGGCGAAGCGCAGGGCGCCGACGGCGGCGGGGGCGGCGTAGCGGTTGGCGTACTCGACGGGCGGCAGCGGTGCGAGGGCGACGGGCTTGCGGACGCCGGTGTAGCCGAGGGAGACATCGTCGGCGAGGCCCCGGACCGGGTCGTACAGGGAGAGGTCCAGGGCGCCGCCCACGTACCCGTGCCCCGGCGCGCCGCCCAGTTCGGCGGAGGCCTGGAGCCGGCGGCCCCAGTCGAGCGGCACCTTGTAGAACACGGTCCGGCCGGGCACGAGGGCGGTACGCCAGACCCCCGGCCCCACCGCCCGGGCCGCCGTGAAGCCCGCCCCGCCGGCGCGCTCGCGGGCCTCGCCGGTGATCGGCTCGGGCGAGGCGGAGTCCCAGGTCCGGGGCGCGTCGCTGGGACCGGGGGAGGCGAGCCGGGGTTCCGTGACGGGGGCCAGTTCCAGGTCCCAGGGCGTGGACGCGCCCCCGGTGTCGAGGCGTTCGACCAGCACCGAGTACGTCCCCGCGCCCTGGCACAGCGCCCTGCCCGCCTCGCGTTTGCCGAGGGCGGTGACCGGACGCGGGCTGAGCCCGGCGCCGAAGCGGGCGGTGGCGAAGGAGCAGGCCGTGCCGTGCGCGTCCCGGACGGAGACCCGGATGCCGTCGGTGGAGGTGACCTCGGTGTGCGCGGGCGGTACGGCGGTGACGGGGACGTACGCCGTGGCCGTGGCGTCGGCGAGGTCGAGGCGGTAGGTGAGGCGGCCGTGCGCGGGCAGCGAGCCGCGGTAGACACGGCCGGGGTCCAGGCGCGGCGCGCCGGCGGCGGAGGCCGTGCCCTCCACGGTGCGGGCGCCGGGGGCGAAGGCGTAGGCCCCGGGGCCGGTGGCGGCCGACGCGGCGGCGGCCGGGAGCAGTCCCGTTCCGCACAGCCCCAGTGCCAGGAGTACGGCGGCCGGGCGCCCGCCGCGCCGTATCCACGCCGTACGTCCGTGCCCCCGTACCCCGCGCCTGAGCCGCCCCACGTGCACCCCTCCGACGTCACGTCCTGGCGGCCCATCCTGCCCCGGCGGCCACCGTGGCATCAGGGCAATGCGCGGGACCGGCCGAAAGACCCCGCCCCCGGCCGCCCGGCGCGGCCACGCGTACCGCACCCCCCAGGACCCCGCAACCCCAAGCAAAGACCCCGGTCGCTTGGTGCGACCGGGGTCTGCTGAAATTCGGGAATCGGACTCACGAACCCGTGGGCACGGAGTCAGTCGCCTCCGTCCACAGGTCCTGCTCGGCGCGATCCGCCTGAATCTGGCGGTACACGAGGAGCCCGCCGATGGCGGCCAGTGCGACCAGGAGCAGCTTCTTCACCGCGCGACCTCGTCTTTCCTTGACGTAGGGGACCTCTGGCGCCCGACTATACACACCGGCCGATATCGATCGGTGACCTGCGTCCGGCCCCAACTCCGGTGCCCGCCAGCGCAATAGCGCAGGTCGGACACCGTTCCGATCGGAGGGTGATCACACCCCCACGGACGGTCACTTTGCTCCCCCTTCGCGCACCCTGACCGCGATTTAGGGGTTTTCCGACCTTCTTACGGCCATCCGGGTGGTGTTCATCAGAACAACGCCGCGCCACGGGCGTCGGTCCACCACTTCGCGGTCCACATACACATCATGAGGAAAGTACGCAAATCGCCCAACCCGAAAGTGAGGGGCCATGGACCGGAACAAGGTCATGAAGCTGTGGACTGCCATCGTCACCGCCTTTCTCGCGCTGTGCACGACGCTCGGACTCGTGAGCGCCGCCACCGCCCCCGCGGCCGCCGCGCCGCGCACCGAGAGCCCCCGCACCGAGACCGCGCCCCGCACGGCCCCGGCGATCCCGGCACCACGGCACTGGTCCTCCACCAAGGCCCTGCCCCCCACGATGAAACAGCGGATCCGGGCCGAGGCCCACGGCAAATCCCCCAGCTGCCGGCACCGGTCCCTCGACGACAGCGAGCTGACACCGGAGGGCCACGAGACACAGAAGGCCCGCGAGACGCAGGAGACGGAACGGACCGGGGAGACGGAGGCCAGAGAGCCTTCCGCGTCGCTCGACTGCTGAACCGGCCCTCCTCTCCTCCTCGGCACCGCGACGTCTCGACAACTCGGCGACTTGCGTACGCACGGTCGACACGGAAGGACCCCCGGCCACACGGCCGGGGGTCTCGCGCGTTCTCCCGGAGAACGAACAGGGGGCGAACAGGGGTGAACAGGGGTGGAGAGGGGGTGGACAGGCACGAACAAGGGGCGGACAGGGGCCGGAGCCGCGCCGGGCGGGGCCTGAGACGATGGCCGCGACATCCCGGAGAGGTCTTTGAGAGGTGGTGAGTGCTGCCGTGACCCGGCGCGCCACCGTTGTCACCGTCGTCACCGCCGTCCACGCCCCCTCGGCCCGGTTCCTGCCGGACGCCTGGGCGTCCCTGTGCGCGCAGGAACTGCCCGGCGGCGCGCGCTGGGAGTGGGTGATCCAGGAGGACGGCACGACGGACGAGGTCCGCCCGTACGTCCCCGAGGACCCGCGCGTCGTCTTCCACCAGGGCAGACCCGGTGGTCCGGGGGTCGCCCGCACGATCGCGCTGGCGCACGCGCGGGGCGCGTATGTGAAGGTCCTGGACGCCGACGACCGGCTCACCCCGGGCGCGCTCGCCCGCGATCTCGCCGTGCTCCAGGCGCGTCCCGGCCTCGGCTGGACCACCTGCCGGGTGCTGGACCTGCTGCCCGACGGCTCCACGGCCGGTTTCCCCGGCGACCCGGACGAGGGCCCGCTGGAACGCGGCACCGTGCTGCGGCACTGGAAGGCGAACGACTTCCGGCCCCCGGTCCACCCGGCGACCCTGTGCGTGCGCCGGGAGCTGCTGGCCGCGCTCGGCGGCTGGATGGCGCTGCCCGCCTCCGAGGACACCGGGCTGCTGCTGGCGCTGGACGCGGTGAGCCGCGGCTGGTTCTCGGCCGAGCCAGGGCTGCTCTACCGCAAGTGGGAGGGCCAGGTCACCGGCCAGTCGTCCCACACCGACCCCGCCGAGCGCACGGCACGCGCGGCGGTCGTGGAGGCCAGGGCGCGCGCACTGGCCGGCCTCGGCTGGACGTATCCGGCGCCGTAACCGTCGTACTCCCCCCGATGGGCGCGCCTAGTCGCCGAGCACGATCGCCTGCGAGGGGCACCGTTCCGCCGCCTCCCGGACCCCCGGTTCGTCGGCGGCGTCCTCCTTGCCGGGGAGCACCACGCCGTAGCCGTCCTCGAAGGCGAACACGGCCGGGGCCCGGAACGCGCACTCCGCCGATCCGTAACACGCGGCGCGGTCGACGGTGACCTTCATACGTCCTCCAGCCCTGGGCACTTCGAGTTCCAGGACGTCACTGCCCGGCCGGGCGGGCACTCAACCGGCGGCCCCGGCACCGGCCGCGGCCGCGAGCCAGTGGGCGACCCGGCGGACCGTGGGCTCGTCCAGCCGGCCGGCCAGCGCCCGCACGGCCGCGCCGTCCTCGGGGGCGAGGTCGTACAGTCCGGCCCGGCTCAGGGCGGCGGTGAGCACCTGGTGGCGACGGTTCGTCATGCGTTCGGCGAGCTTGTCCGGTTCGGATGTTTCAGACGGTTCACGCGACTCAGCCGGTTCAGCCGGTTCGTCCCTTGCAGCTGATTCATCCAGTACAACCAATTCATCCCGGACGACCGGTTCATCCCGGACGACCGGTTCATCCCGTACGGCCGACCGCTCGACGGCTGCCGCCCTCCCTTCCGGGCCGTCGTACAGCCCCCAGCCCCCGCCCCGCGGTCCCCACAGCGCGAGCGTCAGCTCGTCCCCGCGGGCCCGCGCGGTCCGGGTCATCTCTCCGACGGCGTACAGCACGGGCGTGCGGTACGGGGACTGCGCGGCCGGGGCCCAGGAGTCCCGGGCGGCTTCGTGGACCATCGCGACCCAGCGCGGGGCGCCGGGCGGGGGCGGGCACGGGGAAGGCTCGGGCATGGCACACACCCCTTCGGGAAGAGCCGGTGCCCGCGACCGTAACTGACGGCCCATCAGATATCCAGGTGTACCGCGACGGAAATGTCCCCTGCCCGCCGGCACCGGTCCCTCCCCTCGTGGGGACCGGTGCCGGGCGGTGCGGGACGTCGATCCGCGCCTCGTCGGCGTGATGGCGCGGATCGAAGCATGAAAGGCGTTGAAGAGACGAGGAGTGGCGAAGAGCGAGGAAGGTCGTGGGGTGTGGGGGCGGGAAGTGGGGGTAGGTCGGCCGGGGCGGATCAGATGCCCGATCGCCGACCGCTCGCGGCTTTCGATGGAAGTCGACCGAAAATGTGCAACGCCATGAGGTGTCTCTCCGAGCGCCGGGCCGTTGGCCTGTCCGGACGGTGTGTGACGGTTCCGCTACCGGGGTTGCGATCCTGCCATTTGTGGCCACCGGGGAGGAGATCCCGGTCTCCGGAGCGAGGCTTATCCGCAGGTCAGCCGTATAAGGTGAGTTTTCCGGTCCGGACGTCCACAGGCGGGGGGAAGTGAGGGGTGGGGCCTTGGGTTCCGACTCAGGGGCACGCACAGCTTTCGCCGAGCGCCTCGCGCTGCTCTACAAGGAGGCCGGAAACCCTCCCCTGAAAAGCGTCGCCGAGGCGGTCGGCCGGTTGCAGCGGGTCGACGAACGCGGCCGCCCGGTACGGGTGTCCGCGCAGCGGATCAGCGACTGGCGGCGGGCCAAGAACGTGCCGGCCCAGTTCACCGCGCTCGCCGCGGTGCTCCAGATCCTGATCCCGGAGGCGCGCCGCGCCCGCCCGCACCCGGTCTCCACGGGCCTGTACGACCTCGCCCACTGGCAGCGCCAGTGGGAGCGCGCGCTGGCCGACCCGGTGGGCGACCGCGCCGCGCCGCCCGCCTCGCCCGCCGAGGAGAACGGCCGGCCACCCGCCCAGGCCCCGCCCGTCACCGGCGGCGTGTGCCCGTACCGGGGGCTCGCGCCCTACCGGCAGAAGGACGCGCGCTGGTTCTTCGGCCGGGAGCGCAGCACCGACGCGATCATCGCCCAGCTGCGCACGGCGGACCGTACCGGCGGCCTGGTGATGCTCGTCGGCGCCTCGGGCGCGGGCAAGTCCTCGCTGCTGAACGCCGGCCTGGTCCCGGCGATCGCGGGCGGCGCCCTGGCCGACGCCGGGCCCACCCCGCGGCCGGACGGCGAGCCCGGACAGCGCACCCCCGTCGTCCAGCTGGTGCCCGGCGCCGATCCGCTCGCCGAGCTGATCCGCCGTATCCCCGATCTCGCCCCCGTGGCCGCCGAGGCGCGCGCGGCCGAGCGGGCGGCCACGGCCCGCCAGGAGACCGCCGAGGGCACCGTGTCCGCGGGGGCCGAGGCGCCCCGGATCGTGCGCGGCGCGCGGGCCGCGGCCACCGCGTGGGCGAGCCGCGAGGCACCGCCGGGGGTCCGGCCGGTGATCATCGTGGACCAGTTCGAGGAGGCGTTCACGCTCTGCCCGGACGAGGCGGACCGCCGTACCTTCATCCAGCTGCTGCACGCCGCCTGCACCCCGCCCTTCGGCGCGTCCGGACCCGCCCCCGTCCTGGTGGTGCTCGGCATACGGGCCGACTTCTACGAGCAGTGCCTCGGCTACCCGGAACTGGCCGACGCGCTCCAGCACCGGCACATGGTGCTCTCCCCGCTGACCAGCGGCGAGCTGCGCGACGCGGTGACCGGTCCGGCCAAGGCGGTGGGCCTGGAGCTGGAGCCCGGTCTCGCCGAGCTGATCGTGCGCGAGGTGAGCGCCGACGGCCCGCGCGGGGCGCACGACGCGGGCGTGCTCCCGCTGCTCTCGCACGCCCTGCTGGCCACCTGGCAGCGCCGCAAGGGCGGAAGGCTGACGCTGGCCGGCTACCGCGCGGCGGGCGGCATCCAGGGCGCCGTCGCCGCGACCGCCGAACGCGCCTGGTCGGGGCTCGACCCCGCCGCCCGTACGGCCGCCCGGCTGCTCCTGCTGCGCCTGGTGCGGCTCGGCGAGGACACCGTGGCCACCCGGCGGCGCGGCACCCGGCGGCAGCTGGCCCAGGAGTCGGCGGACCCCGGCAAGACCGAGGAGTCCCTGGAGGCGCTGGTCCGGGCCCGGCTGGTGACGCTGGACGCGGAGACCGTGGAGATCACCCACGAGGCGCTGCTGCACGCCTGGCCCCGGCTGCGGCACTGGATCGACGACAACCGCAACGACCATCTGCTGCGCCAGCGCCTGGAGGAGGACGGCCGGTCCTGGGAGGACTCGGAGCGGGACAGCTCGCTGCTGTACCGGGGCTCCCGGCTCGAACAGGCCCGCGCCTGGGCGCGCTCGGCGGGCGACACGTATCTGACCCGCAGCGCGGTGGAGTTCCTGGCCGCCTCGGTACGGCTGCGCAAGCGCACGGTGTGGCTGAGCCGGGCGGCGGTGGCGGCCCTGGTGGTGCTCGCGCTGGTCGCGGGCGGCTCCGCGGTGATCGCCTGGCAGCAGCGCGACGACGCCGTTTTCGAACAGGTGCTCGCCGAGGCGGACCGGGTGCAGCGCACCGACCCCTCGCTCGCCGCCCAGCTGGACCTGGTCGCCCACCATCTGCGCCCCGGCGACAAGGGCGCGTACAGCAGGCTGATCTCCATCGTGAACGCGCCGCTGGCCACCCCGCTGTCCGGCCACACCGGCGCCGTCTACCTGACCTCCTTCAGCCCCGACGGCCACACCCTGGCCACGGCCAGCTACGACCGGACCGTACGGCTGTGGAACGTCACCGACCCGGCCCGGCCCCGCCCCCTCGGCGGGCCCCTGACCGGGCACTCCAGCTGGGTGAGCAGCGCGGTGTTCCGCCCCGACGGGCGGGTGCTGGCCAGCGCGGGCGACGACGGCACGATCCGGCTGTGGAACGTCGCCGACCCGGCCCGCCCCACCACGCTCGGCACCCCCCTGGCCGGCCACTCGGGCACCATCTACCTGGTCGCCTTCAGCCCCGACGGGCACACCCTCGCCTCCGCGGGCGAGGACGGCACGGTACGGCTGTGGGACGTCGCCGACCCGGCGCACCCCACCGCGCTCGCCGTGCTGCGCGGGCCCACCGCGGCCGTGCGCAGTGTCGCCTTCAGCCCCGACGGGCGCACCCTCGCGGCGGGCGGCGACGACCGCACGGTCCGGCTGTGGAAGGTGACCGACCCGCGCCGGCCGGCCCCGCTGGGCGTGCTGCGCGGCCACACCGACATCGTGCACTCGGTCGCGTTCAGCCCGGACGGGCACACCCTGGCCAGCGGCAGCGCGGACGACACCGTACGGCTGTGGAACGTCACCGACCCGGCCGCGGCGAAACCGCTCGGCGCGCCCCTGACCGGGCACACCGGGCCCGTCTGGTCGGTGGCCTTCAGCCCCGACGGCGGGCGGCTCGCCGCCGCGAGCGCGGACAGCACGGCCAGCCTGTGGAACGTCAGCGACCCAAACTCCCCCTCGCAGATCGGCGAGCCCCTCGCGGGCAGCAGCGGCGAGATGTACGCGCTGGGCTTCAGCCCCGACGGCCGCACCCTCGCCACCGGCAGCGGGGACGCCAAGGTGCGCCTATGGTCGATCCCGACCTCGGACATGATCGGCCGCAGCGGGGCGTTCAGCCCCAACGGGCGGATGCTGGCCACGACCGCGCGCGACGGGCGGCTGCGGCTGTGGAACGTGGCGCACCCGGGGCGCCCGGTGCGGCTGGGCCCGCCGTTCTTCAGCGGCGACGGCGCCGACACCCTCGTCTTCTCGCCCAACGGCCGCACCCTGGCCGTCCTCACGGGCGAGCAGAAGGTGTACCTGTGGAACGTCTCCGATCCGGCCCACCCCTTCCAGCCCGGCCCGCCGCTGCCGCTGCGGACCCGCTTCATGGGCCCCAACGCCCTCGCCTTCAGCCCCGACGGGAAGACCCTGGCCACGGCCAACGACGACCGGACGATACGGCTGTGGAACGTGTCCGACCCGGCCCGCCCGGCCCCGCTGGGCGCGCCGCTGGCCGGCCACCACGGCTACATCAACGCGCTCGTCTTCAGCCCCGACGGACACACCCTGGCCAGCGGCAGCGCGGACAGCACCATCCGGCTGTGGAACGTCACCGACCCGGCCTCCGTCACACCGCTGGGCGCCCCGCTCACCCAACACGCCGGCCCGGTCAACGCGCTGGCCTTCACCCCGGACGGCAAGGCACTGGCCAGCGGCAGCGACGACGACACGGTCCGGCTGTGGGACGTCACCGACCCGGCCTCGGTCGAACCGCTGGGCGACCCGCTCACCGGCCACACCGAGGCGGTCACCTCGCTGACCTTCGACGCGGACGGCAAGACGCTGGCCAGCGGCGGCGACGACAACACGGTCCGGCTGTGGAACGTCACCGACCCCACCGCGGCGCGGCCGATCGGCCAGTCCATGACGCCCAACGCCAAGACCGGCACCTTCCTGTCCTTCAGCCCCGGCAGCCGCGTCCTCGGCGTCTCCAGCGGCCCCGACACGGTCCGCCTGTGGGATCTGGACGCCGGCACGGCCATCGACCACATCTGCTCGGTCACCCGGCACGTCCTGACCCCCGCCAAGTGGCAGGAGTACCTTCCGCGCCTGTCCTACGACCCTCCGTGCGACCACTGATCGGCCAACTTCCGTTTTTTCCCTCCGACTTGGCTCCACACGACCGACAACCTTGTTACCCTTGGCCATAGCCCGATCGCTGGTGCATCCCCCGTCGCCAGCGATCGGGTCTTTTCATGCCCGTGCGGACGGCCTTTCTCCTCACCGGGGAGCGGCACTCCGCCGAGGATCCCGCCCAGTCCACGCTGGAGCGGGCCCGCACTGCCTGGCACAGAGTCGACGCGGCGGACGACCCGGACGCCTATGCCCGGCGCGAGGAGGCCGACCGCGGCGACCGGATCACCCAGGCCGCACAGGCGATGGGCTGCTCCGTCGGCACGGTCAAGAGCAATTCGGCACGGTCAAGAGCAATACGGCCAAGGGGATGGCGAAGCCGCGCCTCGTCCCGCCGCCGGCCGACGCGGTCCCGCAGGGAGAGCGGGCAGGACACACACGGACGGGAACGAACACGGCATGGCCAAGGGCAGGATCACCCTCCTCCTCGCGGACGCGGCGCGGGGGATCGAGACCGGGACGGCCCCTGTCGCGGCGGTCGTACGGGGCGGACGGCGGCGCCGGGCCCGTGCCGAGGCCGGCCGGCAGAGGAGGGCCCGTCCGACCTGGTCGGCAGGACGAGCTACTTCGTCATCCGCCAGTTCGGAAGCCCCGGACAGAACGGCACCCACCTGATCGTGCCCGCCGACCTGCCGCACCCGGAGGGAACCGAGATCAACGCCCTCCCTCAGCCCCTTTCAGCTCACATGCGGCCGCCCGTCACGGACCCACGTCACCACGGTCAGAATTGAGGTGACCTACATCAGCACGCTGAAGGGCGGTTCCAAGCACCGCGGTGGCAGCGGCCATGGTGCCGAACGGGCGCTTCGTCATCGGTACTTCGCCGTTGAGGTCAGCCGTACATGTCAAAGACCCCCGGTCCAGATGGACCGGGGGTCTTCGTGCTGGTGGGGCTAACAGGATTTGAACCTGTGGCCTCATCCTTATCAGGGATGCGCTCTAACCAACTGAGCTATAGCCCCGCCGCGCTTTGCGGGTGTGTGTCCCGCGCGCTGACTCCTGAAGATTAGCGCACGACCACGTCAGTCCCAAAATCGGTTACCGGGGGGCGTCACTCGTCCTCGGCGAGGGTCAGCTCGACGCCGCCGACGAAGCCCGCGGAGAGGTTGTAGATGAAGGCCGCGAGCGTGGCCAGCGCGGTGGCCAGGACGACATCGATGGCCGCGATGATCGTCGTGAACATCAGGACGTGCGGAAGCGAGAGGAAGGACTGCAGGTCGAAGCCGTTCGCCTCGTTCGAGCCGGTCGCCTCCGAGATCGTCCCGCCGACCGTGGAGAACACGCCCATCGCGTCCATGACCATCCACAGCACCGCCGAGGCGACGATCGTGCAGATGCCGAGCGCGATGGAGAGCAGGAAGCTGACCTTCATCACCGACCACGGGTCGGCCTTGGCCACCCGCAGCCGCGCCTTACGGGTGCGTGGCGCGGTACGCACCCCGGTGCGGGGGCGCCGTACCCCGCCGGCCGCCGGCTGCGCCGGGTAGGCCTGCGGCGGGTGGTACGGCCCGCCGGGCTGCTCGGGGCGGCGCTCCCCGGGGAGCGGAGACGCCGACTGCGCCTCCCCGGCCGCGGCCGGGCCTCGGGTGTCCGTCACAGTTCCCCCCTGGGGTGCAGACGTGCCGGAGGCGTCCGCCGCGGACGCCCGCACCGGCTTCAGGTTGGTCGTCTGCGGGTCGGTGGCCGTCCCCGCATGCGCGGCGGAGCCACGGCCGCCGCCGTCCGTCTCCGTACCCGTGGAGGTACCGGCCGATCCGGCGCCCGTGGCTCCGCTCACGATGACTCACTCCTCGTGCTACTCGGCCGAGGGCGCCTCACCCTCGTCCGTGCCGGTGGCCTGGGTCTCCTCGGCGGTGATGTCGTCGGCGTCCTCGCCGTCGACCTCCTCCGCCTCGCGCCCCGCCTCGGCGTTACGTGCGATACCTACCACGGCATCGCGCTTGCCCAGGTTGATCAGCTGGACGCCCATGGTGTCACGGCCCGTCTCCCTGACCTCGTTGACTCGCGTGCGAATCACACCACCGGACAAAGTGATCGCGAGGATCTCGTCGGTCTCCTCCACGACCAGCGCCCCGACGAGCGAACCGCGGTCCTCCACGATCTTGGCGGCCTTGATGCCGAGGCCGCCGCGGCCCTGGACGCGGTACTCGTCGACGAGGGTCCGCTTCGCGTACCCGCCGTCGGTGGCAGTGAACACGAACGTACCGGGTCGCACCACATTCATCGAGAGAAGCTCGTCGCCCTCGCGGAAACTCATCCCCTTGACGCCGGAGGTGGCGCGGCCCATCGGGCGCAGGGACTCGTCCGTGGCGGTGAACCGGATCGACTGCGCCTTCTTGCTGATCAGCAGCAGGTCGTCGTCGGCCGAGACCAGCTCGGCGCCGATCAGCTCGTCGTCGCCGCCGTCCTCGCGCTCCCGCAGATTGATCGCGATCACACCGCCGGAGCGGGGCGAATCGTAATCCTTCAGAGGCGTCTTCTTGACCAGGCCGGACTTGGTGGCCAGCACCAGGTACGGCGCCGCCTCGTAGTCCCGGATGGCGAGGATCTCGGCGATCGCCTCGTCCGGCTGGAAGGCGAGCAGGTTCGCCACGTGCTGGCCGCGCGCCTCCCGGCCCGCCTCGGGCAGCTCGTACGCCTTGGCCCGGTACACCCGGCCCTTGTTGGTGAAGAACAGCAGCCAGTGGTGCGTGGTGGAGACGAAGAAGTGGTCGACGATGTCGTCCTCCTTCAGCTTCGTCCCGCGCACGCCCTTGCCGCCGCGCTTCTGCGCCCGGTAGTCGTCCGTCTTGGTCCGCTTGACGTAACCGCCGCGCGAGACGGTGACGACGATGTCCTCCTCGGCGATCAGGTCCTCGATGGACATGTCGCCCTCGTACGGGATCAGCTTGGTCTTGCGGTCGTCGCCGAACTTCTCGACGATCGCGGCCAGCTCCTCGCTGACGATGCCGCGCTGGCGCACCGGGGAGGCCAGGATCTGGTTGTACTCGTGGATCTTCGCCTGGAGCTCGTCGTGCTCCTGGACGATCTTCTGCCGCTCCAGGGCCGCCAGGCGCCGCAGCTGCATCTCCAGGATCGCGTTGGCCTGGATCTCGTCGATCTCCAGCAGGCCCATCAGGCCGGTGCGCGCGACGTCGACGGTCTCGCTGCGCCGGATCAGCGCGATGACCTCGTCGATGGCGTCCAGGGCCTTCAGCAGACCGCGCAGGATGTGCGCGCGCTCCTCGGCCTTGCGCAGCCGGAACCGGGTCCGGCGCACGATGACCTCGATCTGGTGCGTCACCCAGTGCCGGATGAACGCGTCCAGGGACAGCGTGCGCGGCACGCCGTCGACCAGCGCCAGCATGTTGGCGCCGAAGTTCGTCTGGAGGTCGGTGTGCTTGTACAGGTTGTTCAGCACGACCTTGGCGACCGCGTCCCGCTTCAGGACGATCACCAGGCGCTGGCCGGTGCGCGAGGACGTCTCGTCGCGGACGTCCGCGATGCCGCCGATCTTGCCGTCCTTCACCAGGTCGGCGATCTTCTGCGCCAGGTTGTCCGGGTTCACCTGGTACGGCAGCTCGGTCACCACCAGGCACTGCCGGCCCTGGATCTCCTCGACCTCGACCACCGCGCGCATCGTGATCGAGCCGCGCCCGGTGCGGTACGCCTCCTCGATGCCCTTGCGGCCCACCACCAGGGCGCCGGTCGGGAAGTCGGGACCCTTGATGCGCTCCATGAGCGCGTCGAGCAGCTCCTCGTGCGAGGCCTCGGGGTTCTCCAGGTACCACTGGGCGCCGGCCGCGACCTCGCGCAGGTTGTGCGGCGGGATGTTGGTCGCCATGCCGACCGCGATCCCGGCCGAGCCGTTGATCAGCAGGTTCGGGAAGCGGGACGGCAGGACGGTCGGCTCCTGGGAGCGGCCGTCGTAGTTGTCCGTGAAGTCGACGGTCTCCTCGTCGATGTCGCGGACCATCTCCATCGACAGCGGCGCCAGCTTGCACTCGGTGTAGCGCATCGCCGCGGCCGGGTCGTTGCCCGGGGAGCCGAAGTTGCCGTTGGAGTCCACCAGCGGCATCCGCATCGACCACGGCTGGGCGAGGCGCACCAAGGCGTCGTAGATGGAGGAGTCGCCGTGCGGGTGGTAGTTGCCCATGACGTCACCGACGACACGGGCGCACTTGTAGAAGCCGCGCTCGGGGCGGTAGCCGCCGTCGTACATCGCGTACAGCACGCGCCGGTGGACGGGCTTGAGGCCGTCCCGGACGTCGGGCAGCGCGCGGGAGACGATGACGGACATCGCGTAGTCGAGGTACGAGCGCTGCATCTCGGTCTCGAGCCCGACGGGCTCGACACGCATGGCGAGTTCGCCGCCCTCTTCGGGGGTGACTGGAGTGTTCTCGTCGGCCATTGCTGGTGAAGATCCTTCCCTGTGCGGTCAGCTGAGACCGACTCAGATGTCGAGGAAGCGGACGTCCTTGGCGTTGCGCTGGATGAACTGGCGGCGCGCCTCGACGTCCTCGCCCATCAGCACCGAGAACAGGTCGTCGGCCTGGGCGGCGTCGTCCAGGGTGACCTGGCCGAGCACGCGGTGCTCCTGGTCCATCGTGGTCACACGCAGCTCCTCGGCGTTCATCTCGCCGAGGCCCTTGAAGCGCTGGATGGAGTCCTCGCGGACCCGCTTGCCGCGCTGGCGCCCCATCTCGATCAGCGCGTCGCGCTCGCGGTCCGAGTAGGCGTACTCGATGTCGTCCCGGCCCCACTTGAGCTTGTAGAGCGGCGGCCGCGAGAGGTAGACGTGCCCGGCCTCGACCAGCGGCCGCATGAAGCGGAACAGGAAGGTCAGCAGCAGGGTGCTGATGTGCTGTCCGTCGACGTCGGCGTCCGCCATCAGGATGATCTTGTGATAGCGGAGCTTCTCGATGTCGAAGTCCTCGTGCACACCCGTGCCGAAGGCGGAGATCAGCGCCTGGATCTCCTGGTTCTGCAGGATCTTGTCGATCCTGGCCTTCTCGACATTGAGGATCTTGCCGCGGATCGGGAGGATCGCCTGGTACTGCGGGTTGCGGCCGGACTTGGCCGAGCCGCCGGCGGAGTCACCCTCGACGATGAAGATCTCGCACTTGGTGGGGTCGTTCGACTGGCAGTCGGACAGCTTGCCCGGCAGGGACGCCGACTCCAGCAGGCCCTTGCGGCGCGTGAGGTCACGGGCCTTGCGGGCGGCGACCCGCGCGGTGGCGGCCTGGATGCCCTTGCGGATGATGTCCGCGGCCTCGTTCGGGTTGCGGTCCAGCCAGTCGTTCAGGTGTTCGTAGACCGCCTTCTGCACGAAGGTCTTGGCCTCCGTGTTGCCCAGCTTGGTCTTGGTCTGGCCCTCGAACTGCGGCTCGCTCAGCTTGACCGAGATGATCGCGGTCAGGCCCTCGCGGATGTCGTCACCGGTGAGGTTGTCGTCCTTCTCCCGGAGCAGCTTCTTGTCGCGCGCGTACTTGTTGATCAGCGACGTCAGCGCGGCGCGGAAGCCCTCCTCGTGGGTGCCGCCCTCATGCGTGTGGATGATGTTGGCGAACGAGTACACGCCCTCGCTGTAGCCGCTGTTCCACTGCATCGCGACCTCGAGGGACAGGCTCTTGTCCTTGTCCTCCGCCTCCAGGCCGATGATGGTGGGGTGCACCACCTCTCCCTTGCGGGAGTTGAGGTACTTCACGAAGTCGACGATGCCGCCCTCGTAGTGGTACGTGACCGACTTGACCTCGGCCTTCTCGTCGGCGCCCGCCTCGTCCGCGCCGCTGGTGGCCTTCGCCGACTCACGCTCGTCGGTGAGCCTGATGTTCAGGCCCTTGTTGAGGAAGGCCATCTCCTGGAAGCGCCGGGACAGCGTCTCGAAGGAGTACTCGGTGGTCTCGAAGATCTCCGGGTCGGCCCAGAACGTGACCGACGTGCCGGTCTCCTCGGTGGCCTCGTGCTGGGCCAGCGGGGCGGTGGGCACGCCCATCTTGTAGTCCTGCGTCCACCGGTACCCGTCGGTCTTGACCTCGACGGAGACCTTGCCGGACAGGGCGTTCACGACGGACACGCCGACACCGTGCAGACCGCCGGAGACGGCGTAGCCGCCGCCGCCGAACTTGCCGCCCGCGTGCAGCACGGTCAGCACGACCTCCAGGGCCGGCTTGCCCTCGGACGGCACGATGCCGACCGGGATGCCGCGGCCGTTGTCGACGACGCGGACGCCGCCGTCGGCGAGGATCGTCACGTCGATGAGGGTCGCGTAGCCCGCCAGCGCCTCGTCGACCGAGTTGTCGACGACCTCGTACACCAGGTGGTGCAGTCCGCGCTCGCCCGTGGAGCCGATGTACATGCCGGGCCGCTTGCGGACCGCGTCCAGCCCTTCGAGCACGGTGATGGCGCTGGCGTCGTACGAGGCCGTCGTAGCGGGGACCTCGGCGTGCACGCCGGCGTCGGTGGACGGGATGTTCTCGTTGGGGTTGCCGGAATCGGCCACGAAGCGCCCTTTCTGGCACTGGCACAGCACGAGCCGGGCTCCTGGGGAGCACCCCCGGTGGGGGAAGGCTGCCGGAGCGGCTGCGGCATGTTGCGTTGGTAAGCCTTGATCAGCGTTGCTCAGCTTTTCCCGGGCGGTCCCCACGTTGGGGCGGGATTGGCTTCCAGTCTACCGGTAGCGCTGACATCGATGGGGGTTTGCGGGTACCTGAGTCCCCATGTGCCGCCCTGAACCGGTCTCGGCCGGGTACCGATATACGGAAGGGGGCTCCAAGAGCCTCACAGCGGCACTCAGAGCTTCGGGCCGTCAACCCTTGGCTACTCCAGGGTCAGTACGCGTCCCGCGCCCGCGCGCACACGGGCGCGGGACGGGCGAACCCGCAGGCCAGAGGGGTGTGGCGAGATGCCGTGACGTGAGGTACGTCACCCGTAGGTGTCGCCCGGACCCATGCTTCCCGGGGCCCGCAGCGGGCCGTAGCGGCGGGCCGGGCCGCCGGGGCCGTGCACCTTGATCAAACGGACCGTGCCATGGCCGAGATCCTCGTTGAGCCGGGCGACCAGGGCCGGCGCGAGCAGCCGCAGCTGGGTCGCCCAGGCCGTGGAGTCGCAGGCCACCACGAGCACCCGCTCGTCCTCGTCGTAGCGCTGCGGCACACAGTGCTTGGCCAGGTCCTCGCCGACGATCTGCGGCCAGCGGCCCATCACCCCGCCCACGGCCGCCGGGGTCTCCCAGCCGCGCTCGGTGATCAGCCGGTTGATCGCCGAACCGAGCGCCATCGGGTCGCGGCCGTCGGCCCGCGCCCCGGACCGCAGTCCGCCGCCCCGCCGGGCCTGCTTCTTCTGCCGGGCCGCGTCACCGCGCGCGCGTGCCTGCTCCTTCGCCGCGCGCAACGCCACGCGCGCGAGGTCCACCCCGGAGGGCTCGCCGCTCTTCCGGGGGCCGTCCTTCTCGCCGCTCATACGCGTTCCACCGTCCCGCCCGAGACGGAGTACCGCGCCCCGGCCAGCACCTGCGGGACGTCGTCGTCCACGGCGGCGGTGACCAGCACCTGCTCGCCGGGCGCGACCAGCTCGGCCAGCCGCTCGCGGCGGCGCGCGTCCAGCTCGGCGAAGACGTCGTCCAGGACGAGGACGGGCTCGTTGCCCTCGGCGCGCAGCAGCTCGTACGAGGCGAGGCGCAGGGCGAGGGCGTACGACCAGGACTCGCCGTGCGAGGCGTACCCCTTGGCGGGCAACTGGCCGAGTTTCAGCACCAGATCGTCGCGATGGGGACCGACGAGGGTGACGCCCCGCTCGATCTCCTGCTTGCGCGCCTCGGCCAGGGCGGCGAGCAGCTGCGGGTACAGGTCCTCGCGGGTGTGGGCCTCGCCGGGCGCGGACGGCTTGTACTCCAGCGCGAGCGGGCCGCCGCCGGGGGCCAGCTGCTCGTACGCCTTGTCGGCCAGCGGCCGCAGCGCGGCGATCAGATCGAGCCGCCGGGCGAGCAGCTCGGCCCCGGCGTGCGCCAGGTGCTGGTCCCACACGTCGAGGGTGGACAGGTCCATGGTCCGCCCGCCGTGCCGGCGCGCGAGCGCCGCGGACTTCAGGAGCGTGTTGCGCTGCTTGAGCACCCGCTCGTAGTCGGAGCGCACCCCGGCCATCCGCGGGGAGCGCGCGGTGATCAGCTCGTCCAGGAACCTGCGCCGCTCCCCGGGGTCCCCCTTCACCAGGGCGAGGTCCTCGGGCGCGAACAGCACGGTCCGTACGATGCCCAGCACGTCCCGGGGTCTGACCTGCGAGGACCGGTTGATCCGGGCGCGGTTGGCGCGGCCGGGGTTCAGCTCCAGCTCGATCAGCTGCTGCCGGTCGCCCTGGCGGACCTGCGCCCTGATCACGGCCCGCTCGGCGCCCAGGCGCACCAGCGGCGCGTCGGAGGCGACGCGGTGGCTGCCCAGGGTCGCCAGGTAGCCGACCGCCTCCACCAGGTTGGTCTTGCCCTGGCCGTTGGGCCCGACGAAGGCCGTGACGCCCGGGTCGAGCGGGACCTCGGCCCGCGCGTAGGAACGGAAGTCGGCCAGCGAGAGATGCGTGACGTGCATGGTCGGTGCGCCGGCCTCCTTCCGCTTCCGCGCGACGAACGGGCTGTGGATCGCGGGGCGACCCTGTGGACTACTTCTTCTCTACGGCTTCTTCTCCACGGCGTGGCCGCCGAACTGGTTGCGCAGCGCGGCGATCATCTTCATCTGCGGCGAGTCCTCCTGGCGGGAGGCAAACCGCGCGAACAGCGACGCGGTGATCGCGGGCAGCGGCACCGCGTTGTCGATCGCGGCCTCCACCGTCCAGCGTCCCTCACCGGAGTCCTGCGCGTAACCGCGCAGGCCGTCCAGGTGCTCGTCCTCGTCCAGGGCGTTCACCGCGAGGTCGAGCAGCCAGGAGCGGATGACGGTGCCCTCCTGCCAGGAGCGGAAGACCTCACGGACGTCCGTGACGGAGTCGACCTTCTCCAGCAGCTCCCAGCCCTCGGCGTAGGCCTGCATCATGGCGTACTCGATGCCGTTGTGGACCATCTTCGCGAAATGGCCCGCGCCGACCTTGCCGGCGTGCACCGAGCCGAAGTCGCCCTCCGGCTTGAGCGCGTCGAAGACCGGCTGCACCCGGGCGACGTGCTCGGCGTCGCCGCCGTACATCAGCGCGTACCCGTTCTCCAGGCCCCAGACGCCGCCGGAGACGCCGCAGTCCACGAAACCTATGCCCTTGGCGGCCAGTTCCCCGGCGTGCTTCTCGTCGTCCGTCCAGCGGGAGTTGCCGCCGTCCACGACCACGTCGCCCGGCTCCAGCAGCTCGGCGAGCTGATCGACGGTCGACTGGGTGGGCTCGCCGGCCGGGACCATCACCCACACCACGCGCGGGGCGCTGAGCTTGCCCACAAGCTCTTCCAGGCTGTGGACATCCGCGACGTCGGGGTTGCGGTCGTATCCGACGACGGTGTGGCCCGCGCGGCGGATCCGCTCGCGCATGTTGCCGCCCATTTTGCCGAGGCCGACGAGACCGAGCTCCATCAGTTGTGTTCCTTAGGGTCGCTGCTGGCGTCTGGGGCACGGGAGTGCCGCCCCGAGCCTAAACGGCCCCGCTCACGCACAGTTGTGGGCTCCGGCGCTCATCCGGCGCCACCTGGCGGCGGTGCCGGACGCCCTCGTGGACGCCCGGCACCGTGCACACCTGTGGACGACGCTCGGCCGCGGTCAGCCGCTGAGCCGCACCGGCATGATCAGGTACTTGTAGGCCTCGTCGGCCTCCGCGTCCAGCGCCGGCTTGCCGCTGAGCAGCGCGGGCTTCGTGGACGTGGTGAACGACAGCTGCGCCACCGGCGAGTCGATGGCGCTCAGGCCGTCCAGCAGGAACGTCGGGTTGAAGGCGATCGAGATGTCGTCGCCCTCCAGCTGCGCGTCGACCCGCTCCACAGCCTGTGCGTCGTCGCTGGAACCGGCCTCCAGGATCAGCACGCCCTGCTCGAAGCTGAGCCGCACCGGGGTGTTCCGCTCGGCCACCAGCGCGACACGCTTGACGGCCTCCACGAACGGCGCCGTCTCGATCACCGCGACCGAGTTGAACTCGGTCGGGAACAGCGTCCGGTACTTGGGCAGGTCGCCCTCGAGCAGCCGGGTGGTCGTACGCCGGCCCGCGCCCTCGAAACCGATGAGGCCCTCGCCCGCGCCGGAGCCCGACAGGGCCAGCGTCACGCTGTCGCCCGCACCGAGCGACTTCGCGGTGTCCAGCAGCGTCTTGGCGGGCACCAGGGCGACCGCGGACGCCTCCGGGTTCTCCGGCTTCCACAGGAACTCGCGGACCGCGAACCGGTAGCGGTCGGTGGACGCCAGCGTCACCGTGTCGCCCTCGATCTCGATGCGCACACCGGTGAGCACGGGCAGCGTGTCGTCGCGGCCCGCGGCGATGGCCACCTGGGACACGGCGGCGGCGAAGACCTCGCCGGGCACGGTGCCGGTCGCGTTCGGCATCTGCGGCAGCGCCGGGTACTCCTCCACCGGGAGGGTGTGCAGCGTGAACCGGGACGATCCACAGACCACGGTCGCCCGTACACCGTCTGTGGAAATCTCCACCGGCCGGTTGGGCAGCGCACGCGAGATGTCGGCGAGCAGCCGGCCGGAGACCAGGACGGTGCCGTCCTCCTCGACCTCGGCGTCGACGCTCACCCGAGCGGACACCTCGTAGTCGAAGCTCGACAGGCTCAGCTGGCCGTCCTCGGCCTTCAGCAGCAGGCCGGCGAGCACAGGCGCCGGCGGACGGGCAGGCAGGCTGCGTGCCGCCCAGGCCACTGCCTCCGCCAGTACGTCGCGTTCCACCCGGATCTTCACCGTAAGCCGCCTCCTGCTGTTGCTTCTGAGTCCTCCGACTCGGTGTCACCGCCCATTGCGAAGGGAAGGACACCGGGGACCAGTCTGACGCACCGCACTGACAGTAGGTGCCCGTCGGGGTCAAGTCGGTCCGAGCGGCAGTCGGGCTCGAAACAGCGAGTTGTGCACAGCCCCCGCTTCAAAGCGATTGCCGAACTCTCTCTAGTTGGGAGTAGTAGTAGGGCCTGTGGATACCGTGGATAACCACGTTTGCCCAGCTCAGCGCCTGTTTTTTGTCCACCGGGCCTGTGTATGGAGGCGGTGGACAACCCGGGGTGTCTGTGGAGAACAGAAAGTTCTGCACACCTCGCCCACAGGACGAGGGCAGTTCTCCCCAGCTGTGTCCCCAGGAATACCCAGGTTTCCCACACCCCAACCCGGCACCTTTGTGTGACGCCTTTCACTCGACGCGGTGAGAGGGTGCGTCGCGTTGCCGAACAGTGGACAGCCATGTGGAGAAGCCCCGCCACACTGGGGACAACCGCCCCCAGCCTGTGGGTTGCCGGTGGACAACTTTCTGCACAGCCTGTGGATCATCTCGTCGTCCACAGCCTGTGGATCATCGTCGTCCACGATTCCACAGCCACCTGAGCTGCACCGACGCGATCTTCCCGCCCTCCCTGTGGACACAGCTCGGGACAACTTCACCATCCCCACCGTGTGGAAGAAAGAAAGTCCCCAAATCTGTGGAGGGCGGCCGTAACCCGGCGAGAAATCGAACAGCCGATGACGACCGGGGTGGCGAGTGGACCGCCCCGGCGGCGGTGACGGGCACCCCTGAGCACGGGAACCGAGCAGTCCGACGGTGCGGCTCCAGGTCGCTCCGGTGACCTCGGCGCCGCCTATGGAGGCGGCACTCGCCGGTGCTGGGGCGACCTGGAGCCGCACCGGGTCCGCCCCGGACGCCCCCGCCTCCCGGGACGCCCTCGTCTCCCGGGACGCCCCCCTGGGGACGCTCTGCCCCGCCCCAGAAGCCCGTACATACGAAAAGGCGCCCCCGGGACCCCAGTCCCGAAGACGCCCCCGACGCCAGGCCGGCCGAGCCCGGCGGCAGCTACCCGTTCTTGATCCGGTTCGTCAGCTCCGTCACCTGGTTGTAGATCGACCGGCGCTCGGCCATCAACGCCCTGATCTTCCGGTCGGCGTGCATGACGGTGGTGTGGTCGCGCCCGCCGAACTGCGCGCCGATCTTCGGCAGCGACAGATCCGTCAGCTCCCGGCACAGGTACATGGCGATCTGCCGGGCGGTGACCAGCGCCCGCCCCCGCGACGTCCCGCACAGATCCTCGACGGTCAGCCCGAAGTAGTCCGCGGTCGCCGCCATGATCGCCGTGGCCGTGATCTCCGGCGCGGAGTCCTCCCCGCCCGGGATCAGATCCTTCAGCACGATCTCGGTGAGCCCCAGATCCACCGGCTGCCGGTTGAGCGAGGCGAACGCCGTCACCCGGATCAGCGCGCCCTCCAGCTCACGGATGTTCCGCGAGATCCGGGACGCGATGAACTCCAGCACCTCCGGCGGCGCGTTGAGCTGCTCCTGGACCGCCTTCTTGCGCAGGATCGCGATCCGCGTCTCCAGCTCGGGCGGCTGCACGTCGGTGATCAGGCCCCACTCGAAGCGGTTGCGCAGCCGGTCCTCCAGCGTGACCAGCTGCTTGGGCGGCCGGTCGCTGGAGAGCACGATCTGCTTGTTGGCGTTGTGGAGCGTGTTGAAGGTGTGGAAGAACTCCTCCTGCGTCGACTCCTTGTCCGCGAGGAACTGGATGTCGTCGACGAGCAGGATGTCCATCTCCCGGTACCGCTTGCGGAAGCTGTCGCCCTTGCCGTCGCGGATGGAGTTGATGAACTCGTTGGTGAACTCCTCCGAGCTGACGTACCGCACCCGCGTGCCCGGGTAGAGGCTGCGCGCGTAATGCCCGATGGCGTGCAGCAGATGGGTCTTGCCGAGCCCCGACTCCCCGTAGATGAACAGGGGGTTGTACGCCTTCGCCGGCGCCTCCGCGACCGCCACCGCGGCCGCGTGCGCGAACCGGTTGGACGCGCCGATGACGAACGTGTCGAAGAGGTACTTCGGGTTCAGCCGCGCCGTCGGCTCACCGGGACCGCCCGGAGGTCCGGGCTTGGCGGCCGGTGCCCCGGACGTCCCCGCCGGGGAGCTGTCCGGCCGGCCGGTGCCGCCGCGGTGCGCGGGCCCGCCGCCCATCGGCTGCTCGGGCAGCTCACGGCGGACCGGGTCGCGCTGGTCGTACTCGGTGCGCGAGGTCTCGTAGTCGGGGCGGTCGTAGTCGGACCGCTCGTACTCCGGGCGCGGCTTGTCGTAGTCGGGGCGCGAGGGCTCGTACTCCCCGCGCTCACCCCGTTCCCCACGGTTTCCGCGGTCCCGGTCGCGCGGGCCGTCGTACTCGCCGTGCTGCTGCTCGTACGGCGGCCGGTCCATGCCCTGCTGGCGGTAGTCGTGGACCGGCGGGCCGTAGGGGTCCTGGGGGTGCCCGTGGGAGGACGGCGAGGCGTACGGGTCGCGCTCGGGGAAGCCGAGCCGCTGCTGCTGCCAGCCGTAGTCGTCCTGTCCGCCGCGCGGCCAGGCGCCGGGCTCCGGACGCTGGTACTCGCCGGGGTAGGCCGGGCGCGCCGTGGGCAACTGGTCGCCGCGCGAGGCCGGTTCGCCGCCCTGGTGCTGGTCCGCGCGGTGGCGGCCGTAGCCCTCGTACGACGGACCGGAGGGCAGCTCCGGCTCCTCGTAGCGCGAGGGGGCCGGCTGCGGCGCGCTCGGGGCCGGGGGCTCGCCCGCGGAGTCGTCGACGGTGATCGCGATCCGGATGGGTCGGCCGCACTCGCGGCTCAGCGTCTCGCTGACGACCGGTGCGAGACGGCCCTCCAGTACGTTCTTCGCGAATTCGTTCGGCACGGCGAGCAGAGCGGTGTCCGCGACCAGCGCGAGCGGCTGGCAGCGGCGGATCCAGTGCTCGTCCTTGACCTCGACACCCTGGCCGCGGCCCTCCCCGAGGAGCTGCTCCAGTACGCGTGGCCACACTGCGGCAAGATCGGCAGGTACGTCAGCCACAGGGCACGCTCTCTCACGGGGTGAATTTCGGGTGGTCGGCGGGGCGAACCCGCCGGGGCGGGGGACAAAAGAACGAATCGGAGTCCAGCCACGGTAGTCAGCGCGGCCGGTAGGGTTCAAGTTGTTGTCCCCAGCCTGTGGACAGTGTCTCCCAGCGGCACTCGGTTTGACCGGATGGCGTAGTCCCGCGTACCGTACCCAGGTCGAGTTGTCGATGGCTGCTGCCGCCTGCCTCCGATGGGCACAGATCGCGTCAGGTGATCGGGAAGCGGTGCAATCGGGCGTGACGCGAGCTACTCGTGGGCGCACGGTGACAGCCAGGACGGCACCCCGCCACTACCGATTCTTTCTGGAGCCCCCGAGTGAGCAAGCGCACCTTCCAGCCGAACAACCGTCGTCGCGCGAAGACCCACGGCTTCCGGCTGCGTATGCGCACCCGTGCCGGCCGCGCGATTCTCGCGTCCCGCCGTAGCAAGGGTCGCGCCCGTCTGTCCGCCTGATCACGGTCAGGTCATGACATCGTGCTGCCCACCGAAAACCGGCTGAGGCGGCGCGAGGACTTCGCGACCGCTGTACGACGAGGTCGCCGGGCTGGTCGTCCGACCCTCGTCGTCCACCTTCGTAGCGGTGCCACGGACCCGCACGCGCCTGGGGAGAGCGCTCCTCCGACGCGTGCGGGTTTCGTCGTCAGCAAGGCCGTGGGTGGCGCGGTCGTGCGCAACAAAGTGAAGCGCAGACTGCGTCATCTGATGCGTGACCGAGTCGTACTTTTTCCCCCCGGTAGCCTGGTAGTGGTACGAGCGCTGCCCGGGGCGGGCGACGCCGACCATGCACAGCTGGCCCAAGACCTGGATGCCGCCCTACGGCGGCTGCTGGGAGGGGGCACGCGATGAAGTACCCGCTGCTGGCTCTGATCAAGCTGTACCAGTGGACGATCAGTCCATTGCTCGGGCCGGTCTGCAAGTACTACCCGTCGTGCTCCCACTACGGCTACACGGCCATCGACCGGCATGGTGCGATCAAGGGCACGGCACTCACCGCCTGGCGCATCCTCCGGTGCAATCCGTGGTCGCTGGGCGGCGTGGACCATGTCCCGCCGCGCAAGCGTCCGCGGTGGCACGAAATGCTGCGCGACGCCTGGCGCGCACGCCGGGGCGGGCCCTCCGCCGCCGAACCGGCCACCGAAGCGAAGCCCGAGGACTTTGTCTCCGAGCTTCCTCCGAGCCCGGCCGCAGAGACCTCGTCCCATGCCCAAGGAGCATGATTAGTGGACACGATTGCCAGCCTCTTCAGTTTCATCACCTGGCCCGTCTCCTGGGTCATCGTCCAGTTCCACACGGTGTACGGGGCGATCTTCGGGCCTGACACCGGGTGGGCCTGGGGCCTGTCCATCGTGTCCCTGGTGATCCTGATCCGCATCTGCCTGATCCCGCTCTTCGTGAAGCAGATCAAGGCGACGCGCGCGATGCAGACGCTCCAGCCTGAGATGAAGAAGATCCAGGAGCGCTACAAGAACGACAAGCAGCGTCAGTCCGAAGAGATGATGAAGCTGTACAAGGAGGCGGGTACCAACCCGCTCTCCTCGTGCCTTCCCATCCTGGCGCAGTCCCCGTTCTTCTTCGCCCTGTACCACGTGCTCAACGGCATCGCCTCGGGCACCAAGATCGGCTACATCAACTCCGATCTGCTCGCCAGCGCCCGCCAGGCGCATATCTTCGGGGCCCCGCTGGCCGCGAAGTTCCTGGACGGCGCCGACACGGTGCAGAAGCTCGGCGCCTCGCTGACCGACGTCCGCGTCGTCACCGCGATCATGATCGTCCTGATGTCGGCGTCGCAGTTCTACACGCAGCGCCAGCTGATGACGAAGAACGTCGACACCACGGTGAAGACGCCGTTCATGCAGCAGCAGAAGATGCTGATGTACGTCTTCCCGATCATGTTCGCCTTCTTCGGTATCCGCTTCCCCGTCGGTGTCCTCATCTACTGGCTGACCACCAACGTGTGGACCATGGGCCAGCAGATGTACGTCATCCGCAACAACCCGACCCCGGGCTCCAAGGCCCAGGCCGCGTACCTGGAGCGCCTGACCAAGCACGTCACGCACCACGGCAAGGTCGGCCGCCGCAGCGAGAAGGCGATCATCAAGGCGATCGTCGCCAAGGGCCGCGAGCGCAACGAGTTCGAGCGCAAGTTCATCAACTCCCTGAACAAGGCCGGCCTCGCCGCCCAGGCGGACGGCACCGTGGTGAAGAGCGTGGCGACCGAGGCCGAGGCGGGGACCGAGGACGGTGTGACCACCGCCGCCGGTACCGCAGCAGCGCGGCGCCAGCAGCCCAAGCGCCAGAGCAAGGCCCAGCGTCAGTCCGGCGGGACCAAGCAGACCGGCGACTCTCCGTCCCTGGAGAAGACCGACTCCGCTGAGACCTCCGACTCCTCCGAGCAGCCCACCTCGTTGGAGAAGACCGACCAGCCGCAGGACAGCAAGCCCGCCGCTGCCCAGCAGGGCTCGAAGCCCGGCACGGGCGCCCGCAGCAAGGCCCAGAGCGGCCAGCGCAAGGGCGGTTCGCAGCGTCCCAAGTCCCCGTCCAAGAAGTAAGAAGGAGCCCAGCCCGTGACGGAAGGCACCACCTCCGCCGCTGCCGAGGGGGCAGACACCCTCTCCCGCCTGGAGCAGGAGGGCGAGATCGCGGCGGACTACCTGGAGGGTCTGCTGGACATCGCCGACCTCGACGGCGACATCGACATGGATGTCGAGGCCGATCGGGCCGCCGTGTCGATCATCAGCGACAGCGGCGGCCGGGATCTGCAGAAGCTGGTCGGCCGTGACGGCGAGGTGCTGGAGGCGCTTCAGGAGCTGACGCGTCTGGCCGTGCACCGAGAGACCGGTGACCGCAGCCGGCTGATGCTGGACATCGCCGGGTACCGGGCCAAGAAGCGGACCGAGCTGTCCGAGCTGGGCGCCAAGGCTGCCGCCGATGTGAAGAGCTCCGGCGAGCCCGTGAAGCTGCGGCCGATGACCCCCTTCGAGCGCAAGGTCGTGCACGACGCGGTCAAGGCCGCCGGGCTGCGCAGCGAGTCCGAGGGCGAGGAACCGCAGCGGTTCGTCGTCGTGCTGCCCGCCTGATCGGCCCCCTTGTTCCACCGGCCCCGTCTGTTGAGCAGACGGGGCCGAACTTTGTCAGCCTGGTAGTTCTGGTGGCCGGTGCGCGAAGCGCCGGCGCTGTACGGAAGGACGGTCCCCGTGACGGAGGCAGCGGAGCTTCCCCCCGCGCCCGAGCAGGCGCGCGAAGTATTCGGTGATCGCTTCGCCGATGCGGTGCGCTACGCGGAGCTGCTCGCGGAGGCGGGTGTGCAGCGTGGCCTGATCGGCCCGCGGGAAGTGCCCCGCCTGTGGGAGCGGCACATCCTGAACTGCGCGGTGCTCTCCGAGGCCGTCCCCGAGGGCGTGACGGTCTGCGACGTGGGCTCCGGTGCCGGGCTGCCGGGCATCCCGCTGGCCCTGGTCCGCGAGGATCTCAACATCACCCTGCTGGAGCCGCTGCTGCGGCGCACCAACTTCCTCACCGAGGTCGTCGAACTGCTCGGCCTCGACCATGTCACCGTCGTGCGGGGACGTGCCGAGGAGGTCCTGGGCAAGCTGACGCCGGTCCATGTGGTGACCGCCCGCGCCGTGGCCCCGCTGGACCGCCTGGCCACCTGGGGGATCCCGCTGCTGCGCCCGTACGGCGAGATGCTGGCCCTCAAGGGCGACACCGCCGAGGAGGAGCTGAAGGCATCCGCCACCGCGCTGAGCAAGCTCGGTGCGGTGGAGACCTCGATCCTCCATGTGGGCGAGGGCATCGTGGACCCGCTGTCGACGGTGGTCCGGGTCGAGGTCGGGGAGAGCCCCGGCGGTGTGCGCTTCGCCGCCAAGCGGGCGAAGGCCGCGCGCACGGGACGCGCCCGCCGGCGCCGCTGAGCCGACTGGCCGTACTCCCACCAGCTGCCCGCCCACGCACGACGGAGTGTCGCAAGGCCCCGGTCGCCGGTGCTGTGCATCGTTGTTTCACGTGAAACGTCGCTCACTGTTGCACGGCATCATCAGTCGCGGCCGCGCGGCCGAACCCCGCGACCGGAAGCCTCTCGGTTCCCTCAAAGGAGGCTCGGTCCCCTCCGTCCGGCCGACTCCGTCCCCCGCAGAGGGCACGGAGTTGTCCACAGAGGTGGATTTCTCCACAGAAGACCCGGCCTCACTGGTTCACGACCCCGAAGGCATGGGAGGCTCTGTTCATTGCGAGCCTGAAGTCGAGGAGAGTGAATCCTTGCGGTCCGACGCCAACATCGCGGGACCGATGACCGATCCGGTCCCCGGTCCCCGAACCGAGTCGACGGGGGCGGATGTTTCACGTGAAACACCGCCCCCGATGGACGACACCCCCATCGGTCGTGCGGCCCAACTGGCCGTGGAGGCTCTCGGGCGCGCCGGCGAAGGTCTGCCGCGACCGGAGCAGACCCGCGTCATGGTGGTCGCCAACCAGAAGGGTGGCGTGGGCAAGACGACGACGACCGTCAATCTTGCCGCCTCGCTGGCTCTGCACGGTGCCCGTGTGCTGGTGATCGACCTGGACCCCCAGGGCAACGCGTCCACGGCCCTCGGGATCGACCATCACGCCGAAGTTCCGTCGATCTACGACGTGTTGGTGGAGAGCATGCCGCTCGCCGAGGTCGTCCAGCCGGTACCGGACGTCGAAGGACTCTTCTGCGCCCCGGCCACCATCGATCTCGCCGGTGCGGAGATCGAGCTGGTGTCCCTGGTGGCTCGCGAAAGCCGGCTGGACCGCGCGATCCAGGCGTATGAGCAGCCGTTGGACTACATCCTCATCGACTGCCCGCCCTCGCTCGGCCTGTTGACGGTCAATGCGCTGGTCGCGGGCCAAGAGGTCCTGATCCCGATCCAGTGCGAGTACTACGCGCTGGAGGGCCTGGGCCAGCTGCTGCGCAATGTCGATCTGGTGCGGGGGCACCTCAACCCCGCCCTGCATGTATCGACCATCCTGCTCACCATGTACGACGGCCGGACGCGTCTCGCCTCCCAGGTCGCGGAAGAGGTGCGCAGCCACTTCGGCGAGGAGGTGCTGCGGACGAGCATTCCCCGCTCGGTCCGTATCTCCGAGGCGCCGAGCTACGGGCAGACGGTGCTGACTTACGATCCTGGATCGAGCGGCGCCCTCTCGTATCTTGAGGCGGCCCGAGAAATCGCGCTGAGGGGCGTTGGCATCAGCTATGACGCGAGCCAGGCCCACATCGGCGCCCAGAGCGACCCGAGCATGGTGGAGGGGATCCAGTGAGTGAGCGACGGAGGGGGTTGGGCCGAGGACTGGGCGCGTTGATCCCTCCTGCCCCGGTCGAGAAGAACCCGGTACCGGCCGCGCTGGGCGGCGGTGCGTCCGCCTCTCCCGGGGGCGTTCCGGTCCTGACGGCGGAGCGCGGGGTGGCCGCGGCGAAGGTGGCCACGCTGCCGTCGCCCGCCCAGGAGACCGAGGAGCGATCGGCGGCCCCGGCCGCGGAGACGCCTGCGCCTCCGGTGGGCGCCCACTTCGCCGAGATCCCCCTAGACGCGATCACGCCGAACCCGCGCCAGCCGCGCGAGGTCTTCGATGAGGACGCTCTGCACGAACTGATCACCTCCATCCAGGAGGTCGGCCTGCTCCAGCCGGTCGTCGTACGGCAGCTGGGCCCCGGCCGCTATGAGCTGATCATGGGCGAGCGCCGTTGGCGCGCCTGCCGTGAGGCCGGTCTGGAGGCCATCCCGGCGATCGTCCGGGCCACGGACGACGAGAAGCTCCTCCTGGACGCGCTGCTGGAGAACCTGCACCGCGCACAGCTGAACCCGCTGGAAGAGGCCGCCGCCTACGACCAGCTGCTCAAGGACTTCAACTGCACGCACGACCAGCTGGCCGACCGGATCGGGCGCTCCCGTCCGCAGGTCTCCAACACCCTGCGGCTGCTGAAGCTCTCGCCGACCGTGCAGAAGAGGGTCGCCGCCGGGGTGCTCTCCGCCGGACACGCGCGGGCGCTGCTGTCCGTGGCGGACTCGGAGGAGCAGGACCGGCTGGCCCATCGCATCGTGGCCGAGGGGCTGTCGGTGCGGGCCGTCGAGGAGATCGTGACCCTCATGGGCTCCCGGCCGCAGAAGCCGCAGCGCCCCAAGGGACCGCGGGCCGGCTCCCGGCTCTCCCCGGCGCTGAACGAGCTGGCGACCCGGCTGTCGGACCGCTTCGAGACCCGGGTGAAGGTCGACCTCGGGCAGAAGAAGGGCAAGATCACCGTGGAGTTCGCCTCCATGGACGACCTCCAGCGGATCCTGGGCACTCTCGCCCCGGGCGAGGGCCGGGTCCTGCCGAGCGACCTCCGGGAAGACGGCGAAGAGGACCAGGACGACTGATCCCTGGACGCTTCGATCCCCCGGGATCATGCGAGGAGCGGGCGTGTCCGGTGGGTACCGGAACACGGCCCGCTCTTTGCTTTGCGGCAGTATCGAGCGAATCGCAGGGTGGATACGATGCCAGTGCTCAGGGAGCGCAGTGCTCGAACGGCCGCTCGCGCCGCGGCGGCCGGTGAGGGAAGCGAGGAAGGGCCTTCATGGGGCGTCGGCTGGTGCCGCTCACGCTGGACAACCTTCAGGACCTGCCCCAACGCTGCCGCTCATGTGTCTTCTGGGAGCTGGACCCCGTCAGCGGTGAGGCGGCGGTGAAAGGCGGCACGGCCGCCGAGGAGAAGGAATCCTGGATCTCCGCCGTCCTGCTCGACTGGGGCTCCTGCGGCCGTGTGGTCTACGTCGATGACGCACCGGTGGGCCATGTGCTCTACGCCCCTCCCGCCTATGTCCCGCGCTCGGCCGCCTTCCCCACGAGCCCGGTCTCACCGGACGCCGTCCAGCTGATCACGGCCTTCATCAAGCCCGGCTATCAGGGTCAGGGGCTCGGCCGGGTGCTGGTGCAGACGGTGGCCAAGGATCTGCTGCGCCGGGGCTTCAGGGCCATAGAGGCATTCGGGGACGCCCGCTGGAAGGAGCCCGCCTGTCTGCTGCCGGCGGACCATCTCCTGGCTGTGGGCTTCAAGACGGTACGGCAGCATCCCGTGCATCCCCGGCTGCGGCTGGAGCTGCGATCGACGCTCTCCTGGAAGGAGGACGTCGAGATGGCGATCGACCGGCTGCTGGGCGCGGTCCAGAAGGAACCGGCGCTGCGGCCGCTGTAGCGGGCACAGACGAAGGGGCCGACCCGTGGAGGTCGGCCCCTTCATGTTTCACGTGAAACATCACTCGGCGATGAAGTCCTCGAGGTCGCGGACGATCGCGGCCTTGGGCTTGGCGCCGACGATGGTCTTGGCGACCTCGCCACCCTGGTAGACGTTCAGGGTCGGGATGGACATGACGCCGTACTTGGCGGCCGTGGCCGGGTTCTCGTCGATGTTGAGCTTGACGATCTCGATCTTGTCGCCGTGCTCGGCCGCGATCGCCTCCAGGGAGGGGGCGATCTGACGGCACGGACCGCACCAAGCGGCCCAGAAGTCCACCAGGACGGGCTTGTCGTTCTTGAGGACGTCCTCGTCGAAGGAGGCGTCGGTCACGTTCTTCAGGGCGGCCACGCTGGGCTCCTTAACTGATCGTGGGGCGGGAGGGGGAGAAAGCTGAGAAGGAGCGTCAGAGCGCGGCGGTCTTCTCGGGCTCGGCCTGGTCCTCGTCCGCGAGAGCGGCGAGGAAGCGCTCGGCGTCCAGGGCGGCGGAGCAGCCGGTGCCGGCCGCGGTGATCGCCTGACGGTAGGTGTGGTCGACCACGTCACCGGCGGCGAAGACACCGGTCACATTGGTGCGGGTCGAGGGGGAGGCGACCTTGAGGTAGCCCTCCTCGTCGAGGTCCAGCTGACCCTTGAACAGCTCGGTGCGCGGGTCGTGGCCGATCGCGATGAACAGGCCCGTCACCGGCAGCTCGGACAGCTCGCCGGTCTTGAGGTTGCGCAGCTTCAGGCCGGAGAGCTTCTGCTCGCCCTGGATCTCGGCGACCTCGCTGTCCCACACGAACTTGATCTTCGGGTCGCCGAAGGCACGCTCCTGCATCGCCTTGGAGGCGCGCAGCGTGTCCCGGCGGTGGACGATCGTCACGGACTTGGCGAAGCGCGAGAGGAAGGTGGCCTCCTCCATCGCGGTGTCGCCGCCGCCGATCACGGCGATGTCCTGGTCCTTGAAGAAGAACCCGTCACAGGTGGCGCACCAGGAGACACCGCGGCCGGACAGCGCGTCCTCGTTCGGGAGGCCGAGCTTGCGGTGCTGGGAGCCGGTGGTGACGATGACGGCCTTGGCCTTGTGGACCGTGCCCGCGGTGTCGGTGACGGTCTTGATCTCCCCGGTGAGGTCGACCGAGACGATGTCGTCCGGGATCAGCTCGGCTCCGAAGCGCTCGGCCTGCGCCCGCATGTTGTCCATGAGGTCGGGGCCCATGATGCCGTCACGGAAGCCCGGGAAGTTCTCCACCTCGGTGGTGTTCATCAGCGCGCCACCGGCGGTGACGGCGCCCTCGAACACCAGGGGCTTCAGCGATGCGCGGGCGGTGTACAGCGCCGACGTATAGCCTGCGGGCCCGGAGCCGATGATGATCACATTACGGACATCGCTCACGGCTAGATTCCTCGTCTCTGGTCTGCGTCAGTCGACCGGTGAAAGTCCCTTTCGGGACTCCCACCCCACCCAACGGATCCTACGGGGCGCGCATTCCCGTTGTGTCCGGGCACACGCGTGCAGGGGAGGCCGACCGGGACCCGGCCTCAGGGACGGGCGACGGGCTGCTTCAGCAGAACCTTTCCGGCGGAGACCGGCTGCTGTCCGACACAGGCGGCGTCGACCACATAGGCCGTGACACGCGCACGGTCCTGGGGGTCGGGGAGGATGACGAGATAGGCGCTCTTCCCGGCGTAGGTACCGGCCTTCGCGGCCAGGGCCTGCCCGCCCCGGGGGACCGCCCGTCGGACGCAGTCGGGAACCGCGACCTGGTGCTGGAGGAGCGTGTTCGCGCTCTCGCCCGTCTGCGGGGTGTTCTGCCCGGAGCTGTCCCCGGAACGCGACCGCTGGCCGTCCTCCCGCTGCGGGCTCTTCGTGGACAGCAGGTCCCGTACCTGGTTCTGGACGCTGCTCCCGGAGAAGGCGACGGCCGACGCGCTCGGCTTCGCCTTGGCCGTCGTGGAGGAGGTGTTGCCGCCGAGCGACTGGAGCACCAGCGCACCGGCACCGAGGACGGCGGCGGTCAGTACGCCGCCCAGCACGAGGGCCCTGCGGCGACGGCCGGGCCCGCTCTTCTTCCGGCCCGGCCCGGTCGCGGCCTGCGAGCGGCCGACGGGACGGCCGACGGAGGGATCGCCGGGACGGCCGGCGGGACGGCCGATAGGGGGACCGGCGGGGCGATCGGCCGGAGCGGCGGTTCCGTGCTCGCCGGGCGTCGATGTTTCACGTGAAACATGGTCCGTGGAGTCCGGCCCGGAAGCGTTGAGCAGCGCCTCGGCGGCCAGGGCGGCGTCGATGCGCTGGGCCACGTCGACCGGCATGGGCTCCGGCGCCCGCGCGGATCCCAGCAGCCCCCGGATCTCCTCCAGGGAGGCGTAGACGTCCGCGCACACCTCGCAGGCGCCCAGATGGCGTCGTACGTCCGTACCGCGCTCGGGCGGGAGAAGTCCCTCGGCGAGGTCGGAGATCTCGGTGACGTCCGGGTGCCCGGCCGTGTCCGTCGTCGATGTCACGCTCGCCCACCTCCGCCCTTCGCTACGGCTGAATCGGTCGGTCCCGCGTACGGGAGGCTCGCATCGGAAGCCCCCGCTGCCGATGGGACGGATGTCCCTTCCACCCGGTTCCGGCCAGAACTGATTTCTTCCGTCCCACGGCCCGCACCCGCGCCCCGGTCCTCTTCGGTGCCCCGGCTCCCTTCCGTGCCGCGGCCGGGGCGCAGATGGGCGAGCAGGGGCAGCAGCCGGGCTCTGCCCCGGGCGCACCGGCTCTTCACCGTGCCCGTCGGTACATCGAGGATCCGGGCCGCCTCGGCGACCGGGTAGCCCTGCATGTCCACGAGGACCAGCGCGGCCCGCTGCTCCGGCGCCAGGGTGCCCATCGCCTCGATGAGCTGGCGGTGCAGATCATTGCGCTCGGCCGGCGCGGACGCGGACTCGTGCGGCTCCAGCAGCTGTTCCAGCCGCTCGGTGTCGTCCACCGGGGCGGTCTTGCGGGAGGCCGCCTTGCGGGCGCGGTCCAGGCAGGCGTTCACCGTGATCCGGTGCAGCCAGGTCGTCACCGCCGACTGGCCCCGGAAGGTGTGCGCGGCCCGGTAGGCCGACACCAGGGCGTCCTGTACCGCGTCGGCGGCTTCCTCGCGGTCCCCCAGCGTGCGCATCGCGACCGCCCAGAGCCGGTCCCGATGCCGCCGTACGAGCTCTCCGAAGGCGTCGGTGTCACCCTGCACATGGCGGGTGAGCAGCTCCTGGTCGCTCACCCCGTCGTATCCGGCGTCCTCCGCCATCTGTCCCCTCCGGTCCGGGTGAGACGTCAGCCCGTGAACTGCACTTCGCCGATGGCCTGCTTGTATCCCGCTCTGGAGTAGAGCGTGGAGTCATAGCCGGAGTTCGGCAGCGCGGTCAGCCAGACGAGGACGTACCGCGTCTTCAGCTGCTTGGTGACCTTCACGGTAGCGGTGGTGCCGGTGGTGGTGACCGTGCCGATCCGGGTCATCGAGTCCAGCGACGGCGGGGTCAGCGAGTCCGCGGCGTACAGCTCGACCGTGGTGTGGTCGCCGCCGTAGCGCAGGCTGAGCGTGGCCTTGTCGAGCTGGGTGGCCGAGCCGAGGTCGTAGACGATGCCGACGCCCGGCTTCAGCGGCGCGATGGGCGGGCCCTCGTTGAAGGACTTGGTCTTCCAGTAGGTCGACGGATTGCCGTCGTACGTCTTGGCGACGTTGGCGGCGCTCTGGGGATCGCCCTCGGCGACGAACTCCTGGCTGCCCTGGATCTTTATCGGTGCCGCCGGCTGCTTGGCGGTCTTGTCGCCGCCGTCCGTGGTGCGGCTCTTGTTGGTGTCGTTGGACTTGCCGCCCTGGTCCATCAGGGCGTCCGCCAACTGCCAGCTGCCCAGGCCGAGAGCGGCGATGAGAAGGGCGGAGACCGCCCACTTCAGCGCCTTGCCGGTGCGGCTCTGCAACGGGGGCGGCGGAGCCGCGATCGGCTGGGCGGCGCCGGGGTGCGGCGCCGGACGGCCGTAGGTGCCCTGCTGGTAGGTCGTGCGCTGGTACTCGGGCGGCGTGGTGAACGCGGGCTCCGGCGGGCGGATGCGCGGCATCTCGCCGATCGCCTTCACCAGCTCCTCCGGCGTGGTGCACGGCGCCTCGTGCCGGGACGCGGTGGCCCCGTCGTTGGCGAGCGCCCGCATGGCCAGCTCGGACAGGCCGCGGTGGATGCCGGCCCGCACCTGGTCCGGTGCGACGAGGCCGACGTCCTTGGGGAGGCCCGACAGGCCGTACGCGTCGTCCTCGTAGGGCCAGCGCTGGGTCAGCGCCGCGTACAGCAGGGCGCCGATCGCCTCGGTGTCGGCGCGCTGCGGGGTCTCGGAGCTGATGCCGCGCAGCGCGGCGTTCACCGCGAGGCCGCGGATGCGCCACTGGCCGGTCGAGGTGCGCAGCACCGCGTTGGGGTTCAGCCGCAGATGGGCGAGGCCCTCGCGGTGCGCGGCGGCCATGGCGGAGGCCACCTGACTGACCATCTGGTACGCGTCGTGCGGCTCCAGCGGACCGGCCGTGAGCAGCGTCGTCAGCTCGGTGGCGTCGGGCAGCCATTCGTGGACGACGTAGACGAGGTCGTTCTCCTCGACGGCGTCGAGGACCTGGACGAAGCGCGGGTCGCCGAGCAGCGCGGAGGACCGGGCCGCGGCGAGGACCGAACGGGCCCGTGCGTGGTCCGCCGGCAGTACGTGGACGCCGACGGCGCGGCGCAGTTTCTCGTCGACCGCACGCCAGCTGCTGAATCCGTCCAGTCGGGTGACGCACTCCTCCAGCCGGTAGCGTCTGGCGAGTTTGTGACCGCTGTGCAGTTCGGGCGGCGAGGCCTGCTTGAGCGAACCCTCCGCGCCGTTCCCCTGCCCCTCACTGCCGTCCGTGTCCCGCTCCGGGCTCTTGGCCACCCCGTCGGCCGTGGACTGGTCCGCCTTCGCGGTCAGCGGCTGCTCGCCGCTGTTGTCTGCCACGTCGACGGCAGCCGTGCTCCGTTCCGCCACCGTCGTCCCTGCCTCCCCATCCGTTGCACGCTGTCCGACGCCGAACCCAATTGTGCCCACAGTCTGCCGCTATGCACGACACACGGCGGCGGACGATGGTTGTGCGCTTACCCCCGCCTCAACGGCCCAGACGCCCGCGCACCATCCCCACGAGCGAGTTGAGCTCGTCGATCCGCATCCGGCGGGCGGCGACGAAGAAGACACCGAGCAGTACGGCCCCGCCGGCGACCAGCGCCGCGAAGGAGCCGATGACGCCCTGGCCGAGAGTGTGCCCGATGCCGTAGCAGGCCGCACCGCTGAGCAGGGCCGCCGGTACCGAGGCGATGCACAGCCGGGCGTACGTCCGCAGCACCCGGGCGCCGTCCAGGTCGCCGCCGAGGCGCTTGCGCAGCCGCCGCCAGGCGACGACGACGCCGATGGCGTAGGCGATACCGTACGCGGCCGCCATACCGGCGACCGCCCAGCGGGCCGGCAGCAGGACGTAGCACAGGGCCGAGGCGCCCGCGTTGACCGCGGCGACGATGACCGTGTTGTAGAAGGGGGTGCGGGTGTCCTCATAGGCGTAGAAGGCGCGCAGGACGACGTACTGCACCGAGAACGGGATCAGGCCGAGGCCGAAGGCCATCAGCATGTAGCCCATGTTGGTGGCCGAGCTGGTGCCCGAGCTGCCGAAGATCAGGGTGCACACCGGGATGCCCAGCGCCACGAAGCCGAAGGCGACCGGCACGATGGCGACCGCCGTGGTCCGCAGGCCCTGGGAGATGTCGTCGCGTACGGCGCCGCCGTCGCCCTCGGAGGCCGAGCGGGAGATGCGCGGCAGCAGGGCGGCCATCAGGGAGACCGTGATGATGGCCTGCGGCAGGCCCCAGATCAGCTGGGCGTTGGCGTAGGCGGCGAAACCGGTGCCCGAGACGTTGGAGTCCTTGCCGGCCGCCGTGGAGAGCTGGGTGACGATCATGGCGCCGGCCTGGTTGGCGAGGACGAACAGGAACGTCCACTTGGCGAGCGCCGCCGCCTTGCCCAGGCCGTGGCCGCGCCAGTCGAACCGCGGCCGGATCCGGAACCCGGTCTCGCGCAGATAGGGGATCATCGCCAGCGCCTGCACGACCAGGCCGAGCAGCACACCGACGCCGAGCAGGCGCTGACCCTGCGGCGGGATGTTCGTGACCGTCATGTGGGAGTGGGCGGCGGTGCCGTAGACCCAGATGAACATGCCCAGCGTCACGATGATGACGATGTTGTTCAGGACCGGGGTCCACATCATCGCGCCGAACTTGCCGCGCGCGTTGAGGACCTGACCCATCACCACATGGATGCCCATGAAGAAGATCGAGGGCAGGAAGTAGCGGGTGAAGGTGACCGCGACCTCGTTGGCCGCCGGGTTGCTGGCGACCGGGTTGGAGATCAGGCGGACCAGCAGGGGCGCCGCGAACATCGCGAGAGCGGTCAGCGCCGCCAGCGCCACCATCACGAGGGTCAGCAGGCGGTTGGCGAAGGCCTCGCCGCCGTCCTCGTCCTCCTTCATCGAGCGGACCAGCTGCGGCACGAACACCGAGTTGAGGCCGCCGCCGACGGTGAGGATGTAGATCATGGTCGGCAGCTGGTAGGCGACCTGGAAGGAGTCGCCGAGGAAGCCGAGGCCGAGCGCGGAGACGATCAGCGCGGAGCGGACGAAGCCGGTGAGCCGGGAGACCAGGGTGCCGGCCGCCATGACGGCGCTGGACTTCATCAGCCCGCCGACCTTGCCGCCCTTCTTGGCGGGCGGGGCGGTCGCCACCGAGGCCACGGGCGCCATGACGGTCTCGGCCGGGCCGGACCCGGACGGGACGCCGGGAACCGGGGCCCCGACCGGTGCGGACACCGGGGGCTGCGTCGGGTTCTGGGCGGAGGCGTAGGGCGCGGCGGGCGCGGCCGGGTGCCCCTGCCCGGCGTACGGATTCTGCTGCTGCGGCTGCCGGCCGTAGGCCGGCGGGTACTGACCGCCGGGCGCGGCGCCCGTGCTCGGCGCGGCGGCCGGTCCCGGGACGCCCGGGGAGTCCACCGGCGCGTGCCCGCGGCTCTGCTGCTGGTCCTTGAAGAGATGCGCGAACGCGTCCGGCTCGTGGTACTCCTCGCCGGAGTTCGAGACCAGGTCGTCCACGCCCACGAACTGGGTAGTGCGCGGGTCGTCGCCGTAGGGCATGTAGGGCGCCGCGCCGTCCGGCTCGGGCGCCGGGGTCTGCGCCCACACCCGCGGGTCGGGCGCGTACGGCGACTGGGCGGGCTGCCCGTACAGCGGCTGCTCGTAGGTGCCCGGGGGTGGCGGGGGGTGCGCGGCACGGTCGTAGAGCGCCTCGGCGACGGGGTCCTGGGCGGTCAGATCGTGTGCCCGGTAGGGATCCTGGTCGTAGGCGTCCTGGAGGTACATGTCCGCCGCTTGCTGCGGCGGCACCTGGCCGGGCTCGGGCGGCGTCTCGGGGTAGCCCGAGCCGGCCGCGCCCTGGCCGCGGTCACCGTCGTACGGCGCGTTCATGCCTTACCCCACCTCATCGTCCCGGGCCCACCGGCCACGACATCGCTCAACGGTCCACTCTCTCACCCGTCCCGGACGGGTCGGTGCTTTCCGGTGCGGTGTCCGGCGCAGGGTCACTCGGCTGCTCCGGGTCGTCTGCCCCCGCGGCGGAGTCGGGCTCCCCCGGGAGACGATCCCCGGGGGCGTCGGGGTTCCCGGGCTCGTCGGAGTGCTCCCCCGCCGCGCCCGAGCCGCCCTCTCCGGCCTGGCGGGCGGCCGCCCGCTTGCGCTGGGTGTACATCCGGAAGCCGGCGAGGACGAGGAGCAGCACACCGCCGCCGATGACCAGCATCACCGTGGGGGTGACCTCGGTGACCTTCACATCGAAGCTGACGGGGGCGCCGTACTCCTGGCCGTCCTCGGTGTACAGCTGGGCGATCACCGTGGCCCGGCCGTTGGCGTTGGCCGAGGTGCTGAACTTCACGGACTGGGCGTGACCGCCGGCGATGTCGACGGACTGCTCGTAGTACGCCTTGCCGCCGATCTTCAGTCGGGTCGGCTGGGTCGAGGTGAGCCGCAGCACCAGATGGCCGACCGGCTGTACGAGGTTGTTCTGGACGGTCACCGGGATGGTCGCGCTGCGTCCGGACAGCTTGGTCTCGGACTTGTCGATCAGTTTGACCTGCCCGGCCAGATCGTCCAGCCACGCCTCGACGCCGCTGCGGAAGCCGTCCCCGTCCCCGCTCTGGCCCCGCCACGACGTGGACATCCCGCGGTTTATGGCCCGCCCGAACGGGGTGACCACACGGGACTGGTCGGAGAGGATCACCTGGAAGTCGTCGAGCTTGTCCTGGGTCCGGGCGATCTGCTGGAAGGCCAAGGCCGGCAGCTCCTGGCGGCGCAGGTACGACGGGTAGGCCGAGGTCGACGGGATGCGCGTGGTGGCGTCCGGGTCGGGCTTGGCCTTGGCCGCCGCCGTCAGGTCCTGCGCCTGGGACCAGGTGCCGCCCTGGAGCGCCCGCACGGCCGCGGCCATCGCCTTCGCCTGGGCCGCCGTGGGCAGGCGCTGCGGGGCGACCACGATGCTGCGCTGCTGGTCCGTCTGCGCGTTGATCTCAAGGCTCTGGGCCAGGAACTCCTGCACGGCGAGCGTGGAAGAGCCCGCCTTCGTCAGATCGTCCTCGAAGGCCGTGGACAGCTTGGCGTCGGCCACGACCGCCGTGGTGCCCCCGCCGACCGGGCGCGCGGCGGAGGGCGTGTACGACAGCCCGGCCGTCTCCTGGAGGCTGTCGCTGCGGGCGATCACCCGGTCCGCGCCCGCTGAGGTCGCGACCCTCATGATCGACGGGTCCACGGCGCCGTTCACCGGCCACGCGTAATCCGTGCTCGGTGTGACGTGGAGCACGGTCTTCACGGTGGTGGCGGCGACGTCGGTGGCGTCCTTGAGGTGGCTGAGGGAGCCGGTGACGCTGGTGCCGCGGTGCGCGAGGGAGGCCAGGTCGGGGTCGGCGAAGGGCAGCGCGACGACCTCCTTGCCCACCACCGCCTTCTGGAGGTTCGCCAGCCACTGCTTGGCGAGCGCCTGGTGCTCCTTGGGACCCGCGACCGTGGTGTCGCCGTCCCCCTGGAGCCGGTAGTTGCCCGATGCCATGGCGTCCACGGAGGCCAGCAGGTCGGGGTCGATCACCCAGGTGACGTCCAGGTCCTTGCCGAGGCCGACCATCTGGTCGAGCCGGCCGCCCGGCGCGAGCTCCTTGGCCAGCTCGTCGTTGGAGAACACCGGCGTCTGCAGCTCGCCGGCGCCCGTCTTGGCCGTCATGTGGACGGTGGACAGCAGCGGCCACAGGACCGTCGTCCTGGTCTTGGTGTCGGCGTCGGACGGCTGCCAGGGCAGGAACGTCCGCTGCACGCCGAGCACCTGCTGCCAGGGCTGGGCGGAGGTCTGCCCGGACAGGGCGACCCCGAACTCGTAGACACCGTCCGCACCGAGGTCGAGCTTGTCCACCGGCACGGAGATGCTGAAGTGCTCGGCGACGCCCGGCGCCAGCTCGGCGAACTTCTGCGCGTACTTGTCACCGACCTCGGAGCCGCTGATCCCCTGGAGCTCGTCGGGGTGCTGGGCCACGTCGCTGATCCCGGAGCGGGTGTTCAGTATCGGGCCGACCCGCAGACCCACATGGGCACCGGTGACGGCCTGCTTGCCGTTGTTGGTCACCGTGCCGGAGACGGTGAGGGTGTCGCCGTCCGTGGGGGCGTTGGGACTCATCGAGTCCACGGAGACGGACACCGGGTCCCCGGAGGCGGCGGCGGCCGGCGCGGCGGCGGGCAGCTGGAGCAGCCCGGCCAGCAGAGGCGCCCCGGCGAGCAGGGCTCCGGTGCGCCGCAGCCATCGGCGCGCGGGTGAGGCACTGGTCCCCTGGAAGTCAGCCGCCTCGGCCACGCGCTCGCCCGTCCCTCGTCGTCGTCTCAGTGGTCGTCGGAATGTGCGTCCCCGCATGGTAACGATGTGCGCCGAGCGGAAGTGCCGCGGACCAGGTCACAAGATCGCTGGACGGAGACGGCCCGTCCTCTATATCCAGTATCGAGGGGAGAGGCGCCGTACGCCGCAAGAGCTGGGCTTGCACGGGTATGCCGGAAGCCGTCCGCGGCCCGCTGCGGGCCGGGTCCCGGGCCGAATGGGGGCGCCCCGGAGCGCCCGGGGCACGTACCCTCTTCTGTTGTGCCGAACCCCAACGAAGACACTCCCTCCGCCCTGAGCCAGGCCCAGCAGCGCGCGGTCACCGAGCTGCTGCGGGTGGCGCCGGTCGCCGACGATCTCGCCCGCCGATTCCAGGAGGCGGGGTTCTCCCTCGCCCTGGTCGGCGGCTCGGTGCGCGACGCACTGCTCGGCCGGCTCGGCAACGATCTGGACTTCACCACCGATGCCCGTCCTGAGGACGTGCTGAAGATCGTCCGGCCCTGGGCCGACGCGGTCTGGGAGGTGGGGATCGCCTTCGGCACCGTCGGCGCGCACAAGGGCGCCCGGGTCGGGGACACCGACATGACCTTCCAGATCGAGATCACGACCTACCGGTCGGAGGCGTACGACCGCACCTCGCGCAAGCCCGAGGTCTCCTACGGCGACTCCATCGAGCAGGATCTGGTCCGCCGGGACTTCACGGTCAACGCGATGGCCGTGGCCCTGCCGGAGAAGGAGTTCATCGATCCGTACGGCGGTCTGGTGGACCTCGCGGCCCGGGTGCTGCGGACGCCGGGCACGCCGGAGGATTCCTTCTCGGACGATCCGCTGCGGATGATGCGGGCCGCCCGGTTCGCCGCCCAGCTGGACTTCGAGGTCGCTCCCGAGGTCGTCGCCGCCATGACGGACATGGCCGGGCGCATCGAGATCGTCTCGGCGGAGCGAGTCCGGGACGAGCTGAACAAGCTGATCCTCTCCGACCACCCGCGCAAGGGGCTGACCCTGCTCGTGGACACCGGGCTCGCCGCCCATGTGCTGCCCGAGCTGCCGGCGCTGCGCCTGGAGAGCGACGAGCACCACCGGCACAAGGACGTCTACGAGCACACGCTGATCGTTCTGGAACAGGCGATGGCGCTGGAGGAGAACGGTCCCGATCTCGCGCTGCGGCTGTCCGCGCTGCTGCACGACATCGGCAAGCCGCGCACCCGCCGCTTCGAGAAGGACGGCCGGGTCTCCTTCCACCACCACGAGGTGGTCGGCGCCAAGATGACCAAGAAGCGCATGACCGCCCTGAAGTACTCCAACGAGCTGGTGAAGGACGTCTCACGGCTGGTCGAACTCCATCTGCGCTTCCACGGCTACGGCACCGGGGAGTGGACGGACTCGGCGGTCCGCCGCTACGTCCGTGACGCGGGCCCGCTGCTGGACCGTCTGCACAAGCTGACCCGCTCCGATTGCACGACCCGCAACAAGCGGAAGGCGGCCACGCTGTCCCGGGCCTACGACGGCCTGGAGGAGCGCATCGCCCAGCTTCAGGAGCAGGAGGAGCTGGACTCGATCCGCCCGGACCTCGACGGCAACCAGATCATGGAGATCCTGGGCGTCACTCCCGGCCCGGTGATCGGCAAGGCGTACAAGCACCTGCTGGAGCTGCGCCTGGAGAACGGGCCGATGGAGCACGAGGCCGCGGTGGCCGCGCTCAAGGAGTGGTGGGCCGGACAGGAGTGAGGGTGCGGCCCGGCCGTTGTTTCACGTGAAACATCCGCCGGGCCGACCGTGCCGAGGGTCGATGTTTCACGTGAAACATCGACCCTCTTTCTCTTTTCCGGCTTCCCGCAGCAGCCGTTCGAAGTACGCCAGCAGCACGGCGACGAACGCGTAGATCACGGCGACCAGGACGACCAGCAGGGGCGATCTGCCGTCCGGCGGGAGCATCAGGGCCGCCACCCCGGCCGCGCCGACGAAGGCCACATTGAAGAGGACGTCGTAGACGGAGAAGATCCGCCCGCGAAAGCCGTCGTCCACATGGGACTGGACGATGGTGTCGGTCGCGATCTTGGCGCCCTGGGTGATCAGCCCCAGCACGAAGGCGGCGGCGAGCAGCGGTGCGGTGGTGAACGGCAGGCCGAGCGCGGGTTCCAGTAACGCGGCCGCCGCCGAGCACACCACGATCCAGCGCAGCGGCCCCAGCCGTCCCGCCGTCCAGGGCGTCACGGCGGCCGCCGCGAAGAACCCGGCACCGGACAGGGCCAGCGCCAGACCGAGGAGCCGCAGCCCTTCCTCGGGGCCGGACGAGAGCGTGTAGCGGCACAGCATGAGCAGCAGGACGAGGAGCGCGCCGTAGCAGAAGCGCATCAGCGTCATCGAGGCCAGCGCCCAGGCCGCCTCCCGGCGCCGGGGTGCGGCCAGATGCCGGATGGCGGCGAGCAGATCGCGTGCCGTGTCGGCGAGCGCGGTCGTCAGATGCGGTTGCAGCTGCTGCCGGTCGGGGCCGAGGAGGGCGGGCGCCATGCTCAGGGAGACCAGGCCCGCGCACAGATAGAGCAGGGCGCCCAGCAGCACCACCGCGGCGTCGGAGCCCGAGGACAGCAGCCGTACCCCGAAGGCGAGCCCACCCCCGGCGGTGGCGGCGAGCGTGCCGGCGGTCGGGGACAGGGAGTTGGCGATCACCAGGCGTTCGGCGTCGACCACGCGGGGCAGAGCCGCGGAGAGCCCGGCGAGGATGAAGCGGTTGACGGCCGTGACACACAGCGCGGAGACGTAGAAGAGCCAGGCCGGGACATCGCCCGCCATCAGCGCGGCGGTGCCGACGGCCAGCAGGGCGCGCAGCAGATTGCCGTGGACGAACACCTGACGGCGCCGCCAGCGGTCCAGCAGGACGCCCGCGAAGGGGCCGACGAGCGAGTAGGGGAGCAGCAGCACCGCCATCGCCGAGGCGATCGCGGCCGCCGAGGTCTGTTTCTCCGGGGAGAAGACGACGTAGGCGGCGAGCGCGACCTGGTAGACGCCGTCGGCGCCCTGGGACAGCAGACGGACGTACAGCAGGCGCCGGAAGTACCGCAGGCGCAACAGGGCGCGCAGATCACGGACGACGGGCATGGGGCACAGCCTCACATATGCGGAAGGTCCCCGGGTCGGGACCCGGGGACCTTCACTTCACAGCCCTGGCAGGAGCGATTTCCGTGTCGAGTCAGCGCTCGACGTCACCACGGATGAACTTCTCGACGTTCTCGCGGGCCTCGTCGTCGAAGTACTGCACCGGCGGGGACTTCATGAAGTACGAGGACGCGGAGAGGATCGGGCCGCCGATGCCGCGGTCCTTGGCGATCTTCGCGGCACGCAGGGCGTCGATGATGACACCGGCGGAGTTCGGGGAGTCCCAGACCTCGAGCTTGTACTCCAGGTTCAGCGGGACGTCGCCGAAGGCACGGCCCTCGAGGCGGACGTAGGCCCACTTGCGGTCGTCCAGCCAGGCCACGTAGTCGGACGGGCCGATGTGGACGTTCTTCTCGCCGAGGTCCCGGTCGGGGATCTGGGAGGTGACGGCCTGCGTCTTGGAGATCTTCTTGGACTCCAGGCGCTCGCGCTCGAGCATGTTCTTGAAGTCCATGTTGCCGCCGACGTTCAGCTGCATCGTGCGGTCCAGGATGACACCGCGGTCCTCGAACAGCTTCGCCATGACGCGGTGCGTGATGGTGGCGCCGACCTGGGACTTGATGTCGTCACCGACGATCGGCACACCGGCCTCGGTGAACTTGTCCGCCCACTCCTTGGTACCGGCGATGAAGACCGGGAGGGCGTTGACGAAGGCGACCTTGGCGTCGATGGCGCACTGGGCATAGAACTTCGCCGCGGCCTCGGAGCCGACCGGCAGGTAGCAGACCAGAACGTCGACCTGCTTGTCCTTCAGGATCTGGACGACGTCGACCGGCTCGGCCTCCGACTCCTCGATGGTCTGGCGGTAGTACTTGCCCAGACCGTCGAGGGTGTGGCCGCGCTGCACGGTGACGCCGCTGTTCGGGACGTCGCAGATCTTGATGGTGTTGTTCTCGGAGGCGCCGATCGCGTCCGCGAGGTCGAGGCCGACCTTCTTGGCGTCCACGTCGAACGCGGCCACGAACTCGATGTCGCGTACGTGGTACTCACCGAACTGCACGTGCATCAGGCCGGGGACCTTGGCCGCCGCGTCGGCGTCCTTGTAGTACTCGACTCCCTGCACCAGCGACGCGGCGCAGTTGCCCACGCCGACGATGGCTACGCGAACCGAACCCATTCCGGTTGCTCCCTGTGTGTACGAGTGAGGCCCTGACTGGGACTCACGTGGCGGTGTCGCCGGGCGGATCCGTCCGGGAGGTGCTCCCGGGACGGGGCAGGCCGCCCGTCGATCCAGTGGTGTTGTCCTGTTGAGCGGGCCCCCCGGACGCGGGCCTTCTCAGGTCCCGTCCGGCTCGCTCGCTCTCGATGAGCTCGTTCAGCCAGCGCACTTCGCGCTCCACGGATTCCATCCCGTGGCGCTGGAGCTCGAGTGTGTAGTCGTCCAGGCGCTCCCGCGTCCGGGTCAGGGAGGCGCGCATCTTCTCCAGGCGCTCCTCCAGCCGGCTGCGCCGGCCCTCCAGCACGCGCATGCGCACATCGCGCGAGGTCTGCCCGAAGAAAGCGAACCGTGCGGCGAAGTGCTCGTCCTCGTACGCGTCGGGACCGGTCTGCGAGAGCAGTTCCTCGAAGTGCTCCTTACCTTCCGCCGTCAACCGGTAGACGATCTTGGCGCGGCGTCCGGCGAGGGGAGCGGCGAGGGCGTCCTCGTGGGTGTTGCCCGGCTCCTCGGTCAACCAGCCGCTCGCGACCAGCGTCTTGAGGCAGGGATACAGGGTCCCGTAGCTGAAAGCGCGGAACACACCCAGGGACGTGTTGAGTCGTTTACGCAGCTCGTAACCGTGCATAGGGGACTCGCGCAGCAGGCCGAGCACGGCGAACTCGAGGATGCCGGAGCGCCGGCTCATCGTCGCCTCCTCCCGGCCCGCGGCTCCCACCGCAGGTCTCCCAGTGCCTTCTCAGCGTCTTTATCTCGCGCTGATGTATCGACTCGATACATCAAGACGATAGAACGGCGTCACGCGTGCGACAAGAGGGACGGTGGTGAACGGGATCACATAACCGATTCGTAGGAGGCAACTTGCCTGGTTTGGGGTGAACTTCGGGGCTCGGCGGGTTTTGGCGGTGCGTAGTCTGTGCGGCATGCAGACCACCGGGAACCATGCGACGCCTGGGGGGCGTCGTCGTCCCCGGTGCAGTACGGGTGAATGCGCGACCGACCACATCCGTACGTCGGGGGGCCCGGAAACCAGCCGCCAGTCCAGGCGCGCAAGGGTGCGCCTGCCCGAGGAGTAATCGTTCGATGAGCGAGCACCGTCGCAAACCGCCGCAGCCGCAGGGAGGCGGACGTGCCGCGGCCCGACGCGGCCAGCCCGGTTCGTCCCCCGGCCGCCGCGCGGCACCGCGAGGCGCCAGCGGATCGCCTGCCGACTCTCCGGGAGACGAGGGGCGGCCGCTCGGCGGTCGCGCCGAGGCCCGGCGCGCGGCCCAGAAGAGCGGCGGTGGACGCCGCAGAGCCGAGCCCGCGGTCGGCCGCCGCGGTGGTCCCGGCGGTCCCGGCGGTCCGTCCGGACCCGGACGCGGTCGGGGGCGTACGGCCCCGCCCGGCAAGAAGCGGATCATCGACTATCCCCGCGCGGACAAGTACGGGTGGCACCGGTGGGTGCCGTCCTGGAAGCTCGTGTCGGGCATGTTCATCGGCTTCGTCGGCTGCATCGTGGCCGTCGCCGGCCTCGGGTACGCGATGGTGAGCGTCCCCGACGTGGCCAAGACCGCGCAGGCGCAGAACAACGTCTACTACTGGTCCGACGGATCGGTGATGGTCGCGACCGGCGGCGAGACCAACCGGCAGATCATCAACTACGAGGACATCCCCAAGGAGATGCGGTACGCCGTCATCTCCCAGGAGAACAAGACCTTCGAGACCGACAGCGGCGTGGACCCGTCGGGTATCGCCCGAGCGGTCTTCAACATGGCCCGGGGCGGCCAGACCCAGGGTGGTTCGACGATCACCCAGCAGTACGTCAAGAACGCCATGCTCGACGACCAGTCGCAGACCCTCTCCCGCAAGTTCAAGGAGATCTTCGTCGCGATCAAGGTGGGCACCACGGTGTCCAAGCCGAAGATCATGGCCGGTTACCTGAACTCGGCGTACTTCGGCCGCGGCGCCTACGGCATCCAGGCGGCCTCGCGCGCGTACTTCAACATCGACGCCAAGCAGCTCAATCCCGGCCAGTGCGCCTTCCTCGCGGCGATGCTGAAGGGCGCCACCTACTACGACCCGGCCGGCGCGACCTCCCTCGACCCCAACGCCACGGCCGAGGCGAACAAGAAGCGCGCCCTGGGGCAGATGCAGGACACCCTCGACAAGATGGTCGAGTACGGCCATCTGAGCGCCACCGAGCGTGCCAAGTACACCACGCTCCCCCACTCGCAGAACCCGCGGTCGAACAGCCGGCTCAGCGGCCAGGTCGGTTATCTGGTCGACCTCGCCAAGTCCTACCTGATCAACAACAGTGACAAGACCCATGTCACCGCGGACGACCTCCAGAAGGGCGGCTACCGGATCCACACGACCTTCGACAAGAAGAAGGTCAACGCGCTGGAAGCCGCCATCAAGAAGGTCCAGAAGGCGAACATCAAGCCCAAGGAACGTCCGAAGTACGACACCTACGTCCAGTTCGGCGGGGCCTCGGTCGAGCCGAAGACGGGCGCCATCAGGGCCATCTACGGCGGTGAGGACGCGACCAAGCACTTCACCGACAACGCCGACTCGACCGGCGCCCAGGTGGGTTCGACGTTCAAGCCCTTCGTGCTGGCCGCCTCGATGAAGTGGGGGGTGCGCGACCCGCACGGACCGGCGGACCAGGGCCCGGACCAGCGCACGATCGCCTCGCCCAAGAGCCTGTACAGCGGCAAGAACCAGCTCAAGATCGAGAAATACGACCACACCGTCTGGACGGACAAGGACGGCAAGGAGTGGCTCCAGACCAACGACGGCGACGAGTCCACCGGCGACGCGCCGGACTACAAGATCGACCTGCGTACGGCGATGCAGTTCTCGGTCAACTCCGCCTATGTGCAGCTCGGCATGGACGTGGGCCTGGACAAGGTCGAGCAGTCCGCGCTGGACGCGGGCCTGCTGAAGAGCAGCCTGGCCAGCTCCAACTACCCGTCCTTCTCGATCGGTACCTCCGACCCGAGCGCCATCCGCATGGCCGGGGCCTACGGCACCTTCGCCAACGAGGGGCAGCAGAACGACCCGTACTCGGTCGACAAGGTCGAGAGCAAGGACGGTGTCGTCTACACCCACGAGGTGAAGTCGAAGGACGCCTACCCGGCGAACGTGGCGAACAACGTCACCGACGTCCTGCGGACGGTGGTCGACAAGGGCACGGGTACCAACGCCCGGCTGCCCGGACGCGAGGTGGCCGGCAAGACCGGTACCACCGACGGCAACAAGTCGGCCTGGTTCGTCGGCTACACCCCGCAGCTGTCCACCGCGATCAGCATGTTCCGCCTGGACGACAACGCGAACAACAAGCAGCGCACGTTCCTGGAGATGTACGGAACGGGCGGCCAGAAGCAGATCCACGGCGCCTCGTTCCCGTCGGAGATCTTCCACGACTACATGACCCAGGCACTCGAGGGTCAGCCCGCGCTGACGTTCCCGACGCCCGAGCCCATCGGCGTCGCGCTGAACCCCGAGCCGAGCCCGACGCCGACCCCGTCGACCTCGCCGAGCCCGTCCACGAGCCCGTCCACGAGCCCGTCGCCGAGCACCAGCGTGTCCCCGAGCCCGTCGAACAGCCAGACCTGCGGCTTCTTCGGCTGCACCGACGGGGGCAACGACAACGGCGGTGCCAACGGCAACGGTCCCGGAGGGGACGGCGCCGGAGGCGCGGACGGCGGGCCGACGCCCTCGACGACGGCCACCGATCCCAACACCGACGGCGGCACCCGGGGCAATGGCAACGGCAACGGCAACGGAGGAACCATCTGGGGACCGGAAGGCTAGCCCGCTCGGTCCGACCGGTTGGCGGCCATATCGCCCGCCATGCCTGTTTCACGTGGAACATCGGCCGCCGCACCCACCAGGTGCGGCGGCCCTCCGCGTTTTCATGGGGAGGTACGGCAGGATGTGGCCCATGCCCAGTGCAGAGATGACACCCCCGGGCGTGTACGAGCCCGAGCCGGAGCGGTCCGCCCCGCCGGAGCCGGTGCGGCCGACCAGGGAGGACGAGGTGGCGGCGGCCGGCAGTGAGCTGGTCGGCGGCCCGATCGGGCGGTACGCCCTGCTCGGAACCTCCTGGTGGACGCCCGTGCGGATCGTCGCGCTCGTCGCGATCGGCATGTTCGCCCTGGGCCTGGTCCAGAAGGCGCCGTGCTACCACAGCGCCTGGTTCTTCGGCGCCAGCTCCCAGTACACGAAGGCCTGCTACTCGGACATTCCGCACCTCTACCAGGGCCGCGGATTCGCCGACCACCTCGTGCCCTACTTCGACAAGCTCCCGGACGCCCTCTCCGGCGGCATGGGCTATCTCGAGTACCCGGTGCTGACCGGAGTGTTCATGCAGGTGGCCTCCTGGCTGACCCCGCACAGCGGCGGCATCCAGCACCAGGAGCAGTGGTACTGGTTCGTCAACGCCGCGATGCTGATGCTCTGCACGGCCGTACTCGCCGTCTGCGCGGCCCGCACCCACCGCCGGCGCCCCTGGGACGGCCTGCTGGTCGCTCTGGCGCCCGCGGCGGCGCTGACCGCCACCATCAACTGGGACCTGCTGGCGGTGGCGCTGACGGCCGCCGCGATGCTGATGTGGGCCCGCAGCCGCCCGGTCGCCTTCGGCGTCCTCCTGGGGCTCGCCACGGCCGCCAAGCTCTACCCCGTGCTCCTGCTCGGCCCGCTGCTCGTGCTGTGCTGGCGGGCCGGCAGATGGCGGGAGTTCGGACAGGCGGCGGCGGGAACGGCGGTCGCCTGGCTGGTGGTGAACGTGCCGGTGATGCTGTTCGCCTTCCCGGGCTGGTCGAAGTTCTACTCGTTCAGCCATGACCGGGGCGTCGACTTCGGCTCGTTCTGGCTGATCTGGTCCCAGAACTCGAACCACCCGCCCAGCACCGACTTCGTGAACACCGCCGCCACCGTGCTGATGGTGCTGTGCTCCCTCGGCATCGCCGTGCTCACGTTCACCGCCCCGCGCCGGCCGCGCTTCGCCCAGCTGGCCTTCCTGATCGTGGCGGTCTTCGTCCTCACCAACAAGGTCTACTCGCCGCAGTACGTGCTCTGGCTGGTGCCGCTGGCGGCCCTCGCCCGGCCCAAGTGGCGGGACTTCCTGATCTGGCAGGCGTGCGAGGTGGCGTACTTCCTCGGCATCTGGATGTACCTCGCCTACACGACCAGCGGAGACGCCCACAAGGGACTGCCGACGCACGGCTACCAGTGGGCGATCGCGCTGCACCTGCTGGGCACGCTGTACCTGTGCGCCGTCGTCGTACGCGACATCCTGATGCCGGAGCGGGACGTGGTGCGCCGGTCCGGGGACGACGATCCCTCGGGCGGGGTGCTCGACGGGGCGGAGGACGTCTTCGCCTTCGCCGCGGTGGACCATCCGCCGCGGCACGCCGCCCCGCACGGGACGCCGCAGGTGGAGTGGGGCAGGCCGGAGACGGCGCCCCCGCAGCATCGTTCGCTGTGAGCGAACGGCTCGGCTGAACGGCCCACGCCGCCGCCTCGGCCCACCGCCTCTTGTCCGCGGCCATGACCGCGGACATGAGGGCGACCGCGACGAGGACATGAGGGCGAACGAGGACATGAGGAAGGCCGTACACGGAGTTCCGTGTACGGCCTTTCCGTTGTCCCGGACCGGTAGTGCCCGGCCGGTCAGCAGTCCACGATGCGGTCGAACTGCGTGGTGGTGTGCCGCAGATGGGCCACCAGTTCGTCGCCGACCTTGGGTTCCGCGGCGTCCGCGGGCACGAACAGGATCGACACCTGCATGTGCGGCGGCTCGGCGAACCAGCGCTGCTTGCCGTCCCAGACGAACGGGGAGAGATTCCGGTTGACCGTGGCGAGACCGGCGCGGGCGACGCCCTTGGCGCGCGGCATGACGCCGTGCAGGGCCTTCGGGGCCTCCAGGCCCACCCCGTGCGACGTACCGCCCGCCACGACCACCAGGAAGCCGTCGGAGGCCGCCTTCTGCTGCCGGTAGCCGAACCGGTCGCCCTTGGTCACCCGGGTGACGTCCAGGACGGCACCGCGGTACTGGGTGGCCTCGTGGTCCCCCAGCCACAGCCGCGTGCCGATGCGGGCGCGGAACCGGGTCTGCGGGAACTGCTGCTGGAGCCGGACGAGTTCGTCGGCCTTGAGGTGGCTGACGAACATCGTGTGCAGCGGCAGCCGGGCCGCGCGCAGCCGGTCCATCCAGCCGATGACCTCCTCGACGGCGTCCGAGCCGTCGGTGCGGTCCAGCGGCAGATGGATGGCGAAGCCCTCCAGGCGGACGTTCTCTATGGCCTGGTGCAGCTGCGGCAGGTCCTGCTCGCTGATGCCGTGCCGCTTCATCGAGGACATCACCTCGATGACGACACGCGCGCCCACCAGGCCGTACACGCCGTCGATCGAGGAGACCGAACGGACCACCCGGTCGGGCAGCGGCACCGGCTCCTCGCCGCGCCGGTAGGGCGTCAGCACCAGCAGGTCGCCGCCGAAGTAGTCCTTGATGCGCGCGGCCTCGTACGTGGTGCCGACGGCGAGGAGATCCGAGCCGAGCCGGGTGGCCTCCTCGGAGAGCCGTTCGTGCCCGAAGCCGTAGCCGTTGCCCTTGCAGACCGGGACCAGGCCCGGGAACTGCTCCTGCACGTGCTTGTGGTGCGCCCGCCAGCGCGCGGTGTCGACGTAGAGCGTGAGCGCCATGGCCGGACCCGGACCCTTTCTCGTGGCTGAGGTGTAACGGGGGTGTGAGTGCTGTGAACCCTATGGAATCAAACGCCGGCTGCTCAGCGGCGCGACATGTAGATGTCGAGCGCCTTGTGGAGCAGCTTGTTCAGCGGGAAGTCCCATTCGCCGAGGTACTCGGCGGCCTGTCCGCCCGTGCCGACCTTGAACTGGATCAGGCCGAACAGGTGGTCCGACTCGTCCAGCGAGTCGGAGATGCCGCGCAGGTCGTAGACGGTCGCCCCGAGCGCGTAGGCGTCACGCAGCATGCGCCACTGCATCGCGTTCGAGGGCCGGACCTCGCGGCCGATGTTGTCGGAGGCGCCGTAGGAGTACCAGACGTGGCCGCCGACGATCAGCATGGTGGCCGCGGACAGGTTCACGCCGTTGTGCCGGGCGAAGTACAGCCGCATGCGGTTGGGGTCCTCGGTGTTGAGGGCCGTCCACATGCGCTGGAAGTACGACAGCGGGCGCGGCCGGAAGTGGTCGCGCACGGCCGTGATCTCGTACAGCCGCTGCCACTCGGCGAGGTCCTGGTAGCCGCCCTGGACGACCTCGACGCCGGCCTTCTCGGCCTTCTTGATGTTGCGGCGCCACAGCTGGTTGAAGTTCTTGTGGACCTCTTCCAGGGAGCGGTTCGCCAGCGGCACCTGGTAGACGTAGCGCGGCTGGACGTCGCCGAAGCCCGCGCCGCCGTCCTCGCCCTGCTGCCAGCCCATGCGGCGCAGCTTGTCGGCGACCTCGAAGGCGCGCGGCTCGATGTAGTCGGCCTCCAGGTCGCGCAGGCGCTTGACGTCCTGGTCCTGGATGCCCTTCTTGATCGTCTCGGCGTTCCAGCGCCGGATGATCACCGGCGGGCCCATCTTCACGGAGAAGGCGCCCTGCTGCTTCAGGTGCGCGAGCATCGGCTGGATCCAGTCGTCCAGGTTCGGCGCGTACCAGTTGATGACCGGGCCCTCGGGCAGATAGGCGAGGTAGCGCTTGATCTTGGGCAGCTGGCGGTAGAGAACCAGGCCCACGCCGACCAGCTGACCGGTGCGCTCGTCGAACCAGCCGAGGCTCTCCGAGCGCCACTCCGCCTTCACGTCGGCCCAGGCCGGGACCTGCATGTGGCTCGCCGACGGCAGGCTCTGGATGAATGCCAGATGCTGCTCTCGGCTGATGGTCCTCAGGGTCAGGCTCATGTCGGGGCGCTCCTCGGGCTGGTGTGTCCCCATGGGTTCAGGGGCTCCGGCTCTCGCGCCGAAGCCTACTGCGCCCCGTGAGCACCCCGATGGGGCGGACGGCTCAGAAGGGCCCGCCCGCGCGGGGCCGCCGCCGCGGAGATCGTCTTCGCGGCGGGGGCCCCGGGTGGGGACGCCTCAGAAGAGGCCGCCGAACAGCCCGCCGTGCGACATGCCGATCAGCAGGCCGACCCCGGAGGCGCCGAGGCCCAGGATCAGCCCGAAGCGCTCGCGCGTGGTCACCGAGACCCACTGCCCGTACGCGCCGGTGAGGATGCCGACCAGACCGGCCCAGGACGTGAGCAGGTGCAGGCCGGGGAAGAACGCGGTGATGAAGGACAGCAGTCCCAGGAACAGCGTCACGGCCATCAGGATGTCCGGGAGCGGATGGGACTTGCCGTCGGTGGCGAAGAGCGATCCGGCGGTGTTGGGCTGCAAAGCCTGTGCCATGGGGCACCTCCTGCGGAAGGCGGCGCGTCGTAGCGCCGTACACACCCGACGTGTACAGATTGTCGGCCCTCACGGCCGGATTTCAACCGGAAGCGGGTGTGCGGGTAGTCTGTACCGTCTGCACCGGTGTCTGCCCGGATCCGCGGCGGGGAATCCTCGCGGAGCCCTGATCGTCAGTGGAAACCCCTGATTGTCAGTGCCGGCCGATACCGTTGCGAACGCATTAGACCCTCCTGCCACGGAACGACCGTGGCCGCTGAGTCCAAAGGAGGTGGGTTCCACATGCGTCACTACGAGGTGATGGTCATCCTCGACCCCGATCTCGAGGAGCGTGCTGTCTCCCCGCTGATCGAGAACTTCATGTCCGTCGTCCGTGATGGCGGCGGCAAGGTGGAGAAGGTCGACACCTGGGGCCGTCGTCGTCTCGCCTACGAGATCAAGAAGAAGCCCGAGGGCATCTACTCGGTCATCGACCTGCAGGCCGAGCCTGCGGTCGTCAAGGAGCTCGACCGCCAGATGAACCTGAACGAGTCGGTCCTCCGGACCAAGGTCCTCCGTCCCGAGATGCACTGAGCCTCGGCTCAGCTGATCCCGGGATTCGAGTAGCAGCAAGCAGCCAGCAGCAAACCCGCCGAGAGGTTCCCCCATGGCAGGCGAGACCGTCATCACGGTCATCGGCAATCTTGTCGACGACCCCGAGCTGCGCTTCACCCCGTCCGGTGCGGCGGTCGCGAAGTTCCGTATCGCGTCCACTCCCCGCACCTTCGACCGCCAGACCAACGAGTGGAAGGACGGCGAGAGCCTGTTCCTGACCTGCTCGGTCTGGCGTCAGGCGGCGGAGAACGTCGCCGAGTCGCTCCAGCGAGGCATGCGCGTGCTCGTGCAGGGCCGGCTGAAGCAGCGGTCCTACGAGGACCGTGAGGGCGTCAAGCGCACGGTCTACGAGCTGGACGTCGACGAGGTCGGCCCCAGCCTGCGCAATGCCACGGCCAAGGTCACCAAGACCTCCGGTGGCGCCGGTCGCGGTGGCCAGGGTGGTTACGGCGGCGGCAGCGGTGGCGGCCAGGGTGGCGGCGGCTGGGGCGGTGGCTCCGGTGGCGGCCAGCAGGGTGGCGGCGCTCCGGCCGACGACCCGTGGGCGACCGGCGCTCCCGCCGGTGGCAACCAGGGTGGCGGCGGCTGGGGCGGCGGCTCCGGTGGCAACCAGGGCGGCGGCTACTCGGACGAGCCTCCTTTCTAGGGCTCGTATCCCACACTTCTTGATCACACAGGAGAAACACCATGGCGAAGCCGCCTGTGCGCAAGCCTAAGAAGAAGGTCTGCGCTTTCTGCAAGGACAAGGTCACGTACGTGGACTACAAGGACACGAACATGCTGCGGAAGTTCATTTCCGACCGCGGCAAGATCCGTGCCCGCCGCGTGACCGGCAACTGCACGCAGCACCAGCGTGACGTCGCCACGGCCGTGAAGAACAGCCGTGAGATGGCGCTGCTGCCCTACACGTCCACCGCGCGATAAGGGAAGGGTGACCGACTCATGAAGATCATCCTCACCCACGAGGTCTCCGGCCTCGGTGCCGCCGGCGACGTTGTCGACGTCAAGGACGGCTACGCTCGCAACTACCTGATCCCGCGGAAGTTCGCTATCCGCTGGACCAAGGGTGGCGAGAAGGACGTCGCGCAGATCCGTCGTGCGCGCAAGATCCACGAGATCCAGACCATCGAGCAGGCCAACCAGGTCAAGGCCCAGCTCGAGGGCGTGAAGGTCCGTCTGGCCGTTCGCTCCGGCGACGCCGGTCGTCTCTTCGGTTCCGTCACCCCGGCCGACGTCGCGTCCGCGATCAAGGCTTCCGGTGGCCCCGAGGTCGACAAGCGCCGCATCGAGCTGGGCGCCCCGATCAAGACCCTGGGCTCCCACGAGACGTCCGTGCGTCTGCACCCCGAGGTGGCCGCCAAGGTCGCCATCGAGGTCGTCTCCGCGTGACCCAGCGCTCGGTCTGAGCAGCTGAGAAGAGGGGCCGTACCCATCGCGGGTACGGTCCCTCTTCCGTTGCCTCCTCCGTTGTCGGTGCGTGCCGGAAGGGGTGCCTCGGCGATGTTTCACGTGAAACGGTCAGCGGGTCGCGCCCGTCACCAGCCAGCGGCCCGAGCGGCTGCGCCACCACAGGGTGGCCATGCGGACGGTCATCATCAGTGTCATCGCGGCCCAGAGCGCGGTCAGCCCGCCGCCGAACACCGGGACGAGCAGGGCCGCCGGGACGAACACCGCCAGGGTCACCAGCATCGCCCCGGCCAGATACGGTCCGTCGCCCGCGCCCATCAGGACGCCGTCCAGGACGAAGACGATCCCGCAGATCGGCTGGGACAAGGCCACGATCAGCAGCGCGGGCAGCGCCGCGTCCTTGACCACCGGGTCGCCGGTGAACAGCGGCAGGAAGAGCGGCCGGGCCGCGACGACCAGCAGTCCGAGTACGACACCGGTGGCGATGCCCCACTGGACCATCCGTCGGCAGGCTGCGCGGGCGCCCTCGGTGTCGGCCGCTCCGAGGTAGCGGCCGATGATGGCCTGCCCCGCGATCGCGATGGCGTCGAGCGCGAAGGCCAGCAGGCTCCACAGCGACAGGATGATCTGGTGGGCGGCTATGTCGGCGTCACCGAGACGGGCCGCGACGGCGGTGGCGATCATGAGGATCGCGCGCAGCGACAGGGTGCGGACCAGAAGCGGGACACCGGCCTGCGCCGAGGCGCGGATCCCGGCCGCGTCCGGACGCAGGGACGCGCCGTGCCGACGGGCGCCGCGTACGACCACGGCCAGATAGACGGCCGCCATGGCGCACTGTGCGATCACCGTGCCCCAGGCCGAGCCGGCGATGCCCAGTCCGACCCCGTAGACCAGGGTCAGATTGAGGACGGCGTTGGCGATGAAACCGCCGACGGCGACATAGAGCGGCGTCCTGGTGTCCTGGAGACCGCGGAGCACCCCGGTCGCGGCGAGCACCATGAGCATGGCCGGGATGCCGAGGGAAGAGATGCGCAGATAGGTCGTGGCGTAGGGAGCGGCCGTGGTGGACGCGCCGAAGAGGTCCACGATGCCGGGTGCCAGCGGGAGAACGACGGCGATGACGGCGGACCCGAGCAGCAGCGCCAGCCAGATGCCGTCCATGCCCTGGCGGATGGCACCCGGACGATCGCCCGCGCCGACCCGGCGGGCCACGGCGGCCGTGGTGGCGTAGGCGAGGAAGACGAACACGCTCACGGCGGTGGTCAGGAGGGCGGAGGCGACGCCGAGACCGGCGAGCTGGGCGGTGCCGAGGTGGCCGACAATGGCACTGTCCGCCATGACGAAGAGAGGCTCGGCGACGAGCGCGCCGAAGGCCGGGACGGCCAGCGCGACGATCTCTCGGTCGTGCCTCCGGCGGGTGGCCTCGGGGATCTCGGGAGCCTGGGTCATGGGCGCTAATGTAATCGTCCACAGGTAAGAGATGCAATTGTGTTGTGACCCTTACTTGCGATCCTGGACGCCGTCCGCTCGCGCACCGTTCGAACCGATCTTGGTCCGACCGGGAAAGTTTTTCTTCTGCACAGCCGGTGGACGCCGAAACCGCAGGTCAGAGACGTGCCCTGGAAGGGATCGAGGGCTTGTTCACAGGGCTGTCCACCGGGTCGTGCACAGGTTTCGGCGAGTTCTCCACAGCATTGGGGTCGTCGTCCACATGGCCTGTGGATAACCAGATTGGCTGACGGTGCCGACGGGCCTACCGTGGTCCGGCGCCCGCTCCTTCTCCGGGCCCCGGCAGGCGATGCCTCCGAGGCTCGGGAAACGGCACAAAACCGACGCGCCTTGAGCGGAGTTGGGCCCCTCGATTTGTCAGTGTCGTGCCGTACAAAAGAGGACACGGCGAGGTCCGCCGTGCGACGGGAGGAGGTGGCTCGGTGAGCATTTCCGAGCCCTTGGACGATCCGTGGGCCGACAGCGGGCCCAGTGATCGTCTGCCGGCCTCCCGTCGGCGACCCGAGGGCGGCCGGGGCCGTGACGAGCAGCACGACCGGGGCCGGGACAACACCGGCTGGGACGGCGGCGGTTCGTCCTTCGAGCGGGTGCCCCCGCAGGACCTCGACGCCGAGCAGTCGGTGCTCGGCGGCATGCTGCTGTCCAAGGACGCCATCGCCGACGTCGTCGAGATCCTCAAGGGCCACGACTTCTACAAGCCCGCGCACGAGACGATCTACCAGGCGATCCTGGACATCTACGCCAAGGGCGAGCCGGCCGACCCGATCACCATCGCCGCGGAACTCACCAAGCGCGGCGAGATCAACAAGGTCGGCGGCGCGGCGTATCTGCACAGCCTGGTCCAGACCGTGCCGACGGCGGCCAACGCCGAGTACTACGCGGAGATCGTCCACGAGCGGGCCGTACTGCGCCGCCTGGTCGAGGCCGGTACCCGGATCACGCAGATGGGATACGCGGCCGACGGCGACGTCGACGAGATCGTCAACAGCGCCCAGGCCGAGATCTACGCCGTCACCGAGCAGCGCACCAGCGAGGACTATCTGCCGCTGGGCGACATCATGGAGGGTGCCCTCGACGAGATCGAGGCGATCGGCTCGCGCAGCGGCGAGATGACCGGTGTGCCCACCGGGTTCACCGACTTCGACTCGCTCACCAACGGACTGCACCCCGGTCAGATGATCGTCATCGCGGCCCGTCCCGCCATGGGTAAGTCGACACTGGCGCTGGACTTCGCGCGGGCCGCGTCGATCAAGAACAACCTGCCGAGCGTCATCTTCTCGCTCGAAATGGGGCGCAACGAGATCGCGATGCGTCTGCTGTCCGCCGAGGCCCGCGTTGCCCTGCACCACATGCGCTCCGGCACGATGACCGACGAGGACTGGACGCGGCTCGCCCGCCGGATGCCGGACGTCTCGGCCGCCCCGCTCTACATCGACGACTCCCCGAACCTGTCGATGATGGAGATCCGGGCCAAGTGCCGCCGCCTCAAGCAGCGCAATGACCTGAAACTCGTCGTCATCGACTACCTCCAGCTGATGCAGTCCGGCGGCTCCAAGCGCGCCGAGAGCCGCCAGCAGGAGGTCTCGGACATGTCCCGTAACCTCAAGCTCCTCGCCAAGGAGCTGGAGATCCCGGTCATCGCGCTGTCCCAGCTCAACCGTGGCCCCGAACAGCGCACCGACAAGAAGCCGATGGTCTCCGACCTGCGTGAGTCCGGCTCGATCGAGCAGGACGCCGACATGGTCATCCTGCTGCACCGCGAGGACGCCTACGAGAAGGAGTCCCCCCGCGCGGGCGAGGCCGACCTGATCGTCGCCAAGCACCGTAACGGCCCCACGGCCACCATCACGGTCGCCTTCCAGGGCCACTACTCGCGCTTCGTGGACATGGCGCAGACCTGACCGACGCGAGAGACGCGCAGGGTTTCAGGCGCCGTCGGGCTGGAAGAACGCGAGCATCTTCCGGGCGGCGCCCGGCGACGCCAGCATGTCCTGCATCCTCGCGGACATCCGGGCGGCGGCGCCGGTGCGTTCGAACATCTCGCGTTCGTATTCCGCGACGGCGGCGGGGAAGTCGTCGGGGTGCGCGGCCAGGGCGAGACCGAGCAGGGCGCCGTCGAGCAGGGCCATGTTGGCGCCCTGGCCCACCGGTGGCATCAGATGCGCGGCATCGCCGAGCAGGGTGACGTCCGGCGCCGCCGGCCAGGTCAGGCCGACCGGGAGGGCGGTGATCGAGCGCGGCACGATCACGTCGTCGCACGCCGCGATCAGCGCGGTGAACCGTGCGTCCCAGCCGGAGAGCAGGCCGGTCAGCCGTGCCCGGGCGGCGGCCGGGTCGTCGAACGGGATCCCGCTGGTGGCGAACCAGTCCTCGGCGGTGTTGTGGAAGCTGATGCCGATGCGCACGCGGCCGTCGCCGTTGCGCTGCGCCGCCAGGGATATCCCGTCGCCGAGCACCCAGTAGTTGCCGCGTCCGACCATCGCCGCGAGGCCGGGGTGTGTGCGGTCGACGTCGGGGATGCCGACCTCGACGACGTTCTGGCCGATGTGCGCCGGGCGGGCGTCGGTGAGCAGCGCGCGGACCCGGGAGTTCGCGCCGTCCGCGCCGACCAGCAGGTCGTACGTGGCACTGCCGCCGTCGGCGAGGTCCAGCCGGCCGTTGCCGGCGGAGGTGAACGCGTGACCCCAGCGGACCGTGTCGTCGGGGAGGGGGTCCAGCAGCAGATCGCGCAGGTCGGCGCGGTCGACCTCGGGCCGGTCGAGCGGGGCGTCGTCGGGTGTGTCCTCCTGGAGCAGGAGGGTGCCGTCCGGTTCGAGGAGGCGCATGTCCTGGCCCTCGCCCCGGGCGATCGCGTGGAACCGGTCGAGGAGACCGGCCTCGCGCAGCGCCCGCTGGCCGGAGTGGATGTCGAGCATGCCGCCCTGACCGCGCGCGCCGCGTGACGGCTCGCGTTCGTACACGACGGAGTCCATGCCGTGCACGTGCAGCACGCGGGCGAGAGCCAGGCCGCCGAGGCTGGCTCCGACGATGGCGATGGTCATGGTTGCCTCTCCCCGATACGGCGTACTGGTCGATACACTGTATCGAGCGATGCTATGTATCGTTGGCGGCATGTTGGTGTGGGAGAGGCCGGAGCCGCCGGACCGACCGGTGCCGGCCCCGCTGAACCGGGAACGCATCGTGCGAACGGCGATCCGGCTGGCCGACGCGGACGGCCTGGACGCGGTGTCGCTGCGCAAGGTCGCCACCGCGCTGGGTGTCGGGCCGATGCGGCTGTACAGCTACATCGCGGGCAAGGAGGAGCTGCTCGACCTGATGGTCGACGCGGCCTATGCCGAGATCCGGCCGACGGGAGACGGCTGGCGGGAGATGCTGCGCTCTCTTGCCGAAACCACCCGGCAGGTCGCCCACGCGCACGAATGGCTCGCCGATCTGCTCGGCGGCCGACCGCAGCTCGGCCCACACGCGCTGGCCAACGGCGAGACCGTGGTGGCCCAGCTCGACGGCTTCGACCTGGACGACGCCATGCCGGTGGTCGCCGCGGTCAACGCGTATGTGATCGGCGCGGTGCGGCGGGAGATCGCCGAGCGGCGAGCCGAGCGGGCCGGCGGGATGGACGAGAGGCGCTGGCAGGCCTCACTCGGGCCCTACCTGAAGCGGACCTTCGCCACCGGCCGGTTCCCCTCGCTGGCCACGGTGGTGCGCGACGCCGCCCACCTGGACGCCGATCACACCTTCCGGATCGGCCTCGACTTCCTGCTCGACGGCATCGAGGCCCGCGTCTCAAGGCGACGTGCGGCCGAGGAGCCGGACCGGCCATAGTCGGCGAGAGCATTTGATGCCACACAACCTGACCTAGGTGCGCCGAAACTGAGAGAGTGTCACGGAAGGCCGTGGGCCCCTGCATCTTCGGTCGGGTGCCCCGTCGCATCGTGCTCGTCTCCGGGGCGCCCGGGGCCGGGAAGACCACCCTGGCGCTACCGCTGTCGGCAGAACTCCGTTTCCCGATGCTGTCCGAGGTCCACACGGTGGACACCACTCGCCGCACTGATCCGTCCGGCATGGCGGTCCAGGTGCGTGAGGCGTTCGACCGGTACACGGCACGACCGTGAGGTGGGCTCTTCGGCCGAGCCGTGAGGTTGTGAAGGAGACGGGCGGGCGTACGGTGCGATGCCTGTCGCAGGGCCCGCCCGACCTGTCGCAGGCGTCGGAAATGGATTCGACGCACGGCGTTCCAGCAGGTGGACTGGGGGAATGACGACTTCACAGGATGCGCTGCTCCCGGGGACCCAGCGCGCGCTGCTGCACAGGATCGCCGTCGCGCAGAGCGAGGGGCGGGCGCCGTCGTTGGTCGCCGCCGTGGTGCGTGGCGGGCAGACCGTGTGGCACGGGGCGCGTAGTTCGGTGGACGGGCACGCGCCGGACGAGAACGTGCAGTACCGGATCGGCTCGATCACCAAGACCTTCACGGCCGTACTGGTGATGCGGCTGCGCGACGAGGGCGTCCTCGACCTCGGCGATCCGCTGGACAAGCATCTGCCGGGCACCGGCGTGGGGGAGGCCACGATCGCCGAACTGCTCGCGCACACCTCCGGGGTGGCGGCCGAGTCGCCCGGGCCCTGGTGGGAGCGGACACCGGGCTCCCTGCGGCCCGAACTCGCCGATGTGCTCGGCGAACAGCCCCTGCTGCACCCCGCGGGCCGTCTGCACCACTACTCCAACACCGGCTACACGGTGCTCGGCGCGCTGGTGGAGGAACTGCGCGGCGCCCCCTGGGAGGAAGTGCTGCGCCGGGAGATCCTCGAACCGCTCGGCCTGCACCGCACCACCGCCCGGCCGGAGGCCCCGCACGCGGGCGGCTGGGCGGTGCACCCGTGGGCCGACGCCCTGCTGCCGGAACCGGTGGAGGACCTCGGCCGGATGGCGTCCGCCGGCCAACTGTGGTCGACCACGGGGGACCTGGCGAAGTTCGCGGTGTTCCTGGCCCACGGCGACGAGCGGGTGCTCGGCGCGGAGTCGGTGCGCGAGATGCGGACCCCGGCCGCGCCTGCCGAGGCCGCCGATGTGGTGGACGGTGTCACCTATGGCCTCGGCTTGCAGCTCCACGCCCGTGACGGACACCTGCTGTTCGGCCACTCCGGTTCGCTGCCCGGCTTCCTGGCGAACCTCACCATCAGCCTGGAGGACGACGTGGCCGCGGTGGTGCTCACCAACTGCACCAGCGGGCCGTCCCTGGGCGCGGTGGGCGACGACCTCGTACGGATCGTCGCCGAGGCGGAACCCCGTATCCCCGAGCCCTGGCGCCCGCTGCGTGCGGTCGACCCGGCGGTGCTGGAGCTGGCCGGGCAGTGGTACTGGGGGACCGGTGCCTTCGGCCTGCGGGTGACGGCCGACGGTCACCTCTCGCTCGGCCCGCTGACCGGCGGCGGCCGTGGGTCCCGCTTCCGGCCGAACGGCGACGGCACCTGGACGGGTCTGGAGGACTACTACGCCGGGGAGCTGCTGCGGCCCGTACGGCGGCCGGACGGCTCCCTGAGCCACCTCGACCTCGGCTCGTTCGTGTTCACCCGGCAGCCGTACGACCCCGAGGCGCCGGTGCCGGGCGGCGTGGACCCGCAGGGCTGGCGGGGCGTCGACTAGTCCGAAGGCGGAAGGGGGTGCATCGGGTGTTTCACGTGAAACACCCGATGCACCCCTTTCTCGTCGTCCGCTCCCCGTCGTGGGAGCGGAGTTCGTCAGAGGCGCAGCTTGAAGCCCTCGTGCGACGCGGTGAACCCCAGCCGCTCGTAGAAGCGGTGGGCGTCCGGACGCTTCTTGTCGGACGTCAGCTGCACCAGCACGCAGTCGAGCCGCCGGGCCGTGTCGACGGCCCACTGGATCAGCTCGGTGCCCAGCCCGCTGCCCCGCTCGTCCGCGTGGATGCGCACGGCCTCGATCAGCGCGCGGGTCGCGCCCCGGTGGGACAGCCCGGGGATGATCGTGAGCTGGAGGGTGCCGATCACCCGGCCGTCGCGCACGGCGACGACGAGGTGCTGGTTCGGATCCGTCTCCAGCCGCTTCAGCGCCGCCCGGTACGGGGCCAGGTCGCCGGGAGACTCCCGCTGCGCGCCCAGTGGATCGTCGGCGAGCATCGCGACGATCGCCGGAAGGTCGTCCTCGGCCGCGGCCCGTATTTCAAGATCTCCCATGACCGCACCCTATGCGGGGACGTTCAGCGACTCCACCGCCCGTACCAGCGGCGCCAGTTCGGGGTTCTGGGAAGCACTGTCCAGGGCCTCGCGCAGGGCGCCGTCATTGGTGGGGCGTGCCTCTTCGAGGAGCCGCAGGCCCGCCTCGGTGACGTTGGTGTAGATGCCGCGCCGGTCGGTGGGGCACAGATAGCGCTCCAGCAGACCGCGGTCCTCCAGGCGGGTCACCAGGCGCGTGGTGGCGCTCTGGCTGAGGACGACCGCCTCGGCGACCTGCTTCATCTGCAGATGCCCGCCCTCGCCGTCGTGCTGCCGGCTCAGCACGTCGAGCAGTGAGTACTCACGCACGCTGAGGTCGTGCCCGGCCTGGAGGGCGCGCTCGATGTGCGCCTCGATCCGGCCGTGCAGCGCAGAGAGGGCGCACCAGCCCTGGGCGAGGGCGGTGAGCGCGGGGTCCGTCGCAGTCATGGGCGTTCTCCTCCGTCTCGGAGTGGTTGTTCCCAGGGTAGACCACTGCCCGCAATAGACAGCTCTTGCATTTAAAGCGCGTCTGCAAGTATTGTCAGGGCACGCAAAGCGCTCATGCAATCTTCTGGGAAGGTGTACCCCCACATGCCTCTCGCGCTTCTGGCCCTCGCGATCGGGGCCTTCGGAATCGGCACCACGGAGTTCGTGATCATGGGCTTGCTGCCCGAGGTCGCGGGCGACTTCGGCGTCTCCATCCCCACGGCCGGCCTGCTCGTGACCGGCTACGCCCTCGGCGTGGTGATCGGCGCCCCGCTGATGACCGTGCTCGGCACCAGGATCCCGCGCAAGCGGATGCTGATGCTGCTGATGGGTCTCTTCATCGCCGGGAACCTGCTCTCCGCCCTCGCCCCCGCCTTCGCGGTCATGGTGATCGGACGGGTGATCGCCTCGCTCGCCCACGGTGCCTTCTTCGGCATCGGTTCGGTCGTCGCCGCCGAGCTGGTCGCGCCCCAGAAGAAGGCCGGCGCCATCGCCATGATGTTCACCGGCCTGACGGTCGCCAATGTCGTCGGCGTCCCGCTGGGCACGCTGATCGGCCAGCACGTCGGCTGGCGCGTCACCTTCGCGGTCGTCGCCGGGCTCGGCGTGCTCGGGCTCGCCGGTATCGCCAAGCTGGTGCCCGACCTGCCCCGGCCCGAGGGCGTGCACCTGCGTCATGAGCTGGCCGCCTTCAAGAACGCCCAGGTCCTGCTCGCCATGGCGATGACCGTCCTCGGCTTCGGCGGCGTCTTCGCGGCGGTCACCTACATCGCGCCGATGATGACCCATGTCGCCGGCTTCGCCGACGGCTCGGTCACCTGGCTGCTGGTCCTGTTCGGCCTCGGCATGGTCGGCGGCAACCTCGTCGGCGGCAGGTTCGCCGACCGCGCCCTGATGCCGATGCTCTACCTCTCGCTCGGCGCCCTGGCCGTCGTCCTCGCCCTCTTCACGCTGACCGCCCACAACAAGATCGCGGCCGCCGTGACCATCGCCCTGATCGGCGCCCTCGGCTTCGCCACCGTCCCGCCGCTGCAGAAGCGCGTCCTCGACCACGCCCACGGCGCGCCGACGCTCGCCTCGGCCGTGAACATCGGCGCCTTCAACCTGGGCAACGCCCTCTCCGCCTGGCTCGGCGGCCTGGTGATCTCGGCCGGCCTCGGCTACACGGCCCCCAACTGGGTCGGTGCCGCGCTCGCCGCGGCCGCCCTGGTCCTCGCCGTCCTCTCGGCCGCCCTGGAGCGCCGCGAGGCCCCGCACGGCGCCACCGCGCCCGCCTCCGCCGCGCCCGCCGACCGGCCCGCCGCAGTCCACCACTGAGCCCCCGCGGGCCGCAGCCACTCGCGGCCCGCGGCCACCCGCACCGAACCACGATGCGGCTCCCGCACAGCGACACCCCTCACCGCAACACCCGAGGAGAACCTTCCATGAGCACCACCGCCGTCGCCCCGCTCACCACCGAGGACGCCGAACTGCTCGTCGCCACGGCCCGCCGGGCGGCCGAGCAGGCGGGAGTCACCGTCAGCGTCACCGTCCTGGACGCCGGCGGTCATCTGCTCGCCTTCCGCCGGGACGACCGGGCGGTGCTGATCTCCGGCGAGACCAGCACCCGCAAGGCCTACACCGCGCTCCAGCTGAACGCCCCCACCGCCGACCTGGTCGACGCCGTCCAGCCGGGCGGTCTCTTCCACACGCTGCCCACGGCTCTCGACCGGCCGCTGCTGTTCATCGCGGGCGGCGTCCCCGTCCACCGCGACGGCCGGCTGATCGGCGCGGTCGGCGTCGGTGGCGGCGCCCCGGAGCAGGACCACGGCTTCGCCACCGCTGCCGTACAGGCCCTCGCCTGATCAACCGGCCCGCACCGGACACAGGCCCCGCCGCTTCGAGTGACGGGGCCTGTCGGCGTCGTACGGCGGCGCGGTCGTACGGGTGGCACGGTCGTACGACCGCACACGGCGTCGTACGACGCCTCAGCCGGCGGCCACCGTCAGCGGGGCGAACCGGCGGGTCCAGTCGCCCGGCAGCTCCGCGATGCGGTACGCCATCACGGAGTTGTACGTCACCGAGGCCAGCCCCCGGGCCTTGGCCCAGGCCCGCAACTCCTCGTGGCGTACGTCGATGTCGGTGCGCAGCGGGCGGTCCGTGCCGGCCGCCAGCGAGGCGATCAGCGCCTGGGCGGTCTCCGTGTCCCGGGCGATCAGCGGGCCGACGACATGGTTGTCCATATTGGGCCACGCGGCCGCGTACCCGATGATCCGGCCGTCCTCCTCGGCCACCCGCAGTTGGTCCGCGAAGGCCGGCAGCCGGGCGATGAGCGGTGTCCGGTCGGCGCCGAACACCTCCTCGTCCACACGCAGCATCCGGGGAAGATCCTCGGCGGTCGCGGCCCGCGTCCTGACCCCGACGTCCGGGCCGCCGGGAGTGAAACGGCCCCTGAGCATCTCCGCCCGGCCGGTCACCTTGAAGCCCAGCTCCTCGTACAGGGGGCGGCCGTTCTCCGTGGCGTACAGGGTCAGCGGGGTGCCGTCCATCGTGGACACCACATGCCGCATCAAGCGACGGCCTACACCCCGGCGGGCGTGGCGTTCGGCGACCAGGACCATGCCGACGGCGCCGAGTTCCGGTTGTCCCCAGGAGCCGTACTCGGTGATGACGCACGCGGCGACGAGACCGCCCTGAGGGTCGTCGATGCCGAAGCCGCGCCCGGCGGTGAGGAGGAAGCCCCACTTGTGTTCCTCGCGTGGCCACCCCCGGTCCTCGGACAGGTCGGCGCAGGCGGTGAGATCGCGCAGCGTCAGACGACGGATGGGCAGTGCGTCGAGGGAAGGAGTTGGCACGCACGTCAGGCTGTCCGAAGCAGACCCCCGCCGTCCACCCGTTTCACGTGAAACATCGCTCCGTCGGCCACCCGGCCGAACACGCCTGCTATCCCAGGTCGGGGGCGTGCATGGCGCGTACCCCCTCGATGTTGCCGTCCAGATAGTGCCGCAGCGACAGCGGGACGAGATGGACGGACGCGATGCCGACGCGGGTGAACGGGACGCGGACGATCTCGTACTCGCCCGCCGGCTCCTCCACCTCCGGGCCATGGCGCAGGGACGGGTCCATGGACGCCAGTCGGCAGACGAAGAAGTGCTGCACCTTCACGCCGGTCGCGCCGCCGTCCTCGCCGATGTGCTCCACGGTGTCCACGAAACACGGCACCACATCGCTGATCTTGGCGCCCAGTTCCTCGTACACCTCCCGGTGCAGGGCGTCCACGACGGTCGAGTCCTCGGGATCGACCCCGCCTCCGGGGGTCACCCAGTAGGGATCCACGCCGGGCTTGGTGCGCTTGATCAGGATCAGGTCGTCGCCGTCCAGCAGAACGGCACGGGCGGTGCGCTTGACCACGGGTCGGACGGTCATGGGAGAAATGTGGCCCGGCTGGTTCCACGTGAAACATCGCAAAGCGGAACCGGTTGAACGCGCTGTGTGGTGCCGGGTCGTCAGCCCCAGCTCGCGGCCGCCCGCAGCAGCCCCTCATGGGCGCGGGCCACGGTCGGCAGGGCGAGCGTGCCCGTGCGGACCACCAGGAAATAGGTGCGCAGCGGCGGCACCACCGGCTCGTGCAGGGCCACGACCGTGCCCCGGCCGAGGGCCGGCGCGCAGAGATAGCCGGGCAGTACCGCCAGACCCGCGCCCGCGCTCGCACAGGCGAGGACGGCCCGCAGATCGGGGGCGACGACCGTGCCGGGGGCGGTGGGGCGGGCGTCGAAGACGGAGGCCCAGTAGCGGGAGACGAAGGGCAGCGACTCATGGACGTCGACCACGGGCAGATCCTGGAGGGCGGACGCCCCCTTCAGCCGCAGCGCGTCCGGGTCGAGGCGTCCCGCCCAGCAAGGAGCGGCGACCAGTACATGCTCCTCGTCGCACAGCGCCGTCGCGGTGAACAGGGCGCCGCGCGGCCGGGCGGTGCTGATCGCCAGATCGTGGTGACCGGCCGCGAGTCCCTCCAGAACCTCCTCCGGGGTGCCGAAGGAGGCGCGCAGCGCGAAGCCCCGGCGGCCTTCCCCAGCCAGCTCCGCGAGGGCGGGCAGGGCGCGTTCGGCGGTGAACTCCGGCGGCCCGGCCAGGTGCAGAGTCGTCGGCGAGGACTCGTCGTCCGCCCGGCCCTCGGCTATCTCCACCAGCGCGTCGAGGTGGGGTGCGGCCTTGTGGGCGAGTTCGTCGCCGATGTGGTCGGGGTGACCCCACGCGCCTGGCGCAGGAAGAGGGGCTTGCCCAGCTGGCGTTCCAGGGTGCGGATCTGCGAGGTGACGGCGGGCTGGGAGAGGCCGAGCAGTGCCGCGGCGCGGGTGAAGGAACCGGCCCGGTGCACGGTGACGAAGGTGCGCAGCAAGGCCAGATCCATGGCATGCCCTCCCCTGCCCTCGCCCTCGTCCGGCCCCGGCAGGCGTCAACTATAAATATGTCGATAGCCCCCTGTCGCTAGCGTGATTGGACACTGACAGAGAGTCAACTAGCCTTGGTCGCACGGTTCTTCGCAAGCGGAACCGGAGACGGTCCGAGCCACGAGGGGGGAGGCTCGGACCGTCGTACGAGATCGGGCCGTACGGTGCCTTGCGGAGCGCCCCGGCAAAGAGGCCGGGGTTACTCCGCCGACTCGTCCAGGGCGCGCAGGATGTCCGCCGCCAGGTCCTCGGGATCCTCGGCGCCGACGGACATCCGGATGAAGCCCTCCGGGACCGCGTCCCCGCCCCAGCGGCCCCGGCGCTCGGCCGTGGAGCGCACCCCGCCGAAGCTCGTGGCGTCCTCCACCAGGCGCAGGGCGGCGAGAAAACGCTCGGCGCGCGCCCGCGTGGGCAGCGTGAACGACACGACGCAGCCGTAGCGGCGCATCTGCCGTGAGGCGATCTTGTGCGCGGGGTCGTCCGGCAGCCCCGGATGGCGCAGCCCGGTGATCTCCGGCCGCTGCCGCAGGGCCTCGGCGACGGCGAGCGCGGTGGCGTTCTGCCGGTCGACGCGCAGCTGGAGCGTGGCGAGGGAGCGGTGCGCGAGCCACGCCTCCATCGGCCCGGGGATCGCCCCGACGATCTTGCGCCAGCGGCGTACGGCCGCCATCGCCCCGGCGTCGCGGCCGGTCACGTACCCGAGCAGGATGTCGCCGTGCCCGGTGAGCTGCTTGGTGCCGCTGGCCACGGCGAAGTCGGCGCCCAGGGCCAGCGGGCGCTGGCCGAGCGGGGTGGCGAGGGTGTTGTCGACGGCCACCAGGGTGCCCTGGGCGTGTGCCGCGACCGCCAGCCGCCGGATGTCGCACACATCGAGACCCGGGTTCGACGGGGACTCGATCCACAGCAGCCGGGCCCCCTCCAGGACCTCCAGCTGGGCGTCTCCGCCGGTGGGGGCGGTGCGCACCTCGACGCCGTACGCCTCCAGCTGGGCGCGGACCAGCGGCAGCGCCTGGTAGCCGTCGGACGGCAGCACCACCGCGTCCCCGGCGCGCAGCTGGGAGAACAGCACGGCGGAGATCGCGGCCATGCCGGAGGCGAACACCAGCGTCTCGACGTCCGCCCGCCCGGGCGCCTCCAGCTCGCCGATGGCGTTCTCCAGCAGCGTCCAGGTCGGATTGTCGTCACGGCCGTAGGAGTACGGTCCCGCCACGTCGCCCGGCAGATGGAAGTGCGCGGCGAAGACGGGCCCCGGCAGCGTCGGCTCGTGCTTGACCGGCTCGGGCAGCCCGGCCCTGACCGCGCGCGTGCCGTCACCCACGGGCCCCTCGCCCACGGGCCCCTCGCCCACGGGCCCCTCGCCCACGGGCCCCTCGCCCACGGTTGCGTCGCTCATGCGGCCCGTCCCTCCAGGTGTTCCCGTACGGCGGCGAGCAGTCCGGCGCTCGCCTCCTCCACCATCTCAAGGCATTCCACGAAACCGTCCGGGCCTCCGTAGTACGGGTCCGGCACGTCGAGGTCGTCGCCCAGGGACTCGTCCGGCGCGAGGGCGCCGGGCGAGCGGCGGGCGTACGCGCGCAGCAGGCGGACCTTGCGCGCGTCGTCCTCGGTGGGCGCGAGGCGGCGCAGGTCCCTCAGATGGCCGGCGTCGAGGGCGATCACGAGGTCGCGGCGGGCGAACCAGGACGGCTGGAACCGGCGTGCGACATGGTCGCAGTCGTAGCCGCCGTCCCGGAGGACGGCGACGGTGCGCGGGTCGGCGGCCTCGCCCTCGTGCCAGCCGCCGGTGCCCGCGCTGTCGATCTCCACCCGGTCCGCCAGTCCGGCCTCCGCCACCCGCGCGCGGAAGACGTACTCGGCCATCGGGGAACGGCAGATGTTGCCGGTGCACACGAAGCAGACGCGGTAGGTCATGGGGTGCTCAGTCCTCGTCCGGAAGGATCATGTGCAGGGCCCAGGAGACGACCGAGATGATCAGACCGCCGAGCACGGCCGTCCAGAACCCCTCCACATGGAAGCTCAACTGGAGCTTGCCGCACACCCAGGACGTCAGCAGCAGCATCAGCGCGTTGACGATCAGGGTGATCAGACCCAGGGTCAGGATGAACAGCGGGAAGGTGAGCACCTTCAGGATCGGCTTGACCAGCGAGTTCACCAGGCCGAAGATCAGCGCTACGACGATCAGCGTGCTGGCCTTCTTGGCAGTGCCGGCACCGGTCAGGGTGATCTTGTCGAGAAGCCAGACGGCTACCGCAAGGGCGCCCGCGTTCACGATCGTCTTGACTACGAAGTTCTTCATGTGTCCGATCGTGGCAGACCCGATCGGAAGCGAGCAGCGAGGCGAGGGCGACGAAGCGGATGAAGGCATTCCGGCTGGATGACCTGGAGGCGGAGCGCGCCGCCAACGAGGGTGCCTACCTTCAGTTCCTGCGGGAGCGGAACATGTCGGTCGGCCTCTACGCCCTCGACGCGGGCGCGCACGACCCGCAGCAGCCGCACAAGCAGGACGAGGTGTACTTCGTCGTCAGCGGCCGGGCGTCGATCACCGTCGGCCTGGAGACGACCGAGGTGGCGCGGGGCAGCGTGGTGTACGTGCCCGCCGGTGTCGCCCACAAGTTCCACCACATCAGCGAGGATCTGAGGGTTCTCGTCGTCTTCTCTCCACCCGAGGCGTGAGGGTCGGCCTCCGGATTCCCTAGGGGACGGCTCAGGGGAGGACAAGGGCTGCGAGGCCCCCGCCGGACCCTCCCCCGGCTCTAGCATCGGGTGCAGGACATCGGGACCGTACGCGACGTACACGTACGCACGAGACGAGAAGGACGAGGGCCATGCGAGGGATCTTCGCGGGACTGCCGTGGTGGGTGAAGTGGGTCGCGGTGCCGGTCATCGCCCTGGTCGTGTTCGGCGGCCTGATAGCGAGCGTGGTCGGCTTCGTGATCGGCCTGCTGTTCAAGGCGCTGGTCTTCGTGGCCCTGGTCGGCGGACTGATCTACATCGTGCGCAAGTTCATGTCCAGCTCCTCCTCGCACGGCGACTGGTGAGCCGCACGGGAGCCGGTGACCGGTAAGGGGGTGCCGGTTCCCTCGGGGGAGGGAAGTTTCCCCGTGAGCCCGGCCGCACACGGTGGCGGGCGGTTAGAGTCCGGAACTCCCACGGGGTGCGGCCCCGTGGGTGGCGCAGAAACCCATCCGTGCTCCCCGCCCCCGCACGGGCTGCCCCCACGCGCTCCCGGAGTAACCCTTGGCCACGGTCGACACCGCACCGGCGAAAACCCCCGCACTCCCCGCCCAGCCACGCCCCCGCACCCCACCGGCCCGGCGGCCGTCCGGGATGGCCGTCCCGCCGCAGCCGGCCCCCGCGACCCTCATCGGCTCCGTGCAGCGCGCCATGCGGCTGCTGGAGACCGTCGCGGCCCATCCCTACGGCGCCCCGGCCAAGCAGCTCGCCCGCGCGACCGGCCTGGCCCTGCCCACCACCTACCACCTGCTGCGCACCCTGGTGCACGAGGGCTATCTGCGCCGGGACAAGGGTCTCTTCTTCCTCGGCGACGCGGCCGAGCGGCTGAGCAGCAGCGGGGCGCGGGAGAAACGTCGCGGCAGAGTCGCGGACACCCTCGCGCACTGGCGCGATTCCATCGGCGCCCCGATGTACTACGCGATGTACCGGGACGGCGAGATCGAGGTTCTCTGCGTCGCCGACTCCCGTGAGTCCCCCGCAGCCGAGGAGTGGGCCGACTTCCGCGAGACCGGGCACGCGCACGCCATCGGGCAGTGCCTGCTCTCCCAGCTGGACGAGGAAGCCCGGCGCGAGTACCTCGCCCGCTATCCGGTGCAGGCCCTCACGCCCTACACCGTGCGGGACAGCGACGCCCTGCTGAGGCGGCTGGCCCGGGTGCGGCGCATGGAACCGGTGACGGAGCGCCAGGAGTACGCGCTCGGCACGGTCTGCGCCGCGGTCCCCATCACGGCCGGCGCGACCGCGGCCACCATGGCCCTCTCCCTCCCGGTCCATCAGGCCGACCGGCTGTTGCCCGCGGTACAGCGGCTGCAAACGGAGATCGGGCGGAATCTGGGATCCCTGACCCTCTCTATCAGTATCTGAAAACTTACTCCTTGTGATCCACCGTGTACTTTCAGCAAGATTTACCACGGTCAGAGGGATCAAACCCGGCCAGTCGATGTCATATGACGGGGTAGGCGATGCGCGAGTCCGTACAGGCAGAGGTCATGATGAGCTTTCTCGTCTCGGAGGAGCTCTCCTTCCGCATTCCGGTGGAGTTGCGCTACGAGACCGGCGATCCCTACGCCGTGCGGCTCACCTTCCATCTGCCCGGCGATGCCCCGGTGACCTGGGTCTTCGGTCGGGAACTGCTGATCGACGGCGTCGGCCGGCCGTGCGGGGAGGGGGATGTGCGGATCTCCCCCGTCGAGGCCGAGGTGCTGGGCGAGGTGCTGATCAGGCTTCAGGTCGGCAGCGACCAGGCCCTGTTCCGCTCGTCGGCGGCGCCGCTCGTGGCCTTCCTCGATCGCACGGACAAGCTGGTGCCGCTCGGACAGGAAGGCGCGCTCGCCGACTTCGACGCGCATCTGGACGAGGCGCTGGACCGCATTCTCGCCGAGGAGCAGAGCGCGGGCTGAGACGCCGAGGGACGGGGCGCGGACGCTCCGCCCGGTGCCACGGGGCCGTGCAGTAACGCTTCTTCAGACGGCCCGGTCCTCAGAAGGACCGGTTCCCTGCCGAGCGGCCCGCTCCGCCTCACCGCTTCCGGCGCCGCCCCCGGCCGCCACGGGCCGGCAGGGGCTGGGTGCCGGTCGAGGCTCCCGCACCCGGGGCGCTCCGGTCGGCCGCCACCACCAGGGCGGCGAGCGCGGTGGTGACCGGCACCGAGGCGACCAGCCCGATGGAGCCGACCAGGGTGCGCACGATCTCCTCGGCCACCAGTTCGCTGTTGGCCACCGTCCCCACGCTGCTCTGCGCGATGGAGAACAGCAGCAGCAGCGGCAGCGCGGCACCGGCGTAGGCGAGCACGAGGGTGTTGACGACGGACGCGATGTGGTCGCGGCCGATGCGGATGGCCGCCCGGTACAGACCGCGCGGGCCCATCGTGGGGTTGGCCTCGTGCAGCTCCCACACGGCGGAGGTCTGGGTGACCGTCACATCGTCCAGGACACCGAGCGATCCGATGATGACGCCGGCCAGCAGCAGACCGCTCATGTCGATCTTCGGGTACAGCCCGTGGATCAGACCGGTGCTGTCGTCCGTGTTGCCGGTCAGGGCGGCCCAGCCGATGAACACGGAGCCGAGCAGACCGATCAGGGTCAGCGAGATCAGCGTGCCGAGCACCGCCACCGACGTACGGGCCGACAGGCCGTGGCACATGTACAGGGCGATCAGCATGATGGCGCTCGACCCGATCACCGCCACCAGCAGGGGATTGGAGCCCTGGAGGATCGCGGGCAGGATGAACTGGTTCAGCACCAGGAAGCTCACCGCCAGCGCCACGAGGGCCATGACCCCGCGCAGCCGGCCCACCACCACGACGGCGAGCGCGAAGATGCCCGCGAGCAGTGCCATGGGGAACTTGCGGTTCACATCGGCGACCGAGTACTGGAGGTCCTTCGGAGCGGTGGGCTCGTAGGCGGCGACCACCTGCTCGCCCTGGTGCAGCTGCCGGGGCTGGTCGGGCTGCACGATCTCGGTGAACGTACGGCCCTTGTCCTTGCCGGTGTCGACCCGGACGGTCGCCCTCTTGCAGGTGCCGCCGGACGACTGACCCGCCGAGGCACCGCCGGCGGCAACACCGCCGGGTGCCCCGCCGCCGGCGTTCACCGAGGCGCAGCTCACCTCGACCAACCGGGTCACGGTGGCCTGCTGGGTCTGCCGGTCGAAGCCGACCCCGCTGTGCTTGTGCGAGGGGGCGCCGCCGGGCCAGAGCACCACCAGACCGGCCACGACCGCCGCGGTGAACGGGACGAGGATCGCCGCGATCACCTTGCGCAGATGCCGGGAGACGGGCGCGGCGGGGCCATGGCTGTGACCGTGCCCGTGGCCGGAGCCGTGTCCGTGGTCCGTGCCGTGGCCGTGTCCGCGCCCGTGGTCGTGGGCCCGGGCGGAAACCGGGGGCTGGGCCGGTGCCGGAGCCTGGGCGTGGCCATGGCCGTGGCGGTGCCCCTGGCCCTGGTTCTGGCCCTGGCTCGGGGGCTCCGAGCCGTCGTGCCGACGCGGGCCGGGCGGCTGGTACGGGTGCTGGTCCATCCGGGTCATCGCCAGATCATCGCAAGAAGCGGGGAGGGCCCACTGTTCATCGCGTCACGGATGACGCTAGCGTGGAGACACCTTTGCACACGCGGGAGCTCGGAGCACCGGGCTGAGAGGGCGCTGACCTCCGTAGAAGCGATGTTTCACGTGGAACATGCGATGTTCCCCGGGAGACCTCGGACGACGGAAGCCGCTGCGTCGACCGCCGAACCTGTTACCGGGTAATGCCGGCGTAGGGAGTAGGTCTCATGACCAACAAGGACGTACGCACGCCTGCCTCCGTCCAGGACGAGATGTCCTCGGAGGCCGGGAAGTCCATCGGCTGGCACAAGGCGTATGTCGAGGGCTCGCGCCCCGACCTGCGCGTGCCGGTCCGTCAGGTGCACCTCACCAACGGGCAGTCGGTCACGCTGTACGACACGTCGGGCCCGTACACCGATCAACTCGTCGACACCGACGTCCGCCGGGGGCTGTCGCCGCTGCGGGAGAACTGGATCATCGCCCGCGGCGACACCGAGGAGTACGCGGGCCGTCCCGTCCGTCCCGAGGACGACGGCATCAAGCACACCTCGCCGCGCGGCGGGCTGCGCAACCTGGACGCGGTCTTCCCGGGTCGTCCGCGTCAGCCGCGCCGGGGCCGGGGCGGGCAGGCGGTGACACAGCTCGCGTACGCGCGCCGGGGCGAGATCACGCCCGAGATGGAGTTCGTGGCCCTCCGGGAGAACGTCTCGCCCGAGGTGGTCCGCGAGGAGATCGCGGCGGGCCGGGCGGTGCTGCCGGTCAACGTCAACCACCCGGAGATCGAGCCGATGATCATCGGCAAGCGGTTCCTGGTGAAGGTGAACGCCAACATCGGCAACTCCGCGGTGACGTCCTCCATCGAGGAGGAGGTCGAGAAGATGACCTGGGCGACCCGCTGGGGTGCCGACACGGTCATGGACCTCTCCACCGGCCGCAACATCCACACCACCCGCGAGTGGGTGCTGCGCAACTCCCCCGTCCCGATCGGCACGGTGCCGCTCTACCAGGCGCTGGAGAAGGTCGACGGCAGGGCGGAGGAGCTGACCTGGGAGATCTACAAGGACACCGTCATCGAACAGGCCGAGCAGGGCGTGGACTACATGACGGTCCACGCGGGCGTGCGGCTGCCGTTCGTACCGCTCACGGCCAATCGCAAGACCGGCATCGTCTCGCGGGGCGGCTCCATCATGGCCGCGTGGTGCCTGGCGCACCACAAGGACTCGTTCCTGTACGAGAACTTCGAGGAGCTGTGCGAGATTCTCGCCGCCTACGACGTCACGTACTCGCTGGGCGACGGGCTGCGGCCCGGGTCCATCGCGGACGCCAATGACGAGGCCCAGTTCGCGGAGCTGCGCACGCTCGGGGAACTCGGCCGGATCGCCCGCCGGTTGAACGTACAGACGATGATCGAGGGCCCCGGGCACGTCCCGATGCACAAGATCAAGGAGAACATCGATCTCCAGCAGGAGATCTGCGACGAGGCCCCGTTCTACACGCTCGGCCCGCTGACCACGGACATCGCACCGGCGTACGACCACATCACCTCCGGCATCGGCGCCGCGATGATCGCCTGGTGGGGCACGGCGATGCTCTGCTACGTCACGCCGAAGGAACACCTGGGCCTGCCCAACCGGGACGACGTCAAGACCGGCGTCATCACTTACAAGATCGCCGCCCACGCGGCCGACCTCGCCAAGGGGCACCCGGGCGCGCAGGACTGGGACGACGCCCTCTCGGACGCGCGCTTCGAGTTCCGCTGGGAGGACCAGTTCAACCTGGCCCTCGACCCGGTCACGGCCCGCGAGTTCCACGACGAGACCCTTCCGGCCGAGCCCGCCAAGACGGCCCACTTCTGCTCCATGTGCGGCCCGAAGTTCTGCAGCATGAAGATCTCGCAGGACATCCGGCGCGAGCACGGCGGCAACCGGACCGAGATCGAGGAGGGCATGGCCCAGAAGTCGAAGGAGTTCGCCGAGGCGGGGAACCGGGTGTACCTGCCGATCGCGGACTGACGGGGACGTGAGCGCCGCTCCGGCCGGGCCACCGGCCGCGGAGCGGCGCTTCGTCGGGCCGAAGGACCCCGCCCGGTGGGGTCAGTCCGGCTGGTGTTCCGGGTCGGCGTGTTCCGAGCCGGTGTGGTCGGGGTGGTCGGCGAGGGCTTCCTGGAGGAAGGGGAGGATGCCGCGTTCCCTAAGGGCGGTCTCCCAGGCGGTTCTGGCTCTGGCGACCTCCTCGGTGGCGGCGTCGCGGGCCCGGGATTCGGGGGAGGAGCCGTTGCGCAGGGCGGTCAGGAGCAGTCCGACGGCGGCGACGAGGAGCGCGGCCACGGTCAGGGCCCCGAACACCCAGCCGGCGGTGAGCATGGTGCCGGCGAAGGACTGTCCGGGGTCCAGGGTTCTCAGGATGTAGCCGATGAGCAGGAATATCACCGCCGCGGTCGCGGACAGCAGCGGTGCCAGGACGGCGACGACCGCGACCGCGCCCGCGCCGTGTGCGGCGGCGAGATCCGTCGCGGCCGGATCCGGCTCGGCGGGGGCGGCATCGGCCGCGCCCAGGGCCTGTTCCGGGTGGCGCAGTTCGTCGCGAACGCGCACATAGCGCTGGTACTCGACGGCCGCGGCCGCCGTGATGAGCGCGGACGCGGCGATGGCCATGGTGCGCAGTTGCGCGGGGTTGAGCCGCTGTCCCACGGCGGCCAGTTCCGGTCGGTGCGGTGCGGAGCGCAGAACCTCGTCGAGGAGCCGCTCGAACTCCCGGTGGTCCTCGCTCCGCAGGTGCTGCGGAAGGCTGTTCATGTGTGCATCCCCCGATGCTCCGTAGGGCTTGGGGCTCGCGCAGCGGCGAGCCGTCGGGCAGAAACGGAGGGGAGCCTGCTACGGATAAGCCGATGGTAGAGCCGTGACGGCGCGTGGTGACAGGGGATTGCCGGAAATTGCGTCCCGGCCTGTGTGTACTCCGGTGCGCCGGGGGCCGCCCGGGGAACGGTCAGCGCTCCAGCGGGAGTTGCCTCACCAGCAGCTTTCCGGCCATGGTCACTCCGCCGTCCATGGCGATGGCGAGCCCGTCGGCGTAGACATGCGGCCCCTCGACCACCGGATCGTCGGTCTCCTCGCCGTCCTCGGAGCCCACTTCGCCCAGCAGGTAGGGGATGGGGCTGTGGCCGTGCACGATCCGGTTGCCGCCGTAGGTGTCCAGCAGGGAGCGCACGGCGTCGGCGCCGCCCTCGTCGCGGAAGGAGAAGCGCTTGGTGAGCTTGCGGAACAGGTCCCAGCACTCGTCCGCGTCATTGCGGGTGAGCCGCTCGCGGACGGTGTCGTTGACGGCCTCGATGGAATCGCCGTAGTCGAGGTAGGCGGTGGTGTCGGAGTGCACCAGCAGATAGCCGTCGACCTCCTCCAGCGCGTCGAGGCGGGCCATCCACTGGAGATGGTGGTCCTGGAGGCGGTCCATGTCGGTCTTCTGGCCGCCGTTGAGCAGCCAGGCCGCCTGGAACGTGGCGGTGCCCGCACCGGAGTTGACGGGTGTGTCGCCGAACCGCTTGGCGCCGAGCAGCAGCAGCTCGTGGTTGCCCATGAGGGCCTTGCAGTAGCCGCCGGCCGCGGCCGCCTCGGCGGACAGCCGCATCACCAGGTCGATGACGCCGATGCCGTCCGGGCCGCGGTCGGTGAAGTCGCCGAGGAACCACAGCCGGGTGGTGCCGGCGCACCACTGGCCCGCGCCGTCGATCAGCCCCTGCTCTCGCAGGGCGGCCATCAGCTCGCCGAGATAGCCGTGCACATCGCCGACGACGAAGAGCGGGCCGGGTCCCGCCGCGGGCCCCGGGGCCGGGGCGGCGGGCGCCGGGTCGACGGGGACCTGGAGCGTGTCGCCGCGGTTGATCACCGGCAGATCGCGCTGGGTGGGTGTGTACGCCTCGGGGTACGACTCCTCGGCGGGCGGCGCGCCCTCGTCCTGCTGCGTGTGGGTGACGTACGGACCGGACTCGTGGACGTACGCGGGCACCCGGAAGTCGCGCAGCGTCGCCGTCCGCTCCACCTCGGGTCCCTGACCGGCCCCCTGAGTCATCAGACCCCTCCACCATCGCGCCGCATCTGCACCGCTTCGGACTGCCTGGTCGCAGCGGTCCGCGGTGTCGTGGGCCCATCATAGGAATGCGCGTCGTGCCATGTGATGACCCAGGGGTGGTGAATCGGAACAAGACTCCGCTTCGCCGCGGCTTTCGCCCCGTTTGGGCAGGTGTTCGGCGGTGATCGGAGGACCGCCGGCCCGGTGCGGTCCGCGCGGCGGCGCGGTCGAACGGCGTCCGGGCCGCCGCCGAACACCGTCCCCGCCGCCGCCCGGACCGTCCCCGGACGTCTTCCGCGCCGCCGCGCGGACCGTCCTACGTGTCGTCCGGAGAACGCGGCGGACTGACCGTCGTGCGCGGGGGCCGCCGCTGGGAGGACGTGCGCACGATCAGCTCGGTCGGTATGACCTGCTCGACCGGTTGCTCCGACTCCACACCCTCGATCGCGTCGATGAGCAGCTGGACGACGGCCGTGCCGATGCGGCGCGGCTTGAGCGAGAGCGTGGTGACCGGCGGCTCGGTGCTGGCGTACACGGTGGACTCGCTGCAGCACACCAGCAGCAGATCGTCCGGGACGCGCAGCCCGTAGCGGCGGGCGGCGGCGAGCAGATCGGTGCCGTTGGGGTCGAACAGCCCGTAGACCGCGTCGGGCCGGTCGGGCCGGGCGAGCAGCCGGTCGGCGGCGACGGCGCCCGCGCACGGGTCGTGCGCGGGGTAGGACTCGTAGACCGGGTCCTGGCCGACCCGCTCGCACCAGTGCAGATAGGCCGTGGTCGACAGATGGGTGTACGTGTCGGTCGAGGTGCCGGTGAGCAGCCCGATACGGCGGGCCCCGGCGGCGGCGAGATGGTCGAGGATGCCGAGGACGGCGGCCTCGTGGTCGTTGTCCACCCAGGCGGTCACCGGGAGCGCGCCCGCCGGGCGGCCGTCGGAGACGACGGGCAGCCCTTGGCGGACGAGTTCGCTGACCACCGGGTCCTGGTCGGAGGGGTCGATGACGACGGTGCCGTCGAGGGCGACGTTGGACCACACGTCGTGCCGGGAGGTCGCGGGCAGGATGACCAGGGCGTAGCCCCGGGCCAGCGCCGCCGAGGTGGCGGCCCGCGCCATCTCGGCGAAGTACGCGAACTCCGTGAAGGTGAAAGGTTCATCCCCGTACGTGGTCACGGTCAGGCCGATCAGACCCGACTTGCCGGTACGGAGGGTGCGGGCGGCGGCCGAGGGACGGTACCCCAGCCGGTCGGCGACCTCGCGGACATGGCGCCGGGTGGCGTCCGGGAGCCGGCCCTTGCCGTTGAGGGCGTCGGAGACGGTCGTGATGGAGACCCCGGCGGCGGCGGCCACGTCCCTGATGCCCGCCCGGCCCGGCCGGCTGCCTCGACGTGAGGTTTCCGCGCGGCTCACCTGGTGCTTCCCTGCTGCTGTCATGGCGAGCCGATAGTAGGGCTCATGCGGTGGGGTAGTGCGGACGCATATGCACTCGTTGACAGGCACGTTTCTGCATGGTGATGCTGCGTTAACTACCTCTGATTCCATGGTAGTTGAGCGCTTTCTTGGCAAGACATAGCGTGACGGCGCGCATGAGCCTGCCAATGGTCCGATGTTTCGAAGAGGTCTCAACTCACCTGCACGGGTGATGCGCGCTACGGCGCAAGCCACCGGCGCATAGATATATGTACGGCGCGCCCCCCGAAAGATCCGCCTTCATAGGGTGATGCCCGGTGATGCCCCTGTTGTGGTCGCGGGCGCCGTCGCGGGTCCAGGAGCTTTGCCCACGGCCAGTACTCAGGGCAGCCGAATCCTCATATGGTGAGCAGTATTGGAAGCCGGCGGCGTCGACGGTCCGCCGGTGGTCGCGAGGAGGACTGCGGTGAGCGAGACGAGCCCCAAGCTGCGCGCCGAGCTGGAGGGTATCCCCACCTACAAGCCGGGCAAGCCGGCCGCGTCCGACGGACCGGTCGCCTACAAGCTGTCCTCGAACGAGAACCCGTACCCGCCGCTGCCCGGTGTGCTGGAGCGCGTGACCGCGGCCGCCGCCTCCTTCAACCGCTACCCCGACATGGCGTGCGCCGCCCTGACGGAGGAGCTGGCGGAGCGCTTCGGGGTGCCGGCCTCCCATGTGGCCACCGGTACGGGCTCGGTGGGCGTCGCCCAGCAGCTGATCCAGGCGACCAGCGGTCCCGGCGACGAGGTGATCTACGCCTGGCGGTCCTTCGAGGCGTACCCGATCATCACGCAGATCAACGGGGCCCGGTCGGTGCAGGTGCCGCTCACGCCCGGCGATGTGCACGACCTGGACGCGATGGCGGAGGCGATCACCGACCGGACGCGGCTGATCTTCGTCTGCAACCCGAACAACCCGACCGGCACGGTGGTGCGGCGGGCCGAGCTGGAGCGCTTCCTGGACCGGGTGCCGAAGGACGTCCTGGTGGTGCTGGACGAGGCGTACCGGGAGTTCATCCGCGACCCCGAGGTGCCCGACGGCGTCGAGCTGTACCGGGAGCGGCCCAATGTCTGCGTGCTGCGGACCTTCTCCAAGGCGTACGGCCTCGCCGGGCTGCGCGTCGGCTTCGCGATCGCCCATGAGCCGGTGGCCGCCGCGCTGCGCAAGACGGCGGTGCCGTTCGGCGTGAGCCAGCTGGCGCAGGAGGCGGCGATCGCCTCGCTGCGGGCCGAGGACGAGCTGCTGGGCCGGGTCGGCTCGCTGGTCTGCGAGCGCACCCGCGTGGTCGACGGGCTGCGCGCGCAGGGCTGGACGGTGCCGGAGACCCAGGCCAACTTCGTCTGGATGCGGCTGGGGGAGAGGACGGCGGCCTTCGCGCAGGCCTGTGAGGAGCACGGCGTCGTGGTCCGGCCGTTCGCGGGCGAGGGTGCCCGGGTCACGATCGGCGAGGCCGAGGCGAACGACATCTTCCTGAAGGTCTCGGAGGCCTTCCACAAGGATCTGTAATCCTGCTCACGCAGCAGCTGTCCTCCGGGTCACGCCGGAGGCCACCACGGGCGCCCGGCTCTGCCGGGCGCCCGTTTCACGTGAAACAGGGACATCGGCGACATCTTCGCTGCTCGCGGCCGGGGTTACCCATGGTCCGAAGATCCATGCGCGAGTAACGGCCCCTTCGAGGGGACGTGCCGGGGACTTCGGAGATCTTGACTCCGGGGCAAGGGAACGACCCCGGACTTCCTGGCTGAAAACCAGTGCGCCATAATGGCTTGTGAATGTGAACGCGTTCACAAGCGCGTCCCGTTTGCCCCGTATATACGTGACAGTCGGGGCGAATCGCCGCAGTACACGGCGTAGTAAGGAGAGTGACGACGTGGACCTGGCTTTGGCGCCGGAGACACTGGCGCGCTGGCAGTTCGGCATCACGACCGTCTACCACTTCCTGTTCGTCCCGCTGACGATCTCCCTGGCCGCCCTCACGGCCGGGCTGCAGACGGCCTGGGTGCGCACGGAGAAGGAGAAGTACCTCAGGGCGACGAAGTTCTGGGGCAAGCTCTTCCTGATCAACATCGCGATGGGTGTGGTCACCGGCATCGTGCAGGAGTTCCAGTTCGGCATGAACTGGTCCGCCTACTCGCGCTTCGTCGGTGACATCTTCGGTGCCCCGCTCGCCTTCGAGGCGCTGATCGCGTTCTTCTTCGAGTCCACGTTCATCGGGCTGTGGATCTTCGGCTGGGACAAGCTGCCGAAGAAGATCCACCTGGCCTGCATCTGGATGGTCTCGATCGGCACGATCCTGTCGGCGTACTTCATCCTCGCGGCCAACTCCTGGATGCAGCACCCGGTCGGCTACAAGATCGACAAAGCCAGGGGGCGTGCCGAACTCACCGACTTCCTCGCGGTGCTGACCCAGAACACCGCGCTGAGCCAGGCCTTCCACACGCTGGCCGCCGCGTTCCTCACCGGTGGCGCCTTCATGGTCGGCATCTCCGCCTACCACCTGGCCCGCAAGAAGCACATCCGCGAGATGAAGACCTCGCTGCGGCTCGGCCTGATCACCGTGGTCATCGCCGGCATGCTCACCGCGGTCAGCGGCGACACCCTCGGCAAGGTCATGTTCAAGCAGCAGCCGATGAAGATGGCCGCCGCCGAGGCGCTGTGGGACGGCCAGAAGCCGGCGCCGTTCTCGATCTTCGCCTACGGCGATGTGGAGAAGGGCCACAACACGGTCGCGATCGAGATACCCGGCCTGCTCTCCTTCCTCGCCAACGACAACTTCACGTCGGAGGTCCCCGGGATCAACGACGTCAACAAGGCCGAGCAGCAAAAGTTCGGCCCCGGCGACTACCGGCCCAACATCCCCGTCGCCTTCTGGGGCTTCCGCTGGATGATCGGCTTCGGCATGGCGTCCTTCGCCATCGGTCTGGCCGGGCTCTGGCTGACCCGCAAGAAGTTCATGCTGCCGGAGCATCTGCGGGTCGGTGAGGACGAGGTGCCGCACCTGGTGCTGTTCCGCAAGAAGGCGCTCGGCCCCGGACTGACCCCCTGGTACTGGCGCATCGCGACCTGGACCATGGCCTTCCCGCTGATCGCCAACTCCTGGGGCTGGATCTTCACCGAGATGGGCCGTCAGCCGTGGGTGGTCTACGGCGTGCTCCAGACCCGGGACGCGGTCTCCCCCGGCGTCTCCCAGGGCGAGGTCCTCACCTCGATGATCGTCTTCACCTCGCTGTACGCGGTCCTCGCGGTGATCGAGGTCAAGCTGCTCGCGAAGTACATCAAGGCCGGGCCGCCCGAGCTGACCGAGGACGACCTCAACCCGCCCACGAAGATCGGCGGCGACACCCGTGACGCCGACCGGCCGATGGCCTTCTCGTACTAGGCCGAGGGAACAGTCATGGAACTTCACGACGTCTGGTTCGTCCTGATCGCCGTCCTGTGGACCGGCTACTTCTTCCTGGAGGGCTTCGACTTCGGGGTCGGGATCCTCACCAAGCTGCTGGCCCGGGACCGGGCCGAGCGGCGGGTGCTCATCAACACCATCGGGCCCGTCTGGGACGGCAACGAGGTGTGGCTGCTCACGGCGGGCGGCGCGACCTTCGCCGCCTTCCCCGACTGGTACGCCACCCTCTTCTCCGGTTTCTATCTGCCCCTGCTGGCGATCCTGGTCTGCCTGATCGTGCGGGGTGTGGCCTTCGAGTACCGGGCGAAGCGGCCCGAGGAGAACTGGCAGCGCAACTGGGAGACGGCGATCTTCTGGACCTCCCTGCTCCCGGCGTTCCTGTGGGGCGTGGCCTTCGGGAACATCGTGCGGGGCGTCAAGATCGACCAGCACTTCGAGTACGTCGGCAGCGTCTGGGACCTGCTCAACCCCTACGCCCTGCTCGGCGGACTGGTGACGCTCACGCTGTTCACCTTCCACGGGGCGGTGTTCACGGCACTCAAGACCGTCGGCGACATCCGGGGGCGGGCGCGGCAGCTGGCCCTGTGGGCCGGTCTCGTCGCGGCCGTGCTGGCGGTGGGCTTCCTGCTGTGGACGCAGGCCGACAGCGGTGACGGCAAGAGCCTCATCGCCCTGGTCGTCGCGGTCCTCGCCCTGGTCGGCGCGCTGGTCGCCAACCAACTCGGGCGCGAGGGATGGGCGTTCAGCCTGTCCGGCCTCACCATCGTGGCGGCCGTGGCGATGCTCTTCCTGTCGCTCTTCCCGAACGTCATGCCGTCCACCCTCAACGGCGACTGGAGCCTGACGGTCAGCAACGCCTCGTCCAGCCCGTACACCCTGAAGATCATGACCTGGCTCGCGGTGATCGCCACCCCGCTGGTGGTGCTCTACCAGGGCTGGACCTACTGGGTGTTCCGCAAGCGGATCGGCACACAGCACATCGCCGAACCAGCACACTGAGTCCGCCGAGGGTGTGTTTCACGTGAAACACACCCTCTGGACCGAAGGGCCTGTTTCACGTGAAACCAGTCGATCCTCGTCTGCTGCGGTACGCCCGTGCCACCCGCTTCTTCCTGGTGGCGGTCGTCGCCCTGGGCGCCGTCGGCGCCGGGCTGGTCATCGCCCAGGCGATGCTCATCGCCGAGGTGGTCGTCGGTGCCTTCCAGCACGGGCGCTCCCCGGCCGAACTGACCACTCCCCTGCTGCTCCTGGTGGCGGTGTCCGTGGGGCGGGCCCTGGTCGCCTGGCTCACCGAACGTGCCGCCCACCGGGCGAGCGCGGCGGTGAAGTCCGAACTGCGCGGCCGGCTGCTGGAGCGGGCGGCGGAGCTCGGTCCCGGATGGCTCGACGGGCAGCGCACCGGCTCGCTGGTCAACCTGGCCACGCGCGGGGTCGACGCCCTCGACGACTACTTCTCGCGCTATCTGCCGCAGCTGGGGCTCGCGGTGGTGGTGCCGGTGGCGGTGCTGGCACGGATCGTCACCGAGGACTGGGTGTCGGCGGCGATCATCGTCGGCACCCTGCCGCTCATTCCGCTGTTCATGATGCTGATCGGCTGGGCCACGCAGGCGCGGACGGACCGGCAGTGGCGGCTGCTGTCCCGGCTGTCCGGCCATTTCCTGGACGTGGTCGAGGGACTGCCCACGCTGAAGGTGTTCGGCCGGGCCAAGGCGCAGGCCGAGTCCATCCGGCGGATCACCGGTGAGTACCGCCGGGCGACCATGCGGACCCTGCGGATCGCCTTCATCTCCTCCTTCGCGCTGGAGCTGCTGGCCACGCTGTCGGTGGCGCTGGTGGCCGTGACGATCGGCATGCGACTGGTCCACGGCGACATGGATCTGTCCATCGGGCTGGTGATCCTGGTGCTGGCGCCGGAGGCGTATCTGCCGCTGCGCCAGGTGGGCGCGCAGTACCACGCGGCGGCGGAGGGGCTGGCCGCGGCGGAGGAGATCTTCGAGGTGCTGGAGACGCCGGTGCCGGTGTCCGGGACCATCGCGGTGCCGTCGGGGGCGGTGGCTTTCGAGTCGGTCACGGTGCGGTACCCGGGGCGGTCCGTGGACGCGGTGAGCGAAGTGTCGTTCACCGTCGAGCCCGGTGAGACCGTGGCGCTGGTCGGGCCGAGCGGAGTGGGCAAGTCCACGCTGCTGAACGTGCTGCTGGGATTCGTACGGCCCGCCGCGGGGCGGGTGCGGGTCGGCGGTGTCGACCTCGCCGAGCTGGACCTGGCGCAGTGGCGGTCGCGGATCGCGTGGGTGCCGCAGCGGCCGCATCTGTACGCCGGGACGATCGCGGAGAACGTACGGCTGGCGCGGCCCGCGGCGGACGACGAGGCGGTGCGGCGGGCGCTGCGGGACGCGGGGGCGTGGGAGTTCGTGGCCGCGTTGCCGCAGGGGGCCGGCACGGTGCTCGGGGAGGACGGGGCAGGGCTCTCGGCGGGGCAGCGGCAGCGGTTGGCGTTGGCGCGGGCGTTCCTGTCGGACCGGCCGTTGCTGGTGCTGGACGAGCCGACGGCGGCGTTGGACGGGGTGACCGAGGGGGAGGTCGTCGCGGCGGTGCGGCGGCTCGCGGTGGGCCGCACGGTGCTGGTGGTGGTGCATCGGCCCGCGTTGCTGGAGGTGGCCGACCGGGTTGTACGACTGGAGCCCGGCGCCGCGTCGGTGGGTGCGGGTGGGGACACCGGACGTACCGAGGGGCTCCACCCCCTGGACCCCCGGCCGCGTCCACCCGCCACCCGAAATTCCGCGCTGGAAGGTGAGCCCGAAGAGCCGGACACCGCGTCCTCCCGGACGTTGCCGGTATCCGGGTCGCCCAGGACGGCAAAGCGCACCCGCAGCACCCTCCGCTGGGTCCGTGGGCTGGCCGGGGCGCGGCGGGGGCGGTTGGGGCTGGCGTTGATGCTGGGGAGTCTCGCGCTCGGGAGTGCCGTGGGGCTGATGGCGACCTCGGGGTGGCTGATCTCCCGGGCGTCGCAGCAGCCGCCGGTGCTGTATCTGATGGTGGCCGTGACGGCGACGCGGGCGTTCGGGATCGGGCGGGCCGTGTTCCGCTATGGCGAGCGGCTGGTCTCGCACGACGCCGTGCTGCGGATGCTGGCCGACACCCGGGTCGCGGTCTACCGGCGCCTCGAACGCCTGGCCCCCGCCGGACTGCGCGACGCCCGCCGCGGTGATCTGCTGACCCGCCTGGTCACGGACGTGGACGCGCTCCAGGACTACTGGCTGCGCTGGCTGCTGCCCGCCTCCGTCGCCCTGCTGGTCTCCGGCGCGACCGTCGGCTTCACGGCCTGGCTGCTCCCCGAGGCGGGCGCCGCCCTCGCGGTGGGCCTGCTCGCGGCCGGGGCCGGAGTGCCCCTGGTGACTGCGACCGCGGCCCGGCACACCGAGCGCCGGCTGGCACCCGCCCGCGGTGAACTCGCGACCCGTGTCACCGATCTGCTCACCGGCACCGCCGAGCTGACCGTGGCCGGCGCGCTGCCCGCCCGTACCGGTGCTGCCGAGCGGGCGGACGGCACCCTGACCCGGATCGCCTCGCGCGCCGCCGCCGTCACCGCGCTCGGCGACGGGCTCACCGCGCTGGTCTCCGGTCTGACCGTCACCGCCATGGCGCTGTCCGGCGTCCAGGCGGTGGCGGCCGGGCGGCTCGGCGGTGTCGCGCTGGCCGTCGTCGTCCTCACCCCGCTGGCCGCGTTCGAGGCCGTACTCGGGATGCCGCTCGCCGTCCGCTACCGGCAGCGGGTGCGGCGCAGCGCGGAGCGGGTGCGGGAGGTGCTGGACGCGCCGGAGCCGGTGCGCGAGCCCGAGCGGCCCCGCCCGGCGCCCGCGACGCCGTTCCCGGTGGTCCTCGAGGGGCTGACCGCGCGGCACGAGGGGCAGCACGGGGAGGCGCTGGCCGGGCTCGATCTGACGCTGGAGCGGGGCCGCCGGATCGCCGTGGTGGGGGCCTCCGGTTCCGGCAAGACGACCCTCGCCCAGGTGCTGCTGCGCTTCCTCGACCCGCGCTCGGGCTCCTACACCCTCGCCGGGGTGAACGCCCGCGAGCTGTCCGGCGACGAGGTGCGGCGGCTGGTCGGGCTGTGCGCCCAGGACGCGCACCTCTTCGACAGCTCGGTGCGCGAGAACCTGCTGCTGGCCAGGAAGGGCGCCACCGAGACCGAGCTGCGCGGCGCGCTGGCGCGAGCCCGGCTGCTCGACTGGGTGGACGGGCTGCCCGACGGCCTGGACACGCTGGTCGGCGAGCACGGGGCCCGGCTGTCCGGCGGCCAGCGGCAGCGCCTCGCGCTGGCCCGCGCGCTGCTCGCCGACTTCCCCGTGCTGGTCCTGGACGAGCCGGCCGAGCATCTGGACCTGCCGACGGCCGACGCCCTCACCGCCGATCTGCTGGCCGCCACCGAGGGCCGTACGACCCTGCTGATCACCCACCGGCTCGCCGGTCTCGACGAGGTGGACGAGGTCCTGGTGCTCGACGCGGGCCGCGTCGTACAGCGGGGCCCCTACGCGGAACTCGCCGCGGTGGACGGTCCGCTGCGCGAGATGGTCCGCCGCGAGGCGGAGGCGGAGTCGCTGGTGGGAGCGCGGTGAGACCCCGGGGCGTCACCCGTGGACGACGCCCCGGCGGCCGGGGCCCGACGGACGACGCCTCGCGCACGGGGACGGCGACGCAGCGCCCGCGCCCGGCCCCCGTCCGGTCCTGCCCGGCTTCCGCCCGTCCTCGTCTAGCCGTGCTGGTCGAGCAGGCGCTCGATCACGATCGCCACGCCGTCCTCCGTGTTGGCGGCGGTGCGGCCGGAGGCGGCGGCGACGGCGTCGGGGTGGGCGTTGCCCATGGCGTACGACTGCCCGGCCCAGGTCAGCATCTCGATGTCGTTGGGCATGTCCCCGAAGGCGACGACCTCCTCGTGCGAGATGCCGCGCTCGGCACAGCACAGGGCGAGCGTGCTGGCCTTGGAGACCCCCGGGCCGCTCAGTTCCAGCAGGGCGCTGGGGCTGGAGCGGGTGACCGTGGCGCGCTCGCCGACGGCCAGGCGGGCCAGGGTGAGGAAGGCGTCCGGGTCGAGGGTGGCGTGGTGGGCGAGGATCTTGAGCACGGGCTGTGCGGCGGTCGGGCCGTCCGGCGCGAGCAGCTCCTCGGCGGGCAGCCGGTGGCCCGGCACCTCCATGTGCAGCCGGGGATAGGCGGGCTCCTGGTGGAAGCCGTAGGTCTGCTCGACCGCGAACGCCGTGCCGGGCGCGGCGTCGCGCAGCAGCCGGACGGCGTCCAGGGCGTTGGCGCGGGCCAGGTCGCGCACCTTGGTGAACCGGTGGGCGCCGGGGCCGCCGTGCAGGTCGACCACGGCCGCGCCGTTGCCGCAGATGGCCAGCCCGTGGCCGTGGACATGGTCGCTGACGACGTCCATCCAGCGGGCCGGGCGGCCGGTGACGAAGAAGACCTCGATGCCCGCCTGCTCGGCGGCGGCCAGGGCGGCCACGGTCCGGGGGGAGACCGACTTGTCGTCGTGCAGCAGGGTGCCGTCGAGGTCGGTGGCGATCAGCCGCGGGCGGATCGCGGCGGCGGGGGTCCCGGCTTGCCTGGTCGCTGAGGTCATCCGGTCATTCTCGCGCATATGCCCGCACGGGCGTGCGGAACTGTGCACAGATGAGACACAGATGACGCTCCGGGCGCCCCCGGCCGCCCCACGGGACGTCTCGGGACACGAGCGAGCGTGTCCCCCGGACACGTCATCCCAGCTGGGCGAGGCCCTCCATGGCGATCCGCTCGAAGACCTTCTCGTCGGCGGCGAAGTCGGAGTCCGGGATGGGCCAGTGCAGCACGATCTCGGTGAAGCCGAGGTCCCGGTGGCGGCCGGCGAAGTCCACGAACGCGTCCAGCGAGGTGAGCGGGCGGCCGCGGTCCGGGGTGAAGCCGGTGAGCAGGATCTTGTCCATGCCGGCGACGTCCCGGCCGGCCTCCGCGCAGGCGTCGGACAGCCGGGCGAGCTGGCCGCGCAGCGCCTCCACCGACTGTTCCGGGGTGCCCGTCTCGTACAGCTTCGGGTCGCCCGTGGTCACCCAGGCCTGGCCGTGGCGCGCGGCGAGCCTGAGCCCGCGCGGGCCGGTCGCGGCGACGGCGAACGGCAGCCGGGGGCGCTGCACACAGCCCGGGATGTTGCGGGCCTCGTCCGCCGAGTAGAAGCGGCCCTCGTACGTCACCGCGTCCTCGCTGAGCAGCCGGTCGAGGAGCGGCACGAACTCGGCGAACCGGTCGGCGCGCTCACGCGGGGTCCACGGGTCCTGGCCGAGAGCGGTGGCGTCGAAGCCGGTGCCGCCCGCGCCGATGCCGAGGGTGATCCGGCCGCCGGAGATGTCGTCCAGGGAGATCAGTTCCTTGGCGAGGGTGACCGGGTGGCGGAAGTTCGGGGAGGTGACCAGAGTACCCAATCGCATACTCTGAGTTACCGTCGCTACCGCCGTCAGCGTGGGGACTGCCCCGAACCACGGCCCATCCCGGAACGACCTCCACGACAGGTGGTCGTACGTGTACGCGGCATGGAATCCGAGGTCTTCGGCCCGCCGCCAGATCTTCTGCCCTTCGGCCCATCGGTGGATGGGGAGGATCACCGTGCTCAGACGCATGACCCCGACGATACGCGGGCCTCTCGCTGCCACGGGTATGCCGACGGAGCAGACTCGGGAAGCCGCTTCGACGTCGCGATGCGGGCCGCTACCGTGGCGTCATGGGCACGCTGGGCAGGGCCGAGTTTGAGGCCATGATCGACGAGGCGACGGTGGACGCCTACGGCGAGGACGAGCAGCGGACCGGTCTGTTCACCATGCTTGAGGAGTACCTCGATCTGCCCTTCACCACCACGGTTCTCGGCATCGAGGTGACGGTGTGCGGCGTCGACCTCAGGCTCGACGGCATGATCGTCGCCCTGTGCTCTCGCAGTCGCGTCCGGCAGTCGATCGGGATCCTGGATCTGCCGTTGCCCAGCCAGGCGCCCGAGGGGGCGAATGGGGTCTCCCCTGCTCAAGCGGAGCCGAGAGCTCGGGGAAGGATCGAGGCGTACCGCCACTGGGCCGGTTGAGGCCGGACACCTCTCACCTCACGCGGAACTGGCTCGTACGAAAGGGCTGAACGTGGCTGAGGCCGTACCGGGCGCACGTCAGGGTGCCCATGAACTGTCATTGGCTGATCTCATCGAGCGCAGCGCCGAATTGAAGGGGCGGCTGGTCACCTTCGCGCAGAGTGCCCGCTTCGACCGGTGGTTGACACCTCTCCTACTGGAGGCCGCTGGGCTTGAACGGCAGTTGGACGAGGATGAGGCGATCCGGATCACCGACCACTTCATCCTGCGGTACCGGTTGCCGGACGGTTCGACCGTGGTGGACCGGTTCGTCGTCGGCCGGAAGGACTTGACCGCGGCCGACCGGGAGATGCTGCTCGGCTGGCGTGACCCGGTCGAGGGCGTCTTCGAGATCCGGCGCAAGGACGGCGATGCCGTCATCCTGCTGAACCTTGTCGACGACCTGGAGTACCGCACGTACTCGAACGTCGGGCGGGCGGCGTTCCGCGGCGTGTCCAAGGGTGGATTCCTCCATACCTGCCTGGTGCCCGTCCACTCGGCCGGCGGGGCGTGGTTGCTGTCCGGGGCGATGGCGAGCTACCCCAAGTCCAGCGCCGCCGAGATCGCCCAGGCAGCTCTGCAACTGGCTATGCACCACCCTGAACTGGTTTTCCGCAACCCGGAGAAGCTTGAGCAGGGGTGGAAGCAGATGCGGGAGGACCGGGCCGCGTTCGTCGAGTTCTGCGGCTGCGACGAACTGGTTCTTCCTCCTTCCGAGGCCGAGGACCTCCTCAACGCCTACTACCGCCACCGCCAGGAGGCAGCCGTGGCCGCGCAGCCCAGCCGTGCCCCGCGCAGGCGGCTTGCCGGCCGGGACCTGCCCTTCTTCGAGCTGCCGTCAGAACTGGCGGACTCGGACACCGTCGGCGTCATCTACGACCAGGTCGACGGGCTCAACTTCTACGCCGACTACGGGATGCTGCGGGACCTCTTCGCGGACCCCGCCCTCGCAGGGCGCAGTCGGCACCAGGACCTGCTGCGCACGTACCTGCGCGAGGAGTCGATCACGCCACTGCCGATCCGCCGGCTGGCCACCGCTCACCCGGAGACAGCGGACGCCGTGTTCCGGAAGCTGCTGAGGAAGCCCGGATTCGTCTGGAGCGAACACGGCGACGCGCTGCTGCGCCGGCGCAAGCCCTGGTACTACGAGAGCAACCCGCGTCCTGGAGTGTCCGTGATCGGCGACCGTCTGAGTGAGCTGCTCGGTGGGGGCCAGCGCTGAGCTCGTAGGTGGAGAAGCCTGACAGATAGCGCGCATACCGCAGTATGCTGACTCCATGGCTGACACGACCCGCATCACGGTCACTCTGCCCACCGAGCAGGTGGCGGAGCTGAAGAGGCTCACGGACAACGTCTCCGGCTATGTCGCGGAGGCCGTCGCCCGCCAGATCAGGCACCAGTTGCTCGGCGAGGAGCTGCGCCGTTACGAGGAGGAGCACGGCGCGTTCACCGACGAGGAACTGGCCGCGGCCCAGGCCAGGATCTTCGGCGCGGGCGGGCACGAGGAGTCGGCGAGCGCCGCGTGAACCCTCAGCGCATCGAGTCCGTCGTACTGGACTCCCAAGGGCTGTCCGCCTGGATCTCGCAGGACCGGGGTGTGCTCGCGATGATCCGGTCCTTCCATTCGATGGCTGCCGATCTGGTGGTCTGTTCCAACACCATCGTGGAAGTCATGCACGCCCGGGTGAACACCGCCCGGCTGAACTGGGTGCTCTCCCAGGTCAAGGTGGAAGCGGTGACCGAGCAGGCGGCCAGAGCCGCCGCCGGGCTGCTGAAAGAGGCCGGACTGCACGGCCACGAGTACGCGATCGATGCCACCGTCGCCGAGCTGGCGCTTCGCCGGCCGGGCCCGGTGGCCATGCTCACGTCGGACGTCGACGACATGGCCAAGCTGTGCGGTAGCCGCGTCCGACTCATCGCGCTCTGATCCTCTTCGGTCGGGACCACGCCGCCCGGTGTACGGCTTCCCAGGTCAGGCCGTGATAGGCGAGTGAGGCGTGACTGAGGTGACCAGGGTGCCGAGGCGGAGCCGCTCGGTGGCGGCCGCGGCGGCGGTCAGGGTGGGGACGGCACCGAACCAGGGGCCGTCGCGGAAGCTGCGCCAGGACAGGTGGTCGTAGGTGTACGCCGTGTGGAAACCCAGCTGCTCGGCGCGCACCCAGGTGGTGCGGCCGCCCTCGTGCCAGCGGCGGTACGGCAGGATCACGGTGCTCAGACGCAGACTCATGCGTTCGAGGGTAAGCGGTGGGGCGGGGCGGCGCGGGCGAGGTCAGCGGGGCCCCGGGAAGCGCAGATATCGCGAGGGCACGGCGGCGGTCAGCCAGACGCCGTTGGCGCTGACGTGGAAGACATGGCCGTCGCGGTGCATGGCGCCGGAGTCGACCACGAGGACGACCGGGCGGCCCCGGCGGGCGCCGACGCGGGTGGCGGTGTCGCGGTCGGGGGAGAGGTGCACGGCATGCCTGCTCATGGGTTTCAGACCGGTGGCCCGGATGGACTCCAGGGCGTGCGGGTGGGTGCCGTGGTAGAGGTACGGCGGCGGGGTGGCCGGCGGCAGGCCCAGGTCGACGGCGATGGTGTGGCCCTGGTTGGCGCGGATCCGGGCGCCGTCGATCGTGAAGCGCTGTTTGTCGTTGGTGGCGACGACCCGGTCGAGTTCCTCGCGGGTGAAGGGGAAACCGTGCGAGGCCGCCGCGGTGATCAGGGCGTCGATGTCCACCCAGCCGGCCTCGTCGGGGGTGAGGCCGATGCGGGCCGGCTGGTGGCGGAGGTGCCGGGAGAGGTACTTCGAAACCTTGACCGTGCGTCTTTCGTCCATGGGGTCCATGGGTTCTGCGTCCATGGGCTCAGGGTGGTCGAGAGACGCGGATCACGCAGCTTGTTTTCGGGGGGAGGTTTGATCCACAAGCAACCCCGGTTATCCACAGGGGAATCGGCGAAGTTGTGGACAACTAGACTGCAAGGAGGGGGCGTTGAAGACCGTTGTCCCCAACGCCCCGCCCGGCTCACACCTTGGGTTCCACCCGCGCCAGTCGGCGCAGCGCCCCCGGCAGCACCCGGGACAGGAAGTGCGCGCCCCGCGCCTCCGGGGTCACCGGGACCACCGGACGGTTGTGGACCACCGCGTCCAGGATCGCCGAAGCCACCTTCTCCGGGGGGTAGTTGCGCAGTCCGTACAGACGGGCGGAGTTCTTCTGGAGGCGGCGCTCCTCGGCCTCGTCGGCCCCGGCGAAGCGCGCCGTGGACGTGATGTTGGTGTTGACGATGCCGGGGCAGATCGCCGTGACACCGATCGCCCGGGACGCCAGCTCCGCGCGCAGGCACTCGGAGAGCATGAGGACCGCCGCCTTGGACGTGCTGTAGGCGGGCAGCACCCGGGAGGGCTGGAACGCGGCGGCGGACGCGATGTTGACGATGTGGCCGCCCTGCCCCCGCTCGGCCATCCGCGCCCCGAAGAGCCGGCAGCCGTGGATCACGCCCCAGAGGTTGACGTCGAGGACCTTGCGCCAGTCCTCGGTGGTCGTGGCGAAGAACGACCCGGACAGTCCGATGCCCGCGTTGTTGACCAGCACGTCCAGCACGCCGTACGCGCGGTGGACCCGCTCGGCCAGCTTCTCCATGGCCTGCTCGTCGGAGACGTCCGCCGTCTCGGCCCATGCCTCGGGCGCGCCGATCAGCCGGGCCAGTTCCGCGGTGCGGGCCGCCGCCTCCGCGTCCCGGTCGACGGCCACCAGCCGCGCGCCCGCCTCCGCGAACGCGAACGCCGTCGCCCGGCCGATCCCGCTGCCCGCACCGGTGACCAGCACCAGCTGCCCGCCGAACCGCGCCGAGTGCGGCCCGGTCGCCTTCGGCTCGGGGCGGCCGTCCTCCACCGACACGACGAACTCCTCGATCCAGGCGGTCAGCTGGTCCGGCCGGGTGCGCGGCGCCCAGTGCTTGGCCGGGAGCGTGCGCCGGGTCAGCCGGGGCACCCAGCGGTCCAGGTCGTCGTAGAGCCGCTCGGAGAGGAACGCGTCGCCCTGGGGCGTGATCAGCTGCACCGGCGCGTGCGCGAACGCGTCCGGGCGGGGGTGCGTCAGCCGCGGCCGCACGTTGTCCCGGTACAGCCAGGCGCCGTGGGCCGCGTCCTCGGGCAGCGAGGAGGTCGGGTAGTCGCCGGCGGGGATGCCCTCGCCCCGCTCCAGGAGCTTCGGCCAGTGCTTGCCGAGCGGGCCGCGCCAGGCCAGCTCCGGCAGGGCCGGGGTGTGCAGCATCCCCACGTACCAGGACTTGGCGCCCTGGCCCAGGAGCTGGGCGACCCGGCGGGGCGTCGGACGCTTCAGACGGTCGTTGATCCAGTGCCCGAAGTGGTCGAGGGACGGCCCGGAGACGCTGGTGAAGGAGGCGATCCGGCCCTCTGTGCGGGCGACCGTGACGAACTCCCAGGACTGCACCGATCCCCAGTCGTGGCCGACGAGATGCACCGGGCTCTCCGGGCTCACCGCGTCCACCACGGCCAGGAAGTCGTCCGTGAGCTTGGCCAGCGTGAAGCCGCCGCGCAACGGCCGCGGCGCCGTGGAGCGGCCGTGGCCCCGGACGTCGTACAGCACCACATGGAAGCGCTCCGCGAGGCGCGGGGCTATCTCGGACCACACCTCCTTGCTGTCCGGGTAGCCGTGCACCAGGACCACCGTCGGCTGCTGCGCGTCGCCCAGTTCGGCCACGCACAGGTCGATTCCGCCGGTCCGTACCGTGCGCTCGCGCGCACCCTTCAGGGTCGTCACTTCTCCTCCGCCCAGCGCCGCACGTGCGGCAGCTCGTCGTCCAGCCAGAACGCGCTCTCCTCGGGGTCCTTCGAGTCCGTGACCACGAGGAGCTCCTCGAACTTCGCCCCCGTGCCCCGGAAGCCCAGATGCGGCTCGACCGCCCACAGGCCCGGCTTCGGCGGATGGTCCGAGAAGCGGTACGGCGACCACAGCGGCGACCAGCCCTCGCGGTGGCCGTGCAGCGCGTCCGAGGCGAGGCCCTTGAGGGACTGGGTGCCGAAGCCGAAGACGTGCGGCGCGAAGCGGCGCTCCCGCACCCGGTCCACCTTGTGCGCGATCACGCCGAACGGGTAGGCCCGGTGCCGGTTGGCATACCCCTGGCGGACCATCAGCCGCTCCACGTCCTCGTAGATCTCGCGCAGCGGACGCCGCTCGCGCACCTCGCGCAGGATCAGCTCCCGGTGCGCCTCCAGGTCGGCCATCAGCCGGTCCTGCACGGGGTTCACCCCGAGGGACCCCGAGTAACCGATGTCCGCCGTGTATCCCTCGAACACCGGGGCCATGTCCAGGATGAACGGCATCCCGGGCTCCAGCTCGCGGTCGGTCGGGAAGAACTGGAGCGGGATCCGGAAGTTCACGAACGCCGTACGGTCCCCGAACCAGGCGAAGGGCAGATGGAACCAGTCCCGCACCCCGCGCCCGCGCAGCCACTCCCGCTGCATCCGCGCGGCCTCACGCTCGGTCACACCCGGTTCCAGGCGCGCCGCGACCGCCTCCGCGCACTCGTAGGCGAGGCGCTGCACCTTCTGGAATCCCCGCAGCTCCGTGGGGAGTTCACTGCTCACTGCCGTCGTCATGCCGCCTCGTCCCGTGATCCGGCCGATCCGCGTCGGCTGCGGTACGCGTCCGTAACTTGACAGAGGTGAATCTCGCAGTTGTTAGAGGCGGCGTCAATAGGCGGGGGCGCGGCCCCGGGACAAGTCCGGGTGACCCTTAGGTGGGCGGCGGCCCCTAGGGTCGTGTAATACCTGGGTCGGATCCGAAGACGGCTCTGTGGTCTGACGACCGGCGTGGCCGGGATCACTACCGTTCGGTGGGTGACTGTGATCGCGACCGAAAGCCTGAGCAAGCGGTTCCCCCGGGTGACCGCGCTCGACCGGCTGTCCGTGGACATCGGGCCCGGGGTGACCGGACTCGTCGGAGCCAACGGCGCCGGCAAGTCCACCCTGATCAAAATCCTGCTGGGGCTGTCCCCCGCCACCGAGGGCAGCGCCCGGGTGCTGGGCCTGGACATCGCCACCGAGGGCGCCGCCATCCGCGAACAGGTCGGCTACATGCCGGAGCACGACTGCCTGCCGCCGGACGTCTCGGCGACCGAGTTCGTCGTACACATGGCGCGGATGTCGGGGCTGCCGCCCACGGCCGCGCGCGAGCGCACCGCGGACACCCTGCGCCATGTCGGCCTCTACGAGGAGCGCTACCGTCCCATCGGCGGCTACTCGACCGGCATGAAGCAGCGCGTGAAGCTCGCGCAGGCCCTGGTGCACGACCCCAAGCTGGTCTTCCTGGACGAGCCGACCAACGGCCTCGACCCGGTCGGCCGCGACGAGATGCTCGGCCTGATCCGCCGCGTCCACTCCGACTTCGGCATCTCCGTCCTGGTCACCTCGCACCTGCTGGGCGAGCTGGAGCGGACCTGCGACCACGTGGTCGTCATCGACGGCGGCAAGCTGCTGCGCTCCAGCTCCACCACCGACTTCACGCAGACCACCACCACCCTCGCGATCGAGGTCACCGACAGCGACACCCACCCCGACGGCACCGCCGCGGTCCGCGACGCGCTGCGCGGACGCGGGGTGGACACCCACCACGAGGGCGCGGGCCTGCCCGGCGCCGGCCACATCCTGCTGCTGACCGCCGCGGGCGAGGAGACGTACGACCTGGTGCGCGACGTGGTCGCCGACCTCGGACTCGGCCTGGTCCGCATGGAGCAGCGCCGGCACCACATCTCCGAGGTTTTCACCACCGACACCGTCGAAGACGGCGGCGACGAGCAGCGGAAGGAGGCCGTCGGCCATGGCGGTTGAGCAGCCCCGGACCTCGCCCCCGGGCGAGACGACCCGGATCCACGACATCGGCTACCGCGGCTACGACGGCCCGCGCCTCGGCCGTGCCTACGCCCGCCGCTCCCTGTACTCGCAGTCGCTGCGCGGCGCCTACGGCCTCGGCCGCTCGGTGAAGTCCAAGGTGCTGCCCATGCTGCTGTTCGCGGTCATGTGCGTGCCCGCCGCCATCATGGTCGCCGTCGCCGTCGCCACCAAGGCGCACGAACTGCCGGTCGCCTACACCCGGTACGCGATCATGCTCCAGGCCGTCATCAGCCTGTACGTCGCCTCCCAGGCGCCCCAGGCCGTCTCCCGCGACCTGCGCTTCAAGACGGTCCCGCTGTACTTCTCGCGGCCGATCGAGACCGCCGACTACGTGCGCGCCAAGTTCGCCGCGCTCGCCTCGGCGATCTTCATCCTCACCGCCGCTCCCCTGCTGGTGATGTACGTGGGGGCGCTGCTGTCCAAGCTGGGCTTCGCCCACCAGACGAAGGAATTCGCCGAGGGACTGGTCTCCGTGGCCCTGCTCTCCCTGCTCTTCGCCGGCATCGGCCTGGTCATCGCCGCCGTCACCCCGCGCCGCGGCTTCGGCATCGCCGCCGTGATCGCCGTACTGGTCATCACCTACGGGGCGGTCTCCACCCTCCAGGCCATCGCGGAGGTCCAGGGGCACTCCGGGGCCATCGCGTGGATCGGCCTGTTCTCGCCGGTCACCCTGATCGACGGCGTGCAGTCCGCCTTCCTGGGCGCCACCGCCCGAAACCCCGGCGGAATCGCTCCCACGACCGGAGAGGGCATCGTCTACGTCCTCGTCACCCTCGCACTGATCGCCGGCAGCTACGGCCTCCTGGTGCGCCGCTACAAGAAGGTGGGACTGTGACGACCCTCAGCATCGACCATGTCTCCCGCTGGTTCGGCAACGTGGTCGCCGTCAACGACATCACCATGACCATCGGCCCCGGCGTCACCGGCCTGCTCGGCCCCAACGGCGCCGGGAAGTCCACCCTGATCAACATGATGGGCGGCTTCCTCGCCCCCTCCACCGGGGCGGTCACCCTCGACGGCCGGCCGGTGTGGCGCAATGAGGACATCTACCGGCACATCGGCATCGTCCCCGAGCGGGAGGCGATGTACGACTTCCTCACCGGGCGCGAGTTCGTCGTGGCCAACGCGGAGCTGCACGGCCTCGGCGACAAGGCCGCCCAGCGGGCCCTGGCCACCGTCGAGATGGAGTACGCCCAGGACCGCCGGATCGCCACCTACTCCAAGGGCATGCGCCAGCGCGTGAAGATGGCCAGCGCCCTGGTGCACGACCCCGCGCTGCTCCTGCTGGACGAGCCGTTCAACGGCATGGACCCGCGCCAGCGCATGCAGCTGATGGACCTGCTGCGCAGGATGGGCGACGAGGGCCGCACCGTGCTGTTCTCCTCGCACATCCTGGAGGAGGTCGAGCAGCTCGCCCGGCACATCGAGGTCGTCGTCGCCGGGCGGCACGCGGCCAGTGGCGACTACCGCAAGATCCGCCGCCTGATGACCGACCGGCCGCACCGCTACCTGGTGCGCTCCAGCGACGACCGGGCCCTCGCGGCGGCGCTGATCGCCGATCCGTCCACGGCCGGCATCGAGGTCGACCACAAGGAGGGCGCGCTGCGCATCCAGGCCGTCGACTTCGGCCGCTTCACCACTCTGCTGCCGAAGGTCGCCAGGGACCACGGCATCCGGCTGCTCACGGTCTCGCCGTCGGACGAGTCCCTGGAGTCCGTCTTCTCGTACCTGGTCGCGGCGTAGGAGGCCCAAGATGTACGACCCCACAGTCGCCCGGCTCACCTACCGGGCCCTGCTCGGCCGTCGCCGGGCCCTCATCCTCGGCGCGCTGCCGCTGCTGCTCATCGTGATCGCCGTGGCCGTACGCGCCCTCAGCGGGGCGGACGACCAGACGGCCGCCGATGTGCTCGGCGGGTTCGCGATCGCCACCATGGTGCCGATCATCGGCGTCATCGCGGGTACGGGCGCGATCGGCCCGGAGATCGATGACGGCTCTGTCGTCTATCTGCTGTCCAAACCCCTGAAGCGGCCGGCGATCATCTTCACCAAGCTGATCGTGGCCATCGCGGTGACCATGGTGTTCTCCGCGGTGCCCACGCTGATCGCTGGCCTGATCCTCAACGGCAACGGCCAGCAGATCGCCGTCGCCTATACGGTGGCCGCGCTGGTGGCCTCCATCGCCTACTCCGCGCTGTTCCTGCTGCTCGGCACGGTCTCCCGGCACGCGGTCGTCTTCGGCCTGGTGTACGCGCTGGTCTGGGAGGCGCTGTTCGGCTCCCTGGTGCCCGGCGCGCGCACCCTGAGCGTGCAGCAGTGGGCGCTCGCGGTCGCGCACAAGGTGGCCGGGGGCGACCTGGTCACCTCCGACGTCGGGCTGACGACGGCGGTGGTGCTGCTGGTCGTGGTGACCGTGCTGGCCACCTGGTACGCGGGGCAGAAGCTGCGCACGCTGAAGCTGGCGGGGGAGGAGTAGGAGGCTCCGGGGCCCCCGGGTCGTCGACGGGGGCCTTTGACGGAGACTTCATCCCCGGCCGGGCACACTGGGCAGATCGGGACGTACGGCTGGGAGGCCGGGGATGGCAGCGGAGAGAGCGGGGGGTGCCGGGCCGCCCGCGGGAGACGCCTTCGAGGGGCTGGTCCTGGACGAGGACTGCGTGCGGGCCGCCGATGCCTCCGAGCCGTCCACCCGCGCCCGCGTGCCGGCCGCCCGCCGGCGCACCCAGGCCCCCCGAACCCGGGCCCTGGCGCTCGGACGAGCCGCCGGCGGGGTGGTTCTTCAGCAAGGTACGACGGCGGGGGTGGCGTCGGTGGCCGTGAGTCGCGGCCGATGCCACGGCGGGCACCGCGAACGGCGTGAGGACGGGCCCTAGGCCAGCAGATCTTCCAGCACCGCCGCGATCCCGTCCTCCTCGTTCGAGGACGTCACCTCGTCGGCCACCGCCTTGAGTTCCTCGTGCGCGTTGGCCATGGCCACGCCCCGGGAGGCCCATCCGAACATCGGGATGTCGTTCGGCATGTCGCCGAAGGCGATCGTGTCCGCGGCCCTGAGACCGAGGCGGCGGGCGGCCAGGGAGAGCCCCGTCGCCTTGGAGAGGCCGAGCGGCAGGAGTTCCACGATGCCCGCGCCGGCCATCGCGACCGAGACGAAGCCGCCGGCGGCCTGCCGGGCGGCCTCCGCCAGCTCGTCGTCGCCGAGCGTCGGATGCTGTATGTAGATCTTGTTCAGCGGCGCGGCCCAGAGATCGGACGCGTCGGTGAGGGGAACCGCGGGGAGCGGGCCCGCGACGGCGTACCCCGGCCCCACGAGCACCTCGCCGTCCAGCCCGTCACGGCTCGCGGCGAGATGCAGCGGGCCGACCTCCGCCTCGATCTTGGCCAGCGCCACCCCGGCCAGCTGCCGGTCCAGGGTGACGGACGTCAGCAGACGGTGCGCCCCGGCGTCGTACACCTGGCCGCCCTGGCCGCAGACCGCGAGGCCGTCGTAGCCGAGGTCGTCGAGGACATGGCGGGTCCAGGGGACGGCGCGGCCGGTGACGACGATGTGCGCCGCGCCCGCCGCGGCGGCCGCGGTGAGCGCGTCACGGGTGCGCTGCGAGACCGACCCGTCGGAGCGCAGCAGCGTTCCGTCCAGGTCGGTCGCGACCAGCCCGTAGGGGAAGCTCACCTGGTCACCGGCTCCAGGACCTCCCGGCCGCCCAGGTAGGGGCGCAGCACTTCGGGGACCCGGACGGAGCCGTCGGCCAGCTGGTGGTTCTCCAGGATCGCCACGATGGTGCGCGGTACGGCGCACAGCGTGCCGTTGAGCGTGGCCAGCGGCTTGACCTGCCCGCCCGTCGCCCGACCACCACCCCTGCCGGAGGTCGCTTCGCTCCCGCTGGCCTTCTCGCGGACCCGGATGGACAGCCGCCGGGACTGGAACTCGGTGCAGTCCGAGGTCGAGGTCAGCTCGCGGTACTTGCCCTGCGTCGGGATCCACGCCTCGCAGTCGAACTTGCGGGCGGCCGAGGAGCCGAGGTCACCGGAGGCGACGTCGATCACGCGGAACGGCAGCTCCAGCGAGGACAGCCACTGCTTCTCCCACGCCAGCAGGCGCTGGTGCTCGGCCTGGGAGTCCTCGGGGTCGACGTACGAGAACATCTCGACCTTGTCGAACTGGTGCACGCGGAAGATGCCCCGGGTGTCCTTGCCGTGCGAACCGGCCTCGCGGCGGAAGCAGGGCGAGAAGCCCGCGTACCGCAGCGGCAGCTTGTCCGCGTCGATGATCTCGTCCATGTGGTACGCCGCGAGCGCCACCTCGGAGGTGCCGACCAGGTAGAGGTCGTCCTTGTCGAGGTGGTAGACGTCCTGCGCGGCCTGGCCGAGGAAGCCGGTGCCGGCCATCGACTGCGGGCGGACCAGCGCGGGGGTCAGCATCGGGGTGAAGCCGGCGGCGGTGGCCTGGGCCATCGCCGCGTTCACCAGGGCCAGCTCCAGCAGGGCGCCGACACCGGTGAGGAAGTAGAAGCGGGAGCCGGAGACCTTGGCGCCGCGCTCGACGTCGATCGCGCCGAGCAGCTGGCCCAGCTCCAGGTGGTCCTTGGGCTCGAAGCCCTCGGCACCGAAGTCGCGGATGGTGCCGTGCGTCTCCAGGGTGACGAAGTCCTCCTCGCCGCCGACGGGCACGTCGGGGTGGACGAGGTTGCCGAGCCGGAGCAGCAGCTCATGGGCCTCGGTGTCGGCCGCGTCGCGCTCGGCGTCGGCGGCCTTGACGTCGGCCTTGAGCTGCTCGGCGCGCTTGAGCAGTTCGGCCTTCTCGTCGGCGGTGGCCTTGGGGATCAGCTTGCCGAGCTGCTTCTGTTCGGCGCGCAGTTCGTCGAAGCGGACGCCGGAAGACCTGCGCCGCTCGTCGGCAGACAGGAGGGAGTCGACGAGCGCGACGTCCTCTCCACGGGCACGCTGGGACGCGCGCACACGGTCGGGGTCCTCACGGAGCAGGCGAAGGTCAATCACAGGCCCAAGGCTACCGGTGCGGGGATGCCGCTCACGAATCACTATGACGGCGCGCTTGGATTTGCGGCTTACGGTGCGTTATGCGCTAATTGCCGCGCGTGTCAAGGGAAAGTGTCTCACTCCCTGGGACGGGGCAAGCCCCGGGCGTCCGGTTGACTCGATTTCCTTGTGGGGAGCGGGACTTGACGGCCCGGTTGTCCACAGAAATCCACACTCGCCGAAGAGTTATCCACAGGGTGTGGGGAAGTTCTGTGGATGCGGGAATTGATCACTCCGGATCCGTTGACGGACTTGCAGAATTCCCCGGCCAAAGTGGATCGACACCCACTTTCGGGTGGAAAACGGTCGCCCCAAAAGATGAACCAAAGGAAACGGGTGGACGAAGGGTGAGTCAGGTGAAGCTCGCCCCGTCTGTGCGCTGTGGGGCGATTTGTCGACTGGGTCGCGCTTCGCTGTCGACTTGTCCCCAGGTCGAGAAGAGCACCTGTGGATAACTCCTGTGGATAACTAGAAGCGGCCGTCCTGGCAGCGCGCCACCCAGTCCGCGGCCCGCACGAACTCCTCGTCCGAGGTTCCCGGCCGTACGGCGCGTGCCTCGTCCGGCGCGATGTCGGCGCGCGGGTACGAGCCCAGGAAGCGCACCTCCAGGCAGAGCCGCTTCAGGCCCATCAGCGCCTCCGCCATCCGCCGGTCGGAGATATGGCCCTCGGCGTCCACGCAGAAGCAGTAGTTGCCGATGCCCTCGCCGGTCGGCCGGGACTGGAGCAGCATCAGGTTGATCCCGCGCGAGGCGAACTCGCCGAGCAGATCGCGCAGTCCGCCGGGGTGGTCGGTGCGCTGCCAGAGCACCACCGAGGTCTTGTCGGCGCCGGTCTTCGCGGCGGGCCGGGCCGGGCGGCCGACCAGCACGAACCGGGTCTGCGCGTTCTCCGCGTCGTGGATCCCGGTCTCCAGGGCCTCCAGGCCGTACCGGGCGGCGGCGAACTCGCCCGCGAAGGCGGCGTCGTAGCGGCCCTCCTGGACCAGCCGGGCCGCGTCCGCGTTCGAGGCGGCCGACTCCCAGACGGCGTCCGGGAGGTTGGCCTTCAGCCAGTTGCGCACCTGCGGCTGGGCCGCGGGGTGGGCGGAGACCGTCTTGATGTCGGCGAGCCGGGTGCCCGGGCGGACCAGCAGCGCGAAGGTGATGGAGAGCAGCACCTCGCGGTAGATCGTCAGCGGCTCGCCGGCCACCAGGCCGTCCAGGGTGGCGGTGATGCCGCCCTCGACGGAGTTCTCGATCGGCACGAACGCGGCCTCGGCCTCGCCGGCCCGCACCGCGTCGAGCGCGGACTGCACCGACACGTACGGGGTCAGCTCCCGGGTGGCCGCCTCCGGCAGCGTCCGCAGGGCCACCTCGGTGAAGGTGCCCTCGGGACCGAGATACGCATAGCTCGCTGGCATGGTCCTCACCCTAATGGCCGCGGGCCGTCGTAGCTCAGGCGTCTCAAGATGACCACTCGACCGGGTGGTTTGGGAAGGGAAAGTCCGCAGAGCCGGTGGAATACCGGCTAAAGGGCCTTGCCTCAGCCCTCCAGCAACCGCTGCCCCACGTACTCGTCCTTCGCCGCCCCGCCCGGCACCGCGAACAGCGCGCTCGACTCGTGCCGGATGAACCGCGACAGGGCGTCACCCCGGTCGAGCTTGCGCTGCACCGGCACGAAGCCGAGCAGCGGGTCCGCCTGCCAGCACACGAACAGCAGCCCGGCGTCCGGTACCCCGTCCGCGTCGATGCCGTCGTGGTACGAGAACGGGCGCCGCAGCATCGCCGCCCCGCTGTTCTTGTCCGGCCGGGTGATCCGCGCGTGCGCGTTGAGCGCGATCACGTAGTCGCCCTTGGCGTCGGTCTTCTCCAGCTCCATCGGGGTTGTCTCATGACCCCCGGTCAGCGGCGCCCCGTCCGACTTGCGACGCCCGATGACCTGCTCCTGGGCGGCGACGGGCAGCTTCTCCCAGTCGTCCAGGAGCATGCGGATCCGGCGTACGACGGCATAGGAGCCGTTCGCCATCCACGCGGGCTCGCCCGAGGCGGGCACGAAGATCTGCTTGTCGAAGGCCGCGTCCGTCGGCTTCGGATTGCCCGTGCCGTCGATCTGGCCCATCAGGTTGCGGGCCGTCATCGGGCGGGCGGTGGCGCCCGGGGTGCGGTTGAAGCCGTTCATCTGCCAGCGCACCCGCGCGGCCGCCCCGGCGTCCTTCTGGATCGCGCGCAGGGCGTGGAAGGCGACCAAGGCGTCGTTCGCGCCGATCTGCACCCACAGATCGCCGTCGCTGCGCGCCTTGTCCAGATGGTCGGAGGAGAAGTCGGGCAGCGGGTCCAGGGCGGTGGGCCGCTGCTTCTCCAGTCCGGTGCGGGCGAAGAAGCTGTTCCCGAAGCCGAAGGTGACCGTCAGCGAGGAGGGGCCCGCGTCCCGGGACACATCGGTGTCGTCGTGCGGGGCCGGCTCGCCCGCCATCAGCCGCTCGGCCGTCGCGGACCAGCGGCGCAGCAGGGCCGCCGCCTCCTTGCGGCCCGCGCCCGCCGCCAGATCGAAGGCGATCAGGTGACCGCACGCCTGGAGGCCCTCGGTGATGCCGGGCTGGTGTTTCACGTGAAACATCGCGCGGTCGGAGCCCACCGAGGTGAGCGGGGTGGCCGGGGCGGGCGCGGCGGCGTAACCGACGGCGCCGCCCGCCGCGCCGAGCACCAGCCCGGTGGCGCCCGCGGTGCCGAGCAGGGCGCGCCGGGAGACACCCCCGGAACGGGCCTCGGACGCCGGGGCCTCGGACGTCTGGGCCCCGGGGGTGCGGGCCTGCTGGGTGGACTGGTCGGTCATGGTCTGGCTCAGCCGATCTGCGCGTTCTTGGAGACGGTCACTTCGTCGATGTCGGAGGTGCGGACGGTGACGGCGACCTTCCAGTCGCCGGCCATCGGGATCTGCACCCCGTCCGCCGACCAGTGGCCGGTGGTGATGTGCTCGGGGGCCACCGAGAGCGGGCCGATCTTCTTCGCCTCCAGGGTGAGGGCGATCTGCACCTCGGGGACGTCGAAGAGCTGTCCGCCGGGCTTGCGGACGAAGAGGTGCAGCGAGTTGGCGCCCGCGTGGGCGGGGTCGATGTCGAGGGCGACCACGCCCTTGCCGTCCGCGCCGCCCGTGTCGAAGGGCAGGCTCAGGGACAGGCTGCCGTTGGCGGGCGCCGTGACGGCGCCGGTGGCGGCCTTCGCCTCCTGCTCGGTGCGGCCGGGCTCGGTCTGCGTCAGCGCGGTGGTGACGGCGAGCAGGACGACCGCGACGGCGGCCTCGGCGAGCACCGAGCGGCGCAGCCCGAAGCGGCCCGCGTCGCCGTCCCGCAGCCGCTTCCGCCGGGCGGCGTCCACCGCGGCCCGCTGCCGGGCGAGCTGGGCGGCGCGGCGGGAGTCGCCGGAGTTCCCGGGAGCGCGTGCGGGTGCGGATGCGTCCGCAGCCGCCGTGGCGGAGACCCGCCCGGCCGTGTCCGCCGACCCGGTGTCCGCCGTACCCGTGTCCGCCGACCCGGTGTCCGTCGTAGCCGTGTCCGCCGTACTCGCGTCCTGCCCGGTGGCCGCCTTCGCCGCGGGGACCGACTCCCTCTCGGTCCCCGCCCCGGCCGTGGCCCGCTCCCCTTCCGCAGCCTGGTCGGCGAGCCGTCCCGTCCATCGCCGTGACACGGACGCGAGGCCCACCATGACCGCCACCAGGGCGATCTTGGCCAGCAGCAGTTGCCCGTACCGGGTGTCGGTGAAGGCGGACCAGGAGCCGAGCTGGCGCCAGGACTGGTAGACGCCGGTGGCGACGAGGGCCACCACGGAGCCGAAGGCCAGCCGGGAGAAGCGGCGTACGGCGGCGGCCTCTACCGGTGTCCCTGCGGGCGCCCGGTACAGGGCGACCAGCAGCGCGGTGAGCCCGCCCAGCCAGGCGGCGACGGCCAGCAGATGGATGACGTCGGCCGGCATGGCGATGCCCGGCTGGAGCCCGACCGAGGCGTGCTCGGACATCGCCCAGCTGGTCGCGAGCCCGGCCGCGACGACCACGCCCCCGATCCCGAGCCCGAAGGTCAGGTCCCGCTTCTCCGCGCCCTCCTCGCGCCGCTGGTACGTGCCGAAGAGGACGGCGATGAACAGCGCGGCGGCGGCGAGCAGCAGCAGCCGGGAGACCAGCGCGGCCCCCGGCTTGGTCTCCAGCACCTGGCCGAGCAGTCCGAGGTCGAAGACGTCGGCGACCTTCCCGGTGGTGGTGTACGAGCCGCGCAGGAGCAGCAGCCACAGGGTGGCCGCGGTCAGCGCCAGCCAGCCGCCGACGACCAGCCGTTGCAGCGCCCGTACGCCCGCGCCGCGCCGCCAGCACAGGAGCACGAAGGCCGCGCCGCCCACGAGGACGATGTAACCGGCGTACGACACGTACCGGCCGACCTGGTAGAGGCCGCCGACGACTCCGCCGCCCACGGTCGGCCCGGAGCCGGAGACCACGGTCCGCGAGGGCGCCCCGATGGAGAACGTGTAGGCGCCGGCCACCGGGTGGCTGTCGGCGGAGACCACCTCGTAGGTGACCGTGTACGTGCCCTTGCCCAGGCCGCCCTTGAGCCGCACGGCGTACGTCGTCCCGCGCACGTTGCCGGGGGCGCCGGTCTGGACGGGCCTGCCCTCGGGGTCGAGGACGCGCAGCGAGTCGCCGTTCATGGCGACCTTCTCGGAGAAGGTGAGCGAGACCCGGGCGGGCGGCTGCTGGACCACCACCCCCTGCGCGGGGTCGCTGCCGGTCAGCGCCGCGTGCGCGGAGGCCGGTGCGGCGCCCGCGAGCAGGGCGCCCAGGGCGGCGAGCAACAGCAGCACCAGGGTCCGCGGGCGGGGGGTGATGGTCCGGGTCACGGTGGTCCCTTCCCTCAGTTGCCGGTCGTCGGGTGATACGTGGCGGACTTCACCGGCATCTCGACGGTGAGGGGCCCGCTCTTGGCGAAGGTGAGCTTCAGGGTGACCGTCTGGCCCTGCTTCGGCCGCTGCCGGAGCTGCTCGAACATCAGGTGGTTGCCACCGCTCCTGAAGACGAGCCGGCCGTGGGCGGGTATGGCGAAGGAGGACTGCTCCCGCATCTCGCCGCCCGTGGTGCTGTGCATGGTGACCTGACCGGCCGCGGTGCTGCTCACCTTGGTCAGCTCGTCCTTCGTGCCGCCCTTGTTGGTGATCGTCAGGAACCCGGCGGCCATGTCGGCGGAGACGGGCTGCGGCATGTACGTGCCGCTCACCGAGAGTTCGGCCTTGGAGGCGTCCGAGGAGCCCGAGCCCGAGCAGCCCGCGAGCGCGAGGGCGCCCGCGAGTGCCGTGGCCAGGACGAGGGGTCGGCGGTTCACGGCTTGGCCCCCTCGACGATCTTGGGCAGGTCCTTGATGTAGTCGTCGACCGTGGCGCTGTCGCTGATCAGGACGTAACCGCCGTTGTTCTTCGGCGAGAAGGCCAGCACCTGGGTGCCGTGGACGGAGACCAGCTTGCCGTTCTTGTCCTTGGTCGTCGGCTCGACGGAGATGCCGACGGAGCGGGCGGCGGCCTGGACGGAGGTGAAGTCGCCGGTCAGGCCGATGAACCGCGGGTCGATGCCCTTGAGCCAGCTGCCGAGCGCGGCCGGGGTGTCGCGGCCGGGGTCGGTGGTGACGAACACGACCCGCAGGTTGTCGCGCTGGGCCGGGGTCAGCGACTTCTGGGCGGCGACGGCGATGTTGCTCATCGTCGTGGGGCAGATGTCGGGGCAGTGCGTGTAGCCGAAGTAGAGCAGGGTCGGGTGGCCCTGGGTCTCCTTGCGGAGGTCGTACTTCTTGCCGTGGGTGTCCGTGAGGACCAGTCCGGGCTTGTTCCACGGTCGGTCGAGGAAGGTGGTGGGCCCGTTGCTGCCGGACTCCTGCGAGACGGCGGAGACCGTCGACGAGTCGGCCTTCTGGCTGCCGCAGGCGGAGAGGGTCAGGGTCGCGGCGGCGAGCAGCGCGGCCGCGGCGAAGGTCTTCTTGCGCATAGAGAAATGTCCCAGATGTGAGAACTCCGGCGCGCGCCGGGGTCGTACGGGGGCCAAGCCTGGCACGGCCCCGGCGCGCGCTGCGGAACGATGGGGCTAGGCGGTGCGGCGGCGGCCGGCGAGGACGCCGTAGGCCACGCCCGCGGCGCCGACGACGATCCCGGCGACGCCGAGCACCCGGGCGGTGGTGTCACTGCCGCCGCCGGAGTCCGGGGCGGCGGCCGCGTTCTCCTTCTTGTCGTTCTTGTCGTCGGACGCGTCCTGGGCGCCCGCCGCGCCGTGCTCGTCGGCCGCGGCGGTCAGCTGGAGCACCGGCGCCGGGTTCTGCGGCTCGTCCTGGCCCGCCTGCGGCACCTCGATCCAGCGCACGACCTCCTTGTCCGAGTACGTCTGGAGCGCCTTGAACACCAGCTGGCCGGTGTTGTCGGGCAGGGCGCCGACGGAGAGCGGGAACTTCTGGAAGTAGCCCGGCTCGATGCCCTTGCCGTCGGCGGTCCAGGTGACCTTGGTGACGGCCTGGTCGATCTTGTCGCCGTGCACGCTGAGCGGCTCGGCGAGCTTGGTCTTGGTGAGCTGCACGCTCCAGCCCGGGATCGGCTGGGCCATGACGGAGGCCAGCGGGTGGTCGGTGGGGAGGTTCACCTCGACCTTGGTGGTCGAGGCGTTGTCACGCTCGTTGGGGACCTTGAAGTCGACGACCGCGTAGCCGCCCTTGGCCGCGGCGCCCTCGGGCTGCACGGTCACATGCGCGAAGGCGGGGGCGGACAGGGCGAGTACGGCGGTGCCGGCGACGGCGGCACCGGCGGCGAGCCGGGCGGCCGTACGGCGGGCGGCACGGCTGGGGACGACGCTGGGGACGAGCTGGGAAACCTGCATGGCAGGAGCACTCCAGGGTGAGAGTTCCGGTGAGGAAGGAAGGCGCGCGGGCGCGCGCGGGCCGCGCGACGGCGGCCGTCTCCTCGGAACCCGGAGCTGTCCCGGGGCAGGGGGCGGGCGCGTCGCGTCAGGCGGCGAGTCGCAGTCCGGCGGCGGGCGGGCCGCGCCGGATCACCGAGTGCTGGAGTGCGAGGGCGGTGGGGGCGGGCGGTTCGCCCCGGTCGCCGCGACGGGCGCGCGGGGCGGGCTCGGCCGCGGTCAGCAGTCCGGCGCACAGGGCGCCCACCAGGGCGAGCGCCGCGCGCAGGGACCGTACGAGCGCGGTCTCGGCGAGTTCGTGGGCCGAGTGCGCCGACAGTTCGAGCAGCCGCAGCACGGCCAGGTCGCAGCGGCGCAGCAACCAGCCGACGGCGACGGCCGCGAGGAGGTGGCCGAGCAGCATCGGCAGCGAGGGCAGCAGCGCGGCGGAGGCGCCGGTGGCGTCGGCCGCGTGCGCCATGGGCATCGGGGCCCCGGCCACGGGGCGGCCCGAGCGGTCGATGAGGCGGGCGGCGAGCAGGATGTGGAAGGCGTGGCCGGGGGTGAGCGCGGCGGTGTTCGCCCCGCACAGCAGCCGGGTGGCCTGTTCGACCAGGGCGGCGTCGCCGAGCGCGGTCCCGCCCGGGGCGCTCTGCCCCATCGGCATCCCGCCCATGGCCATGCCCGCCCCGTGCTGGCCCAGGCCGAACAGCGTGTGCAGCGCGGTCTGGCCGAGGGTGAGGAGCGCGGCGATGCCCGGCAGCGAGCGGGCCCGCCCGGCGAGCGGGATCACGAGCAGCAGGGAGCCGAGGAAGCCCACGCCGAGCGTCCACAGCGGCACGCTCGCGCAGGAGGCCAGGGTGTGCCCGGCCGCGGCCAGCACGACGCAGGCCGCGGCGAAGACCGCGGCCCGCAGCATCCGGAGCCCGGCTCCGGGACGCGCCGTGCGCGCGTGAGGGGCAGACATGGCGGGCTCATCATCCCACCGCGCCCCGCGCCGCCCTACGCCAGGTCCGGACAGTACGTCCCCCCGGCCGGCCACAGGGGTACGTCCCGCATACACCGATTCCTCCCGGGACACATCGGCTGTATGGGCGGAGTCACGTCAACGGTGTGCTTACGGCCACCTATGGGCGGCAATAGGTATCGGTATGTCGAGCCGCGGCCTGGAGGCTGTTGCATGAGCATCTGGTGGTCACTCCATCTGCGCCGCGAGGCCGCGAGTGTGCCGCTCGCGCGGCGGCTCCTGATCGGCACCATGGAGACGGCCGGGGTGGATCCGGACATCTCCTACGACCTCTCCGTCGCCCTCAGCGAGGCGTGCGCGAACGCCGTCGAGCACGGCGGCGACGACGGCACCTCGGCGGTGTACCGGGTGACCGCGTACCTCGACGGGGAGAAGTGCCGTATCGAGGTGGCCGACTCCGGCCCCGGCTTCCAGCACACCCGCGAACTGCGCCCGGCCCGCCCGGACGCCGAGCACGGCCGCGGCCTCTGCCTGATCCGCGAACTCGCCGACCACGTCCACATCGGCCCCAAACCCGGCCGCCACGGCACGGTGGTCAGCTTCGACAAGATCCTCAAATGGCGCGACGACGCTCCACTGCTGGCGGTGTAGCCCGGCCCTCATAGTGGGGGCATGAGTGTTGACAGCGGGGAGATGGTGGCCGGGGTGGTGCTGCGGCCGCTCGGGGGTGGGGACGCGGAGGCGTTGGCGGCGGCGTATGTGAGGAACCGGGAGCATCTCGCGCCGTGGGAGCCGGTGCGGCCGGGCTCGTTCTTCACGCCGGGCGGGCAGCGGGAGCGGATCGAGGGGCTGTTGCGGCAGCGCGACGAGGGCTCGGTGGTGCCCTGGGTGTTCGAGGAGGCGGACGGGCGGATCGTCGGGACCATCACGCTGACGGGGATCTCCCGGGGGCCCTTCTGCAGCGCGTACCTCGGCTACTGGGTCGCCGGGGACCGGGAGGGCCGGGGGCTGGCGAGCGCGGCCGTGGCGCGGGTGTGCGGGCTCGCGCGGGACGCGGTCGGCCTGCACCGGATCGAGGCGTCCACGCTGGTGGAGAACGCCGGGTCGCAGCGGGTGCTGGAGAAGTGCGGATTCGAGCTGATCGGGACGGCGCCCAAGTACCTGCACATCAACGGCCGTTGGCGGGACAGCCGGCTGTTCCAGCGGATCCTGCACGGCGAGGACCCCGCACTCTGAAACGCCCTCGTCGGCCTCGACGAGCCCGCGGACGACGGCGGCCGGGCACCTCTCGGTGCCCGGCCGCCGCCGTCGGAGGTCAGCCCTTCAGCGCGGCCATCCACGCCTCGACCTCGTCGGCGCGCCGCGGCAGGGCGGCCGAGAGGTTCCGGTTGCCGTCCTCCGTCACCAGGATGTCGTCCTCGATCCGGACGCCGACGCCCCGGTACTCCTCGGGCACGGTGAGGTCGTCGGCCTGGAAGTACAGGCCCGGCTCGACCGTGAGGACCATGCCCGACTCCAGGACGCCGTCCACGTACGTCTCGGTGCGCGCGACCGCGCAGTCGTGGACGTCCATGCCGAGCATGTGACCGGTGCCGTGCAGGGTCCAGCGGCGCTGCAGGCCCAGCTCCAGGACGCGCTCGACCGGGCCCTCGACCAGGCCCCACTCGACCAGCTTCGCGGCCAGCACCCGCTGGGCCGCGTCGTGGAAGTCGCGGAACTTGGCGCCCGGCTTCACCGCCGCGATGCCGGCCTCCTGGGCCTCGTACACCGCGTCGTACACCTTCTTCTGCAGCTCGCTGTACGTGCCGTTGATCGGCAGCGTGCGCGTGACGTCGGCGGTGTAGAGGGTGTGCGTCTCCACACCGGCGTCGAGCAGCAGCAGGTCGCCGGAGCGGACCGGGCCGTCGTTGCGCACCCAGTGCAGGGTGCAGGCGTGCGGTCCCGCGGCGCAGATCGAGCCGTAGCCGATGTCGTTGCCCTCGACGCGGGCGCGCAGGAAGAAGGTGCCCTCGATGTAGCGCTCGCTGGTGGCCTCGGCCTTGTCGAGGACCTTCACCACGTCCTCGAAACCGCGCACCGTGGAGTCGACGGCCTTCTGCAGCTCGCCGATCTCGAACGCGTCCTTGACCAGGCGCAGCTCGGAGAGGAAGACGCGCAGCTCCTCGTCGCGCTCGGCGGTGACCTTGTCGGTCAGGGCCGCCTCGACGCCGGCGTCGTAGCCGCGCACCACGCGCACCGGGCCGGTGGCCTCGGCCAGCTTCCCGGCCAGCTCGCGCACATCGGCGGCGGGGATGCCGTACAGCGCCTCGGACTCGGTGAGGGAGTGGCGGCGGCCGACCCACAGCTCGCCCTGGCCGTCGAGCCAGAACTCGCCGTTCTCGCGGTCGGAGCGGGGCAGCAGGTAGATGGTCGCCTCGTGGCCCTCGCCCGCGGGCTCCAGCACGAGGACGCCGTCCTCCGTCTGGTTGCCGGTGAGGTACGCGTACTCGACGGAGGAGCGGAAGGCGTACTCCGTGTCGTTCGAGCGGGTCTTCAGGTTGCCCGCCGGGATCACCAGGCGCTCGCCCGGGAAGCGCGCGGAGAGCGCGGCGCGGCGGCGCGCGGTCTCGGCGGCCTGCTCGACGGGCTTCAGGTCACGCAGCTCGGTGTCGGCCCAGCCGGACTGCATGTTCTCGGCCAGCTCGTCGGAGACGCCCGGGTACAGGCCGTTCTTCCGCTGCTTGATGGGCTCCTCGGACTCGGTTTCCGGGTTCGCCGGAATGAGTTCGTCGGCCACGTGTTCCTCCTCGGTACGGCGTGTGATCTCCCCCGGGGCGGTCCGTGCGGCTCGCCACGACGGGGTCACTGTGTCCCGAGCCGGGGACCACCATCATCGTACGGTCGTATCGGGACGGGGCCAGGGGCGGATGCCCCGTCATGCCTGGTCACCGCGCGGTCACGGAGCGGTGATGCCGCGGCGGCCGGAGGCGCCGGCTCGCCGGAGGCGCCGGCTCAGTCGAAGCGGGCCGCCAGCAGCACCACGTCCTCCGTGCTGTCGGCGGCGTCCGGGCCGTCCGGCAGCACGGCGCGCAGCACATGGTCGGCGACCGCCCCGGGGTCCTGCCGCAGCGCCCGCGGAACGCCCGCGGCGGCCGAGTGCAGCCGGGCGAAGGCGCGGTCCATGGGGTCGCCGGTACGGCGCAGCAGCCCGTCGGTGTAGAGCAGAACCGTCTCTCCCGCTTCGGCCTGGACCTCCACGCCGGGCGCCTCCCAGCACGCGAGCATGCCGAGCGGCGCGGAGACGGAGGTCTCGGCGAACTCGGTGCGCCGCTCGCCGGTCAGCAGCGGCGGGCTGTGCCCGGCACCGGCCAGGGTGACCCGGCGCAGCACGGGCTCGCAGTACGCGAACAGGGCGGTCGCCGAGCGGGCGGGCTCGGTCAGCCGCAGCAGCAGCTCCAGGTCGGACAGGACGGCGACCGGGTCCTCGCCCTCCATCACGGCGTACGCCCGCAGCGAGGCGCGCAGCCGGCCGGCGGCGGCCACCGCGCTCGGCCCCGAGCCGGTGACCGAGCCGACCGACAGGCCGAGGGCCGCGTCGGGCAGCGGCAGCGCGTCGTACCAGTCGCCGCCGCCGCGCGGTCCGGTGCGGTGCCGGACGGCGAGCTGGACGCCGGGCACCCGGGGCAGCCGGGAGGGCAGCAGCTCCTCGGTGAGGGTCGCCGTGCGGGCCCGGGTGTCCGCCACCTCCCGCAGCCTGGCGAGGTGTTCGGTGGCGTGCCGGATGTACAGGCCCGCGAGATGCCGCTGGCGCTCATGGGGTTCGGCGGGTTCGTCGTAGAGCCAGACGGCGGCGCCGAGGCGGCCGGCGCCGTCGGTGGCGAGCGGCAGGGCGTAGCTGGCGGCGTAGCCGAGGCGGGCGGCGACCTCGCGGTGCCGGGGGTCGAGACCGTCCTCGGCGAACAGGTCGGGGCGGACGATCTCGGCGGTGCCCGCGGTGTCGTACGGCAGCGCGCCGCGCGGCACGGTCTCCAGCTGGCCGAGGTCGGCGCGGCCGAGGCCGAGGCCGCGGGTGGTGCGGGGGCCGAGTCCGTCGCCGGGCTCCAGGACGACGAGGCCGCGGCGGGCGCCGACGAGGGCGGCCGTGGCTCGCAGCAGTTCGTCGAGGGCGGGCTCCAACGCGCCGGTGCGGGTGAGCCGTTCGGTGAGTTCGTGCAGCGTGGTGAGGTCGGAGACCCAGCCGGCGAGACGGTCCTGGAGGAGGGTGCCGGGGGCGGGGACCGGGGGGTGCGGGGCGGGGACGGCGGGGAGGGTGTCCGCGAGTGTGCCCGCGGGGGCGTCCGGGGCGGGAGAGGCGGGCGCGACAGTGTGGGCGGGCGTGGGAACAGTGGGATCGATTCCGGCCACTTTCGGTGGGTGCGGGGCGCTCATGGCGCACGGCCTTCAGACCGGTGCACAGTGCTCAAAAGCATCGCAAACCCCCAGGTGATTCTGCGCCGCTAGCAGTGTCTCCACATGTACACGCACTCGTGAGGGGATGTCCAGCATTGTCCTGCGGGGATTCCTGGTGTCCGCGGGGCTGGTGGGTGATTTCCCGGAACCCCTTGCGTTACTGCCAAGTTGGCTCAAAACTGCCTGGGGGAACGGTCCGCTGCGGTCGACTGGGCTCGCTCCACGGAGCGTCACAGCGGTCGTGATGGGTACGTACTCGGAGAAGGCCAGGGGTGGTTGGGGACCACCCGGAACCTGGCGACGGACCCGGGCGTCATAGCCACCGACGGCCGAGCCCCATCCTCCCGTGGCGGAGGCGGAGAGAACCACGCGCGACGGCAAACGCCATGCTTCGCCACCCCCGTGCCGCTACCGTGCCCTGCCTTGAGTGCCGTGGACGCGGCCGCGGCCGACGCTCGAACCCCTGGGGATCCCCTGCCGTGTGCGGGGATGTGATGCGCCACCAGGTACGCACAGTGCAGTGATCGACTCATGTTGTGATGTGGACCACGGTGTTGCCAGCGGTGCAACGGAAAGGAACGAGCGCTCATGCGCGAGATCCTCGGAAGGCGACGCAGGCTCCTGTCCAAGCGACGGAACGACGGGAAGCCTGAGCCGATCAGCGCGGCCCTGACCTTCGCGACGGAGTGGCAGTGGCCCGTACTCCCGGGTGTGGCCCCGGATCCGCAGGGCAGAGGCCGCTGCGGCTGCCCCGACCCGGAGTGCACGGTGCCCGGCGCCCACCCCTTCGACCCCGGGCTGCTCGCGGCCACCACCGACGCGCGCATGGTGCGCTGGTGGTGGACCAACCGGCCGAGCGCGCCCGTCATCCTCGCGACCGGCGGTACGGCGCCCTGCGCGGTGAGCCTGCCGGCGCTCGCCGCGTCCCGTGCCCTCGCCCTGCTCGACCGGCGGGGCATGCGCCTCGGCCCGGTCGTCGCCTCGCCCACCCGCTGGGCGCTGCTCGTCGAGCCGTACTCGATGGAGCAGTTGGGCGAGTTGCTCTACGCCAAGGACTTCGTCCCCGGCTCGCTGCGCTTCCACGGCGAGGGCGGCTATATCGCGCTGCCCCCGTCCGAGACCGGCGCGGGCGCGGTGCGCTGGGAACGTGCGCCGCTGCCGGGTTCGGCCGCGCCCTGGGTGCCGGACGTCGAGGCCGTGGTGGACGCCGTGGTCGACGCCCTCACTCGTACGGGTGTGAGCGCCCCCGAGTTGTAGGGGTGTCCGGCGCGCACGGTGCGAAGGGGCGTGCCGTGCTCGTTATGTTCCGCCCATGCTGCGAATTCTTGGGGGCCATGGGACGCACCGGCCACGCGACGGGGGACGCCGCCGCCCGACCGGCACAGGGCCCCGGTACGACGGCGGGCCGGATCGGATGCCGTCGGTGGACGGCGGGGACGGTTCCCGTGTGTCGGTGGACGGCGGGCACGGTTCCCGCGTGTCGGTGGAGAGTGGACACGGTCTCCCCGTGTCCCGAGGCGTACCCGGGGACGGGGTCGGCGCGTGGCCGAAGGGCGGGTTCCGGCGGGCGCGGTACGGGAAGGCCGATCCGCGCCGGGCGCATCTCGTCGGGCTCGCCTGTGCGGTGACGGCCGCCGTCGTGCTGCCGCTGACCGTGGCGTCCGCCGGACAGGTCCGGGACGTGGGCGACGCGCTGGTGCCGGGCGCGCTGCGGTACGGGGACGGCAAGGATCCCTCGGCCGCGTCCGGCAGGGCGCCCGCGCTGCTGGACCTGGGTCTCGCCACCGCGGTCCGCTGCGGACCCCAACTCAGCTCCCCCGGAGGCATCGAGGCGCAGACCTGTGTGGTCATCCAGGACGCCGACACCTGGGCGCGGACCTACTACCGCAACGCCACCGGCAAGTCGCTGGACGCCGGGCTGACCCTCATGGGCCCCGGCGGCCGTACCACCCGTACGCGCTGCGACACCGGGGCCGACGACGAGCCCGCCACCTGTGAGACCCCCCGCGAGCACAGCCGGGGCGGGGCGGACGCCTACATGGCGGTCGCGGAGTTCGCGGAGCGCGGGCCCGCGGGGGCGCTGCTACTGCGCTCGGGAAGCAACTCCGAGGATACGGGGAGCAGTTGAGAGCGCGCGACGCGTCGGGCCGCCGGACGCGGGCATGGAAAGACCCGGTTGCTGGCGACGGGGGATGCACCAGCAACCGGGCTACTGGAACGGTAACAAGAGATCGGCCGTTCGCAAATTCCGACTCAGGCATTCGGCCATCGAATTTCCACCGATTTCCGTGTCGAAGCCGGGAGTTGTGACGGGAGTCACCCGTCGGCCACCCGGTGTCATGACTGACCGACCATTCAGTCATGACACCTGCGCGGGTGCCGTCAGCTGAGCGTGACCTGCCGGTTGGTCAGTCCGCCGCGGGCCCGGCGCTCCTCCGCGGTGAGCGGTTCCTCGACGGCGAGGGCGGCGGCCAGGCGCTCGGCGAACTCGGCGGCCGGCTTCTCCACATCCTCCGCGCGGACCTCGCTCGGCAGGTCCCAGACCGGCACGGTGAGCCCGTGAGCACGGAAGGAGCCCACGAGCCGGGTGCCCTCGCCGAGGCTGGAGCGGCCCTGCGCGTGCAGGCACGCGAGAGCGTCCAGAAGCCGCTCCTCGGGATGGGGCATCACCCAGCGCAGGTGGTTCTTCTCCGGGGTCTCGCACCAGTACGCCGCGTCCACGCCGGAGAGCCGCACCGTCGGGATCGCCGCCGCGTTGGCCCGCTCCAGGGAGGCGGCGACCTCCGGGGTGGCGTGCTCCGCGTCCGGCACCCAGAACTCGAAGCCGCTGTGCACGACCGGCTCGAACGGGCCCTCGGCGGCCAGCAGTTCCTGGAGCCGGGGTCCGTCGGCGGGGGCGCGGCGGCCCTGCACCGGGGTGCCCGGCTCCGCCTCCAGCGCGCGCTGGAGGGTGTCGGCGAGGTCGCGGCTGATGTCGCCGGACGACGTGTCGTTCTGCAGGCCGATCAGGACCGAGCCGTCGTCGCGGCGCAGCGCGGGCCAGGCCATCGGCAGCACCGTGGCGAGCGTGACCGAGGGGACGCCCTCGGGCAGGCCGTCCTTCAGGGTCAGCTCGGCCGTGGCGGCCGGGACCAGCTCGCGCAGCGCCACCCAGTCGCACTCGCCGGGCAGGCCCTCGAAGGGGCGGTGGACCAGCTCGGTCACCGCGTGCGAGGCGTCCCGGCCGTGACACGCCTTGTAGCGCCGGCCGCTGCCGCAGGGGCAGGGCTCGCGGCCGCCGACCACCGGAATGGCACCATCTGCCCCACCCGTCGCCTGCGGGCGCTTGGCCTTCGTCTGGGGTCGCTTCTTGGCCATCGTGGATGTCTCCCGGTTACGGCGCTTCTCGTACGGCGGGAGCCTAGCCGTTCGCGCCATCCCCGACGGGAACCTGTGGACAACGGCCTTGCGGAGAAGGGCCGCCGGTGTGACCGACGACCGGTACCGGCCCCCACCGACGACCGGCGCCCGGCCCTCGGGAGCCCGCCTGTCGGGGGCGCCTCTTGGACCTCGGGGCTCGCCCCTCGGGCCTCTGGCACCTGCCCCTCGGATCCCGGGAGGCCGCCGCCCCTCGGATCCCCGGGGCCCGTCTCGGACACCGGCGATCCGCCCCCGGGTCTCGTGCTCCGCCATGGGTCTTGGTCTCTGCCATGGGACTTGGCGGTCTGTCCCGGGCCTTGGTGATCAGTCCCTGGGCCCGACGGACTGCCCCGCTCACTGGCGGGCCGCCTTTGTTCTTCGGTGGCCATCCCGGGCACCGGCGATCCACCCCGGGCTCGGGGCTCCGCCATGGGGCTCGGCGGCCTGATCCGGGCCTCGGGCGATCCGCCCCGGGGCCCGGCGACGCGCCCCCGCTCACGGGCGGCCTGCCCCCGCTCTTCTGCGGTCACCCCCGGACACCGGCGATCCGCCCCGGGACGCTGACGATCTGCTCCCGCCTTTCGGCGATCCGTCCTGGACCGGGCGATCCGTCCTCGGACACCGGCGCCCCGCTCCCGCTCTTCGGCGGCCCGCTCCCGCTCTTCGGCGGCTCGCCCTGAACATCGGCGCCCCGCCCTGGTCACCGGGCGCCCCGCTCCCCGGACACCGGCAGCGCGCTCCCGGACACCGGCTATCTGCCTCCGGTACACCGGCCGACCACCCGCCTCCGGCCCCCGACTCCCTGCCCGCTCACCGGCCCCCCGCCCGGCCCGTGACCCTCAGGCCAAGTCCTCGAACGCCTCCGCGAGAGCGAGGCCCGAGAGATCCGGTGGGGCCGACGCGGTGAGGGCGGCGGTGACATGGTCGCGGCGGCAGTGGGCATCCGGGTCGTGCACGTCCCCGTGGACCACCACCCAGACCGTCACCTCGCCGCGGACGTCGTCCCGCACGCCCCAGTCGTCGGCGAGCGCGGTGATGATGGCCAGCCCCCGGCCGCCGTGCGCGGTCACCGAGGGGGTGGCCGGTGCCGGGCGGGTCGGGCCGCCGCCGTCCGTGACCTCCACGATGAGCCGGCCGCCGGTGTCCACCCGCCACGCGGCCCGCACATCGCCGCCGTCGAGTCCGTCTCCGCTCCCGGCCCTGGGATCACCCAGCGGCCGGCCGTGCTTGCACGCATTGCTCAGCAGTTCGGAAAGGATCAGTACGGCATCGTCGACCACCGATTCCGCCACGCCTCCGCCGCGCAGCTGCGCGCGCATCCGGCGCCTCGCGTCCCCCACGCCCGCAGGGCCATGGGGTACGGCCATGCACGACGACGTGGGCACCTCCTGCGCCACCACCAACGCCACCCCCGAGACCTCCTTCGCCCCACGCCACGGTGTGGATGCCCCAGTGATCTCTGCCGGAAACCGGCCAATCCCCTTCCGATGACGCATTCGCTCCACGCGCACACGCGGCGAACGCGCCGGAGCACTCCCTGTGACGACGCCGGGGGGCCTGCGGCGCGGCGTCGGCAGGGGAGGTCAGCGGCCGAGCTGGTCCAGCACCGCGCGCGGGCGGTTGGTGATGATGGCGTCGACGCCGAGTCCGAGGCAGAGGTCGACGTCCTCGGGCTCGTTCACGGTCCAGACGTGCACCTGGTGACCGGCCCGCTTCAGCCGCTCCACGTACCCGGGGTGGTTGCGCACGATCCGCACCGAGGGGCCCGCGATGCCCACGCCCGCCGGCAGCCGCCCGTCGCGCAGCCGGGGCGAGAGCCACTGCACCAGGTAGACCGTCGGCAGGGTCGGCGCGGCCGCGCGCACCCGGTGCAGCGAGCGCGCCGAGAAACTCATGATCCGTACCGGCGACTCGGCGGCCGTGGCGGGCGCGGCCAGGCCGAACCGGCCCAGCAGGCCCAGCAGCTTCTCCTCGACCTGGCCCGCCCAGCGGGTGGGGTGCTTGGTCTCGATGGCCAGCTCGATGCGCCGCCCGGAGTCCGCGACCAGTTCCAGCAGCCGCTCCAGGGTGAGGACGGAGGTCTCCTCGCGGTCCTCGGGCCGGTGCTCCCAGTCGGGCTCCTCGACCCGGCCGCGATACGGCTCACCGGTCTTCCAGGAGCCGAAGTCCAGGGCGGCGAGGTCGGCCAGCTCCAGGGCGGAGACGGCGCCGCGGCCGTTGGAGGTGCGGTTCACCCGGCGGTCGTGGACGCAGACCAGGTGGCCGTCGGCGGTCAGCCGGACATCGCACTCCAGGGCGTCCGCGCCGTCCTCGATCGCCTTGCGGTAGGCGGCCAGGGTGTGTTCCGGCGCGTCTTCGGAGGCGCCCCGGTGGGCGACGACCTGGACGGAGAGCTGTGGTGCGTGGGTGGTCACCGCGTCATGGTGCCACCCCTGCCGGGTACGCGGGACGGCGCTCGTGCGTCCGGGTGGCGAACGGTGGCACACGTCGTACTGATCTATGTAGCTTTTTCCATGAATGCCCTATGTAAGGGCTGGCCCTGTACCCACAGCAACGGCTTATGGTGCTCTGACGGCCCGTGGGAAAAGCTGACTGCATACAAACTGGAACAGTGAACGCAGGACCATGCGCAGCCGCATCGTGACAGGCCACGACCAGCGCGCACGCGCCGCCGAGCGTGCACGAACGTGACCGAGCGCGACCGAGGACAAACAGCCGTGGATCGAGGAGTAGAGCTGTGAGCACCGAGAACGAGGGCAACGCGGTACCCCCGGCCCCGTCCGCACCTCCCGTGCCGGTGGCCTCTCCCGACGCGTCCCCGCAGGCACACACCACGCCGGAGGGGACCGAGGGGCCGGCGGGCCCGGGGCACCGCCCAGCAGATCGGCAGCCGGGCCAGGGCTACCCCGCCGCTCCGGCCGGCGCCGAACCGACCGCCCCGCTGCCGCCGGTCCCCGGGACCGCCCCGCAGCCTCCCGCCGCGAGCCCCCAGGGCTCCTGGCCGCCCCCGCCGCCGCCCGGCACCCCCGCCTACGCCGAGGGCGCGGGCGGCGCGGGTGGCGGTGCCGCCTGGGGAGCGTCGTACCAGCAGCCCGTCCCCAAGCCGAAGGGGCGCGGTGGCCTGCTCGCCGCGGTCCTGGTGGCCGCGCTGGTCGCGGGCGGTCTGGGCGGCGGCCTCGGCTACACCCTGGCCAGGAACAACGACAACGGCAGCTCCACCACCGTCTCCGCGTCCGACAACGGCGCGGCGCAGGTCAAGCGCGCCCCCGGCACCATCGCCAACGTGGCCGCCAAGGCGCTGCCCAGCACCGTCACCATCGAGGCCGAGGGCTCCAACGGCGACGGCGGCACCGGCACCGGCTTCGTCTTCGACAAGCAGGGCCACATCATCACCAACAACCACGTGGTGGCGGACGCCCTCGACGGCGGCAAGCTGACCGCGACGTTCCCCGACGGCCGGAAGTACGACGCCGAGGTCGTCGGCCACGCGCAGGGCTACGACGTGGCGGTCGTCAAGCTCAAGAACCCGCCCTCCGACCTCGACCCGCTGCCGCTCGGCGACTCCGACAAGGTGGCCGTCGGCGACGAGACGATCGCCATCGGCGCCCCCTTCGGCCTGTCGAACACGGTGACGACCGGCATCATCAGCGCCAAGAACCGCCCGGTGGCCTCCAGCGACGGCAGCGCCACGAGCAAGGCGTCGTACATGAGCGCGCTCCAGACCGACGCGTCCATCAACCCGGGCAACTCCGGCGGTCCGCTGCTGGACGCCTCCGGCGCGGTGATCGGCATCAACTCGGCGATCCAGTCCTCGGGCAGCAGCGGCGGCTTCGGCTCCGGCGGGCAGTCCGGTTCGATCGGCCTCGGCTTCGCCATCCCGATCAACCAGGCGAAGTACGTCGCCCAGCAGCTGATCAAGACCGGCAAGCCGGTGTACGCCAAGATCGGCGCGTCCGTCTCGCTGGAGGACTCCACGGACGGCGCGAAGATCACCGACCAGGGCTCGGGCGGCGCCGCAGCGGTGGAATCGGGGGGTCCGGCCGACAAGGCGGGCCTGAAGCCCGGCGACGTGATCACCAAGCTGGACGACTCGGTGATCGACAGCGGTCCCACCCTGATCGGCGAGATCTGGACCCACAAGCCGGGCGACAAGGTGACCATCACCTACAAGCGCGGCGGCCAGGAGCACACGGCCCAGCTGACCCTCGGCGCCCGCACCGGCGACAGCTGACCTCCCCCTCCCGCCGGGGCCGTTGTCCCCAACGCCCCCGCGACCGCCCCCGGGCCGGTACGCTGTACCCCGCTCCGCCCCAGGTGGGCGGCGCGGGGAGGCGTGCCCGAGCGGCCTAAGGGAACGGTCTTGAAAACCGTCGTGGCAGCGATGTCACCGTGGGTTCAAATCCCACCGCCTCCGCACAGGCCATGCGCCACAAGGGGTGCCCCGGAAGGGGCACCCCTTGTGCGTACCGGAGCGGCTCGGAGCCCCTCCGCCGAGTGTTGACCATGCCCATTACACTGCCCGCTCCGACAGAGCCGGTGGACGTCCTGGTCTCCCTGGTCGGCCACACCTCGGCCGCCGGGGCGCAGCGGGTGATCGACGACACCCGCAGGTCCGCGAAGGGATGCGCGCACCTCGCCTACGACGACGGCGGGACGATGCGTATGAACCTGGCGCCCCTGTCCCTGCCGGTCATGGGGGACGACTCCACCGTCACCCGCGCCGGTGTGATCATCGGCAAGCAAAGGGTCTGCACGACCATCGGGATGGTGCGCGTGGGTACCGTCTCGCTGAACATCATGGTGTCCGGCGACCGCTACCACTCCGGGGATCTCCAGACCGTCGCGGAGGCGTCGGTGAACAGGCTCGAGAAGGTGGACCCCCAGGTCGCGGGCGCCGCTTCCTGACGCCGCCGGGGGTTCGGCCTACGGCCCGTGTCCCGTCATCCGCGCCGCCGAGGCGATCGTCGCGCGGGCCTCCTGTTCGGACAGGCCGGTGTGGCGGGCCGCCTCGGTGAGGGGGATGACGAGGGCGGGGCCGAGGCCGTTCTCGTAGGCGCGGCAGGCGGCCCAGAAGAGGCGGGTGTTGCGCTGGCCCTCGTGCGCGGTGAGCACGAAGTGGACGAGGCCGTGGCCGTGGTCCCCGAGGGCGCGGTGGGGGGTGCGCGGGGGCGGCAGGAGCAGACGCAGCAGCGCCGGCGGGCACGCGGCCGGGGGCAGGCCCGCGGTGCCCGGCAGGGTGCCGTAGACGCCGTGGGCGGTGCGGGAGCCGGGGCCCACCAGGTAGCCGCCGGCGCCCCGGATGTCGATGCCGGGGGCGAGCCGGCTCGCCGAGTTCGGTACGACGATGTCCGGGGGCCCGGTCAGCCACAGATGCCGGCCGCCGCTCGGGGTGAGCACGACCACCGTCTCCGGAACGGTGAACAGATGGCGCAGGCCCAGTTCGCGCAGGGCGGCCGGGGCGTCCGTGCCGGACTTGGTGTCCAGGTCGACGCCGATCAGGTGGTACGGGGGCAGCCCGCAGGCGATGCCGTAGCCGGTGGCCCAGGGCGCGGCGGCGAACATCTCGCGGATGCGTGCCGGGTCCGCCGAGGCGTCGTACACCCCGTGGCCGAAGCGGCCGCACTCGCCGTGGCAGACGGGGCCGGGGTCGTCGTGGTGCGGGGAGCGCAGGGCCGGGAGCTTGGTCCGGGACAGGGGGAGGACGGCCAGGCCGCGTTCGGCGACGGACAGGGCATGGGCGAGGGCCAGCGTCGTGGCCTGCCGGTCGGTGGTGGCCATGACCCCATGTTCGGACGTATGTTCGAAAAAAGAAAGAGGTTTATCGGCCGGTGATCACGCGTGCGTGCGAAGTGCCGCTTTCGGAGGGATGCGCCGGAGACCGCCGGGCAGGTCTGGCTGCGCGACACCGCCCACGGCGGTCGAGACGGCGACCGGCTTCGAGAGGATCACCATGGCAGGCATGCGCACCGCCCGCGGCCACCGGCATCGGCTTCGGCCCGCCGCGGCGAGCCCCGGCTGACGGCCCGAGGGGGCGCGCTCCGGGGATGCGGGACGGCGGCGCGGCGGTGCTTCGGCACCGCCGCGCCGCCGCGTTCCCGGCGTACGTCCGACGGGTCGGTCTTCTTGACAGTCCCGCCGTAGCTGACGGACAGTCAGGAACGAAGCAGGAGGCCGAACATCGCAGCGGGAGGCCGGACATGGCGGCACGGGCGGACGACACGCAGGCGCGGCTCGCGGCGTACGAGGGGCTTCCCGCCGCCGCCACCGGGACCGGCCGGGACCCCGTCAACCTGCCGATGATCCGGCACTGGTGCGAGGCCATGGGCGACACCAGCCCCGCCTACCGGGGGCCCGGCGCCATCGCCCCGCCCACCATGCTCCAGGCCTGGACGATGGCCGGCCTCTCCGGTCACGACGACCGCTCGGGCCCCTACGACGAACTGCTGCGCCTCCTGGACGAGCTGGGCTGCACCTCGGTCGTCGCCACCGACTGCGAGCAGGAGTACCTGCGCCCGCTGCGGCCGGGCGACACGGTCACCTTCGACACGGTGATCGAATCGGTGTCGGACCGCAAGACCACCAGGCTGGGTACCGGCCACTTCGTCACCACCCGCACCGACATCCGCGCGGACGGCGACCTCGCGGGCACCCACCGCTTCCGCATCCTCAAGTACGCCCCCGCCCGCACCCCGGCACCCAAGGCCAAGGCCAAGGCCGAGTCCGGGCGCCCCCGCCCCGTCGTCAACCGCGACAACGCCGGCTTCTGGCAGGGCGTCGCCGAGCACCGGCTGCTCATCCAGCGCTGCACCGGCTGCGGCACCCTGCGCCACCCCTGGCTGCCCGGCTGCAACGCCTGCGGCGGCCCGGACTGGGACACGGTCGAGGCGGGCGGCGAGGGCACCGTCCACTCGTACGTCGTGCTGCACCACCCGCCCTTCCCCGCCTTCGACCCGCCCTACGCGGTCGCCCTGGTCCAACTCGCCGAAGGGGTGCGGCTGGTGAGCAACGTGATCGGGGTGCCGTACGACAAGGTGCGGATCGGGATGCCGGTGCGGCTCGAATTCGCGCGGTACGACGAGGAGGTGACACTGCCGGTGTTCCGTGCGGTGGCGGCATGAGGCCGGCCGGCACCGAACTGCCGCCGCTGGAGATCCCGTTGACCCGCACGCTCATCGTGGCGGGCGCGATCGCCTCCCGGGACTACCAGGACGTGCATCATGATCCGGAACTCGCCCGGGACAAGGGCTCCCCGGACGTCTTCATGAACATCCTGACCACGAACGGCCTGGTGGGCCGGTACATCACCGACCACTTCGGCCCCACCGCGATCCTCCGCAAGGTCGCCATCCGGCTCGGGGCCCCCAACTACCCCGGCGACACCATGGTGCTGACCGGCCGGATCGAGCGGGTCGACGGCGACACCGCCACCGTGCGCGTCGTCGGCGCCAACGGCCTCGGCACCCATGTGACCGGCACGGTGACCGTCACCCTCCCCGAGGAGGCCCGCCCGTGAGCCTGCGCGCGAAGGACACCCTCGGCGGACGCGCCGCCGTCGTCGGGATCGGCGCCACCGAGTTCTCCAAGGACTCCGGGCGCAGCGAACTGCGGCTGGCGGTGGAGGCGGTGCGCGCCGCCCTCGACGACGCCGGGCTGGCCCCCGCCGACGTGGACGGCCTGGTCACCTTCACCATGGACACCAGCCCGGAGATCACGGTCGCCCAGGCCTGCGGGATGGGCGAGCTGTCCTTCTTCTCCCGGGTCCACTACGGCGGCGGCGCGGCCTGCGCGACCGTGCAGCAGGCGGCGCTGGCCGTGGCGGCCGGGGTCGCCGAGGTGGTGGTCTGCTACCGCGCCTTCAACGAGCGCTCGGGGCGCAGGTTCGGCGCCGGCGTCCGGCACCGCGAGCCCTCGGCGGAGGGCGCGGCGCTCGGCTGGGTGCTCCCGTTCGGGCTGCTCACCCCGGCCTCCTGGGTGGCGATGGCGGCCCAGCGCTATCTGCACACCCACGGGCTGACCCCCGAGGCGTTCGGCCATGTCGCCGTGACCGGCCGCGCCCATGCCGCGACCAACCCGGCCGCCTACTTCCACGGCCGCCCGATCACCCTCGCCGAACACGCCGCCTCCCGCTGGATCGTGGAGCCGCTGCGGCTGCTGGACTGCTGCCAGGAGACCGACGGCGGCCAGGCACTCGTCGTCACCTCCCTGGAACGGGCCCGCGACCTGCCCCGCCCGCCCGCCGTGATCGCGGCCGCCGCCCAGGGCGCGGGCCGGGCCCAGGAGCAGATGACGAGCTTCTACCGGGACGAGCTGACCGGGCTGCCGGAGATGGGCGCGGTGGCGCGCCAGCTGTGGCGCACCTCGGGCCTCGCCCCCGCCGACATCGACGTGGGCATCCTGTACGACCACTTCACCCCGTTCGTGCTGATGCAGCTGGAGGAGTTCGGCTTCTGCGCCCGGGGCGAGGCGGCGGACTTCACGGCCGGGCGGCGGCTGCCCCTCAACACCCACGGGGGCCAGCTGGGGGAGGCGTACCTGCACGGCATGAACGGCATCGCGGAGGCGGTGCGCCAGCTGCGCGGCACCGCCGTGAACCAGGTCCCCGGGGCCGCCCGGACCCTGGTGACCGCCGGTACCGGGGTGCCGACATCGGGCCTGGTCCTGGCGGCGGACGACTGAACTTTCCGGGGTGCGACCCGGGGTCGGGCGTACCCCCGCTCCACCTTCAGGAGGTGGAGTCGTCCCCATCCGTACAACCTGAGGGGGACCCCGCTTCGGCACCTGCGGCCGATCCCGGGACGCGAAGGCCGCTCATAGCGTGGAGCCATGACCACACCCGTCTGCACCAGCGCCTCGGCAGCGGCCCCCGCGTACCCGTCGTTCACGTCGTACGTCCGGGCCCGCCGGCCCGTCCTGCTGCGCGCCGCGCGCTCGCTGACCGCGAACCCCTGTGACGCCGAGGACCTGCTGCAGACCGCGCTGGCCAAGACCTACGCCGCCTGGGAGCGGATCGAGAACCAGCGGGCGCTCGACGGCTATGTGCGCCGCGCGCTGCTGAACACACGGACCTCGCAGTGGCGCAAGCGCCGGGTGGACGAGTTCGCCTGCGACGAGCTGCCCGAGCCGGAGCCGCTGCCCGACGCCGACCAGGCCGAGCGGCAGGCGCTGCACGACGCGATGTGGCGGGCCGTCATGAAGCTGCCCACGCGGCAGCGGGCGATGGTCGTCCTGCGGTACTACGAGGACCTCAGCGAGGCCCAGACCGCGGAGGTGCTGGGGGTCTCGGTGGGCACGGTGAAGTCGGCGGTGTCCCGGGCGCTCGGCAAGCTGCGGGAGGACCCGGAGCTGGGGCTGGCGCGGTAGCCGGGACCTCCGCACGGCTTCCCGGCCGCCAGTGACATTCCACCTAGTGACATACCGCCCGGTATGTGCGCAGAATCAGCGCACCCCCCTACTACCGCGTAGGCACCGTCGCCGGGAGGACTCCGTGCTGAGCACCATGCAGGACGTACCGCTGCTGATCTCCAGGATCCTGACCCACGGGTCGACGGTCCACGGCGCCTCGCGGGTGACCACCTGGACCGGCGAGCCCGAGCCGCAGCGGCGCTCCTACGCCGAGATCGGTGCCCGCTCGGCCCAGCTGGCGCACGCCCTGCGCGACGCCCTCGGCGTCACCGGCGACCAGCGGGTGGCCACCCTGATGTGGAACAACGCCGAGCACGTCGAGGCGTACTTCGCGGTCCCCTCCATGGGCGCGGTGCTGCACACCCTGAACCTGCGGCTGCCCGCCGAGCAGCTGGCGTGGATCATCAACCACGCCGCCGACCATGTGATCATCGTCAACGGCTCCCTGATCCCGATGATCGCCCCGCTGCTGCCCCGGCTGAGGACCGTCGAGCACCTCGTGGTCACCGGCCCCGGCGACCGCGCCCCGCTGGCCGGCGCCACCGCGCGGGTGCACGAGTACGAGGACCTGATCGCGGACCGGCCCACCCACTACGACTGGCCCGAGCTGGACGAACGCCGGGCCGCCGCCATGTGCTACACCTCCGGCACCACCGGCGACCCCAAGGGCGTGGTCTACAGCCACCGTTCGGTCTATCTGCACTCCCTGCACGCGCAGACCACCCAGTCGATGGGCCTGACCGACAGGGACACCTCGCTCGTCGTCGTCCCCCAGTTCCACGTCAACGCCTGGGGCCTGCCGCACGCCGCCCTGCTGACCGGCGTCAACCTGCTGATGCCGGACCGTTTCCTCCAGCCCGCGCCGCTCGCCGAGATGATCGAGCGGGAGCGCCCCACGCACGCCGCGGCCGTGCCCACCATCTGGCAGGGCCTGCTCGGCGAACTGCTCGCCCGGCCCCGTGACGTCTCCACCCTCACCCATGTCACCATCGGCGGCGCGGCCTGCCCGCCCGGCCTGATGCGGGCCTTCGACGAGCTGGGCATGACGGTCGTGCACGCCTGGGGCATGACCGAGACCTCCCCGCTCGGCACCGTGGCCCGCCCGCCGGCCGGTTCCCTCGGCACGGACGAGGAGTTCGGCTACCGCCTCACCCAGGGCCGCTTCCCGGCCTCCGTCGAGGCCCGGCTCACCGGCCCCGACGGCGAACGCCTGCCCTGGGACGGCGAGTCGGCCGGCGAGCTGGAGGTGCGCGGCCCCTGGATCGCGGGCGCCTACTACAACGGCGCCGACGCCGAACCCCTGCGCCCCGCCGACAAGTTCAGCGCCGACGGCTGGCTGAAGACCGGTGACGTCGGCGTCATCTCCCCCGACGGCTTCCTCACCCTCACCGACCGCGCCAAGGACGTCATCAAGTCCGGCGGCGAGTGGATCTCCTCCGTGGAGCTGGAGAACGCCCTGATGTCCCACCCCGACGTCACCGAGGCCGCGGTGGTCGCCGTCCCCGACGACAAGTGGGGCGAGCGCCCGCTGGCCACGGTCGTCCTGCGGGAGGGCGCGGTCGCCGACTTCGAGACCCTGCGCGCCTTCCTCGCCGAGGAGGCCCACATCGCCCGCTGGCAGCTGCCCGAGCGCTGGACGATCGTGGAGTCGGTGCCGAAGACGAGCGTGGGCAAGTTCGACAAGAAGATGCTGCGCAGGCGCTACGCGGACGGGGACCTGGACGTCACCCGGCTGTGAGACGTAAGGGGGAGGGGGCCGGTGCTGTCGCCCGGCCCCCTCCCCCTTACGGCATTCCCCGTCGGCTAGTTGGTGCCGATCCGGGACAGCAGGTCCACGATCCGCGACTGCACCTCGGTGCTGGTCGACCGCTCCGCGAGGAACAGCACCGTCTCGCCCGAGGCCAGCCGGGGCAGGTCGGCGGGCTCGACGGCGGCCGTGTAGACGACCAGCGGGGTGCGGTTCAGCTGCCCGTTCGCGCGCAGCCAGTCCACGATCCCGGCCCGCCGCCGGTGCACCTGCATCAGGTCCATCACCACGAGGTTCGGCCGGAACCGGCCCGCCAGCGCCACCGCGTCGCCGTCGCTCGCGGCCCGCGCCACCTGCATCCCGCGCCGCTCCAGCGTCGCGGTCAGGGCCAGCGCGATCTCCTCGTGCTCCTCGATCAGCAGCACCCGCGGCGGATGCTGCTCGCTGTCGCGCGGGGCGAGCGCCTTCAGCAGGACGGCGGGATCGGCGCCGTACGCCGCCTCCCGCGTGGCCTGCCCGAGCCCGGCCGTGACCAGCACCGGCACCTCGGCGGCGACGGCGGCCTGGCGCAGCGACTGGAGGGCGGTACGGGTGATCGGGCCGGTCAGCGGGTCCACGAACAGCGCGGCGGGGAAGGCCGCGATCTGCGCGTCGACCTCCTCGCGCGAGTGCACGATCACCGGCCGGTAGCCGCGCTCGCTCAGCGCCGCCTGCGTGGTCGCGTCCGGCGCGGGCCACACCAGCAGCCGGCGCGGGTTGTCCAGCGGCTCCGGGGGCAGCTCGTCGTCCAGCGGCTGCGGCCGCGGGGTGTCCGCCACCTCGACGGCACCGCCGGGACCGTCCAGCGGTTCGGGCCCCTCGGCCGCGTTCGCGTCCGGCGCGCCGATGGCGTACGAGCGTCCGCCGCCCTCGGTCCCCGGCGCGATCCGCGACGACCCGGGCAGCGACGACGCCTGCGCGGGCACCGCCTCGCCGGACGCCTCCTGCCGCGCGGCCGGATCGGGCGGCGTCCCGAGCTTGCGCCGCCGCCCGGAACCACCCGGCGCGTGCGGCGGCGGCGTCGCCTGCCCGGCCTGCCGTACGAACGGCACGCCCTGGCCCAGCGTGCGCACGCTGATGGCCCGGCCCTGGGTGGAGTCGGGGTCGTACGCGGGCACGCTCCCGGTGGCCTCGGCGGGCGGCGGCAACGGCTGCGCGGCCCGCTGCGGCCGGGCGGCGGGAAGGGGGGTGCCGGACGCGGGGGCCGACGGCGGTACGGGCGTCCCGGCGGCCGGGGTCGCGGCCCCCGGCGGCACGGCGGTACCGGCGGCCGGGGCGGGCTGAGCCGCCCGGGGCGGCTGCGGCGACGGAGGTACGGGGGTGCCGGGGGCCGGGGTGACCGCTGCGGGCTGCTGCGCTGCGGCGGCCTCGGCGGGCAGCGGGAGGGGGCCCGCGGCGGGGGCACCGGCGGCCGGGGCGGGCTGCGGGGCCACGGGCGGCTGCGGGACCTGGGGGGCGGCCGGGGCGACGGAAGGGGTGGGAGCGGCGGGTGCCGGGGGCGTCGCGGTGGCGGTCGGCGCGGTCGGCGCGGCCGTGGTGATCGGAGCCGACGCGGGTACGGCGACCGAGGGTCCGGCCGCCAGGGCGACGCCCTGGCCGTTCGTGCCCTGGGCCTGCGCCGGGAGGGCCGCTCCGGGGATGCCCTGTCCGGGGGCCGCCGCACGGGGGGCCTGCGCGGGGAGCGCGATGCCCTGCCCGTTCGTGGCCTGCGCGGGAGCGGCCTGCGCCGGAACGGCTCGGGCCGGAGCCCCCGGCGTCGTACCGGAGTCAGTGGCCTGGGGGGTCCGGGCGGCCTGAGTGGCCGGTGCGGGCTGCGCGAGCGGTGCGGAAGGCGCAGGGGGCGCAGGGGGCGCGGGGGACGCGGGGGGTGCCACCGCGCGGCGGCGTCGGCCGGTCGGCGCGGTCGTGGGATGCGGCTGCGGCGGAGTGTGGTCCTCGGCCTGGCTCAGCGGTACGGCGTCGTGCCGCCCCTCCTCCCCGGGCGCGGGGACGGGCGCGGGCGCGGCGGTCGGCGGCGCCTGCACGGGCACGGGTCCGGCCTGCGGGGTCCGGGCCTCCGGCTCCTCCTGCGGAGCGCGGTCGGCCGCGGCGGGCGGCAGGGCGAAGACCGTACGCGCCCCCGTCTCCTGCGCGGCGGCCCGCTCGGCCGCGGCGGCCAGCGCACGGCGCCGCCGCCCGGTGGGCTGCCCCTCGTCCACGGAAGCCTCGGCACCCGGCGCGCCCTCGCCCCCGGCCGGCGGCAGGGCGGCGGGCAGCGCGGCCTGCGGAGCCGGATCGGCGCCGGCGCGGGCGGCATGCCCGGCGGGCACGGGTACGCCCCCCGGCGGCACGGCGCCCCCGAGTCCCGTACCGGAGGCGGCGGCCCCCGCGGCATGCTCGGCCGCGGTCACCACGGCCCCCTCGCTCACCCCGTCGGCACCGGAGTCGGCGCGCGCGGGATCGAGCTCGGCGGGCCGCCCGCGGCGCCGCCCGGTACCGCCGGACGCGCCCTGCGTGGCCTCGGCCGGCACCTCGGTCGTCTCCTCGACGGGCCCGGCCGCGCGCCTGCGACGGCGTCCGGTGGGCGCGGAACCGTCACCGGGGGGCGGGCCCGAAGGCGTGCCCGAACCGGCCAGGTCGGCGTCGAGGAAGGCGTCCGTGGACCCGCGCCGGGCGCGCCGCCGACCGCCGTCGAAACTCTCCTGCGCCGGATCCGCCCCGGCGAGCTCCATCTGCGCGGACGGCGCCGCGACCGCACCCGCGCCGCCCCCGAGCGGTACCTCCAGGACGTACGCGTTGCCGCTCATGCCCGGCACCTCGTGCGTCTGGAGCACACCGCCGTGGGCGCGCACGATCCCGCGCACGATCGGCTCGTGCACCGGATCCCCGCCGGCGTACGGCCCGCGCACCTCGATCCGGGCGACCGAACCGCGCTGCGCGGCGGCGACGACCACGGTGTTGTCGAGGTAACCGCCCGTGGAGACGGGCGCGTTGCCGGTCGCGTCGACGCCCGCGACATCCGCCACCAGGTGGGCGAGCGCGGTGGCGAGCCGCCGCGGGTCGACCTCGGCCTCGATGGGCGGCGCGTGCACGGCGAACTGCACCCGGCCCGGCCCGATCAGCTCCACCGCGCCGTCCACACCGGCGGCGACGACGGCGTCCAGCATCACCTTCGTACGGGTGATGTCCTCGGTGCCCGTGTCGATCCGCTGATAGGCGAGGACGTTGTCGATGAGGGTGGTGATCCGCGAGTACCCGGCGGAGAGGTGGTGCAGCACCTGATTGGCCTCGGGCCACAGCTGCCCGGCGTCGTCGGCGGCCAGGGCGGCCAGTTCGCGCCGCAGCTCGTCCAGGGGGCCGCGCAGCGACCGGGCGAGCAGGGTGAGCAGCTGCTCGTGCCGCCCGGCCAGCGCCTCGTACCGGTCCTTCTCCCGCTCGCCGAGGGCCGCGTACCGCTCCTCGCCCGCCGCCAGCTCCTCCGCGTGCTGCTCGCGCAGCTCGGCCAGCTCGGTGTCGTACTTCTCGCGCAGCTCCGCCACCTCGGCGGCGTGCTCGCGGCGCAGCGCGGTGAGGTCGGAGGCGTGTTCCTCGGAGAGCTTCTCCAGCTGCTCGGCGTGCGTCTGCTCCAGCGTGGTCTTCTCGTCCACCAGGGAGTCGAAGGGCCGCCGGTCGGTGAAGGTCATCACGGCGCCGACGAGCTGGTCCCCGTCGCGCACCGGCGCGGTGGTCAGGTCGACCGGCACCTGCTGGTCGCCCTTGGCCCACAGCACCTGCCCGCGCACCCGGTGCTTGCGCCCGGAGCGCAGGGTGTCGGCGAGCGGCGACTCGGCGTACGGGAAGGGGGAGCCGTCGGCCCGCGAGTGCAGGACGAGGTTGTGCAGCTCCTTGCCGCCCAGCTCGCCCGCCCGGTAGCCGAGGATCTGCGCGGCCGCCGGGTTGACGAGCACGATCCGTCCGTCGGTGTCGGTACCGACGACGCCCTCGGACGCCGCCCGCAGGATCATCTCGGTCTGCCGCTGCGAGCGGGCCAGCTCCGCCTCGGTGTCGACCGTCCCGGACAGGTCCCGGACGACGATCATCAGCAGCTCGTCGCCCGTGTACCCGTAACCGTCGTACGCCTGCTGCCCGTTCTCCAGGTTCGCGCTGGTGACCTCGACCGGGAACTCGTGCCCGTCGGTGCGCCGGGCGACCATCCGGGCCGGCTTGGTCCGGCCCTGCGGGTCCCGCTGGCCGGGGCGCCGCATGGAGCCCGGGATGAGCCGCGAGTCGAACTCGGGCAGCAGATCGAGCAGCCCGCGCCCGACGAGCGCGGTGCCGGGCGCCTCGAAGGCTTCCAGCGCGATGGTGTTGGCGTTGACGACGGTTCCGTTGGCGTTGACCAGGACCAACGCGTCCGGCAGAGCGTCGAGTATGGCTGCGAGGCGAGCAGCGCCTCGGGATGGCCTGCTGCTCACGAGACGCTTCCCTCCTGTTACCGCACCTTGCCGACCGCTCGGGCCATCTTGCCAACCGGCCCGCGACGTGTCACGCGAGGGAGTCTATGCGCACGTGTTGCGCCGGGGGTGCCGGATGAGAGGGAGGTCCCACGAGGAAGTGACGCCGATGCGGTGACGACCGGACCTTCGGACCGGGCCTACCCGATCTTCGGCAGCAGCGGCACCATCCGGTTCCACCGGTCGATCTCGCACCCGTTGTCCCGGTCGTACGACGCGTCGACGGGCCGTCCCGCCCAGGTGCCGGTGACCCGCGCGGTGGCCGGCCCCCCGGAGATCATGGAGCAGATGGTCCCGGGCGGCACCGGCGCGAACAGATCCCGCCCCCACTGCGTCAGCCCGTCAAGCTTCTGGCAGGCACCCCGCACATCCGGGTGATGCCCCCCGGCGGGATGACAGAACAGCTCGTACGTCCCGTCCCGCCCGGCCCCGGCATGCCGGACGACGACGGTGAGGTGATCCCCGCCGCGCCCCTGACCGAGGGCGGCGGCGGGTACGGCGGTCAGCGGTACGACGGCGGAGGCGGCGGCGGTGACGGCAGTGACGGCAGCGGCGGTGGCGACGACGGCGAGGGCGCCGCGACGGACGCGCCGGGTGACACCGGAGAGAAGAGAACCCATGCCCTCCTCAACGCCCGACCTCGGCGGACGTTGCGCCACGTTCCCCCGGAAAACGCCACCCCGTCGTAGAAGCCCTTTGCCCTGCGGCCGGACTGCCTAGTACCGTAGAGCTCGATTGGTGACGGGCCCTGCGGCTGTGTCATCATCTGCACGCACCACTCGCGCGCTCGCGTGAGCGGTTGTGCTGGAGGCGTCGCCTAGTCCGGTCTATGGCGCCGCACTGCTAATGCGGTTTGGGTCTTAAAGCCCATCGAGGGTTCAAATCCCTCCGCCTCCGCCCCAACCGAAGCCCCGGTCCCCTGGACCGGGGCTTCGTCGTTCCCCCCGCTGTTCCCACCGTTCACTCCGCCCCCACCCCCCTCCTGGACGTTTCTGCAGGTCAGAAGGGGTGCGGGGATCGGATTTCACATGACGGCGGCAGTCATGTAATGTTCTTCCTGTCGCCGGGACGGGCCGAAAGGAACGGAAACGGAGACAAGAACAAAAGAACAAGCACTCGTAGCTTAACGGATAGAGCATCTGACTACGGATCAGAAGGTTGCAGGTTCGAATCCTGCCGAGTGCACATCGGACCAGAGGCCCCGGAAATATCCGGGGCCTCTGGCTTTTGCCCCGCACGAGATGGGGCCGGTGCGCACAGCGCGCCCGGCTGCCGACAGGTCAGGAAGCGATCAGTCGGCTGGTGAATCCGTCGCGGACGAGGGATTCGTACGCTCCACGTACGTCGGCCGGGACGTCCTGTTCGATGGCGAATCCGCGCTTCGGGTACTCGATCACCCGCTGGAGATCACCGACGAGCATGTCCAGGACGAGCTTCTCGTCACCGATGGACTTCACGTAGTCGTCGAGCTCCAACGGCTCCGACGCGCAGAGGATCTCGATGCCGGGCCACAGCCTGCGCGCGGTCGCGTAGGAGCGCCGTTCCATGTAGGGCTTGGAGACCAGCAGCACGGTGGCCGGGGTGATGCCGGCGGCGGCGAGAACCTCACGGGAGAGGGTGATGTTCTGCCCGGTGTTACCGGCGGACGGTTCGAGCAGGATCGCCTCGGAGGGGACGCCGAGGTCGATGGCGTGCTCGCGGAAGTGGACGGCTTCGCCGCGTGGGAAGACCTTGGCGGTGGTGGGGCTGTTGCGGCCGGTGAAGACCAGGGTCGGGAACAGCCCGGCGCGGTACAACTCGGCGGAGCGGGTGGCGACGCCGAGGTCGTGACTGCCCAGGCCGATCGCCACGTCGACGGGCCGCAGCGCGTGGTGCATCTGGTGGTACTCCCAGATCAGCGCGGCCCGGTGCCACTGGTCCTCAGTGATGGCCTGCTGGTTGTCGCCCACGCGTCTCTCCCTGTCACCGTCGCCGGGGGCCAGTCCGGCTCTCTCTCGTGGCCTTGATGCCCTCGATGCTGCGCAGTTGGTGCACGAGTCCGTACTGGGCGGCCGTGCGAATGGCTTGATCGAGGACGAGGAGTCCATCATCCCGGGTCGCCGGGTCGCAGAGCAGGATGTGGCCGTAGGCGGTGTCCAGCCGTACGCGTTGCATCGGTGAGTCGGTGGTCCCACTGCTGCGGGCGATGCCGATGAAGTGCAGGGCTTGGGTGAGGTCGCCGGCACCTCGACGGGCAAGGGCGAGTTTCTGGTGGGCCACCGACCAGTCATCGGGTTCGGTCAGGTCCTCGAAGTCGCGGGTCGCGGCCTGCATGACGCGGGTCGCGTAGCCATGCCGGCCGTTCTTGCTCAGCGCGGTACCGACCCACAGGCGGGCCCTGGCACGGTCCCGGGGGGAGAGCCGGTCGTCGGCGGCGAGGGTTTCGTATTGGCGGGCCGCGATCTCCAACTTGCCGGACATCTCCGCGACCACCGCGAGGGAGAGGTCGAGCTGGGCAACCCGACGCGGGATGCCGAGCTGAGTGAAGACCGCGTGTGCCGCCGCATACGAGTGCTGGGCGGAAAGAGGGCCGATTACGCAGCCTTGGTCGCGTTTGAGATCACCGAGCAGCGCGGTCGAGCGGGCGAAAAGGTACAGGCCCTTCTCGTCCAGTTCCCGGGCGTCGTACCGGGCCAGCCAGCGGCTGAGGAGGCTGTCGGCGAAGGCGAAGTTCTGCTGGGAGAGCGCGATTACCACGCGGTCCAGGTCCTCGGCCCACGATTCGTACTCCCAAGCGCGAGGGCCGGTGCCGATGACGCGGCGGGCGGCATTCTGTACGGTGCCGGGCATCCCGGACAAGATCGTCTCGAAGCGCAGATGGGCGGAGGCATCCGCGCGGGCGAGGGCGGTGTCGAGGATGGCCTGCGTGTCGGGTCGTGGCTCGGTTGCCGCGCGCTTGCTCTCCCACTTCGAGACCGTGGCGACGGCGACTCCGAGGTGCTCGGCGAAGGCTCGCACGCTCAACCGCAAGGCGAGACGCAGGGCCCTGGTCTCCAAGCCGGTCCACTGGTGCACGGTGGCCACGCGTCACTCCCTTCCACCGTCATCGAAGCAGACGCGCGTAAGCCGCGGGACGAAAGTGGAACGAAAGTAGAACGACGGGTGATTGGCCGGAAGTTCGCTGACGTTCATGCTCGTTTCCGTCACCACGTGGCGACCCATGGGAGGGTCCCCGGACGGCCCTCTCACTGAACACCGACTGATCAGCAGACCGGTGATCAACGGTCTGCTGCGGTGACACGGGTCTCCGAAGCCCGGCAGGAGGAGCTGGGTCCTCGGTAGAGGGCGCCGCCTTCCGGAACGCACAACGCCCTGGCGACCGCGGGAACGGCCCCAGGGCCCGGCCGATCTGAGAGAGCAGACCGACATGCCGCAACCTACAACGCGGGTCCGCCCGACCGGGCACCCCGGCTACAGCGAGACGCTGCCGCGTGATCCCGAAAGCGCCGCGACCGCGCGTGGCCTCGTACGCGCCGCCATCTCCACCTGGGGGCTCGACGACCTGACCGACGACGCCGTCCTGATCGTCTCCGAGCTGGTGGCCAACGCCGTTCGGCACGCCAGGTGGCGGTCCATCCGCGTGATGGTGGAACGCATCGCGCCGCGCACGGTACGGGTGGCCGTCGCGGACTTCTCCCGTGCGCTGCCCGTGCCGTGCGCGCCGAAGAATGACGAGGAGGGCGGACGCGGCCTGGCCCTCGTCCTGACGCTGGCGGCGAACTGGGGCGCTGATGAGCGGCACTGGGGAAAGGTCGTGTGGGCGGAGCTGGAGGCACGCGGGTGACCGACGGACCAAGCCCCACCCGCAGCCTGGCCCGAGCCCACCTGTCCCAACTGATCGTCATGTTCGGCACGGACGGGTGCCTGCGGATCAACACAACTCCTGCTCCCGCCCCAGCCGGCCTGGCCCCGGCTGCCGCTCCTGACGGCGATGAGCCGGAGGACGACGAGCAGACCTGAGGCCGCTGATGCCTGACCGGACAGACGGCGCATATCCGAGCGGACGATGACCGCGCGCTCGCCCATCAGCAGGGGCCGTCTCCGATCCGACAGACCTGCGTTGTTACAGATCTCCCTACCTCATCAAGCACCCGGCTGCGTTCCGCTCCGCCAAGCGCGCTTCCCGGCTCCGCTCCGGCGCCGCTCCTGCCTTCGGCCCGCTCCGCGCGGGCTGCGCCGATGCGCGCCCGCAGTGGATAGGCCCGTGGGGCATGAGTCGAGAACCAAGCCCGCGGCTTCACGACGATGCCTCCGGCGGGGGCGCTCAGACTCCGGGATGGACGGGGCACCGTTCGCGAGTGCCGGCCGGAGCGGGGCGAGCGTTGTGGGGCTCCCATCCCGACCACCTTCGACCCAGGCAGAGCCGAGTAGTCGCGGCCCAAGGCGTCAAGGTCGTTCGTGCAGTGGCGCGCTCCACCTTGACGCCCTGAACCATGACCGCTCCACGGTGTGTGGGTCGAAGGCGGACGGGATGGGAGCCGGGGTGAGTGGTGGGTTGAGGTTGGCGGTAACCGACTGCTTTGGAAATCGGGCTACAGAACCGATCGCTGGCCGTGGCATCGCCTTGATCAAATCTCGTGACAAGGTCATCACCGATCCGCCTACACGCGCCAGTACCACAGTTTGAGTTAATGATCTTGGCAGATCGCTACCCACGCACCCCAATGAGGCGGCATCATGATCTAGCGCCCTTACTGGTGCGCGCCACGACAAAGCATGGGGGGCCATGTATTTCAGTGAGATTTTCGAAATCGAGTACAAGGCAGAGTTCGACTGGTTCGACCCGATACTTGAAAATGACACACTGCTTTTCGTGGACCCCTTCCTTATTTTCGCCGATGCAGACGCCGACTGGCAGCGAGCATACGACGAAATCATGGACTACTTCCAGTCTGCATTTAAGCTCCTCGCGAGCAGTAAGCTCAATCAAAAGCATCAATATTTTAAGCGTACGCTATCTCTTATGGAGTTCCCGGAGCCACGCGAATTCCGTCTAGGGTTTGCAAGTAAAAGTAGTGAAGGGTCCGGGTCGGGTCCCGGGCTCGCTAAAAAAGTGGTCGAGGCGATGAGTCAAGCCATCCGTCGCGGGATAGAAGATATCGAGCACTTCGAAGAGCTAGGCATTTTGGTCTCAGGAATCAACAAGGACCGCATATCGGATATCACTTGCGATCTCCTAAAGCCTCGGCTCATCAAGTACACTCAGGACATTTGTCACACCCATGACGTTCCCATGCGCGTCCGCAAAATTCGACACAGCCATTACGACGTGACGCGATCGCGCTGGATGGATGCAGAGCATCTTGTCCCTGTGGATCCTGAAACTGACAAACCTATCCTGCTCGTACCGAAGCGATTCTTGCGCGAACTTCCGACACTTTCCTCTGATAACTGGGGTGAATTCTTGGACACCTCGCTCAGGGACGATCTCAATATCAAACTTTCTCAGGGGATGAAAAAAGAGGAAATCATCGCTCTGGCTCGCACTCACCCGGATGCGGTGCGCCGTTGGGTGCAGTACATGCAGGAGCGTGGATCGAGTGCCTACGATGTTGATTCGGACCCAAAGTTGCATGTCAATTGGCAGCGTCTCGCACGTGATGCCGCAAACGAGTCGCCAATCGAGAAAAAACCTCAAATATCCAACGCTGAAGACCTTCTCGCTTTCGCCCATACAGCAATCGCGCACTTCCGCGACTGGGCGGAGAAGAAAGGGGGGTGGCGGGTTTTCTGGCGAGACGTAAAAGACTTTAAGACTATTCCCGAATCAAACATGCAGCTCCTCTTTCTCGGGGTTCTGGAGCGGTACTGTGCACAGGCTGGAGTTCGCTTGGACCGTGAAGTGGAGACTGGCCGAGGCCCGGTTGACTTCACGTTCACCTCGGCTGGCGGCATTCGCATACTGCTTGAAATGAAGAAGCTTACGCATGGCGAATTCTGGCACGGTCTTCGCACTCAAACGCCAACCTACATGGCGAGTCAGGACGTTAGGCACGCTATTTTTCTGGCCGTTCGAAATTCCATGAGCAAGCCGATGAAAGAGCGTTGGATGAAGCTTGACGTGGAAGCGACTACGGCAAGCGAATCTAACTCGTGCACGATCGAAGTGGCCCGCATCGACATCATGCCGAAAGAATCTGCTAGTAAATCCTGACGAGATCGTGTGTGGTGCCCGAAAGAGTGTGCCTCACGGACGTCCCGTCGAAGCAGTGCATCGGACCTCAGGTCACCATCTGTGGTCCCAGCGTGACTGAAGTCCGTGCCCCATCCGTGCCGCCGACGGGCAGTTCCGGTACAGCAGCCAGATACAGCAACCCAAGCAACCGGCAGTACTCGGCACTGCCCGCTATGGGCCGCCAAGCGACCTGAATGCCCCACTCTGGCCCATCTCTCTAGAGCTACGGATCAGAAGGTTGCAGGTTCGAATTGCCGCCGGTGAAGACCAGGGTCGGGAACAGTCCGGCGCGGTACAACTCGGCGGAGTGGGCGGCGACTCCAGGTCGTGACTGCCCAGGCCGATCGTCTCTCCCTGGTCACCGTCGCCGGGGGGGGGGCTGGTCCGGCGCTCTCTCATGGCCCCGATGCCCTTGATGCTGCGCAGTCGACGCACGAGTCCGTACCGGGCGGCCGTGCGGATGGCTTGATCTACACCTCGTCGGGGAACACCCTCACCAGCGCCTTCCAAAGTTCAAGGCGTCGGTCCTCGCCGATCAGGTTCTGCTGCCTGGCGTTCCAGGCGAGAACGAACCCACCCCTCTGCATCGCGTTGCCGGTCTTCCTCACCTCGGTCGCCCAGTGCTCGGCGACGACCACATCCCAGAACTTGTAGATCGACACGGTGTCCGTGGTGACCAGTTGCAGACAGTCGTCGGGGCTCGGCTTCCTGCCCGCGGCCTTGTCGGAGCAGGCTGCCGTGTCATCAGTCGGGTTGCCGAGGGTGGCGATGCCGGTTTCGTCGGCGAGCTTGTCGGCGACCTGCCAGGCGTCGAGGGTGCCGGGCGCGACCCAAATCTTGCTCGGAGAGTGCTTGGGCGCGGCGGGTTCATCGGACGAGCCGGGGCTGGAGCAGGCGGTGAGCACGAGCGCGGCAGTCGCTATGAGTGCGGTGGCGGTGGTACGGGTGCTCATGGCCCCCCCAAGGACGTGCATGGCTGAGAGGCCATCATGCGTCATGTTCACGTGAAGGCATTGTCTTCCGGATCGGCGTGTGCCGAGTGCGGAGAGGTGCAGGAGGGCCGCGAGCCGTGGGAAGCGCCCCGGCGGAGCTGAGTACTCCTGCTCATGTGCCCGCCTCGCCCGCGCGGGCAAGGTGGCGCGTATGGACTTACCCGTCGCCCCGCCGGCCTTCGACGCGACCACCGGCCCGAAGCAGCGCGGCCGTGCCGACCTGGGCGCTGATATCGGAGCCGGGTGCGGTCTGGTGTTCCTGGAGCTGATCGCCTTAGCGGTGATCTTCGGCCTGTGGTTCCTGTCCGGGGTCAACCTCGACCCGGGCAGAATCGTCAGGACCGACTCGTTGTGGAACTACCTGGCCGCCGCCGGAGGGGTCGGAGTCCTCGCCGTCGTGGCGGCCGGGATCGGCGCGTGTGCCGGGGCCGCCGTGACGGTGGTCACCCAGGCCGTGATGGCCGCTCTGGTCTGCGTCATCGTCTTCAGTGGTGCTGCGGCGCAGTCGCACCACGACCAGCTGTGCCGTGACATACCGGCAGCCACCGGGTGCAAGGGCGGCGACTGGACGGCCGCGGCCCGGGTCACCGCCGCTCGGGCGGATTCGGGTCCCAGCCGAGCGCGAAGGACCATGCCACGCCCGGGCCCGCGGTCAAGCGCAGGGAACCGGTGGCGTCGCCCCTGACCGCGGTGCCGCTGGCCAGGACCTTGACGCCGTCCGCGCCGGTCAGCGGGGCATGGTGGACGGACGGGGCGTGCGGGGTGGGAGCCGGGGGTGCGGTGATCAGGGTGGCGTGGGCCGGGGGCGGCGAGGCTGTGCCGGGATGACCGGAGCCGCTGCAACCGGCCGCCGCCGGTGCGGCGGCACACACGGAGAAGGTCAGGCGGACGGATCGTCCTGTGATCGCCATCGAGTGTTCGGCCCCCGGATCGTCCTTTCGCCGTCTCTCTCCCTGACAGACGGCGTGCGCCAGAACACTCGCCTTTTCGATACGGCTCGGCCGGTGGACGCTCTTTAGGCGGACGCTCTTTATTTGAGGGAAAGCTGAGGCGGTCGGCTCCCGGCGGTCCCGCTCTGCATGCCGGTGGGGCGCGGAGCGGGGATGCTGGGAGCGGCTCAGGCGAGGACGCGGGCCGCCTTGGGAGCCCTGGCCAGCGCCGACAGACAGGCGCCGCCCGCGACGAGGCACAGGGCCGCGGCCGTCGCCAGGAGGGCCGGGGCGTGCCGGGGGTGGAGGAAGAGGCCCACCGCGAAGCTCAGGAACAGGGAGGCGTTCAGGATCCAGTTGAACGCGGCCCAGGCGTGGGGCTGGTCCGCGGCCGGGACGCCCGACCAGATGACCCGGGTGAGGAGGAGGTTGAAGACGCCGTTCCCGATGCCGCCCAGGGCGAAGGTGACGGTGGCGGACCAGAAGGGGAGGCCGAGGCTCGGCAGTCCGATCGCGAGGGCCACCAGCAGGCCGGACAGGGGGAGGAGCACGCGAATGCCGGTGAACCGGCGTGGAGTTACGGCCGCCGCGATCATGGAGGCCACGGCCCAGCAGGCCATCACGACGCCGAGCCCGTGGGCGTCGTAACCCGGCGTCCGGGCCAGCATGAAGGGGCCCGACACGCCCTCCAGGCTGGTGGTGATCAGTATGACGGTCACGCAGAGGAGTCCGAGGGCGCCGAACGCGGCGGGGGCCACCAGGTGGCCGAACCCCTCGGTGGCGCTACGGCTGCCCGTCGTACCGTCCTGCGGGATCCGCGGTGACCAGGCCACCGCCGGCACCAGCAGGAAGGTGAGGGCGTTCAGCGCGAAGGCCGACGCCGTGCCGGAGAGGGCCACCACCGCACCGGCCAGCACCATGCCCGCGGCGCCGGCCCCCGCCTTCGAGACGCTCCACCACTTGGCCAGCTCGGCCTGCCGCCCGTCGCTGAGGGCGTGCAGGAGCGAGCGGGAGAACGGCATCGTCAGGGCCTCGCAGGGCGCGGCGACGAGAATGCAGGCCAGGACGGCGATCCGGTGGTCCGCCACTGCGGCCGCGACGGCGAACGCCGCCACCTGCCCGGTCAGTCCGGCCCGCCACGCCGTCCGCGAGCGGATCCACCCCCGGGAGCTGACGAGCGGGGTCAGCGTCAGGACCGGGATCGTCTGGGCGGCCAGTACGGCGGCGAGGAAGGCCGTCGAACCCGCGCGCACCGCGATCAGCGCGTACGCCACCTGCACCAGCTTGTCCCCGAACTCCGAGGCCACCAGCGCGAGAAGAACCCCGCCGAGCCCGGCCTGACAACGCTGACGCCTCCCACACTCACGAACCCGACAGTCGGAGCGATGCCAGGGGAGGCTAACCCGCACCCCGACGGCCCCGCTCGAATTTTCCGGCGCCCCGTCGGTGGACCCAGGCGTGCGGAATCGATACCTCTGTCATCTATCGAGTGAATGTGCTGTATCGGCACGTCAGTTGATGTTTGTCCTCCCTAGCTTCCGAGGCGGAGGTGATGCTCGATGTACGAGCGGAACGAGGTCCCGTCGGAGCAGCCGGCGGGGCGGAAGCAGGACGCGATCGACATCAACGACTTCGTGTTCGCGGCCACCGGGGCGCGGTTGCGGAGGCTGACCACACCGGATGGGGAACACTGGTTCCCGGCGGCGGACGTGGCGGGCAATCTCGGATATGCAAACACCCGGCAAGCCCTGCTGTGGCATGTTGCACCGCACTGCACACAGTCCCTCGAAGATCTTGCACGAGGCGTCTATCCAGTAGACGCCTTGAGCAAGATTGCAGGTCACGGACTCAAGAAGTCCATGCGGATGGTGAATCTCCGTGGTCTGATCGCTCTCGTCAACGGCTGTACCAAGACCGAGTGCGCGCCCTTCAAGGAGTGGGTCGCAGAGGTCATCGAAGCCATCCAGCGAAACGGCTCCTACAGCCTCGACCCCGCCCCCGTACAACCCGCTCCCGACGGCGGCACCGCCTACCTCCTGCCCCAGCAGGTCGCCGATGCGATCGTCCGCCTGGAGGAGCGCAACCTGCGCGCGGACGAGGCGCTGGCGGTCGCGCAGTCCGAGCGGATCGAGGAGACGCGCCGCACCAACGACCTGCTCGGGCGGATCGCCGACTCCCTCGATCTCATCGCCGACCGGTTTCGGCCGGCCGCCGTCGCACCGCCGGAGGCGATGACGCCCCAGCGGCTCCTGGCCACCTGGCGGGCGAGGAATCTCGTCGTCACCGACGATGTGCACGCCGTGGCGGCCTATCTCGCCCCCGCGCTGGTGCGCGGGCCCGTGCACTGCCGGATGGAGGACATCGCGGAACGCACGGGACTCACGGTCGCCCGGGCACACGACGGTCTGCGCATGCTGATCAAGCGCGGGTGTGTCCGGCAGACGGGTGTGGCCGCCGGCGGGACGCCGGTGTACGCGCTGCCGTGAGCGGCGTACGCGCTGCCGAGCGCCGACGGCCCGGGGCATGGGCAGGCCCGAAGTCGCAAAGAGAAGTTGCGGCTTCGGGCCTTCGCACACCGTAACCCGCCCCCGCCTCCCCCCGGCACTGTCGGACCCACCCCCTACCCTCACGAGTGATGGCACAGATGTGGAGATGTTCCGGGCTTCGCTGGTCCGGTGATGGGCTCGTGCTCGGTTGGGAGGGCGGGCGGGACAGTGTGCTCGCGTGGGGGAAGCGGGTCGGGTTCGCCGTGCCGGAAGGGGGCGGGCGGGTCTGTGTGGGGGCGCGGGGCCACGCGTGCCCGGTGCGGGCGGCCGTGCCGGGGCGCGGCACCGGAGCCCGGTGCGAGGAGTGCGCGCGGCTCGACCGGGCGCACTCCGTGGCCGCCGACACGATCGCCGACGACCCCCGGCCGTACCGGGTGTATCTCGCCTGGTTCGGCCCCGGCCTGGTCAAGGTCGGGATCACGGCCGTCGAGCGGGGGCCGGCGCGGCTGCTGGAGCAGGGCGCGGTCTGTTTCAGCTGGCTCGGCACCGGGCCCCTGATGGCGGCCCGGCGCACCGAGGAGATGCTGCGGGCCGCGCTCGGCGTGCCGGACCGGATCGCGTACGCCGAGAAGCGGGCGGTGCGGGCGCGGCTGCCGGGGACGGAGGAGGAGCGGGCGGCCGAGGTGCGCGCGCTGCACCGGCGGGCCGTCGCGCTCGACCGGTGGCCGGAGTCCCTGCGGGCCGAGCCCTGCGAGGTGGTCGATCATGTGCGGGCCTTCGGGATCGACGGCGTACCCGCCGCCTTCGGCGAGGTGACCGGGCTCGTCCCCGGCGGTGCCGTCGGCGGGGAACTGGTCGCGGCCGCCGGACCCGATCTCCATCTGGCGGTGCGCGGCCGCGGGGTCGTCGTGCTCGACACCCGGCTGATACGGGGGTGGGGGCTCGTGCCCTCGACCCGGGAGGGCGATGAACTCACCCTGCCCGTCCGTGAGTTCCCCCAGGAGCAGGACGGGCTGTTCTGAGGGGCCGCCCAGGCGTTGTCTGAGTGGTGGCTGTGTGTTTCTCAGGAAAAACCAAGACTGGTGAAACTCTCCTCTCAGAGGGCCCCGACAGTGTGGCCGCCATGACCACGACCTCGCCCCAGGGGCGTACCGAACTGCTGAGGCCGGACGGGAGCCCCGTCCGCGTGCTGGTGGTCGACGACGAGACGTCGATCACCGAACTGCTGAGCATGGCCCTTCGCTACGAGGGCTGGCAGATCAGAAGCGCGACGGACGGTCAGGGGGCCCTCCAGACGGCCCGCGAGTTCCGCCCCGACGCCGTCGTCCTCGACATGATGCTGCCGGACATGGACGGGCTGGCCGTCCTCGGCCGGCTGCGCCGTGAACTGCCGGACGTGCCAGTGCTGTTCCTGACCGCCAAGGACGCGGTGGAGGACCGGATCGCCGGGCTCACCGCCGGCGGCGACGACTATGTGACCAAGCCGTTCAGCCTGGAGGAGGTCGTCGCCCGGCTGCGCGGGCTGATCCGCAGGGCCGGGGCGACCGACCGGCGCTCCGAGTCGGTGCTCGTCGTCGGCGACCTCACCCTGGACGAGGACAGCCACGAGGTGACGCGGGGCAGTGACTCCATCCACCTCACCGCCACCGAGTTCGAGCTGCTGCGCTTCCTCATGCGCAATCCGCGGCGCGTGCTCAGCAAGGCGCAGATCCTGGACCGCGTCTGGTCGTACGACTTCGGCGGCCAGGCCAACGTGGTCGAGCTGTACATCTCGTACCTGCGCCGGAAGATCGACGCCGGACGGGAGCCGATGATCCACACCCGGCGCGGCGCCGGTTATCTGATCAAGCCCGCCGTGTGATGAGCCGCCTCCGGGCCCGTCTCCTCCGGGCCCGTCTCCTCCGGGCCCGTCTCCTCCGGGCCCGTCTCCTCCGGGCCCGTCTCCTCCGGGCCCGTCTCCTCCGGGCCCGTCACCCCCGGACCCATCTCCCCCGGACCCGTCTCCCCCGGACCCGTCTCTCCGGGGCACATTTCCCCCGGACCCGCTCCCCGCGCACCCTGCGCACCCGTCTCGTCGTCGCCTCCGTCGTCCTGATCGCCGTCGTCTGCGCGGTGATCGGCACCGTGACCACCCTGGCCCTGCGCTCGCACCTGTACACCCAGCTGGACGGCCGGCTGGACGAGGTCGGCAAACGGGCCTCCGGTGCCTTCGCCCCGCCGGGGCAGGGCAAGGGCCCCGGCGTACCCGGCGGCGGACACGCCCCCACGGGCATCGAGCTGGGCCAGTTCGTCGCCCTGGGCCCGCAGCCGCAGTACACGGTCGTGGCCGTGGTGAGCGACGGCACCGCCACCGAGGGCAAGGTGGGCCGCAAGTCGAAGTCGGCGCCGTACATGAGCGCCCACGACCTCGACGGCGCCCAGCTCACGGCCCTCGGCGGCGTCCCCGAGGACCGCCGCGCGCACACCCTCGACCTCCCCGGCCTCGGCAGCTACCGCGCCGAGTACACCACCGGTCCCAACGGCTCCTTCTACGTGGCCATCCCGACCGGCGACACCGACGGCATCATCAACACCCTGATCCTCGTCGAGGTCTGTGTCACCGCCGCCGGGCTGCTCGCCGCCTGCCTCGCCGGGACCGTCATCGTCGGCGTGGCCACCCGCCCGCTGCGCAGGGTCGCCGCCACCGCCACCCGTGTCTCCGAACTCCCGCTGCACACCGGCGAGGTGAACCTCAGCGAGCGCGTCCCGGACGCCGAGTGCGATCCGCACACCGAGGTCGGACAGGTCGGCGCAGCGCTGAACCGGATGCTCGACCATGTGCACGGCGCCCTGGAGGCCAGACAGCAGAGCGAGACGCGGGTACGGCAGTTCGTCGCCGACGCCAGCCATGAACTGCGCACCCCCCTCTCCTCCATCCGCGGCTACGCCGAGCTGACCCGGCGCGGCCGTGAACAGGTCGGCCCCGACACCCGGCACGCCCTCGGGCGGATCGAGTCCGAGGCCGGGCGGATGACCCTGCTGGTGGAGGACCTGCTGCTGCTCGCCCGCCTGGACGCGGGCCGGCCGCTGGAGTTCGGGCGGACCGATCTGGTGCCGCTCGTCGTGGACACCGTCAGCGACGCCCGCGCGGCCGGCCCGGACCACAACTGGCGGCTCGCGCTGCCCGACGAACCCGCTCCGGTCCGCGCCGACTCCGCCCGGCTCCAGCAGGTCCTGGTCAACCTGCTGGCCAACGCCCAGCGCCACACCCCGCCCGGTACGACCGTCACCGCGCGGGTGCGCCGGCAGGGGCCCTGGGTCTGCGTGGACGTCGAGGACAACGGGCCGGGAATCCCCGCTGATTTGCTGCCGCACGTTTTCGAACGGTTCGCCCGCGGGGACTCGGCGCGGTCCCGGGCCACCGGCTCCACCGGGCTCGGGCTCGCCATCGTGCAGGCCGTCGCGGCGGCGCACGACGGCTCGGTGAGCGTGGAGAGCGCGCCCGGCAGGACCGTGTTCACCCTGCGCCTGCCCGCGCTCGGCACCCGGTCCGTCACCGGCCCCGGCGGCGTCAACTCACCTATGGAACAGGCCACTTCGGACTCACAGCCGTACCACAGCACCACCACATCGATGCGACAGGGCGCCTGACAAGAGTCGGTTCCATGCGAACCGACTCTTCTCCCGACTCGCCCCCCGGCACGCTGCCGGCCCGGGAGCACCTGCCGGCCTCGGCCGCCGGCACGGCCGTCCTGGACGTGGTGATCCCCGTCTACAACGAGGAGCAGGACCTCCAGCCGTGCGTCCACCGGTTGCACGAGCATCTGACGCGCACCTTCCCCTACGCCTTCCGCATCACCATCGCGGACAACGCCTCCACCGACCGCACCCCGCTGGTCGCGGCGCGGCTGGCGGCCGAGCTGCCCGGGGTGGGCGTCGTACGGCTGGAGCAGAAGGGCCGCGGCCGGGCGCTGCGCACCGTGTGGTCCGCGTCCGAGGCGCCGGTGCTCGCCTATATGGACGTCGATCTGTCCACCGACCTCAACGCCCTGCTGCCGCTGGTCGCGCCGCTGATCTCGGGCCACTCGGACCTCGCGATCGGCTCCCGGCTCGCCCGCTCCTCCCGGGTCGTGCGCGGCCCCAAGCGCGAGCTGATCAGCCGGGCGTACAACCTGATCCTGCGCGGCTCGCTCCAGGCCCGCTTCTCGGACGCGCAGTGCGGGTTCAAGGCGATCAGAGGTGATGTGGCGCGGGTGCTGCTGCCGCTGGTGGAGGACAGCGGCTGGTTCTTCGACACCGAGATGCTGGTGCTCGCCGAGCGGGCCGGGCTGCGGATCCACGAGGTGCCGGTCGACTGGGTGGACGACCCCGACTCCACCGTGCACATCGTGCGCACCGCGACCGAGGACCTCAAGGGCGTCTGGCGGATCGGCCGGGCGCTCGCCACCGGCTCGCTGCCGCTGGACCTGCTCGCCCGGCCGTTCGGCGACGACCCGCGCGACCGCGAGCTGACCGGCGTGCCCAAGGGGCTGGCCCGCCAGCTGATCGGCTTCTGCGTGGTCGGCGTCCTGTCGACCCTCTTCTACCTGCTGCTCTACAGCGGCTTCCGGGAGTTCTGCGGGCCGCAGACCGCCAACGCCCTCGCGCTGCTGGTCTCGGCCGTCGCCAACACGGCCGCCAACCGCCGGCTCACCTTCGGGGTGCGCGGCCGGGGCGGCGCGGTCCGCCATCAGGCGCAGGGCCTGGTGGTCTTCGCCATCGGACTCGCCCTGACCAGCGGTTCGCTGGCCGCCCTCGACGCGGCCGGCGGCCATCCCGCGCACTCCACCGAACTGGCGGTCCTGGTCACCGCCAACCTCGCCGCGACCGTGCTGCGGTTCCTGCTCTTCCGCGCCTGGGTCTTCCCGGACCAGCGGCAGCCGTACGACACCGGAACCGGCACCGGCACGGGGCGCGGCACCGGTTCCGGCACCGACACCGACATCTCCGAAGGGTCCCGATGAGCACCTCCTACGACCGCCCGCTCGACGTGCCGGAGGGGCCCGGCGACACCACCGCGGCGGGCCCGCCCCCGAACGCCGCCGCGCCCCGGCCGCCCCTCCCGCACCGGCTGTGGCGCGGGCGCCCCGAGGACCCCCGCTGGGCGCGCCCCGCCTTCCTCGGGCTGCTCGCCGCCACCCTGCTGCTCTACCTGTACAACCTGAGCGCCTCCGGCTACGCCAACTCCTTCTACGCGGCGGCCGTCCAGGCGGGCAGCGGGTCCTGGAAGGCGCTGTTCTTCGGCTCGCTGGACGCGGGCAACGCCATCACCGTCGACAAGCCCCCGGCCTCCCTGTGGCCGATGGAACTGTCGGTGCGGGTCTTCGGCCTGAACTCCTGGGCGATCCTCACGCCCGAGGTGCTGATGGGTGTGGCGACGGTGGCCGTCGTGTACGCCGCCGTGCGCCGTCGCGGCGGCCCCGTGGCCGGTCTGATCGCGGGCGCGGTGCTCGCGCTCACCCCGGTCGCGGCGCTGATGTTCCGGTTCGACAACCCGGACGCCATGCTGGCCCTTTTGATGTCGCTGGCCTGCTACCTCGTCGTACGGGCGCTGGAGGACGGCCGGACCAGGTGGCTGGTGTGGGCCGGGGCCGCGATCGGCCTCGCGTTCCTCGCCAAGACGCTCCAGGCGTTCCTGATCCTGCCGCCGCTCGCCCTGGTGTACGCGGTGTGCGCGCCGGTGCCGCTGAGGAAGCGCCTCGGTCAACTGGCCGCCGCCACACTGGCGTTGGTGGTGTCCGGGGGCTGGTGGGTGGCCATCGTCGAGCTGTGGCCGGCCTCGTCCCGCCCGTACATCGGCGGCTCGCAGCACAACAGCTTCCTCGAACTGACCTTCGGCTACAACGGGTTCGGGCGGCTGAACGGCGAGGAGACCGGCAGCGTCGGCGGGGGCGGGGCCCCCGGTGGCGGCGGTGGCGGCGGGATGTGGGGGTCGACCGGCTGGGACCGGATGTTCGGCTCCGAGGTGGGCGGCCAGATCTCCTGGCTGCTGCCCGCCGCGCTGATCCTGCTGGTCGCGGGGCTGGTGGCGACCCGGCGGTACCGGCGTACGTCGGTCACCCGCGGTTCGTTCCTGGTCTGGGGCGGCTCGCTGCTGATGACCATGGCGGTGTTCAGCTACATGGCGGGCATCTTCCACCAGTACTACACCGTGGCTCTCGCCCCCTATCTGGCCGCCGTCGTCGGCATGGGCGCCGGGCTGCTGTGGGAGCGGCGCCGCGAGGTGTGGGCGGCGCTCGCGCTCGCCGCCGCCGTGGTGGCGGCCGCGGCCTGGGGCTATGTGCTGCTCAACCGCACGCCGACCTATCTGCCCTGGCTGAGGTGGCTGGTTCTGATCGGCGGTCTGGTGGCGGCCCTCGGCCTGGTCTTCGCCGGGCGCCTCACCCGGCCCCTCGCCCTCGGCGCGGCGGCCCTCGCCCTGGTCGCCGCGCTGGCCGGTCCCACCGCCTACACCCTGAGCACGGTGGACTCCGCGCACGAGGGCTCCATCCCGACGGCGGGCCCGGCGGGCGCGAGCATGATGGGCTTCGGCGGCGGCCGGGGCCCGGGCGGCGGCCGGACCGGCGGCGCCCGGGGCGGCTTCGGCGGCGGAGGCATGCCGGGCCGACAGGGCCAGCAGGGCCAGCAGGGTGTGCCCGGCGGGGGCCAGGGCAGGCCGGGCGGGCAGAACGGGAACGGGTTCCCGGGCCTCGGCGGCGACCTCGCCGGCGGCTTCCCGGGCGGTGCCCGCGAGGGCGCGGGCGGTGCCGGAGGCTTCGGCGGCCTGCTGAACGGCGCGGACGTCGGCTCGGCGGCCAAGTCACTGCTGAAGAAGGACGCCTCCCGGTACACCTGGGTCGCCGCGTCCATCGGTTCGCAGAACGCGGCCAGCTACCAACTCGCCACCGGTGACCCGGTGATGGCGATCGGCGGCTTCAACGGCACCGACCCGTCGCCGACCCTCGCCCAGTTCGAGAAGTACGTGGCCGACGGCCGGATCCACTACTTCATCGCCGGCGGCGGCATGGGCCAGGGCGGCGAGGGCACCGGACGCGGTGGCGCGAGCGGCACCGGCTCGCAGATCAGCTCCTGGGTGCAGAGCAACTTCAAGAAGGTCACCGTGGGTTCGGCCACCTTCTACGACCTCACCCGGCGCACCGGAAACTGAGAGGAATCAGCGGAGCGGGTCCGCGTCTAAGTGCCGGGGGAGGTGGGTAACGGCACAGGGACGCGGGCCCGTTCCCCCACGCCGCCGACCCCTGGCAGCTCGGACAGCGGCGGCGTGCGGCCGGAGACAGAGGAAGGTGCGCCGGTGGCGAAGACGGCGGGGCGGACGGCGGGGGACAGCGTGTGGCTCCAGGAGAAGCCCCGGCGCGGCGGACGCGGCGGGCAGCCCTCCCCCCTCGACCGGGAGCGGATCACCGCCGCGTCCGTGCGCCTCCTGGACGCGGAGGGCCTCGCGAAGTTCGCCATGCGCCGCCTCGCCGCCGAGCTGCACGTCACCGCGATGTCCCTGTACTGGTACGTCGACACCAAGGACGACCTGCTCGAACTCGCCCTGGACGCGGTCTACGGCGAGCTGCGCCTGCCCGGCGAGGACGACGCGGCCGACTGGCGGGAGCGGCTGCGGGCCCTGGCCGCCGAGTACCGGAGCCTGCTGGTGCGCCACCCCTGGCTGTCCCGGCTGGCGGGCCAGTACCTGAACATCGGCCCCCACTCGCTGGACTTCTCCCGCAGCGTGCAGCGCACCCTCGGCCGCTCCGGGCTGCCCCCGCACCGGGTGATGGGCGCGATCTCGGCCGTCTTCCAGTTCGTGTACGGATTCGGCACGAAAGAAGCCCAGTTCATGTGCCGGATCGCGGACTCCGGGCTGACCCCGGACGACTACTACCGGCAGGCCAGGGACTCGGTCCGGCAGGACCCGCACACCGCGGACTTCGTCCAGGAGTCCCGGCAGATCCTGGAGGCCCGCGGCCGGGGCACGGTCGCCGAGCTGATGGACCGTGACTTCACCTTCGCCCTGGACCTGCTGATCGCGGGCATCGAGGCGATGGTCGAACGGGGCTGACCCCGCTCCGCCCCCTCACTCCCCGCCGGCCAGCCGCGCCGGGAACCCCCCGGTCGCCACCGGTCCCCACCGCTCGGGCGTCACCCGGATGATCGACTTGCCCTGCTCGCGCATGGCCGCCCGGTACTCGTCCCAGTCGGGGTGCTCACCGGCGATGTTCCGGTAGTACTCGACCAGCGGCTCCACCGAGTCGGGGGTGTCGACGACCTCGGCGGTGCCGTCGACCTGCACCCAGGGGCCGTTCCAGTCGTCGCTGAGGACGAGCAGGCTCACCCGCGCATCGCGCTTGGCATTGCGGGTCTTGGCCCGCTCCGGGTACGTCGAGACCACGATCCGGCCCGAGTCGTCCACCCCGCAGGTCAGCGGGGAGGCCTGCGGGGAGCCGTCGGCGCGGCGGGTGATCAGCAGCGCCCGGTGGCGGGGTCGTACGAAGTCCAGCAGCTCGTCCAGGGAGACACGGGTGTTCGTCGCGATGTTCGGTGCCATGGCCGCAGCCTAGAACGCTCCCGGCCGCCGCGCGCCGCGCCGGAGGAAGGTCACTTCACCGCAATGGAGCAGCTAAAGTTCTTCTGTCCTGTGCTCGCAGTCGGGAATGTGCTGCGGAGCTCTCCTGCGCATGGCCGTACGGTCATGTCATCCGAGAGGTTCGTGGTGGCCGCGTCCGACTTTTCCCTGCCCGACACCCCCGCGTACGACTTTTCCGCGTACGACGTCGTCGAGGCGACCCGTTCCCCCGGCGCTCTCGACCTGGCCGAGGCCCTGACGGCCGCCGCCCGCGAGCTGCACGAGAGCGCCTCCCCCGGTGCCGCCCTCGACACGGCGGTCCGGCTCGCGGTGCATCTGCTGCCCGGCGCCGAACACGCCGGGGTCTGCGAGATCGAGCGGGGGGAGAGCCTGCGCACGGTCGCCTGGAGCCATGACATCGTGCGCGCCGCCGGCACCCCCGACCTGCCGCACTGGGAGCGGCTGTGGGACGCGCCGGTGGTCCGGGTCGCGGACAGCGGCGGCGCGGACGGCGAACCGCAGGAGCTGCGCTCGGTGCTGTCGATGCGGCTGCGCGCCGACCGGCGCCGGCTGACGGTGCTCACCGCCTACTCCCGGGAGCCCGGCGCCTTCGACGAGACGGCGGCCCGGCTCGGCCGGCTGTTCACCGCGCAGGTGAGCCTCGCCCTGAACTCCGTGACCGTACGCGAGCAGTTGACGGCGGCCATGCACACCCGGGACCTGATCGGACAGGCCACCGGCATCCTGATGGAGCGCCTGGACATCGACGCCCAGGCCGCCTTCGAGAGCCTGGTGCGCGCCTCCCAGCGGGAGAACGTCAAGCTCCGCGACCTGGCCCGGCGCATCGTGGGCGCGACGGACAACTAGCGCGCTCCGCGGAACGGGAGGAGCCCGCCGACCGGCATCCGGTCGGCGGGCTCCTCCGCGCCGTGGCTCAGGCGGCCGGCAGGCTGTCGCCCTGTACCGCCTGGATGTCCAGCTGGACCTTCAGCGTGGTGCCGATGGCGGCGATTCCGGCCTGGAGGACCTGGTTGTAGTTCATCGCGAAGTCCTCGCGGTGCAGCTCCGCCGTGGCCCGGAACGCGGCGCGGGTGCCGCCCCAGGGGTCGGCGCCGGTGCCGAGGTAGGCGAGGTCCAGGTCGACCTGGCGGACCACGCCGTGCAGGGCCAGCTCGCCGTGCACGGTCCAGCGGTCCGTCCCGGCCTGGCTCAGCCCGGTGGAGCGGTAGGTGATCTCCGGGTGGTTCTCGGTGTCGAGGAAGTCACCGGAGCGCAGATGCGTGTCCCGCATGCCGTTGCCGGTGTCGATGGACCCGGCCCTGATCACCGCCTCCACCCGGGACTTGGCGATGTCGTCCGGCGCGATCTCGATGATGCCGCCGAACTCCGTGAACCGGCCGTGCACGCTGGAGATCCCCAGGTGCTGGGCGACCGCGGCGACCGAGGAGTGCGCCGGGTCGATGGTCCAGGGGCCGGGCGGGGGCAGCTCGGTGCCGCCCTGCCGGGCCAGGGTCACGGCGCCGATCTCGGCGCGGCCGCTCGCGGTGACGATCGCGCTGGACGCGGCCGGCGCGTACCCCACGGCGGTCACGATCACGGTGTACGCCCCCGGGGCCAGCTCGGTGGTGTCCCGTACGGCCCCCTCGGCGTCCGCCTCGGCCCGCAGCACCTGCGTACCGGTCATGTCGGTCACCGTGACGACCGCGTGCGACACGGCCCACCCGTCCCGCGTACGGATCTTCGCGGTCAGTCCCATCCCGTTTTCTCCCTGCGAGGCCATGCAAATCGGTCATAAGAAACCGGCCCGTGGCGCCGGGCAGCTCCGCTCGGAGCGTGCCCTGCCACGGGCCGGGTGGAACTACTCGCCGGGGTGGGCGAGTTCGATGTCGTGACCGTCGGCACCGGTGCCGGTGACGGTCAGCGCGGTCGCCACCGGCGGGTAGCCGGTCGCGATGACGGTGTAGTCGCCGCTGTCCAGGTCGGTGAAGGCGTACGCCCCGTCCGCACCCGTGGTGGCGCTGCCGACCACATTGCCGGCCTGGTCGACCAGGGTCACCCGGGCGTCGGCCAGCGGTCCGTGCGGAGCCCTGACGACACCCTGGAGGCGGGCGCCGGCGTCCAGATCGACGGCGAGCCGGGTGATACCGGTGGTGGCCACCTCGACGGGCAGGGCGCGCGGCCGGAAACCGCCCGCGTTGACGGCGACGGTCACCGGTCCGGGCACCAGGTCGGTGAAGCCGAACTCGCCCTGCTCCCCGGTGGCCGCGGTGGCCAGCAGGTCGCCGCGCACATCGGTGACGATCACCATGGCGTCCTTGACCGGCAGCGCGCTCCCGCTCGCCCGCACCACACCGGTCAGCCCGCTGGTGCCGCTGAGCAGCAGGTCGTACGACAGCGGCTCCTCGCCCACCACGACGGTGGAGGCCTGCGGCTGGTAGCCGTCGGCGGAGGCGATCAGGACGTAGCTGCCGGTGCCGGGGGCGGCCAGCGCGTAGGAGCCGTCGGCCCGGGCGACGGAGCGGCCCAGCTGGCGGCCGGCCAGCGAGATCAGGGTGACCGCGGCCCCCGGGACCGGGGCGCTCTCGGCGCCGCGGACGAAGCCGTGCACCGGGGTGCCGTCGCCGCCCGAACCGGGCTCGGCGATGGTCGCCACGGCCGTCATCGGGGCCGCGCTCGCACTCGCGGTGGCCAGCGCCTCGGTGGCACCCACCACCGGGGCGGGCGCGGTCAGGCTGGGCACCTTCTCCTGGACGGGCTCGCCCGGCACGTTCCGCATGGTGTTCTCCACAGTGCTCTCCAGCGTGTTCTCGACGGTCCCCGCCTTCTCCTGCGCGGCCTGGGTCAGCGCGCCGGTCGTCCGCAGCGGGACCTCCTTGATGAACATCACCACGACGAAGGCGACCAGGGCGCAGGGTGCCGCGTAGAGGAAGACGTCGGCGATGCCGTGCCCGTAGGCGCTTTCCAGCCAATGACGGATCGGCAGCGGCAGGCTGTTCATGTCGGGCAGCTCGCCGCCGCCCACGGCCTTGGCCGCGGCCATCCGGGCCTTCGGGCTGAGCTCGCCGATGCTGTTCGTGGCGTAGTGGCTGATCCGGTCCGACATGACCGAGCCGAGGACGCCGACGCCGACCGCGCCACCGAGGGAGCGGAAGAAGCTCACCGTGGAGGAGGCGGCGCCCAGGTCCTTCGGGGCGACCTGGTTCTGCGTGGAGAGCACCAGGTTCTGCATCATCATGCCGACGCCGATGCCCAGCAGCGCCATGTAGATGGACAGCTGCCAGTAGGGGGTGTCGTAGCGCATCAGGCTGAGCAGGGACAGGCCCGCGGTGAGGAACAGACCACCGGCGACCAGCCAGTTCTTCCAGCGTCCGGTGTTGGAGATGATCCGCCCGGAGACCATGGAGGAGAGGAACAGACCACCGATCATCGGGATGGTCATCACACCGGACATGGTCGGGGACTTGTCCCGCGCCAGCTGGAAGTACTGCGAGAAGAAGACGGTGCCCGCGTACATGCCGACACCGACGAACAGCGAGGCCACCGAGGCCAGCGAGATCGTGCGGTTGCGGAACAGGCGCAGCGGGATGATCGGCTCGGACGCCTTGGTCTCGGTGAGGACGAAGGCCAGCGCGAGCAGGATGGTGCCGCCCACCATCACGTACGTCTGCCAGGACAGCCAGTCGTACTTGTCGTTGGCGAAGGTCACCCAGATCAGCAGCAGCGAGGCGGCCGAGGTGATGAAGAAGGCGCCGAGCCAGTCGACCTTGACCTTACGCTTGGTGACCGGCAGGTGCAGGGTCTTCTGGAGGACGACCAGCGCGATCAGCGCGAAGGGGATGCCGACGAACAGGCAGTAGCGCCAGCCGAGCCAGCTGGTGTCGGTGATGACACCGCCGAGCAGCGGGCCGCCGACGGTGGCCACGGCGAAGGTGGCGCCGGTGTAGCCGGAGTACCGGCCGCGCTCGCGCGGGGCGATCATCGCGGCCAGGATGACCTGCACCAGGGCGGACAGACCGCCGGCGCCGAGGCCCTGGACGACACGGGCGGTGATCAGCATCGCCGGGTTCTGCGCGAGACCGGCGATGACCGAGCCGGCCACGTAGATGACCAGGGATATCTGGACGAGCGCCTTCTTGCTCATCAGGTCGGACAGCTTGCCCCACAGGGGCACGGAGGCGGTCATCGCCAGCAGGGCCGCGGTGACGACCCAGGTGTACGCGGACTGGCCGCCGCCGAGGTCCTTGATGATCGTCGGCAGTGCGTTGGTGACGATCGTGGAGGACAGGATGGCGGCGAACAGGCCCAGCAGCAGGCCGGAGAGCGCCTCCATGATCTGGCGGTGGGTCATCGGGGCGTCGCCCGCCGAGGAGCCTCCCCCGTGCTTGGCGTGAGCCCGCACACCGGCTGGTGTGGTCGTTGCCATGGGCTTCCTTTTCTTACGTGCTTGCGGGTGTACGGGTGGTCTCTTCGACTACGGGGGCGGGCGGCCGGGCCGAGGGGGACCGGCAGTCGCCGAACGACGAGCGCAGGCGGGTCATCAGCCGGATGAGCTGGGCGACCTCGTCGTCGGTCCAGTCACCGAGCCGCTCGGCGAGCAGTTCGGAGGTCCGCCGGGACAGCTCGTCCAGCTGCTCCTGGCCCGTGGCGGTCAGGCGCAGGATGCGCGAGCGCTTGTCCGCCGGGTCCGGGTGCCGTTCGATCCAGCCGCGTGCCGCGACATGCGCCACATGCCGGCTGGTCACCGAGAGATCGACGGCCAGCAGTTCCGCGAGCTTGCTCATGCGCATGTCGCCGTGCCGGCCGAGCAGAGTCAGCACGGCCGCCGAGCCCCCGGGACACTCGGGCGGCAGTACCCGTACGAGGTCCCGTTTGACGGCGCCGACGGCGCTGAGCTGACGCGCAAGCTCGTCAAACTGCGCATGCTCGGCCATCACACCTCCCGTATTCGTTGCTTAGGGCAACCATAAGGGCTATTGGTTGCTACAGGCAAATAAGCGCCGGGCCGCCCGCGTAAAACCTTGGCAAAGGCATGACGTTGCGGATGTGAATATGCGGGGAGGTGCGCGAAGGGTGTCCCCGTCTGTCCCGGTGGCCCCCCACTTGGGTGCCCCGGCCCGTCTTCGCTAAGGTCTCGGCTCATGGCTAACACCCAGGGCCCCCAGGGCAATTACGACCCTGCCGGCAGCACTCAGATGTTCCGCGCGTTCGTCGACGAGGCTCCGCAGGGGCGTCAGCAGCAGCCGGCCGCCGCCTCCTCCTCCTCCTCCGGTCCGCGCGTCGGCGTGATCATCGGCGTCATCGTGGCCCTCGTGGTCGTGGCCGGCGTCGCCTGGCTCGCGCTGAAGTAACCCGAGCGCCCGGAGAAGGGCACCCCTTCTCCGGTGATCACTTCCACTGGACGGCCACGTCCCGCGTCTCGATGTGCATGCCCAGCGGCACACGCCAGGCGTCGAGGCACACCGTCCAGGTGTGGTCCGTGCGCGCCCCGGCGCCGATCGGCACCGGCAGCGCCTCGGACGTCCGCACGGTCGACCAGTCGATGCCGAGCGCCCCGATGACGTGCGTCCCGAACGTCACCGACCCCGAACGCACCGCCGTACCCCCGGAGTTCCGGAAACTGACCGTGACCTCCTGGCACCACCGCTGATCCCCGTCCGCCGTCACGGGCGCGCCCCAGGAGAGGGCGGCGGGCGTGGTGGGAGCGGGGGCCGGGGCCGGTGGGGCGGGGGTGTGGGTCGTACGACCGTCATCCGCGCCCGTGCCCATGCCCGTGCTCGAACCGTTCGGGGAGGGCGGGCCCGGCGTGCTCGGTACGGGGCTGCCGTCGGCCCGCGCGGGATCCGGCCCGGAGCCGGCGCCGGCCGGCGGGGTGCCGGTGGTACCCGGTGGGGAGCCGGTGGTGCCCGGGGGAGTCGTCCCCCCGCCCCCCGGTCCGTCCAGCGGGACCATCGTCACCGATCCCGTGGGGCGCGCGTCGACCGGGCCCGGGCGGCCCGCACCGCCCACCGCCACATGGCCGCCCCCACCGCCCGCGCCGGCGCACGCCCCCAGGGCCGCGCCCAGGCACACGACGGCCGCCGAGGCTCCCGCGAGGGCGCGCCGGCGGCCGGGTGACCATGTCGTCGTACGAAGCGTCCCGCGACGAAGCATCCGGCCATGGTGGATGACGCCTCGTCAGTTGGGAACCCTCAGTCGGAGATCAGGCCCTCGCGCAGCTGGGACAGGGTCCGGGTGAGCAGCCGGGAGACATGCATCTGGGAGATGCCGACCTCCTCGCCGATCTGCGACTGCGTCATGTTGGCGAAGAAGCGCAGCATGATGATCCGCCGCTCCCGGGGCGGGAGCTTGGCCAGCAGCGGCTTGAGGGACTCGCGGTACTCCACGCCTTCGAGCGCCGTGTCCTCGTAGCCCAGCCGGTCGGCCAGGGAGCCCTCGCCGCCGTCGTCCTCCGGGGCCGGGGAGTCCAGCGAGGAGGCGGTGTACGCGTTGCCGACCGCGAGGCCGTCGACCACGTCCTCCTCGGAGACTCCGAGGACGGCGGCCAGTTCGGTCACCGTGGGGGAGCGGTCCAGCTTCTGCGACAGTTCGTCGCTGGCCTTGGTGAGGGCCAGGCGCAGCTCCTGGAGGCGGCGCGGCACCCGCACCGACCAGGAGGTGTCGCGGAAGAAGCGTTTGATCTCGCCGACCACCGTCGGCATCGCGAACGTCGGGAACTCCACGCCCCGTTCGCAGTCGAAGCGGTCGATCGCCTTGATCAGGCCGATGGTGCCGACCTGGACGATGTCCTCCATCGGCTCGTTGCGCGAGCGGAAGCGCGCCGCCGCGTAGCGGACCAGCGGCAGGTTCAGCTCGATCAGGGTGTCCCGGACGTAGGCGCGCTCGGGGCTGTTCTCGTCCAGCGCGGCAAGGCGCAGGAACAGGGAGCGGGACAGGGTGCGGGTGTCGATGGCCTCGCCCGTGGACGGGGTGGCCGGGGCCGGCACGGCGTCGAGGGACGTGACGCCCTCGATGCCGTCGAGGACGTCGAGTGCGTCGAGCTCCTTGGGCGCCGCCTCGCTCTTCGCGGGCGTCAGCACTTTCGAGCTGCCCTGTTCTGCGGACATGCCACCCCCTTCGGGTCGCGGGACGGTCGCGGCCGCGCCGTCGGTCGTGCAACGCAGCCTTCACCTGAATACCGGTGCCGGGGCCCCGGCAAACGCGTCTCCCGCAGAATGTCACATGTCGGCAACACGCTGTAGTGACATGTCGACACGACAGATCCGAATCGCCCCTGGATAAAAGGGGTCTGACGGGCTTTCTGGTCCGGAACTCCGGCAACAGCCCTGGTGAGCGAATCGCTCGCGGCGGTGAGCGCTCGATCGGGTTTGCGATGCAGAGCTGTTCGGGTGTGTGCTTCGGTGCGCCCACTGTGCGACCACCGACTTGCCCGGTATGCGCCCGGGGCTCTGTTATACGTCTGCCCTCTTGTGAGGCGGCCGATACCGGCGCCTACGCGTCGATGCGGTTCGCCGAGCGCAGCCGCTGGAAGCTGCGGGCGAGCAGTCGCGAGACATGCATCTGGGAGACGCCGAGTTCGGCGCTGATCTGCGACTGGGTGAGGTTGCTGTAGTAGCGCAGCAGCAGGATCCGCTGTTCGCGCTCGGGGAGTTGGACCAGGAGGTGGCGGACCAGGTCGCGGTGCTCGACGCCGTCCAGGGCCGGGTCCTCGTAGCCGATGCGGTCCAGCAGCCCGGGCATCCCGTCGCCCTCCTGCGCGGCCTCCAGGGAGGTGGCGTGGTACGAGCGGCCCGCCTCGATGCAGCTGAGCACCTCCTCCTCGCTGATCCGCAGCCGCTCGGCGATCTCGGCGGTGGAGGGCGAGCGGCCGTGCAGCGTGGTCAGGTCCTCGGTGGCGCTGTTCACCTGCACCCACAGCTCGTGCAGCCGGCGCGGTACGTGCACGGTGCGGACGTTGTCCCGGAAGTACCGCTTGATCTCGCCCACGACGGTCGGCATGGCGAAGGTCGGGAACTGCACGCCCCGCTCCGGGTCGAAGCGGTCGATGGCGTTGATCAGGCCGATGGTGCCGACCTGGATCACGTCCTCCATGGGCTCGTTGCGGGAGCGGAAGCGGGCGGCGGCGTAGCGCACGAGCGGGAGGTTCGCCTCGATCAGCGCGCCCCGCACCCGGTTGTGCTCCGGAGTGCCGGGGGCGAGCTCCTTCAGCTCGGCGAAGAGCACCTGGGTCAGCGCCCGGGTGTCCGCGCCGCGGCGTTTCCCTGGGGGCACAGAGGCGGGGACGGGGGCCTCCTCCTGGGGCGGCGCAGTACTGGCCGGCACGGTCAACGCCACCTCTTCGGTCAATCATCCGTCAAAAGCGGTCATAGCATCACAAGACATGTGCACTGTGTGCAAGCACCCGATAATGCCGTGTTGTGTTCAAACATTGACAAGTTGGGCCGTGAAACGCGCGAAAGCCCCCCGCCTGCGCGGCGGGAGGCTTCGGGGAAGGCCGGTGGGGAGGGGGTCTAGAACTCGTAGTCCGCGATCACCCACGTGGCGAACTCGCGCCACCGGGCGACGCCCGCCTGATGGGCCGGGTGCTCCAGGTAGCGCTGGAGGGCACCGGTGTCCTCGACCGCCGAGTTGATCGCGAAGTCGTACGCGATCGGCCGGTCGGTGATGTTCCAGGCGCACTCCCAGGAGCGCAGTTCCTCGATCTGGTCCGGCAGTGCCCGGAAGGCGGCCACGCCCGCCGCGACCCGCGGATCGTCGCGCTCGACGCCCTCGTTGAGCTTGAACAGGACCAGGTGGCGGATCATGCGGAGTACCTCAGTTCTTTCCTCCGTTGGCGGCCCAGGTCATGAAGTCCCCGATGGCCCTGGCCGCGTCCGATATGCCCTCGAAGCCTATCTGGACATAGCCGGCCGCCTTGGCCGGGTCCGTGATGATCACGTACAGCACGAAGACCACGAGCGCGTACAGAACGATCTTCTTGGCGTTCACCGCCACCGCGGCCCTCCCCTGTCTCCATGGCCCCACGGGCCCCTGCTCGCCGGCGGTGAGTGTAACGTTCACACCCTCCTCGGGGGCCAACGGCCCGCCGCACGCAGCGATTTGGGCGGATGCGGAAAGGGCCCCGTCTTACGACGAGGCCCTTTCGGAAGCGGTAGCGGAGGGATTTGAACCCTCGGTGACTTGCGCCACACTCGCTTTCGAGGCGAGCTCCTTCGGCCGCTCGGACACGCTACCGAGGGAGACCCTACAGCACGGTGGGGCGTGGTCCGAAATCGGTGTTCAGCGATCCCGGAAAAACTCCGTGAGCAGCGCGGCGCACTCCCCCGCGAGGACGCCCTCGACGACCTCCGGGCGGTGGTTGAGCCGCCGGTCGCGCATGACGTCCCACAGCGACCCGGCGGCGCCCGCCTTGTCGTCCCGGGCGCCGTAGACCACCCGGTCCACCCGGGACTGCACCAGCGCGCCCGCGCACATGGTGCAGGGCTCCAGGGTGACCACGAGCGTGCAGCCGGTCAGCCGCCACTCGCCGAGGAGCGCGGCGGCCCGGCGGATCGCCAGGACCTCCGCGTGGGCCGTGGGATCGCCGGTGGCCTCGCGCTCGTTGTGCCCGGTGGCGAGCACCGTCGTACCGTCCGGGGACAGGACGACGGCGCCGACCGGGACGTCCCCGCCCCGGACGGCGGCCCCGGCCTCGGCCAGGGCGAGCCGCATCGCGTCCCGCCAGGGGTCGCGCACCGGGTCGGGTGCCGCACGGGTGCCGTCCACCGTTCGTCTCGCGGTCAGCGGACGGTCTCCAGCACCTCCGAGGCACCCAGGGCCTCGGCGATGGCACCGAGCGCGTCCTCGGCGTCCAGGGAGCGCAGTTCCTTCTCGCTGATGCCCAGGTCGTCGAGGATCTCGCTGTCGCCGACCGGGCTGTGCGGCACCGCGTCGCCCGTGCCGCCCTCCTCGGTCCCGTCATCGTCGTCGTCGGCCTCGGACTCGCCGTCCTCGGTGCCGTCGAGGTCGAGCTCGTCCAGGTCGGGGCCGTCGGCGGCGCCGGGCTCCCGGCCCAGCAGCTCATCGGTGAGCAGCAGCTCTCCGTAGGCGCTGCGGGCGGCGGCGGCCGCGTCCGAGACGTAGATGCGGGGGTCGTCCTCCCCGTCCACGCGGACGACGCCGAACCACGCGTCCTCCTGCTCGATCAGGACGAGCACCGTGTCCTCCTCGGGAGAGGATTCACGGGCCAGGTCGGCCAGATCCGACAGGGTCTCCACATCGTCGAGCTCTGTGTCGCTCGCTTCCCACCCGTCTTCGGTGCGCGCGAGCAGTGCGGCGAAGTACACCGTGACTCTCCCACTGGTCATAGGCGTGCCGGTTGGGGGTCCCCCCGGCGGAGGTTCTTGGGCGGAGAGAGCTGGGCTCCGAGCCCCACCCACTCGGAATCGTGGCAGAAACAAGGCGTTCAGGGGACGTCTTCGGCTCCCTGTGTCTGGCGGTTTCGAGCGTGAATCGTCACAGAGTCACCAGCGCTCTCATTGCGGCCACCTGCGGATCGTACGCGGCTTTGCGAGACGCTCACGCACGCCCACCTCGGAAACCCCGGCACCGCCGGCGATCTTCCTCACCCGCTTCTTGCCCAGGGGTCCCAGCTCATGGCCCCGGCCTCACCAGCGGAAGGTGCGCATCCGCATCGCGTGGCGCAGCCGGGCCGCCTTGGCGCGTCGCGGCTGGACCCGCTCGCGCAGGGCCCGTGCCTCGGCCAGCTCGCGCAGGAACCGTGCTCTACGGCGCCGCCGTTCGGCCTCGGTCTCGGGACCCGCGGCCCTGGTCCCGTGCGCGCCGTCGGGAGTATCAGGCAGGTCAGACACGTCACACCACCCTTAGTCCGTCCCTGTCACCCTGCCCCGGACGGCCGGTTTGACGCCAGCACGGAGCGGTCCGGGGCGCAGGTACCGTTATGGGCATGCGCCTCCACGTCGTCGACCACCCCCTGGTCGCTCACAAGCTCACCACGCTGCGCGACCAGCGCACCGACTCCGCGACCTTCCGCCGGCTCGCCGACGAGCTGGTCACCCTGCTCGCCTACGAGGCCACGCGGGACGTGCGCACCGAGATCGTCGACATCGACACGCCGGTCGCCCGCACCACCGGTGTGAAGCTCGCCCGCCCCCGCCCGCTCGTGGTGCCGATCCTGCGCGCCGGTCTCGGCATGCTCGACGGCATGGTCCGGCTGCTGCCGACCGCCGAGGTGGGCTTCCTGGGCATGATCCGCAACGAGGAGACGCTGGAAGCCTCCACGTACGCCACGCGGATGCCGGAGGACCTCTCGGGCCGCCAGGTCTACGTCCTCGACCCGATGCTGGCCACGGGCGGCACCCTGGTCGCCGCCATCCGCGAGCTGATCCGGCGCGGCGCGGACGACGTCACGGCCGTGGTCCTGCTGGCCGCGCCCGAGGGCGTCGAACTGATGGAGCGCGAACTGGCGGGCACGCCGGTGACGGTGGTGACCGCCGCGGTCGACGACCACCTCAACGAGCACGGCTACATCATCCCGGGCCTGGGCGACGCGGGCGACCGTCTGTACGGCGCGGCGGAGTAGCGGAGCCTTTCAGCACCGTGCGGGGGTCGCGCCCCCGAAGGGACGCGGGGAACTGCGCGAGCAACCCCCCGGGACCCGCACCCGGCGACGAACCCTCAGCACCCCTTCTTTTCCGCTGAGCCGACGGCAGTCGAGGGCGCGGACAGGGCCGTCACCGCCTTGTCCGCGTCCGCCGCCTTCACCAGCCCCTTGAACCCGTCCCCGAGGATGAGGTCGAGCGTGGCACCCTTGCGCCCGTCGGGCCGCTGCTCCGCGCCCGCGACCTGCGCGCCGAGCACCGGCAGGGACGTGTCGACCGCGGACGTCGGCCCGAGGACCACCCCCGCGCCCTTGACCTTCTTGTCGTAGTCCGCACCGGCGTTGCCGACGTCACCGATCTTGAACCCGCGCTTCTTCAGCTGGTCCGCGGTGTCCTTGGCGAGCCCGGTGCGCGCGGTGGCGTTGAAGACGTTCACGGTGATCCGGCCGGGCGGGGTCGGCACCTTCCCGCCGTGCGCGGTCGCGGCCCGCGCCGCGTCGGTCCTGCTCTTGGCCGGGCAGCGCTTCGCGGCGTCGGCGGTCGATCCGCCACCGCTGAAGACGTCGATCAGCTCCAGCGTGCCCCAGCCGAGCAGGCCGAGCGTGCACACGGAGGCCAGTACGGCCGCGACCAGCCGGCCTCGCCGCCGGGGACGGCGCATCCGGGGGTACTTCGTCCCCGTGATCTTGTATTTGCCGCCCATGCCGGGGGGAGTCAGCATGCTCATGAGCGCAGCGTAGTGCGCCGGGGCGGGGATGCCTATCAGATGATCAGCAGAGGGGGCCCAGTGGAACCCGAACGGGTCAATCGGCGGACGTCACAGGGCCGGTCGGCGTAACCGGCGAGGGCCCGGCCGACCGGTCCGGTCAGCCGAGTTCGAGCACCCGCGCGTGCAGCACCTGGCGCTGCTGGAGCGCCGCGCGCACCGCGCGGTGCAGGCCGTCCTCCAGGTAGAGATCGCCCTGCCACTTCACGACATGCGCGAAGAGGTCGCCGTAGAACGTCGAGTCCTCCGCGAGCAGGGTCTCCAGGTCGAGCTGCTGCTTGGTCGTCACGAGCTGATCGAGGCGGACCGGGCGCGGCGCGACGTCCGCCCACTGCCGGGTGCTTTCCCGGCCGTGATCGGGGTACGGCCGGCCGTTTCCGATGCGCTTGAAGATCACACGGAAAGCCTACCGGCCCAGACGTTCCGGGCGCAGCCATGGCGCCGCAGTGCGACGCTTGAAAAGGTTCCGCAAACAGTACAAATGCCGCCTATCGGCAGCAGAGGCCGTGGCGGAGGGGCAGGCGAAGGGACAGGGGACCAGATGAGCGACCGCGACGCAGAGCCCGGAGCCGGTCCCGGCGCGGACCCTCAGGGCCCCGCCGGCGCCGGGCTCCCCGGTCCGGCCCGGGAGATCGCCGCCGGGTACGCCTTCTCCGGACCCGCCCTCGACCTCGGCGCCCTCCTGTGGGACGGCGTCTGCCACCCGGACGCCCCGGTCCGCGTCCCGCTGTCCATGCTCAACCGGCACGGCCTGGTCGCGGGCGCCACCGGCACCGGCAAGACCAAGACCCTCCAGCTGATCGCCGAGCAGCTGTCGGCGCGGGGGGTGCCGGTGTTCCTCGCGGACGTCAAGGGCGACCTGTCCGGGATCGCGCGCCCCGGCCGGGACGACGAGCGGGTACGGCAGCGGTCCGGCGAGGTCGGCAGGAGCTGGACCCCGGCCGGGTTCCCGGCGGAGTTCTACGCGCTCGGCGGCCTCGGCCACGGCATCCCGGTGCGCGCCACGGTCACGAGTTTCGGACCGGTGCTGCTGTCCAAGGTGCTCGGGCTCAACCAGACCCAGGAGCAGTCCCTCGGCCTGATCTTCCACTACGCCGACACCAAGGGCCTGGAGCTGATCGACCTCAAGGACCTCCGCGCGGTCGTCGCCTTCCTCACCTCCGACGAGGGCAGACCCGAGCTGAAGGGCATCGGCGGGCTCTCCACGGCCACCGCCGGGGTGATCCTGCGCTCGCTCACCGCCTTCGAGGCGCGGGGCATGGCGGACTTCTTCGGGGAACCGGAGTTCGACACGGCCGGCTTCCTGCGGACGGCCGACGACGGCCGGGGCACCGTCTCCGTCCTCGAACTGGCCGCCGTACAGGACAGACCGCAGCTGTTCTCCACCTTCCTGATGTGGCTGCTGGCCGACCTGTTCCACGACCTGCCCGAGATCGGCGACGCCGACAGGCCGAAGCTGGTGTTCTTCTTCGACGAGGCGCACCTGCTGTTCGACGGCGCGTCCAAGGCGTTCCTGGACTCGATCACCCAGACCGTGCGGCTGATCCGCTCCAAGGGCGTCGGCGTCTTCTTCGTCACCCAGACCCCGAAGGACGTGCCCGCCGACGTCCTCGGCCAGCTCGGCAACCGCGTCCAGCACGCGCTGCGCGCCTTCACCCCGGACGACCAGAAGGCGCTGCGGGCGACCGTGCGGACCTTCCCGAGATCGTCGTACGACCTGGAGGAGCTGCTCACCGGGCTCGGCACCGGCGAGGCCGTGGTGACCGTGCTCGGCGAGAACGGCGCCCCCACCCCGGTCGCCGCGACCCGGCTGCGTGCCCCCGAGTCCCTGATGGGCCCGCTGGATCCGGCCGAACTGGACGACGCGGTACGGAACTCGCCGCTCCATGGCCGTTACGCACAGGCTGTGGACCGGGAGTCGGCGTACGAGAAGCTGAGCGCCGCGCAGGCCGCCCCGGAGCCGGAGCCGGAGCCGGTGCGGACGCGGGCGCGGGCGCCGAAGGAGGAGCCCACGCTGGTCGAACAGGTCGTCGGCAGCGGGATGTTCAAGTCCCTGGCCCGCTCGGTCGGCACCCAGCTGGGCCGCGAGATCACCCGGTCCCTGTTCGGGACGGCGCGCCGCAGACGGTGAACGACCGGCCGCCGGTCCGGAGACGGTGACCGGCCGCCGGACCGGTGGCGGTGGGCGCGTCCGGTCCGGCGGTGCGGGCGGTTCAGACGGTCTGCGGCACCTGCTTCGCCCGGTGCCGGATGCGGAACGCGGTGATGATCTCGGTGATGCCCACCACGACCAGCCAGATGCCGCCGACGAGGGTCAGTACGGCCACCGACTCGAAGGGCGAGTCGATCAGCACGATCCCGGCGACGAAGGTCAGCACGCCGAGCGCGATCTGCCAGCCGCGCGCGGGCATCCGGGGGTCGGAGATCGCGGCCATGGTGTGGGTGACCCCGCGGATCAGCCAGCCGATGCCGATCCACAGGGCGAGCAGCAGGATCGACTGCATGGGCCCGCGGAAGCAGAGCAGGCCGAGCAGGATCGACAGCGCGCCGCTGATGAACGCCAGCACCCGCAGCGAGGTCGCCTGGTGCGTGCCGAACGCTGCGGTGAGCTGGAACACGCCGCTGACCAGCAGATAGAGCCCGAAGAGGACGCCGGCCACGACCAGCGAGTGGCCCGGCCACACCAGGACCAGGACGCCCAGGACCAGCGAGGCGATCCCGGTGACCAGGACCACCTGCCAGGCGGCCTTGGCCAGGGCGTGCAGCGGTCCCTCGACCGGCGGTTCGGCCTCATGGCGCTCGCGGCGCGCCTGCGGTTCGTGCGGGGCGCCCGGCGGATGTCCGCCGTGGACGCGCTGGTCGTCGTACTCACGGCCCCATTCCGGACCGTGATGCGATGCCTCGGTCATGCTCCATGCTCGGAACGGCTCCGCGCGGTCCGCCACCCGGGTGGGCCACCCGGGTGGCCCACCAGGCGTACCGCGGACCGGCGATCGGGCGACCCGCGGACCCGCGACCGGGCACCCGCGGACCCGCTTCCGGGTCTACTTCCGGGCCGCCTTCTCCGCCTTGGCCGTCTTCGTCGCCTTGGCCGCCTTGGCCGCCGCCTTCATCTCCTGCTTGTGGGCGCGCACCTTGGTGAGCGAGTCCGGTCCGGTGATGTCGGCGACGGACCGGTAGGAGTCCGGTTCGCCGTAGGCGCCGGCCGCCTCGCGCCAGCCCGCCGGCGCGACCCCGAGCTGCTTGCCCAGCAGCGCGAGGAAGATCTGCGCCTTCTGCCGTCCGAACCCCGGCAGCTCCTCCAGGCGTTTCAGCAGCTCGGACCCGCTGCCGACGCCCCGCCAGACGGCCTCGGCGTCCCCGTCGTAGTGCTCGACCAGGTACTGGCACAGCTGCTGGACGCGTTTGGCCATGGAGCCCGGGTAGCGGTGCACGGCCGGCTTCCCGGCGAGCAGCGCGGCGAACGCCTCCGGGTCCCGCGCCGCGATCTCGTGCGCGTCCAGGTCCTCGGCGCCGAGCCGGTCGGCGATGGTCCGGGGCCCCTTGAACGCCCACTCCATCGGAACCTGCTGGTCCAGCAGCATCCCGGTGAGCGCGGCGAGGGGCGAGCGTCCGAGCAGCGCGTCGGCCGCCGGATCCTGGGCGAGGTGCAGGGTGACGTCCATGGGTCGATGATCCCGCGTCGCGGCTGATCGCGCGTCGCGTACGATTCCCCCGTTGGAAATTAGGCAAGGCTAACCTAAGACTTGGAGGGCTCGGGGTGACCAGCGAGACCTACCGCGACGCCTTCGGCATCCCCCATCTGCGCGCGGCGGACGTGCACGCGCTGGCCCGCGCGCAGGGCCGGGTCACCGCGCTCGACCGGGCCTGGCAGCTGGAGGTCGAACGGCACCGCGCCCAGGGCACGTCCGCGTCCTTCCTCGGCCCCGATGAGGTCCCCTGGGACGTTCTCGCCCGCCGGGCCCGCCTGGCCGACACCGCCCGCCGCTGCTTCGCCGCGCTGGAACGCCGGGACCCGGAGACCGCGCGCTGGGTGCGGTCGTACGCCGACGGGGTCAACGAGGGCCTGCCGGCCGGCGCCCGCCGCGCCCCGGAGTTCGCCCGCACCGCGCTCACCCCGGGCCGCTGGGAGCCCTGGACCCCGCTCGCCGTCTGGCTCTCCACCCATCTCCTCTTCGCGGGCTTCCCGGCCAAGCTCTGGCGCGAGCAGGCGATCCGGCACCTGGGCCCGGACGCGGTGGGCCTGTTCGCCACCGACGGCCCCGGCACGGCGGGCAGCAACGGCTGGCTGCTCGCCGGCGCCCGCACCGCCACCGGCCGGCCGCTGCTCGCCGGCGACCCCCACCGCTTCATCGAGGACCCCGGTGTCTACCAGCAGATCCGCCTGGCCTGCCCCGAGTTCGACGTCCTCGGCCTGGCCGTCCCCGGCGTCCCCGGCCTGCCCCACTTCGGGCACGCGGGCGCGGTCGCCTGGGGCATCACCAACGCCATGGCCGACTACCAGGACCTCTACCGCGAGCGCCTGCGCCGCGCGGGCTCCTCGGTCGAGGTGCTGGGCCCGGACGGGCGCTGGCACCCGGCGCACGCGCACACCGAGACGCTGGAGGTCGCGGGGGAGGCGCCCGTCGAGGTCGAGGTGATCGAGACGGAGCGGGGCCCCGTGATCGCGGGGGGCCCGGAGACGCCGTACGACCCGGAGGCCGCCGACGGCGGGGCGCTCGCCCTGCGGTACCCGCCCCGCGTCACGGAGGACCTCGGCTTCGGCGCGCTGCTCCCGCTCCTGCGCGCGCGGAACGTCGCCGACGTCGACCGGGCCCTGGACGCCTGGGCCGAGCCGGTGAACGTCGTCCAGGCGGCCGACACCGACGGCGGCACCCTGCACCGCGTCGCCGGGCGCGTCCCGCTGCGCGCCCGCGCCAACCGCCTCCACCCGGTGCCCGCCTGGCGCCCCGGCCACGACTGGCACGGCTGGCACGAGATGCCGTACGCCCCCGTCCCGGACGGCATCGCCGTGATGGCCAACCAGCGCGGCCCGGCCGCCCCGCTCGGCGTGGAGTTCGCCCCGCCGCACCGCGCCGACCGCATCCGCGCCCTCCTCGACACCGGTGGCCGCTGGAGCGCCGGGGACATGGCCGCGATCCACACCGACACGCATCTCGCCTCCGCCGCGCCCCTCCTCGACCACCTCGCCGCGCTCGACGGCCTCGCCCCGGCCGCGGCCCGGGTGCGCGACCGGCTGCTCGCGTGGGACCGCCGCATGGACGCCGACAGCACCGACGCGGCGCTCTTCGCGGCGCTGCGCGGCGCGGTCGTACGACTCCTCGCCGCACAACCGGCGTTCGCGCCGCTCACCGAACCCCCGGCGTACCCGGTGGCGCTGCGCCCCTGGCTGGCCCTCGTCCCGCGCGTCGGCTTCGCCCTCGAACACCTGCTGCGTGCCGAGGAGTTGTACGGCATCGACCGTCCGGCCCTCGTCCGTGAGGCACTTGAGGACGTGGCCGCCCAACCCCCCACCGGCACCTGGTCGGACACCCACCGCCTCGTCCCCTGGCAGGCCCTGCCGGACGGCCTGACCACCCCGGGCCTGGCCGGCGACCACGACTGCGTGCTGTGCACCTCCGCCGTGCCCGGCCTCACCGACCTTGCCGCCCGCGGCCCCGCCGCCCGCTGGGTCTGGGACCTCGCCGACCGGGACGCCAGCCGCTGGGTGGTCCCCTTCGGCGCCGACGGCGTCCCCGGCAGCCCGCACCACCACGACCAACTCCCCCTGTGGCTCGGGGGAGAACTCGCCCCCGTCGTCACCGACTGGAACCGGCTCACCCCCGACCGCACCCCCGACCGCACCCTGGAGCACCCGCATGACCACTGACGCGCACGAGACGTCGTACGAGCAGCACGTCGACGGCTTCGGCACCGTCCGCGTCCGTCCCCTGGACCCCGCCGCCGACGCGGACGTGATCCACGCCTGGGTGAGCGAGGAACGCGCCGCCTTCTGGGGCATGACCGGCCTCAGCCGCGACCAGGTCGCCGAGATCTACGCCCACATGGCCACCCTGGACACCCACCACGCCCACCTGGTCACCAAGGACGGCGCCCCGGCCGCCCTGTTCCAGACGTACGAGCCCGCCGCCGACCGCGTCGGCGAGTGCTACGACGTCCGCCCCGGCGACCTCGGCGTGCACGTCCTGCTCGCCCCCGCCGACCCCGCCGGCGCGCGCCCCGGCTGGTCCGCCGCGCTGCTCACCGTCCTGACGACGTACGCGCTGACCGTCCTCGGCCGGGAGCGGCTGGTGGTCGACCCGGACGTCCGCAACGCCAAGGCGATCGACCGCTTCGTCCGCCAGGGCTTCGTGCCCGGACCCGCCGTCGTACTGCCCGAGGTGGACCTCCCCGACGTGTACCTGCCCGAGAAGCACGCCCAACTCGCCTTCCTGGAGCGTCGGTAGCGCGCCGGTGGAGCGGGGACGGGGGGCTGGGGTGGTGCGGGGGTAGCCTTCCGGGGGTGACGACTCCGCACGAGCTGATCGCGCACTACGGACTCGAACCGATCCCCCGCGAGGGCGGCCTGTTCCGGCGTACCTGGGAGGGGCCCGAGCGGGCGGACGGCCGCCCCGAGGGCGCCGCCATCGTGGCCCTGCTCACCGCGGACGACTACTCCGCCCTGCACCGCCTCCCGCACGCCGAGATCTGGCACTTCTACCTCGGCGACCCGCTGCACCTGCTGCTCCTTGCCCCCGACGGCACCACCCGCACCGCCGTCCTCGGCCCCGATCTGCGCGCCGGACAGCAGGTCCAGCTGACCGTCCCGGCCCGCACCTGGATGGGGGCGCGGGTGGCCCCGGGCGGCGCCTGGACGCACTTCGGCTGCACGACGGCCCCCGGCTTCACCTACGCGGACTACGAGCACGGGGACGCCGCGGACCTCACGGCGCGCTACCCCGCCGAGGCCGCCCGGATCAGGGAACTGTGCCGCACATGAACCTCCTCGACGGACAGACCGCCCTGGTGACCGGCGCGGGCGGCGGCATCGGCCGCGCCATCGCGCTGCGCTTCGCCGGACAGGGCGCGGCGGTCGCCCTGCACTGCCGTACGGCGGTCACCGCGGCCGGGGAGACCGCCGACCGGATCCGCGCGGCGGGCGGCGAGGCGGTCGTACTGCGCGCGGACCTGACCGACGAGGACGCCTGCCACCGCCTGGTCCACGACACCCTGGACTGGTCCGGCGGCCGGCTCACCGCGCTGGTCGACAACGCGGCCGTACAGCCGGTGCGGCCACTGCCCGGGATGACCGCCGCCGAGTGGCGCGCGGTGATCGACACCGACCTCACCAGCGTCTTCGCCTGCACCCAGGCCGCCGCGGCCCATATGCGCGGGCACGGCGGCGGCACCGTCACCCACATCGCGTCCATCGAGGCGGCCCACCCCGCGCCCGGCCACGCCCACTACGGCGCGGCCAAGGCGGCGGTCGTGGCGCACGCCCGGTCGGCCGCGCTGGAGTACGGCCCCGACGGCATCCGCGTCAACACGGTCTCCCCGGGCCTGATCGACCGCCCGGGCCTCGCGGACGCCTGGCCGGACGGCGTCCACCGCTGGCGCACCGCCGCCCCCACCGGCCGCCTGGGCCGACCCGAGGACATCGCCGACGCCTGCGTCTTCCTGGTCTCGCCGCTCGCCTCCTGGATCACCGGGCACGACCTGGTGGTGGACGAGGGCGTGTCGGCGCGGCCTACCTGGTGAGCGCCGTGCTCGGCGGGGCGGCGCCGTTCGCGTTCCCGTTCCTGCTCGCGCGCCACTCCAGGGCCTGGGGCTCCTCGGTGAACTCGATCAGGTGCTGCCCGGCGAACCGGTGCAGCGCGTCGCGCACCTCCACCGGTGTGGCGTAGAAGAACTCCTTGCGGCTGTTGACCTGGTTGACCCGCTGGGACGCGAAGTGCCGGTGCAGTTCCGCCTCCAGGCCGACCGCGTCCTTGCTGAAGATCAGCGCGTGCACGTCGAAGCGGAAGGGAACGGCCGCACCGCTCAACTCGTAGACCCGTTCGAGGGGTTCGAGCCGGCGGGTCATGCCGATCTTCACGATGCGATCCCCGAAGGCGCCGACGTTCGAGACGACGTACACATAGCCGGTACGGATGTTGGCCGCGCGGGACTCGACGTCCTGGAGCGAGTTCTCGATCTCGGCGAGCTTGGCCTCCAGCTCCGTGGCGCCGCTCTCGTCCCCGCGCTCGCGCAGCCGCTGCAACGCCGCCTGGTAGTGGCCGAGTTCCTTGTTCAGCTTCTCGCGCTGCCGGTCCAGCTCCCGCTGCACGGCGGCCTCCTCCCGCTCCCGGGCGCGGGCCTCGCGCTGTGCCTCCTTCTCCTCGTCCTTCTTCTGGAGGTAGTCGGCGGTGAGTTCCAGCTCCCGCACCCGCGCGTCGTGGAACTCGTCGCTGATCCGGATGTGCATGGTGGCGCCCAGTTCGGCGATCGTCTCGCGGCTCTTGTAGAGCCGGTCGACCAGGGAGGCGAGCCGGTACGGCCGCATGGACCGCACCGCGTAGTCGGCCTCGGCGTTGTAGGCGCGCAGCATGAGCTTGGAGAAGTCGCGGACCATCTTCTGGCCCTCGCGTCTGGAACCGTTGACCGTCCAGTCCGTGGTGGCGTGCACGGCCCGGCCCGCGCGGGCCAGCGACTTGATCTCGTCCCGGAGCGTGTCGAGCCGGCTGCGGTAGGCGATCGCGTCCTGGAGGACATGCCGGTAGGCGTAGATCCCCGCCTCCTGGAGCAGGGCGGTCTCATCGGCGTTGACGATCCGCGCCTGGAGTTCGGCGAGCCGCCGGTCGGCCGCGGCGACCTCCGCGCGGCGACGGTCGGCGTCCTCGCGCAGCCGGTCGGTCTCCTTGGCCGCTCGGCGCGCGTCGGCGAGGATCTCCTTCGCCGTGGCCCGCGCGTCCTCGACGATCCCCCTGGCCTCGTCACCGGCCTCGGCGACCGCCCTCTCCCGCAGCGCCGCGGGCCTCCGCCTCGACCTGCCGTACGAGGTCGGCGACGCGTTCGGCGTCCAGCCCCTGCGTCCGCGCGATCCAGGCCCGCAGCTCCTCCGCCTCGGAGACCGCGTCCGCACGGCGCCGCCCGAACGACCGGCCCTTGCGCGGCGCCGGAACCACGGGCGCGGCACCGACGGCGAGGGCACCGGTCTCGGGGCCGCCGCCCTCCGGGACCCACAACTGCCAGCCCTCCGGAGCGGCCGGCCACGCCGGATCGGGCCGCCAGTCCGCCGGCGGCGTCCACCCCACGGGCGGCACGGGCCAGCCCGGCGGCGGATTGAAGCGATAAGCGCTCATTCCCCCCCCGTGAAATGCGCAGAGCGCGATTCTCCGGGCGAGCGGCGACCGGGGCGCCCACCTGCCCCGCCTTGTGACCTTCTTGTGATCGCGCACGGGCAGGCAGACACACAACGCCGAAGGGCCCCTGTTTCCAGGGGCCCTTCGGCATCGTGCCCGGTGAGGCACTGGCGGAGGATACGAGATTCGAACTCGTGAGGGGTTGCCCCCAACACGCTTTCCAAGCGTGCGCCCTAGGCCTCTAGGCGAATCCTCCGGTCGGAACATTACATGACCGAGGAGGGTGCTCGCGAACTCGTTCCCGCAGGCCCGGATCGGGTACTCTCTGCGTAGCCCCTCACGCGGCGCTATCTGACTGAACTCCCCCAGGGCCGGAAGGCAGCAAGGGTAGGTCGGCTCTGGCGGGTGCGTGGGGGGCGTCTGCGTTGGCGGGGGCTTCGGCGGGACCGGTTGTCAGCGGTCGCCTATAACCTCGTAAGCGTGTCGTCTCTCGCGCTGTACCGCCGCTACCGTCCCGAGACCTTTGCCGAGGTCATCGGGCAGGAGCATGTCACCGACCCGCTGCAGCAGGCGCTGCGCAACAACCGGGTCAATCACGCGTACCTGTTCAGCGGGCCGCGTGGCTGCGGGAAGACCACCAGCGCGCGCATCCTCGCCCGCTGCCTCAACTGCGAGCAGGGCCCCACACCGACCCCGTGCGGCGAGTGCCAGTCCTGTCAGGACCTCGCGCGCAACGGACCGGGTTCGATCGACGTCATCGAGATCGACGCCGCCTCCCACGGTGGCGTGGACGACGCCCGTGAACTGCGCGAGAAGGCCTTCTTCGGCCCCGCGGGCAGCCGGTACAAGATCTACATCATCGACGAGGCCCACATGGTCACGTCGGCCGGCTTCAACGCCCTGCTGAAGGTCGTCGAGGAGCCGCCCGAGCACCTCAAGTTCATCTTCGCCACGACCGAGCCCGAGAAGGTCATCGGCACCATCCGCTCGCGGACCCACCACTACCCGTTCCGGCTGGTGCCGCCCGGCACCCTGCGGGACTACCTCGGCGAGGTGTGCCAGAAGGAGGACATCCCCGTCGAGGACGGCGTGCTCCCCCTCGTGGTGCGCGCGGGCGCCGGATCCGTCCGTGACTCCATGTCCGTCATGGACCAGCTCCTCGCCGGCGCGGGCGCGGACGGCGTGACGTACACCATGGCCACCGCCCTCCTCGGCTACACCGACGGCTCCCTCCTCGACTCCGTCGTCGAGGCCTTCGCCACCGGCGACGGCGCGGCCGCCTTCGAGGTCGTCGACCACATCATCGAGGGCGGCAACGACCCGCGCCGCTTCGTCGCCGACCTGCTCGAACGCCTCCGTGACCTGGTGATCCTCGCCGCCGTGCCGGACGCCGCCGACAAGGGGCTCATCGACGCCCCCGCCGACGTCCTGGAGCGCATGCAGGCGCAGGCGTCCACCTTCGGGGCGGCCGAGCTGAGCCGCGCCGCCGACCTCGTCAACGAGGGCCTCACCGAGATGCGCGGCGCCACCTCGCCCCGCCTCCAGCTCGAACTCATCTGCGCCCGCGTCCTGCTCCCCGCCGCCTACGGCGACGAGCGCTCCCTCATGGCCCGCCTCGACCGCATCGAGCGCGGCGTCAACTTCAGCACGGGCGCCGGTGCCCCCGCCATGGGCTACGTCCCCGGTCCGGAGGCCCACGGCGGCGCCCCGGCCCCGACGGTCCCGCCCGGCGGTGGCCCGGCGGCGGCACGGGCCGCGGTGCGGGGAGTGCCGGGCGGAGCGGTTCCCGGTTCCGGTCCGGGAGCCGGTGGTGCGTCCGGTGCTCCCGACTCCGGCGCGGCCCCGGCTGCCCCCGCACCCACGCCTGCCCCCGCACCCACGCCTGCCCCCGCTCCCACGCCTGCCCCCGCTCCCGCGCCTGCTCCGGAGCCCGCCGCTCCGGTGGCGCCCGCCCCCGCTCCCGCCGAGCAGCCGGCCCCGGCCGCTCAGGCTGCTCCCCCCTCCGCCGCGCCGGGTGCCTGGCCCACGGCCGCTCCCGCCGGTGGGGGACGGCGCCCCGGTGGCTGGCCCACGGCCGCCGCGCCCGGCGCTCCGCAGCAGCAGGCCCCGGCGGCCGCCCCCCGGACGCCGGCCCAGCCCGCCCCTGCCGCCCCCGCGCCCTCGGCCCCCCAGCCCCCCGCGGCTGCCCCCGCCGGTGGTCTCGACCCCCGCATGCTCTGGCCGAACATCCTGGAGGCCGTCAAGAACCGCCGGCGCTTCACCTGGATCCTGCTCAGCCAGAACGCCCAGGTCACCGGCTTCGACGGCACCACCCTCCAGCTCGGCTTCGTGAACGCCGGGGCCCGTGACAACTTCGCGAGCAGCGGCAGCGAGGACGTGCTGCGGGCCGCGCTGGCCGAGCAGTTCAACGTGCAGTGGAAGATCGAGTCGCTGATCGACCCGTCCGGCGGTGGCTCCGCGCCCCCGGCCCCGGGCGGCGGCTCCGCCGGCTTCGGCGGTGGCCCGGGTGCCCCCGGCGGAGGTTACGGCGGTGGCGGCGCGCCCACCGGCAGCGGCTACGGCTCCGCGCCCGCGCCCCGCCCGAGCGCCCCCTCCCAGCCCGCCCCGCAGCCCTCCGCCCCCGCACCGGGCGGCTCCGCCTCACCGGCATCCGGCCCGGCGACCCCTCGCCCCGCCGCCCCCGAGCCGCCCCCCGTCTCCATCGAGGACGACATCCCCGAGGACGACGACCCCGACCTGGACGAGTCCGCCCTCTCCGGCCACGACCTGATCATGCGCGAACTGGGCGCCACGGTGGTGGAGGAATTCACCAACGAGTGACCGAGTACGGGGGGACGTCCCCTCGAAGCCGACGCCCCCGCCAACTCCCCGGGGGCGCGGGGAACTGCGCGCTCAGCCACGACGCCCCGCTCCCGACGACGGACCCGGGCCACCAGTCACGGCAGCCCCCGGCACTCCTCGAAGCCGACGCTCCCGCCAACCTCCTGGGGGCGCGGGGAACTGCGCGCTCAGCCACGACGCCCCGCTCCCGACGACGAACCCGGGCCACCAGTCACGGCAGCCCCCGGCACTCCTCGAAGCCGACGCTCCCGCCAACCCCCCAGGGGCGCGGGGAACTGCGCGGCCAGCCACCGCGGACCCGCACCCGAACACGGACCCCTGCCCCCCGGGGCCGCACACTCACCGCCCCCTTGTAGGAACGTACCGCTTCCCCACCCCCCAGACTTCGGCAACCTTGCCATTAGGCTGACCCCGTGAACGTCCTCGTCATCGGCAGCGGCGCCCGCGAACACGCCCTGTGCCGCTCCCTGTCCCTCGATCCCGACGTCACCGCGCTGCACTGCGCCCCCGGCAACGCCGGCATCGCCGAGGTCGCCGAGCTGCACCAGGTCGACGCGCTCGACGGTGCCGCGGTGACCGCGCTGGCGCAGCGGCTCGGTGCCGAGCTGGTCGTCGTCGGCCCGGAGGCCCCCCTGGTCGCCGGTGTCGCCGACGCCGTGCGCGCCGCCGGCATCCCGGTGTTCGGCCCGTCCGGCGAGGCCGCCCGCCTGGAGGGCTCCAAGGCGTTCGCCAAGGACGTCATGGCCGCGGCCGGGGTGCCGACCGCCCGCTCGTACGTCTGCACCACCGCCGAGGAGGTCGCCGAGGCCCTCGACGCCTTCGGTGCCCCCTATGTCGTCAAGGACGACGGACTCGCCGCCGGCAAGGGCGTCGTCGTCACCTCCGACCTGGACGCCGCCACTGCGCACGCCGCCGCCTGCGAGCGCGTGGTGATCGAGGAGTTCCTCGACGGCCCCGAGGTGTCCCTGTTCGCCGTCACCGACGGCGAGACCGTCGTACCGCTCCAGCCCGCCCAGGACTTCAAGCGCGCCCTGGACGGCGACGAGGGTCCCAACACCGGTGGCATGGGCGCCTATTCGCCGCTGCCGTGGGCCGACCCGAAGCTGGTCGACGAGGTGCTGCACACGGTGCTCCAGCCGACCGTGGACGAACTGCGCCGCCGCGGCGCGCCGTTCTCCGGGCTGCTCTACGCCGGTCTGGCGATCACCGGCCGGGGCGTGCGGGTCATCGAGTTCAACGCCCGTTTCGGCGACCCCGAGACCCAGGTCGTGCTGGCCCGGCTGCGGACCCCGCTGGCCGGGCTGCTGATGGCCGCCGCCACCGGCAACCTCGCCGACCTGCCGCCGCTGCGCTGGAGCGAGGACGCGGCCGTCACCGTCGTCGTCGCCTCGCACAACTACCCCGGCACCCCGCGCACCGGCGACCCGATCACCGGTCTGGCCGAGGTGGCCGCCGAGGACGCCCCGGACGCCTATGTGCTGCACGCGGGCACCCGGCAGGACGGCGACGCGGTCGTCAGCGCGGGCGGCCGCGTGCTGTCCGTCACCGCCACCGGCAAGGACCTGACCGAGGCGCGCGAGCGGGCGTACCGGGCGGTGGGCCGGATCGGGCTCGACGGCGGGCAGCACCGTACGGACATCGCGGCGAAGGCCGCCGCCGAGGCGCTCTGAGCGCCCTCCCGACGCCTCCCAGCTCCCGTTTCACCCACACAGGCCCCGGATCCGCAATCCGGGGCCTGATCTTTGCTTTCTGTCACCCAGCTCTGACCAAAGCCATTCCATCGAGTGAGCAATCGCCCATCCGGCTGACGTGGGCCGGGGTCGCAACTAGGGTGCCGCGCAAGCGTTCCCGCACTTGGCACACCGGCATTGCGCGGTTGGCTCATCGGCCCCGCGCACTTGGCCCACCGGCATTGCGTTGTCAGTGACGGGTGCCACAGTGGGGGAGTGAGCAGCACCAGGACAGCACGGCATCGACAGGGGAGGGGGTGAGGTCGGCACGTGACCGGAATCGGTGTGGAAGCGGGCGCGCAGGCCGCGCGTTCCCGGGCCCTCGCGGTGTTGCGGGTCCGGGGCCGGGCCCTCGGCGTGGCCGTGCTGCCCGCGGCGGCCGAGGTGATCCTGCTGGCCGGCGCGGCCACGGGCCACCTGGTCGGCCCCGGCTGGGACACCGCCCGCTGGATCGTGGGCGCCCTCGCGGTCCTCGTCCTGCTGGCCACCGCCGGCATCGCCCTGGTCGTCGGCCGGGCCCGCCCCGCCATGACGCCCACGGTGCCGGTCACGGAGGAGTCCGCCCCCGACCTGTACCGGATGGTGCGCGACCTCGCCGAGCGGCTGGAGGTCCCGGCGCCCTCCGCCATAGCCCTGACCCCGGACTGCGACAGCTGGCTGGAGGACCGTACGCACGCGGCGCACGGCCCGCCCGCCCGGCCCGCTCCCGGCGAGGCGGACATATCCGGTGAGGGGCGCCGCCTCCGCCGGGTCCCCGTGGCGCCGGTCCTCGTCATCGGCTCCCCGTTCCTGTGGTGGATGCGGGTCGGCGAGCTGCGCGCCGTCATCGCCCCGGTCGTCGCCGGTACGGGCCCCTCGGCGCAGCCCGACATAGCCGCCGCCCGGCGCTTCCTGCGCGGCCTGGACGCCGCCCTGGCCGTGGCCGCCACCCCGCGCCGGGGACCGCTGGCCCGCGGCGCGTGCGCGGTCCTCGGCCGGGTGACCCGGCTGCTGCTGGGCGCCTGCCGTGAGCACGCCGCGCAGATGGAGCGTGGGGTCGCCGCGGCGGCCGCCGAGCGGGCGCGGACGGTGGACTACGGGCTGCGGATCGTCGCCCAGGAGCAGGTCGGGCTCGCGTACGCGGGCTGGGACCGGCTGCTGACCCGGGTGGCGCTGCCCGCCTGGCGGATGGGCCGCTGGCCGTCCCGGCTGGACGCGGGTGTGGTGGCCGCGCTCACCGAGCTGTCCCGGCGCGACCGGCTGGCCGAGGGCTTCACCTCCCGCCTCGGCGAGCGGCCCGCCTGCGATCTGCTGGAGGAGCCGGGAAGCGTGGACGAGGCCACCTCGCTGCTCGCCGCGCGCCTCTTCCACGGCGGCCCCGCCGGACCCCGCGCCGACTGGGCGCCGGTGGACTGGCAGTCGTACCCGGAGGAGGTCGTGGACCGCACCTGGCGCGCCGACGCGGCCCGGCTGCACCGCGTCCTGGACTCCCTCGGCACCCGCCCCGCCCGGCACACCGGAGCCCCCACCCTGGCCCGGGTCCTGGACCACCTCACCGAGCCGACGGACCCGCCCACCGAGCCGACGGACCCGGCCACCGAACCGACGGACCCGCCCACCGAGCCGACGGACCCGGCCACGGAACCGAGGGACCCGGCCACCGAGCCCACGGGTACCCCGACCGAGCCCACGGACCCCGCGACCGAGCCCGCGCTCACCCCCACCGAGCCCGCGAACCCCGCCCGACCAGCGGCCCCCGTGCCCGGCGCCACCCCCGCCCCCGCCGACACGGACGCCTTCCCGGGTCCCACGACGGCCGACGGGGACATCGGGGACGACGGGGACGACGGGGACGACGACCCCGGCACCGAACGCAGCGCCCTCCTCGCCGCCGGCCTCAGCGCCGAGGTCGCCCGGGAGGAGAGCGCCGTGCCGCACGGCGCCACCGCCGCCGGACAGAGCCCGCCCAGCACCCTCTGGGACTGCGGCGCGCTGCCCCTCGTCCCCCTCCAGCCCCCGCGTACCGCCCGCGAACTGCTGACCGATCACGTCACGGCGATGGTGTGCTGCGCCGCCGTCGACACGGCGGGCGCGGTCCCGGCCCTGGACTGGCTGGACGGCCCGTCCCTGCTGCTGCACGGCGAGCGGGCGGCCGACCTGACCCCCCGGGTGCTGAGCCTGATCGAGGAGGGCGACCCGGGCCCGCTGCGCGACTGGCTGGCCGCCGCGGGGATACGCCCCGAGAAGCCGATACGCCTCGTCTGACCGCCGGGGCACCCTCGCCCAACGGGAGCCTCGGCTTCCACTTAGGTTAATTCGCAACGAACAGTGACCGAGCCCGTGCGTCATGTGATGTGCTGGAGCCATCACGCACCTGGCAAAGGCATGCGACATACGACAGCAGGGCCGAGCACCGCGAGCACCGCCCACCCACAGGACGTCGGGGGGCTCGGGGAGGGGAGCGACCATGGCCTCGGACCACATCCGCCGCTGGGAGTCCGGAGCGATCGCGCACGCCGTCACGGATCCCTTCGGCCTGGGCCCGGTGCCCTGGCTGCGCGGCAGCGAGACCTACTTCGACGACACCGGCCACGTCGTGCCCTGGTACGTCGACGCCGTGCCCCAGCAGCACACCCGGGGCGACGCGCGCATCCCCGCGCCGCGCACCTCCCCCGGCGGTCCCCGCTCGGCCGACGACGTGCACCGCCAGATCAAGGGCTTCACCGCCACCGGCGCGGTCGCGCCCGGCGAGGCGATCGACTTCCACATCACGGTCGACCCGCCGCAGGAGTTCTCGGTCGACATCTACCGGATCGGCCACTACGCGGGCGACGGCGCCGCCAAGATCACCACCAGCCCCCGGCTGTCCGGCATCGTGCAGTCCCCGCCGCTGACCGCCGACCGCACGGTCTCCTGCCACCACTGGTGGCAGTCCTGGCGCCTCCAGGTGCCCTCGCACTGGAGCGTCGGCGCCTATGTGGCCGTACTGACCACCGCCGACGGCTACCGCTCCCATGTGCCCTTCACGGTCCGCGACGACCGCCCGGCCGATCTGCTCCTGCTGCTGCCCGACGTGACGTGGCAGGCGTACAACCTGTACCCGGAGGACGGGCACACCGGCGCCAGTCTCTACCACGCCTGGGACGAACAGGGCGCGCTGCTCGGCGAGGCGGACGCCGCGACCACGGTCTCCTTCGACCGGCCGTACGCGGGCGCGGGCCTGCCGCTGCACGTCGGGCACGCCTACGACGTCATCCGCTGGGCCGAGCGCTACGGCTACGACCTCGCGTACGCCGACGCCCGCGATCTGCACGCCGGCCGGGTGGACCCCACCCGCTACCGGGGCCTGATCTTCCCCGGGCACGACGAGTACTGGACGCTGCCCATGCGCCGCGCCGCCGAGCGGGCCCGCGACCACGGCACCTCGCTGGTGTTCCTCTCCGCCAACACCATGTACTGGCAGGTCGAGTTGGGGGCCTCGCCGTCCGGGACGCCGGACCGGCTGCTGACCTGCCGCAAACGCAAGGGCCCCGGCAAGCCGGTGCTGTGGCGGGAGATCGACCGCCCCGAACAGGAGCTGATCGGCATCCAGTACGCGGGCCGGGTCCCCGAACCGTGCCCGCTGATCGTGCGCAACGCCGGGCACTGGCTGTGGGAGTCGACCGGCGCGCACGAGGGCGACGAGATCCCGGGCCTGGTCGCGGGCGAGGCCGACCGGTACTTCCCGCGCACCGCGCTGCCCGCGCACGACGAGCGCATGCTGCTCGCGCACTCCCCCTACACCGACGCCGGCGGCGCCCTGCGCCACCAGGAGACCTCCCTGTACCGGGCCCCGTCCGGCGCCTGGGTGTTCGCCTCCGGCACCTTCGCCTGGTCCCCGGCCCTGGACCGCCCCGGCCATGTGGACCCCCGTATCCAGCGGGCCACGGCCAACCTCCTGGACCGCATCTGCAAACGCGACTGAGCCGCCCCCGGCCCCGGGCGACCCCTGGCCGGAACCGGCCGCCCCCATGAGGGAGAATCGAGGCAGTTGGACAGAACCACGGGGAGGAACCGTGTCCGGATTCGTAGAAAAGCCCGAGCCGATCCAGGTTCCGGGCCTGGTGCACCTGCACACCGGAAAGGTGCGGGACCTGTACCGGAACGAGGCGGGCGACCTCGTGATGGTCGCCAGCGACCGCATGTCCGCCTACGACTGGGTGCTGCCCACGGAGATCCCCGACAAGGGCCGTGTCCTCACCCGGCTCTCCCTGTGGTGGTTCGACCAGCTGCGCGACCTGGCCCCGAACCATGTGATCTCCGAGGAACTGCCCGCCGGCGCCCCCGCCGACTGGGCGGGCCGCACCCTGATCTGCACGTCGCTGAAGATGGTCCCGGTCGAGTGCGTGGCCCGCGGCTACCTCACCGGCTCGGGACTCACGGAGTACGAGCAGTCCCGGACCGTGTGCGGCCTCGCCCTCCCCGAGGGCCTCGTCGACGGCTCCGAGCTGCCCGCCCCGATCTTCACCCCGGCCACCAAGGCCGAGGTCGGCGAGCACGACGAGAACGTGTCCTACGAGGAGGTCGCCCGCCAGGTCGGCGCCGACACCGCCGCCCAGCTGCGCCAGGCCACCCTCGCCGTCTACTCCCGGGCCCGCGACATCGCCCGCGAGCGGGGCATCGTCCTCGCGGACACCAAGTTCGAGTTCGGCCACGACGGCGACACGCTCGTCCTCGCCGACGAGGTGCTCACCCCGGACTCCTCCCGCTTCTGGCCGGCCGACCAGTGGCGGCCCGGGCGCGCGCAGCCGTCGTACGACAAGCAGTTCGTGCGCGACTGGCTGACCTCCGCGGAGTCCGGCTGGGACCGCAGGGGCGAGCAGCCCCCGCCGCCGCTGCCGCAGCAGGTCGTGGACGCCACCCGGGCCAAGTACGTGGAGGCGTACGAGCGTCTGACCGGCACCAGCTGGTCCTAGGCACACGAAGAAGACCCCGGTCCGATGGACCGGGGTCTTTCTCTGGAGCGGACGACGAGGCTCGAACTCGCGACCTCAACCTTGGCAAGGTTGCGCTCTACCAACTGAGCTACGTCCGCAGTGCGCCGTGGCGCGACAGCTACTATACCCAACCTCGCTCGCGGGCGAGACGCACTGCCGTGTGCCGGTTCTCGGCGCCCAGCTTGGTGACGGCCGAGGAGAGGTAGTTGCGCACGGTCCCGGGGGACAGCGCGGCCCGCTCGGCGATCTCCGCGACCGGCGCCCCGTCGGCGGCCAGCTCCAGCACCTCCGCCTCCCGGGCGGTCAGCGGGGAGTCCCCGGCGGAGATCGCGTCGGCGGCCAATTCCGGGTCCACGTAACGGCTTCCGGCGTGCACGGTCCGGATGATCTCGGCGAGCCGCTGCGCGCTGACGGTCTTCGGCACGAACCCGCGCACCCCCGCCGCGAGGGCCCGCTTCAGATGCCCCGGCCGCCCGTGACCGGTGACGATCAGCACCTGGCAGCCGGGTACTTCGGACCGCAGCGATGTGGCGACCCTCACACCGTCCGCGCCCGGCATCTGGAGGTCGAGCACCGCCACATCGGGGGCGTGCGCCCGCGCCATCGCCAGCGCCTCGGGCCCGGTGGCCGCCTCCGCGACCACCAGCAGATCGTCCTCCAGCGAGAGCAGGGCGGCCAGCGCGCCCCGGATCAGATGCTCGTCGTCGGCGAGCAGCAGCCGTACCGGATCACTCATGACGTGACGTCACTCACTTCCCGCGCCTTTCGCGGCGCCTCGTCCAACCGCGGCGTCTCGTCCAACCGCGGCGCCTCGTCCGACCGCGGCGCCTCGTCCGACCGCGGCGCCTCGTCCGGCAGCGGCACCTCGGCCACCAGCCGGAACCGGTCCTCGCCCGCGACATCGGCCGCCAGCGTCCCGCCCACCGCCGCCAGCCGCTCCCGCAGCCCGGCGAGCCCCGACCCGCCGCTCGTACTCGTCGCGGCGGCCCGCACCCCGTCGTTCTCCACGGTCAGCACCACCACACCCTCCCGTACCTCCAGCTCCACCGCGCACCGCCGCGCGTCCCCGTGCCGCAGCACATTGGTGGTCGCCTCCCGCACCACCCAGCCGAGTGCCGACTGCACCTCGGCCGGCAGCCCGGCCGGCTCCGCCCGCACCTCGCAGCCGATCCCGGCCGCCTCCAACACGCCTTGAGCACCCGCGAGTTCGGCGCCCAGATCGGCCGCACGGTAGCCGCGTACGACGGCCCGCACCTCCCGCTGGGACTCCTGCGCGATCCGCTGCACCTCGATCATCTGCGCCACCGCCTCCGGCCGTCCCCGCCGGGCCAGTTGGACGGCCAGTTCGCTCTTGAGGGAGATCACGGAGAGGTTCCGCCCGAGGACGTCGTGCAGATCGCGCCCGAACCGCAGCCGTTCCTCGGCGACCGCGAGCCGGGCCTGGATCTCCCGGCCGCGCTCGGCCTCCCAGAGCACCGCGAGGGTCCAGGCGCCGCAGCGGGCGGCCAGCAGGGTGAAGGCGGTGGCGAAGGCGGCGGCCAGCGCGGTCGCCGTCGCGCCGAGGCCGCTGGGGTGGGCGAGCAGCAGGACGACCACGAGCAGCGCCGACAGGGCGGCGGACCGGCGCAGGAACACCGCCAGGGGGACGGTGAGCGCGTAGGTCATCCCGAAGGACACCAGCACCGCGCCGAGCACCATCCGGCTGGTGGGCCCGCCCAGCCTGCCGAGCGCGACGAGCGTCACGAGCAGTGCGAGGGCCAGGGCGAGCAGCAGGGCCGCGACGCGGTGGGCCCGCGCGGGCAGTTCGGACCGGCCGAGGTAGTGGTCGAGCGCCGGGCGGACGAGCCGGCAGGCGACCAGGCACTGGAGCAGGCCGACGGCGATCAGCAGGACGCCGAGCGCGAGGGCTCCGGGGTGCCGTTGGAGGCCGCCGGCCGTGATCGGGGGCAGCATCCAGCTCAGCGGGAACAGCCAGATGGTGGCGTTCCAGGTGACCACGCTCTGCAGCTCGACCCGCTCGGCCTTGCTCCGCTCGCCCCAGTACCGCCGCTGCCATCCCCGCATCCGCCCCAGCACGCGCCGCACCCCCGTCCTCAGCGCCGTGGTTCCCAGCGGAACCACCGTCGTACAGCAAACACCGCCACCACGGTCCAGGCCAGCGCGGTGGCCAGGGCGGCCAGGGTCCCCGGGCCGCTCGACCGCCCGGTCCAGCCCGCCTCGACCAGCCGGATCGCCGGGGACAGCGGGAGCAGCGCGCAGACCGACGCGATCCGGTCGGGCAGGGCCGCGGCGGGGATCGTGATCCCGGAGCCGAGCATGGACACGAGGAGCAGGGGCAGCGCGGTCACCTGGGCGCTCTCGGTGGTCCGGGTGAAGGAGGCGGTGACGGCGGCGAGCGCGGCACTCACCACGAAGCCGGACAGCAGCCCCGGCAGGATCAGCCAGGGTGCCTTCGGCGGGCCGGTGTGCAGCAGCAGGGTGCAGCCGGCGGACAGCACCAGGACCTGGGCGAGGCCGAGTCCGACGGCGGGCAGGGCGGTGCCGGTGAGGATCTCGGCGTCGGAGAGTTCGCCGGTGCGCAGCCGCTTGAGGACGAGTTCCTCGCGGCGGGCGACGAACGCGCCGACCAGGGCGGTGTAGACGGCGAAGAGGAAGGAGAAGCCGATGGCGGCCGTCAGCATCGCCGTACCGGCACTCACCCCGTGCGCCGTCAGATCGAGCCGGGCGTACGCCCCCCGTACGGTGAACGGCAGCGCGAGCGGCACCAGCAGCGCGGTGACCACGGCCCCCCGGTTCCGCCCGAGCAGCGCCAGCTCGGCCCGCCCGAGCGCCCCCAACCGCCGTCCCGCCCCCGTCCGTGCGACCCCGCTCATGCCGCTTCCTCCCACGCTCGCGTCCGTCCCGGTGCCGCCCCGCTCACGCCGCCACCCCCTGACCGACCCCGCCGTCCTGCCCCGCGATCCCCAGGAACGCCTCCTCCAGGGAGGCCGAGCGCACATCGAGGGCGTGCAGGCGCAGGCCCGTACGGTCGGCCCAGGCGAGGACGCCGGCGGCGGTGCGCTGGGGGTCGGTGGTGTGCAGCCGTACCGTCCGGCCCTCGTGCTCGTGCCCGCAGACGCCGAGGGCGGCCAGCGGGGGCAGATCGCCGAGGTGGTAGCCCTCGGGCAGCTGGAAGCACATCCGGCCGGGGCGGCCCGCGGTGACCTCGGCGGGGGTGCCGGCCGCGGCGATGCGGCCCGCGTGCAGGATGGCGAGCCGGTCGGCCAGGCCCTCGGCCTCCTCCAGGTAGTGCGTGGTGAGCAGCACGGTCGTCCCGGCGTCCCGCAGCGCGCGCACCAACTCCCAGGTGTCCCGGCGGCCTTCGGCGTCCAGGCCGGTCGTCGGCTCGTCCAGGAAGAGCACCTCGGGGTCGCCGAGCAGGGCGAGCGCGAGGTCGAGCCGGCGCCGTTCGCCGCCGGACAGCTGCTTGACCCGCACCTCCTGCCGGTCCCCGAGCCCCACCCGCGCCAGCACCTCCTTCGCGGGCCGGGCGCCGCTGGTGCAGCCCGCCCACATCCGCGCGGTCTCCGCGACGGTCAGCTCCGCGGGGAAGCCGCCCTCCTGGAGCATCACGCCGGTGCGGGGGCGTACGGCGGTGCGTTCCCGGTAGGGATCGTGGCCGAGGACCCTGATCTCGCCGCGGGTCGGCGCCGCGAGCCCCTCCAGGAGTTCCACGGTGGAGGTCTTGCCCGCGCCATTGGTGCCGAGCAGCGCGAAGATCTCCCCGCGCGCCACGGCGAAGCTGATTCCGCGTACGGCCTCGAATCCGTCGGATCCGCCGCCGTAGACACGGGTGAGGCCGGTGACCTCGATCACCTGCTCGGGTCCGTCGATGTCCATGCCCTCAGCGTCCCGGCGTCCGGGGACGGCCGGCAGTGCGCGGTGTCATCGGCCGGCATGACAAATGTCAGCGGCGGTCCGGAAGTCGGGCGGTCCGGAAGTCGCTGCGGGGAGAGCACGAAAAAACCCCGGTCACGAAGACCGGGGTTTTTCCTTGGAGCGGACGACGAGGCTCGAACTCGCGACCTCAACCTTGGCAAGGTTGCGCTCTACCAACTGAGCTACGTCCGCACTGCCCCCGACCGGCTCCCACCGATCGGTGCGAGCACCAGCCTACCTGATCCACGAGAGTGGTCGGGACGGCCGATGCCAGAGCGGGTGACAGGAATCGCACACTGCGCCTTCCCCCTGGAAGGGGGATGTTCTACTACTGAACTACACCCGCACGATCCTCGGGGTTTTGGCCTTTCGGCCTCGCCCCTCGGCGTGTCTCAGACATTAGCTGATCAGCAGGGGGGTAGCGCAAGTCGGCTCCTCGGACGGCCGTCCGCGCGCCCCCGCACCGCCCAAGTGCACGGTGTCCAGGGCCCGCTGACGGACCCTGGACAACCGCCCCTTCGCGGGCTCCGCACGCCTCACTGCGCGCTGCTGAACGCCTCGTAGACCTTCTTGGGGATGCGTCCGCGCGCGGGCACGTCCATCTTGTTGGCCTGGGCCCAGGCGCGCACGGCGGCCGGGTCGGGCGCCACCTCGGTCTGCTTGTACGCCTTGCCGGAGCGCGACCGCTTGCGGCCGGCCTCCACGTACGGCGCGAGCGCCTTGCGCAGTTTCTTGGCGTTGGTTTCGTTCAGGTCGATCTCGTACGACTTGCCGTCGAGTCCGAAGGCGATCGTTTCCGCCGCTTCCGAGCCGTCGATGTCGTCGAAGAGAGTGACCACGACCTTTTGCGCCACGAATATCGGTCCCTTCGTGCGGCACGTCGATACAGCTCACCGGCGTTGACGTGCCGAGTATCGGCTATTGCCAATTCATTTGTACAGTGCCCGGCAATGCAAAGTGAAGCCCGACTAAATCCGTCCGCGTGTCCGTACGCAATAGGGGTTGCGGGCGGCCTGTCGAACTTTCCCAGAACTTTTCACGACCACCGGGCTCCGACACCCGATCGTGATGCGCCTCACGTAGTTTCCTCCAACTCTACCCGCGTAGAAATTTTGTGCGGGTAGTCTGAAGGAACCTGCTCAGCACCACACATCGGGAGTGCCAGTGGCACGCGTCGTAGTCGACGTCATGCTCAAGCCGGAGATCCTCGACCCCCAGGGCCAGGCGGTCCAGCGTGCGCTGCCGCGCCTGGGATTCGAAGGGATCTCGGACGTCCGTCAGGGAAAGCGTTTCGAACTGGAAGTTGACGGCCCGGTCGACGAGGCCGCGCTCGCCCGCATCCGTGATCTCGCGGAATCCTTCCTCGCCAACACGGTGATCGAGGACTTCACCGTCAAGGTGGAAGAGGGCGCGGAAGTCGCGGAGGCGGCGAAGTGACCGCTCGTATTGGCGTCGTCACTTTCCCGGGGAGCCTGGACGACCGGGACACCCAGCGCGCGATCCGACTCGCGGGCGCCGAACCGGTCGCCCTGTGGCACAAGGACAAGGACCTCAAGCAGGTCGACGCCGTGGTCCTGCCCGGTGGTTTCTCCTACGGCGACTATCTGCGCGCCGGCGCCATCTCCCGTTTCTCGCCGGTCATGGACACGGTCATCGAGCAGGCGAAGGCCGGCCTTCCGGTCCTCGGTATCTGCAACGGCTTCCAGGTCCTCACCGAGGCCCACCTGCTGCCCGGCGCGATGCTCGGCAACGACCACCTCCACTTCATCTGCCGCGACCAGAAGCTGCGGGTGGAGAACGCGGAGACGGCCTGGACCGGCGACTACCGCCGGGGCCAGGAGATCCACATCCCGCTGAAGAACATGGACGGCCGGTACGTCGCCGACCCGTACACGCTCGACCAGCTGGAGGCGGAGGGCCGTGTCGTCTTCCGCTACCTGGACATGAATCCGAACGGCTCGCTCAACGACATCGCCGGCGTCACCAACGCGGCGGGCAATGTCGTCGGCCTGATGCCGCACCCCGAGCACGCCGTCGAGCCGCTGATCGGTTCCGGCCGTACCGACGGCCTTCCCTTCTTCACCTCGATCCTCAAGAAGCTGGTCAACGCATGAGCCGCACGCCTCTGGACACGGTCGAGCACGCGGCCGCGACTCCCGACGTCGAGCTGCCCTGGGCCGAACTCGGTCTGAAGAAGGACGAGTACGAGCGGGTGGTGGAGATCCTCGGCCGCCGCCCGACCGGCGCGGAGCTCGCCATGTACTCGGTCATGTGGTCCGAGCACTGCTCGTACAAGTCCTCCAAGGTCCATCTGCGCCAGTTCGGCGAGAAGGCGCCCGAGTCGGACGCGCTGCTCGTCGGCATCGGCGAGAACGCCGGTGTGGTGGACGTCGGCCAGGGTTACGCGGTCACCTTCAAGGTCGAGTCGCACAACCACCCCTCGTACGTGGAGCCCTACCAGGGCGCGGCCACGGGCGTCGGCGGCATCGTCCGCGACATCATCGCGATGGGCGCCCGCCCGGTCGCGGTGGTCGACCCGCTGCGCTTCGGCGCGGCCGACCACCCCGACACCAAGCGCGTCCTGCCGGGCGTGGTCGCGGGCATCGGCGGCTACGGCAACTGCCTGGGCCTGCCCAACATCGGCGGCGAGGTCGTCTTCGACGCCTGCTACCAGGGCAACCCGCTGGTCAACGCCGGTGCCATCGGTGTGATGCGGCACGAGGACATCCACCTCGCCAAGGCCTCCGGCGCGGGCAACCAGGTCATCCTGTACGGCGCCCGGACCGGCGGCGACGGCATCGGCGGCGCCTCGATCCTCGCGTCCGAGACCTTCGACGACGCCAAGCCCTCGAAGCGGCCCGCGGTGCAGGTCGGCGACCCCTTCCAGGAGAAGCTCCTCATCGAGTGCACCCTGGAGGCGTTCCGGGAGAAGCTGGTCGTCGGCATCCAGGACCTGGGCGCGGCCGGACTCTCCTGCGCGACCAGCGAGCTGGCGTCCAACGGCTCCGGCGGCATGCGCGTCACCCTGGACGACGTCCCGCTGCGCGACTCGACGCTCTCGCCCGAGGAGATCCTCATGAGCGAGTCGCAGGAACGCATGTGCGCGGTCGTGGAGCCCTCGAAGGTCGAGCGGTTCCTGGAGATCTGCGAGAAGTGGGACGTCATCGCCACCGTCATCGGTGAGGTGACCGACGGCGACCGGCTGGAGATCTTCTGGCACGGCGGCAAGATCGTGGACGTCGACCCGCGCACGGTCGCGCACGACGGCCCGGTCTACGAGCGCCCGTACGCGCGCCCCTCCTGGCAGGACGCGCTCCAGGCCGACGACGCGAACAAGCTGCCGCGCCCGGCGACCGCCGAGGAGCTGAAGGACCAGGTCCTCAAGCTCGTCGGGTCCCCGAACCAGGCGTCCAAGAAGTGGATCACCCAGCAGTACGACCACTTCGTGCAGGGCAACACGGTGCTGGCGCAGCCCGAGGACTCCGGCATGATCCGCGTGGACGAGGAGTCCGGGCTCGGCGTCGCCATCGCGACGGACGGCAACGGCCGCTACGCCAAGCTGGACCCGTACACGGGCGCGCAGCTGGCGCTGGCGGAGGCGTACCGGAACGTGGCGACGACGGGTGCGAAGCCGCTCGCGGTCTCGGACTGCCTGAACTTCGGCTCGCCCGAGGACCCGGCGGTGATGTGGCAGTTCGCGGAGGCGGTACGTGGTCTCGCGGACGGCTGCCAGCAGCTCGGCACCCCGGTGACCGGCGGCAATGTCTCGCTCTACAACCAGACGGGCGAGGCGGCGATCCACCCGACGCCGGTCGTCGCGGTCCTCGGTGTGATCGACGACGTCGCCCGCCGCACCCCGGTCGCCTTCCAGGAGGAGGGGCAGCTGCTCTATCTCCTCGGCGACACCCGCGAGGAGTTCGGCGGCTCGGCCTGGTCCCAGGTGATCCACGACCACCTGGGCGGCATGCCTCCGGTGGTCGACCTGGAGCGGGAGCGGCTGCTGGCCGAGATCCTGATCTCCGCCTCCCGCGACGGCATGATCGACTCCGCGCACGACCTGTCCGACGGCGGTCTCGCGCAGGCCGTGGTCGAGTCGGCGCTGCTGGGCGGGAAGGGCGCGCGCCTGGTCGTCCCCGACGGCCTGGACGCCTTCACCTTCCTCCTCTCCGAGTCGGCTGGCCGCGCCCTCGTGGCCGTCCCCCGCTCGGAGGAGCTCCGCTTCACCGACATGTGCGGCGCGCGCGGCCTGCCGGCCACCCGCATCGGTGTCGTGGACGGCGACGCGCTGGACGTCCAGGGCGAGTTCACCCTCCCCCTGTCCGACCTGCGCGAGGCCCACGAGAGCACGATCCCCGCGCTGCTGGCGTGACCACGAAGACCCCCGCCCGGATCCAGGTTCCGGGCGGGGGTCTTTCGGCGTGCACCGCGATCGCCGTCCGCGGTTCACGGCGGTGCTCACCCACACGGGTGAGTGCGCATAAGCTCGTTCCATGCCCCCGGCCAAGAAGCGTGCCCGTGCCTACGATTCCGTTCGGACCCGTGCCGCGGTCCTCGGTCAGCTCGGGGCGGTGCGGGAGGCCGTACGCGGGCTGAGTGACGAGCAGTTGGCGGGGGCGACCCGGCTCGGGGGCTGGTCCGTGCGGGAGTTGGTCGTGCACATCGGGATGGCGGTGACGGCCGTACCGCGGGCGCTCGCGCAGCCCGAGCCGGCCACGGCGGATGCGGTGCTGCTCGACTGGCCGTTCGCGACCGCCGCCAACTTCGCGGCCATCGACGCGTTCACCCGGGACCTCACCGCCGAGCACCCCGACCTCGACGCCTACCTCGCGGACCTCGACGCCGCCCTGCGCGCCCTTCTCGCCGAGCACCCCGGCAGCCGGCTGCTGCCGACCAACGCCGGTGTCCTGTCCCTGGACGACTACCTGGTCACCCGCGCCGTCGAACTCGTCGTGCACACCGACGACCTGAACGCCGCCGTGCCGGGGCTCGACGTGCCGTACGACCGGCAGGCGCTCGCCGCCACCACCCGGCTGCTCGCCGACGCGCTCGCGGCGAAGGCGCCCGGCGGCTCCACCGAGGTGCGTGTGCCGCCGTACGCCGTGGTGCAGTGCGTGGCGGGGCCCCGGCACACCCGCGGCACCCCGCCCAACGTGGTGGAGACCGACCCGCTGACGTGGGTACGGCTCGCCACCGGGCGGCTGGACTGGCAGACGGCCGTGGACGAGGCCAAGGTCAGCGCGAGCGGGGAGCGGGCCGACATCGGGGGACTGCTGCCGGTCATGTCCTGAGGGAACCGGTACGGGCACCCGGACGTCGTAACCGTATGAAACGGACCAGAGCACCCGCCGCACTCGCCCTTCTCCTCCCCCTGGCGGTGGCCTGTGGCGCCGCGCCCGCGCACAGTGGAGCGGTGACCGTGGACGAACCCCTGACCGGCGTCGAATGGCGCGTCGTGAGCGTCACCGCCGACGGCGCCACGCACCGCGCGCCGCTCGCCGCCCGCCTGCTCCTGCGCGACGACGGAACCGCCACCGGCAACCTCGGCTGCAACAGCTTCAGCGCCCCCGCCACCCTGCGCGGCGACCGCGTCACCTTCGGGCAGCTGCGCACCACCAGGATGGCCTGCGACGAGTCCCGGATGGCGTTCGAGCGGCTGCTCGGCGGGCTGCTCGGCGGCCGGGCGCTCACCGTCGCCCCCGGCCACGGCAAGCTCACGCTCACCACGAGTCACGGGGACCACGTCAACCTCACCCGCAGCACACCAGAATGATGTGCGACACCTCACTCACGCATACGGCCAAACCGCCCCGTAAAAAGTCGCCGACGGCTGCGGAAAGTCCCGCGTGATACCAGAAACGCCGCGCTGACCTGCGTGGACGCGGAAAGCGACAAGGTGATCCACGAACCACCCGTCCGTTACGACCGCGTATCCCCAATTCGGACCAGTGGTCGATCTCGCCTACACTCGGTGCTGTGCCACGTGGTGACGGTCGACTCAATCACGACCTGCTCCCCGGTGAGAAAGGCCCCCAGGACGCGTGTGGCGTCTTCGGTGTCTGGGCTCCGGGTGAAGAGGTCGCAAAGCTCACGTACTTCGGGCTCTACGCCCTCCAGCACCGGGGTCAGGAATCCGCGGGAATCGCGGTCAGCAATGGCTCCCAGATCCTCGTCTTCAAGGACATGGGCCTGGTCTCCCAGGTCTTCGACGAGACCTCTCTCGGATCGCTCCAGGGTCATATCGCGGTCGGACACGCCCGCTACTCGACCACCGGCGCCTCCGTGTGGGAGAACGCCCAGCCGACGTTCCGCGCCACCGCGCACGGCTCGATCGCGCTCGGCCACAACGGCAACCTGGTCAACACGGCGCAGCTCGCCGAGATGGTCGCCGAACTCCCGAACGAGAACAACAGCCGCTCCACCCGGGTCGCGGCCACCAACGACACCGACCTGCTGACGGCGCTGCTCGCCGCCCAGGTCGACGAGGACGGCAAGCCGCTGACCATCGAGGAGGCCGCCCACCAGGTCCTCCCGAAGGTCCGGGGCGCCTTCTCGCTCGTCTTCATGGACGAGCACACCCTCTACGCCGGCCGTGACCCCCAGGGCGTCCGCCCGCTGGTCCTCGGCCGCCTGGAGCGCGGCTGGGTGGTCGCCTCCGAGTCCGCCGCCCTGGACATCTGCGGCGCCAGCTTCGTCCGCGAGATCGAGCCGGGCGAGTTCGTCGCCATCGACGAGAACGGCCTGCGCAGCTCGCGATTCGCGGAAGCAAAGCCCAAGGGCTGTGTCTTCGAGTACGTGTACCTGGCCCGCCCGGACACCGACATCGCCGGCCGGAACGTGTACCTCTCCCGCGTGGAGATGGGCCGCCGGCTCGCCAAGGAGGCCCCGGTCGAGGCCGACCTGGTGATAGCCACCCCGGAGTCGGGCACCCCGGCCGCGATCGGCTACGCCGAGGCATCGGGCATCCCGTTCGGCGCCGGACTGGTGAAGAACGCCTATGTGGGCCGTACGTTCATCCAGCCCTCGCAGACCATCCGCCAGCTGGGCATCCGGCTGAAGCTGAACCCGCTCAAGGAAGTCATCAAGGGCAAGCGCCTGGTGGTCGTGGACGACTCGATCGTGCGCGGCAACACCCAGCGGGCCCTGGTGCGCATGCTCCGCGAGGCGGGCGCCGCCGAGGTGCACATCCGCATCTCCTCGCCGCCGGTGAAGTGGCCCTGCTTCTTCGGCATCGACTTCGCCACCCGCGCCGAGCTGATCGCCAACGGCATGACGATCGACGAGATCGGCACCAGCCTCGGCGCCGACTCGCTCGCCTACATCTCCATCGACGGCATGATCGACGCGACCACCATCGCCAAGCCGGACCTGTGCCGCGCCTGCTTCGACGGCGAGTACCCGATGGAGCTGCCGGACCCGGAGCTGCTCGGCAAGCAGCTGCTGGAGACCGAGCTGGCGGCCGGTCCGGCCGAAACGGCCGCGGCCGACGCGATCCGCCGCCCGTAACACCCCCGCAGTACGACACGAAAGCTCTCACAGTCATGTCTGAGACAACTGGTGCCAGCTACGCAGCGGCGGGCGTCGACATCGAGGCGGGCGACCGCGCCGTCGAGCTGATGAAGGAGTGGGTCAAGAAGACCCGGCGCCCCGAGGTCCTCGGCGGCATCGGCGGCTTCGCCGGACTCTTCGACGCCTCCGCCCTCAAGCGCTACGAGCGCCCCCTGCTCGCCTCCGCCACGGACGGCGTGGGCACCAAGGTGGACATCGCCCGCCGCCTGGGCGTCTACGACACCATCGGCCACGACCTGGTCGCCATGGTCATGGACGACATCGTGGTGTGCGGCGCCGAGCCGCTGTTCATGACCGACTACATCTGCGTCGGCAAGGTCCACCCCGAGCGGGTCGCCGCCATCGTCAAGGGCATCGCGGAGGGCTGTGTGCTGGCCGGCTGCGCCCTGGTCGGCGGTGAGACGGCCGAACACCCGGGCCTGCTCGGCGCGGACGACTTCGATGTCGCGGGCGCCGGTACGGGCGTCGTGGAGGCCGACCGGCTGCTCGGCCCGGACCGCATCCGCGAGGGCGACACCGTGATCGCCATGGCGGCCTCCGGGCTTCACTCGAACGGGTACTCCCTGGTCCGCCACGTCCTGCTGAACACGGCGGGCCTGGCCCTGGAGTCGGAGGTGGCCGAGCTGGGCCGCACCCTCGGCGAGGAGCTGCTGGAGCCCACCAAGATCTACTCGCTGGACTGCCTGGCGCTGACCCGCACGGCCGAGGTGCACGCCTTCAGCCACATCACCGGCGGCGGGCTCGCGGCCAACCTGGCCCGGGTGATCCCGGACGACCTGCACGCCGTGGTCGACCGCGCCACCTGGACCCCGGGCGCGATCTTCGACCTGGTCGGCAGGACCGGGAACGTGGCACGCCTGGAGCTGGAGAAGACGCTGAACATGGGCGTCGGCATGATGGCGATCGTCCCCGGGGAATCCACCGAGGTGGCCCTCGCGACGCTGGCCGACCGGGGCGTCGAGGCCTGGGTGGCCGGTGAGATCACCGAGCGCGGCGACAAGGACAGCGGCGCGGAGCTGGTGGGGGACTACGCGAACTGACGCCTACGGTGTGGTGCCCGCGAGACCTGCTCGCGGGTAGCACAGAAGCCGGCCGGTGGCTGTGCCACCGACCGGACTGGTGCTCAGTGCAAGGTCAAGCGCCGCGACGGTGTTGTGAGGGACCGTCGTCCTCGTCCTCGTCGTCCTCATAGAGGTCGGCGTAACGGGAGTAAAGGTCGTCCTCGTCCTCGTCATCGTCCTCGAAAGGCTCGCCGTTCGGCGGCTGGTTCGAAGTTGATGCGCCCAGTTCACTGGCCAGACGTGACAGGTCAGTCCCACCGCTGTTGTACTTCAGCTGGCGGGCGACCTTTGTCTGCTTGGCCTTGGCCCGGCCGCGCCCCATGGCTCGACCCCCTCGGTGACGGGGCTCGACGGCCCCAGAGTCTGACACGCGTTCATGATCTGGATCGGACTCTCCGTGGAGAGGCCGGTCCGTAGGGCTTCCACGGTACCTGAGCCCGCGCCCATACGGTACGTCGCCCGCAGCACGCGCGTGTGCACAGAACCTTCGAGGCGCCCTGTCCTCGCTGGTCAGTGGCGATTTTAACCACTTATCGGGGAACGACCCGCCGATGGAAGTGAGAGTTCTCTCCAAGCTGCCCTCGGCGGGTACCGCTCATGTGTGCGAAGCCGGGTGTCCGGAGCCCTCCGCGCGGTCGGTTCAGCGCCCGCTGCGGCCCGCGCGCGCCTCGGCCATCCGCTGCTCGGCGATCCGGTCGGCCGCCGCGGCCGGCGGGATCCCGTCTTCCTTCGCACGTGCGAATATGGCCAGGGTGGTGTCGAAGATCCGCGTCGCCTTCGCCTTGCACCGCTCGAAGTCGAAGCCGTGCAGTTCGTCGGCCACCTGGATGACCCCGCCCGCGTTCACCACGTAGTCCGGCGCGTAGAGGATCCCGCGGTCGGCGAGGTCCTTCTCCACACCCGGGTGGGCGAGCTGGTTGTTGGCCGCGCCGCACACCACCTCGGCGGTGAGCACCGGCACGGTCTCGTCGTTCAGGGCGCCGCCGAGCGCGCAGGGCGCGTAGACGTCCAGGCCCTCCAGGCGGATCAGCGCGTCGGTGTCGGCGACCGCCGTCACGCCCTCGTGCTCGTCGAGGATCCGCCGGACGGCGTCCGGGCGGACATCCGTGATCACGACCTTCGCGCCCTCGTCCAGCAGGTGGCGCACCAGGTGGTGGCCGACCTTGCCGACCCCGGCGACACCGACCGTGCGGTCGCGCAGCGAGGGGTCGCCCCACAGGTGCTGGGCGCTGGCGCGCATGCTCTGGTAGACGCCGTAGGCGGTCAGCACCGAGGAGTCGCCGGCGCCGCCGTTCTCCGGGGAGCGGCCGGTGGTCCAGCGGCACTCGCGGGCCACCACGTCCATGTCGGCCACATAGGTGCCGACGTCGCAGGCGGTGACGTAGCGCCCGCCGAGGGAGGCGACCATCCGGCCGTAGGCGAGGAGGAGTTCCTCGGTCTTGTCGCGCTCGGGGTCGCCGATGATCACGGCCTTGCCGCCGCCGTGGTCCAGGCCGGCCATGGCGTTCTTGTACGACATCCCGCGCGCGAGGTTGAGCGCGTCGGCGACGGCCTCGGCCTCGGTGGCGTACGGGTAGAAGCGGGTGCCGCCGAGGGCGGGGCCCAGAGCGGTGGAGTGGAGCGCGATCACGGCCTTGAGGCCACTGGCGCGGTCCTGGCAGAGCACGACCTGCTCATGACCGCCCTGCTCCGAGTGGAACAGGGTGTGCAGGACATCAGCAGGCGCGCCGGATACGTCGGTCACTGTGGTGACTCCTGTGTTAGCGGCGGGTGGGGACAGCTCCCGTACGGGTGGCGGGTGCTGGTGGCATGAGCGTAGAGCCTGCGTGCGGGCACCGTCCGCGCAGTGTTCAGGATCACTCGCACGGGCTCACCGCACCCCCCTGGCCGTGGCACGATTCGCAGTGTTTCCAGCCGGGTCCGATGGGGAGGGAGCAGGCGTGCCGAAGGTGTCCTCCGTGGTCGTCCCCTATGCCGCCTACCTGCGCGTGTACGAGCCGCTGGGCGCCTTCCCGGAGCCGGAGCGCGGCCACTGGGCGCGCTACGCCCGCCGCCCGGACCGGCCCTCGTACCAGGACGAACTGCGGCGCTCGCTCGCCGACTTGGTGCCGACCCCGCCCATCGCCGTGCCGGTGCACGAGAGCGGCGACGCCTTCGTGCTGGAGGTCGACGGGGTGGTCTGCGTGTGTCCCTGGCGGACCCGGCTGCGCGGCTGGCAGGCGCTGGGGGAACTCGGCGAGGAGCTGCCCCCGCCGGTGCTGGACGCGGTGCTGCCGCCGGTGGTGCGCCGGCAGGCGGCCCTGGACTACGAGCGCTGGCTCGGCCGCAACCCCGACGCCCGCCCCTGGATCCGCACGGCGACCTGGCAGGTGCCGGTGAACTGGTTCGTGCTGGTCACGGACGAGGAACGGCAGTACGACAAGGCGACCGCCGAGGCGCCCCCGGTGCTGCGCTACCGCACGCCGATGGTGCAGGCCCGGCGCCGGGTGGCCCGGGCGCTGCGCACCCTGAAGGAGACCGTGGCGGAAGGCCCGCTGATCGACGGCCTGCTGGACGTCGGCCGCTGGCTGGAGGAGTTCCATCCGAGGTCGCTGGTGGAGCTGGACTACGGCGGACTGGTGCATGTGCTGCCGGCCGACGAGTTGGCGGACGACCACTCGGCGGCGGACGTGGCCGAGGGCATCGAGGCGCTGCGCCAGGGCGACGAGGCGGCGGCCGGGGAGGCGTACGCGCGGCTCGTGGAGCGGTGGCGTGCGGTGCGGGACCGGCGTTCGGCGAACTGACGTTCAAACAGAAACCGCCAAAACGTGACCCGCGCCACAGCTGAGACGGTCCTCAACGGCGTACGGTCAAGCGCGTTTCACTCAACTGACGGGGTGTCGGCCCCGATCCGGGCGTTTGCGTCGAGGACGCCCGAAAGGTGATGGACTGCACGTACGGGGCCCTTGCGCCTCTTCCCCCTCCTCATGCCAAAATAGGACAAGGAGTCCGGGGAGGGCTCCTTCCGTCCAAGTGTGGTGCACTATGGGCGGAATCTCTGCATTGCACGCTTTGGGGGGTCTGGTGCCTCCTGATCGCCCTGTGACTGATCGTCACGGTGGCGTGACTGTCCGCTATGGCATGGTCCATCGGCTTCCGTCGCTGATGAACACCTGGGAGGGCAATTCCATCGGTTTGGCCGACCGGGCTGGACAGATGGTGTAGTTGTAGTGCCGAGGACAAGCCGTTCGTCCTATAACCGACTCGACTCGCGTCCGCCATTTCGGGCAACGCGGGTCAAGGTGCAGAATTTAGAGGAAAGAACCGAGAAGGTTCGGTTCTCCCGAGGAGGCCGCTCATGACCGCTCGCACCCCTGATGCCGAGCCGCTGCTGACCCCGGCTGAGGTCGCCACCATGTTCCGCGTCGACCCCAAGACGGTCACGCGGTGGGCGAAGGCCGGCAAGCTCACGTCGATCCGCACGCTCGGCGGGCACCGCCGCTACCGCGAGGCCGAGGTCCGCGCTCTGCTCGCGGGCATCCCGCAGCAGCGCAGCGAGGCCTGACCGAGCAGGCGGAACAACTGAATACAGGGCGAAACGGCAGGCCCCCCAACCTGCCGAGGCGCCCGAAACCCTAGCTTCAAGCGACGCGGGACCTGCCCCAACAGGCCCCACGCCCAGGCCGAAAAGAACGTTGTAGGCAAGCGACACAGGGTGCGTCGTCGATCGCGCTGGACTCCGCCGGGTCCAGCGCGATCTGTTTTGTGCGCTGGTCGGGGGCGGGGTGGGGGGTCGCTGAGGGCGCTGAGGGCGCACTCCGGTATGGAGTGCAATTGCACATATTAAATTGACCCGTTGTAGGAGGGGTGTAAGTTGCGGTGTTCTGAAAACTCATGCAGTGACACCCGTCACATGCCGGGCCACTTGTTGCCCCGGGCATCGGTGCGCTAGTGGAATCACCGGTTCCAGTGTCCCCTGCGTGAACGGGAGTTGGGGCCCGCGCCGGTCATGTCGTACGGGACCGCCGGTTCTCGCTCATCGCGAGCCGCAGCAGCCGGTGGCAGACCGGACAGTGCCGGGTGAGATGCCGGTACGACGAGGCGGCAGCGAGGTGTGCTCTGAGCAGCGCCCGCGTCTCATGCCTGACCGAAGTCCCCATGTCCTTCTGGGTACCGACCGAAGCGGACGCCGTCAAGGCCGCGCGACGGCAGGAAAGCGTCCGGAAGCGTCCAGAAGGAGCCGGGTGGGCTTCTGGTGGGGTTTGCCGAGTTTCGTTGCCTCAGGGGCCGTTGTGGCGCCGCCGCGCGGTCGGGCCGGCCGAGTCCGCGCGGCGGGTCGGCGAACCGCTCGGCAGGGCGGGGGTATGAGTAAGGCCCGCGATCCGTGACGGATGCGGGCCTTACTCATACTGCGGTCCTGACGGGATTTGAACCCGCGGCCTCCACCTTGACAGGGTGGCGAGCACTCCAAGCTGCTCCACAGGACCAGGTTTCGCGGCACTTGGCTTGTTGCTTTGTGCTGCGAGATGAGACTGTACAGGAGGTGAGGCCGCCTGGTCGAACTCACCCCCTGTGAGCGGTCGGTTACGGCGCGGCCGCGTCGATCGCCTTCACGATCCGCTTGTCGGAGACGGGGTACGCCGTGCCCAGCGCGTGCGCGAAATAGCTGACCCGCAGCTCCTCCAGCATCCAGCGGATCTCCAGGACCTGCTGCGGAACGGGCCGCCCCCGCGGAAGCTGCTCCAGCAGCCAGGCGTACTCGTCCCGCATCTCATGGACCTTCTCCATGCGTGTGGTGTCCCGCTGCACGTTCGCCGGCATCTGCTGGAGCCGTCGGTCCGCCGCCACCAGGTACCGCATCAGATCGGGCAGCCGCCGTATCCCCGCCCAGGTGACGAAGCCCGGCTTCACCAGCGCGTCCAGCTGCTCGCGGACGTCCGTGAGGTTCGCGAGCAGCGCGGGGCTGCGCACGGCCTTCAGACGCCGCTCACAGGCGCTCCACGCGGCCAGTACCTGCTGCACCTGGCCGACCGTGCGCACCGTGGTGTCCACGATCTCGGCGCGCACCTTGTCGTACAGCTTCCGGTACGACTCCTCGTCCCACGCCGGTCCCCCGAAGTCCCCGATCAGCTTGTCCGCGGCGGCCATCGCGCAGTCGTCGAACAGGGCCTGGACGGACCCGTGCGGATTCGCGGACAGCCCGAGCTTCTGCTGGTTCGAGAGCTTCTCCGACGCGAACTTGGCCGGGTTCACCGGGATGTTGCGCAGGATCAGCCGCCGGGTGCCCTTCCACATGGCCTCCGCCTGCTCGGCCTCCGTGTCGAAGAGCCGTACGGAGACCGTGTCGCCGTCGTCCACCAGTGCCGGGTACGCCTTCACCGGCTGTCCGGCCCGGCGCGTCTCGAAGACCCGGCTCAGCGTGCCGATCGTCCAGTCGGTCAGCCCCTGGCGCTCCAGCGCGGGGCCGCCCTCGCGGGACGCGGTCGCCGCCGCGGCCTGGGAGAGCGCCTCGCGCGCCTTCGGCTTCAGCCGGAGCTTCAGCGCCTCCAGGTCCTTGTCCTCGGCCAGCTTCCGGCGCCGCTCGTCGACGATCCGGAAGGTGATCCGCAGATGCTCGGGCACCTTGGCCCAGTCGAAGTCCTCCGCCTCGAACGGCACCCCGACCATGCGCTTGAGCTCGCGCGCCATCGTCACGGTCAGCGGCTCCTGGAGGGGCACCGCCCGCTCCAGGAACGCCTTGGCGTAGTTCGGCGCGGGCACGTAGTTGCGCCGGATCGGCTTGGGCAGGGACCGGATCAGCTCGGTGACGACCTCTTCCCGCAGGCCCGGGATCTGCCAGTCGAAGCCCTCGTCGGTGACCTGGTTGAGGACCTGGAGCGGGATGTGCACGGTCACACCGTCCGCGTCCGCGCCCGGCTCGAACTGGTAGGTGACCCGGAACTTCAGGGCGCCCTGCCGCCAGCTGTCCGGGTAGTCGGCCTTGGTGACCGCCTCCGCGGACTCCCGGATGAGCATCTCCCGCTCGAAGTCCAGGAAATCCGGCTGCTCGTGCCGCTTGCGCTTCCACCAGGAGTCGAAGTGCGCGCCGGAGACGACGTGTTCGGGCACCCGCTGGTCGTAGAAGTCGAACAGCGTCTCGTCGTCCACCACGATGTCCCGGCGCCGCGCCCGGTGCTCCAGCTCCTCGACCTCGCTGAGGAGCTTGCGGTTGTCGGCGTAGAACTTGTGGTGGGTGCGCCAGTCGCCCTCCACCAGCGCGTTGCGGATGAACAGCTCGCGGGAGACCTCGGGGTCGATCCGGCCGTAGTTCACCTTGCGCTGGGCGACGATCGGCACGCCGTACAGCGTGACCTTCTCGTACGCCATCACGGCCGCCTGGTCCTTCTCCCAGTGCGGTTCGCTGTACGTGCGCTTCAGCAGATGCCCGGCGATCGGCTCGACCCACTCGGGCTCGATCTTCGCGTTGACCCGCGCCCACAGCCGGCTGGTCTCCACCAGCTCGGCCGACATCACGAACTTGGGCTGCTTCTTGAACAGCGCCGAGCCCGGGAAGATCGCGAACTTGGCGCTGCGGGCGCCCAGATACTCGTTCTTGCTGCCCTCGCGTACGTCCTTCATCCCGACGTGGGAGAGGAGGCCGGCGAGCAGGGAGACGTGCACGCGGTCGGCCGGGGCGTCCTCCTCGGCGAGGTGGATGCCCATCTGCTTGGCCACGGTCCGCAGCTGGGTGTAGATGTCCTGCCACTCGCGGATGCGCAGGAAGTTCAGGTACTCCTGCTTGCACATCCGCCTGAACGAGCTGGAGCCGCGCTCCTTCTGCTGCTCGCGCACGTACCGCCACAGGTTGAGGTAGGCGAGGAAGTCGCTGGTCTCGTCCTTGAAGCGGGCGTGCTGCTGGTCGGCCTGCGCCTGCTTGTCGGCGGGGCGTTCGCGCGGGTCCTGGATGGACAGCGCGGCCGCGATGACCATGACCTCGCGGACACAGCCGTTGCGGTCCGCCTCCAGCACCATCCGGGCCAGCCGCGGGTCCACGGGCAGCTGGGCCAGCTTGCGGCCGGTGTCGGTGAGCCGCTTGCGCGGGTCCTTCTCGCCGGGGTCGATCGCGCCCAGTTCCTGGAGCAGCTGCACGCCGTCGCGGATGTTGCGGTGGTCCGGCGGGTCGATGAAGGGGAACTTCTCGATGTCGCCGAGGCCGGCCGCGGTCATCTGGAGGATGACGGAGGCCAGGTTGGTGCGCAGGATCTCCGCGTCGGTGAACTCCGGCCGGGCGAGGAAGTCGTCCTCGCTGTACAGCCGGATGCAGATGCCGTCGGAGGTACGGCCGCAGCGGCCCTTGCGCTGGTTGGCGCTGGCCTGCGAGACGGGTTCGATGGGCAGCCGCTGGACCTTGGTGCGGTGGCTGTAGCGGCTGATCCGGGCGAAGCCGGGGTCGATGACGTACTTGATGCCCGGGACGGTCAGCGAGGTCTCGGCGACGTTCGTGGCCAGCACGATCCGGCGCCCGGTGTGCTGCTGGAAGACCCGGTGCTGCTCGGCGTGCGACAGCCGGGCGTACAGGGGCAGGATCTCGGTGAATCTGTACTTCTTCTTCTCCAGCGCGTCCGCCGTGTCGCGGATCTCCCGCTCACCGGAGAGGAAGACGAGGATGTCGCCCTTGCCCTCGGCCTGGAGCTCCTCGACCGCGTCGCAGATCGCGGTGATCTGGTCGCGGTCGGCGTCCTCGGACTCCGCTTCGAGGAGCGGCCGGTAGCGCACCTCCACGGGGTACGTCCGCCCGCTGACCTCGATGATCGGGGCGTCCCCGAAGTGCCGGGAGAAGCGCTCGGGGTCGATGGTCGCCGAGGTGATGACGACCTTGAGGTCCGGCCGCTTGGGCAGCAGCTGGGCGAGGTAGCCGAGCAGGAAGTCGATGTTGAGGGACCGCTCGTGGGCCTCGTCGATGATGATCGTGTCGTAGGCGCGCAGCTCGCGGTCGGTCTGGATCTCGGCGAGCAGGATGCCGTCCGTCATCAGCTTCACGAAGGTGGCGTCCGGGTTCACCTGGTCGGTGAAGCGCACCTTCCAGCCGACGGCCTCGCCGAGCGGGGTGCGCAGCTCCTCGGCCACGCGCTCGGCGACGGTGCGGGCGGCGATCCGGCGGGGCTGGGTGTGCCCGATCATGCCGCGCACACCGCGGCCCAGTTCGAGACAGATCTTGGGGATCTGCGTCGTCTTCCCGGAACCGGTCTCACCGGCGACGATGACGACCTGGTGATCGCGGATGGCGGCCGCGATCTCGTCCTTCTTCTGGCTGACGGGCAGCTGTTCGGGGTAGGTGACGGCCGGCACGCGGGCGTGCCGTTCGGCCATCCGGCCCGCTGCCTTGTCGAGCTCGCCCTCGATCTCGGCGAGTACGGCGTCACGGGCCTCGGGCTTACGGATCTTGCGCGCGCCCTCGAGCCGCCGTCCGAGCCGGTGCGCGTCACGCAGCGACAACTCGGTCAGACGGGCGGCGAGGGAGCCGAGGGCGGGGGCTGGATGCGTAGACATACGCGATCCAGGATCTCACCTCGGCCGAAAGCCGGTCGACCGATTTGACGCCGGTGCGGGGCCGCGCCCGGCGATCGACGGGCACCCCCCACGACGAGATGCCAAAGTTCCCCTATGTCCGATTCGCGTATGTCCGATTCGCGCTGGACGACGTTCAAGCGGTCCCCCTTCCTCCCCGCCACCGTCCTGCTCCTCCTCATCTCCGCCGCCGCCGGCCTCTTCGCGGGCTCCTACACCTACGCCATGGCGGACCCGACCCCGCGCAGCATCCCCGCCGCGGTCACCGGCCCCTACGACCGGCCACCGGCCCGCGCCTTCATCGCGGGCATGGAGCACGCCCTGTCGGCCTCCCTGAAGCTGCGCCCGTACCCGGACCGGGCCGCCGCCGTACGCGCCGTGAACCAGCAGCGCGTCTTCGCGGTGGTCGGCGCGCCCACGGGCGGCGGCCCGGTCCGGATGGACGTATCCAGCGCCTCCGGGGCGACCGTCGCGCAGGTCATCGGGGAGGCCGCGGCGAGCGTGGGCCGGGCGACCGGGACGTCCGTCGCGCTGCACGACCTCAAGCCGCTCCAGAAGGGCGACCCGCGGGGGCTGGCGATCTTCTACATCTCCCTCGCCGCCGTGGTGATCGGCTTCATCGGCGCGATCCAGCTCAGTGTGCACGCGAAGGCGCTGAACCCGCTGGAGCGCATCGCCTTCACCGTCGGCTACGCCCTGCTCGGCGGGTTCACGATCGCGGCGGTGGTGGACTGGTGGCTGGGCGCGCTGCGGCTGCCGTTCGTGGAGTCCTGGCTGATCCTCGCCCTGACGATGTTCACGTCCGGCATGGTCTTCACGATGTTCAACACGATGTTCGGGCGCTGGGCCATGCTGCCGACCTGGGGCCTGATGGTGCTGCTCGGCAACCCCTCGTCCGGCGGTGCCGTCTCCTGGCCCCTGCTGCCGTCCGCGCTCGGCACGATCGGCCGCTGGCTGCCGCCGGGCGCCTCGGTGAACGCCCAGCACACCGCGGTGTACTTCCGGGGCGACCAGCACGCCTTCCCGTTCCTGGTGCTGGCCGGCTGGTCCGTCCTCGCCTGCGCGATCTTCCTGATCTGGCGCCACCGCCACCCGGGCGGCCGTTCGACGGGCCCGGCCCAGGAGGTCGGCGCCTCGGAGGCCGGAGCCTAGGAGCCGGAGCCCGGGAGGCCGGTGCGGAGGAGGCCGGAGCCTAGGCGGCCGGGGCGGGCGACGCGGGGGCGGGGATCGCGTCGGCGCCGATGGGGGCCGCGGGGACCGAGGGAGCCGCAGGGGCCGTGGGCGCCGGGGCGGGCTGCTGCTGGGCCGGTCCGCCGGCCAGGGTCATGGACCGCGCGGTGTTGGACACGGCCTTGATGCCCAGATAGGCGGTGGTCATGCTGCTGACCGCGGTGAAGGCGGCGGTGAGGATGCCGACGATCACCGAGGTGTCGCCCTTCAGCCTCCAGACCCCGACGACCGCCACGGCGACGATCGCGATATTGCTGACCACCACCGCCAGCAGGCCGAACTTCGCCTTGTCCTTCTCGAGCTCGATCTCGGTGCCGCTCATTGGTCCCCCCGACCTGGCGTGACGCTGCCAAACGACGAAGGCCCCGTTCGTCGAACGGGGCCTTCGGGTGGTGGCTGGGGCCGGGGTCGAACCGGCGACCTATCGCTTTTCAGGCGATCGCTCGTACCAACTGAGCTACCCAGCCACGAGGTTTCACGTGAAACCTCAGCGGTCCTGACGGGATTTGAACCCGCGGCCTCCACCTTGACAGGGTGGCGAGCACTCCAAACTGCTCCACAGGACCAAGCTGTTTGTGTGCAACAGTGTCGCACACGGTCTTGCGTGCCCCCAACGGGATTCGAACCCGTGCTACCGCCTTGAAAGGGCGGCGTCCTAGGCCGCTAGACGATGAGGGCTATCGGCCCGCCTGGGCGCTTCTCAGCGCGTCGGGGACGTGAGAAGCATATGGGATGGCGAGGGGGATCGCCAAAACGGTTTACGGGCGGCGGGAGGAACCCCCGTTCCCGGAGGGCGGAGGAGCGGTCGGCGGGGGTGTCGCGCCGGGCCGGTTGTCGTCCGCCAGATGGCGGCTGACCTCGGCCGTCGTCAGCCCGAGGCCGCCCAGCTCGATCGCGTCCCACGCCTGGAGCCGATGGCTGTCGCGGTCGAAGTACAGCACCGACGCCTCGATCGGCGCCGGGTACTTCCCCTCCACCGCGCGCAGCCCGCTGCCCCCGGTCGAGCCCTCCATCCGCAGCCGCGTCCCGTACGGCAGCTTCTCGTCCCCCTCGTGGTGCAGATGCCCGCACAGCACCAGCGGCACCTCCCCGTCCGTCTCCCGCGCCGCCACCGGCTCGTGCGCGATCGCCACGTCCACCGGCGTCCCCGCCGCCCGCTGGGAGCGCAGCGCGCTGTCCAGCCGGTCGCCCGCCAGCCGCTCGGCGGCGTCACCGCCCGGCACCACCGCGCGGTCCGGGGTGAACTGCGGATCGCCGATGCCCGCGAAGCGCAGCCCGCCCACCGTCCGCGCGTGCCCGTCGTCCAGCACATGGACGTTCCTCATGCGCTCCAGATAGCGCTGGGTGGTCCGGGAGTCGTGGTTGCCGCGCACCCAGACGTACGGCACGCCCAGCCCGGCGATCGGGTCCAGGAAGCCGTTCTCCGCCGCCGTGCCGTGGTCCATCGTGTCGCCGGAGTCCACGATCACGTTCACCTTGTACTGCTTCACCAGCGAGGCGATGATCTTCCAGCTCGCCGGGTTCAGATGGATGTCCGAGACGTGCAGGACCCGGATGGTGGAGGGGTCCGGCTGATAGGCCGGCAGCGTGGACGTGACGTCGTACAGCTTGGTCACGTTCGTCACCAGGCGGGCCAACTCCTGCTGGTAGACGTCGAAGTCGCTGACGATGCTGCGCGCGTTGCCGATCACCGAGGGGGCGGAGGACAGCAGCCCGGAGAACCTCGGCTCCAGGACCGACTTGGGGTTCCAGGTGGCGTACGCGGAGACGCCCGAGGCGGCCAGCAGCGCGAGGGCGAGTCCCCCGGCCGCGACCGCGCGGCCCGGGCGCCGGTAGACGGCGAACCCGAGGGCGCCCGCGCCGGCCACCACGGCGACGCCGGAGCGCACGGCGAGGTCGAAGGTGCCGTGCTCCACGTCGTGGACCACCTCCTCCTGGAGGCCGGAGATCCGGTCCGGGTGGTCCACCAGTTCCTGGGAGCGCAGCGGGTCCAGCTGGTCGACGTTGACGTCCAGGCGGACCGGCGCGACATGGCTGTCCAGGGTGAGCGCGCCCAGCGGGGACACATTGATCCTGGTGCCGCCGGTCAGCGAGGGGCGCAGCGCCATCGTGGTGTTCATCGGGCCGACCGGCGTGCGCACATTGCCGACGACCAGCAGCCCCAGCCAGGCGCCGACCAGCACGACCGCGGTGAGGCCCAGCGCGCCGAGCCACGGCCGGGGGCGGGCGGCGGGTTCCAGTTCGGGGAGCGGGCGGGGGCGGGGGCGGAAGAGGGCTGTGACGCGGTTCGGCATGCGGTTCAGGACGGCGACGGGGACGCGGACCATTGATCCCCTATGCCCATATGCGGACGGGGATATGCGGAGGTCCGCCGCTCCCGTACCGCCCTCGCGTGCCCGACAATGGCCCTGTGCTGGAGATGACGCGCGAGGAGTTCGAGGAACTGGTCGCCGAGGCGCTCGACCGGATCCCGCCGGAGCTGACCCGGCTCATGGACAACGTGGCGGTGTTCGTGGAGGACGAACCGCCCGCCGCCGATCCCGATCTGCTCGGGCTGTACGAGGGCACCCCGCTGACCGAGCGGGGCGAGTGGTACGCCGGGGTGCTGCCGGACCGGATCACGGTCTACCGGGGGCCGACGCTGCGGATGTGCGACACGCGCGAGGACGTCGTGGCGGAGACCGAGGTGACCGTGGTGCACGAGATCGCCCACCACTTCGGCATCGACGACGCCCGGCTGCACGCGCTCGGCTACGGGTGACGGGACGTCAGCGCGGCCGCGGGGGCCGCGAGGGACGCGGGCGCGGCCGTAGGAGCCGTACGGGCCGCGTGGCTTGATGCGTACGCGGCGCGTGTCCTCCTGCGGGCGACGGGAGTTGGACAGGTTGACCCGTTCCCCGCCCCCGGAGGTGGCCGCCGTGCGCCCCTTGCCCGTACCCGTACGTCTGGTCGTCACGGCACTGGCCGTCTCCGCCGCCACCGGCTGTGTGAACGTGGGTGACGCCGCCGGCCGGACCCCGCCCTCCCATTCCGCGGGGCGGCACGGCGGCGCCGGAGCGGCGGCGGGCGCCGGGCCCGCGGTGGACAGCCTGGCGGTCCCCGGTCACGGCGCGTCCGGCCGCGACGGCAAGCACGGGCACGGCGGCAAGCGGAAGCCGGGGGAGTCGGCCCCGGCGTCCCCGGCCGACGCGTCCGGCGCGGACAGCGCCTCCGCCGACCCCGCGAAGCCCCGCAAGACCCCCGGGGCCCCGCCGGCCCCGCCCGCGCAGCAGCCGACCCCGGGGCCCACCACCGCCCCGCCCCCGCCCCCGGCGACCACCCCGCCACCGCCCGACACCGCGCCCCCGTCGGCCGAACCCTCCTCCTCGGCGCACGAGGACCCGGGCCCCCAGCTGGTGCAACGGGAGCCGGCACCCGCGGCGGGTGTCCCGATGTGACCGGACGCACCCTCCGGAGCGGCCCATCGGTTTGCCTTGAGGGGTGGAGGGTGCGTATGGTGGTAGATCGTTTGATCCCATTTGCCCGGCGCCACTGCAGAGCGCGCCGTGTGGCGCGTACTCTCCTTTGCCGTGGCGGACCGCATTGAGGCGGTCGTGAGCGAAACACGGAGTTGACGGGCGCGTGCCGAAGAGACTCCGGAAGGTTTCCCATTCGCATGTCCGTGTCCAGTTTTGACCAGATCGTCGTGCCCGAAAACGAGAACGAGAACGAACTCGTGGACGAGACGACCGAGGCCACTGAGACCCAGGCCCCTGAGGCCCCCCAGACCACCTTCGCCGACCTCGGCCTCCCCGAGGGCGTTGTGCGCAAGCTCGCGCAGAACGGCGTGACGGCCCCCTTCCCGATCCAGGCCGCGACCATCCCGGACGCCCTGCTCGGCAAGGACATCCTCGGCCGTGGCCGCACCGGCTCCGGCAAGACCCTCTCCTTCGGCCTGCCGACGCTGGCCCAGCTGGCCGGCGGCCGCACCGAGAAGAAGCGCCCCCGCGCGGTCATCCTCACCCCGACCCGCGAGCTGGCCATGCAGGTCGCGGACGCCCTCCAGCCGTACGGCGACGTCGTCGGCCTGAAGATGAAGGTCGTCTGCGGCGGTACGTCCATGGGCAACCAGATCTACGCCCTGGAGCGCGGTGTCGACATCCTCGTCGCCACCCCGGGCCGGCTGCGCGACATCATCAAGCGCGGCGCCTGCTCGCTCGAGGACGTCCAGATCACCGTCCTGGACGAGGCCGACCAGATGTCCGACCTGGGCTTCCTGCCCGAGGTCACCGAGCTGCTCGACCAGGTCCCGGCCGGCGGTCAGCGGATGCTCTTCTCCGCCACGATGGAGAACGAGATCCAGACCCTCGTCGACCGCTACCTGAAGAGCCCCGTCTCCCACGAGGTGGACGCGGCCCAGGGCGCGGTGACGACCATGTCCCACCACATCCTCATCGTGAAGCCCAAGGACAAGGCGCCGGTCACCGCCGCGATCGCCTCCCGCAAGGGCCGCACGATCATCTTCGTCCGCACCCAGCTGGGCGCCGACCGCGTCGCCGAGCAGCTGCGCGACGCGGGCGTGAAGGCCGACGCGCTGCACGGCGGCATGACCCAGGGCGCGCGCACCCGCACCCTGGCCGACTTCAAGGACGGTTACGTCAACGTCCTGGTCGCCACCGACGTCGCCGCCCGCGGCATCCACGTCGACGGCATCGACCTGGTCCTCAACGTGGACCCGGCCGGCGACCACAAGGACTACCTGCACCGTGCGGGCCGTACCGCGCGTGCGGGCCGTACCGGCACCGTCGTCTCCCTGTCGCTGCCGCACCAGCGGCGCCAGATCTTCCGCCTGATGGAGGACGCCGGCGTCGACGCGGGCCGCCACATCATCCAGGGCGGCGCCGCCTTCGAGCCGGAGGTCGCCGAGATCACCGGCGCCCGCTCCATGACCGAGGTGCAGGCCGAGTCCGCCGGCAACGCCGCGCAGCAGGCCGAGCGCGAGGTCTCCCAGCTGACCAAGCAGCTGGAGCGTGCCCAGCGCCGCGCGACGGAGCTGCGCGAGGAGGCCGACCGCCTGGTGGCCCGGGTCGCCCGCGAGCGCGGCGAGGACCCGGAGACCGCCGTGGCCGAGGCGCAGGCGGCGGTGGCCGAGGCCGAGGCCGTGGCCGTGGCCGAGGAGCCGGCCGAGCGCGAGACCGAGCGCGAGGAGCGTCCGGCGGCTTCGGCGCCGTACGAGCGCCGGGAGCGCCGCACCTTCGACCGCGACCGTGACGACCGCGGTGGCCGTGGCTTCGACCGCCGTGACGACCGCGGTGACCGTGGCGGCCGTTCCTTCGAGCGCCGTGACGACCGTGGCGGTTTCCGCCGTGACGACCGCGGTGACCGTCGTGACGACCGTGGTGGCCGCTCTTTCGAGCGTCGTGACGACCGTCGCCCGTTCGACCGTGACCGTCGTGACGACCGTGGCGGCCGTTCCTTCGAGCGCCGTGACGACCGCCGGGACGACCGCGGTGACCGTCGTGACGACCGCGGTGGCCGTCCCTTCGAGCGCCGTGACGACCGTGGCGGTTTCCGCCGTGACGACCGCGGTGACCGCCGTGACGACCGTGGTGGCCGTCCCTTCGAGCGCCGTGACGACCGCGGTGGCTTCCGCCGGGACGACCGCGGTGGCCACCGGGGCAGCGACCGTCCGTTCAACCGCGACCGCCGCGACGACCGTCCGGGCTTCCGCTCCGGCGGCCACGAGCGCCCCTACGGCCGCCGTGACGACCACCGTGGCACCGGTGGCACCGGCTCCTCCTTCGGCCGCCGCGACGACAAGCCGCGCTGGAAGCGCAACGGCTGACGGATCGCCGTACGCACCGCGAAGGGCCCGCACGACTCACGTCGTGCGGGCCCTTCCGCGTGCCGCGCCCGAGTGACGCATGTCACGCCCGTGACGGGGGAATTGCTGGGGGCATGACAGAAGACGCGACAGACGACGCGACAGACGACGCGACCGCTGATGTGCCGTCGGACGAGGAACGGCTGGCCCAGCTCGGTTACACGCAGGTCCTCGCCCGCCGTATGTCGGCGTTCGCCAACTACGCGGTGTCCTTCACGATCATCTCGGTCCTGTCGGGCTGTCTGACCCTCTACTCCTTCGGCATGACCACCGGCGGCCCCGCCGTGATCACCTGGGGCTGGGTCGCGGTCGGCCTGATGACGCTGCTCGTGGGGCTGTCGATGGCCGAGATCTGCTCGGCCTACCCGACCTCGGCCGGACTGTACTTCTGGGCCCACCGGCTGGCGCCCGCGCGTTCGGCGGCGGCGTGGGCGTGGTTCACGGGCTGGTTCAACGTGCTGGGCCAGGTCGCGGTCACCGCGGGCATCGACTTCGGCGCCGCGTCCTTCCTCGGCGCGTATCTGAACCTCCAGTTCGGCTTCGAGGTCACGCGCGGGCGCACGGTCCTGCTCTTCGCCGCGATCCTGCTGCTGCACGGCCTGCTGAACACCTTCGGGGTGCGGATCGTCGCCTTCCTGAACAGCGTGAGCGTGTGGTGGCACGTGCTCGGCGTGGCCGTCATCGCCGGCGCGCTGGCCGTCGTACCCGACCACCACCGCTCGACGTCCTTCGTCCTCACCCACTTCGTCGACCGGACGGGCTGGGGCAGCGGCGTCTACGTCGTGCTGCTCGGCCTCCTGATGGCCCAGTACACCTTCACGGGCTACGACGCCTCCGCCCATATGACCGAGGAGACGCACGACGCGGCCACGGCGGGCCCGAAGGGCATCGTGCGTTCCATCTGGACGTCCTGGATCGCGGGATTCGTGCTGCTGCTCGGCTTCACCTACGCGATCCAGTCGTACGACAAGGAGCTGGCGTCCCCGACCGGCGCGCCGCCGGCCCAGATCCTCCTGGACGCGCTCGGCGCCACCTCCGGCAAGCTGCTGCTCCTGGTGGTGATCGGCGCCCAGCTCTTCTGCGGCATGGCCTCCGTGACCGCCAACAGCCGCATGATCTACGCCTTCTCGCGCGACGGCGCGCTGCCCTTCTCCCGGCTCTGGCACACGGTGAGCCCGCGCACCCGCACCCCCGTGGCGGCGGTCTGGCTGGCCGCGCTCGCCGCGCTGGCCCTCGGCCTGCCCTACCTGATCAACTCGACGGCGTACGCGGCGGTGACGTCCATCGCGGTGATCGGCCTCTACCTCGCCTACGTCGTCCCGACCTTCCTGCGGGTCCGCAAGGGCGCGGCGTTCCAACGGGGCCCCTGGCACCTGGGCCGCTGGTCGGGCGTGGTCGGGGTGATCTCGGTCCTGTGGGTGCTGGCGATCACGATCCTCTTCATGCTCCCCCAGGTCTCCCCCGTCACCTGGGAGACCTTCAACTACGCCCCGGTCGCCGTCCTGGTCGTCCTGGGCTTCGCCGCCACCTGGTGGCTCGTCTCCGCCCGCCACTGGTTCCTCGCCCCCGCCTCCACCCCCGTCAAGAACTAGCCATCCGGCCCCCCGACGCGGCCGGGTCCCCCCTACCCGATCGGAGACCCGGCCTGCTGCGGCTATGCTCGGACAGGCAACATCGCCTGGGCCCTTAGCTCAATTGGCAGAGCAGTGGACTTTTAATCCATTGGTTGTGGGTTCGAGTCCCACAGGGCCTACGGAATCGCCCCCAGCTCAGAGGTAGTTCGAGCTGGGGGCTTCATCTGTTTTCAGGGGGTTCGGTGATGATTCTGCTGCTGTCCGGGAGCCTGCGGGCCGGTTCCGCCAATGAGGCGCTGTTGCGGACGGCGCGGGCGGTGGCGGTCGAGGCGGGGGCGGAGGCCCTGGTGTACGAGGGGCTGGGGCGGCTTCCGCACTTCAATCCTGATGACGACCGGGAACCGCTGCCGGCGGCCGTGGCCGGGTTGCGGGCGGCGATCGACGCGGCGGACGCGGTGCTGATCTGCACGCCGGAGTACGCCGGGACACTGCCGGGCGCGTTCAAGAACCTGCTGGACTGGACGGTCGGCGGGACCGAGATCTGCGACAAGCCGGTCGCCTGGGTCAATGTGGCGGCGCCGGGCCGGGGACAGGGCGCGGAGGCCACCTTGCGGACCGTGCTCGGGTACACCGGCGCGGCCGTCGTGGAGGCGGCCTGTGCGCGGGTGCCGGTGGGGCACGGTGATGTGGGGGCGGACGGGGTGGTCGCCGACCCGGAGATCCGCCGACGGGTCGGGGACGTGGTACGCCTGCTGGCGGCGGCCGGGGCGGGGGAGGCGTGACGGCGGATTCCGCGCGGGTGCTGAACCTGTGGCGGCGGCAGCTGGGGCGGGTGCCCGAGTCGGTCTGGGAGCGGTCCGGGCTCCAGGTGCTCATCCTCGCCGACAACGGGCTCACCGCGCTGCCGGACGGCATCGGGCGGCTGCGGGATCTGCGGACCCTGGACCTCGGGCACAACCGGCTGGCCTCGGTGCCCCCGGAGATCGGGGAGCTGACCGGGCTCGACGGCTTCCTCTATCTGCACGACAACGCGCTGGGCGAGCTTCCCGAGGCACTGGGGAACCTGACGCGGCTGCGGTATCTGAACGTCGGGGAGAACGCCCTCAGGGCCCTGCCCGAGACCGTCGGCCGGATGGCCGGGCTGGTCGAACTGCGGGCACAGTACAACCGGTTGACCGCGCTGCCCGACTCCATCGGGGGCCTCGGCCGCCTTCGCGAGCTGTGGCTGCGGGGCAACGAACTGGCGGACCTGCCCGCGTCCATGGGCGCGCTGAAGGAGCTGCGCCACCTCGACCTGCGCGAGAACGCGCTGCCCGAACTCCCGCCGTGCCTGGCCGGCCTGCCCCTGCTGCGGCAGCTGGACGTGCGCGGCAACCGGCTCACCCGGCTGCCCGACTGGCTCGTGGACCTGCCCGCACTGGAGAAGCTGGACCTGCGCTGGAACGACTGCCCCCGGGAGTCCCCGCTGACCGCGGAGCTGGAGCGGCGGGGCTGCGTCGTCCTGCTGTGACGGGGGCCGCGGCGACCGCTGCCGCCGCCGACCGGGCCCGCCGGTGACCGCGCCCGCCGGTGACCGCGCCCGCCGGTGACCGCGCCCGGGCCCGCCGGTGTTCCCGGCGGGCCGGCGCCCTCACCTGACGTCGTACGGACCCTGCGCCTTGGGATTGCGGCGGCTGTGCGCGGCATGCCGGGGTCGGGCCACCTTGGAGGAGACCTGGCCGACGATCTCCCAGAAACACACCAGGGCGGTGATCGGCGGAATTCCGAAGATGATCAGGGAAAGCGGGGAATGCGCCGCATGGCAGACGCACAGGGCGACCGCCATCACGGAGGCGCCCAGCAGAACTCCCCACGATCTTCTGGCACTTCTGTTCTGTACCGTCGCCCGCAGAATGGACAGCGCCGCCACGAGCCAGGGCCCGTACACCGTCAACGGCCACCACTGCGCGAGGCGCATCGGCAGTACGGAGGAAGCGGTGGCGCGGAGTTGGGCGTAGGAATAGGAGAAGGACCAGCCCAGCATGCACAACGCGCACACCGAGATGGTGGCGATCAGCAGCGTGACGGGCGCACCGCGCTGATTGTCACGCAGCAATCCGGGCTCGGTACGGATGCGCCGGCGGTTTTTCCGGTGGCTGGACCTGCCGTGCGGCGGGGCCGGGTCGGGATTCGCGGCGGACGCGCCGGACAGCATCTGGGCCAGCTCTTCGACCGGGTCCCACTGCATCTCGAGCGTGCTGAACTCATAGTCACACAAAACGTCTTCATCGTGAATCCTGTCCATCGGCTGAGTCCTAGAGCCTCACCATTGCCCGCAGGTACTCACTCTCCAGCTGACGGATTCTCTTCAAGAAATCGTCAAGAAGATCCGAGCAGCCGTCGGTGAACACCTCGCTTTCCTTGTTTTCCAGCCGGAATGTGACCGGCGAGTGGAGATTCAGCGCTGTGCGCCTCTCAGTGCGTGCCACGGTCAGCTAACGAGCCTCTCGGGAGCTGAGGGTGTGGGGCATTCGGGTGCTTCTGTAGCTCGAAAGCGGGGTTCGGCGGTCCTATGACAGCAACGGGCGAAAATACGAATGCCGTTTTCCCGGGCCCCGGGAACGACTCCGGGAACACGGTGACGTCCCGCCCGACGGCCCGTACGCCGGGCGGGAATCGGGGAGGAGTACGAGGGCGGCGCCGAGCGAGTCGAACGGGAGCGCGACGCGGCGGCGGGTGCGGACGCTGTGGCTGGTGGCCGCCGTCGCCTACGCCGTCGATCCGGGGAGCAGGCCCGCGGTGGTCGCGGGCCTGGAGGGCCGGGCCCCCGTGCCGGTGCTCGGGTCCTGGCTGGAGCTGCGGGTGCGGCGCAACCCCGGCGCAATCCCGACGCGGCCTTCGGCATGGGCAGCGCGACGACCATCGTGGTCACCCTGGTCGCGATCGCCGTGGCCGCCGTCATCGTGCGGGTGTCGCGCCGGCTGGCCAGCACGCCCTGGGCGGTCGCCCTCGGCCTGCTGCCGGGCGGCGCGGTCGGCAATCCGACCGGCCGGCTCTTCCGCTCGCCGGGCGGCCTGCGCGGCGCGGTGGTCGGCTTCGTCTCGGTGCGCGACTTCAGCGTCATGGACCTCGCCGACTGGGCGATCACCGGCGGCGGCGTGCTGATCGTCGTCCTGTCCCTCACCGGGCACGACCTGGGCGACGCCCGCCGTCCCCAGGAGCAGACCGGCTGACCCGGAGCCGCACACTGGAGCCGATGAGCACCATGAGCGAGATGAGCACCGAGCGAGCCCTCCCCGAGTCCGCGCCGTACCCGTACGTGCTGCTGTCCGCCGCCGTCTCCCTCGACGGCTGCCTGGACGACACCGGCCCGGAGCGGCTGCTGCTGTCCGGACCGGCCGACTTCGACCGGGTCGACGCGGTGCGGGCCTCGGCCGACGCCCTGCTGATCGGTGCCGGCACCCTGCGGGCCGACAACCCGCGCCTGCTGGTCCGCTCGGCCGAGCGGCGCGCGGCGCGGCTCGCGCGGGGCAGGCCGGAGTACCCGCTGAAGGTCACCGTCACGGGCAGCGGCGACCTCGACCCCGGGGCCCGCTTCTGGCACACCGGCGGCGACAAGCTCGTCTACACGACCGACCGGGGCGCCGCGCGGGCCGCCCGGCTGCTCGGCGGCGCCGCCGAGGTCGTCGCGCTCGGCCCGGAGCTGGACTGGCGGGCCCTGCTCGGGCATCTGCGCGCCGAGCGCGGGATCGGCCGGCTGATGGTGGAGGGCGGCGCGACCGTGCACACCCAGCTCCTCCAGCAGGGCCTCGCCGACGAGCTGCACCTGGTCCTCGCCCCGCTGATCGTGGGCGATCCGGCCGCCCCGCGGCTGTTCGGGCCCGGCCGCTACCAGGAGGGCCGGCTGCGGCTCGTCGAGTCCCGCCGGATCGAGGACGTCGTCCTGGCGCGCTACGAGCCCACCGCGCCCGGCACCGGCCCGGTGCCCACCGCCGCCGACCGGCACTGGCTGCGCACCGCCTGCGAGCTGGCCGCGCTGTGCCCGCCCTCGGACACGGCCTTCAGCGTCGGCGCGGTCGTGGTCGCCGCCGACGGCACCGAGCTGGCCCGCGGCCACTCCCGGGAGGGCACGGATCCGGTGGTGCACGCGGAGGAGGCGGCGCTCGCCAGGACCGACCCCGCCGACCCCCGGCTGCCCGGCGCCACCGTCTACAGCAGCCTGGAGCCCTGCGCCCGCCGTGCCTCCCGCCCCGCGCCCTGCGCCGAGCTGATCCTGCGGGCGGGGGTGCGCCGGGTGGTGACCGCCTGGCGCGAGCCGGACACGTTCGTGGTGGCGGCCGACGGCACGGGGGTGCTGACCGGGGCGGGCGCCGACGTCGTCGTCCTGCCCGAGTACGAGCCCCTGGCCAAGGCCCCGAACCGGCATCTGGCGGGCGGACCCGGGGCCCCGTCGTAACCGATGTGCTTTCCACCCTGGTGATGGCGTACAGTAGAGACATCGCCGCGGGGTGGAGCAGCTCGGTAGCTCGCTGGGCTCATAACCCAGAGGTCGCAGGTTCAAATCCTGTCCCCGCTACTGATATCTCAGGGCCGGAATCCAGTTCATGGATTCCGGCCCTGAGTGTTTTCCGGACCCCGGAGACGGGGGTTGCCCGTAGTGACTGTCCGACCGCCCTGCGCACAGGTTTAATGATCAAGCCGAACGGCTTGGAAAGTTCCCCCCGGGTCTATTAACGTTCGATAACGCAGCGCGGTCGTCCCAGCCGTCACCCGCGACGGCTCCGTGCGCACGCGCCGAATCCCGCAAGGGAACCGGGGAACCACCACCTTGGGGTGAATCACGCGGACACCGCCGCGGACTCACACGAGTCCACGAGCGGTATACGCGCGTAGGAGACCTTCCTGCTCCGAACCCGTCAGCTAACCCGGTAGGCGGAGGAAGGAAAGGAGCGCGCCCCCGTGGCGTCCAACCGGCCTGCCCCAGAAACCCCGTTCGTGCCCGCTCAGCGCGAACCCGAGTCGTTCGGCCCCGGCCCCGGCCCCGCTCTCGACGACGACGGACCCTGGGAGGAGTGGAACCCCACCGAGGAGACCGTCGCCCCGGTCCGCGGCCGACACCGCGTCGCCAAGCAGCGCGGCGGCTTCGCCCGCAGCTCCACCGTCCTCGGCGTCGGTGTGATCGCCGCCGTCGGCGCGGGCGGCATCGCCGGCGCCGACACCGGCAAGCCGCCGGTCTCCATCTCGATGCCGGACATGCCGAACGTCTCGGTGCCGCACCTGTCCACCGTCGAACACTTCTTCGGTGACGACTCCACCGACGCGTCCAGGACCGAGACCGCCACCGCGCTCACCGACCTCGGGCGGACCACCGAGGGCGCCAAGGACAGCGGCGCCGGCGAGGCCCTGCGCAACCGGATCATGGCCCAGGCCGAGCAGCAGCAGGGCCAGGCCGACAGCAGGGCCACCGCCGCGATGGTCGCCGCCGCCCAGCAGCAGAGCGACGCCGCGGCCGCCAAGGCGGAGAAGGAGGCCGCCGACAAGGCCGCCGCCGCCAAGGAGAAGGCGGAGGCCGCGGCCAAGAAGGCGGCCGAGGCCAAGCGGCTGGCCGAGCTGGCCAAGCAGTACACGCTGCCCGTCGTCTCGTACACGATCACCGGCACCTTCGGGCAGCCCGGCGCCATGTGGTCCTCCGGCTACCACACCGGTCTCGACTTCGCCGCCCCCACCGGCACCCTGATCAAGGCCGTGCACGGCGGCACCGTCACCCAGGCCGGCTGGGCCGGCGCCTACGGCTACCGCACCGTCCTCACCCTGGACGACGGCACCGAGCTGTGGTTCTGCCACCAGTCCTCGATCAATGTCTCGGCCGGCCAGAAGGTCACCACCGGCGAGGTCATCGGCCGCGTCGGCGCCACCGGCAATGTCACCGGGCCGCACCTGCACCTGGAGGTCCACCCGAACGGGCAGGCCACCGCCGTCGACCCCGCGCCCTGGCTGCGCGACAAGGGCCTCAACCCCTGACGGAATCCGCGCGGATCTCCCCACCGGCGGCGGAATGCGATCATCCGCCGCCGGTGTTGATGTGAAGCATGACTTCTCTGCGCACACTGGGCACTTCCGACCTCGAGGTCTTCCCGCTCTGCCTGGGCGGCAACGTCTTCGGCTGGACCGCCGACGAGCAGACCTCCTTCGCCGTCCTGGACGCGTACACGGCCGCGGGCGGCAACTTCATCGACACCGCCGACTCCTACAGCGCCTGGGTCGAGGGCCACCAGGGCGGCGAGTCCGAGACCGTCATCGGCAAGTGGGTCAAGGCCCGCGGCAACCGCTCCGACGTCGTCATCGCCACCAAGGTCAGCCAGCACCCGCAGTACAAGGGCCTGTCCGCGGCCAACATCAAAGCCGCCGCCGACGCCTCCCTGACCCGTCTGGGCACGGACCACATCGACCTCTACTACACCCACTTCGACCAGCCCGAGGTGCCGGTCGAGGAGATCATCGGCGCGCTGGACGAGCTGGTGAAGGCAGGCAAGGTCCGGCAGATCGCCGCGTCCAACATCAGCGCCGAGCGGCTGCGGGAGTCCCTGGACTTCTCCACCCGCGAGAACCTGGCCCGCTATGTGGCGCTCCAGCCGCACTACAACCTGGTCTCCCGGGACACCTACGAGGGCCCGCTCCAGGACCTCGTCGCCCGCGAGGGCCTGTCCACGGTGCCGTACTTCGCGCTCGCCTCGGGCTTCCTGACCGGCAAGTACCGGCCCGGCGCGACGGTGGACAGCGCCCGTGCCGGCGGGGCCGCGAAGTACGCGGAGACCGAGCGCGGCCAGAAGGTCCTCGCCGCCCTCGACGAGATCGCCGCCGCGCACGACGCCCCGCACGCCACCGTCGCCCTCGCCTGGCTGGCCGCCCAGCCGACCGTCACCGCCCCCATCGCCTCGGCCCGCGCCCTGGAGCAGCTCCCGCCGCTGCTGGCCGTCGGCGACCTGAAGCTGACGGACGCCGAGCTGAAGAAGCTGACGGACGCTTCGGCGTAGGACACATCCGGGAGGGACCCGATCCGGGGGGGGGTGCGTATCCGGAGGGGTCACATCCGGTACGGGTTGTACGACGGGTACGGCGCACCCGGGTAGCCGTAGCCGGGCCCCGGGCCCTGCGCGTAGCCGTGTCCGGGGCCCTGCGGATACCCGTACCCGGGCCCGTGCCCCGGCCCCCGCACATACGCGTGCCCGTACGGCGCGGGTGCCCACCCCGCCGGGACGGGCGCGGGGGCCGCTCTGCGGGCCGCGTACTCCAGGGCGGGGCGGGCGGCCTCCCGGCGCTGCCACAGCTCCTGGAGCAGCTCCCGCTCCCGGGCGGCGAAGTCCGCGCCCGCCCGGCCGCGGCGGCCCCGCGCGCGCAGCTGCGCGAGGGCGGTGGCGTACGTCTCGTACTGCGCGACCGCCCGTGCCATGGGGCGGCCCGCGTGGTGGCGGGCGTAGTCGCGGGCCATGCGGCGGGCCCGCATCGAGCCGAGCGCGAAGGGCTCGGCCGGGCCAAGCCAGCCGGCCAGCACGTACGTGGGCAGCTCCTCGCGCACCGTGCGCAGCTCCCGCTGCCGGGTCCAGATCCCGAGCCAGGTCAGCAGCCCGAACACGGGCAGCATGAAGGTGCCGTAGACGGCGAGGAAGCCGTACTGCCCGAAGCTCGCGGAGCCGTTCCACAGGGCGTGCATGCACATCGCGAGGAGCAGTCCGCCGAGCGGGATCAGCAGCCGCCGCGCGCGCCCGCGGGAGCCGTACACCGCGGCGAGGCCGAAGCCGATGCCGGTGCAGGTGGTGAACAGGGGGTGCGCGAACGGGGACATCACGATGCGCACGAAGAAGGTGGCGGCGGTGACGGAGACGATGCCGTGGCCGCCGGTGACCTGGTCGGTGCCGAAGGCCGTGCCGAGATAGAGGATGTTCTCGGTGAACGCGAAGCCGGTGGCGGTGATCCCGGCTATCACCATCCCGTCCACGACCCCGGTGAACTCGCGTCTGCGGAAGAGGAAGACCAGCAGGACGGCCGCGGCCTTGGCGGACTCCTCGACGATCGGCGCTATCACGGTGGCGCCGAGGGTGTTGGCGCCCGCCGGGTCCGCGGTGGAGGTGGCTATCCACTTGGTCGCGAAGCTGTTGGCGACGATGGCTATGAGCGCCGCCGCGAACGCCCCCCAGCAGAACGCGAACACCAGGTTCCGCCAGGCGAAGGGCGCCACCCGGTCCAGCCAGCGGAACGCGGTGATCAGCCAGGGCACCGGCAGCACCGCGAGGCCGAGCCCCACCAGGAATCCCTCGGTGCCGGTCTCCCTGCGCACCAGCGCCAGGATGACGAGAGCGGACATCGCCAGCAGCGTGATCAGCGCGCCGTACCGCACCCAGCGCAGCTGCCACCAGTGCGGGTGGCGCAGCGCCTCGTCACCGGGGTGCGGGGGATACGTCGGGTACACGGAACTGGTGGCCACGGCATCGACCCTAACGGTGGCGGGACGCGGGGCTGAGCGGTTTAGCTGCGGCGTTTACCCGCGGTGTTCACCCGCAGCGCGCACCTGCGGCGTTCACTTGCGACGGAAGAGAAGATCGTTCACGACATGGCCCTTGTCCAGCCCCTGCCCCTCGAAACGGGTCAGTGGCCGGAACCCGGGCCGGGGCGCGAAACCGCCGTCGGCCTGGGTGTTCTCGAAGGCGGGATGGGCGGAGAGCACCTCCAGCATCTGCTCGGCGTACGGCTCCCAGTCGGTCGCGCAGTGCACCAGCGCGCCGGGCCGCAGCCGGGTCGCGGCGAGGTCGAGGAACTCGGGCTGGATCAGCCGCCGCTTGTGGTGGCGCTTCTTGGGCCAGGGGTCCGGGAAGTAGACCCGCAGCCCGGCGAGCGCGTCCGGGCGGAGCATCTCGCGCAGCAGGATGATCGCGTCCCCGTTGCCCACCCGGACGTTGTCCAGCGCGTTCTGTTCGGCCAGGTTCAGCAGATTGCCCTGGCCGGGGGTGTGCACATCGACCGCGAGCACATTGGTGCCGGGGTCGGCGGCGGCCATCCGCGCGGTGGCCTCGCCCATGCCGAAGCCGATCTCCAGGACCACCGGACGCTCGTTGCCGAACAGATCGGCGAGGTCGAGCACCCGCTGTCCGTCGATGTCCAGGCCCCAGGCGGGCCACAGCCGCTGGAGCGCGTCGGCCTGCCCGGTCGTCACCCGGCTGCGGCGCGGCTGGAAGCTGCGGATCCGCCGCTCGAAGTGCGAGCCGGCGGGATCGGCCCGGGGGCCGTCCGGGAAGCGCGGCTCGCCCTTGGCCCGGGCGGGCCGGGGGGCGGCACCGGGGGCGTCCGGGGCCGGCTCGGACAGGACGTCGGGGGTGTTCAGCGCATCAGACACAGTACGAACGAGTCTACGGGCGCGGCGCGGACCCGCCCGCGCCGCCGGTCGCCGCCAGCATCTCCAGGGCCCGGCGCGCGACCTCCCGGCCGATCGGCAGGGAGGCGGTGGCCGCCGGGGACGGGGCGTTCAGCACATGCACCGCGCGGGGGCCCTCCTCGATCAGGAAGTCGTCCACCAGGGATCCGTCCCGCAGCACCGCCTGCGCCCGCACCCCGGCCGTCGCCGGCACCAGGTCCCCGGCCCCGGCCGCGGGCAGCAGTCTGCGCACCGCCTGGAGGAACGCGTCCTTCGACAGTGAGCGGTGCAGCTCACCCGCGCCGTAGCGCCAGTGCCGCCGGGCTATCGCCCACGATCCGGGCCAGGCCAGGGTGCCGGCCAGCTCCCGGGGTCGTACGACCTTCCAGCCGTACCCCTCCCGGGCCAGCGCCGGGACCGCGTTGGGGCCGATGTGGACGCCGCCGTCGACGCCCCGGGTCAGATGCACGCCGAGGAACGGGAACGCGGGGTCCGGCACCGGGTAGACCAGTCCGCGCACCAGTTCGGGCCGGGCCAGCTCGTAGTACTCCCCGCGGAAGGGCACGATCCGCACGCCGGGCTCGTCGCCGGTCAGCCGGGCCAGTTCGTCGCAGTACAGCCCGGCGCAGTTCACCAGGACCCGTCCGCGCACCACGTCACCGGCCGCGGTGCGCACGGCCACGCCACGCTCCGGGCGCCGGTCCACCCGGACGACCCGCGCGCCGTAGCGGATGTCGGCGCCGGAGGCGAGGGCGAGCTGCCGGGCCACGCCCACGTAGTCGCACACGCCGGTGCTGCCGACGTGTATCGCGGCCAGTCCGCGCACCTCGGGTTCGTACTCGGCGATCTGGGCGGCGCCCAGCTCGCGCACCGGGATTCCGTGCTCCCGGCCGCGCTGCACCAGGGCGTGCAGCCGGGGCAGCTCGGCGCGCTCGGTGGCGACGATCAGCTTGCCGGTGACGGCGTGCTCGATGCCGTACTCGGCGCAGAACTTCACCATCTCGGCCGCGCCGCGCACCGCGTACCGCGCCTTGAGGGAGCCCGGCCGGTAGTAGATCCCGCTGTGGATCACCCCGCTGTTGCGCCCCGTCTGGTGGCGCGCGGGGCCCGGCTCCTTCTCCAGCACGGTCACCCGTGTCCCCGGCGCCGCCCTGCCGACCGCGTACGCCGTCGACAGCCCGACGATCCCCCCTCCGACCACGAGCACATCGCAGTCGTACGCCCCGACCGGCACCTGCACCACCTCCCACGTCGATAGTGCACTGCGCCACTGACAGTGCCTTCAAACGCCGGGGTGATCAGTACCGCACCGGTGCCGGGGCGCGGCGCTACGCGGGGGTCACCAGCAGGGGCCGGGCCCGCTCCCGCAGCTCGACCACCCGTGGCTCGTCGCCGTACGCCTCCAGCCGGTGCAGCAGGTCCCGTACGTACTCCGTGGTCCGCGCCGAGGAGATCCGGCCGGCCACCTCGACCGCCCGCACCCCCTGCTCGCAGGCCGCGTCGAGGTTCCCGGACTCCAGCTCGGCCACCGCGGAGACGACCAGGCGCAGCCCGTGCGAGCGCACGAACTCCTCCGTCGGCTTCGACAGCGCCTGCTCGGTGAACCGGCGCACCTGGCGCGGCAGCTTCAGGTCCCGGTAGCACTCGGCCGCGTCCGCCGCGAAGCGGTCGTAGCCGTAGAAGCCGAGCCACGAGGGATCGTTGTCCCCCTCGCGGGAGCGCTCCAGCCAGCTCTCCGCCGCCTTCAGTGCCGCGCCCGCCGCCTGGGCGTCCCCGGCGCGCGCGTGGGCGCGCGCCTCGACCAGCCGGAAGAAGCTCATGGTGCGGGCCGTGGCCAGCCCCCGGTTGCGTTCGAGCGCGGCCTGCGCGAGGTCGACCCCCTCGTCCCCGAAGCCCCGGTACGTCGCCTGGAGCGACATGGAGGCCAGGACGTACCCGCCGAGCGGCACGTCGGCGGCCGCGCGGGCGAGCCGCAGCGCCTGGATGTAGTACCGCTGCGCCGCCTCCTGCTGGCCGGTGTCGAAGGCCATCCACCCGGCGAGCCGGGTCAGTTCGGCGGAGGCGCCGAACAGCGCGCGGCCGACCTCGTCGGAGTACCCGCCGAGCAGCAGCGGCGCCGCCTCGACGCGCAGGCACTCCGGCACCATCGACGAACGCCAGTCGCCGCCCCCGTACTTGGAGTCCCAGCGCCGGGCGTCCTCGGCGGCCTCCCGCAGCTTGCGGACGTCGCTGTGGCCGACCCTGACCGGTGCGCCGGTGCCCTCGGCGGAGCCGTCCTCCCGCGCGACCGAGCTGTCGGCGGGGGTTATCAGCCAGCGCGAGGCGGGCGTCGCGTAGGCGCTCACCGCGAAGGATCCGGCCAGCGACTGCCAGATCCCGCCCGCGCCGGCCCGGCGCCCGGCGAGGTCGAGGCGGTACAGCTCGGTCGCCGAGCGCACCGCCTGCGCCACGTCCCTCGGGAAGGCGAGGCCGACCTCGGGCGCGGGGTCCGCGTCCGCCAGGCCGATCTCGTGGAGCGGCACCGGGCGGCCGAGTTTCTGTCCGATGGCGGCCGCGATGAGGTGGGGCGCGGCGCCCTGCGGCACCATGCCCTTCGACACCCAGCGCGCCACGGACGTCTTGTCGTAGCGAAGTGTCAACCCGCGTTGGGCGCCAAGGTCGTTGACGCGACGCGCGAGTCCTGCGTTGCTGATTCCCGCGAGGGCGAGAACGGTGCCGAGTTTTTCGTTCGGCCCGCGTTGCTCCCTGGACATGCGCCACCCCTCGACACAGACGGCCGCCGCGCGGGCATAACCGCGCGGCATTCGTAAACCCAGCGTAGTTCGCCGCATCCCAAGCGTTAAGGGGCATTGTTCCGGATGGCGGGATTGTGGTCCGTACGGGAGTGCGGACCAGTACGCACCGTGCACGGACCGGTCGTCGCGTGCCCCCGCGCGTGTGGCCGTGCGCCCGGCCGTGCGCTCTTCTCCGGCCAACTCGTCGGCGGTTTCCTGGTCTTGCGTGGGTCGGCCCGCTGTACTGGATCCAGTGGGCTGGGGGACACCGCCGCCTTCATCCCCGCGGGCGGCGGACCGGTCCGGGAGGCGGCTGCCGTCTCCCGGACCGTGCGTGCGTCCGGGGCGCCGCGAGCACCGCGATCCCCTACGGAGCGTGCTCATCTCCTCTGCCTGGTTCGGTATTTGGCTGAAAATCGTCCCGCAGGCGGACGGGAGTTTTCTGCCCCGGCCCTGCAACTCAGGGGCGTGAAAGGCGTTTTGGGGGAGCGCGCCGGGGGCGCATTCGCGTCGCGCCCTGTCTGGTGACATCCGCCCGGACCCTGGATCACGGTGGCCGCACGGCCGCGAACCCCCTTCTTCCTCCCGCCGTTTCGTGCGGTGTCACCACACCTCTCCCAGGCGTCCTTCGTGGCAGCATGGGGACCGATTCGATCGGTGCACCGATCGTCCACAGGCTGTGGAGGCACGATGCGGTGGTTGGTGGGGTGGAGCAGCGCCGCCGCGGGCGCGGCCGGGCCCGGCTCCGCCGGCTCGCCGGGCCACGACGGCGAGACCCTGCACCCGGTCGGCTCCCAGCTCCTGTGGGGCGACCCCGACCCGCTGTGGGCGGTCGGCGACTGGCGCCCGGACGAGGTGCGCGTCGTCAGGGCCGACGAGCAGAACCGGATCGCCGTCCTCGGCATCTGCGGCGCCTCCGACGAGGACCTGCGGCGCGGCCTGTTCACCGCGCGCGGGGGCGCGCTGCGCCATCTGACGAACTGGCCCGGCAGCTACACCGCCGTCGTCCAGGTCGGCCGCCGCGTCACCGTCTGCGGCGATCTCGCCGGCGCCCGCCCGGTCTTCCACACCCCGTGGGCGGGCGGCACGGCGTACGCCACCGCCGCGCTGCCGCTCGCCGACCTCATCGAGGCCAACCTCGACTTCGGCCATCTGGCCGCCCTGCTCGCCGCCCCGGACGTCCCGGCCGCGCTGCGCGACACCACCCCCTACGAAGGGGTACGGCGCATTCCGCCGGGGCACGCGCTGGTGCTGCGCGCGGGGGCGCGGGAGATCGCCGGGTACGCCCCGGTCTCCTCGCTCGCCGTGTCCGCGCCCCCCGCCGATCCCGACCGCGCGGTGGACGCCGTACGGGACGCCCTGGTGGAGGCGGTGCGCACCCGGCTCGCGGCGCCGCGGCACGTGCCCGACCTCGACCCCGGGCCGGTGCCCGGGATGGGGCCCGCCGAGCGGCGCGCCCGGCGCGGGATGCCGGTGCCGGGGATCGGCGCCGACCTGTCCGGCGGCCCGGCCTCCGCCACCCTCGCGCTGCTCGCCGCCGGGCTGCCCGGCCGGCCCGGCACCCTCCTGGGCCACGGCCCCGGCGAGCGCCTCCTGGCCGTCACCTTCAACGACCTCGCCGTCGGCGGCCGCGAGGCCGAGGTGCAGCGGGCGGGGGCGCTCGCGGCCGACCCCCGGCTGCACCACGTGGTGGTGACCGGCGGCGCGGAGGCCCTGCCCTACGCCGACCTCGACGGGCCCCTCACCGACGAGCCCGGACCCTCGCTGGTCACGGCGGCCCGCCACCGGGCGCGGCTGGCCGCGGGCAGCGCCGACCACTTCACCGGGCACGGCGCGCGCCAGGTCCTGGACGCGCACCCCGCCCGGCTCGCCGACCTGCTGATGGACCGCAGACGCCGCCATCTGGTCCGGCCGGTCGCCGCCCTCGCCCGGGCGGACGGCTCGGTCCTCGTCACGACACGGGTGTACGGCGCGGCCCGGCGGCTCGCGCGCACGCCCTACCGGGCGGGCCTGGAGGAGCTGGCCGAGCGGCTGATGCGGCGGCGCTTCGAGGAGCCGAAGGGGGCGGTCGGGGCGTCGCTCGCCGCGCTGACGTGGGCGGCTCCGGGTCCGGCCGCCCGGTGGCTCACGGGGGAGGCACTGGCTGAAGTATCGGTTCTGCTCGGGGTGGAGGCGGATCGGTCGGGTACGGGTGCCCTGCGGCCCGGCGAGCACCGGGCGCGGGCGGCGCTCGCCCGGTACGCCGCGGATCTGCGGGTGCTGGAGCAGTCCGCGGAGGTCCGTTCGCAGCGGCTGCACGCGCCCTTCCTCGACAACCAGGTGGTCCGCGCGTGCCGTGAGCTGCCGGAGGCGCTGCGGGTGCGGCCCGGCGCACGGGCCGAGATCCTGCGCACGGTCCTGGAGAGCACCGGCATCACCGACCTGCCGCCCGGCTGGGGCACCCCCTCGCACGCGTCCTCGGCCGCCGCCGCGCGGGCGGGCCTGCGGCTGTCCGCCGACCCGCTGCTGGACCTCTTCTCCCGCCCGCTGCTCGCGGACGCGGGGCTGGTGGACGGGGGTGTGATCCGCACGGCCCTGCGCGCGGTGGCCTCCGGCGGTTCGGCGGTGGAGGGGCTGGCCGATCTCGTCTCGCTGGAGCTGTGGCTGCACCGGCTGCTGTCCCGCCGGGGGACGTGCTGGACGGGGACGCCGGCGCGGTCGCGGGCGGTGCCGGCGGGGATCCAGCGGCGCAGGGACGCGCTGGCCTCCGGCGCGTGAGCCGGGGGACGCCGGTTGCGTCTCGTGTGCGGCCCGGTGGGTGGCTGATCGCGGAGTTCCCCGCGCCCCCGGGGAGTTGCAGCGCCGCTGCCCGCAAGGTGCGCCTCCCAGCTGCGGGCAGTCGTGCCGCTGGGGCGGCACGGGTGGGCGCAGCGGCACCCCGCCGGCGCGGGCGAGCGAAACCCGCCCCCGGCCCGGAAACCCTTCGTGCGGAACCCCGGCCACCGGTGACAATGAGCCGGTGCGGTACAAAATTCTCGGCATCACCCAGGCGGCGGACGCCCACGGCACCCTCCACGCCCTCACCGCCCCCCGCCTCCGCACCCTCCTCGCCGCCCTCGCCCTGCGACCCGGCCGCACCACCACCCCCGACACCCTCGTCCAGGAGATCTGGACCGACGCCCCGCCCCAGGACGCCCCCGCCGCCCTCCAGGCGCTCGTCGGCCGCCTCCGCCGCGTCCTCGGCAAGGACACCGTCACCTCCACCCCCGGCGGGTACCGCCTCGAAGCCGCCGAGGACGACATCGACCTGTACGTCTTCGAACGGCTCACCCGCACCGGCACCAAGGCCCTCGCCGACGGCGACCACGCCACCGCCCACCGCGCCCTGACCGCCGCCCTCGGCCTCTGGTACGGCCCCGCCCTCGCCGACCTCCCCGACCGCACCGCCGCCACCCGCCCCGAGGCCCTGCGCCTGGAGGCGACCCGCGCCCGTGCCGCCGCCGCGCTCGCCCTGGGCCGCGCCCGGGACGTCGTACCGGAGCTGCGGGAGCTGACCGCGGCCCACCCGTACGACGAACCGCTGCACGCCCTCCTCATCCGCGCCCTCGCCGACACCGGCCGCCCCGCCGACGCCCTCGCGGCCTACGAGTCCGCCCGCCGCGCCCTCGCCGACACCCTCGGCACCGACCCGGGCCCCGAACTGCGCGCCCTGCACGCCGAGTTGCTGGCACAGGAGCACCGCCCCGCCCCGCCGCCCCCGGTCCGCCGGGGCAACCTCCGCCCCCGGCTCACCTCCTTCGTCGGCAGAGAGGGCGAACTCGAAGCCGTACGCGCCGACGTGCGGCGCTCCCGGCTCGTCACCCTCACCGGCCCCGGCGGCTCCGGGAAGACCCGGCTCGCCGAGGAGGCCGCCGCCGCCCTCGCCCCGGCCTGGCTCGTCGAACTGGCCCCGCTGGACCAGCCGGACGCGGTGCCCGGCGCCGTGGTCAGCGCCCTCGGCCTGCGCGAGACCGTGCTTCTGAATTCCGAGCTGGCCCCCCAACAGACCGACCCGACGGCCCTGTTGATCGAGTACTGCGCCCCGCGCGCCGAACTCGTCGTCCTCGACAACTGCGAGCACGTCATCGACGCCGCCGCCGCCCTCGCCGAGACCCTGCTCACCCACTGCCCGCACCTCACCGTCCTCGCGACCAGCCGCGAACCCCTCGGCGTGCCCGGCGAGTCCGTGCGCCCCGTCGAACCCCTCGTCCCGGAGCAGGCGCACCGTCTCTTCGCCGAACGCGCCAGGGCCGTACGGCCCGACGCCGACGCGGTGCTCGCCGACACCGCCGCCGTCGCGGAGATCTGCCGCCGCCTGGACGGACTGCCGCTCGCCATCGAACTGGCCGCCGCCCGGCTGCGGTTGCTGAGCCCCCGGCAGATCGCCGGCCGCCTCGACGACCGCTTCCGCCTGCTCACCTCCGGCAGCCGCACGGTGCTGCCCCGCCAGCAGACCCTGCGCGCGGTCGTCGACTGGTCCTGGGACCTGCTGGACGAGCGGGAGCGCACCGTGCTGCGCGAGGTCTCCGTCTTCGCCGGCGGCTGGGACCTCGGCGCGGCCGAGGCCGTGTGCACCGGGCCGGTGGCGGACCTGATCGGGGCACTGGTCGACAAGTCCCTGGTGGTCGCCGCCCCCGGCTGCGCGGGCGGCATGCGCTACCGCCTGCTGGAGACCATCCACGAGTACGCCGCCGAGCGCGCCGCCGAGACCCCCGGGCAGCGCGCCGCCGCCGAGCGCCGCCACCGCGCCTGGGCGCGCGCCCTGGTCGAGGAGGCCGACCCGCTGCTGCGCTCGGCGGACCAGCTCCGGTGGATCTCCCGACTGGAGAGCGACCTGGACAACATCCGCGCCGCCCTCGACCGCGCGGTGCGCGCGGGGGAGGAGGCCGAGGCGGGCGCGCTCGTGCGGGCCATGTGCTGGTTCTGGTGGCTGCGCAACTACCGCCAGGAAGGGGTGGGCAGGGTGCGCCAGGTCCTCCGCCTCGGCGCCGCCCTCGACGCCGGCGCGGCGGACGACCCGGCGGACCTCATGGCCCGGACGGAGTCCGCCGACCACGTGGCCGCCCTGCTCGCCGACCCCGGCGCCGATGCCGCCCACCCGCTGCGCGAACTCCGCATGGACCTCAGGCTGTTCGAGCTGTTCCTGACGGCGGACGGCCCCATGGACCGGCTGGCCGACGACGACCGGGCCCCGCGCTACCTCGCCCTCGTCCGGGCCGCGTACGAACCGGGCGGCCCGGTGTCCGCCCGCCTCCCGGGCGTCGTCTGGCCGATGACCGGCTACTACCTGGGCGGCGTCGGCGACACCGTCCGCGACCTGGCCCCCGTGGTCGACAACTGCCGTGCCCACGGCGGGGACTGGGAGCTGGGCGCCGCGCTGATGTTCCGCGCCCATGTGCGGGTCGACTCCCCCGGCAATCTGCGCGGGGTGGACGAGGACCTGGCCGAACTGCGGGTGCTCGCCCGCCGGGTCGGGGACCGCTGGATGCGGGCGCAGGTGTGCGGCGCGGCCGGCGAGGCGCACATGGCGCGCGGCCGGTTCGCCGAGGCGCGCGACGAGTACGAGGAGGCGCTGCGGCTCGCCTACGAGGTGGGCGCGTACGCGGAGTCGCCGTTCCTGCTGGCCCGCCTCGCCGACATCGCCTTCCGCTTCGGCGACCGGGACACCGCGCTCACCGCCCTGGACGAGGCGAGCACGGCGGCGGACCGGTACGCGGTCCCCGAGTCCCGCGCCTTCGTGCTGCTGATGCGGGCCTGGATCGCCCTGTACGACGGCCGGACCGCCGAGGCCCGGACGCACTTCGAGGCGATCCGCGAGGCGGCGGGACCCGAGACGGCCCCGCCGCAGTTCGTGGCCTGGCTGCGGGCCGCGGAGGCGCTGCTGGTCGCCGCCGAGTCGGGCCCCGCGCAGGGTCTGCCGATCCTGGCCGGAGCCCTGGAACAGGCCGTCTCCGTGGGCTGCGCCGAGACGGTGACCGGCGGCATGGTGGACGTCGGGGCGGGGCTGCTCGCCCGGCTCGGTGACCTGCCGGGCGCCCTGCGGCTGTACGCGGCGGCCGACCACTGGCGCGCCGGCTGCCCGCGCAGCGAACCCGAGCGCACCGAGGCCGCCCGGATCCGGGCCGGCGCCCGCGCGGCCCTGCCCGCCGACCGGTACGCCGCCGAACAGGCCCGGGGCGCGGCGTACGACGCGGCCGACGTCCTGCGCGAGCTGCGCCGGGCTACTGGCAGGTGAACCGGGACTCCGCCCAGTCCGCCAGCGCCGTCCGGTCGAAGGCGCCGCTGTGCGGGCGCACCACGAGCCGGACGGTCCTGCGCCCGGTGAGGTCCACATGGACGGGGACGGCACGCTCGTGGCCCCTGACCGTCCCCGAGTGCCACAGCGGGACCCCGTCCCCGTAGACGGCGAAGCTCACCTTGCCGAGGCCGAGGGTCATGTCGTCCACGCCGGCCATCGCGTCGTACGCGGTGCACCGCCGGTTGAGGTCGATGGTCACGGAGGAGTCGCCGCGCACGGTCGCGCCGTGCGTGTACGGCGTGCCCCCGATGTCGAGGCCGTACCGCTGCCACACCCAGCTGCTCCCGCCGAGCGCGATCTCGGGCTCGGTGCCGTCGCCGCTCACGTCGTAACGCAGCTCGCTGAGCTGGTAGACGGCCGGGGGCGGCGGGGGTGGGGGCGTCGGGGTCGGGGTGGGCGTGGGCGTGGGCGTGGGGGTCGGGGTGGGCTTCGGAGGTGCGGGCTTCGGCGTCGGCTTCGGCGGGGGTGTCGGGGCCGGCTTCGGCGCGGGCACGGCGGGCACCACCGGCTTGGGCGTCGGCGTCGGGACGGGTTTCGGCGTCGGCGTCGGCTTCGGTGTCGGCTGCGGCGGGGTGGGCGCAGGAGACGGCGTCCGTACGACGACCGGTGGGGCCGGCGAGGAGGGCTTGGCGACCTCCTTCGCCGGATGGCTGTCGTACACGAGGCCGAAGGCCACCGCGGCGGCGGCGACCGCCACGACACCGGCGGCGATGCCCGCCTTGACCGGCGCCCCGATCGCCTCCGAGGCGGCCCCGCCCGCGGCACCCGTCCCACCGGAGGACCCGCCCGCCGCCGCTGCCGCCCCCGCGGCACCCGCGGCCCCGGCCCCCGCGCCGCCCGCGACCAGGCCGAGCGCCTTGGCGTACCCGGCGGCCCCGAACCAGCCGATGACCGCGACCGGCACGACCGCGGGGATGCCCCCCGCGACCTCCTCGATCTGCGCCGCCGCGAGCCGGCACCTGGCGCACTCCTCCAGGTGCTTGCGCAGCCCCCGTTCGGCCCGGACGCGCAGCTTGCGGCGGGCGTAGCCGCCCAGCTGGTCGGCGTAGCGCGCGCACTCCGCGTCGTCGGTGAGGGTGGTGCTGACATGGGCCTGGAGGTACGCCTGCTTCAGGCCCTCGCGGGCGCGGCTGGCGAGCACCCGGGTGCCGTTGGCGTCCAGGCCGAACAGGACGGCGACCTCGCTCGGGGACTCGTCCTCCACCTCGGTGTGCCACAGCACGGCCTGCCAGCGCTCCGGCAGCGAACGGAACGCCCGCATGGCCATGGACTGCTCGGCATCGTGCAACGCCCTTACGTCCGCGCCGAGTTCGAGGGTGTCGTCGTCGGACACCGCCGAGGAGCGGGCGGCCTGCTGGGCGAAGGCGGCGAAGTCGTCGACGAGCTGCTCGCGCCGGGCCGAGGTGATCCAGTGCGCGGCGACGCGTCGTACCGAGGTCAGCAGATAGGCCCGTACGGCGTGCTCGGGACCGGAGCCGCCGCGCACGGCCTGGAGCATCCGGGCGAACACCTCGGCGGTCAGGTCGTCGGCGGTGTGCGCGTCCCGGCAGCAGGTGCGCGCGTACCGGCGCACCGCGGCCGCGTGCCGCCGGTACAGCTCTTCGTACGCGGAGTCGTCGCCGCCGCGCATCCGCTCGATCAGCTCGGCGTCACCGGGCGGCATGCCCCGCTGTGCGGGGACGTTCCTGCTGCCCGTCCGGCGCCCCTGGCTGGGCACCTGGGTCCCGGCGCCCTCGTCCTCACGCGCCCCGTCAACACTCATCGCGGAACGCCCCCGCCCCAGCCCGACATCACCCACACAGAGTCCCACATCGTCATTTCTTCAACGACCCCCTCCGCCTCCTGTCACCCGTCCGAGGGGATTCGCGGGAAAAGACCACGGAAGAAGGCGGGAAAAAGGCCACCCGTGTCACCCGGGCGTGAAGATCGCTCGGGTGACACGGGTGGCCGGACGGAACTCCCGCCGAGGACGGGATCAGCCGATCGCGGGCCGGGATCGCAGCCCCTCCAGCAGGATGTCCAGCAGCCGCGCCGAGGCCGCCGCCTGCTGCGCGGCGTCCGGCAGCGACGGTGCCGCCGTGGCGATCACCAGCAGCACGTCGGAGACGGACACATCGGCCCGCAGCTCCCCGGCCGCCCGCGCCCGCTCCACCAACTGGCCCACGACCGCGAGCAGTTCGGTTGAACCGGAGTCCTCCGAGAGGCCGGAGTCCTGTCCCACGAGCCGCAGTTCACCCGGCCCGGTCTTGAGCCGCTGCTGCGGCACCCGGGCCTCCTCGACGACCGAGCGGACGCCGTCGGCCGGACCCGCGGAACCCTCCGCGGAACCGACCCGCAGCACCTGCGGCGGCAGCAGCCTGCCCGCCCCCGACGCCACCGACGTGCGCAGGAACCGGGACAGCGCCGACCACGGCTCGTCCTCCTGCCCGAGCGCCGTCCGCGCCTGCTCGGTGAGCCGCGCCGTCTCCTCCTCGGCTATCCGCCTCACCAGCACGTCCTTGCTGGGAAAGCGCCGGTAGACGGTCCCGACCCCGACCCGTGCGCGCCGCGCCACGTCCTCCATCGGCGCGCCGTAGCCCAGCTCGCCGAACACCTCACGCGCCGCACGCAGCACGTGCTCCAGATTGCGCTGTGCGTCCACCCGCAGCGGTGTCGTACGCGCCCCGTCCGCGCGCCCGTTCACCGCCGCGACCGCCGGCATCGCCGGTGCTCCGGCTGCCACCATCGCGGTGGCGGCCGACCAGTGCGTGTCCTGAATATGCATGTGTTTCCCCCGGTGCATGACGTCTCCCCCCGGAGACACTCCCCGTCACTGATGCCGGAGTGTGCGAAGAAACATCGATCGCCGCGGGCCGGCCCGTCGCTGAGCCCGTACGACCACATTCCCTACACCCCGTCGACACGAACATAGTTGAGAGGCCGTCAATTCAGAAGGGGCAGGTTCCGCACACCGCGCCCCCCGATCGGAGTACGCGCCATATACGCCCCGATCCCCGGTCCGCCCGTCCGCGTGTCCGCCCCCGCTGACCTGCCCCCTTTCCACCACCCCGGCCACCGGCCCCGCACCACCCGCCACAGGAGCTCCGGTCACACAAATTGCCGGGCCTGTGGACAAACCACAGCGCCGGGTGCGTCATGGGATGGTGAAGGAACGTGCGCGCATTCTGGTTGTCGGCGGTGGCTACGTCGGGATGTACACGGCCCTGCGCCTCCAGCGGAAGCTGAAGGCCGAGCTGAGGCGCGGTGAGATCGAGATCACCGTCGTCACACCCGACCCCTATATGACGTACCAGCCTTTTCTGCCCGAGGCCGCCGCGGGCTCCATCTCGCCCCGCCATGTCGTCGTACCGCTGCGCCGGGTCCTCGGCCGGTGCCATGTCGTCGTCGGCGAGGCGACCGCCGTCGACCACGCGGCGCGCACCGCCACCGTCACCACCCTCGCCACCGCCGACGCGGGCCGCACCGAACTCCTCGGCTACGACGAACTGGTGCTCGCCCCCGGCTCGGTCGCCCGCACCCTGCCCATCCCCGGCCTCGCCGAGTACGGCATCGGCTTCAAGACCGTCGAGGAGGCCATCGGGCTGCGCAACCACGTCATCGAGCAGATGGACATCGCCTCCTCCACCCGCGACCCCGCGATCCGCGACGCCGCCCTCACCTTCGTCTTCGTCGGCGGCGGCTACGCGGGCGTCGAAGCCCTCGGCGAACTGGAGGACATGGCCCGCTACGCCGCCCGCTACTACCACAACGTCCGCGCCGAGGACATGAGATGGATCCTCGTCGAGGCGAGCGACCGCATCCTGCCCGAGGTCGGCGCCGACATGGGCCGCTACACCGTCACCCAGCTGCGCCGCCGCAACATCCAGGTGCTGCTCGGCACCCGCCTGGAGTCCTGCGCCGACCGGGTCGCCGTGCTCAGCGACGGCCAGCGCTTCCCGACCCGTACGGTCGTGTGGACCGCCGGCGTGAAGCCGCACCCGCTGCTCGCCGCCACCGGCCTGCCGCTCACCGACCGCGGCAAGCTGCGATGTACGGCCCAGCTGACCGTCGAGGGCACCGCGCACGCCTGGGGCGCGGGCGACGCCGCGGCCGTACCGGACGTCACCGCCGCCGGACCCGGAGCCCTCACCGCGCCCAACGCCCAGCACGCCGTACGCCAGGCCAGGGTCCTCGGTGACAACCTTGTCCACACCCTGCGCGGTGAACCCCTGGACACCTACGAGCACGCCTACGCGGGCTCCGTCGCCTCCCTAGGCCTGCACAAGGGCGTCGCCCAGGTCTACGGGCGGCGGCTGAAGGGCTACCCTGCCTGGTTCATGCACCGCGTCTACCACCTCAGCAGGGTGCCCACCGCCAACCGCAAGGCCCGCGTGCTCGCCGAATGGATCCTCTCCGGGCTGTTCAAACGGGAGATCGTCTCGCTCGGTTCACTCGAACACCCGCGCGCGGAGTTCGAACTCGCGGCCAGGGGAAAGCATCCTCACGACCCGAAGGGGTCGTCCTGACCGGATCCAGGAACTCCGCGGCCCGCCCCGCCGTCTGACGGATGTCGCCCGCCGCGGCCGGCCCCCTGCCAGACTGCCCCACGACATCGGACGGGCCCCCGCCCGCCCTAGCACCCACGAGGCCTTGCCCACAGTGAACTTCACGCGCTGGAGCGCCCGGCTCCCCGGAACGCAGCGCCGCGCCGCCGCGCGGACCGATCCCGCGGTACCCACGGACCGGCGCGGGGAAGGCTCCGTGCCCGCGGCCCGCGCCGGGGGCCCCGCCGACGGCACCGGCCCGGTCCCCGCCGTCGACGAACTGCCCGCCCGCGACGTCCTCGACCGCGTCCCGGCCCTCGTCGCCCTCGTGCACGGCCCCGACCACCGCCTCGCCTACGTCAACGAGGCCTATACGACGGCCTTCGGCCCCCGCCCCACCGGCGCCCCCGCCCACGAGGCCCTGCCCGAACTCGCCGGACTGGGCCTGCTCCCGCTGCTCGACCAGGTGCTGCGCAGCGGCCGCCCGCGCACCCTGAAGTCCCGCCGCGCGGTCGACGGCCGCTCCTACACGTTCACCTGCACCCCCGTCGCCGCGGACGACGGCGACGGCGCGGTCCTCGTCTTCGCCACCGACGTCACCGACCACGCGGAAGCCGCCGAACGGCTGCGCGCCAGCGAACGCCGCCAGCGCGAGACCGCCGTCACCCTCCAGCGCTCCCTGCTCCCGCAGGACCTGGAGGAACCCGACGACCTGCGCGTCGCCGCCACCTACCAGCCCGGCGGCACCGAGGCCGCGGTCGGCGGCGACTGGTACGACGTGATCACCCTCGGCGGCGGCCGCACCGCGCTCGTCATCGGCGACGTCATGGGCCGGGGCGTGCGCGCCGCCGCGGTCATGGGCCAGCTGCGCACCGCCGTGCGCGCCTACGCCCGCCTCGACCTGCCCCCGCACGAGGTGCTGCAACTCCTGGACGGCCTCGCCACCGAGATCGACCCCCACCAGATCGCCACCTGCGCCTACGCCGTCCACGACCCCAACGAGGGGCGGCTGGTGTACGCCTCCGCCGGGCACCTGCCCATCCTGGTCCGCGACGAGCACGGCATCGTCTCCCGCGCCGACGAACCCACCGGCCCGCCGCTCGGCACCGGCGGCTGGATGCACTCCTCCGGCTCGATCGCGCTGCTCCCCGGCTCCACCGCGGTCCTCTACACCGACGGCCTGGTGGAGCGCAGGAACGAAGACCTGGACGAGGGCATCGCCGCCCTGGAACGCGCCCTGTCCGGTGCCACCGGCTCACCCCAGGTCGTCTGCGACCGCCTGGTCCGCTCGGCCGGCGTCACCGCCGACCACGACGACGACGTGGCCGTCCTCGTCCTCCAGCACCCTGCGCGCAAGGGCCCCGACGGCGAGCTGTTCCGCAACGCGGCCCTGGAACTCCTCGGCGGCGTCGAGGCCGCCCCGCGCGCCCGCGCCTTCGCCTCCGGCGTCCTCACCAGCTGGCGCTTCCCCGCCGAACTGCACGACCTCGGCGTCCTCGCCACCAGCGAACTCGTCGCCAACAGCCTCCAGCACGGCACCCCGCCCATGCGCCTGCGGCTGCGCCGCACCGACCGCCGCCTCATCGTGGAGGTCACCGACGGCGACGACCACCTCCCCCGGCGCCGCCGCGCCGAACCGGCCGACGAGTCCGGCCGGGGCATCGCCATCGTCGCCACCATCGCCTCCACCTGGGGCTGCCGCCGCACCCCGGGCGGCGGCAAGGCGGTCTGGTGCGAATTCCTGCTGCCGAAACCCAGACCCTGAGCAACGGCCCCGGTGCACATGAAAGACCGGTAGGCACGGGTTTCGTGCCTACCGGTCCTCACGACGTCACCTGCGGAGCGTCACGCCTCCGCGGTCACCGCCTCCGCGGGAGCCGCACCCCGGCTGACCACTCGGCTCGCCCGCACCGACCACGGCTGGTCCTGCACCGCCGTGAGCTGTCGCCCGAGCCGCAGCGCCAGATACGTGATGCCCAGCGAGAACAGCACGAAGGTCACGATGTACGGCGCGTGCAGCGACGCCCCCAGCGGACCGCCCACCGCCGGTCCGACGGCCAGCGCCAGCTGCTTGACCAGCGCGAACGCCGAGTTGTACTGACCGGCGAGACCCTCCGGCGCCAGATCGGCGACCAGCGGGGCCACCGTCGGCGACAGCATCGCCTCGCCGAGACCGAACAGCGCGTACGTCGACACGAACGCGGCCGTCGCCATCTCCTGGCTGCCGTGCCCGAGCCCCGCGTAACCCGCGGCCACCCAGGCCACCGCCCAGATGAGACCCACCAGGGCGATCACCCGGGTGCGCCGGGCGCGCTCCACGAACCGCAGCACGGCGAACTGGGCGACCACGATCATCAGCGTGTTCGCGGCCAGGGCCGTACCCAGCGTGGAGGTGGAGATCCCGGCGGCCTCCACGCCGTAGGCGCTCAGACCCGACTCGAACTGCCCGTAGCAGGCGAAGAACAGCACGAAGCCCAGCACGCACAGCTGCACCATCGCCCGGTTGCCGAGCAGCCGCTTCCAGCTGCCCTTCGCCGACGCGGGCGCACCCTCCATGCGGGGGGAGTGCGGCATCCGCACGGTCGCCATCACCGCGACCAGCAGCAGGAACATCGCCGCCTCGATCGCGAACAGCAGGGTGAACGAGGAGACGCGCGTGGTGTCGACCAGGTGACCGCCGATGAGGCCGCCGATGCCGAGGCCCAGGTTCTGCAGGAAGAACTGCATCGCGAAGGCCCGGGAGCGGGTGTCGGCGCTGGAGCAGTCCACGATCATCGTGGCCAGCGCCGGCTGCATCACGGCCTGGCCGGCACCGAGCGCCGAAGCGGCGAGCAGCACGGACCACGCGCTGCCCGCGAGCCCCAGGCTCAGCGCCCCGAGCGCGGCGGTGACCAGGGCGGCGAGCAGGACCGGCAGCGGGCCGCGCCGCACGATCGCCCGGCCGGCGAACGGCAGCACGATCAACGCGGCCACGGCGAAGACGGCGAGCACCAGTCCCGCCGTCATGGCCCCGAGACCCCGCACCTGCGCCACATAGACGTACAGGTAGGGGACCGTGAAGCCGAGTCCGAATGCGCTGAGCGCGTTGCCCACGTGGATCCGGCGCATCGCTGCGCCCATCGCCCTGGTCACGTTCACCTCTCTCACTAGTTAGGAGTGAAGACTTCAAAGCTAAAGTTCGAAGCTAAAGAGTACACAGTGAAGGACTTCAAGGCAAAGCGGCCGCGTGCCATACTCGGCCCATGGCCGACACCGCCGGCGTCACTGAGCCGACCCTCGAAGAACAGATCGCCGCCTACCAGCGCGAGTTCCAGGACCTCGACCCCCAGGTCGAGAAGATCGTGTCGGCCCTGTCCCGGCTCAACCGCCGGATGAACGTCGCGTACGGCCGCCAGACCGCCGCCCTCGGCATCAGCAACGCCGAGTGGGAGGTGCTGAAGGCGCTGGTCCTCTCCGGCGCCCCGTACCGCCTCGGCCCCAGCGACCTCGCCAAGCGCCTCGGCCTCACCCCGGCCGCCATGACCCACCGGATCGACCGCATGGTCACCGAGGGGCTGGTCACCCGGGAGCGCGACGAGGCCAACCGGGTGCGGGTCATCATCGAGCTGACCACCGAGGGCCGGGAGAAGTGGCTGGAGGCGATGCGCCTCGCGACCGTCTTCGAGGAGGACCTGCTCCAGGACCTCACCCCCGCGGAGCGCTCGGTCCTCGGCGAGGTCCTCACCACGCTCCTGCGCCGGGTGGAACACGCCCAGCCGGACGCCGGCGGCCGCCTCAGCGACCTCGACTGAGCGGCTGAAAAGATCTTGACAGGGCGCGGTTGACACGCCTCCGCCCCGTCCGTATAGTTCTTCGGGTTGCCGCGGGGCTTTAGTGTCTCCACGGTGGCACCTTGGCCGCTTCGAGCGGCACTCTCACACCAACAGCACGATCTCCCACCCGGGTTGATTTCGGCGTGCCCGAATTCAATTCGAATAGGGATTCGGCGGCCCGATTGGGAATTTCCGGAGCGATCCGCTAAGGTTTGAGACGTCGGAACGGCCCAACGGCCGGGAAGACAAACCCCGCTGACTGGGGGTCAGACGCCGAAAGGATCTGATAGAGTCGGAACCGCCGGAAAGGGAAACGCGAGAGCGGAAACCTGGAAAGCACCGAGGAAATCGGATCGAGAAAAGATCTGATAGAGTCGGAAACACGAAGGGAAGCCCGGAGGAAAGCCCGAGAGGGTGAGTACAAAGGAAGCGACCGTTCCTTGAGAACTCAACAGCGTGCCAAAAGTCAACGCCAGATATGTTGATACCCCGTCTCCGGTCATCACGACCGGGACGTGGTTCCTTTGAAATAAACACAGCGAGGACGCTGTGAACGGTCGGACTATTCCTCCGACCGTTCCGCTCTTCAGTTTGTGCACCGGCTGAAATGTTTTTTCGGCCGAGTAAACATTCACGGAGAGTTTGATCCTGGCTCAGGACGAACGCTGGCGGCGTGCTTAACACATGCAAGTCGAACGATGAAGCCCTTCGGGGTGGATTAGTGGCGAACGGGTGAGTAACACGTGGGCAATCTGCCCTGCACTCTGGGACAAGCCCTGGAAACGGGGTCTAATACCGGATATGACCGTCTTGGGCATCCTTGACGGTGTAAAGCTCCGGCGGTGCAGGATGAGCCCGCGGCCTATCAGCTTGTTGGTGAGGTAACGGCTCACCAAGGCGACGACGGGTAGCCGGCCTGAGAGGGCGACCGGCCACACTGGGACTGAGACACGGCCCAGACTCCTACGGGAGGCAGCAGTGGGGAATATTGCACAATGGGCGAAAGCCTGATGCAGCGACGCCGCGTGAGGGATGACGGCCTTCGGGTTGTAAACCTCTTTCAGCAGGGAAGAAGCGAAAGTGACGGTACCTGCAGAAGAAGCGCCGGCTAACTACGTGCCAGCAGCCGCGGTAATACGTAGGGCGCAAGCGTTGTCCGGAATTATTGGGCGTAAAGAGCTCGTAGGCGGCTTGTCACGTCGGTTGTGAAAGCCCGGGGCTTAACCCCGGGTCTGCAGTCGATACGGGCAGGCTAGAGTTCGGTAGGGGAGATCGGAATTCCTGGTGTAGCGGTGAAATGCGCAGATATCAGGAGGAACACCGGTGGCGAAGGCGGATCTCTGGGCCGATACTGACGCTGAGGAGCGAAAGCGTGGGGAGCGAACAGGATTAGATACCCTGGTAGTCCACGCCGTAAACGGTGGGCACTAGGTGTGGGCAACATTCCACGTTGTCCGTGCCGCAGCTAACGCATTAAGTGCCCCGCCTGGGGAGTACGGCCGCAAGGCTAAAACTCAAAGGAATTGACGGGGGCCCGCACAAGCGGCGGAGCATGTGGCTTAATTCGACGCAACGCGAAGAACCTTACCAAGGCTTGACATACACCGGAAAGCATTAGAGATAGTGCCCCCCTTGTGGTCGGTGTACAGGTGGTGCATGGCTGTCGTCAGCTCGTGTCGTGAGATGTTGGGTTAAGTCCCGCAACGAGCGCAACCCTTGTCCCGTGTTGCCAGCAGGCCCTTGTGGTGCTGGGGACTCACGGGAGACCGCCGGGGTCAACTCGGAGGAAGGTGGGGACGACGTCAAGTCATCATGCCCCTTATGTCTTGGGCTGCACACGTGCTACAATGGCCGGTACAATGAGCTGCGATACCGTGAGGTGGAGCGAATCTCAAAAAGCCGGTCTCAGTTCGGATTGGGGTCTGCAACTCGACCCCATGAAGTCGGAGTCGCTAGTAATCGCAGATCAGCATTGCTGCGGTGAATACGTTCCCGGGCCTTGTACACACCGCCCGTCACGTCACGAAAGTCGGTAACACCCGAAGCCGGTGGCCCAACCCCTTGTGGGAGGGAGCTGTCGAAGGTGGGACCAGCGATTGGGACGAAGTCGTAACAAGGTAGCCGTACCGGAAGGTGCGGCTGGATCACCTCCTTTCTAAGGAGCACTTCTTACCGGGCTCTTGCTCGGTCAGAGGCCAGTACATCAGCGCATGTCTGATGCTGGTTGCTCATGGGTGGAACGTTGACTACTCGGCCGGATGTTCGGGTCGGGGGCTGTTAGTACTGCTCTTCGGAGTGTGGAACGCATGATCCTCGGACGGGTTCTGGTCGGGCACGCTGTTGGGTGTCTGAGGGAATGATCTGATCTTCTCCTCAGTCGCCGGCCCCAGTGCACTCGGACCTGTTGATGGTTCGGGGTGATGGGTGGCTGGTCGTTGTTTGAGAACTGCACAGTGGACGCGAGCATCTGTGGCCAAGTTTTTAAGGGCGCACGGTGGATGCCTTGGCACCAGGAACCGATGAAGGACGTGGGAGGCCGCGATAGTCCCCGGGGAGTCGTCAACCAGGCTTTGATCCGGGGGTTTCCGAATGGGGAAACCCGGCAGTCGTCATGGGCTGTCACCCTTGCCTGAACACATAGGGCAAGTGGAGGGAACGAGGGGAAGTGAAACATCTCAGTACCCTCAGGAAGAGAAAACAACCGTGATTCCGGGAGTAGTGGCGAGCGAAACCGGATGAGGCCAAACCGTATGCGTGTGATACCCGGCAGGGGTTGCGTGTGCGGGGTTGTGGGATCTCTCTTCTACGGTCTGCCGGCCGTAGGGCGAGTCAGAAACCGTTGATGTAGACGAAGGACATGCGAAAGGTCCGGCGTAGAGGGTAAGACCCCCGTAGTCGAAATGTCAGCGGCTTGCTTGAGAGACACCCAAGTAGCACGGGGCCCGAGAAATCCCGTGTGAATCTGGCGGGACCACCCGCTAAGCCTAAATATTCCCTGGTGACCGATAGCGGATAGTACCGTGAGGGAATGGTGAAAAGTACCCCGGGAGGGGAGTGAAATAGTACCTGAAACCGTGTGCCTACAAGCCGTGGGAGCGTCGGATGCAGCTTGCTGCATCTCGTGACTGCGTGCCTTTTGAAGAATGAGCCTGCGAGTTTGCGGTGTGTTGCGAGGTTAACCCGGGTGGGGAAGCCGTAGCGAAAGCGAGTCCGAACAGGGCGATTCAGTAGCACGCTCAAGACCCGAAGCGGAGTGATCTAGCCATGGGCAGGTTGAAGCGGAGGTAAGACTTCGTGGAGGACCGAACCCACCAGGGTTGAAAACCTGGGGGATGACCTGTGGTTAGGGGTGAAAGGCCAATCAAACTCCGTGATAGCTGGTTCTCCCCGAAATGCATTTAGGTGCAGCGTCGTGTGTTTCTTGCCGGAGGTAGAGCACTGGATAGGCGATGGGCCCTACCGGGTTACTGACCTTAGCCAAACTCCGAATGCCGGTAAGTGAGAGCGCGGCAGTGAGACTGTGGGGGATAAGCTCCATGGTCGAGAGGGAAACAGCCCAGAGCATCGACTAAGGCCCCTAAGCGTACGCTAAGTGGGAAAGGATGTGGAGTCGCACAGACAACCAGGAGGTTGGCTTAGAAGCAGCCACCCTTGAAAGAGTGCGTAATAGCTCACTGGTCTAGTGATTCCGCGCCGACAATGTAGCGGGGCTCAAGCGTACCGCCGAAGTCGTGTCATTGCAGCATGTAGCCCTAACGGGTGTTGTGATGGGTAGGGGAGCGTCGTCTGCCGGGTGAAGCAGCACCGGAAGGTAGTTGTGGACGGTTGACGAGTGAGAATGCAGGCATGAGTAGCGATACACACGTGAGAAACGTGTGCGCCGATTGACTAAGGGTTCCTGGGTCAAGCTGATCTGCCCAGGGTAAGTCGGGACCTAAGGCGAGGCCGACAGGCGTAGTCGATGGATAACCGGTTGATATTCCGGTACCCGCTGTGAAGCGTCAAACATCGAGCATCGTGATGCTAAGGCCGTGAAGCCGCCCTGATCTCTTCGGAGTTGAGGGGAGTGGTGGAGCCGCTGAACCGAGCGGTTAGTAGGTGAGTGATGGGGTGACGCAGGAAGGTAGTCCATCCCGGGCGGTGGTTGTCCCGGGGTAAGGGTGTAGCCCGAGTGGTAGGTAAATCCGCCACTCATGAGGGTGAGACCTGATGCCGAGCCGATTGTGGTGAAGTGGATGATCCTATGCTGTCGAGAAAAGCCTCTAGCGAGTTTCATGGCGGCCCGTACCCTAAACCGACTCAGGTGGTCAGGTAGAGAATACCGAGGCGTTCGGGTGAACTATGGTTAAGGAACTCGGCAAAATGCCCCCGTAACTTCGGGAGAAGGGGGGCCACATCTGGTGAGAACACTTGCTGTTCGAGCTGGGGGTGGCCGCAGAGACCAGCGAGAAGCGACTGTTTACTAAAAACACAGGTCCGTGCGAAGCCGTAAGGCGATGTATACGGACTGACGCCTGCCCGGTGCTGGAACGTTAAGGGGACCGGTTAGCTCCATTTCGGTGGGGCGAAGCTGAGAACTTAAGCGCCAGTAAACGGCGGTGGTAACTATAACCATCCTAAGGTAGCGAAATTCCTTGTCGGGTAAGTTCCGACCTGCACGAATGGCGTAACGACTTCTCGACTGTCTCAACCATAGGCCCGGTGAAATTGCACTACGAGTAAAGATGCTCGTTTCGCGCAGCAGGACGGAAAGACCCCGGGACCTTTACTACAGTTTGATATTGGTGTTCGGTTCGGCTTGTGTAGGATAGCTGGGAGACTGTGAAGCTCATACGCCAGTGTGGGTGGAGTCGTCGTTGAAATACCAGTCTGGTCGTGCTGGATGTCTAACCTGGGTCCGTGATCCGGATCAGGGACAGTGTCTGATGGGTAGTTTAACTGGGGCGGTTGCCTCCTAAAGGGTAACGGAGGCGCCCAAAGGTTCCCTCAGCCTGGTTGGTAATCAGGTGTTGAGTGTAAGTGCACAAGGGAGCTTGACTGTGAGACCGACGGGTCGAGCAGGGACGAAAGTCGGGACTAGTGATCCGGCGGTGGCTTGTGGAAGCGCCGTCGCTCAACGGATAAAAGGTACCCCGGGGATAACAGGCTGATCTTCCCCAAGAGTCCATATCGACGGGATGGTTTGGCACCTCGATGTCGGCTCGTCGCATCCTGGGGCTGGAGTCGGTCCCAAGGGTTGGGCTGTTCGCCCATTAAAGCGGTACGCGAGCTGGGTTTAGAACGTCGTGAGACAGTTCGGTCCCTATCCGCTGTGCGCGTAGGAGTCTTGAGAAGGGCTGTCCCTAGTACGAGAGGACCGGGACGGACGAACCTCTGGTGTGCCAGTTGTTCTGCCAAGGGCATGGCTGGTTGGCTACGTTCGGGAGGGATAACCGCTGAAAGCATCTAAGCGGGAAGCCTGCTTCGAGATGAGGACTCCCACCCACTTGATGGGGTAAGGCTCCCAGTAGACGACTGGGTTGATAGGCCGGATCTGGAAGCCAGGTAACTGGTGGAGGTGACCGGTACTAATAGGCCGAGGGCTTGTCCTCAGTTGCTCGCGTCCACTGTGTTGGTTCTGAAACCACGAACAACCATTTGCTGGTTGATAGTTTCATAGTGTTTTGGTGGTTATAGCGTTAGGGAAACGCCCGGTTACATTCCGAACCCGGAAGCTAAGCCTTTCAGCGCCGATGGTACTGCAGGGGGGACCCTGTGGGAGAGTAGGACGCCGCCGAACAATTTTTGGGAAAACCCCCGCACCGGTTGGTGCGGGGGTTTTCTGCGTTCAAGGGACAGTTTCAACAGGGGCAGTAGACCCTCGTCCTGGTGCTGCACCCACACCACCGGGACACCCGCCGCGCGCAGGGCTGTGTGGGGACGTCCCTGAAGAGTGGTCATGCGGGCAGATTAGGGATGCCGAGCGCCTGCCGCAGCACTACGGTGGCGGGCATGACCAGGTCGACCAGCGATGAGTACGTCGTACGCGCCATACGCCCCGCGGAGTGGGAGAAGGTGAGGGGCCTGCGGCTGGACGCGCTGCGGGACCCGGCCGCGCCGCTCGCCTTTCTGGAGAGCTACGAGGAGGCGGCCGCGAAGGCGGACCTCTTCTGGCAGGACCGGGCGGCCGGTTCGGGCGAGGGGTCGGCGACGGCGCGGCAGCTCATCGCCGAGCTGCCCGACGGGTCATGGGCCGGTTCGCTGACCGTGCTGATCGAGGAGGCCGGCACCCAGGACTGGGCCGGGTTCCCGGTGGAGCGCCGGCAGGGGCATGTCGTCGGTGTCTATGTGCGGCCGGAGCACCGGGGGAACGGGCTGATCAAGGCCATGTTCGACGCGGGGGTGGCCTGGGCGTGGGAGCGCGGTGCCGAGCGGGTGCGGCTGCTGGTCCACGCGGACAACGAGCGGGCGCAGGGCGCCTACCGCAAGGCGGGGTTCGGGCCGAGCGGGGTGCGGGTGCCGTTCGTGAAGGACGCGGCACAGGACGAGCTGGAGTTCGTACTGAACCGCTAGACCGCTAGACCGCTAGACCGCTGACCGCTGGATCACTGGACCGCTGGGCCGTCAGACCGGGAGTCCGGGCAGGCCCGGCAGTTCCTGGTGCGGCCAGCGGGCGCGGGCCTGTTCGCGTGAGCGGAGCAGGGCGAGCGCCGGCAGGCCCTGTTCGTCCCCGGTGGCCAGCAGATCCGGGAGCTGGGGGAAGGGGGCGACGGCGGCGATGTCGTCCAGGACCAGCGTCAGTGGTGGGTCGAGCCGACCGGAGGATGACCGTGCGGCCATGTGCCGGCCGTGCTCGACCACGCTGGAGACGAGAGCCGTCAGGAGGGGCATCGCGCCGGGCGTGCTCCTCGGGTCCTCGATGGATTCACCGACTACATAAAGCGTGCCCCCTTCGTCGGCGAAGGAATCCAAGGCGAGCGCGTCAGTTCGGTTGGGGGTGCATGCCTCGCGGATGTTGACCGTGGAGAGCGCGGCGAGCGCCCGGCCGGTCAACTCCTGGGCGACGTCCCGGCGTTCCGGATGCGCGGTGAGGGCGGCCTCAAGCTCGCCGGCGGCTCCCGCGGCGGCCTTGGGGTGGGTGCGCAGGGTGCGTACGGCGTCCTGTACCTGGATGCCCTGGGCCCAGCGGTGGACGTGCCGGACCGTGCGGTTCTCCAGCGCGGCGGCGTGCAGATAGCTGCGCAGGAGGGTGGTCGCCGTGTCCACCACGGCCTGGTCGATGCGGGCGGTGGGCCGCACGGGGGCGAGGAGCGCGGTCGCCCGCTGGAGCGCGGTCTGCTTGTCCGCGCAGCCGGCCGTGGGGGACCAGTGCAGCCGGGCCGGGGTGTCGCAGCGGTGGGCCGGGTCGTAGAGATGGGTGGGGCCCAGCTTGGCCCTGGCGTCCTTGGTCTCCGCCCACAGGGACGGGTCCGAGGTGACGACGAGCGCGGGCCCCGCCGCGTCCCGTACGGCCTGTGCGGCGGCCGTACGGCGGATGTCCGGCGGCGCGATGACGATCTTCTCCCGCCCGGCCCGGGGGCGCCCCTCCGCGGGCAGTTGGGCCAACGCGGGCTCGGCGGGCGGCTGTTCGACCGCGACCGGGACCCCCGGCATCTCGTGCCGCTGCACCGGGACGTCGTACCGCTGCGGTGCCTCGACGGGGGCCGCGGGCGCCGTGACCGGCTCGGGCGTGGGCATGGGCATCGGCTCCGGGGCCGGGGCCGGGTCTGGAGCCGATGCGGGTCCGCCCGCGCCGGCTCGTGCCCTCGCCCGGGCCGCCCGCCAGCGTGCCACCGTCCCCAGCACGAACACGGTGGCGACGAGCAGGATCATCAGCTCGGCGATGAACAGCCCCCAGAACAGACCCCAGCCGGACAGTCCGGACGCGGGGGCGTCGGGCCAGGCACCGGCGAGGTCGTGGGGGCGGCTGAGCAGATGGCGCATGGCCATGGGGGTGTGCGGGAAGGTGACGCCCGCGGGCCAGGCGCCGTGGGCGAAGAGGGCCGCGAGGCCCGTCGCCGTCCACACCAGCACGGTGATGCCGAGCAGGAAGGCGAGGATGCCGAGCAGCAGCCCGTCGGGGATGCCGCCGTGCCCCTGCCTCTCCTGCGGCCGCCGGTTCTCCCGGGGTGCGCGAGCGTCCGGTCCCACCTGCCGTGCCTCCCTACGCGACCGTCGACTCGGAGTCGCCGAGGTGCTGTTCCACGAAGGCCGCGGCCCGCTGCTCCGCCTCCAGTTCCGCGGCGCGCAGGACGTCGTCCGGCGCGTGGTCGCTGGAGGACTCGGTCATCGCGCGGTCGGTGAAGACCAGCGGGCGTTCGGACTCGGTGATGAGGTGTTTGACCACCTGGACATTGCCGTTGACGTCCCAGACCGCGATGCCCGGGGTCAGCGTCGGGATGATCTCGACGGCCCAGCGTGGCAGGCCGAGGACGCGCCCGGTGGCCCGTGCCTCGTCGGCCTTCTGGGCGTAGATCGTCCTGGTCGAGGCCATCTTCAGGATCGCCGCCGCCTCCTTCGCGGCCGCGCCGTCCACCACGTCGGACAGATGGTGGACGACCGCCACGAAGGACAGGCCGAGGCGCCGGCCGAACTTCAGCAGACGCTGGAACAGCTGGGCCACGAACGGGCTGTTGATGATGTGCCAGGCCTCTTCGACCAGGAAGATGCGCTTCTTGCGGTCGGGCCGGATCCAGGTGTGCTCCAGCCACACGCCGACGATCGCCATCAGGATGGGCATGGCGATGGAGTTGCGGTCGATGTGGGAGAGGTCGAAGACGATGAGCGGGGCGTCGAGGTCGATGCCGACCGTGGTCGGGCCGTCGAACATGCCGCGCAGGTCGCCGTCGACCAGTCGGTCCAGGACCAGGGCGACGTCCAGGCCCCAGGCCCGTACGTCGTCCAGGGCGACGTTCATCGCCTCGGCCGACTCCGGCTCGGGGTGCCGTAGCTGCTCCACGATGTCGGTGAGGACCGGCTGGCGGTTCACGATGGTCTCGTTGACGTAGGAGTGGGCGACCTTGAGGGCGAAGCCGGAGCGCTCGTCCAGGCCGTGGCCCAGCGCCACCTCGATGATGGTGCGCAGCAGCGCCAGCTGGCCGGTGGTGGTGATCGCCGGGTCCAGCGGGTTGAGGCGGATGCCGTGGTTCAGGGCGGCCGTGGGGTCCAGCCGGATCGGCGTTATCCCCAGCTCCTCGGCGATGAGGTTCCACTCGCCGACCCCGTCCTCGCCCTGTGCGTCGAGGACGACGACCTGGCGGTCGCGGAAGCGCAGCTGGCGCAGCACATAGGTCTTCTCCAGCGCCGACTTGCCGTTGCCGGACTCGCCGAGGACCAGCCAGTGCGGGGCCGGGAGCTGCTGGCCGTAGAGCTGGAAGGGGTCGTAGATGTAGCCCTTCCCGGAGTAGACCTCGCGGCCGATGATGACGCCGGAGTCCCCGAGGCCGGGCGCGGCCGTGGGCAGGTAGACCGCCTGGGCCTGGCCCGTGGAGGTGCGCACCGGCAGCCGGGTCGTCTCGACCTTCCCGAAGAGGAAGGAGGTGAACGCCTCGGTGAGGACGGACAGCGGATCCCGCATCGGCGAATCAGCCCCTACCTTCGGATGCCGGTGGCGAAAGGAAGTGTGTTCACGAAGGCGCGGTGGTGCTCCCGGTCGCACCACTCCAGCTTGAGGTACGACTTGCCGGCCGAGGCCCTGATCGTCCGCTTGTCGCGGGCGAGGGACTCCGGGGTACGGGCGGAGACGGTGATGTAGCCGACGAGGTTGACGCCGGCCGCGCCGCTCGCGAGGTCCTCGCCGCGCTGGTCGAGACGGTTGTGCGCGGCGATGTCGCGGGGGTCGACGGTGCGGTTCATCTTGGCGGCGCGGGACGCGTCGGCCACGTCGTTGGTCTTCTCGGTCAGCATGCGCTCGATGGCGACCTCGGTGGGTTCGAGGTCCATGGTGACCGCGACCGTGCGGATGACGTCCGGGGTGTGCACCAGCAGCGGCGCGAGGAAGTTCACGCCGACCGGGGTCATCGGCCACTCCTTGACCCAGGCGGTGGCGTGGCACCAGGGGGCGCGGGTGGTGGACTCGCGGGTCTTGGCCTGGAGGAACGTCGGCTCGGTGGCGTCCAGTTCGGCCGGCCAGGCGTTGCGCCGGGTCATGGCCTGGATGTGGTCGATGGGGTGGTCCGGGTCGTACATGGAGTGGATCAGGGAGGAGAGCCTGCCCTGGCCGAGCGGCTGGCGGACGCGGATGTCGGCTTCCTGGAGGCGGGAGCAGATGTCGGTCAGCTCACGGGCCATGACGACGGCGAGCCCGGCGTCCCGGTCGAGTTTGCGGCCGGACCGGGGGCGGGCGGCGCGGGCCATCGCCTGGGCCTCGGCGGCCAGTTCGCGGCTGTGGTGCATGCAGGCGACGAGGTAGGCGCGGTGCTGCTCGCTGCTCGTGGACACCATCGACTGGAGCTGGTCGTACGACCGCTGGAGCCAGGCCGGGGAGCGGTCGTCGCCGCGCTGGGAGACGTCCTTGGCGTGCGCGTCGGGGTCGGCGGGCAGGGTGCGGGCGAGCATCTGGAGCCGGGTGACGAAGCCGTCGCCGTTGGCGACGTGCTTGAGCAGCGTGCCGAACCGGTCGACCAGGGCCTCCTGGTCCTCGGAGTCGCGCAGGCCGACGCCGGGGCCCTCGATCTCGATGGCCGCGGTGACGGTCTTGCGGTCGGCGTGCAGCAGTACGGCGATCTCGTCGGGCCCGAAGGGGGCGGCGAGCCAGTTGATCCGTCCGATGCCCGGCGGCGGCCCGATCTCGACTTCCTCGCCGTCGATGCGGGTGCCGGCCTCCATGACGCTGGAGCGGTAGGTGGCGCCGCGTTTGACGGTGCGCTTGTAGCTGCGGTTGATCTCGAACCACTTGTAGAACGTGCGGCGCTTGTACGGCACGTACACCGCGGCGAGCGCGAGCATCGGGAAGCCCATCAGCAGCACGATCCGCAGCGAGAGGGTCGGCACCAGGAGGCCGCACATCATGCCGAGGAACGCGCCGACGATGATCAGCGCGATCTCTCCGGACTCGCGGTTGCGGCCGACGATCGCGTTCGGCCGGGCGCGGCCGATGAGATACGTACGGCGGGGCGTGATCGGATGGGACAGATGGGACTCGGTCGTCAACGCCCTTCACCTCCCGTGCGGTTGTTGCGGGCGTTGCCTGCGTGCGGGGTGTTGATCGGGCTGGACGCCCGGGGCGCGGGGGCGGCGGAGGGGACGGCCCCGCCGCTCCCGCCGGGGGTACGGCTGCTGTGCGCGGCGACGCCGCCGGTGGCGGGGTTGGCCGGGCGGGGGGTGCTGGAACCGCCGCCGCCCTGGGCCGCGTTGCTGTCGGCGCGGGTGCTGTGGGTCTTGATGCCCTGGGCGACGAGGGAGGCGGGGGAGCTGATGACGGCGGCGGCCTTGCCCTCGGCGCCCTGCATGAGGCGGTTGTTGCGGCCGGCCGCGATCTCGTCGCCGAAGCCGGGGACGAAGCGGTAGATGGCGGCGCTGGCGAAGATGGCGAGCAGGATGATCGCGAGGCCGGAGACGACGGCGGAGAAGGCGTCGGGGCCGTTGCCGGAGGAGAGGGCGCCGGCGAGGCCGAGGACGATCACGATCACCGGTTTGACCAGGATGACGGCGATCATGATGCCGGCCCAGCGCCGCACGTGGCCCCACATGTTCTTGTCGACGAGGCCGGCGTAGACGACGGTGCCGAGGAGGGCGCCGACGTAGAGGAGGGCGGCGCGGATGACCAGCTCCAGCCAGAGGACGCCGGCGGCGAGGATGCTCACCAGGGAGACGACGATCAGCATGATGGGGCCGCCGCCGATGTCGGTGCCCTTGCTCAGCGCGCCGGAGAAGGTGCCGAAGAAGGTGTCCGCCTGGTCGCCGGTGGCCTTGGCCAGCACGTCGGTGACGCTGTCCGTCGCGGAGACGACGGTGTACAGGATCAGCGGCGTGAACGCCGAGGCCATCACCGTCAGCCACAGGAATCCGACGGCCTCGGAGATCGCGGTCGTCAACGGCACGCCGCGCACCGCGCGCTTGGCGACGGCGAGGAGCCAGAGCAGGAGCGTGAGGATGGTCGAGGCGGCGAAGACGATGGCGTACTGCTGAAGAAACTTCTGATTGGTGAAGTCGACCCCGGCGGTGTCCTTGACGGCGGAACTGAGCTTGTTGATCGTCCAGGAAGCCGCCTTGGCACAGCCTTGCGCAAGGGAGGAGAGGGGGTCGAGGGTGTCGCCGAGCGGAGTGGTGGTGGAGCCGGACGACCCAGTGGAACCGTTGTCCTTCTCGCAGAGTTCCTTGGCCGCGTCATGGATCAGGGCGCAGGCATCGCTGCTCTTCGAGGGGGAAGGCGTAGGAGACGGCGAGGGGGCGGCGAAGGCGCGTGTCGCGAGCAGCACCGTGAACGTCTGTACCGAGCCGAGAACCGTGGCGATCTTGAGGCAGCGGTGGTTAGCGCGCATACGTGAACCCTCCGTACTCCTCGACGGCCTTCGTCATGTCCTTGGCGGTGGAGGCCTGCTGGTCGCGGCCCACGGGAACGGGGCCGTCCTTCTGCTGGAAGTCGCTGACCTTCCAGTCGTTGTCGACCCACTTCAGTTCGTAGGTCGTGGTGAACCAGCTCTCGGTCACCGGATTGGTCGAGGCGTCGCCCGAGAGACCGAACAGCGAGGTGTACCAGACCGCGACCGTGGCGGTGTCCTCCGAGAAGGCGGTGGTCCTGGTCCCGACAGGGACGACCCGGGAGACGAAGGTCTCGCCCTTCGGCGCGGTGCCGTCCTTCGTCAGTCCGATGTTGGAGAGGAACTTCATGCTCGTGTAGGCACTGTCCAGCGCGGATTGCCTGTCCGCGGCGGCATCGGGGGTGTACAGCCTGTCGACGAGTGTGTGCCGCGCCGCGGTGTTGAACATGTCGGCGGATCCCAACGCCACCGAATAGTTCGCGGCCGCGCTCTCCGCCCCCTGCTGTGTCCGGGCGAAGCCCGAGGGGACACCGCCCGTCTTGGTGTTCACGGGGTGGGTGCCGGTGGGAGAGGTGGAGGCGGCTTGGGGACGGGTCCCCTTGGGCGTCGAGCTGGTCGTGGGCGAGTGGTCTCCGCGGTTTGCGAAGGCGATGGCCGCGATCAGCAGGACGACCACGCCGACGACCGTGATGAGGCCTCGGGACGGGGTGCGGCCGGGGCGGCGGGGGGCGCCGCCGTAGGGGTCCTGGTCGGGCAGGCGCGTGCGGGTGTGCCCCGTGTCGCCGTAGTCGGAGTAGCCCTGCTCGTCTCCGTGACTCATGCCGTGTACGCCCCCTCCGCCTCGTAGACATACGACGGTAGCCGTGCTGGTTCCCGCGCGGGCGGGGTGTGGTGACTCGACATCAGGGAGACGCAACCTCTAAGGGGAGGGGAACACGGGTGCGCTAGACCGCCATGCCGTAGACGATGGTGAACAGCGTGCCCAGGGAACCGATGATGAAGACCCCGGTGAGCCCGGCGATGATGAGGCCCTTGCCCTGTTCCGCGCTGAAGGTGTCGCGCAGCGCCGTCGCCCCGATGCGCTGTTTGGCCGCACCCCAGACCGCGATGCCGAGGCACAGCAGGATGGCCACCGCCATCACCACCTCGATCATCACCTTGGCCTCGTTGCCCAGGCTGCCGAAGGGCCCCCAGTCCGGAGCGATCCCGCCGATGATGGTGTTGATGTCTCCCTTGTCGGCCGCAAAGAGCATGTAAGTCACCGCCCCTGATGGGTAGTTCCGCGAGTCCCCTGCGGTGTGCAGAGGCCAGGCCTCATTGTCGCCGACAACGTCGCCGTCGTATGTCGACTTGACGTCATTGACTGGCGGGTTTCGTACGAATACCTCGTATGGTCACTCTGTGTATCACGGCAGGTCACCCCGGGCAATGAGGTCCGACCGGAACCTGCCATGTGGTTCCGTCGTTGACCTCCTTTACGCCCCGGCGCGGTTTCTGGCGGCCGGTCGGGTGAGGAGCCGTTTCGATGGTCTCACGCGCGGGCGCCGGAGAACGGTTGAAAGCCCCGGCGGCTGGTGCCACCGGGGCCTGCGTGCGTGCGGGTTGACGGGCGGTCAGCCGGTGAAGGCGGAGACGCCCTCGGGGGTGCCGACGCCGGTCGGGCCGTCGTACCCCGAACGGGCGGTGCACAGGTAGCTGGTGGAGCAGGAGCCGTTGCTGCCGCTGGTGACGTCGTTCAGCGCGCTGGTGCCGGCCTTGGTGTACGGGAACTTCGCCGGGTAGCTGCCGCTGCTCGGGGTGCCGCCCAGGGCGTAGACGCCGGCGATGATCGGGGAGCTGGCGCTGGTGCCGCCGAAGGTGGAGAAGCCGGCGGTGACGCCGTAGGAGTCGTAGACGGAGACGCCGGTCGCGGGGTCGGCCACGGCGGAGACGTCGGCGACGGTGCGCTTGGCGCAGCCGGTGTCGGTCTGCCAGGCCGGCTTGGCGTCGTAGGCGGAGCAGCCGGAGCCGGTGCCCTCGGTGCTGGAGGTGTTCCAGACCGACTCGGACCAGCCGCGGGTGGTGGAGGAGGCCTTGGACAGGGCGGTGCCGCCGACGGCGGTCACGTACTGGGAGGCGGCGGGGTACTCGGCGCCGTAGCCCTCGTCGCCCGCGGAGACGGTGATGGCGACGCCGGGGTGCTTGAAGTACGAGGTGTCGTAGCCGGTGTCGGAGGAGGACTCCGAGCCGCCGTAGCTGTTGGAGACGTACTTCGCGCCCAGGCTCACGGCCTCGTTGACGGCGGTGCCGAGGTTGGCCATGGTCGCCGACTTGGCCTCGACGAGGAGGATGTTGCAGTTCGGGCAGATCGCGGAGGCCATGTCGAGGTCGAGGGAGATCTCCTCGGACCAGCCGGAGTCGCTGGTGGGCAGCGAGGTGGTGGAGCCGGTCTGGCTGACCTGCTTGAAGCAGCCGCCGGCCTTGGTGCAGGCGGAGAGGCCGTAGTACGAGCGGTACTTGGCGAGGTCCGCCTCGGCGTTCGGGTCGTTGTAGGCGTCCACGATCGCGACGGTCTCGCCGGAGCCCTTGGACGCGGCGGCGGAGGCCAGGCCGTACGCCGACTGGAGGTCGGAGGGGCCGTAGCCGGTGGGCGTCGAGGCCTTGGGCGTGATGCCGTCGGCGGCCTGCTGCTTCTGGAAGGCGGTGAGTCCGCCGGTCACCCGCAGCGAGTCGCAGGCGAGTTCACCCTGGTGCTTGGGGGTCGCACAGGGGGTCTTGGCCCAGGTCGCCTTGGCCGGTGCGGCGGTGGCGGCGTCGGCCTGTACGGCGGTGCCGAACCCGGCGAGGGCCAGCGCGGCGGCGGCCGCGAAGGCGGCTCCGGCGCGGCGTCCGCGGCCGGTGGCCGTGGTTCCGGCGGTGGGGGACGTACGCATGTGTGCAGCCTCCAGGTGTTCCGGACATGGGGTGGGAACAGGGACGTTGCTGGTGCGTGCGGCGGTACGACGAAGACGATGACTTGTTGAGTACGCGACAACAAGAGCGGGTGGCCGTCCCGTGGGAATCCTGGCTTCCGCCTTACCTCCCGTTGCCGCCGCCTTGACCCGGCTCACAGGCGACGGACGGGAAACGCAAGGAAAGGGGACCGGGAGACGGGCGGAGGGCGGACCGCGGCTGGTTGCCGCGGTCCGCCCTCCTTCTTTCCCTGCCGCCGAGGGGACCCCACGTCCCCCTCTGTACCGGCGGCGCCCCCGTGACCCGACGGGGTGTCACGGCCTCGGGGCGGTGGCTCAGCCGGTGAAGGCGGAGACGCCCTCGGGGGTGCCCAGGCCGGTCGGGCCGTCGTAGCCGGACCGCGCGGTGCAGAAGTAGCTGGTGGAGCAGGAGCCGTTGCTGCCGCTGGTGACGTCGTTCAGCGCGCTGGTGCCGGCCTTGGCGTAGGGGAACTTCGCCGGGTAGGAACCGCTGCTCGGGGTGCCCGCCAGGGCGTAGACCGAGGCGATGAACGGGGAGCTGGCGCTGGTGCCGCCGTAGGTGTTCCAGCCGGTGCCGTCGGCGCCGTAGCTGTCGTAGACGGAGACACCGGTGGCCGGGTCGGCCACGGCGGAGACGTCCGCGATCATGCGCTTGGAGCAGCCCGTGTCGGTCTGCCAGCTCGGCTTGGCGTCGTAGGCGGAGCAGCCGGAGCCGGTGCCTTCGGTGCTGGAGGTGTTCCAGACGCTCTCGCTCCAGCCGCGCGCGTTGGAGGCCTTCTTGAGGGCGGTGCCGCCGACGGCGGTCACGTACTGGGAGCCGGCCGGGTACTCGGCGCCGTAGCCCTCGTCGCCCGCGCTCGCCGTGATGACGACGCCCGCGTGCTTGTAGTACTTGGTGTCGTAGCCGGTGTCGGAGGAGGACTCCGAGCCGCCGTAGCTGTTGGAGACGTACTTGGCGCCCAGCTTCACGGCCTCGTTGACCGCGGTGCCGAGGTTGGCCATCGACGCGGACTTCGCCTCGACCAGCAGGATGTTGCAGTTCGGGCAGGCCGCGCTGACCATGTCGAGGTCGAGCGAGATCTCACCGGCCCAGCCGCTGTCCGCGGACGGCAGCGAGCTGGTGGAGCCCGTCTGGCCGACCTTCTCGAAGCAGCCGTCGGACGTGGTGCAGGCGGGCAGCCCGTAGTACGAGCGGTATGTGGCGAGGTCGGCCGCGGCGTTCGGGTCGTCGTAGGCGTCCACGATGGCGACGGTCTCGCCGGAGCCCTTGGACGCGGCGGCGGAGGCCAGGCCGTAGGCCGACTGGAGGTCCGAGGGGCCGTAGCCGGTCGGGGTGCCGGAGGAGGCGTCGGGCTTGATCGTCGTGGGGGCGACACCCTTGAGCGCGGCCTGCTTCTCCATGAAGGCGGTGGTGCCGCCGGTCACGCGCAGCGCGTCACAGGAGGCGTAGCCCTTCTTGGGGGTCGTGGCACACGCGTTCGTGGTCCGCACATGGGCCTTGGCGACCTGGGTGGCGATCGCCTGGGCGCTCACCTTGTGGGGAGTGGCGGCGTCGGCCTGGGCGGCGGCACCGAAGCCGGCGAGGGCGAGCGCGGTGGCGGCAGCGGCGGCCGAGCCGACCCGGCGCCATCTGCCGGATATGTGGGGGGAGTTGGTCGTACGCAAGGTACAGCCTCCTGGAAGTGGTGGGGCAGAGGCCTGCGAGGGGGACCAGCGGCGTGTTCGCCGATGGGGGCGGCGGCCCGCGACGACCATCGCTTGTTGAGTACGCGACAACAAGAGGCTTTCGGATTCCTGACTTCCGCGTTACCCAAATGGGGAGCCCGGCTTACTGATCAATGACGGCACGATGGCGGGGAGATGACCGTCCGGGCAGGTCAAGTGGGGTATGCGCAGCCGGGATTGAGCAAGTGACCCTGGCTCAGCGGGGCTTGAGGCCGTGCAGCAGCAGCCGCACGTGCTCGTCCAGGCCGGCCATGGCCTCGTCCGCGTCCAGCGCGGAGCTGGCGATCAGGGCGGCCAGGCCGTGCAGATTCGCGGCGGCGGCCAGCGCGATGCGCTCGGGGTCGCCGTCGACGACCTCACCGCTCGCCTGGGCGTCCGCGAACAGCCGGGTCAGCGAGCCGAAGGTGCGGTCGACCGCCGCGCCGAGCTGCGCCGAACTGTCCGGGCGGTGCTTGCGCGCGAACATCAGCTCCAGCAGCTCGGGGTGCTCGACGGCGAAACCGAGGTAGGCGTGCGCGATCGCCGTCATGCGCCGCTCGAAGCCGGGGCCGGCGTCGTGCGCCTCGGCCAGGGCGCGGTCCAGCCGCTCGTACCCCTCCATCGCCAGGGCGTCGAGCAGGGCCTGCTTGTCCTTGAAGTGGCGGCCCGGTGCCGCGTGGCTGACGCCGGTGTCCCGGGCCAGTTCGCGCAGCGACAGCGCGCCGGCCCCCTTCTCCCGCAGCGTGCGCTCGGCGCTCTGGAGCAGCGCGGCGCGCAGGTCTCCGTGGTGGTAGGGGCGGCTTGCGGGCATGTGCGCCATCGTATCCCGATGTAGGCGGCGTCATCATGGGCGGCCGGGTGGGGTGCGGAGGGCGGGGCGGCATCCCCGTCCGGGGGCGGCGACACCCGCGTTGTTGTCATTGACATCATTGTAGCCGCTGCCTACATTGGGGTCATGGCTGAGACGACCGGCGCGCGCGGTGCGCGCAAGTGGAACGTGGACCGCATCCCCGACCAGACCGGCCGCACGGCCGTGATCACCGGCGCCAACAGCGGCCTCGGCCTGGTGACGGCCGAGGCGCTGGCCCGGGCGGGCGCGCACGTGGTGTTCGCCGTACGGGACGTCGCGCGGGGCGGCGCCGCCGCGGCGCGGGTGGCCGGCAGCACCGAGGTGCGCCGGCTCGACCTCGCGGACCTGGACTCGGTGCGCGCCTTCGCCGCCGGCTGGGACCGCCCCCTGGACGTGCTGATCAACAACGCGGGCGTGATGATGCTGCCCGAGCAGCGCACCGCGCAGGGCTTCGAGCGGCAGTTCGGCACCAACCACCTCGGGCACTTCGCGCTGACGAACCTGCTGCTGCCGTACGTCACCGACCGCGTGGTGACGCTGGCCTCCACCGCGCACCGCTGGGGCGATCAGCGCATCAGCTTCGAGGACGTGCACCTGCGCGGCCGCTACACCCCGACGCGCGCCTACGCCCAGTCCAAGCTGGCGAACCTCCTGTTCACCCTGGAACTCCAGCGCCGCCTGGCCGAGGCCGGCTCCGGGGTGCGCGCGCTGGCCGCCCACCCGGGCTACGCCGCCACCAACCTCCAGAGCCACCACGCGAGCCCCCTGGCCCGGCTCGGCATGGCCCTCGCCAACCGGGTCGCCGCCCAGAGCGACCGGGCCGGCGCCCTGCCCACGCTCTTCGCGGCCACCCAGAACCTGCCCGGCGCGGCCTACGTCGGCCCCGACGGCCTCGGCGAGTTCCGGGGCGCCCCGACCCTGGTCGCCCGCAGCGCGGCGGCCAGCGACCCGGAGGCGGCACGGCGGCTGTGGACCCTGTCGGAGGAGCTGACCGGCGTGGAGTGGAAGGCGGCCGGCGGGAACGGGTGAACGGGAAGGGGCGAAGGGGAGCGGAAACCCGTAGGGGACCGGATACGGTGCGGGTAAGGGATTCCCCGGAACCTTCCGGGAATCGTCAGGACGCACCACGGACCGAGACCGACCCCCATGAACTCGGCAGACACGGGCGCCGGCAGCGGCAGCCCGGTGAACGGCGGCGAGCCCGCGCCCGGCGGCGGCCCCGTGACCTTCCGGCTCGACGGCCGTACGGCCCTCGTGACGGGATCGGCGCGCGGCCTCGGCCTGGAGATGGCGCGCGGTCTGGCCGGGGCCGGCGCGCGGGTGGTCCTCAACGGACGGGACCCGGCCGCCCTCGCCGAGGCGGCCGAGCGGCTCCGGGCGCAGGGTGGGTACGACATCGCGACCGCCGCGTTCGACGTCACGGACCGGGCGGCCGCGCAGGCGGCGGTCGAGGAACTGGGCGATCTCGACATCCTGGTCAACAACGTGGGCCACCGGGACCGGCGGGGCGTGGCGGAGCTGACGCCCGGCGATCTGAACGCGCTGCTCGACATCGATCTGACCTCGGCGTACGCGCTGAGCCAGACGGTGGCCCGGGGCCTGGCCGCGCGCGGGGTGCCGGGCCGCATCGTCAACGTGTCCTCGGTGGTGGGGCAGTTGGGCCGTACGGGTGATGTCGGCTACGCCACCGCGAAGGCGGGCCTGGACGGCCTGACCCGGGCCCTCGCGGCGGACCTCGGGCCGAGCGGTACGACCGTCAACTCGGTCGCGCCGGGCACCTTCGCCACCGAGGTCAACGCCGGACTGACGGCGGATCCCGGCTGGGAGCGCTGGCTGCGGACCCGTACCGCGCTCGGGCGCTGGGGCCGGCCGGAGGAGATCGCCGGGGTCGTCGTCTTCCTGGCGAGCGACGCGGCGTCCTTCATCACCGGTCAGACCATCGCGGTGGACGGCGGGATGACGACGACGTTCTGACGCGCGGTGTCCGCGCGGGTGTCCGGTGGGGAGGCGGCCCCGGCCGGGGGACAGTAGCGTGGTGCCCGCACCGGCCATCGGGAGGTTTCTGCGGGAATTCTCAGCGAAGTCGGAGCGGGTTTCTCACCTTCGTGAGACAGAGTGAGGGCTGATGAAGCGCATCTCACGCATCTCGGTCACCTCGCGTCCCGCGTTGCTCGGGGCGGTGGTGATGCTCGCCCTGACGTCGGCTTCCGTGGCTTCCGCCGATGACGGGCCGGGACCCTTCGGGGTCACCGCGGACGCGGTCGCGTCCGTGCGCGAGGCCCGGGTGGGCGCGTTGTTCGACGCGGACCGGGCGTCGCGACTGGCCGGCGGCCACTTCTGTACGGCCTCGGTGGTGCACAGCCCGCGGGGCGACCTCGTCGCCACCGCCGCGCACTGCGTGAACGCCCAGGACCGGGACCTGGTGTTCGTGCCGGGCTACCGCAACGGGCAGGCGCCGTACGGGGTGTGGAAGGTGACCCGGCGCTTCCTGCCGGACAGCTGGGTGAAGGAGCAGGACGAGGACAGCGACGTGGCCCTCGCCACCGTGGCCGATCTCGACGGGCAGAGCGTCGAACAGGTGGTCGGCGGCAACCGCTTCGTCACCGGTGCGACGACCGGCGCGACCGCGGTGACGGTCACCGGCTACCCCGACTCCCGCGAACTGCCCATCCGCTGCACCAACAAGCCCCGCCGCCAGAGCCCCACCCAACAGCGCATCTACTGCCCCGCCTTCACCGGCGGCACCAGCGGCAGCCCCTGGATCAACGGTGACCACCAGGTCGTCGGCATCCTCGGCGGCCACGAGGAGGGCGGCTCCACGGACGACGTGTCGTACAGCGTGGTGCTGAGCACGGAGGCGGCGCGGCTGTACCGGGACGCGACGACGGCCGACTGACCCCGCGCCGGCCACCTCGGCCGGCCCCCTCCCACCCCTCCTCCTCCCCTCCCGCACTGTCGAACCGCCATGTCTCGGACGGGCGTTCTCGTGCTGGACCGCTCCGGCTCCTACACTGCATTCGGCGGACTGGCCGACGGTGAGGGGCGGTTGACGGTGCGTAAGGCGTGGATCGTCGGTGGTGCCCTCGTCGCGGGCGGGCTCAGTTTCGTCATGGTGCTCGTGGTCGCGGTGTATCTGGTCGCCGGGAACCTCGTGGGGGGCATGGCCTCCGGCGGGCGGGCGCTGGCCAAGGGCGCGGTGCCGGCGGCGTACCAGCAACTGGTGGCGACGTGGGGGAACCTGTGTCCCGCGCTGTCACCGGCGCTGCTCGCGGCGCAGCTGTACCAGGAGAGCGGCTGGAACCCCAGGGTGGTCAGCCCGGCCGACGCCCAGGGCATCGCGCAGTTCATCCCGAGCACCTGGGCGACGCACGGCATCGACGGCAACGGTGACGGCAAGCGCGACATCTGGGACCCGAACGACGCGATTCCGTCGGCCGCGTCGTACGACTGCGAACTGGCCAAGTACGTCAAGGACGTTCCGGGCAACGTCTCCGACAACATGCTCGCCGCGTACAACGCGGGGGCGTACCGGGTGATCCAGGCCGGCGGGGTCCCGGGCATCAGCGAGACGCAGAACTACGTCCAGCGCATCAACAGCCTCGCGGAGAGCTTCGCGGCGCCGCCCGGCCGGCTCGATCCCACCCGGCAGGCCGCCGGCGCGATCGACTTCGCGCAGAAGAAGCTGGGCACGCCGTATCTGTGGGGCGGCGTGGGCTCGGCCTCCCAGGGCGGGCGTTTCGACTGCTCGGGGCTGACGCAGGCGGCGTACGCGAGCGTCGGGATCAAGCTGCCGCGCGTGGCCAACGACCAGTACAACGCCGGCCCGCACCCCTCGCGCAGCCAGTTGCTCCCCGGCGACCTGGTGTTCTTCTCCCATGACCCCACCGACTCCCGGGCCATCCACCACGTGGGTATCTACGTCGGCGGCGGGTACATGATCGACGCGCCGCGCACGGGTGCGGTGATCCGGTTCGACCCGATCGACGGAGCGGATTATTTCGGCGCCACCCGGGTGACCGAAGATGGCGCAAAAGCGCTCCCCACGGCGGTGTAAACCGCGCGTGAACCTACCCCCTGAGCTGCGATGATGAGTCTCTCTTCGATAACGTCTGCGTGATCTTTCGGTGGAGAGTGGAACGCAATGGTGGTGACCGTGCGTTCCTGTTGACGGGGGTCGGTGCGACGCACACGAGGTGCGTCCGGGAAGACGACGAAGGGGCCGCAGCACCATGGCTGTACTCGCCGAATCCGGATCGAACCCCGACGTCGAACTGCTTTACGACATCAACGGTCTCGCCAGGAGCGCGCCGCACCGGTTCGACCGGATCATGGAATTCGTGGGCGAGTACGGACTGCTGCTCGCGATGGTCCTGCTCGTGGTGTGGTGCTGGTGGTCGGTGCGGCGCCGGGGCGGGGAGGACGCGGCGACGTCCGTGGCCGCGCTGGTGTGGGCGCCGCTCGCGGCCGGGATCGCGGTGCTGGTGAACATCCCGATCCGGGGATTCGTGTCACGGCCCCGGCCCTTCGTGGACCATCAGGGGCTCGATGTCCTCGTCTCCGGCAAGACCGACTTCTCCTTCGTCAGCGATCACGCGACGCTGACGATGGCGCTCGGCGTGGGCCTGTTCGTCGCCAACCGCAGATTCGGCATCGCCGGGATCGGGCTGGCCCTCCTGGAGGGGTTCTGCCGGGTCTACATGGGCGTGCACTATCCGACGGACGTGATCGGCGGCTTCGCCCTCGGCACGGCGGTCGCCCTGCTGCTGGCCCCGCCGGCCTCGGCGCTGCTCACCCCGCTGATGAAGGCGGTGGAGCGGGCGCCGAAGGTGGCGTGGCTCGTGCGCCGCAGGGCGGCGGCCGAGGTCCCCCTGGTGCCGGGGGCCCGGCGCCCCGTGGAGTCGCTGGACTCGGAGGAACGGGACCTGGCGGCGTAACCGGACCCGGGGGCGCGGGGAACCGCGCGACCAGCCACGACGGATCCGCACCCGGCCGACGTGCCCGGCCGCCCCCGCGGCCCCCGGCGCCCGCCCTACACCCCCTGCGCGTACGAGAAGAACCTCGACGGGTCGTACTGCTGCTTCACCTTCGCCAGCCGCGCCGCCGCGTCCCCGTAGTACGCCTTCCGCCAGTCCGTCAGCGTCGGATCGGTGTAGTTCTGGTACGCCGCGCCGGACGCGTACGGCGCCATCGCGCGATGGGCCGACGTCAGCCACGACTGCGCCGTACCGCCGGACGCCCCCGCCGGCCAGGACGCGATGTACTGCGCCAGCATCCGCGAGCGCCGGTGCACGAAGGCCGTCGCCGTCGGCGCGACCCGGTTCACCGCCCCGCCCAGCGCCGTGAACGCGACGCTGCCCGCCCCGCCCCGCACCCCCGCGATCTGCCGCAGCACCGTCTGGATGCCCGCCGCGGACAGGGACCGGTCGAAGAAGTCCGAGCGGGCCGCGTACGTCTCGCGCCCGAGCGCGCCCTGTGCCGAGCGGCCCGGCGTGCTGCCGGGCAGATGGCACTGGGCCCCCGCGGAGAAGGAGGAGCACCCGGCGTAGATCTCCATCGCGTCCTCGTAGCCCCGCCGGTGCAGGGAGACCGAGGTGGCGTCGGCGCCGGCCTGGTGGGCGAGGCGGTCCACCGCGTTCTGCAGCTCGCCGTAGGTGCCGATGGAGAAGCAGGCGACGGAGATCGTCGGCCTGCCGCCCGCCGCGCACGCCAGATGCAGGGAGGACCAGATCTCGTCCGGCTGCGTCGGCCCCCACTCCTGCCAGGCCTTGAGCACCGCCGCCGCCTTCGACCACGGCCAGGACAGGTACGCGGTGACCGCCTGCGGCGCCGGGTGGGTGCGGAAGTGCAGCTCGGTGACGACGCCGAAGTTGCCGTTGCCCGCCCCGCGCAGCGCCCAGAAGAGATCGGAGTGCTGCGTCGCGTCGGCGGTGATCTGCTTGCCGTCGGCCGTGACCAGGGTCGCCTGGGTGAGGCTGTCGCAGGTCAGGCCGTACGCCCGGGAGACGACGCCGTGGCCGCCGCCGAGCACCAGGCCGGAGACGCCGACCGTGGGGCAGGAGCCCGCCGGTATGGTCACGCCCTTCGCGGCGAGTCCCCGGTACACGTCGATCAGCTTGGCGCCGGCGCCGACCACCGCCTGGCCACCGCTGACCCGTATCCGGCCGAGCCGCGAGACATCGATGATCAGCCGGTTGTCACCGGAGGAGTAACCGGCGTAGGAGTGGCCGCCGTTGCGTATCGACACCGGTATGTGCCGGCTCTTCGCGTACGACAGCACGGTGCGGATGTCGGCCGCGTGCGCGACGTAGGCGACCGCGGCGGGCTTCAGGCCGTCGAAACGGGTGTTGTACAGCTGGTGCGCGGTCTTCCACTGGGCGTCGCCCGGCCGCACCAGGGAGCCGTCGAGATCCCGGCCGAGGGCGGTCCAGTCGGCGGGGCCGCCCGCCCCGGCCGTACCGCTCGCGCCGGTGGTCCGCATCGCCGTGAGCGACGACGAGGAGACCCCGGCCGCGCCCGAGGCGGGTGTCTGGGCCGCGGCGGAGTGCCCGCCCGTACCGCACGCGGTCAGTGCCGTCGTCGCCAGCGCGGCCGCGCCGCCCGAGATGAACGTACGCCGTTCCATGTCTCCGTCGCCTTTCCGCGGCCAAAGTGGCCTCCGGGAGACGAGACGACGGCGGGTACACCAGGGTTCCCCCGTACGGGTGCCGAACATCGCATAGGTGTGCCCATGCTCCGCTCGCCGGGATCGGCGCGTGCCCTCCCCGTGAGCATTCCGTGACCTCACCGGGCCGACGGCAGGGGTTCACCCGTCGTTCATTTATGGCCTTCGGCCGCTTCACCTGATCTGCCTAATTTCGGCCTTACCCGGTGCGGAGTGCGGTTCGGATGCGCTCACCGCACCCACGACTTCGCACGCCGCCCACCGCGGCGGCTCCTGGAAGGAACTCCCGAACGTGAAGCTTCAGCGCAAGAACCGGCTGCGCGCCGTGACCCTCGGTGCTCTCGCCGTCTCCGGCGCCCTGGCCCTGACGGCGTGCGGCTCCGACGACAACGGCGGCGGTTCCAAGCCCTCGGGCGGCGCGTCCGCGTCCAACGCCTCCTCCATCAAGTGCGACGGCGCCAAGGGCCAGCTGCTCTCGGACGGTTCCTCCGCCCAGAAGAACGCGATCGACGCCTGGGTCAAGAACTTCTCGCAGGCCTGCGGCGTGCAGATCAACTACAAGGCCGGCGGCTCCGGTGCCGGTGTGACCTCCTTCACCCAGGGCCAGATCCCGTGGGCGGGCTCCGACTCGGCGCTCAAGCCCGAAGAGGTCGCCGCGTCCAAGAAGGTCTGCTCCGGCGGCCAGGGCATCGACCTCCCGATGGTCGGCGGCCCGATCGCCATCGGCTACAACCTGAACGGCGTGGACAACCTCGTCCTGGACGCCCCGACCCTCGCCAAGATCTTCGACGGCAAGATCACCAACTGGAACGACGCCGCGATCAAGAAGCTGAACCCCTCGGCGAAGCTCCCCGACCTGAAGATCCAGGCGTTCCACCGCTCGGACGACTCCGGCACCACGGACAACCTCACCAAGTACCTGAAGGCCGCCACCCCGGAGAACTGGAAGTACTCGGGCGGCAAGACCTGGCAGGCCAAGGGCGGCCAGTCCGCCGCGCAGTCCTCGGGCGTGGCCCAGCAGGTCAAGCAGACCAACGGCGCCATCGGCTACTTCGAGCTGTCGTACGTCGGTGACGGCGTCAAGGCCGTGAGCATCAGCACCGGTGCCTCCCAGCCGGTCGCCCCCAGCACCGACAGCGCCACCAAGGCCATCGCCGACGCCAAGGTCATCGGCACCGGCAGCGACCTGTCGCTCCAGCTGAACTACAACACCAAGGCCGACGGCGCCTACCCGATCACCCTGGTGACGTACGAGATCGCCTGCGACAAGGGCAACAAGGCCGACACCCTGCCCACCGTCAAGGCGTTCCTCAACTACATGGCTTCCGAGGACGGCCAGAAGCTCCTCACCGGCATCGACTACGCGCCGATGCCCGACGCGATCATCGGCAAGGTCCGCACCACCATCGCGGGCCTGAGCTGACCTGATCCGAGAGTGCGGCCCGGTCCCACGGCCTCCCCGCGGGCCGGGCCGCACCGTCCGGTGCACCGCCGCCACGAGCCGTACGCCCCCACCGGGGCGAGCGGCTCCGCAGACCGGAGAACCCGATGGACACAACGAAGACAACCGACGTACCACCCCCCGCACCCCAGCCGACCGCCGAACCGAAGAAGAGCGCGAACCGCGGCGCCGGCCGCGCCGGTGACCGCATCTTCCTCGGCCTGTCCCGCGGCTCCGGCATCCTGCTCCTGGTGATCATGGCCGCGATCGCGGTCTTCCTCACCTACCGCGCGTCCCTCGCGATCAGCAAGGACCACGGCAACTTCCTGACCACCTTCGAGTGGAACACCAACCTGATGCCGCCGTCGTTCGGCATCGCGGTCCTGGCCTTCGGCACGGTGGTCTCCTCGGTCGTCGCCATGGTCCTGGCCGTGCCGGTCGCGGTCGCCATCGCGCTGTTCCTCACGCACTACGGCCCCCGCCGGATGAGCGGCCCGGTCGCCTACGTGATCGACCTGCTCGCCGCGGTGCCGTCCATCGTGTACGGCCTGTGGGGCGCCCTGATCCTCGTACCGCACCTGAACGGCCTGTTCGGCTGGCTCGACGAGTACCTCGGCTGGACCGGGATCTTCTCCTGGCAGGGCGGCGCGCCCCGCTCGATGCTCACCGTGGGCATCCTGCTCGCGATCATGATCCTGCCGATCATCACCAACGTGAGCCGCGAGGTCTTCCGCCAGGTCCCGCGGATGCACGAGGAGGCCGCGCTGGCCCTCGGCGCCACCCGCTGGGAGGTCATCCGCATGTCGGTGCTGCCCTTCGGGCGCTCCGGCGTGATCTCCGCCTCGATGCTCGGCCTCGGCCGCGCGCTCGGCGAGACGATGGCCGTGGCCACGGTCCTCTCCCCGACCTTCGACATCCAGACCAGCCTGCTCGACCCGGGCGGCGGCACCTTCGCCCAGAACATCGCCAGCAAGTTCGGCGAGGCGACGCAGGACGGCCGGGACGCGCTGATCGCCTCCGGTCTGGTCCTGTTCGTCATCACCCTGCTGGTCAACGGCGCGGCCCGCGCGATCATCGCCCGCCGCAAGGAGTACTCGGGGGCCAACGCATGAGCACCGCAGCCGTCACCGACAAGCGCGGCAGCTCGCTGCGCAGCGCCAGCCTGCCGAAGTGGTCGCCGTGGGCGATCGCCGCGGGCGCGATCGTGGTCGCGGTGGGCATCGGCGAGGGCGCCGGCCTCACCAGCCACGTGCAGTGGGGCGTGATCGCCGCGCTGCTGTTCGTCCTCGGCACCTACGTCATCGCCTCCGCGGTGGAGGGCCGGCGCCAGGCCAAGGACCGCATCGCCACCTCGCTGGTGTGGGTCGCCTTCCTGCTCGCCGTGGTCCCGCTGGTCTCGCTGGTCTGGACGACCGTCAAGCGCGGTGTGAAGGTCCTCGACCCCTACTTCCTGACGCACTCCATGGGCGTCGTCGCCGACTCCGAGCCGGGCGGCGGCATCTACCACGCGATCATCGGCAGCCTGGAGCAGGTCGGCCTCGCCACCCTGATCGGCGCGCCGGTGGGTGTGCTCACCGCGATCTACCTGGTGGAGTACGGCCGCGGCGGCCTCGCCCGCGCGGTCACCTTCTTCGTCGACGTCATGACGGGCATCCCGTCGATCGTCGCGGGCCTGTTCATCCTCAGCCTGATGCTGATGGCCGACATGCAGCCCTTCGGCTTCGCCGGCTCGCTGGCGCTGGCCATCCTGATGATGCCGGTCGTGGTCCGCTCCACGGAGGAGATGCTCAAGCTCGTGCCGAACGAGCTGCGCGAGGCGTCCCTGGCGCTCGGCGTGCCCAAGTGGCGCACCATCCTGAAGGTGGTCCTGCCGACCTCCATCGGCGGCATCACCACGGGCATCATGCTGGCCATCGCCCGTATCGCGGGTGAGACGGCGCCGGTCCTGCTGCTGGTGTGGGGCAACTCCTTCATCAACAACAACCCGTTCTCGGGTGCCCAGCAGGCGCTGCCGCTGTACATCTACCAGCAGTACTCGCAGAGCTCCGGTTCCACGGCGGCGTACGACCGCGCCTGGGCGGCCTCGCTCACGCTGATCGCCTTCGTGATGATCCTCAACCTGGCGGCCCGCGGCATCGCCCGCTGGAAGGCCCCCCGCTGACTATGTGCGGCTACCACCGCGTGACCGGTCGCTGACGCGGCCTCCACAGCGACTGACGGAAGTAGTGAAGTAGCAATGGCCAAGCGAATCGATGTAAGCGGACTGACCGCCTACTACGGCTCCCACAAGGCGATCGAGGACATCTCGATGACCGTCGAGCCCCGCTCGGTGACGGCGTTCATCGGGCCCTCCGGCTGCGGCAAGTCGACGTTCCTGCGCACCCTGAACCGCATGCACGAGGTCACTCCGGGCGGGCGGGTCGAGGGCAAGGTGCTGCTCGACGACGAGGACCTGTACGGCAACGGGGTCGACCCGGTGTCGGTGCGGCGCGAGGTGGGCATGGTCTTCCAGCGCCCGAACCCGTTCCCCACGATGTCGATCTTCGACAACGTGGCCGCCGGTCTCCGTCTGAACGGCAGCTACCGCAAGAGCGAGCTGAACGACATCGTCGAGAAGTCGCTCAAGGGCGCGAACCTCTGGAACGAGGTCAAGGACCGCCTGAACAAGCCGGGCGCCGGTCTCTCCGGCGGCCAGCAGCAGCGGCTCTGCATCGCCCGCGCGATCGCGGTCGAGCCCAAGGTGCTGCTGATGGACGAGCCGTGCTCCGCGCTCGACCCGATCTCCACGCTCGCGATCGAGGACCTGATCGGTGAGCTGAAGGAGCGGTTCACGATCGTCATCGTGACGCACAACATGCAGCAGGCGGCGCGCGTCTCCGACCGCACGGCCTTCTTCAACCTCGCCGCGGTGGGCCAGCCCGGCCGCCTGATCGAGATCGACGACACGGAGCGGATCTTCTCCAACCCGTCGGTGCAGGCGACGGAGGACTACATCTCCGGCCGCTTCGGCTGAGCCGGCGGTGGCGTAGAACTCCTCGCGGTGCTGCATGGCGGTGCCACCACGAGGACGCGAAGGGCCCGCCCCCGGGATTCCCGGGGGCGGGCCCGCCGCGTTCGCCTCCGTAGAAGTCCGTGCAAGTTCGTCGCGTCGCATGCCTCACGACGGGCAAGCTCGTGGACACGGATCGCTCACCAAGGCTGAAGGAGGCCGCCTTATGGCGCTGCACATGCTGGGAAAGGATCCCGGGAGCCCGGAAGGCAAGTCGCCGACGGTATATCTGGACGACGAGAAGGACACCTACCTGGTTCAGGGCTGGAAGGTGGACGACGGGGACAAGCGAGCGCAGCTGGATCTCCCCGGCCACGAGGACGTGGTGGAGATCCCGCGGCGTATGGTGCAGTTTTTCCTGGAGGTGAACGGCGTTGACCGCACCGACGCTTGAGGAGCGGCTTCGAGGCTGCGTCCGTTCTGCCGTGCACTTGGAGATGCGCGACGGATACATGCGTTCCGACCCTCGGTTCGCGGCCTGGCAGAAGGGTGTCCGGGACGACCCGGCCGACCGCGACCCGGTGCGTCGGCCGTGGCTGCGGCTGATCGCCGACCTGGTGGGCCGAGGGATCGAGGTGCGCAGAGCCCGTATCGTGTCGGAACCGGTTTCGGACTACATCAGGTTCGAGCACCACCTGACCGGCCCCACCGTGGTGGCAGGTGAGCAGGTTCGCTGGCTGCCGCGCCGTCTGGCGTCCGGGCTGGCCCTTCCGGGCAACGATTTCTGGCTCTTCGACGACAGCTCGGTGGTCTTCCACCATTTCGCCCGGGGACGGAGAAATGGCCCCGGACGACGAGGAGTTCACCGACGACCCGGCGACCGTGAAGCTGTGCGCGGACGCGTTCGACGCCGTGTGGCCCCTGGCAGTGCCGCACGCCGACTACCGGCTGTCCTGATCGTCCGCCCCTTGCCTGACCCCGAGGACGTCGGCCTCGTGATCCGCCGCGTCCGTCCTCGCCTGGCTGCGTGCTCTGCGGGCCGGCCCGCGCCAGCCGCAGGTGCAGCGGGCCACGCAGAAGCGGCCCTGTTCGGTCGTCGTCGTCAGATGGTCCGGGTCCCGCGCGTCCTGCTCCGCCACGCCGTCCACCGTACCGAGAAGCCAAGGGCAGAGCGTGACGGCAGTCCCCTACTCGTCGTTAACCGGACGACAGGGGGGCCGTAACGGACGTACCGGCTGGGGGAAGGCAGGGCGATGGAACGGCGGCAGTACAGACGGCGCACGGGCAGGACGGCCGGCGCGCTGGGCCTCACGCTCGCGCTGGGCGCGGGCGTGGGCGGCTGCTCGGACCTCGGGCTCCCCGCGGCGGACGTCAGCAGCGGCGCGGGCGATCCGATCACCCTGCTGACCGGCGCCGCCGCGGCGCTGACCGACGCGGGCAGTTCCAAGGCCGGTACCGCCATGGAGATGGCCACGGGCGGCACCCGGGTCACCATCCGCGGCAAGGGGGTCTACGACTACGTCCACCGGCTCGGCCGGCTGACCGTCGTACTCCCCGAGGACCCGGCGGGCGCCGCCGAGCACCGTCCGCTCACCGAACTCCTCGCGCCCGGCGCCCTGTTCATGAAGAACCGGGGAGCGGGGGTGCCCGCCGACAAATGGGTGCGGGTGGAGACGGCCACGCTCTCCGACGGCAATCTGGTCACCGGGGGCGTCACCGATCCGTACACCGCCGCCGAGGTGCTGCGCGGCACCCGGCACGCGCGCTACGTGGGCCGCACCGAACTCGCCGGGGTTCCGGTACGGCACTACCGGGGCACCGCCGACCTCGCCCACGCGGCCCGGTACGCGCCCGCGGACGTACGGAATTCCCTGACGGCCGCGGCGAAAGGGTTCGCCACGGCGCGGGTGCCCTTCGACGCCTACCTGGACGACCAGGGCCGTCTGCGCAAGCTGCGCCAGCGCTTCAGCTTCGTCAACGGTCGGCAGAAGACGCCCGTCGCGGTCACCTCGACGACCCTGCTGTACGACTTCGGCGCCCCCGCCGTCGTCGCGCTGCCGCACGAGAGGGACATCTACGCCGGCCGTATCGCGGAGGACACGGGGACCGACGGGGCCTGAATCCGGCCACCCGCCGGCCTCGTACTAGTCCCTTGACGCCACCCCGTAAGTAGCCCGTCCGTGCCATGCGCGGTAGGTAAACCGCCTCCTACCCTAGGAGTTCGGTGACGTCAGGGAAGAGGTGAGGCGGGTGGCGGCGGTCGGCGGTACGGCGGTTCAGGACCATGTGGCCCTCGCCGAGATCGAGCTGTGCTGCGAGCTGATCATCGCGGCCTCGGCCGCGGAGGACCGGCTCAGCCTGGAGAGCATCGACGAGGTGCTGCGGGTGGAACGGCAGGAACGAGACAGCTGAGCCGTCGGCGCGGGGCTCAGGTGCGCAGCAGGCGGCCGATCGCCTTGGTCGCCTCGTCCACCTTCGCGTCGATCTCGTCGCCGCCCTTGAGGGCCGCGTCCGCCACGCAGTGCCGCAGGTGTTCCTCCAGCAGCTGGAGCGCGAAGGACTGGAGCGCCTTGGTGGAGGCCGAGACCTGGGTGAGTATGTCGATGCAGTAGGTGTCCTCGTCCACCATCCGCTGAAGGCCCCGGATCTGCCCCTCGATCCGGCGCAGCCGCTTGAGGTGCTCGTCCTTCTGCTTGTGGTAACCGTGCGTGGTGTGCCCGGCGCAGTCCGTCTGGTCGGAGGGTGCCGTGGCGCCGGCCTCGGTGGTCGTCATAGCGGGCCTCCATCTCGGGACGGGTGTTCTCGGTCACACACCGGGGGACATATCACCCGGCATACCCCTAGTGGGTATATGGTACCGAATTTTGCTGGGTATGGGGCCCTGGGTGCGCCCCCGTGATGATCGCTCTGCTCGATGGGCGACACTGGAGGGCGGCCCGATAGCCGTGGCCGGATGATGCGCCTAGCATCAGCCTGACCGAAACCGAAGCACCCCGAGGACCCCACGTGCGCTTTCGTCTGACCCCCAGGGAGACGAGCTTCTACGACATGTTCGCCGCTTCCGCGGACAACATCGTCACCGGCTCGAAACTCCTGATGGAACTGCTCGGGGCGGACTCCTCCGCCCGGGCCGAGATCGCAGAGCGTATGCGGGCCGCGGAACACGCAGGTGACGACGCCACGCACGCGATCTTCCACCAGCTGAACTCCTCGTTCATCACGCCGTTCGACCGTGAGGACATCTACGCCCTCGCCGGTTCCCTGGACGACATCATGGACTTCATGGAGGAGGCCGTCGACCTCGTCGTCCTCTACCAGGTCGAGGAACTGCCCAAGGGCGTCGAGCAGCAGATCGAGGTGCTGGCCCGCGCGGCCGAGCTGACCGCGGAGGCGATGCCGAACCTCCGCACCATGGACAACCTCACCGAGTACTGGATCGAGGTCAACCGCCTGGAGAACCAGGCCGACCAGATCCACCGCAAGCTGCTGGCCCACCTCTTCAACGGCAAGTACGACGCGATCGAGGTGCTGAAGCTCAAGCAGATCGTGGACGTGCTGGAAGAGGCGGCGGACGCGTTCGAGCACGTGGCGAACACGGTGGAGACCATCGCCGTCAAGGAGTCCTGAGGCGTCGATGGACACCCTGGCTCTGGTCGTGACCGTAGCGGTCGCGCTTCTGTTCACCTACACCAACGGCTTCCACGACTCGGCGAACGCGATCGCCACGTCGGTCTCCACGCGGGCGCTGACCCCGCGGGCGGCGCTGGCGATGGCCGCCGTGATGAACCTCGCCGGCGCGTTCCTCGGCTCCGGGGTCGCCAAGACGGTCAGCGAGGGGCTGATCGAGACGCCGACGGGCGGCACGGGGATGGGAATCCTCTTCGCCGCGCTCCTCGGCGCGATCGCCTGGAACCTGGTCACCTGGTACTACGGCCTGCCCTCTTCCTCCTCGCACGCGCTGTTCGGCGGCCTGGTGGGGGCGGCGCTCGCGGGCGGTACGGCGGTCCACTGGGACGGCGTGGTCGACAAGATCATCGTGCCGATGTTCCTGTCCCCGGTCGTCGGTCTGGTCGTCGGCTACCTCGTGATGCTGCTGATCATGTGGCTCTTCCGCCGCGCCAATCCGCACAAGGCCAAGCGGGGCTTCCGCATAGCGCAGACGGTCTCCGCGGCGGGCATGGCGCTCGGCCACGGTCTCCAGGACGCCCAGAAGACGATGGGTGTCGTGGTGATGGCCCTGGTCATCGCCGGGCACGGCACGTTCGACGACCCGATCCCGGTGTGGGTGAAGCTGGTCTCGGCGATGATGCTGTCGCTCGGTACGTACGCCGGTGGCTGGCGCATCATGCGCACGCTCGGCCGGAAGATCATCGAACTGGACCCGCCGCAGGGGTTCGCCGCGGAGGCGACGGGCGCGTCGATCATGTTCGGTACGGCCTACCTCTTCAAGGCGCCGATCTCCACGACGCATGTCATCACCTCGGCCATCATGGGCGTCGGCGCGACGAGGCGGGTGAACGCCGTGCGCTGGGGCGTGGCCAAGAACATCGTCCTGGGCTGGTTCATCACGATGCCGGCGGCTGGACTGGTCGCCGCGCTGGCCTTCGGCCTGGTGAAGCTGACGGTCCTCTGACCGTTCCCTCTTCCCCTCCTGCCCACCCTCCCGTCGGCCTTGCGGCCGGGCGGGAGGGTGGGCTTTTTCCTGACCCGCGGGCCGGGGCGTCAGCCGGCGTACTGCGGGAAGCGGCTGTGCCTGGTCGCGATCTGTTCGGCCGCGAGCACCGGCACCGTGAGATCGCCGGTGACCAGGACGTCCTGATTGCACCAGGAGCCGTCCAGCCGCACGGCCCAGCCGCCGGGCTCCATCGCCCAGTCGGTGTCGGAGAGCTTCACGACGACGCCGCTTCCGCAGGTGGACGCCCGGGACGCCTGCGAGACGATCCACTCGGCCTTCCTGGCCTCCGCCGCCCCGTCGTTGTGGCACCTCTCGGCCATCCGCCACAGCAGGCGCCACCCGACGCCGGGGGTCAGCGGCCCCACGTAGGCGAACTGCCGGTCCTCCACGAGGGTGGTCGCGTAGCCGAAGACGGGCCCGAACAGGGAGAAGACGGTCACCCGTCCCCGGCCTTTCGCTCCTTCGGTGGTCGCCACGGTCTCAGCGGCAGGGGCCGTCGCCGCAGCACGCCGGTTCGTTGCAGTCCGCCTCGGCTCCCCACAGGGACTCGTCCACCGAGAAGCCGTGGGCACGGATCCGCGCCACGACGTCCGCCATCGTCGCCCGGTCCCGGTACCGGGACTTGGGGGCATGATGGACGAACCGGCCGAACCGCGTCCGGCAGAACCCGGCGTACTCCTCGGTGTGCAGCATGAACGTGTGCCACCCAGGGTCCACGACCCTGGAAGGCGACATGCCCTCGCCGGTACGGCCCATGACCTCCACGAACGCCAGCGCCTCGCTCATGATCCGCTCGGCCGTGGAACGCTCGTGCCCGTACTCCTCGGCGCAGAAGTCCGTCAGCCGTTCGAACAACTCGGGTGCCACGAGATCCCGGCCGTGCCGCAGGGCGACGACCGGCCTGTCAGGGGCCACAGTCATGAGGATTCCTCTCTCCGGCTGGTTCGACACTCCTCATCTTCGACAGGCCGTGTGCACCGCTCCAGCCGATTTCCCGTTCCTGCAAGAAATGGTCACGGATTTCCTCGACCATGCTTCGCATGGCATCTCCGGAAACGGCAACGTCTGCAAACCCCTCGAATTTGTCGATGTAGAGAGAGATGTCTCGCGGATCGGTCACCACAAGTTCCGCGTGTACGGTTTCCACCGTCACCATGCGGTCGTCCTTGATCGAGAACGAGTGACTGGGGAAATCCACCTGCTGTGCGGACAACGGCACGACACGGAGATCGACGCCAGGGATTCGGGAAACGGAGATGAGCTTGTCGAGTTGCCCGGCCATCACCAGAGGCGGGACGATTCTCCAGCGCAGCACCGACTCGGTGACAATGAAACGAAGGTGTCGCCCCGGCTCGTACAGAATGCCCTGTCTCCCGAGTCGCGCGCCCACGGCCCGGGCGAGTTGGTCCGCGGTGAGGTTCTTGCGGCCGAGGACCGCCTGGACGTATTCCGGCGTCTGAAGGAGGCCGGGTACGAGCGAGGGTTGAAAGAGCCGCAACAGGGTCGTACGGGATTCCATCGCCTGGATCTGCTGCTGCTTGCGGTGATATCCGAGACGCCGGTACAGGCGCCAGGCCGTCGCCTCGGTCGCCGCTGCCCGAGCGGCCGACATGTACTTGGTCCTTGCTTCCTCGGAAATCCCGATGGCGGTCAGGATCTGTTCCACGTCCACGACGCTCGGCATGACGCTGCCGTTCTCGATCTTGGACAGCTTGGAACCGGACATGGCCGCCCTGCGGGCGACGGTCTTGGCTTCCATTCCGGATGCCTGCCGCAGCGCCCGCAGCGCGGACCCCAGTTCAGCCTTGTTCACTCCCCGTGCCGTGCCCACCATTCCGTGAACGGCACAGCCTGCGCCAGTGCCGTGTCACGGTAGGCGCGGAATTCGGCGATCAGGTCCCCCTCGGCGAATTCGCTTCCGAGGTATTTCCCGGCATCGTCGTACGACATCACTGCCGTAGCCGTACTGTCGAACATCCAGAAATCGGGTGCGTCCGGGATCGGGTTCGGCTTCTCGGTGACGTCGAGGATGAAGAACTCCTCACCGGCGGTCATGTTGCGCCGATATCCCCAGGACAGCTCGAACCGGAGATAATCCGTGAGCGGGCGGGACAGAATGTGCACGCGATACACGCGTTTCCCGGCCTCGGTGGCGTCCCCCACCGTCCTCAGCCACTCGGCCGCCTGGTACGACTCCGGCTGCTCCCGACCCGCCAGAAACGCCTGGTAGGCGTCGGCTCCTCCCGACCGGCTGTAGTCGTCCAGCGTCTCCAGCCGAAACGCTTCGCGCTCGAACGCGGTGAACCAGGCCCCCAACGTCCGGCTAGACGAGGTTGCCATCGACAGCCTTTCGGATCAGTTCGACGGGAATCTCGACGAGGGCCTCGTGCGCGGGGACCTCCCGACCGTGATCGGTCAGCAGGCCTCCCTGCACGACCAAGGTCCCCCGGTCGGTGGCGTACAGCGTCGGACACTCGCCCTCGTCGCAGTCACCCACCAGCCGCGTCAGCTCTACCACCGCAGTCTCCTTCGACATGTGGACCGGCGATCATCACTGATCGTCCCGACCGTGCCGCAGGTTCGGCAAGAGTTCCTGGTTTCCATTACTGGAAACCGCTAGCGCAGCACCTCGGCGATGGCCGTCAGTGCCGGGGGGATCAGTTCCCTGTCGTGGGGATACGTCAGGCGGTCGCGGGCCTCGGCCGGGGGGAGCCAGAGGAGGGTGGTGACCTCGGGGTTGGGGGTGAAGGTGCCGCCCGTCGACTCGGCCGCCCAGTAGGTGACCTCCTTGGGGCGGCCCGCGTGGTCGAGGTAGCGGGCGGTGGGCAGGGCGGTGCCGAGACGGCAGGTGTGGCCCGTCTCCTCCTCGACCTCGCGCAGCGCGGCCGCGGCGGGCGTCTCGCCCCGTTTCAGCTTGCCCTTGGGCCAGGACCAGTCGGACCACTTGGGGCGGTAGACCAGGGCCAGTTCGACGGCCCCGGAGGGGGAGCGGCGCCACAGGACGCAGCCCGCGGCCCGTACGGGGGTCCCGGTCATACCGTCTCCACCGCCTCCCGCTGCCAGGCGCGCTGGAAGGCGAACCGGGCCGCCTCCACCTCATGGCGCTGGTCCGCGTGCAGGACACCGAGGGCGTAGGCCGTGGCGGGGGCGATCCGGGGGGTGCGGGCGGCCTGGGCCGCGGCGGCGGCCGCCTCGGAGGCGTCGCGGTGCCGGTTCAGGGCCTGGCCCGCGGCCAGCAGGCGTACGTCGACGGGGGTGCCGGGGTCCAGTACCTCACGGGCGTAGCGGTGCAGCCGCAGCAGCAGCCGTACCTGGTGCCAGGGGCCGTCCTGGGGGTGCGGGGAGGGGTCCGGGGACAGGCCGTGGATCAGGGCCTCCGCGTTGTACGGGTGGCCCGCGGTGAGCAGCGGCAGCGCGGTGACGGCGTCGGTGAGCCGCTCCCGCGCGGCGCCGGCCAGCGGGCGCAGGTCGGTGGTGGGGGCGGTGGGGGTGAGGGGGACCTCGCTGGCGAGGAGGGCGACCTTGTCGGCGACGGCGTGGAAGCGGCTGGAGCCGAGCGCCTGGAGGGCGGTGGAGTGGGCGCGGGTCCGGGCGAGGGTGAGCTGGCGGTCGAGCAGGGCGCCCGCCTTCGCCGCGCCCACCGTCAGACTGCCGCGCTCGGGCGGGGCGGGGGCGGGGCCGCCGGGCACCGTCACCTGCTCGGGGAAGGCCGCCGCCCCCGACAGCCGGTGCAGCGCCTGCAGCAGCCGCTCCAGCCGGGCCTCGTACGCGTGCTCCAGGGCCAAGGTGCCCGAGAGCCACGCCAGTTCGGGCCGCATCGACTCCGACCAGGCGGCGTCGAGCAGCGGCCGGTAGGTGTGCAGGCTGCCGCTGATGCGCCGGGCCGAGCGGCGCAGGGCGCGGGCCGCGTCGACGGAGTCCTCGCCGGAGCCCGTGGCGCCCCCGGTCTCCCGGTGCAGGCGCAGGGCGCGCAGGAACTCCGTGGCGTGCGTGCGCAGATAGCCCGCGAGGGCGTCCCCCGTCACCACCTCGGCGGTGGGGTCCGTCGGGTCAAGGTGTTGCTGTGCCACGCCGGCGCCTCCGGGCGTCTATGAGCATCTCCTGGATGTTGCGCAGGGGCTGGCCGTCCGCGTCGGTCGCGTGCCGGGTCCACTCGCCGTCCGGGCCGAGGTGCCAGGACGCGGTGCCGTCGGACATGCCGGTGTCCAGCAGCCGGTTGATGGCCGCCCGGTGGCCGGGGTCGACGACCCGCACCAGGGCCTCGATCCGACGGTCGAGGTTGCGGTGCATCATGTCGGCGCTGCCGATCCACACCTCGGGCTCGCCGCCGTTGCCGAAGGCGAACACCCGGGAGTGCTCCAGGAAGCGGCCGAGGATCGAGCGGACCCGGATGTTCTCCGAGAGCCCCGGGACGCCGGGCCGGATCGCGCAGATGCCGCGGACCCAGACGTCCACCGGCACGCCCGCCTGGGCGGCCCGGTAGAGGGCGTCGATGACGGCCTCGTCGACCATCGAGTTGACCTTGATGCGGATGAACGCCGCCCTGCCCGCGCGATGGTGCTGGATCTCCTTGGTGATCCGCGATATCAGGCCGTCGCGCAGGGACTTGGGGGCGACCAGCAGCCGGCGGTAGGTCTCCCGGCGGGAGTAGCCGGACAGCCGGTTGAACAGGTCGGAGAGGTCGGCGCCGACCTGCGGGTCGGCGGTGAGCAGCCCGAGGTCCTCGTACAGCCGGGCGGTCTTCGGGTGGTAGTTGCCGGTGCCGACGTGGCTGTAGCGGCGCAGGGTCTCGCCCTCCTGGCGGACCACCAGCGACAGCTTGCAGTGCGTCTTCAGGCCGACCAGGCCGTAGACGACGTGGCAGCCGGCCTCCTCCAGCTTCTTCGCCCACTTGATGTTGGCGTGCTCGTCGAAGCGGGCCTTGATCTCCACCAGCACCAGGACCTGCTTGCCGGACTCGGCGGCGTCGATGAGCGCGTCCACGATCGGGGAGTCGCCCGAGGTGCGGTACAGGGTCTGCTTGATCGCGAGGACGTCCGGGTCCTCGGCGGCCTGCTGGAGGAAGGCCTGCACGGAGGTGGAGAAGCTGTCGTACGGGTGGTGCAGCAGCACGTCCCGCTGGCGCAGCGCCGCGAAGATGTCGGGCGCGGAGGCCGACTCGACCTCGGCGAGGTCGCGGTGGGTGCCCGCGACGAACTTGCGGTACTTCAGCTCCGGCCGGTCGAGACCGTGGATGCGGAACAGCCCCGTCAGGTCGAGCGGGCCGGGCAGCGGGTAGACCTCGGCCTCGGAGATCTTCAGCTCGCGCACCAGCAGGTCGAGCACCTCGCGGTCGATGGACTCCTCGACCTCCAGGCGCACCGGCGGCCCGAACCGGCGCCGCATGAGCTCCTTCTCCAGGGCCTGGAGGAGGTTCTCGGCGTCGTCCTCCTCGACCTCCAGGTCCTCGTTGCGGGTGAGCCGGAAGGCGTGGTGCTCCAGGACCTCCATGCCCGGGAACAGCTCTTCGAGGTGCGCGCCGATGACGTCCTCGACGGGGACGTACCGGCCGGGGCTGGACTCCAGGAAGCGGGAGAGCAGCGGCGGCACCTTCACGCGCGCGAAGTGCTTGTGGCCGCTGACCGGGTTGCGCACGACGACGGCCAGGTTCAGGGACAGGCCGGAGATGTACGGGAAGGGGTGCGCGGGGTCGACGGCGAGCGGGGTGAGGACCGGGAAGATCTGGTGCCGGAACAGGGTGAACAGGCGGGCCTGCTCCTTGTCCGCCAGTTCGCTCCAGCGCACCAGGTGGATGCCCTCCTCCGCGAGCGCGGGGGCGACGTCCTCGTGGTAGCAGGCGGCGTGCCGGGCCATCAGCTCGCGGGAGCGGGCCCAGATCATCTCCAGGACCTCGCGCGGCTGGAGCCCGGAGGCGGACCGGGTGGCCACGCCGGTGGCGATGCGGCGCTTGAGTCCGGCGACCCGGACCATGAAGAACTCGTCCAGGTTGCTGGCGAAGATCGCGAGGAAGTTGGCGCGCTCCAGCAGGGGCGTGTTCGGGTCCTCGGCCAGTTCCAGGACGCGTTCGTTGAAGGCGAGCCAGCTGCGCTCCCGGTCGAGGAAGCGGCCCTGGGGCAGCGGGGCGCCGTCGGCCGGGGACTCCTCGTACGTGTCGAGGTCCGCGTCGATGTCGGGTTCCAGGTCGGAGACCGCGGCGGTCAGGGTGTGCGGCCGGTGCGCCGCGATGGAGCCCACGGAGGGCTGCGGGTGCTGTACCTCTGCCTGGGTGTCTTGCTGGCTCATGAACCCATTCTTCCGCGCGTCCGGTGCGACAGGCGCGTCGGAACGTGCGGGCGGGAGCGTCACGGTCCCGTTCCCCGCGGGCCCCTCGGGGGGCGGCGAAGGCTCTGGCACGACGGGTTTCATTGGCCGAGCGTCGCAAGCCCGTCTGAATCGATGGTTACGGCGACATGACGTGCGGGATAGCGCGGGGCGGCTCCCGGGGGTCCGGGGCGCGGGAGCGGCGGATTGCGGCGGCGGTCCGGGCGCGGTCCGGGGACGGTCGTACAAGCTCGTACGGGTTCAAGAGCACGCGTGCGGGACCGTACGGCGGCGTACGGTCCCGCACCCGGGGAGAGAAGGCGTCAGGCGGTGGCCCGCGCGGCGCGCGGCGTCCCGGTCTGCCGGCGCAGGACCAGGAAGCATCCGGTGACCAGCAGCGCGGCGACGGCCAGGGTCAGCGCGGTGGTGGTGAGCTGGAGGCCCCAGAGGTGGGAGTGCGGCTGGTAGGTGTTGTAGCGGCCGGCGAAGCGGTCGTACACCGCCGAGCAGGACGCGATGGAATCGCACGACGGGGGCGGCACATGGGCGCCGGAGGAGGTCACCATGCCCTGGTCGACCACCAGGCCGTCGCCGAGGAAGCCCTGGTCGACGGTGCTCAGCCGGGTCACCGCGGGCCACAGGTGCGGCATCGCCAGCTCGGTCAGCCCGCGCACGACGCCCGCCGCCAGCACGCCGACGACCAGCGCGGGCAGCGTCCGGCGCAGCAGCAGGCCGGCCAGGGCGCCGGCGGCGAGCCCGGCGAGGGCCATGGCCGCGAGGGTGGGCCCGCCCGCGTGGAAGGTGAAGCGGTCGTACCACTCCTTGGCGGAGTCGATCCGGCCCTGGCTCGCGGCCCAGGCGCGGTGGTGCAGCCAGGCCAGCAGGCCGGTGCAGACGGTGACGCCGAGCGCCGGGACGGCGAGGCGCACGGCCAGCCAGCGCGCCGGGGAGGTGGCCTGGGTCCAGGCGAGCCGGGCGGTCCCGGACTCCAGCTCCCGGCCGGTCAGCGCGGCGCCCGCCCAGGCGGCCAGCAGGAAGGGCAGCGCGTTCAGGGCGATGGTGGCGTAGTTGTAGTAGCTCTTGTAGCGCAGGATCGCCTGCTGGTCGTAGGTGCACCGCTCGGTCGTGCCGCAGTTCCTGACCTGCTGCCAGGCGTCCGCCGCCGCGTTCAGGAGCGGGCCGTCGAGGGCGAGCAGCAGGGCGGTCAGAGCGACCCAGAGCACGGCCCAGGTGTACAGCGCGGGCCGGTGCAGGCGCAGCAGCCAGCGGGTCTGCCGGGGCCGGTCGGCGGGCACGGCGGTCAGGGTCATGGCGCTCACGCGGCACGCTCCTCGGTCGGGTTCGGTGCGCCGGTGCCCCGCAGATGGGCGAGGACCAGCTCTTCGAGGGAGGGCGCGGTGGTGCGCCAGTCGTCGGCGAGCGGTCCGGCCGGGCGGATCAGCGCGGTGAGCTGGCGGCCGGTGACGCGGGACTCGACCACGGTGTGCGGGGTGAGGTCGGCGCTCGCGGCGCCGCTGACCCGCAGATGGGCCGCGAGCAGCTCGTCTATCTCGCCGGCCAGCCGCACCCGGCCGCCCGCGACCAGCAGCAGATGGTCGCAGGAGTCCTCCAGCTCCGCGATGACGTGCGAGGACAGCACGATGGTGGTGCCGTGCATCGCGGCCTGGCCCATCAGCGTGCCCATCAGCTCGTGCCGGGCCAGCGGGTCGAGGTCGGCCATCGGCTCGTCCAGGAGCAGCAGCTCGGGCCGCTTGCCGAGGGCGAGGGCGAGCGCGACCCGGGTGCGCTGGCCGCCGGAGAGGGTACGGATCCGGGCGGACGCGTCCAGCTCCTTGACGATGTGCCCGGCCAGCTCCGCGTCCCAGCGCCCCGGGTTGAGGTCGGCGCCCATGCGCAGCGTCTCCGCGACGGTGAGCTGCGGGTACAGCGGCTTGTCCTGGGCGACGTAGCCGACCCGGGGCCGGGCCTTCGCGGGGGTGGTGCCGAGGACGGTGAGGGCGCCCTCGGTGGGGCCCGTCAGCGCGGCGGTGAGGGACAGGAGGGTGGACTTGCCCGCCCCGTTGGGGCCCACGACGGCGCACACGCGCCCCGTCGGCAGGTGGAAGGCGCAGTCCCGCAGGGCCCAGCCGCCCCGGCGGCCGAACCGTTTGCCCAGAGCGTCGGCCCGCAGGGCCGTGTCGCTGCTCATGACGGATCTCCCTGGAAGTGCTTGTCGAGTACGGCGGTGAAGAGCGCGGCCACGTCCTCCCGCTCCAGGCCGGCCGCGTCCGCGCGGCGGGCCCAGTCCTCCAGCTCGGTGCGGAGCGGGGAGTCGGCGGGGGCGGCGCCCAGTGCCCGGCGCACGAAGGTGCCCAGGCCGCGCCGTGCCTCGACCAGGCCCTCCCGCTCCAGTTCGCGGTAGGCCTTGAGGACGGTGTTGGGGTTGATGGCGGTGGCCTCGACGACCTCGCGGGCCGTCGGCAGCCGGTCGCCGGGGCGCAGCAGGCCCAGGCGCAGGGCCTGCTTGGTCTGCTGGACGATCTGGACGTACGTGGCGACACCGCTGTGCCGGTCGATGCGATATTCGACCACGCGTTGCACCACCCTTTCACTAATTGAGTAGTGAAAGGGTGGTGCAAGGAAGGGGCGGCCGTCAAGACGACCGCCCCTTAAGGGCCCCGACGGGCCTTATGTCACGTCTCTGTCCGGTACATCAGGTCCGTCTCGTACGTACGGAAGCCCAGCCGCTCGTACACCGAGACCGCCGCCTTGTTGTCGGCGTCCACGTAGAGCATCGCGGTCGGCAGGCCCTGTGCGGCGAGATGGCGCAGGCCGATGGTGGTGAGCGCCTTGCCGAGGCCGCCGCCCTGCTCGCCGGGGCGGACACCGAGCACATAGACCTCGCCGAGGCCCTCCTCGGCGTGCACCTTCGTCCAGTGGAAGCCGATCAGCTCCCCGCGCCGCTCGGCGAGGAAGAACCCGGCCGGGTCGAACCACGGCTGGGCCTTGCGGTCGTCCAGGTCGCGCTGGGTCAGCGAGCCCTGCTCGGGATGGTGGGCGAACGCGCCCGCGTTGACCGCGAGCCACGCGGTGTCGTCCTTGCCGGGCTCGAAGGCGCGCACGCGCACGCCCTCGGGCAGCTGTGGGTCCGGCAGTTCGAGACCGGTCAACGACCGCCGCATCTGGCGCAGTTCGCGGAACAGGGTGAGGCCGAGCACCTGGGCGAGATGGCGGGCGGCCGGGTGCCCGCCGTGCGCCCACACCCGCAGCCGCTTGCCGGAGGCGGCGAGCAGGGCCGCGCCGAGCGCCCGCCCGTGCCCGTGCCCGCGGTACGCGGGGCCGATGACGAGTTCGGCGGCCGGCGCCTCCACCGGATCGGTGTCCTCCAGCTGGGCGTAGCCGACGAGTTGGCCGTCGACGGTCAGCAGCAGATGCGAGACGCCCTCCCGGGCTTCCCCGCGCAGCTGGAGCCGGCCCTGCTCGGACACCGGCTGCTGCCCGTCGACCCGCGCGGCCTCGCCGAGCAGGGTGAGCACGGACTCGGCCTGGTCCGGGGTGAGCGCGGAAAGGGTCTCGATGGAGCGGGCGGGAAAGGCCCGTACGGTGTCGTCGCTGCTCATGCGTACGAGGGTACGGGGCGGTCACGGGCACCGCCGCGAACACCGGCCGGGAGTCCGGTCGTCGCGGGTCCACCGGGAGGCCGCCGCGGTGTCCCTCACGAGGACCGCGCGAAGGACACCAGGGTGTCCACGCCCAGCTTGTCCGTGGCGGCGCTCGCACCGGACAGGCGGTGCACGAGGATCCAGCCCCGCGGTACGGCACCGGCGAAGACGGACGCGCCGCGTGTCGCGCCGTTGTGCCACAGCAGGCGCCCCGACCGCTGCCACCCCGGCGCGGGCTCGCCGAGCGCGCGCTCGACCAGCAGTCCGGTGACGAGGCGGGCGGTGGCCCGGGGCGTCGCCCACAGTCCCCCGGCGGGCAGGATCGCGCCGGTCATGGTCCAGGTCCGCCGCGGCCGTCCGAACAGCCCCCGGCGGCACAGCCGTACGTCGGCCGGGGGATCGGCGGCGACGTCGGTGACGCCGAGGGGGCCGAGGACGTGGCGGCGCAGGAGTTCCTCGTACGGGGTGCGGGTGGCCGCGACCAGGGCGTACCCGAGGTTGGAGTACTCCTCGGTGCTGCCCGCGGGGGCCGTGGCCAGGGTGTCGAGGCGTCGTACGACCGCGTCCAGGGCCCGCTCGTCGAAGCCCGCGTACGGGTCGCGCCCGCGGATCCCGGCGGGCAGCCGGGGCAGGCCCGAGGTGTGCTCGGCGAGATGGCGCAGGGTGATCCCCGTGCCGCCGGGCGCCGGCAGAAACCGTTCCAGCGGATCGTCGAGCGCCAGGACCCCGCTGCCGGCCAGGGCGGTCAGCACGGTCGCGGTGAGCGGCTTGGTCAGGGACCCGATCTGCACGAACCGGTCGGGGTCGTGGCCATGGAGGACCCGGGGCGCCTGGAAGCTGCTGATGACGCAGGTGGGTACGCGGGACATGGTGATCCTTCGGCGGAACCGGACACGGCTACCCCGCCACCTCGGCGGCGGCCGGCTCCGGTGGGGGGACCGGGGCGCCCGGCAGGCGTACGGTCGCCACCGAGCCGCCGCCGGGGGCCGGGGTCAGCGTGACCTCGCCGCCGGACTGCTGGACCGTGCGGGCGACGATGGACAGGCCGAGGCCGGAGCCGGGGAGGGCGCGGGCGCCGGGGGAGCGCCAGAAGCGGTCGAAGACATGCGGGAGTTCGTCCTCGGGGACACCGGGGCCGTGGTCGCGGACCGTGAGGACGCCGTCGGCCAGCCGGACCTCCACGGTGCCGCCCTCGGGGCTGAACTTCACCGCGTTGTCCAGGACGTTGACCACCGCGCGCTCCAGCGCGGACGGCTCCCCGACCACGAACCAGGGCTCCAGGTCCGCCGTGATCGTCAGCTCCGGGCCGCGCAGCCGGGCCCGGCGCAGCGCCGCCTCCACGGTGTCCTGGAACGGCACCACCTGCACCCGCTCGCCGCGCTGCCCCGCCGAACGCGACAACTCCTGCAAGTCGCCGATCAGCGAGGCCAGTTCCGTCATCTGCGCCTTCACCGAGTTCAGCAGCGCCTTGCGGTCCTCGGGCGGCAGCGGACGGCCGGTCTCCTCGCTGCGGGTGAGCAGTTCGATGTTGGTGCGCAGCGAGGTCAGCGGGGTGCGCAGCTCGTGCCCGGCGTCCGCGATCAGCCGCTGCTGGAGCTCCCGGGAGCCGGCCAGCGACGCCGTCATGGAGTTGAACGACCGCGACAGCCGGGCCACCTCGTCCTCGCTGTCGTCCTCCACGGGGATGCGGATGGTCAGGTCCTCGGTGCGGGAGACGTGCTCCACGGCCTCCGTGAGCTTGTCCACCGGCCGCAGCCCGGCCCGGGCGACGGCGAGACCCGCGGCGCCCGCGCCGAGGACGCCGACACCGGAGACCAGCAGCAGGATGAGTGCCAGGTCGTTGAGGGTCTTCTGGGTGTTCTTCAGCGGGACCGCGATCATCATGGCCGCGCCCGGATACAGCTGGGGACCCACATTGGTGTCGATCACGAGCGGCATCGTGAGCACCCGGACGTCGTTGCCCTGGGTGTCCGTGCCGTTGCGCAGGATGCCGCTGCTGCGGGTGCCGCCGTCACGGATCACGGCCCGGTCGGCGGCGGTGGTCTTCACCGTGCCCGGGGAGTCCGAGGGGACGCAGGGCGTGCCGTCCGGCTTGACCAGCTGCGAGTAGACGGTCTCGTGGGTGCGCAGACCGCCGTACGGAGAGGGGTCGACCGGCTTCGACGGGCACGAGGCGAGCAGCTTGTACACCGCCTCGGCCGCCGGGCGCGGCGCCGATCTCTCCAGGTCCTTGTCGATCTGCTCGTACAGCTTCCGTTCCACGATGAACCAGCACGTCACCGACACCGCCGCCACCGCGAACGCCACCGCCGCCGCGACCAGCACGGCCAGCCTGGCCCGGATCGGGAGCGAGCGGTAACGCCGTACGACCTTGTTCACTCGGCGCCGCCCTGCCGCAGGACGTAGCCGACGCCCCGCACGGTGTGCACCAGCCGGGGCTCCCCGCCCGCCTCGGTCTTGCGGCGCAGGTACATCACGTACACGTCGAGGGAGTTGGAGGACGGCTCGAAGTCGAAGCCCCAGACCGCCTTGAGGATCTGCTCCCGGGTGAGGACCTGGCGCGGGTGCGCCATGAACATCTCCAGGAGCGTGAACTCGGTGCGGGTCAGCTCCACCTGCCGGCCGCCCCGGGTGACCTCCCGGGTGGCGAGGTCCATGCGCAGATCGCCGAAGGTGAGGGCCTCGTCCGCCTGGGCCGCCGGGGAGACGGCGGCCGCGTAGGAACTGCGCCGCAGCAGGGCGCGGATCCGGGCGAACAGCTCGTCCAGCTCGAAGGGCTTGACGAGGTAGTCGTCGGCGCCCGCGTCCAGGCCGGTCACCCGGTCGCCGACCGTGTCGCGGGCGGTGAGCATGAGGATCGGGAGGGTGTCCCCGCCGCCGCGGATGCGGCGGGCCGCCGTCAGACCGTCCATCCGGGGCATCTGGATGTCCAGGACGACCAGGTCCGGCTGGTACGCCGCGGCCTTCTCCAGCGCGTCCGCCCCGTCGACGGCGACCTCCGTGTCGTACCCCTCGAAGGCGAGGGAGCGCTGGAGCGCCTCGCGTACGGCCGGCTCGTCGTCGACGATCAGGATGCGCTGGGTGTCACGGTCGCCTTCGGCGGGGCTCATGCTCGCGATTCCTTGTGGAGACGGGTCGTGTGGTGGGGGTCGTCCGTGGTCGGTTCGTCCGGGTGCCCGGGACTGCGTCCTTAAGCCTCCCATGGTGCCGGGCCGGGGGGCACGGACGCCAAGGGTCAGGCCGTGAGCGCCGCGAGATTGCGCATCGCGGTCAGCCGGTGCAGCGGCACCTTGTGGCCCCGGCGGTGATGCCGGTCGGCCGAGCTGCGGCGCAGCCCCATCAGCTGGGGGACGTGCGCCGGGACGATCTCCGCGGCGCGGGGTTCGGGAGCGGCCGGTGTGTGCAGCCGGCGCGCCACCGCGAGGGCGAGCGTGAGGTCGGCCGGGCCGAGGCCCGCTTCCCGGTGGAAAGTCAGCTGGATCATGATGTTCCTCCAGACACCCCGAGTGACGCTGAAAGGTCCTGGTGAGGACCGGGTCAGGACCCGATGGGCCCCTTAGTTCCGCCCGCCCGACCGCAGCTTGGCCAGGTCGGACTTGACCGTGTTGACGGGGATCGCGAAGCCGAGGCCGATGCTGCCCGCGTCCGAGGACGAGGACGCCTGCTGGCTCGACGAGTACATCGCGGAGTTGATGCCGATGATGTTGCCGGCCGCGTCGATCAGCGCGCCGCCGGAGTTGCCGGGGTTGAGGGAGGCGTCCGTCTGGATCGCCTTGTACGTCGTGGTGGACGAGCCGGTGTCGCCGTTGAAGTTGCGGCCGCCGAACTGGAACGGCCAGCTTCCGTCGCCGCCCTGGCCCTGCGCCTGGCTCTCGTCGGTGGGCACCGTGACGTCCCGGTCGAGCGCCGAGACGATGCCGCTGGTGACGGTGCCGGTCAGGCCCTCGGGCGAGCCGATCGCCACGACCGAGTCACCGACCTGCACCCCGCTGGAGTTGCCGAGGGACGCCGCCCGCAGCCCCGAGGCGCCCTCCAGCTTGATCAGCGCGAGGTCCTTGGAGCTGTCGGTGCCCACCACGTCGGCGGTGTAGCTGTGCCCGTCGCTGGTGCGCACCTTGACCGACTGGGCGCCCGCGATGACGTGGTTGTTGGTGACGATCTCGCCGTTGGACGAGATGACCACGCCGGAGCCGGTGGAGGAACCGTTGTCGAGGGTGGCGTTGATCTCCACCACGCTCGGGCTGACCGCGGCCGCGATCGCGGCGACATCGCCCTTCTTGCCGGCCGGCACCACGGCGGTGCTGGTCCCGGTGGCGGTCACGTCGTTCTTGCCGGCGAGCTCCTGGAAGCCGTACGCGGTGGCGCCGCCGACCGCCGCCGCGACGATCGCGACCGCCGCGAGGAGGGCCACGGAGCCCCGGGTGCGCCTGCGCCGCGGTTCCGGCTCCGGACCGGCGGCCGGCACGGGCGAGCCCGCCGTCGGCTCGTACGCCGGCGGGGGCGGCCACTCCGGGTTCACGGGAGCGGAGTAGCCGTACTGCTGACTGTGGGGACCCTGCGGGTCGTCGTAGTCGTACTCGCCGCTGCGGCGGAAGCTCTCGGTCATGGAAGAAGCCTCCCCGGCGACCATGAGAGCTTCCTGAGTGCTCGCTGAGAAGCCCGGCAGAACCTCGTTTGCCCGATATAAAGACGCCTCTCGGCGCTCGGCGGCGACTCTCACCAGCCGTTGAGAAGCCCTACGGCGTCAAGCCCTGCGGCAGCCCGACGACGTTGTCAGTGCCCGCACCCGCAGGAGGGGCGCACCACGAGCCGGGAGGGGAACGTCTTCAGCCGCTCGCGCCGGGACCCGGCCACCCGCAGCCCGTCGTCCAGCACCAGGTCGACCGCGGCCCGCGCCATCGCCGAGCGGTCCGAGGCGACCGTGGTCAGCGGCGGATCGGCGAACGCGGCCTCCTTGATGTCGTCGAAGCCCGCCACGGCCAGCTCCCCGGGCACGTCGATCCGCAGCTCGCGGGCGGCCCGCAGCACGCCGATCGCCTGGTCGTCGGTGGAGCAGAACATCGCCGGGGGCCGCCGGGGCCCGGACAGGATCTCCAGGGCCGCGCGATAGGCGTCGTACCGGTTGTACGGCACCTCGAACAGCCGGTCCTCGGTGCTCAGGCCCGCTTCCGCCATGGCCCGCTTCCAGCCCTCGACGTGGTCGGAGACCGGGTCGCCGACGGCCGGGGTGTCCGCGGTGCCGCCCATGCAGGCGACGTAGGGGTGGCCGTGCTCCAGCAGATGGCGCACGGCGAGCTGGGCGCCCCCGAGGTCGTCCGTCACCACGGCGACGTCGTCGATGGCCTCGGGCCGCTCGTGCAGCAGCACCACGCGGGCGTCCCAGGCGTCGATCTCGGCGGCGGCCTGGTCGTTGAGCGCGTGGCTGACCAGGATCAGACCGGAGACCCGCATCCCGAGGAAGGCCCGCAGATAGTGGACCTCGCGCTCGGAGATGTAGTCGGTGTTGCCGACCAGCACCATCTTGCCGCGCTCGGAGGCCGCCTGTTCCACGGCGTGCGCCATCTCCCCGAAGAAGGGCTGGCGGGCGTCCGGGATGATCAGCCCTATGAGGTCGGTGCGCCGGGACGCCATCGCCTGGGCGACCCGGTCCGGGCGGTACCCCAGCTCCTTGATCGCGGCGAGGACACGCTCGCGCGTGGCCGGGGCGACCGGCCGGGGTCCATTGTTGATGACATAGCTCACGACGGCGGTGGACGTCCCCGCCAGCCGCGCCACATCATCCCGAGTCACCTTGGCCACGCGCGGAGTCTACGCGGATTGACCCAGTTGGGGCAGGGTGTTCGGCGCCCTTGCTGTGCGAGGGAGAGCGCGGGAGAGCGTCGGGAGGTACGGACGGTCAGGCGTCCGCGTGGACCTCGTCCTCGATGGGGGCGCCGGACGCGTCCGCCTCGTCCGCCTTGGCCCGGTTCGCCTTCGCCTTGGCGTCGTCCCCGCCCCGGTCGCCCTTCTCCGGGGTGACGAACCGGTAGCCGACGTTCCGTACGGTGCCGATCAGCGACTCGTGCTCCGGGCCGAGCTTGGCCCGCAGCCGCCGTACGTGCACGTCGACGGTCCGGGTGCCGCCGAAGTAGTCGTAGCCCCAGACCTCCTGGAGCAGCTGGGCGCGGGTGAAGACCCGGCCCGGGTGCTGGGCGAGGTACTTCAGCAGCTCGAACTCCTTGAAGGTCAGGTCGAGGACCCGGCCCTTGAGCTTGGCGGAGTACGTCGCCTCGTCCACCGAGAGGTCGCCGTTGCGGATCTCCATCGGCGAGTCGTCGTGGGTGAGCTGCTGGCGCCCCATGGCGAGCCGCAGCCGCGCCTCGACCTCGGCCGGGCCCGCGGTGTCGAGGAGTACGTCGTCCACGCCCCAGTCGGCGGTGACGGCCGCGAGGCCGCCCTCGGTGACCACGAGCAGCAGGGGACAGCCGGGGCCGGTGGAGCGCAGCAGCTGGCACAGGCTGCGCACCTGCGGCAGGTCGCGGCGGCCGTCGACCAGGATCACGTCGGCGCCGGGCGTGTCGACCAGCGCGGGGCCCTCGGCGGGCGCGACCCGCACATTGTGCAGGAGCAGGCCGAGGGCCGGCAGGACCTCCGTCGACGGCTGGAGGGCGTTGGTCAGGAGCAGCAGAGAACTCATACGTCTGGTTCCTCCTCGGTCCCTGCGAGAACTGTGCGGACGGGCACTGCTCTGCGTTCCCGAAGGCCCGTACACCGGGGGACGCCGAGGGAGTCCCGCTCCGTATACAACGCTTCCGAAAGCACAAAAGGACCCGGTGGCAACGCTGCCCGAGTCCTCTGCCCAGCAGAATAGCCCACATGAGCAATCGCCCGGCAGGACATGTGGCACGTTCCACCGTACGTCCGGATGCCGAGACAGGCAGACCAGGCCCTGTCCGGACATACCTGCGCACGGCGGACGGCGTCCCGGTCGAGGTCGTATACGACCCGGGGGCGGCCGTATACGACCCGGACGCCCCGGTGCTGGTGATCGCGCACGGCTTCACGGGGGACGTGGACCGCCCGCATGTACGAAGGGTGGCGGCCGGGCTCGCCCGTTACGGCGCCGTGGTCACCTTCTCCTTCCGGGGCCACGGGCGCTCGGGCGGGCGCTCCACGGTCGGCGACAAGGAGGTCCTCGACCTCGCCGCCGCGCTCGCGTGGGCGCGCGGCTTCGGGCACGGCCGGGCGGCGACCGTCGGCTTCTCCATGGGCGCCTCGGTGGTCCTGCGGCACGCGGCCCTGCACCCCGGCACGGTGGACGCGGTGGTCGCGGTCAGCTCGCCCGCCCGCTGGTACTACCGGGGCACCGCCCCGATGCGCCGGCTGCACTGGCTGGTCACCCGCCCCGAGGGCCGCCTGGTCGGCCGCTACGGTCTGCGCACCCGCATCCACCACCGCGACTGGCACCCGATACCGCTGTCTCCCGTCGAGGCGGTTCCCCGGATCGCCCCCACCCCGCTGCTGATCGTGCACGGCGACCGGGACGGCTACTTCCCGCTCGACCACCCGCGGATGCTCGCCGACGCCTCCGGCGGCCACGCCGAACTGTGGCTGGAGCCGGGCATGGGCCACGCGGAGCACGCAGCGGACGACGCCCTGGTGGACCGCATCGGGGACTGGGCCGCCCGGCGGTCCGGCTAGCCTGGCTCCCGTTACTTACTGACTTTTACCAGCCGTCGATTGAGGAACCAGATGCCGAAGGTCACGGTGCGCTACTGGGCCGCCGCCAAGGCCGCCGCCGGTGTCGCCGAGGAGCCGTACGACGCGGCCACCCTCGCCGACGCGCTCACCGCCGTGCGCACCCGGCACCCCGGTGAACTCACCCGCGTGCTCCAGCGCTGCTCCTATCTGATCGACGGCGACCCCGTCGGCACGCGCGCGCATGAGACGGTACGGCTGGCCGAGGGCGGCACGGTCGAGGTGCTCCCGCCGTTCGCAGGAGGGTGAGTCGATGACCGACCAGCCGTATCAGGGCGGCCCGTACGAGGGCTACGACCCGTACCAGCAGCAGCCCGCGCCGCAGCAGGACTGGCAGGGCACCGCCCCGCAGGGCGGCGGCCCGGGGGCCCACGACCCCCAGCTCACCCAGACCTGGCAGGGCCAGACCTGGGAGACCCAGACCCACGCCCCGGTCCAGGCGGCGGAGGCGACGGCGTACCTGCCGCCGGTGACGGGCTATCCGCAGCAGGGGTATCAGCAGGGGCAGCCGCAGCCGGGGACGGCTCAGCCGCAGACCGGTCACCCGGGACTCCGGCCCGGGGCGCAGCCTCGACTTCAGCCGGGCCTGCCGCACTACCAGCAGGTCGGGCAGGCGCAGGCGGGTCACCCCGGCCCCCAGCCGATGGCCCACGCGCACCCGCAGCACACGGGGCACCCGGGACCTCAGCCGATGGCGAGGCCCGCGTCGGCCGCCCCCTCGGCCCCCGCACCCGAGCCCGCCGCAGGGGACCGTACCGCCGAGGAGTCACCCGGCGACGAGCCCTCCTACGGCCCAGCGACGCTCGCCGGCAACTCCCGGATCACCGACGCGCAGCGGGCCCGCCTGGAGGGCCGTTCGCCGGTCATCGAGCCCGGGATGCAGCCGGCGCTGCTCACCGCGCTGCTCGGCCTGCTGCTGGCCGCCGCGGCGGGCCTCGGCTCGTACGCCCTGGCCGTCCCGCTGGTGCTGCTCCAGGCCGTGACGGCGGCGGGCTGGTTCCGGCTGAACGGCATGTGGCCGGCCCGGCAGGGCATCGCGCTGGCGTTCGCGGGCGGTCTCGCGGCCGACGCGGCGGTACTGGCCGCGGGCCGCGACAACGCGCCCGCCGCCATCCTGGGCACCCTCGGCGTCTGGGTCCTGCTCTCCCTGGTCCTCCAGCTCCGCTCCCATGCCTCGCCGGACGAGCGGATGTACGGCCTGATGGCGACGGTCGCCTCCGCGGCCCTGGCGATCCTGGCCACCGGCTACCTGGGCGCCGACCCGCACGCGACCTCGGTGGGCGCGGCGGCGGTGGCGGTCGCCGCGCTGGCGCGTGCGCTGCCCCTGCCGGCCCCGGCGTCGGTCGTGGTCGCGCTGCTCGCCGCGGCGGGCGCGGGCATCGCGGTGGGCGGCATGACCGGCCTCGGCACGCAGGGCGCCCTGCTCGGCGCCCTGGCCGGCGCGTGCGCCCTGGTCGGCCACCGGGTCGCCGGCTACGACTACCCCTCCCGCTTCGTCCACTTCACCGCGGGCGTCGCCCTGCCCCTGTCGGCGGCCGCACCGGTGGTGTGGGCGCTGGGACGGGTGCTGGGCTGATCACCCGCGGGCTACCCTTCCCGCATGGCGAAGAAGCTCGTGATCAAGGTGACGGCCGGGGCGGACGCCCCTGAGCGCTGCTCGCAGGCGTTCACGGTGGCGGCGGTGGCCGTGGCCAGCGGGGTCGATGTCTCGCTGTGGCTGACCGGGGAGTCGTCCTGGTTCGCGCTGCCGGGCCGGGCCGCGGAGTTCGAGCTGCCGCACGCGGCCCCGTTGCCCGACCTGATCGACTCGATCCTCGCGGCCGGCCGCGTCACGCTGTGCACCCAGTGCGCGGCCCGGCGGGAGATCACGGAGAAGGACGTCATCGAGGGCGTGCGCATCGCCGGCGCGCAGGTCTTCGTCCAGGAGGCCCTGTCCGACGACACCCAGGCGCTCGTCTACTAGGTCAAGGGCGCGGGCGCTTCTTTCCGTCCAGTTCGTCCCACCACTCGTCGGACTGGGGATCACCGGAGGGGTCGTCCCACCAGCGGTCCTCCGGCCCCCGCCGGTTGGCGATCATCGCGGCGACCGGCGGGATCACCATGGCGACGACACACATGCCGACGGCCGCCGGGACGGACCAGATCCGTACGACCCCCCACGCCAGGACGAAGAGGCCGACACAGATCCCCATCATGGCGAAGTACACGTGACGTCGCCGTGCGTACATGCCTCCAGGGTAGGTCCGGGAGCCTGGTTCGGCGCCGTTGCGGGGGTGGTTCGTCGGGGGAAGGCGCCCGGCGCGTCGGGCCCGCGAAATTCGCGTGAGATCGCAAAGACCGCGCGGGATCGCGAAGGCCCACGCGGGATCCAGGTCCTCGGGGGAGACGACGGACGGAGTCCGGCGCGGCGGTCCCGAAGCCTGCGGAGCAGTGCGAGGGCCGCGTCAGGGAGGGGGCACGTGACGTCGCCGTGCGTACATGCCTCCAGGGTAGGTCCGGGAGCCTGGTTCGGCGCCGTTGCGGGGGCGGTTCGGATCGGTCCGTGCGGCTGCGTGCCCTGTCACAGCTGATCGACATTTACGCTCCGCGAAGCCGCGCGGCGTTACCGTGGCGTAGCCGTGACCTACGTCGACCCGGGGGGAAACACCACATGCGCGCCCTGCGAATACTGCTGATCATCGTCGTGATCCTGGGCGGGCTGTTCGTGATCGTGGACCGGGTGGCGGTGCACTTCGCCCAGGGGGAGGCCGCGGACAAGCTGAAGTCGTCGGAGAACCTGTCGGCGACGCCGGACGTGGACATCAAGGGCTTCCCGTTCCTCACCCAGGTCGCCGGCGGCTCGCTGGACGACGTCGAGGTCGGGATCAAGAGCTACGACGCGGCCACCGGGGAGGCGGGGAAGACGATCCGCGTCGACGACCTGAAGGCCGACATGAAGGGCGTCTCCTTCTCCGGCGACTACAGCTCGGCCACCGCCTCCAGCGCCACCGGCACCGCGACCATCGCGTACGACGAGCTGATGAAGACCGCCAAGTCGCAGCCCACCGACATCGGCCTCGGCGTGCACGCCAAGGTCGTGGGCCTCTCCGACGGCGGCAACGGCAAGATCAAGGTCGCGGTCAAGGTGAGCGGCACCATCGCCGGCGCCATCCCCATCGACCGCACGGTCTCCGTCCTGAGCACCGTCAGCGTCGTGAACAACAAGGTCGAGGTGCACGCCGACTCCCTCCCCGCGGTCGCGGGCCTCGGACTCGCCGAGGACCGGGTCCGTACGATCACCGACTTCCAGCAGGTCATCGACCAGCTGCCGGGCGGCATCAAGCTGGACAAGGTGGAGGCCGCCGAGAACGGCGTGAAGATCAGCGTGCGGGGTTCCGACGTCAAGCTGGCGGGGTAGAAGCCGCGAAACGCACCGGATGGGCGCCGAAACACACCGGATGGGCGCCGTTCGTCCGACAGGCGAGACGGTGACGTCCGTACCGTAGATGCGCTGGCGCCCCCGAGCACCCGGAGGGCCGTCCACCGGCCGCCGGGCGCGCTTCTTGTCCCGCCATTCGGACGATCGTGTCTCGACATGCGACACGCCGGTGACACACGCGCCTCCGCGTACCTACGATCGGGCCTATGAAGCGACAGGCGGATCTCACGAAGCGGCGGGCAGTCGACCTGTGCCGCGTCGCCGCCATGCTCTGTCGCCCCTTCTGAGCGGAACTTCCGCTTCCGCGTCTTCACCCCCTGCCCTGCTGGGCACTCGTGCGCCGCTCGCACCCTGGGCGCGCGCCCCTTCGCACTCGCACGCCCCGCCGTAACTGCCCCGGAGGAGAAAGAGCATGAGTCGCAGCGACGTCCTGGTCGACGCCGACTGGCTGCAGGAGCACCTGGACGACCCGACCATCGCGATCGTCGAGGTGGACGAGGACACGTCCGCCTACGAGAAGAACCACATCAAGAACGCGATCCGCATCGACTGGACGAAGGACCTCCAGGACCCGGTGCGCCGTGACTTCGTCGACCAGGAGGGCTTCGAGAAGCTCCTGTCGGAGAAGGGCATCGCCAACGATCACACGGTGATCCTCTACGGCGGCAACAACAACTGGTTCGCCTCGTACGCCTACTGGTACTTCAAGCTGTACGGCCACGAGAACGTCAAGCTCCTCGACGGCGGCCGCAAGAAGTGGGAGCTGGACGCCCGCGAACTGGTCGCCGGCGACGAGGTCCCCGAGCGCGCGCGGACCTCGTACACGGCCAAGCCGCAGAACACCGCGATCCGCGCCTTCCGCGACGACGTCGTCGAGGCGATCGGCGTCCAGAACCTGGTCGACGTCCGGTCCCCCGACGAGTTCTCCGGCAAGCTGCTCGCCCCGGCCCACCTGCCGCAGGAGCAGTCGCAGCGCCCGGGCCACGTCCCGAGCGCGCGCAACATCCCGTGGTCGAAGAACGCCAACGACGACGGCACGTTCAAGTCGGACGACGAGCTGAAGGAGCTCTACACCGCGGAGAACGTGGACCTCGCCAAGGACACGATCGCCTACTGCCGCATCGGTGAGCGCTCGGCCCTGACCTGGTTCGTCCTGCACGAGCTGCTCGGCGTGGAGAACGTCAAGAACTACGACGGCTCCTGGACCGAGTACGGCTCGCTGGTCGGCGTGCCGATCGAGCTCGGCGCCAACAAGTAAGCGATTCCAAGCGACCTCTGGAGAGACAGCATGTGCGGAGCGAAGGCCGGTGGCCCCGACGCCTCGACGATCAAGCCCGGTGAGACCACGATCCAGGGCCAGGTGACCCGCGACGGCGAGCCGGTGACGGGCTACGTCCGTCTGCTCGACTCGACCGGCGAGTTCACCGCGGAGGTGCCCACCTCGGCGACCGGTCAGTTCCGCTTCTACGCGGCCGAGGGCACGTGGACCCTGCGCGCGCTGGTGCCGGGCGGCACCGCCGACCGCACGGTCGTCGCGCAGCGGGGCGGGCTCGCGGAGGTCGCCATCGCCGTCTGACCGACAGCGCGCAAGGGCCGTACCCCTGGGTTGGACGCCAGGTGGGGTGCGGCCCTTCGGCATGTCCGGGGCCTCCCCGCGGCCTTGCCGGTCGCCCGGATCGTGATCCTCCCGCCTACCACCAAAGAGACCGGAATCGGAAGCCGGGCCGGCGGAGGGGGGAGGGGGAGAGACCCGCGGCCCCGGTACGGCGGCGCGGCCGTACCGCCGCGCTGATCGTCGCAGCCGCTCCCCAAGGGCCGCCCGGCCCTCGTCGCCCCCTCGGACAGGGCCACCGCCCACTACGCCGACCCGCGCGCGCTGGTGCTGCCGGCACCGCGGGGCGCCACCGCCGACAAGGCGCTCGTGGGGACGCACGGCCGGGTGAGGACCGGGACGTTCCTCGGCGAGTACCCCTCAAGGACGACCGGGAGCTGCTCGCCGGTGTGTTCAGGGACCGGGGTCTGCGCCACATCGCCGCCCGCGGCTGGACCACGCCGGACGGCACCCGCACCCGGGTCTACCTGCTCCCGTTCGACACCGGGCTGGTCGCCGGGGAGGTGCGGCAGCAGGAGTTCGCCGGGTACGGCGCATGCCCCGCGCACCCTGCGCGGCGCGCCCCGCACCGAGCCGGACGGGCGCTTCCCGGACACCTGGCAGCTACCGGACGTGATGCACTACGCGTACGACGGACCCCGGCCGTACGGCGTCGAGCAGGTCCGGCAGACGGTGGCGCTTAGGAGGAGCTGCCCGGCTGAACCCCACCTCGGAAAGAGAGCCGGGGCCCGGCCGCGTAAGCTGGGCTCCGGCTCTGTCGTATGCCCACCCTCGCTCAAGGAGCACCCGTGGAGATCTTCTTCGAAACCCTGCTGGTCCTGGTCTGCGTCGGCGTGCTCGCCTTCGCCTACCTGACCGTGAAGAAGCTGTACCAGGGCCAGCGCTGACCCTCCCACCAGGAAGCTCCGCTCATGATCGAGATCCCGTCCGACCTGCACAAGGACCTCGTCCCGCTCGCCTTCCTCCTCGGCGACTGGGCCGGCGCTGGCGTGCATGACTTCCCCGGCTCCGAGAAGTGCAACTTCGGCCAGGAAGTCACCTTCAGCCACGACGGCCGGGACTTCCTGGAGTACCACTCCCGCACCTGGGTGCTGGACAACGACGGCAACAAGGTCCGCCCGCTGGAGACCGAGTCCGGCTTCTGGCGGATCGACGCCGACCGCAAGGTCGAGGTCACGATGACCCGCGACGACGGCACCATCGAGATCTGGTACGGCGAGATGGCCGACAAGAAGCCCCAGATCGACCTGGTCACGGACGCCGTCGCCCGGACCGCCGCCGCCCGCCCGTACACCGGCGGCAAGCGGTTGTACGGCTATGTGAAGAGCGACCTCATGTGGGTCGGCGAGAAGCAGACCCCCGAGGTCGAGCTGCGCCCCTACATGTCCGCCCACCTGAAGAAGGTCGTCACCCCCGAGGACGTCGAACGCTGGGCCAAGGCCCTCCCGGACGACATGCCCGACGACGGCATCGCCTTCTTCAAGTAGGCCCCCGGGGTCCCGCACGGCCCGCCGTGCCACGGGCGTGGTTCTAGACTCGTCGGTGTGGTGAGCACCGACTGGAAGAGCGACCTCAGGCAGCGCGGCTACCGGCTGACTCCGCAGCGGCAACTTGTCCTCGAAGCCGTGGACACCCTGGAACACGCGACCCCCGACGACATCCTCGTGGAAGTGAGGAAGACGGCGTCGGGGGTCAACATTTCCACCGTGTACCGCACGCTGGAGCTCCTGGAGGAGCTGGGCCTGGTCAGCCATGCCCATCTGGGGCACGGCGCGCCGACGTACCACCTCGCCGACCGGCACCACCATCTGCACCTGGTGTGCCGGGACTGCGAGAGCGTGATCGAGGCGGATGTGAGCGTGGCGGCGGAGTTCACCGACAAGCTGCGGCGGCAGTTCGGGTTCGACACCGACATGAAGCACTTCGCGATCTTCGGGCGCTGCAAGGACTGCTCCCTGAAGAGTTCAACCACCACGTCGTAGGCTTGCGCGTATGAAGAGCCCCCTGCTGTCCCTGCCCGGCGCCGTCCCCGCCGAGGGCGTGGACGAAGGCGTCGCCGCCCACTACGGCGATCTGTTCCGCGAGCAGCGCGCACTCGCCGACGGCACCGGATTCGTCGACCTCTCGCACCGCGGTGTGCTCACCGTCAGCGGCGAGGACCGGCTGAGCTGGCTGCATCTGCTGCTCACCCAGCATGTCAGCGACCTGCCCACCGGCGAGGCGACCGAGGCGCTGATCCTCTCGGCGAACGGGCACATCGAGCACGCCCTGTACCTGGTGGACGACGGTACGACGGTCTGGGCGCACGTCGAGCCCGGCACCCGCGAGGCGCTGGTCGCCTACCTGGAGTCGATGAAGTTCTTCTACCGGGTGGAAGTCGCCGACCGCACCGACGAGTTCGCGGTGGTGTACCTGCCCGCCGGGTCCATCGCCGAGGTGCCCGAGGGCGTCGTCGTACGCGAGACCCCGTACGGCCGTGATCTGTTCCTGCCGCGCGCGGACCTGGAGTCCTTCGCGGCGGCGCACGGTCCGGCCGCGGGGCTGCTCGCGCACGAGGCGCTGCGGGTCGAGCACCACCGCCCCCGGCTCGGGTTCGAGACCGACCACCGCACGATCCCGCACGAGCTGGGCTGGATCGGCACGGCCGTGCATCTCCAGAAGGGCTGCTACCGGGGGCAGGAGACCGTCGCCCGGGTGCAGAACCTCGGCAAGCCGCCGCGCCGGCTCGTCTTCCTGCACCTGGACGGCAGCGATGTGCACCTGCCCGCGCCGGGCACGGAGATCCGGCTCGCGGACGAGGGGCCCGACGGCCGGAAGATCGGCTTCGTGACGTCGTCGGTCCGGCACCACGAGCTGGGGCCGGTGGCGCTCGCCCTGGTCAAGCGGAACGTGCCGGTCGACGCGGCGCTCCTGGCCGGGGAGACCGCGGCGGCGCAGGAGGTCGTGGTCGAGCCGTAGGGTTCCGGCTACATCTCCAGCAGTACCGTGAACGGCCCGTCGTTCGTCAGCGACACCCGCATCTTCGCCCCGAACCGCCCCGTCGCCACCGTCGCGCCCAGCGCCCGCAGCTGGGCCACGACCTCGTCCACCAGCGGCTCGGCGACATCGCCGGGGGCCGCCGCGTTCCAGGTGGGGCGGCGGCCCTTGCGGGCGTCGCCGTAGAGGGTGAACTGGCTGATGACGAGCAGCGGGGCGTCGAGGTCGCTGCACGAACGCTCCTCGGACAGCATCCGCACCGACCAGAGCTTGCGGGCCAGCTGCGCCGCCTTCTCCTCGGTGTCCTCATGGGTCACGCCGACCAGGACGCACAGGCCCTCGCCCTCGATCGCGCCCACCGTCTCGCCGTCCACGACGACGCTCGCGCCGTCCACTCTCTGCACCACCGCTCGCATGCGGACCATGATGCCGGGTACTCCGGAGCGCGGCGGTCGCGGGCGGACCTGCGGGACGCGGGCACAGGAAGAACTTATGGAACCCTTACCGCCCATCCGGGGCTGTTCGGGGGCACTCGGTCACATACGGTGCGCCGGGGGTGGCACGATGCTGTCCACACGCCGGTCGAGGGGACGGTCCGAACCACATGAGCACATCCAGCACCAGCGAGCTGCCGGCCCCGCAGGGGACGTACCGGCCGCCCGTGCAGCGGGCCGACGAGCCCATGATCACACCGGCCATCACGCCCGCCATGACACCGGTCGTCACGCCCGCCATGACACCGGTCGTCACACCGGCCATCACGCCGCCCTCCGTGCGGCCACCGGCGTCCGAGCTGTCCCGGCTGAGCCTGTCCGAACTGCGCGCGCTGCGCCGTGACGCCCAGCGCGACGAGGCCGATCTCAGCTATGTGCGGCGGCTGTTGCAGGGCCGGATCGACATCCTGCGCGCGGAGCTGGCCCGCCGCGGCCGGGCGGCCGTGCCCGCGCCGAAGGACGCCTCCGTGGTCGAGCTGCTCCCGGAGATCCTGCGGGACGCCCCGGCCCGCCAGCGCTCCTCGGCCCGCCATGTCACCGTGGGCACCCCCCGGGGCGAGGAGGTGCGACGGCTCGCCGCCGAGATGCTCGGCGAGGTGGAGCTGAGCGATCTCACCGCCCGCACGGACCTCGAACTGACCGCCGCGCTGAACCGGTTGGAGCGGTACGAGCAGGAGGTGTCGCGGCGCCGCCAGCGCCTCCAGCACACCGCCGACGGGTGCGGCGGGGAGATCGCCCGCCGCTACCGGATGGGCGAGGCGCAGGTGGACGACCTGCTGGTGTGAGGGGACCGAGGGGCGGAAATCGGCAGGACATCCGGCGGGACGGATGCCTACCGTGGGCTCATGAACGACGTCCGCACCGCCACCGAGGCCGACTTCGACGACTGGCAGCGCGCCCTGGCCGTGGGGTTCACCCAGTCCCCGGCCCTGGCCCGTGAGCAACTCGACGCCCGACGAAGGAGGTTCACACCGGGCCGCTATCTCGGCGCCGTGGACGGCGGCCGCTGGGTGGCCACGTTCCGCTCCTTCGAGCAGGAGCTGACCACGGTGGGCGGCGGTGTGGTCCCCGCCGACGCCATCAGCGCCGTGACCGTCAGCCCGACGCACCGCCGCCGGGGCCTGCTGAGCCGGATGATGGCGAAGGACCTCGCGGCGGCCCGGGAGCGCGGGGACGTCGTCGCCACCCTGCTCGCCGCCGAGTACCCGATCTACGGCCGCTTCGGCTTCGGCCCGGCCACCTGGCTGTCCCGGTGGACCGTCGACGTCCCGCGGGCCGGCCTCGACCCCCGCTGGTCGGGCCCGGACGACGGCGGCCGGATCGAGCTGCTGGACGGCGCGGAGGTGCGCAAGCTGGGCCCCGAGCTGTTCGACCGGTTCCGCCGCGCACAGCCCGGCGCGGTCAGCCGCAGCGAGCTGTGGTGGGAGCAGTTCACCGGCGCCCTGCGCGCCCACGCCGACTACGTGGAGCCGACGCACGCCCTGTACCGCTCGGCGTCCGGCGAGGCCCAGGGCCTGGTGACGTACCGCAGCGACGACACCTGGACCGGGCAGCAGCCCGACCAGACCGCGCGCGTCGAGCGGCTCTTCGGGACCACCCCGGCGGCCGAGCGCGCGCTGTGGCACTACCTGTGCTCCATCGACTGGATCACCAAGGTCGACAGCGGCGGCCGGGGCCCCGACGACCTGCTCCCGTCCTTCCTGCCCGACCCGCGCGCCGCCCGGATCACCGAGCAGGCGGACATGCTGTGGGTGCGGATCCTGGACGTCGCACGGGCCCTGGAGGCGCGCGGTTACGACCGGGAGGGCGCGCTGGTGCTGGAGATCGTGGACGACGCCGGATACGCGGACGGGCGCTACCGGCTGGAGACCTCGCCGCAGGGCGCGTCCTGTACGGCCACCACCGCGAGCCCCGATCTGACGCTGGGCGTCCAGGAGCTGGCGTCCGTATGGCTCGGCGGCGAGTCGCTGCTGCGGCTGGCCGCGCTGGGCCGGGTACGGGCAGCGCGAGAGGGCGCCGCCCGGCAGGCCGACGCCCTGTTCCGCTCGCCCGGGCGCCCGTGGTGCCCGGACGACTTCTGACCGCTCCCCTCGTCGGCGGCGCTGAACTGTGCATCCGTAGCGAGCTGTTCAGTTGTGGCTGTGCTGTGCGGTCTTCAGTTGTGGCTGTGCGCGTCGTCTTCAGTTGTCCGCGTCTTCAGTTGTGACTGTGCGCTTCGCCGGCCGTCCCCGGTACGGCCAACCACGGGGAAGCTTGACCATGTCAGTCGAGTTGGCTGCCAACTTATCTCTACTTATCTCCGTTGGAAGGCGTCTCATAACCAGCTGTCGCTGAACTGCCGCAAGTTGGCGGGAAGTTGTAGGGTTTGCCCGTGGATCCGGAGCACGCCTCCGTCAGGGGACCCCGCGCGTCCCGCGCGTCCCACCGGGAGATCGCCGACGAACTGCGCAGCCGGATCGGTTCCGGCGCACTGCGCCCCGGGCAGCGCATGCCCACCCAGGCCGAGCTGGCCGAGGAGTTCGGCGTGGAGCGCGGCGCCGTCCGCCAGGCCCTGGACATCCTGCACGCGGAGCGACTGCTCACCGGGGTGTCCAAGGGCAGCCCGGCCAGGGTGGCGGAGGACGCGTGGCCGGGGTGGTCGGCCACGCCGCCGCAGCCCACCGTGGTGGGGCTCGGCCCGCGCGTCGCGGCCGCCTTCGCCGCCCCTCATGTGCGCATCGACGCGCTCTGCCTGACCTCGGTGTCGCTCACGCTGGCCGTCGGCGAGCAGCTGCGGCTGATCCATGCGGGGGAGCTGAAACCGGCCAAGATCGATGTCCGGGTGCTGCTGCCCAGCCGCCGGATCGAGCTGGCCTTCCCGACGCCGGTGGACCCGGTGAACGCGGGCGACGGCGGGCTGCTGCACGAGCGCTGGCTGGCGGTGCGCAACGCCCAGGGCCTGGTGCTGCGGCAGAACCTGCTGGCCCTGCGCACCACGCACGGCATCGATGTGCGGCTGACCTTCCGCGCGCTGCCGTTCACGCCCCCGGTCAAGCTCTATCTGCTCAACGAGGCCGAGGCGCTGTTCGCGTACTACACCCTGGGGCGCCACGAGCAGCGGGAGTCCGGCGGGGAGCCGCTCCAGCTGTACGACGCGGACGGCACGCGCTCGATGCTGTTCGCCTTCGGGCCGGGCACCGGGGCGCGGGACGCCGGCACGGGGGACACCGCCTTCGTGGCGGCGTCCCGGCGGTGGTTCGACGCGCTGTGGGAGACGATCAGCTCCGAGCTGGAGCTGACGCCGTAGGCCCCTCGGCGCTCAGATCGCGGGCCCGGTCAGGAGCACCGCGAGCAGGATCGCGCCGACGGAGCTGACCGCCGGGCTCTTGGCCTTGAGGCCGACCGTGAACAGGAGCAGGCCGAGCGCGCCTGCGGTGCCGTACTTCCACTGCACGAGCTGTTCGAAGCCGAGGACGAGGGTGGCGGAGAGGAGGGCGGGAGCGGGCACGGCGAATCCCCCTTCGGGTGCCGATGGAAAGACGGCGGATGGTGCGGGGTGCGCGGCAAAACTTCTGCCAACTTGGAAAAGTTGGCGACCAACTCTGTTTAAGTTGTCCCCACTTGGTGGCACTACATAAACAACTTTTCGGCAACTCCCCTTAGATGGACTGAAGTTGTAACGTTTGGTGGTGACCCAGGAGCACATGGCAGTCGACGGCAGCGGCAGACGCAGCCCCCAGGAGATCGCGGGCGTCCTGCGCGAGCGAATGCGCGCCGGAATCCTGCGGCCGGGCGAACGGCTGCCCACCCAGGCGGAGTTGGCCGAGGAGTTCGGCGTCGAGCGGGGCGCCGTACGCCAGGCCCTGCGGGTGCTCCAGCAGGACGGCCTGCTCAGCGGCGTCACCAAGGGCAGCCCGCCGCGGGTCGCCGAGCAGCGGTCCGGAGCCGGGGAGCCCCAGCCGACCATGGTGGCCCTCGCGCCCCGGCTGACCGACGCGTTCGCGGCGCCGCAGGTGCGCATCGACGCCGTCTGCCTGACCGCGCAGAGCCTGATCCCGGCCCTCGGCGAACCGTTGCGCCTGATCCACGAGGGCAAGCTGCGCCCGGAGCGGATCGACGCCCGCGTCCTGCTGCCCTCGCGGGAGATCAGCCTCGCCTTCCCGGTCTCGGTCGACGCCGGGAGCGCGGAGGACGACGCGGTGCACCAGCGCTGGCTGGCCATGCGCAACGCCCAGGGCCAGGTGCTCCAGTACAACCTCCAGGCCCTGCGCGGCACCCATGACATCGACGTCCATGTCACCTTCCGGGCCCTGCCGTTCACCCCGCCGGTGAAGCTGTACCTGCTCAACGGGGCCGAGGCGCTCTTCGCGCACTACATGATCACGCGCCGCGCCGAGCCCACCGACAGCGGGACGCTGGAGATGTACGACGCGGTCGGCTCCGAGTCCCTGCTCTTCTCCTTCGAGCGGGGCGCCGGACAGCGGGACGCGGCGTTCGTGGAGGAATCGCAGAAGTGGTTCGACGCCCTCTGGGAAACCATCTCCACGGACCTGACACTCTCCTAGTGACTTCTGATACGACTTCTGATGCGAGCGAGATCGAGAAGCTTCGTGTACTGATCACTTCCGCCCGGGTCGTGCTGTGGGACTTCGACGGGCCCATCTGCCGGCTGTTCGCCACGCACAAGGCCGAGCGGATCGCCGCGGACCTGGTGGCCTGGCTGGAGCGGCAGGGCCTGCACGGACTGCTCACCCCCGCCGAACGCTCCACCCTGGACCCCCAGGTGGTGCTGCGCGCGGTGGGCCGCCGCCGGCCCGGCAGCGACCTCGTCACCGGCCTGGAGGAACGCCTCACCCAGGAGGAGCTGCGGGCCGCCGCCTCCGCGCTGCCCACCGCCTGGGCCGACCCGCTGATCCGCACCTGGACCGCCGTCGGCACCCGGCTCGCCGTCACCACCAACAACTCGCCGCGCGTGGTGCGCAGTTACCTGGAGTCCCGGGGCCTGACCGCCTGTTTCGCCCCGCACCTGTACGGCCGTACCGAGCATCTGCACCACCTCAAGCCCGACCCGCACTGCCTGCTGCGCGCCCTCGGAGCCATGGGCGCCGCCCCCACCGCCGCCCTGATGATCGGCGACACCCCCTCCGACCTCGCCGCCGCCCGCGACGCCGGGGTGCCCTTCCTCGGCTACGCCCGCAACGAGGAGAAGGAGAAACCTTTGCGCGCGGCCGGCGCCGCACACGTCGTACGGTCGCTCGAACCGCTGTTGCGCCTGCTCAGGAGCGGCGGCGGGGTCGGTTAGCATGCGGAGGCGCGGCCGGGTCACCGTCCGGCCGCGGGTACGCGGGCAGGGGCGCGGCGAGGTGCCGGGGTCCCGGCCGCCGGATCGGCACAGCCGAGCGGCGGACCACCCGTTGGGCTACTCCACCGCGCCCGGAGGCCGTACCGGCCACCCACGGGGGAATAGCGTTTCCCCGGACCCGCCGCCCGGCAGGTCCTCCCCTTTGTGCGATCGATCCCGGAGCGGCCAGTGGGCGCACCGTCGGTTCCCCCTACCGTCGTGGGGGAGCGCGCCGAAGCCATGCGGACGGACGCCGCGTGCCGTGCCTTCGTGGCCCGTGCCGCGGCCGCGGGCGCGGCGCGTGAGGGCCCGCGCCACCGCGACCACGTGCTGCCGCTGACCGAACCGCTCGCCGGTCTGCTCGGCCGGACCCCGGGCACGCTCGTGACCGTACGGCTGCCCCGCCCGGACGCGGCACCGGCCGTGCGCACCTGGGAGAGCGAGGCGGAGATCCTGCGCGCGGTCCACCGGGTGCTGCCGGGGATGGCGCCGCGGTGCCTGGCCGCCGGGGACGGTTACGTCATCCACAGCCATGTGGACGGCCGCGCGCCGCTCCCCGGGGACATCGCCGCGCTGTTCGCCGCCCTCGCCCCGGTGCGCGCCTCCGCGCTGCCCCCGCTGCCCGCGCACTGGCCGCGCAACCACACCGACTCCCAGGGCTTCCTGCGCACCCTCGCCCATCTCGCCGACCGGCAGATCCGCAGGGCCGACTGGCGCAGGTACGGCGGCCTGTTCACCGCGCTCGGCGTCCCCGAGGACGCGCTCACCCGGTTCGCCGACCGGGTGCCCGCGCTGACCCGCCGCCCGTACGCCCTGCTCCACGGCGACCTGCGCCACAGTCAACTCGTGCTGACCGACGACGGGTTGCACTGCACCGGCTGGGAACTGGCGAGCTACGGCGACCCGTTGTACGACCTCGCCGTCCACCTCGTGCGCACGCGCCGCCCGGAGCCCGAGCGGGCGGTGCTCGTGCGCGCCTGGGCCGACGCGGTGGCCCGCGCCCGGCCCGCCGCGATCGCCGGACTCGGCAAGGACCTGCCCCACTACCTCGCCCTCGAACACGCCCGGTCCCTCTACACCGACGTCGTCCGGGCCGTCCGCGCCCTCGGCCGCCGCTTCGACCCGGAGTCCCTGGAGCGGGCCACCGCCGTCGTGGGCGACGCCCTGCGCGCGGCCACCGAACCGCTGCGGCTCGGCCGGGTGCCCGGCGACGACGAGATCGAGCGGATCCTCTTCCGGCGCGGCGCCGCCCGGCCCGGCAGGCGCCCCCGGGCCATCGCCTGGACACCGGACCGGCGGGTCCCCGAACACCCCGGCTTCCCGCACCACGCGGTCGCCGACGCCCTGTTCCTGGAGGGCGCCGCCCCGGCCGACCGGGTGTTCAAGGGCGCCGCCCACCTCACCACCGTGCTCCGGGTCCCCGGCACCGGCTTCCCCGTCGTCGTACGCCGCGAGGTGACCGTCGTCCTGCGCCGCGAGCGCAGCTTCCTCAGCGAACACGCCGTCCTCGCCGCCGTCGAACGGTCCGGGGTGCCGGTCGCCGCCCCCCGCGTCCTCGCCCTGGGCACCAGCCACGCCGCCGACCCCGCCCACCGCTACCGGGGCGACCGCTTCGCCGTCCACACCTACGAGGGCGGCCGCGACCTCGGCCGCCGCCCCGACCACCCGGTCGACGGGCTGCGCCCGCACGAGGCGGACCACCTGGTCGACCAGCTGGCCGCGCTGACCGGCGTCGACCCGGCCGGCATCGACCCGCTCGGCGGCCGTCCCGGCTTCTACGGCTGGCTCAGCGAGCAGCTCGTCGCGCTGGTCGAGGCGCTGCCGAGGCGGTCCCAGCAGACGGCCCGCTTCCTCGGTCTGCCGGACGCGCCCCGGCTGCGCGAGATCCTCGCCCGCCACCAGGTCAGCGACCGCGCCCCCGCCCTGCTGCACGGCGACCTCAACCCCTGGAACCTGGTGCGCCGCGACGACGGCCCCGCCCTCACCCTCATCGACTGGGAGATGGCCCTGGTCGGGGACCCGCTGTACGAACTGGTCCGGCACATGCACCTGACCCCGACCCGGCCGGAGATCCGCGACCGCATGTTCCGCCGCTGGGCGGCCCGGCTGGACGCGCGGTACACCCATGACTGGCAGACGGACTGGCGGGTCTACCGCTGGATCGAGCTGGTCCGCTCGGCCTACGTCGACCTCGACCGCCTGGTCACCGGATCCAGCCTGGACGCGCCCAACGTGCGGCGGGCGGTGGCGTCGTACGGCATGACGCTCGCGGCGGCGACGGCCTCGCTGGGGCTGTCCGGGCGCCCCTGGGGGCTGCCCCGGCTGGGGCTGCCCAGTCCGGGGCTCGGCTGAGCACTGCGTAGGCTCGCCCCATGGGTGAGTCGCAGCCGCGCGCGCGGGAGACGGGATCGAGGGAGCCGGAGCCGGGGCTGCGGGAGCGCAAGCGGCAGCGGATGTACCAGGAGGTCTCGGACACCGCGGTCCGGCTGTTCCTGGAGCGGGGCTTCGACGCGGTGCCGGTGGCGGAGGTGGCCGCGGCGGCCGGGATCTCCAAGCCGACCCTCTTCCGGTACTTCCCGGCCAAGGAGGACCTGGTCCTGCACCGGATCGCGGACCACGAGAACGAGGCCGCGCGGGTGGCCGCGGGCGCACCGGACCCGCTCGACGCGCTGCGCCGGCACTTCCTCGCCGGACTGGAGCGGCGCGACCCGGTCACCGGGCTCAACGACCACCCCCAGGTGCTCGCCTTCCACACCCTGCTCCACGGCACCCCGTCCCTGGTCGCCCGCGCCTATCAGCACCAGGAGCGCGCGGAGGCGGCCCTCGCCGAGGCGCTCGGCGGCGATCTGGACGCGCGGCTCGCGGCCGGGCAGATCATCGCCGTCCAGCGGATCCTCGCCCTGGACAACTGGCGGCGGATCGCGGCGGGGGAGAAGGTCGCGGAGGTCGCGCCGGACGCCGTACGGGCGGCGGAGCGGGCGTTCGGGCGGCTGGGGGCGGTGCTGTCCAGGGGCTGACCAGGGGGTGAGCGGCGACCGCTCGATGAGACCGAGTTAAAAATTTAACTCGGTAACGATTTATCGTAGGCTGGGCGGCATGACGCCACGCCCCGCCCTCACCGACGCCCTGCGCGCCGAGCGCGCCCACCACGACGACTGCCGGACCGCCCTCGCCGCGATGGTCGAGGGCGCCGCGGAGCAGGTCGTCATCGGCGAGGACGTCTCCGCCTCCGGCGCGGACGCCGAGGTGCTCGGCTACCAGTTGCGCAGCCAGGCCAAGGAGCTGCGCGAACTCCCGCCGGGACCCCTGTTCTTCGGCCGCCTGGACTTCGCCCGCGACCACCCCGAGCACGGCGGGCAGCCCTTCCACCTCGGGCGGCTGCGCATCACCGAGAGCCCCGCCGCCCCGCCCCTGGTGGTCGACTGGCGGGCCCCCGTCTCCCGCGCCTTCTACCAGGCGAGCGCCCGCGATCCCCAGGGGGTGGCGGTACGGCGGCGGTTCGGCTGGGCGCCCGGCAGCACCGGGGAGACGGCGGACCTCACCGGCTTCGAGGACGAGCACCTGGAGGGCGGGAGCGGCGATGGGGCCGGGGCGCCGCGGCCGGACGGCATCGTCGCCCGCGAGCTGGAGCGCCCCCGCGTCGGCCCGATGCGGGACATCGCCGCCACCATCCAGCCCGAGCAGGACGACCTCGTGCGCGCCGCCCTCGCCGACTCGGTGTGTGTGCAGGGCGCCCCCGGCACCGGCAAGACCGCCGTCGGACTGCACCGCGCCGCCTACCTGCTCTACACCCACCCCAAGCGGCTCCAGCGCTCCGGACTGCTGATCCTCGGCCCCAACCGCACCTTCCTCGCCTACATCTCCGAGGTGCTGCCCGCGCTCGGCGAGAGCGGGGTGCGCCAGTCCACCCTCCTGGACGAGATCGCCCGCCACCCGGTCACCGGCACCGACCCCCTGCCCACCGCCGCCCTCAAGCACGACCCCCGGATGGCCGAGGTGCTGCGCCGGGCGCTGTACGCGCACGTGACCACGGACGGGGTGAGCGACCTCGCCGTACCCGACGGCTCCTACCGCTGGCGGGTGCCCGCCGCCGAACTCGCCGCGATCGTCCGGGAGGTGCGCGCGCAGGAGCCGCCGTACGCCGTCGGCCGGGAGCGGGTGCGCACCCGGGTGGTACGACGGCTGCGCGATCTCGCCGAACGGCGCTCCGGGGTGCTGCCGGCCGCCTGGGCGCGGCGCATGGAGCACGCCCGGCCGCTCACCGCCCAGCTCGACCTGGTGTGGCCGAAGGTCCGCCCGGAGGAGGTGCTGGCACGGCTCCTCACGGACGCGGAGGTGCTGGCGCGGTCGGCGCGGGGGCTCCTGGAACCCGGCGAGCAGCGGGCGCTGCTGTGGGCGCGCCCGCCGCGCTCCTTCAAGTCCGCCCGCTGGTCGGCCGCCGACCTGGTCCTCCTGGACGAGCTGTCCGGGCTGATCGAACACCCGGAGAGCTACGGGCACATCGTGGTGGACGAGGCCCAGGACCTCTCGCCGATGGAGTGCCGGGCCATCGCCCGCCGGGCCGTCTTCGGCTCGCTGACCGTCCTCGGCGACCTCGCCCAGGGCACCGCGCCCTGGGCCGCCCGCGACTGGCCGGCGCAGCTGCGCCACCTCGGCCGCCCGGACGCGGCGGTGGTCTCGCTGACCACCGGGTTCCGGGTGCCGGCGGCGGTCGTCGCCCTGGCCAACCGGCTGCTGGCCCGCCTGGAGGTGGCGGTGCCGCCCGCCCGGTCGCTGCGCGCCGACGGGGAGTTGACCCTGCGTCCGGCCGAGGACGTCCTCGCCACCACGGTGACCGCCGCCCGCAGCGCCCTCGCCCGGGAGGGCTCGGTCGGCGTGATCGCGGCCGACGCGGACGTGCCCGCGGTAGCGAGGGCCCTTTCCGGCGCGGGCCTCGATCCGGCCGCCCCCGACGCCCTCGGCGCCCGGCTGACCCTCGTCCCCGCGAGCGTGGCCAAGGGCCTGGAGTACGACCACGTCATCGCGGTGGAACCGGCCGCCGTGACCGAGGCGGAGGAACGGGGCGCGCACCGGCTGTACGTGGTGCTGACCCGGGCGGTGTCCCGCCTGGACGTGGTGCACGGCAGGCCGCTGCCGTTCTGAGCGGACGCGGTGGGTAGCGTGCCGGGCATGACCGAACTCATCGCCGACGTACCGGACTTCGCCGCCTTCCGGGACATTCCCACCACCACCCTCGCCGATCTGCTCGGCGTGGAGCAGGTCATGGACATCGGGATACGGCCGCTGTGGGGGCCGGTGCCCCGGGTGGCCGGGCCCGCGTTCACCGTGAGCTGCCCGCCCGGCGACAACCTCATGCTGCACGCGGCGATCCACCGCGCCGCCCCCGGCTCGGTGATCGTGGTCGAGTCCGGCGATCTGCGGTACGCCCTGGCCGGCGGCAATGTGTGCGCCGTGGCGCAGCGCCACGGCATCGCCGCGTTCGTCGCCGACGGGGTGATCCGCGATCTCGCCGAGGTGCGTGACCTGGGCTTCCCCGTCTTCGCCCGGGGGATCGTGCCCATCCCGGGCGTGAAGGAGATCGCCACTCCCTTCGGGCGGCCGGTGCGCTGCGGGGGCGTGCGGATCGAGGCCGGGGACGTGGTGGTGGCCGACGAGGAGGGCGTGGTCGCCGTCCCGGCCACCCGCGCCCCCGCCGTCCTCACGGCCGCCCGCACCAAGCTCGCCAAGGAGGCGGAACAGTCGCTGGACGACTGGGAGCGGGCACACCGGACGCGGATCGACGAGATCCTGGCGGCGCAGGGGTTCGAGGGGTGAGGTGAGGGGGCGGGCCTGGGGGGGCCTGAGGGGTGGAGCCCGACGCCGACGCCGACGGCCCCGCTCGTCCCGTCTTCCGGGTCCTGGGGGAGTGGCTCGCGGCGTGCTGGGGCTCACGCCCCCACGTACTCCGCCAGATGTTCCCCGGTGAGCGTGGAGCGGGCCGCGACCAGGTCGGCCGGGGTGCCCTCGAAGACGATCCGGCCGCCGTCGTGCCCGGCGCCGGGGCCGAGGTCGATGATCCAGTCGGCGTGCGCCATGACCGCCTGGTGGTGCTCCACCACGATGACCGACTTGCCGGAGTCCACCAACCGGTCGAGCAGGGCGAGGAGTTGGCCGACGTCGGCCAGATGGAGGCCGGTGGTCGGCTCGTCCAGGACGTAGATCCCGCCCTTGTCGGCCATGTGCGTGGCCAGCTTCAGGCGCTGCCGTTCACCGCCGGACAGCGTGGTGAGCGGCTGCCCGAGGGTGAGGTAGCCGAGGCCGACGTCGGCGAGCCGGCCGAGGATCCGGTGGGCCGCCGGGGTGTGCGCCTCGCCCGCGCCGAAGAACTCCGCCGCCTCGGCCACCGGCATCGCCAGCACCTCGCTGATGTCCCGCCCGCCGAGCCGGTACCGCAGCACCGACGCCTCGAACCGCCTGCCCTCGCACTCCTCGCACGTCGTGGCCACCCCGGCCATCATCGCCAGGTCGGTGTAGACGACGCCCGCGCCGTTGCAGTTCGGGCAGGCGCCCTCCGAATTGGCGCTGAACAAGGCGGGCTTGACCCCGTTGGCCTTGGCGAACGCCTTGCGGATCGGGTCCAGCAGCCCGGTATAGGTCGCCGGGTTGCTGCGCCGCGAGCCGCGGATCGGCGCCTGGTCGACCGATACGACACCCTCGCCCGCCGGGACGGACCCGTGCACCAGCGAACTCTTCCCGGACCCGGCCACCCCCGTGATCACGGTCAGCACCCCGAGCGGGATGTCCACGTCCACCCCGCGCAGGTTGTGCGCCGTGGCACCGCGGATCTCCAGCGCCCCGGTGGGCTCGCGCACCGCCTTCTTCAGCGCGGCCCGGTCGTCCAGGTGCCGTCCGGTGAGGGTGCCCGCGGCCCGCAGCCCCGCGAGGTCGCCCTCGTAGCAGACCGTGCCGCCCGCGGTGCCCGCCCCGGGGCCGAGGTCCACCACATGGTCGGCGATCGCGATCACCTCGGGCTTGTGCTCCACCACGAGCACCGTGTTGCCCTTGTCCCGCAGCCGCCGCAGCAGCCCGTTCATCCGCCGCACGTCGTGCGGGTGCAGACCGGCGGAGGGCTCGTCGAAGACGTACGTCACATCGGTCAGCGAGGAGCCGAGGTGCCGGATCATCTTCACGCGCTGCGCCTCGCCGCCCGACAGCGTGCCCGAGGGCCGGTCCAGCGAGAGATAGCCGAGGCCGATCTCCACGAACGAGTCCAGGGTGCCCCGCAGCGAGTCGAGCAGCGGCGCCACCGACGGCTCGGCGAGCCCCCGTACCCACTCCGCCAGATCGCTGATCTGCATCGCGCACGCGTCCGCGATGCCGACCCCCGCGATCTTCGAGGAGCGGGCCGCCTCGGTCAGCCGGGTCCCGTCGCAGTCCGGGCAGACCGTGAAGGTGACCGCCCGGTCCACGAACTCCCGGATGTGCGGCTGCATCCCCTCCCGGTCCTTGGCCAGCATCGACCGCTGGATGCGCGGGACCAGACCCTCGTAGGTCATGTTGATCCCCGCGATCTTCATCCGGGTCGGCTCGCGGTACAGGAAGTCGGCCAGCTCCCGCTCGGTGTACGAGCGGATCGGCTTGTCCGGGTCCACGAGGCCGGACTCGGCGTACAGGCGGTAGTTCCAGCCGCCGGCCTTGTAGCCGGGCACGGTCAGCGCGCCCTCGTTCAGCGACTTGCCGTCGTCGTAGAGCTGGGTGAGGTCGAGGTCGGTGACGGTGCCCCGGCCCTCGCAGCGCGGGCACATGCCGCCCGTGACGCTGAAGCTGCGCCGCTCCTTGACCTGCCGGCCGCCCCGCTCCACGGTGACCGCGCCCGCCCCGCTGATCGAGGCCACGTTGAAGGAGAACGCCTTGGGCGAGCCGATGTGCGGGGTGCCGAGCCGGCTGAAGAGGATGCGCAGCATGGCGCCCGCGTCGGTGGCGGTGCCGACGGTGGAGCGCGGGTCGGCGCCCATCCGCTGCTGGTCCACGATGATCGCGGTGGTCAGCCCGTCCAGGACGTCCACCTCGGGCCGCGCGAGGCTGGGCATGAAGCCCTGCACGAACGCGCTGTACGTCTCGTTGATCAGCCGCTGCGACTCCGCGGCGATGGTGTCGAACACCAGCGAGCTCTTGCCGGATCCGGACACCCCGGTGAACACGGTGAGGCGGCGCTTGGGGATCTCGACGCTGACGTCCTTGAGGTTGTTCTCACGGGCGCCGTGCACCCGGATCAGGTCATGGCTGTCGGCGGCGGGGGCGGCGGCGTTGGCGGCGTCCATGCGGGCCACGGTAGCCGGGGGCGCGGGAGAACCGCTTCTCCGATTCTGACCGGTTCCGGCGTACCCCCGGTCGCGCTCCCGTCCGGAGCGCTTGCCGCAGCGCCGGCTGCCTCGCCTCGCCCCCCTGATCGCCGGCTGCCCCGCGCCGTCCCCCGGCTTCCTCATCCGCTCCACGGCGACGCGGTGATCTCCGGCGGCTCCCAGACCGAGCAGTCGTGGGCGAAGAGCACGCGCCGGGGGCCGACGTCGGCGAGCCGGTCCAGCCGGCGCCGATAGGGCGGAAGCGGCTGCTCCACGCTCTGAAGTGCCGCCTGGCGGGCCAGTTGCTCGGAGGCGAAGTCGTATGCCTGGCCGGCCAGGAGGGGGTTCCCGCCGCAGTGGTCGAAGTGCAGATGGCAGTTCACGACGAGGGAGATGTCGTCGAGGGCGACTCCGGACGCCGCCAGGGCGTCCCGCAGCGCCCGCCGCCGGGGCCGGTGGTGCGCCTCGGTCTGCGGCTCCCCGTCGCCGATGCCGGTGTCGAAGAGGATCAGCCCCCTGTCGTGTCGCACCAGGTAGGCGAGGACGGGTTCCACCCGCGGCCGCGGGCCGCCCGTCTCCGCCGCGGGCCGGACGAAACATCCCGGATCGAGCCGGCGCACCGCCGTCCTCGTGCCCCTGCCGGGCCCCCTTCGCCCGTTCCCAGTCGAGGTGATCAGCCGAGCCTCTTCTGAAAAGGGAGCTTGCTCGTTATGGCTACTCCGCGAGGCTCGAAGTGAAATGAACGGTTACGTGTGACGTGCGATCACCCTGAGCGCGAGCTCTCGTGCGTGGTCGGCTGCCGCCGGTCCGCGGCTCGGGTCGGGCGCCTCGGAGAGGAAGACGAGAGCCAGCATCAGTGCGGCGTCCAGTCGGCACACCAACAAGCACGGATCGCTGTCGGGCGGAACCATTGCCGTCATCGCGTATCCGCTGCGGATCGCTTCCATATCGAGCTCGTTCTCCGGATACCGCGCATACTCGACAAGGCGCCCAAATTCCACCGAGGGGGACCCGAGCAGGGCGTTCGACCAATCCAGCAGGGCGACGGTCTGCCCCTGCCGCCGTCGGATGTTGTCGCTGCGGACGTCGAGGTGCAGGAGGCTGGCCCCGGTGAGGCTGGTGAGATGTCCGGCGACAAGAGACGCGTCCGGCGGTTCGGGCCAGTCGTCGACAAGGCGGCCGATCTCGGCCCAACGGCGCCCGATACGTGCGGTGATCGCGCTCGCCGTAGGCACTCCCTCCGACGCGACGGGCGTCAGACGCGGTGGCGGCACCTGATGAAGCCGCGCGAGGAGCCGCCCCAGCGCGAAGGAGTCGAGATCCGATCCGTCGTCGGGGACATATGCGGACAGCAGTACGTCGGGGGATGCCGGCTCGTCCGCCAGGACGAGTTCCTTCGCCTCAGGGACGGGCAGACCGTGGGCGGTCAGATGCCTCGCGATCTCGTACTCCTGCCGGAGCAGGGCCCGGGTGTCCACATGGGGGTCATTGGCGTTCGAGTCGAATCGCCGGTGCGCGAGACGTACCGCGACGGGCTGCCCGTCGCGCCCTCGCGCCCGATGGACGGAGAATTCCAGACCCTTGCCGACCAGTTCCAGGTCGCTCAAGCCCCACCGTTCGGCCAGGCTGTCCAACTCGGCGAATCGCTTACTCATCATGTGCGCCTTCGGGGGTCTTGCGGTCGTCGGTGATCCTGCTGTCCTTCAGCAGATTGAAAGCGATGGGCACGCACATCACCAGTGTGACCGCGCCGCCGACCGCGAAGGCCGTCTGCGGCCCCGCCGACGTGCCCAGCCAGCCGAAGATCAGCGCGCCGAGGGGCATCGTCCCCCAGGCGAACAACCGATACACGCCCGTTGCCCGGCCGAGGAGGTGATCCGGGATGAGTTCCTGCCGCAGGGAGACAGCCACGACGTTCCAGACCATGAGGCCGAACCCGGCGACGCAGTATCCGGCGGTGACCACGTACACGCTGTCGGTTGCCGCCACCGCCAGACCTCCCAGACCCATCAGGGCCAGGTTCCCGATCAGGGTGGGGACCCGGCCCATCGCTGCGGTCATACGGCTCGCGGCCATGCTGCCGACCACGCCCCCGGCAGCTCCGGCGGCCAGCAGTGCCCCGTACGCGGCGTCCGGGAGTTCGAGCACGTCGCGCACCAGGACGACGAAGACGGCGATCTGTCCCAGGTACACAGCGTTGATGACGCCCGCGGAGAGGGTCAGGGCGCGCAACAGAGGGTCACGCAGCACGTGGACCAGGCCCTCGCGGATGTCGGTCAGGAGCTGTGGCCTGGCAGTGGATTGCTCGGGCTGCGGCCCGCGAACGCCGGTCAGCAGCGCCGCGGACATCAGGAAGGAGAGTGCGTCGAGCAGGAGGGGAATCGCCCTGCCCGCCACGAAGAGCACGCCGCCGAGCACATGTCCCAGCAGATCGCGGCCCACGGTCTGGACCGCGAAGAGCCGGCCGTTCGCCGCCTCCAGCTTCTCTTTGGGGACGATGCTCGGCAGCAGCGCGAAGGACGCGCAGTCGAACAGCACCTCCCCGACACCCAGCAGGAACGCCGCGGTCATCAGGGGCCACAACGTCAGCCAGCCGCAGGCGAGCAGCACCACGGTGACGATCAGCGTCAGGGCGCGCAGCAGGTCGGCGATGACCATCAGGCGACCGCGCTCGAACCGGTCGGCATACGCCCCTGCCGGCAGTCCGAACAGCAGCCAGGGCACCGTCGTGGCCGCGGTGACCGCGGACACCTGGAACGCGTCGCGCAGCAGCGCGGCGGACAGCAGCGGAAGGGCGGCGAAACGCATGCCGTCGCCGACAGCCGACGCGCTCGCAGCACCGATCACCCGGTGATAGCCGGAACCGAAGCGAAAGGTGGTGTCTGCGCTCACCTCGGGCTCCCCGGTGAGAACACGGCGCACCGCAGCTCGCTGGTGTAGCGATGACCGTGCACGCTCAGCCAGCGTTGGTCGGGCGTGGGCAACATCTCGGAGATCTCCAGTGTGCCGTCCTTCCGTGCGGCCAGTCGGCACAACTGCCGTACCAGGAGCGGAGCCTGCCAGTCGACGTAGATCGGCTTCGGCTCATCGGGGACCTTGACGAAGACGTGCCGGGGCAGGCCGAGCTCGGAACGCAGTCGGCAGGCCGCGACGAACTCCGCGGCCTCCTCGCCGCCCGTCTGTCCCACGGGGCCGTCGAAGGCGGCCGCACCACGCAGGCGGGCGGCGGGGACCCGCCAGGTCTCGCGTTGCAGGACGACACGGCCACAGCGGATACGGGGGATGTGCTCCAGTGTGGGGGCGTCCAGTCCCGCCCCGCCGAAGTGACGCGGGAAAGCGAACGGGGAGAGCGGGTCCTGGCGGATGCTCGGTCCGCCGGCCGGGGGTGCCATGAGTCGTAGCCTTCCCGCGACACCCTGGGCACGCAGTTCCAGCCGTCCGTCACGGAGCACGACGTACAGCTGGGAGGGCTGCACCACCCGGTCGCGCGACTGCCCGGAACGGCCGTAGACCTCCAGGTCGTAGCAGGGGTAGACGAGCTGCGTCGACGACTTGTCCGGGTGGCCACGTGACAGGTTGGCGAGGACCTCGCCGTCGTCGAGCAGGGACAGGTAGCCCTCGTACACCGCTGGCAGCAGCTCCGGGGCGCGTTCCTGGATCAGGGGGCCGAAGCTGGTGTGGGTGATGACCTCCCGGACGGCGTGGCAGTCTCCGATCACCGCGGTGAACCGGCCCTCCCGCAGGTCCTGACGACGTGCGGCAGCGAACAGCACGTCCGGATCGACGACTGCCGCAGGCGTACGGGGATGGGCAGCGAGGATCGCCTCCATCCGGTCCCTTTCCACGACGACCTCCGGCCGGTCCACACCCCCCTCCCCCAGCAGGGCGTCGGTGATCACCCGGTCGAGCGCCGCCAGTTCGGCCTCAACGGCGGCGCACTCCTCCTCAAGGGCGTGCCGGTCCCGGAAGAACTCCGAGTAGAGGCGGTCCAGGGGGACCTCGACATCGGCGCCGAAGTGCTCCGTCACCCATCGCGTGAGAACGGCGAGCTCACGCCGCATGCGCAGCCGTGGACGCGCGAGCACGGTCTCGTACACGATCGACAGTTCGTCCGTGATGAAACGGGCGATGTCCGGGCCGATGGTCAGGCCGGCCGGCTCGCCGTGGGCCTCCTCGAACAGGACGCTCCGGTCGGCGTAGTGCAGGCCGCCGTTGCGGTTCGCGGGGGTTCCCGTCAGTTTCTCGAACCTGGCCTTGGTCGCGGCCAGTGCGGCAGGCCGCTCGGCAAGGGGCAGCTTCGCGAAGCGGGCCAGGTCCTCCTCGAAGTGACCGATGGCGGAGAGGATCGGCGCGGCCTGCCCCGGTGGAGCGGAGAGCAGCTGTCGGCGCAGGACGGCCAGGGGCTCGTGATCGCCGACAGGGATCTCGAACTCGGCCACCACCCACTCTTGCGCGACCAGCTCCTTCAGCACCAGGTCGAAGGGGACGGGGATGCGGGAACCGAACTCGGTATCCCACTCCGAGCGCAACTCGCGGAGCGATCGTTCGCCGTCGCAGCGCTGCCACAGCCATTCCTCGTGCGCTGCCACCTCCCTGCCCCCGAGATGTCGGAAGTTCCAGTCGGTGTCCAGCCCGTCCCGAGTGGTGAACGCGTAGAGGTCGATACGGCCGTCGCGCAGGAAGGACAGCGGGCGCCTGCGAGGACGTACGAAGTCGAACAGGCCGGGGACCGCAGCGGCGCTCTGGGCGAGCTTCTCCGCGGCCCAGTGGCTGAAGAGCGTCCGGCGCTCCATCTCCCGTTCCGAGGTCCATGCGATGCCCGGCACTTCCCCGACCCGGCCCACGGTGAACGGTCCGAAGTGGGAGTGGGTCTCGTTCTTCGTTGTCACCCGCTGGAGGTACATGGTGAGCAGGTCGGTCATTCTGCGGGTGTGCCGCCCCATATCCCCCTGGAAGGTGTCGAGCCACGCGGCGAACTCCGGGTACGCAGCGTCGTTCGACAGCAGCAGCACTTGCCGCAGGTGCTCGTCGCCGAACGCCTCGACCACGGCGGTTCTCGCGCGCTCCAGCCGGGTGCGGTGCCGGGCGGCAAAGGCATCCTGTTCCCCGGCGAACTCCTCTGCCAAGGCCTGGTAGGCGCGCAGAGTGCGTGCCGCCTCGTCGGGCAGCGCTGCGGTGGCCCGCCGCAGTTCACGGCCTGGCAGCGGCCGCAGCTGCCCCACGCGCGACGCCGACTGCGGGCAACCGGGGACCTGGTGCTGCCGCAGCACCGGCTTGAGTTCCCGCGCCAGCGAAGTCAGCCGGCTCCTGCTCTCCAGGAGAGCGTGGGCCTCATCGACGGAGGCGGGGTCCACGAGGGGGGTGAGCGCCTCCATCGGGAAGCCGGCCTGCCGGAGCACGACGATCGGTACAAGCCTCCACGCCCCGCCCGGGACGGTGCTGGTGGCGGTCTGGGGGTCGTTGACGCTGGTCACAGCCCTGCCTCGGTACTCGTGCGGACGGGACGACGGTCGTGCAGCGCGTCGATGACGGCCAGGGGATCCGCGGGGAGAGCGGGCAGCAGGCCGGGCCGCGGCGCCCAGGGCTTGACCCGCGCCCCGTGGTAGTCGGACCCGGCTGTCGCGACGAGGCCAAGCAGGTCGCACACGTCGGTGAGGCGGGCGCTGACAGCCGGCGTATGCCAGCTCGTCCACACTTCGAGCCCTGCCAGTCCGGCTTCCGCCAGTGGCTTCAGCAGCTCCACGCATTCGGAAACGTCCAGGCCCGTCACGAACGTGCCGGGGTGTGCGAGGACGGCGGCCCCGCCCGCCTCCTCGATCCATGACAGGACGTCGGCCACGTCGGGCTTCTCAGGATGCTCCACATGGAGTGGCCGACCGGGACGACACCAGTCGGCCACGAGCCGGTCGTACGCCTCGGCCGTGTAAGCGGCGAACCTCGGGTCGCCGTGCGTTGCCTCCAGCAGCAGGGCGAGATAGTCGCCGACGTAGGCCACACGGTGGCCGCCGAGGCGCCGCACCACATCGTCCCAGGTGAGCGGCACTCCTATGGCCTGGACGCGGTCGGTCCAGGTGCGCCACCACACCAGTTCGGCGTCGTGGATGCCACCGATCCGTTCCCGGAACTTCGGGTCACGGGGGTCGACGAAGTAGGCCAGGCAGTGGGTCTCCTCGCCACGCCAGGTGGCGGTGATCTCGCAAGCCGGTACGACGGTGAGGCGTCCGCCGATGGCCTGATCGAACGCGGCGATGCCGGCCACGGTGTTGTGGTCAGTCACGGCGGCCACGCGTAGCCCGGCGTCGACACAGCGCCGCGCCAGCTCTGCCGGAGCCTCGTCCCCGTCGGAGTGCCGGGTGTGCAGATGCAAGTCGACCGAGGTGGCGAGAGTGGCGGACGGCCCCCGCATCAATGCGCTCCGGGAAGGGTACGCCGCCAGGACGCGGCCAGCCATCGCTCGTACTCGGGGCCGGCTGGGGTGTCCATGACCAGGCACAGTGGTTCGATGATCCGCCCCGGGCCGCCGGCCAGGCCGCCGTGGAGCATGGTGAGGTTGTGGCCGAACAACAGGTCGCAGTGCTCACCCGGTGCGAGTACTTCCCAGCGGCGTCGGAACTGTGCCCAGGTCAGGCCGGTGGCCATGAGCACCTGATGGCAGAAGAGACGTGCCGCCTCGCCCTCGCAGTCCCCGCAGGCACAGCGCTGGGCCAGTGGCACGGCGGCGGGGTGGCGAACCCGTTCCTCCTTCGTCAGCACGGCCTCGCCGTGGTGGAAGGACAGGCCGTGCCAAAGGGGCTCCTCCAGACCGAGCATGGCTCCGAACGACGGATAGGCGCAGCCGTGCTCCGGCTGACGCTCCAGCCCCCGGCGCAGGTTGGCACCGATCCAGCGTGCCGCAGCGGCCGGCCGATCGTCCCCGGCTTCGATGCCACGCCGGTCGAGCACGTCGTCGATGACGCCGAGCCAGTCGTAGTACGTCGTGACGCTCAGTCCTTCTCCCACGTCGGGGAGGAAGATGCCCTGGTACATCTTGTGCGCGGGAGTGGTGGTGTAGCCGGAGCTGCCGAACTCTCTCCAGGCGGGATCCCAGTCGGGCGCGTCCTGGAGGCTGGGCGTCAGATAGGAGCAGTGCTGTCCGTCGTGGTGGGGCAGCAGGGTCCGGGTGGAGAAGCCCTCGGGTACGTACGTCTGCTGCGACCGGTCGATCTCCAGCCGCATCTTTGCGGGGGCGCCACGGGCGATCAGCGCGGCGCGGATCCGTCCGGCCAGGGCTGTCGACAGCCGACGGCTCTCCTCGACGCCCAGCCGCAGGCGGCCGATACGGAACACCGCGAAGCCAACCCGGTGGATGACGCCGACGGACGCGGCGGCCAAGTCGTCCAGTGCCTGTTCGCGCCGGTCCTGCGGCCCAAAGACGAGACCGGTGCAGTCGAACTGAGCCTCTGTGGGGGTGAATTTCACTGGTGCTCCAGGGGTTCGTCAAAGGTGCCGTCGGACCAGGGCGCGAACTCGGACGCAACGCACTCGGTGCGGAACAGGAACTCGAAGAGCAGGCGTGCCGCGATCTGGGCGGTGCCACCGGACGGGTCGTAGCGAGGTGCGACCTCCGCCACGTCGACGGCGCCTACGGGAAGCGCGCGGAGTTCCTCGTAGACGTCGAGGAGGTCCCCGGTGCTGATGCCGCCCATGGTCACGTGGCCGGTGCCGGACGCCGAGGCGCTGTCGAGCACGTCGATGTCGAGCGAGACGTAGACCGTGTCACACCGCGAGCCGAGTTCCTCGATGAGGGGGCGCAGAGCGGCGGCGGCGCCGTCCCTGACGATCTGGGAGCCCGGCACGACGTGGAAGCCGCTGTCGATCAGACCTCGGTACTGGTCGTACTTGGTCACGTCGCCGACGCCGACGAAGGCCATGTCCTCCGGACGCATCTGTGGGATCTCGCTGATCCTGCGGGAGTTGGAGCCGTGGTACAGCGGCCCGTGCAGCGTGCTCCAGTTGCCGAAATCGAAGTGATGGTCGATGTTGATGAACCCCACGCGGCCCGCGCCGCGGTCGAGCCGCCCGGCACGGAAACCGGCGAACGTCGGGAAGGTGCACGAGTGGTCACCGTTGAGGAAGATCAGACGCGGCGCGGACTGGCTCAGCCGACGGCTCTCCGCCGCGACGGCCTGGAACGTCCGCACGGTGTTCGTCGGGTAGACGTGCAGGTCACCGGCATCCGCGACCTGGGGGGCGCGGTAGCGGAACGCCTGGCCGGTACGGGTGTCCAGCATCCGCCACTGTCCCAGACTGGTCAGATAGCTGGAGAAGACCAGGCTTGCCTGGCGGATGGCCCGGGGCCCTTCCGCGGCTCCCGGCCGGGAACTGGCGGTGGCGTCGAAAGGAACACCGGACACCACCCAGCCGTCCTCTCCCACGTCCACCCGGTCGGCGCGGGTGGTGGGGGTACCGAAGAGCGTCGCGACACCCGCCCATCCCGGAAGCGGGTCCTCCGCGAAGTCCTCGGCCTTGACACCGTTCTGCAGCGCTTCGAAGTCGGGGAGCTCGGTCATGTCACTTCTCCTGCGCAGAGGACGTGGGAACGGTCACCGGGGTGCGGATGATGTCGTGCGCAGCGGCGATCTTCTCCTGGAACAGGTCCCAGCTCGCTTCGGGAGACAGATGCTGCGGCCGGTAGACGACGGGTACGTCCTCCCGCCAGTCGGCGAAGTCCCAGTTGAATATGCGCTCACGCAGCCTCGGGAAGTCCGGGGTGAGCGGGTAGGGAACGAAGTTGTAGAGGTTGAAGAGCCACAGCGCCGAGCTGTTCTCCCGCATCCAGTCGACGGTCTGGCCGTGCGCGGCTTCCGTCTCCTCGTCGAGGCCGCCCATCATGTTGAGCACGACCTTCAGGCCGGCGTCGCTCAACTTGTGGATTTTCGTGGTGTAGTCGTCGAGGCCGCGTGAGAGTTTGTTGAGCCGTTTCAGCATCTGGGAGTCGGCCGACTCGAAGCCGAGTTCCACGGCGACGACGCCGAGTTCCCGCATGGCGTCGACGATCCAGTCCTTCACCTGCATGACATGTGTCTGCACGATGAACCGGTATCCGGGCCGGTCGCGGAAGACGTCCAACAAGTTGGCGACCGCTTCGCGTGACTGGCCGAATGTCTTGTCGCCGATGTAGAAGAGCCGGGTGTCCGGGAACCGGGCGGTGAGTTCGTCCACTTCCTGCTCAAGGGCGCCCTTCTCCACGAGGGTGAGCTGCTTGCTCCAGGCGTCGCCGCAGAAAGAGCACTGGTACAGGCATCCGTGGCTGGCGTTGAGCCGCAGCAGAGGAACCCGGCCCTCGTAGCCGCCGAGATGGCGGTAGTCCGGTGCCCAGGTGATCCGCTCGGACACCAGCCCGGGCAGAAGAGGCTTCTCCAGGCCCCCGCCCGCTCCGGAGGCGAGGCCCACGAGCCTGCGCACGAAGGTGGCGTCGAGCTGGCCGCGGTGTACCGCGTGGACGGAACCGTCCGGGGCGAGTGGGGCCATGTTCCCGCCGAGGACGACACGGCGTCCGGCGTGCTCCAGGTGTTTGGCCACGTCCAGCGCGAGGCGGAAGTTCTGGGCGAGAGGGGACATGAGGACCAGATCGCCGGGGGTTGTCGCCTCCAGCAATGGTTCGGAGCAGGCGTCCGGTTCCGCCGGCGTCCTCGACAGGTCACGGAAGACGGAGTCGATGCCCGCAGTGTCCAGCAGCGCAGTCAGATGGGCGACCCACAGCGGCATCTCCCACAACCCGTCGGACGGGATGAAGTACTCGGGGAGCAGCGCCCGGAACCTCCGGTCGTAGTCGTCGTAGTAGCTCGACAGGTGGATGTCCGGGTCATGACTGGAGGGGAAAGGAAGTTGGACTATGCAGCTCTTGGGCATGGTCGTCCCTTTGCTCGATGATGATGGGGCATCCTCGAAGTGGAGCGGTCAGCTGGAACCGCGGGAGAAGACCGCACAGCGCAGCTCGCTCGTATGGCGTTCTCCGTCGATCTCGAGCCAGAGTTGTTCCGGCGACGGGAGCATTTCGCTGAATTCCAAGGGGGAGTCCGACCTCCGGGCAAGACGGAAGATCTGCCTGACGAGGAGAGGGGACTCCCAGTCGACGTACACCGGTTTCGGCTCGCCGGGGATCTTCAGGAAACCGTGGCGGGGCAGGTCCAGGTCACGGCGGAGCCTGCGAGCGGCGGCGAACTCGGCCGCATCCCCCTTTGCCGGGCGCCCCCCGGGGCTCCATCCGCGAAGGGCGTTCGCGGATATGCGCCAGCGCTCCCGATGCAGTACGACGCGGCCGCAGCGGATGCGTGGCAGATGGTCGTGACCGGTGCTGCGTATTCCGACGCCTCCGAAGTGCCGGGGGAAGGCGAACGGGGACAACGGGTCCTGGCGGATGCTCGGTCCGCCGGCCAGCGGGGCGAGCAGCTTCAGCCGGCCCTCCATTCCCTGGGCGCGTAGCTCCAGGCGTTCGGCGGTCGCCACGACGTACAGCTGATGGGGCTGGAGCACGGCGCCCCGATCCTTCGGGGACAGTCCGTGGACCTCCAGGTCCGGGCAGGGATAGGTCAGTTGGGCGGCGGTCTTGTCAGGATGTGCGCGGGAGAGGTCGATCAGCACCTCGTCCTCGTCGAGAAGGCTCTGGTACCGCGTGTAGATCTCGTCGAGCAGGTCCGGAGCCTCGGCCTGCATCATCGAGGCGAAGCTGGAGTGGGTGAGCGCCTCGCGGACGGCATGGCAGTCGCCCACGACGGCGAGGAAGTCGCCGTCGGCGAGCGCGTCGGCGTCCAGTGCGGCGAGCATGACGTCCGGATTGCACAGCGCCGGTGGCGTGGCCGGATGGCGCGCGAGCAGTTCCTCCAGCTGACCCCGGTCGACGACCGTCTCGTGCTGATCGCCGGTGGTTCCTGCCAGCAGTACGGTAGTGATCTCGTGGTCGAGCGTCGCGATGTCCCGGTCCACTTCCTCGCACTGTCGGGCGAGCTGCGGCTTGTCCTCGAAGAAGCCGGCGTAGAAGTGCTGGAGAGGGACGGGGTTTCCCAGGCCGAAGCGTTCCTTCATCCAGCCGTGCAGGATTTCCTGCTCGCGGCGGATACGGAGCCGGGGGGCGAGGAGTGTCAGATTGTAGACCACGGACAGTTCGCGGCTGATGAGGTTCTCGACGTCGTGGCCGAGGGTCATGTTCCGGACGGGGCTGTACGCCTCCTCATAGAGAACGCTCCGGTCGGAGTAGTGCAGTCCCTGGGAACGGTTGGCTGCCGTCCCGGTGATCTCCTCGAACTTCTTCTTGAGGCTGCTCAGCAGGGCTGCACGGTCCTCGACCGGGCCGTCGGCGAACTGCCGCAGTGCATCGGCGAACCACTGCACCACCGCGAGCTCGGCTGTCCCTTCCTTCAGGTGTCCGGTCAGCGTCTGGAGAGGATCGGCGGCTCCGACGGGAATTTCCCAGCGTGCCATCAGCCAGCCGTCGCTCACCAGTTCATGCAGCACCTCGTCGAAAGTGCGCTGGGACGGGGTGCCGCCGCGTCGCGTCCATGCGGCGCGGAGCTGTGCCACTGTGCGCTCGCCTTCGCACAGATCCCACAGCCACGTCTGGTCGTTGTCGAACGTTTCGGCCGTCACCTCGACGAAGCGCCAGTCGTCCGGCATGCCCGTCCGCGTCTCGAAGGCGTACAGCCGGATCCGCGAATCCTGGCTGAACGCGAGCGGGCGCCGCCGAGGACGTACGGTCTCGAAGTGCTCAGGGCGGCCGCTGAACGCTTCGGCGATCGCTTCACCTGCCCAGTGGCTCAGGAAGGCGATGCGCCGCAGTGGACCGGTGGACCAGGAGATCCCCGCGGTGGCGGGTGCCGTCCGGGCCACCGCGAGAGGGCCGAAGTGCGAATGTGTCTCGTTCTTCGTCGTGACCCGCTGGAGATACATGGCGAGCAGGTCGGTCATGCGCTTGACGTGCCCGTCCGAACCTCCTCCGCCACCGTCGATCCATCCGGCGAACTCCTCGAAGCGTGCGTCGTTCGACAGGAGCAGAACCTGTTGGAGCGCGGGGTCCCGGAAGAGGCGTACGACAGTCTCCCGGCCGCGCATCAGCGCGGCAGCGTGATCCTTCTCGAAGGACACCCACACGCTGTCCAGGGCCAGAACCGCGTCCTGGTAGCGCTTGACCATCTCCATGGACGTCGGGCCGAGGTCTGTCTCCAAGCGTGCGAGATCCCGCGGCGAAAAAGGCCGCAGCATGCCCACCCCGGAGGCGATGTCCCCCTTCGTACCCACGCGCTCCTCGCGCAGCACCGCCTTCAGCCGTTGCCCGATCTGAAGCGCCTCGTCGCAGCGGGCGAGTACGGCATCCGCGGCTCTCGGAGTCGACGAGTCGGCGAGTTTGTGCAGGAGAGAGCAGGGGAATCCGGCGTGGCGCAGCAGCATGATCGGAGCGAGCGCCCACTCGCTGCGGTCACTGGAGTGGTCGGTCGGGATGTTGCCACCCCGAAGCCATGCGTCGTCCTGATGCTGTCCTCGCCCGTTCATGACCGCCCCTGTTGCCGCTCAGTGCCCACAACAGGGTGTGACGCTAGTCATGCAATGAGACGTCTTCAATGGCATATGCGTGGGCTCGCCGACTTCAAGCCAAAGATGGGGCGATCACGCGACACCTGTCGTGCTCGGGCCCGACCCGGGGGCTCGACACCCTCACGCACTATTGCAAGCGGGTGCTTGCAATTGTTAGCGGGGGTGGGGCATGGTGGAGGCATGGCATCGCTGAACGTCGGCAATCTCGGTGAGTATCTGCGCGAGCAGCGGCGGAACGCCCAGCTGTCGCTGCGGCAGCTCGCCGAGGCGGCCGGGGTGTCCAATCCGTATCTGAGCCAGATCGAGCGCGGGCTGCGCAAGCCCAGCGCGGAGGTGTTGCAGCAGGTCGCCAAGGCCCTGCGGATCTCCGCCGAGACGCTGTACGTCCGCGCCGGCATCCTCGACGCCGAGCGGGACCGGGACGAGGTGGAGACGCGCGCCGTCATCCTCGCCGATCCCTCGCTCAACGAGCGGCAGAAGCAGGTGCTGCTCCAGATCTACGAGTCCTTCCGCAAGGAGAACGGATTCGGGACCGGCGAACCCGCGGGTGAGGACGGCGCGGAGCAGGGAACGGACGACGACGATGCCGGCTCGCGGCGGACGGCCGGCTGACGCCGGACCAGGGCACCGGGCGCCCACCGCGAACCACACCACCTCAGCCGAACGCGAGATCCGGGAGGACCTGATCACCATGGCCATCACCGACGACCTGCGCAAGACCCTCAGCGACCCGACCCCGCTCTACTTCGCCGCCGGTACCGCCGACCTCGCCCTCCAGCAGGCCAAGAAGGTGCCCGCGCTGGTCGAGCAGCTGCGCGCCGAGGCCCCGGCCCGGATCGAGAAGGTGCGCGGCACCGACCCGAAGGCCGTGCAGGAGAAGGCCACCGCCCGGGCCAAGGAGGCCCAGGAGACCCTCCAGACCAAGGTCACCGAGCTGATCGGCGGCTTCGACGTCGACCTGAAGAAGCTCGGCGAGCAGGCCCAGGACCTCGCCCTGCGCGGCGTGGGCGTCGCCGCCGAGTACGCCGTCAAGGCCCGCGAGGCCTACGAGAAGGTCGCCGAGCACGGCGAGGCTGCCGTGAAGACCTGGCGCGGCGAGGCCGCCGAGGACATCGAGGAGCTGGCCATCGTCGTCGAGGGCAAGCCCGAGCCCGTCGAGGTCAAGGACGAGGCCGGCCGGCCCAAGGTCGCCACGCCCGAGGCCGCCGCGGAGAAGAAGGCCGCCGCCGCCCGGAAGTCCCCGGCCGCCCGCAGGACCACCCCCACGAAGAAGCCCACCCCGCCGGCCCAGTGACCGCGCGGGCGGCGGCGGGCCGGACGTCTTTGGGGTGTCCGGCCCGTTCCGCCCGTTCTATGGGTACGGTTGCGGCGTAGGGACCGAGCGGCGGAACGGGAGCGGTGGCAAGCATGCTGATGTTGGGCTTCGCGGGATTCATGGGGATCCTGAAGATCGTCCTCATGGCCCTGGCCGCGTTCGCGCTCGTCGACGCCGCGGTGCGGCGCGAGGACGCCTTCCGCGCGGCCGACAAGCAGAACAAGGTCTTCTGGCTGATCATCCTGGGCATCGCCCTGGTCGCCAGCGTGATCTTCTCGGTCCTGGCAATCCTGCCGATCGCCGGCGCCGTGGCCAGCATCGTCTACATCGTGGACGTACGCCCCGCGCTCAGGCAGGTCACGGGCGGCGGAGGCTACGGCCGCCGCGGCAGCAGCAGCGACGGTCCGTACGGCCCCTGGAACGGCGGGCGCTGAGAACACCCCGCCCCGCGAGGGACGCGGCCCGCCCCCGTGAGGGGCGTGGGGAACCGCGCGAGCGGCCACGACGGCCCCGCGGTCCGCGGCGGCGAGGAGCGACCCCTACGCCGTCCGGTCCAGCAGCACCACCGCCACGTCGTCCGCCAGCTCGCCCTCGTTGAGCCGGCGCACCTCCTGCACCGCGGCCCGCAGCAGCTCCTCGCCCCGCAGCCCCTCGGCGAGCTGGCGGCGGATCATCTCCACCATGCCGTCCTGGCCGAGCCGCTCCCCGCCGGCCCCGACGCGGCCCTCGATCAGCCCGTCGGTGTAGAGCATCAGGCTCCACTCGGCGCCCAGCTCCACCCGCTTCCGCGACCAGTGCGACCCGGGCAGCATGCCGAGGGCGGGACCGTTGTCGTCGTACGGCAGCAGCCGCGCCGGTACGCCGGGGCGCACCAGCAGCGGGGCCGGATGGCCGGCCAGGCACAGCCCCGCGTGGCGGCCGTCGGGCGCGATGTCCACCGTGCACAGCGTCGCGAAGATCTCCTCGTCCGGCCGCTCGTGCTCCAGCACCTCCTGGAGCGTGCCCAGCAGCTCGTCCCCGCACAGCCCCGCGAGGGTGAGCGCCCGCCAGGCGATCCGCAGCTCCACGCCGAGCGCCGCCTCGTCCGGGCCGTGCCCGCAGACGTCGCCGATCATGGCGTGCACCGTGCCGTCGGGGGTGCGCACGGCGTCGTAGAAGTCGCCGCCGAGCAGGGCGCGCGAGCGGCCCGGACGGTACCGGGCCGCGAACCGCAGCGAGGAGCCGTCGAGCAGCGGTGTGGGCAGCAGCCCCCGCTCCAGGCGCCGGTTCTCCTGCGCCCGCAGCCGGCTCTCGGTGAGCCGGCGTTCCGCGGTGTCGGATCGTTTCCGCTCCACCGCGTAGCGGACGGCTCGGCTGAGCAGCCGGCTGTCCAGCTCGTCCCGGACGAGGTAGTCCTGCGCGCCGACGCGCACCGCCTCCGCGCCACGCTCGGCGTCGCCGGAGCCGGTCAGGGCCAGCACGGCATGCCGGGGCGCGAGCTGGAGGACGTGGTGCAGCACGGCCAGCTCGTCGTCGGTGTCGCTGCCGCCCGGCGCGGGCAGCGCCAGGTCCAGCAGGATGCAGTGGACGTCGTCGGTGAGCAGCCGCTCGGCCTCGGTGAGGTTGCGGGCGGTGCGCACCCGGACCGGCTTGCCGGCCGAGTCCAGCAGTTCGGGCACGATCGGCGAGCCGACCGGGTCGTCCTCGATCAGCAGCAGGGTGAGAGTGGCGCCGCTCACGGGCGCGGCGTCGCGGTGGGCCTCTTCCTTGAGGGGGCCGCCGACGGCGCCGGCGGCCTGCGCCTGACCACTCTCCACGGCCGGGATCGCTCTCTGCCGCGGTACGGGTACGGGCATCGTCTGGGTTCCTTCCCTCCCCCCGAGGGCACGGCGGTGTCGAGGGGTCTCGACCCACCGACGGGTGACCCTAGCGGGTGGGGCCACCTCGATGGAATGGTGTGAGCCCCGTCGCTCCGGCGCAGGCCACTGTCATATGCCGCTTTCCGTACCGCAGTTGGACAGCGAACCGGGCCCCGGGGGATGACGAAGCTCACGTCCTGCCCCGGTTTGCGCGGGGGTTGGCGGTGGAGTGGGTCACATGGCCCGTGCCACCGGGACGAAAGCCGTATAACGGCAGCCGTATAACGCGGCTCACGCGACGCGGCTCACGCGACGCGGCTCACGCGACGCGGCTCACGCGACGCGCCTCACGCCCCCGCGCCGGGCGGCCGACATCCCCGTGCCGGGAAGGCCGACATCCTCGTGCCGGGAAGGCCGACATCCTCGCGCCGGGGGCGACAACCCCGCGCCGGGCGGCCCGACATCCCGCCCCGCGCAGGCCCACCTCCCCGCCCCGCGCGGCCCGCTCCCGTCACGCGTCGGGTCGTACGACCCCCAGGATCGGCATCGAACCCGCGCCCGCGACCGTCACCGAACGCCCCGGACGCGGGGCCTGGATGATCGCGCCGTCCCCTATGTACAGGGCGACATGGCTGGCGTCGTCGAAGTAGATGACGAGGTCGCCGGGCCGCATGTCCTTGACGTCGACGTGCTTGAGCTGCTGCCACTGCTCCTGGGAGGTGCGCGGGATGGGGCGGCCGGCCGCGGCCCACGCCTGGGAGGTCAGCCCCGAGCAGTCGAAGGAGTCCGGGCCCGCGGCGCCCCATACATACGGCTTGCCGAGCTGGGCGGTGGCGAACGCCACGGCCTTCTCGCCCGCCGCCGACGCCTTGCCGTGGATCCGGTCGAGGATGCCGGTGTCCAGCCAGGCGGTCTGCGCCTTCAGCGCGGCCTTCTGCTCCAGCTGCGCGAGCCGTTCGCGCTGCTTCTCCTCCAGCGAGGACTCCAGCTTCTTCGCGGCGTCGATCTGCTGCTGGATCTTCTTCTTGGCGCTCGCCTTGGCCTTGCGGTCGGCGTCCAGCTTCTTCCACTGGGCGGCCGCGTCGGCGGCGTAGTCCCGCAACTGCTGCTGGGTGTATGTCCGTTCGCCGATCAGATGGTTGGCCGCCTGCTGGCTCTGGAGGACCAGGCCCGCGCCGTCCAGGAACTGGTCCGGGTCGTCGCTGAGCAGGAACTGGGCGGTGGGCGGCACCCCTCCGGTGCGGTACTGCTCCCGGGCCGCCGCACCCGCCTGGTCCTTGAGCTGCGCGAGCTTGCGCTGCCCGGCCTCGATCTTCTTGGCCAGCGAGACGATCTCGGCGGACTGCTTCTTCGTCTTCTCCTCCGCCGCGTTGTACGCGTCGGTGGCCACGGCCGCGTCGTGGTAGAGCTTGTCCAGCTTCTCGCGGACCTGCTCAAGGTCCTTGTCCGGCACGGGTTCCGGCTTCGTGCCGGCCGCCGGACCGGTGCCCTGCGGGGGTGCCGGCGCGGCGAGCGCCGTCCCGGGTGCCGCGAGTACGGCCACCGCGCAGACCACGGTCAGGGCGGCCGCGAGCAGACCGCGCTTGCCCGTACCCATACCTACCCCCCAGCTGATTTACCGTCAGTAACTTATGGACGCCTGAGGGATCGTGCCACGACCGCGCGCAAAGCGACAGAGGCCATGAGGAAAGTCGGATTTCCCCCCGGTGCGGCCAAGTCGACGATCACCGCGCCCGTCCGACGATCACCTCGTCCGTCTGACGAACGACGCGCCGGGTTCGTTCCGTCGCCCGCCCACCCGAAGGGGTGGTTTGCACAGCGGCTTCAGCCCCTGGGCGCCAATGCCCCCCACGCCACGGTCACTTCACCCTGCCGCCAGCGGCCCGGCGCGTCCGTCACCGGCCAGTCCGCGGTGAGGGCGCGCACCGTGCGCAGCCAGCGCTGCCGGGCGCCGTACGCGGCGTACGGCGCGGCCGCCGCCCAGGCGCGGTCGAAGTCGCGAAGGAAGGCGTGCACCGGCTCACCGGGCACATTGCGGTGGATCAGCGCCTTCGGCAGCCGTTCGGCGAGGTCGGAGGGGCGGTCCAGGGAGCCGAGCCGGGTGGCGAAGGTGACGGTCCGGGGCCCCTCGGGCCCGAGCGCCACCCACACGTGCCGCCGCCCGATCTCGTCGCACGTCCCCTCGACCAGCAGCCCCCCGCGCGAGCCGCCGCCCGCCGGGGCCAGCCGCGCGCACAGCCGCTCCCAGACGGCGGCGACCTGGTCCTCGTCGTACTGGCGCAGCACATTCGCCGCGCGGATCAGCAGTGGCCGCCCGGCCACCGGGACCTCGAAGCCGCCGTGCCGGAAGACCAGCCCCTCGCGCTCGTACGGCCGCGCCGCCGCGACCCGCTCCGGCTCGATCTCGATGCCGATGACCCGGGTGCGAGGGGCGGCGGTGCGCAGCCTGCCGAGCAGTTCCACGGCGGTCCAGGGGGCGGCGCCGTAGCCGAGGTCGACGGCGACCGGCTCGGCGGCGCGGCGCAGCTCGGCGCCGTGGACGGCGGCGATCCAGCGGTCCATGCGGCGCAGCCGGTTGGGATTGGTGGTGCCGCGCGTCACGGTCCCCACGGGACGGAGGGTGGATGCGCGGGTTGCCATGAGTACGAGGGTAAAGGGGTGCGGAGCCGGGTCGAGGGGGTACCGGGCCGGGTCGAGGGGTACCGGGTCGGGACCAGGCGGAGGCAGGGAGATCACCGGGCGGAGGCAGGGAGATCGAGGAGGCCGGGTTGAGTCGCCAAGGTAATGATTCGGTAAAGCGGCTTGATCCGGAAATGACCGGCCCCCAGCACGCTGTTGCACCCCCGTGGAGGGCGCAGGCGAGTCCTCCGCCCGGCATGCCCGCAGCAAGGAGGACCGCCACGTGAGCCAGTACGCCAGCAGGCTCGGGCGCCGCTCCCCGTCCGCCGCGCCCCGGCTACGGCTGCTCCGCCGGCCCCGCAGGGTCGCGATGCTCTCCGTGCACACCTCACCCCTGCACCAGCCCGGCACCGGCGACGCGGGCGGTATGAACGTCTACATCGTGGAGCTGGCCCAGCGGCTCGCCGCGCTCGGCATCGAGGTGGAGGTCTTCACCCGGGCCACCGCGGGCGATCTGCCGCCCACCGTCCAGCTCGCCCCCGGCGTCCTGGTCCGGCACGTCGACGCGGGCCCGTACGAGGGCCTCGCCAAGGAGGAGCTGCCCGCCCAGCTGTGCGCCTTCACACACGGCGTGATGCAGGCATGGGCCGGCCACCGCCCCGGCTACTACGACCTGGTCCACTCCCACTACTGGCTCTCCGGCCACGTCGGCTGGCTCGCCGCCCAGCGCTGGGGCGTCCCCCTGGTGCACGCCATGCACACCATGGCCAAGGTCAAGAACGCCCATCTGGCCGTCGGCGACCGCCCCGAGCCCGCCGCCCGGGTCATCGGCGAGACCCAGATCGTCGCCGCCGCCGACCGGCTGATCGCCAACACCGACGACGAAGCCGGCGAACTGGTCCGCTACTACGACGCCGACCCCGGCTCGGTCGCCGTCGTCCACCCCGGCGTCAACCTGGAGCGCTTCCGCCCTGCCGACGGCCGGGCCGCCGCCCGCGCCCGCCTCGGGCTGCCCAAGGACGCCCTGATCCCCCTCTTCGCGGGCCGCATACAGCCCCTGAAGGCCCCGGACGTGCTGCTGCGCGCGGTGGCCGTCCTCCTCGACGAACGCCCCGAACTGCGCTCCAGGATCCTCGTGCCGGTCGTCGGCGGGCCCAGCGGCAGCGGCCTCGCCAAGCCCGAGGGCCTCCAGAAGCTGGCCGCCCGGCTCGGCATCGCGGACGTCGTACGGTTCCGCCCGCCCGTCGGCCAGGAGCAGCTCGCGGACTGGTTCCGGGCCGCGTCCGTGCTGGTCATGCCGTCCTACAGCGAATCCTTCGGGCTGGTCGCCATCGAGGCGCAGGCGGCCGGCACCCCGGTGCTCGCCGCGTCGGTCGGCGGGCTGCCGGTGGCGGTGCGCGACGGCGAGACCGGCTTCCTGGTCCAGGGGCACGAACCGGCCGACTACGCGCGCGTCCTCGCCCGGTTCGCCGACGACCAGGCGCTCACCACGCGCATGGGCGACGCCGCCGCCCGGCACGCCCGCTCCTTCGGCTGGGACGCGGCGGCCGCGGCGACCGCCGACGTCTACACGGCCGCGACCCAGTCGTACCGCCGTCGCGTACGCTCCCACCATGGGTGATGTCGAGAAGGCCGGACAGGTCCTGGAGGCCGTCTTCCAGGACGCCGAACTGGAGTGGGAGAACCCCGAGACCGGGACCTACGTGGTCAAGCTGCCCGGCACCCACAAGCTGTCCACCACCGTCTCCTTCCTCGTCGGCCGGCACTCCCTCTCCCTCAACGCCTTCGTCGTACGCCACCCCGACGAGAACGAGGCGGGCGTCCACCGCTGGCTCCTGGAACGCAACCTCAAGCTGTACGGCGTGAGTTACGCCGTCGACCGCCTCGGCGACGTCTACGTCACCGCGCGCCTCCCGCTCGCCTCCGCCAGCCCCGACGAGATCGACCGCCTCCTCGGCCAGATCCTGGAGGCGGCCGACGGCGCCTTCAACTCCCTTCTGGAGCTGGGCTTCGCGACCTCCATCCGCAAGGAGTACGCCTGGCGCGTCTCCCGCGGCGAGTCCACCCGCAACCTGGACGCCTTCAAGCACCTCATCGAGCGCCCTGTCGAATGAAGTCCAGAGGCTACGAGTTTCGGCGCGTCCCACTCCGATAGCGGCCCGGCGGCACCCCGACCAACCTGCGGAAGTGGCGGGTGAGATGGGCCTGGTCGTAGAACCCGGTCAGGGCCGCCACCTCGCCGGGCGGCAGCCCGTCCAGCAGCAGCCGGCGGGCCCGGCCGACCCGGCGTGACATCAGGTACTGGTGCGGTGCGATGCCGTACGCCCCGCTGAACGCCCGTACGAGATGGGCCGGATGGGCGTGCAGCAGCCCGGATGCCTCCGCGAGCGAGACGCCGTCGGTGAGCCGGGAGTCCAGCAACTCCCGCAGCTTCCGCGCGAGTCCGGGTTCCCGGCGGAGCCCCGGCGGCTCGACGCGCCGCCGCAGATGCCCCCGCAGCCGTTCCCCGACGAGGGTCAGCCTGCTCTCCGCCTCCAGCTCGTCGCCGGGGCGGGCGAGGGCCGCGTGCAGCTGCCCGACCCGCAGGCGCAGCACGGGGTCGCGCAGATCGGGTCCGTCGACGGCCGCCCCGATCAGCTCCTCGCCGAGCCGGCTGCTGTCGAGGTAGACGACCCGCTTGCGGAAGCCGCCCGGGGTCGCCGGGGAGCCGTTGTGCGGCACGTGCGGGGGCAGCAGGCTGACCGTGTCGAGCGGGGTGCCGTGCTCGTGCCGGTCGAGGTCGTAGCGGACCGCGCCGTCGTCCACGATGAGCAGGGTCCAGGCGTCGTGGACGTGCATCGGATAGGCGTACTCGGTGAAATGGGCGTGGAAGACCTCGGTGACGCCCGGCACCCGGGGACGCCACGCGCTCACTTCCGCGCCCGGCTCGCCCGGGGCCCCGCGCGCCGCCCTGCTCACGGCCCTGCTCGTGGCCATGCAAACAACGTACAAGACCGCGCCGGGCGGGGACCGGCAGTCTCGTCCCATGAGCACCCCGACCCCCGCCCCGGTCCCCTCCCGGCCCGCCGAGCCCGTCCGCTTCGACACCAAGATCGCCGTGCTGCTGCGCGCGGACCTGGCCTCCTGGCAGCGGCTGAACGTCACCGCGTTCCTGGTCAGCGGCCTCGGCGCGACGCTGCCCGAGGTGGTCGGCGAGCCCTACGAGGACGCGGACGGCACCCGGTACCTGCCCATGTTCCGGCAGCCGGTGCTGGTCTTCGAGGGCGAGAAGGAGACCCTGCGCGCGGCCCACGGGCGGGCGCTCGGCCGGGCCCTGCCCTGCGCCGTGTTCACCGCGGACCTGTTCGCCACCGGCAACGACCGCGACAACCGCGCGGCCGTGCGCGCCGTACCGGCGGCCGATCTGGACCTGGTCGGGCTCGCGGTGTACGGCCCGCGAGGCGGGGTGGACAAGGTGCTGAAGGGGGCGCGCATGCACCCCTGACGCGCGCCCCCTCCAGGGGATGCGGCCGGACCCCCGTACCGGCCGCCCCCCGCCCCCGGTCCGCGGCGGTCAGCCGAACATGCCGGGCTGGTAGTCGCCCGCGGGCTGCCGCACGATGACGTTCACCCGGTTGTACAGGTTGATGACCGCGATCAGGCCGACGAGGGCGGTGAGCTGCTCCTCGTCGTAGTGCCGGGCGGCCTCCGCCCAAGCCTCGTCGGTGACCCCGCCGGCCGCGTCCGCGATCCGGGTGCCCTGCTCGGTCAGCTCCAGCGCGGCACGCTCGGCCTCCGTGAACACCGTGGCCTCGCGCCAGGCGGCGACCAGGTGCAGCCGCCGCGCGCTCTCCCCGGCGGCCTCGGCGTCCTTGCTGTGCATGTCGGTGCAGAACCCGCAGCCGTTGATCTGGCTGGCCCGGAGCTTCACCAACTCCTGTGTCGCGGCCGGGAGAGTGGAGTCCGACAGCACCTTTCCGGCCGAGTTGACGTACTTGAGGAACGTGCCGGCGACGGGGTTGGTCATCAGGTTCAGACGGGCGTCCATGGCGATGTGCTCCTGTGTGGGTCGTACTGCTCGTGCTGGCTACACCTCATGGACGGAGGGGGCGCGGGGAATGTGACAAGGTCGACTGTGACCCCCGTCACATGGTCGGGGTGGGCTCTGGGGCGGTGTCACCGGCGGCGGAGACGACCACCGGCCCGTCCGCCGTACGGCCTTCCGTCTCACGACCCCGATCGCCGAGCCCGCGCATCAGCAGGGCGTAGCCGAGCCCGGCGACCATCCCCAGGACGGCGCACATGACCCACAGCCACCGCGCCCCGAACCGGTCGATGACCTGGCCGGACATCAGGGGCGCGACCAGGGCGGCGACGGACCAGGACAGGGAGTACACGCCCTGGTAGCGGCCGCGGCCGTGGACGGGGGAGAGGCGTACGACGAGACCGGTCTGGGTCGGCGCGTTGACGATCTCGGCCAGGGTCCACACGCAGACGGTGGCCATGAAGACGCCGACGGACCCGGCGAAGGCGGTGAGCCCGAAGCCGTACCCGGCGAGGACCGAGGAGACGACGAGCAGGGTGCGCGGGTCGCGGTGCTCGATGAACCGGGTGACGGGGATCTGGAGGGCGACGATCAGGACACCGTTGACGGCGATGGCGAGGCCGTAGTCGGCGGGCGTGAACCCGGCGCGGCCCATGGCGACCGGCAGGGCGACATCGCCCTGCATGAAGATCAGGGCGACGAGGAAGGACAGGCCGACGACGGCCATGTAGCGCCCGTCGCGCAGCACGGTACCGAGGCCGACCTGGGGCTCGTCCTGGTGGACCGGGGCGGTGGGCCGGGACTCGGGCACCTTCAGGAAGACGACGAGCGCGCAGGCGGCCGTCATGCCCGCCTCGATCAGAAAACCGGCGAGATAGCTGAACTCGGCGATGAATCCGGCGCCCGCGGCGGAGACGGCGAACCCGAGGTTGATGGCCCAGTAGTTGAGCGAGAAGGCCCGCACCCGGTCCTCGGGCCGCACGATGTCCGCCATCATCGCCTGCACGGCCGGCCGGGAGGCGTTGGACGCCATGCCGACGAGGAAGGCGACGCCGGCGATGGCGACCGGGTGGGTCATGAACCCGAGCAGCGCGACGGAGGCGGCGGTGGCCGACTGGGCGACGAGCAGGGTGGGCCGCCGCCCGACGCGGTCGGCCAGCACCCCGCCCACGAGCGAGGCCACGACCCCGCCCAGCCCGTGCAGGGAGGCGACGAGCCCGGCGTACGAGGCGGAGTAGCCGCGGTCGAGGGTGAGGTAGAGGGCCATGAAGGTGGCCACGAAGGCGCCGAGCCGGTTGACGAGGGTGCTGGTCCACAGCCACCAGAACTCACGGGGGAGCCCGGACACGGCTTCCCGGGCAGCGCGTCCGAGACGGGCGGCGGGCATGAGGGGACCCCCTGGAGTGGTAAGTGGCTGATGGCGCTCGCACAACTTACTAAGGGGGTCTGACATCGACCAGCGGATTAACAGTCCCCCTGGCGCCCCCCTTCTGCGTCCCGCGCACCGGTCGTCCGCGTCGGCGCCCGGGGGCCGTGGATTACGCTCTGAGGCATGGCCGACGCACCGTACAAGCTGATCCTCCTCCGCCACGGCGAGAGCGAGTGGAACGCGAAGAACCTGTTCACCGGCTGGGTGGACGTCAACCTGAACGAGAAGGGCGAGAAGGAGGCGGTCCGCGGTGGCGAGCTCCTGAAGGACGCCGACCTCCTGCCCGACGTGGTCCACACGTCCCTCCAGAAGCGCGCGATCCGCACCGCCCAGCTGGCCCTGGAGGCCGCGGACCGCCACTGGGTCCCGGTCCACCGCAGCTGGCGCCTGAACGAGCGCCACTACGGCGCCCTCCAGGGCAAGGACAAGGCGGCCACGCTGGCCGAGTTCGGCGAGGAGCAGTTCATGCTCTGGCGCCGCTCGTACGACACCCCGCCGCCCCCGCTGCCGGACGACTCGGAGTTCTCCCAGTTCGACGACGCGCGCTACGCGACCCTCCCGCCGGAGCTGCGCCCCAGGACCGAGTGCCTGAAGGACGTCGTCCTGCGGATGCTCCCCTACTGGTACGACGCGATCGTCCCCGACCTCCTGACCGGCCGCACGGTCCTCGTCGCCGCCCACGGCAACTCCCTGCGCGCCCTGGTCAAGCACCTGGACGGCATCTCCGACGCCGACATCGCGGGCCTGAACATCCCCACGGGCATCCCCCTCGCCTACGACCTCGACGCCGACTTCAAGCCCCTCACCCCGGGCGGCAAGTACCTCGACCCGGAGGCGGCTGCGGCCGCGATCGAGGCGGTCAAGAACCAGGGCAAGAAGAAGTAGTTCTCGTGATGACGCCCCTCACCTGTGCGTTCACGCATATGAGGGGCGTTTTCCATGTCTCGGGCCGACTTTGCAAGGGCCCCGCTCAGGCCCCGCTTCCGGCAGCATCTACGCCGAACTCCGCAGCCAGCCGCCGTAGCCCTTCGGAGGGTGGTTGGCTCATGAGCAGCAGATCTGCCACGAGTTGCTTGACGGACGACAGGGTGTTCACCAACTGGGGTGACAAGTCCTTGGCTTCCGACAGAGTTGATACGGCGTCGTCCACTTGCCGACGCTGGGCGTGGGCTCGGGCGACGTCGAGGTGGAATCGCGCCTGTCGCTCCTCGGACAGCACCGATACATCGGCCTTCCGCGCGGCGCGAAGAGCCATTCCGGCGTCTCCGAGGCCGACTGCGACGGACACCTCGTGCACCGACACGTTGGCCGGACCGAACTCGGTGTTGTAGTCGTTGCGTCCCTCGCCGACCTGTTCGGCCAGGTCGTGGGCGGTGCGGAGGTGCGTGTACGCATCCTCGGCCAGGTTCAACCTGGAAGCAGCGAGGGCCCGTTGCAGTGTCAGGGCACCGCGCAGCGCCACCGCCTCGATCTGCTCGGCTCCGTCCAGGGGAACCAGTGCCTCGGCAGCGCTTCCGGAGACCCAGGCTGCCTGCTCGAAGTGACGCGCACCGAGGAAGACGATCGACAGGCGGAACGCACCGGCGGCCATCAGCAGGGGATCACCGGCCCGCTCGGCGACAGCCACGGCACGGTCGATCGCGACCCAGGCGGCCTCCGGCTCCGCCATGTTCGCGAGCGCGGCACCGAACGCCTGGTAGGTGCCGGCGAGCAGCCGGAAGATGTCAGCCTGTTCCGCTCCGGTGGTGGCTCGGGCGGCGGACTCCAGCCGGGGCACGAGTGTCTCCAGCAGTTCGGTCAGGTCGGCATAGGCACCTTGGTGGGCAAGCGCCCAGGCCCGCTCGACCTCCGTACGAAGCGCTGTCACATCCGCGGGCGCGCCATCCCGTTCCCGGCCGACGAGCGCCTTGAGGGCATGCGGGGCACTGAGCAGCAGGCGCAGGCGGTCCGCCCCGCTCGACGTGTCTTCGGCTGCCGTGGCCATGAGGGGCGCCCCGGCCGCCAGTTCCGCCACCGGTACGCCCAGGACGTCGGCGACCTTCCCCAATACGGTCATCCGGTCGATGCGCCGCACGCCGCGCTCCACCTGCGACAGCCAGGCCTCGGAACGGCCCAGCAGCGCGGCGAACTCCTTCTGCGACAGCCCGCGCCGCTTGCGCCCGGCGGCGATCCTGCGGCCGAGCGCCTGCTCGTAGTCACTGCTCAACGCGCACGCCCTTGCCGGAGACGAAGTCCAGGCGGTCGACCTCCGTGTCGGAGAGGTACTGGTCCCGCTCGGCGAGGAAGAGACGGACATAGTCCTTCGCCTCGTGCTCCTGGAAGGCGTCCTCGTCTCGGTAGAGCTCGTAGAACACGCGCTCCAAGGGGCGGCCGTCAACACGGTGCACGGCGTAGATCACCGTTCCGGGCTCGTGCGCACGAATGTGCTCACCCGTCCGCTCCACCAGGTCGTCGAACGCGGCCGCGGCCGCATCGTCCTTGCAGGTGAAGCGCACCATCAGTCCGAACATACGAGGTCCTTCCTCCGTCGGCGTCCACGCCGGCCACCAGCTTCAGGGCGACGTTATGCATCTCGGCACCCGTACGAAAAGTGCGGGTTCGCACTCCTCGCTACCCGTACTTTTAGTACGGTGCCGGTACTGATTCTACGGCTCACCTGCTCCACTCTTGCCGACGGGTCGCTCTGCCCAGGAGAACAGCAGGTCATCGCCCATGGAGGACGCCATGCCCACTCATCGACGCAGCTTCCCCGGGGACCCCAAGGAACTTCATGCCGCCCGTAGGTGGACGCGCGCGATGCTGGACGGCCACCCCTGCTCCGAGGACGCCGCGCTGGTCGTGACCGAACTCGGCACCAACGCCGTCGTGCACACCGCCAGCGGCAACTCCGGCGGCACGTTCCATGTGGCGCTCACCGTCTCTCCGCTGGCCGTCGTCATCGAGGTGACCGACTCCGGCACGTCCGAGACCAGCCCCCGGGTCCAGCGTCCGACTCTCGAATCGACCCACGGCCGAGGTCTCGGCATGGTCGCCGCACTCGCCGACCGGGTCAGGATCCAAGGCGGCGACCCCGGCCGCACCGTCACCGCCGAACTCGACGCGCCTCTCCACTGCCAGGAGCCGACGCCCCAACCCGTGCGAGCTCAGGGCCTTTTGCCGTGACCAGCACGCTGCGCCGCGGTTACTGGTGCGCGTGCTCGACCGAGTCTCTTCGCTGGCCGCGAGGAGGACCAGCACTTCTCGCCGCGATCGACGCGTACTCGGCATGGCAGGCCGACCGGTGGGTCGCGGTCGCCCTGCGGACGATCTCTCCGGCCCTCGACGCGGCCGCTTCCGACGAGGCATGGACATGGCTGCACGCTGGCCGCCTGGAAACCCGCCGATCACTACTGCGCCGCGAACCCTGCACGGTGACCATCACCCACGCCTACACCCGCATCATGTGGACAATCCGCCCAGTACTCTTCCCGCCTCTCGCGTCCCGCCAAGACGCCGAAGTCCGGTCATGCGCAGATGCCTTCAGGCTGCGCTGCGCGGAGTGAGTTGCAACTTCTCCTACCACTCTGAGGTGACTCGCTCCGCTCCTCGGAGTGCAGGCACGATCTCTGGCCGGGCCCGCACCCCTGCCTCGGCCCCGGCCGACGCCCATGCAGCGGTCACAGCATGCAGCCACTCGACGCCAGAAGGGGTTCGTTGCGGCTGGGGCGCCCAGCTTCACGGAGCTGCTTTGGCGCGAGACTCGAAGATCATGGCCCCGACCCTGTGTTTGTCGGACAGGTCCACAGGCTGCCCGTCACGTCGGGGGGTTATGGAGCCATGATCGCACGCGCCAGAGCAGCTCCAGGCAAAAACTGCTACACCGAGTTTCGGAGAGACAGCCCCACTCAAGGCTTGGGCGTCCTAGACTGCCTGAAAGTCCGGGTACTGCCCTGGGGGGTTCGAATGTCTGCGAAGAGTGAGATCCGTAAAAGTGACATCACAGCACTCGCGTCTCGCGTAAACAAGAAAGCCTATGACAAGTATCTCCGACGCCTCAGGATGGTAAAGCTGCGCGGATTCTCCAATCGAGAAGTGACATTCGACTTTCCTGTAACTGCGCTCGTAGGGCCAAATGGTTCAGGGAAGACAACAATTCTCGGGGCAGCGGCTCTTATTCACCGCAAAGTCCTACCTCGACAGTTCTTCGCGAAGAGCGGCAAGTATGACGACAGCATGAAGAACTGGAGGGTTGAGTACGAAATCCTCGACAAGCGTGAACAAAGCAGCGCAACCATCAGCCGAACTGCCAGTTATCTGAAGGCTAAGTGGAATCGTGACGCTGTTGAGAGGGACGTTCTGACCTTTGGCGTAAGCAGGACCCTTCCGGCAAGCGAGCGCAAGGAGCTTTCTAAATTCATCGGTGGTAGCTTCGAGGGGTTCTCAGAGGAACAGCTCACAGAGCCTGTAATTGAAGCGGTAGAGTCGATTCTCGGAAAGGACGCCGGAAGCTACCTCCGTGTCAGCGCACGCAGCGGCGACCTATCGATTTTCGCTTCCTTGCCCTCAGGGGATGGCGCAGGCTACTCTGAATTTCATTTTGGGGCGGGTGAGGCTAGTGTCATCCGCATCGTCTCGCAGATTGAGTCAAGCGCAGATAACGCCTTGATCTTGATCGAAGAGATCGAAAACGGGCTGCATCCTGTAGCCACTAGACGCCTCGTTGAATACCTCATTAAGGTAGCCAAGAGGAAGTCGTGCCAAGTAATATTTACTACACACTCCAACGACGCCCTGTTCCCGCTGCCGAATGAAGCTGTCTGGGTGGCTTATCGTGGAGAGGTTAAGCAAGGCAAGCTTGATGTAGCGTCATTGCGTGCTCTGACGGGGCAGATTAACGCTCGACTTGTAGTTTTCACAGAGGACCGATTCGGCGAAATGGTGGCAGACGTTACCCTGCGAGCCTACTGTCAGAAGCATGGAATCGACCGATCGGGGATAGAAGTGCATAAGCTAGGCGGAGCTGCTCCTGCGCGAGATCACACTCGATTCCATAATTCGAGCCCTGCCCGACGTTTCTTCGCCATTGCACTTCTTGACGGGGATAAGCGGGCCGAATCTGGGTTTGCGCCGCAGAAACTCAATCTGCCTGACGAGGCTGTAAGTGATGAAAATAGCCCGAGCTCGGATGATCTACTTTTCATTCCGGGTGAAGATTCACCGGAAGCTTACATCATGGACCGAATCCTTGAAGGGTTTGATTCTATCCCCAACCTCCTAGGTAAACTTGCGATCTCGTTGCATCTAGATACTTTTATGCAGGAACGGGTGCGGGAAGTTGTAACGCAGCGCGCGCTCACAAACCACGATCGCCACAATATCTTCGCTCAAATCGGTGAGGATCTTGACTTCCTAAGCGAAGACCTCGTGCAGCGTGCCTTCATCACGACTTGGTCGTATGCATACCCTGACGATGTTGATCTGATCTGGGATCCTGCTGGCGATCTGCTGCGGTTGAAGGAGTAGGCGCGCAGGCATGCAGAGTCCCGCCAAGTCCCGCACCACAACCTCATTAGAACGACCGGGGAGCAATGAGGAATCACGGTAGGCGCACTCGTCGTTGATGAGGCCGCAACCTGGTCGTTGTTAGAGATCAGCGCCTTGCTCAGCCGCGAACGATCGCAGTTTTCAAGCTGAGTGCGACAGTCTGGGCCGTGTCTGGGGCAACCGAGGATGCTCATCAGCCGCCAAGGACGACTAGGGCGTCGCCCTCGTCTTGGGCCATCCAGTCAGCGAGGTAGATGAGTTGGGAGGCGACGGCGAAAATTCGCGACCGATGGCCTCGGTGAGTGCCCTTCCTGCCAGATTGCGCCGTCCGGTCGAGGGCGAGGTGGAGGTGCTCCTCGTCGGCGGCGTCGAGATCACCGAAATGGGAGAGGACCATGCTGGATTCGTGGGCCCAGCGGTCTGGGGAGTAGTGGGCTGCCCAGCAGTCACTACCCGCGGCAGCCGCGCTGCCGATGGCCGTCTCGGGCATGGTCAGATTCTGGGTGCCATGTGCCGGTCGTCGTTCTGGGCGGCGGGCATTGGCGAGGGTGGATTCGTCCGTAGGGCACCGCGCGCGGGTTGTCGAGGTGACGGCCGTACTCCACGCAGGCTTCACCGAGTTGGACGCCCTCGGCCCGGTGGCCGAGGGCGACGCACTGCACGGCGAGCCCGCGCAGTGCGGTGACGGAGAGTTCCGGGTCGCTGGCCTCGGCGGCTAGCGGGAAGGAGTGCGCGTAGTAGCGCTGGGCGAGACCGCGTAATTCCAGGTTATGACGGCTAGGCGAACGGTTCCGTCCCTCGTGACCCGCAAAGGGCCGCGGCCATGCTCGCCACCTGGCTGTCCGCTACCTCGCCCACGGCCTCGACCGCCGCCGCACCCGCGCCATCGTCCTCGCCGACCTCGGTGGCGTGCGGCTGCGCCAAGGCGATGTGGACGGTGCCATGGCCACCTGGCGGAGCTTCCTCGACTGCGCCGACGGCATCCGCTCGGTGAAGGTCCAGGCGGCCCTCCAGGACATGCGGGTCCGGCTGCGGCGGTACGACGGGGTGCCGGAGGCCCAGGAACTCCGTGAGCAGGCGACCCGTATCGCGGGGTGACCCTTTGGTCAAGAGTCGGATCCCCTATGGATCCCGTTCGGGAAAGACCCTGGATCGTTGGGCTAGGGCTGACGCACAGTGACGTCATGAGTGATCAATCAGAGGTGGCTGTCGCGCCTGTCGAGGCCTTCGAACCGCCGTACTACGTCGCCGTGTTCACCGCGATCCCGACCGAGGACCGGAGCGGCTACGGCGAGACCAACGCGCGTATGGAGGACCTGGTGAAGGAGGTCCCCGGGTACCTGGGGGCGGACCACGCGCAGACTCCCGGCGGGTTGTCCATCACCGTCGGGTACTTCCGTGACGCGGACGCCCTCACCCAATGGCGGAGCAACGCCGAGCACCGTGCGGCGCAGGAGCGTGGGCGAGCCGAGTGGTATCAGAGCTACACGCTGCATGTGGCGAAGGTGGAGCGGAGTCACGGGTTCAAGCGGGCGGGCGTAGGTCCCGGAAGCGCCGTTACGACGTCTGTGTGAGCTCGGTGAGCAAGTCGCGGACCCGGCGTTCGATCTCGTCGCGGATCGGGCGCACCGCCTCGACGCCCTGGCCCGCCGGGTCCGGCAACTGCCAGTCGAGGTAGCGCTTGCCCGGGAAGACCGGGCAGGTGTCGCCGCAGCCCATGGTGATGACGACGGCGGAGGACTGGACGGCTTCGACGGTGAGGACCTTCGGGATCTCGGCCGAGATGTCGATGCCCGACTCCGCCATCGCCGCCACGACGGCCGGGTTGACCGTGGCGGCGGGGGCGGAGCCGGCCGAGCGGACCCGGACGCTGTCGCCCGCGAGGTGGGTGAGGAAGGCGGCGGCCATCTGGGAGCGGCCGGCGTTGTGGACGCAGACGAAGAGGACGGAAGGGGTGGAGGGGGTGGAGGGCAGGTCAGGCATGGGCGGGGGCTTTCTGGGGGGCGGTGAAGTAGCGGCGGGTGCGTAGCGCGACGTGGACGAGGGCGATCAGGGCCGGTACCTCGATCAGCGGGCCGACGACACCGGCGAGGGCCTGGCCGGAGGAGGCGCCGAAGGTGGCGATCGCGACGGCGATGGCCAGCTCGAAGTTGTTGCCCGCGGCGGTGAAGGCCAGCGTCGTGGCGCGGGGGTAGTCCAGGCCGATGGCACGGGCCAAGGCCATCGAGCCCGCCCACATGACGGCGAAGTAGACCAGCAGCGGCAACGCGATGCGGGCGACGTCCAGGGGGCGTGCGGTGATGGCGTCGCCTTGCAGGGCGAAGAGGAGGACGATCGTGAAGAGGAGGCCGTAGAGGGCGAACGGGCCGATGCGGGGGATGAGTCGGGACTCGTACCAGGTGCGGCCCTTGGTCCGCTCGCCGATCCGGCGGGTGAGGTAGCCGGCCGCCAGGGGGATGCCGAGGAAGATGAGGATGCTGCGGGCGATCTGCCATGTCGACACGTCGAGGCCGGTCCGGGGCAGGCCCAGCCAGCCGGGGAGCACGGACAGGTAGAACCAGCCGAGCGCCGCGAACGCGATGACCTGGAAGACGGAGTTCAGGGCGACCAGGACGGCGGCGGCCTCGCGGTGGCCGCAGGCCAGGTCGTTCCAGATGATCACCATGGCGATGCAGCGCGCCAGGCCCACGATGATCAGACCGGTGCGGTAGGCGGGCAGGTCCGGCAGGAACAGCCACGCAAGCGCGAACATCAGCGCCGGGCCGACGACCCAGTTGAGCAGCAGGGACGGCAGCAGCAGGCGGCGGTCGCGGGTGACGGTGCCGAGGCGGTCGTAGCGGACCTTGGCCAGGACCGGGTACATCATCACGAGCAGGCCCAGGGCGATCGGCAGGGACACCCCGGTCACGGTCACCTCGGCCAGCGCGTCGCCCAGGCCCGGGACCAGGTGGCCGAGGCCGAGTCCGGCGGCCATCGCGGCGAGGATCCACAGCGCCAGGTAGCGGTCGACGAAGGAGAGCCGCCCCGCCATGTTCCTCTCGGCCGCGAGGGCGGTCACGGGCGCGGTCACGAGGTGGTGCCGTCGAGGAGGGGCGCGCCGGTGGGGCGCGTCAGGATGGCCGCCAGACGGTCGGTCATCTCCGGGACCAGCCAGTAGTAGACCCAGGTGCCGCGCCGCTCGCAGTCGATCAGACCGGCCTGGCGCAGCAGCTTCAGATGGTGCGAGATCGTCGGCTGGGACAGGTCGAAGGCCGGGGTCAGGTCGCAGACGCAGACCTCGCCGCCCGCCCGTGAGGCGATCATCGACAGCAGGCGCAGCCGGACGGGATCGCCGAGCGCCTTGAACACCTTCGCCAGCTCCGCGGCCTGGTCCTCGTCCAGGGGGGCGGTGAGCAGTCCGGGGCAGCAGTCGGAGGCTCCGGCGGTTCCGGGGGTTCCAGCGGTTCCGTCGGTCTGGTCGAGCAGCACCAGGTCTTGATTCGACATGTGTCTATGTTGACAGGCTTCGATACAGCGCGTCAATCTTGCATCGACAGTTATCGATTCAGACGTCGTGGATGTCGTCATGGATGTCTCGTGGATGTCGTAGGCGTCGAACGAAACCGGATGGGAGCCCCGCCATGTCCCGTGCTCAACTCGCCCTGCGCGTCCCCGACCTGGAGGCGTCGGTCGCCTTCTACTCGAAGCTGTTCGGCACCGAACCGGCCAAGCGGCGGGAGGGATACGCCAACTTCGCCATCACCGAGCCCCCGCTCAAGCTCGTCCTGATCGAGGGCGGCCCCGGCGAGGAGGAGACCCGGCTGGACCACCTGGGCATCGAGGTCGAGTCCACCGGTCAGGTGAGCGCCGCCACCACCCGCCTCAAGGACGTCGGCCTGGCCACCTTCAAGGAGAACGACACCTCCTGCTGCTACGCCCTCCAGGACAAGGTGTGGGTGCACGGCCCCGGCAAGGAGCCGTGGGAGGTGTACGTCGTGAAGGCCGACGCCGACACCCTCGGCAGGAGCGCCGACCCCGAGGCCCACCCCCAGGCCGACCCCCAGGCCGACCCCGACCCCGACCCCGAGGCCGACGGCTGCTGCGCCACGCGGACCACCGCACCCGTCTCGCCGTCGGCCTGCTGCGGCTGAATCCGGTCGTACGACTGTGACGGCACGCGGAAAGGGCCGGTGCGAAGGGAGTTCGCACCGGCCCTACGACGGCTCTGCCGTCAGCCGCACTGGCAGGGCGCGCCCGACTGGCAGCCGCAGCCGCAGCCGGAACCACAGCCGCACGCGGCGATCAGCGGCAGCCCCCTGATCTCCGCGGGCTGCTCGGACTCGCGCTCCTGCGCGGGGTCGGGGGTGGTGCTGGGGGAGTCGGTCATGGGTCCCTCCTGGACGCCGAGGCCTGGACGCCTAGGCCTGGTTGCCGGGGCAGGCATGCCCTCACCCATTTCATGCCCAACCGACCGGGCGCATCAACGGCGCACGGAGGCGCCGTACTTGGCGCTCGGCCGTCGGGGTCCGGTCGTCGGGGTCCGGTCGTCGGGGTCCGGCCGTCGAGCCCGTGGGCCCGCCCAGCAACCGGCCCCCCGGGTACCAAGCAAGGTCCCCCACCCGGTGCCAAGCAACCGGCCCCTCACCGGGTACCAAGCAACCGGGCCCCCACCCGGTACCAAGGTGGAGCAGGCCCCCGCCCCGCCCGGCCAGGGCTACGCCCCCTCCACCCCCGTCACCGGCTGGATGTCCGACTGGATCTCGTCCGCGTGTTCGCCGGTCACCAGGTACACCACCCGCTTCGCGACGGCGACCGCGTGGTCGGCGTAGCGCTCGTAGTAGCGGCCGAGCAGGGTGACGTCGACGGCCGTCTCGATGCCGTGCTTCCAGCGGTCGTCGATGAGGTGCTGGAAGAGGGTGCGGTGCAGCAGGTCCATCTCGTCGTCGTCCTGCTCCAGCTGGAGCGCGAGGTCGACGTCCTTGGTCACGATGACCTCGGCGGCCTTCGCCATCAGGCGCTGCGCGAGCTGGCCCATCTCCAGGATGGTCGCGTGCAGGTCCTGAGGGACGGCGCGCTGCGGGAAACGCAGCCGGGTCAGCTTCGCCACGTGCTGGGCGAGGTCGCCGGAGCGCTCCAGGTCGGCCGACATGCGCAGCGACGTCACGACGATGCGCAGGTCCGTCGCCACCGGCTGCTGCCGCGCCAGCAGGGCTATCGCCCGGGCCTCCAGGTCGTGCTGGAGCTCGTCGACCTTCTGGTCCGCCTCGATCACGCTCTCGGCGAGCTTGAGATCGGCGTCCAGCATGGCGGTCGTGGCGCGTCCGATCGCCGAGCCGACCAGCCGGGCCATCTCCACCAGACCGTCGCCGATCGAGTCCAGTTCCTCGTGGTACGCGTCCCGCATCAGGGTTCCCTCTCGTATACGTGCTTCCGGGGGTCGTCGTCCGGGGGCCGGCGGCAGAACCGGCGGTGCGAACCCCACGCTCCCACGCTCCGCCCCGTACGCGTCCGTTTCCGGCTTCCCAAATGAACCGACCCTGGCCCCTAGGTGAACTCTGGGCGACGAGTGTTCGAGGTCGCACCCGATCGGCTGTGGGCATGTCGTACCCCATGCCTAACCTGGACGCATGGACGTGAACGCGGCGGTCGCCGCAGCGGCAGCGATCGCCGGGGTGCTCACCGGCGTCATCGCCATGCTGGCGTTCCGCTGGAGCGAACGCGACCAGAAGCGACCGACCAGGACTTCTTTGCATACCGATCCCGTACTCCCGCCCGGAGTGGACACCGTTCTCTCGGTGCTCCGCTCCTCCGCAGTGGTCCTCGACGAGGCCGACTCCGTCGTCAAGGCCAGCTCCGCCGCCTACGCCCTCGGCCTGGTGCGCGGAGGCAAACTCTCCATCGAGCCCATGCTGCAGATGGCCCGCGACACCCGGCGCGACGGTGAGATACGCCAGGTCGAGCTGGATCTGCCCCGGCGCGGCAGCGGACGCGGCGAGGCGCTCGCCGTCTCCGCGCGGGTCGCGCCGCTCGGCTCCCGCCTGGTCCTGCTGCTGGTCGAGGATCTGACCGAGGCCCGCCGGATCGAGGCCGTACGACGCGACTTCGTGGCGAACGTGAGCCATGAGCTGAAGACGCCGGTGGGCGCCCTGTCCCTGCTGTCGGAGGCCGTCATGGACGCCTCCGACGACCCCGAGGCCGTGGAGCGCTTCGCGGGCCGGATGCAGATCGAGGCGACCCGGCTGACCAACCTGGTGCAGGAGCTCATCGACCTGTCCCGGGTGCAGAACGACGACCCCCTGGAGGACGCCGAGCCCGTCCAGGTGGACGAGCTGGTCGCCGAGGCCGTGGACCGCTGCCGCCACCAGGCGGGCACCAAGCAGATCACCATGGCCACGAATGTGGGTGTGCCCGAAGGGCTCGATCAGGGTGGTGGCGGGCGACGGGCGGGCGGCACCGCCGACCTGCACGTCTGGGGAAACCGGGGCCAGCTGGCCGCCGCCCTCGGCAACCTGGTCGAGAACGCGGTGAACTACTCCCCGGCCCGCACCCGGGTGGGCATCGCCGCCCGGCGGGTCAGCGCCCCCGGTGGTGACATGATCGAGCTGGCCGTGACCGACCAGGGCATCGGCATCTCGGACAAGGACAAGGAGCGCATCTTCGAGCGCTTCTACCGCGTCGACCCGGCCCGCTCGCGGGCCACCGGCGGCACCGGTCTGGGTCTCGCCATCGTCAAGCACGTGGTCGCCTCGCACGGCGGGGAGGTCACGGTCTGGAGCGCCGAAGGCCAGGGCTCCACGTTCACCCTCAGGCTGCCGGAGGCGGGCGCGGCCCGTGACCGCGCGCTCCAGCACCCGGACCCCGGCCTCGACGACGAGACCGGTCCCACCGAGTCATCCCCGTACGAACCGCTTCCCTCCCCGGAGGTCCTTCCGTGACCCGAGTGCTCGTCGTCGAGGACGAGGAGTCCTTCTCCGACGCTCTGTCCTACATGCTGCGCAAGGAGGGCTTCGAGGTCGCCGTGGCGGCCACCGGCCCCGACGGCCTCGACGAGTTCGAGCGCAACGGCGCCGACCTCGTCCTGCTCGACCTGATGCTGCCGGGCCTGCCCGGTACCGAGGTGTGCCGCCAGCTGCGCGGCCGCTCGAACGTCCCCGTGATCATGGTGACCGCGAAGGACAGCGAGATCGACAAGGTCGTCGGGCTGGAGATAGGAGCCGACGACTACGTCACCAAGCCCTTCTCCTCCCGCGAGCTGGTCGCCCGGATCCGCGCGGTGCTGCGCCGCCGCGGCGAGCCGGAGGAGGTCACCCCGGCCGCGCTGGAGGCCGGTCCGGTCCGCATGGACGTCGACCGGCACGTGGTGACGGTCGGCGGCGCCAAGGTCGACCTGCCGCTCAAGGAGTTCGACCTGCTGGAGATGCTGCTGCGCAACGCCGGCCGGGTGCTCACCCGGATGCAGCTGATCGACCGGGTCTGGGGCGCCGACTACGTGGGCGACACCAAGACCCTGGACGTCCACGTCAAGCGCCTGCGCGCCAAGATCGAGCCGGACCCGGGCGCCCCGCGCTACCTGGTGACGGTGCGCGGCCTGGGCTACAAGTTCGAGCCGTAGACCGAAGGCCCGACGCGGAAAGGGCGGCACCCCCACGGGGATGCCGCCCTTTCGCGTGCTGCGTGGGTCCGTACGACCACTCAGTGACCGGTCGTACGGCGGCTCGGCGGGCGGTCGTACGACCGCTCAGCCGTTGTACGACCGCTCAGTGGCCCGTCGTACGACCGCTCAGTGACCCGCGCCGGTCGATGCCGAGGACGAGTCGCTCGGGGTCGGGTTGGTGCCCGTGGTGCCCGTGGTGTCGCCCGCGCCGGTGCTCGCGCTCGACGAGGGGTTCGCCCCGTGCTTGCCCGGCTTGGCGCTGCCGGAGGCGGTGGCGGTGGCGCCGGCGGCCGGGGAGCCGGTGGGGGCGGCCGGGACCTTGGAGGGGCCCCACTTGTCGAAGTAGCTGGTGGCCGGGACCACGAAGGCGCGCAGGCTCACCGCGCCGGCCTTGCTGAAGGTGAAGGTGACCGGCTGGGCGTTGCCGTCCTGCACGCTCTGGTGGCCGCCGGGGATCTCGGCGGAGGCGTTGTCCGGGCCGCCCAGGATCAGGGAGCCGTGCGCCGGGACGGTCAGGCTGCCGCCCTTGGCCGGGGTCAGCTTCACGGTGTCGCCGGTGCCCGGGACGCTGATCGACTGGAGGGTCTCGTCGTCGGCGCCCGAGTTGAACAGGGTCGCGGAGACCACGGCCGGGCCGGTCGCCTTCGGGTCGGGCTGGGTGATGACCAGAGCGTTCTGGATCTTGATGTCGCCGACGCTGGTCGCCGCGTTGTCCGGCTTGACCTCAAGCGTCTGCGAGTCGTTGCCGGCGCCGCAGGCGGCGAGCGAGGCGATCGAGAAGACAATGGCGGAAGCGGCGAGGGCGCCGCGTCGAAGGCTGCTGCTCACGGCGGCGGCAACTCCTAACGCAGGGGCGGCTTCCTTGTAAAGCCGTCCTAAGTGTCTGTCAGCGGCTTCAGGTTACCGAGCCGTTCCCGCGCGATCGCACCCGACCCTCCCCCTCGCCCCGGGCTTCCCGCCAGGTGGGGGTACGTGGCCCCGCCGACGTCTCACGCGTCCCCGCAGTCACAACCGCCACTTCGGCCACTTTGCCGAGGTCGCGGTACGCCATTCGCATAACCGGGCGCAAAATTTCCGTGAAGGAATGTGGGGCCGTCCCGAAATTGATCACCGGTTCACCCGTCCGGCCGTCACTGATCAATTCTGGAAACGGCTCACATGGGCCCGGGGCCTCCGAACGGAGTAGCGGAAGTCGTACGCTAGGAATCGGACAAATCGGGACGTTCATCCACTTGGAGTGTGCGCGCGAGGTGTGTAACGTACGCGTTTCACCCCGCCCGAACAGCCCCTCCCACCTGCGAATTCCCGCTTCCGGAGGGCCCTCGCAGCACGTTCCGGTTGCTGTTGTCAAGCCCCGAGATATGCCCTGACCTGCGAAAACGCCATTCAGAAGACGCCGTATCCGTGTTACCCTGGATAGCCACGGAAGGGGTACCTGTCACATGACGTTCAAGGTTGGCGACACCGTGGTCTATCCCCATCACGGGGCCGCGCTGATCGAGGCTATCGAAACTCGCCAGATCAAAGGCGTGGACAAGACCTACTTGGTGTTGAAGGTCGCCCAGGGTGACCTCACGGTGCGTGTGCCAGCGGACAATGCGGAGTTCGTCGGTGTGCGTGACGTGGTCGGTCAGGACGGACTGGACCGGGTCTTCGAGGTGCTGCGCGCGCCGTACGCCGAGGAGCCCACGAACTGGTCCCGTCGCTACAAGGCAAACCTGGAGAAGCTCGCCTCCGGCGATGTCATCAAGGTCGCGGAAGTCGTGCGTGACCTGTGGCGTCGTGAGCGCGAGCGCGGACTGTCCGCCGGTGAGAAGCGCATGCTCGCCAAGGCCCGCCAGATCCTGGTGAGCGAGCTCGCTCTCGCGGAGAACACGAACGAGGACAAGGCCGAGGCCCTGCTCGACGAGGTGCTCGCCTCCTGACGTGCCCGTGCCGTGGGTGGCGATCCCTGGTCAACGGCTGATGTTCTGATCGGTCCTGCCCCTCGCCCCCACTCCCCGCACACGCTCAGCACAGTGCTCTCGCACATTCTCAGCACAGCGAAAATGCCGCGGTGCCCGATGACACTCGATTCTGTCGCCGGGCGCTGCGGCATGTTCGTCCCCGCGGCGCCGCCTGTGGCGTACCCCCCGGAAAGCCCCTGAAAACGAAGCGGGCCCCCGATACTCAAGGTGCCGGGCCCGGGTGGACGGCTCGACCAGGGTCACGGAAAGGGTCCGGTCAAGGCGTCGCGCCCGGCACTCCTGAAGGCCATACCCAACAAGGTCGAGCACACAAACCTGACAGGAACCGATGTCTGACGAATCGCGTCCCTCGCCCGCCGGACCGCCCTCGGCGCCCGCGCAGGCCCCCGTCGCCGCCGTGATTCCCGCCGCCGGCCGCGGCGTACGGCTCGGACCGGGCGCGCCCAAGGCGCTGCGGGCGCTCAACGGCACGCCGATGCTCATCCACGCCGTCCACTCCCTGGCCGCCTCCCGTCATGTCTCCCTCGTCATCGTGGTCGCCCCGCCGGACGGACCCGGCGAGGTGAAGTCGTTGCTCGACGCGCACACGCTGCCGGAGCGCACGGACTTCCAGGTGGTGCCCGGCGGCGAGTCCCGCCAGGAGTCGGTGGCGCTCGGCCTCGCGGCCGTACCCCCCGAGTACGGCGTCGTCCTCGTCCATGACGCGGCCCGTCCGCTGGTCCCCGTCGACACCGTGGACGCGGTGATCGAGGCCGTACGCGACGGCGCCCCGGCGGTCGTCCCCGCGCTGCCGCTGGCCGACACGGTCAAGGAGGTCGAGCCGGCCGCCGCGCCCGGCGCGCCCGAGCCGGTCGTGGCCACGCCGGAGCGGGCCCGGCTGCGGGCCGTGCAGACGCCGCAGGGGTTCGACCGGGCGACGCTGGTGCGCGCGCACGAGACGGTGACCGAGGACGTCACGGACGACGCGAGCATGGTGGAGCGGCTCGGCCTGCCCGTGGTGACCGTCCCCGGTCACGAGGAGGCGTTCAAGGTGACCCGCCCGCTGGACTTGGTCCTCGCGGAGGCGGTCCTGGCCCGCAGGAGGCTCAACGATGGCTACTGAGACGGTCCTGCCCCAGGTCGGCATCGGCACCGACATCCACGCCTTCGAGGAGGGCCGCGAGCTGTGGTGCGCGGGCCTGAAGTGGGAGGGCGAGGGGCCGGGTCTGGCCGGGCACTCCGACGCGGACGTGGTCGCGCACGCCGCCTGCAACGCGCTGTTCTCCGCGGCCGGGCTCGGTGACCTCGGACAGCACTTCGGCACCGGGCGGCCCGAGTGGTCCGGCGCGTCGGGGGTCACGCTGCTCACCGAGGCCGCGCGGATCGTGCGCGCGGCGGGCTTCGTCATCGGCAATGTCGCCGTGCAGGTGATCGGCCCCCGCCCGAAGATCGGCAAGCGGCGGGACGAGGCCCAGAAGATCCTCTCCGAGGCGGCCGGCGCGCCGGTGTCCGTCTCCGGTGCCACGACGGACGGCCTCGGCTTCCCGGGGCGCGACGAGGGGCTGATGGCGGTGGCGACGGCGCTGGTGGCGCGGGTGTCCTGAATTCCGCGGCCTCCTGGTGCGGGTGAGCCGAGGGCGTGCGAGGGTACCCGGAGAGTCACCGTCCGCGGCCTTTCGGAGGTACCCATGTCCGCCGCCCTGTCCGACCGGCTCAAGTCCCTGCTCGACGGCAAGGTGTTCATCGTCGTCGGCACCGTCCAGCCCGACGGCAGCCCGCAGATGTCCCCGGTCTGGGTGAAGCGCGACGGCGAGCACCTCCTCTTCTCCACCACGGTCGACCGCCGCAAGAAGCTGAACCTCGACCGCGACCCCCGCGTCACCGTCGTCGTCATGAACCCCGACCAGCCCTACGAGTACGCCGAGATCCGCGGCACCGCCGAACTGACCACCGACGGCGGCCGGTCCCTCATCGACGACCTGAGCCTCAAGTACACGGGCAAGAAGTACGCCGAGTTCAACCCGGAGTCCTCCGAGGACGCGGAACGGGTCGTCGTACGAATCACGCCACGCAAGGTGGTCGGTCGGCTCTGAACCACCCGCCCCGCCCCGGCCGCAGCACGGCCCGGGAAACAGAACCCGGCGTACAGCCCGACTCGGCCGGCCCGAGCGCGTGGCCCGGGTGGGCGCGTGGCGCGAGGTGACCGGGCGGCTCTGGGGTGCCGCCCGGTCACGCTGCCGATTTCTGCCGGGCCACCTCGCGGGCCCGCGCGTCCAGGGCGCGTACGGCCGGCAGCGATACGTACGGCCGGATGGACGTCCGCAGGGTCGCGAAGTGTTCGTCACCCCGCGCACTGCTGACACCGGCGTAGTCGTCCAGGAACATGTCCCACTCCCGGGACGCCTCCTCCACGTGCCTCATCTCCATGAGCCGGGTGGCGAGGAGGCCGGTCGCGTGCATGCGGCCCTGCCGCTCGCCGGAGGGACGCGCCTTGTTGGATCGCCGCAGGGCTTCGACAGATCCGGGCCGGTCCCTGAGTTCCCACAGGACGTGGGCGACGTGGAATTCGTAGGCGGCGCGATCGTATCCACCGATGTGGTCGTTGCGGCCGTCGGCCTGCGAGAGCGCCTTTTCGGTTTCCCGGAGTCGGTCGAACGCCTGCCGCCGGTCGCCGACCATGGCGGCTCCGTGTGCCTGCTGGCCACGCAGGAATGCCACCAGGCGCGGTCCTGAGGCCGGAGCGGCTTGCGCGGCCGAGTCGGCGAGTTCGAGGGCCTTCGGGCCGTGACCCAGGTTCGAAGCCTGCAACGCCATGCCGCGCAGGGTGCGGCAGTACGTCACATGGTCCTCGGCGGCACCGGCGAGTTTCAGCGCCGTCATGTAGTACTGCTGGCCGACGCCGTGTTCGCGCTCGTACATGGCCATCCACCCCGTGAGGTACGTGAGATCCGAGGCCGCGGCCCGCATCGCGCGCTTCACCTCGTGCGTTCCGTCGGCACGCAGACAGGGCCCCACGGTGTTGACGAGGAATGCCGCTGCCATGGGACGGGCATGGCCACCCCCGAGGTCGTCGAGGATGTCCGCGATCTGCTCCGTCATCCGCGTCACGGTCTCCACGTCGGACCGGCCGATACGGGTGGTGCGACCGGCCGCAGCGTGATCTGTCCGGCCTGCGATGTCGTCGTAACGGGGGATGGCCAGGGCCGCCGAGTACAGGCCCGCGCCGAGCACGGCGCGCCGGGATGGGTCCATGTCCGCCCTTCCGAGGTCGACGATCCCCGACACCACGGCCGGGGGCTCGGTGGTGTCGCTGTCCCAGCAGAGTTCCACCGAGGTTACGGGCCGCCCGAGCAGACGTGAGAGCGCTTCGGTGACGGCAGGGCGCGCTTCCTTCTTCGGCCGGTGGCCTCTCAGCCACTGCGAGACGGCCGTTTTGGTGTAGGTCAGGCCGAGGCCGAGTTCGGTGCCGACGGCATTGACTCGACGTGCCAACTGGTCGTTCCGGATGTTCCCCTCTCGCATGAGCGCCGCCAGGACGTCGTTCGGCATGAGTGACTGTCGTCCCATCGTGACCCCCGAGCGTGTGCAACCTGTGCAACTCACCGTCCACTGTGCTCGCTTACTCATGGCCGCGCACAGGTGTTGAGTGATTACCGGCCGCTCGGTGCTCACCCCGCCGGCCGCCGGCCGTCCCGCACCGGCAGGCGTCGCTGATCGCCCGGAACTCCCGGCAGCGGACGTCACCGTCGGATCATCTGGGAAACGAGGAGACTCATGCAGCCTTCAGCGCCATCCGATCAGGTAAAGCCCTGGGGACTCGGACGCATGCGGCCCTACCCCGCGGCGGCGGTCCTTCCCGCCGCCCGGCCGGTCCTCGACCCGGGTACGCAGGTTCCCGTGTGGGCCGCTCCTGACGGGACGCCCCTGCCGGTGGAGGAGGCCAGGCACAAGCGGTCGGAGACGTCGCAGGAGACGAGTACGAAGACCAGCCTGGACGGCACCCCTGATCAGGGCAGCGACCAGAACGGGGACGCCGACTGATGGCTCCGGGCAGGTCGCCCGTCCTCGTCGTCACGCGGCTGGACGACGCCACCGCGGACGGTGTGATCAGCGAACTGAACCTGCGCCGGGTACCGGTGGTCCGCCTGGACCCCGGCGACTTCCCCGGAGAGATCCGCTTGTCGGGCACCTTCGGCAGCACCGGACCCGGAGGGACTCTCGCCACTGCCTCCCGAACCCTCGACGTGGGGAACGTCCGCTCGGTGTACTGGCGGCGGCCCACCCCTTACATCGCCGACCGCGCCATGGCGGACCTGGCAGCACGATGGAGCATCGAAGAAGCCCGCTACGGACTCGGCGGCGTCCTCGCCGCCCTTCCCGGAGCCCACTACCTGAACCACCCGTGGCGCAACCGGGATGCCGAGTACAAACCGGCGCAACTGGCCACCGCCGCCGCGTGCGGTTTCACCGTGCCACCCACGCTCGTCACCAACGACCCCGATCGTGCCCGCGCCTTCATCTCGGAGCACGGGCCCGTGATCTACAAGCCACTTCGCGAGACCGCCTACACCGACAGCACCGGCCGCGCACTGACGGTCTGGATCGAGGACGTCACTCCCGACCAGGTCGACCACCGGGTACGCCACACCGCCCACCTGTTCCAGCAGCGCGTCGGCAAAACCGCCGACATCCGCCTGACCGCTGTCGGCGACCACCTCTGCGCCGTCCGGATCAGCGGCTCACCCGGGATCGACTGGCGCCGCCACTACGAACAGCTCACCTACACACCCCTGCCCGTCCCGCCCGAGATCGCCGGAAGCGTCCGCGCCTACCTCGACGCCTTCGGGCTCGTCTTCGGAGCCTTCGACTTCGGACTGGACCGTGACGGCCGGTGGCATTGGTACGAGTGCAACCCGAACGGCCAATGGGCCTGGTTCCCCGACCGCATCACCACTCCCATCACCCGCGCCATCGCCGATCAGCTACAGCACGGAGCCCCCGCATGACCGACCCCGACGACCTGCGCCGCCGACTCGCGGCCGCCGTCCCCGTGGACGACCCGGCATGGCGCACCGCCCTGGAAACCGTGCCCCGCGAACTCTTCATCGGCGAGGGCCTGTTCCGCTTCGACGGCCGCCACTGGGCCCCCCTCCACCGCGATCGGACCGACCCCGCCGAGTGGCTGCGTCTCGTCCACCAGGACGTCACCTGGGTCACCCAGGTCGACGGTGTCGCCGCCGCCGACGCCACCGCCCCGCTCACCGGACGCCCCACCTCGTCCAGCACGCTGCCCTCTCTGATCGTGCGCATGCTCGACCTCGCTCGTCTCGGCGACGGCGACAAGGTGCTGGAGATCGGCACCGGAACCGGCTACTCCACCGCCATCCTGTGCAGTCGTCTCGGCGACAAGAACGTCTGCTCCATCGAGTACGACCCCCACCTTGCCGCCGCGGCGGCCGATCGCCTGCGCTCGGCCGGTCACAACCCCGCTCTCATCACCGGTGACGGCCTCGCCGGACACAGGGACGGCGCCGAATACGACCACATCGTGGCCACCTGCGCCGTACGCCACATCCCCCCGGCCTGGCTCCGCCAGGTACGCGACGGCGGCACCATCACCACCGCCGTCGGCGGATGGCTGCCGGCTTCCGGCCTCGTTCGCCTCACCGTCCACGACGACGGAACGGCCACCGGCCCCTTCCACGCCGACCGGATCAGCTACATGCTCGCCCGCCCCCACGAACGACCGCCCCGCCCCACGTTCCACAAGCACCCCGGGCGCACTCGCTCCACCCGTGTGCGGCCCGCCCTCCTGGAGGACTGGACCGGGCAGTTCCTCGCCCAGCTGGCCGCGCCCTCCGCCGAACTCATGACCACCGGCACGGGCGTGATCCTGGTGGACGTCGCCACCGGTTCCCAGGCATGGACCGAACCCGCCGGGGAGGGATGGACCGTCCACCAGCACGGACCCCTCCAGCTGTGGGACCAGGTGGAAGGCGCCCTCACCACCTGGCGGAGCGCCGGCTCACCCACACTGTCCGACTTCGGTATGACCGTGGAGGAGGACGGCACCCAACGTGTCTGGCTCGGCAGCCCCGACGGGCCGTCCTGGAACCTGCCTGTCTGAGGCCCGCGCACGGCATCGCCCGGCCTCGGCCTGCACGGCGTCTGCGCAGGTCACAGTGGTGTGGTGACTCTCCTGGGCATGCGGAACGCTCCGGCCCGTCGTGCGGGCGAGGGCTCCGGGGCGGGGCGCACGGTCAGGCCGCCGCACGGGGGGATCACCGCAAACAGCGGGGAGGGCGCCGTAAAGAGGGGAAGGGGCGTGAGGCACTGGGTCGCGACCACTACCCTGGAGTGGTGACTATTCGCCTGTACGACACCAGCGCCCGGCAGATCCGTGACTTCGACCCGGTCAAGCCGGGCTGTGTCTCGATCTACCTGTGTGGCGCCACGGTGCAGGCGGCCCCGCACATCGGGCACATCCGCTCGGGCCTCAACTTCGACATCATGCGCCGCTGGTTCGAGTACCGCGGCTACGAGGTGACGTTCGTCCGGAACGTCACCGACATCGACGACAAGATCATCACCAAAGCCCGGGAACAGGGCCGCCCGTGGTGGTCCATCGGCTATGAGAACGAGCGGGCGTTCAACGACGGCTACACCGCCCTCGGCTGCCTCCCCCCGACCTACGAGCCCCGCGCCACCGGCCATGTCACCGAGATGGTCGAGATGATGCGCACCCTCATCGAGCGCGGACACGCCTACGAGGCCGACGGCAGCGTCTACTTCGACGTCCGCTCCTGGCCCGGCTACCTGGAGCTGTCCAAGCAGGACCTGGACGAGATGCGCCAGCCCACCGAGGAGGGCATCACCGGCAAGCGCGATCCCCGCGACTTCGCCATGTGGAAGGCCACCAAGCCGGGTGAGCCCGACTGGGAGACGCCGTGGGGCCGCGGCCGTCCCGGCTGGCACCTGGAGTGCTCGGCGATGGCCCACAAGTACCTGGGCTCCGTCTTCGACGTGCACGGCGGCGGCCTCGACCTGATCTTCCCGCACCACGAGAACGAGATCGCGCAGGCCAAGGCCTTCGGCGACGAGTTCGCCCGGTACTGGGTGCACAACGCCTGGGTCACCATGAGCGGCGAGAAGATGTCCAAGTCGCTCGGCAACAGCGTGCTGGTGTCCGAGATGGTCAAGCAGTGGCGCCCCATCGTGCTCCGCTACTACCTGGGCACCCCGCACTACCGCTCGACCATCGAGTACAGCGAGGAGGCCCTGCGCGAGGCCGAGGCCGCCTTCGGCCGGATCGAGGGCTTCCTTCAGCGTGTGACCGAGCTGGCCGGCAAGTCCGTCGAGCCCGCCGCCGAGGTCCCGCCCGCCTTCGCCGAGGCGATGGACGACGACCTGGGCGTCCCCGGCGCCCTCGCCGTGGTGCACACCACCGTCCGCCAGGGCAACAGCGCGCTCGCCGCCGACGACAAGGACGCCGCGGTCGCCCGCTTCGCCGAGGTCCGCGCCATGCTCGGCGTCCTGGGCCTGGACCCGCTGGACGAGCAGTGGGTCGGCGAGTCCGACCAGAGCGAGGATCTGCACGGCGTCGTCGACAGCCTCGTACGCCTCGTCCTCGACCAGCGCGAGTCCGCCCGCGCCCGCAAGGACTGGGCCACCGCCGACGCCATCCGCGACCAGCTCGCCCAGGCGGGCCTGGCCATCGAGGACAGCCCGCAGGGCCCGCGCTGGACCCTCGGCGCGCGCTAGCCCGCCGCGGGCGCCCCTTGATCGATTGTGCCGCCCGGCCCCCCGGGCGGCACACTGCATAAGACGTACGTACGAACAAAGCTCACGGAACAGGTGACTCATGGCCGCGAACAACCGCCGCATGTCCGGCAAGAAGGGCGCGCAGGTCGGCAGTGGCGGCCAGCGGCGCCGGGGCCTGGAGGGCAAGGGCCCGACCCCGCCCGCCGAGATGCGCAAGGGGCACGTCAAGCAGCGCGCCGCCGCCGCGAAGGTCCGCCGCGCGCAGGGCGGCCGCCCGCAGCCGCGCCGGGGCGGCGGCAAGTCGGCGTCCGAGCTGGTCGTCGGCCGTAACCCCGTGGTCGAGGCGCTGCGCGAGGGCGTCCCCGCGTCGACCCTCTACGTGCAGCAGTTCATCGACAACGACGAGCGCGTCCGCGAGGCCCTCCAGCTCGCCGCCGAGCGCGGCGGCATCAACCTCATGGAGGCCCCGCGCCCCGAGCTGGACCGCATGACCAACGGCCTGAACCACCAGGGTCTGGTCCTCCAGGTCCCGCCGTACGAGTACGCGCACCCCGAGGACCTGCTCGACGCCGCCGCCGACGAGGGCGCGGACCCGCTGGTCGTCGCGCTCGACGGGGTCACCGACCCGCGCAACCTCGGCGCGGTCGTCCGCTCGGTCTCCGCGTTCGGCGGCCACGGCGTGGTCGTGCCCGAGCGCCGCTCGGCCGGTATGACCGCCGGTGCCTGGAAGACCTCCGCCGGTGCGGCCGCCCGTACCCCGGTGGCCCGCGCCACCAACCTCACCCGCGTCCTGGAGCAGTACAAGAAGGCGGGTGTCGCGGTCGTCGGCCTGGCCGCGGACGGCGAGGCCGAGATCGGCGAGCTGGAGGCCCTGTCGGGCCCGGTCGTGATCGTGGTCGGCAGTGAGGGCAAGGGCCTGTCCCGGCTCGTCGGCGAGACCTGCGACTTCCGGGTCCGCATCCCGATGCCGGGCGGCACCGAGTCCCTCAACGCCGGTGTGGCCGCGGGCATCGTGCTCTACGAGGCCGCCCGCAGGCGGAGCTGAGCCGTCGCGGCGACGCGCCGACGGGGCTGAACACCCGTCCGGAACTTCACCCTTACGCGGGAATTCCGGCGTCCATATGGCGTTCGACGCTGCTTTGACGGGGCCCGGACACATCCGCCCGGTCAAAGCAGTGTCCTAACCCCACGTCACTCGGTTAGATGAGTGTGGACACCAGAACACCCCGCACACCCACGGGGGACCGCTCGTCGGGATTCGACGACGCTCCCGCGCTGAGCATGGTGAAGGTGCCGAGCGACCCGGCGCAGATCATCGTCAACCACGCCAGCTTCCGCGTGCAGCTGGGCGGGACGGCCGGGCGCACCCGGTCCGCCCGGATCGCCCGCCATCTCAGCGCCGCCCAGGACACCGCCCGGATGCCCGTCGCGGCCCCGGCGGCCCGGGCCGGCGCCGGCCGCCGCCGGCCCGTCGTGTGGAGCGGCCGCTCCGCGCCCGACGACACCGGCGCCCACCGGCTTCTCCAGGCCGTGCGGGGCAGCATCGTCCGCCACGCCGAGGAGCCCGACACCGGCGCCACCCGCGTCATCCCGCGCGTCGGCACCACCGGCTACGACGAGGCGTACGACGCGCTGGACCAGACCGTCGAGACCCCCGTCGTCGGACACCAGCGCACCTCCGCCGACGACGACGGGGGCACCCGCCTCCTGCCGCACATGCGCAGCGGCTCGTACGACCAACCGCCGTACCCGCAGCCGGGCTTCGGGCGCCACGACGGGTACGACGAGTACGACGACGAGCCCACGGAGTCGTTCCGGCCGTACTCCGAGGACGACGCGGACGACGAGGACGACCTCCACGACCTCGACGCCCCGCGCCCCGCCCGGCGCGGCACCGACGACCCGGGCCGGCACGCCTACTACCCCGGCCGCCGGATGAACCTCGGCGTGGTGCTGCTCCCGCTGCGCATCTTCCTGGGCTTCATCTCGATCTACGCCGGCATGGGCAAGCTGTGCGACCCCGTCTACTTCGACGGCGGCAAGCGCGGCTCCATGGTCACCTGGCTGAACACCCTGCACCCCTGGGAGGTCGCCGAGCCGCTGCGCCAGTTCGCGCTGCACCACCCGGTCGGCTCCGGCCTGGTGATCGCCTTCCTCCAGGTCGTGGTGGGCGTGCTGACGATCCTCGGCTGCTGGCAGCGGGTGGCCGCGGTGGTCGGCGTGCTGCTGTCGGCCGCGCTGATCGTCACGGTCAGCTGGAAGACGGTCCCGGCGTACGACGCCCCGGACATCATCTACCTGGCCGCCTGGTCCCCGCTGATCATCGCCGGAGCGCCCGTCTACTCGGTGGACGGCCGTCTCGCGGGCAGCGCCTGGCGGCGGCTCGGCCCCCGCTCCGACATCTGGGAGCTGCGCCGCTATGTGCTGCGCCGCGGCGCCCTGATCACCGCGCTGACCGTCGGCCTCACCCTGCTGGTGGGCTCGCTGCTCGGTGGCGCGGTCCGCGACTCCAGCCGCGTGGTCGTCCCCGGCCCCGGCGAGGCCCCCCGCAACAACGTCCCCGGCTCCCCGCTCCCCGGCGAGCCCGGCACCCGGCACAAGACCACCCCGTCCGCGCCCACCTCCCCCTCGGGCGGTGCCACGGCCGGTGCGAGCCCCTCCGGCTCGGCCACCCCGGGCGCGAGCCACACGGCGGGCGGTACGACCAGCACGCCGAGCGCGACCCAGGGCACCACGGGCCGGCTCCCGTCCCGCCAGTCCGCCCCCACCGGCGGCGCCCCCAGCACCACGGCGGGCCCGACCGGCACCGGTGGCACCTCCACCACCTCCGGCGGCTCCGCCCCGGGCGGCACCTCCACGTCGAGCGGCGGCGCCTCCACGGGCCAACCGGGCGTGCTGGGCGGCCTGTTGGGCTGACGGCAGCGCACAGGAGAGGGGCCCGGTACCGCGAAAGGTACCGGGCCCCTTTTGCTGCCCGGGGGGGGGAGGGAGGGAGGAGGCTTGCCGCCCCGGGGGCGCGGGGGATGATCTGCACGAACAGCCCGACGCGCCCGCGCCCGCGCCCGTACCCGGGCCCGCGCCCGTACCCGGGCCCGCGCCTGTACCCGGGCCCGCGTCCGGCTACCGGCCCGCGCCGGCCAGCTCCTTGGCCGCTTCGGTCAGGTCCTTCGCCGTGTCGATGGCCCGCCAGTACGCGCCCTGCGGCAGCGAGTAGCCCGCGAGCTTCCGTTCCCGGGCGAGGCCGGGGAACGTCGTGCGCTCATGGTCGCCGCGCTCGGGCAGCAGGGTGGTGAACTCCGGCGAGAAGACGTACACACCGGCGTTGATCTCGAACGTGGACGGCGGGGCCTCGATGAAGTCGGTGATGTGCCCGAAGCCGTCGGTCCGCACCGCGCCCCAGGGGATCCGCGGCCGGGCCAGCGCGAGCGTCGCCACGGCGTCCCGCTCGGTGTGGAAGTCGGCCATGTCCCGCAGCGAGAAGCGGGTCCAGATGTCGCCGTTGGTGGCGTACCAGGGCCGGTCCGGGTGGGGGAGATGGGCGGCGGCGAACTTGAGGCCGCCGCCGCGGCCGAGGGGCTCGGTCTCCACGACGGTGCGCACGGAGACCGGCAGCCGGGCCGAGTCCAGCCAGTCCTGGAGGACCTCGGCGAGGTGGCCGCAGGAGACCACCACGTCCGTCACACCCTCTTCGGCGAGCCAGGTGAGCTGGTGGCCGATGATCGGGGTGCCCGTGCCGGGGATCTCGACCATCGGCTTGGGCCGGTCGTCGGTGTACGGACGCAGCCGGGAGCCCTGGCCGCCGGCCAGGATCACGGCTTGAGTGGGGCGCGACGCGGCGTTCGGATGGGTCATGGACCGCACTGTACGTGGCGCCCCGGGCCGGGTTCAGCTGCGTGCGGCCAGTACCCCGGTCGCGAAGGAGGTGTCGCACACCGGGCGGGCGTACGACTGGGCGCGCGAGGCGCCGTAGATGCGCACGGCGGCCCGGCCGAGGGAGCGGGCGATGGAGGTGCAGTGCCGGGCGAGCGAGGGGTGGCCGTTGACGGCCTCCTGGAGGTGGGTGAGGACCACGCCCGGGTTCTTCTCGTGCAGTTCGCTCAGCAGGCGGTCGCGCAGCACGTCCTCGGGGGCGTGGGCGACCGTCTTGGGCGCGGACTGCACCGACGTGACGTCGGAGGCGGTGAGCACCGAGCCGGCGGGGCTTCCGGTCCAGTTGACCCGGGTGACCGCGAGGGTTCCCGAGAGCACCAGGACGACGGGCAGGACGAGGGCGAGGGAGCGGCCGACCCGGCGGGCAGGGCCCCGGTGGCTGCGTCGCGTCTGAGTGGTGATGGAGTGCTTCACGCGTGTGAGGGTAGCGGGCGGTAATGGCGCGAGGACATTCCGTCACTCTTACGGGGGATGAGAAAGTGCGGTTTCCGGGGTAGGGGGTTGACGCCCGGCCCGGAACGATCATGCGAAGAGGGCCCCGCGGTGTGCCGCGGGGCCCTCTGTCGTCGTGGTGTCCTGGCGGCGCTCAGTCGGACAGGCGCTCGCCGGTGGACGTGGAGAACACATGGGTCTCGCCGGGGCGCGGTACGACGTGCAGGGTGGCGCCCTTCTCCGGCACCTGGCGGCCGTTCACGCGCACGACCAGGTCGTTCAGGCTCCCGTCGATGTCGGCGCTGCCGTAGACGTAGCCGTCGGCGCCCAGTTCCTCGACGACGTTCACCGAGACGGCGAGGCCGGCCGGGGCGTCGGCGGCGTCCTTGGTGAGGGCGGACGCGGCGGCGCCGCCGTGCTCCACGACGTCGAAGTGCTCGGGGCGCACGCCCACGGTCACCGTGCGGTCACCCTTGTCGGTGGCGGCCTTGAGGGCCTCGCGGTTGACGGGCACCACGCTGTTGCCGAACTTCACGCCGCCGTCGGTGATCGGGACCTCGACCAGGTTCATGGCCGGGGAGCCGATGAAGCCGGCGACGAAGAGGTTGGCGGGCTTGTCGTACATGTTGCGCGGGGTGTCGATCTGCTGGAGCAGACCGTCCTTGAGGACCGCCACGCGGTCGCCCATCGTCATGGCCTCGACCTGGTCGTGGGTGACGTAGACGGTGGTGATGCCGAGCCGGCGCTGGAGCGAGGCGATCTGGGTGCGGGTGGAGACGCGGAGCTTGGCGTCCAGGTTGGACAGCGGCTCGTCCATGAGGAAGACCTGGGGCTCGCGCACGATCGCGCGGCCCATCGCGACCCGCTGGCGCTGACCGCCGGACAGGGCCTTCGGCTTGCGGTCGAGGTACTCGGTGAGGTCGAGGATCTTCGCGGCCTCCTCGACCTTCTGCCGGATCTCCGCCTTGTTGACGCCGGCGATCTTGAGCGCGAAGCCCATGTTGTCGGCGACCGTCATGTGCGGGTAGAGCGCGTAGTTCTGGAACACCATGGCGATGTCCCGGTCCTTGGGCGGCAGGTGGGTGACGTCGCGGTCGCCGATGCGGATGGCGCCGCCGTTGACGTCCTCCAGACCCGCGAGCATCCGCAGCGAGGTGGACTTGCCGCAGCCCGACGGGCCGACCAGGACGAGGAACTCGCCGTCCTCGATCGCGATGTCGAGCGCGTCGACGGCGGGCTTGGTGGAACCCGGGTAGATCCGGGTCGCCTTGTCGAACGTGACAGTGGCCATGGTGAATGGGCCCCCTTCTACCGGCAGGAACGTGCCGGACGATCCGTTGTAGGAAGGTGGTTGGTGTGGTCCACGCGAGTGAACCGGTTCGAGACGGTACCCGGGGTTCACGTGATCTGTCAGTACATGGGCGACGGTGAACTTCGCGGAAATTTTCGACGGTCCCACCAGGTGACGTGGGTACACTGCACAGACACGCCCGCGCGGCACGCGCGGCAGGCCTCCTTAGCTCAGCTGGTCAGAGCGCCGCTCTTGTAAAGCGAAGGTCGTCGGTTCGAATCCGACAGGGGGCTCCGCATGGCACAGGGCCGCCCGGTGGGCGGCCCTGTGGTGTTGTTCGTGCGGGTCAGGGCCGGTGCAGTACGGCCTTCAGGGCGTCCCGGAGGGCCGCCTGGGGGTCGGGGGAGGCGGCCTGGGCGCGCCAGGCGACGAAGCCGTCGGGGCGGACGAGGACCGCGCCGTCGGCGCCGACGCCGTGCAGCGCGGCCCAGTCGTCGCCCTCGGTGTCGTACATCAGGTCGGCGTCGCCGCCCGGGCCGATCCGGTAGGCGTCGAGCCGTACCCCGTCCAGGGCGGCGACGCGCCGGGCGGCCTCGTACCAGCCCGCGTCGTCGGGGGCGTCGGTGAGCAGGACCATGGAGCGCTCGTAGAGGTCGAGGGTGGACAGCCGGCGGGCGGCCTGGCGCAGCCACAGGTGGGGGGCGCGGGTGCCGGGGCGGCCGGTGAGGGAGAGGGCGTCGGGGACGACCGGCGCCTCGGGGTCGGTGCCGACGGCGGCGCCCTCGGGGTAGTGGTAGCCGAGGACGACGTTGAGGATGCCGCCGCGCTTGGCGCCGCCGACGCCGGGGGCCGGGGCGAAGCCGGGGTGGCTGTGCTCGACGGAGCGGGCGGAGGCGCGGGCGCTGGTGGCGACGGCGACCGGGCGGCGCTCGGCGCCGTAGCTGTCCAGGAGCGCGGGGCCGGCCCAGCCGTCGAGGACGGCGGCGAGCTTCCAGGCGAGGTTGTGGGCGTCCTGGATGCCGGTGTTGGAGCCGAACGCGCCGGTGGGGGACATCTCGTGGGCGGAGTCGCCGGCGAGGAAGACCCGGCCCGCCGCGTAGGTGTCGGCGACCCGTTCGGCGGCGCGCCAGGACGCCATTCCGGTGATCTTCACGTCGAGGTCGGGCACGCCGACCGCGGCGGCGATGTGCCGCTGGAGCCGCTCCTCGGTGAACTCATCCAGGGATTCGCCGAGTTCGGGGTGCCAGGGGGCGTGGAAGACCCAGCGCTCCTTGTTGTCGACGGGCAGCAGGGCGCCGTCGGCGTCGGGGTGGGTGAGGTAGCAGCAGATGAAGCGGCGGTCGCCGACCACGTCGGCCAGGCGGGTGGAGCGGAAGGTGACGCTGACGTTGGCGAACAGCTCGCCGGGGCCGCTCTGGCCGATGCCGAGGGCGCGGCGGACGGGGCTGCGGGGGCCGTCGGCGGCGACGAGGTAGTCGGCCCGGACGGTGTAGCGCTCGTCGGTGGAGCGGTCGCGGACGGTCGCCCTCACCCCGTCGGCGTCCTGTTCGAAGGACTCCATCTCGTGGTGGTAGCGCAGGTCGCCGCCGAGTTCGCGGGCGCCGTCCACGAGGACGGGTTCGAGGTCGTTCTGGCTGCACAGGCACCAGGAGGTGGGGCTGAACCTCCTGAGGCCGCCGCCGGGGTCGATCTCCTTGAACAGCCACTCGCCGGCCTCGCCGACCAGGGCCGGGGTCTGCAGGATGCCGTGGTTGTCGGCGAGCAGTGAGGCCGCCGCCTTGATGTCCGGCTCGATGCCGGCCACCCGGAAGAGTTCCATCGTGCGGACGTTGTTGCCGCGTCCGCGCGGGTGGTGCGAGGTCCCGGAGTGCCGCTCCACCAGCATGTGGCGCACGCCGAGGCGGCCGAGGAACAGGGATGTGGACAGGCCCACCAGAGAGCCGCCCACGATGAGGACGGGAACCCGGTGGTCGGCTGTGTGATGCATCGAGCCTCCAGATGCAGGGGTGCGTACAGGACGCCTGTGAGTCTCATGCCCGGTATCGCCGTGGTTGGGGCCATTTGCGCGTGGGATCACCCACGTGGTTCCTACGAGTCGCGGGCTTACGGCCAGCGGCACAGGATCAAGAAGCGCTGACGTCGCGTCACGGCGGTGACCGGCGCACCCGAGATCCCCCGCCAAGGAGATGTCCGCACCATGACCACCACCTCTGAACGTCTGTCAGAAGTCCCGGCGCGCGACGCGTCGAAGCGTGTCTCCCAGTCCGTGTTCGACGGCTCGCGGCTCCGGGTCGTCCTGCTGGTCGACGTCTTCGACGGCGCGCAGCAGCAGTTCCTGGAGGCGTACGAGCAGCTCTGCAACCAGGTTGCGTCGGTGCCCGGCCATGTCAGCGACCAACTCTGCCAGTCCATCGAGAATCCATCCCAATGGCTCATCACCAGCGAGTGGGAGAGCGCTCCGCCGTTCCTCACCTGGGTGAACAGCGAGGAGCACGTGCGGATGGTGGAGCCGCTGCACTCCTGCGTGCGCAACACCCGCTCGCTGCGCTTCCACATCGTCCGGGAGACGGGCCGCGCCTACGAGACCGACGCGCCCGCCCGGGGCCGGCTCCAGACGGAGGTGCGCATCGGTGACGGAGTGATCCGGCACGCGCTGACCTTCACCGTGAAGCCGGGCACCGAGGACAAGGTGGCCAAGCTGCTCGCGGACTACGCGGCGCCCGAGCCGCGGGTGGACGACTCCACGCGGCTTCTGCGCACCTCGCTGTTCATGCACGGCAACCGGGTGGTGCGCGCCATCGAGGTGCGCGGCGACCTGCTGGCCGCCCTGCGCCATGTGTCGCGTTCGCCCGAGGTGCGGGCCGTGGAGGAGGCCATCAACCCCTATCTGGAGCAGGACCGGGACCTGAACGACCAGGAGTCGGCCCGGCTGTTCTTCACCCGGGCGGCGCTGCCTGCCGTGCACCACGTGATGGCGGACGACCGGCCCGAGGGCACCCGGCGGGCCCTGTACTACCCGGCCAGGGCGGGCCGCGGGATGAAGCTCGCCGAGCTGCTCGCCGAGGCGGACTCGGCGGCGGCCGACGACCCATCGAGCCAGGTGCTGCGCAGCACGGTCTTCGAGCGCGAGGACGTCGTGGTGCGGCTGGTGGACCTCGCGGCCGAGGGCGCGGACGTGGACCCGCTGCCCCGGGACCCCGCGCGCGCCGCCGAGCTGCGCGAGCTGCTGGCCGGCGAGGCCGCCCGCATGGAGCTGGTCACCGACCGCCGCTCGCCGGCGGTCTGAGCGGCCCCGCCCGCCCCCGAGAGCCACACCCAGAAGCCCGATCACATCCACCGGAGGAACGTCGTGATCAAATCCCGTCCGAGAATCGTGGACCTCAGCGAGACCGAGCCCAACACCCGGCGCGGCGGCGATCTGCGCGCCATGCTCACCCCGGCCACGGTCGGTTCCACCAGCGGCTTCATGGGTGTGGCCATCGTGCAGCCCGGCGACCGCATCGGTGAGCACTACCACCCCTACTCCGAGGAGTTCGTCTACGTCGTCTGCGGCGAGCTGGAGGTCGACCTGGACGGCGAGCCGCACGTGCTGCGTCCGGAGCAGGGGCTGATGATCCCCATCGACATGCGCCACCGGTTCCGCAACGTCGGCAAGGTGGAGGCCCGGATGGTCTTCCACCTCGGCCCGCTGGCGCCCCGCCCGCAGCTCGGGCACGTCGACACCGAGGAGACCTCGGTGATCGGCGCGGCCGCGGTGCTGACCGAGGCGGGGGCCGGGGCGGCCGGGGCGGGCGCCGACGGCGGAGGGGTCAGGTCATGAACCGGCGCGTGGCGGTCACCGGCATAGGCATCGTCGCCCCGGGCGGCATCGGCACCCCCGCGTTCTGGGATCTGCTCGCGCACGGCCGGACCGCGACGCGGGGCATCACCTTCTTCGACCCCTCCCAGCTGCGGTCGCGGATCGCCGCCGAGTGCGACTTCGACCCGGCGGCGCACGGCCTGGACGCCGAGCAGGTGGAACGGGCGGACCGCTACATCCAGTTCGCGCTGGTCGCGGGCGACGAGGCGGTCCGCGACTCCGGCCTCGACCTGGCGCGGGAGGACCCCTGGCGGATCGCGGTGTCGGTGGGCACCGCGGTCGGCGGCACCACCCGCCTGGAGAACGACTACGTGCTGGTCAGTCACGGCGGCGAGCGCTGGGACGTGGACCACGAGCGGGCGCGGCCCCAGCTGCACCGGGCGTTCTCCCCGAGCACCGCGGCCTCCGCCGTGGCGGAACGATTCGGCGCCCAGGGTCCGGTGCAGACCGTCTCCACCGGCTGCACCTCGGGCCTGGACGCCGTCGGATACGCCTTCCACACCGTCCAGGAGGGCCGGGCCGACATCTGCATAGCCGGTGCGTCCGACTCGCCCATATCCCCCATCACCATGGCCTGCTTCGACGCGATCAAGGCCACGTCACCGAACAACGACGACCCCGCGCACGCCTCCAAGCCCTTCGACAACAACCGTGACGGCTTCGTCATGGGCGAGGGCGGCGCGGTGCTCGTCCTGGAGGAGCTGGAGCACGCACGGGCCCGCGGCGCGCACGTCTACTGCGAGCTGGGCGGCTACGCGACCTTCGGCAACGCCTACCACATGACCGGTCTGACCAAGGAGGGCCTGGAGATGGCGCGGGCCATCTCGACCGCCCTCGACCAGGCCAGGCTCGACCCCACGGCGATCGACTACGTCAACGCGCACGGCTCCGGCACCCGGCAGAACGACCGCCATGAGACGGCGGCCGTCAAGCGGGCGCTCGGGCAGCACGCCTACGACACCCCGATGAGCTCCATCAAGTCCATGGTGGGCCACTCCCTCGGGGCGATCGGCGCCATCGAACTGGTCGCCTGCGTACTGGCCCTGGCCGAGCAGGCCGTACCGCCGACCGCGAACTACGAGACCCCCGACCCCGAGTGCGACCTCGACTACGTGCCGCGTACCGCCCGCGAGCGGAAGCTGACCAGCGTGCTCTCCGTGGGCAGCGGGTTCGGCGGCTTCCAGTCCGCGGTGATCCTGACCCGGCCGAGGGAGTGAGGACGAGATGAGCGAACCCCAGGACCGGCGCGCGGCCGTCACCGGCATCGGCGTCGTCGCGCCCAACGGCGTCAGCACCGACACCTTCTGGAAGGCCACCCACGAGGGACTCAGCGTCCTGGACCGGGTGACCCGCGAGGGATGTGAGCGCCTGCCGCTGAAGGTGGCCGGCGAGGTCCGCGCCTTCGACGCGGCGGACACCATCGAGGAGCGCTTCCTCGTGCAGACCGACCGCTTCACCCACTACGCCATGGCCGCGGCCGACTTCGCGCTCACCGACGCCCGGCTCGGCCAGGCCGACACCGACCAGTCGCCGTACTCCATCGGCGTGGTCACCGCCGCGGGCTCCGGCGGCGGCGAGTTCGGCCAGCGCGAGCTCCAGCGGCTGTGGGGCAAGGGCAGCCGGTTCGTGGGGCCGTACCAGTCCATCGCCTGGTTCTACGCCGCGAGCACCGGCCAGGTCTCCATCCGCCGCGGCTTCAAGGGCCCCTGCTCGGTCGTCGCCTCCGACGAGGCCGGCGGTCTGGACTCCCTCGCGCACGCGGCCCGGGCGGTGCGGCGCGGCACCGACGCGATCGTGGCCGGCTCCACCGAGGCGCCGCTCGCGCCGTACTCGGTGGTCTGCCAGCTCGGCTACGAGGAGCTGAGCCGCGAGAGCGAACCGGGGCGCGCCTACCGGCCGTTCACGAAGGACGCGTGCGGGTTCGTGCCCGCCGAGGGCGGCGCGATGCTCGTGGTGGAGGCCGCCGGTGCCGCCCGGGCGCGCGGTGCCGACATCCGGGCCTTCGTCGCCGGGCACGCGGCGACCTTCACCGGCGCCTCCCGGTGGGCGGAGTCCCGCGCGGGTCTCGCCCAGGCCATCCGGCAGGCGCTGGCCGAGGCGGAGTGCGCGCCCGAGGAGGTCGACGTCGTCTTCGCCGACGCCCTCGGGGTGCCGGCGGCCGACCGGGCCGAGGCGCTGGCCATCGCCGACGCCCTCGGTGCCCATGGCACCCGGGTGCCGGTCACCGCCCCCAAGACCGGCACGGGACGCGGCTACTGCGCGGCCCCGGTGCTGGACTCCGCGGCGGCCGTGCTCGCGATGGAGCACGGACTGATCCCGCCGACCCCGAACGTCCACGACGTCTGCCACGACCTCGACCTCGTCACCGGCCGCGCCCGGGTCGCCGAGCCGCGCACCGCGCTGGTCCTCAGCCGCGGCCTCATGGGGTCGAACTCGGCGCTGGTGCTGCGGCATCCCAGCGCACGGTGAACAGCAAAGGAGGAGAGCAATGTCCAAGATCACCGTCGAAGAACTCGCAGCCCTCATGAAGAAGGCGGCCGGGGTCACCGTCAGCCCCCAGCAGCTCAACGACAAGCCGGACACCGGCTTCGACGTCCTCGGCGTCGACTCGCTCGGCCTGCTCGGCATCGTCGGCGAGCTGGAGAACGAGCACGGCACCCCGATGCCGGTGGACGCCGAGCGCTGCAAGACCCCTCAGCAGTTCCTCAACCTCGTCAACAACACGCTGATGGCAGGAGCCTGACATGGCAGGGCACACCCAGAACGAGATCACCGTCGCGGCCCCGCTCGACCTGGTCTGGGACATGACCAACGATCTGGAGCGCTGGCCCCAGCTGTTCAGCGAGTACGCGGCCGTCGAGGTGCTCAAGCGGGAGGGCGAGAAGACCACCTTCCGGCTCACCATGCACCCGGACGAGAACGGGACCGTCTGGAGCTGGGTCTCCGAGCGCGAGCCCGACCGCGCCACCCGCACCGTCCGGGCGCGCCGGGTGGAGACCGGTCCGTTCGCCCACATGGACATCCACTGGGCCTACGAGGAGGTCCCGGCCGGCACCCGCATGGTGTGGACGCAGGACTTCGCGATGAAGCCGGAGGCCCCGGTCGACGACGACTGGATGACCGACAACATCAACAAGAACTCCAAGGTCCAGATGGCCCTGATCCGCGACAAGATCGAGAAGGCCGCCGCCGGACACCGGCCCGCCCCGGCGCTCGCCGACTGAGCGCCACCGCACCGGAAGGGAGGCACCACCGTGCACCAGGCCCTGATCGTCGCCCGGATGGCCCCGGGCTCGGCCCCCGACATCGCGAAGATCTTCGAGGAGTCCGACCGGGGGGAGCTGCCCCACCTCGTGGGCGTCACCCGGCGCAGCCTCTTCCAGTTCGGCGATGTGTACATGCACCTCATCGAGTCCGAGCGCGAGCCCGGCCCGGCCATCGCCAAGGTCACCGAACACCCCGAGTTCCGGGGCGTCAGCGAACGGCTGACGGCATACGTCAGCGCGTACGACCCGGAGACCTGGCGCTCCCCCAAGGACGCGATGGCGCGCCGCTTCTACCTCTGGGAGCGCTCCTGACACGCGCGTCCGCGTCGCGTAAACGCCGGTCGCCGGGCCCGTGGTGCAGCGGGCCCGGCGACCGGCGTTCGCACGCGGCGTCGCCGGTCACGCGCTCACATGGCACTCGAACGCGTGCAGGTACGGGTTCACCGGCCGGACGGTGTCCACGGCGAGGCCCGCCGCGGTGAGCCGGCTCACCATGCTGTCGGTGGTGTGCTTGGCCCCGCCGACGTTGAGGAGCAGCAGCAGGTCCATCGCGGTGCTGAACCGCATCGACGGGGTGTCGTCGACGAGGTTCTCGATGACGATCACCCGGGTCCCGGGCCCGCCCGCCTGGACGACGTTGTGCAGCAGCCGGGCCGTGCTCTCGTCGTCCCACTCCAGGATGTTCTTGATGATGTAGACGTCCGCCTTGACCGGGATCGCCTCGCGGACGTCGCCCGGCACGATCTGCGCGCGGCCGGCCAGGTCGCCGCCCTCGCGCAGCCTCGGCAGCGCGTTCTCCACCACCCGGGGCAGGTCCAGCAGACTGCCCCGCATCTGCGGGTACTTGTCCAGCAGGCAGGCCACCACATGCCCCTGGCCGCCGCCGAGGTCGGCGACGGACGCGGACCCCGACAGGTCGAGCAGGGCCGCGACCTCCCGCGCCGACTGCTCGCTGGACCGGGTCATCGCCCGGTTGAAGACGTCCGCGGACTCCGGCGCGTCCTCGTTCAGGTAGGTGAAGAACTCCTTGCCGAACAGGCCCTCCACCACGTTGCGGCCGCTGCGCACCGCCTCGTCCAGCTTGGGCCAGGCGGCCCAGGTCCACGGTTCGGTGCACCACAGCGCGATGGCGCGCAGGCTGTTCGGGTCGTCCTCGCGCAGCAGCCGGGACATGTCGGTGTGCGCGAAGGTGCCGTCGGGCCGCTCGGTGAAGACGCCGTAGCAGGCCAGGGCCCGCAGCATGCGGCGCAGCGGCTTGGGTTCGGCGTGCACCTCGGCCGCCAGGGCCTCGGCGCTCTGCGGGGTGTCCCCGAGGGCGTCCGGCACGCCGAGGCGGGCGGCGGCCCGTACGGCGGCGGACAGGGCCGCCCCGAAGACGAGTTCGCGCAGCCGCATCGGCGGGGGCGGGGCGGTCGGGGCCTGGGCGGTGGCCGTGTTCGGCGGTGCCGTCTCAGCGGTGGTCATCTGCCGCCTTCCTTCGTTCTCGGCGTGCGTCGGTCCAGCGGGGGCAGGGGGCGGGCGGTCAGCACAGGCCGGCGGGCTTGGAGACCCGGCAGGCGTTGTGGTCGAAGGTGTTGCCGATGCCCTTGGTCTCGGTGTTCACCAGGTCCGCGGGGGCGTTGCGGGCCAGCGCGTTGCCGCTGACGCGGTTGTGGTCGTTGGTGACGCCCACGAAGCTCTTGAACAGCACGATGCCGCCCGACAGCGGGGACTTGCCCGAGTTGTTGGTGACCCGGTTGCCGTCCACCACGGTCTTCTCGGTGCCGGTCAGCACGATGCCGGAGCCCTGGATGGCGGGCAGCCGGTCGGTCTTGGGGCAGGACTTGTTGTTCGCGGTGACGTCGTTGAAGGCGACCTCCAGGTCACCGGCCTTCGGCTTGTTCTCGTCGCCGACGACGAACACCCCGGCGCAGTTGCCCGCGATGTAGTTCTCGGCCACCGAGAGGTTGCGCAGCCGCCGCACGGTGACGCCGATGCGGTTGCCCTCCAGCCGGTTGTGGTCGATCACCGTCCGCCGGGTGTCGAGGGCGCCGGCCTCCTCGGTGATGGTGTTGGCGAGGAAGACGCCCGCGTCGCCGTTGCCCTGCGCGTAGTTGCCGACGATGTGCCCGTGCACGGAACGCTCCTGGGCGATGCCCCACACGGCGTTCTTGACGGCCTGGACGCCCCGTACGGTCATGGTGTCCGTCGCCATGCCGAACACCCCGGCGCGGCTGAAGCCGGTCACCTTCAGATCGGCGACGGTGACGCCCTCGACGTTCGTCGTCCTGGTGCCGATCACACAGATGCCGTTGCCGCCCTCGGCGCAGCTCTTGGTGGCCTTGGTGTTCTTGCCGGGCGCCGTGCCCGCCGTCGTCTTCGCGGCGGGCTCGATCACCGTGGCCGGTCCCAGCCCGCGCAGGGTGACCCGCGGCGTGCCGATGGTGACGCTCTCCTTGTAGGTGCCGGGGAGCACCAGCACGGTGTCGCCGGGCCGCGCGCTGTTCACGGCCTTCTGGATCGATTCACCCCGGTGGACCACGAGGGTCTGGTGGAGGGCGGCCGCGGGGGAGGCGCCCAGACCGATTCCCGAACCGACGAGGGCCGCGACGGCACTCGCGGCGTAAGCGATGTGACATCTCTTCATACTGGGTACGTTATGACCGAATAATCCGTAGATGTGTGGATAAGCCAATCGGCGGCGTGTCCGCGCGAGGGGACGCATACTGGCGACGTGACCCGGGCCGGCCGCCTCCGCCGTGGACTCGGGGCGGTCGCGGCCTATGTCCGCAGCGCCCCGGGCACCTACGTCTGGCTGGCGGTCCTGTTCGTCACCACCGTCGCGGTGCACCACATGTCGCCCGGGTTCGAGCAGCACTTCCTGCGCCGCAGGTCCACCAACATCCACGAGCTGTCCCGCACCCCGCTGCGGGTGCTGGTCACCAGCGCGATGTGGATCGACGGCGGGCGCTGGCTGCCGTACGCGTTCCTGTACACGGTCTTCCACGCCCCGGCCGAGCGCTGGCTCGGCACCGCCCGCTGGCTCGTGGTGTGCGCGGCGGCCCATGTGCTCGCGTCCCTGGTCAGCGAGGGCCTGCTGCTGAAGGCGATCCGGGACGGCATCGCGCCCCACTCGGCGGTGTACACCCTTGACATCGGCGTCAGTTACGCCCTGGCCGGCGTCATCGGCGTCCTCACCTACCGCCTTACGGCCCCCTGGCGCTACGCCTACCTCGCCGTCGCCGCCGTCGTCTTCGCGCTGCCCCTGACCGAGACGCCCACCTTCACCGACACCGGACATTTCCTCGCGCTGCTGATCGGCCTGGCCTGCTATCCGCTGACCAGAGGCCGCGGAAAAGCATGGAATCCGAAGGAGACACTGACCGCGCTCAAGGGTTAGGTTCCCGGCCATGAGCAGCTCGGCAAGCAGTGTCGTGAACGGTGGCATCTCCTTCTGGTACACGGACGACGGCCTCCCGGCGGTACGGGAACCGCTGCCCGGCGACGCCACCGCGGACGTGGTGATCGTCGGCGGCGGGTACACCGGCCTGTGGACCGCGTACTACCTGAAGAAGGCCGCGCCCTTCCTGCGGATCACCGTCCTGGAGCAGAAGTTCTGCGGATACGGCGCCTCCGGCCGCAACGGCGGCTGGCTGTACAACGGCATCGCGGGCCGCGACCGGTACGCCGGGCTGCACGGCCGGGAGGCCGCGGTCCGCCTCCAGCAGGCGATGAACGACACCGTGGACGAGGTGATCGCGGTCGCCGGGGCCGAGGGCATCGACGCCGACCTGCACAAGGGCGGCGTCCTGGAGGTGGCCACCACACCCGCGCAGCTGGCCCGGCTGCGGGCCTTCCACGAGCACGAGCTGTCGTACGGCGAGAAGGACCGGGAGCTGTACGGCGCCCGGGAGACGGCCGAGCGGATCCGGGTCGCGGACGCCGTCGGCTCCGCCTGGACCCCGCACGGCGCCCGGCTCAACCCGGCGAAGCTGGTGAAGGGCCTGGCGGCGACGGTCGAGGCGCTCGGCGTGGTGATCCACGAGATGACCCCGGTGACCGAGATCCGCCCCAAGCACGCCGTCACCCCCTACGGCACCGTCCGCGCCCCCTACGTGCTGCGCTGCACCGAGGGCTTCACCGCCTCCCTCAAGGGCCAGAAGCGGACCTGGCTGCCGATGAACTCCTCGATGATCGCCACCGAGCCGCTGACCGAGGAGCAGTGGGCGGCGATCGGCTGGGCGGGCCGCGAGACGCTGGGCGACATGGCGCACGCCTACATGTACGCGCAGCGCACCGCCGACGGCCGGATCGCGCTGGGCGGGCGCGGGGTGCCGTACCGCTTCGGCTCGCGCACGGACAACGACGGGCGCACCCAGCGGGCGACCGTCGAGGCGCTGCGGGACATCCTGGTGCGCTTCTTCCCGTCCCTGGCCGGGGTCGCCGTCACCCACGCCTGGTCCGGTGTGCTCGGGGTGCCGCGCGACTGGTGCGCCACCGTCACCCTCGACCGCGCCACCGGCCTCGGCTGGGCTGGCGGTTACGTCGGCTCCGGCGTCGCCACCGCCAACCTCGCCGCCCGCACCCTGCGCGACCTCGTCCAGCAGGACTCCGGGCAGGCCGGCCGCACCGAGCTGACCGAACTGCCCTGGGTCGGCCACAAGGTCCGCAAGTGGGAGCCCGAGCCCCTGCGCTGGCTCGGCGTCCACGGCATGTACGCCACCTACCACACGGCCGACCGCCGCGAGCGCCGCCACCCGGCGACGGAGTCCTCGCGGCTGGCGAAGGTGGCGGACCGGGTGGCCGGACGGCACTGAGGCGCCGTGCGTTGGTCCCCTGACGAAAGCGGAACGGGATCATGACAGAAACGCGACCTCGGGCGGCCAGTATGATCACCGCCGCACATCAGCCAGATGAATGACCGGGTCCGCTTTGCCACGGCAACCGTGCGGCGGACCCGCATTTCTTCTACGGGGAGAGGTTCTCTTTTCATGCGTATACGGGTCGCCACCGGTGTTCCCACCGTCGCCGCGATAGCCGCCTGCGGGCTGCTGCTCACCGGGTGCAACGACGATTCCGGCTCGGGCGCCGGCTCCGCGTCCTCGCCCGCGCCGACCGCGTCGGCCCCGGCCGGCAGCTCCGCCCCGGCGGCGTCGCCCTCGCGGTCGGCCGCCGGGAACGGGGGCGCCGCCACCGGTACCGCCGTGCCCGTGAACAAGACGATCGACGACGACGTGATGGGCGAGAAGGCCACCGTCATCAAGTACGTCAAGGACTTCCAGCCGTCGGCGGCGGCGAAGGCCAAGTTCTCGGCGCTCGCGGACGAGAAGGTCGTCCTGGTCGACGTCACGGTCACCGCCAGCTCGAAGTACTACGACAGCTTCGGCGCCACGTCCTTCTACCTCACCGGCATGCCCAACGGCATCGACCAGGCGAGCACCACCATCCTCGACGACGAGATCAAGGCGGCCGGCTACCCGCCGCTGAAGGACGCCGAGACCGGCAAGACCTCGACCGGATGGGTCGTCTTCACACCCGCCAAGGACGCGGACAAGCTCGTCCTGCGCTACAAGCGCCTGGCGGCCAAGGCCTCCGACGGCACGAACATCACCGCGAAGAACTTCGACGTCCCGCTCGACTGACGAGCCGGAACGGGGCACGCCCCGCAGGCGACGCCCCGGCGCTCGTCGGCGGGGCGCCGTGCTTCGGGGCCGGCGCGGTCACCATCAGGCCCGCGGTCAGGGCGGAGACCAGCATGATCACGGCGGCCCAGGCGATGGCCACGGTGTAGCCGTGCACGACCCCGGCCGGGACCGCGCCGGGCCGGTGCGGGCGGGCGGCGACATAGGCGGCGGCGCTGGTGGTGGCGATCGTGTTGAGCAGCGCCGTACCGATCGAACCGCCGACCTGCTGGGCCGTGTTGACGGTCGCGGAGGTGACCCCGGCGTCCCGTGGCGCGACCCCCGCCGTCGCCGTGGCGAACACCGGCATGAAGGTCAGCCCCAGGCCGAGCCCCAGCAGCACCAGGGAGGGCAGGATCTCCCCGGCGTAGGAGGAGTGCGGGGTCAGCCGGGTGAGCAGCAGCAGCCCGCCGGTCGCCAGCAGCATGCCCGGCACCAGCAGCCGCCGGGGCGGCACATGGGGCAGCAGCCGCGCGGAGATCTGGGTGGACCCGGCGACGATCGCGGCGGTCATCGGCAGGAACGCCAGGCCCGTGCGGAACGGCGAGTAGCCGAGGACGACCTGGAGGTAGTAGGTCATGAACAGGAACAGCCCGAACATGCCGATCACCGCGAACGTCATCGTCAGCAGGCAGCCCGCCCGGTCCCGGTCGCGCAGGATCCGCAGCGGCAGCAGGGGACTCGGCGCCCGCGCCTGCCACCACACGAACGCCACGAGCAGCAGCACCCCGGCCGCCAGCAGCGCGAGCACCAGCGGGTCCGACCAGCCGCGCGGCTGGGCCTCGCCGAAGCCGTAGACGATCGCGACCAGGCCCCCGCAGCCCAGCAGCACTCCGGGCACGTCGAGCCGGACGTCCCGGTGGCCCGGCCGGTCGTGCAGCAGCGCGAACGCGCCGAAGACCGCGAGCGCCGCGATGGGCACGTTGACGTACAGGCACCAGCGCCAGGTCAGGTACTCGGTGAGCACCCCGCCGACGATCAGCCCGATCGCCGAACCGCTGCCCGCCAGCGCGCTGTAGACCCCGAACGCCTTGCCGCGCTCGCGGGGGTCGGTGAACATCGTGGTCAGCAGGGACAGCGCGGAGGGCGCGAGCAGGGCGGCGAAGACCCCTTGCAGCGCGCGGGCGCCGAAGAGCATCCCGGAGCCGTTCGCGGCCCCGCCGAGCGCGGAGGCGAACGCGAAGCCGGCCAGACCGGTCACGAAGGTGCGTTTTCGCCCCACGAGATCGGCGACCCGGCCGCCCAGCAGGAGCAGCCCGCCGAAGGCGAGGGTGTACGCGGTGATCACCCACTGCCGGTTGCCGTCGGACATGTGCAGGGCGCGCTGCGCGGAGGGGAGCGCGATGTTCACGATCGTGGCGTCCAGGACCACCATCAGCTGGGCCAGGGCGATGACGACCAGCCCCCACCAGCGGTGCGGATCCGTACCCTCCGCGGCGGCCCGGGACTCACCCGTTCGGCCGATGCTCATCTGGCCAGAACACCATGGATCGGGAGGTGCCGCATCTGGGTGAGTACGCCCTGATTCTCAGGGTTTTCTCAGGGTTCCGGTACGGCCTGCTCCCCGGGTTCCGGTACGGCCTTTCCCGCAGTGCGGCGGTCCTCCGGCGACCGCTCCTCCAGGGCCCGCCGCCGCGCCGCCGCGGTCCCGGTCCGGGCGCCCGGGCCACGCCTTCGGTGATTGTCAGTGGCGGGGTGCAGCATGGGACCCATGGCGAGGGGAACGACCGGCGGGAGCCGGATGGGACGGGGCGCACGGCGGCCGGAGCTGCGACTGCCGCCGCTGGTGCCGTGGGCCGGCGACGGTCTGGAGCCCGACGGGGACTACGACGGGCTGGAGTTCGCGGACGCGGACCTCACGGGCCAGGACGCGGCGGGCGCCCGGTTCATGGACTGCGCGCTGCGCGGCTGCGCGGTCGACGGCACGAAGCTGCGGCACGCCCGCGTGCTGGACACCGCGCTCACCGCCCCGCGCGGGGTCGGCACGGATCTGTCCGAGGCCACCCTGCGCGATGTGGAGCTGACCGAGGCGCGCCTCGGCGGCACCCAGCTGCACGGCGCGGTGCTGGAGCGGGTCGTGGTGCGCGGCGGCAAGATCGACTACCTGAATCTGCGCATGGCCCGGCTGCGGGACGTGGTCTTCGAGTCCTGCGTCCTGGTCGAACCGGACTTCGGCAGCGCGCGCCTGGAGCGGGTGGAGTTCGTGGACTGCGCGCTGAAGGGGGCCGACTTCACCGGGGCCACGCTGAAGGACGTCGATCTGCGCGGCGCCGCCCCGCTGGAGATCGCCCGGGGCCTCGACCGGCTGTCCGGCGCGGTGATCGGCACCGGCCAGCTGCTCGACCTGGCACCGGCGCTGGCGGCCGCGCTCGGGATACGCGTGGAGTGAGCGGTCCCGTCACCCGACGCGGGGGAAGCGGGCCTGGAGGGTCCAGATCGCCGGGTTCTCGCCCAGGTCCTCGTGCAGGTCGACGAGGTCGGCGACCAGGTCCTGGAGGAAGTCCCGTGCCTCGCGGCGCAGTTCGGCGTGCGCGAAGGAGAGCGGGGCCTCGTCCAGCGGCTGCCAGTCGGCCGTGATGTCGACCCAGCCGAAGCGGCGCTCGAACAGCATCCGGTCACTGGACTCGGTGAAGTCCAGCTCCGCCCGCTGCGGCCGGGCGGCGCGGGAGCCCATCGGATCCCGGTCCAGCCGCTCCACGATGTCGCACAGCGCCCACGCGAAGTCCAGCACCGGCACCCATCCCCAGGCTGTGGACAGCTCCCGGTCCGACACGGTGTCCGCGAGGTACACGTCCCCGCAGAACAGATCGTGCCGCAGCGCGCGCACGTCCGCGCGGCGGTAGTCGGTCTGCGGGGGGTCCGGGAACCGGTTGGAGAGGGCGTAGCCGATATCGAGCACGGACCGATGGTGTCACGGCGGCGCGGGGACGCCGGGGGCGGTGCCGGGCCCGGGGCTCCGCCCTTCCTGTGAGCGGGCTGTGTCCGGGTGCCGTTTCCGCAGGCGGGCGGCTTTCGGGGCGCTGCTCGATCCGCCCCCGGAGACGTCTCCCCCGATGATCCGCTTCCGCCTAAGATCGCTGACATGTCCAGATCCGTACGCCTGGTACCGGCCGCCGCGGTCGCGTGGGCGCTCGTTCTCGCCGGTACCGGGTGCGGGGGCGGGGTGCGCGGCACACCGGGGGGCCCGGGTGTGCGGGACCCGTACTTCCCGAAGGCGGGCAACGGCGGGTACGACGTCGGCCACTACGCCCTCACCCTGGACTACACCCCGGCCACCCGCCGCCTCACCGGTACGGCGGTCATCACGGCGCGCGCCACCAAGGATCTCTCCGCGTTCGACCTGGACCTCGCCGGGCTGCACGTGGACTCGGTCGGCGTCGACGGCAAGGACGCCCGCTACCACCGGGCCGGTCAGGAACTCACCGTCCGCCCGCACGACGATCTGCGCGAGGGCCGTACCTTCCGTACGACCGTCCGCTACTCCGGCGTCCCCGGCACCCTCACCGACCCCGACGGCTCCGCGGAGGGCTGGCTGCCCACGGCCGACGGCGCGCTCGGGCTCGGCGAGCCGGTCGGGTCCATGGCGTGGTTCCCCGGCAACGACCACCCCTCCGACAAGGCCACGTACGACATCACCGTCACCGTCCCGCAGGGCCTCCAGGCGGTGTCCAACGGCGAGTTGGCGGACCAGTCAAGCCGGGCGGGGCGTACGACCTACCACTGGCACACCGCCCAGCCCATGGCCAGCTATCTCGCCACCGTCGCGATCGGCCACTTCGACATCACCCGGTCCAAGGGGCCCGGCGGGCTGCCCGTGCTCACCGCGGTCGACCCCACGCAGGCCAAGGCGAGCGCGGCGGTCCTCGCGAGGCTGCCGGAGGTCGTCAAGTGGGAGGAGGACACGTTCGGGCCGTACCCCTTCTCCTCCGTCGGCGCCATCGTCGACCGGCCGGACGACGCCGGGTACGCGCTGGAGACGCAGAACCGGCCGGTCTTCCCCGGCGCCCCCGAGCTGACCACGCTCGTCCATGAACTCGCCCACCAGTGGTACGGCGACTGCGTCACGCCCAAGTCCTGGCGGGACATGTGGCTCAACGAGGGGTTCGCCACGTACGCGCAGTGGCTGTGGGACGAGGACCACGGCGGGGACTCGGCCGAGAAGACCTTCCGGTACTACTACGACGAGCACGACAGCGCCCTGTGGGCCTTTCCGCCCGCGACACCCTCCGGCGCGGCGCACATCTCCGCGTCGCCGGTCTACGAGCGCGGCGCGATGGTCCTCCACAAGATCCGGCAGAAGGTCGGCGACAAGGCCTTCTTCGCCTTCCTGCGCGCCTGGCCGGCCGCGCACCGGTACGGCAACGCGAGCACCGCGGACTTCACGGCGTACGTCGAACACCGCTTCCCGGACGAGGACTTCGGCGAGATCTGGAAGGACTGGCTGTACGGCGAGGGCAAACCGGCGCATCCGTGACATGGGGCGCCGTTCTCGGCTGCGGGAGCGTCGTGGTCGCTCGCGCAGTTCCCCGCGCTCCTTCGGGGGCGCTGGAGCGGCCGATGCCCGCCCTTCCCCGGGTCCTCGGGCGGGGAAGGGCGGAGACGGCGGTCCGTCAGACGTTCACGCCGAAGTCCTGGGCGATGCCGACCAGGCCGGAGGCGTAACCCTGGCCCACCGCGCGGAACTTCCACTCCGCGCCGTTGCGGTACAGCTCGCCGAAGACCATGGCGGTCTCGGTGGCGGCGTCCTCGGACAGGTCGTAGCGGGCGATCTCCGCGCCGCCGGCCTGGTTGACGATGCGGATGTAGGCGTTGCGCACCTGGCCGAAGTTCTGGCCGCGGTTCTCCGCGTCGTAGATGGAGACCGGGGTGACGATCTTGTCGATGTCGGCCGGGAGACCGGCCAGGTTGACGTTGATCGCCTCGTCGTCGCCCGCGCCCTCGCCCGTGCGGTTGTCACCGGTGTGCACGATGGTGCTGTCCGGGGTCTGCTTGTTGTTGAAGAAGACGAAGTGGGCGTCCGAGTAGACCTTGCCCTGCGCGTTGACCGCGATGGCGGACGCGTCCAGGTCGAAGTCCGTGCCCGTGGTGGTGCGGACGTCCCAGCCGAGGCCCACGGTGACGGCCGTCAGGCCCGGAGCCTCCTTGGAGAGCGAGACGTTGCCACCCTTGGACAGGCTTACAGCCATGTTGGGAGTCCCTTCCTAGTTTTCCCAGTGCGTGCCGACGAAGCTACCGTCACCCGGGACAACGTCGAGGGGGGTGCCCATGGTTCCGCCCCCCCTTTACCTTTTTTACCCGCCCTTCTCCACGGATCCGGAAATCCAGGTGACGTGGGCGGGCCCGGGCCGGGAACATGGAGGGCATGTCCGGTCCTCACGTCATCCGCGGCTCCGTCTCGCTCCCCGAGGCCGAGCTGATGTGGCGTTTCTCCAGGTCGTCCGGCCCGGGTGGGCAGCATGTCAACACCAGCGACTCCCAGGTGGAGCTGCGCTTCGACCTCGCGGCCACCGAGGCGCTGCCGCCGGTGTGGAAGGAGCGGGCCCTGGAGCGGCTGGCCGGCCGGCTCGTCGACGGGGTGGTGACCGTGCGCGCGTCCGAGCACCGCTCACAGTGGCGCAACCGCGAGAGCGCCGCCGTACGCCTCGCGGCCCTCCTCGCGGAGGCCACCGCACCCCCGCCCAAGCCCCGCAGGCCCACCCGGATACCCCGGGGCATCAACGAGCGCCGGCTGCGGGAGAAGAAGCAGCGCGCCGACACCAAGCGCGGGCGTTCGGGCCGCGACTGGGGGTAGGAGGGGCGCCTCTCGCCGCGCCCTCTTCAGCTACGCGTCACCCACTCCCCGCCCGCCCACCGTCTGCCCCCCGCTCGTCTCCCCGTTCCCGCGGAAGCCCAGCCGGAGATGGAACCTCTCGGGGCCGTCCGCCCCGGGATGCCAGGTGACGTACAGCTCGCAACCGCCCCGGCGCCGGATCTCCGCGCCCACCGAGGCCACCGCGAAGCGCCCGTACCCGCGCCTCTGCTCGCCCGCCGCGATGTCCAGCCGGGGCCAGGCCACACCCGGAGGGTGCGCGTAGGCCTCGGCGAGGGAGCGTTCCACCGGCTCGACCGCGTGTTCCTCATCGGGCCGGACGCGAATGCCGAGCGCCGCCTCGAAATTGCGCGGCGTGATCTCTTCCGGGTGCGGTGTCATCCGCGCACCCCGGGCCGCGAATTCACCGCGCCACCACGGAAATAAAAGGGAGGCTCAGCCCAACTGCCGGTAACGGCCCCGGAAATACGTCAGCGGGCCGCCCTCCACGCTCGGCACCCGGGCCGTCAGCACCCGTCCGAGGACCAGGGTGTGATCGCCCGCCGCCACCCGCTGCTCCGTGCGGCACTCCAGCGTCGCGAGCGCGCCGCCGACCAGCGGGGCGTGCGTGACCTCGCCGCGGGTGCAGGCGATGTCCTCGAAGAGGAGCCGGTCGCTGATGCGGCCCTTCATGGCGAAGCGGCCCGCGATGTGCCGCTGGCTCTCGGCGAGCACCGACACCGCCCACAGCGGCTGCTCGGCGAGCAGGTCGTCCATGCGCGAGCCCTCCCGCAGGCTGACCAGCACCAGCGGCGGATCGAGGGAGACCGACAGGAAGGCCGTGGCCGTCATGCCGACGTCCTCCACGCCCGGGGCGTTCGGGTCGTCGGGGTCGAGCGGCGGCTCCTGCGCGGTCACCAGGACCACACCCGCGGCCAGCCGGGACATCGCGGCCCGGAACTCGTCGTTGCTCACCCCCTCAGCATGCCCGGAAGCGGCGGGGGTGGCGGGGGAAGGCGTCTTCAGCACGCCGGAAACGCTAGTGTGCGCTCTACGCCCGTCGCATCGGGCCTCGGCCCGAGCCGGGTCCTAGGACCAGCGGCGGAGCGAAACCGAAAGCGGGTATTCGGTGAACCCTTGGAAAACGCCGAAACTCCACTCAATTGTTCACGTTTTGCTGTGACTTGAGTCACAAGGGGCAGGAATTGTTGACCCTGTGTACCGGGTGAGCAGCGCGCTGTGATTCAGTGGCGGTGAAACTGCTGGAGCAACCACGAGGCGCCGAAGACGACGACCCTTGATTCGCTGCGAGGTCTCGGGGGGAGGGCGAGCATGGAGACCGAGTCGGAGCCGTATGTCCGTCTTGCGTCCCTGCGGCAGCTGCACCAGGTCATGGCGGACATGAACACGGCGCGCAGCCTCGCGGACACCTTGCAGACCGTCGCCGACGGCGTGGTCAACGCCCTCGGGTACGAGATGGCGGGCGTGAACCTCGTACGACCCGACGGCGATCTCGTCGTCGCCGCGTTCTCCGGCAACTCCGCCGCCGAGGCCCTGATCACCGGCCGGGTCGGCTCCCGCGAGGCCTGGGACCGGCGCCTGGGCATGGGCGAGCGGTGGGGCGACCTCATCTTCATACCGCACACCGAGGGCTGGGTGCTGGACGACGACGATGTGCCCCAGTGGTTCACGGACGGTCCCGCGCCCCGCTTCGAGGACGAGTGGCACCCCTCCGACCGCCTCTTCGCCCCCATGTACACACCGGGCGCCCCGGGCGGCTCCCGCGGTGAGCTGCTCGGCGTCATATCCGTCGACCGCCCGCGCAACGGCCGGCTGCCCGGCGCCTGGGGCCGCGAGGCCCTCCAGATGTACGCCTTCCAGGCCGCCATCGCGATCAGCAACGCCCGGCTGCGCTCCAACATGCAGCGCGCCCTGGTCCGCCTGGAGCGCGAGCAGCAGGCGCTGCGGGCCAGCGAGGAGAGTTTCCGGCAGGCGTTCGAGTACGCGCCGTCCGGCATGGCCATCGCCGAGATGGGCGGCGAACAGCACGGCCGCATCCTGCGCACCAACGACGCCCTGTGCCGGCTGCTCGGCCGTCCGGCCTCCGCGATGCGCCGCTACGCCTTCTCCGATCTCGTGCACCCCGAGGACATCGGCACCCTGCTGCGCACCTCGGCGGAGGGCGGGCGCGCCGAGCTGCGCCTCGGTCGCCGCGACGGCAGCTATGTGTGGGTGTCGCTGCGCAACAGCGTGGTCGCGGACGCCGCCGACGGGCCCCGCTTCCTGCTCACCCACGTCGAGGACATAGAGGAGCGCAAGCGCCGTGAGCTGCAGCTCGCCCACCGCGCCTCGCACGACTCGCTGACCGGCCTGCCGAACTCCGCCGAGCTGCGCTCACGGCTCGCCGCCCGGCTGTGCCGCCGCCCGGCGCACGCCCTGGAGTCCCTGGACGCGGCCTACGGCCACCCCGCCTTCGACGGCCCGAGCGGGCACGGCTTCGACTTCGCGCCGGGCGTGGAGTCGTACGACGGCTACGACCACCATGTGCACACCGTCGCGCCCGAGGGCGAGCAGGACGACGGCACCAAGGGTCTCGCGGTGCTCTTCTGCGACCTGGACGGCTTCAAGTCGATCAACGACCGGTTCGGGCACAACGCGGGCGACGCCGTCCTGATCGAGGTCGCCCGGCGGCTGTCGCAGGGGGTGCGCGACGGCGACACGGTGGCCCGGCTCGGCGGCGACGAGTTCGTGATCCTCGCCGACGGGCTCGGCCGCGCGGACGCCCAGGACCTGGCGGTCCGGCTGCGCAACGAGATCATCCAGCCGATCCGGGCCGAGGGCCGGGCGGTCCGGGTGGGGGCGAGCTTCGGCATCGGGTGGGCGCACTGCGGGATGACGGCCGACGAGGTGCTGAAGTCCGCCGACGAGCGGATGTACGTAGAGAAACGATCTCGTCCCAAACAACATCGCCGCGCGGGATGAGTCCCAGGTCAGCGAGTTGATGCGGTCTGCGTCACCTGTTTGGGCTAAGCGGAACCGGTAGGCTCGCCTTTCCAGCCATGACCGTATCCGTTCGCACCTGTTGAGGAGTACCAAGGGATGACGCCCGGCGACAACGGCGCGAGCACGCCCGAGGAAGACGACCCGTTCGGCTATCTGTACGCGGATGGCCAGGCCAGAGGAGCACAGCCGCCGTCCGGTGGTTACGGCTACCCGAACTCGGTCAGCAGGGTGCGCGCGGTCGGCGAGCGTCAGTACGGCCAGCAGCAGCCCTACGTCCCGCAGCAGGGTGCCTACGGCCAGCCGAACGCGCACTACCAGGCCCCGGAGACGCTCCCCGGCGGCGCCCCGCCCGCGGCCCACGCCCCGGCGCCCGGCCCCGGCCGCCGCGGCCCCAACACCAAGGGCCTGCTGATCGGCGCGATCGCGGTGGTCGCCGCGGTGGTCATCGGCATCGGCGTCGCCATGCTCAACGGCAGCTCCGACGACAAGTCCGACAACCAGGCCGGCACCACCCCGACCCACTCCCGGTCCACGGACCCGACCCCGACGAGCAGCAGCTCGGCGGGCGGTGCGCTGCCGAAGGTCGACGCGGCGGACAGCTCCGTGCAGCTGGCGGGCGGCACCGCGGTGGCCACGAACGTCAAGGGTGCGAAGGGGGCGGGAGGCAGGTACGTGGCCGGCCTCAACCAGGTCGGCGCCTCCGTCACCTGGAACGTCGGCGACGTCCAGAAGGCCGGCTCGTACCGCCTGTACGTGCGCTACGCGATTCCCGGTGAGGACGCCAACGCGACGGTGACGGTCAACGGCAAGTCCAACCAGCAGCCGCTCGGCATGAAGAACTTCATCGGCTCGCCGAAGGGCGACTTCGAGAAGGGCTGGCAGACCACCTGGGCCCCCGTCACGTTGAACCGGGGCTCCAACACGGTGACGATCGCCTGCGGCCAGGGCAACCAGTGCAACGCCCTCATCGACCAGCTGTGGGTCCAGTAGCGCCCGGACAGCGGAACGGTCCCCGGGGTGCCGGGGACCGTCGTCAGGTTCAGGGCCGCTACTTCGCGTTGACTCCGATCCCCGTGACGGTGCCACCGGGGTTGTTCGAGTAGGTGTGTGCCTTCAGAGTGATGAGCCGGGTTCCGTGGTCGCAGCCGGTGCCGGGTGTGATGTGCCAGAACTCGATGCGGTAGGACGTCTGGTTCGAGACGGACCGGGCCGTGGTGAAGGGGTAGCAGCCGGGCTCCACGGAGAGGACGGTCCTGGTACCGGTCCTGTTCGTCCCCGACCAGCCGCAGACCTTCCCCTGCGGGCAGGTACGGGGATCGGCCGCCGCGGCCGGTGTGGCGAAGACACCGCCCAGCAGTGCGCCGGTTACAGCCACCGTCGTCAGGCTCTTCTTGAACACGCTCATATGGGATTACCCCCTACAACTATCGCTATTGGTCATATAGCGAACGGATGATCATCCAATCACCCAGCCGACGTCGGGGGAAGGCACTCCTCGGCCAAACTGCTGGTCAGACGCATGAGAGCCACAAAGCTTTCACGCCGCCGTCACCGACAAGCGCGCCAGGAGCCTCTCGTAGACCCCGCGGTCGAAGTCACCCGCCGTGGGGGACCGCACGGTGGCCGCTGACAGGGCGACCGCACGGGTGAGGCGGTCCGGCCAGGGGAGCCGGTCCAGCAGACCGGACAGGAGACCGGCGACGGCCGAGTCGCCCGCGCCGGTGGGGTTGCCGTGCTCACGGGCGGGCGGGATCACGCGCCAGCGGCCCTCCGGGGTGGAGGCCAGGAGGCCGTTCGGGCCCAGGGAGGTGATGACCGTGTGGGCGCCGCGGCGGCGGGCGGCCTCGGTGGCGCGCAGGGGGTCGTGGGAGCCGGTGAGTTCGGCCAGTTCGTCGGCGTTCGGTTTGATGATGTCGGGGCGGGCCGCCACCCCGCGGCGCAGCGGCTCGCCGCTGGTGTCCAGCAGGACCGGTACGCCGACGGAACGCGCCGTGCGTATCAGGCCCGCGTACGCCCCCACCGGCACCCCCGGCGGCAGGCTGCCGCACAGCGCCACCGCCGAGGCCCCGGAGAGCAACCCCGCGTAGCGGTCCAGGAACGCGGCCCACTCCGCGGGCGCGATCTGCGGGCCCGGCTCGTTCAACTGCGTCGTGTCACCGGAGTGTTCGTCCACGACCGCGATCGTGCGCCGCGTCGCCCCCGCCACCGGCACCAGCGCGTCCGTCAGCCCCCCGGTCCCGGCGAGCCCGTCCCGCACCGCCCGGCCCGTGCCGCCGCCCGCGAACCCGGTGACCGTCACCTCGTGCCCGAGCGCCGCGAGCACCCGGGCCACGTTCACACCCTTGCCGCCCGGGCGCTCGATGACCTCCGAGACCCGGTGCGAGGCGTGCGGACGCAGCGACGCCACCCGATAGGTGATGTCGAGAGCGGTGTTCAGCGTGACCGTGAGGATCACCCGGGCTGCCTCCCTCGAAGCCGACGTTCCGGGGCCCCGATCATGCCAAAGGGACGGCGGCCGACCCAGACGCGGGTCGGCCTCCGCCGCAGGGAAAAGCCGGGCGTATCAGCCCAGTTGGGGAGCGACCACCCACTCGCCGCGCCGCATGACGCCCCGCACGTCGAAGTCCGCGTCCAGCAGCACCAGGTCCGCGTCCTTGCCGGGCTCCAGGGAGCCGATCCGGTCGGACAGGCCCAGCAGCCGGGCCGGGTTGGCGGACAGGGCCTTCACCGCGTCCTCGACCGGCAGCCGGTCCACGGTCACCGCCCGCTTGAACGCGCGGTCCAGCGTCAGCGTGGAGCCCGCGATCGAACCGCCCTCCACCAGCCGGGCCACCCCCTCGCTGACCTCCACCTCCAGCGGGCCCAGCATGTAGCGGCCGTCGCCGGTCCCGGCCGCGTCCATCGCGTCGGTGATGAACGCCACCCGGTCCGCGCCCGCGTGACGGAACGCCAGCTCCAGGGCGGCCGGGTGCAGATGCGTGCCGTCGTTGATCAGCTCGACCGTCACCCGCTCGTCCTCCAGGAGGGCGGCGACCGGGCCCGGGGTGCGGTGGCCGAGGGCGGGCATCGCGTTGAAGAGGTGCGTGGCGACCGTGGCACCCGCCTCGATGGCGTCCACCGTCTGCTCGTACGTCGCGTCCGTGTGCCCGATCGCCGCGATCACCCCGTGCTCGGCGAGCAGCCGCACCGAGTCGATGCCGCCCGGCAGCTCGGCGGCGAGGGTGAGCATCCGCGCCTGCCCGCGCGCCGCGTCGATCAGCTTGCGCACCTCGGCCGGCTCCGGGTCGCGCAGCAGCGCCTCGGAATGGGCGCCCTTGCGGCACGGCGAGATGAACGGCCCCTCGAAGTGGACGCCCGCGATGTCGCCCTGCTCGGCCAGCTCGCTGAGCAGCCCGGCCTGGCGGACCAGCAGGTCCATCTCGTCGGTGACGGTGGAGGCGACGAGGGTGGTGGTGCCGTGCGCGCGGTGGGTGCGGATCGCGGTGAGGATCTGCTCGGCGGTGCCGGAGAAGGAGGCGCCGCCGCCGCCGTGGTTGTGCAGGTCGACGAAGCCGGGGACCAGCCAGTGGCCGGAGACGTCCAGCTCGGGGGCGCCGGCCGGCGCGGTGCCGGTGATGTGCCGGCCGGCCACGGCGACCCGGCCGTTCTTCACCGTTCCGGTGGGGAGGACGACGTTCGCGCCGGTGAGCACCTGCGGGTTCGTCGCGGCTCCTCTTGGACTGGCCATCAGGTGTCTACCTCCGGAGTAGAAGTGGTCGTCAGCAGATCCCGCGCGAGCAGGCCCGCGCCCAGGCAGCCGGCGGTGTCGCCGAGGGCGGCGGGGACGATGGACGGCAGTTTCTGGAAGGTGACCCGGCGCCGGACGGCGTCCCGCAGGGGCTGGAACAACACTTCCCCCGCCTCGGCGAGACCGCCACCGATGATCAGCGTGCGCGGGTCCAGCAGGGTGAGCGCGGTGACCAGGCCGTCGGCGAGCGCGTCCACCGCCTCCTGCCAGACCCGCCGGGCACCGGGGTCGCCCGCCGCGACGGCCCGCGCGCAGTCGGCCGCGTCCGCGTCCGGGTCCCCGCCCGCCGCCGCCCAGGCCTCGCTGACGGCGGACGCGGAGGCGTACCGCTCCAGACAGCCGCGCTGCCCGCAGGGGCAGAGCGTGCCCCCGGGCCGTACGACGACATGGCCGATCTCGCCCGCGAAGCCGTGCGCCCCGGACTCCACCCGGCCGTCGATGCCGATCGCGCCCGCGATGCCGGTGCCGAGCGGCACGAACAGGAAGCGGTCGGCGCCCCGGCCCGCGCCGATCCGGCCCTCGGCGAGCCCGCCGGCGCGCACGTCGTGGCCGAGCGCGACGGGCACCCCGAGCCGCTTCGCGAGCAGATCGCGCAGCGGTACGTCCTTCCAGCCGAGGTTGGCGGCGTAGACGGCGGTGCCGTGCTCCTCGTCGACGATGCCGGGCACCGCTATGCCGGCGGCGGCCGGCGGGCCGTGGTGCTCGGCGCCGTACGCGTACAGCTCGGCGGCGAAGTCGAGGATGCCCGCGACCACCGCGTCGGGGCCGCGCTCGCGGCCGGTGGCGCGGCGGGCGTGGTGCAGCAGGGCGCCGTCGTCCCCGACGAGGGCGGCCTTCATACCCGTACCGCCCACGTCCAGGGCGATGACATGTCTCACGGGGACAGTGTGGCCCGCTGACCCGCGAGAGGTCTAGTCCACTCGCGTGGTGTAGACCTTAGGCATTCATCTCACTAATCGTTCGGACAGCAGGGTTGGGGCTTTGACGGTGCGTCGGCGTACGGCAGGAATGATCGCGACGGTGTCCGCGATGGGCATGACCGCGTTCCTCGGCGGCTGCGGGAGCACGGGCTCCTCCGATGTGACCCTCAGACTCGTGGCCGCGGACTACGGCGACTCGGCGGGGAACAGCTCGCAGAAGTACTGGGACTCGCTGGTCAAGGAGTACGAGAAGACGCACCCGCACGTGAAGGTGCAGGTCAGCGTGTACTCCTGGAACGACGTCGACCGCAAGGTCAAGGAGATGGTCGACGCCGGGCACGCGCCGGACCTGGCGCAGATCGGCGCCTACGCCGACTACGCGGCGGCCGGGAAGCTCTACGCGGCCTCCGACCTGCTCTCCATCCGCACCCAGGCGGACTTCCTCTCCCAGCTGTCCGACGCCGGCCAGTGGAGCCATACGCAGTACGGCATACCCTTCGCCGCGTCCACGCGGGTGCTCTTCTACAACAAGACGCTCTTCGCGAGCGCCGGCATCACCACCCCGCCCACCAGCTGGGACGACCTGGCCTCGGACGCCAAGGCGCTCAAGGCGAAGGGCGTGAAGTACCCCTTCGCGCTGCCGCTGGGGCCCGAGGAGGCGCAGGCCGAGACGATGCAGTGGCTGCTCAGCGGCGGCGACGGCGGTTCCGGGGGCACCGGGTACACCGACGACATCGGCACCTACACCATCGACTCCGAGCAGAACGTGCAGACGTTCTCCTGGCTCAAGGACGACCTGGTCGCCAAGGGGCTGACCGGGCCGGTGGCGCCGGGCAAGCTGAACCGGGCGCAGGCGTTCGCGGCCTTCGCCGACGGGCAGGTCGGCATGGTCGACGGGCATCCCACGCTGATCCAGCAGGCCGAGGCGAAGGGCGTGCGCTTCGGCATGGTGCCGACGCCGAGCCGGACCGGGCGGGCGCGGTCCTCGATGGGCGTGTCCGACTGGATGATGGCGTTCAAGCAGAACGGCCACGCCGACCAGATCGGCGACTTCCTGAACTACGTGTACAGCGAGAAGAACGTCCTGGACTTCTCCCGCACCTACGGGCTCCTCCCGGTCACCACCTCCGCCTCCAACGCCATGAGCGCGTCCGACGCGGCGCCCGACAAGGCCCTGCACCCCTTCCTGGACCAGCTGCCCACGAGCGAGCTGTACCCGGTGGGCAAGACCTCCTGGGCGCAGGTCAGCGCGGCCGTGAAGCAGAACATCGGCCAGGCCGTCGAGCCCGACGGCAACCCCGAGAGCGTCCTCACCCGGCTCCAGGCCACGGCCACGGCGGCGGACAGCGCGGCCAGCACCAACTGAGCGCTACGGTTTCCCCATGGAACTGGGTGAGCGCGAGCAGGAGATCCTCGCACTGGAACGCCGGTCCTTCCCCGGGCCCGGCGCGAAGGAACGTGCCATCCGTGAGGACCTCCACCTCTCCCCGGTCCGCTACTACCAGCTCCTCAACGCCCTCCTCGACGACGAACGCGCCCTCTCCCACGACCCGCTCACGGTGAACCGCCTGCGCAGGATCAGGGAGACGCGGCGCTCGGAGCGCTGAGGCGGAGGAGTCACAGGCGTGACGACCGCCCCCGCTGGATAGTGTCGGTACATGGATTCTCTGCCGACCCCCGCCACCCCGGCCGGCCGGGACGGACTCACCGCGCTGCTCGACAACCCCGCCGCCGCGGTGATCGGCCTGGACTTCGACGGCACCCTCGCCCCCATCGTGGACGACCCCGAGCAGGCCCGCGCCCACCCCGCCGCCGTCGCCGCGCTCACCGTCCTCGCCCCCAAGGTCGCCCGTGTCGCCGTGATCACCGGCCGGCCCGCGGGCGTCGCGGTCCGCTACGGCGGCTTCGCCGGTGTCCCCGGCCTCGACCACCTCACCGTCCTCGGCCACTACGGCGCCGAACGCTGGGACGCCGCCACCGGCACCGTCACCGCCCCCGCCCCGCACCCCGGCGTCGCCGCCGTCCGCGCCGAACTGCCGGGCCTGCTGGACCGGATCGGCGCCTGGCAGGGCACCTGGATCGAGGAGAAGGGCCGCGCCGTCGCCGTGCACACGCGCCGCGCACAGGACCCGCAGGCCGCGTACGAGGCCCTGCGCGCCCCCCTCGCCGACCTCGCCACCCGCCACGGGCTGATCGTCGAACCCGGCCGGATGGTCCTCGAACTGCGCCCGCCCGGCATGGACAAGGGCGTCGCCCTCGGCGAGTACCTCCGCGAGACCGGCGCCCGGTCCGTCCTCTACGCCGGTGACGACCTCGGTGACCTGCCCGCCTTCGCCGCCGTCGACAAACTCCGCTCCGAGGGCACCCCGGGGCTCCTCGTGTGCAGCGGCAGCACGGAGGTCCCCGAACTGGCCGAGCGGGCCGACCTGGTGGTCGACGGCCCCGAGGGCGTCGTCGGACTCCTCACCGCGCTGGCGGCTCAGCTGGTCTGATCGTCCAGGGCGTGCAGCTGGTCCAGGAACCACCGGGCCGGCGGCAGCGCCGTGCCCGCCGCGGCCAGCCGCTTCGAGCGCTCGGCCCGCTCCTCGGCCGGCATGGTCAGCGCCGTGTGCAGCGTCTCGGCCGTGCCCGTGATGTCGTACGGGTTGACCGTGAGCGCGTCCTCCCCCATCTCCTCGTGCGCCCCCGCCTCCCGCGAGAGCACCAGCACACAGCCCTCGTCGGAGACGACCGGGACCTCCTTGGCGACCAGGTTCATGCCGTCCCGGATCGGGTTGACCAGTGCCACGTCGGCCAGCCGGTACGCGGCGAGGGAACGGGCGAAGTCGTCCTTCACATGCAGCACCACCGGGATCCAATCCGGCGTCCCGTAGGCCGAGTTGATCTCCTCGGCGACCCGCCGCACCTCCGCCGTGTACTCCCGGTACACGGTGAGGTCCTGCCGGGAGGGGTACGCGAAGGCGACGTGGACGACCTTCTCCCGCCACTCGGGGTGCTCGTCCAGCAGCTGCCGGTACGCCAGCAGCCCGCGCACGATGTTCTTGGACAGCTCGGTGCGGTCCACCCGGACGATCGTCCGGCGGCCCTCGCCGATCTCCGCTCGCAGCGCCGCCATCCGCTCGTCCACGTCCGGCCGGTGGGAGCGCTCGCGCAGGAAGTCGGCGTCCGCGCCCAGGCCGTGCACCCCGATCCTCGTACCGGCGGGGATCCCGGGCCCCAGCACCGCGTGGCAGCACGCGGTGAACGCGTCCGCCCAGCGCCGGGTCAGGAACGCCGCCCGGTCCGCGCCGAGGATCCCGGTCAGCAGCTCCGCCGCGATGTCGTCGGGCAGCAGCCGGAAGTACTCCGCGGGCGCCCACGGCGTGTGCGAGAAGTGGCCGATGCGCAGATCGGGCCGCAGCTTGCGGAGCATCCGCGGGGCGAGCGCCAGGTGGTAGTCCTGGATCAGCACCGCCGCCCCGTCGCCCGCCTCCTCGGCCAGCGCCTTCGCGAACGCCTGGTTGTACGCCTCGTACGCCGCCCACTGCCGCCGGAACTCCGCGTCGAAGACGGGCTCCAGCGGGGTCTGGTACAGCATGTGGTGCACGAACCAGAGCACCGAGTTGGCGATCCCGTTGTACGCGGCGGCGAAGACGTCCGGGTCGATGTCCAGCATCCGCACCCGCTGCCCGCCGGTGTCCGCCTCGGGCAGCGGACCGCCCTCGGCGCGGCGCACGGCCGCCCGGTCGCCGTCGCCCAGCGCGGCGCACACCCAGACCGCGTTCGTCTCCGGACCGATCGCCGACAGGCCCGAGACCAGCCCGCCGCCGCCCCGCTTGGCGCGCAGTGAGCCGTCCTCAGCCATGTCGTACGAAACCGGGCCGCGATTGGACGCGACCAGCACCTCAGCACCGTGCGTGGAAGCCATGGTCCACAACCTAGCCCGACCCGCAAACCCTCAAACCCGCAGACCGCCCCGGAACCCGGCGGCCACGCCCGTACCTGCGCTTTCACGCCACCCGGCGCCGGGCGTACTCCGCGATCTCGGTCATCGGCGGCCGCTCCTCGGTGTCCACCGCGTACGTGCGCGGCTCGAAGCCGGAGGCCCCCCGCTCGAACTGGGTGAGCGCGGGGCGCACGAGATGGCCGCGGGCCAGCCGCAGCTGGGCCGTGCGGTAGATGGCCGCCGCCATCCGGCCGAGGGCCTGCCCGTCCTGGTGCCGGTGCTTGCGCACCCCGACGTCCACCTGGGCCAGCGCGTCCAGGCCCACCAGGTGCAGCGCGTCCACCAGCATGCCCAGCTCCACCCCGTACCCGACCGGGAACGGCAGCTGTTCGAGCAGCGAGCGCCGGGCCGCGTACTCCCCGCCCAGCGGCTGCACGAAGCCCGCCAGCTGCGGCCAGTGCATGTTCAGCAGCGGGCGCGCCATCAGCTCGGTGACCCTGCCGCCCTGCCCCGCCGTACCGGCGAGCGGACGGTCGTACATCGCCTTGACCAGCTGCACGTCCGGATCGGTGAGCAGCGGGCCGACGATGCCGAGGACGAAGTCGGAGGAGAACTCCCGCAGGTCCGCGTCGATGAAGCAGATGATGTCCCCGGTGGCGACGAGCAGCGAGCGCCACAGCACCTCGCCCTTGCCCGGCACGGCGGGTATCCGGGGCAGGATCGCGTCCCGGTGCACCACCCGCGCGCCCGCCGCGGCGGCGACCTCGGAGGTGCGGTCGGTGGAGCCGGAGTCGATCACCAGGACCTCGTCGACGAGCGGCACCCGCTCCATCAGATCGCGCCGGATCACCGCGACGATCTCGCCGACGGTCTCCTCCTCGTCGAGCGCGGGCAGCACCACGCTGATGGTCTGGCCGGTGCGCCCCTTCGCCGCCAGGACCTGGTGCGCCGGCCGATCGCGCACGGACCAGGAGCGGTTGCCCATCCAGCGCTCGACTTCTTCCAGCACGGTCCCCGGCTCCTCACGCTCGTCTCGCGGCTCGTCTCGCGGTACGGACGACTATCTCAACTCTCCAGGCCTTCGGTTACAGTCTTGAGCAACGCCGATGACCATCGCATGTCGGGGGTCGCGCGCGGACACACCGCGATACCGCGGACACAATCGAATACCGCTCATCCAGAGGGGCAGAGGGACACGGCCCGATGAAGCCCCGGCAACCCTCCAGTCGGTTCTCGTTCTCATCACAGCGAGGCTCCCGGCTAGGGAAGGTGCCAAATCCGTCTCACGGCGAAGCGCGTCGTGAGGAAGATGAGGAGAAAGGGCCTCGCCTCTCATGGCTGTGCAGACAGTTGCCACCTCCGGTACCCCCACCGTCGATCTCGGCCCCGCCGCCGCCCTCAGCTGTCGCGAATGCGGCCACCGCGTCCCGCTCGGCCCGGTCTTCGCCTGCGAGGAATGCTTCGGCCCGCTGGAGATCGCCTACGACTTCTCCGCCTACGACACCGAAGAGCTGCGCAAGCGGATCGAGGACGGCCCCGCCGACATCTGGCGCTACGCCCCGCTGCTGCCGGTCCCGGCCGATGTCGCGGACAAGCCGAACATCAACCCCGGCTGGACCAAGCTGGTCAAGGCCGACAACCTGGCCCGCGAACTCGGCGTCACCGGCGGTCTGTACGTCAAGGACGACTCCGGCAACCCGACCCACTCCTTCAAGGACCGGGTCGTCGCCCAGGCCCTGGAGGCGGCCCGCGCCTTCGGCTTCACCACCCTGTCCTGCTCCTCCACCGGCAACCTGGCCGGCGCCGTCGGCGCCGCCGCCGCCCGCGCCGGACTGCGCTCCTGCGTGTTCATCCCGCACGACCTGGAGCAGGGCAAGGTCGTCATGGCCGCGGTCTACGGCGGTGAGCTGGTCGGCATCGAGGGCAACTACGACGATGTGAACCGCTTCTGCTCCGAGCTGATCGGCGACCCGGCCGGCGAGGGCTGGGGCTTCGTCAACGTGAACCTGCGGCCGTACTACGCCGAGGGCTCCAAGACCCTGGCGTACGAGATCTGCGAGCAGCTCGGCTGGCGGCTGCCCGACCAGATCGTGGTCCCGATCGCCTCCGGCTCCCAGCTCACCAAGATCGACAAGGGGCTCCGGGAGCTGATCGGGCTGGGGCTGGTCGAGGACCGGCCGTACAAGATCTTCGGCGCCCAGGCCGAGGGCTGCTCGCCGGTGTCGACGGCCTACAAGGCGGGCCACGACGTCGTACGGCCCCAGAAGCCCAACACCATCGCCAAGTCCCTCGCCATCGGCAACCCGGCCGACGGCCCCTACGTCCTGGACATCGCCCGGCGCACCGGCGGCGCGGTGGAGGACGTGACGGACGAGCAGGTCGTGGCCGCGATCAAGCTGCTGGCCCGCACCGAGGGCATCTTCGCCGAGACGGCCGGCGGGGTGACCGTCGGCGTCACCAGGAAGCTGATCGAGAGCGGGGCGCTCGACCCGGCGAAGACCACCGTCGTCCTCAACACCGGCGACGGCCTCAAGACCCTCGACGCGGTGGCCGGCACCGGCCTGACCGCCACCATCCGCCCGAACCTGGACTCCTTCCGAGAGGCTGGCCTCGCATGAGCGTGACCGTTCGCATCCCCACCATCCTGCGCACCTACACCGGCGGACAGGCCGAGGTCGCCGCCGAGGGCACGACCCTCGGCGAGGTCATCGAGGACCTGGAGAAGAACCACACCGGCATCGCCGCCCGCGTCCTGGACGACCAGGGCAAGCTGCGCCGGTTCGTGAACGTCTACGTCAACGACGACGACGTCCGTTTCGAGCAGGGCCTTCAGACCTCCACCCCGGACGGCGCGGGCGTCTCCATCATCCCTGCGGTGGCCGGCGGCTGCTGACCGAATGATCGGTCATTACCTCGGGTAATGACGGTCACCGAAGGTACCTCGGATTGCCCTCTCCGTGAGAGAAGCGGAGGGGGCAATTCTGTGTGATTGAGCGCGGTACAGTTGGGGAACGCGCCCTCCGGCGATCGAGGGTAAGCCCTCGATTCTCTTCCGCGGTCCCGACAAGAAGCAGCCAAAATACACGGGTATTCCGCGGCTTTTGCGTCTTTTATGGGGCCCGACTTGCCCTGAATTCGGGCGAATTCTCCCCACATTCCGGATCGTTCCCGTCCAGAATTCTCGTCCAATTGACCTGTTGCAGAGGGCAGTTGGACAGATACATTCAGCCGCGGTCGACGCGTTCCGGCGCACGCCCCCGACGCATTGGGGGGCGAGGTCTGACCCGGGTCCGCGAAGTGCGGATCTGTGCAAGGGCCAGTAATAGGGGAGTTAGGCATGGCTCAGGGCACCGTCAAGTGGTTCAACGCGGAGAAGGGGTACGGCTTCATCGCGGTCGACGGTGGTGCGGACGTCTTCGTCCATTACAGCGCCATTCAGATGGACGGCTACCGCACCCTGGAGGAGGGCCAGCGAGTGGAGTTCGAGATCTCGCAGGGCCAGAAGGGTCCGCAGGCCGACATGGTTCGCGTCGCCGTCTGAACGTTTCTCCACCGAAGGGCCCGCACCTCGCACAGGGTGCGGGCCCTTCGGCGTGCCCGCGGCCGGGTGCCCGCGCGTGTCCGCCTCCGGCTGACCCCGGCCACCCGCGGGCCCCGGTGAGGCCAAGGCGCTTGCGCCCGTCCGTCACCCGACCGCCACCCCCTCGACGAGCCCGCTGCGCGGGCACACCTTGCACTCGGGCATGCCGAGTGCTAATCATTGGCGTTAGCACTCTGAAGGTGAGAGTGACAAAGAAGGACCGGGTCGGTGAGGTCCGCAGGCCACGTGGGGCAAGGAACCACAGGCCGGCGAACCGTCCGTCGCGGGCGCGGGCGCGGTCCGAAGGAATCACCCCCAGTCCTGGAGGGACCACTTCACATGGCCAAGATCATCGCGTTCGACGAGGAGGCGCGGCGCGGCCTCGAGCGCGGCATGAACCAGCTCGCGGACGCCGTCAAGGTGACGCTCGGCCCCAAGGGTCGCAACGTCGTCCTCGAGAAGAAGTGGGGCGCCCCCACGATCACCAACGATGGTGTCTCCATCGCCAAGGAGATCGAGCTCGAGGACCCGTACGAGAAGATCGGCGCCGAGCTGGTCAAGGAAGTCGCCAAGAAGACGGACGACGTCGCCGGTGACGGTACGACCACCGCGACCGTGCTCGCCCAGGCCCTGGTCAAGGAAGGCCTGCGCAACGTCGCCGCCGGTGCCAACCCGATGGCCCTGAAGCGCGGTATCGAGAAGGCCGTCGAGGCCGTCTCCGCCGCCCTGCTGGAGCAGGCGAAGGACGTCGAGACCAAGGAGCAGATCGCCTCCACCGCGTCCATCTCCGCCGCCGACACCCAGATCGGCGAGCTGATCGCCGAGGCGATGGACAAGGTCGGCAAGGAAGGCGTCATCACCGTCGAGGAGAGCAACACCTTCGGTCTGGAGCTTGAGCTCACCGAGGGCATGCGCTTCGACAAGGGCTACATCTCCGCCTACTTCGCCACCGACATGGAGCGCATGGAGGCGTCGCTCGAGGACCCGTACATCCTCATCGCGAACTCCAAGATCGGCTCCGTCAAGGACCTGCTCCCGCTCCTGGAGAAGGTCATGCAGTCGGGCAAGCCGCTGCTGATCATCGCCGAGGACGTCGAGGGCGAGGCCCTGTCGACCCTGGTCGTCAACAAGATCCGCGGCACCTTCAAGTCCGTCGCCGTCAAGGCCCCGGGCTTCGGCGACCGCCGCAAGGCCATGCTCGGTGACATCGCCATCCTCACGGGCGGCGAGGTCATCTCCGAGGAGGTCGGCCTCAAGCTGGAGAACGCGACCCTGGACCTCCTGGGCCGCGCCCGCAAGGTCGTCATCACCAAGGACGAGACCACCATCGTCGACGGTGCCGGCTCCTCCGAGCAGGTCAACGGCCGCGTGAACCAGATTCGCGCCGAGATCGAGAACAGCGACTCCGACTACGACCGCGAGAAGCTCCAGGAGCGCCTGGCCAAGCTCGCGGGCGGCGTCGCGGTCATCAAGGCCGGTGCCGCCACCGAGGTGGAGCTCAAGGAGCGCAAGCACCGCATCGAGGACGCCGTGCGCAACGCCAAGGCGGCCGTCGAGGAGGGCATCGTCGCCGGTGGCGGCGTGGCCCTGCTCCAGGCCTCCCAGGTCTTCGAGAAGCTGGAGCTCGACGGTGACGAGGCGACCGGCGCCAACGCCGTGCGCATCGCGCTGGAGGCCCCGCTGAAGCAGATCGCCGTCAACGCCGGCCTCGAGGGCGGCGTCGTGGTGGAGAAGGTGCGCAACCTGACCCCGGGCCACGGCCTGAACGCCGCGACCGGCGAGTACGTCGACCTGGTCGCCGAGGGCATCATCGACCCGGCGAAGGTGACCCGTTCCGCGCTGCAGAACGCCGCCTCCATCGCCGCGCTGTTCCTCACCACCGAGGCCGTCATCGCCGACAAGCCGGAGAAGGCCGCCGCGGCCGCTCCGGGCGGCATGCCGGGCGGTGACATGGACTTCTGATCGACCTCCGGTTGATCAACGTCCTTACCGAGGGCGGCACTTCCTGTCAGGGACAGGGGGTGCCGCCCTCGGGCTTTGCCCGGGCCTCAGTCGCGTCCGGGCGTGTCCGGCGTCACAGCCGGCCGCTTCCGGGTCCGGGAATGCCTGCCTCTGTACAGCGGCTTACTTAAGCAGCTACAACAATGCGCATTCACATACCGCCCGGTCAGCAGCTTTCCGAGGAGCCCCCACGTGACCGTCGACACGCCGCCCGCCACCCGCGCGGCCCAGGTACTCTCCCGCCCCATCACCCTCAACGGCCTCACCGTCCCCAACCGGATCGTGATGGCGCCGATGACCCGGATGTTCTCCCCGGGCGGCATCCCCGGCGAGGACGTGCGCTCGTACTACTCCCGTCGCGCCGCCGCCGGTGTCGGCCTGATCGTCACCGAGGGCACCTACGTCGGCCATGACTCGGCCGGCCAGAGCGACCGGGTGCCGCGGTTCCACGGCGAGGAGCAGCTCGCGGGCTGGGCGAAGGTCGCCGAGGACGTGCACGCGGCGGGCGGCACGATCGTCCCGCAGCTGTGGCACATCGGCATGGTCCGCAAGGACGGCGACGCCCCCTTCCCGGCCGCCCCCGCGATGGGCCCCTCCGGCCTGGTCACCGCCGGCGCCGAGCCCACCGGCAAGGCCATGACGCAGCAGGACGTCGACGACGTCATCGCCGCGTTCGCCCAGGCGGCCGCGGACGCCGAGCGCATCGGCTTCGACGGCGTGGAGCTGCACGGCGCCCACGGCTACCTCCTCGACCAGTTCCTGTGGGCGGGCACCAACCGCCGCACCGACGCCTACGGCGGCGACCTGGCGGCCCGCACCAGGTTCGCCGCGGAGATCGTCGCGGCGGTCCGCGAGCGCGTCTCGGCCACCTTCCCCGTCCTCTTCCGCTACTCGCAGTGGAAGCAGCAGGACTACAACGCCCGGCTCGCCGAGACCCCGCAGGAGCTGGAGGCGATCCTGGCCCCGCTCGCCGCGGCCGGCGTCGACGTTTTCCACGCCTCCACCCGCCGCTACTGGAAGCCCGAGTTCGACGGCTCCGACCTCAACCTCGCGGGCTGGACGAAGAAGCTCACCGGCAAGCAGACCATCACCGTCGGCTCGGTCGGCCTCGACGGCGACTTCACCGGCGCGTTCGTCGGCGAGGGCTCCCCGGTGCAGGGCATCGACGACCTGCTCGACCGCCTGGAGGCCGACGAGTTCGACATGATCGCGGTCGGCCGCGCGCTGCTCCAGGACCCCGAGTGGGCGGCGAAGGTGCTCGCGGGCCGGGTGTCGGAGCTGGCGCCGTACGACGCGGCGGCCCTGAAGACGCTCAGCTGAGGACTCAGATCCCGCCGATGTTGCCGTTCAGCGGCTCGATGTCGACGCGTACGGGGGTGCCCCACACGCGGAGCACCTCGTAGTCGGTGAACTCGTGCACCAGCCGGTACGCCATCGCGGGCCGCGCCCCGCGCCGCTGGGCGGCGAGGTACGCCTCGGCCTCCCGGCGGTCCCGCCGGGGTGTGCCGCACAGCTGCCACTCCTGGCCGTTCCACAGCTCCGGCAGCCAGCGCTGCTGGGGCTGCGGGCGGTCGGCCCGGACGCCGTACCGGGAGGGCGCGGTGGCCACCGGCTCGGCCGGGTTCGCCCTGCCCCCGTACTCCGAGCGGCGGGCGGCCCGGCGCCGGGTCTCGCACAGCAGGCACAGGTCGGGGGCGCTCTCGTCCACCGGTCCGTGCGGATGCTCGGCGCACCGGGTGGCCGGCGCGTTCGCCCCGACGCTCTCCTCCAGCAGGTCCAGCGCCCTGCGCAGATCCGTCCTGATCTCCTGGAGCCGCCCGTCCGGAGTGTCGGCGGCCAACGCCTCCCCGTGCTCCCCGAGCAGCCGGAGCGCTCGGCCGAGGGCGGTCAGCTGGGCGTGATTCATGGTGGTGGGTTCCGGTCGGTAGACGAATTACTGGCGTGGTCCTCGCCCCCAGTGTCCAGGATGCCGCCGGGCGGCCGGGGAGGTTGTGCTGGGGTGGGGCCATGGCGACTTCTGCGGAGCGGCTGATCGAGGGGCTTCGGCGGTTCAACGACGCCCACCCCTGGGACCACAACGCCCACTACCACCCCTGGCTGCTACGGCAGTTGCCCCCGCGGTCCGGCCGGGCGCTGGACGTGGGATGCGGTGCCGGTGAGCTGGCGCGGCTGCTGGCCGGGCGGGCGGAGCGGGTGGAGGCGGTCGACTCCGACCCGGGGATCCTGGAGCGGGCGCGGGAGCACGGCGGGGCCGCCGCGAACGTCCGGTACACCCTGGCCGCCGCCCCCGACGGGCTGCCGCCCGGCCCGTACGACGTCATCACCTGTGTCGCCGTACTGCACCACCTCCCCTTCGCCGAGACCCTCGCCCGGTTCCGGGCGGAGCTGGCGCCCGGCGGGACGCTGGTCGTCGTGGGGTGCGCCCGGGACGAGGACGTGCGCGGGGTGCTCTCCGTGCCGCTCAACGCGCTGTTCGGCTGGGTGAAGAACCGGGGGCGGGCCGTCACGGAACGGCCCGTGGCGATGACCGCGCCCGTCCAGGGGCCGGACATGGACTTCTCAGAGATTGCCGGACAGGCCCGTCGGCTGCTGCCCGGGGTCCGGCTGCGGCGGGGTTTCTTCTGGCGCTACACCCTGGTGTGGCGCGCTCCGTGCGAGGGTGAGCCAGGTGGCCAGGAAGCCGACCGTGTAGCCGGTGAGGAGGCCGCCCGCGTAGATCGCCGCGGTGGCCGCGAGGCTCCGGTTGCCGGCCAGCAGGGGGAAGAGGGCCCAGCCCGAGGGGCCGATCGCCGTCGCGCCGACCTTCGTGCCGAGCATCGCGAACGCGCCGATGAAGGCGCCGCCCGCCGCGCCGCCCGCGCAGGCGGTCAGGAAGGGCCGGCCGAGGGGGAGGGAGACGCCGTAGATCAGCGGCTCGCCGACACCGAGCAGCCCGGCGGGCAGGGCCGAGCGGATCGTCGTACGCAGTGAGCGGTCGTGGCGCAGCCGGACGTACACCGCGAGGGCCGCGCCCACCTGGCCCGCGCCCGCCATGGACAGCAGGGGGAGCAGGACGGTGTAGCCCTGCTGCTGGATGAGGGTGGCGTGGATGGGGATCAGGGCCTGGTGCAGGCCCAGCATGACCAGGGGGAGGAAGAGGCCGCCCAGCAGGAGTCCGGCCAGCGCGCCCGTCGTGGCCAGCAGCCAGTTCGCGGCGGCGCCGATCGCGGTGGCGACCGTGCCGGCCGCGTACATCAGGCCGTAGAGCGTGATCAGGCCGGGGACGAGGACGGTCACCGTCGGGGTGAGCAGGACGTCCAGGGTCTCGGGGACGCGGCCCCGGCACAGCCGCTCCACCCGGGTGGCGAGGAAGGCCGCCGCCAGTGCGCCGAGGACCCCGCCCTGGCCGGGGGCGAGCTGCGTCCCGAACACCGTCACCTTCGCCACGCCCGGGTACACGACCACCGCCGCCACCGCCCCGCCCAGCACGGGGGTGCCGCCGAACTCCTGGGCCGTGTTGTAGCCGACGAACACCGCGAGCAGCGCCATGAAGGCCGACGCGACCGTGCTGAGCGCGGGGGTCAGGCCGGGCAGCCAGCCGGCGTTCAGGAGCACGCCGTTGAGGCCGGCGAGGATGCCGCAGCCGATCAGGGCCGGGATGAGGGGGACGAAGACGCCGGCCACGCGGCGCAGGGCCGTCTTGAAAGGGGTGGCGTCACGGCGGCGCAGGTTCTCCTTCAGGGCCGCTCCGGCCGGGGGCCGCCCCTGGACCCGCGCCCGCACCTCGTCGGTCACCGCGTCCACCACGCCCGGCCCCAGCACGATCTGCCACGCGGCCCCGTCCTCCACCACTCCCAGCACCCCCGGCACCGATCGCAGCCCGGTGCCGTCCGCCGCGTCCGGGTCGGCGAGGGTGAGCCGCAGCCGGGTCATGCAGTGGGTCACGGAGGTGACGTTGGCGGGGCCGCCGAGGCGGGTCAGGACGGCGGTCGCGGTGGAGGTGGGGTCCGTGTGCACCCTTCGAGCGTGCGGTCAGCCGGTCGCGCGGGCCAGCGCTGCGCGCAGATGGCCCCCGGAGTCCTCCAGAAGGCGGCCGGCCGAGGGGCCGTCGACATCGGCCAGCAGGACGAGGATCGCGGTCTTCACCTCGCCGCCGGACTCGGTCAGCGCCCGCTCGATCTCCGGGTCGGCCGCGCCCGTGGCCAGCGCGACGATCCGGCGCGAGCGCGCCCGCAGCTTGGCGTTGGAGGCGCGCACGTCGACCATCAGGTTCCCGTACGTCTTGCCGAGCCGGATCATCGTGATGGTCGACAGCATGTTGAGGACGAGCTTCTGCGCGGTGCCCGCCTTGAGCCGGGTGGAGCCGGTGATCAGCTCCGGTCCCACGACGACCTCGATGCCGTGCTCGGCGGCGGCCGCCAGCGCGCTGTGCTCGTTGCAGGCGAGCCCGATGGTCAGGGCGCCCTGCGCGCGGGCGTGCTCGACCGCGCCGACGGCGTAGGGGGTGCGGCCCGAGGCGGAGACGCCGACCACGCTGTCCTCGGCGGTGAGCTTGAGCGCGTCGAGGTCGGCGCGGGCCAGCTCGTCCGAGTCCTCCGCGCCCTCCACGGAGGAGACCAGCGCCTGCGGGCCGCCCGCGATCAGGCCGACGACCTGGGCGGGATCGGTGTTGAAGGTGGGCGGGCACTCGGAGGCGTCCAGGACGCCGAGGCGCCCCGCGGTCCCCGCGCCGGCGTAGATCAGGCGCCCGCCCCGGGTCATCCGCGCGGCCACCGCGTCGATGGCGGCGGAGATACGGGGGAGCTGGCCGGCGACGGCGGCGGGCACGCCCGCGTCCTCGCCGTTCATCAGACGGGCGATGTCGAGGGTGGGCAGGCGGTCGATGTCGGCGAGTTCGGGTCGGAAGGCCTCGGTGGTCAGCGAGGCCAGCTGGCTGCGCAGGTCATGGGCGGTCATGCAAGCGGCTCTCTCGGTCTCGGGTGCCGGTCGGTGTTCCCCCGGTGCCGGTGCTCACCCGCCGGCGGTGCGGGTGCTCACCTGGTGTTGCTGCGGTGCCGGTGCGCCAGCGCCTCGTACGACGCGGCGAGCGAGGGCGCCGCCGTCTCGTAGGTGCGCTGGGCCACTCCCACGAACAGGCAGTCCACCACGAGCAGTTGGCTCGTCCGCGAGGACATCGCGGCCGGGCGCAGCTCGGTCTCCCGTGAGGTGGACGTGGTCAGGACGTGGTCGGCGTACTGGGTGACCGGTGAGTCGGGGCGGCCGGTGATGGCCACGGTGGTCGCCCCGCGCTCGAAGGCGGCCCGCAGCGGCTCGATGACGTCCCCCGTCGAGCCGGAGTGGGTGATCGCGATCGCCACGTCGCCCGAGCGGAGCTGGACGGCGTTGGTCACGGCGAGATGCGGATCGCTGTGCGCGTGCGCTATGAGCCCTATGCGCAGCAGCTTCTGGGTGAGGTCCTGGGCGACGAGCCCGGACGCCCCGATGCCGTACACATCGGTGCGGCGGGCGCCGGCCAGCGCGGTGACGGCCGCGTCGAGCTGGCCGGTGTCGAGTCCGGCGGCGGTGTCGGCGAGGGTCTGCTGCTCCTCGTACGCCAGTTTGGCGACGACGTCGGCGATCGGGTCGTCCACGGCGATGTCGGTGGTGATGGCGGGCGCCCGCCCGGACTGCTGCTGGGCGGCCAGGCCCGCGAGGGCGAGCCGCAGATCCCGGTAGCCGGGGTAGCCGAGCAGCCGCGCGGTGCGTACGACGGTGGCCTCGCTGGTGCCGGTCAGCTCGGCGAGGCCGGTGACCGTGAGGGCGGCGCAGCCGGCCGGGTCGCTCGCGACGGCCTCGGCGACGCGCTGCATGGACCGGGTCATCGACGGCGCGAGGGTGCGCACCTTGGCGGCGAGCGAGCCCACCGGACTGCCGAAACTTTCCTTCACGTCCTGGGTCACCTGTGAAAGATATTTTCGGTTCGGTGTCCGGGTCAAGAGTGCGCACAATGGGTTCCATGGAGCCCCTCAGTCCCCTTGAACAGGCCTTGCACGCGGCCCGTGCCCTGGTCCTCGCCGATCTCGTCGCCGGCCGGGTCGCGGAGGCGGACGTGGTCTCGCTGGTCGAGGACTCGGTGGCGCAGCGGCGCTGGTGGGTCGAGCAGTGGCCGGACGGCGTGCACTTCGTGGCCGGTCTGGTCGCCCAGGACGTGCAGGACGCGCTGCTGGAGCGGTACGGCCGCTGGCCGCTGTGCCCGGTCTGCGGCACGGGCGACCCGCACGCGCTGGAGGTGGAACCGGAGCTGGGCCCCGACCCGCACTGGGTGTGCCACCGGGCGGGCGTCAAGGTCGCGGCGGTCGGCCTGCTGGGCTCCGCCATCGGCGGGGGCCCGTCCTCGTGAGGCGCCCGTGACGGTGTACATCGACCCGCCCACCTGGCCGGGGCACGGACGCCTGTGGTCGCATCTGGTCAGCGATGTGTCGTACGGCGAACTCCGGGTGTTCGCCGACGGGTTGGGGGTGCCCCGGCGGGCCTTCGAGCGCGATCACTACGACCTTCCGGCGCACCGGTACGCGGACGCGGTGGCGGCGGGCGCGGTGGAGGTCGGCAGCCGTGAACTGGTGCGGCTGCTGCGGGCGTCGGGGCTGCGGCGGCCCAAGGGGCTGGTGCGGCGCGGGCTTTCGTAGGGCCCGGATGGTTGGAGGGGCGCGGTCACGCGCGCAGCTCGAAGGCCAGGAGCCGGCCGTCGATCGCGCCCGCCGGTTCGAACCCGGCGCGGACGAGGACCCGCTGGGAGGCGGCGTTGACCGTCTGCGCCCGCGCGTACAGCGTCCGTACGTCGTCGCGGGCCAGCGCCCACCGGGACAGCGTGCGCAGCGCCTCCGTGGCGTAGCCCTGGCCGCGGGCGTCCCGGACCAGGTTGTAGCCGATCTCCACGCGGCCGTCCTCGTCCGGGGCGCCGTGGAAGCCGAGGGCGCCGACCGCGCGGCCGTCCTCGGCGCGGACGAGGGTGAAGGAGGTGAACTCGGGCCGGTGGACGCCGGATTCGTACGCCTTCAGCAGCATCCGCGCGGCGTCCCGGGTGCCCTCCTCGGGGCCGTCGCCGATCCAGTCGAAGCCGCCGTCGCCGCCGAGGGCGAGATCGCGGGCGGCGGCCGGGCGGACGCCGGTGAGGGTGAGGCGCTCGCTGCGCAGGACGAGGTTGTTGTACCAGCGCCACCCGGTGACCGGGGCCCGGCCGGGCAGCTCGCCGCGGCCGGTCGCCCACAGCAGGGTCGGCCAGGGCGCCGGGCCGGGCTGGATGTGCGGGAAGATCGTGGCCAGCACGGCGTCGGCGAGTTCGGCGGGCGGCTCGTAGCGGAGGCCGAGACCCTCGGCCATGTCATGGGTGTGCAGCAGGACTTCGGCGACGCCCATCGCGGCGAAGCCCTCGCGGTCGGCGTCGCGGAACGGGTAGGGATGGAAGGCGCGGACGTCCGGCGGCGCGGTGACCACGGCGGCGGCGAGCAGCGCGCCGGTGGTCTCCAGGACCTGGAGCAGCCCCGCGTTGCCGGTGCCCTCGTCCAGCCGCAGCTCGAAGGGGATGTAGGCGTCTTGCGCGCGCCCGGCGAGGTTGGCGGCGTACGCCACGAGGTCGTCCGCGACATGCACGGCGGTGGTGTGGCAGTCCCACTCGACCCGCCCGGCGCGCACGCCCCGCCAGTCCCGGCCGACCGCTCCGCCCAGCACGGCCAGGCACCCGGCCACGGCCTCGGTCACATGTTCCCCGCTCATCGCTCGCATGGGCGGCACCTTAGGTGTGGGGCCGCGTCACGGCGACAGCATTTCCAGTTCGGCGGCGAGGTTGCAGCGGGCGGTGGCCTCCCAGTGCTCGCGGCCGTAGGGGGTGTGGAACAGCCGTGGCAGCGCGAGGAGTTGGCGCAGCACATCGGAACGCCCCTGCCGGAAGGCGTCGTCGGGCACGAAGTGGTACTCCTCGCGGACCTCGGCGGTGTAGGCGGCGTACGCCGAGGGGGGCGCGGCCAGGATCGCCAGGTCGGCGTCGCACAGCACCTGGCCGTCGCGGTCGTCCTCGGCCGGGTCGTGCGTGACGGTCAGCCGCACGAGCCGGGCCACCTCCGCGACCCGCGCCCGCTCCACCCCGGCCTCGGACAGCGCCCGCTCGGCCAGCCGCGCCGAACGCTCCTCGTTCTCGGAACGCTCCGGCAGATAGACGGCGTCGTGGAACCAGGCGGCCAGCCGCACGACGTCCGGATCGGCCGCGTGCGTCTCCAGCAGGTCGACGTGATCGAGGACCGCGGTGAGGTGGGCCGGCGTGTGGTAGCGGCGCTGGGGCTCCTGCCACCGGCCGAGGAGATTGTCCGCGTAGGGAACGGCGTCCGGCCCGCCCTCGGGAGCGCGGACGGCATCCAGGGCACGGGCGAATCGGAGACGGAGGGCGTCGAGGTCGGCCATGGGGTCATTCTCGCGTGGGGGTGCTCGGCGGGGTAGCGGTGTGGATGAGGTGGCTCGGGGGTGGGGAGGCGCCGGCGTCCCGCGGGCCCGTGCGCCCGGGTGGCGTACCGGTGTGTGCGGGTGTGTATGCCGGGTGGCGTACTGGCGCGGGTCCGGCCGCGTACTCTTAAATTGGACTAGACCTCTACTGGATCTTTGGCCGCGACGAATGGGGTGCCATGAGCAAGCGTGCAGTCCTGGAGGTGATCGCCCTCGACATCGAGGACGCGGTCGCCGCCCAGGCCGGAGGCGCGGATCGCCTGGAGCTGGTCACCGAGATGGCCGCCGACGGGCTCACCCCGTCCGCCGCCACCGTCGCCGGCATCCGTGCCGCCGTCGACATCGACCTGCGCGTGATGCTCCGCCTGGCGGACGGGTTCGCGGCCGGTGACATGGCGCGGCTGCTGCGGGTGGTGGAGGAGATGCGGGCGGCCGGCGCCGACCAGTTCGTGCTGGGGTTCCTCGACGCGGACGGGGGAGTGGACCTGGCCGCCGTGGAGCGGGTGGCCGGTGCGCTGGAGGACTGCCGGTGGACCTTCCACCGCGCCATCGACCGCGCCGCCGACCGCGACGCCCTGCGCAAGCAGCTCGCCGACCTGCCCGGCCTCGACACCTACCTCACCGCGGGCGCCGCCGCCGGTGTCGACGAGGGGCTGCCGACCCTGCTGGCCGAGTACGGCCGCCGCGGTGAACCGGGCTACGGCCAGACCGTCCTGGTCGGCGGCGGCCTGCGCCTCGACCATGTCCCGCCGCTGCTCGCCGCGGGCCTCGACGCCTTCCACATCGGCGGCGCGGCCCGCCCCCAGGGCTGGCACGGACCGGTCTCGGAAGGCGCCGTCAAGGAGTGGCGGCGGGTGCTGGACGGCGCGGCCGTCTAGGTTCTCTTCCCCCGGCGCACCCCGTCTCTTCCCCCAGCGCACCCCGGCCGGGGCCGACGGCGGCCCGGACCGGCCGATCGGTGGGTCGGTAGGCCGGTAGGCCGGGCCGGGGGTCCCTCCCGGCCGTCTGGTCGGTGGGTCGGTGGGGCGGTGGGCCCGGTCTGGGACCTGGACCTCGCCCGGCCGTTCGATCGGTGGGTCCGGTCGTGGGTCCGGCCCGGTGGTCCGATCGGTCCGGTCGTGGGTCCGGCCCGGTGGTCCGATCGGTCCGGTCGTGGGTCCGGCCCGGTCGCCTGATCCGTCCGATCCGTGGGCCCGGCCCGGTCGCCTGATCGGGTCCGATCCGTGGGCTCGGCCCGGCCGTCCGATCCGGGGCCCGGCTCGTCGCTCCGGGCCGCCGTTCGGGTGCGCCCTCAGGCCGGCTGCCCCTGTCCGTGTCCGGCCGCCAGGCGGGTGAAGGTCTTCGCCAGCGGGGGCTTCTGGATCTGGCGGATCAGCCACGCCACGGTGTGGATGCCCAGCTCGGTACGGGGCGCCGCCTGCCGCACCCGCCCCGGGAACAGCCGCTGCGCGTCCCGGACGCGCGGGCGCATCGCCCTCTCGTACGCGGTGAGCGCGTCCGAGAGGCGGTGCGGCAGCCGCAGGGCGTCGGCCGCCTCGATGGCGTCGGCCAGCGCCGCCGCGCCGCGCAGCGCCAGGGCGGTGCCCAGACCGCTGAGCGGGCTCGCGCACCAGGCGCTGTCCCCGAGCAGCACCACCCGGCCGTCGGACCACTTCGGCAGCTGGATCTGGTCGAAGGTGTCGAGGGCGAAGTCGGGCGCCTGCCGCGCGGCGGCGAGGAACTCCCGGGTGCGCCAGCCGACGTCCGCGAACACCTGGTCGAGCAGGGCGAACTGGGCCTCCCGGTCGCGCCGCGGCGGCAGCGTCGTCGCCGCGAAGGTGAACCCGATCTCCTGCTGGCCGGGATGCCCCGGACGCGCCTCGACGGACCGGCTGCCCGGCGCGTTGTGGGTGAGGAACCAGCCGTCGATCGAGGGGGTCGTCGGGGTCTCGTCCATGGTGAACCAGGCGTGCGCGAGCCCCAGTCGGCGGCGGAACACCTCCTCCGGCCCGAAGCGCAGCCGCCGTACCCGCGAGTGCGCCCCGTCCGCGCCGATCACCAGGTCGAACTCGGCGGGCGGCGCGTGGCGGAACCGTACCGACACCCCGTTCGGGGCGTCCTCCAGCGCCTCCACGGTCTCCCCGAAGAGATGCGTGACCTGCGCGCCGGCCGCGTCGTGCAGGACGCGGGCGAGGTCCGAGCGGAGCAGCTCCTCCTTGGAGACGTAGCCGTTGCCGCCGAACGCCTCGACGGGCATCGCCGCCAGGTGGCGCCCCTCGCCGTCCACCCAGGCCGCGCCGCGCTGGTCCAGCAGCTGGGTGAGGACCTCGTCGAGCAGCCCGAGCCGGTCGAGCACCGCACGGCAGTCGCCGCGCAGATCGACGGCCTGGCCGCCGCCGCGCAGCGCCGGGGCGATCTCCGCGACGGTGACCTCCCAGCCGGCCCGTCCCAGCATGAGCGCGGCGGTGTCCCCCGCGATCCCCGCACCCACCACAAGTACCCGAGGCATGAGCCCCCACCTTCCTAACGCGAATGGCTTGCGTTTGAGCGTACGGCAAGAAGGCGCACTAATGCGAGCCGATCGCGTTAGGGGGTCGAGAACCGGCCACTAACGCGAGCTAATCGCGGTAGCATGGGCGTATGACGCAGGCAGCAGGGACGATCCGTCCGGGAGGCAGATCCGCCAAGACGCGGGAGGCGGTGCACGCGGCGGTCCGGGCGCTGCTCGACGCCTCCCCGGACGGCACGGTCACGGTGGCGGAGGTGGCCGAGCGCTCCGGGGTGCACCCCGCGACCATCTACCGGCGCTGGCGCACCCCCGAGGGGCTCGTCCTCGACACCCTCTTCGAGGAGCTGAGCCGGCGCTCGCCGCTCCCCGTCACCGGGGATCTGGAGGCCGACGCGCTGGTCTACACCCGGCAGCTCCTCGCGGACCTGCGCGGGGACAAGAACCTGCTGCTGGCCAGGGCGTTCGCCGCCGCGACGCGCTCGGGGGTGCTCGACGCGGACGGCCTGAACCAGTTCGCCGAACCCCGCGCGCGCCAGATCGAGGCGATGCTCAGCGCCGCCGGGACGAGCGAACTGGACGTCCAGGACGTGCTGGAGCTGATCCTCGCCCCCGCCTACACCCACGCCCTGCTGGACAACCCGCTGCGCGCCGACGCCGACGCGGAACGCCTGGTCGACAACCTCCTCGCCGTCCTCGCCCGGCGCAGGGCGCGCGCCGGGGCGCCGGGGGACGACGCCGGGGCGCCGGGGGACGACGCCGGGACGCCGGGACGCGACGCAGGATCACCGGGAGACGACGCCTGAGACGTCGTACGAGACGGATCGCCGGGCCGTCGTACGAACCGGACCGCGCGAGCCGTCGTACGACACGGACCACCACCCACGCCGCCGTACGAGCCGTCGACGCGCGCGGGAAACGCGAACCGCCCCGCCCCCGGCCGATCTCTCGGTGCGGGGGCGGGGCGGTCGTGGGCGGTTGCCGGGTGGTCGCTAGTCGACGTCCACCGGGCCGTCGTCCGACTTCTTCTCGCGGCGGGCGCTGAGCTGGAGCAGCCTGTTGTCCCGGGACTGCTGCTCGGAGCGGTCGCCGTCGGAGTCCTGGCCGCCGAGGTTCTGGCGGACCGAGTCCAGGATGGTCAGACCCTGGGAGACCAGGCCGGCCGCGATCTCGCCGAGGCCGTCCGCGCCGTTCAGGACGTTGACGTTGGCGCCCGCCAGACCGCCGGCCGCCTCCTTCACGATCTGCGGCAGCTGGTCGATCAGCATCCGGTCCAGCGCGACCCGGTCGTACGACGCCGCCGCCTCCGCCTGGATCTTCATCCGCTGGGCCTCGGCCGCCGCGAGGATCCTGACCCGCTCGGCCTCCGCCTCCGCGGGCTTGACGACCTCGGACACCAGCTGCTTCTGCCGCAGCAGGGCCTGCCGCTCGGCCAACTCCGTCTGCGCGTCCAGCACTTCCTGCTGGGCGTGCGCCTGCGCCAGCGGACCGGCCTGCGCCGCCTGGGCCTGCGCCCGGTCCACCTCGGCCGAGTACTCGGCCTTGACGACGGCGGTCTTCCGGGCGTACTCCGCCTGCCGGCGGGCCGCCTCCTGCTCCGCCTCCACCGCGGCCTGCGTGGCCTGCGCCTGGGCGATCTGCGCCTGGCGCTGGATGGCCGCCTTGTGCGGGGCGGACATCGCGTCGATGTAACCGGTGTCCCCGTCGTCGATCGACTGGATCTGGAGCGAGTCCACGATCAGGCCGATCTTGGCCATCTCCGTCTTGGAGGTGTCCAGCACCTCGGCGGCCAGCTTCTGCCGCTCGGTGACGATCTCCTCGACCGTCATCGAGCCGATGATGGCGCGCAGATGACCGGCGAAGATCCGGCCGGTCAGCACCGACATCTGGTCCTGGTCGGACAGGAAGCGCTGACCGGCGTTGATGATGCTCTCGGCGTCATTGCCGACCTTGAAGGCGATGACGGCGCGCACATGCAGGGCGATGCCCTGCTTGGTCACACAGGTCTCGGTGACCTCCGACTCGCACATCGCGAGCGAGAGGAAGCGGGTCTTGCGGAAGAACGGCACCACGAACTTGCCGTGGCCCGTCACCACTCGGAACGGCGCGCCCCCCAGTCCCCGTCGTCCGCCCGAGATCAACATCGCCTCGTCCGGCGCGGGTACGCGGTATCCGAACATTTTCTCGTACTCCTCAGCAGGCGTCGACGGCGTCGCCGCCGAGCGCGTCCAATGGATCGGCCCACTCGATGACGCCGACCTCGCGGCATCCCCGTGATTCGATCACGAGGACCGTCGAACCCGGCGGCAGGGGATCCTCCGACCAGGCGAGGAACGTCTCGGAGCCACCCCGGACCCGGACCAGCACCTCGCCGGGTCCCGCGGATCCACGTGTTCCGATGAGGACCTTCCCCGTACAGCCGATCACGGCCTCGTCCTGCGTCATCACCGGCCGTCCTCCTCGCGCTGGCCCCAGGATTCCGACGATAGCCCTCCTCGGCCCGTGCACCAACGGGCAGGAGGTCACAGCACGTGCACGGACTCCGCGAGCTGTCCGGGCAGGGGCGCCGTGTGGGTCACCAGGAGGCCGGAAACGGCACGGGTGAGGGCCACGTACAGCCGCCGCAGGCCCGTCCGCTCGTCCGGTTCGCCGTCGACCACCGCCCGCGGCTCGTCCAGCACCACGTAGTCGTACTCCAGACCCTTGGCGAGCGAGGCCGGCACCAGGGTCAGCCGGGTCTCGCGGGTCGTCTCCTCGCCCGGTGCGAGGAAGCCGATCCCGGCCGCGGTCAGCGCCTCGGCCAGCGCGGGGATCCGGGCGTCGGCGGCGATCAGACCGGTCGAGCCCTCGTTGCCCAGCAACTCCTCGCAAGCGGCGACGATTTCGTCCGTGCCCTCGACCGCGCGGACCTCGAAGAAGCCCGGGTTCTCCCGGACGGAGGCGACCGGGGTCAGGCCCGGCGCGATGTGCGGGAGCAGCCGGGAGGCGTACGTGATGACATCGGTCGGCACCCGGAAACCGGCCGTCAATTCCTCGATCACGCCCTCCTGTTTGCCCAGGTGGGCCAGTGCCTCGTCCCAACTCCGCGTCGCCCAGGGCGTGGTGCCCTGCGCCAGGTCGCCGAGGACGGTCGCGCTGCCCGTGGTGCAGCGGCGGCCCACCGCCCGGTACTGCATGGGGGAGAGGTCCTGCGCCTCGTCCAGGACCACATGGCCGAGCGAGTGGGTGCGCTGGATCAGGTCGGTGGCCTCGTCGATCAGCACCGCGTCCGCGGCGGACCACTTGGCCGACTTCACGCCGCGGACCGGCCTGGCCCACAGGATCGTCTTCCGCTCGTCCTCGTCCAGGATCCCGGCCGCGTGCTCGGCCAGGAACTCCGGCTCGGTGAGCAGCCGCAGCACCAGTTTCGCCGGGTCGACCACGGGCCAGATCGCCTTCACGGCCGCCTTCACCGCGCTGTTGCGCGCCACCGCGTCCTGCACCCGGTCGTCCGGGGCCTCCCCGGCCCGCTCCATCTGCACCAGCACCGCGTGCGCGATCCGCTGCGGCAGGGCCTCGCGGGCGGCGCCGTACCGGATCTCCCGGTCGAGCAACTGCCGTACCAGTTCCTCCAGTTCGTACGCCGGCACCCGCCAGCGCCGGGAGCCGCGCACGACCACGACCGGTTCCGTCGGGAGGGTCACGTACGAGTACAGGGCCCGGCGCAGCACCTCGGCCATCCGGGCGTCGCCCTTGATCACCGCGGCGGGGGCCTCGTCCGTGCCGCGCACCTCCACCTGAGCCACCAGGTCGTCCACGGTGGCCTGCTGCACGGACAGCTCGCCCAGCGCGGGCAGCACCTGCTCGATGTAGTGCAGGAAGGACTTGTTCGGGCCGATGACGAGCGTGCCGGTGCGGGCCAGGCGCTCGCGGTGCGCGTACAGCAGGTACGCCACCCGGTGCAGGCCGACGGCGGTCTTCCCGGTGCCGGGGCCGCCCTGGACGCAGACGGTGCCGCCGAGCCCGCTGCGGACGATCTCGTCCTGCTCCGGCTGGATGGTGGCGACGATGTCCCGCATCGGGCCGACGCGCGGCCGCTCGATCTCCCGCTGGAGCAGCTTGCTGGTGGTGGCCGCCTCGGCCGGGTCGGACAGCCGCTCGTCCTCGTACGCGGTCAGGTCCCCGCCGGTGTAGCCGAAGCGGCGGCGCAGCCCGATGTCCATCGGGTCCTTCTTGGACGCCCGGTAGAACGGCTGGGAGACCGGCGCGCGCCAGTCGATGACCATGGGGTCGCCGTCGGCGTCGTGCACATGCCGCCGCCCGATGTAGAACTGCTCGCCCGACGCCCCCTCGGCCCGGTCCTCGCCGGGAGCGTGCAGGTAGTCGAGCCGGCCGAAGAACAGCGGGGTGTCGCTGAGGTCGGCCAGCGCCTTGATCCGGTCGTCGATCTGGCGGCCGAGTACCGCCGCGTTGACCCAGTTCGCCGTGACGTCCCGGATGTCCAGCGCCTCCACGTCCTCCCGCATGGCACGCAGCGCGGCCCGCGAGTCGGCGAGGTGCGAACGCTCCCGGGAGAGCGGGTCCCCTGCGGGGTCGATGGCCTGTTCCTGGGCGTGCGTGGACAAGGGGGTGCCTCCGGTGGGCCTGCTGCGGGCGGTACGACGGTGACGGGTGTCGCCGTCCGGTTTCCGTCCGGGCGGCAGCTCTCCGGGAGGGAGGCGGGCAAGAGGGGGGATTTTAGTGAGGGGGTCGGGGGAACGCCAATGGATATTCGCCGGAGCGGGGCGTGGCGGCCCGCGGGCCCTGTCCGGCGCGGGCCCTGCTCCCGGGGCCGTGGCCGCGCCCGCCCGCCCGGAACAGCACACCGGCCCGTCCGCCCACAGCTGGGCGGACGGGCCGGTGGCGGTGGTGGTTATGGCCTCAGTGCTTGCCCTTCTTGTCGTCCGGGCCGTAGCCGTAGCCGTAGCCGTACTCGCCGCCCTCTTCGCGGCGGTTGTTGGTGACGGTGACCGGCACCGGGGTGGTGCCGCTCGCCTCGGTCACGGTGAGGGGGCCGAAGACCGGGTTGGCGGGCAGGACGTAGCCGTCCGGTACGGCCGTCTCGCGCAGGTAGTACAGGCCGAGGGGGAGATCGCCGAAGGCGCAGTGGCCGGCGGCGTCGGTGGTGCAGGCGGCGCCGGTGCGGGTGTCCGGGTTCGGGCCGGTGGTCTGGAGGCCGTCCACGCCGTTGGTCTCCCGCCAGGCCTCGAAGACGGCCCCGGCCAGCGGGGCACCGCTCTCCGCGTCCGTCTTGGTCAGCTCGACGGCCCCGGGCACCGGCGGCACCGGCGTACGGGTGTCGCGGACGGTGGCCTCGACGCCCGCCGAGGCGTTCTCGGCGCTCAGCGTGAGCGGGCCGAAGACGTCCGGATCGGGCAGGTCGTAGCCCGCGGGCGCCCCGGTCTCCCGCCAGTAGTAGGTACCGGCCTCGGTCGTGACGGCGCACCGGCCGTCGGCGCCGGTGGTGCAGTCGGTGACCTGCGTGTCCGGGTCGGTGCCACCGGTCTGGAGGCCGGGGACGCCGTTGGTCTCCCGCCACAGCTGGAACTCGGCGCCCGCCAGGGCCGCTCCCGTCTCCTCGTCGATCTTGTGGACCCGGACCTCACCGGTCACCGGCGGGGTCGGCGCGCAGTCGGGCAGGTCGCCGTTGAACGGGTACGCGTGGAACTCCTGGCCGCCGCCCCCGGTCGCGGAACTGGTGTGGGTGAGCGAACCGGTCGTGAAGAAGCGGCCGTTGATGCCGGGCAGGGTGACCGTGGTCATGGACGCCTGGTCGCCCATCAGGAAGCTGCCCTGCATCTGCCCGGTGCCGGCGAGATCGACGGTCGTGGCGTCGGGGAAGTTCCACAGCAGGCGGTCGCGGTAGGCGTTGAGCGGGTCGGTGCTGTCGTCGATGCCGCCGCTGTAGGTGCGGACGGTGCGGTTCGCGCCGTAGACGTTGACCAGGACGGTGGCCCCGGCCGGGACGCCGCGGAAGACGATGCCCTGCTGGGCGCCGTTCGGCCCGGTCAGGTCGAAGTCCACGTCGAAGACCTGGAGCGCGGAGGTGCCGTCGCCGGTGAACACCGTCTGCCCGCCCTGGTTGACCGCCGTGCCGGTGGGCCGCCGGTGCGCGCCGTCGACGCGGGCGTAGCACCGGCTGGCCGCGGTCAGCTCGTCCCGCAGGGCGGTGTACGGCCGCGCCGCCTCCGGGTCGTGCACCAGCCGCCCGGTGACCTGGCCGCTCTCGGTGCCCGCGTAGCGCACGGTGCCCTGCTCGCCGACGAGCCCGCCGGTGGTGTCCAGGCGCTGGCCGCTCGCGATGGTCACATCGCCGCCGGTGGTCAGGAAGTCCGAGCCGTTCGGCGGGGGCACGCGCGAGCCGACGCCGACGATGCCGAGGTTGTACTGGCCGCCGGCGCCCGCCTGCTTCTGCTGGTCGAAGTCGTTCAGGACGACCACCCGGCCCTCGGCCTCGGCGGCCCGGCCGCGCACCAGGAAGTCATGGCCGACGAAGATGTTGATCGCGGCGTCCCGGCCGGCGATCGGGCCGTTGTTGATGCCGGGGAACGGGTCGGGGCAGCTGCCGGGGACACAGGGGCCGAGGCCCCCGGGCAGGGTGGCCGCGGCGGCGGGTACGGCACCGAGGCCGAGGGCGAGCGCGGGCACGGTCGTCGCCACGACGGCCCAGGAGGCACCGGTGCCGCCCACACGTGAACACAGCGCCCGCAGGCGCCGGGTGAGGATGCTCATGCCCGGCATGTTCGCCGGGGCGGGCCGTCGGCGGCGGCGATGACACCGGGCTGCGGCGATCATCGCGGCAAGGTCATACGAACGGAGTCGGCCCTTACTCCGCACGGCCGACGGCCGGGAGCAAGGGACGGATGCAGGGGGCGGATGTCGGGGTTGGACCGGGAGCGGATGTCGGGGACGGGTGTAGGGGTCGGGCGGGGGTCGGGTCCACCCGCGGGCGGAGGCGGGGGCTCCTGGAAGTGGACCCGTGGACCGATACCGCGAAGGGGTTCGGCGTTCCACCATGGAGGCATGAGCGCAGCAACCGTTTCCTCCTCCGCTTCCCGCCCCCCGACCGGAGCCACGGCCGTCGACGGCGTCCCGCGCCACCTCCTGGGCAGCGCCCTGCGCGCGCTGAAGGTGTTCGCGCAGGCGGCGTTCGGCGTCGTCATCCTCGGCGAGTACGGCGAGGAAGCGGGCATACGCCGGGTGTGACGGGCCCGCCCGTCACACCCGCCCCGCCCTGCCCGTCAGCCCGCCGGTCAGCCCTCCGTCTCGGACCGGCCCCGGCCCTCCGCCTCCGCGAGGATCTCGTCCGCGTCCATGATCCGGTAGGCGTAGCCCTGTTCGGCCAGGAAACGCTGGCGGTGGGCGGCGAAGTCCTGGTCGATGGTGTCGCGGGCCACGACCGAGTAGAAGTGGGCCTGGTGGCCGTCGGCCTTGGGCCGCAGCACCCGGCCGAGCCGCTGGGCCTCCTCCTGGCGGGAGCCGAAGGTGCCGGACACCTGGACGGCGACCGTGGCCTCGGGCAGGTCGATGGAGAAGTTCGCGACCTTGGACACCACCAGCACATTGATCTCGCCCTCACGGAAGGCGTCGAAGAGCTTCTCGCGCTGGGCGTTGGAGGTCTCGCCCTTGATGACCGGCGCGTTCAAGTGCTCGCCCAGCTCGTCGAGCTGGTCGATGTACTGACCGATCACCAGGATCTGCTGGCCGGCGAACCGGCGGACGATCGCCTCCGTGACCTTCCGCTTGGTGTCCGTGGTGGCACAGAAGCGGTACTTCTCCTCCGTCTCGGCCGTCGCGTACGCCAGCCGCTCGGACTCCGTCAGGTTCACCCGGACCTCGACGCAGTCGGCGGGCGCGATATAGCCCTGCGCCTCGATCTCCTTCCACGGCGCGTCGAACCGCTTGGGACCGATCAGGGAGAACACATCCGACTCACGGCCGTCCTCGCGCACCAGCGTGGCGGTCAGCCCCAGCCGCCGCCGTGCCTGGAGATCGGCGGTGAACTTGAAGACGGGAGCCGGCAGCAGATGCACCTCGTCGTAGACGATCAGTCCCCAGTCCCGGGAGTCGAACAGCTCCAGGTGCGGATAGACGCCCTTCCGCTTGGTCGTCAGCACCTGGTAGGTGGCGATGGTGACCGGGCGGATCTCCTTGCGGGTACCGCTGTACTCGCCGATCTCGTCCTCGGTCAGCGAGGTCCGCTTCACCAGCTCGTGCTTCCACTGCCGGGCGGAGACCGTGTTGGTCACGAGGATCAGCGTGGTCGACTTCGCCTCCGCCATGGAGGCCGCGCCCACCAGCGTCTTGCCCGCGCCGCAGGGCAGCACGACGACACCGCTGCCGCCGTGCCAGAAGTTCTCCACGGCCTGCCTCTGGTACGGCCGCAGGGTCCAGCCGTCCTCGCGCAGGTCGATGGGGTGCGCCTCACCGTCCACGTAGCCCGCGAGGTCCTCGGCCGGCCAGCCCAGCTTGAGCAGCGTCTGCTTGATCTGCCCGCGCTCGGAGGGGTGCACCACCACGGTGTCCGGGTCGATCCGCGCGCCGACCAGCGGGGCGATCCGCTTGGACTTCAGGACCTCCTCCAGCACCGGCCGGTCGGTGGTCGTCAGGACCAGTCCGTGCGCGGGGTGCTTGGAGAGGGTGAGGCGGCCGTAGCGGTCCATCGTCTCGGCGATGTCCACGAGCAGCGCGTGCGGCACCGGGTACCGGCTGAACTCCACCAGCGCGTCCACGACCTGCTCCGCGTCATGCCCCGCGGCCCGCGCGTTCCACAGCCCGAGCGGCGTCACCCGGTAGGTGTGGATGTGCTCGGGCGCCCGCTCCAGCTCGGCGAACGGCGCGATGGCCCGCCGGCAGTCGTCGGCCCGCTCGTGGTCGACCTCCAGGAGCAGGGTCTTGTCGGACTGGACGATCAGTGGACCGTTCACGCGCGGCACACCCTTTCCACTACGGCCTTCACCGGGACCAAACGTCCAGTGTGCCCCATCCGGGGACGGTCGCGGCGGGGCGCGGGCCACCGTGACCGTCCCCGCTCACTCCTCGGCCAGCTCGGCGACTCCGGTGATGCGGTGCAGCGGGTAGGTGCGGACCTCGTCCGCGGTGTGGTCGTAGGCCGTCACGAAGCCGCCCTCCACGCGGATCGGGGAGATGACGCGCTGGCTGGCGGCACCCTCGGCGTTGACGTAGCCGATCCACAGCAAGTCGCCGGTGAGTACGGCGGCCTGCACGGTGGCCAGGGTCTCGGCGGCGGAGGTGCGGGGCAGCTCGCCGGCCGCCGGGTCGGTGCCGGTGCTCTTGCGGGGGGTCGTGGCGGCCAGGTCACCGGCCCGGATCGCGCGGATCGCGGCGGACAGCAGCGTGGTGTCGGGCGGTGGCGGGCCGTCGGGCACCGGCTCGGGCGCGGTCCGGGGCGGGGTGCGGTGGGCGTGCGCCCGGGTGATCAGCACATCGCCCTCGGCGGACTCGGCGGCGGGCGCGAAGCCCATCGCGCGCAGGCCCTCCAGCAGGGCGGCCGGGTCGGACTGGGCGGCCAGCACGGTCGGGGCGAGGCGGCGCAGGCGCAGGGCGGTGGCGCGCTTGTCGGCGAGGATCTCGCTGAGCAGGGCGTCGTCGTCGCAGCGGACATAGGCCGAGGCGGCGCCGATCCGCAGATGGCCGTGCTTACGGGCCACGTCGTCGATCAGGTAGGCGAGCGGCTGCGGGATCGGTGTGCGCGAGTGCCGGGCGAGGAAGTCGTGCAGATCGGCGGCGGTCCGCCCGGCGTCCAGGGCCCGGCGCACCGACCCCGGCGTGAACCGGTAAACGGTCGCACCGCCCTTCGACTCCACGTCCGCGAGCACCCCGAGCATCTCCGCGAGCGGCCGCTCCAACGGCCCCGGCGCGACCGCCGTCAGATCGGCCTGGAGGAGCACGTGATCGAGGGGCTCGGGCAGGAGCGGGTCGAGCAGCCGGGCGGCGGTGGCGGTGGCGGCGGCCTGCTCGGCGGGGGAGAGGGGGACGGGGGAGAGGGGAGCGGGGGACATGGAGGTGCCCGGAGCCGTTGCGAGGGTGGAGGCGCGATGGTGGTGGACGGGGAGCTTGTCCCCGGGACCGCCGGGTTCACCCGCACCGACCGAGCCGCCCGCGCCGACCTCGCCGGTCGGGCCGCGGCTACCGCCAACGCCGGTCGGGCCGCCGACACCGCCCGCGCTGCCAACAGCGCCCGCGCCACCGACGCCGGTCGAGCCGACCGCGCCTGCCACCCCGGCCGTCCCGGCCACCCCGGCCACCCCGGTCAGGCCGCCGTCCTCACCCGGGCCGCCCTGACCACTCGAACCACCCGTCCCCGACACCCCCAGCAGCGCCCTGCCGTGCGTGGACAGCGCGCCGCGCCCCGTCACGCCCAGGAGTTCCGCCTCCGTCAGGGTCCAGCGGGCGAGGCGGGTGCGGAGGTCCTCGGCGGGGGTGTCCTTGCCGGGGCGGGGGGTGCCCGCGGTGCCCCGCGGCGGGCGTTCCCAGTGCAGGCGGGTCAGGACCGACTCCGGGGCGGGGGCGGTGCCCGCCGGGAGACCGGACAGCAGGGTCAGGACCCGGTGCCGTACCTCCGGCGCGGCCGAGCGGTCCAGGCCGGGGCCGAGCGCGGAGAGGGTACGGTCCTTCGCGTCCCGCCCGCCGACCAGGCCCGGCGCCCGGGTCGCCGTCAGCCAGGCCCCGGCGAGCAGCGCCCAGCGCTCGGCCGGGGGACGCTCCAGCCACTCGTCGTAGAAGGGGGTGGCGGCGTACCGCTCGTCGGCCTCACCGTCGGAGGCCAACAGGCCCGCCGCATAAGCCAGTTCGACCCAGAACGCGGCGACCGGCTCCGGCACGTCCAGGGCGACGGCGGTCCGCTTGAGGTCGCGCACGCTGAGCCCCCCGGCCCGCAGCACCGCGGGCCCGCCCTCGTCCCAGTCCTTCAGCAACTCCTCGACGGTGGCGAGCGCGGTGTGCGCCTGGCCGGCCGCCGTCGCGTCCACACCCTGTGGACGGTGGGTCGCGGCCGGCTCCACCGCGGGCGGCAGCGGCTCGGGCTCCCGGTGGGCGCGGCCCGCGCGCAGATGCAGGGCCACCTCGCGGGGCAGTACGACGGTGCCGGGAGCCGTCGGCAGCAGCAGGCCCCGGTCCAGCAGCCAGCGCAGATGGGCGGCCGGTTCCGGGGTGATCTGCCCGTACGGCGGCCCCCACACCAGCCGGGACAGCACCTCCAGGGAGCCCTCCGGCGCCCCGGAGAGCAGCTTGGCCATCTTCCTGCGGTGGGTGAACAGCGCGGTCAGCGCGGTCACCGCCGACACCGAGTCATGGGTCGAGGCCAGCCCCGCCGTGGTCACGATCTCCTGGATCCGGCCCGGGGACATGCCCGAGGCGGCCTCGTGCACGGTGGGCCCGAGCCCGGTCGGCGAGGGGTGCCCCGGGGACGGCGCGAGCAGTTCGCGGGCGGTGCGCACCAGGCGCAGCCGCTCGTCGTCGCCCCACACCAGGGCCTGTTCGCGCAGGGTGGCGAGGGCGCGGGGGAGCGCGGCGGCCACCGTCTCGTCCCCGGCGTCCCCGGCCATCAGCCCGAGCAGGACGGTCCCGGAGGCGGGGTCCGGGGCCACGGCCAGCGCCTCGGCGGTCTGCAGCGCGAAGCGGTCCAGCCGTTCCAGGGCCCGCAGCACCGAGGCCCGGGTGCCGGCCCGGGTGGCCAGCTGGGTCAGATCGGTGGGGACGGGCGTGATGAGGTCCGGGCGGCTGCGCAGCAGCGCGGCCAGGGAGGCGTCGTCCCTGGCGCGGAGCGCCTCCGCGAGGGACCGAGGGGCTGGGTTGGCCTCTTGGCTCATCCGGCCAACGGTAGCGGGTTACCTCCCCCCGTTCAGCCGTGGCGGGCGGGGCCCCGCTCTGCGCTACGGTCCTCACGGGGTTTCAGTCGGCGTCACCCCGGAGGGATTCCGTGGGCATCGAAAGCGACAAGGTCGTCTACGAGTACCTGAGCCGCGTCGGGGACATCGCGTCGCGGCGGCAGCTGCCGTCGTCCGCGCGCATGCGGCTCGTGTCGGAACTGCGCAACGAGATCGACCGCGACCGGGCCAGGGCGACGGTGGACAGTCCCGCCGCGGTCCGCCGCATCCTGGACCGCCTGGGCACGCCCGACGAGGTGGTCGAGGCGGCGGGCGGCGCCGGGTCCGCCGACGGCGCGGGCCGCCCGGCCGCCGCCGTACCGGCGCAGCCCGTGCCGCGTGAGCGGGAGCCGGAGCGCGCGTCGCCGGCCGACGAGCGGCCGCGGGGTCTGCGCCGGGTCGTCCCCAGGCCGCGGCCCACCGAGCCCGCGCCCGAGCCGTCCGTGCCCCGGGACCCGTCGGCCGCCGCCTCGCACGAACTGTGGGAGGCCGCGCCGGCGCCCGACTGGTGGCGCACCGCCGGCGGTCCCTTCGGCGGCGCCGGGCACAGCCCCTTCCTGGACACCGATCCGGTGCCGGGCTTCGTCGGCGGGGTGGAGATCCCGGACCTGCTGCGCCGCCCACCGCACGAGATCGAGAGGGAGCGGCGCGAGCGGGAGGAGCGGGAGGAGCGGCAGGAGAAGGAGAAGGCGGCACGGGCCGCTGCTCCCGCCCCCGCCCGGCGCTTCGGGCTGTTCCCGCGTCGTACCCCGGCCGCCGTCCCGGCCCAGGACAAGGCCCCCGACCTCGTGCCGGACGCCGAGGCCGTCGCCTCCACCCGCCGTCTCCTGCCCGGTCCCGCCGCCGGCTGGTCCAACCCGTTCCTGCTGCTGGCCGCCGCCGCGCTGGTCGTCGGGGCGGTGCTCGGCAACTGGTTCGCGCTGCTGGCGGGCTGGGCGATGGCCTACACCTCCCGGCGGCTGAGCCCGTCCGAGAGCAAGTGGGCCGTGCTGGTGCTGCCCGGCACCGCGGTCGTGGCGGGGCTGGTGTGGCTGTGGGGACGGCAGAGCGGCCGCTGGGGCGACCCGATCGCCCAGGGGCAGATGAACGATGCCGTCGGCCAGACCTGGCCCTGGGTGGTGCGGGGCGCGGCCGTCGCCTCGGCGCTCTACGTGGCGTGGCGCTCACAGCGCAAAGGCTGACGCTCACAGCGCGAAGGCTGACGCTCACAGCGCGAAGGCTGACGCTCACAGCGCGAAGGCTGACGCCCGCGGCGCGAAGGCTGACGCCCGCGGCGCGAAGGCTGACGCTGACGTCGGTGGCGCGAGGGCTGACGTCCGCAGGGCAGACGCTGACGCTCGCGAGGCGAAGTCCGAATGGGGGCCGGTGCGCTGTCGTACCCGCCTGGCACCATGTCCCCCATGGCCTCCCTCACCGTCGGCTTCGACCTCGACATGACCCTCATCGACTCCCGGCCGGGCATCCGGGCGTGCTACGTGGCGCTGGCGGAGCGTACGGGGACGTACATCGACGCCGATCTGGCGGTCACCCGGCTCGGCCCGCCGCTCGCGGACGAGCTGGTGAACTGGTTCCCGGCCGAGCGGGTGCCCGCGATCGCCGACCTGTACCGGGAGATGTACCCGTCTATAGCCATCACCGCGACCCCCGCCATGACGGGCGCCCGCGAGGCCATGGCGGCGGTGCGCGCGGCCGGCGGCCGGACCATGGTGGTCACCGCCAAGTACGAGCCGAACGCGAAGCTGCACCTGTCCCATCTGGGCATCGAGCCGGACGTGGTCGTGGGCGACCTGTGGGCCGAGCAGAAGGCGCAGGCGCTGCGCGAGTACGGCGCGGGGGTGTACGTCGGCGACCACACCGGTGATGTGCGCGGGGCGCGTACGGCGGGCGCGCTGTCGGTCGCGGTGGCGACCGGACCCTGCCCCGCGGACGAGCTGCGCGCGGCCGGGGCGGACGTCGTCCTGGACGATCTGTCCGCCTTCCCGGCGTGGCTGGCCGATTACCGCCCCTGACGGATCCGGGTCCGACGGCCCGGGGACGGGCCGCGGTCCCGGCCGCTACCGGGAGGCCGCGGCGCTCCTCGCCCGCCGCCGGCCGGCCGCGACCGACCGCAGCACTCCCGCGCCGGCGACGAGGAAGCCGACGCCCATGAGCATGCACAGTCCGTACATGTAGGTCGGAAACGGTTTGGTTCCGAGGAACAGCGGGACCATCGTGACCAGGGTGGCCAGGGCTCCGACGAAGAACACGATGGCGCCGGCACGGATCAGTCCGTCGCCGGGCCCGGCGGAATTCGCTTGGGTTTTGTCACGCACCGGACCAGGGTAGTTCCTGCGCGAGAGAACGACCGGGGGACGTCTTGTCACCGGGTCCAAGACCATTAGCCTTGATGACAGCGGGTCACGGCGACCCGCTGCAGTGCTATCAAGAGCCGTTTCCGAGCAGTTTTCCCGACGAGTACGAGGACGAGGACAGACGTGCCTACCGGCAAGGTCAAGTGGTTCAACAGCGAGAAGGGCTTCGGCTTTCTCTCCCGCGACGACGGCGGTGACGTCTTCGTCCATTCCTCGGTTCTCCCCGCCGGAGTCGATGTGCTCAAGCCGGGACAGCGCGTGGAGTTCGGCGTGGTCGCCGGCCAGCGCGGCGACCAGGCGCTCTCGGTGGTCGTGCTCGACCCGACGCCGTCCGTGGCCGCCGCCCAGCGCAAGAAGCCCGACGAGCTGGCCTCGATCGTGCAGGACCTGACGACCCTCCTGGAGAACATCACCCCGATGCTGGAGAAGGGCCGCTACCCCGAGAAGGCCTCCGGCAAGAAGATCGCCGGTCTGCTCCGCGCGGTCGCCGACCAGCTGGACGTCTGACCGCACCCGCTCGCCCGGCCCCCGTCAGGGGAAGGCGAGCGCGTCCGGGCCGAGGGGCGGCACCAGTCCCTCGGCCGCGGCCCGGGTGAGCAGCCCGCGGATCGCCGCGTAGCCGTCCTCGCCGAGGTCGGCGGTGAACTCGTTGACGTACAGGCCGATGTGCTGGTCGGCCACCGCCGGGTCCATCTCCTGGGCGTGCGCCATGACATACGGCCTGGAGACCTCGGGCGCGTCCCACGCGGCCCGCACGGAGGCGCGCACGGACTCGGCGAGCCCCTTCAGCGCCCCGGCGCCCAGCGACCGCTTGGCCACGATCGCGCCCAGCGGGATCGGCAGCCCGGTCGTCCGCTCCCAGTGCTCGCCCATGTCGGCGAGCTTGTGCAGCCCGTAGTTCCGGTAGGTGAAGCGGGCCTCGTGGATCACCAGGCCCGCGTCCACCTCGCCGTCCCGCACGGCCGGCATGATCTCGTGGAACGGCATGACCACGATCTCGCCCACCCCGCCGGGCACGGTGTCGGCCGCCCACAGCCGGAACAGCAGGTACGCCGTCGACTTCTCGCTGGGCACCGCGACCGTACGGCCCGTCAGGTCGACGCCCGCCTCCCGCGTGAGCACCAGCGGCCCGCAGCCCCGGCCCAGCGCGCCGCCGCAGGGCAGCAGCGCGTACTCGTCGAGGACGTACGGCAGGACGGCGTACGACACCTTCAGCACATCGAACTCGCCGCGCTCGGCCATGCCGTTGGTGATGTCGATGTCGGCGAAGGTCACGTCCAGCGCGGGGGCGCCGGGGACACGGCCGTGCGCGAGGGCGTCGAAGACGAAGGTGTCGTTGGGGCAGGGCGAGTACGCGATCTGCAAGGGCTCGGTGGTCATACGGATCTCCAACTCTCCAATGCGGGCGCGAACTTCCCGAAGGCCGCGGTGAGGGCGGCGAGGGCGTCGCCGATGCGCCAGGCGGCGCGGTCGCGCGGGCCGACCGGGTTGGAGATCGCGCGGACCTCCAGCACCGGGACGCCCTGGGCGTCGGCGGCCTCGGCGACCCCGAAGCCCTCCATGCCCTCGGCGAGCGCGCGGGGGTGCCGGGCGCTCAGCGCGGCGGCGCGGGCGGCGGTGCCGGTCACGGTGGACACGGTCAGGACCGTGCCGGTGCGGGCGCCGGTGGCCTCGGCCACGGCCCGTACGAGTGATTCCGGCGGGCGATGGGTGACGGTCCCGAACCCCAGCTCGGTGACCGGGAGAAAGCCGTCGGCGGTCTCGGCGCCCAGATCGGCGACGGTGATCGCGTCGGCGACGACGAGCGAGCCGAGCGGCGCCCCGGGCGCGAACCCGCCGCCGATCCCGGCCGAGACGACCAGGTCGTAGGGGGTTCCGGAGAGCGCGGCCGCGGTGAGCGCGGCACCGGTGGCGGCCGCGGCCCGCGCGGGTCCGACCCCGGCGGCCAGCAGATCGAGCACGGCGGCGGTACGGCGGGGGCCGGCACCGGCGGCCGTACCGGACGGGCCGGCACCGGCGGTCGTACGCAGCAGTGCCGCGCCCGGCAGCCGTACCTCTTCCCCGGGCCCGGGGAACGCCCGTGCCACCGCGTCCCGTTCGGCGGGGACGGCGGTGGCCACGAGGACACGTGCGGACGTCGTGATCAGGCCTTCTTCAGCTTGAAGGACCACACGCCCTTGGTCGGGTTGGAGCCCATCTGGATCACCAGCGTGTTGGAGGCGCCGCCGGTGCCGTACTGCTCGTTGAAGAACGCGTTGCCCGGCAGGGTGCGGTACGTCTCCTTGCTCAGGCTGGTGAAGGGGCGGCCGTTGACCAGCACGGCCCAGCCGGCGTCCGCGATCTTCGGGTCGACACCGATCCGGATCGTGGAGTCCTCGCCGACCGAGATCGCCTTCGCGTCGCCGGTCTTCTTGGCGCAGTCGGCCAGCGCCTTGGCGTCGAGCGCCTTGCCGTCGTTGTAGCAGACCGCCTCGGAGTGCACCGAGTCCTTGCCGACGGTGATCGTCGCGGTGGGCGTCGGCTTGTCGCAGGCGGACAGGACGAGCAGTCCGGCGGCAACGGCGCCGGCGGCGGCGCGGCGGCGCCGCGCGACGCGGGGTACTTCAGCGGCTTCGCCGCGGGGCAGCGTGGTCATGGTCGAAAGATTATCGGTCGCCCGGAGCCGTCCGCCCACGCGGGGTGCGGCGTGCCCGGTTCGTTACGCCAGTCGTGTCCGCGACAACCCCGGCGTGTCCGGGTTCGTCACGCCACCTGCCCCTTGACGACAGCTCCTCTTCACGTCGGAGCCACGGCATCGCCCCGGCACGCCGGAGCGCCCGCTCACGCCACCCGGGCGCGGGGCCGGCCGCCGTACCGCGCGGAGGCGATCAGGCCGCGCAGGGTGCTCAGCCAGCCCACCGCCACGAACCCGGCGCCGGCCAGCAGCCCCACCGTGCCGTTGAGCGGCATCACGATGCCGACCGCGCCGCCGAACACCCACGCCATCTGGAGCAGCGTCTCGGAGCGGGCGAAGGCCGAGCTGCGCACCAGCTCCGGGACGTCCCGCTGGATCAGCGCGTCCAGCGCCAGCTTGGCCAGCGCCTGCGCGAACCCGGCGACCGCCGCGAGGCAGGTCACCAGGACCGTCCCGAAGAACGCCGCGGCCACGAGCGCCATGCCCAGCGCCGCCGCGACGACGGTCACGATGATGATCTCCGGCGCCCGTGATCTGAGCCACGCGCCGACCGCCGTGCCCAGCGCGTTGCCCGCGCCGGCCGCGACGCCCACCAGGCCCAGCGAGACCACCGCGCTCCGGCCGCCGAGCGGGTGCTCGCGCAGCAGGAAGGCGAGGAAGAAGATCAGGAAACCGGACAGACAGCGCAGAGCCGCGTTCGCGCCGAGGGCGTGGGTCACGGCGGGCCCGACCGTGCGCAGCCCGGGCCGCTTCACCTTGGTCCTCGGCAGCCGCCTCTCCTCGGCGGCGAGCAGCGCCACCGACTCACCGCGGGCCGAGTCCACCTTGGGCGGCAGCGAGAAGGACAGCACCGTGCCCGCCACGAAGATCACGAAGGCGCCGTAGAGCGGCCAGGGATCGCCGAGCCGGTGCAGCCCCGCCGCGATCGGCGCGGCCACCCCGGTGGCCAGCAGCCCGGCCAGGGTGACCCGGGAATTGGCCTTCACCAGCGAGAACAGCGGCGGCAGCAGCCGCGGTACGACGGCGCTGCGCACCACGCCGTACGCCTTGGACGCCACCAGCACACCGAGCGCGGCGGGATACAGCTCCAGGCTCCCGGTCGCCACCGCGCCCGAGATCAGCAGGGCGAGCAGCGCCCGCGCCAGCATGGCCGCCGCCATCGCGGCCCGGCGCCCGTGCGGGAGCCGGTCCAGGAGCGGGCCGATGACCGGGGCGAGGACGGTGAACGGCGCCATGGTGATCGCCAGGTACAGCGCGACCCGCCCGCGCGCCTCGTCGGTCGGCACGGAGAAGAAGACGGTGGAGGCGAGCGCCACGGTGATCATGACGTCCCCGGCGCCGTTCACCGCGTGCAGTTCGATCAGCTTGCCGAGGCCCGACTCGCCCGCGCCGTGCGCGTGTGTGGCCCGGCGGATGCCGCGCGCGGCGCCGGTCACGGGAAGGTGCAGGGCACGCCCGACGGACCGGGCGGCACCGCCCACCCGGCGCGCACCGCCCCCCCGAACCCCATGCCTGTCCGCGGTTGCCACGAGGTTCATAGTGCCCCGAGATGCCGCCGGATAGTACGGATACGGCACGTATGGCGGTGAACCGTGCCCGCCGAGGGGGCGGGAGGAGGGGATGGAGTGGGGGAGAATGCCGCCGAGCGGCAATGAATCCTGTTCGGTGTAGCGTGCGTATCTCAGCCATAACGCAGAATGGATGGCAGAGGTGCGCCCGAGCGCGCGGATGATGCAGACGTCGATGCGGTCCTGAGGTCCGCTCCGTCGGCCAACCCGCCTAAGGCAGCCGCCTTGACGAGACGGCGTAGGAGAGAAGCGATACCTGTGAGCGCAGCGACAACGCGAAGCCGCACCCCCGACCGCCTGTGCGCCGAGGCGGTCGACCTCGCCCGTGCCGCAGCCGAGGAGGCGGCCGCGCCCGGTGTGGTCGGCGAGCACTCCGGGCTCGTCTCCGAGGGCGACCGTGTTGTCACGCACTTCTTCGAGTGCAAGGAACTGGGCTACCGGGGCTGGCGCTGGGCCGTCACCGTGGCCCGCGCCTCCCGCGCCAAGGTCGTCACGCTGGACGAGGTGGTGCTGCTCCCCGGCCCCGACGCGCTGCTCGCGCCGGAGTGGGTGCCGTGGAGCGAGCGGCTGCGGCCCGGCGACCTCGGGCCCGGCGATCTGCTCCCCACCGACCAGGACGACCTGCGCCTCGAACCGGGCTACACCGGCGAGGACCAGCCGCCGGCCGACTCCGCGGTGTCCGAGGAGATGGCCGAGCTGGCGGAGGCCGAGGACGCGGACGTGAGCCCGGGCGCGCCGGCCGTCCAGCCGACGCTGCCCACGCGCGGCTCCATCGCCTCGGTGGCCGAGGAACTGGGCATGCGCAGAGCGCGCGTTCTGTCCCGGTACGGCCTGCACAGCGCGGCCGACCGCTGGGAAGAGGCGTTCGGGCCGACGACGCCGATGGCCCAGGCGGCCCCGGCCACATGTCTGACCTGTGGTTTCCTCGCACCCATCGGTGGTTCGCTGGGCCAGGCGTTCGGTGTGTGCGCCAACGAGTTCGCCCCGGCGGACGGCCGGGTGGTCTCCCTCGCCTACGGCTGCGGCGGCCACTCCGAGGCCGCGGTCATGCCCAAGCCCCCGCAGCCGGCCGCGCCGGTCATCGACGAGACCCGGGTCGAGCCCTTCCCGCTGCACCCCGCCCGCGACTCCGGCTCGGTCCCGGAGACGACGGACGAGGAGACGGCGGAACTGGGCCACTCGTGACCCCGGTCCGCCTCGCGCGGGAAGCGGACCTCCCCGGGTTCCTCTCCCTGGCGGCCGAGGTGGAGCACTGGTTCGGCCCGATGGTGGACGACCCCGGTTTCACCGAGGCCGTACGGCACGGCATCGGCCGCGGCACGGCGCTGGTGGTCCAGGGCGCGTCCGGGGATCTCCTGGGTGCCCTCCTCTTCGGCGGCAACCCCCCGGTGCACAAGGTGCACTGGCTGGTCGTCACGGAACGGGCCCGGGGCGAGGGCGTGGGCCGCGCCCTGCTGGCCGACGCGATCCACCGCTTCGTCCGCCCCCCGGCCACCGTCGAGGTCGTCACCTTCGGCCCCGACCACCCCGGCGCGGTGACGAGCGGCGCCCGCGTCTTCTACGAGCGACTGCACTTCACCCCGGCCGAACCGGCCGATCCCGGGCCGGAGGGCGGTTCCCGTCAGGTGTACCGCCGGGTACTGCGCTGAGGGCTCCGCCACCACCGGGCGCGACGCGTCCCGGCCGTCTCCACCGCCCGGCCCGGCCGTCCGCCACAAGTCCGGCCCCCGCGGCTGGCGGCCCCGGCTGACGGAGCGTCGAACCGGCGGGCGCCCGGGACACCTCGGCCCGCGTCGATTCACCCGGCCCCCGGAACCGACTCACCCGGCCCCCGGAACCGGCCCACCCGCCCCTCGGAACCGACCCACTCGGCCCTCGGAGCCGACCGCGGGGGCCGGCCTCCTCGCCCGCCCTCCAGCTCACCGGGTCGGACGGGCGGGTGGGCGAGAAGTCGGGATGTCGGCCCCGCGCTGTACCTTCTTCCTCACGTCGACGAGGAGTGTGAACGTGAGCAGCAAGTACGTGCGGCCGGCGGCCGAGGGTGCCGATCCCTTCGGGACGGCCCGGCTGCGTCGCGGTGTCATCGACGCCTGGGCCACCAGCCCCGCCCGCTTCCGCGAGGACGCCAACGCCGAGGAGGACCTCGTCCTGGGCGGCTACCGGGACCGCCTGGTCATCGAGCTGGCGCAGAACGCCGCCGACGCCGCCGCCCGCGCCCATGTGCCGGGCCGGCTGCGCCTCACCCTCCGCGACGGCGTGCTGATCGCGGCCAACACCGGCGCCCCCCTGGACGCGACCGGCGTCGAGTCGCTGTCCACGCTGCGCGCCTCCGCCAAGCGCGACGCCGACTCCACCCACGGCGCCGTCGGCCGTTTCGGCGTCGGCTTCGCCGCCGTCCTCTCGGTCACCGACGAGCCCGCCCTCGTCGGCCGGCACGGCGGCGTCCGCTGGTCCCTCGCCGAGGCCCGCGAGCTGGCCGCCGACGCCGCCCGGCACAGCCCCGGACTCGGCGACGAGGTGCGCCGCCGCGCGGGCCATGTCCCGCTGCTCCGGCTGCCCTTCGCCGCCGAGGGCACCGCCCCCGACCCGTACGACACCGCCGTCATCCTGCCGCTGCGCGACGCGGCCGCCGCCGACCTCGCCGAGCGCCTGCTCGACGCCGTGGACGACGCGCTCCTCCTCACCCTCCCGGGCCTGGAGGAGGTCGTCATCGAGACCGGCGACGAGGCGCCCCGCACCCTGCGCCGAAGCACCGAGGGCGCCGTCACCGTCGTAGCGGACTCACGGGAGGGTGCGACCCGCTGGCGCACCGCCTCCGCGCACGGGCCGCTGGCCCAGGAGCTGCTCGCCGACCGGCCGGTGGAGGAGCGGCTGCGGCCCCACTGGTCGGTGACCTGGGCCGTGCCCACCGACGAGCAGGGCCGCCCGGTGCGCCCCCGCACGTCCCCCGTCGTGCACGCCCCCACCCCCAGCGACGAACCCCTCGGCGTGCCCGCCCTCCTCATCGCCTCCTTCCCCCTCGACACCACCCGCCGGCACACCGCGCCCGGCCCGCTGACCGACTTCCTGGTGCGGCGCGCGGCCGATGTGTACACCGAACTGCTCGCCGGGTGGCGCCCGGTGACCGAGGCCGCCGTCGACCTCGTACCCGGACCGCTCGGCAAGGGCGAGCTGGACGGCGCGCTGCGCCAGGCCCTGCTGGAGCGGCTGCCGCGCACCGCGTTCCTGCCGCCCGCCCTGCCCGGCGACGGCGGCGAGGACGAGCTGCCGGAGGCGCTGCGGCCCCGGGACGCGGAGATCGTTGAGGGCGCCGGCGCCGAGACCGTGCGGGTGCTCGCCGAGGTGCTGCCCACCCTGCTGCCCGCCGGGTTGGAGCGCCGCGCCGAGCTGCGCACCCTCGGTGTCGCCCGGCTCCCGCTCGCCGACGCCGTGGACCGGCTCGCGGGCCTGGAGAAGGACCCCGGCTGGTGGTGGCGGCTCTACGACAGCCTCGCGGGCGTGGACGTGGAGCGGCTCTCGGGGCTGCCCGTGCCGCTTGCCGGGGGCACCACCCAGGCTTTCGGCTCTGGGGGAGGCCGCACCACCATCGGTCCCCGCCAGGTGCTGCTGCCCACCCCCGACGGCCCCCGGATCGACGCGGACGTGCTCGCCCGGCTCGGCCTGAAGGTCGCCCACGAGGACGCCGCCCATCCGCTGCTGGAGAAGCTGGGCGCGCTGCCCGCCACCCCGCGCGCGGTGCTCACCACCCCCCAGGTGCGGGCCGCCGTCGCCGCCTCCCTGGACGACGGGGGCGCCCTCGGCTGGGAGGAGGACGCCCCCGACGCGGAGGAACTCGCCGACACCGTCCTCGGCCTGGTGCGGGACGCGGGCCTGGAGCCCGGTGACGAGCCCTGGCTCGGCGCCCTCGCGCTGCCCGACGAGGACGGCGAACTCGCCCCCGCCGGCGAGCTGGTGTTCCCCGGCAGCGCCTTCGCCCGAGTGATCCGCGAGGGCGAACTTGCGGCTGTCGAGCAGGAGTTGGCGGACAGGTGGGGCGAACAGCCGCTGACCGCCTGCGGTGTGCTCGCCACCTTCGCGCTGGTCCGCGCCACCGACGTCGTCCTCGACCCGGACGAACTGGAGCCCCGTGAGGGTGACTTCGCCGAACCGGACGACGCCGGGCTGCTGGACGCCGTGGACGTGTGGTGCGAGGACATCCTCGACCGCTTCCCGGACAGCCCCGTCCCCCCGGTCGCCACCGAACTCGTCGCCGTCCGCGACCTCGACCTCGTGGACGACGACCACTGGCCCGAGGCCCTCACCCTGCTCGCCCGCCCGCCGCTGCGCGACGCTCTCACCCAGCCGGTGCGCGTCCTGCTGCCCGACGGCACCCATGAGGTCGTACGGCCGTACACCGCCTGGTGGCTGCGCGGGCACCCGGTGCTGGACGGCCGGCGCCCCGCGGGCCTCCTCGCCGCCGGCGGCGAGGCGCTGCTGCGCGGCCTGTACGACGAGGCCGACGCCACCGGGTTCGAGGACGAACAGGTGCTGCGCGCCCTCGGCGTGCGGACCTCGGTCGGCGCCCTGCTGGACGAGCCCGGCGGCGCCGCCGAACTCCTGGACCGGCTCGCCGACCCCGACCGCCCGGTCACCGGCGCCCAACTGCACGGCCTGTACGGCGCGTTGGCCGACATCGACCCGGAGCAGGTCACCCTGCCGGACGAGCTGCGGGCCGTCACCGACGGACGGGTGACGGTGGTGGACGCCGCCGACGCCGTGGTCGTGGACTCCCCGGACCTGCTGCCCTTCACCTCCGGCGTGCCCCTGCTGCCCGTGAGGCCGTCCCGCGCCGCCGAGCTGGCCGAGCTGTTCCAGGTGCGGCGGCTCAGCGAGTCCGTCACCGGCGAGGTGCACTCCGAGGGCACCGAGCACGACGTACCGGAGCCGGTGCGGTTGCTCCTCGGCCCGCGCACCCCCGACACGTACGTCGAGCACGACGAACTGGTCGTGGACGGCGTGGAGATCGACTGGCGGCTCACCGACGACGGGGTGCTGCACGCGGCCACCCTGGAGGGCGTCGCCGCCGGACTCGCCTGGGCGGCCCGGCAGTGGCCGCGCCGCTTCGAGGTCGCCGCCCTGCTGGAGGACCCGTCCCGGACGGCGGAACTGGCCCGCGACCGCTGGTTCGACTGACCTCCGGACGTCTCTCACGAAATTCACACGTCTCGTACAACCGTTCCCCTGCCTGCGCTGTCTGATCCTCGGGAGTCGTCCGACTCCCCGTCTACTTCGTACGCAGGGGAACCGCACATGCGTATTCGTGCCACCGTGGCCGCCGTCTCCGGCGCCCTGGCCCTCTCCGCCCTCGCCCTGCCCGCGGCGCACGCCGCCGGGCAGGAGCGGGTGCCCGCGGGGAACTTTGCGAGCAAGGTCGCCCACGCCGCCCAGCACCCGGGCCGCTCGGCCTTCGCCGTCGCCGCCTCGGGCACGCCCTACCCGCTGAACGCCACCTTCTCCGCCGTGAAGGTGAACAACGGCAAGAACATCGCCGCCGGCACCACCAACGTCGTCAAGGTGCCCGTCTCCTTCACGCTGACGCACGGCACCGAGGTCAACATCCACGCCAAGGACTTCGTCGCGGCCATCGAGCTGTACCGCGGCACCTCCTTCGACGACTCGATCTTCTACTTCGACAGCGCGGTCTCGACCTGCACGGACACCTCCAAGACGGTGGCCTCCTGCAAGTCCACCGTGGCCATCGACCCGACCGAGCTGCTCAGCGAGGACGCCGGCGCCTGGAAGGCCGCCGCCTACGCCGTCGCGTTCAACGGCCAGAACCCCACCAAGCCGGCCGACATGACCAAGGTGGGCGTGGCCGTCAAGGACCCGACCAACTCCTACAACCTCCAGCGCTGGGCGACCCTGAACACCGACGCCGCCCCGGAACCGGTGAAGAAGGGCAAGACCGTCACGGTCTCCGGCAAGCTGGCCCGCGCCGACTGGGAGGACGGCAAGTACCACGGCTACGCCGACCAGCCGGTCAAGCTCCAGTTCCGCAAGAGCGGCTCCAGCACCTACACCACGCTGAAGACCGTCAGGACGAACTCCACGGGCAACCTGAAGACCACGGCCACCGCCACGGTCGACGGCTACTTCCGCTACGCCTTCGCGGGCACCACGACCACCCCGGCGACCACCGCCACGGGTGACTACGTCGACGTGAAGTAAGCCCCGCTAGGCGGGGAAGCGGCGGTCGACCCACTTCCACAGGAACTCCAGGGCGGCCGCCGCCACCACCGACACTGCCACCGCCGTCCACGGCATGGCGAGCCCCACCAGACGTACCGCGAAGAAGTCCTGGAGCGCCGGGACGACCAGCACCAGCAGGAACGCCACCGCCATCGAGGCCACCAGCACCACCCGCCACCAGGTGTAGGGGCGGGCGACGATCGACAGCACCCACATGGAGATCAGGAACAGGGTCAGCGTGGCCGCGCTGGTCTCCGCCGCCAGCTGGCCGGGCCCCGTGTAGTAGTGCCGGGCGATCAGGTACGTCACGAAGGTCGCCACCCCCGCCACCACGCCGCCCGGGATCGAGTACCGCATCACCTGATGCACGAAGTGCGGTCTCGCCCGCTCGTTGTTGGGCGCCAGCGCCAGGAAGAAGGCCGGGACGCCGATGGTGAGCGTGGACAGCAGGGTCAGATGGCGCGGCAGGAACGGGTACTCCACCTGCCAGCAGACCACCAGCACCGCGAGCAGCACCGAGTAGACCGTCTTCACCAGGAACAGCGTCGCCACCCGCGTGATGTTGCCGATCACCCGGCGGCCCTCGCCGACCACCGACGGCAGGCTCGCGAAGCTGTTGTCCAGCAGCACGATCTGCGCCACCGCCCGGGTCGCCTCCGAGCCCGAGCCCATCGCCACGCCGATGTCGGCGTCCTTGAGGGCGAGCACGTCGTTCACACCGTCGCCGGTCATCGCCACCGTGTGCCCGCGCGACTGGAGCGCGCCCACCATGTCCCGCTTCTGCTGCGGGGTGACCCGCCCGAAGACGGTCCCCGCGTCCAGCACCTGGGCCATCTCCGCCGTGTCCTCGGGCAGCCGCCGCGCGTCCGTCGCCGTTCCGTCCAGGCCCAGCTTGGCCGCGACCGCGCCGACCGAGACCGCGTTGTCCCCGGAGATGACCTTGGCCGCCACCCGCTGCTCGGCGAAGTAGCCCAGGGTGTCGGCCGCGTCCGGGCGCAGCCGCTGTTCGAGGACGACCAGGGCGGTGGGGCGGGCGCCCTTGGCCGGCGCCGCGTCGTCCAGGTCCCGGCGGGCCCGCGCCAGCAGCAGCACCCGCAGCCCCTGCTCATTGAGCCGCTCGGTCTCCGCGAGCGCCGGGTCGTCGGCGCCGAGCAGCACGTCCGGGGCGCCCAGCAGCCAGGTGCTGGTCTCCCCGTCGCCCTCGCTGAACGCGGCCCCGCTGTACTTGCGGGCCGAGGAGAAGGGCAGCGACTCGACGCAGCGCCACTCCTCGTTGTCCGGGTAGGCGTCGATGATCGCCTGAAGCGAGGCGTTGGGCCGGGGATCGGACTCGCCGAGCGCGCCGAGCACCTTGCGCACGTACGACTCCTCCGCGCCGTCGAGCGTGCGCAGCTCGGTGACGTCCATGCCGCCCTCGGTGAGCGTGCCGGTCTTGTCCAGGCAGACGGTGTCCACGCGGGCGAGGCCCTCGATCGCGGGCAGCTCCTGCACCAGGCACTGCTTGCGGCCGAGCCGGATCACCCCGATCGCGAAGGCCACCGAGGTGAGCAGCACCAGGCCCTCCGGGACCATCGGCACGATGCCGCCGATGGTGCGGGCGACCGCGCCCTTGAGATCGTCGTTCTTGACCACGAGCTGGGTGACGACCAGGCCGATCGCGGCCGGGACCATCATCCAGGTGACGTACTTGAGGATCGTGGAGATACCGGTGCGCAGCTCGGAGTGGACGAGCGTGAAGCGCGACGCCTCCTCGGCGAGTTTGACGGCGTAGGCCTCCCGGCCCACCTTGGTCGCGGCGAAGGCGCCGCCGCCCGCGACCACGAAGCTGCCGGACATCACCGGATCACCCGGCCGCTTGACCACCGGGTCGGCCTCGCCGGTGAGCAGCGACTCGTCGATCTCCAGCCCGTCGGCCTCCGCGCACACCCCGTCCACGACGATCTTGTCGCCCGGCCCGATCTCGATCAGGTCGTCCAGGACGATCTCGGCGGTGCCGATCTCCACGGCCTCGCCGTCCCGGCGCACCGTGGGCCGGGACTCCCCGATCACCGCGAGCGAGTCCAGCGTCTGCTTGGCCCGCCACTCCTGGACGATGCCGATGCCGGTGTTGGCGAGGATCACGAACCCGAACAGGCTGTCCTGGATCGGCGCGACGAACAGGGTGATCACCCACAGGATGCCGATGATCGCGTTGAACCGGGTGAACACGTTCACCCGGACGATCTCCCCGAGCGAGCGGCTGCTGCGCACGGGTACGTCGTTGACCTGGCCACGCGCCCGGCGCTCCGCGACCTCCGCGCCGGTCAGCCCCGTCGCCCGGGTCGTGGGCAGGGCCACCGGGTGCACCGGATCGAGTTCGGCGCCGGCGTCTATATGGCTCATGTATCCGACGTTACGTGGCCTTTGCGCGCCCGCCCACCCGGCCTTCCGCCGGCGGGGCTACTCCACGGGGGTGGTTTCAGGCCGCTCCCCCGCCGCCCGCTTGAGCGCCGCGTCCCGCCCCCGCACGTACCAGATGCCGATCAGCCCGAGCCCGCCCCCGGCCAGGCAGGTCCACAGCCACCACAGATGGCCGTGGTCGTGGAACCAGCCGTAGAAGGGGAGCTGGACGAGGAACAGGACGAACCAGACGATGGTGCCGCCGGTGATGGTGGCGACCACGGGCCCCTCAAGGGGCTCGGGCGCCTCGTGCTGGGGGATCCACTTGGCCATGCCGGACAGCTTACGAGGCGATCGGATGACGACCGGATCCGCACAAGAACTGCATACGTTCTACGCGCGGAGATAGCGATCTAGTAGTCATACCTTCATACTGAAACCGTTTGTCTTTGACCGCTTCTAATCGTAGGAAACTCCAAGAGGGCTCGGGGGAACCCTCTGGTGATGAGGTCCCGCATGTCCACCTCGGCTCCTGCCAAGGTCCCCACCCCCGAGAAGCCGGGCGGCGCGTTCGCCGGCGGCCCCCTCGACCGCTACTTCAAGATCTCCGAGCGCGGCAGCACCGTCGCGCGGGAGGTCCGGGGCGGTCTCGCCACCTTCTTCGCGATGGCGTACATCATCGTGCTGAACCCGATCATCCTGGGCAGCGCGAAGGACATGTACGGGCACCATCTGGACAACGCCCAGCTGGTGACGGCTACCGCGCTGACGGCCGCCTTCAGCACCCTGCTGATGGGTGTCATCGGCAATGTGCCGATCGCCATGGCCGCGGGCCTCGGCGTGAACTCGGTCGTCGCCCTCCAGCTGGCGCCCCGGATGACCTGGCCGGACGCGATGGGCATGGTCGTCCTGGCCGGTTTCGTGGTCATGCTGCTGGTCGCCACGGGTCTGCGGGAGCGCGTGATGAACGCGGTGCCGTTCGGCCTGCGCAAGGCGATCGCGATCGGTATCGGTCTGTTCATCATGCTGATCGGCCTGGTGGACTCCGGCTTCGTCAGCCGTATCCCGGACGCCGCCCAGACCACCGTCCCGCTCCAGCTGGGCACCGGTGGTCACCTCACCGGCTGGCCGGTGCTGATCTTCATCCTGGGCGCGCTGCTCACCTTCGCCCTGATGGTGCGCAAGGTGCCGGGCGCCATCCTGATCTCCATCGTGGGCATGACCGTCCTCGCGATGATCATCAACGCCGTCGCCACGATCCCCTCCTGGGGCCTGACGGTCCCGAAGTGGCCCGGCAACCCGGTCTCCACCCCGGACTTCGGCCTGGTCGGCCAGGTCAGCCTGTTCGGCGGCTTCTCCAAGGTCGGCGTGCTGACCGGCATCCTCTTCGTCTTCACGGTCCTGCTGTCGTGCTTCTTCGACGCGATGGGCACGATCATGGGCATCAGCGACGAGGCCAAGCTGACCGACGCCGAGGGCTACATGCCCGGCATCAACCGGGTGCTGTTCGTGGACGGCCTCTCCGTCGCGGCCGGCGGCGCCGGCTCCGCCTCGGCCACCACCGCCTTCGTGGAGTCCACCGCCGGTGTCGGCGAGGGCGCCCGCACCGGATTCGCGAACATCGTCACGGGCGGCCTGTTCGCCCTCTCGCTGCTCCTCACCCCGATCGCCACGATGGTGCCGTCCCAGGCGGCCACCCCGGCGCTGATCGCGGTCGGCTTCCTGATCCTGTCGCACTCCATCAAGGAGATCGACTGGGCCGACTACACGATCGCGATCCCGGCGTTCGTGACCATGCTGATGATGCCGTTCACCTACTCGATCACCAACGGCATCGGCATGGGCTTCATCACCTTCACCGTCCTGCGCCTGGCCGCGGGCCGCTACCGCGAGATCCCGGTGGCGATGTACGTCGTCTCGGCGGTCTTCGCCTTCTACTACCTGATGCCGGCCCTGGGCCTGACCTGAGCCGGACCGTTGCACGGCGTCCTCAGGTGACGCCGTAGAACCTCTCCGTCTCCTCGACGGCGGTCCGGAACCGCTGGTCGAAGTCGTCACGAATGAGCGTGCGGACCACATAGTCCTGCACGCTCATTCCTCTTTTCGCCGCGTGCTGCCGGAGCCGTCCGAGCAGCTCCTCGTCTATCCGCAGGCTGAGCACAGTGGTCCCCATGGGTACGAGGGTCGCCACCACCGCCCCGCGGATGCGTCACTTTCCGGCGGTCACTCACTCATACGGGTGATGGAAGCTTTGCGGGGCCCCCGTGGCGGGCATCACGGGCGGACCGGCGCGCCCCGGTGGTCTTTAGTTAGAGTAATGAGTTACGCTAAGGACATGCCGGACCTCAACCATGGCGACGATGCTGCCGCCGTGAACTCCCTTCGCTCCGCCGTGATGCGGCTGTCCCGTCGGCTCAAGCACCAGCGGGTGGACGAGTCGCTGAGCCCCACCGAGATGTCGGTGCTCGGCACCCTGTTCCGCTGCGGCTCGGCCACGCCGGGCGAACTGGCCCGCAAGGAGCACGTCCAGCCGCCCTCGATGACCCGCATCGTCGCGCTGCTCGAAGCCAAGGGACTGGTGCGTCTCGAACCGCACCCGGAGGACCGGCGCCAGAAGGTCGTCACCCAGACCGAGCAGGCCGAGGCGATGCTCGAGGAGAGCCGCCGCAAGCGCAACGCGTTCCTGGCGAACCTCGCCGACGGCCTCGACGAGGACGAGTGGGCGAAGCTGCGCGCCGCCGCCCCCGTGCTGGAAAAACTCGCACACCTGTAAAGCAGCAGCCTGAGGAGGCGAATCCGTTTGAGTACGGGATCCGGAACACCTTCCGCCCCCGCACCGACCGCCCCTACTACCCCCGCCCGCACGTCCTCGATGTTCAGCTCGCTGAAGGTCAGGAACTACCGCCTCTTCTTCATCGGCCAGGTCGTCTCCAACACGGGCACCTGGATGCAGCGCATCGCCCAGGACTGGCTCGTCCTGAGCCTCACCGGCTCCTCCGCGGCCGTCGGCATCACGACGGCCCTGCAATTCCTGCCGATGCTCCTGTTCGGTCTCTACGGCGGTGTCCTCGTCGACCGGCTGCCCAAGCGCCCCGCGCTGCTGGTCACCCAGTCCGCGATGGCCCTCAGCGGTCTCGTGCTCGCCGCGCTGACCCTCACCGGCCAGGTGCAGGTCTGGCACGTCTATCTCGCCGCGTTCTTCGTCGGACTCGCCACGGTGGTCGACAACCCCGCCCGGCAGTCCTTCGTCGCCGAGATGGTCGGCCCCGACCAGCTGCACAACGCGGTCAGCCTGAACTCCGCGAACTTCCAGTCCGCGCGCCTCGTCGGCCCCGCCGTCGCCGGCCTCATGATCACCGGAGTGGGCACCGGCTGGGCGTTCCTCGCCAACGGCCTGTCCTTCGCCGCGCCGATCGCTGGCCTGCTCATGATGCGCGCCCGCGAGCTGCACCCGGTCAAGCGGACCCCGCGCGGCAAGGGACAGCTGCGGGAGGGCCTCCAGTACGTCGCCGGGCGCCCGGAGCTGATCTGGTCCGTCGTCCTCGTCGGCTTCATCGGGACCTTCGGCTTCAACTTCCCGGTGTGGCTGTCCGCCTTCGCCGACAACGTCTTCCATGTCGGCGCCGGTGGCTACAGCCTCCTCAACACCCTGATGGCCCTCGGCTCCCTCGGCGGCGCCCTGCTGGCCGCCCGCCGCGGCTCGGCCCGGATGCGGCTGCTGATCCTCGCCGCGCTCACCTTCGGCGCGCTGGAGATCGTGGCCTCGCTGGCACCGTCGTACTGGCTGTTCGCCCTGCTCATGGTGCCGATCGGGATCTTCGGTCTCACGGTCAACGTGACCGCGAACACCACCGTGCAGATGGCCACCGACCCGGCCATGCGCGGCCGGGTGATGTCCCTGTTCATGATGGTGTTCATGGGCGGCACCCCGCTCGGCGCCCCGGTCATCGGCTGGATCACCGACACCTACGGCGCCCGCGTCGGCTTCGCCCTCGGCGGTGTCGTCTCCGCGGTCGCGGCCGGCGTCATCGGCCTGGTCCTCGCCCGCGTCGGGGGACTGCGCCTGTCGGTGGGCTGGGAGCGGGGCACACCGCGGCTGCGGTTCGTGCCGCGGCAGCGGGAGGAACTGGCCACGGCGGCGTGACGCCACCCGCCTGGGAGGGTGCCGGTGCTTCGCGGGGTCGGTGCGACTACCGGTCGGTGTGACCACCGGTCGGTGTGACTACCGCACCCTCTGGGCCAGCACCTGACCCGGCCACGCGTCCGGGCCGTGGGTGAACGTCTCGGTCCGGACGAAGCCGTTCTTCTCGTAGAAGGCGACCAGCTTGCCGTCGTCGCCCGCGTAGCAGTCCACCCGCAGCAGCGACACCCCGGCCCGCCGGGTCACCTCGGCCGCGTGCGCGAGCAGCGCGGCACCGGCGCCCCGCCCCTTGAACCGGCGGTCCGAGGCCAGCAGATGGATGTACCGCTCGGTCTCGCCGGCGGGCTCCAGATAGGTGCCGGGCGCGTCGCTGAGGGTGAGGGTGGCGGCCGGTACACCGTCTGTCTCGGCGATGTACGGGGTGCCCGAGGTGGCGTAGCCCCGCACCACCTCCACCGCCCGGGGACTCGCCGACCACGGCTCGGTGCCCCACTGCCCGGGGCGCCCCTCGGCCACCAGCCACGCCACGGAGCTGTCCAGCATGGCCAGGATCAGGGGAGTGTCCTCGGGGCTGCCCGCGCGGATCGTGATCGTCATGGCGGCCATCATGCCGGGACGCCTCTGGGATCGTGAAGGCATGAGACTCTTCGCCGCCGTGCTGCCGCCACCGGACATCACCGCCGAACTGGCCCCGGAGGCCGACCGGTTGAGGCGGCTGCCGGGCGCCGACGGGCTGCGCTGGACGGACCGCCCCGGCTGGCACCTCACCCTCGCCTTCTACGGCGAGGTCGCCGAGGACGTCGTACCCGATCTGTCGGCCCGTCTGGCCCGCGCCGCCCGGCACACCGCCCCCTTCGAGCTGGCCCTCGGCGGTGGCGGCCAGTTCGGCCACGGGCGTGCCCTGTGGACCGGTGCGACGGGCGACGTGGCCGCGCTGCGCCTGCTGGCGGGCCGGGCGGAGGCGGCGGGCCGCAGGGCGGGGCTGCGGCTGGAGGAGCACCGCCGCTACCAGGCCCACCTCACGCTGGCGCGCGGCCGGGGGGCGGTGGACGTACGACCGTACGTGGAGCTGCTGCGCGCGTTCGCGGGCCGGAGCTGGCGGGTGACCGAGCTGGCGCTGGTGCGGAGCGACCTGCCGGCCTCGGGGGTACCGGGGGAGCGGCCGCGGTACGAGGCGGTCGGGCGCTGGGTGTGCGGGGCGTCCGGTTAGGCTCGATGCGTGGAACCGAAAACCCGGAACCGGATCATGGCCGGTGCGCTTGTACTCATGTTGGTGGTCGTCGCGGTGGCGGCGGCTGTCAGGTAGCGGTCGGTCGGTGCGCGCCCGAGGGGGCGGGGCCGCGGGTCCGGTGGCGGCTGCGGGCCGTCATCGGCTGATCGCGCCCGCGCGGCGGAGCCGCATGCCGGACACAGCCCCGCGCCCCCTCGGGGCGCATGACCCCTTGGGGCGCATGACCCCTTGGGCCGAGCTACCAGGCGAAGGCTTCCGGGGAGGGGCCCGGGCCCGGGAAGATCTTGTCCAGGTCCGCCAGCAGCTCCTCGCTCAGCTCCAGCTCCACGGCCCGCAGCGCCGACCGGAGCTGCTCCGCCGTACGCGGGCCGACGATCGGACCGGTGACGCCGGGGCGGGTGAGCAGCCAGGCCAGGGCGGTCTCGCCGGGCTCCAGGCCGTGCTTGTCGAGCAGGTCCTCGTACGACTGGATCCGCGCGCGGGCGGCCGGGTCGGCGAGGGTGTCCGCGGCGCGCCCGGAGGCACGGCGTCCGCCCTGCACCTCCTTCTTGATCACACCGCCGAGCAGCCCGCCGTGCAGCGGGGACCAGGGGATGACCCCGAGGCCGTACTCCTGCGCGGCCGGGATGACCTCCATCTCGGCGCGGCGCTCGGCGAGGTTGTACAGGCACTGCTCGCTGACGAGGCCGATGGTGCCGCCGCGGCGGGCGGCGGCCTCGTTGGCCTGGGCGATCTTGTAGCCGGGGAAGTTGGAGGAGCCGACGTAGAGGATCTTGCCCTGCTGGACGAGGGTGTCGATCGCCTGCCAGATCTCCTCGAAGGGGGTGTTCCGGTCGATGTGGTGGAACTGGTAGAGGTCGATGTGATCGGTCTGGAGCCGCTTCAGGCTGGCGTCCACCGCGCGCCGGATGTTCAGCGCGGAGAGCTTGTCGTGGTTCGGCCAGGCGTCGCCCTCGGCGGCCATGTTGGCGTAGACCTTGGTGGCGAGGACGACCTTGTCCCGGCGGTCACCGCCCTTGGCGAGCCAGTTCCCGATGATGCTCTCGGTCCGGCCCTTGTTCTCCCCCCACCCGTACACATTGGCGGTGTCGAAGAAGTTGATGCCCGCGTCCAGCGCCGCGTCCATGATCGCGTGACTGTCGGCTTCGTCCGTCTGCGGCCCGAAGTTCATCGTCCCGAGAACCAGCCGGCTGACCTTGAGTCCCGTGCGTCCAAGCTGCGTGTACTTCATGGTCGTAAGCCAACGTCTTGGAGTGGGCTCAAGGCAAGGGTGGGGTCAGTCGCGGGGGAACGCGTCGGTCTTGAGGGTGAGGCCGAGGGGAGTGTTGGTGAGATCGACATCCGCTCCGAAGACGACCGTCAGTTCGCTGGTGTACTCGCCCTCCTTGGGTCGGCTGTAGAGATGGCACTTGCCCTGGTAGGGGTCGGCGACGAGGTAGACGGGGACCTCGGCGGTGGCGTACGCCGTCTTCTTGGGGCCGTAGTCGTTCGCCGCCGTGCCCTTCGAGATGACCTCGGCGATGAACTTCACGTCCTGGTGGCGCCAGTGGCCCGTGTCGTCCTTCTTCGCCGCCTCGTCGAGCATGGCGACGTCCGGGCAGAAGCCGTTGGCCTCGCCGGGGAAGTCGATACGGACGTCCGAGAACACCAGGACATCCATGCCGAACTTGTCCTCCAGCGCCCGCACGATGCGGCGGATGATTACCCAGTGAGTGTCCCGCTGCGGCGTCACGTAGACGTTGCCCCCGACGATCTCGACCCTGAATCCTTCGGGGACGGGCATCCGCTCAAGGCGCTCGAACCACTCGTCCAAGTTCATGGCTTTGGCGTCGGCGTCGGCCATCTCGATCCTGTCTTCAAGGACGGTCATCGTGGCGCTCCTCCCCGGCTGCCGGCGAAATGATGCAGCCGCGCGGTACAACGATACGCACGGTGACGAAGTGACGCCGAAATCCAGCCAAACTGATCAGACTGTTCTAGCCGCGTACGCCCGTCCGATTCCCCACGCCTCCCGCATCGCCCCCGCGAACGCCTCCGCGATCCGCTGCTCGCCGCTCGCGTTGGGATGGGTGCCGTCGTACGTGTCGGCGTGGATGTCGTACGACCGCGGCGGCGACGCCAGCAGGATCGGCGACCGGGGCTCGTCCAGGTCGGCGACCGCCTTGGCGAGGAGGACGTTGAAGAGGGCGACCTGGCCGGCGAAGGGGGCGTCGGTCTCGGCGCGGACATTGGGGATCACCGGCAGCAGGACCATGCGGACGCACGGGTCGGCGGCGCGGGCCGCGTCGACGAAGGCGCGGACGTTCTCGGCGGTCTGCTCGGCGTTGGTGTAGAAGCCGAGATCGATGAGGCCGAGGGAGACGAGCAGGACGTCCGGCCGGCAGGTGCGTATCGCGTCACCGATCAGCGGGGCCATGTGCAGCCAGCCCTCGCCCCAGCCCGCGAGGTGGGCGCGGGGAAAGTCGGGGTCGGGGTCGGCGTAGGCGAGGGACGTCGCGGTGCCGGTCTGCTTGTCGTACAGCGTCTCGCGCGGGCCGACGAGCGTGACGGCGGGGTCGTACGTACCGCGCAGGAGCTGCCACAGCCGGTGACGCCATGTGTGTTCGCCCGCGCTCCCGATCGTCATGGAGTCGCCCACGGGCATGAACCTGAGCATCCGATCATCATGGACGATCACCGCGACGGGTGGGGTGTGAGGCCCGCCACGTGGGGGTGCCCGGGTGGCGGCCGGAGAGGTGAACCCCCGGCGGGAATGGCAGGCTTGGGGGATGCGCCGACCGTCCGCCGTCCTCGCCGCCGTCCTGCTCGCCGGCGCCTGCGCGCTGCCCGCCTCCGCCGCGGAGGACACCGGAAGCCCGTCGAGCGCCGGGGACAAGGGCTTCACCTTCTCGGACCCGCGGATCACGGAGTCCAGTGGCCTGGCCGCGTCCCACCTCCACCCCGGCATCTACTGGACGCACAACGACAGCGGCGACGGCCCGTACATCTACGCCGTGGACGGCGCGACCGGGAAGACGGTGGCCCGGGTGACGCTGCGGGGTGTGGGCAGCCCGCGCGACGTCGAGGCGATCTCGATCGGGCCGCACGACGAGATCTACGTCGGCGACATCGGCGACAACTTCGACGGCCGCTGGCCCTATGTGTGGATCTACCGCCTCCCGGAGCCGAAGGTCCTGAAGGACCAGACGATCACGGCCACCCAGTACGTGGTGAAGTACTCGAACGGCCCCCGCAACGCGGAGTCGATGATGGTCCACCCCAAGACGGGCCGGGTCTACATCATCGACAAGAAGGAGGACGGCGGCCACCTCTACGAGGGCCCCGCGACCCTCTCCACCACCGGCGCCAACATCTTCAAGCCGATCGCCCCCATCGACCTGTGGGCCACGGACGCCACCTTCTCTCCCGACGGCGGCCACCTCGCCGTGCGCGGCTACATCGGCGGCATCTACTACTCCTGGAACGACGGCCACCCCGAACGCACCGAAATGCTCGACGTCCCCCTCCAGGGCCAGGGCGAGGGCATCACCTACTCGGCCGACGGCACAAAACTCCTCTACAGCAGCGAGGGCGCCGGCAGCGAGGTCATCGCCAAGGACGCCCCCGACAGCCCGAAGCCCTCCCCGGCCCCCGGGAACGGCTCATCGAGCAGCTCGATGACCGGCGGACCGACCGTCAAGTGGGGGGCGGTGGCGCTGGTGGTCGTGGTGGTGGGGCTGTTCGGACTGGGGCGGTTGCGGCGGCGCGACGGGTGACACCGGCTCGCCGAGCGGACAGGGGAGTTCGGGCCGCGCGCGGTTCGGGGAGCAGGTGACGAGGGAGAGGGACAGGAAGGCGGGCCGTTCGAGGTAGAAGCCGAGCGACACATCACCGCCTGCGCCGAGCCGCTCGGCCACGGAGGCGACGAGGGCGTCCCGCGCTCCCCGTCCGCTCCGCGCTTCCCCGGCGAACCGCCCCGCGAACGCGTCCAGTTGTCGCCGCGTCCAGGCTGCCGCGTCCTGCGCCGAGTGCCAGGTGCCGCGTACGAGCGAGCCCGGCTTGAGCAGCCAGTAGGCGGTCTCCAGCGGGGGCAGATCCGAGACCGGGAACTCGGCGGTCACCTCGCGGTACCGCGCGATCAGCTCGGGCCGACTGCCGGGGGGTGGCGGTTCGGGGTACGGAGGCCGCCGTAACGCCTCCTGATCGAACCGCGCCTTCGGGCCGGTCCACAGGTAGCCGTGGTGGTGCACCGGGGGTCCTGTTCGTGGGCTCGATCGGCCCTGGCGGACTCGCGGTACCGCCAGGACCGAAGGGGGCTGCGGAGATGCTCAGTCGGCGAGCCCGAACCGCGCCGGGTCGATCCCGGCCACGCCCAGCTCCTCCGTGGTGAACCGCAGCGGGGTCATGTCGGGCCGCTTGCTGTCCCCGAGCGCCCAGGCGTCCACGCCGATGCGGGCGAGGGTGACACAGCCTTCGGTGCAGGGGCCGCCGCAGGCCTGGACGAAGGAGGCGGAGGTGATGTCGAGCGCGTAGAGGTCGCTTCCGTTCAGCATGGATGTGCCTTCCCGTTCGGCCCGGTTGGGGCTGGTGGTTGGTCCGGGAAGACCGTAGGGAGGGGAAGCGGGCCCGCGAGGCGCATATTCTCGATTATTCTCACGTGGTCACTCTGGATGCATGGACATTCACCCAGAGGAGTCGAGATGCTGTGGCCGCCGACTTCGTCAACGGGCACAGCGGAGAGGGAAGGAGAGCTCGCGATCGTGGTCCACGAGATCTGCTGGTCGACTGGACCCCGAAGGAGAGCGGCCGACAGGTGCGGACGATCGATCTTGATGAATTCAACAGCCTGTTCAGCACATTCGAGCACACCGCTTGGCGGCTGGAGACCCGACGGCGGTACGCGAGTGACGAGGAGACCGACACCTGGCGGCAGTTCGTGGAGACAGGTGAGATCGAGTGGAACTCGGACCACCCGTGGTGCGAGACGATCCGCGCCCAGACTGCGCAGGGCAAGCGGGTGGAGCGAGTGCGCATCGTGGACCGGCCCCCGACGACCGGACAGCTCTACCTCCTCGACAACGCCAGGCGAAACAGCACCCTGGGTGAGGACATCCGCAATCTGTGGCGTTCCGACGCGGACCGGCTGAACCTTCCCGCCGAAGATTTCTGGCTGTTCGACAGTCGTCTCATCGCGCTTCTGCGCTTCGATGACGATGACCAGCTCACGCACGTGGATCTGATCACCGAGCCCGCAGAGGTGGTGCGCTGCTCCATGGTGCGGGATGCTGCTTGGCATCACGCCGTACCGTGGAAGCAGTTCACGGCGGAGATGCACAGCGAAGCATAAGAACAAGAGCGGGTACCGGTGAGCACGGACTACCAGAGGGCGCGTGAGGAACTGGGGCGCAGGCTTCGGGAACTTCGGGTCGGAGGTCCTCTCGGTCGGCTCACCGGTACGGAACTGGCTCAGCGACTGGGATGGCGCCAGTCGAAGATCAGCAAGCTGGAGAACGGCCGGCAGACGCCTACCGACGAAGACCTGCGGGCTTGGGCCGAAGCCACCGGACAGCCTGACGTCTTCGATGAACTACGCGCCCGCCTCAAGGGATTCGAAAGCCAGATCCGCTCCTGGCGGCGACAGCTGGCGGCGGGCCATCGCCCCGTCCAGGAGACGTGGAACAACATCGTCGCCAATTCTCGGACCTTGCACGTATGGGACAGCCATGTCATCTGCGGTCTGCTCCAGACCGCCGACTACGCCCGGTACGTCTTCGAGGGCCATGCCGAACTCCAGAGGTCTCCACGGGACACGGAGGAGGCGGTGCGTGCCCGCATGAAACGGCAGGAGTGGCTGTACCAGCCGGGCAAACGGTTGGACCTGGTCATGTGGGAGGGCGCACTGCATTCCCGAGTGTGTCCCCCGGAGGTGCTGGCAGCTCAACTTGACCGCCTACTAGGCGTAGTGGGCATGGACACCATCCACCTGGGGATCGTGCCTCTGGGTGCCGGACTGAGACTGCTTCCTGGCAACAGCTTCTGGATCATGGACGAACGCCTCGTCGTGGTCGAGGACTGGCACGCCGAACTCTGGCTGGACGACGCCGAAACGATTGCCCTCTACCGCCGTGTCTGGGACACCTTCGCGGAATCGGCCGTCTACGGCGCCGAGGCACAGCAGGTGATCGCCCGCGTCCACCGGAGCATCAGGGACTGAGGCCGGGTTCACCCGATGTGCCGGAGGCGGGTGGCAGATCTTCTTCGACCTGCACGACGACAAAGGGCGCCCGGCACGATCGCCGGGCGCCCCTCACTGTCGTACCCGAGAGGTCAGAGCTTCTCGATGACGTAGTCGACGCACTTGGTCAGCGCCTCGACGTCGGCCGGGTCGATCGCCGGGAACATGGCGACACGCAGCTGGTTGCGGCCGAGCTTGCGGTAGGGCTCGGTGTCGACGATGCCGTTGGCGCGCAGCACCTTGGCGATGGCGGCGGCGTCGATGTCGTCGGAGAAGTCGATGGTGCCGATGACCGCGGACCGCTTCGCCGGGTCGGTGACGAAGGGGCTGGCGAACTTGACGTCCTCGGCCCAGTTGTACAGCGTGCGCGCCGAGGTGGCGGTGCGGCGGACCGCGAAGTCCAGGCCGCCCTGGCCGTTGAGCCACTCCAGCTGCTGGTTGAGCAGGAAGAGCGTGGCGAGCGCGGGGGTGTTGTACGTCTGGTTCTTGCGGGAGTTGTCGATCGCCGTGGGCAGCGAGAAGAACTCCGGGATGTGCCGGCCGGACGCGTGGATCCGCTCCGCGCGCTCGATGGCGGCGGGGGAGAAGACGCCGATCCACAGGCCGCCGTCGGAGGCGAAGGACTTCTGCGGGGCGAAGTAGTAGACGTCGGTCTCGGCGATGTCGACCGGCAGGCCGCCCGCGCCGGAGGTCGCGTCCACCACGACGAGGGAACCCTCGTCGGCGCCGGCCACCCGCTGGATGGGCATGGCGACACCGGTGGACGTCTCGTTGTGGGTGAAGGCGTACACGTCGACGCCCGCCTCGGCCCGCGCCTCCGGGTGGGTGCCCGGGTCGGTCGCGATGACCGTCGGCTCGGCCAGCCACGGCGCCAGCTTGGCGGCCTTGGCGAACTTGGAGGAGAACTCGCCGAAGCTGAGGTGCTGGGACTTGTTCTCGATCAGTCCGTGGGTGGCGATGTCCCAGAAGGCGGTGGAGCCGCCGTTGCCGAGGACGACCTCGTAGCCCTCGGGGAGGGAGAACAGCTCGGAGATCCCCTCGCGGACCTTACCGACCAGGTTCTTGACGGGCGCCTGGCGGTGGGAGGTACCGAGCAGGGAGCTTCCGGTGGCGGCGAGCGCGTCGAGCGCCTCGGTCCGCACCTTGGAGGGGCCCGCGCCGAAACGTCCGTCGGCGGGCTTGATGTCAGCGGGAATCTGGATGTCGGCCACGACTCGGAGGGTATCGGGTGGGCGAAACGGGACGGAACCGTGTCCGTCGGATGAGACAAGAACTTGAAGGCACGGACTGTCATGTCGTACGACGATCACGGGTGTGCTTGTACGAGGATCAAGGTGGGGCTGTGGATAACTTTCGATGACGGTCGGTGATCGGATGCATTCTGAACGCATGACGGATCGCACGGACGGGGTGAACCCCTCGGCCCCCCAAGCACCCAAAGCCACCCCGGCTCCCAAAGCCACCCCGGCTCCCGAGGCCACCCCGGCTCCCCAAGCCCCCTCGCCGCCCGAAGCCTCCTCGACCTCCTCGGCCCCCCAAGCCCCCTCGGCCCCCTCAGCCCCTCAACCCTCCTCGGCCTCCCAAGCCTCCCGCGTCCCCTTGCCCCCCTCCGCCCCCTCCGCCCTCTCCGCCCTCGAAGCCGAGCTGCGCGCCCGCCTCCGCGGTGAGGTCCGCTTCGACGCCACCGCCCGCGCGCTCATGACCATGGACGCCTCCAACTACCGGCGCGTCCCCGCAGGAGTGGTCGCCCCCCGGGACGCCGAGGACGTGGCGGCGGCGCTGGAGGTGTGCCGGACGCGCGGCGTGCCCGTGGTCGCCCGCGGCGGGGGCACGTCGATCGCCGGGCAGGCCACCGGCACCGGGGTCGTACTGGATTTCACGCGCCACATGGACCGCCTGGTGGAGCTGGACCCCGGCACCCGCACGGCCGTCGTCCAGCCCGGCCTGGTCCTCGACAGCCTCCAGCGCGCCGCCGCCCCGCACGGCCTGCGCTTCGGACCCGATCCGTCCACGCACAGCCGCTGCACCCTCGGCGGCATGATCGGCAACAACTCCTGCGGCTCCCACTCGGTGGCCTGGGGGACCACCGCCGACAACATCGCGGAGCTGGACGTGCTCACCGCGCGCGGCCGGCGGCTGTGGCTCGGGCCGGGGTGGGTCGGCGCGCCCGAGGGGCTGCGGGAGCTGGCGGAGGGCGAGCTGGCGCGGCTGCGCACCGGCTTCCCGGACCTGCCCCGCCGCATCTCCGGGTACGCGCTGGACGCGCTGCTGCCGGAGAAGGGCGCCGACGTGGCCCGCTCCTTCTGCGGCTCCGAGGGCACCCTCGGCATCCTCACCGAGGCGGTCGTACGCCTGGTCGAGGCCCCGCCCGCCCGCGCGCTCGCGGTGCTGGGGTACGGCGACGAGAGCGCCGCCGCCGAGGCCGCCGCCGGTCTCCTGCCGCACAACCCGCTGACGGTGGAGGGCATGGCCGCCGACCTGGTGCCTCCGGGGGCCGGACTGCCCAGGGGCGGCGCCTGGCTGTTCGTGGAGACGGGCGGGGAGTCGGAGGCGGCGGCCCGGGCCCGCGCGGAGGAGATCGTCCGGGCCGCGGATGTCGTGGACGCCCTGGTGGTGACCGAGCCCGCCGCCCAGCGGACCCTGTGGCGCATCCGCGAGGACGCGAGCGGCACGGCGACCCGGATGCCGGACGGCTCCGAGGCCTGGCCCGGCTGGGAGGACTGCGCGGTGCCCCCCGCCCGGCTCGGCGCCTACCTCCGCGACTTCCGCGCCCTGCTCTCCTCCCACGCCCTGCGCGGCACTCCGTACGGTCACTTCGGCGACGGCTGTATCCACGTCCGCATCGACTTCGACCTGCTCACCCAGGACGGGATCGGCCGCTTCCGGCGCTTCTCGGAGGACCTGGCCGACCTGGTGGTGGCGCACGGCGGCTCGCTGTCCGGGGAGCACGGCGACGGTCAGGCCCGCGCGGAACTGCTGCCCCGGATGTACGGCGCCGAGACGGTGCGCCTGTTCGAGCGCGCCAAGGCCCTCTGGGACCCGGACGACCTGCTCAACCCCGGCATGCTGGTCCGCCCCGCCCCGCTGGACGGCAACCTCCGCTTCTCCGTGCTCCCGGCCGAACCCGTGGACGTGGCCTTCGGCTACCCGGCCGACGGCGGCGACTTCCGCGCGGCCGTCCGCCGCTGTGTCGGCGTGGCCAAGTGCCGTACGACCACGGAGGCGGGCCCCGCCGTGATGTGCCCGTCGTTCCGGGCGACCGGCGAGGAGGAGCACTCCACCCGGGGCCGGGCCCGGCTGCTGCACGAGATGCTGGCCGGGGAGCTGATCACCGACGGCTGGCGCTCCACCGAGGTGCGCGACGCCCTCGATCTCTGCCTCGCCTGCAAGGGCTGCCGCACGGACTGCCCGGTGGGCGTCGACATGGCCACCTACAAGGCCGAGTTCCTGCACCACCACTACGCGGACCGCCGCCGCCCCGCCGCCCACCACAGCATGGGCCGCCTGCCCGAGTGGCTGCGCCGGATCGCCCGCACCCGAACGGCTCCCCTCCTCAACGCGCTCGCCGCCGTCCCGCCCCTGGCGGCCGCCGCGAAACGCCTCGGCGGGATCGCGCCCGAGCGGCGGCTCCCCCGGCTCGCCCCGAGGACCTTCACCGGCTGGTGGCGGCGCCGGAAGCCCGCGCGGGCCCAGGGCGCCGGGGACCTGGTCGTCCTCTGGCCGGACACCTTCACCGAGCATCTGTCCCCCTCGGTCGGCCGCGCGGCCGTCCGCGTCCTGGAGGCCGCCGGGCTGCGGGTGACCCTCCCCCCGACCCGGCTGCCGCACCGCGGCTCGCCCACGGCAGCCACCCCCGACGCCCCGGCCCCCTCCCTCCTGTCGTCCCTCATCCCCTCCCTCCTCCCGGCCCGCCACGCCCGGGTCTGCTGCGGGCTGACCTACGTCTCCACCGGCCAGCTGGACCGCGCCCGTGCGGTGCTGCGCCGCACGCTCGACCTGATGGAGCCGGTGCTGCGCGCGGGCCTCCCGGTCGTCGTGCTGGAACCGAGCTGCGCGGCCGCCCTGCGCACCGACCTGCCGGAACTCCTGCACGACGACCCGCGCGCACCCCGGCTCGCCGCCGCCGTCCTCACCTTCGCCGAGGTTCTGGAGCGGCACGCCCCGCGCTGGACCCCGCCCGCCGTGGACCGACCCGTCGCCGGTCAGACCCACTGCCATCAGCACGCGGTGCTCGGCGACGCCCCGGACCGCCGGCTGCGCGAGTCGGCCGGTCTCACCGGGGAACTCTCCGGCGGCTGCTGCGGCCTGGCCGGCGACTTCGGCTTCGAGAAGGGCCACTTCGAGGTCTCCCGGGCCTGCGCGGAGGAGCGGCTGCTGCCCTCGATACGGGAGGCGGCCCCGGGCACCGTGGTCCTCGCCGACGGCTACTCCTGCCGCACCCAGCTGGAGCAACTGGGCGCGGTGCGCGCACGGCACCTGGCGGAGGTGCTGGCCGAGGCCCTGGACCGGGACGCGGGCGCGCCGGACGGGGCCACGACCGCGGGGGAGGGCGGACGGCGGGCCGCCGGTGGACGGCCGCTTCCCTAGGGCCTCTCGTTTGGATCACGCCGGGCTCGCGGGCCCTGGCACCGCGCGCCTCGCGGCGTTGTCGTCGGTTGCCATGGCTCCGCCACGCCGCCCTCCTCCGCCTTGCGACGCACGGCACCAGACCCCGCTCCCTGATCCGGCCTGATCCGAACGAAAGACCCTAATCTGAGGTGATCAGCGAGCCGTGAAGGAGCAACGCGTATGAGCCTCACCGTCCGTCCGGTCACCCGGGCCGAACACCTCGCCTTCGTGGCGGGCCGCCCCTCGGCCAGCCACCTCCAGCTGCCGTCCTGGGGGGACGTGAAGCCGGACTGGCGGGCGGAGAGCCTGGGGTGGTTCGAGGCGGACGGGCGGCTCGTCGGGGTGGGGCTGGTGCTGCTGCGGCCGCTGCCCAAGCTGAAGCGGTATCTGGCGTACCTGCCGGAGGGACCGGTCATCGACTGGGAGGCGCCCGACCTGGAGCGCTGGCTGGACCCGATGCTGGCCCACCTCAAGGGGCTCGGCGCCTTCTCGGTGAAGATGGGCCCGCCCGTGGTGGTGCGGCGGTGGAGCCCCGAGGCGGTCAAGGCCGCCATCGCCGACCCGGACGCGCACCGGCTGCGGGACGCGCCGCCGACCTCCGAGGAACCGGGGGCGCTCGCCCTCGTCGACCGGCTGCGCCGGATGGGCTGGCGGCAGAGCGAGCCCGGCGGCGAGGACGGCTTCGCCGCCGGGCAGCCCCGGTACGTCTGCCAGGTGCCGTACGCCGGGCGGTCCCTGGAGGACATCCAGCGCGGGCTCAACCAGCAGTGGCGGCGCAACATCAAGAAGGCCGAGAAGGCGGGGGTGAAGGTCGTACAGGGGGACTACGCAGATCTGCCGGCCTTCTACGAGCTGTACGCGGAGACGGCGGAGCGGGACCGTTTCATCCCGCGCCCGCTGTCGTACTTCCAGCGGATGTGGACGGCGCTCACCGCCGAGGACCCGGACCGGATGCGGCTGTACCTCGCCCAGCACGACGGCGAGGTGCTCGCCGCGGCCACGATGCTGATCGTCGGCGGCCATGTCTGGTACTCCTATGGCGCCTCCACCAGCCGGAAGCGGGAGGTGCAGCCCAACAACGCGATGCAGTGGCGGATGATGTGCGACGCCCATGAGCTGGGCGCCCATGTCTACGACTTCCGGGGCATCACCGACACCCTGGAGGAGTCCGACCACCTCCTCGGCCTGCTCCGCTTCAAGGTGGGCGCGGGCGGCGGGGCGGCGGAGTACGTGGGCGAGTGGGACTTCCCGCTGAACCGCCTGCTGCACAAGGCGTTCGATGTGTACATGGCGCGCCGCTGAGGGGGTCGGCGGGCGGGCGCCCGTCATGCGAGAGGGGCGTATCTCAGCATCCAGGACAGTGACATGGGAGGTTCACACTCCTGACGGGGTCTACTACCCTGGACCGGGTAGTACAGGGAGCTGTACATGATCTGAGTCGAGCACCGGGACCGCCGTGAGCACCGTCAACACCCCCAGCGCCCCTTCCGGATCGTCCGCGACGACGTCCGGGTCCTCAGGCACCCCGGGCCGTCCCGGCTCGCTCGGGCCGGTGGGGCTGGTGCTGGCCGGCGGGGTGTCGGTGCAGTTCGGCGGGGCGCTCGCGGTGGCGCTGATGCCGAGGGCGGGCGCGCTGGGCGTGGTGACGCTCCGGCTCGTCGTGTCGGCCGTGATCCTGCTGCTGTTCTGCCGTCCCCGGCTGCGCGGCCACTCGCGCGCCGACTGGGGCACGGTGATCGCCTTCGGCATCGCGGTGGGCAGTATGAACAGCCTGTTCTACGAGGCCGTGGCCCGTATCCCGCTCGGCCCCGCCGTCACCCTGGAGGTGCTCGGCCCGCTCGCGCTCTCGGTCGTGTCCTCCCGCCGTCTGGTCAATGTCGTGTGGGCGGCGCTCGCCCTGGGCGGCGTGTTCCTGCTCGGCGGCGGGGGCTTCGGCGGGGTGGACCCCGCGGGGGTGGGCTTCGCGCTCGGCGCGGGCGTGATGTGGGCGGCGTACATAGTCTTCAGCGCGCGTACCGGCCGGCGCTTCCCGCAGGCGGACGGGCTGGCGCTGGCCATGACGGTCGCGGCGCTGCTCGTCCTGCCGCTCGGCGTCGCCTCCTCCGGCGAGCGCCTGCTCGACCCGGCCACGCTCGGCCTCGGCGCGGCGGTGGCCGTGCTCTCCTCGGTCCTGCCCTACACCCTCGAACTCCTGGCCCTGCGCAACCTGCCTGCCGCCACCTTCGCCATCCTGATGAGCCTGGACCCGGCCCTCGCCGCCGCCGCCGGCTTCCTCATCCTCGGCCAGGCTCTCTCCGCCCCGGAGATCGCCGCGATCGTCCTGGTCATCGCAGCGAGCATCGGCGCGGTGCGCACCCAGGTGGGCCGGGCCAAGGCACCGGTCCTGGACGCGTAGGGGCCGTGGGAGCGCGGTGGTCCGGTAGCGGTCACCACGCGCCGGTCTTCTCCCACACCGACACATGCCGGCGGCTCTCGCCGGTGAACGCCGAGCGTTCCCAGCCGCTCCACCGCTCCACCGCTCCCGCAGCCGCATCCCGGCGAGCCGGGCCATGAGGTCCAGCTCGGCCGGCCAGACGTACCGGAAGGGGATCGCGCGGTAGGTGCCCCGGCCGTCCGCGACCTCCACGTGGTGCGAGCCGGCCGACTGCGTCGCCACGTCGTACACGTCGAACCCCAGCCGCCGCCCGTGCGCCCGGCACCGCCTCCTGCCCCGGCGGCAGCCGCCGCAGCTCGGGCACCCCGACCGCCACGACGGAACAGCCCCCGGGCTCCAGCTGGGCGGCGGCGGTGCGGAAGCAGTCGACCTGGGCGTCCTGGGAGGTCAGGTTCATGACCGTGTCGAAGACCGGATAGGCGACGTCGAAGGTGCCCGGCACCCTGGTCGTGGCGAAGTCCCCGATCGTGACCGGGACCGCCGTCCCGCCGGGCTCGGCGCGCAGCCGCTCCACCATGGCCCGCGACCGGTCGATCCCGTGCACCCGCACCCCGCGCCCGGCCAGGGGCAACGCGATCCGTCCGGTCCATACCCCCAGCTTCAGCGCCCGGCCCCCGTCCCCGGCGAGCCCGGCCAGGAACTCCACGGCCGGTGCCACGACGCGCGGCGCGAACATCTCCGCGCACGAGGCGTCGTACCCCGCCGCGACCGCTTCCCCGACGTACCCGTCCGCATCGGCCGTCCGCCGACGGTACGGCACCTGCCGCCCGCCCGGTGCCCGGATTCCCGGGGCGGGTTGGCCGAATGGGCAGGGGTGGGCCGGGCCGGGGACGGGGGCGATGTGTACGTTGGCGGGGAGGGGTCCGTGGCGTCCTCGGGGGCGCCGGAAACAGGCAGGGGAACAGGAACGCATGGCACGTGTCGCCGTCATCACCGCGCCCAACATCGGCTACCGCAACACCGGGATGCTGACCGTCGACCTGGCCTTCGAGGCGATGCGGCGGCGGATGGGGTACGGGTTCGAGGCGAGCTGGTACACGCTGCATCTGCCGCAGACCGTGCCGCTGCGGGGGCTGCGGGAGGGCGTGCGCGGCGCGGAACTGCCCTTCCGATTCAGGTCGTTGATCGACGAGGCCGACACCCTGCGCGAGCACGACGCGGTCGTCTTCTGGGGCGACTTCCTGCACGCCCGGCACTACCTCGTCCAGGACGCCTCCAACCGGCTCCTCGACTACGGGCTCGTCAAGGACCGGAGCGCCGCCCGCGCCCTGCTCAACCGGACGCTGCTGCTCGCCGACCAGCCGGACGACCTGCTCGACCGCACCCTCAGCTACGGCGGCACGATCCTGCACAACACGCAGTCGGACTACGAGGACAAGGAGTACGGTCCCCTGTTCACCCGGCTGATGACGCGCAGCCGCCGCGTCTGGCTGCGCGATCCGCTGTCGGCGGCCAAGCTCGGGCATCTGCGCGGGGACCGTACGGCCGACCACTTCGGCTCCGACGCGGCCCTGCTGAACCGCCCCGGCGATCTGGACCGCCTCCCGGTCACGTCCTGGTCGCAGGGCCTCCCGGACGGCGGGGCGATCGGGGTGTTCCTCGGGGCCCGTACGAAGATCCCCGACTGGCTCCCCGGGTTCTGTCAGGGGCTCGCGGAGCGGCTGGACGCGCCCCTGGAATGGATCCCCTGGTTCGACGGGGACGTCCCGCGCCAGGTCGGGCACCTTCCCACCCGACCCGGTGAGCCCACCGTCGGCGATCTGCTCGGCGTCCTGCCCCGCTACCGCCTCGTCATCACCGACACCTACCACCTGTGCGTCAACGCCTGGGGCGCCGGCACCCCGGTGGTCTGCGTCGGCGCGCCCGAGCCGGTGCCGACGACCGACCGCGACTACCTGACGCTCAGCGATGTGAAGAAGCACGTCCTGCACATGGCGTACGACGCGGCCGACTTCTACCTCCCCACCGTCGGCGACAGCCCCGAGGGGCACGAACGGCGGGCCGAGCGGATCGTCCGGCTGGTGGAGGGCGGGGGAGCGGCCGCCGTGGCCGAGCGGATCCGCGCGCACGCCGACCACTCGGCCGACTCCTTCACGGAGACTCTCGCCTCACTCCTGGGGTGAACCCGGGTCCGTCCCGGGGGTGAACCCGGGCCTGTCCCGGGGGTGAACCCGGGCCTGTCCCGGACTCCGGACCCGGGAAACCGGCGCAATAAATCATGCAAGCACGCTTGATTGTTTCCATGTCCGCTGCCATGCTCCCCTCATGGCCGACCCGACGCCCGTCATCGACGATCTGCGTGCCGAGAGCGAAGAACTGGACCGGCTCGTCGCCGGGTTGACGCCCGAGCGGTGGGCGCTCGCCACCCCGGCGCCCGGCTGGACCGTCGCCCACCAGATCGCCCACCTCGCCTGGACCGACCACGCGGCGCTGGCCGCCGTCACCGACGCGGACGCGTTCCGCGCGCTGGTCGGGAAGGCCCTCGCCCACGGCGACTCCTTCGTGGACGAGGGCGCGAAGGAGAGCGCCGGACTGCCGCCCGCGGAACTGCTCGCGCGATGGCGGTCCGGACGCGACGCCCTCGACCGGGCCCTGCGCGCGGCCGAACCCGGCGCCCGTTTCCCCTGGTTCGGGCCGCCGATGGCCGTCGCCTCCATGGCCACCGCCCGCCTCATGGAGACCTGGGCCCACGGTCTGGACGTCGCCGACGCACTCGGTATCGACCCCGCCCCCACCGACCGCCTCGCCCACATCGCCCGACTCGGCGTGCGCACCCGGGACTTCGCGTACACGGTGCACGGACTCACCCCGCCCGCCGAGGAGTTCCGCGTCCGGCTCACCGCACCGAGCGGCGCCGTGTGGGAGTACGGCCTCGACGACGCCCCGCAGCACGTCACCGGACCGGCGCTCGACTTCTGCCTCCTGGTCACCCAGCGCGCCCACCGCGACGATCTCGCCCTGACCGCCACGGGCCCGGACGCGGACCGCTGGCTGGACATCGCCCAGGCCTTCGCGGGCCCACCGGGAAGCGGCCGGAAGCCGAGGACGGCGGAGGAGACGGCCGGGCCGGTCGAGGGATCCGGCCGGTGAACCCCCTGCGGATAGGCAACTTCTCCGGCTTCTACGGCGACCGCTCCGCCGCCCTGCGCGAGATGCTCACCGGCGGCGAACTCGACGTCCTCACCGGCGACTACCTCGCCGAACTCACCATGCTGATCCTCGCCCGCGACCGGCTGAAGGACCCCGGCGCCGGATACGCCCGCACCTTCCCGCGCCAACTGGAGGACTGCCTCGGCCTGGTCCGGGAGCGCGGGGTGCGGATCGTCACCAACGCGGGCGGCCTCAACCCCGCCGGACTCGCCGCGCACATACGCGAGTCGGCCGGCCGGCTCGGCATCCCCCTCCGTGTCGCGCACGTCGAGGGCGACGACCTGGCCGCCGGCCACCCCGGCACCCTCGCCGCCCGCGCCTACCTCGGCGGGTTCGGCATCGCCGAGTGCCTGCGGGCGGGCGCGGACATCGTCGTCACCGGGCGGGTGACCGACGCGGCCCTCGTCACCGGACCCGCCGCGGCCCATTTCGGCTGGCAGCCGGGGGAGTTCGACAAGCTGGCCGGGGCCGTCGTCGCCGGGCACGTGCTGGAGTGCGGGACACAGGCCACCGGCGGGAACTACGCGTTCTTCCAGGAGGGCGACGTACGACGGCCCGGCTTCCCGCTCGCCGAGATCCACGCCGACGGCGGCAGCGTCATCACCAAGCACCCCGGCACCGGCGGCTTCGTGGACGTCGGCACGGTCACCGCGCAGCTGCTGTACGAGACCGGGGGCGCCCGGTACGCCGGACCCGATGTCACCGCCCGGCTGGACAGCGTCCGGCTGCGCCAGGACGGGCCCGACCGGGTGCGGATCGAAGGGGTGAGGGGGGAGGCGCCCCCGCCGTCCCTCAAGGTGGGGCTCAACAGACTCGGGGGCTTTCGCAACGAGGTCGTCTTCGTGCTCACCGGGCTCGACATCGAGGCCAAGGCGGAACTCGTCAAGGACCAGCTGGCGAGGGAGCTCGCGAAGTCGCCGCCCGCCGACGTCCGCTGGGAACTGGTCCGCACCGACCGCCCCGACGCCGACAGCGAGGAGACCGCGAGCGCCCTGCTGCGTCTCGTCGTACGGGATCCCGACCAGAAGGCCGTCGGGCGGGCGCTCAGCGGGGCGGCCATCGAGCTGGCGCTCGCCAGCTACCCCGGCTTCCATGTGCTCGCCCCGCCCGGCAAGGGCGACCCCTACGGGATCTTCGAGGACGCCTACGTGCCCCAGGGGGAGGTGCCCCACACGGCCGTCCTCCCCGACGGACGGCCCGTAAGGGTCCCCCCGCCCCCGCGGACGCGCCCCCTGGAGGAGACCCCGCCCCCGGAACTGCCCGACCCGCTCCCGCCCGGCCCCACCCGCCGCGCCCCCCTCGGCCTCGTCGCCGGTGCCCGCAGCGGGGACAAGGGCGGGAACGCCAACGTGGGGGTGTGGGCCCGTACCGACGAGGCATGGCGGTGGCTCGCGCACGAGCTGACGGCGGACCGGTTCCGGGAGCTGATCCCCGAGAGCCGCGACCTGCCCGTCACCCGCCACCTGCTCCCCGGGCTGCGCGCCCTGAACTTCGTCGTCACCGGCATCCTCGGCGCCGGCGTCGCCTCCCGGCACCGCTTCGACCCGCAGGCCAAGGCCCTCGGCGAATGGCTGCGCTCCCGCCACCTGGACATCCCGGAGGCCTTGCTGTGACCGTCCTCGACACGGCCCTGGACACCCACCACCCCGACTACACGGCCCACCGCGCGGCCATGCTCGGCAAACTCGCCGAGCTGGACGGCGAACACGCCAGGGCGCTCGCGGGCGGCGGCGAGAAGTACGTCCAACGGCACCGCGATCGCGGCAAGTTGCTCGCCCGTGAACGCATCGAGCTGCTCCTCGACCCGGACACCCCGTTCCTGGAGCTGTCCCCGCTCGCCGCCTGGGGCAGCGAGTACGCCGTCGGCGCCTCGCTCGTCACCGGCATCGGCGTGGTCGCGGGTGTGGAGTGCCTGATCACCGCCAACGACCCGACCGTGCGCGGCGGCGCCAGCAACCCCTGGAGCCTGAAGAAGGCCCTGCGCGCCAACGACATCGCGCTCGCCAACCGGCTGCCCTGCGTCAGCCTGGTGGAGTCGGGCGGCGCCGATCTGCCCTCGCAGAAGGAGATCTTCATCCCCGGCGGCGCCATCTTCCGTGATCTCACCCGGCTTTCGGCCGCCGGGATCCCGACCGTGGCCGTCGTCTTCGGCAACTCCACGGCGGGCGGCGCCTACGTCCCCGGCATGTCCGACCACGTGATCATGGTCAAGGAACGGGCCAAGGTGTTCCTCGGCGGGCCGCCGCTGGTGAAGATGGCCACCGGCGAGGAGAGCGACGACGAGTCCCTGGGCGGCGCCGAGATGCACGCCCGCGTCTCCGGGCTCGCCGACCACTTCGCCGTGGACGAGCGTGACGCCCTGCGCCAGGCCCGCAGGGTGGTCGGGCGCCTCAACCACCGCAAGGCGCACGCCGACCCGGGTCCGGCCGAACCGCCCAAGTACGACCCGGAGGAGCTGCTGGGCATCGTCCCCGGCGACCTCAAGATCCCCTTCGATCCGCGCGAGGTCGTCGCCCGGATCGTGGACGGCTCCGACTTCGACGAGTTCAAGCCGCTGTACGGCACCAGCCTGGTGACCGGCTGGGCCGCCCTGCACGGCTACCCCGTCGGCATCCTCGCCAACGCCCAAGGGGTGCTGTTCAGCGCGGAGTCGCAGAAGGCCGCCCAGTTCATCCAGCTCGCCAACCAGCGCGACATCCCGCTGCTCTTCCTGCACAACACCACCGGCTACATGGTCGGGCGGGAGTACGAGCAGGGCGGGATCATCAAGCACGGCGCGATGATGATCAACGCGGTGTCCAACTCCCGGGTCCCGCACCTCTCCGTCCTCATGGGCGCCTCCTACGGCGCCGGCCACTACGGCATGTGCGGCCGCGCCTACGACCCCCGCTTCCTGTTCGCCTGGCCCAGCGCCAAGTCCGCCGTCATGGGCCCGCAGCAGCTCGCGGGGGTGCTGTCGATCGTCGCCCGGCAGTCGGCGGCGGCGAAGGGCCGGCCGTACGACGAGGACGCGGACGCCGCCCTGCGCGCCATGGTGGAGCAGCAGATCGAGTCCGAGTCGCTGCCGATGTTCCTGTCCGGGCGGCTCTACGACGACGGCGTCATCGACCCGCGCGACACCCGTACCGTCCTCGGCCTGTGCCTCTCCGCGATCCACACCGCCCCCTACGAGGGCGCGCGCGGCGGCTTCGGCGTCTTCCGGATGTGAGGCCCATGATCCAGACACTGCTGGTCGCCAACCGCGGCGAGATCGCCTGCCGTATCTTCCGCACCTGCTCCGACCTGGGCATCCGTACGGTCGCCGTGTACTCGGACGCCGATGAGCACGCCCTGCACACCCGCCGGGCGGACGCGGCGGTACGGCTGCCGGGGGCGGCACCCGCCGACACCTATCTGCGCGGCGACCTGATCGTCAAGGCCGCCCTCGCCGCCGGCGCGGACGCCGTGCACCCCGGTTACGGCTTCCTCTCCGAGAACCCGGACTTCGCCCGCGAGGTCCTGGACGCCGGTCTGACCTGGATCGGGCCGTCCCCCGAGGCCATCGAGGCGATGGCGTCCAAGACGCGCGCCAAGCGGCTGATGGGCCTCGAACCCCTGGGGGAGGTCACCCAGGGGGACCTGCCGGTGCTGGTGAAGGCGGCGGCCGGCGGCGGGGGGCGCGGGATGCGGATCGTGCGCCGCCTGGACGAGCTCCGGGGCGCCCTGGAAGGGGCGCGCGCCGAGGCGGCGAGCGCCTTCGGGGACGGCGAGGTGTTCGTGGAGCCGTACCTGGAGAACGGCCGCCACATCGAGGTGCAGATCCTCGCCGACACCCATGGCACCGTCTGGCCGCTCGGCACCCGCGACTGCTCCCTCCAGCGCCGCCACCAGAAGGTGGTCGAGGAGGCCCCGGCGCCCGGTCTGCCCGAACGCCTCGCGCAGGAGCTGCGGACACTGGCGGTACGGGCCGCGCGCGCCGTCTCCTACGTCGGCGCGGGCACCGTCGAGTTCCTGGTCGCCGACGGCCGCGCGCACTTCCTGGAGATGAACACCCGCCTCCAGGTCGAACACCCGGTGACCGAGGCGGTGTTCGGGCTCGACCTGGTCGCCGAGCAGATCCGGGTCGCCGAGGGCCACGCCCTGGAGAAGGACCCGCCGAGCCCGCGCGGCCACGCGATCGAGGTCCGCCTCTACGCCGAGGACCCGGCCCGCGACTGGGCCCCGCAGACCGGTACCCTGCACCGGCTCGCCGTACCGCCGGGTGTCCGCCTCGACACCGGCTACGGCGACGGTGACCCCATCGGCGTCCACTACGACCCGATGCTCGCCAAGCTCGTCGCCCACGCCCCGACCCGCGCGGAGGCGGTCCGGCGGCTCGCGGGCGCCCTGGAATCGGCGGTGCTGCACGGCCCCGCCACCAACCGCGACCTGCTCGTCCGCTCCCTGCGAAACGAGGAGTTCACCTCCGGCCGCATGGACACCGGCTTCTACGACCGCCACCTCGCCGCCCTCACGACGCCCGCCCCCGACCCCCTCGCCCCGCTCGCCGCCGCCCTCGCCGACGCCCACGGCCGCTCCCGCTTCGGCGGCTGGCGCAATGTGCCGTCCCAGGACCAGGCCAAGCGGTACGAGGTGGCGGGGGAGGAGACCGAGGTCCGCTACCGGCACACCCGCGAGGGCCTGGCGGCGGACGGGGTACGGGTCGTACGCGCCGACGCGGGCACGGTCGTACTCGAAGCGGACGGCGTACGGCGGGCGTTCGCGGTCGCGCGGTACGGCGACGAGGTGTACGTCGGCGCCGAGCGGCTGATCGCGTTGCCCCGCTTCCCCGATCCCACGGCCCAGCTCGCCCCGGGCTCTCTGGTGGCGCCGATGCCCGGCACGGTCGTACGTGTCGCCGAGGGCCTGACAGAGGGCGCGACGGTCATCGCCGGACAGCCCCTGATCTGGCTGGAGGCGATGAAGATGCAGCACCAGATCTCGGCGCCCGCCGCAGGAACCCTGACCGCCCTCCACGCCGAGCCGGGACAACAGGTGGAGCCCGGCCTGTTGCTGGCGGTGGTACGGCCGGCCTGAGGGGCGCGGGGAACCGCGCGAGTGACCACACACAACCCGCACCCGGAGGAATCGCATGACCACCCTCATCGAATCCGAAGAGCACAAGGCACTCCGGTCCGCCGTGTCCGCCCTCGGCAACCGCTATGGCCGCGACTACCTCACCCGCACCCTCGCCGAGGGCAAACCCCTCACCGAACTCTGGTCCGAGGCCGGGAAACTGGGCTATCTCGGCGTCAACCTCCCCGAGGAGCACGGCGGTGGCGGCGGCGGTATCACCGAACTCTCCATCGTGCTGGAGGAGTTGGGCGCCGCCGGTTCCCCCCTCCTCATGCTCGTCGTGTCCCCCGCCATCTGCGGCACCGTGATCTCCCGCTTCGGCACCGGCGCGCAGAAACGCGACTGGCTCCCCGGTCTCGCCGACGGCACCAAGCTGATGGCGTTCGGCATCACCGAACCCGACGCGGGTTCCAACAGCCACCGCATCACCACCACGGCCCGCCGCGACGGCGCCGACTGGCTGCTCACCGGCCGCAAGGTGTTCATCTCCGGTGTGGACATGGCCGACGCGGTACTGATCGTCGGCCGCACCGAGGACGCCCGCACCGGCCGCCTCAAGCCCTGCCTGTTCATCGTGCCGACGGACGCGCCCGGCTTCCAGAAGCGGCCGATCGACATGGAACTCAAGGCCGCGGAGAAGCAGTTCGAGCTGGTCCTGGACGATGTACGCCTCCCTGCGGACGCGCTCGTCGGCGACGAGGACGCGGGCCTGCTCCAGCTGTTCGCCGGGCTCAACCCGGAGCGCATCATGACGGCCGCCTTCGCCATCGGAATGGGCCGGTACGCGCTCGGCCGGGCCATCGAGTACGCCCGCGACCGCACCGTCTGGAAGACGCCCATCGGCGCCCACCAGGCGATCGCGCACCCCCTGGCCCAGGCGCACATCGACCTGGAGCTGGCCCGGCTGATGATGCAGAAGGCGGCCCGTCTCTACGACGCGGGCGACGACATCGGCGCGGGCGAGGCCGCCAACATGGCCAAGTACGCGGCCGGTGAGGCATGTGTGAAGGCCGTCGACCAGGCCGTGCACACCCTCGGCGGCAACGGCCTCACCCGCGAGTACGGGCTCGCCTCGCTGGTCACGGCCGCGCGGGTGGCCCGTATCGCGCCGGTGAGCCGCGAGATGATCCTCAACTACGTCTCCCACCAGAGCCTGGGCCTGCCCAAGTCGTACTGAGCCGCAGCCGCTTGGAGGAACCGTGTTCCGCAGCGAGTACGCGTCCGTCCCGCCCGTCGAACTCCCCGTCCATGACGCCGTGCTGGGCCATGCGGCCGACTTCGGCGAGCGGCCCGCGCTGGTCGACGGCACGGACGGGACCACGCTCACGTACGAGCAGGTGGACCGGTTCCACCGGCGGCTCGCCGCCGCGTTCGCCGAGGCGGGCGTCCGCAAGGGCGATGTTCTCGCCCTGCACAGCCCCAACACCATCGCCTTCCCGACCGCCTTCTACGCCGCCACCCGCGCGGGCGCCACCGTCACCACGGCCCATCCGCTCGCCACCGCCGAGGAGTTGGCCAAGCAGCTGCGCGACAGCGGGACCCGCTGGCTCGTCACCGTCTCCCCGCTGCTGACCACCGCCCGCCGTGCCGCCGAACTCGCGGGCGGCGTACGGGAGATCCTCGTGTGCGACAGCGCGCCCGGGCACCGCTCGCTGATCGACCTGCTCGGCACGGCGGCACCCGAGCCGGACGTGGCGTTCGATCCGGCGCAGGACGTCGCGGTGCTGCCGTACTCCTCCGGCACCACCGGCGTGCCCAAGGGCGTGATGCTCACCCATCGGCAGATCGGCACGAACCTGGCCCAGTTGCAGTCGATCGCGCCCACCGGGCCCGGCGAGCGCATCCTCGCCGTCCTGCCGTTCTTCCACATCTACGGCCTGACCGCGCTCATGAACGCGCCCCTGCGCCTCGGCAGCACGGTCGTCGTGCTGCCCCGCTTCGACCTGGAGACCTTCCTCGCCGCGATCGAGAGGCACCGCATCACCGGCCTCTACGTCGCCCCGCCGATCGTCCTCGCCCTCGCCAAGCACCCGGCGGTCACCCGCTACGACCTCTCCTCCCTCCAGTACGTCCTGTGCGCCGCCGCCCCGCTGGACGCCGCGCTCGCCCGCGCCTGCGCGCGCCGCCTCGGACTGCCCCCGATCGGCCAGGCCTACGGCATGACCGAACTGTCCCCGGGCAGCCATGTCGTCCCGCTCGACCGGCTGCACGACGCGCCCGCCGGAACCGTCGGCAAGCTGATCGCGGGCACCGAGATGCGGATCGTCGCCCTGGACGGCCCCGCCCGTGACCTCGGCGCGGGCGAGGCCGGGGAGATCCTGATCCGGGGGCCCCAGGTGATGAAGGGCTACCTCGGGCGGCCCGAGGACACCGCCGCGCTGATCGACCCGGACGGCTGGCTGCACACCGGAGACGTCGGCCAAGTGGACGGCGACGGCTGGCTGTTCGTGGTGGACCGGGTGAAGGAACTCATCAAGTACAAGGGCTTCCAGGTGGCACCCGCCGAACTGGAGGCCCTGCTGCTCACCCACCCCGGCATCGCCGACGCGGCCGTCGTCGGCGACCACGACGAGGACGGCAACGAGGTGCCGCACGCCTTCGTCGTCCGCCGCTCCGAGGGCGGCGGACCCACCGAGAACGACGTGCTGCTCTACGTCGCCGAGCGCGTCGCACCGTACAAACGCGTCCGCAAGGTCACCTTCACCGGCAGCGTGCCGCGCGCCGCCTCCGGGAAGATCCTGCGGCGCGAGCTCAGGGAGCGCCTATGACCACGACCATCGGACGCGCGCGCACCCGCGGCGTCGAGACCCTCAGCCTGGACGCCACCGGCACGCGCAACGCGCTGTCCGCGAGCCTCGTCGCCGCCCTCGCCGACGCGCTGGCCGAGTGCGGCAAGGACCCGGACGTACGGGCCGTCGTCCTCACCCACACCGGCACCACCTTCTCGGCCGGCGCCGACCTGCGCGAACCGCCGCACCCGGACGCGCTGGTCGCCCTGCTGCGGCAGCTGGTCGAACTGCCAAAGCCGGTCCTCGCCCGGGTCACCGGGCATGTCCGCGCGGGCGGCCTCGGCCTGCTCGCCGCCTGCGACCTGGCCTTCGCCGGCGCGGCGGCCACCTTCGCCTTCACCGAGGTGCGCATCGGGGTGGCCCCCGCGGTGATCTCGCTGCCGCTGCTGCCGCGCGCCGATCCGCGCGCCCTGGCCCGCTACTACCTCACCGGGGAGCGCTTCGGGCCCGAGGAGGCCGTGCGCACCGGGCTGCTCACGGCCGCCGCCGGGGACGTGGACGAGGCCCTGGCACCCGCCCTGGAGGGGCTGCGCCGCTCCGCGCCCGAGGCCCTGGCGGAGACGAAACGGCTGCTCACGGCTAGGGTGCTGGAAACATTCGACCGGGACGCGGCCGGCCTGACCGCGCTCTCGGCCCGCCTGTTCGGCTCCGACCAGGCCCGGGAGGGGATGACGGCCTTCCTGGAGAAGCGGGATCCGGCATGGGTGGTGTGAGCAGATGAGCACGACGGCGGACCGCGGTCGCGGGCCTCGGACGGACCGCGACCGGCAGCCCAAGCAGGACCGCAGCCGGGCCACCCGGCAGCGGCTCCTGGAGGCCGCCGTCGCCTGTCTCGCCGAACACGGCTGGGCGGGCTCCACGGTCGCCGTCGTCGCCGAGCGCGCCGGAGTCTCCCGGGGCGCGGCCCAGCACCACTTCCCGACCCGCGAGGACCTGTTCACCGCGGCCGTCGAGTACGTCGCCGAAGAGCGCTCCAGCGCGCTGCGGGACCTGTTCCCGCACGGCGCGCAGGGCGACCGCCGGGCCGTCGTCACCGCCCTGGTCGACCTCTACACCGGCCCCCTCTTCCGGGCCGCGCTGCAACTGTGGGTGGCCGCCTCCAACGAGGAGCAACTGCGCGGCCGCGTCACCGAACTGGAGGCCCGCGTCGGCCGCGAGACCCATCGCATCGCGGTCGACCTGCTGCGCGCCGACGAGTCCCGCCCCGGCGTCCGCGAGAGCGTCCAGGGCCTCCTCGACATGGCCCGCGGCCTCGGCCTCGCCAACGTCCTCACCGACGACACGGCCCGCCGCGAACGCGTCGTGGCCCAGTGGGCGGCCCTGGTCGAGGCGTCGCTCGGCTGAGCCGCGGGGCCGCCGCCGGGTTGCGGCGGAGTGAGGCGGGCCACATCCCTATCGCGGTGCGCGCAGTACGCTGGGCGCATGCTTTTGATGCTCGTCCGACGCCGCCACGTGGATTTCGTGCGCGTCACGAGCATGGGCTGTCGGCGCCACGCCGCCTGATCCAGCCCCCAGCCTCGCTCTGCGTCCTGCACTCTTCCTTTTCGGCACCCGGGGGCCGCGTACCCCCTGCGGCCACCCGTGCCCCGTACACCCTGCGGACACACCATGACCTCGCACATCGCGACGACCGCGTCGTACGACCAGCTGCCCGTCATCGACCTCTCAGCCGCCGACCGCGGCCCCCGGAGCCGGGACCTGCTGCACGCCCAGCTGCACAGCGCCGCGCACGACGTCGGCTTCTTCCAGCTGGTCGGGCACGGCGTGACCAGGGCCGAGACCGACGCGCTGATCTCCGCCATGCGTGCCTTCTTCACGCTCCCGGAGGCCGACCGGCTGGCGCTGGACAACGTCAACTCCCCGCATTTCCGCGGCTATACGCGCACCGGCGACGAGCGCACCGGCGGCGCCCGCGACTGGCGCGACCAGCTCGACATCGGCGCCGAGCGGCCCGCCCGGGTGCCCGGCCCCGGCGAGCCGCCGTACTGGTGGCTCCAGGGCCCCAACCAGTGGCCGGCCGCCCTGCCCGAGCTGCGCACCGCCGCCCTCGCCTGGATCGACCGGCTCAGCGCGGTCGCCCAGCGCCTGCTGCACGAGCTGCTGACCGCCATCGGCGCCCCCGCCGACTTCTACGACCCGATCTTCGGCGACCGCGCCCACCCGCACCTCAAGCTGGTCCGCTACCCCGGCAGCGCGGGCGACGGCGCGGACCAGGGCGTCGGCGCGCACAAGGACTACGGCTTCCTCACCCTGCTCCTCCAGGACACCGTCGGCGGCCTCCAGGTCCAGCGCGAGGACGGCCGCTTCCACGACGTGCCGCCGCTGGAGGACGCCTTCGTCGTCAACCTCGGCGAACTCCTGGAGGTCGCCACCAACGGCTACCTCCTCGCCACCAACCACCGCGTGGTCAGCCCGGCCGGGGCGACGGAACGTTTCTCGATCCCGTTCTTCTACAACCCCCGCCTGGACGGCAAGGTCGCCCCGCTCCCCTTCCCCCACGCCACCCGGGCCCCGGGCATCACCACCGACCCGACGAACCCCCTGTTCGCCGAGTACGGCTACAACGAGCTGAAGGGCAAGCTGCGGGCCCATCCGCTGGTGGCGGAGCGGCATCACGGGAACTTGCTGACACCGGCGTGACCGGCCCGAAGGGACGCGGGGCGGAGCCGGTCCGCGGCTCCGCCGCCCACCCCCCTACTGGCTTCCTACTGGCTTTTTACCGGGCGATGTCCGCATACCCCTCGATGTCCTGCGGGCGCCGCGCCCCCGGCCCCACATACCTGGCCGTCGGCCGCACCAGGCGGCCCGTCCGCTTCTGCTCAAGGATGTGCGCCGACCACCCCGCCGTGCGCGCACACGTGAACATCGACGTGAACATGTGCGCCGGCACCTCCGCGAAGTCCAGCATGATCGCCGCCCAGAACTCCACGTTCGTGGCCAGCACCCGGTCCGGCCGGCGGCTGTGCAGTTCCTCCAGCGCCGCCTTCTCCAGCGCCTCCGCCACCTCGAACCTCGGCGCCCCCAACTCCCGCGCCGTACGCCGCAGCACCCGCGCCCGCGGGTCCTCGGCCCGGTACACCCGGTGCCCGAACCCCATGAGCCGCTCGCCCCGGTCCAGGGCCCGCCTCACATAGCCCTCCGCGTCCCCGGTGCGCTCGATCTCCTCGATCATCCCGAGCACCCGGGAGGGCGCGCCCCCGTGCAGCGGGCCGGACATCGCGCCGACGGCACCCGAGAGCGCGGCGGAGACGTCCGCGCCGGTGGAGGCGATGACCCGGGCGGTGAACGTGGACGCGTTCATGCCGTGTTCCGCGGCCGACGTCCAGTACGCGTCGACCGCCGCGACATGCCGGGGATCCGGCTCCCCGCGCCAGCGGATCATGAACCGCTCCACGACCGACCTGGCCTTGTCGATCTCCCGCTGCGGCACCATCGCCAGGCCCTGCCCGCGCGCGGACTGGGCGACGTACGACAGGGCCATGACGGCGGCCCGCGCCAGGTCCTCGCGCGCCTGGCGCTCGTCGATGTCGAGGAGGGGCTGGAGTCCCCAGACGGGGGCCAGCATGGCGAGCGCGGACTGGACGTCCACGCGGATGTCACCGGAGTGGACCGGGATGGGGAAGGGTTCGGCGGGCGGCAGCCCCGGGTTGAAGGAGCCGTCGACCAGGAGGCCCCACACGTTGCCGAAGGAGACATGGCCGACCAGGTCCTCGATGTCGACGCCCCGGTAGCGCAGGGCGCCGCCCTCCTTGTCCGGTTCGGCGATCTCCGTCTCGAACGCTACGACTCCTTCGAGCCCGGGTACGAAGTCGGACATCAGACGGCTCCTCGTGCTGGGCGGGCGGCGCGGCTCTGAACGGGCCTGGAATCAGCACGATAGCCCTCTATGTCGTACGTGGAGAGACTTGACGACACTGGGGGCCGGCAGGCCCATTAGATACGGCAAGATGACCGCGTGACCGACCGCGAACCACTCCTGGATCCCGTCCTCGACCCCGCCGCGATGCGCAAGCAGTACCGGGCCGACGGACTCGCCGAACAGGACCTCGCCACGCACCCCATGGACCAGTTCGCACGCTGGTTCGAGGATGCGGCCCGGGCGGCCCTCCACGGCACGCTCTACGAGCCGAACGCCATGGTCGTCGCCACGGCGGACGCCGAGGGGCGGCCCAGCTCACGCACCGTGCTGATGAAGCAGTTCGACACCGAGGGCTTCGTCTTCTACACGAACTACGACTCCCGCAAGGGCCGGGACCTCACGGCGAACCCGTACGTCTCGCTGCTCTTCCCCTGGCATCCGCTGGCCCGGCAGGTCATCGTCACGGGCGGCGTCCGGCGCACCGGGCGGGACGAGACGGCGGCCTACTTCCGCACCCGGCCGCACGGCTCCCAGCTGGGCGCCTGGGCCAGCGCGCAGTCCACGGTGATCGGCTCGCGCGCCGAACTGGACGCCGCGTACGCCGAGTTGGCGGACCGCTATCCCGAGGACGAGCGGGTGCCGGTGCCCCCGCACTGGGGCGGCTTCCGGGTCGTACCGGAGACCGTGGAGTTCTGGCAGGGCCGCGAGAACCGGCTGCACGACCGGCTGCGCTACACCGCCCGCCCGGACGGCACATGGACGGTCGAGCGCCTGAGCCCCTGAGGGCCCCGAAAACGCAGACGACCCGCGAGCCGGGTTCCTCCGAGGAGGAGCCGGCCGGACGTACCGGCAGCTCGCGGGTCGGGTGACTGCTTGGGATTGGGCCGGGCTGCACGTATCCCTCACGTGCCGGTCCGGCACCGCACTGAGCGTGGTGACGAGCCGCTAGCCCGCAGCCACCTCACGCGTCCGGTATGCATACATTCGCCGAACCACCTCCCTTCCGTGTGCCTACAGCCTAGGAACCGGCCGGAGCGGACTCAACTGTTTTTTCCGGGACCCCCGCCGGGCCCCCGGATCGCCCGAACGGAGGAGCGGTACCGGCGGGAGGACGGTCGCGGGTGCCGCCCGAATTCCGGCGCCGGGGGTTCGGGGCGGTGGTCTATGGGAACGCGCTGGACGACGAGCGCGGCGAACGGGTCGACCTGCGGCTTCCGGTGACGGGAGCCGGAGATTGATTCGGTCCATCTTGAGGGAACAGGATGTGGGGTGCGTCACGTTCGAGTTGAATGAGGGGCAGTGAGCGGAACGGGCGCCTTACGTGCGCCGACGCAGCGTGCAGGGGGTCCAGGTGAGTGCTTCCCGGCGGAGTGGGGCCACCGACGAGATCGGGCCCGACCGGCCCGGCGCGTCGGGGGGTCCCGGCGGGTCGGATCTGCTGGCCGCGCTGCTGGACGGCATGGACGCGGCGCTGTGCGCCTTCGACGCGGACGGCGTCGTCACCCACTGGAACCGCGAGGCCGAGCGGATCCTCGGCTGGAGCGCCAAGGACGCGGTCGGGCGCCAGGGGTTCGCCGGCTGGGCCGTGCGCAGCGCCGACGCCGAGGAGGTCCAGGCCCGGCTGCTCTCCGCGATGCGGGCGCCCGGACGGCAGGTGCACGAGTTCGCGCTGCTGACCAAGGACGGCGGCCGGGTCCTCGTCCGCACCCAGTCCGCCGCCGTACGGGACGCCGACGGCGAGCCCGCGGGCGTGTACTGCGCCTTCAGCGAGGTGCACGCGCAGATCGACCTGGAGCGGTCCATCGCCCTGAGCGAGGCCCTGTTCGAGGACGCCGAGTGGGGTGTCGTCCTGGTCGACGCCGATCTGCGCCCCGCCGTCGTCAACGCGCACGCCTCGCGCGCCCTCGGCATCGGCCGCGCCTCCGCGCTCGGACGGCCGCTCGGCGAACTGCTCGCCCAGGGCGTGGAGGAGCTGGAGGCCGCCCTCACCCATGTCCTCGCCGAGGGCGCGCCGCCCGCGCCCGCCGAGGTGTGGGTCACCCTGCGCGCCCCCGCCGAGGGTGAGCAGCGCCGGTGCTGGCGCAACGCCTTCCTGCCGCTCGCCTCCCCGCTCGCCGAGGAGCCCGTGCCGCTCGGGGTCGGCTGGCTCTTCACGGACGTCACCGAGGCCAAGCGGGGCGAGCAGGAGGCCGCGCTGCTGCGCTTCCGCACCAAGCAGCTGCACCGCGCGGCCCGCGCCGCCGCCGAATGCGAGGACCCGCTGGAGGCGGCCACCGTCCATCTCGACTACGCCCTCGCCGGGTTCGCCGACCACGCCCTGATCGACCGGCTCGCCGACGCGCCGCGGGCACCGGGCGCGCAGGGCGCGGGCGCGGTACGACTCGTACGGCTCGCCGCCACCCCCGCCGGGGCGCCGGGCCCCAGCGTGCTCACCGGGGCCGCCGGACTGCCCGTGCGCTACGAGCCGGGGCATCCGGCGCTGAGCTGTGTGGAGCGCACCGGGTGCGTGCGCGCGGAGGCCGGGTCGGTGCCGCCCGAACTGGCCCGGGAATGGGCGCTGCGCCGCCAGTGGCCCGGGGACGCGGTGCACGCCCTGTGCGCGGTGCTGCGCAGCCGGGGCCGCACACTCGGCGTGGTGACCTTCCTGCGCGGCGCCGCCCGCACCCCCTTCGAGCGCTCCGACGCGTCGTACGCCGAGGACGTGGCGCTGCGGATAGCGGCGGCGCTGGACCTCGCGGGGGCGACCCGGGAGCGGTGAGGCCCCGCGGCCGGGGGATCAGCGGCGGTAGAAGATCCGGTCGCCGTACTCGTCCATCACACGGTTGTTCCAGTCGTGGCCGCCGTCCACGTTCCCCGAGCGCAGCAGCGGGGGTTCGACGCCCCGGGCGGCGAGGGTGGCGGCGGCGGTGGCGAGGACGGCCTGCATCAGCGCCGTGGTGACCACGGTGGAGGCGGGGGCGAAGGGGGCCGGGATGGTGTCGAGGGTCAGTTCCGCGTCACCGACCGCGATCTTCGAGTCCAGGACGAGGTCGCAGTGGTCCTTCAGGAACGTGCCGGAGGAGTGCCGGGACGTGGTCTGCGCCGCGTACGCCACCGAGGTCACGCCGATCACCTTGATGCCGAGGGCGCGGGCCCGCTGGGCCATCTCGACGGGCAGCGCGTTGCGCCCCGACAGGGAGATGATCACAAGGGCGTCGCCGGAGCGCAGCGGCGAGGTGTCGAGCACGGCGCTCGCGAGCCCGTCGACGCGTTCGAGCGCGGAGCCGAGGGTGGCGGGGGTGACGTCCACGCCCACGACGCCGGGGACGGTCAGCAGGTTCATCAGGGCGAGCCCGCCGGCGCGGTAGACGACGTCCTGCGCGGCGAGCGAGGAGTGCCCGGCACCGAAGGCGAACAGGCGGCCGCCCGCGACGACGGTGTCGGCGAGCAGGGTGCCGGCGGACTCGATCGCCGCCGCCTCCTCCGCCCTGAGCCGTTGCAGGAGGTTGATGGCGGCGTCGAAGAACAGGTCGGCAGGCGTGCCGTCGCTCATGCGGTGCCCCTTCGCAGCGTCTGTGTCGCGGATCACGGTGCGGTCTGGACCAGTGCGGTGTCAATACGGCGTTGCCCATCCCGGTGCCGGGGCCCGTCCCGGCGCCCCGAATCCGCCCCGTTCCCCCGGTGCCACCCGCTTGTCAGTGGGATCCGGCAGAATTGGGTCGAGGCCAGCGCACGCGCCAGGTGCCGGCAGAGGTAATCGAGGGGCACGTATGTCCGGACTGATCGACACCACGGAGATGTATCTCCGCACCATCCTCGAACTGGAGGAGGAAGGCGTCGTCCCCATGCGCGCCCGGATCGCGGAGCGGCTCGACCAGAGCGGGCCGACGGTGAGCCAGACGGTGGCGCGGATGGAGCGGGACGGCCTGGTCGCCGTCGCCAGCGACCGCCATCTGGAGCTGACCGGCGAGGGCCGCCGGCTCGCCACCCGGGTGATGCGCAAGCACCGCCTCGCCGAGTGCCTGCTGGTCGATGTGATCGGCCTGGAGTGGGAGCAGGTGCACGCGGAGGCCTGCCGCTGGGAGCACGTGATGAGCGAGGCCGTCGAGCGCCGCGTCATGGAGCTGCTGCGCCACCCGACCGAGTCGCCGTACGGCAACCCGATCCCCGGCCTTGAGGAGCTGGGCGAGAAGGACGGCGCCGACCCGTTCCTGGACGAGGGCATGGTCTCCCTCGCCGACCTGGACGCGGGCACGGACGGCAAGACCGTGGTCGTACGCCGCATCGGCGAGCCCATCCAGATGGACGCGCAGCTGATGTACACGCTGCGCCGGGCCGGTGTGCAGCCCGGTTCCGTGGTGAGCGTGACCGAGTCGGCCGGCGGGGTGCTGGTCGGCAGCGGCGGCGAGGCGGCCGAGCTGGAGGCCGACATCGCCTCCCACGTGTTCGTCGCCAAGCGCTGAGCCGCCCCGGATCCTCCGGACGGCAGAGGGCCCCGGCGCCTTGCGGCGCCGGGGCCTGTCCTCCCCTGCGCTGACCCGGAGCCCCGAGCTCCCAGGGTCAGTCCCCCTGCGGACCGTTTTTCCCCGAGCGGTCCGCCTCCCGCCAGAAAGATCCCCTCCGGGACGGCGATCATTCCTGGCGCGGTGTCACTCGAATGAGCGGTGTTGTCCGCAGGGGCAGTATTTTCGAACGCCAGTGCGCAAAAGCGGTGCGTCCGGGTATGAGCGTCCTCACGCGTACATCCGCGGCTCCGGCCATAGTCCGCCGCGAAGATCACCGCGTGCGCGCGCCGCCCGGCAGCCCGGTCCACACCTGCCGCACGGTCCCCACCAGCCGGGGCCGGCCCCGGGTCCGGTGGCCCGGCGCGCCGGTGCCGTGCCGGCCGCCGCTCGTACGAGATCACCGGCGGGGCGCTCACCCCTTGCTGACCGCCGCCAGGATCTCCGGCAGCCGTCCCGCCGCCCTCGGGGCCGCCAGGCGCAGCCCCAGCAGCGCGGTCCCGGCGCCGTACACCGCCCCGACGGGCAGCAGCAGCCAGGTGCGTCCGACGCCGTCCGTGCCGTGGGCCGGCCGGAGGGTGAGGGCGATGAAGGGGGCGCACAGGACCCAACGCGACCGCTGTGCGCGCCAGTTGGGCGAGCGCGATGCCGTACGGCCCCTCGCTCGCCGAGCGCGCCGCCGCCACCGCCGACGCGGGCGGGACCCAGGACAGCACATCCGCGACCGGCCGCAGCTGCCCGAGCCCGCCCGAACCGAGGCGCCGCGCCGCGAAGTTGACCAGCCGGCTGCCGAGGGCGATCACCAGGCCGCCGAGCACGGCCAGATCGCGGCCCTTGCGGCTGGTGAGCAGCCGGACGTTGGCGGCGGCCACGGCCCGCGCGAGCGCCACGCACACCAGTGTCCCGGCCCGAAAGGGGCGCGGGGAACCGTGCGGATCAGCGGTCCCGGCCGCAGGCGTAGGCCAGCGCGGAGATCAGCTCCTCCACATCCGGCAGCCACCGGTTCGCCGGTGTCGGCCGCCGCGCCCACTGCACCGCCCCCCGCCCCCCGAACCGCGTGGGCGGCGCCGCCACATACGCCCCCTCGCCCAGCGCCACCAGATCGAGCGACGCCGGTACCCACCCCAGCTTCCGCACCAGCTCCGGCACCTTCGCCGAGCCGCCCGGCAGCACGAAGAACTGCATCCGCCGGTCCGGGGAGAGCGCGACCGGCCCGAGCGTCAGCGACATCCGCTCCAGACGGGCCAGCGCCAGGAACCCCGCGGTCTCCGGGACGGACAGCGCGTCGAACGTGCGCCCCGTCGGCAACAGCACCGCCGCCGTCGGCTGCTTCTGCCACAGCCGCCGTACCACCGTCGCGCTCCCCGTCGCCTGGGTCGCCCAGTCGGGGCGCGCGGGGTGCGCACCCGGCGCAGGGCAGGACGCCTCGCCGCACGAGCAGCGCGGCATGCCGCGGACGGCTTCCAGCCAGGTCCCCGGGAACACGTCCCAGTGCCGTTCCTCGGCGTAGCGCACGGCGATCTCCTGCGGCGAGTCCCCGCGCTGCTGCGGAATCTGCCCGGCAATCTGACTGTCTTCGGCGGCCGCGATCGTCTCTTCCACGCCCTCTCAACTCCCGCACCCACCGGGAGTTACGGCCCTTGCCCCGCCGGGGGAGGAGCATCGCCTCCCCGTCCGGGGCGCATGGGTGCACCGGTGGGGGCGCGCGGTAGGAGGCGGGGCGTGAGTTGGGTAGCCAGGAGTGGGGTTGGCATCAGCCGGTACCCGGCAAACCGCACATGTCACGCATTGACGGTATGTCAGCTGGGCAGTGATCTTTCCGAAAGGTCACGCTCCAGGGGTTCGCAGGGGGTAGCACATGGCCGCAAGGCCTCTCGTCGCGAGGCAGCCGAACGAAAGGCTGCAGGCACTCATCCAGGAAGCGGGGTGCTCCAACGCCGGCCTTGCCCGGCGGGTCAACATGTGCGGCGCCGAGCACGGCCTCGATCTGCGCTACGACAAGACGTCCGTGGCCCGCTGGCTGCGCGGCCAGCAGCCGCGGGGCCGGGCGCCGGCGATCATCGCCGAGGCCCTCGGCCGCAAGCTGGGGCGCACGGTCACGATCGACGAGATCGGCATGGCCAACGGCAAGAACCTCGCCTCCGGGGTCGGCCTCCAGTTCTCGCCGACGGTGCTGGGCGCCATCGAGCAGGTCTGCGAGCTGTGGCGCAGCGATGTGGGGCGCCGGGACTTCCTCTCCGGCTCCTCGGTCGCCGCGTCCGCGCTGGTCGAGCCCAGCCGCGACTGGCTGATCTCCGCGCCGGACGCCCAGGTGGCCCGGCAGGCGGGCCCCCGCGTGGGCCAGTCCGACGTGGCGGCCGTGCGGTCCATGACCCAGGCGCTCACCGACCTGGACCACCAGTTCGGCAGCGGACATGTGCGCCCGGTCCTGGTGCACTACCTCAACAGCGTCGTCTCCGGACTGCTCGCGGGCTCGTACCGCGAGTCGACCGGCCGCGAACTCTTCGCCGCCGTGGCCCGGTTGACCGAACTCGCCGGTTACATGGCCGTGGACACCGGCCAACCCGGCCTGGCCCAGCGGTACTACATCCAGTCGCTGCGCCTCGCCCAGGCCGCCGGGGACCGCGGCTACGGCGGGTACGTCCTGGCCGCGTCCATGAGCCATCTCGCCGCCCAGCTCGGAAACCCGCGCGAGATCGCCCAGTTGGCGCGCGCCGCGCAGGAGGGCGCACGCGGCCATGCGACCCCCCGGGTGGAGGCGATGTTCCACGCGGCCGAGGCGCGCGGGCACGCGCTGCTCGGCGACGCGCGCGCGGCGGGCGCCGCGACCGCGCGGGCGGTCTCCGCGATGGAGCAGTGCGACGACGACTCCGGGGACGACCCGGTGTGGATCCGGCACTTCGACGGGGCCTATCTGGCCGACGAGTTGGCGCACTGCCACCGGGACCTCGGCCAGCCAGAGCAGTCCGCGCGCTACGCCGAGCAGTCCCTCGCCGGACATCCCGCCTCCCGGGCCCGCCGCCGCGCGATCGGCTATGTGCTGCTCGCCACCGCCCAGGTGCAGCAGCGCGAGGTCGAACAGGCCTGCGCCACCGGCATGAAGGCGGTGGAACTGCTGGAGACGCTGCGCTCGAACCGGGGCGCGGAGTATCTGGACGACCTCCAGCAGCGCCTCGAACCCTTCCGGGAGGAGGCGGTCGTCAGGGAGTTCGGGGCCCGGCTGGATCTCCAGCAGGCCGCGTGAACACCGGCCCCGCGCGGACGTGAACATGTGGCGAACACCACCCCGGCGCATGCCGGGTGCCATATACAGCGTCGCGCGGGGCCGTTCCGTTACTGCCATGACGGGCGGGCGGGCCGCGGACCGAGGTGCGTGGCAAGGGGCTCCGGGTACCCGGTAGCGTGGCCCGACGATTCACAAGGTCCCCCATTGGTAGGAGTCCCGGTGACGCAGAGTGGACAGGGCGAGGAGCTCTCGGCGCAGCCCGCGCGCGAAGGCATCGTGCTGCCCTCCGACGGAGGAGAGCCCCTGCTGCCGGGCATGACCGCCACGCCCGCCGGCGGGCAGGCCTGGGGCGGATCCTGGGGGCCCGGACAGCAGACGCCCCAGCCCGGAGCGCAGGACCAGGGCTGGCCCCCGGCGGGCGCCCCGCAGTGGGGCGGCCCCGCCCAGGGTGCCCAGGGAGGTCCGCCCCCGTCCGGCGCTGGCCCGCTGCCCCCGGAGGGCGCACCGGCGCCGTCGTACGGAGGACAGCCGCAGGCGTCGTACGGCGGTCAGCAGCCGGGTTACGGGGCGCAGGACCCGTACCAGCAGCAGGGCCACCAGCAGTCCCAGCACCCGGGGCACCAGCACCAGCAGCCGCAGTACCCGGCCCCCGGCCACGCGGCCCCGCTGCCCCCGGCCGCGGACAACGCCACCCACTATCTGCCGCCGGTCCCCGCCGCCCCCGCCGACGAGGGTGCCACGCAGTACATACCGCCGGTGACCGCCGGGGCGCTGCCGCCCGAGTCGCCCGGCGAGGAGACCCGCTACCTGGGGACCAACCACCAGACCCCGCCCGCGTCCTCCGACGCCGACGCCACCCAGTACATCCCGCCGTACCAGGCCCAGGAGCAGGGGCAGGGTCCGGCGCAGGGCCAGGGCGGGGACCGCCAGCCGCCCGCCGAGTTCGACAACCTCTTCCGCGGCGGCCCGGCCGGTGACGCCCCGGCCGGCTCCACCCAGCAGCTCCCGCGCGTCGAGCAGCCGGCGGCCTACCCGCCCTCGTACGACGGCCCCCCGTCGCCGTACACCCGCCAGGAGGACGGACAGGACGAGCGGCCCCGGCGGCGCCCGTCGAAGGTGCCCCTGATCGCGGCCGTCGGCGTCGGCATCGTCGTGGTCGGCGTGGGCGCGGGCGCGCTGCTCAGCAAGGGCGGCGGTTCCTCGGGCAGCACGGACGACAACAAGACGGTGGCCGCCACCTCCGGGGCCCAGCAGAGTTCCGCGCCCGCCGCCGACCCGGCGCGCGCCCAGGCGGTCGAGCTGGACAAGCTGCTCGCCGACAGCGGCAGCAGCCGGGCCGCGGTGATCAAGTCGGTGGCCGACGTCAAGCAGTGCGCGAGCCTGGACGGCGCCGCCACGAATCTGCGGAGCGCGGCCGGCCAGCGCGGCCAGCTGGTCACCCGGCTCGGCAAGCTCAGCGTGGACAAGCTGCCCGACAACGCCGCCCTCACGGACGCCCTGACCAAGGCGTGGCAGGCGTCGGCCGCGGCCGACAACCACTACGCGGCCTGGGCCGACCAGGTCAAGGGCGGCGGCAAGAAGACCTGCCACAAGGGCCACGCCAAGACGACCGGCGAGGCGCAGGCCGGCAACCGCGAGAGCGGCACCGCGAGCCAGCAGAAGGCCAAGGCGGCGGCGCTGTGGAACGCGATCGCCACGAAGTACGGCCTGACCCAGCGCCAGCCCACCCAGCTCTGACCGCCCGGCCCCCGGGGGAGGCGGACGTGGTGCCTACTCCACGTCCGCGTCCTCCAGCGTGCCGGTCATGTCGGTGGTGCCGTCGATCCCGCCGACGCCCTCGCGGGCCGCGACCAGCTCGCCGTCCCGCACCACCTGGAGGGTGACGTCGGCGTTCACCATCCGGGGGAAGCCGACCGAGGCCAGCTTGCCCTCGTAGGGCCAGCGCAGGGTGGGGGTGAGGCCCCCGGTGGAGACCGCGAGGCCGCCGTCCAGTGTCTTGCGCACGGAGTCGGCGCTCACCGCGCCGCCGCCGATCTTCTCCAGTACGGCCTTCAGCACGGTGTAGGCGATCCAGGTGGTCTGCACCCCGGCGTCCGCGGGGTCGATGCGGTTGTCGCCGAACGCCTCCCGGTCGATCACCTGCTTCATCTGCTTCCAGCGGCCGTCGTTCGCGGGCGGGTACCAGCCGGTGACGTACGCCCCCTCGTACGGTCCCGAGGAGCCGCCGGTCGCGTTGATCATCGTCTGGTCGACGCTGCCCAGCACCGTGCCGAGCCGCACCGCCGGGTAGTCCGCGCGCTCACGCCGGAAGGAGTCCATGAAGGTGTCCGTGCGGTCGCCGAGCGCGGGCACCACACAGCCCTTCTTCAGCGCGTCGCCGGCGGCGTAGCGGAGCGACGTGTCGGACGCGGCGCCGTACTCGGTGAGGTCCTCCGCCACGAGCTGGTCCCGCGCCTCCGGGTGCCCGCCCGTCTTCAGACCGGAGTCGAGCAGGGCGGGCAGCTCGTCGCCCGCGATGCTGTCGGGACGGACCAGCGAGATGGGGCCGCAGCTCCCCGAGAGCGCCCGGCCGAGACCGGCGAGCAGCGCGGGCTGGCCGCCGTTGACCGGGTAGGACATCATCCCGGTGAACTCGTCGGTGGTGACGCCGTACCCCCCGATGTAGGGAATGCCGGCGCTCTCCAGCGGGGCGAGGAAGGAGTCGCCGAACTGGCTGTAGGAGCCGACGACGGCGACCACGTCCTCGTCGGCCGCGCGCCGGGCGCACTTGGCGGCGTCCACGCTGTTGTTGTGGTCGTTGCAGGTCAGGACCTGGAGCTTGCGGCCGCCGACGCCGCCCTGGGAGTTGATCCACTTGGCGTAGGCGAGGGCCATCGCCGGCATGCCCGGTTTGTTGGTGGCACCGGTGTCCTGCGGCGCCCAGGTCATGACCTTGACGGGGTCCGCGGAGCCGGTGACGGACGGGAGGACCCCGCAGCCGGCGGTGAGCGCGGCGCACACGGCGAGCGCGCCCAGGGACAGGGCGGACGCCCTGCCGGGGCGGCCGGAAGGGGCCGTGGAAGAGGCGGAGGGGAGGGGGGACGTGCGGGTGGTGCGGGGCCTGCCGGTCATGGTCCCGCACGATTCCCCCACACCGCTAACCCGCGAGTGATCCACGGTCGACGGAAGGTGATCCCGGGGTGAATTACGGGGGTCGATGCGGCGCGCGGGCCGATGAACGTACGATCGGTGACCGTGCAAGGTTCGGAGAACTCTTCCCGTCGCGGCCGTCGCTCCTCCACCATGGGCGGCATGCCTCTGAACGACATGCCGTGGTGGCGCTGGCGCACACATGTGCGGTCGGCTCTGCACATGCTCTCCGACCCCGTCTTCCAGCGGGACGTCTGGCTGGCCGGCGTCGACGGCTACGGCGACGTCACCGACGCCGTGTACCGGCTGGTGGAGGACACCTGGCTGGACAACTGGTCCGCGGAGAAGTACGTCGGCACCATCTTCCGCGACTCGCAGGAGGCGGCGCTCGTGGACACCGCCGTACTGCGGGTGCTGCGGATCATGCACCAGGTCGGCCCGGACGCGCCGGTCTCCGCCTACGTCGACCATCCGGGCTGGCCGGAGGCCGTGCGCGCGGCCCGGGACGCCCATGTGCGGATGGCGGCGAGCGACGGCGAGGAGCCGGACACGCCGCCGAAGAGCCTGGAAGTGCTGCGGATCGTGACCCGGTCCGGGTGATCGTGGCCCGGTCCGCGTAGCGGACGCCGGCCCGTCGCCGGGGCGGCGTATGGGACCCTGAGACCCATGAACGAGCAGTCCGCGCCCGCCGCCGCCCCGGCCGACCAGTACGTCCTCACCCTGTCCTGCCCGGACAAGAAGGGGATCGTGCACGCCGTGTCCAGCTATCTGTTCATGACCGGCTGCAACATCGAGGACAGCCAGCAGTTCGGCGACCACGACACGGGCCTGTTCTTCATGCGCGTCCACTTCACGGCCGAGGAGCCGGTCACCGTGGACAAGCTGCGCGCGAGCTTCGCCGCGATCGGCGACTCCTTCCGCATGGACTGGCAGATCCACCGGGCCGACCAGAAGATGCGCATCCTGCTGATGGTCAGCAAGTTCGGGCACTGCCTGAACGACCTGCTGTTCCGGTCCCGGATCGGCGCGCTGCCGGTGGAGATCGTCGGCGTGGTCTCCAACCACACGGAGTTCGAGGAGCTGGTCGGCTCCTACAACATTCCGTTCCACCACATCCCGGTCACCAAGGACACCAAGGCGGAGGGCGAGGGCCGGCTGCTCGACCTCGTCCGCGAGGAGCGGGTCGAGCTGGTGGTGCTCGCGCGCTACATGCAGGTGCTCTCGGACGACCTGTGCAAGCAGCTCAGCGGCCGGATCATCAACATCCACCACTCGTTCCTGCCGAGCTTCAAGGGCGCCAAGCCGTACCACCAGGCGCACGCCCGCGGCGTCAAGCTGATCGGCGCCACCGCGCACTATGTGACGGCCGACCTCGACGAGGGGCCGATCATCGAGCAGGAGGTCGAGCGGGTCGGGCACGGTGTGACCCCGGACCAGCTGGTGGCGATCGGCCGGGACGTGGAGTGCCAGGCGCTCGCGCGCGCGGTGCAGTGGCACGCGGAGCGCCGGATCCTGCTGAACGGCCGCCGTACGGTGGTCTTCGCCTGAGCCGCTGGCGGCTGGTCCGCCGCCCGCCGTCCTGCCCGCCTTACTGCTCGGCGATGGTGAAGTAGCGCGCGAACGCCGGTACGACGTCCCGCTCGTCGATCTCCCCGTCGCCGTCGGTGTCCAGGGCCGCGGCGATGGGCCCGGCGATCTCCTGGGGCACCTGGCACACCCGCAGCAGCCGCGCGGTGTCCTCGACGCCGACCCGGCCGTCGTCGTCGCCGTCCGCGACGGCCAGTGCCGCGTGCAGGAAGGGGCGGGCGATCTCGGCGAACCGGTCGGGGTTGTCGCGCAGCCGCTTGACGGCGCCGCCGACGAACTCCTCGCGGGTGATGCGCTGATCGCCGTCACGGTCGGCGATCCCGGCCATGCCCTGCCAGAACGCCTCGGCACCGGCGTACAGCGCCTGCCCCTTGTCGGAGCGTGCGGTCACGGCGAACTCGGCGAGCAGCGCCTTGGCCACCGAGTTGAAGTCCTCGCGGGCGATGAACCCGTTGCCGTCCTGGTCGAAGGTGGCGAACCGGGCGGCGATCCTGCGCTCGTACTCGGTGCTGACCATGTCTGTTCGTGCCGCCTTACGTGCGTGGGGGGTGATCTCGTGTTACTCGCACGGAGCGTACGGCGTGGGTGACGGCAAAGTGACGGAAAACAGAGCGTTGTGCCAAGACCGGGGGAATTCCGCGACACGGGCGACGCGTACGCGGTCGGGCACGGCGGCTCAGGCCGACAGGGGCCCCGCCTCGTCGGTCGTGGCGGCGTCGAGGTCCGGGTGGCAGTCGAAGAGGCGGCGCACGCCGAGCGCGCCGAGCACCCGGTTGACGTGCGAGCCGTCCTCGGCGCCCTGGTCCGGCAGGATCAGCCGCAGCTGCCCCTGACAGGAGCGGATCAGCCGGCGGACGGCGATGAGCACGCCGACGCCGCTGGAGTCGCAGAAGAAGACGTCGGAGAGGTCGACGACCAGGCTGTGGTGGCCCTCGGCCACGACGTCGTGCACACGTTGGCGCAGCACCGGCGAGGTCATGAGGTCCAGTTCGCCGCGCACCTGGAGCACGGCCCATTCGCCTCTTTCGACGCCGGTCACATTGAATGCCACGGCCCAGCCCCTCCGCTCGCGGGTTCTCCCGGAACCGCCCGGAACCGGAAGCCGTTCCTACGTTTCATTCCGCGCGGCTGCCCAGCCGCGTTTCCCTGAAACTCGATGCGGCAAACAGCACACGATCGTTTAGGGGCTTGTTTCAGTCACTAGCGATCCGCTTCGATCAGATATACACGTAGCGTCTGTGGGGAAAATGTGAAGAGGGCACTATCACCTGCGGCGCTTCCGCGACGGGCTTTGGCACAAAGAGTCGTGACCTGTCGGTGGTGCCCACTACATTCGGGACAACGGTCGCACGGACACCGGCGGGCCGGACGACGGGCGAGGGGAGGGGACCCCATGGCCAAGAAGGACGCGCCACCGCGCTGGGACCGCAAGATGCAGCAGCGGCTCGCCCGCGGTGAGGCGGCCGCGCTCGGCGAGGCCTACGACCGGTTCGCCTCCCTGGTGCACAGCCTGGCCCACCGTGTCCTCGGTGAGGAGAAGGCCGCCGACGCCGTCACCCGCGAGGTCTTCGCGCACATCTGGGAACACCCCGAGACGTACGACCCGAAGCAGGGCCCGCTGCGCACCTGGATCGCGGCGGTGACGCACCGGCTGGCCGTCCAGCGCCTGCGGGACCGGGAGGAACGGGAGCGGGACGGGGCACCGGACGGCGTCGAGGACCTGGTGTGCGCCGAGGAGGACCTGGAGAGCAAGGTGCGCCGCGCCTCCGTGGCCGCCCGCGCCGACTACATCGTGCACTCCATGCCGGTCCCGCTGCGCCGCGCCCTCGAACTGGCGTACTTCCAGCGCCGTGACTACCGCCAGACCGCCGCCGACCTGGGCGTCACCGAGGACGAGGCCCGCCGCCGGCTCCGCCTCGGACTGCAACTGCTGTCCACCGCCCACGACGTGGGGGCTCCCCCGGGGTACGGCGGTGCGGCATGAGCGGAGCGGAGGAGTTCCGGGCGGAGTTCGGGGAACCCCGGGAGCGGCGGATACCGACGCCCCGCGTTCCCGTGGAGGACGGCGCCCGCCCGCTGCCCGGTCCCGTCGGCCGGGCCGAGGAGGTGCCGGTGCCGCTCGACCTGCCGCACGACGTGCTGAAGTCACTGCTCGGCGCGTGGGCGCTGGCCGCGTGCTCGGCGGCGGAGACGGAGGCGGTGGAGCACCACCTGGGCGACTGCGGCGGCTGCGCGGACGAGGCCCGCAGGCTGCGCGAGGCGGTCGGCCTGCTGCACCAGCCCGAGACCCTCGACCTGGACCCGGCGCTGCGCACCCGCGTCCTGGACTCCTGCCTCGACCGCAGGCCGCCGCGCATCCCGGTACCGGCGTGGGCCGCGCCGTACGACGCGGAGACCGCCCGCCTGGACGCGCTGCTCCAGGACTTCGGCGACGCGGAATGGCACGCGCCGGTGCGGCTGCGGTGGTTCGAGGACGACGCCCAGACGACCCGTCGTACGACCGTCGCGGGCGTGATCGCGCACCTCCTGGCGGTGGACGGAGTGATCGCGACGGCGCTCGGCCTGGACGACCCGCTCGGCGACGCGCCCGGGGCGACGGGCCCGTCCGCCCGCACGGAGGCGTACTGGCGGTCCACCCCCTTCCCGCAGACCCGCGCGGTCCACGCGCCCTGGCGCGAGCAGACCCACGCCCTGGTCCGCACGGTGTCCTTCACCGGAGGCGGCGCGCGCGGATTCACCGTCCCCTACGGCGGCTTCGAACTCCCCCTGCACGACGCGATGCTGGACCGCGCGTTCGGCTGCTGGGTGCACGCGGAGGACATCGCGGACGCGGTCGACTACCCCTACCGCCCGCCCTCCCCACGCCACCTGACCAAGATGATCGAGTTGGCTGTCCGCCTCCTCCCGACCGCCCTGGCCGCCCGCCGCCGCTCCGGCCTGTCCACCCCGCCCCGCACCACCCGCCACCTGGCCCCCGCCGGCCAACCCGGCCGCACCCTCCGCCTGGAGATCGAGGGCCCCGCCGGCGGCAACTGGCTGATCCCCCTCGACTCCCCGTCCGCCACCCCCTCCACCGACCTGGAGGTCGCCCACGTCGCCCTGGACTCCGTCGAGTTCTGCCATCTGGCCGCGGGCCACCTCCTCCCGGAGGAAGCGGCGGCGGGCCAACTCGGCGACAAGGAGGCGATCAGGGATGTGCTGTACGCGACGGCGTCGTTGAGCAGGATGTGACACAGGAAAGGGCGCCCGGCGGAGTACGTGCCGCGGGGCGCCCTTCGCTGTTCTGAGCGTCCTACGAGAACTGGCGCAGGAAGGCCGTCCAGGTCTCGCGGGAGACGGTGAGGAGGGGGCCGTTGTCCTGCTTGCTGTCACGGACGGCCCGGCCGGCGGGGGCCGTGTCGGCGACCTCGACGCAGTCGTCTAGCTGCGCCGAGTAAGAAGACTTCCGAAAGGGGCCCACAGCCTTGATCACGACGCGCCTTCCTCGATGGTTTCCAGCTTGCTCCGGATGAGCTTCGCACTCGCCTCCGGGGACAATGCCGATGAGCACAGTAGGGCGAATGAACTGGTGTACACCTCAAGGTCGTACGGGGATTCGAGGACCGACGTAGACATCACGTCGTTCATGGTCACGGCCTCGATCACCGACTCAGAGTCGAAGCTGAAGGCGGCGAAGGCGTCGGCAGCAGCCACCAGCGAGCCGGCGCTGAACGGCAGAACCTGCACGGTGACGTTCTCTCGCTGCCCAACTTCAAGGAGGAACGACAACTGATCCCGGTGAGTCTCGATACTCGCCAGAGGATGCTCGATGACTGCTTCCCAGATGATGGCGGAGTGCTTGACCCCGCCTTCCGCGATCCTCTCTTGCCGCCGCCTCCTCACTTCCAGCAACCGCTCGATGCGCTCGGGGCTGAGGGTGGCGGGTCCGCCCGTGATAACTGCCCGGGCGTAAGCCTGAGTCTGTAGAAGCCCCGGAATCAGGACCGGATGCCACTGCCGGATATGACTCGCGTCGTCCTCCAGCATGATGTGATCGAGATAGCCCGGCCGTAGATGCGCGGCGTACTCATGCCACCAACCGCGCTTTTTGGAGAACTTCGCCAACTCCTCAAGCTTGGCGCACACTTTCGGGTCCTTGACGCCGTACGCATCCAGCAACAGTCGCACTTCGATGACACGAGCAGTGACGTTGCCGCTCTCAAGGCGACTGATCCTGGCCTGACTTGCGGCGATCACCTCGGCAGCCTGCGGCTGGTCCAGCTTGGCGGCCTGCCGATACTGCCTCAGTGCCGCACCCAGGCGCCTGCTGCGCACCGTCGGCCGTCCACCTGCGGGCATGAACCCTCCCCTCATCTGTGGTCACGATGCCACACAGGCCACTCATCTCGGGCATGTTCCACTCGATCGAGTGGACGAGTGAATGTATTCACTCGGCTCCATTGCGCAAATGTCAGACACGCCCGTAGCTTCAAAGCGGCGCCACGACAGAGCAGGTCTTGAACAAAGCGCTCAGGAGGTACGGCACCCCCATGCCCGCAACTACGACCTTCCGCACCCCCAAGCACAGACGGCATGTGTCAACCGCCCGCCAGCTCACCGCCAAAGCGCTGGCAGACTGGGGCATCACTGGCGAACTATCGGACGTAGTAGTCCTGTTGGCGAGTGAACTCGTCACCAACGCGGTGCGGCACTGCCGGGTCTCCTACGCCCTGGTCGAGGTCACGCTCACCCTCCAGGAACAAGACCTGCGGCTGGAGGTCTCGGACCCGGACCGCGACCAGCTCCCCCAGCTCCGCGACTCCGCGCCGGACGAGGAGGGCGGACACGGACTCGCGCTCGTCGACGCGCTGGCCGAGACGTGGGGCTACCGGCAGGGGCCGTACACCAAGTGCGTGTGGGCCACGTTCACGCTCGCGGAGAACGCCGTTGTTCCGTCGGCTTTATGACGCACTCGCGCGCCCGTTCACCAGGTCCCGCCGCCGTAACACCGGGGCGGCGGACCTGGAGATCGCGCGAGAGACGCGGACCCCGGACCCGTACGTATGGCGCCTGCCGAACCCGTACGACTCCCGCTGGCGCCGCTGGGCCGAACGCAACCGCGCGGCCGGCCACCGGCTGCCGATGCTGTGCGACGAAGCATGCTGGCGGAGCCCCACGCCTCCCCACCGACCCCTTTGGGAAACCGCCGACGACGTGGTCCGGCCGTACGTGCTCAAGCACTGAGGGCGTACGAACAGCACCGGCGTCAGCCCGGCGCGTCGATCGCCTTCACAATCACCGTAGGGCGTTGATTCAAGGTCTGTTCAGCCATGTCCCGAAGCTGAGAAGAACTCCGGGCTCAATATGAAACGCAGGAATGCAATCCTCACCCGACGAGGTGGAACCGGTCCGACATGCGACGCAGCTTCTCCCGGGTCGTCGCCCGCTCGGCGTACACGATGCTGCGCAGGGTTGACCGGGCGATGGGATGGTTGCGGACGAGCTGGGGCGCGATGCGCTCGGCCGTCTCCAGTTCGGCCAGTGCCTTGCCGCGGTTCCCGTCCCACAGCCAGGCACGCGCCAGGTCCATGTGGTGATGGCCGCGCCGGGAGTTGGGGAGCGAGCCGACCAGAGACGGGTTCGTACGGCGGTTTATCGTCAGCGCCTTGTGCTGCTCGTGCATCTCCAGTGCCACGCTGATCGCGTGAATCTGCACGTTGCCGGGGGAGAACGTCAGGCTGTGGCGGTCGTACACGGGAGGGCCGTCGTACTCCGCCAGCCGGTCGGCCGCGGTACGTGCGTGAGAGACGCGGTCCTCGGCTTCCGCGCTGTGGCCCGCTCGTGCGGCGGAGACAGCCGCGCGAAGCTGGAGGGAGCCCCAGGCGCGGAGGGCGAGAGGCTCACCCTGGTCGTATGCCTGCTGCACGGAGCGAATGGCCTTGTCCGACAGCGCGATGGCGTCGTCCCAGTCCGCTGTGGCCCACATGTCCCAGACGCGCATCCAGTCGGCGACGGCGGGCAGGACGGGGTCGGCGGACTGCCGGGCGGACCAGGCGGCCCGCTCACATGCCATGGCGACCAGCTCAGGGTGTCCAAGAGCGTGCGCGGCGGTGTGGGCGAACTTGCAGCACACGGCGTAGATCGCGAACGCCTCTTCCCGCTCGTGTCCCGTGGCGACCTCGGCGAGGGCACGCGCCTCACGGAACAGATCGGGAAGCACTTCCATGATCGCCACGTTGGCGGCGGCGTCACGCAGCCGATGCAGCCGGGCGGTCTCCTGCCAGAGTCGGCGAGCGGGCCGGGGGGTTCCGTCGAAGACGGGGGCGAGGTCGTAGCGACGCAGTTCGCGCGTGATCGCAGCGGCCGCGACCTGCCATTGGTTCTCGGCCGGGGAACTGCTGTACGGCCGCCCGATCAGGTCGTTCGGGTGAATGTGCAGCTCCGACGCCAGCCGGTTGAGCAGACCGACGCGGTCCAGTTCGATGAGCCCGCGTTCCATCTTGGACACCCAGCCCTGCGTCTTGCCCAGGGCGGCAGCGAGGTCGGCCTGCGTCATGCCGAGGCGAAGCCTCGCACGGCGTGCGCGACGGCCGATCTCTTCGGCTTCTTCCAGCATCAGTGCGCCCCCCTATGGGTGGGGCGCCGGCGGTCCAGCGGGCGGCGAGGCATCGTGCTCCATCCGTCGGGGCTTCTACTCTCGACGGTACCGAGGCCGTGTGCCGCGTGTGGAGTACTCCAGGTCACGGAAGTCCCCACCGCGCGGTTGAGCTGAGGGTGGAGATCGGTTCCTGAACACCGTGGTGAGAGGGATGGGCATGTCGAATACCGAGGGTGCGCGGCTGGTTCGGGAGGCCTGGATCGGCGGGGTCCGCCGGTACTTTCCCGGGGAGCCGAAGGCCGGGTACGTCACGCCGTGGGAGGACACCCCGTAGTTGGGAGCGGGAGGCCGCGGGGGCGGTGTATGAGCAGGTCCGGCACTTCATCGAGGTCAGCTGGTGGGACCACGGCCCGGTCGGCAGCAGGAGACCGACGCGGATGTCACGACGGTCCGAACCGCTCGCGCAATTTGTACTTGACGACCTTCCGCAGCGTCTCGTTACGTGGCAGCTCCTCCACCACCTCCAGCCGTTCGGGGAGCTTGTGCGTCGCCAACCCCCGGGTGCGGAGGAACGACATGACCTCGGGCAAGGTCAACTCCGCTGCGCCCGGACGCCGTTCCACCACCGCGCACACCAACTCCCCCCGCTCCACGTCCGGCAGGCCTATCACCGCCACATCTCCCACCCCCGGATGCCCGTGCAGCAGGTCCTCGATCTCCTTCGCGGAGATGTTCTCGCCCTTGCGGATGATCACGTCCTTGAGGCGGCCGGTGAGGACGAGGTGGCCGGTGGGGGTGAGGTGGCCGAGGTCGCCGGTGGGGAGGTAGCCGTCGGGGGTGAAGGGTGAGTCGGAGGCGCCGAGGTAGCCGTGGCAGACGGCCTCGCCGCGCAGGTGGATCTCGCCGTCCACGATGCGGATGTCCATGCCCGCGGGTGGGCGGCCCTCCGTCGTCGCCAGGTTGGCCGGGGTGTCCGTCGGGTCGCCCATGGTGATCATCGGGGCCTCGGTCATGCCGTAGCCGTGGGTGAGCTGGACGCCCAGTTCGCGTACCACCTGGTGGTACAGCTCGGGTGGCTTGGGGGCGCCGCCGCCCGCCAGGAGGCGCAGGGTGGGGATCAGCCGGGTGCCGGGCCGCTTGCGCTGTTCCGTGAGGAAGAGGGAGTAGAAGGCCGTCGAGCCGCCGGCCACCGTCACACCGTGGCGGCGGTACTCCGGCAGGGAGTCCGGGAGCGCGAAGTGTTCCAGGAGCAGGGCCGGGACGCCGTACAGCAGCAGCATCACCAGGTAGTCCGCGCCGCCCACGTGCGCGTAGGGGAAGGCGATCGAACCGACGTCGTCCGGGCGCAGCCGCAGCGCGTGGGCCAGGCAGGAGCCCGCCGCGATCAGGGAGCGGTCGCAGTGCAGGACGCCCTTGGGGGTGGAGGTGGTGCCCGAGGTCCAGTAGATCCAGCGGACCGGGGTGCCGGAGGGGGGCGGGGCGGGGAGGACGGCGGGGTCGCCGGTGGGGAGGGTGTCGTAGGCCGGGAAGACGCCGGGGGCGCCCAGGCGGTGGGCCATCGCCGTGTGGTCGTGGCTGCGCCACACGCCCGGGACCGCGAGGAACGACGCCTGCGACCGCCGTAGCGCGAAGGCCACCTCCCGGTCCCGGTAGAAGGGGATCAGGGGGGACTGGACGGCGCCGAGGCGGGCCAGGGCCAGGGACAGGACGGCCGTTTCGATACGGGTCGGCAGCTGCCAGGCCACCACCGTGCCGGGGCGCACCCCCATGCCGTACAGGCCCGCCGCCACCCGGGCCGCCCACCCGCACAGCTCGCCGAAGGTCAGCGAGCGGGAGGACTGGAGGAAGACCGGGCGCCCGGGGGTGAGGGCGGCGCGGCGGGCGGCCAGCTCCCACAGGGTGCGGGAACAACTCAGGGACCGCGCGGTCTCGTTCGCGGATGCCAGAGGGGACGGGACCATGGTCGCCACCTGCCCGGGGGAAAGACTGCTGACGGTGCGTCAGGTATGTGGCATGCTAACTGACGCTCCATCAGATGAGTCCGGTCCGGCGGAGGGGAACCATGGCGATCGAACTGCCCCGCATCATCAGCGTCGACGACCACGTGATCGAGCCCGCCCACCTCTTCGAGACCTGGCTGCCGGCGAAGTACCGGGAGCGGGGACCGCGGCCGCTCACCGCCGGGATCGGTGAACTCGCCTACGTGGGCGGGAAGTACCAGATCAGCATGGACCCGGAGGGGACCCCGACGGACTGGTGGATCTACGAGGACCTGAAGTTCCCGTACAAGCGCAACATCGCCGCCGTCGGCTTCGACCGCGACGAGATGACGCTGGAGGGGATCACCCGGGAGCAGATGCGGCGGGGGTGCTGGGACCCCAGGGCGCGGCTGGCGGACATGGACCTCAACCATGTCGAGGGGAGTCTGTGCTTCCCCACCTTTCCCCGCTTCTGCGGGCAGACCTTCGCCGAGGCGCACGACAAGGAAGTCGCCCTCGCCTGTGTGCGCGCCTACAACGACTGGATGGTGGAGGAGTGGTGCGGCGACAGCGGCGGCCGGCTCATCCCGCTGTGCCTGATCCCGTTGTGGGACGTGGGGCTGGCCGTCGAGGAGATACGGCGGAACGCGGCGCGCGGGGTGCGGGCCGTCACCTTCTCGGAGATCCCGACGCACCTCGGGCTGCCGTCCATCCACACCGGCTACTGGGACCCGTTCTTCGCCGTCTGCGAGGACACCGGCACGGTCGTCAACATGCACATCGGCAGCAGCTCCCAGATGCCCGCCGCCTCCCCGGACGCCCCGCCCGCCGTCCAGGCGTCCCTCAGCTTCAACAACGCGATGGCCTCGATGATGGACTACCTCTTCAGCGGGGTCCTGGTGCGGTTCCCGAGGCTCAAACTCGCGTACTCCGAGGGGCAGATGGGGTGGGTGCCGTACGCCCTGGAGCGCGCCGACGACGTGTGGGCCGAGCACCGGGCCTGGGGCGGGGTGCGGGATCTGGTGCCCGAGCCCCCGTCGACGTACTACTACCGCCAGATCTACTGCTGCTTCTTCCGCGACAAGCACGGTGTCGCCTCGCTCGACGTCGTCGGCCGTGACAACGCCACCTTCGAGACCGACTACCCGCACGTCGACTCCACCTTCCCGCACACCGAGGAGATCGCCCTCGACCATGTGCGGGGCCTGGACGAGGAGACCGTGTACAAGCTGATGCGCGGCAACGCCATCCGCATGCTCGGGCTCGACCTGGACCGGTGATGGACCTCTGCGACACCCCGGAGGAGGCGGAGTTCCGGGCACGGCTGCGGGAGTGGCTCCATGAGGTGCTGCCCGGGCTGCCACCGAAGCCGGACCCCGCCGACTGGCCGGGGCGGCGGGCCTACGACCTCGGCTGGCAGCGGACGCTGTACGACGCCGGGTACGCCGATGTCCACCGGAACGCCTCCCCGGCGCTGCGGATGATCTTCCTGGAGGAGTCCGAGAAGGCGGGCGCGCCCTATGTGGGGGCGAACTTCGTCGGGCTGCTGCACGCGGGGCCGACCATCGCCGCCGAGGGCACCGACGCCCAGCGGGCGCGCTGGCTGCCGCCGATCCTGCGCGGTGAGGAGGTGTGGTGCCAGGGGTTCAGCGAGCCGGACGCCGGCTCCGACCTCGCGGCACTGCGCACCCGGGCCCGCCGGGACGGCGACGACTACGTGGTCACCGGCGGCAAGATCTGGACCTCGCACGCGGAGGTCGCCGACTGGTGCGAACTCCTCGTCCGCACCGACCCGGACGCGCCCCGCCACCACGGCATCACCTGGCTCGCGATGCCGATGGACGCCGAGGGGGTCACCGTACGGCCGCTGCGCACGCTCGCCGGGTCCGCCGAGTTCGCCGAGGTGTTCCTGGACGAGGTGCGGGTGCCGGCCGCCAACCGGGTCGGCGCGGAGAACGACGGCTGGCGGGTCACCATGGTCACCCTGTCCTTCGAACGCGGCACCGCCTTCGTGGGCGAGGTCGTCGCCTGCCGCCGCACCCTTCGCCAACTGGCGTGCGGGGCACGGGAGAACGGCCGCTGGGACGACCCCGCGCTACGGCGCCGGCTCGGCCGCCTCGACGCCGAGTTCCGCGCGCTGTGGCGGCTGACCCAGTGGAACGTCAGCGCGGCGATGGCCGGCGGGGGCGTGCCGGGGGTCGGCGGGTCCGTCTTCAAGCTCCGGTACTCGGCCGCCCGTCAGGAGTTGTACGACACCGCCGCGGACGTCCTCGGCCCGGACGCCCTCGACCTCGACCGGCCGTGGGTGCTGGACCGGCTGTCCTCGCTGTCGTACACGATCGCGGCCGGCACCTCGCAGATCCAGCGCAACATCGTGGCCGAGCGGATGCTGGGGCTGCCGAAGGGGAGATGAGGGTGCGGTTCCAACTGAGCGAGGATCAGCGTGCGTTGAAGATGGGGGTACGGCGGCTGCTGGAGCGGCGGTTTCCCCGGGAGGCCCTGCGCGCGGCCGTCGACGCCCCCGGGCGGATCGACCGGGAGCTGTGGCGGGCGCTCGGGGAGGCCGGGTTCTTCGCGCTCACACTGCCGGAGGCGGAGGGCGGGGTGGGGCTCGGGCGCCCCGAGGCCGTGCTCGCCTTCGAGGAGGCCGGGCGGGCGCTGCTGCCGGGCCCGCTGGTGGCCACGCATCTCGCGGCGGGTGCCGTACCGGGCGCGGCGGCGGGGGAGACGGTCGTGGCCGCCGTCGGCGGGGCCCTGGTGGAGTGGCTGGACGCGGCGGACGTCGTGCGGGGGGACACCTCCGGAGCCGTACCGCTGCGGTCGGTCGACCCGCTGACCCCCCTGCACCGGGTCCCGCGCCCGGCCGCCGCCGACCCTCTCGCCGTTCTCCTCACGGCGGCCGAACAACTGGGCGGTGCCGTACGGCTGAGCGAGCTGGCGGTGCAACACGCCCGGACCCGCCAGCAGTTCGGGCGGCCGATCGGGGCGTTCCAGGCCGTGCAGCATCTGTGCGCGGACCTCCTGGTGCGCGCCGAGACCGCGCGGGCCGCCGTCTACGCGGCCGCCGTCACCGGGGACCCGGGCGACATCGCGGCCGCCCGGCTGCTCGCCGACGAGGCCGCCGTGCGCGGCGCCCGCGACTGCCTCCAGGTGCACGGCGGCATGGGCTTCACCTGGGAGGCGGACGTGCATCTGCATCTGAAGCGGGCGTGGGTGCGTGCGCAACGCAATGGGAGTGTCACGGATAGTGAGGAGCTGCTTGCCGCGGGGTTGGTCTCCTGAGCGTTGCTGCCCTGCGCCGGAGCAAAGCCATGGCCCAAGATGTCGCGGATCGTGGCGCCTCGGAATCACAGAGCGTCGATACCGGGTTGTGTCCTTCGGGAGGGCTCGTCACGGCCCGGAGTCGGTGGGTGCTCCGGTACCTTGTGTGGGATGCGAGTGGCTGCGAACGCGGGCGATGCCGGCGGTGCCCCTGAGGCGGCGCCGGGACATGCGATGCGCGCCGCTACTCGCGGGGCGGACCGGGGCGAGGCCCCCGGCTGTTCGACTCCCCGGCGTAAGCGTCGCACAGTATCCCCTACGCGTACTCCTTCGCGAGGGAATATGCCCGAAGCGCTTGTTGGGGTGACTGTACGTCAACCATGCTGTGAGGCAAGGAGATCACGTTCCGTGACCCTTGCTCTGGCTGTTGTCCAGGCCATGCAGGAAATGGCTACGATCGTGGCCCTCGTGATCGTCGTCCCGGCTCGCGCCGGGGCGGTTCGGTGGCGCGGGGTCGCGGTCTCGCCGGTTCGGATGGTGTGAGCGGTGCAGGTGCTTCAAGTGCAGCTGGAGATCCGGCCCGACCCCGCGGAGGTGGGGCGCGCCAGGAAGTGGGCCCGCTCGCGGCTCGACGGGCTGGGCATAGCGGCCGACGAGCCGGTGGCCGAGACGCTGGTCCTGCTCGTCTCCGAGCTGGTGACCAATGCCGTGGTGCACACCGGCCGCCCGGCGGTCCTCAGACTCTCCCTGCCGGGCGCCCAGCTCCCCACCGCCCCCTCGCCCACGGTGCGCGTGGAGGTCACCGACACCTGTACCCGGGCCCCTGTGCCGCGCTGTGTCGGCAGTGATGCCACCGGCGGCCGGGGCCTCGCCCTCGTGGACTGCCTCGCCGACCGCTGGGGCTGGAGCCGCGAGGGCGCCGGAAAGAGCATCTGGTGCGAGGTGGACGGCGGCGCGCGCCGCGAGGGGAGCGCGGCGGTGGCGTACGGAGGCGGTCCGTCCGCGTACGAGGATTTCGCCTTCGAGGCGGTGTAGCCCCGGGGTGCCGCGGTGCGCCGGGGGATGCCTCCGTGCGCGGGCGTCATGAACCGGCCGCATGTCCTGAATCACCTCCCCGGCATTGACGATCCGTGCCCGGCTGAACACGCTGGTGTGCGTCGATCCGCCGCGAGGGGACGGCGAGGGCCGGGCGGCGGCCAGGGGTCCTCGCCGAGAGCGGGTCGCACCGGAGGGTGGCGCGGGCGTGCGGTGCAGGGGGGCGACCGCGCCGCCAACCGGCCCCCGCCAGAGCGCGTTGATCATCAGAGGACCGCCACCGGTGCCACCGGCGAACCCGTCGCGCCGACGAACGGTTCGGGCATCGCCGACAGCAGGAACGCGTACCGCCCGCATTCTCCACAGGCTGTGGACAACTTCTCCAGGTTCCAGTTCTGGCCCTGGAGCATCCCCATCTCCACCAGGTGCAGCGCATGCACCGGCAGCCATAGATTGTCGATCTCGGGCGGAAAGATCTCAAATGTGAGCGTGTCGTTGGCGACGGCGGCGACATCGCGGGCGTGGAACCACTCCGGCGTACGGACCGAGAGCCCGGGGGACGGGTGGCCGTACCCGTGCCGGTCCCCGCCGAGATACACCCGCACCTGGCCGGTGCGCACCAGCACGATGTCGCCGGCCCGCACCCGCACCCCGCCGAACTCCTCCGCCCGCTCCAGATCCTCCGGTGTGACCGCGTGTCCCCCGGCCAGCCGCTCCACGCCCAGCGCCGCCGCCACGTCCAGCAGCACCCCGCGCGAGACGACCGGCCGCGCCGTGTCGATCCCGGAGAACTCGGCGCCGCCGTGCGCGGTCACCGTGGCCGCCGGGCGGCCGTTGTAGAGCAGCCCGCCGTGCGAGACATGCGGCAGCGCGTCCCAGTGCGTGCCCGCCTGGAGGCCCAGGGTCACCACATCGTCGCTGCACGCCACCGTGCCGGGCCCGAACAACTCCTGGTTGAGCTGCGTCATCGCGTGCAGCGGATCGACCCGGCCCGGGATCACGCCCGTCTGCACCCCGTCGTGGGTGAGGGGCAGCGCGAGCGGGATACGACGGCCCGTGCGCACCTCCGCGACGGCGCCCCGCACCACCTCGTCGGTGATCAGGTTGAGCGTGCCGATCTCGTCCGCCGCGCCCCAGCGCCCCCAGTTGTTCACCCGCCCGGCGATCTCGTGGAACTCCTGCGGCAGTGTCATCCGGTGCCTCCCCGGGGCTTGTGTCCGCGCGTGAGCCGGGTCATAAAATCTAACGGTCCGTCAGAAAGCGCGGGAAGGGGCCGGCATGGGGAACTTCTTGGCAGGCAGGGTCATCGCCGTCACGGGCGCGGGGCGGGGCATCGGACGGGCGGTCGCGCTGGCGGCGGCGGGCGAGGGGGCGCGGGTCGTCGTCAACGACTACGGCGTCGCGACGGACGGCACCGCGCCGAGCAGCGAGGTCGCCGCCGCCGTCGTGAAAGAGATCGAGGCGGCGGGCGGGGAGGCGGTCGCGGTCGCCGACGACATCTCCACGATGGCGGGCGGACAGCGGGTCGTGGACACGGCGGTGGGCGCGTTCGGACGGCTCGACGGGGTGGTGTGCGTCGCCGGGATCCTGCGCGAGCGGATGCTGTTCAACATGACCGAGCAGGAGTGGGACCCGGTCGTCGCCACCCATCTCAAGGGCACGTTCACCGTCTTCCGGGCGGCAGCGGCGGTGATGCGGCGGCAGCGGTCCGGGACGCTGATCGGGTTCACCAGCGGGAACCATCAGGGCTCCGTGTCCCAGGCGAACTACAGCGCGGCCAAGGGCGGGATCATCTCGCTGGTGCGCAGCGCGGCGCTGGGGCTGCACAAGTACGGGGTGACGGCGAACGCGGTGGCGCCGGTGGCGCGGACGCGGATGTCGGCGGACGTGCCCATGGAGCTGGCCGGGATGGGGTCGGCGGAGGATGTGGCGGCGCTGGTGGTGTACCTGCTCTCGGACCGGGCGGCGCGGGAGGGGATCACCGGGCAGGTGTACTCGGTGGCGGGGGCGAAGATCGCGGTGTGGGCCCAGCCGCGTGAGCTGCGCTCGGCGTATGCCGAGGGTGGGTCGTGGACGCCGGAGCGGATAGCGGAGTTCTTGCCGGGGGCGGTGGGGGTGGATCCGATGCCGATGCTGTCCCGGCTTTCGGAGATGGAGGAGGCGGCGCGGTCGGGGGCTCGGCCGAACGCCCAGTAGCTCGGGGGTGGTGGAGCGATTGCGGCTGCGGGTGAGGGGTGGTCGATCGCGCAGTTCCCCGCGCCCCTGAGGGGGCGCTGCCGGTACCGCGGGCTGGATGGAGGCGGGGAGTATGGATTTCGGGTTCAGCGACGAGGACGAAGGCTTTCGAGGCGAGGTGAGGGCGTGGCTCGCGGCTCACGCCGGTCAGGAGGTCGACCGGAGGGATTGGGAACGGGTCCTCGGTAAGGACGGTTGGATCGGGCTGGGTTGGGCGGAGGCCGGGTTCGGGAACCGGACCGGGTCGCTCACCGAGCAGGTCGTCTGGGCCGAGGAGTACGCCCGTTCCGGGGCGCCGGCCAGGGCGGGGCACATCGGGGAGAAGCTGTTCGCGCCGACGCTGATCAGGTACGGGACCGAGGAGCAGAAGCGGCGCTTTTTGCCGGCCGTCGCCGCCGGTGCGGAACTCTGGTGCCAGGGGTACAGCGAACCGGGTGCCGGGTCCGATCTCGCGGCCGTGCGGACCAGGGCCGTACGCGAGGGCGGGCGGCACCGGGTCACCGGGCAGAAGATCTGGACCTCCCTCGCCCACGAGGCCGACTGGTGCTTCGTGCTGGCGCGGACCGAGGAGGGGTCGCGGCGGCACCACGGGCTCAGCTTCCTGCTCGTACCGATGGACCAGCCGGGCCGTATCGAGGTACGGCCGATCCGGCAGCTGACCGGGACCAGCGATTTCAACGAGGTCTTCTTCGACGGCGCGAGGGCGGAACACGTCGTCGGCGCGGAGGGCGACGGGTGGCGCGTGGCGATGAGCCTGCTCGGCTTCGAGCGGGGCGTGTCCACGCTGGCGCAGCAGATCGGGTTCGGGGAGGAGTTGCGGAGGGTCGTGGAGACGGCCGTACGCGGCGGGGCCGTGCGTGACCCGCTCCTGCGGGACCGGCTCGTGCGGCAGTGGGCCGAGCTGCGCACCATGCGCTGGCACGCCCTGCGCACCCTGGGCGGCGCGGACGAGCCCGCCGCGCCCAGCGTCGCCAAGCTGCTGTGGGCCGACTGGCATCAGAGGCTCGGCGAGCTGGCCGTACAGGTGCGGGGCGCGGAGGCGGGGGTGGGGCCCCGGGAGTGGTCGGCCGAGGAGCCGTACCGGATCGACGCGGACCAGCAGTTGTTCCTCTTCTCCCGGGCCGACACCATCTACGGCGGCTCGGACCAGATCCAGCGCACGATCATCGCCGAGCGCGCGCTCGGTCTGCCCAGGGAGCCGAAGGGGGTCCGGTGATGCGGGGTGTGGTGTTCGACGGCCGGCGGGTACGGGTGGTGGACGATCTGGCGGTGCGCGCGCCGGGTCCTGGCGAGGTGCTGGTCGCGATCGCGGCGGCGGGGCTGTGCCACAGCGATCTGTCGGTGGTGGACGGCACCATCCCGTTCCCGGTCCCGGTGGTGCTCGGGCACGAGGGCGCCGGAGTGGTGGCGGCGGTCGGCGCGGGCGTCACCCATGTCGTGCCCGGCGACCATGTGGCCCTGTCCACGCTCGCCAACTGCGGCACCTGCCCGGAGTGCGACCGGGGCCGCCCGACCATGTGCCGGGCGGCGACCGGGCGCCCGGAGCGGCCCTTCACCCTGGCGGGGGCGGAGCCCGTCCACCAGTTCGCCGCCAACTCCGCCTTCGCGGAACGCACCGTCGTCAAGGCCGTCCAGGCGGTCCGCGTCCCCGCTGACATCCCCCTGGAGTCCGCCGCGCTGATCGGCTGCGGGGTGCTCACCGGGGTGGGCGCCGTACTGAACCGGGCCCGGGTGCGGTGCGGGGACAGCGTCGTCGTCATCGGCACCGGCGGCATCGGCCTGAACGTGCTCCAGGGGGCGCGGCTCGCGGGCGCCTCCCGGATCGTGGCCGTGGACGCCAACCCGGCGAAGGCGGGGATGGCCCGGGAGTTCGGCGCGACCGACTTCCTCACCTCGGCGGACGCGGTGCGGGAGCTGCTGCCGACGGGGGCCGACCATGTCTTCGAGTGCGTCGGCCGGGTGGAGCTGATCCGGCAGGCCGTCGGCCTCCTCGACCGGCACGGCCAGGCGATCCTCCTCGGCGTGCCCCCGGCCGCCGCCGAGGCGTCCTTCCGCGTCTCCGCCCTCTACCTGGACAAGTCGATCCTGGGCTGCCGCTACGGCTCCGCCCGCCCCCAGCGCGACATCGCCCTGTACGCCGACCTGTACCGCCGAGGGCGCCTGCTGCTCGACGAGTTGGTGTCGGCGGTGTACCCGGTGGAGGACTTCGAGAAGGCGCGGGCGGACGCGGAGGCGGGGCGGGTGGCGCGGGCCGTGCTCACGTTCTGAGCCACGTCACCCGGATTCGGTGAGCGCCCGGAAGGTCCGCCGGTAGGCCGTCGGCGTCACCCCCAGCGCCTGCTGCAGGTGCTGCCGCATCGACTGCGCCGTGCCGAACCCCGACGTCTGCGCCACCTGGTCCATGGCGAGGTCGGTGGTCTCCAGCAACTGCCGGGCCCGCTCGACCCGTTGCCGGCTGAGCCACTGCCCGGGGCTGACGCCGACCTCCTCGCGGAAGCGGCGGGTGAAGGTGCGTACCGACATGGCCTCCTGCTCGGCCAGGTCGCGCAGCTGGATCGGCTCGTGCAGCCGGGCCAGCGCCCAGGCGCGGGCGCCGGTGGTGGTGGCGAGCTGGGGGTCGGGCACCGGGCGCTCTATGTACTGGGCCTGGCCGCCGTCGCGGTGCGGGGGTACGACCATCCGCCGGGCCACGTCGTTGGCGACGGCCGTGCCGAAGTCGCGGCGGACCATGTGCAGGCACAGGTCGATCCCGGCGGCCACCCCGGCCGAGGTCAGCACGTCCCCGTCGTCGATGAACAGCACGTCCGCGTCCACCCGGATCCGCGGGAACAGCCGCTGGAAGTGGTCCGCCTCGGCCCAGTGGGTGGTCGCCGGGCGGCCGTCGAGATATCCGGCGGCGGCGAGGACGTACACCCCGGTGCAGATGGAGGCGAGCCGGGTGCCGGGCCGGATCCGGGCGAGCGCGGCGGCCAGCTCCTTGGTCAGCCGGCCCTCCTCGAAGACCGGGCCCAGCTCGTACGACGCCGGGACGATCACCGTGTCGGCGCGGGCCAGCGCCTCCGGGCCGTGCGGCACGTGGACCGCGAAGTCGGCGTCCGTCTCCACCGGGCCCGGGGGCCGTACCGAGCAGGTGAAGACCTCGTACAGCGGCCGGCCCCGGGCGTCCCTGGGGCGGCCGAAGACGCGGTGCGGGATGCCCAGCTCGAAGGGGAGGAGCCCGTCGAGGGCGAGGACGGCGACCCGGTGCGGACGGGACTCCTCGGCGGCGTCCATGGCCCGATCGACATGCGGGGCCCGATCCACGCCAACGGCCCGGTCGACACTCATGGCCCGATCCTAGCGAATGCTGTCCCTCGGGCCACTCGATGCGTGGGAAGGAAATGCGGACGCTGTATGACGTGACTCAGACAAACCCCGCCGCCGTCCCCGCCGAGGCCGCCCCGCCCGGTCCGCGCCCGGCGCGCGCCCGCCTGCACCGCGCCTGGTTCGTCGCGGCCGTCACCTTCGTCACGATCACCGGCGCGGCGGCCTTCCGCTCCCTGCCCGGTCTGCTGATCGACCCGCTGCACCAGGAGTTCGGCTGGTCGCACGGCACGATCGGCGCGGCCGTCTCCCTCAATCTCGCGCTCTACGGGGTGACCGCGCCGTTCGCCGCCGCGCTGATGGACCGCTTCGGCATCCGGCGGGTGGTCGCAGCGGCGCTGACCGTGATCGCGGCCGGCTCCGGGCTGACCGTGTGGATGACGGCGGCGTGGCAGCTGTGGCTGTGCTGGGGGCTGCTCGTCGGGCTCGGCACGGGCTCGATGGCGCTGGCCTTCGCGGCGACGGTCACCAACCGCTGGTTCACGGCGCGCCGGGGCCTGGTCACCGGGATCCTGACCGCCGCGTCCGCCTCCGGGCAGCTGGTCTTCCTGCCGCTGCTGTCCTGGATGGTCGAGCACCACGGCTGGCGGCCCGCCGCCGTGACCGTCGCCCTCGCCGCCCTGGCGGTGGTGCCCTTCGTCTGGCTGCTGCTGCACGACCACCCGGCGGACGTCGGGCAGAACCCCTACGGGTCCGGGGAGTTCATACCGAAGCCGCCCCCGGCGACGGGCGCCGCCCGGCGCACCCTCAAGGTCCTGTCGACCGCCGTGCGCACCGGCACGTTCTGGCTCCTCGCCGGTACCTTCGCGATCTGCGGCGCCTCCACCAACGGCCTGATCCAGACCCACTTCGTGCCCGCCGAGCACGACCACGGCATGCCGGTGACCACGGCGGCCTCGCTGCTCGCGGTGATCGGGGTGTTCGACGTCGTCGGCACCATCGCCTCCGGCTGGTTCACCGACCGCTTCGAGCCCCGCCGCCTGCTGGCCGTCTACTACGCCCTGCGCGGTCTGTCGCTGGTCTTCCTGCCGATGCTGCTGGCCCCCTCGGTCCACCCGCCGATGCTGTTCTTCATCGTCTTCTACGGCCTCGACTGGGTGGCCACCGTCCCGCCCACCCTCGCCCTGTGCCGCGAGCAGTTCGGCGAGGACAGCGCGATCGTCTTCGGCTGGGTGCTGGCCTCCCACCAGATCGGCGCCGCGCTCGTGGCCTACCTCGGCGGGCTCGCCCGTGATGTCTTCGGCTCCTACGACCTCGTCTGGTACGCCTCGGGCACGCTGTGCGCGGCGGCGGCGCTGATGTCCCTGGTGATCCGCAGGGTCCGCCCGCCCGAGCCGGTCCTCGCCATGGGCTGACGGTGGGGCCGGAACTCCTCCCGGATCGCTCAAGCGGACGGAATCGTTCGCCTGCGGCACTGCGCCGGTGTCCCAGCGCACCCTCTACGCGCACGACGACCTGACCGGCCCCGCCGGGCTGCCCGGCGGGGCCGGTCACTGAGCGATCTTCGTACGCCCCCAGGGCCGCGGGCCGGAGCGCGGCCGGGGGATCACGGGGTCAGTGGGGCAGGCCGATGTACTGGCCCATGGCGGTGGCCGCGTGGGTGAAGAAGGCGGCCGGGTCGGCGGCGACGCCCGCGATATGGCCGTTGACCTCGAAGCCGACCATGCCGTGCAGCTGGGTCCAGACGATCAGCATGCGGGTGATGACCGGGGTGGGCAGGCCGCTCAGCATGCCCTGGGCCAGCGGCTCGATCGTGCGGGCCATGCCCTCGGACAGCTCGGGCGCGGGCACATGGTCCACGGCGAGTTCGCCGGCCGCCAACGCCTCGCGGACCAGGCCGAGCAGGACCAGGACCGTGCGGGCGCCCGCGGCCATCGTCTCCGGTGGGGCGTCGTAACCGGGCACCGGGCGGCCCCAGATCAGCACGTACTCCTCGGGGTGGGCGAGCGCCCATGTGCGGACGCCCTCGCAGCACGCGACCCAGCGGCTCAGCAGCTCGGCCCCGGCCTTCTGCGCCTCGGCCGCGGCCCGCTCCGCGCTGTCGCCCATCGCGTTGTAGGCGGCCAGCACCAGGTCGGTCAGCAGGGCGTCCCGGTCCGGGAACCGCTCCTCGATCAGGGCCGGGTCGACGCCGGCCGCGCGGGCCAGCTCGGCCGGGTCCAGGTCGGCGCGGTGCCGGGCCGCGAGGCGTCCGCCCGCCTCGGCCTTCAGCCGGGAGACGGCCGCGTCGAGGCTGTCCTGGCGGGGGTCATGGGCTTCGGAAGTCGTCATGATCCCGACCCTGTCAGAGGTCCCGCAGCGCGTCGATTACATGGCGGGTAATACGGCGTGTATGCGGCTGGTTTTGGCCAAGTGGTCCGGTCGCACGTCCGGTTGGCGCGGAACGGCGGCCGGGCGGGCTCCGGCCTTGTGGCGGGCGGCGAGTCCGCCGGAGGGGCGCCGAGGCCCACGGCCACCACGAGGTCCGCCGGGCAGGCCCTAGTCGGCGAGCCGGCCGAACCGGCCGCGGTGGAAGAGGAGGGGGGCCGGGGGGTCGTCGGTGGCGCCGAGGGCGTCGACGCGGCCGGTCACGATCAGGTGGTCGCCGCCGGGGTGGACCGCGTGGACGGTGCAGTCGATCCAGGCGGCGGCGCCCAGGAGCCTGGGGGAACCCGTACGGGGTGCGGGGGTGTGCGGGACGCCCGCGAACTTGTCGGCGCCGCGCACCGCGAAGGCCCGGCACAGCCCGGCCTGGTCGGCGCCGAGGATGTTGACGCAGAAGACGCCGGCGCGGGCGATGCGGGGCCAGGTGGTGGACGTACGCACCACCATGAAGCAGACCAGGGGCGGGTCGAGGGAGAGCGAGGAGAAGGACTGGCAGGCGAATCCGGCCGGGCCGCTCTCGCCCTCGGCGGCCGGTGCCGTGATCACCGTGACCCCGCTCGCGAAGGTGCCGAGGACGCGGCGGAACTCGCCCCGGTCCACCGGCGCCCGCTCGTCCTCCCGCACACAGCGCAGCTCCGGGCGCGGCAGCGGTTCCACCGGGTTCAGGCCCAGGTAGCGGACGGCTGCGGCGGCGGCTCCTGCGTGTCCCATCACCCCTCCATTGAAGCTGACAGGGCGTCAGGCCGGAAGGGGCGCGAAGGGTCGGGCCGGGGCGGTCTCAGCGTCCCTGGAACGCGGGTCCCCTTCGCTCCGTGAACGCCCGCAGTCCCTCCCCGGCGTCCTCCGTCGTCAGGTTGATCTCCTGCGCCCACGCCTCCGCCGCGAAGGCGGACGCGCGGTCGCTGTCGAGGGAGGCGTTGAGAAGGTGCTTGGTGAGGGCGAGGGCGCGGGTCGGGCCGGTGGCGAGACGGGCGGCCCAGTCACGGGCCGTCTTCGCCAGCTCCCCGTCCGGGAGCACCCGGTTGACGAGGCCCAGCCGCTCCGCCTCCGGCGCGGACAGCGCGTCGCCGAAGAACATCAGCTCCTTCGCCCGCTGGAGGCCGGTCAGCCGGGGCAGGAGGTAGGCGCCGCCCGCGTCCGGTACGAGTCCGCGCCGTACGAAGACCTCGATGAAGCGGGCCGACTCGGCGGCCAGGACCAGATCGCAGGCGAGGGCGAGATGCGCGCCGAGACCCGCCGCCGTGCCGTTCACCGCCGCGATCACCGGCTTCTCGCAGTCGAGGACGGCGGCGATCAGGCGCTGGGCGCCGGTGCGCAGGGTGCGGGCGACATCGCCGGGGATCCGGGGCGCGGGGGAGTCCGTCCCGGGGCGCAGGTCGGCGCCCGCGCAGAAGCCCCGGCCGGTCCCGGTGAGGACCACCGCGCGCACGGACGGGTCGGCGGACGCCTCGGTCAGCAGGCCGACGAGGCGGTCGCGCAGCGCGGGGGTGAGGGCGTTCAGGGTCTCGGGGCGGTTCAGGGTGAGGTGGGAGACGTGGTCGCGCACCTCGTGCCCGACCCCGGTCATCGGCACACCACCAGCGCGTCCAGCGCCACCGCGCCCTGCCCCCGGGGCAGCACCATCAGCGGGTTGACGTCCAACTCGGCGAGGTGATCGCCCAGTTCGAGGGCCATCCGCTGGACCCGCAGGATCACCTCCACCAGGGCGTCCACATCGGCGGGCGGCCGTCCCCGGACCCCGTCCAGGAGGGCCCGGCCGCGCAGGTCCCCGAGCAGGGCATGGGCCTGGTCCTCACCGAACGGCGGCACGCGTACGGCGGTGTCGCGCAGCACCTCGACCAGGACGCCCCCGAGCCCGGCGGTCACGGTCGGCCCGAACAGCTCGTCATGGGTGACCCCGACGACCATCTCCACGCCCCGCTCGACCATCTGGCAGACCAGGACGCCGTCCAGCGGGACGCCCTCGTAGCGCGCGATGTCGTTCAACCCGCGGTATGCGTCGCGTACTTGGCTGGCCGAGGTGAGGCCGATCTTCACCAGGCCCAGCTCGGTCTTGTGGGCGAGCCGGTCGCCGGAGGCCTTCATCACCACCGGGTAGCCGATCTGGGCCGCCGCGCGCACGGCCGCCGCGGCGCTGGTCACCAGCTGTTCGCGCGGCACCCGGATGCCGTAGGCGCGCAGCAGCTGCTTGGCCGCGTGCTCGCTGAGCTGCCGCCCGGGGCTCATCAGCGCCGCCGCCTTGCGGAAGGAGGGGGAGGGGGTGCGCGGGGCCTCGTCGAAGGGGGAGCGGTAGGAGGCGGTGAAGCGGTGGTGGCCGAGCCAGGCGCGCACCGCCCGCAGGCAGTTGCCGACGGTACGGAAGGTGGCGACCCGGGAGGAGCCGAGCAGGACGTCCCGGTACGCCGGCTCGGTGCCCACCGGTGACCCCCAGACCACGCAGACCAGCTTGTCCGTCTCCTCCGCCGCGTCCACCAGATCGCGCACCAGCCTGTCGCTGAGCGGCGGGAAGGGGCCGGTGACCGGGCAGACCAGGACGCCGATCGAGGGGTCGGCGAGCAGCGCGTCGATGATCTTCCGGCCGCGCGCGTCGCCGACCGGGTGGCCGCCGTTGTCCACGGGGTTGGCGACGCCGAGGTACTCCGGTATCCACTGGTGCAGCTCGGCCTGCTTCGCCGCGGAGAGGACCGGCAGGTGCAGCCCGGCCGCTGCGGCGAGGTCGGCCACATGGGCGCCGGTGCCGCCCGAGATGGAGCAGACGGCGACACCCTCGGCGAGCGGGGGCCTGGCCCGCGCCAACAGGGCGGCGGTGTCCTGGAGTTCGTCCAGGGCGTCGACGCGGATCACGCCGTACTGGCGCATCGCCGCGTCCACCACGTCGTCGGCGCCGGTGAGCTTGCCGGTGTGCGAGGCGGCCGTGCGGGCGCCGGCCTCGGTGCGGCCCACCTTCACCGCGACCACCGGCACGCCCCGGCGGGCGGCGCGGTCGGCGGCCAGCAGGAAGGCGCGGCCGTCCTTGAGGCCCTCCAGGTACGCGGCGATGGCGCCGACCTCGGGCTGCTCGGCGAACCAGGAGAGGAAGTCGGCGCTCTCCAGATCGGCCTCGTTGCCGGTCGGGGCCCAGTGGGACAGGCGGATGCCCAGGTCCTGGAGGGCGAAGACCGGGCGGCCCTGGTGACCGGACTGGGTGATCAGGGCGATCGCCGGTCCGGTGAGGTCGTCGCGGAAGCGCTCGAAGGCGTTCAGGTTGGTGTTGGGGCCGAGCAGCCGCAGCCCGGAGCGGCGTACGGCCTCCGTGAGCCGCCGCTGGGCCGCGGCGCCCGCCTCGCCGGTCTCCGCGAAGCCGGACGCGAAGGCGACGGCGAACGTCACCTTGGCCTCGGCGAGTTCCCCGATCACCGGGAGCGGGTCGGCGATCAACAGGACGGCGAGATCGACCTGTTCGGGCAGCGCGGCGACACAGGGGACGCAGGGGAGGCCGAAGACGGCCGGGCGGGTCGGGTGCACGGGGTGCACCCGGGCGCCGACCCGCCCGGCCCAGGCCAGCAGTTGCCGGGTCATGCCGGTGTTGGGGCGGCCCTCCGTGTCCGAGGCGCCGATCACGGCGACGGACCGCGGGCGGAAGAAGCGGCTCAGGTCCGGCACGTCCGCGTGCAGCGGGCGCCCGCCGACGTCGAGATCGTCCACCCGGCCGTGCACGGCGGGTCCGGTCCGCCGCTCGCCGCAGGCGATGATCCGGGCGCGGCGGGAGTCGGTGGTGAGTGTCCCGTGGGTTGATCCAAGCATCGGTCCGCCCCGCTCCTGTGAGACAGCATGAGACAGCACGTGTGAACTGACGCTCTGTCAGATTAACGAACCGGGCGGATGTCAGGAATGGGGCGGAGAGGGAAAGTTACCGACGGGTGAGGCGAGTACGTGCCCCGTAAGGGGCGCGGGGAACCGCGCGGCAGCGCCACGACGGACCGCACCCGGCACGACGAACCGCAGCCGGCATGCCGGATGGGCGCCCCCAGGACCCCCGCACTACCGGCGCAGCCCCCCACGCCCCGCCACCCTCTTCGCGATCCGTCCCGCGTCCCGCGCCAGCTCCCGCAGCATCCCGCTGATCGGGTTGGTGTACCCGGTGAAGTACAGCCCGGGCGCGGACTTCGGCGTCCGGCCGCCCCGCACCACCGGCTTCCCGTCCGCGCCGAGCACCTCCAGATGCCCGACCAGCCCCTCCAGGCCGCGCGCGTACCCCGTCGCCGCGATCACCGCCTCCGGCTCTATCCGGGAGCCGTCCGCCAGGACCACCTTCCCGCCCTCGAAGGACTCCACGGCCGCGACGATCTCCACCTTCCCGCGCCGCACGGCGTCCAGCAGGCCCACGTCCTGCACCGGGATCGCGCCCTGCTTCACCCTGCTGTACAGGCCGGTGCCGGGCCGGGGCAGCCCCTGCGCGGACAGGTCGGGCAGCGCCAGCCTGGCCTGCTGCCGGGACAGCCCGTCCACCAGGCGCACCGGCAGCCGCCGTACCAGCACGCCCGTGTACTGCGCGGGCCAGCCGAGGGTGGAGCGGCGCACGATGTGCGGGACGGTGCGCACCGCGAGCCGGACCCGCGCGGCCCCGCCCTCCACCAGGTCCACGGCTATCTCCGCACCCGTGTTGCCGGCCCCGACCACCAGCACGTCCCGCCCGGCGTACGGCTCCGCGTCGCGGTACGCGCCGGCGTGCAGCAGCTCGCCGTCGTACGACCGACGGCCCGGCCAGTCCGGGATGCGCGGGGTGTGGTTGTAGCCGGTGGCGACGACCACCGCGCTGCCGGTCAGCTCCCGGCCGCCGGACCCGCGCAGCAGCCAGCCGGTGCCGTCCTCGGCCCGCTCGACGCGGTGCACCTCGACGCCGGTGACGATCTCCAGCTCATGGTGCTCGGCGTACTTCTCCAGGTAGCGCACCAGGTCGTCGCGGGACACCCAGCGGCCGAACCGGCGCGGGATCTTCAGGCCGGGCAGCGCGGACAGCCGGCGGGTGGTGTGCAGATGGAGCCGGTCGTAGTGGCGCCGCCAGGACGCGCCGACCGCGTCGGACTTCTCCAGCACCACCGCCCGTATGCCGCGCGCCCGCAGCGCGTACGCGGCGGCGAGACCGCCGGGACCTGCGCCGATGACGTACACCGGGTGCTCGGCGGGGGTCGATGAGGGGGGCGTGGGGGTGGGGCGGGAGACGGCCATGAGCGGGAGCGTAATCATCCACCCGCTTGATGGGTCTCGGTCAAGACCGGAATTGGTTCCGGATTGATCACGGATGTGCGGGGTGTGTACGCGGATGGCGGGTGAAGGGGTCGGCAAGGGAGCTGTTCTGACGTAGCGTCAGGTGCATGGAGCCGATGAGCGATGGTCCGCGCCACGACCTCCCCGAGGCCGACGCCTTCACCCGTCCCTACTGGGCGGCCGCCGCCGACGGCCGTCTCCTGATCCGCCGGTGTGCCGCCTGCGGCCGGGCGCACCACTATCCGCGCGAGTTCTGCCCCCACTGCTGGAGCGAGGACGTCGCCTGGGAGCAGGCCACCGGCCGCGCCACCCTCTACACCTGGTCCACGGTCCACCACAACGACCTGCCGCCCTTCTCCGCCCGCACCCCGTACATCGCCGCCGTGGTCGACCTCGCGGAGGGGCCGAGGATGATGACGCGGCTCGTGGACGCCGTGGCGGCGGAGCTGTCGGCGGGGATGCCGCTGCGGGTGGCGTTCGCGGACGGTAAACCGGTTTTCCGGCCGGGGAGTTGACCCGATCATGAGCCCATGCAACCCGAGTCCTGGCAGCTGACCGACGACCTCGACGACTTCCTCGCCCGCGCGGGCGGCTTCCTGCGCTCCCGCCCGGCCCCGCACACCGTGCCGCTGACCGTGACCGACACGCTCCGCAGACACGGGCTCCATTACTACGGCCGCGACGCCCCCCTCTTCGGCACCCTCACGGCGGCGGACGGCACGGTGCTCGCGGCGCTGACCCATACGCCGCCCCACGGCCTCTACCTCACTCCCGTCACCCCGGAGCAGGCCGAGGCGCTGGCCGAGCGGCTGGCCGGTCTCGGCCAGCGGTTCTCGGAGGCGACCGCCGAGCACGGCCCGGCGGCGGCCTTCGCGGCGGCCTGGACACGGCGGACCGGCCGGGAGGCGGCCGTGCACCGCCGCCAACGCCTGTATCGGCTGGGCGAGCTGACCGCCCCGGAACCGGCCCCCGAAGGCCGCCCGAGAATCGCCGGACCGGCCGACCGGGCGCTGCTGATGCGCTGGTTCGGGGAGTTCGCCCAGGCCATGGGCGAAGGCGCCGGGCGGGACGCGGGGCCGTGGGCGGACGCCCGTATCTCCTACGGCGGCATCACCCTGTGGGAGGCCGCCGACGGCACTGCGCTGGCCATGGCCGGGGTGACCGAGGAGATCGCCGGACAGGTCCGCGTCGCCCCCGTCTACACCCCGGCCGCGCTGCGGGGCCGCGGATACGCCGGCGCGGTCACCGCCGAGGTGAGCCGGGCCGCGCGCGCCGCCGGGGCGGCCGAGGTGCTCCTCTTCACCGACCTGGCCAACCCCACGAGCAACGGCCTGTACCAGCGGCTCGGCTACGAGGGGGTCGCGGACTTCACGGTATGGGGGTTCGGGGCGTGACCGCGCCCGGGGGCATCACCGCGCCCCGGAGCATCGCCGGACCCCGGAACCCGGACCCCGGAACCCGGACCCCGGAACCCGGACCCCGGAACCCGGACCCCGGAACCCGGACCCCGGAACCCGGACCCCGGAACCCGGACCCCGGAACCCGGACCCCGGAACCCGGACCCCGGACCCCGGAACCCGGACCCCGGAACCCGGACCCCGGAACCCGGACCCCGGAACCCGGAACCCGGACCCCGGAACCCGGACCCCGGAACCCGGACCCCGGAACCCGGACCCGGGGCCCGATCGCCCGCCGCCCTCACGGCCACAGCAGCCCCCTGCTCCACCCGAACCCCGTGCTGCGGTACTCCAGCCGGACATGCGCCCGGTCGGCGGCGCCCTGGAAGAACTCGACCGTGTCCGGGCGCAGCCGGTACAGGGCCCAGGTGGGCGCGGGCAGGGCAGGGTTCTCGCGGGCCTCGTCCCACGCGGCCCGAGAGGCCCGGCGCAGCTCCTCCGCGGAGTCCAGCTCCTCGCTCTGGTGCCCGGTCAGCGCCGCCGCGAGGGCACCCGTGGAGCGGGCGTGCAGATCCGCCTGGCTCTCCTCGGACGGCGCCACCGCGACCGGCCCGCGCACCCGCACCTGGCGGCCCAGCACCGGCCAGTAGAAGGTCAGGGCGGCGTACGGGTGGGCGTCGAGGGCGCGGCCCTTGCGGCTCGTGGTGTGGGTGGCGAAGGACCAGCCGTCGGGGTCGGCGCCGTGCAGCATCACGATCCGGGCGTCCGGCCGCCCTTCCTCGTCCACCGTGGCCAGCGTCATCGTGTGCGGCTCCGGCTGCCCGGCGTCCACCGCCTCGGCGAACCAGCTCGTGAACAGCGGCAGCGGGGTCGGCGGCGCCGTGTGCGGATCGAACGGCGGCAGCCGGGTCACCTCGGGCGACCAGACGCGCTGGGTCAGGAGCAGGGCGTGGAGATCGTTCTGTGCCATGGGGCCGAGTATCCAAGGCCGCCGGAGCGTGCCCGCCCCCGGCCTGCGCCCGCGCTCACCCGTTCGGTCCGCCCGGCGGCGCACCGGAGGGCATCCGGGTGCGCGGGCGCCGGGGCCCGCCCAGGCTGGGAGCGGAGCCGAGCGGGAGGGCGATGACCGTAACGGTGGTGGCGATGCCGGAGGGCACCATCGTGCGCACCGACCTGGCGGAGGCCCGGCGCAGGCTCGCCGCCACCCGCTGTCTCCTGGTGGACGTGGAGCTGACGGAGACCGGCCCGGGGGAGGGACGAGGACCAGCGGATCCGGGAGGCTATCGTCCGAGCACCACCGTGCCGGACGAGCAGAACCAGCCCCCGGTGCCGGACGCCACCGCGAGGGCGGGCCATGTCCCGTCGGCGCGGCGCACCTGGCGTTCCCCGGCCTCGCCGCGCAGCTGTCGTACGGCTTCCACCAGCAGGAACAGGCCGCGCATGCCCGGGTGTTGGGCGGACAGGCCGCCGCCGTCCGTGTTCACCGGCAGCCCGCCGCCGCGCACCAGCAGCCGGCCCTTCTGGACGAACGCCCCGCCCTCGCCCTTGGCGCAGAAGCCCAGGTCCTCCAGCGTCACCAGGGTCATATAGGTGAAGGCGTCGTAGATCTCGGCGAGGTCGATCTCGGCGGGGCGCACCCCGGCCCGCCCGAAGGCGAGCCGGCCGCTGACCGCCGCCGGGGAGACGGTGAAGTCGGGCCACTCGGACATCGCCGCGTGCGAGACGTGCTCACCGGTGCCGAGCACCCAGACGGGGGCCGTACGGCAGTCCCGTACGACCTCCTCGGCGGCCAGCAGCACCGCCGCGCCGCCGTCCGAGCGCGGGCAGCAGTGCAGCCTGGTGAAGGGGTCGGCGATCAGCGGGCCCGCCAGCACCTCGTCCACCGTGACCGGCGCCCGGAACATCGCCTCCGGGTTCAGCGCCGCGTTCGCCCGCGCCTGCACCGCGACCTCGGCCAGCTGCTCGATCGTCGTGCCGTACTCGATCATGTGCCGCCGCGCCGCCATCGCGTACTTGGCGATCAGGGTGTGCCCGTACGGCGCCTCGAACTGGAGCGGGCCGCGCGTTCCGAAGGACAACTCCCCCGTGCGGCGGCCCGCCTTGATGTCCGAGCGCGCGGTCGAGCCGTAGACCAGCAGCACCGCCTTCGCGTGCCCCGCGGTGATCGCGTCCGCCGCGTGCGCCGCCATCACCTCCCAGGTGGAGCCGCCCACGGAGGTGGAGTCCACCCAGGTGGGGCGCAGGCCCAGGTACTCGGCGACCTCCACCGGGGCCAGCGTGCCGAGGCCCGCGGAGGCGAAGCCGTCCACCACGGACCGGTCCAGACCGGCGTCCGCGAGCGCGCGCCGGGCCGCCTGGGCGCCCAGCGCGTACGGCGTCGCGTCCGGGACCCGTCCGCAGTCGGAGAGCGCCACACCGGCCACGGCGACGTTGCGGCTCACACGGGTCATGGGAGACCTCCTGCCCCTGGGCATATCGCGTCGGCCCTCCTAATATGACGGCCCGTCAGTTCCCGAGGGAAGAGCCGGATCCGGAAGGGCTGCCCATGGACACCCGTCTCACCGCCGAGCAGGACGAGATCCGCCGGTCCCTGCGCGAGCTGCTCCGAGCCCGGTGCGGCTCGGGCGAGTCGCGGGCCGCCGTCGACACCCCGGCCGGGTACGACCCGCTGCTGTGGGCCGCGCTGGCCGAGCGGCTCGGGCTGCCGGGCCTCGCGCTGCCCGAGCGGTACGGCGGGGTCGGCTGCTCGGTCACCGAACTGGCCCTCGCCTGCGAGGAGACGGGCCGCGCCCTCGCCCCCTCCCCGCTGCTCGCCACCTGCGTGCTCGCCGCCCCGCTGATCCTCGCCCTCGGCACCGAGACCCAGCGCGCGCGGCTGCTGCCCCGGATCGCCGCGGGCACTCTCACCGCGGCGCTCGCCGTACCGGGCCCGGACCTGGCCGGCGCGCTGGCCCTGACCGGCGCGAACGGCGGGTACACCGCCGGGGGCGGCCGGGCGGGCGGGGTGCAGGCCGGGCGCGGCCCCGACGGATGGCGGCTGTACGGGCAGGTGGACCAGGTCCTCGACGGGCACAGCGCCGGACTGCTGCTGGTCGCCGCGCACACCGGGGGGTACGCCCGCGCGCGGACACGGCTGTTCCTGGTCGAGGGGGATGCCGTGGGCGTCGTACGGATCCGGCGGACGGCGCTGGACGCGACGCGGCCGCAGGGGCGGGTGCAACTGCGAGAGGTCAGGGGGGAGTTGCTGGGGCCCGAGGAGGGGGCGGAGGCGCGGGAGGCGTTCGCGGCGCTCGGGGATCCGGTCGCCGCCGTCCTCGCCGCCGAGGCCGTGGGGGCGGCGGACCGGGTGCTGGAGCGGACGGTGGAGTACGTCGGGCGGCGCGAGCAGTTCGGGCGGCCCGTGGGGTCCTTCCAGGCGGTCAAGCACCGGCTGGCGGAGGTCTACGCGGGGGTGCGGGCGGCACGGTCGGCCGCGTACTACGCCGCATGGGCGACGGCGGGCGGAGCGGGCGAGGGGTTCGGGGGACCGGCGCTCGCACAGGCGCTGGAGGCGCTGCGGACGGCGGCGGCCGAGGGGATCCAGCTGCACGGGGGGATCGGGTTCACCTGGGAGCACGACGCGCACCTGTACTTCAAGCGGGCGGCCGGTGACGAACTGCTGTTCGGGCCGGGGCACCGGCTGCGGGGGCGGGCGGCGGAGCGGGCCGGGCTGTTCGGGGCGGCGGGGGAGACCGGGCTGTTCGGGGCGGCGGGGAAGGTGGGGGCGTGAGGGGCGCGGGGCGCGAAGACGGTCCCGGTGCGCAGGCGCAGGCGCAGGCGCGGGCGCGGGCGCGGGCCGGGTTCGGGGTGCGGGTGGTGCGGAAGGTGTCCGCAAGCCGGGGGTTCGCCCGGGTCGCCCCCTACGTGATCCCGGCACTCGACCGGGGCGTGCACCGGCTCACCCGGGGGCGCAGGCTGCTCAGCACGGCGATGCTGCCCGGGGTGGTCCTCACCTCCGAGGGCGCCCGCAGCGGGCTGCCGCGCAGGACACCGCTGGCCTGCATACCGGAGGAGGGGAGGGAGGGCGGGCGGAGCTGGATCCTGGTCGGGTCCAACTTCGGGCGGCCCGGGCATCCCGCCTGGACCCACAATCTGCTCGCCCGGCCCCGGGCGTCGATCAGCTGGCGGGGCGCGGACGTGACCGTCACCGCCGTACTCCTGGAGGGGGAGGAGCGGGCCGTGGTGTGGGCGGCGGCCCTCGCGTTCTGGCCGCCGTACGCCGCGTACCAGAGGCGGATCAGCCGTCAGATCAGGCTCTTCCGGCTGACCGAGCACGTGTCCGGCCGCTGAGCGCCCCCGCGGTCAGAGCGTCGCCAGCCGCTCCACCAGCAGGAACGCGCCGATGCCGAGCATCGCCGCGCCCGAGGTGCGGGTCACCGCGCGGGCCGCGGCCGGGCGGGCAGCGAGCAGGGCGCGGGCGAGGACGCCGACCGTGAGGTAGACGGCCGCGCAGCACGCCATGTGCAGCAGGCCGAGGGCCGCGGTCTGCGCGGGGACGGGCAGACGGGCGCCGCGCAGGGTGAGGAACTGGGGGAGCACGGAGAGGTAGAGCAGCAGGCCCTTGGGGTTCAGGCCGCTGATCGTGGCCCCGCGCAGGAAGAGGCGGCCCTGGGCGGTCTCCGCCGGGCCCGCCTGCGGGGCGGCCGGGCGGCGCAGGACGCCCCAGCCCAGCCACAGCAGATAGCCGGCGCCCGCCACGGTCAGCGCCGTCAGCAGCCGGGGCGAGCCCGCGACCAGCACCGCGAGGCCGGCCGCCGCCAGGGCCGTGTGCAGGGCGTATCCGCAGACCAGGCCCGCCACCGCGCGCGGGACCCGGGCGCCGCGCAGGGCGGTCGCGATGACGTACGCCCAGTCGGCGCCCGGCACGCACACCAGCAGCAGGTCCACGACGAGGAAGGAGAAGAGCAGTCCCGAGTCCATGAAGGGGACATTAGGCGCGATCGCCCCGAAAGTGTTCCCGAAAATTGCGCATGATCCGGGCCTTTGCGCAAAGATCTGCTCCATGGACGACGTGGACCGGAAGATCCTTGCCGAGCTTCAGCAGGACGGGCGGCTGACCGTGACCGAGCTGGCCGCGCGGGTGCGACTCAGCGTCTCGCCGTGCCACCGCCGGCTGCGTGAGCTGGAGCGCTCCGGTGCGATCCAGGGCTACCGGGCGGTGGTGGACGCGACGGCGCTCGGGCTGAACTTCGAGGCGCTGGTCTTCGTGTCCATGCGGCAGGAGGACCGGGACACGGTGGCCGAGTTCGAGCGGGCGGTCGGCGAGCTGGACCATGTGCTGGACGCGCAGCGGCTGTTCGGGGAGCCGGACTACCTCCTGCGGGTGGCAACGGCCGACCTCGCGGCGTTCCAGCGGCTGTACGACGAGCGGCTCGCGACGCTGCCGGGGGTGCAGCGGCTGACGTCCACCCTGGTGATGAAGCACGTCGTACGGGACCGGCCGCTCCCGGCGTGAGCCCCTTGCCCCCGGACAGCGCGGCAGGCGGCGGCTCACGTCGGTGAACCACCGCCTGCAAGACAGGACTTGGCTGCTAACGGGACGTACTCGCCCCTATCGGTGCTATTTCGACGGCTTGCGCCCCGTGACGCCCAGGTGGATCAACAGGGCCAGATTGGGCTTGAGTTCTGCCTGCTTGACGCCCCAGGAGGTGAAGCCCTTCTGGTGGGCGGCGACCGCGGCGAGCATGGCGACGAGGGAGCCGGCCACCGCGGAGGGGTTCACGTCCTTGTCCACGCGGCCCTTGGACTGGAGTTCCGCGATCGAGTCGGCGAGCGAGTTGTTCACCGAGTTCAGGATCTTCATACGGATCTTGTAGAACCGTTTGTCCCCTTCGGCGGCGCCGAGGTCGACCACGCGCAGGATCGCGTCGTGCCTCTTCCAGAAGTCCAGGAAGCCGTCCACGAGTTCCTGCGAGGTCTGCCAGCCGGACTTGCCGGCCCAGGAGCGTCCCTCGACCAGCTCGGTCAATCCGGCGCCCTCGGCGGCCATTTGGTCGGCGATCTCCAGGACGGCACCCTCGACGTCCGGGAAGTACTGGTAGAAGGTCGCGGGCGAAGTTCCCGCCTTCCGGGCGACATCGATGACCTTGACGTCCCGGTACGGGGAGGAGCTGAGCATCTCGCTGAGGCAGTCGAGCAGCTTCTGCCGGGTCGCCTGCCCACGCCTACCGGCCACGCGGCCGTCGACGGTACGCACTTGTCCTGTCATGCCGTCAGCTTACCGAGGGGTGATGGGAGCGCGATTCGGCCGACTGCAAATGGGGTGCGCGGGCCCATCGAGCCTGGTGTGCCTGGTCTGCGCGCTGCGCGACACCCGGTTACTTTGACGACATGGCCGAAAACAGGGCATCCATGAACGAAGAGCCACACGAGGGTGGCAAACCGGCCTCGGCCCCGCACCCAGCCCCCACCGAGGACCCGTCCCCCACCGCATCCCCTACCGAATCCACCACCGCATCCCCTACCGAATCCGCCGCCGAGGCTTCCGCCGAACCCACCCCCGAAACTCCTGCCGGATCCGCCGCCGATTCCCCCGCCGGGGAGCCGGGCCCCTACCCCGAAGGCACCCCCTGCTGGCTCGACGCCCAGCTGTCCGACGTCGAGGGCGGCAAGCGGTTCTACGGGGACCTCTTCGGCTGGAGCTTCCAGGAGGGGGAGGCCGGGTCCGTGTGGGCCACGCTGGACGGGCGGCCGGTGGCGCAGCTGGGGCGGAAGGCGGACGGGCGGATGCCCACCGTCTGGACCGTGTACTTCGCGACGCCGGACATCCAGACGCTCGGCCGCAGGATCACCGCGACCGGCGGCCGGCTGGTCGTGACCCCGTACCCGGTCGCCGAACTCGGCCGGGCCGCCCTCGCCGCCGACCCCGAGGGCGCGGTGTTCGGGCTGTGGCAGGCGCGCCGCCACCCCGGATTCGGGGTGCGCCACGAGCCCGGCACCTTCGTCTGGGCCGAGCTGTACACCCGCGACACCACCGGCGCGAACACCTTCTACGGCGGCCTGTTCCACCACGCCCTGTTCGCCCCCGGCGCCGACCCCGACTTCGGCCGCGCCGACGTCACCGACGTCTTTCCCGCCGAGATGCCCCCGCACATCCTCGCCCACTTCCGCGTCACCGGCCTCGACGAGGCGCTCGGCACCGTCCGGCGGCTCGGCGGCCGGGTGCAGGCGCCCCCGTTCGAGGCGTCGTACGGACGGGTGGCCGTCGTCACCGACAATCAAGGGGCGTCGTTCGCACTACTGGAGCGGTAGGACATCCCGATTTGTCCTCGGGTTCGCAACCGGCCGCCCGGCCAGGAAGAATCGGGGTGCGTGCCGCCATGGCGGTGCGGTGGTGAGACGCTGCACTTTGGTCGCGTAAAAAGGGCCGGCGCGGCCGGTACGGGGAGGTGGCAGGCAAGTGGATCAGCTGACGCAGCACGATCCGCGGCGGATCGGGCCGTTCGAGGTGCTGGGCCGGCTGGGTGCCGGCGGCATGGGGCTGGTCTATCTCGCGCGCTCGGCGTCCGGCCGGCGCGTGGCGATCAAGACGGTGCGCACGGAACTGGCCGAGGACCAGCTCTTCCGGGTCCGCTTCACCCGCGAGGTGGAGGCGGCCCGCGCGGTCTCCGGCTTCTACACGGCCGCCGTGGTCGACGCCGACCCGCGCGCCGCCGTGCCGTGGCTGGCCACCGCCTATGTGCCCGCGCCCTCTCTCGAGGAGATAGTGAACGAGTGCGGGCCGCTGCCGGCGCAGGCCGTGCGCTGGCTCGCCGCGGGCGTCGCCGAGGCCCTCCAGTCCATCCACGGCGCGGGCCTGGTCCACCGCGACCTCAAGCCGTCCAATGTGCTCGTGGTCGAGGACGGCCCCCGGGTGATCGACTTCGGCATCGCGTCCGGCGTCTCGAACACCCGTCTGACGATGACGAACGTCGCCGTCGGCACCCCCGCCTACATGTCCCCGGAGCAGGCCAAGGACTCCCGCAGCGTCACCGGCGCCAGCGATGTCTTCTCGCTCGGCTCCATGCTGGTCTTCGCGGCCACCGGGCACCCGCCCTTCCACGGCGCCAACCCGGTCGAGACCGTGTTCATGCTGCTGCGCGAGGGCCCCGACCTCACCGGTCTGCCGGACGAGCTGCGCCCGCTCATCGAGGTCTGTATGCAGATGGAGGCTCCCGGCCGTCCGTCGCCCGCCGACCTCCAGGCCCAGCTCGCGCCGCATCTCTTCGGTTCCGGCTCGGACGACAGCGGCACCGCCTCCGCCTGGCTGCCCGATCACGCGGTGGCCCTGATCGAGTCCCGCCGCGGCGGCCGCCCGGCCCCCAAGCCCGCCCCGGCGACGACCGCTCACGGCCCGCGCCCCACCGGACCCGGGCCGCGCCCCACCGCGGGCCCGGTCGTCCCGCCGCCGCCCCCGTACGACCCGCCGGTCCCGTCGGCCTCCTTCGCGGCCCCGGCCGCCGCCCCCGACACCGGCCCGGTCCGGCTGGCCGGCGCCCCGGTCCCGATCGGCCCCGGCCCGCGCGTCGCCGACGCCCGCGCCGCCGCCGTCAAGGCGCCCCCGCCGGAGGCCGGACTGGTCGCCAACTGGTCCCGCCCGCGCCCCGGGGTGGCCGGCGCCGACCCCGCCGTACCGTCCGCCCCGCCCGGTCCCCCGGAGCCGGCGAGCGGCTGGCGCCCCTGGCGTTTCCGCATGTCGAACGACGTCTGGGGCACCCCCTCCGTCGACGGCGACCTCGTCTACGTCACCTCCTTCGAGGTGCACGCCCTCGATGTGGGCACCGGCCGGCGCCGCTTCAAGACGCGGGACGTGGCCTGGTCCATGGCGGTCGCGGACGGGCGGGTGCACGCCTCCGACGGCCCCACCCTGTTCGCCCTCGACGCCCGCGAGGGCACCGATCTGTGGCGGCTGTCCACGGACGCCTGGGTGTACTCCCTCAAGGCCGACCACGGCACGGTCGTCACCGGCACCCGGGGCGGCGGCGTCCAGGCGTGGGAGGCGTCGAGCGGGCAGCGGCTGTGGGAGATCAGCGGCTGCCAGACCGACTTCGAGACCCCCGAGGCGGGCCCGCACGTCCACGACGGCACGGTCTACGTCTGGCAGGACGCCCGGCTGCGCGCGCTGGACGCCCGTACCGGCGACGAGCGCTGGGCGTACCCGATCGGCGACGCGGCCTCCTGCGGCGGCGTCCCGGTCCGGATCACCCCGGCCCCCGACGGCTATGTGTACATCTGCGCCGGCAGCCGCGTCCTCGCCGTCGAGGCGGTCAGCGGAATGGTGCGCTGGCACTTCGAGGCCCCGGCGGTCTTCCTCGGCCCGCCCGCCTTCGCGCCCGGCCCCGCCGTCACCGGCGGCGGTGTCTACCTCGCCGACTACCTCGGCACGGTCTACGCCCTCGACGCCACCGACGGCCGCGACCGCTGGCGTATCGCCACCGAGGCCCGCTCCTCCATCGAGCCGGTCCTGGTGGCCGCGGGGCACGTCCATGTCGGCAGCGGCAAGGGCCTGTACACCCTGGACGCGGTCACCGGCACCCCCAAGTGGCGCTTCCAGGCGGGCGGGGACGTGGTGGGCGCCCCGGCGGTCGCGGAGGGCCGGATCCACTTCGGCTCCACCGACCACCTCCTGTACACCCTCAAGGCCGACGACGGCCGGCTCCGCTGGAAGCTGGCCACCGGCGGCGAGATCACCGGCTCCCCGGTGGTCAGGGACGGGGTGGTGTACGCGTGCAGCAAGGACCGCTGCGTGTACGCGCTGGACGCGGAGAAGGGCACGGGGACGGCTCGTACGGCCTGACGCGCCGGGGCCGCTCCGGCCTCGGACGCGACGGCCGTCGTACCGGTTCACGGAAAAGGCTCCGGACGGCGGCCGTCCCGGGCCCGACGCCACCCGGCGTGCCCGGACCCCGCCACGCGGTGCGGGCCCCTTTCACCGCACCCGGAAACCCCGCCGCCGCGCCGCGAACAGCTCCGCCTGCCGGGCGGGCGGGAGGTTGCCGAGGGCGATGAGGTGCGGGGCCTGCGCGAAGGCCTGCGCGCGGGCGGCCTCGCGCGCCGCCCACAGGGCCCGCACGGTCCCCTGCACCCCCGCCGTCGGATACCCGGCGACCACCTCCGCGCAGCGCACCGCCGCCGCCAACGGGTCACCGTCCACCGTGAGTTCGGACACCAGACCGATCGCGTGGGCCCGCTCGGCGGAGATCCGCTCGGCCGTCCCCATGAGCATCATCCGGGCCGCCTCCCCGTACGGCATCCGCTCGGCCATGAGCACGGACTCGTACGCGCTGACCATGCCGTACGTGGTGTGCGGATCGAAGAACTCCGCCGTGCGGTCCGCGACCACGAACTCGCACTCGCCCAGCAGATAGAAGGCCCCGCCGCACACCATCCCGCGCACCGCCGCGACGACCGGCTTCCACAGCCCGTTCGCCTTCGGCCCGACGCCCAGCAGCGGATCGTCCTGCGCGTACGGCGACGACGGCTGCGGTACGACGGTGTCCCGGTCGATCCCCGTGCAGAACGCCCGCTCCCCGGCCCCGGTGAGCACGACGGCCCGCACGGCGTCGTCGGACCTCAACCGGCCCCACACCGCCCGGAGTTCCCGCACCATCTCCGCGTCGATGGCGTTGAGCCGCTCGGGCCGGTCCAGGGTGACGACGGCGACCCCGGTGCCCTCGCCGGCCGTCAGGCGCACGGTGTTCACGCGAGCACCCACTGCGGCAGCCCCTCGTGGAAGACCGCCCGCACCCGGGCGCCGATCCGGATGCGCCCCGGATCGAGGGAGCCGAGCGGCGCGCCCGCCCCGGTGACCAGATTGCCGACCAGCCGGATCCGGGGGGCGTCCGCCAGCTCCACCACGACCACGTTGTACGGCGCCTGTTCCGCGTACGCGGGCAGCAGCGGCGGGTGCGGGACGACGTACGACCACACGCGCCCGCGCCCCGACATCGGCTGCCACCCGCTCGCGAAGGACCGGCAGTGCGGGCAGCAGGGCCGGGGCGGGAAGCGGGGCTCGCCGCACCCCGAGCAGGTCTGTACGCGCAGTTCGCCGCGGGCCGCGTACTCCCAGAAGGGCGCGCCGTCGGCGTCGGTGACCGGCTTCAGCATCATGGCTCAACTCCTCAGCAGCAGCGCGGAGGTGGGGACGCTCTCGCCCGCGGTGACCAGGCAGGTGGCGGCGCCGGGGACCTGCGCGGTGCTGGTGCCGCGCAGCTGCCGCACCCCTTCGGTGATGAGGTTGAAGCCATGCACATAGCCCTCGGAGAGCCCGCCGCCCCCGGTGTTGAGGGGCAGCCGCCCGCCGGTCTCCAGGGCGCCCTGCTCGGTGAAGGCGCCGCCCTCCCCTCGTCCGCAGAAGCCGTAGCCCTCCAGGGAGAGCGGGACGAGGATGCTGAACCCGTCGTAGATCTGGGCCACGTCCACGTCGTCGGGGGTGAGGTCGGCGTGCTTCCACAGCTGCCGGGCGGTGGTCCAGGAGGGGCCGGTGAGGGGGTCGTCGTTCCAGTAGTTGACCATGCCGTGGTGCTGGGCGGGCAGGCCCTGCGCGGCGGCGTGGACGTACACGGGCCTGCGACGGCAGTCCCGGGCCCGTTCCCGCCCGACGACGACACACGCCGACGCCCCGTCGGTCTCCAGGCAGTTGTCGAAGAGGCAGAGGGGTTCGCTGATCCAGCGGGAGGTCATGTACATCTCGCGGGTGAGCGGGCGGTCGTACATCACGGCGGCCGGGTTCTGGTTGGCCCGGTTGCGACAGGCGAGGGCGACGTTGAAGAGATGGTCGCGGGTGGCGCCGTACTCGTGCATGTACCGCCGGGCCAGCATGGCCGTCTCGTCCACGGGCCGCAGCACCCCGAACGGCCGGGTCCACTGGGCCGGGGTGGGGAGTTGGCCGGTGGCGCCGGTCCACGGCCGGGGTCCGCTGCCGCGCTTGCGGGACCGCCAGGCGACGCCCACGGTGGCCTGCCCGGCGGCGATGGCGGTGGCGAGGTGCGCGACGGTGGCGCACGAACCCCCGCCGCCGAAACCGACCTTGCCGAAGTAGGTGAGATCCCCGAACCCCACTGCCTTCGCCAGCTCCACCTCGTCCGTCTCCTCCATCGTGTAGGAGGCCACGGCGTCGACCTCGCCGGGCGCGATCCCGGCGTCGTCCAGCGCGGCGAGCACGGCCCGGCAGGCAAGGGTCTTCTCGTCCTCCGGGAGGTGCTTGGCGAACGCGGTCTGCCCGATCCCGACGATGGCCGTGGCGTCCTTGAGCCCCGTCCCTGCCATGGCTGCGGCCCCCTTCCCGTGGCTGACAGCCCGTCAGGTTACAGCTAATCTGACGGTTAGTCAGCTACGGGGAGCACGCGGTCGGGGAGGCCGATCATGGGTGAGTGGCACACCATCCCGGCCCTGGTGCGGTGGTCGGCCGCGCGGTTCGCGGACCACGAGGCGGTGGTGGAGGGCCGTACCCGCATCAGCTACGCCGAGTTGGGCGCCCGGATCGAACGCGCCGCTGCCGCGTGCCTGGCGAGCGGGGTGGCGACGGGCGACCGGGTGGCCGTGTGGGCCCCCAACTCCCTGGACTGGATCGTCGCGGCGCTGGGCGCGGTGTCGGCGGGCGCGGTCCTGGTGCCGCTGAACACCCGCTTCAAGGGCGGCGAGGCGGTGGACGTGCTGCGCGGCAGCGGGGCGCGGCTGCTGTTCGTGACGGGGCCGTTCCTGGGCACGTCGTACGTGGCGGCGCTGCGCCGCGCGGCGGGTTCCGGCGCCGGGCCGGGGCCGTTGCCGGGGGTGCCGTCGCTGCGGGAGGTGGTGGTGCTGTCGGGGGAGGCGCCGCCGGAGTTCGGGACGTGGCGGGAGTTCCTGGCGGCGGGGGCGGCCGTCGGGGCGGCCGAAGTCCGCGCCCGTGCGGCCTCGTTGACCGGGGAGGCGGTGTCGGACATCGTCTTCACCTCGGGTACGACGGGCCGTCCCAAGGGTGCGGTGATCACGCACGGCCAGACGCTGCGGGCGTACGAGACGTGGGCGGACCTCGCGGGGTTGCGGTCGGCGGACCGCTACCTGATCATCAACCCCTTCTTCCACACGTTCGGTTACAAGGCCGGGGTGCTCGCGTGCCTGATGCGCGGGGCGACGATGATCCCGCAGCCGGTGTTCGACGTGGACACGACGCTGGCCCATATGACGGCGGAACGCGTCTCCGTCCTCCCCGGACCGCCCACCCTGCACCAGACCCTCCTGGACCACCCCGCCCGCGCCGCGCACGACCTGTCCGCCCTGCGCCTGGTGGTGACCGGCGCGGCGGTGATCCCGCTGCGGCTGGTGGAACGCCTGCGCACGGAGCTGGGCGTCGGTACGGTCCTCACCGCGTACGGCCTCTCGGAGGCGTCCGGGGTGGTCACGATGTGCCGGCGCGGCGACGATCCGTCGGTGATCGCGGCGACGTCGGGACGGGCGATCCCGGGGGTGGAGGTGCGGGTGGTGTCACCGGCCGGTACGACGGTCCCCGCCGGATCGCCGGGCGAGATCTGGGTCCGGGGCTTCAACGTCATGCGGGGGTACGACGCGGACGGGCCGGCCACGGCGGAGGCGATCACGCCGGAGGGGTGGCTGCGTACGGGCGACGTCGGGGTGCTGGACGGGGCGGGCAATCTGCGGGTGACGGACCGGCTGAAGGACATGTTCACCGTCGGCGGCTTCAACGCCTACCCCGCCGAGATAGAGCGCCTGCTCTCCACCCACCCCGAGGTCGCCGACGCCGCGGTGGTGGGCATCCCCCACCCCCGCCTCGGCGAAGTCCCCAAGGCCTACATCGTCCGCCGCCCCACCTCCCACCTCACCGCGAACGCCCTGATCACCTGGTCCCGCCACGCGATGGCGAACTACAAGGTGCCGAGGGAGGTGGAATTCCTCCAGGAACTCCCGAGAAACGCGAACGGCAAGGTGCTGAAGGGGGCACTGCGGGGGCGGGGGAGGGGCGACTCGTTCGGGTGACGAGTCTGCGATCGCACCCCCGCGCGTTAACGCTTCCGGTGACAAGGCCGGTAGCTGGAGCAACTGGTACGACACCAACATCCCGATCGCCGAGAAGCGTTATCGGGAGCACATCGCCGAGCTGGACACGAGGGAGTACGAATGAGCACCGTCCGCTGGGAGGATGTCAAGCGTCGGGTGCACGAGCAGCAGCGGGCCGCTGGGATTCCGGTGCTGACGCCTGAGGAGAAAGAGGAAGCCAAGGAACGCCTCCTCGCCGAGGTGCGGGCTCACCGGCTTGCCGAGATTCGTCGGGAGCAGGAGCTCACCCAGCGGGAGATCGCCGACTCGATGGGTGTGTCGACCCCCCGGATCTCCGCCATCGAGCACGGTGACATCGATCGCACCGAGGTAGCGACCCTGCGTTCCTACGTGCGGGCGCTCGGTGGGCAGTTGCGTGTGGTCGCGGACTTCGGGGACACGCAGTACACGGTGGCCTGACCCCCGCCCCCCGAAGGGCCTCGTCCCCGAAGGGCCTCGTCCCCGAAGGGCCTCGTCCCCGAAGGGCCTCGTCCCCGAAGGGCCTCGTCCCCGAAAGGCCCCGCCCCCGGACACACCTCGGCCGCGACGGCTCCCCCTCCGCGCCGCCGCGGCCGATCCCCCGTTGTGGTCCCCTTGGACCGCCCCCCGGTACGGCCCCCGTCGGGCCGTACCCCCCCCGTTGCGATCTCCTGGACCGTTCCCCCCTTTTTTTGGTCCCCCCGGACCATTCCCCCGTTGCGGTCCCCCCCCCAGGACCGTCCCCCCGGTTCGCGGTCCCCCCGGACCGCTCCCCCTTTGTGGTCCCCCCGGACCGTCCCCCCCGCTGCGGTCCCCCCGGACCGCCCCCGTCGGGGGAAGGGCCTACGCCTTTTCGGAACCGGCGTGGTTCTCCAGCGGCTTCACGATGTCCTCGGCCACGAGGCCCGCGTGGTTCTCCAGCGGCTTGATGGTGCCGTTGCCCGTCGCGGCGCCGGCGTGGTTCTCCAGCGGCTTGACGGTGGCGCCGGAGTCCGGGCTGCCGGCGTGGTTCTCCATGGTGCTGATCTTCTTCTTCGCGGTCTCGCTCATCGTCGGCAACTTCCTGTCGGCGTCCTGAAAGGGCGATTGATCCGTCCGGCGGCTCCCCCGGGTGCCGCCGGACGGATTTCGAGGCCGTCACCCTAACGGTGAGACCAAGCGCCGGTTCGTCTGGCCCCCCGCCGCGACGAACCGGCACTCATGAGGATGGCGTGCGGCGATAAACAAACAATGAACGCCGAACCCGGGCCGCCGTCAGGCCGCCGCGGTGGGCCGGAGGAACGCCCGCACCTGTTCGGCCTCGGCCGCGCCCGACCGCTCGTGCTCGGCCAGCGCCTCCCGCCAGCACGCCCGCGCCCGGTCCGTCTGGCCGAGGCGGTCGAGCGTCTGCCCCAGCGCCGTCAGGACGTTGGCCCGCATCCAATCACCTCCGATGACGCGCAGCGCAAGAGCTTGCTCGGCATGGCGCGCCGCCAGCGCGTACTGGCCACGCGCGAAGTGCGCCTCCGCGATACGGAAGTTGGCCGTTCCCTCCCACAGGCGCTGCCGGTTCTCCTGGAACAGCCGCAACGCCTCGTGCAGTTGATCCAGCGCCTCACCGCCCCGGTCCGCCGCGTTCAGCGCGATGCCCAGGGCGAGCCGCGCGTTGGCCACGCGCAGCGTCATCCCGAGCTGGTCGTAGACGGCCAGGCCCTGCCGCGCCAGCTCGACCGCGCTGTCCAGCCGACCGAGCTTGACGTGGATCCGGGAGAGGTTGCACAGGGCGCTCGCCTCGCCGGGGAGGTTGCCGTCGGCCCGGTAGTTGGCGATCGCCTCCCGCAGATGCCGGGCGCCGTCGTCGTTGCGGCCCTGGTAGAGGGCGATGATCCCGCGGTCGTTGGGCACCCAGCAGCACGGTGCGAGATCGTTCGCCGCCTGGGCCAGCTGGATGGCCAGCCGCGCCTCCTCGTCGGCCTGGTTGAACCGGTCGGACACCAGCAGCGCGTTGGTCAGCGCGGTGCGGGCACGGCCCTCCGCCCGCTGGTCGCCCGCGTCACGCGCCATGTCCCGCACGGCCACGGCGGTCGTCTCGTACTGGTAGGCGTTGGCACCCGACTCGGCCAGGTCCTTGGCCACCCACAGCAGGTCGACGGACCGTCTGAGCATGCCCTGGCCCGCGCTCTGCCGGACACAGGCCAGCAGGCAGTCCCCCTCGGCGTGCAGCCAGTCGATGGCGCTCTTGGAATCGCCGAAGGACAGCCCCGGATGCCGCGTCGGCTCCAGATGATCCACCAACCGGTCCCCCGGCCGCTCGATCGCGTACACCCCCGCGGCCGTCGCCAGATAGAAGTCCAGCAGCCTCGACATCGCCGCCCCCCGCTCGCTCGGCGGCTGTTCGTCGCGTTCCGCGCAGGCGCGGGCGTAGAGGCGGACCAGGTCGTGGAAGCGGTAGCGGCCGGGGGCGGCGGATTCCAGGAGGGAGGTGTCGACGAGGGATTCGAGGAGGTCTTCCGTGGACTCCGGGGGGAGGTCGAGGACCGCGGCCGCGGCGGCCAGGGAGATGTCGGGGCCGTCGGCGAGGCCGAGCAGGCGGAAGGCGCGGGCCTGGGCGCGGTCGAGCTGGCCGTAGCCGAGCTCGAAGGTCGCCTTCACCGCGAGATCGCCCGCCTGCAGCTCGTCGAGGCGGCGCCGCTCGTCCGCGAGCTTCGCGGCGAGCACCGAGACCGTCCAGGTGCGCCGCGCCGCGAGACGGGACGCGGCGATGCGGATGGCGAGGGGCAGGAAACCGCACGCGGCGACCACATCGAGCGCGGCGTCCCGCTCCGGGCCCACCCGCTCCGCGCCGACGATCCGGTTGAACAGCGCCAGCGCCTCGTCGGGGGACATGACATCGAGGTCCACCAGATGCGCCCCGGCCAGCCCCACCATCCGCATCCGGGAGGTGACCAGCGCCGCACACCCCTCCGTGCCGGGCAGCAGCGGCCGTACCTGCGCCGCGTCCTTCGCGTTGTCGAGCAGCACGAGGACCCGGCGGCCGTCGAGGACGGAGCGGTACAGCGCCGCCCGCTCCTCCAGGGAGTCCGGGATCGCCGAGTCCGCCGTGCCGAGGGCGCGCAGGAAGGAGCCGAGGACCGTCTCCGGTTCGGCGGGGCGGGGTCCCGCGCCCTGGAGGTCGACGTAGAGCTGGCCGTCCGGGAAGGAGGGCCGGGCCCGGTGCGCCACATGCACCGCGAGCGTCGTCTTGCCGACGCCCCCGATGCCCGCCATCGCGGAGACCGCCATCACGCTGCCCTCCGCCTCCCCGGCCGACGCCAGCACCGCGCTCAGCTCGTCCACGAAGGCCGAGCGGCCGGTGAAGTCCGGTACGGACGCGGGCAGCTGGGCCGGGCGCACCGGCGCCGCGGGCGGCTCCGCGACCGGCGCGGAGGGCTCCGCGAGGGCCGGGTCGGCCCGCAGGATGCGCTGCTGGAGCTCGCGCAGCCCGGGACGCGGGTCGACGCCCAGCTCCTCGGCGAGCAGCCGGCGGGTGTCCGCGTACACGGCCAGCGCCTCCGCCTGCCGTCCGCTGCGGTACAGCGCCAGCATCAGCAGCTCGCGCAGCCGCTCCCGCAGGGGATGCGCGGCGGTGAGCGCCGTCAGCTCGGACACCGCCTCCGCGTGGCAGCCCTGCTCCAGGTCCATGTCCAGGCGGGACTCCAGCAGGCCGAGCCGCCACTCCTCCAGGCGCACCCGCTGCGTCTCCGCGTAGGGGCCGGGCACACCGGCCAGGGGCTCGCCGTCCCAGAGGTCCAGCGCCTCGTTGAGCAGCGCGCGGGCCCGGGTCAGATCCCCGGTGCCGCGCGCCTTCTCCGCCTCCGCGCCGAGGTCCTGCGCCCGTACGAGGTCCAGCGCGCCCTCCCCGAGCCCGCGCACCGCGTACCCGCCGGACTCGCTCACCAGCACACCGAAGCCCAGGACCTTGCGCAGCCGGGACGCGTACGTGCGCACGGCCGCCAGCGCCTGCGACGGCGGCTCGGGCCCCCACAGCGCGTCGATCAGCTCCGCCGCCGTGGCCGTACGGCCCTCGCGCAGCAGCAGGGCGGCCAGCAGGGCCCGCTGCTGGGGGGAGCCCGTGTTCAGGACTTCCTCGCCGCGCCAGGCCCGCACCGGACCGAGCACGCCGAACCGCAGCGCCTCCGGTTCCGCGTTTCTCGCGGAGCCGGGACGCCGCTGCTCAGGCACTCGCGGCCGACCGTCCATGCGTTCGCCCCCTAGGCATCACAGACAACCCCGTCAGTTTGCCTTGTTCCGGGTGGTTGCGTCAGCCGTGCGAGACGCCGATCACAGACCGCCGGGCGGCAGTCCACAAACCCCTCACACGCTCTTCGCACCCGAAGGGGGCCTCCCGACAGCTGACGGTCCGTCAGATCAGCGCTACGGTGGGCGCCATGGACACCCACGCGAGCACGTTTCCGCTGATCATCTCCGTGGACGACCACACCGTGGAGCCCGCGGGCGTCTGGCTGGACCGGCTGCCGGCGCGCCACCGGGACACCGCCCCCCGTATCGTGCGCGCCCCGCTCAAGGAGATGAGCTTCCTCGGCGGGCGCTTCCGGCCGGTCATGGGCGAGCCCGGCGACGCGGGCCCGCTCGGCGACTGGTGGGTCTACGAGGACCTGCGCCGCCCCCTGACCCGCCTCGACACCGCCGTCGGCGTCGACCGCGACGAGGTCAGGCTGGAGGTCATCACGTACGAGCAGATGCGCCCGGGTTCGTACGACGTCCCCGCGCGCCTCGCCGACATGGACCTCAACCATGTGCAGTCGGCGCTGTGTTTCCCCACCTTCCCCCGCTTCTGCGGCCAGACCTTCACGGAGGCCCGCGACCGCGAGCTGGCCCTGCTCTGCGTGCGCGCCTACAACGACTGGATGGTGGAGGAGTGGTGCGGGCCGCAGGCGCACGGCCGGCTGATACCGCTCACCCTCATCCCCCTGTGGGACGCGGAGCTGGCCGCCGCCGAGGTGCGGCGGAACGCGGCGCGCGGGGTGCGGGCCGTCGCCTTCTCCGAGATCCCCCCGCACCTCGGCCTGCCCTCCGTGCACACCGACGCCTGGGACCCCTTCCTCGCCGCCTGCGACGAGACCGGCACGGTCGTGGCCATGCACATCGGCTCCAGCAGCCGGATGCCGTCCACCTCCGCCGACGCCCCGCCCGCCGTCGGCTCCGTCATCACCTTCGCCAACTGCTGCTTCTCCATGGTGGACTGGCTGCTGAGCGGCAAGTTCGAACGCTTTTCGAACCTCAGGGTGATGTACGCCGAGGGCCAGATCGGCTGGATCCCGTACATCCTGGAGCGCGCCGACGTGGTGTGGGAGGAGAACCGCGGCTGGGGCGGGGTCGCCGGCAAGGTCACCCGGCCGCCGTCCGAGCTGTTCGCCGAGCATGTGTACGGCTGCTTCTTCGACGACGCCTTCGGCCTGCGCAACCTCGACTCCATCGGCCTCGGCAACGTCCTGTACGAGACCGACTACCCGCACTCCGACTCCACCTGGCCGAAGTCCCGCGAGGTCGGCGAGGCCCAGATGGGGCACCTCCCGGCGGAGGTGGTGGCACGGATCGTGCGGGGCAACGCGATCGAGCTGCTGGAGCTGACCCCGGACGGCCTGTGGCAGGGGCCCGCGTGAGTCTCGCCTACGGCATCCAGCTGCCCGTGCAGTCGCAGAGCACCCGGTACGCGCAGGAGTGGGAGGCCGGGGCCGGGACCGCCGACCTGGTGGCGGTCGCCCGGGCCGCCGACCGCGCCGGATTCGCCTATCTGGCCTGCTGCGACCATGTGGCGATCCCGCGCCGCCTCGCCCCGGCCATGGGCACGGTCTGGTACGACCCCGTCGCCACCCTCGCCCACCTCGCCGCCGTCACCGCGCGCGTCCGGCTGCTCAGCCATGTCGCCGTGGTGGGCCTGCGCCACCCCCTGCTCACCGCCAAGCAGTACGCCACCCTCGACCACCTCAGCGGCGGCCGGCTGATCCTCGGGGTGGGCGCCGGACACGTACGCGAGGAATTCGAGGCCCTGGGCGCCGAGTTCGAGCGGCGGGGCGCGGTCCTGGACGAGACGATCGACGCGCTGCGGGCCGCGCTCGGACCCGAGGAGTACCCCGAACACCACGGGAAACGGTACGACTTCGCCGACCTCGGCCAGCTTCCCCGCCCGGCCCGGCGGCACGTCCCCCTCTGGGTCGGCGGCTCGTCCCCCGCCGCCGTACGCCGGGCCGCGCTGAAGGCGGACGGCTGGCTGCCGCAGGGGGATCCGCGCGGACGGCTGCCCGGACAGCTCGCCCGGATCCGCAGGCTGCGCGAAGCGGCCGCCCTGGACGGGGACTTCACCGTCGGCGCGATCACCGAGGCGCTGTACGTGGGCGAGCCGGGCTGGGAGGTCGGCCCGCGCACCCTCACCGGGGCACCCGAGGAGATCGCCGGGTCGCTGCGGGCGTACCCGGCGATGGGCGTCGACCAGATCCAGGTGCGGTTCCGCAGCCGCAGCCGCGCCGAACTCATCGACCAGATGGACGCGTTCGGGGCCACCGTCGCGCCGCTGCTCACCGGCTGACGAGGAGCGTCATGGGCAAACTGGACGGGCGGGTCGTCGTCGTCACCGGCGCGGCGCGCGGACAGGGCGAGCAGGAGGCGCGGCTCTTCCGGGCGGAGGGCGCGCGGGTGGTCGTCACGGATGTGTTGGACGACCGGGGGGAGGCGCTGGCCGAGGAGATCGGGGCGCGCTACGTCCACCTGGACGTCGGCTCCGAGGAGGGCTGGCGGGCGGCCGTCGCGGCGGCCAAGGAGGCGTACGGGCGGATCGACGGGCTGGTCAACAACGCGGGCGTCCTGCGCTTCAACGCCCTCGTGGACACCCCGCTGGAGGAGTTCACGCAGGTGGTGCGGGTCAACCAGGTCGGCTGCTTCCTGGGCGTCAAGACGGTGGCACCGGAGCTTGCGGAGGGCGGCACGATCGTCAACACCGCGTCCTGCACGGCGCTCACCGGCATGCCGGCCGTGGGCGCGTACGCGGCGACCAAGCACGCCGTCCTGGGGCTGACCCGAGTGGCCGCGCTGGAGCTGGCCGCCCGGCGGATACGGGTCAACGCCATCTGTCCGGGCGCCATCGACACCCCCATGTCCAACCCGGCCCGCCTGGATACGGACGCCGACCCGGAGGAGCCGGACCGGGCGCTGGACGAGCTGTACCGCAAGCTCGTGCCGCTCGGCCGGGTGGGCAGGCCCGAGGAGGTGGCCCGCCTCGCGCTCTTCCTCACCTCGGACGACTCCTCGTACATCACCGGACAGCCCTTCGTGATCGACGGCTGCTGGCTGGCGGGCGTCGGCTATTGACGGTCGCGGTGGCCGGTGCGACAGTCGGCCTCGATCTGACGGAGCGTCAGGTAACGTCACTCAACCTCTGGGACGGTGAACCGCCGTGGAATTCGGGCTCTTTGTACAGGGATACGTCGGCAAGCGCGCCGAGACCGACCCGCTCGCCGAGCACAAGGCACTGATGGAGGAGACCGAGTACGTCATCCAGGCGGACCGGTCCGGCTTCAAGTACGCGTGGGCCTCCGAGCACCACTTCCTGGAGGAGTACTCCCATCTGTCCGCCAACGACGTGTTCCTCGGCTACCTGGCGCACGCCACCGACCGCATCCACCTCGGCTCCGGGATCTTCAACCCGCTCGCGCCGGTCAACCACCCGGTGAAGGTCGCCGAGAAGGTCGCCATGCTCGACCATCTCACCGGGGGCCGCTTCGAGTTCGGCAGCGGGCGGGGCGCCGGAAGCCACGAGATCCTCGGGTTCCTGCCGGGCATCACCGACATGAACCACACCAAGGAGATCTGGGAGGAGACGATCGCCGAATTCCCGAAGATGTGGCTCCAGGACGAGTACGAGGGCTTCCAGGGCAAGCACTGGCAGCTCCCGCCGCGCAAGGTCCTGCCGAAGCCGTACGGGAAGTCCCACCCGGCGATGTGGTACGCGGCCGGGTCCCCGGCGTCGTACGCCATGGCCGCGAAGAAGGGGCTCGGCGTGCTCGGCTTCAGCATCCAGAAGGTCGCCGACATGGAGTGGGTGCTGGAGCAGTACAAGACGGCGGTCGTGGACGCCGAGCCGGTGGGGGAGTTCGTCAACGACAACGTGATGGTGACGACGACGGCGATCTGCGCGCCCACCCACGCGGAGGCGATCGAGATCGCGGTGAACGGGGGGCTGCACTATCTGCCCTCGCTGGTCTTCCGCTACCACGACACGTTCCCCCGGCCCGAGGGCTTCCCGGTGTGGCCCGAGACGCTGCCCCCGTACACCCCGGAGTTCGTGGAGCTGCTGATCGAGGAGGAGCTGCTGATCTGCGGCGATCCCTCGGAGGTGCGTCGGCAGTGCGCGCGCTGGGAGCAGGCGGGCGCGGACCAGCTCAGCTTCGGGCTGCCGGTGGGGGTGCCGAAGGAGGAGACGCTCCGGACGATCAGGCTGATCGGGGAGCACGTGATCCCGGAGATCGACACGGATCCGGTGCACCGGACGTCGCGGTTCCGGCAGGCGGTCTGAGGGGGGCCCGGGAACATGCTCGATCACCTCATCAAGGACGCCACCGTCGTCGACGGCACCGGCAACCCCGCCTACGTCGCCGACGTCGGCCTCCGTGACGGCCGGATCGCCGCCCTCGGCCGGATCGACGCCGAGGCCCGCACCAGCGAGGACGCCCGGGGGCTCGTACTCACCCCGGGGTTCGTCGATCCGCACACGCACTACGACGCCCAGCTGTTCTGGGACCCGTACGCCACGCCCTCCCTCCAGCACGGGGTGACGACCGTGGCCGCCGGGAACTGCGGGTTCACGCTCGCGCCGCTGCACCCCGGCCGCCCCGAGGACGCCGACTACACCCGGCGGATGATGTCCAAGGTGGAGGGCATGTCCCTGGCCGCCCTGGAGCAGGGGGCGCCCTGGAACTGGCACACCTTCGGGGACTACCTCGACGCCCTGGAGGGGCGCACGGCGGTCAACGTCGGCTTCATGGTGGGGCATTGCGCGCTGCGCCGGTACGTCATGGGCCCGGATGCCGTCGGCGGCCGGCCGGACGAAGCGCAACTGGCGGCGATGGTAAGGCTGTTGCGCGACGCCATGGACGCCGGTGCCTGGGGACTGTCGACCACCCAGTCCCGTACGCACTCCGACGGGGACGGCCGCCCCGTCGCCTCCCGGCACGCCGGACCCGCCGAGCTGATCGCGCTGTCCCGGGCCGTCGGCGAGCACGAGGGCACCCAGATCGAGGCGATCGTCGCCGGCTGCCTCGACCAGTTCAGCGACGCCGAGATCGACCTGCTGACCGAGATGAGCGCCGCCGCCGGACGCCCCCTGAACTGGAACGTCCTCACCGTCGACGCCGCCGTGCCCGAACGCGTGCCCCGGCAGCTCGGCGCGAGCGAACGGGCCCGGAAGGCGGGCGGCCGGATCGTCGCCCTCACCATGCCGATCCTCACCCCGATGAACATGTCCCTCGGCACCTTCTGCGCCCTCAACCTCATCCCCGGCTGGGGCGGGATCCTCGGGCTCCCGGTCCCCGAACGCATCGAGCGGCTGCGGGACCCCGGCGTCCGGGCCGAACTGCTGCGCCGGGCCCGCTCCAAGGAGGCGGGCGTCTTCCGGCGGCTGGCCGACTTCGGGCGCTACGTCATCGGCGACACCTACAGCGAGGCCAACCGGGGGCTCGGCGGCCGGGCCGTCCGCGACATCGCGGCGGAACGCGGGCAGGACCCCTTCCACTGCCTGGTGGAGATCTGCGCCGACGACCGGCTGCGTACGGTCCTGTGGCCGATGCCCACCGACAACGACCCCGCCTCCTGGGCCCTGCGCGCCGAGACCTGGCGGCACGAGGACGTCCTGCTCGGCGGCTCCGACGCGGGCGCCCATCTGGACCGGATGTGCGGGGCGCCGTACACCACCCGCTTCCTCGGGGACTGCCTGCGCGGACGGAAACTGGTCGGGCTTGAGCAGGCGGTGAAGATGCTGACCGACGACCCGGCGCGGCTGTTCGGGCTGCGCGAGCGCGGGCGGATCCAGCGGGGCTGGCACGCCGACCTGGTCCTCCTCGACCCCGAGCGGATCGACGCCGGGCAGGCCCGCCTGGTGCACGACCTGCCGGGGGACAGCCCCCGCCTGGACGCGCGGGCGATCGGGGTGCGGGCCGTATGGGTCGGCGGGGTGGAGACGATCCGGGACGACGTGGTGAGCGGGGCCGTACCGGGCAAGGTGCTGCGCTCGGGGCGGGACACCCGGACGGTGGGCACCCGGTGAGCGAGCGGCCCCGCACGGGCCGGCGGCCCTTCACCGGACCAGGCCAGCGGCTCTTCGTCGCGGGGGAGTGGGCCGAGCCGGACCTCGGCCACTACCCGGTCACCGACCCCGCCACCGAGGAGACCGTCGGCCTCGCCCCCGAAGCCTCGCCCGAGCAGGTCCGGGCGGCCTGCGCGGCGGCCCGCGACGCGTTCGGCCCCTGGTCGCGGACCCGCCCCGAGGAACGGGCCGCGCTGCTCGGCCGGGCGGCGGAGATCATCCGGGCGCGCCTGGTGCCCTACGCCGACCTCGCCCGCGCCGAGACGGGGGCCACCACGGCCACCGCCCGCGCCCTCCAGGTCCAGGTGGCCGCCGCCCGCTTCCGCCGCTACGCCCGGGTGGAGCCCGCCGAATGGCCCGTGCCGCCGCAGCTCAACGAGGCCGGGCCGATGGGCGGGGCGGCCGTCGTGAGCGCGCTGGCGGTACGGCAGCCCGTGGGCGTCGTCACCTGCGTCACCTCCTACAACAACCCCTGGGCCAACCCGGCGGGCAAGATCGCGCCCGCGCTCGCCATGGGCAACACCGTCGTGGTGAAACCCGCCCCGCAGGACCCGCTGTCCGTCTACCGGATGGCCGAGGCGCTGGCGGAGGCCGGGGTGCCGCGCGGTGTGGTGAACGTCGTCTCGGGCCGGGCCGCCGCGGTCGGCGAGGCGGCGGTGGCCTCGCCCGACGTCGACATGGTCAGCTTCACCGGCTCCACCGCCGTCGGCCGGCGCATCGCGGAGGTGTGCGGCCGGGACATGAAGCGGCAGCTGATGGAGCTGGGCGGCAAGGGCGCCGCGCTGGTGTTCGCCGACGCCGACCTCCCGGCCGCCGTCGCGGGCATCGGCACCACCTTCTCCTTCTACAGCGGCCAGATCTGTACGGCACCCACCCGGGTCCTGGCCCAGCGCCCGGTGTACGACCGGCTGGTCGAGCAACTGGCCGCCTACGCGGGCCGCTTGCCGATCGGCGACCCCCGCGACCCGGCCACGGTCGTCGGCCCGCTCATCTCGGCCGAGCACCGGGCACGCGTGGAGTCGTACGTCGAACTGGGCCGGAAAGAGGGCGCGGTGATGGTGACCGGTGGTGAACGCCCCGCCACGGAAAGGGGGTTCTACGTGCGGCCCACCCTCCTCGCGGACTGCACGAGCGACATGCGGGTGGCCCGGGAGGAGATCTTCGGCCCGGTGGTCTGCGTGCTCCCCTTCGACGACGAGGACGAGGGCGTCGCCCTGGCCGACGACTGCGACTACGGGCTCATCGACTACGTCTGGTCCGCCGACATCGCCCGCGCCTTCCGCGTCGCCCGCCGCCTGCGCGCCGGAGGCGTCGGCATCAACACCGTCGCCCGGAACATGGAGGCCCCCTTCGGCGGCTTCAAACGGAGCGGGGTGGGCCGTGACGTGGGGGTGTACGCCCTGCACGCGTACAGCGAGGTGCAGTCGATCGTCTGGCCGGGGTGAGACACCCCCCGGCCCACCAGGTCCGCCCGGCGGGCCCGCCGTCAGTCCGCCAGGTCCACCCGGATCGTCAGCAGGTCCGTGCCGAGGGCCCGTACCGCCGTGCTGTTGAGCCGGGGCAGGCGCCGCAGCCGGGCGCGGGGGTCGTCGTCCGGCAGCAGACGGGCGGTGCCGTGGTGCCACCGGCCCGCGATCCGCACCCGCACCCTGGGGTCCGCCTCGATGTTGCGCACGTACTGCGACCTGCGCCCGAACTCCGACACCAGCCAGAACGCCCCGCCGACCCGCCGCCCGCCCACCGGCGTCCGGCGCGGCACCCCGGACACCCGCCCGGTCGTCTCCAGCACGGTCTGCGACGGGAGCCGCCGGATCAGCGGATTCAGCCGGCGCTGGAAACCGGTCACGATGCGGTGCTTGCGGTCTGCTCGGCCGGTCATGGCTGCCACAACCTTCTGCGGGATCTGCGGGGCGGCGGTCGCCCGGCCCAGGATGCCGCAGCCGGCCGCCCGCCTCCACGGGAAGCGCCGCCTCAGGAAGCCCCGAGGAAGACCGGGTTGGTGAACGCGGCCAGCGCCCCCGGCACCGGCCCCGCCGCCGTCTCGTGGCGGACCTCGGCACGCACGTACGCCGCGTAGGAGGGGGTCGTACGCCATTCCACCGTGCCCGCGCCCGACACCGGCAGGGGGTCGCTCGTGCACAGGGTGCCCTCGTCGGTGACGAGGTGGAGGGTGCAGCGGGGCGCGCCGGTGACGGCGAGCCGGACGGTCACCGGGGCGTCGGCGGGCAGCGCCAGCCGCTCCCCGATGCCCGCCTGCCGCCCCCGCCCGCCCGTGGCGGTGAGGGAGACGGTGATGTGCCGGGACTCGGCGACGTAGGAGCGGCCCGCGCGGATGCCCTCCTGGACGGCCCGGCGGGTCAGATCGTCGGCGAGGACGACGGTCTGGGGGAGGCCGACCGCGTCCGGGTCGCGGTGGGCGTCGCTGTTGCCCATCGCCGGGAGCCAGGGGCGGCCCTGCCGCACCGAGGCGACCAGGAGGTTGTCCCACTCGGCGAGGGTCACCTCGTCGTCGGGCGTGTAGGGGCCGTTCCACACCTCCACGGCGTCCGCCTCGGCGAAGCCGAACTTCCAGCCGCAGCCGACACAGGTGGCGTGCGGATGGGCCGGTACGACCAGGCCCCCGGCGCGCCGGATGTCGCGGGCGAAGCGGGCCCAGCGGTTGTCGCGGGCACGGTAGCGCCAGTCCACGAAGGTGCCGGGCTCGGTGCCGAGCGCCACCACGTGCCCGTTGCGGGTGGTGATCTCCTCGCCGAGCATGATCAGCAGATCGTCACCGGCCTCGTCCGCCCAATGGGGGTGGGACGTATGGGTGTTGTGGTCCGAGGAGTTGATGAAGTCCAGGCCCGCCGCCCGCGCGAGGGCCGCGATCTCGGCGGGGGTGCGGCGGCCGTCGGAGTACCAGGAGTGCAGATGGCAGTCGCCCCGGTACCAGGCCCGCCCCCGCCCCCTGGCCCGGGACGGCGGGTACACCGGGCGGGGGGTCTCGCCGGGCTCGCCATAGGTCAGGGTGATCGTCAGCTCGTACGGCAGTCCTTGTGGCGCCACCGTGTAGGGGCCCAGCGCGATGTGCCAGGTGCCCGCGCGCACCGGTCCCGGTACGTAGCCCGGGGTCGCGTCGTCGGCCCGTACGAAGAACTCCGTGCGGGCGCCGCCCGACCAGCCCCGGAAGCCCTTGCCGCCCAGCTCGGTGCCGTGCTGGTCGAAGAGGCCGATGTCGAGCGCGTTGCCCTGGGTGCCGGCCGGGACCGAGGGCCGGTCGTAGGTGTAGGAGACCTTGAACTCCCGTACCCCGGAGGGCACTTCGACCGGTACGTACACGAAGTCGGGGGCGCCGGGCGGCAGGGTGCCCCGCACCGTCCGCGTCTGCTGACCCTGGCCCTCCTGGCCCTGGCCGTCCGCCGCCGCGAAGTTCACGGTTCCCCACGTAAGGGCAGTGGCGGCGCCGCTCACGAACAGCGCGCGCCTGGCGATTCCCCGGGCGTGATCGTGCGTGTCGTCACACATGGGCCTCATGGTGCGCGCCGTACATGAACTCCCCCGGAAGAAAAGGAGACCGGGCCCCCGCCGTCCCGCGGCGCCGCTCCTCGTCCCCCGTCCGTCCTGATCATCCCCTACGTATCGTGGAGCCATGACGACTTCCGCGACCCCCGGACCCGGCCGTCCCACCGAGAACTCCATGCGTCGCGCCCTCAAACGCGCCCGTGACGGCGTCGCCCTCGACGTCGCCGAGGCCGCGGTGCTGCTCCAGGCCCGGGGCGAGGACCTGACCGACCTCGCCGCCTCCGCGGCCCGGGTGCGTGACGCGGGCCTCGGACAGGCGGGCCGTCCCGGCGTCATCACCTACTCGAAGAGCGTCTTCGTCCCGCTGACCCGGCTGTGCCGGGACAAGTGCCACTACTGCACCTTCGTCACCGTCCCCGGCAAGCTCCGCCGCGCCGGTCACGGCATGTTCATGTCCCCCGACGAGGTGCTCGACATCGCCCGCAAGGGCGCCGCGCTCGGCTGCAAGGAAGCCCTGATCACCCTCGGCGACAAGCCCGAGGACCGCTGGCCCGAGGCCCGCGAGTGGCTCGACGCGCACGGCTACGACGACACCATCGCCTACGTCCGCGCCATCTCCATCCGCATCCTGGAGGAGACCGGCCTGCTGCCCCACCTCAACCCGGGCGTCATGAGCTGGACCGACTTCCAGCGCCTGAAGCCGGTCGCGCCGAGCATGGGCATGATGCTGGAGACCACGGCCACCCGCCTGTGGTCCGAGCCCGGCGGCCCCCACCACGGCTCCCCGGACAAGGAACCGGCCGTACGGCTGCGGGTGCTGGAGGACGCGGGCCGCTCCTCCGTCCCCTTCACCTCGGGGCTGCTGATCGGCATCGGCGAGACGTACGAGGAGCGCGCCGAGTCCCTCTTCGCGCTGCGCAAGGTCTCCCGCGCCTACCACGGCATCCAGGAACTGATCATCCAGAACTTCCGCGCCAAGCCGGACACCGCGATGCGCGGCATGCCGGACGCCGAACTGGACGAACTGGTCGCTGCCATCGCCGTCGCCCGGCACATCATGGGCCCCGCCGGCTGCCTCCAGGCCCCGCCGAACCTGGTCGAGGGCGAGTACGAGCGGCTGATCGGCGCGGGCATCGACGACTGGGGCGGGGTGTCGCCCCTGACCATCGACCACGTCAACCCCGAACGCCCCTGGCCGCAGATCGAAGAGCTGGCGCGGCGCTCCCGCACCGCCGGTTTCGAGCTGCGCGAACGCCTCTGCGTCTACCCGGAGTTCGTCCGGCGCGGCGAGCCCTGGCTGGACCCCCGGCTGCGTCCGCACGTCGCCGCGCTCGCCGACCCGGAGACCGGCCTGGCCCGCCCCGACGCCCTGCCCACCGGCCTGCCCTGGCAGGAGCCCGAGGACACCTTCACGCCCACCGGCCGCACCGATCTGCACCGCACCATCGACACGGAGGGCCGTACGACCGACCGCCGTGACGACTACGACGAGGTGTACGGCGACTGGGACGCCCTGCGCGAGGCGGCCGCTCCCGGGATGGCGCCGCAGCGCATCGACACCGATGTGCGCGAGGCCCTGCGCACCGCGGCCGACGACCCCACCCGGCTGACCGACGCCGAGGCCCTCGCCCTCCTGCACGCGGACGGCCCGGCGCTGGACGCGCTGTGCCGGATCGCCGACGACGTGCGCAGGTCGGTGGTGGGCGACGAGGTGACGTACATCGTCACCCGGAACATCAACTTCACCAATGTCTGCTACACCGGCTGCCGCTTCTGCGCCTTCGCCCAGCGCCGTACCGACGCCGACGCCTACACCCTCTCCCTGTCCCAGGTCGCCGACCGCGCCCAGCAGGCGTGGGACGTCGGCGCGGTCGAGGTGTGCATGCAGGGCGGCATCCACCCCGACCTGCCCGGCACCGCCTACTTCGACATCGCGAAGGCGGTCAAGGAGCGCGTCCCCGGCATGCATGTGCACGCCTTCTCCCCGATGGAGGTCGTGAACGGCGCCACCCGCACCGGCATGTCCATCCGCGAGTGGCTGACGGCCGCGAAGGAGGCGGGCCTCGACACCATCCCCGGCACGGCCGCGGAGATCCTGGACGACGAGGTCCGCTGGATCCTCACCAAGGGCAAGCTGCCCGCGGCCACCTGGATCGAGGTCGTGAAGACCGCCCACGAGCTGGGCATCCGCTCCTCCTCCACGATGATGTACGGCCATGTCGACCAGCCCCGCCACTGGCTCGGCCATCTGCGCACCCTGGCCGGGATCCAGCGGGAGACCGGCGGCTTCACCGAGTTCGTCACCCTGCCCTTCATCCACACCAACGCGCCGGTCTACCTCGCCGGGATCGCCCGCCCCGGCCCGACCACCCGCGACAACCGCGCGGTGACGGCCATGGCCCGCCTCCTCCTGCACCCCTGGATCCCCAACATCCAGACCAGCTGGGTCAAGCTCGGCACCGAGGGCGCGGCGGAGATGCTCCGCTCCGGCGCGAACGACCTGGGCGGCACCCTGATGGAGGAGACGATCTCCCGGATGGCGGGCTCGTCGTACGGCTCGTACAAGTCCGTCCGCGACCTGGTGGCCGTCGCGGAGGCGGCCGGGCGCCCGGCGAAACCGCGGACGACGCTCTACGGCGAGGTGCCGGACGAGCGGCGGCACGCGGCGGCGGCCTCCGACGGCCACCTCCCCGAGCTGCTGCCGGTGCTCGACTGAGCACCGGGCCCGTGGTGCCGGGGCACGGGGCGGGGGCGACCGGTACGGGGCGCGGGGGCGACTGAGTACGATGATCCGACCCCCGGACCGTGTGGGGGACCCATAGCGGAGGAGATGCGTACCCGTGGCTGCCCGACTGCCCTCCTGGGCCTGGGTCTCCGGTCTGACGGTGGGGGCGACCGTGGCCGTCGTCGCCCTCGCCGTGCAGGCGGAGCACGGGCCGCATCCCACGGCCGCCAGCGTGAAGCCGAGCACGTCCGCGTCGGCGAGCACACACGGCTCGGCCGAGCCGAAGCCGCCGGCGGGGCCGCCCGCGCTGCCGGCGGACTCGGGGGACGGCCGCCGGATCGTGTACTCGCTCGCGGCCAAGCGGCTGTGGCTGGTCGACGCGACCGGCAAGGAGATCAGGACGTTCGAGGTGTGGCCGGGCACGGTGCCCCCCGCCCCCGGTCGCTACTCGATCACGCTCCGCACCCAGTCCCTCAAGGGCTCGGACGGCGTGGAGATCGAGCACGTCATGTACTTCACGAAGGTGGACGGCGTGAACGTGGCCTTCTCCAACGCCCTGGACGGCGCCTCGCCGCCCCCGGCGGAGGGCAAGAAACTGGGCGGCATCCGCATGCGCAAGCAGGACGGCGCCGCCCTGTGGTCCTTCGGTGATCAGGGCACGAACGTGACGGTGGTCAAGTAGTAGGGGCTTCCTTGCCGTTGCCCGGCAGGTGATTGACGATCAACGCCACCCCGCTGAGCAGGAAGACGCGGGTGGCGGAGTCCTCGCCGTTCCACGCCTTCGCCTGCCACATCGCGAACCACTCACCGCCGATCGCGATGAACCCGGCGCCGAACAGCAGCAGGAGCATCAGCAGCCCATAGGTGGAAACGCGCCGCGCGAACGCCTCGTCCCGGCGCGCCACCCACAGGTACGTGCCCCAGATCAGGACCAGCGCGGCCACCGTCTCCCACGCGATGATCAGGACGTAGGCGGTGTCCTGGAGCGCGGTGCTGGTGATCGCCCGCCACATCAGATCGTGGTCCTTGAAGGTGCTGTCCATCGCCAGCACATGCCGTACGAACTGCTGGTTCGTCCCGAAGTCCGTGATGTTGCCGAACGCGACGAGGGCGATGTACAGCGCGAGTATCCCGGTGAGTACACCGGCGGCCAGCCCGTGACTGGAGAGTCTGGAGCGCCGCGTGGGGTCGGTGGTGGTCATGGCTGGATTCTCCCCTGGCGACAGACCGAATGACGCACTGCCATTGCGCCATCATGGAGAGGGGGTCCACACCGCCCCCGGAACCGACCGCCTCCGCCTGGCGGTTGTGGAGTCGGCCCGGGACGCGATCCAGGCGTGTTACGCGGAGTGAGCCGCGAACTCCACGAACTCCGCCCAGCTGGCCTCGCCGACGGTGAGCCGGGCGCGGTCCTTGTCCTTGGAGTCGCGGACGTGCACGGTGGCGGGGGCGACGGCCACCTCGACGCAGTCGGGGCCCTCGTTGTTGCTGTAGCTGCTCTTGAACCACATCAGAGTGGGGGTGCTCACGTCTCTTCTCCCAGTACCTTCTCGATGAACGTCAGCGACTCCCGGGGCGGGAGAGCCTGCGCTCGGATGATTCCATAGCGGATCTCAAGGAGCTGAACTTCCTTGGGATCGCTGAGCAATCGACTGTAAGCCTGCCCTTCCTCGTGGGCCACCGTCGTGCCGTCCTGGAGCTTCAACAGGCGGAACGACCCACTCATGCCCGCGTGGTCTTCTCGATCAGTTGGCATCACCTGGATCTCTACGTGCCTCAACTGGGCCATTTCCAAGAGGTGTTCCAGTTGCTGCCGCAGTACCGCACGACCGCCGATGGGGCGCCGCAGGGTCACCTCTTCTTGTACGAAGGTGATCGACGGCCTCGGCACCCGATCGAAGACTTCCTGTCGTGCCAGGCGGGCACCGACGCGGCTGTCGATCTCCTCTTCTGTGTACGACGGGCGCCGAGTGTTGTACATGGCCCTCGCATAGGCGGGGGTCTGCAACAGGCCGTGCACATAGTGGTTGGCGTAGGCGCTCAGCTCGACCGACTCGTCCTCCAGCTTCTTCAGATCCCGGACGCTCTTCGGGTACCGGGCCTTCTCCACGTCCTCCTTCGTCGCGGACAACTTCCCGCCCGCGCCGACCGCTTCGTCGGTCGCGTCCAGGAACTCGGGCTTGGGAGCTCGTCGTCCGCGTTCCACGGACGAGACCATCTCCTCGCTGTACCCGATGAGCGCGCCCAACTCCCCTTGCCTCAGCCCGGCTGCCTCGCGCCACAGCTTGATCTGCCGCCCGACCGTCTTGAGTACGGCCGCGGCCTCCTCATCCTCCATGCTCACCCTCCGTGTGTCCCATGTCACGCCCAGGCTAGGGAGAGTCAGCAAGCCGGATGGCCGGATCGGAAGAAATCACCTTCGGGAGACCACCCCCCATCTGACCGGGACCTCGGGCTCCGCGATCCGGTGGGCAGGGAGGCGGCGGCCAGGGTTGCCTTCGGGTGCGGCTCGTGCCGGGACGCGGTGGTCCATGACCCGGTGGGGCGCGATCCCAGAAGACCAAAGAACCGGGGAAAGAACCGAACCCGCCCCCACCGCCCCCGTCACTCACTCGGCGGAGTGAATATGCCGGACGAAACTGGCGCGGCGGGGCATTTGTGGTGCAGCGTCAGCGATGCCAACCCGTAGACATGCATCGGCCCTCGCCGGGACTGGCATCCCAATGCGAGGGCCTGATCACCAAGGAAGAACACAGGCTTCCCCGTGACTGACAAGCAGCGTAACGCGCCTTCGCGCCCCACGCCCCGGCATTCGTCGGGCGTCACCCATGTGAACGAGCCGCATCACGACAACTTCACCGTCGTCGGCAATCACCTGGCCCAGCACCCGGAACTGTCGCTGACGGCGATCGGCCTGGCCACGCACATCCAGTCGTTGCCCGAGGGCACCCCGATCGGCATCAAGGCGCTGGCGGCGAAGTTCCGCGAGGGCGAGATCCGGATCGCGGCGGCGCTGCGGGAGCTGGAAGAACACGGATATCTCGCGCGTCCCAGGGAGCGTCTTCAATCGGGACAAGTGAGGACCCGGGCGATCTCGTACAACAAGCCCCGCAGCGCGCTGCGAGCGGCGGCGCCGCCCCTCGCCGAGCCCGAGGCCGACCCCGGGTCGGCGCCCGCGTCCGCGCCCCCGCCCACCCCCGCGGCCGTACCGGCGTCCGCACCCGGTCCGCCCCCGGCCCCGGATCGGCGCACGCCCGCGGTCGACCTCCTCGCAGGGCTGCGTGCCCACGACCCACGGCTTCTGCTGGCGGAACGAGACGTGCACCGACTGGCTCCGGCCGTCACCGAGTGGCTGGAGCGTGGTGTGCCGCCGACGGCGGTCACCCACCTGCTGACGTCCGGCCTGCCCCAGGACCCGATCAAACACCCGGCGGCCCTCCTCTCCCACCGCCTTGCCACCCAGCTCCCCCCGCACCTCCCCGCCCCACCCCCTCGCGCCGCCACGGCACCTCGTCCAACTCCCCTCCAGACCTGCGACGGCTGCGAACGTGCCTTCCGCGCACCCGAACCGGGCCGCTGCCGCGACTGCCGTACGTCCGTGGCGGTGGCATGAGGGCGGGAGCGGAACCGACGACGAGCGCCGGGTCACCGTCGTACTGTCGGCTCCGCCGGTGCTGATCCCCATGCCCGAACTGACCCCGGACGCGCTGCGGGCGGCGGTGGCGCGTATGGCCCCGAGCCGGCTCCCCGTGCCCACCCAGCACCTCTTCGAAGCCACGACCAACGCTCAGCAACCGAGATCCGGGCGATCCGCGATGCGGCCGAGGCGGAGGCCGGACGGTGACGGACTGGGCTTGGGACTACGACCCGAGCGCGGAGTACATCACCGGCGGGCCGCCTCCCGGGGCCGGACGGTGTCGATCCGCTCGAATTCGGGCTGGATCGCATTCTGGATGGTGTCGAAGCGGTCATCGGTGGACGTGAATGACCCGTGAGGGTCGCCCCGGCCCACCGGGGGCCCTCTCCGCCGTCGATTAGAGTGCGGACCGTCGTGCGGGCGGACGGTGCCTGAGGAGGGTCTGGGTGGCGACGACGACCGGTGCCGTCTGGGGCCGTGCCGAGCAGCAGGACTTTCGCAGCAGGGTGCGCGGCACCCTGCTGGGGGCCGCCGTGGGCGACGCGCTCGGCGGGCCCGTCGACACCCTCACCCTGGCGGAGATCCGCGCGGCCCACGGCCCCGAGGGGCTGCTCGACCTCACCGCCGGGCACGGGCGGCGCGGCACCATCACCCACCACACCCAGCTGACCCTGTTCAGCGTGGACGGGCTGATCCGCGCGCAGGTGCGCCGCGACACCGGCGCCTGGCACCCGCCGACCGATCTGCACCGCGCGTATCTGCGCTGGGCCGCCACCCAGCGGGACTGGGGGCCGGACGAGCGCCGCGCGGAGGACGGCTGGCTGGCCCGCGAGGAGTGGCTGTACGCCCGCCGGGAGCCGAGCAGGGCGCTGCTCATCGGGTTCGGCGACGAGAAGATGGGCACGCTGGACAAGCCCAAGAACCCGGGCGAACAGGGGCCGGAGGCGGTCGCACGCTCCGCGCCCTTCGGGCTGCTGGTCGGCTGGGAGCCCCAGCTCGTCGTGCAGCTCGCGGTGGAGTGCGCGGCGCAGACCCACGGCCACCCGGTCGGGTATCTGTCGGCGGGCGCGTTCGCCGTGATCGTGCACGGACTCGCCCGCGGCGAGAGCCTGGACGGCGCCGTGCGGCAGGCCCTCGCCCTGCTCGCCGTCCGCCCCGGCCACCAGCCGGTCTCCGACGCCCTCCGGCACGCGCTCGGCGCGGTACGGCAGGGCATGCCGAGCCCCGCGCGGGTGGCGGAACTGACCGGCGACGGCATGGCCGACGGGCTGCTCGCGGCCGCCGTCTACTGCGCCCTGGTCGGCGAGGACGTACGGCACGGCCTGTGCCTCGCCGTCAACCAGGGCGGCCCCTCCGCCGCCGCCGGCACGCTCACCGGCGCCCTGCTGGGCGCCCTCCACGGCGAGACCGCCCTCCCCCCGGCCTGGCTCGCCGAACTGGAGGGCCGCCCCACCGTCCTCGAACTCGCCGACGACTTCGCCATGGAGATGACCCAGGGCCCCGCCCTGCACGGCCCGGCGGGCTCGGCACCGGGCTGGCTGGCCCGGTATCCGAGGTAGGGCCTGGGGCAGGGGCCTACTTCAGGGCGTCGGGACACGGTGTGCCCCGGGGCAGCTGGTACGGGGCGGCCAGCCGGTACGTGCCCGCGCGCGGCGCGACCAGCATCGTCCACTTGTCGCCGTTCGCGTCCTGCGGGGTCTCCATGAGGCACCCGTTGACGTTGCGGTACTTCTTCTCCGTGCCCGGCGGCGAGGGGATCACCTGCGGGCCCTTCAGGCTCTTGCCGTGGGCGTCGACCACGCTGAGCCAGGGGGAGTAGGGGATCCGGATCAGGATGCGGCCGGCCCTGCGCACGTCCAGGGTCATCTCGCCCTGCTCGGCACGGTCCACCCGCGCGTTCGGCTCGGCCAGCGGCGTCGGGTCGGTCACCCGGAACAGCTGCCAGTTGGCGTCGCCCCAGATCTGCGTGAGGTACGGCATCCCGCGTCGCAGCAGCTGCCGCTCGCGCTCGCCGCCGTCCCCGTCCGGGTTGTCCTTGGGCAGCACCACGAAGTGCACGGCCCACCGCTGGAGCCACTCGTGGTAGTTCGCCGAGTTGAGCGTGTCGTCGTAGAAGAGCGGGTTGCGCTCCATGTCGGCCTGCCGGTTCCAGCCCCGCGCCAGGTTGACGTACGGCGCGAGCGCGGACGCCTCGCGGTGCGAACGCGCCGGTACGACCTCCACCCGCCCCCGCTCCGCGCCGACCTTCTGCAACTGGTTGACCAGCGGCGCCAGCTCGTGCGCCCAGGACGCGGTCGGGGTCGTGTGCACGATGTCGTCGACCGACTTGTAGCCGATCCACCCGACGAACCCGAGGAACGCCACCACCGTCGCGTACCACTTCCGCGACCTCGGCACGGTGAACGGCAGCGCCGCGATCAGCGTCGCGCCCGCGAACAGCATCGGCAGCCGCGAGATGTTCGAACCGATCTGCGAGCTGACCACCCACACCGCCACCACCATGGCGCTGTAGACGGCCGCCGTCAGCCGGACCGTGATCCACTCCTTCGGCACCAGGAACAGGCAGAGCAGGCCGTACACCAGCGGCAGGCTCACCGAGCCGACCGTCATCGGCTGCGTGCCGGAGAAGGGGAAGAGGAAGTACGACGCGGCCACCACCGCCGCCGGTGCCAGCCCGAGCGCCCACGCGCCCGGCCGTCGCTTCTGCAGGAACAGCGCGACCGCGACCAGCCCGACGAACAGCCCGGAGACCGGCGAGGCCATGGTGGAGAGCCCGGCCAGCGGAGCCGCCACCGCCGCCTTCGCCCACCGTCTGTGCCGCCAGCGGTACGGCCAGCAGAACACCGCCGCGACCGCGCCGAGCGCGAACATCGTGCCCAGCCCGAAGGTCACCCGGCCCGACATCGCGTTGCACAGCAGCGCGAAGACCCCGGCCATCGAGGCCCACAGGGGGTTCCGCACGGCCCGGCTGCGGATGAGGATCAGCGTCAGCAGGCCCGCCGAGACGGTCCCGGCGATCATCATCGTCGTACGGACGCCGAGCACGGCCATCAGGTACGGCGACACCACGCTGTACGACACCGGGTGCATGCCCCCGTACCAGGCGAGGTTGTACGCCGAGTCCGGGTGCCGGCCGACGAACTCCGCCCAGGCGTCCTGCGCCGCGAGATCGCCGCCGCTGTTCGCGAACGTGAAGAACCAGATGATGTGCAGCACGCCCGCGAGCGCGGTGACCCACAGGACGGGGTGGCGCAGCATACGGGCGCGGAGCGGTTCGAGGGGTGCGAGGAGGCGGGTGAGGCGGCGGCCGCCGGGTACGGTCGTACGACCGCTCGCGGGGACGCTCGTACGACCCTTCGCGCCGGTGTCCGCGTCAGGCGTGGACAGGCGTATTCGTGGGCCGTTTTCCGGGCCCGGTCCGGCGTCGTCGGCGCGTGTCGGCTCCGCAGTGGCCACCTGAAGGCACTCCCCGTGTTCCCGTCTTCTGTTCTCGGCCGTTTTCTTCGGTGTCCCGGCCGCTTCTCGTCCAGTTCGCGGCCGTGTCCCGGGAACCGGCGACCTGCCCCGATTCGTGACGCTAGCACGCACCCCGCCACGGGGCTCCCGGGTGGGGCGCCGTGACGGGGTGCGCGGGGTGTGCGGGGCGGGCGTCAGCCGATGCGGGTGAGCTTCGCGCCGAAGCCGGGCTCGGCCAGATCCCGCTGGAGGGCCACCGGGACCTTGATGGCGGCCGCGGTGCCGTCGCCCACCGTGAGGGTGCCGACCCGGGTGCCGGCCTTCGCGGTGTGCGGGACGGTGTCGGAGGCGAAGGACAGCTTGACCTTCAGGCCCGACCAGCCGGCCGCGGCGACGTCGCGGGTGACCACGATCGGGGTCCGGCCGCCGAGCTGGTCGTCCACGTAGCCGACCACGGTGCCCTTCTTCAGGACCTTCGCGGAGGTCAGCGCGTTCTCGGCGGCGAGCAGCGCGGTCTTGCTGACCGCGTTGACGGTGTCCAGGATCGACGGCTTGTGCTGGCCGAGGATCGCGCCGACGACGGTCACCGTCTGGCCGCCGACCTTCTTGCGGGCGGCGAACAGGAGGTTGCCGCCGGCCGCGGTGGTGCTGCCGGTCTTGATGCCGATGGCGCCGGTCCAGTAGGGAAGGTGGTTGTAGTTCTCGTGGTATTTGCCGGAGGGGTCGGTCCAGCTGGCGGCGCTGGTGATGGCGACCAGGGCAGGCATCTTGACGACCGCACGGCCGAGTTTCACCTGGTCCTGGGCGGTGGAGACAGTGGTCTCCTTCAGACCCGAGGGGTCGGTGTACGTCGTACCCGTCATGCCCAGCTGCTTGGCTGTGGCGTTCATCTTCTTGACGAACGCCGCCTCGGAGCCCGCGTCCCAGCGTGCCAGCAGGCGGGCGATGTTGTTCGCCGACGGGATCATGATGGCCGACAGGGCCTGCTTCTCGGTGAGGTAGTCACCGGCCTTGACCGTGTTCAGCGTGGACTCGTCGTCGCTCTTGTCGTAGCCGCCCTCCTTCTCCGCCGTCGGGTCGACCTTGATCTTCTGGCCCTCCTGGCCCAGCTTGAACGGATGGTCGCGCAGGATGATGTACGCGGTCATCGTCTTGGCGACCGAGCCGATGGCGATGGGGGTCTGCTTGCCGAAGCTGTCCATCGTGCCGATGCCGTCGCCGTCCATCCAGCCCTGGCCCTCGTTCGGCCACGGCAGCTTCACCGGGCCGCCGGCGAAGGTGTAGCTGTCCTTCGCGGTCAGCGCGAGGGCGGGGGACGGGAGGGGGCGCAGAGTCTGTACGACCGCGAAGATGATCACCAGCAGCAGGACCAGCGGGGTCCAGATCTTGACCCGCCGCAGGGCCGTGCGGACCGGGGTCTCCGGGGGCGGCGGGGTGTTGGTCAGCTCCGCGAGGAGGTCGAGCGGGGGCTTGGGGGGCAGGGGCTGCTGGGTGGTGCGCTCGGGGCCGACCTGGGGGACGGCGGTGGTCTCGTCGGCGGGCGTGGCGGTGGACGCGGGCTTGGGCTTGGGCTTGTGCCGGACGTCGTCCTTGAGCGCGACGAACTTGCTGGTGCGCTCGGCCTCGGACTCGGCCTGCTTCGTGCCCTCCTTGCCCTCCTTGCCCTCCGTGCCGACCTTGAGCATGGTCGTGGGCTGGTCGACCTGGTCCTTGGGGCGTACGGCCTTGAAGATGGCGGTCGGCTGGTCCACGCGGGCGGCGGCGCCGGCGTCGGCCGGTGCCTCGGCTCCGCCGTCGGCCGTCTTCCCGCCCGCACCACTCGTGCGGCTCTCGTCGTCGGCCGCGGGTGGCCCCTCGGGGTCCTCCTCGCCGTCGGCGTCCGCGTGCCCGCCGTTCGCCTTCCCGGCCTCGGCTCCGCCGTCGGCGGCCTTCGCCGCGGCGCCGCGCTCGGCCTTGGCGTCGCTCTTGGAACCGGCATCGCTCTTGGAACCGGCGTCAGCCTTCGCGTCGGCGTCGGTGCCGTCCTTCGCGTCTGCGTCCGCCTTCGCACCCGTGTCGGCCGCGCGGTCGGCGCCTGCCGGAGCCTTCGCGCTCGCGTCGGCCTTGGCACCCGCGTCCGCGCCCGCGCCCGCCTTCTTCGCGTCCGCGTCGTCCGCCAGGGCCTCCGCCTCGGCGTCGGCCGTCTCGGCGGCGGCCTTGGCGCGGGTTGCGGCAGCAACGGCGGCATCGCCCGTCGAAGCCTTCGCGTCGGCACCGGCCTTCGCCTCGGCACCGGCCTTCTCCCCGGCACCGGTCTTCGCCTCGGAGTCGGCCTTCGCTTTCGCACCGGCTTCCGCACCCGCGTCGGCCTTCACGTCGGCGTCCGGCTTCGAGCCCTCGCCCTCCGCCTCGGCGTCGTCGGTGCCCGCCTTCGCGTCCCTGGGCGCGGCCTTCTCGCCTGCCGCAGCCTTCTGCCCGGAGTCGGCCTTCGCCTCGGCGTCCGCGTCACCCGCCGGAGCCTCGGACCCGGTCTCGGCCTTGGCGTCAGCCTCGGCGTCACCCTTCGCACCGGAACCGGCGCCCGGCTCCGCGTCGTCGCCCTCGGTGGTCGTCTTCGCGTCCGCACCGGAACCGGCGTCCGGGCCCGTGCCGCTCCCGGAGGCGCCGTCGCTTATCGCGCCCGTCGCGCCCGCCTCGGCCCCGGAACCCTCAGCGGCGTTCGCGGCAGCGTCCGTCGACGCCTCCGGCTCGTCCGCGTCCCGGACCCACGACGAGACCGCGTCGCGAAGGTCGGTGTCCTCCTCGGCGGCGCGCGTGCGGAACACCTTCGTCGCGGTGTCCGTGCCGCCGTTCGAGGAATCCTTTTGCCCCGCACCCGCACCGGCACCGGAACCCGCACTCCCGCCGGACCCGCCCCGGGCCACCGCGAGGCGGGGATCACGGGCCTCGGGAACCGAATCCGCGTTCCCCGACGTCGCTCCTGCCGACGACTCGCGCTGCTTCGACCTGTCGGGGGACTCGCCCGCCACCGATGCCTCCTCCATGCGCCGCGCGCCCACGCGCGCGCCCTGTCCGAACCATGTACCAGTGTCCTGTGTGAGGGCCTGGCCCCTGCGGTAGACGAGAACGACATACCTACCGGTTCCCTCACGAACCGGTCACGCGCCCTCGACAGACCAATGTGAGAGGGGTCACCCTGTCATTCATCCACGCGGGGAGGCATGGATGGGCAGGAGCCGCAGAACACTTCCGGAGGAGCTTCTGCTGCTGGCACTGGACCCGACCACGGGTACCACTGCGCAGCCGCAGTCGCTCGACCTCGGTCTGGCCGGTGCACAGCTAGTGGAGCTGGCGCTGGCCGGACGGATAGCCCCAGACGGGGATCGTATCGCCGTGGTGGTGCCACGGCCGACAGGAGATCCAACTCTGGACTGCGCGTTGGAGTTGCTGCGAAGGCGCGGCGCTCCGGTGCGAGCCGTCCACTGGATCGGCGGGCCCCGGCTGGGGCTGCGCCAGACGTACCTCTCGCATCTGGAGCGGTGCGGCATGGTCGCCGCGGTGCCCGGCCAGATGTGCGGGGTGCTGCCGACGACGCGCTACCAGGCGACGGACACGGCCATCAGCCGGGAGATCCGCGGCCGGCTGGACTCCGCGATCCGCACCGGCGTACCGCCGGACCCGCGGACCGCGGCGCTCGCCGCCCTGGCGCACGCCGTCGGGCTCGGCAAGCATCTGTATCCGGGCAACGAGGGCCGATCGTCCCGTTCCCGGCTGCGGGATCTGATCCGGCACGATCCGATGGGCGGGCTCGTCGCGCACGCCGTGATGGACGTGCAGAACGGCGCGGCCGCACAGCCGCGCCGCGGTCCGGCCGCCACGGGCCGGCCGGCGCCGGGACCCCGGACCGCGGCCGAACCCGCGCACGGGGTGCCGATGCAGTCGCGCCACGGGTCCATGGCCCGCGCCGTGGCCCACTGATCCACCGCGCCGCGACGACCGTCCCCACAGGCCCGGTTCGGGAGCCGCAGGCCGAGCGGGGTGACGGGACCTCCGGGTCCCGTCACCCCGCTCGGCCGTGTCCGGCGGCGGCGCGCGTCCCGGCCGGTCCACGCGAACTGGCGCCCGAACAGCCACGTACGCGTGCCGCATATCGAGCATTTCCCAGCGCAGGCAAGCGCCTTGGTGGCAATCTGCTCAGCAGCAGATACGGAAAGTGTCAGTACAGGCAGCAGCCGGAGGTGCGCGTCCCGTGGCGTCCAATGTCAATCCCACCGTAAGGCGGCGCCGGCTGGGCCAGGAGCTTCGAAAACTCCGCGAGCAGAAGAACATGACGGCCGAAGAGGTCGCCGAGCGTCTGCTCGTGTCCCAGTCGAAGATCAGCCGTCTGGAGAACGGCCGCCGCAGCATCAGCCAGCGCGATGTGCGCGACCTGTGCGGGGTCTACGAGGTCGAGGACCAGCGGGTCGTGGACTCGCTGATGGAGATGGCCCGGGACTCCAGACAGCAGGGGTGGTGGCACACCTTCGGGGACATCCCCTACAGCGTGTACATCGGCCTGGAGACCGACGCCGAGTCGCTGCGGGTCTACGAACCCCAGATCGTCACCGGTCTGCTCCAGACCCCGGCGTACGCCGAGGCGCTGGTGCGCGGCGCGCTGCCCGAGACCTCGGCCGCGGAGATCGAGAAGCGCGTGGGCGTGCGCATGCGCCGCCAGGAGCGGATCACCACCGAGAAGGACCCGCTGCGGCTCTGGGTCGTCCTGGACGAGGCCGCGCTGCACCGGGTCGTCGGCGGCAAGCGCGTGATGCGCGAGCAGCTGGAGCACCTCCTCAAGCTGTCCGAGCTGCCCCATGTCACCGTGCAGGTCATGCCGTTCGAGGTGGGCGCGCATCCGGGGCTCAACGGCCAGTACGCCATCCTGGAGTTCGCCGACGCGGCCGACTCCAGCGTGGTCTACCTGGAGGGCGTCACCAGCGACCTGTACCTGGAGAAGGCCCAGGACGTGCAGAAGTACGCCGTGATGTACGAGCATCTGCGGGCCCAGTCCCTCAGCGTGGAGGCGTCCCGGCAGCTGATCGACGAGACGGCGCAGCGGTACACCGACTAGGCGCCGGCCGCGGTGGGCGCGTGATCCTACAGGGTGGGCGCGCTCCCGTGGAAGGTACGTTGGAATATGCCATCCGGTCGAGTGAACGCCCCCACCAGGCGGCGCAGTTGCCCGGTAGCGTCGATCACGCCAATCGGACATCGGGGTTGGCGTGAACCCGCACTATCGCAACTCGCACACAGGAGTGGACATGGCACTGATTCAGGGCGCTTCGGAGACGTGGCTGAAGTCCTCCTACTCCGCGGGCAACGGCGCCTGCGTGGAGGTCAAGTCGCCCGTCACCGCCGAACTGGCCGTCCGTGACTCCAAGGTCGCCGAGGGCCCGATCCTGGCCTTCCCCGCCGCCGCGTGGAACGCCTTCGTGGACTCGGTCAAGGCGTAAGGGGCTCGTCCCTGACCCTCGTTCCGACGAACACAACCGCACACGCACCACCCAAGAGCCCTCTCGACCAGACGCCGTCCTCGCCGAGGGGGCTCGGTCGTGCCCGGCCCCATCGAGGCCGGGCCGGCCTCAGCGGGCGCGCACCGGGAACGCCACGTCGCACACCGGGTCCTCGGGACCCGCCGCCCAGTCGGCGAAGTAGATCTCCCGGCACGGCCCGGCCGGCTCCAGCTCCTGGCGGCCCAGCCACTCCCGCACCGCCTCGAACGCGGCGAGGATCTGCGGATGCGCCACCTGCGCCTTGGCGATCCGCACGTACGCCGTCCGGGCCGCCGGTTCCACCCGCACCCCGGTCGCCCGGCCCCGCCCCTGCCGCCCGGCCCAGGCCCGCGCCGCCGCCTCGTCGGCCACCGGCACACACGCCTCCTCGCCTCCGCCCCGACCACCTCGGCGATCCGGGCCAGCGGCATGTCCAGCTGCCGCAGCAGGGCCACCAGCCGGGCGCGCTCGACCTGGTCGGCACGGTAGTAGCGGTAGCCGCTCGATCCGTCGACGTACGCCGGGGCGAGCAGGCCGAGGCGGTCGTACGCCGCAGGGCCTTGGCGGACAGCCGGGCCCGGGCGGCGAACGCCCCGATGGTGAGCAGATCCTCGCGCACCGATGTCATCCTCCGTCGCCGGGCGGTTCCCTCCCGCCCGGCGACAGCGACGCTCCGCCCTGCCCCCGGGGCAGGGTCAAGCGCGGTCAGCCGAGCTGGGCCTCGATCGCCGCGACGACCTCCGCCGACTCCGGCTCGGCCTGCGGCGAGAACCGGGCGACGACGCTGCCGTCCCGGCCGATCAGGAACTTCTCGAAGTTCCAGCGGATGTCACCGCTGTGGCCCTCCGCGTCCGCGAAGCCCACCAGACGCTCGTACAGGGGGTGCCGGTCCGCGCCGTTCACCTCCACCTTCTCGGTCAGCGGGAAGGTCACGCCGTACGTCGCCGAGCAGAACTCGGCGATCTCCTCGGCGCTGCCCGGCTCCTGCCCGAGGAACTGGTTGCACGGCACGCCCAGCACGGTGAAACCGCGCTCGGCGTAGCGCTCCTGGAGCTTCTCCAGGCCCGCGTACTGCGGGGTCAGGCCGCACTTGGAGGCCACGTTCACGATGAGGACGGCCTTCCCGGCGTACTGCGGCAGGTTCGCGGCGCCGCCGGTGAGGGCGCCGATCTCGGTGTTCAGCACAGTGGTCATGGGCGCGATGGTATGCGGCCGAGGTGACGTCGGGGCAGCGCCGGTCACCCCGGCTCAGGGGGTGCGGCTGCCGCCACCACCGCGTCCCCGGCCGCCGTCCTGCCGTACAGCACCGACCGCCCGGTCCTGCGCCCCGCCGCCAGCCCCGCCACCAGCCCCGCCTCCCGCAGCACCTTCAGATGCCGGCCGGCCGAGCCCAGCCCCTGCCCGGTCACCGCCGTCAGCTGGCTGGTGGTCATGGGGGAGCCGAGGAGGGCCAGGACGCCCGCGCGGGCCGGGCCGAGCAGGGCGGCGAGGGCGGCCGGGACCGCGCGGGCCCCGCCCCGCAGCGCGGGCCGCCCCTCCGCCTCGGCCACCTGGCGCGCCAACTCCCGCTGCTAGTCCGACCGTTCGCGCCGCCTCACCTATCTGGGCCTGTGGCTCCCCAACGGCATGGTCGTCGGCTGCGAGTCCCTGTACGTGTCGTACGCCCCGCACGCGGCCGGCACCCTGTTCGCCTGCGGGGCGCTCGGGATGTTCGCCGGGGACGTCACGGTGGGCCGGCTGCTGCCGCCCCGGGTGCGCCGGAGGCTGGCGACCCCTCTGCTGCTCCTGCTCGCCGCGCCCTACCTGGTGTTCGCCGCGCACCCGCCGCTGCCGCTCGCCGCGCTCTGCGTCACCCTCGCCTCCACCGGCTTCGGCGCGAGCCTCGTCCAGCAGGAGCGGCTGATGGACCTCACCCCCGGCGAACCTGCGGGCCAGGCCCTCGGGTTGCACTCCTCCGGGATGCTGACCATGCAGGGCGTGAGCGCGGCGGCCGCGGGCGGGGTGGCCCAACTGGCCAGCTGGGCAATGGGGATGGCCCTGATGGCGGCGGGCTCGGTCGCCGTGACCCTCGTCCTGGCCGCGGCGGGCCGCCGTACCCCCCGACCGCTTCTCACTCCTGCGCCGACGGCGGCGGAAGGGTCTGCTCGGTCCAGATGACCTTGCCGGTGGGGGTGTAGCGGGTGCCCCAGCGCTGGGTCAGCTGAGCGACGATGAACAGCCCCCGGCCGCCCTCGTCGTCGCTCGCCGCGTGCCGCAGATTCGGGGTGGTGTGCCCGGCGTCGGAGACCTCGCAGGTCAGGGTGCGGTCGCGGATCAGGCGCACCTGGATGGGGCCGCCGACATAGCGGATGGCGTTGGTGACAAGTTCGCTGACGATGACCTCGGTGGTGAACGCCAGCTCGTCCAGCCCCCAGTCGTCCAGCTGCTTGCTGACGCCGCTGCGCAGGGCGGCGACCGCGGCCGGGTCGGCGGCCGGTTCCCACTGGGCGAGCCGGGTCCGGTCGAGCAGCCGGGTGCGGGCCAGCAGCAGCGTCGCGTCCTCGTCCACCGCGCCGGTCAGCATCGCGGTCACCGTCTGCTCGCACAGCTCGGTCAGACTCCCCCGGCGGGCGGTGAGGGACCCGGCGAGCCGGCGCAGCCCCGCGTCCTGCCGGTCGGCCGCCTGGAGCAGACCGGCGGTGAACAGCGCGAGGACGCTGCCGGGGGCGAGCCGCAGCTCGGTGCTCTGGTACGGCAGGCCGCCGACCCCCAGCGGCGGCCCCGGCGGCACGTCGAGGGTCCGGACGGCCCCCGTGTCCCCGGCCACCAGCACCGGCGGCGGTCCGCCCGCGCGCGCCATGCTGCACCATCCGGAGACCGGGTCGTACACCGCGTACAGGCAGGTCACCATCGCCTCGTCGGCGGGCTGCGGCGCGGTGCCGTTCCGGGCGGGCGCGCGTTCCTGGGCGGTCTGCTCGGCGAGGTCGTCGAGCCGGGTGAGGACCTCGTCCGGGGCCAGGTCGAGACGGGCGAGGACCCGCAGCCCGGTGCGCAGCCGGCCCATGGTCGCGGCGGCGGGCAGCCCGTGCCCGAGCACGTCCCCGACGACCAGGCCCACCCGGGCGCCGGACAGCGGGATCACGTCGTACCAGTCGCCGCCCACCCCGGACCCGTTGTCGGCGGGCAGATAGCGGCTCGCCGTCTCGCACGCGGTCTGCGGGGGCAGCCGGCCCGGCAGCAGGCTGCGCTGGAGCTTGAGCGCGGTGCTGTGCCCCCGGGTGACGACCGGCAGCAGCAGGAAGCCGATCGCGAGCGCGCCGAGCCCGAGAACGGTCACCCCGCCGACCCGCCCGAACACCGGGAGGTCGACGCTGCTGGCGCCGTACCCCGGTTCGGCGTAGACGACGAAGGCGGCGTACCCGAATAGCAGCACCATGAGCAGCCCCCCGAGCCCCGGCATCAGGCCCTTGCAGATGAAGTCGTGGGGGCTGCGGGTGAGGACCTTGCGGTGGTACCAGAGGCAGGCGAAGCCGGTCAGGCCGTACTGGAAGGCGATCGCGAGGCCGACGGAGTCGACGGAGTCGGCGAGGACGTTGCGGCTGAACGAGGACAGCAGGACGAGCAGCGCGACGGCGGCCACGCCCATGCCGAGCGTGGCCCAGGTCGGGGTCAGGAATCTGCGGTGCACCCGGGCGAACCGGGCGGGCACCGCCTTGTGCACGGCCATCGAGAAGACGGTCCTGGCCAGCGGCAGGATGGTGGTCTGGGCGGAGGCCAGCGCCGAGGTCAGCACCATCAGGATCAGCAGCCGGGACAGCAGCAGCCCCGCGTCATGGCTGCCGAAGACCGCTTCCCCCAGCCCCGAGAACACGTCGTCGTGGTGATCGGCGTTGCCGAGCCCGACGCCCGTGGTGCCGACACCCGCGAAGGACTGCGCCGAGGTGGCGACCAGCCCGTACACGACCAGCAGCAGCACGGGGGAGAGCACGGCGGCCCGGCCGGGGACGCGGGCGCTGTCGACGGTCTCCTCGTTGACGGACACCGCGGTGTCCCAGCCCCAGTAGATGAAGACGCCCGCGAGGATGCCCGAGGTCAGGGCCCGTACGGACGACACCTCGAAGGGATTGAACCAGGACCAGGAGACGTGGATCGCGGTCGGCGGCGGGTCGGTGTGGACGCGGATCAGCGCGGCGACGGCGAACAGCAGCAGGACGGCGACCTCCAGACACAGCAGCCAGCGCTGTACGGCCGCGGAGACGGTGATGCCGACGTAGCAGATCGCGGTGAGCACCCCGATCCAGACGATGCCGGCGACCGTGACCCAGAACCGGCTCTGGCTCAGCGAGTCGAGACCCACCAGCCGGAACCCGTAGGCCCCGGCGACGGTGGCGAGGTTCGCCATGACGATGATGTTGGCGACGATCAGCCCCCAGCCGCCCATCCACCCGGTCCGCGGCCCGAACGCCCGGGTCGCCCAGGTGAAGGTCGTCCCGCAGTCCGCGTCGCTCGCGTTCAGCTCCCGGAAGGCGTACGCGATCAGCAGCATCGGCACGAACGCCAGCATGGTCACGATCGGCGCCTGGAGCCCGACCCCCGCCACGATGATCCCCAGCGTGGCGGCCAGGCTGTACGCCGGTCCGGTCGACGCCAGCGCCATGACGACCGAGGAGAACATCCCCAGCGCGTCCCCGCGAAGCCCCTTCCGCCCCACCCCGGACCCCGGAGCGGGCCGCCCCCCGGACACGCCCCTGCTCCCGAAAAGCCTCACATTCGATTCCAACGCGGGGGTGGCGGGGGTGCAAACAGAGGGGCGGCTGATGGGGGAGGCGGTCCCCCGACCCCCACGCCCCGGTCGCGTGCGGGTCCCCCGTGGGGCAGCATGAGGCCGTAACCGGATGATCGCGGATCAACCGGCCACCGAGGGGTCGGCCGGAAGGGACGGATGCCATGGGCAGCGGCGTGTCGAGGGGCGGACGGCGACTGCGTCTCCGGCGGTTCCGGCGGTTCCGGAGCGCGAGCGCGGCCGTCGCGGTACTGGCCACCGCGGGCACCCTGACCCTCACGGCCTGCGGCGGCGGCAACAACAACGGCGGCGGTACGACCGTCAGCCCCCGCCCCACACCCCCCGCCACGGAGTCCTTCACGGGCACCCCGCCCTCCCCCCTCTCCTCGGCCGCCTCCTCCGCCGCCGCCTCGGCCCGCGCCTCCGCCTCCGCCGCGGCCTCCTCCGCCTCCGCGCGGGCCGACGAGTTCGAGGCCTCGGTCTCGGCGGAGTCCGAACGGGCCAACCAGGAAGCCCACGACCGGCTGGCGAAGGTACCGGGCCGGGGCAACGCCGCCTCCGACGTCTCGCTGAGCGGCATCCCCCGCGCCCAGGTGAACAACCTCCAGGCCGCCCACGTCAACATCCACAACTCCACAGACAAGACCGCGAACTTCGCCGTCCAGGTCGACTTCCGCGACCCGAACGGCAAGGTCGTCGAGACCCGCTACGTCGGCGCGCAGAACGTCCGCCCCGGCCAGACGGTCCACCCCTACGCCATCAGCCACCAGCCACCCCAGCCGACCCTGAAGCCAGAGGTGGCGAAGGCGGAGCGGTACTGAGGAAACTCCCCGCATGTTCCGAAAGGACTTCCCCCGCCTCCGTGCCGCACGGCCGTCCCGGTACGACCTCCGCCGAGTAACGCGTGCCACCGTTTAGTGGACACCACCTCGGACAAGGCGGTGTCCACCGTGTGCGCGGCGTCGTGACCTGCCCTGACGGCAGTCGTCCCATGAACCGGCGAACACCTGCCCGCACCACCGGCGGGCTGCTCCAACTCAGAACAGCGACAAGGCAGATCCTCGGACGGTGGCGCCGGTACCTGCCCGACGGGAAACCGGTCGCATTCGCCACCACCTACCTGCCCGTCGGCATCGCCCGGGACGCCCATCGCCGAACCCGCCCTTAGCCCTGGCGGCACCTACGCCCGCCTCGGACACCTCGACCACTCCAAGAGGAGATCCGCGCCCGGATGCCCTCCCCGGCCGGCCGAGGTGAAGACACTCCGGCTCGCCCCCGGCGTTGCCGTCATCCACCTCGTCCGCACGCCTTCGACATCGGCGGAGGGGCGGTAGAGGTCCGCGACACGGTCATGGCGGCGGACGCGTACGTCCTGTCGTACCAACTTCCAGCGACCTGAGGCCCGGCCGGGGTGCCCTTGCAAAGCCTTCCCCGGGACGCCAAAGGCCCCGGACCGTGATCGGTCCGAGGCCTCTGTGGTGGTGCCCCCGGCAGGATTCGAACCTGCGACACCCGCTTTAGGAGAGCGGTGCTCTATCCCCTGAGCTACGAAGGCGGGGCTCGACCCACAGGGTACCGGATCGGGGCTCGGGTGGATGCCGGGTTCGGTCGGGGCGAGGGGGAGGGGGTCAGGGGCGGGTCACGATGCCGGTCAGCAGGAGCTCCGAGGCCTGGACCAGCTCTTGCGCCAGGCGGCCTCCGGGTTCGTTCTCCGCCTCGCGGAACCAGCGGTACAGGGTGCCCAGGTATATGTCACGAAGGACGTTGCCCACCTGCTGCGGGACGACGTCCTCGCGGAGTTCGCCGGTGCGGCGGCCGTCCTCGACGATCTCGGCGAAGAGTTCGGCGACGTAGGGCTCCTCGCGGAGAGGGCGGCCGGCCTTGACCCAGGCGACGAGCATCGCGGCCGTGCGGTCGTGCTCCTCCTCGTTGATGTGGCCGAGGACGGTCATGCAGCGGCGCAGGCGGTCCGCGGCGCCCGTGCGGTCGGGGACGGCGTCCTCCATGATGCCGACCAGGCGTTCCCGGCGGCGTTCGCCCCAGGTGCCGATCAGGTCTTCCTTGCGCGGGAAGTGGTTGAAGAAGGTGCCGCGGGCCACGTCGGCGCGTTCGGCGATCTCGTCGACGGACGTCTGGTCGTAGCCCTGCTCGGCGAAGAGTTCCAGCGCCGCGGTGTACAGGCGCTCTTTTATCTTGATCTTGTTGCGCCCGCGGCGCCCCAGGGGCTGGGCCTCGCTCTCGGCCGGGGACGTGTTCATCTCTTCCTCCTGTACGCGCGATGCCGGTACCAGGACAGAGACCTGCGCCGCAGCTGAGTGCGCCGCCCGCTCGGGCGTCCCGCCCCCACTCGTTCTTATACCACAGTACATGGTTGGTTCACAGTCGATGTATGGCGCCAGGGCGAGTTCGGGGAGCATGCTGGATGAACTGAGGAACAGAGATGTATCGTGGTTCAAAGTTGACTCAAGGTCGTCCTCGTGCCGAGTCGGATGGCAGGCAGCACGCCCTGCGAGAGCCGGGCCGGAAGGAGACTGCAAGGTGGATGTTCAAAGGCTCGAGACATTCGTGGCCGTAGCGCAGAGCAGCACCCTCGCCGAGGCCGCCGAGCGGCTCGGTTACGCGCGTTCGACGGTCACCAGTCACCTCCAGGCGCTCGAACGCAGCCTGGGCGCATCGCTGTTGGAGCGCGGGGCGGCGGTGAACCGGCTCACCAGGGCCGGCACCCGCTTCCTCGAGTACGCGACGGACATCCTCGACAAGCTGGCCCAGGCGCAGGCAGCGGTGGCCGCCGCGGCGGAGGACCGGCCGAGCACCCTGAGCATCGGTGCGACGGCCTCCCTGTGCACCTACCGGCTGCCGAGCTTCCTGCGCACGCTGCGCCGGCTCATGCCGAACCTGGAGACCCAGATCTTCGTCGGCCCGGTCGCCCAGCTGCGCGACCAGGTCGGCCGGGGCGAACTGGCCGCCGCGCTCATCAACTCGGCGCCCTTACCGGCGGCGGGCATCCGCTCGGCGGAGGGCGGCGACCGCCGGCATCTGTGGACCGACCGGGCCGTCCTCGTGGGCACGCCCGAGTCGGCGGCGCGGCCCGAGCGGCTCCTGGTCACCGCGCCGGGCTGTGTCTACCGGGACATCGCCGAGAAGGAGGTGCTGCCCCGCCTCGGGCGCGTCCGGGTCCAGCAGGTGGGCAGCGTCGACGGCGTGAAGTCCTCCGTGCTGGGCGGCATCGGCGTGGGCGTGGTGCCGGCCATCGCGGTCGGACCGCAGCTGGAATCGGGGCAGTTGACGGAGCTGCAGCCCGCCGCGCTGTCACCGGTGATGTCCGAACTCATCTGGAACCCCGGGGTCACCCCCGCCCATGTCATCCCGCACTTCCAGCTGCTCCGCCCGCCGAGTCCCCTCCAGCCCGCCCGGCCGGGCACCTCGTACATCCCGAGTGGCATAGCGAGTTGAGCCTCAGGGGGGAAGAACGTGGGGGCGCGGGGCCCGTGGACGGCGGGATGGCGGGGGCGGCCGGGGAGGGGCGTGTCGGGGCTCCGGGCGCGAAAGGGGCGTCCGGCTGTCTCATGGTCGTCGCCGCCTGCACGCTGTTCGGGCTGAGCGGTACGGCCTCGCGCGTGCTCATCGACCACGGGATCAGTGCGCTGACGGTTACTCAGTTCCGTATGTCGGCCGGGTTCTTGAGTCTGTTCGGTGTCCTCGCCCTCACCCGTCGTGATCTGCTGCGTCTGCCGTGGCGGCGGCTGCCGCGGGTGGTCGGCTTCGGGCTGGCGCTGGCCGCGCTCATCTACTGCTACTCGATGGCGATCGCCCGGCTGCCCCTGGCCGTCGCGCTGGTGCTCCAGTACAGCGCTGCCGTCTGGCTGACCGCCGCCGACGCCGTACGGCAGCGCCGCCGCCCGGCGGTGAGCGTGCTGGTGGCGCTGCCGCTCACGCTCGGCGGTGTCGTCCTGATGGTCGGCATCGGGGGTGCCTCGCTGGGGCGACTCGATGCCGTCGGGCTCGTGTTCGGGCTGGCGACCGCGGCCGCGTACATCCTGTACCTGGTGTGCGGGCGCGGTATCGGTGACGCCGTGCCCACCGCCACCTCCACCATGTACGGATCGCTGGTCGCGGCCCTCGCCTGGACGTGCGTCCAGCCGCCGTGGCGCATCGAGGGCGGGGCGTGGGCGCCGGGGGCGCTCGTGCCGCTGGTGCTGATCGGGGTGCTCGGGATGGCCGCGCCGTTCGCGCTCGTGCTGACGGCCGTACGTTCCCTCGGACCGACGCGTGTGAGCATGCTGGGCACCTTCGAGATCGTCGCCACCAGTGTCATCGCCTATGCGTGGCTCGGCCAGGCGCTGACCCTCCTCCAGTGCTTCGGCGGGCTGCTGGTGGTCACCGGGGTCGTGGTCTGCGGGCGCCGGGTCCCGGACGAAGTGCCGGTCGCCGAACTGGACGCAGAGACAGCGTAGTTGCTCCTCACGTCGCAACCGTGGGCCGTACGGCATCCGTGAACAGCGGTTCAGGACCTCCGAATCGGTCTGGGCCGCGGAGCCGGAAACCGGGATCTTCGATGTGTCGCGGCAGGCCGCGGCACATCGACAGGAGGTCTCTCCCGTGTCACCCATCCAGTCCAGAGCCACCCGCGTACTGCTCTCGACGGTCTCCTCCGACTCCCACACCTGGAACCTGGTCTTCCTCCAGCTGCTGCTCGAAGAGCGGGGGTACGAGGTGTCCAACCTCGGCGCGTGCGTGCCCGACGCCGAGATCATCGAGGAGATCCGCGCACAGCGGCCCGACGCCGTGGTCATCTCCTCGGTGAACGGCCACGGCCACATCGACGGCCGGCGGCTGATCAGGAAGCTGCGGGACGACAGTGACGCGACCCTGGCCGCCGTCCCCGTGATGATCGGCGGAAAGCTCGGCATCCAGGGAGCCGACCAGCCGCACCTCGCCGACGAACTGGCCGCCGCGGGCTTCGACGCGGTGTTCACGGACGGCGCCGACCCGGCCGAGTTCGGCAGCGCGCTCCAGCGGATGACCGGGCACCGCCCCGAGATCGCGGGGTCGGTCGCATGAGCGCGAACCGCCGCCAGGGCAGGCCTGACACGCAGAACCGGACCAGCTCCGACACGCAGAACCGGACCAGCTCCGACGCACAGAACCGGACCAACCTCGATACACAGAGCCAGACCAGCTCCAACACGCAGATCCAGCGCAACCTCGACAGGCAGGGCCAGACCAGCCCCGGCACGCAGGGCCGGAGCCGCCCCGACACGCAGACCCAGCGCAGCCCCGACATGCAGAGCTACGTCGAACGCGCCGCGCAGGCCGGGCAGTTGGTCGTACAGCCCCGGATGGGCATGTCGGACCCGGCGCGCATGGCCGAGGGCCTCGCGGCCGTCACGGCGGCCCGTGCGCGGACCCTCGGCACGCTCACCATCGACTCCTACACCCGGGTCGAGGACATGGCCGGCGCGGGGACCGCCCTCGCCGAGGGCCGCGCGCTCAACGGCTTCCCGCTCGTCAACCACGGACCCCGGGTCACCGCCGAGGTCGCCCGGGCCGCCGACGGCATCCCCGTCCAGGTCCGGCACGGCTCCGCGCGGCCCGCCCATATCTTCGAGGCGATGATCCAGGCGGGCCTCTCCGCCTCCGAAGGCGGCCCGGTCTCGTACTGCCTGCCCTACTCCCGGCTCCCGCTGGCCGAGGCGGTCCCCGCCTGGACCGACGCCACCCAGCAGCTCGCCGAGCAGGCCGACGACCAGGGGATGCGCGCCCACCTGGAGACGTTCGGCGGCTGCATGCTCGGGCAGATGTGCCCGCCGTCGCTGCTGGTGGCGATCAGCGTCCTGGAGGCGATGTTCTTCGCCCGCAACGGGGTGACCTCCGTATCGCTGTCGTACGCCCAGCAGACCAACGCGGTGCAGGACATCGAGGCGCTGGCGGCCCTGCACCACCTCGCGGAGCTCTTCCTGCCGGCCAGTGTCGCGCGGCACGTGGTGCTCTACACCTACATGGGCGTCTACCCCGCCACCGAGGCCGGTGCGGAGCTGCTCCTGGACTCCTCCGCGCAGATCGCGGTGCGCGGCGGCGCCCAGCGGCTGATCGTCAAGACCGTCGCCGAGGCGCACCGCATCCCCACCGTCCCCGAGAACATCGCGGCCCTGGAGCGGGCGGCACGGGTGTCCCGGCAGGCGCTCCAGGACGACTGCCCGCTGCCGTGGGCCCGCCAGGTCGACTACGAGACGATCTACACCGAGGCGCTACGGCTCATCACCGCGGTCCTCGACCACGGCACCGACATCGGCGCGGGCCTGCGCGCCGCCTTCGCGGCCGGCGTCCTCGACGTGCCGTTCTGCCTGCACCGGGACAACGCGGGCGCGGCGCGCGGGGCGATCGGCGACGACGGCCGGCTCGTCTGGTCCGGTACGGGCGCCATGCCGCTGCCGGTCACCCGCGGCACCCGGCACGCCGTCACCTCGAGCCGGCTCCTGGGCATGCTGCGTTACACCGCCGACGCCCACGACCGGGCGGCGGCCGCCCTGACCCGCAAGCGCGCCGAGGCCGTCACCGCCCGCCGCGAGAAAGCCGCCGGGAGCGCCGCCGGGAGCGCTGCCGAGGGCGCCGCCGGGAGCGCTGCCGGGAGTGCCGCCGAAGGTGCCGCCGCCCACCGCATCGCGGTCGTCGGCTCGGGTCCGCGCGGACTCGCCGTCGTGGAACGCCTGGTGGCCCGGCTGCGCGAGGAGACGCCGCGGCGGGCCGTGGAGATCACGCTGATCGACAAGGACCAGGTCGGCGCGGGCCGTATCTGGCGCACCGACCAGAACCCGGCCTTCCTGATGAACACCGCCTGCGGCGAGGTGACCATGTTCTCCGGTCCCTCGGACGGCGGCCCCGCCCGCGCGGGCGCGGGGCCCTCGCTTGGCCAGTGGTGGGCCGGCGCCGAGGACCTCGTCTACCCCGGCCCCAACGCCTACGCGCCCCGGGCGCTGTACGGCCAGTACCTGCACTTCTTCCTCCAGGCGGTACGGGACTCCCTGCCGCCCCGCGCGACCCTGCGGCAGTACGAGGGCCACGTCGTCGCCATGCAACGGGCGGGCGGTGCCTGGCAGTTGCGCTGCGCCGACGGCGAACTGCTGCACGCCGACCGGGTCGTGCTGGCCACCGGGCACCCCCTGACCGAACTCACCGCCGACCAGCGCCGGTTCGCGGACTTCGCAGCCTGCCGCCCGGAGCTGACGTACATCCGCGGCGACAGCGCGGCCGACATGCCGCTGGACCACATCGCGCCGGGGGCCCGGGTCGCGGTCCTCGGGATGGGCCTCACCTTCTACGACATCGTCGCGGCGCTGACCACCAGCCGCGGCGGCCGGTTCAGCGAGGGCCCGGGCAAGGTGCTGCGGTATCTGCCCTCCGGTCTGGAGCCGGTGCTCGTGGCGGGCTCCCGGTCCGGGGTGCCGCTCCCGGCCCGGGGCCTCAACCAGAAGGGTCCGCTGTGGCGTTACACGGCCAGGCTGTTCACCCCCGAGCGGATCGCCGCCCTGCGCGCGAGCGGGACCCCCCTCGACTTCCGGCTCCAGATCTGGCCCTGGCTGCACGCCGAGATGCAGCTCGTCCACTACGCCACCGCCGTACGCGCCAGACTCGGCGCCGACCGGGAACGGGATTTCCTGATACGCACGGCCGCCCTTGTCGAGGAGGCGGGAGCCGACGGCGCGGAGAAGATCATCCGCACCGCCGCCGCCGACCTCGGCATCGACGGCCCGGCCCCCCTGGACATCGACGCTCTGGCGCGCCCCTTCACCGGCCGCACCTTCGACAGCCCCGCCGAATTCGCAGCGGCCCTCGGCGAGTTGATCGACGAGGATCTCGCACACGCCGGACAGGGCAACCTGGAAGGCCCCCGCAAGGCGGCCCTGGACGTGCTGCGCGACGTACGGGGGACCATCCGGGCCGCGGTCGACTTCGACGGCCTCACCGCCGCCTCGCACCGCGACGACTTCCTGGGCCGGCTCGCCCCGCTCAGCTCCTTCCTGGCCGCGGGCCCCCCGGCGCAGCGGCTGCGGCAGACCCGGGCGCTGCTCGAAGCGGGCGTCCTGAGGGCGGCCGGGCCCTCGGCCGAGTTCGCGGCGGACGAGGCGAGCGGCTGCTTCACCGTCCGCTCCCCGCAGGTCCGGGGGTCCCTGGAGCACTGCGAGGTGCTCGTCGACGCCCGTATCCCGGCCCCGGACCTCGGCCGCGACACCGCGCCGCTGACCCGGCAGCTGCTGGACTGCGGCCTGTGGACGCCCTGGGCCAACGAACAGGGCGACGGCGGCCGGGTCGCCGGGGGAGTGGCGACGACGGCGAGCCCGTACCGGCCCGTGACCGCGACCGGAGCGGCGGCGGAGGGCGTGTACGTCCTCGGCATCCCCTCCGAGGGCCAGCGCTGGTTCATGCAGGTCGGCTCCGCCCGGCCCGGCCCCTGGACCGACTTCACCCGGGACGCCGACGCCATCGCCCAGGACGCCCTCGCCGCGCTCCCGGAGCCGGCCGCCCACCGCACGCTGGAAGGAACCCGACGATGACCGCCCGAGACGACCGCGCCGCGGCCCACGCCACGCTGCGCCGCACCCCCGCCCACGCCGCCTTCCGGCGCGGCCGCGATCTGCTCCTGGAACTGCGCGCCGACCACGAGGCCGCCCACCGGGCCTTCCGCTGGCCCCGCCTCACCCACTTCAACTGGGCGCTGGAGTGGTTCGACGTCATCGCCCGGGACAACCCGCGCACCGCCCTCGAACTGATCGGCCCCGACGGCCGGGACCAGCGGATCACCTACCAGGACCTCGCCACCCGCTCCGACCAGCTCGCCAACTGGCTCACCGACAGCGGTGTCGCGCGCGGCGACCGGGTGCTGATCGTCCTCGGCACCCAGGTGGAGCTGTGGGAGACCCTGCTCGCCTGTCTGAAGACCGGGGCGGTGGCCATCCCCACCTACACCTCACTGACCCGCAGGGAGGCCGCCGACCGGGTCGGCCGGGGCCGGGTGCGCCATCTGATCTGCCGCAGCGAACTCACTTCGCTCTTCGACCGCCTCGACCTCGGCACGGGCGGCGCCACGACCCGGATCGCGGTCGGCGCGCCGGTCGCGGGCTGGCAGCCGTACGACGACTCGTACCAGGCCGCCACCTCCTACCTGCCGACCGGCCCGACCCCCGCCTCGGACACGGCCTTCGCCTACTTCACCTCCGGCACCACCTCGGCGCCCAAACTCGTCGTCCACACCCATGCCTCCTACCCGGTGGGCCACCTGTCCTCCCTGTACTTCAACGGGCTGCTGCCCGGCGACCGGCATGTGAACATCTCCGAGCCCGGCTGGGCCAAGCACTCCTGGTCCAGCTTCTTCGTCCCCTTCACCGCCGAGGCGACCCTCGTCGTCCCGCCCGCCGGGAACATCGGGTCCGGGCAGCTGCCCCGGCTGCTGGAGGAGCGCGGCATCACCAGCCTGTGCGCCCCGCCCGCCCAGTGGACCCGGCTCGCCGCGCACGCCGCCACCGCCCGGCCGCGGCTGCGCGAGGCCACCACCGCGGGCGAGCCGCTCGCCCTGCACGTGGCGGAGGTCATCGAGGCCGAATGGGGCGTGGCCGTCCGCGAGGGCTACGGCCAGACCGAGACGACCGCCCTGGTCGGCACCACCCCCGGACTGGCCCGCAAGCCCGGCTGGCTGGGCAAGCCGCTGCCCGGCTGGGACCTGACGGTGCGCGACGAGCAGCTGTACGTGGAACTCGCCGGCCGGCCCGTGGGCATGATGACCGGCTACGACGGCGACCCCGGGCGCACCGGAGAGGTCCTCGGCGCCGACCGCTACGCCACCGGGGACTCCGCGATCCTCTCCTCGGACGGGTACGTACGGCTGCTGGGCCGCCGCGACGACGTCTTCAAGTCGGGCGGCCACCGCGTCTCCCCGTACGAACTGGAGGCGATCCTGCGCACCCACCCCGCCGTCCGCGCGGCCGCCGTGGTGCCGGTGCCCCACCCCGCGCTGACGCTCGCCGCGCACGCCGTGATCGAACTCGAAGCCGGCACCCGCGCCACCGAGACCGAACTCCTCGCCCATGTCGACCTGCACGTCACCCGCGCCCTGCGCGTCCACAGCGCCTCCTTCACCGACGCGCTGCCCCGTACGACGTCCGGCAAGATCCGCCGCTCCGAGGTGAGCGCACGACTGCGCGCCCCCGCGACCGACCCCGCGCACGGCCCTGGCCCCGCCGACCCGAAAGGCACCCCCATGTCCGTGACCAGCCCCGCGACCCGGCACCGCGACGTCCTCGTCATACGCGAACTCCTCGACACCGCGAACCTCGACCGGCTGACCTGGCAGGCGTACGTCCAGCCCGGACGGCAGGCGGTCGACGTGCACTGGCTGTACACCGCCGAGGAGACCGGCCCCGACGGCGCCGAGTCCTACCTCGCCCGCTTCGGCGCCGGCGCCCACGGAGACCTCCACCGCCACCTCGGCTACGAGCTGATCGTGGTCGTGGACGGCGAACTCCACAACGACAACGGCGATGTGTACGGCCCCGGCTGCCTGGTGCTGGAGAAGCCCGGCAGCGTGCACCGGGTCAGCAGCCCCCGCGGCTGCACCCTCCTGGTGGTCCGGGAGAAGCGCACCGAGGCCCTGCTGCCCGGCGAACTCCCGGACACCGGCCTCGCCCTGGAGGGCGCCCCGGTCCCCGCCTCCTGACCGCCCCGGTCCACGAACCCGCAGCCACCGCACCCCCGAACAGAAAGCCCTTCAGGACCATGTCTCAGCAGCTCACCACGTCACCCGTCGCCCCCGTGGCGGCCCCCCTCCCCGTCGGCAGGTCGGGCAGGACCCACTCGCCCCGCTACAAGTGGGGGATCCTCGGCATCGGCATCATCGCGCAGGCGGCCTTCAGCGCGGCCTTCCAGGGCATCCCCATGGCCAGCGCCGTGCTCCAGAGCGACTACCGCTACTCCACCGGCCAACTCGGCCTCGTCCTCGCCGCGTTGACCTGCGGAGCGGCCGTCACCGAGATCATCTGGGGGCTGCTCACCGACCGCTTCGGCGAGCGCATGGTGCTGATCACCGGACTGGCCGGCACCACCGCCTGCCTCGCGGCGGCCACCGCCTTCCTCGTGCCGACCGGCGGCTACACCCCGCCCTCCTGGCTGCTGTCCGCCGTGCTGCTGCTCGCCGGGGCCCTCGGCGGCTGCGTCAACAGCGCCTCCGGCCGGGCGGTCCTCGGCTGGTTCCCGCCCGGCAACCACGGCTTCGCCATCAGCCTGCGGGTGGCGGCCGTCCCGCTCGGCGGTGCCATCGGCGCGCTCGCGCTGCCCGCCCTCGCCATGAGCGTCGGCTTCCGGGGCGTGTTCGGCTTCCTGACCGCCTTCGCGCTCGTCGCCACCGTCGTCATCGTCTGCTGGCTGGACGAGCCGCCGCTGCCCGCCGCCGGGCACAAGAACACCACCGTCAGCCCGCTGCGCCGCTGGAAGATCTGGCGGATCTCGCTCAGCGCCTTCCTGCTGGACTTCCCGCAGTTCACCGTCCTGTCGTTCGCCGCGATCTATCTGCACAAGGTGCACGGGGTCGGCATCACGGCCATCTCCGGTCTGCTGTTCGCCGTCCAGGCCCTGGGCGCGGTCTCCCGGGTGTGGAGCGGGCGCTGGACGGACAGCAGGGGCGGGCGGCACCGCCGTACCCTCGTCATCGCCTACAGCTGGATCATCGCCGCCTGCTTCGTCGGGCTCGCGCTGTGCGAGTCCGGGCCCGCCTGGATCGCGGCGGCGCTGATGGTGGTGGCCGGTCTGCTGTCCTGCGGCTGGCACGGTGTGCACTACGCCGAGATCGCGATCATGGCGGGCAAGGAGCGCTCCGGGACGGCCCTCGGGCTGGAGAACACGATGGTGTTCGCGGGCGCCTTCCTCACCCCGCTGGTCATCCCCGGGATCCTCTCGGCCACCGGCTGGCCCGTGGTGATGCTGCTCATCGGGGCCGTGCCCGCCGTGCTGTCGGCGGTGGTCATGCCCCGCGAGGGGAAGTAGCGAGCCCCTCGGCTCCCGGCCGCCCGCCCCGCCGCACACCGTGCGGCGGGGCGGCGGCGTGTACGGCCCGGGAACGAGGGTTCAGCGGAGGTGGCGCAGGGCGTCGGGGGTGAGGTCGGCCAGGGTGGGGTAGCCGTCGACGGCCATCAGGAGGTCGGCCTCGGCGAGCAGGGTGCGCAGGACGTGCACGATGCCGTCGGTGCCGTCCAGGGCGAGGCCGTAGGCGTAGGGGCGGCCGATGCCGACGGCCCGCGCGCCCAGGGCGAGCGCCTTGACGACGTCGGAGCCGGAGCGGACCCCGGAGTCGAACAGCACGGGCAGGTCGCCGGCGGCCTCGACCACACCGGGCAGGCAATGCAGCGCGGGCAGACCGCCGTTGGCCTGGCGGCCGCCGTGGTTGGAGCAGTAGATGCCGTCGACACCCGCGTCCCTGGCGCGGCGGGCGTCGTCCGGGTGGCAGATGCCCTTGAGGATCAGCGGGAGATCGGTGAGCGAGCGCAGCCAGGGCAGGTCGTCCCAGGTGAGGGGATTGCCGAAGGTCAGCGCCCAGTGCAGGACCGCGGCCGAGGGGTCGTCCTCGGGGGACGTGGCGAGGCGGGAGCGGAACACCGGGTCGCTGGTGTAGTTGGCCAGGCAGTGCCCCCGCAGCTGGGGGAAGTTGCTCACGGCCAGATCGCGGGGGCGCCAGCCGGTGATCCAGGTGTCCAGGGTGACCACGATGCCCTTGAACCCGGCCGCCTCGGCCCGGTGGACCAGGCTCTCCGCCAGCTCCCGGTCGGTGGGGGTGTAGAGCTGGAAGAAGCCCGGGGTGTCGCCGAACTCCGCGGCCACCTCCTCCATCGGGTCCACGGTCAGGGTGGAGGCGACCATCGGCACTTGGGTGCGGGCGGCGGCGCGCGCGGTGGCCAGATCGCCGTGCCCGTCCTGCGCGCACAGGCCGATCACCCCGACCGGGGCCATGAACAGCGGGGAGGGCAGCCGCATCCCGAACAGGTCGACGGACAGATCGCGGTCCTTCGCCCCCACCAGCATGCGCGGGACCAGACCCCACTCCTCGAACGCGGTGACGTTGGCCCGCTGGGTGTGCTCGTCCCCGGCGCCGCCCGCGACGTACGACCGTACCGAGGGCGTCAGCGCGGCCAGCGCGGGCGGCTCCAGCTCGGCGAAGGTCATCGGCAGCCGCGGCACCACCCCGCGCAGGCCGTCGAAGTAGATCTCGTTCTGGTAGTCGGCGAACGCCATGGGTCCTCCTGCTCCGGCCCGCCGCGTGCGAGCCGCTGGACCCTACAGCGCGGGCCCGGCCCCGGGGAACAGGGTCACGTCCGCGTCACCCGCACCCGGTACGTCCCGTCGTCCTCCCCCGCCACCCGCACCACGATCCCGTGCCGGGGGTCCTTGAAGCTCTGGCCCGGGGTGAAGGGGGCGTCGGAGAGTTCGGCCTGGACGTTGGGGCTGCGGGTGCAGCCGCCGCTGTCGCGGTGGGCGTCGTAGACGGTGATGGGGCCCCGACCGGTGTCGACGGTGGCGTCCACCTTGTAGATGAGGACGCCGGGGCAGCAGATCGCCTCGTCGTTGCCGCCCTGCGCCCGGACCTCCAGGGCGTACGCCGTGTGGCCGTCGACCGGGATGATCACCAGCTTGCCGCCGCCCGACCTGTACAGCGGGGTCAGGGCGTACTCGACGCTGCCGCCCTTCGCCGCGCAGCCCACCTGGGAGCCGTCCAGCCAGCCCAGTTTCCACTTGTCCCAGGCGAGCATGTCGTTGTTGGCGCCCCAGTCCTCGCTCATGATGTCCCAGTGCCCGACCGTGCCCCCGCCGTCCTGGGTGTACAGATCGGGCAGCCCGAAGGTGTGGCCGTTCTCGTGCGGCAGCACCCGGAAGCCGGTGTGCGGGAAGGAACCGGAACCGTCGTCCTGGCGGGAGTAGATGAAGGAGGCGTTGGAGACCGGCACCCCGTCGGCCACCGGCGCGTCCGCGTTCCCCGCGAAGGTCACCGACAGCACCGTGTCCAGCGCGGACGGACCGGCGTTCGGACTGACCAGTATGTTCAGCAGGTCGTACGAGCGGAAGTCGACCTCGGGATCGGCCGCGGCCACGATGTCCTGCACCAGCTGCCGGTACCCGGGGTCGAAGGGCGCGCCGCGCTCTATGCCGTACGCCTTGAACGGTTTCGGCATCCGCAGCCAGTCGGTCACCGGTGTCTCGGGCCGGTAGTCGAGGCGGCCGTACGACGAGGTGCGGAACCAGTCCTGGGTGCGCGGGAAGAACTCGTGGAAGCGGTCCATCGCGCTGCCCTCGCCGGGCGCGTCGGAGAAGTCGACCATCAGGGTCAGGGCGTGCACGGTGCCGGTGGAGCGGGCGTAGCCGTGCGGGGTGGGCACGCCCTCGGTCATCTGGACGTCGGGGCCGCCGTGGATCATGCAGGGGGAGAGGGCCGCGGTGCGGGCCAGGCCGGTCGGCCCGGCGGTGGAGGGCGCCGTGAGACGGGCGGTCCCCGCCGAGGTGCTGATCGCGAGGGTCAGCGCGGTCACCGCGGCGAGCGCCATCCGGCGCGAGGGTATGCGGCGCCCGGATATACCGCTGGGGTCCTGGTCGGGGGATATGCGGCGGGGCGACTGCGGCTGCATGCACGGACCCTTCGCTCCACGGCAGCCGCCGGACTCCTGGCTGCGCCCTTGCGATCACCCTGTGCCGGGGCCGTGGCGGGCGCGCGCTGGGTGAGACCGATCGTGGGAAGGGCGGGACCGAACGTGGGAAGTGCGGGCGTGGGAGGGTGAATTCGGCCCCCGGCGCATGTGGCTCAGCTCACAGCCGCTCTTTTCGCGGACCGGAAATAAGTGGGGACCCTCTCCCCGTTTGGAACTGTGTCCGCCCGAAACGGGGACCGGTTCCCCGGATCACCAGGGCCCACCGACATCGCACCGACCGAACCGACCGAGGAGCCCGCAGTGACGACCGCCACCCACCCCGCGCCGCGCAAGGTGACCCGGCCCCGCGCCGACGCCCTGCGCAACCGGGAGCGGATCGTCACCGCCGCCCGGGAGATGTTCACCGAGCACGGCCCGGACGTGCCGCTGGACGAGATCGCCCGCCGGGCCGGCGTCGGCAATGCCACGCTGTACCGCAACTTCCCCGACCGCGACGCCCTCGTCCGCGAGGTCGTCTGCTCCGTGATGGACCGCACGGCCGAGGCGGCCGAGGGTGCCCTCGCAGAGACCGGGGACGCCTTCGCCGCGCTGGAGCACTTCGTGCACGCCTGCGCCGACGAGCGGATCAGCGCGCTGTGCCCGATGGTCTCCACCACCTTCGACCGGCACCACCCCGACCTGGAGGCCGCCCGCGAGCGCGTCGAGAGCCTCGTGGCAGAGGTCATGGGGCGGGCCGTGACGGCCGGTCAGCTGCGGTCCGACGTCGGGGTGGGCGACCTGATGATCGCCGTGGCCCAGCTGAGCCGGCCCCCGGCCGGCACCGGCTGCCCGCAGGGCGACCGGTTCGTCCACCGCCACCTCCAGCTTCTCCTCGACGGCCTGCGGGCCCCCGCGCGCTCCGTGCTACCGGGCACCGCCGTCACCGTCGGGGAACTCCGTCAGTGCGGTACGGCCGCATAGCCCGACCCGCTCCCGCCCACCACGCCGGCCGCCTCCGTCGTTCTCGCTCCTGCCGTCCTTGCCGTCCTTGCCGTCCTTAGTAGTCCGTTTTCCTGACGCGTTCCGTTCACTGCCGATTTCTCGTCATTTTTCCGTCACCTGGTCACGAAGCTCCGCACTCGTGAACTCCCGAAGTCCCGAAGTGGGTACACCCATGTCCGACGCCCTCACGGCTCCCCGCGTCGCCGCGCCATCCGGCGACGCCAACCGCTGGAAAGCGCTCGTCTTCATCGCGCTCGCCCAGCTGATGGTCGTCCTCGACTCGACCATCGTGAACATCGCCCTGCCCTCGGCCCAGAAGGACCTCGGCATATCCGACGGCAACCGGCAGTGGGTCGTCACGGCCTACGCCCTCGCCTTCGGCGGTCTGCTGCTGTTCGGCGGCCGGATCGCCGACAAGTGGGGCCGCCGGCGCGCCTTCCTCACCGGTCTGATCGGCTTCGCGCTGGCCTCCGCGCTCGGCGGTCTCGCCGTCTCGGGCCCGATGATGTTCGGCGCCCGCGCCCTCCAGGGCGTCTTCGGCGCGCTGCTCGCGCCCGCCGCGCTGTCCCTGCTGGCCGTGATGTTCACGGACGCCAGGGAGCGCGCCAAGGCGTTCGGCATCTATGGTGCCATCGCGGGCGGCGGCGGCGCCGTCGGCCTGATCCTCGGCGGCTTCCTCACCGAGTACCTGGACTGGCGCTGGACGTTCTTCGTCAACGTGCCGTTCGCCATCGTCGCCGCGCTCGGCGCCACCCTGGTCATCCGTGAGCCGGAGGGCGGCCGCAACCGCGCCCCGCTCGACATCCCCGGCGTCCTGCTGTCCACCCTCGGCCTGGTCTCGCTGGTCTACGGCTTCACGCGCGCCGAGTCCGACGGCTGGAGCGACGCCCTGACCGTGTCGATGTTCGTGGCGTCCGCGGTGCTGCTGCTGGCGTTCGTGCTGGTCGAGTCCCGGGTCAAGGCCCCGCTGCTGCCGCTGCGCGTGGTCCGCGACCGCAACCGCGGTGGCATCTACCTCTCGCTCGGCCTCGCCATCATCGGCATGTTCGGCCTGTTCCTCTTCCTGACCTACTACCTCCAGATCGTGCAGGGGTACTCCCCGGTCAAGACCGGCTTCGCGTTCCTGCCGATGGTGGCCGGCATGATCACCGGCTCCACCCAGATCGGCGCCCGCCTGATGACCCGGGTCCGCGCCCGGTTCCTGATGGGCCCCGGCTTCCTGGTCGCGGGTCTCGGCATGCTGCTGCTGACCCAGCTGGAGATCGGTTCGTCGTACACCACCCTGCTGCTGCCCGCGATGGTGCTGCTGGGCCTCGGCATGGGTACGGCGTTCATGCCGGCCATGTCCCTGGCCACCACGGGCGTCGAGCCCCGGGACGCCGGTGTCGCCTCCGCGATGGTCAACACCTCGCAGCAGGTGGGCGGCGCGATCGGCACGGCGCTGCTGAACACCATCGCCGCGTCCGCGAAGACGTCGTACCTCAAGGACCACATCGCCGGCGCCGCCACCAAGCCGCAGCAGCAGCTGGTGGGCCTGCAGAGCATGGTGCACGGCTACAGCACGGCGATCGCCTTCGCCGTCGGCATCCTGGCCGTCGCCGCGCTGATCGCCTTCACCTTCGTCAACGCCGGCCGTCCGGGCACCACCCAGGTGGCCTCCGGCGCGGGCGCCGAGGACGAGGTGCCGGTGCCGGTGGTGGCCCACTGAGCCCATCGAGCCCACTGACCCTCGCGCACTCGGTGAGTTAGCGGAGCCAGGGGAGGTCCGCGCCCTCCTCGTCCGGCTGAAGGCCCTCGGCGACGATCTCCATGATCTCGCCGAGGGCCTTCTGCTGTTCCGGGCTGAGCCGGTCGAACAGGGCCTGGCGTACGGCGGTCACATGGCCCGGGGCGGTACGGCCGAGCACGGCCGCGCCCTCCTCGGTGAGCACCGCGAACTGACCGCGCTTGTCGGAGGGGCAGTTCTCGCGGCGCACCCAGCCGTTCTTCTCCAGCCGGGCGATCGCGTGCGAGAGCCGGGAGCGGGTGATCTTCGCCTTCATCGCCAGCTCGGTCATCCGCAGCCGGCGCTTCGGTGCCTCGGAGAGCGTGACGAGCAGGCCGTAGTAGACGTGCGGCATGCCCGCGTCGCGTTGCAGCTGCCGGTCGAGGTGGTCCTCCAGCAGGGTGGTGGCGTGCAGGTACGCGCGCCAGACGCGCTGTTCCCCGGGGGTGAGCCAGCGGTGCGGTGCGGCGGAGTCCGGTGCCGTGTTCATGGGTCCACTTTACGAAAGGTCTTTTTGAAACTTGAACTAGTTGGGCGTACGGTGTTTCATAAAGCTTGAGAGTTAAAGTATCCGGGAGTCGCCGCATGTCCGTCGCCGCCGCCAAGGAGCGCATGCCCGCCCTCTATCTCAGCCACGGCGCCCCGCCGCTCGCCGACGACCCGGTGTGGCCCGGCCAGCTCGCCGCCTGGGCCGCGACGCTGCCCCGCCCCAAGGCCGTCCTCATGGTCTCCGCCCACTGGGAGGAGGCGCCGCTCGCCCTCGGCGCGATCGAGACCGTTCCCCTGGTCCACGACTTCTGGGGCTTCCCCGAGCACTACTACCGGGTCCGGTACGACGCCCCCGGCGCGCCGGAGCTGGCCGAGTCGGTCCGCAAGCTGCTGCGCGCCCCCGGCACGCCCGTCCAGGACATCCCCGACCGCGGCCTGGACCACGGCGCCTACGTCCCGCTCGTCGAGATGTACCCGGAGGCCGGCATCCCGGTGCTCCAGATCTCCATGCCCACCCTCGACCCGGTCCGGCTCATGGAGATCGGCCGCAGGCTCGCCCCGCTGCGCGACGAGGGCGTGCTGATCGTCGGTTCCGGCTTCTTCACCCACAACCTCGCCGCCCTGCGCCACCCGGGCGGGGGCGTGCCGAGCTGGTCCGCCGAGTTCGACGACTGGGGCCGGCGGGCCCTCGCGGACCGCGACTGGGACGCCCTCCTCGACTTCCTGGGCAAGGCCCCGGCCGGCCGCTACGCCCACCCGCGCACCGAGCACTTCGCCCCGCTCTTCGTCACCATGGGCGCGGCGGAGGCGGGCGGCGAGCTGGACGCGCAGAAGTCGGTGATCGACGGGTTCTGGATGGGGCTGGCGAAGCGGTCCGTGCAGTTCGGGTAGCTCCCGGGACGGTTTCAGGGCCGAAATTCCGGAGATCCGCTCGGCGCCGGTACCCGGGACCGGCGCCGTGGCAACCATCAGGCGGTGCGGGCCGTCTTCCGGGTGGGAGAGCGGCCAGGGCCGGCGCTCACACGGGGTGAGCACGGGGTGAGAGGGACGGTGTCGAACGTGACGGCCGTCTCGCGCACATGGAGGTCACAGATCTCCGTGAGGGCAACGAGATCCCCCTCGAATCCTGGCCTGACCTGCGCCTCTGTGGGATCGGACACCATCGCGCCTTCCCTGCGGCGGAACAGGGTACTGCATGATCAGAAAAATTGAGGGGCGGGTTGGGAATTCTGTCCTGATTCCAGTCGTTGTTTCCATCGGATGCAGGGCACTCAGAGGAGAGTCCGCGAGGACACACCCTGGAGAGCCGAGCGTTCAGCAGGACCACCCGCCAGCCCACCATCGCAAGGGAGCACGCATGGCAACCCGTGCCGTCGCCCGTCGTAAGTCCGCCGCCTCCGGCGAGACGGCCGACTCGGCAAGCAGTGTTCGCGCTCATGGCGGCGAGATCGCGGACCGCGACCTGGTCGGCATGTACCTCGACGAGATAGCGCGCACACCGCTGCTCGACGCCGCCAAGGAGGTCGAGCTGTCCCAGACCATCGAGGCGGGTGTGTTCGCGCGACAGGTTCTCGACGGGTTCGAGGACACCACCTCGGACGCCACCCGTGAGGAGCTGGAGTCCCTGGTCGCCGCGGGCGAGCGGGCCAAGGACGTGTTCATCCGCTCCAACCTCCGCCTGGTCGTCGCGGTCGCCCGGCGCTACCCGCGCAGCGGCCTGCCCCTGCTCGACCTGATCCAGGAGGGCAACGCGGGCCTGGTGCGTGCCGTCGAGAAGTTCGACTACCGCAAGGGCTTCAAGTTCTCCACGTACGCCACCTGGTGGATCCGCCAGGCCATCACCCGCTCCATCGCCGACCAGTCGCGCACCATCCGCCTCCCCGTCCACCTGGTGGAGGAGCTGGGCCGCATCCGCCGGGTGCAGCGCGAGTTCAACCGGGAGCACGGCCGCGAGCCGGAGCCCACGGAGATCGCGGCGGAGCTGGGCTCCACGCCGGAGCGCGTCACCGACGTCCTCGACTGGGCCCGTGACCCGGTCTCGCTGAACATGTCGGTGGACGACCAGGGCGAGACCCAGTTCGGCGACCTGCTGGAGGACACCTCCGCGGTCAGCCCCGAGCAGTCCGTGATGACCCTGCTGCGCAGCGAGGAACTGGACGACCTGATCGGCCGCCTGGACCAGCGCACGGCCTCCATCATCAAGATGCGGTACGGCATCGAGGACGGCCGCGAGCGCACCCTGACCGAGGTCGGCAAGGAGCACGGTCTGACCCGTGAGCGCATCCGGCAGATCGAGAAGCACGCCCTGCTGGAGCTGAAGAAGCTGGCGCGGGACACCGGGTTCGACGCGGCGGCGTAAGTCCGACGCGGCGGCGTGAGGGGGCCGGGGGCCGCGTACGCCGGGTGGCGAAAGACGGCGCAAACATGGCGCTCCGGGGCCGCTTCAACCGCCGGGCCCGAGGGAACAACCTCTCCGGGCCCGCCAGGCGGGGCCCGGTGAACGCCGCACTCCCCACCCCGAGTCAGCAACGGACCAGCCGCACCAGCTCGTCACCGCCGACACACCGATCCGCACCCGGCCGACCCCACGCACCTTCGGCCGACCCCACGCGAGCCATGTCCCTGCGCACATCCCCCCCGGCGCCGGGACTTCCCAGAGCCGGGCTTCGGCGCTCACCCCCCCCGGGCGCCGGAGCCCGGCTTCTTCTGCGGTGGGCGGGCGGGGTGGCCCGTGCGTCCTCTGCCGCGAGGCCGTGGGCCCTCCGCCGGGGCGCTCGTGCTCCCGTGCGCGCGGACGGGCGTCGCCGGGAGATTCCGGCGGCCTCCCGGCGGCCTCGCGGGTACCACGTCCACCGGCGCGCAACGGCGTTTCCGCGCCACACGGCGCGACCCGGCAGCCGCGGGCGGACGGCGGCGGTCCGGGAGCCGGCCTCGGCACGGCCCGAACTCCGTACCGTCCCGAGGCCCTTGAACCCCTGCGGGAGCGGCCCGGTCGTGCGAGGCTGGGAAGCGGTGCGACGGCGGCGGGGACGGCAAGTGGCGGCCCACCCCGTACCTGAACCCCGGGGTGAACCGCCGGATGGCAGATTCTGCCACACGGGCATAGCCTGCCGAGATGAGCACCACCCCCAGTCCTACCCCCCGTTCCACCTCCGGCACCACCCCGCAGTCTCCTTCCGGCACCGCGCCGGCGCCCTCCCTCACCGAGCGCCGCAAGGCCGAGACCCGGATGGAGATCGCCCGGGCCGCGGCCGCCCTGTTCGTCCGCCAGGGGCTGCGGGCCACCCGCGCCGAGGACATCGCCCAGCGGGCGGGCATCGCGCCGCGCACCTTCTACCGCTACTTCGCCACCAAGGAGGAGGCGGTCGCGCCCCTCTACGCCGCCGGCGCCCAGCGCTGGGCCGAGGCCGTCCGCACCGCCCCGGCCGCGCTCACCGTCCAGCAGGCCCTGGAACACGCCGTCGAGCACACCCTCACCCCCGGCGCCGGGGTCTCGGCCGCCTCCTGGGAATGGGTCCGCACCCTGCTCCGCCTGACCGACACCAGTCCCGCCCTGCGCAAGGTCTGGGCCGAGGTGGGCCAGACGTCGGAGGAGGCGCTGGCGGACATCCTCGCGAGGCGGCTGGCGACGCCGGGGTGGGGGGTGGCGTGCGCGGAGGGGGCGGACGCGGAAGGGGCGGACGCGGAAGGTGCGGACGCTGGTGGGGAAGGGGCGGCTGCGGGGGAGATGCCTGCGGGGGAGGCGCCTGCGGGGGAGCCGTACACGGGTGGGCCGTACGTGGGCGGGGCGTCGGTGGGTGAGCCGTACGCGAGTGGGCCGCCTGCGGGTGAGCCGTTCGCGGGGGGCCCGGGGGCTGTCGGCGCCACGGAGGCGGGGGCGCCATGGACCGCCGGGGAACCGGGAGCCGCCCCCGACCCGCTCGCCGCGCCCGCCGGGCCGGGCCCGGTCCCCGGCGCGGAGTCGGCCGAGGCGCCGCTTACCGTCCCCGTGATCACCCCCGACCTGCGCTTCGCCGCCGCCGTCGCCGGGAGTGCCGTACGCGTCGCGGTGCAGTCCTGGGCCGCCACCGCCTCCCCGCCCACCGGCCCGGACGGCCCCGCCGCGCTGGCCCTGCGCAACCTCAAGGCCCTGGGCGGCTTCGACTGGGACGGCGCGTACTAGGGGCTTACGGGAGGCCCGGCCCACCCCCGGCCCGGCTCAGCCTGTCCCCCAACCCCCGTACGCACGCCGCCAGTTCATCCGGCCCCCGCACGGTGAACTCGAACCCCGTCAGCGCCAGCCGGACCGACAGCCACTCCAGGGGGTCACCGGTGCCGCCCGCCAGGACGCAGCCGCCCTCGCCGTCGTCCACGGGCGCCCCGTACGCCCCCGGGAGCCGCTCGGCGACCTCCGCCGCCGACGCGGCGAACCGCACCTCGAAGTCGTACGCCTCCTGCCACTGCTGGATCGACCGCCGCAGATACCCCGCCGCGCTGCCCGTCGGCAACTCCCGCTGCGCGAACCGGACTCCGGTGGCGAACGGCTCGCTCACCCGGTCCACCCGGAACGTGCGCCAGTCCGCGCGGTCGAGGTCGTACGCGACCAGGTACCAGCGCCGCCCCGTCGACACCAGCCGATGCGGCTCGGTCAGCCGGCGGGACGTGCCGCCCTCCTTGTCGCGATAGGCGAACCGCAGCCGCTCCCGGCCCGCCACGGCCGAGGCCAGCAGGGTCAGCGTCCCGGCCGGGATGCTCGCGCCGTCCCCGGCGGTCAGCGGGGTCGTCGCCGCCTGGAGGGTGGCCACCCGGTGCCGCAGCCGGGCCGGCAGGACCTGCTCCAGCTTGGCGAGGGCCCGTACCGACGCCTCGTCCATGCCCGCCACCGCGTGCCCCGCGCCGGCCCGCAGCCCGACCGCGATGGCGACGGCCTCCTCGTCGTCCAGCGCCAGCGGCGGCAGCGCCTTGCCCGCGACCAGCCGGTACCCGCCGTCCGAGCCCTTCGTCGCCTCCACCGGGTAACCCAGCTCACGCAGCCGGTCGATGTCCCGCCGCACGGTACGACGCGACACCGCGAGCCGCTCGGCCAGCTCACCGCCCGGCCACTCACGGGGCGTCTGGAGCAGGGAGAGCAACTGGAGCAGCCGTGCCGGGGTGGCGGTCGTCATGCGTACGAGGATGCCGCACGCCCAGGACGGCACCTGACCTAGTCGTCGCGGGCGTTCACCGCACCACCGCCGCACGTCCCGTTGGTCCGGTTGATCCCGTGTGTGTTGTTCACGGCACCTGCGAGATACGTCACGGTCCGGGCCCGAAGCGCCCCGCCGTGGTGTGTACTGGTGGGTATGCCCGAGCATCTGTCGACTCTCCAGCTGGTCGCCGCGGTCTTCCTCACCCTGGCCGGCGTGGTCTGGGCGATCGGTGTGCTGCGTCTGCTGCGCCGGTTCCGCGCTCAGGCGCTTCGCGAACTCGCGGCCGCCCGCCTGCCGTTCCTCCCCGCCCAGCGGACCGGCCCGCCGCGGGAGTCGGTGGAGCTGACCCCGGCCGAACAGGACGCCTTCGCCGGGCTGATACGACAGCTCGGCCACCGCTGAAGCCCGGCCACCGCCGACCGACCCGGCCGGGCCGCCTGCCCCGCCGTCCGCTCCGCTCTCGGCCCGCCCGTCAGCCCTGTCGTGCCGCGCGCCGCTCCATCGCGGAACGGGCCGCGTCCTCCGACATGTACACCTCGCACATATGGCGGCCGTCCGGCGTCGCCGTGTGCTCGACCTCCCACAGGGAGATCTCGCTGTCGTCCGGCAGCAGGAACGCGTGCTCGTACAGCACATAACTCAGCCCCGAGCGGCCCGCCCGGCCCGGACGGCCGAAGGCCTGGGTGATCTCGTGCGCCGTCGCCGTGGCCAGCAGGTCCGCCGTGCGGTCGCTGGGACGGTCCGCGTTCTCCGCGCGGCGCAGCAGCCGGCGGGCGTGGTCGGCGGAGTCGCCGCAGGCGAACACGTGCCGGGGAGCGGGCACCGCCCACAGCCAGGTCGGCGCGGGCAGCTCCAGTTCGGGCGCGTCCGGGGGTAATCCGAGCCGCGAGGTGGCCGTCTGGAGCTCCTCCTCGTCCGTGTACACCTCGTGGTCCGGCGGGCCGCCCGGGGTGGTGTTGTGCGCCAGCTCCCACAGGGTGACCGCCGAGCCGTCGGCCAGCAGCCAGGTGTGCCGGTACGTCTCCCGGTGCAGCCCCGCGCTGTGGTGCGCGGAGTGCAGCGAACTGTCGTACGCCAGCGCGCAGTCGAGCCGTCGTATCACCTCGTCGGGCAGCTCGAAGGAGTTCAGGGCGCGGCCGAGGAGTCGCGCGAGGTGTTCCTCGGGCGACTCGGGCGACTCGGCTGGTTCGGGCGCTGCCGTCTCGTACGGAACGCTCAAGGCATCTCCCGGCGTTGCTGCATGTCACCTTGTGGGTGCATACCGTAGCCCCTCGATCGGACGTCATGTCCGGGAATGGGGAAAACGAACACCGGAAAAACGCGCGGGCCGCGCGAGATGTTCCCGCGCGGCCCCAAAACCCGTCAAAACCCGTCGGTCAGACGGCACTTCCGGCGGTCCAGGCGCTCCAGGACATGTTCCAGCCATTGAGGCCGTTGTCCGGGGCCACGGTGGTGTCGGGGGAGTTCTTCACGATCACCACGTCGCCGACGAGCGTGTTGTCGAAGAACCACTTCGCCGGGGTGTCGCCCTGCGCGCCCTGCACATCCGCGAGGCCGACGCAGCCGTGGCTGGTGCCCTGCCGGCCGAAGGGTGGATTGCCCTTGTTGTACCAGTAGTTGCCGTGGATGAAGGTGCCCGAGGACGTCAGGCGCATCGCGTGCGGCACGTCCGGGATGTCGTACTCCCCGCCGAAGCCGACCGTCGAGCCGTTCATCCGGGTCTGGGTGAACTTCTCGGAGATCACCATCTGCCCGTTGTACGTGGTGTGCTCCGGGCTGCCCCCGGAGATCGGCACCGACTTGAGCGTCTGGCCGTCGCGGACCACGGTCATCGTCTGCGTGCCGACGTCGACCGTGGAGACCTGCGAGCGCCCGACGGTGAAGGTGACGGTCTTCTTCTGCACGCCGTACAGGCCCTGGGCGCCCTGCACATGGTCCAGGTCGATCTTCATCTTGACCTTGGAGCCGGCCTTCCAGTAGTCCTTCGGCCGGAAGTCCAGGCGCCGGTCGCCGAACCAGTGCCCGACCACCTGCTGGCCGCTGCTGGAGTTCACCGTGATGTGCGACTGGACGGCCTTCTTGTCGCTGATCGACTTGTTGAAGGTGAACGACACCGGCATGCCCACACCGACCGTGCTGCCGTCGTCCGGTGTGTAGGTGCCGATGTAGCTGCTCGCCGAACTGACGGTGCTGAAGATGGCGTTGGCCGCCGCAGGCCGTCCCTCGGCGTCCTTCGCCCGCGCGGCTATCTGGTACTTCGTGCCGAGTTCGAGGCGCTGCTTCGGCTTCCAGCTGCGGCCGTCCGCCGATATCGCCCCCGGTACGGCCTGCTGCGAGCCCGACACGGTCATCTTCACGTCGGTCAGCGTGCCGTCGCTGACCTTCACCCCGGTCGCGTTGACGGACGCGTCCGTCGCGCCGTCCTTCGCCGAGATCGCTATCTTCGCCGTCGAGGTCTTCGGGGAGTCCTTGCCGCCGTCCTTGTTCGAGGCGTTGGCGTCGCCGCCGCAGGCGGTCAGGGTGAGGGCGCCGACCATCAGGGCGGCACAGGCCCCGAGTGCGCGCCGCGCTGCAATGTCCGGCGTTGTCACGGGCTGCTCCAGGTTCGTGTGGTGTGCGTGGTCCGTTCCCATGCGCTGAGAAAGAGTGCGCAAACAGTCCTTGAGGTTCCCCTCAAGTCCTCGTAAGGCCACGACGTGACAGAACCGCGACAATCCGCGTCCGGCGACGACGCGTCCCCCTCACGACCGCCCGTACAACTCCCCGTACGACGGCCACGCTCCGCCCGGCCCGTCGACCGGCTCGGCCGCGCGCACCGCCCGCACGATCGCCCGGGTCACCAGGTCCGCGCCCGCCGCCAGCAGCTCGTTGAGGGCGAGCGGGTGGGCGGCGAGCGGCCGGGCGCCGGTGGCCAGGGCGAAGACCGTGTCGCCGTCGTGCAGCAGATGGACCGGGCGGACGGCACGGGCGATGCCGTCGTGCGCGGTGCCGGCCAGCTTCTGGGCCTGGGCCTTGGTCAGTTCGGCGTCGGTGGCGACGACCGCCAGCGTCGTGTTCAGCGGCGGCGGGGTACGCCCCGCGCCGGACTCCTCCAGCCGCTGCAGCGCCGCCTCGTGCATCTCCTTCTGCGGGTACGCGACCCGGCCGTCGTACAACTCCCCGTACAGCACCCCCGTCTCCGGATCCATCACGGAACCCGCCGCGTTCGCGACCACGAGCGCGGCGATGGTGATCCCCGAGTCGAGGACCGTGCTCGCCGTGCCGACGCCGCCCTTGAGCCGGCCGGTCGCCGCGCCCGTGCCGGCACCCACACAGCCCTGCGGCACCGGGGCGCCCACCGGACTCGCGGCCGCCGCCTCCACCGCCGCCCGTCCCGTCGCCGCGTCCGGACGGGCCCGGAAGTCACCGCCGCGCCCCAGGTCGAAGACGCAGGCCGCGGGCACCACCGGCACGACATGCGCCGGATCCGGCCCCACCCGCACGCCCCGCCCCCGCTCCTCCAGCCAGGCCATCACCCCGGACGCCGCGTCGAGCCCGTAGGCGCTGCCCCCGGTGAGCACGATCGCGTCGACCCGCTGGACCACATTGCGGGGATCGAGCGCGTCGGTCTCCTTGGTGCCGGGCCCGCCCCCGCGCACATCCACGGCGGCCACGGCCCCGCCCTCCGGTGCCAGTACGACGGTGGTCCCGGTGAGCCGGCCGTCCCCGGTCCGGGTGGCGTGTCCGACCCGCAGCCCGGCGACATCTGTCAGCGCGTCAACTGTCATGGCCGCCAGTCTGCCCGAGCCCCGCCCACCACCGAAGGGCCCGGCCCACCACCGAAGGGCCCGGCCGACCGCCGAGGGGCCGGGCCGACCGCCGAGGGGCCGGGCCGACCGCCGAAGGGCTCAACCGGCCACTGAAGGGCTCAGCCCGCCGGTGCCCCGGCGCCCGCCGCGCGCTCCCTTCGGACCATGCGGGCCGTCAGGGTCACCCCGGTCGCCACCGCCGCCGCGCAGACCAGGCCCGCCGCGAGCACCGACCAGCCGCCCAGGAAGGTGCAGCCGAGCACCAGCAGAGCGGTGACCGGCAGCACCAGCTGCTGGGCGACGCCCACCTTGAAGTGCCGTGCGTGCAGCGCCCAGACGGTCAGCAGATACAGCGCCGTCGGCAGGGTCACCGCCGCCGACGCGGCCGCCGTGGAGATGTGCGCCGAGCCGACCGCCTCCTCCACGGCCACCTCCAGGCCCGCGCCGATCGCCGCCGCCGAGGAGAAGATCAGATAGTGGCCGTACCCCCACAGGAACGCCCGTCCGCTGGAGCGCAGATGACCGTGGATGGGCACCACGAAGTAGATCCACCAGGCGGAGAACACGATCAGGAGGCCGCCCGCCGCGATCGGCAGCAGCTCGCCCAGCGCGGAGTGCTCGTCCACGGCCGACTTCACGGCGACCGTGGCGGAGGCGATCGTCTCGCCGAGCACGATGATCGTGAACAGTCCGTACCGCTCGGCGATGTGGTGCGGATGCCACGAGGTCTCGTAGTCCCGCTCGGCGAACAGCGGTACGCACATCTCCGCGATCGCCATCACCAGGAACACCCAGGGCCGCGCCGGCTGCGGCAGCACCACCAGACCGGCCCAGCCGACCTGGCACAGCAGCACCCCGCCCGCATAGCGCAGCGCGGCTCTGCGCTCGGTGCCCTCGGCGGTCCGCGCGGCTCTCAGCCACTGGGTGGCCATCGCGAGGCGCATGATCACATAGCCGAGCCAGACCGTCATGTAGTCGTGCTGCTCGAAGGCCCGGGAGACACCGGCGGCCAGCACCAGGACGCCGGCGATCTGCACCAGGGTGACGACCCGGTAGAGCACGTCGTCGTTGTCGTACGCCGAGGCGAACCAGGAGAAGTTCATCCAGGCCCACCAGATGGCGAAGAACACCATCGCGTAGTTGAGGACCCCGGTGCCGGCGTGGCCGGCGGAGACGGCGTGCACCAGTTGCACGCCCGCCTGCGAGACCGCCACGACGAAACACAGGTCGAAGAGGAGCTCCAGCGGGGAGGAGACCCGATGGGCCTCGTGCCGCCCGCGCGCGGTGAGCCGTCGCACGGGGTCGGAGGCGTGGGATGCGGGGTGGGATGCGCCCGGAGTCGCGGGAGCCGGGGTGGAACTCGGTGTCATGCCTCTCAGCACAGCAGAAAACCGGGCGGGAGGCTTGCGCGGGCGCTCACCGGCGGCCGGCGGTCCACCGGGACGGGGGCCGTACCCTGGACGCATGAGCGATGCCCCCGCACCCGGACCGCGCGACCCGAGGCCCGCGCTGGTCTTCGACGATCCGCTGGACCAGCAGTCCTCGGACGACACCGACCGCGGCTGGGGCGAGCGGCCGGCCGGCGACAGCGCCGCCGACCTCAAGCGCTTCCTCGACGAGAAGCCGCCCCACCACATCTGAGGCCCCGGGACCTGCCCTAGTGGTCGTCGTGGCCCGTGCCGCGCTGGGCGACCAGGGCGTCGCGGATCTCCTTGAGCACCTCCAGCTCGGACACCTCCATGACCTCGTGGGTGCCTTCCCGTGCCGCCTTGCGGGCCGCCTGCCGGGCCAGGTACTTCGACATCGGCAGGACCATCAGGAAGTACACCACCGTCGCGGTGATCAGGAAGGACAGCGCGGCGCCGAGGACGGAACCCCACATCAGCTGGATGCCGTGCGTGCCATGGCACGAGTCGCTCAGGCACGTGCTGTAGTTGTCCAGGTTCTGGGTGCCGATCGCGCCGACCAGCGGGTTGATGATCCCCTTCACCAGCGCGTTGACGATGTTGGTGAAGGCTGCGCCGATGACGACCGCCACTGCCAGGTCGATGACATTGCCGCGCATCAGGAAGGCCTTGAAGCCTTGCAGGACGCTCGGTTCGTTCTTCGCGCTCACCTCGGGGACGCTCCTCGCATGCACAAGTTGTGGAACAAAACGCTCCGCAACCTACGTCACCGTACGGCCATAGTGTCCAATCCAGTCCCCCGAAGGAGGGACTTGACAGCGCGCCGCCGGGAAAAAGTCCGGCACGGTTCAGCACAGCGTCACCGCCAGCCGTGCCGTGGCACTCGCCCCGACGAGCCCGGCCGCGAGGGCACGCGGCACCGCGAGCACGACGAGCGCGCCGGTCTCGGCCGTGCCGTCGAGCGGCTCCGGCACCCGTGTCACCCGCACCCCGCGCGCGAGCACCCGGGCGCCGCCCCCGCTGGACGGATCCTGCGCGGCGACCACGTCGACCCGGTCGCCGGGGCGCAGCAGCCGGACCGTGGCCGCGTCGGCGATCCGCACCGGCGCCGCGACCAGACGTGCCGGGCGGGACGGGCGCAGGGGAGTCGCGGGCGGGTGTCCGCGCGCGGACCGGGCGGGCCGCGGTGCCGCGTCGGTGCGGTGCGCCTGCGCCGAGGTTCCCGGGCCCGCCGCCACCAGCGCGGCCGCGGTCACCGCGAGGCCGGCCGCCACCGCCCGCCCCCGGTGCCGTACGAGCCGCTGCACCCGGTACCGCCCGCCGCGCACCCGCACCGGTGGGAACGGCGGCACCTCGCAGGTCGCGGGTGCGTCCGTGCCCGGCGGGTGGGGCAGGCGCGGGGGAGGGGGGAACGCGGCGCGCGGGGCGGCCGGGGTGGGAGCGGGCGAGGGGAAAGAGGTGAGGGGGAGAGGCATCGGGGTCACCGCCTGGGACGAGGGACGTCGGCTTGCGATGCCCACGATGACGCCTCGCGCCGGATCCCGCCGGGGCCGGTGGACCACCGCCCGGTTGTGGATATCCCGCCCACCCGAACGGGTGATTCCGCTGGGCGGTCCACTCCGGCTACGGCGACTTGTCCACAGCCCCTCGTCGGTCCCTCGTCCCGCCGTCCTTCCCGGCCACGGCCGTCCGCCCCGCCACGCCACGGTCCCCCGCCCGCTACGGCAGCTCGAACCCCGGGTCCATCCCGCCGAGCGCGTTCACGCACAGGCAGTCCCGCTCCCCGGTCGCCGGCAGCGCGGCCACCGCGTCGAAGAGCACCCCGCGCAGCCGTTCCACATTGGCGGCGAACACCTGGAGGACCTCCTCGTGGGAGACGCCCTCACCGGTCTCGGCGCCCGCGTCGAGGTCGGTGACCAGGGTCATGGAGGTGTAGCACAGCTCCAGTTCGCGGGCGAGCGCCGCCTCGGGGTGACCGGTCATGCCCACCACCGACCAGCCCTGCGCCTGGTGCCACAGCGACTCGGCGCGGGTGGAGAAGCGCGGCCCCTCGACCACGACCAGCGTGCCGCCGTCCACCGGCTCCCAGTCCCGGCCGCGGGCGGCCTTCAGCGCGATCGCCCGTCCGGTGGGGCAGTAGGGGTCGGCCAGGGACACGTGCACGACGTTCGGCACCGTGCCGTCGGGCAGCGGCAGCCCGTCGAAGTACGACTGGGCCCGGGACTTCGTACGGTCCACGAACTGGTCCGGCACCAGCAGCGTGCCGGGGCCGTACTCGGCGCGCAGGCCGCCCACCGCCGACGGGCCGAGGACCTGCCGGACGCCGACGGAACGCAGCGCCCACAGGTTGGCGCGGTAGTTGATGCGGTGCGGCGGCAGATGGTGGCCGCGGCCGTGCCGGGGCAGGAAGGCCACCCGCCGGCCGGCGATCTCGCCGAGGAACAGGGAGTCGCTGGGCGGCCCGTAGGGGGTGTCCACTTGTACCTCGGTGACGTCGTCGAGGAACGAGTAGAAGCCCGAGCCGCCGATTACGCCGATCTCTGCGTTCGCCATGGCCAAGACATTAGCTGGCCGTGACGCCGCGCAGGAGACCTTGCCGGAGAACGCCGGATGCCCCACCGTCGGGGGACGGCGGGGCGGGCGTCAAGAGAGACGGGGCGTACGGCCTCAGGCGGCGGACGTGCCGGCCGAGCTCGACGTGGACGTCGACGACGACTTCGAGTCGGACGACGACGAGGTCGAGGCGGGCTTCGCGTCGGACGACGAGGAGCCGGACGACTTGGTCGCCGGGCTGCTGCTCGACGTGGAGCCGCGCGAATCGTTGCGGTAGAAGCCGGAGCCCTTGAAGACAATGCCGACCGCGGAGAACACCTTCTTCAGGCGCCCGTTGCAGTTGGGGCACTCGGTCAGGGCATCGTCGGTGAACTTCTGCACCGCCTCGAGGCCCTCGCCGCACTCGGTGCACTGGTACTGGTAGGTCGGCACTGTCTTCCTCCTGGCACTCTCACTCATTGAGTGCTAACGACGCTCCATAGTGACGTATTCCCGGGGATCAGTCCACCGTCACCGGCGAGCGGTGACCGACGCCACGTGCCACGGCCTGCGTCTCCTGGCGTGCGATCAGCGCGGATCGCAGCGCCACCAGGGTCAGCAGGGCGAGCACCGTACCGCCCATCGGGACCAGGAATCCCGAGCCGCCCCACAGCCGGTCCTCCAGCTGTCCCGCGACGGTGACCGCGGCCGCCTGGCCGAGCGCGACCGCGCCGGTCAGCCAGGTGAACGCCTCGGTGCGGGCCCCGGCCGGGACCAGGGCCTCGACCAGCGTGTAGCCGGTGATCAGCGACGGCGCGATGCACATGCCGACCAGCAGGCCGAGCGCGGCGAGCAGCAGCACCGAGTGCGCCGTCCACAGCGCGGACGCGGTCAGCGCGAGCGCCGCGTAGCCGACGACCAGGCGCCGCTGGGGCGCCGTCTTCCAGGCGATCGCGCCGCAGACGACGCCGGACAGCATGTTTCCCGCGGCGAAGACGCCGTACAGGACGCCGTTCAGACCGGGCTCGCCGATCGACTGGGTGAAGGCGGCCAGGGAGACCTGCATGCCGCCGAAGACCGAGCCGATGCCGAGGAAGGTCACGATCAGCACCCGCACACCGGGGACCCGGAGCGCGGAGCCGTGCTCCACGCGCGCGGACCCGCCCGTGGCCGTCACCGCGGGCTGCGTGCTCTTCTGCGCGGCGAACAGCAAACCACCCACGAGGGTGAGCGCCGCCTCGGTGAGCAGACCGGCCGCCGGGGTGACGGCGGTGCACAGGGCGGTCGCCAGCAGGGGCCCGAAGACGAAGGTCAGCTCGTCGGTGACCGACTCGAACGCGGCCGCGGTGCCCATCAGGGGCGAGCCCTGGAGCTTCACGCCCCAGCGCGCCCGCACCATGGGCCCGACCTGCGGCACCGAGGCGCCGGTCGGCACGGCCGCCAGGAACAGCACCCACAGCGGCGCGTGCGCCAGGGCGAGCGCCGTCAGGGACAGACCCGCCAGGGTGTGCACCAGGACGCCGGGGAGCAGCACGGCGCGCTGGCCGTAGCGGTCGGCCAGGCGCCCGCTGTAGGGCGCGAACAGCGCCATGGAGACGCCGGTGACGGCCGCGGCGGCGCCGGCGGCGCCGTACGAGCCGGTGGTGTGCTGCACCAGCAGCACGATGGAGAGGGTGAGCATCGCGAACGGCTGGCGTGCCGCGAAGCCGGGGAGCAGGAAGGTCCAGGCGCCGCGGGTGCGCAGCAGTGCTCCGTATCCGGGGCGGGAGGAGGCCGTCGAGGTCTTCGCCGATTCGTCGGTGACCGTGGATCCCACGGCCGTGCCTTTCTGCCGCCTGGTAGCGCGCGTCCCGTGTGGGGCCCGGGCGCCGAGAGCTGTCCTCTTGCGCGGACTGCGGTAGATACCGGCGCCCACGGCAAGGTGGGGGGCGTCACGGCCGCCATACGGTCGCGCCAGCTCTGCGTCAGGCAGAGTTGGTTCGATCAGGGTGCCCCTTCATCGTACAGGGGCCACCCCCGCGAGGGCTGTGAAAACGAGCACCATCGGGTCGGTCACCTGGGATTCCGCGGCGCGTGCGCCAGGTGTGAACCATAGGAAACCCGTTCTTAACGCGAGCCCCCGGCCTTCGAGCCCCTGGCGTCCGCCCCGTCCGTGCCCAGCCAGCTCGCCAGCTTGCCGCCGTGCGCGACCGCGCGCAGCCGCGCCTCCGCCGAGTCGCGGACCGGGTCGGTGGCGACCACCAGGAGTTCGTCGCCGCGCCGCAGCACCGTGCTGGGCAGCGGTACGAAGGACTTCCCCTCGCGCACGACGAGCGTCACGGCGGATCCGGACGGCAGCCGCAGCTCGGCGACCTCCACACCGTGCATCCGCGACTCCTCGGGGATGGTCACGGACAGCAGATGCCCGCGCAGCCGCTCCAGGGGCGCCGATTCGATGCCGAGGTCGGCCGCCTCGCCCTTCTCGCCCAGGCGCAGCTTGCGCGCGAGCCAGGGCAGCGTCGGCCCCTGGAGGAGGGTGTAGACGACGACCAGGACGAAGACGATGTTGAAGATCCGCCTGCTGCCGTCGACGCCGTTCACCATGGGGATCGTCGCCAGGATGATGGGCACGGCGCCGCGCAGCCCCGCCCAGGACATCAGGGTCTGCTCCTGCCAGGGCACCCGGAACGGGGTCAGGCTGAGCACCACGCTGAGCGGGCGGGCCACCATGGTCAGCACCAGGCCGATGACCAGGGCGGGCACGACGTCGTCGCCCAGTTCGTGCGGGGTGACCAGGAGGCCGAGCAGGACGAACATGCCGATCTGGGCGATCCAGCCGAGCCCCTCCGCGAAGCCGCGGGTGGCCGGCCAGTGCGGCAGCTTGGCGTTGCCGAGCACCATGGAGGCCAGATAGACCGCGAGGAAGCCGCTGCCGTGCCCCAGGGCGCCGGCCGCGTACGCGGAGATGGCGATGGCGAGGACGGCGATCGGGTAGAGGCCGGAGGCGGGCAGCGCCACGTGCTTGAGTCCCCAGGAGCCGACCAGGCCCACCGCGAGTCCGACGGCCGCGCCGATGGCCAGCTCCAGGGCTATCTCGCCGATCAGCATGTACCAGTGCTCGACCGGTCCCGCCGTGGAGAACGCGACGACCAGGATGACGACCGGGGCGTCGTTGAAGCCCGATTCCGCCTCCAGGGTGCCCGTCACCCGTGCGGGCAGGGGGATCCTGCGCAGCACGGAGAACACCGCCGCCGCGTCCGTCGAGGACACCACCGCGCCGATGATGAGCGCCTGCCGCCAGTCCAGCCCGACCAGATAGTGCGCGCCCGCCGCGGTGACCGCGACGCTGACCGCGACGCCCGCGGTGGCGAGGACGGCGGCGGAGGACAGGACCGGCCGTACCTCCTTCCACTTGGTGCCGAGGCCGCCCTCGGCGAGGATCACGACCAGGGCCGCATAGCCCATGACCTGTGTCACGGCGGCACTGTCGAAGTGGATGTGCCCCAGGCCGTCCTGGCCCATGACGATGCCGATCCCCAGGTAGACGAGCAGGCTGGGGAGCCCGCTGCGCGAGGAGATCCGCACGGCCGCGACGGCGACCAGCAGGACGAGGGAGCAGACGAGCAGAAGCTGGTTGAGGTGCTGAACAGTCAGCGGCGGTTCCCTTCCTTGGCCCGGGCGCGGGGCGCGCGGACGCGCGAACACAAGATCCGAGGCTGCGGCGCACCGCATCCAGTACTTCGTTACCTTACCTAAGTCTTGACGCTTTCTTGACGTTAGAGGGAGAAGACCGAACGCTCGTGCGTGCCGGTTCCCGACTCCGCGTCAAGGCGCACAGGGTCCTGCGCCTATGGTTGCTCCAGCGCTCATTCAAAGTCATGGCCCGACCTGCCGCTCGCGTTAGGACAGCAAGGACAGCGATGCCCCCGAACACCACCGCCACAACGGGTGACACCGCCACCACCGGTGCCGCGCCCGCCAAGTCAGGCAGGAAGAAGGGGCGCAAAGCCCGACTGCTCGTCCTGCTGCTGGTCCTGGCCGTCATCGCGGGCATCGCCTACGGCGGCTACTGGTCGGTCAGCGCCGTGCGCGCCTCCCTCCCGCAGACCACGGGCTCGATCACGCTCGACGGGCTGTCCGGCCCGGTCGACGTCAAGCGGGACGGCAACGGCATCCCCCAGATCTACGCGTCCTCCGACGCGGACCTGTTCATGGCGCAGGGCTACGTCCAGGCGCAGGACCGGTTCTACGAGATGGACGTGCGCCGGCACATGACGGCGGGGCGCCTGTCGGAGATGTTCGGCAAGAGCCAGGTCAAGAACGACGAGTTCCTGCGCACCCTCGGCTGGCAGCGGGTCGCGAAGCAGGAGTACGACACCAAGCTGTCGGCCTCCGCCAAGAGCTATCTGGACGCCTACTCCAAGGGCGTCAACGCGTATTTGAAGGGCAAGAGCGGCAAGGACATCTCCCTGGAGTACGCCGCTCTCAACCTGACCAACGACTACACGCCGCAGCAGTGGACGCCGGTCGACTCGATCTCCTGGCTGAAGGCGATGGCCTGGGACCTGCGCGGCAACATGCAGGACGAGATCGACCGCGCCCTGATGACGAGCCGGCTCGGCCCGCAGCAGATCCAGGATCTGTACCCGGAGTACCCGTACAGCCGTAACAAGCCGATCGTGCAGGAGGGTCAGTACAACGCGCTGACCAAGAGCTTCCAGCAGAGCGCCGCCGCGGGCACGCCCGTGGGCACCGGCACGACGACCGGCACGGGCACGAACACCGGCACGACGGGGACCACGGGCACCACCGGTACAACGGGTACGACCGGTACAACGGGGACGACCGGTACGACGGGCACCACCGGCGCCACGGGGTCGTCTGCGGGCACCGCGGGCGCCACCGGCTCCGGAACCTCGGGCGCCTCCGGTTCGGGCCTCACGAGCCAACTGGGGGGCCTCTACAACTCCCTGGACGACCTCCCGACCGCCGTGGGCGTGAACGGCCAGGGCATCGGCTCCAACTCCTGGGTGGTCGGCGGCCGGCACACCATCAGCGGCAAGCCGCTGCTCGCCAACGACCCGCACCTGGAGGCGTCCCTGCCGGGCGTCTGGTACCAGATGGGCCTGCACTGCCGGACCGTCTCGGCCAAGTGCCAGTACGACGTCACGGGTTACACGTTTGCCGGGATGCCCGGTGTGATCATCGGTCACAACGCCGACATCGCCTGGGGCATGACCAACTCCGGGGTCGACGTCAGCGACCTCTACCTGGAGAAGGTCACCGCCGGCGGCTACCTGTACGACGGCAAGGTGCGGCCCTTCAAGACCCGCCAGGAGACCATCAAGGTCGCCGGCGGCGCCGCCAAGACGATCGTCGTGCGCGAGACCCAGGACGGGATGCCGCTCCTGTCGGACCGCGACGACGAGCTGGTCCAGGTCGGCAAGAGGGCCACCGTCACCTCCGCCGCCCCCGACCGCGGCGACGGCTACGGCATCGCCCTGAAGTGGACCGCGCTCGAACCGGGCGCCTCCATGGACGCCATCTTCGCGCTCGACAAGGCCGGCGACTGGAAGGACTTCCGCGCCGCTGCCGCCGAGTTCGACGTGCCCTCGCAGAACCTGATCTACGCCGACACCCGCAACAACATCGGCTACACCCTGCCGGGCAGGATCCCGACGCGCTCCGCCGCGGACGACGGCTCCGTCCCGGCGCCCGGCTGGGACTCCAAGTACCGCTGGACCGGCTACATCCAGCAGGGCGAGCTGCCGTACGAGTACAACCCCAAGCGCGGCTACATCGTCACCGCCAACCAGGCCGTGGTCGACAAGGACAAGTACCCGTACACCCTGACCACCGACTGGGGTTACGGCACCCGCAGCCAGCGGATCACCGACCTGATCGAGTCCAAGATCAAGGGCGGCGGCAAGATCTCCACCGACGACATGCGGCAGATGCAGCTGGACGACAGCAGCGAGATCGCCAAGCTCATGGTGCCGAAGCTGCTGAAGATCAACCTGTCCGACAAGAATGTGCGCGACGCGCAGAAGCTGCTGGAGGGCTGGGACTACACCCAGGACTCCGACTCCGCGGCCGCCGCCTACTTCAACGCCGTCTGGCGCAACGTCCTCAAGCTCGCCTTCGGCAACAAGCTCCCCAAGGAGCTGCGCGTCAAGGGCCAGTGCCTGTGGGTCGACAAGATCGACAGCACCGGCCCGGTGGACGACAACACCAAGGTGCGCGAGTGCGGCATGCGCGCCGCGGACCAGGCGCAGCCGGACGGCGGCGACCGCTGGTTCGAGGTCGTGCGCGATCTGATGAACAAGCCGGACAGCGACTGGTGGAAGACGCCCAAGCAGGGCACCCGCCCGGCGGCGGACAACATGGACCAGCTCTTCGCGCGCGCCATGATCGACGCCCGCTGGGAGCTGACCGCCAAGCTCGGCAAGGACATCGACACCTGGAGCTGGGGCCGGCTGCACCGCCTGTTCCTGAAGAACCAGACGCTCGGCACCGACGGCCCCAAGGTGCTCCAGTACCTGCTCAACCGCGGCCCCTGGAAGCTCAACGGCGGTGAGGCGGCCGTGGACGCGACCGGCTGGAACGCCGCCGGCGGCTACAACGTGGTCTGGGTGCCCTCGATGCGGATGGTCGTCAACCTCGCCGACCTCGACAAGTCCAAGTGGATCAACCTGACCGGCGCCTCCGGGCACGCGTTCAGCGCGCACTACACGGACCAGACGGACAAGTGGGCCAAGGGCGAGCTGCTGCCCTGGTCGTACTCCTCGAAGGCGGTCGACAAGAGCACGAGCGACACCCTCGTCCTCAAGCCGTGACTCCCGCACCGGCATACGGAACGGCCCTCCGCGCGCGCGTGGAGGGCCGTTCCATATGGCGCGGGCCTCAGGTGAGGCGGCGGACCCCGGACGGCGTCACCACCGCGTGCACCGGCCGGTCGTGCCCCTCCACCGGGACGCGCGCGACGACCTCCGTGTCGTAGAGCAGCACCACGAGACGGGCCCGCGCGCCCGCGCGCTCCAGGCGGGCCAGGACGCGGTCGTACGAGCCGCCGCCGCGCCCCAGCCGCATTCCGCGCGCGTCCACCGCGAGTCCGGGCAGCAGGACCACGTCCGCGCCCGTCACGGCGTCCGGGCCGAGCCGCGGGCCCGAGGGTTCGAGAAGGGCCATCTTCGTGCCGTGCCGGACCTCCGTCAGCGAGCCGGGACCGGTGTACTCGCCCCAGTCCAGGTCGTTGTCCGCCAGCAGCGCGGGGAGCAGGACACGCGTGCCCCGCGCGCGCAGGGCGTCGAGGAGTGCGCCGGTGCCGGGTTCCGCGCCGACGGAGACGTACGCGGCGACCGTGCGCGCCCCGGCCAGTTCGGGCAGTTCCAGGGCGCGCGCGGCCAGCGCCCGGCCGGACTCCCGTACGTCATCGTCCGGCAGCCCGTTCCTCATCGCGAGGAGGCCTTGCCGCAACGTCCTCTTGTCAGGCTCGTCCACGCGTCCGTCGTGTTCCACGGGTCGTTCCCGCACCCTTTCCGTCTGCCGTTCACGGCGTCGATGTCGTCCAGGTCGTCGTCAAAGGGTGGGCCAAGCGCGGCCCCAGGTCGCGCCAAGGGCCGCCGGTTAAGGTGGCGGGCATGACTCAGTCGCACCCCAGGATCAGCAAGGCTGTCATTCCGGCGGCGGGTCTTGGTACCCGGTTCCTGCCGGCGACCAAGGCCACTCCCAAGGAGATGCTGCCGGTCGTCGACAAGCCCGCGATCCAGTACGTGGTCGAGGAGGCCGTGTCCGCGGGGCTCGACGACGTCCTGATGATCACCGGTCGTAACAAGCGTCCCCTGGAGGACCACTTCGACCGGAACTACGAGCTGGAGTCCGCCCTCCAGAAGAAGGGCGACGCGAGCCGGCTCGCGAAGGTGCAGGAGTCCAGCGACCTGGCGACCATGCACTACGTCCGCCAGGGCGACCCCAAGGGCCTCGGCCACGCCGTGCTCTGCGCCGCCCCGCACGTCGGCCACGAGCCCTTCGCGGTCCTCCTGGGCGACGACCTGATCGACCCCCGCGACCCCCTGCTCCAGCGCATGATCGAGGTCCAGGAGCAGCACGGCGGCAGCGTGATCGCCCTCATGGAGGTCGCGCCCGAGCAGATCCACCTCTACGGCTGCGCCGCCGTCGAGGCCACCGCCGAGGGCGACGTCGTCAAGATCAGCGGACTGGTCGAGAAGCCCGACCCCGCCGACGCCCCCTCCAACTACGCGATCATCGGCCGCTATGTCCTCGACCCGCACGTCTTCGACATACTGCGCACGACGGAACCGGGCCGCGGCGGCGAGATCCAGCTGACCGACGCGCTCCAGCAGCTCGCCGAGGACGAGAAGGCCGGCGGCCCGGTGCACGGCGTCGTCTTCCAGGGCCGCCGCTACGACACCGGCGACCGCGGCGACTATCTGCGTGCCATTGTCAGACTCGCATGCGAACGTGAAGACCTGGGCCCGGAGTTCCGGACCTGGCTCCGCAGTTACGTAGCCGAGGAGATGCAGCAGAGTTGAGCAGCGCCGCGACCCGCCCGACCGGCGAAGACGACCTGTGGTCGGTGGACCAGCACCTGGAGGACATCCTCACCACGGTCCAGCCCCTGGAGCCCATCGAACTCCAACTGCTCGACGCCCAGGGCTGTGTCCTGGTCGAGGACGTCACGGTGCCGGTGTCGCTGCCGCCGTTCGACAACAGCTCGATGGACGGGTACGCGGTGCGGGTCGCCGATGTCGAGGGCGCCAGCGAGGAGTTCCCGGCCGCCCTTGAGGTCGTCGGGGACGTCGCGGCCGGCGCGGACGACCCGGTGCGCGTCGGACCGGGCCAGGCCGCCCGGATCATGACCGGCGCCCCGCTGCCGCCCGGCGCCGAGGCCGTCGTCCCCGTCGAGTGGACCGACGGCGGGCTCGGCGAGGGCCCGGCCGGCGGCATGCGGGCCCGCAGCCTCGCCCCCGAGGACGCCGAGGGCCAGGTGCGCGTGCACCGGCCCGTCGAGGCACGCGCGCACGTACGGGCCGAGGGCAGCGACGTGAAGGCCGGCGACCGCGCCCTTCAGGCCGGTGCGATCCTCGGCCCGCCGCAGATCGCCCTGCTCGCCGCGATCGGCCGGGGCACGGTGAAGGTGCGCCCGCGCCCGCGCGTGGTCGTCGTCTCCACGGGCAGCGAACTCGTCCAGCCCGGCGAGCAGCTGGGCCACGGCCGGATCTACGACTCCAACAGCTTCGCCCTCACCGCCGCCGCGCGGGACGCGGGCGCCATCGCCTACCGGGTGGGCGCCGTCGCCGACGACGCCGAGACCCTGCGCTCGACCATCGAGGACCAGCTGATCCGCGCCGACCTGCTGGTCACCACGGGCGGGGTGAGCGTCGGGGCGTACGACGTGGTCAAGGAGGCGCTGGCGGACATCGGCGACGAGGACGTGCCGGGCAGCGGCATCGAGTTCCGCAAGCTGGCCATGCAGCCCGGCAAGCCCCAGGGCTTCGGCTCCATCGGCCCCGACCACACACCGCTGCTCGCGCTGCCGGGCAACCCCGTGTCGTCGTACGTCTCCTTCGAGCTGTTCGTCCGCCCCGCGATCCGCGCCCTCATGGGCCTCACCGATCTGCACCGGCCGGTGGTGCGGGCCACCCTCAGCGCCGACAAGGCGCTGCGCTCCCCGAAGGGCCGCCGGCAGTTCCTGCGCGGCCGGTACGCCGACGGGGAGGTCACCCCGGTCGGCGGCGCGGGCTCCCACCTGGTGGCGGCGCTGGCGCACGCGGACGCGCTGATCGTCGTACCCGAGGACATGGAGGCGGTCGAGCCCGGCACCGAGGTGGAGGTCGTACCGCTCGGCTGAGGCAGGTCCGGGGCGGCTGCGCGCGGCTACTTGGCGGTACCGTGTCGCGCACAGCAGGCCCGCGCACCGCACGGCGCGGGCCCGGACCGGGAGCGCCGCACAGCATGACCGAACCGTCCCGGGGGCAGACCCCCGGATCCCCCGCCCAGGACCGCCTCACGCACCTCGACGCGGCCGGCGCGGCCCGCATGGTCGACGTCTCCGGCAAGGACGTCACCGCGCGCACCGCACGCGCCGGCGGCCGTGTCCTGGTCTCGCCCCGCGTGATCGAACTGCTGCGCGGCGAGGGGGTGCCCAAGGGTGACGCGCTGGCCACCGCGCGGATCGCGGGCATCATGGGCGCCAAGCGCACCCCGGACCTGATCCCGCTCTGCCACCCGTTGTCGGTGGCGGGTGTGAAACTGGATCTGTCGGTCGCGGACGACGCCGTGGAGATCACGGCCACCGTGAAGACCACGGACCGCACGGGTGTCGAGATGGAGGCCCTCACCGCGGTGACGGTCGCCGCGCTCACCGTGATCGACATGGTCAAGGCGGTCGACAAGGGAGCGGTCATCACGGACGTACGCGTGCTGGAGAAGACGGGCGGCAAGTCGGGCGACTGGAGCCGGGCATGAGCTACCGCGCCCTGGTGATCACCGCCTCCAACCGGGCCGCCGCGGGCGTCTACGAGGACCGGGGCGGCCCGCTGATCGCCGACGGCCTCACCCGCCTCGGCTTCGCCGTGGACGGCCCCCGGGTCGTGCCCGACGGGGAGCCGGTCGAGGCGGCCCTGCGCGAGGGCGTGGCCGCCGGGTACGACGCGATCGTCACCACCGGCGGCACCGGCCTCACCCCGACCGACCGCACCCCCGAGGCGACCCGCGCGGTCATCGACCACGAGGTGCCGGGCATCGCCGAGGCCGTCCGGGCGTTCGGCCGGGAGAAGGTGCCGACCGCCGCGCTGTCCCGGGGGGTGGCCGGGGTCGCCGGCCGGACCCTGATCGTCAACCTGCCGGGGTCCACGGGCGGGGTGAAGGACGGACTGGCCGTCCTGGAGCCCCTGCTGGCCCACGCCGTCGACCAGATCCACGGCGGCGACCACGCCAGACCCAGCTCGGGGGGTGCGAACTGAACGGGTCGACCTGGCCGGTCGTGCTGGTGGACGGCGATGTCGTCCTGCGGCCGATAAAGCTGCGCGACCAGCGCGAGTGGCGCGAGGTGAACCGCCGCAACCGCGACTGGCTGCGCCCCTGGGAGGCCACGATCCCGCCGCCCACCCCGAGCGGTGCGGTCGCGCACCGGCCGACGTACCGGCAGATGGTCCGGCATCTGCGCCGCGAGGCGCACGCGGGCCGGATGCTGCCGTTCGTCATCGAGTACCAGGGGCGCCTGGTCGGGCAGTTGACGGTCGCCGGGATCACCTGGGGGTCCATGTGCTCCGGGCACATCGGCTACTGGGTGGACGAGTCGGTGGCCGGGCGCGGGGTGATGCCCACGGCCGTCGCGCTGGTGGTGGACCACTGCTTCCACGCCGTCGGACTGCACCGCATCGAGGTGTGCATCCGCCCCGAGAACCGGCCCAGCCGCCGGGTGGTGGAGAAGCTCGGATTCCGCGAGGAGGGGCCCCGGCCGCGTTATCTGCACATCGACGGCGCCTGGCGCGACCATCTGGTCTTCGCGTTGACCGCCGAGGAGGTGCCGGACGGGCTGCTCGGACGGTGGCGGCGGGCGCGGTCGGCGGCACAAGGACCGAGAAATTGAATATGCGTTCGAAATTCTGATCCTAAGGGTCGCAAAAAATGCTGGAAATATCAGCCAGATCGTGCGACACACCGGCTCAATTGGCGGATACCTTCGGTCAAACCCCTCTACCGTGTGAGTCGTGAGCAGCAGCGGCCTCATCTACGCAGTCATTGTCGGGGCCTGGGCCGCCTACTTGGTGCCGATGTGGCTCCGTAGGCAGGACGAGCTGAACGAGGCCCGTCCGACGGAACGCTTCAGCACCGCCATCCGGCTGCTTTCCGGACGGGCGGGGATGGAGCGCCGATACGCCAAGGACCTGCGGGCGCGCTCCACCGACGAGGGGGAGCAGGGCGCCGTCGATCCGGACGCCGTCACCGATTCGGTGGACGTCCGGGCCTTCGCCATGCCCCCGACCCGCCGTCAGATTCCGGTGGAGGCCGAGCCCGAGGCGTTCCGGAGCCCGGAGACCGACCGGGGCCACGCCCCCGCGATCCCGGCGCAGCAGCAGGCACCGGCACCCCGGCGCGCCCCCTCGGCGCCTTCGGCACAGGCGGCCGCGGCGCGCGCCCGGCGCACGAAGGTGCTCGCCCGCCGTCGGCGCACCACCGTGCTGCTCTTCCTCGCCTTCACCGTCGGCGCGATCGTCGCCGCCGTCGGCGGCCTCGCCTTCCTGTGGGCGCCCGCCGCGCCCGCCGTGCTCCTCAGCGCGTACATCGCCTATCTGCGCGCCCAGGAACGCCGCCGGTTCGCCTACCAGATGGACCGCCGCAGCGCCGAGGCCGCCGCCCAGCGACTGCGTGAGCGCCAGCCGCGCCGGCGCGCGACCCCGGAGGCCGCCCGCGCCACCGACGAACCGGAGGAGGCCACAGGGACCGACACGGACCCCGGCCTCTCCACGCTCGCCGCCGACCGGCGCGCCCTGGTCGAGCAGACCGACCACGCCGAGTGGGTCGACCAGCAGCGCGAGCGGCAGCGGCGGCCCGGACACGGCGACAGCTGGGACCCGGTGCCGGTGCCCCTGCCCACGTACGTGACCGCGCCGGTCGCGCCGCGTGCCACCTCCGGCGTCGACCTCGGCGGCCCGGACACCTGGAGCTCGGCGCGGTCCAGCTCGGTCGCCCCGGAGCAGGAGACGGGCCAGGCGCCCGCGGCCGAGGAGAGCGAGCCGGCGTCCCCGGCGGCGGACCGGCCGGCCGACGGCCGCGGCGGCGCGCGCCGTGCCGCCTCCGCCCGCCGCTCCCGTGAGCGCGGCCGCACGCCGCTCTTCGACCAGTACGAGGACGGCGACCGTCCGCGCGCCGCCAACGAGTGACGGCCGTCGCATCCGGAAGCCGCCCCTGACCAGTTCGGGAACGGATTTCCAAGCACCCCGATCAGGGTGCTAGAGTTTCACTCGTTGCAAGGGCCTGTGGCGCAGTCCGGTAGCGCACCTCGTTCGCATCGAGGGGGCCAGGGGTTCGAATCCCCTCAGGTCCACGCAGCTCAAAGCCCCGGTCGGGAAACCGACCGGGGCTTTGACATTTGTACGACCGTTTCGCCGACCGCGCTGAACCGGCAGCCGTGGCGGGACCTGCCCGGCGGCCGTGGCGGGGGCCTTCGCGTCCGTCGCTCCGGCCCCGCCGCGTCCAGGGCCCCGCTCACAGGTCCTTCGCGAAGCAGCGGCTCTCCTCGTGGAAGCGGTAGAAACCGAACTTGGGGCAGAGCGTGTAGCCGCTGGAGGTGTACAGGGCGATGGCCTCCGGCTGCTTGGTGCCCGTCTCCAGGACCATCCGCCGCCGCCCGGCCGCGCGGGCGTCCTCCTCCAGGGCGCTCAGGATCCGGCGGGCCAGACCCCGGCCGCGCACCTCCTCGATCACATACATGCGCTTCAGCTCGGCGTCGCCGTCCGAGTAGCCCTCCTCGTTGTGATCCTGGCTGCGCCAGCCGCCGGTGGCCACCGGGCGGTCGGACTCGTCGTACGCGATCAGGTACACGCCCCGGGGCGGGAGGAAGTCCTGCGGGGTGAGGAAGGTTTCATCGCCGTCGTCGCCGTAACGGAGGGCGTATTCGGCCTGCACCGCGTCGTTGAGCTTCATGGCGTCGGGGTGGTCGAAACCTACGCGGCGAATGTTCATCTGGGCATCGCGCTTCCGTGCGGGAGGGACCCCTCGCTCGTGAGGGCTCCGTCCAGTGTGCCGGTATCGTGCTCCGGTGCTGACTGTGACCTCGGTGAACGTGAATGGGCTGCGGGCCGCCGCCAAGAAGGGCTTCGTGCCGTGGCTGGCCGGGACGGAGGCGGATGTCGTCTGCCTCCAGGAGGTGCGCGCCGAGCCGCACCAGCTGCCCGAGGAGGTGCGCGAGCCCGAAGGCTGGCATGTGGTGCACGCCCCGGCGGCCGCCAAGGGGCGCGCGGGCGTCTCCCTGTACACCCGGCGCGAGCCCGACCGGGTGCGGATCGGCTTCGGATCCGCCGAGTTCGACGGCAGCGGGCGCTATGTCGAGGCCGACCTGCCCGGCGTCACCGTCGCCTCCCTCTACCTCCCCTCCGGTGAGGTCGGCACCGAGCGGCAGGACGAGAAGATCCGCTTCATGGCGGAGTTCCTCGACCACCTCGGGGCGCTGCGCGAACGCGCCGCCGCCGAGGGGCGCGAGGTGGTCGTCTGCGGCGACTGGAACATCGCCCACCGCGAGGCCGACCTCAAGAACTGGCGCGGCAACACCAGGAACTCCGGCTTCCTGCCCGAGGAACGTTCCTGGCTCGGCCGGGTCCTCGCCCCCGAGGAGGGCGGCTACGTCGACGTCGTACGGGCCCTGCACCCGGACGTCGACGGCCCGTACACGTGGTGGTCGTACCGGGGGCGGGCGTTCGACAACGACTCCGGATGGCGCATCGACTACCAGATGGCCACCCCGGGCCTCGCCGCGCGCGCCCTCAAGGCGCGGGTCGAGCGGGCCGCCTCGCACGCCGAGCGCTGGTCCGACCACGCGCCGGTGACCGTGACCTACGGCGCCTAGTCCCCTTTGTCTTAGTGGTCCCCTTTATTCGGCGGTCCCTTTCTTCAGCCGTCGGTCTTGTTCAGCTGTCTGTCCATCGCCAGGGACAGCTCCGCCTCCACCACGCTGCGCGCCAGCGGGCGCAGGCGGTGCAGGTCTTCCTCCGGGGCGTGGCGCAGGATCAGGTCGGAGAAGAGGGTGGCCAGGGCCTCGGCGTGTTCGCGGACGCGGGCGCCGGCCGTGAGGACCTCGGCGAGCGGGATGCCCTCGCGGACCAGGGCGGAGGAGACGTCCAGCAGGCGCCGGCTGATGTGCACGATCTTGTCGCCGTCGGTGCCCAGATAGCCCAGCTCCATGGCGGCGGCCAGGTTGTCCGGGGTGACCTCGCCCTCGAAGCGGGCGGCCAGTTCCTCCGGGGTGAGGCGGACCGGCTCCTCCTCGGTGGGGGTGCCGACGCCGAGCAGATCGGCGACGTCCCGGCCCTGGTCCAGGGCCTCGGCCAGCTCCGCGATGCCGGACAGGGTGTGGCCGCGCTCCAGCAGGGCGCCGATGGTGCGCAGCCGGGCCAGGTGGTGGTCGTCGTACCAGGCGATACGGCCCTCGCGGCGGGGTGGCGGCAGCAGCTTGCGTTCGCGGTAGAAGCGCAGGGTGCGCACGGTGATGCCGGCCAGCCGCGCCAGCTCCTCGGTGCGGTACTCGCGCGGGCCCCGACGGGCCGCCTGCGGGTGTTCGGTGTCTGCTGCCACGCCCGAAGCCTATGGTGTACCGCCGGTAACTTTCCTTCCCGCGCCCCCTACCGCTCGGTACGGAGCTGCTCTACAGTCCCATCGTGCCAGTGTTCACTGGCAGCATTGACGGGCGGCATTTCAAGGCGAGGCGTGGAGGCTCCGGGATGGCCGAGCACGAGCATGTGAGGGTGGCGGTGATCGGGTCCGGCTTCGGCGGGCTGGGCGCCGCCGTGCGGCTGCGCCGCGAGGGGATCACCGACTTCGTCGTACTGGAACGGGCCGAGGACGTCGGCGGCACCTGGCGGGACAACAGCTACCCCGGGTGCGCCTGCGACGTGCCCTCCCACCTGTACTCCTTCTCCTTCGCGCCCAACCCCGAGTGGCCGCGCACCTTCTCCGGGCAGCGGCACATCCGCGCCTACCTGGAGCACGTCACCGATGTCTTCGGACTGCGCCCGCAGATCCGCTTCGGCGCCGAGGTCAGGCTGCTCAGCTGGGACCGGGAGAACCTGCGCTGGCACATCGAGACCACGCGCGGATCGCTGACCGCCGATGTCGTCGTCTCCGCCACCGGACCGCTGTCCGACCCCAAGGTGCCCGACATCCCGGGCCTTGAGTCCTTCCCCGGCAAGGTGTTCCACTCCGCCCGCTGGGACCACGACTACGACCTGCGCGGCAAGCGCGTGGCCATGGTCGGCACCGGCGCCTCCGCCATCCAGATCGTGCCCGCCATCCAGTCGCAGGTCGGCCGGCTCACCCTCTTCCAGCGCACCCCGCCCTGGGTGATGCCCCGGGTGGACCGCGCGATCAGCCCCGCCGAGCGCTGGCTGCACCGCTCCCTGCCGCTGACCACCCAGCTGCGCCGCGGCCTGCTGTGGGGCATCCGGGAACTCCAGGTGCAGGCGTTCACCAAGCACCCCGACGAACTCGGCCTGGTCGAGCAGCTCGCCAAGCGCAACATCGCCCGCGCGATCAAGGACCCGGCCCTGCGCGCCCGGCTCACCCCCGACTACCGCATCGGCTGCAAGCGGATCCTGCTCTCCAACGCCTACTATCCGGCGCTGGCCCGGCCCAACGTGGACGTCGTCGCCAGCGGGCTCAGCGAGGTGCGGGGCTCCACCCTGGTCGCCGCCGACGGCACCGAGGCCGAGGTCGACGCGATCGTCTTCGGCACCGGCTTCCACGTCACGGACATGCCGATCGCCGAACGCGTGGTCGGCGCGGAGGGCATCACCCTCGCCGAGTCGTGGAAGAGCGGCATGCAGGCGCTGCGCGGCGCCACCGCCACCGGGTTCCCGAACTTCATGACGGTCATCGGGCCCAACACCGGCCTCGGCAACTCCTCGATGATCCTCATGATCGAGTCCCAGCTGAACTACATGGCCGACTATCTGCGCCAGCTCGACGTCCTCGGCGGCCGTGCCGCCCTCGACGCCCGGCCCGGCGCCGTCGCGGCCTGGAACCACAAGGTCCAGGAGCGGATGAAGCGGACCGTGTGGAACACCGGTGGCTGCACCAGCTGGTACCTCGACGCCAGCGGCCGCAACACCACCGTGTGGCCCGGTACGACGACCGAGTTCCGGCGCGCGACCCGGCAGGTGGACCTCGGGGAGTACGAGGTGATCCGGGCGCCCGAGCCGCGCGAGGCCCCCGAGGGCGCGAAGTCCCCCGAGGGCGCGAAGAACGCCAAGTCCAGCCCGGACGCGCAGGCTTCGAAGACCTCGAAGAGCGACGAGGTCGCCGCATGAGCCGTCCCCGCCTCACCCACATGACCTCCGGCGCCTACGCCCCGCCCGCCCCCGCCCGGGAACTCACCGTCCCCTCCACCGACGGCGCGCGGCTGTACGCCGAGGTGCACGGGCCCGAGGGCGCGCCCGCCGTCGTCCTCTCCCACGGCTGGACCTGCTCGACCGCCTTCTGGGCGGCGCAGATCCGGGAACTGGCCGGGGACCACCGGGTGATCGTGTACGACCAGCGGGGCCACGGACGCAGCGCCGCGAGCCCCGTGTGCACCACCCGCGCGCTCGCGGACGACCTGGAGGCGGTGCTCGCCGCGACACTCGCGGACGGCGAACAGGCCCTGGTCGTCGGGCACTCCATGGGCGGCATGACGGTCATGGCGGCGGCCGGGCGGCCCCGCTTCCGCGCCCACGCGGCGGCCGTCCTGCTGGCCAGCACCGGCAGTGCGCGGCTGGTCGCGGAGGCCCGGGTGCTGCCGCTGCGCGAGGGGCCGCTGCGCACCCGGCTCAGCGCGGGGATCCTCGGCTCGCGCGCCCCGCTCGGACCGGTCACCCCGCTCGCCAGGCGGATCCTCAAGTACGGCACGATGGGCGCCCGTTCGACACCGGAGATGGTGGAGGCGTGCGCGCGGATCGTGCACGGCTGCCCGACCGGGGCCCGGCACGCCTGGTCCCAGGTGCTCGCCTCGCTCGATCTCGACCACGGCGTACGGCGGCTGGACCTGCCCACCGCGGTCCTGCACGGCACGGCCGACCGCCTCGTGCCGCCGGTGCACGCGCACGCCCTGGTCGCCGAACTCCCGCGCTGCGTCGGGCTCACCGAGCTGCCCGGCGCCGGCCACATGACCCCGGTCGAGGAGCCCGAGCGGGTCACGGGCCGGATCCGGGAACTCGTCAGCACGTATGTCACGGGGGCCGGCGAACCCGCTCCCCAGCGGATCAAGGAGGGCGCATGAGCAGGGTCGATCTGGAGGGACAGGTCGCGGTCGTCACCGGAGCGGCGCGCGGCGTCGGCGAGTTGCTCGCCCGCAAGCTCTCCGCGCGCGGTGCGAAGGTGGCGCTGGTCGGCCTGGAGGAGGAGGCCCTGAAGGAGGTCTCCGGGCGGCTGCACAGCGAGAGCGCCCACTGGTACGCCGATGTCACCGACCACGAGGCGATGGCCCGGGTGGCGCGGGAGGTGAAGGCGCGGTTCGGGAAGGTCGACATCGTGGTCGCCAACGCCGGTGTGGCGACGGGCGGTCCGTTCATCGACTCCGACCCGGACGCCTGGCGCCGGGTGATCGAGGTCAACCTCATCGGCTCGGCGGTGACCGCCCGCGCGTTCCTGCCGGTGCTGGTGGAGAGCCGGGGCTATCTGCTCCAGATCGCCTCCCTCGCGGCGATCACCCCGGCGCCGATGATGACCGCGTACTGCGCCTCCAAGTCCGGTGTGGAGGCGTACGCGCACAGCCTGCGGGCCGAGGTCGGCTACCAGGGGGTGCGGGTCGGCGTCGGGTATCTCTCGTGGACCGACACCGACATGGTGCGCGGGGCCGATCAGGACGACGTCATGCGGGAGTTGCGGCAGCGGCTGCCGTGGCCGTCGAACAAGACGTATCCGCTGGGGCCCGCGGTGGACCGGATCGTCGCGGGGATCGAGCGGCGGTCCTCGCATGTGTACGCGCAGTGGTGGCTGCGGGGCATGCAGAGCGTGCGCGGGTATCTCCCGGGGCTCATCGGGTCGGTGGGGCAACGGGAGATGAAGCGGTTCGGGCCGCGCCTGGAGGGGATGCGGTCCGGGCTGGTCGGCGCGGGCGGGGAGGCGGACGAGGCGGCACGGGTCACGGTACGTGACTGATCCACATGCGGGGCGTGAGGGGCCGTGTGAATCTGGTCGTGGCCCCGCTGAGGGGCCGACTTCCCCACTCTCACTCACCACAGGAGTGAACCCACATGGGTATGAAGGACCAGCAGCGCCAGGACCAGGGCCAGTGGCAGCAGAAGGGCAAGGGCAAGATGGACCAGGCGCGTGAGCGCGCCGGCCAGCCCGGCCAGCCCGGCCAGCCCGGCCAGCCCCAGCGTGGCGGCCAGCCCGGCCAGCCCCAGCGCGGCGAGCGCCCCCAGCAGGGCCAGCAGCCCAACCGCGGTCGTCAGGACATCGACGACACGGAGATGCAGGACCGGATGGACCACGACTACGACGCGTAGCCGCGGCGCTCGGCCCTGGCCGGGTATGCGGGGCGCCCTTCGCTTCGAGGGGTGCCCCGCGTTCGGTTGTCGGGGCGGCTCCGCCGGGTGGTCGGGTGCGGGCGCGTCGGGGCTTGTCGCGCGGTTCCCCGCGCCCCTTCGGTACGCGGCCCTTCTCAGGAAGTTGCCCTCGGTGGCAGTTTCGGGCGGGAGCGGTTCGGGGCGTCGGAGTAGTCCGGGGGGACGGCGGCCGGGTCGGATTCGAGGAGTTTCAGGGCGAGTTGGATCGCGTCGTCCATCTGGGCGTGGCGGCCCTCGGCCCAGTCCAGGGGGGTGCGCAGGATCTCCAGGTCCGGGGTGACGCCGCGGTTCTCGATGGACCAGCCGTAGGCGTCGAACCAGGCCGCGTTCATGGGCACGGTGATGACGGTGCCGTCGCCGAGGCGGTGGCGGCCGGTCATGCCGACGACCCCGCCCCAGGTGCGCTGCCCCACCACCGGTCCGAGGCCGAGGAGTTTGAACGCGGCCGTGATCATGTCGCCGTCGGAGGACGTCGCCTCGTCGGCCAGCGCCACCACCGGCCCCCGGGGGGCGTTCGAGGTGTACGACACCGGCTGGGCGTCGCGCGTCAGGTCCCAGCCCAGGATCGTCCGGGTCAGCTTCTCGATGACCAGCTCGCTGATGTGGCCGCCCGCGTTGCCGCGCACGTCCACGATCAGCGCGGGCCGGGACACCTCCATGCGCAGATCGCGGTTGAACTGGGCCCAGCCCGAGCCGCCCATGTCGGGGATGTGCAGATAGCCGCACTTGCCGCCGCTCAACTCCCGCACCACGTCCCGGCGTTTGGCCACCCAGTCCTGGTAGCGCAGCGGCCGGTCGTCGATCAGCGGGACGACGGCGACCCGGCGGGGCCTTCCCGCTCCCTCGGCGGGGGTGAAGGTCAGCTCCACCGTCGTACCGCCCGCGCCGGCCAGCAGCGGGAAGGGGCCCCTGACGGGGTCGACCGGGCGGCCGTCGACATGGGTGAGGACCGCGCCCTCGCGGATGCCCGTGCCGGCCAGCGGGGAGCGGGCCTTGGAGTCGGAGGAGTCGCCGGGCAGGATCCGCCGTACCGTCCAGCCGTCCTCGCGGTGCACCAGGTTGGCGCCGAGCAGGCCCTGCCAGCGCTGGTAGTGCGGCGGGCCCTCGTTGCGGCGGGCGGCGGTGACATAGGCGTGGGAGGTGCCGAGTTCGCCGAGGACCTCGCGCAGCAGATCCGCGAACTCGTCGGGGGAGGCGACCCGTTCGACGAGCGGGCGGTACTGGTCGAGCACCGCGTCCCAGTCGATGCCGCTCATGCCCGGGTCCCAGAAGTAGGCGCGGATGATCCGGCCCGCCTCGTCGTACGCCTGGCGCCACTCGGCGGGCGGGTCCACCTCGTGCAGGATGCGGCGCAGGTCGATCCAGACGGTGCTGTCGGAGTCGCCCGTCTCGGTGGCGGGCACCGCCCGCGGCTCGCCCTCGTCCACCACGACCAGCCGGGTGCCGTCGCCGCTCACCGCGAACCAGTCGAGGTGGCCGACGAGTTCGGACTTCTTCCCCTTGGCGATGTTGAAGTACTCCAGCGTGGGGCGGCCGCTGGTGTCGGCGGGGTTGGCGAAGGTCTCGCCGAGCGCGCCGGAGATCGGCCAGCGCAGCCAGACCAGGCCGCCGCCCGCGACCGGGTGCAGCGAGGAGTACTTGGAGGCGATCACCGGGAACGGGGTGACCCGGCTCGCCAGGCCCTCCACCTCGACCGTCACCGTGCCCGCCTCCCCGGTCTCCTCGTCCTCCAGCGGGTCGAGCCCGCCCGCCGCCGGGCGCCCCTCGGGGTTCAGGGCGAACGGCGAGGGGGTCGCCGAGGACAGCGGGACCAGGTAGGGGCGGCTGCCGAGCGGGAAGGACAGATCGCCGGTGTGGACGTCGTACACCGGGTCGAAGCCGCGCCAGGACAGGAAGGCGAGGTAGCGGCCGTCGCGGGTGAAGACGGGGGTCTCGTCCTCGAAGCGGCCGTCGGTGACGTCCACGATCAGCCGGTCCTTGATGCGGGCCAGCTTGATCTGGCGCAGGGAGCGGCCGATGCCGGGGTGGGACCAGGTGAGCCAGCTGCCGTCGGGGGAGAAGGCGAGGTCGCGCACGGGGCCGTTGACGGAGCGGATCAGCTCGGTGACCGCGCCCTCCTCGGTCTGCTCGCCGACGCCGGTGCCCGGCGCCTCGGGGACCCCGGCGCCGGGCTCCTCGGGCACGTCGATCAGCAGCAGCCTGCCGTCGTGGGAGGCGACGGCCAGGCGCTCGCCGTCCGGGTCGGGGACCATCTCCAGGACGCGGCCGAGGGCGCCTTGGGCGAGCCTGCGGGGCGGGCGGTCGCCGGTGGCGCGGGGCAGCTGGGCGATCTCCACCGCGTCCTCGCCCTCGGCGTCGGTCACATAGGCCACCTGCCCCATGGAGCCCAGCATCTCCGGCAGCCGGACCCGCACCCCGGGGGTGTCCGCGATGGTGCGGGCGGGGCCGTCGCGGTGGGTGAGCCAGTACAGGCTGCCGCGCACCACGACCGCGCTGGCCCGGCCGGTCTCGTCCACGGAGATGCCGTCGACGTTCTGCGCGGCGGGCACCTGGTAGCGGCGCCGGCCCGCGGCGGGCCCGGCGAGGCGGACGTCGAGCCTGCGCGGGGTGCCGCGCGGCGAGAAGTCGTCGACGAGCCACAGGTCGCCCGCGCACTGGTAGACCACCCGGGTGCCGTCACTGGCGGCGTGCCGGGCGTAGAAGGCGTCGTGGTCGGTGTGGCGGCGCAGGTCGGTGCCGTCGTAGGCGCAGGAGTAGAGGTTGCCGACGCCCTCGTGGTCGGAGAGGAAGGCGATCCGCCCGGCGACGTACATGGGGCTGGCCAGATGGCCGCCGAGGTCGGGCAGCAGGCGCTCGCCGTGCAGCCACAGCCGGCCCATGGCGCCGCCCCGGTAGCGCTTCCAGGAGGCGGGTTCGTGCGGCGGGGTGCCGGTGAGCAGCAGTGTCCTGCGCTCGCCGTCGAGGTCGGCGACCTGGATCTCGGTGACCGGGCCCCAGGGCAGCCGGCCGCCCGGATCGCCGTCGGGGGTCACCTTGTAGGCCCAGGTGAAGTAGGAGAACGGCTGCCCGTGCGAGGCCACCGCCAGGATGTCGCCGTCCGGGGACCAGCCGCACACCTGGGTGTCGGTGCTGCCCCAGTACGTCAGCTGGCGCGCGGGTCCGCCGGTGACGTCCACCAGATGGATCTCGGGGACCAGACTGCGCCAGCTCGTGTACGCGATCCGGCCGCCGTCGGGGGAGAAGCGCGGGTGCCCGGTCTTGGTGCGGTCCGCGGTGAGCCGCCAGGCGCGGCCGGGGGCGTCCAGGGGGGCCAGCCACAGGTCGTCCTCGGCCACGAAGCACAGCAGGTCGCCGCTGAGGTGGGGGAAGCGCAGATAGCTCACCCTCCCCATGCTTTTCCGCCCGCTGGGGGCGGGCAACTTATATGCCCTTCTTATCCGTTCCTCACGTTCGTGACGGAGCCCACGTACGAAACGGTTTCGTTTCGCTTCGGGGTGGGGGTATCTTCATGGACGTACGAAGATGGACGTACACAAGGAAGTTCCGGAAAGAAGTCCTGGAAACAGGTCCCGGAAAGAAGTCCCGGCGCGGAAGGGTGAGCGACATGACCGAGGCCGTCGCGGCTGCACGTCGAAGCCGCATCACCCCCGAGCGCGAGGCCGAGCTGTACGAGGCCGTGCTCGACCTGCTCCGGGAGGTCGGCTACGACGCCCTGACCATGGACGCCGTCGCCACCCGCACCCGGTCCAGCAAGGCCACGCTCTACCGCCAGTGGGGCGGCAAGGCCGAGCTGGTGGTCAAGGCGCTGCGGCACAACAAGCGCGGCCACCTCGGGGACATCGACACCGGTTCCCTCCGCGGCGACCTGCACGCCCTCGTGGCGAGGGAGGACGACTGCACCATGCAGCAGAACTCCGCCCTGATGCGGGGCATCGCCATGGCGATGCACCGCCACGAGGATCTGCGCGAGACGTTCCGGGCGCAGATCGTCGAGGCGGAGATCGTCAGCGGCCGGCAGATGCTCCAGCGGGCCATCGACCGGGGCGAGGTCCGCCCGGACTGCCCGGCGATCGACTTCATGGTGCACATGATGGTCGGCGGCTTCGCCACCAGGACCCTCCTGGAGGACCAGCCGCCCACCCAGGACTTCCTCACCTCGTACATCGACGCCGTGGTCCTCCCCGCCCTCGGCGCCTGACCCTCCTCGCACACTCCCCATCAAGCCCACCGTCTGACGTCACCGCTCACGTCGTCGGGCTGATCACCCCTGCCCTGATGAACCCCACGACCTGACCGGGAGTCCGCCCCCGTGGCCACATTCCTGTACCGAATCGGCCGGCTCGCCTTCCGGCGACGGCATTTCGTCGCCCTGATATGGGTCGCGCTGCTCACCCTCGCCGGGGTGGGCGCCGCCTCCGCGCCGACCGCCGGCAACTCCTCCTTCTCGATCCCCGGTACCGAGGCCCAGAAGGCCTTCGACCTGCTGGAGCAGCGCTTCCCCGGGATGAGCGCCGACGGCGCCACCGCCCGGGTCGTCTTCAAGGCGCCGGCCGGCGAGAAGATGACCGACAAGGTCAACAAGGCCGCCGTCGACAAGACCGTGCGCGAGCTGGGCCACGGCTCCGAGGTCGCCTCGGTCGCCGACCCCTACACCGGGCACGCCGTCAGCCGGGACGGCTCCATCGCCTACGCCTCGGTGAAGTACAAGGTCTCCGGCATGGAGCTGAAGGACTCCTCGCGCGACGCGCTGAAGGACGCCGCACAGCAGGCGCGGGCCTCCGGGCTGACCGTCGAGATCGGCGGCGACGCGCTCACCGCGATGCCCGAGGAGGGCGCCGGTGAGCTGATCGGCATCGGCATCGCCGCCGTCGTCCTCGTCATCACCTTCGGCTCCCTGCTCGCGGCCGGGCTGCCGCTGCTGACCGCGCTCATCGGCGTGGGCATCGGCGTCTCCTCCATCACCGCGCTGGCCTCCGCCCTCGATCTGGGCTCCACCACCTCCACGCTGGCGATGATGATCGGCCTCGCGGTCGGCATCGACTACGCCCTGTTCATCGTCTCCCGCTACCGCGCCGAACTCGCCGAGGGCCGCGAACGCGAGGAGGCGGCGGGCCGCGCCGTCGGCACGGCGGGCTCCGCGGTGGTCTTCGCCGGTCTGACCGTCGTCATCGCCCTGGTCGGCCTGTCCGTCGTCAACATCCCGATGCTGACCAAGATGGGCGTCGCGGCGGCGGGCACGGTCGCCATCGCCGTACTGATCGCGCTCACGATGATCCCCGCGCTGCTCGGCTACGCCGGCCGCAAGGTCAAGCCGGCCGGTGAGAAGAGCAGGCTGCTCGGCGGCGGCCGTCCGGCGAAGAAGCCGGGCCGCCCCAACATGGGCACCCGCTGGGCGAGTTTCGTCGTACGACGCCCCGTCGCGGTCCTCCTCCTCGGCGTGATCGGCCTCGGCGCGGCGGCCGTCCCGGTCTCCTCCCTCGAACTGGGCCTGCCCGACGACGGCTCCCAGCCCACCTCCACCACCCAGCGCCGCGCCTACGACCTGCTGTCCGAGGGCTTCGGCGCCGGCTTCAACGGTCCCCTGATGGTCGTCGTCGACGCCAAGGGCAGCGCCCACCCCAAGACGGCCTTCAGCGAGGTCGGCAAGGAGATCAAGGGCCTCAAGGACGTCGTCGCGGTCACCCCGGCCACGCCCAACAAGGCGGCCGACACGGCGATCATCACGGTCGTCCCCAAGTCCAAGCCGTCCTCGAAGTCCACCGAGGACCTGGTGCACGCGATCCGCGGCAAGGGCGCGGACATCACCGCGAAGACGGACGCCAAGCTCCTGGTGACCGGCTCGACGGCGATGAACATCGACGTCTCCCAGCGCCTGAACGACGCGCTGCTGCCCTACCTCGCCCTGGTGGTCGGCCTCGCCTTCCTCCTCCTGATCGTGGTCTTCCGCTCGGTCCTCGTCCCGCTGAAGGCGGCCCTGGGCTTCCTGCTCAGCGTGCTCGCGGCGCTCGGCGCGGTCGTCGCGGTCTTCCAGTGGGGCTGGCTGTCCGGCCTGATGAACGTCCAGCAGACCGGCCCGGTCATGTCGATGATGCCGATCTTCATGGTGGGCGTGGTGTTCGGGCTCGCGATGGACTACGAGGTCTTCCTCGTCACCCGGATGCGGGAGGCGTACGTCCACGGCGAGAAGCCGACCCAGGCCGTGGTGACCGGCTTCCGGCACGGCGCCCGCGTCGTCACCGCCGCCGCTGTCATCATGATCGCCGTCTTCTCCGGCTTCATCGGCTCCAGCGAGTCCATGGTCAAGATGATCGGCTTCGGCCTCGCCATCGCCGTCTTCTTCGACGCGTTCGTCGTCCGCATGGCGATCGTCCCGGCTGTCCTCGCCCTGCTGGGCAAGCGCGCCTGGTGGCTGCCGAAGTGGCTGGACCGGATCCTGCCCAACGTGGACGTCGAGGGCGAGGGCCTGCGCACCCTGGCCGCCGACGGCAAGGAGGACGAGCGGGAGCTGGTACGCGCCTGACGTACGGCTGCCGCCTGTGAACGGCCGGTGAGGGTGCCCGTGGGGACGGGGCTGCACCCTCACCGGCTTCTTTCTTGTCCGGGGTCTGTCCCGTGCTGTCCTGGCTGTCGCGTGCGTTGTACGGGTACGGCGACGACGGGAGGTGGCACGTGAACGACGGTGTGGACGAGGCCGGTTGGGACGTCGAGCCCGGTGACGAGATCGAACCGGTGGTGCAGGCGGTGGGGCGGCTGCTGAGGGTGTGCCGGGAGGCGGCGGGGCTGCGCCCCGGTGAGCTGGCGGAAGTGCTCGGGTACGGCGAGGACCTGATCCGGAAGATCGAGCGCGGCCAGCGCATCCCACGCCCGGAGTTCCTGGACAAGGCCGACCATGTCCTGCACGCGAACGGCCATCTCCGGGCCTTCATGGAGGACATGAGACGGGCCCGGTACCCGAAGAAGGTACGCCAGCTGAAGGAGCTGGAGGACCGGGCCGTGGAGATGCTGCTGTACAGCAACCACAACATCCATGGGCTGTTGCAGACGGCCGAGTACATGACCGCGCTCTACGAGGTACGGCAGCCTCCACTCGCGCGGGACGTCATCGAGCGGGAGGTCGCCGGGCGCACGGGACGCCAGTCGGTCTTCGGCCGGGAACCGGTTCCGTCGCTCAGCTTCATCCAGGAACAGGTCACGCTGGAGCGCCCGATCGGTGGGAAAATGGTGCTGCGTCATCAGCTTGAACACCTGCTGGAGATCAGCCAGTTGCGCAACGTCTCGATCCAGGTCATGCCTACCGAACGGGAGGACCACGCCGGGATGCACGGCCCGCTGGAGGTGCTGAAATTCGCCGACGGCACCGCGATCGGCCGGTCCGACGGAGCCTTCAACGGACGCCCGGTCGAAAGCCCCCGGGACCTTCGGATCCTTGAGCTGCGCTATGGGATGATCCGCACGCAGGCGCTCCCACCAAGGGAGTCAAGGGCCTTCATCGAGCACGCGCTGGGGAGACTATGAGCACGCCGGAACTCCACTGGTTCAAGAGCAGCTACAGCAGCAGCAACGAGCCCGGCGAATGCGTCGAGGTGGCCGCCACTCCCGCCACGGTCCACGTCCGTGACTCGAAGACCCCCCACACCGCGCACCTGACCGTCGCCCCCTCCGCCTGGGTGGATTTCGTCGCCCAGGTCGGTGGGCATCGCTAGGACCATGAGCACCGCGGAGCTGCACTGGTTCAAGAGCAGCTACAGCAGCAGTGGCGAGCCCGGCGACTGCGTCGAGGTGGCTGTCACCCCCGCCATGGTGCACGTCCGCGACTCGAAGACCCCCCACACCGTGCATCTGACCGTTACCCCGGCTGCCTGGTCGGATTTTCTGAAGTGTGCTGTCGCGAAGGCGTGATCGGTCGCTCCGCATCACGGTCGGCGCTAGCGTGCCCCCTATGACGACAGCCGCCACCGACGCCGACGGATCGGGAGCGCACCCGCGTTTCGCGCAAGCGTTGAAGGAGCTGGGCCTGGAGGAGGTGCTCGGGCGGGCCCGGAGGTTTCCCGAGGGGACCCGGACCGCCGTGGAGGCCGCCGCGGCCGTGGGATGTGAACTCAGCCAGATCTGCAAGTCGTTGGTGTTCGCCGCCGACGGGGTGCCGGTGCTCGTGCTCATGGACGGGGCGTCCCGGGTGGACGTGGACCGGGTCCGGGAAGAGCTGGGGGTCGAGAAGGTGGGGCGGGCCGACGCGCAGGCGGTGCGGGAGGTCACCGGCTACGCCATCGGGGGCGTGCCGCCCTTCGGACACCGCACCAGCACCCGGGTGCTCGCCGACCGCTCACTGCTCGCGCACGACGTGGTGTGGGCCGCCGCGGGCACGCCGTACGCCGTCTTCCCGATCGAACCGAAGGAACTCGTCACCCACGCACAGGCCACGCTCGTGGATGTGCGCGAGCAGACTTCATGACACCTCCGGTCAGGGCTGCGAACCGACCTTGTCGATCCGCCAGGCGATCATGCCCGCCGCACCGGGCGTCCCCCGCACATCGACCTTGAGCGCGCCTTCGGCCGTCAAACGCTCGAAGACCACGGACCCGTCGCAGGGAACCGCCCTCCGCCCGCCCGCGCCGGACGGTGCCACGACGATCTCCGCGGCCCCCTCCCCGGCGCACACCACGGTCAGCTTGTAGGCCGCGCCGTGGGCCAGGCCGGGGCGCGTGTGCACCCCGTCCGAGACCCGCTCCACGCCCGACTCGACCATGGAGCTGCCCTGATCGGTGACGGCGTCGAGCGCGGACTGCGCCTGATCGGTGAGCTTCTTCTCGGCCTGGGCGTCGCCGCCACCCCGGTGTGTCGCCACGGGCGCGGGGTCGGCGTTCGATGTGCAGGCGGTGAGCAGGAGCGCCGGTGTCAGGGCACATCCGAGGAGCCACACCCGTCCGCGCCGTCGCATCCGTTCTCCGATTCCTGCGGAGCCTCCCGTGGTACGGGAAGCTGGGAACCACACGATATGACTACAGGGAGCGTCAATGAGCGACAAGCCGATCGTCAGCGTCCTGGGTACCGGCATCATGGGCGCCGCCATGGCCCGCAATCTGTGCCGGGCGGGGCTTGAGGTGCGCGTCTGGAACCGCACCCGGGACAAGGCCGAGCCGCTGGCCGCCGACGGCGCCCGGGTCACCGGCACCCCCGCCGAAGCCGTCGAGGGCGCCGATGTCGTCCTGACGATGCTCTACGACGGCAACACCGTCCTGGAGGTCATGCGGGAGGCCGCGCCCGCCCTGCGCCGCGGGGCCGCCTGGGCGCAGTCCACCACCGCCGGGTCCGAGCTGACCGGCGACCTGGCGGCCTTCGCCGACGCGCACGGGCTGCTCTTCTACGACGCCCCCGTGCTCGGCACCAAGGAGCCCGCCGAGGCCGGGAAGCTCACCGTGCTCGCGGCCGGGCCCGAGGAGGGGCGCGCGGCGGTCACGCCGGTGTTCGACGCGGTCGGCGCCAAGACCCTGTGGACCGGCGAGGACGGGGCCGAGGGCAGCGCCAGCAGGCTGAAGCTGGTCGCCAACAGCTGGGTGCTCGCCGTCACCGCGGCCACCGGCGAGACGCTGGCCCTCGCCAAGGGCCTCGGCGTCGACCCGCAGAAGTTCTTCGAGCTGATCGGCGGCGGCCCGCTCGACATGGGGTACCTGCGGGCCAAGTCCCAGGTGCTGCTGGAGGGCAAGCTGACCCCGGCGTCGTTCGCGGTGACCACCGCCGAGAAGGACGCCCGGCTCATCGTGGCCGCGGGCAAGGGGAACGGCGTACGCCTCGACGTGGCCGAGGCCACCGCCGAACGGCTCGCCCGCGCGGCCGCCCGGGGACACGGCGAGGAGGACATGGCCGCCGCGTACTTCGCCAGCTTCGAGGAGTTCGAGGAGAAGGACGGGGACTGAGCCCGGCCGCCGAGATGACGCGCGCCGCGGCCGGTAGCACCCTGGAGACAGCCGGAACGTGCGTTGCCCGGAGGTGGCCGACATGACGCAGACCATGCAGCAGACGCAGACCATGATGCACACCGCTGTCGGGTGGCATGTCGAGCTGGAGTTCGAGGAGGACGGTCAGCACACGCGCGCGGCGGCCCTGGTCCGGTTGCCCGACGGCAGCGAGGTCCGGGGGCACGGACACGCCAGCCGCCATCACATCGACAACGACCAGCCCAGGGTCGGCGAGGAGATCGCCGGCGCCCGCGCCCTCAACCAGATCGCCATGGAACTGCTGAACAAGGCGCACATGGAGATCGACGCGGACTCGGGGCGTACCTCGCACCCGATCCACGTCTGAGCCCCGGGCCCGGCCGGTTCACGCTCCCAGCGCCCCCAGCGCCACCTTCAGCGCCCGTACCAGCGCCTGCGCCCTCGGGTCCGCCGTCACGCTCTTGCGGAAGCCGTTGGTGACATAGCCGAACGCGATGCCCGACTCCGGGTCGGCGAACCCGAGGGCGCCACCGCGGCCCGGGTGCCCGAAGGAGCCGGGGGACAGGAGCGGGGACGCGCTGCCGTGCAGCATGGGCCCGAGGCCGAAGCGGGTGCCGACCACGAGGACCCGGTCGGGGCCCGCCGACTGCTCCGCGCGGGCCAGCTCCATCGTCCCGGGCGTGAACAGCCGTACCCCGCCGTCCACTTCGCCGATCAGCGACGCGTAGACGCGGGCCAGTCCGTCGGCCGTCGCGATGCCGTTGGAGGCGGGCAGGGCGGCGGCGCGGTAGGCGGGGTCGTTCTCGTCCGGGAGCGGGGTGATCGCGCCGAAGGCGCGGCGGGTGAGCGAGTCCGGGTCGGCGTAGGCCGCGGACACCGCGCGCTTGGGGCGCAGCTTCAGCGCGCCCGCCGACTGCGGCGCCTCGATGTCCCCCACGCGCCCGACCCGGCCCTGCTCGGCCTCGGGCAGCCCGAGCCACAGGTCGGCGCCCACCGGCCCGGCGATCTCCTCGGCCAGCCACTCGCCCACCGGGCGCCCGGTGACCCGCCGGACCAGTTCCCCGGTGAGCCAGCTGTACGTCTGCGCGTGGTACCCGTGGTCCGCGCCCGGCTCCCACACCGGGGCCTGGGCCGCGACGGCCGCCGCGCCGAGGTCCGGGTCGGCGGCCTCGGCCGGGGTCAGCGGACGGTCCAGGACGGGCACGCCCGCGCGGTGCGCGAGCAGATGGCGTACGAGGGTGCGCTCCTTGCCCGCCGCCTTGTACTCGGGCCAGTACGTGCCGACCGGCGCGTCCAGGTCCAGCTCCCCGCGCTGGTGCAGCAGCAGAAGCCCGGCGGCGACGACGCCCTTGGTGGCCGAGCGCACGATCTGGGCGGTGCCGGACTCCCAGGGAGCCGTACCGGCCACGTCCCTGGTGCCCGCCCACAGGTCGACCACCCGCCGTCCGTCGCGGTACACGGCGACCGCCGCGCCGCGCTCCCCGAGCAGGGCGAAGTTCGCTGCGAACGCCTCCCTGACCGGCTCGAAGCCCTCGGCCACCGTGCCGTTCACGATCACGTCCCCGCCCTCCATGTCCCGCGTTCCCTTCCGCTCGCCTGCGACAGTGGGTGCAACAGCGGGCGTGGGCCTGCGATTCCTCGGCGGGATCAGGCGTCCGTTTTTGATGCCTTTGTCACCCGCGTTTGCTGTGCCACCCGGGGGCCTGCCGCGCGCGGGTCGAAGCCGAACGGCAGTTCCAGGCGGTGCGCCCGCATCAGCTCCTCGTCGCCCAGCAGGTCCGCCGTCGGTCCGTCGGCCGCGATCACGCCGTCGCTGAGGATCAGCGAGCGCGGGCACAGCTCCAGGGCGTACGGCAGGTCGTGCGTGACCATCAGGACCGTGACGTCCAGCGAGCGCAGGATGTCGGCCAGCTCGCGGCGGGACGCCGGATCGAGGTTGGAGGACGGCTCGTCCAGGACCAGGATCTCCGGCTCCATCGCCAGCACGGTGGCCACCGCGACGCGTCGCCGCTGCCCGAAGGAGAGGTGGTGCGGCGGCCGGTCCGCGAAGTCCCCCATGCCGACCCGGTCCAGGGCGCCCCGTACGCGCTCCTCCAGGGCGGCGCCCTTGATCCCGGCCGCCGCCGGGCCGAACGCCACGTCCTCGCGCACCGTCGGCATGAACAACTGGTCGTCCGGGTCCTGGAAGACGATGCCGACCTTCTGCCGGATCGCCGCCATGTGCCGCTTGCCGACGGGCAGTCCGGCCACGGTGACCGCTCCGGCGCCGCCGCCGAGGATGCCGTTGAGGTGCAGCACCAGGGTGGTCTTGCCGGCGCCGTTGGGGCCGAGCAACGCGACCCGTTCGCCGCGCCCGATGGTGAAGTCGACGCCGAACAGGGCCTGATGGCCGTCGGGGTAGGCGAAGGCGAGACCGGAGACCTCCAGCGAGGCGGTGGTCGTACCGGTCGTACTGGTCGTACTCACAGGGTCCATCCCGGATTCACAGGGTCCATCCCAACAGGCAGACGACGAGGGCCGAGCAGGGGAGCGCGAGGGCGCGGCGCCACTGCGCCGGGGACGCGGTCACGTCGTCGATGACCGGCATCGAACCGGCGTACCCCCGGCTCACCATGGCCAGATGCACGCGCTCCCCGCGCTCGTAGGAGCGGATGAACAGCGCGCCGGCGGACTTGGCGAGCACCCCCCAGTGCCGTACGCCCCGTGCCTCGAAGCCCCGGGAGGCGCGGGCGATCCGCATCCGGCGCATCTCGTCGGTGATGACGTCGCCGTAGCGGATCATGAAGGAGGCGATCTGCACCAGCAGCGGCGGCAGCTTCAGCCGTTCGAGCCCCAGCAGGAGTTGGCGCAGTTCGGTGGTGGCCGCGAGGAGCACGGAGGCGGCGACGCCGAGGGTGCCCTTGGCGAGCACGTTCCAGGCGCCCCACAGCCCGTCGACGCTCAGCGAGAGGCCGAGGACGTGCACCCGCGCGCCCTCCGCGACGAACGGCATCAGCACCGCGAACGCCACGAAGGGCACCTCGATCAGCAGCCGCCGCAGCAGGAACCCGGCGGGCACCCGGGCGCCGCGCGCCACGGCCGCGAGCAGTACGGCGTACACCGCGAACGCCCACACCGCCTCGCGCGGGGTCGAGACCACGACCAGCACGAAGAGGAAGGCGGCCGCGAGCTTGGTGTGCGGCGGGAGCGTGTGCACGGGCGAGTCCGCGTGCCGGTAGAGGCGATGGGCGTGGCCCGCACCCATGTCAGAGGCCGTGGCCGACGGGCGAGACGTCCGTGTCGCGGCGCCTGCGCACCGCCCAGAACACCGCGCTGCCCGCGACGACCGTGACCCCGACCCCGATCACGCCCGCGAGCCCGCCGGACAGGCGCGCGTCGGAGACGTCCTTGACGCCGTAGTCGGCCAGCGGGGAACCGGCCGAGGCGTGCTCCTTCGCCTTGGTGTCGATCCCCTTGTCGTGCGCGACCTTCTCCAGGCCGTCGGGGTTCGCGGAGGCGTAGAAACTGACGAAGCCGGCGAGGACGAGGGAGGCGACGAGGCCGGTCACCCACACCTTGCGCCGCGAGGCGGGCGCCGTCGCGGGGGTGACGGGCGAGGCGGGCGCGTCCACCAGCTCGCCGTCCACCCGCAGCCGGAGCCGCTGCCGCAGCCCGCGCGCGCCGTGCACCAGGTCCGGGCGCACGGCGATCACGGCGCCGACCGTCAGCGCGGTGATGACCGCCTCGCCGACACCGATCAGCACATGGACGCCGATCATCGCGGTGGCGACCTTGCCGATCGAGACGTCGGTGGTGCCGCCGGCCGCGTAGATCAGGGTGAAGGCGCAGGCCGCGGCCGGCACCGAGACGAGCGCGGCGACGAAGGAGGCCACGGTCACCGAGCGGCGCCCCCGGGGCAGCACGGCGAGCAGGCCCCGGAAGACGGCGTACGACACCACGGTGGTGACCAGCGCCATGTCCGTGATGTTGACGCCGAGCGCGGTCAGGCCGCCGTCCGCGAACAGCACGCCCTGCATCAGCAGCACCACGGACACACAGAGCACACCGGTGTAGGGACCGACGAGTATCGCGGCCAGCGCCCCGCCCAGCAGATGGCCGCTGGTGCCGGCCGCGACCGGGAAGTTCAGCATCTGCACGGCGAAGATGAACGCGGCCACGAGACCGGCCAGCGGCGCGGTCTTCTCGTCCAGTTCCCGTCGGGCACCGCGCAGGCTCACCGCGAGGGCGCCGGCGGCGACCACTCCGGTGACGGCGGAGGTGGGGGCGTCGATGAATCCGTCAGGTACATGCACCGTTCGATTTTAGACGCCTGTTGCGAACCCTTTGCAAGTACTGGGTACTCGCCTCCCGCTCCGGGAGCGGTCCGGGTGAAATGTGCGACATTGGAGGGGAAACGGTTGAAAGCGGATGAAGTGGCTTTCATAGGGGTCACTCAGTGTGAAAGGGCGTTCCCATGTCTGTGATCGAGCAGTACGCGCGCGCCCATGTCGTCACGGATGACGAGGACCCGGGCGCCGTCCCGGTCCGGCTGCGGTACGACCCCGAGGGCGATCCGCGCTCGGTCCGGATCGATCTGCCCGGCGCCCATGAGTGGACCTTCTCCCGGTCCCTGCTGGAGCGCGGGCTGCGGGCGCCGGCCGAGAGCGGCTCCGTACGGGTGTGGCCGTGCGGCCGGGTCCAGGCGGTCGTGGAGTTCCACTCCGACCACGGGGTCGATGTGCTCCAGTTCGACTCCAAGGCGCTGATCCGCTTCCTGCGCCGGACCTACACGGCCGTGCCCGTGCACAGCTGACCGGTCCGGTCGGCCGCTCCGTCAGCCGCCCTTCCTGAGCAGGTCCGCCACGATCGGGCCCGCCGTGTCGCCGCCGTGCCCGCCGGCCTGCACCACGCCCGCGGCCACCAGGTCGCCCCGGTAGGCGGTGAACCAGCCGTTCGGCTTCTTCTGCCCGTCGACCTCGGCCGATCCGGTCTTCGCTCCGTAGTCCGGGCCGAGGCCGGCCATCGCCTTGGCGGCGGTGCCGTAGTCGGCCGTGAACTTCATGACCTCCTTGAGCTGGGACCGCGTCCTGGCGGACATGGTGCGCGCGGCCGTCGCCAGGGTGCGGTGGTCCACCTCGGGGGAGACCAGGTAGGGCTGGCGGAAGCGGCCCGACTGCACGGTGGCCGCGACGGAGGCCATGTTCAGCGGGTTCATGCGCACCCCGCCCTGCCCGATCAGCGAGGCGCCCATCTGCGCGCCGCTCTGCACCGGGACGGAGCCGTCGAAGGAGGGCACGCCGATGGCCCAGTCGTCCAGGCCGAGGCCGTAGACCTGCTGGGCCTCCTCGGTCAGATCGCTGTTCGACAGCTTGGGCGCGAAGTCGATGAAGGCGTTGTTGCAGGAGGCGCCGAAGGCGGTCTTGAAGGTGCCCTTCTTGATCTCGGAGTCGTCGTCGTTGTGGAACGTCCAGCCCGCGAGCTTGTACGTCTTGGGGCAGGGGTGCGAGGCGTCCGGGGTGATCAGCTTCTTCTCGAACAGCATGGTCGAGGTCACGATCTTCATCGTGGAGCCGGGCGCCAGCGAGCCCTGGAAGCCGACGTTGAAGCCGTGCTCGCTGTTGGCGACCGCGAGGATCTCGCCGGTGGACGGCCGCAGGACGACCACGGAGGCGTGCGCCCGCTTGCCGACCTGCGCCTCGGCCTCCGCCTGGAGGGCCGGACTCAGGGTGGTCCTCACCGTGCCCGGGGTGCCCTGGCTCAGGGTCACCAGCGTCTTGTCGGACAGCTTCGCCTTCTGCGACGCCTTGCCGCGCACCACGCGCAGCTCCACGCCCGCCGTGCCGCCCGCCTTCTTGCCGTACTTCTCCCGCAGCCCGTCCAGCACGGTGGCGAGGGAGGGGTACTTGGCGGCCGTCAGCTCCCCGCCGTCGCGGTCCAGGGCCTTGACGGGCGGGGTGCCGGCATGGCCGGTGACGAGCGTGTCACCGTCGCGCAGATCCGGCTGTACGACGGAGGCGTGCCAGCCGACCAGGGGCTTGCCGTCGCTCGCCCGCCGTACGACGGTGAGCGAACTGCCGTACGCCAGCGGCCTGGAGACGCCCTTGTACGCCAGCGTCGCCTTGACGGAGAAGGGCACCTCGGCGCCCGTGGCGGTGCCCGGGGTGAGCGTGACGCCCATGAGGTGGGCGTCCTCGCCGTAGCCGGTGAGCAGGGCGGTGGCGGCCGGGGCGTCGTCGGTCGCGGCCGCCGCGTCGGCGACCCGGCCGTGCTGCCAGGAGGTGAGGAAGGCGGTGGCCGCGGTGTGCACCTCGGCCGCGCTGAGGGGGCCGGTCTTCACCTGCCGGTGGTGCGCGGTGGCGCTCGTCTCGCCGGCCGCCGAACCGCCGTCGTACAGCGCGTAGGCGGTGAGTCCGGCGCCGCAGGCGACCAGGGCGACGACTCCGCCTATCACGCCGGGCGGGGCCGTGCGCCGTCCGGCGGCCCGTCTTCTCTTCCCCACAGCCTCTGTTCCTCCACCCTTGCCCAGGGTCCCCCGCGGCCCCTCGACTCCCCAACGACGGCACTCACCCTAAAGTCCTGAGCGGGGCGGGTGACGTCCCCGGTCATTTCGTAGCGCGGTTGCGACAATCGGACCCGCGCGGAGGGCAGTTCAGCCGAGCAGCGAGCGGAACCGTTCGATGTTCCGGCGGCGCATGGTGCGGAAGGCGAACCAGGAACCGTCGGCGTAGTGCACCCGGAAACGGGCCACCAGCCGGAACCGGGCCCGCCGCCCGACCCGCGCCACCCGGGCCCTGGGCACCTCCCACACCGGCGTGCCGTCCAACGGCTCCACCAGCCCGACGCGCCGACCCTGCCCAGCTACACCCAGGTGTCCAGCCACATCCGCGCCCGCCAGCTGTCGATCGGGATCGCCGTGCCGGTGAACAGGGGCCAGAAGTAGATGAAGTTCCAGGCGATCAGCAGGACCAGGACGCCCGCCGAGGTGGCGCCGATCACGCGGCGGGTGTCGCCGGAGCCCGGTGGGCCGATGATCGCGCCGATCATCATGGCCACCGCCAGGCACAGGAACGGCACGAAGACGACCGCGTAGAAGAAGAAGATCGTCCGCTCCTGGTACAGGAACCACGGCAGATAGCCCGCCGCGATCGCGCAGGCGATGGCGCCGGCCCGCCAGTCGCGGCGGAACGCCCAGCGCCACAGGACGTACACGATCGCGAAGCAGGCCGCCCACCACAGCAGCGGGGTGCCGAGGGCCAGCACCTCGCGGGCGCACTTCTGGCCCGCGTCCGCCGGGCAGCCGCCGGTGCCGGGGGAGGGGGACTCGTAGAAGTACGACACCGGGCGGCCCAGCACCAGCCAGCTCCACGGGTTGGACTGGTAGGTGTGCGGGGAGTCCAGGTGCAGATGGAACTCGTACACCTCGTGCTCGTAGTGCCACAGGCTGCGCAGCCAGTCCGGCAGGAAGGACCAGGTTCCGCCCCGGCCGTCGGTGAGCGCCCAGTTGCGGAAGTAGCCGCCGGTGCCGTCCGTGGGGGAGAGGATCCAGCCCAGCCAGGACAGCAGGTAGACGGCGACGGAGACCGGGACCGTCGCCAGGAAGGTGATGCCGAGGTCGTGCTTCAGGACCGCCAGGCGCGGACGGCGGGCGCCGGCCACCCTGCGGGCGCCCACGTCCCACAGCACCGCCATCACACAGAACGCCATCAGGATGTACAGGCCGTTCCACTTGGTGCCGATGGCCAGGCCCAGCATCAGCCCGGCCGCCCAGCGCCAGGGGCGCAGGCCGAGCCGGACGGAGTCCGCGACCGCCGCGTCCGGGCGGACCAGGCCGTCCGGTCCGACGGGCAGGGCGGCGGCCAGTCTCGCCCGTGACCGGTCCCGGTCGATGAGCAGACAGCCGAACGCGGCCACCACGAAGAACATCAGCACGCCGTCGAGCAGCGAGGTGCGGCTCATCACGAAGTGCAGCCCGTCCACCGCGAGCAGCGCGCCCGCCAGGCAGCCCAGGAACGTCGAGCGGAACATCCGGCGCCCGATCCGGCAGATCATCAGCACGCTCAGCGTGCCCAGCAGCGCGGTCATGAACCGCCAGCCGAACGGGTTGAACCCGAACATCAGCTCGCCGAGCCCGATCACGTACTTCCCGACCGGCGGATGCACCACGTACGCCGCGTCCGCCGGGATCGCGAGATGCCCGTGCGTCTGGAGGACCAGGTCGTTGGCGTTCTTGTCCCAGTTGACCTCGAAGCCGCGGTGGACCAGCGCCCACGCGTCCTTGGCGTAGTACGTCTCGTCGAATATCACCGCCCGCGGGCTGCCCAGGTTCCAGAACCGCAGCAGGCCCGCGACCAGCGTCACCAGCAGCGGCCCCGCCCAGCCCGACCAGCGGGTGATCCGGTCGGCCAGGACGGGCGGGGCGCCGAGCGCCCGCCACAGCCGGGGACCGGGCTGCGTGTACGGCGGCACCAGCCGGTCCCGGACATCGCCCTCGGGCGTGTCCTTCGCCGGCGCGTACCCGAACCGGCGCAGCCGCTGCTGCCACGGCGGCCGCCGGTCGTGCGGCGCCTGGCCCTGCCTCAGATCCATGGAGGACGCGGTACTGGTCACCGCGCCATCGTAGGGAACGGTGCTGTGCGAGTCCCGTGCATGCGCGGCGCGGGCCGCGAAGCGGTCGTTTTCCTCCGGCTCGCGGACCCCTGCGAGGATGGGGGCGTGACTGGAACCCTTGTCCTCGCAGGTACCCCCATCGGCGACATCGCGGACGCGCCGCCCCGGCTGGTGAAGGAGCTGGAGACCGCGGACGTCATCGCCGCCGAGGACACCCGGCGGCTGCGCCGGCTCACCCAGGCGCTCGGCGTCACACCGGGCGGCCGGGTGCTGTCGTACTTCGAGGGCAACGAGTCGGCGCGCACGCCCGAGCTGGTCGAGGAGCTGACCGGCGGGGCGCGGGTGCTGCTCGTCACGGACGCGGGCATGCCGTCGGTGTCCGACCCCGGGTACCGGCTGGTCGCGGCGGCCGTCGAGAAGGACATCCGGGTCACCGCCGTGCCCGGCCCGTCCGCCGTGCTCACCGCGCTCGCCCTGTCCGGGCTGCCCGTGGACCGGTTCTGCTTCGAGGGCTTCCTGCCGCGCAAGGCGGGCGAACGGCTCTCCCGGCTGCGCGAGGTCGCGGGCGAGCGGCGCACGCTGGTCTACTTCGAGGCCCCGCACCGCCTCGACGACACCCTCGCCGCGATGGCCGAGGTCTTCGGCGCCGAGCGGCGGGCCGCGGTCTGCCGGGAGCTGACGAAGACGTACGAGGAGGTGCGCCGGGGTCCGCTGGCCGAGCTGGCGGACTGGGCCGCGCAGGGGGTGCGCGGCGAGATCACGGTCGTGGTCGAGGGCGCGCCCGAGACCGGCCCGGAGGAGCTGGACGCGGCGGAACTGGTGCGCCGGGTGCGGGTGCGCGAGGAGGCCGGGGAGCGGCGCAAGGAGGCGATCGCGGCGGTGGCGGTGGAGGCGGGGTTGCCCAAGAGGGTCGTGTTCGACGCCGTTGTCGCCGCGAAGCGAGCCGATCAGTGAGGGGTCTGCTCAGGCGGGGGGCTTGAGTAAAAACTGCCCTCTGAGCAGGGATCTTCTCGGATGAGCGACTCGGCCAATGGGCGGCAAAAGGCTGTCGCCGTTGGCAAAGCGCACAGGCGGTCCGCGGGGGCTTTTCGGCAAGGAAGACTCAAATCGGCTCCAACACTCGACAGCCCTGCTGCATTCGCGTCGGCGAAGGCGTCCACTGGTCGAAGGGACCCCGCTCAGGGGTGCTCGTCCAGCGGAAACGAGGAGCTGGCATGAGTGAGATCGCAGGGCAGACCGGCCTCCGCGGTACGGCCACAGCCGTTGTTCACGAGTCGTATTCATTCGCCTGCATGCGCTGCGGGCACGGCTGGGAGCAGTCGTACGAGATAGAGCACCACGCGGACGCCGACGGGCAGCAGTACGTGCGGTACGTGGCCGACGGGCAGGTCGTGCCGTCGCCGCTGCGCAGCCCCAGCTGCCAGAACTGCGACGGCCACGTGCTGCGGATCATGCGCGCCGGACAGGTGTCGTCGGTCCGGGACGCGAACGCGGGCCGGCGCGGTGCGCCGCTCGCCGGTCCGGTGGAGGTGCCGCCGGTGCCGGGCGCCGCGGCCGCGACGCAGCACCACTGGCACCTGTCGGACCTGCTGCACCCCTTCCAGCGCAAGGCGAGCTGACCGCCGCCCGGCCCCGGGCGCCGGAGCCCGGGTCCGTGTCCCTTTCGTAGGATCGGGACATGCCTTCGAACGCCGGCCAGAACGGCTCCCCGGGCGACAAGAACGCGGCGCCGCCGCTGCCCGCACCCCTGCGGGTGCCCGTCGCCGATTCCCACACCCACCTCGACATGCAGTCCGGCACCGTCGAGGAGGGCCTGGCGAAGGCCGCGTCGGTCGGCGTCACCAGGATCGTCCAGGTCGGCTGCGACCTCGACGGCTCCCGGTGGGCGGCCGAGACCGCGCGGACGTACGAGAACGTGCACGCGGCCGTCGCCCTGCACCCGAACGAGGCGCCGCGGATCGTCCACGGCGACCCGATGGAAGGGGCGTCGCGCAGCGACTCGGACAAGGGTGGTGGTGGGCGACGGGCGGGATGGTCCCGCAAGGAGGCCAGGGAGCCGGGCGGGCAGGCCGCGCTGGACGAGGCGCTCGCCGAGATCGACCGGCTCGCCGCGCTGCCCCACGTCAAGGGCGTCGGCGAGACCGGCCTCGACCACTTCCGCACGGGCCCCGAGGGCAAGGACGCCCAGGAGCGGTCCTTCCGCGCGCACATCGAGATCGCCAAGCGGTACGGCAAGGCGCTCGTCATCCACGACCGCGAGGCCCACGCCGACGTGCTGCGCGTGCTCAAGGAGGAGGGCGCCCCCGAGCGCACCGTCTTCCACTGCTACTCCGGCGACGCCGAGATGGCGCGGATCTGCGCCCGCGAGGGCTATTTCATGTCCTTCGCGGGCAACGTCACCTTCAAGAACGCCCAGAATCTGCGCGACGCCCTCGCCGTCGCCCCGCTGGAACTGGTCCTCGTGGAGACCGACGCGCCCTTCCTCACCCCGGCGCCGTACCGCGGACGGCCCAACGCGCCGTACCTCGTTCCGGTCACCGTGCGCGCCATGGCCGCCGTGCGCGGGATCGACGAAGACGCGCTGGCGACGGCCCTGAACGCGAACACGGCCCGCGCCTTCGACTACCCCGCGTAGTCACTCTTTCGTCACGTTTCGCAGCCGCGTCGCTTTGGAGAGTGACCGGGGCTCGGCTAGGTTCTGCCCCCGATCCGGACCTTTCGGCCCCTGTGGAGCGTGTCGGCGTGAGCGGTAAACGGCGGTTGGAGACGGGCGCGTCGCCGGAACGGCGCGGTGGCAGGCGTGCGCGCCGGCGCGGGGCGCGGGCGGCCGAGCGGCCGGACTCCGTGCTGCGCCGGCTGCTGCCCCAGGCCCTGGTGGTGGCCTTCCTGGCCGGCGGCACCACCGCGTTCGTCGCGCAGGACCGGGCGATCCGGCTCGACGTCGACGGCCGGCCGCGGGCGCTGCACACCTTCGCCGACGACGTGGACGCGCTGCTCGCCGAGGAGGGCGTGCGGGTGGGCGAGCACGACCTGGTCGCGCCCGCCCCCGACACACCGCTGGCCGGCGGCGACGCGATCGCGGTGCGCTACGGCCGCCCCGTGCGGCTCACCCTGGACGGCCGACGGCACCAGGTGTGGACGACGGCGCAGACCGTGGACGGGGCGCTCAGGGAACTGGGGGTGCGCGCCGAGGGCGCGTATCTGTCGGCATCGCGCTCCCAGAGCATCGGCCGCGCCGGGCTCGCGCTCGATGTGCGCACCGAGCGGACGGTCACGGTCATGGCCGACGGGCGGGCCCGCACCATCCGCACCAACGCGGCGACGGTCGGGGAGGCCGTGGAGGAGGCCGGGGTCACCCTGGGCGCCGACGACACGCTCTCCGTCCCCGCCGACAGCTTCCCGCGCGACGGGCAGACCGTCACCGTGATGCGGGTGACCGGGGGGCGGGAGGTCCGCGAGGAGGAGATCCCGTTCCACACCGAGCGGACGTACGACCCCACGCTGCTCAAGGGCACCGAGGTCGTCGCCAGCCCCGGGCGCCCCGGACTGCGGCGGATCACGTATCTGCTGCGCACGGTCAACGGGGTGCGCCAGGAGCCGCGCCGGGAGGGGGCGGAGGTGGTGCGGCGGCCGCGGCGGCAGGTGGTGAAGGTCGGCACGAAGGCGGCGCCGCGCTCGGTCGCGGGGGCCGACGCGCTGAACTGGCAGGGGCTCGCGGAGTGCGAGTCCGGCGGTGATCCGCACGCGGTGGACGCCTCGGGGACGTACGGGGGTCTGTACCAGTTCGACGCGCATACGTGGCACACGCTCGGGGGCACGGGGCTGCCCCAGGACGCGTCGGAGTCGGAACAGACGTACCGGGCGAAGAAGCTGTACGCGCGACGGGGGGAGAGCCCCTGGCCGCATTGCGGGGAGCGGTTGCACGGGTAGGCGCGGGGCAGACCTGCGGGATCCCGGGTGCGGGCGCGTCGTGGCCGGTCGCGCCGTTTCCCGCGCCCGGTCCGGGGCGCTGCCGCGCAGGGGCGTTTGTCAGGGCCGCCCCCGGCGCCCCGTACCCTTGTCCCGTGAGTAGCCCCGCCCCCGATTCCCTCCTCGGCCCCGCCGACATCCGCGAGCTCGCGGCCGCGCTCGGTGTCCGCCCCACCAAGCAGCGCGGCCAGAACTTCGTGATCGACGCGAACACGGTCCGCCGTATCGTCCGCACCGCCGAGGTCCGCCCCGACGACACCGTCGTGGAGGTCGGACCCGGGCTCGGCTCGCTCACCCTCGCGCTGCTGGAGGCCGCCGACCGGGTCACCGCCGTGGAGATCGACGACGTCCTCGCCGCCGCGCTCCCCGCGACCGTCGCCGCCCGCATGCCCGCCCGCGCCGACCGCTTCGCGCTGGTCCACTCCGACGCGATGCACGTCGCCGAGCTGCCGGGCCCCGCCCCGACCGCGCTCGTCGCGAACCTGCCGTACAACGTCGCCGTCCCCGTGCTGCTGCACATGCTCGACACCTTCCCGAGCATCGAGCGCACCCTGGTGATGGTGCAGTCCGAGGTCGCCGACCGCCTCGCCGCCGCGCCCGGTTCGAAGGTGTACGGCGTCCCGTCCGTGAAGGCCAACTGGTACGCCGAGGTCAAGCGGGCCGGCGCCATCGGCCGCAATGTCTTCTGGCCCGCGCCGAACGTCGACAGCGGGCTCGTCTCCCTGGTCCGGCGCACCGAGCCGATCGCGACGACGGCCACGAAGCGGCAGGTGTTCGCGGTGGTCGACGCGGCCTTCGCGCAGCGCCGCAAGACCCTGCGGGCCGCGCTCGCCGGGTGGGCCGGTTCCGCGGCCGCCGCCGAGGCCGCCCTCGTCGCCGCCGGGATCTCCCCGCAGGCCCGCGGCGAGTCGCTGACGGTCGAGGAGTTCGCCCGTATCGCCGAGCACGCCCAGACCGGCGCCTGACGCCGGCCGTCCGCACAGCCCAAGGAGCGCAGTGAGCGTCACGGTCCGCGTCCCCGCCAAGGTCAACGTCCAGCTCGCGGTGGGCGCGGCCCGCCCCGACGGGTTCCACGACCTCGCCAACGTCTTCCTCGCCGTCGGCCTGTACGACGAGGTCACGGTCACCCCCGCCGACGAACTCCGCGTCACCTGCGCGGGCCCGGACGCCGCCCAGGTCCCCCTGGACCGCACCAACCTCGCCGCCCGCGCCGCCCTCGCGCTCGCCGCGCGCCGGGGCATCGAGCCGAACGTGCACCTCCACATCGACAAGGACATCCCCGTCGCGGGCGGCATGGCGGGCGGCAGCGCGGACGGCGCGGGTGCGCTGCTGGCCTGCGACAGGCTGTGGGGCACGGGTGCGTCCCGGGCCGAACTCCTCGCGATCTGCGCCGAGTTGGGCAGTGATGTGCCGTTCAGTCTGGTCGGCGGGGCCGCGCTGGGCGTCGGCCGCGGTGAGCGGCTGACCGCCCTCGATGTCGGCGGTACGTTCCACTGGGTGTTCGCGATGGCCGAGCGCGGGCTGTCCACGCCGGCGGTCTTCCGCGAGTTCGACCGGCTGGCCGAAGGCCGGGAGATCCCGGAGCCGGTGGCCTCGCAGGATCTGCTGGACGCGCTGGCCAAGGGCGACGCCGACGCGCTGGCCGCGGCCGTCGTCAACCACCTCCAGCCGCCCGCGCTGTCCCTCTTCCCGCAGCTGGCGGCCACCCTGGCGGCGGGCCGCGCCGCGGGCGCCCTCGCCTCGCTCGTCTCGGGCTCGGGCCCCACGACGGCCTTCCTCACCCGGGACGCCGCCACGGCCGAGAAGGTCGCGGGGGCCCTCACCGCCTCCGGCACCTGCCGCGCGGTGCGGGTGGCGGCGGGGCCGGTGGCGGGGGCGACGGTTCTCTAGGGCCTCAGAGGGCGTCGATCTCGGTCAGGTCGATGTCGATGTCGTAGGGGACGGTGATCTTGACGTGGTCGTGGTAGATGCCGGTCAGGGCGTACGTGCCGGTGGCCTTGCCGAGTTCGTAGACTTGGACGACGGGGTGGTCGTCCTCGCCCGCCATGTCGACCAGCCAGAAGTGGGGGATACCTGCCGCGGCGTACTTGCGCGGCTTGGTGTCACGGTCGCGGGCCTCGGAGTCGGGTGAGACGACTTCGACGACGAGCAGCACGTCGGCCGCCTCGAAGCGAGTCTGGCGCCGGTCGGTGAGGGCTTCGCCACGGACGACGCAGATATCCGGCTCCGGGCCGTTGTGCTTGTCGAGCACGACGGTCATCTCCCGCGCGACCCTCATGTCGGACGGCAGCGTGCGGCGCAGGCCGCTGACCAGCAGGTCGATGACTGCGACGCGAAAGTAGCGCTGCGGACTCACGAGAACCAGGATCCCGTCGATCATCTCGGTGTGTGGCGGGAGATCAGGCAGTGTGAACAAGTCGTCCACGGTGTAGCCATCGTGCGGCGGCACCGGCCAGTGGACCGGGTGCCCTGCGGACTCAGCGGTCCTGGTTTCTCCCATGAACGGGATCTTGCCGCCCGCCCTTGGGGATAGCGGCCAATTCCCGATCACGTCATCACAAAGAGTGACCATCCCCTCGCGCGTCACCCCCCGCCCCCGAGGCCCTACGCTAGAAGGCTGACCCACGCGGCGGAGCCGCATGTCGATACCGCCCCGCGAGCAGGAGTGAAATGGCCGTCAACCTGGTCAATGTCGAGAACGTCAGCAAGGTGTACGGCACCCGTGCCCTGCTGGACGGCGTCTCGCTCGGTGTGTCGGAAGGGGACAGGATCGGGGTCGTCGGCCGCAACGGTGACGGGAAGACCACCCTGATCCGGATGCTCGCCAAGCTGGAGGACGCCGACACCGGCCGGGTCACCCACCTCGGGGGGCTGCGCCTCGGCGTGCTCACCCAGCACGACTCGCTCGACCCCGCCGCCACCGTCCGCCACGAGGTGATCGGCGACATGGCCGACCACGAGTGGGCGGGCAACGCCAAGGTCAGGGACGTACTGACCGGCCTGTTCGGCGGCCTGGACCTGCCGGGCTTCCCCAAGGGGCTCGACACGGTCATCGGCCCGCTGTCCGGCGGTGAGCGGCGCCGCATCGCGCTGGCCAAGCTGCTGATCGAGGACCAGGACCTGCTCGTCCTGGACGAGCCCACCAACCACCTCGACGTCGAGGGCATCTCCTGGCTCGCCCTGCACCTCCAGAACCGCCGCTCGGCGCTCGTCTGCGTGACCCACGACCGCTGGTTCCTCGACCAGGTCTGCACCCGCATGTGGGACGTCCAGCGCGGCGACGTGTACGAGTACGAGGGCGGCTACTCCGACTACGTCTTCGCCCGTGCCGAGCGCGAGCGCATCGCCGCCACCGAAGAGGCCAAGCGGCAGAACCTGATCCGCAAGGAGCTGGCCTGGCTGCGCCGCGGCGCGCCCGCCCGCACCTCCAAGCCCCGCTTCCGGGTGGAGGCCGCCAACGAGCTGATCGCGGACGTGCCGCCGCCCCGCGACAGCAGCGAGCTGATGAAGTTCGCCTCCTCCCGGCTCGGCAAGACGGTCTTCGACCTGGAGGACGTCACCGTCCAGGCCGGCCCCAAGGTGCTGCTCAAGCACGTCACCTGGCAGCTCGGCCCCGGCGACCGGATCGGCCTGGTCGGCGTGAACGGCGCCGGCAAGACCTCGCTGCTGCGCGCGATGGCCGAGGTCGCCCGCACCGAGGGCGAGGCGCAGCCGGCCGGCGGCCGGGTCGCCGTCGGCCGGACGGTCAAGCTCGCCTACCTCTCCCAGGAGGTCGCCGAACTCGACCCCGCCTGCCGGGTCCTGGAGGCCGTGCAGCAGGTGCGCGAGCGCGTCGACCTCGGCAAGGGCCGCGAGATGACCGCGGGCCAGCTCTGCGAGACCTTCGGGTTCACCAAGGAGAAGCAGTGGACGCCGGTCGGCGACCTCTCCGGCGGTGAGCGCCGCCGCCTCCAGCTGCTGCGGCTGCTGATGGACGAGCCCAACGTCCTCTTCCTGGACGAGCCCACCAACGACCTCGACATCGAGACCCTCACCCAGCTGGAGGACGTCCTCGACGGCTGGCCCGGCTCGATGATCGTCATCTCCCACGACCGGTTCTTCGTGGAGCGCACCACGGACCGGGTGTTCGCCCTGCTCGGCGACGGCGCCCTGCGGATGCTGCCGCGCGGTATCGACGAGTACCTGGAGCGGCGGCAGCGCATGGAGGAGGCGGTCGCCGAGCGCAACGCCGCCGCGGCGCCGAAGCCGGCCACGCAGGAGAAGAGCGCCGCCGACCAGCGCGCCGCCAAGAAGGAACTCCAGAAGATCGAGCGGCAGTTGGACAAGGTCTCCGAGAAGGAGACCAAGCTGCACGCCCGGATCGCGGACAACGCGACGGACTTCGCGAAGGTGGCCGAACTGGACGCCCAGCTGAGGTCGCTGGCCGGCGAGCGCGAGGAACTGGAGCTGCGCTGGCTGGAACTGGCCGAGGACGCGTAGCACTTCGCCGCCGCGAATCAGCCAGTGCGGCGGACGGCCGCTCCCCGGCGCGCACCGGGGAGCGCGTGCGCCGGGTGAAGGGGGCGTGAAGACGCGTAACGGAGGCATCACGGGCCGGTTCTCCCTTGGGAACAGGGCGGATCCGGCCCGTTGTGCTGTCCGTACCGGGTGATAGAAAGAGCCGTCTGAAAACTGTCTCCACAACGACCTTGGGTCCGTCAAGAACCTCAGGGCGTGGCTAAAAATCAGTGAACGAGGGGGAAGAGCGCTGATGACTCAGCCGCCCGACCAGTCGCCCAGCGGCGGCTTCGGAGCACCGCAGGATCCGAGAGATCCCAGGGACCCCCGGGACCCGAGGAATCCGGAAAGTTCTGGAGGTCCTGGGAGCCCGGGAAGTCCTGGGAGTCCGGAGAGCCCGGGGAACCAGCCTCCGGTCCCGGCCCAGCCGCCCGCCGCACCCGCGACCCCGGCCGCCCCGCCGCCGACGGTTCTCTCCAAGCCGCCCGCGGCCCCGGTCCCGCCCGCGCCCCAGGCCCAGCCCGGCCCGCCGCCGCAGCCGGGGCAGCCGCCCCAGCCCCCGCAGCAGCCGGCGCCCGGCTACGGCTACCCGCAGCAGCCCGGCCCCTACGGCGCCCCCACGGCACCCGGCACCCCCGGCCCCTACGGAACCCCCGCGGCCCCCGGCCCCTACGGTGCCCCCGCCGCCCCCGCCGCCCCCGGAACCCCCGGCCCCTACGGCTACCCGCAGCAGCCCCAGCAGCCGGGCCCCTACGGGCAGCAGCCCCAGCCCGGTTACGGCTTCCCGCCGCAGCCGCCGTACCCCGGCGCCCCGGGCACCGCCCCCGGCGGCCCCTTCCCGCCCCAGGGCGGCGGCGGCAAGAAGAAGACGGTGCTGATCGTGGGCGCCGCGGCGGCCGCGCTGCTCGTCATAGCCGGCACCGTCTACGCCGTGACCAGCGGCGGCGACGGCAAGAAGAAGCCCGTGGCCGAGCAGAGCGGCAGCGGCGCGCCGACCTCGTCCGGCGCCCCCTCGGCCTCCTCGCCGGCCACCGGCGGCGACGACCCCGAGGACCTCAACAAGGGCCGCGCGTCCGGCGAGGCGAAGGTGCTCTGGTACAAGTCGGCACCGGACGCCCCCGGCGCGGGCGCCGACGCCCCGGGCATGTGGATCGCCGGGAACACCGTGGTGAAGGCGGCGTACAAGCAGGTCTTCGCGTACGACACCGGCAACGGCTCCTCCCCCTGGGGGCCCCTCGCCTTCCCGCAGAAGATCTGCGCGGTGACCCCGCAGAAGTCGGACGACGGCAAGGTCGTCGTGGCGTACATGAACGGCGCCGGCGACAACGCCAAGTGCAACCAGCTCACCCAGCTCGACCTCGCCACCGGCAAGAAGGGCTGGAGCGCCCAGGTCGCCGACGGCGGGCTGTTCGACAGCGCGCTCAACGTCGAACTCAGCGTGGCGGGCAGCACGTTGATGGTGGGCCGCTCCGAGTCGGGCACCGCCTACGACATCGACAGCGGCAAGAAGCTGTACGACAAGAAGCGCTACGGCAACGCCTGCTTCCCCGCCGGGTACGCGGGCGGCGCCGGCCGGCTCGTCCAGGTGGCGTCCTGCGCGGCCTCGACCAGCACCGAGCACGACGAGCTGCGGGAACTCGACCCGGCCACCGGCAAGGTGAAGTGGACCCAGTCCCTCAAGAAGGGCTGGCAGGTCAGCCGGGTGTACTCGATGAACCCGCTCGTGGTCTATCTGACCAACCAGGACAAGAAGACGTGGAACATCTCCACCTTCACCTCGACCGGCAAGTTCCGCTCCCAGGTCAAGGTCGACGAGAAGTTCTCCCCGAGCTGCGGCTGGGCGATCCTGGAGCGCGACCTCCAGGGCTGCCAGGGCGTCGCGGCCGACGCCGACACGCTCTACCTGCCCACGTCCGCGACCTCCAGCGCCAACGAGATCGTCGCGATCAGCCTCTCCACCGGCACCGCGAAGTGGCGGGTCAAGTCCCCGGCGGACGAGCCGATGGCCCCGATGAAGGTCGAGGGCGGCAAGCTCATCGCGTATGTGCAGCCGTCGTACGACGCGGGCGGCCAGGTCGTCTCGATCCCGACCGCCGGCTCCGCCCACACCCCCACGAAGCTGCTCCAGAACCCGCAGGGCACCGCGGAGATCGAGGACACCTTCTACAACGGCGTCGTCGACTGGGCCGACGGGCGCTTCATCATCTCGGCCGGCCGGCTGAACGGAAACGACGAGTCGAAGGAGAAGCTGATCATGGCCTTCGGCAACTGAGCCCGGCCCGCTTCCCCGCTCTCCGCCCGATCCGTCCGCCGTCCGGCCTTCCGAGTGTCACCGAGGTACCCGAGCCATGACCCAGCCGCCCCCGCCCCCGCCGAACCAGCCCCCGCAGCAGGGGGGTTTCGGCCCGCCGCCCCCGTCGCAGCCGGCGCCGTCCACCCCCTCGCCCTCGCTGGACAAGCAGCCCCCCGCGGCCCCGCCGCCCCCGCAGGGCGCCCCGACCCCGCCGCCCCCGCAGGACGGCCCGGGCGGGCAGCCCCCGCAGCCGCCCCAGCAGACCCCGCCGCCCGGCCCCCCGCAGCCGGCGCCCGGCTACGGCTACCCCCAGCAGGCGCCCCCGCCGGCCGGCTACGGCTACCCCGCCGCGCCCCCGAACCCGTACGGCCAGCAGCCCCCCGCCCCCTACGGGGCGCCGCAGCAGAACCCGTACGCCATGCCCACCCAGCCGATGCAGCAGTCCGGGCAGCCGGGCTACGGCTATCCGGGCCAGCCCCCGACCATGCCGATGCGGCAGCAGGGCGGTGGCGGCGGCCGGAACAACACCGCGCTGTACATCGTCATCGCGGCGGTCGTCGTCATCGCGCTGATCGTGGGCGGCGGCATCTGGTACGCGGGCTCCGGTGACGGCGGCACCAAGCAGGGCACCGCCTCCTCCGGCGGCGGCAACGGCGGCGGTCAGGACAAGGGTTCCGGCGGTTCGACCGGCGGCAAGGAGAAGGTGCCGGCGAACACGGCGGCCAAGGTCCTCTTCCAGGTCCCCTCGCCCTCGGTGAAGGACACGGTGAGCACCTCCGGCTCCTGGCTGACCGGCAAGGTGTACGCCAAGACCGGCGTGAACGAGATCGTGGGCTACGACCCGGTCAAGGGCACCAAGCTGTGGACGGTCGAGCTGCCCGGCCCGGTCTGCGCGGCCAGCCGGCACATCACCGACGACGACAAGACCGCGATCACCTACCAGCCGACGAACAAGAAGTACTCCGGCTGCTCCGACATCGCGGCGATCGACCTCGACGCGGGCAAGAAGCTGTGGACGAAGACCGTCAACGTCGGTGACTACCCGGTCAATTACCAGAACGTGACGGTCTCCCAGCACACCGTCGCGCTCGGTGACAGCAACGGCGGCGCGGCCTTCGACATCGACTCCGGCAAGCCGCTGTGGCAGCCGAAGCCGGGCGAGGACTGCTACGACTCGGGCTACGGCGGCGGCGCCAAGCTGGTCGCGGTGCGCAGCTGCGGCGACTCGGACAACACCCAGCTGTCCATCCAGACCATCGACCCGAAGTCGGGCAAGGTGCTCTCCGAGTACAAGATGGACCCGGGCATCGAGTACGCCTCGGTCGTCTCCACCGACCCGCTGGTGGTGGCCGCCGACGTCGGCGACAGCGCGGGCGACGGCAGCGGCATCTCGGACTACTTCTCCATCGACGACAGGACCGGCAAGCTGCTCGCCCGGATCTCCGCGCCCGGCAAGACGTACGGCGGCCGCTGCGACGGCATCACCCGGATCGAGGACTGCCACGAGGTCGTCGCCGGCGGCGGCAAGCTGTTCGTGCCGACCGAGGAGCACGACGGCAGCGGGTCCTCCTACAGCACCACCAACGAGGTCGTCGCCTTCGACCTGGCCACCGGCAAGCCGACCGGCCTGCGCGCCGAGGCGGGGGACGGCTATCTGCTGTCGCCGCTGCGCATGGACGGCGACAACCTGATCGCCTACAAGAAGCCGCCGTACGACAAGGGCGGCCAGATCGTCAGCATCGACGGCTCCACCTTCAAGGAGACCAAGCTCCTGGAGAACCCCTCCACGGAGAGCGTCCGGCGTGCCGAGGGCAGCATGCTGCCGGACTACGCGGAGATCCTCTTCGGGAACGGCCGGCTGTACATGTCGGACGTCTTCGTCGACAAGGCGGACCCGAACGACGACAAGTCGTACCTGGTGCTGGCCTTCGGCACGGGCGGCTGACCCCCCGCCACACAATCACCCGAACGGGTGACTTGGTCAGCAGTGCCCCGGATGTCATCGGTCCGGGGCACTTCTGCTGTCCAGGGGCGGTGTGGCGTCGAACAAGCGTGTAGCTTCCGGGGGCATGCAAAGGGGCGGGGTGCCGGGGGGCCCTCTGTCCATCGGGCCGGTGGACGTCCATAGTGGGGCATCCATGGGCGGGGCTGGGGGGTTTCTCAATGGGAGTACGGCTCATGGTCGTGGACGACCATCGCCTGCTCGCGGAGGCGCTGGCATCGGCGCTGAAACTGCGCGGGCACCGGGTGCTCGCCTCGGCCGCGCCCGCCGCGGGCGCCGCCGATCTGGTGATCGCGCGGGCGCCGGAGGTGTGCCTGCTGGGCACGGCCGCCCCGGCCGAGCCGGGGGCCTTCGATCCGGTGGCGAAGATCAAGCGGGAGCGGCCGCAGGTGGCGGTGGTGGTGCTCGGCCCGGTGCCCTCGCCGCGGGGGATCGCCGCCGCGTTCGCCGCCGGGGCGTCGGGGTACGTACGGCACGACGAGCGCATCGAGGGTGTCGAGCGGGCGATCCTGAAGGCCCGGGCGGGCGAGTCGGCGGTGGCCCCGGGGCTGCTCCAGGAGGCGTTCGAGGAGTTGCTGAACCCCGCCGCCCAGCCCGACGACGAGGCCCAGCGCCTGCTGAGCGTGCTGACCCCGCGCGAGGTCGAGGTCCTCGTCCGCGTCGCCGACGGCGAGGACACCCGCGTCATCGCCTCCGGCATGCGGATAGCCCCGAGCACGGCCCGCACCCATGTGCAGCGGGTACTGATGAAACTGGGCGTGGGCTCGCGTCTGGAGGCCGCGGCGCTGGCCGCGCGGACGGGGCTGCTGGACCGCGCGGCGGGGCCGGGAGCCTAGCTCCCGGCCCCGCCGCAGCGCCCCGCCAGGGGCGCGGGGAACTGCGCGATCAGCCACGACGCGGCCGCACCCGGCAGACGGGCCGCCCCCTCCCGACGGCGCTAACCCTCCTGCTGAGGCGCCGCAGGCCTGAGCTTCAGCCACACCAGGAAGAAGACACCCAGGACCAGCATCCCGATCCCGGTCCACAGGTTGATGTTGACGCCCTGCGCCTTGTCGATCGCGGACCGCGAGTCCGTGATGCCGGTGATCGTGACGATCACGCCGTAGACCACGAAGAGCCCGCCGATGATGCGCCGCAGATCGAAGATCCGGGACGCCGTCGCCGACTTGGTCTCCAGCTCGCTGACCTCGCGCGCGATGTCGCCCTCGGTGTAATGGTGTTCGGAGTTCTCGGACATGTTCCCTCGATCCTCCCGCGTCAGAACGAGAACGGGATGTAGCAGACGGCGGCCAGCACGACCGCACCCCAGCCCAGCAGCGCCGGCTTGCGGTACCACGCGTCGTCACCGGGCGCCGGCGGCTCGGACATCCCCGGCGAGCGGGTGCCGTAGACCAGGCCCTGGAGCTCCTTCGCCGGCTTCGGCGCGGTGAACAGCGACACCAGGACCATCACGACCGCGCCGGCTACGAACCCGGCGATCGCCGAGACGAAGTTGGCGCCCTGGTCGGAGGGGATGGAGATGATCCCCTTCTTGTAGAGGACGAAGTAGTTGACCATCGCGGTGACGGTGCCCGCGAGCAGCCCCCAGAAGCCGGACTTGACCGACGCCCGCTTCCAGAACATGCCGATGATGAAGACGACGAACATCGGCACGTTGAAGAAGGAGAACAGCGTCTGGAGATAGGACATGATGTTCGAGAACGACGAGGCGAGGAACGCCGTGCCCACCGACGCGCAGACGCCGATCACGGTGATCCACCGGCCGAACCGGACGTAGTACGCGTCCTCCCGCCCGCGCACCACGTACTTCGCCCAGATGTCCGTGGTGAACACGGTGTTGAAGGACGACACGTTGGCCGCCATGCCCGCCATGAACGCGGCGAGCAGACCGGTGACCGCGATGCCGAGCACGCCGTTGGGCAGCAGCTCCTGCATCAGGTAGGGGATGGCGTCGTTGTACTGGAGGCCGGAGCCGCTGGTGCCGATGTCCGGCACGAGCGCGGCCGCGACCAGGCCCGGGATCATCACCAGGAAGACGATGAAGATCTTCGGGTACGCGGCGATCAGCGGCGTGCGCCGGCCCGCGGAGAGGTTCTTCGCGGACAGGGCGCGCTGGACCTCGGCGAAGTTGGTGGTCCAGTAGCCGAAGGAGAGCACGAAACCGAGGCCGAGCACGATCGTCAGCCAGTTCGCGCCGAGCGGGTTGGTGCTGCCGATCCCGGTGCCGCCCCACGCGGTGGTGAAGTTGTGCCCGTGGGTCTCGGCGAGCTTGTGGGTCAGTCCGCCCCAGCCGCCGACCTTGCGCAGCCCGAGGATGGTGAGCGGGATGAGCGCGGCCAGGATCACGAAGAACTGGAGCACCTCGTTGTAGATCGCCGAGGACAGACCGCCCAGGGTGATGTACGCGAGGACGAAGGCGCCGGCGACCACGATGGCCACCCACTGGGGCCAGCCCAGCAGGGCCTCGACCACGATCGCGAGGGCGTACAGGTTGACGCCGGCGATCAGGATCGCGGCGAAGGCGAACAGGATCGAACTGAGCAGGTGGGCTGCCTTGTCGAAGCGCAGCAGCAGGAACTCGGGGACCGAGCGGACCTTGCTGCCGTAGTAGAAGGGCATCATCACCAGGCCGAGGAAGACCATGGCGGGGATGGCGCCGATCCAGTACCAGTGCACGGTGTAGGCGCCGTACTGGGCGCTGTTGGCGGCCATGCCGAGGATCTCGGTGGCCGCCAGGTTCGCCGAGATGAAGGCGAGGCCGGTGATCCAGGCGGGCAGCGAGCGTCCGGACAGGAAGAAGTCGAGGCTGGTCCTGACGGAGCGGCGGGCGGCGAAACCGATACCGAGCACGACGACGAAGTAGATCGCCAGGATCGTGTAGTCCAGCCAGTTGGTCGGGAGCCGTAGCCCGGCCGCCGCCAGATACGTATGCGCGTATGTGGGGGTCTGCATGAGAACTCGCTTCGTTGCGCGAACTGATCAGAGCGGAACCTACGCCTGTGTGTTTAAAAAATGAACAGTTTTGATGGTGATCTTTGTTCGATTGTGATGATCTGATTCTGTGTCGGGTTGTGGTCTGTTATGTTTGATTCTGTTGAGAGGAGTCCGGCGTGAAGAAGACCCCGACCCTGCTGGCCGACGGTCGCGAGCTGATCTACTACGACCTGCGGGACGACACCGTGCGCGACGCCGTCGACCGCCGTCCGCTGGACCGCACGGCCACCACCTCCGAGATCCGCCGAGATCCGCTGCTCGGCGACCGGGTCGCCGTCGCCTCGCACCGGCAGGGCCGCACCTACCACCCGCCGGCCGACCAGTGCCCGCTGTGCCCGACCGAGGGCGAGCGGCTCAGCGAGATCCCGGACTCCTCGTACGACGTCGTCGTCTTCGAGAACCGCTTCCCCTCCCTCGCCGGTGACTCCGGCCGCTGCGAGGTCGTCTGCTTCACCTCCGACCACGACGCCTCCTTCGCCGATCTGACCCCCGGGCAGGGGCGCCTGGTGCTGGACGCGTGGACCGACCGCACGGCGGAGCTGTCGCAGCTGCCCCGCGTCGAGCAGGTGTTCTGCTTCGAGAACCGCGGCGCCGAGATCGGTGTGACCCTCGGTCACCCGCACGGACAGATCTACGCCTACCCCTTCACCACCCCGCGCACCGCGCTGATGCTCCGCTCGCTCGCCGCCCACAAGGCGGCCGAGGCAGGGGAGAACCTCTTCGACGCCGTCCTGGAGCGTGAACTCGCCGGCGACCGGGTCGTCCTGGAGGGTGAACACTGGGTGGCCTTCGTGCCGTACGCGGCGCACTGGCCGTACGAGGTCCACCTGTATCCCCGGCGCCGCGTCCCCGATCTGCTCGCCCTGGACGAGGCGGCGCGCACAGAATTCCCCCAGGTGTATCTGGAACTCTTGAGGCGCTTCGACCGGATCTTCGGGCCCGGCGAGCCGCCGACGCCGTACATCTCCGCCTGGCACCAGGCGCCGTTCGCCCTGCCGGCCGGTCTCGACGGGGTGACACGGGAGGACTTCGCGCTCCATCTGGAGCTTTTCACCATCCGCCGCACTTCCGGCAAGCTGAAGTTTCTCGCGGGTTCCGAGTCCGGCATGAGCGTGTTCATCAACGACGTGCCGCCGGAACGGGCGGCCGAGCGACTGCGAGAGGTAGCGACTTCATGAAGTACCTGGTGACGGGTGGCGCGGGTTACGTCGGCAGCGTGGTGGCCCAGCATCTGCTGGAGGCCGGACACGAGGTCACCGTCCTCGACAACCTCTCCACCGGCTTCCGCGCGGGCGTCCCGGCCGGCGCCGCCTTCATCGAGGGCGACATCCGCGACGCCGCCAAGTGGCTCGACGCCTCGTACCGCGGCGTGCTGCACTTCGCCGCGTTCTCCCAGGTCGGCGAGTCCGTGGTGAAGCCGGAGAAGTACTGGGACAACAACGTCGCCGGCACCCTCGCCCTGCTCGGCGCGATGCGCGAGGCGGGCGTGCGCACCCTCGTCTTCTCCTCCACGGCCGCCACCTACGGCGAGCCCGAGCGGGTCCCGATCACCGAGACCGCCCCGACCCGCCCCACCAGCCCCTACGGCGCGTCCAAGCTCGCCGTCGACCACATGATCACCAGCGAGGCGAACGCCCACGGCCTCGCCGCGGTCTCGCTGCGCTACTTCAACGTGGCGGGCGCGTACGGCGCGTACGGCGAGCGCCACGACCCCGAGTCGCACCTCATCCCGCTCGTCCTCCAGGTCGCCCAGGGCCGCCGCGACGCCATCTCCGTCTACGGCGACGACTACCCGACCCCCGACGGCACCTGCGTGCGCGACTACATCCACGTGGCCGACCTCGCCGACGCGCACCTGCTGGCGCTGACGGCCGCGCGCCCCGGCGAGCACCTGATCTGCAACCTCGGCAACGGCAACGGCTTCTCCGTCCGCGAGGTCGTCGAGACCGTCCGGCAGGTCACCGGGCACCCGATCCCCGAGATCGCCGCGCCGCGCCGGGGCGGCGACCCGGCCGTCCTGGTCGCCGCCGCGGACACCGCCCGCGAGAAGCTGGGCTGGCACCCGACCCGCGCGGACCTCGCGGGCATCGTCGCGGACGCCTGGGAGTTCGCGCAGAACTCGTCGAAGGAGGACTAGTGGGGGCACAGCAGGTCGCCGAGCACTTCACCGAGCTGTACGGAGCGCGCCCGGAGGGAGTGTGGGCGGCGCCGGGACGGGTCAACCTGATCGGCGAGCACACCGACTACAACGACGGCTTCGTCATGCCGTTCGCCCTGCCCCACCAGGCCCTCGCTGCGGTCTCCCGCCGGGCCGACGGCCTGCTGCGCCTGCATTCGGCGGACATGGCGGGGGGCGTCGTCGAACTGCGCCTCGACGCGCTCGCGCCGGGCACCGACCCCGCGTGGACGGCGTACCCGGCGGGCGTCGTCTGGGCCCTGCGCGAGGCGGGCCACCCGGTCACCGGAGCGGACATCCACCTCTCCTCGACCGTGCCCACCGGCGCGGGCCTGTCCTCCTCCGCCGCCCTGGAGGTCGTGATCGCCCTCGCGCTGCGCGATCTGTACGGCCTCGACCTCGCCCGGTGGCAGCTCGCCCGGCTGTGCCAGCGCGCCGAGAACGTCTACGTCGGCGCGCCGACCGGCATCATGGACCAGACCGCCGCCGCGTGCTGCGAGCCGGGCCACGCGCTCTTCCTCGACACCCGCGACCTGTCCCAGCGGCAGATCCCCTTCGACCTCGCGGCCGAGGGCCTGCGCCTGCTCGTGGTCGACACCCAGGTCAAGCACGCGCACAGCGGCGGCGAGTACGGCAAGCGCCGGGCCGGCTGCGAGAAGGGCGCGGCCCTGCTCGGCGTCGACGCCCTGCGCGACATCGCCCACGCCGATCTGGACGCGGCGCTGGCCCGGCTGGGCGCGGACGAGGAGATCCGCCGCCTGGTCCGGCATGTCGTCACGGAGGACGAGCGCGTCGAACGCACGGTCGCCCTGCTGCGCGCCGGCACCCCCCGCGCCATCGGCCCGGTCCTCACCGAGGGCCACGCCTCGCTGCGCGACGACTTCCGCATCTCCTGCCCGGAACTGGACCTCGCCGTGGAGACGGCCCTCGCCCACGGCGCCCTGGGCGCCCGCATGACCGGCGGCGGCTTCGGGGGCTCCGCGATCGTCCTCACGGAGGCGACCGAGGTCCCCGCCCTGACCAGGTCCCTGGAAACGGCCTTCGCGGCGGCAGAGTCCAAGGCCCCCCGGGTGTTCGAGGCGGTGCCGTCGGCGGGGGCGCGGCGACTGGCCTGACGTCAGCGCAGCCGCTTCACCAGCGTGTACTCCGTGATCCCCGGCGGGTAGTCGGGGATCTCGCACACCACCTCGTAGCCCTGTCTGCGGTAGAACGCCGGGGCCTGGAAGTCCCAGGTCTCCAGGCGGGCGGCGGCGCAGGCGCGGTCGGTTGCGGCGTGGTGTTCGGCGCGGGCCAGGAGGTGGGAGCCGAGGCCCGTGCCGCGGTGGGCGGCGTCCACCCAGAGGTAGGTGACGTGCAGCCAGGCGGTCCAGGTGTGGCCCACCAGACCGCCCGCCAGCTCGCCGGCGGGGTCGAGGGCCCAGACGTGCAGGGGGACTTCGCGTTCGGCGGGGGTGCCGCGCAGGGCCGCGAGGACCGGGGAGGCAGCCGTGTTGGTGTCCAGCAGCCGGTTGCGGAGCAGTTCCTGTCGTGCCTTGTCGACTTCCGCCTCGATACGAAACATGCGGCACACCATAAACGCGCCCGTCGGCCAGTTCTGTAAATCTCCTTCCGCTGCGTGCCGGTATCCGTACGCTGAGATACCAGCGACCGGTCGGGGGCCGGTGCCGTTCAGGGGGTTCTGTGGTTCGTATCCGAGTCCTGGTCGTGGACGACCACCGCATCTTCGCCGAGTCGCTCGCCGCCGCGCTGGCCGCCGAGCCCGATGTCGAGGTCGCCGCCGCCGGCAGCGGCCCGGCCGCCCTGCGCTGCCTGGAGCGGGCCGTCGCCGAGGGCCGCCGCTACGACGTCCTGCTCGTGGACGCCGACCTGGGCGGCAGGCCGGCCGGCGGCCGCTCGCCGGTACCCGTGCGGGACGCGGACGAAGAGGGAGTGGTCGACGGGATCTCGCTGGTCGCGGGGGTGCGCGCCGCCCAGCCCGCCGTACGTACCGTGGTCCTCGCCGGGAAGGACGACCCGCGCCGCGCCGCCCTCGCGCTCGGCGCCGGTGCCTGCGGCTGGGTCGCCAAGGACTGCTCCCTGTCGCGGCTGCTCGCGGTGATCCGGGGGGTGCTGCGCGACGAGACGCATCTGCCGCCCGCGCTGCTGACCGGCGTGCTCAAGGAGCTGACCGCCGCCCGCAGGCACCGCAGCGAGAGCGAACGCCTGGTGGAGTCCCTCACCCCGAGGGAGCGGGAGGTGCTGCGCTGCATGGTCGCGGGCCTGGGCCGCAAGGCCGTCGCCGAGCGGCTGTACCTCTCCCCGCACACCGTCCGCACCCATATGCAGAACGTCCTCGGCAAACTCGGCGTCCACTCCACCCTGGCCGCCGTCGCCCTCGCCCGCCGGGCCGGGGTGGGCCCGGTGGACCTAGCCGGGAATGTTGTCGAACGGGGCGGTCAACTGGCGTAGCAGACCCGCCAGTTCCGCCCGCTGCGCGCGGGACAGTTCGCCGAGGATGGCCCGCTCCTGCGCCAGCAGCCCCGCGAGGGACTGGTCGGCGCGGTCCCGGCCGGTGTCGGTCAGCCGCACCAGCACACCGCGCCGGTCGCTCGGGTCGGGGAGCCGTTCGACCAGGCCCTTCTTCGCCAGGCGGTCGATCCGGTTGGTCATGGTGCCCGAGGTGACCAGGGTCTGGGTCAGCAGCTGCCCGGGGGAGAGCTGGTACGGCGTGCCCGCGCGCCGCAGCGCGGTCAGCACATCGAACTCCCAGGGCTCCAGCTGGTGTTCCGCGAAGGCGAGCCGGCGGGCGCGGTCCAGGTGCCGGGCGAGCCGGCTCACCCGGCTGAGCACTTCCAGCGGCTCCACGTCGAGGTCCGGGCGCTCCCGGCGCCACGCTGCGACCAGCCGATCGACCTCGTCCTCCATGAGATCAGTGTAGTGGTTGTGTCGACATGAAGTCTCTTGGAACCAAGTATCTTTTACTCAAGTATCTTGACGTCGAGAGATGTCGGGCGGGAAGGTGGACAGCATGACGACACCGACCTGGGACCCCGGCCAGTACCTCCGGCACGCCGGCGACCGCGCCCGCCCCTTCGCCGACCTCCTCGCCCGCGTCCCCGACCTGCCCGGCACCCCGCCCCGCATCGCCGACCTCGGCTGCGGCCCCGGCAACGCCACCGCCACCCTCGCCGGGCGCTGGCCCACCGCGCACATCACCGGGTACGACAACTCGCCCGAGATGCTGGACGCGGCCCACACCGGGCACGAGGGCCCCACCCCCGGCGGCGGCCGGCTGGACTTCGCCCACGCCGACGCCCGCACCTGGACGCCCGAGGAGCCGTACGACCTGATCGTCTCCAACGCCACCCTGCAATGGGTGCCGGGGCACCTCGACCGGTTCGCCGACTGGACCGGGGCCCTCGCGCCCGGCGGCACCCTCGCCTTCCAGATGCCGGACAACGTCGACGCCCCGCAGCACGTCCTCATGCGCGAACTGGCCGCAGCCCCGCGCTGGCGGGACCGGCTCGCCGGGGTGCTGCGCCGCACCGACTCCGTGCACACCCCCGGCACCTACCTGGACCGGCTCGCCCGCCTCGGCTGCGCCACCGACGTCTGGCGGACCACCTACCTCCACGTCCTGGCGGGGGAGGACCCGGTCCTCGACTGGGTGAAGGGCACCGGCCTGCGGCCCGTCCTGACCGTGCTCGCCGACGACCCCGAGGCCCGGGACGCGTTCCTCACCGAATACCGCGACCTGCTCCGCGAGGCCTACCCGAGGGCGCCCTACGGCACCGTCCTGCCCTTCCGCCGCCTGTTCGCCGTCGCCGTGAAGGGAACCTGACCGTGCTGGTGGCCGTCGACCATGTGCAACTCGCGGCGCCGCCCGGAGCGGAGGGCGCGCTGCGCTCGTACTACGCCGAAGCCCTCGGCACCGCCCCTGCGGCCACCTGCGCTTCTACTCCGCGGACCCGGTCGGCAACCGGCTGGAATTCCTGGAGCCGGTCAGGCGGTCCGGCCGAGGTGGGTGACCAGGATGTGGATCACCGCGTCGTCGATGACGTAGAGGACGCGGTAAGCGTCGACGCGAAGACGGCGGATACTCGGGCCGTACGCCGCCGATGTCACCGGCCGCGGATCGTGCGCCAACTCGTCGATCGCGTCCAGTACCTTGGCGAGCCCCGCAGGGTCCTCCTCCAGGAACCGTGTCGCGGCATCGAGGGCGTGCGGTTCGAAGACGATCTCGTACGTCACGGCTTTTCAAGCCCCAGTCGCCTGCGCACCTCTGCCATCGGGATGCCCTCGCCCAGCGTCCCCTCCGCCTTGCGTCGCTGGTAGTCGGCGACGGCCAGTGCGTCCTCAAGATCCTCTATCACCTGTGGCGATACGAGGAGCGCGGCCACATGCCCGTGATCGGTCAAGGCGATGGTCTCGCGACCGTGGGCCGCGCGGCGAACGAGGTCCCCGAGCTGGGAACGAGCAGAGCTGATCGCGATCCGGGTCATGCGCTCATGATTCCACAAGGTGCATGCAAGTGACCACTAGTGTCACCTTTTCCGGTGGGCCTCAGCTCTTCCGGTGGCCTATCAGCCGCGGTCGCTGCTCCAGCCCGTCCAGGCCGTGCCACGCCAGGTTCACCAGATGCGCCGCCACCTCCGCCTTCTTCGGGCGGCGCACGTCCAGCCACCACTGGCCGGTCAGGGCGACCATGCCGACCAGGGCCTGCGCGTACAGCGGGGCCAGCTTGGGGTCGAAGCCGCGGGACTTGAACTCGCGGCCCAGGATGTCCTCCACCTGCGTGGCGATGTCCGAGATCAGCGACGCGAACGACCCCGTCGACTGCGGGATCGGCGAATCGCGCACGAGGATACGGAAACCGTCCGTGTACTCCTCGATGTAGTCGAGCAGCGCGAACGCCGCCTGCTCGCACAGCTCACGCGGATGCCCGGCCGTCAGCGACCCGGTCACCATGTCGAGCAGGCGCCGCATCTCGCGGTCGACCACCACCGCGTACAGCCCCTCCTTGCCGCCGAAGTGCTCGTACACCACCGGCTTGGAGACCCCGGCCTTCGCCGCGATCTCCTCCACCGAGGTGCCCTCGAACCCCTTCGCCGCGAAGAGCGTGCGACCGATCTCCAGCAACTGCTGACGGCGCTCGGCACCGGTCATACGGGTCCGGCGCGTCCGCCGCTGCTTGTCTTTGTCAGTTCCTGGACTGCTGCTGGAATCGGTCGCCACGGCGTCAATCATGCCGCCTCGGCCGTCCCCTTCCGGCGCCGGGAGCCGCCATCCGCGTCGTTACGGCGCGAATCGATACGCGAGCGTGACGGCCAGCGCACGTCGTACGCCCACCCCAGCTGCTCGAAGATCCGGATGAACCGGGCCGAGGAATCGATCTGCCCGCGCATCACCCCGTGCCGCGCCGACGTCGGGTCCGCATGGTGCAGGTTGTGCCAGGACTCGCCGCAGGACAGCACCGCCAGCCACCACACATTGCCCGAACGGTCCCGCGACTTGAACGGCCGCTTGCCCACCGCGTGACAGATCGAGTTGATCGACCACGTCACATGATGCAGCAGCGCCACCCGCACGAGTGAACCCCAGAAGAACGCGGTGAACGCGCCCCACCAGGACATCGTCACCAGACCGCCGATCAGCGCCGGCAGCAGCAGGGACAGCGCCGTCCACAGCACGAACTGCCGGGAGATCGCCCGCAGCGCCGGATCCTTGACCAGATCCGGCGCGTACTTCTCCTGAGACGTCTGCTCCTCGTCGAACATCCAGCCGATGTGCGCCCACCACAGGCCCTTCAGCAACGCCGGAACCGACTCGCCGTACTTCCACGGGGAGTGCGGATCACCCTCCGCGTCGGAGAACTTGTGGTGCTTGCGGTGATCCGCCACCCAGCGCACCAGCGGCCCCTCCACCGCCAGCGACCCCATGATCGCCAGCGCGATCCGCAGCGGCCGCTTCGCCTTGAACGAACCGTGGGTGAAGTAGCGGTGGAAACCGATGGTGATGCCGTGGCACCCCAGGTAGTAGAAGAACACCAGCAGGCCCACATCGAGCCAGCTCACCCCCCAGCCCCAGGCCAGCGGCACCGCGGCCACCAGCGCCAGGAACGGAACGGTGATGAACAGCAGCAGCGTGATCTGCTCGATCGACCGCTTCTTCTCACCGCCCAGCGTGGCCAGCGGAGGGGGAGTGCCGGTGGCCTCGCGGGCTTCTTCGATCACATCGGAATGTGAGGTCATGCGCGTCCCCTGTGGGGTCGAGGGTCGGGGGTGGGTGTGCCGGGCCTGCGGAACCGGACGCGGGGAGTCCGTACATCCCTACGGCTCCGTAACCTACGGCATCGTAAGTATGGCAGCGTGTCGAGCGGCGGCAAGAGCCCTGAGATCCTGCGCGTCCCCATCGACACCTATCCTTGGAATCGGTCGGACAGCGCGGTCCGCTGAAGTTTCCTTCCCGGACGCTCCGGCCCGTATGCGGCACAGGCCGCGCGGCAGACGGCCGGGTACCTCCCCGAGACGCTTCAACACTGCAAGGAGCCGTACCTGTGAGCAGTGCCGACGACCAGACCACCACGACGAGCACCGAGCTGCGCGCCGACATCCGCCGCCTGGGTGATCTCCTCGGCGAGACCCTCGTACGGCAGGAGGGCCCCGAGCTCCTCGAACTGGTCGAGAAGGTCCGCCGCCTCACCCGCGAGGACGGCGAGGCCGCCGCCGAGCTGCTGCGCGGCACCGAACTGGAGACCGCCGCCAAGCTCGTGCGCGCCTTCTCCACCTACTTCCACCTCGCCAACATCACCGAACAGGTCCACCGAGGCCGCGAACTGCGCGCCAGGCGCGCCGCCGAGGGCGGCCTCATCGCCCGTACGGCCGACCGCCTCAAGGACGCCGACCCCGAACACCTGCGGTCCACCGTCCGCCACCTCAACGTCCGGCCCGTCTTCACCGCCCACCCCACCGAGGCGGCCCGCCGCTCCGTCCTCAACAAGCTCCGGCGCATCGCGGCCCTCCTGGACACCCCCGTCCTGGACTCCGACCGCCGCCGCCACGACACCCGCCTCGCCGAGAACATCGACCTGGTCTGGCAGACCGACGAACTGCGCGTCGTACGCCCCGAACCCGCCGACGAGGCCCGCAACGCCATCTACTACCTCGACGAACTCCACGCCGACGCCGTCGGCGACGTCCTGGAGGACCTCACCGCCGAACTGGAGCGCGTCGGCGTCCACCTGCCCGACGAGACCCGCCCCCTCACCTTCGGCACCTGGATCGGCGGCGACCGCGACGGCAACCCCAACGTCACCCCCCAGGTCACCTGGGACGTCCTCATCCTCCAGCACGAACACGGCATCAACGACGCCCTGGAGATGATCGACGAACTGCGCGGACTCCTCTCCAACTCCATCCGCTACACCGGAGCCACCGAGGAACTCCTCGACTCCCTGCGCGCCGACCTCGACCTGCTCCCCGAGATCAGCCCCCGCTACAAGCGCCTCAACGCCGAGGAGCCCTACCGCCTCAAGGCCACCTGCATCCGGCAGAAGCTGGAGAACACCAAGCAGCGCCTCGCCAAGGGCACCACCCACGAGGACGGCCGCGACTACCTCGGCACCGCCGAACTCCTCGCCGACCTCCGCCTCATCCAGGAATCCCTGCGCCGCCACCGCGGCGCCCTCTTCGCCGACGGCCGCCTCTCCCGCACCATCCGCACCCTCGCCGCCTTCGGCCTCCAGCTCGCCACCATGGACGTCCGCGAACACGCCGACGCCCACCACCACGCCCTCGGCCAGATGTTCGACCGACTCGGCGAGGAATCCTGGCGCTACGCCGACATGCCCCGCGAGTACCGCACCAAGCTCCTCGCCAAGGAACTGCGCTCCCGCCGGCCGCTCGCCCCCACCCCGGCCCCCGTCGACGCCGCCGGCGCCAAGACCCTCGGCGTCTTCGGCACCGTCAAGAAGGCCCTCGACGTCTTCGGACCCGAGGTCATCGAGTCCTACATCATCTCCATGTGCCAGGGCGCCGACGACGTCTTCGCCGCCGCCGTCCTCGCCCGCGAGGCCGGACTCCTCGACCTGCACGCCGGCTGGGCCAAGATCGGCATCGTCCCCCTCCTGGAGACCACCGACGAACTGCGCGCCGCCGACACCATCCTGGAGGACATGCTCTCCGACCCCTCCTACCGGCGCCTGGTCGCACTGCGCGGCGACGTCCAGGAGGTCATGCTCGGCTACTCCGACTCCTCCAAGTTCGGCGGCATCACCACCAGCCAGTGGGAGATCCACCGCGCCCAGCGCCGGCTGCGCGACGTCGCCCACCGCTACGGCGTGCGACTGCGCCTCTTCCACGGCCGCGGCGGCACCGTCGGCCGCGGCGGCGGCCCCTCCCACGACGCCATCCTCGCCCAGCCCTGGGGCACCCTGGAGGGCGAGATCAAGGTCACCGAACAGGGCGAGGTCATCTCCGACAAGTACCTGATCCCCTCCCTGGCCCGGGAGAACCTGGAACTGACGGTCGCCGCCACCCTCCAGGCATCCGCCCTGCACACCGCGCCCCGCCAGTCCGACGAGGCCCTCGCCCGCTGGGACGCGGCCATGGACGTCGTCTCCGACGCCGCCCACGCCGCCTACCGCGGACTCGTCGAGGACCCCGACCTGCCGACGTACTTCCTCGCCTCCACACCGGTCGACCAGCTCGCCGACCTGCACCTCGGCTCGCGGCCCTCCCGCCGCCCCGGCTCGGGCGTCTCACTCGACGGACTGCGCGCCATCCCCTGGGTGTTCGGCTGGACCCAGTCCCGGCAGATCGTCCCCGGCTGGTTCGGCGTCGGCTCCGGACTCAAGGCCCTGCGCGAGGCCGGCCTCGACGGCGTCCTCGACGAGATGCACGAACAGTGGCACTTCTTCCGCAACTTCGTGTCCAACGTCGAGATGACCCTCGCCAAGACCGACCTGCGGATCGCCCAGCACTACGTCGACACCCTCGTCCCCGACGAACTCAAGCACGTGTTCGACACCATCAAGGCCGAACACGAACTCACCGTCCGCGAGGTCCTGCGCATCACCGGCGGCACCGAACTCCTCGACGCCCAGCCCGCCCTCAAGCAGACCTTCACCATCCGCGACGCCTACCTGGACCCCATCTCCTACCTCCAGGTCGCCCTGCTCAAGCGCCAGCGCGACGAGGCCGCCACCGGCGGCGAACCCGACCCGCTGCTCTCCCGCGCCCTGCTCCTCACCGTCAACGGCGTGGCGGCCGGCCTGCGCAACACCGGCTGACCCGACGCCACATGGGGGTGCCCCCGGGGTCGTACGACCCCGGGGGCACCCCCATGTCCACTGTCCACTCATGGCTCACTGCACCGCGACGAACGCCGCCGTCAGCAGACCGAGACCCGCCAGCCCCAGCCCCCACGCCAACCGCCGCAGCCGCATCCCGCCCGCGACCACCACCGAGGCCAGCAGCAACGCACCGCCCAGCGGCACCCACGCGTAGAGGATCCCCGCCGAACCCGAACGCAGCGCGTCCGAACCACCCGGCTTCAGCACCACCTCGTACGTCCGCCCCGCACGCACCGCGACCGGCTCCGCGATCTCCACCCGCGCCCGCGCCCGCGCCCCCGCCGACGTCGGCGTGAACGCACCGCTGCACCTGCCGCCCGAGCAGGCGGTCACCCTCACCGTGCCCTGCTCGCGGCCCTTGGTCAGCAGCACATGCTGGGCGTTCCCCCAGGAACCCCACACCCCCGCGAACACGATCAACGCGGCGAGCGCGCCCATCACCGCGACCCGCCCGAACCACAACGCGGACACGGACGCCTGACGAGCGGAACGACCGCCGGTGGGAGACATGGCCGGGATCATTGGCCATACCCCTACGACCGGTCAACTCGGCCCGTCGGCAAAGCCGTACAAGTCAGGAGTTGTACGTGCCCTGCGCCCGCTCAAGCCCCTCGATCACCAGAGCCTCCACCGCGTCCGCCGCACGGTCCACGAAGTAGTCCAGCTCCTTGCGCTCCGCGGCGGAGAAGTCCTTCAGCACGAAATCCGCCACCGGCATCCGGCCCGGAGGACGACCGATCCCGAACCGGACCCGGTGGTACTCCGCGCCCATCGCCTTCGTCATCGACTTCAGACCGTTGTGCCCGTTGTCCCCGCCGCCCAGCTTCAGCCGCAGCGTGCCGTAGTCGATGTCCAGCTCGTCGTGCACGGCCACGATGTTCGCCACCGGCACCTTGTAGAAGTCCTTCAGCGCGTTCACCGGGCCACCGGACAGATTCATGTACGACGTCGGCTTCGCCAGGATCACCCGGCGACCGGCAGGACCCGCGGGCCCGATCCGGCCCTCCAGCACCTGCGCCTGCGCCTTCCCCGCCCGCTTGAACTTCCCCCCGATCCGCTGCGCGAGCAGATCCACCACCATGAAACCGACGTTGTGCCGGTTCATCGCGTACTCCGACCCAGGATTCCCGAGCCCGACAACCAACCAGGGCTCATTGGCGGGGGTGGTCACGTCCATGTCTCCTTGATACGCGCCAGCCGCCGCTCCCCGCGAGGGAGAGCGGCGGCTGAACAGATGATGACGGGGCGAGGATCAGGCCTCGGCAGCCTCGTCGCCCTCGGCCGCGGCCTCTTCGCCCTCGGTCTCCTCGGCCTGGGCCTGGAGGACCTGGAGAACGACGGCGTCGTCCTCGACGGCCAGCGAGACACCGCTGGGGAGCTTGATGTCCTTGGCGTGGACGGAGGCACCGGCCTCCAGGCCCGCCACGGAGACGGTGACCGACTCCGGGATGTGCGTGGCCTCGGCCTCGACCGGCAGCGCGGACAGGACGTGCTCCAGCAGGTTGCCACCCGGGGCCAGCTCGCCCTCGGTGTGCACCGGAATCTCGACGTTGACCTTCTCGCCGCGCTTGACCAGCAGCAGGTCGACGTGCTCCAGGAAGCCCTTCAGCGGGTCGCGCACGACCGACTTCGGGATCGCCAGCTCGTTGGTCTTGCCGTCGATGTCCAGGGAGATCAGGACGTTCGGCGTACGCAGCGCCAGCAGCAGCTCGTGACCCGGCAGGGTCAGGTGCACCGGGTCGGAACCGTGGCCGTACAGAACACCCGGGACCTTGTTGTCACGGCGGATGCGGCGGGCCGCACCCTTGCCGAACTCGGTGCGGGACTCGGCGGCGATCTTCACCTCGGACATGTGGATCACTCCTCGTAGTAACTAGGAACGGACGTGGTCACCCGGCCACGAACGGCCTGCTACGAAGAGCGCGTCGATAACGGACCGCCGTACGCACGCGTACGGCCTCCCTCGCCGAGCAACTCCAGAAGCTTACCCGGACCCGGAGGCCGTACCAAAAGGATCTTCAACTAGCCGCGAAAGGCCGCCTGAAGAAACCTCACTGCTCGTCGAAGAGGCTGGTCACCGAACCATCCTCGAACACCTCACGCACCGCACGCGCGATCGTCGGAGCGATCGACAGCACCGTGATCTTGTCCTGCTCCCGGCCCAGCTCCGCCGGCGTCGGCAGCGTGTTCGTGAACACGAACTCACTCACCCGGGAGTTCTTCAGCCGGTCCGCCGCCGGACCCGACAGCACACCGTGCGTCGCCGTCACGATGACATCCTCCGCACCGTGCGCGAACAACGCGTCCGCGGCCGCGCAGATCGTGCCACCGGTGTCGATCATGTCGTCCACCAGCACACACACGCGACCCTCGACCTCACCCACGACCTCGTGGACGGTCACCTGGTTCGCCACGTCCTTGTCACGCCGCTTGTGCACGATCGCCAGCGGCGCGCCCAGCCGGTCGCACCAACGGTCCGCCACCCGCACCCGGCCCGCGTCCGGCGACACCACCGTCAGCTTGTTCCGGTCCACCTGCTCACCCACGTAGTCCGCCAGCAGCGGCAGCGCGAAGAGATGGTCCACCGGACCGTCGAAGAAGCCCTGGATCTGATCCGTGTGCAGATCCACCGTCAGAATCCGGTCGGCACCCGCCGTCTTCATCAGATCCGCGATCAGACGCGCCGAGATCGGTTCACGACCCCGGTGCTTCTTGTCCTGACGGGCGTAACCGTAGAACGGCACGATCACCGTGATGGAGCGGGCCGACGCGCGCTTCAACGCGTCGATCATGATCAACTGCTCCATGATCCACTTGTTGATCGGAGCCGTGTGGCTCTGGATCAGGAAGCAGTCCGCACCACGGGCCGACTCCTGGTAACGAACGTAGATCTCACCGTTGGCGAAATCGAAGGCCTTCGTCGGGACGACCCCGACACCCAGCTGCTGGGCGACCTCCTCGGCAAGCTCGGGGTGGGCGCGGCCGGAGAAGAACATCATCTTCTTCTCGCCGGTCGTCTTGATCCCGGTCACAGCACTGTCTCCTCAGAGGTTGTCTCAACCCAGCCGACGTCTCGACCGGCCTCCCGTCCGAGCGTGAGAGACCGAAACAGCTGGTAAGGGTGCGGGTGCACACGTGCGGATGTGCACTTATCACGGTACGCCGACTTTGACGCACTCGTTTCCGGTCAGTCCTCGTTCCTGCCCTGCCGGGAAGCGTCCTCGGCAGCCCTCGCCGCCGCACTCCCCGGCCGCTTCCGAGCCACCCAACCCTCGATATTCCGCTGCTGACCACGGGCCACGGCCAGCGAACCGGGCGGCACATCCTTCGTGATCACGGACCCGGCGGCGGTGTACGCCCCGTCCCCCACCGTGACAGGTGCCACAAACATGTTGTCCGAACCCGTACGGCAATGCGACCCGATCGTCGTGTGATGCTTGTCCTGCCCGTCGTAGTTCACGAACACACTCGCCGCACCGATGTTCGTGCCCTCACCGATCGTCGCATCCCCCACGTACGACAGATGCGGCACCTTCGTGCCCTCACCGATCCGCGCGTTCTTCGTCTCGACGTACGTCCCGATCTTGCCCTTCGCACCGAGCCGCGTCCCCGGACGCAGATACGCGTACGGCCCCACACTCGCCTGCGCACCCACCACGGCCCCGTCCGCCACCGTGTTGTCCACCCGCGCCCCCGCGCCCACCTTGGTGTCCTTCAGCCGGCTGTTGGGACCGACCTCCGCGCCCTCCCCGAGATGCGTCGCACCGGACAGCTGCGTACCCGGATGCACCACCGCGTCCCGCTCGAACGTCACCGTCACGTCCACCCACGTGGTCGCCGGATCCACCACGGTCACACCGTCCAGCATCGCCAGCGTCAGCAGCCGGTCGTTCAGGATCCGGCGCGCCTCCGCCAGCTGCACCCGGTTGTTGATCCCCGCGATCTCCCGGTGATCACCCGCAACCGACGCCCCGACCCGGTGCCCGGCCTCGCGCAGGATCCCCAGCACATCGGTCAGGTACTCCTCGCCCTGGCTGTTGTTCTTGCGCACCTTCGTCAACGCGTCCGCCAGCAGCCGCCCGTCGAACGCGAACACCCCGCTGTTGATCTCCAGGATCGCCCGCTGCTCCGCGCTCGCGTCCTTGTGCTCCACGATCGCGGTCACCGCGCCCGAGGCCGCGTCCCGCACGATCCGGCCGTACCCGGTGGCGTCCGGGACCTCGGCGGTCAGCACGGTCACGGCGTTGCCGTCGGCGTGATGGGTCTCGGCGAGCGCGCGCAGGGTGTCGGCGGTCAGCAGCGGGGTGTCGCCGCAGACCACGACGACGGTGCCGGTGACATCGCCGCCCAGCTCCTCCAGGCCCATCCGTACGGCGTGTCCGGTGCCGTTCTGCTGCTCCTGCACGGCGGTGCGGACGGCCGGGTCGGTCTCCGTCAGATGCGCGGTGACCTGCTCACGGGCGTGGCCGACGACGACGACCAGGTTCTCGGGCTTCAACTCGCGGGCGGCGGCGAGCACATGGCCCACCAGGGAGCGGCCGCAGATCTGGTGCAGCACCTTGGGTGTGGCCGACTTCATACGGGTGCCCTCACCCGCTGCGAGAACGACGACGGCTGCCGGGCGGATGGCACTCACGGTTTGCCCTTCGGCTCTGAGGGTGGGAACAGCCGCAGGATACCGGGGCGGGGTTTGAGGGATATGGGGGCGGGCCCTGACGGGGCGGTTTGCCGGTCAGGGCCCGAACGTGGGTCTTGTGCGCTGTGGCTCCCCCGCAAGGATTCGAACCTTGTCCTGCTGGTACCAAAAACCAGTGTGCTGCCAGTTACACCACGGGGGACAGCGGTTCAGACCTTACCCGAGACGTTCGTCGGCCTGGGCCACGATTCCGGTCCACCAGCCCTCGATTCGGTTGTACAGATGGGCGCTTCGGGCCACCACGACTACCAGGCATCCGTGGTAGTCGTCCCCGGTGTTCTTGCGGACCGTCCTGGGGTTGTGCTTCTTGAGGGTCGGCTTCGCGAAAACGGAGGCGTCCGCGTCGACGATCCCCGCCCAGTGACGATGGGCTGCCTCGACATCAGCGGACTCGTGGATGAGCAGCCGGAAGGACAGGCGACCGCGGTCCACACCCAGCAGGTCCAGCCAGGCCAGGTAAGTCTTGATCACGCCGGGGTCGCTGTTGACGAACACCGCGCGTTCGCGGCGGTCGTACGGCTTGCTCTTCGAGCCCTCCGCCCAGTACAGCGCGATTCCCGCCGTGAAGAGCTCGCGGTCGGTCAGTTCTCCGATCTCCCGCAGCGCGGAGACCTTGGACTCCTCACGCTTCCCGCGCTCGACAGCCCGGTGCTGTGCGAGGCCCTCCCGCATGAGCGCGTGCTGCTCCTCCGGCGTGTACCGGGGCTCGGGCCTCGGCAGGTCTCGCACCCACAGCGACACCGAACTGCGGGAGCAGCCCAGTTCCGCCTCGATCCGGTCGTAGGTCCAGCCCTGGCGCCGCAGCTCCCTGGCCCGTTCCCGGAGGTCGTCCTTGGCGTTCGGGCGCTTCGTCCAGGCGGGCGGGGGCTCGCCCTTGACCAGTTGGTTGAGGAGGTCGTTGTTGAAGATCTTCAGCCGGTCGCGGATCTGGCGGAGGCTGTGCCCCGCCCGCCGCAGCGCCACCGCCTGTTCCCGCAGGCCCTCGAAGTCGGCGTATTTGCCGTGCGTATGTGCCATGGGCATACCGTCCAGGCGGAATGAGCCATTCCGGGGTCGAACACGGAGGGTTCACCAGTTCGAGGGATAGGGGGAGGTTTCGACACGGGTCGGTCACGGAGTGTGGTGTGTGGAGGTAGGTGAAAGTCACCGGAAAAGCCGCGCGCGTCGCCCGTAGGCTGGACGCATGACCATGACGGGGGAAGAGCACACCAGGGGGCTGACCGGCCCATGGTGGTGGCCGCGCCGGCGCAGCGCGGTGTTCGACGGCGCGCTGGCGCTGGCGTCCGCGCTGGAGTGCGGCGCGGAGGGGATCGGTTTCGCCCGGGACGCGGGGATCCCGGTCCTCGCGGGTGTTCTGTTCGGCCTCGTGGCCGGATCCGTGCTGCTGGTGCGGCGCAAGTGGCCGGTCGCCGTCGTGCTGGTGGCGATCGCGGTGACCCCGGCGCAGATGGGTTTCCTGCTGGGCATCGTCGGCCTGTACACGCTGGCCGCCGCCGAGGTGCCGCGCCGGGTGATCGGTGCGCTGGCGGGGATGTCGCTGGCGGGCACGGCGGTGGTGACGTTCGTACGGGTGCGGCAGGACATGGCGCGGGGCGATCTGACGCTCGGTGACTGGTTCGTGCCGTTCGCCGCGGTGGCGACGGCGCTGGGGCTGACGGCTCCGCCGGTGCTGCTGGGGTTGTACGTGGGGGCGCGGCGGCGGTTGATGGAGAGTCTGCGGGAGCGGGCGGACAGTCTGGAGCGGGAGCTTCAGCTGCTCGCGGAGCGTGCCGAGGAGCGTGCCGAGTGGGCGCGGGGTGAGGAGCGGACGCGGATCGCGCGGGAGATGCACGACGTGGTGGCGCACCGGGTGAGTCTGATGGTGGTGCACGCGGCGGCGTTGCAGGCGGTGGCGCGGAAGGATCCGGAGAAGGCGGTGCGCAATGCGGCGCTGGTGGGGGACATGGGGCGGCAGGCGTTGACGGAGTTGCGGGAGATGCTCGGGGTGTTGCGGGCGGGGGAGGGGGATCAGGTCGCGGGCCGGCGTCCGGTGGGGGTGCCGTTGGCGGCGGTGGGTGAGGCGGCTGCCGCGGCTGCCGCCGCTGCTTCGCGGGTGGTCGAGGAGGCCGGTGAGGGGCCGTGTCTGTCGGAGCTGGAGGAGTTGGTGGGGCAGTCCGCGGCGGCGGGGATGGTGGTGGAGTTTTCGGTGCAGGGGGAGGCGCGGTCGTACGCGGCGGAGGTGGAGCAGACGGCGTACCGGGTGGTGCAGGAGGCGCTGACGAATGTGCACAAGCATGCGGCGGGGGCGAAGACGCATGTGCGGTTGGCGCATCGGGTGTCGGAGATCGCGATGCAGGTGGAGAACGAGCCGCCGGTGGAGCCGGGCTCGGCGTCGGCGGCGGGTCTGCCGTCGGGGGGCAATGGTCTGCTGGGGATGCGGGAGCGGGTGCTGGCGTTGGGCGGGGTGTTCGTGTCGGGTCCGACGGATGCGGGGGGTTTCCGGGTGTCGGCGGTGATTCCGGCGGTGTAGGGCGGGGTTTCCCGGGAGACCTCGGATCCCCGGACGGGGCCTCTGGGCCTCTGGCCCTCCGGATCCCCGGCCTTCCGGATCCCCGGCCTTCCGGATCCCCGGCCTTCCGGATCCCCGGCCTTCCGGATCCCCGGCCTTCCGGATCCCCGGCCTTCCGGATCCCCGGCCTTCCGGATCCCCGGCCTTCCGGATCCCCGGCCTTCCGGATCCCCGGCCTTCCGGATCCCCGGCCTTCCGGATCCCCGGCCTTCCGGATCCCCGGCCTTCCGGGCCCCCGGTCCTCCCGGATCCCCGGTCCTCCCGGATCCCCGGCCCTCCGGCCCCCTGTGGGTCATCCGGCCGTGAGCCGTGCCGGTTCTGTTCCGGTGACGAGGGTGGCCAGGGCGTGGTCGATGTCGGGGCCGAGGTACCAGTCGCCGGTGTGGTCGAGGGCGTAGACGCGGCCTTCGGTGTCGATGGCGAGGGCGGCGGCGGTGTCGGTCTCGGTGCCGAGGGGGCAGAGTTCGGTGCCGAGGGCGCGGCCGAGGTCGCCGAGGGTGCGGGCGAGGTGGCGGCCGTGCAGGGGGTCGAGGTGGAGGGTGGCGGGGGCGATCTGGCGTCCGCTGCCGCCGGGGGCGATGTGCAGTCCGCCGAATTCGGCCCAGGCCTCGACGGCGGCGGGGAAGACGGTGTGCCGGTGTCCGGCGGGTGAGGTGTGTTCGCGCAGGGTGTCGGCCCAGATCTCGGCCTGTTTTATGTCCCAGCGTCCGGGTTGCCAGCCGGCGGCGCGCAGGGCGGCGTCGACGGGGACGGAGAAGCGCGTGGTGGAGGTGCGGTCGGCGTGCATCGGCCCTTCGTTCGTCGTGCTGACGGGGTGGTGCGGGGTGTCCGCGTGGTCAGTCGTTGCTGGCGGGGTCGACGACGCGGACGCCGAAGTGTGAGGTGAGGGCGCTGCATGCGCGGCAGGGGGTGGCGAAGCTGCCGTGCAGGGGGTCGCCGTCCTCGCGTATGCGGCGGGCGGTGAGTTTGGCGTGTTTGAGGGCTTTGCGGGCTTCGCCGTTGGTCATGGGTCTGCGGGAGGCGCGTTTGCTGCGGGTGGCGTCGGCGGCGGCGAGGTGCCGGGAGATGAGGATGGTCTCGGCGCAGCGGCCGGTGAAGCGGTCGCGTTGGGCGCTGGGGAGGGTGTCCAGGAAGTCCTGGACGAGGGGGTGCAGGGTGGGGGGTTCCTCGCTGCGGGCGGCGGTGCCGGTGAGGGTGGTGCCGTGGACGGAGAGGGCGGCGGCGACGGTGGGCAGGATGCCGTCGCGGCGTTGTCGCAGGGTGGGTGCGGTGGGTGCTTCGGTGCCGCTCCAGTCGATGCGCGGGTCGCCGGCGCGCACGTCGGTACCTCCGGTGTGCAAGGTATTCATGTTGGCTTTCCCTCCCCGGGCTGTCCCCCGAAGGACACAGGGTGCCAAATGCCGTGGGTCGTGCGGAAGCTGGGGCGGTGCGACACGCCCGTGATGGGTGGGGTCGGTCACGGTGGGGTGACGGCTGGTCACGGAGGTGGGGTGGGGGTGGCGGGTGGTGGTTGTGGTGTGTGTCGCGGGGGCGCGGTGGGCCGGTGACCGGGGTTCGGGTACCGCTTAGGCTGTCGGCATCCGCGATGGACACCGCCGTTCAGGCCTTAGTGAACGCCTCAGGGGGCAACCGCCATGACGACAGGTCGGCTCGGGCTGGGGGCACCTCCCGGCCGCCAGGGGGGACAGGCCGTGCCGCCGAACGCGGCGTACGCGGGGCAGGTCGTGCATTTCCCGGATCCGGTGCGGGCGGCGCGTCATCCCGGTGGGGTGCGGGTCGACGAGCGGGGTTTTCCGGACTTCTCGCCGTATGCGCGGGTGGCGGTGGAGATCGCGGAGCCGCCGGAGGGTTTCGGCGTCGACGAGTTGCGGCTGACGGACTATGTGTCGGCGAACGCGGCGCTGGCGGCGGCGGGGCACGAGTGGTGGGACACGGTGCCGGATGTGGCGACGCCGCACGGCTGGACGTGGCATCACGTGGTGGGTACGCGGCGTCTGGAGTTGGTCCCGGTCGATGTGAAGGCGTTGCTGCGGCATCACGGTGGGGTGGCGACGGCTCCGGTGGATCACGGCAAGCGGGGCACGCGGCCGTTGCAGGAGACGCGGCCGGCGCATTTCGGTCTGCCGAAGTCGGGTGTGGCGGTGACCGAGGCGCAGGTGCAGGGCGTCGAGGAGGATCTGGGGTACCGGTTGCCGGGTGCCTATCGTGACTTCCTGAAGGCGGCGGGTGGTTGTGCTCCGGTGGGTACGGCGCTGGTGGCCGAGCTGGGGTTGCTGCTGGACCAGCCGTTCTTCACGGTGCGGGACGAGGCCGCGGTCAATGATCTGGTCTATGTGAACAAGTGTCTGCGCGACCACCTGACGAAGGACTATCTCGGGGTGTCGTTCGTGCAGGGCGGGTTGCTCGCGGTGAAGGTGCGGGGCGAGCGGCTGGGTTCGGTGTGGTTCTGCGCGTACGACGATGTGCGGGACGTGGATCCGTCGTTGCCGCCGGCGGAGCGGGTGGAGCGTCTGCTGCTGCCGTGCGGTGATGACTTCGACGCGTTCCTGTCCCGGCTGGCGGGTAATCCGCCGGAGTTGGAGACGGTGGCGAATCTGATGGTGGACGGCGGTTTCGCGCGTGTCGTCCCGGTGTCTTCCGGCCCGGTGGGGGAGTGAGCTGACGGCGATGGTGACGTACGCGCAGGCGCAGGAGCGCGCCGAGGAGTGGATCAACGGCGATGTGCCCGCGTATCAGCACCGTGAGGTGCGGGTGCGGGAGTTCGAGCTGGGGTTCGTGGTGTGGGGCGAGGACCGGGCGGAGGGGCCGCGGTCGGACGCGGGTGCGCAGCGGCTGGTGATCGCCCGGGACAGTGGTGAGGCCACGTTGTGGCCGGCGTTGCCGGTGGGTGAGGTGATCCGCCGGTACGAGGAGGAGTACGGCCGTCCGGACGGGCCCGAAGAGGCGGCGGCGGCGCCCGCGGCGGCGCGGTTGGATCTGAATCAGACGTCGTTCCTGCTGACTCCTCCGGAGTGGTTGCAGGAGGCGGCGGACAAGATGGGGATCGGGGAGCGGCGGCAGCCGGCCGCGGATTCCGGTGCCTCGCCGGGGGCGGGGGTCGCGGGTCCGGGTGTGTCGCAGGGCACCGAGGTCGCGGGTTCGGGTGTGTCGCAGGGCGTCGGGGACGCGGGTTCGGGCGCGTCGGAGGGGGCGGGTGTTCCGGCCGGGGGCGACCTGGCGCGGACGCAGGCCGGGCCTCCGTCGGCTCCCGCCGCCCCCGCGGCCCCTGCCCCTGCCGCTCCCGTGGCTTCTCCCGCTCCCGCCGATGTGCCGGTGGGGGCGACCCCCTGGGCCGGTACGGACACGAACGGGGGTGCCGGTGAGGACGACGACCGTTCGGTGCCGTTGCCCGCGACGGTGTTCGCGCCGCCGCTGAGCGGTTCCGACGAGGACGTGCCGCCGCCGGTCTCGGTGCCGGACGCGAAGACGGCGCTGATGTCGGGCGGCAGCCAGTTGCCGCGCACGGCGGTCGCTCCGGCGCTGGATCTGCCGGACGCGCCGGGTGGTGCACCGCTTCCGGGTGGTGCGCCGCTTCCGGGTGGTGCGCCGGGCGCGCCGATGGGGAGTACGCCGCTCCCGCCGCCGGGTGCCCCGGCCTACGGTCATCCGCAGGGTCCCGGTGCGCCGGTGCCTCCGGGCAGCACGCCGCCGCCGGCCGTTTCGCCGCAGGGTTATCCGCAGGCACCGGGCGGCCCCGACGCGCCGCGGGCTCCGGGCGGTCCGGGTGTTCCGGCCGCCGGTCCCGGTGCGGCCGGGCGTCCGCTCGCGCCGAACGCCGGGGACATCGCGGACGCCGCGACGAGCAAGGCCGCGCCGCCGACGAAGGCGCGCGGCGGGGTGGGCGCGCCGCCTCCGCCGCCGGGCGCCCCGGGTGTGCCGGGCGCGCGTCCGGGGAGTGTGCCGCCGCCGCCCGCGCCGGGCGGGTACGTGCCGACGCGTCTGGTGTCCGCGATCGACCCGGAGGGCCTGGAGGGCTCAAAGGGGCAGGACGGTACGGCGGGCGGTCCCGGCGCGCCGGGTGCCCCCGAGCCGCCCGCGACGCCTCCGGGCGACGTACACCACGCGGCCACGATGCTGGCCGGTCCCGGCCCGATGGGACCCGGCGCCCCGCAGCCTCCGGCGGCCCCGGGGATGCCGGGCGCGCCTGGTGCGCAGGGCGCCCCCGGTATGCCGGTCCCGCCCGGCGCTCCGGGTGCCCCCGGTGTGCCCCCCGTCCCCGGTGCGCCGCAGCCTCCCGGCGCTCCCGGTATGCCCGGTGCCCCCGCGGCGCCGGGTGCGCGTGGTGCCGTACACCAGGCGGAGACCATGCTGGCGGCGCCTCCCGTGGGCGGTCCCGGTGTGCCCCCGCCGCCCGCGATGCCCGGTGCTCCCGGTGTGCCTCCGGGGGTGCCCGGTGCGCCGTCGCCGATGCCCCCGGCCCGGACGGCGGCCCCTGTGCCGGGGCAGCCGGGGGCGTACGGGTATCCGCAGGCCGGGCAGCCGACGGTGGGCCCGGGGTACCAGGCCGTGCTGCGGTACCGGGCGCAGGACGGTTCGGAGCAGCAGCTGATCCGGCGTTCGGCGCCGGGTACGCCGCATCCGGAGTGGCAGATCTTCCATGAGCTGCGCTCGATGAACGTGCCGCCGGACCAGGTGCTGGAGCTGCACACGGAGCTGGAGTCGTGCGAGCTGCCGGGTGCCTACTGCGCGCGGATGATCCGGGAGCAGTGGCCGCAGGCGCGGATCACGAGCATCGCGCCGTACGGCACGGACCACGCGAGCCGGCAGCAGGGGATGCGGCAGCTGCTCGCTCATCAGGGTGAGTTGCATCAGGTGGCGGACGGTCCCGCGCGGCCCGCGCCGGTGCGTGCGCCGTTGCCGCCGGTGCAGGTCGCACCGCCGGTGCCGCCGGAGGTCGCCGGGCAGGAGCTGGCGGCGGCGTTCGGGCCGGGGGTCTTCCGGTTCGAGCAGCAGGCGGTGTCCCGGCAGGGGGTGCCGCCGGTCGTGGCGCACACCCTGGTGGTGGCCGGGCTGCCGGTGGACATGGGCCCGTTCTTCTGGGCGCAGGCCCAGCCGGGCCGTCCGGTGCCGACGCTGGCGGAGCTGGCGGCCGAGCGCGGGGTGCGGCCCGCGCCGGACGCGGGGTCGTACCTGGTGATGGGCACGGACTTCGGCAAGGCGCTGTGTGTGCAGTACGGGACGGCGCACATCGTGGCCGTGCCGGTGGAGGCCGGTCCGGGTGGTGCGCCGGTGCCGCCGCAGTTCGTGAACACCGGGCTGCCGGAGTTCGTGCGCGCTCTGGCGCTGCTGGGCCGGATGTGGCGGCTGCGGTACGGGCTGAACCAGGAGCAGGCGGGCCGCTGGACCGTCGACTTCCAGGCGCAGCTGGCCGCGTTGGACCCGGCGGCGCTGGGTTCGCCGGAGAGCTGGTGGTCGGTGCTGCTGGAGCAGATGTGGGACGGGCTGCTGTAGGCCGGCCCGCCGGAGCACCCCGGGAACGGTGAACGCGGCACTCCGCCCGTGACACGGCTGCGGAGTGTCGCGTTATGAACAGTTAAGCCCGATCCGTCACGATGTGCGCGAACTCTTGCTGTCGTGCATGTCCGTCGGAGAGGGGTTCCCGAGGTGAGCTGCGCATGGATGCCGCCGAACGGCTTCGCGACCGGCCGGGGGCGCGGTTACCGCCCAGAGCAGGTCGAGGCGTACCTGGAGGCGCTGTCCGGGGACCGGGACGCCGCGTGGGAGCGTGCCGCGCGGCTGACGGTGCTGGCCAAGGACATGGCGGCGGAGGCCGCGCGGCTGCGCGAGGTGGTCTCCCGGCTTCAGCCGCAGGAGTACGACACGCTCGACGACGGCGCCCGCCGGCTGTTCCAGCTCGCGCTGGAGGAGGCGCGGCAACTGCGGGAGCGCGCGCGGTGCGAGGCGCGTGACGAGATCGCGCGGGCGGCGGCGGACGCGGAGGGCGTGCGCCTGGCCGCCCAGCAGGACGCGGACGCGCTGCGTGCCGAGGCCGACGAACGCGCCCGCCAACTCCTGCTCGCCGCCCGCGCGGAGGCCGACGATCTCCGTGTCGGCGCGCGGCGCGCGGTGCGGGAGGGGCGCAAGGAGTCCCTGGAGGCGCTGCGCGAGGTACGGCGGCGCACCGCCGACCTGCTCGCCGAGCGGTCCCGGGAACGGGCCGAGCACTGGGCCGGTGCCGAGCGCGCGGAGACCGGGGAGGCGGCGGTCCTGGGCGCGCGCGAAGCCGAGCGGATGGCCCGCGCGGAGGCGGAGGCGGCCGCGGCGGAGCGGGCGTTGGAGGAGGCGGAGGAGTACGGGCGCCGGTGCGAGGAGGAGGCGCACGCCCGCGCGGCCACGATCGTCGCCGAGGCCCATGCCCGCGCCGAGCGCATCGCCCAGGAGACGGAACGGGTCCTGGGCGAACACAGCGCGGCCTGGGACGACGTGCAGGCCCACATGGACCATGTGCGCGGCAAGCTGACGGCGCTGACGGGCCAGGCGGCCGTGGAGTAGCGACGGGGGGCGAAGGGGGCGACGGGGGGGCGGGGGCGGACCCGCCCCGGGGCGGAGACGAACCCTGAGAACGGGTCCATCCAGGGGTGGGGGTCCCCTAGGGGTATCTCCGTACAACGGGTCGGGGAGGGCTCGTCCCGGCGGAGGACGAGCCGGGGCAGGGGTGTTCCTTACTCTGGCTTTACGCCGCTGGGGGGCGGTCGTCCCGACCGGAGGGGTGGGGTTTTCCCCCTGCTGAAGAGGGGGCTCCGCACCAGCGCGCCGCACCCTCGTGGGACGCGAGACTCATCGAAGTGGCCGGGGCCACGCACGGCGCGGACAGCACCGCGTACGGACGTGGCCGCAACCCGCACGCATCGCAACTCGCACGCATCGCAACCCGCACGCACCGCAACCCGCACGCACCGGAGCACCGGGGCACCGCACACGCATCTGCCGACCGATATAGGAGACATACCGTGACAACGGCTGTGACCATTCCCAGGCACGGGGGCACTGGAGGGCTGACGGCCGTTGCCGCGCGGGCGCGGCAGGTCGTGAAGGCGTACGGCTCCGGGGAGACCCGTGTCGTCGCCCTGGACCACGTCGACGTGGACATCGCCAGAGGCCGCTTCACCGCGATCATGGGTCCCTCGGGGTCCGGCAAGTCCACGCTGATGCACTGCCTCGCGGGCCTGGACACCGTGACGAGCGGTCAGATCCATCTGGCCGAGACCGAGATCACCGGTCTGAAGGACAAGAAGCTCACCCGGCTGCGCCGGGACCGGATCGGCTTCATCTTCCAGGCGTTCAACCTGCTGCCGACGCTGAACGCCCTGGAGAACATCACGCTTCCGATGGACATAGCCGGCCGCAAGCCCGACCGGGCCTGGCTGGACCGGGTCGTGGAGACCGTCGGCCTCGCCGGGCGGCTCAAGCACCGGCCGACCCAGCTGTCCGGCGGCCAGCAGCAGCGCGTCGCCGTGGCCCGCGCGCTCGCCGCCCGCCCGGAGATCATCTTCGGCGACGAGCCGACCGGAAACCTGGACTCGCGGGCGGGCGCCGAGGTGCTGGGCTTCCTGCGCCGCTCGGTGGACGAACTCGGCCAGACCATCGTCATGGTGACCCACGACCCGGTCGCCGCCTCGTACGCGGACCGGGTGCTGTATCTCGCCGACGGCCGGATCGTCGACGAGATGCACCAGCCGACGGCCGATCAGGTCCTGGACCGCATGAAGGACTTCGACGCCCGGGGACGCACGTCATGACCGTGCTCAGAACCTCGCTGCGCAACTTCTTCGCGCACAAGGGCCGCATGGCGCTCTCGGCGGTCGCGGTCCTGCTGTCCGTCGCCTTCGTCTGCGGCACCCTGGTGTTCACGGACACCATGGACACCACCTTCGACAAGCTGTTCCAGGCGACCGCCTCGGACGTCACGGTCAGCGCCCAGGGCTCCTCCGACACCGGCCAGACCACCTCCCGCACCGGCAAGCCGCCGGTCATGCCGGCCTCCGTCGTCGGGACCGTGCGCAGGACGCCGGGCGTGCGGTCGGCCGAGGGCACGGTGTTCTCCACCTCGGTGACCGTGATCGACGCCAAGAAGGACAAGCTGTCCCCGACCAGCGGCGCCCCGACCATCGTGGGCAGCTGGAACGGCAACGACGCCCGCACCATGGAGATCACCACCGGCACCGCCCCCAAGGGCCCGGACCAGGTGATGGTCGACAAGGACACCGCCGCCAAGCACCATCTGAGGCCGGGCGACGAGATCGGCATGATCTCGGTCGTGGGCACGCACCACGCCCGCGTGTCCGGCATCGCCGCCTTCAAGGTCACCAACCCCGGCGCGGCGATCTTCTACCTGGACACGAAGACCGCCCAGCAGACCCTGGTCGGGCGCACCGGTGTCTACACCGACGTCGATGTCACCGCCGCCAAGGGCGTGACGGACGACCAGCTGAAGAAGAACGTGACGGCCGCCCTCGGCCACGGCTACAAGGTGCGCACCGCCAAGGAGGTCGCCGACGCCAACCAGAAGAGCGTCGAGAGCTTCCTGAACGTCATGAGGTACGCGATGCTCGGCTTCGCCGGGATCGCCTTCCTGGTCGGCATCTTCCTGATCGTCAACACTTTCTCCATGCTGGTCGCCCAGCGCACCCGCGAGATCGGCCTGATGCGCGCCATCGGCTCCTCCCGCAAGCAGGTCAACCGCTCCGTGCTGATCGAGGCGCTGCTGCTCGGTGTGATCGGCTCCGTGCTCGGTGTCGGCGCGGGCGTCGGCATCGCGGTCGGCCTGATGAAGCTCATGAGCGGCATGGGCATGGACCTGTCCACGGACGATCTGACGATCACCTGGACCACGCCCGCGCTCGGCCTGCTGCTGGGCGTCGTGGTCACCGTCCTCGCGGCCTGTCTGCCCGCCCGCCGGGCCGGCAAGGTCTCCCCGATGGCCGCCCTGCGCGACTCCGGCACCCCGGGCGACGCCAGGGCCGGTGCCGTGCGCGCCGTGCTCGGACTGGTGCTCACCGGCGCCGGCGGCTGGAGCCTGTACGCCGCCGCGACCGCCGACAAGGCCACGTCCGGGTCGAGCCTGCTGGGCGTCGGCGTGCTGCTCACCCTGGTCGGCTTCGTGGTGATCGGCCCGCTGCTCGCCGGCGGTGTGGTCCGCGTCCTCGGCGCGATCATCCTGCGGGTCTTCGGCCCGGTCGGTCGGATGGCGGAGCGCAACGCACTGCGCAACCCGCGCCGCACCGGTGCCACCGGCGCCGCCCTGATGATCGGCCTCGCCCTGGTGGCCTGCCTGTCCGTGGTCGGCTCCTCGATGGTGGCCTCGGCCACCGACCAGCTGGACAAGACCGTCGGCGCGGACTTCATCATCCAGGGCGACCAGGAGTTCACCTTCGTCAAGCCGCAGATGGTCCAGCGGATCAAGGCCACGCCCGGCCTGGAGCGGGTCACCGAGTACAAACTGCTCGACGCCACCCTGCGCACGCCCGACGGCAAGGTCTCCAGGAACCGGACGATCAACGCCGCCGACGCCACGTACGCGAATGACCTGCGCACCAAGACGGTCGCCGGTGACCTCGCCGACGCCTACCGGCCCGACTCCATGTCCGTCTTCGAGGGCTTCGCCGAGGAACACGGCATCAGGCTCGGCTCCACCGTCACGGTCGGCTTCGAGGACGGCGGGTCCGCCAGGCTGACGGTCCGCGCCATCACCAGCGACGACGTCGTGATCGACAAGGGCGCGATGTACGCGTCCATCGCGACCGCCGCGAAGTACGTTCCGGCGAGCAGGATGCCGCTGGACCAGCTGGTCTTCGCCACCGCCGAGGACGGGCAGCAGGCCGCCGCCTACGCGTCGCTGAAGCGGACGCTGCACGCCGACCCGGCCCTGACGGTGCGCGACCAGACCGACTACAAGAAGGTGCTCAAGGACCAGATAGGCCAGCTGCTCAACATGATCTACGGTCTGCTGGCCCTGGCGATCATCGTCGCGGTCCTCGGTGTGGTGAACACCCTGGCCCTGTCGGTGGTGGAGCGGACCCGGGAGATCGGCCTGATGCGGGCCATCGGCCTGTCCCGCCGCCAGCTGCGGCGCATGATCCGCCTGGAGTCCGTGGTGATCGCCGTCTTCGGCGCGCTGCTCGGCCTCGGCCTGGGCATGGGCTGGAGCGCGACCGCCCAGCGGCTCCTCGCCCTCCAGGGGCTGAACGTCCTGGACATCCCCTGGCCGACGATCACCGCCGTCTTCATCGGCTCCGCCTTCGTGGGCCTGTTCGCCGCCCTCGTCCCGGCCTTCCGCGCGGGCCGCATGAACATCCTGACCGCCATCGCCACGGACTAGCCACCGCCGGCCCGGCCGACGACCACCGCATACGGGGGTTGCGGGGGAGCACCCGGTACCGAGGGGTCCTGGGGGACTTCTCGGTGCCTGGGCTTTGTCCGTCCACTTCTCGGCCGACCGAGTCGGGTGGTGGGTGGGCATAGGCCGGGGGTCCAGGGGGCGGAGCCCCCTGGGAGGGTGACCTGGACGCGGGGCAACGGGGAACGGGGTTGTCCACAGGCACCGGCGCCAACCTCGACGGCGTCGTACGCTGGACACCCCCGGTCGCGCCCCGCGCCGGGCTGCTTGCGTTGCCCACCCTGGACGGAAAGCCCCATGAGCCTGCACGGTCTGCTCGACGCCATCGTCAAGGACCCCGCCCTCGCGGAAGCGATCACGGCGGCCGCGGACGGCAACCGTATGCACGTCGACCTCGTCGGTCCCCCCGCCGCCCGCCCCTTCGCTCTCGCCGGCCTCGCCCGCGAGAGCGGCCGTACGGTGCTCGCGGTCACGGCCACCGGCCGCGAGGCGGAGGACCTGGCCGCGGCGCTGCGCTCGCTGCTGCCCGCCGAGGGCGTCGTGGAGTACCCCTCCTGGGAGACGCTGCCGCACGAGCGCCTCAGCCCCCGCAGCGACACCGTCGGCCGGCGCCTCGCCGTGCTGCGCCGCCTCGCCCACCCTCGCGCCGACGACCCCGAGACCGGGCCGGTCTCCGTCGTCGTCGCGCCCGTGCGCTCCGTGCTCCAGCCGCAGGTCAAGGGCCTCGGTGACCTGGAGCCGGTGGCCCTGCGCACCGGTCAGAGCGCCGATCTGAACGAGATCGTGGAGGCTCTCGCCGCCGCCGCGTACGCCCGCGTGGAGCTGGTGGAGAAGCGCGGCGAGTTCGCGGTGCGCGGCGGCATCCTGGACGTGTTCCCGCCCACCGAGGAACACCCCCTGCGCATCGAGTTCTGGGGCGACGACGTCGAGGAGATCCGCTACTTCAAGGTTGCCGACCAGCGCTCCCTGGAGGTCGCCGAGCACGGCCTGTGGGCGCCGCCCTGCCGTGAGCTGCTGCTCACCGACCAGGTGCGCGAGCGCGCCCGGGTGCTCGCCGAGGAGCACCCGGAGCTGGGCGAACTCCTGAACAAGATCGCCGAGGGCATCGCGGTCGAGGGCATGGAGTCCCTCGCCCCCGTCCTGGTCGACGACATGGAGCTGCTCCTCGACGTGCTGCCCCAGGGATCGATGGCCGTGGTCTGCGACCCGGAGCGGGTCCGTACCCGGGCCGCCGACCTGGTGGCCACCAGCCAGGAGTTCCTCCAGGCGTCCTGGGCGGCCACCGCGGGCGGGGGCGAGGCGCCGATCGACGTCGGCGCGGCCTCCCTGTGGTCCATCGCCGACGTCCGCGACCGGGCGCGCGAGCTGGACATGATGTGGTGGTCCGTCTCGCCCTTCGCCGCCGACGAGGAACTGGACGCGGGCACCCTGAAGCTGGGCATGCACGCGCCCGACACCTACCGCGGCGACACCGCCCGGGCACTCGCCGACACCAAGGGCTGGCTCGCCGACGGCTGGCGCATGGTGTACGTCACCGAGGGCCACGGCCCGGCCTCCCGCACCGTCGAGGTGCTCGGCGGCGAGGGCATCGCGGCCCGCCTGGACACCGACCTCGGTGAGCTGAGCCCCTCCCTCGTGCATGTCTCCTGCGGCTCGATCGAGTACGGCCTCGTGGACCCCGGGCTCAAGCTCGCCGTGCTCACCGAGACCGACCTGTCCGGGCAGCGCACCGCGAGCCGCGACGGCGCCCGGATGCCGGCCCGCCGCCGCAAGACCATCGACCCGCTCACCCTGGAGCCGGGCGACTACATCGTCCACGAACAGCACGGCGTGGGCCGCTACATCGAGATGGTGCAGCGCACCGTGCAGGGCGCCACCCGCGAGTACCTGGTCGTGGAGTACGCCCCCGCCAAGCGCGGCCAGCCCGGCGACCGCCTCTACATCCCCACCGACCAGCTGGAGCAGATCACCAAGTACGTCGGCGGCGAGGCGCCCACCCTGCACCGCCTGGGCGGCGCGGACTGGACGAAGACCAAGGCGCGCGCCAAGAAGGCCGTCAAGGAGATCGCGGCCGACCTGATCAAGCTCTACAGTGCCCGCATGGCCGCCCCCGGCCACGCCTTCGGCACCGACACGCCCTGGCAGCGTGAGCTGGAGGACGCCTTCCCGTACGCCGAGACCCCGGACCAGCTCACCACCATCGCCGAGGTCAAGGACGACATGGAGAAGTCGATCCCCATGGACCGCCTGGTCTGCGGCGACGTCGGCTACGGAAAGACCGAGATCGCGGTGCGGGCCGCCTTCAAGGCCGTACAGGACGGCAAGCAGGTCGCGGTCCTGGTGCCGACGACGCTGCTGGTGCAGCAGCACTTCGGGACGTTCTCCGAGCGGTACGGACAGTTCCCGGTGAACGTGAAGGCGCTGTCCCGGTTCCAGACCGACACCGAGGCCAAGGCCGTTCTGGAGGGGCTGCGCGAGGGCTCGGTGGACGTCGTCATCGGCACCCACCGGCTGTTCTCCTCCGAGACCAAGTTCAAGGACCTGGGCCTGGTCATCGTGGACGAGGAGCAGCGCTTCGGCGTCGAGCACAAGGAGCAGCTGAAGAAGCTGCGCGCCAACGTGGACGTGCTCACCATGTCCGCCACCCCCATCCCGCGCACCCTGGAGATGGCGGTCACCGGCATCCGCGAGATGTCGACCATCACCACCCCGCCCGAGGAGCGCCACCCGGTGCTCACCTTCGTGGGGCCGTACGAGGAGAAGCAGATCGGCGCCGCCATCCGGCGCGAACTGCTGCGCGAGGGCCAGGTCTTCTACATCCACAACCGGGTCGAGTCCATCGACCGCGCCGCCGCCCGGCTGCGCGACATCGTGCCCGAGGCCCGTATCGCCACCGCGCACGGGCAGATGTCGGAGGCGGCCCTGGAGCAGGTCGTGGTCGACTTCTGGGAGAAGAAGTTCGACGTGCTGGTCTCCACCACCATCGTGGAGTCCGGCATCGACATCTCCAACGCCAACACCCTGATCGTGGAGCGCGGCGACACCTTCGGCCTGTCCCAGCTGCACCAGCTGCGCGGCCGGGTCGGGCGTGGCCGCGAGCGCGGGTACGCGTACTTCCTGTACCCGCCGGAGAAGCCGCTCACCGAGACCGCGCACGAGCGGCTCGCGACCATCGCCCAGCACACCGAGATGGGCGCGGGCATGTACGTGGCGATGAAGGACCTGGAGATCCGCGGCGCCGGCAATCTGCTCGGCGGCGAGCAGTCCGGGCACATCGCGGGCGTCGGCTTCGATCTGTACGTGCGCATGGTCGGTGAGGCGGTCGCGGACTACCGGCGGCAGCTGGAGACCGGGGAGCCTTCGGCGGGAGGTGCGGAAGAGGCCCCGCTGGAGGTCAAGATCGAGCTGCCCGTCGACGCGCACGTCCCGCACGACTACGCGCCCGGCGAGCGGCTGCGCCTCCAGGCCTACCGCGCCATCGCCTCCGCCAACTCGGAGGAGGACATCAGGGCCGTCCGCGAGGAACTCACCGACCGCTACGGCAAGCTGCCCGAGCCGGTGGAGAACCTGCTGCTGGTGGCCGGGCTGCGGATGCTCGCGCGGGCCTGCGGGGTCGGCGAGATCGTCCTTCAGGGCACCAACATCCGCTTCGCGCCCGTCGAGCTGCGCGAGTCGCAGGAGCTGCGCCTCAAGCGGCTGTATCCCGGTACGGTCGTCAAGGTGGCCGCGCACCAGGTGCTGGTGCCCCGCCCGAAGACCGCGAAGGTGGGCGGCAAGCCGCTGGTCGGGCGCGAACTGCTGGCGTGGGTCGGGGAGTTCCTGGCCTCGGTGCTGGGATCCTGACCCCGCCCGGACCCCGGGTGTGAGCCGGCGCACGGACGAACGGTCCGTGCGCCGTTTCTCGGCCGCCGTGTGCCCCACCTCACGCCCCGCTTGCCCCTGAATCCTCCCTTTGGGACCCATCTGCCGCTCCGGAACGGGCAGTTACCGTAAGGGGCGGAACGATCCGCCCCGCTTCCGAGGGCGGACCCGCGAGGGCGAGCGAGGGGGGCGTGGCATGACGCGTCTGAAGAGTGGGGCGGTCTGCGCGGTGGTCGTACTGGCCGCCGCGACGGGCTGCAAGTCGGGCCAGGACAAGGGGGCCGCCGGCCCCGAACCGAAGAGCGGCGGCGGTGCCGTACTGACCGCCGCGAAGGCACTGCCCGTCAAGGGCCGCGCTCCGAAGACCGGTTACTCCCGGGAGCGGTTCGGCAGCGCGTGGGCGGACACGGACTCCAACTCCTGCGACACCCGGGACGACATCCTCAAACGGGATCTGAAGGACGTGAAGTTCACCGGCGGCACCTGCAAGGTCACCTACGGGCTGCTGGATCCCGACCCGTACTCGGGCAAGGACATCACCTACCGGCGCGGCGCCAGCAAGGTCGACATCGACCATGTCGTCGCCCTCTCGGACGCCTGGCAGAAGGGCGCCAAGTACTGGGACGCGAACAAGCGGATCGCGCTGGCCAACGACCCGCTCAACCTCATCGCGGTCGACGCGAGCGCCAACCGCGGCAAGGGCGACGGCGACGCGGCCACCTGGCTGCCGCCGGACAAGGACTACCGCTGCTCGTACGTGGCGACGCAGGTGGCGGTGAAGAAGAAGTACGGCCTGTGGGTCACCTCCGGTGAGAAGGCGGCGATGGAGAAGGTCCTCACCGCCTGCCCGAACCAGAAGCTGCCCTCCGGCGGCAACCCGACCGAGGCCCCGGCACGCTTCAGGGCCCGTTAGGGCCCGTCAAGCCCCGCCGCGGCCAGGGGCGTTCGTCAGCGGACGCGGGGCGGCGGGGCCGGGCGGCCCGCCTTCTCCCAGCCGACGAAGGTGTTGGTGCGGGCGTACACGAACGCCTTCACCGGGTCGGTGGAATAGGTCCAGGGCATGCTGCCGACGTACCCGCCGATCGCCCGGAACTGCTCCACCGCCTCCGCGTACCGCTTCTTCTGGAACAGCATCTCGGCCAGCAGATGCCGTACCGGCGGCAGCCGGTGGTGCCCGGCCGGGACCCGGTCCACGGCGTCCAGGGTGGCGTCGATGGCCGGGTCGACGAACGGCTGGGCGTACACGGGCTCGTCGGGCTCGCGGACGGCGTGCTCGTACAGCGCGTACAGGCGCAGCGCGGGCAGCAGGCTGCCGGGCGGGGCGGTGGCCGCGGCCTGCTCGGCGAACGCGTACATCAGTTCGTGCGAGCCGCGCCACTTGGCGCACCAGTACTGGAGCGCGCGGTCATGGGCGCCGAAGTGGTGCGGGTCGCGCGCAGTGATCTCGGCCCACAGGGCCCGGAAGTCGTCGTGGCCCCAGCCGAGCCCGAGGGCGATGGTGATCTGGGCGATCCAGGGGCAGGGGTCCTCGGGCGCCATCCGCGCGGCCTCCCGGCAGGCGGGCAGCGCCTCGGCCAGCAGCCGGTGGAAGCCCTCGAACTGCTCGGCGGTGGTGTGCTTCGCCGCCTTCGCGCCGCGGACCTTGCCCGCCAGCGAGACGAGCGCGTCGGCGTGCACGAGCGCGGCGGCCGGGTCGCCGGGGTACGCGGCGCGCCAGGCCGTGACCCAGGAGTCGTCCTCGACGGCGGCGTCCACCAGGATGCCCAGCCGGTACCAGCGCAGATCCCAGTCGCGGCCCGCGTCGGCGAGATAGCCGGCGGCCCGCCGCCAGTCACCGGCGAGCGCGGCCGCGGCCACCGCGTCGGCCTCCGGGTCGGGGCCCGCGTACCGCTGGTCGAGCTGTGCGGCGGGCACCAGGCCGTAGGCGGCCGCGTCGATGGTGACCGGCGCCTTGGCCTTCTCCTCGGCCTTCTGGGCGCGCGCCTTGCGGATGTTGCGCGGGATGGTGACGGCCGCGTAGGCGAGGACGCCGACGCCGGCTATGTCGATCAGGACGTTCATGAACGGGTCTTCCGGGTGATTCGGGGCCGCCTGGGGGAGGTGACCGGGGAGAGCGGGGCGAGCGGCCGTCAGGCCAGGGTGTGGGGTGCCGGCCCGGTGCCGTCGAGCGGTCCGTGGGCGCTGCCGCGCAGCAGCAGCGTACGCAGGGGCGCGGTCACGGCCGGTTCGGCGACGGCCAGGTCCAGCGCCTTCGGCAGGTCCTCGGTGAACCACGCGGGCGCCGACCGCCGCACCGGGGGCCCCGCCCAGCACAGCTCCCAGCGGCACAGCCCCGTCTCCAGCGCGGCGAGCAGGGCCAGGGGGCGCAGGGCCGAGCGCAACGCCGTACGGGCGAACTCGCGCGCCGCGCGGCCACTGCTGCGCGCCGCCTGCTCGGACCGCGGCAGCCGGGCGGCCAGCTCGCGCAGCAGGCCGTGGTCGAGCAGGTCGAGGAGGTGGCGCAGGGCGACGGCGCCGGGGGCGGCCGGGGCACCGGTCAGCCCGGCCATGGCCGCGAGCAGCGGTGCCGCCTCCCGCGCGTAGGTCTCCCGGCGTGCCCGCCAGGGGAGTTCGGCCCAGGGGACCCGGCGTTTGGACAGCGCTTCCGTGCTCAGCGTGGCCTGTTCCAGGCCGGCCAGGAGCCGGTCCGGCGTCCGGAGCAGGGCGGTGGCCGGACGCCGTACGGCGGCGGGGGCGCGGCCGTCGCCGGGGATCGACTCCAGCGCCCTGATCCGGTCGGCCGTGGGCGGGTGGGAGGCGTACGGCGACCGGTCCTCGGCGGGCTCCTTTGGCAGTGGTTCGCGCGCCAGTGCCGTCAGCTGCGCCCGGCGGGTGCCGTCGGCGAGCAGCAGGGCGAACCCGCCGTAGAACTGCCCTTCGGGGGGCAGCAGTCCGGCGTCCCAGCCCAGCAGGGCGTAGTGGTTCAGATAGAGCTCGTCGGCCGCTTGCAGCGCGAGGACGCGGCGCAGGGCGGCGGCCGTGACGGCAGGGCCGGCGATCCGGGCGGCGACCAGGTCGGCCGCGTACTCCTCGCGGCGGCCGACCGCCTCGGTCAGGCGCAGGCACAGCTTCGTGTACGCGGTGAAGAGGAGCGCCAGGTAGTGGTCGGGCCCCCGCGTGCCGCCCCGCTTCAGGGGCGGCGGTCTGCCCTCCGCGCGGCGCCGGGCGGCCTTCGCGGCGAACTCGGCCCGCTCCTCGGCCTCCTCGCGCGCGGCCCGTTCCTCCAGCGTGCCGACGGTGTGCGCCAGCCGGCCGCGCAGCGCCGCCATCAGAGGGCTCAACCGGGTGTCGTGGTGGGCGTGGTGGCCCAGCTCGTGCCCGAGTACGGCGTCCAGCTCGGCCTCGGGCAGGCCCAGCAGCAGGGCCACGCCGAGGAAGAGCCGCCGCTCGCCCGGGACCAGCCCGAGCCACCGGGCGTCCTCCCGCACCATGGCGACGGCGCCCGGGACGATCCGGATCTCCGCGGGCGGCCGGGTGCGCACCTGTTCCGCCAGCCGCCGCACGTGCTCCCACAGCTCCGGCTGCTCCCGCGGTGTCAGCGAGAGGCCCGGCGGCCCCTCCCGGCCCTCCCGGGGACGCCGGCCGAGCACGACGACGCGCAGCACGCACCAGGCGACGGCCAGCGAGCCGAGGCAGCCCTCGACGGTGACGACGGTGAAGGTGCCCCTGGCCAGGACGACGTCCAGGGCCGCCACGGCGACGAGGAGCAGCAGGGCCGGCAGGTAGAACCCGAGCAGCAGGCCGAGGGCGAGCGCGGCGCGCAGGGAGGCTCCCGGGCCGGCGGGACGCGGAGGCATCGGCACCCTTCGAGGAGGACGGTGGGCGGGTACCGCTACTTCTTCAGAGCGGCGAGGAGCGTCGTCGTCAGCTTCTTCGCGGAGGCGGCGCCGTTGTCGGTGCCCGCCGTGGACAGCACGGTGACCACGGAGCTGCCGGAGCGGGCCGCGACGAGGGTGGTGCCGTTCTGCCACTTCCCGCTCGTCAGCGTCATCGTGTACGCCTCGTCGCCGAGCCCGGCGGCGGCCTTGCCGGCGACCTTCACCTTGGCGTGCGCGTCGGTGTCCGTGAACGTGGCGCACCGGGCGGCGACGGCCTCGATCCGCTTCATCGCGTCCTTCGCCTGGGCGGCCGGGAACTCGTCGATCTCCTGGGCGATCTCCTCGGTCTTCTGCGCGTTCACATAGTCGTTCTGCGCGAACGAGGAGCTGTTCGCGTAGCCGGTCACCTGGATCCAGGACGTGCTCTCCAGATCGACGCAGTCCGGCTTCGCGGTCTTCCGGGCGGACGTGGAGAGCAGCTTGGCGCCGCTGTCGGCGGTGTTGTCGTCCTCGACGGTGTACCCGGCCGGGAAGGCGGAGGCGGGGGCCAGCAGCTTCTTCAGCTGGGTGCCCGTGCGCAGGCCGGCGTCCGGGTCCTTCGCCTTGGTCTGTCCGGCGCTCGGGGCGGAGGCGTCCGTGGAGCCGGTGGAGCAGGCGGTGAGGGCCAGGGGCAGGGCCGCGGTGGCGGCGAGCAGCGCGGCGGCACGGGACGAGAGACGCATGACAGTCCTTCAGGGCTGGTGGAACGGAGAGGTGTGTAGGAGAGGTGTGTACGGCGAGCGGCGTGCCGTACCGCGTCCGGCGCAAGGCCGGACGGATGAGCGTTCGCTGGGTCAATAACAGCAGAGCGTGTGAACCGAGTCAACATCGTTCACAGGGTTCTACAACGAACACGCCGTGAATGCAGGGATCTTGTGTACGCCGGTATGCTCGGCGCAAACGGGACGAGGGGAGCGGGGCCGGTGCAGGATCAGGCGACAGAGGTGACCGCGGCCGGTATCGCGCGGCTCGCCGGAGTGGGCCGGGCCGCCGTCAGCAACTGGCGCCGCCGGCACGCCGATTTCCCCAAGCCGGTCGGGGGCACCGAGACCAGCCCCTCCTTCGCGCTCGCCGAGGTCGAGGCGTGGCTGCGCAAGCAGGGGAAACTCGCCGAAGTCCCGTTGCGTGAGAGGGTCTGGCAGCTGCTCGCGGGGCATCCCGAGGGCCCGCTCACCGCACTGGTGCACGCCGGGTGCGCGCTGCTGCTGATCCATGAGCGCCCCACCGTCTGGCTGGCGGCGAGCGCGGGTTCCGACGAGCGCCTGGCCCGGCTGCTGCCGGGCGCGCTGGCGCAGGTGCTGACCCCCCGGCTCGGAGAGCTGACGGCGGTGCTGCTGCCCGGACTCGGGACGCCGGGCGATGTGAACACGCCGGACGACGCCCAGGCGGCGGACAGGGGATCCACAGACCCGGGTGTGAACACCGTGCCGACGGGCCCCGGTGTGAACACTCCCGACATCCCCGACGCCTTCGGTACTCCCGGCGCCTCGAACACCCCCGACCCCGCGGTGGCCCCGGCGAACCCCACCGCCCCCACCACCCCCGCTGTCCCCGCCGCGGACACCCGGCCCCCGTTCCTCCCCTCCGTCCCCCTCCTGCGCGGTGCCGCCGAACTCGCCGCCGAGGCGGGGGCGCGGCAGGCGTTCGAGTTCCTGCTGGGCCGCCATCTGGACGCCAACCCCCGCCAGTACACGCTCACCCCCGCCGAACTCGCCGCCCTCATGGCCGACCTGGCCGGTCCCGCCCGTACCGTCCTGGACCCGGCCTGCGGCACCGGCGCCCTGCTGCGGGCCGTGGACACCCGACCCGAGCAGTGGCTGCACGCCCAGGACAGCGCCCCCGACCTGGCCGCGCTCACCGCGCTGCGGCTCGCGCTGCACTCGCGCGCCGGCGTGCGCGCCGCCGCCGGGGACACCCTGCGCGCCGACGCCTTCCCGGAGCTGCGCGCCGACGTCGTGCTGTGCCACCCGCCGTTCAACGAGCGCAACTGGGGCCATGACGAACTCGCGTACGACCCCCGCTGGGAGTACGGCTTCCCGGCGCGCACCGAGTCCGAGCTGGCCTGGGTGCAGCACGCCCTGGCCCGGCTCGCCGACGGCGGTACGGCCGTCCTGCTGATGCCCCCGGCCGCCGCCTCCCGCCGCTCCGGGCGCCGGATCCGCGCCGACCTGCTGCGCCGGGGCGCGCTGCGGGCGGTGCTCGCGCTCCCGGTCGGGGCGGCGCCGCCGTACAACATCCCCCTGCACGTCTGGGTGCTGCGCCGGCCCGAGCGGAACCCGGCCTCGCCCGAGGTGCTGCTCATGGACACCGGGCAGTTCGCCGGGGAGGGGCGCGGCGGCTCGGACTGGGCGGCGGTGCGCGAGGCCGTCCTGGGCGCCTGGCGCGCCTTCACCCGCCCGGGGCGGCCGGCCGAGCGGCCGGGCCTCGCCCGCTCGGTGCCGGTCATCGAACTCCTCGACGACGACGTGGACCTGGCGCCCGCCCGCCATCTGCCGCCGCCCGCCGTGGCCGACGGTGCCGAGCAGCTCGCCGCGGTGCGCGAACGCCTCGGCGAGACCCTGCGCCTGACCACCGACCTCACCCCGCCCGCCGCCGACCCGGCCCCGCCGGTGCGCTGGCCGCTCACCACCATCGGCGAACTGGCGCGCGCCGGCGCACTGGTGATGCGTACCGGGGGCAACGGCGGTCACGCGCGCCTGCCCGTGCTCACCGACACCGACGTCCTCTCGGCGACCGCGCCCTCGGGTACGCTCCCCGAGAGCGACGAGGCGGCCGTGCTGACCGAGCCGGGCGACGTCGTCGTACCCGTGCTCGGCGGCGGCTCCGTGGCGCGCGTGATCGAGGAGGCGGCGGCGGGCGCCGCCCTGGGGCGCAACCTCGTCCTGCTGCGTCCCGATCCCACGGCGCTCGACCCCTGGTTCCTGGCCGGGTTCCTGCGGGGCACCGCCAACAACCGGCAGGCCAGCAGCTACGCCTCCACCGCCACCCGCCTCGATGTGCGCCGCCTCCAGCTGCCCCGGCTGCCCCTGGAGGAACAGCGGCGCTACGGCGCCCGGTTCCACGCCCTGGACGAGTTCGAGCGGACGCTGCGGCACGCGAGCCGGCTCGGGGACCAGCTGGTGCGCGGGATGTACGACGGCCTCACGGACGGCACCGTCGCCCCCGACTGATCCCTGACGACCGATCCCTGACAACGGTTTGATACATCCCGGATGTGTTGTCGGTGCCGGGCCATATGCTCGATCCACACGCCACCAGGGACTTCGGGCAACAGGAGCAGCCATGCAGGGCCACGGCTACGGACAGCCGGCCAAGAAGCCGCCGCATCTCGCGGTGCTGGTGCTGCTGCGCGTGCTGTTCGTGGCGGCCGGATTCCTCAGCGTCGGGTTCCTGGCCTGGGCGATGCTGCTGCGGCTGGCCGCCGTCACCCGCAGGGCCCTGGACTGGGGGCTGTTCGTGGCCGCGCTGCTGGTCGACATCGCCTGCATCGTCCTGGTGGGGAACGATCCGTCGGAGGACGCGTCGGGCGTCGGCGGCACCGTCGGCATGTGCCTGGTGCTCGGCACGCTGGTCTCCGTGACCACGTACTACCTCGTCGCGGAGATACGCCATTACGGGCGCCTCGGACGGGAGTTCGAGGCCCGGTCCGTACCGGCGTACGGCTACCCGCACCCGGCGACCCCCTCGTACGCCACGCCCGTCATCCCCGCCATGCCCGCCGCCCCCGCCATCTCCAGGCTGCCCACCCCGCCCCCGACGGCCCCGCACACCCCCGTGCCCGGCCCGCCGCCCGTCGCCCCGCCCCCGCACCGCCCGGCCCCCGCGCGCATCGACCAGGTGCGGGCCGAACTGGACGAGCTCAGCGACTACCTGCGCAAGCACGACGGGCAGCACGACGGCCGGCCCGCGGACGGCAGCGGAAGGTGACCGTGGCGACAGGACGCCTCGTCGCCGGCCGCTACGAACTGTCCACCCTCATCGGCCAGGGCGGCATGGGCCAGGTGTGGACGGCGTACGACCAGCGGCTCGACCGGCGCGTGGCCGTGAAGCTGCTGCGCCCCGACAAGGTCGCGGGCCAGGAGGCCGACGAGCTGCGCCGCCGCTTCGAGCGCGAGTGCCGGGTGACCGCCCAGGTCGACCACCCCGGCCTGGTCACCGTGCACGACGCGGGCAGCGAGGGCGAGGAACTGTTCCTCGTCATGCAGTACGTGGACGGCGCCGACCTTTCCGACCACCTCGCCGAGCACGACCCCTACCCCTGGCCCTGGGCGGTCGCGGTGGCCGCCCAGCTGTGCGCCGTGCTCAGCGCCGTGCACGCCGTGCCGATCGTCCACCGCGACCTCAAGCCGCGCAATGTGATGGTCAAGCAGGACGGCCTGGTCACCGTGCTCGACCTGGGCGTGGCCTCCGTCATGGACACCGACACCACCCGGCTCACCCACACCGGCTCCCCGATCGGCTCGCCCGCCTACATGGCGCCCGAGCAGGCCATGGGCGGCGCGGTCGGCCCGTACACCGACCTGTACGCGCTCGGGGTGCTGCTGCACGAACTGCTCAGCGGCGACGTGCCGTTCACCGGCGCCACCGCGCTCGGCGTGCTGCACCGGCACCTGTACGAGCCGCCGCTGCCCGTGCGCCGGATCCGCCCCGAGGTCCCCGAGGCCCTGGAGAGCCTGGTGCTGCGGCTGCTCGCCAAGGACCCGCAGCACCGGCCGGCCTCCGCGCAGGAGGTGTACGAGCACCTGGCGCCGCTGCTGCCCGCCCGCGGCACCCCCACCGGAGCGCCCCTGGACCCCACGCGCCCCTTCCTGCGCCCGCACGCCCCCTGGCCGGACCGCGCGCGCACGCCCGCGCCCCGGCCGGCCCCCGCCGCACCGGCGGTCCCGGCCACCGGCAGACCTGATGTCGCCGCCGCCGTCGACGAGGTCAAGCGCCTGCTGGGGGAGGGCCGGATCACCCAGGCCGTCGACATCCTGGGCGCGATCCTGCCCGCCGCTGCCGAACAGCACGGTGAGCACTCCCCGGTGGTGCGCACCCTGCGCAAGCAGTACGCGGCGACCCTCATGGACGACGGCCAGTACCGGCGTGCCCTGCCCGAACTGCGCCGCCTCGCCGACGAACGCGCCGCCGAGGCCGGCCAGGCCGACCCGGCGTCCCTGCGCTTCCGCTACGACGCCGCGCACTGCCTCGAACAGCTGGGCGAGCCCGCGGCGGCGCTCGCCGAGTACCGCGCCCTGCTGCCGTACTACGAGAACCAGTACGTGTCCGGCGATCCGCAGCAGGCCCACGAGGTCCGCCGGCGCATCGGCCATCTGCTGCTCGCCCTCGGCGACCGGCCCGCCGCGCACGACACCCTCGCCCGCCTGGTGATGGACGTGGAACGCCTCGGCGGCCCCGGCCACCCGATGGCCGTCGAGATCCGCCGCACCCTGCACTGGCTGGGCCAGGTACGCGGGTAGGGCCCTTCTTCCCGGATCAGGTCGGCTCCGAGCGGCGGTCAGGGCCGCCGCCCTCGGCATGAAGGCCGGCAGCCCGATCTGCCTCGGCATGGAGGCTGAGCGGCGAACTCGCGGGGGTGTGCCGGTGCCCGAAGTCGCGGTGAATCGTTGGTCGAATGGGTTGGCCGGAGCAGTGCCACTGCCTACCATCGATCACCGCAAGACTTTGTGCGCCCGCCCGTCGCCCGACCACCACCCCAGGCGGAGGCGCTGGCGCGCCGCACCTGTCCTTGCAATCTCCCCTTGGAGGTCCCCTTGCACCGCCGCCGTCGCACCGCGCTCGTCCTCACCGCCGCGATCGCCGCCGCGGCCCCCCTGCTGACCGCCTGCGGAAACGACGCGCACCCGGGCGCGGCGGCCGTCGTCGGCGGACAGCGGATCACCGTCGCGCAGCTGGAGAACCGGGTCGGCGAGGTCCGTGACGCCCAGCGGGCCGCGGTGCCCGACCAGGCCCAGTACCAGCAGGTGCTCGCCCAGACCAGCAGCCTCACCCGCGACACCCTGCACAACCTGGTCCTGGACCGGGTGATCCACCGGGCCGCGCGGGACGAGGGGATCTCGGTCACCCGCAAGGAGGTCCAGCAGCTGCGCGCGAGCCTGGAGCAGCAGGCGGGCGGCTCCAAGGGCCTGCGGACCGCCTGGCTCCAGAAGTACGGCATCGCCCCCGCGCACCTGGACGAGAACCTCCGCCTCCAGCTGGAGGCGCAGAAGCTCGCGGCCCGGCTCGGCACCGACACCACCCAGCCCGCCTTCTGGAAGGCCCTCGCCAAGGCGTCCGGGGAACTGCACATCGACGTCAACCCGCGCTACGGCACCTGGGACGTGCAGAAGAGCAGCCGGGCGGACGCGAAGACGCCGTGGGTGCGGGAGGTCACGTCGGTGTCGGCCGGCCAGCCGGTCACGGCCTAGACGGCGGGCCGGTCACGGCGCAGGGCGGCGGGCCGGGGCGGTGTAGGTCGTACGATCACACGACCCGGGTGCCCCTGTGGACAACTGAATCCGCTCGTCGCGGCGGTGGGTTACTTTCGGATCGTGAACGCATCCAGCCCCGCCGCCGGCCCCGGCCGCATCGTCCTCCTCACCACCAGCCACCGCGTCGCCCCCGGCCTGCTGTCCTGGCCCGCGTGGGAGGCGCTGCGCGCCGCCGACGCCGTGCTGTGCGCGGACGGCGCCCATCCGCAGCTGCCGTATCTGCGGGAGGCCGGTATAGAGGTGTCCGAGACGCAGCCCGCGGCGCAGGAGCTGATCGACGCCTGCGCCGGCGGGCGCACGGTGGTGGTCGTGGCGACGGGTGAGGGAGAGCCCGCCCTCACCGACGGCCTGGCCCGGCTGGCCGGCTCCGGCCGGGTCCGGATGCCCGAGCTGGAGCTGCTGCCCGCCTCGTACGACCTGCCCGGCGCCCGGCTGCTGGACCTCGTCCAGGTCATGGACCGCATCCGCGTCGAGTGCCCCTGGTCCTCCCGGCAGACCCACGAGGGCCTGGCCAAGTACGGCATCGAGGAGGCGTACGAACTGGTCGAGGCGATCGAGGCCGGCGACCGCGAGGAACTGCGCGAGGAGCTGGGCGACGTCCTGCTCCAGGTCGTCTTCCACGCCCGGATCGCCGAGGAGCACCCGGAGACGCCGTTCTCCGTCGACGACGTGGCGGGCGGCATCGTCGCCAAGCTCATCCACCGCCACCCCCATGTCTTCGGCGACGCGGTGGCGGAGACCCCGGAGGACGTCAAGGCGCACTGGCTGCGCACCAAGGCCGAGGAGAAGCGCCGCACCTCGGTCACCGAGGGCATCCCCCTCGGCCAGCCCGGCCTCGCCCTCGCCGCCAAGCTCGCCTCCCGCGCCCGCACCGCCGGTCTCGATGTCCCCCTGCCCCAGGGCGACGGCATCGGGTACGCCCTGCTCGCCCTCGCCGCCCGGGCCGAAGCAGCCGGCACGGACCCCGAGACCGCTCTGCGCGCCGCGGCCCGGACGTACCGGGACGCGATACGGAGGGCGGAGGGGTTGCCGGATACCGTCGAGGAGTGACCGACCAGCTTCCCCCCGATGACACCGTCCCCGCCGCTCCCGAGCTGTTCACCTGGGAGTTCGCGGCCGACCCCTACCCGGCGTACGCGTGGCTGCGCGAGCACGCGCCCGTGCGGCGGACCCGGTTGCCCAGCGGGGTGGAGGCATGGCTGGTCACGCGGTACGCGGACGCCCGGCAGGCGCTCGCCGACCAGCGGCTCAGCAAGAACCCGGCGCATCACGACGAGCCCGAGCACGCCAAGGGCAAGACCGGCATCCCCGGCGAGCGCAAGGCCGAGCTGATGACGCACCTGCTGAACATCGACCCGCCGGACCACACCCGGCTGCGCCGACTGGTCAGCAAGGCGTTCACCCCCCGCCGGGTCGCCGAGTTCGCGGACCGGGTGCAGGAGCTGACCGACGACCTCATCGACCGGTTCGCCGAGCGCGGCTCGGCCGACCTCATCCACGAGTTCGCCTTCCCGCTCCCTATCTACGCCATCTGCGACCTGCTCGGCGTCCCGCGCGAGGACCAGGACGACTTCCGGGACTGGGCGGGCATGATGATCCGGCACGGGGGAGGGCCCCGGGGCGGTGTCGCCCGGTCGGTGAAGAAGATGCGCGGCTACCTCGCCGAGCTGATCCACAAGAAGCGCGAGGCGCTGCCCGCCGAGCCCGCGCCCGGCGAGGACCTGATCTCCGGCCTCATCCGCGCCTCCGACCACGGCGAGCACCTCACCGAGAACGAGGCCGCGGCGATGGCCTTCATCCTTCTCTTCGCCGGCTTCGAGACCACCGTCAACCTGATCGGCAACGGCACCTACGCCCTGCTCACCCACCCCGAGCAGCGCCACCGCCTCCAGGCGGCCCTCGCCCGCGGCGACGAGGAGCTGCTCGCGACCGGCGTGGAGGAACTGCTGCGCTACGACGGCCCGGTGGAGCTGGCCACCTGGCGGTTCGCCACCGAGCCGCTCACCATCGGCGGCCAGGACATCGCGCCCGGCGACCCGGTGCTCGTCGTACTGGCCGCCGCCGACCGGGACCCGGAGCGGTTCGCGGACCCGGACACACTGGACCTCGGCCGGCGGGACAACCAGCACCTCGGGTACGGACACGGCATCCACTACTGCCTGGGCGCCCCGCTCGCCCGTCTGGAGGGGCAGACCGCGCTGGCCACCCTGCTGACCCGGCTGCCCGACCTGCGGCTCGCCGCCGAACCGGACGAGCTGCGCTGGCGCGGCGGGCTCATCATGCGGGGCCTGCGCACCCTGCCGGTGGAGTTCACCCCGCCCGCTCAGTAGTCCAGGCCCGCGGACCAGTCGCCCCGGCCGCCCGGCGTCAGGTCGAGCAGATGCCAGACGGGGTTGAGGAGATCGATGCCGCGCTGGTCGATGTCCTCGGCCATCCGGGGGTGCGCGGAGTAGAAGTGCCGGACCGTGCCGTCCGCGTCCCGGGTGAAGACCGAGACGGTCGAGTCCTGGACGCCGTCCTCGTCCTCGCTGCCCAGGTCGTACTTGAAGGTGCTGTCCCCGGCGCTCAGCAGCCGCAGCCGGGACCAGCCGCGGGCGCGGGCGTGCCGGCGCAGGGTGGGCAGGTCGGCGGCGGCCACCACCACCAGGTCGGCGTTCCGCTCGACCTGGTGGGCGACGCCGTCGAAGCCGTCGAGCCACAGGGTGCACATCGGGCAGGGATCGGTCTGCCGTTTGCCGTACATGAAGTGGTAGACGAGCAGGGCCCGCTCGGGGCCGCCGGTGAACAGCTCGCCCAGCCGGACCTCGCGCACGGGTTCGTCGCCCGCGTCCAGGTCGGCGGGGCCCTCCAGGAAGACGTAGTCGTCCACCTCGGCCCCCGGCGGCAGCGCCCGGCGCAGGGCCGCGACCCGTTCGCGCTCGCGCATCAGCTCGATCTCGGCGCGGCGCAGCTCCTCGCGGGCGGCGAGGTACTCCGTGGACTCACCGTGCAACCGGGTGTGCCGCATCTTGTGTCCTCCTGGGTGAACAGCCCCCCGAAATCAGGTCGGTTCCATGGTTCCGGGCGCCGTGTGCCCCGGGAATGAGGCGTCGCCGTGCCCGACGGGTGAAACGGGACGTGACGGAGCGGAGGGGCGGACGTCCAATTCTGTGATCTTCGCGTTATCCGCGCGGCATGAACTTGTGACAAGTGATCGTCTGCCGCTACCTTCACCCCTCAGCGCGGCGACCGGCACCACCCGCCGCGCCGGTCCCCGCCGTCGTACGAAAGGCTTCCGCATGATCTCCGGGAACGGTCGTCACCGCCGCCCCCGTCAGGCTCCGGCCCTCCTCGTCGCGGCCGGAGTGACCGGCTCCGCCATCGCCATCCCGCTGCTCGGCGCCGCCAGCGCCCACGCGGCCGACGGCACCACCTGGGACAAGGTCGCCAACTGCGAGAGCGGCGGCGCCTGGAGCGCCGACCCGGGCAACGGGTACTACGGCGGTCTCCAGATATCCCAGGACGACTGGGCCGCGTACGGCGGCACGCAGTACGCCTCCTCCGCCGACCAGGCCAGCCGCTCGCAGCAGATCGCCGTGGCCGAGAAGATCCTCAAGGACAAGGGCACCGCGCCCTGGGCCACCTGCGCCCTGCTGTCCGGACTGACCTCGAACTCCGGTTCGGTGAACGTCGATCCGGGCGTCAGCGGCAGCGGCGGCAGCGACAGCGGCCAGGGCGACGGCACCACCGACCCGTCCGGCCTGCCCGACTCCTCCACCCCGTCCGGCACGCAGAGCGGCGACCAGGACGGCGGCGGCACCGGCAGCGGCTCCGGCACGGGCTCCAGCACCGGTTCCGGCTCCGGGAAGGACTCCACCGACCCGTCCGGCCCGTCCGACCCCTCCGCCTCGCCGAGCCACGGTTCCGGCAAGCAGACCGGCAAGGACGCGAGCCCGCACCCGGGCGAGCACACCGGCACGTCCGGCACCGGCACGTCCGGCACCGGCACGTCCGGCACCGGCACGTCCGGCACGGGCACCCCCGCCCCGGACCCGTCCGACCCGTCCTCGTCGGACCCCTCCGCCCCGGGCACGCCGTCCGCGCCCACCGGCGGCTCCACGCCGTCCGCGCCGTCCACCGGCACCCTGGACAACCCCCAGCAGACCGTCGGCTCTTGGAACCTGGTCGACACCGGGGCCCTCACCGGCGGACGTCACCGCGGCGGCAACGCGGACGAAAGCACGGCAAACGGGCAGAACGACTCGACCGCCGGCCGCCACGCCTCCCGCGAGCCGGGCAGCTACACCGTCCGCCAGGGCGACTCGCTGAGCGTCATCGCCGACTCCCTTGACGTGAACGGCGGATGGCACACGCTCTACGCCGCGAACAAGAAGGTCGTGGGCGCCGACCCGAACCACATCACCGCCGGTCAGACCCTGAAAGTCGGTGACGAAACGGACGCGGACCAGGGCTAGTTGGCGCCCCACTTGATCGCTAAATGTCCGATTTGGTGAAAGTGTGGGATGAGTCTCAGAAGCCTTGATCGTCTTTGAAATTCCGCGGATCACGTGGCTACGGTCAAGGCCGCTCGTCACCACGAGCCCCGGCGGCCGCAACGCCGAATCCTGCCAGCGGCTGCCCGGGAACAGTCGTCGCGTCAAGCGCCGAAGGCAGGAGCGGGGGACCCAAGGTAAGTGCCGGGCCCGGCAGTTGATGCCGGACCGGCTCGGGGTGAAGCCACGCCTCCACGGGAGGGGTGGCCGGGCAACTCAACCGGCCCGAACCCGACAGCTCACCTCGCAGGCGTCGGTGAGGGGATCGTTCCATGCTGTTTTCCGGCAAGGGCAAGCACCGTCGTCCGTCCAAGGCCGTCCGCGTCGTCACGCTCGCCGGTGTCACCGGTGCCGCTGTCGCCGCTCCGCTGATGGCCACCGGCACCGCCTCCGCCGCCACCGCCTCCCAGTGGGACGCGGTCGCCCAGTGCGAGTCCGGCGGCAACTGGGCCATCAACACCGGCAACGGTTACTACGGCGGTGTGCAGTTCTCCGCCTCGACCTGGGCCGCGTACGGCGGTACCGCCTACGCGTCCACCGCCGACAAGGCCAGCAAGTCGCAGCAGATCACCGTCGCCGAGAAGGTTCTCGCGGCGCAGGGCAAGGGCGCCTGGCCGGTCTGCGGTACGGGTCTGAGCAGCACCCCGTACGGCGGCTCCGCCTCCACGACCACCCCGTCGGACAGCACCGCCACCCGCTCCACGGACGAGCAGGCCGCCACGCGCTCCACCCAGCGCACCACCCCGGCGCCGAGCAAGTCCACGAGCACCTCCACCGGCTCCTCCGCGAGCAAGACCGTCACCACCCCGACCGGCAAGAAGGTCAAGAAGGGTGACGGCGAGTACAAGGTGGTCAAGGGCGACACCCTCAGCTCCATCGCGTCCGCGCACCACGTGGCCGGCGGCTGGGGGAAGCTGTTCGACCTGAACAAGGACATCGTGGACAACGCCGACCTGATCTACCCGGGCCAGCAGCTCCACCTGAAGTAGTCCGACCCGAAGGGGTACGGCCCCCCGGTGCCGTACCCCCGATGCCCTGCCCCCAAGGGCCCGCCCCGTCCCCACGGGTGCGGGAGCCTCTCTCCGAGGCGACCGCGGACCCGCCGCGACAAGCCCCGAGAACCCGGCCCCCGGTGACCGCCCCCCAACGGCCCCAGGGACCAGCCCCCAGGGGCCAACCCCCACGGACCAGCCCCCCAGGGGCCAACCCCCTAGGGCTCACCCCCGGGGACCCACCCCCCCCACGGTTCTCCCGGCCCCCCGGCCCCCCGTCCCCCCAACCCCCCCCACCCCGGCGCGTTTCCCCCGTATGCGCCGGGGTGGGGTCTTGTGTTTTCCCGGCCTTCAGCCAGGTCTCATCCGCGAACCCCTTTGTTCCGGTGGTGAACAATAGGTACCGTCTGCATGTCCCCGTCGCCCACCAGACGGTCGGTCGGTGGCTGGCGACCCCGGGACCGTTAGGCTCTAGTCGCAAGGCGCAGCCGCACGGCCGCCGCCCCGCACTTCCAGCGTCACATCCAAGAAGGAGATGCTCGTGCCGTCCATCGACGTCGTCGTAGCCCGGGAAATCCTGGACTCCCGAGGCAACCCCACGGTCGAGGTCGAGGTCGGCCTCGACGACGGCAGCACCGGTCGTGCCGCCGTCCCGTCCGGCGCCTCCACCGGCGCCTTCGAGGCCATCGAGCTGCGCGACGGTGACCCCAACCGCTACCTGGGCAAGGGTGTCGAGAAGGCCGTCCTCGCCGTCATCGAGCAGATCGGCCCGGAGCTGGTCGGCTACGACGCCACCGAGCAGCGGCTGATCGACCAGGCCATGTTCGACCTGGACGCCACCGACAACAAGGGCTCGCTGGGCGCCAACGCCATCCTCGGCGTCTCCCTGGCCGTCGCGCACGCCGCCTCCGAGGCGTCCGACCTGCCGCTCTTCCGCTACCTGGGCGGCCCCAACGCGCACCTGCTGCCGGTGCCGATGATGAACATCCTGAACGGCGGCTCGCACGCCGACTCGAACGTGGACATCCAGGAGTTCATGATCGCCCCGATCGGCGCGGAGTCCTTCTCCGAGGCGCTGCGCTGGGGTGCCGAGGTCTACCACACCCTCAAGAAGGTCCTGAAGAACAAGGGCCTGGCCACCGGTCTCGGCGACGAGGGCGGCTTCGCCCCGAACCTCGGCTCCAACCGCGAGGCCCTGGACCTCATCCTTGAGGCCATCAAGGAAGCCGGCTACACGCCCGGCGAGCAGATCGCCCTCGCCCTCGACGTCGCCGCCTCCGAGTTCTACAAGGACGGCTCGTACCTCTTCGAGGGCAAGGAGCGCTCCGCCGCCGAGATGACGGAGTACTACGAGGAGCTGGTGGCGGCCTACCCGCTGGTCTCCATCGAGGACCCGCTGTTCGAGGACGACTGGAGCGGCTGGCAGGTCCTCACCGAGCGCCTCGGCGACAAGGTCCAGATCGTCGGCGACGACCTGTTCGTCACCAACCCCGAGCGTCTGGCCCGCGGCATCGAGGAGGGCTCCGCCAACGCCCTGCTGGTCAAGGTCAACCAGATCGGCTCCCTGACCGAGACCCTGGACGCCGTCGAGCTGGCCCAGCGCAACGGCTTCAAGTGCATGATGTCCCATCGCTCCGGCGAGACCGAGGACGTCACCATCGCCGACCTGGCCGTCGCCACCAACTGCGGCCAGATCAAGACCGGCGCCCCGGCCCGCTCCGAGCGTGTCGCCAAGTACAACCAGCTGCTGCGCATCGAGGAGATCCTCGACGACGCCGCGGTGTACGCGGGTCGCAGCGCCTTCCCGCGGTTTCGCTCTGCGAACCAGTAGGTACAGCGCTCTGCGAACCAGTAGGTACAGCGCTCTGCGAACCAGTAGGTACAGCGCTCTGCGAACCAGTAGGTACAGCGCTCCGCGAACCAGTAGGTACAGCAAGGGCTGACGCAGCCCGGGCCACCTCTTGGCCAGTCGTACGTACGTCCCCGTACCCGGTCCCGTACCGTGTCCGGGGACGTACGCACGTGTGCGACCGCCCGAGGAGGGCGTGAAAGGGGAGGCGGAGAGCCGACATGGCCGCAAGGGACCGGGACCGTTTCTCCACCGCGACCAGGCTGCGGCTGCTCGGCGAGCAGACGGCGGCCCGGGTCTACCGCTCGCAGACCAAGCGGCAGGCGCGCCGCTCACGGCTGACCGGCCGCGCCGCGCTGCTCGCGCTGGTGCTGTGCTCGCTGGTGGTCGCGCTCGCCTACCCGATGCGGCAGTACGTCTCCCAGCGTGCCCAGATCTCCGACCTCCAGCGGCAGCAGTCCGACGCCCGCAAGCGTGTCGAACAGCTGCGCGACCTCAAGGCGCGCTGGCAGGACGACGCCTATGCCGAGCAGCAGATCCGCAGACGTCTGCACTATGTGATGCCCGGCGAGACCGGGTACGTGGTGGTCGACCCGGGCGCGGCCCGGCAGTCCCGCACCGACCTCAAGGCCGCCCGCCGGCCCTGGTACACGAACATCTGGGACGGGGTCGACAAGTCCGACGCCTCCGACCAGTGACCCGGCCCTGTCCAGTGACCCGGCCCCGTCCGGTGACCCGGCTCCGACCGGTGACCCGGCCCCGACCAGTGATCCGGCTCTCCGGCCGGTGACCCACAGAAAGCCACTCTGAAAGCAGTCATGGAAACCCCTCCGCCGCCCACCCCGCGCACCGAGCCCACCGACGCGGACGTCGAGGCCTTCAAGCAGCAGCTCGGCCGCCCCCCGCGGGGCCTGCGCGCCATCGCGCACCGCTGCCCCTGCGGTCAGCCGGACGTCGTGGAGACGGCGCCGCGCCTGCCCGACGGCACCCCCTTCCCGACGCTGTACTACCTGACGTGCCCCAAGGCCGCCTCGGCCATCGGCACGCTGGAGGCCAACGGCGTCATGAAGGAGATGACCGAGCGCCTGCAGAGCGACCCGGAGCTGGCCGCCGCCTACCGGGCCGCGCACGAGGACTACATCCGGCGCCGGGACGAGATCGAGGTGCTGGCGGGCTTCCCGAGCGCGGGCGGCATGCCGGACCGGGTGAAGTGCCTGCACGTCCTGGTCGGCCACTCGCTGGCCGCGGGACCGGGCGTCAACCCGCTCGGCGACGAGGCGATCGCGATGCTGCCCGAGTGGTGGCGCAAGGGCGCGTGCGTGACGCTCGCGCAGGAGCCGAAGGGGGAGGCGCAGTGACCCGGGTCGCCGCGATCGACTGCGGTACGAACTCCATCCGGCTGCTGGTCGCGGACGCCGACCCGGCGACCGGGGAACTGGTCGACCTGGACCGCCGGATGACCATCGTCCGGCTCGGCCAGGGCGTCGACCGCACCGGCCGGCTCGCCCCCGAGGCGCTGGAGCGCACCTTCGCCGCGTGCCGCGAGTACGCCGCGATCATCAAGGAGCACGGCGCCGAGCGGCTGCGCTTCGTCGCCACCTCCGCCTCCCGGGACGCCGAGAACCGCGAGGACTTCGTGCGCGGTGTGCTGGACATCCTCGGGGTGGAGCCGGAGGTCATCACCGGCGACCAGGAGGCAGAGTTCTCCTTCACCGGCGCGACCCGGGAGCTGAGCGGCCGTACGGATCTCGCCAGGCCCTATCTGGTGGTGGACATCGGCGGCGGCTCCACCGAGTTCGTCGTCGGCGACGACCGGGTGCGGGCCGCGCGCTCCGTGGACGTCGGCTGTGTGCGCATGACCGAGCGGCACCTGGTGCACGACGGCGAGGTCTCCGATCCGCCCACCGAGGCGCAGATCGCCGCGATCCGCGCCGACATCGAGGCCGCGCTGGACCTGGCCGGGCAGACCGTCCCGCTGCGCGAGGCGCGCACCCTGGTCGGCCTCGCCGGATCGGTCACCACGGTCTCCGCGATCGCCCAGGACCTGCCGGACTACGACTCCGCGCGCATCCACCACTCCCGCGTCTCGCGCGCCCGCGTCCGCGAGATCACCGGACACCTGCTGCGCTCCACCCACGCCGAACGCGCCACCATCCCCTCCATGCACCCGGGCCGGGTCGACGTGATCGGCGCGGGCTCCCTGGTGCTCCTCGCGATCATGGAGCGCATCGGCGCCGAGGAGGTCGTCGTCAGCGAGCACGACATCCTCGACGGCATCGCCTGGTCGGTGGCGTAGCTCTCTTTTGTTACCCGCCAGTAGCATCCGGCTGAGCAGGTCGGATAACGTTTGAGCGTCTCCGAGGGGCCCCCAGGGGCCCCTCGTTCACACCCCGGTGGAAACCTTCGTGAAGTTCTTCACAAGGAAATGGGTCCTGACTGCTGCCCGAAGGGGACCACTTGGCCCTTCCGGGGGGTCAAAACCCGTTTGAACATGTTCAGATGAGGCGCGCAAAGATGGCCGGAAGGAGGGGTTCCACGGGCCGCCCCGGAGTCTCTACGATCACCTCGAAGACCCGGACCAGCAGCTCACACGGCCTTGACAACGGTACGAACCGCCTCGCGGTTCCTCCTCGGCGACATGATCTGCGTCACGCGGGCCGCGGAGTTTAGCACAGCCCCTCCAGAACCTTGTGAAGGGGCGCACGAGCCACCCCCCTCAAGCGGGTGGATACTCGATGCCATGAGCACCACGGAGCGTCCCAGGATCCTCGTAGTAGGCGGTGGGTACGTAGGCCTGTACGCAGCTCGGCGCATTCTCAAGAAGATGCGCTACGGCGAGGCGACCGTCACGGTCGTCGACCCCCGGTCGTACATGACCTACCAGCCCTTCCTCCCCGAAGCCGCCGCCGGCAGCATCTCCCCTCGCCACGTCGTCGTCCCGCTGCGACGCGTGCTGCCGAAGGCGGAGATCCTCACCGGTCGGGTCACCACCATCGACCAGGACCGCAAGGTCGCCACGATCTCCCCCCTCGTGGGCGAGGCGTACGAGCTGCCGTTCGACTACCTGGTCATCGCCATGGGCGCGGTCTCCCGCACCTTCCCGATCCCCGGCCTCGCCGAGCAGGGCATCGGTATGAAGGGCATCGAGGAGTCCATCGGCCTGCGCAACCACGTCCTGGAGCAGCTGGACAAGGCTGACTCCACGACCGACGAGGAGATCCGCCGCAAGGCGCTCACCTTCGTCTTCATCGGCGGTGGCTTCGCGGGTGCGGAGACCATCGGCGAGGTCGAGGACATGGCCCGCGACGCCGCCAAGTACTACAAGAACGTCTCCCGCGAGGACATGCGGTTCGTCCTCGTGGACGCCGCGGACAAGATCCTTCCCGAGGTCGGCCCGAAGCTCGGCCAGTACGGCAAGGAGCACCTGGAGAGCCGGGGCGTGGAGATCTACCTCTCCACCTCCATGGACTCCTGCGTCGACGGCCACGTGGTCCTCAAGAACGGCCTTGAGGTCGACTCGAACACGATCGTCTGGACCGCCGGCGTCAAGCCGAACCCGGCCCTGACCCGCTTCGGTCTGCCCCTCGGCCCCCGCGGCCACGTCGACTGCGAGCCCACGCTCCAGGTCAAGGGCACCGACTACATCTGGGCCGCGGGCGACAACGCCCAGGTCCCGGACCTCGTCGGCCGCAAGGCGGGCAACGAGAACGCCTGGTGCCCGCCGAACGCCCAGCACGCGCTGCGCCAGGCCAGGGTCCTCGGCGACAACGTGGTCTCCGGCATGCGGGGCTTCCCGCAGAAGGAGTACGAGCACGCCAACAAGGGCGCGGTCGCCGGTCTCGGCCTGCACAAGGGCGTGGCGATGATCGTCCTGGGCAAGACCAAGATCAAGCTCAAGGGCCGTCTCGCCTGGTACATGCACCGTGGCTACCACGGTCTGGCGATGCCGACCTGGAACCGCAAGATCCGCATCTTCGCCGACTGGACGCTGGGCATGTTCCTCAAGCGCGAGGTCGTGTCCCTGGGCGCCATGGAGAACCCCCGCGAGGAGTTCTACGAGGCCGCCAAGCCGGCGCCGGTCGCCGCAGCGAAGACCGAGGCCAAGGCTTCCTGACCCCCGGTCAGCCGCCGGTCGACGTACGACCCGAAGGACCTCCCGCCATCCGTGGTGCGGGAGGTCCTTCGGCGTTCTGGGGCGCCTGCCCGCCGCTCCCGGGCCATCCAGGTGGCTAGTGCAACTATTTTGCCCAGTCGTAACTCCTTCACGGGACTGTGCGGGACCCTCCACGGTGTTCACGTGGTATCCGGCATCCGGGATCTCGTCTTGGAGGTGTGCGTCATGGCAGACGCCGCGTCGCGGCTGAGCAGTCTTGCCGAGCAGCTACTGGGGGCCCCGCTCCCGGTACGGCTGCGGGCCTGGGACGGATCACAGGCCGGGCCCCCGGGCGCCCCCACGCTCGTCGTGCGCAACCGGCGCGCTCTGCGCCGCATCCTTTTCAAACCGGGGGAGTTGGGCCTGGCCCGCGCCTGGGTCTCCGGCGACCTGGGCATCGAGGGCGACCTGTACACGATGCTGGACGCCATGGCGGGACTGATCTGGGAGCGCGACGGCGACGAGCGCACACTCCTCCAGGCGCTGCGCGACCCGGCAGTCCGCGCCGCGGGCCGCGAGCTGCTGAAGCTCGCCGGGCCGCCCATCCCGCCCGCGCCGCCGCAGGAGGAGGTCCGCAGGCCCCGCCATCTGCACACCCGGCACAGCGACAGACGGGCCATCAGCCACCACTACGACGTCGGCAACGACTTCTACGAGCTGGTCCTCGGCCCCTCCATGGTGTACTCCTGCGCCTACTGGGAGTCCTTCGGCGAGGACGCCACCCTGGAGGCCGCCCAGCGCGACAAGCTCGAACTGGTCTGCCGCAAGCTCGGCCTGAAGGAGGGCCAGCGGCTGCTGGACGTCGGCTGCGGCTGGGGCTCCATGGCCCTGCACGCGGCCCGTGAGCACGGCGTGAGCGTCGTCGGCGTCACCCTCTCCCAGGAACAGGCCGGTTACGCCCGCAAGCGCATCGCGGACGAGGGCCTGACCGACAAGGTGGAGATCAGGGTCCAGGACTACCGGGACGTCTCCGACGGCCCCTTCGACGCCATCTCCTCCATCGGCATGGCCGAGCATGTCGGCGCCGAACGCTACCTGGAGTACGCGCGGCAGCTGTACGGCCTGCTGAAGCCCGGCGGACGCCTGCTGAACCACCAGATCGCCCGCCGCCCGCAGACCGACGAATCGGCGTACAGCGTCGACGAGTTCATCGACGCCTATGTCTTCCCGGACGGCGAACTCGCCCCCATCGGCACCACCGTCACCCAGCTGGAGAGCGCCGGGTTCGAGGTGCGCGACGTGGAGGCGCTGCGCGAGCACTACGGCCGCACCCTGCGCGCATGGGTGGCCAACCTGGAGGCCGACTGGGACCGCGCGGTCCGGCTGACCAGCCCCGGCAGGGCGCGGGTGTGGCAGCTCTACATGGCCGCCTCCGCGCTCGCCTTCGAGCGCAACCGCATCGGCGTCAACCAGGTCCTCGCGGTCCGCACCCCGCCCTCGGGCGCCTCCGTGCTGCCGCCGCGCACCCGCACCTGGCAGGTTTGATCCCGCCGGTACGACGAAGGGCCCCGCTCCGGTGACGGAACGGGGCCCCTCGCCGAGGCGGGCCGTCCGCTACTCGGCCTTGATGGCCGTCAGCATGTTCAGCCGGGCCGCGCGACGGGCCGGCCACAGGGCGGCCAGGATGCCGACCAGGCCCGCGAGCACCAGGAAGAGCACCAGCCGGCCCCAGGGCAGGACCAGTTCGTACGTGGGCATCTTGGTGCCGAGCAGCTCACCGGCCGCCCAGCCGAAGAACACGCCGAGACCGATGCCGAGCACGCCGCCGAAGAGCGAGATCACCAGGGACTCCAGGCGGACCATCCGCTTGACCGACTTGCGGTCCAGGCCGATCGCGCGGAGCATGCCGATCTCCTGGGAGCGCTCGAACACCGACATCGCCAGGGTGTTGATGACGCCGAGGACCGCGACGATCACCGCCATGCCGAGCAGGCCGTAGACCATGTTCAGCATCATCGTGAACATCTGCGCGATGTCATCGGAGATGTCCTTCTTGTCCTGGATCTTGATCGCCGGGTTGGAGCCCAGGGCGCTCGCCAGCCGGTCCTTGACCGCGGTCGAGGCGCCGTCCTTCGTCTTGACCATGACCTGCCTGTCGGCGGCCTCGGACAGATGCGGGGTGAGCACCTTGTTGTCGAGCATGATGCCGCGGATCATCTCGTTGCCGTCGTAGATCCCGGCGACCGTCAGGTTCTGCGCCTTGCCGTCCTCGAAGTGGGCGGTGAAGTGCGAGCCGGGCTGCCAGCCGTACTCCTCGGCCCGGTCCTTGTCGACCACGACGCGGTCGCCGCCGACCGTGAAGCTGCCCCGGTCGATCTTCAGGTCCGTCAGCTCGGCGATGGACGCGCCGTCGACGCCGGTCACGTACTCGCTCTTGCCGTCGATGCGGGACTCGGTGCTGCGCAGCGGGCTGCTCGCGCTGACCCCGTCGGTGGCGGCGATCTTCTTCGCCACGTCCGGGGAGAGCGCGGAGCCGTTCGCCATGGAGACCACGTAGTCGGCGCGGATCGCGGAGGCGGCCATCTTGTCGATGGAGGACTGGAGGCTGCCGGCCATCACCGTCATGCCGGTGATCAGGGTCAGGCCGATCATCAGCGCGGAGGCGGTGGCGGCCGTACGGCGCGGGTTGCGCACGGAGTTCTGGCGGGCCAGCTTGCCCGAGACGCCGAACGCGCGCAGCAGCGGGGCGACGGCCGCGATCAGCGGGCGGGACAGCAGCGGGGTCAGTACGAACACGCCGATGATCAGCAGGACGGCGCCGAGACCCATCGGGGCCTCGCCGGAGGAGGCGTCCATCGACGTGGCGGCGACGATCACCGCGGCGCCGGCCGCCGTGAACAGCGCGCCGATCGTGTTGCGCAGCACCAGCGACTTGGTGGTCGCCTGGGCGTGCACGCTGTTCATCGCCGCCACCGGCGGGATCCTGGCGGCCCGGCGGCCGGGCAGCCAGGCGGCGAGCATGGTGATGAGGATGCCGACCGCGAGGGCGGCCACCACGGTCCCCGGGCTGATCACGAGCGGCCCGTCGGGCATGCTCGCGCCGAAGGAGCCCACCAGGGCGCGCAGGCCCGCGCCGATGCCGATACCGGCGACCAGACCGGCCACACCGGCGACCGCGCCGACCACGAACGCCTCGATCAGCACCGATCGGGTGACCTGGCGGCGGGAGGCGCCGACCGCCCGCATCAGGGCGAGTTCCTTGGTGCGCTGGGCGACCAGCATGGTGAAGGTGTTGGCGATGATGAACGTGCCGACGAACAGGGCGATCCCGGCGAAGACCAGCAGGCCCTGCTTCATGCTGCTCATCGATTCGGCGATGGTCTTCGCCTGGTCGTCGGCGAGCCGCTGGCCGGTGATGGTCTCCACCTGCTGCGCGGGCAGCGCCTTGTCGAGCGCGTCCTTGAGCGCGGCCTGGGTGGTGCCCGGCGCCGCCTTGACGTCGATCTCGTCGAAGCCCTTCTTGTGGAAGAGCTTCTGCGCGGTCGGCGTGTCGAAGAGGGCGAGGCTGCCGCCCGCGGTCACGTTGCCGTCGTCGGTGGTGAAGATGCCCACGACGGTCGGGGTGAGCACGGGGCCGTCGACCGAGAGCCGCACGGTGTCGCCGACCTTGTAGCCGGCCCGCTGGGCGGTCTTGGCGTCGAGCAGCACCTCGTTCGCGCCGTGCGGCGCGTGGCCGCTGGTCAGCGGGTACCGGGCGTCCTCGGTGCCCCAGTAGTTGCCGCCGCTGGACTGCCAGTTGCCGCCCGCGAGCTTGCCGTGCTTGTCGGCGACGGCGGTGAAGCCGCTGACGACCCCGGTGGCGGAGGCGGCGCCGGGCACCTTCGCGGCCTTGTCGAGCATGGCCCGGCTCAGGTCCGGCAGCTTGCCCACCTTGTCGCCCTCGGAGTACTGGTACTCCGGCTGGACGGCGACGTCGACATGGCCGAAGCCCTTGGCGGCGCTGTTCTGGTAGGCGTCGGAGATGGTGTTGGTGAAGACGAGTGTCCCGGAGACGAAGGCCACGCCGAGCATGACGGCGAGCACCGTCATCAGCAGCCGGGCCTTGTGCGCGAGGACGTTGCGCAGGGCGGTGCGGAACATCAGCTGGTCCGGCCCTTCGCGTCGAACTGCTTCATGGTGTCGAGGACCGAGTCGGCGGTCGGGCCGTACAGCTCGTCCACGATCCGGCCGTCGGCCAGGAAGATCACGCGGTCCGCGTAGGCGGCGGCCACCGGGTCGTGGGTCACCATGACCACCGTCTGGCCCAGCTCGCGCACGGAGTTGCGCAGGAAGCCGAGGACCTCGGCACCGGAGCGCGAGTCGAGGTTTCCGGTCGGCTCGTCACCGAAGATGATCTCCGGCTTGGAGGCCAGGGCGCGGGCGACGGCGACGCGCTGCTGCTGGCCGCCGGACAGCTGGGACGGCCGGTGGCTCAGCCGCCCGGACAGGCCCACCATCGAGATGACCTGGTCCAGCCACGCCTTGTCGGGCTTGCGCCCGGCTATGTCCATCGGGAGGGTGATGTTCTCCAGCGCGGTCAGGGTCGGCAGCAGGTTGAACGCCTGGAAGATGAAGCCGATCTTGTCCCGGCGCAGCTTGGTGAGCTGCTTGTCCTTCAGCGAGCCCAGCTCGGTGTCGCCGATGCGCACGGAGCCCGAGGAGAAGGTGTCGAGGCCGGCCACACAGTGCATCAGGGTGGACTTGCCGGAACCCGAGGGGCCCATGATCGCGGTGAACTCGGCCTGCCGGAAGTCGACGGAGACCCGGTCCAGGGCGACCACCCGGGTCTCACCCTGCCCGTAGATCTTCGACAGCTCCGTGGCGCGGGCGGCCACGGCGGTGGCCGTACCTGCGATGGGTGTGGTGGTCACGGGACGGTGCTCCTCGGGACGATGGGGTCGTGGGGACCTCTCCATCGTCCCGGTGCCCGGGGCCCGGCGAGTCAGCCGCTGTTCCGGTTCTCGGGGGCGACTCGGGACGGACCGGGCGGGTGCCGTGTCATACCTGGGGAGGACCCCGGCCCCTGAGGCCCGCGAGGGAGCCCCGGCACCAAGAACAGGGGGAGCGCCCTTCTTTGGACGGTGAAATTCCGTCATTTCACATACAGGTGCACATGCGTCACGTCACGCTACTGGCAAGTGCGGATGGCGAGTTCCGTGGTCTGATGCACCCTCAGACGTCAATAAAATAAGACAACATCGGTCCGACGTTCCGCTGTTCGGGGGATGCGTCCCGATAGGCTCGGACCCTCGAAGCGGAGCCCATGGCCTGCCCGGATGGTGGAATGCAGACACGGCGAGCTTAAACCTCGCTGCCCCTTCGCGGGCGTGCCGGTTCAAGTCCGGCTCCGGGCACCACCTCACTCCATCGTTCGGTCGGGTAGCAAGTTCGTCATAGAAGACGATCACCCATGGCCGGGACGCACTCCTCCGCGTAGCGTGTGGGTCAACACGGCAGGGGAAAGATCCTCCTCAGGTAGCACGATCGATCCTTTGCCAATCCATTACGCTTGAGCCAAGGCTGCGCGAGGCAGCCATGGAGGAGTGAGATGAGGAGCAGCAACCCGGTCTTCTCGCGACGGGGCTTCAGCCGCGACAACGGCTACGCCGGCTTCAACGCCGCACCGCAGGCCGGGTACGCAGGCGGCAACCCGTACGCGCAGAACCCCTACGCACAGGGTGGCCAGAACCCGTACGCGCACAGCGGCCACGGACAGCCGGGCGTCCAGTACGGCGCCCCGCCGCAGGCCCCGGCCGCCACCGGCCGGATGACGATGGACGACGTCGTCGTCCGCTCGGCCCTCACGCTCGGTACGGTCGTCCTGGGCGCCGTCCTGGCCTGGGCCCTGCTGCCGGTCTCGCCCACGAGCTACGGCCTGGCCGTCGGCTCCGCGCTGATCGCGTTCGTCCTGGCGATGGTCCAGAACTTCAAGCGCACCCCGGTGCCCGCGCTGATCATCGGATACGCGGCCTTCGAGGGCGTCTTCCTCGGCGTCATCAGCGAGATGTACAACAGCCGCTGGCAGGGCGCCCCCTTCCAGGCGGTGCTCGGCACCATGGCCGTCACCGGCGCCACCCTCCTGGTCTACAAGGCCGGCTGGATCCGCGTCACCGCGCGCTACGCCCGCATCGGTCTCGCCATCGCGATGGCCTTCATGGCCGTCATGGTGGTCAATCTGCTGCTGGTCGTGTTCGGTGTCGCCGAGGACGGCGGCCTGCGCAGCTTCGGTCCGCTCGGCGCGGTCGTCGGCATCATCGCGATCCTGCTCGGCGCGTTCTTCCTGACCCTGGACTTCAAGCAGATCCAGGACGGCATCGCCTACGGCGCGCCGCGCAACGAGTCCTGGCTCGCCGCGTTCGGTCTCACCGTCACCCTGGTGTGGATCTACCTGGAGATGCTGCGACTGGTGGCGATCTTCACCAACAACGACTAGCGCGCGTACGGCGCGCAGTTCAGGCAAGGGCCCCGGGCTTCCCGTCCGGGGCCCTTCGCCGTCCGGGGGCGGGTGTCTCAGAGCAGCTTGCGGGCCGCCCTGCGCAGGTCGTACTCGTGCACGATGGCCTTGGCGTGGCCGTACGCCAGGTCGTACTCGTGCCGCAGCCAGCTGACCTTCTCCTCGAAGCGGAACAGGGCGGGGCCTTCTTCGACGGTGCGCAGCCAGTCGGAGACCTCACGACCGGTGCAGTGCGGGATGCGGGCGAGCATGTTGCGATGGGTCTCCTGGGAGAAGACTTGGGACATCGGCACCTCCGGGCGCAAAGGGGATGTGGGCCGGTCCTTCACGTCACCGTGCCCGAGGGTGCGCCTCTTGGCAACAGTGCGGCGCGTTACGCTCGGCGCGTGGTTGATACGACACCCCTGACCCAAGCCGTGGATCACTTCGCCGACCGGCTGCGTGCCGCGCCGCAGAGCAGGCTCCAGCGCAGCGCCGCCGGGGCGGCGCTGGAGCTGGCCCGGGAGTTGGCCCGGCGGGCGCAGGCGGTGGAGGAGCCGGGCACCGAGCCGCGGGAGATGCCGGAAGCGGGGATGTTCGCGGTGGCGGACCAGATCGTGGTGGCCGCGCACGACTTGGCGCTGGTGCTGAGGAACGACGACGAGGTCGGCGAAGCGGTGCGGCTGGTCGAGGAGGCGCGGGGACGGGCAGGGGTCTGAGCGCCCCGCCAGGTTCTGAGCGCCCCGCCAGGTCTGGAACGCGCCCGGGTGCCGAGGCGCCGTCAGAGCCGGCGCCGTCCCGCCCACAGGGCCACGCTGACGCGGTCCGCTACCGGGTCACGCACGCGGTCCGCTACCGGGTCACGCTGACGCGGTCCGCTACAGGGACGCGATGACGCGGTCCGCTACAGGGACGCGATGACGCGGTCCGCCAGGATGTAGAGCATGTCCTCGCCGCAGGCGAAGGTGAGCGTGTAGGCGCCGGAGACGCCCGAACCGCCCAGCAGATAGGGCGCGTCGCCCGCCTCCACGGCCCGCGCGAGCCGCTCGGCCGTCTCCCGGTGACCCGGCGTCATGCACAGCGTGGTGCCGTCGGCGAAGACATAGACGTCGAGGGTGCCCAGCGGTCCGGGGCGCACATCGGACAGCTCCACCCGCTCGTCGGCCAGGTGCTCCAGCGTGGTGGCCGTGCGCTCGTGGTCGCCCGCGGCCGACTGGGCCGGGACGAAGTCCGGGTGGGAGGGGTGCCGGCGGCGGGCCGCGGCCAGCTCCGGGGACTCCCCGGCGAACTCGTCGGCGTCGGCGGCGGACTCCGCCACCGGCTCCAGGCCCGCGAAGTCGGACGCCCGGGGCAGGAAGGGCTCGTGGTCGGACAGGCCGAGCACCGAGGGCGCGTCGGAGGCGTCCCGGGCCTCCTGCGCGGCCCAGAAGGCACGCGCCTCGGCGAGTTCCCGCTCCCGCTCCTCGGCGAGCGCCTCGGCCACGGCCGCGCGTATCCGCTCGGTGTCGGCGTGACTGCGGGCGTGCGGCAGCAGCGCGTGCATCGCCGCGGACTGGTTCTCCGCGAGCTGTGCCTGAAGCTCCGTGAGCTGGCGGCGCAGCTTCAGCACGGTGCGCAGGACGGCGACGCCCACGGCGCCCGTGGCGGCCGTGGTGAGCAGCAGGGCGATCGGCATGGCGCTCACTGACGTACTCCCAGGTTCAAAAGTCGACCCCCGACTTCCTACATCAGCTTGAAGGGCGGACTACCCAGCTGTCAGTGCGTAACGTCACGAAACGGACAGTTCTTTGGCCTCGCGGCCACCTTCGGCGATGTGCCGTCCGGTGCTGACCTGCGCCGATGCCCGAGTCGGGGGAGATAGGTCACATCCTGGGGGAGATTGGATCACAGAAAGGCCCAGAACCCGGTGGTTTTGCGGGTTCTGGGCCGATCCCTGACGTAAGGTGCCCGATTCGCTACGGACGGTTGGTCAGCCGGTGCGCGCGGGCCGCGTCAGCTGAGGCGCTCGATGACCATGGCCATGCCCTGGCCGCCGCCGACGCACATCGTCTCCAGGCCGAACTGCTTGTCGTGCCACTGGAGGGAGTTGATCAGCGTGCCGGTGATCCGGGCGCCGGTCATGCCGAAGGGGTGGCCGACGGCGATCGCGCCGCCGTTGACGTTCACCTTGTCCAGGTCGAAGCCCAGCTCGCGGTAGGAGGGGATCACCTGGGCGGCGAAGGCCTCGTTGATCTCGACCAGGTCGATGTCGTCGGAGGTCAGACCGGCCCGGCGCAGCGCCTGCCGGCTGGCCTCGACCGGGCCGAGGCCCATGATCTCGGGGGAGAGGGCGGAGACGCCGGTGGAGACGATGCGGGCGAGCGGGGTCAGGCCCAGCTCGCGGGCCTTGGTGTCGCTCATGATCACGAGGGCGGCGGCGCCGTCGTTGAGCGGACAGCAGTTGCCGGCGGTGACCAGGCCGTCGGGGCGGAAGACCGGCTTCAGGCCGGAGACGCCCTCCATGGTGACGCCGGCGCGCGGGCCGTCGTCCTTGCCGACCACGGTGCCGTCGGGCAGCGTGACCGGGGTGATCTCGCGCTCCCAGAAGCCCGCCGCGATGGCCTGCTCGGCGAGGTTCTGCGAGCGGACGCCGAACTCGTCCATCTCCTGGCGGGTGATGCCCTTCCAGCGGGCCAGGTTCTCGGCGGTCTGGCCCATCGCGATGTACGCGTCCGGGACGAGACCGTCCTCGCGCGGGTCGTGCCAGCTGGTGCCCTCCTGCCGCGCGACGGCCTCGGTGCGGGCCTCGGCCTCGGCGAAGAAGGGGTTGCGGGTGTCCGGGAAGCTGTCGGAGCTGCCCTTGGCGAAGCGCGAGACGGTCTCGACGCCGGCCGAGATGAAGACGTCGCCCTCGCCGGCCTTGATGGCGTGCAGGGCCATGCGGGAGGTCTGGAGCGAGGAGGAGCAGTAGCGGGTGATGGTGCAGCCGGGCAGGTGGTCCATGCCCATCTGCACGGCGACGATCCGGCCGAGGTTGTTGCCCTGCTCGCCGCCGGGCAGACCGCAGCCGAGCATCAGGTCGTCGATGTCCGTCGGGTCCAGCTCGGGCACCTTGGCGAGCGCGGCCTGGATGATCGTGGCGGCGAGGTCGTCGGCGCGCAGATCCTTGAGCGAACCCTTGCCGGCGCGGCCGATGGGGGAGCGGGCGGTCGAGACGATCACGGCTTCGGGCATCGGGGCTCCAGATGAACGGGGTTTGTTGCAGGGCCGGTCTGGAAGTTACCCGCCCGTAGTTGACAGGTCATCGGTGTCGGGGTGTGACACTGACCGCAGTTTCTAAGCGCTTGCTTTGGCGGCCGGGCGCCTCCGGCGGGCGGGGCGGGGTGCCGGTCGGTGGGCCGCCCGGACGCCATCGGCCGTACGGGCGGGCGCCGGACCTGCGCCGGGCGGGGTCCAGAGGCGCGGCGGGCGGGTGAGGCCAGGATACGGCGCACTCGCCCGCCCGGCGCCTGCCCTCAGGAGGACGGTGCCGCCGGCTCCGGCTCCGGGACCCGGCGGCGATGGCGCCGCTTGAGCAGCGCCCAGGGGCCCCGGGGCCCCGTCGGCATCGCGGCCGTGACCTCCGTACCGGCCTCCGCCGCCGCCTCGGCCGCCGCCCGGGCCACCGGCAGGAAGCCCTCGCGCCGGGTCAGGTCCGGCCGGTCCTCCTCCGCCGGCCACAGGCCCAGCGCCGCGCACACCGTGGGCAGCACGGCCATCGCCGCCGTCGCATAGCCCTCGGCCGAGGGGTGGTAGTTGTCCGGGCCGAACAGCTCCCGGGGATTGGCCGCGAACTCCGGGCCCAGCAGATCGCCCAGCGAGACCGTGCGCCCGCCCTGTTCCACCACCCCGATCGTCTGCGCCGCCGCCAGCTGCCGCGAGGCCCGCCGCGCCAGCCAGCGCAGCGGCTGCTGCACCGGCTCGATGGTGCCGAGATCCGGGCAGGTGCCGACCACCACCTCCGCGCCGGCCGTGCGCAGCCGCCGTACGGCCGCCGACAGATGCCGTACCGAACGCGTCGGCGGCATCCGGTGCGTCACGTCGTTCGCCCCGATCATGATCACGCAGATGTCCGGGGCGGGCGGCCCGGCCGACAGCACCAGCGCGACCTGGCGGTCCAGATCGTCGGACCGCGCCCCGGTCAGCGCCACGTTCCGCAGCTCCACCGGGCGTTCCGCGACCGCCGCGAGCCCGGAGGCCAGCAGCGCGCCGGGGGTCTGCCCCGCGCGGTGCACCCCCTGCCCCGCGGCCGTGGAGTCGCCGAGCATCACCAGGCGCAGGGGCGGCTCACCGGGTACGTCGAACACCCGGCCGTACGTCCCCTCCGCGCCCGGTACCCGCTCGGCGGCGCCGTTGCCCACATGGCGCCGGGCCAGCCGCACCTCCGCGAGCAGCAGCCCGACCGCGGCCGCTCCGACCAGCCCGGCCCCGCCCCCGCCGTACGCCGCCCCGGCCGCGATCCGCCGGGCCACCCGCGCCCTCGACATGTTCGTCATGCGTCGCCGCCACCTCCTCGTAGCCGTACACCCACTCCTTGCCCCGTACAGGGCGTGCGCCAATCTCGACGGGGAGTGAACGACCGCCCGGGCCGTTCCGGGGGCCGTAGGCTGACGGCACCACTACGACCACTTTTTTGCAGCGACCGGAGACAACGGTGCGATTCCACGACTCGATGATCAGCCTCGTCGGCGACACCCCGCTGGTGAAGCTCAACAACGTGACCAAGGGCATCCAGGCGACCGTCCTGGCCAAGGTGGAGTACTTCAACCCGGGCGGTTCCGTGAAGGACCGCATCGCCCTGCGCATGATCGAGGCCGCCGAGGAGAGCGGGGAGCTGAAGCCCGGCGGCACCATCGTGGAGCCCACCAGCGGCAACACCGGCGTGGGTCTGGCGATCGTGGCCCAGCAGAAGGGCTACAAGTGCATCTTCGTCTGCCCTGACAAGGTGAGCACCGACAAGATCAACGTGCTGCGTGCGTACGGCGCCGAGGTCGTCGTCTGCCCGACCGCCGTGGACCCCGAGCACCCGGACTCGTACTACAACGTCTCCGACCGCCTGGTGCGCGAGACCCCCGGTGCCTGGAAGCCCGACCAGTACTCCAACCCGAACAACCCGCTGTCGCACTACCACTCCACCGGTCCGGAGCTGTGGGACCAGACCGAGGGGAAGATCACCCACTTCGTGGCGGGCGTCGGCACCGGCGGCACCATCTCCGGCACCGGCCGCTACCTGAAGGACGCCAGCGACGGCAAGGTCCAGGTCATCGGCGCCGACCCGGAGGGCTCCGTGTACTCGGGCGGCTCCGGGCGGCCGTACCTGATCGAGGGCGTCGGCGAGGACTTCTGGCCGACCGCCTACGACCGCACCGTCGCCGACGAGATCGTGGCCGTGTCCGACAAGGACGCCTTCCAGATGACCCGCCGCCTCGCCAAGGAGGAGGGCCTGCTGGTGGGCGGCTCCTGCGGCATGGCCGTGGTCGCCGCGCTGCGCGTCGCCGAGCGGCTCGGCCCGGACGACGTGGTCGTGGTGCTGCTCCCGGACAGCGGGCGCGGCTACCTCTCGAAGATCTTCAACGACGAGTGGATGGCCGACTACGGCTTCCTGGAGGACGAGGGCCCGAGCGCCCGCGTCGCCGACGTCCTGAACGACAAGTCCGGCGCGACCATCCCCTCCCTCGTGCACATGCACCCGGAGGAGACCGTCGGCCAGGCCATCGAGGTGCTGCGTGAGTACGGCGTCTCGCAGATGCCCGTCGTCAAGCCGGGCGCGGGTCACCCGGACGTGATGGCCGCGGAGGTCGTCGGCTCGGTCGTGGAGCGCGAGCTGCTCGACGCGCTGTTCTCCCAGCGCGCGTCCCTGGAGGACCCGCTGGAGAAGCACATGTCCGCCCCGCTGCCCCAGGTCGGCTCCGGTGAGCCGGTCGGCGACCTGATGCAGGTGCTGGGCACGGCGGACGCGGCGATCGTCCTGGTCGAGGGCAAGCCCAAGGGCGTCGTCAGCCGCCAGGACCTGCTGTCCTTCCTGGCCAAGGGCGGCGGCAAGTAGCAGCCGACCGACACGGGCCCCTTCCCGGGTGGGAGGGGGCCCGTGCCTGTGCGCGATGTACGAGTCCCTCGTCAGCCGAACATCTTCATCTCGATCTCGACGCGCGCGATCTGCACCCCGGTCTCCTGCCGGAGTCGCCGCGCGGCCCACGTCACGGCGTCCTCCAGGCATGGCGCTGCCACCGCGCAGGGGAAGGACACGCCGTTCGGGTCCTGCTCCCATCCGACCTCGCCGCTGGCGAGCACATCCGAGTTGCAGAACCGGTCGGACTGCTCAGCCGACGGCCGCACCTCGGGGTACAGGGTGAACCACCACTTACGCACAGCCGCTGTGCTTACGTGTGAACTCGTCGATGTGCCTCGCCTCCAGGGCAGAACGGTGTGGCCGTGAGCACAGGAACGGGCCCCTCCGACGCGTTCGGAGGGGCCCGTTCCTGCGTGCGGCGTGTCAGGCGCGCTGGTGCGAGGCGAACTGGACGAACGCGGACCAGGAGTCGGTGCGGAAGGTGAGGGTGCCGGCGTCGTGGTCCTTGGTGTCGCGGACGGGCACGGCGCCGGGGATGTTGGTGGCGACCTCGACGCAGGCGCCGCCGTTGTCGCTGTAGGAGGACGTGAACCAGCAGGGGGAGTTAGTTGTCACGAGGCTGCCTTCCGAAAGGCGAACTGGACGAACGCGGACCAGGAGTTAGCGCTGAAGGTGAGAGTTCCGGCCTCGCGGTCCTTGGTGTCGCGTACGGGCACGGTGCCGGGGACGTTGGTGGCGACTTCCACGCAGTTGCCGCCGTTGTCGCTGTAGGAGGACGTGAACCAGCGGGGGGAGTCGGTCGTCACGGGGTGCCCTTTCGTGCCTCATTGATCATGGCCACCGATGCCGCCTGGGGCAGAGCTTCGGCCTGCAACTGATGGTAGGCCGTCAACAGGGGCAGTACGGCTGCCGTATCGCGTTCCACATGCCCTCGCAATTGGGATTCCGCGTACGCGACGACGGAGAGGTCAGGCAACGTCAGCAAGTTCATGGGCAGGTTGAACGAGCGACGCTCTCCTATCTCGAACGGGGCGACCTGGAGCACAGTGTTCGGTAGTTCGGCGAACTGAGCCAGCCGATCAAGCTGAGCGTTCATGACCTTGGAGCCGCCGACCAGTCTGCGAACGCAGCTCTCATCCATCACCACGAGGATCATGGGCGGCCGGGGCCGCTCCAGGGCGGCCTGCCGCTCCGCCAGGAACGCGACGCGCTCATCGGCCTGTTCCGGCGTGATGGCGCCTCGACGCACCGCGCTGTTCGCCAGCACCCGTGCGTACTCCGGTGTCTGGAGCAGTCCGGGGACGATTCCGATCTCGTACAGCCGGATCTCCGCGGCCCTCCCCTCGTACTTGATGTACTCCGGGAAGCCCTCCAGCAGATTGCCGTGCTTGATCTCGCGGTACTCGCGCTCGAACGACTCCGACGTGTCCGCGATGCCGAACGCCCTGTCAGCACTACGCGAAAAGCGAAGGGTTGGAGGCTTCCGACCAGTTTCGATGGCCGAGATATGCACGCTGGAATATTCCGTGAGAGTGGCCAGATCCTCCTGGGTCCAGCCGCGCGTCTCGCGCTTGCTGCGCATACGTGCCCCGAAGGCCGCCTGGGGCGAGGCGTCGGGGTTCAACTCCTTGCGGTTCAAGGGTCGTACGACGTCCTTCCGTTCCAGCCTGACCAGTTGAAGGGGTTTCCACTGTAGGTCACTCTGAACCCGCACGGTAGCGATTCCGCTACACAGAGGAGTGGTTGAGAAAGGCTGGGCGATGCACCCCCACACCAGCATGGCCATCGAGGTCGCGGAGATCACCAACTCGCTCACGGCGGTCTTGAACGAGGCCGCCATCAAACTCCCCCAGTTCCACGCCCGGTTGGCCCCGAACGAGAGCCGGGATTTCGTCATCCGACTGGGTGACTGCAACGTACGGCAGGGGCGTGCCCTTCTCTGCCTGCTGCTCGACGGACTGGCCCTGCGGCAGCGGTACCCCTCCGAGTTCCCGACCGGCGCTCCGGTGGGACCCGCGGCGTGCGGGCTGCGGCCGGACGACATGCTGGCCAGGCTGAAGTGCGCCTTCAGCGAGGCCGGTTGGCTGGTCGACGTGGATGTCATCCAGACGGCCTGGGGACCGCGCCTCACGTTCCGCAACGGCCTCGGGCTGGAGCACGTGGAGGAACTGATCCTCACGGTCGAGGCCGGCGTCAGGGCCAGGGTGATCAAGGTTTGACGATGACCCTCGCCGTGTACCGGGTGGACCGCCAGGGGCACCGGCACGTCGTGCGGCAGGAGCACGAGGTGACCCCCCTCAAGGCGCCGGAATTCTCCAGCGCGTGGCCGCCGTGCCGATGCCCGAGGCATCGCGGTGGGACCAGCGCCCCCCTTCTCAGCAGTTACCCGTCATCGCCCTCGCCTCCGGGAGCCCACGATGTTCCGATGTAAGGCCACGACCGGCTTGGACGACGCTGTCCTCGCCCTCGCGCAGCAGATCCCTTCCCCGCACGCGGAGATCGACTGGGCGCTGTCCCGCTCGCTGCGGTGCCTGCTCGAAGACGTTCCGCACGACCACCACGCGGCGTTCCTCCGCACCGGCGCGAGCACGGCCCCGGACTCCGACGTCTTCGTGTGCTGGCGCGACGGGGCGTCGGAGCAGTGGTTCGAGGACATCGAGTGCTGCATGAACAGGCCGGCCCCCCTGGCCACGGGCTGCACCCTCTTCAAGGAACACCCCGGCCGCTGCGACTGGCAGTACGCCGACCCCGACGACGCCGCCATCCAGGAGGCAGCCGACCGACTCATCCTGTGACCAGCCTCTCGATCCGGCCGTCGGCCGAAACATACCCGGCACCACCAGGAAACGGAGACGCGCACAGATGACACAGCCACCCGCCCCGTGGGGCACGCGGCGCATGGGGCCGTACGCGGCCACCGTCACGGCCCCGCGGTACATGCCCGTGATCGATCCCGAGACGCAGATCGCCGTCATCGTGGACGGGCATGGCCGGTCGGTCGAATGGGGCAAGCACGGCACCAGTACGAACGGCCTGACGCCCACCATGACCACCCCCGGTGACGGCTCCGGACCGGACGGCGCGACCGACGCGGACAGCACCGAGTCGTACGACCAGGACGAGAGTTCCGACTGATGAGTGACAGCAGGCCGGTACTGGTGCTGACCAACCCCCGTGATGTGACGGCGGACCTGGTGTTGCGGCTTCTCGCCGATCGCCGGGTTCCCGTGGTCCGTCTCGACCCCGGCACCGACCTGCACACGGGCTCCTCGCTGACCGCCACGTACCGTACGAGCGGTCAGGGGGGCGTCCTGCGCACAGCGAGCCGGGAACTCGACACCGGCCGGGTCCGGTCCGTCTGGGTGCGCAGACCCTCGCCCTACGAGGGGCCGCAGGGGTTGCGGGAGCGGGACCGCCGGTTCGCCGCCGAACAGGCGCGGTGGGGCGCGGGTGGCATCCTCGCCTCCCTGCCGGGCGCGCACTACGTCAATCACCCCTGGCGCAACCGAGCCGCCGAGTTCAAGCCCGCGCAGCTCTCGACCGCGCGACGCTGCGGGTTCCTGGTGCCCAGCACGTTGATCACCAACGACCCGTACGAGGCACGGGCGTTCGCCGCCCGTCAGCCCGGCGGCGTGGTCTACAAGCCGGTGTGGAACACGCCCTACCGCGTGGACGACCAGCCACACAGCGTGTGGGTCCGGGAGGTGCGCGGAGTCGAGATCACCGACGCCGTGTCCGTCTGCCCGCACCTGTTCCAGGCCAGGGTGGACAAGGCGTTCGACGCGCGGGTGACCGTCGTAGGCGGCCGACTGTTCGGAGTCCGGATCGACAGCCCCGACCTCGACTGGCGCCATCGGCAGGACCTGATGGCGTGTACACCGGTCGACCTACCGGAGCCGGTCGCCCGTGCGGTCGCCGTCTACTTCGCCGAACTCCATCTGGTCTACGGCGCGTTCGACTTCGCCGTGTCCACCACCGGTGACTGGTACTTCCTTGAGTGCAACCCGAACGGCCAGTGGGCGTGGCAGCCGGCGGAGACCACCGCGGCGATCGCCCGTGCCATCGCGGACCAGTTGGAGAAAGGCCCCGACACGTGAGCACAGCGACTCGGCTACGCGCCGCCCTGGTGGACAGGCTCAGCGAGGACGCTCCGTCCATGGAACCCGAATGGCGCAGCGCCGCCGGGGCGGTTCCCCGTGAGCTGTTCACGGGCTCCTACTTCAGGCCGGTCGCGGGCACCGTCCCGACCCGGTACCGCCCCGTGCGAGAGGGCGAGCCCGGATGGCTGGAGGGGGTCTACTCCGACGAGACGCTGATCACCCAACTCGACGGCCGCACCAGGCCCGACGACGCGACCGAGGGGACCGTGACAGGTTCCCCTTCGTCGTCGTCCACCCTGCCCTCGCTGGTGTTGCGCATGTGGCAGCAACTCGGTGTCGAGACCGGGCACCGGGTACTGGAGATCGGCACCGGAACCGGGTACTCGACCGCTCTCGGAGCACACCGTCTCGGCGACGCCGGCCTCACCAGCGTCGAGTACGACCCGGTGGTGGCCAGCGCCGCTGCCACCGCGCTCAAGGCGGCCGGCTTCGCGCCCCGGCTGATCATCGGCGACGGGCTGCGCGGCGACCCGGACGGGGGCCGGTACGACCGGCTCATCGCCACGTGTTCGGTCCGGTACGTCCCGCTGTCGTGGCTGCACCAGGTGAAGCCCGGCGGAAAGATCCTGGTCACGCTGTCCGGGTGGAGCTACGCCAACGCCCTCGCGCTGCTGGAGGTGACCGGCCCCGGGGAGGCCATGGGCCGGTTCCTGCCCGGCTGTACCAGCTTCATGATCGCCCGGCCGCACGACCGGCCGCCTCGTCCGACGCTGGTCCTGTTGCCGGGGGACGAGCGCCCGAGCCGGATCGACCCCGCGAGGCTCGACGACTGGACCGGCGGCTGGGTCGCACAGCTCGCGGCACCTTCGGCCGAACGCATGGGGGCGGGACCGGAACAGATCCTCTGGGACGTGTCCACCGGTTCACAGGCCCGGACGGCCCTTGGCCCCGACGGCGAGTGGACCGTCGTACAACGCGGGCCCGTCCGGCTGTGGGACCGGGTCGAACAGGCCGTGCGGCGCTGGCAGGCTGCCGGCGAACCTCATCAGGAGGGCTTCGGAATCACCGTCTCGGCCGCCGGCCAGCGGGTGTGGCTCGCCACCGAGGACGGCCCCGGCTGGTACCTGCCGATCTGACGGGCGTCGATCCCCTTCCCTCGCCCACGACGAAGCGTGCGCACCGCGGTCAGCGCGGGGTAGGTGTGTCCACCGGTCCCGCCGCCCGTGACGACGAGGCGGAAAGGGGCGCTGTGCGTCGGGCTGCTCCTCGGCGAAACAGAGATCGGACGAGCTGCCACGGTAGTGGGTGCGCCGCCCCGCCCCCTGCGCCCTCCCGCGAATCCACGCCACATGTCCGTCGCGCCGGGGATCGGTCCGCGCAGGTGGGGGCCGGTGCCATGGGTGTGGTCCCTGACCTCGGCGAACTCGCGGTGACCGGGGCCGTTCGATTCGCCGCGTAAGTGGTACGAGGGTGTCACGTGCACGCAGCACCCTCTTAACACGCGTCCGGCAGATTAGGGGTTGTCGGCGTCACGGACTTCCGGAGCGGCTCCCGGACCTCCATGGACGCCAAGGACGCGCGGCTCGGCCCTGACCCGGCTCGCGTCCCCCGCGGGGACCGCCGTCGTCCCGCCCCCCGGCAACGGGGGTGCGGCGGTCCCCGCGCAAATCTTTTTCGCTCTGTTCCGTGTGCGGTGAGCGGGGTTACACGTCCCGGCCGGACCGGCGGGACCGCCCCGACAGCAGCTGAGGGTGCACGCGTATCACCTGGGCCGCGTTGACCCCCACGATCCCGAGCCAGGTGACCACCATTCCGGCGAGTCCCGCGCCGGCCCCCGCGATCGCGGACAGCGGGATGGCGAGGACCAGGGTGAGCAGGGCGAAGCCGTACCTCTCGCCCCAGGAGTCCACCGGGTTGCGGCGGCCGGCGGTGCCGCGCGCGGCCGCCATCTGCTGCTCGGCCACCTGCCGCCGCACCCGCCGGTCCACCGCGCCGTCGAGCCGCTGCTCGACCTTCTCCAGGAAGGATTCGACCAGGGCGGAGTCGTACTCCTCTCCCAGGTCCCGGCGGGCGCGGACGGTCGCGTCGAGGTCCTTCCGCAGCTCGGCGTCGCCCTTGAGTCCGACGTCCTGCGGGTCACGTGCGCTCATGCCCTCACCCTAGAAAACACCGGCCCCCCACCACACTGGGGAAAGCCCCCCATTCGAGGTGGCGCAAACCCCTCGGAGCGGCCTCAGGACGGAGCGGCCTCAGGACGGAGCGGCCTCAGGGCAGCAGCGACACCAGCCCCGTCCCGTCGTCCACCCGCGCGGCCACCACCCGCGCCGCCCCGAACGCGGGGTCGGCCCGGATCGCGTCCCGCACCCAGGTGGTCTGGGCCCGCACGGTGTGCTCCGCCCAGTCGCCCGGCCGGTTCCGGGTGCGGCGGGCGGCGGGGGCGATCTCCTCCACCAGCAGCTCCAGATGGCCCGGCACCGGCGCCCCGGTGCGCAGCCGCTCCAGCGTGGCGGCCACCGCGGCGCACCGCTCGTGTCCGAGGACCAGCACGAGCGGCGCGCCGAGCTCCTGCACGCCGTACTGCACGGACCCGAGCACGGCCTCGTCCAGGACCAGCCCGGCGGTACGCACGCACAGCAGCTCCCCGAGCGGCTGGTCGAGGACCAGCTCCGGCGGAACGGGCGCGTCCACACAGCCGATGACCACCGCGCACGGCCGCCGCCCGGTGGGACGGACGTACGGCTGCCGGGCGAGGCCACCGGTGGAGCGGGCGTTGCCGGCCAGGAGTTCGTCCAGGACGGCGACCGCGGTCGGCCGCGGCTCGTCCGCTTCGGGTGGGGGGACGAGGGCGGGAAAAGGAGGACAGGGCGGACGGGGAGCGGGCGCGGTCGGCGTCCGTAAGGCCCGGTGGGGGGTGGCCATGACGCTTCCTCGGTGTTCGTGCCAGTAGTGTTCACCGTAGGCACGCGACCCATCACTCTGGGTGGCGATTTAACGACACTTGGCCGTTTCCGCGCCGGATCATCGCCGCCCCGATACCGCCCCTTGGCCGACATCCGGACGTTCCGGTGGGGTCCCCGCCCCCTTGAGAGACTGCGCGCCATGGACAGCGAGCTTCTGGCAGACAAGGTGGTCCTCATCACCGGCGCGAGCAGCGGCATCGGTGCCGCGGCGGCGAGGGTGTTCAGCGGAGAGGGCGCGACGGTGGTGCTGACCGGCCGAAGAGAGGACCGGCTGGCGGCACTCGTGAGCGAATTACAGGACAGGAAGGCCGAGGCGTCGTACGTGGTGGGCGATGTGTCGGTCGCCGCCGACGCGGGCCGCGCGGTGGACCTCGCCGTCGCCCGGTACGGGCGCCTGGACGGGGCGTTCAACAACGCGGGCATCGGCGGGGACCGCACTCCGCTGCACCTGATGACCGACGACGTGTACGACACGATCATGGACGTGAACGTGCGGGGCGTGTGGAACTGCCTGCGCCACGAGATAGCCGCGATGCTGCCGCGCGGCGGCGGCGCGATCGTCAACAACAGCAGCGTGGCCGGCCTGGTGGCCATCCCCGCCGCCGCGCCGTACATCGCCTCCAAGCACGCGGTCGTCGGCCTGACCAGGGCGGCCGCCGACGAGTACGCGGCGCGGGGCATCAGGGTGAACGCCGTCGCCCCGGGCACCACGCGCAGCGAGATCACCGTCGACTGGTTCGCGCGCAACCCCGGCCTGGAGCAGATGGTCAACTCCCTGACCCCGCAGGGCCGTACCGCCGAGCCGGAGGAGATCGCGGAGGCCGCCGCCTGGCTGCTCAGCGACCGCTGCCCCTTCCTGACGGGCACGGTCCTGCCGGTGGACGGAGGGTTCGCCAATCATTGACCCGGGCACCACCGGCGTCCCCTCGGCACGGGCACGGGCACGGGCGGCGGGCCTCGCGACCCGCACCCGCACCCGCCCCGGCCCGCGGCTACGGCCGCAGCCCCCTCAACTGCGCCTGGAAGGCGACCTCTCCGCCCTGGTGCCCGGTGACGGCGATGGCGAACCAGTCGGGCATCAGGCTGGGCAGCCACTCGGCCTCGATCCAGCACGGCTCGTCGAACTCCACGTACCGCTCGTAGCCGATGGCGACGTCCGTGAGTTCGAGGGGCTTCGGGCCCGCCGCGGCGTGGGCCGCCTGGTACGCCGCCTCCAGGAGGACGAGACCGGGGACGTGGTCCACGGGGTGGTCGAAGAGCAGGGTGTTGGAGACGTCGGCGCGCAACCGCCACCGGTGGCCGGCCGTTCCGGGCGCCAGGAGCACGTCCCTGTCGTCGGCCCGTCCGGTCAGCCCGCGGTCGACGGGCTCGGGCAGGGGCCACCCGCCCCAGTCGACGGTGGAGTGCGGGCCGCGCACCCGTCGGTAGACCGCGGGGGCCACCCAGCTGAACTTCGTGTTCGCCAGGCACACGGTGACGCCGTCCCGCCGGATCCGGAACTCCATGCCGAGGCTGCGCCTCTCGGGCCGGGTGACCGCGATGTCGACGTCGAGGTCCGAGACCTCGGGGGCCTCGAAGCCGGGCCGCACCGTGATGTCGAGGTTGCTCAGCAGCGCCTGATGCCCCGTCGGCACGCCGTACTCGGCGTGCGCGACGAGCAGTCCGCTCTGCCGGATGGTCTGCGTCAGGAGCCGGGGGTCGTACGTGCCGGGGCCGCCGTGCCCGGGCCAGCGGGCGGTCACGGTGAAGCTGTCCGGCCCCTCCTGGCGCCACGCCCCGACGAGGATCGCCGGGGCGTGTCTGAGGTGGATGTACTCGCCCAGTTCCGGTCTGGGACCGGTGCCGCGAGGCGCGGGACGCCCGACATCGACGGCACCCGGCAGGGCCTCCCGCCTGTCGCACAGCGTCCTCAGTCGTGACATGGAGTTCGCTCGAGTGAGTTGCGCTGATAAAGTAACGGGCATTCGGTTACTCATAGGTGGCCCTTCAGTGAGTGACAGACGACAGATCTACGGACTGCTGGAAGGTGCCGGGTGGTGAGGCAGGATCGCGCGATTCGCACTCGTAAACTCATCTTGGAGAACATGGCGAGCTTGTTCAATGAGGTCGGGTACGACGCCGCGACCATCGCCGCGCTAGTCGAGCGGACCGGACTGACCCGAGGGGCCCTGTACTTCCACTTCGCCTCCAAGGAGGACATGGCGCGCGCCGTGCTGGACGAGGCCGTGACCACTGAAGGGCTCAGCCCGCAGTCGTTCAAACTGCAGGAATGGGTGGATCTCGGACTGCTGCTGGCCCACCGGTTGCCCAGGGAGCCGGTACTGCACGCCGCCATCCGGCTGGCCGTCGACCCCAAGGCGCGGCGGCTGTTCGGGACGCGGTGGCCGGACTGGGTGGCACTCGGGCGGGAACTGCTCACCGAGGCCAAGGAGAGTGGTGAGCTGCTGGCTCACGCCGACCCCGCGGCCGTGTCCCGGGTGTTCGTCGGCGCGTGGACCGGTGTGCAGCTCGTGACGGAGGTCCTGGAGGAGAAGCTGAGCCTGGCCGAGGAGATAGCCGGTCTGTACCAGCTGCTGCTGCCCAGCATCGTCACCCCGGCGGTGCTGGCCAAGCTCGACCTGTCGCCCTACCGGGCGGAGCGGCTCCTGCGGGAGAGCGACGAACAGGAGGCTGCCGGCCACGGGTGACACGTGGCCGGTCCAGATCGGCGGCTCCGGGTCCCCACCCGGGGCCGCGCTGCGTTCAAACCTCGATCGATTTGCATTCGTGTACCCCCGTACCGTGCTGTGACGGATGAGTCGAACGCCAGCCATCACCCAGTTGCGGACAAGGGTGTGACCTCACAGCCCCAGCCGCCCGGACCCCCCGAGTGGGTGCTTTCGAGCGAGTGTACGTGTTAGGCGTCCTGTTTTCGAGCATCCGAAATAGCGCAAATTTCGGATTTGTTACCCCTCTCGGCGTACTGTGACAGGAATATGCGCCGGTTCCGCCCCGGTTTGCCCCGCCCTGCTCCGCATGTGCGGCTGTACAAAAAACAGGACGTGTGTTCTTTTAATCAAGGGAAGACTGGCGCGTATGCGTAGGAGGGGGAGCGATGGCAGGGCACGCTGCGCAACCGGACACGACTCGCGTGCTGGTGGTCGGCGACGATGTCGGCGGGGCCGAGGCGAGGGTGCGCGGGCTGCGCCGGCAGGGGTTCCAGGCGCGGAGCGTCGACACCGGTGCCGAGGCGCTGAGCGCCCATCAGCAGGCGGACCTGGTCCTGCTCGACCTCGATCTTCCCGACATCGACGGTCTGGAGGTCTGCCGGTCGATACGCGAGGCCGGGGACAAGCCCATCATCTCCGTCACCGCCCGCGACACCGAACTGGACCGGGTCCTCGCCCTCCAGGCCGGGGCGGACGACTGCGTGGTCACCTCGTGCGGGGAGCGCGAGATGCTGGCGCGCATCGAGGCCGTACTGCGCCGGGCCCGCCCCCGGTCGGAGCGGTCCCGGCCGCTCTCCCTCGGCCCGCTGTGCATCGACAGCAGAACGCGTGAGGTCCGTCTGGACGGACGGCCGCTGAATGTCACCGCCAAGGAGTTCGAATTACTGCGCACCCTGGCCGCGACCCCCGAGAGCGTCATTTCCCGAAAAGAATTGATGGCACGGGTATGGGAAACCACGTGGGCGGATTCCAGCCGCACCATCGACACCCATGTACGCAGCCTGCGGGCGAAACTCGGCGCCCATTCCTGGATCATCACCGTCCGTGGTGTCGGTTACCGCATGGGGCACGGCTGACGGCACGGCCGGCGAACACCGCGGAATCGCCACCGCGGGCCCGGACCCAGGAAAGGGATACGGACCCGCGGCGGCGTGATTCGATTCGCCCTACGGCTTTTGACGCGCCGTCTCCTCCGGGTGCGGCGGTCCGTCGAGTCCCGCCGGGTCCTGGCCGAGACCGGCCGGTGCCACCCAGTCGAAGGCGCTGTAGACCGCGGGCCCCAGGCCGAGGCCCTCGGCGACCTGCTCCCGCAGCCGGTTGGAGGTGAAGCCGCCGATGACGTTCATCTGGGCGTCGCGGTACAGCCGTTCCACCTCGTGTCCCTGGGTCACACCGGTCGCCCCGTGGATCTGCACGGCCCGCGCGGCGACCTCGACGCCCATCTCGGTGGCGTAGATCTTCAGCATGGCGATCAGATCCCGCGCCGAGCGCCCCGCCGCCCGCTCGCCCATCGCCCGGCGGGCCAGCAGCCGGGCGGCGTCGATCTGCGCGCGCGACTCGGCGAGCTGGGCCTGCACGCCCTCCATGTGCGCCAGCGGCCGGCCGAACGAGACCCGCTCACGGGCGTGCCGTACGGAGGCGGCCAGGGCGGACTCGGCGACGGCGATGGCGGCGAACGAGTTCTTCAGCCAGCCCCACGCCATGCCCTCGGCCAGCTCCTCGAACGGCACGGGCAGCACATCGGCCTCGGCGACCCGGGCGTCGGTGAAGACCATCCCGCCCCACGGCATGCCGCGCAGCCCCATGTGCGCGATCCCGTACCGCTCGACGCCCGCCTGGTGCAGGTCCACGAAGGCGAGGCACCAGTCGGGGCCGTCGTCCCCGGGCAGCCGCTCCCGGCGGGCGAGCACGATGGCGACATCGGCGACGGGCGCGTTGGTGATCCTGGACTTCTCGCCGTCGATGACGAAGCCGCCGCCGGGCGCCCCGGCGCGCCGGACCGTGGTGCGGAAGGTGCCGGCGTCGCTGCCCGCCGTGCGCTCCACCACCGCGAAGGCGGCCAGCTTCTCCCCGGACAGCAGGGACCGCAGCAGCGGCTCGTGGCTGCGGAGGTCGCCGTAGGTGGTGATCAGCTTGCCGCACAGCAGCGCGGAGACGGTCGCCGCCCAGTAGGTGCCGGGGCAGGCCCGGGCCAGCGCCTCCATGGCGTCCGCCTGGGTGCGGGCGTCGGCGCCGCTGCCGCCGACCTCCGGCGGGTGGAACAGCCGCAGATAGCCGCTGTCGGCGAGATCCTTCCAGTTCCGGGCCGGTATCCGGCCCGTCGCGTCCGTCTCCGCGGCCCGGGCGGCGATGCCCTCGAAGGCGGCGGTGCCGTCGAAGGCGGGGGAGCCGTCGAAGGCGGGGGAGCCCTCGGACGTGGGGGCGGTCTCGGTCGCGGGGTTGCCCTCGGATGCGGAGGCGGTCTCGGTCGCGGGGTTGCCCGCGAAGGCGGGGGCGCCGGTCGGGTCGTACATGCTCGTCGTACTGGTCATGTCCTGTGCGCTCCTCGTGTCGAGCCTGGTCAGCCGAGTTCGAGCAGGGACGCCGCGATCACCGGGCGCAGCACCTCGGTGCCGCCTCCGGTGCCGGCGAAGAACAGTCCGTCGCGGTGGGCCCGTCCGGTCAGGTGGTCGCCGGTGAGGCCGAGCGGGCCGGACAGCCGGGCCGCCGCGTCGGTGACGGTGCGCACGGCGGCGGCCACGAAGAGCCGGGCGGCCGCCGCGTCCCGGTGCGCGGGCCGGGCGCCGGAGTCGAACTGCTCGGCGGCCCGGCGGAGCATCCCGTCGGCGAGTTCGCAGCGCGCGGCCAGGTCCGCGAGGGTGAACCGGACGGACTGGTCGTGGTGGAGCGGCCGGCCGAAGAGCCGGCGTTCGCGGGCGCCGTCGACGGCGTCCCGGGTCAGCGCGCGCAGCAGACCGAGCCAGGGCGCGCTGGAGAAGACCCAGTCCAGCGCCGCCAGCAGCGGCTCCACCTCGCGCGCCGCGCCGCCGACGCCGCCCAGCACCGCGGTGTCCGGGACCGCGCAGTCCTCCAGGACCAGCCGGCCCCAGGGGCAGGTCGGCATCGCGTCCGGGCCTGCCTCGCCGACGCCCAGCCGAGGGGTGGACCGGTCCACGACGAACGCCGTCCGGCCGCCGTCCCCGTGTGCGGCGACGACCAGGAAGTGATGGGCCACGGGCGCGCCCGCGACCAGGTCCAGTGCGCCGGTGAGCAGCCACCGGCCCGACCCGTCCGGGGCGGGCCGTGCGCTGACGGCCGGGGTGACGGACGCCCCCTGCGTCTGGTGCAGCGACAGGGCGCCGACCCACTCGCCGGACGCCATCCGGGGCAGGTACCGCTCCCGCTGCGAGGGGCTGCCGAAGGCGCGCAGCGGGACGGTGGCGAGCACCGCGTGCACCCCGACCGCGAGGGCGAGACCGGGGTCCCGGGCGCCCTCGCCGAGCCCGGCCAGGAGATCGAGGGTCTGGGCGGCGGACAGACCGGCGCCGCCCAGGTCGCGCGGGACCAGGGCGCCGGTGAGACCCGGTCCGGCGGGTCCGGCCCCGGCCAGTTCGGCGAAGAGCCGCGGGTCCCAGCGCCGTTCGCGGTCGCGGTCGGCGGTGGTGGGTGCCGCGACGCGGCCGGCGAGTTCCCGTGCCCACGCACCCGTGGGGAAAGGCGGAATTTCCATCGAACTCTCCACTCCCATCTGCTGGAAACAGGCCCGGTCACCGTAGCCAACAATTCGAACAATTCCAGACGTGGAATGCAGATTTTTCGACCAGCCCCCGGAGAATTCACAGATCTGACCGCTGCTGACTTTCCCTCACAGTCCTTGACAATGCTCTGACATCGGAGTCGTTGTCCCCTCACATCGCCCGGACCATCATGGTGGGCGGCCCTCGTAAAAGGAGGAAAACGCAATGGCAGGAGAAGAGCACGGGGGAAGCCTTCCGAGGCCGCCCCGGCTGTCCGACGCGACCCTGCGGGACTCCGCGCACATGGCCGGCGTCGAGTTCGGCCTCAAGGACGCCGCGGTCATCGCGGACCTGCTGGTGAAGACCGGGATCGAACTCGTCGAGGTCGGCATGGTGTCCGGTCCGGGCTCCAAGGACGCCGATCTGGTCCTCGCCACCCATGAGGCCGTCGGACCGGAGCGCAGCATGACGCTCGTCGTGGTGCGCGACCGCCGGCAGGTCGCCCAGGCACTCGACGAGGCCGAGCGCCTGGGTGTGCGGCACATCATGTACTCCATCCCGACCTCCGAGCAGCACGCGCAGCTCAAGCTCGGCTCGTCCAGCGCCAAGTTCCTGCACACCCTGGCCCGTTCGGCGATATCCCAGGCCAAGGAGCGCGGCTTCCACGTCACCTTCAGCGGCGAGGACGGCGCCCGCACGCCCGAGGAGCGCCTCGTCCCCTACGTCACCGCCGGCTTCGAGGCGGGCGCCGACCGGTTCCGGCTGGCCGAGACCGTCGCGTATCTGTCGCCCTGGCAGATGGAGGCGGTCATCGGGAACCTCACCGCGATCGACGGCTCCGAGATCGAGATCCACTCGCACAACATGCTCGGCATGGCCGTCGCCAACTCCCTCGCCGCCGTCCGCGCGGGCGCGCAGTGGATCTCGGCCACCGTCGGCGGCATCGGGGAACGCGGCGGCAACGCCCCGCTCGCCGAACTGCTCACCTCACTGCGCGTCATCCACGACGACACCCGCTTCGACCTGAGCCACCTCACCGAGCTGTCGCGCGTCGCGCTGCGCGGCGCCGGCCTCGGGGACGCCTTCCAGTCGGGCCCGACCACCCCGCACGCCTTCGCCTACGAACTGCCGGGCCAGCTCACCCACCCGGAGGCGTACGAGACGCTGCCCGCCGAACTCGTCGGCAACGCCCGCGGGCTGCGCGTCCGTACCCGTCTGACCACGGCGCTCGTCGCGTGGGCGCTGGCCGACTCGGGCGTCTCCGTCGACCTCGACGCCTTCACCCCCTGGCTCACCGAGCGGCAGGAACGCGACGGATCCCCCCTGCTCGACCGGGACACGATCCGCAAGGCCGCCGTCGACTTCCAGGCCGCCTGACCCCCTCACCAGCCCCGCCCCGGCGCCATGCCCCACCCGATCCCGTACGACGAACCAGGAGTTGACCCATGTCCACCGCCACCCTCACCGGCGACTGCCCCGAGTGCGAGACCGACCTGACCGTGCCCCCGATGGTCCGGGGCGAGACCCTCTCCTGCCCCGAGTGCATGCTCACGCTGCGCGTGGAGGAGATACGGGACGGCCGGCTGTCCCTGCAGATGGTCGAGGTCCAGCTGCGCGACTGGGGCCAGTGAGATGACCCTGAGAGTCGCCATCGTCGCGGACCGGGTCGGCTGGGAGGAACGCGAACTCATCCGCCGCGCACCGGACCTGGGGCTCCGGATCGACTGGATCAACGACGAGTCCCTGTGCCTGGGAGAGCCCGGAACCTCTTCCATCGAAGGCTACGACGCCCTGCTGGTCCGCAGCCGCAGCTACACCCGGGGCGGCCTCCTCGCCACCCTGGCCGAGTCGAGCGGCGTACCCGTCCTCAACTCCGCCACCGCCATCCACGCCTGCGAGAACAAGCTGGTGCTGCGCGCCCTGCTGCGCGCGGCGGGCGTACCGGTGCCCGAGTTCCGGCTCGCCCTGTCCCGCAAGGACTTCACCCGGGCCCTGGACGACCTCGGCCTGCCCGTGGTGCTCAAACCCGTCTACGGCGGCATGGGCAAACGCGTCACCCTGGTGCGCGACGCCGATCTGGCGCAGTCCGTCTACGACTACGTCGAGGACCTCGGCCACGCCTTCGAACAGGCCTGCCTGGTGGAGCCGTACCTGGGCGGCGGCTCGGTGCGCTGCCTGGTCGTCGGCCGGGAGATCGTCGCCGCCGCCGAGTTCGAGAGCGCGGGGGCCGACTGGCGCAGCAACGCGGCGCTCGGCAACCAGAGCCGGGCCCTCACCCACGACCCCGAGGTGCAGAAACTGGTCGACGGTGTCGTGGACCAGCTCGGCGACGGCATCTACGGAGTCGATCTCTTCAGGACGCCGACGGGCCATCTCGTCAACGAGGTCAACCACGCCCCCGCCTGGCGAGGGGTGGCAGCGGTCACCGGAGCGGACATCCCGGCGGCCATCGCCCGTCACCTCCAGGAGATATTCGCATGATCCGCGTGGGAATCGTCGGCGCCTCAGGGCTCGCCGGCGGTGAACTGATCAGGCTGGTGAGCCAGCATCCCGAACTCGAACTGGCCTTCCTCGGCGGTGACTCCAGCGCCGGCCGGACCCCCGCCCAACTGCACCCCGGGCTCCGCCTCGACCTGGGCCTGGTCGTGGAACGCGTCACCGCGGACGCCCTCGCCGAACGCTGCGACGTGGTGTTCCTCGCCACGCCCGCCCCGGTCTCGGCCGAACTCGCGGCCCTCCTCGCCGACCGCGTCCCCTGCGTGATCGACCTGAGCGGCGCCTTCCGCATCCGCGACCCCCGGCGGCACGAACGCTGGTACCCCAAGGCCACCCGGCCGGCCGGACTCGCCGACCGCTTCGTCTACGGCGTACCGGAACTCGTCGGCGACCAGCTGGCCGGCGCCCCGCTGATCTCCGTACCCGGCTGCTACGCCACCGCGATCACCCTCGGGCTCGCCCCGCTGACCCTCGGCCTCGGGCTGAACCTGAGGACCGTGGTCGTGGACGGCAAGAGCGGCTCCAGCGGCGGCGGCCTGCAACTGCGGGTGCCGGACCTGCACCCGCTGCGCAACGGCGCCATCGCCCCGTACGCCCCCACCGGGCACCGGCACGCCGCCGAGGTGAGCGACTTCCTGGAGCGCGGCAAGCCGGGCACCGTCGGCTCGCTGACCATGTCGGCCTACGGCGTCTCCCATGTCCGCGGACTGCTCGCCAGCGTCTACGCCTTCACCGACGACCAGGTGGACGGCCGCGAACTCCAGCGCGCCTACCTGCGCTTCTACAAGGGGCAGCGGTTCGTGCGGGTGCGCCGGAACACCGAGACGCTGATCCCGGTGCCCGACCCGCAGGCGGTCCTCGGCTCCAACTTCTGCGACGTGAGCGTCCTGTACGACGACGAGGGCGGCCGGATCGTCGTCCTCGCCGCCCTCGACAACCTCGTCAAGGGCGCGGCGGGCCAGGCGCTCCAGGCCATGAACAAGCGGTTCGCGCTGCCCGAGGAGACGGGCCTGACGATGCAGCCGGTGATGCCCGCATGAGCGCCCCGGAAACGGCGTCCGAAGCCACCCCGACCGTGGTCAAGCTCGGCGGCAGCTGCCTCGACGATCTCGCCGGTGCCTGGTGGGACGACCTGGCGAGGCACGCCGAGGCACGGCCGCTGGTCCTCGTGCACGGCTGGTCCAAGCCGCTGAAGAGGCTCAGCGCCCGCTACCGGGAGCCCTCCGCGATCCTGCGCGACCGGTACGGCAACCAGAGCCGCTGGACCACGCCCGAGGTCATCGAGGACATCAAGGCGGTCAGCGCCGAACTGGGCGAGACGGTCCTCGGCCGGCTCGAACAGCGCGGGATCACCGCGGAACGGCTGCTCGCCAGCGACGGGCTCGTCAGCGCGGGCGAGGGCGAGCGCTGGTGGTGGCGGGACAAGCAGCTGGTCAAGCTGGAGAACCTGGTCGGCCCGATCACCGGCGTCGACCCCACCGCGCTGAAGAACCTGCAACCGGGCCACGCCTGCCTCATCACCCCGCTCGCCCGCAACGCGGCCGGGCAGGAGGTCAACACCGACGCCGACCGGGCCGCGGCCGCGATCGCCGGCGCGGCCGGAGCCACCGACCTGGTGCTGGTCACCGACGTCGAACACCTGCTGATCGACGGGGAACCGGTGCGCCGGATCACGGCCCGGGCCGCCGCCGAGTTCCGCGACAAGGGCGCGACCGGAGGCATGCGCAAGAAGCTGCGCGCCGCCGGCGAGGCCCTGGAAGCGGGCGTGGCGCGCGTCGTCATCGGCAGCGCGCCGGTCACGGACCTGCTCGCCGCCCGCACCGGCACCGTCATCACCCGACCATGAGGAGCAAGCGCGTGGCGCAGTCCCGGGTACTCGTCGTCAACAACGGAACGCTGTCGCTGAAACAGCTCCGCAAGCGTTTCGAGGAACTCGGCTCGGACACCGACGCGGTCGACGCGGCGTCCGTGCCGGACCGGCTCGGCGGCCGCTACCAGGCGATCGTCCTGAGCGGCACCAAGGTGCGGGCCTACGACCGCGATCACTACAGGCCGCTCGTCGACCTCGTCATGACCGCCGACGTCCCGGTCTTCGGGATCTGCGGCGGCATGCAGATCCTCGCGGTCGCGGCGGGCGGCCGGCTCGCCGAGGGCCCCCAGCGGGTCGGCGGCTACGAGGTACGGGTGGACAAGGAGGAACCGCTGTTCACCCATGTGAAGCCGACCGTGACCGTCTTCCACCGGCACACCCTCTACCTCCGGGAAGCCCCCGCCGGCTTCCGCTCCATCGGCCGCTCCGAGCACGCGCCCGTGGAGTTCCTGCGCTCCGACGACGGCCGGATCCTCGGCTCGCAGGCGCACCTGGAATTCCGCGGCGACGGCCTGGAGATCCTGCGGGGCTTCGCCGAGCTGTACCAGTGACACGCGCACGGCCCCTCCCCCCTCACCACCTCCACGTAGGCAAGGACTCGGCAATGAGTGAACTGGAAAACCCACAGCCCGCGTTCACGGTCCGGCTGAACGGCAGCGGCGGCACGCTCAGGGGCTGGGTCGTCGTGGACTCCCTCTACGACGGCCTGGCCATGGGCGGCGTACGGATGACCACCGGGGTCACCGAGGAAGAGGTCGCCGGTCTCGCCCGCGACATGACGCACAAGTTCATCCTCGCCGGGCTGCCCATCGGCGGCGCCAAGGGCGGCATCGTCGCCGACGGCACGGACCGTGAGGAGACGTTCCGCACCTTCGGCCGTACCGTCAAGCCGCTGCTGCACGGCGGGATCCACCTCGGCATCGACATGGGCGTCACCCCCGCCGACCGTGCCGTCTTCTTCGAGCAGGCCGGTTACGACCCCCGCTACCGGCTGGGCGCGCCGGACATGCCGATCGACTGGCGCACCTACTACGAGCCCCTGATCGACTGCACCGGCCACGGGGTCGGCGTGGCGGCGGTCACCGCCCTGGAGGCGAGCGGCCGTACCGGGCCCGCCCGGGTCGTCGTGCAGGGCTTCGGCGCGGTGGGCCGGGCGGTCGCCCGGTTCCTGGAGGACCGCGGCCATGTGATCGTCGGCGTGGCCGACGTCGAGGGCACCATCAGCGCGGACCGGCTTCCGGTGGCCGAACTGCTGTCGGTCACCGACGAGTTCGGGCTGATCGACCGCTCCCGGCTGCCGCAGGGCGTCACCGTCTCCGCCGAGCCGGACGCCTGGCTCGACGTCGACGCCGACCTGCTGGTCCTCGCCGCGCAGAAGCACGCCCTGAACGACGGCAACGCGCACCGGCTGCGGGCCGCCCTGGTGGTGGAGGGCGCGAACCTCGCCTCCAGCGCCGAGGCGCGGGAGAAGACCCGGGCCTCGGGCGCCACCCTGGTCCCGGGCGTGATCGCCAACATCGGCGGGGCCGGCTCGGCCGCCCTGGCCGTCACCCGGGTCGTCCCCTTCGGCCTTCCGGCGGACGCCCGCAAGGCATGGGTCTTCGACTGGATCGGCGACCGGGTCCGCCGCAACACCCGGGACCTGCTGGAGATCGCCGCCGCGACCGCCGGCGACCCGCTGCCCGAACTGCTCAAGACCCGGCGGGAGGAGCGGGGATGACCTCCACGACCACCGCCATCCTGGCCACCGCGTCGGCCGCGGACCGCATGGCGGAGTACCGGCGGCGCGGCTGGTGGCGGGACGAGACCTTCCTCGACGACCTGCGCCGCCAGGCACGGGAGCGGCCGCGCAAGCCGGTCATCGCCGGGCGCCGCCTCGCCGAGGCGCGCACCGACACCCTCGACTACGCCGAACTGGCGCGGCTGACCGACCGGTTCGCCGGGGCCCTGCTCGAACTGGACGTGCGGCGCGGTGACGTGGTCGCCGTGCAGCTGCCCAACCGGTGGGAGATGGTGCCCCTGATGTTCGCCTGCATGGCGGTCGGCGCGGTCATCTGCCCGATCGCCCCGGTCTGCCAGGAGGAGGAGTTACGCCACCGGCTGGCGCTCACCGAGGCGAAGGTGTGTGTCACCGTGCCGGAGTGGGAGGGCTGTCCGCTCGCCGCGACCGTCACCGCGCTCAAGGGCGAACTGCCGCTCGAACACGTGCTGGTGGTCGACGGGCACGCCCCCGAGGGCGCCCTCGACTTCCACGACCACTTCGTCGCCACCCACTGGGAGAAGCAGCGCTCGGCCGACCTGGAGGGTCGCCAGCTGCGCCCCGACGAACCGTTCGTGGTGCTGTTCACGTCCGGTACGACGGGCTTCTCCAAGGGCGTGGTGCACAGCCAGAACACGGTCCACTCGGGCGTGCGCGGCTATGTGGACACCTTCCTGCTCCGCGACGACCTGGTGGTCGTCGTCACCACCCCGCTGGTGCACTACTCCGGCTTCGGGCAGGGCATCCTCGCCGGGGTGATGCTCGGCGGCACGATCGCCTTCCAGGACGGACCCGACCACGCCGGTCTGCTGGACCTGGTCGAGCGGTACGGCGGCACCCTGCTGTACGGCCCGCCGCCCACCCTCTCCGGGGTGGCCCGCGCCCAGCGGATCGATCCGCACGACGTCTCCAGCCTGCGGCACACGGTCACCGGTGCGGCGCCGGTGCTCCAGCCGCTGGTGGACGAGCTGCGCCAGACCTTCGGGGCGCGCACGTACTCGGTGTGGGGCATGTCGGAGTTCGGCCCCGTCACCATCAGCCGGCTCGACTACAACCAGGACTGGGCGGCGCACAGCCACGGCCGGCCCATCGACTCGATGGAGATCCGCATCAGCCTGTGCCACGACCTCACCCAGCGGGCCACGGTGGGCCGCCTCCAGGTGCGCGGCGCGTCCCGGGCGCTCGGCTACTACAAGCAGCAGGACGTCTTCGACGCCGAACTCAGCGAGGACGGCTGGTTCGACACCGGTGACGTGGCGCGCGAGGACGGCCGGGGCGGCATCCGCATCCTGGGGCGTGCCAAGGACACCATCCTGCGGGACGGGACCGTCGTACCGATGGCCGAGCTGGAGGCGATCATCTCCCGGCACCCGAAGGTGGCCGAGGCCGCGCTGGTCGGCCCCAACGGCACGGTCGACGACCCGATCCTCGCGGTCGTCGTCCCGCGCCGCGGCACCACCGTGACGCTGGAGGAGATCCGCTCCTATCTGCGGGAGGCGGAGCAGGACCCCCGCTTCTACCCGGAGCGCCTGGAGACCGTCACGGCCCTGCCCAAGACCCTCACCGGGAAGGTCCGCAAGGTCGCCCTGCGGGAGCGCTTCGCCGGGGTGTGACCGCCCGCCCCCTGTGCTGAATGCCCGTCACCAACCCGCCCTGCCCGACCCGTTGGAGTCCACCATGTCCGCATCCGTGCCCGTCACCATGTCGGCGACCCTCGCCGCCGACGAGGCGCTGGCCCGACGGCGCCGTGCCGGGGAGGAGGTCCTCTCCCTGGCGGGCGGCGAGATCGGTCTGCCCGTCCTGACCGGGCTGCGCGAACGGCTCGGCGCGGCGGCGGACCGCAACGCCTACGGGCCGGTGGCCGGGAGCGCGGCCCTGCGGTCCGCCGCCGCCGGCTACTGGGGGCGGCGGGGCCTGGCCGCGGACCCCGCCCTGGTGGTCTGCGGTCCGGGCAGCAAGCCGCTGCTGTTCGCCCTGCTGCTGGCCGTCGGCGGCGATGTGGTGGTGCCGGTGCCCGGCTGGGTCAGCTACGCGGCGCAGGCCCGGCTGGCCGGGGCGCGGCCGATCCCGGTCGCCACCCTGCCGGGCGAGGGCGGGGTGCCCGATCCGGCGGCGCTGCGCGAGGCGGTGGTCCTCGCCCGCGCCGCCGGGCGGGACCCCCGGTGCGTGGTGGTCACCCTGCCCGACAACCCCACGGGCACCGTCGCCACCCCGGGCACGGTCGAGCGCCTGGCACGGGCGGCCCGCGAACTGGACCTGGTCGTCGTCTCCGACGAGATCTACCGCGACCTGGTCTTCGACCCCGCCCGTCCCGCGGTCTCCCCGGCGGCCTTCGCACCGGAACGGACCGTGGTCACCACCGGACTCACCAAGAACCTGGCGCTCGGCGGCTGGCGGCTCGGGGTGGCCCGGCTGCCCGAGGGCCCGCTCGGGCGCGAGGTGCACACCCGGCTGGTCGGCATCGCCAGCCAGATCTGGTCGAGCACCGCGGCCCCCGTACAGGCCGCCGCGGCCTGGGCCTTCGCCGAGCCGCCCGAGGTGGTCGCGTACATGGCCGCCGCCCGGCGGCTGCACGAGAAGGTGGTGCGCGCGGCGGCCGAGCGGTTCACCGCCGCCGGCGCCGCGCTCGCACCGGTGCGGGCCACCTGCTACCTCTACCCGGACTTCCATCCGCTGCGGGACCGCCTCGCCGCGGTCCACGACGTGCGCGGCGGCGACGCCCTGGCCGCCCTCCTCGCCGACCGGTACGGAGTGGGGCTGCTGCCCGGCACCGCCTTCGGCGAGTCGGCGCACTGCCTGCGGCTCCGGGTCGCCACCAGCCGCCTCTACGGCGAGACGGACGCCGAGCGCCTGGCGGCCCTGGACGCCCCCGAGCCCACCCGGCTGCCCTGGATCAGGGCCGCGCTGGACCGCGTCACCGACGTCCTGACCGACCTCACCGCCCCTGACCGGCCCACCCCCTGACGACGCGACCACCCCGCCCGCCCCGCCCGCCCCGTCCACCAAGGAGAACCCACACCGCCATGTCCATCCTCTTCGAATGCGAGTACAAGGGGCAGCGGTACGCCGGTACCGGCATCCCGGTCCCCGGTGAGCCCCACGTCCTGTACCGGGTGTCCGAGGACCAGGTGCGCGCCGCCGTCATCGCGGGCGCCGGACCGGAAGCGCTCCTCGCGGCCGTGACCGAGGGCGCCGAGACGGTCGAGGTGACCACCGGCGACCCCGAACTGCGCTTCCTTCCCCCGCTGTTGCCCACGAGCACCAACAACTCCCTGGTCAACGGCTTCATGGGCACCCACCGCTCCAAGTTCGACCACGACCCGGCCCCCGACCAGGAGTTCACCCCGCCGAACTACTACCTCAAGGGATTCGGCTCCTGGCTGCGCATGCCCGACGAGCCCCTGGTCACCCCGGCCGACCCCGTCTGGCTCATCGAGGAACCGGAGATCGCCCTGGTCCACGTCAACGACGACGACGGTGTGCCGCACTACGCGGGCTACACCTTCGGCAACGACTTCAACGACATCGGGCTGCACCTGAAGAACCCGTGGGCCTGGACGCCGTACGCCAAGCTGTGCGAGACCTCGCTGACGCCCTGGCTGTTCCTCGGTGAACCGCCGCGGACGGTGACCGGCCGGGTCACCATCGAGCGGGACGGCGCCCCGGCCTGGGAGGGCGGCTTCTCCTGCGGCGCGGACTCCCTCTACCACCGCGTCGAGGACATGACGCGGTACGTCCTGTCGTACCCGCATCTGCGCCGGCCGGGGCTGGTCAACTACCTGCTGCTCGGCGCCGACAAGGCCACGTACCACGACGGCTTCCGGATCGAGGACGGCGACCGGATGGTCATCGACGTGGCCAGCCACGGCGTCGTGCTGGCCAACCCCGTCCAGTACGGTCAGGCGGCCACCGGCGACTCGGCACGGACGGCGTCGAGGTAACCGGAGATGGCCTCCCGGCTGCGCAGCAGGCACTCGATCCGGTCGGTCATGCGCTGCCGCTCCGTCTCCAGGGTGGCGATCGTCTCCGGCGTCGCGTCGGAGACGTGGATGGCCCGGGGGTCGTTGATGCACGGCAGGATCTGCTTGATGATCCGCGTCGGCAGGCCGGAGTCGAGCAGCCCCCTGATCTGCAGTACCCGGTTCACACAGCCTTCGGGGTAGTCCCGGTAGCCGTTCGGCGCGCGACCGGCGACGAGCAGGTCCTGCTCCTCGTAGTAGCGCAGCAGCCGACGAGGGGTTCCGGTCCGCTCGGACAGTTCACCGATCCGCATGTGACCCACCTCTTCGCAGGAGCTTGACATTCACACCAATGTGAGGGTTTGAGGATACAGCCATGTCGACATCCCAGACAGAGCTGCCGAGCGCTTCCGCTCCAGCAGCAGACAATCGGAAGCTGCCCCTTTCACCGCTTCTGGCTCTGGCCACAGCAGCCTTCATGGGGATTCTGACCGAGGCACTCCCGGCGGGCGTGCTCCCCGAGATGGCCCGTGACCTGTCGGTGAGCGAGTCCGCGATGGGCCAGGCGCTGACGGTCTACGCCCTCGCCACCGGCGTCGCGGCCATCCCCCTGTCCGTCGCCACCGGCGCCTGGCGGCGCAAGAAGCTGCTGCTGCTGGCCGTGGCCGTGATCGCGGTCGCCAACCTGGTCACCGCCCTCTCCGCCAGCTACCCGCTGACGATGGCGTTCCGGCTCCTCGCGGGTGTCGCCGCGGCGGCGGTCTGGGCGGAACTCGTCGGCTACGCACGGCGCCTGGCGCCCCCGCACCTCCAGGGCCGGGCCATCGCCATCACCATGGCGGGCGTCCCGCTCGCCCTGTCGCTGGGCATCCCGCTCGGCACCTTCCTCGGCGGGCTCTTCGGCTGGCGCCTGACCTTCGGCCTCGTGACGCTGATCTCCGTGGCGCTGCTGGGCTGGATCACGGCGTCGGTCCCGGACGCCCCGGGGCAGCGGCCCGGCGTCCGCGAGCCCATCCTGAAGGCGCTGTCCCTGCCGGGCGTGGTGGCCGTCCTGTTCGTGGTCGCGGCCTACGTGCTGGCCCACAACATCCTCTACACCTACATCGCCACCTTCCTCGACGCCTACCACATGGGCGGCTCCCGCGACATCGTGCTGCTCGTCTTCGGCATCGCGTCCGTGGTGAGCATCTGGATCACCGGCGCCCTGGTCGACCGCAAGCTGCGCCAGCTGACCATCGTCAGCAGCGCGCTGTTCCTGGTCGCCGCCGTCCTGCTGGGGGTGCTGGCCGGCAACGTGGTCGTGCTCTACGCGGCCATGGTGCTGTGGGGCCTGGGCTGGGGAGGCGTCACCACCCTGCTGCAGACCGCGGTCACCGACGCGGGCGGCGACCGGGGGCAGGCCCTGCTGGTCACCACCTGGAACTCGTTCATGGCCGGCGGCGGCGCGGCGGGCGGCATCCTGCTGGACGCGCTGGGCCCCAAGTCCTTCCCCTGGAGCGTCCTCGCGCTCATGGCCCCGGTGCTCGTCGTCGTGCTCGCCGCCCGCAAGCACGCCTTCCCCTCGACCCGCCCCGGAGCCCAGTGAGGCACCGGGCCGGGCGAGCCCTCCGAGGACGCGCCGCGCACCCACGCCGGATCTCGACATCCCCCGCCGGGTCCGGCCGTGCGAGGCGCTGACGAAGACCCCGTACCCATCTCCATCGGGTACGGGGTCTTCCCGCGCCGCGCGGCCGGTGCGACGGTGCGGTGGACCGCACCCGCGCTGTATAACGGTATACAGAGAAATCTTGTCTGAATATCGGTCCGTGTTCGGTACGGCCTCGGCGCTGTACTCTCCCGGGGCGTCGAGGACAACCGAGGGGGAGTACGTGATGAGCGTGACCGACAGCCCGGCCAACCGGTTGCAGGCGCTCTTCGAGGGCCACCGGCTCACGCCGACCCAGCGCCGCATCGCGCACAGCATGGTGCGGCGCGCCGCCGACGTACCCTTCCTGTCCAGCGTGGAGCTGGCCGAACTGGCCGGGGTCAGCCAGCCGTCGGTGACCCGGTTCGCGGTCGCCCTCGGCTTCGACGGCTACCCCGCGCTGCGCCGGCACCTGCGCGAGGTGGTGCCCGCCGAACCGGCCCCCGAGAACGGCGTGCACAACGAGTACCAGCTCGCCGTCGAGGCCGAGATCGAGAACCTGCGCCATCTCGCGGACCTGCTCGCCGACCCCCGCCCGGTGCGGCAGGCGGGCCGGATCCTCGCCGCCTCCCGCCCGCTGCCGGTGCTCGGCCTGCGCGCCGCCGCCTCCCAGGCGTACGGCTTCGCGTACTTCGCCGCCAAGGTCCACCCGGACGTCCGGCTGCTCGACGAGGGCGGCACGATGGTCCAGGACCGCATCGACGCGGCCGTCCGCGCGGGTGCCAGTGCCCTGCTCTGCTTCGCGCTGCCCCGGCATCCGCGCGAGGTGGTCGACACCCTCGCCCACGCCCAGGACGTCGGCCTGACCGTCGTCACCGTCGCCGACTCCGCGTTCGCGCCCGTCGCCAAGCACTCCGACCTGCTGCTGCCCGCCGCCGTCGGCACCGGTCTCGCCTTCGACACCGCGTGCGCGCCGATGCTGCTGGGCCGGGTGCTGCTGGAGGCGGTCTGCGACGACCTGCCGGACGCGCAGGCCCGCCTGGAGGAGTTCGACGCGAAGGCCGCCGCCCGGGGCCTGTTCGTGGAGTGAGCCCCGGTCCTCTCAGGTCCGTCTCAGGTTCGCCCGCTAGCGTCCCCGCCGGACAGAGGCAGTGCGGGACTCGTGACACGGGAGGGCGACGTGGCGCGCGCAGGGCGTGGCGAGGGCAGGGAACGCGGCGGCCGGGGACTGGCCCGGGTGGCCGTCGTCGTACGGGCGGGAGCCGCCCCGCTGTGGTGGTTCGGGGTGGTCGCCGCGGGCGTCGGCGCCGTGCCCGAGGGATGGACCGGGCGCCGGATCGGGGTGCTCGCCGGGGCCGCGCTCTTCATCGTCGCCGCGGCCGTGGTGGCGCTGACGCGCCGCCGCCGCTACGACGCCCTCGCCCGGGGCGCGGCCCGCGCGGGCAAGTACGACGTGCTCCAGGACCGCGCGGTGACCGTGCGCGACTGGCGCCGCGGGCACCGCTGGTGGCTGGTGTCGGCCTGGGCCCTCGCGCTCGGCTCCGCCTTCGCGGTGCCGGTGGCCGGCGGACTGCTGCTGGCCGGGTGCGGCACCGGGCTGTGGCTGAAGGCCGGCTGGCTCGGGCGCCGCGAACGGGCCCTGGAGAGCCTGCTCTGGGTACGGGTCGACTGGCTCGACGCGCGCGGCGGCCGGCCGGCGGGCAAGGCGGTCAAGGGCCTGCGCGGTACGGGCATCGCGGCCGGCGACGCGGCCCCGGGCGGGGCACGCCGCCGTACCGCGGCCCTCGTCTGACCGGTGAGGTCCTGGGCCGGTGAGGTCGCCCAGGGCCGGTGAGGACCTAGACCTCCAGCTCCTCCTCGATCCGCTTGAGCTGGTGGCGGGCCATCGCCAGGTTGGCCCGGGTGGAGTCCAGGACCAGGTAGAGGAACAGGCCGTTGCCGCCGCGCCCCTTGAGCAGGCGGATCAGGTGGTACTGGTCGGAGAGCGTGATGAGGACGTCCTCGATCTCGCTCTTGATGCCCAGCATCTCCATCGTGCGCATCTTGGCGCGGATCACATCGGTGTTGCCGGCGGCGGCCACGTTCAGGTCGAAGGTCGTGCCGCCGCCCATCGTGCCCAGCGCCATCCCGCTGGTGTAGTCGACGAGCGCGACGCCGGTGGCGCCCTCGATCGAGGTCAGCGCCTCTTTGAGGGCGGTCTCGGTGTTGGACATCTCGGGTCCTCTCAACTGTCGGTTGTGGTGGGTGCGGTGGTCGTGCGCGGGGTCCGCGTGGCGCGGGCGCGCGGGGGCGGCGCGGTGGCCTGGCGCGCGGGCGCGTTCCGGGCGGCCTCGGCCTCGGCGGCGTCCAGGACCTCGCCGATCCGGGCGCCGGAGCGGCGGCCCTCCAGATGGAGCCGCCCGACGTTGACCCGGTCCTGCGCGAGCAGGGTCAGTACGGCGCTGCGCCCGGCGGCGTAGGTGGCGACGTAGCCGCGCTCGCCGCGCACCAGCAGTTCCCGCAGGCCGCCGTTGCCGGTGGCGTCGGAGACCCGCACGGAGACGCCGAGCGCGGCCGCGGTGAGCGCCGCGAGCCCGTCGGGGTCGACGCCGGGCGTGTCGTGGGCGACGACGAGTCCGTCGACGCCGGCCGCGAGCGAGCCGGTGAGCTGCGGCACCCGGGTGCGCAGCCGGTGCAGCTCCTCCAGGACGGTCCCAAGGGCGTCCTCGGACACCATCAGCTCTCTCCTCTCGGCGGGGCGTGGCCGTTCAAAGGGCCTCCAGCGCATCCCTGAGCCTCTTCAGCAGCGCGATGTCGGGGTCGGTGACCGGGGGCAGCGGCGGCGGAAGGTTCCGGGCCCGCTCCGGTGCGGTCGGGGGCGGTGCCGCCGCGGGGACGGGCACGGCCGGCGCCAGGGGCCGAAGGTGCCCGGCCGCCGCCAGCCTGCGCACGTCGACCAGGGTGTGGAACGCCTGCCGGCCCAGCTCCCGGGCGATGTGGGCGGCCGTACGGGTGCCGTCCACGCGGTCCAGGACGGCGCGCTGGCGGGGGGCGACGGGGGTGCGGCGGGCGGGTCCCGCCGGTGCGCGGGGCGCGGGCCCGGCGTCCCGGGGGAGGAGGGGGTCCGCGCGGATCAGGGGCGCGGTGTCGGCGGCCGGGTCGGGCCACAGCCGGTGCAGTTGCAGCCGGCGGCGCAGGGTCTCGCGTTCCAGCGCGACCACCGGGACCGAGGGCAGCGGGCCGGTGCGGGGTGCGCCGTCGTAGTGGAACCGGCCCGGGGTACTGCTGGGTGCCAGGGCGAAGTACCCGGCGTCGTACAGCGCGTCCAGATGGCACAGTTCCAGCGCGCCGGCGGGTAACAGGCCGGACTCCAGGAGGAGTTCGGCCGCGTGTAACAGGCCCTCGGCCGCGGCGGCGGCCCGCTGCCAGGCGGCGGCGGCCAGGGTGCCGTGGGCCGTGAGGAGCACGTCGAGACCCGGGGCGAGGGGGCTCTCGGCGTGCACCACCCGGCCCTCGGTGAGGTACAGGGTGCCGTGCTCGCGGACCAGGACGCCGGTGGCCCGCTCCTCGGCCAGCCGGTTCAGCATCGGGGACAGCGCGCGGGCGGCGGCCCTGTCCCGCACCGGCAGCGGCGGCGGTGGCGTACGGACCATGGTCATCCCAGCACCAGGCGCGCGGCCATCTCGCCGAGCCGGATCCGGGCGAGCGCGAGATTGCCCTCCTCGCGCCCCAGCCACAGATGCAGGAACACACTGCTGTCGAAGGACGTGTCGATGAAGCGCAGCAGGTGATAGCTGTCCGCGTTGCTGACGATCACGTCGTCCACCGGCGGCCGGTCCGCCCCCTGGGCCGTGAAGGTGCGGTGCTCGGCCGCCAGCCGGGCCAGTTCGGCGGCCTCGGCGGCGGCCGTCTCGTGGTCGCCGCCGGGCGCCTCCCCGACCGTGCCGAGCGCGAGGCCGCTCGTCCAGTCCACCAGCGCGGCACCCCGGGCACCGGGCAAACGCATCGCTTCCAGCAGGCACTCGTCGATTCCGGGCACCGCGTGGCTCCCCTCCCGCTGGGACTCCGGCTGAGTGATCCCGACACTACGCAACGTGTGGGGGAGGGGTGAGCTGTTTGGCATTTTCCAGTGGAACATGCGTCCGGCGGGCTAGAGTTGGTCAACTGACCCATGGGTCAGCTGAGTTAAACCATTTGTTCGAGTGAGGCGGGGGCGCGTCAACGGCTCCCGGGTGCACGCAGGGTGGTGAGCGCCGAGGCGTGCGCGCCCCCGGACTCCGCCACCACCTCCGCGATCGTCTGCGGCTCCCGCACGGTCGCGAAGGCCACGCCCCCCGCGCCGTCCGGCGCGAAGCCGTAGATCCCGGGCCGGGCGAGGGAGTTGTAGGCGTAGTGGTGCGCGAAGTAGTACGCGCCCGTGTCCAGCGCCGCCGCGTAGTCCCCCTGCTCCAGCTCCGGCAGCGCGCGCCCCTCGGCCAGCAGGTCGCCGGAGAAGCAGGCCGGGCCCGCCACGTCCTGCACCACCTCGGGCCCCGGCTTCGGCCGCCCCTTGGCGTCGTACGCGGCGATCCGCAGCGGCCACGCCCCCGGCGCGTACACCGTCCGCGTCGCCACCTGCACGCCCGCGTGCGTCACCGCGATCCGCCGCCCGCCCGAGCGCTTGGCGTACTCCACCCGCGCCACCACCGTGCCGTGCTTGGCCAGCAGCGACCGCCCGAACTCGGTCACCAGCCCGTACCGCCCCGCGCACAGCCCCGGCACCGCCTCGGCCAGCAGCCGCGCGTACCGCGCGTACGACGGCTCCGTCGCCTCGCCCGCGAAGTTCACCGGGAGCCCGCCGCCGATGTCGAGCGTGTCGATCTGCCGCCGCCCGACCCGCGCGTTGATCTCCTCCGCCAGCACGTACGTCTCCGCCACGCCCCGCGCCAGCAGCTCCAGCGGAATGCCCTGCGAGCCGGTGTGCGCGTGCAGCCGGGTCAGCCACGGCCGCCGCGCGTACGCCGCCACGACCCACTCGCGCGCCCCCTCGTCGCGCAGCGCCACCCCGAACTTCGAGGTCTCGGTCGCCGTCGAGGTCGCCCCGATGCTGCCGCCGCCGATCTGCGGATTGACCCGGATGCCGAGCGGGGACCGGGTCGGCGCGGACCTCGTCAGGGCGTCCAGGCGGTCCAGCTCCTGCGGGTTGTCCGCGTTCACGGCGACGCCCAGCGCCAGCGCCTCGCGCAGCTCCGCCGGGGTCTTGGCGGGCGAGTCCAGCACGGTGTGCGCCGCCGGTACGCCGGCCGCGCGCGCCAGCGCCAGCTCGCCGGGGCTCGCCACCTCGGCGCCGATGCCCTCCTCGTGCAGCAGCCGCAGCACCGGCACCAGCGGGGACGCCTTCACCGCGAACGCGTGCAGCACCGGGGTGCCGGGCGCGAGGACCGCCTCGAACGCCGTCCGCAGCGCCGCCGCCGACTCCCGGATGCCCCGCGCGTCGAGCAGCCCCGCCACCGCCGCGTCCGGCCCCAGCAGGCCCTGTTCCACGGCGGCGCGCACCGCCTCGTCCCGGCGCCCGGACCGCTCCCGCGCCTCGGCCTCGCCCTCGTGGTCCACCGCGACTCCCTCCTGTCGGACGTCAGCTGCTTCCAGCCAAACACCCGGGACGCGCGGACGGGGCCGCCCCGATGTATTGACTAGTTCTATTCATGCAGCCAGGATGTGAATAGACGTAGCAACAGCAGGAGGCAGACGATGTCGGGACCCCGCCCCGTACGAGCACCGCGCGGCACGGAACTCAGCGCCCTGGGCTGGCAGCAGGAAGCCGCCCTGCGCATGCTCCAGAACAACCTCGACCCCGAGGTGGCCGAGCACCCCGACAAGCTCGTCGTCTACGGCGGCACCGGCAAGGCCGCCCGTGACTGGCGCTCCTTCGACGCGATGGTGCGCACCCTGCGCACCCTCAAGCAGGACGAGACCATGCTGGTCCAGTCCGGCCGCCCGGTCGGCGTGATGCAGACCCACGAGTGGGCGCCGCGCGTCCTCATCGCCAACTCCAACCTGGTCGGCGACTGGGCCAACTGGGAGGAGTTCCGCCGCCTGGAGGCCCTCGGCCTGACCATGTACGGCCAGATGACCGCCGGGTCCTGGATCTACATCGGCACCCAGGGCATCCTCCAGGGCACCTACGAGACCTTCGCCGCCGTCGCCGCCAAGAAGTTCGGCGGCACCCTCGCCGGGACCATCACCCTCACCGCCGGGCTCGGCGGCATGGGCGGCGCCCAGCCGCTCGCCGTCACCATGAACGACGGCGTCGCCCTCTGCATCGACTGCGACCCGCGCGCCATCGAGCGCCGCATCGAGCACCGCTACCTGGACGTCAGGGCCGACAGCCTCGACCACGCGCTCCAGCTCGCGACCGAGGCCCGCGACGCCCGCCGCCCGCTGTCCATCGGCGTCCTCGGCAACGCGGCCGAGCTGGTCCCGCAGCTGCTCGCGATGAACGCCCCCATCGACATCGTCACCGACCAGACCTCCGCCCACGACCCGCTGGCCTACCTGCCGGTCGGCGTCGCCTTCGAGGACATGGCCGACGCCGCCGCGAAGGACCCGGCCGGGTTCACCACACGGGCGCGCGAGTCGATGGCCACGCACGTCGAGGCCATGGTCGGCTTCATGGACGCCGGCGCCGAGGTCTTCGACTACGGCAACTCCATCCGCGGCGAGGCCCAGCTCGCCGGGTACGACCGCGCGTTCGCCTTCCCCGGCTTCGTGCCCGCCTACATCCGGCCGCTGTTCTGCGAGGGCAAGGGCCCCTTCCGCTGGGCCGCGCTGTCCGGCGAGGCGGCGGACATCGCCAAGACCGACAAGGCGCTCCTCGAACTCTTCCCCGAGAACGAGTCCCTCGCCCGCTGGATCAAGATGGCCGGCGAGCGGGTCCACTTCCAGGGCCTGCCCGCGCGCATCTGCTGGCTCGGCTACGGCGAGCGGGACAAGGCCGGCGAGCGCTTCAACGACATGGTCGCCTCCGGTGAGCTGGCCGCGCCGCTCGCCATCGGCCGTGACCACCTCGACTGCGGCTCCGTCGCCTCGCCGTACCGCGAGACCGAGGCCATGCTCGACGGCTCCGACGCGATCGCCGACTGGCCGCTGCTGAACGCCATGGTCAACGTGGCCTCCGGCGCGTCCTGGGTCTCCATCCACCACGGCGGCGGCGTGGGCATGGGCCGCTCCATCCACGCCGGCCAGGTCACCGTCGCCGACGGCACCAGGCTCGGCGGCGAGAAGATCCGCCGCGTGCTCACCAACGACCCGGGCATGGGCGTCATCCGGCACGTGGACGCCGGGTACGACATCGCGGAGTCCGTCGCCGCTGAGCGGGGGGTCCGGGTGCCGATGCGCGAAGGTGACGAGGCGTGACACCGAGTTCTGGCGAAGACGGCAGCCCTTCGGCGGGGGCGCAGGGTTCGCCGCCGACTGCGGGTTCGGCTGTGCCCACCCGTTCCGCCCTGCGGAACGGCTGCCCACAGCCCGGGCGGCCCGTGGTGCCTGGATCCTCCTTCCAGGAGATGTGGCGGGAGCTGCTGCCGATCGGCCGCGACGCGGACTCCGGTGGATACCGGCGCTACGCCTGGACCGGGCCCGACGCCGACTGCCGGGCGTGGTTCAAGGAGCAGGCCGAGGGCCGCGGGCTCGCCTACGAGGTCGACCGGAACGGGAACCAGTGGGCCTGGCTCGGCGACCCCGCCGCCGGGGACGCCGTGGTCACCGGCTCGCACCTGGACTCGGTGCCGGACGGAGGGGCCTTCGACGGGCCCCTCGGGGTCGTGTCCTCCTTCGCCGCCCTCGATGAACTGCTGCGCGGGGGAGCGCGGTTCACCAAGCCGCTCGCCATCGTCAACTTCGGCGACGAGGAGGGCGCCCGGTTCGGCCTCGCCTGTGTCGGCTCCCGGCTGACCTCGGGCGCGCTGACCGTCGCGGACGCGCACCGGCTCACCGACGGGGACGGCGTCAGCCTGCCCCGCGCCATGGCCGCCGCCGGGTACGACCCGGAGGCCATCGGGCCCGACCCCGAACGGCTGGCCCGGATCGGCGCCTTCGTCGAACTGCACGTCGAACAGGGCCGCGCGCTGGACCTGTCCGGCGACCGGGTGGGCATCGCCAGCGCCATCTGGCCGCACGGTCGCTGGCGGTTCGACTTCCGGGGCGAGGCCAACCACGCCGGCACCACCCGCCTCGCCGACCGCCGCGACCCGATGCTGTCGTACGCCGAGACCGTGCTCGCCGCCCGCCGCGAGGCCGAACTCGCCGGTGCCGTCGCCACCTTCGGGAAGATCGCGGTGGACCCGAACGGCGTCAACGCGATCCCCTCGCGGGTGCGCGGCTGGCTCGACTCCCGCGCCGCCGACCAGGAGACCCTGGACACGGTGGTCGGCGGCATCGAGAAGGCGGCCCGGGAGTACGCGGACGCGCACGGCGTGGACCTGGACGTCGTACGGGAGTCCTTCACGCCCGTCGTGGAGTTCGACCACGCGCTGCGCGACGAACTGGGCCGCATCCTGGGCCGGGACACCGGCCTCAGCGTGCCCGTCCTCGGCACCGGCGCCGGACACGACGCAGGGATCCTCTCGGGGAGCATCCCCACCGCCATGCTGTTCGTGCGCAACCCCACCGGCGTCTCGCACTCCCCGGCCGAGTCCGCGGCCGAGGACGACTGCGTGGCCGGGGTGGCGGCGCTCGCCGACGTACTGGAAGGGCTGGCCTGTTGACCAGGGCGACGTACTGGCTGGAGCACGCCTGGCTCGGCGACCGTGTCGAGCCGGGGGTGCTGGTCGAGACCGCGGCCGGGCGGATCGCTGCCGTGCGCACCGAGGTGCCCGTCCCGCCGCCCGGCGCCGAGGCCCTGCGCGGACTGACCCTGCCCGGACTGGCGAACGCCCACAGCCACGCCTTCCACCGGGCGCTGCGCGGCACCGTCCAGGTCGGCAGCGGCACCTTCTGGACCTGGCGCGAGGTGATGTACTCCGTCGCCGACCGGCTGACCCCGGACACCTACCACGCGCTCGCCCGCGCCGTGTACGCCGAGATGGCGCTGGCCGGCATCACCTGCGTCGGCGAGTTCCACTACGTGCACCACGCCCACGGCGGCACCCCCTACGCCGACCCCAACGCCATGGGCGAGGCGCTGATCGCGGCCGCCGCCGAGGCCGGCATCCGGATCACCCTCCTGGACACCTGCTATCTCGCGGCCGGTTTCGACCAGGCGCCCAACGCCCACCAGCTCCGCTTCTCCGACGGCAGCGCGCAGGCCTGGGCCGAACGCTGTGCAGTTCTCAAGGAACGGGATCACGCACGGATCGGGGCGGCGATCCACTCCGTACGGGCCGTGCCCGCCGACCAGTTGGCGACCGTGGCCCGCTGGGCCGAGGAGCGGCGGGCCCCGCTGCACGTCCACCTCTCGGAGCAGACCGCCGAGAACGACGCCTGCCTCGCCGCGCACGGCCGCACCCCCACCCGGCTGCTCGCCGACCACGGCGTCCTCGGACCGCGCACCACCGGGGTGCACAACACCCACCTCACCGACGAGGACATCGCCCTGCTCGGCGGCTCAAGCACCGGCACCTGCATGTGCCCGACCACCGAACGGGACCTCGCCGACGGCATCGGCCCGGCCGTCGCCCTCCAGCGGGCCGGGTCCCCGCTCTCCCTCGGCTCCGACAGCCACGCCGTCATCGACCTGCTCGAAGAGGCGCGGGCCATGGAGCTGGACGAGCGGCTGCGCAGCCGCACCCGGGGCCACTGGACGGCCGCCGCCCTGCTGCGGGCCGCCACCGCCGACGGGCACGCCGCCCTCGGCTGGGACGAGGCAGGACGCATCGAGCCGGGCGCGCTCGCCGACCTGACGACGATCGCCCTGGACTCGGTCAGGACCGCGGGCCCCGAGCCCCGGCTGGGCGCCGAGACGGCCGTATTCGCGGCGGGCGCGGCCGATGTACGGCATACGGTCGTGGGCGGCCGGCAGGTCGTACGCGACGGCGCGCACACGCTCGTACCGGACGTGCCCCGCGCGCTGGCCGCCGCCGTCGAAGCCCTGCGCTGAGCGCGCCGGACCCCGCGCCGACCCCCATCGCCCCCCACGAGGACGACACCATGAGCAGCAGCACCGCCATCACCGACATCGCCGCACTGGTCACCAACGATCCCTCCCTCGGCGACGGTTCCCCCCTCGGTCTGATCCAGGACGCGGCCGTCGTCATCGAGGGCGACCGCGTCACGTGGACCGGTGAATCAAGCAAAGCACCCGCCACTGACAACCGGGTCGACGCGGGCGGCCGGGCGGTGCTGCCGGGGTTCGTGGACTCCCACTCCCACCTGGTCTTCGCGGGGGACCGCACCCGGGAGTTCAACGCCCGGATGTCCGGCCGCGCCTACTCGGCGGGCGGCATCCGCACCACCGTCGCCGCCACCCGCGCCGCGAGCGACGCGGAACTGGCGGCCAACCTGACCCGCTACCTGGCCGAGGCGCTGCGGCAGGGCACCACCACCTTCGAGACCAAGTCGGGCTACGGCCTGACCGTCGAGGACGAGGCCCGCGCCCTGCGCATCGCGGCCGAGCACACCGACGAGGTGACGTACCTCGGCGCGCACATCGTCTCCCCGGACTACGCCGACGACCCGGCGGCCTACGTCGCGCTGGTCACCGGCGCGATGCTGGACGCCTGCGCGCCGCACGCCCGCTGGATCGACGTGTTCTGCGAGAAGGGCGCCTTCGACGGCGACCAGGCCCGCGCGATCCTCACCGCGGGCAAGGCGAAGGGCCTGCACCCGCGCATCCACGCCAACCAGCTCTCCCACGGCCCCGGCGTGCAGCTGGCCGTGGAGCTGGACGCGGCCAGCGCCGACCACTGCACCCACCTCACGGACGCGGACGTCGACGCCCTGGCGTGCGGCGGCACCGTGGCCACGCTGCTGCCCGGCGCCGAGTTCTCCACCCGCGCCGAGTGGCCCGACGCCCGCCGGCTGCTGGACGCGGGGGTCACCGTCGCCCTGTCCACGGACTGCAACCCGGGCTCGTCGTTCACCTCCTCCGTGCCCTTCTGCATCGCCCTGGCCGTCCGCGACATGGGCATGACCCCCGACGAGGCGGTCTGGTCCGCCACGGCGGGCGGCGCCGCGGCCCTGCGCCGTACCGACATCGGCCGCCTCACCCCCGGCGCCCGCGCCGACCTGACCCTCCTCGACGCCCCCAGCCACGTCCACCTCGCCTACCGTCCGGGCGTGCCGCTGGTCAGCGGGGTGTGGCGGAGCGGCGTACGGGTGGTCTGAGGCCCCGGGCAGGCGGCGGACACGCCGAAGCGGCCCGGCGGACACGCCGAAGCGGCCCGGACGGGGAGTCCGGGCCGCTTCGGCGTATCCGAGTGGGGGGAGGGACGGGTGCCGTCCCGGGGGTCACTCCTCCACCGTTAGTCCCTTGCGCAGCCGTACCAGCGTGCGGGACAGCAGGCGGGACACGTGCATCTGGGAGATGCCGAGTTCCTCGCCGATCTCCGACTGGGTCATGTTGGCCACGAACCGCAGCGAGAGGATCTTCCGGTCGCGCTGGGGCAGCCCGGCGATCAGGGGCTTGAGCGACTCGATGTACTCGATGCCCTCGATCCCGTGGTCCTCGTACCCGATGCGGTCCGCGAGCGCGCCCTCGGTCTCGTCCTCCTCGGGCTGGGCGTCCAGCGAGGAGGCGGTGTACGCGTTCGAGGCGGCCATGCCCTCGACGACCTCCTCCTTCGAGATGCCCAGGCGCTCGGCCAGCTCCGCGACGGTCGGCGCGCGGTCCAGCTTCTGGGCCAGCTCGTCCCCGGCCTTCGCCAGGTCGAGACGCAGCTCCTGGAGGCGGCGCGGTACGCGCACGGACCACGAGGTGTCGCGGAAGAACCGCTTGATCTCACCGATGATGGTGGGCATCGCGAAAGTGGGGAACTCGACACCGCGTGACAGCTCGAAGCGGTCGATCGCCTTGATCAGGCCGATGGTGCCGACCTGGATGATGTCCTCCATCGGCTCACTGCGGGAGCGGAAGCGGGAGGCGGCGAACTTGACGAGCGCGAGGTTCAGCTCGACCAGGGTGTTCCGGACGTACGCGTGCTCGTGCGTCCCTTCCTCCAGCGCCTCCAGGCGCTCGAAGAGGGTCTTGGACAGGGCCCGTGCGTCGACGGGGCCGACCTCGTCGTACGGGGGGATCTCCGGGAGTCCCTCGAAGGGGTCATGGAGATCGATGGGATGATCCAGTTGTACCGGTGGGGGTGTCGACGTCGCGGTCGGGGTAGACGAGGCGTCGAGCCGGGGTGACATGGGTGTCCTCCATCGTTCTCGGCATACGGCTGCCGAAGCCATCAGGTGCACTACGGAGTGCGGCGCCTCCAAAGCCGGCGTGTAGAAGTACGTGTCCTTACTAGCCCTATCGGCTTTGCCTGAGCGATCGCAAGTGCATTGTGTTCATGTATGTCCGATTATGTGAGGTTGTTCGGGTGCCGGACTGCGCCAGGAAGGCGTAATGTTCGAGGGCATCAGCAAGCCACGACCTCTGGAGAGAGACGGCATGGACCACGGGATGGTCGGCAGCGCACAGTCGGGCCGGCTTCTGGTGGAGGTGCGTGAAGAGGGCGCCAGCGCGGTTGTCACACCGGCGGGTGAGCTTGACCACCACACCGCCGATCTGCTGCGCGAACCCCTCGACGACCTCCTGGGCAAGGGATTCTCGCGGCTCGTGGTGGACTGCTCGCGCCTGGAGTTCTGTGACTCCACGGGGCTGAACGTCCTGCTCGGGGCCCGTTTGAAGGCGGAGGCCGCCGGTGGCGGCGTCCATCTGGCGGGAATGCAGCCCGTAGTCGCTCGCGTGTTCGAGATCACCGGAGCCGAGGCGGTCTTCACCGTCCACGACTCCGTCGCGGACGCCCTGGTCGGGGAGGGTGACGGCGCCGACTGAGCCCGCGATCGCGCGCGGCCGGGTGCGGTACCCGTGGGCCCCACGAAGACGGGGGTGTTCCGGCGCCCGGGTCGGGCAGGAGAGATGCTGACGACCATCCACCGTCAAGGCGGCGTCGCCGCGCTCCGGGTGTGACATATCCGCGCGTGTGCGACGGGCTCGACCGGGCAGGAACCTGCCCGGGCAGGGCGGCCGCGAACAGGAGTGCGAGGCGTCATGCTACGGGCGGACGGGGGCTGATATGCGGATGACGGAACGGACGACGGGGCGGCGCTGCCGACGACGGACGGACCGACCGGTGCTGGGAAGCACCGGACTGTTTAATCGTGAACTGGTGATTCGGTGAGGTGAAGCGCTGATGAGCACCACCCGGCCCTACCCGCCGGGCGACCGCGGCCATGAGCCCAGCGGCGCTTCCGGGGTGTCCGGGTCCTCCGGGGAGGACGCGCCGGCCGGCGCTGCCATGGCGTCCGTGACGGGCGCGGCCGCGCCGCCGTCCCCGACGGACACCGGCGGCGCGGAGACGCCGCGGGGCCGGCAGGTCCGCAGACTCGGCCTCGAGGGGGCCAGCGGCGTCGTCCCGCTCGCCCGTGACTTCACCCGGCAGGCGCTGTACGACTGGGGCTGGCTGCCCGCCGCGGGCGCGGAACAGCGGGCCGCGGCGGAGGACGTGCTGCTCGTCGTCTCCGAGCTCGTCACCAACGCCTGCCTGCACGCCGAGGGCCCCGACGAGCTCGCCCTCGTCTGCGACAACAAGGTGATCCGCCTGGAGGTCACCGACCGCGGCGCCGGCCAGCCGGCTCCCCGCACCCCGCATCGCGCCGGCCGCCCCGGCGGCCACGGCATGTTCATCGTCCAGCGCCTGTGCCTGGACTGGGGTGTGGTGCGCGCCGAGGGCCGCCCCGGCAAGACGGTGTGGGCGGAGCTGGGCGCCCCGGCCTGACCCGGTCGACCGGCACGCCGCCCGACTCGTCGGGCGGCACGGCGGGCGGCCCCGATTCCGGGGCCGCCCGCCGTGCCGTTTCCGCATCCCCGCACAACCCCCGCAGGTACGTGTCTTCCTTCCTCGGGGCCCCAGGCGTACCTTGACGGCTGACCTGATGCACCGTCAGGAAACTGCCGGGAACGAATTGGGGTGGACCGATCGTGTCGTACCCGAAACGAACCGCCGCGCTCGCGTCCGCCGCGGCGCTGGCCGGGGCGGCCGTGGTGCTGACCGCGCCGGCGGCCCGAGCCGACGTGGTCGACGTCGACTACCGGTGTGAGACGCCGATCGGCGTCAAGAGCGCCGTCTCGCCGATCGACATCAAGGGCGTCCGCAGCGGCGCGGGTTACAAGGTCACGATGTCCTGGCAGAAGGGCGTCTCCTCCAGCCCCGTCGAACTGGGCAAGGGCGCGATGAGCCCGAGCGCCACCATCGGGCTCGGCGGCGCCGACAGCGGCACCCTCCCGGTGAGCGGACCGCCCAACGCCGCCGCGATCCCCGCCAACACCCCCATCAAGATCAGCGACTTGAGCGGCACCTACACGCCCAGGAAGTCCGGCAAGGTCACCTTCACGGCGGGCACGCTCACCATCAAGGCGCTCGGTACGACGACGACCTGCACCCCCACCGGCGACCCGGGCCCCTCCCTGACACTGAACGTGACCGCGGCGGGCGGCGGTTCGGCCGGTGGCTCGTCCGGCACCACCGGCTCGTCCGGCACCACCGGTTCCGCCCCCGGCGGCACCCTCCCGCAGACCGGCCCCGACGACTCCGCCCTCGCCCTCGGCACCCTCGGCGGCACCGTGCTCCTCACCGGCGTGGCGGGCGTCCTCTGGCTGACCCGGCGCGGTCCCGCCGTACGCCGCTGAACTCCGCCGCCCCGAGCCGCCGTTCGCCGCCGAAACCCGGTCACCAGCGCTGGAGCCGCCCATGCCGTCCGCCGTACGCGCCCTCGGACCGCCCCTGCTGATGACGCTGACGCTGCTGGGCACCGCGTCACCCGCCACCGCCGCCGCGTCGCCCGCCACCGCCGCCGCCGCGTCGCCCGCCACCGCGACCGTGTCGCCCGCCACCGCGACCGCGTCGCCCGCCGCCGCGCGCCCGGCCGGCTGGTCCCTCGCGCCCGTCGGCGGCCCCCGCCCGTCCTTCTACGCCGAGGGCGCCCCCGGCACCGCCCTCCAGGACACCGTCGCCGTGACCAACCCGGCCCGCACCCCGGTGACGGTACGGCTGCGCGGCACCGGTCTGCCGGTCGTCCTCGCCAGGTCCGCGCTCACCGTCCCGGCCCGCACCCGCGCCGAGGTGCCCTTCACCGTGTCCGTGCCGTCCGGCTCCGCGCCCGGCGACCGCTCGGGCACGATCGAGGCGCGCGACGGCGCGGGCCGTACGGCGAGCGTCCCGGTACGGCTGCGGATCGCCGGGCCCCGGCTCGCCGCGCTGACCGTCGAGCAGGTGGCCCTCCACCCGGACGGCATCACGTACCAGCTGGTCAACCGGGGTACGACCGTGCTCGTACCGACCCTCGCGGTGCGCGCCGAAGGCACCTTCGGGCGGGTCCTGGACCGCGCCCCGCGCCCCCTGCCCGTCCGGCTGGCCCCGGGCACCCGGCGCACCTTCGGCGAGCCGTGGCACGGCCGCCCCTTCCTGGACCGCGTCGGCGTACGGCTGACGGTGACGGCGGGCGGGGCGCACGCCACGGCGGCCACGGCGGTCACCTTCGTGCCCCGGGGCACGCTCGGCGCCCTCGCCGGGGTCGCGGCGGCGACGGCCGCTGTCCTCGTCCGGCGGCGCAGACGTCGTACCGGAAAGCGCGAAACCCTCTCCCGCGAGGCCGAGTCGACGGGAGCGGCAGCGTGAGGCGGATCGTGGTCCTGGCCCTCGCGGCGCTGCTCCTGCTGCCGCTCGCGGGCCCCGCGACGGCGGCGGGCGGACCGGCCGTACGGCTGTCCGCGGCGCAGGCCGGGACCGGTGGCTCGGTCACCGTCCACGGCACCGGCTGGCGCCCGCGCACCCTGCTGATGCTGCTGGTCTGCGGCCGGGCCACGCCGTCCCGGGGTGTCGTCGGCGGCACCAACTCCTGTGCCAACGCCGACGGCCGCGCCGTCACCACCGACGCCCGGGGCGCCTTCGCCAGGAAGCTGCCGGTGGCCGAGCCGCCCGTGCCCTGCCCCTGTGTGGTGCACGTGGCCACGGTCACCGGCACCCCGGCGCAGGCGGACGCCGTCCTCGACGTCGCCGGGCACCCCGTCGCCCCGCTGCCCGCCGAGCCCTCCGGCGGGCGCCTGGCGATCCTCTCCGACACCCGGCTGACCGGCTCCGGCTCCCCGCTGACCTGGTTCGGCGCCCCGCCGGGCCGCACCCTGGTCTTCACCGCGGGCAACCTCGGCACCACGCCCGTCAAGGACCCGGTCTTCCATGTCGGCACCGCGCACGGTGTGTTCGCCCCCGAGTGGGACGACCGGCAGTGGCACGGCACCCTCGCGCCCGGGAAGAAGGCGCGGATCGAGCTGCCGGTGGAACTGTCCGCCGGGGCGCACGGCGACTACACCGTCTCCCTCAAGTACGACGGCAAGCTCCTCGCCGAACAGCCCTGGGGCGTGGGCCGGCCCTGGGGCGTGACCCTCTTCTGGATCCTGCTCTGCCTGGTCGTACCGGCGGCCCTGTTCCGCGCCGGGATGGCGGTGGTCGACCGGGTACGCCCCCGCCGCCCGGCCGGCCCCCGCACCCCGCGCCCCCGCACCCCGCGCCCCGCCCGCCGTGCGAAGACCTCACCGCCTCCCGAACCCCCGGCCGCCGCCCTCCCGTGGTTCACCCCGGGCACGGCACCCGGCCCGCTCTCCGCACCGCACGACGACAGCCCGACGAGCCGTACGACCCCCCGTACGGCTCCCACCAGGAAGGGACCCACGTGAGCATGCGAAGGAGAGGTACGGCGGTGGGCGCCGCGCTGGTGCTGAGCGGCGCGGGTGCCCTGCTGGGCCTGGCCGCGACACCCGCGCAGGCGGCGACCGTGGCCTACGCCACGCACTGTGTGCCGCCCGCGGGCATCAGCCCCGTGGACGGCACGACGAAGGTCGAGATCACCGCGCCCGCGACGGCGAAGGCGGGCGAGACGGTGGACATCGTGTGGAAGTTCGTCGCGGCCGCGTCCAGGAACCCGGACATCATCGGCCTGCCCGCGAACTCGGTGCAGCCCTCGGGCGTGCTCAAGGCGGCCGGCGCGCAGACCGCCGACATCGCGATGCGGGGGACGCGGCAGAACCCCGCGATCCCCAAGGGCGCCCCGATGGTGCTGTCCGACATGAAGGGCAGCGTGAAGCTGACGGCGCCGGGGGAGGTGACGCTGACGCCGGACGCGTACACGGTGAACGCGATGTCGACGGACACGAAGTGCACTCCGAAGGAGACGGTTCAGCAGTCGGCGACGATCAAGGTGACGGCAGCGGACGGCACCCCCACCCCCACCCCCACGCCCACTCCGACGCCGACCCCCACCGCCACGCTCACCCCTACCCCCACCCCGTCCACGACGGGCGGCACCGGCCAGAGCGACTTCACCGGCAAGGAGGTGCGGATCCCCTACGCGTGCAAGACCCCGATCGGCGACAAGAGCGCCACCTCGCCGGTGCGGATCGACGCGAGGAGGAACGGCGGGGACTACGCCCTCACCGTGCGCTTCGAGAAGTCGGTGATGGACAGCCCCGCCGACATCCCCGCGGGCTCCGTGAAGCCGTCCATGGAGGTGGTCGTCGGCGGCGCGGACAAGGGCACGGTCCCTGTGGCGGGCCCCGCCAACGCCGCCCCCATCAAGTCCGGTGACCCCATCGCGATCCCCGACCTCACCGGCACCTACAAACCCGGCGCGACCGGCTCCTCGACCCTCTCCCCGGGCGTCCTGACGATCAACGCCCTGGGCACGACGACCACCTGCACCCCGGCCGCCACACAGGTCTCCCTCACCCTGGACACGAGCGGTCAGCCGGGCGGCACTTCGGGCGGATCCTCCACCTCCGGCGGCTCGACGGGAGCCACCACCACGGGCTCCACCACGGGCTCCACCTCCGGCGGCCTGGCCGACACGGGCGCGAACGACCACGAGACCCTGAAGGCCCTGGGCCTGGTGGCGGGCACGGCGACCCTCCTGGGCACCGCGATCTTCACCTTCATGCCACGACGCCGGACGCGCTAGCCAACCTGTGTCTTTCGGGGGCGCGGGGAACCCCGCGGAAAACCGAGAGGGCCGCCACACCCACCCGGGGTGCGACGGCCCTCTCGGCCAAGTCCCAGCGACTAGCGCACGTCGCCCATCAGCTTGTTCACCTTGCCGCGGTACATCCACACCGCCACACCGGCGAGCACCGCGAGGACGGCCTCCAGCATCACGAAGCCCATCTTGTCCAGGTTCACCCCGCCGACCGCCGGGTTCGACAGCAACGCGGTCACGGAGTCGCCCGCGGTGACCGCGAGGAACCAGACGCCCATCATCTGCGAGGCGTACTTCTTCGGCGCCATCTTCGTCGTCACCGACAGACCCACCGGCGACAGCGTCAGCTCACCGACGGTCTGCAGGAAGTAGATGCCGACCAGCCACATCGCCGCGGCCTTGTGGCCGTCCTGCGCGATGGACAGCGGGGCGAGGAACACGAAGAAGGAAGCGCCGACCAGCACCAGGCCGGAGGAGAACTTCACGATCGTGCTCGGCTCCTTGCCGCTCCGGTTCAGCCACAGCCACAGCCAGGCGAAGACCGGCGCGAGGGCCATGATCATGACCGGGTTGACCGACTGGTACCAGGAGACCGGGAAGTTCCAGCCGGCGATCGTGTTCTTGGCGGAGGCATCGGCGAACAGCGACAGGGTCGAACCGCCCTGGTCGTAGATCATCCAGAAGACCGCGGCGGCCACGAAGAACCAGACGTACGCGCGGACCTTCGAGCGCTCCTCGCCGTCGAGGTCCTTGTCGCGCAGGATCCGGCCGATGACCAGGATCGGCACGATGAGACCGATGAGGGTCAGCGGGATCAGCGCCCAGTTCAGGGTGAAGTGACCGGTGAAGCCGACGATGCCGTAGAAGACCGCGGCGATGGCCAGCCAGATCAGGCCCTTGCGCAGGGTGGTGGCCTTCTCCTGGGCCGTCATCGGCGTCGGGACGACCTTGCTCTGCTCGCTCAGGTGGCGGCCGCCCAGCAGGTACTGGGTCAGACCCAGCGCCATGCCGAGCGCGGCCAGCGCGAAGCCGAAGTGCCAGTTGACGTTCTCACCGATGGTGCCGATGACCAGCGGAGCGACGAACGCGCCCAGGTTGATGCCGATGTAGAAGAGCGTGAAGCCACCGTCGCGGCGCGGGTCCTTCGGGCCGTCGTACAGGTGGCCGACCATCGTGGAGATGTTGGCCTTCAGCAGACCGGAGCCGATGGCGACCAGCACCAGGCCGACGAAGAAGCTCGCGGCGGCCGGCAGGGCCAGGCACAGATGGCCCAGCATGATGATCAGACCCGCGACCGCGACCGTCTTACGGGGGCCGAGGAGCCGGTCGGCGACCCAGCCGCCGGGCAGCGCGAGCAGGTACACGAGCGACAGGTAGACGGAGTAGATCGCCGTCGCCGTGCCCGCGGACAGGTGCAGACCACCCGGGGCCACCAGGTAGAGGGGGAGCAGGGCCCGCATGCCGTAGTAGGAGAACCGCTCCCACATCTCGGTCATGAACAGAGTGGCCAGGCCGCGGGGGTGGCCGAAGAAGGTCTTCTCGGTGCCGGGGGTGCCCGGGTGGACCGAGTCCTTCGTCAGGCTGGACGCCATGGT